>CAWHWI010000006.1:0-997114 GCA_963833025.1 uncultured delta proteobacterium | reverse complement strand
GTCTGTCGCTAGCGCTGGGCGTGCCGAATTGGCGCACGATGTTGTCGGTGGTCGCGCGCACGGCGCTGTCGGGAATCACCACCGGGTAATCCTGGCGGTGGCGCGCGTGTCGGGCGAGACGGCGCCGCTGCTGTTCACGGCATTCGGCAACCGCTTCTGGTCCACCTCGCTGTTCCATCCGATCAATACGTTGACGGTCCAGGTTTACACTTATGCCATCTCGCCCTTTGCCGACTGGCAGCGGCAGGCGTGGGCGGGCGCGCTGGTGCTGACGGGGATAATTCTCGCGCTCGAGTTGGGAGTGCGATGGGTGACGGGCGGGGCGGCGAAAGCGCCAAGGTAGTCATGGCTGAAAAGCTGGTCGTCAAAAATCTCAACGCGTATTTCCACAAGAATCGCGCGCTCAAGGACGTCAGCCTGTCTTTCGAGGAAGATCGCATCGCCGCGATTATCGGACCGTCGGGATGCGGCAAGTCGACGCTGGTGCGATGCCTCAACCGGATGCACGAGGTGGTGCCCGGCGCGACCGCGACTGGCGAGGTGATCCTCGACGGGAACAATATCTACGGCGACGAAGTCGATCCGGTGCAGGTGCGGCGGCGAATCGGGATGGTCTTCCAGAAGCCGACGCCGTTTCCAACCATGTCGATAGAAGACAACGTCGCGGCGGGGTTGACGCTGAACGGGGTGCAGGTCGGCCGCGCCGAGCGCGCCCAGGTGATCGAGCGAAGCCTGCGCCAGGCCGCGCTTTGGGAAGAGGTGAAGGACCGCCTGCGGCGTCCCGGCGGAAGCTTGTCGGGCGGGCAGCAGCAACGCCTGTGCGTGGCGCGAGCGCTGGCGGTTCAGCCCGAGGTGCTGCTGATGGACGAGCCGTGCTCTGCGCTCGATCCGATCTCGACCGCGCGCATCGAGGAACTATTGCTGGAACTTAAGTCGGCGTACACTATCGTCATTGTGACGCACAACATGCAGCAAGCCGCGCGCTGCTCCGACATGACGGCATTCATGTACACCGGTGACCTGGTCGAATACGGGGAGACCAAGCAAATCTTCACCAACCCCACCAAGCGCGAGACCGAGGACTACATCACCGGGCGATTTGGCTGATCTCGGGGAAGAGGAAAATGGATAGCACCCAGCCGCAGCATACCAACAGGCAGTACGAAGAGGATTTGCGCGGCTTGCGCGCGGGTCTGCTCAAAATGGGCGGACTGGTCGAGCGTCAAATCGCCGAAGCGGTCGACGCGCTCGTCAATCGCGACAGCGAGCACGCCCGCGAAGTCATTCAGCGCGACGAAGAAGTGAACCGGATGGACAACGACAACGACGAGCAGTGCATCCGGCTGCTCGCGTTGCATCAGCCGACCGCCAGCGACCTGCGTTTCATCACCACGGGACTGAAAATCACCACCGACCTCGAACGAATCGGCGACAACGCCGTCAATATCTGCGAGCGCTCGCTCGAACTGAACGAAGTTCCACAGCTCAAACCCTATATCGACTTGCCGCGGATGGCGGAAATAGCGCAGTCGATGGTCAAGGACAGCATCGACGCGTTCATGCGCGACGACACCGACCTCGCCGACCAGGTGATCGCGCGCGACGACGAAGTCGATCTGCTCAACTACCAGGTCTATCGCGAACTGCTCAGCTACATGGCCGAGGATCCGCATACTATCGCGTCGGCGACGCGGCTGCTGTTCGTTTCCAAGTATCTCGAGCGGATCGCCGATCACGCGACCAATATCGCGGAGATGGTGACGTTTATGGTCAAGGGCAAGATGATCCGTCACGTCGAAACCAAGAAGCGGGGAACCTGATGCAGGGTGGAGGAGGATGAAGCGATGAATCAGACCAGCCAGGCCACGACGGCCGCCGCCGAAGCGCAACGCGGACTTCGCTACCGGGTGTTGATCGTTGAGGACGACGCCGACATTCGCGAACTGATCCGCTACAACCTGGCGCAGGAGGGCTTCATCGTCGAGGAAGCGGCCGACGGCGCGCAGGCGCTCGAGAAGGTCAAGCGGCGGGTGCCCGATCTGATGGTGCTCGACCTGATGCTGCCGGGGATGCCGGGGCTGCAGGTCTGCCGCCAGATGCGCGCCGAGCGCGACACCGTGTATCTGCCGATTCTCATCGTGACCGCCAAGGGCACCGAAGTGGACAAGGTGCTCGGGCTCGAGATGGGCGCCGACGATTACGTGGTCAAGCCGTTCAGTCCGCGCGAGCTGGTCGCGCGCGTCAAGGCGCTGCTGCGTCGCGCAAATCCGCTCTCAGAGCCGGACTCCGGCGGCGGCGCGTATGAGAAAGGGCGGCTGCGGATGGACTTCGGCACTTACCAGGTGTTCGTCGACACCAAGCGCAGGGAGCTTGCGCTGCGCGAGTTCGAACTGTTGAAATTTTTCGTACAGCATCCGATGCGTGTGTACACGCGCGAACAACTGCTCGATATGGTGTGGGGCCGCGACACGTTCGTCGAACCGCGGACCGTCGACGTGCACGTGCGCCGCCTGCGCCAGCATATCGAGCGCGACGATGCCAATCCGGAATTGATCCTCACGGTGCGAAGCGTCGGTTATCGCTTCAACCCCGAAGCGCTTGGATAGATCGCCGACCGCCGGTCTGATCGCAGCGATAGGAATCGGTCTCGCACCCGCCGCCATACTGCTGGTAGTGCTCGCAGTCACCGGCGCAGTGTCGCCGGTGTGGGTGTCCGTCGTAGTCGTGCTCGGGCTTGCGCTCGGCGCGATTCCCGCGATGTCGATCGGACGCACACTGTCGCGACGCGCTGAAAGACTCGACGCAGTTGCCACCGCTTTGCAGGGCAGGCGTCCGCCGCCGCATCTGCTGCCCGACGGCAGCGACCCGATGGGCCGCGCGGAGCATCATTTGCTCGATGCAGCGGACTCGATCGTCGCCGACGTGGACTCGCTGGCCGAGCAGCGCGACGAGTTCGAGGCGATCCTGCGCAGCATGGCCGAGGCTGTGGTCGTGACGGGCTCGCGCGGCGAGGTGATCCTGCTCAACGGCGCCGCCCGGCGCATCTTCGCCCTGGGAGCCGACACCGACTACCGCGCGCGGCCGTTCGTCGAGCTGTGCCGCGACCCGCGCCTGCAGGAATTCGTGGGGCGCTCGATGCGGTCGACGGACGATCGCGTCATGAGCGCGGAAATCATGATCCAGAATCCCGCGCCGCTCCACGTCAGCGCGAGCGCCGCCCAGATTCGCACCTCGCGCGGCGCGGCGTGGGTGTTCGTCTTTCACGACATCACGCAGCTCAAGGCTTACGAAACGCTGCGCGCCGATTTCATTTCGAATCTGACCCACGAGCTGCGCACTCCGCTGAGCGCGCTGTACGGCTACGCCGAAACGTTGATTCAAGGCGTGGACGATCGCGAAACCTCGACGCGCTTTCTCGGCATCATCGAGCGGCAGGCGCGGCGGCTGGCGCGTCTGCTCGACGACCTGGTCTCGCTTTCGGATCTGGAGCGCGGGCTGACGCCTCTCAAGATCGAGCAGCTCGAGCCGTCGCGCGTGCTGTCGGAGGCGGCCGAGCTGATGCAGGAGCAGGCGGGTCGTCGCGGGCTGCGCCTGGAAGTGAATTGCCCGCCGGGATTGCCGAAGGTGGCCGGCGATCGCGACCGCCTGCATCAGGTGATGCTCAACTTGATCGACAACGCTATCAAGTACACGCCGCGCGAGGGGCGCGTGACGGTCGAGGCGCGCGAAGCCGCGGACGCCAACGGCGCGGGCGCGAAGCCTGGCGTCGCGCTGGTGGTCGTGGATACGGGCGAAGGAATTCCAGCGGCGGATATCCCGCGCCTGACGGAGCGATTCTATCGCGTCGATCGCGCGCGCTCGCGCGAGCTCGGCGGCACCGGGCTGGGGCTGGCGATCGTCAAGCACATCGTGCAGTTGCATCATGGCGCGCTGCGAATCGAGAGCAAGGTGCATGAAGGCACGACGGTGTCGGTGTGGATTCCAGCGGCGCAGAATTAAATCACCTGCGCGGTGAGCGGCAGGGGTGACCCCTGCACCCAGTATCAGGATGCGGCGCTTTGCGTCTATTTGGAGGTTTTTGGGCGAGGACGCAGGTCGGCTTGCTCGCGGGGCTACGATATGAAAATTTCTAGGGTTCGGATGCGCCATTAGCTCAGTGGATTAGAGCGGATGACTACGGATCATCAGGTCGGGGGTTCAAGTCCCTCATGGCGCACCAACTCCATCTCCTCTCTCCGAACCAACATTGAGACCGTGGGCACGCACCTCAGCGTAGGCGGCGGTGGATCATCCATAACATCTATGTTATCGTCCGAACGTGCCCGGTTGGAAAGTCGAAGAGCACGGAACGCGCGTTAGAGATTTTGTCTCTGCACTCGTCAACGATCGTGCCTTCGATGAAGCCGCATCGTTGATCCAGATCGTGAGACAGTTGGGTAATGCTCTTCGCGAGCCGCACTCCAAGCCCCTGGGGGACGGACTTTTCGAGTTACGCGGCAAGCAAGTAAGGATCTTCTACGTATTTCGACCGGGTCGGCGTATCGTACTGCTCGACGGAATGATCAAGAAGCGCCTCGATATTCCGCGACACGTGATCGAGCGACTGCGGCGGCTTCAGAAAAGAGGTTAAATGAGATGGCGAAAGGAAAAGAGGATTTCATGAGTTGGCTCGATGGAGAGATTGAGCGGCGGGGGCGCGAGAAGGAGGTTGCCGCGCTGTTTAGCGAAATGATGGTCGAGCAGCAGCTCGCGGATTTGCGGCGGAAGCGGCGAATCTCGCAGGCAAAACTCGCCGAGTTGATGGGCGTTAAGCAGCCTCTTATTGCGCGAATCGAGTCTGGTCGGGTAAAAAACTTGACGCTTGCGACCATAGCGCGAACGGCGGCAACGCTTGGTGCAACCGTGGAATTCAGAATCAAGCCGGCGCGAACAGCGATGAACCGCCGAAAGCGCTCGCAACGAACGTCGATGTAATTGGGGATCCTTTATGTCAGCCGTGTCCGAGTTCTCGAAGCCGTACCGCGTCGACAACGGCGGCAAGTTTCGCTTGAAGGATTTCGACTCCGCGGATAGTAGCGGCGTGAAATCCAAAAAGGCCGCTGAAAAAGAATTGCCACGCGGCCTCGAGCGGCTAATCGATTTGCAGAACAAGCTCTACGCGCAGGACAAGTGGGCAATACTGCTGGTCTTCCAGGCGATGGACGCGGCCGGCAAAGACGGCGTTATCAAGCACGTGATGTCGGGCGTCAATCCGCAGGGATGCCAGGTTTATTCGTTCAAGCAGCCTTCCGTCGAGGAACTCAATCACGACTTCCTGTGGCGCAGCGACAAATGCATCCCGGAGCGCGGCCGAATCGGAATCTTCAACCGCTCCTATTACGAAGAAGTTCTCGTCGTCCGGGTGCACAAGGAGATGCTCGAGCGCGAACGGATGCCGGCGTCGCTCGTCACCAGGAACATCTGGAATGAACGCTTCGCCGATATCAACGCGTACGAACATTATCTGTCGCGCAACGGCATCGTCATCCGGAAGTTCTTTCTCAACGTATCGAACGAGGAACAGAAGCGGCGCTTCCTGAAACGTCTTGAGCGCCCCGACAAGAACTGGAAGTTTTCCGCCGCCGACATCGCGGAGAGAGAGCGATGGCCCGACTACATGACGGCCTACGAGGAGATGATCCAGCACACTGCCACTCCGCACGCGCCGTGGTACGTCGTTCCCGCGGACAAGAAATGGTACACGCATCTGGTGGTGGCAGCCGCGATCGTCCACGCGCTCGAGGAACTGAATCTCCGCTATCCAACGGTCGACGCCGCCAAGCGCAAGGAACTCAAAGCCGCGCGCATCGCCCTCGAGCATGAAGGCCGTCGCTGATCCCCGCGAACCCGGCCCGGTAGAATCGCGCGAGGCCGTCCCGTCGCTCGAGCTGTTCGACTCGCCGCACGCATGGAGGATGGTCGCGGCCGCGTTCGTCGCGATGTGCGCCACGTATGCGGTCGCCTACAGCTTCGGCGCGTTCTTCAAGCCGATGGCGGCGGAGTTCGGCGCGCATCGCAGCGCGACCTCGGCGGTCTTCTCGATCACGGTGCTGGTGTGGTGCATCCTGGGCCCCGTCACCGGCCATCTATCCGACCGCTTCGGCCCGCGAATCGTAGTCGCGACCGGTGCGCTGGTAATGGGCCTGGGGCTCGCGCTGACGTCGATGATCGATTGTCTCTGGCTCGGCTACCTGACTTACGGAATCGGCGTCGGCGTGGGAGTCGCGTGCGCCTATGTTCCGATGGTCGCGGTCGTCGGCGGATGGTTCCTTCGGCGGCGCAACACGGCGCTCGGCATCGCGGTGGCGGGCATCGGATTTGGCACCGTATGCGGTGCGCCGATCGCCGCTACATTGATCTCACATCTCGGATGGCGCGCGACGTACCTCGCGTTCGCCGCCGCCAGCACGACGGTCTTGCTCGGATGCGCGTGGATCGTCGAGCGGCCTCCCGTCCACGTGACGCCATCGCGAGTCCAGCTTCGCGATGCGCTTCGCAGCCCGGCCTTCGGCTTCGTCTACGCGTCGTCGGTGACGGTCTCGATCGTGATCTTCGTGCCGTTCGTCTATCTGCCGTCTTTCGCTCACGACCGCGGCGCCAGCGAGTTCGCCAGCGCCGCGCTCGTCGGCATCATCGGTGGTGCGAGCGTCGCGGGCCGGATGGGCCTCGGCAGCCTCGCCGATCGCGCGGGCGTGGTGCGGCTCTACCAGGCAAGCTTCCTCGTCCTCGCGCTCAGCTACGGCATCTGGCTGGCCGCGGCTTCCTATCCAGTCATGGTCGCGTTCGCACTCGTGATGGGCGCGGGATACGGCGGCTACGTCGCACTCTCGCCCGCCGTCATCGCGCATCTGTTCGGCACGAATCGGATGGGAACCGTGCTCGGCGCGCTCTACACCAGCGGAGGAATTGGCGCCATGGCAGGTCCTCCGCTGGTGGGATTGATCATCGACCGCACCGGCAGCTACCGCATCGCGATCGCCGCCGCATTCGCCGTCGCACTCGCTTCATTCGCGCTGCTGATTCCGCTGAGGCGTTACGAACGGCCTGGCGAATTGCCGATCGAGTCTGACTAGCCGAGTTCAGTCGGAATCCTGATCGAAGGGATATTGATCAGTCTTGAATGACCATCGATATGTCTTTTCACCAGAGGTGACTGAAACCGAGTACGACTTGCCGGCCTGCAGCGGTGCGCGTGGAACAATAAGAGCGGCCGCGTAGTGTTTGAGTCCAGACTGGGCAGCCTGCACTTGCGAAGGATCCGAGCTTCGATAACTGTCCGCGGTGACTGTGCATGTTTCGAGCGTTTCGCCGTCCGTCGTTAATGAAACATCGCTGAGATTTGGGCTGAAGTCGCGGCCAAACGAGATCAGTATGATCGACCCGGTCGGTCTTTCGTAGTTGGGGCAGGCGGAGAGCGGATTCGGAAATTCGCGAACAGTGAAACGCACGTGCTTCACCGTCTCGCCGTCAGAAGGATACTCGATTGGCTTGGGCAACTGGGCGCTCTCCTGCGCGTCGGTTGCAGCAGAGATGCTCGATTCTGTGAAGCGTTGATGTTGCGGGTAGCTGTTCACCGCTTGAGCGGCGTTACCTAGCGACCAGCTCGAGCCGCGCCCGAAGTTCAGCACTGCGGCGCACCATCCGGCTTCGCAATAGCGGCCGAAGCCCGCCTCGCGCAATGTTGGATCGAGTATCGGCAATGCGTGAAACGGTGCCAAGAGCCAGCCCTCGATTGCTTCATCATCAGTGAGTCCCGAATGGCTCGGCGGGATGACGTCGCCAGTGCGGCCAGCGACTTGACCAGTCGAGGTATGCCAGGGATTTCCCGGATCCTCGTCGTGCATTTTCGCACCGAGTTCGAAGCGGGCGTGATTCTTCACAAGATAGCGGGCATGCCTCGCATCGGCGTCGCTCAGAAATTGGTTATCGACGATAGGCGCAAGACCCGCAGCTTTACGCGCCTCGTTGATTCGCAAGAGCCATTCCGGCTCCGCGTTCATAGCGGTGGAGGATTCCTTCTCTGGCTCTACGATTGTCGGATACTGCGCCGGCGGTCTCGATTGCACCGTCTGAGAGCATGCCGCTGCGCAGAGTGCGGTGGCGGCTATCAGTATTGGCCTTCCGAAACTGAGAAACGGCCCAATAACCGCACGCCCTGAGCGCATCAGTTCTTGCAAAGGCCTTGCGAGCGCAGGTACATCACGTCGGCATCGGTTAAGGGTGCCCCCTTAAGAGCCTGCGCGGAAACGACGCTACTGTGCTCGCTGTTGATGCCGCAATTGATCTCAATCGTGGTCCCGCCGGGCGTCTGTGTGCTTGTCTGTTCCCATGAAGTACGCGCGCTGTCGCCTTCGCGCTGGCGGGCGTCGACCGTTAGGCCGGTATTTGATTCTACAACCGGTTGCTTGGCGATCTGTTCGCAAATCGGTTCCGGGTTAATTTCGCATCCCGACGCGCCAGCGGAACTTGAACCGCTGGAAGCTGAATTCGCGGTCGAATCAGACTGTGTGCCGCAGGCGGAGAAGACCCCCGCGCCCGCGATGGAGATCGATACTAAGAGAAGCAAGGCCAGCAAGCTTCGCTGCATTTGAAAGACTCCCCTTCGCCTGAAGACCGGCGCGTCTACGCTCTCGTCGCAGCCTAGCAGTCTGTTATTTTGGGGACAACAAAGTGTGAAAGGTGCCTCGATACATCTCGAACCGCCTGCTGCTTCCGAGCCTTAGTTTGTGAATAGGGCAGCGGGTTGATAGCGTCAAACGATTCTCGCACGCGGCTTGGGGACTTCGTGCATAGGAGACGTTTCGATGCGTAAGTTCATCATGTCGGGACTGTTTGCGATCGCGATAGTGGGACTCGCGTTTGCGGCTGACATCGATCGTCACGCCGACTTCAGCAACCCGAAGGCGCCGACTGCGGCCGCGGGATGCAAAGGTTTCTACGGCACCGACGACAACCTGACCGCCTGCAGCGACTTCTGCGGTCAGTGGCGTACCGATAACGAGGGCGCGACCTGCGCATGCAGCGACGGCAAGTGTCCCGCCGACGACCACACTCAGTAGGTCAGATCGGCCGCAGCTGAAGTTCGCGAACCTGCGCCTACGCTGCGTCGTGAAAGATGACGCCCATCGAGTAGCGAACGCCTGATTGAACCGTGCTCACGCCGTGACGCATGTTCACGCGATGGTATCCTCTCGCGCCGGCGGCGGGACGGTACCGATTCGCGAAAATTATTCCCTCGCCCTCGTCCAGCGCGATCGCTTCGCCGCGCGATTGTGCACGCGGCCGCTGCTCGACCAGCAATAATTCGCCGCCTTCGAAGTCGCGACCTCGCCGGCTGAGCGCGCAGGTGAATTGCAGCGGGAACGCGACCTCGCCGTACAGGTCCTGATGCAGGCAGTTGTAGCCGCCTTGCTCGTAGCGAAGGATCAGCGGCGTCGGCTTGGTCTGTCCGTGAGCGGCGCAAACCTTCAGGAACTCCGCCAGCGAAGCTGGATACGAATCGCGCGACCGCATCCGCTCACTCCACCGATTCGCGGTGGCCGCCAACTCGCGGTACATCGCGACGCGCAACTCCTCGACGACAGGCGGCATCGGCCGCGCGAAATATTTGTACTCACCGACGCCATAACGATGCCGTTCCATCACGACGCGGCTGCGAAAGCGTTCGCGATCTCCATAAAGCGCGATTAGCTCCGCGCACTCGGACGCGCGCAATACCGCGCCGGTCGTCGCGTAGCCTTGTGAATCGAGATCGCGCTCGATTCGCTCCCAGTCCAGCGACGCAACGCGATCGCCGATCGCGGACGCTCCGATCTTACGCGGCGTTGGCGCGGACGAACTCCCCAATCTTGTCGATCGCCTGCTGCCCCTCGTCGAGCATCGGCGCGAAAACCTGGAAGACGTGGATCATGTTTTCCCACGGCTCGAGCGTGACCTTCACGCCCGCCTTGCGCGCGCGCTCGGCCAGCCGCGTCGAGTCGTCGAGCAGAGTCTCCGCGGTGCCGACCTGGATCAGCAGCGGCGGCAGGCCCGCGAGGTCGGCATACAGCGGCGCCGCCAGCGGGCTCCGCGAATTCTGCCCGGCCAGGTAGTGCGTCGCCATATCGAGCAGCGCCTCCTTCTGAACCATCGGATCGACCGCCGCTTTGGTCTTCATCGAATCGCCGAGTCCTTCGAGATCGGTCCACGGCGACAGGCACACTCCCGCGCCCGGGCTCGCCAGCTTGGCGTCGCGAATCGCAACCAGCGCCGCGACCGTGAGCCCGCCGCCGGCCGAGTCGCCCGCGACCGCGATGCGCGAGGCCTTCAGTCCCGACGCCAGCATCCAGCGGTACGCGGCAACGGAATCCTCGACGGCTGCTGGAAACGGATGCTCCGGCGCAAGCCGGTAATCGATCAACAGCACGCGAGCTTTCGCCGCGCGCGAAATTCGCGACGCGAGGTCGCGATGCGTATTGATCGAGCCGATCACGTAGCCGCCGCCGTGCAGGTAGAGCACCGCGCGTCCCGCATCCGCGCCGGGCGCAGTCACCCATTCCGACTTGACGCCACCCGCATTCACCGGCTCGCATTTGACGTCGGCCGCGACCGGAAACAGCGTCGTCATCTGCTCGAAATTCGCACGCGTCTCCTGCACCGTGGGACGGCCCGCGATCGGCTGCGCCTTGAGCATCTGGATTATCTGCTGGAGTTGTTGTTGCGACATCGATTTAACCTCTGCAATGAGTTTTTCCGCTCGCGAAACGGATTCGCACCCCGACAACGCCCCGACTATAGCGCCGCCCCGAGCAAATCGGCAAAGCCAGTGCCTACCACAAACGCGACTGTGAGGTTGCCCCGAATACGCGGCGGTTCGCGTTCCCCCTTTCCATCTGGAAAGGGGGCTAGGGGGATAGGACGCAACGATCCTCACAACACCCGTTCCCCTTCCCTCGAGGGAAGGGGTTAGGGGTTAGGTTGAACCTCCGGCGTTTGCCGTTTTCAGTCGAGGAGTTCTACAGTCGGGACGCGCGCATCCGCGATGAGGTGACCATGAAAGTATCTCTCTTCTATCTGCCGTCGGTCGGCAGCAAAGCCGACATCGAAAAAGGACGCGTTGGATTGCAGGGTCACCTGTACGATCAGATGTTGCACGACATCACCGGACAGGCGCGCCTCGCGGATGACCTTGGCTACGATTCGATCAGTTTCACCGAGCATCACTTTCACGTCGAAGGCTTCGAACTGTCGAACAATCCCGTCCTGCTTGACCTTTACATCGCGATGCAGACCAAGCGGCTGCGCCTCGGCCAGCTCGGCATCGTGTTGCCGTCGCAAAATCCGCTGCGCGTCGCCGAGGACATCGCGATGCTCGATCACATGACGGGCGGGCGCGCGAACGCCGGCTTCGCGCGCGGCTATCAGCGGCGATGGGTCGATATCATGGCGCAGCAGACGCACGGCATTCACGGCGCGCTGCCGCATCGGCACGACGAAATCGACAACGCGAACCGCGCGGCCTTCGAGGAAAATTTTCGCATCATCAAGCAGGCGTGGACCCAGGATTTTATTTCCTATGAGGGCAAGTACTGGCGCATCCCGCCCGGCGAAACTCCGTGGACGCTCGACGCGACCGCCAAATGGGGCGGCGGCGTCGAGAACGGAATCGTGCGCGCCGTCTCGGTCGTGCCCAAGCCCGTGCAGAAGCCGCACCCGCCGATCTTTCAGCCGTTCGCGTCAAGCGAGCGCAGCATCAGATGGTGCGCGCAGGAGGGCGTCACCGCGATTCTGCCGCCGCTGCATCCTTCGCTCGAGCATCAGCTATGCGAAGTGTACGCGGAGGTCTCGCGCAAGCCGCTCGGCGAAGGGATGGGCGTGCTGCGCGATATCGTGATCGCCGACAGCGACGACGAGGCGCGCGCAATCTGGCGCGAGAGCGGTTACTTCTGTGGCCACGAATGGTTCGAGCCGTTTGGATTCTCCAAAGGCCTCGACGATCCCAAAACCGGCGAGCCCGCCGACTTATGGAGCAACGGTCTCGCGTTCGTCGGCACCGTGGACACCGTCACACGTCAAGTCGAGCACCTGCTCAAGCGCCTGCCCATCCGATGGATCTTCGCGTGGATGTACAACGGCCTGATGCCGCACGATCGCCTGATGAAGACCATCGAACTCTTCTGGACCAAGGTGCTGCCCCGCGTAACCTCCACACGCTAGCTTCTTCAAACCCAAAGATCGTTCCCTCTTTCGAGGGAAGCGGTTAGGGCTCCTGGGAATAGTGGCTGTTCCCCCTTTCCGCCCCGGAAAGGGGGTTAGGGGGATAGGACAGCGTCGCGCTCGGATGACTTCTTCTGGTTCCCCTTCCCACAGTGGGCCCAAAAAAGGGGTTAGGGGTTAGGTTCCTAATAATTGACACCGAACCAGGAAGCACTCACACTCTCCGCAATGCGATTAATTGCCGTTTGCCTGTTAGCGTCCGCTTTGGTTCCAACGTTAAGCCGAGCGCAGGATGTTCCTGTCTTCGTGATCACGCCAGTAGAAAGCTCGATCAAGTTCGCTGTGAAAGCGTCGGTGCCGATAAGCGGCACTTTCGACCAGTGGAATGCCACTCTAACTTTTACATCTACCGACGTGACGACAGGTGTCCTGGACGTCGAGATTCAGGCCGCCACTGTCGACACCGGAAGCGGCATGAAGAACAGCACGCTGAAAGGCTCAGACTTCTTCGATGTCGCCGACAATCCGCTGATCACGTTCAGGTCAACGAATATTTCGCAGACCGGCCCCAACACCTTCGAGGTGGACGGCAACTTTACGATCCGCGGAGTCACCAGACCCGAGCAGCTGACGCTTACGGTGTCCGGCAAGGGCACCGGTACAGGCCAGATTAGCGGGACGCTGTACTTCGACCGCAAGGACTACGGGATGAACAGCGGCATTCCCTTCATCAGAATAGCCAACCGGGTCGAGGTAAATGTCGACCTCACAGGGAAGCGAGTCAGCGGGCCTGCGTTGGTCTTTAAGCAGTAGGCGTACGATCGCTTCGCACTCTCGCACCCGCGCTCCGCGGCACGTTACAATGCGCCGACGACGCGACCGTGCACGCACTCATTTCACACACCTTTCTCGAAGATCTCGCGATGGTGCTATGCGTCGCCGCCGTCACTACCATCATCTTTCAGAAAATCCGCCAGCCCGTCGTGGTCGGCTATCTGATCGCCGGCCTGATCGTCGGCCCCAACGTCCCGATTCCGCTGTTCGCCGACACCGACCGCATCCACACCCTCTCCGAACTCGGAGTGATCCTCCTGATGTTCGCGCTCGGGCTCGAGTTCAGCGTGCGCAAGCTGATTCGCCTAGGCCCGACCTCGGGCTTCATCACCGCGCTCCAGGTCGGCATCATGATCTGGCTCGGCTACCTGTGCGGGCGCGCGCTCGGATGGACCCCGCTCGAGAGCATCTTCACCGGCGCGATTCTTTCCATCTCGAGCACAACCATCGTCGCCAAGGCCTACCATGAGACTCCCGTCCCCGAGCGCCTGCGCGAACTCGTGTTCGGTGTTCTGCTCGCCGAAGATCTCACCGCCGTCGTCGAGCTGGCGATTCTGACCACGCTCGCGTCGGGCGCGAGCGTGTCGGCGTCGCTGATGACGGTGACGATCGCGCGCCTGATTCTGTTCCTGGTCGCATTCGTCGGCATTGGACTCATCGTAGTGCCGCCATTGGTGCGCGCGGTGGTGCGAATGGGCCGGCCCGAAACCACTCTGGTCGCGACCGTCGGCATTTGTTTCGCCTTCGCCGTCCTTGCGGAGCACGCCGGCTATTCAGTCGCGCTCGGCGCTTTCCTGGCGGGGTCTCTGGTCGCGGAGTCGGGCGACGCCGCGCAGATAGAACACCTGGTCGCGCCGCTGCGCGACATTTTTGGCGCCGTGTTCTTCGTCTCGGTCGGCATGATGATCGATCCCAGGCTTATCGCGGAGCACTGGCAGGCGTTGATCGTATTGACGGCCGCCGTGATCGGCGGAAAAGTTTTCGGAGTGACCTTCGCCTCGATGTTGAGCGGCGTCGGCACCAAAACCTCGATCGAAGCCGGCATGAGTTTGGCGCAAATCGGCGAGTTCTCGTTCATCATCGCCGGCGCGGGGCTGAAGACCGGCGCCACCCGCGATTTTCTCTACACGCTCGCTGTTGCGGTCTCCGCCGTCACCACTTTCCTGACGCCTTACATGATTTGCAGCTCGATTCCGGTCGCGGATTTCGTTTCGGCTCGACTCTCGCGACGGCTCAAGGTGCTCGAGGCGCTCTACGATTCGTGGTTCGAGCGGATTCGCAACGCGGGACAGCCCGCGCGCGACGCCAATTCCATCGGATGGCCAATTGCGGCCATCGCGTCGAGCGCAATCCTGATTGGCGCGATTCTGATCGTCAACGAGCGCGATCCGCTCGACGTGACTACGATGGTCGCGAGCCTCGAACGTCTGACTTATTTCCGCGCCGGCCTGTTCGTCGACGCGTTCGCTCTCCTGCTATGCGCCGCGCCGGCGGCCGGGATGTATTTCGCGTCGCGCCGGCTCGCCATCGCGCTCGCCTCGCGCGCCTTCGCCGAACTTCCCCCGAGCGGCGCGCCCGCGGTGAACGCGTTGACCGAACTGCTGCGAATCACGATTCTGCTGGTCGCCGCCGTGCCCTTGCTCGCGATCGTTCAGCCGTTCATGGAACCGGTTGAAGGAATCGGAATCATCGTGATCACGATCGTGCTGATGATTGTCGTAGTGACCCGAAGCGCGCGCCGGATGCAAGGGCAGATTCGCAACGCCACCCGCCTCATCCGGATCGCGCTCAGCGGCGCTCACGCCGGCGCCGAGGACGAGCAGTCATTCGAAGTGCCTGGCATCGGGATGATCACGCCGGTAAGCCTGCGGCCCGACTGCGAAGGTATCGGCAAAAGCCTGACCGAGCTGGACCTGCACTCTCATAGTGGTGCGGTGGTGGTAGCAATCGGTCGCGGCGATTCCGAAGTGGTGGTGCCAACCGGCGACGAAATCCTGCGTCCGGGCGACATCCTCGAACTCGCCGGCTCGAGCGACGCGGTCGCCACCGCCCGCCGCCTGCTCGAAACTCCGCGCCCGGCCCAACCGCAAGCCTCGCCGTGATCTCCCGGACAACCGTTGTCATTGGCATCTGCCATAATACAAAACATGCCTTCCTCAACCGCTCCTTCATATGCACTCAACTCTCAGCAACCCAAGCCAACGCCGCCCGAGTTGTTCAATCGCAGCCGGCACTCGAACGGAAGAGATGGGGGAATGTGCAGGAGAAGACAGAATTCGACAAATCGGCCAAATTCCCGTACTAGAACGGTGTTTCCGTTGCCACCCGGTTGCATAATCGCGCCTGCAATCCTAACCTCTTCGCGTTTGCAGCTCACTCCCGCGAGGTTGATATGAATCTCAAAAATGCGGTCGCGCTTGTGACCGGTGGCGGCTCCGGACTCGGCGAAGCGACGGTCCGCGAATTCGCGGCAGCGGGCGCCAGGGTCGCGATTCTCGATCTACCGTCCTCGCCCGGCGCCAAGGTCGCCGAGTCGCTCGGCGCCAATGCGCTATTTGTCGAGGCCGACGTCGCTTCCGCAGACCAGGTGACGGACGCGATCGCGAAAACGGTCGCGAAATTTGCCTCGATTCATATCGCCGTGAACTGCGCCGGCATCGGCCGCGCGATGCGCACCGTCACCAAGGATGGTCCGCATTCGCTCGACCTGTTCAGCAAGGTGATAACGGTGAATCTCATCGGCACGTTCAACGTGACGCGGCTGGCCGCGGCGCAGATGGCAAAAAATCAGCCCGGCACCGACGGCGAGCGCGGCGTGATCATCAATACCGCGTCGGTCGCAGCGTTCGACGGACAGATCGGGCAGGTCGCCTACTCGGCGTCGAAGGGCGGCGTGGTCTCGATGACGTTGCCAATCGCGCGCGACCTCGCGTCGCTCGGCATCCGCATCTGCACCATCGCGCCGGGAACTTTCGAGACACCGATGCTGGCCGGTCTGCCCGAGCCGAACCGCAAAGCGCTCGCCGCGCAGATTCCGTTCCCGCAGCGCCTGGGCAAGCCGACCGAATACGCGGCGCTCGCGCGCCACATCGTCGAGAACGAGATGCTCAACGGCGAGACGATTCGCCTCGACGGCGCGCTTCGGATGCCTCCGCGCTAGATCAAATCGTCGACGCGGTGCGTGCGACGCGGGTTGCGAGGATGAAGGCGAAGGCGGCGAACGCGATCGCGACCGCCACCGACGAGCCCATCGGCATCGTTGCGCCGCTTGAGGCTGGTTCTGCTAGGTAGAGTCCCTGGCGCAGCGCGTCCACTGCGTAGGTCAGAGGATTCAGCCGCGTGGTCCATTGGAACCATCCCGGCGCGCCCGCCACCGGAAAGACTGAGCCCGACAACATCCAGATTGGCAGCAGCAGCATGTTCATGAACGCGTGGAAGCCCTGCGTCGATTCGGTCCGCCACGCCATCGCGAGCCCGATGCTCGTCATCGCGAACGCGATAAGGCCCATCATCGCGAGCGACACCACGATCGCCTCGACGCTGAGGTGGATTCCCGCCAGCGGCGCCATCAGGAGGAAGATTACACCCTGCATGAGCGACAGCGTCGTGCATCCTAGCGCCTGGCCCAGCACGATCGTCGCGCGCGAGATGGGCGCGACCAGCACACCCTGGAGAAACCCCTGGCGTCGATCGTCCACCGTCGATGCGGTCGCGAAGATCGCCGTGAACAGCAGCATCAGCACGATCACGCCCGGGTAAAAGTATTGGACGTAGTCGATGCCGGCGGGCATCCCGCTCGGCTTGAACGACGCCTGCAGGCCGGCGCCGAGCAGCAGCCAGAAAACCAGCGGCGTCGCAATCGCGCTCATCACGCGGATCGGTTGCCGGATGAATCGCACGACCTCGCGATACCAGAGCGTCGCCGCCTGCAGGAAAATCTCAACCATCGCTTTTATTCCGTCTCCGGCGTGTTCGCGAAGAACTGATGCCCGGTCAGATGCACGAACACATCCTCGAGAGTCGGCTTGCCGAACGAAACCGATTCGATCTCCTCGCCGAATGCGTCGATCAGGTCGCGGACAAGTTCGTGCGCGCGCAATTTTTCGATGCGAATCGCGCCGTCCACGAGTTGGCTCTTGAGCTTGAAGCGCGCGAGGATTTTCCGCTGCAGGACTTCAGGCGCCGCCGTCCGAATCACGATTACGTCACCGCCGACTTCGGACTTGAGCTCGTCCGGCGGCGCGATCGCGACCAGCTTGCCCTGATGCAGAATGCCGATGCGGTCGCATCGTTCCGCCTCTTCCATATAGTGCGTCGTCAGCACGACCGTCACGCCTTCGTGCTCGCGCAGATGCGCGAGATAGTTCCAGAACTCGCGGCGCGCCGCCGGATCCAGCCCCGTGCTGGGCTCGTCGAGCAGCAGCAGCGCCGGTTCGTGGAGGAGAGCCTTGGCGAGCTCGACGCGGCGCTGGAGCCCGCCCGACAATGTCTCGACCCGGTCGCGCTCGCGCGCGGATAATCCCAGCCGTTCGAGCATCGCCGCGCTGCGCTCGCGCAACCGCTTGCCGCTGATTCCATATAGATGACCGTGAGCGGCGAGATTTTCGCCGACCGTCAACTTGCCATCGAGACTCGGATGCTGGAACACGACGCCCAGGCGGCGGCGTACTGTTTCGGTCTCGCCCGCGAGGTCGTGACCGAGCATTCGTGCACTTCCCGACTGAAGCGGCGTGAGCGTCGACAGCATCTTGAACAAGGTGGTCTTGCCGCCGCCGTTGGGTCCGAGGAAGCCGAAGATTTCGCCGCGTGCGATCGAAAAAGTCACGTCGTGGAGCGCTTCGCGGTCGCCGTAGTGGAAGCCGAGCCCGCGCGCTTCGATCGCGCCGGCGTCAGCGCGAATCGGATCGTCCGCAGTCTGCGATGGAGAAATTGTCGAGGCGCTCACGGTTCGCCTAGTCCGCCAGCGGGCTGCGTGCCTTGTTCCGGCAGGCCGATTTCCGCGCGATGCCATCCGTCCTGGAACGCGGTCGTGCGCTCGTCGCCGTTGCCATGTCCGGAAGCGTGGCCGACGAAGTCGTCGCCGGTGAGCTGGTAGTACTGCGTCACCTCGACCGGATCGAGGCGCCGCAGGCCCATCCGCTCGAGCGAGTAGCCGGCGAACTGATCGGCGGCGAGTTCCTTGTTCCTGACCGGCACGTTGTCATTGCCGGTATCGAAATCGCCGTGCGCCAAATGGCCCATCTCGTGCGCGAAGATCGCATAGAGCATCGGACGAACCGCGTCGGGGTCGTCGATTCTCATCCACTGTTGAAGGAGGCCGTCGAGAAATTTCTGGTTGTAGAAAATGCATCCGCCGTTGCGCGCGTGCGGCGAGCCGGAACTGAGCGATTCGTAGACCTGGAAATTCTGACCCCACATGTCGTTGAGCTGGCCGACGATGGCTTTGTAGGAATCGCTGGCGGGACGTGCGGGTTCGCCGCACGCGACGAGTGGGCCGTCGCCCGCCCGATGGGCGGGCGCGGCGGCGACGGCGCCGGCCTGGGCCGGCGTCGTCGTATGGCGCTCGATGACTTGCCAGTCGTCTTGCGCGCGCGCGACGCGCGCGCGCAAGACGACTGCGCCGGCGAGCATCGCGCAGGCCGCCAGCACGGCAGTCCGGCCTCGGCGCACGCGCGCTTCGCGCGCGCGCGCTTCGCGCGCGCGCGCCGAGGCCGCCGCCGCTCGCATTTCGAGCGATTCTCGCAATTCAAGTGATACTTTCAATTTGTCACGGCGCCCCGCGATGACGACGATACCGACTGCGCGTATTTTGCCATCACGCCACTCTTATAGTGAGGCTCCGGCGCCTTCCAATTCGCAAGCCGCGTCTTGATTTCCGCATCCGTGAGATCGACGTCGAGCCGCCGCTTCGCGATGTCGAATGTTATCACGTCGCCGTCTCGAAGCGCCGCGATCGGCCCGCCGACCGCTGCTTCCGGCGCGACGTGACCGGCCATCAGGCCGTGCGTCGCGCCCGAGAAGCGTCCATCCGTGAGCAGCCCTACCGATTCGCCGAGGCCCTGTCCTGACAGGGCCGCTGTGACGCCTAGCATCTCGGGCATCCCGGGCGCGCCGCGCGGACCTTCGTAACGAATCACGACGACGTCGCCGGCTTTGATCTTCTGCGCCGAGACCGCTTTGAATGCGTCGTCTTCGCAATCGAAGACGCGCGCCGGCCCGCGATGCGTCATGCGCTCGTGGCCGGCGACCTTGACCACACATCCTTCCGGCGCGAGGTTGCCCTTCAGAATCACCAGCCCGCCGGTTCCTTTGATCGGCTTCGCGACGGAACGCACGACTTCCTGGCCGGCCGTCTCGCGCGCCGCGTCGGCTTCGACGCCAATCGTTCGACCAGTCACGGTCATTTCGTTTTCGTGGAGCAGGCCGGCTTCCTTCAGGCGTTTTGCGATCAGTGGAATGCCGCCCGCCTTGTACATGTCGGTGGCGAGGAAACGCCCGCCCGGTTTCAGGTCGGCGAGCAGCGGAGTCCGCGAGCTGATGCGATCGAAGTCGTCGATATCGAGCGCGATTCCCGCCTCGTGCGCGATCGCGAGGATGTGCAGGACCGCGTTGGTCGAGCCACCCGTCATCGCGACCGACGCGATCGCGTTCTCGAGCGCCTTCTTGGTGATTATCTGGCTCGGCTTGAGTTTGCGCTTGAGCAAATCGACGGCGAGCCGTCCCGCCTGGAACGCGCTCTCGGGCTTTTTCGGATCGGTCGCCGGAATACTGTTCGAGCCCATCGGCGAGATTCCCAAAAGCTCGGTCGCTGTCGCCATCGTGTTGGCGGTGAACTGTCCGCCGCATGCGCCCACGCCGGGACACGCGACGTCTTCGAGTTTCTTGAGATCTTCGAGCTTCATCTTGCCCGCCGAATGCGCTCCCACGGCCTCGAACACGTCCTGGATCGAAACCTGCTGATCGCCGAAGCGCCCGGGCTGTATCGATCCGCCGTAGATCATCAGCGAAGGCAGATCGAGCCGCTGCAACGCCATCACGGTCGCAGGAATCGTCTTGTCACATCCCGACATCGCGACGACGCCGTCGAACAGATGGCCGCGCACGGTGAGCTCGATCGAGTCGGCGATCACTTCGCGGCTGATCAGCGACGCGCGCATCCCGTGCGTGCCCATCGAGATTCCGTCGCACACGGCGATGGTGTTGAACTCGACGGGAGTGGCGCCCGCGGCGCGAATCCCGCGCTTAACATGCTCGGCGAGATCCCGCAGATGGGCGGTGCAGGGCATGATTTCGATCCAGGTATGAGCGACGGCAATCAGCGGCTTGCTGAGATCTTCGTCGGTAAAGCCAACTGCCTTGAGCATCGCCCGCGCAGGCGCCCGCGAAGGCCCATCGACAAGGACGCTGCTATTTGATCGCAAAGAATTTTTGTCATCTGCCATTTTATGTTTCCTGCCGCGCTCGAAACCCGGGAGCCAAGCGTTGAACGGAACCGCACCTCGACTAATGATTAGTACAACAGCGCGAGCCCTCGCGAAATGGCACACCGTAGCACGACCAGCGCAGTCTCCTTGGTAGGCGATGCGCCTAGGCATAAACTGTCAGCATCAGTCATCATGAAAAAATCTGTACCAAAATTCCGCACCGGAGACGCTGAGCGCGAGTTTTGGGCGTCTCACGATTCGACCGACTACCTCGACTGGCGCAAGGCTAGGCGCGAAACCCTGCCGAACCTCAAGCCGTCGTCTCAGACCATCTCGATTCGTCTGCCGAAGCCGATGCTCGATCGACTGAAGCTCCTGGCCAACAAGCGCGATGTGCCCTACCAATCGCTGCTTAAGATGTTCGTCGCCGACAGGCTCAAGGCCGAACTGAAGTCCTGAGCGCCGCCGCGAAATCCCGCCCCGGCCACGCACCGGACGCGGGAATGTCCATCGAAACATCGGGTCATGTCTTCGGGGCTGACGGGTCGGACGCATCCGACCACGAATAGCTACGTACATATTTATAAGCCCGCGCGAGCGGCAATCAGGAAATGCGTCAAACCTGTGAGAACCTGTCAGTCCGAATCATCGCCTTGGTTGCCCTGGCGTTTCTGGTTTCCGGTTGCGCGGCGCTGGCGGCGCCCGGCGTCGAGGGCGCGGCTTCGCTGGCCGGCACGGCCGGCACCACGGCGACCGGCTACATAAGCACGCAATCCAGTCGCGAACTGAATGCGGCCAACGTCGAATTAATCCGCGCGCAGGCACAAATGGAGAAAACGCAGGCCGACGAATTGCGCATCAAGCGCGAAGAGTTCGAGGATGAGCGCGCCGTAACGGTCGGCATCCTGCGCGAGATTGCGGTTAGTCGCGAAGATCCCGTGTTAGCCGACCTGGCGCTGTGGGTGCAGGCAGGCGGCGACCCCGACTATGCCATGCATTACGCGCTCCAAGGCCCCGCCAAGACGACCTCAAAGCTGGAGTAAGCACCCTCTTATGCGGCGCGGGTTGTAGCGACGCCGTTCTGTGTCGCGGCGTCTTCTTCACTGATTGCTGGCTCGTGGCGCGCTTTGAAGCGATAGAGTTGCGGATTCGCTCGAATCGTCTTCCACCAGTAGCGGATGGTGCTGCCCGACCAGTTGTTGGTGATGCGTCCGGCGTCGTTCTTGTACCAACTCTTGCCGGTGAAGGCCCAGACTCTGTGCCGCAGCTCTTCCTGCTGGCTGAAGTCGAACGCGTCCATCACCTCGCGCCGCAGATCCATCGCGGCGAACCCGCCCTCGTCGAGTTGTCGGAGGCAGTTGAGGATATAGTTGGCCTGGCATTCGATCATGAAGATGATCGAATTGTGGCCGAGATTAGTGTTAGGGCCATACATTAAAAAAAGATTCGGGAAGCCCGCGACGCTGATGCCGAAGTAGGCCTTTGCACCATCCGCCCATTCATCTTGTAAGAGGCGGCCGTCGTTTCCTCGAATCGCCATCGGCGCCAGGAACGCGGTGGACTCGAATCCGGTCGCGTAAATCAGGACATCCACGGGGATAACACGGCCGTCGTTGGTGATGACCGAGGTTTCATCGAGATGGTCGATGCCGCCGGTCACGACTTCGACATTCTCGCGATTGAGCGTGGGATAGTAGTCGTCGGATATAAGGATGCGCTTGCCGCCGACTGGATAGTCGGGAATCAACACCTCCTGGAGCTTGGGATCATTGACCGTCGCGCGCATGTAGGTCTCGGCAGCCTCCGCCATCCGCCGCGAGAGGAAAGCGCTGCCGCGAAACACCGGCCAATTGATTTCGTGCTGGAAGTAGATCAGCCAGCGGTAGAGCCGCGTCAGCACCGGATTACGGGCGAAGCGGCGTTTCTGAGCGTCGGTGTACGCGAGGTCGTTTCTCGGCACCATCCAGTTCGCACTGCGCTGGAAGACGTAAACTTTGCCGGCCTTGGGCGCGATCTGCGGGACGAACTGGATTGCGCTGGCCGCGTTGCCGACCACGCCGACGGTCTTGCCAGTCAGATCGACGTCATGGCGCCATCGCGCCGAATGGAACGACACGCCCTGGAACTTCTCGGCGCCGCGCAACTTCGGGATGCTCGGCCGGTTCAACTGGCCGACTCCCGTGACCAGAACTTCGGCCAG
Source organism: uncultured delta proteobacterium (assembly GCA_963833025.1). Lineage (GTDB taxonomy): Bacteria > Desulfobacterota > Binatia > Binatales > Binataceae > Binatus. The sequence goes on along the minus strand of CAWHWI010000006.1, from coordinate 974,422 downwards.
GATCTCTTCGCCCTTGGTGGTGCGGATTCGCCACACGGACGCGTCTTCGTCCCACTCGGCACTGGCGATCTCGGTGCCGAAGCGGATATGCCGGATGAGGTCGTACTTCTTCGCGCAATCTTCCATGTAGTCGAGGATCTCGGACTGCGGCGCCCACTTCCGCGACCAATCGGTCTTCTGCTCGAACGAGAAGCAGTAGGAAAACGACGGTACGTCGCAAGCTGCGCCGGGATAGGTATTGTCGCGCCAGGTGCCGCCGAGCCGGTCGGATTTTTCGAAGATAGTGAAGGAGTCGATTCCGAGCCTGGTGAGCTGGATGCCCAGGCATAGGCCGGAGAAGCCGGAGCCGACGATCGCAATGCGCCGTGTCGCTGTATTTTTCATGGGTGTTTTAACAACGCTATCACCTTTTGTGTCGCAACTCATCGGCCCCGTGTTTTTGGCCTGATATTTTGTCTCCACAATAAGCTAGATTGTAAGCTAGCTGGAGATAGTCATGCGGGAAGTCGGATCATTTGAAGCAAAAAACAAGTTGAGCGCGCTCCTCGACCAGGTCGAGCAGGGGGCGGAAATACTGATAACCCGCCGCGGGAAAGCCGTCGCCAAACTCATCCCTGCAGAGCCGGGATTCGACCGCGAAAAGGCCAAACGAGCTATCGACGGTCTGCTGAAAGCCAGCAAGGGCCTCTCGCTCCGCGGCCTCAAGATCAAGGACTTGGTGAATGAAGGCACGCCATGAGCTTTGTGTTGGATACTTTTATCACACTCGCATGGTGCGTTAGGGCAGATCTCATCAGAGCCGCAAAAGCGTCGGGAACCATCGTGCTAAGGAGCTGAGGCGCTAAAAAATCAGTGCGCGACAGGCGTCGGGGCAGCAGCAGGTGTCGCGGTTGACGTTGGCGACGGCTGCATTGCGGCCGCGGCCACCTCGGGATCGGGAATGTATTCCGGGGGATACGTCAGCCGCCGCCAGCTGAGCAGCATGAGGGTCAGCGCGCGCGACTCCTCGGGCTTGAAATTGAAATCGGGCATCTGCGTGTTGGGCGAAACCGCACTCGCCTTGGTCAGATGCTGCACGTTCCAGTTGAACATCGTGTGCTCGCCGGTGATGTGCGTGAAAATCAGCAGTTCGGGATTCCGGTCGCCCTCGTAAGTCAGCTCGGGTCCGGTGGTGTTGCCGCGCCCTTCGACGACGTGGCATAGCAGGCACTTTTTCTTCTTGAACAGCACCTTGGCGAGATTGATCTCGTCCATCCCCGGCATGGCGGCATCATGGCGATGGCAAAAGTTGCATCGCATCTGCATCATCTCGTTCATCGTGAGACCGTTGCGCGCGGCGAGCGCGCTCGAGAGCATCGGATCTTCCCATCCGCGTCCGCCTTGATGCGCGCCCGCGAGAGTCGTCGCCGAGCCGTCGCCGCCGTGACACGGCGTGCATCCGAACTTCGCGAACTCATGCTTCGCGAGCCAGTCGTTCATCGGATGCGGTGTCAGCGGCTCGGCGATCGTGGCCGGAAGCACCGAAGACCACTCGTAGCCGAGGTGGCAGGTGATGCATCTGTCGGTCACGCCGATCTTTGGAACCCAGATTTGCTGGATGCCAGAGCGGAAATCGCGCGCGTCCTCGACCTTGCCGTAGTGGCCGAGCAGTTGCGGAAACTCGCGCTGATAGCCTCCCCACTCGGTGCTGAACTCGAGCCAGAAACCGACCGCGACCAGCACGAAGAACAGCAAGGACATCGCGACCAGCCAGCCGAAGTCCTTCGCCTCATATGATTCGTTGCCGCCGGCCATATCAGTAGAGCCGCGGGGTCTCGGGCCGCGGCTGGCCGGGCCAGTAGATCCGCCAGTAGGGACCGCGCAAGTAGACGCCGACTATGATCAGCACGATGATCGCGAGCGTCGCGATTGCGAATGTCGCGTTCTGACGCTTGCGCTCGGGCGCGAGCCATCGCCCTTGTGCCCGAAGCGGTGAGCGATCGAGCCACGGCCACAGCGTCAGCACGGCGAGCAGAAATCCCGGCAGCAGTATCCCGCCTAGCAGAGCGCCGCTGACCGTGTATCCACCGAACCGTACGGTCGTCGAAGCGACCAGCTCTTGCAGCCACACGAAATACCACGGCGCTTTCGCCGGATTTGGCGTCACCGACGGGTTCGCGAGACCCTCGAGCGGTGCGTTGAACAGGATCGCGGCGAGCAGCGTGAGGTTGAAGACGACGAGGAAGACCAGCGCGATTCGCCGCGACATATTCGGCGACGAGAACACCTGGTCGGCTTCTTCGAGTCCGGTCGAGCTCATCACCGCCACCGAAGTGCCCGGCGTAATCCCAAACAGCGAGTAGCTCTTGGTCTTCGGAGTCGCCTTCGGTGCCATCGTGCGCTGATTGCGAATGCCCTCGATTGCCGCGAGGCCGCCGTCCTTGCGCACGCGCCACATGTGATACGCGAACAGCACCCACACCAAGACCGGCAGGAAGAAAACGTGCAACACGTAAAATCGCAGCAAGGTCTGCTGTCCGATTTCGTGGCCGCCGAGCAGCAGGAATTGAATCGTCGGGCCGACCACCGGCGCCTGCTTCGCGATGCTCGTCCCGACCGTGATTGCCCAGAACGCCAGCTGGTCCCACGGCAGCAGGTAACCGGTGAACGACAGGAACAACGTCATGAGAAAGAGCACGACTCCGGCCACCCAATTGATCGCGCGGTCGCCACGGTATGCGCCGGTGAAAAATACTCGCGCCATGTGGATGTAGACCACCGCGACCATCCCTTCCGCCGCCCATCGATGCTGATTCCTCAGCAAGCGGCCGAAGCTGACGGCGTACTGCAAATCCTTGATGCTTCCGTAGGCGCGCTCGGTCGAGGGCACGTAGAAAAACATCAGCATCACGCCGGTGATCGTGAGGATGAGCAGCAACGACGCCGACGCGGTGCCGAGCCAGAATGAGTAGTTCCAGTCCATGCTGGCGCGCGCGACTTTGGCCGGGAACCAGTGGAGCCAGAAATTCTTGACGATTGCTTCCGACGATTCGCGGTCGCTGGCCGGCGACCATGCCCACGAAATCTTGCGCCACAGCGCCTTGAGCTTGTCGCCCACCGATCAGGCCTGGCCTTTGCCGCCGATGATCAGCCTGAAGTCACGCGCCACATCTTTTGCGCTGTCGACTTCGAGGAACCCGTCGGGCGAAACCGTCGTCGCAAACCAATCGAGCGGACGCGGCGCGGGCCCCGAGATCACCGTGCCGTCAGGACGAAAGCGGCTGCCGTGGCATGGGCAATCGAACTCGGTGTCGCGCCACTGCACGTTGCATCCAAGATGCGTGCATATCGCGGAGATCACGTGGAACGCTTCTTTCTGACGAATCACGTAGAGCCGGTGCGCCTCGTCGAGCGTGTAGCCGTCGGGATAGTCGTCGGGACGCTTGAGCTTGAAGCGGCTCGGCGGCTCGTAGAGCACGTTGGGAAAGAACGCCCTGCCTGCGGCTCCGATTTGCGCAAGGAAGGCAGCCAGCACCGATCCCTTGCCGATGAAACGCAGGATTTTTCGCCGCTCGCCGTCCATCAGCCGGCGGTTTCCTCGAACTGAAAGCGCTCCATCGTGATTGCCGAGGTCGGGCAGCGCGTCGCGCACAGTCCGCAGCGGATGCATTTAGCTTCGTCGTAGAGAAACGCGCTGCGCGTATCAGTTTCCGCCATCACGCTGGCAACCCGCTCCTGATCGGCGATTTCTCCCGCGAGCGTGAAATGCAGGCAATGCTCCGGGCAAATGTCCACGCATCGATTGCACAGGATGCATTTCGCGCCGTCGTAGATCGGATGGATATGGCAGTAGAGGCATCGCTCGGCCTGCTCGCGCGCGTCGTCAGACGTGAACGTGGATTCGACTTCGGTGATTCCTGTGCGGCGCGAGAGCGGAACCAGCGGGATATCGCGATGCTTCTGTTCGTAACGGTCGGCCATCGTGTAGGTGTCGGTCGGCAGCTCCTCGATAGTGACGTGCATCCGCGGTTGGCCGAGCGGCTTGCTCCGCAAATACGCGTCGATACCGCGCGCGGCGACCTTGCCATGCTGTGCACACGTGATGAGCAACGACGGCGGAAAGGCCGCATCGCCGCCTGCGAAGACGCCCGCGATCCCGGTTTCGAGTGTGACCGGATCGATCTTGAGGGTTCCCGCCGGCGTGACTGTCACTCCATCTTCGGGCGTGACGAACGACAGGTCCGGCGCCTGCCCGATCGCGAGGATAACCGCGTCGGCATCAACGAGGCGCTTGTCATTTTCATCGAATTGCGGCCGGAAGCGTCCCGCCTCGTCGAATACCTTGACGCATTTCACCAATTCGATTCCGACCGCGTGGCCATCGCGGATGACGACTCGCTTCGGTCCCCATCCGGGCATAAACGTGACGCCCTCGTCGCGCGCGATGTCGAGTTCTTCGCGGCCCTGCGCGGATTTCATCGCCGGCATCTCGGCCCCGGACTCGAGACTCGCGACCGTTACTTCCAGCGCACCATGCCGCGCCGCCTCGCGCGCCGCATCGAGCGCCACCCGCATCGTGCCGGCCTCGACGCTCTGCTCTTCCTCCTCGGACATGACGAGTCCGGGCACCAGCGCGCGTACCGCGGTTCGGGCCGCATCGATTGCGACGAGGCCGCCGCCGATAACGACCACCTTGCCGCCGAGCGGAACGCGATAGCCGCGATTGATGTTGAGCAGGTAGTCGATCGCCTTGATCACGCCGTCGGCATCGCTGCCCTCAATAGGCACTGCGCGCCCGCGCGACGCGCCAACGGCAAGAAAGATCGCTTCGTAACCCAGCGCCTTCAGTTCGCGAACGCCAAAGCCGGGTCGAAGCGGCGTCGAGTAGCGAAACTCGACGCCGAGCGCCTCGATCTCCGCGACCTGGCAGTCGATCACATCGCGCGGCAGCCGGTAGGCGGGAATTCCGTATCGAAGCATCCCGCCCGCATGCGGCATCGCCTCGAAAAGCGTCACGCTGTAGCCCATCAGCGCCAGATCGTTTGCGCACGCGAGACCGGCCGGCCCCGCGCCGACGACCGCGACTTTGCGCTTGGACCCATCAGCATCTGGCCGCGCGCCGGGGACGTCGATATGACCGGGAGTCACGCTGCCGCCGCCCGACGGTCCGGCGATCATCTCGCGCACTCCCTTGGACGAGAGCGCTTCGGGGCCGAATTGTTCGGTGAGAAAGCGCTTGAGTGCGCGAATCGTCACGGGCGCATCGATCTTGCCGCGGCGGCACGCGTCCTCGCACGGAGCGCCGCACGCGCGCCCGCATATCGAAGCGATCGGATTCGGCGATCGCGCGACGCGGTATGCCTCCGCGAGCCGTCCTTCGGCGATCAATTGAACGTAGCGGCCCGCGTCGGTCTTGACCGGGCACGCATCGAGGCACGGCACGTTCTTGCGGAACCACCACAGGTCGCGCGGCGTCGCGTCGATAGAATTTCCGTCGCTCATCGCGGTCGCGCTACTTCTTGCAGAAGGTCCTGATGTAGGCGACCAGGTCGTGCATTTCGCCGTCTTCGAATCCGGAGCTCCACGCCTGCATGTCCTTGCTGAGACCGGCGGCGGCGCCGCCATTCTTGATCACGTTGAACATCGTATCGTCGGAAATCTTGCTCATCACGGCGCAGTCCGCGAAATCGCGCGGCTTGGTAGCCAGCGTCGCCGCTCCAGCGCCGTCGCCTTTGCCGGTGGCTCCGTGGCACTTCGCACAGAACGTATCGTAGTTCTGCTTGGCGGCCGCCATGTCCGCCGCGCGCACCGGCGCAAACGCGCATGCCACGATCGCGCACGCGCCAAGGGTTGAGATGATTCGATTCACATCGTCCTCCGTTTCAATTTTTACCGCAGGCCGATTCAACGAGCCTTGAGATATTCCAAAATCGCTTGGGTATCTTCTTCAGGGAAGTTTCCGAGCGTACGCATGTGCATGATGATCAGGTTCCACTCGTAAGGCGCCTTCTCCGATCCCGGCCGCGCGTTATGACAGGTGTTGCAGTAGACCGGCCACAGCTTGGCGCCCTCGCGGAACAGGCGTTTGTGCTCGGCCGGCGACATGTTGTCCTGATCCTGCGCCGAAGCCCGAACGCCAGCCGATCCGATCACGAGAGCCGCCAGTGCGATTGTCGCGAATATTTTTTTCATGATCGTGGCTCCCCTCAGAATCCGATCGTGAACTGGCTCAGGAACGCGCGATCGTTCGGTATCGAGCCTGCGGGCGTTTCCACGCCGCTCGGCGAGACGAAGAGTCCTCCGGCGCGCGGCAACTCGATGTCGAGTTCGTTCTGCCAGACGATCGACGGCGCGATCCAATAGTCGAGGCCCAACGCCACTTCGCGCGCATGCGGCGCATAGGTCGCCGGCGAGCGGTTGATGCCGAAATCGGGAACCAGTCCGACCTGCACTCCGCCCAGCCCGACACCGGTGGCGCCCTGGATGTCGGCGGTCGAAACGCCGCGCTGATTGACGCCCGAATAGCGCACCAGCGGCTCGAGGCGATCGAGATAATTGTTGATCAGGTCGGGAAGGCCCGGGACTTTAACCCCGCTCAGGAAGTAACCTCCCTGCACGTACCATCCCTGGCGATGGTCGGTGTTGAGTCCATTGGGCATCTGGCGGTACGACTCCAGCCATTCACCGCGGGTCTGCAGGTTGCCGACGAAATAGTTGAAATCGACGCCCCACGAGTTGTACCAGTTTCCATTTTCCCACTTGCCATTGTACGTGGACGCGCCGAGCTCGAGCCGCCCCCACTCCGTATCCACAGGGAGCGGATAGATTCGAAAACGCGCGCCGAATGACTTGCCGTTGGTCTGGCTGTTTGCGATCGCCGTTGGACTTGTGACCACTGCCCCAAGGACTGGCGAGGTAAAGCCGACGCCGTTTCCGACCCAGGCTGTGTAGTCGACATCCTGACCCAGCCGGCCGAATTGCATACCGCCCCGAAGCTGGACGCCAAGGTCCGCCGACGGAACCACAGGCTCGGCTCCGAACGGCAGCGGCGCCGTGACGAACCGGTTCACCCACATCGGGCTCTGGTTCTCGTACCAGTCACCGAATGGCATGTCGAACAGCCCGGCCACGACGGTCATGTACTTGTTAAGAAAGATCTGAAAATCGGCGATCGACAGGTCGACTCCCGTCCCGGTGCTGCCAAAGTTCGTGCTGATGACGCCCTCGAACAGGATCCAGTCAAGCGGGCGGTAGAGAATCATCGGTTCCCAATCGAAGAAGAACGAGTTCTGCGACGCATGATGGAGGTCGTCGAGGGCGCCGCTCTGTTGGTCATAGATAAAATCGCCGCCGGCCGCCCCGGTAACCGTGAACGAGTGCGAGCCTAGATATTGTTGGACGGCGTCGCCAAACTGGGACGACGCGATCGGCGCGTTGACCTTGGTCTGCAACGTCTGCACCTGCAGATTGGTCTGCTGCAGCTCGAGCGTCGTCTCCTTGAGCTTCTGATCGGTGCTCTGCAGTTGCCGCGTGGTGGTCTCGACCCGCGAATCTTTCGTCTCGAGTTGCTGGACCTTGATTTCGAGCGAGCGAATTACTTCGTGGTCGCGCTTGCGCTCCTCCCGCAGCTGACGCATCTCGCTCCTGATTTCCTTCATCGCGGCGGCATCGCTGCCGTCGCTGTCGGCCGCCCTCGCCAGCCCCGCTATCGATAGCGCCGCGACCCCGAATGCGAACAGAAACGTCGAGAAAATTCGTCCGTGTGGCATAAAATCCCCCAATCGGCGCCGAAGCATTCGGCGCATTCCTCCTCGTGCAACGTTTGTGCCTCAGAGACCAATTGAACCTCGCAGACCACCCCGACACGCGAAAACTACTGGCAGAACAATCAATTTGCAGGAAGTATCGGCCCAATCGAACTGCGCACGAATCGTATATATAGGTTCTCCAAAGAACAAACGTCGGCGGCTTCTCAATCTCGAGACCGAAAAAGTCCGTCAATGGCGATTGTGGTGCCGAGCGAGGCAGCCCGGTGTGTCCGAAGGATACAACGCTGAGCTTGCCGCTAGGACCGGGAACCGTCATCGGCAGATTCAGCGCGACCGGAACAGCTCTCGTTGAAGTGGAGCGACGTCCCCGGCTATTTGATACTGTGAGAAAATTCTCGGGTGCCCCCTTAGCTCAGATGGATAGAGCACAGGATTCCTAATCCTGGGGCCGTGGGTTCGAATCCCGCAGGGGGCACCATCAATTCCTTATTGAAATCAAGTATTTGAGCGCTCCCTTCGATCTCGACCGATCCTCGGGGATGTCCTAAAGTGTCCAAAAAGTGTCCATGATTCCCGGCAAGTGTCCGCGAGAGACGATCGACTGAGTCGCTTTGCGTGTTCGCAAACCAATGACTGTAAACCTTGAGCGTGGTCTGCGGGCTTGAGTGTCCGAGGAGGTGTTGTACCTCCGTGACGGGCGCGCCGGCCATGATCAACGCGGAGGCGAAGCTGTGTCGGAGTGAGTGCATGTCGACGCGGCGGAGACCCGCGCGCCGCAACGCCCGGTACAGCCCGTAACGGAGCACATTGCTCCGATGAGCTGGCAAGCCCGTCGGTGCCGCGAACACTAGATCGAGCTCGCCTTTCGGACACTCCAGCTTCCAGACGCGTAGCGCAGAAAGAAGCTCGGACGGAGCCGGAAGGGTTCGGATTCCTGACTTGGTCTTGGGCTCGTAGAAGCGTGGTCGCGCAGGACCTGTTTCGCCCTTCAATCTCGCCCAGGACAAGCTGCGTCGCACGAAAATTTTCCCAGCTTGCTGATCGATGTCGGACCAACGGAGCGCAAGCAGTTCATCGTGACGCATCCCAGTTAGCGATGCGGTCAGGAAGAGTGTCTGATAGAAACCGCGCTCCGCGGCTGCCAGCAATCGCTGCAGCTCTGCCGGATTCAACACTTCCTCGGCGCGAACCGGACGGCTGGCATCTCGCGCTGGACGCGAACCGTCCTCGGCCAATTCGGTGGTGGTCACTCGCAGTCGCTCGGCACTCGCTGCCGGATTGCTGGTCCAGTAGTTTCGGCGCACCGCGAGTTTGAAAATCGCTGTCGCTGTCGTCAGAACCTTGTTCACAGTTTGCGGGCTGAGGCCAGCGCGACGAAGCGTGTCGCGCAGCTTTTCGATCACACTCACGTTGATCTGATCGAGTCTCAGTTTTCCGATATGCGGGTTCAAATGGCGATCGATGTGCGACTGCCACTGAGCCTGCGTTGAGGGGCGATGTTCACGCTTGGCGACGAACCATTCTTCAGCAACTTCGCGAAGCAGCGGAACCTCTTTGGCGGTTATGAAATTGCCCTGATTGATTTGTCGGCGAAAGTCCGAGAGCGCATTCTCCGCTTCCTTGCGCGTGTCGAAAGTAGCGCGATGCCTTGCCCCGGTTTGATCGCGAAAATCGACGCGCCAGCGGCCTTGGTCACTTTTCCTGATGCACCCCATACCTCAATGCTCCTTCAGTCTGACGTGTCGCTCGGCGGCGATCTTCTTGAGGAGTCTAGCAGTTGGTTCGGAGATTGCCATTTCACCGCGCTCCCAGCGAGCTACCGTATTGGAGGTTACGCCGACGGCATCCGCCAATGCGACTTGCGTCCAACCAAGTTGCTGTCTAAGCACGCGAATTTCCTTGCCGGTCATAGCTATACGTAGCGTATAGCACGACCAGAGAAAAGTCAAGCGGCTTGATTGGCGCGGTCCGCGAGGTAGCGTTCGACTTCTTCAAGCCTGAATCGAACGTAGTGACCGAGTTTGAAAGATGGCAGGTTTCCGAGGCGAGCCTGTTCTCTGACCCATGATTCCGGAACGCCGAAGAGTTCGGCGAGTTCGCGTGCACCCAATAACTTACTCGCTGCATGGTTGAGGCCTTTCGTTGCGATGCGCTCGCTCAGTATTAGCGAAATCAGCGCACCTTCAAGAGTCTTGAGCGCCGCGACACGCAACGCGACCTGGGTCAAAAGTTCTGGAACAGACTCGAGAACCAAACCTCTGGTGCGCGAGGGATCGGCGAGAAGTTCCTCGATTGTCGCGGGCGACAGTGTCGCCCGCGGCGTAACTTGGTGCGGTGCCTGATGCGACATAAACCCTCCCGAGGTCGCAAGTACATCACAACCACACCCTCCTCCGAGGCGTCATTCAGCAACTGCAGTGCCGCTTTTGGATTCTATGCGCAACGCGTGACCGTTCATGTTCAGGCCGTTCTGATCGAGACGGTGGCGTGGACCGATTCGGCGATCAAACGGCCAAAACGCATGTGTGCATGTGCAATCTTTGCACACACGATCGAAAGTGTCCGTGGTGATTTCGGAATTTGGCTTGCTCGCCCTACGTGTGTGCAATCTTTGCACACCGAGCGCGGCGTCCGGCGGAACGGTTTAGATTGGTTGCGAGTGGCGCGGGGTCGAGAGGTTGAGTGATCAAACGGAAACACATTGCCTCGACGATATCCCTCCCTGAAAGTTAGGGCGGGAAAAGGAAGCCGTCGCCAAGAGCAGCTGACGCTACTATTAAGGTTCTGTGAACAGGAGAATGTAACCAAAATCAACCTGTTGACAACTTATCCACAGCCCGATTATTTTCTGCGAACGTGCCGGCGGGGCGGGGGGTTGTGATTTTGATCTCGCGAGCGAAAATTGGTTGGTCGGTCGCTAGCGATACGCCGGGCCATACGCCTGATTGAAGAAGCCGCTCCTACGAGCGCGCCGGTTATCATCACGGGCGAGAGCGGTACTGGGAAAGAGCGGGCCGCACGTGCGATCCACGACAGATCGCCGCGCCAAAACCGACCGTACGTGGCAATCAATTGCGCGGCGATCCCTGAAAGCCTGATCGAAAGCGAACTGTTCGGCCACGAACGCGGGGCCTTTACAGGCGCGGATCGCCGGCGCGAGGGATGCTTCGAGCGGGCGAATGGCGGCAGCCTTCTGCTCGACGAGATCACCGAGATGCGGCCAGAGATGCAGGCCAAACTGCTCCGTGTTCTCGAAGAGAAGAGAATTCTTCGCCTCGGCGCAAGCAAAGAACTGCCGATCGACGTGCGCGTCTTCGCCGCATCCAATCGTTCGCTGCGTCAAGCGATCCGCGAGGGGCGATTGCGCGAGGACCTCTACTACCGTCTCAACGTTTACAGCGTCGAGCTGCCTCCGCTGCGAGACCGTCTCGAGGATTTGCCTTTGCTCGTCGAGCACTTCATCGAGGAATTCAACCGGGAACACAACAAGAAAATTCAAGGTATGGGCCAAGACTGCCTGGATGCTCTCCGAGCTCACGCATGGCCGGGAAACGTTCGAGAGTTGCGCAATGTCGTCCAACGCGCGGTTATCAGGTGCCCCTCTTCCATGCTCTCGGCAAGAGATCTGCCTATGGAGTCCGTTCCTACCCATGCCGCAGAAGCGCACTTCACAGTTCGCGTCGGCTCTGCAATGTGCGAGGTCGAACGCGAGTTGATTTTCCGGACCTTGGCCTTCGCCGGAGGAAATAAGGCTCGCGCATCGAGCCTTCTCGGAATGAGCCGACGGAACCTCTACAATCGGCTTCAACGCTACGAAATGCACGAAACGAATGGGCATCTCAACGGACACCCTTATCGTAACGGCCGCAATGGTAGCTCATGAAGAAACTTCGCCTCGCGTCGCGTGAGGAGGATGATAAACCGATCGACGTTTGCCTTTAGTTCCCGGTTCTCCGATCAACTTGTCCGAGGCAACGCATGGTTGTCCTGCTGAACGATGCTCCAGTTGCCTGTGAACTCGGCATAATCGCAGCGCCCACACTGAACGATTTCCACCTTCAAGGGTGTGTGGAGGCCAACGCCGCCAACTTGGCCGATGGCATCGCAGATCGTCCGCCTCAATCGAGTCGCGCCGCAGTTGGGACATTGCGGTCCACCATTTGAAGCTCCGAGCGCCCCGCCCGTTCCATTGATCCAGCTCCCATCGACAGGCGCCCGATGCTCGCGTGGTCGCCGGCGTCGGCGACTTTCCCCTCGTTTCCTCCGAACCATAGCCTCGCAGTGTAATCCCCAGTGCGTTTGCAATTGCAAACGCCGCGCCACGTTCTTTTTGCTACACGCGCCGTGTGGCAAACGAGGAGACTCTATTCCGCCGAAGGCTGCGCGAGATCGTCATCCAGAAGTACGGCTCGCTTGACCGCCTCTATCTTGAGACGGATTTCTCGAAAGGGCACCTGTCGCAGATTCTCCGCGGCAAACGCAGCCCCTCGCTGGCCACGATGGTGAAGCTGGCCCGAGCCCTCGACGTTGAGGTGGCCGACTTCTTCGCGAAAATTAGCTCGAAGCGTCCACGTTCCTGAACCTGAAGGGGCTTATCATTCCGGAGCCTCCCGGCTTTTATTGAGTTCCTTTGACATTCTGATTCGGGACTTGCGCGACGGACGCGATCGCTCTCCGCGATTGGCCCGCGCCTGCGGATGCTCGCAACCCTCCAACCAAGCCTTTACCGATTCTAACCGGTAAAGGACCTTGCGACCGAATTCGACGCGTGGCGGACCCTCGCGGAAGTGATGCCATCGCGCAATGGTGCGCTCACTGACGCCCAAGGCCTTGGCCAATCCCTTTGGCGTCACGTAACCGGCCATGATCGATGCAAGCTGATCAGCCTCGTCCATCTGAGAACACCTCGCCACAGGGAAGTAGAACGCGGGCCAAACGCTCCTGATCGGATGAGATTTGGTTGGTCATTTTTCGACTGCAGTTCCTCTTTGATCCAGAATGCCTCGATCGTCGATGTAACGACTGAGCCAGAGCAGCTTGTTTGCAATCGTGCCGGCTGACGCGGGAAATCCATCCATCGCTGAGTTATGGCATTGTGTTTAGGAATATCTTGCGGTCCGGCCATGACTTTGAGCTCGGCGAAAAGGATGCGGGCGATCCTTTGCTCGGCTGCCCGGTCGGGCACCTTGGATGTCTGCACTTCCCGAATGTCGACGCGTTTTGCGCCGTCAGGTTCACTGAAGATGACGGATAGTTCTACTCGATTCACATTTGTTGCCGAGGTGTTGCCGACGGTCTCCTCGATTTTCAATCTGAACTAGCGACTATGTCTTCGTCCAACAAAGGATAAGGCTGCCTTTAAGTTCATGCTCGAAAGCCGAAGCCATACGGTCGATTTCCGTCTTAGAGAGGCCCAGCTTCGCCGCTACCTTTCGCCACGTGGCGACCGCCTGTCCTACTTCCGCTGCGATTTTGTGCGCTTCATCCGGACCTAATTCAAAATACGACGCGACTTCCAGTAACGATTGCAGCGAGGCGGTGCCATCGTCGAGGTCGATCGCCGTGGCGAGCACACGCGGCTTGATATCGATGGGCACGGGATTGAGATCATAAGCCGGCGCCAACCGCCAGCCAGCGGGACCCGCATAGAGAAAACCGTGATTGCGCAGATGGTCGTCCGTGTTGGAGATGAGGATACTGAGCGCGATCCGCCGCCACAGCGCATGCATATCCTGCTTGGGTGCGGCACCATACTGTCGGAGCGCGTCTACGAACTCGAGATAGCTCCGCGTCTCGTTGTCGTTAGCTCCCAGCATGCTCATTGCGGAAAGAAAAGGAAGCCGCGTCTGGGCTGCGCGGTCGAAGCGGCGCAACAAGAGCACGGCCTTGCCGGCGACGGTTTCAAGCCTCCACTCTGGCACCGTGATGCCGGCTTTCGCCGCAAGGGTCAAGGCGACCGCCTCCCAGAGGACCGTGTTGATCTCGTCGTCCTTGTTCGGGAACTTGGCTATCGCCAGAGTACCGTCGCGATAGCGAACTGACGCCTTGGGACGGGCGCCGCCAAGCGAAGATCCGGGAGCCAAGAGTAGGCGCAAATCCTCATCCGTTGCGGCGTCAGCCAGAACGCGTTCGGTCGCCGACAGGAGATGCGGGAGTTCAATCAAGGGCGGTATCTTCGTACGACCGTGCGCGGCCAGGAATGGGCCGCCCTCTCGTTCGGCAAAACGAAGAGCCCCTTGGCGCGCTTCATCTTCCACCATGAGCAGGAAGTCGATCTCGCTCAAGGTGCGGGGCGTCGTTCCCTCTTTCTCCGCGCGCCGACGCTCGGCGCGGCGCATCAGCACCCGTCCCCATCGATCAGGCGCTGAATCGCCGATGGCTCCAAATAGTGGTTTGTCAGACGGCGTGTGAAACGGACCGGGTCCAAGTGTCAGGGCTGGCTCCAGCGAGAAGTGTTCCGGCTGCGTGAGCCAACTCTTGTCGTACTCGAAGGTGGCGCTGTTGCTGCCCTTGCGCATGCGTCCCCACAACCGCCCCACCAAGTGGGGAGTTCCTTGCAGGTCCACATATACGAGAACTTCTTTTTCCATTATTCGAGGACCGGCTGCTTTGGTTTGATGGGCCGCGGTCGTTGTGAGAAGCGGATTCGCTGCGGGAGGTGTTCCTCCTCAAGCTCCCGGCCGACAGCATCGTTCCTGGGGTCTGCCAAATCGACCAGACGGTCGATCATTCCCAAGACAAAGAGCACAGTGGCATAGGTCCCTAGCGAGACGCCCGGGTCGCCTGTCTCAACTTTTCGGAGGGTCATGCGGCTTATGGAGGCGCGCTGCGCCAGTATCGCCACGGGAATGCGCCGCCGCCGTCTGGCATCACGAATATCGTGCCCGAGCTTGTTGAGAGCGCGTTTTACCGGAATTGGCAGTCCTGCAGGTAAACGATCCTTTTTCATGTAACGTCCATTCGAATGACCACTATAGGTTGTAATGTATAACATTATGGACGTTAAGTCCATCAGTATTTGATGGAAACAGCCAGAAAAGTTAACGTCCAAAATGATGGACGTAGAGCAATTTAAAGTACGGAATAATGGACGTTGCATTCAAGCGGTCTGCGTCAAGGTCGCTGACATTGGCATGTCAGTTACTGTAGGAGCGTGGGGGCGCTCGCTCAATGCTTGGCCAACACCGCGGCCAGATCAGGCGCCGCTGCGGCGGCGGCGCATTAAGGTCGTCCACCCTTCAGGGCAGGGCCAAGCTGGCACGAAGTGTGAGTGAGGAGCTGCGGAGTACCGCTGTTCGATAACTCCGCGGCGCGCTCCAAGAGCGCTATGACCGCCAGTCGGATCGCGACTTGACGCTGGGTTGGATAGGGGAGTACGAATCGGCTGTTTGTTTACAAAGTCAAAAAGGAAATTCCGGCTAGAGCGCCTTGAAAGCTCGGGATAAAAATAGCGCGGACCGCTGACGCTCCAGGATGCGCGGTGCTCTCCAACCTGGTCAGCAACCTGCAATTTGAGTTTAAATTTAGACCGCTCACCGATGAGGAGAGAGAAGAATTGGACAAAGTGCTGGCGAAAGCAGCGCAGTGTGCGTCGGAGTATCTGACGAGCCTTCCCGATCGCCGCATCTTCCCTTCTGACAAGCAGATCGGAAATCTGGCGGCTTTGGACGATGCGCTCGCTGACCAGGGCGCAGACCCGGCGGAGATCATAGATCTGCTCCACCGCGTGGGATCTCCGGCGACTGTCGCCAGTACCGGCGGGCGGTATTTCGGGTACGTAATAGGCGGTTCGTTGCCCGCCGCGCTGGGCGCCAATTGGCTAGCCGGAGCTTGGGACCAGAATGCGTTCATGGCCTCTGCGTCCCCGGTCGCGGCACGGATCGAGGAAACGGCACTGCGCTGGCTGCTGGACGTTCTGCGCCTGCCGGCGGGATGCGGGGGCGCGTTTGTCACTGGCGCCACGATGGCCAGCTTCACAGCGTTAGCCGCGGCCCGTCACGCATTGCTGGCTAAGTCAGGCTGGAACGTCGAAGAGAACGGCCTGTTCGGCGCCCCGGAAATAAACGTGGTCGTCAGCGAGGAGACTCACGCTTCCGTGCTCAAAGCACTCAGCATGTTAGGACTCGGCAGCCGACGAGTTGTCCGCGCACGAGTTGACACTCAGGGTAGGATAGATCTGAATCATCTTCCGTCGCTCACACTCTCGACGCTGGTTTGCACCCAGGCGGGTAACGTCAACACCGGCGCCTTCGATCCGATCGGCGAGATCTGCGTTCGTGCTCATCAAGCGGGTGCCTGGGTTCACGTTGATGGCGCGTTTGGATTGTGGGGAGCGGCCACCCACACACTGGCGCACTTGACTGACGGAGTGGCCGAAGCCGATTCATGGGCCACCGACGGGCATAAGTGGTTGAACGTGCCCTATGACAGCGGACTCGCCTTCGTGCGTGACCCCGTACAGTTGCATTTGGCCATGGCTTCTAGCGCGGCCTATTACGCGCCGGGCGTGAGACGCGAACCCGGCCAGTTTACGCCCGAGTCGTCGCGGCGAGCACGAGGGATCGAGGTGTGGGCAGCACTGCGCTTTCTGGGGCGCTTCGGTTTGGCCGACCTTATCGAGCGCACGTGTCGATACGCCAGGCGCTTCGCTGCTGGACTCGAGGATGCGGGATTTTCGATTCTAAATGACGTGGTTCTGAATCAGGTTCTTGTCTCGTTTGGGAGCGGCGAGCGCACAAGACGCGTGATCGAAGGCGTTCAGGCTGACGGAACGTGCTGGTGTGGAGGCACGGTGTGGCAGGGCCGCACCGCGATGCGAATCAGCGTGTGTTCCTGGGTGACTACCGAAGAGGACGTGGAGCGCTCCCTGGCGAGCATTATCGCAATTGCCCGGAAATGCTGAGTAGAGCGAATGAAAAGCTGAGAAGCGACTCTTCGTTGGCGTGAACGACACGGTGTCTGGGCAGCAGCTCGGGCGCCGCGCGCGCCATAGCGGACCGGATCGATGGGCTGGCGTTCGTTCCAGGCGAGCGGTAGGCGCCATTGAATGCGCGCTCTCTCCGGAGTCTACTTTTCCGGAGGCCATCGGGCCGGGAGAAGCGTAGATGTATATACCCAAGGCGTTCGAGGTGACGGACCTCGCGACCCTCCATCAGTTCATCGAGACCTACAGCTTTGCAACGCTCGTCACGGTGGCCGGCGAACAGCCGGTCGCGACGCGCCTTCCGCTGATTCTCGATTGGGCACGCGGCCGCCACGGCAGCCTGCTCGGCCACGTCGCGCGCGCCAATCCGCAATGGCGCTCCTTCGACGGCAAGCGCCAATGCCTAGTGATGTTTGACGGGCCGCATGCTTACATTTCGCCGAGCTGGTACGCAACGGCGCCCGCGGTTCCGACCTGGAACTATGCAGCCGTGCATGTCTACGGGATCCCCCGTCCGTTTCATGACGCAGCAAAGCTCGCGGCGCTGGTCGACGGACTCGTGGGCGTCTACGAAGCGGGGATGCCGCAGCCGTGGCCGGGCACGCTACCGGCCGACTTCAAGGCGGCGATGCTCAAGGCCATCGTGGGATTCGCGATCGAGATCGATCAAATCGAAGGCAAGTTCAAGCTGGGACAGAATCGGTCGGTCGAGGATCGCTCTGGCGCCGTTGTGAGGCTCGAAAGAAGTTCTGATGCCACGGCTCGCGCACTGGCGGAGCTTACGCGCAAGTACCTGCGCCTCGATGAAGTGGCCGCGCTGCCGCCGGCGACGGATACCGTGAAGTGATCCGCCCGGCCCGCTTGCGGAGACCGTAATTTCAGAGGCCCGAAAGATCGGCTACTCGCTGATGCTGCTCGATAGCCTCCCGTCCTTGAGCTACGCGCTCGCCTTATATCGCTCGCTCGGTTTCCGCGAGATCGTGCAGTACCGCTATAATCCTGATCCGCGTGCGGTGTTTATGCTACTGGATTTGACAAGCGAGAAGGGTCCTCGATGACTCTGCCACGGCTCGCACAACTCGAAGAAAGCGGCCACTCTGGTGGCGTCAGCGATGAGGCCAACGCCAGAAATTTGCTGGCATACACTCTCGGCACGTTGCGGCGTCGAGGTCTGGGTGAAGCACGAGAACCACACGCCGATCGGTTCATTCAAGGTGCGGGGCGGGCTTGTGTACGTTGACGATCTGCTTCGCCGAGGACCCACGCCGGCCGGCATTATCGCAGCCACGCGGGGTAACCACGGTCAGAGCATCGCGTTTGCGGCCCGCCGACGCGGGTTGAGCGCCACGATCGTGGTGCCGCATGGCAACAGTGTCGAGAAGAACGCCGCGATACGCGTTTTCGGTGCTGAACTGATCGAGCACGGTCGTGACTTCCAGTATGCTCTTGAGTACGCAATCCAGATGGCTCAGGAACGCAAACTCACGATGGTACCGTCGTTTGATGAGGCGCTCGTGAGAGGGGTCGCCACTTACGGACTTGAGTTCCTGCGCGCTGTTGGCGAGATACAAACGATGTACGTGCCGATAGGTCTCGGCTCAGGAATCTGTGGAAGCATCGCAGCCCGCGAAGCGCTCGGGCTCACGACCAGTGTCGTGGGCGTTGTCTCCGACGCGGCGCCGGCCTATGCGCTCTCCTTCGCGGCGCGCAAACCAGTCTCGACGAATTCGGCGAATACCGAAGCTGACGGGATTGCGGTTCGCGTCCCGCACGCGGAAGCGGTCGAAATCATCAACCATTTTGTGGAGCGCATAGTCAGCGTTTCCGATCGAGAAATCGAACAGGCAATGCGGGCTTATTTCACCGATACACACAATGTGGCCGAGGGCGCGGGCGCGGCGGCGCTTGCCGCGCTGATAAAGGAGCGCGATCAGATGCGTGGCCGTCGGGTAGGACTGGTTCTGAGCGGCGGCAACGTTGACCGCGCAACCTACGCGCGCATTCTTTGCGGCGAGACCGACCCACCATAACGCGCGGACGATTCAAGCGGATCGCCTTGGGCCGTCCCGACAACTTCATCACGATGAGCGCTCCGAAGATGCTTGCGAGGTTAGACAGTGATACAGATCATGGAAGCCCAATCTGACGAGCAGATGCGGCGATGCTTCCCAGTGATGAAGCAACTGCGCACCCATATTGAAGAGCCGCACTTCGTTGCGCGCATACGGCGTCAGATGAGCGGCGGTTTCCGGCTTGCATACCTCGAAGAAGATGGAGCTGTGCGGGCGGTCGCTGGCTTTCGAATCTACGAAAATCTCTCTTCGGGTAACTATCTGTATGTTGATGACCTCGTGACCGATGCGGATCACCGCTCGAAGAACTTCGGCGGGAAAGTCTTCGACTGGCTTGTCAATTTGGCGCGGACGCATCGATGCGAGGCACTGGAGTTGGATTCTGGCGTGCAGCGCTTCGCTGCGCATAGGGTTCTACCTGCGCAATGGAATGGACATCACGAGCCATCATTTCGCGCTTGGATTGCGGTGATCTCACCGAGGAGCTGAATATCGTGGAGCGCATGATTCCCGCGGATCGCCTGGGCCGTCCCGACAACTTCATCACGATGAGCGTTGAGAAGATGCGGGCGATTCGGGCCGAGCAAGGATTGACGGGAGTGATCGTCACGCTCGACGAAGAGGCCCTCCGCGCGCGGCTCCACACGATTTACACGGGCGAGTTGCAAGCGATGGAAGCGGCGGGGCGCACGCTATTCGACTTTCCCGACGCGCCGTGGGAGTTCCAACTCGAAATGGCCCGTCAGGTATGGGATGAATCGCGGCATACCGAGATTTTCGGCCGCCTAGTGGAATACATGGGCGCGACGCCCGGTGACTATATCGAGACGGATCTGCTCTGGCGTTGCACGCTCACGGATGATCCTGCGGCGCGGGTTGCGGGGATCAATCGCGGACTCGAAGGCCTGGCCTGCGATGTGTTCGAGCATTTGATTCGGATCGCGCAGAAAAACGGCGATTCGATTATCGAAAAGGCCGTCGACTACGTGCTTGCCGATGAAATCACGCACGTACGCATGGGCTCAAAATGGATGCGCAAGTTAACCGAGGGAGATCCCGAACGTCTCGCCGCCGCGCAGGCATTTCAGGACGGCCTCGATTCAGAGCTCAACTATCGGGGCCGCCGCCGAGCGAGCGAGGATATTGCGCAGGATGACAATGGCCTGGTTGCGATCGCGCGGGAATCCCGACTCCTCGCGGGCTTTACCGAGGAAGAAATTCAGAGACTTGTCGAGTCGGCACGCCGCAGCACCGCTTACTAACCCGAACAGAGGAATTCACGGCGGATGAATTCGTCGCGATGATGGGCACAGCATCAGATCATGTCCTGATGAAACCTGACAAACGCGTGCGGCTGTTCGCTGAGATGCGTCGCCTGATCGCCGCCCGCCCCGACGGTCGCATCCGGCGCCACTGGCTCACGAACCTGCACGTTGCGCGCCGCAAAGCCTGAGCTGCTCGCCGGAGCGGTACGACGAAAGGCACGAATTCAGGTTTGTATTTGAATGGGAAAGTTTGCAACGTACAATCACCGAACCGGCCAACATGGGATGCAGATCGCGGTCGAGGTCGGCATAAAACAGATAGGAGCCGAAATGTCTCTTGTGACGTGCATTAGCGACTATCGGAAAACAGGTGGCTTCGAAGCTAGGTTAAGCGCGTGAGCAATAGCCACCTGCACAAGATCCAGTTGCAGTTCGGTCGACAGGCCGGCGCTTATCAGCGCCTGCCCGATGTTGCCGACGAGCGTGGCATGGAGCGCCTAGCGCGATTCGCGCAACCATCGACGACAGACATGGTGCTCGACGTTGGATGCGGGCCGGGCTTCTTCACAGCGGCACTCGCCAAGGTTGCCCACCGCGCCGTCGGTCTCGACGGCACTCCCGCGTTTTTGCGCGCGGCAGCGGCGATGGGAATAGAGAACGTCCACTTAATTCTCGGCGACGCGGCAGCAATGCCGATTCGCGATGAGACGTTCGAAATTGTCGCCTGCAGGGCAGTGTTTCATCACCTGCCGCGCCCGGACGTGGTGCTCGACGAGATGGTCCGTGTTCTGAAGGCGAACGGCCGAATCCTTTTAGCCGACATGATCACATCTGAGGATCCCAAGAAATCCGAATATCATAATCGAATCGAGCGCCTTTGCGATCCGACGCACGTCCGGGCCTTGAGCGAAACCGAGTTCGAGCGACTCTTTGCTGCTCTGGGTCTGAAAGTCGCGAGCAGATTCAAAGGACCAATCGAGTACCAATTGGACGTATGGATCGCGCATGGCGGACCGCCACCTGAAGCTGAGTCTCAAATCAGACTACTAATGGAAAGGTCAATCGGCACAGACAGGAATCATCTCGAAGTCTTTCGCAGAGGAGAGGAGCTATACTTCAGAAATATCAGCGGCGTCTTTCTTCTCACCCGCTGTGACGCCTCCACCGAGCTGGCGCGCTAGAAGTTGCGCTTGGGCCTGTGGTCAGCGTGATCCGAACGTCTGAGAGTTCGAGCTAATACAATCGTTGATAACATTTCTGCGCAGAATTACGCTCCCAAACATCAATATGAACCTCTTTGCGCTACAGTCGTGGCCGTCCGGACGCGCGCACACCGACAAGATGATCTCAGGTAGGAAGTCCGCTCGTTAACAGGTCAGTCTGCTTTACGTTGACGGTTGTCGACGCTTATCTTGTCGGGAGTCCAATGCGACCGCCGCCGGAGCACACGTTGCGATTGAGTCTCCCCCTCGTAACTGGCCGGCATAGTCTCTTGTCCTAGGCTACGTTCTGAGTCGAAGGTGTTGACGTTAACAGTCGCGTATAAGGTGCCGTCAATCGCGATCACCGCGCCGACATAAACCCCGCAGCTTCGACAAAGCAGAAAGTCAGCCGTTTTGAGACCGAATCTGAAGCGGGCCAATTTCCGGCCGGAATGGACGGTAACCTCGACCCGTCCGCTTGGGTCGGTGGTCGTGCGGGCGCCATGCCGGCGACAAAAGGAGCACCCTCACGCGTGTAACTGAAGCTGCTCGGGCGCCAACGCAGTCCTGAATGCTGTCTCGAAATTGCCGCAATGGCATTGCCCGTGAAGAATGTGCATTGTCTCCCTCCGCGACGATCACCTCGGACCGAAGCCTTGGAGCGAATGCTCTAACTTAGTATATCGCGCCTCGACCCCTTAGCGTGCAAAGGGCCACAAATCCAATCAGCATCAATAGTGCGTAAGCGAGATGAAATCTAACGTCCCAAAACAGAGGAAAGAGCAGCTAGAACGGAAAAGCGGCGCCCGCGCGGAGCGCGGGCGCCGCGCGCGCCTACTCGTGGCAGGTGCGGTTGAGGATATAATCTGCCGCGTGCTGTGCCTGGGCCGCCGCGTGAATCAGAAACCTGCGTTCCGCGCGAAGCTTCTTCAACCAGCCGGCAAGGTACGCGGCCTGATTTTCGACGACCGCGTTTGAGATTCCAGCTTCCGCGCAAAGATAAGCCGCTCCAAGCTCCGCGACCAATTCCTCGAGCGAATAGGTCGGCGATCCGAACGGTGCCGCTTCGGTGATCGATCCGCGGTTGAGGCGCTTCGGGGCACCGCAAGAATGTATCAGCTCGTGATCCAAAGTTGCGTAAAATTCCTCCACTGACTCAAACAGATTGCGCAGCGGGATAGTCACTCGATCTGAAGCGACGCTATAGAACGCCTTTGATCCGGCGTATTGAATCTCGGGCGGGTTGGGCATTGCCGCGATGATGCGCTCGGCCGCTTCGATCGGATCATGCTGGTGCGTTTCGATCTTCGGAAGCTTGTCGAGCACGGTTTGCGGTAACTCGCATTGTTCGAGGTTCCAAACGCGATAGAATCTGAGTAGGAATCGACGCGCCTTCTGCCCTGTCTCGTCGGTGTCGAGGTCTTCCGTGCTCCGCTTCGCGTCTTCGATTTTCCAGAAGACCACGGCGGTAGATTCCTCGCCCTTGCGGATGTGTCCGCCAAGCTGGTTAGCCTGGCGCATCGTGAGCCAGAAAGGTGAAATGTACTTCGATGCCGAGAGCAGGAAAAAGTTGACACCGCGATATGGCTTCTTGCTCACAAGATTTCGCGGCAGTCCGGTAGAGGTCCACGACCTGCGCCATGGCACCACGCCGCTTTCGAGCAGATTGATGATCTTCTCAGTCACGATCGAATAAACGTCCATTTTCGTAGTCTCCGAGTAAAGTTGCAGTGAATGAGAGAGCCGCTTTCGCGGCTCTCTCGGTTTCATGTGGTCAGAACGGGATGTCGTCGGACGCTTCCGCCTTGGGCGCGTTGGCGTTCGCGCGATTCCCGAGCAAGCGCATTTGCAGCGCTACGATCTCGGTGCGGTTGCGCTTCCCGCTTCCGTCCTTCGCCTCGTACTGACGGGTCGTAAGTCGTCCTTCGACGTAGACCTGGCGGCCTTTGGTCAAGAACTGCTGGCAGGTGTCCGCGAGTTTTCCGAACGCGACCACGCGATGCCATTCGGTCCGCTTCTGCTGCTCGCCGTTGCGATCCTTGAATTGCGCGGTCGTCGCCAGTGAGAAATTCGCCACGTTCTGACCGGAGTTCGGCAGAGTGCGAACCTGGGGGTTAGCGCCAAGATTCCCGATTACGATCACTTTGTTGACTGACATGATTAGAACCTCCGTTCT
The DNA here is from genome assembly GCA_963833025.1 of uncultured delta proteobacterium. Lineage (GTDB taxonomy): Bacteria > Desulfobacterota > Binatia > Binatales > Binataceae > Binatus. The sequence goes on along the minus strand of CAWHWI010000006.1, from coordinate 951,036 downwards.
TTTGTTCCTTGGGTTTCGCTCAATAGCCGTCTTCGTCGATCCGGTGGGCGGCGAAATCGCGTTCGGCCTTTTCCCCATGACCGCAGCTTGAACCGTAAACGGCTCGATCGGCTGGGTAGTAGAACGCTCGTTCGCCTTGATTGATCTGCGTCTGGCAATTCGGCTCGGCACACTTCGCCGGATACCGGACGGTGATCCACTTGGGATCGCATTTGAACCTACGTCGCATTGTCGTTGCTCCTTTCCGCCCGCTTCCCGTCTTCGGGCAGGGCGTGCTTCGCGTTGTTTTCATTCCCGCGCAACATTTTCGCGGGGACCTCTCAACCCGAACTGGAGGTCCCGGCGCAGATTTCTAGATGCGAGAGCGGAGCGGGCGGCAGGACGTGCCACAGCGCAGCGGCCCGTCAGGGCTGGCGCGGCTTGCTAGCGCAGCGAACGCCACCAATGAGAGCGGCGGCGAAGCGGAGATCGCAGGCGGAGTTGGGGTGCGGCGTGGGGCCGCCACGCGAAGTTTACGGAGCGCTTGCGGGGCGGCTCACAGCGGAGCGGCGCGGCATGCTGTCGGCGGCGAGAAGGGGTATGATCTTGATGGACAGAAAGACTTGGTGGTGGGGGAATTCGGAAACTTCAAACGTGAATGGAAGCAGACCGGCCTTCTGGTGAATTGGGATCGGTATGAAGCTTAATTTGGAGACACACGATCAGGTCGTAGTGCTCCTCAGGGCGAACGGCGAAGAGCGCGGCGCGCATAGCAGCACAGCGACGAGATTCGATTCAAGTCGATGAAACTGCACATTCTGTCAGATCTTCATTTGGAAATGGTGAAGCGGCCGTATTCATGGCGCATTCCGGAGACCGCGGCGGAGGTCGTGGTTCTGGCCGGTGATGTCGGTGTAGGGCTTTCCGGCGTGAAGTGGGCGGTACGGGAAACTGAGCGTCTCCAGAAGTGTGCTGTTTATGTGCCGGGGAACCACGAGTACTACGGAGAGCGGCTGAACGTTCTGGAGAAGATGAGGGCCGTGGCGCGAGGCTCCAGGGTTCATATTCTGGATTTGGACGAAGTGATGTTGGAGGGCGTGAGGTTTCTAGGCGCCACGCTATGGACCGACTACTTGGCTTTTGGGCGCGATCGCCGTCCAGAAGCGATGGATCGGGCAGCGCGGTTGCTGAACGATCATCGGTTGATCAATCGTCCGTACGGCTTCACGCCGGCAGATGCGCTGGAGTGTCATGAACGCGGACGAGCGTGGATGGAGGCAAAGCTCGCCACTAAATGGGATGGTCCGACCGTCGTGGTTACTCACCATGCACCGTCTCTCCTGGGCACGGACGCAAAATTTCGGAATGATTATCTGACCGGCGCTTTCGTTTCCGACTTGGAGGAGCTCATCAAAAGATACTCGCCAAGCATTTGGATACATGGCCACACGCATCATTGCGTTCAGTACATCGTCGGGAAGACTCGGTTGATCGCGAATCAGATGGGCTATCCGCACGAGCCCGCGACCGGAAACTTCGATGGTCGTTTACTGGTCGATACGGAAAGTGGGGATTGCAGTGACTGAAAGGCAGGGCATCCCCTCTGTTTCCGTTGCACGGCTTGTCCGTTTTTTGGATGGGGTGTCCTAATTGTCGCGAGCTTGGATGTTGAGGTCGCGGCCGACCTAGGCACAGATCACATCGAAGCATATGAGGCGAAGGTCGTCGCGGGATATGGTGGCAGGCAACTCGTGGTCGGTCGGCTGGACGGCGGCCGGCGCTCCGAATTTCGCTCGAATTTCCTCGATTTTAGCGACGAGGCTTTGGAAGTCGCTGTCCCGCTGAAAATCCTTGAAGGCCTCTCGCAGCTGGGTTACTTGCGTCTTGCGCATTGGAAGGCTGATGAACTTGATCAGTTCGATGGCACGCGGACGATCAACTTCAGGATGACTCAATAAACCTTGAATCGCTGTCGCCAGGGTTTGCTGGATGGGATCGATTGAGCGCGGCACGGCTTCGCGAGCCTTCTGCTCCTCCACCGAACTGAGGATGTCTGCGATGATTTTTTCCTGCAGGTCGAAGACCGAACGGAAGACATCAGGATCGACAACTCGCGGCGTATCTCGATCACAGGCGATCAGGTTGGCGATCAGATAGCGATTGTCGATGATGCCAGTATTATTTAGGTCGTAGTATTTCCAAAAATGGAGCCGGGCGCGATTGTTTGGGCGAGCCTGAAAGTAGAAGAACACGCCTCTCGCTCCAGGTCGCGCGAGTCCCGAATGGATTCCGTCGGGCAATGCGTCCAGAGCTTCCCGTCCGCCGCCGTCGAGTAGCTCGCGTAACTGCTTTATCAGGAACTCGTTGCTGGCAAGCTCGGTGAATTGTTCCTCTTCCTCGATTACCGAGCCGTCCTCGTCCCGTATGCGTCGCAGCGTGTTGAAGTTCCTAGGATGAACGCTCTCGCCCAAAATGCTCGCGTCTAGGAAACCCGTGGCATCGATCGCAGCGATTTTGTCAGAGAGGCTTTCTACCAGGCCCAACAACCGTTCGAGTCCCTCGTCAGGAAACATGTTGTAAATCCAGAGACGATCGAAATCGGTCCCGATTCGGTCGATACGCCCAGCTCGCTGGACCATGCGGGTGGGATTCCAGTGCAAATCGTAGTTGATCAGGTAGCCACAATCCTGAAGATTCTGGCCCTCCGACAGCACGTCGGTGGAGATGAGAATATCGATCTCTTTATCCTCACCGACCAGCCCGGTTGCTTTGTTGGCTTTGGGCGCGAAACTCTTCACAATTCTGGAGCGTTCACGCGGATCGGCGCCACTGTCCATGCGCCTGATGTTGACGGCGTCCAGCTGCTTTTGGAACGCGGCTGCGTTTGGATTCTCTGGGTTGCCAATCTGACTGTAGAGGTAGCGCGCTGTGTCCTTGTAGTAACTGAAGATGAGGACCTTCTTGCCGCGCAGTTCGCCGGTGAGGATCTCCTTCAGCTTCGCCAGCTTGGCGTCATCCTTGGGCCGGATATCTTTGACGCGCTGCCAGATGTCTGACAGCACTTGGACGTCGTGCTGAAGATCCTCGTGGAGCCGGCGCAAATCGTACTTTGTATGATCCACGGTCTCCATTTGTTCGAGTGCGCGACGCGCCTCGTCGTTCGCATCCATCTCGTCAGCGAGCGAACGCGGTGTCGCGTCGTCTTCTTCATTCTCAGAAACCAGAAATCGCATCGCTCGATGAAAATCCGCGCTTCGCAGCAGTCGCTTATCGAGAATGAATGACTCAAAAGTCTTGAGGAACGCCAACGCTCTCCTGACGCTAATCCGAAAAGCGTCAACGCTCGACTCGAATCGCTTGAGATAGCGGCTCTTGAAAATTCCGACTAGCGCCTGCTCGCGGCCGGCTTCGAACTGGTCAACCTCGACCTCTTTTTTCTTGTAAGTTTCAAGATTGTAGGGAGCAAGTTTCAGGCTCTCCACGCCGGAAACGATTTCGTCGTAGATTCCCGCGTAGGTCGATTCTAGATCGTATCGAATCGTTTTGAGGCGCCGCTCAGGAAAGTGCACTTTCTTTCCGCCGATGGTCGCTTCAGGGTAGGCCGTGCGAATGAAGGCGCGCGTGCGCCGGATGACCACCTCTTCGAGGAGATTGAACAGCGCAAACGCACCGTCGCGAAGGCGCGTCGAGCGTCGAGCCGACAGAAAATACTTGTAAAGATCTCCGATTCCGCTAGCGGCGAAATAGCTCCTGTCCCCACCGGTCACGAGAGAAAGCTGATTGTAGAGGTCCATGAGATCGTTGTTGATCGGGGTAGCAGTGAGCAAGATGACCTTTTTGCGCGCGCCTTCGCGGCCTTTCCCGCCGTTCGCGCCAAGGACGCTCTCAAGAGCGGCGTATCGCTGGGCCGAGGGATTTCGGAAGTTGTGTGACTCGTCGATAAGAACCACGTCCGCGTCGGCCCACGGACCGTCGTCAAATCCGTCACGCCCCAACTCCTCCTGGGAGAGTACGGTTGCAGAGATGGTCGCCTCGCGCAGCTCCGTCTCCCACATGTCCCGGAGGCTCGCCGGGCAGACTACGACAGCCTTCTGCCGCATATGGTAAGCGAAGTCTTCGAGCAGCTTTTTGCCGATCCACGTCTTCCCCAATCCGACAGAGTCGGCGATCATCACACCGTCAAACCGCGAAAGAATCTTGCGCGCCTTCTTGACCGCGTCTTCCTGGAACTCTGCCAAGTCGATTGCCGATCGCGTCGGTCCGGGTTGTTCCTCGCCGAGTTCATCCTGGAAGTATTCGAAGAGGGCCTTCATGTAGACCTGGTACGGCGTGTACTCCGTGCGGCCGAACTTCGAAGCATCGAGCAGCGCGATTAGCTCTTGCTTGAAGTCACGGCTGTCGTTCCAATTGCGCTCGTACCACGCTTCGAGATCGATAATTGCGCGCGCTCCGACTTCGCTCTTCAGAAGTTGCCGGTTAACCGGAGTGATACGCTCGCTCGGACGTGAATCACTCAGCCATGACACCGCGTGCGCGGCGTCGGCGTCTTCGACCTCGGCGGGGTCGAGCAGCACCTTGTGGGTTAGGTTGAGTTCACGATTCGAGGTCAGGCCGGGAATCGTGAAATTGGACGAACCGACGATGGCGAGGATCGGACGGAATCGGTCAAAAAGCATCTGCTGGCCCGGACGGTCGGAATAAAATAGCCAGCACTTCGCATGGAGGAAGCCTTTGTCATGCAGGCGCACCATGACGGAATCGCGCCGCAAGAACCCGATCAAGTCCTCGACCAGCCTCATCGTTTTTTCATCAAAGGGCAGCGATTCGAGGTCGCGCCGGATCAAACCCTTGACGACGCCGGGCTCCGGACGAAGACCTATCTGCTCGCCAGTCGTGGGCTCTGCACCAAGGATCAAGCGGAGATTGCCGAGATTAAGCAGGCCTGGCTGGATAAGACCAAACCCGCCGACCGTAAAATACGCCGTCGCGATATCTAGCGACTTGCCGTGATGCTCGTGGAGCAGACTTGAAAGAACGTCGGCCAGCCGGGTGGCCTGATTGTCAATTACGTATGGGACACGCACCGAATTTACGCCCCGGACCTCTGCCTCTTTACTTTTGCTCACAACATCTCTGCAAGCCGACTCCCGATGTATACCCCATCTTCGCTGGACAAACCGAAGCAGCTGAACAGTACGGTATCAATCGCATGCTGAATGACCTGACTCTCAGGTGCGAGATGGGATCTCTCAGAACGGTTCTTGAGGCGCCGCTTTGCCTCTATAGTTTGGACACGGCGGCTCATTTCCGCCACGGCCTGCATTGTAGTGTTGTTCATGACTCCATCGCCCGCCGATGCAAGACAGAGTCGTTCAATGCACTGCTCCCATTGTTTTGAATCCATCAAGCTTTTGTATTCCCGTAGGGGGACCTCGTCGTGGGTAAGCGTCGGAGCTGGAAGGTCGAGAATTTGATAGTGACTGACTGCCGCATTGGTGCTTTGTAAGCGAAAGAACCAGTCGCTCAATTTGCTATTGAGTAGAGCTAGAACAAAGTCCAGCGGGACTTTCGAATCACCCTCTGGTATGTAGTTGATCTTGTGGTTGCAGAAGATCTTCTTCGGCACAGCAGCCGCGATGATCCGGCGGAAATTGTTCTGGGCAGAGCTTTCCTGCCAACCAATTCTGTTCTGTTGGTGATGGTGAGCCTTGATGCTATCCGGTTTCCCCTTCAAGTACTTGTCTTCACGAAGATACATTGGTTCGCCCTGCGAAGCTTCTCTAATAACGTACAAGCAGATCGCCGACCCGCGCAGGACCAGAGGGCCATCTCCCGGATCAGAGCTAGTAAAACCTCTTTTACCATCAGTCGTTTCGTTAATTTCACCCTGGAAAGCCTCACAGTAGTCGCGCAATCGCCGGGTTGCAGGAAGGCTGACTAGGAGCGAGGCAATCTCCAAGTCTCTTTGAGTGCAGGTCGGAATAGCCAGATTGTGCGAGTTCAGGCGGGCCAAGTCCGACGCTGTAAGTTCGGCCGCGGCCATTATTTCTTCAATGCTTCTGCCCGGATGTGTGATGACGCTGAATGGCTCTCCGATAGGCTTTGAACGCGCTACGAAAACTGCCGTCGCGAGCTTCGCTTCCTTGAAAATACGATTTTGAGGATCGTCCTTTTGAGGGAAAGCCTCGATGGCTACAAGGCCCGCTCGCTCCAGCAGCAGTCGTCGAATCCCAACCGTTTGCTCGTCGCCCAGCAATGACATTGGTACAACGAGCGAAAACACTCCGCGGACAGACGTTGCCGCGTGAGAACGGCAGAGAAAAAGCTTGTAGAGATTGCTTTTTCCTTTCATCGCGGGTTCGTAAAGGCTCTGCAAACGATAGAAAGCAAGGTCCTGCGACACGTCGTAGCCAAGCTCCTCGTTGGACAGAACGTCGTAAGGAGGATTCCCCACTACCGCATCGAATCCAGCGCCTTCTAGGCGTTCGATGGTGCGTTCAGTGCCAGCGCGCGGGCCATAAAAGACTTCGGGAAATTCCAGCTCCCAATGAAACGGCCGCTTTTCAATTGAGATCCGGAGCGCGTGCTCGGCAATCTGACGCTCCGAAGTGGACATTCTCTCCATCGCTTTTCGGGCAGTGGTTTCATTGGGCGCTTTGACGAACTGCTCCGCCGCCTTACTCTTAAGGAACTCAACTTCCGGCACGCTCTGCCCTTTCTTTCGTTTGGCAAGCTTCCGAGTTTGCTCCGCAAACCACTGGCTGGTGAAGACGTCTAAGACGAGCCTGAATGGCGCGAGCGCAGCAGCGGCGCGCATGTATTCTTCACGTGACTCGCGCACCTGGGCATTGGTAACGTCCGAAAGTTCGCCCACGTGCCGCATCAGATCAGTCGCGAGCAGAAGGCCGGCAAATTGGCTACCGAACAATGAGCCTTGGCGCAGTTCATCTTCCACTTGCGCGACGGAGACGCCGATAAGCGAGTTTCCACAACGCACGTGGTGGTCGAGGAACGAGAGTGGCGCGCCCAGCGTGAAACAATGCAGCCAAAGCGAGACCTTGGCCAACTCGACCGCCATTGGATTCAAATCCACACCGTAGATGCATCGCTTGAGCACGTGACGCTTGAGCAGGTTCACGTCTGTTAGACGGCGGTGGTCGATTGTGATCCCCTGCTCGTCCATCTCGTCGAGGATCGTCGTGCGCACCATTTCCAGATGCGCGGCAACGGGGTTCCAGGGAAACGAATTCAGGAAATCCAGAGCCTTGTCCGTGATATAATCGACGGTCTCGACGAGGAAATGTCCGGAACCCATCGCTGGGTCCAGTATCTTGAGATCGAAGAGTTCGTTGACTAGCTGGCGCCAGCGATTCTCGACGGCCGGTCCGGTCTCATACTTGGTGGGCTTTTCCCCTTTCGCTTTTGCTGCCTGTACGGAGTCGCGGTGCCATCGCTCGGCCTCGCGTAACCGCTGACGCATAGCGTCGAATTTTTCGCGAACGACGGGGCCGACCGCGCGCGCGACGATGTAGTTTACGATGTGATCAGGCGTGTAGTAGGAGCCAGTAGCCTTCCGTTCGCCCTTGTCGTTTTCAAGATAGATCTCGCCCTTGCTGACGATTCGTTTCTGCTTCTCGGCGCGCTCGAGATCGCTCTCGTTGAGATCCTTGATCGAGACGTAAACCTCACGTCCGTCTTCCTTGACGATCGCTTTCTTTTCTTTCGCGATACGGAGCCGGAATTCGAGCAGGCCCTCGTATATTGAGCCGAGCTGGCGGACGCCGAGAGATTTGAAATCGATGGCAACGAGTTGATGGGTTTTGGGGTCTTCGTCGCGAGCGAGCAAGTCGAGGGCTTGCGCGAGAAATGTGTCGGGAACTTTGTATTCGGCTAGGAAACGCGCGGCGGCGGCCTCAGCGCTGTCATCGTTCGCGCGAGGCTTACTGATAAACAGACCGCCGTTATAAGCCGGAACATTAAGGTCTGCCTCTCCCTGATCGACTACCCCGAAAAGCCGGGCCAGTCTGCCGTAGAGAGCATTGCTGTCTAAGCGATAGTACTTCTTGAGTTTGTCGGCGACTGTGTCGAGCAAAGGACCGGCTGCGCTACCGATCTCTTGCTTAATCGCGCTGATGCTGACGGTGGAATAATCGAGCGTCTCGCGGACCGGCAGTAAGTCGCGCGCTTCTGCATAAAGCAGGAAGAGTAGCCGGTAGAGTAAAGTGAGGACGCCCTGGAAAATCGCATCAAGACGCTCTTGGGAGAGCGCGGTCGTCCGCCCTTCGCGTTCGCGAATGTTTGCGATGAATCCTTCGGCGAGCAGCCGAAAAATCTGCTCGAATACTCGCTCCTTGAGGCTTTCACCCAACTCGGCGGCGTACTGTTGACTGCCGTCGGATAGCCGGTCGAGCAGGGAACGCGGCTTTGCTTCGCCCGCTGACGGGATGTGCTCGAACGATAGGCGGCGAAAAAGCAACCAGAAGTAACGGAATCCCTCGGCGGGACCCGAGGGATGTAGCGCGATCTGTCCCAAAGCCTCGTCGAGCTCGATTTCGTAATAGTTGCTGGCACGTGATTGGGCGCGTGGCGAGTAGAGACGCCAGAGCCTGCCGTTGGTCACCACTATCCAGGGAGCCTCGGCCTTCTCCAGCAAGCTGACGACTCTCTGGCCAGGATTGTGATCGGGCGTCTCGGCGTCGCGCTTGTCGTCCTTGCCGTCGAGGAACCGATCCCAAGGATAGGCAAGGCAAAGCGCGACGGGTGTATTTCCGTCAGAAGGAGCATACATACGATAATCCGGCTCGCCGGGATCGGAGGCCTTGGCGCCGGCTTCAATCCTGAAACCCAGCTCGGTAAAAACGGGTTCTAGCAGTTCGCTTCTGAGCGACTCTTTCGTTTTACCTGTGAGCCCAGAGAGTGCTCGGATGTATATATAGTGCAAGCGCTTGTAAGCTGGTTTTGGATCCTCTGTCCATTCGGGGAAGTCGGCGGGAGAGTTCGGTAACCGCTCCTTGAGAAAGTAGTCCGAGAACAGCGCGCGGTTGTTGAAATGGTCTTCGGACCAGTAAGCAACGCTGTAAGCGGCGAGGAGCTTTTCGTACTGGGCGAAGGCATCCGCCTCCGTCCAGGTGAATCGACGCAGGACGCGGAGCTGGACCCGCTCGGGCTTGCGCCGCTCGACGCTGATGGTCCGCGGACGGACCTTCGGTTGTGGCGTGCCGATAGTCGAAGTTTGTCCATCTACAGGAATCCTCTCAACGAAGACAAAGTCGACACGGTCAAAGTCTGCTGTCAGCACGAGCAGGAAATTGCCAGCTCGGTTGCGAAAGATAGTGGCGAGCGCACGAGCGTCAGCGACTGTCACGCTGACAAGCTGAAAAAGATAGACCTGAAAGAAGCCTTCGTTGTCGGCGATCAGCTCGATCCTTTTGATTCGCCGAAGCAGCGTGTCGGCCGTTATGCCGAGATTGCCTGGCGATTGTACGGTCCGAGCATTGGTTTCGTAGCCAAGCCGGCTGAAGAGAGCGGCGACGCCATCTGCGTCACTGAGGATCTGAATGTCCTCGGCTCTGAGTTCAAGATCGTGCTGATAGATGACGGTTATCCCTTTTTGCTCGCAATCGTCTCTGGAGATTATTAGCGATAGTAAAGGTGAAAACCAGACTCTAGACGCTACTAGACCTTGAACGGCCGTTCTTCGCCAACCAGTTAACAGTGACCGACCGGGCAACTCGACACATTCGCTGAAATTCTCGGAGTCGTTCGCTCATCTCTGGTGTGACTGAAACCTGCAGCCAATCGCGGTCTTCATAACGCAGCTCGGCGCCGTGAGCTAGTCAGTGAAGGTTCTTCTCTGGCTGTTGGCGTCTCTTAGAACAGCCGGCAGCAAGGGCGCGAACTGAAAGGCGTGGAATTGCGCGGAATTTCGTTCGTCGGCAAAGGGACAGCTTATTTCTTTAATGACCTCGCCGCTTCGGCGAGCACCGTTTCAGTCCCCTCCTCATCGGGGATCGGTTTGAAGCTATGTCAACCCAACACATGTTGACACCACCCTACTACTGGTTTCAGTCCCCTCCTCATCGGGGATCGGTTTGAAGCGTGAAATCCTACGCATGGCGGTGGACCGCCATCGGGGCAGTTTCAGTCCCCTCCTCATCGGGGATCGGTTTGAAGCCCTGGCGCTCTGCGACCAGCCCGACGCCCTGGCGGATGAGTGTTTCAGTCCCCTCCTCATCGGGGATCGGTTTGAAGCTTCGCCTCAAGCTCACGATCTGGGCTGCCGCGTTCCTTGGTTTCAGTCCCCTCCTCATCGGGGATCGGTTTGAAGCACGTGGACGCGGCCGGACCGAGCCAGCTCAACGATTTGATGTTTCAGTCCCCTCCTCATCGGGGATCGGTTTGAAGCCAAGCTGGAGATCGACGCCGCCGCAACGGCCCGGTTGGACGTTTCAGTCCCCTCCTCATCGGGGATCGGTTTGAAGCCCTTCCAAATTGCCCAGCCGGCACGGTGTACGACCCGATCACGTTTCAGTCCCCTCCTCATCGGGGATCGGTTTGAAGCTCGATCTAACCCGGTGATCGATCAATCGTGCGCCCTGGGGTTTCAGTCCCCTCCTCATCGGGGATCGGTTTGAAGCTCTCATTTCAGCCTGTAGCCGCGTCTTGCGCGCGCGCATGCACTTGGTTTCAGTCCCCTCCTCATCGGGGATCGGTTTGAAGCGAGGATCACGTCGGCCTTGCGGGGCCCCGCGGCCTGTTTCAGTCCCCTCCTCATCGGGGATCGGTTTGAAGCTGGGCGAGTTCCTTTCGATGCAGTGTGGCGTTGGCGCGTTTCAGTCCCCTCCTCATCGGGGATCGGTTTGAAGCAAAACTTTATAAGTTTTTTGCTCTGGGAATTGGTGTTTCAGTCCCCTCCTCATCGGGGATCGGTTTGAAGCTCTGCGCAGCCGTGAGCTGCGTGACGGTCTGAAGCATCGTTTCAGTCCCCTCCTCATCGGGGATCGGTTTGAAGCGAGCACGGCGGTCTCTGCTGCGGCCAGGGCCTGCGTTTTTGGTTTCAGTCCCCTCCTCATCGGGGATCGGTTTGAAGCAACCGTCGCACAGGTAACAGCGTTGGTCGACCTCGCGTTTCAGTCCCCTCCTCATCGGGGATCGGTTTGAAGCTCTTTCGAGTCTCCACGCTCTTCCTCCACCTAGTTGCTGTTTCAGTCCCCTCCTCATCGGGGATCGGTTTGAAGCTCCGGATCCGGAGCTCGGAGCAGTAGACCGCGTAGAGTTTCAGTCCCCTCCTCATCGGGGATCGGTTTGAAGCTGCGGATCACGTCGGCCTTGCGGGGCCCCGCGCCTATCAGTTTCAGTCCCCTCCTCATCGGGGATCGGTTTGAAGCCGCTGAAATTGCCTCGAAAAATCACGGCTTTGTGCGCCTAATTGCAGTGCGATTTTTCGCAACAGCCAAGTTTGCATCAAATCGGCCTCCTTTTGCGAAGATCACCAAATGTCCGCACAGTAATTACGGAATTCGCAGCCAACGCATCGCGCTCGGACTGGCGTCGGGCCGGGCATGGTTTCCTGCTCGATTACGCAGCGCATCTGCGCGATCGCGCGCGTCACTTCTTCCCGTTCCTTCGCGCCGACCGGCACTGTGACCAGCTGCCGAGACGGCACGAGGTAAACGAACGCGATTGGCGCCGGGCGGGCGAGGTTCTCCTCGACGAGCAGCGAGTATGCGGCGAGTTGAATACGATGGTTGTACCGGACGCCGCCCTCGGTGTCTTTGAAATCGACGGGATAGCACGCGTCCTCAGTAATGATGAGCAGGTCGAGCTTGCCCGACAGTTCGAGCGCTGCCGAATGCAGCCAGACTCCGAATCTGCGCTCTCCGCGCTCTAGGCCGTAGCGCCGAAAGCCGCGCCGCTTCTCCATCGCCTCAACCGCAGCTTCGACATCTCTGCCGCGCTGCATCTTGTAGGTGCGCGCGATCTCTACCGGCATCACGTGATGGTAGTAAGGGATGCGCGGGCAGTACACCCATTGCTTGAGATCGGTAACTGTCAGCTCAAACTGCCGCGGACTATGATGCTCGAGGTTCATTCCAAATCAATGATTCGGACGATTTCGCGCTTGGCCGCAACGTCTTTTTCGCACATTTGCAACATCAATACCTTGCCCTCGTTGTTTCCGAGCGTATGGTCGAGCCGCGCGAACATTTCGTTTCGCCGTGTCGAATCGAGCGGACCGCTGAACACACTGTACTGGATGTGGTCGAGGCCGTAGTCCTTACACACCGCCGCGATTCTGAGCCTGATCTTATCGTCCGTAATGTCATAAACGATGAACGTAAGTAGATCTTGCCCACGCATGCGTCACCATTTGAATGAGAAGGTTCGGTAACTATCGCCTTCTCTCAGGAATGACGCCAGATTGCGCGCCTGGATCTGGATGACCGACTTGAGCTTGTAACGCCGCCCGCGGAAGTTGACTTCGCTCTCGATCCGCTCCAGCACCGCCGACGCAACAGTCCGGCGCGTATCATCCGTCAACATTCCCTCATGTGTCTCGATCGCGGTGCCGCGACCGATCGTGGCGATCACGGCGCGATCTACCACCGGCTGGCGGAATTCTTCGACCATGTCGAGCACGAGCGAAGGCTTGCCGGGCCGATCGACGTGCATGAAGCCGGCGAACGGTTCGAGGCCGGCGTTCATGATCGCGCCCCAGACCTGCGTATAGAGAATTCCGTAACCATAGTTGAGAGCGGAGTTTACCGGATCCGGAGCGCCACGATGCTCTCTCGATCCGAATCCAAGGTTTTCCGGAATTAGCAGACGGACGCCCTTCCAATACGTTCGTCCGGCGAGACCCTCAACCGATAGCAGCGCCTCGCGCGCGGCGTTGATATTTGGTTCATCGATGCGCTTGGCGTCGGCGCGGCTTTTGGCGATTGACTTCGCGAGCGCGGTCAACTCCTCATAGACGGGAGGATTCGATTCCTTCAGGTACTTGCCAAAGTACTTCAGCAGAGAAGCCTGGTTGCCGAGCTTGCCGCGCACGATGCTCTTGGCGAGCTCGACGCCCCGCGAATCGTTGTACGCGACTAGCTGTTCGCGCCGTGTGATCACGGTCGCGGTCAGCATCGGCGAGGAGAGCATCGCGTAAGGTTTACCGGATCGCGTGAGGAACGAGAGGCGAATCCCGCGCTCGCAGCATGCTTCTACCAGATCGGCGGAGAGCGAGACGCCGGGCGAACCAATTACGATTTCACCGACTCGGAAGAGCGGAAGTTCGATCTCGTCGGGTGTTTTCTTGGGCGGCTTGATGCCGTTGGCATCGGGAACGGAACGGCGCAGCGGCGGTGGCGGCGTCTTGGGACCTTCAGAAGTAATGACAGTGAGGGTAGGGCGCTTGGCGTTGACGCCGATAGGCAAAAAGAGTTGTGGGCCGCCCTCGATCAATTCGAGTCGCGGCTTCGGTCCACGGATGACGAGCCGCTCGCCCTTCTTGGCAAGCATCACGCCATAGTCAGAGACGATTACCGAGTTCATCATGGTTCCCCCTGGACCTTGTCAGATACCGTCCGGAGCAGCGGATCCAAGCGCAAGACCTCGTTCCGAGTCATATGGCACATCTGCCACTCGAACCCCATCGTGCAATTGGCGCAAACGGCCCTGACGATGCAGAACTGCCGCCTGTTTGGAACTTACGGGAACCAGCAACCCGGGAGCTAACAGTGGATCCGATTCGTATAAGTTTTCGTATTCTCGTTCGAGCGAAGCGGGAAGCAATTCGGTCCCGTCGAACAAATCATCAAAGCGTTTCTCCAGTTCGGGTGAAGAGTCAAAGACACTAAGCGTATCGAGAACGTCTCGACGAAAGTCACGGCGAGATCGATTCACCTCTTGTTCCCACTGACGACCGATTTCACCCGAGTAGATTTCATCCAACCAACCCTGAACAGCAGACTCGTCGATCATTTGGCCGTTCGCGGACCGAAGAAGATCGATTGCGGGGCGAACAAGATGGTCTGGGTACACAGGACTACCTTCGGGGATATTGCCCATTATGTGAACCTGCGCCTCTGACAGACGGCGGCGACGGTTGATTCGACCGAAACGTTGCAAGAGCGCTTCTAAAGGAGCCGGATCGGAGAACAAGGTGTCAAAGTCCACGTTCAGACTGACTTCGACGACTTGGGTTGCCACAAGAACGACCGCCCGATCACGGATTTGTCCGGTCGCAACGGCGGACAGCACTCGGTTCTCTTTCTCGAATCGATCTCTTCCGCAAAGTCGTCCGTGAAGCAGCTCGACGGCCGCTTCCGGGCGGAGTCTCCGCCGAAGGATATCCCAAATCTTTTGTGCACGGGCCACAGTCGTCGCAACTACCAGAACTGATCGGCCGTCGTTAGCTGTAGACAGTATCGCGTCTATCTGATGCGCATCGAGTAAGTCATCGTCAACGAGATTGATGCGGTGCCGTTTGAAAGCCCGATATGTTTCGCCTGAGGCTTCGATACAAGTTGGATTTGAAACGGCCTGGAGTTGGTTTTTCAATAGAGATGGGAGCGTCGCCGACATGACAAGACATGCCGCGCCGAGATCGTGGCTCAGATGCGAAAGCATCTCGAGTATCATGCCAAGGCGAGCCGGTTCGTAGGCATGAATCTCGTCGATGACAAAACTTGCTGCGGCGGCGTCCGTCCAAAGAGCGGGATGTCCTTTGAGCTGAAAAGCTCCTCGCAGAAGCTGGTAGGGCGTCGTAATTCTGATGGGTGCGGCATATAGACGGGCTAGGGCTCTTTCCTTGACTGCGGTACGTCTAGCCTCTTCGCCGGAATAGCCTCGATCCAACAGCCGGCGGTACAGCGCCTGAAGAGCGCGTGAGTGCTGAAGGACGACCGAGGATTCTCCCAACGAGTGTCCCAGTCGATCTCTCATCGCATTTAGACTCGCCTGATATGGCAGTACATAGAATAAAGTGGGTCTGCCTTCGGAGTAAGTTCCGCGATTCGACGCCCACAAAAGAGCGCTCTCGGTTTTGCCGGTGCCAGTCGGCGCGATGAGCAGAATATTTCCGTGGCTGTCGCGAGCCTCGGTCTGATGTTTGTAGTAATTTTCGGCAGCGGTTGCTGGAAAAAGCGCGGCGGACATCGCTGCTGGATCCAAAAGAGCTTTGTTGGTGAGGAATGCTTGACCGGCAGAGGCTGCGTGATCGGACAACAACACTAATCCGCGAAGAAATCGGCAGGCGAGTGCATACTTGTCCGTTCCGATCGCTCTTTTGGCCAGTTGCTCCACGGCGTTCAAACACGCCCGGATATTAAGGGCGGCCCACGAGGAACCAGAATCGGGAATGCTCCCCGCCCTCAGTTGCCAACCCGGTTCCAAAAGCCCGCGCCTCATCGCCCCGGGAATCAAACACTGGGTCGCGATCTGCCACATTTGACGCAAGGTCTCAGTATCCAGATCGGAAACCAGCCTTGTACAGCCGTCGGGCAAATCCATCGCACGATCGCCTGGATCGTAGTCCTGTCTGAGTCGCGATAGCTCGCGATGATGAGAGACGATTCCCGCAGCTATCCACGATTGGTCGCCGGGGTCCGTACCAGCCAGTATCACTGGCAATAATGCGAGGGAGATAACCTCGTGTCGTTCCCCGAAGCGTGGACCACCATGGAGCATCGTCTGAAAACGCGGAGCGCATTTGCCCAGATCGTGCAAAGCGCAGGCGACCCCGGCCCAATGCCAGAGCCGCGGATGATCACAAAGAATATGAAGATTGGGCTGTCGAGCGCGAAGAGCTTGCAATCGATCGAGAACCGCTTCGGTGTGCGCGATCAACGACTGCCCAGTCAGGCCTTTGTCTGTTGGGCTCTTGGCCCATATGTTCTCGAACACAAAATCAGTCCAAGAAGCTGTGAAGAACCACGCCGCAGTGAACGCCTTTGTCGCGAGGTGACTCGGGATCGACGAGCCATTCTTCCGCTTCGAGTTTTCGGACCATATAACGTCGGTCGGTTGAATCGATCTCCGCGTTACCTCCGTAAATGCGTTCGCGATTGAGTGTAATGTACTGCGCGAAGGTGGGCTCACGGTCAGGAGCTGGACCGATAAAACGGGACATCAGTACGGTGATTCCGAAGTGAGTCTTTGAGCGCCAAGAAAAAGGCAAGAGCGTATTATCGTAATACGCTCCATCCGCGACTTCTAGATCGACTTCTGCTACTGAGGTTACGCAGGCGAGATCCTGTGACCGCCCCAAGACGACTGGAAATACTGGCGCCTTAAACGCATCCGCGATCGACGCTGGGGTTACATAAAGCGTCATTTCCGCGTGGAATAGAAACTCACGAAAAGTTGGCTGTACGCTACCGCCAACCGACAGGGGATATTTTGACCGCCATTGTTTTAGATCGGCAGATTGCCGCTCTGACAGTTTATCCGGCGGGTTCCTGGAAATTATGTGCTGATGCTCGAGATCGACCGCTTTGGATTGATAGGTGAAGTTGTATCCCGCGCGCAGAAGAGATGGATTTGGTAGCTCCCCGACCGCGCTGGCTATATGTCCATAGATAGTGGACGGCGGCGGCATGACGTACGAAACCTGCTTGCCCACGAGAAAATGCGGGTAACGAAATGAGACGACTGGCGCCAAAATTCCGATTTTGGCAACCTTCATTTACGCGTACCAGGCTTGGTGCTCTTTCGATTCCAGTTCTTTTGCCAACTCTTCTATCGCATTTCTAGGATGTACTGGAGGGAGGAATGGCTCAGCTTCAGGCAGCCTTTTTCGCTGGTCATCAAGAAACCCCTTTGCCCAACCTACGTGGATTTTGGACAGGAAGTCGCCTTTATAGGCATCCAACATTTCCGTGACGGCGTCTGCGTGAAGTTCGGTCTCGTGCTTATTAGACGCGGTCAGAACCCTCGCGAAGGGATGGTTACCACTTTGTGTGATTGCTGCAAAAATAATTGACGGTGCGACATCTGTATAGTGAAGCGTAAGCTTTGCCCCGCCGTCCAGGTTCCCAAGGGCTCTAATCAGTGTACCAACCCGCTCCTGTCGCTCAGCAATGGGAAGGCGAAAAGCCTTCTGCCCACGCACTTCCACCTTTGACAGCCCTTTGTCCTCAGCATCCTTGCGACGATAGGAGTCAAGATTCTTGATGCCGACGCGTTCGCCGTCGAAAAAAGTGCCCGCGCAGGACAGGTCGAGCGAGAACAGCCCCGCCAAGTGCGCGCGATAGAACTGATGCTCGTAGGGAACCGGATCGCCATTGTGGCGCGACATGGTTCCGAAATCGTCTATGATGGTCGAAGGCGCAACGGCCACTATCGTGCTCACCCGGAAGGGTGAAACTCGCGTTATGTCACGATCTTTTTCCAGAGGCGTAGCAGCCGAGTCTTTAGCAGCGTCCGCTTTCTTGGATGGAGCGCGCATGTAACCGAAAAGATCGTCGTCCCAATTCTTAATCGGGTCTGCCGCCGTGTATGCGACTTTCCCCTCACGGTAAATAGGAGCCGCAATCCACTTACCGCCGGCATTTTGCAGTGTCATCCGAATCCAGTAGCGAACGGCTTGCGCCGATACGTACGGAAGTTCGCCCCCGCTGGGAACCCGAATCTTCTTCACGGCAATCGTATTGTCGGTTTTCGCTCCAGTGTCGGGACCAGCATTGTTAAGAGCCGATGCCGGCGCGTCTATCACTAACAAACCCGTTACATAGGCCATTTCTTTTCCCCAATTACGGTTCGATTTAACATTTATGCGGTTGCGGTGCCCGTTTCGTCCTCTGGAGTTTCGAGCACTTCCGGATTCTCTTTGAAAAAGCCTTTGCCATGCAGAGACTCAACCAGCCGAATCGAAATCAGATCGCGAGTAAGGCTCCAATCGGAAACTCCTACGGCTCCATCGGCTTCAAACACTTCCAAATAGTCTTGCAATCCAAATAGGAGGTTTCCTTGATCTTTTGCCTGATTGCGTTGCGCTTTTGTGAGGGCATTACGAACTTCCCACGACCTTCCCGCAAAGACCAGATCACGAAAAAGCCGTTTGTCCTTTGAAGCCGCAATATACTCGGCGAGCTTGTCAGCGAACTCACGAACTTTCTCGATCCTTTTCCCATCCATTCCGATCACCTCGCGCAGAAAAAGATCCGTAAGCTTCCAATCGACCAAAGACAATTCCTCTTCGCGTTCAGTCGGCGCCTTTTGCTCAGAAGCACTTCGCCATCGCGTGTCACGAAAAATAAATCGCCGTAGGAAGAGTTGAGCTTTGCTTAGATCCGTAAAATCGGCTTCAAAGATCCGAAAAAAGTCAGCGTATAAGTCATTTCTCGAACGACCCGCGCCCCCGGCTATCTTTACCGGAGCTGGTTTGCTACGCGTCGCTTGGCTTTCCTTCTTGTGGTTTCCGACCTCGGTTCGGTCTCTGAATCATCCGTAGATTCTTTGCTGACGAGAGGGTCACGCCACGAGCGTCGAACAAGCGCTTTCCAAGTGGTTGCAGTCGGAGGCTGAGCAACCAGGCGGAGGAATCTCACCACTTGAGACGGGATCGGATGTATTTCCAGCGGCACCGTCTCTGGCGGCCTTGCCTGACCCGAACTGGACATGACGTACACAGTCACAGAGCCGGGGTCTTGCGAGGTCGAACTTTTCGCCAGCGAAATCTCCGCAAGGTCTGCAGCTACAAGCGAAACCGGTGCCTTTGCATCGGGGTATTTTGCCAACTTTGTCTTTTGATCTTTCGCACCTTGTTCGCGTATCAGAGAAAGATCGGGACCGCTTATTGCCGGGAGACCATTCGCCCGAGCTAGATTGAGGAGCCGCCGATTATCGTCGACGCACTTGCTGGCGAGCTGGATCATGAGATCTCTATCATCACTATGCGAAAAAAGCAGCTTCCCCTCGGCGCGTCTTCCACCCATCGGCAACGCCTGAATAGCAACGAGGTATGGCCCGACAATTGGCAGCATGCCGCGACCAGCTGGAAAGAAATTCAGGACGTCCTCGCCGGTGAGCATCGGAATCTGAGATCGATGCACTAGATGGGTTGCTGGCTCGCCTGAGAATGCGCAACGCAGGTCCGAAGCCGCTTCGTCGCCGGACCATCGATGCGCCCGAAGTACCCGGTCCTCGTATTCCTTCCGGGTTTTAGCCTTCTTCTTTTTTCCCTCGGCTCCTTTAGGCTCTGGCTGAACGTACTCGGAATTCATGAACACGCAGCTAAGGTAGCTGCCCATGATTCCGCTGAAATAGTTGGCGGTCAGTTCGTCAGCTGCGATATCGAAATCCTCGAGCGTAAGTTCCTCTGGACCGTGCTTGCCGGCCATCGCACACAACGTCGCGACCCCCGCATCGGCCAGTGGGTGTCCTGTGAATCTGACTAACGACATTATTAGTCCGCTATTGCGCCCTCTCAGCCATGTCCCCTCCTCATCGGGGCAGATTCGTATCCACTCGCACAAAGTAGCGAGACAGTTTCAGTCCCCTCCTCGTCGGGGAGGGTGTCAACATATCGGAAGTCAAACGCCCTGTCTAGCTACATTGTGCTTTACCTGAACGACGCTTGATGCTATGTTTCACCAATTCTAGCTAGAAGGCGGTAACACGGGAGGCATCCCGGGACTGACGCGCGGACTGAAAGCTCTCGAATTCCAATCGGGGCGTTCTTTGACCACTGCGCGGCGGCACCGCTTTATCAGTTTGGACATCGCTATCTTCTCAATTGGAATTTGCCAAGCCCGAAAGTGGCGCCGTGGCCGACGTGAACGAATTGGCCGAAATGCAGGAACTTCCAGAACGGGGCGAAGTCGCCTTCGTACGTAGCACGACCGACAATTCCCTCCCATTCCATGCGGCGATCTTGCCGGCTCGAATAGCGCTGCCATCTTGTCCACTTTGTGTCGTCTTGAAGCAAACGGATCGACGCCGCTGTATCGATTAGCTCTCGGAAATTCACTTCCAGCGGCGCGCCGCAATGAAATCGCGATAGTGAAGAGAGCCTCCCCAGAAGCCTGCGGAACAGAATCTGAAATTCTGGCCTTCTCACGAACCTGCCTTCATTCTTGAGCCGGGTCTGCGTGAGAAACTCGATCGTGAGCGGGCCCGGTGCCGCGCCAGAGCACTGTTCGATGCGGGTGCTCTCCGCTGATCCGCAGACCAGGTTCTCCGAAGCGGTGTAGACCACGCGAGATCGGTCTGCGCTCGCACCCAGCGCGTCGATCCGGAGCAACCCGACCGTCTGCCGGCCACGTCCGATCCGGTTCACCTCGCGCAAGGCGACGACGAAATATGGAAAAAATTCCTGAGCGCGGCCGATTAGCACTAGCTCGAACGAAACCTCATCGCCGCATTGGAACAGTCGTCGCGTTTGCTCGCCGCTGCCCTGTTCCGAATCTCCGGGTGCGATCACAAACGGTCGCGGAATCTCGTCATGCGTTCGCAGTGCCTCAGAGCCCGGCGGCGGCGAAGTTTCGAATATCAGATGATATGGGCATTGCGCAGGCATGGGGCAAGGCTCATCGATGCGCGACGGGCACGCGACTGCTCGGAAGGCGTGGCCGAACGCGCCGCGCAGAGTCGAGCCGAGATACCCTGGCAGATCGAGCGGCCCGCGGGCCTCGAACACCACTCGATATCGTGCGCAGGACAGTTCTTTTGGATCGGCATCCATTGATCTGTACGGCTAGCCGGCCAGCTTGAAACGGCGCCTATTCACGTGACAATGCCGGCTGTGTGTGTGCGCATCGCATCCTAACTGATTCCAGGCGTCGAGCTGGGCTTTGCCCAAGGCGGTCAGTGCAAGATGCGCCTTGCCACAAGGATTGGTCGGATGCTTCTTAAGAGCTTCGGGACAGGGAATCCATTCGAGCAGCCCGCGCTTTAGCATACGGGCTATCAAAGGGCGCGCCTGCTGGTCCCAGCGCGCCTGTCCCGGCGGAGTGTTCTCGCGAAGGTTCAGGTAAAGGGTTGGCGGTGGAGGCCAGGTCCCGAAGAAATCGCGGGCAGCGTCGAGAAAAGATAGAAATTCGTGCTTCGTCATCCGGTATACATATGCAAATTTGAATACCGAATGTCAAATCCACACGGCTCGTCTTTGCTAGTCAAAAGAGCAGATAAAAAGAAGGTTGTCGGCTCACGGAAACCTCGGTTGACGATTCGGCACAATTATGGCACATTTATGTCAATGCTAAACGTGCTATATATCACGCGGAAGAGCGAGGGGCCGGAGTTCGAGGGAAAGGTTACGGCGGCCGTTAGATCTTCCCGTTTGCGGAAGCTTTCGGTGGCAAAGGCTGTAGCTGTAGCGGGCGGAAAGCCGGAGACCGCGCCCGACCTTATCGTAGCCGGTCTAGGGGAAGGTGGAGATGCTCTTGTCGAAATTAAGGGATTGCGCCGCGCATTCCCCAGCGCCGCAATCGTGATAACGAGCCGCAAGCTCTCTGGAGAGGCAAGCGCCGACGTTTATCGTGCAGGGGCGACAGCAGTCGTTCCATTGGGCGCCCTCGGCGATGCGATTGCCAATCTGACGCAAGTGTTCGAGGCAGGGAAGCCCAAAAAAACTGGCGCTTTGGACGAAACCATGGTCGAAGAATTTCACAATAAGACGACGGGGCGCCTCGACGCTAGCTCCGTCGCGCGGTCTCTCGACATTTCTGTGAGCGGGTTAGCGAAGGCGGTCGGACTAACGCCGTCGGCGCTGTCGAAACGGCCGCATGCGAGGGCCGCCCAAGACGCTCTTCGCGAGATTGAATTTGCCGTGGCTGCGCTGAGGAGGCTCCTGGGTTCCGACTCCCGGGTGCGCGCGTGGCTCAATGCACCGCATCCTGACCTCGGAGGAGACGCCCCGTTGGCTCTTCTTACGAAGGGCTCGGCCAAGGACTTGGCCGATTACGTCAGAGGCGCTCTCTCGGGTCAGCCTACTTAGTGCTCTCTGAAGCCGAGTTGAGACGAGCGCTTCGTCGAGTGCCACTTATCGGCATCGAGGGGCCATTCCACCGTTTCGTGGATCTCGGGTTCATGCACGAAAGGCTGGCTCTGGGCAAGGGAACAGAAGTTCTTGCGGGGCTGGGTGCGAAGATGATTGGAGGACGCTTTACGCCCCGTGGAGCGTTCGAAACATTGTATGTCGCGACATCTGCCGAGACTGCTCGAATTGAAGCTGAGTCCCGGATAACGGCCTCAGGCGTGGTTGGCAGCCCGACTAAACCCTACGTTCACTTCATGATCCGAGGCCAACTGCAGATGATTTTGGATCTGAGCGATCCATCGGTGCTGCAAGCGCTGAAGACAACGGTTGAAGAGATTGTCGCGCCTTGGGTGATGGACCAGGCGCACAGCAGGGAAGCGAGGACGCAGGTTCTCGGGCGCGTGGTTCATGCTGTCAGAAGAATTGAAGCGATTCTCTTTCCGTCCAGCAAGGACAGACCTGAAGGGCGCTGCTTGGCCGTCCTGCCCGACCGGCTGAAGAGAGGCTCATCCTTGGAGATAGTAGACGAGACGGGTCTCGTGAAGGAACGGCTGCCCTAGGAGGTCTGTCGGGAAATCCGATGAAGCCGTACGGGCCGAGGCGATGGAGACTAAGCTCTCTAACCACGTTGCAGGTCACACAATACGTCCACCAACTTCGAGACACCACAACCGGAATCTCCGGTTTGATACCCCAGCCGAAGCAGCGCGCGAGGGCATCGGTAGCCGCCCATCGCGGTAGAAGCGAAGGAACTGCCCCCACTTTAACGAGATAAGCTGAGGTCAATTTTAGCGTGGTCACGACAGCCGGCGGCGAGGGCATGATGGGAAGTGTTAGCTCGTTATTTTGCGGTCCCACGCCCGGCATTTCGCGAAGAGGAAATTGAGGGTTAAGGTTAATCGTTGGTTCTGCTTGAGGTCGAGGGAGTTGGAGCGCCTCTTGCGGAAACGCTCTTGCAACACAGAATAGTGAAAGTGCAACGGCTAAGCCGCCTATTCTAAACCTGTAGTCTTGATTCGAGACGCGATCAATCAGACGCCAGAAGAATTCTCTAGTCGATCGTTCGATTACCAAAATCTGTGGTAATCGGTGCGGTATGCCGTTCACTTGGCTCAGCTCCGATCCGATTGGATTGAACCTCCCCAATCTGCGGGTTGGCGCACGAGCGACCCTTTCCGGTCTCATCGATTTCGTGATACTAGCGACGATAGATTAGCGTCTTAGGCGTTCAACCGATTCGGGGGGTTCACATGCCTTGGTGGCTTTGGGTAGTCAGCGGCATCGTTCTTGCCGCCGTCGAGACTCGCATCACGCGAGACTTTACGCTCCTTTGCCTTGGGATAAGCGCGATCCTGGTGGGCGTGATTTCGGCGCTGGAGATTTTCCCAATCTGGGGCCAGTGGCTCGCGTTTGCACTGCTTTCCGGTGCAACTCTCTTCTGGGCCCGCGATTGGCTCCGGAGCCATCTCCTTCGAACTGCCGAACATCGCGAGCTCAGCAACGTGCTGGGTGAGGTCGCGCTTCCAGTCGATGACGTCCCACCGTATGGCTTTGGGAAAGCGGAACTCCGAGGCACTCGTTGGAATGCGCACAACGCAAGTCATGTTGCATTGTCTCGGGGTCAGCGATGCCGCGTGATGAAGATCAAAGGCTTGACCCTGTGGATAATGCCCGAGTAGGAGAAGGCCAATATGCCATTTCTCATTGTGTTCGTAATTCTTGCCGGCGCCGCGGTGTACATACTGCTGGCCGCCGCAAAAGTTGTTCCGCAACAAGAAGCCTGGATCGTGGAACGAGTAGGTAGATACTATGTCACCCTTCGGGCAGGCTTACACATAATAATTCCTTTCGTCGATGCAGTTCGCCAACGCCATAGCTTGAAGGAAACCGTAATTCCCGTCGAAGAACAGGACTGCATAACCAAGGACAATGTTCTTATAAAGGTGGATGCCGTTCTCTACTACCAAATCATCGATCCTGTGAAGGCCACCTACGGAATCTCCAACCACCAAGCAGGTATAATCCAGCTCGCCCAGACTACCGTGCGCGCCGAGATCGGCAAGATTGAACTGGATCGGACGTTCGAAGAGCGCGCGGCGATCAACGCACACATTGTTGCGGAAATTGATAAAGCCTCGGAGGCATGGGGGGTGAAGGTTCTGCGCTACGAAATCAAGAACATTAAGCCCCCTGACGACATTCGCGAAGCGATGGAAAGGCAAATGCGCGCTGAACGCACTAAACGCGCGCTTATTCTGGAGTCAGAAGGACAGCGCGATTCCGTGATCAACACTGCAGAGGGCAGGAAGCAGGAGGATATCAAGGCGTCCGAAGGACGAAGACTTCGCGAAATCAATGAAGCTGAGGGACACGCCGCGGCAATCCGAGCGGTCGCAAGCGCCATCGCGACCAGTATCAAGGAGATAGCACAGGCCATCCAGGAACCAGGCGGTATTGAGGCGGTTCAATTGCGAGTTGCAGAGCAGTACATTCAGGAATTCGGCAAAATGGCGAAGACCAACAACACAATGATAGCGGCCGCCAACGTGGCGGATGCGGCTTCCATGATCTCAACTGCGATGACCATCATTCGTGGAGACGCATCACCTCGTTCGGCGACCGCGCTAAGCCCCACCAATGAACGGTCGGGCAGTGGCAATTGACCACATCGAGCAATTGCGGTGGCCTGCATCACCGTTAGAAACGTCTCCCCGCCTGATTCGTCCCGGATTCCTGCTCACAAATCGTTGGGGGCGCCCGTACACTGGCGTGTGAGGATCTATCTGTAGGGAGTTTCCCTGTTAGACGCCGATCATTACTGAGTCGGCAGCTTGCCCTACCGTGTTTGCCGTTTGCTCACTTGAACCCAGGAGCAATTGTCAGATCTCGTGGGTGAGCCCAATGATTTTGCCCACATCTTTCAGCAAACCGTACGCCGTCGTCTCGTCCATTCCGCCCGCGAGAGTGTATGCCTTGCCACCCGTCTCCAAAACCACCGCTTTCGCGGCTTCGGGTATCGCTCCTAGGTGAATTTGCTGGAGGTAGTACACATTACCAGTTTTGCGCTCGCAGGTTTTTATGATGAGCCGAGAGATGTCTTCCTTGTTGAAGGTTCGGCCGTCCGTTTCGATGACGCTCGGAGTCACGCGAATCGTGGCGTTTGACCTCCACCCTATTGGCCGCGAGTCTCTGAACCAGCCGCGATATATCACCAGCCCGCCGAGGCCGAGAAAGATGAACATTGCGGTAGTAGAAGTGCCAATCATACATAAACCAACCAGGAAGAAGATCACTCCAAAGAACGCCGCGGCCCAGGATTTCGGGGAAGTTGCCGGTGTCACTTCGAAAACCGTAACGTCTCCCTCTTGTCGCTTTTGATACTCGGAATCCGCCATATGTACTCTTCCCCCTTTTGAGGTTGCCGCTGCAGGTCACGGTAGTGTCTCAGTTTGCCCGTCGCATTGATGTTTCTATCCAGAAGTTTTTACAATGGCCTGAGCAAGTCGAGGGTTTCCCACCGCCACTGCTATACCGCCGTGCGGCTGCCAACCCTTCGCGATTGCATCATTGACGTTCTTTTGCAATGTTTCCAGATCATTTGCGTAACAGACAAAATACTCAGTGATCATAGCTTTATGATACCTCCGAAACTCCTTAGTGATTGTGCTCCCGTCAAACTGAGACACTACCCAGGTCACAATCCGTCCGCTAACTTCGAGACACCACCTTAACCCGAATTTCCGATATGACATCTCGGATCAGAATGTTCATAGATCGAAGCCGTCCTGTACCGCAACCGTCACTTTCCGCTTTCTCCGGACTGCGGCTGAGCTTAATCGCCCATAGTTTGGCTGATCCAATTCGTGCGGTTAGGCCGATTCCTTGGCCGGTGCTTTGGTCTCGATCGCGTCTCGCGAACTTGCCGCGCTTGTTTGACGCTTCGCTTGAAGCTGAACTATGCTCGCGCGGTTGGCAGTGGAGCTTGCGCGCTGGGAGGGAGAAATCGATGGACTGCCCATTTTGCGGAACGGTGATTAAGGAGGGGTTCCATACATGCCCTTCCTGCGGTGCGGACCAGGTAAAAAGAAACAGCCTGGTCGGTGATCTAGTTGGGTGCATCGGGTTCTTCGGCTTTTTTGTATTCTTGGCTTGGTGGTTAATCAACGGGGATTATCGTCTTCGGTTGGTGATATTGGGAGGGGGATGGCTGTTATGTTACCGCTGTCTCATGTGGTGCTTTGCAAAACAGAATAATGCTGGGTACGGGGACAGGTGGGAGAAAAAGAGAGGCTAGGTGCGGCGTGGCCGGTTCGAACTCCGCCTATTGATTGACGCGCGTGATCACCCCGAGATATCGCACGCCAGGTGGCGGCGGCCAAGACCGGACCGGAGCCCAAGACTAAAGATCGCGGACCGCCCGCTAAACCGCCTCACAAAATGAACGAGATACACTTCTGAGCAAGGCCGACCGAGAAAAGCGAGAATTCATGAAGGAAGTGAAAGGCACCCTGAAGATGCTAGGGAATGCCCAAATACACATGGAGTCACCTGCTCACTTTAGCGGACTTCGGTCTGGAGAGACTGTCTATATCTATAGCGTCATAGAGCTTGGGGACACAATTTTGCACGGCGTTCAAGTTCCGGGAGGTCTAGATAATTTTCTAGAAAGAGGAGCGAAGCAGGACGGAACGGTAATTTTATATCTTTGCGGCAAAAGATTAGTCGGAGTACAACTGCCAGATGGTAAACTATATTACTATAAGCGAAACCTCGTGAGCGCGTTATTGCTCCTATTTTTCAGCGTACTAATGATACCAGTTCTGGGAATAGGGCTTCTCCTCCTTCCGATGGTGGTAAGTGAATTGAGACTCGGCAGAAGACTAAGGAGACAAGGGGGAATTGTCGTCTAATTCATCATCTCGTTCCGCCACTGCGCTAGGTCGGTCGTGAAACCGCCGCGGCAGATCTAATGCTCACTGGCGCAACTGTACCAGAGCTGCTACCGCCTCCTCCACTGCCGGAGACCCGTGTATCTTGGTTCTTGCTGGGCGTACCGACGCGTCCGGTATCAAAGAGGTCGCATAAGCAATCCAGGAGCCTGGCGGTATGGAAGCGGTTCAGTTGCGGGTCGCAGAGCAGTACATTCAAGAACTCGGCAAAATGGCCAAGAGGAACAACACGATGATAGTGGCCGCCAACGTAGCAGATGCGGCTTCGATGATCTCGACTGCAATGACCATCATTCGTGTAGGCGCTTCACCTAGTTCGGCCACTGCGTTAAGCCCCACGAATGAGCGGCCGGGCGGTGGCAATTGATCTAAATCAGCCGTGCTGAAGATCAAAACGGGAATTTCGCGTCAGAAATTCCAAGGGAAATAAGCCATGCAGAAATGTCCATTTTGTGCTAGCAACATACCTGACGGCGCTATTGTTTGCACAGGTTGTCAAGCGACCTATGGATATGACCCACGCGCCGTTTCAAAGGGCTGGTACATAACGCTCTTCGTCATTTTCGGGTATTTTACCATCGCGCTGCTGGATCATCCGGGCTTTGCGATACTACCGGGAGCCGGTTCTGTACTTTTGTTGATTTTTTATTTTCCCACCTATCGGAAAAGGTGGTGGCGCTCTAGGTTCAGGTAGCCGCCCGTGCAAAACTGACCCCGGTCGCCAATTGAAAACTGGCCCACTTGGACGTCAGGTACTCCTCAGCGTAAGGCCCCAACCTGGTGGTGGAGAAAGCGGCGAAGATCGGGGGTGCAAAGTCACGCGCCGATAGCTCGGCGGCAGGAAGGCGAACCGGAGCGGCGCGCGTGGTCGTCGGTAGCCGCCGACAGCGCGAGGAGCGAGAACGTGCCCCCAATCTAAGGGGATAGACTGAGGTCAACTCTAGCGTGGTCACTACAGGCGGCTGAATCATAGCGGCCAACCAGGCGATCACGCCCTTCGGGGTCGAGCACATATTTGTTTATAAGGCAGAACCGCCACCCGGACCTCGGACGGGAGTCGCGGAACCTGACGTCGTGCAGTAGAAGGCGTCGAGTCGAGTCGCGCCTACCGACGACTTGGCGAATGTTGTACCCGCTCCGCAAGCTCGACCACTGAATAACCCCGCTAACCTGGTTTTGATCGTCGGTACAGAGGCGTGCCTCGACGAGCACCGACGGATCGTTGCCGGAGAAGGTACCGCGCCATAGTTCGCAACCAGATTGCGGTTCCAAGGGCGGAGGTCGGCCTATTCCCTGCGCTACCCCAGGGGGTTGACCGATGGGCAGCTTGCTAGCCGGCGAAGGCATGATGGGAAGTGTTAGCTCGTTATTTTGCGGTCGCACGCCGGGTAATTCGCGCGGAGGAAATTGAGGGTTAAGGTTAATCGTGGCTTGTGCTTGAGGTCGAGGAAGTTGGAGCGCCTCTTGCGGAAACGCTCTTGCAACACAGAATAGTGAAAGTGCAACGGCTAAGCCAAAAGAGAGCCTTCGAACTTGGTAGACACGGTAACGCCTCAAATGATTGATGGCCAGCGAGCCGTTAAGAAGTGTTTGCTTGCTAGAGTTTGTGCAAGACATGCTAGCGGTGGCCCCTTGGGTCCAGGAGTTCCAGGTCAAGCAGGATCTCGTCATCAGCCTGGCTCTCGTGAGATTTTTTCGCTTTGGCACTTGCACGATACGCTTGCGTTCCGGGGCGGCACGGCGCTTCGCAAGCAAACCGCTTTACCGGCACCTCCGGGGGTGCGTCGCCGCCACTGTGTGTCGCGAATCGCCGCCGCGCCCCAAGGAATCCTCGAAATTCAGAACTGGCTCTCCATCCCTTATTGGTCATCTCCCGCGGCTTGCCTATTTCTTCTTCGGGGCCTTTCCCGTTCCGGAGAGCCCCACGGACTGTGGCTCGCCGATCACGTTGTCGACAATCTTCAGGCTGGCGCTCTGCAGCGTCGTGCCCGGGGGCGTGAAGGTCACCCTTACCTTGCAACTCTTGCCGGGCTCGAGCGTTTCTTCGCACTCCGACTTGACCGTGAACACGGGGGGCGACGCGCTCTCGCTCTCGATGCTTACCGCCAACCCGGTTTTCTTCTTGCCAGCGTTCTTGATCGTGACAGTCTTGGGTTTGCTGGTGTTTCCGACTGTCACCTTATCTCCGAATGCGATCGAATGGGGACTGATAGTCAATTTCTCCGAGATTGGAGTCGAGGTCGCGGTGGGCGTTGCCGTCGCAGTCGCGGTGGGAGTCGCAGTCGCAGTTACCGTTGCAGTTGCGGTCGCAGTCGCGGTTGCAGTCGGCGTTTGAGTTGCCGTGCGAGTTGCGGTCGCAGTTGGAGTCCCGCCGGTCGATGTCGCAGTCGCCGTTGCAGTCCTGGTCACAGTTGCAGTCGCAGTTGGAGTCGGTGTGCCGCCGGTCGCCGTCGCGGTCGGAGTTGGCGAAGGACCGCCGCCACCCAGAGCGAGCTTCGTCACGAAGGCGTTGAAGGTGTTATTGCCCGCGGCATTGTTGGTGGTCTGGAACGCGCCGGTGGTGGCGGGGAAGTTGGTCGAGTTGGCGTATCCCGATACGTAGACATTACCAGAGAAATCGACGTAAGCGCTCTCACCGGACTCGCCGTCGCCGTAACATTGGCCGGAGGCGCAAACGCCGCTGCCGCCCAGGTAGGTCGAGTAAATCAGCGCCGAACCGGTCGCGTTTAGCTTCGTCACGAAGACGTTGGCGGTTGCATTGCCAGCGCCATTGTTGGTGGTCTGGAACGCGCCGGTGGTAGTGGGGAAGTCGGTCGAGTAGGTAGCTCCCGATACGTAGGCATTGCCGGAGGAATCGACGTAAGAGACGGAGCCAAAGTCGCCGAGACAGTTTCCGAGTTGGCCGTTCGCGTCGCAAACGCCGCTGCCGCCCAGGTAGGTCGAGTAAAGCAACCCCGAACCGGTGGCGTTTAGCTTCGTTACGAAGACGTCGGCGGTCTCATTGCTCGCGCCATTGTTGGTGGTCTGGAACGCGCCGGTGGTAGTGGGGAAGTTGGTCGAGTAGGTAGCTCCCGATACGTAGGCGTTGCCGGAGGAATCGACATAAGCGAAGGCATTTTCCTCGCCCTCACAGAAGCCGGCTAGGCCGTCGGCGCCGCAAACGCCGCTGCCGCCCATGTAGGTCGAGTAAAGCAGCCCCGAACCGCTTGGATTCAGCTTCGTCACGAAGACGTTGGAGGTTGCATTGCCGGCGCCGTTGTTGATGGTCTGGAACGCGCCGATGGTAGTGGGGAAGTTGGTCGAGAAGGTGTATCCCGCTACGTAGGCGTTGCCGGAGGAATCGAGGTAATCGATATTGCCCGTGTCGCCCTGACAGGAGCCGGATAGGCCGTTCGCGTCGCAGACGCCGCTGCCGCCCAAGTAGGTCGAGTAAAGCAGTCCCGAACCGGTGGCGTTTAGCTTCGTCACGAAGACGTTGGAGGTTGCTTTGCCGGCGGCATTGTTGGTGGTCTGGAACGCGCCGGTGGTCGTGGGGAAGTTGGTCGAGTTGGCATATCCCGCTACATAGGCGCTGCCGGAAGCATCGACTAAAGCGCCTGCGGCCACGTCGCCGGAACACCCGCCATTCGCGCCGCAAACGCCGCTGCCGCCCAGGTAGGTCGAGTAAAGCAACCCCGAACCGGTGGCGTTTAACTTCGTTATGAAGGCGTTGGAGGTGTGATTGCCAGCGGCATTGTTGGTGCTCTGGAACGCAACAGTGGTAGTGGGGAAGTTATTCGAGAAGGCATATCCCGATAGATAGGCGTTGCCGGAGGAATCGACGTAAGCGATGTGGCCAAAGTCGCCCTGACACAAGCCGGATTCGCCGTTCGCGTTGCAAACCCCGCTGCCGCCCAGGTAGGTCGAGTAAATCAGCGCCGAACCGGTGGCGTTCAGCTTCGTCACGAAGGTGTTGACGGTGGCATTGGCGGCGCCATTGTTGGTGGTCTGGAACGCGCCGTTAGTAGTGGGGAAGTTGGTCGAGTAGGTGGTTCCTGATACGTAGGCGTTGCCGGAAGAGTCGACGTGATTGATGATGCCGAAGTCGCCTGAACAGAAGCCGGATTCGCCGTCCGCGCCGCAAACGCCGCTACCGCCCAGGTAGGTCGAGTAAAGCAGCCCCGAACCCGTGCCGTTCAATTTCGTCACGAAGACGTTGGCGGTGCCATTGCCGGCGCCATTGTTGGTAGTCTGGAACACGCCGCTCGTGGTGGGAAAGTCGGTCGAGTAGGCGGTACCCGACACGTAGGCGTTGCCGGAGGAATCGACGTAAGAGACAATGCCGCCGTCGCCGAGACAGTCGCCGGAAATGCCCTCCACGTCGCAATCGCCAGTGCCGCCCAAGTAGGTCGAATAGACCAGCACCGGATCGATCACCAGCGGCTTGGCCCCGTCGTAACTTGCCACCCGGAAGCTTGCCTCACGCGGGCCATGCAATTGCCATCCGCCCGCGACCATCCGCCGCTGGCCGCCAATCTCCTGATAAATCACTGGTGCGTGCTCGACCAGCTTCTGGCCGCCAGCTTTCACAATCAGATCGCCCCGCTGGTCCAGCATCAGGTTTCGCGCGCCCCGGAAGCCCAGCCGAATCGCATTCGGATCGGCGCCCGGCGCCAGGCGGAAATCATACTCAAGCTGTGTTTGGCTGCCGCCATAATAAACGAGATCGATTCCGGGATAGACACCCTTGAGCTCGACCTTCGCGTAATTTGGTACGTCGGTATGCCACTTCCTGGCATCGTTGCCGATGAAATAGTTAGACTTCCCTGCCGTCGTATCGACGCCGACAATTTGCGGCGAAGACGCCGCGCCTTTGAGCGCGATTCGCACCACGGCGGACAAACCCGCCCCTTCTTTTTTCCTGTCATTCCTGCGCGTAGCTGCCGCGCGAGCGATCCCGAATCCGGGTTCTCTTGAGTTCGCTCGGGATGACCGCAGAGCATGAGGACGAAAGTTGTTTGAAGGCGAGCGCATCGACAGCACCGCCTCGGAGGGAGTCAGGAACAGCGTGTAGCCCGGTCCGCGCGATAGGAACTTAACCCGCGCGTCGGTTTGGCCCAGGTTCGGCTCGAACATCATCGGCGGCTTCGCGAAATCGATGCGCGACAGATTTTGATCCGATTTCGGCGCGGCAACGGCTTGAGATAGTTCCTTGGCGGTTGCGCTTGCACTAAGGGCCGTCCGCCCTGAGATCGCGAACGCGACCACGCCCAAGAGCGCGAGCGCGCCGATGCGCACTTTTCCCCGAAAATAGGCAGCCGAGATACCGAGCATGAGCGCCCCTCCCTTAGGTAGCCGATCGGGACGGTGCGCTCACTACGAGCCGATGATTACCAACTCGCTGTTTAGTCTGACCGCGGGTGAATTGCAAATACACAAGTGGTCCAAATGCGCTAATATCTAACATCGGACAGCAGGCAGGCGGGACCTAAACGAGACGGCCGTGCGCGCTTGGGCATCTGCCCTCGGCAGTTGGTCTGTCCCTCGATACCACTCTGACACGGGCGCTTCATCGAGCGAGCGGAAGTATGCGCCGTGATCGCGCCTTCTTGCAGTCGGCTGGTTTGTAGACGACGTTAAGTGATACAAAGCCAGTTGGTCGCTAGTTCGCGGGGGGCGTCAATGCGTTGCCCGAAATGCGGGACGGATAATTCTTCGACAAACAACTTCTGCGCGAAGTGCGGGACTGCGCTCACAAAACGGTGCGCAAAATGTCAGGCGGAAGCCCCTCCGACCTCCGACTTCTGCGGTAAGTGCGGCGCCTCGCTCAGCGAGCCTGCGGAGCTGCTGCCCGCCGCGTCTCCTGAATTGGCGCCTGCGGCACCCAGCCCCGCCCTGGCGGGCGAGCGGCGCCATCTGACGGTTCTCTTCTGCGACCTGGTCGGCTCGACGCCCCTCTCGCAGCAGCTCGACGCCGAGGAGTGGCGCGAGGTCATCGCGCAATACCAGCAGGCCGCCTCCGGCGCCGTCGCGCACTTCGGCGGCCACCTTGCCAAGAACCTCGGCGACGGGCTGCTCATCTACTTCGGCTGGCCCACCGCGCGCGAGGACGACCCCGAGCGGGCCGTCCGCGCCGGGCTTGCGATCATGGACGCGATGGTGCCACTCAACGCAACACTCGCCGCCGATGATGGAACTCGTCTGGAGGTGCGCGTCGGTATACACACGGGGCCGGTGGTGATTGCCGATGGCGGCGAGGTCTTCGGCGAGACGCCGAACGTTGCCGCGCGCGTGCAGACCGCAGCCGAGCCCGATACCGTTGTAATCACCGCGGCGACGCACCGACTGGTGGCGGGCATGTTCGTGGTCGAGGATCGCGGTCCTCAGGGGCTCAAGGGCGTGCGCGAGCCGGTGACGTTGTACCGCGTGATGCAGCCGAGCGGCGTGCGGGGAAGGCTCGACCTCGCGGCGGGGCGGCTGACATCCTTTGTCGGCCGCGAACCCGAATTGGCGACGGTGATCGATCATTGGGAACGGGCGCAGGACGGCGAGGGTCAGAACGTTCTCATCGTCGGGGAAGCTGGGGTTGGAAAGTCGCGCCTAGCCAGCCAGCTACGCGAACACCTGGCGGACGTGCCGCACACCTGGCTCGAATGCAACGCCACGCCATACACCGAGAGCACGCCGTTTCACCCGGTGATTGAACTGGTGCGGCAAGGTCTCGCCTTCGCGCCGGAGGACACGCTGCGCGACAAGCTGGGGAAGATCGAAGCGGCATTGATGCTAGCGAACATAGCCTCGCCTGAAGCGACGGCGCTGTTGGCGGACTTTCTCAACCTCGAACGGGCCGAGGATGCGCCGCCATTGGCGATGAGTCCTGAGATGCAGCGGCGCAGGACGATGGAGCTGCTGGCGGCGTGGGAGCTGGCGCTTGCCGAGGCGCAGCCGCTAGTACTGGTAGTCGAGGATCTGCACTGGTCCGACCCCTCGTCGCTGGAGCTGATCGGGCGGCTGATTGCGCAGAGCCCCACCGCGCGGGTGATGCTGATCGTCACGGCGCGGCCGGAGTTTGTGGCGCCCTGGCCCGAGCGCTCAAACCTGACGGCAATCAAGCTGGCGCGGCTGACCAAGCGCCAGGCGCGTTCGCTCATCGAGCGAGTTGCGATCGCAATGGAGGGCGCCGCTCCGTCGGACGACCGCGACGGAGCGCGGCCCGCCGCGTTATCGGATGCGATGACTGACGCGATCGTCGCGCGCGCTGACGGCATCCCGCTTTATCTCGAAGAACTGGCAAGGACGGCCCTGGAGCCGGGCGTAGCGCGGCGAGTGGAAGAAATCCCGGCGACTCTCGCCGACTCGTTGATGGCGCGGCTCGACCGGCTGAGCGCAGCCAAGGAGGTGGCGCAACGGGCGTCGGTGTTGGGACGCGAATTTTCGTATCCGCTGCTCGCCGCCGTGGCCGGATTGGAGAAAGCGGCGCTGCGCCACGGGCTGGCGCGACTGGACGAGGCGGAGATCCTGTTCGTGCGCGGCGAACCGCCGGCGGCCACGTACACCTTCAAGCATGCGCTGGTACAGGAGGCGGCCTACGAGTCGCTACTTAGGCGCACGCGCCGCCAACTCCACGGCCGCGTCGTCGACGTGCTGCTGGCGCAATTCCCCGAGCGCGCGACGGGCGAGCCGGAGGTGATGGCGCGGCACGCGGAAGCAGCGGGGCGTATCGACGAAGCGATCACATATTTGCAACGCGCCGGCGAGCATGCGCGAGCGCGCTCGGCGCACAGCGAGGCCATCGCGCAGTTTCGCAAAGCGATTACGCTGCTCGCAGCGCATCCCGAAGGCACGCAACGAGACACCCACGAGGTGGCGCTCCAGCTTCTTCTCGCTGGGTCACTTAATGCCGTCCGAGGCTATGCGCATCCCGAAGTTGAGGCCGCGTATGAGCGAGCGCGGGTTCTGTGCGAGGCCGTAGGCGATGACGGACAGCTTGGCACGGCCCAACTTGGTCTCGCAAACTTCTACTTCAACCGCGGCGAAGTGGAGCGTGGGCGGGCGCTCGCGGCAGAGGTGCTCGCCTTGGCGGAGGCACAGGGTGGTTCGGCGGAGCTCCTGGTCCGGGCTCTCCAGACTGTCGTTGTTCCCGAGCACTACCAGGGCAAATTCGCATCGTCGCTGGCGCACGGCGAACGCGCCATTGCTTTGTACGACCCGGCGCGCGACTCCGAGTATCTCGGCAACAACACCAATGTTGCAGCGCTGGGCTTCGCTGCCTGGAACCTTTGGTGTCTTGGATCGCCCGACAAGGCGCTCGCCCGCGCTGAGCAAGCGGTGACGCTGGGGCGGCAGCTGAACCACTCGTTCAGCGTGGCGTTCGCACTCTTCATCGAAACTGTTATCCACTGGCACCGACGCGACAGCGCGCGCCAGCAGGAACGGGCCGCAGAGGCTGTTGCGCTCAGCGACACGCAGGGCTTCCCGTTGTTTCTCGGCCTCGGTCGCGCGCTCCATGGCGCCGCGCGCGTGCTGCTGGGTGATGTCGAGGGATTGCCAGAGGTGCTCGAGGGCTTAAGCCTGGCAAGCCAGACGGGTAACAGGGGCGGGGAGCCGGAGATCATGACATGCCTCGCCGAAACGCAGCAGGCGGCGGGCCAGTTCGCCGAGGCACAGGCAACAGTGGCGATGGGACTGGCGATATCGGCGCAGTTGGGCCATCCCTTCTGGGACGCGGACCTCCAGCGGCTCGACGGCGACCTTGTTCTCGCCATCGGCGGCGCCCCCGAGGAGGCTGCGGCTCGCTATCACGAGGCGCTCGACATCGCGCGGGCGCAGGACGCGAAATCTCTCGAGCTGCGCGCAGCGACCAGCCTCGCACGCCTGTGGCGCGATCAAGGCAAACGCGCCGAAGCCCGCGACCTCTTGGCCCCCATCTACGCGTGGTTCACCGAGGGCTTCGACACCGGCGACCTGAAAGATGCGAAGGCGCTGCTCGACGAACTAGCCAAATAGTCAGCCCGCAGGACCGGCCAATAGGACTTTCAAGACGACCGGGATGCCGTTCAAACCTACTCAAGGTCCGGCGGTCGAAATCTTGCGCGAAGTCCTTGAGGTTTTCCATCCATTGTTGGTCATCTGCAATTCGGCTGTTGCCTTCGCTGGGTTAGCCATGCCCTCGATATTCTTGAATTCTGGCCGCTGCGCCCATGATGGAACGTCCACCAGATGCCAAGTATACGTAACTTCGGTAAGCTGGATCGGCGCGCCCGAGTCCTTACCGGGTAACGTCCATTCCTGAACATCTGCGACGGCCTTCGTGCCGACGCAGAAGCCATCCGGTACATTCCACCACCCTTTCGCCTCTTCAGTCGGTGTGATGACATCGTCTGTGATCCAAGGTTCCTCCCCGTCCTTCTCCTGGGTGATGTGCAGGTAGCCTGCCGCCTGCATGTCGGCCAAGATCGGCCGCATTGGCGGGTCCCCCCCGGCGGCCTGCTGAGTCTGCTCAACCGAGGAAAAAGACCGCTTGACCCTCGTTGGCCAAGTCGGACTATTCTTATCTTCAAGCGCGAGACAGGTCTTTTCCTTTCCAATTTTTTCATTTATGGCATCAGCGAGTTGACCCTTGCTAATGCCGTGGGAACAGCCGGCGAGCACCGACGCTGCAGCGATTGCGACGGTCATCGCGACGAAGCCCGTCAGTGACCATGGAGTAATTTTCATGTTCATGCCGTGCTCCTTTCGGCCGCGGAGGTCTATCGCTTGTCTAGGTCCTCTGCCATCTGTGTTGTGTTTTCGGCGATACGGAAAATCGAGGCCACCAGCTCCAACCAAACGCGCAGGAGAACAACCAATACGATGAATAATACGGGCCACAAAAGAAGAATACCTGCGGAGCCCTGGGTATATTCCCTCAAAGTCGCCAAGGCACTCAAGGCGCCTATCGCGCAAACGATACAGCCTAAGATGTAGAGCCATTTGATGAGTTTTAGCGTAATGAAGTCGCTGAACGATGCGTTCAAAAGTATCTTGAAAAAGCCCGGTGTCTCATGTCCGGCCGGATGATTGACCGGCGCCAGTCCTTGCGCCGCCGGCCTTGCTGACGATGCTGGGATGCCTGTGCGAGCGTGCCCGCACGATGGGCAGACGCTGGCGTTGTCGGACACCTGCCTCCCGCACTTGCTGCAAAATACGCTGGCCATGTTCTGGTCGTCCTCCCTTTCGAGTTAACTGCCAGTATACACCGCCCCCGAAGATGTCAAGCGTCGTGGCTTGGCCCACAGATTCAAAACGTAACGCGCTTGCTTGCGCTACGGGGTGGAGCGGATTTATGCTTCGTTTCATCCGAGACAGTCAAAAAGGAAAATTCCGGTTCAGCGATTGCGCCGCCACGCAACGGCGATTCGCAAGCTGAAAAACCTTCGCTGTCACATTTGTTGGAGGGAATTATGAGCAAGCTTTCCGGATGGAAGGTCGTGCGCCTGGCCGTGGCAGCGTTCTGTCTGCTCGCAATCCTTGATGTGGGCGGCGCACTTGCGCAGTCATCTCAACCTCTTGATATCCTCGGAGTGCAACTTGGGATGCCAAGGGAGAAGGCCTTGGCTCTGCTCGCGAGCCATCAGCCCCCGTATTCCTATCCGGGCGAGCTCCGCGAGCCGGTTTCTCAAATAACTCTAAGGACAAACAAACAAGATATATACGATCTGATCATTCTCCGATTTGCGCCGCCACCAAGTGAATCGACGGTCCTGAGTATTACTCGCCAAGTGCGTTATAGCAATGGTCGTGATGCGCCATCGGTCGACAGTTTTGTTCGCAGTCTAGGTGAGAAACTCAAATCGCC
This sequence comes from uncultured delta proteobacterium, assembly GCA_963833025.1. Classification (GTDB taxonomy): domain Bacteria; phylum Desulfobacterota; class Binatia; order Binatales; family Binataceae; genus Binatus. The sequence continues at coordinate 913,322 of CAWHWI010000006.1, read as the reverse complement.
GACTCCAAGTTTTAGCAACTCGGGTCGTGGTAGCTCCCACGTGGACGAGGATTACGTCTGGACCCGCGACGGCAAGCTTCTATCGAGAGCGGAATTAACTAGCCGGTTGCGGGATCCAGTACCAGTCTACTGCACTAATTGGGTCTCCGCCTTTGCCAAAACAGCGCAGCTTCGCTACAAGAACTTCGGCGATACCTGTGGGACCGTGGCGAGCATTAAGTGGGACCAAAAGGAAGGGATTATCACGGGGTTCGATATGACTTTTTCTGATGTCACCGGGACCCTTTCGGCCCTTTCCAAAGCCGACGCCCTTGCTGATACAAACAAAGCGAGCCAGCATCAGCAAGAACTGCAACGCGCCAATCAGAATCGGCCTAACCTTTGATCTGTTAGCCTGGTCGTTACTTGCAATTCTATCTCAACCGGAATTCGAGCGGCTGCGAGAATCGCTATCGCCTTGACGCGCTGAAATGACGGGCTGCGACCCAAACGAAAGAGAGCAACCATTCGCTGTCGCATTTCTTGAAGGAACTTATGAGCAAGCTTTCCGGGTGGAAGATGATGTGCCTGACCGTGGCAGGCGTGGCGTTGTCGCTATTGGCAGTCAATGCCGTGCGTGCGGATAGTTTTTCCGACCAGGCCGCCAAACTGGATATTTTGGGGGTTCACATTGGCATGACGCCGGCCGAGGTCAAGAACGTCCTGGCTCAGCACCGCAAGGGCATGCAGTGGCAGGAGGAAAAAGGCGATCTCGGTATTCAGGAGGATCAGTTTCTGGCTCGTGCGAGTGTGGTGTGGGGTAACGTTGGAAATAGCGGGGCAGAAAGGGTTGTGGTGGTATTCTCGCCGCCGCCAGGAGGCCCAAAAGTTTTAGCCGTTGAACGCACTCTGTGGCTTGATCAGTCTCAGGCCACGACGATTGAAACTCTGGCCAATTCTCTAACCGACAAATTCGGGCAACCACTTACGAAATCTCCGCCTAACTCGACCAACCGGGAATTCTTTTGGGCGTGGGACAAGGCCGGACAAATCTCGAAGCCAAATCAAAGCAACATTGTGAATAGACGGGTGCTCCTTATTTTTGAGTCGCCTTCTACTATGCGATATTTGTTGCTGCCGGTCCTTCAGCAACAGGACGACGGCGGGTGTGCGATGGTTGTGCGAGCCAGAATAACCTCCAACAACGGCGGAGTCGCCACTTCTCTAGAAATGACGCTGACTGATGCACATGATGCCTTGCAGGCTGCAATCGCTGCCAATGATCACGTGAAGCATGTCCAGGAGGCGAGGAAGGAAGAGGCACTCAAGAAAGCCAGCGCCAATAAGGCGCCGGCATTGTGATTCGCGCAGCGGCCATAGCTGCCCGGCTCGAATCGATAAGATGAAACATTTCGCTGTCGCATTTCTTGGAGGGATTTATGAGCAAGCTTTCCGGGTGGAAGATGATGTGCCTGACCGTGGCGGGCGTGACGCTGTCGCTCTTGGCGGCGAATGTCGTGGGTGCAGATAGTTTTTCCGACCAGGCCGCGAAGCTGGATATTGTGGGGGTTCATCTCGGTATGACACCGGCCCAGGCCCAGAGCGTCCTGGCTCAGCACCGCAAGGGCATGCTGTGGCAGGAGGAAAAAGGCAATCTCGGTATTCAGGAGGATCAGTTTCTGGCTCGTGCGAATGCGGTGTGGGGTAACGTTGGAAACAGCGGCGCAGAAAGGGTTGTGGTGGTATTCTCGCCGCCGCCGGGAGGTCCAAAAGTTGTAGCTGTATCACGCGATGTGTCGTTTGATAAGTCTCAGGTCCCTACCGTTGAAAACTTGGCCAATTCTTTGACCGACAAATTCGGGCAGCCAGGTTATAAATCTACACCTAGCCCAGGCCCGATCATGGTTTGGTACTGGGACAAGGCCGGACAAACCTCGAGGGGAATTCCGCTCTATCTATGCGATGTCACTGGCGTTTACAATGAATTGCAAAACCCCGTGGCGAGTATTCCCGGTTTTCAACAAGATAACGACGCCGGGTGTGCGATCGCTGTGAGAGCCCAAATAAATTCTCTCGACAGCGGAATTGCCAATCAGCTCTTCGTGACGCTGATTGATGTACATGATGCCCTGCAGGCTGCAATCGCTGCCGATAACCACGTGAAGCAGGCCAATGAGGCGAAGAAGCAAGAGGAACTCAAGAAAGCCAGCGCCAATAAGTCGTCTTTGTGATCCGCGCAGCCGCCATAGCTGTCCAGGTCGAGTCGTCGCCGGAGCGATCAATTGACCTTTACGTAGTGGCATCCATTAGCTTCGATGCCACCGGTTTCGGTTGTGAATCTAATGTACGTGCCGTCCAGCCTAGTGACCAAGTAAGCATCTCCGTCGCGGCGATAGGTTACCGGGTACGTTGTGCGGGACAACCCATCCGGCAATGTCATGCCCTTTTCGGTGAATTCCACCGTGTCTATCAGATCGATAATGCAGCCTGGGTCTTGGGCTGAATTAACTTTCCACCTGCCGATGAGCGGATTGGAGGCCGTGTTGGAGGGCGGATTGGATTTCCCGCATCCGGAAACAAACAGCACCACGATCGCGGCCGTAATCATCCTCAAACGCAACATATTCATTTGCCCCTTCCGAGAGGCCGTAGCCGCCCGGCTCGAGTCATCGCGGGAGCGATCAACTAGCCGGAACGAAATGGCATCCCTTTCCGTCCGGGTCGACCAATTCGATGCCCCCGCTTTCGATTTTGACTTTTGCCAGGACATTGGGCTCCCCAGAAGGCAGCGTCCCGGTGACCACGTAAAAGGCTGCGTCGCGGCTATATGTTACCGCGGGGGACACACTTGGCGACGATAGCTGCTCCGCTTTTTGCCCTTGTTCTGTAAATGTCATCGTCATGGCTGCGTCGGCGAATTCGACTTGATCCACCTCACAGCGCGCTTCATCTTGGCCCGGCACGAGTTTCCACTTGCCGATGAGCGGGCTGGATTTCGCGCTGGCCGGAACGAGATGGCATCCATTGGCTTCGATGCCGCCGCTTTCGACTTTGACCCTATAGGCCTGGCCGTTCCCCGCACTGGCCAGGTAACTGTCTCCGTCGCGGCCATAGGTCACCGTAAACGTGTTTTTCACCGGCCCAAAACCATTTGTCGTTATGGTCTTCTCGGTGAATTCGACCGCAACCAAATTAACGCAAGCAAAGTTGTTTTCACTTTGGTCCGCAAGTTTCCACCTGCCGATGAGCGGATTGGAGGCCAGACTGCTGGGTGGCGGATTAGGGACAAGATTGGAGGTCTGATTGGCCGACTGATTGGCGGACGGGTTGGAGGACTGATTGGACGGCGGATTGGACTTCCCGCATCCGGAAACAACCAGCGCCACGACCGCCGCCGCGATCATCCTCAGGGGCAACATCTGCATTTGAATTGCCCTCCTCCCTTTCTCGGAACGGAACCTGCTCAGGGCGCGAACGTCGCGCCGACGGCTCTATTTTGAGGCCTAACCTACAGTTCTCGCCGACTAAATGATACAGGCGGCGCACTCTGAGGATGCTGGCGCGGGCGGAGAGCCTCGCGCCACCAGCAGCAAGAGTTCGTGCTGTCGACGGAAGAAGGGCGGCGATTGTTGGTGGCGCTCGATGTTAGCCATGTATTTTTACGCCTGAACTGGCTCTTTACATCTTGTTGGTCGTTTTGCTTATCGTCGTTGTGCTGTTGCCATTCTCATAGCGCGCTGTGCCTGGGTTCATCTGCGTCGTGTTCCGTGCGCGCGACGGCATGACTGATGTGCCTCGAATATCCTTCGGTGCCTGCACTCGTTGTCCGCTGTCTGGACCGAGGTTGCCGAGTTGCTGCGTCTGCCGGCCGAAGTCCATTGCCCTGACCCAGCCAGCCGGTTCGCCGCTATTGCCGGCGCTGCCGTTGCCTATCTGAGCGACCTTGTTGAATCCGGTCTGAAGCGCGTTCGTGATGGGCCGAATGATTGTCTGGGCAACATAAGCGGCCTCAAATGCGTGGCTAAGAGACAAGCCAACAGTGCCGCCAGCGATGCTAGCCGCCATATGAGGCACCGCGATGGTTACTATCATGAAGATAATTGCCAAAGCTGCGTACGTGAGCATCGTGGACACCGAGAGGCTTCCGGAACAGACGGTGGTGATGATGGAACTGGGAGGAACCCCATAGGTTGCAAACCACGGCAAGGTTGCACGGACAGGTTTGCACGCGGCCTCGAGAGCGGCACTCCATTGGGTCGCCATCTGCACGCCGACGGCAAGCACGAGATAGAAGAAGAGAAGCCTGACTCCAACTCGGATGACGTACCCAAAATAGCCTTCCGCGGCGGGTGCTGTGAAACGGTTGGCTCCTAGACCCAGCAAGATCACGCCACCACCTACGACAAGGTAGGCTTCGATGAGCGTGAGTATCAGCATGGCCGCCGTAATCACGAAAGCAAGCAAGACAAAAAACGCCGCCACGCTTTGAACGATCGCCAGCTCGATGTTCGTCATCAAACTTGCGTTTGCTGGTGCGTTAAAAATTGTACCAGCCATGTTCGCGCCGAGTTGAAGTACGGTCTGCGGGCTGAGTGCGGGCAAGCCCGTTACAGCAGCACCGATTGATGAAAAGCTCTTCACCACTGCGTTCATCCAGGAGAACGCATTTACGATCATCAGATAAACGAAGCCGCCGCTGAGCATGTGCTTTATCAGGCGACCCAAGAAATGCGATGCATCGAGCTGACCTTCGGCAGTGAACTGAATCCACGTAACGAGGATGTCGATGAGGAGGAGGGCCACGAAGAGCTTGATCGCGTATGGCTGAATCCCGGCGCTGTATTTCGCAGCGGCCGTGTAGAACTGTGTGACGATATCGTTGAAGTTATTCATGGTCACCACTCCTCGCGCCGTTAGGGCGCGCTGTGTTGTCTATGGCTGCGGGGGCGCCGGCGCGTTGTGAAACATGTCCGGGACTCCTTTCGCAGGAGGCGCGGTAAAGGCCGCCTTCGCTTGCTCGTTTGCAACGTGTTGCTGATACAGGTGCCAGCCACCGTAAATGACGGCGCAGACGCCGATTATGGCGAAGGCAAGAATGAGCGGGTTCTTGATGTCTTTCATTTTTGACCTTCTCGAAGAGATCTTAGGGTTGCGGCGGCGCAGAAGAGTCGTGGTACATATCGGGCGTACCTGGAGCCGCTGGTGCAGAAAATAGCGCCTGTGCCTCAAGACTGCTTTGCACCTGATTGTTAAGTTGGTTTGCTGCTGCGACGTTTTGCGAATTCATCTCGGCCATCACGAGCTGGCGGAGCATCTGAACCTGCTGTACCTGCGCCAGCGCGATTTCGTTGCTGACCTGAACCGCCTGCAGATTACCTATCGCCGTCTGGTTCTTCAGCTCAAGGTTTTGAAGGGCGGCTTGTTCGGCCTGGAAGTTCTGGGCCTGCGCCTGCGCTGAAGCGAGCGCGCCGTTGAGCGTGTCCAACGTGGTATTGACCGTCGTTTGCGGACTTTGGACCCCAGCGGTCGAAGCAGAGTTGTAGCCCGGATAGAGCTGCTGGAACTGCTGCGTAAGGCCCTGAAAGGTATACGAGAGCCCTTCCTGCTCATTGATCAGATCACCGAGGTTCGTAAGCAAATTCTGGTTCGATTGCCAGACACCTGCGCCGCCGCCGGTCGTATTCTTGATCGCGTACTGCAGTTGCTGAGCAAGGTTTGTGACGGTAGCGGTCTCCTGCTGAAGCTGTTGGAGCTGGCGCGCGAACATATTTGGGTCGAAGACAATCTGCGAGCCGCCGAATTGTGCGCGGGCAGGAGCCGACGCAGCCAGCAAACAAATAATTGCTGCCGATACGGCAGATAAAATTCGGTAGAATCTTTTCGTCTTCATTGGTGTATCTCCCCGTGGGGAATTTTCCCGTTAGTGTGAAACGGCGGGATGCCGTTCACATTCAGGATCGCGTCGGTGGGCTTTTCGACATGACTGTTCAGTCTGTCGAGATACTCGGCCCAGTCGTGCAATCCGCGCGCGCGAAGCCACTCGACGGTCCAGCGCTCGCCGTGCTGTTCGATCATCTGTCGCGCGGCGAGTATGTCGTCTTTCGATCCCGCTCCGATGAAGGCCAGTGCGGCGGGACCCAGCGAGAACTGAAACAGTCGGCGCCCCAGCGGCGAAACATAGTAGTAGTGCCGCTTTGGCGTGGCGTCTGCGATGATTTCGACCTGCCGGTCGGAGAGTCCGAATCGTCGATACGTCTCCCGTGTGGCGCTGTTCGTCGCCTCGGGGTTGGGCAGATAGAGCTTGGTCGGGCAGGATTCGAGAATCACATCGCGATGAGGCGAATTGGCGATCTCGCTCAAGCTCTGGGTGGCGAGTACCACTGCCGCATTCTTTTTGCGCAGCGTACGCAGCCATTCCTCGATCTTCGCTCCGAAGACGCTGTTGGTGAGCATGATCCACGCTTCATCGAGGACGATGAGCGTGGGACGACCGTCGAGGCGTTGATCGATTCGGTGGAATAGATACGTTGCGACGGGCACTACGACCTTCGGCCCCATTGCCATGAGCGTTTCGAGCTCGAAGGTGATGAATCGATCTTCGAGTATCACGTCATGGTCCGCATCGACGAAACGCCCGAGCGGTCCTGCGAGCGAGAAGGCCGCCAGTCCATCGCGCACCGCGTTGTCCTGCACTTGGGTGACAAGGTTACTGATGGTGCGCTGCTCGGCCGGACCTTCCGCTACCAGAGTAAGGCCGCGCCAGAGGGCTTTGCGCTGGCTTGGTACGAGCCTCACGCCCTGAAGGTCGAGCCAGTCTTCGAGCAGACCCTGCAGCTTCATGCGGTCGGTCTCGTCGTCAATCTGCGCCAGCGGGCAAAGTGGGACCTCCTCCTCCCCGAGGTCGAGGTGCTGTCCGCCCAGAGCCTTGGTGAGAACGTATGCGGAATAGCCCTTGTCGAAGAAGAAGATTTGCCCGTCAGGGACTGCCCGAAAGTTCGCTGCTATCGCGCCCAGCGCGACGCTCTTTCCGCTTCCAGTCGGACCGTATATGCCGGTGTGGCCGGTGTCGCCGACGTGAAGATTGAGACGGAACGGCGTACTGCCCGTCGTTGCGCCGTAACACAACGCCGGGGTGTTCTTCGGATAGTAAGGGCAAGGGTTGGCTGCGAGGCCCGCCCAGATGCTCGTTAGAGGCAGAATGTCCGCAAGGTTCTGGGTGTTGACCAGTGGACGCCGTACGTCGTACCAGCCGTGTCCTGGAAGCGATCCGAGCCATGCTTCTACCGCGTTGATCGTCTCCATCCGCGGATCGAAGCCCATGTTCTGGCAGACCTTGAAGACGAGCTGAGCGTTTTCGTCGGCAACGTTGGCTCGGTCTTCGGTGACGATCACCTTTGGTGTTACGTAGCAATATCGGACCGCGCCGCCCTCGGCTTCGGTGATCGCCTGGTCGGCGTCGGCCGCCATCTTGAGCGCGTGCTGGTTCTGGAAAGCAGCTCCGGCGCCGGAGCCGAAGTGTTCGCTGATGACGCCCCGAAGTCCGAGTCGCTTTTGGAACCAGTTGCGCCGGTATACGGTGAGCTGGCTGATCGCGGTCCGCGGCCCTACGGGAATCCCGCGCGTAGAGTAACGATAAGATATCGGTAACTCGCTCAAGAACGCGGCCATCTCGGCGTAGGAAAAGGGCGGGAAGCCGGCCAGCGCGATGACGCGGATGTGCCTTCCGCCGACGCGCGGTTTGAAGCCAGCGATCAAATCCTGATTGCCGAGAACCGCGTCCAGATAAGTTGGTGTTCTCGGCGCGGCTACTTCGCACATTCGCCCGTTGATGCAGCTTGCGAGGTGCGACAGCAGGACCGGCATATTGAGCGGAGTCAATTTCCACACGGGGCTTATCGCATCTTCAAATTCGCGGAGTCGCTGCTTGAACCATTCGAGCTGTCGTCGCCAGTCAGCGCGCGACGGCGTGCCCGTCAGAAAGACACCGGCGATCCGCATTTGCGTGTCGGCCGGCGGGCGATACGTGATTGTGAGAACACAGTTCGTCTCGAAGTGCTGACCCTCAGCCGAGTATTGAATCTCGCGCTCGCGATCGAGCGTTGCGCTAACGGGATCAGCAAACGTACGGCTCGGATAATCGATGCTCGGATGACGGATGAGGTCGATGTTGTACATGAAGCCATCGTCGAGGCGCGCAAGAGCGCGATTGGCCTGAGCGCGATGGGCATCGAGCTCTTCGACGCTCGCAGAATTCAGATCAAGCCCCGAGCACTCGAAGGACGACAGGAACGCGCCGTCCTTCATCGCGATAGTGTAGTCGTCGATCGGAATTGCGTAGTTGAGCTGGTCAGGCAGCCCGAGCAACCTGCCGCGCTTTCGTCTCAAGTCCTTGAACTCTTTGAGGAACATACTTCTTCCTCTCTTTTCCTAAGCGCGCATCTCCTTGGGTGTCGGTACAGATACGCGGATTCGGGGTGGCGATGCCGAGATTGGAGCGCGTGCCGGATAATAGTCCTGATAGCGGATGTGGCGGACGTAGACCTGGCTCAGCTGCGGATCGAACTTCGCTGCCTGGACCAACGCCCAGTGCCCCACGGTCAGCAGGAACGCCCCCATTGCGACGGTGTACCAGTGGAGCCCGCCGCCGAAGATCAAAGCTGCGGCGGTTATCCAGTTGGCGATCGCCAACGGTCGCTCGGCTCCGGCCAGCAGAATCGGCTGGGTAAGCGATCGATGAATCGCGCTCACCCGCCGCTCACCTTCAGTCATCGTCCTATCCTCTTCTGCCTAGAAGAGCGCTCCGCCCAGCGGGAAGAGCGTCGTCATCAGTTGGGTCGCCCCGAGCGCACACGCCCCACCGAACGCGAGCGAGGACATTTTGCGCACGCCGGTTCCGTGCTCGCTGACCGACCACATGAGGCCGGTGCCGATTACGGCCGCGGTGGTGATCGCGTGGGCGACCGGTCCCTGCAGGTCGGTCTGCAGCGTCGTCAGCGGAGTGATCCCAGGGCAGCGCTCCGCCAGCGGCGATCGCTGCGAACGCCCTGACTGGCCAGACAAAGGTGATGATTCCGTAAGCGTAAACAATCGATAGATACCCATTTTCTCCACGTGCCCTTTTTCCCTTCCAACCGTTTCATTTCGCGTACCTCCTCTTAATTCGCAGATGACTTCAAAACGTTATTGCCCTGAGTCTTTGCTCGACTGCGTGTCTGGGGAAGTGAGTATGAATCCATCGGTCGCGCTGTATCCGTCGACACGAACCAGCTCCTTCACGCGCCGTCCTGCAGGCGTGCGGACGATGAATGCGAGCAGGTTGATCGTCTCGGCAATGAGTTCCGGTTGTGGCGGAACGCCGGCCTCCTGCACGAGGCTGGAAAGCCTCGTGAGCGCGGCCTTCGCGCTGTTGGCGTGGATCGTTGTGACTCCGCCCGGATGACCGGTGTTCCACGCTTTGAGCAGTGCGAGCGCTTCGGCGCCGCGCACCTCGCCGATGATTATTCGGTCGGGGCGCAGCCGCATGGTCGTCCGTACCAGCCGCGTCATGTCAGCGGCCTCGGCGGTGTGAAGCTGGACGAGGTTCTTTGCGCGGCACTGGATTTCGAGGGTGTCCTCGATGATCACGTAGCGCTCGTTCGGATCGGAACGCTCCACCATTTCATTGATGAGCGCGCCGGCCAGCGTGGTCTTACCCGAGCCGGTCCCGCCCGCGATTACGACGCTGCGTCTTGAATCGACCGCTTCACGCAAGATTCGGGCGTGCGCCTCGCTCAGGATCTCGTCGCGTACGTAATCGTCGAGCGTGTAGAGGACCTGGGCCGGCTTGCGCATGACGCAACACGGCTTTCGAGCAACCGGCGGAAGGAGTCCCTCGAAGCGGATTCCTCCGATCAGGAGTTCGCCTTCAACAATCGGATTGACTGAGTTCACCACGCTGCCAAGTGACGAGGCGACGGTACCGATCAGGCTCTCCACCTGCGAAGCCGCGAGCACCAAGCCGGCTTCGTGCATTCCCTTTGCATACGACTCGAACCACACGCGGCCGTCCTCGTTGACGATGATCTCTGTGACGTTCGGATCGTCGATCGCGGCCAGAATTCGTGGACCAAGTTGCCTCCGGAGCAGCTCGTCCAGCCGCCGGTCCTGGGTCTGCTGCGTCGAGATCATTCGCTGTCTCCGTGAGATTCCGCGATGGGGGTGTGTTCTTCGCGACGCTCGCCGTTCTGGGACTCATCCGGGCTGGCGACAGGCTTCTTTCCGTTCGCAGCCGCAGATTCTATCTGCTTGATGGTGTCTTCCACCTCGAGCCGCCATCCGTGGTGTCGCCGCTCTCCACTGGCCAGAGCTTGTTCGCGCTGGGCCTCGGGAACTTCCGGTAGGTGGGTCAGCATGCTGAGCGCGAATTGATCGAGCATGGCCAGGAGCATCGTCACCTGTTTGCTCAGCGGCCGGATGGCTTGGGCGATGAACGATCGATTCGCGTCGATGATTCTCTTTTCGGTTGCGACCAGCTTGGACTCGGAGAGGCTTACGGTTGAATGTCCGTTTGAATGGACCAGACGCTCCTGGATGTAACGTGAGAGCGAAAGGCCTGCCTCTTCAGCCTCTTCCTTCAAGCGCGCGAAGTCGTCGCCGCCGACATACGCTGTTAGTTGTCGCCTCAAAGTAGTCTCTCCTTCTTTCGACCGCGGTTGGTTGCAGCTGCTGTACTGCCACCCTGGCTCGACGGCAAACTTCAAAAACGTGAGCTGCCCGTTCGGATGGCGGTTGAGCTGCCTTTGCGAGAAAGTTGGGTTCCCGCTGTGATTCACGTCCGGCAAGACCTTCCGTATCCGGCGTGATTTGATTGGATATGGGCGATGGCATCGCTTCGCTCGCTTTCTCGTTGGCACTTGAGTTCGCGATACGGTCAGTTTTCGACGGTGGCTGGATGGCCGCTCGCTGCTTGAAGAACGGCTCGGTGTAATAGCGGATCTTGGTGGCGCGGATCGCAGGCTGACCGCTTGTGAAAATCAGGGCTTCGTCGGAGCCGAGACGTGTGACCTCGTCTGGTGTAACCAGAGGCCGCGCCACCTCCGGCTCTGAGAGACTCGCGCCCGTGCTGGAAAAAGTCCGGTGAGCGTGGCGAACGGTGGCTTCTCCGGCCATCTGAGAAAGCAGCCGCGCAGTTTCGATACGGTTGGGCGTGAAAGCGACGCGGGTATGGCAGTTGGAGGTGATCGCTTCGTCGTGCCCATAGGCCGCATGAATCTGGCTCAGGTCCTGGGCGATGAGACATGCCTTGATCCCGTAGCCGGCGATCAGCGCAAGCGAGTCCGCAAACATATCGAGTCGTCCGAGACTTGCGAATTCATCGATCATCAAAAGCAGCCGGTGCCGGTAGCCGGTCATCGCGCGCCCGTCGCGATACTCGAGCCGTTCGGTCAAACGATGAAGTATCTGGCTGAGCATCAGCCTGATTAACGGCCGCAGACTGTCTTTGTGAGCGAGCGGCACGATGACGTAGAGCGAAACCGGCCGCCGATGGTTCATCAGATCCTCGATGCGGAAGTCGGAGGTCGCGGTATTCGTTGCGATGACCGGGTCGCGGTAGAGTCCGAGAAACCCCTTGATTTCAGAAATGACGCCGGATCGTTCGTTGTCGCTCTTGTCGAGCAGACTGCGCATCGCGCGGGCGATAACTGGATGCGTTTTCGTGGGATTGCCCTGTGAGTCCCTCCAGCCCATCAACCCCTCAGGGTCATGGACCGTAGTCATGATCTGTTCCAGTGTCTGGTTAATCGGCTGAATAGGGTCGGAAAGCTTCGCTTCGATACCGCTCAAAGTTGGATCGCGGTTTTCATAGAGCTGAGCGAGGGTGAATCCGGTGAAGCCTTCCACGCCCGCGCGCAGCCAATGGTCGGGAAGGCCCTTCCCATTCGGGTCCATGATCATCTGAGCGATGTTGCGCACATCCCGAATCTCGTGAGGCGTGCGCAACCGGACCTCGGCAAGAGGATTGAAGCGAGCGCCGTCTTCGTCCGGTGATGCTGGCGCATACTTGAGACAGACCTGCCCCATCCGTTTCCGTGCACCGGAAGTCAGCGCCCAGTTCTCTCCTTTGAGATCGTGAACGAGGGCCGAATGCGGCCACGTGAGCAGCGTCGGAATCACGATTCCGACGCCCTTGCCGCTGCGGGTCGGAGCGAAGACCAGGATGTGCGAAGGTCCGCAGTCGCGGAGATAGAAGTCCCGGCCCCAGCGGCGCCATAAGCCAAGGTAAACGCCTGCCCGATGCGAGAAGGGTTTCAGGACTCTTGCGCGTTGGGCGATCCTGCGAAGCCGCCACGGCAGCAACCGGCTACTGTCTATGAGTCCGGCCGCTCGAAGGTCCCTGGTGTTGGCCCAGCGTGCCGATCCATGCAGGTCGGATGGATTGCGAAACCCTTTATGGCGGGCGACCGCTATCGCGCCCATCGCAATTACGCTCAGGGCAATCATCGGGTAGGCGGCCTCGTGCGCACACAGCTCCCAGAGCGGCGCGAGGGTCGGTTCGGAGTGCCAGCGCCACCACCAGACCATCCAGTCCCATGGATGGTAGAGCAGTCCGATCAGGGGAAAATAACACCATGGTGCGCCGAGAGTGCGCGAGTAACCGAAGAGTCGCGCGGCGTGTTGGGTCGTCACCCAATTGACTACAACGACGGCCACTCCAAGCGTGAGCATAGCGACAATCTTGGTCTGCCTGAGACTCGCATCAGAGGCGGTCCCTGACAGCCGATAGGGACGCTGTTCAGCCATGGCGATCCCTCCGTTTGTCGAAGCCGCGATCGAGTCCGTGATCATGGTCATGCCGCTGGCTGCGCGCCCGGCTCTTGATGATGTCTTTCGAGATCTGGCGTTCACGAAGATTCGCGCTCGTGGTCTTGCGAGAGCTTCCAGCTTGCTTCACCAACACGCTGGGCGAGGCCGATGCCTTCGAGGAACTGCAGTCGCGCCACGTCCTGCTCCGCTCTCACGCGGGCGGCATCGCTGCGCGGTTGGAACTGCTCGTAACTTACGAGACCGGACTCGTTCGCCTTGCGTTGCAGCGATCGGTCAATTTCGGTCCATTGCTCTTTTCGAATGACGCGCTCGCGCGCATGCAGGACCTCGGGTTCGAGTCGCGGCCCAAGCTCCCTCGTTGCGATCTCCTGGCTTCGCCCGCGCATGCCGAGCTTCAGATATTCGCGGTCGATCTGCAGAGGCCGTCCGTCGTCCCGAACGCCTCGCACTAGCAGATGGACATGGGCGTCGTCGGTGTTGTGATGATCGATTGCGACCCACTGAAGCTTCGTATCGAGATCGCGCTCCATCTGTTCGACCAGGCCACGCACGTGTTCCCGAAGATCCAGCCTTGAGGCGTCCTCCGGTGAGACGATGAAGCGCCAGAGCAACTCGTCGTGTTTCTCCCAGTCGCGCACGACCGGGACCATATCCAGCCCTTCATGCTCGGCATCAAAGCCCCTACCCTTTCCCTGTTCCTGCTGCGCTCCTTCGCGTGACAGGTAGCGGGCATGAGCGGCCCAACCGCCGGTATGGTCGTTGCGCTTGAACGACGCTTTGACCACGGAACGGCGGGAGTAGACGTGCGGGTCCAGCGCGACTCGCCGCCACGTCTGCCCGCCGCTGAGACTGCCCCACGATTGGCGTCGAATTCCCCACCTTACCCGCACTCGCCGCAACGCAACCGCCCACCACGGAATCAGCGGGCGCGGACGCTCCGTCGGCGCCGAGACGGAGCTTGATATCGACCTCCTTCTGGCCGAAGAACCTACGCCGGCTCATGCGTCGACTCCGTGAGCAATGCGCTCAAGCTGGCAATGAGTTGCGCCGAATTCTCTGGCGCGTGTTCGCCCAGTGCCTCGATGATTTCTTTGACCTGCGCACTGCTGAGTGTGACCGAATGAAGTTCCTTTGCGCGGCTCCACGACTTCCACGCGCGCTTGCTGGTCGCCCGCTCCTCGAGCCGCTCTCGTCCGGCCGCTGCGACCCGTGCGCGCTGCGCCGCATCGAGGGTTGCGCTCTCGTGCGAGACGCTGAGCAACGCTCCGAGCAGGAAGTCTGGAGGCTCGCGGTCAAGGCCGGCTATTGCTACCAATCCGCCAAGATTGGCGAGGTGATGGACTCTGAGTCCTTGCTCGTGGCTATGTCCGTTCGTCGCCATGATTCACCAAGTGAGAACCGGCTTGAGCGCGGCTCGAACTTCTGAAAGCGGAACCGGTCCGAAGTAGCGCGCGTCCCAGCTCCGCACGTTATTGAAACCGAACAGCCAGACCTCGCCCGGCGCGACCTGGCGCCTTCCCCAAGGTACATGTGGCAATGGTCGGCCTATGCTGTCGTGTGCTGCGACGGCGCTGTCTGGGAACACCTGTCCGTCGACGGAAACCCATCCGGGCTGCACTTCCAAAACGTCACCGGGAAGCGCTCCCACAATCTTCGCGACCGGCTCGGCTCCGCTTGGGCAATCGCCCTGTTGAAGGTAACCGCGAGTGAGTCCTTCCTGTGCGATCGATGCCGGCAAGCAGGCACCAACGAGCTCGCCGCGTTTGACGGATACTCCGCGTACGATCCGGTAAATCCCTGCTGGTGCGGCGCTGTCGGTGAGTGAAATGCGCAGACCAAGGAACCTGCCCAGCATGACCAAGAAGGCCACTGCGATCACTGGTCCGAGCATCGCCAAGACGGGTCTGCGCGCGTGCCGAAAACACTCGAAATGCGGCCTTGGAACGACCCGCTCCGAGGCGATTTTCGCCGTACTGTACAGTTGGCCGACCAGGATGCTCTCAAGTGGGGGAAAGGCCGTGAGAAGTTTGGAGAAAACGGAGGATCTGCGGCACTGCACCGCAGATGCTTTATCTTGCTCTACGAACGAACGCCCTTTACCCCACTCCTTCACCACTCCGAACACACCACTCAGACCCCTCCGTCCGCCCGCACGCAAATCTCAGCAGTTCGATCATCGGTCGCACTCCATCCCGAACTCCGACGCGCATCACTTCACACTCCGCCCTGACCATCAGCAGCGCCGCCGGGAAGCTATCCGATCTGAATGTGCCAGTCCGTTCGCTTTTGCAGGCTTTCGAGAACGGTCTCTCCCCGCAGTCTTCCCGTCCAAGCCATCCATCTCGTCACGCATCTGTCGCGTCAGGCGAATGATCGATTCGCAGATTGTCGCGTTCAGATCGAAACCCGCCTCGCTTGTGCGCTCGCGCAGCCGATCGATCTCTGCCTTCACCGAAGCCGGCACGCGCAACGTGATCGTCTGGGTCGGTTCTTCCTTGCGTTTGAGCACTCCCATCGCCCTTCTCCTTGAATCGGTTTTGTGTACGTTTCGTGCACAGTCGCCCTGGGCTCCGTATACGATTTGTGTACGTTCAGCCTTTGTAGGCCGCCGGAAACACGAGGTCCTCTGTGACCATCACGTTGAACTGGTAGCCGGGCCGGATTTCGATCGTCGGTGGGCGATTCATCCCCTGGCCGATCATCTGCTGACCCACAGCGCCGAACTGTCCCGAGGCAGCTGAACCGGCCGTCTGACTCGCCATCGCCCACTGGTTCGGCTGTGAGTACCCGTAGGGACCGTAAGTGCCACCGCCTCCGAACGTCGCCATCTGTCCGACCATCTGGCCGGCGCTGATAAGACTCATGACCGCCGCGGTGCCAAACGTTCTCAAGTAGTGGTTGTTCACTTCGTCGGTGAAACCCGAGTAGCCGCCCTGATCGGCTCCCGGCATCTGCGGGAGATTCATGCTCGAGGTGTTCGGGAAGATGAGCCGTTGCCATGCGATCTCGACCCGCTGCTGACCATAGGTGGAGGCGTTCTGGTATATGCCGATGAGTCTGCTGCCCTGCGGAACCAGCAGATATTTTCCCGTGGCGCTGTCGAAAACGTTCTGACTGACCTGGGCGAGGATCGGCCCCGGCAAGTCCGAGTTGATCCCGCTTACGAGTACGGCGGGAATCACGCTTCCCGCCATCACCGAGAACGCCGATGCGGGCGGGTGAAGCGTCACGGCCTGATCAGTGGAATTGCCAACGTTGAAGTTCGTGCCTTGCTGGCCATTTGTGCGGGCGATTTCCAGCGTCCCGCCATCGTGGAACGCAGAGACCATCTGCGGCGATTCAAGCGCCTTCATGTACTTCTCTTCCGCCCACTGCGCGTAACGGCTGGGCGGTTGCGGCGGTGTCTGTTGGATGGGCGCTTGTACGGTCGCGACGACCGCTGGAGGTGGTACGAAAGTCGGTGCTGCGAGCCGTTTGCCGCCGTTCGCGGCGAGGTCCGCGATCTCTCCGTTGTTGCGTGCGGATGCTCCGGGATCGTCACCGGGCTTTCTGTACACCGCACTCTGCCCGATACCGGACGACTCCACGCCCAGCGCCACCACCACGCCGCTCACAATCGCGACGGCGGCGAACGCAATCAGTATGAGCCTGTTGAATCGGCCGCCTCCGGAATGCTCCTGCTCCAGCAAGTCTTCCGGTTCGTCCCGAAGATCGCCCTGGCCGTCGAGTCTGATATCCTCAGTCGCCATGGTTCTCACCTCGTCGCTCCTGCGTAGCTGATCGTCACGCGGTCCTGATCGCGTCCGACTCCTGCTACGAGGATTGCGTCGGTGACCAAGCGGTCGACGACGTAGTAGTTTCCCTTGACCCGGTAGTTCACCATCTGCGTTCCGCTGCCTGCGTTCACAAGCAGCGCGGGCGCCTCGCTCGACTTCATTCCTGGCGGCATCTGGATGTACACGTGCGAACCGTCATCGAAGGCGCGAATCGGCTTCCACGGAACGTTCGCTCCGCCCACCGTGTACGCGAAGTTGAGTTGTGCCGGATCGACGTTGGCAACCTTCACGACGTTGCCGGAGTCATCGCCCGGCGGATCGGCTGCCGCATCCTGTTGTGCCTTCGCGGCGGAGTCGGCATTTTTCATCGCCGTGATCAGCTCGTCGGGATAGTAGAACTCGACCTCCTGCATGGCGTGGCTTCCGCGCGAGCGGAGCAGCAAGTGGTAGATGTGCTTCGTCGTGTAGATCGTAAGGTTGGTCTGGATGCCCGGAGCTTGTGGCTTAACTGCGAGATGCGGCACAGGGTCTCGGGGGTCTCCCGAGGAAGCGGGCGTTGCCATCCAGCGCTCGCTGTCACCAATCGCAACGTCGGTGATCGTCTCTCCTGGCTGCAGCTGAATGTCTGAAGTTCGCAGCGGCTCGCAATCGACGGCCGGCGGGGGGCCTTGGTTATACGGATAGAGCGTGTAAGCGGGTGTCTTGTAGATCGGCCAATCGCCGCTCTTGTCGTGCTCCTTTATCGCCTGCTGAACCTCGGGCGGCTGTGCTGCAAGGACCTGCTCCGCGGTTGGCGGAGCTGGCGGCGCTTCCGGTTTGGGTTCGGCTTCGGTGACCAGGTTGAGCGGCGGCGGTGCTGGCGGCTGTTTTGCGGCGCATGCTCCCAACGTGAGCGCCAAGGTGACTATTCCTGCGATGGCGATCCGTCTCATCGCTCTGCCTCCTATTCTGTTGCCGGCCTAACCTTGCTGTTCGGTCCAGCTGATCTGAGTCACGCAAAACCCGAGAGGGTTGCTAACGATCGCGTCATCGGAGTTCGGCGGGACAATTTCGGTTTGAAGCGCAGCCTCCCAGTGTGACGGAGACCCGACAGCGACGCCGTTCAGGTCACGCTGCTGCTCGGTCCATCGCACCTGATAGCTGCGCGGCGAGAGCTGAAGGATCGAATCGATCTGAACGGAGACGGTCTGCTTCTCGGCGATCTTGAACGGGTTATGGGAGAAGTTGTCGGAGTGGAAGTACTCGTCGAGAAAGCGGTCCGCGGCGCCGCGCGTATGCGCGAGCAGCGCATTGAGCGTCTGATGCTCAACTTGTGAATCGCTGGTGACCGAGCGTGCGTCGCGGATGAAGGCAGCGACTTCGTAACGCTCCATTCGCGCGGTCACGTCCGGCAACGCAACCGGCGTGAGGGGTTGCGGCACCGTCAGCGCGTATCCGAGCTTGTCGACTTCAACGACATACGGGATGTAGCGGCTCCGTTCGCTCAGCCAGACCATTCCGCTGGCGAGAATCAGACCAAGGACCAGAAGTCCGCCTGCGGCAATCTGCCAGTTACGTTTTCCGAGAACGAGGTCAGCGTATCGTTCGTCCCATTCGCGACGCGCTTCGAGATACGGGTTGCTCTCCATGCGAACGCCTCACCGTAAAAAACTGAATTCACACATCAAACTGCGGCTCGCTGGATTTGTTGGTAGAGCAAGTTCCTTGCCGCAGCCCAATCTTGGCGTCGTCCGAGAGAGGCGCCGTCGGGGAATTAGTGCAGTACTTGAGCGCTCAGTTATGCGGACGAAGATTTCGTCGAGCGAATCAGATGGGTTATCTGTCCGCGATCGGTGGAAAGATGGCGGGGTTTCAAACTCGAGAAAGTGTCCACGAAGTGTCCAAAGTGTCCATTCGTGAAGTGATCCGAGCCAATCACTGAAGTGGGAAAGCCCTTGATTTTCCTACGTGATCTGATCTGACATGATCTGAGATCAGGGCTTGCGCGAGATTCCTAATCCTGGGGCCGTGGGTTCGAATCCCGCAGGGGGCACCATCCCGATTGTTCACCTTCGAGTCGGCGAGTTACGACGCAGCGCTTGACCTTGGGTTGGCCTGAGGTCAGCTGTTGCCCGGGGTGGCCAAATCGGAAAATACCGCCGGCATTTGGAATCGGGCTCTTTCGGTCTGTGGACGAGCGCTGTTGATTTGCGCCGCGGCCACGGCAGCCGGATGCGCGCATCTCACGTTTCAGAGTGCCGCGGTACACAACGAGCCTTGGTACCAGCGATGGTTCGCCGAGTCCGACGGGATTCACTACTATCGTCCCAAACCCTATATTCTGATCACGGAGACCCAGGCTACCAAGGATGCCAGCGCGTCTTGTGTCGTCGATATCAAGTATCTTCCCGATTAGTCGGAAGAGTACGTAATCGTACCGCACTACTGGATAGGGAGCGTGGCTCTAAAGCCGACCCTTGCTGACGGATGGAACCTTACCAACCTTGACTCTACCGTCGATACCAAGGTACCCGAGACGCTTAATGCGTTCGCAGCTCTGATGACGGCAGTACCCAAGGCGGCGATGTCGGCGGCCGCTACTAGCAAGGAAACGGCAGGCGCGGAAGTAGCGGGGAACGTGAGACCGGGAATGTATCCGATGGAGCCTGATGGCGACCGGCTGACTATAGATATCGATCACCCGGTATTTCAGGCGAAAGGCTCTATCTGTACGACCCTGACCGCCACTCCAGCACCACCGAAAGCACCGACCACGCCCACAACGCCTCCCAAACAATAGACGGCTCTTCCCCGCCCTGCCTAACGCAACGAAGGCTCCACCAAATTGCATGAATAGGTCTTGATCACCAGCCACACCTTCTTGCCGGCGTCGATTCGCAACGAATCTATTGCGCCCGGCGTCAGGTGGACCTCGAAGGTTGCTCCTGCTTCTATCATTACTAATACCCTTACGCCTTCGCGGCGTATTGATAGGACTCTTCCCTCAAAGGCGTTACGGGCGCTTAGGCCTTGCGGGCGTTCAGACGCGACCATTATGTCGCCGGCGCGGATTGCTACTCTTACGCGCGCTCCCGGCTCCGCGTGTCCTAGCGGGACTTCCAGTTGAGTTGCGCTTCCGTCCAGCTGGCATAGCATCGTGCCTTGAGTTTCGGCGATCGACCTTACTGTTGCGTCGAAGACGTTTTCGAAGCCTACTACCTGCGCGATCGTTTCGTGGCGCGGCGTCGTTAGTACGTATTGCGGCATCCCCTGGGCCAGGATGCGTCCGCCTTCCAGCACTATCACTCGCTCGCCGAGCGCGAAGGCCTCGTCGGGTGAATGCGTTACATATAGGATTGGAATTTCGTGGGACGCATTCCAGGCGCGCAGGTCGTCGAGGATCTTTGACTTAGTGGCGTGGTCGAGCGCCGCCAGCGGCTCGTCGAGCAGTAACGCCTCCGGATTCGTTACCAGCGACCGCGCGAGCGCCACGCGCTGGCGCTCGCCGCCGGAAATCTCGCCGGGTTTGCGCGTGGCGAGATGCGCGATACGAAACGACTCGAGCATCGCCATCATGCGCGCGCGCCGCTCATCGGCGGGCAGCTTTGCGATCCCGTATTGAACGTTTCGAGCGACCGTCAGATGGGGAAACAGCGCGAGATTTTGAAACACGTATCCCAATCGACGCGCCGCCACCGGCATGTCGATGCGCTCGTCGGAATCGAACAGCACTCGCGCTCCTAGAGCTATCCGGCCGTCATCAGGCCGCACGAAACCCGCGATACAATTCAGCAGCGTCGTTTTTCCGCCGCCCGACGGGCCGAGGATCATCGTGAAACCGGGCGCCGCCTCAAACCCGGCCTCGAGCGCAAAGCCGTTCGAGGTCCGATGCGCGACGCGAACCGATAGGCGCCGATCGGAGGTCACAGATCGCGACCTAGCGATGCATCGGCCAGACCGCCCAGACTCGGCGGTTGAGCGAATAGGTGATCGACAGCGTGACGAAAGCAAACGCCAAGAGCAGCAGCGCCATGCGATTCGCTCCGGCGTAGTCGAGCGCCTGCGCCTGATCGTAAATGGCAATCGAAACCGTGCGCGTCACGCCCGGGATGTTCCCGCCGACCATCAGCACGACGCCGAACTCGCCGAGCGTATGCGCGAAGCTCAGCACGAAGCCGGTTATCACGCCGCCGACCGACATCGGCAACACGACGCGGACGAAAGTGCGAAGCCGCGACGCGCCGAGTATCGACGACGCGTTGATCAGGTTGCGATCCACCTGCGAGAACGCCGCCGCCATCGGCTGCACCGCGAACGGCAGGCTGTAGATGACCGACGCGATAGCGAGACCCGCGAACGTGAACGGCAAACCGTGGCCGGTGAGAGACTGGTACCAGCGGCCGATCGGGCTGTTCGAGCCCATCGCGATCAGCACGTAGAAGCCGAGCACGGTCGGCGGAAGCACGAGCGGCAGCGCGACGATGGACTCGACGAAAAATTTCCATCGCCAGCGGGTGAAGCTGAGCCACCATGCGATCGGCGTCCCGACGATCAGCAAGATCGCGCAAACGACCAGCGCGAGCCGCAGCGTCAGGAAAATCGCGCTCCAATCCATCGGCGGTCAATGCGGCGCGGAAATTTTCGCCGCGGCGACGTCGTTGGGAATCGAGAAACCATATCGCTCCATCAGCGCCACGGTTTCGGGCTCCTTGAGAAATTTCAGAAACTGGTTCGCCAGCTCCTGGTTGCGCGACGATCTTGAGAATCACGGCCGCCTGGACGAGCGGCGGATAGTCCGCCGCCGGGATTTCGACGTAGCGTCCGCTGTCCTTCATCGCGGGCGCCACCGCGAGCGACAGCGCGAGGAGGCCGACGTCGGCGTTGCCGGACTGAACGAACTGGGCGGTCTGCGAGATATTCTCGCCGAGCACGAGCTTGCTTTGGACTTGGTCGTAAATCCCGGCGTGACGCATCGCCGCGACGGCCGCCGTCCCATACGGCGCATGCTGCGGATTGGCGATCGCGATTTTTCCGACGCCGGGATCGAGCAGCGCCGCTAGGCCGCGGCTCAAGTCGAGCTTCGACGCGTTGGGAACCCACATCACGAGTTTTCCGCTCGCATATTCGTACATAGTGCCGGGCTCAGTCAGGCCCGCAGCCTCAAGCTTCTCCGGATAGCCTACGTCGGCGGAAAAGAACAGATCGAAAGGCGCGCCATTTTGAATCTGCGCGAAAAAATTCCCCGACGAACCATACGTGAGCTTGACTGCGACTCCGGTTTGATTTTGAAATCGCGCGGCCACATCCTTGAACGCGAAGGTCAGGTCGGATGCGGCAGCGATCTTGATTTCGACGGCGCCGGCCTCCGGATGCGAGAAGCAAACGAGCGCCGCGACGAGTAAAAGTGTCCGCGGCCACAGCTTCTTGTCCGCCATGATACTTGTCATATCGCTTGAATAATGGCACAGGTTTGGAGGGTCGCACAGTGGCGGCGGCCGTTTCACTTGATTCCCGCCGACACTCGTCATTAAGTAGGCGCATGGCGAACACGAAGAAACTTGCGGTATTTGGCGCCGGCTGCTTCTGGGGTGTCGAGTCGGCTTTTCGCGCGGTCGAGGGCGTCGTCGATGTGGCGGTCGGATACGCGGGCGGCACCGTGCCGAAGCCCAACTATCGAACGGTTTGCGGCGGCAAGACCGGACACGCCGAAGTCGTGCAGGTCGAGTACGACCCGGCGCGGGTATCGTTCGAGCGCCTGCTGGAAGTTTTTTGGCAGATTCACGACCCGACGACGCTCAACCGGCAGGGACCCGACGTCGGCACTCAGTACCGCTCGATAATTTTTTATTCCGATGAGCATGAGCGCAAGGCCGCCGAGGAATCGAAGCGGCGGCTCGACGAATCCGGCAAGCTCGGGCGCCCGGTCGTCACGCAGATCGCACCCGCGGCGGAGTTCCATCGCGCCGAGGAATATCACCAGCGCTATTACGAGCGGATGGGTATCGCGCCGAGTTGCGGCATACACGGACGCGTCGGCTAGAACCTGGCTGCGCGCGGCCTTGGGCCGCTTCATCGCTATGCGGCCGCGCTCGGACGCGACGAGACCGCCTGATGCCATCGCGCGAGGTTCGTTTGGTCGGGCTGAATCGCGATGTTGTTGAACTTCGCAAAGTCAACGACCACCAGCGCGGTGATATCCGCGATTGAGTACTTGTCGCCGGCGAGAAACTGCTTGCCCGCGAGCTCGCGGTCGAGCCATTGGTAGCGCTGCTCGACGACCTTGCGGCTCTGCTCGCCCATCTCGGGAATCTGCTTGATTCGCGCGCGGGTCAATTCGTGCGAATGTCCCCAGACCATCCCGACCGGCACGAACAGCGCCAGTTCAATCCGCCGATTCCACATCTCGACGGTCGCCTGCTCGAACGCGCCCTTGCCGAACAGCGCGGGCTCGGGATGGAGCAGCTCGAAGTAGCGGCAGATCGCGACGCTCTCCGCGAGATATCGGCCGTCGTCGAGTTCGAGCACCGGGATTCCGCCCAGTGAATTCTTTTTCAGGAACTCGGGCTGGCGGTTGACGCCCTTGAAGATGTCGACTTCCTCGAGCGGAACGCTGAGACCTTTTTCCGCCAGGAATATGCGCACGCGGCGCGGATTGGGCGCGAGTTTGTAGTCGTAAATTTTCATTCGATTCTCCGTCTAACTGATCCTGCCGAGATATCTAACCCATCTCGCGGGCAAACGTCACGCTGAGCGGGCTGCGCTATGAGCCGGTCTTCAGTCTGTTCGGTGCTTGCTCGCCGACGTCGCGGTGATCGAGCGCTCGATCGTCAGTTTTGAAATCGACGGTGAACCAATACGTTGCGATGTATCCCATCAACAGCGTGAAGAAGCCGGTTTCCAGCAGCGGAGCGGATAGAGTCGGGAACGCGTGTTGAAACGCGGTCGGGTGCGCGAGCATGCGAAAAGTGATCGGCACCGAGACGCTGGCCAGGAGATAGCTCGCGACCGCCATCCAGAGTGCGCGGCGCCGCGCAGGCTTATGGATAGTCGCGACGGCGATTTGCACGAACGGAATCACCAGCAGCACCAGGTAGTGATGCCATGCGATCGGCGACAGCAACAACGCGGTCACGATCCACAACGAATAGATTCGATAGTAGTCGTCGCGGCGTCCGGATGCGGCGAGCGTCGCGCGGATGGTCATGCCCAGAATGATTGCGTCCACCGCGACAATCGCGGCGCGTCGAATCGAGTCGGCCACCGGTCCCGGCGCCGAACCGAACAGCGCCCAGAACATCCTCGACACGAACGGCGCCACGGAAATAACGAACGGGAAGTTCATCCGGTCCATGTTTGAGACCCAGATAGCGCCGTGGATGAAGCTGAAACATCGGGCGAAGCCGAGAAAGGCGACGGTGATGAGCCCGCCGGCGACTATTCCGCCGATCGCAAATTCGAGCGCCTTCCATTTTCGGCGCAGGGCGAAATATACGAGCAGCAGAAATGGAAACGCGCGGAGCATCCCGGCGATCGCAACGAACACCCCGGCCGCGCCGTCGCGCTCATCGTCCATCGCGCGCATCGCCAGCGCCAGTAGCATGAGGATCAGCACCTGCGTCTGTCCCCAGAAAAAATTCCAGCCCACCGGGTAGTAGGTGAGAATCAGCGCGCCAAGCAGCCAGGCGGTCGCCGAGTCGAGATCCGGTCTTCGCACCAGCAGACCGATAGCAACCGCGAGCGCCACCAGATTCAGCGCAGTCCAAATCCAGAATGCGGTGGCGGGAGCAAACAGGGTCAGGGGTTCGAAGCACAGCAGAAAGAGAGGAGTGTCGGCGGCGTGGATCAACGGGCCGGTTTCAAGGCCGAGCCGGTTGCCGATCGCGGTGAGATTGATGGTGTAAGGATCGAGACCCTGGCGCATCGCCAGCGCGCAATCGTAATAGTTCGCGAAATCGAGCCGATGCGCGAGAGGAGGCAGGCTGGTGAAGGCGCCGACGAGGCGGAACAGTGCCGCGAACCAGATTAGCGCCACTATCGCGGGTCGTCGCAGCGCCGCGGCGAGTCGATCGCCATTCACGTGCGCATACCAGCACAGCGCGTCATTGGATGCCAGTGACTGTCACCACTCAAGTGACGGCACGAAGAGTCGCGAGCTGGTTACAGCAGATCGATTGGCTCGCGTTCTTGCAGCTCGCGGTCTATCGACCGGCGCGGTTTCTGGAGACCGTAGTCTCCATTGAAAAGGGGGCGAAGCTTAAGAAGGAGGCGGCTCAGCTTTCCAGGGTACGAGGATCGTGCCTGGTCTATCTCATGCTCCGAGTGGCGGAATCCATTCGATGTCGTTGGCAGCATCCTCGCGCCCTCCCCAGTGCGTTAGATACTTTCATCCCGCCCATCCGAACCGCCTCCCGCTTAAAGAGGGAGCAATCAATGTGCCACGACTCATTAATTAATAGCGCCGCTAATAGCGGACGCGATCTCATCTTCAGTCAACCGATGGCTACAGATTGTAGAATGAGTGCAACATTTTGTCGCTGACGCTACTTATCTCATTCCTCAGCTATCATTTGCGCGCACGCGCTGAATCAATCAGTTCCGAAGTCTAGCAACTCCAAGACTCGTAAAAGCGTCGCTAGCAGCATCTGGTTCGCTTGGTCCGATCGACGTCTCAGTTCCGCGCGAAGACCGCTGTATGCGAGCGACGAGATTTTGGCGTGACGCCAAAAGTCTGACAATTTTGCCGGCGCGTCCCGGGCGCTGTCCTCAGATTAAATTGGTGCTCGCCGGTTCCTCGATCACCTTGTTCTCGAGCTTGCCGATTTTCTCGATCTCGATTCGCACCACGTCGCCCGCCTTGAGCCATTTGGGCGGATTCATCGCAGCCGCCACCCCGCCGGGCGTCCCGGTCGAAACGATCGTCCCCGGCAGCAGGGTGAAGACCGTCGACAGGGTCTCGATCTGCGCGAAGCAATCGAAGATGAGATTCTTGGTGTTCGAATGCTGCCGCTGTTCGCCGTTGACGAACGTCTTCAGGTCAAGCTGATGCGGATCACCAACCTCATCCGGCGTTACGATCCACGGACCAAACGGCCCGTGCGTGTCGAACGACTTGCCCAGCGTCATGGTCGGGGCGCGGCGCTGCCAATCGCGCACGCTCACGTCGTTTACGATCACGTAGCCGGCTATCACCTCGTGGGCTCGAGCGCGCGGCACATGACGGCATCGGCGGCCAATCACGAAGCCGAGCTCGCCTTCGTAATCCAGCGCCGACGACGCGCGCGGCAGGTGAATCGGGTCGCCGGGCCCGGTCACGCAGCTCGATTGTTTGTTGAAGAACATCGGAAACTCGGGCCGCTTCATCTTGGTTTCTTCGACATGGTCGGCGTAGTTGAGCCCGATGGCGAGAAACTCCGGAGGACGCGCGATGGGCGCCTCGAGCTTGACGCTGGCCAGCGCAATCCGGTGGGTCGAATTTTTTGCCGCGCCGGCGGCGCGATCGATCGCCCGTCCGCCGGCCACCAGGAAGGCGGTCATTTCGCGCGGCAGCTCGGAGGCCGCTGCCGCAAGGTCAACGATTGAATCCTCGACGACGACGCCAATCCGCGTCGCGCCGCCATGGGTGAAGGTCGCAAGTTTCATTCGACTCCAGCTGCTCCGATTGTTCGGGTCAAACTATTTTCAAAAAAAACTACTGATTGATGCCGGTCAGGCGCCGCATCGTTTCGGGATCGAGACCGCGCGTGACGTCGTATTTCTTCAAATCCGATTCGGGCACGCCGGCGTGAAAGTCGCGCGCCAGTTGGTCGGGGTTGAAGGAGACGCCGATCGGATTCTTCTGCATCGCATCGCTGTGAAAAAATCCCTTCAGCTCTTCGACCGAATCGAAATTGTCGATTTGCAGCTCGACGCGGTTGCCGTCGGGATCGCGATAGTACATCGACGTGGTCGGACCGTGATTGATCGTCACGACCGGCAGGATACCGGCCTGCTTGAGCCGTTCGTAAGTGAAAACCAGGTCGCCAAGATTCGCGTAGGTGTATGCGAGATGGTCCAGCCCCACCGAATGCGGCGCTTTGTCCGCCAGCCCGGGCACGGCGGCGATTGCGATACGATGATGCTCGTCGTCGTAGGTTAGGAACGCCAGCATGCCGTTGCTGTGAACGACTTCGGCCTCCAGCACGGTGATATACCAATCGACCATCGGCTGGAATTGCTTGGTAGCGAGCACGGCGTGCGCGAATTTGGCGGGCGTGACGCGGCGGTTCCCATTGCGGTCTGATGGCATCGGCGATTACTCCTTCGACAGCGCTTCGACCCGGTGGATTCACCGGAGTCGCTACCTTCTTATTGCAGTGATTGACGCGCCGGACAATGGGAAGCGAGGGTGCGCATTCGGCGAAATGGGGACTAAAAAAACCCGCCGGTGCGTGCCCCCCTTCGGGTACGCACCGGCGGTCAAATGGAGTTGTCCTTGAATTAGCGGGGTTGGACGAGGCGAGAGAGGAATTGCGCCAGGGAACAGGCAACGATGATGCCAATCCAGAATATCGATGTGCGGCTGACCGCTGCCGACAGATGCGGCACTGCGAGTATCGTCGCGCCCGCGAGCATCGACGCGCCCAGCGCCCCGAGCATCGCCATCCGCCGGTGCTTGCCCGGGTTCGATCGGGATATTGCTCGCTCGTCGTTCATCGACTCTTCCGGAGATTCACTGACTCCAAAAAACCATAAAAACTTTCATTCCCCGACACTTACTTCGTTTGATTTTCCGGGCGGGGGCTCCGTTCATCACGGAGACTCCCCGCCTGGGCGCGCTCGGGGGATTGACGCCATTTAGAAAATGAACCAGCAACTGGCAGCTGCGATGTAGAAGATGGCCACCGCGCAGAGTGTGAAGACCGCGATCTCGTCGAGGCGCTCGCCGGCTCGGGATTTGAGGCTTTTGGGCTTTTCAGGCGCCGGTGCGCTGTAGGTCCACGAGAACTGCTTGCTGGATACTGTTGAAAGCATCATAGCTTCTCCTGTTCTTCGGCCCCTTCACCAAATAAGGCGTTACATTCGATTGAACAATTTGTTCAACCGCGCCGAATGGCGGGTCGTTCGAGCTAAGTACCTGAAAAATAGAGAGATTCGCGTCTCATGCGGGTGTCTTCCGGAGCCTTTTTCGATTTTCAGCCGACACACCCATAGCTACAGAGCGACCCGGTCGGCTGGATGTTCAATGGCGAATCCGGCGATAGGAACCGCTCCGTTGGCCGAAACGGACAATCTTGTACGGCAGGCCCACAATCGGCACAGTCTTGTTAAGAGGCGCGGGCGTGACCCGGAACAACAACGGCAACTTCTTTAATCTCTACAATCACGATTTCGTCAGAATCGCGGTTGGAGTGCCGGCCGTTCGCGTCGCCGACCCCGCTTACAATGCCGAACATACCGTCGCGCTCATCCACGAGGCTGCCGAGCGCAAGGCGGTGCTCGCGCTGTTCCCCGAATTGGGGCTGACTGCCTATTCGTGCGACGACCTGTTTCAGCAGCGCGCGCTGCTCGACGCATGCCTGGACGCGATCGCCACTGTGGCCGAGGCTACTGCCAAGCTTTCCATAGTCAGCGTGGTGGGAGCGCCGCTGCAGGTCGATCATCATCTATACAACTGCGCGGTGGTGATTCAGCGCGGGCGGATCCTCGGCGTCGTGCCCAAAACCAATCTCCCGAACTACCGCGAATTCTACGAGCCGCGCCAATTCAGCTCGGCCGACGCCGCGACGCGCGACGAAATAGACCTGGCCGGGAATCGCGGCGTCCCGTTCGGCAACCACCTTATCTTCGCGCACGAGGAGCAGCCGCTGCTCACCTTTCACGCCGAGATTTGCGAGGACCTGTGGGTGCCGATTTCGCCGTCGTCGTACGCGGCGCTGGCGGGAGCGACGATGCTGCTGAACCTGTCAGCCTCGAACATCACGATTGGCAAGGCCGACTACCGGCGCGCGCTGGTCGCCGGCCAGTCCGCGCGATGCATCGCGGCATACGCATATTCGGCGGCCGGCGCGGGCGAATCGACGACCGACCTCGCGTGGGACGGCCACGCGCTGATCGCCGAGAACGGCAATATCGTCGCCGAGTCCGAGCGCTTCAAAGATCAGCCGCAAATCGTCTGCGCGGAAATCGATCTCGAGCGGCTGTCGCAGGAGCGGATGCGCCAGAACACGTTCGGCGACACGGCGCGTCGCGAGCTCGAGCGGGTGCGGCGCTTTCGGCGGATTTCATTTTCGGGAGAATTGCCGCGCCGCGGCAAGATGCCGCTGAATCGGCGCTACGAGCGCTTCCCTTACGTGCCCTCCGATCCCGCGACGCGCGACGAGCGATGCGCCGAAGTCTTCGACATCCAGGTTCAAGGCCTCGCGACGCGGCTACGCTCGACCGGCCTCGAGCGCGTGGTGATTGGAATCTCAGGCGGAATCGATTCGACCCACGCGCTGCTGGTATGCGCGCGCGCGATGGACCGCCTCGGCGCGCCGCGCAAAAACATTCTGGCCGTCACGATGCCCGGCTTCGCCACCAGCGCGCGCACTCTCGAGCAGGCGCGACGCCTGATGAAGTCGCTCGGCTGCTCGACCGACGAAATAGACATCCGGCCGAGTTGCATGCAGATGCTCAAGGACATCGGGCATCCTTACGCGGAGGGCAAGGAGGTCTACGACGTCACCTTCGAGAACGTGCAGGCGGGCGAGCGTACCAGCCATCTCTTTCGATTGGCGAACCTGCGCGGCGGGCTGGTAGTCGGCACCGGCGACTTGAGCGAGCTCGCGCTCGGATGGTGCACCTACGGCGTCGGCGATCACATGTCGCACTACAGCGTCAACGCGAGCGTGCCGAAGACATTGATCCAGCACGTCATTCGATGGCTGGCGCAAACTGAGAGCCTCGGCCGCGAGACCAGCGCGACGCTGCTCGAGATTCTCGCGACCCCGATCAGCCCCGAGCTGATCCCCGGCACGTCGGAGGACGGGCATTCCAGCCACGACACCGAGGCGACGATTGGTCCCTACGAGCTGCACGATTTTTTTCTCTACTACACCTTGCGCTTCGGTTACCCGCCGCCGAAGGTCGCGTTCCTCGCTTACAGTGCGTGGCGCGACAAGGACGCCGGCGATTGGCCCGACATCCCGCGCGATCGCCGCAACCAGTACGACATCGCGACCATCAAGGGACACCTGCACACCTTCCTGTACCGATTTTTCCAGTTGAGCCAGTTCAAGCGCAGTACTATTCCCAACGCGCCCAAGGTCGGTTCCGGCGGATCGCTGTCGCCGCGCGGCGACTGGCGCGCACCCTCGGACAGCGAAGCGACCGCCTGGCTCGAGCAATTGAAGTCGATCCCCGACAAAGATTAATCTCGCCATCGATTTTGAGTTTCGAGAGGCGGCCCGTGCCTGCGCTGAAAGGAGTGAGATGCTGAAGGCTTGGCGAACAACAACAACATTTACGTTGCTTGTGATCGGCGCCGCGCTCGCCGCGCCCGCGGCCGCGCCGGAGTCCCCGAAATCCCAGGAATCGCCGTCGGCGTCGCATGCGCCCGCTACTGCGCCGCAAAGCGTTCCGACCCGCTCGGCCGCGCAAGTGGCGGCTGAGAAAGGTACGCCGCAGCAGCAGGCGTTGGCGCGCAAGGTGGCCGACGCGATGTACAACAAGGACTACGCCGCGATGGCCAAGCTGTTCGCGCCGTCCACGCTCAAATGCATCGGCAAGAACCACGACTTTCTTCACGACCGGATAAGGAGGGAATTCGATCTTCCGATCAGCAGGAACTATCGGCTGACGATTACCAAACTGCCGCCCAACGCGATGAGTAAAAACCCCTATGTCACCTACCCGATGCCGCCGACCCATCTGATGGGATTGGAATTCCCAACCGAGAGCGGCGACACCGCCACGGTGAACAAAACGATCGGCCAGGAACGCGGCAAGTGGTACGAAGTACAGCCGTGCCCGACGCAACTTGGGATGCAAAGGTTTGCCAAAATCGAGCACAAGCGCCAGGCCGGTCTCGCCCAGGCCAAGGCGGCGCTGCCGCGCGTCCAGGAGCCGCTCAAGTCGCAACTGCTGGCTCTAATCGCCAAGCGTGACAACGCGGACGCGTGGAAGCTCTGCATGACCTCGCTGCACGTCGACTTTTCAACCGCTCACGGAATAGTCGAGTTGCTCGCGGGTGAGGAAGCGAACTGAATCCGCGCGAACGCCTTGGATGAAATGTGACTACTTGTTTTCACGGGCTTTGAGGATGAACTTTTCAGCCTGACGCTGCTGGATTTTCTGTGCTACCTATACGGTGTGCGTCACCATGCCCCATACTCGAACGGACTCGCCTCATTCGGACGACTCCCGCTGCGCGCAAAAACAATTTTTGACGGAACGAAACTACCGATGGTAGAGGAGCCGTTTCCGGGACCACTACATATGGTATGGTTCGATGATTCCGGCTCTATTCGGTCAGTCCAAAATCAAAATCACGCCTCGCGGGTGAGGAAACGGACTGAGTCTACGGGAGAACCACCACGAAAATCGGACTTCATTTGCCCCAGATCGGCGCGGCCAGCGGGAACGAAATCGCGCAGACCGCCCGGCGCGCTGAGCAGGCCGGCTACGAATCAATCTGGGTCAGCGATCATATAGTAGTGCCCGAGTCGGGCGGCCGCCTGCCTCCAATCGAAGTCCTGGAACCCATCGCGACGCTCGCCTACGCCGCTGCCCTCACCAGCCGGATCAAACTCGCGACCAGCGTGATCGTCGTTCCGTATCGCAACGCCATTCATCTCGCCAAGGAACTCGCCACGCTCGACCGGCTCTCGTCGGGCCGAGTAATGGCGGGTATCGCCAGCGGATGGCTCGAAGCTGAGTTTCGCGCGCTCGGCGTATCGTTCGAAAAACGCGGCGCCTACACCGACGAGGCAATCGCCCTGATGCGTGCGGCGTGGTCGTCCGCCGTCCCGGAATTTCATGGCGAGTTCTTCAACCTCAGCGGCACGCGCTTCGGGCCGCGTCCGGCCGCGGGCAACATCCCGATGTGGGTGGGAGGCATCAGTCGCCGCGCTATCCGCCGCGCGGTCGAACTTGGCGACGGATGGCATGGGACGCGGATGAACCCCGACCAGGTCGCCGAGCGGATCGGATGGATTCGCGAGCTCGCCGCGCGCCGCGGCCGCAGCCTCGACGGCTTCGCGATAAGTCATCGCGTGTATCTCGGCTTCGCGCCGAAATGGACCGACACGGGAGGCTACGTTGAAGGCGTGCTGGCGCCACCAGCCGAAATCGCCGACTACCTGAATCGCTTCGCCGCGATCGGCGTCGATGAGCTCCTGATAAGTCCGCTAACCGCGGAACCGCTCGCGAAATTTATCGATCGCTTCGACGCCGAAGTCCGCCCCAAGCTCGCGTGAGTGCGGTCGTGTTGACAACTCAATAGCTAGCCCTTAGCACGTCACATTCTATTAATCCGCGACTAATTGTTTCGACATGTCTCTGAATTAGGGTTGCGCCGTTCGTTTAGCGCAGACGCTGGCGCTCAGCGACGTCAACGATCGCCTGTGGGAGGGGACATGAACATTCGATCGCGTATATCGTCGTTTCTGTTGCCGGCAGTAGCCGGCATCGCGCTGCTACTAAGTGGATGCGCGCAGCAACGCGAGTTGGGCTGGTGCACAGTTTACGGCGCCACCGCGGGCGCGTTGATTGGCACTGGCGCCGGCTTCGGTATCGGCGAGGCCAGCGAAGGCAAAGACGGCTCGCAATCGCGGGTTATCGCGGGAGCAATCGCCGGCGCGGGAATCGGCGCAGTGGTCGGCGGAGTTCTGGGTCATTACTATTGCGATCCGATCGTTCAACCGCCGCCGCCTCCCCCTCCACCGCCGCCTCCTCCACCACCGCCACCTCCGCCGCCTGTCGCGGTGAAGGAGAAGCTGGTGCTGCGCGGCGTACACTTTGATTTCAACAAATACAACATCCGTCCCGGCGACGCCGCCGTGCTTGACGAAGCCGCTTCGACGCTCAAGGCCAATCCCGACGTCGACATCGACGTGAATGGGTATTGCGACATAATCGGAGGCGTCGAGTACAACTTGAGGTTGTCCGACCGGCGCGCGGACGCCGTCGTGGACTACCTGGTCAGGGCCGGAATCTCCGAGAGCCGGCTACATCCGCACGGCTACGGCAAGACCGACTTCGTGGCGACCAACGACAACGCCGAAGGACGCGCGCAGAATCGTCGCGTCGAACTGGTGCCCGAACAATAGCCAGCATATGCAAAGCGGGGCGCTCGCAATCGCGCGAGCGCCCCGCATCAACGGTCACGGCGAGGACGAGTGCTCGTCAAGCTTGGGTGCGGGTGTTCCCGGTGCGGAAGCGAACCCATCTGGCAGATCGCGTACTGGTGAGATTCTGATTGTGACGACCTGTCCGTCGTCGAACCTGGCGCGTTTCGGACCGAAGAAACCGATCCGCGCCAGTAAGTACTTCGCGGGAATCTTTTCAATCATAGAGTCCTGAATCGCCTTGTCTTGGACGATTTCGGCCTTGCCGATGAAGGCGGGTCCGGTCGCGGAGCCGAGCCATACGAGCACCGGACTGCCGCGCTTGATTCGTTTTGCCTTCCAGCTGTCGCTATTGGTGTCGATCAGGATCTTGTTATCAGGACTCACGATGAACCACACCCGCGCGGCGCGGCTTTGATTGCCGTCCTTGCGGACGGTTGCGATATAGATGTAGCTGGCGTCCTGAAACGCCGACAGATCGCGCGTCGAACCCGCCGCGTGAGCGATGCCGACGATGCCCGACGCGATCACGACGGCCCATGCGACCGCCAAATAGCCTTGCAGGAGCGCTCGTCTATTCATCGTGAGTTTTCCTCGGGAAACGAAAGTGCAACGCGCGTGACTGGCTTTCAGCAAGCATCGCGCGAGCAAATCAACGAATCAAGACGGCCCGCGTTTCGTTGACCGGCAACCTGCCTTCACCGCGATTTACGCAGATACCAGGGCACATTGACGATCACGATTCGATGCGTTCCCTGCGTCAGCAGGCGAGCCGCGACAATCTGGGCGCGCTGGTTGTGAAGAAAGTATTGATACCACTGCCGCTCGACCAGCTCCGGCAGCAGCACCGCGATATTCCGATCCGGGTTCTTGCGCTCGACGTCCAGGACGTGATCGATGATCGGCTGCACCACGAATCGAAACGGTGACGCGAGCACCGTCAGCCGCGGGACCGCCTGCTTCGCCTGACGCGCCGGCTCTTCCACGCGCGCCGGCCAAATCCGTTTGAGCGAGTTGGCACTGTCTTCGCTTTCGATATGCAGCACCTCGACCTCGCGCGACAGCGTCATCGCGAACCGCAGCGCGTTCTCGGCGATCGTACTCCAGTCGATGATCGGCACTATCACGATCGGTTCCTGCAAATTCTCAAGCTTCAAATTGCCGGGCACCGCGGTTTCTCGTTCGATTCTTCGATAATGGCGGCCGACCGCGAGCATCAAGGCAACCAGCAATGGCACCAGCGCCACCACCACCCAAGCGCCGGCCATGAACTTGACGACCGCCATCACCACCACAGTGGCTGCCGTGGCGGTCGCCCCCAGCCCGTTCACCGCCATGCTGGCGCGCGCGCCGCGCCCCGGCTTTTTCCACCAATGCGCGACCATTCCGCTCTGCGACAGGGTAAACGCCAGAAATGCTCCGACTGCGAACAGCGGAATCAGCCGGTCAGTAACGCCGTCGAACACCATCAGCAGGGCTCCGGACAAGATCGCGAGGAGCCAGATGCCCTCCGAATAGACCAGCCGCCGCCCCTGGCTGGTGAACGAGCGTGGCAGATAGCCGTCCTCGGCCACCGCGCGGCAAAGTCTCGGGAAGTCGGCAAACGAAGTATTCGCCGACAGGCACAGCACCAGCAGAATCGAAACGATGCTCACCCAGTAAAAGATCCCGCGGCCGGCGACCGCGCCGATCAACTGAGAAAGAACGCTCTGGTACTGCGACGTCCCCGGTTCGGTCGCGCCGACATTGTACGCATGCGCGAGGTATGCGATGCCGAGCAGCAGCACCATCAGGATGACGATGATGATCGCCAGGGTGCGGCGCGCGGCCGGCACAACCGGCTCGCGAAACGCCTGAACGCCGTTGCTGACCGCCTCGACACCGGTCATCGCGGTGCATCCGCTCGCGAACGCGCGCAACAGCACCCACGCGCCCACGGCTTCGGTCGCCTTGGCGATATGCGCCGGCGGAACCACGGGATGCGGATGCCCGCCCGCGGAAATTGTCGCCAGCACGCCCCAGATTACCAGTGCGCAGAGGCTCAGTATGAAGGCGCAGGTCGGCAGCATGAACAGCGTGCCCGCCTCGCCGATGCCGCGCATATTCACGAAAGTCAGCAGCACCAGGATGGCGAGGCATAGCATCAGCGTGTAAGGCTCAAGCGCCGGTACGGCCGAGATCAACGCGCCGATGCCGGCCGAGATTCCGACCGCGACATTCAGCACGTAGTCCGTCATCAGAGCGGCCGCGGCCAGCAGACTGGCGTTGGCTCCGAGGTTTTCGCGCGCGACCGTGTACGAGCCGCCGCCGTTCGGATACGCCGCGATGGTCTGCCGATAACTGACGTAGACGATGCCGAGCAGAATGACGATCGCCACTGTGATCGGCAGGATGAGCGTCAGTCCCGCGGCACCGAGCGGCAGCAGTACGGTCAGCGCCGCCTCAGGGCCGTATGCGGCTGAACTGAGCGCGTCGAGTCCGAAGGTCGGCACCCCGGCCGCGGTGCCGATACGCTGCTCGCCCGCCTCGCTAGAGGCAAGCCGGCGTCCAAGAATCGTATCGATCAGCGACATCGGGGCCGTGAGTTCGCGCGCGAGGGCGCCCGCCTATCCTATGAGATAGCTCGTCCCGCGCGAAGCTCTCGACAAGGCGCGAAGCTCTCGACAAGAAAGGAATAGTGCGCCGCCGCTCTCACCCCGCCTGAAACGCCTGATAGACAAGTGGAACCCACGAAATGCGAGAGGGGGGACTTGAACCCCCACGCCTTGCGGCACTGGATCCTAAGTCCAGCGCGTCTGCCATTCCGCCACTCTCGCGCGACGTGAAAAATTAGAAATTATTGGAAATGCTGCCCTCGGTGAAGTGCTACTGGATGATCTGCGGGGTCTGCGTCGCCATCGGCTTCGGAGTTGCGCGGATGTGCTCGAAGACCGTCTTGTTGGCGGTGGCTAGCTGACCGATAGCGGTTACGATTCTTTGCGACATCTCGTCGGTGGCTTCTTTGCCGACTCGGAACACGGAGGAATCTTCGTAGACCTCGCCCGGCAGCCGGTCCGCATAGATTGTGAACGAGACCGATACCGCGGACATCGTGCCGGTCAGCTTGCTGTCGACGCCCGGCAGTCCCGTGAACAAGTCCACGCACCAGAGATGCACGCCGATGCCGTATGCGTCGGTGTGATCGACCAGCCGGTACGCGATCGAATCCTTGACTTTGTCCTTGACGTCGGAGCAAAAGTCTCCGCCGACGGGATCGGAGCAATGACAATCCACATAAATGCTGAGCCGGTTATCGTTGCCGGCCGCTCGGCCGTCGGCGGGACAGATCAGTAGCGCCAGGGCCAGCATTCCGATTAATACTGCGATGTTGGATTTCAAAGTAAATGGCAGGGTAGCCGAGTCGCGGCGATCCGGGCAAATGCCTCGTTTTTAGCATCGCGACATCAGCCGCGCCGCATGATATTATTTGCCGGTTATCTTTGACGAGGAGTTCGAATATTAATCGTATGCTAAACATGAATCACCCGGGGCGGAATCGCCTTGAACCCGCGTGGCGTATCGTTCCTGCTATTGCGGCCGCCCTCGTAGTCGCGTGCGCGGCAATTGTCGCGCATCCGGCATGGGCCGACGACCCGAACACAACGGTTGCGACGGTCGGCGATCACAAAATCAGCCAGAAAGACCTCGACGCGAAGGTCAAGCCGCAGGTAGACCAGATGCACGCAGCGCTCGAGAAGCGCGTCGATCAGCTGATCGCCAGCAAGATGTTCGATCTCAAGCGCCAGACGCTCGAATCGATGACCGACGACTACCTGATCGGGCAGGCCGCCCAGCACGACAAGCTGAGCGTCGACGACTATCTCAAGAAAGAATACAGCGGCAAATCGGCCGTGACCGACGCGGACGCGAAAAAGTTTTACGATCAGAACAAGAGCGCGACCACCGCGCCCTACGACAAACTCAAGCCGCAGCTGATTGCAATGCTGAACCGCCAGGCGCTGCTCGAACGGCTGCGCAAGAACGAGCCGGTGAAAATTTTGCTCGAGCCCGAGCGCGTCGCGGTCAACAGCAGCGGCCATCCGGCGCTCGGCGCCAAGGATGCGCCCATAACGATCGTCGAGTTCGCCGACTTCCAGTGTCCGTATTGCAAGGCAACGGAAGCCACGCTGACGCAGTTGCGGACGAAATACGGCGACAAGATTCGCCTCGTGCACATGGACTACCCGCTCCCGTTCCATGCGCATGCGCTTGACGCCGCGAAGGCCGCGCGATGCGCCAATGAACAGGGCAAGTTCTGGCCATACCGTGACGCGCTGTTCGCCAATCAGAGCAAGCTGGCGCCCGCCGATCTGAAGACGACGGCTAAGACGCTCGGGCTCAATACCACCAAGTTCGACACATGTTTTGACAGCACGAAATTTGACAGCGTGATCAAAGCCGACCAGGCCGCCGGCGAGAAAGTGGGCGTCGACGGAACCCCGGCGTTTTTTATCGACGGCCGGCCGTTGACGGGTGCGCAGCCCGCTCAGAAGTTCGAAGAGCTGATCGACGACGAGCTGGCGACCGGCGGCGGCAACACCAAGCAAGCGTCGGCAAAGTAGATTCCTCGCCGAGCAGAGCACTCAAACCCGGCGCCGGCCCAAAAGCCTGCGCCGGACTTTTTTGGAGCGCAAGTGAGAGCCGGAAAGACGTTCCGTTACAATAAAAGAGCAAAAAAACAAAAAACAAAAACGGCGTTTGGCTTGCCTTCTTCGATGCGTTAACCTTAGATTCATTCAACATTGATCAATTTATTGGGAGACCGGCACGGTACATCGATTTTATGGCGATTAGCTTTCCTTCGACCGAATATTTCGAGGCGCTTAAGGCGCAGATGGCCGCGAACGAGGAAAAATTCCGCCGCCTCGGCTTCATCGACACGACCTTCGGCGTCAGCATCGGCGTCAACGGCAAGGCGCGCAACTTCGTGCTCGAGTTCGAGGTTTTCGACCTCAAGAACATCAGCGAAGTCCCGGCGATCGATCTGAAGAAAGTCGATTTTCAGATTCAAGGCGACTCGCAGGTGTGGCGCGAGATGATCGAGAACATCCGGCGCAACGGCGAGGCCGACGCCGCCCACGACATCAACACCCTGGCGCATTTCGGCGAGCGTCTGAAAATCGTCTACGACGATCCCGACGGTCACGACAAACTTTACCGGTTCATGGAATCGATCCAGGAATTTTTCGACCTGTCGAGCAAGCTCGAAGTGAGCTTTTAGGTTCAATTAAGGCGCGGAGGCGCGGCTGATTATGGCATACCTTTCGACCACGAACTTCACCGAGGACAAGGACTTCATCGACAAGTGGCTATACACGATAAGGACCGGCGAGATGGACCTGTCGTGGATGAAGTCGGCGACTGAGAAAATCAGTCCCGAAGAAGCCAATCCGCGCCGCGGACTGACCTATCGAGACCTTAACGTCGGCACCTATGGCTACACCGACATACCCGAGAAGGTTCGCAACAACCGCTCCTATGCGCCGCGCGGCGCCGAGATTCCCGCCGGTGTGCCCGATTCGCAGCCATGGGTCTCGCGCAAGAGCGAGCTATGGGCGTTCAACACCGAGAGCTACTACGAGGAAGCGGTGTCGCGGCAGTGGAACGCAACCACTGACATTCCGTGGGACCGGCTCGACGGTGTGGAACTGCCCGAAGTCACCGGCAAGGCGCTGTCGCAATTGATGACGTTCCTGACTGAAGTGGAAATGATCGCGACTGACACGCCTGCGATGTGGCTGCCGCGCCTCAATCCGGATTTTATCGAGGTGCGCGCTTTCATCGCGGCGCAGGCGATGGACGAGGCGCGTCACGCCGAGGTCTTCCGCAAGCGCGCGCTCACGACGGGCTGGGGCCTGATGCAGGCGAGTCCGATCAACGAGATGGCACTGAAGCATCTGCGCGACGCCGACTCGTTCAGCGAGATGTCGGTGGCATTGCACCTGGTCGCGGAAGGCAACGTGCTGACGCTGTTCCGCTTCAGCGAATACCTGTCGCCGACCGACGTCGACAAGAAGATTTTCCGGCTCGTGATGCAGGATGAAGCGCGTCACGTCGGCTACGGCATGCAGCATTTCAAATACGTGCTCGAGCATTTTCCCGAGAAGCGCGAAGTGCTGCACGCGCATCTGGATGAAGCCGAAAACATTTCGTTTGCCGGCGCCGCCGCGACCGAGCTGACCGAAGCGTTTATTATTTTGGCCGGCGGGGGTCTAAAAAAAGAAAATATCGAGCAAGGAATCAAGATCACGACTCAGTTCAACCTGAAGCAGATGCAGGAGCATTTCGAACGGCTGGATAAGTGTGGGATGCCGGAGCGCCGAGACCGTTCAAAGCTCTATAAGATGTACGAGATGGGACGCGCCGCAGCCGAGAACGCAGGCATCAAACTGAATTAAGTCTTCTTTTTTAAAATCCGGTCCCCCTTCCCACAGTGGGAAGGGGTTAGGGGTTAGGTTACGGAATTAAACTGAACTAAGTCTTTTTGAATCCGGTCCCCCTTCCCTCGAGGGAAGGGGCTAGGGGTTAGGTTCCTAAGTGGCATTTTACGCAGACAAAGACTACACGGTCGACGAAACGGTCCTCCAAGCCGCCCAGAAGGTGATGGAGGGACACTTAGGCCTGCACTGGTACGATGCTAAGACCGAACGCCTGGCGGGACGCGCGTCCGATCCAAAACGCGGACTCACCTATCAGGACCTTGACGTTGGCACCTACGGATACACGAACATTCCCGAGGACGTGCGCACCAGCCAGTCGATGGTGTCGCGCGGCAGCGAGAAGGTCGGCAAGCTGCCCGACATGGGCTACGTCGTGAATCGCAAGTCGGATGTATGGTCGGACAACGTCGCGGAACTTTACGAAGAGGTGAAGGCGCGGCGATGGGTTCCGGCGACCGATATTCCGTGGACCGAGCTGCATGAACATCCGCTCGCGCCCGAGCTCGAGATGGCGTGCGCGCAGCTCTACACGTTTCTGCAGGAATGCCAGATCGTCTCGATGGATTTTCCGTCGAAGTGGGTCGCGCTGATCAACCAGGATTTCCTCGAGCTGAAGAGCTGGATGTGCGCGCAGATGCTCGACGCCTCGCGGCTGTTCGAAGTGTTTCGCAAGCGCGCGCTGTTCGGCGGCGCGGGACTGGGCCGCGCCAGCGCAACCGGAGAGCAGGGACTCAAGGAATGGCTGTGGGCGGATCAGTTTCCGCAGGGTTCGGTCTCGATCAACCTGTCGCTGGCGGGATTCCTGCTGACGCTATACCGGCAAGTGGGCGCCTTTGCGCCTACCAACGTCGATCGCAAGATCATGCGCTACGCGATGCAGGACGCGGCGCGCCAGACCGCTTACGGACTCGGACAACTGCGCTACCATCTGAAGCATCGCCCCCTCGAAGCCAACGCGATCGAGGGGTATCTCGAACATACCGAGCACGCGTTGCTCGGTTTGATTGGCAGTCCAGAGCTGCTCGAGCCGATGATCATCATCTGCGGCGGCGGCCTCGAAAAGACGCAAGTGGATAAGGGGCGGATCGCGACCGCGAAGTTCATCAGGCTCGCGGTGCGCGAGTACATGGAGCGAATCGCGGCGGCGGGCCTGACCGGGCACGCCAAGCGCAGCAAAATTCCAGCAATGATCGATCGCATTTCGGCCGCCGCGTAACACAGTCTCTCTTTTCTCAATCAGGCCTTACCGCCGATCGTCATCACCGGGCGCACCTCGATGCTGCCGAGTTTCGCCAGCGGAATCTTTGCGGCGATCTCGACCGCTTCGTTTATGTCCGCCGCGTTGATCAGAATGAACCCGCCCAGGTGTTCTTTGGTTTCGGCAAACGGTCCGTCGGTGGCGTTTGTTTTGCCGCGGCGAACTCGCACGGTGCGGGCCCTGCTGACCGGATCGAGCGCATTGGAAACCAGGTAGTGACCGCTTCGGCGCAGCTCATCATCATAAGCCATAGAGTCATGGTCCAACTTGGCCTTTTCGCTCGGCGAAAGGGCCGCCAATGTTCCCGGTTCGAAATAGACCGCGCATAGAAACTTCATCGTTTTACTCCTCGTGCATCGTCGCCGGATTCCCGGCCTACATGTTTTTAGTCGCTTGAGCTCTACCGGGATCGACATATTTTCTGGAGCTTGCACGACTGCTAAGCTGTCGGCATGCCAAATCGTAGTTCTGTGGTGATCGCCGGCGCGCCGGAGACGCCGGATTGTTCCGTTGGTGAGCCGACCGGCGCTCCCGACGAACCCGACCAACGTAGCCGCGGTTTTTTCGAGCGCATCTTCGACCGCATCGTTCCGAGGACCGCGCTGGTGCGGTTTCTCGGCTACGTGCGGCCCCATCTGTGGCTGGTGGCGGGCGGCTCCGTCATGGGCATCCTGAAGTTCACGCTGCCGCTCGCCTTCCCGCTCGCCTTCAAGTACGTGTTCGACGTTCTGCTGGTTCCGCAGCCGCATCTTGAGCACTTGAATCGAATGATCGACAGTTGGTGCAGCTCGCTCGCCGCCACCATGCATCTCGGCACGGGATCTCCCGCCAAGCTCGAAGCCTTGACGGCGGCGCTGTTCGCGCTGTTCGCTGTGCAGGCGGTTGCAACCTACTACCGCAACTACTGGGCGAGCATGGCGGGTCATCGGCTGATCTTCGATCTGCGCTACGCGCTCTACAAGCACATGCAGCGGCTGTCGCATTCGTTTTTCGATCGCACGACGTCGGGCGCGGTGGTCTCGCGATTTATTTCCGACATTTCGATGGCGCAGAACTTCGTCGGCTCCGCGATGATCAACATCTGGATGGACGGCGTGTCGCTGGGCTTCGTGATTTGGCTGCTGTTCTCGCTGAATGTGCGGCTGGCCTGGATCTCGCTGATCATCGTTCCATTTTACGTCGCGGTGATCAGAATTCTGTCGCCGCGAATCAAGGAGACCAGCCACGACTTGCAGGAAGTGGTCGAGGAATTTTCCGGCGAACTGCAGGAGCGCGTCGCGGGCGTTTCGACGGTCAAATCGTTCGCGCGCGAGGCCGACGAGGCGCGCCGGTTCCATCAGCGAACCACCGAAATGTACGACCTGACGATCGAGAGCGTGAAGCTTTCGTCCACGCATCAGATGTTCACTGAGTTTATTTCGCGCGGCGCGCCGCTAATCGTGATCTGGGCGGGCGCGCTGATGATCATGCGCGGCAAGATGACCATTGGAACCGTGGTCGCGTTCTTCGGCCTTCTTCCCGCGCTCTACCTGCCGCTGCAGCGCTTCTCGGAGTTGTCGGTGATTGTGGCGACCGCTCTGGCGGCGATCGAGCGCATCTTCGCGTTCTTCGACGAGACGCCTGAGGTGCACGACCGGCCCGGTGCATCCGCGCTCAAGGTGAAGAGCGGGCTGGTCCAGATCGAGCATCTGCGTTTTGGCTACAAGCCGCTCGACGGCGGACCGATTCGTATCACGCTGGACGACGTGAACCTCGCCGTGCCGGCCGGGACGACCGTGGCGCTGGTGGGAAGGTCGGGCGCGGGCAAGACCACGCTCGCCGGCCTGATCCCGCGCTTCTACGAGCTGGCGGCCGGCCGAATCCTGATCGACGGCATCGACATTTCGAGCGTGACGCTGAAGTCGCTGCGCGATTCAATCGGGATTGTGCCGCAGGACGCGATCCTGTTCAGCGCGTCGATTCGCGAGAACGTGCAGTACGGACGCCCCGGCGCGCCCGACGCGAACGTGTGGCGCGCGCTCGAGCAGGCCAACATCCGCGACTTCGTCGAATCGTTGCCCAACAAGCTCGATACGACGATAGGCGAGGGCGGGGTGCGGCCGTCGACCGGCCAGCGCCAGCGGCTTGCGCTCGCGCGCGTGTTTCTGAAGGACCCGCCCATCCTGATTCTCGACGAAGCGACCTCGGGCCTCGATTCGGAAGTCGAAAACCTGATTCACGACGCGGTGCGGCGCCTGATGAAGGGGCGCACGTCGTTTCTGATCGCGCATCGGCTGGCGAGCGCCGTCGATGCCGACGTGATCGTGGTGCTCGATTGCGGGCGAATCGTCGAGGTCGGGTCGCATGCGGAGCTCGTCAAGCGCGCCGGCGTCTACTCGCAACTCTTCAACGAGCAGACTCGCAAGCTGCGGCTGACGCCCGATCATATTGCGCGCGTACCCGGCTCGCTGAGTCCCGCGCCCGTCGTGGGAACTCGGTCCGAGTAGGGATGTGCCGCGGAAAGCGGCTCGTCGAGGCTAAAGTTCCGCGATCAAGTAGGCGAACAGCGCGAAGAACGCGGCTCCCACGATAGCGACCTCCACGGCCTTTCCCGTCAGGGTTCGTTGAGGAGCAAGAGACTTGTCGTGGGTCTGGTACTTTACAACTACCGGTCCGCCTGGCTTCACGATCGACGACCCAAAAATCGTGGGGGGATTTCCGATCGACAGCACGTTGATCCGGTCGCTGGCGTGTTCCAGCCACTCCTCGTAGTCGTCGTGGTCTGCAAACTGCTTGGTGAAAATAGCCATGTCTGCTCTCTTTACTGACGCCCGACAAGCGTTCAACTAAGTAAATTTTACGTTCCGAGGGGCATTAGGTCAACTGATATGAACTCGCTAATTGTCATTTTTTAACTAACGATAAGGATAAAAAAGATAAAATAAAGTCGATAGAGCGCATAAAACCCACAATCCGGCGGGAACCTCACGACGGCGTCCCGCGACCACCTTGAAAACCGGATAGAGAATCAAGCCGGCCGTGATTCCGACCCCGATATTGTAGGTAAAGCTCATCAGGGTGATCACCGTAAACGCGGGAATCAGTTCGGTATAGTCGTCGAAGTCGATTTTCACGACTGGCGCAATCATCATCGCGCCGACCACAATCAGCGCAGGCGCGTACG
Source organism: uncultured delta proteobacterium (assembly GCA_963833025.1). Taxonomy (GTDB): domain Bacteria; phylum Desulfobacterota; class Binatia; order Binatales; family Binataceae; genus Binatus. The sequence goes on along the minus strand of CAWHWI010000006.1, from coordinate 869,580 downwards.
CCGCGGCCGGAATCGCGGCGACCAGCGGCGCAAAGAAGAGCGACATCGCGAACAGCGCGGCGACCACCACCGCCGTCAGTCCCGTGCGGCCTCCCACGTGGACTCCCGCGGCAGACTCGATGTACGCGCCCGCAGTAGTACTGCCGGCCAGTCCCGCGAACATCGTGGCGATCGCGTCGGCGAGCATCGGGCGTTCGATATGCGGCAGCGTGCCGTCGGCGTCGAGAAACCCGGCGCGCTCGGAAACTCCTATCAACGAACCCATCGTGTCGACCAGCGCCATCACGAATAGCGACAGCAGCACGCCGAAGAATCCGACGCTCAACGCCCCGCGCAGATCGATTTGCAGCATGATGGGCGCGGGATTCGGCGGCATGCTGACCCAACCCGACGGCGGCTTCGCGACGCCGGTGACGAATGCAATAGCGGCCGTAATCAAAATTCCGAGCAGGATTGCGCCCGGCACCCGGCGGATCATCAGAATCGCGATCAGCACGAAACTTAGAATCGCGATCTCGACCGACGGCGTGGCGAAGTTCCCGAGCTTCACCGGTGCGCCGGGTACGCCAATCGCGACGATGCCCGATTCGTTGAGTCCGATGAAACTCAGGAACAGCCCGATTCCCACGCCGAAGCTGTACGCCAGGCCGGGCGGCAGCGACTCGAGCATCCAACTGCGCACGCGCGCCACAGTCAACAGCGTGAACATCACGCCCGCAAGAAACACGGCGGCCAGCGCGGTCTGCCAACTGTAGCCGAGCACCTTCACGACCGTGTATGCGACGAAAGCGTTCTCGCCCATGTACGGCGCGATTGCGAACGGACGATTGGCGTACAGGCCCATCACCAGCGTTCCGACTATCGCAGTCATCACGGTCGCGACCATCGAAGGTCCTTCGGGGATGCCGGCGGCTTTCAGAATGGCGGGGTTGACCGCGATTATGTATGACATCGTGACGAACGTGGTGACGCCGGCGAGCACCTCGCGTCGAACCGTGGTGCCCGCAAGTTCCAGCCCGAAGTAGTTTGCTATTCGCGATTGCAAATGAAGGCGGCCCGCCGCGAGGCCTGATTATCACGTCGCGGCGAGCAGGTGCCACAGGAATGCGTGCAAATACGCTTTGGTATATAAACGAACGATCGCGAATGCGGACTCCATGCATGCGCATCGTCGCTACCTGTCAATCCTGAGTGACCAAAAAAAGAGTGAGCAAATGAAAGAAGAACAACTCGCGAAGATTCCGGCCGGAAAAACAATCGCGAACGGCCAAGCGCCACTGAAGCCGCCGGCGGCCGTGAAGCCATCGGCTCCCGCGAAGCAAGCGGCGCCCAAGTCGATAACTACGCTCGCAGTCGATGTCGGCGGAACTGGAATCAAGGCGGCCGCGCTCGATGAAAAAGGCAAGATGATAACCGAGCGGCAAAAAATCAAAACGCCGCATAACGCGACGCCGAAGAAAGTGATCGCCGTCATCCAGGAGCTCGCGAACGTGACTGGCGCGTTCGACCGCGCGTCGGTGGGATTTCCAGGCGTCATCAAAAACGGCGTCGTTTACACTGCGGCGAATCTGGGCAAAGGATGGGACAACTTCCCGCTCGAGTCTGCTCTGAAGGAGAAACTCAAATGCCCCGTGCGAATCGCCAACGACGCCGACGTCCAGGGCCTGGGATGCGTTACGGGCCACGGCGACGAACTGGTGATCACGCTAGGCACGGGCTTCGGTTCGGTGCTGTTCGTGGACGGCCACCGGATTCATCTCGAGCTGGGGCATCATCCGTTTCATAACGGCAAGACCTACGAAGATGAGCTAGGCAACCGGGCGTTCCTGAAGAAGGGCAAGAAGAAATGGAACAAGCACCTGCGCGAAGCTATCGATGAGATGTCGAAGACGTTCAACTATGACCGGCTGTACATTGGCGGCGGCAATGCGGCGACGATCAACTTCAAGCTGCCGCCCAACGTCAGGGTGGTCAGCAACACGGAGGGTCTGCTCGGTGGTATAAAGCTGTGGCAGGATCAATCCGTCGCGGCAAAGTGACTTTCTGTGGAGGGATGGCCGAGTGGTTGAAGGCACCGGTCTTGAAATCCGCGTCGAGCGACCCGGCATCCTGGCCCGACTCGCGTCATTGATCAGATCAGTTAACCGCCCCGCGGTGATGGCGGTCGTGATGATCACCGCGCTCGCCGCTGCGGTCCGCCTTCGTCATCTTGGCGAGCAAAGTATCTGGGTCGACGAAGCGGCGAGCGCAACCCGGGCGACTATGCCGCTGCATGCGATGTTGCATCTTATCGGCACCCGCGAGACCAATATGGCGCTCTACTTCCTGATCCTGCGGGTCTGGATCGATCTCTTCGGGCAATCCGAGGCCGCATTGCGTCTGCCCTCGGCGTTCGCCTCGATAGCGACGGTCCCAGTCCTGTACTGTGCCGGGCGCCGGATGTTCGGCGCCACCGCCGGAATCGTCGCGGCTTTACTCTTTGCGCTCGCACCGTCGAGCGTATACTACGCCCAGGAAGCGCGTGGCTACAGCTGGAGGCCTTGGGCGTTGCTGGATCGCTCCTGTTCTTCGTGAAAGTGCTCGACCGTCCTAGCGCAGCGAATCTGGCGGGCTGGACGCTCACGACCGTTTTCGCGATTTATTGTCAATCGCTCGCCGCGACTATCATACCCGCGGAACTCGTGGTGCTGCCGCTGGGTAGCCTTCGAAGTTTACCATGGCGTCGACTCGGCATCGCGCTCGGGGCATTGACGGTTCTGGTGGGACCCTACCTGGCGCTGCTGGCGCACAATGACCACGGGCAAATCGACTGGCTTGGTCCCGTCAGTTGGACATATGCGGCCGACGCGCTGTCCGGGGTCGCGAACGTGATGTGGATGGACGCATCCGGTCACGTCATGGTTATGGCCGCGGCTTTTGGCATGCTGCTGGGAGTGGTCGGCTTCGTGCGGGCGTGGGATGAGTCGTCCGAGAAGGCAATCCCGTATGCGCTGGCCACCTCGGCAATTGCAGTACCCTTGGCGCTGATCGGCCTCGCGTCATTTCGCAAGAATCTGCTCTACGATCGCTACGTGGTATTCACTACGCCGGCCCTGTGCCTATTCATCTCAGGTGGGATAGCGGCGCTTCGGGGATGGCGGATTCAGACGATGTCGTTGGTCGTATTGGTGACCGTATTCGCCTGGCAGGCCAGTCACACTCTGCAATACGTGCGGCGCGAACCTTGGCGAGAGGTCGCAACCTTCATCAAGGCATCAGGCCATCCAGGTGACGCACTTGTCACGTACTTTGCGGAGGACCGTTATGCGCTGGATTACAACCTGGCGCAGCTGGGTGTCGCCGACGGATACTTCGCGCATGCCTACCCGGATTGGGATGAAAACATCGAGATGGATCATCACTATTATTTTGATCGCGACGCACAGGGGATGATGGCCCGTCATCTGATAGAAGGCATCGACACGTCAGCTGCACAAAATCGTTCTCTATTTCTGCTGGTCAGGGGCCGAAGGTACAAGAGCTTCGTTGGGTCGGCGTCAGTCAATGGCATCCTTCAACGCCTGAAAAACAGCTACAAGGTCATGGAATACAGGCATATCGGCGATTTCTATGTTTTGCACTATACCAATGCCTACCAGCCGAAATCGCAAAACGCAGCTCGGCCGCGTTCGTCGTAGAACCTGCCTCCGTCGCATAATTTGCGGAAGTAGGCGCGTACTGAACCTGCCTGCTACGCGGGCAGCGAGACTCATCGAAGACGGGCCGAGCGGCTGTTGTTCTTGCGTTTCCAGCCAAAGCGCGACCAGGCAAGTCTGGAGTCTTCGCGAGGGTCGGAGAAATATGCTCCGCTTGCATTCAAAATTCGGTACGATAAAATATTCGTCGCACAATGCTTAGTCGCCGACATTTACAGCTGGTTGCGTTGATTCTTGTCGCGATAAGCTTCGTCGCGTTCACGCCTCGCTTGCAGCATCCGCATCAACGACTCGCTTGCGGATCGACCGAGAACACAACTCTCAGCGGGGCCCAGCGGTTCACCAATGATTCGTCACGTCTGCCCGATCTTAAGGCTGGCTACGAGGCGAATGCCGTACCATTGCCGCAGGCTCTGAAGCTGATATCAGAAGATCAGATCGCCACACCATTACCGAGGTTCGGATTCAGGATCCCTTCCGTACGGGTGATAGTAAGACGGAACAAATTGCTCCCCTCGCGCGCGGCGAGCCAGGACCCGCTCTAAGCAAACTTTAGACTCGTGATTCGCTAGCACGCGAGCAAGTTTTCGCGGGCGGTTGTGGTCAACAGAGAAATCCACCGGCGCACTTAGCCGGGGATTGGGAGTTTGCATCGTGCCAAGTTTCTCGCTGCGCAATCCGTACCTGATAATTGTCGGAGCGCTTGTGATCGTCATTCTGGGTGCAACCGCGTTTACGCGGATGCCCACGGATGTCTTTCCGGACATTAAAATTCCCGCGGTAGTGGTAGCTACCTTCTACCAGGGTATGCCGCCGCTCGACATGGAAGACAACATAACCTTCCGTTACGAGCGATTCTTTACGTTAGGCAGCAACATTGACCATATCGAGTCGCGTTCGCTGTCGGGCGTGAGCATCATCAAGGTGTTCTTTCAGCCAGGCACGGACGTCGAGTCCGCGGCTGCGCAGATGGGAACCCTGGCGATGGCTGATCTCGGAATCATGCCGCCGGGCACGCTCCCGCCGCTGGTGCTGCAGTATGACGCGTCTTCTCTGCCGGTGGTGTTGGTCACGCTTGAAGGTAAGGGTTACGACGAGACTCAGCTCGAGGATCAAGCCCGTTACAACGTTCGCAACCAGCTCGCGACCGTGCCGGGCGCGTCCGTACCTATTCCCTTCGGCGGCAAGTTTAGGCAAGTGATGGCGTATGCGAATTCGCAAGCACTGCAAGCGCGTGGCCTTTCGCTAATGGATGTCGTCCATGCGCTCGACACGTCCAACCTGATCTTGCCCGCCGGCGACGTCAAGATCGGATCCAAGGATTACTACATCTACTCGAACAGCATGATTGATAAGGTGCCGGATATAGGCCAGGTGCCCGTGAAGATAGGACGTGGCCAGGCGCCGGTACTGTTGGACGATGTCGCCAAGGTCGACGACTCAGCGCAGATTCAATACAACAAAGTGCTCATTAACGGGCAACCGTCAGTATACGTCCCGATTCTCCGCCAGGCCGGCGCTAATACCATCTCGGTGGTCGATGGCATCAAGGACCTTCTTCCGAAGGTGTTCGGCCTTCCCGCCGGCATGAAACTGAAAACCATCCTTGACCAGTCCATTTACGTCAGGCAAGCGGTGGCCAGTCTGGAACATGAGGCCATATCCGGTTCGGTCCTGGCTTCGCTGGTGATTCTCATATTTCTCGGTAGCTTCCGATCGACCTTTGCGATTTTCCTGTCCATTCCACTTTCCATTCTGGCGGGTGGATTCGGTCTCTTCATGAACGGCTCGACCATCAATATCATGACGCTTGGCGGATTCGCGCTTGCGATAGGCCGGCTGGTCGATGACTCGGTGGTTGTGCTCGAGAACATCAATCGCCATCTGGCGGAAGGCAAGGAACCGCACGCGGCCGCACGAGATGGCGCCGAAGAAGTAGCACTTCCAGTTCTCGCGTCGACCATAACTACCTGCATCGTCTTCTTCCCGGTCATGTTTCTGTTCGGAGTCGCCAAGTATCTGTTCAGCGCGCTGGCGCTGGCGGTGGTGCTGTCGATGGGCGCGTCGTATCTGGTCGCGATGAGCATCATTCCTCTGTACTGCGCCCGCTTTCTCACCAAAGAACAGGCGCTCGCGGCGGAACATGGCGAGTCATCCGGTGTATTCGCGGCGTTCAATCGCGCGTATGAGCGCTTTGCAACCGGCTACGAACGTCTGCTGGAAAATGCACTGAACCACAAGTCCGTGGTCATCGTGGGTGTTACGATTCTGTTCATCGTCAGTCTCGCGATGTATCCACGGCTAGGTACTGAGCTGTTTCCCGAGACCGATGCCGGAACCTTTACGATCAATTTTCGCGCGCCCGCCGGTACCCGTATCGAGAAGACGACCGAGATGGCGCGTCAAATCGAGGCCATCATTCGCAAGGTGATTCCGGCAGACGAGCTCGACATGGTCGTTTCGAATATCGGAATTGCCCCCAGCATCTCGGCGATTTACTCGCCTAACTCAGCCCAGGATTCAGCTTTCATGCAGGTTGCGCTTAAGTCCGGTCATCGGCGTCCGACCGAATACTACGTAGCCCGGTTGAAGCGACTGCTCCCCGTACAACTTCCGGACGCGCGGACCCTGTTTTCTTCGGGTAGCATAATCGACTCCGTTCTCAATCTCGGAATGATGGCCTCGATCGACGTTCAGTTCGCGGGTCACAGCTTTAGCGATCTGAATAGGGCGGCAAAGGAACTTCAGGAGAAAATCAACGGCCTGCCCGAGGTCTCGCAGAGTTTCATCGCGCAGGAACTGGACTATCCGACACTGAACATCAAAGTTGACCGGGTCAGAGCAGCGCGTTTGGGCGTTGCGCAACAGAAAGTTATACAGAACGTTATCACCGCGCTCGATTCAAACCTGTACATCAAGCCGTCAATTTGGATCGACCACGCCGACAACGACGACTACTTTCTGACGGCGCAATATCCAGGCGCCGAGCACGGTTTTGATTCTCTGGAGGTCCTGCAAAACATCCCAATCGAGACCGTGAACCGGGAAAACGGCCACGCGCAAAGCCTGTTACTAAGAGATGTCGCGACGATTTCTCCCGAATTTCACCCTTCCGAAGCCGATCATTACAGCATTCAACGTGTCGTCGATCTGCTCGTCGCGCCCAGCACCGCCGATCAGGGTGGCACCCAGGCAAAGATCCAGAGCGAAGTGAGCAAGATGACTCTGCCTCCGGGAGTCTCTGTCAGGTACCACGGAGCGGTCAACTCGATGCAGAAATCTTTCGCGAGCTTCGGCTTCGGGCTCTCGTTGGCAGTGATTCTACTTTACCTGGTCATGGTGGCTCAATTTCAGTCTTTCCTTGACCCGCTGATCATCATGTTCGCAGTTCCTATGGGATTGATAGGAGTCATTTGGACGCTGTGGTTAACCGGAACCACGCTTAACATCGAGTCCTTCATGGGAATCATCGTGATGGTCGGCATCGTTGTGTCGAATTCGATTTTGCTCGTCGACTTCGCCAATGAACGACGTCGCCAGGGACAGGAGCTTAGGCGCGCGGCGGTCGAGTCTGCCCGCATAAGAATGCGTCCAATCCTGATGACCGCCCTGGCGACGGTGGCTGGTCTTATGCCAATCGCGATGAAACTGGGCGAAGGATCCGAAGCGTCCGCTCCTCTGGCAAGGGCGGCAGTCGGCGGTCTAATCGTTTCCACCGTCCTCACGCTCTTTCTCGTCCCTTGCGTTTACGAGTTCTTCTATCGGCGGATCGAACGGGCGGCTGCCGTGCAGACGCCGAATGAGGACCGAGGCTGATGTCCATGGCAGCGAGGAATGTTGCTCGGGCGCTAGCGGCTATTCTATCGATTGCCGTTTTATTCGCGGGTGGGTGTGACGCGCCTGTTATTCCAATGATTACTCCTCAACGAGCGATGGTGGACGTCGTCCATCCGCGCCAAGGGACGATAGCCAAAAGTATTGAGCTGCCAGGCGATGTCGTAGGTTTCTACGAAGCTGCGCTGCACGCGAAGGTCACTGGCTATTTGAAGAGTATAAGTGTCGACAAAGGTGACTCGGTGAAGGCGGGTCAAGTACTGGCCGAAATCGAAGTGCCGGAACTGCGCTCGAACCTGATGCGCTCGCAGGCAAACCTCCAAATGGAGCGTATAACTTACGATCGGATGAAGAAGGTTCAGCAGAGCGACTCACGCTTAATCTCACAGCAAGACGTCGACATGGCGTACGCTAAGTATCTTGAGGCGCAGGCCGCGGTTGCAACCCTGCAGACTATGTTCGGCTATACCAAGATCATTGCCCCTTTCACGGGAGTAATCACGGGCCGATTCGCCGATCCTGGTGCGCTGATCCGCGCCGGCGGCGGTGACATTGGAGTTGACGAGACCTCGGGGTTGATCTCTCCAGGAGCTACCGAGGGAGCCGGCGGCCACCGCGAGGGTGGCGGTCCGATCCTGACGCTGGCCGACATAGATAAGTTGCGTATCTATATCTACGTCCCGGAAGCTTCATATCCGTTCATCCACATCGGTACTCCGGCGAGTCTGCACTTTGACGAGTTTCCGGATCGCGTATTTGAAGGAACCGTTGCCAGAGACGCGTCATCGCTCGACCTCGCCACCCGGACAATGCTGACCGAGGTCGACATAGACAATCCGAAGCGCCTGATTTACCCGAGAAGCTATGCCCACGTCACCATCGAACTGGTCCGGCATTCCAATGCGCTAAGTGTTCCTACTTCAGCGATTCAAGGCTCGGGCGACTCGGCGCGCCTATTGGTCGTAAACGAAGGCCATCTTGTCGAAGTTCCGGTGAAGACCGGGATCAACAACGGCGCCAGTGTCGAAATAACCTCCGGTCTCTCCCCCAAGTCACTGGTAGTCGCCACCTACAGCAACACTCTCACTCCAGGACAACAGGTCGACGCTAGGATCCGGAATAGCGACCTGCAGGCTACGTCCACGCCGGTTCAAAGTACCGACTAACGTCAACTACCAGTCAACGCGACACCTACGATGGAACAGTGGGAAGGCTAACAATGAAATCTTCGCAAACCCTGCTTCTCTCAGCATTCCTGCTTCTGTTGGCGAATGGAGTCGTCAAGGCGGCGGATCCCGCGGCGGTATCACCCGGTGATGCGCAACGCACTGCGTCCGTCCCCGGAACACCACTCATGCCTGGGGAGAATTGGCCGTTAGGGACGTCGTCGACTACCAACCCCTCGCCCCCCAGCCTGATTGCTCATTCCGAGCCCACCCGCTCCAACCAAGGGCCGATTACGCCGGGCTCCCAATTGACGCTCAAAGAGGCAATCGAGATCGGTCTGAAATATCACCCAAGACTCCAGGAGGCCGCGGACAACACCAGCGCCGCGCAGCAACAGATCGGCCAGGCGCGATCATACTTGGGTCCGCAACTGTTCGGCGCCGCGGAGTACTTGCGCAGCACCGACAATGGCATCGGCAATGCACAGTACTACAACGCTGATGGGGCGTTTCCCCGAATAAGCGGAACCAATCACAATCTCCCCACAAATGATACGTCGCAAAATTGGGACACCAGCAATAATTACCTGGGAGGCGTGATGCTCTCCCAGTTTCTTGTCGACTTCGGCCGTCGGCATGGATTGGTTTCAGAGCGCCAGTTCGAAGCCGCTGCCGCGGCTGCCGATCAACGGCTCACCGAGCTTGACCTGATTTTCGAAGTCTCTCAGAGGTACTTCGCCGTGCTACAGGCCAAACGCTTGATCGCGGTTTACGAGAAAGCAGTGGAGCAGCGCCAGTATCATCTGCATGAGGCCCAGGTTAAAGCCAACGCTGGTCTTCGGCCGCAGCTCGACACCTATGTCACGGAAGCCGAAGTCGAGCGGGCTCAATTGCATCTCGTCGACGCACGCAATGACGACGAAGATGCTAAGGTTGCCCTGGACAATGCTTTGGGTCTGAGTGACTCGGCCCCCGCATACGAGCCGGTAGACGTCCTGACCTACTATCCAGTTAAAGATTCGTTGCGCGCCTTGCTTGACACGGCTTTCCGGGCTAGGCCCGACGTGACTGCGCTTCAGGACCAGGCAAAGGCGATGGGAGCGAAAGTCGTCCAGTACAATAGTGACTACTATCCCACTGTCAACGCTGTCGGCGGCTACTCGGCGCTGGGGACCGGAACGCCGGCCGCAAACAATTTCAACGCTGGCATAGTTATCACCTGGCCAATCTTCAACAGCTTTCTTACCACCGACCAGATTGCGGAGACCCGGTTCCGACAACACGCTATTCTTCGCGCTATAGAAGATCTGCGGCAGGAAATAATCCTGCAGGTTAATACTGCGTTGCTGAATTGGCAGGCTTCTCTTCAGCGCATTGCCCGCGCGGAAAAGACGCTTGCTGCTTCGCGGGCGGAACTGGAACTCTCCGAGAAGCGCTATGAAGCGGGCCTCACAAGTATTATCGAACTGGAAGATGCGCAACGCAGCTATACTGCTGACGACGCTGCGTACGCCGACGCCCTATACGGATTCTCTGTCACCAAGGCGGCGGTCGATAGAGCTACAGGCCGATCGCTGGCTGAATTCTAGCGGCAATAACCTGAAGATTGAGGCTCCACAACCTGGGAAGAGCGATGCTTAAATATAGCAAGATATTGTGTGCGTTCGAATTCGATGGAAATTCAACGGCCGCATTGCTTTTGGCTGGCACATTAGCAAAGGAAAGCAACGCCACTCTCTACGTACTGCACATTGCCAGAGTGCCTACCCAGGATATGGACGTTCCCCTTCCATTTGATGCCGATCCGCGATGGGAGAAGGAGGCGAGAGCCAAGCTCGAATCAATAATCCGCGACACCGTGAAGACTGACGTGCAATGTGTTATCGAGGTCAGAACGGGTGTGCCGGATATTGATATCGTGCGAGCCGCTCGCGAGCTCGGAGTAGATTTGATCGTGATGGTTACCCACGGACGCACCGGCCTCGAGCATTTCGTTTTGGGCAGCGTCACAGAACATGTCATTCGCGAAGCTCATTGTCCCGTGCTCGTATTACACCACACAACTTAACGGCGGCCTCGTAGCGATTGCGGAGCAGTCGAGGCTCAAGTTGCAATAGTAGAATGGTCGAAAAACCCATAGAATCTAAATGCTTGGAGGGGTGGCCGAGTGGTTGAAGGCACCGGTCTTGAAAACCGGCAGGGATGAAAGTCCCTCGTGGGTTCGAATCCCACCCCCTCCGTTCCCGAGTCCTTCGCACCGCGGCTATCTTCAGGATTCGAGCGGCGTGCGAAGTGTGGCCAACGAACTGCAAGTGGACCCTTCGGTTCCTCAGAGCTAGCAGGAAATAAAATATGAGGCTGACAATACTAGCCGGATTGATCGTGGGCGTGTCGCTGGCGTTCCAGTCGGCGCACGCCGTGCACACGAGGGCGATAGTTGCTCACGGACCGAGCGTTTACAGCGCCCACGCAAGCGCGCCATGGTACACCGCAATGGACGCCGGACATCGTAGTCAAAATGGGCGACCCGCGTGGACGTTGACCTCGTGATTGAGCGATCATGAAGGCGAATTAATCCCAGGGACGTTCGAGGACATAACTGATGGGCGCGATCGTATCGACTCGCTGCGGAAGACTCGAAGGTGATGAACAGGACGGGCTGTTCGTCTTCAAGGGCGTGCCATTCGCGGCCGCGCCCGTCGGCCCTCTGCGATGGCTCGCTCCTGAGAAACCGGCGCCATGGACAGGAGTTCGCGATGCTCGCCGGTTTGGCGCGGTTGCTCCTCAAAACTCGGTCACCAACCAGGCGCTCGCGGCGATGAAGATCGAGCAGGCGCAGTCGGAGGACTGCCTCAATCTCAATTTGTGGACGCCGGAACTCGATGGCGCGCGGCGACCGGTGATGGTCTGGATTCATGGCGGCGGATTTACGATCGGCGCCGGCTCGCAGGAGATTTACAACGGAGCGGTTCTCGCCAAACGCGGCAACGTGGTCATGGTCACCGATCAACTATCGCCTCGGGCCACTCGGGTTTCTGCGTCTGAACGATGTCACTCACGGACGAATCCCGTCGAGCGGCAACGAGGGACTCGCTCGATCAGCTCGCCGCGCTGCAATGGGTCCGCGACAATATCGCCGAATTCGGCGGCGACCCGAACAACGTCACGATCTTCGGCGAGTCGGCGGGTGGAATGAGCGTAGGAGCGCTGCTGGCGATGCCGTCGGCGCGGGGCCTGTTTCACAAAGCGATCCCTCAGAGCGGATCTTGCGACACCATATCGTCAACAGCGCGAGCGAACAGGACGGCCGAGAGAGTGCTGTCGAAGTTGGGCGTCTCTCCTGACGACGCTGAAGCGATACGCGCGCTGCCGGTTGCTCAGTTGCTCACCGGAGTGTTCGGCGCGGACGGCAAAACTCCCGATCGCGAGCTGGGGATGGCATACCAGCCAGTGGTCGACGGCACCGTTATGCCGCGCGAGTTGATCGAGATGGTGGCCCAAGGCTCGGCGGCGGGCGTCGCAGTGATGGTTGGGTCCAATCTCGAGGAATGGAAATTGTTCTCCGCGATGGATCCGTCGGCCCAGAAACTAGACAAGGCCGGCTTGCTCGCGCGGATGAGCAAGCGGCTGACCGCGGACTTCGCCGGCTCCGTCATCGCAACTTATGAGCGCGCGCGAGCGTCCGCTGGCGCGTCGACTACGCCGCCAGAGTTATTTTCGGCGATCGAGACCGACCGCGTCTTCCGCATACCGGGCGTGCGTCTCGCGGAAATCCACGGACGGAGCGAACGCCGCGTCTACAACTATCTTTTCACCTGGCGCTCGCCCGCGATGCGTGGCGCGCTGGGGGCATGTCACGCCCTGGAGCTCGGCTTCGTCTTTGGCACTAACCATCTGGCGGGGATGCGTCGCTTTGCGGGCGAGGGTGCTGCGGCTGAAAAGCTGGCAACCGAGATGCAGGACGCCTGGCTCGCGTTCGCGCGCGACGGCGATCCCAGTTGCGCGAGTCTGGGCGCCTGGCCCGGCTACACCGAGGCGCGACGCGCAACGATGCTTCTCGGCGAGGCCAGCGGCGCCGCCGATGCGCCGTTTGAAGAGGAGCGTCGCGCCTGGGACCGAGTTCCCGACGGGATTCTCGGCGCGCTCTGAGAGTTGTGTTTGCTCACGCGTCGATGAACGCGCGGAGCACTTCGAAAAATCGGTCCGGCTGATCGGCGACGATACCGTGGCCCGCGCCAGCGAATCGTTCGAAGCGGACAAGATCGGGTGGCAGCGCCGCGACGATTTCTTCGGAGCACGGCACCGGCGTCATTGGGTCGTCCTCGCCTACCATCACCAGCGTCGGACACTTGATACGCTTGAGTTCCGGCAGGAAGTTCATCGTCTCTCTCTCGCCACGGCGAAACTCAGCCATCAGTCGCGGATTCCATATCGTGCGCCCATCGACGTCCGGATCGTGAGGACTGCGGCGATAGAGCGGGCCGCATAAGTGCCGGAACGCGCGCGTTGCATCCCGCGTGGGATTCTCGAGAAACGCTCTCGCTGCCGCACCGGCCTCCGCTCCACCGAGCCTTTCGAAGATTTTGATCTGTATATCCGTCTTGCTGGGTGACGCCGACGTGCTGCAAAGAATCAGCTTTGCCGGATGATCGGGATGGCGCAGTGCATACGACATCGCGACGTAGCCGCCGAACGACACCCCCATGACGATTGGGCGCTCAATCTCGAGCGCGTCGCACAGTGCCTTCACGTCGTCGCCCCACTGCGCGAGCCGCCAGCGCTCGGAGTCGTCGCGCCCATCGCTGCGGCCATCGCCGCGATGATCGAAATAAACGACTTGCACAATGTCCGCGAGCTGCGAGTACGCCGGCTTGAAGATCGAATGATCCGCGCCCGGACCGCCGTGCAACAGCAGCACCGTCGGCACCTCGCGCATCCACGGGCCGTCGGGCCGCAGCTTGGCCCCTTCGACATCGAAGAACAGCCTGCAACCGCCGATATCAACCCGCATTTTGATCTACTTCAGCGCTCGCCGTTCCTGACGACCTTCCCGTCCTTCATTACGAACATCACTCTTTCGACGACCCCGACATCTTCCGCGGGATTGCCCGGCACCGCGATGACGTCGGCGCGTTTACCTGCCTCCAACGTCCCGATTTTGTCGCCGAGCCCGAGCAGTTCCGCATTCACCGAGGTCGCACTCTTGAGCGCGGCAATCGGGCTCATGCCAGCCTTCACCAGCAGGCCCATCTCACGGGCGTTTATTCCATGGCGGCAGACGCCGGAATCGGTGCCAAGCGCGATCTTCACTCCAATCGCGAGCGCCCGCTTGACCATCCCCGGCGCCGCGTCGACCGCCTGGCGAGCCTTGACCGCCAGCTCTGGCGGCAGCTTGTCCAATCCGCGCCCGAGTTGATGCTGGACGAGCAGCGTGGGCACCAGGTAAACCCCGCTCGCTTTCATCGCTTCGAGCGTTTCGTCGCGCAGAAAAGTCCCGTGCTCGATCGAATCGACCCCCGCCTCGGATTGCATCGCGAGCCGCCGAATCGCCATGACAATGCACCGCGACCCGTTTGCGTAGGCGATGCGCCTCGTCCACCACCGCGGTCATTTCGTCGAGCGTCAGCTGCGGCGTGTCGACCTCGTCGGCCAGTGACATCACTCCCCCCGACGCGCAGAACTTGATGACGTCGGCGCCGTACTTCACATTGAAGCGGACCGCCTTGCGAAGATCGGCGGGGCTGTCCGCGATGCCGTCCGTGTAGTCGGACTCTCTGCCAGTGGCGCGGAAGTGCAGGCCCGCATTGCGATCCGAATGGCCGCCGGTCGCGCCAATCAAATTGATCGCCACCAGCATCCTCGGACCCGGCAGCATTCCCTTGGCGATCGCATTGCGCAGGCTCACGTCGATAAAGCTGTCCGGATACATGCATCCCACATCGCGCACCGTCGTGAAGCCGCCCTCCAGCGTGACGCGGGCCTGGACCGCGGCCTGGTAAGCTCGCTCCGCGACGTGAAGCCGGAAGCGATCGATGAAAAACTCGTTGTAGGATTTCACTCCGACTGTCAGATGCGTGTGCGCGTCGATGAAGCCGGGGCACAGTGTGACGTCGCCGAGATCGATCCGCTCCGCGCCGGCCGGGATTCGCAGGTCGGGTCCGCATGCGGCGATCTCTTCTCCCTCGACCAGGACCATGCCGCCAGTTTCAATCCGATCCGATTTGCCATCGAAGATTCGTGCGGCTTTGAGAGCGATAGTCATTGACGTTCACCATCACTCTACAGCAGCGCGACGAAAATCACTCACGGGCGAGGTGGAAAAATAAGAATGCCGCCGCGCTCAATCTTACTGATTGTGCTCTGCGGAACGTAAATCTAGCGCGATCCGGGACATTGTCTTGACCTCATCTGTAGGCGCGCCCACACTTAAATGGTCAGGACCGACATATGGAATCGGGTCCCGACTTTGATCCGGTCTGACTGTGGGCCTTTCTCCCGCCTTCGACCACTTTCCACCCGACCAACCCTAACCGTTTAGAGACGAAGGCCCGTAGAGGCTCTCATGATACCGCCTCATCTGTCGCAGGCGTAATCGGGTAATCGAGTCATCGTAATCGCGACAGCTGGGACTCACGGTCGGGTAATCCACGAAAATATTCGTGGTGTCCATTTGGTAACGCAAGGATAAGCAACGGTGAATCGAACTCGCGCAAAAGTCTCCAGCCTCGTCGAACTCCTTCGATGGCGCGCATTCGAGCAGCCGGAGCATCGAATCTACACGTACCTGATCGACGGCGAGACCGAAGGCGCGCATCTCACCTACCGCACGCTGGACTCGCAGGCACGGACTATCGCTGCGCTGCTCCAGAGCTACAATGCAAGCGGCGAGCGCGCACTGCTATTGTATCCGGCCGGCCTCGAGTTCATCGCCGCCTTTTTCGGATGCTTATACGCCGGCGTTACCGCCGTTCCTCTGCCTCCTCCCAACACTGCCCAGCCGCAGCGCGCGCTCTCGAGGTTTCGCTCAATCGCGAACGACGCTCAACCGACTGTAGTACTGACCACTTCGTCGATCCTCGCCAAGGTTGAAGGTCTGTTCACGCAAGCGCCCGGCCTGCGAACTCTGCGATGGATTGCCACCGACAAGGTAGTAGGCAGTGCCGACGAATGGCGCGATCCTGCCGCGACCACCGAGACTCTCGCTCTGATTCAGTACACATCGGGCTCGACCGCCATACCGCGCGGCGTCGTGGTCAGTCACGGCAACCTGCTCGAGAACTCCGCCCATATCGATCGCGCGTTTGAGATTACCTCGGACGACATATCGGTCACATGGCTGCCGGTCTTCCATGACATGGGACTCACCAATGGAATTATCCAGCCTATGTATGGAGGACGCGAATGCGTCCTGATGCCTCCGCAATCCTTCCTTCAGCGGCCCGTGCGATGGCTTCAGGCGGTTTCGAAGTACAAGGCCACCATCAGCGGAGGCCCCAATTTCGCTTTTGAATTGTGCGCCCGCAAGATTACTGCGGAACAGCGGCTCGGGCTTGACCTCAGCAGTTGGAGACTGGCCTACAACGGCGCCGAGCCGGTCCGCGCGGACACCCTCAAGCGCTTTGCCGAAACCTTTGCGCCCAACGGCTTCCGTCCGAGCTTTTTCTATCCATGTTACGGGCTCGCCGAAGCCACGCTGATCGTTTCGGGCGGCCTTGTGAAAGATGATCCTATCCTGCGCACCACCCAGGTGTCTGAGCTCGAACGCAACCACAACGGCATCGTCCAGACCTCCGGCCAGCGCGTCAACGTCCGCACGCTGGTCGGGAGCGGTCACGCGGTGGCGGACACCAGGATCGTTATTGTTAATCCTGAGTCGTTGACCGCTTGCGCCTCCGATGAAGTCGGCGAAATCTGGGTGTCGGCCCCAAGCGTGGCCCATGGCTACTGGAACCGGCCCGAAGAAACCAAGCTCACCTTCCACGCCTACCTCGCGCAAACCGGCGAAGGACCGTTTCTCCGCACCGGAGATCTCGGATTCCTCGGCGATGGAGAGTTGTTCGTCACCGGCCGCCTGAAAGATCTGATCATCATCGGTGGCCGCAATCTTTATCCGCAGGAAATTGAACTGACCGTGCAGCAGAGTCATCCCGCCGTGCGGCCGGCTTGTTGCGCTGCCTTCTCGGTCGAGGTCGCGGACGAAGAGCGCCTGATCGTCGCCGCCGAAGTGGAACCTCGTTACGCCGCGAATCGGCACTCGGCCAACGGCAATGGGAACGGCAACGGCAATGGCAACGGCCACAGTAACGGCAACGGCAACGGCAACGGCCACAGTAATGGCAACGGCAACGGCAACGGCCACAGTAATGGCAACGGCAACGGCACTTCGCATCCGCATCACAACGGACGCCTCCCGCTCGACGTCGACGCTTTAGTGCGCGCCATTCGTCGCGCCGTCGCCGAAGAACACGACGTGAGAGTGCACGCCGTGCTGCTGCTGCGCGCGGGCAGCATTCCAAAGACTTCCAGCGGCAAGCTCGAACGCCGCGCATGCCAGGCCGGTTTTCTTGACGGGACGCTCGCCAGCCTCTGAGGTACAATCGATGGCCGGGAACCTCATCAATGGCGAACTAGCGAACGCGTCGATCGTGCCGGCAAGTCCTGGCGCCGACACGCACAGCGCCGACGTCATCGAAAAATGGCTGGTCGGCAAGCTCTCCGACCTGCTTGGCGTCGCTCCCGAGGAAATCGATATCCGCGAGCCGTTCGCCAGCTACGGGATGGGTTCGACGGAAGCCGTCAGCCTTTCCGGCGAACTCGGCGACTGGCTCGGACAAAAAGTTCCCGCCGACTTGGCTTACGAGTTTCCAACTATCGAAACGCTCGCGCGGCATCTGGGCGGCTCGACCAACGAAAACGAATCGTCGCCGGCACCGGACGCTCGAAGCGAGATGGCCTCGGAGCCGATCGCGATCATCGGAATCGGCAGCCGCTTTCCTGGCAGCAGCGGTCCCGATGAGTTCTGGCAATCGATCCGAGACGGACGCGACGCAATCACCGAAGTCCCGGCGGACCGCTTCGATCTAAGCCGGGTTTACGATCCGGATCGAACCATCCCCGGCAAGATAAACACGCGATGGGGCGGCTTTGTCGAGCAGGTGGACGGCTTCGATCCCCAGTTCTTTGGCATCTCGCCGCGCGAGGCCGCGCGGATGGATCCGCAGCAACGCCTGCTGCTCGAGGTAACCTGGGAAGCCCTCGAAGATGCGGGGCAGGTGTCCGAAAAGCTTGCCGGCACCCAGACCGGCGTGTTCGTGGGTATCTCGAACAACGATTACGGCCGTATTCAGTTCAGCGATCTGAGCCGGATCGACGCCTACGCCGGCACCGGCAACGCGCTCAGCATCGCCGCCAACCGCATCTCGTACCTGTTCGACTTTCGCGGACCGAGCATCGCGATCGACACCGCCTGTTCGTCGTCGCTGGTCGCCGTCCACCTGGCCTGCACCAGTCTCCGCAACGGAGAGTCCACCCTCGCGCTGGCCGGCGGCGTCAACCTGATCCTGTCGCCCGCCATCACGATGAACTTCACCAAGGCCGGCGTGATGGCGCCTGACGGGCGCTGCAAGACTTTCGACGCCGGCGCCGACGGCTACGTTCGCAGCGAGGGCGCCGGACTCGTCGTGCTGAAGCCGCTAAGCCGCGCGCTGGCCGACGGCGATTCAATCTACGCCGTCATCCGGGGCAGCGCGGTGAATCAGGACGGCCGCAGCAACGGCCTGATGGCGCCGAATCCGCTCGCGCAGGAAGCCGTCTTGCGCGAAGCGTATCGAAAAGCGGGCGTCTCGCCCGGCGACGTACAATACGTCGAAGCGCACGGCACCGGCACTCTGCTCGGCGACCCGATCGAGGCAAAAGCGCTGGGCCGGGTGCTGGCCGACGGTCGCAAGCCGGGAAATCTGTGCGCGATCGGTTCGGTAAAAACGAATATCGGGCATTGCGAAGCGGCTGCCGGTGTCGCGGGCCTGATAAAGGTAGCGCTCGCGCTCAAGCACGCGGAAATTCCGGCCAGCCTGCACTTCCAGGAGCCCAATCCTCATATACCTTTCGACGAACTCCCGATTCGCGTGCAGACGAAGCCGGGCCCGTGGTCGTCCGAGAGCGGTCCACCGCTGGCTGGCGTCAGTTCGTTCGGTTTCGGCGGCACCAATGCTCACGTGGTTCTGCAAGCAGGCACCTCGTCGCCAACCGAGCATCGCAAAGCCTCCGCTGTCGCGTCCTGCTACCTGCTGCCACTCTCGGCGCGCAGCTCTGAGGCTCTACAAGCCGTCGCGCGAACCTATGAGCAATTTCTGGCGACCTCCGAATTGTCGCTGCACGACATTTGTTACAGCGCGAGCGCGCGCCGCAGTCATAACGACTATCGCCTGGCCGTGACCGGCAATTCATCGGATCAACTTGTCGAAGGTCTGGCGGCTTTCCTGAAGAATGAGACTCGGGCCGGTCTCTCGTCCGGTCACAAAGCTCTCGCCATTCGCAGCAAACTCGTTTTTGTTTTTTCTGGACAAGGCTCGCAATGGTTCGGCATGGGACGGACGCTTCTGCTCCATGAACCCGTCTTTCGCGAGGTCATCGAGCGCTGCGCGCTGGCGATGCGCCCGCACACCGACTGGTCTTTGATCGCCGAGCTCGCCGCCACCGATTCAGCCGAATCGCGGTTGAACGATGTAGACGTAATCCAGCCTGCGCTGTTCGCAGTTCAGGTCGCGCTCGCCGCCCTGTGGCGCTCCTGGGGTGTTGAACCCGACGCGGTCGTGGGCCACAGCATGGGTGAAGTCGCCGCCGCGTACGTAGCAGGGGCGCTCAGCCTCGAAGATGCGGCGCTGATCATCTGCAAGCGCAGCCACCTGGTCAAGCGCACGGTCGGGCAAGGCGCGATGGCGTCGGTCGAGCTTTCGATCGAAGACGCCCGCCGCGCGATCGTCGGCTACGAAGATCGCGTTTCCATCGCGGTCAGCACCAGTCCTGCCTCGACCGTACTGTCGGGCGATCCCGCGGCCCTCGCAGAGATACTCGCACAGCTTCAGAGTCGCGACATCTTCTGCCGGATGGTGAAAGTGGACTTTGCCTCGCACAGTCCGCAGATGGATCCGCTGCGCCCCGAACTGTTGCAGGCGCTCGAAGAGGTGCAACCGCATCTCGCATCGGTGCCGATTTACTCGACGGTGCTGAACTCTGTCGCCGACGGCTCGGAGTTCGACGCGCTCTACTGGACGCGCAATCTAAGGGAGCCGGTGCTTTTTTCAGCGTCGGTTCAACGCCTGCTCGAAGACGGCTACGACACCTTCCTGGAGATCAGCGCGCATCCCATTCTGCTGAGCGGGATTCAGCAGGGCCTTCATCACTCGGGCAAGGAAGGCACAGTGCTCGCCTCCATTCGGCGGGAGGAAGACGAGCATACCGCCATGCTCCGCTCGCTGGGTCTCCTCTATAGCTCGGGGTACACAGTGGACTGGAGCCGCATTTACCCTGAGCGAGGTGAGCGAGTCCGGCTGCCCTCGTATCCATGGCAACGACAACGCTGCTGGTTGGAGCCCGGAGCGGATCGCGACGAGCCGATTCAAACGGCCACAAGAAATTCTCTACTGGGCCGGCATTTCAAATCGGCCGAGTCGGGCGGAGCCGACTATTGGGAAATCCGGTTGGATAAGGAGTCCCTCCCCTATCTCGACGACCACAAAATCGCAGGTGTCGCAGCCTTGCCCGCATCTGTTTATGTCGAGATGGCGTCAGCCGCCGCGCAGGAGGCGCTCGGCTCGCAATCGATCGCGCTGACAGACGTCGAATTTCACCGAGCTCTGTTCCTGCCCGACGGCGCAAGCACCGCGCTTCAACTGATCGTCGCGCCCGGCGCGGACGGAGCGGCGTCGTTCCAAATCTACAGCTCTCGCGCCGAAGCCGGACTATCCGCCAAGTCATGGACTCTACATGCGTCGGGCAAAGTCTCTGTCCAACAGGAATCTGTTCCCGTCGCTCTCGCGGAAGAAGAATCGCTCGCCGACCTCCAGCTTCGAAGCTCAGAGAAAGTCTCGGGACAAGACTATTATCGACAACTCGGCGAAAACGCGATTCAGTACGGGCCTTTTTTCCAGAGCGTCACTCAGTTGTGGCTGGACAACAAGAACGTCCTGGGTGAGTTGCGAATTTCGCGCGATCAAGATGGCGACTTCAATAACTATCAGCTTCATCCAGCAGTCCTGGATGGTTGCTTGCAGGTCCTTGGAGCAGCAGTAGCTAGTGAAGCAAAGAGAATCGGCAAACAAGGCATCTATATACCGACTCGCATCGGCCAGATTCGCGTCCTTAGCCGTCCCGGCGAACATCTATGGTGTCGCGCGCGCGTGCTCGACGAGGACGCGACTGGGACCGTCGGAGAACTAAGGCTACTCGACGAAGCCGGACGGGTAGTCGTCGAGATGCTGGGCGTACACTTCGAATCGCTAGGCGAAGGTCTCAAAGAAAACCTCGATGACTGGCTCTACGAGCTAAAGTGGCAGCCCAAAGCACGCGTCGCAGGAGAGCAAGCCACTCCATCGAATCCGGGTAGTTGGCTTATTTTCGCCGATAGCAGCGGCGTCGGAACGTCATTGCAGCAAATCCTGGAAGAGCATGGAGAAAAGTGTATCCTCGTTTCGCACGGTAAGGCCTACGAGCGCACCGACAGCAGTCACATCCGCGTTCGCCCTGACCAACCTGAAGACATCAGGCGGCTTTTCGACAGCGCGACGAATCCCGATCAACCGGTATGCCGTGGAATCGTACATCTGTGGAGTCTCGATGCGTCCCTTCCCCAAGACACAACAGCCGCCGCGATGGAATCGGTGCAAAGTTTCGGTTGCGTCAATGCTCTACAGGTCGTGCAGGAGATGGCGCGCGTGCAATGGCGCGAGCCGCCTCGTCTATGGCTGGTCACTCGAGGAGCGCAGGCAGCCGGCGAGGTTTGTCTACCGGTCGATGTGGTTCAAGCGCCTCTGTGGGGGCTGGGCCGAGTCATCGCTCAGGAGCATCCGTCATTTTGGGGCGGGTTGATCGACCTGGAAGCCAATTCCTCTACGGGCGATGGCGCAGCCCATCGGTTGTGGGAGGAAATCTCCGCCCCCGACGGCGAAAATCAGCTTGCATTCCGGAGCGGGCTACGGCTGGTGGCACGATTGGCTCGAAGGCGCCAAATCAGCATCCGCGAAACCCCGCTGCGATGGCGCACGGACGGCAGCTACCTGATAACCGGAGGGCTCGGCGATCTTGGCCTGAAGGTCGCGCGCTGGATGGTAGGGCAAGGTGCTCGCCGACTGATCCTTTTGGCACGCACGAAACTTCCGCCACGCTCGAGCTGG
Organism: uncultured delta proteobacterium; assembly: GCA_963833025.1. Lineage (GTDB taxonomy): Bacteria > Desulfobacterota > Binatia > Binatales > Binataceae > Binatus. The sequence goes on along the minus strand of CAWHWI010000006.1, from coordinate 847,494 downwards.
AGCTCGCTGGATATCGACAGTCACCTGGCTCGACAAATTGCCGCGATTCGGGAACTCGAAGAGTCCGGCGCCAGCGTGCATCTGGTGTCCGCCGACGTGGCGGACGAAAAGCAGATGCGCGCTTTCGTCGAGCAGTTTCAGGCTGAAGGTTGGCCCCCGATTCGTGGAGTCGTGCACGCGGCCGGGGTGCTACACGACGGATTACTGTTACAACTCGATGCGGCCGCGATGAATACGGTTTTGCGGCCTAAGATGGTCGGCGGCTGGATGCTTCATCGTCTGCTTCGAGACGCACCGTTGGATTTTTTCGTCGTCTTCTCTTCTGCGGGTTCTCTGATTGGCCAGCCCGGGCAGGGCAACTATGCCGCCGCGAACGCCTTTCTCGACGCGCTCGCGCATCATCGAAGAGCGCAGGGCTTTCCAGCCCTGAGCATCAACTGGGGAGCATGGGCCGAGTTGGGATTCGCGGAGACGGAAGGGGGCAGGAGCCTGACCAGGCGCCTGGCGCTGCTCGGAATCAGCAGCATGCCGCCCAAGCGAGCGCTCGAGGTGATGGACCGGCTGTTGCGCGAGGACGCCACCCAGGTTGTAGCGCTTCCAGTGAACTGGCGTCAGTATCACGAGTTCTATCCAGCCGGCACGGAGCCACCGCTGCTTTCCGACCTTGCCAATGAACAAGCCGCTGGCCCTTCGCAGACGGTGCATTCCGGTGAGAAGCGCAGCGGGATCCTCAATGCCGCTCCCGCGGAGAGGGCTCAGTTGCTGCAGTCCTATGTGAGCGAGCAAGTGGCTCGCGTGCTCGGGCTCTCGCCTTCGCAACTGGATATTCAGCAACCCCTGACCAACCTGGGACTTGATTCGCTGATGGCGGTCGAGCTGAAGAACCGCATCTCGGCGGATCTGGGCGTCAACGTGCCGATGGTGAAATTTCTCCAGGGCTTCAGTGTCGCGCAAGCTGCAACGCAACTCCTCGATCAACTGACGGCGGAAGCCGACAACCCATCAGAGATTCGTCCGGAGGCCCGCACGCGAGCAGGCAGTGCTGTCGATGAAAATCTGTTGGCCAACATCGATGCGCTTTCGGAGGAGCAAGTCAATTCGATGCTCGCCGATATGCTGACCAAAGACGCGGTTACCTAGTGCCTGATGTATCCAAGCAAATTGCCGATCTTTCAGCCGCGGAAAGACGTGCGCTGCTCGCCGATCTTCTTCGCAAGAAACTAAGTGGGCCGGAGGCCTTCTATCCGCTGTCCTACAATCAGCAGGGGATATGGTTTCTCTCTCAGTTGGCGCCTGAGAGTATGGTCTACAACGTCAGCTTCGCAGCGCGAATCACCTCCGAGCTGAACGTCCCGGCTTTGCGGCGATCGTTTCAGGCGCTAGTTGATCGCCATCCTTGTCTGAGAACCACCTTCTCTGTGCGCTCGGGGAAACCGGCGCAGCAGATACATCAAGGTGCCAAGGTCCACTTCGAGGAGTTGGATGCTTCGGCATGGTCGCTCGACGAGATGGAGCCTCGGTTGGCCGACGAGGCTCATCGTCCCTTTGATCTCGAGCAGGGTCCCTTGCTTCGTGTGAGTGTCTTCAAGCGCTCCGCGGATGAACACTACCTCTTGCTCGTCGTGCATCACATCGTGATCGATTTCTGGTCGCTCTCAATAGTTCTAAATGAGCTCGGCACACTTTACCCGGCGGAAGTGGCGGGTAAGCGGGCGACGTTACCGCCGCTCGACTTGCAATACGGCGACTACGTTCGCTGGCAATCCGAGATGCTGGCAGGCGCGGAAGGTGAGCGCCTGTGGGCCCACTGGCAGAAGCAGCTCGCCGGGCAGTTGCCGGTATTGGAACTGCCAACGGATCGTCCGCGTCAGCCGATACAGACCCATCGCGGCGGGTCGCATGATTTTGTTCTGAACGACGAATTGAGCGGGCGGCTGAAGGCGCTCGCGAAGGCCCAAGGTGCGACGCTCTATGTAGTCATGCTCGCGGCGTTCCAGGCGATGCTTCATTACCTGTCGGGACAGGACGACCTGGTAGTAGGCTCGCCGGTAGTTGGCAGGAGCCGCGCCGAGTTCGAAGAGATCGTCGGGCTTTTCACTAATCCAGTTTTCTTGCGGGTAAATCTCTCCGGGAATCCGACTTTCCAGGAGTTCGTAGGCCATATGCGTCAGACGGTGCTGGCCGCGCTCGAGCATCAGGACTATCCCACTTTGCTGCTGGTCGAACGACTGAAGCCCGCCCGCGACCTCAGCCGTCCGCCTATCTGCCAGGTGATGTTCGTGCTGGATAAGCCCCATGGGCTTGCGGAGCAAGGCGCGCCCACATTCGTACACGGGGAAGCAGGGCCCACGATGAACTCCGGTGGCCTTGTTCTCGAGTCATTTCCGCTGGAACATCGGTCCGCATCGCTGGACCTGGTGTTGCTGGTCGTCGAATCGACCCAGTCGCTCTCGATTTCAATGAGATACAACGCCGAACTATTCGATCCCTCCACCGTCGTTCGATTCGGAAGGTACTTTGAAACTCTTCTTGAGCATGTAGTCGAACAACCGGACGTGGGGTTGAGCGCCTTGGCAGAAGCGCTCGCCGCTATAGATGGTGAAGAGCGCTTGCAAGTCGACTTCAACGAGGCCGCGACTCCCTATCCCGATGACGTTTGCATCCAGCGCTTGTTCGAAGAGCAGGTGGAGCGTACGCCAGACCGGATTGCGCTCACCTTCGAAGATCAGCATCTCACTTATGCGCAGCTCAACGCCCGCGCAAATCAAGTCGCACACTACCTGCGTGCAAAGGGTCTGGGGCCGGAAATGCCGGTGGCGATTTGCATGGAGCGGTGTCTCGAGATGGTCGTCGCGCTGCTTGGCATCCTGAAGGCGGGCGCCGCTTATGTGCCGATAGATCCCGCCTACCCAAAGGAACGCCTCGCTTTCATACTTGAAGATGCGCGCTCGCGAGTGCTGTTGACGATGGAGCCGTTGCGCGAGCGCATGCCTGGGCGAGGAGTACGCCTGGTATGTCTCGATGCCGATTGGGAATCAATCGGCGGCGAGAGTTGTGACAATCCACCCGTCCTGACCGCGGCCGGCAACCTGGCCTACGTGATTTACACCTCCGGCTCGACCGGGCAGCCCAAGGGCGTGATGGTCGAGCATCGCGGTCTTAGCAATACCATTCAGTGGCTATCGCAAACGCTGGCGATCACCGAATACGACAGCACTCTTCTTAAGACACCGATCACATTCGATGCTGCGGGACGTGAGATCTTTCCGACACTGTTGGCAGGTGCGCGCCTTATAATTGCAGAGCCGAATGCTCACCGTGATTGCCGCTATATAGCAGAAAAGATTCGCGATGACGGTGTTTCCATTCTTCATTGCGTTCCATCTTTTCTGCGCCTTTTGGTAACGGAACCCGCTTTCGCGGACGCGGTCGCGTTGCGCGTGGTGATGTGCGGCGGCGAAGCGCTGACTCCCGATGTAGTCGCGGAGTTCGGTAGGCGTTCCAGGGCCAGGTTGTACAATGTCTATGGGCCCACTGAAACGATCATCGACTCAGCATACTGGCTATGTGACGGAAGCTGTGGTGACTCGACAGTCCCTATAGGAAGGCCGATACCGAACGCGCGCATGTATATTCTGGACGCTAGTCTTCGCCCCGTGCCTATTGGGGTTGCTGGAGAGCTGTATATCGGCGGTGTGAGTCTGGCGCGCGGCTATGTAAACCTTCCGGGTTTGACCGCCGAAAAGTATATCCCGGATCCTTTCAGCAACGAGCCCGGTAAGCGCCTGTACAAGACTGGCGATCTCGCGCGCTATCTGCCTGACGGAAATATCCAATATCTCGGTCGCGGAGATCATCAGGTCAAGATCCGTGGCTTCAGGATTGAACTCGGAGAGATCGAGGCAGCCCTCGCGCAGAACCCGTCTGTGGCTCAGACAGTTGTCACAGTTCATGAAGGCGCGCGGGGAGAAAAGCGACTGATCTCTTACGTGGTCGCCCGGCCGCAATGCGCTCTCACGGGCATCGAGCTGCGCACCTATTTGAAGAGCAAGCTGCCTGAGCACATGGTGCCCGCCGGTTTCGTGATGCTCGATAGCTTTCCGCTGACTTCCAATGGAAAGGTGGATCGACGAGCATTGCCCTCGCCCGGCGAGACACGGCCCGAGTTGGACAAAGCAATCGTGGAGTCCCGTACTCCCACGGAAGAGCTGCTCGTGGATATTTGGGCGCAAGTCCTCGGCGTCGAGCGCGTGGGCATCTACGATGACTTCTTCGACTTGGGAGGCCACTCGCTGCACGCTACTCAAGTCGTGTCTCGAATCCGGGAAACCTTTCAGGTGGAGATGCCGCTGCGCCGCCTGTTCGAAACTCCGACGGTGGCTGGTCTCGCGGAGGGCCTCGAGCTATCACGCCACGACGATCAGGACCTTCAACTATCACCTATACAACCTGTTCCTCGAGATAAAGACCTACCGCTTTCGTTTGCGCAACAACGGCTCTGGTTTATCGATCAACTTGATCCGGGAAACTCGGTGTACAATTTCCCGGTAGCGGTTCGCCTCAAAGGATCGCTCAACCTGGCTGCCCTCGAACAGAGTCTCAACGAAATCGTGCGGCGCCACGAGGCTCTGCGAACGACATTCTCGAGGGTCGATGGGCAACCAGCTCAGGTCATCGCGTCGAAACTCACGATTGCGTTGCCAGTCGTGGATCTGCGGGCGCTGCCCGAGGTTCAGCGAGAGGCCGAAGTACAGAGACTGGTCGTTCAAGAGGCTCGGCGCCCGTTCGACCTGGCTAAAGGTCCGCTCCTGCGGGCGAGTGTATTGAACCTTGCCGAAGACGAGCAGGTCGGCCTTCTCACCATGCATCACATCGTGTCCGATGGCTGGTCTGCCGGAATACTGATTCGCGAGATGGCGGCTCTGTACCAGGCGTATTGCTCTGGAAGCCCTTCACCGCTCCCTGAGCTGCCCATTCAATACGCGGATTTTGCTCACTGGCAAAGAGAGTGGCTGCAAGGCCCGGTGCTTCAGCGGCAACTCGACTATTGGAAGAAGCAGCTCGACGGCAGCCCGCCGTTGTTGGAACTGCCCGAGGACCATCCCAGGCCGGCGGTGCAGACTTTTCGTGGTGGTCACCAGTCATTGCTGTTGCCCAAGGCCGTCGGCAGTGCGCTGAAAGCACTTAGCCGGGAAGAAGCGGCGACGCTCTTCATGACGCTGTTGGCGGCCTTCAAAGTCCTGCTGAACTGCTACACCAGGCAGGACGATCTGCTCGTAGGCACCCCAGTCGCCAACCGCAACCGAATCGAGATCGAAGGACTCATCGGATTTTTCGTCAACGCGCTCGTGTTGCGCACCGACCTTTCCGGCGACCCCACTTTTCGAGAGGTCGTGCGGCGTGTGCGAAGGGTCTGTGTGGACGCATACGCCCATCAGGATCTGCCGTTCGAGAGGCTAGTCGAGGAATTGCACATCGAGCGCGATCTCTCCCGCAATCCGCTATTCCAGGTGATGTTCGTTCTTCAGAATGCGCCATTGCATGCGCTGGAACTACCGGGCCTGAGCTTGAATCCTGTGATAGCGGACGGTGGCACCACTCACTTCGATTTGACGCTTCATATGGTCGATACCGAGCAGGGCCTGCTCGCAACCGCGGCCTACAACACCGACCTGTTTGACGCCGACACGATAACTCGCATGTTGGCTCACTTCCAAACCTTGATCGAGGCTATAATTAAAGATCCCGACCGACACCTTTCCGAGTTGTCTCCCTTAACCGATACCCAGCGTCAACAAGTGCTATTGGGCTCGAATGACACCCATAGCAGCTATACTGAAGATCTAGGAATCCATCAGCTTTTTGAAGCTCAAGTGGAGCGAACCCCCGATGCGATCGCACTTGTGTTCGGAGATCAGCAGCTAACCTATCGAGAGCTGAACTGTCGAGCCAATCGACTTGCTCACACCCTGCGGAAATCAGGTGTGGGACCGGAAGTCCCGGTTGGCGTTTGCCTCGAGCGATCGCTGGAAGTGGTGATCAGCTTGTTGGGCGTCCTGAAGGCGGGTGGCGTCTACCTGCCGTTGGATCCGGCGTACCCGAAGCAACGCATCGGCTTCATGTTGGAAGATTCGAAGGCCCCGGTGCTGGTGACGCAAAACGGCCTGATTCAAGGATTGTCGGAACATCGCGCGCGCGTGATCTGTTTGGATTCTGACAAGGAAGCGATCGCCCTAGAAAGTGCGGAAAACCCGACCAACACGAGCCAGCCTGAGAACCTCGCTTATATAATCTACACCTCGGGATCCACCGGTCAGCCGAAAGGAGTTCTGGTTTCGCATGGCTCCATAGCGGAACATTGCCGCGATGCTGAAAGGTACTACGAACTACAGCCTAGCGATCGGGTCCTGCAGTTCGCGTCGATGAGTTTCGATCTGTCGTTGGAACAGATACTGCCTACCCTCATCGTCGGTGCGCGCCTCGTTGTGGTGGGAAAGGAGGTATGGCGAGCGGCAGAATTTCATAGCAAGGCGGCCGAATTCGGATTAACTGTAGTGGATCTTCCCACCGCGTATTGGCAGGAACTCGTCCAGGAGTGGGCAGCCGAGCCGGAGCAGGTCTTGAGTACGCAATACCGGCTCTTCCTCGTCGGTGGAGATACCATGTTGCCGGAAGTTCTCAATCTCTGGCAGCAAACCCCGCTAAGATCGGTTCGTTTAATCAATGCCTATGGACCTACCGAAGCGACCATAACCGCAACCGCATTCGAGACCGCGTCGCAAGCTGGAGAGACTTCGAGACTGCATCGAGTCCCAATAGGTCGTCCTCTGGCCAACCGAGAGATCTACATCCTGGATAGGCACTGCAATCCAGTCCCGATCGGAGTTCCGGGCGAGTTGCATATCGGGGGCAGGAGCCTGGCGCGAGGATATCTGAACCGGCCAGACCTGACCGCTGAGAAGTTTATTCCAGATCCTTTCAGCAACGTGGCAGGCTCGCGAATGTACAAGACTGGCGACCTGGCGCGGCACTTGCCTGACGGTAACATCGAATATATCGGCCGTACCGATCATCAGGTGAAGATTCGCGGTTTCAGAATCGAGCTTGGAGAAATCGAGGCGGTCCTCGCGCAGCATCCTTCCGTGCGTCAAGCCGTTGTGTCGACTCATCAGGGCGTCCCAGGAGAGAAACGCCTGGTGGCCTACGTGGTCGGCGATCGCGAGCATGCGCCTACGGCTAGCGACCTGCGCAGTTTTCTGAAGGACAAGGTTCCTGAATACATGGTGCCGTCGGTCTTCATGCTGCTTGATTCCCTTCCGACCATGCCGAATGGGAAAGCGGACCGCGGCGCGCTGCCAAAACCGGACCAAGCGCGGCCCGAAATGCAAAGGACATTTGTAGGGCCGCGAGATGAGTTGGAACTCCAACTAACCGGTCTCTGGGAAGAGGTTCTGAACATTCGACCGATCGGAGTGACAGACAATTTCTTTGAGCTCGGAGGACATTCCCTGCTGGCGGTGCGGTTGTTCGCCCTGATCGACAGGCGGCTAGGTAAGAAAATTCCGTTGGCTGCTCTCTTTCGAGGAGCAACTGTCGAGAGTCTGGCTGATATCGTTCGCCAGAACTTTTCTTCTGAAACACCATCATCGCTGGTACCTATCCAACCCACGGGCAGCAAGCGACCGCTCTTCCTCGTGCATCCGGCTGGAGGACACGTGTTTCCGTTTATCGGTTTGGCGCAATGCCTGGGTCGCGATCAACCTTGCTATGGGTTGCAGGCCAGAGGCGTCGAAGAAGGTCAGGAACCGCACGCCCGGATCGAGGACATGGCCGCCTGCTACATTGAAGCTATTCAGTCGGTGCAGTCAGAAGGTCCCTATCTGTTAGGTGGCTGGTCGATGGGTGGCGAGATAGCTTTCGAGATGGCTCAGCAGCTTCATGCGCGGGGCCAGAGTGTTGCGTTATTGGCCTTACTCGACGCTCGCATTCCCTCTACCGCTGAGAATATTGCCGACGAAGACTTCGAAGCAATCTTGTTGGCCGATGTTGTCCGCTATTTCGGTCTTTCAAAAGAATTCAGCGAGTCCCTAGCGCTCCTTCCGCACGACGAACTCCTGGCGCGAGTGTTGGAGCAAGGGAAGAAAGCCGGCTTGATACCCGCGGACATTGAAGCTTCTCAAGCGCATCGCTTGATCGAGCTCTGCAAATCGGATTTTCGAGCTAGTCGGAATTACGTACTGCATCGCTATCCCGGTCGGGTGACTCTGTTCAAGGCTAGCGACGACCTCTCGGGAAATCTCCTCGACGCGACCCTTGGATGGAGTGACTGGGCTGCGGGCGGCGTCGACGTTCAGATCGTTCCAGGCAATCACGCGACCATGGTTTACAAACCGAACGTTGAGACCCTCGCGGAAAAGCTGGCGGCGTGCATAGACCGAGTGCAACTGGATCTCGACTGTCAAACCAACAGAATCGAGCCATCGAATGAATTGAGGTAGGACTCTCAATGAACATGGACGATACCGAAGACACAAAATATAAGGTCGTAGTTAACGACGAGGACCAGTACTCGATTTTGCCTGCGGATCGAGCGAATCCCGGCGGCTGGCGCGATGCAGCTAAGAGCGGATCCAAGTCGGAATGCCTGGCCCACATCAATGAAGTGTGGACCGATATGAGACCGCTGAGTCTGCGGAAAAAGATGGAGCAACTCGTAAGTATACCCGAGCATTCGACGTCCCACCTAAACGGAAATCATAAAAAAGCAAACGGTACCTGATAGTGGCGCTGAGTCTGAAGTCGTCCACGTCGCTGGATTCGTGGATTGCGGGGCGCAATCCGAAGGCGCAGGTACGGTTGCGTCTCTTCTGTTTTCCATATGCCGGCGGTGCAGCCTCGGTGTTTCACAACTGGTCGGATGGCCTGCCCGCCGATGTCGAGGTATGTCCGGTTCAGCTCCCGGGGCGCGGAACTCGATTGACGGAGCCCCCGTTCAGCCAGCTTTCGCTTCTGGTTGAGGCGCTGGCCGAAGCGCTGCTTCCGCTTCTCGACAAGCCCTTCGCATTCTTCGGTCATAGCCTTGGATCTCTGGTGAGCTTTGAACTCGCCCGTGAACTCCGGGCAACGCATCGGACGCGTCCCGTCTGCTTGTTTGTATCGGCAGGACCGGCGCCCCAGATTCCTCATCGAGGGCTGCCGATCAATAGCTTGCCAGAGAGAGAATTTACGGCGGAACTTCGTCGGTTGAATGGAACCCCAGGGGAGCTGCTGGATCACAAGGAGCTGATGGACATCGTGGTTCCGTCACTGCGGGCGGATTTCGCGCTGTACGAAAGCTACCGATATTCGTCAGGGCCTCCGCTGAACTGCCCGATTTCCACTTTCGGTGGTTTGAGCGACCAGAAAGTGAGTCATAGCGATCTTGAAGCGTGGCGCGAGCAGACTGCCGTTTCCTTTTCGATCCGAATGTTTCCCGGAGACCATTTCTTCTTGAAAACGGCGCAGCCGTTGCTTCTTCGGGCTCTTTCGCAGGAACTACGATGAAGAGGGGAGAGATGACGGCCGCTTCTTTAGATTCTCCGTGGTTCTCTCCGCCCCAGCGTCTGAGCTTGGATAGCGGCGCCGTGCATGTCTGGCGAGCCTGTTTAGATCAGAGCTCTTGGCCGGTAGAACGCTTCCGGGACACTCTGGACGCCGATGAACGATCGCGGGCAGACCGATTCCACTTCAGCCGCGACCGCGAGCGCTTCATCGTAGCTCGTGGAGTACTCAGGGCGCTCCTCGGCCGCTACCTGAACAGAGCACCTGAAAGCCTCACCTTTAGTTATAGCGCCTATGGAAAACCCGCTCTGGCCTCGGAACCTGGAGCGGACGCGATCCGCTTCAACCTCTCGCATTCGCACGGAATGGCCCTTTATGCGGTGACTCGTGGCCGCGAGGTCGGCGTCGATCTCGAATTCATCCGCTGCGATTTGGAGGCGGAGCAAATCGCCGAACGATTTTTTTCGCACAGTGAGATCGTGGCGCTTCGTGCGCTTCCGCCCGGCGTTCGAAAGTACGCATTCTTTCTCTGTTGGACCCGCAAGGAAGCCTACATCAAGGCCAGAGGTGAGGGACTCTCGATGCCGCTTGACCAGTTTGAGGTGTCGCTGATTCCGGGAGAACCTGCGGCGTTGTTGAGCACCAAACCGGATTCAGACGAAGCCCTTCGTTGGTCTCTACGTGATCTGAACCCCGCCTGCGGCTACGCTGCTGCGCTTGCCACCAAAGGACGCGACTGGACTCTTTCCTGTTGGCAATGGCCCGCTATTCGGGATTGAGCGTCGATCGCGCTCCGGCTCGATAATCAGAAGGGTTTGCTTCGGCGCGTCGGAAGGGCATAGGCTCAGTTCACCTCCCGAGAGTTTGCCTACATCTACAACCTCTGCCCGAGGAAGAGTTGCAGTTTCCACGCGGTATGCGTGCCGAGCGTCTGCGCCTGAGCAGGGTCCGGTATGCTTGAACCCGTGCGTCGGCGCGTATCGTCGTCTTGGTTTAGGAGCCACAAATTTTTGGTACAAGCACTTCATCGATCCGAGTCTGGATCCTCATTGCTTCGCTGACGGTGTTCGGGACCGGTTTAATCCAATGGCCTTCCGTAGGACACGCGGACGTGGTTGTGGCGCCGAGCACAGAGTCGAGCGCAGGTGGCGCGATGGATTCGTGGCTCATGGCGCGTGGCCTGGTCGGTCGCGCCAGGTTCGGCGAGCAATCCGGGCCCGGCCTGATGACGCCGCCGCCAGGTGTCGAGGTTGACGAAACCACGCAGAGCGTGAACGGAACCGGACAGGAATTGAAGCAGGTCAAGGCGTGGAACGAGGCCATAGGCGAAGACACGATCCACATCGAGGTGAGCACCCTGCCGGATCGTCAGTACGAAATAGAGTTCTGGCTGCTACCGACTCATCGAGCCGGTTGCACGATGTTTCAATGGACGCTGTTCGACAAGGGACGCGCGTTGCAGAGCAGGTTCTGGCGTAGCGACGCGAGGCCCAAGCTGACTGGAGCGCCGGAGCTCCCGAGCTTCCTGTATCCCGATGCGGTTCCCTGGATGGCGTTTCTGCGCGTGCTGGACTCGCCAAATTTACCGCGCGAGGGCGCGCAAGGGACTCTGAATCAGCAAATCACGCCTTACAATTATATCGGGCAGGACGTCACTGTGGGAAGCGTCGAGAATGTAACGGTACCGGCCGGCAGTTTCTCCGCGTTCAAGGTCACCGCCCAAGTGGATGTCGCGACCATGATGCCGAACTGGCCGCGCTTCATTCTGCACATCATCAAGCCGGCAGTCCCGAAGGACACTCTATACTTTGAGTCGACCGCGCCGTTTCGGCTGCTCAAGCAGGAGGGTCCGATCTTCATTGGCGGCCCCGAAGTCACGACGCAGCTCGTTCGTTTCTACACTGCTGGAGCGCAGCCGGTCTCCACAGTCGCTGCCGCGGCAGCATCCGCAGCGATCGCCAATCCATAGCGGGCACAACCAAAAACCTTCTTTTAGCAGAGGCCAGTTTCTGCCTGATCCGCTTCCGCGGAACCAGGCGAAAAAATAATTAGCTGATTTTCAGCTCGCTGGAATTGTCTCTTCGCCCGGCATTAGTTCGCCGGATCGCTATGCTATTCCGCTTTTCCCGATGTCGCGAAGCGGCTGCGCTCGCTGCACCGAACCCCGAGCCATTGCATCCGATCGCCAAGCCTGTCAATACGGTAGTACGTAATTCGCACCGTACATCTCGAATAACGACAAATTATGTTCCCGGGAGACCGCAAATTGGTCTCGATGTCAGGGTGCCGTTTAATCGCGTCGGCCTCTGTCGATGCGACCTTTCGAGGCAAGCGCGCCGTTAAGAAGACGAGGAATTTGTACTTTCAGAAAAAGAAATCCTGGAGAAGTTGATGTCCGAAGAGTTTGTTATTCCTGAAGAGGAGCGCGTGGGCAAAGCGGTCCATTCCGACGCTTACTTCGATCTGATTCGCAGGCTCAGCCACCAATCGGTGGTGAAACATTTCGACGCGTACGGGGATATCGAATGGGACAATCCCGAGTTCCGCGTCGATCACGATGACCCGCGATGGGAACTCGAGAGGGACGACGTGCTTGGCGCGACCGAATGGTATATCTCGCAGCCGGCGGGAATCCGGTCGCGGATCGGACTTCGCATGTTGGCCAACTTCATGAAGATCGGCGTGATCTTCGAGTACGTGCTCAAGCGCGGCTTGCTGGAATTTGCGGCTGCGTTGCCGACCGGCGCGCCGGAGTTCCGTTACTGCTACCACGAGACTATCGAAGAGGCGCAACACTCGCTGATGTTCCAGGAGTTTATCAATCGGACTGGTTTCCAGATTCCCGGATTAGGCGGGATCGAACGCAGGTGCGCGAACTTCGTGGTCAAGTACTCACACAAGTTCCCGGAACTGTTCTTCTTCTTTGTTCTGGCTGGCGAGGATCCGATCGATTACGTGCAGCGCCAGACTTTGCGCAAGAACCGCCAGGATACGCATCCTTTGATTCGGCGAATCATGCAGATCCACGTCACTGAGGAGGCGCGCCATATGAGTTTCGCGCGTCACACGTTGCGCAAGCTCGTTCCGGAGCTGAGCCCATCGCGCCGGTTGCGGCTGGGACTTTGCGTACCCATCATCCTGGGCGTAATGGGCAAGATGATGATGGAGGCGTCACCGCAGATCGCGCGCGAATATAACATTCCAGCCGAAGTAGTGGACGCCGCCTATCGCAAGAATCCGATCCATCGCGCGCGCATGCACGAAGCTTCGACCAAGGTATTTGGCCTGTGCAAGGAGTTGGGCCTGATGAATCGATGGTCGCTGCGTTTGTGGAAGATGATGCGAATCTTGCCGGAAGCCCGAGGACTCGTTCCCGCTTAATGAATAGAGCGGAGAACCCGGATGGAATTTCGTTAGCCGGCTAGTCGGGCAACGGCAGCCACCTGGCCACCGCGAGTCTCGTCGCCGGTTATCTGACCGTCGCGCAAACGAATCAAGCGATGAGCCCTCTCCATGACCTGCGGATCATGGGTGGAAAACAGGAAAGTCGTACCCGTCGTACGATTAAGCTGCTCCATCACATCGAGGAGGGCGATCGCAGAAGCAGAGTCAAGATTCGCCGTGGGCTCGTCGGCCAGAATCAGCGCAGGTTCGGTAACCATCGCGCGAGCAACGGCGACTCGCTGTTGCTGACCGCCCGACAACTCGGCGGGACGACGATCTTCAAGGCCGGCGAGTCCGATTTCTGAAAATAGTTTTTCGACTTTTTCTCTACGCTGGCGTGCAGGCACCCCTTGGAGGAGCAAGGTAAATTCCGCGTTTTCCAAAGCGGTAAGGACGGGCAGCAAGTTGTATGTCTGGAAGACAAAACCGATGCGCTGCAAGCGCAGGTGCGCCAACGCGCCTGCGGACAACAGCTGAAGGTTCTGCCCGGCCACCCATATCTCGCCACTGTCCGCCCGATCAAGTCCGCCGATGATGTTCAGCAGCGTGGTCTTGCCCGAACCAGACGGACCGGCAGTTGCAGCGAATTCACCGGCACCGATAGTCAGAGAGATGCCGCGCAAAGCGGGGACTTCGATAGGACCGGTGCGATAGGTCCTTCGCACATCTTTCAATTTAATCGCGAATTCGTCCATACGTCCTCACTAAAGCACCTTCAGAGCGTCCGGCAGGTCTGTGCGCGCGGCCTTGAGCGCGGGATAAAATGAAATGATCGTAGCCATCGCGAATACGATGCTTACTGACCAAACAATTCGGTCCACGCTCAAACGCGAGTAGAGAATAGGATCGAAAACAAGGGCCGGTGGAAGACCCGCCTTGAATACCCAGCGCAGATCCAATCCTGCGGTCGCGAAATAGTGCTGGACGCTCAAGCCCAACGCCAGTCCCAGGGCCAGGCTAATCGCAGTCAGCGCCAACGACTCGCCAACGACCATTACTGCAAGCTGCCGAGGACGCAGGCCGAGGGCCTTGCTGACGCCAAATTCATAGCGGCGTTCCAGTACTCGCATGAGGATCGTATTGAGTATTCCCAACCCTACCATCGCGAGGATTACGCCGTTCATGATGTAGTTGAAAGCGTGGTCGAGCCCGAGAATCTGAGCAAGCATCGGCAGAGATTCCCGCCACGTCAAAACTTCAACTGGAGATCCCGTCAACTGCTTTCGCAAGGCTCTTGCTACCAGCGGTGAATCGCCTTCGCGTACGAGCAGAAGTGCTATTTGAGTCACCTGGCCGTCGGTGACTCCGAGCAAGGCCTGGGCCGCGGACAAAGGAACGAAAATCATGTTGGCGTCGATAGCCTGGAGCCCAGTGCGAAAGATACCGCTCACTCGCAAAAGAGTGCTTTGCATCTCATCGCCGCTGTCAGTCCCGGTTGTGGCGCCCGGCGGCCGCAGCGCCTGAGTCATCAGCACTGCTTTGGAACCTATCTTCAGCTCGAGTTTGCGAGCTAGTTCGTCGCCGATGACGACGCTAGAGACCTTGTCATCACCAGTCAGCCAGGTTCCTTCGACCATCCGCTGCGGGATCAATGATACTGCGCGATCGTCCTTCGGTATTACCCCTACGAGTCTGACGCCGGCAGAACTGGCGGATGAACTCATAAGGCCGGTGGCCAGGAGCCGGGGACTAACTCCCCGTACAACGTTTTTGATGTTCCCGGTTTGCAAAAATCCTTCGACGTTGGACACGACCTGGGCTGGGAGCAGGAGTTCATCGGAGCTGGAATTTTGATAGCCCTTGGCCTGCACGACTACATGCCCCGGCCCGAAACGGACCCCATCGGCAATCGTTTGTTCGTGGCCTCCGTCGAGCAGGCCCAACGAGATTAGCAGCAACGCCAGCCCGAGGCCGAGCGCCAGTGCTGTCAGCAGCGTACCTCGGGGATTGCGCCAAAGGTTGCGCCAGCTGATCTTCGCGAGGAGGTATAGATTTGTCACTGTCAGACCTTACGCATCGCTTCCGTTGGCCGGAGCTGAGCAGCTCGCCACGCGGGATAGAGCGCGGACACCAGGGCGGTTGCGGCGAGCCCTACTGCTGCCTCGCTGTAGGCGGAAAAATCCTGCCGGCCGTACCACAGATGGCCCACTACCACTCCCGCGACGGAGACCACCCCGCCGGTAGCGCCGCCCAAATCGAGACCATGTACCTGCAAATACCAGAGCAGTGGAACTCCAAGCGCTGCTCCCACAACCAGGCTGGCGACGCCCAAGCCGGCAGCTTCCGTCAGGATCAGCCTAATCACTTGGGCGGGGCGCATACCGACGGCCATGAGCATGCCAAATTCGCGGGTGCGCTCGAACACCGCCATGAGCATCGTGTTCATGACGCCGATGACCGCGACCAGGAAAAAAATGAAAAAGAGAACGACCGTAACGCCGTGATTGAACTGAACGTAGTTGGCCAATTCCGGCGCGAGCTCAGGCCATGCCATCACCCGCACCGGGAGAGTCTTAGCCAGTTTGACCTGAAGCGCGGCAGCCACGTTGGTAGCTGCGTTAATGTGATTGAGCTTGATGCCGACTTCATGGATCCTGGCGGGCGCAAGGTGCAGAAGGTCCTGTAGCGAAGAGAGAGTCATCAGAACCAAACCACGGTCGATAGCATCAAGACCCGTGTGAAGAATTCCTACGACAGTGTAGACGTCGTTGCCCATCGAACCGTCGGCCGCCTGCGTCAGCAGAACGATTTCAGAGCCCAACGAGATACCGATCGTACTGGCGAGCTTGTCTCCTATCACCACTCCCTTCGGTAGCCGTGCGGTAAGATAAGTACCTTTGGCTATCTGCGTGTTGAGAGTGGTGATCTTAGGTTCCAGATCGGGGACGACTCCCATTAGCTCAACACCAGCGGAGCGATGGGCCGCACTTAGTAGGGCGTCTCCGTAAACCCGTGGAGATACAGCTGAAATACGACGATCAGCGGAGATCGAGGCCAGCAACGCGCTGACATCCGTCCCTTTCCTTCCGCCTAAAGTTTTCTGAAGCGAACGATTCGGGTAATAGCCGGGAGCATGTATCTGGATCTGAGACATGACCAGACAGGTTCCGTTCTGGATCATCTGCCATCGCAAACCCGCCATAAGGCACGCGACGAACAGCAGCATCGCATAGCCGAACGCGATGGCCGCCATCGTGATAAAGGTGCGACGACGATTGCGCCAAAGATTGCGCCACGCGAGCTGTAGAAGCCCTCCGCTCATTGTTTCTCGTTGGGCAGTGAAAACGTCCCTGCGCTGATCGGTACGTCGAAAGCGATATCTTCGTAATCAATTGTGGTGTGCGCACCGGGCTTGTCTGCAGATTGCATCACAAGGCGGGTCGGGATGACCTTGCCGCTTTTCGTCTTGTAGTCAGAGAACGTAAGCTCCCGAGCCAGCTTCCCGTCCTCGCCATAGTAACCCTGCCATGTGGGTACCCCGTCGGCCTGGCGAAATTGCAAAACGATCTTCCCCCACACGACCGCCGCATCCGGTTTTGGGGTCAAGGTGTATTCATACACCGCAACCCCGCCGCGCTTTCCTTCGAATGAGGTGTCAATCGTGTAATCGCGTGTGAGGAACGGCTCTTTGACGAGATCATCGATAGTGAAGTCACTTCCCATCCACGAAGTCATCGCCATCGATGCGGGGATCTTGACCGTTCGATTCGATTTCGGCAGGTAGTACCTGATGTCGCTGCCTTCTTTCAGAATGGCGGTGCCTGCTTCATCTTGAGGACTGGTGATACGTACAAGGACCTTGTCTCCCAGCGACCAGATCTTCATTGAAAGGTCGCGTTGTCCATCTTCATTGGAAATTTGCATCTTGACGGTCGCGATGCTGGACTTGCTGCTGAAAAGACCGGCTACCCGGTCCACGGTCGCCTGAGCCTGTTGATTGTCGGCAGCGCGAGATAGGTGAGCAACGCTCAACCATGCCAGACCTAGAACGATGGCTATGCTTATATTTCGCCGATACTTGAAAACCATAGCTATCACCCAACCCCAGACGCAGTTGCGAATTCGCTTTCGACCCCGATTGCTTCTTGCGCGAGCGGCGCGCCCATAGCGAGTCCCATAGGTATCCGAACCAGGAAGTTGAAAACGGTTACTGCCAGGGACAGGGCGAACAGGTCGTCCTTGGAGGCAAATCGGGCAAAGGCCAAGGTGTAGACCAATTGAGTCGTTCCGATTCCGCCGGGTGAGAGAGCGGAATTTCCGATAGCCACAATGAACGGCGTCAATGCCAGTGTTTGGGCGAGCGATACTCCGATATGAAAGCTGACGAACTGGCCATAGAGGGCAAAGCCCGCTCCAAGGACTATCAGACACCTGATGCCCAGGAGCTTGAGATATTGCGAAGGCCTCGCCATCCGGAAACTCGCCATGGAAGGCCGGTCGTAGATCCAGCGGAGCCAATTGCCGGAAGAGAGCCGCTCTCCCCAGACGAGGAAGAAGGAGGCGATCAAACCGCACGCGCCTAGTGCGCCTGCCGCATAGCTGAGACCGAGCCGAATCGGAGACGACGGTACGAGAACGATCGCGAAGAGCGACAGGGCAGCGAGCAGCAAAGCGTCGAGATACGCCTGGAACAGCAAGGTGCATCCGGCCATTATCCACGGCGCGCGCTTGCGTGCGTGCAGAAAAAGCACGAACGCACCGCTGGCGACGTAAGTGTTCACAATCTGAAGGAAGTAGACTGCGGCCATCGTTGGAAGGAGTTCGATCTCGCCCGTCGGACCGTGAAAGTAACTGAACAGACGGGAATACAAGACTGTCTCGCCGATAAACCAACATAGAAAACCGCCCAGGCTGGCTAGAACAAAAATCCAGAGCGTCGCGTGGCTGGTGGCGGCGACCACCTGGTGCCACGAAACGCCTCGTGCCGCATAACATACGATAGCCCCGGCTATCGTATAAGCTACCAGGTTCTGCACCAGGGGTTTGCGAGCGGCGGAACGAAGGACCTTCAGATCGAGCCGACGTGCCCGGGGTTGCGTCTCGGATCGTTGTTCCGCTGTCGCGCCAACCAGGGCCGAAGGAGGGTCTTTTCTTATAGGTACTCGCAAGACGGCTTTCAGAAAGCGACGATGGTCGCCAAAGAGCTACCAGGAAATGAGAGCGGCAGGTTCGATGCGGGGCTGAATCGCGTCGAAAAGATCTGCCGCTCCCAAGAAGAACAGCTTCCTAGTAGTTAATGGTGCTATTGCTCGAGGTGTGCTCACTCGAATTACCACTAGGAGAGCTGTCGCTCGAAGTCGATGCCGAGTGGTGTTCGCTAGTCGTTTCCGGTGCCACAACCATCGGAGCCGGTGCCGCGACAACCATAGGAGGTGCCGGTGCAACGACAACCGGAGCAGGGTATGCAGCGACGACGGGCGGTGCCGGCGCCACATTTGTGGTCTCGCTCGAGCTGGTGGTGCTGGAAGTTTGCGCGAATCCGACCGCTGCGATTCCGAACAACATCGCGATACCGAAAGACAAAGCCGCAATTTTCAAATGCTTCACAATGACAATCTCCGTTAGTTCTACTGATGATAAGTCTATTCCAGAGTAAGATTGTATTGTGCATGGCGGCAAGGCCGTCTGAGGTGCCGAATGCAGTTTGAGTGCTCTGGAGAACTCTAGTTCGCATCAGACTGCGACATCTGCCAACGAGTTCTCGATGTGCGGCAAGACTCAGGCCGAATTTGCGCGGCGATACATCGTGACTACTGCCGCTCCTCCGAGCCCGAGATTGTGCTGGAGGGCGACCTTTGCGCCCGCCACCTGTCGCTTGTCCGCCTCGCCCCGCAATTGCCAGTTGAGTTCCGCACACTGCGCCAGGCCGGTCGCGCCCAGGGGATGCCCCTTCGAAATCAGCCCACCCGACGGATTCACGACAACTTTACCACCGTAAGTGTTGGCGCCCGCGTCGACAAATTCACCGCCCTTGCCTTCGGGGCATAACCCAAGAGCCTCATAAGTGATCAGTTCGTTGCACGAGAAGCAGTCGTGGAGTTCGACCACGTCAACATTCTCGGGCCCGAGACCGCTCTGCTCATAGACGTTACGCGCGGCCGACTTCGAAAGGTCGGCGCCGACCATCTTGATACAGCTATTCTCGGAAAACGTGCTGGCAAAGTCGGTCGCCATCGCCATGCCGAGAATCTCGACGGCCTTGTTCTCGAGACCATGCTTCTTGACGAAGTCGCCGCTAGCCAGAATTGCGGCGCCCGAGCCGTCAGAAGTCGGGCAGCATTGAAGCTTGGTGAGCGGCTCATACACCATCGGCGCGCTGAGGATCCCTTCGAGTGAATACTCATCCTGGAATTGCGAGTATGGATTGTTCACCGAATGCTTGTGGTTCTTCCATCCGATTTTTGCGAACTGCAGCGCGGTCGTGCCGTAGCGCTCCGTATGCTCACGCCCGGCGTTGCCGAACATCTGTGCCGCTGGCGGCGCGGGCGCAAATCCGCGCAGGTTGGCCATCAGCTGGACGTGCTTGTCCATCGGATTGATGCGGTCCGTGTACTTGGCGCCGAGCGAGCCCTTTTCCATTTTCTCGAAGCCGAGCGCCATCACGCAGTCGGCGATACCGCCCTCGATGAACTGCTTGGCCATGAACAGCGCGGTCGATCCGGTCGAGCAGTTGTTGTTGACGTTGTAGATCGGGATGCCGGTCATCCCGAGTCCGTAGAGCGCGCGCTCGCCGCAAGTCGATTCGCCGTAGCAGTAGCCGACGACCGCTTGCTCCACGTTTTCGTAGGCGATCCCGGCGTCCTGCAGAGCCTTGGTCCCGGACTCCTTCGCCATATCAGGATAGTCCCAGGCCCGCGAGCCCGGCTTCTCGAACTTGGTCATCCCGACGCCTACGACGTAAACCTTACGACCCATTTTTCTATTCTCCTCGCAAGCCGCATCGCGCGCAGTTGTGGAACACGCCACCGCGGACCAAGCCCGCTAATTTAACCCCGTCGCATCGAAACCGGCAATGAGTCGAAATGTGAAAGCTCGCGCCTCTCGTCGCGACTCCTCATCGGGGCTCAGATTTGGGCGGCGCCGCCGTCGACGAATAGCTCGGTGCCGGTGACGAAACTGCTGTCGTCCGAGGCGAGGAAAACCGCGGCACCGGCGATTTCATCCGGCGTGCCAAAGCGGCCCATCGGGACTCTGTCCACGATACTCGCCAACAGCTGCTGCCCTGCTGGCCCGGACTGCGCCAGTCGATCATAGGCGGGAGTGTTGATCGGACCCGGACTGAGCGCGTTCACGCGGATTTTCCGTTCCTTCAAATCCATCGTCCACGTGCGCGCGAACGACCGCACCGCGGCCTTGCTCGCGCTGTAGACGCTCGACGCAGGATTGCCTTTGGACGCCACGATCGAGGCGTTCAGGATGATCGATCCGCCGGCGGGAATCAGAGGCAGGGCTTTCTGCACGGTGAACAACAGTCCTTTGACGTTGATGTCGAAGATCCGATCGAACTGCTCTTCCGTGATTTCTCCCACAGGCGCGAGTTCCGCGACGCCGGCGTTCGCGAACACAATGTCGAGCTTGCCCTTATCCCGCTTGATCTGTGCGAACAGGCGATCGAGGTCTGCGAGCTTGGCCACGTCCCCTTGAATGCCGGTGACGTTGCTGCCGATCTCTTTCTCCGCCGCTTCAAGTTCTGCCGGCCGGCGTCCCGTGATAAACACATATGCGCCTTCTGCAACGAATCGCTTCGCCGTCGCGAGACCGATGCCGCTATTGCCACCGGTCACAAGTGCAATTTTTCCTTCGAGCTTACCCATTATACTTCTCCTTGTGTCGTCGTTATCGTTAAACCGCAGACTCTCGCA
Organism: uncultured delta proteobacterium; assembly: GCA_963833025.1. Classification (GTDB taxonomy): domain Bacteria; phylum Desulfobacterota; class Binatia; order Binatales; family Binataceae; genus Binatus. Next base: position 826,648 of record CAWHWI010000006.1, on the reverse strand, counting down.
GAAGATTCTCGATTTTCGAATCCAGATCCCGGGCGACCGCCAGGGCTTCCGCGTTTCCGTAAGGGGCTAGAAAGCTGGCCATCCTGTCATACGACAAACGCACGCCTTCAGGGCGCTCGTCCACCAGAATCGTGACCGGCGCGTAAGATCCTGCGTCGGGAACATGCTTCGCCATCTCCTTCATAATGAGCGGGTTGCCGATCAGAAGGCGTACAATTTTCGGTGCGTGTTGCCCGCTCTCCTTGCGGAGAATCGCCCCATGGTCAAGTTCCATGAAGAGCATCAGCCCCGTCCTGCCCAGACCTGCGCGAATTGCGCGCTCCAGTTCAGCAAAGGACCCTGAGCCCCTGGTTGCTCGCGCGAACTCGACCATGTCCGGTTGCCCAACGCTCGCTTTAATCGCGGCCACGACCTCCGCGAACGGCTTGGAAGAGGTCACGCTGAAGCGTTCGATCTCGATCTTTCTGACCGTCATGTTTTCACTCCTCACTGAGTCAATCGTCGTCGTTGCGATCCTTTGGCCGCATAGCCCAGTCAGCGACGACTATTGCCACGACGCAGAATATTGCGAGCAACAACAACTGGCTGATCTCGTTGTCCATGGTAACCGTCCTCGTTGGTCGACAGCGTTCAACACTCAGACAGCTATTCCAGGGTCAGCTGGATGATCCGGCTACGTCCAGAAGAATCTTTCCGCCGCCTAGTGCATGCGCCACGGCTTCCTTGATGGACGAAAGGTCGTAGGTTGCCGCCACTGGAATGCGCACGCGGCCGGACGCGATCGTCTCGGCCGCCTGTGCTACCGCCGGCGCACTTTTGGCCGCGGACTCCGGATGGCCCAGCCAAAAGCCTCGCATAGTGATGGGCTTGAAGATAACGTCGAGCGGGCTGATCGACATCGGAGCCCCGCTCATAGCCGCATAAATCACGAGCGTGCCGTTTGGTGACAGAATCGATGCGAGCACACCCGTCGCCGGGCCGCCGACACCGTCAAGTGCCAGGCGGAGCTCAGCCTGACCGACTGCAGCTTTGATCTCTTGCGAGACATCGGGAGAATCGACGGCGACAACGTCTCCGCCAATCGCCTGAAGCTCGGGCACCAGCTCTCTCCGCCGCACGATGTTGACCGTCTTAAAGCCGCGCGTTTTCGCAAACGCAATAACCCACCGTCCGACCGCCGAATTGGCGGCATTCTGTGCCACCCACTCGCCCGGCTTCAGGTTGACGTACTCGCTGAGCAGCAGCGCAGCGGTCGGAGGATTGATTGCCAGCATCGACAACTGCTGCGGGTCCGCACCAGGCGGCAGCGCGAAGAGGCCGCTCGCCGGTGCGACCATTCGCTCCCTCCAGGTGAAGCTGGAAAGCGGCGCGAGGACGCGGTCGCCGGCCTTGACGTTCTGCACTCCCACTCCCACTGCGAGAATGCGGCCGACACCTTCATTGCCGATGACGGTTGGAAGCGCGGGGCGGATTCCATAGATGCCGCGTGCGAGCAGCAGGTCGCTCATGTTGACCGGAGAAAACTCAACAGCGATAAGGACCTGGTTCGGACCGGGAGCCTCGGGCGCGGGAATGTCGACATACTTAAGACCATCGACCGGGTTGCCATAAGCCGTGAGCTGAACAGCGCGCACATTGATATCTCCTTATATAACCTTCACTGGGTCGTCATTTCTTGTTGCAATGTTCGACATGCCTTTCATGCTCGCAAGGGTTTCAGTGGCCGCCGCTCGCTGCCGGGCCTATTTCGAAACGCCGGATCAGAAACGCCAGCGGCAGGCCCGCCAGCACGACGATGGCGAGCAGGTGAAAACAATCCATAAACGCGAGCATCGTCGCTTGCTGCGTCATCGTGCTTTGGACCATCCCGTATGCCTGATGGATCGCGTCGGGAGTGCTAGCGCCGCGGGTCACCAGGAAATGGCTCGAGGTCCTCACGAAATCCCGCACGCTTGTGTCGGCGGAGGTGAGATTGGTCACCAACACGCTCTGATGATACTCGGTTCGCCGCTCGAGCATTGTGGTGACGAACGAGATCCCGAAACTCGCGCCCCAGTTGCGGCATAGGTTGGTCAGGCTCGAGCCCTTGTTGTTCTTGTTTTTCGGCAAATAGGAGTACGCGAGCTGGCTCACCGGAATGAACATGAAGGCGTAGCCGAAGCCCTGAAAGACACGCGCGAGCGTGAAGTGGAAATAGTCAGTCTCGGTCGTCATTCCGCTGTAGTAGAAAAAGGAGAGCGCGGCGACGCTGAAACTGAAGGCGAGCATGCGTTTCGCGCCGATTCGCGGGACGGTCCGCACCACGAAAGGCGCGAGCACCGTGATAACCGCGGCGCCCGGGCCCAGCACCAGGCCCGCGTCGGTAGCAGTGTATCCGAACAGCGTCTGGAGCATCTCGGGAATCAGCACAGTGCTGCCGAAGAGCCCGAACGCGAAGAGAAAGTAATAGACGTTGGCGATCGCAAAGTTGCGTTCGCGGAGCAGAGTCAGCTCCACCACCGGATCGTCGTGGCGCCACTCCCACCAAATCGCGATCGCGATCGCGACGACGGCAATCGCGAGGAAGGTAGTGATGAAATGGCTTCCCAGCCAGTCGTCGCGCTCGCCGCGATCGAGCACTACTTCCAGACACGCGAATCCTATCGCGATCAGCACGATTCCGACATAGTCAATTCTAAGACGGCCGCTGCGCCGCGCCTGCTTCCGTTCCTCGGTGAATTCGACGGGGTCGTGCACCATCCGGCTCGAAAGAATCAGCGACAGGAGTCCGATCGGAACGTTGATGAAGAAAACCCATCGCCACGAGAAGTTGTCGGTAATCCATCCGCCGAGCGGCGGGCCCACCGCCGGAGCCGTGACCATCGCCATGCTGTAGAGCGCGAAAGCGCCGCCGAGTTTTTCCTTGGGGAAAGTATCGACCAGGATCGCTTGTTCGACCGGCGCAAGCCCGCCGCCGCCGACTCCCTGCAGCACGCGGACCACGATCAGCATCGCGAGGCTCGGCGCGACGCCACAGAGAAGCGAACTCGTGGTGAACAGCGCGACACACATCATGTAGTAGCGCTTGCGCCCGAAGGCGCGGCTGAGCCACGCGCTCATCGGCAGGATGATCGCGTTGGCGACCAGGTAGCTGGTCAGCACCCAGGTGCTTTCGTCGTAGCTGGTGCCGAGGCCGCCCGCGATGTGCGGCAGCGAGACGTTCGAGATGCTGGTGTCGAGCAGCTCCATGAACGTCGCCATCGTCACCACCAGCGCGATCGCCCACGGATTGTGCGCCGGTCTCGCCGCGGACGCCTGGTCCGACGCGGCCGCGACCTGCGCCCTCGGCCGTCTCGCGCCTACCGCAGCCATACCGTGGGCTCCACCGACATTCCGGGATGCAACAGATGATCGGGATCCTGGCCGGGGTCGAACTCGATTCGCACCGGCAGGCGCTGCACGACCTTCACGTAGTTGCCGGTCGCGTTCTCTGCCGGCAGCAGGCTGAAGCGATCGCCGCTCGCGCCGGGCAGGTTCCTGACGTAGCCAGGGTAGTCGCGGCCGAAGGTATCGACATGAATGGTGACTTTCTCGCCGCGATGCATCCGCGCGAGCTGCGTCTCCTTGAAATCCGCGGTCACCCAGATCTCGTCGGTCTCGGTCACGAACATCAGCGTCTGTCCCGGTTCGATTCGAGCGCCAAGCTCGACGGTGCGTCTGCCGACGATGCCGTTGGCCGGGGCGTAAATCTTTGTGTAGCTGAGGTTGAGCAGCGCCTGGTCGAGCGCCGCCTTTGCGGCGTCAGCGTCCGCCTCGCGCGCCGCGATAGTCTTGAGCGCGGAGCCCGCGGCCTCGCGCGCTGAATCGACTTTCGCCGCGTCGACGCGCGCGGTCGCGATGTACTGATCGTATTGGTTCTGCGCCACCACCCGCTGATCCAGCAATGCGGAGTACCGCTGCGCATCCCGCTGCGCCCTGAAATTATCTGCGTCGTCCTGGCGAGTGTTCGCGAGCGCTGCCGCGTAGTCCTGTTTCGCCGACTCGACCTGGGCCAGTGCAAGTTCAAGCTGAGCCTTGGCCTGCGCCACCGCGACCTCGTAGTCGCGCGGGTCGAACTCGACGAGCAATTCGCCCGCTTTCACCCGGTCGTTGTCTTCGACGTGGACCCGGACGACAGTCCCGTTGATGCGCGAGCTCAGGGGATCGATATGGCCGTCGATTTGCGCGTCGTCAGTGGATTCGTACGATTGCAGGTAGTTCCATGCGAAGGGCGAGAGCGCGCCCAACGCCACAACCAGCAACACTACCAATACGACTCGCTTGCTTATGCGACGGAACCATGGACTTCCACCCGAAGTACCATGCTCTCCGTCGACGCCCTCGCCCAATTCGAACCGGCGGCCGAGATCCTCGCCGGAATCTCTGCGCAGAGCATTGAACGGATCGCGCGAATCGATGGGCTCGCCGATTACATCCGAGCTGACTCGCAAATCGCGACCACTTTGGCCGTTCGCGAATTGCCTTTCGCCGTTATTTCCAATGATGTTGTCCATTTTGCCGGCCTTTAATGATTGCATATACAAGAGTCGGACCAAAAAAACTTCAATTCTCAGCATTCCCATTGATGGCACCCCGATTGCTCTCACACCGGAGGCCAACAACATGGCAGCTAATCCGCGCACGATTCTCACGACGCCTTGCAGCAGCCCGCTGCCCGACCTCGAGGTTCCGATGATCAATACGATGGTGTCGTGCCTGGGGAGCGAACACAGAAGGTTGAACGGCCTCGATATGCAGTTGGCTTGCGCTGCCACCAGGCTCGCCAGCGATCCCGGCGCGGTCACCGCGCAACAACAGGCCGCTCAGGTGTGGGACGAGATACGCCAGGATCTCCGGTCGCATCTGCAAATCGAAGAGGAGTTGGTGTTCGAGTGGGGCCAGGCGCATCACGCAATTCCACACGACCTGCTCGATAGTCTGAAGAGCGAACGTCAGGCGATGAGCAAGTTGATGACCGCTTTGCGTGAGCTGTCGCCGGGTCTGGATCGTCAACCGCAAAAGACCGCGGACCACGGCGGCTTCGCGCATATACTTCTGGCATTGGCCCGGACGCTCGACTCGCATGTGGAGCGCTATGATGGTGAAGTGCTGCCCTCGATACTTCGCGCACTCTTCCACAGATAGTACGCCCGGTGCGCGCGACCGGGCGACGACCCCGGGCCGCAGAATTTCTACGCGCTTAGTTTGCGAAGGGCGGCTCTCAACGCAGCGACATTGTCCGCGCCCAAACGCTGACTGACGTTCTCCTGAGCGCGCTGCCACGCTGGAAGGCACTTGCGAAGCAGGGTCTGACCCTTGTCGGTTACTTCGATCGTATGGCTTCGGCGATCCCCGTCGCGCTCAAGCCGGAGCCAGCCCCTCGCGCACATCCGCTCAACATTGCGGCTCAATGTCGACTCGTCCATCTGAAGCAGTTTTGTCAGTTCCGCCGGCCTGGCTTGTTTTCGGTTGGCGACCGCGACGAGCACACTGAACTGGCTGGTCTTCAATCCGGCACTTGCCAATGCGCCGTCATAGATCGCCGAGACCATCCGATTCAGCTTGCGGACACAGCCACCGACGCATACGCCCTCGACATTTTTGGTCTCTACGGCCATAGTTCATTGTATATGCAAGCTTCCCCATTCTGTCAAGCGACGACTCCGCAACCGCGCCTCCGAACGGAAGCCGATGCTATTTCACATGATTTGTGCGGCCGGTTTTCACGCCTCTATTAGTGAAGGTTTCAGCCGCTAAAGGCGTTAGAAAAATGAATAAATTAATAGCTGCACTTGTCGTAGCCTCGACACTTGGCTGGATCCAACCAGCGCTCGCTCAGAGCATCGACGGTTCAGACTCGGAAATTTCCACTGAATCACCGGCGGTTCCCGAACTGGGCGAGTCCTGGGACGTCGGCCCGTACTCAGACGCCGGCCCTGCACTGGCTCCCGCGCCAGAGGAGCCAATGGACTCTGAGTCGGCGCCGCTGCTCGGAGGCTTCACGCCAGCTCCGTCCGGAGGTCCGTGGATGGAGCGGCCCGAAGCTCCCTTCGCGCAGCCGTTCGTGAATTCTGCAATTCCCGCGGCCGGCATGGCGGAACTGCCGGGCACGCCGCAGGGTGTTTTCGGCAGGTCCATTCGTTGAAGTGCGGAAATCCCCGGCCGCACTGAAAGTTGATCCAACGCATAGCGAGCTCATTCACTTCGTCGTGTTGTGAAACACGTTCAGAGCTGAACCCGCTCGGAACCATGCGATTTGTCTTTCGCTGAATGAGTGATCGAGCAAAAGAGATTCCGACGTACCGTCGGCATGCGCAATCCGGCACTCAACAGGCTTTTGGGGCGCCATCGCGGCCAGACCGAGCAGGCTGATGCGATCGTCTTCGCGGATTCGCTCATAGTCCTCCTCGTCGCGGAAGGTGAGCGCGAGCAGGCCCTGTTTCTTCAGATTGGATTCGTGAATACGCGCGAAGCTGCGCGCAATCACGGCCGCTCCCCCCAGCAGTCGCGGCGACAGAGCCGCATGCTCGCGGCTGCTCCCCTCGCCGTAGTTGCGATCGCCGACAACGATCCATTTGATGCCCCGCGATTGATAATCTCGCGCAATCTTCGCGATTGGCTGAGCCGTGTAACCGCTCACGACATTTCTTCCCATGCCGACTTCCCCACTGAAGGCGTTAGTCGCGCCCATGAACATGTTGTCGCTGAATTTGTCCAGATGCCCCCGGTAGCGGAGCCAGAATCCCGCCGGCGAAATTTGATCGGTGGTAGTTTTCCCTTTGGTCTTGATCAGGATCGGCAGGTCGACGAAGTCGCGGCCATCCCACTGCGGCCACGGATGCATCAACTGCAGTCGCTGGCTGCCCGGCTTCACCGCCAGCTCGGCTCGTGTTCCATTTGGAGGAGGCGCTTGGTACGCGGCGCGCCCCTGATTGAAAGCCTTGGCAGGCACTTCTGGCGCGGGCCTCGGAGGTTCGAGGCGAAACGGCTTGCCGTCGTCGCCAACAATTGAATCGGTCAACGGATTGAACGAGAGCCGCCCGGCCAGCGCAAACGCGGTAACGATTTCAGGACTCGCGATGAAATTCATCGTGGTCGCGTTGCCATCATTGCGCCCGGGAAAATTGCGATTGTAGGACGTGACGATCGCGCTCGGTGCATCGGTCGCCTGCCTTTGCCATTGTCCGATGCATGGGCCGCAGGCGTTGGCGAGCACGATGCCGCCGATGTCCTTCAGCGACCGCATCTGCCCGTCCCGCTCAATCGTCGCGCGGATCTGCTCGGAGCCCGGCGTGATCATGAACGGCACCGCCGATTTGCATCCGTGAGCTCCAGCCTGCTCTGCCACATCGGCGGCGCGGCACATGTCCTCGTAAGAGGAGTTCGTGCAACTACCGATGAGCGCCGCGGAGATTTTATCGGGAAACGAATTGTTCGGTTCGGAAAGCTCGGCGGCGAAATCCGAAAGCGGCCGCACGCGGTCGGGTGAATGTGGTCCGGCGATGTGCGGTTCGAGCTTCGAGAGATCGATCTCGAGGACGCGATCGTAGTGCCGTTCAGGATTGGCCTCGGCCTCCCGATCTGGTTCCAGCAGACGTTGGTATCGCTCGACCAGCGGAACAAGATCGCCGCGGCCCGTCGCCCTCAGGTATTCGCACATCTTGGCGTCCGCGGGAAAAATCGAGGTCGTCGCGCCGAGCTCGGCGCCCATGTTGGCGATCGTCGCCTTGCCAGTGGCACTGATCGTGCGCGCTCCAGGACCGATGTATTCGACGATCGAGTTGGTGCCTCCGGCAACCGTGAGTTGTCCAGCGACGTAGAGGATGACGTCCTTCGGCGCCGTCCAGCCGCTTAGCTTCCCGGTGAGAACGATGGCGATGCGTCTGGGATAAAGCACTTCCCAGGGCAGGCCCGCGATTGCTTCCACTGCGTCCGCGCCGCCGACGCCAACCGCGCAGCCACCGAGACCACCCGCGTTGGGCGTGTGCGAGTCGGTACCGATAATCAGCTCGCCCGGAAACGCATAATTCTCCAGTACCACTTGATGGATGATTCCGGCCCCGGGTCCCCAGAATCCCGCGCCGTATCTGGCCGCCGCTGAGCGCAAGAACTCATAGATTTCCCTGTTTTCGTCGAGCGAGGCTCGCAGGTCCGCCGCCCCGTCAGTCCGCGCTTGGATGAGATGGTCGCAGTGAATCGTAGTCGGCAACACGACCTGGTCGCGCTGTGTCTGCATGAACTGCAGCATTTCCGGTTTGACCGAGCACGTCCTGGAACACTACCCGGTCGGGCCGCAGTTGGATGGAGCTTTTGCCGGGCTCCAGGTCCTCAAACTCCGCGTCGTCAAGATGTCCAAGCAAAACTTTTTCCGACAGCGTGAGCGGCCGCGCCAATCGGCGCCGCACGATTTCGATATTCCGCGCCAGCGTCGAGTACACGCGTGCTGCCATTTCCGGCGTCGATTCGATAGTGACCATTGATGTCTCCTCCTCGTTTTACAATCTTGCTAACCGCCATCGCCCCAGTAAAATGAATTTATGTTGCTAATTAATGCATTTGCCTCATGAAAATTGACACGCTCGGACTGCAAGCCTTCGTCGCGATCGCCGAACAAAGCAGTTTTCAGAAGGCTGCCGAGACCCTGTACATCACTCAGACTGCGCTGACGCGCCGTCTGCAAAATCTCGAGGCACTGCTCGGCGTCAAGCTCATCGAGAGGACCACACGCTCGGTCGCGATGACCCAGCTCGGCGGCGACTTTCTTCCGCAGGCGCGGCGCCTGCTCTCAGACCTCGAGAACGCGCTGACTGAGATCCAGAAGACCGGCCGCTCGCATCGTGGCGACGTATCGATCGCATGCGTGCCGACCGTCGGCGTGCAGTATCTCCCGCGTATCATCCAGGAGTATGCGCGACGATATCCGCAGAACCGGATCAAAATCCTCGATCACGCTTCGTCGGGAGTGGCGAATGCAGTGCTGCGCCGCGAGGCCGAATTCGGAATCAATATCGGCGGCCCCCATCATCCCGAGTTGGCCAGCGTGCCGTTGATTCAGGACCGCTTCGTAGTTATCTGCCGCGATGATCATCCGCTCGCGAAGCGCAGGACCGTAACCTGGACGCAGTTGGCTGGCTATCCGTTGATCTTCGCGGGCGAGGTCAGCGGCAATCGACCGCTCCTCGACGCTGCATTGGGAACGCCGAGCGTTCCTCTCCAGTCTCACTACGAAGTCCAGCGCAGCTCGACCGCAGTCGGCCTGGTCGCGCAAGGCGTGGCAGCCGCGGTGGTGCCGAGCCTCGCGATTCAGAAGGGCGCTTATCCAGCGATCAAGGTCGTCGCGCTAGGCGAGCCAGTGGTCTCACGCACACTTGTCCTCGTGTCGCGCAGAACCGCGCACCTATCGCCGGCGGCGCAGGCGCTCTACGACATGATATTGAAGCAGGCCGGAACTGGAAGCCGATCCTGATTTGTTTTAGCCGATCCCGTAATGCCGGCGTTTGCGCCAGAGAGTTGTCACATTGATGCCGAGGGCAGCCGCGGCTTCACCCAGAGTCCGGCTGTTCGCCAGCGCGCGCAGGATGTGCTCCCGCTCGAAGTCTTTCAGCCTGGTTCCGCGCGGAGCTGCAGCCGCGAAGAAACCCGAGGCGAGATGATGGAGAGAATCCGGCAGGTCATCGAGCGTGATTGTATCGGTACGAGCGAGGTCGGCTGCGCGCTTCATCGCATTCTGAAGCTCGCGTACGTTTCCCGGCCATCGATAGTTAAGCAGCGCATCGGCCGCTTCTGACGACAGGCGAAGATCGGGCCGATGGCCGGCGATCGACATTCGCTTCAACGTCCAGTCGGCGAAAGGAAGGATATCCTGAGTTCGTTCGCGCAGCGGCGGCAGCGTGAATGAGATCACGTTCAGGCGATAGTACAGATCCTCGCGAAAGCGGCCGGCCGCCACTTCGGCCTCCAGGTTGCGATTGGATGCGACGACGACGCGAACATCCACTCTGAGCGTGCGATTGCTGCCGATTCGCTCGAAGCAGCGGTCCTGAACGAACCGAAGAAACTTCATCTGCAGCGAGGTCGACAACTCGGCGATCTCGTCGAACAATACGGTGCCGCCGTTGCCCTCTTCGAGACGTCCGGGCTTGTCGTTGATCGCGCCCGTGAAACTGCCGCGAACATGACCGAACAGTTCGTCTTCCAGCAGATGCTCTGCGAGCGTCGTGCAGTTGACCACTACGAACGGCCCACTGCGCCGTGGACTCCATCGATGAATCTGGCGCGCCAGTGCGTCCTTACCGGTCCCGCTTTCGCCGGTGAGAAGAATTGTCGAGTCGCCGAGTGCCGCTCGCTCTAGCAGCCCGAGCATCGCGGACATTTCGGGATTCCGCGACTCGAGCAGCAGATCTTCTTCGATCGGCTCCCGCAGCACATCGTTGCTGGGCCGAAACTCGATCGCCGGGCTTCCGTTGGGTCTTCGAACATCCATTGCTCTATCCCGAATCACGCCCTCGATTTGCGCTGACCCGCGCGACCGCGAAATGACTACGCCGTCGGCGCACCGTAGTGCTTGTTCAATTCGAGGTTGACCTGCAACACGTTGATCATTTTCTCGCCAACGAGACCGCCCAGCGGAGCAAACGCGTCCGCTTGCAGAATTTGCTCGATCTCCATGCGCACCTGGACCGAATCGCGCTTGGTATCGCTCGCCCATTTTGGAGCGACGCGGTCGAGCTGGTATTCGGCGTTTTGCAGCGTGATATGCGGATCGAGCCCGGAGGCTGACGCCGTGACCATGTCGCCGGGCACATCTTGCAAGTCCGCGTCGGCGTGATCCTGCCGCCACATGTCGAAGAAGTTCGACTGAATGTCCGATCCGTTCTTAACCGGCTGAATCGAGGTCTGGCTCTTGCCGCCGGGCAACTGGGTGGTGACGGCTGACGGGAACTTGCCGGGATACTGTTTGGAGAAGTTCTCGAAGAACAGCATTGCCAGATCCGAAGGTTGCGGCGTTGGGGTGCCAGGGTTCTGCTTGATCCAGTCCGCCACTTCGGCCTTATGGTCCTTGGCCCAATCGGTGATGTAGGCGGCGTGCGACGGATCGGCGCTTACCCATCCCTGTGCTGCTGCGTTGTGAGCATCCGCCCACTGCGCGACAATGTGCGGCTGTCCGCCGAAGCTGTCCTGCTGGAACCATGCTTCTATGTCCGGGGCCACCAACTGACCCGCCTTTGGTCCGCTTTTGTACTTGACAATCGGACCCAAAGCCTGCGCTACGCGATAGCGCAACATGTAGTTTGATGCCGCCAGCGCGGATGAGGCCGACGCCGAGCCGTCATAAGACGCAGCCGAAGGTCGCGGCCAGAAATACTCGTCCTTGGTGAACGGCTGTGCGATCAGAAGCGACCCGACCGGCTTGCCATCCGGTCCCGCGACCATGCTGCCATTGGCGGTGAACGGGAAGAATGTTTGCCCGATTGCCCATACTGCCAGTGGGTAGATCAAGCAGCAGATGACTACGCTCAGAGCCTAACAGCCACAGACTTTTGACTATGTGATTTTTCATTGTCGTTACCTTCAATTGGCCTTGCTCACGCAACCAGGTGCATAGCGCTAAGGACGACATCGATCAGCTTGATGCCGGCGAACGGCAGGATGACACCGCCGAGTCCCCAGACGAGAAGATTTTGTCGCAGGAGCGCATCGGCACCGAGCGGCCGATACTTAACTCCCTTCAATGCGACTGGAATCAGCGCCGGGATGATGATCGCGTTGAAGATCACCGCCGACAGTATCGCGGAGGTCGGCGAGTGAAGATGCATCACGTCCATCGCCGCGAGCCATGGCAGCGTGCCGGCGAACAGAGCTGGAACAATCGCGAAGTACTTGGCCACGTCGTTGGCGACCGAGAAGGTGGTCAAAGCACCGCGGGTCATTAGAAGCTGCTTGCCGACTTCGACGACTTCAATGAGCTTGGTCGGATCGGAATCAAGGTCAACCATGTTGCCGGCTTCCTTGGCCGCCTGAGTGCCGGAGTTCATCGCCAAACCAACGTCAGCCTGGGCGAGCGCGGGCGCGTCGTTAGTCCCATCGCCCATCATCGCTACCAGCTTGCCCTCAGCCTGTTCCTTGCGGATGTAGGCGAGTTTTGATTCGGGCGTGGCCTGCGCGACAAAGTCATCGACGCCCGCCTGCTTTGCGATCGTCGCGGCGGTGAGCGGATTGTCGCCGGTGATCATGACCGTGCGCAGACCCATGTTGCGGAGCCGCTCGAACCGCTCGCTCATCCCGGGTTTCAGGATGTCCTCGAGCGCGACGACTCCGGCGATTTTGGAATTTTCCGCCACCACTAATGGAGTCGCGCCCTTCGAGGCTATCCCGTCGACGATCGCCTCCAACCCGGCTGGCACCACGCCATTTCCCTTCCGCACAAAGGCGATAACTGCGTCGGCCGCGCCCTTGCGAATGCTCCCGCCATCGGAGAGATCGATTCCGCTCATGCGGGTCTGAGCGCTAAACGCGATGAATTGCGCGCCGATCGGCGTTTGCAATTCTCTTGCGCCGACTCCGGCCGCCTCGGCTGCGACCACGATGCTCTTGCCCTCTGGAGTCTCATCAGCCGCCGAAGCAAGCGCCGCCAACTGCGCCAATCGATGCTTCGTATAGCCGGCAACCGGCTGGAAGTCGGTAGCATGGCGGTTCCCTACTGTGATAGTGCCCGTCTTATCGAGCAGCACAACGTCGATATCGCCCGCCGTCTCAACTGCCTTACCGCTCTTGGCTATGATGTTGGCCTGGAGCGCGCGATCCATTCCAGCTATTCCTATCGCGGCGAGAAGCGCACCTATAGTCGTAGGAATGAGGCAAACGAGCAGTCCTACCAGGGTTGGAACGTCGGTGCCGAGGCTCTTCAGCGGCTCGGTGGTTCCCATATAACCCATCATGTACTGTTCCGCATTCCACGCCATCGGCCAGATTGGGATAACTACGATCAGAAACGCCAGGGTAAGTGCGGAGAGCACGAGAGTCAGCGCGATTTCATTCGGCGTCTTCTGGCGGACCGCGCCCTCGACCAGGGCTATCATGCGATCGAGGAAAGTCTCGCCTGGCTGCGCCGTAATCTTCACCACGATTCGATCGGAGATAACCCTCGTCCCGCCGGTAACTCCCGAGCGGTCGCCGCCGGCCTCGCGGATAACCGGAGCGGATTCGCCGGTGATCGCGGCTTCATCTACCGACGCGATGCCCGAGATCACCTCGCCGTCGCTTGGGATCACCTGTCCTGCCGCAATCACGACGCGGTCACCCGGCCTGAGAGCGGTCGATGGAACCTCTTCGACGACATCGCCGGCTTTGAGGCGATAGGCCGGCGTCTCGGAGCGTGTCTTGCGCAGCGAATCCGCCTGGGCTTTGCCGCGAGCCTCCGCAAGGGCGGTCGCGAAGTTGGCAAACAGGACAGTCAGCCAAAGCCAGAAATCGAGCGCGATGAAATAGGTAATCGGAACCTGGCTAGCCGAGATGCTGACCAGCGCCTGCACGATGAATAGCAGTGTCAGCACCGCGCCGATCTCAACCACGAACATCACCGGGTTAGCCCACTGAACATCCGGGCGCAGCATCACGAAGGACTGCTTAAGTGCGTCGCGCACGAGCTCTGGTTCGAAAAGGTTTCGGCTCCTTATCCGCTTCGGTGGACGAGGATGTTGCGGTGACTCAATGTTATTTATAGGTGTAGCTACAGCTCCCATCTTAGATCCTCCGACAAAACGCGCTCATCTGCGACAAAGGTCCTCGAAAGTGCGACATCGTTGGCCCCGGTCCTAACCGCCGAACGGGATCGGACCTAAGTGATCCGCCAGCGGACCGAGCGCGGCGACCGGCAGGAACAGCAGTGCGCCGACGATCACGATCGTGCCAATCAGCAGACAGCCAAAGGTCGCGGTATCGTCGCGCAAAGTTCCCAAACCAAACGGCGTGCTCTTCTTCATGCCAAGGAACGCCGCCATCGCGATAGGTGCTACTATTGGAAGATAGCGGCCGAACATGATAACCAGGCCGCCTGCTATGTCCCATGGAACGGCTTCCGGCGCCGGATTCGGATTGTTATTCAGGCCGTAGCTGACCCCGAGCCCGTCGAAAGCGGAACCGTTGTTCGCCGAAGAGGACGAGAACTGATAGACGATTTGCGACAATCCATGCGCGCCGGGGTTGCTGGTGGCCTTCATTCCCCAACTGGTCGCGGCGAACAGTCCTGACGGTCCAAGAATCAGGATCGGATGGACTAGCAACGCGATCATCGCAAGCTTCATCTCGCGGGCGCCGATCTTCTTGCCAAGATACTCGGGCGTGCGTCCTACCATCTGTCCGGCGAGAAAGATGCCGATGATAAGAAAGAGCAGCAGGTTGATCATTCCAACGCCCTTGCCGCCGTATATGCAGTTCAGCCACATGCCGACGAAGGGCGATAGCCCGGCTATAGGATTCAGGCTGTCGTGTTCGGCGTTTACCGCACCGCACGTTACATCAACGGTTGCGGCGGCAAAGGTCGCACCCGCCGAGGTGCCGAAACGCAATTCCTTGCCTTCGAGATTGCCCAGGTGCTGATCGACTGGCAGACCCGCCACGGCAGGCAGGACGATGTCTCGCTTCCCTCCGGGCGCAGTCGCGCTCGCAATCGTAAATGTTCGACTTTGCGGATGGGCGGTCAGTGCCGGATTGGGCTGCATCGTGTCAAAGTAAATCGCCCAGACGATCGTACCGGCGAATAGCAACAGCATTACAGAGAATATGACTACCGAATGACGGAACCTGCTTAGCATCCGTCCGTACATGAGCACCAAGGCCATGGGGAAGAGCATCATGCAGAAGGTCTCGAAGAAGTTCGTTCCCGCGTCTGGATTCTCGAACGGATGGGCTGAGTTCATGCCATAAAAGCCGCCACCATTGGTTCCCATCATCTTCATCGGCACAAAAGCCGCTAACGGACCGACGACTATGGTCTGCTGCTTGGGTTGTCCGTTGTCAGCAGTGCCCATCGCGGCAGGTTCCAGCGTATTGACCTGGTAGTCGCTCTGGTAAGTCATCGGCATTCCCTGGATAAGGAAGACCAGACTGATCACAAATGCTGCCGGCAGGAACATGTAGACAACTACCCGCCACATGTCGACGAAGAAGTTGCCCAGGTTCGAATCGCTTCTGAGCGCACGAATGATCGCCGTCAGAGCGCACAAGCCGACCGCCGCGGACAGAAAAAACATCGCGACACAAAAGAAGATCTGGGTGAAATTCGAGAAGGCTACGTCGCCCGAATAGTGCTGGATGTTCGTGTTGGTGATGAACGAGATAACGGTGTTGAAGATCGTGCTAGGCGCCAGCATCCCGAGGCCGCGCGGATTAAGTGGCATCCACGGCTGTACAGACAGGACTACGTAGCCATATACGAAGAGGACGGTGTTGAAAACGAGCAGCGCTACCGTGTACTGCTTCCAATTCTGCGCCCCGCTGTTCAGATGGTTCTCGAACCATCCGAAGACTCGTGGTGGCTTGTACTTGCCGTCCATGATCTTCGCCATGTAACGGCTTACGGGGATGGCAATTAGTATCGTGAATACGATTATGGAGATTGGCAGGAGCCACATAGGCCTTAAGTCCTCTTTTTCAATGTCAGCAAGCGGTAATGACTAGAACCACTCGGGGCGAACCATTGCGGTAACCAGGTACACGAACACCACGGCCGCAACGACGGCGGTTAGATAGATCACGGCTGCCTCCCTAAATTTTCTCGCAGGCGACTAAAAATGCGAAACAAAGGCCTAGGCCAGCCAGCCCCAACAGGAATGTCAGGGGCAGCCAAAGTTCCAGGTTCATCGGATTTCCTCCAAAAATGGTCGGCTTTGAAATGGTCGGCTCTGATCGGATACCGAGATTCGAGCGCGGTGAGCTCGGGGCATGGTCCTTCCGCAAAAGTATCGAAGCGGGTCGAGCTATCGGGACCAGCCATCGGATGACCGTAGCCGTCCAGCACGACAACTGTTTTCTCGCAGACCAGGAAGTGCCATTTGCATCGGATGCAATAGTAGAGGCGCGCTTTGCGCCGAAACAACGCGCTATCGCAGAGCGGCCCGATTACAAACTCGTGCCGCTGCGCGCGGGGAGTATGGCTTTCCCAGAGCTTCATGAGAAAGCGTCAAACGCATTTTCCGGACCAAACGAAACAGCGCCGAGTCAAAGCGGAAATTAAAGGTCAGTCGCGCCCCGGCCGGCGCACCATGCTTCAAAACGAAAGGTGGAATGCGTTTTGAAATCCTCGGCCGAGCGTCGACGCCTACTGAAAATTGCGAGAGAACTCAGGACCCGAGAGCTATCGCTGGATAATAGATTCCTTCTGGGTGCCGCACCCACCATGCGCCGGTGGCTTCTTTCTCTTGAGGGGTGGAATAGCGATAGTCGTACAGCAAGGCTCTCACGTAGACCGGCGGCTTGCCAGGAAAGGGATTGCTGCCGAGCAGCGCCGTCACCTCCGGCGAATTTTCCAGCAACCGCTGCAAGAACTGCGAAAACCACGGATTTCCAGACGCCGTCCCCAGCGCGGCGAACCACATTTGCCAGTCAAGGCGCGGCTGATGCGGAAAGTTCCAGAGCGGCCGCCGCATGACGTCGCCAGGTTTGTACTTGAACCCGTATTCGCGCCAGTTAACGCCATCATCCGAGCCCTCGACGATGATTTCCGGCAGCGTGGTAGTCATCACGGCAAACAGCCCGTATGTATTGACGATACGCAGCGGCGCGACCTCATCAATGACCCACGCGGCCGGAATAGAGATTCGGCCGCTGAACACCGCCTGAAGCTGTGCGAGACTGACGCACACAATCAACGTGGCGAACGCCGCGACAACCAAGGAAGTAATTTTTCCGGGTTTGATACATCGAACAAATCCGGTCAAGCGATTCGGAAGAACCTTGCGCAGCGCCGCGTCGTCAAACAGTGCCAGGCACAAAGCCATAGTGAGGAGATTAAAAAAAGTATAGTTGCCGGTGAGTAGGATCGCGATTTGCAGCAACAGAAACCCGTATGCTGCGACGAACCTCAGACGTCGCGGAAAGAAAATCAAGACCGGCAGTCCTACTTCAATGATAAGTGTAGCCAGTGTCGACGCTATGAGTACCGCCTGCGGCAAGTGATGGGCGTACCATGCCAGCGGTGTCGGTAGCGGCTCGGTCTGAAAGTAGTAGGAGAGGGCAGAAAGGTTAGCCCATGTGGCATCGCCGCTCAGCAGCTTGACCGCACCTGAGAGAAGCATGAAACGGAACAGCAGCAAGCGCAACAGCCATATGCCCGGCTTCGTCGCCATGCTTAGGAGAAACGCGAGGAAACCGGATTCGAGCAAAAGCAGATCCCACTGAAAGCCCATGAACTCCTGGCCGGCGTAAAAGAGCGAAAGATATAGCAGGTAGAGAAAGAACAGGCTGATGCAGGGCAGAACGTCAATAATCAAGAGCAGCGACAGCGCCGCCCCGACCCAGCACACGGCCTGAATCGCGAAATCGCTTTGGTTCAGCCAGAACACCATCGGAACTCGCCAGTAGCCTGTTGAGCCGACTTGGCTGCGGACGGCGTCGGCGAATTCGGATAGCGGCAAGATGCCGTGGCTGCCGATCAATCCCAACGCCTGCGTGCCAAATGAAACAAAGGCAATGAGATAAATCAGGCCCATGGCTCTTAGAAACACCCACGAAACCAGATCGTAACGCGGCGGTTCATAGTCGCGCCCCCATAACCACAGCGTCGGGCGGTAAAACGTCGAGCGGTGCGAAGCGACCAAGGCGTAGAAGCCCTCGGCGATTGCTGCAAACCCGGGAACATGCCGATAGAGGGTCAGCCAGAAGCCTTTGCCGCTTGCATGACTTAAGGTAAGCAGAGCGGCTTCCGCACCGCTCGCGATTTTCCCGTCGGGCGCTACGTATTGGACGGCACGCTGGAACGCGGTCACGGGAATTTCTGGATATTGTGCGGCGACCTCCTGGTACGGCGCATAGGTAACGCGATCGCCGGTGAGTTTCTGCCAATAGCGCACCCAGTAGATGCAGAACCCGCAGTCACCGTCATAGATAAGAAGCGGCTGCCGGCTGACCGTGTTCGTTGTTTGCATAACGCCAGACTATCCCTGAATACCAAGAGAGGTCGCGGCCGAAAGTAATCCCGAGGGGATCTTTAGATTCTACGCAACGACCCGTCAATTGTGTGAGCCACCTTACGACCGAAACCCCCTGATGTGATACTAAAGGGGACCGACGGTGGCGGCCGCCATGGAGTTTCACGGCGTCCCGCGGGCAAGGACATGTGTAAATGACCTCCGGTTACGACATCGCTAATGCCTTTCTGCTGGTTTACGCGGGGCTGTTCCCGATCGTAAACCCTATTGGCGGCGCGCCGATTTTCCTCGGCCTGACGCGACATTGTACCGATGAGGAACGCAACGCACTTGCGTTGGGCGTGACCATCAACAGCTTCTTCCTGCTGCTCGGCTCCCTGCTGGTAGGCTCGTACGTGCTCGAATTCTTCGGCATTACGCTGCCAATCGTGCGTGTCGCCGGTGGCTTGGTCGTGACTGCAACCGGTTGGAACCTTCTGCAGGCGAGATTTGATCCTGACGACGAGCGTGCCGCCCACAAACCTGTAATACCGACTGACGCGTTTTATCCTCTGACCATGCCGATCACAGTCGGCCCCGGATCGATTGCAGTGGCGATAACCCTCGGCAGCCAGCGGCCGCGAGTGCCCGTGACCCAGCTCGCGGTGCTCGGCGCGGCGGCCGTCGCCGGCGTTATCGCGACCGCCGCGACCATATATGTGTGCTACCGATTTGCCGAGGGCACCGTCGGCGCGCTCGGCAACCAGGGCACCAACGTCTTGGTGCGGCTGTCAGCCTTCATCCTGTTCTGCATCGGCATCGAAATTATCTGGAACGGTTATAGCGCCCTCGCGCATATTGCCGGCTAACCGCTAAACTCGTCGCGTCCTGTTGGTTGGAGGAATCGGAATGTCACTTCACAGAAAACATGACCGCGCCAGAAAGAACGCGGACGTTAGCGATGCTTCCCGCGATCCTTCCCTGTCGGTACCAAAGCATCAAATCCCGCGCGAGGAGCGTTCGGCACGAACTGCTTACGGACTCATCCACGACGAGCTGTTGCTCGATGGGAACTCGCGGCAAAACCTCGCGACCTTCTGCACGACGTGGATGGAGCCCGAGGCGCAAACCCTGATGGCAGAGTGCATCGACAAGAATATGTGCGACAAAGACGAGTATCCGCAGACCGCGGAGATTGAGGCTCGCTGCGTTCATATCCTGGCCGATCTGTGGAACTCCCCCGACGGCGCAAACACCATCGGCTGCTCCACCACCGGCTCCAGCGAAGCGGCGATGCTCGGCGGGCTGGCGGCGAAATGGCGCTGGAGAGCGCGGATGCGCGCGCAGGGCAAGTCTGCTGACCGGCCGAATCTGGTTTGCGGACCGGTGCAAGTCTGCTGGCACAAGTTCGGGCGCTACTTCGACGTCGAGGTCCGCGAGGTGCCGGTCGAAGGCGACCGTTTGCTGATGGGGCCGGAGCAGGCGCTGGCTCGGTGCGATGAAAATACCATCATGGTCGTACCCACGCTCGGCGTGACGACGTGTTGCCAGTACGAGCCGGTTCACGCGATCGCGCAGGCTCTGGACAATCTGCAGAAGAACAGCGGACTCGACATTCCAATACATGTCGATGCCGCCAGCGGCGGCTTTCTTGCTCCGTTTTGTGACCCCGACCTCGTCTGGGATTTCCGCCTGCCGCGAGTCAAGTCGATCAACACTTCAGGGCACAAGTTTGGCCTTGCTCCGCTTGGGGTTGGATGGGTGATATGGCGCGATCATGCGGACCTGCCGGAAGATCTGATTTTCCACGTTAATTACCTGGGCGGCGATATGCCGACCTTCGCGTTGAACTTTTCGCGCCCGGCGGGTCAAATCGTTTGCCAGTACTACAACTTTGTGCGGCTGGGTTTCGAAGGTTACCGGAAGATTCAAAACGCCTGTTACCATACCGCGCAGCACCTGGCGGCTGAGATCGCCAAGATGGGGCCATTCCACGTCATCCACGACGGACACGGCGGACTTCCCGCGGTTTGCTGGATGCTCAAAGAGGGGACGGAGTACGGCTTCACTCTCTACGATCTTTCCGATCGGCTCCGCGGGCGCGGATGGCAGGTTCCGGCTTACTCGATGCCGCCGAATCGGGAGGATCTCGTAGTCCAGCGGATCCTGGTCCGCCACGGCGTGAGCCGCGACCTGGGTGACTTGCTACTCGAAGATATTCGCCGGTCGTTGGCGCTTCTCGAAAAGCATCCCATCTCGCGGCCGCTGACCGAAACAGAGGCGGGTGGGTACAATCACAACTGAAGTTGGGTAATCGACAGTTTGGCCTGGACGGTACGAAACGGATTGGCTGCCGCTCGACCGTCCAGGCGATCTCTCTCAGCCGAAGAAGAGACTCAGGCCGGAAGGCGGCGGAGGACCGCAGTTGTAGTCGTATTCAGGTCCGTAGCACGGCCCCGGGCCATAGTAACCATACGGCTCGGGCGCGTAGTAGTAGTCGGGTCCGGGTGCGTAATAGCCACCGCCCCAATGGCCGCCGCCGTGCCAACCTCCGTGATAGCCGCCACCGTGGTAGCCGGCATGCCCACCGCCGTGGCCGCCGCCGTGCCCACCGCCATGGCGCGCGGCCAACGCCGAGCCTATGGGGAACGTGCAAAGCAGGCCGCCAAATGCGAGCGCCGTCGCGATCCTGGCAAATCTCTTGAACGCGGACCGCGAGTCGTTGTTATCTGTATTCGAGGTTTTCATGTTGACTCTCCATCGCCGTTGCGATTCGCGCTTCACTAACTCGCCTTACTGACTTCTTTTTTTGCCTCGGTCCGCGCGCGGACCCGGAACATTGAGTCGGCGGTCTTCTTCTGCGCGTCCGACAGGCTGTTGTAGAGGTTCTCGAAGGCCGGGACAAATTTCTTCATTCCATCTTCATGGGCCTCGATCACCGCCGAGTAGGATTTGACGACGTCGACAGCGTTCATCGACGATGCGTCAGCGGCGCGCTGCTTCTCGACGTCCGCCATCGCCTGCGCGTTGTCGCGCATCACCTGGGTGAGCGCATCCCACTGAGTCTTTTGAGCCTCGGTGATGTGCAGTCTGCGGTGCAGTTCGTTGATACGCCCATCAACGGTTTCGCGCCTTGGAGATTCCGGCGCGGTCGCCGCTATGGCTTGCTCCGAATTGGCCTGCGCAACCTGTGCGCGAGCCGTGGAGGACGCCGCAAACGAAGGACTGGCGAGCATGATAGCGCCGAGTAGGGTTGTGGCCGCCGCGGCAGCACGCGCGGCCGGATGCGTAAGCTGGATCATGATTTTTCTACTCCTGAAATGGTTATTGGAAAACTCCCAAGCGGTCGAACTTCAACGTCCGTTTTTAAAATGCTGATCCATTCGAGATTAGAGCGGTGCAATTTCGGGGCCTATGCCGGTCTCTCTGAATTACGATGGAAATTCCGCATAAATTCGCCGAAAAGAGACTACTCGGCAAATATATCGTCGAGCGAAGACTGTGACGTTTTTACATAGTCAGCCGGTGTCTTCGCTCGTTCATATGATCAATCTTCCGGCGACGAGCGAAACCACAAACAACACCAGGAACACCACGAACAGGATTCGCGCGAATTCCGCGGACGTGCCTGCGATGCCGCCAAATCCAAGTGCTGCTGCAACCACTGATATCAATAGAAAAACGAGTGCGTAGTATAGCATTACTCAGTCTCCTCGACGTTTGATGATTAGTAATTCAGCAACTACTATGCCACGTCTTGAACATACTATAGGCATTACACTCCGATAGTATTTCCAATTAGTATTGCTAGTGAGCAGTCGAAAAACCTCTTTATGGCGAACGGACTGAGTAATAATTTTCCGTCGCAACAACCAACATTTCCGGCCAATTTCGCCAACTTCCACCAACCGCCGCGGCCCCGCATCCTCCAGCAGCGCGGAAAGCGCTGCGCGGAACAGCGTCTACGCGGACGCGTCCGGAGAGCGAGCGCGATGGCGGCTGTGAGGGTGTGACAGAGACGCAAATTTCGGTAAGAATTACATCTATAGCTCGGCTTCGGCGCCGGCTCATTAAGCATAAAGTTGAGGTGGGTAGCAGGACTATCGAGGAAACGCTCCTTTGTGCACGGTTGTTGCAGCTTCACTGGCCAGACACCGGTGACCGAACACTTGCTGAAACCATGGCCAACGAGATTCGAATCTTGATCGCCGATGATGACGTAAACACGCACCAAGAGTGGCGCGAGTCGCTGGCGGCGTGGGGATTTCACGGTGAGATAGCGGAGGACGGGGTGCGGGCGCTCGAGCTCATCTTGAGTTTCAATCCGCACATCCTGCTGTCGGACCTGCGGATGCCGCGCAAGGGCGGACTCGAGTTGTTGCGCGATATCCGCGAGCTGGGAATCAGCCTGCCGACCATCATGATTTCTGGACAGGGCGAAATTCCCGACGCGGTTGAAGCGCTCAAGCAAGGCGCTATCGACTACCTGCGCAAGCCGGTCGATCCGGCCCATCTGCAGCGGGTGCTCAAGAACATCGCCGACAACATCTATATTCGCGAGGAGAACTCGTCGTTGCGCCGGCGCCTGGCCGAGGTCGGCGAGCTCGGGCCGCTGTTCGGGCGCTCGATGCCGATGCGCAAAGTGATCACGGCTATCGAGCGGCTGGCGCAATCGTCGGCGTCGGTGGTGATAACCGGCGAGAGCGGCACCGGCAAGGAGCTGGTGGCGCGCACGATTCACGAGCTGTCGCCGCGCCGCGACGCGGCCTACGTGCCGGTCAACTGCGCGGCGATTCCCGAGACCCTGATGGAGAGCGAGCTGTTCGGCCATGAGCGCGGCTCGTTCACTGGCGCCGACCGGCGCAAGGAGGGCTGCTTCGAGGTGGCCAACGGCGGCACCCTGCTGCTCGACGAGCTGACCGAGATGAAGCCCGAGTTGCAGCCCAAGCTGCTGCGGGTAATCGAAGAGCAGCGGCTGCGACGGGTGGGCGGCACCGCCGAGATCCCGCTGGACGTGCGGGTGCTGGCGGCGTCGAACCGCGATATCGAGTCGGCGGTGCGCGAGGGCAAGCTGCGCTCGGACCTGTACTACCGGCTCAACGTGTTCACGATTGCGCTGCCGCCGCTGCGCGAGCGCATCGACGACCTGCCGCAACTGACGCAGATGTTCATCAACCATTTCGCGGCGCAGAACAAAAAAGACGTGACCGGAGTGGACGAGGAATGCATGAAGGCGCTGGCGGCGCATCCGTGGCCGGGCAACGTGCGCCAGTTGCGCAACGTGGTCGAGCGCGCGCTGATTGTGTGCGAGGGGCGCACGATTCGCAAATCCGACCTGCCCGACGACTTCCGCGCGGCCGGCGGCGGCGACGGCGGCTTCATCAAGATTGCGCTGGGCAGCTCGCTCGACGACGTCGAGAAGGAAATGATCTCGCGCACCATCGAGTTCACCGCCGGCAACAAAACCCGCGCCGCCGAAATCCTTGGGGTCAGCGCCAAAACCCTCTACAACAAGCTCGAACGCTTCGGCAACGAACGTTCGTCGTAGCTAATCGACCGACTCGCGCGGGGAACTATGCAACTGCGAGCAAGACTGGCCCTGATGGCGCTTGTGCTGATGCTGGTTCCGACTATTGCGCTGAGCATCATTTCGATCGATTCCCGAATCGGCACGATGGTCGACGACATGTCGCGATCGACCGACTTCATGATCTCGCAGATATTCGAACAGGTGCGCCTGGCGCTTTCCGAAGGCAACGGCGACGTCGCTACCTCGCTTCGCGGCAGCGAACCGTTGCGCAAGCTGCTCGACTCGACGGTCGCGTTCGGTCCGGCGGTCGTGGCCGCGTCGATCGTCGGCAAAGATGGCAACGTGATCGTGGCTGCCAACGGCGACGGCGAGGGCAAACCCGCCCTCAACCTGCCGTCGGTCAGGGAACTCGACGAACAGGCTTCGCAATGGCTGCTATTCACGTCGCTGCCGAGTCTTCTGACGGCGAAAGTCTACGAAGCGCGGCGCCGCGTGGACATCAACGGTCAACCGGCTGCGACGATTTCGGTCGGCGTGACGACGGCGCTGATCGCGGACCAGGCCCGTCATCTGCTGATGGTGATCGTCGCGACTGCGGGGCTGGTGATCGCGGCCGCGATACTCGCGGTATCGCTGATTGCGAACCGGCTCCTCGGACAGCTCGCCGTCCTGACCCGCGGATTCGAACAGCTTGCCGCCGGAAAAAGTCCTACCGAGCTGAAGGTCTCGGGAGCCCAGGAGCTGACCACGCTCGCCGAGAAGTTCAATGAACTGTCGCGGCAAGTCAGGGAGGATCGGTCTCGACTGGACAGCGACCAGAGCCATCTGTTCGACGTCGTCCGTTCGATCCAGGACGCCGTGGTGCTGCTCGACACCAATGGCGTCGTGCTGTTCGCGAACAAGGAAGCGCAGGAACGGCTGGCGCCGAAGAGCGGCTCGCTCGAGGGCACATCGCTGGCCGCGGCGCTCGGTGCGGAACATCCTTTGCTGGCGTTGGTGCAATCGACAGTGGCCGGAACCGATGCCCGCGATGTCCCATTGCCGCTGCCGGTCGGCGGTACCTACCTGGTTTCATTCTTTCGCCTTGGCCGCGAGCGGGTTCCAGCCGGCCTGTTGATTGTGTTGCGGGATCTGACGCCGGTCATCGAACTTGAGACCGCGCTCGATTCGTCAAACCGGCTCGCACGCCTGGGGACGCTGATTTCCGGACTGGCCCATCAACTGCGCAGCCCGCTGAACGGAATGAACATGAGGCTCGAGCTGTTGCGCCACGAAGCCGGCGACGCGGGCGCAAAGCACATCGACAAATTGCGCCATGAGGTGACTCGCCTCGATGAGTCGGTCGAGGCGCTGCTCAGGTTCATGCGCCCCGCGCAACTGAAGCTGAGCGAGTTCGACGTCAACGAGTTGCTCAAGGAGCTCGGCGCGCGCGTCAACGGCGAGCGCATCAAAGTCGAGTATCAGCTCGATGCCGCATTGCCGCCGGTCCAGGCCGATCGCGGATTGATTTACGAGGCGCTCACAAATCTGATAACCAACGCTGAGCAAGCGATGCCTGACGGAGGCGGGCTGACGCTGGCCAGCAAACTGCAGGGATCGGCGGTCGAGCTTACCATCGCCGATCGTGGACCGGGAATCGGCAAGGAGCAACTGGATCGGATCTTCGACTTGTATTACACAACCAAAGCCAGCGGGAGCGGCCTCGGCCTGCCCTTCGCGATGCGGGCAATCGAGCTCAATGGCGGCAAGATAGCGATTGATTCAGAATTGGGCCAAGGTACGGTGTGCAAGGTTACGATCCCGATTAGAGCAAATGCGCCTGCCAAATCAGCGGTCTCTAGCGCTGCTTAAGCGAGTCGATCGGCCAGTCCTCTGGCTGCGCCTTTTCCTGATTTCGTTGCCGATAATTTCACTCGCCGGATGTGCCGGCGGAGCGCCCAGCATGGCGCGAGTTAGCGGTTTTTTCAGCGGCTCAACTCCCGCCGAATCTCCGACGCCGGCTCCTGCCGTCACCTCCGCCCCAACTGAAACTCCGGCCCCCGTCGTAGCCCCACAGGCCGAAGAAACTACGGGGCATGGGGGCAAGAAAACTGCCCAACAGGCGCGTGCCGCTTCAGAAAACGCGGCCGCTGCCTCGAAGGCGGCTGCCAATGCGTCGGCGCAGGCTGCGCTCGCCTCAAAGCAGGCAGCGACTGCGTCCAAGCAGGCGGCAAGCGTCGCCAACCGAGTTGGCGGCTCCGGCCCCACGAATGCCGACGTCAGCCTCGAACCCAATCCGGGTGCGATGGGGGCCGGCACTCCCGAACCCGCTGTTGCGCGACCGGCATCGACCCCGCCTGGATCAGGGTCAGTCGCGAGCATCGCGCCCGCGCCTGGAACTTCCACTCGGAGCTCTCCGGCGCTGGAATCATCCGGGACGGGTGACGCAAATCCTGCGAAGGCAGCGAAATTGATCCAGGACGTCGATAAAGTAGAAAAACAGGTTGATCGCAAAAATTTGAGCGCCGACGACTCTCAACGCGATATTTTGGCGCAGAAATTGTTGTCGGAAGCCAAGGAAGCTCTTGCCGAGCGCGATAGCGTCGCTGCGATTAGCCTTGCGACCAAGGCTTCTACCTTGTTGGCCCCGCTCCCAAAACTCGCCGATTCAGCTATCCCATCGCTGCCTTAGGGCGGGAACCTCAATTTTCCGCCATCCGCGTGGCGGTAAAATTCCCGGCATATTCGGAATCGTGAACAAATTACCCCTGGCTTTGTCAAAAAAGCCTTGCGGATTATGGATTTAAATAGGTGGCCCTATACTTGCTGCGTTAGTTGTAAGACACGGCAATCGGCTGTGAAACCAATTTACAGGCAGGAGTAACACGAATGAATCGCGATCAGATGAAGGGCAAGTACAAGCAGCTGGCCGGCGAGATTAAGCGCAAATGGGGACAGGTTACCGACGACGATCTGACTCAGGCCCAAGGCAGTATGGAAAAGCTGGTCGGCAAGATTCAGGAACGCTCGGGAGATCAACGCGAAGCAATCGAGGAGTGGCTCAAGGCGCAAGGCGTCTAACACTTCGCATAGGAAGAGACTTATGAAGAACAAATACTCATTCAAACTAATCGTACCCGCCGTGCTATTCGGTATGGCCTTGTCGGGGCCGGCCTTCGCGCAGGACAGCAGCGCGCCGGCGCCGGATAAGAACGCGCCTGCCAGCCAGCAGATGAATGCGGCTGGTCACGAAATGGAACAGGCTGGTTCCGATAGCGGCATGGCCGCCAAGGACGCCTTTCACGGCACCGAGCGAGCCACCAAAGACACTGCGATTACCGCCGATGTCAAGGCTAAGCTGGCGAGCGACAAGCGGATTAGCTCGACCCGAATACACGTCACGACCACGGCCGGAATCGTCACTCTGAAGGGCAGCGTGGGTTCGCCCGAGATGGCCCAGCATGCTGCGCAGGTGGCGGAACAAGCCGACGGCGTCAAGAGCGTGAACAACCAGTTAATGGTGATTAGCTCGGCGAGCAACTAGTTGAACTATCGGTAAGTCTAGCTCTCATGTGTGGCCGCCGCCGACTCGTGCCTCATAGCCGCGAGTTTGGTGGCGGCGCCTTTTTGCACGCGAAGTCCGGTAGAGGTTCCGTT
Organism: uncultured delta proteobacterium; assembly: GCA_963833025.1. GTDB lineage: Bacteria > Desulfobacterota > Binatia > Binatales > Binataceae > Binatus. Next base: position 799,339 of record CAWHWI010000006.1, on the reverse strand, counting down.
TTATGTTTGATCGCTCGGCGGTGTCGGCACGGAGTTCCGGCATGACGAAATCCCGGAAATTACATCCCATCGTTCAGGTAGCACAGAATGCCGCCAGCGAGCTCAATGACCTGCTCAACGCCATCGGCTTGCGAATCTCACTCATGCGCCATCAACTCGCATCGTCGGCCTACGAGGTCGAGATGGTTCGTCTGGCTGGACTGATCGAGAAGGCTTCTCAGCGGGTCCAGCGTTTAGAGGAATATGCGCGCGCGGAAGAACTGGTCGCGTCGATGCGCCCAGGCCGCACCAGGAAGAGGTCTAACACTCCGGGGATTAATGGTCCCGCAGCGATCGCTTCGGAGTCAGCGCCGCATACCACTCTGCTGATTACCGACCCGTCCGACGAGGATAGCGCGATCAAGGAATGTCTCGAGCGCAGCGGATGCACGGTGGTCGTGGCCGCGTCCTCCGCCGACGGGTTGAAGCTCCTTCAATCGAGCGATGATTTCGATCAAATCGTGTATGACTCGGCATTTCTTCCTGAGGCGGGAGGAAAATTCGCTGCGGAGTTATCGCGCGCGGCTCGCGGCTCGCATGTCTACGTTTTACAGCGGCATCCCATGTCCGATCGAACCGCTGAACAGACCGAGTGAGTATTGCCAGTTCGGATTACCGACCTCAACTGCCGCTAGCCAATACTACAAGTGGAAAATGCTGTCGTTTCCGATGGCTTGGTTCTTGCTCATTTTTCACATATAGGGCCGAACGGCGCTCACAGCGGCTCTACAGCTGAAAACCCAGGAGGTTTTATACAATGAAGAATTCAACGAGGATCGCGCTTTCGCTGCTGAGTCTCGCCGCGCTGCCTTTCATCAGCGGATGCGGTTCATCGACGGAAGCGGTCAAAGAGACCAGCTCGACGACCTACGTACCAGTTCCGCAGCAGCAGACTGTCGTTGAGCCCGCTCCGGTCGTAGTCACTCCGCCGAGCACTGTCAGCACCAGTGAGGAAAAGAGCACGTCGAACTCCACCGACATGGGCAACAACGCAACCCAGGAAAGCTCAAGCGCATATCACAGCGAGTCTTCGACGGTGACTCCGATGACAGCGGTTCCTTCGGCCCCGCCTGAGGAACAGAGCACCACGAGCTATCAGAAGAAGACCTACCAGGAAACCAACTAGCTATTATTCTGAGGTGGGCACGGAAAGACGACGGCGTTTTTCCGTGCCCATGAACAACTGCCATGAATCTCCAGAAAGTTTATCTCATTGGCGCGATGTTGATCTGCGGCCTTGTTGCGCGACCGCTGTTTGTTTCGAATGCGCACGCGCAGGACGGGAATTCCGCTTCTCAGCCTGGCACCGTCGCTGACTCTCCAGTGCAAAACACCGATCGCTCGCTGAATCTTGAGCATGACCAGGTCAAAACCTCGGCTGAGCACCTTTACAATTCTCCGGCCGAACGCGCGCAGGACGATTTGCTGATTACCGAGGTGAAAAGCTCGCTCGCCGAGAAGGGAATTTCCGACGGATACCCGGTCGAAGTTGATTGCGACCACGGTACCATCGAATTGAGTGGAGTGGTCGCGTCGGCGGATGCTGCCAGACGGGCGGCAATGATCGCCTCCAAGACGCAAGGTGTCATCGGCGTCAAAAGCAAGCTGACCTGGCGATAGCCGCTGCACCTCGCGAATAAAACCATCCCCGTACGTTTCTGACAGAACCATTGGCCCTGCTCACAGGTCCGCAGGTATTCTTGCGTTAATCTGTGAGTATCAACTTGCTAATACACTGATAATTCGTTCTTACTCTATTCTTCAGCCGCAGTTCACCTAACTTAGTAGTCGTCGCAACTTGGATCTGATTCCATATTGGTCAGTAAGGGGTCGTTGGATCTAGGCGGTAGGGGACGCTCGCGTTGCGGTTAACGCGAGCCGAAGCGGGGAGGAGGTGTGTAGACCATGGTTCAGCCCAGCTATTACCGAACGATCTGGATATCCGATGTTCATCTCGGAACCCGTGCATGCAAGGCAAGCTCGTTGCTCGATTTTCTGCGCCGTCACGTTGCGCAGACTCTTTACATGGTGGGCGACATAGTCGACGGATGGAACTGGGGACCTTCCTGGTACTGGAGTCATGCTCAACAGGAGTTGGTCGATGAGATCGTGCAATGGCGCCATCGTGGCGACAACGTAGTATTCCTGCCGGGGAATCACGATGAGTCCAAGGTTAGTCTCGTTGAAGGACTGTTCGGATCGATCCCTTCGGTGAGCTCGTTGATTCACACCACCGCCGCCGGCGCGAAAATGCTGGTTATCCATGGCCACCAGTTCGATGGCTCGCTCAATCTGAATCGCCTGCTGCCGAAGATCGGACCCAATGCCTACGCGCGCGCGCAGCGGATTCATGACTGGTACAATCGGCGCTCCCCGCACGAAGGCGACGAAGGCCGCTCTTTTGCCGACTATCTGCGCAATCCCGCCCGCAAGGCCATCGAGTTCTTCACTGACTTCCGCGATCGCGCGGTCCTTGCGGCTGCGCGCGATCACCGGGACGACGGTGTCATCTGCGGACACATTCATCGCGCGGACCATCGCCAGATCGGAAGCATCTTGTACGTGAACGACGGAGATTGGGTGCAGAGCCGCACGGCTGTGGTTGAGGAGCAGGACGGCGCGCTGCAGGTCATCCGATGGAACGCCTCGGACGCTAACACTTCAGTTTCCGAACTGATGTCACAGGGGGTGACTTTGTGACACCTAACAGTGTTGAGTCGCCGAACTACCACGACGCGCAATTGGACCTGATCTACTTCGACGCTGGCGGCGGACATCGCGCATCCGCAACGGCCTTGATGTCGGTGGCCGAGCAACAGCGTCGCTCGTGGAACATAAGACTAATCAACCTGCGTGACCTGCTCGAGCCGGCCGACGTAATCCGGCGCCTCACCGGAGTTCGCATCGAGAACTTTTACAACTCGCAGCTAAAGCACGGCCTGACGATAGGCACCGGTCCGCTACTGCGGATAACCCAGATGCTGATCCGGCAATTTGAGCCGAATATGATCAAACTGCTGGCGCGCCATTGGCGGGACTCACAGCCCGACCTTGTCGTCTCGATGATCCCCAATTTCAATCACGCGATTTTGCAAGGCATCCGTCAGGCTGACGCGACACGGGCGCGAGCCGAAACTCCTATGGTCACGGTTCTTACCGACCTAGCCGACTGCCCGCCGCATTTCTGGATCGAACGTCAGAGACAGTACCTGGTTTGCGGCACTGCTACCGCGGCGGAACAAGCGATCGCGATGGGACATGCGCCCGCGCGTGTCTTCCGCACCTCGGGGATGATCGTGCGCCCTGAGTTCTATAGCCAGGTGCCACTAAACCGCGAAGCCGAGCGGACCCGGCTGGGGCTCGACCCCGAATTGCCGACGGGCATCGTGATGTTCGGCAGCTACGGCTCGAGCCAGATGGCGACTATCGCGAAGAGAATCGAAGCGGCGGGACTGAAGACCCAGCTGATTTTCGTATGCGGTCACAATGACCAGCTGCGCGAAGATATCGAGAGCATGAAACTGTCCTATCCGTTTCATTGCGTGGGCTTCACCCAGGAAATTCCCTACTTCATGAAGCTCGCGGATTTTTTTATCGGCAAGCCGGGTCCCGGCAGTATCAGCGAGGCGCTGGTCATGGGCCTTCCCGTGATCGTGGAACGCAACGCCTGGACGATGGTGCAGGAGCGCTTCAACACCGATTGGATCGCGCAAAACCAGCTCGGAGTGGTACTGCCTTCATTCCGCGAGATTGCAAGTGCGGTCTCGACAATGCTGGATCGCGAGCAGTATCTGCGCTTGCGCGCCAGCGTGGCCGCGATCGACAATCGCGCGGTGTTTGAAATCCCTGAAATTCTGGACGCCGTGATTGCTTACCATCGAACCGCCAACGCGGGCATCGGACGCAGTTCGACGACGCCGCAATTCGCGCCGGAAATTCACTACGGCATCTGACGATCGCCTCGCCGCTATCCTCTTGAGTCAGATTTTGAAAACGACGCTGCTGGCCGTTTCTCGATTGCGGCGTGCATGACGCTTTCGAGTAACGCGGGGGCGTTGGAGCCTGGTCCGCCCGGTTCCTCCGGTTTTGGTGGACTGCAGTTTAAGATCCTGACCTCCGATGGCAAGTGGACGATCGGATCTACTCGCTTCACGGTACTGCGGAACAACTCAACCGAAGAGATCAAGGGCGAGACCCGGTACCTTGATGGCGAGCGCGACAGTGAAAACGAACTGCTATACCTCGGCGACGGACGCCTGGCTCCCAGGCTCGACTCCTATAGGCACTCGTTCTTCAACGCCGATGGAACGCCTTATATGCTCGACACGCTCGACCGCAAATCGGGCATCGCGTCATGCACGAGCTACGCGGCAGGCAAGTCTAAGGTACGTAAGTCTCAGCTTGAAATCCCGGCCAACTCTTTCGCGGGAGCGTCCGGTCTGCTGATCGTTGTCGGCAGCCTTAGGCAAGGGCTACGTGAGATCAGCTTTCATGCGTTCGCATGCGTCCCCGGACCCGAGATCTTCAGCGTCAACGCATCGCTTCCCGACCGCTCGCAGCGTTGGCCCTTATATCCAGGTGATCTCGTTCGCCTCGATATGCGGCCCGATCTCGGGCCGCTGACTTTTTTGCTCGCGCCGCTCATGCCCACGATGGACGCCTGGTTTAATCCCAACGACCACTGGAACTACGTAGGCGGCGAGTTCGACCGCTATTTCCGTGGCCCCCACGTCCTAACGGTGCGAGTCTCACCCGTGAATTGAGGCTTCTAGTGGCCTGTAACAGCTGAACCGGAAGTAGCGACGATCCTGTGAGAGAAGTCGCGGTAGGTCCATTTGATGGGGGCGGCGTGTTGGTTGTGATGACGGATATAGCGCATGAGCTTGCGCGCCAAGTCGTTGACCGAGGTGAAGACCCCGCGGGCGACAACCTCGCGCTCGATCCGGCCGAACCAGAGTTCAACCTGATTGAGCCACGAGGAATAGGTCGGCGTGAAGTGCAGGTGCACCTTAGGATGATCGGCCAGGAATTGCGCGACCCGCTTGGTCTTATGCGCCGAGAGGTTGTCGGCGATGATGTGGATCTCGCGACGCTTGGGTTGCAGCGCAGCAATCTGGCCCAAAAAGGCCACAAACTCCTCGGTGGTATGGCGGGCGGCGGTCTGACCCAGGACCTGGCCGCTTTTGGTGTCGAGCGCGGCGTAGAGCGAGAGCGTGCCATGCCGATAGTACTCGAAGCCGTGGCGCTCGGCCCGCCCAGGGCTAAGCGGCAGCACCGGGTCGAGGCGATCGAGCGCCTGAATGGCGGTCTTCTCGTCGACACAGAACACCGCGGCGTGCTGCGGCGGATTGACGTAGAGCCCGATTACGTCGGCGGCCTTGCGCTCGAAGTCGGGATCATCGGAGGCCATATAGCGCTCCAGCCGGTGGGGCTTAAGCCCGGCGCGCCGCCAGACCCGCGCGACCATCATGTGACTGACCCCCAGCGCCTGCGCCAGCTTGCGGCTGCTCCAGTGAGTGGAGCCGTCATTGGGCGCGCGGCGGGTCCAGGCCAGAATCCGGGCTTCCAGCCGCGGCGTGCGCTTGGTCGCCGGCCGCCCCTGATGGCGGGCAAACAGGCCGGCCAGCCGTTGCTGCGCAAAGCGGGCCTGCCACCGAGCGACGTAAGCCGAGCTACAGCCCAAGCCGTGCTGGATGGCGGACCATGACTGGCCCTCGGACAGCATCAAGATCAGCCGCGCGCGGCGCACGTCACCGGCGCGCAGCACCCGCGAACGCACTCGCGCCTGCAGTTCCTGATACTCGGGCCGCGACAGTCGGAGGGTTGTTCCAAGCATACCGACTCATAGCATATCCTACTTTCGATTTCAATGTTACAGAGCACTAGTGTCCCGGCCAGCCCCCAACTATTTCTTCACCTTCGGCGCCGCTCCGGTTCCCGACAGCGTCACTGTCTGTGGCGAGCCGGTCACATTGTCATAAATCATCAGGCTTCCACTTTGCTCCGTCGTGTCCGTCGGCTTGAAAGTCACCGACGCCTTGCAGCTCTTGCCGGGCGCGAGCGTTTTCTCGCATTCCGACTTGACCGCGAACATCGACGGCGACGCTATCTCCATCTCGATGCTCACCGGCACACCTGTTTTTTTCTTACCGCGATTCTTGATCGCGATACTCTCCGGCTTGCTGGTAGCTCCTACGGTCACCTTGTTTCCGAATGCGATCGAACTGCGACTGATAGCCGGACTATCGCCAATCGGAAGCGGAGTCGGCGTCGAAGTCGGAGTTTGAGTGGCAGTGGAAGTGGCCGTCGCGCTGGCGGTCGGAGTCGCCGTGGGAGTTGCCGCCGTAGCAGTAGCTGTCGGCGTCGCAGTGAGAGTCGCGGTTGGCGTGGGAGTTGCCGGCGTCGCGGTAGCGGTCGGAGTCGCTGTCCGGGTTGGAGAAGACGATCCCAGCGGCTCCTCGAACTTCAGCGCGCGGCTGTTGAAAAAATCCGACACGTAGAGGTTGCCGGACCCGTCCACCGCGACTCCGGTCGGGTTGCACATGAGTTTGTCGGTGGGGGCGCCGGTGTCGTTATTGCAGTCACCAAAGGTGAAGCCCGGCTGGCCAAAGACCGCATCGGCTGTCGTGTTGGTCAGCGGATTGTTGTACTCCAGCACCCGGCTGTTGTTGTTATCGGCCACGTATAGGTTGCCCGACTCGTCAAACGCGACTCCTTGCGGAAGGCACAGGTCGTTTCTGGTTGGAGCGCCATGGTCGGTGTCTAGATTGCAGCCTGCCGACGTAAAGTTTTCCTCGCCAAAAACCTCATTGGCAGTCGTGTTGGTCAGCGGGGTGTTGTACTCAAGTACGCGGTGGTTTTCAAAATCCGCAATGTAGAGGTCGCCTGACGGGTCAAACGCAACTCCGGTTGGAAAGTAGAGACTGTCGGCGCTGATGCCGCCCTTATTTATAGTTTTCGTCGTGAAGCTTCCGCCTTGGCCCCAGACCCGGTCGGCGGTGGTGTTAGTCAACGGGGTGTCGTACTCCAGCACCCGGTTGTTGAGGTAATCCGCAATGTAGAGATTGCCCGACCCGTCCAGCGCGGCTCCTTCTGGCATGCATAGGTCGATTTGGGTGGGATGGCCCCCGCTGGTGTCGTTGTTGCACCCACCCGTAAAGAAATTATTATTCTGGCCGAAGACCATGTTAGCCCCGCCGCCTACGCACGGGAATGAGGCGCAGCCGGCAAACGGATCCGTGAACTCGAGCACGCGGCTGTTGCCCTCATCCACAACATAGAGATTGCGCGACCCGTCCACGGCGACCGCATACGGATTGGAGAGGCAGGAGGGGCCGGTCGCACCGCACGATGAAGATGTGAAGTCCGCCTGCCCGATTACCAGGTCGGCCGCCTGTCCGTTCATCAGCGAGTTGGTGTCTTTCCATCCAAGCACCCGGCTGTTGGCATAGTCCGCCACATAGAGGCGATTTGGCGTGACGCTGGTGTCGACCGCCAGTCCTTCAGGCATGCTCATTGGTTCAGCTGTCGTGCCGCCGTTTTCAGACGTGAAATTGGGCTCTCCAACGACCACGTCGGCGGTCGTGCCGGTCGCGAGCACGATCGCCGCATACAGCGCGACCGGCAGCATCGCGGCCGCGATGCCGAGCGTTCGCCGATACGATCCCAACACGCGCGCAATCTGGAGATTCATCGCTTTCCCCCGCGGATTCGTTCTGTGGCCATTGTCACTACTAGAAAATCCGCTGGAACCCAATACCGCCGATCAATGGCGCGGCGATCGCCTTTCAGCGCTCGTTCATTTGGATCGTCTGAATATACGATTCTTTGGTTATATTAGTAACCTTAAGCCGCGATCCAAATAAACTTTACATTACTAGTCATGCTACCATGTTGGTTGTGGCAAATAGAAAACTGACTACAGCAGTGTATATCTCAACTATGATTTTACTAGGTAGTATGTGCGTCAGCGCGTGTGCTGTGTTCGCAGTAGACGAGCCGGCCGCTCCAGCGACTGAGGTCTCGCGGACCACTACTACGACGCAGACCAATGTCCCGGATCCGACCACGACCCAAAGGACCACGGTCACTCAGTCCAACGGCTATTAGCGCGGGACTCGCAATGCGCACCGGCTCGGCGCGGGGTCGCGATCGCAACAACAATTGGCGTGTCGGAAAGGGCTGATCGCCAATTCACAACCTAAGTTCGACGGAGAATAGAAAAATGAATTCGATCCAACGATTTGTTGTCGGCGTCGTGGGTGTTGCGGCCTTAAGTTGCGTAGTCGGATGCGGCAGTTCCACCAAGGAAGTCGACTCCACCACTTACGTCCCCGCTGCCGCCCCGGCTCAAGTTGTCGTGCAAGCCCCGCCGGTACAGGTGATTCCTCCCACTACGACTAGCAGCACGTCGGTGGACAAGTCGCGCGATTCGAGCGAATCGAGCGTCGACGGGACCGTCGATAGCTCGAGTTCTCATCACAGCGAATCCACAACCGTGACTCCCAGTAACTGATCGCGGCCTCGGGAGAATTGCGCGGTGTTAACTAATCGTACCAGAACAGCCATGGCGACCTTCGTGATCGGCTCGTTGATTGGCGGCGGACTGTTCGCCGCCAATGCCTATGCCGAATCAGGCACCACGGATTCCTCGAACTCCGTGTCCCGCGAGAACGACAGTGTGAACGTCACGGCTGCCCATCATTATAATTCCCCGGCTGAACGCGCCAACGACGCTCTGCTGATCACCGAGGTCAAGAGCGCGCTTGCCAACGACGGTGTGGCCAACAACTATCCCGTCGCCGTCGATTGCGACCATGGCAAGGTATTGTTGAGTGGTGTGGTCAAGTCGGCCGGCGACGCAAAGCATGCCGGCGATATCGCGGCGGCAGCTCAGGGCGTCACCGGGGTAAAAAATCAACTGACCTGGCACTAGCCGACTGTCAGTGCGGTCAAAGAGCAGCTAAATCACGATGTTATTGATACTTATCATCCTGCTGATTCTATTCGGCGGCGGCGGCGGTTACAGAACCTACCATCACGGCCGCAGGGATCCGGGCGGCCTGCTGATGCTGGTGCTCATGGTCGTGTTGATCATCTGGTTGGTAGGCGGCGGCCTTCACGCCTGAAGCCGGGCGCTGGACGCTCGCCGCTGGCCGCGGCTAATATTCGCGACGTAGCCCGCACATGTCTTCGCCGCTCAATGTATTATTCATCACCGCCGACCAATGGCGCGGAGATTGTTTTTCAGCGCTCGATCATCCTGTCGTTCGTACGCCAAATCTCGACGCGCTCGCCGCCGACGGCGTGCTGTTCAGCCGGCACTTCGCCAACGCCGTCCCGTGCGGTCCCAGCCGCGCCTCGCTTCACACCGGGATGTATCTGCAGAATCATCGGTCCGGGACCAACGGCACTCCGCTCGATGCGCGCCACACCAACTGGGCCAAAGAGGCCGCATCGCACGGTTACGATCCCGTGCTGTTCGGCTACACCGACACCAGCCAGGATCCTCGCGCGCTCGACGCGGGTGACCCGTGGCTGAAATCCTACGAAGGCCCCTTGCCCGGCATCCGGCCCGTGTGCCTGATGATCGGAGCACCGACGCCGTGGACTGATTGGCTGCGCGCGCGCGGTTTCGAGGTGCCCGCGGATATCCGCTTCGCCTATGGCTATCGTGCGGACGGCCCCGACTATGAAGACGGTGCGGCGCATCCCAAGCCGCTCAAGTTTCCCGCCGAGTTCGACGACACCGCCTTTCTGGTCGGGCAAACCATCGACTACATCAAGAGCGCGCGCGGTCCTTTCGTCGCGCACTTGTCGCTCCTGCGGCCTCATCCGCCCTTTGTCGCTCCCGAGCCCTACAACGCGATGTACGATCCCGCGCTGGTGCCAGGTTTCACCCGTCTCGCCGCGCCCGAAGATGAGGCCAGGCAGCATCCGTGGCTCGCGCATCAGCTTCAGCGCCGCGTTTTCAGAGCGACAAACAATGAGAAGCGGCTTCGCCGGCTGAAAGCCGTTTACTACGGGCTCATGAGCCGGGTTGATGCGGAGATTGGACGTCTTATTCGCTTTCTCAAGGAGTCCGGACGCTGGGATTCGACGCTCATCATCTTCACTTCTGATCACGGTGAGCAGATTGGCGACCACTGGCTCATCGGCAAGTGCGGCTACTTCGACGGCTCCTACCACATACCGCTAATCGTTCGCGATCCGCGTCCGCCAGCCGACTCTGCTCGCGGTGCGGTAGTTTCGTCGTTCACCGAAAATGTCGATATCATGCCGACGATGCTGCAAGCGATCGGCGCCGAAATTCCAGTGCAATGCGACGGGATTTCGCTCGCACCGTTCCTCGAAGGCGCGGGGTGCCCTGTCAGATGGCGCAGCGAAGCGCACTGGGAGTTCGACTTCCGCGATCCGGCCGACGACTCGGCCGAGCGCGAGCTCGGACTCACGATGCATCAATGCATGATGAACATCATCCGCGGCGAGCGCTACAAATATGTTCATTTCACGAACCTGCAGCCGCTGTTCTTCGACCTGCAGAAAGATCCAAACGAGCTCACGAACCTCGCAGCCGACTCTTCTTACGCACCGCTCGTGCTCGAATACGCGCAGAAGCTCCTGTCATGGCGCATGAACCACGACGAACAAACGCTGACGCACATCACGCTCAGCGACGACGGCCCAATCGCGCGCCGAGCCGCGCGCTACTGAGAATTTTTCTGCATCCTCTCCCTGTAAGGGAGAGGATGGAGGTGAGGGTCCCTATCCAGCGTGCACTTTTCGCGCGCGATTCAGGATTCTGCTTCTGCGCTGAACGCTACGGACGCTCGCCGCGGCGGATCCGCGCCTCGATTGCATCGAGTGCGGCTTCGCAGTCGGCGACCGCGTCGATCACTTCGTGCGCGCCGGCGGCGGACAGCGCAGTACGAGCATTCTCGATCCGGCTCGCCTGCTCGACGGGTGCGAGCGCGGCGAACTCTTCGGCTGACAGCCCAATCATGTTGCCGTTGCGCGCGACTCCAATCGTCCACACACCCGCGCGCAAGCCTTCCTCGATATCGACGGGAGTGTCGCCGACCTTCACGATGGCCTCGAGCGGCTCGACCTGCAGGCGGATGGCGTTGGCGAAGATCATCCACGGATGCGGGCGCCCGGCGCCGACCTCGTCGGGAGTGATCGCGCAATCTGGCGAGTAGCCCTGCTCGGCGGCGGGCCGCAGTATCATGTCGAGCATCGCGCGCGTATATCCCGTAGTGCTTCCGATCTTGATTCCGCGTTTTCGAATGCGCGCGACTGTCTCCGCGACTCCATCGATCACCGTTGAGTATCTGACCAGGCATTCGAGTTGCAGCGGCACGAAGTTCGCGAACAGGTCCTCGACGTCCGCCTCGGTTGGCTCGTGCCCGGCGGCGTCGCGCCATCGAGCCGCGACGTTTGGCTCGAACAGTATCTTTCTGATGTGGTCCTGCTTGAGGACGCCCATGTCGCGCCGCGCTTGCGCTTCCGAAATCGGAACGCCGCGCTTGGCAAACACCTGTTGCAGAACGCGCACCGGCGCGAGGCTGCCGTGATCGACCGTCGTGCCCGCCCAATCGAGAATCACAGCCTTCACCGGTCCCGAATACGATTGCCTCATTATATATTTATCTCGGTAATCATCTGTTCCGCCAAGCCGAATGACAGCGTCATTCCGGAGCCGCCGACCGCGGTCACGATGCGAACTCCCGGCGCGGCGTCGAGCGCGACCCATGACTTGTCCGGATGCTTCGCGTACACCCCATACCAGCGCTGCGCGATCGAGAGGTCCGGCGCGACCAGAAATTCGCGCACGTTTCGCATCACGAGCTCGTCGATTTCGGTTTTGTTGAACACATCGACTGCGAGACCGTACTCGTGCGAATCGCCCAGCGTCAACGCGCCGTCTGCGGTCTGCGAAACGAGCGTGTGAATGGCGAAGCGATCGTAGTCGGCCAGTTCGCGCGCGACCCGCTCTTTGTATTTCGGCAGCGTCGACGTGCAGATTTCAAATGCCGGATAGAAGCGCAGCGTTAGACCGGCGGCGAGAGCAGGGCCAAGCTCCCAGCCGTTTCTCTGCGGCGCCGTGCGCATCATCTGAAGCTTGCATCGATCGATGCCGCTAGCGGCAAACAATTCCGGATAGAGTGTTTCGAAATCGTCCCCGCCGCAGACAACTGCGTGCGCGGCCTCCCATACCTCAGAGCCGGCTTCGATGCGCGGTAGCTGAATCGATCGCACTGCGGTGCCGAAGCGGAACTGAACGCCGAATTTCTCCGCGAGAAACGCCGGCAACCTGGCGAGAATCTGTCGCGGATCGACGGTCAGCTCGGTGGGACTCCAGATACCGCCGAGCAGGCCCTTGGGGTTAACCGACTGACTCTTCTTCAGTACCTCAGCCGGCGAAAGCCACGTGCAGGTGTAGCCGAGGCCGGGCGCCCGCTCGACGAACTCGCCTGCCACGTCGGCCTCGTCCTGATGATAAACGACGTGAAGCGAGCCGGTCGGCCGATACGGGAGCGCTGACGCGTCGAGTATCTCACTCCAGATCTGACGGCTGCGCGTCGCCATCTGATGAACCGCGCCGGCTCGTTGCCCAATAGGCCAGATCATGCCGAAGTTACGCACCGACGCTCCCTGCGCGCGAGGAGTGCGCTCGAAGACGACCACCGATCGCCCGCGCTTCGCGGCAAAGTACGCATGCGCGAGACCTAAAATGCCCGCACCGACGATTGCCACATCCGCTTTTCGATTTGCGCTCATCTGGAACTCCACAGCAATAGCACCTGACGCTGCCTTGGTCAGCGCCCCGGCGTTGAACCTCGCTTCGGGTTGACCGTATGTACTTGTTGTATGCGGGGATTCAGCATCAGGCTCCGTGGACATGCCGCAGCGGGCGTGCTGGCAGCATTCGCCGCGCTGGTTGCGATCGTGGCGACTGCGCAAAATGCACGCAGCACCGACCTGACGATGCCTTCCTTCCTGGTTGCCACTCGCGATCTGCAGGACCCGTTCTTTCAGCACTCCGTGATTCTGATGGTGCCGTCGACGGAGCCGCCGCTGCTCGACGGCCTCATCATAAACAATCCCGGCAAGGAACGGGTTCAGGATATGTTCCCGCAAGCGCGCGCGCTGAAGGGCGCCGGTGAAACGACGTACATGGGCGGGCCGGTGGAACCGGAAGAGGCGTCGGTGATCTTTCGCGCGCCGTCGGCAATCGACTCTGCGACCAGGGTCTTCGATGACACCTACGTTGCGACCGGCCGCGACGCGATCGCCGCGGTCCTGAAGGATCCCCGGGTCGCCGATGTCCGAGTCATCTTAGGCAAGGCCCAATGGCTGCGCGACCAGCTCCAAAGTGAGGTGATGGCGGGCGCATGGTACGTGGTCCCGGCGAAGTCCGACTTGATTTTCAGCGATCCGAAGGATCTGTGGTCGACCCTGGTGAAGGGCGGCGATCTTGAGGAAGCCGGCGCCAATCCGCCTTCATCGCCGACGTTGCCTTACAGGCGGCTGGATGGTACAAACTGGCAGCGTCGAATCTCACCGAATTGACGGCAACGCGGCTGAGCGCACGCCGCCCAGGACTTCTCAAGGGGCACATCAATGGCACGGTTGAAGGAACGCAGTTTCGGTCAGGTACTTCGTGATCGGCGTCGGCAGCTCGACCTCACGCAGGAGGAGGTGGCGCGTCGCATCAAGACTTCGACTCCGTACATCGGACACCTTGAATCGGCCAAGCGCCACCCGTCGGACAAGATCGTAACCCGGCTCGCCGAAGTGCTCGGGCTCGATCGGCGGGAACTGTTCTTCCTAGCCAATCCGCGCGCGATGGCTATCCTCAGCCCCGAGCCGAAGTCGGACGCGAAGACGGCCTGGGAAGATTTTCGCAAGGACGAACCGCTCAGACGAGTCCACAACATCTCGAACGACGAGATGGAAATGCTGGCGCGCGTGGCGCTGCTCGGCGACGTCAAGTCGCCGCGCGACTTTATCTATATACTCAACACCGTTCGCCACGCGGTCGGCAAATAACGAAATTCAGATCGTCTTGCGAAAGGCGTCGGCCGGCGTCACCCGCATCGCGCCCAGCACCGGAATCGCGGCGCTCAAAACACTGATGATAGTCGCGGCGAGCAGCGCCTCGAGCGCCGCACCGTAGGTCACCGTCAGATAGCCGGCGCTCTCGAGCACAGCGCGCAGCGTCGTGCCGCTGCCGAACTGCCACAACGCCAGCGCGCATCCGAGCGCGCCGCCTGCCGTGCCAATTAGTGCGCACTCGCCGAGCAGCAGGCGCGCAATGTACGGCTGGTTGAAGCCGAGCGCTCGCAACACCGCGACGTCGCGCAGTCGCTCGCGGATCATCATCGACATCGAGTTGGCGGCGATCAAAAAAATCGTCAGTGCGATCACTGCGGACACCGCGGACACGATACCGCGGATGTCGCCGACCGTGGACATCAGGCCGGACACCGCTTCGCTTTCAGTCATCGACGCGGTTTCGAAGTCCGAGTTGTGAAAGGTGCGGTCGATTTCATGAATGACAGATGAAAGATGGCTGGCCGAGTCGACCCGGGTCACCAGGAATCCCGCCGGATGTTTTTCCTCGGGGATACCGATCGCCTTTTCGGCCTCGACCAGGTAGTCGCGCCGAAACATGAAAAAATTCGGATAGTTGTCTGCCGGGATCTCGCCAACCATCGTGAACTTGATGTCGAGCCGGTTGGAATCGCCGCGCAGCGTGACCACGTCGCCCACTTTCCAGCCATGCTTGCGCATCAGGAGGCGTCCCGCGACCGCGGCGGTCCGATCGCTCGAAAAACGCTCGAGCACCTGCGGCGAAAGATCGTAGTCGGGATACATGAGCGCGACCTTGTCCGCGTCGAGCGCGAACGCCTGCACGGTCTCCGAGGCGTTCTGATAGCTGGCGCGAAGCACGACCATCGGCATGCAGGCGACGACCCCGGGAATTTTTTCCACCGTTCTGCAATCGCGCGCCGGCACGCCAAGGTAACGCCCGTCGGCGTTGTAGGAATAGACGCGCAGAGTCTCCGAAGTCTTTTTCAGAATCATGTCGATCGAGCCGGGTATCGCGGCGAGCACCGTGAAGATGAAGGTCGCGACCGCGAACGTGAGCATCGTGAGAATCGAGCGCCGCGGCTGTCGGATCACGTAGCGGAAAACGAGATGGAGCGTCTGCATCGATTACGCCTCGTGCAGGGTCTCCATGATCGGCAGATGGGCCGCGCGCCAAGCCGGCAGCAGTCCGCCGGCAATTCCAATCAGCAAGGCGGCGGCGAGCCCGCCCGCTAGCGCGCTCAAAGTGAACGCCGGGGAGAAGACCACGGCGCCGACGCTCATCAACCGGTGATTGAGTCCGGCGGCGACCCCCAGCAAAATCGCCAGAAGATCGCCGATGACTCCGCCGGCCACGCCGAGAATCACGCTCTCGACGAGAAAACTCGTCAGCACCGAGCCCCGGCTGAAGCCCAGCGTGCGCAGCACTCCCACTTCGCGCGTGCGCCGCGCGACCGCGGCATACATCGTGTTCATGCCGCCGAAAGCCGCGCCCGTTCCGACAATCAATCCGACGATCAACACCAGCGCGCGCAGCCGGTCGGCCACTTTGGCCTGCTCCGCAAAAAATTCCCGCTCGCTGAGCGCGTCGACGGTCAGCCGTGCGTCTTCGGTGAGCGCGTTTCGAAAGGTGTCCTCCGTGCCTGGCTTAAGCACGACGTGAAATGACGAATACCCATTCTCGAACCGGGCATCCTGCTGCAGGACGTCGATGTCCGTCCAGAATTCGGACTCGAGTGCGCTGCCTCGATCCGCAAAAATTCCGACGATCGTCCAGGTGCGGCGGCCGTATCTGAAAGTCGAGCCGACGCCGAGCTCGGGGAATCGCGCCGCCTGCTTTTGTCCGATTGCCATCTCGTCGCGGCCCTGCGCTGGCCATCGACCGGCCACCAACTTAAGACCGCGACGGATCCGATATGCGGCCGGCGATACTCCGCGCAGCGACGCCGGCCTGAACTGAATGGCCGGCCGCTTCACCGCGGCGTTGAATGGCACCACCATCTCGGGAGAAAAAAGCGCGACGCCCGAGGAGTCGGTCGCTATCTCGGGCCGGCTCCTCAGGATGTCCGCTTGCTCGCGAGGAATGTAGCTCTCGCCTTCGGACACGGTGCCGCGGCTCAGCACAATCCAGTGCCCCGGCTCTCCCACCAGCTCCAGGCTTTGCCGCAGCCCGCTGACGAAGTTCAGCAGAATCACCACCACCATCACGACCAGCGCTATCCCGAGCGCGGTCATCAGCGAAGTGGTCCGCCGGACCATCAGGCTTCGAAGGTTGTAGGTTATCGGGATAACAGCCATTCACGAACCGGGTCGAAATCCTCCGCCCGACGGAGATCTCCCCTGTCGTGGCTCTCATTGGGGGGCACGCGCCCCCGGGCGCAACTTTACAAGCCTGCGCCCGCGGTGCGCAAACACCCAGACCGTCGCCTGTCTAGACTGAAAGTTATTTTTTCAGCGCTATCAGCTCGTCAGCCCGTGACCTCCGCGACGCGCCGGATGCGCCCGAGCTTCCAACCGCCCCTGCCGCGAACCGCGTCGCCACGCGACCGCGTCATGCCTACCGACTCTTCGAGCACTCCCCAATACGTACGCGTCAGATGCGCGCCCTCGCGGAACCCCGGCTTCGACATCAGGATCGCGTGGAGCTCCGGCAAGCGATAAAACGGCACGCTCGGAAAAAAGTGATGCTCGATGTGATAGTTGACGTTCTTCGGCGCGAGGAAAATCCGCTCGAGCCAGCTTGCCTGCGTGGTCCGCGTCAACGGGTACGCTTCGTCCTGCCCGTCGATCGCGTGATGCTCGGCGATGCTGCGGATGCGCATGATCAACACCAGCCACGTGAACATCGGGACGACCCAATACAGCGCGAAGGCCTCGAACGCGCCGGCGTAGATGATGACGCCGAGGCTCGCCGCATAGAATCCGTACCGAATTGCCGAGAACCCCGCCGGCACTGCGTCCGCCGACGCCACCGACGCCGCCAGCTTGAGCATCGCGGGCGCGTTCAACCCCGTGACGTCGCGAAACAGCGTCTTTGCCAGGTCGGGAACAGCCTGCGGAAATATCCACGCCGGGTCGCCCTTCCTGCGCTTCAAGTCGGGATCTTGCGCGGTGTTCAGGTGCCGATGATGCGCAAAATGGTTCTTGCGATACTGCCGCGCCGTAACCAGATGCGGCCAGGCCAGGATTACTTCCGACATCCAGTCGTTGAGCCGCCGATTGCGCAGCAGTCGATAGTGAACGCCATCATGCATCAGCACCAGCAGCGCGTGCTGACGCGAGCCGATGAACGCGACCGCGAATACGTACAGCATCGGATGCCAGAAACGCTGGCAAAGATAGATCGTTGCCACGATCAATCCCCACTCAACGCCTACATGGACTAAGGCGAGGATCGGATTGACGGTGGACAGCCTGGTCAGTTCCTCCTTGCTAAGCTTGACCGGAATATTCGTGCCGATATCGCCGAAGCGACCCCGCTCGGACGACGACTCTGCCGCTGATCCGTAATTCATTGTTCCCCTCGTTCGCGCGTTGCTCAAACCGATCTCCTTCCCACTCTCGACCGTAATTTCCGTCACGACATCGTCGCCGCGATGTCCTGATGCACCGGCCGCGTTGCCGCCATCGGCGCGTAATCGTCCACGAACACTGGACGGCCACCCGCCGATCTTCCTTTCAGGAAGTTTCTGAAACGCAGGCCGCTAAAGTCGTCGGAGGTCTCGATTATCAATTGCGAAAATACCCGGGTCAGTTTGGCGAGCGATTCGCCGCCCAAGATCATAGGTTGCGCGATAATCGGTTCTCCCTTCAGCGTCTCCAGGTACGGATACTCGACCGGCTCGCCCGCGTCGACGAAGCCCGTCGCCCGGTAAAATGGCGTCCCGTCGAACGGCTTGACTCCCAGGTAGGCGAGGATCGCGCGCGCATCCAGCAGACTGGCCAGGATTGCCGCGCCCGCCCGCGCCAGCGCGCCGGCCCCGATCGCGCACGACCACAGTTCACTGATCTCCAGCACCGATCGCGGCGGCAGATGCGACAGGTCGGGCTTGGGACAGGTCTGCGGAAACATTTCGAGATCGTGCATCACCAGCCCGGCGATCATTCGCTCGGCCGGATCGCCATCGTTTTCAAACAGCGCGTACAGATTGCCAAAGGTCAGATGAATTCTGGCCAGGCGCGAGCGCGGGCGTTCCTTGAAGCCGACTCCATGCTTGGCGCGAATCTGCTCGGTGCGCGCGGCGAAAATCCTTCGTTCGGTTTCGGTGGATAGTAAGCGTAGTTCCATGAGCGAGTAACTCCTTCCTTCATTGCTGAATTCGTCGCGATCTATTCTTGATTTGGAGCTGGCCCCCACGTGTCCGCGACAGTGGCGGCGAGCGCGGCGCAGTACTGTGCCGAAGCTGCCGACAAGTCGGCGCGAGGGTTACCAGGAGAGATTGAAAATTGGTCGTCAAATCCAAACAGCGAGGTTAGAAGTACGCCAATTTGTGAAACTTCTTGTATGTGCTCGCGCTTATTACACAGGAAGAGCTTCAAAACGCAACGCGATTTGGACTCAAGATTGTCTAAATCGGCTTCCTTGTTGCCTATCTAGCATTAATTGAGTACTTTTGGTTATAATTTGTCAGTGGGGATGATTGACAAATGAGCGTGAAGAAACGTGTCTCGCGCATCGTTGGATTGACCGCAGACATCGTAAAAGTGCTGAAAGCGGCCCAAACGAACGCATTCCAGCTCTTACCACCACTCCGGACGATATTACGCGTCTGTGGAACATTGACTACGGACGTGCGCTGCGTACCTCTCTAAGCCGCGCCGAAGTGCGCGAGATCGTCGGCGTCGCCAAGCGCAAAGCGTGGCCGCATCTCAATGACGACGCGGTTCGCCTCGGCTCGATGAGCGAATTCGCCGAGCGCGCCTTTGCTCTCGGCGCCGATTTTCGAATCGCCAGGATGCCGTGGCCGTCGGGCCTCGCGGTGTTCGGCTTTTACCTGGGCAGTGATTCCGGTTTGGACAAACGCCCGCTAATCTGCCTCAACGGCGCTCATCACCCGGCGGCGGTTGCGCTCGCGTTCCTGCACGAGATGGGGCATCACGTCACCGCGAAACTTTTTTCCACGCGCAGCGAATCGGTCCAGCTCTCGCGGCAGACCGGCTATGACGCGCACCTGAGCGACGCGCGCGAGCTTGCCCCCGACGTACTCGTGAGTCTCGGGGTTTATCCGCGCAACATTGCTGCGAAATTGTTCGACGTCCCAGCCGCCCCGAGAAATCCTGCGAAGGCGAATGAACGGCTCGAATCGGCGGCAGCCGCCAAAGCCGTCGCCGCCCTGGCGCGTCGCTACGGCCTCGATCTCGGAACTCTGCCCATCCAGAAAAGATTCCAGTACCAGGCCGGCCTCGTCCACTTCACAAGATTGCGCCAGGCAATCTTCGAAGAGTACGGCCTGTAGACCCCGCCGCGATGCTTTTTCCTAACCTCTCCTCGGACAAGGAGAGGTTAGGATCCGATCCCTTCGCCCCAACCAACTTCCTAACTGGGACGAAGTCCCGCATCCGTTTTTTAGTACTGGGTGCAGGGGTCACCCCTGCCCAAGGAAGCGTGAAACCCAGGAGGGGTTTCACATACGATTAAGTGATTTCCCCTTCCCTTCGCGAACTCGTCAGCCCCAGCGCCGCACGCAGCTTGCCCTTGAGCAGCACGATAAGTTTGTCTTCCCAACAAACGTAGTTGTCGGGGATATCGAGCACCACGACTTTCGCCGCGTGCGCCGCGCCGAAGCGATCGCGGATATGCCGCCGATGCGCCTCTTCCATCACGCAAATCACGTCCGCTTCCTCGACCAGCTCGATACTGACCTGGTTCTTCGCCCACGGCTCGGTACCCGCCGACGTGACCCACATCGGCGCGCACATTTCCGCCAGCACCATCGCAGCCGTCGGACTGCGATCCATATTCCCGGTACAGACCATCAGCACCTTCTTCATGATCGAGCGGCTATGCCAACCCCAATTCTTTGAGTGGACCGCGATCCGACACCGGGCGTCGCGAGGTTCCCGCCGTCAACTTGGTCGCTCCCGGCTTACGCTCGAACGCATCGGCCAGGTCGATCGACTTCGCATGTTCTTTCAGCGCGGGAATTATTTCCTGCGCGATCAGCCGCATGCTCGTCTGCCGATCCGCGTTGGCCACCGGCCCTTGCACGCTGAATATCACGAGCGACCCCGGCCGCAGCACGGTCAGGATCGCCTTCAGCTTCGGAATCACTGACTTGGGCGTGCCGATCACAAGTTGTATCGCCTTCTGCGCCTTCTGGTATCCGGGAATCAGTTTCTGCCTGATTGCCACGGGATCGATTTCTACGTCCTCGGAATGACCGCGCATTTTGTCGCCGCTTACTCCGAGCCAGCTGCCCTGCGGTTGTTTCGCGAGTTTCCGAATCGCCTCTTTGGAGTTGTATCCGGGCGGCAGCGTATGCTCGACGCGTGCGAATGAGTTCTGGCCGCCGCCGAACAGAAAATTCTTGCCCAGTTCCTGCGCCCGGTCTTCGGTCTCCGCCACGAAGGTCGGCAGCACGTAGCCAAAATTCTCCGAACCCGCTTCGTAACCATGCTTGGCAGCCTCGTCCGCGTAGTAATCCCACAGGTCGCAGGTGGGACCGAGCGAAGTGCCCAGTCCAAAATATGGATACGACTTTTCCGCGCACCATCGCACCGTCTCCGGACTGAGCGTTCCCGGAATCCACATCGGAGGATGCGGCTTCTGATACGGCAGCGCCCACGGATTCACGTGCCGGTAGTGAAAATGCTTGCCCTCGTAGCGCCACGGCCCCGGCCGCGTCCACGCCTGCACGATAAAATCGTGCGCCTCCTCGAAATACTCACGGTTGTAGGTCGGGTTGGCGTTGTTGAAGAACTGCTCGCTGCCGGCGCCGCGCACCCATCCCGCGATCAACCGCCCGCGCGAGATCAGATCGATCTCCGCCAGCTCTTCCGCCATGCGCAGCGGATGCTTGATGACGGGCAAGGGATTCCCGATCAGCAGGATGCGCGCCTTTTTCGTCAGCCGTGCCAGGATTGCCGCCTCGACGTTCATAACGCTCCCCATGCAGAAGGGATTACCGTGATGCTCATTCAGGGCGACGATGTCAAATCCCAGTTCCTCGGCGTACAGGTTCTCGTCGATATAGTAGTTGTAGTCTTCGGCCGCGCGCTCGCGATCGAAGTAGCTATTCGAAACCGCAAAATGTCCACCGTTGCGCAGTATCACTTCTTCAGGAATCCAGCGCACGGGCCGCTCCGTGAAATATCCTACTTTCATAGTAACTCCCAATAATCCGGTTCCCTTCCCTCTCGGGAAGAGGTTACTCCCTAATAATCCGGTTCCCCTTCCCGCTCGGGAAGGGGTTAGGGGTTAGGTTCTTCCCTCCGAATCATTACTCACTGAGAAAACGACTGACTATTCGAATGAACTCATCTGAGTTTTCAATCTCCGGCCGATGCCCAACGTTTTCAATCGTAGCGACCTTCGCCGCGGGAATCGCTTGCTGGTACGCATCGATACACCCGCGCGGCACGACCCGATCGCGCGTCCCCCAGACCAGGATCGTCGGCGTCGTCGTCCCACGCAGCAGGTAGGGCAGGGCGGGGTTGTGCATGTACGGTTCCCACCCGATTCGCGCCGACTCCGCCCGCGCGTCCTCGAACGCCTCGAATTGCTCGGGCGTCATCTCGCCGCCATACAGTTTGAGAAACTCAGGCGTACCTGCCGGATCCGCAACCGTAGCCCGCAGATGCGTCCGCATGGTGATCGGGAAAATATCCATGATCTCGCCCTCGGCGGGCCTAATCCCCATCGGCGCAACGAGTATCATCTTCGAAAAGATCTTCGGATCCGCCGCAATCATCTCAGCCGCGATAAATCCACCCGCCGAATACCCGATCACATCAACCGGATCGAGCCGTAACTCGCGCACCACCTGCGAATAAAATCCCGCCAGGTCCCGATAAGTCCGCACCCATTCCAACCGCGGCGTCTTCCCAAACCCCGGCTGCAAGGGAATAAACAACTCGCGCTCATGCGCCAGCGTCTCGTTCCAGGTCATCCACCCCGGATAACCAAGCTCATCATGAAAAATCAGCAGCGGCTTGCCCGCCCCTCCTTTGACCATCACCAACTGCGCGCCCGCAACGCTCACCGTTTCCTCGGACGACCTGATCACATCAACTCTCCTTCAATTTGTCTTAGTACTGGGTGCAGGGTCACCCCTGCCCAAGGAAGCGTGAAACCCAGGAGGGGTTTCACATACAATAAAGTTCTCCCAATGCTCTCCTCATCCACGCGCAATTTGGATACCTCAGTGAGTATCACTAGTACAAACCTACCAACTATCAATATACGGATGCTTCTTCCCACTACGCGGCTCAGGCGGTGCGCTCGACCTTAACCCCGTCGCGATCCATCTCCGCGAATCAGCCGGATCGATCACATCGTCAACTCCAAAGTGCGACGCGTTGTTAAGCGCCTTCCCGCGTTGATACATCGTCGCGACCATCTCGTCGAATCGCTTCTTGCGCGCCGCTGAATCCTTGATCGCCGCCAACTCGTTGCGATAGCCCAGCTTCACCGCGCCCTCGAGCCCCATCGGACCGAACTCGCCCGTCGGCCACGCCACCGTGAATAGCGGCGCGTCGTAACTGCCGCCGGCCATCGCGATCCCGCCCAGTCCGTAGGCCTTGCGCAGCACGATCGTGAAAAACGGCACAGTCGCGTTCGCCGCCGACAGGAACATCCGCGACGAATGCCGCACCAGCGCCGTCTTCTCGATTTCCGGGCCAACCATGATTCCGGGCGTGTCGCACAAAAACAAAATCGGAACGTCGAACGCGTCGCACAACTGGATAAAGCGCGCGCCCTTGTCGGCGCCGTCGCTGTCAATTGCGCCCGCGAGGTGCTTCGGGTTGTTCGCGACCACGCCGAACGGATGCCCCTCGATCCTGATGAACGCCGCGATCATCGTGAGCCCGAAGTCGCGCCGAATCTCGAGCATCGAGCCGGTATCCGCCATCGTCTCAATAACCGTGCGCACGTCGTAAACCCGAAGCCGGTTCTCGGGAATGATATTGCGCAGCAGACGCTGATCGGCGCAGGCCCATTCGCTCACCGCGCCCTGGAAGTACGAAAGATATTTGCGCGCGACCAGCACTGCTTCCGATTCGTCGGTAACCGCGATATCGACGACGCCGTTGGGCACCTGCACCTCCATCGGCCCGATTTCTTCGGGACGAAAGATGCCCAGCCCGCCGCCTTCGATCATCGCGGGTCCGCCCATCCCGATATTCGAGCGCATCGTCGCGATGACCACATCGCAGCATCCCAGCAGCGACGCGTTGCCCGCGAAACAGCGGCCCGACGTGATACCGACCAGCGGCACCAGCCCGCTCAATTTCGGAAAATCGTGGAACGATCGCGAATTTTGAAAGCCGCCGTCCGTATCGCCCGGCCGTCCGCCGCCGCCCTCGGCAAACAGCACCAGCGGCAATCGCAACTCGCGCGCGATCTGAAACATCCGATCTTTTTTGCGATGGTTCTGATGGCCCTGCGTGCCCGCCAGCACCGTGTAGTCATACGACATGACGACGGCGCGCGCTTTGTCTGCGCCGAAAAGATTTCCGTTGATAGTCGCAAGTCCGGTGACGAGCCCGTCGGCCGGCGTGTTCTTGATCAGGTCGTCAATCGTGCGCCGTCGGCGCTGCGCGGCCACCACGATCGGCCCGTATTCGACGAACGTGCCCGCGTCGCACAACTCGTCGATATTCTCGCGAGCCGTCCGCTGACCCGTCTTGCGTCGGCGCGCCACAGCGTTGGGCCGCGCCGCGTCGAGCCCGATTTCATGCCGCCCGATCACCTCCGCAAGATCGGCACGCACTATCTCGACGTCTTTGGTTCCCGACCCCACGCCGGAATCATAGTCCGGAAACGTCGAAAGGCAAAAACTCTTCTATAGCCAGTGCCAATCCACTATCGTCCCACGATTATGCAAACAGACGACCTCAAGATCATCAGTCCCGCCATCGGCGTCACCGCCCGAATCCTGTTCACGCTGATTTTCGTGCTCTCGGGCATCACGCATTTCACGTCGATGCAGAGCTACATCGATCTGATGCCCGCGCCGATTCCACTTCGCGCCTTCTGGGTCGCAATTTCCGCCCTCGTCGAGCTCGCCGGCGCCGCGATGATCCTCTTCAACTATCGTCCCCGCCTCGGCGGCTGGCTCATCGTGCTATTTCTGGTCCCCGTAACGATCGTCGTGCACGGCACCGCAATGGTGACGCTCGTCGATCCCGTGATGCGCGCTGTCAACGTCTCGATGTTCCTCAAAGGGCTCGCGATGATCGCGTGCGCGCTGTTCATCACTCAATTCGGCGTCAGTCCCGCTGACGCTCGTTGAACCCCATCACACGCGCCCGCCAATCCAGACCACTCGCCCGATGATCTTCACGTTGGCCGCCACTATCGCCTCGTATTTCGGATTGTCGCTGCGCACCAACAGCTTGCCGTCGGGACGCCGCTGGATTCGTTTCACCGTCAGCCCGCTCTCATGCCGCAACAGGTAGATCCCGTCCTGCCGAAAGCGCGGCTCCGCGAGATTGGCGAGTATCAAGTCCGAATCCTCGACTGTCGGCGCCATCGAATCGCCCACCACTTCGATCAGGATCAAGTCGCGTGCGTCGGTCTTCAGCGCCCGCTTGACCCAGTCCGCGCGGAACGCAATCGAATCGACCACCTGCTCGCTGCTGAGCAGCCCGTCGCGCCCGCTCGAAAATCGAATCCTGTTCCGCGGCATGAAGATGAAGTCGCCGCTTTCGACCGCGCGCGTGACCGCCTGCGCCGTCTGCGCGGACTCTGCCCCCGTCGCCAGCCATTCGAGCGATACCCGCCCCGCGCGCGCCAGCGCCACAAGGTTCGCGACGCTCGGCTGTCCCCGCCCCGCTAGCCATTTGTAAATTGCGTTGTCCGACACCCCGACTGCCGTCGCCAGCGCGACCACCGATCCGAACGACTGGATCACCTGCGTCAGTCGGGAACGAAAAGCTGCGTCAACCACTGTAGTTGACATAAATCTCCTAATGTGAAATAAGATTCATAAAGAGCATGATCTCGCCACAAGCCAACCACTCTCAACTCAAGCCCAATCCCCCGCCTCCCAAAGCGCGCTCGCTATCTCCCTGTCACCGCGCGATGCCTCCCACCGCTCATCCCCGATTGCCCGCCGCCGACCGATCCTGCCGCCTGAACTCTTTTACCTCAGTTCGCGACCTCGTGCCCGCTGCCGCTACCACTTTTATTTTCACTTCGCCCCAACTCGCGCGGAGGATTTATGGAACCCGCGACCTCTCCAGTCCGTTCCACCGTCGCTAGCCGACCCGCGGCCTGCATGTGGTGTCACGAAATCACCACCCAGGCTGACGTAACTCGCAATCACGGCCTGTGCCGAAGCTGCGTTCACGACAACGTCGAGATCAGTTGGCGGCTGGTTTACGATCGCGATCGTAATATCGGCGCGATTCCGTCCAATCTGCGCCACGCGTACGGCTTATGAACGCGATTCCCAGCCGGATGCCCACGCTCGCTCGCGCCGCCGCGCCGGCCCCGCGCTTCAATCCCTTTGCCGACGCCGAGCGTCCCTCGCTGTACGATCTGATCGATCATTCGATCGGTGGTGACGCTGCCGACAAGCTCGTCGCGGACTTCGGCGGCCGCCGCTTGTACGTCCCGGCCGCGCCCGCCCCCAGCGACCAGATCGCGCGCTCGATTGGCCTTATCGGTGCCTTCGCGATGGCGCGCGTGTTCGGCGGCGAGCGCATCCTGGTCCCGTCCACCAGCAGTCACAACCGCCGCCGCGTGCGGATCGTCGCGATGCGCGCCGACCACGTCAGCATCTCGCGCATCGCGCACGAGCTCCGATGCACCGAGCGCTACGTGTACAAGGTCCTCGCCGTGAATCGCGCCCCCGAAACTCCCGTCGCCCAGTCCGTTGCGCCAACGTCCGCGCCGATCGCCCAGCGATTGAAACGTGGACCAATCAATCAACGTTGACACCTACAGCCCGGAATTCTTAATCGCCGTCGAACGCGTGCTCGCCGACGAAGGCGGCTATTCGTCGGATCCCGCCGACTCCGGCGGCGCGACCAGGTTCGGAATTTCAGCGCGCGCTCATCCGGGACTGGATATCGCGACGCTCACGCGCGACGCCGCTGTGCAAATTTACTGGCGCGAATGGTGGCTGCGGTTCGGATTTTCGCAATTGCCCGATGCCGTCGCTGCCAAGACTTTCGATCTCGCCGTCAATATCGGCGCCGCCCACGCCATCGAATGCCTTCAGCGTGCGTTGCGCGCATGCGGCACGCCCGTTACCGAAGACGGCGCGATCGGCGCCGCGACCGCCGCGGAAGCCGCGCGCGCCGACGCGTCCGCGCTGATGTCCGCGATGCGCTCCGAGGCCGCCGGCTACTACCGACTCGTCGCAGCGCGCGCGCCCGCCGACCGCGAATTTCTCAGAGGATGGCTGATTCGCGCCTATGCGTAGCAGCCATGTTCGCACTTACGCCCGAAGCGAGAGGTGTCTCAGGTGACTAAAACAACTAAAAAAGCATTTTACAAATCGAAGGCTTTTTATGGATGCGTCAGCACGATCGTTCTCGTCGTCGGCGATATGGCCGCCAACGGTGTGACCGTCGGCAACATGATGGCGCTGACGACCGCCGCCTTCGCGCTTTACGGCCGTGTCGTCGCGACAGCGCCGCTCGCAATCAGCGACCAATCCGAAGCCGACGTCGAGGATGCAAAAGCAGATGTTCGAAAAAGCAAAATTTCTGTCGACGCTGATCGTGGCAACTAGTTTTCTCGCGCTCTTCGCCGTGGGATGCGCGCCGACGTTCGAGTCGCACATCGACTCGCCGCCGACGCCCGCATTGGACTCGCCGCAGAGCGGGACTCAACGTACGTTCACTAAAAAGATCGCGCCGCTCGATCCGCCGCCGCAGCTTCCCGACGCCGAACGCTCGCCGTGTCCGCGCGGCTTCGGCCTCGCCGCATGCTTCACGCCTGCGCAGGACGCGGTGCGCCAGGATCGCTTCAAGATTCTCCACGACGATCGCGACTACTGCCGCGACGCATATGACAGGGCACGCGAACGCGCCGGTGAAAAATAACGTGCAGCCGGAAAATAACGTGGCGCCGAAGAACCTAACCCCTAACCCCTTCCAGAGCGGGAAGGGGAACCAGAATGTTACAGGTCACTTCCCCCTTTCCATCTGGAAAGGGGGCCAGGGGGATAGGACGCAACGATCCTCACAACTCCGGTCCCCCTTCCCCCGAGGGAAGGGGTTAGGGGTTAGGTTCTTCATCTGCACGATGCTCGCGCTAACCGCGGGATGCGCGCAGGTGCACGAGAAAATGTTCACGCTCGATTGCGCAGTCGGCCGCACGCCGCTCGCGGGCGAGCTCGCGCCGGGCACCGCGATGGCTTTCGACGTTTCCACCAGTCCGATTCCGTTGCTGCTCGCGCCGCATCGTATCGTCGCGCGATGCGACAACGCGGGCGTCGTCACGATGACTATCGAGACGCCCATCGACACGGGCCTCAGCCAGCTGTCGACGCCGCTAAGCACCGCGGCCAGCCATGTGACCTATGCGCCATGAAAACAAATCACGCGGCAATTTCGCCGCCAACAAACGAGAGAGAGGAAAGATTGGTATGAGTTTGAAAGTTCGAACAAAGACCGTTCGGTCCTTGTGCGCATGCGTGCTGATGCTGGCCGGATGCGCGCAGCAGGGCGGCGGCCTGCTCCAGCCGACACCCAAACAGATGATCAGCGGCAAGAACACGATCGTGCCGAGCGCCGCCGCACTCAGCATGGAGGCCACCAACTTCTGCAACGCGCAGGCGCAGGTCGACTACGCGAGTCTCGTGCTCTATTGCGAAGGCAAAACTCCCACACTGCCGCTGTCGATCAGCACCACCTATCAGACCGAGGCCAATCAGTTCTCGTGCCAGGTCTACGGCTACACCAACTCGAGCAATCAGCTGATCGTGCCGGCGACCGTGACGCTCGGCAATTGCCCAACCGGCCTCGCGCCCGCACCCGTGACCGCTCCATCGGGAGCGCCGGCCTCGGCAAAGAGTTAGGCGATGTGCCGCGCTCAAGAACCCAGACTTAGGAACCTAACCCCTAACCCCTTCCCTCGAGGGAAGGGGAACTAGAGGAACGTCGTCGTTGGCTTTGAATGCAATTTCAAAAAAAAGAAAAACGGCGCAAGCGCCGGCGGCATCGCCGCGCAAAGAAACCAAAGGCTACGAAACTAATAATCACGCTCGG
This sequence comes from uncultured delta proteobacterium, assembly GCA_963833025.1. Lineage (GTDB taxonomy): Bacteria > Desulfobacterota > Binatia > Binatales > Binataceae > Binatus. Next base: position 770,821 of record CAWHWI010000006.1, on the reverse strand, counting down.
CTCCGCGCGCGACAGCGGAGCGCGGCCTTAGTACTAAAAAGAGAGAGGTAAGAAAAATGGCAAACGCGACTCCTTTCATTCTGCTCGACGACCAGCTCGTTACCGCGACCGTGTCGTTCGTCGACGACGAGGGCAATCCCGCCGCGGCCCCGACCAGCGTCACACCCGCATGGACGTCCGCCGATCCCGACGGCACGCTCACGCTGGCTCCCAGTGCCGACGGCAGCTCATGCGTAATCAAGGCCACCGGCAAGCTGACTGTGACGCAAGCTGCACAAGTCACTGTGACCGCCGGCACGCTCAGCGGCAATGTGCAAATCCAGGTGAACGCCAGCGCCGCCGCCTCGCTAGCAGTCGGCCTCGACACGCCCGCTCATCAATAAGCCAGCCGATGAAGAAATCGTTGTCGCCCGCCACCACCGGTTCCCCTTCCCTCGAGGGCCCAAAAAAAGGGGTTAGGGGTTAGGTTCCGATGGAGTGGGGCAATGCCGTCGGATGGGCCAGCGCTTTCATCGCGTTCGTCGCGGTGAACGCGAGCACCATTCAGTTCCTGCTGAAGCGGCGCGATGAAATGCACCTGCGCGACTCCGGCCGCGTCGACGATCTCGAAAGACAATTGACTGACTTGCGAATAAACCTGCCGCTCGAGTACGTGCGCCGCGAGGATTGGATCAGGTTCAGCGGCACGCTCGATGCCAAGTTGGACGCGATGCGCGAAGAAATGCGCGAAGAAATCGGAGAGGTAAAGGAAAGGCTGTATGCCGGACGCAATTGATCTCGAACAAAAGAATCGCGAGGAAGCGCGCTGGCGGATGCTGCGCGTCGTCGACGCCGGCCGGCCGATAGCGGTCTCCGAGCAGATAATCTGGCGCGTGCTCGCCGATATCAAACTCTCGCTGTCGCTCAACACCGTGCGCCGCGAACTCTCCTACCTCCGCGACTTAGGCTTGCTGGAGCTCGAAGGCGAGGGCGCGGAAACCTGGTTCGCCAAACTCACCGCCAGCGGCGTCGACGTCGTCGAGTACAACTTCCCGGCCCCCGCCGGCGTCGCCCGCCCGCGCAAGTACTGGTGAGCGCAGAGATGAAGAAAAAGAACCTCACCCCTGGCCCCTCTCCCTTCAAGAGAGGGGAAGAGGAGAAACATCCGAAGCGGGTGCCGATCGATCCGATTCCGTTCAAGACGTGGAAGATAAAAAAGCTGCCGCCGGACTTGAAGGAACAGCTCGACAAGATGCTTACCGAAGGGACGATGCATAGCTGCCGGCAACTGGCGAAATGGCTGGGGGACAATGGGTTTGAGATCTCGCACGCGGCGATTCACAAGTACGGGCAGAAGTTCGAGCGGAAGCTCGAAGCGATCCGGTTGGCGACGGAGCAGGCGCGAATTGTCTGCGAGCAGTTCAAGGACGACGACGCGGGGATGCAGAGCGCGTTGCTGAAGATGGTGCAGACGCGGCTGTTCGAGGTGCTCGTGGCGGCGAATGAAAAGAAGACCGGGAATGCGGAGGAGGGCGGCGCGACGATCGCACCAGTGAATATCACGGCGCTCGCGCGCAGTGTGTCGGGACTGGCGAGGGCGGAGACCGAGCATCGCAAGTGGGCGGAGCGGGCGCGGACGGGAGTGGCTGCGGCGGAGAAGAAGGTCGAGGAGGCGCGCGCGAAGGGGCTGAGCAAGGACGCGGCGGATCAGATCAAAGCGGTGTTGATGGAGATTTGAGGATGAGCGCACAGTCCATCGAGCGAAGCTGTCTTAATAACCTCCCCTTGTCCGAGGGGAGGTCGGCGCGCGCCGAAGGAGTGCGCCGGGAGAGGTGCAACGTTGGCCGTCGCAGGTGTGCGTTGTTGTGCTGCTGTCGAGCGGCGGCGTTGGTGTTTCTGCATTGCGATTAGACGAGTCGACACGGATGAACTGTTTGGCGTTGTACCTCTCCCGGCGACACCGCTTCGCGGCTTACGCCGACCTCTCCTCGGACAAGGAGAGGTTAGGAAAAGAAAGAGCGGACTATAGTCAGTCGAGTAGCCACTAACCAATGAACGAACCACTCTCAATACTACTTCCCTACCAACGTCGATGGCTGGCCGATCAATCCCAGGTCAAAGTCAGCGAGAAATCGCGGCGCATCGGCATCACCTGGACCGAGGCCGCCGATCGCGCGCTCGGCGCCGCCACCACCGGCCGCGCCGGAATCGACGGATGGTATATCGGCTACAACAAAGACATGGCGCTCGAATTCGTCGAGGCGGCCGCGCGATGGGCGCGGCGGTTCAATCGCGCGGCCGAGGCGATCGAGGAAATAGTGCTCGAGGACGAGCGGATCGACATCCTGGCGTACAGAATTCGCTTCGCGTCCGGCCACAAAATCGTCGCGCTCTCGTCGCGGCCGTCTAATCTGCGCGGCAAGGACGGATGCGCGGTGATCGACGAAGCCGCCTTCCACGACGACCTGCCCGGTCTCCTGAAAGCTGCCCTCGCGTTTACCATGTGGGGCGGACTGGTGCGGATAATCAGTACTCACAACGGCGCCAACAATCCCTTCAATGAACTACTCAGTGAGATTCGCGCCGGCCGCCGCCCATACTCACTTCATCGTACTACTTTCGACGAAGCACTATCTGACGGACTATACAGAAAAATATGCGAACAGAGCGAAATCGAATGGAGCGAGGAAAAACAGCGCGAATGGCGGCAGCAGATTATCGATTACTACGGCGATAACGTCGGCGAGGAGCTGTTCTGTATCCCGCGCGCATCGTCGGGCGCGTACCTTAGCTCGGTGTTGATCGAGGCGCGGATGAAAGCCGGTATCCCAATCCTGCGCTGGGAGATGCCGTCGGAATTTTCCGGGCGCCCCGAAGCACAGCGCTACTCAGAGACGCAGGCGTGGTGCGAGGACCATATCGCGCCGGCGCTCGCCGCGCTCGATCCTGCGCGGGCGAGTTTCTTCGGCGAAGACTTCGGGCGCTCGGGAGACCTGACCGTCATCTGGCCGCTGCAAATCGCCGCCGATCTGACGCGGCGCACGCCGTTCGTCGTCGAGCTGCGCAACATCCCGTTTCGAAACCAGGAGCAGGTGCTCTTCTATATAGCGGACCGGCTGCCGCGCTTCACCACCGGCGCGATGGACGCGCGTGGCAACGGACAATACCTCGCCGAGACCGCCGCGCAGCGGTACGGCGCGCGAATCGTGCAGGTGATGCTGTCGGAGGCGTGGTACCGCGAGAATATGCCGCGCTACAAGGCGGCGTTCGAAGACGGCACCATCGAAATTCCGAAGGACGCCGACGTGCTCGCGGACCATCGCGCGATCGTGCTCGAGCAAGGGGTGGCAAAAATTTCCGAGCGGCGCACCGGGGTCGACGGCAAGGGACGACATGGCGACTCCGCGATGGCGGCGGCGCTGGCGTTCTTTGCGTCGCGCGCGGACACGGGCCAGATCGCGTACATCCCGGCGCGTGCGTCGGCGAAGAGGGAAGGATTCGACGGGAGGAGGGATCCATTCGGTGCGCCGCCGATGGAGGATGAAATGGTCGGTGGGAGGGTGAGGGGATTTTGAGGGATTTAATCTTATGTGAAACCCGCGGTGGGTTTCGCACTTCCTTCGGCAGGGGCCAGCCCCTGCACCCGGTGTCAAGAAAAAGATGCGGGACTTCGTCCCTGTCGGGAGGTTTAGAGCAGCCAGGGTAGTTCACTATTTAGCTGTAGGCAGATGAATAGCTACTGGAGATGGAAATGCGAGGAATGTGGGTATGAGTTCATACTTGCGCTCGTTCGTTTGCCCGAACCGTGTCATCGATGCGGCAGCGAATGGTTTTTGAAAATAGGCGAAGCGGCAACCAAGGAATCTCGAACTGACTAATCGCACTGGAGTATATCCATGACACTCTACGATGCTTACGGGCGCGAAGTTGATACCGGAATGTTGCGCGAAGAGCAGGCAGCCCCAACCATGGCCGGAGTGCGAAATATATATTCCGTCATGCATCCGTCGATCGGACTGACGCCGGAACGGCTGACGGGAATCCTGCAGCAAGCCGAGTTCGGTGATCCATATCTCTACCTCGAACTGGCCGAGGAGATCGAGGAAAAGGATCTGCATTACCTGGCGGTGCTCACCACCCGCAAAAATGCGGTGGCGCAACTTGATTTGATCGTGCGGGCGGCGTCGAGCGCCTCGGAGGATCAACGCGCGGCGGCGATGGTGCGCGAGATGATCGTCGATGGACCTATACAACTCGACAGCGCGCTGTTCGACGTGCTCGACGCGGTGGGTAAGGGTTTTTCGGCGACCGAGATAATGTGGGATACCTCTGGGCGCGAATGGTTTCCCGCACAGTTGAAGTGGCGCGACCCGCGCTGGTTCGCGTTCGACTGGATATCGGGCGAGGAAATGCTGGTGCGGACCCTGAAGGGCGAGATAATTCCGGTCGAGAGCGACGCGGCCGCGACTCGCCCGACGCATTTCGGCGGTGACGGACTTTACGGGTCGATGCGTCCCGGAATCGGGATACAGCCGATGACGGCGCCGCTCGCGCCGTTCAAGTTCGTAACTCATTGCGCGAAGGCGAAAGCCGGCCTGCCGATACGCGGTGGCCTCGCGCGCGCGGCCGGCTGGGCATACCTGTTCAAGAACTACGTACTAAAGGACTGGGTAACGTTCACTGAGGTATTCGGACAGCCACTGAGAGTCGGCAAATACCATCCGGGCGCCTCGGAACAGGATAAACAGGCATTACTCAATGCAGTATCGCGAATAGGCACTGATGCGGCAGCGATAATGCCCGAGTCGATGGTAATAGAGTTTACTGAGGCGCATCAGAGTGGCAGCTCGGATATGTATCAGAGCTTTTGCGAATACCTTGATGCGCAAGTGAGTAAAGCGGTGCTCGGGCAGACATTGACTACTGAGATGCCTAGTTCGGGAGGCTCGCGAGCGGCGGCGGAAGTGCATGAGGGCGTTCGCCGCGACATCCTGAATGCCGATGCGCGGCGATTGGCGGCGACCCTCGCGCGCGATTTGGTCCGCCCGATCGTCGAGCTGAACATGGGTCCGCAAGGGCGTTATCCGAAGATCGAGTTGGGGCTGCCAGACGACGGCGATGTGAAAGTGTTCGCGGAGATCGTCGCGATGCTGGCGGATCGGGGACTGAAAGTCGCGCAGAAGACCATACTGGACAAGCTGGGGATCGCGGAGGCCGGTCAGGGAGAACCGGTGCTGGGGGCGTTGCGGGGAGGAGGGGACGGGGATGGGCTCACTTGATTTAATGTGAAACCCCTCCTGGGTTTCACGCTTCCCTGGGCAGGGGTGACCCCTGCACCCAGTACTAAGATGCGGGACTTCGTCCCTGCTCGAAGTTGGTTGGGGGACATTCCCGCGGACGGCGACTTAGTCGCCGTCCGCTCAGTGGGAGAGGGGTTCAAGGTTTTGTGCGGCGGCGGTCCTTTAGTCTTTTGCGGAGCGCTCGGCGGCGGTGTTTTAGTTCCAGGAAGATGTCGTCGTAAATAAATTTGCGGATGGCGAAGCCGGAATTGGGGAATCGAATCGCAGCGTCGTTGGGCTGGCGCTGGTAGCGGAAGACCTGGATGCCGTTCCACCAGGTCGGTGAATGATTGCGCGGCGTGCGCAAGTCCAGCACGCGCTCGAAGCGGGGCAGGGCGCGCGCTATCAAGTCGTTGGCCGAGCGGGCGGCGCGTTTGTTGGTATCGTCGACTATGACGACCGCGTCGTCAGCGAGATGGGGGATTGCCAGTGCCACGCCGTCGTACTGATCGCGAAACGAGTGGCCGCCGTCGTAGAAGTAGGCGCCGATGCGCGCGGGACGCCATGGCGCGGCGGCCAGGAATTCGCGGAAGTCCATGTCGTGAAAAGTGACCTGGCCCGGCGCGGTCTGCGCGTCGAGGGTGCGGCGGAGTTCGTCGGCGGCGCCGTCGAACTGCGAGAAATTGTCGCATCCGAAGATGCGCGCGCGCGGGTTGGACGCCGCGGCGCCGACCAGGCTCGCGCCTTTGTAGCATCCTACTTCGACGTAAACTTCGCCGGCGTCCATCGAGGCGACGGCGCAATTGAGGAGCCGCAGCTTGTTCTCCGTGGCCATCCCGGGAATTTCGCCGAGGATGTGCGCGAGCGAGCGATCCGCGGGATGCGTCGAGCGGGCGAGGCGGCGCGGGTCGGCGAACTCGGGCCATTGCGCACGGCATCGCTCGAGGAAAGCGTCAAACTGCATCTTTTTAGGAGACTCGAATCGAGCTGCTTGATTCAGCCGGCTGGAAAACTTGAATCAAGACGAGTGGCGTTCCTGCGTCAGTAGGTGTACAGCACAGGGCCCATCGGTCCGACGAGGCCCATGCCGTACGGATTGAACATCTCTTCCTGCTCGTCCATCTCCTCCATCTGCTGGGCTTCGAGGTCTTGCTGGGAGATCTCGCCTTCCTTTTCCTGGAATTGTTGGTTGAGTTTCAACTTCTCGTATTGCTGATAATTCTCCTCGGTGCCGATGTACATACATTTGCAGTAGACCGGATCGGCCATGTAGTAGTGCAGGGTGCCGGTCTTGCCAACATAATAATTGACATCGAACGGAACCAGCGTCTCGAGTTGCTGCTGGCGCTGAGGAGTGTCGGCCGGGAGCATCCGGAAGCCCGCCGCCGACAGCATCGGCTCGACCTGCTCGGCCTGCTGCTCAGCAGTTGGCGGCGGCGTCGGCTGGATCGAGCCGCATCCGGCGAGCGCAGCCGAAAATGTGGCAATCAACAAGATGAAGGCGACTGAAGTGATCGGGCGTTGGCGCATTGCTTCCTTTGTGGTGGAGAGAAAAAAGCGGGGCGGCAGCAAAAAATCGCGAGCCGCCCCGGCGAAGAGTCAATCAGGGAACGGAGTTGACCGGGTTGCCATTGGCGTCGAACAAGGTCAGCGCACCGGCGCCGTCAGTGTTCAGCGTCAGCGACGCGCGCGTCCTGCCGTCGGTGCCGAGCAACGCGAGGCCGGGCCGTCCGTCGGGCGTCAGATCCATGCCGATGCGCCCGTGGGCTCGATCGCCCAGGCGCAGCGTGGGAGTGCCGTCGGGCTGCACGATGATCGAGGCGCGCGGATTGCCCTCCGTGTCCATCAGACCGAGACCGCTCTGGCCGTCGGGAGCAACGCCGATGCTGGCTTGCGGGGTCGCGTTCGCGTCGTAGAGCACCACGCGAGCGACGCTGTTGGTGAGTCCGACTTCAGCGCGCGGCTTGCCGTCGTGACCGTAGATGCCGAGTGCGGGCGCCCCATCGCGGCCGACGCCGAGGCCGGCGCGCAGGGTGCCGGTGCCATCGAAGACCGCGAGTTGCGCGACGCCTCTGCTGGTGACGTTGAACTCGCCGCGGGTCTTGCCGCGGGCGTCGACCAGCATGAACTTCTGCGCGGTCACCATCCTGGGGGCATAGGCGGCGTCGACGGTGCGGGCGGCGAAGAAATGGCCGGAGACGGCGCCTCCGACGAACGCGGCAGCGAGAGTGAGGGTGACAAACCCGATTCGCTCTTTGATGGTCATGGTCGCGGTCTCCTTTCCGGTACCGGCGGTTAGGCAGATTTCGACGGGAACATTAGCAGGTGGATGCGGAAAGGAAAAATCGGAGAAGGGTCGAGGGGAGGGTGTCCGAAATGTGGAGAGATACACTTAATTTGATGTGAAACCCGCGGTGGGTTTCACACTTCCTTCGGCAGGGGTGACCCCTGCACCCAGTGTCAGGAAAAGAAAAGATGCGGGACTTTGTCCCTGTTCGAAGGGTTTCGGGAAGAGGCGGAAGTGGTGTTTGTGTTTTGAGTTGTCCTGAGCGCAGCGAATCTTACCTCGCCCGTTCTTTTTACGGGAGAGGCGGCCGGCCGCATCGCGGCCGGCGGGTGAGGGTGCTGCGGCTCAAGATGCGCGAGTGGATTGCGTCGACGCCTGCTCTTTTAATGTGCTTCCGTCCTTGTGTCATTCTAGAGCGAAGCGAAGAATCCCGGATCCTTCTTCCGCTGCCCTCACGGGCGAGGGCGACGCGCGTCCGCGTGGCGGGTGGGGGACAACTGTGCGGCTCGGTTAGTGCTCCCGGGAGCGCTGCACATCATCCGGCGCCGTGCGCGCATTGCCGCGATCCATTATTGGCGCATCAAGACGCTAATCAGCGCGTGGGAATTTCGTGCCCTTGCCAGGTCCCCGATTCGTCGAAGCTCGGACTACGCGGAGAGCCGGCCGTGTTCCAGAGCGCGTCAAAGACCGACTTGAGGCACCGGTCCAAATCAGCGTTTGTCGAATCGTACAAGACGACCTCCGGAAAACTGGCGACATTGTGCTCCACTAAATAAGGACTTTGGAAATGGCGATGGTGCGTGAACCGAAGTCGACAGTTTCCAGCATCTAGTAACGACAGAAACAGGGCGACCGGGGCCTGGATGCCATCGCTTGCAAGCACCGACAAATAGCGCGGAATCGCCTCGCGCAGGTCGGCTTCAAAGTACCCAACGTACAATTCGCGAGCCGGCGGTATAGTCGGCCTCATCGTTTGTTCCACCGCAGTGGGAACGCAGCAAAGCGCCTCGACGATGCCGGAGCGGTAAATTTGCGTGTAGGAAGAGTACGGCTCACGCTGTCCACCCCTCGCCGTCAAGAGCCCGCCAAGGTTCAATCTGCAACTCTCGCCTTGGTTAGCTCCAATAGGTCTAAGCGAGTCGTTTTTCGCCAGGTGAGAAACGACGTCGACTCGGACCTGACTGCGCGAGAACGCAGAAACGGGTACGAGATGAACAAGTCCGTCAGCTAATATCTTTTTTGGGCAGCGGTCAAATTCTATGGGCAGGCACGACTGTTCGGGCAAAGCCCCCTAACCCCTGGCCCCTTCCCCAGAAAAGGGGAAGGGGATTTGAGGCAACTATCTGGCCACGTCCTATCCCCCTCACCCCCTTTCCCGCGGGAAAGGGGGAACAGAAGGGTAGCGGAGACTGGAAAGCGCGGTGAGCGGCTGTTCCAGAACGAACCAGACCATTTTAAAGATATTTGTGGGACGCGATACTAAAATGACACAAAGACGGAGCGGAATAATCAAGCGGAAAAGAGCGGACGCCTCCGCCCTCAACCCTTCTAACAGGGGCGAAAGCCCCGCATCCTTTTTTAGTACTGGGTGCAGGGGTCACCCCTGCCGAAGGAAGCGTGAAACCCATCGCGGGTTTCACATTTAATTAAGTTCCTTTGCCCAAAGATAATTGCGGAGAATTTGTGCTTTGCGGAACTTCGGGCGCGTTCGGCTCGTTAACACTTCGAGTTATGCTTCGTTTGACTAATAGTTAACACGCTGCCTGACCATGTCGTCCGCCTGGTCTCTCTACGACCGCGCGCGATTAGATGTCGCTGGCCGAGGTGGGCGAAGGAGGGGCGGGTGCGCCCTGGCTTGCGGACTGGCTCGATCGTCTTGGCCGCGCTTATCGCAGCCGAGCTTTTGCTGGCGACGGTGCGCGTCTTGTGCGCGAGTATTCTTTCGGGCGCGCCGGCGGCAGATCGCGTGCTCGGGCAAATCGACTTCATCAAGAATGCGGTGAACTTCGTCGACGCGATCGGCTTGGACGCTCCTGCCGGCGTGACCGTCGACAAGTACACCGGTCACGTGCTGGTCGCGGACACGCAGAACAATCGCGTGCTGGGATGGAAAAGCGCGCCCGCGTTTGCGTCGGGCGGCGCGGCGGACCTGGTAATCGGGCAGCCGGATTTCAATTCGTACGGATGCAATCAAAACGCGCCGGCGCCGAGCGCGACCACCCTCTGCCAGCCGATCGGCCTCGCGGTCGACGTGCTGCACAATGTTTATGTCGGCGACACGCAGAACAACCGGGTGCTGGTGTATGCCGATCCGTTCGCGGCGCTGCTGAGCTCGAATCAGACCAGCAATTTCGCGGCCAACGCGGTATTCGGGCAGGTGGGGAGCTTTGTCACCAACACGACGAACGAAAATGGACTCGGCCCGAACAGCCTGAATGGTCCGCAGGGGTTGGCGGTCGATGCGAGTAACAATCTGTTCGTCGCCGACGTGAATAACAATCGCGCGCTGGTTTTTTTCGCGCCCATTCCAATGACCAGTGTCAGCGGGCCGCCGGGGAATTTCGGTGACGCGACTGCCGATGTGGCAGTTGGACAGCCGGATCTCTTGAGCGGAGCTTGCAACCAGGGCGGCGGCGCGACCTCGACGACACTGTGCATGGCGCCGTTCTTCGGCGTCGGAATTGCGGTCGACAGCGGCGACAATCTCTACGTCGCCGACACGCATAACAATCGCGCGCTGGAATACAACGGCCCGTTCGGCTTCATGCAGACCAACAACGCCACCGCAGACCTGGTTTTCCAGGGCAACAGCCTGGAGCTGCCGTCGGGGGTTGCGGCCGACTCGAACGGGAATTTTTATGTCTCGTCGGAGCCGCATAACCAGGTCTACGAGTACACGCAGCCGGTGCCGCTGATGACGGCCGACCTGCTCAACCTGATGATCGGGCCCGGCGCGCAAAATCCGAATGCCGCGTCGCTGCAATTCCCGATGGGTCTAGCGATCGACGCGGTCAACAATCTCTACGTCGCCGATCAGGCGAACAACCGCGTGCTCGAGTTCAACGAGGGCAGCTTGCCGGGCAACAAGGTCGCCAACGGCGCCGGCGGGCAGATCGATCGGTCGCACAACGCGCCGAACTTCGTCGATGCGATCGGTGAAAATGCGCCCGGCGGAATCGCTGTGGACACGTCGTCGGACCCGCCGCGGCGTCATCTGTATGTCGCCGACAGCGCGAACAATCGCGTGCTCGGTTGGAGCGACGTGTCAGGGTTCGTCAGCGCCGAGCCCGCGGATATCGCGTTCGGACAGCCCGACCTCTTCTCGTACCGATGCAACAATGGCGTCGCGGCGGGCGACGTGGCCGGGCTCGGCGCGGACAGCCTATGCGGCCCGGCGCGGATGGCGGTCGATCAAACGGGAAATCTGTACGTTGCGGATTCGGGCAACAATCGCGTGCTGGTCTACAATACGCCGTTCGACGCGGCCAGCGGCGAGCCGGGCGCCGGCGACACGACGGCGGATTTCGTTTACGGGCAGGGCGGGACCTTCACGACGCGGAGCTGTAATCCGAGCGGCGCGAGCGCGACGACCCTGTGCAGTCCGTCTGCCGTGACCGTCGACGGCGTCGGTAACATCTATATAGCCGACGCCGCGAACAATCGCGTGCTCGAGTTCGCCAAGGCCGGTAATCCGCCGGTGGCATCGGACGCGATCGCGAGTCGATCGTACGGACAGGGCGCGATAACCGATTTCTCGGACACGCTATGCGCCGACGGCGTCGCCCCGGACCCGGCGCCGAGTGATCGCGGCATGTGCAATCCGGGCGGCGTGGCGCTCGACGCGTCGGGGAATCTGTTTGTCGCCGACACCGGCAACGACCGGGTGATCGAAATCGACGCGCCGCTTGCGGGCACGCAGAATGCGACGAGGGTGATCGGCCAGGGCGGCGATTTCACGGCCTCGGGATGTAATCGCGGCGCGATGGCGCCCGGCGCGGCTACATTATGCGCACCGGCCGGATTGATGCTCGATGCGCTCGGCAATCTGTGGGTCGCCGACGTGAACAACGATCGCGTGCTCGAGTACCAGCCGCCGTTCGGTGCGGACGCCGCCGCCGCGATGGCGGTAGGGCAGGGGGCAGCCGGCAATCTCACGACCGCGGGATGCAATCGGGGAATCGCGGCGGGCGACTTGAACGGTGTGGGCGCCGACAGCTTGTGCGCGCCGGCCGCGGTCGCGGTCGATTCGAATATCGATCTCTACGTGGCGGACAGCAGCAACAATCGCTCGTTGATCTACGACGGTATTGTCGCGACTGCCACCGCGACTCCCACCGCCACCGCGACCGCGTCGGCGTCGCCGACCCCGACCGCGACGATGACCCCGAGCAATACGCCGACCGCATCCGCGGCAACCGCGACTGCCACCCCGACGCCGTCCGCGACGCCGACGCCGTCGCCGGGCGGTACGCTGAAGGTGAGTCCGAAGTCGATCAATTTCGGCAAGGTTGCGGTCGGGAGCCGTTCGAAGTCGCACACGATTCATCTCAAGAACGCGGGCAAGGTGACGCTGGCGGCGGCAGTGCCGACGGAGAGCGCGCCGTTCGTGGTGAGCGGCGGAGAATTCACGATCGTTCCACGCGGCTCGACGGCGGTGACGATTCAGTTCGCACCGACCGCGAAAGGAACGGCGCGCGGCGTGCTCGAGATCACCAGCAGCGACCCCAAGCATCAGACGGTCACAGTAAAGATGAGCGGGGTGGGGAAGTAAGGGGTTTCAGCCTTCGCCAGGAAGGCGCGACCCCTGCCCAAATGTGTCTGGAAAATACGCGATCTGCGCTAATCCTGACCTGCCTCGACCGCGCGTTGTGACGTGCATCCTTAGTCTGGATGACTCATTTGCACCGCTGCTACAAAGGCTTTCCTGATTCTTCTTTGTCTTATTTTGTTAAAGGCGCGCTTTTAGATCACTGTGGTCAATTACCTTGTCTTTAGGCGCGCGTAATGATACTAATGCGCAAATTATTATTTGCGCCTGCGGGAACTCAGCCCTCGGGCGGCGATTTGATTAAACGCGGGGATCCACACGGGGAGGACACAATGTCTGTAGGTATTTCGGGCGTTTCGGCGCGCGCGCGATTGACGATCGCGGCGCTATCGGTAGGCGCAATCGCGATGCTCGCCTTCGTCGTGATGACGTTTGGCTCGCGAGCCGGCACGGCGTACAGGGCAACCAAAGCGGTGCAGAATCCAGAGCAAGCCCGCAAGGATGCGCTCAACAAAATCGCCGGCCTGCCGCTCTATTTCGAAAAGAACCAGGGCCAGGTCAACCAGAGCGTCAGGTATTTGGCGCGCAGCGGACGCTACTCGCTGTTCCTGACCGACGACGCCGCGGTGTTCTCTTTGATCGGTGGCGAGTTTCACAAGGGACCCGCGCCGAAGGGGTTTCCCTACAAGGCTGAGGGCGACACGAAGATGACGCAGTCGGCGGTGCGAGTGCGCCTGGTCGGCGCGAATCCGCATCCGGCGGTCGAAGGGCTCGAGCCGCTGCCGGGGCACGTGAACTACCTGATCGGCGAACAGAAAAACTGGCATCGCGACGTCCCGACCTTCGGCCGCGTGCGATTCCATGACGTGTACCCGGGCGTCGACGTCGTCTACTACGGCACGCCGAGCGTACTTGAATACGATCTGGTCGCGGCTCCGGGCGCGGACACCTCGAAGATCCAGTTTGCGATCGAAGGTCCGGCCACGACCACGCAGACCGCGTCGGGCGACATATTGATCGCGACCGGCTCGGGAACAATCAAGATCGGGAAGCCGGTGAACTATCAGCAGAATGCCGATGGCAGCCGGACGCCGGTCGAAGGCAGCTTCAAGCTCGCGAAGGACGGCACCGTGGTCGCGGGAATCCCGACGCGAGAGGTAGGATTCACGCTGGCCAGCTACGATCGCAGCAAGACGCTGTATATCGATCCGTTCGTGTCCACGATCGATTATTCGACCTATTTCGGCGGAGACGGCTCGAGCACGGGGCCGTTGAACCTGGAGCAATTCTCGTCGTTCCTGGGCAACGCGAGCCTGATCGACTCTGAAACCGGAGTCGACCTCTCGCTCGATGGCGCGTCTCCGCCCAACGCATACATCGTCGGGTCCGCATACTCGAACGATCTTCCGACCGCCGGCTCTTTCCAGCCGACGCTCGCGGGCGCCGACTCTCCACCGACGCAGAATCCAAACGTCTTCGTCGCGGAGTTCAACACCAACAACAGTAGTGCTGCATCGTTGGTTTACGCGACCTACCTGGGCGCTGAGGGCGACACCAAGCCCGGCGCGGTAGGGAAGGGCGACGGCGACCTGGGTTTCGGCATCGCCGCGGATGTCAACGGCGACGTGTACGTCGTCGGGCAAACCTACTCGGGCAACTCGCATTCAACCGGGCCGAATTTTCCCGGCGTCCAAAATTGCGGAGCGTGGGGCACGACCGGACAAAATAATGGAGCGGCCGCGGACACCAACGTCGGCTTCGTCAGTGAACTCGCCGCCGGCGGCGATAGCCTCGTTTACTCGTGCTACATCCCCGGCTCTCAAAATGCCACGGCGGCGCGCGTAGCGGTGGTGCCGGGATGCATGACGGATTGCGACGCCTACATTGTCGGCAATACGCAGAGCACAGCGGGAGCAGGTGGCAACGGCTTTGTTGTAACCGGCAACGCAGCCCAGTCCCAACTCGCGACCGCTTCGGGTAGCGGACTGAGCAACGCGTTCATCATGGTCGTGGGAGCTGGCGGGAGCGCCGCTACGCCGGTCTATTCGAGCTACTACGGCGGGACCGGCAATGGATCGGAAGGCGACATAGGCCTTGGCATATCGGTTGAATCGGCCACCGAAGTAGCGATAACAGGCGCGGCGTTCTCGACCAACATACCGCTGAAAAACCCGGCGCAAGGCACCTTCGCAGGCAGCGACGACAGCAGCAATGCGTATGTCGCCGAGTTCAATCCGACCGGGACGGCTGGAACTTCGCTGACCTACGCTACCTACCTTGGCGGTTCAGGGTCTACGGTTTCCGTTTTCGGCGAACCTGTTTTAACTATCGGCGACGTTGGAACAGCAATCGTACTCGACTCGGGAAATATATACGTCGCAGGCTTGACCGCTTCGACAAACTTTCCTGTGATGGGCAGCCTGGCGGGGGTCAGCACCACCAATCCTCCCTATGAGTCGGCGAACAATGTCAACATGGCCGCGGGGCCGCCTGGGTTCACTGGATTTGTCACCGAACTCGACACCGCCAACGCGGGACTGGCGCAGGTTATCTATTCAACCTACTTCGGCGGGACCGGTTTCGAATTTCTCGTCGACGATTTTGTCGATGTCGGGGTCGGTGATGCTATCGGAGCGATGGCGGAGCACAACGGAGTTGTTTACCTCACGGGGATCACGACCTCCGCTTCGCCGCTGGAAACAGCGTACACCAGTACATTCCCGACCAGCGCCAATGAGTGCCAAGCGACGAATAACAGCAGTGGTATATCGTTCATGGGCTCGCCCGTGCCGATAACGTCGTTCGTGTCGGAGTTGGACACGACGAATCCGACGGCAGCGGATCAGTTGAAGTTCTCGACCTTGCTCGGCGGGTCGGGAACGGCGGACGTCGGGCTCGGGCTGGGATTCGATCCACTCGGCCTGCGGATTTTCGTGGCGGGAACTACGTACTCGAAGGACTTCCCGGTCACATCGAATGCATACCAGCTTTCCAACAACGCATTCTCGCAAGGCAGCACCAACGCCTTCATGACGAGGATCAATCCTGCGGGTAACAAGTGCCCCGGGACCTTCGTGACGCCTACGCCGACCGCGACCGCGACCGTCGCGACTGCAACCGCGACGGCAACTGCGACCGCAACCGCGACGGCAACCGTCAGTACTACACCGAAAGTGACGCCGACCCCAACCGCAACCGCGACATCGACATCAAGCGGATCGGCAACACCTACTGCCACTGCAACCAGCACCGCGACCGCAACTGCGACCGCGACGGCAACCGCAACCACGACGGCGACCGCTACTCCAACTTCAACGCCGACCCCTGTCGACGCCAAGCTGAAGATTTCACCCAAGTCCGTGAACTTCGGCAAATCGACATCGGAGAATTCGACCAGCAAACCCAAGACTGTGACGATCAAAAACGGCAGTCCGAAGAAATCCGGGATTACCGTAACGGTCACCGGTGAGACGACCGACGCGCCGTTTACGGTCAGCAGCCAATGCACGACAATGTTGGCGCCGGGAAAGAGCTGCAAGGTTGAAGTGACCTTCAGTCCGACGGATACCACGGCCCAAAGTGGAAAGTTGGTCATCAACGACGACGAGTCGGGAGCCCCGCAGATGGTCCCGCTGTCCGGCACCGGCAAAGCGCCGAAGAAATAGACGCCGCCGAGCAAGTAACATCGCGCGCGCAACAGAGCGGCGGGCCCAATGGCCCGCCGCTCTCTCCCCCTTAAGAACTTCCTAACAGTGACGAAGTCCCGCATCTTTTTTTTGGTACTGGGTGCAGGGGTCACCCCTGCCGAAGGAAGTTTGAAACCCACCGTGGGTTTCAAATTCAATAAAGTGACCCCTTCCCCGCAGACGCCTCCCTTCAAATCACGATTCCCCGATGCGCCCGCACCGACACCGAGTACCTGCCGCGCGCGTGCGTGAGGCGTACCGGCGCGGCGAACGCGTCGGACAGTATTGCGGATGTGAGCACGCGCGCGCGCGGCCCGGCCGCGAGCACGCGGCCGGCCTTCAGCACCAGCACGTGTGAAAACGTCGCGACGATCTCTTCCACGTGATGCGTCACCAGAACCATCGTGGGCGCGCCGCGAACGCGGGCCAGGCGATTGATGAATTGCAGAAAGTGCTCGCGAGCGACCGGGTCGAGTCCGGCGCACGGCTCGTCGAGGATCAAGAGCCGCGGCGAAGCCATCAGCGCGCGCCCGATCAGCACGCGCTGGCGTTCGCCCTGCGATAGAAACCGCCACGGACGATCGCGCAGCGCGATGGCCTCGACACGGCGCAGGATCGCGTCGGCGGCGCGGCGGTCGTCGTCGCGCAGCTCGCCCCAGTAGCCGATTTGCGCGTAGCGGCCGCTGACGACGGCTTTGAGAGCCGTCTCGCCGTCTTCCATCATCTGATGCACGCTGGAACTGACCAGCCCGATACGCGTCCTCAGCTCGCGCCAGTCAAAGCGTCCGTAGGGTTCGCCGAGGACGCGAATTTGCCCGGCGCTGGGCGGCAGGTAACCGGTCAGTGCGCGCAGCAGCGAGGTCTTGCCCGAGCCGTTGGCGCCGAGAATCGCCCAATGCTCGCCGCGTGCGACGCGCCAATCGATTGAATCCAGGATGACGGCCTCGCGCTCGACGCGCAGCGCGCTCACTTCGATCACGGATTTCATGGCAGGCAAGTTCTAACAGGCCGCCGCAGGTGAACGCGAGGCGCGACCTTCTCTCCTCTCTCCCTGTAAGGGAGAGGATGAAGGTGAGGGTCCTTGTCAGCGCGCAATTCTGCGCGCGATTCAGGATTCTGCCTCTGCGCTGAATATCCGCGCCCGATCTACCATTAGTAGGGATGATTTAACCAATAGCCACAAAAGTTCAGGGCTGAACTGTTCAGCCTTATGCAAATTAGAAACGCGGTGCACAATGCCCCTCGATGGAACACCTCACTACACGCACCGGCGGTGAAAGCGAGACGCGGGCGGGCAAACTGATTCCTTCGTTCGTGATCGATACCGCCGGTGCGCCCGCCTCCGCGGTGGAGAAAGAAGAGAAAGTCGCGGCGGCGCCCGAATGGATCGAGTTGTTGCCGGCCGGCGTGTTCTACGGCCGCGACGGGCGCGGTCCGTTTCGGCTCGACGATCCGGCGGCGGTAATCGATTCGACCACCGCGATGCAGATGAATGCGGGCCTGCCGATCGACTACGACCATGCAACCGACTTCGGCGCGCCCGAGGGACGGCCCGCTCCTGCCGCTGGATGGATTCGCGAACTCGAGGTGCGTGGCGGCGCAGTGTGGGGGCGCGTGGAATGGACCGCGCGGGCGGCGAATTCGATCGTGGCGCGCGAGTACCGGTACGTGTCGCCCGTGTTCCAGTTCGATCCGAAAGACGGGGTCGTGACCCGGCTGCTGCGGGCGGGTCTCACCAACAATCCAAATCTTCATCTGACCGCGATAGCGGCGTCGCGCACGGCCACAAAAGCGTCGTACGCGAGGGACGAACGCATGGAATTTCCAACTCAAGAATTGCGCGAACTGCTGAATCTCGAGGGCGATACGACCGTCGCCGACGTCGTCGCAAAAGTGCGCGAGCTGCGGGCGGCCGCCGATGCGGCGGCGTCGGCGACGAGCGCGCATGCGCACGACCCGGCGCATTTCGTGGCGATCGCGGAATTCGAGCGCGCACTCAACGAGCTCAACACGCTCAGGGCCGAGCGCACGCGAGAACGCGCCGCGCACGTGGTCGAGGAAATGATCCGCGCGGGCAAAATCGTGCCGGCGCAGCGCGAGTGGGCGATCGCCTATTGCTCCGCGGATGCGCGCGGATTCCAGGCGTTCGCCGCCAAGCAGCCGTCGATCGTCGGCGAAAACCTGGGGTTGGGCGGCGAGCCGCCTGCCGACCGGCGCGCGGGCGGGCTCAACGCGGCTGAGCTCGCAATCTGCGCGCAGCTCGGCCTCAAGCATTCGGAGTTTATGCGGCGCAAGCGCGGACGCGCGGACTTCCTGAGCCTGGAACGAGCTGAAGCCGACCTGCGAAATGCGGAAATCCGCGGCGCAGATTTTCGAAACAACCGAGATTAACTCGCGCCTCGCGCCGCTCCGAAGCGGCGACGGGCGCGCATCGACAAGGGTGAAAAGATGGCGGCTCTAACCAATGCGCGAAACACGCCCGAGATGGCCGATGGCGGCAGGATGCGCGTTTATCCGGTCGAAGCGAACACCAACGTCTACCTGGGCGGGATGGTCGCCCTGAACGCGGCGGGCAATGCGGTGCCGGCGTCGGCGACGACGACGGTCGCGAACGCACTCAAGGTCGTTGGGCGCGCCGAATACGTGAGCAACGGAATCCCAGGGCAGAACGCGATCAACAATCCAGGCGCCGCGGGCGGGATTTCGATCACGGCGCGCAAGGGAGTGTTCCTCTACGCGACGGACGGATCGGTTGGCGCGGCGCAAGTCGGGCTGGTCTGCTTCGCGCTCGACGACAACAACGTCACGGCGACCGATCGCGCGACTGGTGCGAGCGTCCAGCAATACGCGGCGGCAGGAACCGTGGTTGCGATCGATCCGAGCGGCCAGGTGTGGGTGGATTTCTGGCATCAGTCGACCGCAGCCGCATGACGAGGATGATCGGTAAAAAGTGAAAAGCGAAAAAATGAAGACGAGGAAGAATTAGATGGAAATCAGCGCAGCCAATCTGACCGCACTGTTCACCGGCTTCGACGTCGTCTTCCAGCGCGGGTTCGAGAAGCCGCCATCATACTACGAGCAAATCACCAGCGTAGTACGTTCGGCGTCGCGCCAGACTACCTATCCGTGGCTCGGCCGCACTACCAAGTTCCGCGAGTGGCTGGGCGACAGAGTAATCCAGGCGCTCGAGACGCATGAATACACAATAGTCAATCGGAATTTCGAAGATACGGTTGCCATCGATCGCAACGATATCGAGGACGACACCTACGGCGCGTACGAGCCGATCATCGAGCAGCTCGGATGGGACACCAAGGTGCATCCGGACATGCTGCTGTTCGCGATGATCAAGGACGCGGTCTCGAATCCAAGCGACGTGGTCGGCTTCGACGGCGTGCCTTTTTTCTCGGCGGGCCATCCGGTCGGCTTGCTTGGCCAGGCCGGGACCACGGCTGCGAATATCAACTCGAGCGGGTCGGGTGCGTACTGGTACCTGATCGACGCGTCGCGGGTGATTCGTCCTTTCATCTTTCAGCTGCGCCGCGAATACGCAGTCACGCGAATGACTAATGTCGCGGACGAGGCGGTATTCAACCGGCGCGAGTTCCGCTACGGCGTGGACGGGCGCGCCAACACGGGAGTCGGGCTCTGGCAGCTGGCGTACGCGAGCAACACCGATCTGAGTAATCCGACCAACTACGGCGCGGCGCGCGCGGCGATGAGAGCGTTCAAAACCGATGCGGGACAGCCGTTTGGCGCGCTGTCGAGCCGCAGCGGCGTCTACTTGCTGGTGCCGCCGACGCTGGAAGAAGTCGCGCGTCAATTGCTCAACTCGGAATTCATGGCCGGCACCGGCGCGAGCGCGAGCGTCGCGACCTCGAACATCTGGCGCAACAGCGCGGACCTTATAGTCAGTGAGTTCCTGGCGTAAGGACGCGGCGATGAAAGCAGTTTCCCTGAGCCGGAATGCCGCGGGTTCCCCTCCTGCCCGCGGCGCCGGAATGCGAGCCCACTCTCCGCGGGCGCAAATTAGTTGTCCAGCGCCCGCGGAGAGACCTTTCGGGCAAATAGTCACTTCCGATGCGATGAGGTTACGACAGTGAGTTACGCGACCGCCCAGGACATGATCAACCGATACCCTAATCGAGACCTGGTTCAACTGACTAATGAAGATCCTACCGCGACGACGGTTAATGACATACCGATCACGCAGGCCCTGGCCGACGCTTCAGCGGAAATCGACGGATACATCGAGGGGCGCTTCGCGCTGCCGCTGACTGATCCGCCAGTCGTTCTCAACCGTCTCACCACCGACATCGCGATGTACCGGATGCAATCGCTGCGGCCGCTGCACGACCTCGAAGACGCACGCAAGCGTTACGAAGATGCGATCGCGATGCTGACGAAAGTTGCGGCCGGTGAACTGACACTCGGTCTGTCGGCAGACAACCAGGAACCGCCGACGGCGGCAGGGGCGGTGGAAACCGTGCATGCACCGAATCGCATTTTCAACCGCGGCAAACTGAAGGGCTACTGAGATGGGTGCCATGCTCGACGCGCCGTGGAATGGCGTTACGTTCGCGCCGCCGACGGCGATTGATATCGCGACGATCGAAGACGCGATCGTCAATCAGCTGAGTTCACAAATCAACTCGATAGAAATCGCGCATTATCCGGATAATCCTGAGACCTGGCGCCTGACGCATCGCGTGGGCGCGGCGCTGGTGATGTACAAGGGCGCGCAGTATGGCGAGTTGCTCGACACTGTGGCGATAATCCAGGAACGCAAGCTCGAGTTCGAGGTCGCGATAATGATGCGCGACCTCGGATGGGCCGTCGGCGGAGACGCGTCAGGGCCGAGTCCCGGCGCCTACGCGATAATCGAAAGCATTCGCACCGCATTGACCGGATATCTGATTCCGGGATGCCGCAAGATTTTCCCAGTGCGTGAAAAATTCGTAAAGCGCGACAAGCAGGGCGGCGTGTGGACGTACGCCTCGACGTTCATGCTGAGCACGGTAGCGGTCGAAGCCTCGCTACCCGATGATTTTCCGCTGTTTATCAAAGGTATCGCGCTTGAAGAAGGAGGGCAGACCTCGAT
Organism: uncultured delta proteobacterium; assembly: GCA_963833025.1. Lineage (GTDB taxonomy): Bacteria > Desulfobacterota > Binatia > Binatales > Binataceae > Binatus. The sequence continues at coordinate 749,721 of CAWHWI010000006.1, read as the reverse complement.
CACGGTTGGCGCGACAGCGTACACGTTCAATTCGAGCCAGCAGATACAGCTTCCACAGGGCAACGTGTTTGCCGTGAGTATCACCAGCGCCGGCGGCTCAGCGCTAATCCAGGGCACGGATTACTCGGTAGATCGCGCGAACGGAATAGTCAGTGCGCTCCCGGGCGGTGCAATCTCCGCCGGCGAGACAGTCCAGATCGCATATACGTACGCCGAAGTGGCTATTGCGACTGCGGGCCAGAGCGAACCGACTAACTAAACCACAATGAATAGTAATTCGATTCAACTGAGTAACAGGTGACACATGCCAGCTAGTTTCTTGCACGGGGTTGAGGTGATCGAAGTGCCGAACGGGCCGGTTCCGGTCACGGTGGTCAAGTCGGCGGTGATTGGACTGGTGGGGACGGCGCCGACCTGGGCGGTGGAATCGCCGTCGGTGGCGCCGGCGCCGAACACACCGGTGCTGGTGTCGTCGGCGCTCGACGCGGCAAACTTCGGTCCCCTGGTTCGAGGATACTCGATTCCGTACGCACTGGCAGCGATTCAGGCGCAGGGAGCGGGACAGGCGATCGTCGTCAACGTGTTCAATCCCAGCATCCATTTTACGGCGATCGCTGCGACAGCGTTCACATTCAACGCGCAGGGAGCGATCAACCTCGGCCATATGGGCGTGTCGAGCGTGGTAGTCACTAGTAATCCGGCGGGTACTACGTATGTAGCGGGCACTGACTATACGCTCGACGCGGTGAACGGCGCGATCACGATCGTGCCGACGGGATCGGGAGGCCATATTACCGCCGCCGCCAGCGTGTTGATCGCGTTCAACTACGCGGACCCGTCGAAGGTCGCGGACGCCGACGTGATCGGAGCAGTCACGGGCGGCGTGTACACGGGGCTGCAGGCATTCCAGACGACCTACGGTACGATGGGATTCTTCCCCAAGATACTGATTGCGCCAGGCTACTCGCAGGACGCCACAGTTGCGACCGAGCTCGACGCGATGGCGAGCAAGATTCGCGCGATGGCGCTGGTAGACTCGCCGCCGGCGACCGCGGTAGCGACTGCAATAGCCAATCGCGGGGTTGTGGGTAATGCGTTTGCTACATCGAGCAACCGAACAATTCTGTGCTACCCGCAAGAGACCTTCTACGACACGGGAATCGTGCCGACGGGAGTGACGCTCAACCCTTCAGGGCTGCCGCTGACGGCACAATTCAACGCGAACTCGGTCGGGCCATATTCACAGTGGGTGGCTGGAGCGATCGCGGCCAAAGATCTGGCGCAGGGCTACTGGTGGTCGCCATCCAACACGCAGGTCGACGGAATGCTCGGCCCCGACGTTACGCTCTACGCTTCAATTCTCGACGCGTCGTCCGACACCAACAATCTGAATGCGGCGGGAATCGTGACGGTGTTCAATGCATTCGGCACCGGACTTCGAGTGTGGGGGAACAGGAGCGCGGAGTATCCGACCTCAACGGCGCCGGACAATTTCATCTCGGTACGGCGCACGATGGACATAATCGAGGAATCGCTGGAACTCGCAATGCTTCAGTTCATCGACCAACCGATCTCGAACGCGCTGATCGACGCGATTCTGGCCAGCGCGAACGCCTTCATCAGATCGCTGATCCAGCGGGGAGCGTTGGTTGCGGGCGCGGCAAGTTTCAACCCCGCCGAGAATCCAGCCGCGCAGATCGCCGCGGGGCAACTGGTATTCGACATCGACGTAATGCCCCCGCCACCCTCGGAGAGAATCACTTTCGAGGCATTCATAGATGTGACGCTGCTGCAGCAACTCGGGCAAACCAGTCCGATAACAGTAGCGGCGGGAGCGACGTCGTAATCAGCGCGTATCGCAGGGAAACAGAATGAATATCCAGATCAACTCACTGACTAATGCAAATATATACATCGACGGCGTCGGACTGCTGGGCCGGGCCGAAGAGATCGAAATCGCCAATCCCAAGCACAAGATGATTGACTACAAGGGCCTGGGGATGGCGGGGACGGCTGAGCTTTGGGCGGGCGTGGAAAAGCTCGAGTCGAAAATCAAATGGTCGTCATTCGATGCGACCACGTTAACGATGTCGACGAGTCCATTCCAGACTCATTCCTTCCAGGCGCGAGGAAACCTCGAGCAGTACACCAGCCAGGGCCGAAGCGCGCAGCTGCCGGTGGTGTACCTGATGACGGGAATCTTCAAGGACGCCGGGAGTCCGACGTTTCGTCAGCATAAAATGGTCGAGACCACGTCGGTAGTAAGTATCTACCACTGCGAACTATATGTCGCAGGAGTGCAAATATACTTGTACGACGTATTCGCCAATATCTACGTAGTCGGCGGCGTCGATCAACTGAGTTTGTTTCGATCCAATCTCGGCGGCTGACCTGGCATTGCACTGAAACCGCACGACGGGAGCGATGACTAATGAAGACCGACGAAATCACTGTGAATGGAGTGCGTATCGATGGCTCGGAAGCAAAGGGCGAAGAGGATAGCCGGACGATCGATTTACCGTCGGGCACGCGCGCCGAGGTGCGAAAGGGTCGTGGGCGGGACCTGATGCGGGCGCAGCGGGCAACGGCCGGCGGCGATGCGAGTGCGGTGATATTTGCGTTAATCGCGGAGCTGGCGCGCGTGGACGGACGCAAAATCGTATACGAAGACGTGCTCGAGATGGATCTGGCGGACGTGATGGCGCTGCAGGCCGAGGTGATTGACGAAAATTTCGACCGCCCTCCGCTGCGAACTTCGCAGGCCTCGTTCAATCCGGATTCTCAGTCCGGGAGCTGAGCGAGATGGACTTTGCGGAGCTGTCGTACTGGCTCGACGCGATGACGTCTTACGAACGGATGCGCGTCGAACGCGGCGGGGGGAATGACGACTAGTAATGGCACTGACTATAGCGCAATGCATGAACTGATGAATCGTGCGAAACGGTGAGACGATGAAAGTGAGATTATTTGTAGGCAACCTGAGTTTTTCGTTAGGCGATGGAGATCTACGCGAAGCATTTGCCGAGATCGGCGGAGTGGAACGCGCCGAGATCGTGCGCGATCGCTTCGACGGGCGGTCGCGCGGGTTTGGATTTGTAGAGATGACGAATGAAGAAGACGCCGCGGTCGCGCTGCGAGCGATGAACGGCAAGGAACTCGCAGGGCGTCCACTGCGAGTCGAAGCCGCGACCTCTCAGCGCCGGCCATTCGAGCGCAACATCGCGCGAGCCTAGTTGAACCCTCACTAGCGGCGAGCGATTTATCAAATGGCGAGGCAATCCAGAACAATCGGCACGCCGGCGCAAATTAGCGGAGCGAGTTCGGCGCATGCGCTCGGCATTCTCGATCGCCTCGCAAGCATCGGACGACAGAGCGTCCGGATTGCGGGGGCGACCGCACAGGTAGGGATCGCCGCTGGTCATCGCCTGCAAATCTCCGCCCAAGTTTCGTTTCCGAAGTACCGTCGTCTTCCCGCACGCGAGGCAGCTAGATTGGCAAATTCGACGAACGGGCGGACTCGCATGACTGCGAACTCACTGCGAGAGAGTCAGGACCTGGCTCCCGCGATGGATGGCCTGTCGCGAGCCAAACGATCGATCGAATTGGGTAGCGCAGCCTGGGCGGATTCGGACGGCAAAGACCGCGCTACACGATCAGCCTCGAGAGATTTCTCCGAGCGGGCGCATCGCGCACTCCAAGCCGCGAAGAAAGTGGTTGTCGCGGGTATGGACTCGCCGCGGAGATCCGATGCCCAGGTTTCGAATCGATCGCAAGACGGTCTCGAATCAGAGCGCGCGGCACTCGCTAGGGACGGTCTCATCGCGAGCACGCGCATGGCTTCATCGATTCGCGGAGTCATTCCGATCCGGAATCTGTCTCAGCGCGAGTTTGCAGAATCCGCAGGTAATGCTCGTGCTCGAGATGGCGGCAGTGCGGGCGCAGGAATCACTGTTCATTCGTCGCCGACCGTCGTGATCAACTCATCGACTGGGAACGGCGGTTTAGTGCATGACGCGATTGGCGCACTGAGCGCACATCGTGAGGAACTGTTCAATCAACTGAAACGAGAATCTGTGCGGCGCGAGCGTGCGCGGTTTTGAGGAGCAATTCTTTGTTCGCAGTATTGGGCGACATTCAATTCGAGGTGGTTGGTTCTCCGGAAGGTTACGAATCGGCGGCGGCGTATGATTTCGCCGAGCAGCGGGTGATTGAAAGCAAACCACGCATCCAATGGGTCGGAGACGATCTCGAGAGGCTGAATTTCGAGTTGATGTGGCACTCATCGTTCACCAATCCGGCGGCGCAGTTGGCGCTGTTGCGCGCGACCGCGGCGCAGCATCTTGCTCTGCCGCTGGTCTTTGGCAACGGAGGGTTCCGCGGGTTCTTCGTAATCGAGTCGATCAGGGTGAAGTCGCAGCAATTGTCGGCGAGCGGTGCTCCCATCGCGATCAAAGTCGCGCTCGCACTGAAGGAATGGATAGCTGACCTGCAACTTCTTTCCAATGCGCAGCCGGTAGCCGGGTTTTCTCCGCTCGGGCTCGCGACGGGGTCCAACGGAACCGCCGGCGGCGGCCTGGACGGCTCGTTGACGCCAGGCGTCTCGGCATTGCTCAGTATTCCATCCGCGATGGGTTCAAGCGGTCCCAATCTTGAGGCGGATGATGTGTCCGTTGCTGTGATCGTGAGGAGCGCCGCGCGATGACGCCGTCGGGATCATTCATACTCCACATTACGACGGCGGGTGAACGGTGGGACTTGTTAGCCTGGCAATACTATGCCGATCCGACTGACTATTTGCCGATCATAATGGCTAATCCGAATGTTCCGATCGAGCCGGTGTTCGATGCTGGAATATCAATCGCCGTGCCGATCCTGCAGAAGAGCGCGGTGGTTACAGCCGACTTGCCGCCCTGGAAGTTGTCCCAAGTGGTGAGTGAGTAATGGCGGCGAGCGCGTCGTATATAGTTCGTTCACCTCAATGGATACTCAGTTACCTGGGTGTGAATATTACCGCCGATGTGTCGCAGATGGTTCTTGGGATCAGATATGTGGATCGGCTGGATGGCGCTTCGGGCGAGCTCGAAGTGGAACTCGAAGATTCCGCGAAACAGTGGCAAGGGCCCTGGTATCCGGCGCTCGGCGACGTAGTCAGTCTCCAGATTGGTTATAGCGGCGAGGCTCTGCTGGATTGCGGTGAATTTCAGATTGACGAACTCGAACTGGATGGTCCGCCCGACGTGATGAGACTCCGCTGCCTCGCCGCTTACATCACGCCGCCGATGCGCACGGCAAATACCGTGGCATACGAGAACATCGGCATCGTGGAAATAGCGGGGCTGATCGCGGCGAAGTACGGGTTGGTAATGGTGACGGCGTCTTCGGAGTCCGAGAGCGACGTGACGTTTGCCCGCGTCACCCAACGGCGCCAGACGGATTTGGAATTTCTGAAGCGCCTCGCGCGCGAGCATAACTTTGATTTTACAGTGCGGGCGGGGCAGTTGATCTTCTACTTGCGGCCGGTGCTCGAGTCCGTACCGGCGGTCACGACGATCATGAGATCGGATACGGTTCGATTTTCATTTCGGAATCGCGCGCGCCGAATCTACGATGGTGCGGAATTCTCGTACTTCGATCCTGACACGAAGCAATTGATTACTCAGTCGGTGTCCGCGGACCCGCCCGTGCCGACCGGCGACACGCTCAAGATCGTCGCGCGCTGCGAGAACGCGCAGCAAGCGCTGGTTAAGGCTGAAGCCCTGCTTCATCTGCATAACATGATGTTCGTCGACGCGTCGCTGGATGGGCCGGGGAACACGGTGCTAGTGGCGGGAAACAATGTACAGCTCAGCGGATGGGGTGCGCTCGATGGAACATACCTGATCGAGACGGCGCAGCATCGTTTGGCGCGAGCGACTGGGTACTCAACCACAATCGCGGCGCGGCGGGTCAGTGCATGAACGATATAATCGAATACCGTGAACGGTTTGCCTCGCTGAATCCCACATTTCGCGTCGGGATCGTGCAGCAGCAGGACACGTTGCGCGCCAAGGTGCGCGTGGTGTTTCCGGATTACGACGAAGTGATCAGCTGGTGGCTGCCGATTGTTTTTTTCAAGACGCAGAACGACAAGGCGTACTGGATTCCGGATATTGGCGAGCAGGTCGTATGCTTGATGGATTTGCGCGACGAAGCCGGCGCGGTGCTGGGCGCGATTTATTCCGAGGTTGACGTGCCGCCGGTGAACAGTGCCGACAAGTTTCATCTCGCGTTCCAGGACGGCACGAACTTCGATTACGATCGCGCCGCGCACGTTCTCGATCTGTTTTTTCAGGACACCACGCAACTCAAGTACGACTCTAACGCGCATCTGCTCGATCTGAAGTTTCAGGACCAGGGCGAGATCAAGTACGACGGCACCGAACACATCCTGAGCGTAAGCCTGCCTCAAGGTGCAGCGTTCAATGTTACGGCGAACGGGGCGCAGATTCAGATCGACTCGAGCGGCAACGTCATCATCCGGGCGGCCGGACAGGTGCAGCTCGGAAGCGGCCTGTTGGCTGGCGTCGCGCGGCTCGGCGATACGGTTCAAGTCGGCGAGCAGACCGGAACAATCGTGACGGCGAGCACCGACGTGTTGGCGGGGTGACGAATGTCGGCGGATGCAGTCACATTGGCGGACATCACCTCGGCAGACTGGTCGCTGGCTCTGGGAGCCATCGGAGAGGTGGTGCAAGGAATCGCCGACGTCGAACAATGCCTGGGAATTATCGTGACGACGCCGCAAGGAAGCGATCCTCTTCGGCCGACCTTTGGCGCGAACATCTGGCGGTTCATAGATTTTCCGATCAACGTTGCGTTGCCCGCGATCGTGAGCGAGCTTACATCGGCGATCACGACCTGGGAGCCGCGTGTGAAGCTTGTTTCGGTGACTGCGCAACCGGTAATTGACGCGAGTACGCAGTCGGGCGCGCATCTCGACGTAACCCTCAACTGGCAACTCAAGCTGGGCGCCGCTGCCGCTCGCGTCCAGACCACGACCGTGACGATCCCGGGAGCGACGGTCTAGTGCGGACCGCGCTTACGGCGACGAAAGGATGAGTTGATGGCCGCAGGAATTCCATCGCTGCCTCCGCCGGTGTTCGTCAACGATGCCGACGGGCTGGATCCAAACCTGATCCTCGCCGACATGATTGCCGAGTTCGAGGCAGCGTCAGGCAGAACGCTATATCCGGCGCAGGTCGAGCGGCTTTTGATCAATCTGTATGCGTACCGCGAATCGCTGGTGCGCAATGCGATCCAGTACGCGGCTGAGCAGAATCTGCTCGCGTTCGCATCGTTCCCGATGCTCGACTATCTCGGCCAATTGCTGAGTGTCACTCGGCTGGCGTCGCAACCGGCAGTGACGACACTTCAATTTACGCTCGCGAACGCGCTGACGGTGCCGTTCACGATTTCGGCGGGAACGCTGGCTGGCACCAGCGATGGCCATTTCGCGTTCGCAACGAGCGCGACGATCATCATTGCGGCCGGCGCCACTACCGGCAGCGTCGCGGCCGCGGCGACGGCTCCTGGAGCGGCTGCTAACGGGTATCTGGCAGGACAGGTCAACGTCCAGCTCAATCCGAATGCTTTAATTGCGAGCGTAACCAATACCAGCACGACCACCGGCGGCTCCGCGCCGGAAACGGACGACCATCTTCGCACCCGCATTCAGGCCGCGCCAAATCAGTTCAGCGTCGCGGGACCAATCGGCGCATACCGGTTCTTCGCGATCGGCGCCGATCCCTCGATCGTCGACGCGCAAATTATCAGCCCCGCACCCGGGTCGGTGAACGTCTACGTGTTGACCGGACCGGCGACGGTGCAGCCGGCGGCGGCGCCAAACAGCGTGGGAGTCGCGAACTCTGCGCTGCTTGCGAAGGTGGCCGCGGTGCTGAGCGCGGACACAGTGCGTCCGCTCACCGACACGGTCAACGTGCTGGCGGTGACTGAGGTCGACTACCAGATCACCGGGACCGTGACGCTGTACTCGGATGCGGATCCAACCGCTACGATGGCCGCCGCGACCGCCGCCGTGCAGGAGCTCGCCATCGAGCTCGCCGCAAAGATTCAGCGCGACATCGTGCCGAGCCAGATAATCGCCGCGCTGTCGGTAGCCGGCGTCTACGGCGTGGCGCTCACGACGCCGGCGCTGACCCCGCTCTCCGCTGGGCAGTGGGCGAACTGCACGATGATCTCTCTGACGACCGCGTTCAGCACGGAGCACAGCTGATGCCGGAGCTTTCCGCAGCGCCGTCGATCGACGATACCCGCACGCAAGCATTGCTGGTGCTGATAGCGCGCCTTGCGGCGCTCGATCTCACGACCCTGTTGATTTACAGAATCGATTCGGTGGTGGAAGGGGCCCTGCCCTTCCTGGCGTGGCAGTTCGACATCCTGTCTCCGCTCTGGCAGTTGATCGCGCCGGTGTCGCTGGGCGTCGACGCGCTTACGGACATCGATGCATTGATCGACGTGGACAATCTGATCGAGGCCGGGGGCGCGGTGACGGATCAGATGCTAACCGAGGCGGCACAGCGCGAACTGATCAAGAATGCGATCGCGCTGCATCGATTCCGCGGCACGCCATGGTCGATCAAGCAGGCGCTCGCCTCGTTGGGATGGGAGCAGGTGACGCTGCTCGAAGGACAGTCGACCTGGGGTGGCAATTCGTATCCGTCGAATCAGGGGTGGGCGGTGTTTCGTGTGCTGATCGATCTCGTGGACGGGCAGAGTGTCTCAATCGACGCGGCATCGACCGCTTCGACAGCAGTGACCTTCTTCAAGCCGGCGCGTTCGTGGCTCGACTCGATATGGTTTGTGGTGCCGGCGATTTCCGACGCGGGTCCGGTGCCATCGGACAAGTTGACGCTCGGCGGAATCGTCAAGTACCAGGTCGACACGGCGCCTGGGCCCAATGACGCCGCGCTGGCATTTGCGATCGCGACGGCGTCGTCGACCGATGCGTACGGTCCGATTGTACCCGTTTACAACGCGCACTATCGGCATAGCGGGATCACTTACGGCGCCAACCAACCTGCGATCGCCGATTCGGCGCTGATAGTCAACGGCGCTGCCGTTTTGCACGGAGGTTAAAATGAGAAGGCCGATAGGAATTGTGCGAATCCGTCTCGTTGAGCGCGGCCGTGTCGTGCGGATCTACGAGGGACCAAATCTTTTCGTCAACGCCGGGCTGCCTGCTCTTGCGGCGCTGCTCGGCGGCGATACCACCGGTGAATTCGCGGCCGCGGTGGGATTCGGCACTGGATCGAACGCACCGGCGGTGACCGACAGTGCGCTGACAACGCCCGCATATTACAAGGCGCTCGACAGTCACAGCGAGGACGGCAACGGCAGCGTGACTTTCAACTGGTCGCTGACGACGGCAGACACTGGCGCGCAGGGAATAACAATTCAGGAGCTGGCGATTTTCGCAAATCATGCGAGCGCGGGACTGCCGGGAACTACCGCGCCGGCTCCGATGCTCGCGCGCAAGACTATAGCACCAATAGTCTTTGGCGCGGGAATGAGTATCAGCGGTACGTGGACGCTTACCTTCTGAGGTAGTCAATGGCTACACTAATCGACTCGGCAGAGTTTACCTCGAATGAGGTATATCAAATTCAAGCGACCGATCCGGTCGAAGGCGCCGCCAGCGGCGCGAGCTTCAACGGGACCGGCATCTCCAACCAGCCGCATCAGCAGCTCGCGAACCGCACCGCATTCTTATACGGACGCCAGAACACCAACATCACGAATATAGCGACGCTTCAGGCATTCGCTGCGCTCTTTACCGGCTCGATGGGGCAGAACGGCTACCTGAAGGTCGGCGTGAGCGATATAAATCGCGGACTTATCCAGTACGTCGCGCAGTGGGGACTCGTGACCTGGGATCCCACCGAAGATGAAGGGATTCGCGGGCCTTATTCCTTCCCAATCGCCTTTCCCAACGCGTGCGAGATCTTCATGCCTGTGACATTGACGCCTGAAGGTCCGAGCAACAACGCGGACGGCGACGGCGTGGCCATGGTCAGCGCCGCGTATCCGCCCACGACATCGCAGTTCTGGATCTGGAGCAATGCGATCGGCGCCGCCAACGGCAAGTCGAGTGGCGCTTACTGGTTTGCGATCGGATTCTGAGGGCCTCAACGCTTATTGGCGTCAACCGAGCCGCTCGATGACGCGCTCCATTGCGATTCCGCGCGAGCCTTTAACCAGCAGCACGTCGCCGGGACGGATCAATCCAGCAATTGTTCCTGCCGCGGCGACACTGTCGGGCACCGCGACTACGTTGGTGGCATCCGCATCGCGGGAGATCGCTGCAAGCGCGGAATTCATCTCATCGCCGACGGCGACGAACGCGGCGGGATGCGAGCGCATCACATCGCGAATCGCCTCCTGATGCGCGGCGGCCGACTGCTCGCCGAGCTCGAGCATATCGCCCATCGCGATCACGAGGCGGGCGCCGAGACCGTCGGCGACCTCGCGCGTGGCCGCAAGCGCGGCCCGAATCGAGCGAGGGTTCGAGTTGTATGTGTCGTCGATCACGAAGATGCCGTTGATCGAAACGCTGGCCAACCGGCCGGCGACCGGCTGCACCCCCGCGAGCGCCTCGGCGATCGCAGCGAGCTCGCGTGACTCAAGCGGCGGATGCATTGCGGCGACTCCGGCGATCGCGGCGGCGCAATTGAGAGCGGCGGCCTCGCCCAGCAGCGCGATTTCAGTTTCGACGAATGGCTCGACCCCGGCGGCGACCATCGCGCGAGCGACTTCGACCCTGATGCGCGAGCGGGCGCCCGCGCTTCGGCTGACGAGCCGCACATCAGCGTCGGGCGATTTGCCAAATGTGGCTCGTCGCAACTGTGGCGGAATCCGCGCCAGGACCATCGGTTCGTCTGCCGACGCGATCGCATAGTCGCGCGCGGTCGAGAACAGCGCGGCTTCCTCGTCGGCGATATCGTCGAGCGTGCCGAGCCCTTCGCTGTGTTCGAGATCGACATTGAGGACCATCGCGACGTCCGGCTCGACGATTTGCGCCAGCTTTGGAATTTCGCCGCGCGTGTTGGTGCCGCATTCGAGGACTGCCGCTCGATGCGCGCCGGTGAGTGTGAAGATTGTCATCGGCACGCCGATCAGATTGTTCAAATTGCCTGGCGTTGAGAGCGTGGACCCGAACAGCCTGCGCGCGAGCGCGGCTGTGAGTTCTTTGGTGGTCGTTTTGCCGACGGCGCCGCCGATTGCGATAAGCGGGAGTGCACGGGCCGCGCGTGTGCGCACGAGATGATGGCGTGCGAGCCGACCAAGAGCGGTGAGGGTATCGTCAACCTCGATGCAATCGAGTGCGGGATGATGGCGTCCGATCGCGACGATCGCGGCGACGGCGCCGCGCGCGGCGGCTTGTGGGATATAGTCGTGACCGTCGGATGCCACGCCACGCAGCGCGACGAATATCGCGCCGGCCTCGATCGCGCGCGTGTCGATGCTGACGCCGCGGACGCGATCGCCCGCAGAACCAGCGGAAGTGGCGCGGACGAGAGTGCCTCCGGTCGCCTCGATGACTTCGGCGAGCGTGAACTCACACTGATTGCTGGGAATCGGCGTCGCCATCGCGGATACATTGTGCCGAAATATTCACGGCGCTCATACCGGCTGCGACTTGACATGCGCGCAGGCGCAAATCAGCCTGCTGCGTACGAGGGACCACGATGGCGGACAGCAAAGCACCGATTGTCGGCGTGATCATGGGCAGCAAGAGCGACTGGGAATACATGTCGGCGGCGGCCGAGGTCATGGAGGAACTTCAAGTTCCACATGAAGTTCGGATCATGTCGGCGCATCGCACGCCCGACCTCACTTTGGAATACTCCGCGAAGGCGGCGGGCCGCGGACTGCGCGTGATAATCGCCGGCGCCGGCGGCGCGGCACATCTGGCGGGAGTGGTCGCGGCCAAGACTATTTTGCCGGTGATTGGCGTGCCGATGCCGACGACGTCGCTCAACGGAATCGACTCGCTGCTGTCGATCGTGCAGATGCCCAAGGGGGTGCCGGTCGCGACGATGGCGATTGGCAAGCCTGGCGCGGCCAATGCGGGTCTGTTCGCGGCGCAGATAATCGCGCTGAGCGACCCGAAGCTCGGCGAGCGGCTGGTAAAATGGCGGGCGGCGCGCGCGCAGGAATTGTTGCAGCAGAAGATTCCGTAACGGGCCGGCGCAGCGGCTGTCGTGCTAGAGTTGACGCGATGACGAAACGCGATATCGACACGCCCGCATTGATTCTCGACCTCGACGTGCTCGAGGAAAATATCCGCACGATGGCGGCGTACTTCGCCGCACGTCCGCAGAAGCTCAGGCCGCATTTCAAGACGCCGAAGACGCCCGAGGTCGCGCGACGGCAGCTCGCGGCCGGGGCGATTGGAATGACCGCGTCGAAGCTCGGCGAGGTCGAGGTGCTGGCGCGCGCCGGGCTCGGCCCGGTGCTGCTCGCGAATCAGATTGCGGGGACGGCCAAGATCGATCGGTTTTTCAAAGCCGCGGCGCGAGTCGAGTTGATCGGAACTGTCGAGAGCGAGTTCAATGTGCGCGAGTTCGAAGCGGGCGCGGCGCGGGCCGGGCGGGCCGTCGACGTGATAATCGAAGTCGACACCGGGATGCATCGATGCGGCACCGAGACACCCGACGAGACAGTCGAATTGGTGCGCCGCGCGAAACGGGCCGGGCTCAACTACCGCGGTGTGATGGGCTATGAAGGTCACGCCGTGCTCGTCCCGGATCGGGAGAAGCGAATCACGACCGCGCGCGAGGCGCTGACCACGCTGAGCCGCCACGTCGAGGCATTGCGGGCGGCAGGACTCGCGCCGGAAATAGTCAGCGCGGGTGGGACCGGGACGTTCGACATCGCCGGCAGCTGGCCCGACGTAACCGAAGTGCAGGCTGGCTCGTACGTTTTCATGGACGGCGCCTATCGGAATGTGCGCCCGGACCTGGGCCGTCCGGCGCTGACTCTTTTAGCGACGGTAATTTCGCGGCGCGGCAGTCGTGCGACAATCGATGCGGGCATGAAGTCGTTAACCAACGAGTTCGGTCCGCCGATGGTCAAGGATACCGCGATCAAGGTAGCGCACCTGTCCGAGGAACACGGTGCTGTTGCGGCTGGCGAAAGCAGTCTCGAGTCGGGATCGAAAATTGAAATAATTCCCAGCCACAACGACACGACGATCAATCTCCACAGTGAGTATTATGTAGTGCGGGGCGATGAAGTGATCGCAACCTGGCCCATAGAAGCCGCCCGCGCGTACCGATGAGTAATCGGATGCGCAAAGCAATGCGTCGCGCGATCGTCGCGATAGCTATTGCAGTAGCTATTGCCGGAACTACTGCGTACGCCGCCGACATCAAGATGGCCGGGAAGCTGACGCCGCCCGCGAACGCCAGCGTGGTCGCAATATGCACCGATACTGTTGTGCAGAGTGTGCTGAACGAAGATTTACGGGCGGCGCGGCGCGGTCAGCCGGGGAATCCGGACAATTCGGTGACGCTCACCGTCACGGTGAGCCAGCAAATGCTCGCGCCGGGAGTGTCATTGAATCAGATGTTTCCCGGCGATCCTTCGATGGTCGAATTGCTCAAGGAGGCGGGCGCGGATCCGCCGCCGCTCGGCGACAGCGGCGATCAACCGATCGATCCGTATGCGCTGAATGCGCGCCGCCAGGCGCTGTCTCCCGAAGATCCGGCGTCGGAACAGTTCAGGGCCTACGAGGCGAGCAAGCAGGCGATGGCCCGCGGGCGGACGCCGTATGACGACATCCCGAAGAACCAGCTTTACGACACGGTGATCGTCGCGCGCGCGTCGTTGGAAGGCGCGACCGATGAGCTGAAGGTGGTCGCGGTCGTGCACTCGGGCGACGATCCGCGACGCGCCAAGCAACTCGTCGCCGAAGAGATCGCCAACTCAATACTGCACTAGCTCAGTTGCTATTCGTCCGTCGGTTCACGCGGGATCGGCCGTGGTGGGTCGGGACGTTTGGCCGCAGGCGGGACGCTCAAGGGTCGTGCAATATTCGAAGCAGCCGCCGGCGCTGACGGGGGCGCCGCAGATTCGGGATTCGTCACGCTCGTCGCGGGCGGTTGAGCTTCGCTCGCCGTGCTCGCCATCGCAGCCGGCGACGTGACGGGAGCCGGAGCGGGCGCTTGACGCTCTTCATACCGGCGCCACGCCATATCCGCGAGTAAAAAGAGGATCGCGGCAATCATCACGCCGAACGCGATTCGGCCCAGGGCGCCCGGCTTCTTCGCGACCATCGTGAGCTCTTGCGAGATTCGCACCACGTTGGCCTCGGCATGTTGAACGTTGCTGACAAAGCGCGAGGCAATTTCCTCGGCGTCGAGACCCAGGAACGCCGCGTAGCGGCGCAGGAACGGGACCAGGTACAGCCGATCCGAAATCAGGTCGTAGCTGTCGGTCTCGATCATCTTGATGTAATGCGGCGGCAGATGAGCCTCGGTCGCGACCTGCTCGCGCGTCAGGCCTTTGCGCTCGCGAGTTTCGGTAATCAACTGGCCCAGCGACTGTTCCGCCACCGCGCCTTCGCCACCCAAATCCGCGTCCTGCATTTTGGATTTCTTGTCAGCCACCGGCAATCAGTCTCTCCACGAGAAAGCTACAGTCGAACGCGTCCGAATCCAAGTCCTCGCGGCGGGACAACTATTTCTCCGCTTCAGGCTTGGGGCAATCGGCGGCAGCCGGCGGCGGCGCTATTGCGCGATTATAAAGCGCGAGCTTTTTACCCTCGCATCCGACAATCACCGGCGCGGGCTTCAGCGAATCCTGCAGTCCCTTCAGGTCGCGTTCGTTCGCAATCAGAATCATGCACGAACCGGACGACCACGCCTGGCGCAGGCGCGTCTCGGAGCCGATTAGAAACGGCGACTTGCCGGGCACCGGCGGCGAAACTTCAGAAAGCTCGCCCCAATACTCGACGCGGGTCTCGCGACTGCGCGTATAGAACGGGAGCGATTGTACGTAGTGACGGTATGAGGCGAGCGTGCAGTCGCCGGCAAGGTAGGGCCGAACCGCGTTTGCCAGGTTGCGATAGGTGGAAATCGAGGACGCGTCTTCGCGCACGCGTGCGGTGAGCGGAACCGTCGCGAGCATCGCGAGTGCGAGCGCGCCAATCGCGTATGTAGCGCGCAAGGCCGTGCGCCCTAGCAAATACATCGCAATCGCGCCGGCAGCCAGCACGTCGCCAATCAGCAATCCGTCGAGGCCGAGCGCGGGATTCATCGCAGCCAATCCGAGCTCGACAAAGACGAACAGACCTGCCGCGAGCAACAGGTTCGCAATCGCGACGACGCCAATAAGACGGCGGCGACGCATTGCGTCGAGATTTGACAGGCGCGCGAGACCAAACCCGGCGAAGATCGACAACGGCGGAAGCGCAGGCAGGATATAGCTGCCGAGCTTGGAGCGCGGAATCGAGAAAAACACGAAGACCACCGCGAACCAGATGGCAAGGAATCGCGCGGACGCGCGCTGACCGGATCGCTCCAGCGCAGTTTCCCGCGACTCGACGCCGGCTCGCATCGCGGACCATCCGAGCGGGACGAAGAAAATCCAGGGCCACGCCCCGCCAATCACAATCGGAATGAAGAACCACGGGCCCCATCCGTGTTCGCTTGAACTGACGTAGCGCTCGAGATGCTCGTGGATGAAAAAGAAACTCAGGAAGCCGGGATTTCGCACCTCCATCAAGACGAACCAGGGCGCGACGATCGCCGCATAGATGAGGGCGCACGAGACCAGCGGCATCTGCGCGATCTGGCGAATTCGCCGCTCCGTTGCCAGCCATGACAGAGCGATCGCGCCGCCCAGCAGGAGTGCGATTGGTCCTTTGGCAAGAGTTCCCAGCGCGAGCATCGCGGCGGAGGTCAACATCCATGTGCGAGCCGGCGGTGTTGAGAATGAATCGTCACGCGCGGCGAGATAAAACGCGCCGAGCGCCGCGGTAAGGAAAAACGCCAGCGCAGGATCAAGCGTCGCGAATCGCGCAAAGCCGAAAAACAGCGGACTCAGCGCGAGCGCAAGCGTGGCGAAGAATCCCGCCGTCGCGCCGAGCATTATGTCGGCCAACGCGGCTGTAACGACGACCTGTCCGACACTGAACAGCGCGGCCGGTAGCCGCACCGCGAATTCATTGACGCCGAAAATTCTGATCGCCGCGGCCTCGGCCCAATAGACCAGCGGAGGCTTTTCGAAGTACAGCTCGAAATCGTCGCGCGGCGTCACGTAGTCGCCCGAGACGACCATCTCTCGCGCGATTTCCGCATAGCGGCCCTCGTCGGGCTCCCAGAGCGCGGGTCTGCCGAGACCGGGAAGATAGAGAATCGCGGCGAGCACGGCGTAGACGGTGAGGCGAAGAGATCGGCTGGCGGCGAGCATCGTCGAAGCAGTCTCGCGAGGAGATCACGCGCGGTCAACCGGGCCGCCCGCCGCTATCTTTAAATCCGGCAGGCTGTCTGCAAGAATCACTTCACGCGACGGCGGCTTCGTGTAGTAAATCGCGCTCAGGTCGCGCACGTTCCGTGAGCTTACCCGGCAAAATATCACCGATTCGAGGCACTTCGGCCGTATCGCGCGCGGAGCGGGAATTGGTGTCGATCGTGGTGCCGGTGTTCAACGAATCGGCGAACCTGGCGAGTCTCTGGGCGCGCCTCAAGCCGGTTCTCGACGGCCTGGACCGCCCGTGGGAGACGGTCTTTATCGACGACGGCTCGCGCGACGATTCGCTCCACATCCTTCGCGAAATCGCGGCGGGTGAAGATGGCCGCGTGCGGGTCGTAGAGCTGGCGCGCAATTTCGGACAGCATTCCGCCATCCTCGCGGGCTTCAAACAATCGCGCGGCGAGATGGTCATTACGCTCGACGCCGACTTGCAGAATCCACCAGAGGAAATCCCGAGGCTGATCGCGGCCATCGACGAAGGCAACGACGTCGTCGGTGGATGGCGCGAGGAACGTCACGATCAGGCCTATCGCCGGTACGCGTCGAGGATGCACAACCGCTTGACCTCGCTGATCGTCGGCGTACCGATGCATGACTACGGATGCATGCTGCGCGCGTACCGGCGCCACATCGTCGATACGGTGGTCGATTGCGACGAGAAGGCGGCGTTCGTCCCCGCGCTCGCCAACACCTTCGCCAAGCGGGTCGCGGAAATCCCGGTCGGCCATGACGATCGCGCGGGCGGCACGTCCAAGTACAATCTCTTTTCGCTGGCGAAGCTGAGTCTCAATCTGATCACCGGATTTTCGCTCATCCCGATCCAGATGCTGAGCATGACCGGGATTGGGATCTCGATGCTCGCCGTGATGATGGCGGTCGTGCTACTTGCGCATCGGCTGATCTACGGTCCGCAGGAAGAGGGCGCGCTGTGGACGCTGTTCGCGGTGCTGTTCTTCTTCATTGGAATGATATTCCTGGCGCTCGGGCTGATCGGCGAGTACGCCGGGCGCATCTACATCGAGGTGCGGCGGCGTCCCACTTACGTCGTCCGAGCGGTGCACGGAGCTGACGGCAAGCCGCTGGATTCGCCAGCCGACTAGCGCGGCGAACGATTAATGGTTGAGTCCAACGTTTCGAGCGTCGTATCCGGCGCGACCGTGAAATCAGCTCTCTGCGTGCTGTTCGCATATCACGAGATGGGTTACGCGTGCATGGACGCGCTGCTGAAAATGGGCGCGCCGATCGCAGTACTGTTCACGCATCGCGACGATTCCCACGAAGAGATTTGGTGGCGGTCGTGTGCGGAACTGGCTGCGCGGCACCGCGTCCCCGTGCATACCGACGGCGTCGAGGCAGCCGCGGCGAAAGTCGGCGCGACTAATCCGTCGATAATTTATTCCTTCTCCTATCGCCACTTGATTCCCGCGAGCGTGCTCGAACGGGCTCCCCTTGGCGCCTACAATCTGCACCCGTCGTTGCTGCCGGCCTATCGTGGACGTGCGCCGGTGAACTGGATGCTCGTGAATGGAGAACGCGAGGCGGGTGTCACGCTGCATCACATGGTTGCGCGGGCGGACGCCGGCGATATCGTCGGGCAGCGCGCGGTTGCGATCGACGACAGCGACAACGCGTTGACGTTGTACCGCAAGCTGGTGCCGCTCGGCGTCGAGCTGATCGACGAGCTGCATCCGAAAATTGTCGCGGGCACTGCGCCCCGGCGAAAAATGGATATCTCGAAGGGCAGTTACTTCGGGCGCAGAAAGCCCGACGACGGGCGGATAGACTGGCGATGGCCGGCGCGAAGGATTTTCAATCTCGTGCGCGCCGTGACCCATCCGTATCCCGGCGCGTTCTGTTTCGTCGGCGGCCGAAAGGTGCTGGTATGGGAAGCGAAAATCGGCGCGGAAAACGGAACGCATGGCGAGCCGGGGCGCGTCGTGCGCGAAACTGCCGACGGCGCGCTTGAAATTGCGGCGGGCGAGGGCAGTCTAATCGTCAGGATCGCGCAGTTCGAAGGCGGCGCCGAAGGCATTGCGCGCGAGGCTCTTTCCCACACGGCGCGCGTCAAAGATACTATTCAATTCGACTAGGTCGCGGAGGTCACATGCGGGTTCTGATAACCGGCGGCGCCGGATTTCTCGGATCACATCTCTCGGATGCGTTCATCGCGCGCGGCGACGAGGTCTTCGTGCTCGACACCGGCTCGATCGCCAAAGTGCGTCACCTGTTGAACGATCCGCGCTTTCACTACGTGCACGATTCGGTTTTCAACGTCGAGTTGATCGACAGCCTGGTCTCGAAGGTCGACCTCATTTACCATCTCGCGGCCGTCGTCGGCGTCGAACACTACGTCGCCGATCCCTACGAAACGCTGAACGTGAACGTGAACGGCACGCAGAACGTGCTGAAGGCTGCCTACAAGCACAGCACGCGCCTCGTGTTCAGCTCGACCTCCGAAGTTTACGGCCGCAACCCCAAGGTGCCGTGGCGCGAGGACGACGATCGCGTGCTCGGTGCGACCAGTATCGACCGCTGGTGCTATTCGACGTCGAAGGCGGTCGGCGAGCACTTCTGTTTTGCCTATCACAAGCTCGGGATGCCGGTTACGGTCGTGCGCTATTTCAACGCGTACGGTCCGCGGCTGGACAAGGTTGACGTGGGCCGGCTGTTTACAATCTTCATGGGGCAACTGCTGCGCGGCGCGGACTTGACGGTCGTTGGCGACGGCTTGCAGACGCGATGCTTCACGTACGTGACCGACGCGATCGAGGCGACCGTACAGGCGGGAGTGAATCCCGCCGCAGATGGAGAGGCGATTAATATCGGCGTCGATGTCGAGACAACTGTGCTCGAGTTCGCCAAGCTGATGATCGAGTTGTTTGGGCCGACTAAATCAAAAATCAGGTTCGTGACGCAGGAAGAAGTCTACGGCAACAGCTACGAAGACATTCCGCGCCGCGTTCCGGACAATACCAAGATGCGCACCTTGCTGCGCGTCACACCCAAAGTGAATTTGCGTGAGGGCGTGAAAATCTCGATGGACTGGTTCCGCAAAGAGATGCCTTCCTAGGCGCGCAACCATTCGGGCGTGGAAATCGCACTCAAGATCGACGTCGATACCCACCAGGGTCTCGAAATGGGCGTGCCGCGACTGGCCTCGATGCTCGAGAACGAGGGCGTCGCCGCGAGCTTTTACATTTCGATGGGCCCCGACAATTCCGGCCGCGCAATTCTGCGCGTGTTTCGAAATCGAGGATTCCTGTCGAAGATGTTCCGCACCAAGGCCGTCTCGATGTACGGCGCGCGCACGATTCTCTCCGGGACGATTCTGCCGTCGCGCCCGATCGCGCTGTCGTTCCCTGGGATCATCCGCGACCTGAAGGCGCGCGGCTTCGAGGTTGGCGTACATGGCTACGACCACGTGCGATGGCAGGATCATCTCGATGACATCGGCGAGCGCGGAGTACGCAACGAACTTGCCGACGCGTTCGAGGCATACCGCGCGATCCTCGATGAACGGTCGCGGAGCTTCGCCGCTCCCGGATGGCGCACCAACGATGCGGCGATGGTCGCGCTCGACGCGATGGCGCTCGATTATCGCAGCGATACGCGAGGCGCCGCACCGTACCGATGCGTAGTCGAGGGACGCGTCCTCGCGACGCCTGAGATTCCGACCACGTTGCCGACGCTCGACGAGGTGATGGGACGTCGTGAATTGTCCGACGCCGGCGCGGTGCGCGATTTCTATCTCGGTTTGTGCAAGCCCGATGCGCTCAATGTGCACACTATCCACGCCGAGACCGAGGGCATGGGGCAGCTCGCGAGCTTCACTGCCCTGATTCGTGCGCTCAAGGAACACGGTGCGAAGTTCGTGCAATTGCGCGAGATCACGGCGCGGCTGAATCGCGCGGAATTGTCGGCCTGCGAGGTCATTCGCACCACGCTGCCGGGCCGGGCGGGATGGATTTCAGCGCAAGGTCCGGTACGCATCGTTTCCGAATGACGAATCGACAACGGTGTGTTATATCCCGAGGACAAATTCAATCTCAGGGAGCCCAGCAATGCCCGCGCAAAATCATTTTGCCGATAGTCCACGCGAACTCGGCCTCGATCCTGAAAAGGTCGAGGCGCTTTTCAATCGTGCCGAACGCGAAGTCAAGGATGGTCTGCTGCCATCGACGCAGATCGCGATCGCCCGCAGTGGAAAAATCGGCGCGATGCGCACGGTCGGACGCGCAGTTCAGGGTGGAAGCGAAAAGCCCGCGACCAACGACACGCTCTACGTGATCTTCTCGTGCACCAAAGCGATCATGTCGGCGGCGTCGTGGATTCTGATCGGCGAAGGCAAGCTGAGCCCCGGCGAGCGCGTCGCGGAAATCATTCCTGAGTTCGGCACCAACGGCAAAGACAAGATGACTGTCGAGCAGGTGCTGCTCCACGTCGGCGGATTTCCCAACGCGCCGTATCCGCAGGACGATTGGCTCGACAAGAGCAAACGGCTCGAGCGATTCGCGATGTGGCGGCTGGAATGGCCAGTGGGCAGCAAGTTCGAGTACCATCCGACCTCGGGCTTCTGGGTCATAGCGGAAATAATCGAGCGCCGCACGGGCAAGGACTTTCGTCAGTTCGTGCACGAACGGATATCAATGCCGCTCGGACTGCCGGAACTGCGAGTAGGGTTGCCGCGCGAATATCAAAATCGTGTCGCGCAGCTCTGCTACGTCGGAGAGGCGCTGTCCGATGAGGAGCGAAAGAAACTCGGCCTGCCCCCGATGCCTGTAACCGAAGTTACCGAGGACGCGATCCTTGGATTCAACCGGCCCAACGTGATGGAAGCCGGCGTGCCGGGCGGCGGCGGAGTGATGACGGCGGGCGACCTCGCGCTGTTCTACCAGGGCTTGCTGCACAATCGAGGCATCAACGGCGCGCCAATTATCAAGCCTGAGACACTCAAGGACGCTCTGCGGGTGCGCTCGGGTGATTACAAGGATCCGATTTTCGCCGTCAAGTGCAACCGCGCGCTGGGAGTTGTAGTGGCGGGAGGCGATGGACTCGCGAACTATCGCGGCTTCGGCAAGACCAACTCGGCGCTCGCATTCGGACACGGCGGCGCGGGCGGACAGATCGGCTGGGCCGATCCGGCGACAGGAATCTCGCTCGGCTACACGACCAACGGCTTCGATCGCAACGACGTAAGACTGGGACGCCGCGGCGTCGCGATCTCGAGCCTCGCAGCACTGTGCGCAGGGTAGCCGCCGAGCGAAATGATGAAGTATCTCGTGACCCTCGAACGCGATGATTCCGGCTATGTCGTTGCGGAGTGCCCAGCTCTCCCAGGGTGCGCCTCGCAAGGCCGGACCAAGGCTGAAGCTCTCGCGAATATTCGCGAGGCGATAGAAGCGAGCTTGGAGACCAGGCGCCAGTACGGGATAACGATCAGCTAGTCAGCGAAGGGGTTGCTGACGACGATCGTCGCTTCGCGCTCTTTGCCGACGCCGATCATCGCGATCGGTACTCCCACCAGCTCACTGATTCGCTCGACGTAGCGGCGCACGCTCGACGGCAATTCGGCCAGCGTGCGCGCGCCGGCTGGGCTTTCGTTCCATCCCGGCATCTCTTCGAATATGGGCTTGGCGTTGATGAGCATCCGATGCGACGGCGGCATGTCGTCGTAGCGCTTCCCCTTCACGAGATAGCCGACGCAAATTTTGACGGGATCGATTCCGGTCAAAACGTCGAGCTTGGTCAGGGCGAGCGCCCACATCCCGTTGACGCGAGCGGTATAGCGCGCGAGCACGGCGTCGAACCATCCGATGCGCCGCGGACGCCCCGTGGCAGCGCCGAACTCGTCGCCCTCTTCGCGCAGCGAATCTGCCAGGTAGCCGGTGAACTCGCTGGGAAACGGACCCGCGCCGACCCGCGTCGTGTATCCCTTGCTAATGCCGAGCACCGCTTCGAGATTTCCCGGCCCGATGCCGGTGCCGCTGAAGACTGCGCTCGCGACGCAACTCGACGAGGTCACGTACGGGTAAGTGCCGTGATCGATATCAAGCATCGTGCCGTGCGCGCCCTCGAACAGCACGCGCTTGCCCGAATCGATCGCGTCGCTAACGAACGCGCCGGTGTCGCACAGATACGGAAGCAGCCGGCGGCGCGCTTTTTTCATCGCCTCGATCGTTTCGTCGGCCTTGATCGGCTTGGTCTTGAGCAACGCTTTGAGGTACGCGTTCTTCTCGACGATATTGCGGCGGAGTTTCTCGGCAAAAAACTTGAAGTCGAGCAAATCTTCGAAGCGCAATCCCACGCGCGCCATCTTGTCTTCATAGGCCGGGCCGATTCCGAATCCGGTCGTGCCGATTGCGCGCTTGCCCAGGCGCGCCTCGCGCGCGCGATCGATCGCCAGATGATATGGCATTACCATGTGCGCTTCGTAGCTGATCTTGAACAAGCTGTCGTCGGCGAGATGGCCGGTGCGCTTGAGGTCCGCGATTTCGTCAAGCAGCGCGATCGGGTTAACGACCAGTCCGTTGCCAATCACGCAAGCCTTGCCCGGATGAAGCGCGCCTGCCGGCACCAGCCGCAGCACGAACTTCTTGCCGCCGACCACCAGCGTGTGAGCCGCGTTGTTTCCGCCCTGGAAGCGGACGACCACGTCGGCGTCGGCCGCGAGCATATCGACGATTTTGCCCTTGCCTTCATCACCCCACTGCGTGCCGACCACGGCAACTGTCTTCATTTCTGTTCCCCGACCGGCGTCAGTTTCGCCGGCCTCCGCGCGCACCTGTCGGGCTGAAATACCCGGTGCGCAAATAAATTCAGAGCTTGAGCAGCGACGCCGCCGTGATTGCGGGAATCGTCTTGAGCTTGTCGAGTACCGCGGCCGGCACCGGCTCATCCACTTCGAAGATGCTGAGCGCGGTTCCGCCCACGCGATCGCGGCCGAGCTCCAGTCCGCCAATATTTATCCCCGCCTGCCCGAGCATCGTGCCCACCGCGCCGACCACGCCGGGAACGTCGCGATTGTGAAGCATGAGGAAGTAGCCCTCGGGCACCGCCTCGACGCGGTAGCCGTCGATCCTGGTCAGGCGCAGCGCGCGATTTCCCAGCACTGCGCCAGAGACTTCATGCTCGCCGGCTCCCGTACGAACTCTGAGCGTCAAGGTGTTCACGTAGTCCGTGATTTCGCGCGAGCGCGTCTCGACGATGGTGATACCGCGCTCGCGTGCGATGAACGGCGCGTTGACGTAGTTCAAATCCTCGTCGAGGAAGCCGCTCATCAGCCCCTTCAGAACAGCGGCGGTGATCGCATCCGGCTTGAGATTCGCCGCTTCGCCGCCGAACGCGAGCGTCAGTTCCCGGGGCGCGTCGGTAATCAGTTGCGCCGCGAGTCTGCCCAGCTTTTCGCCGAGCGTAAGATGTGGCCCGAGTATTTCGAGCTCCTTGGTGGACAGCGCCGGGATGTTAACCGCCTGCCGAATGGTGCCGTCGATAAGGAACTCGGCGACTTGATGCGCGATATCGACTGAGACTTGAACTTGCGCCTCGTCGGTCGCGGCGCCGAGATGCGGCGTTGCGATCACCGAGTCGAACTGGAGCAGCGGATGATTGGCGGGCGGCGGCTCCTCGACGAATACGTCCAGCGCGGCGCCGCCGACCTTGCCGGACTTCAGCGCCTCGGCGAGTGCGGCCTCATCGACGATCCCACCGCGCGCGCAATTGATGATTCGCACACCCTTCTTCATCTTCGCGAACGCCGCGGCGCCGACAAGTCCCTTCGTGTCGTCGGTCAAGGGAGTGTGGACGGTAATGAAATCCGCGCGCGCGAAAAGCTCGTCGAGACTGACCAGCTGCACGCCGATACGCCCGGCCGCGTCGGCCGTCAGGATCGGATCGTAGCCGATCACTTTCATCTTGAGCCCAACCGCGCGGTCGGCGACTATTCGCCCGATGTTGCCGAGTCCAACGACGCCGAGCGTCTTGTTGCAGATCTCGGCGCCGGTGAATTTGCCGCGCTCCCATTTGCCCGCATGGATCGAGGCGTTTGCCGCGGGAATATGCCGCGCCAGCGCCATCATCATGGTGACCGCGTGCTCAGCGGTCGTGACGCTGTTACCGGTCGGGCTGTTCATCACGACGATTCCGCGTCGCGTTGCCGCTTCGATATCGACGTTGTCGACCCCGACTCCGGCGCGCCCGATCACTTTGAGCGAGGTGGCGGCGTCGATTACTTCGCGCGTGACCCGAGTGCCGCTGCGAATCAGCAGCGCGTCGTAGGGCGCGATTATTTTCGCCAGCTCCTCGGGCTTAAGTCCGGTCTTGACGTCAAACTGTAACTGCGGGAAGCGCTTGAGGACTTCAATCCCCTGCGCCGCAAGCGAGTCGCTTAGAAGGACGCGGAAAGTTTCCGCCATGTGCGTTTCAGATGCTCCGTGCCAGGCGTGCCTGAACTGCGGCGACGCCGGCGCCAAGTTGAATGTTTGCGCCGATCTGCTTCAGCCCCATCTCGAGCGCGCTGACCGCGATGAGCGTGTCGAACGGGCTCAAATAACCCATGTGCCCGATGCGCACGAGCTTGCCCTTCATCTGATCCTGGCCGCCCTGCACCGACACACCCAGATTGTCGCGCAGGAACTTCACCAGCTTGCCGCCGTCGAGACCCTCGGGAACCAGGATGCCGGTGACACCGGGCGCGGGGTTGTCGGGCGACAGCAGTTTCAGCCCGAGTGCGGTCGCGGCGTCGCGAGTAGCCTCCGCCATCAGCGCGTGACGCGCGTAAACCTGTGGCAGACCCTCGGCGTGAATCAGCTCGAGTGATTTGTTGAGCCCGAAGATAAGCGACACTGCCGCCGTCCATGCGGTGGTGTGCTCGTCGCGCTGCGCTTTCAATTCCTTGAGCAAGTCAAAATAGAAGCGCGGCGTCTTGTTGGTCTTTGCCACGTCGATAGCGCGCGCCGACAGCGCGACCATTCCGAGCCCCGGCGGAAGCATCAGCGCCTTCTGGCTGCCGGTGACGAACGCGTCGACTCCCCACTCGTCCATGTTCTGTTCGAAGACGCCGACCGAAGTGATGCCGTCGACAATCAGCATCGCGCCACGCTTACGACTGACCTCGGCGATCGCGGCCACCGGATGCACTGCGCAAGTGGAAGTCTCGCTGGCCTGCACCAGCACGGCGCGCGATTCGGGATAGGCCTTGAACGCGTCCTCGATTTGACCGGGACGCACGGCGCGGCCCCATTCAACGCGCACCTCGTGCCCAATCATGCCGAACGCGGCAAGCAGCTTGCCCCATCGCTCGCCGAATTTGCCGCCGTTGACGTAAATCGCGTGCTCGCCCGGCTGCAGCAGATTGATCACCGCCGCTTCCATCGCACCGGTGCCGGTGGACGCGAGCAGAATCACTTCGCCCGACGTGCCATAGAGCGGCTTCATCCGATCGCGCGCCTGGTCGAGCGCCGCGCTGAACTCGGGTGTGCGATGGTGGATGATCGGACGCGCCATCTCGAGCAGAACCTCGGGCGGCACCGGCGCCGGCCCGGGCGTAAACAGGTACTTCTTCATTTGCGGCATTTTTGACTATTCACTTTTTCACTTTTCACTGGACGCGGGCGATTCGCGGCGACAACCAAAAAACCAAAAAAAAGGCTGGTGCCCGCGCTTGCGGATCGCCAGACCCCGATTTGTCCCGGCTTTGCCGGGTCCCCGTCCTCACCACTTGGATAACGGAGCCGATGGGCAGAGTCAAGGTGACTGCCTGCTCGCGGCGCTTTCGAGCCGACGTTGTAATGACCTTGCGGCAATTGTTAAGTGTGATCACATTCCGATGCCGATAGAATGTGAAATCCGCGATGGTTCCCTGGTCTGGATCAAAAATCCAATCACCGGCGTGATTTCATACGTTGTCGATGTGCGCGGCAAGAGCTTTGCGTTCACGCTCGGCGGGCGCGAGAGCGCCGATCCCGAGATAGGTCATTTAAGTCCTGAATCAATTCGCCGCGCGACCGAGGCGTGTCCCTTCTGTCCGGGCAACGAAAGCATGACGACGCGCGAGATTTTTCGGCTGACGCGCGACGCTATCCCCGAATGGAGCGGTGCGAGGACTGACGACAGCGCGAATTGGATCGTGCGCGTGATCAACAATCTCTTCCCGCGAATTCCCGCGGAGTTGACCGGAAATCGCAACGAATCGTATATCGTCGTCGAGGATCCGCGTCATTTTATAGACGCGCCGCGATCGCAGGCTGATCTGATGTTCACCGGCGCGCTGGGCGGCGCGCATTTCCTGCATCTGATGCATGCCGATGCGCGCGTGATGCGCCTCGCGTTGGATAATCCGGACGTCTGCTCGGTCGTGATCCGCAAAAACCAGGGGCGTGAGTCGGGCGCTTCGCAGCCGCATCTGCATCAGCAGATCATCGGATCTCCGGAGCCGTTTCCCGCAGTGCTCGCGGAGGCGCGCGCCGAGCGCGAGAATCCTCACATGTGGCACGAGGTCCTCGCGCTGATGGAGCGCCTCAAGCTGGTGATCGATCGCGGCGACTCGATCGTCAGCTATGCGAGCCCGATCGGTCTGTTCCCGCGCAGCTACGATGTCGTGATGCCGGACTTTCGGGGATTGCTGTCCGAGTTGGCGCCGGAACAGATGCGGCAGTTCGCAAATGCGATCTATCGGATACTGATGATCCTCGGGCCGCTGCCGCTGGACTATGAAATTCACCAGGGTGAGGGTCTGCCGCTGCATGCGCATATCAACGCGCGGCTGTATCCATATTCAAATGTCGCGGGGACGTTGAATCTGCCGGGCACGTTGCTGCAGAGCGCCGCCGCGATTCGGAATGCACTGGGGCGGCATTCGGAGTAGCGGCGGACGCAGCGCTAGAAGAACCTCACCCCTAGCCCCTCTTCCTTCTGGAGAGGGGAAGGCAATCGCCGCTATTGCGCCTTCCAGACTGGCTTTCGCTTTTCCAGGAAGGCGCGGACGCCTTCTTTGGCGTCGCTGCTCTCGCGGACCGAGCGCGCCATCTGGAGCATGTCGTCGTGCCACGCGTCGAACGTCTCGCTCATGCATCGGCGGACGGTCGCTTTCATCGCCCGCAAAGAGAGCGGGGCGTTGGCTGCTATCTTTTCGGCGAGCGCGGTCGTCGCCTCGGCGAGCTTCGCGTCGGCGACGACGTCATGAACGATGTTCATGTGACGGCCGCGCTCGGCGTCGAGCAGGTCCGCGGTGTAGAGAATCCAGGCGGTGTTGGCGGAGCCGCAAACCTCGATCAGCTTGCGCGTGAAGTCGTACGGCACCATCAGGCCGACGCGGCCGAGCGTCATGCCCAGCTTCGCGTTCTCCGACGCGATTCGAAGGTCGCAATGGAGCGCCAGCTCGAGTCCTCCTGCGAGCGCGGCGCCCTGCACGGCGGCGATGGTCGGTACCGGGAAGCGCTCGAGGCGCCCGAAGACGGACTCGAGCGAGGTCGGATTGTGGACGCCGCTGGTCTCGTCCACTTCCTTCAGATCGATTCCGGCGCAGAAGCTCGCGCCCTCGCCGCGGATGAGCAGCGCACGGATTTCGCGGTCGCTTTCAAACTTGATGAGCGCGTGGTTTATCGCCTCGATCAATGGCTGATTGAGGGCGTTACGCTTTTCGGGACGGTTCAGCGTCAGGACCGCGTAGTTCTGATGGCGTGTGACTTTGAGAACTTCCTCGGCCATGTCGATCGCTCCTTGCGGATGACGAAATGCGTCTAGTGTCGTATCCGGGCGGAAGCATCGCACGGCCACAGCGCGCAAATCAATTGGCGCAGCGAGATGCGGCTAATTGGCGAACTGCCGGTATGTTTGCAGGGCTTTCAGACGCGAACGTTTCACGTGAAACGTTTCGCTTTTTCGGGAAAGCGCCCGCGGTTGCTGGCGATAAAGGCGAAAAGGTTTCACGTGAAACGTTTTGTCGAGGCAATAAAGTTCAGGAGAAAGGAAAACGAAGGGGCGGAGCCAGCTCCTTGAGCAAGCTCAGGACAGGGTAAAAGCTCTCGGCCCGCCAACTGCTGGTCGCTTTAGCCCAGACAACGTGATTATTTGCAAAAACCAGCCGTTACAATTAAAGTCGGCTAAGCTAGTTCTTACATGCGCAGGCGTGGTTATTGAGACTAAGCACCGGGGGGCGGATGAAAATCGAGTCGGTTCGGATCAAGAACTTGCGCGCGTTCTCTGACGTAACAATTCCTTTCAACAACTACACGTGCCTCGTCGGTCCCAATGGATCCGGAAAATCTACCATTTTATGTGCGCTCAACATTTTCTTTCGAGAAACTGCCAATGCGTCGACCAATCTCAGCAGACTGGACCGGGAGGATTTCCATAAGAAAAATACGACTACTCCGATTGAAATCACTCTTACTTTCACCGACCTAAGTGCGGAAGCCAAAGCCGAGTTCTCGAACTACTGCAGGCACGACAAACTCGTTGTATCGGCAGTTGCTGTCTTCGATGACTCAACAGAGGCGGCCGAGGTAAAGCAATATGGCCAGCGGCTAGTGATGTCAGAGTTCAAGGACTTCTTTCGAGCAGAGGGTGACGGCAAACTAGTTTCCGAGCTCAAAACACTATACGGCGAAATCTTAGAAAAAGTACCGTCGCTGCCACCCGTTGGCACGAAGGCGGCGATGGTCGGCGCACTTCGCAAATTTGAGGAAGACCATCAAGAGAAGTGCGTGCTAGAACGAAGCGAAGACCAGTTCTATGGCATTAGCCGGGGCGCTAATCGCCTTGCTCGGTATGTTCAGTGGGTTTACGTGCCCGCCGTCAAGGACGCCAGCTCAGAGCAACTTGAGGAGCGAAACACAGCTCTGGGGAAATTGCTGCAACGCACTGTGAGAGCTAAAACGAATTTCAATGACGAATTTCAGAAGATGCGCGAGAAAACGCAAGCCGACTACAAGGCTGTTCTGGACAGCAAGCAAGGAGCGCTTAAGGAGCTCTCGGAGTCGATGGCCGTACGGGTCGGCGAGTGGGCTCATCCCGGGGCGACCGTGCGACTTGAATGGTACCACGATCCGGATTCAGCCATTCGAATCGACGAACCCTTCGCCAAAATCATTGCCGGAGAGGACGACTTCGAAGGTGAACTCGGTAGATTTGGACACGGGTTGCAGCGCTCATATCTATTGGCGCTCTTACAAGAGCTGGCGGGTAGTGATGATGCGACGGCTCCTAAGCTAATTCTGGGGTGCGAGGAACCGGAACTTTACCAGCATCCTCCTCAGGCCAGACATCTCGCAGGGGTCCTCCAAAAGCTTAGCGAGGTAAACTCTCAAATAATTATTTGCACGCACAGCCCACTGTTCGTATCAGGGGAGGGATTTGAGGATGTGCGAATGGTGCGCAAAGACGCGACGAAAAAGGAGTCAGACGTTAGATACGTCAAATACCCGGAGATAGCGACTGAGATGGCGTCGGCGACCGGAAAACCAGTCGCCAAACCGTCCGGCACTTTGGCGAAAATGAACCAGTTACTGCAACCGTCGGTGAGTGAGATGTTCTTTGCGACTCGTTTGGTGCTCGTTGAGGGTGTGGAAGACGTTGCGTACATCAATGCGTATCTCCACCTTCTTGGGAAATGGGAGGTATATCGTCGCATGGGATGCCATATTGTGCCGGCAAATGGTAAAAATCAGCTTCTACAACCGTTGATAATCGCAAAAAAGATGTGCATACCAACCTTTTTAGTTTTCGATTGCGACGGTCAGGAGACTGATCCTGAGAAGCGAAAGCTGCATGAAAAAGATAACATGGCGCTTCTTTGTCTCCTAAGTAAGCCTGGTGAGAATCCACTTCCGACATCGGATTATTGGGGGCCTGGATTTGTCATGTGGCATTCTGAGATTGGCAGCGTCGTCCGCGAGGAGATAGGTCCAGGTGACTGGCAACGCTTTCGAGAAAAAGCAGATAGAGATTTTGGGCAGGTCGGTGGTCTTCAGAAAAACACGCTTCATATCACCGCCAGTTTGGCTTACGCGTGGGATGATGGGAAAAGATCGCTGAGTCTGGAGCGCCTCTGTACGCAGATTCTCGATACGTCAAACAGCGTCAAAATCTAACGAAAAGTGGCTCCTCCGAATTAATTGCCCGGATAGATTCCGCCGAGCGCGAAGCGCATTTAGAAGTAGTTCGCAGGAGATCTCAATTGAACCGTGTATCTGTTGCTTCCTCGGACTTAGTATCCGTTGGCTACGACGCGGCTTCCGGAACGCTAGAAGTCGAATTCAAAGACGGGTCGGTCTATCAGTATTTTGGGGTTCCTCCCGGCGTCTTTGAGCAGCTTCTCGGCGCTTCTTCGAAAGGTTCGTTTTTTGCTCGCCACATCAAAAAAAGATTCCGGTTCTCGCGGGTATCTTAGCTTTCTCGATTTTCGACCGAGTACTGGTGCCCTTCCGCGTCGTAAGTAGATTGAATCGGTCTTCATGCGATCAGCACCGAGGTCGCAAGCGCGAATGCCGCAACCGACTCGACGACGGATAGCATCTTGTCTTTTGTGAAGTTGAATTTTTGCATATGCTCCAAGCGCGTTCAGGGGGGTACAGAGTCTTGAATCGCGCGCGGAATAGCGCGCTGCAATCGGACTCTCACCTTAATCCTCTCCCTTATGGAGAGAACGGACACAGAAATGAGCGGGTCGGCTCCGCATGCCCTCAGTGAAGTCGACACGATTTGCGCCGAGAAAGATCCGGGGTCCCTCGGCTACGCTCGGGATGACACAAAGAACGAGCGCGCCAGAGGATGGGGTCAGGCTACGATGCTGAGCATTTTGTCTTTTATGAAGATGAACTTTTTGGGCGGTTTGCCATCCAGGTGACGGGTGACCGCTTCGCTCTTGAGGGCGAGAGTTCGTACGTCCGCTTCCGAAGTGCCGGCGGGGACTTCGAGGCGATCGCGGACTTTGCCGTTTATTTGGATTACTACTGTTACTGTTTCGTCGCGGGTTAGGTTTTGGTCGAATTTTGGCCATGCTTCCAGGTGAATTGAAGCTTTGTGGCCTAGCGCGCGCCAGATTTCTTCGGTTACGTGGGGGGCCATTGGGGCTAGCAATAGGATGAATGATTCGGCGGCGAAGCGGCCCATCTCTTCTGGCTTTAGTTTTGTCAGGTAGTTCAGGTGATCCATCATCGCGGCTAATGCGGTGTTGAAGCGCAGGCGTTCGATGTGATCGGTTACTAGCTGGATGGTTTTGTGGGTGCGCTTCAGGGTTTCTTCGCTCGGCGCTCCCGATGGCGAGCCGGCTTCTACGTAGCGGCGCATCATCGTCCAGACGCGCGTGATGAATCTTAGCGTGCCGGCGACGCCGCTTTCGTTCCAGTTGGTCGCTTCGTCGAAGGGGCTCATGAACAGCTCCCAGAGCCGAAGCGCGTCGGCGCCGTACTTGTCGATCATCGCGTCCGGTGTGACGACGTTGCCCTTGGACTTCGACATCCGCTGGCCGTCGCTCGCCCAGACCACGCCCTGGTTGCGCAAGGCGGGGAACGGTTCGTCGAAGCCGATCAGCTCCTCGTCGAACATCACCTTGGTCCACATCCGCGCGTACAGCAGATGCATCACGGCGTGCTCGGCGCCGCCGACGTAGAGGTCGACGGGCAGCCAGTAGTCCGCGGCGCGTCGATCGAATGGGCGCCGGTCTTCATGCGGCGATGCGAAGCGCAGGAAGTACCATGACGAGCAGGCGAAGCCGTCGAGCGTGTCGGTCTCGCGCTCGGCCGGTCCGCCGCATTTGGGGCAGGTCGTGTTGACGAACGCTGGCACGTTGGCGAGCGGGGAGCGGCCGGTGCCCGACGGCAAGTAGTCCTTCATCGGAGGAAGCATCACGGGCAGCTGGTCTTCGGGCACCGGGACGATTCCGTCGGTCTTGCAGTAGACGATCGGAATCGGGCATCCCCAGTAGCGCTGACGCGAGATCAGCCAATCGCGCATCCGGTAGTTGATGGTCGCGCGCCCGATTCCGCGTTTTTCAGCGAACTCGCATATCGCAGTGATTGCTTCGGCGGTTGTCTTCCCGTTGAGGAAGCCCGAATTGATCGCGATGCCGGGTTCCGGGAACGCGCGGTCAGTTGGCGGAACGCTGCCATCGGCGGGTGCGGTCACGCGCGGAATCTCCAAGCCAAACTTGGTGGCGAATTCGAAATCGCGCTGATCCTCGCCGGGCGCGGCCATGATTGCGCCGGTGCCGTAGCCCATCAAGACGTAGTCGGCGATCCAAATCGGGATGTCCCTATCGGTAAAGACGTTGTGCGCGTAGGCGCCGGTGAAGACGCCCGATTTTTCCTTCGCCGTCGACATCCGCTCGATGTCGGTCTGGCGGCGCGCGTCGGCGACGTAGCTTTCCACCATCGCGCGCTGCGCGGGCGTCGTGATCTCGGCGACGAGCGGATGCTCGGGCGCCAGCACCATGAACGATACGCCGAAGACGGTGTCGGGACGCGTCGTGAAAAAGCGGACCTCCTTACCTGCGTGTCCGGCTACCGGAAAGGCGAGTTCGGCGCCTTCGCTGCGGCCGATCCAGTTGCGCTGCATCAGCTTGATCGGTTCCGGCCAATCGATGCCGTCGAGATCGGCGAGCAATCGATCCGCGTACTGGGTGATCTTGAGATACCACTGCTCGAGATCCTTCTTGGTGACGGGATTGTCGGTGTGGCGCCAGCAGCATCCGTTGATGACCTGCTCGTTGGCCAGAATGGTCTGGCATTTGTCGCACCACCATTGCGCGCCGTTCGCGCGGTAGGCGAGGCCGCGCTTGTGGAGCATCAGGAAGAACCATTGCGTCCACTTGTAGTACTCGGGCGACGACGAATTGATCTCGCGCGTCCAGTCGTAGGCGCATCCCGAGATTGTCAGTTGGCGCTTGAAGTTGGCGGCGTAGCGCGGGACGGTTTCGGTCGGATGCGAGCCTTTGAGGATGGCCTCGTTTTCGGCGGGCAGTCCGAACGCGTCCCATCCCATCGGATGCAGCACGTTGAATCCCGCCATCCGCTTGTAACGGCCGACGACGTCGCACGGCACGTAGTTGTGCAAGTGGCCGACGCTGAGGCCGGCGCCGGACGGGTAGGGAAACATCTCGAGGATGTAGAATTTCGGGCGGCCGGGGTCCTCGCGGGTGAGGTAGAGATTGGTGCGCTGCCAATCAGCCTGCCATGCGGGCTCGATTTTCTTTGGGTCGTAGCGTTCGTCCATCGGGATATCTACGGAAGTTTAGCGTGCCCTTGGTAAGACAGGAAGGTAATCACTAATTTAATGTGAAACCCGCCGTGGGTTTCACGCTTCCTAGGGCAGGGGTGACCCCCTGCACCCAGTACTAAGAAAAGAGAGATGCGGGACTTCGTCCCTGTTAGAACTTTTTTTGGCTGGCGCCGAAGGCGCTGGCTTCCAACGCGTAGAGGACGTGGGGGAGGTTGGCGTGGATGATGTCGCGCTGGTAGGTGAATCCGCAATGCTCCATCACGCGGCGGGACGCTTGGTTGTGCGGCAGGGTGAAGGCTACGATTCGTTTCAGGTGAATCGTGTCGAACCCGAGTTTCAATGCGGCGATTGAGATTTCGGTGGCGAATCCTTTGCCCCAGTGGTCGGATCTGATCGCGTAGGCTAGCTCGATCTCGTCGCGGCCCTCGAGGTCGGCGTGTTTGATTCCGCCGTAGCCTACGAAGTCGTCATCGGATCGATCGCGGAGGATCCATAAGCCGAAGCCGTGCGATTTCCAGTGCTCGGAGGCGCGATCCAGAAAGGCGCGGCTTTGGTCTTCGCTGAAAGTTTTTCCGTCGGCGGAGAGGGTCGCCATCACGCGCGGGTCGCCGTGCAGACGACGGATATCGGCGAAGGCGTTCGGACCGGCGGGCGTGCCGATCAGGCGTCGAGTGTGGAGTTGGTGCATACGAATCAGAGGGAACTCATCGTAATGACGCGCAGAGAGGCAGGATCTTGAATCGCAGGAACCTAACCCCTAACCCCTTCCCGAGGGCGAGTATCCAGATGTTGACGGATAACCGCATGCCCGCTAGGATATTCCTTGTTGATGGGGGAGCGAAACTCACCGTCAGGGAAAACCCATGTCTGAACTGCTCGCAAATCTCCGAAAATTCGCGAAACGGCAATTCGAGACACTGGACTTGCTTCCAAACTATCTCAGCGCCGTTATTGAGCACTGGAACGATATCTTTTTCTCATCGATTCCGATGCTCCCTTTCATTGCTTGGTGGTACTTAGGAGACCCGCCGATGGCGATCAAGGTGATCGTTTTTCTTTGGGTTTTCGTGCTTGCTGGCTACTACGCGTGGCGTAAGGAATACGTTGTCGCGCCGCTGTTTAGATCGTGGATTCCCGATATGACGGTTACTCCTCAAGGACGGTTATTTGTCGGAATGCATATTATCAATGTCGGACCGCCGACATCGATCCAGACTTGGCGAGCTGTTTTTCAAAGAAGTGACGGCAGCCAGTACTATGTGTCTGACCGGATGTTTGTGGAGGAAGACGACGTTATTGCTCCTGGCAACATTCGCGGCCAAAACCTTAGGCATGACCATCGGCTTCGCCAGCGAGCCGATTCAGTTGGAGTTTTCATTTGTTGACGCAAGGACTCGACGGCGACGGCGAAGTTTGCGCCGACGCTTGCGCGCCCACGCTGCCGTCGTTGAAAGCGTTTCGGTGTCGGTATTCTCGATCATCTTGCAGACCACGTTCCCTTTGCGGGAGATCGCGCCGATGACAGGAATCTTGCCAGCCGTGCCGCGTCCGCCCTGCTTCTTATCCCAATGGCGGTTGTGCTCTTTCCCACCAATGTAAGTTTCATCGACTTCCACGATGCCCATCAGTTCGCGGAACTCAGGATCGTTCATCGCAGCGCGCAAGCGATGGCACATATAGAAGGCCGTGGCATAGGAACCGGATTCAATCGTCCGATGGATTTGGAGCGCGCTGACACCCTTCTTGCTGGTGACGATCATAAACAGCACCCAAAACCAAGTGCGGAGCGGGTATTTGGTATTCTCGAAAATCGTGCCCGCGATGAGCGAGAAGCGGTAGGCGTGCCCGCTGACGCACGCTGGATTACAGCATTCCCATTTCCACGCCTGAGCGATTTTATAAACTTGCTCGCTGGTGTGGCAGCGCGGGCACTTCACGCCATCCGGCCAGCGGCGCTCAAACAGATATTTCTTACAGGCCGTTTCATCGGGGAACATCCGCTCAAACTGCGGCCACGTCATTTGAACCGTGAATTTCGGCTGATGACTTTCGCGTTTCGTTTTCATGTTGGAGACAATAGCAGAAATGAGGCTATCCGTCAACTGCCGCATACTCGCCTTCCCGAGCGGGAAGGGGGACCGGACGCGCGTTATACGCACGGGTCTCCTTGCAGGGAGAGTGAAACGGCGGTTACTTCTTGCGGACGATCGTGAGGCCGTCGGCAATGCCCAGCATCACGGCCTCGACGCGTGTGTCCTTGGCGATGAAGTCGTTGAGCTTGCGCAGCGCCACGGTGTCCGCGTCCTGTTTCGTTTCTTCGGCGACCGCTCCGCTCCACAGTACGTTGTCGATGAGGATCAGTCCGCTCGGGCGCATCCGCTTCAGAATTTCCTCGTAGTAGATCGCGTAGCTCGACTTGTCGGCGTCGATGAATGCGAAGTCGAACGCGTGCGACGCGGGCAGCGCCTTCAGAGTCTCGGCCGCGGGGGCCAGGTTGAGCGTTATCTTGTTGGCGACGCCGGCGCGCTCCCAGTAGCGGCGGCCGACGCTGGTCCATTCCTCGTTAACGTCGCAACACAGAAGTTTGCCGTCGGCGGGCAGTGCGCGAGCGACGCACAGTGCGCTGTAGCCGGTAAACGTGCCGACCTCGACGGCAGAGCGCGCGCCGATCGCACCGGCGAGGATCGCCATGAAGGTGCCTTGCTCGGCGGCAATCTGCATTCCACTGATGCGGCCCAGTTTGGCGGTCTCAGCGGCGAGTTCGGCGCGGATCGGATCGCCGTTGTGCCCATGCGCGATCAGGTAGTCGTAAACTTCGGGGGTGAGGGTGATAAATTTCGCGTGATCTGCCATGTGCTTAAAATGGCAGGAAGCGAGCGCGCAGAAAAGGCGCTGGTGACGAATCTATAGTAGGTGCGGGTGACTCGGAACCTAACCCCTTCCCGAGCGGGAAGGGGGACCGGATGTTTGCAGTTACCGGCCGCCGAGGTAGGCGAAGTCGCCGTGCTGATTTACCGTCAGCGTGCCGGTGAAGATCGAGGGATGCTTCTGCGCGCCCATCGCGATTCGGTAGATCAGTTCGGATTCGCCGACCTCGAAAAACGCGTCATCAGGCGACAGCACGTAGAGCTTCTCGCGATCGTCGGAATCGGTGGCGCCGATGAACATCGCGCCCGAAGCCGTCAGCACCGGGTCGCCGAGCGACTCCAGTTCGGTGCCGAAGGGAGTCAGCTGTCCGCGCTGAATCCGCAAATCGAGGCGTTGCCGCGTCAGCCGAAAGATTGCGGGGATGCGCGCGCATCCTGCCAGCACCGCGGTGGTGCCGTCGGCCATCAGACCCGGGCGCCCGGCGGACAGATACGTCACCGGACCGACGCTGGTCAGAGTGCCGGTCGGCAGGATTCGCGCCATCGAGCCGCCGCTGTACAGGAACAGGGCCGCGCCGGTGGGGGTCTTGGCCGTGAACGCGGCCATCGTCCCGAGCTGAGTGGGCAACGCAGCGGGTAATCCGAACGGACGCTGATAGAGCGTGTGATTCGGGCCGTACTCGCCCTCGACCGCGAGCTCCGTGACGCCGCCGGCAAGGGAAGCGAGCAGGAGCGCCTGACGATGGCCGGCGGGCTTCGTGCTATCGCCGAGAAAACCGGTGAACACGACCTGGCCGTCGTCGCCCATCTGCGGGCTGCCGAAGCTCAGGATCGCGATCTCGTGCCCCTGGAGTGTTTTCTCGCCCGCCTTCGCCATGCAGGTGAGCTTGCCGCGCGAATAAAAGAACAACGCATCGCGGCCGTGCGGTACCGCCGATATGAACGCGATATTTTCGTCCGTATCCGCGACCGGATAGGGGTCGCCTTTGAATGAAGGCGTGCAATCGCCCTCGAGGGCCTTCGGATTGATGGCAGCGAGGATGCGATGGCTCGGCACCGCGTCGGCGTTGCCGATGAAAATATTCCATCGCG
Organism: uncultured delta proteobacterium; assembly: GCA_963833025.1. Lineage (GTDB taxonomy): Bacteria > Desulfobacterota > Binatia > Binatales > Binataceae > Binatus. The sequence continues at coordinate 712,012 of CAWHWI010000006.1, read as the reverse complement.
GCTTGATATTGGCGTTCTTGGGCTGCGTCTCGGCGCCGAAAATCACGCGTCCGTCGGGCATCATCGACGGCACGCCGACTTCGGTTACGGTGCCGCCATCGCGAGTCGTCATTCCGATTCCCGTAATCAGCACCGGGACGCCGTTGCTGTCGCTGGCATAGACTGCCTGCGTATTGTCCATCTGCAAGTCAGCGCCGCCTCCGTTGAGGCTGAGCGAGACCGCGTGCGCACTCATCGGTGTGAGGAGCAAAATCGCGAGCGCAGATGGCAACGCCCTGAAATTAAACATTTTTCCCCCGCTCGTTAATCAGTATCTCGAATCTGAGATCCCCGCATTTCTTATAGTCGCCAAAGCGCTCGTGATGCAATGCAAAGAAAAAGCCATCACGGCGGCGGTCTGGACTGTCAGAATGCAATCGAATCCAGCATCGCGCGCATCCGCGCCGGGTGCGTCTCAGGCCAGTAAATCCGGCCGCAGGCCTGGCACTCGGCAAATCGATCCTGGCTGGCAAAGACGTAGGGCGGCACGCGCCGCGACACGAGTTCTCGCGCGACGGGAGTCAGTACCTGGTTACATCGCGAGCATCGCGTGAGCGCAATCACACCAGGGTCGAGCCGGAAACGTCCAACGGCCTCGCGCAATTGACCGCTGATGGCGTTGGACTCGACGAAGAAAACGTCGGATGCGGTGCGCAGGCGTTTGTCGCGCGTCACCAGGATTCTGTCGTCCGCGCGAGCGATTTTCAGAAGCTCAGCACCGGTGAGCGACGCGTCCGCGATCACATCGGCGCCGAGCAGGCGCAGCCATCGCGCCAATCGCATCAGCATCCGGTCAACGGCGAGTCGGGGAGTTTCATCCATCGCGATGAACTGTATTATATCAGCGATCGGCGGAAGCCATAGTCAAAAAGAATATAAAGTAACAGTTTAAGTTCTGAAAACCGCGATGAATGAAATTCAGGTCTCGTTTCGATCGGGCGACTTGACCCTGGAGGGTCTGCTCGCCAATCCGGGCGGAAATGCGCCCGCTGCGGTCGTCTGTCATCCGCATCCTATGTATGGCGGCTCGATGCACAACAACGTGGTCGATGCGATCCTCGCGGCGATGTGGCAGGCCGGGTATGCGACGTTGCGCTTCGATTTTCGCGGCGTCGGCGCCAGCGAGGGCGAGCATGACGGCGGTCCTGGCGAGGTCGACGATGCCGTCGCGGCGATGGCGTTTTTACTCGCACAGCCCGACGTGCGCAAAGAGGACGCGGTGATGGCGGGATACTCCTTCGGCGCGATGGTCGCGGTGAGTGCGGGATACGAACGCGCGGAGATTGCGCGAATCGTCGCGGTCGCGCTGCCGCTCGCGATGGCCGATGCGCGAATCCCAGATGGCGCCTCCAAGCCGATACTGCTGGTCTCGGGCGATCGCGATTCGTACTCGCCGGTGGCGGGACTGCGAGCGCTTCAGTCGAGGATCGGTGACTCGGCACGACTCGAGATCATCGTCGGTACGGATCATTTCTTCGGCGGCAGCGAAGCAGAATTGTCGCGGGTGATCGCCGCCGCGCTGGCAAGCTAGCGCCCGGCAGAGGCCGCAGGAGCCGTGCGGACCACCTGCGAGATGGCGTAGAAAGGATCCTCGGGATGCGCCTTCGCGATCGAGATGATCTGCGCGATTGTCGCGCGCAGGTCGCCGTGATTCATCCGATCGAGCGCCGCGAAGTTATCGAGTTGGTGAAAATAAATCATGTAGTTCACCAGCACGGCGTTGTTGAGCGGTTGCTTGTCGAGGTCGAAACGCTCGAGTCCTGAGAGGGAAGGCGCCAGCGCGGCGTAGTCGGCCTGGATCGCCGCGAAGGCAGCCTCGCGACGCTTGTCGAGCTCCTCCTTCGGCAGTTTCGCCATATAGATGTCGAGCAGGCGCGCCTGCTCCTTGAGCAGAAAGCGCGCGAACTTGAGATCGCTCTCGAGGATGCCGCGCGCCGCAATCGTGGACGGCGCCGACTCGCCGTCAGTCGCCGCGAAAAATGCGACGGCGCCCGCGCTGCCGACGTAGTTGGCGGCCGACTCGTCGAACATCGCGTCGCTTGCCAGGTAGTATGTGCGATGGAACAGCTCGTGGATAAGAACGCCGGCCAGCTCGACGCGGTCCAGCTTGAGCAGATTCGTCAGGAGAGGGTCATCGAAAAATCCAAGACTCGAAAATGCAATCGCCGGCCGTACCATCGTGTCAAGCCCGTCTGCTTCGAGCGTTGCGGCCTCGGCGAGCGCGTCGCTCTCGTCGAAAAAGCCGCGATACGGCACGCGGCCGACTATCGGGAACCACCATGTGTACGGCACGAGCGAGTCGCGCGGCGCCGCCATCACGACGTGGATGATCGCGCCCTGATCGACGTTGGCGAAGCTTTCATACGCACCGCCGACGTTCTCGCCGAGTTTGTCGGCGGCGAACTTGCGCACCGCGAGCACGGTCTCCAGCTTGGCGCGAACGTCCGCCGAAAGATCGCCGCGCGCGAGCGCGTCATCAATCGGCTTGCGATTCCACAGAATTCGTTCTTCCTCGTACGCGGCGCGCGCGATGTATCCCGCGTAGCATCCGCTCAGCAGAATCGGGGCGAGGACTATCGCCGTCAGCCGCAGCAGGGACGCTGCCCAAAGTTGCGCTCGCGCCGCCCGCCGCGTCCTGCCAGACACGTCTTCCGTCATCAGTCCGATTTGTCAACCCGCCACGAGGCGGTCGCTGTTTGCCATCGCGGCGTACTGCAATTCGAACAGCCGATAGTAGAGTCCGCGTTGCGCGAGCAGTTCGTCATGCGTTCCGCTTTCGCGCAGCATGCCTCCGCCTAGCACCATGATCCGATCAGCGCGCTCGATAGTTGAGAGCCGATGCGCGATTACAACCGCCGTGCGTTCCGCTAGCAATTCGTTCAGCGCCAGCTGGATCAGCCGCTCGGTCTCGCTGTCCACGCTCGAGGTCGCTTCGTCCATCACCAGGATTCGCGGGTTGTACGCGAGCGCGCGCGCGAACGACAGCAGTTGGCGCTGACCGGCCGACAGGTTCGCGCCGCGTTCGCGAATCTCTTCGGCAAGCCCGCCCGGCAGACGCTCGACGAATCGCAAAGCCTGCGCGCGCCGCAGCGCATCGCGCACTTCCGGCTCACTCAACTCGGTTCGCGACAGCCGGATATTTTCCATCACGTCGCCGGCGAACAGGAACACGTCCTGCTGCACGTACCCGATTTCGCGGCGAAGCGCGCCGAGATCCCAATCGCGCACGTCGACGCCGTCAACCAGGATTCGCCCGCTGGTTACGTCGTACGAACGATTCAGCAGCTTGATGATAGTGGTTTTGCCCGAGCCGGTCGGCCCGACGATCGCGATCTTCTGGCCGGCCCCGACGGTGAAGCTGAGATCCTTCAGAATCGGCTCGCCGCGGCGATATTCGAAATTGACGCGATCGAACACGATCGCCCCGCGCGAGATCGCCGGCCGCTTCGGCTGCGCGGGAACCGACAGTGTCGTCTCGCCTTCCATCAGCGCGTGGATCTTCTCGATCGCTGCCAGAGCCGACTGGAGCGCGCTGTACTTGGTCGAGATATCGCGCAGCGGCATGAAAAATTGCTGCGCGTATTGGATGAACGCGATCAGCGTGCCCACCGTTACCAGGTGGCGGATCACGCTGCCGCCGCCGATCCACAGAATCACCGCGACTGTGATCGAGCTGAGCGCCTCCACCGATGAGAATTGCGCGGCCTCGTAAACGTTGGCCATCATCTGCACGTTGCGCGAACGCAGGTTGAGCGCGTCGAACTCGCGCCGGCTTTCGCGTTCGCGGGTGAAGAGCTGGACGATCATCATGCCCGCCAGCGATTCGGACAGGTACGCATTCAACGCGGCGAGACGGTCGCGGATCTGGCCGTACACGATGCGCGATTTGGAACTCAGAAAGTAAATGACCGTCGCCAGCGGCGGAATCGCGCACAGCGCCGACAACGCCAGGCGCGGACTTAAGGAGAACATGATCGTCACGATGCCCGCCAGCGTCATCGCGTCGATGAATATCGTCAGCGAGCCCGCCGAAAACATATCGTTGATCGAGTCGATATCGGTCGTCATCCGGCTGACCAACCTGCCGACCGGCGTGCGATCGAAAAACGACATCGGCAAACGCTCGACCTTGCGGAACAGCGCCATCCGCAGGTCGGACAGGCTGAACTGCGCGACCATCATCATCAGGTAGAATTGCGCGTAGAACGCGCCGAACTCGCAGATCACCAGCAGCAGGTACAACATACCCATCACGAACAGGCCGTGCCCGCCGGATGCGCGAAACAGCATCGCCAGCCATGCTGGAGGCCGCGCTCCATGCGCGCCGGACAGAAATTCGTCGACCGTCAGCTTGATGACATACGGCTGCGCGAGCAAAAACGCCGTGTCGAGCGGCATCAGGAACGTCGCCAGCCAAAACAGCCCCTGGTACGGGCGGATGAACTGCCAGACCCAACGCACCAACCCGGCGTCGTAGGTCCTGGCGAGCGGATTTTCCTCGACGACCTGCATTTCAGTAGCGGCTCAATTCCTCTTCGAGCAGTTGGCGATGGAACAGCTCCGCGTAAATTCCGCGGCGACTCATCAGTTCCTCGTGCGTGCCGCGTTCCGCAATCTCGCCCTCTTCGAGCACCACGATCTGATCCGAGTCGCGCACCGTCGACGCGCGATGCGACACCACGATCGTAGTGCGGCCCTCGACGCTTTTCTCGAGGCTGTCCAGCACCGCCTTTTCGGTTTCGGTATCGACGCTCGACAGCGCGTCGTCCAGCACGACGATCGCGGGATTGTAGGCGAGCAGCCGCGCGATCGTGACGCGCTGTTTCTGCCCGCCCGACAGCGCCATACCGCGTTCGCCGACGATCGTGTCGAGACCGTGCGGCAGCACCGCGATGTCCGGTTCGAGTCCCGCGATTCGCGCGGCGCTCTGGACTTCATCGATCGACGCGTCGGTCTTTCCGAATGCGACGTTGCGCGCGAGCGTGTCCGTGAACAGGGTCGGCTCCTGCGGCACCATTCCGACCGTGCGCCGCAGCGCGCCCAGCGCCATCTCCTCGACATCGTGGCCGTCGAGCAGGATTCGCCCCTCGGTCGGTTGCAGGAGCCGCGTCAGCAGCTTGACCATCGTGGATTTTCCCGACCCGGTGCGGCCGACGATCGCGAGTTTTTCTCCCGCGCCCACTTTGACGTTGATGTTTTTGAGCGCATATGGAATCTTCCCGTTCGCTCCGTCGCTGCCGTTCGCCAGGTAGCTGAACGAAACCCCTTTCCATTCGACCGCGCCGTTTATCTCGACCTTGACGTCCTCGCCGGCGACGCTGTCGGCCCCGCGTGCGTTGAAGATCTCGTCGAGACGCTTCATCGACGCCTTGCCGCGCTGATAGATCGACAGCATCCATCCGAGCTGGATGGTTGGCATCGCCAGCTGACCCAGGTAGCTCAGAAACGCCACCAGCGATCCGAGCGACATTTTCCCGTTGATCACGAGCGAGCCGCCGTAAATCAGCACGATCATCGTCGAGCACGCCGCCGCGCAGCGAATCATCGGCATCATCGCGCCGCGCGTGCGGGCCAGCGCGAGGCCCTGCTCGTTATAGGCGTCGTTGATTTTGCGGAACAGGCCGGCCTCGTGCTCCTCGAGCGTGTACGCTTTTACGACGGGAATCCCGGCCAGGCTCTCCTGCACCTTCGAGCCGATCGCAGCGAGCCCCTCCTGCACCTTGAGGCTGCGCATCATCATCTTGCGCATCAGCCAGCGGATGGCGACGAACAACACGATGTAGGGAAGTATCGCGAACATTGTCAGGCGCCGGTTGAGCGAACTCATGAAGACCAGCGCGAGCCCGTACATCAGCGGCGTATTCGAGACCGACAGCACGAACATCCCCACCATCATTCGGACCGCGGTCAGGTCGTTGATCATGCGCGACATCAAGTCGCCCGTCTTGATCTTCTGGTAGAAGTCGGTGCCAAGCGTCGTCAGATGCTCGAACAGATCGTTGCGCAAGTCGTATTCGATATCGCGTCCGATATTGAAGATGACAAAGCGCGAAAACCACCGAACCGTCCCCAGCGTCACCGCGAAAACAATCATCAACTCCGCGTAATGCGCGACCAGATCGGGCCGATGCTTCTCGGTCGCGTTTATCGCGTTGCGGATGAACAGCGGAATGATCGCCGCGAGCGTGGCGTTCGCGAACGTGCAGGAAATCCCGAATACGTAACGCAACCAGTAGCGTCGCGCGTAGGAGAGCAGTCGTTTCATGGGCTGTCGCTTAAATTATCAGGTCTACAGCGCGATAGAAGTGGCTGACCAGCGGCGGTTCACAGTCCGGTGCGTGCCTTCAGGCGGCGCTCATACAGCTTCGCGTATTTCAGGAATACGTAGAACGCCGCCGTCATCGCCGCGTACAGTCCGCGTCCGCCGTCGCGAAACCCGCCGCGGACAATATAAAAGTTGAAAAACCGCCACGCTGGATTCGCGATCATCTTGAACGGCGTAAACGCGTTCGGCTCTTGCTCCAGCGCCGCGCGCGAGCTGAACCGGTTGATCGTCGCGACGTGATCCGCGATGTCGCGGTAGCTGAAATGCAGGATCGGCTTGTCCAGCCGCTCGACGCGCCCCTCCACGACGACCTTGTCATGCGGATCGCGACCGCCGATATGCCCGCGCTCGCGACGGAACAGGCGCACCGGCGTGTCGGGGTAAATCGCGTGCGAGTAGTAGTGCCCCAGATGATACAGGATGCGCCGAATCCGGTAGCCGTCCGCGGGCGCAGGCGACGTCACGGCGCGGATAATCTCCTCGCCAAGGTCGTGCGTGGCCTGCTCGTCCGCATCCATCAGCAGCACCCAGTCCCCGGTCGCGCGATCGAGCGCCATCTGCTTCTGCTTCACGTAGTTGGTGAACTCATGCTGCACGACGTCGGCGCCGAGGCCGCGCGCAATCTCGACCGTCTTGTCGGTGGAGAACGAATCGATAACTATTTTCTCGTCGCAGAACCACGCGCTCTTCAGGCACTGGCCGATCAGCGCTTCCTCGTCGCGCGCAATCGTGATCAGCGAAATCTTTGGGTGGTCTGGCATCCTGCAAAACTAAGAGGCGTGCTGCGCTTCGGTTCGATCGAGTCCTTCGATCACTTTCGACGCAATCGATTTGAACGCCGCGCTAATCGGATGCGCCGGGTTGGCCGCGACGATTGGGCTCGCATGGTCGCCGCCCTCACGCAGCTCGCGAACCAGCGGCAACTCGCCGAGGAACGGGACGTGAAGTGAATCCGCCAGCCGCGCGCCGCCACCGTGCGCGAAAATTTCGTGGCGATGGTTGCACTTGCGGCAGACGTAGTAGCTCATGTTCTCGACCACGCCGAGCACGGGCACGTGAACTTCGTCGAACATCGCGACGCCGCGCTTGACGTCGAGCAGCGCTATTTCCTGCGGCGTCGTCACGATCACGCCACCGTCGAGCGCCACGCGCTGCGTAATAGTCAGTTGCGCGTCGCCCGTACCCGGCGGCAGATCGAGCACCAGGCAATCCAGCTCGCCCCACTCGACGTTGAACAGAAATTCGGTTTCGAGCTTGGTGACCATCGGCCCGCGCCATATGATCGCCGTCTCGTCGTTGACGAACAGCGCCATCGAGATGTACCGGATGCCGTATCGCTCGAGCGGGATGATGCGCCGCTCGGGCGTGAGCGTGACCGCTTTCTCGACCCCGACCATCATCGCGACGCTGGGGCCGTAGACGTCGGCGTCCATCAGGCCGACGCGCCATCCGAGCGCATGCATCGCGAGCGCGAGATTCACCGCGACCGTCGATTTGCCGACGCCGCCCTTGCCGCTGGCGACCGCGACGATATGCTTGACGCCCGCGATCGTGCGCGGCCCAGCCACGCCCGCTCCAGTCCTCGGCGCTGTCGGCGCAGGCTGCTCGATCTGAACGTTGACGGCGGGCACACCCGCCATCGCCGCGACGGTGGCTTTCACATCGGCGACAATTTTCTCGACGACTTCGGGCTTGGCCGACGCCATCGTGAGCGACACGGTCACGCCCGCGTATGCAACTTCGATATCCTTGATGATCCCGAACGAGACGATGTCGCGGGTGAAGCCGGGGTATTTTACTTTCTTGAGTTCGGCGAGAATTTCATTGGGGCTCGGCATTGTGCGGGTCGGACCTGTCGATAGTTTCGATTAGGATTCGGCTACGCTATCAAAGCGCGACGCCCATGTTATCATTCCACAACCGGCGGAAAAACGACGGGCCGGACGCATCGTGAGTTCCGAAAAAATGAGCAAACAAGGCGCCGCCGCACCTCGAATACGCTTCAGCGCCAGCGCCGTCGGATCGCTCGCGGCGCGCGATCTGTCGAGCGGACTCACGGCGATGCTCGCGATAGCAGTCGAATCTTCCCGCGACGCGTCGCTAACGCAATCCGAAATCAGAATCGAGCTCGGCGATTCGCTGATTGCGCAGGCATCGCCAATCTCGTTCGAAGGCGACAGCTTCGACATCTCACGCGGCGCTGAATCGATAACAATTCGCGCCGCAACCGATCGCGGGCTGATCCACGCGGCGTCGAATCTTCTCGAAAAACTCGGCGCGCAATTCCCCCCTGGCGTCGCGCCAAGGTATCCGCGCATCGATTCGGCCCGCCTCGCCGCGCTGGAACCATCGCGCGTCACGCCCGCTTTCAAGCGCCGCGCATTCGTCTCCGACATCATGACCTGGGACTACAACTTCCCCGACCGCCTCGATTTGCATCTGCGCCACGACCGCGAATTCATCCCGTGGATGGCCCGGCGCGGCATCAACGCGTTTTCCTACATCCGGCACGCGCACGACACGCGCCTCAAGATCGACGAAATCGCACCGCTCCTGCGCGAGCACGGAATCGGCGTCGAGTACGGCGGCCACGTGCTGCAACTCCTGCTGCCGCGCGACCGCTTCGCCGAGCATCCCGAGTATTTCCCGGCCGGCGACGACGGCGTGCGAGCCGCGAGCGGCAATCTCTGCGTCTCGAATCCCGACGCCGTCGCGCTCGTCCGCGCGGGCGCGCTCGCCTACGTCCACGACCATCCCGAAAATGAGCTGCTGCACATCTGGGGCGCCGACGTTTGGCGTGGCGCGTGGTGCCGATGCGCTCAATGCCGCGAGCTCCCGCCGCAGATTCAATACATGAAGGTCGTCAACGCAATCGCCGGCGCACTCGCGGCTGATTCCAACGCGCCGCCGATCGCGTATCTCGCCTATCACGACACCATCGAGCCGCATCCCGGCCTGAAGCCGCTCGACAACGTATGGTTCGAATGGGCGCCGCGCGAGCGATGTTACAGCCACGCAATCGACGACCCGGCCTGCGAGATCAACCCGCGCTATCTCGAATCACTGAAACGCTACATCGACATCTTCAACGGCCGCGGCCACGTCTTCGAATATTATGCCGACGCGATCCTGTTCTGCGGCTTGGGCTTCGCGACACCTTCGGTAATCGCGTCCGATCTGCGCGCCTATCAACGCCTCGGCATCACGAGCATTTCGTGTCTGACGTTTGGCGCGTACAGCGTGATGGCCTATCCCGTGAACCTGGAGGCATTCGTTCGCGGATCGCGGGATCCCGATTTTGAGCCTGGGGCAACGTTGGTAGACACTGCCGGCGGCCGGCATCCGCGATGCGCCCCGCAGATGGCCGCCGCCTATCGCGCTGTCGAGCGCGCGTCGAAGCTCTGCCTCGACTATGCCGACGTGATACGCAAGGTGATGCCGCCCGGGAAGGCCGCGCGCAAGCGCATCGAGTTGCGGGAAGCCGCGCTGACGTTCAACGAGGCGATAGCAGCGGCCGACCAGATCGCGTCGAGCGCGGACACTCGCCTGGCTGATGCCGAGAAAGATCTTTGGCGCTATAGCAGCGACGTGCTCGCGGGAATGTCTGATTATCTGGGAGCGCTGGAACAGACGGGCGTCCATCGCCGGATTTGGGGCGAGGCCGCCATCGCGAAAATCACGGACGCCATCGAGCGCATCCGAAGCATCGATGTCGAAATTAAGGGAACGTGGGGCGCATACGACCTCGAATGGATCCGCGAGATGTGGCTTCGCGCACTGAATCGCGGGCTTGATGGAGACGGGAAACCGGCGGAGGAACTTTTCTGATGGACACTGACAACGGCTTCGCACTGTCGCCGGAGTTGCGCGCGCTTCGCGACCAGGTTGGCAAAATAATCCGCGAGGAAATCATCCCGATCGAAGCGCGATGCGATCCCGACGCGCCCGAAATTCCCGAGGACGACTACTGGCGCCTCGCGCGCAAGGCTCAAGCCGCCGGCATGTGGTGCATGGGTGCGCCGCGCGAGTACGGCGGCGGCGGCCTCGGTACGTTCGACATGTGCGTGCTGACCGAGGAAATGGCGCAGCATCGCATGGGACTCTACAACCCGGGATGCGGCGTCTTCGGACGCACTCCGCCGCCGGTCATCTACGCCGGCAGCGAGGAACAGAAGCGCACTTACGCCGGCGGCACGATCAAGAATGCGTGGCACACGTTCTTCGCGATAACCGAGCCGTCGGGCGGTTCCGATCCGGCCGGCGCGATCCAGTGCAAGGCGGTTCGGCAGGGCGATACCTACGTCCTCAACGGCACTAAGATTTTCATTTCGCATGCGCACGAGGCGGAGTGGGGCGTAGTGTTCACCCGCACCGACGCCAAGGCCGGCCGCAAAGGAATCACCTGCTTCATAATCAAGAAGGGCACGCCGGGATTTACGCCGCGGCCGATTCGCACGCTTCGCACGTCCGCGGTGCCCAACGAAGTCCAGTTCGAGGATTGCGTCGTGCCTATCGAGCAGCGCCTCGGGCCTGAGGGCGAGGGATTGAACCTGTGCCTCGATCTGCTGACGCGCCTGCGCTTTCCGTACTCGGCGTGCAACGTCGGCGTGGGCGTGGCCGCGCTCAGGATGGCGATCGATCACGCCAAACAGCGCAGCACGTTCGGCGAACTGCTCGCGAAGCGGCAGGCTATCCAGTGGATGCTCGCGGATTCGGAGGTCGAGCTGCGCGCGGCGCGATGGCTGACCTGGGAAGGCGCGTGGAAGGCCGACCGCGGCGAGGATTTTCGCACCGAGGCGTCAATCGCAAAGCTCTATTCGAGCGAAGTGCTCGGCCGCGTAGTCGATCGCGCCGTGCAGATTCATGGCGGCTACGGCGTCAGCAAGGAATTTCCGATCGAGCGATGGTATCGCGAGGCGCGAATCCGCCGAATCGGCGAAGGCCCCAGCGAAGTGCATCGGATGGTGATCGCGCGCGCGCTGTTGCGATAAGGATCCGACGATGAGTCTGCCTCTTGATGGAATCCGCGTGATCGATCTCGGCCAGGTCTACGCCGCGCCGTACTGCACGCTGCAACTCGCCGCGATGGGCTCGGATATAATCAAGATCGAGCCTCCTGTGACCGGCGAAGTGCTGCGGCGGCCCGAACTGCCGCCGGGCGGCGCCGGCTATTCGTTCCTGATGCTCAATGCGAACAAGCGCTCCATCACTATCAACCTGAAAGATCGGCGCGGGCAGGAAATCCTGCTCAAGCTGCTCGACGACGCCGACGTGCTCGTCGAAAACTATCTCGCCGGCGTGATGGAGTCGTTCGGACTCGGCTACGAACAGATCGCCGCGCGCTTTCCGCGACTGATTTACGCGTCGGGCAAGGGCTACGGCTCCGATAGCAGGTACGCGAAGCTTGGCTCGATGGACAACACGATCCAGGCGTCGTCGGGATTTATCAGTATCACCGGCTTCCCCGACCATCCGGTGAAAACCTCGGCGACTTTTATCGACATGGGAACCGGCAGCCACATGGTGAGCGGGATTCTGGCCGCGCTGATCCATCGCGGGAAGACAGGACGCGGGCAGCATGTCGAGGTCGCGATGCTCGACGTGGCGATTCCCGCGCTGACCAGCGCGGTCGCGCCCGCGCTGCAAGGGTTGAAGTTCAAGCGGCTCGGAAATCGTCATTGGGGCGCGTGCCCGACCAACGTCTATCCCGCGCGCGACGGTGAGATCTTGATCTTCTGCCTCACCGAAGCGCATTGGCGCACGCTGGCGAAATTGATGGGCCACGAAGAGCTGATCGCCGACCCGCGATGCAGGAATCATGGCGCACGGCTCAAGATTGCCGACGAACTCGACGCGCTCGTTTCAGACTGGACACGAGCACAGCCGCGTGACGCGATGGTCGAAGGATTGATCGAGGCGGGAATCCCATCCGCGCCGGTGCGCACAGTCGAAGAAGTGATCGCGGATCCGGAAACCGCGCAACGCCGAATGCTAATCGACAGCGATTATCCGACCCGCGGTAAAATCCGCGTCGCCGGCACTCCGATTAAGATGTCCGCCGCGCCGGAAGCCGACCGGCCAACGAGAAGGCCGCCCGAACTCGGCGAACACAACGCCGAAGTGCTAGGCGCGATCGGAATCGGCGCGGAGGAGCTAGAACGCCTCAAGCGCGACGGGGTCATCTAATCTAATGTGAAACCCCTCCGTGGGTTTCACGCTTCCTTGGGCAGGGGTGACCCCTGCACCCAGTACTAAGAGAGGATGCGGGACTTCGTCCCTGCTAGAACGGTTGTGAGAGGCCCTGCTTGACGAGACTGCTGCATGCGTGGAGCCTCAACCGGAGATTCGAATGGAGCTTCCGGTTTCGATATGGAAACTTCGGGGTTGGTGGTGGAGGGGGACGGGCTTGCTTGCGGGCGGTTTCGCGCTCGGGTGCGGCGCGTAGCGGTGGCCCTGTTCGCGACTGCGATGTCGAGTGCGCTCATCGCGTGTCCGACGCAATCTACTTACTCTCCGCTTAATCAGACCGGCACTGCGGCTGAAGTCGGGCAACGGCCGCTCGAGTTGTCGGCGTCGGAGTTTGCGGCTGACCTGGTTACGCCCGCCGGAATTCGCGTCAAGACTAACGGGCAGTATAAGACGGAAGCCTCGCGCAACGCGGCTGCACTTGCGATCGATCGCTACTGGAGCGAGGTTCGCGCCTGCGCTGGCGGCGTCGAGCCGTCCGGCGACACGGACGTCGGCGACCTGATCAACGAGTTCCCGCGTCATCTGGCGGTCGACATTGCGAACAACTGGAAGGTGGTCGAGGGTCCAACGACCCATCGCAGGATGCAGGCGTTCCCGTCGATCGCGCATCCGGGGTCGTGGGCAACGGCGCGGCGCCAGCAGGACGCACTCTACATCGTAGTGGTGCCGGAGCTGAACGGACTTGGTCCGCAAATGGTCAGCGAGCTGAATCTATGGTTGATGAAGAATGCGAACGTGCCTCCTACCGCGGACCTCGCGAGTGCGTGCGCGTCGGTGGCGTGCCTGAGATTCAACTACAACAACGCGCCGTCGCAGACCTGGAATGAATGTAAGGAGTAGAAGTCACTTTATTTAATGTTGAACCCACCGTGGGTTTCGCATTCAATTAAGTGAATTGTTTCCCATATCGATGCGGGTTGGTTCTTCGAGTGACAGAAAGTCCACATTTTGCTCTATGCGACGTGACATTTTGATGCTTTCTGTTCCTATAGTCTCAGGCGATGGAGTTGGCAAAAGGAGACGGGCGGCGCGCGACGGCGCGGCGCTGGTTCGAGCTCGAGCCGCCTGCGCCTGAACGATTGGAACTCGAGACGTCGCCGCGCGTCTCGACGGTCGCGAGCTACGTGCTCACGCGCGCGGCCGAACGCTCCTGGGAAATTATCAATCAGCATCTCGCGGAACCGCAAGGTGCGGTCTTCTGGATTGGCGGACCGGCGGGATGCGGCAAGACCCATTTCCTTGATTACGTTATCGCGCTGCAGAGGCAGGCCGGCGCGCTCGACGCCCAGAACATGCGGCGGCTGGTATGCGGGCTCGAACTGGCGGGCCGCGTACGCGCAGCGGAGGTGGAGTTGTGCCTGCTCAGTGTGCTGGCGGAACAAATCGGCGGCGACTCACGCGCTTCGAGCGATCTTTTCCGGCAGATGCGCGGGTCGGCCGCGTTGAACGTGGGGCTGGAGACGGCGCGACGGACGGGAATCAGGGAAATAACGGTCGCGATCGATTTTGGAATTTCCGAATGCGAGTCGGCGGCGGAGTTTTTCGCGACGCTGGCGCAAGTCGCCGGGGCGTTTCGCCAGGTGAAATTCACCGTGATCGCGGCCGGGCGCGCGATGGCTCCCGAAGCGGCGCGCCCGTTGGCGGTGGCGCCGCGCGACGCCAATGAGGAGACTACAGTCGCCGTGCGGCGCGCGCGGCGGCTGGTCGAAGATGCGGCACTCGAGGCCGATGTTGCGTACGCGGGAATCGACACGGCGGGATTGCCGCCCGACGCAATTTTCCCGTTCCATCCGATCGCGCTAAGCGCGCTCCGCATAATCGCCACTCATCCCAAGCCGGATGGCGACAGTTCCGACGCCGCCACGATCGTGTCGTTGTCGCGGCTTGCGCGCCAGGTGTTGTCCGCCTCGACTCTTGCGGGCGAATTGCCGACGCGGTTGATCTACCCGCCCGATCTCACAATGAACGCGGCGATTTCAAACCTGCTGAAGGCGCTCCTGGCCGATGCGGGGCGCGCCGCGTGGAAGATTGCGCGCGACCGGATCGCCGACCTGGACCGATACGAGCGCGAACTGGCGCGCGAAATAATCGACTCGCTGATGATGGAAGCGGTTTGCGGCGGCACGGCGGCGCTGGCGATCGAGGAACTGAAGTCGCGAGTGCCGATGCTCGCGCACAACGGATCGGCGGACCCGCGGACCACGCCGGTCGTGCGCGAATTGATCCGTCGTTTGGAGGTATCCACCGGCGGCGTGATTCGCTTCGAGACCGAGGCGGCGCGATTCGACCCGCAAGCGGCGGGCGCGCCCGAGCTGGCGGCGTTCAACGCGGCGCTGGAGCTGGCGCGGCGATTCGATCCGCGGCTTACGGCCGCGCGCGACCGCGACGGTCTCGACACGCGCCTGAACCGGCTCGACGCCGCGATGGCGCTGGCGGTCGAGGGCGCAATCCGCACGCGCGAAGTGATGGCGGCGGCGCTCGAGGAAGCGCGCCTGGAGATGCCGGCGGCCAATAACACGGCGATCGCGGAGTACGTGGTGCTGGCTGAATCGGGCGCGCTGGCGATGCTCGAGGCGGCGGCCGATCGAACGTATCTAGCGTCGGCAATCCAGATCGCGGGCGCGTATGAGGCGCTGGCCGCGGCTGCCGAATCTATCCCGCGGTTGCGCGCGATGCGCGAGTACCTGGCGGCCACCGGACTGCGAGCCGCGCCGGACGAAGCGGGTACCAGGGAGAATGTCTGGCAGCATTCGGCGATCGTTTCGTTGGAGACTGAGTGCGAACTGCTCCGCGTCGAGCTGGGGCCGCGAGTTTTGACCGGTCCGCCGCGCAGTCTCGATGCGCTCGAAGCGCGCTTTCAGAAATTTAAATGGACGTATGTGCAATGTTACCTTAGCGCGCATGCGCGCTGGATCGAGAAGATGGAGCGGCTCGAACGGGCCGCGGAAGACGCGCGGCGGTACTTCGACGCGCTCGCGCGGCTCAACGCGATCGCCGCGCTTGGGGCGCCCGCCGGTGCGCATCTCGGCGCGCGGGTCGCGGAACTGAGCGCGCGTATCGTGCGCTGCGAGCTTGGCGGCACAATCGCGCCCGAGACGATCCCGCGATGCCCGAGCTGCGGGTTTCAGCTGGGAGCGTCGCCGCCACAGGCGGAACTCGACGATACGATGGAGCAGCTTCGGCGCGCGCTCGAGGTCAAGCTGGCGGCGCTGTCGCATAGCATGATCGCGCGGCTGATTCGCGACCATGACCGGGAGAATCGTCTCGAAGGATTTCTGAAGATCACGCAGGCGGCGCAGACCGATGCGCTGGTGCGAGTGCTCGATGAGAAACTCGCGCGGTACCTGGCGCGCGTGCTGGAGGAGTGAGCGAGGGGAACTTAATCTTAATGAAACCCGCCGTGGGTTTCATGCTTCCTTGGGCACGGGTGACCCCTGCACCCAATGCCAAGAGCTAGCGAGCCGGCGTGGTGCGCTTTTTTGGTTGGCCTGGGGGGAAGGCGCTGGCGCGTTTGTGGCGCGGACGCACGTTGAGACGATCGAGCAGGCGGAAGTAGGAATCGCGCACGATCTCGAGGCCCCACAGCAGCGTCAGGCCGAGCGTGCGGCCGACTCCGCCGGCTATTTCCATTGCGAGTGGAAGGCCGCGCAGCGGCTCAATGCGGACCTCGACACGCGCTTTTTCTTCGGTGGATTCCATCACCGTTCAGAGTAGGTCGCGATGCGCCCACATGCAACCGCGGTCATGCGGGCGCATCGCAATTTTTACGGCGACGCGGCGGCGGCCGGCGCAGCTCCGCTGTCGCCCGCGCCGAGGACCGTGAGTTTCACGTCGTCGAATTGAGCTTGCGAATCGTCGGCCGCCCACAGTCCGATTTTGCCTTTCGCGATTTTGTTGTCGTCGAAATCGAAGATCATCTTGTCGTCGTCGTAGCACGAGAAGTGGCCACCCTGGGCTGTGACCTTGAGCCGGTACCAGGTGTCCTTGTCAGTCGGCACGACCTGCTGCTTGAGAGTCGCGAGCTGTCCGTTGGTCATGCGCGAGAGAGCGAAGTAGTCGCTGGGGCATCCGGCGGAGAGCAGATAAAAGTTTTTCTCGTCGACATATCGGAAGATGAGACCGCCGGAACAATCGAAACGTCCGCCGGCGGATTTGAACTGAGCTTCGAGAGTAAAGTCGGAATACTCAGTCGGGTCGGTTTCAATTGTCATTGGGTAATACGCGAGCAGGCCGGTCAGCGACTTGAGCATGCGGCCGGCAGGCAAGCCGTAGGTATTGGGCTTGCTGGGCGCGCTGGGATCGGGGATCACCTGCCAATCGCCTTCGACCGCTTTCCATCCGGCGGGCACTTCGCCGGCTTTGTCCTGATCGAAATTCCAGAGGTGAACTTCGGGAGTCGGCGTGGCGGTCGGCGTCGCGGTCTCGGTGGGAGTCGCAGCGGCGCCTTTTTTCCTTTTCGGCTTTGAATAAGCCGCGGGGCTGATGACGAGCACCGTCATTACTATGCCTGCTGCGACGACTGCGGCGCTTCGCAGCCAAGAATTTCCCGTCTTCATCTATCCTCTCTCTGCCCCGATGAGCTTAAGCCGTCTTGATTCTGATGTAGTGGATCGACCAGCGAATCGGCGCGAGTTTCGCGAATGAATGCCGACGTTGTCAAGCTGAGGTCGGCGAAAGTCGTCAATAGCGTTTTTTCCAGTGAACGTGCAAGCAACACGAGTGCGCGAATCCATCAACCAGATTGGCTTGGAGACGAATAGTCAGAACTATTCCTAGTTTCGCTTTCCATTCGCTACTGACTAATTGAGTTAATAGTCACTTCAGGTACATCGAGGAGGCGCGAATTACTTGACTGTAGTGGGATAGAGTGGGATGTTGTGGGGCACCGGGGAGGGAGCGGGGTGTTTACTGGTCGCTTCGACCATTCGATCGATGAAAAAGGGAGGGTGAGTATCCCTGCCCGATTCCGCGAAATTCTGCTGCGCGAAAATCACGATCGCCTTTATATCACCAATTATCCTTACGACGGAGAGCGGTGCCTGGCGCTGTATCCGCCGAGTCAATGGGATGCGCTCAATGCGAATCTGCAGACCAAACCGCGATTCGATCCGCGGGTGCAGGCGTTCGAGACGCTGTTCATCGGCGGAGCGCATGAGGTGCCCGTCGATCGACAAGGGCGAATCCTGATTCCCACTAACTTGCGCGACTACGCGAAGCTGGATCGCGAGGTGACGTTTTCGGCGCGGCAGGATCATTTTCAACTTTGGGACAAGAAGATCCTCGACAAGGTTTTGAAGGCCACCGAGGAAAAAGTGATGGATCCGGAATTTTTCACGAAGCTTGGTCTGTGACGGACGATGAATCTCGCGGTGATAGACGAAGACGACGCGGCGGACCGGAGGCATGTGCCGGTGATGGTGGAGGAGGTGTGCGGGCTGCTGTCCGCACACGGTCCGCTCGCGTTCGTCGACGTGACTGTTGGGACGGGAGGGCATGCGGAGGCGATGCTACGCGCGACCAGGGCGCGGATGCTCGGGCTGGATCGCGACGCGGCGGCGCTCGCCGTCGCGCGCGACCGGCTGGGGGAGTTCGGCGATCGCGTCGCGCTCGAGCGCGCCGACTTTGGCGAAATTGCCGACGTGATGAAGCAGCATCACTTCGACGGCGCCGACGCGATCCTCGCCGACCTCGGCATGAGCAGCTACGCGCTCGACGATCCGCAGCGCGGGTTTTCATTTCGGCTCGACGGTCCTCTCGACATGCGGATGGACGTCCGGCAGCCGCTGCAGGCTCGCGATATTGTCAACGAGGAGAGCGCCGAGGAACTCGCGCGCATCATCTATACGTACGGCGAGGAGCGCGGGTCGCGGCGGATAGCGCGGATGATCGTCGAGGCGCGGCGGCGTGGTCCGATCGAGACGACCGGGGAATTGCGCGCGATCGTCGAGAGGGCTCTGGGAGCGCATCGGCGCGCCGGAGCTCATCCGGCGACCCGTACCTTCCAGGCGCTGCGAATCGCGGTGAATCGTGAGATGGAAAGCCTCGCGGCACTGCTGCGTGACGGACCCGCGATGCTCAATCCGGGCGGGCGGATGCTGATCATCTCGTATCATTCGCTCGAAGACCGTCCGGTCAAGGAGCGTTTTCGGGACTTGGTGCGGGCGGGAGGATACACGGCGATTGCGCGCAAAGTGATCAAGCCGTCGTCGGCGGAGACCGGGCGCAATCCGCGCGCGCGCAGCGCGAGAATCAGGTGCATCGAACGGAGCGCACGATGAGCGCGCGCGTGAAACCGACGCGGCGGCCGTCGAAGGTGGTGCCGGCGGTGCTGGGAGTGCTGATCGCGATCGTGGGATTCGCCACGCTGATGATACGGCTGGAAGCGACGCAGGAAGGATATCGGCTTTCGGCGCTGCACGATGAAATCGCGAAGTTGCAGGACGAAAATCGCGAGTTGCGCCTGATGGCCGCGCAGCTCAGCTCGCATGAGAGACTGCGCGCGCTCGCGCCGCAGTATCATCTTGCGCAACCGGGGCGTGGGCAGGTGGTGATGCTCCCATGAATACATCGTTCAAGCAGCGGCGCGCCCGAATCGGTGCGCTCACGCTGACGCTGGCGGCGTTGTTCGGCTTCGCGGTGATCCGGCTGGTGGTGCTGGTGGCGCTGTATGGGCCGCGACTGAACTCGCTCGCCCAGCACGAGCATGAAGGAGAGAGCCAACTCGCGGCGGTGCGCGGACCGATCGTCGATCGCAACGGCGAGGCGCTGGCGTTGTCGGCCGAGACGCGGTCGGTTTACGCGCGGCCGAAGCGGGCGCTCGAGTCGAGCTCGCCGGCCGAGCGCGGGAAGCTGGCGGCAATCCTGATGATGATGCCGATTTCGCTCGAATCGAAGCTGAGCAAGGACGCGCCGTTCGTCTGGCTCGAGCGCCGCGTCGCGCCGGATAAGGGGCAGGCGGTCGAAACGCTCGGAATCGACGGCGTCGGCACGATCAGCGAATACAAAAGGTTTTACCCGGAGAGCAACCTGGCCGCGTCGGTGGTGGGGTTGGCGGGGATGGACGGCCAGGGGCTCTCCGGCCTGGAGTTGCAGTACGACAAAATTGTGCGCGGCGAGGCGGTCGAGCTGAGCTTCTATCATGACGCCCTCGGGCATCCGATTTTCGACAGCCCGCTGGCGCTCAAGGCGCCGGAGCCTGGCGCGCAGCTTGAGCTGACGATCGACTCGTCGATCCAGTCGCTCGCCGAGACCGAATTGGCGGCCGAAGTGAAGGCGAGTGGCGCGAAGCGCGGCAGTGTTATCGTGCTCGATCCATTCACCGGCGAAGTGATGGCGATGGCGAACGTCAGCGCCGACGGAGCCAATCTTCACGACCGTCTGCACAACCCGGCGGTCGAGGATGCATTCGAGCCGGGCTCGACGATGAAGGGGATTCTCGGCTCGATTGCGCTGGCCGATCACGCGATCACGACCGATCGCCAGTTCTACTGCGAGGACGGGCATTTCACGATCGACCGGCGCACGATTCATGACCACAGTCCTCACGGATGGCTGAATCTCGGCGGGATAATCGAAGTGTCGTCGAATATCGGCGCTGCGAAGATCGCGCTGACGCTTGGCTCGGACCGCTACTACGAAGGACTGCGCGCGTTTGGAATCGGATCGCGCACCGGGATCGATCTGCCGGGTGAGGCGGGGGGCTTGCTGAGCAAGCCGGCGGGATGGAAGGAAATCGATCTCGCCAATCACGGTTTCGGGCAGGGCGTGGCTGTCACGCCGATCCAGCTCGCGGTTGCGTACGCGGCGATCGCCAACGGCGGAAATATAATCCGGCCGTACGTGGTGAAGGCCGCATACGACGCGGAAGGCCGCGCGATTCTCACGCATACGCCGCAGGTGATGCGTCGCGCGATCGCGCCCGACGTCGCGCATCAGATGAACCTGCTGCTGCGCAACGTCGTGATGTCCGACGGCGGCACGGCGGCGAAGGCGCGCGTTGACGGTTTTATCGTCGCGGGCAAGACTGGCACGGCGCAGATGGTGAATCCGGAAAACGGCACCTACTACCAGAATCGGCACGTGTCGTCGTTCGTGGGATTTTTGCCGGCGGACGATCCGCGACTCCTGATCCTGGTGGCGCTATATGATGTGGGCCACGAACATTTTGGCGGATTGATCGCGGCGCCGGTGTTCAGCGAAATCGCGCAGGGCGCGGTCCGCGATTTGAATATCACCGCGCCGAATCAGCCGTACGATACCGCCAGCATGATTCCGATGCCGGATTTCGGCAAAGACTCGGACGGCAAAAGCGCCGCCGCAACAACAACAGCCGCGGACGTGGACGACTATCTTCCCGTGTTGACCGGCTCGAAACTGACGCGCGCCACGCCGAATTTCACGGGACTCAGTCTCAGGCGCGTGATGGAGCTGGCGCGCGTCTCGCGCGTCAACGTCGATGTGCATGGCGGCGGCTACGTGGTTGCGCAGGAGCCCGCCGCGGGAGCTCCGCTCAATCATGCGACGGTGAAAATCACGCTTGCGTCGATAGTGGCGGACAGCGGGGCTGAAACGGCGGCAGACTCCGGCGTCGTACCCGCGTCGTACTTCAGCGGCGGCGGCGCGCCGGTCAGGCGAAAGTGAAACTTGGCGAATTACTCGAAGGACTCGACGTCCGTCGAATCGACGGCGACTTGAACGTGGAAATCACGGGCCTCAGCTACGACTCGCGTCAGACGAGGCCAGGTCATCTGTACTTCTCGACGGCCCGCGACGCGCAGCGGAACCGGGCCAACATTGACGATGCATTAAACCGTGGGGCGCGCGCAGTGGTGGTTGGGGGATGGGACGGCGGAGCAGCGCGCCCCGCGGCGACTGTGGTGGAGAGCGAGCGGCCGCGCCTGCTGATGGGCGCGGCCGCGTCGCGTTTTTTCAAGGCGCCGAGCGAGCGCGTCGATTTAATCGGCATTACCGGGACCAGCGGCAAAACCACGACCAGTTACATCGTCGCGTCGATTTTCGAAGCGGCCGGGATGCCCACCGGGATCATCGGCACGATTGGAATTTTCATTGCGCGCAAAAAAATCTACAGCGGACTGACCACGCCCGAGTCGCTCGACTTCGAATCTGCCCTGGCGCGGATGGAGAGCGAGGGCGTGCGTCATGCGGCGGCTGAGGTGTCGTCGATCGGCCTCGCGGAAGGGCGAGTTGACGCGCTCAGCTTCCGCGCGTGCATGTTCACCAACCTCGGCCGCGACCATCTCGACTATCACGCGACGATGGAAGACTACTTCGCCGCGAAGCTGCGGCTGTTCACCGAGATTCTGCCGCGCAGCCGGCGCGCGGACACGGTCGCGATCGTACGCGGCGACGATCCGTTCGGCAAACGCGTGCTCGAAGCGGTGAAGGGCTCGAAAATAAGTTTCGGGATGGATCGCGCGCTCGACGTGCATCCCGAGAAATTCGAGGCCGACCTGAGCGGACTTCGCGCGACGCTGTCGGTGCTCGGCAAAAAGATCGAAATCGAATCGCCGCTGATCGGCGAAATCAACTTGCTCAATATCCTGGGCGCGTCGGCTCTGTCGGCGGCCCTGGGTGTCGATATGGATGCTGTGGTGGATGGGGTGCGGCGATGCCCAGGGGCCCCCGGCAGACTCGAAGCGGTCCCGGCGAAAGCGGGAGTCACGGTGCTGGTCGACTATGCGCACAAGCCCGACGCGCTCGAGGCGGTGCTGACGGCGATCCGGCGCTTGCGCGCGGGCAGGATCATCTGCGTATTCGGATGCGGCGGTGATCGCGACCGCGGCAAGCGTCCGATCATGGGCGAAATTGCGGGACGGCTCGCCGACATTCCGGTGTTGACGTCCGACAATCCGCGCAGTGAAGATCCGCTGGCGATAATCGCCGAGGTCGAGAAGGGATTGACGGCAACGGGCCGTGCGCGAATCCTGAATGAGAAGAACTTTGCGGATGCGTCGATGAGCGGCGGATATATCGTGGAGCCGGATCGGCGCACCGCTATTGGTATCGCGCTTCGACTCGCGACGGCGGGCGACGCGGTTTTGATCGCGGGCAAAGGGCACGAAGACTATCAGTTGGTGGCGGGGCGCGTGCTGTCGTTCGACGATCGGGTCGTGGTCCGCGAGATTGCGGCGGAACTCGGCAGCGGGCAGAGTTGAGACTCGGCGAGCGCCGCGATGCTCTACCTGCTGCTCTACCCACTGCACAAACATTACTCCGGCTTCAATGCGCTCAGGTACGAGACGCTGCGCTCTGTCCTAGCCGGGCTGGCGGCGCTCGCGCTGTCGTTGGCTCTGGGACCCATCGTGATCGAACGGTTCCGCGAGCTGCGCATCGGTCAGACGATTCGCGAAGTCGTTCCGCAGGCGCATCAGAAGAAAGCCGGTACGCCGACGATGGGCGGCCTGCTGATCGTGGCGTCGATGCTGGCGGCGACGCTGCTGCTTGCCAATGTCTTGAATCCGTATGTCTGGATCGCGATTTTCGTGACGCTGACCTTCGGCGCGATCGGTTTCAGCGACGACTATTTCAAGCTGACGCGCGGCAAGGGTCTGGGCCTCTCCGGCCCGGCGAAGCTGGTGTGGTCGTTCTCGTGCGCGTTCATCGCGGCGGCGTGGCTGTTTCTGTATCTCGGCTTCGATACGCATCTGACGGTGCCATTTTTGAAAAATGTGCATCCCGATCTGCACGCGTGGCTCTACATCCCGTTCGCGATGCTGGTGATCGTCGGATGCTCGCATGCGGTGAACCTGACCGACGGGCTCGACGGCCTCGCGATCGGACCGGTGATGACGGTGGCGCTCACCTACTGGGTGTTCTCGTACGTGGCGGGCAATATCAAATTCGCGAGTTACCTGCAGATACCGTACATCGCGAACGTCGGCGAGGTCGCGATTTTCTGCGCGTCGGTGATCGCCGCGTCGCTCGGCTTCCTGTGGTTCAACGCGTATCCGGCCTCGATGATGATGGGCGACGTCGGCGCGCTCTCGCTGGGCGGCGCGATCGGCACCGTGGCAGTGCTCTGCAAGCAGGAACTCGCGCTGGTGATTGCGGGCGGCGTGTTCGTCGCGGAGGCGGCGTCAACGATCATTCAGCGATATTATTTCAAGGCGACGCATAAGCGGTTCTTCCTGATGGCGCCGCTGCACCATCATTTTGAGCTCAAAGGAATTCCGGAGACCGTGGTCGTGATCAGATTCTGGATCGTTTCGATCGTGTGCGCGCTGGTCGCGCTGAGCACGCTGAAGCTGCGCTGAATTTATATTGATGGAACTGTCGAACAAACGCGTGATGGTGGTGGGACTCGGAGTCAGCGGAGTTGCCGCGGCGCGGTTCCTTGCCTCGCGCGGCGCGAAACTGGTGATGACGGATCGGCGCGTCGACGTCGACCGCGGCAAACTGCCGCCCGGCGCGCTGAAACTGGGCGCTGAAGATGCGAGCTGGGTCAACGACATCGACCTGGTCGTCACGAGTCCTGGAGTACCGCGCGATTCCATTCTGTTGCGGGCTGCGACCGAGCGTCGAATTCCAGTAATCGGAGAAATCGAACTCGCGAGCCGCTTCCTCGACGCTCCCATCGCCGCGGTCACCGGCACCAACGGCAAGAGCACCGTGGTCGTGCTGCTCGGCGAGGTTCTGAAGGCGTCGGGACGGCGCACGTTCGTCGGTGGCAACCTCGGCACCCCGCTAATCGACGCGGTTGGCGGCGGATGGGACGTCGCGGTGGTCGAGGTGTCGAGCTTTCAGCTCGAATGGATCGAGAAATTCCGGCCGCGCGCCGGCGTGCATCTCAATTTGAGCGACGATCACTTCGATCGCTATCGCGATCTCGACGATTACGGGCGCGCGAAGGCGCGTTTGTTCGAGAATCAGCAGGCGTCCGACTATGCAATTCTGAATCGTGACGATCCCAACGTATGGAAGCTCGCGAAGACCGTGCACTCGTACGTGATCGGCTTCGGGCACTCGCGCGGCGAGTCGGGAGCGTCGATTTGGTTCGATGAACAAGCTAACGCGATTGTTTTTGATTTTGATTTCGACGACGCGCCGCACGGGCGAATCAGCCTCGAAGGATTTCGTCTGCGAGGGCGTCACAACATTTCCAATGCGATGGCCGCGTCGGCGGCAGCGCTCACACTCGGCGTCAAGGCTGAAGAAATCGAACGCGCGCTCGCGTCATTTCGCGGACTGCCGCATCGGATTGAGGTGGTGCACGAGAACCGCGGCGTGACGTACATCGACGATTCGAAGGGAACCAACGTTGGCGCGGTGGTCGAAGCGATCGACGCGCTCGCGGCGCCGATAATTCTGATCGCGGGCGGTCTCGACAAGGGCGGAGACTACGCGCCGCTGCGGCGGCCGCTCGGCGAGAAGGTCAAGCTTGCGATTTTCAACGGCGCCGCGCGCGACAAGATGGCGGCGGCGCTGAAAGGTGCGACGAAGATCGAATTGGTGACGACTCTCAAAGATGCCGTCGAGCATGCGGCGCGCGCGGCGCGGCCGGGCGACACCGTGCTGCTGTCGCCGGCGTGCTCGAGCTTCGATCAATTCAAGGACTATGCGGAACGTGGGAACGTATATAAAGAGCTGGTTCGGGCGCTTTGACGCGGTCAGCTACCGGCGTCCCGACCCGTGGCTGTGGCTGCCGGCGGCGGCGCTGTTGTTGCTCGGGCTGCTGATGGTGCTGAACACAACGTACTTTCTCGGTATCGAGAAAAAAGGCGACGCGTTCCACTTTTTCAAGCTGCACCTCGCGCACATCGTTGTGGGTTTTTTCTTTTTGATCCTGCTCTCGCAATTCTCGCTGGCGGGTCTCCGCCGAATCGCGATGCCGCTGTTCATCGTGTCGATCGTGATGCTGGCGCTGCTCTACGTGCCGGGTCTCGGGCTGATGAAGGGCGGCGCGCGCCGATGGCTCAGGCTGGGACCGGTGATCGCGGAACCGTCGGAGCTGGTGAAATTCGCGCTGGTTTTTTTCCTCGCGAAGTTCCTGAGCAAGCGGCAGGATCGAATCCGCGAATTCAAGCATGGACCGCTCGCCGTATTTCTGATCGTCGGACCGATCACGCTGTTGATCTTGAAGCAGCCGGACTTCGGCAGCACCGTGATGATCGCGCTGATCCTGTTCGCGATGCTGTGGGCGGCCGGCGCGCGCTGGCAGCATCTTGCGACCGCGGGTGGAGGAGCGCTCGCCCTGCTGGCATTCCAGGCGGCGGCCAAGTCGTACCGCATGAAGCGGCTGACGACCTTCCTCGATCCGTGGTCGGTCGCGCGCGGCGCGGGATTTCAGCTCGTGCAATCGTTCATCGCGCTCGGCGAAGGCGGCAAGTGGGGCGTCGGTCTCGGCGCCGGACGCCAGAAGATGTTCTATCTGCCGGAGGCGCACACCGATTTTGTGTTCGCAGTGGTCGGTGAGGAGTTCGGCCTGATCGGGGCGGCGGTGGTCGTCGCGCTGTTCCTGGTGATCCTGTTTCGAGGGATGAGAATCGCGCACGACGAGCCCGATCCGTTCGCGAGCCTGCTCGCGGTGGGCTTGACCGCGCTGCTCTCGATTCAAGCGTTGATCAACATGTCGGTGGTGATCGGGCTGATCCCGACGAAGGGCCTGCCGCTCCCGTTCCTGAGCTACGGTGGCACTTCGATCATCATCGCGATGGCGGCGTTGGGCGCGCTACTCGCGCTCGGACGCCGGCCGGCGGTGCGATGAAGGTGATAATCGCAGGCGGCGGCACGGGCGGGCATCTTTTTCCGGCGGTCGCGCTGGGCGAGGAACTGATTCGCGAGCGTCCCGACATCAACGTGCTGTTCGTAGGCACCAGCGCGGGACTCGAGGCGAAGTGGCTGCCGAAGAGCGGGTACCGCTACGAACTTTTCGACATGCATGGAATTCGCGGACATAGCGCTCTCGAGCGCGCGCGCGCGTCGGTGGAATTCGTTCGCGCGATTGGACTGGCGACGTCGCTGGTCAGGCGGTTTCGTCCGAGCATCGTGGTGAGCGCCGGCGGTTATGCGTCGGCCTCGATGGGCGCGGCGGCGATCCTGACGCGAACTCCGCTCGTGTTGATGGAGCAGAACACGCGTCCGGGTCTCGTGAATCGAACGTTGTCTAGATTCGCGAAAAAGATTTGTGTCGGCTTCAGTGACAGCGCGAGTTACTTCAGTTCTTCTAAAGTGGCAGTGACGGGGAATCCTACCCGCTTCCGATACCGGCCTGACCGATCGCCCCGAGGGGACCGGCAATTACAAATCCTTGTTTTAGGCGGTTCGTCCGGAGCGCATCGCCTGAATATTGGTGTTGTAGGGGCTTTCAAAATCTACGGAAAAAGTGTTATAAATTTGCACGTAGTCCACCAGACTGGGGAGGCGGATGAGGAGTTGGTGAGGAGTGCTTACCGCGAAATTGGCTTCGCGGCGGAGGTGGTGCCGTTTATCGACGACGTCGCCGACGCACTGTATCGCGCCGATTTGGTTATCTCGCGTTCAGGCGCGATGACGGTTACGGACATCGCTCTTGGCGCGCGTGCGGCGATTTTCGTGCCGTATCCCTTCCACAAAGATCAGCAGCAAGTGCACAACGCGCGCGTGCTTGAAAAACGCGGCGGCGCAATAATAGTTCGCGACGGCGAGCAGCTTGCGCCGAACCTCGCGCGCGAACTCGGCGCGCTGCTACGAAATCCGTCGCGTCTCGATGAGATGGGAGAGCGGGCTCATCAGGAGGCGCATCCGGACGCGGCTCGGCGCATAGCCAAAATTTGTTTTGAAGTTGCGGAGAAAGCGGCAGCGTGAGTGAACTGCACGCAAATGGTCTTCTGACCCGCCAGCGCCGGCTGCACTTCGTCGGAATCGGCGGCGCCGGCATGAGCGGAATCGCGGAGTTGTGCCTGAAGCTCGGGATGCGCGTCAGCGGATGCGATGTGAAACCCTCGGCTACCGTGACGCGGCTCGCGTCGCTCGGCGCGGAAATCAGCCAGGGTCATCATCCGGCGCATCTGAAGGACGACGGCGGAATCGACGCGGTGGTAATCTCGTCGGCGATAAAATTTTCGAATCCTGAAGTCGCGCGAGCGCGCGAACTGAAAATTCCGGTGATCGCGCGCGCCGAGATGCTCGGCGAGCTGCTGCGGATGGCGAAGCTCGGAGTGGCGGTCGCGGGAACTCATGGCAAAACCACCACGACGGGCTTGATCGCGCTGATCATGGAAGAGGCGGGCCTCGATCCCACCGTCGCGGTCGGCGGAAATATTCGTAATACGGGTAGCAACGTGCGGCTGGGCCACGGAGAGTTCATGGTGGCCGAGGCCGACGAGAGCGACGCGTCGTTTCTGCTGCTGATTCCGACCATCGCAGTGGTGACGAATATCGACCCGGAACATCTCGACCATTACGGCACGATGGATCGGGTGCGCGACGCGTTCGGGGACTTTATCAATCGCGTGCCGTTCTACGGCGTGGCGGTGCTCGGAATCGACAACGTGAACGTGCGCGGGCTGATGGCGTCGATTCGCAAGCCGATGGTGACGTACGGCGTCGCGCCGGATGCGGATCTGCGCGCCGAGAAAATCGTAATCGACGGGCTGTCGACTCGCTTCGAGGTGATTCGCAAGGGCGACCTTCTTGGGCGAGTGACGATACCCACGCCAGGCGTGCATGTCGCGCTTAACTCGCTCGCGGCGATCGCAGTCGCGATGGAAGTCGGAATCAGTTTCGAGCGCGCGGCGGCTGCGCTGGCGAAGTTTGGCGGAATCAGCCGGCGCTTCGAGATCAAAGGAGAAGCGGCGGGACGAATCGTGCTCGATGACTATGCGCATCACCCGGCCGAAGTGCGCGCGACACTGGCGGCCGTGCGCGCGTCGTTCAAGCGCCGCGTGGTAGCGGTCTTTCAGCCGCATCGATACACGCGGCTGCGCGATTTGTTCGACGATTTCCTGTCGGCATTCGATGACGCCGACGTGCTCTACCTGTTCGACGTCTATCCGGCCGGCGAGGAGCCGATTGCCGACGTCTCGGCGCGGCGTCTGTACGAGGCGCTGCGAGCGCGAGGGCATCTCGAGGTTCACTATCTTGGCGCCGACGAGGATCCCGCGGCACGAATTGCGGCGGGCTCTCGCTCGGGCGACGTGATCGCGACTTTGGGTGCTGGCGACATTTACAAGACGGGCGGCGAAATACTGAACGCGCTCAGCGCCGAGGTCAAAATCCATGAAGGCGCTTGAGGGCGAGTTGCGCGCGAAATTCGGCGCGCGAGTGCGCGCCGCGATGCCGTTGGCCGAGCTGACCTCGTTTCGAATCGGAGGACCCGCGGACTTGTTCGTCGCCGTCGAGGACGAAACCGAGCTGATGCATGCGAAAGCCGCCGCGTATCGCGCGGGCGTGCCGTGCTTCTGCCTCGGCGCGGGAACCAATCTGCTCGTGAGCGATCGCGGGATGCGCGGGCTTGTGGTTCGACTCGGCGACGGCTTTGGAAAAATAAAAATCGACGACACGAAAGTCGTCGCAGGCGCTGCGGCTGCATTCGGCGCCCTGGTCCAGGAAGTTGTCGACCGGGGTCTTGAGGGGCTCGAATTCGGCGAAGGTATTCCCGGCACGGTCGGCGGCGGATTGGTGATGAACGCGGGTGCGTTCGGCGGCGAAATCGCCAAAGTGGTCACGCTGGTGCATGGCGTCACCGAAGCTGGCGAGGCGCTCGCGCTGACCAGGGACGACGTCAAGTTTGCCTACCGGCGCACCGAGTTGCCGCAGCACTTCATTATCACGCGCGTCGATTTCGAGCTCGCTCGCGGCGATCGCGCGCGGTTGATGGCGCGAGTCGCCGAGCTGAAGGCCAAGCGTGCGGCGCGACAGCCGCGCGGCGTGCCGAATGCAGGCTCGATCTTCAAAAATCCGCCCGGAAATTTCGCGGGCAAGCTGCTCGAAGGAGCGGGTCTGAAGGGCACGCGGCTCGGCGGCGCGGCTTTTTCGGATCAGCATGCAAATTTTATAGTGAATCTTGGCGGCGCACAGGCCGCGGAAGTGCGCGCGCTGATCGACATGGCGCGCAACAAGGTGAAAGAGCAAAGCGGCGTCTGGCTTGAACCGGAGGTTAGGCTGGTCGGCGACTGGTAACGCGCGGTTGAGGTGGCGGGGTGGCGGCTCGGAGAGCTGGAAATAAGGCGGTGGCAGGATGGAGCTCGCGGTTGGGCGGGCTGGTCGTGTGCGCCTTTTTTGCGCTGGGCGTGATGACCGGATTCAGCACGACCGGCCGCGCAGTCACGCTCAGAGCGTCTGCGACTCTCAGCTCCTATCGCGATCAAATCATGGTTTCGCTCGCGCCCGCGCGCGCGACCGCCGCGAGCTATTCCGCCGTGCTGGTCGAGTGGGCGGGACGCGCGGGAATTTATCGTCGCGACCTTCACAGACCTGGGGCCGCGGAGATTTCGGCGGGCGACATGCGTGACGGCGCAATCGCGATCGTCGAACGGCGCGACGGCTTCTACGAACTATTCAGCGGCGGCGAGCTGCGCGGGCCGGTCTCGCCCGGGGTGCAGGGCGATTTGCCGGTGCTGAGCGGCGCCGCGCTCGACAGCGCGCGCGGAACCCAGATGGTCGATTACGCGGCGGAGCTGGTGCGCGCGGAAGCGCAATTGTCGGAAATCATTTCGGAGATGCGCGTCGGCGATGACGGCACGGCGTCGCTGTTCCTGGAACGCGAGCAGACCGAGGTGGTGATCGATCTCGATCGCGCGACTCCGGAAATTCAGCGCGCAATCAAAGTGCGCGAGCAATGGCAGGGGCGCGAGAACCTGATCGCGGCGCTCGATCTGACGACGCCCGGGCTCGCGGTAGTGCGCCTGCATGCGACCGAGCGGAACCATTCGAAGCGTAAGAGCGGTATTCAAAAAGTTTTGCTCCAGCCGGGCGAGGAGCCGGTGACGCGATGAGAAATCTGCTCACCGGTCTGGACGTCGGCACCAGCAAAGTCTGCGCGATCGTCGGTGAGTCGCTGGCCGACGGCCAGTTGGCGACGCTCGGGTTCGGAATCGCGCCATGCACGGGGTTGCGCAAGGGCGTCGTGGTGAATATCGAGGCGACCGTCGACGCGATCAAATCCGCCGTCGAGGAAGCCGAGAAAACTTCCGGCGTGCGCGTCGGCTCGGCCGTGATTGGCGTCGCGGGACCACATATCAAGGGCCTCAACAGTCACGGGATCGTCGCGGTGCGCGGCGGTGAAGTCAGTTCGCGCGACGTCGATCGAGTGATCGACGCCGCCCGCGCGGTCGCAATCCCGCTCGATCGGCAGGTGCTGCACATCCTTCCGCAGCAGTTCGCCGTCGATGAGCAGGAGGGCGTCCGCGAGCCATACGGGATGGCGGGAGTGCGGCTCGAGGCGCGCATCCATATCATCACCGCGGCGCAGAGCTACGGCCAGAATCTCACCAAGTGCTGTGAGCGCGCGGGCGTGACGCCGTCCGAAATGGTCTTCCAGCCGCTGGCGTCGGCGGACGCGGCGCTGTTTCCGGAGGAACGCGAGCTTGGAGTCGCGCTCATCGACGTTGGCGGCGGCACCACCGACATCATCGTGTTTCACGGTGGCGCCGTGATGCATACCGCGGTGCTGCCGATTGGCGGGAATCATCTTACCAGCGATATCGCGGCGGGATTGCGCACTCCTATTTCCGAGGCGGAGCGGCTCAAGGTCACGTTCGGCGTGGCGACCAACCAGGTCGTGCGCCGCGACGAGATGGTGCAGGTGCCCGGAGTCGGCGGGCGCGAGCCGCGAGTCATCGCGCGCCGCCTGCTCGGCGAAATAATCGAGCCGCGCATGGAAGAGATTTTCACGATGGTGCAGCGCGAGTTGCTGCGCTCCGGCGTCTCGGACGGCCTGGCCTCGGGTATCGTGCTGGTCGGAGGAACCTCGCTGCTCGAGGGCACGCAGGAACTTGCCGAGCGCATCTTCGGCGTGCCGGTCCGGCGCGGACTTCCGATCAACCTGAAGGGGCTGCCGGAAGAATTGATGAAGCCGATGTACACGACGGCGGCGGGCTTGCTGCTGCATCAGAGCGCGGCGGGTGGAAATGGCAATGGCGTCGGAAAAGCGGGCCGGCTGGGACGCCTGCGTTCGCGGCTTGGCGATTGGGTGAGAGACTTCTTTTGAAAAGTGATCGAAACAAGAAATTAATTGGCAACAAATTTTGCCGGTAGGTGGTGGAGGAGGACCTGTGATGATTGAGTTGGTGAGTAATCCCGACCCGGGCGCGAGGATCAAGGTAATCGGCGCAGGTGGATGCGGCGGCAACGCGGTCAACCACATGATCAACGTGGGACTGCGCAACGTCGATTTCATCGCCGTGAATACTGACATTCAGGCGCTGCAGAATAACCACGCGCCGCTGCGCGTTCAGATTGGCCCCGAGATCACGCGCGGACGCGGCACCGGCGGCAATCCGGAAATCGGGCGCAAGGCCGCGCTCGAAGACGAGGAGCGGATTCGCGAAATCCTGTCGGAAGCCGAGATGGTATTCGTGACCGCCGGCATGGGCGGCGGCACCGGAACCGGCTCTGCGCCAGTGATTGCGCGCATCGCGCGCGAGCTCGGAGCGCTGACCGTCGGCGTCGTGACCAAGCCGTTCCAGTTCGAGGGGCGCCGCCGCATGGCACAGGCGGAAGAAGGACTCCGCGAGTTGAAGAACGCCGTCGACACGCTCATCACGATTCCCAATCAGCGCCTGCTCTCGGTCGCGAGCAAAAACACGTCGCTGAAGGAATCGTTCCAGAAGGCCGACGACGTGCTGCTGCAGGCGGTGCGTGGAATTTCCGAACTGGTGACGGTTCATGGGCTGATCAACCTGGATTTTGCGGACGTGCGATCGATCATGGCCGAGATGGGCATGGCGATGATGGGCGCGGCGACGGCGTCGGGCGAAAATCGCGCGGTCGAGGCGGCGCAGCGCGCTATTTCGAGCCCGCTGCTCGAGGACGTTTCGATCAAAGGCGCGCGCGGCCTGCTGATCAACGTGACCGGCGGCTCGGACATGGCGCTCTACGAAGTCAACGAGGCGGCCAGCCTGATCCAGGAAGAGGCGCACGAGGACGCGAACATCATTTTCGGCGCGGTGATCGACGACGCGATGTCGGACGAGATTCGCGTCACCGTTATCGCGACGGGGTTCGGCGACCTCGACAGAAGTTCTCGCTATTCGCCGTCGGGCGCTCCGGTCACCGCGCCGATCGCGGCGGCCTCGACGCGGCCCGTCGATCCGATGGAGGTCAAGCAGCCGGCGCCGCCGCCCGCGCAGGCGGGCCAGGTCAGGATGTTCCCGGGCAACAAGCCGATTCGCAGGATGGGCCTGGTCGTCGACGACAGCACGCTCGACATCCCGGCGTTCAGGCGCCGCGGCGAAGACGGTGGCCTCGCGGAAGGAGAGAAGCTCGAGCCGAACTCGCTGCTCGACGGCGACGACAAGCTCGACATCCCGACCTTCCTGCGCAAGCATCTCGACTAGCGCGAGCGATTCGGTGAGAAGGTACGGCGCCGGGGTGTGAAAAGGCTCCGGCGCTGTCTTGTCATGAGCAGAAGAGGGGAAGTCATCCATACCATATGTTGTAGTTCGGCGTCGGCTGGACCACCAAGGGTAGTTTCGTTCCGTCAAGATTGTTTTTTCGCAGACGGAGGTCCCGCCGGCGGGAATGAGGTTTGATTTCGGATCGGAACGGTGAAGCTGAGGATAGATGAACGTGACAGGATGTTAGCACATCGGGTCGGGTAGCGTAAGAAAGAATGCGGAGTTCGCTGCGATCGAGCATGATCCGGACGCCTCGGTGAGATGAAGAGAGAAGCAGAATCTTATTCCGCGCGCGAAAGGAATCGCGCGCGGAATAAAGGCCCTCACCTTCGATCCTCTCCCTTTCTGGGAGAGGGGAAAGAATATCGATCGCCGCTACCGGCCGGCGGCGACTCGCGGTGCTGGAGCCTCGGTGCTGAGTGATTTGAGGATCGCCTGGCGGCGATCTTTCAATTCCATCGGCATCGTCGGACCGATCTTTTCGAAGAACTCGGCTGCAGATTCGAGCTCCGCTTTCCATTCCGCGGGATTTACGGCGAGCGCGTCTCGCGCAGCGCTTATGGGAAGATCGAGTCCCTTGAAATCGAGATCGGCTTCATTGGGAACGATCCCAACCGGCGTTTCGCGGCCGCCGGCGCGTCCGTGGATTCGATCGAGCATCCACTTGAGCACGCGCAGGTTTTCGCCGTAGCCGGGCCAGATGAAATTGCCTTCTGACCCCTTGCGAAACCAGTTCACCATGAACAGGCGCGGCGGCTTCTTGATTGCACCGCGCATCTTGAGCCAGTGATTGAAGTAATCGCCGATGTTGTAGCCGCAGAACGGCAGCATCGCCATCGGATCGCGCCGCAAGACTCCCACCGCTCCTGAAGCCGCTGCCGTGGTCTCGGAGCCCATCGTGGCGCCCATGAAAACGCCGTGCGTCCAGTCCATCGACTCAAGCACCAGCGGCACCGTCGAGGCGCGGCGACCGCCGAAGATGATCGCGGAAATCGGCACGCCGCGCGGATCGTCGGCTTGCGGCGACCATGCCGGATTGTTGCGCATCGGAGTCGTGAAGCGGCTGTTGGGATGCGCGGCCTTCTCGGTCGAGCCCTTTTTCCACGGGCGTCCCTGCCAATCGAGCAGGCCGTCGGGCGGCGGCACGTCCATTCCTTCCCACCACACGTCGCCGTCGGGAGTCATCGCGACGTTGGTGAAGATCGTATCGTGCTGGACCATCTTCATCGCGTTCAGATTCGATTTCGCGCTGGTGCCGGGCGCGACTCCGAAGTATCCGTTCTCGGGATTGACCGCCCACAAGCCGCCGTCGGCACCGACGCGCATCCACGAGATATCGTCGCCGACCGTGAAGACCTTCCAGCCCTTGAACTCCGCCGGCGGCGTGAGCATCGCGAGGTTGGTCTTGCCGCATGCGCTCGGAAACGCGGCCGCGATATATGTCGTCTCGCCGTCAGGACTCTGCAGGCCGAGGATCAGCATGTGCTCGGCGAGCCAGCCTTCGTCGCGGCCGAGCACGCTGGCGATTCGAAGCGCGAAACATTTCTTGCTGAGCAGCGCGTTGCCGCCGTAGCCGCTGCCGACCGAGATGATCGTATTGTCCTGCGGAAAATGGCAAATCAGTCGCCGCTCCGGATTCAAATCGAGCGTGCAATGAATTCCGCGATTGAAATCGTCGGAGTCACCAAGTTGATCGAGCGCCGCGGCGCCCATC
Organism: uncultured delta proteobacterium; assembly: GCA_963833025.1. Lineage (GTDB taxonomy): Bacteria > Desulfobacterota > Binatia > Binatales > Binataceae > Binatus. Next base: position 677,130 of record CAWHWI010000006.1, on the reverse strand, counting down.
CGCGTCATGATTCGCATGTTGAGCACGACGTAGATGCTGTCGGTGATCTCGACTCCGACCTTCGACAACGACGACCCGAGCGGGCCCATCACGTACGGCACCACGTACATCGTGCGTCCGCGCATCGAGCCGTCCAGCCATCCGCGCAGCTTGGCGTAAGTCTCGGCGGGCTCGGACCAGTTGTTGGTGGGGCCGGCGTCGATTTTGTTCGGCGTGCAGACGAAAGTCAGTTGTTCGGTGCGCGCGACGTCGTTGGGATTCGAGCGATGCAGGTAGCAGCCCGGCCGCTTCTCCTGGTTCAGCTCGATGAGTATTCCCTCGGCGACTGCCTGTTTGGTGAGCCGATTTTTCTCGGCTTCCGAACCGTCGCACCAAACTATCGAGTCGGGCTTGGTGAGCGCGGCGACTTCTTTGATCCAATCGCGCAGCGCGCTGCTGCCAGTCGGCAAACTGTTTGCGTTGTCGTTGCGATCGGGCGTCACTTCATGCGCTCCACATCGGTCTTCGCGAGACGTAACTCCTACTCAACCGGAGGTGCAGAATGCAATCCGATTGAAATGAGTTCGTAATATGTAGATTAGCAGATCAGAATATGCAAGGGCAGAACTATAAGCAATTCTTTACCCTCGCCGAGCAGGCACGAGACGCTATCGGACCGCTTGACTCGCGACGAACGAGTACCGCTTGCGATTTCGGCCGGTCAGTACGCGGCGCTCTTGCGCGCCGAGTCGATCAGTCGCTGGATTTCCTCCTCGGTGAATCCCGCCAGCATGCGCGCCTCTTTCGCGATCGCGACCACCTGCCCGTCATCGTTCTCGATATCTTCCTGCGCGCGCCGCCCGCCGCGAAAATTGAAGACCTCGTCGACCATGTCCTGGAACGCCTGCGCCTTGGCCAGCCGCTCGGGATCGCCCTCGGTCAGCTTGCGCATCCACTTGGAGCCCATCCGCACGTGCGTGATCTCGTCGGCCAGCACGTAGTCGACCGAACGCTCGATCACTTCGTCGCCGTTGCGCTGCGCGATGCGAATCAGCTGATCGAAAACGTCGCACGCCAGTCCCTCGAGTCCGCGATTGATACCCGCGACGCGCGCCGCCGGATCCATCGCCTGCGTGCATCGCCACAAAATCTCGGTCTCGACGTAATCGCCAGGATGACCGCCCATGTACTCGACGAGGCGCTGGAAAATTTCGCTGTGACGCGCTTCGTCCCAGACCTGCCGCGCCATGTCGAGCTGGAACTCCCACGGCGCGTCGGGAAAATCGAACAGCGTGCGGCCCGCCGCCTCCATCGCCTGCAACTCGCCCGTGTAGATTCCGTGCAGCCGCGCGCGCAGCGTCTCTTCGTCGAACGGCATCGGACGGCCGGCGTCGAGACCCTGCTCTTCGCGAATTTCGCGGACCTGGCGGCTGCGCAGCACTACCCAATTGTCGGGACGGGCCAGACGGTCAACGGGGATACATTTTTCCATTTGTTTTAGTGAATTGTTTCGAGCGTTTAGTTAGTAGGCCGAGCTTTTGCCGAAGCCTTTGACCAGCCGATCGATCTCTTCTTCGGTGAAGCCGGCCAGCAGCCGCGCCTCGCGCGCGATCGTCAGGCCCGAGTCGATTTCGATTTCCTTTTCGTTGATACGCTGCTTGATATGATCGACGTCTTCGACCCGCTTGCGCCCGGGGCCAAAGTTGAACAGCTCGTCGATACTGTCCTGGAACGTCTGGGCTCGCTTGAAACGCTCGGGGTCGCCTTCCGTCAGCTTGCGCATCCACTGCGAGCCCATCCGGACGTGCGTGATCTCGTCGGCGAGCACGTAATCTACCGATCGTTCGATAATCGAGTCGCCCATCTTCTGCGCGATGCGAATGAGTTGCTCGAAGACGTCGCACGCCAGTCCCTCGAGTCCGCGATTGATTCCCGCCACGCGCGCCGCGGGATCCTCCGCCTGCGTGCACGACCACAGCACCTCGCCCTCGGGAAATTCGCCGTAGTAGGAGCCGACGTACTCGAGCAGCTTCATGTAGATCTCGGCGTGCCGCGATTCGTCCCACACCTGGCGCGCCATGTCGAGCTGGAACTCCCACGGCGCGTCGGGAAAATCGTAGAGCGTGCGGCCGGCCGCTTCCATCGCCTGGAATTCGCCGCCGCAAATCCCGTGCATGCGCGACTTCAGGAAATCATCCTCGTAGGGCATCGCGTTGCCGGGCGACAATCCCTGTTCGGCACGCGCGTTTCGCGTCCGATTGGCGGGCAGCAATATATGGTCCTCGGGACGCGCCAGCTTGTCGACGGGAATCATTCGTTGCATTTTTTTAGTCTCCCATTATTACTATTCTGACCTGTCTGCCTGTTACCGCGTCCACGCTGAGCGGCGTCCGGTCAGGTTCAACGCTTCGCGAACAGTCCACTTGCCGTCGGTCTCGCCGAGCCGAAACTGAATCTTGAACGGCTCGACATTGGTCCCGGTGAGTCGCGCTTTCAAAAAATAATGACGCGAGATACGTCCGCGTCCAATAATCTCAAACGTATCATACTTGGCCGCCGGAACTTCGCTCGCGATGCGCCGCATATTCTCAAGCTCCTGCGCCGCGGTCATCGCCTCGACGCTCGCGAGGTCGCCGCGCATCAGCGCATCCAGCAGACGCTCCGCCGCCGCCAGCATCTCGGCCGGTGGCTGTACCACCGGCGCTATCGGCTGCGGGCCCATCACGTTGCCGCGTTCTCCCAAGTCAGGCATTGCCGTTCCCCGCGCGCGCCTGCTCGATCGCAGCCGCAAGATTCGGAATGTCGCTCCACGACGAGCGCTTGCCGGTCGTATCCTCGACGCTGACGATCCGCCACGTGCCGTCGCCTTCTTTGCGCCATCGATAGAGCACGCGCCGCATCGCACCGCCGTTGGTGAATCGAAGTTTCGAGATGTACTGGAAGCCGACCTTCGCCAGCGCGAGCGTCTCGACCTTCACCGGCTGCGGAATTCGCGCAATCTCCTCCGCCGCATCCCGACACGTCTCGAGCGCACCCGGCAGCGCGAACGCTTCGGCCTTCGCGCTATCTCCCGCCGCGAGCGCCGCCGCATGCGTCGCGATCGCCTCGCGCAGGTCAGTGATATCGTCCAGTTTCTTCATATTGCTCAGCTACGCCCGACTTTTCTGCGCGGTGCCGGTTCATCCGATTCAAAGCCCGTAACTCCGCCCGACGCGCCGAGCAATCCTTCGAGATGCGATTGCCAATTCGCGGCGCGCAGATGTTTTTCCTTCGAGTCGAGCAGCTCGTCGAGCAGCACGCTGCCGCGCTCGACGTGTCCTTTTCTTCTTCGACCAGCCGCTGCAGAATTCGCAGCGTCGGCGGCTCGTAAACGGGATTCATCGCGGACACGTGCGAGCTGTAATGCGAAATCAGGTGCGGCTTGAGCACGCGGTAGATTCCGACCAGCCGCTCGATCGTGTCCTCCCACTCTTCCTTGTCCTCGAGCGCGTTCATGAACGTGACGAACGCCTCGTTGGGCGGCTTGGAAATCTGCGGCTGCGCGCGAAGTTCGGGCAGTCGCTTGCCGAGCGCGTCGGTATGCAGCGCGTCCTCGTAGACCTGTTTGGCCATCTCGAGCTTGACCGCCAGCTCCGGCGTAAGCGCGATCCAGCCCGCCATCATGCGCATCATGCGCTCTTCTGCGTAGCGATAATTCTGGATGTAAACGACGCTCTGGCGGACGCTGTAAACGCCCTCGAGAGTTCGCCTGTCGTAAAGTGCCATCGCAAAAAAACTCCTCGATTGTAACCCCGTATAACCTGCCGCGTCAGCGAATCGCGGCTGCGGCGCTCGCTCCGTTGCCGGATGCGAAAAAACGTCCTTCGACGATCGCCGCAATCTCGCGCCAGTAAGTTTCCTTGTCGGTCCCCTTCAGATTGTTGGCGCCCATCGCCCATCCCGCGCACAGCATGTGAATCGCATGGACGGCGCTGCGCGCATCCTCGAAATGAATCACGCCGAGGCGCCGGCCGCGCTCCAAAATCTCGGCCACCGCGCCCAGGTAGTCGCTGCCAATCTTCTTCATCGCCGTGCGATACTGCGGGCGGCGTTCAAAGTAGCGCGCCTCATGATGCAGCACGTTGAAGGCCTCGCGATAACGATCGATAACGTCGAGGATCGCGCGCATCACGTCGATCAACTCGCGGCGCGGGTCGCCGACGGTGCGCTCGCGAATCGCGGGCAGCATCTCGACGAACTCCGCGACCATCGACTCGGCAATCAGCGGAATAATCTCGTCCTTGCTGTCGAGATAGAGATAGATCGAACCCGCCGCGAGCCCGGCCTCGAGCGCAAGCTCCTTCACCGACGCTTCATGGAACGACTTACGCGCCAGCACCCGGCAAGCAGCCAGAAAAATCTGCCGCCGCCGCGCTTTGACGAGCTTCTCGTCAGGCGCAGAAGTACGGATAGCTTCAGCAACACGCGGCATCAGAAACCTCAATCTACTGAATGAACGTTCATTTTGTCAAGGACCGGAATCCGGAAAATTTGGTCCCTCTCCCGCCGCGCGCGGACGCGCGTCGGCCTCTCCCCACAACGGGAGAGGCAAAGATTCGCTTCGCTCTAGAATGACACAAAAAAAAGTTCTAACAGGGACGAAGTCCCGCATCTTCTCCGAGTACTGGGTGCAGGGGTCACCCCTGCCCAAGGAAGCCGTAAAAAATGAAACCCAGGAGGGGTTTCACATTAGATTAAGTTCCCCGTTCCCTCTCCGCGGTTTCGACCCGCCGCCTCCTTATATATGCTCACCGATATGCCCGAGACTTTTCAGAAGGAAAGCGCCCTCGATCGTTTCTTCAACCGCCTGATGGGCCGTGCGCTCAAACTCGGATTCACGCCCGGATACATGAGATTGCTCGAGGTCCGCGGCCGGAAATCCGGCAAGACCTTCACCACTCCCGTCAACGTGCTCGACTTCCAGGGCCGCCGATGGCTGGTGGCCGCGCGAGGCGAGACCGCATGGGCCCGCAACGCGCGCGCCGCCGGCCACATCGTGCTGCGACGCGGCTCCCGCGCCGAGCCTTTGATGGTGCGCGAGCTTGCCGACGCCGACAAGCCCGAAGTCATCAAGGCGTTCGTCAATCGCTTCGCCTCCCAGGTTCAGCGTTTCTTCGACGTGCCCGCCGGCTCGCCCGCCGACGCGTTTCGCGCCACCGCGTCGCGCACTCCCGTCTTCGAGCTGGTCGCAGGCGCGTAGTGGAGTCTCGAATTCGAGCGAACTGATGTTGGGGAGAGGATCGAAGGTGAGGGTCCGATTGCAGCGCTATTTGCGCGATAGAAGATTCCGGTTATCCCCGAGCACCATAGCCAAGGTCATGCAAAGGTCTTCGTTAGGGGCGACAAGAGAGAGGGAGCAGGCGTTGAAAATTTCTTTTTCAACAGCCTGCTAGTGTTGTGTCCTGTAAATATCTTGAAAAAGTTCTGGTTCATTCTCGTACGACCAGCGAAGGGACTCTCTGGTCCGGTTCCCCCTTTCCGGCCCGAAAGGGGTTTGGGGGGATAGTCTGCTCCGGTTCCCCCTTTCCCGCCCCGGAAAGGGGGCTAGGGGGATAGGACAGCGACATTCACCAGAGGATTTTTCTGTTCCCCTTCCCCATTCTTTATGGGGAAGGGGCTAGGGGTTAGGGTTTTGTTCTTCAATTTATTTATGGGACACGACACTAGGCTCCGCAATTTTATTTTGTGAGCGATCCCGCACCAACAACAAGAACGAAAGCGACTCCAAGCGACGAGCAGCTAGCTGCCGCCGCCGCCGAATCCGCCGGACGCGAGCGCGTGACCGTTCTCGCACTGGTCGCGATGCTCTTCTACCAGGGTTATTCCGTCGCAATCGTCTCGGTCGCGGCGCCGTGGATCGGCACCAGCTTCCACCTCGACGGCGCCGGCATCGCGCGCCTGTTCGCATGGATCTCGCTGTCCGCGCTGGGCGCGCTCGCCCTGTCGCGCATGATCGATCGCTACGGACGCCGCCGCATGATCCTGTGGTGCATGGCCGCGATTCCCATTTGCAGCATCGGCACGGCAATCTCGACCACACTGTTCTGGTTCACGATATTTCAGATCGGACTCTACGCGGTCGTCGGCGCCGCCGGCTCCGGATGCGTCGTGATGCTGTCCGAGGAGCTGCCGATCGCACGCCGCGCGCGCGGCCAAAGCTTCGGCGGGCTGGCGAGCGCGATGGGCGCCGGAGTCTGCGTATTCCTGATGCCAATCTTCGTGGCCTACGGATTATCCTGGCGATGGATGTTCGTGATTTCCGCGGCGGGCACTGCGATGCTGCCGGCGATGGCGCGCCTGCTGCCCGAGAGCGGGCGATGGGCAGTTTCGGACGCGTCGGGAATCACAGCCAGGACGCGTTTCTACGACGTCTTCCAGCCGCTCTACCGCAAACGCTCGATCACGATGATCGTATGCGCGCTCGCCGCCGCAATCTCGACCACCGGCGCGAACGCGTTCGGCTACTATCACGCTGTCTCGGTGGTCGGGATGTCAGCCGCCGGGACCAGCACGATGACCATAGTCGCCGGCGGACTCGGATTGTTGGGCTTTCCGCTCGGCGCATGGACCGCCGAGCGATTCGGCCGGGTGCCGACCGTGGTCGCCTTCGGAATCGCAATCACCGCCGGACACCTATGGTACTTCTGGGGACCGCCGACGCATTTCGCGTGGCCCCTGATGTGGCTGTCGGCAGGATTCTTCTGGTTCAACGTATGCGACAACGGCGGCACCGTCGCAAGCAACGTAGCGGCAACCGAACTATTCCCCACCCCGCTGCGCGGCACGATGATAGGCTGGTTCGCCCTGGTAAGCGCCATAGGCGCCGTAATTTCCAACGCCGCAACAGCAATCCTGGCGAACAAAATGGGCGGCCTATCAATAGTAGTAGGCGCCCTATCAATAGTAGGAATCCCAGCCGCAATCCTATTCGGCAAAATGATAGACGAAACAAGAGGCCTATCCCTAGAAATGGCAGCCAAAGAAGAACAATTCACTTCAGAACACTGACGCTTTCTGCGCATAGCGTTTGTCATTCTAGAGCGAAGCGAAGAATCCGGGCTCCTTCTTCTCCATCTCCCACAAGAGCACCTTTGCGAAAAAGAGCGCGATGCCTTCTTCCCCTCTCCCATCAGGGAGAGGATCGAAGGTGAGGGACATTGTACAGCGCGCAATTCTTTCGCGCGCGATTCAAGATTCTGCCTCCGTCCTGAAGGCAATCGCGGGCGTTGGGACTGTAATTACACGCGCTGGCACGGTCGCATCCTCACGAAACCAAAAGAACGAGCAGACTAGGGCACCAGATTGCTAAGGTGGTTAGGGGTATCGAACGGCAGCGGCTCGCATCATATCGGATCGGAAATAGCGGGGTGGCTCGAAACAGGGAGCCCCTGCATCCGCTCGTGTTTACTCGGCTGAGACACCCTAGAGACACTTTTCTTCGGACGACCCTCACCCTGAGTTATAGGACTAGAAAGTCGTTGGGCGGGCTATGTGCAGAGTAGGAGGCCGTCCGGCGCGGATGTGATGCCGCGCCGGACGGCTAACGTCGGGCTCACTGGTCAGCTAGCCAGCGTCAAGCTCGACCGCATCAAGGCAGATGGGCTATTTCAGTCCCTGACGGGTTAAACAATTCAATGTCTTCGTTCGACCCGTCGAAGTTACCAAACCCCCTGACCGTGCTGTTGGTGTCGAGCAATGTCCAATTGACTCCAGCCCCGTCGAGATTCTCACCCGCAAAAAAAGTGCCGCTCGGATCTGCCAAAAGTAGCGACGAACCAAGAGATACGGACCCTGGAACTGACGCATTGAATCCGAGGAGCCCGGCGAAGTTACCTTTGGAATCACTGAAAGAGAACTGCTCAAAAGTCGTCCCATCCAGCGAGTTTCCAGCAAAAACGCGACTCTTTCCGTTGAGATCGATGGCGAAGAAACCCTGTGTATTCTCGGAGACAAGGTCACCGACGCCAGAAACACTGCCATTGGGGTCGAACACTTCGACGTCATTAAAAGTCGTACCGTCCAGCGAATTTCCGGTAAAAACGCGAGTCTTTCCGTTCAGATCGTTGGCAAAAAAACCCTGATCGTGGAAGGTTTTGTCATCGTCAACGATACCGGCGATGCTGCCGTTGGGATCGAGCGTCTCGATATAGCTTTGCGTAAGTGCTGGGTTCGTGACCGCGATCAACCTGAAATGGCCCGCAGTATCCGCGACAGCGAAACCAAACCCGCCGCCGGAAGGGTTGGAGGCATTAGATTCGCCGAAGAAGGTCCGAGCTATCCCTGTGCCCGGATAGATACTGTTTCCATCCCACGTAGCCAATCCGGTGTCGGTTCCGTCGGCGCTGTTTCCAAGCGTCATGGTTTTCTTTCCTGAAGAATCGAAGAAGGTCAGGACGTTGCCGTCACTCGTGGTTCCGAGCGACGCTAGGACGGTGTTGCTGCCGTTGACGAGATTAAGCTGCTGCACGTTGGCCACCGAACCGAGTTGTCCCGCAGGCCCCGTAGGACCTGCCGGTCCGGCTGCGCCCATGGCACCTGCTGGGCCGGTCGGCCCTGCTGGTCCGGCTTGGTTGAACGTAAGAGAGTGCTCAGTTTTTTTGCAGGTGTTGGAGATCCTCAGCGCCCCCGTCTTGTTATTAACGCAAGCCTGGATTACCTGTGCCGCAGCGGGCCGCGGCGTGAACCAGATCGCAATCATGACTGCGGCGCTTAAGGCAGCTGCTCTCGCCTTCGGATAGTTGTGTCGCGGTTTCCCCGATGACCGGACAGTTCGTTCTCGACCTGTTACGACGTTGATCATGAGAGTCCTCCTCCTCGTTTTAAGGCGGGGTATTCTCACTTTGGCATCCTTAGGTCAAGCATGTTTGGACCTAAAGCAGTGTTTCCTGCTAGCTAGTAGTTGTCGGATTTATCTACCGCTGGTTGGAGCCTTGCTGCGCGACATCTCGCCGTGACCCACGCTACGCGCGCCAGATAGCCGAAGTGGTTACGTAGATATCATCGCGCATTCGTGCGGATGATACGGACCTTGCGTCTCTAAGTGTCTCGCTTTCGGAGCGTCATACTGCAGTTGGCTCCTATAACTACGCTGTGAATGCGCTGCGCGCCTTCTCGTTTGGACCATCCCGGACGATGCCGTGTCTCTTCGCGACGTATCGCTTTACGCGGATCCCGCGCTCAGCTTTGCGCGCCTGAGCCAGATCGAATGCAAGCTGCATTCGCATCAAATGTTCCATCTTCGGCCCGAATGCCTTCTCGACCCTCAAGCCCATCTCGCTCGTGAGCGCGGCTTTCCCATTCAGCCGGCTCGAAAGCGCCTGCCGCCCGACACCGAGAACCTTCGCGGCTTCTGTCACTGTCAATCCGAGCGGCTCGATCACCTCGCGCCGGATCAAGCCGCCGACATGCGCAGGATTCTTCATCGCAATAATCTCCAAAACCTCTTCAGCGATAGTCGACGAAAGCAAGATCGAATGCGTCGCCTTTCTCAAACCGACAACCGTTGTCATCAGCATCTGCCATAATACAAACCATGAACTCTCCCACCGCTCCCGCCTGCCGCACTGACCTCGAATCAAACCAATCCAACCCATCCGATCTCATCATGCGCCGCCAACTCACTCGCTGCGATCCTTCGATCCAATCGCTCCGCTATTGCGATCCCTCAATCACACGCACCCACGGGGCGGAAGAGATCGAGGAGAAATGCATATGTCAACAAAATTCGCCAATCAGCAAATTTTTCGGTTTAGAACAACGTTTCCGATCTGAAATCAATCCCCGCGACGTATCAACTGATAGTCAGCGGCGTCTCGGCGAACTCCTTCTTCTCGGAATCCCAGGCGAAGGCTGCCGCGCGCACGAACTTGCCGGCGCAGACCGACATCACGATGTATACGGTGTCGGGATAGTCCGGCTCCGACGGATCGAATGAGCACGCCTGCGCGCGGTCGGTCGCGGAAAAGTACGCGTCGTGATCGGGATGCGAATGGTAGACCACTCGGATTGCGAGCTTGCGGCGATCGACTTCGTTCATCACCGCCAGATGCTCCTTCGGCTCCATCAGGAACGCCGTGCGCGCGTCGCGCGGGAACGCCGCCGGGTCTTTCGCGTGCATTCGGTTCTGGATGTTGGCAATCGGGCGAACTTCTTCCACCATGCCGTCGCCGATGATGAACCCGCAGCACTCGAAGGGGAACTCGCGCTCAGCCTGCGCGACGATCGCGTCCATGCTCGCGCGGCGTATCCTTGCGCCCTTCATCCGTTCTCCCTTTTTTTAGTCCTCTTAGTCACACGTTCCGCAGCTCGGACCAGTCGAGTGAGCATCCGGTTCGTCTCCGCGTCGAGGCCGAGGCGATCGGCAAGCTCGACGATCTTTCCGTTCAGCGCGCCGATATCGGTGCGCCCGCGGACGTGAAGGTCGTGCAGCATCGTCGGCCGATGACTGACTGTCGGCGGAATCAACTGTTCGTAAAAGACTTTTCGATATTCTTCCGCGCTTGAAAAGGACAGCGCGACGCCGAGCGCGCGCGCGACCGCGAATGCTTCCTCAATCGCGCGATCCATGATCGCCCTCAGGTCCGGATCGGCCGCGAGCGCTCCGTAGGGCTGCTGCAAAATTGCGCCGAGCGGGTTCAGTGCCACGTTGTACAGAATCTTGGCCCACAGTACGGGCATGATATCGTCGACGCTGACTGTGGGAACGCCGGCCGCGTCGAGCATCGCAGCGATCGCGCGGGCGCGCGCGGCAAGGGCCGGCGAGTCTTCGCGATGGAGCGCGGGCGCGGGTCCGATTGCGACCGGCGGCTCGGCAAAAGCGGTCACGCGCGCGCTCCCGGGCGACGGCATCTCGGCGCCGAAGATCACGCGCGCCCCCAAGACGCGCCGCCGTCCGAAGGTTTCGATCAACATTTCGATATTGCCGAGGCCATTTTGCATCGAGACAATCACGCCATCGTCCGTCAAACGATCCGACAGCGCCGCCGCCATCAATTCGGTGTCGTAACTCTTGACCGCGCAGAGGATCAAACCGAACTGCCCGTTAAGCTGGGCGGGATCGTCGGCCAGCGTCATGCCCGCGACTGTCCGCTCACCAAACAGTCCCGAAATTTTGAGACCACCGCGCGCAATCGCGTCCAGATGCGTTCGCCGGCCGAGCAGCGTGACGTCGTGCCCGGCGTCATGCAGCATCCCGCCGACAATCGAGCCGATCGCGCCGGCGCCGGCGATCAGGATGGGAGTGCTTGTCATCGTGGCGAGGTTATCGGTCGCCGATTCGTCTGACAACGCCGCCGCTTGCGGCCGGGCAATCGCGCACAGTAGGAAGTAGGGGATGGAACGGACATCGATTCGGCTGGGCGGCGTCGAGCTGGCGTCGTCCGTGATGAACGCGGCGGGCGCGCGCTCGGCGGAACGCGGCGAGATCTACGAGCTATGCGCGGTGCACAGCGGCGCCGTGGTCTTCAAGTCGTGCAATCGCGCCGGGCTCGAGTTGCCAGAGAACCTGAAGAATCGCGGCGTCGAGTTTTTTCAGTCAATTGCCAGCGAGCTCACTGCTCGTAACAAGAAAGTTGTCGGCAGCGTGGTCGGCGCCAGCGAAGATGAATTCGTCGAGGTTGCGAGCATGCTCGATCGCGCCGGCGCCAACATCGTCGAGCTGAACCTGGCCGACGAGTACGTCGCGAAGTCGGTGGCGCCGTTCGCGTCGTTCGAGCGCCTGAAATCCCTGCTCGGCAGAGTTCGCGGCGAGACCGGATGCGTGCTGGCGGTGAAAGTGCCGCCGCGCGTGCCATTCGAGCCGCGCGCAATCGCGGACCTGTTCAAGTCGATGCGCATCGCAATCGCGGTGTGCGCCAACGATCTTCCCAAAGAGATCGCAATCGACATCGCGAGCGGGGCAATCGCGGGTCCGCCGCGCGCGCTGTCGCAAGCGCACGCGTTTTTCAAAGAGAGCGAAAATTTGCTCGACGTGGTCGCGGTCGGCGGAATCAACACGGGCCGCGACGCGTACATTGCGCATTTGACGGGCGCGAAGGCGGTGCAGGTGGGATCGGCGCTGATGAAGGAAGGCGCTGGCGCGCTGGGCCGAATCGATCGCGAGCTGGACGCGCTTCTCGCCGAGGGCGGCCACCGCTCGGTGTCTGAAATCGTGGGCAAGGCTCACTTCACGGGATGAGTCTTCGGGCGTCCCGACCGGCTGGCCGGAACGGCTTGCTCCGCTTCTCGCGGCTCTGATAGTTTCGACTTTTCACTCTCCGGCGCGCGCATGGCCCGCGTTCGTATTTCGGTTTTCGGTTTTTTGGTTTTTTGGGTCTTCGCACCTAACGTCCCCGTCGTCTAGCTCGGCCTAGGACACCGGCCTTTCACGTCGGTAACACGGGTTCAAATCCCGTCGGGGACGCTTAGCTTTTTCGACTCCGCCGAGCCTCGGTGCCAAATAGGTGCCAAATTTTTCGTCTTTTGAGGGTCGTATTCGAAGACGATTGGCACCTAGCTGACGGCTCAAATCGCGACTCGAACGCGAGAGATGTCCGCGCTTGCCCGAGATCCTTCACACCTGCCCGAGATCTTTCACCGGCCCGAAATCAGTCACACCCGCGCCTGGGGTGTCGGTGCGGCAGGTTTCTCTCGATCTGAGCCGAGGGCGACATTGTTCACCGCGGTTCTGAGATAGGCGTCGCTGAGGTGGGAGTAACGCGCGGTCATGCGACCGTCCTTGTGCCGTAGCAGAGCTTGTACGCCGCGGCCCTGAGTTCCTGCCATCGTCTGATAGCTGGCGAACGTGTGTCGCAGGTCGTGGAGACGAAAGTCTTCAATCTTTGCGCGGCGGACGGCACGTTTGAACGATACGCTCACTTGATTCGGGTTGAAGGGAAAAAGGCGGTCAGAGTCGATTCGTGGCGGCAGCGACTTCAGAGCTTGGTAGGCTGGCTCGTTCAGCGGCACGTGGCCGGTTTCTCCATTCTTGGTTTCAGAGAGGGTCGCGATCCGATTCTGCCAGTCGATCGACTTGCGGGTCAGGCTGAGGATTTCGTTACGCCGCATACCTGTGTTCATCGCGACGACTGCGAACGATTTCAGATAGGGAACGGACTCGCACACCGTGAGCAGGCACTCGATCTCATCGAGGGTGAGGAAACGGACGCGGCCGGACGGTTCCCTAAGAGGCTTCATACCTTCCACCGTCCCGCCCTGCGAATCGAGAAACGGATTTCGGCTGAGGAATTCCCAACTGACAGCTCGACGGATGATGTGCTTGAGAACCGTCACTTCGCGGTTGATAGTCGAGGCGGTTGCGCCCGCGAATTCCCCTGAGCCTCCACATTTCGGACAAGCGATATTGCCGGAATGGACCTGCTTGCCTTCGCACCGACTGCATACTCGCGGCTTGAGTCGTCGGGCGATGTATCTCTCGGCGTCGGTCTGGTTGACGGCTCTCAGGGCGCCGGTGAAGGCGGGCTTGAGGTGTTTATCTTTGATGCCGAGCCAGCGTTCCTGAGTTCGCGGTTTAAGCGACTGCTTGATCCTCTCCCACCAGATGTCTGAGAAGTCGGCGAACGAGATGGCTGACTCCTCGATGATTCCGAGATGCTGGCGACGGGCGACGTTTCCGAGCAGCCCGTCGAGCACTTCTTGGGCGACGCGCTTGCTTCGGCCGATCTTCCTCCGATGCCGGACTCCGCGAGCGTCGTTGAAATCTATCCAGTGATCTTTTCCGCGTTTGAAAACTCGGCTCATTTTTTGGCCTCCGGACGCTCGCGAGTTAGACGGGAGCGGATACGCAGAGCTACGCGCGCTTTCTTGGCTCTGCGATTCTTCTTGCGATTCTGTTCGTATTTTTCACGTCGCTTCGGGTCCCGCATAAAAATGGCGTGCGAGTGCTCTCGCGAGCAGCCTCTCTGATCGTGGCGTTTTCGGACGAATAGCTTTTCGCATCCGCGAATTGGGCATTTCCCTATGCGCCACGCCGCGCGCTTGTTGATCGAAGGCAGCACCAGATCGCGAATTAGATCTAGTGCCGCGAGCATTGTTCCGCTGGTGATGGCAAGACAGGGCGCGGTCGCTTCCGACTGTGGAAGCTGAATCGACTGTTGGTTCTCAGGTTCTTCGCCGGCCTTCTCCACGATAACGCACAAAATGGCCCTGGCGGCCGAAGCGGCGTTGAGCAGTACGTCGGGGTATGCGTACGCAAGGAAGTGTTCCTTCGCCCGACTTTCTCTTGGTCGATCCGGCAGCGGAACGGCTACAGCGTCCCAGCCGTGGGGATGAGGGAACAGCGCTCGCGCAACGGGCCAAATCTTTAACAATTCGGCGTCCCTGAGAGCGTTGGCGTCGTGGCATTCTTCGAACAGATCACGCTCGGCGGATTCGTCCAGCGTGCCTTTCAGTTTTCGATCTACTATTGCAATGCGAGCGCTCTCGTATCTCTGGTCAGCTTCGCGCACTTGTGCGACGACCGATGGGTCCGCCAGGTTCGCGAGATTGACCAATATTTCCAGGCCGGCGCACTCTCGTGGCAGACCACGTCTCTTTCTAACATGAATCATATATCGTCCAATTCATGATGCTTTAAGTGTTAGTTCTCTCGTTTTCAATCTGTAGGCTCCCGGCTTGCGCGACCAGCGGTACTCCTTAATGATGAGGCATATTGGAGCGTTCTGAATAACACGCGGTGCGGATAGAAGTCAATGCAAGCTAAAATAAAAACATCACAAAGCGAGAGAGTTATTGAGCGCCAATCTTTTTCTGTCATCGAAGTGGCAGAGGCGCATGGGTTGTCCCCGTCCTTCATTCGCCTGGAGATTGCGCGGGGCCGATTGCGAGCGATGCACGCAGGTAGGCGAGTTCTGATTCCGCGGCGGTCGCTGGATGAGTATTTCGGCACGACGCTCGCGAAGTGATTCGGGCTGGTGGAGCGGGGAAGATGGAGCAGATGGTGGAGGGCGGCGATCGCTCACTGATGGGCGAGCACTCCAGCGCGGCGGAACTCGCGCACGCTCTCGGACATGGCGAAGAACGCCCCAACGGACGCGGCGGTTTCCTCGTTTTCTGTCCGGTCCACGAGATTGGCGGTGGGCACAAAACTCCATCTCTCGACATCGACCAAAAGAACGGCAAGGCGCTCTGGGTCTGCCGGACCAACGGCGTCGCGTCGGGCGGAGACTGCACGCAAAGGCGGATCACTGATGCCCTGCGCGACCTTGGCATCCTTCCAAAGAAAGCAGCCCGCAATGGCAGCAGTCCACACGCGGCTCGTCTCCTTAAGGCCTACGACTATCGCGATGAAGAGGGGCGACTGCTCTACCAGGTCTGCCGCTGGGAGCCGAAAAAATTCACTCAACGGCATCCTTGTCCGAATTGCGAAGATGGGTCCTGTGGCGACAAGTATTGCAAGAAGGGCTGGATCTGGAATCTGCACGGCGTCCGACGCGTGCTCTACCACTTGCCGGAGGTAATAGCTTCCGCAACCCCAAACGCCGCAGGCGTAGTCAAAGGAATATTGGTCGTCGAAGGGGAACGCGATGCTGACAATCTCATCGAAAAATGCGGTTCCATAGCGACGACAAATTCTGAGGGCGCCGAGAAATGGCATCGCGAGTTCAATCAGTTCTTTCGGGGCCGGCGCGTGGTCATCCTGCCCGACAATGATCAGAAGGGCGAGCGCCACGCGCTGATCGTTGCGCGCAACCTCCGGGACACTGCGACGGACATCCGAATCGTGCGCCTGCCAGGGCTCGCCGAGAAACAAGATGTCACAGACTGGCTTGCGGCAGGTGGGACGCGTGAACAGTTGCTTGCGCTAATCGAGGCCACGCCGACGTGGCAGGACGGCGACAGTTCGCCCGCGTTTACAGTCCGTGCGGGAACCGCGGTAGATGCGACGATGCTCGCGCCAGCTTGGTCCGAAGATCACATCGCGCTGCAATTCGTAAAAGAGCACGGCGCGAGTTTCCGCTACGTTGCGTCGTGGGGCCTCTGGATGCGGTGGAATCAAACCAAGTGGGAGCGGGATGAGACACACTACGCCACGAATGCGGTCCGCGAACTTTGCAGAAAGGTCGCATCCGATGCCTTCCTAGACCCTGATGGCGAGGCCGGTCCGAAGGTAGCAAAGAGTTTAGCCTCGGCACGCACGGTGAGCGCGGTGGAGAAACTCGCCTCAATCGATCGAGCCGTCGCGGCCTCATCAGATCAATGGGATCGGGACCCTTGGTGTCTAAACACGACCGAAGGCTGCTTTGACCTTCAACGCGACCAGATGAACCCGCATAGCGCAGAAAAGTATTTGACGAAGGTGACGGCCGTGGCGCCCGCGCAGTATGCCGACTGCCCGCGATGGCTGGCGTTCCTTGATCGCATCATGTCCGGCGACGACGAGACGATTCAGTTTCTCAAGCGAATGGCGGGCTACTTCCTCACCGGCTCTACGCGCGAGCAGGCACTCTTTTTCGCATACGGGTCCGGCGCGAACGGCAAGGGCGTCTTTATGAATACCATCAGGCGAATCTTGCACGACTACGCCACTTCGACGGCGATGGAGACTCTGACAATCAGCCGAGGCGATCGGCATCCGACCGAGGTCGCCGATCTGAACGGCGCGCGACTCGTCATCACCAGTGAGACCGGCGAAGGCCGCTGGAATGAGGCCCGCATCAAGCAATTCACTGGCGGCGATCCGCTAAAAGCGCGGTTCATGAACAAGGACTTTTTCGAGTTCTACCCGACGTTCAAACTTTTGATTTCGGGAAATCGAAAACCTCGCTTGCGCAATGTGGACCGCGCGATGCGCCGTAGGCTCCTGATGGTTCCATTCAACGTGATCATCCCTGACATCGAGCAGGACAAAGAGATGGTCGAGCATCTGCAAGCCGAGTGGTGCGCGATTTTGCGATGGGCGCTCGACGGTTGCCTAGAATGGCAGAGAGACGGATTGAATCCGCCCGCTAAAGTTCGCGGCGCGACGGAAGATTACTTCGACTCAGAGGATAGCATCGGGTCTTGGATTGCGGACTGTTGCATTAAGGAGAGTTGGGCGCCGACGTCCGAACTGTACTCGTCGTGGAAGACGTGGGCCGAAAAGAGTGGTGAATTCGTCGGAACCCTCAAGGCCTTCTCGCAGGCGCTGGAGATTCACGGTTATGAACGGTCCCGTGTGCCTGGGTCCGGCCACAGTAGATTCACCGGAATCTCGTTAAGAGCGGAGTAACTACGATGCAAACAACTGCGCACGAAATTCTCGCTGACCTAGAAGCCCGCGGGTTCACGGCCAGCATTGGTCCTTCTGGTCACACAGTAGAGCCGCGCGAGCGATTGACGACCGCCGACAGGCTCGCGCTTGAGCGATACGCGACCGAAATCGAACGAATTCTGGCTGTGAGACGGCTTGGGGAACCAAAAGCGAAAAAACGCGCGCGCATTCGACGGCAAAGTGCAGGTTCTTTCAGCGGTGGGACGGCGGAATCGAGCGAACCAGGCAAATTGTCTGAACAAGTCGCACCGGATCCCGCCCACGATCGAGGTTGCTGGCGCTGCGGCGCGGCGCCGGTTCCGCCGGACCTCGACACTCAAGTTGAAATTTTGAGAGGCGCGCACCGCGGACGTGGCGAAATTTTCGACTGGCCAGAAGCACACTGGACTAGGCTTCGCGCGCTGCTTCGCGACGGCGACGTGCTCATCGTGATCAAAAATGTCTTCCAAATGCTCGATCCGAACTACGGCGCGGCGTACGTCGAACGCGACGGAGCAATTGTGAAAATCGATCGACGCGATCTGATGGAGGGATGAGGCGAATGAGATTGAGCGAAAGAATCATGGAGATCGAAGAACTCCCGCGTGCTCAACGGGCGCGTGCCTACTTCGAGTTGTGCCAGGCGGAGGGAATCGGCCTCGGAGTCACAGATCGTCTGGTCGTCCGCGCAAACAACCGTCTGTCGCAGCGTCTGGCCGACGCTCTGAGCGAGAACGCCGCGGCCATCGCGTTGCTCTTACCTGGCGCGGTGGGAATTGTCACGGCCGAATTGGAAGTCGTAGGTCCAATCGTCGCCGAAGATCAGGTGCTCCGATGAGCATCGCCGAAGAACTCTATGCGCGTTGGCGCACGCCGTGGCCGACACCATTCGAGGAGGCCCAGCTTGACCGAAAATACGGTCGCGGTCGTTGGTGCTTCCCGCAAGTCAGCGAGACCGAAATCTCATTCAAGGTGCTCGGTCGCGACGATCGATTCTCCGAAACCCTTTCCGAGAATCGCGAAAAGCTGCGTCGCGAAAAAATCGATCTCTTCACCTCGGGATATTTCGAGCCAATGAAGGAGCAGCGTATGCGCGCTCAGACACGGTCCTCGGTCGCCAAATTTTCGCAAGCAATCGCGGCTGAGGCGGGGCGCCAGCCGCCCGAGTGGCTCAAGCTCATCCCAGGCGGACTGATCAAATGCCGCGACGATCGCGGCCCATTCGAGATGACGAACACCGAGCGCGTGATCGAGGCGACGAAGTCGCTCGACATGATGCAGGACGCCGGCCTTCCGATCGATCTGAATCACCAGACGGACATCGCCGCGAAGGAAGGCGGTGATGCGCCGGCAGTCGGCTGGATTCGCGAACTCGCGGCGCGCGGCGGCGATCTGTTCGGTCGCGTGGAATGGACGGCGAAAGGGAAGGCAGCGCTCACGCGCGGGCCGAACGGAGAACCGCCAGCGTATCGCTACATCTCTCCGGTGTTCGCCTACGACCCGCGCACGCACGAAGTCACTCAACTGCTGCGGGCTGGCCTGACCAATAACCCAAATTTGTTCCGTATGGCGATCTGCACGAGCAGAAATAGCCGTGAGAACGCTCACTCACTGTCAACCGACGAATTGGCGATCTGCCGGAACCTAGGGATCCGTCGCGAGGAATTCGCGGCGCGAAAGGAGATGTCGAATGATCACTCTTGAGGATCTTGTTGCGCCGCTGAACGACCCCTTGTGCCGACTCGAAAACCGCCTCAAGGCAGTCGCGAAGCGTTCGTTCTGGAACGTCCGCGACTCCTTTCCGTCCGAACGGCTGGCCGAAGCTGAACGCGTCGCTAAGGCGTTCACCGCCGAAGCCGCAGATTTTCTTCGCCGAGGAGACGAGCAGTCGGCGGTGCAGCTCGTTGGCCCCTTCGCACAGAAGATGCGCGAGCTGAGTCTTCCGATCCGAGTACCGACAAAGGACGAGCAGATCGAACGAATCGCGCCTGTGCTGGTTGGCCGCGATGGCTGGGCCGGAATCGAAATCGACTTGCTCCGCGACGCTCTGCACGAGGGCGAGAAAATCGTCGGCTACGATCGTCGAAAGGTCACTACCGACCAGCGAACCATCATGCGGCTCGAGCTTCGAGAGCGCCGGCCGATCAATTGGACGAACTTGCGGACTTGGAACGACCAATTTCCGCAGATCGAAGACTGAAGAGGGCTTCAACCAAACGTCCGAAGTGGAATCAACCACTCGGCGAATAGCTGAACGAAAAAGGAGTCAGAAAGTGAGCAAATCAACACCGGTGCATTTCACTATGTTCAGGCGACCCGGGCCGACCTCAGTCGCGGCTCAAGTCGCGCAACGCTTGGGCTTGACACGGCACGCGACAGCAAGCTGGCCGGGCGGTGATGTTGACAAGGGTTGGGCGACGATGATGGACAGGTTGTCGGCTTTGAGCGGCGATGATCAGGCAGATTATTCGACGGCCGCGCCAGGCGCTCTGATCGAGCAAAGCGTCGAACGGCTGAACGCGCTCGGGGCCGACTTCGAACCCGAGGCACTGGCGGCCGCGCTTTTGCCTGGCCTCGTCGCGCTCGGAAGGCGTCATCACGCCGGCGCCGGTGACGATGACGACGCCGCGGCTCAGAATGACGAGTCCACGCCGGCGCGCCGGCGCGCGAAGTATGCGACTCGCGAGCATCACGTCGATGACGTTGAACAGGCGGAGTTGCAACGCCGCTGCATCGTCGAAGGCCACTCGGGGCACGTCGTCACCCATATTCGCAGGTAGCCGATGGCAGACACGCCAGCATTGCCAGCGCGACTCGGCCGCACGATGGCGCGGGTGCGTCGGGATCAAAGGATGCGTCGGATTGTTCGCAGGGCGCGGACGCTAGCGCCCCATCTGGAAAATCAGGTCTTTACGCCCGTACTCCAATCCTTCGCGCGCGTGTCGCTGCTGCTTGGCGACTGCTACGAAAAGCTACGCGACGGCGATCTACTCAGCGAAGATGGCGAACTGCGGCCGTCCATCAATACCGTGCGCGCTCTCGCCGAAACACAGATGCGATTAGCCCGCGAGCTGGGGCTGACGCCAGCGACATTGCGCTCTCTCGGGCGTGAGAAGCGTGTCGATCTTCCGGGGGCGTTTGCAGAGGCTGAGGATGCGGAGGTTGCGGCGGATGGCGACGACGGGCCTATCTGACAAGTTCAGCGTTCCCGCGAATCGAGCGGAACGGCGGCGTCAAGAGCGCGCAACTCGCAAGAGACTCGAAGGCTGGCGCAGAGATCCCGTTGCGTTCATCCGCGACATTCTGATCGATCCCGAGACCGGCAAACCCTTCGAGCTTTACCCCGCGGAGATACGGTTTCTGCGCGAAGGTTTGACGCTGATCGCGGACGACCGGTTGCCGTTTCCCGAGCTGGTGTTCTCGGGTCCGAAGAAAACTGGCAAGACCGGATTCGCTGCGATGGTGATGATCTACGTCGTCGTAGCGCTCGGCGGTCCCTATGCCGAAGGGTACTGCGTCGCGAACGATTTCGAGCAGGCACAAGGACGCGTCTTTCAAGCCACCTGCCGAATCATCCAAGCGAGCCCGCGGTTGCGAGACTCCGCAAAGATCACCGCGAACAAGATCGAGTTCACGAGCACGGGCGCGACGATCACGGCGATCGCATCGGACTACGCAGGAGCGGCGGGATCGAATCCGACCATCTCAGTCTTTGACGAGCTATGGGGCGTGACGAGCGAAAGCGGCCGGCGTCTCTGGGATGAAATGGTTCCGGTTCCGACCAGACGCATCAGCGTCCGGCTGACCGTAACCTATGCCGGATTCGAGGACGAATCGGAATTGCTTGAAGATCTTTACAAGCGCGGGATCGCGGGTGAACAGATCGCGCCGGCGCTCTACCGGCAGCCTGGCCTAATGATGTTTTGGTCGCATCAGCCAGTTGCACCGTGGCAAACGCCCGAGTGGATCGAGCAGATGCGCGGGCAGCTTAGGCCGAACGCGTACTTGCGGCTGATCGAAAACAAATGGGTAACGAGCGAATCAACCTTCGTTCCGATCGAATGGTGGGACGCTTGCATTGATCCGGACCTCTCACCCGAGCTTGCAAGGCCAACTTTGCAGGTGTGGGTAGGTCTCGACGCCAGCGTGAAACGCGACAGCACGGCGATCGTCGCAACGGCATTCGATCAGAAAGCCGGCAAGGTCCGCTTAGTGTGGCACAAGGTCTTTCAGCCGAGTCCCGACGACCCGCTCGATTTCGAGCAGACCGTCGAGAAGACCTTGCTTGAGCTTAGACGCCGGTTCTATCTCCGCGAGGTCCGCTACGACCCGTACCAGCTCGTAGCCGTTGCGCAACGTCTCACGGCCGCCGGCATTCCAATGATCGAATTTCCGCAGAGCGTTCCGAATCTGACCGAAGCATCGACCAACCTTTACGAGATGATCAAAGGCCGGAATCTGACCGCCTATGCTGACGAAGAAATGCGGCTTGCCATCTCTCGGTGCGTTGCGATCGAAACCTCGCGCGGCTGGAGGATCGCGAAAGAGAAGGTGAGTCACAAGATCGATTCGATCGTCGCGCTCGCAATGGCCGCGCTAGGTGCCGTACAACAAGGTCAGCAAGTTGCGATGAGCGAGAGCGACCGCGCCTTTCAGCAGCGCGCGAAGGAATACATCCAGCGCGAGAGCCAACGCCTCAGGGGCGGCAGCGATGATCGATTGTGGGCAAATGGACAGGACGTATGCGACGCGGAAGATAGCGAGGCGTCACGCGATCGGGTGCGCACTTCTCGATGGAGCCGTCGCGTTGCCGGATGGTGAACGAATGAAGAGAAGCCGAGAGCAAGCCGAACATCGGTTCGCAGAAGAGGTAAAGCTATTAAAACGGGAGCGCCGCTGCGTGAAATGTTTCATCGTACGAGCCAGACTGCCGGAGGGCTTCAACTGCCAGCTCGATCGCTGCCCGCGCGAATTTGAAGCTATCGATCCGCTGAAACTTCAAGCGTACCTAACACGACTGGAAACCTTGTGGTGCGTTCGCCGCTTCAACGGAGCTTCTCCCTCAGCGAGTAGCGGCAGCTATACCTGTGGCGTGATTTGACGAAAAGCGGCGGCTTGCGCGCCCGTGCTTCGCGTTGATTGGCGCGCCGAATCGCGTTGGACATAGAATTTTCGGGAGTCTGCCCTGTTGGAACAACCAGCCCGAGACTAATCATTCGGTCAACGATTTGGTGGATAGTGAGAGCCGCCTGTGCCTTTGAAAGCACCGCTATTGCAGCTTCTTCAAAAGAGCAATTCTGCATGATTGATGATTCTTTGGGACCTCGCCTTGTGCGCTGTTTTTCCAGCGCAGCGACATCTATGCGCCAGATGTCTTGGCTGCCTTCTTTGCCTCTGCGCGATCATGCGACGTATCGGTGCCAGATGCGAATACTGGATGCTCGGAGAAATTCCGTTCCTCAAGAAGCACGTAAGTTGATGGGGCTGTTCCAAATAGCGAGGGGGCTCCTACTTCGTTCGTTCGCATGTTCTGGAGTTGCTTTTCGACGTACACTCGAAGTGCGTCGTCAATGTCGGAGGCGATGCTATGCCGGCCCTCTTCAATCGCCACCCGCGTTGCGATCCCGCTTCCGGCGAAGAAATCGAGAACCGTTGAGCCAGGGTAAGAGAGCGCCCGAACAAGGCGCTGTATAATGGCTTGTGGCTTCTGCGTGGGGTGGCCGACGCGCTCAAGCGAATTTCCGTTCAATCGCGAGATGCGCCACACGTTCGTTGGATTTCTTCCTTTCTCGACGCTCTCCGGACGCAAACGCTTGTCCTTGAGATACAACGCCCTCGTGATTTCGTCGAATGGTTCGCGGACAGCATCCAAATCGAAGTAGTAGCTAGAAGTTTTTCCGAACCACGCAACCTCCTCGTGCCTGTTAGCAAAAAACCTATGTGCGCTCATACCGTTCTGATAGTTCCATATGATCAGATTGGCGAGGCGCATACCGCTGTTCTCTCGGAGATGGCTGATAATCGTCAGCAGATCGCCCGAGCCAGCCTCGCCTTGATATTGGAGACCGCCGAAGATTGCGATATTGCTTGGAGACAGGACACGCTCAGCTTCCTTGAGCCAAGCGGACGCCCATTCACGGTAGTTATGGAACCGATCCCAGTGCGCCAACTGAATGTTATAGGGAGGGTCGCAAACGATTAGCTGAATAGAGTTGTCTGGCAACTGCTTCAGCAGTTCACAGCAGTCCACTACGAGCACGGAGTGGACTGTTTTTTCTGGCCGGCGCCCCGATCTGTCCGCGGAATGAGTTTTTCCGGCCTTCCTGATGCTGTTCATCCCGATGTGGCCGGCATTGAAATGGGAGCGGTTTGGCATTGCCTTTCCTTTTTAAGTTCCGATGATGGCGAGTGTGGACAGATGATAGTCGCCGTCAAGAACTTTTATCCGAGCTGATTCAAGGTACCTATGGATGTTTTAGCAATGTCCATCATTATCTTTTCCATCTCGTTCTCTTCCCAAGGTTTGCATCTGGCAAATATGGAAGCGGCTTGAAGCATTATCGCCGAGTTCTTATGGGCTATAAAGATGTTCTTGCAGTAATTACAATTAATCGGCATGCAGTAGTTCGCTGCCGTTACTCTGTCAATTCGATTCATCGCCCCTGAGTCAAGCCTAATTTTGATGAAGGACCCGTCTCGCTTAAACACTTGAACTGTCTCGGTTGCAAAGTTCGACCCCTGCAAGAATACTGCATACGGGAAATGAAATTCATCGAGCATAAAGTTCCTGATTTCATTAATGTTCTTGTACACTCTCTCAATATGGCCGAGACCGACAAGGGCGCGTTCAAGGACCTGGCTGGCTTCGTCATGACCGACAGCGCCGAGTTGCGCGAGTTGCTTGACGGAACGGCCGGCATTGCGAGGGAGACCGAACAGGACGGCATTCCCGCGGTAACCCCAGTCGCGCGTTTGGGCCAGATCTGGCAACTCGGCAAGCACAAGCTGCTGTGCGGCGATTCGACGCGCCCGCAAGACGTCTCGCGCCTGATGGGCGAGGAACGAGCCGTTCTTTTCCAGACCGACCGTCCCTATGCGGTCGGCTATACCAGCGGTTCGCATCCAGCGACCGGGGCGAACCGAGGCAAGGCGAATCGGAACAAAGACTGGTCAGGGCAGTATCGCGAAGCGGCACCATCTCCGGACATCGAGAGCAACTCCGAGCTCGGCCGCGAGTTCTATCTGCGATTCATCATGGCCGCGATCGAGCGCGCGATCGCGCCAAATGCCGCCTGGTACTGCTGGCATGCCAGCGCACGCCAAGCGATGCTCGAGGCCGTCTGGAATGAGGTCGGCGCTTTCATGCACCAGCAGATCATCTGGGTCAAGAGTCGACCGGTGCTGACGTACTCGGTGTACATGTGGACGCACGAACCCTGTCTCTTCGGTTGGATCAAAGGTCAGAAGCCCGAGATCGAACGGAAGCAGGAGGGCGGATATCCGTCCACGGTCTGGGAAGTCCCGAGCGCTGAGATCGAAACCAACGAGCATCCGACCTCAAAGCCGAATCGCCTGTTCGCGATCCCGATGCAGCTGCACACGAGTGCAAACGACCTCTGCTTCGAACCGTTCAGCGGCAGCGGCTCGCAGCTGATCGCTGCCGAGCAACTCGGACGCCGCTGCTACGCGATCGAACTGGAACCTCGCTTTGTCGATGTAGCGATTCCGCGTTGGGAAAAGCTCACCGGCCAGAAAGCCGAAGTGATGGAGGAGGGTGCTGCCGATGAAGACACCGGGACCGCCGCCAACGCCGACTAATCTGAAATTGCTCAGAGGAAATCCCGGCAAGCGAAAGCTGAACTCGAACGAACCCGACCCCGAGCTGGCGATCCCGCCCTGCCCCGGTCACTTGGACAAGGTCGCCAAGAAAGAATGGCGGCGAGTCAGCAAGGAGCTTCTTGCGGTCGGGATAATCTCGAGGCTGGACCGCGCCGCTCTCGGAGGCTATTGCGACGCCTACGGCCGGTGGGCGGAGGCGGCACAACAAATCCAGAAATACGGTCTGGTTTTCAAATCGCCTAGCGGCTACCCGATGGCGTCGCCGTATCTGGCGATTCTTCATACGGCGCTCGACCAGATGCGCGCGTTTCTCACGGAGTTCGGATTGAGTCCGGCATCACGTTCGCGCATTAGGATGACCAATCCCAAGCAACGCGACCTTTTCGATGATTTTCTCGATGGCGACGAACGGTGCGTTATTCCTTCGAAGATGAGGAGGAGCTCGAACGCCTTGACCAGCTAGTCCCCCACTGAAGTTGGTCGAGCCGGGGTTTACTGGATCTACAGTAAGCGAGCGTAATACTGTCGCAGCCACGGATTGCATCGCACGGCGTTGAGAACCACCATCCAGAGCGCCTTATGCAAGCGAGCATTTCCGAACGGAATTGTTAGACTGCCGGAGAAGCGCTTCTTGCCCGATTGCCGCAGCCGTGGCGCAACGCCGACATAGCTCGCAATCGCACCAGCGCTGCGAAAGCGTGCCGGGTCCGACACCCCTTGATAATGCAGTCACCACCCCAGCCATTGCTTGAGTAACCATCTGCCCACGGGTCTATGGCGTGAATCGAGGTATGCGTCGGCTGCCAATTTGATCGCCTGCGCCTGCGTTGGATACGGATGATTGACGCGCGACAGAGCGCGCAGACCGATTCCCGCGGTCATCGCAAGTGAGAGCTCGGTTATCATTTCACCGGCGTGACTGGCAGCCACCGTGGCGCCCAGAATTTTATCGGTTCCTTCTCTCACATGGATTTTGACAAACCCTTCGTCTTCGCCGTCGGTAACCGCGCGATCCACGTCATGCATCATCACCGTGTAAGTCTTGACCGGGATACCCTTCGCGTTGGCCTCTTTGATGTAGAGGCCAACGTGCGCAATTTCCGGATCGGTGTAGGTGCACCACGGTATCGCCAGGGCGCTGAGTCGCGCGCGGCCCCAAAATAATGCGTTATGCACCACCAGCTGCGCGGCGGCGGTTTCAATGTGCGGAAATTTAGTTCCCGAGCACACGTCGCCGGCCGCATAGATTCGCGCGTTCGTGGTTTGCAGATAGTCATTGGTCGGAATTCCGGCGTCCTTATCAAATTGCACTCCAGCCGCCTCCAGATTCATGCCTTCGACGTTGGGCGCACCGCCGATGCCGACCAGGATCTCGTCAACCGTCACGGTCGATTTGCCATCGTCGCCCTCTAGATCGACCAGCTTTTGATTTCCTTCCGTGCGCACGTTGATGGCTTCGGTGTTGAGATGGATGTCGATCCCATCGCCGGCCAAGGCGTCGGAAAGAATTTGCGCTGCGTCGCGCTCTTCATTGCCAAGGAACATCGGATCCTTTTGCACGATGGTTACTTGCGAACCCAATCGACAGAAGGCTTGTGCCAGTTCGCATCCGAGCGGACCGCCGCCGAGAACAAGGAGGCGTGAAGGGCACTCGTTCAGGTCAAAAGCATTTTCGTTGGTCAGATAGCCGGCCTTGGCGAGCCCGGCAATCGCCGGAACCGCGGGTCGCGCACCGCTGGCGACCAGTGCACGCTTGAAGCGCAACCTTTTACCCTCAACCACAATCGCCCCGGGCCCGTCGAAACATGCCTCCCCAAAATATACATCGACACCCATCAGACTAAGGCTCTGTGCGGAAATTCGGCGGCTGATTCGCGCGCGCACACGTCGCATGCGCTCCATCACGGCTGAAAAGTCGACGCTGATGCCGGTGGGTACTTGCGCGCCGAAGTTTTCCGCATTGCGCATCTCTGCACACAAGCGTGAGGTGCGAATAATCGCTTTGGAAGATACGCATCCAACATTGAAGCACGCGCCCCCCAAACGATCGCGTTCTATGAGCGCTACTGTTGCGCCTACTTTGGCGGCATTCAGAGCCGTAAGCATTCCCGCAGGCCCACCACCAATGATTACAAGGTTGTATCTGTCTTTTGGCTCAGGATTCCGCCAGTCAGGAGGGTGAACCCGTTGTAGAACAGTTCGATCACAGCCGTTCGATGTCACGTGAGATGACGCTGATTCCCGCCACATCGAAAGTCCTATCTGACTATTAGCGCTCATAACCAACCGCCGCGACAATCCGCATTGCGTAGTGCTTTCCCGATGTATGGACACTGACACATCAGCTTCCAGATCAATCGGGAGCGATAGTTTTCGATCATCAATACAACAATGCCCTGGTCGAGACCGAAATAACCCTCGCTGACCCAGCATCGGGATCCGTTGCGAGTAAGGGTCGGATTGAATCCACTCGGCAAACGGTATTCTTTGATGATATCCGGATAGTGCTCGCAAAAGTGGCGTGTAGCCGGTAATGCGATCTCTGGCGCAAAAACGATTGACGCAAGCGTCGCCGCCGGCGCGATCGTTCCATCGTCAGGCCCGTACGGCACACCCCGAGCAGAATAACCGAAAAAGCGGCGGTCCCTGCCATCTATCCTGAGTCGCTCCATGCCTGGGCCGTCGCCGGCGGAGAATCCCCAGGAGTTTTCACCGTAGTCGCGAAACTCATGTGGATTGCGCAATGCGTATTCACGCTGAATGTAGGTAGCCCGACGGCTATTTTCGAAATAGTCACTACCCTTTTCGCGCATAAATCGATCTTGAATACCTCGAAAATCGATCCATGCGTGAGAAAACTGATGGATGAAGAGTGGGCCTGCATAGAGAAAATCGTGGCCATACAGATTTTCCCATTGGTAAGTTCCGGTCCACGCCTGGTAGCAACTAGGAACCGGATAGGTCGGGGAGGCGATGGCCAAAACATAGAGAATGATCGCCTCGCTATAACCCTCCCAGCCATAGTGGAGAAAACCGCGTTCCGGTTTCCACCCCTGAGAAAGAGTGGCTTTGCCATTCTGTGCCCAACGCCAATCCACCCGCCGATGTAGCGCGTCCGCAAGTATCCGAATCTCACTCTCGCTCTTCAAACTATCGGTAAAATAGGCACCCGCGGTGAGTATTCCGGCAAGCAGCAAAGCAGTATCGATCAGCGATAGCTCTGACTCCCAAGTCCGCTTGCCGCTTTGCATGTCGAGGAAGTGATAATAGAAGCCCTTGTAGCCGGTCGCGTCCGGTTCCGAGCTCTGCGAACTGTTCGAGAAAAAACGCAGAGTGACTAGCGTTCGTTCGACGGCTGCCTCGCGCGTCATCCAGCCGCGTTCGACCGCTACCGGGTAAGCAGATAAGGCGAATCCGACGACTGCGATGCTCGAGGGCGACCCGGTCCGCGATGTATCCGCAACCAATCCGTTGGCCGGGTTATAGTTGCTCAGAAAATAATCGAAGGCCGCGCGTTGGAGTCGATCCAGCAACTCGTCATCCGACAAGGTAAGCGGATCAACCATGCTGAACGGCGATTTGTCCGAACTCATTAATTGCAAAGGTTCTCCTAACCCTAGCTCGGTTGGACAGTTATCGTGGTGAAAACGGTTGTCGAAAGTCCTTGCGCACTAGTCAAATTGAGTGAGCACACGTAAGTCCCGGGATGCTGGTAAACGTGGAGCATGTATACGCCGGCTTGCATCACCGATACCGCGCCATCGCCGAAGTTCCACTCATAGACCAGCGAGCCTTGGCGATTTGCCAATCCGACATAAAAGTCGACCGTGAGCGGCCCCCTTCCATTGACGGGCACCGCCAGCAAAGTCGCGGTGATCCCCAACTGGGTCGCGATGCCGGCTTTTGCTGGCAGGCTCGGTTGCATCGTCGTACTCGAGTCGCTGGGTACCGCAGTGGTCCCCATCTGGGTCGCGTCGGACGCTTCCGACGGCAGGCTCGGCTGCGTTAGCGTGGCGGAGTCGCTGGGTACAGTCGCGCTCCCCGCCGAACCGGCAGATAGTGGAGGAAGAAGGGCCGTCCCATAATTCTGTGCGAACGCAGCCGCGCCGAAAATAGCCAGTTTCACTGTCAGCGCGATCCAAACAGATATGCAGATCAGAGCTTTCCGGACGATGTGCACGTTCGCGATCATTCCGCGCTCGCCGGTGCCGCTTTCGGATCGTTCTTCTTGAGCAGCAGCGCGAGCGGCACCATGACCAGGGCAACGACGGCGAGCAGCCATGCTACGTCGAGGTACGACTGCACCGTAGCCTGCGTGATTACCGAATTGTAAATGCGCAATGTAGTTTGACGCGCCGCTTGAGGCTGGCTCAGACCACGGTGAGAGAGTTGTGCGCGCAAGCCGTCCGTCGCGTTGCGATAGGACTGCCGCGCGCGGGTGACATGCGAAACGAGTTCATCCTGATGGAACTGCGAACGCCGGGCGATCATGGTCTCGACCAATGAGATGCCAACGCTGCCGCCGAGATTGCGCAGCAGATTGATGATCCCGGAAACCTCCCCGCCTTTTTCCTCCGGAAGGCCCACGTAGGAGACGGTGTTTATTGGGACGAAGAGCAGCGCTAATCCGAACGCTTGCCAGACTTTGTACATCGATGCGGTGCGGAAATCGATCTGAAGATCAATGTTGGTCATGCGGTACGCCGCGATCGCAGATAGCAGAAAGCCCAAGGCGATCAACCAACGCGCGCTAATACGTCCGACGAGCTTTCCGGCTATCGGGAACATGATGAGCAACACCAAACCTTGCGGCATCTGGGTCAAACCGGCCAGCCCCGCGTTGTACCCCAGGAATTCCTGAACGAACTGCGGCACGAAAACCGTGACTGCATAGACCTGAATGCCCAACACAAACATCATCGCAGCCGAGCCGGCGAAGTTGCGGTTCTTGAACAGCCGCAGATCCAGCACTGGCTTGGACCGCGTTAATTCCCAGATCACAAACAACACCAGCGCCACCGGAAATATCACAGCCAGCGTCGCAATCGGGGGCGAGTGAAACCAGTTGTCTTCCTGGCCCTTGTCGAGCACGACCTGCAACGCCCCCAGGCATAGCGCGAGCACGCCGATTCCGATGTAATCGAAGCTCAGATGCGCGCGCGCCTTCTTTATCTGATCGACGAGGTAGGCGGGATCTTCCACCAGGCGGGACACCAGCAGCAACGAAAGTATGCCCATCGGTACGTTCATGTAGAAGATCCAGCGCCACGAGTAAGTGTCCGTGATCCAGCCGCCGATCACCGGCCCCATTGACGGCGCCAGCACCACCACCATCCCATACACTGCAAACGCGGTTCCAAACTGTTTGGGAGGAAAGGTGTCCTTTAAGATCGATTGCGACACCGGTTGCAGCCCGCCGCCTGCCGCTCCTTGCATGACGCGAAACAGGACCAGCATCCCAAGCGAAGACGCCATGCCGCAAAGAAATGAACTCACGGTGAAGAGCACCACCGATGCCATGTAGTAGCGCTTGCGTCCGAACCGGATTGAGAGCCATCCGCTAATCGGCAGGACGACCGCGTTGGCGACCAGGTACGAGGTCAGCACCCAGCTCGCATCGGTAAGGCTGGAGGACAGTCCTCCCGCCATGTAGGGCAGCGCTACGTTGGCGATGCTGGTGTCGAGTACCTCCATGAATGCGGCGATTGAGACCACCGCCGCGATAATCCACGGATTGATCAGAGGCTTTGCGGGAGTTGCGGACGAAGCCTGCCCAGCAATGTCTTTTGGCGCCGCGGCCATCGCTTACCAAAAGGTCTGCGGGTGGCCAGTCACCCACACCGTCGATTCCACCGACATTCCCGGACTCAAGCGATGGTCCGCGTTTTCTCCGGAGTACAGGCGAATCCGCACCGGCAATCGCTGAACGACCTTAACGTAGTTGCCGGTGGCGTTTTCGGGGGGCAGCAGGCTCTCCACTTCGCCGGTCGCGCCCGGCATGCCTTCGACGTAGCCCTTGTAGTCCCGTCCGGTAGTGTCAACGTGAACGGTTACAGGTTGGCCGCGACGCATTCGGCGCAGTTGCGTCTCGCGAAAATCGGCGGTAATCCAGATGTCGTTAACCGGCACGATCGAGAGCAGCTGTTCCGCGGGTTGCAGACGCTGGCCTACTTCAACGGTCTTGGCGCTGACGACTCCGGAAGCCGGCGCGACGATATGCGTATAGCTCAAGTTGAGCTTGGCCTGATCCAGCGAAGCTTGAGCGGCTTGCACCGCCGCCTCGGCCTGGCCAATCATCTTCCCCGCCGCCGCGACCGCCGCCCGGTCCGAATTGACACCGGCCGCATCGACCTTGCCGGTCATGACGAATTCGTCATTGGCTTCGCGCGCAATCACGCCTTGCTCGAGAAGTTCGCCGTAGCGCTTCACGTCCACTTGAGCCTTGACATTGGTGGCGACGGCGGCGGCGACATTGGCGACGCCAAGAACGTAGTTCTGCTGCGCCGCTTTCACGCCCTGCTCAGCCTGGGCGAGGTTGGCTGCGGCGTTTTCGACCGCGACCTGGCTGTCGCGCGGATCGAGATCGACCAGCGCTTGACCCTCTTTCACGTCGTAGGTGTTCTCGACGTAAACGCGGACGACGGTGCCGTCGATGCGAGTGCTTATCGGATCGAGATGCCCATCGATTTCGGCATCATCAGTCGATTCGTACGAATGCACATAGTTCCAGAAGCGCAAGCCGCCCACGCACAACAACGCAGCCGCAACCAGCGCCGCTATCAGTATGACAGGATGCCGGCGGACAACACTCCCGACGCCGCCAGCGGGATCCTTCGGCTGGGCGTCATCGCTTTTCTTGTCCTTCTCTTGATTGGCGTTCTTGTCCTTCTCTTCTTTGGTGTCTGTATCCTTCGATGGCGGGGTTCGCTGCAGAGCCTGCTGTTGTTCCCGCAAGCGATCCACTTCAATCCGCAGCTGCCCTATCTCCGCGTGCAGACCAAGTTGATCTTCCAGTATCGAAGGCCCCGTTCGGTGCGCTTCGCCATTGTGCAGCAGCGGCCCATTTGCAACCTGCTCTGAATCAGTGGGGTGCCCATTCTTATCCATTGCCGAAGTCCTATATGTGGATCAGCGCTCATCCGCTTACTGCATCTACGGACTGCGAATCAGAAGTCGAACAGCCTGCTTAGTCGTTCGTCCATTCCGGAGTGATCGCCTTTTCAAAGAGTGACCTATTGCGGCGCACCAGTGGGTACAAAGAGCGCCCTTAAGTCACCGTAGCAGGATGCGGTGTTCGGCTCATTCCGCCATCGGAACTATTGGTTATTCAGATTACAAATTGTTCTTTTGGATATTCATGGAGTCGCACGCATGCTCAGCCCCTCGGGCGTTCACGAAGGCAGTTAAGACTCCGCGGAACTTCGAACCGTGGTTCGAATTTGAATTGGACCAACCGAGACACAGTGACCGAATTCGCGATTGCATTGCTCGAACTATGTTCCGACTTTGGGTCGAAGAATCACTCGGCATGCTGTTGCGCGTATCTTTTCGCCACAAAAAGATCGCCAACCTGGTAGGAGCCTCTCGGCCGCGAGTCACGGAGTATCTGGCGCGATTGGAGCGCGAAAAGTTCGTAACTCGCCAAGGACGACAGATGATCGTGCAGGTTGCAGGCTTCAGAAATCAATCGGACACGCACCTAATCTGCCTCTCAATTTGCGTCGCGAACGTTAAGAATCGTTCCTCTTGTAACGCGCCGGAGGTGGCGTCAACTCACAGAAGTACTAGATTGAACACAGTCGGTCTCTCCTCCCCCGGAAACCGATGGCACGCTTGGCCACATGCCGTCATGGTGAAGTCAACGCGTGCCTTTCTTTTTGAATAATTAGTAAATGCTAGCTGAAGGAGCAGTACGATGACCGACAGCCTCCGACCCTCATCGCAACCCGCAGCGATTCCAGCCGACGACCCCAGGCGTAATCTCGTGCATGTGCGACCGGATGACCCAAACCTGCCCCATACTGGTTTGGTCGGAGACACCTACACCGTCCTTCTGACGGGCAAGGATACCGCCGGCCGTTACTGCCTTATCGATATGCATGTCCCGCCGTGCGGCGGCCCGTCTGCCCACCGCCATGATTTCGAAGAGATGTTCACCCTGCTCGAAGGGGAGATCGAGTTCACTTTCCGTGGCGCAAAAACGGTCGTGCGAGCTGGCGAGACTGTCAACATTCCGGCCAATGCCCCGCACTTCTTCCGGAACGTCTCTGGGCGCCCCGTGCGACTGTTATGCATGTGCTCGCCGGCCGGCCAGGAAGAGTTTTTCATGGCTGTCGGTGTCCCCGTCGCTAGCCGCATCGCACCCCCGCCAAAGCTCGACGAAGCCGCGCAAAAGGCGTTCCAAGCGAAAGCACAAGCACTCGCCCCGAAATACCGGACGGAGCTCCTGAAGCCTTGAACGCATCGATGACTATGTCAGGTTTGGAGGAAAAGCGTAGATCTCACATTCTCAAAAATAACGAAGAACAAAAACAAAGGAGAAAACATATGAGTAATGACCATGGACAAAAATTGGCGGGAAAAATTGCGGTCATTACAGGCGGAAGCAGCGGTATCGGGCTGGCAACCGCCAAATTGTTTGTGCAGGAGGGTGCCTACGTTTTCATCACGGGCCGGAGGCAGGAGGCGCTCGATGAGGCCGTCAAGCTGATCGGCCGGAACGTGACCGGCGTGCGTGGCGACGCGTCCAATCTCGACGACCTCGACCGTCTGTTCGACACAGTCAAGCGGGAAAAGGGCAAGATCGACGTCCTGTTTGCGAACGCAGGCAAAGGCGAAGCCGCCAAACTGGGCGAGATTACCGAGCAGCACTTCAACGCGGGCTTCGACCTGATTGTGCGCGGAACGCTGTTTACGGCTCAGAAAGCGTTGCCGCTGCTCAACGATGGCGGATCGATCATCATGACCGGGTCAGTTGCTTCGGTGAAAGGTTTTCCTGGTTTCGGCGTATATGCGGCGAGCAAGGCGGCATTGCGCTCATTCGCACGCACGTGGCTCAACGAACTGAAGGGCAGGCATATCCGGGTGAACGTGCTGAGCCCGGGGCAGGTCGACACACCGGATTCCCAGCGACTCGACAAGGCGACGAGGGAGATGTTCGAATCCCTGATCCCGAGCGGAAAGATGGGTCGTCCTGAGGAAATTGCGGCGGCCGCGCTATTTCTTGCTTCAGACGAGTCGAGCTACGTGAATGGGGTGGATTTGGCTGTCGACGGCGGCTTCTCGGCCATCTGAAATCGGGCCGGATCGCCGGAAGTGGCTGGTCCGCGGGAACTAGCGTGTCCGTGTTGGAACGACTTCCGCGCTGAACGGTCGGCCCGGCCCGGCCGCGCGGAAGTTCTTCACGGCAGGACGTCAACGCGAAGATCGCCACACAGCGGAACGGGTACTGCACTGAATACTATAGATCACCGAAGGGAGTAATTATGGGAAAGCTTGAAGGAAAAGTTGCAGTCATCACCGGTGGCGCTACCGGCATCGGCCGCGCCGCAGCAAAGCGCTTCATCGAGGAGGGCGCCTTCGTCTTCATCTTCGGCCGCCGGCAGAAAGAGCTCGACGCCGCTGTGGCCTACCTCGGGCCTAATGCCCGCGCGGTGAAGGGCTCGGTCTCGGATGAGGCCGACCTGGACCGACTCTACGCGGCGGTGAAGGCCGAGCGCGGAACCCTCGACATCGTCTTCGCCAATGCCGGGGCGGGAAGCCAGCTTCCGCTCGGCAAGATCACCGCCGAGCACATTGACGAAACCTTCGACACCAATGTGAAGGGTACGATCTTCACGGTCCAGAAGGCGCTGCCGCTGATGGGCGAGGGCGGTTCGATAATCCTGACCGGATCGAGCGCCGGCACCACGGGCGCCCCGGCAATGAGCGCCTACAGCGCGAGCAAGGCGGCAGTGCGCAACCTCGCGCGGACCTGGGCCGAGGACCTGAAGGGCACCGGCATCCGGGTAAACGTGCTGTCGCCCGGGCCGACGGCGACCGAACTCGCGGTGAAAGCGGTAGGCGAGGAAGGCATGAAGGTCTTCGCCTCGATGACTCCACTACAGCGCATGGCTGATCCGGCGGAGATCGGAGCGGCGGCTGCCTTTCTCGCGTCGTCGGACAGCAGCTTCATGACCGCCAGCGAGCTCGCCGTCGACGGCGGCCTAGCGCAAATCTGACGCGCTACGCCCGGCCGGTCACTCCATTCGACATTCGGAGCCCGTAGGGCGTGTTAAAACGAAGGAGAATATATGAGCTACGCAATTGTAGGATTCGGTAAGATAGGCCATGCCCTCGCCCACGCCTTCGCCCGTAAAAACATCGACGTGACCGTCGCGAGCCGCCG
This sequence comes from uncultured delta proteobacterium, assembly GCA_963833025.1. Taxonomy (GTDB): domain Bacteria; phylum Desulfobacterota; class Binatia; order Binatales; family Binataceae; genus Binatus. The sequence continues at coordinate 641,659 of CAWHWI010000006.1, read as the reverse complement.
GCCGCCCGAAGCGTTGGCGCCGCAGGCTCGGGCGATTGGACCCACGGTCGTCGCCAAGTCGCTGCGGGATGCACTCGAGGCCGACACAATCATCTTGGCGGTCCCGTTCGAGGAGCATCGCGAGGTTGCGAAGGCCCTGCCGAGCTGGGAAGGCAAGACGGTCATCGACGCGACGAACGCGTTTGGAGTTCTCCCTGAAGAGCTGGGCGGTCTCCCTTCCTCCGCCTTTGCTGCGAAGTCCTTCACCGGCGCTAAGTTCGTGAAAGGTTTTAATCACTTGGTTGCGGCCACCCTGGCGACCGATCCGGTCGTCGAGGGGGGCCATCGGGTCGTCTTTCTGTCGAGCGACGACGAGGACGCGATCGGTCCCGTGGCGAATTTGGCCAAACAGCTCGGGTTCTCACCCGTCAAGCTGGGAAAGCTAAACGAGGGTGGCGCGCTGGTGCACGCACGCGGCCGCACTTGGGGTCAGCTCATCTTCCAGGATCTGTTCAAGAAGGAGCAGTAATCGATCGTCGACCGGGTGATTTGGCCCGAGAAGAATGGTTCCGAAACGTCCCATTAGATCGGACACACTTGATGTAAGGTAAAAGGAGAGATTCCGATGAGCATCGAAAAGAATGTCCAGATTGTGAAGAATTTTCTTGCGGCACTCGGCCGCCGCGATAAGCAAGGTTTGCTGGCGTTGTCTGCCGAAGATATTGAGTGGATCATTCCGGGCGAGGACTGGCCGCTGGCCGGCACGCACCGCGGGCACGCGGGATTGGCGGATGTGCTTCAGAAGGCTAACGAGACGGTGGAAACTTCGTACCCAGAGCCCCCCGAGTTCGTAGCGCAGGGAGACCGGGTTCTGGTCGTCGGCTTCGCTACGGGGAGAATCAAAGCCACGAATAGGACGTTCGAGGACCATTGGGTCTTCGCCATTACCGTTCGAAATGGCAAACTGACGAACGTCCGGGAGTATATCGACACGCAAGCACTGGCGCGGGCCTCCGAGATGGACGCGAGCCCCAGGACCTGACCCATCGACACCGATACCACACGAACCGATTCGTAAAGTCTACGAATACGTTGAAGCTCCTGAAGCCTTGAAAGGTTCGAAGGACTGACTCGAGCACGTATAAAAACATGTGGCAATCGAGAGGCGCTCGAAAATGAAAATTCTTGCAATCGGTGGGACCGGTAACGTCGGCTCAGAGGTCGTAAAGGAGCTGAAGAAGCGTGATGCGGATGTTCGCATTCTCGTACGCAAAAAGGACACGGCGTCTCCAGATGGCGTTGAGGTTGCGGTAGGCGATCTGCTCGATCCGGTTTCCGTTCAACAGGCGCTCCACGGAGTGGATAAGCTCTACCTACTGAACGCCGTCACTCCCGATGAATTGACGCAGGGCCTTATCGCCTACGATCTGGCGAAAAGGCTGAAGCTGAAACATATCGTCTACCACTCGGTCTTTCGCGTGGAGCACTTCAAAGATGTCCCACACTTCGCTTCGAAATTTGCGATCGAAAGCGTAATACGGGAGTTCGACGTCCCGTTCACGATTATTCGTCCGAACTATTTTTTCCAGAACGATGCATCCTTGAAAGACCCGCTAATGAAAGCTGGGTTGTACACGACGCCTCTAGGCCTAGTAGGCATCTCGGCAATTGACATACGGGATATTGCTGAGGCTGCAGCGATTGCGCTGACCTCCGACAGCCACTATGGCAAGACCTACAATCTTAACGGTCCGGAGGTGCTAAGTGGCCCGAAGCTGGCATCTATCTGGAGCGGGCTGCTGGGCAAGGAGGTTAGTTATTCCGGGGACGACATGGACGCGTTCGAGCAACAGATGCGGAAGGGGGCTCCATCCTGGTCGGCATTCGACATCCGCATGATGTTTCAGGGATATCTCGAACGTGGTTTCGTCGCGGGCGCCGGAGACATCGAGACCTTGACGAAGCTCCTAGGCCATAAACCTCGTCGATACGAAGACTTTGCTAAAGAAACCGCGCTAGCTTGGAAGCATTGATAGGAGCAATGGATATTGATTCTAACGCCCAGGAAGAAAAACGGTTATGTCACAATCGGCCCCTAAAGTCCTGGTCGTTGCGTGTTCAACGCCCGCCATCACAATTGTGGAAAATCCGCGCGATGCAGCCGCCTGAGCCGCGTGGACGATCTCTGTCCAGTCCCTCGCGCGGCGCGACCGCGCGCGTTGCGGAACTGGCAGAAGGATTCCAGCCGGCCGTTGGGGGTAATATGGCGTACCTGCCCCAGGCGAATCTACGGCGATGATCCACGGACCTAAGCAAAATCGCGCCCGGATAGGTTCTGCCCGATTCTGCCGATTTGGCCCGACACAGACGTTCTCCGGGTCCGCGTGTGATCACGAATCGCGCGCACACGCGCGGATTTCGATCGATTCTCCGAGATGTCCGAAAACCGACAGACTGGATGGTGGATGATGCAGTCAGATGCGAGGTGCTCTCTGTCAACCGGGTGACGGTTGATAAGGCGGTTGACACCCATACGGTGGTTGACAAGCGGCGGTTGACAGCGACCTCGAAATTCAAACGCGGTTCTTGTTGCTCATATCCTGAAGCTGGCGCCAGATCGGTGTCGATTTTCGAGTTGTTGGCGGGGTAGGCAGCTGGGATTCAATCATTGAGACTCGCTTCAGGTTCGCCGGATCATCAGCCGCGATTCTAATCACATTACGGCCTGAAGCTAAGCCAAAACTTCTTCGTTGCGCCCGGCTGGTAGCGGTGCGAGTATTGATTGCGATTTCAAAACAGAAATTCCGGCGAACCAATGGCCGAAGAAAAGAAACTGAGCGGACCTGACTTTGCGGAGGGAGTCTCCATCAGCGATTTCGCCGATGGCGGCATGGTCCAGGGCCACGCCAACGGCGAGGCTATCCTGGTGGCTCGGCGCGACGACGCCTACTTCGCCATCGGCGCGGCCTGTACCCACTACGGCGGTCCATTGGCCGAAGGCCTTATAGCCGGCGATACCGTCCGATGCCCATGGCATCACGCCTGTTTCAGTCTTCGCACCGGCGAGGCGGTCCGCGCTCCGGCGCTTGACCCGGTCAGCTGCTGGAAGGTTGAAACGAGCGGCGGCAAGCTCTTCGTCCGCGAAAAGCAGCCCGAGAAGAAACGGCCCGCGGTTTCGGCGAAGGCGCCAGAAAACGTCATCATCGTGGGCGGCGGCGCGGCAGGCAACGCCGCGGCAGAGATGCTGCGGCGCGACGGATATTCGGGCGGCGTCACGATGATAAGCGCGGATGACGCCACTCCGTGCGACCGGCCGAATCTGTCGAAAGATTTTCTAGCCGGTACTGCGAACGAGGAATGGATCCCGCTGCGCTCGATGGACTTCTATCGCGAGCACCAGATCGAGCTGCTCCTGAATACGCGGGTTGCGGCGATCGATCCGCGGAAGAAGAGCGTCCAGCTCGCCGATGGCAGCAATCGCAAATTTGATGCGTTGCTCCTGGCTACGGGCGCTGAGCCAGTGAAGCTCAAGGCTCCCGGTGCGGACTCGCCGCAGGTTTGTTACTTGCGCTCGCTGAGTGATTGCCGCGCGATTATTGGCAGGGCCGCCAAGGCCCGGCGCGTCGTGCTGGTAGGCGCGAGCTTCATCGCACTGGAGGTTGCGGCTTCGCTGATCCACAGAAAGCTGCAGGTCCACGTCGTCGCACCGGAGGCGGTGCCGATGGAGAAAGTTCTCGGACCACAGGTGGGCGGACATCTGCGTCGTCTGCACGAACGAAACGGCGTGGTGTTCCATCTGCAGCAGAGTGTTGTCGCAATTGACGAGCAAAGGGTCGTGCTCAAAGACGGCAGCGCCATCGAGGCCGACCTGGTCGTGATCGGAATCGGCGTCAGGCCGCTGATCGATCTTGCCGAGCGAGCTGGCATCAAGACCGACAAGGGCGTGTTGGTGAACGAGTATCTCGAGACCAGCGTCCCTCAGATCTATGCAGCCGGAGATATCGCGCTCTGGCCCGATCCGCTGACCGGGGACCATATTCGCGTCGAGCACTGGGTGGTGGCTGAACGCCAGGGACAGACGGCGGCACGAAATATACTCGACGGCCGCGAGCGGTTCGATGCGGTGCCGTTCTTCTGGACGACTCAATACGATTTCACCCTCAACTACGTTGGTCACGCCGAGACTTGGGACCAGCTGGATTTGGACGGCAGCATCGAGGAGCGCGACTGCAAGCTCTCATTCCGGCGCGGCGGGAAGACGCTCGCCGTGGCCACTATCGGACGCGACCGCGAGAGCCTGGAAAGCGAACTCGCCATGGAGAGAGCTGTCCGGGCTGATTAGGCCTAACCACCGACTGAAGCGGTGTCGCTCTCTCAGCCGATCCGATTCCGCTGGCGCGGTCAGCCGCTTACTCCATCTCGTACGATGACCGCCGCAGCAAGTGAGCGCCCGACGTCCGCGAATCATGCGATCTGGGTAGACCCGATCTCACCGCCGGGCCTTGCGTTCACCGGTTTGACGCGAACGTGGCAAACTCTCGCACCTCCACGTCAAGAGCGCTATATCATCGAGCAGGTTTTCAGCGAGATGCACCCATCGGAAGCTCAGCTCCGGATCATGATCGATACCATCCCCGCGCTGGCATGGTCCTGTCTGCCCGATGGCGCCAATGAATTTACTAATAAGCGATGGCGCGATTACACAGGGCTTTCTCAGGGCGAGGCTCTCGGGTTGGGATGGCAACGGACATTTCATCCGGACGATTTGGGAAAGGTCATGGAGAATTGGCGCGCCGTTCAGGCTTCCGGAGAACTGAGCGGGACGGAAGCGCGCGTGCGGCGGGCAGACGGGGAGTACCGATGGATGTTGCACCAGAAAGTAGCCGTGCGCGACCAGTCGGGCCACATCGTCAAATGGTACGGCACCAGCACCGATATCGAGGATCGTAAGGAGGCGGAACAGAAGCTGCGGCAAATGCTCGAAGAAATCCGCGGGTCAGAGGCTAATCTTCGCCGGACCCTCGACACGATTCCGGCGCTTGTTTCGAGCTTTTTGCCGGACGGCTCGAACGAATGCATGAACCAGCGATGGCATGACTATACCGGTCTCTCCCCTGAACAATCGCGAGCTGACGGATGGCAAGAACCCGTCCATCCCGATGATCTATCTAGCGCCGTTGATGAATAGATGGCGCGAGGCACTGGCGTCAGGAGAGCCGGGGGAGATCGAGGCGCGCCTTCGTCGCCACGATGGAGTGTTTCGCTGGTTTCTCGTCCGCGCCGAGCCGCTGCGTGACGAGAGCGGCAAGGTCGTAAAGTGGTACGCGACCAGCACGGACATCGAGGACCGTAAGCAAGCGGAGCAGAAGCTGCGTCAGGACGAGCTCGAGCTCCGCCGGATCACCGACGCGATCGCCCAAATGATCGCTGTCCACGATCCGGAAGGAGAACCGATCTATGCCAACCAGGCCATGCTCGACTACACGGGGCTGACCATCGATGATGTGACCCGCCAGGAGGTTCGTGACAGGACCATTCATCCGGAAGATCTAGAGCGGTTTCAAAACGGACGGCACGCGGGGCTCTTGCGTGGCCTACCATTCGAAATTGAGTTGCGGTATCGGAGGAAAGACGGCCAATATCGCTGGTTCCTCAATCGTTACAACCCGTTCCGCGACGAACAGGGACGCCTGACGCGATGGTACTCGACCCGAATCGACATCGAGGATCGCAAGCTGGCAGAGGATCGCACGAAGAACGAAAACGTCGCGCTACGTGAAGAAGTCGACAAGGCTTCGATGTTCGAGGAGATCGTCGGAACTTCGTCTGCTCTGCAGGCGGTCTTAACTCGGGTCGCCAAGGTCGCCCCGACTGAATCCACAATCATTATCTCCGGCGAAACCGGAACCGGCAAAGAGCTCATCGCCCGCGCGATCCATAAGCGGTCGTCGCGATCAGCGCGGGCATTCGTGAGCGTGAACTGTGCGGCGATCCCGCAATCGTTGATCGCCTCGGAGCTCTTCGGTCACGAGAAAGGAGCCTTCACCGGAGCGTCGCAACGCCGTCTCGGCCGCTTTGAGATGGCCGAAGGCGGTACGCTGTTCCTCGACGAGATCGGCGAGCTTCCCTGCGAGACGCAGATTGCTCTATTGCGCGTGCTTCAGGAGCGTCAGTTCGAGCGCGTCGGCGGTAATCAGCCTATTCGAGCAGACGTTCGCGTGATCTCTGCCACCAACCGAGATCTAAAAGCCGCTATGGCAACTGGCGCTTTTCGCAGCGACCTATTCTATCGCTTGAGCGTTTTTCCCATCGACATTCCTCCTCTCCGAGAAAGGAAGGAGGATATCCCGATCCTGGTCGAGTACTTCATCGACCGTTATGCAAGCGACGCGGGAAAGAAAATACGGTATGTCAGCAAGAAGAGCATGGAACTCCTTCAGTCGTATCCCTGGCCCGGCAACGTTCGCGAGCTGCAGAATGTAATCGAGCGCTCTGTGATCCTTTGTGAAACGGAGACTTTTTCAGTCGACGAGAGTTGGCTGTCCCACGACACTGATCAGACCGTGCCCGCGAGCCAGCCGCTAGTCCAAATGCTCGCTACCCAGGAAAAGGCGTTGATCGAAACAGCGTTGGCTGAAACAGGCGGCCAAGTGTCCGGCCCAACAGGCGCTGCGGCGAAACTCAGCATGCGTCCCTCCACACTGGAATCCAAGATCAGAACGCTTAAGATCAACAAACATCGGTTCAAAGCCCCTAGCGAGGGCGCTTCTGAGTCCTCGCAATCCACTCGCGCAGGTAGGCGGGGCAATTCTCGAATTTGATACCGTCTGCATTCCAACGCGCGAGGTCCGCCACTACTTCCCGATCGACGCGCTTCACCTCTCGGAGATCCAAAACGGTAGGGAGAGCCTCTCTGTCGAAGGCCACTTGCAACTCTGCGGCATGCTCGGCGTCGATATGACCGCTGAGCGTGAAGAGGACGAAGTCAGGATTCGCAGACCTCACGATCTTCAGCATCGATTTTTTCCCGCGCTGCAGGCCCTCGACCAACTCCTAGAGTTCTTCACGAACTTCGCGGATTTCATTCATAAAGCCAGATACGTGCCACGGCACGCCCCCACGCGAAACGTCCCCTTTTCAGGCAAGACATAAGGCGCCGCGACAATAGCGAACGCAACCGAAGTCGCGAGTCTTCACGAATTCGCGAAAACTCGCGGATGCGTGTTCGTCGCCCCCGGTTGTGAGGCTTTACGAATCAAGGAGAAGGCGCGAGCATGGCGACGGGTACGACGCTTGCACAGCGCTCGTCTGTATCAACGATCGGATTAAACTCACTCAGAAAAGGAGTTGCTCATGTCTAAGATGAAACGCAGCGAGAAAGGACTGCTGACCCCGGACAATTGTGTGGTCGCGCTGATCGATCACCAGCCTCAGATGCTTTTTGGCGTTTCCAATTTCGACCGCCAATCGATCATCAACAACACCGTCGCGCTGGCGAAAGCGGCGAGGGTGTTCGCTCTCCCTGTCGTCCTCAGCACGGTGGAAAGCAAGAGTTTCAGCGGAAATATATGGCCGCAAATCAAGGCTGTCTTTCCGAACCAAGTCCCCATCGAGCGCACTTCTATGGATGCCTGGGACGACAAGAACTTTGTTGCCGCCATCGAAAAGAGCGGCCGGAAAAAAATCGTTTTGGCCGGACTTTGGACGGAAACCTGCGTCGCGCTGCCAACCATCCAGGCCATTCACGACGGCTACGAAATCTATGTGGTCGAAGATTGCTGCGGCGACGTTAGTCAGCTCGCGCACGACAATGCGATGAAGCGTGTGGTCCAGGCTGGAGCGAAGCCGGTCACCTCACTTTCCGTGATGCTCGAATGGCAGCGCGATTGGGCGGAGACGGACACATATGACGCGGTCATGGACATCGTGAAGAGTCACTACGGCGCATACGGAGCAGGCGTCGAGTACGCGTACACCATGGTCCACGGCGCGACACCGACCAAGCTCCCCGAGTACGTAATACCGTCGGCGGCTGCAGCACATAAATGATGACTTGAGGTGGAGTGACCCATACGAAAGCGCGATAAGGAGCCAGGCATGCAGCCCGACTGTGTATTGCACAACGCGAGAATCGCGACGAATGGAGTGCCGTCGTTTGCCGAGGCGCTTGCTATCAAAGACGGCAAAATCAGCGCGGTCGGTACGGCTGATGAAATCCTGCGACAACGTGGGCCGGCGACGAATGTAATCGACTGCGCTGGCCGGACGGTTATCCCTGGCCTGAATGACTCGCACATGCATCCGATCCGAGGCGGACTTAACTACAACATGGAGTTGCGCTGGGATGGCGTGCCATCGCTCGCCGACGCGCTGCGTATGCTCAAGGAGCAGGCGGCTCGGACACCAGCTCCGCAGTGGGTGCGCGTCGTGGGCGGATGGACGGAGTTCCAGTTCGCGGAGCGGCGGATGCCCACGCTGGATGAGATCAACGCGGTCTCACCGGACACCCCGGTCTTTGTGCTCCACTTGTACGATCGCGCGCTTCTAAATGCGGCGGCGCTACGCGCTGTCGGATACACTAAAGACACGCCTCCACCACCTGCCGGCGAGATCCAGCGCGATCGCCAGGGCAATCCAACAGGACTGCTCATCGCCAAGCCGAACGCGATGATTCTCTACGCTACGCTGGCGAAGGGACCCAAACTCTCGCGCGAAGACCAGTTGAATTCGACGCGCCTGTTCATGCGCGAGCTCAACCGTTTCGGTATCACGAGCGTCGTCGATGCTGGAGGCGGCTTTCAGAACTACCCAGACGATTATGAAGTCGTGCGAGAGCTCCACGACCGCGGCGAGCTGACTGTCCGCTTGGCGTACAATCTGTTCACACAGAAGCCCAAGCAGGAGCTGAGCGACTTTCAGTCGTGGACGCGGATGACGAAGCCCGGTGCTGGCGATGACTTCTACCGGGTGAACGGTGCGGGCGAGATGCTGGTTTACTCTGCGGCGGACTTCGAGGATTTCCTCGAACCGCGCCCCGAAATGCCGGACTCGATGGAAGCGGAATTAAAGTCGGTGGTTCGACACCTCGCTGAGAGTCGCTGGCCGTTCCGGCTGCACACGACCTACGAAGAGACTATCACGCGCGCCCTGAACGTGTACGAAGAAGTGAGTCGCGAGGTCCCATTTGACGGTCTTCACTGGTTCTTCGACCACTGCGAGACGATCTCGGATCGCAACATCGAACGCGTGAAGGCACTAGGCGGCGGTATCGCCGTTCAGGACCGGATGGCGTTTCAGGGCGAGTATTTCGTCGATCGCTATGGCGCGAAGCAAGCCCGGCGCACTCCGCCTATCAGAAGGATGCTTGAGTTGGGCGTGCCCGTCGGAGCGGGGACAGACGCGACGCGGGTCTCAAGCTACAACCCATTCGTTTCGTTGTACTGGCTCATCACAGGCAAGACCATCGGCGGAACCGCCCTCTACGAGGAGGATAATCGCCTCGAACGGATGGAGGCGCTCCGTCTGTACACGGTAGGCAGCAGTTGGTTCTCTTCCGAGGACGGCAAGAAGGGCTCACTGTTGCCCGGACAACTAGCCGACCTCAGCGTCCTCTCCGCCGACTACTTCTCGATCCCGGAAGAGGAGATCAAGAGTCTCGAGTTCGGTTCTAACGATCATCGGAGGAAGGGTGGTCTTCGCAGCGGCGGAGTTCGAGCGACTAGGCCCGCCTCCACTGCCCGTCAGTCCCGATTGGTCACCGGGTAAGACTTATGGGGGATACGCTCGCGTGGATCAGCACCAGGTGCATGCGCGACGGCAACCAGGCAGTCTCCTTCACGCCCTCGGTGAGAAAGCGCGCACGTGGGTGCATGGCAAGTCTGGTCTGTGGAGTCTGGGCTGCGATTGCTTCGCCTTCTAAGTAGGGAAATATCATGATCACAGGTACTATCGGCCTCGTTCTCGGTCTCGTTGTGGGCGCTGGATGCCGGTTCTTCGACATCCCGTCACCGGCTCCGCCGCGCTTCATTGGAGCCTGTCTCCTGCTCGCGATGACCCTGGGCTTCGTCGTCGCCGACCACATCCTGCCGGCGGGAGGGACGCTAGTGCGTCTGGTTGAGCGATGAAATCAGCGATAGGTCTGGTGCTCGCCTTCGCAGTAGGCTTCGTTTGCCGCGCCTTCGGAATCCCCTCGCCTGCGCCGCCGGTGATTCTTGGTGCCCTTCTCGTGATGGCGATGACGGTTGCTTATACCGGCGTCGATCGTTGGATGGCGCGGCCAGCTCGAAATGCGGTCAACTGCGGTGGGCCAAGCGGAGTTCGACCATCTCAGATCCCCCCAAACCCTACGTCGCACTAACGCAGGCATGGTCTGCAACTCAATGCACTGTTGGGTGGATTGTTGGGGAGCGATTGTTCGCGCATCACGAAAACTGTGCCGTCGAAGGTGGACCGTCGCCGATACGCTGCTCTTTACTATCTTCGTAGTAGGGATGTTATCGGGTCGCGCCTTGGCTCAAACTCCTCAACCTATGCCGCCGGGGCCTCCACAGGATCCTGCTCGACCACCTCTGACGCCGGTCGATCAAGCTGACGAGAATTTCACTTTCCTCAGGGACCCTTCCAAACGTACGGATTTGTGGGATCCCCTAAAGTACATTCCGCTCGACCGCCAAGGCGACATTTATCTAACTTTCGGCTTCGAGACCCGCTCCGAGCATGAATGGTTCCAAAATGCGAACTGGGGCGGCGGCCCGCAAACGATCAGCGGCTACTACCTTCAGCGGGTTATTCCTGAGGGAAGTCTAACTCTTGGTACTCACTTTCGCTTGTTCGCTTCGTTTCAATACGACAAGGAGATGGGCAACAACGGCGGTCCGCGCCCAGGCATCGACGAAGATCAGGGCGACTTCCACGAAGCATTCCTTGATATCAGCACTGGCCTCGACGAAACCCGGTCAGTGACGTTGCGGCTGGGGGAACAGGAACTCGTTTATGGGACAGGCAGGCTCGTTGACAACAACGAGGGGGTGAATGTCAAGTCGAGTTTCTACGGTGCGAGAGTCATCGCGACAACGGAACTGTTTCGTCTTGAAGTCTTCGGCGTCAAGCCAACCGAGCTGAATACAGGAACGTTCGACGATCCTCCGACTTCTCAGCAGACGTTTTGGGGAGCTTACGGCACCGGGCCGCTAAGGCTGATCGATAAAAACGGAGAAGCGGATCTTTACTACCTCGGAATAGACACAACGCGCGCAGTGTATCAGCAAGGCAGTGGCCGAGAAATTCGCCACAGTATCGGGACGCGCCTATTCAATCACCAGCCTGGCGCACCCTTCGACCTACCTGGTTTTGACTACAACTGGGAGTTGGTGTACCAGCTCGGCACGTTCGGGCAGAACTACATCAACGCCTGGACCGTCGCGACCGAAACGGGCTTCACTTTCCCAGAGCGGTTCATGCCCAGGCTCGCCTTACGGGCGGATATTGCCAGTGGAGGTCAGCATCCCAACGGTGGAACGCTGAACACGTTCAACCCCTTGTTTCCTCGCGGCGCGTATTTCGGTCCGAAGCTGACTATGTTCGGGCCTTACAATATGTTCGACGTACATCCGGTATTGATGCTCACGCTACTTCAGAATGTCACCTGTGCCTTTGATTGGGGTTGGTTTTGGCGCGAGAGCCTGGACGACGGCCTTTATCAAATCGGGGGTGCGCTCGTGCGCCCGAGCGGGGGAAGCAATGCGAGGTACATTGGGAGTCAGGCAAATTTCGAACTGCTTTGGGCCCTGGACCTTCATACGACGGTGGATATCAATCTGGCCGGCTTTCTTACAGGTGGTTTCCTCAAAGACACTGGGCCGGCAGGAAACGTGGTATTTTCGAATGTCGGAGTTACCTACAAGTTCTGAGCAAGAGATTTGATTGGAGACCACGATGAAAGGTCTTATTTTTCGGAGTGCCGGCTCGTTGGCAAATCTGAAAGTCGAAGAGCTTCCCATGCCGACGCCCAAGGCGGGCGAAGTTCTCGTGCAGGTTGTTGCAGCCGCAATCAATCCGAGCGACGTGAAGAACGTCCTTAGAAAAATGCCGCAAACCACACTGCCTCGAGTTCCGGGACGTGACTTTGCTGGTCGCGTAGTCTCCGAAGACTCACGCTGGCGCGGCAAGTCAGTATTTGGAACCGGAGGCGACCTCGGCTTCGGCAGGGATGGAAGCCATGCCGAATTCATGGCGGTTCCCATAGAGGCGCTCGTCGAGACTCCTCCGGAGTTTAGTGACGATAACGCCGCTTCGATTGGGGTGATCTACCTCACCGCCTTCGCGGCAATCGTCCGAACCGGCGAGGTGAAGAGCGGAGAAACCGTGCTGGTCACAGGCACAACGGGTGCCGTTGGGTCGGCCGCAGCAACGATCGCGCATCTGAAGGGCGCGAGGGTGCTAGGAACCGTCAGGTCGCGTGGAGAAGTCGGGAAGCGAACTGATCTTTCCTTTGTAGAATGGATCGATCTCGAATCCCGCCCACTGCCCGAATCAGTAAAGGAATTGACCGGACGCAAGGGCGCCGATCTTATACTTGATGTTGTCGGGGGACCGCTATTCCAGCCGTGTCTTGAGTCTCTCGCTCAACGTGGCCGGCAGATTGCGATCGCCGCGGCCGGCACTCCTCAAGTGACATTCAATCTCGTCGACTTCTACCACAAGGAAGCGCGCCTGATCGGCGTGGATACGCTCAGATTATCATTCAGCGAGTCAGCCGAAATTCTGAAGGCTCTGCTCCCTGGTTTCAAGGCGGGTGTCTTCTCTCTGCCATCCGTCGAAACTGTTTCGCTAGATGGTGCTCTTCACGCCTACCAGGCAATCGATCAAGGAACCTACAAGAACAAGGTTGTCATTCGTTTCGGATAGAGTCGAGCCTTTTCCAAGATAGAGACTGATTCAACATTCAATCGGCGATTAGCGCATGCCTGTTTCAAACAAAGCTGCGGGTCAATCAATTGACCGAGTCGATGGTCGAGAGAAGGTGCTAGGCCCGCGCCCTGTTTACGGTATTAACGGAGCCGTGTGGAATCTCGGATTGCACTACGATCGCATATGCAGGGTCAGATGTCCGGTGATGCGCCGATCCGAGTCTTCCTCTAACGACCGCATCGAGCCCAGACCCCGCTCGGCGAAAGACCTCGACCACCGCCTTGGATGTACTGGCCGCGGTGTGGGGCCGACCGGGTGCACCAACGCGCCAGGTACTCGCTTGAGCGTGGGGACCTTCTCAGCGCACGGGAGGCATTTCTGCGCGCTTCGGCCTACTACCGCTCAGATGGTCGGTCCCAAGTTGCAGGTAGAGATCACTTGGTCGGCTTTCGAGCTCAATCCCGAGATGCCCAAAGAGGGCATGGACCGCTATCAGTATCGCTCGAAGAAATTTGGCTCCTGGGATCATTCGCAGTCTCTCGACGCTCAAGTCGCTGAGGCCGGAGTGTCAGCCGGAATAGCATTTCGTCATGACCTCATTGCGCGAACGCCCAACACGTTCAACGCGCACCGACTGATCTGGCTGGCGCAAGAGGAAGGTGTGCAGGATTCGGTGGTCGAGTCCCTGTTCCGAGCCTATTTCACGGAGGGTCAAGATGTCGGCGATATCAACGTCTTAGTTAGGATTGCAACTCAATCAGGCATTGCGAAAAACCGTGCAAGAGCCTTCATTGAGAGCACCGATGGTACGGACGTCGTTCGACGCGATGGACAAATGGCTATAGCCTGCGGAATCTCCGCCGTCCCGACTTTCATATTCGACGGCCACGTCCTCTTTTCTGGTGCTCTCAAGCCAGCGATGATGGCCGAGCGTTTACTTGCGGCTACGGTAGTCAATGCAAAACGATAAGCCAAGCGGTCGAACAATCAGAGCTATTGCGGCGGCTGTAACGGTTCTTCTCATTATCGGATATGTTGGTCCCTCATCGTTTCGTGGCACATTGGCAGCGGCCCAGAGCACGACTGCTACTGCAAACGTGGCCGTGGGTCCTCAATACGACTCGACCCACGTTTATCTTGCGCCAGCTGAATTCGACCGGTTCGTCGCCAGCGTTAACGCCACTTTTGGCGGCTCGGCCTCAAAGAAAGGCGTCTTCACAGTAACCCCCACTCCGAGTAAGACGATGTCCCAATTGATACTCACGCCGGTGGGAACCTTTTCCGTGTTCGGTTTCGAGACTCCTATCCCATATTCATTTGGCTCAGAGCGGACGGGTTATCTTGTGACCGACATGGCTTCGGCCATCAGCGCCGCTCACGCGACGGGCGCGGATATTCTCGTCAGTCCGTTCCACGATCCGATCGGGCTCGATGCGATCGTCCAATGGAGGGGTGGGGTGAACACACAGCTCTACTGGCATACCATCGCGCCGTTGTATGCGAACCTCCAGAGCATCCCAGAAAACCGTGTTTACGTGTCCGCATATGCGATAAAAGCTTTCATTGCCAGCTTTATGGCGTTCTCTCACGGAGAAGTCATATCGGATGATGCACATGCGCCCGGCATCGAAATCGGGCGTCCGACGGATACTTATCGCCGAATCCGCGTGCAGTCGAAATTTGGAAAGGTGACCGTGCTCGTCACGGATGGCCATCTGCCGTATCCATATGGACGAGAGATAACCGGGTATGAGGTCGCTAATCTCTCGGATACACTCTCCAAGGCCAAAGCAGCCGGCGCAACTGTACTCGTCGCTCCCTACAAAGCCGCTGATCGGAATGCAGCCATGCTGCGATTTCCTGGCGGTTATATCGCCGAGATCCACTCGGTGGTCAGCAGAGAAAATTAAAATCGAGCAGTTTGCTGTCGGGCGAGGGCTCCTTCCACAGCCGGTTGCGACTACAGATACTGACCTGAAATAGACGCTGTGAAGCATGGCTTATCTAGCAACATTTGGCTTGGTGTTCTCAAAGCGGGTTGTCTGGACTGGCGTCTTTATGTTTAGGTGCTGCTTCTGCGGAGATGTTCTCTGGTGGCCTTTTGAGATCGTTTAGTACCGGGGGGAGAACCGGCTGGCATCTGGCGCACCGAGATTGCAGAGACGACTTTTTGGCGGCTTCGCACGGAAACTAGCCGATCCCGGTTCATCCCGCCCGATTCCGTCTCGTCCCGCAAAACAGGACACCGCTCTCTCCGTGGACCTTGTTAAACCTGTGCAGAAACCGTCCACTCGATGTCACGGAGACACATCGAGAGGTGTTAACATCTCAATTGGCAAGAGGCTTTGGTGGAGCCAGTGCCAAGTTTATGGCGCGGGCCTGACGCCACTGGGTTTTCGGTTAACAGGTGGCGCCGGCGTGGCGCGGCCAGTGTTACGGCGGTGTCCTATCCGGCTGGGCCATGTTTGTAATCATGGCGAGTCATCGGGTTGGGAGTCTGCCGCATTTACGAAGCCTGCCAGGGTCACTGAAACGCTCTGAACATCGCCGCTCGGACACACTCCTTTACCGAAGGCTCCGACGATGTTGAAGGCTGTGCTGACCGCGGAACCCCTATTGGCTTTGTTGCCCTTCAATTTGACCTTGTATTTGCAGTTGTTGCCGGCTTCAGCGTTTTGCTCGTCGTGCAAGATCCACCAGTTACGGAGAGGCCGTTAACACTTCCATTCACGATTTCGGCGCTCAGCGTGAGAGACCCGGCAGGT
Organism: uncultured delta proteobacterium; assembly: GCA_963833025.1. Lineage (GTDB taxonomy): Bacteria > Desulfobacterota > Binatia > Binatales > Binataceae > Binatus. Next base: position 626,006 of record CAWHWI010000006.1, on the reverse strand, counting down.
TCGTTGTTCGTGACCGTGAGAGATTTGGTCACCGAGCCCTTGGGCTTTACGTTGCCAAAGGCCAGAGTGCCCGCCGGATTCGTGGACAGGTAAACGTTGGGGATGCAACGCGGCGTCGGGCTCCCGCTCGGCGTCGGTGTTGAAGTGGGAGTCGCAGTTGCTGTCGGCGTCGAGGAGGCTGTCGAGGTCGAAGTCGCGCTCGCAGTGCTCGTCGCGGTCGCAGTCGGGCTCGCGGTTGCCGTCGGAGTCGCTGTCTGAGTTGCGGTCGCTGTCGCCGTTGATGTTGACGTAGCTCCCGGCGTGGCCGAGCTGGTCGCAGTGGCAGTTGCGCTTGCCGATGCAGTTGCGGTTGCGGTCGCAGTCGAGGTCGGCGTCGGCGTGGCGGTTGGGGTCGCCGATCCACTCAACTGGCCGAACGCGACGGTAAACGCCAGCGGATAGCCGTTGCACGCAAGTCCTCCCGTATGGTCGTCATAGGTCCACGCATACTGATGCGGACAGGCTTCCGAGAAGGTCTCATAATAAGGAGTGCTTCCCGCGGTGCTGCCGTTGCCCGCCGCCCATAGCGATGCCGCCTCCCATTCGGGGTTGATCGGGCCTCCGACTCCCTCGAAAAATTGGCTGGTGGTATCGTACGGTCCGAGACCGACCGTCACCGCGGGAGAGGTGGTTGCGTTAGGGCCTAGCGGAAGGCATGCGACTCCACTGGCCACGGCGCTTGATGCTACACAGGTATAGACCGGACTGTTTGGATAGCCTCCGCAGTTCATACCTATGTCGGTTGTCGTCGTGCAGTTGGTCACTTGTTGTACCGTCGGCAATCCTTGCCCCGAAGGCGGCGTCGCGCAGAATCCGACGTACGACGGCAAACCCGTGACTCCGCCGGCGGGACCTATCAGGCACTCTTCACCTGGCGCGCAATCGATGTCGCCCCAGCAGGTCGGCGTGCCCTGGTTGCTCGAGAACATCGTCACTCCGATGTGGCTAGCGCTTACAGCCCCGCTGTTGTTCACCGCGTTGTACATGTCGGTGTATTGCGAACCGTCCATGGTGAACGGGATACCATGAACGCTGCCGCTCGGGACGGTAGTACTGCATTCGAGGCCCGCGACCCCTGGTGCACTAATCGGTGACGGATAGCTCTTGCCGCACAGTTGGCCCGGACCGCTACACCCGATTACGCAAGTGGAACCGCCGTTGCACGCCGCCATCTCCGCCCCGCTCGGACACGGCTCGCAGACTCCGCTCTGACAGGTTGCGTTGTTGGTGCCGCAACTCCCCGAATTACCGGTCGGCGGTTCTATAATCTGTAGCAGCGCGGGGCAGACGCTGTTGAGATCGGTAGTGCAGCTATTGGGCAGACAGGTAGGGCCTTGACCGGGATTCGACGGCGTATCGAGGCTCACATTTATCGGCTGATTGTACCCCGCAACATTGGTCACATCGTAAGTCGCAGCGCCTTGGCCGCCGTCAGCGACGGAATTGTCCGTGATTTCGAACTGCGACGCAGGAGTCTCCGGTCCCGTGTCTGCCGAAAGCGAGCCCCATGTCCCCTGACACTCCCACTGTCCCTGGCAATCTCCCGTCCTGCACACGACACCTTCCGGATAAGTGCACACACTTACGCCGGCAGCGCCCGTATTTGAGCTGCAGGTCGCGTTCGTGTCGCCCGGTATTCCAATCTGGCTCTGGCAGTAGGCATTGGTGTTGTTCGGGCCGGTGGAGCAATCGACCATGCAGACGCCGCCGAAACAGTCGTAGGTTTCGTCGGTGTTGGTGGCAAGCGTGGCACAGTCGGAACTCGTGCCGCAGGTCGTGAAGGCACCGGGACGGCTGTTTCCGCTTGCTGGCCCGCTCTGGTAAAGGTCCGTGAAATCGCATTCGGTGCGCGCCCAGAAAGTTCCCGATGTCCAACTGGCCGGCAGGCACAGAGAGAACGAACCGCCCGAGTTAATCTCCCAGTTGTTGCCGGGCGGCGTGAAGATACCGCCGCTCTCAATGCCCTCGCCAATCCAGATCGGGTACGAATTCTGATTTGCCAGGGTCACTTCGGTGGCACCACAGGTGGGGATGGGCGCCGGCTGTTTGGTTTGCGCGATCGCGGTGGCGGTCCATGAATTCAGGACCACACTGAGCATCGCCACCGCGGCCGGAATGAGCCAACGGCTCCCCCGGAATTTCCCCCTCGCGCCTTTCCTCCGGGCTGCCCCAATTTTCGCTTCCCTCACGGTGAATCCCCCTTTTCGACTTAAATTCTTTTCTACATAACTTAAAGTCGGATATTTATACTAGCTATTAATAAAGGAAACAATCGCCTCAGACAATTTTGCACGGGCCGGACGGATTGTCTGACGAAAGCCGCGCGCGACCTCGATGCGGCCTATCGACGTCGCGGCAGGACCCGGAGTGCCGGGCCTCCCGCGCGCGTAGCGGCTGCTGTCTGAAACGCAGAGACTTCCCACCCTTTGGAAAGCTCAGGCCTTCAGCCTTCATGCCGACCTTATTACAAACCCTGAGTCAGTCAACTGCTATGCTGGATACGGACAAGGAAATCTTGCTAACTGGCAGTTGATCGCGTCGAAGATTGCCGCTCCTTTTCTCGCCGCGTTTCGCCCGTAGTTCTCAATGATACGCTTTGGATGCCCGTGGCGTCCCCGACGAGATTTGAACCAGGCTGGCAATGGCGGGGCTTGCTCAACTATAGAGTCGGCCATGGGCCGATTTGATTTGATCGCGCAACGCGAGCCATTCCAACAGCAGCGCTGTGCGGGTTCGGGGTTCGCTTCGCGCGACCGAGACCTCTCCAGTTGTCAGCTTCGCCATAAAAGCAGGCTACCGTTACGCCTTTGAATCCACCGTTGATTCGTGCAAACTGAGGTTTGAGAAGGGCCAGATTGCTCAATGAGGTGCTAAGTGCTGAGCGGTTCAGTGTTGTTACAGCGATGAAAGTTACCTTGGTTTCGCCGGACGGCCCGACTCGAGTCGATCGAGAATACAACGCAGGTCTTGGAGCCGGCTTCTCGGTAGGAACCTCCATTCGCGCACGAGTTCTGGAGTTTCTGCGGGGCAGGATGGCAGACCCTCCGTTTTTGACGTTCGGATATGCGGCGGCAATTCTGCGTCAAAACGGCCATACCGTCGTCAGTTCTTCACGAGTTCCTGAGGACGGCGTAATGGTTGTTGCTCCGTCATTAGCGAGTTTTACTGGCGATATGGAGGCCGTCCTATCAGCGGCGAGCCGGCCTAATGTCCGATCGATCGTAATTGGTCACCTCGCAACAGTCAGACCTCAGGAGTTTGCTCCCTACTCGAATCTAGTTATTAAAGGCGAGCCAGAGTCGGTGTTTCAGGCAATTCACGGAGATTCCATTCCGGAAGGAGTGGTTGCGGCCGACCCAGTCGGGAGCCTGGATTCGCTTCCGTTTCCGGCTTGGGATGTGTTTCCGATTCAGAAATCCCGATTTTCCTTCGCGTTTCCGGAGAGTCGATTCGCGTTCGTACAAGCGAGTCGGTCTTGTCCTTACACATGTGGGTATTGCCCTTACGTGACGATAGGTAGTTATCGTCGGCGAAGCATTAAAAGCGTATTAGAGGAACTGTCTCACCTGGAGTCTCACTACGGCATTCGTAACGTCGTTTTCCGGGATCCGACATTTACCCTGGATAGGAAGTGGGTCTCGGCGTTTTGTGAAGCGGTTATTCAGAAACATCCATCTCTACGTTGGGAGTGCGAAACAAGACTCGATCGACTGGACGCAGAGTTGCTGGTGCTTATGAGACGCTCCGGCCTGACAAGTCTAAAAGTTGGAGTCGAGTCAGCAGACCCTGATGTTCTACAGAAGGTGGACCGCACGCCTGGAGTCCTCTCCCATCAGGAGGACATCGTCTCGACCTGCGATAGGCTCGGCATCAAAGTCGTTGCCTTCTACGTGCTCGGACTACCCACTGACACGGAAGAAACGGTTCACGCTACTGTGAACTACGCAAAGCGACTCAACACCAGCATAGCGAGATTTCACATCTTCACGCCGCTTCCAGGAACGCCGCTTTGGGGCGACCTGGAGGATCAGATTTTCGAAACCGATTGGAACAAATTCGACCTATTCAATGTAGTGTTTCACCACAAGCACTTGTCGAAAGAGAAGCTGCTTGCCCTGAAAGAATACGCCTATGTTTCGTACTACTTCAGGCTGAAGTACCTTTACGCACTATCGCGGCGTGCCATGCGCGATCGGGTAGCAGGTAGATCGCGAAGGTTCCGCCTCGCGCTTTCGAATTGACATGCGGATTCGGTCGCGCCGATTTGATCGAATGCTTCGCCGCGTTGCGATTGTTGCCGCGATTGTTCTGGTTGCGGCTATCCTGTTGTCGTCGCTGCCGGCGGTTGCTGGCGATGCGGTAGCACATACTATCGACGTGAACGGCGTTAGCCGCAGCTACCTGCTGTACGTGCCTCCCGGGCAGAGCGGGAAACGTTTGCCCGCGTTCATCCTCATGCACGGCAGCGGCAGCACGGACGAACGGCAGGAAACCTACTCGAACTTCGATGCGTTCGCCCAGGCGCACGGCCTGGTAGTCATGTATCCGCAGGGAATCGACAAGCACTGGAACGACGGCCGCGTGATCGGACACGAGTCGGCGGCGGACGATATCGGGTTCATGAAGGCGATGCTGGCGGAGGTGACGGCCCAGGGACTAATCGATCCCAAGCGCGTCTATGCGGCTGGGATTTCCAACGGCGGCTTCATGGCGCAGCACATGGCGTGCGTGATGCCCGACGCGCTGGCCGGAATCGCCGTAGTTGCGGCGACGCAGCCGGTCGATGCGGCGTGCCCGTCGGCGCGCCCGATGCCGGTAATCTTTTTTCATGGCACCGCCGACAAATTCGTTCCGTTCAATGGCGGCCCGATCGCTCCACAATTCGGCGATCGCGGTACCGCGATGAGCAACGCGGAGGCGGTCGCAGTCTGGCAGAAGCGCAACGGCTGCGGCGCGGCGAATCGAACGCAATTGCCTGCCAAGGACGCAGGCGATTCGATGCCGGTGACGGTCGAGACTTATTCCTGTCCGGCCGGGCGCGGGCTGGAAAACGTGATCGTGCAGGGCGGCGGCCACACCTGGCCGGGCGCTCATCAGAGAGCCTTGGTCACGATGATCCTCGGCCCGGTCAGCGACGATATCGACGCCAACGCCACGATGTGGAGCTTCTTCCAATCGCAGGCTTCGAAGTGAGCGATGACGCGTCCATTCGTGCGGCAAAAAAATTCGATGCGGTTGAACGTCTTCACGAAAAGCTGCTGCCGCGCCGTTTGTTCCCGTAGCGGCTCGCACGATGGGGTGCTCTCGCGGGCGCCGTCGACTATCATCGGTGTATGGAAATGGCTTGCACGCGTAGAGCAAGGACAGGCAGCGCACTCACCGTAGCGCTGATTCTTCTTGTTCTTTGCAGCAGGTCCTTCGCGGCCCGGCATGCTCTCCCAACGAGTTACGACCGATACGCGGCTACTTTGGCTCGCCAAGGAATCTCTTTCACTTCCGCCAAAGGCGATGATCGGCTCGACATGACGGTCACGAGCAATCTGGACCTGTTGAAGTATCTGCGCTCGCTTGAGGGATACGGTCTCCCGAGCGTGCAGAACGACCTCGTCGAACAGGCTCCTCATGCGGTAGCTCTGTTCTATACGCTGATTCTGACGCACGGTTATCTGCAGCGCTTGTACAACCAAACGGACGCCGACGAAGTGAACGTTGAGCTCAGATTCGATTCCCCGCAGGAAGGGTCTGCTGGCGAGATCATTGGCGCCATTACCATGGACCGGGAGAAAGCAGACGCGGTCGATTGGAACCACATCGATTCGGCGTACTCGTTTTCCTATGCGCCTGCCGAGTCCACTAGTGGAATTTCGAAAGAGGTGCGGCGGTTCAATCAGTCGAGCGGCTATTCGCTCCCTGAAGTTCCGGCAGTGACGGTAACTTCTGGCCCGACTGATGAGACGACGAGCGGGTCGGGGAGAATCATCGCGTACGTCGCAGCAGGGCTTGGGTTCCTCATTTTCTTGTACTTATGGCGGTTGTTTCGTACGATTGCCCGCACTAAAGCGTGGGAGCGCGCGCTTCTGGAGGCGAGGCCGGCTGAACCTCCACCTTCATTCGATCCCCAGATAGCAGATAAAAATCGCGTTCCATTCAGTAACATCATTCAATCTCTATTCGTGAAGCACGACATTGATTCGTTTCAGTACTGGAGGGATAAGCTCCTGAGGAATCGATTGAACGACGCTCAGGAGTACGTCGCCAGACTATTCGATGCGGTATTCAGTTGCGGCATTGTGCAGCTACGGTTCGGCTACCAGCGTCGCTTGATCCAATACATAATAAATCATTATGGAAACGACGTCTTATCAGAGATCGACGTTACCAAAGGCGCCTTGGGTGAGAATGACCTCATAGCCCTGGAAACGTTTGACGGATATAACAACCATCCTGATCTGGACTTCCGCGCATTCGCACCAGCGCTGGACGACGCCGGCGCTTGGAGCGAAGCCAAATCGGATATTTTCCTGAAATTAGCTACGACTTGCTTCGAGGACTTCGACCCCTTAAACGCGGCGAGTTCGCGCTATTTATCGGCGATTGGAGACCGCGGGATTCGGGTTCTCTACAATTATCTCGGGTTTGCCGCAGCTGGCCAAAGCATGCGAACGATCCTAAATGAAATAGCTACGCAGACAGCTTTATCGTGTTTGCGAGCGGCCGAGACGTTTGATGAGTTAGTTACCAAGCCGGGGCTTCATGTACCCGCTGCAGCTAACCTGGTGAAGCGGCTTGAGGCAATTGCGTTGCGTTATGCTGCTCGCGTTTCCCCGGAAGAGGTCGACTACGCGAAATTGGCGCGAGAGTTTCAAGGACGTTCGCTTGCGCTTCCAGCATACGAACCTTTTAGCTTTAACAATTGGGTTGTGCGCTTGGATGCTGATGGGGCGGTGACGGCTGGCCCCGCAGCACCGGATCAATCCACCCCGCCCACGAACGCTATGACCCAGGTTCAAGGCGGTTCTGCAATTGCTTCGGCCGGTGAAGAGCAGCCGGCCCAAACGCTCCGCGCGGACGGCATTTCGGAAGATGGTTACGCGGAGCTCGATAAGCTCGTAGGACTTAAGAAGGTAAAGGAATTACTCTCCGGAATACGAAGTCTTCTTGCCGTCAATTCGGAACGCCAGAAAATCGGACTGCCTCCGGTTTCCAAGCTCTCTCTTCACGCCGTGTTTACTGGGAATCCCGGAACGGGCAAAACGACCGTGGCTCGAATTTACGCGGCCATGCTCAAGGAGTTCGGTTACCTAAGAAGCGGGCAGTTGGTCGAAGCCGATCGGGGCCGGCTAGTGGCCGGATATCTCGGCCAAACCGCTGTCAAAACGACCAAGGTGCTGCAAGATGCGTTGGGCGGGGTGCTATTCATCGATGAAGCCTACGCTCTGAAGAACGATCCGAATGACTCGTTCGGACAGGAATGCATCGATACGCTGCTCAAGTTCATTGAAGATCATCGCGACGATCTCGTGGTTATCGCCGCGGGTTACAAGGACCGAATAGACGCGCTGCTTGAGACGAATCCAGGTTTCAAGAGCCGTTTTGCGCAGTTCTTAACCTTCGACGACTACACGGATGAAGAGCTCCTCGTTATCCTGCAACGCATGGCTAACGCCCAAGAACTCACTATTCTCGATGTTGACCTCAAGGCTGCCGTGGAGGTGCTCGGTCGCGAGAGAATCGGGGCAAACTTCGGGAACGCCCGGGCTGTTCGAAACCTTCTCGAGCGGGCAATCCGGAGGCAAGCCAACCGTCTCCAAGCCTTGCAAGAGTCCGGAGTCCAACTGACGAAAGAGCAACTGATGGAGCTTACGTCCTCCGATCTGTTTTCTGATGAGCAACGGCGGCAGACCGATCCGATGGGAGAGTTGGACGCACTCGTCGGTCTGGAGCCAGTTAAACAAACGATCCGCGACTATCGTGACTTCTTGAACATTGCGAAACTACGAGGACAGGATTTACGCGAGGTTCTCCAACCGTATTTTGTGATGACGGGAAATCCTGGAACCGGCAAGACCACGGTAGCGCGCATAATGGGTAGTATTTTCAAGGAACTGGACTATCTGCCCAGCGATCATCTCGTGGAAGCCGGCCGCGAGGATCTTGTGGCAGGTTACATAGGCCAGACAGCAATCAAGACGCGGGAAGTTCTGAAAAAGGCCTTGGGCGGAACCTTGTTTATCGACGAGGCATATAGTCTCACTTCCCGTCAGGCAGGCGGGCAGGATTTCGGTAGCGAAGCAATCGAGGCGCTTCTCAAGTTCATGGAGGACAACCGTGGACGCCTGGTAATCATCGTTGCAGGTTACGATCGCGAGATGCAAAAGTTCTTGAATTCCAACCCCGGTCTCCGTTCGCGCTTCACGAATGTGATCAGCTTCCCTGATTACAGCCCCGACGAATGCGCGGCAATTTTCCTACGGATGCTCGAGGCGCAGAAGTTCAAAATTGCAGATGGGGTCCGTGCACGGCTCTCCAAGCTATTCGAGAATCTCAAAGCGGCGCCGAACTGGTCCAATGGTCGAGACGTACGAACTCTGCTGGAATTCGTTTCGCGCGCCCAAGCGCGCCGTTTGAGTTCGGACAGAAGCGCCGACCAATATTTGCTCACTGCGGATGACATCGACGCCGCGCTCCGAGAGTTCATGCAGAACAAATTGGCAGGAGCTTAGCGGGAGAAGATCGTGGCACATTGCAAGAAACCAGGGGGCGACTGCGGTGGAAAAGCCAGGCGCTGAAGAAATTCGGCAGAGATTCGTAAGGTGGCAGGAGACCCGGAACGAACAACTCACCAGTGTCAATCGCCTAATAATCGGACTCAGCACAGGAACCCTTGGGGCGCTGCTTGCTGTTGCTCGGGACGGAGCGGGTAAGAACCCTAAAGGAGCCGTCATTGCCGCCTGGGTGCTCGCCGCCTTCGCTGCGTCGATTTCTTTCGTGTCGGGCCTCGGGCTCGCTGCTAACAGATACGACTCGTTTCGTTTAACCGCGCGCATTGCAAAGATGAAGCGGAAGGACCCCACAGAGCGAACACAGGATGAAAAATCGCAAATTGCTTGCCTAAAATGCCGAGTCAAGCGGAAGGATCGGCATACACTGTGCCTCTTGCGCTTTCAGGTATGGAGCTTCGCTGTCAGCGCTCCCGCCTTGGTCGTGGCGGAGATCCTCGATGTGTATAGAGGGCGTTGAGCGCTCCCGTCGGGGACTCGACGTTGCGCGGCCGTCAGAATTCGATGCGGTTCGAACGTCTTCACGAAAAGCTGCTGCCGCGCCGCCTGTTCCTGTGGCGGCTCGCGCGATGGGCCGCTCTCGCAGGCGCTGTGGTTCTTGGCTCGCTCGCAATCGGCGTGTGCGGCTATCACTACCTCGACGGGCTGCCGTGGATCGACTCGTTGCTCAACGCTTCGATGATTCTCGGCGGAATGGGTCCCGTCGATCCGATGAAAACGGATGCCGCCAAGATTTTCGCGTCAATCTACGCGCTCTACAGCGGCCTCGCGCTTATCGCGGTGGTCGGTCTTCTGCTCGCACCCGTCATCCATCGCCTGCTGCACAAATTTCACATCGCAGACAAGTAGGAATGGATCGAGAGGCGGGCCGGTGGCGGACCGCCCTCGAATTGCCTTCAGCGAGATTTCAGTACGGGGCGCTTTTCGGCGATGCGACCGCTTTGTCGACGTCGCTCAGCGGGAAGTCTTCGCCCTTTTTGAGCTTGGCCAGCAGGTCTTTGATCTCGTCAATCTTTTTGTCGTAGGTGGCCTGCGTCAGCGGCTCCTGCGACCAACCTGCTCGCGCGATCTTGTCGTGCCTCTTGGCCTCCTGGAGCTTTTTTATCAGCGCGTCCTTGTCCGCTGCCGACAGGCTGGAGGCCATCGCCGCGGTCGCCATCGCGCCCGGCGCAGGCTGCGCAAACGATACCCCCTGCAGCGGCGCACCGAGCCCGGCTATTGCTATCAGCGCTACAATCGCGGTCTTCCGCATGCCCATAATTTCTCCTTCCTCCCGATGGTAGCGTCCGAACATTGGCCGCACCAGCGCGTATGTCGTGCCAAATTGACGTTACCGACGGATTAACGGCTGATTGACGCCGAGTGAATTAGTGAGTCGGGATCGCTCGGCGGCGCAGAGTCGCTGACCCGGCGAGCTCGAATCACCGCCTCTTTGATCGCCTGTGGCTATTTTGTTACTTATCTAATTAGATACGAATCAAAGTAGGTGGAGATGCGCGCCATGAATCCGCAACGGCCCGAAATCATGCTTCAGTTCTGCAAGGCGATGGCCGACGAGAGCCGCCTCAAGATGATCGGCCTGCTTTCCGGCGCCGAGCACAGCGTCCAGCAGCTCGCATCGAAGCTCAACCTGAAGGAGCCGACGGTCTCGCATCACCTGGCGGTGCTGAAGCAGCTCGAGCTCGTGAGAATGCGGGCCGACGGCAACTTCCGCTGGTATCGCCTGAACGAAGCGGTGCTTGGAAAGATCAGCCGCGCCGTCTTCCGTCCCGAAAATATCGCCAGGTTGGCCGTGACGGCCGACGTCCGCGGCTTCGAGCGAAAAGTCCTCGACAACTTTCGCGACGGAGATCGTCTGCGCGAAATTCCGGTCAGCTACAAGAAGCGATTAGTAATTCTGAAGTGGCTGGCCGGTTTTTTCGCGCTCGACATTAGCTATAGCGAGGCGCGGGTGAACGCGATCCTCAAGCTGCATCATCACGACTGCGCCACGCTGCGGCGCGAGATGATCGGATGCGGGATGCTGGCGCGGGAGAGGGGAATCTATCGCCGCAGGCCGCAATCCGAGTGGCGCGAGGCGGCCAAATAGACGATTTTCGTCTCCCGTAGGCCACGTGCCTCACGGAACGCAATAGGTAAATTTGAGCCAAAGCGAAATTAGACGCATTGACATCCGCATCTGACCGTTCTAATAGCAAGAACAGGTGTGAAGTATTGACGCTCAAACCAATTTAGGTCGAGCAGGAAAAACGTCTCGGGGCCTTCATGGAGGTTCGTAATGCAACTGGGGATATTGGGGATTCGCAAAACGGTAGTCGTCGGGGGCGTCGCATTGCTGGCCCTCGTGGCGTCGAGCTTGCCAGGGGTGGCAGGCGTGAAGCCAGGCGACTTCATCACTCCGGACAACTCGGCGCAGGTGAAGGATCTGGTTTCGCCGGGCGTGTTTTACAAAGTGCAGCACGGGATGACGATGAAAATCGTCCCGACCGCACGCGTGGACTGGCCGCCTCCGTATAAGGATGCGACCGAGAAATATTCTTCGCAGGTCGCGCTCTCGAAGGATCATCGCACCGTCATCGGCTACGTTGCCGGCCAGCCGTTCCCGCTCATTGACGCGAACGATCCCGACGTGGCGGAAAAGATCGTGTGGAACAACGTGTTCCGCCCGATTCAGTCGGACGACTACGATCTGCGCTATTTTGATTGCGACACGGTTTACACAGGGTACAACAAGCCGTTCTTCGAAATCGCATACGGACAGCTCGGCCACTACGCCGGTTACGATCTCGTCGGCCGAACTGAAGTCGAGCCGCTGCCCACCGATCCCGACTTCAAGACTACCAACCGCCTGTGGTTGTTCCTGCTTGGTCCCCAACTCGCGCCCCAGGACGCGCGTGGCACCAGCCTGCTGCGCTATCGTTACGCCGCTCCGAATCATGGCGACGACACCTGGGCCTGGAACACCGGCTCGCGGCGCCTGCGCCGTCTGAACGAGGGCCTCAATTCGAGCGCGACCGGCGCGCAGACCTGGGATCCCGATCACTATTCGGGTTTCAATCCCAAGACCGAGCAGTACGATTATAAGTTCATCGGCGAGAAGGAGATGCTCGCAACGGTTGATGCCGAGCATTCACCGGAAATCCGATGCGCCACCGACGGCGGCGCCAGTGCCTGCCCCGAGCGTTGGCAGATGCGCCACATGTACATCGTGACCGCGCAGCCGCGGCGCATGATGGGCGGTGAGGGTGCCTCGCAGGCGCTCGATTCCAAGACGGTCATTTACATGGATTCTGAAATGTGGTTCGAGCCGTACATCGACACCTACGATCGTCGCGGTGAGCTGTTCCGCAACCACATCTACTGGCTGGCGTATCGCGATCGTCCAGTGCCGGACGCGAAAGTCGCAATCTATCCGTTCAAGCGCGAATTCGTCGTCGGCGCCGCTTCCACCGATGTGCAGAGCACCGAGGCCACCATGTGCTACCTGCCCGGCATCGAGACGCCCGAGAAGGAATGCTGGTACATCAACATGGGTGCGGTGGATAAAGCCTTCTTCACCACCGAGGCGATGGTGAAGATGTCCGAAGTCGGCCACATGTAATAATCGGCCGCTGAGCGAATCGCCTTACGATTCGTAACGCACGACGCCGGCAGGAGCATCAACTCCTGCCGGCGTTTTCTTTTTGATGGCCGCGGCCTTAGCGCGACAGCAGCATACAGACCGCTCCTCCCGCCAGCACCAGGATGCCCGGATTGATATGGCGCCAGAGCAGGATTGCCAACACCACCAGCGCAATCACGAGCGTCGTGACGTCCACGATGGAAAGACGCGCAATCGTGTAGGTCCCGGAAATCATCAGCCCGATCGCAACCGGCGCCAACCCGCGCTGAATCGAGACGCGCCATGGCCAGCCGCCCAGGCGAATCCACAAGCGGTTTATGGACAGCGCGATGATGAAGTCCGGGACGAAGAACGCGATACCGACGACCGCCATCCCGAGCCATCCCGCGAGCTGATAGCCAATCACCAGGACCATCAGCATGTTCGGCCCGGGCACCACCTGCCCCAGGCTGTAGATGCTGCGGAACTGCGCGTCGGTGAGCCAGTTCAGCCGGTTGACCGTCATGTGCCGCATCTCGGGCAATATCGAGTTGCCGCCGCCGAGTGCGAGCACGGAGAGCAGCGAGAAAACGAGAAACAGGTGGAGCAGGCGCATTGGATGGGTCGCTGACATGGCTGCTAGCGGTGAAACAGATGGTGGCGGGGGCCGCGATGAAACGGCAAGTGCTCGCCGGGTTGGCGCTCCGGCGCGGCGCTGGGGCGGTAGAGGAACACCGAGATCGGTCCGAGCGTCACCAGCACCAGCGGCAGGCTTATCTTGAAGATACTGACCGCGAAGAACGTCACCGCGACGATCACGGCGTCGGGGAGTTTCCCGAACTGCCGACGCCCGAGTTGCAGCGCCACCATCGTCAGCAGGCCGACCGCTGCCGCCGCGATCCCGAGCAAAAAATGCTTGACGTCGGGGTTGGTGTGATTCGACTGATACAGAATCGCGAGCGTCATGACCGAGATCGATCCCGGCAGCAGCATCCCGAGCACCGCCACCATCGCGCCGGGGATGCCGCGCAGGTTGTCGCCGACAATCACCGACATGTTGACCGCGATCAGGCCCGGCACCGTCTCGCTAATCTCCATCGCGCCGAGAAACCCCTCGTCGTCGAGCCAGCCTTGCTGCTTGACGATGTACTCGCGCAGGTAGGCGACGGCGCCGCCGCCGAAGCTGAGTCCTCCTGCGGAGACGAAAACCTTGAAAATCGTCAGCAGGCTCGGACGGAGGTTCGGCTCACTCCTGGTGTTTGACGCTTGCATTTCCGTATCCATAGATGAGGGCGGTCTTGGTTGTTCCACGCATCACCCAGTCTGGGGCCCGCGACTGCAGGCCGGTGTAGAAGGACTCGGAAAGCTCGCGCTGCTCGCGCCGCACCGCTTCAGGACTCTCGAACTTCAACTGGTAGGCGAACTCCGCCACCAGCGGGGCGTTGGTCGAGCGCACTCGCCATACCGCCACGGTCGCCTTTGCCGCGAGCTTGTGCCCGAAGTCCAGGATGCCCAAATCGACGAGGTATTCGTGGATCGATAGGCCGTTCACCAGGCTCAGCGCCGCCTTCGGATTCGCGTCGATCTTCTTGAGCGCCGGAAATACTTCCGCAGTCGCTTCGAATCGTTGCGTCAATATGATGTTGGGCGTGTCGAGCTCGCAGTTGTGCGAATACACCAGCCGCATTCCCGGCGCGCCATCCTTGGGCAGCAGGATTTCCTCCTTGAACTTCAGCGTGTACTCGCACGGCATCAGCGGACGCGGATCCACCGCCAGCGCCACGTTCTTTTCCGGATGCCGAAATTTGATCACCAGCTCGTACCGCGGGTCGGGCACGCCATGGTGATAGAACGTGCGTTTTCTCAGGATGAACCCGTGATTGTAGAGCTTGAAATGCGGCGTGTCGTAGAAGACCACCTCGCGCGTGTGCGGCTTGATCGAGTCGATCTTGCCGAGCTTGATGCCGAGTGACTTGGCCGAGTGATGGGCCAATTTCCAGAACTTGTGAAACGCTTTCTCGTCGGGAAACCGCTCCGGCTTCAGCAGCAGCTTGTATTCGCGATACTGAATCTGGTCCGACGGTACTATCGGCTGGTAAAAGGTTGAGCTTTCGGGCTGCGCACTCATCTGGAGTTCTTCATCCGTCGGAAACCGTCGCGGCGCGACTCTCGCCTGTCTGCATCAGGGCCGCCGCCGGCGCCTCTCCCCACTGTTCCCTGATCACCTCGAACTATCAGTCCCGATAGTCGGGGTCAATTGTTACCGATTTGCTGGCGGCTTCGAAACTGTTAGTGAGGTTACCTCACCCATTCACGCGGGTAGAGTAGGGTGCAAGCAGAGCCTGTCAGGAGCAGATTATGAGCGTCGTAACACCGCTGTCCGAGCGCATCGCCGCTGCGATTCCCCGCGGCGTCAGCGTGCCGATTCCAATCCTCGCCCATCATGCGTCGGGCGCCGAAATCTGGGACGCCGACGGGCGTCGCTACATCGACTTCGGCGGCGGAATTGCGGTGCTCAATGTCGGCCATCGCCATCCGCGCGTGATGGCCGCCGTGCAGGTTCAGCTCGACGCGTTCACTCACACCTGCTTCGGCGTGACTCCCTACGAGCCATACATCAAGCTCGCCGAGCGGATGAACCAGCTAGCGCCGATCTCCGCGCCGAAGAAGAGCATCTTTCTAACGACCGGCGCCGAGGCGGTCGAGAACGCCGTCAAGATTGCGCGACACGCGACCCGCCGGTCCGCGATCATTTCGTTCACCGGCGGATTTCACGGCCGCACGCTCATGGCGCTCGCGCTCACCGGCAAAGTGAATCCATACAAAGCTGGCTTCGGGCCATTCCCAGCCGATACGTTCCACGCACCGTTCCCCGACGCGTATCGCGGCGGCAGCGCGGAAAAGAGCCTCGCCGCCATCGAGTCGCTCTTCAAGTCGTCGGTCGAGCCGTCGCGCGTCGCCGCTATCATCATCGAGCCGGTTCAGGGCGAAGGCGGTTTCAGCGTCGCGCCGTTCGAATTTCTGCGCGAGCTGCGCGCGCTATGCGATCGCCACGGTATCGTCTTCATCGCCGATGAGATTCAGACCGGCTTCGGACGAACGGGCCGAATGTTCGCCGTCGAACACGCCGGCGTCGAGCCCGACCTGATCACGATTGCCAAAAGTATGGCCGGAGGATTTCCACTGTCAGGCGTCGTCGGCCGCGCCTCCATCATGGACAGCGTCGCGCCCGGCGGTCTCGGCGGCACCTTTGCGGGAAGCCCCGTGTCATGCGCCGCCGCGCTCGCCGTGCTGGATATATTCCGCGACGAGCACGTGCTCGTGCGCGCTGAAAGGCATGGCGCGCTGGTGCGCGCGCGCCTTGAGGTGATGCGCGAACGATTCCCGCTAATCGGGGACGTGCGCGGACTCGGCGCGATGCTCGCGATCGAGCTGGTGCGTGACCGCGAAAGCAAGCATCCGGCGCCCGAGCTCGCGAGCCGCCTCGCGATGCGCGCGTCGGAGCGCGGGTTGATCCTGCTGACCGCGGGCATTTACGCCAACGTCATCCGGATTCTCGCGCCGCTGACCGCGTCCCCCGAATTGATGGACGAGGGCATGACCATCCTCGAGCAGTCGCTCGCCGACCTGTGCTAGCGCCCCACGCCCAATTCGTATGAAATATTGGCGATGAGGCTTCCCGACGTTATCGGCGTCGGCCCCCCGCGCACCGGCACAACCTGGCTGCATCGCGTGCTCGAAGGCCACGTCGATTTGCCGTACGGCGTCAAGGAGACGCAGTTTTTCACCACCTTTTACGACAAGGGTATCGACTGGTACGCGCATCATTTTCGTTATGCGACCGGCGAGCGCCCGATTGTCGAGATCTGTCCTTATTTGCTCAATCCCCTCGCTCCCGATCGTATCAAGGCGCACATGCCGGGCTGTCGAGTGATCGCCACGCTGCGCAATCCGGTCGACCTCACATTTTCGGTTTACAAAATGAACACGCACTACGCCTGGACGCGCGGCTCGTTCGACGAGGTCCTGAAATCGCGACCCGATCTCGGCGGATGGAGCCGCTACGCGACGCGTTTCAAGAAATGGTTCGAGACCTTCGGCCGCGAGAATGTGCTCGTGACGATGTACGATGAATTGCGCGCTGACCCCCAGAAATACCTGGACCGGATTACCGGCTTCATCGGCGTCGAGCCAATCGCGCTCTCCGAGAAGCCGCAAATTGGCGACGACATAAATTCCTTCAGGCTCGCGCCCCGCAACCGCAAACTCGCGCGCCGAGCGACACGCGTGATGTACTGGCTCAAGGGCCGCCAGGCATACGGCACGATAAATTTTCTGGACCGCACCGGCGTATGGGAGTTCTGCCAGGGACGCGGCCAACCGTTCGCGCGGCTCACGCCCGAGCAGGAGGACCGCCTGCGCGCGCGCTACCTTCCCGAAGTCGAGGCGCTTGAGGAATTGCTCGCGATCGATCTCTCCGCGTGGAAGAACCCGCGGACGCCGCGCGATGTCGAAGATGCTCCGCGCGCTCTGCGATCGAGCAACGGATGAGCGCCGCCATCAAGCACCTCGTTGATACGCAATATTGGCGATGGTAGCGTGACCGTCATCGCCGCGATGCGCCGTCGTTGGATGCCGGATAGACCATCGCGAGGCCACGCTCCTTGAACCCCGTGTCTCCCGCAAGACCAACATCACCGTCAAGGCTCCCGGACTTCATCGCGGTCGGGCCGCCGCGCACCGCAACCACGTGGCTGCATCAGGTGTTGAAGGGCCACGTGGGGTTGCCGTTCAACATCAAGGAGACCGACTTTTTTTCCAAGCACTACGACAAGGGAATCGACTGGTACGCCGACTACTTCCGCCACTGCCCGCCCGCGATGAAAATCGGCGAAGTATGCGCGACCTATTTTGTATCGCCGGAGGCTCGCGAGCGAATCGCGCGGCATATTCCCGAATGCCGCATCATCTGCACATTCCGCGACCCTGTCGATCGCTCATATTCGTTCTACAAACTGCTCCGCCGCCACGCGTTCACCAAGCTCCCGTTCGAGCAAGCGGTGGAGAAGCATCGTGAATTCCGCGAGCAGAACCGCTATGCGTTTCATCTCGCCGCATGGCAGCGGCAATTTGGCGCCGACCATGTGATGGTCGGTCTCTACGATGATCTCGAAGCCGATCCGCAGGCGTTCGTCGACCGCGTAACCGCGTTTGTCGGAATCGATCGAATCGTTATTCCTCCGGCGCGCGCCTCGGAGCGAGTGCATCTGGTCGAGACCGCGCCGCCGAGCCGCCGGCTGGTGCGTACCACGCGCAAGATTATCACCTGGATGGCGTCGCACCGGATGTATCGGGCGACCAACTGGTTTCGGAAAAGTGCGCTGGGCCATTTCGTGTACGAGGGTGGCCGGCCCTATGGGCCGCTGGCGCCCGACGTCGAAGCGCGCATCCGCGAGATGTACCGGCCCGAAGTCGAGGCGCTCGAGGAATTGCTAGCAATCGATCTCTCCGCGTGGAAGAAACCGCGCGCGCCGCGCGTCGGCGACGACGTAGCCGTCGTCCGCTCATCGGCAATCGCGCGCGCGACCAGTCTTTAGGTTCCCGCATTTTTGCCGCGCGTATCCGTCATCATTCCAGTTTACAACGGCGCCGCGACCATCGAGCGCGTGCTCAACAGCGTCTTCGAGCAGACCTTCGATGATTTCGAGATCGTGGTCGTCGATGACGGCTCGACCGACGAAACCGCCGCCATACTTGAACGGTTCGGTTCCAGGATCGCGATCGTCCGACAGCCGAACAAAGGATTTTGCGCCGCCCGCAACGCCGCGATCGCAAAGTCGAAAGGCGAGTATCTCGCGCTATTGGACGCCGACGATTTCTGGGCGCCGACCAAACTCGAAAAGGCGATCGCGATTCTCGACAAGTCCCCGCAGGTCGTACTGGTCTATACGGATGTTTTGAATCAGGACGCCGCCGGCCGCGACCTTGGCACTTCGCCTGTCGACGCGGCGACTGCGCATGCTCCCACCATGGACGAGATGCTGAGCCGCCTGTGGCCGATAATGCCGAGCACCGTGGTCATGCGTCGCGCGGCCTATGAACAGTGCGGGCGGTTCGCGGAAGGATTCAGCGAAGACCTGGACTTCTGGATTCGAATTCGCGAGCAAGGCGAGTTCAGCTATATCCCGGAAAAGCTGACGCGGTTCACGGTGGGGCCGCTGTATCCCAAAGTGCTCCGGCGGGACAGCCGCGGCGAGCTGTTCGTGCGATCGATTCGAGACCGCTACGGAGATCGCGCGTCGGGAGTGCTCAAGAGTTACACCCAACACAAGGTCCGCATCCTCAGAAACACCGGCCTCGCGGAACTCAAAAAAGGCAATCGAGTCGCCGCGCGCAAATGCCTGATTCGCTCGCTCTCCTACGACCGCACGGCGTTCAAGACGTATTTGAGAATCGCGCGAACGCTGCTTCCGATGTCGATCGTTCGCGCGCTCGACCGTTCGCGTGACCCTACATGACAACCGTTGCCATCCGCTTCTGCCATAATACAAACCATGAACTCCTCAACCACTCCCAATGGCGCACTCACCTCTATGCAAACCAACCAAACCCATCGGAACTCATCATGCGCCGCCAACTTCACTCCCTCCGATCCTTCAATCGAATCGCTTTTGTCAGTGCGATCCCTCAATCACACGCCTCCACCGGATGAAGGAGATCGAGTGGAAAGTGCAATCGTGCAGGAGATGCCATGATGTCAACAAAACTCGCCGATCGACCAATTTCTCGGTTGTAGAACAATGTTATTTTGCTCGCAGAGCGAACTCCTTCGACATAAATCCGCGCGTACGAGTTAGAGGATCGTTCGATCCTGCAATCTAGCGGCTATAGTGTGAATGTAATGCGCGTCCAGACCACCAAACTGATCCTGCCCGGCTTCATCGGAATCGGGCCGGCGCGCACCGGGACGACGTGGCTGCACGAGGCGCTCGCGGGAGTTGCGTGGCTGCCGCTCGGCGTCAAGGAGACGCGCTTTTGGAATGAGCGCTACAATTTCGGTATCGATTGGTATACGTCGCACTTCCGCTACGCCGACAGCACGCGCCCAATCGGCGAGGTATGCCCGTACTTCGGCTCCGAGCCCGCCATCGAGCGAATCGCGCAGTACATCCCGAATTGCAAAATAATCGTCACGTTTCGCGACCCCGTCGACCGGGCATATTCGTTCTACCGCCTGATGCGCCGCTACGTTTGGACGCGCGCGAGCTTCGAGGAGGCGATCGCGACTCGCAGCATGATCGCCGCCGGCAATCGGTACTCGTTCTTCCTGCCGAAGTGGCTGGAGAAGTTTGGCAAGGAGCGCGTGCTGATCACGCTGTATGACGATCTCGTCGCAGACCGGCAGGCCTATCTCGACAAGGTGACCGATTTCATCGGCGCCTGGCGCGTCGCGCTGGCCGAGAGCAGCTTTCGCCAGGGCGCGGAGAATACGGCGGAATTGGCGCCGAAGAGCCGGCATCTCGCGCAGAACGCGCGCCACGTGATGTTCTGGTTGCAGGATCGCCGCGCCTACGGCCTGTTGAACTTCATGCAGCGTCGCGGAGTGTGGGCCTACTGTTACGGCCGCGGAGAGAAATTCCCGCCGCTTACTCCGGAGGTCGACGCGCGGCTGCGTGCGCAATTTCTGCCCGAGGTCGAAGCGCTGGAAAAACTCATCGGACGCGACCTGTCCGCGTGGAAGATGCCTCGCGGCGATCGCAAAGCGCGCTCCGAGCGCCGCGCTCAGCCGGCGGCGAGTAGTACAACCGCATCCGATCCGGAGCGCGCGGCCCGATGACGAGCGCGATCGCCACGACGCGGCTCCCGGACTTCATCGGCGTCGGTCCGCAGCGCACGGGCACCTCGTGGCTCGACGAAGTGCTGCGCGGCCACGTCGGCCTTCCCGAAGGCGCCAAGGAGACCGACTTTTTCGTTCGCCATTACGAAAAAGGAATCGACTGGTACCTCGATTACTTCCGCAATTGCCCGTCTGGTCTGCCGCTTGGCGAGATCGATCCCAACTATTTCGGCTCGGCCGAGGCGCGCGAGCGGATCGCGCGGCATATCCCGCAATGCCGCATCATCTGTACGTTCCGCGACCCGACCGACCGCGCGTACTCGTCGTTCCGCGTGATGCGCCGCGACGCGTGGACGCGCGTCGGCTTCGAGGAAACAGTCGCGCGCAACGCCGTCATCCGCGAGTCGAGCCGCTACGCGCATCATCTCGCCGAGTGGCAGCGCATCTTCGGCGCCGAGCGCGTGATGGTCTGCATCTATGACGATCTCGAAGCCGACCCGCAAGCTTATCTCGATCGCATCTGTTCCTTCATCGGGGTGGCTCCCGTCAAGGTTGATGCGAAGGCCGCGGCGGCCGAGCGCGTCAATGCGGTCACGCACGCGCCGCGCAGCCGGCGCCTCGCGCAGAATGCGCGCAACGCCCGCGACTGGCTGCGGGCGCATCGATGGCATCGCGCGTTGCGCGCGCTCGAACGCGCCGGGGTATGGCGCTTCTGCTTCGGCGGCGGCCAGCCTTTCCCGAAACTCGACGCCGAAACCGAAGCGCGGGTGCGCGAGCATTTCCGGCCCGAGGTCGAAGCGTTCGAGCGGATAACGGGGCGCGATCTCTCCGCATGGAAGCGTCCACGAACCGATCCCGCCTCGATGCGTAACCGCGCCGGCGCCGGCCGTTCGGCGGTCGCGTAACGCTGGTCGGCAGGATGCCGCGGGTTTCGGTAATCATCCCGGTCTACAATGCCGCCTCGACGGTCGCGGGCGCGATCGAAAGCGTGCTCGCGCAGACGTTCACGGATTTCGAGATAGTCGCGATCGACAATGGATCGATCGACAGCAGCCTCGAGGTTCTCGCGCCGTATTCCGGCCGCATCAAGATTCTCAAGGAGCCCAAACGTGGGCCGTCCGCCGCTCGCAACACTGGCGTGCGCGCGTCGTCGGGCGAGTACCTCGCGTTCCTCGACGCCGACGATTGGTGGCGGCCCACGATGCTCGAGCGCACCGTGCAAACGCTCGACGGCGACCCCGATTGCGCGCTCGTCTTCACGGATCTCGCGCTTGCCGACAGTACCGGGCGGGAGCAGATGGCCTCGCTCGTCGGCGAGAGTCATCCGCCGACCGTTGACGAGATGCTCGAACGGCTGTGGCCCATCCTGCCCAGTGCCGTACTGATGCGCCGGCGCGCGTTCGACCTCGCCGGCGGATTCGACGAGGCGCTGATCGCGTTCGAGGACGTTTACCTTTGGCTTCGCGCTCGCGAGCACGGAACCTTTCGCTACCTCGCGGAGCCGCTTGCGGTTTGGCGCTTCGCGCTGTTCCCGGACCCACTCAAAGCCGGCGGCGGCCAGGAGGCGGCGGGCGTCGTCTTCGAGCGGCTGGTGCGCGAGCGCTACGGCGTGTCGGGGCATCATCATGTGGTTGCGCGCCGTCGCGCGCCGCGGAGCATCCTCGGCTATATCGGGCTTCGCGCACTGCGCGAGGGCGATCGAGGGCTCGCGCGCCGCGCATTCGCGCGCGCAATTCGCTTCGATCCTTTGCGAGTCAGGAACTATTTGCGGTTCACCAGGACCCTGCTGCCCGACGCGATGGCCCGCGCCCTCAGCGGACGCTCCCGCACCGCCCGCTAACTCACCATCAGGCGGACGCCCGAATCGGAGCTGGAGAGCGGCTCGGTGTTCCACTTTTTCAGTTCGGGCAATACACACCTGGCGAAGCACTTGATGCTGCGTTCCGCGTCTTCGTACGGCATCCCGCCGAAACTGAAATTGAAAAACACGCCGTTGCTGTCGATCGTATCGCGGATGAAGGCGCACTTTTCGAGCACCTGGTCCGGGGTGCCCCACGGCATCAGCATCGCGAAGTCGCGTGCGGCGACATCCGGGCCGGTCTTTTTGATGAACTTGCTGACGTTGCTGTAGAACTCGTAGCTCTTCTTGGTGCCGAACTCCGGCGACATCATCTCGTAATGCTTCATGACGGTGTGATAGTTCGCGGCGATCCATTTCATCGCGAGCTCTTCGGCGCGGTCCTTGTTTTCGTCTACGACACAGAAGCCGCCGGAGATCGGCCTGGGCGCGGGCGTGTCGCCGTTAACCTCGCGCCAGACCTTGTGGTAGACCTCGAAATCTTTTTTGACGGCGTCCCACGGCTTTTGCGGAATCACCAGCAGGCCGATGCCCAGCTTTGCCATTATCGGCATCGACTCCGGCGAGACGGCGGCGGCGTAGGTGCGGCCCTTGAATGAGCGCGCGGGGCGCGGACGAATTTCGCGGCGCGGCTGGCGAGTGAATTTGCCGCCCTCCATGTAGCCGGTTTCGAGCGCGTTCAAAACCAGCTCGGCGTACTCGACGAACAGGTTGCGGCCTTCGTTCTGATCGAGGCGGAAGCCGTCGTACTCGATGCGCGCGAGGCCCCGACCCAGGCCAAGAATCACGCGGCCGTTGGAGACGTGATCGAGCAGCGCGACCTGCTCGGCGACGCGGATCGGATCGTGCCAGGGAAGGACGACTACGCCCGAGCCGAGCTTCACGTGCGTGGTGCGGCCGGCCATGTAGGAGAGGAATTGCAGCACGTCGGGGCACATCGTGTAGTCGTCGAAGTGATGCTCGACGGACCAGATGGAATCGAAGCCGAGCGGCTCGGCCATTTCGGCGAGCCGGAGCTCGTTGCGATAAACCTCGGCATCGGGGAGTGCGTTGTTGGGATTCTGGAAAACTGCGCCGTATCCAACGTGCATGGTGTGAGCCTCCTGCGCCGAGTCGGCGGGACTGGTACGAGTCATAGATCGGCCAAGTATAGATGTACAGGATTTCTCCTGTTTCTAAACGGTGCGGGGGGTTGCGATCGGCTTCTTCCAAGCTTGCGATCGTGCTCAAATGCTGCGCTGTGCCTAACGCCGACTCGACCAGGACCGCGATCCACCCGCAACCTTCCACCCCACAGGCTGTGGTGATGGGACCGACGGCGGCGTCGCTGTTCCTGGTCGTTACGATTGACCCGCGCCCTGAGAGCGTGACGGCAGTCCGCTCGCTGTGCCCGGATCTGGCCAACCTGCTGCGCGCGGTTGGGTTCCGCGATACCGGTGCAAAGCTTGCCTGTGTGATGAGCTTCGGCTCCGCGGCATGGGAGCGGCTGTTCGGAGAGCCACGGCCAGCGGAACTCCATTCCTTCCGCGAGATCAGCGCCGGATCGCGCCATGCCGTATCCACGCCGGGCGACGTGCTTTTCCATATCCGCGCCGAACGGACAGATCTTTGCTTCGAACTCGCGACCCAGATCATGTCCGCACTCGGCGACTCGGTTACCGTCGAAGACGAAGTTCACGCCTTCCGCTATTTTGACAACCGCGATCTGCTCGGCTTCGTGGATGGCACCGAGAACCCGGTTGACAACGACGCGTTCGAGGCCGCGCTGGTTCGCGACGACGATCCAGCCTTCGCCGGCGGCAGTTATGTGATCGTTCAGAAGTATCTCCACGATCTGACCGGATGGAACGCGCTGCAGACGGAAGTCCAGGAGCGGATCATCGGCCGCACCAAGGTTGCAGATATCGAATTGGATGACACCGTCAAACCGACATCCGCGCACAACGCGCTCACGACCATCGTTGAAGATGGGGTCGAGAAGAAGATCTTCCGCGCCAACGGGATCTTCGGCCGCCCGGGACAGACCGAGTTCGGCACCTACTTCATCGGCTATGCGCGATCGCCGCGGACGATTGAGCAGATGTTGCAGAATATGTTCGTGGGACTCCCGCCGGGCAATTACGATCGAATACTGGACTTCAGCCGCGCCGTCACCGGCAGCTTGTTCTTCGCGCCGCCGGCTTCGTTCCTGGACAGCGTGACGCCCGCCGGCACCGCGGCGACAGCCTCCGCACCCGCACCCGGTTCCAGTCAGGCCGGCTCTTCGCCAGCTGCCCCGCGTGCAAGCGACGGCTCACTCGGCATCGGCTCACTGAAAGGAGAATCGCGCGATGAATAACCTGCACCGCGAGCTTGCCCCAATCTCGGACGGCGCGTGGACTCAAATCGAAGAAGAAGCGCAGCGCACCCTGAAACGCTACCTGGCCGGGCGGCGCGTGGTCGATGTCAAAGGTCCGGGCGGCGTGATGCTGTCCGCGGTCGGCACCGGCCATCTGAGCAATCTCGCGGCTCCCGGCGACGGTATCGTTGCGCGGCAACGCCAGGTCAAGGCGCTGGTCGAACTGCGCGCTCGATTCCAACTGGATCGGCAGGCGATCGACGACGTAGATCGCGGCGCAAACGATGCCGACTGGCAGCCGCTGAAAGATGCGGCGAAGCGGATAGCATTCACCGAAGACCGCGCGATCTTCGACGGCTACGCCGCCGCTGCAATCGAAGGTATCCGGCAAGGGACCAGCAACAAAATTGCGGCGCTGCCCGGCGACCCGGCTCACTATCCTGACGCTGTCGCCGAGGCGCTGAACCAGCTGCGCCTCGCCGGCGTCAATGGGCCGTATTCGGTGGTAATGGGCGCCGATGCGTACACCGCGCTGAGCGAGGCCAGCGATCACGGCTATCCCGTAATCCAGCACATCCAGCGGCTGGTCAACGAGGAAATCATTTTCGCTCCCGCGATTGCCGGAGCGTTCGTGTTGACCACGCGCGGCGGCGACTTCGAACTGCATCTTGGACAGGACGTCTCGATTGGCTACGCGAGCCACGACGACAAGAACGTAAGGCTCTACCTGCAGGAATCGATGACCTTCCTGCTGTTGACGGCTGAAGCTTCGGTCGCGATCAAACCCGCGTCGCGGAAATAGCGCCGCGCCCGCCTCGCGCACTAAGCGCGGCGGCTGGAGGCGCGGGTTTCGGCGAGACGGCGGGCTGCTTCGCCGATTGTGCCTGCTCGATGCCATCGTGAGTACTCTTCGACTGTCAGGCCGTGGGCTAGTTCGAGCGCTACGGACAGTCCTGCGAGCACGAAGACTTCGCCGAGCACGCTGATGCGCGGGGCGAGGCCGAGGCCGCCGCCCTCGTTGGGGACTGGGACGTGGATCACCAGGTCGGCTAGTTGCGCGAGGCTCGAGTCCTTGTTGCCGGTGATCGCGATCATCTGCGCGCCCTGCTCGCGAATGGCGGTCGCGGTCGAGAGCAATTCGTCGGTGTTGCCGCTGTTGGAAATCGCGATGACGACGTCGCGCGGATGCACCTGGCCGAGGCTGCCGTGCAGGGTTTCGGTCGCGTGCAGAAAAGTCGCGGGCGTGCCGACCGAGCAGAACACGCTGGCGGCATAGCGGGCGACGTGCTCGGGCTTGCCGACTCCGGTCACGTGGACGCGGCCGCCGCGCCCGAGCGCGGTGCGGATTATCTCGACGGTGCGCGAGATGGCGGCGATGTTCAAGCCGCGGCGGAGCGCGGCGAGCTCGGCGAGGGCAAGGTCGAAGAACTTTTCGACTTCGCCGGTCGAGTCGCCGATGGCCGCCTCGCGCGGCTCGGCGTCGAGGCGCGGCGTCGGCAGCGCGAGCGGCTCGCCATAGACGTTGAGAATTTCCTCGCGCACTTCGAATCCCGATGGAAACGCGCCGAGGCGCGTTACAGCGACAGCGCCGGCCGCATTGGCGAGCCGTCCGACTTTGTCCCACGGGAGGCCGAGGCGAAGGCCTGCGAAAACTCCCGCCAGGAACGCGTCGCCGGCGCCGGTCGAATCGACCTGCTTGACCTTGAACGCGGGCACACGCACGGAAGCGTCGCGCGCGGCGATCGAGCATCCCTTGTCGCCTTCGGTGATGATCACGGCGCGATTTCCGTAGCGACTGCGAATCGCTTCGGCCATCTTCAGCGTGTCGCGGCCGTTGCCGTTGGCGATTTCGCGCGCGGCGGCTTTCGAGGGCTTTAGCCAAGTCGCGAGTTTCAGCGCGCGTTCAAGTTCGGTGCGCGTACCGATCGAGCCGATGGCGTCGGAGGGCGGGACGTCGACGTCGAGAATCGTCGGAATCGAATGGGTGCGCGCGAAGAGCAGAATCGCGAGCACGGTGCGGAGCGGGAGCTGCGAAATCTCGGTCGAAACGAGGTTGGCGCGGCGGATGAACGCACCGTGGCGGCTGCGGACCTCGGCGGGAGTGAGCTCGCCGGTCGCGCCGCGCGCCATGTAGATAGCGCGGTCACCGGCGGCGTCGACGAAGATGGTCGCGAACGCGCTGGCGGTGCCGTCGAAGGTCAGGTGATGGCGGATGCCGAGGCGATCCATCCCGTCGCGCAGGAATTCGCCGTTGCGGTCGTCGCCCATCTTGCCGAAGATGCCGGTTTTCAGGCCAAGGATGCGGCCCCATCCGAGATGGTTCAGGACCAGGCCGCCGACCTGCGTGCGCTCAATGGCGGCGCTGGCGGTATGCGCGCGGAGCAGAATTTTTTCGTCGGCGCGGATGATGCGCGGGGTGCGGTAGAACAGGTCAACGACCATGCTGCCGCATCCGATGACGTCGAGTTTCTCTTCAGCCATTGCGCCCCGCAGATTTTCGTTTCGTGGCCGGCGCATGGCCGGCGGGCGAATCGTATTCGCTGACCCATCCGCGCTCAAGCGTTTCGGCGGTGCGCTCGCGCAGTGCGGCGAATCGCGCGGAAAATTCGCGGCGCTCGAGATCGCTGAGCGGCGGCGTTCCCGGGCCGACGGCGTCGCTGTCGATGACGCCCAGCTCTTTCAGCGGCGCTTTCAGAGTTGCGATGACGGGGCGATAGGCCTTGGCGCCGCGCTTGAAGGTGCATGCGATGCGAAATTCCTCGATCGCGTCGGCGTACAGCCGCATCAGCTCGACGTCGCCGGAGCGGCAGACCTGCCACGCGCGCTGCCATTCGCGCGGCATCGCATTGGCGGGGCCCGCGACGACGCCGTAGGGGCGCGTGCGCTGAGTCAGGTAGCGGTTCCAGTAATGACGCATGCGATCGCCGACGCTTTCGGGCGGGGCGAACAAATCGAAAATGAGGTACGCGTTGCCCGCGTAGATCGCGAATTCGTGGCCGGCTTTGAAGTGCGATGCGGCGCGCGTGTAGTTGCCGATCACGGTTTTGCTGGCGGTGACTTTTATTCCGCGCACGTACGGCAGCCGCGCCATCGTTTTGACGTCGCTCGTGTGCAGATGGGGCGACTTGCCGGGCGCGGCGATGTCGGCGTTGTCGTACAGGAACAGCGGAAGCATCCGGCCCGCGCGGTCGAACACGGCGCCGATGTCGCGCTCGACGAATTCGGCGGGATGTGCGACGTCCTTGATCGAGAGCGGCGCGACGACCACCGCGTCGGCGCCGGCCTCGAGCGCGTGGCTGAGATTGTCGAGCGTGTCGCTCCGGGTGTGGGCGGTGATACCGGCCCACGCTTCGATTTTCTTGGCGGCCGACGCGCGTGCACGGCGGCATTCCTCGATGGCGATTCGTGCGACCGCCTGGCGGCGGGAGTTGTCGATGCGATCCCACTCGCCGGTGGTGCCTGCCGCGAAGATGATGTCGGCGCCGGCGCCGTCCTGCAACGCGAAGCGAACGACGGCGCGCTGCTGGTCTTCGAGGAGGCGGCCGCGGGCGTCGAGAATCGTGACGATGGGAATCGAGAGGCCCGGGCGCGGGAGGTAGTCGTCGAGCGATTTCACGGCGGCGATTCTAGCAGAAGCTCGGGATGGCTGCCGCTGGAAGGTCAATAGGGTGCGCTCCCGAGGCGATAGGACTGAAATTGGCGCGAATCTGGTTTCGCTAGTTCAGGCGAAAACGGCGATTTCATACTACCGGTTGTGGTTTTGGGAAGGCACCCCTCTAGCAGGGTGTTGATTAACGGGTGAATTGGGAAAAGTCGTCTCCGATCGCGAAGCATAGGAGCGTCTTGAGATCATTGGAGATCAGTAAGTACGTAGCTAAATCCGTCAGTTTGTATTTTTCAACACCCTGCTAGTGTGGTGTCCCATTAATAACTTTACACAAGCGCTGGAGCTTTGCGAGAATGGAGTCAGCGGTGGCGGTCCATACGAAGGGGCGACGGTAGAGATTGTAGTGAGCGACGTAGGCGTCGATCTTCTGCACCAGCTCTTTGACGCTGCGGAAGGAGCCGCGCCGAATGGCCTGCTGGGTGATGAGCCCGAACCAGCGCTCCACCTGATTAAGCCAGCTCGAATAGGTCGGCGTGTAGTGCAGGTGATAGCGCGGATGACCGGCGAGCCAGGCCTTGACCTTGGGATGTTTGTGAGTGCCGTAATTGTCGGCGATCAGATGCACCTCCAGGGCGGGCGGGATGCTGGCGTCGAGATGTTTGAGAAACGCCAGAAATTCCTGGTGGCGATGGCGTGGTTTGCACTGGGTGATCACTGTGCCATCGAGCACGTCGAGCGCCGCGAACAGGGTGGTGGTGCCGTGGCGGTAATAATCGTGGGTTACGCCTTCGACATAGCCCAGCCCCATCGGCAGCACCGGCTGGGTGCGCTCCAGCGCCTGGACCTGGCTCTTCTCGTCCACGCACAGCACCAGCGCCTTGTCCGGCGGATTGAGGTACAAGCCGACGATGTCGCGCACCTTCTCGACGAAGAACGGGTCGGTGGAGAGCTTGAAACTCTTGGCGCGATGCGGCTGCAAACCGAACAGCGCGAAATAGCGGCCGACCGTGCTCTTGGGGATGCCGCTGGCGGCGGCGGCCGTGCGCACGCTCCAGTGAGTAGCGTGTTCCGGCTTGCGCTTTACCACCAGGGTGATCAGTTCGGCCACCTGTTCATCATCGCGGGTGCGGGGACGACCTGGCCTCAGTTCGTCGTGCAGCCCGGCCAGCCCGCGCTCCTGGTAACGGCGGCGCCAATGGCTGATGGCCGGCGCGCTGACCCCGCAGCGCCGCGCCACTTCCCGGTTGGAGTGGCCCTCGCCCGACAGCAACACGATCCGCGCACGCCGCACCAACGAGTGCGGCATGCTGCGCGAGCGCACCAGCGCGCGCAGTTGCTCGCGCTCAGCTTCACTTATCGTCAATACCGTATTCGGTCTGCCCATCCGCGCCACCTCGCCCATTACCCTGACAGACCCTGTGCCATCTGTAAAGATATTAATGGGACACTACACTAGGGGTAGTTTCGTTCCGTCAAAAAATGTTTTTGGTGGGAGCCCACGTCGTCCAACTTCGGGCGAGCGTAGGGCATTGTGACGGTTGATCATGCCTATGAGTAGCACACAAAATCCGGAAGGGTCAGGCTGAAAAGTTCATCCCCAACGCAGGTGCAGGTTCGGGCGCGGTTAGCCGATGCCGAGTCCTGAGATCGGTGATGAAGCTCCAATGACGCTCGTCGCTGGAGGCGAAATTCTCCAGCTTCATGCGGATAGTCAGCTTGTAGTTGCCGTCGCCGGAAAGGGCGGCGACGGGAGGATTTTCGTACCAGATGCTTTTCTTGCAGACCTCGAGCATCATCTGATCGATTTTGGCCTTGCCGCTGTGCTGCTCGAGGATCAGTTCTGTGAGCTTGCCGCTTTTGTCCAGGATGGCGGTGATGACGACGGCTTTCAGTTCGGTGGGCAGCTTGATTCTTGAGATTTCTTCGCTCTTCTCGGCGATGAAAAGCCGCGCATAGATGCGATCGAGAATCACCGCGGAAAAATTCCCGAACTGGGCGGCCTTGCTGTTTAGCAGGCGCACCGTGCCGGGATTTTTATCATTGCCGACGTCGCGCTCGATGCCAGGCTCGGCCTCGTAGGTGCGGGGTCCGGCTGTAACTGGGCCCTCATCGCGCAGAAGTCCTTCGCCGGGAGCGGGCGCCTGCTCGATAGCGAGCGGATTGACGGGGGTGGCGGCGACGTCATTCAAGTTAGTCAGCAACTTCGCCTGCGGCTGGCCGGGGTCGGGCATCGGCGGCGGTGGCTTGTCCTCCGCGCATCCCGCGGCGAAGACAGCGGCGACAAGCAGCGCGAGAGCGAAAAACCGTTTCAGTTTCAGTGGTGCACGGCTCATTTGGGGTTTTCCCGCTGACTGTCTTTGTCCAAATCCAGGGCGACGATTGCCGGACGCGCATCATTGTAGTCGGCGACGAACGCGTCGAAAAGTTCCTCGCCGAACGCGCGTTCCTCGGCGCGAACCTTGTCGTTGTGTTCCTGTGCGATCGCGTCGCCGATTCGCGCGAGCAACTTGAGCGTTGGCGAGTAGTTCAACTGCGCCGTGGCGCCGCCTGAGAATTCGTAAGTTCCGTTGGGGAGCAGGCGCGAGCTGAGTTTCGTGTTGAGGCCGCCGTTTCCGGTCGCCAGCACGCGCAGAAAATCGCCGGCAATCAAGTCCATCATCTGATGCACGCCGGGCGGCGCGATCAGTTGCGGGACCTCGTCCATCCGGTTGTCGAACGTCACGGCGCCTGGCTCGCGGCGGTAGTCAGTCGTGAATCCGATGTTGGCGAGGCCAAAGTTCATCGCAAGACTGGTAATCTGCCCTGACGCGACGGTGCGGTAACTGCCGCGTGCGATATCGCCGAGCGCGATGCTGTCGCCCGCCGGTTGCATCGCGGCGTTAAACGGCGTCAGCAGGCCGTTGCGAATCATCATCGTGACGCGAATGTGGCCGTGATCGAAAGACTCGCGGAACCAATAGTTGCCGTGGGTATCGAAAATCTCGGACTTCGCTGTCACGGCCGGCACGACCTTGCGATAGAAATCGTAAAGCAGCGGATATTTTTTCAATGCGTCGAGCCGAACTTCAGCGTCGACGTTAAAGAGCACGATCGGACCGGCGGGCGAATTGAATTCGTCGAGCAGGTTGTTGAATTTGAAATAGTGATCGAACTTCGCCGCGAGATGCGGCATCTGGCGGTGGAATCGGTCGAGCGCGGCGCGGTCATGATGGTTGAACGTGCCGGGTGCGGAATCCCACGGCGGTTTGAGGTCGCCATGAAACTCGCGCAGCATGTCGGCGATCGCGTCGACGAGCGCGCCGAGACCGTAGGTGTCGATCATCAACTCGCCCGCGAGCGTGCCGGTGACGCTCGAAATGCTGTCGGGGGTGGAATCGCGCGCGGGCTTGAGGCCGAAGACGCCTGAGAATCGCGCCGGCTCCTCCGGACTGTGCCAATTCTGAGCCAGCGTGTAGAGATAGTCGGTGTCGTCCGGTTGGCCCACGACGCAGATCTGGTGCGTGCCGTCGGGCTTGTCGCGCCATGGGATTTCATTCTTCGAGTACAGAGCGGCGGCTCGGATTAAGGTCGATTGGCGCGGCGGAAGCACGTCGAGGACATCCTGCAGCGCGGGAGCGATCTTGGGATGAAAGGAAATCTTGCGCTGGAAGCCGAGCTGGCGATCGAGGATCGCGATCGCACGCGACGCGCGCGCGGGACCGGGCGGCGCGAGATAGACGATTGGCGCGAACAGGGTTCTGCTGTCAGGCGCGAAGCCGGCATTGACGCTGATCGGCGCCGGCGCGGGCTTGGCGGGCGAAGATGCGGCGTAGCTGGCAATCGCGCAGATCGTGATTAGAATTGCAGCGAACGAGGTGGCGATAGCGATACGAAAAGGACGAAACGGCAGTCGCAACGGGCGAATTGTGCGCGATACCCGCCGATGGTATCCTGCCGTACAATAGGTAGAGAACTTCGAGAAATAAAAATGAAACCCGGAATCCATCCCGAATACCGCCGCTGCACGGTTATCTGTGCGTGCGGCAACACCTTCGAAACGCGCTCGACGCTCAAGGAGCTTCACGTCGAGGTCTGCTCGAAGTGCCATCCTTTTTACACTGGCACGCAGCGCCTGGTCGATACAGCGGGGCGCGTCGAGCGGTTCAATCGCAAGTACGGCATCAAGAAGCCGGCCGAGAAGACGGCGGAACCGGCAGCCGCCGAGAAGTAGCATAGCAACTCCCGCCGCCTGCGGTGTTTTTTTCGACGCACCCGGGTGCGCGGGGGAGAATCCATCGGCACGGTCGCAATGACCGCGCCGTTTTTTTTAGAACGATTTCTCGTGTAGGGCGTGAAAGGCGGCGATGCTCGATAAGGCAAGCGCGATAGAAGAGCGGGTCGCGGAACTCGAGCGCAAGCTCAGCGATCCAGCCACGCTCGGCAACCAGCGCGAATACGCGAAGCTCGCCAAGGAACGGGCGCAGCTTTCAGAAGCGGCCCATTGCGCGCGCGAATATATCCGCGTTGCGGACGAGATAGCGGGACACAAATCGATCCTCGACGGCGACGACGCCGACTTGCGCGAGCTGGCCAAGGCCGAGCTGCCGAGCTTGCAGAAGAATCTCGGCGACCTCGAACAGAAGCTCAAGGAGCTGCTGACGCCGCGCGATCCCAACGACGAGAAGAACGTGATCCTCGAAATTCGCGCGGGCACCGGCGGCGAAGAGGCATCGCTGTTTGCCGGCGACCTCTACCGGATGTACACGCGTTACGCCGAGCGGCACGGATTCAAGATCGAGTCGCTCAGTCTCAGCGACACCGGCCTTGGCGGAATCAAGGAAGTGATCGCGCTGGTGAGCGGACGCGGCGCATACTCGCGGCTAAAGTACGAAGGCGGGGTGCATCGCGTGCAGCGAGTGCCGGAGACCGAGGGCTCGGGGCGCATCCACACCTCGGCGGTCACGGTCGCGGTGATGCCGGAAGCGGACGAAGTCGAGGTGAATATTAATGAGGCGAAGGACCTGCGAATCGACGTGATGCGCGCGTCGGGGCCCGGCGGTCAGAGCGTCAACACCACGGACTCGGCGGTGCGAATCACGCACATACCGAGCGGTATGGTGATAATCCAGCGCGACGAAAAATCGCAGCACAAGAACAAGGCGAAGGCGCTGAAGATCCTGCGGGCGCGGCTGCTCGAGCAGGCGCAGTCGGAGCAGCAGGCGAAAATCGCGCAGACGCGAAAATCGATGGTGGGGACCGGCGACCGATCGGAGCGCATCCGCACCTACAATTTTCCGCAATCGCGCGTGACCGACCATCGCGTCAACGTGACGATTCATAAGTTCACCGAGTTTCTCGACGGCGAGATCGATCACATTATCGACGCGCTCGCTGCGTACGATCGCGAGCAGTCGCTCAGCACTTGAGCCCGGTCATGAGCGAGATGCTCGCGCGGCGCGCGTTGGAGGGGATCGACAGAGCGTCGAGGCGGCTCGCCGATGCGGGAATCGAATCGTCGCGACTCGACGCGGAGCTGCTGATGGCGGCAGCGGCGGGCGTCTCGCGCGAGGCGATTGTTACCGGTTCGATCGAACTTTCACCCGCGATGCTGAAAAAATTCGATGCAATGGTCGCTCGGCGCGAACACCGCGAGCCGATCGCGTACATTCTCAGGCGAAAGGAATTCTACTCGCTCGATTTCGAGGTCGGCCCAGCGGTGCTGATTCCGCGGCCGGAGACAGAGTTCGTAGTCGGCGCCGCGCTGGAGTTTGTCGCAGAGACGCCAAATGCGCGCGTACTCGACATAGGCACAGGTTCCGGCGCGATTGCGATCGCGATTGCCGTCAACGCACCGCGCGCGCACGTCACGGCCGTGGATATTTCCGCCGACGCGATTGCTGTGGCGTCGCGCAACGCCCGGCGTCATCGGGTCGAGAATCGAGTGATGTTCCGGCGCGCTGACTGCTTCGATGTTCTTGACGCGGCCTCGGCGCTTGGGGCGTTCGACGTGATAGTCTCGAATCCGCCGTATCTGGGTGACGCAGAGATTGCCGCTCTAGAGCCCGACGTGCGCAACTATGAGCCCCTAGTCGCCCTGAAAGCAGGCGTCGATGGCCTCGATATCCTGCGCAGAATTGTGGCAGGCGCGCCGGCGCATCTTGTGGACGACGGCGAGGTGATCGTGGAAGTGGCGGCGGGGCAGGCGGCCGTGGTCTCGAAGCTTATTGAGGAGGCGGGCTTGCGGGTCGTCACTGTGATAAACGATTTCGCGGGGCATCCGCGTGTCGTTGTCGCGCACGCGCGACCAAGCGGGGCATAATCGGCGATGGAAAAAATGATCATTCATGGTGGGGCTCCATTGCGCGGCATCGTCTCGATCAGTGGCAGCAAGAACGCCGCGCTGCCGATCATGATGGCGTGTCTGCTGACCTCCGAGCCGCTTCATCTCAGCAACGTGCCGCGCCTGCGCGACGTGAAGACCGCGATGGACCTGCTAATCCAGTTAGGCGTCGCGGCGCGCTGGACCGACGAGCATCGCGTCGAGCTGCACGCGGCGAAGGTTACTTCGCACGAGGCGTCCTACGAACTTGTCAAGACGATGCGCGCGTCGTTCGTGGTGCTCGGCCCGCTGCTGGCGCGGCTCGGACGCGCGCGCGTATCGACGCCGGGTGGATGCGCGATCGGCGCGCGGCCCGTGAATCTGCATATCGCGGGGATTCGCGCGCTCGGCAGCAAGATCCAGTTTCGTCATGGTTACGTCGAGGCGCACGCGGACAAACTGACGGGCGGGCGCATCTGGCTCGATTCGCCCTCGGTCGGCGCGACCGAAAACATTTTGATGGCGGCGGTCACTGCCCGCGGCCGCACCGTAATCGAAAACGCCGCGCGCGAACCCGAGGTGCAGGATCTCGTGCGAGTGCTGATCAAGATGGGCGCGAAAATCAGCGGCGCCGGCACGCACGTGATCGAAATCGAGGGCGTCGAGAGGCTGCATGGCGTGGAGCACGAAGTGATCGCGGACCGAATCGAGGCCGGGTCGATGATGGCGGCGGCGGCGATCACCGGCGGCGACGTGACGATTGAAAATGCGCCGATCGAGCATCTCGACGCGGTCGCGACCAAGTTGCGCGAGGCGGGCGTCGTGGTCGAGGTCAACGGCACCAGCGTCCGCGTCGCGCGCGGTGGCGACAGACTCAAGTCGGTCGAGCTGCGCACGCTGCCATATCCGGGGTTTCCGACCGATCTGCAGGCGCAGATGATGGCGATGCTGACGCAGGCCGACGGCACCTCCGTCATCACTGAGACGATTTTCGAAAACCGGTTCATGCACGCGCAGGAACTGGCGCGGATGGGCGCCGACATCCTGATGAAAGGTCCGACCGCGGTAATTCGCGGGCCCTCGAAGCTGAGCGGCGCTCCGGTGATGGCGACCGACCTGCGCGCGAGCATGGGGCTGATAATCGCGGCGCTTGCCGCGGAACATACGACCGAGCTCGGCCGCATCTATCACCTTGACCGCGGCTACGAGGCGCTCGACGCGAAGCTTTCACGTCTCGGCGCGCGAATCGAGCGTGCTCAAGAATAATGAGGCCGCGGGTTCTCAAGTCTGATACGCCGGAGTTCAAAAAATTTCTGGCCGCGATACTCGCGCG
Organism: uncultured delta proteobacterium; assembly: GCA_963833025.1. Classification (GTDB taxonomy): domain Bacteria; phylum Desulfobacterota; class Binatia; order Binatales; family Binataceae; genus Binatus. Next base: position 590,315 of record CAWHWI010000006.1, on the reverse strand, counting down.
GCGCGGCGGCGACAGTGCCGGCGTCGATCGAGCGGTGTCGAAAATCATTGCCGACGTGCGAAAGCGCGGCGATCGCGCGCTGATCGATCTGACCGCGAAATTTGACGGAGTGAAGCTTACTCCCTCGACGCTCCGCGTGACGGCGGCGGAGCGTCAATCGGCGTTCAATCGAATCCCGGCAAAAGATCGGCTGGCGCTGGAGTTGGCGGCGAAGCGAATCGCGGATTTTCATCGGCGCACGATGGAGAAGTCGTTCATCTATCGCGACCAGTCCGGGATGCGGCTGGGGCAGATGGTGCAGCCGATGCGCCGCGTCGGAATTTACGTGCCGGGCGGGCTCGGCGCTTATCCGTCGTCGGTGCTGATGAACGCGATACCGGCCAAGGTCGCAGGCGTCGCGGAAATCGTGATGGTGTCGCCGCCGTCGTCGGAAGGAGAGCGACTCGCGGTGCTCGCGGCGGCGGAAATCGCGGGCGTCGACGAATTCTATCGCGTCGGAGGCGCACAGGCGGTCGCGGCGCTCGCATACGGGACGGAAACCATCAAGCCGGTGGACAAGATCGTCGGGCCTGGCAACGCATTCGTGCAGGCCGCGAAGCGGATGGTCTATGGCGTCACGGACATCGACAAGATGGCTGGGCCGAGCGAGGTGCTGGTGATTGCCGACGACCGGGCGCATCCCGAGTGGATCGCCGCCGACCTGATCGCGCAAGCCGAACACGGTTCCGGCGACGAGGTGGCCGTGCTGTTGACGACCTCGGCAAGCATCGCGAATCGCGTCGCGGAGGCGGTGGAAGTCGCGCTGAAGAGTCTGCCGCGCGCGCGCCAGGTCGAGGCTGCACTGGTGAAACGCGGCGCGATGGTCGTTGTCGGCGATCTCAACGAGGCGTTTGACCTCGCCAATGAGATCGGTCCCGAGCATCTCGAGCTCGACGTGCGCAATCCGTCGCGATGGCTGCCCAAGGTCAAGGCGGCGGGGGCGGTTTTCCTGGGGCCGCTTACCCCGGCGCCGCTTGGCGATTACCTTGCGGGCCCCAACCACGTCTTGCCGACGGGGGGAGCCGCGCGTTTTGCGTCGCCTTTGGGTGCATACGATTTCCTGAAACGAACCAGTATAATCGAGGCGTCGATGGGCGCGATTGCGTCGCTCGGACCGTCCGTCGCGCATCTCGCGCGGATGGAAGGGTTCGAGGGTCACGCGCGAGCGATGGAACTTAGAGCAGGGGTGACCCCTGCACCCAGTATTAAGAGACATGCAAAACAAACGAAAAACCAGCTTGCAAAATAGAGGTAACACCGCGCGGCCGGTCGCGCGGCTGGCGCCTGCCAAGGCGAAGCGTAGTGCCGAAGTCGAGCGCAAGACGCGCGAGACTTCCGTGACGGTTGCGCTCAAGCTCGACGGGGCAGGGCGCGGCGAGGCGAAGACCGGAGTGCCGTTCCTCGATCACATGCTCGAGAGCTTCGCGCGCCACGGATTTTTCGACTTGAAGGTCGCGGCCAGCGGCGACTTGCATATCGATGACCATCACACCGTCGAAGACGTCGGGATGGTGGTGGGGCGAGCGTTTCGGCAGGCGCTGGGGGATCGCGCGGGAATCAAGCGCTTTGGCGAGGCGACGGTGCCGCTCGACGAGGCCGTCTGCACGGCGATTGTCGATATCAGCGGGCGCGCGTACCTGGGCTACAACGTCCCGATCAGCCAGGAGCGGGTCGGCAACTTCCAGACCGAGCTGGTGCATGACTTCATGAAGGCGCTGACGGACGAGGTCGGGATGAACCTGCATCTCAACCTGGTCAGCGGCCGCAATCCGCATCACATAATCGAGGCGACCTTCAAGGCGTTGGCGCGCGCGATGGACCATGCGACGGCGCGCGAGCCGCGGCTCTCCGGCGTGCTTTCGACCAAGGGCACGCTCAGCTAAATCGCTGGCCAGAATAGACCGCTTGTTCGAAAAGTTCACCGTTATTCCCTCGATTGACCTGAAGGGCGGCCAGGTCGTGCGCCTGCTTCACGGCGATATGAACCGGGCGACCGTCTACGGTGGCGAGCCCGGCGAGACGGCGCGTCGTTTCGAGGAGAAAGGGGCGGAGCTGATACACATCGTCGATCTCGACGGTGCGATTGCAGGCGCGCCGCATAACGTCGAGGCGATCGCGAAAATTCGTGCGGCGGTCAGATGCGCGATCGACGTGAGCGGCGGACTGCGAACAATCGGGGCCGTGCGCGCGGCGTTCGCGAGCGGCGCCGACCGCGTGTCGATTGGTTCCGCCGCGCTGCTCAACCCCGAACTGGTCCACGTAGCCTGTGCCGAGTTTCCGGGCCGCGTCTTCGGGTCCATCGACATCCGCGACGGCCGGTTGGCCGTCAAGGGATGGGTCGAGACCAGCCAGCTCACTGTTGCCGACGCGGCGGATCGGTTTCGCACGGCCGGGGTGGCTGCCGCAATCGTCACGGACATCGCGCGCGATGGCGCGCAGATGGGCGTCGATGCGGCCCGGATGGAAGAAATCGCCGGGGCGGTTCGCATCCCGGTGATTGCGTCGGGCGGCGTCGCCACTCTCGACGACATTCGCGCTCTTCGGACGCGATTCAACGCCGGTGTCGTGGGCGTGGTGGTCGGACGGGCGCTGTACGAGGGGAATTTCGGCTTGAGCGACGCGATCGCAGCGGCTACCAGCTAGAGAAAGTGGATCGCTCTTCGCTATATTCGTCTTTTAGTACTCTAGGGTCCTTTAATATATCTCTCTGTTTTCCAGTGATGGGTGGCGAAGTCAGCCGAATAACTTTTAAATATGTTACAGAGGCTAAGAGTAAGGATCGCTCTTGACATATGCGCGACGCACGTAGAGAATGTCCAAGCTGAGTAAAGACATGAATTTATAATCTGAACCAAGCGTAACCAATCAAGAGTTAAAGGGTGAGTGGCAGGTGTTTACAACTTTGTAGAGAGAGTTTGCCTACAGAGAGGTAACGCTTCATAGAGCGCAGGGGTTCAAATGCTGCCCGCGCTGTCTGAACGAAAAAAACACCCGGAGGGACACGGAAATGGATCTGATCAGGAAACTGTATGTGAAGGCTAATGAGCTCTCGCGCGGCCAGACGATGGCGGAATACGCGTTGATCATGGCAGCGGTCGCAGTCGTGGTGTTCGTGGGCTACCAGACCATGGGCACGACCATCACCAAGCTGCTCGGAACGGTCGACGGCCAGCTGTAAAGCGCCGATCTTCGACAGACTGCCGAGTATCCGGAGCGGCGGGGCATTGTCCCCGCCGTTTCTATTTGTGGTCACGTTGCGTCCGAGCGAGGACGCAGCCTGACTTGCGGGTTCGCGCACCATCGCGGCACGCGCCCGCCGAATACCTCCAGGATATTGTCCACCGCCATCGCGGCCATGCTCGCGCGCGTCGCAATGCTGGCGCTGCCTATGTGCGGCGTGATCACGACGTTGTCGAGCCGCAGCAGTGCGTCGTTGGATGCAATCGGCTCGGGATCGGTCACGTCGACGCCCGCACCAGCCAAATGCCCCGACTTCAGCGCCGCGACCATCGCGGCTTGATCGACGACGGCGCCGCGCGCGGTATTGATTAGAATCGCGCCCGGCTTCATCAGCGCGAATTCGCGCGCGCCGATCATGTGACGGGTCTTTGCCGTCGACGGCACGTGAAGCGATATGAAATCCGATTGAGCCAGCAAACGAGGCAGGCTGACAGCGACGGCGCCCGCAAGCGTTGAATCCTGGCGAGATTGATGTCGCGTGCGCGACGGATGACTGAGATAGAGCACGCGCATTCCGAAGCCAATCGCGCGGCGCGCCATCGCCTGCCCAATCGCGCCGAATCCGATTAGCCCGAGCGTGCTCGAGTGCACGTCGCGGCCGAGCATCGTCATCGGTCCCCCCCAAGTACGCCACTTTCCCGCGCGCACGGAACGATCGGCTTCGGCGATTCGGCGCGCAGCGGCCATGAGCAATCCAAAGGCAAGGTCCGCAGTCGTTTCGGTGTTTACTCCGGGCTCGTAAGCGACGGCGATGCCCGCGCGGGTGGCCGCGTCGAGGTCGATATTGTCCACGCCAACGGCCATGTTGCTGATGACGCGCAGGCGCGGTGCGTGGGCTATCGCGCGCGCGTCGATCTGGTCGGTGGGCATCGACAGTATTGCGTCGGCGTTCGCCACCGCCGATCGCAGCGCCGCCGCCGTCGGCGGCATCTCGCGGCGCCAGACCGTGACCGCGGCCGCGGCGCGCAGGCGCTCGAGCGCGGTGGGACCGATTGCGCGGGTGACGAACACTTTTCTCTGCAAGCGGGCTGGACGCTTCATGCGGCGATACTCCCCGACGGTTCAATTAGTTCCGTGGCTCTGCTATACGCGACAAGCGTGGCAGACTCCATCGTTTCATCGGTAATCTCGTCGGCTCGTTCCAGCGGACGGTCGGTTCTAACGGAAATCGAGAGCAAGCGAATCCTGCATTCGCTGGGCCTGCCGGTCGTCGTGCCCGAGGCGGCATTGACGGCCGACGACGCGGTGCGCGCGGCGTTGCGGATTGGATTTCCGGTGGTGCTGAAAGTGCTGTCGCCGGACGTGAGCCACAAGAGCGACGTGGGCGGCGTCGAGCTGAATCTCGAAAACGAGGCCGCTGTCCGCGATGCGTTCGAACGAATTCGCCGCAGCCTCGCCGCCAAGGCCCGCGACGCGCGCTTCGAAGGCGTTGCCGTGGAGCAGATGGCGAAGCCGGGCGTCGAGCTGCTGGCGGGGACCTTCCGCGACGATCGATTCGGCGCGATGGTGATGGTCGGGCTGGGCGGGGTACTGGTCGAAGTGATGAAGGATACTTCGCTGGCGCTGGCGCCGATTGGCGGGCGCGAGGCGTCGGCGATGCTCGCGCGGTTGCGCGGTGCGCAGATTTTGCACGGCGTCCGCGGTCAGCCGGGCGTCGATATCGACGCGATCGTCTCGCTCCTCGAGACCGTTTCAGGAATCGCCGCGACGCATCCGGATATCGCGGAGATGGATCTCAATCCGATCGTTGCGTCCGCGGATGGCGTCGCGATCCTGGACGCGCGAATCGTGCTCGCCGACCATACGCTTGGCACAGCGCAGGCGGACCCGCATCGTGCGGCGCGCCTTGAAAATCTCGAGCGCGCGTTCAATCCGCGCACAGTGGCCGTCATCGGCGACAAGCGGATGGGGGGGTACATGTGGCTGCGCGCGATGGCGCATCTCAAAGGCAAGCTCTACTCGGTGCAGATCGATCCGAACGAGATACCCGGCATCGAAGCGATGGGCGTGGAGAATCGCAAGAGCCTGGCGGAGATCACCGAGCCAATCGATTACGCGGTCAGCGCCGTGCCGCGGCAGATCGCGCCGCGAATTTTGAAGGATTGCGTCGCCAACCACGTAGGCTCGATCGGATTTTTCACGTCGGGGTTTTCGGAAACTTCGGAGGAACTCGGAATCCGGCTGGAGGGCGAGCTTCGCGACATCGCGATCAACTCGGAAATCGCGCTGGTCGGGCCAAATTGCATGGGGCTGTACAGTCCCGGCGCCGGACTGCGCAATTTTCCCGAAGAAAAAGTCGGCGAAGCGGGCGACGTCTGCTTTATCTCGCAAAGCGGCACGCACACGATCAACTTTTGCCTGCAAGCGCCCATCCACGGGATCAAGGTCAACAAGGCCGCGTCGATTGGCAACGTGCTGGTGCTCGAGGCGGCGGACTATATCGACTTGATGGCGGCCGATCCGGCGACCCGCGTGATCGGGATGTATATCGAGGGCGTGCGCGACGGGCGGCGCTTCTTCGACAGCGTCCGGCACGCGGCCGGCCGTCATCCTGTCGTCATCTGGAAGGGCGGGGTGACCGAGGCGGGCGCGCGCGCGACGTTTTCGCACACCGGCTCGCTCGCGACGCCCGAGGCGACCTGGCGCACGGTAGTGCGGCAAAGTGGCGCGGTCGAAGTGACGAGCCTCGACGCGATGCTGGACGCGGTCGAGCTGTTCGCGCGCGCCAAGCGTATCGGCGGCAGGAGGATGGGCCTGGTCGCGATGACCGGCGGCCAGTCCGTGGTAATCACCGACACGTTCGCGACGGCCGGGCTCGAGATTCCCGCGCTGTCGGAGTCTTCCTACGACGAGCTGAAGACGTTCTTCAACATAGTCGGCGGCAGCTACCGCAATCCGCTCGACGCGGGCGGCACCATCGGCGCGGGACATCATCAGGGCAATCTCGATCGCATCCTCGAGATTCTCGAACGCGACGCGGTCATCGACGCGATCGTGCTGGAGATCGGCACGGGGCTGCGTGCGGCGCGATGGGCCACGCACGAGGACGAAATCACCGGCCTGCTGGACAAGCTGGCGGACTTTGCCGGGCGCTCGACCAAGCCGTTCGCAGTCGTGATGCATCCTGCGCACGTCGAGGCGATCGTGGCGCGGGGCAAGGAGCTGGCGCGCGCGCGCGGGCTGGTGGTGTTCGACAGCTTCGAGCGCGCCGCCGCAGCTTTCCGCACCGCGGCGGACTACTGGATAAATCGCGCGCGCCTGGGCAGTTAGACTCATATGCGGTGAGGGATTGAATATGGATCAGCTCGTATCCGAACGCGCACGGCCTTATTTCGACAAGGTCCAAAAGCTGGCGCCGATAATTCGCGAGCACGCCGATCGCGCTGAGCGCGAGGCGCAGATGCCGCGCGAGGTTGTCGATGCGTTTCGTGAGGCCGGGCTATTTCGGATTCTCGTGCCACGCCAGATGGGCGGCGGCGAACTGACGATTCCCGACACGTTGCGGCTGTGCGAGGAACTCGCGCGCATCGACGGGTCCGCGGGATGGAATCTCGCGATTTGTGGGGGCGGTCCGCTGTTCGGATATAACCTTTCCCGCGCGGCATTCGAAAAGATTTACGGCGATCCGCGCGGCGTAAGCGCCGGCTCGCTGAATCCCGCGACCACCCGCGTGGTGCCGGTCGAGGGCGGATGGCAGTTCAGCGGGAAGGCAACATACGCCAGCGCCTCAGCTCACGCGACCTACCTGATGGCGGCGGGCATGGTGCTGCGCGATGGTGCGCCGCAAATCGTCGACGGGGTTCCGGTGATGCGAGCGGGGCTGTTTCCGATCGGGAACGCGAAAATCCTCAATACCTGGTCGACCGCCGGAATGCGCGGCACCGGCAGCAACGACTGCGTGTTTGAGAACGTCTTTGTCACCGACGAATTCACCTTCGACTGGCTGAACGCGAAATCGCCATGGCAGCGCGGTCCGTTCGCGGACATTCCGTTGCAACTCCAATTTGTGGGTGGCCTGGTATCGGTGGTGCTTGGCACCGCGCGACACGCGCTCGACGCGCTCAACGAAATCGCGCAAGCCAAAGTGCCGGCGGCCACTCGGGCCACGCTGCGCGAGCGTCCGATCGCGCAGATCCAGTTCGCGCAGGCGGAAGGGCTATTGCGCGCGGCACGCGCCTATTTTTACGACTGCAACGATGAGATCTGGCGCAAGGGCGAAGCCGGCGACAGCTTCAGCATCCAGGATCGCGCGCATGCGCGGCTCGCGGTAGTCACTGCCGCGAAGCTGGCGGTACAGGCGGTCGATCTGGTCGCGGACGCGGCCGGGATGAACTCGGCGCAGACCTCGTGTCCGATCGAGCGATGCTGGCGTGATGTGCACACCGCCTCGCAGCACGTGCTGATGAACACGGCGCGCTTCGAGGTGGTAGGACGCGTGCTGTTCGGGCTGGATCCAGGCTCGCCGGTAATCTGAAACTAGATTAATTCCGTGGCGCTCGCCGGATACGCATCGAAGCGCTCACGACACTGGTGTACACCATTGCTGAGATGTACAATTGAGCATTGATGTACATAACTCTCGAGATGTACATTTCAGCCAGCTAATCGACAGGAGCATAATCACCGAATGGCGGCCAGAAGAAAATCCACCCGCGAAGCGATCAGCACGGTCGCGGCTCGCCAGAACTTTTCTGAGCTGATAAATCGCGTGGCCTACGCCAAGGATCGAGTTCTGCTGAGCCGCCGCAACCGTCCGTTGGTAGCGATCGTGCCGATCGAAGACATCGCGCTGCTCGAAGCAATTGAGGATCGCGAAGACTTGAAAGCAGCCCGGGCGGCAATCCGCGAAGCCAAACGGAAGGACCCCAAGTCATGGAAACAGCTAAAGAAGGAATTGCGTCTCTGACGACTTGATGGCTTACACCGTCGAGTTCGCCCCCAGTGCAGAGCGCGAGTTCCGCAAACTTGTGCGCGAAATTCAGCTAAGGTTGCGTCCACGCATCGACGCGCTCGCTACCGACCCGCGTCCGGCGGGCGCAAAGAAGCTGAAGGGGAGCGAAAACCTGTGGCGCATTCGCGCCGTCGCCTATCGAATCGTCTACGAAGTGCGAGATCGGACTCTGGTCGTACTGGTAGTCCGCGTGGCTCATCGTCGCGAGGTCTACAGATGATTCCTATCGCGGCGGGGCGAGGACTGTCATCACGGTGCCGATCGATGCGTCGCCGTCGAGGAACGCCAGCCATCGGCCGCGAAGCGACCAACTCATCGTGACGGTGCCGCGCGCCGGGCCTTCGGCCAGGAGAAAGGCACTGTCGTACTGCAGAGAATAGGTGACGATTTTTCGCCACGGCACCGACGCACTCGGCGCATAGACCTGCATCGCCGCTTCATCCGCATCCCTCGAGAACGCCATCGTGCTCTGCGCGAGCATTTCCGGCACGGTGTCGAAGCCGAGCGCTTTCACGTCCACCTGTGCTTGATCCGGATGCGTTATTGCGACTTGCGCGAGCACTGACCCTTCGGGAAGCTCAATCGCCCGCTTGAACGATAGCCCCTGATTGCCGAGCGTGACCGTACCGCTGCCCTTCGCGAACGCGGCCGCGCCGGTAGATACGCCCATCAGATGTTCGTCGCCGGTCGCGATGTCGTACTTGTATACGCCGATCGTGTGGTGCGTGGGGTCGGGCCCGACGTACAGGAACGATCCTTCGTCGTTCTGGTCCCAATCGAGCACGTGGATAGGCGCGCGCACGTGAAACCTGGTGCAGGTCGAGGCGCGCCGATCGAGAATAACCGGCGGAGCGCCCGCATCGCCCTGGCCGACCGCGTAGACACCGTGCGCACTCCAACTAAGCGCCGACATCGGACACGAGAACTTAACCGGCAGGACGGAACCGGCGCCCGTCACGACGATCAGCTGCAATCCGTCGGCGAGAGTGGGCGGCGGCTCAGCCTGGTCCGAATCGGATTGCGGCGGGGGTTCGTTGGTGCCGGCTTCGAGCGGTTCGGGATGCCGTCGAAGCGCGAGCGCGATCGTCGCGTTGTTCAGCCAGTTAATCGAGATCGAGTCGAACTGGCCATTGAAGCTCGCGATCGCGCTGCCCGGGCCGGTCGCGATCAGGTCGCGGACGATCACGTCGACGCGATTGGCGCCTCGTATGACCATTGCCGTCGCGAGCGTCAGGCCGTTCGGGCTCGCGTCGATATCCGCAATACTTCCCTCCTCGGCCGCGCCCGGTCCGGTCTCAGCCGCGAGGATACGGCCGGTTCGCCACCCGGCGCCGCCGAGGCCATACATAATCGTATGCCCAGCCTGCGTTCCGATGACGCCAATCTCCTGGCTCTCCTCGAGCCAGATGGGGGGACGCGACGCGATCGGCGCGAATCCATCCGGCATCTGGACGTTGGTCAGCACCTTGATACCGTTGGTGACGTCCAGCGTGGTCGAATGGGCGACAAATGGCGGAGGCCCGGGCTTCGGCGTGTTCGCGCTGGTCGAGCATGACACGACGCTCACGGCGGTCGCGGCAAGAATCAGGATGAAGACAGACCTGGGCATGGAAAAGCGGTAGTGTATTTGGACCAGTCAAAAAAGGCGACCGATCCATCCGATGAAGAACCGGTTTTTTGGAAATTTGTGGATAAGCCGCGAGGTCCGTCGCGCAATCATCGTCGCGATTTTGTGTGCCGCCGGCGCCGTGGCCTGCGCGGCCGGCGATTGGAAGGCCGGAATCACCGCGCTTGGAATCGCGGTGGCTCTCGTGGCGGCCTTCTGGTTTGCCGTCGTCAGGCCCGCACAAATCCCGCGCGACGCTGTCCTGGTGGTGCGCCTGGCGGGCCCAATCGAGGAGGACGTGACTCGCTCGCCGCTCGATCAGCTGATGCGCCGCGGCGCTCAAAGCCTTGACCATCTCCGCTACGCGTTCGAGTCGGCAGCCGTTGATGACGACGTTCGCGCGATCATCGTCGAGATCGCGGGCTTGGGCGCCGGTCTGGCAACCGCGCACGAAATCCATCGCCTGCTGCGCGCCGCACAGGCCGGCGGCAAGCGGGTGATCGCGCTGATGCGCGGCGATAGCGCGGGACTGCGCGAATACCTGGTCGCGGCTGGGGCGGGCGAAATAGTCGCCAATCCCGACACGATGCTCACGATGCTCGGAGTGGCGACCGGCGGAGTTTTTCTGAAGAACGCGCTCGACAAGCTGAAAATCCAGGCGCAGACGCTGCAGTGGAAAGAATACAAAGGCGCGGCCGAGACGCTCGGCCGCGACACGATGTCACCGGCGGTGCGCGAGAGCATGGAGGCGATCGTCACGGACTGGGAGAAAATCCTCGTCGAGACGATTGCGGCGGCGCGCAAAATGACCCCGGAGCGCGCGCGCGAGCTGATCGCGGCGGGTTTCGTCAGCACAAAGTTCGCCGTCGAGAATCGCTTGATCGATCGCGAAGGCTATATCGAGGACATTCGCGCTGAACTCGATCCCGAGACCAAGCGCAAGGTGTTCGTCAGCCTGGCACGATACCGGCGTCACGCAATCTTCACGCGCGAGCGCGGGCGGCGTCCGCGAATCGCACTGGTGCACGCCAGCGGCCCGGTAGTTTCGGGCGAGGCGCCGGCGACCGGCGAATATATCAGTGGCGTCGCGACCGCCGCGCAAATCGATCGCGCGTCGCGCGACGAACGAGTCAGGGCAATCGTGTTTCGCGTGAATTCACCCGGCGGCTCCGCCGTCGGCTCCGACCTGGTGTGGCGGGCCGTGCGCGAGGCGCAGGGGCGCGGCAAGCCGGTCGTCGTCTCGATGGGCGATGTGGCGGGCTCGGGCGGCTACTACGTCGCGGCGGGCGCTGACGCGATCGTCGCGGAGCCGGCGACCATTACAGGTTCCATCGGGGTCGTGTATGCGAAGTTCAATCTCGGGATTCTGCTCGGCGAGCTCGGCGTGCATTTCGATTTCGTGAAGAGCGCGCCCATCAGCGACGCGATGTCGTTTGCGCGCGCGATGACCGATACCGAGCTCGCGCAGCTCAACGAAACCGTCGGTCATATGTACTCGGCGTTCACCGCGAAGGTCGCGGAGGGCCGGCACTTGAGTCCCGAGCAGGCTGAAGCGGTCGCCAAGGGGCGCATCTGGAGCGGTCTCGCGGCCAAGGAACGTGGACTCGTCGATGAAGTCGGCGGACTCTCGACCGCGGTCGCGATCGCGCGCGCGCGTGCGCATCTTGCCGAGCATCAGCGGCACCAGCTGGTCACCTATTGCGGCGAGCGCAGATGGATGGACTTTCGGGTCGGCAGCGCGGAGGTCTCGACGCCGTGGGCGATTCGCGCAGCCGCCGGCACGCTCGGCATTCCAGACCGCTGGGCGCCCGCGATGCTCGAGATGCTAATCCGCGGCGGCGTGATGCTGCTCTGCCCGTTCATCGAGCTGTAGCAGCGCGTCATTGCGCGTCCGCTAGCGGGGAGCGTTCGAGTTCCTCGCGTAGCGAGTACATCTTCTGGCGCGCCTCGGTGATGTAGCCGTCGAGGTTGCGGCGATGATTCGCGAACAGCCCGTCGGGCGAGCCGTTCATGACGATTAGCGGCTTCATGAGGGCGGCCTTGCCGAGCGCGTCGATCGAATCGTCGAACAGTGCCTTCAGCACGGGGTCGTCCTTGATTTGCCCCGCGTATTCGCGCTCGACCGCCTGCATCATGTGGTACATCACGTGCGCATAACCCTGCGAATGATAAAAATAGTGGTCGCAATCCCAGCTATGAACCGGGCTGCCATCGTCCTTCGTGGTCCGGTACAGGTTCGCATGCGCGTCGCCCAGCAGGTCGGTCCACGTCTGGACCAGGCGTACCAGCTCGACGGCGCGGGTGTTGAGCTCGCGCGATGACTCCGGCGTGGTGTGCAACCCGGCGACGTACATCCGCAGATGCGCGACGCCATCGTCGTACTTGCCTTCGGCCGACGGCAGTATCCACTTCTCCGCATCGTTTCGAAAATCAGTGTCAGCGATGACCAGATTCGGATCGTACTGATTCGAGGAGACCTTGGTCAGGTGATCCTTGAAGACGCGCGTGGTTTCGCGAATGGCCTGGATTATCCCGAGCTGGCGATCGGAGTTGTTGTCCGCCGCGACCTTCGGGCCCCACAGGAAGAAATCGTTGGGACGCCATCCAAAGCCCGTGTGCAGCTCATGGTCCATGATCGCCGCCAGCGTCGACGCATAGATCTCGCCGGGTACCGTCGGTTTGTCGGGTGGAAAAATCGCGTCGATGTCGTAGTCGAGACGGTCGTGATGCTTGAGGCCGAAATGAAGCGCGAGGTTGCCGCCAAGCCAGACGAGCAGCAGGGCCGCGGCTCCAATCAGAAGTCGGTTCCGGTTCATCGCCGGAAGGAACTATATCACGGATGCTACGATGCCGCGCGCAGTGGAACTACTGCGGCGGCTGCGCTCTTGAGTTCGTCGCGGCTGGTGCCCAACTGCTTCAGTAATGGCAGCACGGCCCGCGTCAAAAACAGGCGCGGACTGATCCCGCCGCCGCCACGTAGCAGGTTCTCGCGATAATTCGGAATCAGGCCGTCGCCGGGCATCTTGAAATTCGCGAGCACGTAAGCGAGATCCGCCAGCGTGCCGACACGGTCCTCGACCATCTCGATCGCGATCATCTCGCGGTAGAAGCCGGCGTGAGCAGCCTCGTCGCGGCTGACGAGGAAGAAAATTGCCTCGAGCGTCGGGTCATTCTCGAGTTCCGCGCGATCCTTTTGCGCGCGATAGGCCAGATAGGTCGCCGATTCCTGCAGCGCTCCGTAGCAACTCATCTGGCGGCGTGTCGTGAACGGAACCTTCCACGAGCGCGAGAACACGTCGGCCTCGAACTTGTCGAATTGTGTCTGCGTGCGCAGCCCGGAGCGGAGCAGATACTCGCGAAACACGAGTCCGTGGCGCGACTCCTCGTAGCTCCACGCGGTCTGGAACCACGCGAGCCCAAACACTCCTCGCAACAGCTCGTTGCCGGCGGCGGTGTAGTCCGGCAGGTACATCTCTTCGGCGCAATACGTCTCGATGCGAACGGCGCGTTCCTCGGTGTTGGCGTCGCGCGAGAGCTTGTCCCACGGGACGTCCTCGAACAGATTCCAGCGGCGTTTTCGCTCCGCAGTCTCGAGAAAGTCCATGTAGGCGCGGTAATACTTATCTTTTGCACTCATCAGGCGGGTTACAAAGCAACGCAGGCGGGGCTGAGGGAACAACAATAACATGTCAGAAGCGGAGAGCCTAATCAAAAGTGTTATCTAGAGCACACCGCTAAAAAACTTAACCTCAGAAAATACTTAACAGACGTTTAGTAAGCGAGGTTGTCTTCGCGATGTCGGAAGGCGCAAGCAACGCGATCGCGGTGACTGGCTTGCCGCCTTCAGTCACGTTGGCCGTGCCAATCTGCTGGCCGGCTTTGATTGGCGCCGCGACCGACGGTGGCAGATTGTAGTCGACTTTGATCGCGCTGTTCGCATCGCCACGCTTGACGAAGACGCCCGCGTCGGCGCCCCAGACCGGCTTGACACTGTCAGTGTCGGCATTGCTCACCGCGACGGATTGCGCGATTGGCGCGCCTTTCTTCGCCACCGGATGCATCTCGTAGTTGAGAAATCCCTGCGACATCATCTCGGCCGCTTCCTTGAAGTTCGTCAGCTTGTGCTGACTGCCAAGCACCACCGCGACCAGCCGCAGATCATTGCGCTTTGCAGTGGCGACCACGTTGAAGCCGGCCTTGTCGTAGAATCCGGTCTTGAGGCCGTCGCATCCGGGATACGTCCGAACCAGGTGATTGGTGTTGCGCAGAATAAAAGTTCCGGCGCGGAACGGCGCGGTGTCGATCGACGACCATCGGATCACGTCGGGATACTTCAGCAGCTCGCGCGCGAGAATTGCCTGGTCGTAGGCGCTCGCGACGTCGGCCGACTCGCCCTTCGCGGGCGGCAGGCCGTTAGTCGAGTAGTAGTGCGAGTCCTTCATCCCGAGCGCCGCGGCCTTCTGGTTCATCATCACGACGAATGCTTCCGTCGAGCCCGCGATATATTCCGCGACCGCGACCGACGCGTCGTTGGCCGAATGGACGACGACCGCCTTCATCATGTCGTCGAGGGAAAAGGTCTCGCCTTCCTTCAGGTAGACCTGCGAACCGCCCATCTCGGCCGCTTTGCGCGAGGTGGTGATGTTGTCGGTGAGCTTGAGCGAGCCGTCGTGGATTTTTTCGGCGGCGATCAGCATCAGCATCATTTTCGCGAGCGACGCGGTCGGCCACGGCGTGTGATCGTTGGCCTCGAAGATGACGGTGCCGGTCGTGGGCTCGAGCACGCACGCCTCGGAATACGTACCGAGGCCCGTACTGGACGAGCTGGCGGCGCTCTCCTCTTCAGATGCGGGCTCGGCCGCGGCGGCATGATGACGGCGCGCGGCCAGCGCGGTCTGCGAAGACATCAGCGCGGCGAGCGTGACGATCGCGGCCAATCGAAATTTTCGGGACTCGCAGAACGGCAAAAGAACTTTCATCACGCACCACCTCCGCAGCACATCGAACAGTGACAACGGAAGAATACTAGCCAACCACTCGCGTCGCGGCGAGCGCCGGTGCGCGATTAGCTTTTTTCTGGTTCCCCTTCCCGCTCGGGAAGGGGTTAGGGGTTAGGTTCCTAAAAACGATCGGCCGTCCAGTACACCGAGCGCGAATCGGCGAAGAGTTCGAAGGCGTGCGCTGATGCGGCTGCCGGCGTCATCGCGAACCGGCGCGCGAGTTTGTCCGGCGCGAGAACTCGCCACATGTAGTTGTTGTCGATGTGATGTGCGACGGGGCATCCCGCGTCGCCCAGCGCTTTTTCGAGCGCCGGATCGTGCGCGGTATGCGAGACGAGCACGGAAGGCTCGGCGGGCTTCGATGCGCTGTGGAGCAGGGCGGCGCGGCGATGATCCCCGACGCTCCGCACTGTGATCGGCACGCCGGCGGCGGACTGGCCGAGGTACTTGAACGTCGCGAGCATCGCGTCAGTCCCGTTGGCGTCGTAGCCATACTCCATCACCATCGAGACTCCGTACAGGCGCGTGACCCGCGCGTAGGCCACGATTCGCGCGCCGTCGCGGCATACGACGAAATACTCCTCGGAGCCTTCGCCGGGATGGAGCGGCTGATTACCGGCGAACTTGAGGTTCCCGCGCCACGCGGCGTCGTCGCGGACCGCGGTGACGTTGAAGCGGCCACTGTAGCCGCGATGAATCGCGGCAACGTCGGCGAGGTCGCGCGCAATCTCGAAGCTGTCGAGCACAAAACGATCGGGCGCATTGATTGAAGCCGCGCCCGCCAGAAGGCTGAGCTTGCGCTCGATCTCACGCCATCCGAACTGGTTGTAGAAGGTAAGCCGGTCCGCGAACAGCAACGATACTTCGAAGCCCTCGCGCGTCATGGTATCGACAGCGAGACGCATCAGGGCCGACGCGACGCCCTTGTGCCGATACTCCTCGAGCGTAAAAACGGATCCAATACCGCCCATCGGCACCGACTGCCCGTCGAGATTGATGGCGCGATCGAAAATCTGAACGGTAGAAACGAGCCGGCCACCGTCGCGCGCAACAAGGCACAGCGCATCGCGAAAGCCGGGATCATTTTGATTGTAGCGAGCGAAAAACTCGCCGCGATCGTTGTACCACCGCCCGAGCAGGTCGATAACCTCATCCCGCTCGCTATGATGCGCAGATCGGACTTCCATGATTCAGGTTTTGTAACTCACTTCAGCGAGCGCCGCTATAGTGGCCGATGGCATGGTTATCGGTCGTGGCCCTATGATAAGAGATCACAGGGCGTCGCGAGCGTGCAGTAGGTTTTGGACTGGGGCGGAGACACAACAGTACGGTGCCGGATCGCTGCCAGAATGATCCGCCAAGAAATCCTTGCAAACTATTAGTGTTCTCGCTTCAATCGAATGCTTGGGAGATTCGCGGGATTGAAGAACCTCAATCAGGGCAACGACAGAGTAACTGTACTACTGCAGGCAATAGGAATTGACGTGCGATCATTCCAGCGGGTGTTGGAATGGGCCCTGTGCGAACACCTAGTAGCGGTGCTCGCGTCGTCGCCTGAACTCCAGACAGGGTTTTTCACCCAACAGGATGCGCTGAAACAGTTTCGCAAAATTCTTGAAGCGCGGACGAAACGGGGTTGGACGCCGCATGATCTGCACGCCCTGTTCGACCGCGTCAAAAGCGAAAAAAGCGCGCATTACCGTAAACCCATCGCCTACGAGGAGTATTTGAAACTCCTCTGGCAGTCCACGCTTGAATGTGTGCAATGTAAGCGTCGGCCCCCAGACGTGATTCTTCACGTCGATCATATCGTCCCTGCGTCTCGTGGCGGGTCTTCAAAACGCGCTAATCTGCAATTCCTTTGCGCGGAACATAACTTACGAAAATCTAACAAGCGAGAGGTCAGCGATTCATGGCTGGATTTGCAGTAAATGCGGCGGTCTTAAACCAGAATGGGAAGGAGCTTTACTGCTTCGGGATGAACAGCACGAAGCTGAATCAAATTTGCTACGTGACGCCTCGTTCACAGGACAATCCAGATGAGATTCAACGGATACTCCGCCCGGGCCGCGCGCAAGAAATCGGGGAATACATCAAACAGGCAAATTCACTTCTTCCGAACGCTATTGTCGTGAGTCTTACTCCAGAGGTCAAAGTATCCGCCAGTGGGACTTCGGGAATAAAGGTGCTCGAGTTTCCGGCGGAAGAAGGAAAGTATGCCTACATACTAGATGGCCAGCATCGGCTCGCTGGGTTCAAATACAGCGACGGCGTCGAGTTTGATATGCCGGTAGTTGCAATTCACAACGCCGACGACGCACTACGCGGCAAGATTTTCGCGGATATAAACAGCAAACAAGAACGGGTGAGCGACGTTCAACTGTTATCAATCTACTATCAGATAAAGGAATTGCCAGCCGACGATACGCCGGTGATGGATGTGATTGTGGCCTTGAACACCGCTCCCGATTCGCCACTGAAGGGCCGCATTCGCACGATGGACGACGACAAAGGCACGTGGGTGACGAACTACGCACTCAAACAATTCCTTTCGCCACACCTGACTAGCGGCGGTGTGTTAGCAACCAAGACGGTCGCGGAAAAGGCCACCATAATCAAAGCATACCTCACGGCGGTGTCTAACCTCTGGGCAGATGCTTGGGGAAATCGTAATAAATTTAACCTTTGCCGTCCGATTGGTCTGGAGATCGTTCTCTCGATCTTCGCCGACGTGAAGCACCGCTGTGATTTAAATTGCGGCAAGCAGTACACTGCGGAAAAATTCCGGTCCCAATTGGAGCCAGTTCAGGAAGCCAAGATCGATCTCCCCGGTGGTGGCACGTTAACGCTCGATTGGCAGCGGGGAACCATGTCGACTCTCGGCGGTCGTGCTGGAAAGGTTCTTGTCACCCGTCAGCTAAAGGACATCCTGCGTGTCGCAGACGAATAACGACCTCAGCCGATCCGGCGGTCTTCTCTATCGCGCGCAGTAGCAGCAGCGTGGCCTTCTCATGCGCCATCATCGCCGAATCGCCGCGCTTTTCCTGCCACGAAGGAGATTGCAAATCCTTTCAGGGACGATCATTTCGCGATTACTGGGCTAATCTGGCCTCGTTTGGCCTGAAACGAGCGCCAACTCGACCCGCTCGCGGTGATGCCTTACTTTCATAGTTCGGCTTTGTAACTCACTTCATCGCCTGCCGCCAGCGGGAGTCTCCGCGTTTGCATGAACTCCTCATTGCTGCATAAGTCTGCGGCAACATGATGACTTTGATCCTCGCCTCCTTGGCGATCGTTGCGGTTCTGCTCGGGCCAATTCTTGTCAAGCCGATCGAGCGCAACGTCGAGTTGTTCTTTCTGATCGCCGGAACGATCACATGCGCCGTGGCGGGGCGATTCAGTTTCGCGCTGGTGCGATCAGCATTGCGCGAGCCTATCGCGCTGACCTCGGCGGTCCTCGTCTTCGGGATTGTTTTCCGCCTGATGCAAACACGGCTCGATCGCCTCTTCTCGGTCGCATCGAGGAGGCTCGGCCAGCGCTGGCTGTGCTTCGGCTTGACGATCATCCTGGGCATCCTGGCCGGCTTTATCACCGCCGTGGTGGCGGCATTGGTTTTCGCGGAGGCTGTCTCGCTGCTGAAGATGGATCGGTCCGCAGAGATAGCAGCGACGGTGTTCGGATGCTTTGCGATCGGGATCGGCGCGGTAACAACTCCACTCGGGATGCCGGCGAGT
Organism: uncultured delta proteobacterium; assembly: GCA_963833025.1. Lineage (GTDB taxonomy): Bacteria > Desulfobacterota > Binatia > Binatales > Binataceae > Binatus. The sequence goes on along the minus strand of CAWHWI010000006.1, from coordinate 571,744 downwards.
ACTCTGGTTCTGGCGGCTCTGCACGCCGACTTCTGGTACCTGGCGCGACTGCTGGGTCCGTTCGTCGCCGCGGGAATCGTATTGGTCGCGATACCCACGCTCTTCATCCGCGAAGGCAAAGGCCGGTCCGCGATGCATCTGGTCGCCGAGAGCGATTCGTGGACGCCCGTCCTGATTCGCGCGGGCAAGGTTTATATCTTCATCGTAGGTCTGGTCGGACTTGCGGCCGGCCTCAGGCCCGTGGTCGACATCTACGTGCGACATCTTCCCGGCGCGGTACTTTTCTGGCTCAACACGATTTCGGCGGTGGTCGACAATGCCACGCTGGCCGCAGTCGAGATCGGTCCCGCGCTGAGCCGCAGTCAGCAACGGTTCGCGATGCTTGGCCTGCTGATCAGTGGCGGAATGCTGATTCCCGGCAATATCCCTAATATCGTGGCGGCGAGCCGGCTGGGAATCACCAGCCGCGAATGGGCCGCGCACGGCCTCCGCACCGGGTTAGTGCTGCTGATTGTATGTTTCGCTGTGTTGGCGCTCATGGCCGTCCTTTAGAATTTCCCGCTGGTTGGATTCGGTAGGTGGTGGCCTTTTCTATACTAACCGGTTGTTAGCGCACTCCGTTTGCAAACTCATTGTTGCATTGATACCCTCCAGCCGCTAACCGCAACGGGGGAGGGATCACTTATGTTGTCGGTTCGACTGAGGTGGCGTCGGGGGACGCCGCTATTTCTGGCATTCTGTCTCGCGATAGGGGGCTGTAGTTTCAACGCCGGAACTCTCACCGCGCTCGCTACTCACAATGTTAACATTCCTGTTGAGCCGCTCGAGAGGGGTGTCGAAGGAAGCGACTGTATCTACTTCGTCCTAGGTCTTCCGGTTAGCGGCAGTTTGATTCCCAATCTTCAAGAAGCTGAAGACCGCGCGATTGCGCAATCGCCCGAGGGCAATGCGATGGAGGACATAGCGCTCTACAGGGACCAGACTTGGTTCCTTGTCGGAAGCAGCGTTTGTTATCGGGTAAGAGGCGATATCGTCAGAATTGCTCAGCAGGCTCCAAGTGCTGTCCTGCGCGGACCGGGGGTGCGCCAGTGAGAAAGGCTGCCCTATTTCTCGCCATCGCGGTGCTCTCGGGTTGCACTACGCGTATCGGAGCGTTCACATTCGCATCTACGAAGAATCTGGGAGTTGCCTATGCGCCTTTGCAGACGGCCGTTGAAGGCGAAGACTGCGCCACTCTCATTCTGTTCATCCCGCTAGGCACTCTAAATCCAAATATACAAGATGCCGTAGATCGCGCCGTCGAGAAGGTTCCTGATGGCGATATGATGACGAACGTTACGTTGAGAGAGGACCTCCTTTTCACGCTGGTCTACAATCGCGTATGCGTCAGGGTGACGGGCGATGTTGTAAATACGCGGTCCTACCGGTCCTACGGAAGAATTCAGGGGCTCCCGGGGGAGGGAGCATCTGGTGTTCCGCGCGCAGTGAATCCGGACACCGTCGTAAATCCGAACGTCCCGACTAACCAACCTCCGGCGTTCGAGTAACGGCGAGTCGGCGGACTGAACAGAATCCTGAATCGCGCGCGAAATAGCGCGCTATAATCGGACCCTCACCTTCATCCTCTCCCTTACAGGGAGAGAGAAAACCAAAACTTCGATCAGGAAACGCCGTTCACTGCTTAGGCGGGCGGCGGAAGGTCCAGAATTTGACGCCGGTGGCGCCGGCTTCTTCGCCGTTTACGATCAGGTCGAAGCCCTGTTTCAGATAAAACTCGACGTTGCGCTGGTTCTCGGTCTCCAGATAGCACGCAAGCTGCCCGGCGTCGGCTCGCTCTATCACCGGACGCATGAGCGCGCCGCCGAGTCCGCAGCGCTGACGGCTCGGCTCGACGCCGAGTAGGAACAGGTACCAGCACGCGCCGGTCATGTCGCGCTCGCGCGCCTGCCACTCGCGCCCGACCACGTCGCGATAGCGCTGATACGCGTCGTTGCCAATCAGGGTCGCAAGCTGATGCATCCCCGACGCTTCGAGATTCTCGCGCGTCCATTTCGCGTCGGGCGGGAGCCATAGCGCGACGCCGTCGAGCGCGTCTGTAGTCGCGTAAACCTCGCCCGCGAGCGTTCCGAAGCGGATCATCCTCGCGTACACGTCGGGCAGCAGGCGCGCGCGTGCGGCAGGGTCGGGAATCGCGTAGACCATCAGCGGATCGTCGTGGAACGCGCGCGCGAGCGTCGCCGCGGCCGCGGGAATCTGCGAATCAGCGAGTCTTACGATTGCCGCGCTCACCGATACGTCCTCATGCGCTCACGTTCGAGCGCTGCTCACGACGGATTGCCGCGCTGGCGAATGTAGCTGCCCACGTGACTCATATAATCGCGCTTGCCGATCTCGACGCCGTTGTGACGGAGGATGTCGTAGGCGGTGACGACGTGGAAGTAGAAATGCGGAATGGCCCAATCCCGCAGAAACTGCACGCCGTTCATCTCGAACTCCATGTTGTTCTCGGGAATTGGAATCGTGATCTTGCGATCCTCGGCGCCCTCAAATTCGTCCGCGCGCGCCTTCTGCAGATAATCGATCGTCGTCGCGATGAGCGCCTTGAGCTCGTCGAGCGACCGCTCGTTGTGCTCGACGCGCGCCGGCCGCTCGTGGCCCGTCAGGCGCGCGGCCGCATCCCTGGCCTGATCGCAGGCGAGCTGCACTTGTTGCGCGAGCGTATACATGTCGGGCGCGAGGCGTGCATTCACCAGCGCCGCAGGATCGAGCCCTTTGGTGGCGCCGGCGTGCTCGGCGCCCTTGTCGAGAATATTGGACAGCGAGCGCAGCATCGGCTCGAACGTTTTGATCGCCATGCCGTACACCGAAATCTTCACGATGACTTCCTCCTGATCGCGCGCGACAACGGAGCGCGGCCTTGGTACTGGGTGCAGGGTCACCCCTGCTAGCGCAGGTCGAGATGAACCGAGGTTGGCTGGCCGCCGCGATTGACGGTGAGGTCGATCGCCGATTGGGTTTTCATCGCTTGCATCAAGCCCATCGCCTGCATTGGATTGGTGACGGGCTGTCCGTCGATCGAGGTCACCATGTCGCCGTTCTGCAGGCCGAGTTGATCGAAGACGGAGCCCGGCGCGACCTGCGAGATCGAGAAGCCGTCGGTCTTGCCATTGACAAAATGGGGCATCGCGCGCATTTGCGAGAAGAACTGGGCGGGATTCTCCATCGTCTGCTGAACTTCGGCGCGGCTGACCTCGAATTTTCCGGGGCCGAGTTTCTTGAGCTGGACTTTGACGTTGTCGTCGCTGGCGCCGTTGCCGTTGTCGCCGGGCATACGACGGCCAAAACCGTGCGCTCTGTTCCGAAATGCCGGAGTGCCTCTGAGCATGGGGCCTTTTAACACGCCGCCGCCCAACTGGGAGGGAGGCGCTTCAGGAATGTCCGCGGCGGGAATCTCAATCGCGACGCGATGGCCGTCGCGGTCGATGAACGCGCGGTTGACTTCGACGCTTACCAGTTTGCCGGCGTTCGGGATGTCCTCGCCCATCTGGTAGAGCGATTCGGTGCCGGTTTCATCTTCGACGATCACGTACGGCTTGGATTTGCTCATCAGCGAAGTGCCGATCAGCTTCAGATGCAGATCCTCTTCCACCACCGGCGCGGGCCCGCTGCTGTCCTGCGGGGCCTCGTTGAAGATATCGCGTTTGACAATCGCGTCGTAGTAGGCGCGCGTCCGCACGCCGTTGACGGTCTTTCGCGCTGCCGACTTGGAGCTGGGAGCGTCGGTATCATTTGAAATGCTGCGCTCGATTATGTCGCGCACGCACATGGCCGACACGAGCGCCAGTGCGGCGACCAGGACGAAGTTCAGAATCGTGACGTGAATTTGTGAGAACCTGAGCTGCATTTACAGAATCGATTCAGCCTCGTACGCGCACCCTTTGACTAGACGAGCCACCTCATAGTTCCATTCACCCTTCCAGCGGCTGATCACAAAACTGGCCTGACTATGGCCGCTGCGGACCAGGTCCATCAGGCGCAGCAGGTAGATACTCTCATCCTGTCCGCTATTGTTCAACGCCCGTTGGCGTTCGAGGCCCTTGGCCGCGATTTGCATCAATTCGTTGCCGAGCGCCTGCAGCTTGAAGCGCCCGGCCCGCGCGTCGAGGCCGTTCTTATGCGCCCCGTCGGTGATTTCGAGGCGCTGGCGATAGTTCCATCCCTTGACCAGGTCCCACGCCGCCGCGATGCAATCGTCATTATACAGGACGCCCTTGAGCAGCGCGGGTAGCGCGAGCATGAATTGCGGCGGCTGACTGTCGGCGGTGCGTATCTCGACGTATCGCTTGAGGCGCACCTCGGTGAAGATCGTCGTCAGGTGATTGGTCCAGTCGTCGACGGTGGCGCGCTCGCGGCCGTGTCCGCGCTCGAGATACTGGCGGAAGGTGAGGCCCGGCGGCTGCGTGAGATCGATATATTCATGGTTGCGAATCAGGAAGTACATCGGCACGTCGAGCGCGAACTCGGTGTAATCCTCGAACGAGCAATCGTCGCGGAACACGAACTCGGGAACTCCGCTGCGCTGGTTGTCGGTGTCGGTCCAGATATGCCCGCGGAAGCTATGATAGCCGTTAAGGCCGCCGTCGCTCAGCGGTGAGTTGGCGAAAATCGCGTACAGGAGAGGCACAATACCCATGCTGACCCGCAGCTTGCGGATAGCGTCCGCCTCGTCGCTGTAGTCCAGGTTGGCCTGCACGCCGGCGGTCTGCTTCATCATGCGCTGGCCGAGGGTGCCCTTGCGCGCCATGTACGGATACATGATGTGGTAGCGGGCCTTCGGCAGCAGTTCGATCTGGTCGATACGGCTGACGGGCTGCATCCCGAGTCCCAGCACTGTCGCGCCGATTTGGCTGGTAACGTCGATCAGTTGTTGTACGTGGGTCGCGAACTCGGCGTGAGCGCAGTGGATATCCGTGCACTGCTCGCCGGATAGCTCGATCTGTCCGCCCGGCTGGAGCGTTATCGCGGAGCGCTCACCCTTGAGCGCGAGGACATGGTCGTGCTCGTCTTCGGGCTCGAAGCCGTAGTCGGCGGCCATCCGTCGCAGCAGATCCTCGACGCCACCGGCGCCGGAGTAGGGGATTGCGGTACCGTCGGCGGTGCGGACGACGACTTTCTCGTACTCGGTGCCAATCTTCCACTGCGCGCGGGGCTTGCCGCCTTCCTGGAAGTAGCGGATCAGGTCGTCCTTCTTTTCAACCAACTCACTCATGGATCAAACCAAATCGCGACTCCCTGAAAAGAAGGTGCGGCAAGCGCGCTTATAATGAACTCGGCAATCAAGCGAGGCAAGCCGCGCTTGGAGGGCAGGGCGGAACCGCGCTTGCCCGCTTTCTTACCCCTCTCCCTGTAAGGGAGAGCGACTGTGTTGAGAGTCAAGGGAGCGGCATCATCCGCGCCACCCTCCAAAGGTGTTTGAGAGGGTGGCGCGGATGATGCCTTATGAGTCAGGCGACGACGGTGCATGGCGGCCTCCAGGGCGAATTGGTTTTGAGCATCGCGTTGAGGATGACCAGCAGCTTGCGCATGGCCGCGATGATGGCGACCTTGGCCGGTTTACCGGCCGCCCGCAGCCGGCGATAAAAGCTGCGCAGCACCGGGTTGCAGCGAATCGCAGACAGGGTGGCCATATACAGGGCGCTGCGCACCTCGGCGCGGCCGCCGAAGATCGGGCTGCGCCCGCGCCACTCACCGCTTTGATGGTCATACGGTGCGACTCCGACCAGCGCTGCGACCTGCTTGGGCCCGAGCAGTCCCAGCTCCGGCAGCCGGCTGACCAGGATCGCGCAGGTCACCGGCCCCAGTCCCGGCACCTGCTCGAGTTGCGCGCAGCGCTGCGCCAGGCGCGGATTGTCCCGCAGCCGTTGTTCGATCTGATGGTCGATCGCACCGAGCTCGCGCTCCAGCGCCCGGACCATGCGCTTGATGCTGGACCGCACTGAGCGCGGCGCCTGCTGCACCCGGGTGCGTTCCGCCGCCAGCATCTTGATTACTTGCCGCCGGCGTACGGCCAGGGCCTTGAGTTCTTCATCCGCCGCCTCCGGCGGAGGCAGCGCTTGGGGCTGCATGCGCAAGCCAAACTCACATAGCCCACGCGCGTCGAGCTGATCGGTTTTTGCCAATTGCCGATGAGCTTGGGCGAAGTGATAGGCGTCGCGCGGATTGATTAGCGCGGTCGGCATCCCCGCCGCCCACAGCGCCAGATAGGCCGGGCGCTCATAGCCACCCGAAGCTTCCAGCACCGCCAGCGCGGCGCCGCTTGGCCGCAGCCGCGCCAGCAACTCGCTTATCCCGTCCTCGTTGTTCGCAACGCTGAAGCCGCCGCCGTCGGACAACGCTACTTCCAGCGTGCGCTTGCTCACATCGATCCCAACCACCACCACCGCTGCTTGCATCCTACCGCCTCCACTGCTGCTTCCGGCACCGCCCATCCTTGCGCGATTCGGGCTCTGCGCCGTGCGCCGCCCCAGCGACTGTTCGGGCTCTTGGCCGGAGTTATGGGCGCGGCGACCACGCTCTCCCTCGGTCTCTATCGACCCAGGCCGAATCGGCCTACCGCGCCCTCGTCCTACTCCATCTTCGGACTTTGTCCGCAACATACAAGGATGAAGGTGAGGGTCCAAATTCCAAGTTCCACGCCGTTGGAAAAGCACCTCGCGCAACTCTCCGCCAAAGAAATCCCGGTATTCGTCCTCGCATGGAAACGAGGATCTCGCAGTGGTACGCTAATCTCGTGGCGACTGGGGAGAAATTGACGCATGAAAAAGAGGCGACGATGATTCGTCATCTAGTGGAGCGTGTGGTGAAGAACCGTCACTCTGCCTTGATTGAAAGGTTCGACGTGGAATTGGGTGAAGACTCGACGGATCAGCCCGCTGTATGGATTTGGCTTTTCATAAATTCGCGGTCCAAATTGACAAAACCTGAATTCGGTTACCTCAATGACCTTTCTAGATCCATTAAAACCGAGATCTTTCGAAACAAAGTAGACCGCGAACCGTACGTCAGGCTTCGTGCGGCTTAACCGCAGCACGAGTTTAGCCAAACCAGCCCCTTGTCTCTCGCAAAAGATCTTTTGGTGCAGGCGAAACACCTCGCGTCGAAGGAACCAAGAAGGCCTAAGCAGGCAAGTCTCCGCCGTGCAGTATCAACGGCATACTATGCGCTCTATCATTTGCTTGTATCGGAAGGTGCAAGAAAGCTGGCTCCAGGTATACCGGCGGGACTTCGGCCAAAAGTGCAGCGCGCGTTTGTTCACGATAAGATGAAGAATCTCTGTGCGCGCTATCGGAACCCCCCAGCACACATTCCCTTTCCCTTGATCGCCGCGCCGCTCGAAACTGAGATCCAGAACATTGCGGACGCGTTTGTCGAGCTACAGGAGGCGCGACACAGCGCTGACTACGATACTGGAACGCCGCTTGACAGATATGACGTACTTCAAAAGATTGATCTGGTAGAACGGGCATTTTCCGATTGGAACACTATTAAGAACAAGCCCAACGCAAATGTCTTTCTAGCTGCGCTGTTGTTCGAGGGACGATGGAGGAACTAGAGGATTGGAGCGCTAGATCGGTCAGAAGATGACAAAAGGACAGGCCGGACCTGTTTGACTTTTGTCTATCGGCTCTCCGGGTTGAGAGCGTCGTCGACTGCGACGCCGCAGCCACACCCTCACAGTGACACATGGTGTGATCGCTCCACCTGCCAGTTGGCGAAGAGTGCTCGCTCCGAGTTCAGGGGTGAACTTGTTCAGCCTGCACGCGCCGCCCGCAACATGCTATCGATCTGCTATGGACCACACTCATAAATGTCCTAACTCACTCGACTCGCGCATCGGGCTTCAGCTCGCCGAAAAACTATTTTTGACGGAACGAAACTACCGATGGTGGTACGACCCTTACCGGACCACAGCTAATGGTATAAATTGCCCTTTCCTGGTTAAGTGACCATCCGAAATTTGCCCAACTTTTGACAGCGATGACCCCCTTTTTGGGATTGAGAATCAGGAATTCGCGATGCCTCCAGTGATACTTGCCATCGACCAGGGTACTACCGGCACTACTGTCTTCGTCGTCGATGCGCGCGGGCGGATTCGTGGGCGCGCTTATGCCGAGATTCGGCAGTTCTATCCCAAGCCCGGGTGGGTCGAGCATGATCCCGAGGAAATTTATCGGTCGGTCGTCACACTCTCGAAGAAAGCGATCGCGGCCGCGAAAGTCTCGGCCGCCACGATCGCGGGAGTTGGCATTACCAATCAGCGCGAGACGTTCGTGGTGTGGGAGCGGCGCAGCGGGCGTCCTGTCTATCGCGCGATCGTGTGGCAATGCCGCCGCAGCGCCGCTATCTGCGACGCTTTGCTCGAGCGCGAGCCTGAAGTCGCGCGCCGCACGGGACTGCTCATCGATCCCTACTTCTCGGGCACCAAGCTCAAGTGGCTGCTCGACGAGAAACCGCAATTGCGCGCGCGCGGCGCGCGCGGAGAGCTGTGCTTCGGCACAATCGACACCTGGCTGATGCACAAATTGTCGCGCGGCGCGGAGTTCGTGACCGACTACACCAACGCGTCGAGAACCATGATGTTCAACCTCGCGCGCTTCGATTGGGACGACGAGATGCTCGCGATGCTCGGCGTTCCGCGCGAGATGCTGCCGCGAGCAGTGAGTTCGCGAGGCCCGCTGGCCGAGACGGCGCCGGGAACAATCGCGCCGCATGCGATTCCGATCGCGGCGGTGATCGGCGATCAGCAATCCGCCCTGTACGGGCAGGGCGCGGTCGCGGCGGGCGACTCGAAGGCGACGTACGGGACGGGCGCGTTCCTGCTGATGAACACCGGCGACAAGATGGTGCCGTCGAGGAATCGCCTGCTGACGACCGCGGCGCTCGGTCCCGCCGGCGAGCCCGCGTATGCCCTCGAGGGGTCGGTGTTTATCGCGGGCGCGGCCGTGCAATGGCTTCGTGACGGCCTGAAGTTGGTTCGCACGGCGGCGGATACGGAAGCCGAGGCGCGCGCCAGTCTCGCAAAAAATAAAGATCGCACGCAGCCTTACGTGGTGCCCGCGTTCGTCGGACTCGGCGCGCCGCATTGGGACGCGAACGCGCGCGGCGCAATCGTGGGAATCACGCGCGGCACGATCCGCGCCGATATCATCCGCGCGACGCTCGACAGTATCGCCTACCAGGTGCGCGACGTGATAGTTGCAATGGGCTCCGACACCGGCCATCCGATGAGCGAGTTGCGCGCCGACGGAGGCGCCACCGCGAATCGCTACCTGATGCAGTTCCAGGCGGATATCCTTGGCAAGCCGGTGCGGCGCGCGAAAATCGCGGAGACGACTGCGATGGGTGCGGCGATGCTCGCGGGATTGGCCGTCGGAGCTTGGAAATCACCGGACGAGTTGCACGCGCTCGTCAAGGGAGCGGACGTGTTCAAACCGAAAATGCAGACCGGTGAGCGCAAACGATTGCTAGCCGGATGGCGCGACGCAGTCTCGCGCGTGCTCACGAAGTCGAATTGAACTGAGGTATCAAGAGAAAATGCCTGAAAATGGAAAACCGTACGTCACCGCCCTCTACCCCGAACAGCACGACCAGGCGGCGGACTCGCTCGGCCGCGCGTTCATCAACGATCCGACCTTCAAGGCGATAATCCCGGATATAACCGACCCGGTCGAGCGCGCTAAGCATCTGGCGGACTTGTTCCGCGGGATGCTCGCGATAGAGCGCCGCTCGGGGCAGCCTGTGTTCGGTGTGATCGATGACAACGGGCGCGTCGTGGCGGCGGCGATGACCGAAGGCATCGGGCATCCCGGCGCGCTCGGGATGATCACCACCGGACTTGGACAGATGCCGCGGATGATCCGGGCAATCGGAATGGGCGGGATGTGGCGCGGGCTGAATTTGGTCAGCGTGCTGGCCGACAACCATCCCAAGGAACCGCATTTGTACTTGCAGGTGCTCGGCTGCGATCCGCCGTTTCAGGGCAAGGGCTACGGCAAGGCGTTGGTGGACAGGCTCGCGCTCGAGGCGAAGGCGCGTCCGGAAATAGCGGGCGTGTACCTCGAGACCATGACCGAAGCCAACGTAGCGTTCTACAGTTCGAGGGGCTACGAAATCCTGGGCGAGCTGTACCCGCTAGGCGTCAGAACATGGCGGATGTACCAACGCAAGCGCTGAGAAGAGAGGAACGAACTGAATGTGTTCTTGCGCGACCGGTTCCCCTTTCCACAATGGGAAGGGGTTAGGGGTTAGGTTCTTCACGAAGCGGCGGTACGAGGATGAATGGTTGTGACCCGCAATCCCCTGGAGGTCCATCCTACGTCGAAGCCCACGATGTCGCCTTCGCGAATCAGCTCGATGCCCGGCATCGTGCCGCCAATCTCCGCGCCGAGGATCGCTACGAATGGGAACTCGAAGGGGATCTCCTTGCCGCTATGCGAGCGCACCACGCCGCGGCCGCGGCCGCGGTCGAGCTTGAGGATCATCCCCTGGTAGAAATTTCCGGGAAACCGCTCGCTGTCATATTCGTTTTCGTCGGCCACGACTTAAGGAAGTAGCATCCCACGGCGTCGCGGAACAGTGGCACAAAGAAAAGCCGGCTATGATTTTGTCATCGCCGGCTCAATTTAAGATCGATTCGCGTCAGCAAACTGTCAGCTACCCAACTTGTAGTCAATCACCTTGCTTTTGGATTCTACCAGCAGCTTTCCATTCCAGGTCTTCTTGGTGTCTTCCTGAACCAGGCCGCCCGGGACGTCATCCGACAGCCAGTCTTTCGACCAGGACACTTCATTGCCCGTCTTGATCGAGGTCTCGACCCAATGAGTCTTGATCTTGTTCCCCATCACAGTCAGGTCCTCGTCGCCTTCGGTCTCCTTGACGGTTTGCTGCTTCGGGGGCTTCTCCCACAGCGATCCCTTGGCGTTGCTGACTTCGCCGTTGGCGAAGAGCGTCACCTTGTCAGGAGGCATCTCGGTTTCGCTGCCGTCGCCGAGATCGACCCTGGTTTCCTCAAGGACGGCTTTCTCCGGATTGAGATCGACCAGCTTGGTGTTGATGCGCATCACTGCGGCGTGAGGCGGATGTGCCATGGCTTCCACGACGCCGACATTATTCTCGCGATGCTCGTACACCAGTCGCTCGAGGGTGACATAGGTACCGGGTTTGAAGTGTGTCCATTGCTGGTATTCGGGATTGGCCGGCTCGGGTGGATGCGAATCGTCAGCGGCCATCAAAAAGAAACTAGCGCACACAAGGCTGGAGCCCAGGACTGCCGCGGAAAGTGTCGGCCGGAACCTCATGGTGTGGGACCTCCTGAAGTGACGTGGGTAAGAGCCGAAAAAACTAAAAAACTTTAGTCACACTACACAGGAATCCTACTGAAGGAAAATTGTCGATGTCAACCGTAACCGGCCCGCAGTCGCGCGCGTAGTCTAAGTCAGGTAGTTGCGCTCGGTTGACATCGGACTTCGGGAATCGTTAGATCGGAATACTGGCAAGGATTTCGACGATTAGCCGATACAACCGGGAGTGAGTTACCTACAGGAGGAACCGTGGAATCCGACAAGCCCGCCATCCGGAACAAGCTTAAGGAACGGCTTCGCACGCTAATCGGCACGAGCGCCAGCACTGTCGTGCTCGCGACCACGATATTGAATGCGATTCCCGCCGACGCCAACGTCGCGGACAGCAATCCCACGGGAACCCTCCAGCAGCGCGTCGAGAAAATTCGCCCGCAGGCGCAGGACGCGAACGCGAATCTGCAACAGCAGGGCGATTCGAACGTCCAACTGGCGTGGTGGCGCAATTGGCGCAACGGCGGATGGCGCGGATGGGGCTGGCCGAACTGGCACAACTGGCGCAACTGGCGCAATTGGTGACACGGGCAGGACGCGGCCGGAAATCGCAAGCCGGCACGCGTCGCGCGGCATCGAGCAAAATTCAAGATGGCTGCCGGCAATAGATGGCGAATCGCCGGTCCGCTCGAGCTACTGGTCCTGCAGCCGACTCCGTTCTGCAATCTCGACTGCTCGTACTGTTATCTTCCTGATCGCGACTCGAAGCGCCGGATGTCCGACGCCACCCTGAATCGCGTCTTTCAATTTGTCTTCTCCAGCGGAATCGTCGAGCAGGGCTTCACCGTGGTATGGCACGCGGGCGAGCCGATGGTGCTGCCGACCTCGTATTATCAACGCGCGATTGAAATTGTAGCGGCGCATAATCCCGGCGGCTTGCAGGTAAGGCATTCGTTTCAGACCAATGGCGTCCTGATCGACGACGGCTGGTGCGATTTTTTTAAGGCGCATCACGTCAACGTCGGCGTCAGCGTCGACGGTCCGGCGTTTATCCACGATCGCAATCGAAAAACCCGCAAGGGCGCCGCGACTCACCAGCGCGTCATGGCAGGCATCCGGAAACTGCAGAGCAACAGCGTGCCCTTCCATGTTATCTCCGTGCTCACCGGAGAGTCGCTCGATTACGCCGACGAGCTGTACGATTTCTACGTCGAGAACGAGATTCGTGAGGTCGCCTTCAATATCGAGGAAATCGAGGGACCGCACGCCGCGTCGACGCTGGATGCCGCGGGCGTCGAGAGCCGATTCCGGCGTTTCATCGGAAGATTTTTCGATCTGGTCGCGCGCGACGAATCAATCATCAGCGTGCGTGAGTTCGACTCGATGGTTCCTATGATTCTTGGCGCCAACTGCGATGGCAACGACTTTCCGCCGACGCAGGAAAATGCGCCATGCGCGATACTGAGTATCGACTGCGAAGGCAACTTCACTTCATATTCGCCGGAACTGCTTGGCCTCAAGAGTAGTCATTACGGTGATTTCGCTATAGGCAATGTAAATACTGATACTCTCGCGTCTGCGATCAATAGCGAGAAGTTTCAGCGTATGAGTAGTGACATCGCGCGCGGACTGAGTAAGTGCCGCGAGACATGTGAGTATTATAGTTTGTGCGGTGGCGGCGCGCCGGTGAATAAGTACTTCGAAAATGGCTCGTTCGATTCGACCGAGACCATGTTCTGCCGCTTGAACCGCAAAGCGATCGTCGACGTGATCGTTGACAAGCTGCAGCATCCAAGCGGCGTCACGAACGCGGCCTGACGGCTGACGCGCAGACCGAGCCAATGAAGCAGGCGCCGGGTTTTCGGATTTGCGACGCGCCGCGATACCAGAGCCGGCTCACGCTGGCCGAGCGAGTGCAGGTGTTCGACTCCACCGGATGGCGACCCGCGAGCGCTGACGAGCTGGCGGCGATGTGCGCCGGCGACGGCGACCTGTCAGTGATCGGCATACCCCGGCGCTTGTTGAAGCGATGGTGGAGTCTGGCTGAATCGGGCGATGACGCTCTGGCCCAGGGGTTTGAAGGCTTTGGACGCGAGATCGCCGAGTATTTCGAGTACAAGAACTGGAGCTGGCCGGTCCTTGCTCTGATGGAGGTCGTGGGTTCCGACGGTCGGCGCGATAGAGCGCTGATACCGAGCCGGCCGATGCGGTTCAGCAGCGGAGTCGGGACACTGCTCGCTTGTATTAACCTGGACGACAAGAACCTGGCGATCGCTCTTGGCCCGGAGTCGGCGCGGATTCGGATCATCCTCGATCCTGGCGAGGGCTTGATGATGCCGGCGGGCGGCGTTCTCTGGAATCGTTCGGCCCTTGGCAACTCGGACCTCGCTGTAATCCTGCTGATTGGGTTGCTTGATTAGTCAGTTCTTTCACGGCTACGGCATCGACATGCAGGTTTGCAATTCGCCGATCGCGTCGTTGATATATCCAATCGCATTGGCCTTATGACCGTGATAGTCACTCGCGGCTTTGGCCTGTAGTACGTAGCGGGCATGCTGTAGCTCGTTCATAGCTTGTGAAATCTCAGGATGGCTCCCGGGCGGAGGTCCGGGAGGTGGACCATAGTAGCCGGGGGGTTCGGGCGACACACTGTAGGGTCCGCCGCCGTAGGCGGGCCCTTGGGAGCACGCGGCGCATGCCAACACAACTCCAAAGATAACGCCGCTGGCGAAGCACAATCCTTTGACCATCGGAACACTCCTCTCAGGGGAAATGGCGATCGATGTAGGTAATCGCGGACTCGAGATCGGGCAGTATCTTGGTGCAAAAGCGGACCATCCACGGCGAGCACTCGGCAAAACTGAACGGGCTGAATGCGATCACGAACTTGCCGAGGTCGTGGCCCGCGTAAAAGACTTCCATCGCAGTGCCGAGCGAAGGCTTGCAGTAGTTCACCAGCAGCAGGTCGGCGTCGCGAACGTCCTGGAGATCGAACTCGACTATTTCGTTGGCGGAATCGATCTCGCGATCGCGGAAGTTGCGCCGCAGCGGATCGAGCAGGATGAATCTTCCCGCCAGCCGTTCCTTGGCGCGCGTGCGCCAGTCCTTGGCCGAGTGCTCGGACTCCGCATCCATGATTGGACCGCAAAGATAGATTTTTCGGACCCCGTCAGCCATGGCGCCGCAATCTACCATATCCGGGTCAAAGCCGATAAGTTCTAGGACGACCACCTGAGCGGCACTTTTAGAATGGCGATAGTCGAAAGCATCAAATCGGGCGAACTCAGCGACGCTGACAAGGCCGAAGCGCTGGCGCTGCGCGGCGAAGGCCTGGTCAAGGTTTACGGCGGCCGCGCGGTGGTCGACAACGTCAACGTCGTCGTCAAGCCGGGCGAAGTGGTCGGATTCCTGGGGCCCAATGGCGCGGGCAAGACAACCACCTTCTACATGCTGGTGGGACTGCTCAAGCCCGACAAGGGGCGAATCATGTTCAGCGGCGAGGACATCACGACCCTGCCGCTCTATCAGCGCGCGCGCCGCGGCATATCCTACCTGCCGCAGGAGCCGAGCGTCTTTCGCAAGCTGACCGTCGAGCAAAATCTGCTGGCGGTTCTGGAAACGCTGCCGCTCAACGAAGAGGAGCGCTACGCACGCCTTCAAACGCTGCTCGACGAGCTCGGAATAGCGAAGCTGGCGAAGTCCAAGGCTGGCGTGCTGTCAGGCGGCGAGCGGCGCCGCGTGGAAATCACGCGCGCGCTGGTGCTCGATCCGGTTTACCTATGCCTCGACGAGCCGTTCGCGGGAATCGATCCGATCACTGTCGTCGAGATTCAGCGCGTCGTGTCGTATCTGAAAGAGCGCGGCATCGGGGTGCTGATGTCGGATCACAACGTGCACGCGACGCTGTCGATCATCGATCGCGCCTATATCATCCACTCGGGAAAGATATTGTTCGAGGGCAAGCCGCGCGACATCGTCGCAAGCGACGCGGTGCGCCAGGTGTTTTTGGGCGAGCGGTTCAAGCTGGCGAGATAGCGGTACGGATCGATCGAGGACGCGGCCGAATCA
Source organism: uncultured delta proteobacterium (assembly GCA_963833025.1). Taxonomy (GTDB): domain Bacteria; phylum Desulfobacterota; class Binatia; order Binatales; family Binataceae; genus Binatus. The sequence goes on along the minus strand of CAWHWI010000006.1, from coordinate 556,325 downwards.
GTAAGGGACTCCAGACGCGCCAAATCCTGAATTCGGCATCGGCGCCGGATAACTCGGATAGCCGTAGCCACCGCCGTAACCCGGTGCGGCGCCGGAGCCGAATCCGCCGAAGCTTCCTCCCCCGAAACCTCCACCCATACCTCCGCCGAGAGCGCTGCCGAAACCGCCGCTGCCCATCGTCATACCGCCGCCGAGCAGCATCGGGAGAATAGTAGTCAGCATGCTCGGCGGAGCGCTGTTGAGCTGCTGATACTGCTGGTATTGCTGATACTGCTGATACTGCGGCATCCCTTGCGCCTGGTATGCCTGCGCGCCGGGCGGTTCGTTGTTCTGATAATCCTGGATCGAACCCGATGCGGCGTACGGATCGGAGCCGTTGGACGGCATCGCATTGCTGGACGGAACTCCGTTGACGGTGGACCCGGACCTGCCCGTACTGCCGGCCAGCTCGGGGCTGATCTTGATACGATTGTCGACCACCAGCGTCGGGTCCTTCAGATAGTGGCGAGCCTTCTGCTCGGCGTCAGTCTTGCCGAAATCGCTGGCGACGAAACCGAACAGGATTACCTGCTTGCCGCCGCTCGAACTGGTGACGACTTGCGCACCGACCAGCGGCAGCGAGTGATGCTTGAGATAGTCGGAGAGACCCTGGCTTTGCGGCGAATCGATCGTGCCGCCGACAACAGTACCGGATGCCGAGGGCGGCGGCATGTTGGAGTTGGAATCGAAGCCGCTCGAGCTCCCGAGCGGCGCAGCTTTGCCCGCACCGATTCCTAAAGGATTCTGCACGGGCTCGCAAGAGGCCAATCCCGCCAGAGCCACGGCCAGCCCGAAGGCCGCCAAGGCATTTACGATGCGACTCATATGGAGAGGATTATAGTCCTGTGCGAAGCCCCTAACAATTCGACGAATTTCGAGGAATTTCGTTTCATTTCGCGAGGACGGCTTCGCGTTGCGAGAATGCGTACTCATTGTGCGAGAGAGGCTTGCGTCCAGTCTACGCTTTTCGCTGGCACGCCCGATGCAGACTTGACTGGCAGGATGAGGAGAAGGCGATGCTAGCCAACAAATCGAATCGCGATCTACTTGAAAACGACGCAAACACGGGGCGGGTCGAGGCGACGCTCGCGCGGTTGAGCCGCGAAGATTCAAAACTGTGCGAAAGCCTGCTCAACGCGGCGGTCGCCGGCGCGGTGGTCGCGCGCCAGCCTGCGGATACAATGCTGCGGGCGGAAGCGGCCGAAGCGTGGAACTCGATCAAGCCCGTGATCGCGCATCACCTTAACAGCCAACAGGACATCCTTCTCCCATGGGCGGAGTCGCGGGAGAATTTTCCGCCCGATCTGATATTGCGCGCTCGCGAACAGCGCGTGCGGCTGTGCGATTTGGCGAAAACAGTTGACGCGGCGTCATTCATCACGGGTTCGGATGAGGAGGTCACCAGGGCGGGCACCGCGCTGACGGCGTTCGCCGTGTGCCTCGACGATGTGATTGATGGCGAAGAGCGCGACTTGTTTCCGATGATTCAGCGGAGCCTGTTCGAGGAATCCAACGGCGCCGGAGCGTGACGACGGTCAGTCGGGCGCGAGGTCGATCGCGTTGGCGCGGGCGATGTTGCCGAGCCACTGGGCGCTTGGTTTTAGCGAGCGCGCTTGAGTCTGGCGATCGACGGCAATGAGTCCGAACGTCGGGCGGTAGCCGGAGTTCCATTCGAAGTTGTCGAGCAGTGACCAGTAGCAGTAGCCGCGGACGTCGATGCCGTCGCGGATGCATCGCGCAACGCCGTTCAGCGCGCGGCGCACGTACTCGATGCGGCGATCGTCCTTGTCGGTGCCGATGCCACTTTCGGTTACGATGACCGGCACTTTGGCGACGGCGCTTGCCTGGCGGATATTCGCTTCGAGCGCTTCGGGCCAGAACTCGTAGTGCATCATGGTGGTCTCGACGCCGGGCTCCGGAGGCAGCGTGCGGTCGGCGGCGATGCGATTGCGGGTGTAGGTTTGCACGCCGATAAAATCGTCGCCGCGCGCCGCTTCATAGAAAATGTCCTGGCACTCGGCCTTGATCTGATCGCGTCGAGCCTCGCCGCCGGGCACGGCCTGGAGGTCGCCAAGCGCGAGGCAGATGCCGACAGGATATTTGCCGCGCGACGATTTCAGCGCGGCGACGGCAAGCCGATGCGCCTCGAGCATCGTGTCGCGTGCCTTCATCTGATCGCACATCAGGTACGGCGCGAAGCGATTCGGGTCCGCGCCGATGCGACGCGCCGCCTCGGTCAGCCATGGCAGGCGCGACGGGTCGAGCTTCAGCGGCAGCGAGCCGAGCAGATACTGGTAAGCGCCGAGGTTAGCCTCGTTGATCGTGCATGCGACGCCGATCAGGTCGCCGAGGTGCGCGGCGGCGCGCTCGCAGTAGCGGGCGAACAATTCGGCGGTCTTCTTGTCTTCCCATCCGCCGTCGCCGGCAACCCATCGCGGGGAAGTGAAATGATGAAAGGTCACGACCGGCGTGATCTTGTGCTCGTGACAGCAGGCGAGCACGCGGCGGTAATGATCGAGCTCGGCGCGCGAAAACTCGCCGGGCTCGGGCTCGACGCGGGCCCATTCGATGGAAAAGCGGTAGGCGTTGAAGCCGAGCCGCGCGAGCATCGCGATGTCGTCGGCGTAGTGATGATACTGGTCGCACGCGTCGCCCGATGGTTCGACGAACGGCGAGCCGGGCGTGTGCTCGAGCAGCCAGTAGTCGCAGTTGAGATTGTTGCCCTCGACCTGATGGGCGGCGGTGGCGGTGCCCCAGAGAAAATTGGCGGGAAAAGTGAAGCGCTCGGTTGTCATCGCAATTGTACCTTCCAGGATAAAATCCTTCCGACGCTACATTGAAGCGACGTTTGCGCCAAGCGTATTTGAACATTACGCTCGAAATGCAATAATTCTTGTTCCACGATTCCGTTCAAGGCGCTACGTGAACAGTAAGAACAGTGAAAATCCGAATCGAGGACATAACGGCGGATGCCAAAGAGATGGCGTTTGCCGAGCCGGAGCAGGAAATTAACCGTATCCTGGGGCAGGGGCCGATCCGCGAATATCGCCTGGAGGGCCCGGTCGAAGTGTCGGTGTCATTCTATCGCGCGGGGACCGAGTTGTTCTTCGCGGGCAAGCTGAAGACGCGGACCGGCGCCGTCTGCGCGCGATGCGCCGAGGATTTCGATGCGGCGGGCGATCGTCCATTTCGCTTCGTGCTGTCGCCCAAGTCGATCGGATACGACGAAGACAATCTTCGCGCGGAGGATTTGGAATTCTCGCTGTACGAGGGCGACGAGGTGGACCTGAGCCCGCTGATTCGCGAGCAGGTCCTGCTCGCGTTGCCGACGCGTCCGCTTTGCCAGGAGGATTGCCGCGGTCTATGTCCGCATTGCGGCGTGAATCTGAATCGCAGCACGTGTGAATGCCGCGTGGAGAGCCTCGATCCGCGCCTCGAAGCTCTACGGTCGCTTAAACTGCCGCGCACCTGATAGGCTCAACCTCAACATTAGGAAGTAATTCGTCATGCAAGCACCCAAACGCCGTACTTCGCACTCGAAGAAGAACATGCGCCGCGCGCATGATGCGCTCCGCGCCGTCAACCCCGGCAGCTGCGCGTCGTGCGGCGAGCCCGTGATGCCGCATCGCATCTGCCGCCATTGCGGATCCTACCGCGGCCGCCAGCTGGCCGAGATTAAGGAATAGGCGCGGCGGAGTACGACCGTGAAAATCGCGCTCGACGCGATGGGGGGCGATCTCGCTCCCAAGGCGACCGTTGAAGGCGCCGTGAACGCAGCCCGCGACTTCGGCATCGAAGTCGTGATGGTGGGCGACGGCGAGATCCTTGCGCACGAGCTCGCCGACCACGATGCCGCCAACCTGCCGATCCGAATCGAGCACGCGCCCGAAGTCGTTCTGATGGACGATTCGCCGCTCGAATCCGTGCTGTCCAAGCCGCGCTCCTCGATTCACGTCGGACTCGACCTGGTCAAGCGCGGCGATGCCAGCGCGTTTGTCAGCGCCGGAAATTCGGGCGCCGTGATGACGGCGTCAATGATGATCCTTGGCAATCTCACGTACGTCGATCGGCCGGCTATCGCGTCGTTGGTGCCGACCAGCGAGGGCTTCAGCCTCCTAATCGACGCGGGCGCGAATACCGAAGTGAAGCCGATCAACCTCGTGCAATTCGCCGTGATGGGCAGCGTGTACTGGCGGCACGTGCGCAACGTCTCGCGGCCGCGCGTCGGGATTCTCTCCAACGGCGAGGAGAGTTCGAAAGGCACCGACATCACGCGCGCGGCGGCCTCGATGCTCGAGCAGATGCCGACCTACGTGCACTACATCGGGTACATCGAGGGCCGCGACATCAACCGCGCCAAGGCGGATATCGTCGTCACCGACGGATTCACGGGCAACGTGGCGCTCAAGACGATGGAAGGATTTTCGTCGTTCCTGCTCGGCAGCCTGCGCGGGGTGTTCGGCGGAAGCTGGCGCACGCGGCTGGCGTATCTGCTGGTGCGAAAGAATCTCACCGCGATGCGCGAGCGGCTCGATCCGTCGGAATACGGCGGCGCACCGCTGCTCGGCGTTAGCGGCGTGTCGATCATCGCGCACGGTTCGTCGAACCCCAAAGCGATTCGCAACGCAATTCGAGCCGCGGCGGACGAGCAACTGGTACATCATGTGAACGCCGAAATTCTGGAAATTCTTGCCAAGATTCAGCCGGTCGGGCCGATCAAGCCTCCAGCCGGCAAGGGCATCCGCGCGCTGTTCGGCAAAATGCGCGGGCGATTGCATCGCCGCGAGAAGGATGGCGAGCCGCTCCGGCGCGACGACTCGCATCCTGCGCCGCCGAGCGGGACAGGGCCGCTGCGCGAGCCGTCGCCGGAGCACGGCGCGGACCTTCATCCCGATGCAGCCAAGATTGCGCGCGCCAATTACGAATCCACTCACTCCCGAGCGCAGAGCGGCGGCGCTCCCAAGAAGGAAGCGCGGGACGAGTCCGCCGACACAGCGCCAGTGACGACCAACGGCACGGCGCCCGGCGTCGACAAATCGCACAACTCAGGCGAGCTGCACACCAAGGACGAGCCGGACGCGAGTGCGCATTCGCCGGATGGTCCGAAGAGCGATTCGTGAGGCGCCGGCGGTAGATGAAGCTGGCGTTTCTTTTTCCGGGGCAGGGATCGCAGCGGGTCGGGATGGGTAAGGAACTTGCGGACAACTTCCCCGTCGCGCGCGAGACATTCAAGGAAGCCGACGAGGCGCTTGGGTTTCCGCTGTCCAGGCTCTCCTTCGAAGGTCCGGAAGACCAGTTGCGGCTGACTGCCAACACTCAACCGGCGATCGTGACGGCTTCGATAGCGGCGCTGCGCGTCTATCGCAAGGAAATCGGCGGCGAGCCGGAAATCGCGGCCGGCCACAGTCTCGGCGAATACAGCGCGCTGGTCGCGGCCGGCGCGATTGGGTTTGCCGACGCGGTCCGCGCGGTGCGCGAGCGTGGACGCCTGATGCAGCAAGCGGTGCCGCCGGGGCAGGGCGCGATGGCGGCTCTGATAGGCCTGGAACTTCAACAAGTACGTGAGATTTGCGAGGAGGTCACGCGCGACGGCCAGCTGGCGGTGCCCGCGAACCTCAACGCGCCCGGCCAGGTCGTTATCGCGGGGCATGCGGCTCCCGTCCGCCGCGCGCTTGAGATTGCCAAGGAGCGGGGCGCTTCGATGTCGGTGGAATTGAAGGTCAGCGCGCCGTTTCATTGTCCGCTGATGCAGCCGGCGCGCGACGGGATGGAACCGGTGTTGCGCGCGCTCAAGGTCGGCGAGTTCAACTTTGGCGTAATCGCGAACGTCACGGCGGAAGTGAATCGCGATCCCGCGCGCGTGGTGCCGCTGCTGCTCGAACAGATAACCGCGCCGGTGCGATGGGAGGAATCGATGGGCGTCATCGCCCGCAGCGGCGTCACCGACGCGATCGAATTCGGCAGCGGCCGCGTGCTGATGGGCGTGATGCGCCGGATGTACCGGACGATTCGGGTGCGCCCGCTCGAGGATCTCGCGTCGCTGAAGGCGCTATCGCAGCCCGCCCCCGCCGCGAAAGGGTGAAGTAACTGGCGGTTTCGAAATAGTGACTAACGGTGTAAGGTTCTGCCTAACGCATGAACCTGATCCTACTGAGTGGCCTTGTCGGCGCTATCGTGGGCGCGGCGGCAGCAATAACGGCTCAATTCGTCGCCCATCTTCTGGCGACGAAGAGAGAATTGCTCAGATTTCAAATCCAGAGTTTCGAACGATTCAGACGAGAGTTCAGTGAAGATGAAAACCTGCGCCAGATCAGTATCAAGAAAGAGCCGCTGACCGATGATGAAATCGATGACTATCTTGGATTCTTCGAGGAAATCGGGTTGTATTTTCATCGCAACCTTTGGTCGATGAGATCCTGGGTGACTCCATTATCGATGCGTGGCAAGATGAGCACATACGGAAGGCGTTCGGTTCGGTTCGCGGCGCAGAAGACGACCCGACATATTTCCTTTATTTTGAGCGACTCGCAAAGCATTTGATCGAGATGCGAGAAAAGCGAATCAAGAAGGGTGCTTGAATTATGGAAGAACGAAATCGAAGAGGCGGCGGCCGAAAAACTCTGAAACGAACAAGTACGCGGCGCAAGTGAACAGCGCGGGGTCGATGAACCGGCCCCGCTCCCGCCTCCAAGGCCTGATGGGTGCCTTGCGTCCGCGCCTTTCAGTCCTTATGCTCCCCTGATAATTTAATCTCGACCCTCTCGCCCGTTACCTCTGGTCTTCGTGGCAGTGGGATAATGTTAGAATATTGATCGGCGGCCTATTTGACGGCTCGCTGCCAGGAGGAAACGAGAGACCGATGGCTGAAGACATCGAAACCAAAGTTCGCGAAAAGATAAGCGAGCAACTGGGCGTGGCCGCCGACGAAGTAACTCCGGAGGCCTCTTTCATTGAAGACCTCGGCGCGGATTCGCTCGATATCGTCGAGCTGGTGATGGCGCTGGAAGAGGAGTTCAACATCGAAATCTCCGACGAGGACGCCGAGAAGATCCGGACCGTCAAGGACGTCGTCACCTATATCGAGGCTCACAAGAGCTGAAGCCCCGCGACTCACAACTCGCTCGTGACCAATCGCCGGGCCCGCGGCGCTTTCGGAGCTAGCCTATGCGGTGCCCATTCTGCCGTCATCGCGGAAACCGTGTCGTCGATTCGAGGATGTCGAACGACAGCATGATAATTCGGCGCCGACGCATGTGCTCGGCTTGCAAGCGGCGCTTCACCACCTACGAACGGGTCGAAGAAGCGACGCCGATGGTCGTGAAGAAAGACGGCCGCCGCGAGCCGTTCGATCGCGCCAAGATAGTCGCCGGCCTCAAGCGCGCGTGCGAAAAGCGGCCGGTCTCGATGGAAACGATCGAGCAGATCGCCAACAGCATCGAGGCCACACTGGCCGAGCAGGGCGATCGCGAGGTCGCCAGCAATGCGATCGGGGCGGCGGTGATGAACGAGCTGCACAAAATCGACCAGGTCGCGTACGTGCGCTTCGCGTCAGTGTATCGCTCGTTCAAAGATATCGACGAGTTCATGCACGAGCTAGAAGATTTGATCAATCAACGCAAGCACGCGCCCGCATCCCGCGCCGGTGACAAGAAAAGCGACTCCGGCTCCTGATTCGGCCGCAACTCGGGACGCTCGCTTCATGCGCGAAGCTCTCGCGCTGGCGCGGGGTCGGCTCGGGCTAACCACTCCAAATCCGTCGGTCGGATGCGTAATCGTGCGCGGGGACCAGGTCGTCGGTCGCGGCGTCACGGGCGTCGGCGGACGTCCGCACGGCGAGGCACAAGCGCTTGCGGACGCGGGCGCACTCGCGCGCGGCGCGACGGCGTACGTATCGTTCGAGCCGTGCGCGCACTTCGGACAGACGCCGCCGTGCGCGAACGCGCTGGTCGCGGCGGGCATCAAGCGCGTCGTCGTCGGATGCGTGGATCCGGATCCGCGCGTCAGGGGACGAGGAATCGCAATCCTCAGGCGCGCGAAGATCGACGTCGTAACCGGAGTGCTCGAAGACGAAGCGCGGCGGCTGAACGAAGGATTCATCACGCGGCTGAGTCTCGGGCGCCCGATGGGAATCCTGAAGCTTGCGATGTCGATGGACGGGCGAATCGCCGCGGCCAGCGGCGATTCGCGATGGATCAGTTCGCGCGAGTCGCGCGAACTGGTCCATCGATGGCGTCGCGAATGCGACGCCGTGATGGTCGGCGCGGGCACCGTGATAGCGGACAACCCGCGCCTGACATGCCGGATCGCGGGCGGCGCCCGCGATCCGGTGCGCGTCGTCGTCGACGCGCACCTGCGTAGCGCGCCTACCGCGCGCGTATATCGGGGTCGGTCGAAGGCACCCGCTATCCTCGTCACGACGCCCAAAAATCTCGCACGCGCCCGCCGAAGATATGAGCGGCCCGGTGTCGAAGTGATTGCGGCCGCCGCGCGTAACGGCAAGATCCAGCTCGATCCGTTGATGCGCGAGTTCTGGCGCCGCGGATGGTGCCGCGTATTGATCGAAGGCGGTGCAAATCTCGCCGGCTCGGCACTGAGCGGAGGCGTCGTGGACCGGGTCGCGTTCTTCGTCGCGCCGAAAATCCTAGGCGAGGGCCTGTCCGCGATTGACGGAATGACGTCGCGCAGGGTGCGCGATGCGCTCGAGCTTGAAGATCTTTCGGCGCGCCAGGTCGGCGACGACTGGCTGCTCGAGGGCCGCGTCATCGCGCGCAAGGGACGCACTGGTTAGGTTGCCGAGCCGGTGATAATATCGCCATCGTTGAATTGAATCAGATGGCATCGGCTTCTTTAGAAGAAATTTTCTCCGCGTTGCGCGACGGAAAGATGGTCGTGATGATTGCGGAGGAGCGCGAGGACGCCGAGGGCGACCTTGTGATGGCGGCCGAGAAAATCACGCCCGACGACATCAATTTCATGGCGCGCGAGGCCCGCGGCGTCATCTCCGTCGCGATTCCCGACAAGCGCTTCCGCGAGCTGGGAATTCCGCTCCAGCCTTCGACCGACAACGGCGACTCGAACGAGCAGGCCGGCGTGCTGATCGACGCGCGCGAAGGCGCCACCACCGGGATTTCGGCAAGCGATCGTGCGCGCGTGATCTCGGTGGTCGCCTTCGACGAATCCCGACACGACGATATCGTCATGCCCGGCCACATTTTACCGCTGATGGCGCTGAGCGGTGGCGTGATGGTGCGGATCGGACGCGCCGAAGGTGCGGTCGATCTGATGCGCTCGGCGGGGATCGGCCATGTCGCCGCGCTATGCACAATACTGCGCGAGGACGGCGAGGCCGCGCGCCTCAAGGAACTGCGCGAGTTCGCGGCGCGGCATTCGCTGCCGATAGTTTACGTCAAGGAACTCGTTTCGCATCGCCTGACCAACGAAGTCCTGGTCCAGCGCGTTTCCGAGCAGCCCTTTCCCATCGAGGGCGGCGTGCTGCAGGCGGTGGTCTTTCGCAACGTCGTCGATGGGCGCGAGCATCTGGCGCTTATAAAGGGCCAGGTCGGCGGCGGACGGTCCGCGCTGGTGCGGCTTCATTCGGAGTGTCTCACCGGCGACGTGTTTGCGTCGGCGCGATGCGACTGCGGCGAGCAACTGCAGGAGGCGCTCGAGCGAATCATGGCGGCGGACCGCGGCGTCGTGATTTATCTCCATCAGGAGGGCCGCGGAATCGGGCTCGGGAACAAGATTCGCGCTTACGCGCTGCAGGACCATGGGATGGACACCGTCGAAGCGAACCTGCATCTGGGCTTCGAGGAGGACTTGCGCGACTACGGAATTGGCGCGCAGATTCTGCGCGATCTCGGCGTCGGCGAGGTGCAATTGCTGACCAACAATCCGCACAAGATAGAAAGCCTGCGCCGTTATGGTGTAAACGTCTCGCGTGTGCCGATCGAGGTCACGCCGCACGCGGGGAATATCGGGTACCTGAAAACCAAAAAGGAAAAACTCGGCCATCTGTTCTCGGAACTGAAGCTGATCACGTGAGAGAGTAGGCCGCTGCCCGCCGGCGGCTGTTGAATTGCAATGGGACTAAGACATCAGGGGCGCGAGCTCGCGCTCAAGGCGCTGTACCGGATAGATATCTGCGGCGGCGCCAGCAGTGACGATCTGTCGGCGCTGTTCGAAAGTTTTCCGGCCGAGGAAAGCGCGCGCAAGTTTGCCGTCCAGTTGATGGAAGGAGTGCGCGGCGAGCAAGCGGCGCTCGACAAGCATCTGGCGGACGCGCTGGAACATTGGTCGGTCAAACGGCTGTCGCGCGTCGATCACAACGTCATGCGAATCGCGCTCTACGAATTGCTCAGGATGGAAGATATTCCGGCGCGCGTCACTATCGACGAAGCGATCGAACTGGCGAAGTGTTACGGCGATATCGAGTCGGGGCGCTTCGTCAACGGTGTGCTGGACGAAATCGCGGGACGGTTGGGGCTCAAGCAGAAGGGTGAGGAAATTGCGCTATCCAAGGCCGAGTAGGCTGCTCGGCTTCGCAATTGCCGCAGGCCTGTTTATTTCGGGATGCGGCTATCACTTTGCGGCGTCCGGTGACGAGCTGCCGCAGGACGCTCGCACGATTTACGTCGCACGCTTCGGCAATACCACCAGAGTAACGGGCCTCAACGACGACTTGATGCGTTACATTAAAGATGAGATCGCGCTGCATAAGAGGCTCACGGTCGTCGACAGCCCGGACGCGGCAGACCTCGAGCTTTCGGGCAACGTCAGGCTCTTTAATTCCGCGCCTTCAAACTTCAACAACGCGTACGAGCCGACCAGCTACCGCCAGAGTATAAACGTCTCGGCGCAGCTCAAAGACCTCCACACGAAAAAGGTGATCTGGACCGCGCGCAACATCGGCGGCTCCCTGCATGCTCCGGTCGTGGCGACCAACATCGTAAGCACGACGCCAGAGTTTTTGCAGCAGAACCTGCGCGCCGGTGATCTCTCGGAGATGACCGATATCCAGGTCGCGCAAACGCAAACCGCGGCCGGGCGCGACCAGATGATGCAGCGATTCGCGCACAGCTTGTACGTCGAGATGGCCGAAGGCTTCTAACTTTTCACGGCGCGCCGCGCAGGGATGTAACAAGTGCCGCTTGAAACCGCGCTGGCGTACCTCCGGAGCGCAGGTGGGGAAGAACGAAAGCGAATCCCGCCGGTGGTCGTAATCTTCGGACCGCACGCGTTTCTGCGCGAGTATGTTCTCGATTCAATCGTGCGCAAGCTGGCCGCCGACGGATGCCAGCATCGCAGCTTTCAGATTGGCGCGGGCGACGATTACGGCGCAGTGCTGAACGAGCTTCGCGAGCCCGACTTGTTCGCGCCCAGGCGGGTAATCGCGTGTCGAATACTGAAGTCGCGAAGAGACCGCGCGGAAACGGCGAACGCCGACGCTGAGGCCGGCGACGCGCGCGCGCCTGGGGTGAGCGGCGGCTCGGAAGCGGCGCTGGCGGCGGCAATCGAGAGCGCGGATGGTCCCGGCAATCTCGTTTTGCTTTACGAAAAAGACAACGCGCCCGCGAAGGTTCGGCGCGCCGCGGAAAAGACGGCGTTGCTGGTTAATTGCATGCGTCCGTTTGACGATCAGATTGAGCAATATGTGAGGGCATTCGCGCAATCGCTCGGCCTGAAGCTGTCGCCGCCCGCTCTCGACCTGATTATTTCCCGTCACGGCGGAGACCTGGCCGCAATCGCCAATACGCTCGGCAAGGTCACAATTTTCGCCGAGCCGGGCACGGCGGTGCAGCTGGGCGATTTGGACGAAGGCGCGCGGCGGATGCCGGAAGCATTCGAGCTGGCGGAGAGCATCGCGCGCGGCAGGACGTCGGCGGCGCTTGCGCAGTTGGGCCGGGCGCTCGCGCTCGGGCGCGAGGTCTTCGAGATCCTGGCGGTCGAGATCATACCGATGATGCGCCGGATGATGATCGCGGCCTCGCTGATGGCGGCGCGACGGACTCCGGGCGACGTCGCGGCCGCGCTGGGGCTTTCGCCGCAAAGCGGGCTGGCGACCCGCGCAATCGAAGGAGCGCGGCGCTTCGGATTGGCGCGTCTGGAACGCGCTTACTGGCGCGCGTGCGCGATGGATGCGGGATTCAAGGACGGGACGATCAAGGAGCGCGAAGAAGCGCTCGCAGGATTGATCCTCGATCTGATGAGCGCGCCCAACTAGCAGCCGTTCGCGCGGGCGGACCGCCTAAGCTTTCTTGCCGAACTTTCGATGCAGGCTTGCCGACAGCCGCGCAACTTTGCGGCGGACCGTATTGCGATGCATCGTGCCGCTGCTGATCGCCTTGTACAGCACCTTGGTGGCCTGCCGAAGCGCTTCTTGCGCCTTGGCCTGGTCGCTGCTGGAGGCGATAGTTTCCGCCGCGGTCTTGGCCAACGTGCGGGCACGCGTGCGGACGACGCGGTTGCGCTCGGCGCGCTTGAGACTTTGCCGATGACGCTTCTCGGCCGATGGATGAACGGGAATATGAGGCATAACCAGTGTTATCTAACAGCCCACGCCCGCCGGAGCAATACGCCGGTTCGATCGGTGCTGGCGGCACACTGATTCTCAAGTCGCTCCGCCACCGCGGCCGCGCTCGCCACGTTACTATCGGAACCGTCCTGCACGTTTGGGCGTTCGTTGTCTAAAGGGCGGGTTGCTATGCTTTTTGAATGCTCTCGGATTTCAAGGGCCATTATTTCGTGGAAGATACGAAGCCGAATGAACCGCCATCGCGACATCACTGTCTAAAATGCGGCATCAAAGCTGAACTGAGGTCGGATGGCTCGATAGATTTTCTCAACGGCAACGCGGTCGTCGGGATAAGCGGTAGCGTTGAACTCGACACACTACTCGAAGCACCAGCCTGCAAATAAGATGGACCGAATATTGGCATCGAAATGGTTCTTCTATGTCGTCATCGGTCTGGTGGCCGCTTACTTCGCGATGCACATCGAGTTGCTCCGGAGCGCGTATAGTAACTTCAAATCCAGCTTTCCCTGATTCGCGGCTTCGTGAAATGCGCCGCTACACCTCTCGAAAGAACGCCTTAATCTGAAAATTCGATTGTCAGGACGGGCGCGTTGCGGATTTTGCTTCGTTCCAGAGCGCATCGATTTCTGACGGCGTCATCGCTTTGAGATCGAGGCCGCGCGATGTCGCGATCCTTGCGACTTCGTCGAAACGCATGACGAACTTGTCGCAGGCGGCGCGGAGAGTTGTTTCGGCATCCTTGCCGATGAAGCGGGGCGCGTTGGAAACTGCGAGCATCAGGTCGCCCAGTTCTTCGGCGGCGTTGGCGGCGTCGTTGCGATCGAGCGCGCGCTCGACCTCGTCGAGTTCCTCGCGAGCTTTGGCCAGCACCTCGCGAATATTCGCCCAATCCATCCCGGCGCGGCGCGCCCTCTCGCCGAGTTTCTCCGCGCGCATCGCAGCCGGCAGGCCCCGGCCGACGTGCGCGAGAGTCTGCGCGCCGTCCGGATGCCTGCTCGCGCGCTCCTGCTGTTTGATCGTCTCCCAGTTTTCGAGGACTTGCGCGCTCGTCTCGGCCCGCGTGTCGCCGTAGATGTGCGGGTGGCGCCGGATGAGTTTCTCCGCGGCGTTTTCCATGATCGTCGCGATATCGAACTTCGATTGCCCAGCGAGGATCACTCCCGTGAACAGGCATTGGGCTGCCAGGTCGCCGATTTCCTCCGCGATGTCGGACGAGTCGGCGCGTGCGATGGCGTCGGCCACTTCGTACGCTTCCTCGATGAGATGACGGGGAGTGTCGTCGAGTTTCTGCTCGCGATCCCACGGGCATCGAGCGCGCAGATCCGTGACGACCGCGAGCAGTTTGGCAAACGCCTGCGCTGAAGTGGTGTCATCGCTCATGGCGGCGATACTAGCATGCTTCGTTTTGCGATCTGGATGGCGCGGGTCACTGGGGGTAAGATCGCGCTCCGAGTACTGAGAAAACGCGTGAAGATCATCGATATCGGGGTGCCGCTCGACGCGGCGCCGTATCCGCCGTGGAACTATCGTTTCAAACGCGTCAGCCACGAGGAAGGCGCGCGTGCGATGCTGCGCCTGTTCCACGGATCCGACGTCGGCGACTATCCGGACTCGATGGCGCTCGGATGGGAAACGATCACGCTGACCGGGCACGCCGGCAATCACATCGATGCGCCGTGGCATTTCGGCCCGCTGTGCGAGGGCAAGCCGGCGCGCACGATCGATCAGATTCCACTGGAATGGTGCTATGGCGACGGCGTGCGGCTGGACTTTCGGCATCGCGAGGGAGAGGACATCAGCGTCGAGGATATCAAGGGCGAGCTTTCGCGAATCGGCTACGCGCTCAAGCCGCTCGATATCGTGCTGCTGTGGACGGGCGGCGACCAGTATCTCGACAACGTCGACGAGTACGTGCGGCGACAGGCGGGGCTCGCGGTCGCGGGCCAGAATTTTATTCTCGATCAGGGAGTGAAGCTGATCGGAATCGACGCGATCGCGATGGACGTCTCGTTTGCGACGATGGCGCGCGGGTTGCGCGAAGGCAGGCAGGACGCGTTGTTCCCGGCGCATTTCGTCGGGCGCGAGCGCGAGCATATCCACATGGAGAAGCTTGCCAACCTGGGAGCAATCCCGCGGCCGTTCGGATTCAAGGTGAGCGCGCTGCCGATCAAGATCACCGGCGGCAGCGCAGGATGGGTGCGCCCGGTGGCGATTGTCGAGGACGATTCGCTTACAGCTTGACGATTGGCTCGAGCACCTTTTCGGTGAGGAAGTTTGACAGATCCTGCAGGCCTTCGGCGGTTATCTCGTGGCCGCAATCGTATTCGCGATATGTGAGTGGCACCTTGAGCGCGCGCAGCGCTTCCACGGACGCTCGCGCGCGCGTGATCTCGATCATCTCGTCGGCGCGGCCATGCTGAACAAGCGTCGGCAGCGCTTCGAGAGCGGCAGCGTCGTTGACCTCGTCCTTCAAGTCGGGCGGAAAGAAGGTCGAGAGCGCGACCAGCGCCGCGAACTTCGACGGATTTCTGATCGCGAGCCGATACGCCATCATGCCGCCCTGGCTGAACCCGAGCACCACCAGTTTTTTTCGATCGACCGGATACTTCTGCAGCGCGACGTTGAGAAACTCGGTCACCATTTTGTTCGCATCGTCGATAGCGCCGCGATCGGGCGAGGCGCCCATCCGAATCGGGAACCATGCGTAGCCGCGGGTGGGACCGATCGGCACTTCCATCGGGCCCTGCGGACAAATCACCATGAAGCGGCCGTCGGCGATGTATGGCGCGAGTCCGAGGAGGTCAAGCGCGCTGGCGCCGAACCCGTGCATCGCGATCAGCGTCGGATGCGGCCCTTCGCCGGCGGGCTCATAGACGGTATGGATCAGTCGCATCGAGGCGTTCTCCTTCGCGGCAATGCCGCATCATAGACCGCGCGCGATGACGGTCGCCAGCAGACAGGCGCGCCGGACCGCCGCAAATCGACGGTCGAGACTGTTCATCGCGGCCCCAATAACCGCTATCTTTTATCGGCGCGCGATGTGGGCAATAGCAGGATGATCGAGTGTTGAAGGTCGCGGGGGACAGGCCTCGGCGGTGGGCTGCGCGCGCGCCATTTTTGCGGTGGGGCGCGGTCGCGTTGTCGATATTTTCGATCGCGGCCGCGTCGGCTCCCGACACGCCAACCGGTAAATTGCCGGGATTCGTCAGCGGCGCGATTCTGATCGCGCTGGTCGGCTACGCGCTGTACGACTACCTGCGACCGCTTATCGACGACCGCGACTCCGGGCTTCTCGCCACGCTGATTGTTCTCGGCGCGCTGGCGGCAGTGAAACTCGCGGTGATGCCGTTTTTTCCGGGCTTCGGCGCCGACGTTGGCGATTACCAGGCGTGGGGGAGCCAAATCGTGACGTCCGGTCCCGCGCATACCTATCAGCAGGGATCCTTTCTCGACTACCCGCCCGGCTACCTCTACGCGCTGTGGGTTGCGGCGTCTTTTGGGCGTGCGATCGGCGCGACCGGCGATTTCTACCGAATCATAATGGAGAGTCCCGCGATCGTCGCGGACTTCGCGCTCGCGTTGGTGGTCTACGTGTTTATGCGGCGCGGCAGCCGGCCTGAGATGGCGTTTATCGCGATGCTGATGGTCGCGCTCAATCCCGCGCTGCTGTTCGACACCGTGGTCTGGGGTCAGAGCGATTCGGTGATGACGTTCGTGATCCTGCTCAGCATCGGGTTGATTCTCTGCAAGCAATACGAAATAGCTTGGGGACTCGCCGCGATTGCGGTGCTGGTCAAGCCGCAGGGCCTGATGATGCTGCCGGTGCTGGGAGTGTGGACGCTGCTCGAGGCCGATTTCGCGACGTGGGTCGGGTCGGGAGTCGCGATGATTGCGGTCGCGATCATCTGTATCGCGCCGTTCCAAATCGGCCACGAGTGGAACTGGATATTCAAGCTCTACACTTCCACCGCGGCGTACTACCACGAGACTTCCGTCAACGCATTCAACCTGATGGCGCTGCTCGGCGGGCTGCGCCAGTCGGATTCGGACACGTTGGCGGGAATATCGTACTTCACGCTCGGCATGAGCCTGCTGGTGCCGCTGTATGCATTCGTCGCGTGGATATTGTGGAGCGGCCGCACGCCGACGCGCCTGCTGTTCGCCGCGTTCGTCGCGATTTTTGGATTCTTCATGGTCGCGCCCCGCATGCACGAGCGGTACATGTACCCCGCGATTGCGCTCGCAGTGCCGCTCGCTCTGGAAGCGCCCGAGATGATGGCGGTCTTCGTGATCATCTCGATCACCTGCTTCATAAACCTGGCCTACATCCTGCACACTCTCAACACCGTGGTGTTCCTGAACGCACGCGACGGGTTTGCGATGGCGACCTCGGCGCTCAACGTGGTCGCGCTCGGGCTGACGGTTTACTACGGCGCGACGGGGCTGCGGGACGGAAGCGCAACGAACGCAGCCGTCGGCGCCTTCTTCGAGAGACTCGCGACGCCCCGGCAGGTCGAGGATTACGTTGAAGCGCCGTCAATCGCGCCGCCGTGGATCGCGACCGACACGATCGTCATTTCGATTCTGCTGATCGTCGCCGCCATCACGCGCTTCTATCACCTGGGGCATCCGGCCGAGATCGTTTTCGACGAGGTCCACTTCGTCGCGCAGGGACGGCACTACCTGCACGGCGAGTCGTTCCTCGATCCTCATCCGCCGCTGGCCAAGCTGGTGATCGCCCTCGGCATCCTCTTGTTTGGCGATCATCCTTTCGGTTGGCGGGTCGGCAACGCGACGCTTGGCACCGCGATTGTTGGAATCACTTACCTGCTCGGGCGCCGAATGTCGGGGTCGCGGCTGGTTGGCGCGCTCGCCGGCGCGATCCTACTGTGCGACGGGATGTACCTGGTCGATTCGCACTACGCCGTCATCGACATCGTTTATCTCACCTGCGCGGCCGTCTCGTACGTGCTCTTTTTTAAATTCGCGCAAACGCCCGACACGCGGGCGCGCCGGCGCATCCTGCCATGGATCGGTCTGGCGCTTGGCTTGTGCCTTGCCAGCAAACTCTACATCCCGGCGATCACGTTTTTACTCGTGATGGGGTTCATCCTCTACGTGCTCGCGAAGGAGCGTCCCAAACCCGCGCCTGTGGTGCCGCCGGTCGAGTCAAAGGCGCCAATCGACTCGAAGGCTAAGAAAATCAAAGTGTCCGCGCCCGCGCCGGTCTCGATCGGAATCGATCTCTTCGATCAAACCTCGGCGATTTTCATTGCGCTGATCGCGATTGTGCTCGGATTGCTGGTTTTCATGAGCGGCGCGACGCCCGGATACATTCTGTTGATCGTTCTGATCGTGGCGGCGTTGCGAGTCGCCGAGATTTACTGGCGCAGGCGCTCGTTATCGACGACGCGGGGGTCAAAGACGCTGTCGCTCGGGGAGCTGCTCGAACCGTTGAATGTTGGCGCAGTCCTGCTGGTCGGATCGGTCGCCTCGATTGCATACCTGGCGGTGTGGTTCCCGCATTACTATCTCGGCTGGTGGGGCGGCATCGAGGATCTCTTCAAGTACTACAGCGACGTCGTCTGGTATGAGAAGAGCGTCTCGTCCGCCACGCACCCGTATGCGTCGCCATGGTGGAGCTGGCCGCTGATGCTGCGCCCGATCGCCTACTGGCAGAACTTTCCCAAGACGGGCGACGTGCAAACGGTCTGGGGCGGCGGCAATCCGGTGCTGTGGTGGGGCGCGCTGACCGCGATCACGATCACGGCGGTGCAGGCGATCGAACGCCCGACGCTGACGCGCTCGTTCCTGGTCATCGGCTATCTCAGCTACTGGTTGATATGGGCGTGGATCGGCCGCACGCTGTTTCTCTACCACTATATGGCGTCGGTTTACTTCGGCTACCTGGCGCTGGCGATTTTGCTCGCCGATTGTTTCAACGAGCGCGCCGAGCCATGGGAGCATCTGGCGCTGCTGCTGACGATGACGCCGGTATTCTTCCTCGGGATGCCGCTGAAGTGGGCATGGCTCACATTTCCCACGATGGTGGTCGCGTACTTCGTGCTTCTGCTGAGGACTCGGTACGCGGGCCGCTACGTCGCCAGCGTGTTCGTGGTCATCGCGTTGGTGCTGTTCGTCTACTACTTTCCGATTTGGGTCGGCATGCCGATCAGCCGCGAAGGATACTACGCGCGGATGTGGCTGCAAGTCGGCGGACTGCGCAGTTGGATATGATCGCTCTCCTGCATTCGTATCGGAGCCGCCGCGCGCTCTTGCTCTGCACACTGTTTCTTTGCGCGATGCTGGCCGCCGTATTCGCGCCGCGGCGCGCCATCGCCGTCGAGCAGAAAAATCTTTTGCTCAACGGCGACCTCGCCAAGGGCTCCGAGGATCAACCCGATCTGTGGCGTACCGAGGCCTGGATTAACAAGCCGGATGCGTTCCTGGCTCATTGGCATTCGTATACCGACAAGCCCTGCGAGCTGGAAGTCGACAATCTCCAGGCTAACGACGCGCGCTGGATGCAATCGCTGACTGTGCAGCCGGGATGGTATCAGCTCAGCGTCGACGTGCGCACCGTGAATGTCGGCGCCAAGGAAACCGGCGCAACGATTTCAGTGATGGAAGACGGCATCATGTCAGCCGACATCCACGGCACCAACGACTGGCAGCACGTGACGCTGTATCTCAAGGTCGGCGGACACGGCGCGGACATCGACGTCGCGCTGCGAGTTGGCGGATTCGGCAGCCTCAACACCGGCACCGCATTTTTTCGGAATGCCACGCTGGTGAAAATCGACGCGCCTCCGCCCAGCGCGACTCCTACTTACGACTTGATGGCGATTCGGCAACAGGGTTTGCCGGTGCCAATCGGCTCGCCGATCTCGCTGGTGCTTACGTACGTCGCGCTGGCGGCGATCGCATGGGCGGGTTGGCGGATTTACGGCGACGAGGACTTTCGCATCTTCAATTCGCTTCGCGCCGCGATGTCGGGGCGCTCGACCAAGCGATGAAGTGGGGCGGCGCAAGCTCAGGCCGCGCGATCGACCCCGAGGATCGCCGCCGGCAAATCGAGGCCGCGGTCTTCCTGATCCCGTTCGTCACCTACGCGTACTTTTACCAGGGCTCCGACCAGAGCATCGCGTGCCGCTTCGACCTGATTCGCTCGATGGTCGAGAAGGGGGCGCTGTGGATCAACGATTTCTGCGGCTACAACACCGCCGACATCATCACGTTCCACGGCCACATCTATTCCGTCAAGGCGCCGGGCACGTCCTACACGGCGTTGATCCCCTGGATGGTTTTTCGAATCGCGCTGCTGCCGATGAGCGCGGCGCACGAGCCATTGTACTGGGCGTTCGTGACTTACCTGACTACGGTCTTCACGACCAGCCTGCTAATCGCGGTGCTGTGCGTCGTCATGTTTCGCTTCGCGCGATTTCTCGGCGCGTCGGAAGGTCGCGCGGCCGGCGTTGCGCTGATTCTCGGCCTCGCGACGATCGCGTTTCCGTACGCGACGGAACTCACCGGCGAACCGGTCGCCGCGGTATGCGTCTTCACCGCGTTTTACCTGCTGGCGACCTTCGATACTCATCCATCGTCGACGCGCGCGCTGCTGAGCGGCTTCCTGGCGGGATGGGCCGTGCTCAACGACTACCCGGTCTTCCTGGTCGCCGCCGCGATCGGAATTTACGCCCTGTTCAATTTGCCCAAGTGGTCGCACCTGGCTGCCTTCTCCGTCGGCGCCGCGATAACAGTCGCAATCATGCTCGCGTACAACTGGGGCGCCTTCGGCAATCCATTGTTCTTCAGCTACCAGGCGTTCAAGGCCTCGCCCGCCGAGAATCGTCAATTCCCCGAGCAGGCGGTCGGATTCGTCGGCCTGACCTACCCGAAGATGCGGATTCTGTGGAATGTGCTGCTCGATCCGCAGCGCGGATTGTTCTTCTGCAACCCGGTCTTGCTGCTGTCGATTGTCGGCGTTGGCTATTTCGCGCGACTGAAACGATGGCGCGCCGAATTCGTCGTCACCGTCTATTCGTTCGTCGTGCTGATCCTGTTCAACGCGGCGTACGGCGAATCGATCGTGTCGTGGGGAGGAGGCACTGCGACCGGGCCGCGGCAAATCGTCGCGTCGGTTCCGTTCATGGTCCTCGCGCTCGCGTTTCTTCCGGCCGCATGCGACTTCCTGCTCGGTGCGATAGGCGCGCTGTCGGCCGCGATCATGCTGATGGCGACGGCGACCAATCCGCATTTTCCATACGAATACGACAACCCGGTGCGCGATTTCGCGCTGCAGCAATTCATGCGCGGCGACTTCGCCACCAACCGCGACGCATTCTTCGTCGGCGGGATGATTGTCGGCGACTCGGTCGCCTTCAACCTCGGCAAACTGGTCGGATTGCCCGGCCCGTTTCAGCTGTGGCCGCTCGGCGCGTTCTGGATCTTTGGCGCATTTGATTTGTCGGGGACGCTCGGGCTGTGGGGCACTGGCGCGTCGCGCCGCCTGACGCAGATCGCCGTGACGATGGGAATCGCGGCAGTGTTCCTGCTCTCGATGAGTGAGCGAGTCATGCAGCCGTTCCTGCAAAGCGGCCGGCATGGATTGCTCGGGCGCTACTACGTCGGCGAGCAATGTGGCGCGACCCCGCCGCACGTGGTGCGCGTCGATCGACAGCTCGACTTCTTTGATATCGCGGAAATGGGTGCGATGCCGTTTCCGTCGTGCGACATCTGGCTCGGCCAGGTAATCGCGCCGACCACCGGCAACTACACGTTTTCGATCGACGTTGACGATTCCGGATGGGTCACGGTGGACGGCACGCCAGTGATTCACGATCCCGGCCTGACCAGCAAACCTCACGACGTCGGAACTATCTACCTGACCGCGGGGCCGCATCGGATCGAGGTCGGCGAGCGAAACGTCGGCGGCGGCTCCTACCTGCATCTGTACTGGAAAATCCCCGGCGCGATGGACAATCAGCTCGTGCCCTCCGAAGCCCTGATCCCCGACCACCCCGGCGCCTGATAACGTCTTCCAGTCGTCCTGCGGCAGTGTTACGGCGCCTTGGAAAATGCCGTTGTATAGGACTAGTCTCGGCCAGCTTAGAAGCGGCAACTTGGCTCATGAACATTCCGGGCGCGCTAACTGGGGAATGGCCCGGTAACCATCGGAGGGGAACAAAATGGACACTCAGATCGCAGCTCTGAGCGAGCGCGTCGCGCGGCTTGAGAAAGCCAATCGGGCGATGAAGATGATCGTCGCGGGCACCGTGCTGGCGATGGCCGCGATGACCTCGACGCCGCAGTTGCTGGCGAAGACGGTGAAGAAGATGGTGGCGCTCGACGCCGAAACCATCTCCGCGGAGCAGATCAATATCGTGAACGGAGCCGGCCAGACGGTGGCCTGGCTCGGCAGCGTCGGCAGCAGCGCCGGCCTGGTGTTCTACGATCAGTCGGGCAAGCAGGTGCTCGGGCTGGGCGAAACCGGAGCGGCCGCCGGTCTGGCGATGTACGACGGCAATTCCATTTTGGCTGGAACCGGTGTGACCCGCGCCGGTTTCGGCATCAGCGCTCAAGGCGCAGGGATGACGGCGTCTGATGGCAGCGGAAAGACGGTGCTGATCAGCGGTGTCAGTGCGGACAGCACCAGCGCAGGCGCCCTGGTTATGGACAGCAGCGGGAACTCACGTGCCGGTCTCGGCAATGCCGCCAACGGGTCGGGCCTCTTTGCCGGCGATTCGAACAACGTGACGCGCTATGTGGCCGGCGTAGCGCCCAATGGAGCCGAGGCTGGAACGGTCACCTACGACGCAACCGGCAAGCCGCAACTCGAGTTGGGTGGAGTCGGCGACGGTTCTGCCAACGGCATGCTCGCGCTCGACGGAACGGGCCAAGACCGCTTCGACGCCGGCTACTCGAGCACAGCTGGCGGCGGCGCGCTCGTAAAAGATCAAAACGGCAACGTGATCTGGTACGCACCGGAACCTGCAGGACAGTGATCAGTCTCGGTTGACGTAGGAACTGAAAGCGAAGTTCTCGCCTAGGCCGGATTCAAGGACTCACATCAGCTCATGGCCGCCGAGTGAGAGCTCGGCGGCCAAAGCGTGCGCCCGGCTACTCCGCCGCCTTGGATGCCAGCGTTTCCACTACTGCGATGTTCTGCCTCAACGGAACTTCAGACCGAAACAAGGTAGATCGCCATCGCGAGTCCGACCAATGCCAGGAAGAAAGCGATCGCCACAGCCTGGGTCGAAGGACGGTAGTGTCCTGTATCACCGAGATCCAACTCCCGAACCAAGCGGAGGTGATGCCATCCGGCGAAAACATTCACGAACACTCCAACTACGATAAGAACTGTGCCGAACCACAAGGACAATCCGTAGGACCGCTCTGACGAAGCGCGCTGCATCACTTGGAGTTGCTGGAGAAAGAGTCCGAAGCGCGCCACCACAAAACCGAAACCCATCAGGGCCAGGCCGGTGCGAATCCACGCAAGAAGCGTCCGCTCAGCCGCCAAATAATCGCTGAGGCTTGCGCGTCGCTCGGCTCCTGCTGGCTTATCCATGCGCGCGCCAAACGCTAGTCTCGCGCCGGCAGCAATCCCGCGCGCGTCACTTCACGATGCTCGCTTTTGTCCAGGGCTTCCGCTGCGCGCGATAGTGGGAAGGTTGCGTCGCACATTTCTTGATATGGCAGACGGTCGATGTTTGCGGCGAGGAAGTCCAGCGACTTCTTTAGGTAGTGCGGCGGGTAGGTCGCTACGCCGATTATTTCCAGCGACTTGAAGGTTATCACTGACGGCGGTAGCTGGACCGTCAGGCCTGATGAGATGTTGCCGACTTCGATCACGCGCCCTCCGATGCGCACCATCCGGAGCGCATCGCTGAAGGCCTCGGCGACGCCGGCGACCTCCAGCACCACGTCGGGCCATCCGCCGGCTAGCTCGCGCACCCGCTTGTCGCGAGCCTCGACGTCGGCGTACTCGCGCAGATCGACCGTCTCGTCGGCGCCGAATCGGCGCGCCTCGCGCAGCCGCAAATCCACGCCGTCGACGGCGATTACACGCGCGCCACGCGCCTTGGCAATCGCCATCTCATGCAGCCCGAGTCCTCCCGCGCCGAGCACCAGAATCGTCTCGCCATAATGAAGCCGCGCGCGATCGAGACTCCAGAACACTTGCGACATCGCGCAATTCGCCGACGAGGCTACCAGGTCGGGCACGTTGTCAGGCACGCGATAGAAGTGCTGATCGGGCTTGACGACGTAGTGAGTGGCGAACGTGCACGTGAAATGCGGCGGTTCGTCGGGATGCCGCGCGCCAATCACCTTCGCGGTGCAGGCCGCGTGATTCCCGCTCACGCAATTCGTGCATCGATTGCAGACCGTGTAGTAAACCGGCGCGATTCGATCGCCTTCCTTGACCGGCACGCCCGCCCAATCCGCTTTGACTCCCGCGCCTAGCGTCTCGATGCGCCCGCTCATCTCATGCCCCGGCATCACGCCGCGCCGCCCGAACTCGCCCTTCCACATATGCACTTCCGAACCGCATACGTTGGTCTGTGTGACCGACGCGACCAGCCCGCCGGCAGCAGGCGCCGGAACGTCGTACTCGCGGAATTCAATTTTGTGAGCAGAGAGGATGAACGCGACGCGACCTTTCATGGGATTCCTCCGCGAGCAAAAGAGTGATGGCCCCGGTTTCATCCCGGACGAAAAAAATGTCAAGCCCGCGCGAATTCGCCGTCATCAACCCGCGCCGGGGTTGACAATCGTGCGACAAAACTGTTTGCCGAGGTTGGCAAGGCGCGAGGCGGCTATTTATGGTGCTGGTACGAACCGAGGTACAGATACACAACAGCAGATGAACAGTTCGTCGGGGGTGCGTATGAAGAACAAAAGGACGTGGTTTATTTCAGCGGCAGTGATCCTCAGCTTCATTCTGGTACGGGCGCACGGCGCGAGAGCCGACGACTCAACGGTAAGCCTGCACTGCGTCGGCACCGATTTTATCCCGGCTCAAACGGCAGTCGATGTAGATGACGTCTTTACCGTCGATTTCACCGGTCGGACGGTAAGTCATCAGACCGATCAAGGAACCACCGAGAAACTAAACGGGGGCGCCACAGTTGCGGCGGACTTCGTTTCGTTCTCGGAAGACGGCACCCCTAATCGGATAAGTCGCATGACCGGGAAATGGTACAGATTTCACGCTTCCGGTAGCCCAAATGGGAAGGGCAGTTGGACGAAAGTAGGGCGCTGCGTGCGAGCGTACCCGGAGTTCTAAAAGAGCCCGCATTCTAGCGCGGCGATTGAATCCTGGAGGTCAGTTTGCCGGGGGCGCCGGCCGATTGGGACTTCCGCCGAGTGAAAACCCCCGCATGGACTGCGGCAGGGACGGTAGCACTTCAGCTCTATCAATCGACGACGGCGGCCGGCGCGCTGGCGCGGACGCCTGGGCGTTCACGGACGACGGAGGAGGCTGGGGAGATCCGTTCGGCTTGGCGAACACCGGGCGATGCGTCCTGCTGGCCTCGGCCAGTACCTCGCGCAGCAGATTCGATTCCTGGATTCCATGCGACACGCAATCGACGTCGGTCGCGGGATGCAACGGGACATCCACCGACGAATTGAACGTTGCGCGCACCTTGACGATGCTCGCCTCGGGACCCCGCGGCCGCACCAGGAAGTTGTACACCGACGACGAGTTCAGCTCCGGCTCGGCCGCGTAAGCACCTGCCACGCTCTTTACCTTTCCGCAATCCGCGTCGTGCAGCGTGAAGCGCGGGCCGGCCGTTTCGATGATCCCGTTGGTCATGTCCTGCGCCTGCACGCGGAAGGAATTCTCCGTGATGACCTTATTCACCGCGTCCCACGCGAGATCGTACGGCAGCGGAATCACGACTTCCTGCTGTTCGTCAGGCGGCGGCTGGGTAATCGGCGGATAGAGGCATCCGGCGAGGGACAGCGCCGCGATCAGGCTTAAAATCGAAGGTTTCACCCCGCACATTGCCCCAGCATGATAACAGAAGCGTGCCGCGACAAGTCCAACCGTTTTTGCTTCGCCGGATGCCGGGGCTATAGCCTCCGCGCCATTCTCCCTTGGACGAATCTTTATGATAATCTCGGCATCGTTCGGGACCCTCCGTCAAGGCGGCCCCGCGGAAGGTAATTGTCATGTCGGGTCATTCGAAATGGAGTTCGATCAAGCATAAGAAGGCGATTACGGACTCGAAGCGCGGCCGCGTCTTCACCAAGCTCATCAAGGAGATCACGATCGCGGCGCGACTCGGCGGCGGCGACATCAATTCCAATCCGCGCCTGCGCACGGCGGTGACGGTCGCCAAGAAGCAATCGATGCCCAACGACAACATCGATCGCGCCATCAAGAAGGGCACCGGCGAAATCGGCGGCGCGTCGCTCGAGGAAATCACTTACGAAGGCTACGGTCCGGGCGGCGTCGCGATAATGGTTGACGTGCTCTCGGACAATCGCAATCGCACCGTCGCGGAATTGCGCTTCATCTTCTCGCGGCGCGGCGGAAACCTCGGCGAGACCGGCTGCGTCGGCTGGATGTTCAAGAAGCGCGGCGTGATCGGAATTGAAAAATCCGCCATCGACGAGGACAAGCTGCTCGAGCTGGCACTCGACGCCGGCGCCGACGACGTGACCAGCGACGGCGATACGTTCCAGGTGCTCACTTCGCCCGACAAACTGAACGCGGTGCGTGACGCGCTGGAAAAGGCCGGCCTCGCGATCGCGCATTCGGAACAGACGCGGATTCCCGAAAACACGGTCGCCGTTTCCGGCCATGCGGCCGAGCAGGTGCTCAAGCTGATGGAAGAACTCGAGGACCACGACGACGTGCAGAACGTCGGCGCGAACTTCGACATCAGCGACGAAGAGATGGCGCAGTTCTCGGCGGCGTAGGCCGCGTGGGTGCTGCCGCGGAGGTGGGGTATGCGGATACTCGGGGTGGATCCCGGGAGTGCGGTATGCGGTTACGGCGTCGTCGAAAGTCCGGGAGCGCGCTACGTGACCGCGGGCACGATTCGATGCGCGTCGCTCGCGCCGGGGCCGACGCGGCTGCGGCGAATCCACGAAAATCTTCTCGCCATCATCGACGAGTTCGCGCCCACAGCGCTCAGCCTCGAGCGCCATTTCGTCGCCGCCAACGTGCAGAGCTCGTTTCGCCTTGGCGAGGCGCGCGCGATGGCGATGCTCGCGGCGGCGGAGCGCGGCCTCGCGATGTACGAATATCCGCCCAACGAGGTTAAACTCTGCGTCGCCGGCCACGGACACGCCGACAAGGCGCAGGTGAAATACATGGTGCGCAAAACGCTGAAGCTCGACCCGGCGATCGCGCTCGCCGACGATGCCGCCGACGCGCTCGCGATTGCGCTCTGCCATCTCGGCCGCGGACGCCTGCCGAACCTGGTCGAGGCGATCGAGCGCATCCGGCCGCCCGCGCCGCATCGCAGCAAGCCGCGGATGGTGCCGCAATGATCGCGTCGCTGACCGGCGCGCTCGTCGTGCGCGACGCGGGACGCATCGTCGTCGAGACCGGCGGCGTCGGCTACGAAGTGCTGATCCCGCTGAGCACCTTCTATCGATTGCCGCAACTCGGCGATCGCGTCGCGCTCGAGATACGCCAGGTCGTGCGCGAGGACGCGCTGACGCTCTACGGATTTTCCAGCGCGACCGAGAAACGCGCCTTCGATCTGCTGATGAGCGTGCAACACGTCGGCCCGAAACTCGCACTCGCGATACTGTCGGTACTCGCGCCCGAAGAACTGGTCGCCGCGATTGGCAAGGGCGACGTCGAGCGAATCGACGCGGTGCCGGGCGTCGGTCCCAAGGTCGCGGAGCGGGTCGTGCGCGAGCTGCGCGACAAAGTCGCCGACCTCAGGCTGGCGGCGCCGTCAACCGGCGCGCCCAACGGTCATCCGCACCCCGCGCCGGACAGAAATGGACAACCGGCGGGCCCCGCGGAAGAGGCGGTCTCCGCGCTCGTGAATCTCGGCATGAAACCGGTCGAGGCCAAGCGCACCGTCGACGCGGTCATCGCCGCGGATGCCGGCGCGGTGCAAAATCCGGAAATCATAATTCGCAAGTCGTTGGCGGTGCTGCTTGGCGAAAAGTAAAACCCAGGAAAACGCCAACACCGCCGCGCCCGCTCCCGAAGGACGGCTCGCAGCGCGCGTCGGCCACGAAGAAGATCGCAGGCTCGATCTCGCGCTGCGGCCGCGCGCGCTCGACGAATTCATCGGGCAGGAACACAACAAGAAAATTCTCGGCATGTCGATCAAGGCCGCGCGCGGCCGCGCCGAGGTGCTCGATCACGTGCTGTTCGCGGGTCCGCCCGGCCTCGGCAAGACCTCGCTCGCACATATCATCGCGCGCGAGCTCGGCGTCAACCTGCATGTCACCTCGGGTCCCGCGATCGAGCGCGCGGCTGACCTCGCGGCAATCGTGAACAACCTCGAAGAGCACGATGTGTTGTTCATCGACGAGATTCATCGCCTGCAGCGCGTCGTCGAGGAGCGGCTTTACTCGGCGATGGAGGACTTCGAGTTTCATATCGTGGTGGGCGAGGGGATGGGCGCGCGCACGATGAAGCTGTCGGTCAATCCGTTCACGCTGGTCGGCGCGACCACGCGTTCGGGCCTGCTGAGCTCGCCGCTGCGCGACCGGTTCGGCCAGCATTTCCATCTCGACTTTTACAATCACGCCGAGCTGGGCGAGATCGTGCGCCGCTCCGCCGCGCTCCTGAAGGTGGCGATCGATGAGAAAGCAGCCGCCGAGCTGGCATCGCGCTCGCGCGGGACGCCGCGAATCGCCAATCGCCTGCTGCGCCGCGTGCGCGACTTCGCGCAGGTCAACGAGGCGTCGGTCGTCACGCGCGAAATCGCGCTGGGCGCGCTCGAACTGCTCGAAATCGATACGGCCGGCTTCGACAAGATGGACCGCGCGATCCTCGGCGCGATCATCGACAAGTTCGACGGCGGCCCGGTCGGTGTCGAGAGCCTGGCCGCGGCGGTCGGCGAAGAATCCGACACTATCGAGGAAGTCTACGAGCCATACCTGCTGCAGGAGGGATTTCTCGCGCGCACTTCGCGTGGCCGCGTCGCCACGCAGCGCGCCTACACGCATCTCGGCCGCATCCGCCGCGGCACTTTGCTCTAGCGGCTATTTCGATCGCATCATAGATTCATTCGATGGCGAAAATTTACGTCCTGCAGCATCACCCGGTCGAGAATCTCGGCAACATCGCCGACGCGCTCGAAGGCGCCGCGCTCGCATGGCAATACGTGCACGTTAACGACGGCCAGCCCGTGCCGGCGAACATGAAGGGGGCGGGCGGCTTGATCGTGATGGGCGGCCCGATGGGCGTCTACCAGACCGACCGCTATCCGTGGCTGCGCGACGAGATGCGCCTGATCGAAGACGCGGTAAAATCGAATCTGCCGGTGCTCGGCGTATGCCTGGGCGCGCAGATTCTGGCGGCGGCGCTCGGCGCGAAGGTCGATCGGAATCCCAACGGCAAGGAAATCGGATGGCATCCGATCCGGCTGCACGATTCCGCTGAAGACGATCGCCTGATGCGCGGGCTGCCCACGACGATGACGCCGTTCCACTGGCACGGTGACATCTTCGATCTGCCGCCGGGAGCGATCTCGCTGGCATCGTCGGACAAGACACCATGCCAGGCGTTTCGGCTCGGCGACAAAGCCTACGGCTTCCAGTTTCACTTCGAGGTGACGCGCGACGGAGTCGCAGCGATGGCCGACGCATTCGGGAAAGAATTAATCCGCGAGAAGATCGCAGCCGATCGAATGATCTCAGAGGCGGCTGAGCTGATGCCGCCGCTCGAAAAAATCTCGGACACAGTATTCTCCCGGTGGGCCGCGCCGATCCAGGGCATGTCCTGAGCGACCAAAACCGATCTTGTCCCCCTTCCCGCGCGGGAAGGGGTTAGGGGTTAGGTTCCTCGGCCCTTTCGAGCTTCGATCTCCAGCAACCGACGCTTGCGTTCCAGGCCCCATCGATAGCCGCCTAGATGTCCCGACGCGCGGATTGCGCGATGGCATGGGATGACGACCGAGACTGGATTAGCGCCGTTGGCGGTGCCGACCGCGCGCACAGCGCGCGGTCGGCCGATTCGTCGCGCAATTTCGGAATACGAGCACGTTTGGCCCGCCGGAATGGTACGGAGCTGCTCCCACACTGAAAATTGAAATGGAGTTCCGCGAATATCCATCGGCGGCGCCGGCATCTTCGAGCGGCCGGCGATATATTCCGAGAGCGCATCGGCCCATTGGCCGATGCGCGAGTCTTCGCGTCGATTCGGGTCTGCGACCCGAATCGACGCGCGCCGGTAGTCGGCGCGCAGCTCGCCGACCAGCGCGGAATCTGCTTCGCCCATCGCGGCGAAGCAGATCCCGCGCCGCGTGCCCGCCACCAGCAGCCGCCCGAGTGCGCAGTCCACGATCGCATACGCGATTTCGGCGCCCGCACCGCGCGGTCCATACGACGAATTTGGTGATCTGTTATTTTGAGCTCGCATACGGCATCCTCGGAACCTACAACCCCGCGGCTCGGTTAATGTGATATGAAACCGAATCTCAAAGCTCTGGCAATCGCGGCTTCGATCGCGTCATTGCTGATTTTCTCCGTCGTGCTCGCGACCGAAGTCGCTGGCCCGCCGGCCAGCGACCTGAAACTCGCGCCCGCTCTGTCTTTTTCGGACGATTCGAGCCCGAACTTTCCCATCGAGGGGAAAAATCTCTCCGACGGTTCGATTGCCGGCGATCATGCGACCGTGATCTTCTTCGGGACCGCGAACTGCTGGAACACCGCACGCGAGGCCGAACGCCTTGTGCAGCTCTATCCGCGATACAAGGACAAGATACGCTTCGTCGTGGTCGATTTGCGAAATCCATCGCTGGCGCAGCGCCCTTTGATAGCGCGCTACTACAACGGTTACATCCCGACGATCGCCGTTATCGATAGCGCCGGCAAGGTGCTCTACGATCGCGCAGGCGAGACGGCGAATGAGCGTGGCGACACAAGCAATTTGCAGAAGCTGCTCGACTCCGCGCGCTAGCCCTTGGGCAGCTTGAGGACCCGCTCACCGATGATGTTGTGCTGAATCTCGCTCGAGCCCGCCGCGATCGTCAGTCCGCGCGCGGCGAGCGTCCGATGCATCCAGCGGCCGCCTTCGACCGCGCCGATACTGCCGCCTTCAACGTTGGCGAACGTTCCCAGCATCTCGTCGGCGAACATCGCGACGCGCAGGTTCAGTTCCGTGGCGAACAACTTGCCGAAGGAACTCTCGGCGCCCGGCACCTTGCCCTTGAGCTGCGCCGACAGCGAGCGGTAGCGCGACAGCCGCAGGCATCGCGCTTCGACCGCGAACTGCGCGAGCTTCTGCCGCACGTACGGATGCTTCCACGCGGGGCCGCCCTGGAAATCCATTTTTTTCGCGAGCTCGAGCAGCTCGCCAATCGTGCGTTCCACTGGATGCCGGGTGCCGCCGGAAACACGCTCGTACATGAGCGTCGCGATCGACACCTGCCATCCCGCGTTCAGCTCGCCTACCAGGTTTTCCTTCGGCACGCGCACGTTGTCGTAAAAGACCTCGTTGAAACCCGCGTCGCCGGTGATCTGAACGAGCGGGCGCACCGTGATTCCGGGGCTGTGCATATCGACGAGCAGGTACGAAATTCCCTTGTGCTTGGGCGCCGCCGGATCGGTGCGCACCAGCAGCACCTGCCAGTCCGCGCGATGCGCCAGACTCGTCCACACTTTCTGCCCGTTGATTACGAAGGTGTCGCCGTCGAGGACCGCGCGCGTCTGCAGGCCCGCCAGGTCGGAGCCCGCGCTGGGTTCGGAATATCCCTGGCACCAGATTTCCTCGCCGGTCAGCATCTTGAGCAGGTAGCGTTTTTTCTGCTGCTCGGTGCCGAGATGCATTATAGTCGGGCCGATTCGATCGATCGCGAGCTGATTGGCGCCGTAGAGCGGCAGCCCGAGCCGCAGGACTTCGTCCTGGTAGATAGCCTGTTCGATCATGCTCGCGCCGCCTCCGCCCCATTCCTTGGGCCAATGCAGGGCGACGTAACCGGCCTTGTAGAGCCGGCGATGGTAATCGAGCAGTTGCGCCCAGCGGCTGTCGTCGCGCACGTCGAGCAGGCTGGCGGTCGAGCCGCCGAGACCCTCGCCCTTGCGCCCGAAGGCTTCGGCGGAGTTTTTTTCGAGCCATCCCGCGATTTCGGCGCGAAATTTTTCCTGTTCCGGCGTGTAAGTGAAATCCATCGGATGCTCCGCTGCGATTGATCGGCGGCTTTTGCGACCTCGTCTGCGGTCGAACTCTCATGCTAGATATCAGACCATGGGAAAACGTGAAACCGCGCGGACCGTGAAGGTCGTGACGCCACGCCCGCGTTCCTGGAAAGAGTATTTCGCCACCGCACCGGCGCTGCCCTCGGACTTTCCCAAACGGCTGCGCGACCGGCGGCCTGAGAAAGTGAAGCCGCTCTGAACGCGGCGCCAATCTTCGATACTGGCATCACGAATCCTTTGCTATATGATAGCCGGATACTCTGAGCGCTGCGGGACGCCGTGAAAAAATCGAACGCGCGTTTCGACCGCGCTCTATCATCAAAGCACGAGGCAAATTGCGACTCCGATGGCATACGAGCACATCAAGGTTCCCAGCAACGGCGAAAAGATTACCCTTGGCGCCAATCACACTCTGAAAGTCCCCGACCGTCCGATCATTCCGTTCATCGAAGGCGACGGCACCGGCGCCGACATCTGGCGCGCGTCGCAGTATGTCTTCGACAACGCCGTCAAGAAAATTTACGGCGGCAAGCGGCAGATTGCGTGGATGGAAGTGTTCGCGGGCGAGAAGTCGTTCAACCAGTGGAAGACCTGGCTGCCCGACGAAACCGTCGAGGCCTTCCGCGAGTTCCTGGTGGGCATCAAGGGCCCGCTGACGACGCCGATCGGCGGCGGCATTCGGTCGCTCAACGTCGCGCTGCGCCAGATGCTCGATCTCTACGTATGCCTGCGCCCGGTGCGCTACTTCGCCGGCGTGCCCAGTCCCGTCAAGCATCCCGAGAAACTCGACGTCGTGATTTTCCGCGAGAACACCGAAGACATCTATGCGGGAATCGAATGGCCGGCCGAGTCGCCCGAAGCGAAGAAGCTCATCAAATTTTTGCAGGACGAGATGGGCGTCAAGAAAATCCGCTTCCCCAACACGTCGGGAATCGGCATCAAGCCGGTCTCGCGTGAAGGCACCGAGCGACTCGTGCGCGCCGCGCTCGACTATGCGATCAAACGCAAGCGCAAGAGCGTGACCTTCGTCCACAAGGGCAACATCATGAAGTACACGGAGGGCGCGTTCCGCGACTGGGGCTACGAACTCGTCCGCCGCGAATACAAGGGCAAAGCGGTGGGATGGGACGATTGCAACGGCAAGCCGCCCGCCGGCGAACTGCTGGTCAAAGATGCGATCGCGGACATCACGCTACAACAGGTGCTGACGCGCCCCGACGAATTCGACGTCGTCGCCACGATGAACTTGAACGGCGACTACCTGTCCGACGCGCTCGCGGCGCAGGTCGGCGGCATCGGAATCGCACCCGGCGCGAATATCAACTACCTGACGGGTCACGCGATCTTCGAAGCGACGCACGGCACCGCGCCGAAGTACGCCAACCAGGACAAGGTGAACCCCGGTTCGGTGATCCTGTCGGGCGTGCTGATGTTCGAGCATATGGGATGGCAGGAGGTTGCCGACGGAATCATTCGCGGCCTCGAGAAGACCATCAGCAAGAAAGAAGTCACCTACGACTTCGAGCGCCTGATGACCGGCGCGAAACTCCTGAAGTGCTCGGAGTTCGGCAAAGCGATCGTAGATAACATCTGATTCTTTAATTCGGTCCCCCTTCCCACAATGGGAGGGGGTTAGGGGTTAGGTTGCTGGATTATCTGATCCGCCGCCCACATCCCGGTCTCGATTGCCGACTCGAAGTGCGGCAGTCCCATGTAGTCACCGGCCAGCAACACGCGCCGCGACGATGGCCGCGATTTCCTGTACTCGGCCAGGTCGCGGCTGCGGCCCACCGGCGACTTGGGCAACGCGTTGGGCCATCGCTGGATTTGCGCGAAGCGCTTGGTTGCGGTCGCGCCGGGAAAGAATCGCTCGATGTCGGGAAGTACTTTGACGACAATCTCATCGTCCGACAGCTCCATCATCGCGCCGGCCGCTTCCGACTTGACGAACAGGTTCAGCATCTCGCCGTCCGGCACGCGCGTGACATCCTTGGCCGATTCGAGAGTGGCGGACGCGACGAGCTGCCGGTCGGGTCGCGGGATCAAAAATCCCCACACATCTTTCAACGCAGGTTCATTCCGCCAATGCCGGCTGGTCGCGAGCCCAATCTTGACGGTCGGCGCGTATTCGGTCGCCATCAGCCGGCGTTCAACCTCGTCGCCGCCGCGATAGAGTCGCGAAGCGATCGGCGCCGTGGCTGCGAGCACGACATGGTCGGCGCGCAACTGCTCGCCCGATAGCTGCACAATGACACCGTCATCGCGAACTTCGATCGCCTGCACCGGAGACTCCAGCTTGACGTTGACCTTCGACGCGAGCGTATCCGGCAGCGAGCCCATCCCGCGGACGAGCGTCATTTCCTTGCCGCGCCCGTTGTCGGTGAGCGCGAGCGTCGCCAGCGTCGCCGCGCGCGACGTCTCCTCCATCACGCAGAGCAAGCCCCCCGCGACGAGCGGCTCGACGAGATAGTCGGTGGCGCGTCCCATCCGCGGCGCGCACCATCGCGCGGTATCTTCGTCGTCGTAATCGGCCCACGCCGCGTAGTTGTCGACCGGCGGCCAGTGCAACTTCGTCGTATGCCAGATGAAACGCGCGAGGTCCGGGAGGCTAACCAGTCCAGTCGTGAGCGCGTAGATCGGAAACATCGCGCCCGACGGCATACGTCGCGGCCGGCCGTCCCTCACGATCGCCATCCACGGGCTAGTCGGCTTCAGCTCCGACTCGAGACCCAGCTCCGTCACCAGGCCGAGCGCGTTGCGATAGGTGCTGGTGATCAGCTGCGCGCCGCGCTCGATCTTGTAGCCGTCGCGCGAGTAAGTTCCGACTCTGCCGCCGACGCGGTCGCTCGATTCGAGCACCGTCACATCGGCTCCCGCCTCCCGGAGCCGAAACGCGGCGGCCAGTCCCGCCATCCCCGCGCCGACCACGATAACTTTCTTGTTTGGCATAAACCGTCTTCGCGAACCTAGCAGACGAGCGTCGTCGCCGGCTACGCGAGGAATACTTGTTCGCAGCCCCGGCGGGATGCCCTCACTGATAGCTGCCTGTCTCGCGACCGGTATAGTTATGCTCAGGAAGGACGATCAGCCGGCGCTCGCGACAGGGCCGGTAGCTAAAGCAGGCTGATACGGGACCTACGATCCTAGAAAGGTTTGTCGCCGTTGATTGTTATCCGTTCCATGCGGCGGTTTGCGGTCCGATTGTCCGCGACCACGCGATGTTGGGTGCAGCGGTTGTCCCACATAGCAACCGAGTTGGGACGCCATCGGAAGCGGCAGCTGAAATCCGGCGTCGTGATATGCCTGTAGAGAAAGCCTAGCAGGGCCTCACTCTCCGCGGGCTTCATTCCTTTGATCGAGGCCGTGAAGGTCGTGTTGACGAACAGTCCTTTGCGGCCGCTCTCCGGATGGGTGCGAATTACAGGATGCTCCGCCGATAGCACTTGCGGCGATGGCTTACCTCCCAGGTGGTCGGTCTTATAGCCCACGCGCGCGAAGGTGCGCGCGGTATCGTGAATCGCGACCAGGTCCGAGAGCATGCGTTGCATCTTGTCCGACAGCGCCTCGTAGGCCGCGTACATGCTTGCCCACATCGTGTCGCCGCCAAACTCCGGCGCCACTACGCATCGCAGCACCGAACCAAGGGGCGGCTCGTCCATAAAAGTCACATCACTATGCCAGGCTTCCGCGAGGTATGGATGTTGTTCGTCGCTTTGCAGCACGACGAACTCGGGATGACCTTCGTCCTTGAGCGGATGCAGGTAGGGATGAATCTGGAGCGTGCCGAAGCGGCGCCCGAAGGCCTTGTGCTGGTCGCGCGTGATTTCCTGATCGCGAAAGAACAGCACCTGGTGCTCGAGGAACGCGGCTCGCACCTCGCTAAAGGCCTCATCACCGATCTCGCCAAGATGAACCCCGCCAATCTCAGCGCCCAACGCGCCGGCGATCGGACTAACGGTTATGTGTTTCCAACTATTCATCGGATTCCTTTCTTAGGACACCATACAAGACGCGCCTCGATCGCACCACCGCGCTATTTTCCCTCGCCGCTCAGCTTCACCATTTGCGTGGTGCCGTTCGCGTTGTCGGTGATTGTCAGGGTTCCGGTCTGCTTCGTCGCCGCGCTCGGCGTAAACGTCACCGTGATCGTGCATTAAGAATGGGCCGCCAGGCTCGGCTTGCAGTCGTTGGTCTGCATTAAGACTCCCGGCGTGTCGGAAATCATCTCGATCAACACCGGAAGTCCCGGATGCTTCTTGGTGCCCTTTGGATTAGAGACCTTCACGTTTTTCGGTTTGCTCGACGATCCGACCGCCGTCTTCGAGAACTTAAGAGCCTTGGGCATGATCTTGAGCGTCACCGGCACGGCCGTCGGCGTGGCAGTCGGCGTCGCCGTTGCGGTCGCAGTTGCCGTGGCCGTTGCAGTTGCAGTTGCCGTCGTAGTGGCGGTGGCCGTTGGCGTTGCGGTTGCAGTTGCGGTGGCCGTTGCGGTCGGCGTTGCGGTTGCGGTCGGCGTGGGCACCGGCTGGTCGTACTCCAGCACGCGGCTGTTGCCGGTGTCCGCCACGTAGAGGTTGCCGGCAGCGTCCGCCGCTACTCCCGCTGGACCGCACAGGCCGTCAGCGCTGAGCCCGCGGCCCACATTGCAGTTCTCCGACGAAAAGCTCTCGTCCTGGCCAAAGACTCGATTGGCGGTCTGGCTGGTCAGCGGGGTGTCGTACTCGAGCACCCGGCTGTTATCGGCATCCGCCACGTAGAGGTGACCCGCCTCGTCCACGGTGACCGCTTGTGGAGAGCACAAGGTGTCGGCACTTGGCCCGCCTGTATCGCGCCTTGTGCGCGGATGTTGCCGCGCAGGGTGCTGTTCTCTTCACGGAGCGCTGCGAGCGCCCTGATGCCGTCGTCAAAGCTCACGCTGCTTTCCTCTCTATGAAACGCGACGGTGCGAACTCGCACGCCACGTTGGTTAAGGTCGTGAATCCGAGCCGCGCGCAGTAGTTGCCGTGAGAGCAGTCCGCGCAGGTCTGACCGGGCGGGAGGTCTATCTCGGCACGTTCTAGCTTCGCGGCTTCGCCCGGCGACTCTTGCTTGCAGAGGAGCCCGTCGGCGAGTCCCGCCGCGCCGCGACAGTAGGACGTGCAGGTGCAGACCTTCATCGACCGACCGTCCGCGAATAGCTAAGTACTTTGAGAAGCGGCATCAGCCCTTCTTCTCCGCGCGCCTCAAGCCCCCGACCCGCTGTGGCGCGCTCCAAAACCGCTTAGCCAGTTCTACGCCATGCTCATGGGATGACGGCGTTTGATGGCAGGCATAACACTGTGGGACGTGCGTCAGCAGATGCACGAACGGCCCTTTGCGGACGTGGTCGGATGCGACGATTGGCGCGCTGCAATGCCCGATGTCGAGCAGATCATGTGAATCGCGGAGGCTAGTGTAGGTCGTGCTGCCACAGGTGATGCAGTAGCCCTCGAACGTGACTATGTGGCGT
Organism: uncultured delta proteobacterium; assembly: GCA_963833025.1. Lineage (GTDB taxonomy): Bacteria > Desulfobacterota > Binatia > Binatales > Binataceae > Binatus. The sequence goes on along the minus strand of CAWHWI010000006.1, from coordinate 518,916 downwards.
TTGATGACCTGCGGCTTTGTAGTCCACGCCGTCTGTCATTTCTTGTTCTCCGTTTGAAAGGCCGTCAAGCGCAACACAGCGCTTGACGGCCTTTTTTTACTGACAAATCGGTTCGTTGTCCAGGTAGAATACCGCTCCGCAACTGGTGCCATCGTTGTTGATGCAGACGGGGCCGGTATTTTCCACGGGCGCGGCCGCAGTGCCAATCGGCACGGGCACCTGTTGCCCGCTTACATAGTCGACCACGAGGCTATGATTCCCTGGAGTCTGGCCGCCCTTAAAATTCTCGACCATGATGCCGTACTGTGCCAAATCGCCGTCCTCAAGATCGATTTTCGTTGGCGTGGTATACCCCGACCCTTGTGGCCCGTCGCCCGCCGAAAAGCCGATAATGGGCACGTAGGCGTACTGTGCGCACGCATACTCAACGCCCGAGTAAGTTTCACAGGGGGCGAAGCCAAACTCAAGAAACCCGCGAGTTACGCGTGGGTCGTTGCAGCTTGGGGTAGTGATTGCGTAGTACCCTTCATAGTAAACGCCCGTATCGAGATTGGCTGGTGCGCTCTGAGTGAGTGTTTGGGTGTTTGATTCGCCGTCGAGCGCGACAATCGCCGCATCCTCGAAAATCATAATGACCCACGCCGCCGCGCCGTCAGCGGCCAACTCCGAAGTAACTTCCGTGGTCGCGTAACCAAGCACTTCAGTAACGTTAAGCTGTTTCGTACCCGATAGCTCAAGCACTTGCCTTACTTCACGAGCAAGCACTTCGGCCCTTGGCACCTTTCCTTTTCATCAGAACGGTATGTCTTCGTCGTCCATCTCTGTACGGGTCATCGCGCCCTCCTCATTGTGGGCCGTGAACTATCGCATAGAGAGCCGCCGACACGATCACTCAAGGGCTTGCCTTGCCTTCCTTTTCATCAGAACGGTATGTCTTCGTCGTCCAACGGCGCCCGAGCCGAATCCGCACCAGACGCGCCCGTGTCGCGGTCGGCATCGCTACGCTCACTAGGTCCGCCGTTCCCGCCACGGGAAAGCACAGGCTGTTGGTGCTGACTCCGCCGGCGTTGCAGGAGTTCGAGGTGAAGCTCTCGCCCCGGCCAAAGACTTCGTTGGCGGTGGTGTTGGGAGTCAGCGGAGCGGTGTACTCCAGGGCGCGGGTGTTGCCGGTATCGGCGACGTAGAGATGGCTCGCGAACGCATCCACCGCGAGTCCCTGTGGCGAGCACAGGCTGTTGGCGCTGGAACCTTTATTGCCGGTGTCGAAATTGCAGTTAAGCGACGTGAAGCTTCCGCCCTGGCCGAAGAGGAGCGCCGACACACGGGAATACTCCTGCGCAGGCTGTAAACGGATTGGTGTACTCGAGGACTCGGTTGTTCTCCTGGTCGGCCACGTAGAGGTTGCCCGACTCGTCGACCGCGACTCCCACCGGACCGCACATGCTGTTGGCGGTGACAGTACCGCTGTTCCCGTTGCATAGAGACGACGAGGTAAAATTGGGCTGTCCGATCACCAGGTCGGCGGGGGCGCCGTTGGCGAACGCGGCCGCGTCCCTCCAGCCCAGCACGCGGCTGTTGTCTTCATCCGCAACGTAAACTCGAGTTGGCACCGCGCAGGTATCGAGCGCCACCGCTGCAGGGAAGTTCAAGCCCTGAGCGTTCATCAGGTTGACCCTGCTGGTCGTGAAATCCGGCTGCCCCAGCACGCGGTCGGCGGTGGTGTCGCCCGAAGCACCCAGCACCATCGCCGCATATAGGACGACGCTCAGCGTCGTGACGAGAAGACCACGTGTCCGTGGCAATCGTATAGCGCGCAAAACCGCGAACTTCATCGCTCAGTTTCTCCCCCGAGTTGAACTTTGAGCCAAGCAGGCGCAAACGCAGGCAAACGTCGCGTAGCAATCGCACACATCCGGGCGTGTGACAAACAGGTCGCCGCGCACTTGGGTGGCGATCGCGTCGGCAGATTAATTCGTGTCTCGTTTTCCTGAAATCACCCTGCAAACCCACCGCGGGGTTCATTTCAATCAAGTTCTTTCGCCCGCTCCGCCAGATCCGGAGATCATTGGCTGCGATTGGTGCAGGGCATAGACTCTGTCGCGGGGAAAACAAGCAATGCTGCGTCAAATTCCGGCTGTGAAAATAGCCGCTGCGCTAGTGGTAATGCTGGCCGTATCGGCTCACGCCTTCGCGCGGGAGGACCTGGACGATATCGATCTGAGCGACCATGACACGTCGCAGATTTCCGGCACCGCCGACAAACCTCAGCCGAACGTAAAGGAGGGGGCGACGGCGGCGATGTCAGGCGGCGCGGCGATACCGATGTGCACGACAAATAATATGTTCCTGCATATGGACTTCACCAGCCTGCGCCCCGCCAACGAGGGCGACGAGGCGCGCGCCGCTGTGTTGGTTATGGATCTTCAACACGCGCTCGCCAAGTACAAGGACTACCACGTCGCCGAGGCCGACGGCTTCAAGCCGTTTCATCCCGAAATCAAACAGCAAAAGGTCGTGCACTTCACCCGGAATTGGTACGGCCTCAAAGCCTCGTTCACGTTCAACCCGACCGAGCCGACCTCGCTGCTCTACCAGCGCGCGCCTGGCGGCGCCTACAAACTGATCGGCGCGATGTATACCGATCGCAAAGGCGCCACACCCGATGAGCTCAACCAACGCGTGCCCCTCAGCGTCGCCAGATGGCATCGGCACGTGAATATCTGCATACCGCCGATAAGCACGCACATGAAGAGTGAGGATTGGACAAAGTTTGGTCCTAACGGCTCGATCGGCACCAAAGAAGCCTGCGACGCCGTCGGCGGCCATTTCTTTCCGCAAGTGTTCGGCTGGATGGTTCACGTCTATCCCTGGGAGACCAACCCGCAACTCGTGTGGGCGCACTAGCTAGTAGTGACGCCGGCCGTAGAACTGCTCGAAGTCCGAAAATCGTACGGCGGCTATGCGGCCGTCGACGGTATCTCGTTCGCGATTCCGCCGGCGCACATCTTCGGCCTGCTCGGCCCCAACGGCGCGGGCAAGACCAGCACCATCCGCATGATGATCGGCATCACTTCGCCCGATTCCGGGGTGGTGCGAGTCTTCGGCGAGCCATTCCGCCGCCGCGTGCTGCGCCGGGTCGGCTATCTGCCTGAGGAGCGCGGTCTGTACCGCCGGATGACGGTCGGCGCCAACCTGATTTTTCTCGGCAGGCTTGCGGGTTTGTCGATCGCCACCGCGAAGGAACGGATCGACGCGTGGACACGGCGGCTCGAGATCGCCGACTGGGTCGATCGCCGTGTCGACGAGTTGTCAAAGGGGATGCAGCAGAAGATCCAGTTCATCGCGGCGCTGCTGCACGATCCCGATCTGATCGTCATGGACGAGCCGTTCGCCGGCCTCGATCCCGTCAACACGATTCAGCTCAAGGATGTTTTGATGGGGCTGCGCGCGGCGGGAAAGTCGATCCTGTTCTCGACGCATCGGATGGACCAGGTGGAAAAGCTTTGCGACTCGATCTGCCTGATGAATCGCGGCAAGGCGGTCCTGCAGGGCAGCCTCAGCGAAGTCAAAGCCAGCAACGGCCGGCGCTTCGTGCAAATCGACTATGAAGGCGATGGCGGATGCCTGGCCGGCAACCCGCTCATCGATTCGTTGAATGACTACGGCAATCACGCCGAGCTGCGCCTCAAGCCGGGCGCCGACTCGCAGGCGCTGCTGCAGACCGCGATGCGCGGGATGCGCGTGCTCCGCTTCCAGGTGATGGACCCGTCGCTCGAACAAATCTTTATCGAACGGATATCCAACCGATGATGGATTTCTCGCTTCATAAGGTTTGGATCATCGCAAAACGCGAGTACCTTGAGCGGGTCAAGACGCGCTCGTTCCTGCTGTCGACGTTTGTGACGCCGCTGTTCATGGGGATGTTCCTCATCCTGCCGACGCTGATCACTACCTCGACGGCGCGCAATATCATGCGCGACAGCGAGCGCCCGGCGCGAGTCGTGATCGCGTCGGACAATCGCGCGCTGGCCGAGCTTGCGCGCGGCGAGTTGATGCGCCAGCGAGGCACCAGCTACGAGGCGTCGGTCGCCTCGCCGGCGTCGCCCGCCGAGCGAGAGCTGCTTAACAAGAAACTCGACGCGAGCGACCTCGAGGGCTACGTGTGGCTCGACGACGCCGCGATCGCTTCGCGCCACGTGGTCTTCGCGACGCGGCGGATGAGCGATTTCATTCTTCAGCGCCGGCTCAGCGACGCACTGTCGTACGCGTTCGCCGCGCAGCGCATGGCGAAGCAAGGCAGCAGCGCCGGCGAAGTGGCCGCGACGCTGCAGCCGGTCGAACTCAGCTCGGTCCGCGCCGGCAATTCGTCGGTGGCGTTCAACGAGCTGCGCGGCGCTGTGGTCGTCTTCGTTTTTTTATTCGTGATGCTGTTCTCGCTGTTGTCGTACGGCGTGATGGTGATGCGATCGGTCATGGAAGAGAAGAGCTCGCGCATCACCGAGGTCTTGATGTGCGCGGCGAGCGCGCAGGAACTGATGACCGGCAAGATCCTCGGCACCGGCAGCGTCGGGCTGACGCAGATTGGGGTGTGGTTTGCGGCGGCGGCGTTGAGTGCGTCGCGAAACCTGTACCTGCGCACGGCGATGAAGACGCTCGAGGTGGGTCCGTCGCTGATCGTTTATTTCCTGGTCTTCTACATATTGGGTTACCTGCTGTACAGCGCGATCTTCGCCGGCGTCGGCGCGATCTTCAATTCGATCGACGAGGCGCAACAGTGGAACTTCGTCGTGATCGTGCCGCTGATCGCGGCCGCGGCAATGATTCTGCCGGTGGCGACGTCGTCGGACTCGGCGGTCTCGGTGGCGGCGTCGCTGTTTCCGTTCTGCGCGCCAATCCTGATGTTCGAGCGGCTCGCCGTCCACGATCCGCCGCTATGGCAAGTCGCGCTGTCATTGATTTTGTTGATCGCGACGATTTGCGGAACGATGTTCGTCAGCGGGCGAATCTACCGGACTGGAATTTTGATGTACGGCAAGCATCCGACGTTTCGCGAGCTGTCGCGATGGCTCCGCCAGGCCTGAATGCGCGGGGCCGCGAAGGTCACTTGCGGGACATCTGATTGCTTCACAACTTCCGCAAACGCTGCTATTTATCGCACGTTTGGCAGCTTGGCCGCCGCGAGGCGGGCGGTTTCGACGCGCCGACTCACTTAAGTATTGCTCATTAACAGAGACGCGAATATAAGATAATCTTCAGGTAAAGAGTGGGAGCAAAAGCGTGGCTCGGAAGAAAATTGCATTCATCGGGGCGGGTAATGTCGGCGCGACGTGCGCTCATCTATGCTTCCTCCGCGGACTTGGCGATATCGTGCTCTACGATATTATCGAGGGACTCCCACAGGGCAAGGCGCTGGACATGCTCGAGTCGGCCCCCGTGCTCGGCGTCGACGTCAACGTCGTCGGCACCACCGACATCAAGCAAATCGAGGGCGCAGATTGCTGCGTCGTCACGTCGGGGTCGCCGCGCAAACCCGGCATGAGCCGCGACGACCTACTGAAGATAAATGCCAAGGTGATGACCGACGTCGGCAGCGCGATCAAGAAGCACGCGCCCGGCGCTTTCGTGATCGCAGTCACCAATCCGCTCGACGCGATGGTTACGCAGCTCAAACGCGTGACCGGCTTCGCGAAGAATCGGATCGTCGGACAGGCGGGCGTGCTCGACTCGGCGCGCTACCGTACTTTCCTCGCGTCGGAGCTTGGCGTGTCGACGGAGAGTGTTTCCGCGATGGTGCTGGGCGGGCACGGCGACGACATGGTGCCGATTCGCAGCTACACGACCGTCGGCGGCCAGCCGATCGAAAGGTTGATCGCGGCGAAGCGGCTCGAAGAAATCGAGAAGCGCACGCGCGGCGGCGGCGGTGAGATCGTCGAGCTGATGAAGACGTCGTCGTACTACGCGGCGGGAACCGCGGTCTACAAAATGGTCGAGGCGTACATGCTCGACCGCAAACAGGTGCTGCCGTGCGCCGCGTACCTTGACGGCGAGTACGGCGTGAAGGGGCTGTTCGCGGGAGTGCCGGTGGTAATAGGCGCGGGCGGCGTCGAGCGCGTCGTCGAAATCCAGCTCACGCCGGCCGAGAAGGCCGCCTTCGACAGTTCGGTTGGCCATGTGCGAGAACTGGTCGAGGCGATGGACAAAGTAATCGCGGCTGGCTGACCAGGCTCGCGATTCAGGAAAGGCTTATGGCTGAAGCAGAAGCAGTTGCCGCGCCCGCGATACGCACCGGGATGACGGCGGACGAAAAGCACTGGCTGCTGCGCAGATTGCATTCGCTGTCGGGGATCATTCCGATCGGCGGATTTCTGTTTTTCCATCTTTTCGAGAATGCCTTCGTCCTGAAGGGCGGCGGCACGTGGTGGAAGGAAACCGAATTCACACGCAACATCCCGTTTCAGATCGCGGTCGAAGCGCTGGTGTTGTGGATCCCGATTCTCTACCACGCGATTTACGGAGTCGTCATCACGCTCAGCGCGCAGCCCAACGACTACCCGTTCGAGCGCAACTACCAGTACACCTTGCAGCGCATCACCGGGATACTCGCGTTCCTGTTCATCGGCTTTCACGTCCTCTCGACGCGCGCGTACTTCTACGCCACCGGAGTCGAGACTGATTACATGCGGATGCATGAGTTCATGATGAATCCGCTGATTCTCGCCACCTACCTCATCGGCACGATCGCCTGCGTCTATCATCTGACCAACGGAATTTTTACGTTCACGATCACCTGGGGAATTGCGGTCGGCGCGCGAGCACAAACGCTCGTGAACCGCGCGTGCGTTGCGCTGTTCGTCGTGCTGACTATTGTCAGCGTCACGATTCTCATCGCGTTTCGCGCACCCGCCTGAGGAGAATAACCAATGCCAGGGCATCACATAATCGTAGGCGGCGGGCTGGCAGGTTTGACCGCGGCCATGAAGCTCGCGGAACAGGGCGAGCAAGTCGATCTGTTCTCGATCGTGCCCGTCAAACGATCGCATTCGGTGTGCGCGCAAGGCGGAATCAACGGCGCGGTCAATACGAAAGGCGAGGGCGACTCGCCGATGATTCATTTTGACGACACGATTTACGGCGGCGACTTCCTGGCGCATCAGCCGCCGGTCAAGGCGATGTGCGAGGCGGCGCCGGCCATCATCTACCTGTTCGATCGGATGGGCGTGATGTTCAATCGCACGCCCGAAGGCCTGCTCGACTTCCGCCGCTTCGGCGGCACCAAGCATCATCGGACAGCGTTCGCGGGCGCGACCACCGGCCAGCAACTCCTGTACGCGTTGGACGAGCAGGTCCGCCGCTACGAGGCCGCGGGCCTGGTGCGCAAGTTCGAAGGCTGGGAGATGCTGAGCCTCGTGCAGGACGAGTCGGGCGACTGCCGCGGGATCGTCGCGATCGACACGCGTTCGCTTGAGATGCGCGCGTTTCCCGCCGACACGACGCTGATCGCGACCGGCGGTCCCGGCCTTGTGTTCGGCCGCTCGACGCAATCGCTGGTGAATACAGGTTCGGCGGCCAGCGCCTGCTACCAGGCCGGCGCGACTTACGCCAACGGCGAGTTCATCCAGGTGCATCCGACCGCGATGCAGGGTGAGGACAAGTTTCGGCTCATCTCGGAGTCGATTCGCGGCGAGGGCGGCCGCGTGTGGACGTATCGAGACGGCGAGTGTTGGTACTTCCTCGAGGATATGTACCCGGCATACGGCAACCTGGTGCCCCGCGATATCGCGACCCGCGCGATTCACAAGGTCGTGTTCGAGATGAAGCTTGGCATCGACGGCCAACCGCTGGTTTACCTCGACGTCAGCCATCTCGATCCCGAGGAACTCAATCGCAAGGTCGCGGGCGTGCTCGAAATCTACGAGAAGTTTGCCGGCCAGGATCCGCGCAAGGTCCCGATGAAGATTTTTCCGGCGATGCACTACTCGATGGGCGGGCTGTGGGTCGATTACCATCAGCAGACCAACCTGCCGGGGTTGTTCGCGGCGGGCGAGTGCGAATTTCAATATCACGGCGCCAACCGTCTTGGCGCCAACTCGCTGCTGTCGTGCATGCACGGCGGAAATATCGCGGAGCCGGCGATGATCGGCTACGCCAAGTCGCACAAGAGCGCGGCCAGCTCGACGATTTTCGATCAGGAGCTGAAACTGCAACGCGAATCGTTCGACAAAATTTTCAAACTGGACGGTCCGGAGAATGCGTTTGCGCTGTGGCGCGAGCTGGGCGACATCATGACGGAGAACGTCACCGTCGTGCGCCACAACGACAAGCTCAAAGCGACCGACAACAAGTTGCTCGAGTTCAAGGAGCGATGGGGCCGGATCGGGCTCAACGACAAGGGCAAGTGGGCGAACCAGGAAGTGCTGTTCGTCCGCCAGCTGTGGAACATGCTCGAGCTCGCCCGGCCGATGACGCTCGGCGCGCTCAATCGCAATGAATCGCGCGGCGCGCACTACAAGCCTGAGTTCCCCGAGCGCGACGACGAGAACTTCATGAAGACCACGATGGCCGCGTGGTCGTCCGACGGTCCGCGCTTCAGTTGGGAGCCGGTTGACGTGAGCATCATCAAGCCGCGCCCGCGACGCTACGACGTCGATAAATCCGTCAGCGAGCCGAAGGCGGCGTAGGTCGAGCAGGAGCATCCCAGTGCCAGACAAGACGCAAGTCCTCAGAATCAAGCGGCAGGAAACGCCGAACTCCGAGCCGTACTTCGAAGAGTTCGAGATTCCGTATCTGGCGCATCACAACGTCATCTCGATGCTGATGGAGATTCGGCGCAACCCGGTGACGCGCCAGGGCAAGCGCGTCGCGCCAGTGGTCTTCGACGCCAACTGTCTCGAGGAAGTTTGCGGCTCGTGCACGATGGTCATCAACGGGCGCGTCCGCCAGGGATGCTCGCAGCTTGCTGAGGGACTCAAAGGGCCGGCGACGATCGAGCCGATGTCGAAGTTCCCGGTGATCCGCGACTTGTGGGTCGATCGATCCAAAATGTTCGAGGCGCTGAAGAAGGCGCACGCGTGGATTCCGATCGACGGCACGTACGACCTCGGCGCAGGCCCGCGAATCGCGCCGGCGGTACAGGAGTTCGCGTACCTGTTCTCGCGATGCATGACGTGCGGATGCTGCCTCGAGGCGTGCCCGCAAGTTAATACACATTCGAAGTTCATGGGCGCCGCCGTGATCGGGCAGGTTTACCTGATGAGCCAGCATCCGACCGGCAAGATGAACCTCGACGAGCGGCTCGACGCGATGATGTCGGAAGGCGGCGTCGCAGACTGCGGCAACGCGCAGAATTGCGTCGAGGTCTGCCCCAAGGAAATTCCACTCACGACAGCAATCGGCGCAGTCGGCCGGCAGACGTCGATCAAGTGGCTCCGCGATCTCTTCATGAAGTGATCCGGATTATGAAATGAGCGCTCCGCAGGAAATTGAATGAACATCCACGAATATCAAGCCAAACAGATTCTCGGGCGCTTCGGCGTTCCGGTTCCGAAGGGACAATTCGCGACCACGCCCGAGGAGGCAGCCGCCGCGTTCACGGCGCTCGGCCAACCGAAGGCTGTCGTCAAAGCGCAAATCCATGCGGGCGGTCGCGGCAAGGCGGGCGGCGTCAAGCTGCAGACCGTCGCGTCCGAGGTGCGCGACTTCGCCGCCAAGCTGCTCGGCAAGCCGCTGGTGACGCATCAGACAGGACCCGAAGGACGAGTCGTGCGCCGCGTCTATATAGAGGAGGCGAGCGAAGTCGCTCGCGAGCTTTACCTCGGGATGCTCGTCGATCGGAAAGCGGGAACGGTTTCCGTGATCGCGAGCGCCGAGGGCGGCATGGATATCGAAGAAGTCGCCTCGAAGACTCCTGAAAAGATACTCACCGAGCAAATCAGTCCGTTGCTCGGCGTGTCGGGCTTCCAGGCGCGCAAGATCGCATTCGCGCTCGGCCTCAAGGACAAGCAAGTCGGCCAATTCGTGACGCTGCTCGCGGCGCTTTACCGCGCATTTGTAGAAACCGACGCGTCGCTCATCGAGATCAATCCTCTGGTGGTGACGAAAGACGGGCGCGTCATCTGCCTCGACGCGAAAATGTCATTCGACGACAACGCACTGTTCCGTCATCCGGACATCCGCGAACTGCGCGACGCCAACGAGGAAGATCCCGCCGAGACCGAGGCGGCGAAGTACGAGCTCAGCTACGTGCATCTCGACGGCAACATCGGATGCATGGTCAACGGCGCCGGACTCGCGATGGCGACGATGGACATCGTGAAAATTTACGGCGCCGAGCCGGCCAACTTCCTCGACGTCGGCGGCGGTGCCAGCACCGAGAAGGTCGCGGCGGCGTTTCGCATCCTGCTCGCGGACAAGCGCGTCAAAGGCGTGCTCATCAATATTTTTGGCGGTATCATGCGATGCGACGTGCTGGCGCAAGGCGTCGTCGAGGCGGCCAAGCAAGTGAAACTCAACGTGCCGCTGGTGGTCAGGATGGAAGGCACCAACGTCGTCGAGGGCAAAAAAATCCTCGCCGAGTCCGGCATCAAGGTGATCGCCGCCAGCGACATGGCCGACGCCGCCCGGCGCATCGTGAGAGAAATCGGAGCTTGAGAGTTTTCAGATGAGCATTTTAGTCGACAAGAACACCCGCGTGCTGACGCAGGGAATCACCGGCGCGGTCGGACAGCTCCACACGCGCGCGTGCAGAGAGTACGGCACGCAAATGGTCGGCGGCGTGGTGCCGGGCAAGGGCGGCACGGACTTCGAGGGCATCCCGATTTTCAACACCGTCGAGCAGGCGCGCAAAGCGACCGGCTGCAACGTGACTGTGATCTACGTACCGCCGGCGTTCGCCGCCGACGCGATGCTCGAGGCCGTCGCCGCGGGCATCGAGCTCGTCATCTGCATCACCGAAGGCGTGCCCGTGCTCGACATGGTCAAGGTGAAAGCCTACATGGCGGGCGCCAAGTCGCGGCTGATCGGCCCGAACTGTCCGGGAATCATCACGCCGGGCGAGTGCAAAATCGGCATCATGCCGGGATACATCCACAAGCCGGGCGATATCGGCGTCGTGTCGCGCTCGGGCACTCTCACCTACGAGGCGGTGTATCAGCTGACGCAAATTGGAATCGGGCAGTCGAGTTGCATCGGAATCGGCGGCGACCCGATCGTCGGCACCACGCATACCGACGCGCTGAAGCTGTTCAACGACGATCCGAAGACGCGCGCGGTCATCATGATTGGCGAAATCGGCGGAACGGCGGAAGAAGAGGCCGCCGAATACATAAAGCAATACTTTAAGAAACCGGTGGTCGCGTTTATTGCCGGCCAGACCGCGCCGAAAGGGCGGCGGATGGGGCATGCGGGCGCGATCATCTCGGGCGGACGCGGTACCGCGGCGGATAAAATCGCGGCGCTCGAGGCGGCCGGCATCACGGTCGCGTCGAGCCCGGCCGACCTCGGCACGACGATGAAATCAGTACTCGAAGGCAAGCATTAATTCGATGGAACGAACTTTCGCAATCGTCAAACCCGACGCTGTCCGGCGCGGGCTCACCGGCGACATTCTAAAACGAATCGAAGCATCGGGACTGACGATCGTCGCGATGCGCAAGATTCATCTGTCGCGCGCCGACGCCGAGAAATTCTACGACGTGCATAAAGCGCGGCCGTTCTTCAGCGGCCTGTGCGCCTATATGACGTCCGGCCCGGTGGTTATCGCGGTGTTGCAGGGCGAGAGTGCGATCACCAAGTGGCGGCAGCTGATGGGCGCGACCGATCCCAAAAAGGCCGACGCCGGCACGATTCGCAAGGACTTCGGCATCGACGTCGAGCAGAACGCCACGCACGGTTCCGACGCCCCCGAGACGGCGGCGCAGGAAATCGCCTTCTTTTTTCCCAGCCGAGAACTGCTCTCCTAAAAGAGCCCGTCCTGCTTTCACGGCGGCGTTTCGATTAGAATAAACGGGCCGTGAACGCGAATCGCCAGACATTGGCCGAGCCGGCGCCTGCCAGCACTGATTTCCGCGACCTGACGCTTGATGAAGTCGAGCAACTTGTCGCGAGCGCGGGCGAACGCGGCTATCGTGCGCGCCAGATTCTGCATTGGGTACACGCTCGCGGGGCAGAGTCGTTCGACGAGATGCGCGATCTGCCCGCGTCGCTGCGAAATTATCTGAAGCAGAACTTCACCATCGGGCATCCGGTGTCGTCGTTCGTCTCGCGATCGTTAGACGGCACCCGAAAGCTGCTCATCGGACTCGACGACGGTGAAGAAATCGAGTCGGTGATCATCCCCACCGAAAAGCGCGTCACGCTTTGCATGTCGAGCCAGGTGGGATGCGCGATGGCGTGCGAATTCTGCGCGACGGCGCGGATGGGATTGCATCGCAACATGACGAGCTCCGAGATGCTGGCGCAAATCTTCGCCGCTCGACGCGAGCTGGCCGCCGGCGAGGAGCTGACGAACTTTGTCTTCATGGGGATGGGCGAGCCGCTCGCGAATTACCCGCGGCTGAAACGGACGCTAGCGATCATGACTTCCGATTGGGGGATGGGCATCTCGCCGCGAAGGATCACCGTCTCAACCGTCGGGTTGGTGCCGATGATGGAGCGGCTGCTGAGCGAAACGCCGGTTAACCTGGCGCTCTCGCTGCATGCGACGACCAACGAGCTTCGAGACCGGCTCGCGCCGATCAACAAGCGCTATCCGCTGGAGGTTTTGCTCGACGCGTGCCGCAATCTGCCGATCAAACGGCGCAGCCGGATCACTTTCGAGTACGTGATGCTCGCCGGTGTGAACGATTCCCTCGCGGACGCGCGGCGGTTGGTGAAGTTGATCGGCCCGTTGCGCGGCAAAGTGAACCTGATCTTTTACAATCCGCTGCCAGATTCGCCGCTGCGGACCAGCTCGCGCGCCGCCGTCGAGGCCTTTCAAGCGATCCTCAAGAACGGTAGTTTGACCGCTACAATCCGCGAGAGCCGGGGACTCGATATTGCGGCGGCATGCGGCCAGCTCTACGCCGACCAGCACAATCCGGCCTGAAAGCGCCAGTCAAAAAAGAAAAAATGTCACAAAACGTACTCGGAGTGATCGGCGGCAGCGGCTTCTATCAGCTGAAGGGGCTGGACAAGGTCGAGCTGATGGAGCTCAAGACGCCGTTCGGCCGGCCGTCGGATCCGTTCTACCAGGGCCGCATCGGGGACATCGAGGTCGTATTTCTATCGCGACACGGCCGCGGCCATCGACTATTGCCGTCGGAGATAAATTTTCGCGCCAATGTTTTCGGGATGAAGCAGCTCGGCGTGACTCACCTGGTCTCGGTCTCGACGGCGGGCAGCTTGAAAGAGGAGATTCATCCGGGCGAGTTGGTGGTCCCGAACCAGTTTATCGATCGGACGTTCAAGCGCCCCGAGACATTCTTCGGCGACGGCCTGGTGGTGCACGTATCGCTGGCCGATCCGGTGTGCGCAAATCTCGCGAACGACCTGGCCAAGGCGACTCGAGCCGGCGGCTCTGTGATTCACGACGGCGGAACTTATCTCTGCATGGAAGGTCCGCAATTCTCGACGCGCGCCGAGTCGAATCTCTACCGCAGCTTCGGCGCGAGCGTGATCAGCATGACCGCGATGCAGGAAGCGCGGCTCGCGCGCGAGGCGGAGATGTGTTACGCGGCGCTGGTGCTGGTGACGGACTACGATTGCTGGCACGAGTCGGTCGCGGCGGTGGATATCGGCGAGATTCTGCGCGTGATGAAACTGAACGTGGACAAGGCGCAGAGCGCGGTGTCGGCGCTCGCGCATACGCTCGGCAATCGACCGCGGACTTGCTCGTGCCAGGATGCGCTCAAGAACACGATCATCACCGATCGCGCCGCAATTCCGCAGCGCCTGATCGACGACTTGCGTCCGCTGGTGGGCAAGTATCTCTAGAGCCACCGAAATTTTGGGAGTGCTGGTGCAATAGATGAGTATCGTTGTAGTCGGATTTCTAGCCTACGACACCGTTGAAACGCCCAACGGCAAAGTCGAGGAAGTGCTCGGCGGCGGCGCTAGCTACTTCGCGATAGCCGCCAGATTTTTTTCGCCGGTCAGCGTCGTCGCGGTGGTCGGGACGGATTTCAAGGCTGAGGATTTGCGGCTGTTCACGGATCGAAATATCGACGTGCGTGGAGTCGCGAAACGCGAGGGGAAGACCACGCGATGGCACGGCCGCTATCACGAAGACATGAACGTGCGCGATACCGTCGCGCTTTCGCTCAACGTGCTGGAAAACTTCACGCCTGAATTGCTGCCCGACCAATGCCGCGCGGACTACCTGTACCTCGCGCCGAACGATCCAACCCTCCAGGAACACGTGCTGGACCAGGTCCACAGTCCCAAAGTTGTCGTGGCCGATCTCTATGACTATTGGATCGCGAACACGCGACCAGGCCTCGCGAAAGTGCTGGAGCAAATCCAGGTACTGCTTTGCAGCGACAGCGAGGCGCGCGTGCTCACCGGCGAGCACAACCTGGTGAAGGCGGGGCGCGCGATCCTGAAGATGGGGCCGAGCACCGTTCTGATCAAGCGCGGCGAATATGGCGTGCTTCAGTTCAGCGACGAAGGAATGTTCGCGGTGCCTGCCTATCCGCTGGAAGAGGTCGTCGATCCGACCGGTGCGGGCGATACGTTTGCCGGCGCCATGATGGGATTTCTCGCGCGGCACGGGCGCGTGACCGAATCCTCGCTGCGCACGGCGGTCGTATACGGCAGCGTGATGGCCTCGTTCGTAGTCGAGCGCTTCTCGCTGGAGAGGCTATTAGATCTGAGCTGGGAAGAGATAGACAATCGCTATCGGGAGTTTATCAACTTAATAGACTCTCATCATTCGAGATGGACTACTCAGTAGTCATTCCGCTCTTCAACGAGCGGGATAACCTCGCCCCGTTGCATGCAGAGTTGAGCCGCGTGATGCAGGCTCTTGGCCGCGCCTACGAACTGATATTCGTGGACGACGGCAGTACCGACGGAAGCATCGAGGCGCTGCGTCAGCTCAAATCCGCCGACCCGAATGTGCGCGCGATCTCGCTGGCCCGCAACTCGGGACAGACGGCCGCGCTGGCGTGCGGCTTTTCGCATGCCACCGGCGACGTGATAATCGCGATGGACGGCGACGGACAAAATGATCCCGCCGATATTCCGCGGCTGTTGGCCAAGCTCGACGAGGGTTACGATTTGGCCAGCGGCTGGCGCACGGAGCGGTGGCAGGAGGAGCGGTTTACCCGCAGATTGCCGTCAATGGCAGCAAATTCGCTGATTTCGGCGATGACCGGCGTCAAACTTCACGACTACGGCTGCACCTTCAAGGCCTACCGGCGCGACCTCGCGCGCAGTCTGCAGCTCTACGGCGAGATGCATCGATTCGTCCCGGCGATCGCGGCGGAGCAGGGTGCCCGAATCGCGGAAGTCGAGATCGGATTCCGGCCGCGGCGCGCGGGGATTTCGAAGTACGGGCTCTGGCGCATCGTGCGCACGTTGCTCGATCTTATCACGGTCAAATTTCTTTCCGGCTATTCCACCGCGCCGATTCAAGTGTTCGGCTTGATCGGAATCGTGCTCGGCGGACTTGGCAGTCTATGGACCTTCATACTGGTGTCGGAGAAAATACTACTTGGTTACGAACTGGGTAATCGACCCGCGCTATTGTTGGCGGTCTTGTTAGTAGTCGTCGGAGTACAGTTTGTGAGTATTGGACTGCTTGGCGAAATGCTCGCGCGGACCTATCACGAATCGCAGGGAAAGCCGATCTACGTAATCAGGGAAGAGTTCTAGAGGACATTAATGAACATCGCAGTCGTCGGCAGCGGATACGTCGGACTGGTGAGCGGCACCTGCTACGCCGAGAGCGGCAACGAAGTATTCTGCGTTGACATCGACCAGGAGCGAATCGCCCAGCTTTGCGAAGGCAAGATTCCCATCTATGAGCCGGGACTCGAAGAACTGGTCCGCCGCAACCTCAAGGAAGGCCGGCTGCACTTCACCACCGACATCGCCGACGCGATCAAACAATCGATGGTTTCGTACATTGCGGTCGGCACTCCGATGAGCGCGTCGGGCGCGGCGGACTTGAGTGCGATTTTCCAGGCCGCCGAGGACGTCGCGAAGGCGGTAACCGGCTATCACATCCTTGTGATCAAGAGCACGGTGCCAGTTGGCACCAACGATCGGGTGCGGGAAATCGCCGGCCGCGTCGCCAAGCATCGCGTGGACGTCTGCTCGGTCCCGGAGTTTCTCAAGGAAGGCTCGGCGATCGAAGATTTCATGCGGCCGGACCGGGTCGTGATCGGCAGCCTGAGCGAACAGGCGACCGCCATCCTCAAGGAGATTCACAACCCGTTCGTGCGCACCGACAATCCAATCCTCATTATGGATCCGCGCTCGGCCGAACTGACCAAGTATGCGTCCAACGCGATGCTCGCGATGCGCATCTCGTTCATCAACGAGATGGCGAATCTGTGCGACGCGGTGGGCGCCGACATCAACGCGGTGCGTCGCGGACTCGGCACCGACAAGCGCATCGGCTCGTCGTTCCTGTTTCCGGGCGTCGGCTACGGCGGTTCATGTTTTCCGAAGGACGTGCAGGCGATGATTCATACCGCCAGCGAGCACAATCTCGATTTCGCGCTGCTACGCGCGGCCGAGTCGGTGAATTCCCGGCAGAAGCGGTTGATTCCCTCGCGCGTGAAGCAGCATTTCGGGCAAAATCTGAGCGGTCGCACGTTTGCGATCTGGGGGCTGGCCTTCAAGCCGCGCACCGACGACATGCGCGAAGCGCCCGCGCTGGTCGTCATCGAGGAGCTGCTCCAGGCCGGCGCGAAGTGCCGCGTCCACGATCCCGAGGCGCTCGAAAACGCGCGCAAGATTTTTGGCGATCGCGTCACGTACCACAAGACCAACTATGAGGCCCTCAAGGATGCCGACGCGCTGCTGATCCTGACCGAATGGAACGAGTTCCGGCATCCCAACTTTCAGCGCATCAAGGCCGACCTGAAAGAGCCGGTGATATTCGACGGCCGGAACCTGTATGATCCTGATCTGATGAAGGCGCTCGAGCTGCGATACTACTCGGTCGGACGCCATCCCGTTTAGGACAAGGACACCTCTATGAGAATCATGGTGACCGGCGGCGCCGGCTTTATCGGCTCGCACACGGTGGATGCGCTGGTCGCGTCCGGCGCGGGTGAAGTTTCGGTGCTCGACGATTTCTCCGCCGGCAAGCGTCACCAGGTGAATCCGAAAGCGACGCTGTATCAAGTCGATTTGCGCGACGCCGCGGCGGTCACGGCGGCCGTCGAAAAGGCGCGGCCCGAAATTATTTTCCATCTTGCGGCGCAGATGGACGTGCGGCGTTCGGTCGCCGACCCCGCGTTCGACGCGCAAATCAACCTGGTCGGATTTCTCAACCTGATCGAATCGGCGCGCAAGCACGGCCTCAAGCGCGTGGTCTTTTCTTCGAGCGGCGGCGCGATTTACGGCGAGCAGGACGTGTTCCCGTGCACCGAGGAACACCCGAAACGCCCGGTGAGTCCGTACGGTGTCGCCAAGGCGGCGACCGAAGCCTATCTGTTTTTCTACAAGGTCGAGTACGGGATCGATTACCTGGCGCTGCGGTTCGGCAACGTCTACGGCCCGCGCCAGGATCCGCACGGCGAAGCCGGAGTCATTGCGATCTTCTGCGGAAAGATCCTCGAAGGCCAGCCGGTGACGATTTACGGCGACGGCACGCAGACACGCGACTACGTTTACGTCGGCGACGTGGTGCGGGCCGTGGTCGCGGCCTCGAAATCGAGTGCGTCGGGAATCGCGATTAACATCGGCACCGGCATCGAGACCAACGTCAACGACCTCTATTCCACGCTCGCCGCAATCGCGGATTTTCCGACCAAGGCGGAGTACGCGGCTGCCCGTCCCGGCGAACAAAAGCGCTCGGTCATATCGCCGGCGCTCGCGGAAAAAGAGCTCGGGTGGAGTCCTAAAAAAAAGCTCGCGGACGGACTCGAAGAGACCTTCAAATATTTCAAGCAGCAACGCTCCCGCTCGAGTTGAAATGACCGACGCCGCCTCGATTCGCAATTTTTCGATCATCGCGCATATCGATCACGGCAAGTCCACGCTCGCCGATCGAATCCTCGAGCGCACCGGTGCGCTCACGATGCGCGAGTCGAAGGATCAGTTCCTCGACTCGATGGACCTCGAGCGCGAGCGCGGCATCACGATCAAAGCGCGCTCGGTGCGCCTCAACTACACGGCCAAAGGTGGGAAGGGCTACGTGCTCAACCTGATCGACACTCCCGGCCACGTCGATTTCGCCTACGAAGTCTCGCGCAGCCTGGCCGCGTGCGAGGGTGCGTTGCTGGTCGTCGATGCGAGCCAGGGCGTCGAGGCGCAGACGCTCGCCAACGTCTATCTCGCGCTCGATCACGGCCTCGAAATTATTCCGGTGATCAACAAAATCGATCTGCCCGGCGCCGACATCGAGCGCACCCGTCAGCAAATCGAGGAAATCATCGGGCTCGACGCCTCCGACGCGATTCTGACGAGCGCCAAGGAAGGCGTCGGCATCGACGACGTGCTCGAAGCGATCGTCGCGCGAATCCCGGCGCCCAAGCCCACCGGCGAGGACGCCGTCCGCGCGCTCATCTTCGACAGTTGGTACGACGTGTACGAGGGCGTGATCGGCCTGGTCCGCGTCTTCGGCGGCGAGCTGCGCGGCGGCATGAAAGTTCGCCTGATGGGCACCGACAAGCTCGGCGAGGTGATGCGCCTGGGGCATTTCACGCCGCACGAGCGGCGGGCGGAAACGCTCGGCCCCGGCGAAGTCGGCTTCGTCGTGGCGAATATCAAGACTGTCGCCGACATGCGCGTCGGCGACACAATTACTGACGCGGACAATCCCGCGGTTGCGCCGCTGCCGGGCTTCAAGGAATTGAAGCCGATGGTCTTCGCGGGCCTTTATCCGACCGAGGCGAATCAGTACGGTGCGCTCCGCGACGCGATCGAAAAGCTCCGCCTCAACGACGCCAGCCTCATCTGCGAGCCCGAGACCTCGCAGGCGCTCGGCTTCGGTTTCCGCGCCGGTTTCCTCGGCCTGCTGCACATGGAAATCGCGCAGGAGCGGCTCGAGCGCGAATTCGGCATCAACCTGATCGTGACCGCGCCGACCGTCGCCTACCAGGTGCGCACCGTTTCGGGCGAGCTGACGACGGTGGACAATCCCGCGCATCTGCCCGACGAGAACGCGATCGAGGCCATCGAGGAGCCCTTCATCCTCACTTCTATCCACATGCCCGAGGAGTATCTCGGCGCCGTGATGAAGCTGTGCGAGGATCGCCGCGGCATCCAGCGCGATTTGCGCTTCCTCGGCGAGAAGCGCGTCATCCTGCACTACGAGCTGCCGCTGGCCGAAATCGTCTTCGACTTTTACGATCGCTTGAAATCGGTGAGCCGCGGCTACGCGTCGCTGGACTACGAGTTTCTGGACTTCCGGGTCGGCCCTCTGGTTAAATTAGATATTCGGATCAACGGCGAGGTGGTGGACGCGCTTTCGATTATCGTGCATCGCGACAAGGCTTATGAACGGGGCCGAGCGTTGTGCGAAAAGATGCGCGAGCTGATCCCGCGCCAGATGTTCGAAGTCGCGATTCAAGCGGCGATCGGCGCCAAGATTATCGCGCGCGAATCCGTCAAAGCGCTGCGCAAGAACGTCACCGCCAAGTGTTACGGCGGCGATATCACGCGAAAACGCAAGCTGCTCGAGAAGCAAAAGGAAGGCAAGAAGCGGATGAAACAGGTCGGGCGCGTCGAGATTCCGCAAGAGGCTTTCCTGGCCCTGCTCAAGGTCGGGGAGTAGGGCAACCGTGGCAGAACCAGCACGCAACATTTCCAAAATACAGCCGCCGAACCCTCGCGAGACCGCCGCGCCCGCGCAAAAGTCCGTCGCGCGCGAATACGGCGAAGCGATGTTGGTCGCGCTCGTGCTCGCAATTTTCATCCGCACATTTTTCGTACAGGCGTACAAGATTCCGTCGGGCTCGATGGAGCCGACGCTGCTCATCGGCGACCATATTCTCGTCAACAAGATCATTTACGGGCTGCGGATGCCCGACTCGATTTTCGGGCTCGAGATTCCCGGTCTCCCGCTCGGCAAATACGTCTTTCATGCCGAGCCGGTGCATCGCGGCGACGTCGTGGTCTTCGTCTTTCCGCCCGATCGCACCAAGGATTTCATCAAGCGCGTAATCGGCATCGCCGGCGACACGATCGCGGTGAAGAACGGCGTCGTGTGGCTCAACGGTTCGCCGATGGACGACCCGCACGCGCATCGCGAGGTCGCGATGCAGGATCGATCTCCGGTCTCGCCGCGCGACAACTTCGGACCCGTGACGGTCCCGCCCGGCAAGCTGTTCATGATGGGCGATAATCGCGATCGCAGCTACGACAGCCGCTTCTGGGGCTTCGTCGAACTGAACGACGTCGAAGGACGCGCCACCATCATCTACCTGCCCTGGAATGACGAGAAAGCGGAAGGCGCCTCCACGCTGAGCGAACTGCTCCTGTGGTTCGAGTACATCAGATGGGATCGGATGGGCATGATCGTGCACTAGTTCGAAGGGAGCATCAGGTGGCGGACGAAGCGGTGAACCGGATTGGCGCGATCCTCGAGGAGCTCGGGGCGCGATTCGATCTTGTGGTCGAGGCGGTCTCGGGTTTCGGCGGGCGCATGGACACTCTGCGCGACGAGATCTTCGGCCAGTTCGCGGAAGTTGGCGGCCAAATTCGCTTCCTGTCCGAGCAGATCGCCGAGAATCGGCGCGGTATCGTCGGCACGCGCGACGACCTCGGCGCCGAGATCGTGCGGCTCGGCGAGGCGCTCGGCAAGGCGCGAATCGAGTTCCGCGACGAGCTGGTCGCCGCCGAGAAAGGACTTCGCGGAGACTTCGCCGCGCGCGCGCTCGAGTTCCGCGAAGAAGCCGCCCGCGCCGTAGCGTCCACGGGCCAGGATGCGGTAGCTTCGGGCGGCGAGACGACGAAAATTCTCAAACGCGAAATCGCGGCATCGGCAGAGATAGCGGCAAAGAAGCTCGGCGCCGAACTCAAGCAAACCAGCAAATCGTTGGCCAATCTCGCCCGCAAGTTCGACCGCTTCGACGATCGCATCACCGTTCAAACCCGCGACCAGGATCAGCGCCTGCGAAAACTCGAACGCAAACGCGGCGCGTGATCTCCCAGCTCCTTATCTAGACGCGCACCATCATGCGGTGCGCGACGCCAAATTAACCGAATCGTGTTCCTCCGGTAACACGTCACTTGTAGTGTATCGATGGAAGCGGTGTCAGTTTCGGGGAGAGTTCTGTGTGGAGGAAGTGGAGGAAAATGACCTGTAACATGCACGGCGCGGCCCGCCGCGTCGCCTAAGCGCAAGGAGCGACGATGGCTGCTGCTACTCCCCGGCCTGACGCGATTTCGGCCGCAGTCGTCGCCGAACCTTCGAGTGGGATCGGTGAGAACGAGCCTGCGCCGGGAATTTACCGCCTGGGCCGCTCGATCGCGACCGTGCTCGCCTTCGAAGGCTTCACGATGTCGATCAACGGCATCGGCGCACCCTGGATCGCGAAGAGCTTCCACCTTGGCGAATCGGGAATCGCCGGCCTGTTCGCATGGATCTCGCTGTCGGCGCTCGGCGCGCTCGGCCTCTCGCGGATGATCGATCGGCTCGGACGCCGCCGGATGCTCCTGATATGCATGGCCGGCATCGCCGTTAGCGCTCTGGCCGCCGCGGTCTCGACCAACATCGTTGCTTTTGCGCTCAGCGAGATCGCGCTCTACGCCTTCATCGGCGCGACGGTCTCCGGCTGTATCGTGATACTCGCCGAAGAACTCGCGATCGAGGAGCGCGCGCGAGGGCAAAGCTGGGGCGGGCTCGGGGCGGGTCTCGGCGGCGGGCTATGCCTGATCGCGATGCCGTTGGTGGCGAGTCATCACTCGTGGCGATGGATGCTGGTGATAGCGTCGGCGATGGGAGTCGCCGCGCTGCGCAGGGCGGCCAGGGTCATCCCGGAGAGCGGCCGCTGGCAACGCGCCGCAGCAAGCGGCACGACTTCAGCCAGCAGCTTCTTCGACGCGTTCAGAAGGCTCTATCGACGCCGCGCGATCGCGGTCCTCGTCTGTTCGTTGCTCGCCAACATCACGGCCGTCGCGGCCAGCAGTTGGTCGTATTTCCACCTCGTCTCGGTCGTGAGGCTGGCGCCGGGCGCCGCCAGCGCCATGATGCTGATAGGAGGCGGCGTCGGGATGCTCGGCTTTCCGCTCGCCGCGCGAGGTTGCGAGCGTTACGGCCGCATCCCCACGATCTTCGTCGCGGGTTTTATGACCGGTCTCGGCGCGCTCGCCTTCTACTGGGGCCCGCCGGCGCATTTGGGCCTCGCCTGGCTATGGATCGGCGTCACCTATTGCTGTTTCACCGCGGGCCTGAGCGCGGGACAGGTGGGTGGCAATTCGCTGGCGACCGAACTCTTTCCAACCGCGATCCGCGGCGCGATGATGGGATGGTTCGCACTGATGGCCGCGGCCGCCGCAATCTCCGCCCAGACCTTGATCGCGGTCTTCGCCACGCGCCTCGGCGGCCTGTCGATCGTAGTTGGCTACCTGAGCCTGCTCGCAATCCCCAACGCGATCATTGTCGCACTCCTCCTCCCCGAAACGCGCGGCCTATCGCTAGAAACCGCCGCAATGGAAGAAGCATTCGAGAAATCGCAATAGTGCCCTCGCCCGCGTCGCGCGCGGGGTTGACGCACATCTTTTGCGATCATAAATTCTAGTGACCCTTTAATCCGCTACTGAGATAGCGAAAAGGAACGACAATGAAAGTGTATATTTCCGGACCCGGCTGTTTTTGCAGCCGGGATTTTTTTTGGGCCTCGCGATGAGCGCCGCGCCCAACGTCGCGCTCGACGCCGCACAGGTCGGCCGCTCGCTCAAGCGAATCGCGATGGAAATCGCAGAGCGCAACGGCGGCGCCGACAACGTCGTGCTGGTCGGAATCGTCCGCCGCGGCGCCACGCTCGCCGAACGGATCGCCGACGAGCTGCGCGCCAACGGCAAACGCGAAGTCCCGGTCGGCACGCTCGACATCTCGTCTTATCGCGACGACGGCAAGGGCTTCCCCGGCGATCCCCGGCTGCTCGGCCGCGACATTCCGTTTTCGCTCGACGCCAAGCGCGTCGTGCTGGTCGACGACGTGCTCTACACCGGGCGAACCGTGCGCGCCGCGCTCGACGCGATCTCCGATTTGGGCCGCGCGGAATCGGTCCAGCTCGCGGTGCTGGTCGATCGCGGACAGCGTGAGATTCCGATTCGCGCCGACTACGTGGGCAAGAACATCCAGGCTCCGCATGGCCAGCGCGTTTACGTGCGGCTCACTGAAATAGACGGCGCGGACGCGGTCGTCATTGGCAACTCAAACGCAAAATGAGGTCGAACGCCCGCGCTCGATGCGCGACGAACGATACAGTGACACGGCTGGCAAAATTTGACGTCGTTTCGATCGAGGATCTCGAGACCTCGGACATCGAACGCGTGTTTGCGCTCGCCGACGGTTTCGCCGCCCAGCTCGAGCGCGGCGAGCAAATCACCACCGCCGCCGGATTGATCATGGCGACGCTCTTTTACGAGCCCTCGACGCGCACGCGGCTCAGCTTCGAGTCGTCGATGCATCGCCTCGGCGGCGCCGTGATCAGCTCAGCCGATATGCAGGCCAGCTCGGCGGCCAAGGGCGAGAGCCTCGCCGATACGGTGCGCGTCGTCGCCGGCTATGCCGACCTGATCGTGCTGCGCCATCCGCATGACGGCGCCGCGCGACGTCGCGGCGGAGTACTCGCCGTGCCCGGTGCTGAATGCGGGCGACGGCAGCCGCGAGCATCCCACGCAGACGCTTTGCGATCTCTACATCCTGCGCAAAAAAAAGGGTCACCTGAAGGGACTCACCGTCGCGCTATGCGGCGACTTGAAGTTTGGCCGCACCGTTCACTCGCTCATCTACGCGCTCGCGCGTTTCGGCGCGAACATCGTCGCCGTGCCGACCAGCGGCATGGACGTTCCCGACTACGTCCTCGAGCGGCTTGCCGCCGAGCGTCACTACAGCTTCTCGACTGTCACGATGGATGAACTCAAGTCACTGGCGGGCGGCCTCGACGCGCTGTATCTGACGCCCAGCGCGCCGCATCAGATGGCGCTTTTCACCGGCGACGAGGCGCTTCGAAAAATTCCCATGGCCGAGGCTCCTGCCTCCCTCGACGCATTTTACGTCACGCGCCTGCAGAAGGAACGCATGTCCGGAAAGGAAGCCGGCGCTTCAGAGTACGTCCGCTTCGACGCGCGCGCGCTTCGCACCAGCCGCACGCATGAAGCCGTCGTGATGCATCCGCTGCCGCGCACCAGCGAGTTGGCGTACGAGCTAGACGCGGACCCGCGTGCGGTTTACTTCGAGCAGGCGGCCGCCGGCGTGCCGGTCCGGATGGCGCTGATCGCGTGGCTGATGGAGAGAGCGGCCGCTGCAACCACCAGCCCGCGCGCGACGATCGAGCCGATTCGCTTCAAGGCCGAGCCGCCGCCGCGATGCTCGAATCCGAACTGCATCACGCGATTCGAAGGCGCCTACCTGGCGCCGCGCTTCACGCTCGGTCGCAGCATCGACACCTCTATACTCGCGCTGAAATGCGGGTTCTGCGAGCGCGACCTGAAGATTGAATACGTCGGTCACGCGCGCTCGCATCGCTACTATCGCTTCGACGAAAACCTGCAAGGCTATGTCCGCCAGTGGATCGAAGAAGGCTCGCTGGCCGTCTTCGACAGCGTCAAACAGGCCGAGGAAGGCGGCTACGAACCCTACAAGCGCGGCCCTCAGCGCGAAGTCATGAACGAAGAGGAGGTCGTGCGCGCGATCGAATCGCTCGCCGACCAGGTGATTGCCGACGTTCACGACATGCCGGGCGTGTCGATTGTCGGGGTCGTCAGCCGCGGCGCGATGCTCGCGCTTCGGCTCCGCGACCTGATCCGATCGAAGACGAAAGTCTTTCCGCCGTGCGCGGCGCTCGACGTTTACAAACCGGCAGACGCGTTGCATCCGATCGATGGCGCCGAGAATTTCAACGTCGAAGACCGCACGATAATCCTGGTCGACGACGTGATTAACAGCGGCTGGACCGTGCAACGCGCGATGGCCACGATCTGGCAGCGCGGGCGTCCGGCGGAGGTCAAACTGGCGGTGTTGATCGATCGCGGGCATCGTGCCGTTCCGATCCGCCCAAACTACGTCGGCAAGAACATCCCGACCTCGCGCACCGAGCGCGTGCAGGTGCGCCTCGCGTCTGCGAGCACGGATCCGAAGATCAAATCGCACGATCGCGTAACGATCTATTCAATGGTCGAACCGCTAAAGGAACCCGAGGCGGCGCATTGAACTCAATCTTGCTTAGAGGAGGGCGGCTGATCGATCCCGCGGGCGGACTCGACGGCGAGTACGACTTGCTCGTGCGGGACGGCAAGATCGCGGCTGTAGAACCGGCCGGGACCGCAGCAAATTCGCACGACGCGAGTTTAGTCGACGCAAGTGGATGCTGGATCGTGCCCGGACTGATCGATCCGCACGTACATTTGCGCGACCCCGGGTTTCCCGAAAAAGAAACTATCTCGACCGGATTGCGTGCCGCTGCGGCCGGCGGTTTCACGACCGTGGCGGCGATGGCGAACACGTCTCCGGTCAACGACAATCCCGCGACGACGCGCTACATGCTCGAGCGCGCCCGCGAGGCTCACTCGGCGCGGCTCGTGCCGGTCTCGGCGGTCACGCAGGGGCTCCGCGGGATCGAGCCGGTGGATTTCGCCGCGATGCTTAAAGCTGGCGCGCGATTGTTCTCTGACGACGGGATTCCAATCGACGACGCGATGGTTCTGTCGCGCGCGTTGGATGAAACCAGGCGGCTCGGCTACGCGGTCGCGCTGCATGAAGAGGATCGCGCGCTGTCGTGCGAGGGAGCGTTGAATGCTGGCGCGGCGGCGAAGCATCTGGGCGTCAGCGGCTATCCGGATTCTGCGGAATCCCGACGCGTGCGCCGCGATCTCGCGCTCGCGATTGGCTCAGGCGGGGCGGTTCACGTGTGCCACGTGTCCACCGCCGAATCACTCGAATTCGTTCGCGCGGCGCGCCGGCATGGAGCGCAGGTTACTTGCGAGGTGACGCCGCATCATTTCACTTTGGACGAAAGTGCTGCGATGATCTGGGGAACGAACGCGAAGATGAATCCTCCCCTGCGAAGCCACGGCGATGTCGAGGACCTGCTCGCCGCGATTCGCGACGGCACTATCGACATGATCGCGACCGACCACGCGCCGCACGATCCGAAGTCGAAGCGGATGGAGCAACTCGGCGCTTATTTCGGTCCGGGACATCCGGCGCCGCAGCTTGACCACGACAGCGCGGAGGAATTCGCTCATGCGGCGAATGGAGTCGTCGGCCTCGAGACCGCGCTCGGGCTCGCGCTTCAGTTGGTGCATCGATCGTTGATTGAGCCGGCGCGGCTGGTTCAAATGATGTCGGTCAATCCGGCGGCGCTGCTCCGGCTCGAGGCTGGCACCCTTGCGGAGGGCGCGGTCGCGGACATCACGGTGATCGATCCGAATCTCGAATGGACCGTTGCGTCGGAAAGATTCTTGTCAAAGAGCCGCAATACTCCGTTCGCAGGGATGCGGCTGAAGGGCAGGGCGGTGCTGACTATTGTCGCGGGTGAAATCGTTTACGACGGGAGAAAGGCGTAGCGGATCGATGAGCAAAGGGCGCGAAGCGATACTGGCGCTGGCCGACGGGCGAATTTTCCGCGGACGCGCATTCGGCGCGGTGGGCGAGGCCGTGGGCGAGGCGGTATTCAACACCGCGATGACCGGCTACCAGGAGGTGCTGACCGACCCGTCGTACCGGGGCCAGCTGGTCTGCATGACTTATCCGGAGATCGGCAACGTCGGAATCAACGCCGAGGACGCGGAATCGCGGCGCGTGTACGTCGAGGGTTTTATCGTCAAGGAATACTGGGAGCGGCCGTCGAACTGGCGCTCGGAGATGCCGCTGGGAAAGTACCTGGAAGAGGCCGGCGTGGTCGGTATCGAGGGCATCGACACGCGCGCGCTGGTGCGCCATCTGCGGACGCGCGGCGCGCAGGAAGCGGTGATCTCGAGCGTCGATCTCAATCCTGATTCGCTGGTGCGCAAGGCCAAGGCGTCGCCGGGATTAATCGGCCGCGATCTCGTCAAAGAGGTTACCTCCGCCGAAGCTTACGATTGGGATTTCGGCGACTGGAAATTGGGCAGCGGCCACGTTCGCGTGAGTCATGACGCGACGCGCGACGCGCCCACGATTGTCGCGCTCGACTATGGAATCAAGCTGAACATTCTACGGCGGCTGGTCGCGACCGGCTTTCGCGTCAAGGTGATCCCCGCAACGTCGAGCGCGGAACAGATACTCGCGCACAACCCCGACGGGGTTTTTCTGTCGAACGGTCCCGGCGATCCCGCGGCGCTGCCGTACGCTTACAGAGCCATCGCGGGCGTTTTGGGCAAGAAGCCGGTGTTCGGCATTTGTCTGGGGCATCAGTTGCTGGGATTGGCGCTGGGCGGCAAGACCTACAAGCTGGATTTCGGCCATCATGGCGCGAATCATCCGGTGATGGATCTGCGGACGCGGCGCGTCGAGATCACGTCGCAGAACCACGGCTTCGCGGTCAACGACGAGTCGTTGAAGGGACGCGCGATACTTTCGCATCTGAATTTGAACGACAACACCGTCGAAGGACTGCAGGGAACCGGGGTGCCGTTTTTTTCCGTCCAGTACCATCCGGAGGCGTCGCCGGGGCCGCACGATTCGGGCTACCTATTCGCGCGATTTCGGAAACTGGTTGAAACGTTTCCGCGTTACGGCGCGGAAGCGCTTGAGCGAATCATCGCGGCCGAGGCATCGGCGCGAACATAAATTCAATGAGTCGGGATTCACAAATTGCCGCTTCGTAAAGATCTGAAATCGGTGTTGCTGATCGGCTCCGGACCGATCGTTATCGGGCAGGCGTGCGAGTTTGATTACTCGGGCACGCAGGCGGTCAAGGCTTTGCGCGAGGAAGGGCTGCGGCTGATTCTCGTCAATTCGAATCCGGCGACGATAATGACCGATCCGGAATTGGCGGATCGCACATATATCGAGCCGATGACGCTCGCGGTGCTGACCAAGATTATCGAGCGCGAGCGTCCGGACGCTCTGCTGCCGACGGTCGGCGGGCAGACCGCGTTGAACCTTGCGATTGAGCTCGCGGAGGCGGGCGTACTCGATCGATTCAAGTGCGAACTTATCGGCGCGAAGCTCGAAGCGATCAAGAAGGCCGAAGATCGCGACCTGTTCAAGCAGGCGATGTTGAAAATCGGGCTCGAAGTGCCGCGTTCCGCGATTGCGCGTTCGGCGGCGGACGCCGAGCGGGTGCTCGGCGAGTTGGGCTTGCCGGTGATCATCCGGCCGTCGCGCACGCTGGGCGGAACGGGCGGCTCAATAGCGCGCGAACTCGGCGACTACCGCGCGAAGGTCGCGTACGGGTTAGAGCAATCGCCGAGCCACGAAGTGCTGATCGAGCAATCGGTCGAAGGATGGAAGGAGTTCGAGCTCGAGGTGATGCGCGATACGGCGGACAACGTCGTGATCATCTGCTCGATCGAAAACCTGGATCCGATGGGCGTGCATACGGGCGATTCGATAACCGTCGCGCCCGCGCAGACGCTGACCGACAAGGAATACCAGATCATGCGCGACGCGGCGATCCGGATCATCCGCGAAATCGGCGTCGACACGGGCGGATCGAACATCCAGTTTGCGATCGAGCCGGCGACGGGACGGATGGTGGTGATCGAGATGAATCCACGCGTGTCGCGGAGCTCGGCGCTGGCGTCGAAGGCGACGGGATTTCCAATCGCCAAGATCGCGGCGCGGCTGGCGGTGGGCTACCGGCTCGACGAGATTCCCAACGACATCACGCGCATGACGCCGTCGTGCTTCGAGCCGACGATCGACTACGTGGTCACCAAGATTCCGCGCTTCACGTTCGAGAAGTTTCGCGGCACGGCCGACGAGCTGGGGCCGCAAATGAAGTCGGTCGGCGAGGCGATGGCGATTGGGCGGACCTTCAAGGAGTCGCTGCAAAAGGCGCTGCGCTCGCTGGAGATAGGCTCGCATGGGCTGGAGAGCGGGCTCTCAGAGCCTCCGAGCGCGAATGCGGCTGCAGAAATTCGCGCGCAAGTTGCGACCGCGAGCAGCCATCGATTGTACCATTTGGCGGACGCGCTCCGGCTCGGAATCACGCGCGGGGAAGTTTACGAGCTCAGCAAGATCGATCCGTGGTTTATCGACGCCGTCGCGGAGCTGGTGGCGGAGGAAAAGCGCGTCGCGCGCGAACCGCTCGGCGCGGCGTACTTCCGGGAATTCAAGCCGATGGGATTTTCCGATCGGCGGATCGCGGATCTGCGCGGGATCGACGAGGCCGCGGTGGCGTCGGCGCGGCGCGATGCGGGAGTGACGCCAGTTTTCAAATCAGTGGATACCTGCGGCGCGGAATTCGAGGCGTTCACGCCGTATCTCTACTCGACATACGAGGGCGAGGACGAGGCGCCTCCGACGGCGCGCAAGAAAGTGATCATCCTGGGCGGCGGGCCGAACCGGATAGGGCAGGGGATCGAGTTCGACTACTGCTGCGTGCACGCGAGCATGGCGCTCAAGGACGCCGGCTTCGAAACGATCATGGTGAACTGCAACCCCGAGACGGTGTCGACCGATTACGACATCTCGGATCGCCTGTACTTCGAGCCACTGACGTTCGAGGACGTGATGGCGATTACCGAGCGCGAGCGGCCGGTGGGCGTGATCGTGCAGTTCGGCGGGCAGACGCCGCTCAAGCTTGCGGTGCCGCTGGCGCGCGCGGGCGTACCGATCCTGGGAACGACGCCGGATGCGATTGACCGCGCGGAAGATCGCGAGCGATTCAACGCGATGGTCGCGCGCCTGGGGTTGAGGCAACCCGAAGGCGTGCTGGCGCGCGAGCTCGACGACGCAGTCGCGGGAGCGTCAAAGGTCGGGTATCCGGTGCTGATCCGGCCCTCGTACGTGCTGGGCGGCCGTGCGATGGAAGTGATTCCGAACGAAGAGGAGCTGCGCCGATACGTGACGCAGGCTCTGCAAGCCTCCGAGCGCCATCCGCTGTTAATCGATCGCTACCTGCAGGGCGCGATCGAAGTAGATGTAGACGCGATCGCCGACGGCGAGACGGTCGTGGTCGGCGGAATAATGGAGCACGTCGAGCACGCGGGGATACATTCGGGGGACAGCGCGTGCGCGATTCCGCCGACGACGCTGAGCGCCGCGATCCAGCAGGAGCTGATCGCGCAGACCAGGATGCTGGCGCGCGAACTCGGCGTGATCGGGCTGATCAATATTCAGTACGCGATTTACGGCGGCGAGGTTTATATCCTGGAAGTGAATCCGCGCGCGTCGCGCACGATTCCATTCGTAAGCAAGGCGATTGGCGTACCGCTGGCGAAATACGCGGCGCTGGTGATGGCCGGTAAGAAGCTGAGCGAGATTGGATTCACGACCGAACGGGTGCCGTCGCACGTCGCGGTCAAGGAGTCGGTGTTTCCGTTCGGGCGATTTCCGGGCGTCGATACGATTTTGGGGCCCGAGATGAAATCGACCGGCGAAGTGATGGGAATCGATACGACGTTCGCGATGGCGTTCGCTAAAGCGGAGTTGGCGGCGTCGTCGAATCTGCCGGACGCCGGGCTGGTGTTTATCAGCGTGCGCAACGAGGACAAGCGATATCTCGAGCCGATTGCGCGCGGGCTGGTTGCGATGGGATTCGAACTGATCGCGACGCGGGGAACTGCGAATCACATTCGAAATCTCGGGCTCAAGTGCGAAGGCGTCAACAAGGTGCTCGAAGGCAGCCCGCATATAGTGGATGCGATGAAGGCCGGGCGGGTCGCGATGGTCGTCAACACGCCGGACGCGAGCGGCACCAAGGATTCGTTTTCGATTCGGCGCACCGCGTTGGAATTGCGGCTGCCGTATTTCACGACGATGGCGGGCGCGAAGGCGGCGGTCGAGGGAATTTTCGCGCTGAAGCATGAGGCGTTCGAGGTGCGCGCGCTGCAGGATTACCATCGAGCGTAGCTGCGGTGAACGACCCTGAAGCCTCACCCGAGTCTCTCAAGCAGGATAAAAGGCACGCGATCGGAGTGCAGATCGATTCGGCTCGACGGTCCGGTCGCTGCGATGCCCGGTATCGGTCCTAAGCGGGCGGCGGCTCTGGAAGCGAGCGGAATCGTCTCAGCCGGTGATCTCGCTTTTCATTTGCCCGCGCGGTATCAGGATTGGCGCGAGCGTACGCCGCCGGAAGAGCTGCGCCCCGGGAACATCGTCGTCGTTGAAGGTGACCTTGGCAAGATTTCCGAACGGCCGATGCGTGGGTCGCGGTGGCGGCGACTCGCGTCGGGATGGCTTAACGCCGGCGGTCGGCAGATTCGGGTCGTGTGGTTCAACCTGCCCGCGTATATGCGCGGCTCTCTTCCGGGCGGCGAGCGCGTCCTGGTCCGCGGCCGAGTCGCGGCGGGCATGGACGGTGGAATCGAAATCGTGCAACCGGAGTTGCATGCACTTTCGGACGGTGAGCCCAGGGCGATCCGCTCGGTATACCGCTTGCCGTCGATTGTAGGGCAACGGCTCTTCGCGAGTCTGGTGGCGCGCACGCTCGCCGGCGCGGGCGGCTTGATTCGCGGAGCGGTTCCGGAAGAGTTGCGCGGCGAGCTGCCGTCGGTCCGCGAGGCGCTGAGCTATCTTCACGATCCGCCGCCCGACGCCGACTTCGACGCGTTGGCGAACGGCGAGTCGCGCGGCCATCTGGCGCTCGCGTTCGACGAACTGTTCGCATTCGAGCTGGCACTTTCGATTGAACGTATCCGCAGCGCGCGCCGCGCCGGTGTAGCGCTCGATGGCTCTCGGGGCCTGAGCGCCAAAATGATCGATGGCCTGTCCTTTACGCTGACGAAATCGCAGTCGCGCGCTATAGAGGAAATTGGCGACGATCTTGCGCGGCCGAATCAGATGAACCGGATGCTGATGGGCGACGTCGGCAGCGGCAAGACGTTCGTGGCATTCTGGGCGATGACACGCGCGATCGAATGCGGGCATCAGGCGGCGATGATGGCGCCGACAGAACTGCTCGCCGAGCAGCATTACCGGAGCTTCACGCGCGTCTGCGGACGGCTGGGCGTTAACAGCGCGCTGTTGACGGGAAGCGTGACGGGTGCCGCGCGCAATCGGATTTTACGGGAGCTCGCGAACGGTGAAATCGGCGCGGTGTTTGGAACGCAGGCGCTGATACAGGAGCGGGTGCGGATGCGCGACCTCGCGCTCGGTGTGATCGACGAGCAGCATCGATTCGGCGTTTTCGATCGCGCGAAGATGAAAGCAATCGGGCCGAAGGCGAATCTGCTGATGATGACGGCGACGCCGATTCCGCGAAGCCTGGCGATGAGCCTGTTCGCGAATCTCGACGTGTCGTTCCTCGACGAGCTGCCGGCGGGGCGAACGCCGATCGCGACCGAGATTTACGCCGAGGACGAAATCGCGCGGGTGCATGAGAGTCTGCGCGCCGAGATCGACGGCGGCGGGCGCGCATACTACGTCGTGCCGTTTATCGAGGGCGAGGAAGACGAGGCCAAATCGGTGTCAGCGACGGCGGCGCGGCTGAAGAAGGGGGCATTGCGCGGGGCGAGAATCGGCACGATGCACGGCAGGATGGGCGCGGCGGAGAAAGATGGCGCGATGCGAAAATTTCGCGACGGTGCGATCGACATCCTGGTGTGCACTACCGTGGTGGAAGTGGGAATCGACGTGCCGGAAGCGACGATAATCGTGGTGGTCGCGGCGGAGCATTACGGCCTCGCGCAATTGCATCAGCTGCGCGGCAGGGTGGGGCGCGGTGAGAAGGCGTCACGCTGCTGCATCGTGGCGTCGAGCGACGCGGACGACGCGGCGTTGGAGCGGCTGGCAATCATGCGCGAATGCGCGACGGGCGCCGCGATCGCGGAAGCCGACTTGCGGCTGCGAGGTCCGGGCGATTTGCTCGGCGCGCGGCAGAGCGGGGCACTGCCGCTGCGCTTCGTACATCTGATTCGGGACCATCGCATGATCGAACGTGCGCGCAAGATGGCTGACGAGTGGATCGCTCGCGACCCGTCGTTGGCGAGCCAGGAATCGGCAGGCGCGCGCGTGGCGGTGAGGAAGATGCTGGCGCTCGGTTTCAGTCTAGGCGACGTAGGGTAGGGCGGCGGTGGTGCGGCTATGCAGGCAAACTCGAACGTCGACGCAAAGCAGGTGAGCCCAGCGGCCGAGAGCGTTGGGCAGGATCCTCGCTCGATAGGTCTTCGAGGTCTCTTAAGTCTTGCGGGTTACGTCGCATTGTCGGTCTTGTTCTTTGGACGCGCGTTGTTCCAAGGACTCTCGTCCGTTGTGCTCGGTAAGACCGTTGATTCGACGATCTTCATATGGTCGCTAGTGTGGTGGCCTCATGCGGTAGCCATCGGCGTCAATCCATTCATCACGAAGGCTATTTGGGCACCGCTCGGTTACGACCTCGCGTGGTCGACAGCGATCCCTCTTGCAAGCTTCATGGCATATCCACTTACTGCGTCACTAGGACCTGTGGCATCGTACAACGTTCTAGTATTACTAGGCCCCGCGCTCGCCGCGTGGAGCGCATTTCTACTTTGCCGATACATATCCTGTAGCTACTGGCCATCGCTGCTGGGAGGATACATATTCGGGTTTTCACCATATATGCTTCACCACGTAGCCATCGGACACCTACACCTGCTGTTCATATTTCCAATCCCGTTGGCGGTGTATGTCGTACTACTTAGGCTCGACGGCCGCATAACCGAGATGACCTTCAGCGGTTTGCTTGCGGCGACACTCATTACTCAGTTCCTGCTCGCCACCGAGACCTTTGCCACTCTCCTGGTATTCGGAGGGATCGGTATCCTGGTCTTCTATACATTCGCGGAGCATGAGTTGAGAGAACGCCTCGTGCAGCTGATCAAACCGATTGCGACCAGTCTGACGTTTGTCGTGGTCTTGCTGGCACCTTACTTTTACTACATCTTTGCGCCCGGCTTTCCCGACAAGCCCGTGAACTCGGCGACCGCTTTCTCGTTGGATATCCTAAACTTCTTCATTCCTACCCCTAGTCTTCTGGTTGGCGCAGGTCACTTGCTCGTGAAAGTGTCCGGCACCTTTACAAAAGGTCATGAAGAGCCGACCGGCTACTTGAGCCTGCCCCTTCTGGGCGTACTGATTTGGTTCGGTTACCGGCGATGGCGCGATCTGGCTGGCAAAGCGCTGGTGGTCTTCGTGGGCGTCACGTGTGTGCTAGCGATAGGTCCTCGACTGCATTTCGCGGGACACGTGGGACCGGGGATGCCGTGGAAGCTAGCCACGCATCTTCCGCTTCTGAATAGCGCGCTTCCGTCGAGGTTCATGATTTACGCATTCCTCGCGCTGTCTGTGGTTGTGTCCTTTGTTATGAGTGGACGGGATATACCGGCAGCCTGGAAGTATGCGGCTGCTGCTTTGATCGTGTTCTTCTCACTACCTAACCCGTCGAGCGAGTATTGGGTCAAGGCAAACGAGTCACCTGAGTTCTTCACTACCGGTATATTCAAGCAATACGTGAGCCCGAACGACAATGTCGTGGTTTTGCCCTATGGAGTGACCGGCAACTCGATGCTTTGGCAGGCTGAGACTGATATGTACTTTCGGATGGCCGGTGGTTACGTATCGGTTAGTCCACCGGACGCTTTTCTCGCCTGGCCGATTACCAATTATTTCCTTCATAAGGATGCCATTCCCGATGCGGAAGACCAGTTGAAGGCCTTTCTCGCGACCCATGACGTACATTCCGTCCTTGTCGCTGACCAAGTATGGCCTTTGTGGAAGCCGCTGCTAGATAGCCTCGCTACTAGCCCACAAAACGCCGGCGGGGTGTACATCTACCGGGTCCCGGAGGAGGAATTGGCGCGTTATCGGAGTCTTACCGCGACCGAGATGGAAACGCGGCTTGATACGGCTCGATTCGATGCGCTTGTGATCGCGGCGCAACAATACCTTTCAGCCAGAGGCGATCTTTCCAAAGTGACGCCTTTCGGGCTTCAATCGCGTGGCTTGCTGCCGCCCGGGTGGGTCAGCGATCGCGACATCAGGACTCGAAATGGACTCTACCTTGGACCCGCGGACGACGATGGGATGTCGGTAGGCGTCACCGGCTCTTACGAGGCACTGAAACCCACGATCGAGCGCTATCGCCACTTCGCCAGAGAGATCTATTTTCCTTATCCCGGCAAACTTGCGGAGCCGCCGCGAGGAAACACGTTCATGCGGCTGCTGGTTATGGACTTCAGTCGCGACGGTCTCGCGAAGGCTGCGGAAGCAGCGAAGCATCATTGAACCGATGACGCCGCGGAGGGCTCGATGCGAGCGCGGACGCCGCCGGACTCGATCGTGCTCGCGTTCCAGATTGCAGGCGCGAGGTTGTCGAAGTAATCCGCGCCTTGTCCGATAACGACCAGCACCGCGTTCGAACGCGTATCGATGCGATGCGGAGTGGAGTCGCCGAGCAGGCGGTCGAGCAAAGTCTCATAGACGACGGCAAAGTGGCTGGCACTCCGCTCGTCGCTGAACGCGAGCATCCAGATCACGTTCACGTTGCGGCTCTCTTGCAAAATGATCATGCTGTCGGCGGTCCATTGCGATGCGAGTCCGAGTTCGCTGGATTGCTTGCCGAGATTGCGCTCGAGGATCACGCGCAGCAACAGCTCCCCGTAAGTGTCGACGTCGGCTTTTTTCCAGCCGGGCATGATTTGGTCGTAGCCGGCGAGCTCGATGCGCAGCGCAGGCGCGGGGTTGTCGAAGTATAACGCGGGATGGAGAACCTGGTGGGTCGACTGCGGGGGGTTGCGATAGAGCGCGTCGACAGCGGTCCATCCACCGCGGCGATAAGCCTCGGCGACGAAGCGTACTCCGTCGGAATATTGGAACAACAGTTGAGCGCTAAGGGCCTCGGGCGTACCAGGCGCTTCGGCTGCCAGAGCCTGCGGCAGGCTCTTGAGACTGTTAGCGAGCGCGTCAGTGACGCTGTTATCCATGCGGCCGGCGGCGTAGGCGAAACCCGCGATGGTCGCATCGCCCTCGGCGACGGACTTGAGCGCCAACTCGCGATCGTCATCGTTCTTGACCTTGTCGAGGCTCGATTCGAGGTCGAAATTCTGATCCTGCAGCGCATGGGTCAGTTCGTGCGCCAGCAGCATCTCGCCGACGACGTCGCGTTGAATCATGAACTGCGCGGCGTTGTTCCAGATGCCAAGATCGGCCCCGCCCTTGACGAGAACCATTTCCTTGCCGTGCGGATCGTAAAAGCCGGCGACCTGGCTCTTGAGCAGCTTGAGCGACGCGGCCTTGAGATCGATGCCGGCGGGAAAGAGACCGGTGACCGCACCGGCGACGGCGTCGACATCGAACTGGTTGTCGGTGTAGTCGCGCATCAGGTCGGCCTTCATCATGGCCTCGGCTTCGTCCGGGGTTTTGACGATGATCGGGACCGGCTGCTTGAAGCGAAGCTGGCGGAAGTCCTGGATGCCGGCCCGGACCGTTGCGGATTCCTGCGAATTGACCCGGTCGCCTCTAACCAGCGAGTAGGCGCATCCCCAAACGACGATCAGCGCGATGACAGTGCAGATTGGCCACCAGAGCCGTCGGGGGAAGAGGGTGGTTCGGCTACTCATTCGGTGACAATCGCAACTGGCAATCCAAAACGGGCGGAGTCGGAAGCGCGCGCCTCGGCGGCGTCGCGCGTCGCGAACGCGCCCATGCGTACACGGTAATAGCGGTGACTGTCAGCATCAAGGACGTCGACGACGTGGACATCAGGATAGGTGGACGCCAACCGACCGCGCACCTGCTCGGCGTTCCGATGATCCGAAAATGAACCGACCTGGACCCAGTAGCGCAGCGGTGCGCCGACATCGCGAGTGCCGGCGGGCTTGCTGATGAGCGAGATGCGGACGTGCGCGGTGCCCTGATCGAGCATTCCGATCATGCGCGCGGCCTTGTGCGAGAGATCGATCTTGCGGCCCTTCTTGAATGGTCCGCGGTCCGTGATCGTAACTTCGACCGAGCGGCCGTTGTCGAGATTCGTGACCATCACGCGGCTACCCAATGGAAACGCGATGGAAGCGGCGGTGAGATCCTCCTGATCGTACACTCCGCCGAGCGCGTTTTTGCGACCGTGGAATCCCGGGCCATACCAGGAAGCCGTCCCGACCACCTGGGGCGTCGGCGTTGGGCGCGGTGCGGCAACCACAGGGGGCGGCGCGGGGGCGGGAGGCTGGGGTTGGGAAGTCGCGCACGCGGCGAAGAGCGTGCTCATTGCGATCGTCAGAGCGATCTGGCGGAGGGGGTCGAAGTTTCGAGTGCCGAACACGTCAGGGTACCCAATTTTAATTATAGGAATGCAGGAGCGGCGACATAAGCCCGCAACATGTTGACCGATGTCGAGCGGGGCGCTTCGGGAGCCGTCGGCGGCGTGGTACCATCTCGGATGTTGAACGGAACCGCCAGATAAAGGCTGCGATGCTGCGGACGAGGCAGGAGCTGGAGGAAATAGAGTCGCGCACCTTGGCGCCGTGCGCGATGGCGTCGCGGGCCAGTCGCGGGCGCCGCTTCCCCGAAGCCGAGCATCCGATTCGCACCGTCTTTGCGCGCGATCGCGATCGCGTGATCCATTCGGCCGCGTTTCGGCGCCTCGAATACAAAACGCAGGTTTTCGTTAATCACGAGGGCGATTACTACCGCACTCGCCTCACGCATACGCTCGAGGCGGCGCAAATCGCGCGCACGGTGGCGCGGGCGCTCGGTCTCAACGAAGAACTTGCCGAGGCGGTCGCGCTCGCGCACGACCTGGGGCATACGCCGTTCGGTCACGCCGGCGAAAAAGTGCTCAATGAGCTGATGACGCCACACGGCGGCTTCAATCATAACGCGCAGAGCTTGCGCACGGTGGACTGGATCGAGATCCGCTATCCGAATTTTCGCGGACTCAATCTGAGTTTTGAGGTGCGCGAGGGAATTGTGAAACATTCGCACTTCCAGGACCGTCCGGCCGCGCAAGAATTCGACGCGAGCACGTACCCATGCCTGGAAGCGCAAATCGTCGACCTGGCGGACGAGATCGCATACCTCGCGCACGACGTCGACGACGGCCTGAAGGCGCAGATGCTCACGGTCGAGGAGCTCAATGCGTCCGCACTGTTCAGAAAGTCGGCGGCGGCGGCGCGCGACGCGTATCCGGCGGCCGAGATGCGCGTGATTCGCTACCAGACCGTCATCAGGATGATCGACGCGATGTCCACCGATCTGATGACCAATCTCGCCGGCGAGCTGGAGCGCAATAGAATTCGCAGCGTCGACGACGTGCGCAGGGCGGGCAGGGCGCTCGCATGCTTCGGCCCAGCGATGGGTGCGCAGGTCGACGAAATTAAACAGGTGATGCGCGATCGATTGTATCGGCACTACCGCGTCAGCCGCATGACCGAAAAAGCGGGCAGGGTGCTGGCGGCGCTGTTTCAAACGTACATGAGCGAGCCGCGCCAGATGCCCGAGCACGTGGTCGCGCGCGCAGAACGCTACGGTGAGCCGATTTCGCGGGCGGTCGCGGACTACATTGCCGGGATGACGGACCGCTTCGCACTCGACGAGTACCGGAAACTCTTCGATCCCAATGAGCGCGTCTGACCAACAGACGCCATCGCGGAAGACGCGCGCGCGGCGATCGATTGTGATCCGGCGAATCGATCACATCGGAGATCCTGTCGGGCTCGCGTTCCTCGAGTCGCCCGAAACCAACGGCGACGCGGTCCTCGACCGCGTCCGCGAATACCTGGGCGACAAGCTGAAGCTCGTCAAGGCGGAAGTTTCGCACGGCGAGATAACGGTGGAGGTCGAAACGCGGCGATGGCCCGAGGAGGGCGCGCGGATGGCGGCCGCGGCGCGTGATTTATACGAGAAGGGGGCGCGGCGCTCGGCGCTATTGATGTATCGCGACGCGCTCGAACTCGACCCGCTCAACGCGGAGGCGCTTTTGCGACTCGGCCTGGCGCTGGCGGAGCAGGAAAAATTTGCCGATGCGTTTGCGGCGCTCAAGCGAGCGCGCGAGTTCGGCGCCGGCGGCGTCGAGCTGTTGATCGCGATGGGCCAATGCGCGGCGGCGTTGCAGCGAGGGCCGAATGCAGTTGCGTACTTCGAGGAAGCGTTGAAGATCGAGCCGCGCAATTTCATCGCGCGCAGGGCGCTGCACGCGCTGGGCCACAAGCCGGCGGCGCCTGCAAAAGATTCCGGCGCTGTACGGAGCGGTCGCGATTAGCTAGAACTGTGCGGAATCCGCCGGCCGCTTCCGTTTCGATTTACGCCGAGACACAACCACACTTGAAGCGAGGAGCGTTGAGCATCGTTGAGCATCAATGATTTTTTTGGGTGCAATTCGTAGTTTGCATACTACTTCTAGCATTTGTTCCCTCGAAAAGTTCTCGTCGCTCATTTTGTTGCCGATTCAAAATGGACCGTCTTGATGATCGACAACAGCGGAAAGTGCCCATCGTGCAGAGGTAGGTGGTTGTCGTAGGGGCCTGAGGTCCTCCCGGGAAGATGCTGCATGCGCGCGGCTGCAAGATGGACAGGGTCCACTGACACGACCCACCCCATCCGCAGCTGCACTCCAAGATTGCTTCGTTACGGTCGAGCCTCATCGAGGTGGCCGGAGCGCAATCATATTTACCCGTAGGGTGTCTTAGAAATGCGTGCGCGTTCGCGGCCACCATTTCGGGCGTCTGCTCGCCGGGCTCGCACATGAAGCGCAGCACGATAATGTGGCGACGATTCAAACCAACATAGCCGCGCAAGTCCACGATCGAGTCGTCGGGCAGCCCGAGCTCAGCTGGGTCCGGTTCACTAATCCACAAAGAAGGCGGATATCGGAATGACAGCCCGCTTTTTACATTCCGATAGCTGAGCCAGTCGCTTTCGGCCGCATCGACACGCGAGGCCGAAGGGTTCAGATTTCTTGCGGTTGGGCGCGCGGCCTGCGCGAGCGAAGTTGGTGGAGGCCAGAAAATGTTGACCAAGCTCAAGGAGAAACCGAGCAGAAACGGCGGATATCGAAGCCTTCCCATCCTACAACGTAAGTTTAGCAGAGCGGCCTTCAGGTCGTGAACCGTCCGCGCTAGGCCTGAAGGTTGGCAAGCGAGCGCGCAAGGCGTTGGTCGCGCTGGTCCGCCGACCCCGACAGGCGCTGTACGGAGCGGTCGCGATTAGCTAGCCTGTGCGGAATTCGCCGGCTGCATCCGTTTCGAGTTGCGCCGGATACAACCACACTTGAAGCGAGGAGCGTTGGTGCATCAATGATTTCAGGTCTTTTGGGTCTTTTTCGATTTTTGGGTACAAGTCGTAGTTTACATAATACTTCTTATGCGAAGTTGAACTGCGGTAAGAAGATAGCTGCCGTGTGCGCATTCGTTAGCGCCATGGCCTTGTTGTTCGGCGGAAGTGTTGCCCTGGCGCAGAACTCGTTGGCGTCCCCAGCTTCCGGCGAGGCGCCAGTCGCCACGGATCCCGCGCGCGACGCGGCTCTGAAGACCTATCTGCAGAAGCACTTCAAGATTCCGAGCCCCGAGCTCATCAAGCTGGGCCCTGCCTTCAAGACGCCGATTGACGACCTGCTCGCGCGCCAAATTGTCGTCAGCAATGACCAGGGACAGAACATCGCGACTACGATGTTCTTCGACAAAAATCAGAGCAAGGCGATTATCGGGCAATATCTCGACGTCAGCTCGGAGCCGTGGGGACGGGTTAACATGGGCGCGGTGAGCCTGGACGACCGGCCGACGCAGGGACCCGCGAACGCGCCGGTGACGATCGTCGAGTTTGCCGACTTCGAATGCCCGTTCTGCGCCCATGCGTTCAGCGTGATCGAGACGCTGGTCAACACGACCTACAAGGGCAAGGTGAAGGTAATTTTCAAAGCGTACCCGCTGAACGTGCATCCGTGGGCGATGAAAGCCGCGGAGGCGGCAGAATGCGCGCGGCTGCAGAACCCGGCGGCGTTCTGGGACTTCGCGCGTTACTTCTACACCAACCAGGGAACGATCAACGCGAAGAATCTTCCGGACCAGGTGGCCAAGCTGGCGAAGGCTCAGAAGCTCGACGAGCCTTCACTGAAGGCATGCATGGACAGTCCGCAGACCGAGGCGCGCATCAAGCAGGATCAGTTGGACGGCAACTCGATTCACGTCACGTCGACGCCGACCTTCTTCGTCAACGGCATACCGGTAGTGGGATTGCCCGACGGGAAGGTTCTGGACTTCGTGATTGACTCGGAGCTCGCGGGAAAATAGCGCCACCGCCGGACGCTCAGCTTGGTTGGCGTTGAGGCGTGCATGAATGCGCGAACGCCGGTGGCTCTTCCTCGGGTTGCGCGCGGAGCCCCTTCTGCAACAGGCGAAGCGCGGCGGCTGGATCGTCGACAAAGCTGAACAGTTCGAGGTCTTCGGGACTGATCGTGCCGTGCCGCACCAGCGCGTCGAAGTTGATGATCTCTTTCCAGTATTGCGAGCCGTAGAGAAGCACCGTGATCGGACGATCCAGTTTTTGCGTCTGCTGCAGGGTCAGCAGCTCCATCATTTCGTCGAGCGTGCCGAACCCGCCGGGAAAAACCACCATCGCCCGCGCAAGATGCGCGAACCACAACTTGCGCATGAAAAAATAGTGAAACTCGAAAGACAGCTCGCGCGTGATGTACGGATTGGGCCGCTGCTCGTGCGGCAAGCCGATGTTCAGCCCGATTGTCCTTCCTCCAGCTTCGGACGCGCCGCGATTGGCCGCCTCCATGATGCCGGGGCCGCCTCCCGAGC
This sequence comes from uncultured delta proteobacterium, assembly GCA_963833025.1. Classification (GTDB taxonomy): domain Bacteria; phylum Desulfobacterota; class Binatia; order Binatales; family Binataceae; genus Binatus. The sequence goes on along the minus strand of CAWHWI010000006.1, from coordinate 476,748 downwards.
AGACCACATATCGCTGACACTTCGAGCGAAGACCCTTTGACCAAACCGTGATCAGTCTCGCAAGCTCGCGCGCGTCCTGGTAGTAGCGTCCGAGCGGGCCGTCCGGCGCAATCCGTGCCGAGCCGAAGAACACAATCGTCTCGTGTACCTGCTCGCGGCAAAAAATCCGAAGCGGCTGGAGATATTCCGCGAGAATCCGTATTGGACGCGCTTCATCGCTGTCGAGAAACTTCTGGTCCTTGTAAGCGAGCGGTGGATTCGTCGGTGAATCCGATTTGGAATCCGATTTGCGCAATTTCATAATTTCCGCACTCCCGCGAAATCCACGAACCCGCGCTCGACGTCGGTATCGACCAGCTCGACGATGACACGGTCTCCAACATCGAAGCCCTTATACCCACGCACGACTCTGCCCTCCGCCGCGGGATGGTCGATTCGCACCCACGTCCCTTTCGCCGAAGCTCCCGTGACAATACCGTCGAAGCGCTCGCCTGCGCGCGACTCGAGCAACAGCGCGGCGGCCGACTTGCGCACCTGCCGTTCCACCTTGGTCGCGTTGTCCTCCTGGTCGGTGCAGTGTCCGGCCAGGTCGTTAAGCTCGTCGGAGCTGTAGGGGCTTGGGGTTCCCGAAAGCGCGGCCTTCAACAAGCGCTGGGTGATCAGATCCGGGTAGCGCCGATTCGGCGCCGTCGAATGAGTGTAGTCGTTCACCGCAAGTCCGAAGTGTCCCGCCACCGGCTGCCCGGGAAAATCGAGCACATATTCGCCGCGGCCCAGCAGTTTGACCACTGACAGCGAGAGGTCCGGAAAGCGCGCCGGGTCCGCCCGCCGCCGCTCCTCGAGGAACTCCTGGAGCGCCTTGCAATCAGGGCGCGGCGGCAGATTTCCGCCGAGGTCTTTGGCCAGCTCGACGATGCGCGCCCAGCGCTCGGGCGAGCGAAGAACGCGGCGCAGTGCGGGAAAGCCTCTCTGTTCGAGGTATCTCGCCACCGCCCCATTCGCTCCGATCATGAAGTCTTCGATCAGCTCGGTCGCGCGATTCTTCTTGTCTGCCTGCAAATCCCTGAGCGAATCGCCATCGAACACCGGCCGCGCTTCGATAGTCTCGAGCGACAGCGCGCCGTGCTGATGCCGCCGGGTTTTCATCGCTTGCGCGGCGCGATCCTGCAAGCGGAGATTCTGATCGAGGCCGGCTACTTTTGTTATCGGTGCGGGTGCGGGCGCAGTTCCGTCCAGCCACGCAGCGACGCTGTTGTAGGCGAGCTTCGCGCGATTCACCACCACCGCCAGGTAGATGTCGGAGTTGCCGACCTCGCCGTCAGCCGCAACTTCCATCTCGATCACGATAGCCAGCCGTTCCTTGCCGTCGGCCAGCGAGGTGAGATCGGTCGAAAGCTTCTCCGGAAGCATCGGAAAAATTTGCGCGGCGGTATAAACCGAAGTGGTATTGGTCCGCGCGTGGCCATCGATAGCAGAGCCTTTTTTCACGATCGCATCGACGTCCGCGATCGCGACGAGAATCTTTATCGCGCCGTCCGGGAGTTGCTCCGCGACCGAAAGCTGATCGAGGTCGAGCGAATCATCGTTGTCGATCGATGCCCACAGCAGGCGGCAAAGGTCTTTCAGCGACGGATCCGATGCGGCGGCCGGGTTCGCAATCGAGCTGGTCTCCGCGATGACCTCGGCGGAAAAGTCCGGCAGCAGGCCACGCGCAAGCATCGCTCGTCGCGCGATGCTCCTGAGCTGGTTTCTACAGGGCGCCGTTGTTCGATTCATCGGCGCATCATAACCCAACGCGCGCTCGAATAGTAAAAACTGCGACCTCACCCCTAACCCCTCTCCCTTCAGGAGAGGGGAATAAAGGTCGCGCGCTGTACATCTGGACTAGTGAATAACGACCGGCTGCGGGCCGCCTGCCGCGGCTGACGGCGGCGGAGGAATCTCGGCGGGTGCGCCGAGGAGTGCCAGCGATTCCAATACGTCCTGGCGCTGTTGCGCGAACGGATGCGCCGTCAAGAAGCCGCGATAGGCGGCGATGGCGCCCTCTTTGTCGCCAGCCCTGGCGAGCATCCGCGCGACACCGAGCTCCGCCCTCACCTGCTCCGGGCCTGGATCGGCGGCCGCCTGCTGATAAGCGCCCGCGGCTTTTTTCCAGTCGGCCATACGCTCATAAACGACCGCGAGATTCGTCAGCGCAAGACTGCGGAACGTCGGGTCGCGCTCCTCGGCGAGAAACGCGACCAGCGAATCGCGCGCATCGGCGAAATCACCGTCCGCGAGGTATGCACTCGCGAGGTAAAATCGCGCGAGGCGTCCGAGCCGGCGGCCCGGCTCTTCATCGGCAAGCTGCTTGAATTGCGTCTCGGCCGGCTTGTCCTGGCCGGCGTTGAGCGCGGTGATCGCGTCGTAGAACCGCGCCGACGCAAGACTGTCGCGATGGCGCTCGTAGTAGTATACGCCAATCGCGATCGCGCCGACCGCGACGACGACCGCAGTCGAAATCAGCACCTGCGTGAGATTGCCGAACAGGAAATCGCGCGCGTTATCGACCAGCGTGGTGAGCTCGTCGGGCGCCTTGAGTTCCTTTTGAGTTATTTTTCGGCGATGTGTCGTCGGCGGCATCGAAAGCTCCAGCGGAAAAAGAGACCGCCCGGCAGAGGACCAGAGGAGTTAGCGCGCACGCGCCCTTACATCTTGTATTTGAAATCCTCGGGCGACATCCGCTCGAGAATCTCGGACCACTTGTCGCGCGAGACGCCGGCGAGGTTCTGATCCGAGGTCTGCTGCTCGCCCTGCGATTCGTGGAGCTCGCTGCTCGCTTCGAGCACTTTCTTGGCCACGTAGATGGGCGACTTGGTGCGCAGCGCCAACGCAATCGCGTCGCTCGGCCGAGAATCGATTTCGAGCGCCTTGCCGTCGCGCGTCTTGACGTGGATTCGTGCGAAGTACGTATTCTCGCGCAACTCGGTTATCTCGGCGGACTCGACCGTCGCGCCGAACTCGAGAAGCAGGTTGCGCAGCAAGTCGTGCGTCATCGGACGCTGCGGCTTGACCGCTTCGAGCTCGGTGGCCATCGCGGTGGCCTCGAGCGGGCCGATCCAGATATGGAGATTGAGCTTGTTGTCGGGATCCTTCAGGACCACGATCGGCATCTTGGTGGAGGGGTCGAGGATAATCCCCCCAACAATCATCAGAATGAAATCTTCCCTGTGACCAGCCATAGACGGGATCTTCAACCGTTTCTCTTCAAGCGCGCGCGGCTTCGAGGCGAAATCCCGAGCGGCACCTGGAGAAATTATCTTGGCCCAAAGTCGCCGTGTGGTCAACCGAACAAGCTGCGCGGCCGCACGGATCGAATCCGTCAGCCTGCGACCAAGCGATCGACGACGCGGTAAAGCTGGTTGAGATTGCGGCACTCTTCCACCAGGTCGCAGTGCGGGGCGTAGCGATCCATCTCGCTGTCGCCAAAGCCCCAGGTATTGCGGCTCTCAGGATTAAGCCAGATCACTCTTTTGGCGCGCTGGCGGATTTCACGCAAGCACCAATCGTGCGGGAGATTGTAGTTGTTGCGCGCGTCGCCGAGCACGATGACGGTGGTGCGCTTGTTCACCGAGCCAATGTGATCGGTAACGAAGTTGCGGAACGCGTAACCGAAGTTCGAGTGCGCGTACACGTTGATGATATCGCCCTTGAGCGCGACGTCGAGCGCTTCCTTGGCGTCGTTGTTGCGGAAGCACTCGGTCACTTCGCCGATATCGGCGACGAAGATGAAGCTGCGCACGCGCGAGTAGAGATCCTGCAGCGAGTAGACGAACTGCAGCATGAAGCGCGACGCGTTGCGCACCGAATCGGAAACGTCGCACAGGATCACGACCTGCGGCTTTTCCTTCTTGCGCTTCTCGAAGCGGAGCTTGAACGGCACGCCGCCGTATTCGAGGTTTTGGCGCAGGGTGCGCTTGATATCGAAGCGGCCCTTCTTGGCGCGCTTGCGGCGGACGGTGATCACGTTCTTGAGGCGTTGCGCGAGGCGCGTCACCGCCTCGTTCATTTTCTTGAGCTCTTCTTCGGTCAGGTAATAGAAACTCTTCTCGCCTATTTGGTTGAGGCGCTGATCTTCCTTCTGCTTGATGTCGCGCTTCTCGCGCTCCATCCGGACGTAGCGGCGGATAATGTCGTCGAGCGCCTTGAGCCGGCGCTCGAGGTATTCCTCCATCCGCGCTTTCAGTTCGGCGCCGATGTCCATCTTCTCGAGCTGCTCGCGCAGTTCCTTGATCTCGGCTTCTATTTTGTCCAGCCCGAGCTGGCGGGCGAGCGCGCGCGCGAAGTAATTCTCCTCGATCGTGCGCTCGATGCCTTGCAGCTTGACGGCGCGCGAGGCCTCGCGGATCTTCCGCTCCATCTCGCCCGAGTTGTTCTGCAGCAGTTGCTTGGCGAGCTCGGAGAGATTCTTGCCCTCTTTCTTCAGCATCTTCTCGACTTCGTCCAGGAATTTCTGGAATTCCTGATCCGACATCGAGAGCGCGTTTTGCACGGCCTGGCTCGCCTGCTTTATGATCTCGCCGAGGCCGGAGAAGTAGATGTCGAACAGTTCCTCGAAGACCGGCAATTCGCTGGCCCGCTTGACCATCGTGGCCCGCAGCGCGGAGCGGAACGCGTCGCGCTCGGCTAGTCCCGTGACTTCGGAGGCGCTGAATGCGTCGAGCGTCTCCGCCAGCGAGACGCGCACGCCGTTCTCGCGCAGCAGGTTCGCAAATTCGACGAGCTTCTCTTGCATTTTTTTAGTGAACCGCCCTGCCCTTCATCGAGTCTCTTCTCAATTGAGCAGATCCTTGTCGCTGCCGGCTTCGGTGCCGCGACGCGCGCGCACGCGGCGCACGTAATCCTTGAGCTCTTCCTGCGCTTTGCGAACGTCGCCCTCGTACTTGACGATCGTGTCGAGCGTCTCGGTGACGAGTTCCTGGTCGAGGCTGCTCACGTTGAGCAGCGTCAGCGCCTTGACCCAATCGAGCGTCTCGCTGATGCCGGGGGTTTTCTTGAGATCGAGCTTGCGCAGCGATTGCACGACGGTGACGACTTCCTCGGCGAGCTTGACTGCGGCCTCGGGCACCTTGAGCTTGACGATTGCGAGTTCCTGCGCGCGATCGGGAAAGTCGATGTACAGATGGAGGCATCGACGCTTCAGCGCGTCGGACATTTCGCGCGCGTTGTTCGACGTCAGCACGACCAGCGGGATGTGCTTGGCCTTAAGCGTGCCGAGTTCGGGCACCGTCACCTGAAAGTCGGAGAGCAGCTCGAGCAGGAACGCCTCGAACTCGGCGTCCGCCTTGTCGATCTCGTCGATCAGCAGGACCGACGGCTGCTCGCTGGAAATCGCTTTGAGCAACGGGCGCGGGAGCACGAAGCGCTCGGAGAAAAACACTTCGTCCTGCGCGGCGATACGGTCGACGGCCTCGGTCAGCCCTTTGGCTCCCACCAGCACTTCGCTGATTTTGTCTTTGAGGATTTGCGTGTAGAGGAGCTGCTTGGCGTACTCCCATTCGTAGAGCGCCTTGCCCTCGTCGAGGCCTTCGTAACACTGTAGGCGGATCATGTCGAAGCCGAGCGACGCGGCGAGAACCTTGGCCAGGTCGGTCTTGCCGACGCCGGCGGGGCCTTCGACCAGGATAGGCTTGCGCATTTCACTTGCCAGGTAGATGACGGTGGCGATTCGCCGGCTGGCAATATAATTGTTCTTGGCGAATCGCTCGACTACGTCCTCGATCGATGAAAACATCCATCCTCCTTGACAGCGGAAGCCGAAGGGGCAAGCCCCGCGCGGAATAGATTAAATATCACGCCGAGTTAAGGCGAGGAAACCCACTGCCGCGCTCGTCATCGGGGCGCGGACCGAGGTGGCGCGCCAACTCGGCCATCGCACGACGACGGAGGTCTCAGGGCCGGCGCTTAACCGGCACCGCGGCCTTGTATGTTGCGATCAAAGTCCGAAGATGGAGTAGGACGAGGGCGCGGTAGGCCGATTCGGCCTGGGTCGATAGAGACCGAGGGAGAGCGTGGTCGCCGCGCCCATAACTCCGGCCAAGAGCCCGAACAGTCGCTGGGGCGGCGCACGGCGCAGAGCCCGAATCGCGCAAGGATGGGCGGTGCCGGAAGCAGCAGTGGAGGCGGTAGGATGCAAGCAGCGGTGGTGGTGGTTGGGATCGATGTGAGCAAGCGCACGCTGGAAGTAGCGTTGTCCGACGGCGGCGGCTTCAGCGTTGCGAACAACGAGGACGGGATAAGCGAGTTGCTGGCGCGGCTGCGGCCAAGCGGCGCCGCGCTGGTGGTGCTGGAAGCTTCGGGTGGCTATGAGCGCCCGGCCTATCTGGCGCTGTGGGCGGCGGGGATGCCGACCGCGCTAATCAATCCGCGCGACGCCTATCACTTCGCCCAAGCTAATCGGCAATTGGCAAAAACCGATCAGCTCGACGCGCGTGGGCTATGTGAGTTTGGCTTGCGCATGCAGCCCCAAGCGCTGCCTCCGCCGGAGGCGGCGGATGAAGAACTCAAGGCCCTGGCCGTGCGCCGGCGCCAAGTAATCAAGATGCTGGCGGCGGAACGCACCCGGGTGCAGCAGGCGCCGCGCTCAGTGCGGTCCAGCATCAAGCGCATGGTCCGGGCGCTGGAGCGCGAGCTCGGTGCGATCGACCATCAGATCGAACAACGGCTGCGGGACAATCCGCGCCTGGCGCAGCGCTGCGCGCAACTCGAGCAGGTGCCGGGACTGGGGCCGGTGACCTGTGCGATCCTGGTCAGCCGGCTGCCAGAGCTGGGACTGCTGGGGCCCAAGCAGGTCGCGGCGCTGGTCGGAGTCGCACCGTATGACCATCAAAGCGGTGAGTGGCGCGGACGCAGCCCGATCTTCGGCGGCCGCGCCGAGGTGCGCAGCGCCCTGTATATGGCCACCCTGTCTGCGATTCGCTGCAACCCGGTGCTGCGCAGCTTTTATCGCCGGCTGCGGGCGGCCGGTAAACCGGCCAAGGTCGCCATCATCGCGGCCATGCGTAAGCTGCTGGTCATCCTCAACGCGATGCTCAAAACCAATTCGCCCTGGAGGCCGCCATCCGCCGTCGTCGCCTGACTCATAAGGCATCATTCGCGCCACCCTCTCAAACACCTTTGGAGGGTGGCGCGGATGATGCCGCTCCCTTGACTCCCAACACAGTCGCTCTCCCGGAATATGGAGCCGCCGAGCGGCACAGAGGTTATCCGGTTGAAGTCATCGAGGGCCTCTTGTAGACCGGTGCGATGGTCGATCGCCTGTTCTCCGATGCCGGTCTCGCTGCGTTGTATGAGGCGTTTTGCCCGTGGGAGCGACGAAGCGACCTCGACTTCTATCTGGGACTCGTGATGTCCGCGGGGGCCGTGCTTGATGTCGGTTGCGGGACGGGTGCGCTGTTGCATCAGGCCCGGCAGCCCGGTCATACCGGACGGCTGTGCGGGCTGGACCCCGCCGTTGGGATGCTTGAGCAGGCGCGTACGCGCTCGGACATCGAATGGATCCTCGGTGACCTGGCTTCGGTCGGATGGAATCGAGAGTTCGACCTGGTCGTGATGAGCGGTCACGCATTCCAGGTGTTCGTCGAGGACGACGATCTGCGAGTCTCGCTCGCCGCGATTCGGTCGGCCCTCACCGACAACGGCCGCTTCGCGTTCGAAACTCGTAACCCGCTGATTCGAGAATGGGAGAGCTGGAATCCGAACAACGCGGTGGAGGTTACGGACGCTGCCGGCGCCGTGGTGCGGATGGCTCGCAAGGTGGAGACACCGGTTGACGGGAAAATCGTTTCTTTCACCCACACCTTCACGAGTTCCACCTGGGACTGGCCGCAGGTCAGTCGAAGCACTCTGAGGTTCCTTGATGCGGATTCGCTGTCCTCGTTCCTGTCCGAGGCTGGCCTGGTAATCGAGGAGCAGTTCGGGGATTGGGACCGGCAGCCAACGAGCGACACGAGCCCGGAGATCATCACAATTGCCAGGCGAGGTTGAAACCGGAAGTCAGTTCAGATGTGGAGCTCCTCCCAGACTTGCTCGCCTCGATCGAAACGCTCGCGCGACAGAGCGGTCGCGTCGAAGACGCCGTACTTGCCGTTGGCTATCAGGTCGGCGAGCGCCTGGCCGGCGCCGTAGGATTGCATCACGCCGCGACCGCTGAATGAATGCGCCTCGTAAACGCGTTTCGTTGGGACGGCGCGCCCGACGATCGCGCTGCGGTCGGGACTGACTTCGTACAGCCCGGCCCATCCGGTGACGTGACGCAGCCGTTCCATCGCGGACATCCGCGCGTACATCCGCGGCCAGATTTCGTTCAGGAAGAATGGCTCGCCGTCGTAGTTGAAGTGATAGCCGGGCGGCTCGTCAGGCGGCGAGTATCCGGCCAGGATGTGCGCGCCCTCGTTGTGAAAATACACGCCCGAGGTGTCGACGATCATGCCGTAGTTCGCGAGGTTGGTGGCGCGACTGTCGACGATGCATACCTGGCGGCGAATCGGCTGCGTCCAGTTGCGGATGCCGAGCAGCTTCATCGCAGTCGGCGACCATGCGCCGCCGGCGATTACAATCGAGTCCGCGGTGAGCTCGAAGACGTGACCGGTCTCGGCTTCGCCGGGGCCGTCCTGGGTCATCATGCGGACGAGGCCTTCGTCGGTGTGCGGCTCGTCGGACTGCCAGCATTGGAGGCGCACGTCTGAAGCGCCGGCGTCAATCGCGACAACGTAGGTGCGATCGAGAAACTGAGCGCCGAGTTTCAGAGCGCGGGCGCGATAGTGCTCCTTGAGCAGATTCGGGTTGATGAGGCCGTCGGCGGGCGACAGGGTCGCGCCGGCGATGCCGTCGAGCTTGTCGATTTCGGGCACGCGGCGGTTGACCTCGGCGGGCGTGAGCGCCTCGATGGGATGACCGAGCTCGCGCTGGAGCGGGATATGCTCGACGGCGTCCGCGAACGTGTCTTTGTCGTACAGCCAGAGGTAGCTCTTCTGGCGAAAGCCGACTTCGTCGCACACGCGCTGGTAGTACTCGATCGACGCGCGGCATAACGCGATGTTGACGCGCTGCCACCAGGTGGCGCGCACGCCGCCCGCGTTTTTTTCGCTCGAACTGAGGCGTCCACTGAGATCGATATCGACGGCAAGCGATTTGAGGCCGCGCTCGGCAAGGCCCATCGTCACGGAACTGCCGACGACGCCCGCGCCGATGACGATCACGTCGAATCGCTCACCTGCAATCACGCGGTGATCCTAGCAAAGTCGCAAAGTTGGGATCGTACGCGCAAATGGCAACCAAATTTTAAGCAAATGGTCGGAAATGGCTCTGTGTCGTTGAGGTTTTCATGCAAAACGTTTCACGTGAAACGTTCTTTAGTTCAGGAGAACGAAACACGAAGAGTGGCCCTCAGAATTTCTGCGGCCATTTTCTGGCGGTGTGAAATACGCGCAGGATTTCGACTGTCTCACCGCGCACTCGGTACGGGACTATGTACGGCGTCCCGGTCACTATCAGCTCGCGGGTGCCAGGGACACGGCCCATCCGGCCCGAGGCTGGATAGGTGGCGAGTCGCTCGATGCTGGACGCGATACGTTCGACCACTCGGGCTGCGGCGTGAGGGTCGTCGCGTGCTATGTACTCGGCCTCTTCGTCGAGATTGCTGAGCGCGCGCCTAAGCCATCTGACCTGCACCTCGCCGCCTCCACTTCTTCATCACCGCCCGCACTTCTTTTTCGTTTGCGAAATCGCCCGCGTCAGCTTCTTTGAGCGCGGCTTTGATTTCCGTGATTTGCCATTCGTTCAATTCGACGTAGGTGCGGATCGCCTTGGCCGCGACGTAGGACTTGGTGCGCTCCATCGCCTTGGCGAGTTTTTCGAGACGGGTTTTCGTTTTGCGATCAACGCGGATTGTCATTACTTCCGACATGTCTGTATTGTGCTGTATACATTGGCATACTTCAAGGGTGGCCTTATCTAGATTGGTGCTGGGGCCGGCAGAACCCTCACCTACCGGCCGCGTTGCGGCCGGCCGCCTCTCCCGTAACGTAACGGGCGAGGTAAGATTCCGAGTCGCTTTGCGAAACCCGGGGCTTGTGCGGGTTCCCGGTGGCTGTCAATTTTGATCGGATGTGTACGTTGGCGATTTACTTTCGGGCTACGCGCGACTGTCCGGTTGTGATTGCGGCTAATCGCGATGAGTTTCTTGAGCGGCCGGCGGCGGACCCTACTACCCTGCTCGAGAAGCCGCACGTCGTGGGCGGTAAGGATCTCAAGGCGGGTGGCACCTGGCTTGGGATTGGCGAGCATGGGATCGTTGCGGGGTTGTTGAATCGGCGCGCTGAGAACGGCGCCAATCCGGATGCGCGATCGCGCGGGCTGTTGTGCCTCGACGCGCTGCGGCGGCGGACTGCGGCGGAAGCGGCGGAGTTCGCGGGGCGCGAGCGCGGGTCGGACTACAATCCGTTCAACCTGCTGATGGTGTCGCGGACAGAGGCGTTCGTCGCTTACAACCGCGGCGCGTCGATCGAAGTGGTCGCGCTCAAGCCGGGGTTGCATCTGCTGACCAATCTCAATGTGGATGATTTCGAGTGTCCGAAGATCAGCGCGTCGTACGGGAAGTTCGCGGAGCTTGGTAATCGTGCGGATTTTCAGTGCGATCCGATCGGAAATCGCGCGGCGCTGGGGGCGCTGCTGGCCGATCACAATACTCAGCTCGATTCGCGATCAGGACGTCCCAACGCGTTGTGTTTGCATCTCGAGAATTATGGGACTCGGTCGTCGAGTTTGATCTTCATGCGCGGGGAGACGGCAGAAGTAGCGCACCACTTCGCGCCGGGACCGCCGTGCACGACCGCATATGGTGTCGCGATGGTTCCGCGTGGTGCGGACAAGACCAAGGAACCTAACCCCTAACCCCTTCCCAATGTGGGAAGGGGAACAAAAGCGGAAATGCACGACGAACCCTAACCCCTAGCCCCTTCCCATAATTGGAAGGGGAACCAGAGATTGAGACTCAGGGGCTGAAGTAGGCGGCTATGCCCGTCAGCACGAAGCATCCGATGGCGATTGACGCGGAGGCTAGAAAAATCGACGCGAGAAATGGCGGCTCGATCACGAAAAACAGGATGAAGCCCGCGACGATCGCGACGACGCTCGCGATTATCGCGAAGACCATGCTCACCGTGCGCAACTGCGCCATCGCAGATCTCCCGAGCCACGGCCGTGAAACGATTCGCTTGACGCCGGGGCGCATCCGAGTATACGCCGTGGGTTCATCGCACGGGTCGCTGGACCGGGCCGATTGGGGGTCTTGAAACGATGCGCATTCGCTATCCAAGCTCGCGCCGAAAGCTGCTGACCTGTCTGATTGTCGCGATTGTCGCGGCAGTTGCAACCTCCCATCCGAGCCGCGCGCAACTGGGCGAGTCGGGGCTCGATTGGCAGCAGCGCTTTTTGGGCATCCTGCCGCTGGTCAAGCCCGATCCGAAAGACCCTGTGGTCGTAACGGTCAACGGCGCGCCGATCACGGCGGCGGAAATCGCCGACTACGCGAAGACCGAAGCGCGGATGATCAATGCGACCAGCACCGAAGAATCCAGGGCGGTGTTTCGCGATGCGAGCGAGAATCTAATCAACCGGCAACTGCTGCTGCAGGAAGCGGCGAAACGAAAGATCGCGATTCCCGACGCAGAGGTCGCGCAGCGCGCGCGCGAGTTCCAGGTTGGAGGCGCCGAAGGCCAGACGGTTCCTCAAATCGGCGCGCCGGATGCGCAACTGATGAACGCGGTGCGCGGGTCGATGATGATCGAGAAGATGCTCGACGACGAATTCCGGGCGCATCACGTGCAGCCGACCGACGCGCAGATTCAGCAATACTACGACGAGCATCGCGATCTGTTCGTAAAGGATCCCGGCGAGGTGCAAATCGCGCATATCGCGGTGAAGCTTCCCGCCAACGCGACCGACGCGCAGAAGAAAGCGGCGGCGGAAAAGATAATCAAGATTTACAAGGAAGCGGAAAAGAGCAAGGACTTCGCCGCGCTGGCGAAGCAGAACTCCGAAGACACAGAATCGGCGGCGAAGGGCGGCGACCTCGGCTACTTTCGGCCGGGAGTGTTGCCACCGGTGATCGACAAGATGGTGTTCGCGACTCCGGTCGGGCATCTGACGCAAATCGTCGAGTCGAATCTCGGCTACAGTTTTATCAAGGTGGTTTCGCGGCGCGGCGGGACGATCTCGCCGTTGTCGGAGGTGAAGGCGAAGATCGCGATGTTCATCCTCGACGAAAATGAGGACGCGGTCGTGAAAGGGATTATCAAGAAGATCGCGAAGGGCGCGAAGATCGAGTTCAAGAGTCCGCCGACGCAGAGCGCAGGCGCGAAGGGCGGAGAGTGACGAATACACTTAATTGTATGTGAAACCCCTCCTGGGTTTCACGCTTCCTTGGGCAGGGGTGACCCCTGCACCCAGTACTCAGAAAAGATGCGGGACTTCGTCCCTGTTAGGACTATGTCAAGGGGAAAGTAGGCGACCACCTTCGAGAGCTAATATTGCGCCGGTGGCGAAGTCGGTTTCGCAGAAGAAGAGCACGGCGCGGGCTACGTCTTCGGGCGAGCCCATTTTTTTTGTCAGCGTGCGACTTACGAGGCGTTCTATCTCGGCATTGGTGTAGTTCTCAGGGGGCGTCACCATCCCTAGCGCTATGCAGTTCACCTGGACTTCGGGCGCCAGTTCTTTGGCCAGAGCCTTTGTGAGGCCGATGAGTCCGCTCTTCGCGACTGAATACGGCAAGTAGTCTTTGTATGGGCGGATGCCGGCCCAATCGCCAAGGTTGATGATTTTTCCGGCGCCCTGCCGGCGCATCGCAGTGCCCGCGTACTTCGACAGGAAGAACGGCGCCTTCAGATTGGTGTCGAGGTTAGCGTCCCAGTCGCGCTCGGTGATTTCAGCTAGCGGCGTGGGTGCGAAGACCGACGCGGAGTTGACCAGGACGTCGATTCGGCCGAAGGCGTCGAGGATGTTGGCGACCATCTGCTCGATTTCGGCGACGTTCTCGAGATTGGCGCGGAACGCCTGCGCCTTGGCGCGCTTGCTCGCGATTTCGGCGACGACCGCGTCGGCTTCGGTCTGCGAGCTGCGATAGTGGACTGCTACTGATGCGCCTCGTTCGGCGAACTTTAGGGCGATCGCTCGTCCGACGCGGCGTCCCGCGCCGGTTACTAGTGCGACTTTTCCTTTTAGGTCCATCGTGAGATGTCAGAATTGAGGATGAAGAAGAGAATGCTGCGTCAGGAACCTAACCCCTAACCCCTTCCCACTGTGGGAAGGGGAACCGGACCTAGGACAGTGATGCGTGGATTGCTTTTACCAGTGCGAGGTTGTCGGAGTGGCCGGTCTTCGACGCGGTGACGTGCGCATGCAGCGGACGCCCGAGCAGGTAGAGATCGCCGATGAGGTCGAGGACCTTGTGGCGGGCGAATTCGTCGGCGAAGCGGAGCGTGGTGTTCACGACCTTGTCGTCGTCGACGAGGATCGCGTTGTCGAGACGGGCGCCGCCACCGAGGCCAAGTTCGTTGAGCTTGCGGAACTCGCGGACCGAGCCGAAGGTGCGCGCCGGTGCGATTTCGCGCGTGTATGCGCCGGGCGAAGTGAGCTCGAAGTGCAATTGCTGGATGCCGATCGGTTTCGGGTAGTCGAGCTTGTAGTCGACGATCAGATGGTCGGCGGGCTCGGCCATTATAAATTCGAGGCCCTCGCCTTCCTCGCCGACCAGTACCTTGCGCCTGATTCTGAGAGGCTCGACGGTCGCGTCCTGCCCGGTGAGTCCGGCCTCGGCAATTTGCTTGCAAAACTCGAGCGCCGAGCCGTCGAGCGCGGGCACTTCGTCGTCAGTCTTGATGAGAAGATTGGTGATTCCAAACGCGTGCAGCGCCGACAGCAAATGTTCCACAGTGCGGACCGAGCGACCGCCGCTGGTCAGCGTGGTGTTGTAACCGGTGTCGGTGACGTTCTCGAAGCGGACCGGAATGGCGGTCTCGTCGGCGAGCGAAGTGAACACGATGCCGAATCCCGCGGGCGCCGGATGCAGAATGACTCCAGTCTTGAGACCGCTGTGAAGCCCTTGCCCGCCCATCACGATCGATCGCGCGATGGTTCGCTGCGGAATCGCGCCCGCGCGGATTGCTTCGCGGCCGGCGGCGCGGACTTCGGCGCTCATCCCGCGCGCGTTGGACGGATCCGGGCCGGCGGAGTCGCCCTCGAGCGCACGCGCGATCGACGCGAGCAATCCACTGACCGAGAACGGTTTCTGAATGAAGTCCGCGGCGCCGAGTTTGGTCGCGGCGACGGCGCTCTGGATGTTGGCGTGGCCTGAAATCATGATGACCGGCACGCGCGGCAGCTCGGATTTGATCCGCCGGAGCAACTCGATGCCGTCCATCTCGGGCATCCACACGTCGAGCAGAACGATGGCGGGACTCTCGCGCGCAATCAGATCCATCACGCCCGGCGCGTGGCCGGTGTCGACGACCCGAAAGCCTTCGTCGCTCAGAATTCCGCGCAATGAGGACCTGATCCGCTCCTCGTCATCCACCACCAGCACGGTTTCATTCACGTGAAATTTTCTCCGGAAAAGCGTTTTGCTGCTTCGCCGCAGCGCGGAGAGGGTCGCATCAGCCGGTTGCCTTTGCGAATGGCTGGGATTTTACGGGAAACTCGATCACAAATCTACTTCCGCGCGGCCGGTTATCGGTCACGCGAACGAAGCCGTGATGGTCGGTGATGACGGCGGAAACGATCGCGAGGCCGAGTCCGGTGCCGCCTTTTTTGCCCGAATAGTACGGCTCGAAGATGCGGGTGCGCAGGCGCGGATCGATTCCAGGGCCGTTGTCGGCGACTTCGAGCGTTACGATCGAGTCGTCGGGGCGCCGATGGCTGCGCACCTCGATCTTCGGGCCGGCGCCGTTATGACTGATGGCGGTGACGGCGGCGACCGCGTTGTCGAGCAGGTTGACGAGCGCGCGCTTCATCGCGTCGCGATCGATTGGGATGAGCGGAATCGCGGGGTCGAGCGCCAGTGCGAACTCGACATTGGGATTTGCCTCGCGGAAGTTGGCGACAGTCTCGGTGGCGAGCGCGTTGATGTCGCCGGGGACCGGATTCAGATGCGGCATCCGCGCGAACGCCGAGAATTCGTTGACCAGGCGCTTGAGATCCTCGACTTCGCCGATGATGGTCTTCGTGCATTCCTCGACCAGCGTCGATTCGATTCCAGGGCGCGCGCCGAGCTGGCGCCGCAGACGTTCGGCCGAGAGTTGAATAGGAGTCAGTGGATTCTTGATCTCGTGCGCGATGCGGCGCGCGACTTCGCGCCACGCTTCCATCCGCTCGACCTTGGCAATCTGGCTGACGTCCTCGAAGAACAGCACCGTTCCGGCCGGCTCGTTGGGCGCGTCGCCGAGAGGACTCGCGGTCATCATCAGCTCGGTCTCATTTCCCGCGATTTCAAGCTTGACGGTCGAGCGGGCTTCGCGCGGACGCGTGGCAAAGGCGAAAACGTCGTCGAGCACGCGGGCCAGCGCGGGCGGGAACGCGCCCTGGTAGTTGCGGCCGATTACATCGGCGGCGCTGAGATCGAGCAGCCGCTCGGCGCATGGATTAATCGTGCTGACGAAGCCCTCGTGATCGAGCCCGACGACGCCCGCCGACACATTGCGCAGCAGAGTCTCGGTGTACTGGCGGCGGCGCTCGAGTTCGGCGGCGGACGCGCGCAGATCGGCGGTCATCTGATTGAAGGAGTCGACGAGCTGCCCGATCTCGTCGTCGCCCACGGCCGGAATGCGAAAATTGAGATCGCCGCCGGCGATCGCCTGCGTCCCGCGCGCGAGCAGTTTGATAGGGCCCGTGATTCCGCGAGAGAGAAAAATTCCGAACCAGCTCGCCAGCGTCACGACGACCAGTCCAATAAGCACCAGCGTAAGCAGGTAGCTGTTCATGATGGGCTGGCGAAGAATTCGCAGCTGGAAGTAATCCTCGGAGACGCGCGAGATGTTGGTGGCGCGGGTCGCGAGGCTTTGCGGCAGATAGTAGTCGACCAGCACCGCGCCCAGCACGTTGTCGGTTTCGCTCGAGACGTAAATCGGCGCCGAGCCGCGGACCACGTCGGCGCTGCCGAGGCGGTCGGTGCGCGTGAGCGCCTGTCCCTTCAGGGTTTGCGAGATGATCGGCGAATCGGGCGAGGCGCCGATGCCGGTGGGCGTCTTGGGGCTGATGTCGATGAGCAGCAGTTTGCGATCGGCGGAGAAGACCTCGATGGTGCCGAGGTTGTATTCCTGCTGGCGCTTGGCGATGAACGTTTTGAGCTCGTCGCGTTTTTGCGGCGCGAGCAGGCCCTGCGCCGAGATCTCGCCCGCCAGCACGCGCGCGAAATGCGACGCGTTGTTGGCCGAGTTCAGGTAGTAGGTCTTCGCGATTTCGAGCGAGTCGTTGAGAATCTGTTCGTACTCGGGATTGAACCAGCTGTTGATGTCGGCGTGCAGGAACACGCCCGACACGTAGAGCAGGAACGCGCTCGGAATCAGCGCGACCGCGATGAATCCGGCCACCAGGCGCACCTGGAATTTGGAGCCGATCAATCCGCGGCGACGCTCGAAGATAACTTTGGCGAGATTGCGTCCGACCAGGAAGAGCATCAGGCCGAGCAGCAGGAAGCTCAGGTTGAAGAGCGAGATGACGGCGAGATTCGAGACTAGCGAGGTGTGACGCGTCAGCGGCGGCAGCTCGGTTTGCGCCAGCACGAATGCGACGAGCGTCGCGCCCGCGACGCCGACCGCGATAAGCTCGCGACGACGCCGCTTGCGCTCTGCGAGCCGATGCGGGCTTACCGGCTTTTTGGGTTTTTCCGCTGCCAATTCGTCAACGCCTCATCAACGAGAGCACTATGGTTGCGACGATGCTGAGAAGAGTGCAGGTGGCGAGCGGAAAATAGAAGGTGAAGCTGCCGCGCCGAAGGTAGATGTCGCCGGGCAGCTTGCCGACGTACGGCACCGACGACATTCCCCATAGCGTCAGTCCCACGACTACGATCGCGATACCGGCGAAGACCAGGCTTTTTCCTATCGGCGCCATCGACTAGCTGCCACGGCACCGATTGTACAAGACGGACGCCCCTGGCAATACACGGCCGCGGTCCGCGGCATCGGCCCACGTTTGCCATCGTGCAAGCGGTTCCGCCGCGCGAAGTCGTCGGCCCGATTATGGTCAAACTGCCAGCAGCGATCTCAGAAGCCGGCGCACTGGCCTTGCAACAGCTTGGCCGTGTCCATGTCTCCCGTGATTGATGTGTTGTTCTGGCACTGCAAGTTACCTGTCACCATGTCGTCGAAAACCTGGACCGCCGCGTCGTTGTTGATCTGCAGGTTCCCTCCGATCGTATTGCCTTGGCAGTCTATCGAGGGGTCGCCGATCGTGATGGGCGCGTCGTTGTTATGCACTTGGAGGTTGCCTCCCACGGTCGATCCGCAAATCTGGTCTGATCCGGAGCTGATAATTTGCAGGTTGCCGTCGATGGTCGCGTTATTTGTGACCAGGCTGCCACCCTTCTGCTGCACGTTGCCGGTGACAGTCCCTCCCGTGATCACTGTCATTGTGGTGACGGTCAGGTTGCCTTGGAAAGTTCCTGTGATCGGTGTCACTTCCGGTGCGAGGACAAGGACTACGCTCCCGGAGGCGGAGGACAAGGTGAGCTCACTTGTCGGGAAGAAATTTGTCTCGCCGGGATCGAGATTGCTCCACAAGTTGGGGCATCCCCCGTTCGCACTGTTGATATTGTTGATGAACGTACAGCCGTCGTCCGCGCCATCGACCCCCGCAACCGTAAATTGGCCTGGACCGGGAAGCTTCGACCAGGTTGCGACATTGGACTGGAAGATGACTTGAGTGATGCTATTCACCTGCGAGCATGCTGGGTCGTTGAATTGATAGAAAACCGCGCCCTCGCCTTCAGAATTGGGAGCGGTGTCGAGGGTCACGTCGAACGTTCCCCTCGCGATCGTCATCTTCCCGAGACCAACCAAATAGTAGAAGTGGCCGTTTTGAGCCGGAATGCAGGAAGTCGCCAGCCCAATATTGTCGGTCGCGGGCGCGACCCCGATCGGTATGTCAGCGAACCGTTCGATATTGGCGACGTGTTGGCCGATGAAGCGAGAGTCCGGCTCCACGGATAGACCAAGGTTTATGCCAAACGTCGTGCCCGGCTCCATTGTGTAATAGTCGGTACCGTTTTCCACACATCTGTGTAATAGTCGGCACCGTTTTCCACACATCCTGCGGGGTTGGAGCATGGATCGGACGTATCGGCTGCGAATGCCACGCTGCGCGCCCCCACTAGCAACAAAAACGGCAGCGCAATTGCTGCCAGCGTAAACCGCCGATTTCTATCTGCCATGTGCTCCTCCCCCGCGGCTCATTTGGCCGCATCGGCAAATTTTCATCAGGTAACTAACTCAGGCGTGTCGGAGTGATTCTTCCCGTGCGCCAAGTTAATGTCAAAGAGTAAAATACAAAAACGAGCCAGCGGGCGCTAGCTGAATTCGTCAGGTCGGCAAACCGAACCAGTGCCGTCCTAGGCGTGCGCGTGCGATTTGGCGCCGGCGGCCTCGCGCGCCGCGAGCGTCTCCTTGATTATTTTCTCAGCGACTGGAGCCGGGGCCTCTTCGTAGTGCGAGAAGTGTTGCTCGAACGAGCCGCGGCCCGACGTGATCGAGCGCAGGTCCGGCGCGTACTTGAGCACCTCGGACATCGGCACTTGCGCCTTGATGACCTGGCCGTTGCCCTTGCTGTCCATGCCGAGGACTTTGCCGCGCCGCGAGTTCAAGTCGCCAATCACGTCGCCCATGCATTCGTCGGGACACGCGACTTCGATCGCGACGATCGGTTCGAGGATGATCGGTCGGGCTTTTTCCAGACACGCCTTGAAGCCCATCGAGGCTGCGATCTGAAACGCCATGTCCGATGAATCGACGTCGTGATAGCTGCCGTCGAATACGGTCACCCTGACGTCCACCATCGGATAGCCGGCCAGGAATCCGTCGGGCAGCGTGTTGCGGACGCCCTTCTCGACCGACGGAATGAAGTTTCGCGGGATGACGCCGCCGACGATGTTGTCGACGAACTCGAAGCCCTTGCCGCGCGGCATCGGCTCGATCTTGAGCCAGCAATCGCCGTATTGCCCGCGTCCGCCCGACTGACGCTTGTACTTGCCTTGCGCCTCGGCGCGTCCCTTGATCGTTTCCTTGTAGGGAACCTTGGGCGCCTGCAGCTCGACGTCGACGTTGAATTTTCGGCGCAGCTTTTCTACCGTGATTTCGATATGCATCTGGCCGGTACCCGACAAGATGATGTCGTGGGTCTGCGGATCGCGATGCATCTCGAGCGCGAGGTCCTCCTCGATGAGCTTCTGCAGCGCGGCCGAGGACTTCTCCTCGTCGCTCTTGGTCTTGGGACGAATCGCGAAAGAAATGACGCCTGCGGGACGCGTCAGCGGCGGCATCACGAGCACCGGCGCCTTCTCGTCGCATAGAGTATCGCCGGTGGTGGTGTCTTTCAGCTTGGCGACGGCGACGATTTCGCCGGCGATCGCGCTCGCGATGGGGGTCTGCTTCTTGCCCTCGAGCCGCAGCAACTGGCCGAAGCGTTCCTTCGTTTCGCGCGTCGAGTTGAATATGGCCGCGTCGGTTTGAGCGCGGCCCGAAATAATGCGGAAGATCGAGAGCTTGCCCGCGAACGGATCGATCATCGTCTTGAACACCAGCGCCGCGAAAGGCGCCGCCGGATCGGCGGAACGGCCCGCGGGCTCGCCGGTGGTGGGATTCTGGCATTCCACGGGCGGCCGCTCGTTGGGCGCGGGCAGGAACGTCGTGACCGCGTCGAGCAGCGGGCCGATGCCGATATTCTTTGCGCCCGAGCCGCAGAACACAGGCGTGATCTTGCGCTCGACTACGGCAGCATGCAGCGCAGAGCGGACTTCGGCGTCGTCGAGAGTCCCCTTGTCGAGATATTTTTCGAGCAGCGCGTCGTCGGTTTCGGCGACCGCCTCGAACAGCGCGGTGCGCGCCGCTTCCGCCTGGGTCTTCAGCTCGGCGGACAGTTCCTCTTCCTTGAATTTGCCGCTGGTGTCGGCGTAGGTCAGCGCCTTCATCGCGAGCACGTCGACGACGCCCTTGAAGGCGAGCTCCTCGCCAATCGGGATCGTCAGCGCGACGGCGCGCGCGCCGAGCACCTTCTCGAGGTCCTTCATCGCGGCGTCGAAGCTGGTGCGCTCGCGATCGAGCCGCGACACGAACGCGATTCGCGGCAGTTTGAGATCCTCGCTCGCGGCCCAGATTTTTTCGGATTCAACCTTGGTGTCGGCGCCCGGACTTATCAGAATCACGACGCCGTCCACCGCGCGCAAAGTCGTCAGCGTCTCGGGCAGGAAGGCGGTGTAGCCGGGCGTGTCGGCGAAAATTACTTCGGTCTTTTTCCAGTTGAGATGATTGAACGCGGAACTGATCGAAATGTGATGCTTGGTTTCTTCGGGCTCGAAGTCCATCGCGGCTGAGCCGTCGTCGGGCCGCCCCAGTCTCGGCGCCGCGCCTGCGGTGAAGAGCATCGCGTCGGCGGCCTGCGTCTTGCCGGTCCCGCCCTGGCCCACGATTGCGATTGTCCTAAGCCGTCCGATTTCCTCCACTGCCATGGAGCTTACCTCTCAGCTTGCCCGCCGGGACCAGCGCCGATTTCAGAGCGCCGCGCCCCGATCGATGCAGTTATTTCGCGTTGATCACATAAAGCTACTCGTACGCCCCCTCCACGCTCACCTCACCCGCGACGATTCGCTCGACACGGTCTCCGATGTCTAGCAGCAGTGCACCCGTCGCGTCGATTCCCTTCACGACTCCCGATTGACGCCGCCCGCCGTCCACAATCGCGATACGCTTGCCGGTCAGCGCCGAGAAGCGCTCCCAAGCGGGGCGGACCGCATCGAAGCCGCGCGTCAGGGATTCCATATAGCGGGAGTCGAGCCGATTAAAAAGCGAATCGGCGATCGCAATCCGGTCGCATGCGTGGCCGGTCGCGATACGCATCGAGGTCGCCTTGTCGCGGAGCGCGGGCGGGAGGTCGTCGGCGGCGAGATTGATATTGAGGCCGATGCCGAGCAGGACGCAGTCGAGATTCTGGCGCGCATCTGTCACCGCTTCGGCGATTATGCCGCCGGCCTTGCGGCCGCGCAGCCACACGTCGTTTGGCCATTTGAGCGCGACGATTCCCGGCGCCTCGCGCTCTAGAGCCTCGGCGGCGGCGATGCCGGCCACCAGGCTCATGCGCGGGACGTCGGCGAGCGGAATCGGCGGGCGGAGGATTATCGTCGTGTACAGGTTGACGCCGGACGGCGAATGCCACGTGCGGCCCATCCTGCCCCGCCCTGCGGTCTGCCGCTCGGCGATTACGAGCGTGCCCTGGTCGGCGCCGCTCGCGGCCAGCTCGCGCGCGGCTTCCTGGGTGGAGTCGATCTCGTCGAAATAATGGATTCGCCAGCCGATGCGGCCGGGCGCGCCTCGTTCGATACCAAGATAAGGATTCTGTTTTTTTAGTGAATCCTGCATGGCGTGTAGGTAAGACGGCGCCCGCCAATCAGACCGCCTCAATTCTCATGCTGATATCCAGAAATCGCGCCGAATGGGTCAGCGCGCCGATGGAAATCAAGTCGGCGCCCGCCTCGGCGATCGCGCGGACGGTGTCGAGGGTCACGCCGCCTGAAACTTCAAGTTGAACTTTAGATCCTGCGAGTGCGCGCGCTTTGCGGACGTTGTCGAGCGTCATGTTGTCGAGCAGGATCGCGTCGGCGCCGGCTTTAAGTGCCTCTTCAACTTGCGCGAGCGTCTCGCATTCGATCTCGATTTTGAGCGTGTGCGGCGCTACCCGGCGCGCACCGTCGATTGCTTTCGTCACAGTGCCGGCCGCGGCGATATGGTTCTCCTTGATCAGCACGCCGCTGTCGAGGCCCAGGCGATGGTTGCGCCCGCCGCCGACGCGGACGGCATACTTCTCGACGACGCGCAGGCCGGGATGAGTCTTGCGCGTGTCGATAATTTTCGCGCGAGTACCCGCGACGGCGTCGACGAATGCGCGAGTCGTGGTCGCGATTCCCGACAGGAGCTGCACGAAGTTGAGCGCCGTGCGCTCGCCGATCAGCAATCCCGCGAGCTTGCCGTCAATTTCGGCGAGCAGATCGCCAGCCTTCAGTTGGGTTCCTTCAGGCGCGAGCGCGACCATCCGCGGCTCGGCACCCGCGTGCCGCATCACAGGCTCAATCAGGACGCCGCCAGCGAGAATCATCCGCGGTTCCTTGACGGTGATTCGCGCGCGGCCCATCGCACCCGGCGCAACGGTCGCAGCAGTCGTGATATCGCCCTGCCCCACGTCCTCGGCGAGCGCGCGCTTGATGAGTTCGTCGAGGTCCGTTTGTTTAAGAAGCTCCATTACCGCGCTGACCCTGAACTCTTTAGCCTTATCGACCACCCTGCCCGCGTGTTATCTTCAAGGTTTGTGTTAACCCCTTGACTATATCTGCTCCACAAATAGTGTCCCACGATCATCCGGCGAAATTCCGCCACAACCGATATGCCTGTTTCGCGAGCACCCGCCCCTTCCGAAAAACAAATTTTGACGGAACGAAGCTACCGATAGTGGTGCCCACATCGCTCACCGCAACCTATGGTATGGATCGTTCACTCCGACGCCAAAATTCTCCGCGATCATGCGGGCTCACCGAGTCGCCGGAGTTGTTCTTTCAACAAATGTTGCTGGTCGCGGAGCGCATCCCGGCGCTGCTCGACCTCGGTTCTCGTCTCCGGATCCGCCTTCGTGAGGAACTTTTGGTCATTCAGCCGCGCCTCGTGTTGGCTGAAATGCTTATCAACTTCAGCCAGTTGCTTTCGCAGCTTCTGCCGCGCCACCTCGAAATCGAAGCCCTCAGGCGCATCGATCGCCACGTCGGCCCACAACAGATGACCAGCTACAGCACGCTCTCCGGTCGGTTTTCCAACGGTCAGGCTCTTGAGCGTACCCCGATTGATCGCATAGGGCCGCCAGGTCTCGATCTCTCCTGCTGTGCTCTTGTCGCCAGGGTTGATGACAGCCGCAACCAGTTGACCGGGCTGCCATCCAAGGAGCGAACGCAAAGATCTGATCGCCTCAGTCGCTTCGATACAATGCTCCATCGCTCTCGCTTCCTCCGCCGACAGCGGATTAGTTGCCGACTCCGCTGGATACTTCGCGATCGGCAGATGCGCTGCCGGATCCGGCTCGTCTATGTATGGGCGAATCACCTGCCAGATTTCTTCGGACACGAACGGCATGAACGGATGGAGCAGACGCAACATCTTGTCGAAGACATTGATCAGCACCCAGCGCGCGCCTGCTTGGCGCTCGCCGCCGGCCTTGAGTGGCTCCTTGGACAGCTCGATGTACCAATCACAGAACTCGTGCCAGATGAACTGGTACAGCTTCATCGCCGCGACATTGAATTCGTAGGCGTCGATCGAGCTGCTCACTTCGCGAATCGTGTCGTCGAGGCGCGAAAGGATCCATCGCTCGGCCAATCCGAGTTTTGCGATCTCGACTTTCGCCAGAGGTTGCGGCGCGCTTTCGAGATTCATCATCGTGAAGCGCGCTGCGTTCCAGATTTTGTTTGCGAATGCGCGCGACGCGGCGAACCTGTCGTGCGACAGGATTACGTCGCGACCCTGCGCGGCCAACTGCGCCAGCGTGAAGCGGACCGCGTCGGCGCCGTACTCGTTCATCAAATCGAGCGGGTCAACGACGTTGCCCTTCGTCTTGCTCATCTTCTTGCCGTCTTTGTCGCGCACCAGCGGCGTGATGTACACGTCCTTGAACGGGACTTTGTCAGTGAACTCGAGCCCGAACATCGTCATGCGTGCGACCCAGAAAAAAATTATGTCGAATCCCGTCAGCAGCAGGCTGGTCGGGTAGTAGCACGCGAAGTCTGCCGTGTTCTCCGGCCAGCCGAGCGTCGACATCGGCCACAGGCCCGAGCTGAACCAGGTGTCGAGCACGTCGCCAGAATCCCAAACGATGTCGGAGCCGTCGCACTCGGGGCATCGCGACGGCCGCTCGGCGGCGACGATCAGATGGTCGCATCGCACGCATCGGTAGGCCGGAATCCGATGGCCCCACCAAAGCTGTCGCGAGATACACCAGTCGTGGATGTTTTCGAGCCAGTTGAAGAACACATTCTCCCATCGCTTCGGATGAAAGGTGGTGTCGCCGTTGCGCACCGCTTCCATCGCGCGATCGGCCATAGCACGCATGCTCAGGAACCACTGCTCGGAGAGCATCGGCTCGACGACCGTGTCGCATCGCGAGCACACACCAACCGCGTGCTTATGCGGTTCGATCTTTTCGAGCAGTCCCGCCAGCTCGAGATCCTTGACGACTTGCTTGCGCGCATCCTCGCGCGACATCCTGCGGTACGCGCCGCCGTTCTCGTTGATGTGCGCGGTGCCGTCGAGGATCGAAATCTGCTCGAGGCCGTGTCGCTTGCCCAATTCGAAGTCCACTGGATCGTGCGCTGGTGTGACTTTCAAGGCGCCGGTGCCGAATTCGCGATCGGTCGCGGCATCGCCAATGATCTTTATCTCGCGCCCAACCAGCGGCAGACGAAGCGTCTTACCGATGTACGACTTGTAGCGCTCGTCGTCCGGATTAACGGCGACGGCAGTGTCACCAAGCATCGTCTCGGGCCGCGTCGTCGCGATCGTGATAGAGCCGCTGCCGTCGGCGAGCGGGTAGCGGATGTACCAGAGGCTGCCTTGGACGTCCTTGTGATCGACTTCGAGATCCGACAGCGCCGTCTCGCATCGCGGACACCAGTTTATCAGTCGCTTCGCGCGATAGATGAGGTCCTTCTTATACAGATCGACGAAGACTTTCGTGACAGCTTGCGACAGGCCCGCGTCCAGCGTGAAGCGCTCGCGGCTCCAGTCGCATGACGCGCCGAGCCGGCGCAGCTGGTTCAGGATTCGGTCGCCGTAAGTCTCGCGCCATTGCCAAACGCGATCGACGAACGCGTCGCGGCCGAGCTGATGGCGGTCTTTGCCTTCCTTCGCGAGATCCTTTTCGACCGCATTCTGCGTCGCGATTCCGGCATGGTCAGTGCCGGGCAGCCACAGCGTGTTGTAACCCTGCATCCGGCGCGTGCGCACGATGATGTCCTGCAGCGAGACGTTGAGCGCATGGCCGAGATGGAGCTGTCCGGTAACGTTCGGCGGCGGAATGACGACCGAGAAAACTTTGCCCTCGCGCGCGGGATCGGCCTTGAAGTAGCCGAGGTCGATCCACTTTTGGAACCATCGTTCTTCAGCGGACTTGGAATCGAATGTCTTGGGCAGATCCACCGGTGTCGCTCCGTCGAAAAAAGGGCGCCGGGCGCCCTGGGCTCAAATCATATTGTCCCGCCGGTCGCCTCTCAAGCACGATGCGCTCACGCGAATCCGTCGCGTCGATCTACAGCTTGTAAAATCGAGCCGGTTAATAATATCGTTCGCATGCTTGGACCTGGGGACGGGCTGGATTCGACTCGGGAGGGGACATTTCATGGCTGACGCGTTTCGCAAACTGGGTATGGCTGCGGCGCTTGGAACGTTGCTGCTGGCGGGCGGGATTTCGGGTTGCAGCTCGATTTCCACCGACCATGTCGATTGCAACGTCGTGAAGCTGCAGCAGCAATCGGGTCGTTCCGATGCCGAGATCGCGTCGGCCATCGGTGCCAGCGAAGCGGACGTCGCAAAGTGCCACGGCCCGGAACATACGGGTAACAAGGATTCGACTGACGCGATCCCCTCGCCTAATTGACGCGCGCCACGGCGCCGGTGAACAAACTGGATTGGTGCGAGAGAGGGGACTTGAACCCCTACGAGCTTGCGCTCACAAGGTCCTGAGCCTTGCGCGTCTGCCATTCCGCCACTCTCGCGTCCGAGGGCAAGAGTATACGGTTTAACCGGCTGATGATTCCAATTCAAGACGAGCTTTCAATACTCGCGCGGCCATCTTGAGCGCGCGGCGCGGGTGAACCACAATCGGCGGTTACGATGAGTGAGCGGGTTCGCGGTGCGATCGCGCTTGCACCGGCGCCGAGGCCGTCATCGCTCGCGCTGGACTTGAGTGCGGGCGACGGCCTCTCGAGCCGTCTCCTTGCGGAGCGCGGATGGCGCGTAGTTTCGACCGAGTTTCGCACGCGCAAGCCCGGCTGGGTGGCGGTCAACCTCAACCACGATCTCCCGTTTCGTCCGGCGCGCTTCGACCTGGTGATGATGCTGGAAGTGATCGAGCATCTTGCCGACATCCCCCACATGCTTGGTGAGATCGCGCGTGTGATGCGGCCGGGCGGCGTCGCGATCGTCACCACGCCGAATCGCCTGAACGTCAGCTCGCGAATACATTACCTGCTGAGCGGCTACTACAAGGGGCGGCGCGCGCCGCTGGCGTACAAGTATCGCGTCGCGGACGGCCGCAACTGGCACGTGATGGGCCTCAACGACCTGCATTGGATTGCGTGGGGCGCGGGACTGCGGATGGACGCGCTCGGGCGGAGTCGGCGCAAGCTGCGCTCGCGAATTTTTGCGCCCCTTCTGTGGCCGTTCATCGCGGGATTCTCGTGGATGCTCTATGGGCGCGGCGTAAAAGATCCGGCGCAGCGCAGAATCAATCGCGAGCTGCTCGGGTTCATGACCAGCGCGAGCCTGCTGAAGGATGAGAACATCATCATGCGATTTCGTAAAATTCAGGAACCTGAAATCGAAAAACCTTGAAGACGTCTGTCATCGTTGCGACGCACAACCGGCCCGACTCGATGCGGCGGCTGATTGCGAGCCTCGCGCCGGAACTGGCGACCGGTTCGCGCGAGATAATCGTTGCCGAGAATGGCACGCCCGCGCCGATGGAACTGGTGCTCGAAGGCGCGCCGCTCAAGCATCTGCACGAACCTCGCGCGGGCAAGTGTCGCATTCAGAATCGTGCAATCGCGGAGGCGATGAACGAAAGCGAAATCCTGGTATTCCTCGACGACGATCTGGTCGTTGCGCCGGGCTATCTCGCGGCGGTCGAACAGTTTTTCGATACGCATCGCGAGTTTGCCGCGATGAAGGGTCGAATCCTGCCGGCCGAAGATCCTGAAACAAAAGTCGGACCGATGGCCGCGTACCTGGACCTGCCGATCGCCGACCACGGTGACGAAGTGATCGAGGTGCGCGGGGTGCTCGGCGCGAACATGGCTTTTCGTGCGGACGCGCTCAGGCAAGTAGGGCCGTTCGACGAGCGCCTCGGTCCGGGCGCAGGCGGGCATGAGGAAGAAACCGAGATGTCGCAACGGCTTCGGCGCGCGGGTTTCCGAATCGGCTACGCGCCGAAAGCGCTCGTCTATCACGAAGTCGACGCGACGCGTGCGAATCGCGAACGATTCATCAGGATTGCCCGCGAGCGCGGCCGATGCCGGATGCTGCATGAGAAGCATTCCGCCGTGGACGTGATCGCGAAGAACGCGCTCGCATGGACGAGGTTGCGAATCGCGCAGTTGGCGGGCGCCGGCCTGCCACGAATCGCGCGCGAGGAACGGCGGCTAGCGGTCGCGCGCGGAATGTTCGACGGCCTGGGCGGCTAGTGGCATTGGGTGCAGGGGTCACCCCTGCCGAAGGAAGTGTGAAACCCACCGCGGGTTTCACATTCGATTAAGTAATTTACCCTTCCCCTACCCTATCGATTCGAGCAACGCGTTAAGTTCCTTTGCATAGCGGGTCCAGGTGAATTTTTCGGCTGTCTCGCGGGCTTCGGGGCTGAGACTTGCGGGCGCGTCGAACAACGCGCCGAGACGGAGCGCGACCTCGCCTACATCGTCGGGATTGTCGACTCGAAACCCGCGCATCGAGGGCGGTATCAACTCGGCGACACCTGAGAACGCGCTGGTCATCGCGGGCAATCCGGATGCCATCGCCTCCATCACGACGTTGCCAAACGGCTCGAACAGCGAGGGCATCGCAAACGCGTCCGCCGCGTGGAAGATCGCTTCGACGTTGGGTTGCGGACCCATGAAGACTACGCGCCCGCCGACGTTGAGGGCGCGAGCGCGGCGCGCGAATTTGTCGGTCTGCCGATCGGCGCCTGCTACCAGCAGGAACCCGCCGCCGGCCACCAGCGGCCACGCTTCGATGAGGAATCCCAAGCCCTTGCGCGCGAAGCCGTTGCCGACGAAGGCGACCACGCGCGCGCTGGCCGGAACGACAAACTTCTGGCGAATTGTCGCGCGCTCCAACGCGTCGGCGGAAGGCCGGAAGCGGTCGAGATCGACGCCGTTGTAAATCGTGACTGTTTTTTCAGGCGCGAGGCCGAACTCGCGAATCAGATCGTCGCGAACGAAATTCGACACCGCGATTACGCGTTTCAGGCCGTGATGTCGAAAGGCCTGGCGCTCGACGAGCATCTGCACCCGGTGATAGGGGCTCATCCGCATCGCCGTCGTGCCGAGCGCGCCGCGCCATTTTCGCGCCGCGCGGACATAACTGGCATGCGCGCCGCCGCCTGACCGCATCAGGTCGGCGCCGACGCATCGCGCGAAGCTCAGCACCAGGTCGGCTCTCGCACGTCGCGCGGCAGGAGCGGCAGTCCATGCGAATCGGAGCAGCGACAGGGTACGTCCGAGCCTAGGGCCGGCGCCGACGCGATGGACCTCCCAGCCGCCGGTTGCGCCGCGAATCTCGTCGGCGAAAATAGACACGTGATGCCCCGCCGCGCGCAGTCCTTGCGCCGTGACGATCAGATCGCGCTCGGTCCCGCCGCCTGCGCTATCGAAACGGCGAGTCAGGAGCGCTATTCGCATGGCACGACACTCCCGGCGAAAAGATGCGCGACCCTTTGCCGTATGATAATTTTCAACGCGGGATGTGAGGTGGGGGAATGATCGAAATTCAATGCACCAGTTGCCACACCCGGTATCGGATTGACGAGCGGGTCCTGCCCGACGATACACCGACCTTCAAGTGCTCGCGATGCGGCCACGTGTTCAACGCAGACCCGGTGCCCGCGAGGCCGCGCAGAGCGGCTCCACAAGCGGCTGACAGCGAATCGCAGCCGGCGCGCACGATCCGACCCGCGCGGCCGCGGCCAAGCGCGCTCAAGTCGCAGGTCGAAAGCGACGTCGTCAAGCGCGAGGCGGTCGCGGAGCCGCGGCCAACTATTGCGCCTGAGCCGGAGGCTCGCGCGGGGCGATCTACCCCGCAGCAGAGCGCGCCCGTCGAGCGCAAGATGCCCCAGGCGCCGACTGTTGAGCCCGAAGTTCGCAACAAGGTAGAGCGGAGCGAGCCGGACGCTGACGATCCGCTCAACCGCCCCTTCGGCGAGCGCGAGCAAAAGGCTGACACCGGCGAAAACTTGCGATTCGATTTCAGCGACGAGCGCAAAGCATTCGGCGATGCGCCGCCGGAGCATGAGCTCGAGCGTCCCGAGCCCCACAGCGCCGGATGGCAGGTGGGCGAGCCGCCGGCTGAATTCGAATCCCCGCCGACCCGCCGCGCGCCGACGATGATCGACGAGCCCGACGCGGCGCCGCGTCCGCCCACTCCGGTGCGTAGGATGGCTGCAACGCTGCTCGCCGACGCGCCTCGATTTGCGCCGACGCCGTCCGCGCAGGCCGCGGGGTTCGGGCTCGGGCAGGCCGACGACAGCGCCGACACGGTGTCGCCCGGCGCAACTCATGCGTCGGGAGTTTTTCTTGCGATGTTTTTTTTCGTGGCGATCGTTTTCCTCGGTGCAAGCGCGCTGATCTGCGACGAACCCGCCGCCAGCGCGCGTATTCTCAGCCAGTCCCCGCTCAGCGATTACTTCGCGCGGCCCATTGTACCCGCGATGCTGGTGACGCTGCATGACGTCCGCTCGAAGTATTACACGCTCAAGGGCGGCCATGTCGCGTTGATGATAACCGGCAATGCGGAAAACGTCGGACCGCGCCCGTTGCATCTGGTCAAGATCGACGCCTACCTGATTGGCGACGGCGCGCATCCGCTCGCCAGCCAGAGCGTCTATTGCGGCAACGAGCTCTCGGCCACGATGCTCGGTGAGATGACGCCGCGCGAGATCGAGTTCTCGCAGGCGCTGAGTCCGCAGAAGGCGTTCGCGATGGAGCCGTCGTCGTCGGCGCCGTTCCTGATGGTGTTCATCGATCCTCCCGCGGGCGCCGGCAACGTCAGAATCGCAGTGTCGAAGGCGGCCGCGACGCTTAACGCTCCCGATTCCGGCGCGACCTCCGCGCCACCGGCCTGAATCGCCGCGCCGCGACTATTCCTTCTCGCGCGCGAGCAGCTCCGCGTATTCCTCGGCGTCCATCAGTTCTTCGAGATCGCTCATGTCCGTGATCTTCACCTTGATCAGCCATCCGTCCCCGTACGGATCTTCGTTAACGGTTTCGGGGCTCTCGGGCAGGTCTTCGTTGATCTCGATGACGGTGCCGGTGACCGGCGCGTAGATGTCCGAGACGGCCTTGACCGACTCGACGACGCCGAATGGATCGTCCTTGCTGACCTTGTCGCCGACCGCGGGCAATTCGATGTAAACGATCTCGCCCAACTGGTCCTGCGCGTGATCGGTGATTCCAACGGTCGCGACGCTGTCTTCGGTCGCGACCCATTCATGCTCTTTCGAATATTTGAGCCCCTGCGGGATCTCCATGACTCCTCCGGAAATCGTGAGCGGTGCGCATTTGGTGGCCGTTTCGCGCGAAGCCGATCGCGATCGCTTCAATGCTCATGAAGCGCAGCGCCGCGAGTTTTGTCAAGTTCCGATTCGCACCGTCGCCAGGATTGATCAAGCGCATGACTCTTGACTGTCGAGTGTCGATGGCGTTAGGCGGCGCGTCTCCCACGATTGCCAGCGGCTTACCACGCGCCGTATCGTCGAAACCGCGCGCGTACTGATAGCCGGATCGCGCAAAGCCGGAGGCCCAGTCTGCATGAATGTAGGAATTCCCACCGAAGTCAAATCCGACGAGCAGCGCGTGTCGCTGACTCCGGCGGGAGCGGCGGCGCTGCGCGCGCATGGTCATCGCGTGATGGTGCAATCGGGAGCCGGAGTCGGCAGCGGATTCGCAGACAAGGATTATCGCAACGCGGGCGCATCGATCGTCGCCGGCGCGCCCGACGTCTGGCGCCGCGCCGACATGATCCTCAAGGTCAAGGAGCCGCAGCCGCCGGAATATCCGCTGATGCGTCCCGGGCTGATTCTTTTCACGTATCTTCATCTCGCCGCGGATCGGCGTTTGTCGCGCGAGTTGCTTCGCCGCCGCGTGGCGGCGGTCGGCTACGAAACGATCCAGCTCGAGGACTCGAGCCTGCCGCTGCTCGCGCCGATGAGCGAAGTCGCGGGCCGCCTCGCAATCCAGGCCGGCTCATGGTGCCTGCAGGCGCGCAGCGGCGGCCGTGGCGTGCTGCTCAGCGGAGCGTCCGGCGTGCGGCCGGGCAAGGTCGTGGTGCTCGGCGGCGGAATCGCGGGACTCAACGCATGCCGGGTGGCAGCGGGCGTCGGCGCTGAAGTGACGATCATGGATATCAATCCAACCCGGCTGCGCTATTTGAGCGACCTGCTCGGCGGGCGCGTGACCACCGTGATGTCCAATCGCGCGACGCTTGACGAGGAAGTCACCAACTGCGACCTGGTGATCGGCGCGGTGCTGGTCGCGGGCGCACGCGCGCCGCGGCTGCTGAGCGCGAAGATGGTTGCGCGGATGCGTCCCGGAGCAGCGATCGTGGATCTGTCGATCGATCAAGGTGGAATCGCGGAGACCTCAGCGCCGACGACTCACGCGCGGCCGACGTTCATTCGCAACGGCGTCGTGCATTACTGCGTGACGAACATGCCTGCGATGGTGCCGCATACATCGACGTACGCGCTCACCAACGCGACGCTGACCTACGCGCTCGACATCGCGGACCGCGGGATTCTCGACGCGGGCCTGCTCAATCCCGCAATTCGCCACGGACTGAATACCTTCGACGGACACGTCGTGCATCCCGCGGTCGCGCAAGCGCTCAAGATGAAGCCGCACTCGCCGTGGGAGTAGCGCGTTCTAATAGATTCCCTGCGGGCCGGTGTTGTAGCGCTGCTGTCCGGACTTGAGTTCGCCGTAGCTGCCGGTCTCGAAGCGCTTGACGTTTTGCGACAGGTTGAGATCGCCGTGAAGATCGGCGACCGCTTCTTTTACGCCTTCTTGCGCGATCTCGTGAGCGCGCACCCATCGTCCGGAACGCTGCACAAAATTGGCGAGATCGAAAAGATTCTGGCTCAGAGCCGCCTGCGTTTTGGCGAACTTCGCCGTCCACACGATCTGCTTGCTCTTGAGATCGACCAACTTGAGCGAGAACGACACCGAGGCCGGACTTGCGGCCGAGTAATCCATGCCGACGCGTTCCTTGTAGCGTTCGACGGTGCCGTAGATCACGCCATCGGCGGATACGTCATGACCGAGTTGGATCGCATTTTGATCGAGGTTGGCGATCGTGGTCGGCGGCAACTTCTGCATTGCTTCGTCGACATCCTGCGCCGGGATCGGATCCCATCCACCGGCCATCGCGACCGAGCCATACAGCTCGGCGGTAATCGCCTCGGCGGCTCCTGGAGCCATCTCGTCACCGCCCGGGACGGTTTCCACCAACGGCATCACCGCGACCCGATTGATAGTGAGAGTTTTAATCGAGCGCACCGCATGCGATTTCACGTCGCGCTGATTGATCGCATCGCTCACCGCGCCGGTCGTCGAGTTAACCGCGTCCGCCGCGAGCGTGGTGCATCCCGGCGCCAGCCACAGCGCGGCAGCTACCAGCGCCAATCGCGCTGACGCCGATGCCCAACTAATTTTCATGACGTCACCTTGATCGACAGTTCCTTGAGCTGGCGCGGATCGACTTCCGACGGCGCGCCGCTCATCGGATCGACCGCCTTCTGCGTCTTGGGGAACGCAATCACGTCGCGCAACGAGTCTGTGCCGCAAAGCATCATGCAAATCCGATCGACTCCAAAGGCAATCCCGCCATGGGGTGGCGCGCCGTACTTGAGCGCGTCGAGCAAAAAACCGAAGCGGTCGATCGCCTCCTCGCGCGTCAGCCCCAACAATTCAAATACCTTCAATTGAAGCTCGCGGCTATGGATACGAATCGAACCGCCGCCCAGTTCCTGGCCGTTGAGCACCATGTCGTACGCCAGCGCGCGAGCTTTGAGCGGCGCGGATTCGAGCATCGCGAGGTCGTCGGGATTCGGCGCGGTGAACGGATGGTTGACGGAAACCATGCGCTTGTCCTCGACGCTGTAATCGAACATCGGGAAATCGACGACCCACAAAAACTTGAGCTCGTCGGACTTGTCGAGGCCGAATTTCGCTGAGAGCTGCAAGCGGATGTCGCCTAGGACTGGGCGCACTTTGTCCGGCGGTCCCGCGACCATCAGCAACGTATCGCCGGCTTTCAGAGCCGCCGTGGCGCTGGCCGCGGCGCGCTCGCCGTCGCTCAAATACTTTGCGATCGGTCCCTGCCATCCGCCCTCGCCTACTTTTATCCACGCCAGACCCATCGCATGGCGCGATTTCACCGACTCGGTAAGCTCGTCGAGTTCGCGGCGGCTGAGCGTATTGTTGTGATCGCCGGTGACGTTAATTCCATACACGGATTCGCCGCGCGCGAGAATTTCCGCAAACACCTTGAACGACGTGCCCGCGAAGGCGGCCGTGAGATTCTTCAGCTCCATCGCGAAGCGCAGGTCAGGCTTGTCGATGCCGAAACGTTCCATCGCCTCGGCATACGGCATCCGCGGGAACGGCGGCTTGACGTCAACGTCGAGCACGCTGCGATAAACCGAGGCGATCATCCCCTCGGCGATCGATTGGATATCTTCGGGCCGCGGGCAGGTCATCTCGATATCGATCTGGCTGAACTCGGGCTGGCGATTCGCGCGCAAGTCCTCGTCGCGAAAACATCTGGCTATCTGGTAGTAGCGATCGAATCCGCCGATCATCAGGATCTGCTTGAGCAACTGCGGCGATTGCGGGAGCGCGTAGAATTTTCCGGGATTCACGCGGCTCGGCACCAGGTAGTCGCGCGCGCCTTCGGGCGTCGATTTGAAAAGTATCGGCGTCTCGACGTCGATGAACCCGTTCTGATCGAGATGGCTGCGCACCGCCTGCAACGCCTGATGGCGCCGGCGCAGATTGCGCTGCATCTCGGGACGGCGCAGATCGAGATAGCGGTACTTGAGGCGGATTTCCTCGGCGGTCGCGTCGCCGTCGGCAATCTGAAACGGCATCGGCGCCGACGCACTCAGAATCTCGAACGCGCTGACCAGCACCTCGATTTCGCCGGTCGGAAGCTCCGCGTTGACAGTCCCCTCGGCGCGGCGCACCACCTTGCCCTTGACCGCGACGTAGAACTCGGAGCGCGTGTCGCCGGCGGCCTCGTGCGCGGCGGCATTGTGCGCGGGATTCAGCACGAGCTGCACGATTCCGTCGCGATCGCGGAGATCGATGAAGATAAGGCCGCCATGATCGCGCCGCGTCTGCACCCATCCCCACAGCGCAACCTCGCGGCCAACGTCGGCAGCGCGAATCGCGCCGCAGTAGTCGGTTCGAGCCCACGGCGGCAGCGGAGAATATTGCTCAGTTTTCGACATTACGCATCACAATTTAAATTCCAGTTGATCGTCGAAGGATACCTGTGCTCGAAAGCTCAAGAAACAGTCACTCTTTGCGCACATCCGCGATCGCACGAGCCGCCTCTGCCACCACGACTTCGCGTTGCGTGCTCTGCTTCAGGTCGCGCAACTGCACCACCCCGCGCGCCAGTTCGTCGTCGCCGATTATTACCGCAAAGCGCGCATCAATTTTCGACGCGCGCGCGAGCAAGGCCTTCATCTTGCGCTCGGGCGAGAGCATCTCGACGTTCAGATTTGCGGCTCGCAGATCGCGCGCAACTACGATCGCATGGCGCGTGGCGGCAAGGCCCATCGCGATTATCGCGGCATCCGGCGCAGCCGTCGGCGCCAGCCCGGCGGCTTCCAGAGCCAGCGCCATCCGATCGACCCCGATCGCGAAACCGATTCCCGCAACCGGCGCACCGCCCATCGTCTCGACGAGGCCGTCGTATCGCCCTCCCGCGACCACAGTGCTCTGCGCGCCGAGACCGCCCGCCATCACCTCGAACGCCGTGCGCGTGTAGTAGTCTAGGCCTCGCACCATGCGCGGATTGACGACGAACTGAACGCTCGCGGCGGTGAGCAGCTCCTTGACGGTGTCGAAATGCGCGCGGCATTCCTCGCACAGGTAATCGAGACTCTTGGGCGCCGACTCCGTGACCTTAGCGTCCTTCTTGCAGTCGAGCAGGCGCAGCGGGTTTCGGTCGATGCGGTTGTGGCAGTCATCGTCGAGTTCGTCCCAATGCGCGCGGCCCCATTCGACCAGTGCGGTGCGAAAAGCGGGCCGGCATTTCTGGTCTCCGATCGAATTGATTTCCATCGTGAACGGAACTTTGAGATCGCGACAAAGCTCGTCGATCATTATCAGCAGCTCGGCATCGCAGGCCGCGTCGGGCCGGCCAAAGACCTCGACGCCGAATTGGAAGAACTGGCGATAGCGGCCTTTCTGCGGGCGCTCGCGACGGAACATCGGACCCGAATAGAAGAGCCGTTGCTCCGGGTCGGTGCGATCGAAGCCCGCCTCGACGTAGGCGCGCACGACACCGGGCGTGCCCTCTGGACGCAGCGCCACGACGGTTTCGCCCTCGTCGCGATCGGTGAAGGTGTACATCTGCTTCTCGACGATGTCCGACGTCTCGCCGGTCGAGCGCAGGTAGAGTTGCGTGCGCTCGAGTACCGGAATCCGGATCTCTTTGATCGAGTAGTGCTCGAAAATCGCGCGCGCCCGCTCCTCGACGAGGCTCATCGCACGCGCGTCGGCGCCGATTAGATCTCGAAATCCTCTGAGCCTCGTCAGTTCCAAGTCACCTAACCCCTAACCCCTTCCCTTGAGGGAAGGGGAACCGGAGTTGGAGTCCCGGCGCATCAAATCGCGCAGTTTGCGGAAGCCGACCAGCTTGATGCCTTCGTCCGCGATCAGTTGGCGCGGCTTGTCCGAGGTGAAGTACCGGAAGTCGGCTTCGCGCTGGAAAGCGTCGCGCGCACAACTCTTCAGTTCGTCGCGGGCGAGCGCGGGATGACACAAAATTTCGGTGACGCCGGGCTTCAGCGTGCGAAGGAGATTCGTCCAGTAGGAGTCGGTCTCAGGCACCGACGACGGGCCGTAAAATACCAGATGGTCGGGAGTGACGACGCCGAAGCCGTCGAGCTGATCGAGAATCGCACCCATCCCTTCGGCGCCCAATCGTCGGCGCGACGCAAGCCGGATCGGCACGCGATATTCATTGGCAAGCCGCGCGTAAATCTCATGATACTCGGCGCGCAACTGGAGCGTGCCCATATGCGAATCGAGGTGCGTCACGTCGATTCCCGCCGCGACCGCCTTTTCGATTTGCGCGCGCAACTCAGCCTCCGCCTCGTCGAGGCGCGCATGCTCGTAGACCTGCTCGACGGTCTGCCACAGGTACCCGCGCTCGTCGACCAGCGACGGAACTGCATGCGCGCCCAGCACTGGACCCCACTTGTAGCTGTCCCATTCGGCGGTGAGCGTGAGATGCACGCCCAAGTCGGCAGCCGGATTGTTGCGCGCGAAGGAGGCGGCCTCCTCGAACCACGGGCAGGTCACGAGGATTGTCGACGATGTGAAGACGCCGTCCTTCAATCCCGTCATGATGCCTTCGTTCTGGTCGTGGCACATCCCGAAGTCGTCGGCATTGACGATGAGCGCGCGCTCATCCGGCGCGTAGCCGAGTCGTTCAGCCGTCGATTTTGATTCGTTCGCCATTAGTCCGGTCGTCAAATTTATCGGCCCATCACGGAAAGAAAAAGGGCCGCCTGTTTGGGCGGCCCTCTCTCGAAGTGCCGATTAGGCGTTGCTACCTGAATTATACCGTCAGGATATGAATCGTGCAGGCGGAACCCAGCCCGATCACGTGGGCCTGGCCCGCCTTGGCGTTAGGCACCAGGCGATCTTTCGCGCGATCGTCCTGCGTCAGGTGCCACACCACTTCGCAGATATTCGCGACGCCGGTCGCGCCAAGAGGATGCCCCTTCGAGAGCAATCCGCCCGATACGTTGACGGGATCGTGGCCGCCGAGGCTCGGATGAACGCCGCCGCCCGAGTCGATGAACTTGCCGGCTTCGCCGTCGCCGCACAGTCCGAGGTTTTCGTAGTGCACCAGCTCCGCAGTCGCGAAGCAGTCGTGCAATTCGGTGAGCGCGATGTCCTTCGGGCCGATGCCGGCTTTCTCGTAGGCCTGCTTCGACGCGCGCCGCGTCAGCGTGCTGACGTCGGGCAGCGTGAGGTCGCGATCGGTCCACGGATCCGAGGTGAGCACGGACGCCGCGATTTTTGCGCGCTTGCGTCCGCCGGCGAGCTGCTTCAGCTTGTCCTCGCTGACGAGAATCGCAGCCGCCGCGCCGTCTCCCGTCGGGCAGCACATATAAAGAGTGTTGGGATACGCGACCATGCGCGCATTCATCACGTCTTCGAGCGAGACTTCGTTGCGATACTGCGAGAACGGATTCTTGGTCGCATGCTTGTGCGACTTCACCGAGATTTTCGCGAAGTGCTCCATCTTGGTGCCGTACTTGCGCATGTGCTCGATGCCCGCCTGGCCGAAGACCGCCGGCATCAGGCCCGAGCCGACCTTGCCCTCGGTCGAGTACGCGGGATCGCCGCCGCCGGCGCCGCCGAGCAGGCCCTGCTTGCCCATCTGCTCGACGCCAACCGCCATCGAGATGTCATACATCCCAGCCGCGACCGACATGTACGCCTCGCGAAACGCCGTCGACCCGGTCGCGCATGCGTTCGAGACGTTGATCACGGGGATTCCGGTCTGGCCGATTTGCTGCAGGATTCTCTGCCCGACCATCGCGTTGGACTGGTAGAGATTTCCGCACGCGAACATCTCGACGTCCTTGATTCCGATTCCCGCGTCCTTGAGCGCGAGGATCGCCGCCTGGCCGCCGAGTTCCGGAACAGTCTTGTCGGGATAGCGTCCGAATTTGATCATCCCGGTTCCGAGAACATAAACATTTCGCATCTTGATTCCTCCTGGCGGCCCGGCCCGAAGCTCAGGTCCGTCGTAAAGTTGTTCGCGGCTATCTTATAATGGCGATCGTAATCATTAACGGCAGTCAAATCTACCGCTTCTGCTTTAATTTTTGCTCGGCTGGAACGAGAAAGCGACCACGTCGTGCCCTTCGCGATCCTTGGCCGCAACGCCGGTCACCAGCTCGACCGGCAGGTTGAAAATCTTGTTGGGTTCCTTCTGCGCCTGCTCGGGATCGACGCCGGTCAGATTCGCGCGGACGCTGATACCCTCGGGCAGATCGACAATCGCCGTCACGTACGGCGTCTTGATACCGGGAAACGACTGATGCACGACCGAAAACACGTACACCTTACCCTTGTCGGACAAGGTCAACGGCTTGAACTGGTCGGTCTCGCCGCACTTCGAGCATGCGACGCGCTTGGGGTCTAAATAAATCGCGCCGCACTTCTCGCACTTGATACCTTCGAGATGGGGCTTGGGCGCCAATTTGAGCCATGGAACGATCGGACGCGGTCCCGTGTCAGTAGCTTGAGCCTGCTCAGCCATGAAGATCCTCCGGACGATTCAATTCTTCAATTTAATGATGCTGTCAAAATGATCAACGCCGCCTCGTTCGGCGGCGCCGTCTTCTTCTCTGGCCGGAGTTTCCCACAGGTGCCAGAGGTCGTCAAGCAGCGCGCCGGGGAGGAAGAAATCACTTAATTGGACGTGAAACCCACCGTGGGTTTCACACTTCCGCGTGCAGCGGTGACCCCTGCACCCAGTATTAAGAGCTATTTGTGCTGCCACTTGGGTGGGCGCTTCTCGACGAAAGCGCTCGTCCCCTCGACGCGATCTGCGCTGCCGAACACCACGCCGAACGCTTCCTGCTCGAAGCGCAAGCCCGCGTCTTCTTCCATCGTGAACGCGGCTCGCAGCGCGGCTTTCGCCTGGCGTAGCGCGACGGCGGATTTGCTCGCGATTTTCTCAGCTAGTTTGCGCGCGGTTTCGATCAAGTCGGCGGGCGCCACGACGTGGTTGACGAGTCCCAGTTCCAGCGCAGTCTTCGCGTCGAGCATGTCGCCCGTCATGATCAGCTCGCGCGCCTTGTTGTGGCCGATTCGATGCGGCAGGCGTTGCGTGCCGCCGAAGCCCGGGATGAGTCCGAGATTTATCTCGGGCTGCCCGAAACGCGCCTTGTCGCTTGCGACGATCAGGTCGCATGCAAGCGCGAGCTCCAGCCCGCCGCCGAGCGCGAAGCCGTTGACCGCCGCGATAACGGGAATCGGCAGATCCTCGAAGCTTTCCATCACGCGATGGCCCAGGCGCGAGAAATCGAGACCGTCGACCGCCGACATTTTCGCCATCGCCGCGATATCCGCGCCCGCGACGAACGCTTTGTCGCCCGCGCCCGTAACGATCAGCACGCGCAACGACGCGTCGTGGCGCACCTCGCGAATCACGCGTGCCATTTCCTCGAGCACCTCGCGATTCAACGCGTTGAGCGCAGTCGGCCGGTTGACGGTAAGCGTCGCGATCGCGGCCTTTTCGAAAATAATATTTTTAAGGTCCACATTTCTAATTCCGCCCCGCGCGCTCCAACTGTCAACCCCCGCGGCTCGCGACGGCGCTTGCGTGAGGCTCATCGCGCACGAAACAATGCCTTTGTGCCCGCCAAGTTCAGCGTGTCCGCAGGCTTACTCGCTCTCGCAATCGTCGTGGTCGCAGCTTCGGGATGCAGTTCGCAGTCGGAGGACTTCGTCACGAAGATTCGCGCCGAATCGACCGAGAAATGCAACCAGGGCAACCAGGCCGCCTGTCATACGATCGTGCAGGCGCTCAGCGACACCAAGGTTGCAATCGAATCCACCGCGCCGATCGAGACGCAGACTCCCGCCTGCAACGCCGGCAAACAGGACGCATGCCAGCAGATGGCCGTGCTGCATGGGGAGTTGAGCGCGTGGTGCTCGACGGGCAACAACCAGGCCTGCGCCGCCGTGAACACCGGTCCGTGGCCCGCGAAATGGGACGAGCCGGCGCTGATCGACGCGGCCAAGCTGTCGTGCCTCAGCGGCCAATTCAAGCCGGACTTCAGCACTTGCCAGGCTTTGCAGATGATGTAGCGGTTAGCTCCGTTCTTCGAAGCCGAGCGAAATCATCATCTCGTGCAGCGATTGATCGACTTCCAGGAATTCGGTGAGTGAGAGATACACGTGGCATCCGCGACGCCCCTTGCCTTCCGGAATCTCCGCGATTCTCACCACTCGATCGCCGTTGATCATCATCGGCCTGTCATTCATCGTCACGCGCAGCCACATACCCGCACCTTCCTGCAAGCCGGTTTAATATTCGGGCTTGAAATCGAAATGATGAATCGCTTCGATGAAGCGGATGGTGCGCGTCTTCGAGCGCATCACCACGCTGTTGGTCATCGCACCGCCGGAGAAAAATCGCACGCCGCGCAGGTAGTCGCCGGTGGTCACGCCCGTCGCCGCGAACATCACGTTCTCTCCCGCCAGTTCCTCGAGCGTGTAGCGATGCTTCAAGTCCATGATTCCCATCGCCAGGCACGCCTCCGCTTCCTCGGGGTTGCGCGGCACGAACCGGCATTGCATCTCGCCGCCGGCGGAACGAATCGCGGCGCCCGCGAGCACGCCCTGATGCGCACCGCCGATTCCGATCAGCATGTCGATTTCGCTTTCGGGACGCGTGGTGGCGATCGCCGCCGACAGGTCACCGGCCGAGATCATCTTGATGCCGGCGCCGGCGCGGCGCACTTCATTGATCAACTTTTCATGGCGCGGGCGATCGAGGATCGCCACCCGCAAATCTTCGACGTAGACTTTTTTCGCTTCGGCCAGTGCTTTGAGATTGTCAGTCGGCGACCTGTCGATATCGATCACGCCGCGCCCCGCCGGCCCGCACGCGACTTTGTCCATGTAGGTATCGGGGCATCGCAGGATTCGCCCGCGCTCAGCCAGCGCGACGCACGACAGCGCGTTGGGGCCGCCGGTCGCGCAGATGATCGGACCTTCGATCGCGTCGAGCGCGACGTCGATTTCAGTGCCCGCGCCGGTGCCTACTATTTCGCCCTCGTACAGAAACTCGGCGTCGCCCTCTTTGCCCTCGCCGATCACGATTTTCCCGTCCATCGCGACCGAGTTCAGCGTCTTTCGCATCGCGTCGCACGCCGCCCGATCCGCCATCCGCTCGTCGCCCTTGCCAATGAAACGCGCCGCCGCCAGCGCCGCCGCTTCCGTCGCGCGTACCACTTCAAGGGCAAGATTCCGCTCCATCCAGGGGCCTCCGGGTCAGTTCGATGCGGTCTGCAAGAAGTGTCCGAACAACGATTCTATCAGGTGATAGCCGTCGCCGACGAGCACGCCCGTCGCGGTGCCGTCATCTTCAGTGTAGCGATGCGGCACGCCACCGCCCGACTTGAACTGCGCCGACGTCATCAGCGCGAACGGCACCGGCTCCGGTGAATGAGTCTTGAGTTGGCTCGGCGTCGCGTGATCGGGCATCAGCAGGATCGCGAAATCGCCAAGCGCCCCAAGTCCCGCGAGCATCGGCCCGATGATCAACTCGTCGATACGCTCGATCGCTTCCTTCTTCAGATCGGCGCGGCCCATGTGACCGGCTTCGTCGGGCGCCTCGATATGCAGCAGGAGGAAGTCGTGCGACTTGAGCGATTCGAGGCCGTAACGCGCCTTCGCGGCATAATCGGTATCAAGAAATCCGGTCGCGCCCGGAACCTTAATCAGGTTCAGTCCGGCCAGCCGTCCCAGCCCGTTGACCAGGTCGACTGCCGATATCACCGAGCCTTCGACGCCGAAGCGCTCCTTCAACGTCGGCACCGAAGGCCGTGTGCCCTGCCCCCAAAACCACACCGACGACGCCTCGGCCTTGCCCGCCTCGCGGCGCGCCTTGTTCACTGGATGCTCTCGCAAAATCGCCGCCGAGCGCCGCGTCAGATCGCGCAACAAATCAGCGCCCGCGCCTTTCGGCAGATGCTCCTCGACGGGCTTGCCCGTGATGTCGTGCGGCGGCGTCAGATGCGTCGTCGCGATTCCGCCGCGCCACATCATCAGATGCCGGTAGCTGACGCCGTTGAAAAACTCGATTCCGTCGCCCGCGAGTTCCTTGCGCAGGTCGGCGACGATCTCCGCGGCTTCCTCGCTGGTAATATGGCCCGACGTGAAATCGTTCATGATCATCGCGCCGCCATCGCCCGGCGTCAGCGACACGAGATTCATGCGGAACACCACGTCGCGCGGCCCCATCTCGATTCCCTGGCTCGCCGCCTCAATTGGCGCGCGCCCGGTGTGGTACTTCGCCGGGTCGTAGCCGAGCATCGTCATCGTGCCGACGTCGCTCCCCGACGGCATCCCCTTCGGAATCGTCGCGACCATCCCGAGCGTCCCGCGCGTCGCCATCAAGTCCATGTTGGGCTTGTGCGCCGCCTGAAGCGGCGTCTTGCCGCCAAGCTCCTCGCACGCCCAGTCAGCCATCCCGTCGCCGTGTATGATGATGTACTTCATCGAGTTTTTTTGTTTTTTTGTTGCTCTTACTCGCGCTCCAGGATTTTCAGCACTTTCGCGATGTCCGGTTCCACCACGATCGTGTTACTTAAGTTTTTCAGCGCCGTGTCGGGATCCTTCAGGCCGTGGCCCGTGAGCGTGCATACGACGACCGAGCCCGGCTTGAGCAATCCGCCGCCCGCGTACTTCAGGAGTCCGGCGACCGACGCCGCCGACGCCGGCTCCGCGAAGATGCCGCCGGCCGCGATCAGCCGATATGCCGCCAGGATTTCCGGATCGGTGACCATGTCGATAATCCCGCCCGACTCGTCACGCGCAGTCGTCGCGCCCTTCCAGCTCGCGGGATTGCCGATTTTGATCGCGGTCGCCACGGTATGCGGATCGTCAATCGGATGGCCGACGACAATCGGCGCCGACTCCGCCGCCTGGTAGCCCATCATCTTCGGGATCCGCTCGCTCAATCCCACCGATTTGTACTCTTGGTAGCCCGCCCAGTACGCCGTGATATTTCCTGCGTTCCCGACCGGCAGAAAATGATGCGTCGGCGCGTCGCCAAGTTGATCGCAAATCTCGAACGCCGCCGTCTTCTGCCCCGCGATTCGATCCGGATTCACACTGTTGACCAGCCGAATACCCAATGGGTCGCGCTCCGCGAGATCGCGCACCACTTTCAGGCAGATATCGAAGTTGCCGATCACCTCGAGCACGCGCGCGCCATGCATCACGCTTTGCGACAGCTTGCCAAGCGCCACCGCGCCTTTCGGAATCAGCACGAACGCCTTCAGCCCGGCGCGTCCCGCGTACGCCGCCGCCGACGCCGCCGTGTTGCCGGTCGAGGCGCAAATCACGGCGCGAGCGCCCTCGCCCAGCGCCTTCGAAATCGCCAGCGTCATGCCCCGGTCCTTGAATGAGCCGGTCGGATTGGCGCCCTCGAACTTAAAGTAAACCTTGATGTTTAATCCGAGCCGCTCAGCGATCGCGGGCGCCTCGATCAGCGGCGTGTTGCCCTCGTTCAGCGTGACGATCGGCGTCGAATCCGTCACCGGCAGGAAGCGCCGGTAGTGCTCGATAAGGCCGGGCCAGTGAAACAGCCGCCGATTTTTCGATCCGCTCTTCGAGTCCGACGCCATCGCTTAAAGATTCTCCTCGATTCGGATAAACGCGGGGGCCGATTGCACGATCTTCTTCCTTCGAATCTCCGCCAGCGCGCGTTTCAGGCTGCGCTCGGGCGCGTCATGCGTCCGCATGATAACCGGCACCGTCCGCGCCGTCCCGCGATCTTTCTGGATCACCGACGCGATCGAC
The DNA here is from genome assembly GCA_963833025.1 of uncultured delta proteobacterium. Classification (GTDB taxonomy): domain Bacteria; phylum Desulfobacterota; class Binatia; order Binatales; family Binataceae; genus Binatus. The sequence continues at coordinate 432,635 of CAWHWI010000006.1, read as the reverse complement.
AACCCGTGCTTGCCGAGCACCGACGCGATCGCGCCGAGCACCCCGGGCTTATCCCGCGCCGTGAATCGCAGGTAATACTCGCATACCACGTCGTCCATCGGCTTGACACTGGCGCCCTTCATCAGGTGAATCGGAAATCCAAACGCATGCGTTCGCGCCGATCCTTCGGCCATCCGATGCCGCGCGATTTCCAGTATATCCGCCATCACCGCCGTCGCCGAAGGCATCTCGCCCGCGCCCAGCCCGGAATACATTGTCGCGCCAAGCGCGTCGCCGTGGATATAGATCGCGTTGAACGCGCCGCCGACGCCCGCCAGCATATGCCGCCGCGGAATCATCGTCGGATGCACGCGCGCCTCGATTGCGCCGTCGTCGTCCTTGCCGATCGCCAGCAGTTTGATCGCGTAGCCGAGCTCGCGCGCATACGCGATGTCCGCCTGCGTAATTTGCGTGATCCCTTGCGTGTAAATCTGCGCCGGCTTCACCAGCACCCCGAACGCCAGCGTCACCAGCAGACAAAGTTTGTGCGCCGAGTCATGTCCTTCGACATCGGTCGCGGGATTCGCTTCGGCCAGGCCCTTGGCCTGCGCGTCGGCCAGCGCGGCGCTGAACTCGACGCCGTTCTCCGTCATTGTAGTGAGGATAGAATTGCAAGTACCGTTGACGATTCCGTAAACGGCGCGCTGCCGATCTCCCGCCAACGCCTCGCGCAGCGTGCGGATGATTGGCACGCCGCCGCCGACGCTCGCCTCGAAGCCGACCGCGAGCCCATGCTTGCCGGCCTCGCGAAAAATCTCGCCGCCATGCTCTGCCAGCAGGGCTTTGTTGCCAGTCACGACGTCCTTGCCCGCCGCCAGCGCCTTCATGATGAGCGCGCGCGCCGGTTCGTGACCGCCGAACAGCTCGACGACGATATCGATATCGGGACGCGTGACGAGTGCCGCCGCGTCGCGCGTGATCAGCTTCGCCGGCAGCCCGGGCACTTCATCAGGCTTGAGACTCCGATCCGCGACGCCCGCCAACTCGAGCGGCGCGCCCAGAATGCGCTCGTATTTGTCGGGATTGCGCAGCAGCAGCTTGACCACGCCGCCGCCCACAGTACCGCATCCGAGCAGGGCAATCCGTACCGGTTTCAATTTTTCAACTGTCCCCGAAGCTTTTGCGATTGCGCTCAGGAGCCGCTGGCCGCACTCGCCGGGATTTCGGCGTGCCCTGCGCGCAGCGCGTGACGAATTCCGCGGAGAGCCTGCCGCGTGCGATGCTCGTTCTCGATTAGCGCGAAGCGTACGAAGCCGTCGCCGTCCTGCCCGAACCCGATTCCCGGCGAGACCGCGACCTTGGCCTCGGCGAGCAGGAACTTCGCGAACTCGAGCGAGCCCATCGCGCGGAACGGCTCCGGAATCGGCGCCCACACGAACATCGTCGCCTTGGGCTTCTCGACCGGCCATCCTGCCCGGTTGAGTCCCTCGACCAGCACGTCGCGCCGCCGCTTGTAGGTCGCGTTGATCTGCGCGACGCATTCCTGCGGCCCGTTGAGCGCCGCGATCGCCGCGACCTGTACCGGAGCGAACATCCCGTAGTCGAAGTACGATTTCAGCCGCGCCAGCGCCGCGATCATCTCGCGATTACCGACCGCGAATCCCACCCGCCAGCCCGGCATGTTGTAGCTCTTCGACAGCGTGAAGAACTCGACGCCGATATCTTTCGCGCCGGGAACCTGCATCATCGACGGCGCCTTGTATCCGTCGAAGCACAGGTCCGCGTACGCGAAATCCTGCGCGACCATGATGTCGTTTTCGCGCGCGAACTCGACCACCCGATTCATGAAATGCAAATCGACGGTCGCGGTGGTCGGGTTATGCGGGAAGTTCATGATAAGGAACTTCGGCCGCGGCCAGCATCGATTCACCGTCGCCATCAACTCGTCGAAAAATTCCTCGCCGCGCCGAATCGGCACGCCCTGCACCTGCGCGCCCGCAATGATGCATCCGTACTGATGAATCGGATAGGTCGGCGTCGGCGCGAGCACCACGTCGCCCTGGTCGAGAATCGCCAGCGCCAGGTGCGCGATTCCTTCCTTCGATCCAATCGTGACGATCGCTTCCGAATCGGGATCGAGCTCGACGCCATAGCGCCGCTTGTACCAATCGCAAATCGCAAGGCGCAATTTGTACACGCCGCGCGAGACCGAGTAGCGATGGTTCGCGTTCTTGGAGGCAGCCTCGATCAACTTCGCCACGATATGCGGCGGCGTCGCTTCGTCGGGATTTCCCATCCCGAAATCGATTATGTCCTCACCGGCGCGCCGCGCCTGCAGGCACAACTCTCCGATCGCGTTGAAGACGTAAGGTGGCAGCCGCTTGATTCGTGGAAAATCCATTGAATTATAAGTTTTAACGGACCCCCGCCCACACCGCTAGTAGGGATACGGCCAAAAGGAAACGTAAAGTAACGGGCGAGGTAGGAGTCTGAACGCCTCCGGCCCCAAAACCCGTTCCTAACAGGGACGAAGTCCCGCATCTTCGTCTTACTATTGGGTGCAGGGGTCACCCCTGCCGAAGGAAGTTTGAAACCCACCGTGGGTTTCATTTCAATCAAGTTCTTCCGCGTGCTTCGCTCACTTCGCCGAGCCTGCCAGCGCGACCTCCGCGCTCTCGCGCCGGCGCATCGCCCAATACACCGGCGCCGCGCACATCGAGATCAGCCCCGCGATCTGCCATTCGAACGGTATTCCCGCCGTGTCCGCGATTCGGCCTGCGAACAGCAGGCCTATCGAGCCGCCCATCGTCTCGAACGTAGTGCGGAATGACAGCAGCGTCGCGCGATTCCCTGATTCGAGCTGCTCGTTGAACCAGCTCTGCACCAGCGGCATCATCGCGCCCGTGAACAGGTTCATCACGAACAGCATCGAGAGCGAAACCGCCGGCCGCCCGCCGAACAGGCCTGCCAGGAACAGCATCGTGCTCGCGGCGACGATCAGCATGCTCACGCGCGCTGCCCGCTGCGATTCGTCGACCTGTAGCCGTGCGCTGACCTCGGCGCCGACCAGCCGCGCGGTCGACAGCGCGCAATAGATCCAGCCGATGATCCACACGCCGACCCCGAGGCTCTGGTTGAACATGATTGGCCACGACACCCAATACGGCACCCACGCCGCGACCGTGACCGCGCCCGCGACACTCAGCATCAGCACCGTATGCGCGCCCAGTCCCGCACGGATGCCGTCGCCGACCTTTACCGCGACTCGCCGCGGGATGTCCGCGACCCTGACCGACGTCGCGTGCGGACGCTCATCGTGCATCAGGAATGCGCCGAGCGTTCCGGCCATGACGTAGCCGCCCGCGCCGAGCAGCCACGGCCACGCGATATTCATGTCGGCCACGTACGCGCCGATCATCGCGGACCCCATGAAGCCAATCGTCGTCAGTTGCGAGATGCGCGAGAACAGGCGGTCCTTGAGGCCGTCGTAGCCGGCGGCGTCAAGAGCGTCGACACCCCACGCGTCGATCGCGCCGTTGCCGAACGTCGTGCCGATACCGTCGATACTCTCGGCAATCAGGAACACGTAGTAATGATGGGCGACGAAATAAAGCAGAAACGCGCAGACCCGCAGCGACGCGCCCAGCACGTAGGAGCGGCGCCGGCCGAGCAGGTCGGCGAACGCGCCGGTCGGCACGTCGGTCAGAAACAGCACGACGAAGTACGTCGCCAGTACGCTGTTTATCTGGAACTGGTTGAGCCCGCGCGAATGCAGGAAGATCGGATAGACGCCGAACAGGAATCCGCCGGCGAACGAGTACAGACCCCACACCGTGTAGTAGCGGCGAGTGATATCGCGAATTGTCGGAGCATGCGGTCGCACGATTTCCACGAAACTTTCCCCACCCGGTCTGCGGCGCCAATAAAACCAAAAACAAAAACCCCGGGGCTCGTAAGCGCCCGGGGCTTTTTAGAGCCAAGTATCAATGTCCGTCTCAATTCAGGAGGACCTTCATTGAATTGGGGACTAGACGCACATTACGACTCGGCTTCACGACGCACAGATTAGTCGAGTGGTGACGATCAGTCAAGCGACGCCCAAGTCCAGTAAAACAGCAAGCCGGTACCGCTTCCGAGTCGCCGTATCCAACTTGGTTTTCAACCTCATTTTGAGGGATGAACTATTCAGCCTCACCCCACCGGATTCAGCGTGCTACGATTGAGCTATGGACCACTCTCACGATGCCTCAACTACTCGCGCACACTCACCCGCGTTCGCTCGACGCCCGCTTCCGGAAAAAATCAATTTTGACGGAACGAAACGACCGATGGTAGCCGGAGCATCCCAGACCCACCACAGATGGTATGAATTGCTCATTCCCCTCCATTCGATCAATTAGAGTTCATCTGCTTGACAACCCCAACGTCACCCAAAACGAGCGCTCTGTTCTCAGAATCGCACGCATCACGTAGGATTTAACCGGCACCCGACTGAATCTCGGTCTCAACCCTTCGCATGATCAACTCGAGCCTCGATCGCAGCTTCGACTTTGCCGCCGACGTGCCCGAGCCCGGACTCGCGACTCGCGCATGGCGCTTCTCGAACGTGGTCTGGCTCGCGGCATACGTGTACGCAGGCTACAAAGGCACCCAACTCTGGACGCGCTTGATCGACGATCGCAACAAGACGGAGCTGTTCCGCCGCCAGGATCTCCGCGCCGCGCAAGCACTGAACCGCACCGCGCTCCGCCTCGAAGGCCTGCTCATCAAGGCATGCCAATTCATCGCGACTCGCGCCGACGTGCTCCCCGACGAATGGGTCTCTACCCTCTCCGGCCTGCACGACCGCGTTCCGCCGCGGCCGTTCGCGATGATCCACGAGCAGATCGAGCGCGAACTTCGCCGCCCGCTCGAGGCCGTCTACGCCGAGTTCGATCCCGCGCCGCTGGCGTCGGCCTCGCTCGCGCAGGTGCATGCGGCGCGCCTTCACGACGGCCGTCGATGCGCCGTCAAGGTTCAGTATCCCGGGATCGACGGTATCGTCCGCGCCGATCTCCGCAACATGACCACGGTGCTCTACTGGCTTGCGAAGCTCGAGCGCGACTTCGACTATCGCGTCCTGATGCGCGAGGCGCTCAAGTATGTCCCGATGGAGCTGGATTTCATTCACGAGGCCGGCAACGCCGAGACGATGCGCCGCAACTTCGCCGCGGATTCCGACGTCGTCGTCCCCGAGGTCTATCGCGAGTTCACCACGCGCCGCGTGCTCACGATGGAGCTCCTCGAAGGCATCAAGGTCACCGACGTTGACGCGCTCGAGCGTGCCGGAATCGACAAGCACGCCGTGGCGCAAAAGCTCGTCGAGATTTTCTGCGACCAGGTCCTGCGCGACGGCTTCTTCCACGCCGATCCGCATCCCGGCAACATCCTTATCCAGCCCGGCCCCAAAATCGTGTTGCTCGACTTCGGCCTGGCCAAGGATTTCCCGCCCGCGTTCCGCGACGGCATCGTGCGGCTGACGTTTTCGATTCTCACCGCGAATCGCGACGGGATAATCAAGGCGTTCCATGAACTGGGCTTTCGCACGCGCAACGGCAATCCCGACACGCTGCTGGCGTTCGCCGATTTGTTCCTCGGCAGTACCATCAAGCAGAAGAAGGCGTACGCGGATAAGGACCTCATCGAGCAGTTCAACGAAGAACTGCCGCGCGCGATCCGCGCCAATCCCGTCGTCGAAGTTCCCGCCGACGTCTTGCTGGTCGGCCGCATGATGGGTCTACTGAGCGGACTCGGCAAATCGCTCGACTCGCAAGTCGATCTGTTCACCACGATCATGCCGCACGCGCGGCGCCTGATGATGGCGCAGCCCGCCCCCGCGCCCGTCGCCGCTTCCGAAGCTCCAACCGACACTCCTGCCGGCAAATAGCCTATTCACTTTTTCACCGGTTCCTTCGCGCGCCGGTTCATGGCACTGTTTGCCGTCGAGATTTTCGATGCGGAGTCCAACTGATGTCTGATCGACGCAATCACCTTGTGCCGCTGGCGGCGGAACTCGCGGCCGACTTTGCCACGCGCGCCGCCGAACACGATCGCGCCAATTCATTCCCGGTCGAAAACGTCGACAAGTTGAAGGCGGCCGGATACACCGCGCTCGTCATTCCCGAAAAACACGGCGGACTCGGCGCCGACCTCGAGGATTTTGCGCTCTGCCAGGAGCAGCTCGCGCAAGGCTGCGCCGCGACCACCATCGCCATCAACATGCACCTGTTCGGCATCGGCAGCATGGTCGAGCGCGCCACCGGCCGTCCGCAAGAGGAGTTGTTCTTCGACGTCATCGGGCGCGGACACCAGATTCTCGGCGGCGGCATCAGCGAGCCCGAGACCGGCGGCGATTGGGGCCACTTCGCGACGCGCGCGCGCCGCGACGGCGAGAACTACGTCCTCAACGGCCGCAAAACGTTCACCAGCCTCTCGCCCGTGATCGATCTGTTCATGGTGATGGCGACGATCGAGGACTCGAATCCACCCGCGTCGGCCACCTTCGTCGTGCCGCGCGGCATTCCCGGCTTCGAGCTGATCGAAACCTGGGACGCAATGGGCATGCGGGCGACGGCCAGCCACGACCTGGTGATCAAGGACGTACGCGTGCCCGCGGTCGCGATGGCTGAGTCGCGGCCCGTCGGGCCTGTCAACGACCAGGCGATTTCACTGTTCGCATGGTTCGGCGTTTCCGTCGCCGCGACGTATACCGGCGTCGCGATTGCCGCATTGAAGTTTGCCAAGGAGTTCGCCGGCCGCCTGAAACCGCTCACCCAGCCGCGCACGATTAAATATCTGCCCGGCATCCAGTTCGCCATCGCCGAGGCCGAGGCGCTGATCGCGCAATCGCGCGCGCTCTATCTCGGTGTCGCCAACGATTACATTCGAGATCGCGCGTCATTCAAGGGCGAGTCGGGCCTCGCGCGAGTCGTGATGCCGAAGTATGTCGCGACCAACAACGCGATCCGCGCTGTGGACTACTGCATGGAGGTCGTCGGCGCGCACGGGATGCTGAAAAAGTTCCCGATGGAGCGCTACTACCGCGACGTGCGCGCCGGCCCGAATCATCCGCTGTCCAACGCCCGCGCCCGCGAACTGCTCGGCAAAGTCGCGCTAGGCATCGGCCTGTCCGAAACGCCCCGCTGGTAACCTGGAATCAACTATCCTTGACCCGAGCGGAAATCCGACCTATGAGCACGCAAGAACGGTACGGTTAAGGCTTGCGCGAAGGGCTAAGAAGGCGCCGCTCAGTTCCGATGGGCGGTCCAAAACGACTTGTACACAACGTTGATAGCCGCGGTCGCGGCGCTCGGCGGCCTCTTGTTTGGCTTCGACACCGGCGTGATTGCGGGCGCGATGTTGTTCATCGTCCCCGACTTCCATCTTGGTCCGGCCCAGCAGGGACTCGTGGTCAGCGCCGTGACCTTCGGCGCGTTGTTCGGAGCGCTGATCGGTGGAACTTCCTCTGATGCAATCGGCAGGCGCCGGACCAACATCGCCGCCGGATTGAGCTTTGTTGCTGGCTCAGTCTTCTCGGCGCTCGCGCCCAACGTCGACGTTCTAATCGCGAGCCGCGTGCTCATCGGACTGGCGATTGGACTTACCTCGGTCGCTGCGCCGATGTATATCGCGGAGCTGTCGCCGCCGCGCAATCGCGGCAAGCTGGTATCGCTATTTCAACTGGCGATCACCGTCGGCATCCTCGTCTCTTACACTGTTGATCGAGCGTTGGCGCCCGAGCACGCGTGGCGCTGGATGCTCGGGCTCGCGTTCATCCCCGGTGCGTTGCTGGTGCTCGGAATGATCGCGATGCCCGAATCACCGCGATGGCTCCTGAAAACGGGTTCAGAAGAAGCCGCGCGACGAGCGCTTTCGCTGGTGCGGTCGCCGGACGAAATCGATGCGGAGGTACGCGAGATCCATGAAGACCTCGCGCACAATCTGCCGGCTGCGTGGTCAGAACTGTTGATGCCCGGACTTCGCCCGGCGCTGCTGGTCGGTGTCGGGCTGGCCGTTTTCCAACAGGTGACCGGCATCAACGCGATTATCTATTACGCTCCGCAAATCTTTCAGAGGGCCGGCCTGAACAGCGCGACCACTGCATTGGCGGCGACCGCCGGGATCGGTGTGGTGAACGTGCTGTCCACGTTGATCGCGATCTGGCTGGTCGACCGAGTCGGAAGAAAGCCGCTGCTGTTGGCCGGACTCGTTGGAATGACATTAAGTCTGGCAGCGCTTGGCGCTGCTCAAAGTTTCGGTTCAACCCTCGATGTTAACCAACACTGGCTTGCGCCAATCACCGTAGGATTCATTGGACTCTACATCGTGTGCTTCGCGTTCTCGCTGGGGCCGGTCGTATGGCTGATGATTTCTGAAATCTTTCCCAACCGGGCGCGGGCGCGAGCTGCGGGAATCTCGACTGCGGCCAACTGGACCGCGAGCTTTTTTGTCAGTCTTTCGTTCCCGGTGCTGCAGGCAATGATGGGACCGTGGCTGTGGTTCCTCTACGCCGCGATGGGTGTGGCAGCGTTCATATTCATAGTCGGTTGGGTTCCTGAAACCAAAGGAAAATCCCTGGAGGACATCTCGCGTCAATGGCGGACCGCACAAGCAGGGGTTGGTGTTGATCACTAATCCTTGCCGAGGAGAACGACGGGTGTTGCGGCTTCGAGTAACGGTGCTGGTCGCCAACTTCGTGTTCCTCTGCATCTGTTCGTCGGCGGCGCACGCACAGACATTCTCAACGCCGTGGATGCACACGGCGCAGGGGGATTGGGCTACTGAATGGGGCATACTCGATCCTCAGATTTTGTTCGCCCCCGGATCCTGGGCTCAGCTAAAAGGGGCGACGGGAAATTGGGACGGAGTGCGTAGCGGCCTCTCAGGCGCGGGAGTCTCCGTTTTCGGCTCCTACGAAAGCGAATCCGCCGGTAACCCGGTCGGCGGAGAAGTGCACAAGCTCCGCTACACGCACAACATCGCGCTCGGGACCGCAGTTGATCTCCAGAAACTGCTCGGCCTCGAGGACACCTACTTCCTTGCGTCGGCATCGGAACGCACCGGCAATAGTTTGTCGAACGACATCCCCAACTCTTTTCAGGTCCAGCAGATTTTCGGCCATCAAACGATACGACTGGTCGACCTGGCGGTTGAGCATCTATTTTTCAAGGAGAAGCTCGATTTGGTCGTCGGCCGCATCAACGCACTCGATGACTTCGCGACATCGCCATATTACTGTTTTGCGCAAAACCTCGGCTTCTGCGGCAATCCGCTGAGTATTCCGACCAACGCCAACGTTCCGAGCTATCCGGGTGCGGCCTGGGGAATTCGGGCGCGCTATCAGCCCTCGCCAGAGTTTTACTCGATGACGGGCGCATACAATACCTACCGGGACTTCCGTAGCGATAAATTCCACGGCGTCGATTTCAGCCTTCGGCATAATTCCGGCGTCGCAGTCATGGAGGAGCTCGGCTATTCGCCCAAGCAGGCGCGAGACGCTGGATATCCGGGAACATACAAGCTCGGCGGGCTCTATGATTCTGAACCAAGGCTGCAATTCAGGACCGGTCAGATGCGCGGCGGAACCTGGCTGATGTACGTGACGGGACAGCAGAGGCTTCTGCGCCGGCCGGAGGGCGCTACCAATCCTCATCAGGGTTTGTGGTCATTCCTCGCGTTCAGTTATGCGCCGCCAAAGATGAACACCGATGAGTATTTCTGGGATGCGGGACTGTTGTACTTCGGGCTGATTCCGCACCGCGCCTACGACGAGCTGGGCCTGTTTGGAATCTGGGGCCAGTTTTCAAGCGATCTCCGGGACGCTCAGCGCGCAGCTCACGAGCCGACACAGACGCATGAAGCGATCATCGAGGCCAACTACATGTACAACGTGACCCCATCGCTGACCGTGCAACCGGATATCCAGGGCGTGTTCCGGCCCAATGGAACCGGCCTGATCAGCGATACGCTGGTTCTCGCCGTGCAAGTGACAATTGTGGTGTCCCATTAATAACTTTACACAAGCGCTGGAGCTTTGCGAGAATGGAGTCAGCGGTGGCGGTCCATACGAAGGGGCGACGGTAGAGATTGTAGTGAGCGACGTAGGCGTCGATCTTCTGCACCAGCTCTTTGACGCTGCGGAAGGAGCCGCGCCGAATGGCCTGCTGGGTGATGAGCCCGAACCAGCGCTCCACCTGATTAAGCCAGCTCGAATAGGTCGGCGTGTAGTGCAGGTGATAGCGCGGATGACCGGCGAGCCAGGCCTTGACCTTGGGATGTTTGTGAGTGCCGTAATTGTCGGCGATCAGATGCACCTCCAGGGCGGGCGGGATGCTGGCGTCGAGATGTTTGAGAAACGCCAGAAATTCCTGGTGGCGATGGCGTGGTTTGCACTGGGTGATCACTGTGCCATCGAGCACGTCGAGCGCCGCGAACAGGGTGGTGGTGCCGTGGCGGTAATAATCGTGGGTTACGCCTTCGACATAGCCCAGCCCCATCGGCAGCACCGGCTGGGTGCGCTCCAGCGCCTGGACCTGGCTCTTCTCGTCCACGCACAGCACCAGCGCCTTGTCCGGCGGATTGAGGTACAAGCCGACGATGTCGCGCACCTTCTCGACGAAGAACGGGTCGGTGGAGAGCTTGAAACTCTTGGCGCGATGCGGCTGCAAACCGAACAGCGCGAAATAGCGGCCGACCGTGCTCTTGGGGATGCCGCTGGCGGCGGCGGCCGTGCGCACGCTCCAGTGAGTAGCGTGTTCCGGCTTGCGCTTTACCACCAGGGTGATCAGTTCGGCCACCTGTTCATCATCGCGGGTGCGGGGACGACCTGGCCTCAGTTCGTCGTGCAGCCCGGCCAGCCCGCGCTCCTGGTAACGGCGGCGCCAATGGCTGATGGCCGGCGCGCTGACCCCGCAGCGCCGCGCCACTTCCCGGTTGGAGTGGCCCTCGCCCGACAGCAACACGATCCGCGCACGCCGCACCAACGAGTGCGGCATGCTGCGCGAGCGCACCAGCGCGCGCAGTTGCTCGCGCTCAGCTTCACTTATCGTCAATACCGTATTCGGTCTGCCCATCCGCGCCACCTCGCCCATTACCCTGACAGACCCTGTGCCATCTGTAAAGATATTAATGGGACACTACACTAGCAGGGTGTTGAAAAATACAAACTGACGGATTTAGCTACGTACTTACGGATCTCCAATGATCTCAAGACGCTCCTATGCTTCGCGATCGGAGACGACTTTTCCCAATTCACCCGTTAATCAACACCCTGCTAGGAAAAACCGTTACGTAAATCCTGTATTTTGTCGCGTGCTGTCGATTGATCTGCGCGTCGCGCTGGACGCTTCACCCGGCGAGTTATACTTTTCTTTACCGTGATAAATGAAATCGAACAGGTTGCGCTCCGCGCCGCTCGTGCCGCCGGCAGAATTCATCTCAAACGCCTCAGCCGAATAACCATCAATCGCAAGTCGAACTCGATCGATCTCGTCACAGAAGCCGACCGCGAATCGGAAGCGGCCATCATCGACGTCATCCATCGCGCATTTCCGACTCACGCAATCCTGGCCGAGGAGAGCGGCGCGAGCGCGCACGAAAGCGACCATCGATGGATCATCGATCCGCTCGACGGCACCACCAACTTCGCGCACGGCTACCCGCAATTCTGCGTATCGATCGCGTACGAGCGGCGCGGCCGCGTGCAATTCGCCGTAGTCTTCGACGCGCTCAAGAAAGAATGCTTCGTGGCGCATCGTGGACAGGGCGCGCGCCTCAACGGCAAGCCGATTCGCGTCAGCGCGACGCCAAATCTGTGCTCCGCCCTGCTCTGCACCGGATTCGCATACGACCGGCGCGAGCGCCGCCGCTTCTACCTGTGCTTCTGGGAAGAACTGATGACGCGATCGCAGGGCGTGCGGCGCACAGGTTCCGCCGCACTCGATCTCGCCTACGTCGCCGCCGGACGCACCGATGGATTCTGGGAGTTTGGGCTGCGCGCGTGGGACGTGGCGGCCGGCGCATTGATTGTCGAAGAAGCTCGCGGACGCGCGACCAACATGGACGGTTCCGAGCTGGATTTAACTGGTGCGAATATCGTAGCGACTAACGGACGGCTTCATGACGAGCTCGTCGAGACGATCGCGCAGACGCGGCCCGAGGCCGACCGCCGCCATGCCGAGATGCTTCGCGAGATCAAGGCGTCAGCTTAGAAATGCCTCAAGCGAATACAAAGATTCGGCGTGCGAACCGCGAGGACATCGAGGTCCTCGGCGACATTTGCTACCGCGCCTTCGGTGCGATCGCGGATGAGCACAACTTTCCACGCGAATTCCCGTCGCTCGATGCCGCGGTCGGCGTGATCACCTCCATGATCTCGAATCCCGGCTTTTACGGAATCGTAGTCGAAGTGGACGGGCGAATCGCCGGCAGCAACTTCCAGGACGAGCGCGCACCAATCGCCGGAATCGGGCCAATCAGCGTCGATCCCGAGGTGCAGAACAGCGGCGCGGGCCGCGCGATGATGCAGCACATGCTCGACCGTGTCGCTCAGCAGCGGATGCCCGGAGTGCGTCTGGTGCAGGTTGCTTATCACAGCCGCTCGTTCAGCTTGTACACGAAGCTCGGCTTTGAGACCCGCGAGCATTTGTCGGTGATGATCGGATCGCCGATCAAAGGGACAATCCCGGGCTACAACGTTCGCGCCGCCACTGACGCCGACGTCGCCGCATGCGACCGGCTCCATTTTGCCGCGCATGGACACGAACGCGGCCGCGAATTGCGCGACGCGATCAAGGCTGGAACGGCGAACGTCGTCGAGCATCTCGGCCGTATCAGGGGTTACGCGACGGCGATCGGCTACGGGGGCTATGCGGTTGGCGAGTCGAACAACGAGCTCAAGGCTCTTATCTCGGCGGCGACGGAGTTCGCCGGATGCGGCCCGCTGATTCCGTCGCGCAACGGCGAACTGCTCCGATGGTCTTACAGCAAGGGCCTGCGCCTGATGCAGCTGAATACGCTGATGAGCGTCGGCCTGTACAACGAGCCGCGCTTCCCGTTCATTCCGTCGATCCTGTACTGACTGCCGCGCCCGGGACGAGGATCAACGGTCGCTCGCCTTGTCCGCTGCGCATCGCTGATGTAGTTCTGTCCTTTGCCGCACCGTTCGCCCCGGTAGTGAAAAGGACATCACGGAGGTCTCCGGAACCTCAAGTCCGGGTTCGATTCCCGGCCGGGGCAATTTTCAGGCGGTATCGGACACGCCCGCGTCCACCTTGGCCCGTTCCCATCTTCCCGACGAGCGGCGCACACTGTACTCAAAGTAGTGTTTCGTTACATCTTCGCTCTTATACTTACAATGGGTAGGTAAAATTTACTATTTGCTTAGTCTTTTGGACCCTTTGATGTCTCTTATAGATGTTATAATCTCCTATACATCTCACGCCGTCCTTAGTATTGCTTTATGCCCTGTTGAGAGTCATTATTCAAACCCATGAAAGGGAACGACCAAGACCACCCGATCCTGACACCGCGGCAAGAGCGAGCAATTCTCGATGAGATCCGGAACGACCGTGAGCTCATCGGACGCCTCAAGATTACACCGCAGGAACTCGACGCGCTGTCAAAATGCGCGCTGTTGGGAACGCTGACCTGCAAACAGGATATGCTCTTCATCCTGCGCCAGATTCGCGAGGCGGGTCACCCCGATCACGCGACGCGCGTCCCGCAGCCGGCGCCGCCCGAAGACAAGGAAGAAGATTCCGTTGCTGACTTTCGCCGCGTTCCGGTCAGTGACGCTCCCGGGGTCACGCGCGACCCGGCTTCGCTCGGCGTTATCGTCGGCCGCCGCAGACCCGAGCGACGGGCCATTTTTTTCTGGGGGATGGTCGTGGTGGTGGCCCTGGCGTGGAATGGCGTGGTCGCTATCTCACACTGGCGTGACCACCTGCTGACAACCATGGGAACGCCCCTCGGCCAGGCTGCTACTTCTGACGCGTTCAGCGGGGTGGACCGCTTCAGCATACTGCTGCTGTCGGAGCTTGCGTTCGTGGCGCTGATCGCAACCGTGATACATCTCAGATCCCGCAGGGGTCACAGCCGCTTCAAAGTCAGACCCACCCGCTCCTGGCGCTAGGCCCGCGCGTATCGACCCTGCGCGATTCAAATTGATCGCGTCGGCCCGCGAGCGGCTCACGCAATGCTGCGCCAGAACTCCTGCAGCAGCACACTCATCAGCTTGGGATGCTCCTCGGGGAAAAACAGTTTCCCGCGCGGCACTATGACTACTCGCCGCACGCCGGCGATATTGTTCTTCAGCCACTCCGGCGATTTCAGATCGAACGCGGTGTCGGCTTCGCCCCACGCAATCAGCGTCGGCACTTTGAGCTCCCGCAATTGCGGCGCGATCGCGGTCAGCACCTTCAGATTGCCGAGATTCAGAAAGCGCCGCATCTGCGCGCTCCTGTCGTCCGACGAAACCAGCGGCTCGATGTAGATCTTGAAGGCCTCGTCGGGGATTCGCCCCGCTTCCTCATAAACAGATGCGAACGCCTGGCGCGCGACGGCCGGCGCCTGCAGCATCGCCTTCATCCCCACGACGATCGACGGGTCCGCGAACTGGTCGAACGCCGCTTTTAGCATCGCGTTGGGCCACAGGTCATGAACTTCGCAGTTGGTGATCGTGAGGCTGCGCAGCCGCGACGGATTTCGCGCCGCGAATACCTGGCTGATGCTCGCGCCACTGTCGTTGCCGACCAGGTCCACCTGAGACAATCCCAGCCGATCCAGGAAGGCGGCGATCATTGCGGCCTGCTCGTCGAAGCCGAGGTCCTGCTCCGCGGGGACTTCGGTGTATCCGAGCCCCATCAAGTCGAGCGCGATACATCGGCGCGTCGCCGCGAGATCGTCCAGGGTGCCGCGCCACTGGAAGCCGTTCAGCGGAAACCCGTGCACGAACAGCGCGGCCGGGCCGCTGCCCCGCTCGACGTACGCGATTCGGCCAAAGCTTGTGTCCGCGAACTTGCGCGCCTGATGGAACTGCACTGCGTTCATTGCTAACCTGCCTCCTGTTGTATTCGATTGGGTTGTATTTAACATACCAACAGTATGTATGTGACATGAGAACAGTATGAAAGTCAAGAGCCGCAAGCTCGCACAGTCCCAGGCCACCCGCGCCGCCCTCATCAAGACCGCGCGCAAGCTCTTCGCCCGCCTGGGCTATGCCAAAACCGATATCGAAACTGTCGCTCGGCGCACCCGTGTCACCCGCGGCGCGCTCTATCATCACTTCAAGGACAAGCAGGATTTGTTTTCCGCCGTGTTCGATCTCGAGGAGCAGAAACTCGCTCAGACCGCCGCCGAGGCCGCCCTCACCCAATCGAACGCCTGGGACGCGATGCTCGCCGGTTGCAATGCCTTCCTCGACGCCTGCCTCGATCCCGCCGTGCAGCGCATCGTGCTCATCGACGCGCTCGCCGTCTTGGGATGGGAGCGCTGGCGCGAGATCGATACCCAGTACAACCTGCGGCTCGTGATTGGCGCGCTGCAGGCGGCCGTCGATCAAGGCATAATCGCGCCGGGGCCGATCGATTCGCTGGCGCATCTGCTGATCGGCGCGACGACGGAGGGTGCGATATTCATCGCGCACGCCGACGACAAATCCGCCGCCCGCCGCGAAGTCGGCGAAAACGTCACCCGACTGCTCTCAGGCCTCCGCATCGACAAATCAAAAGGCTCGTCGTAAAACTGCACGCAAGCTCGCATGGGGAATCGCGATGGAAATGGAATATCGAATCACGCCTGGTAGGTTGGAAATCGGCAAGTTCTCGCTCTACTACGAGCGCGTCGGCGCCGGCGCGCCTCTGGTCTTCATGCACGGCCTCGGCGGCAACCATCTCTCGTGGTGGCAGCAGGTCCCCTACTTCATGCGCTCGTTCGAATGCATCACGGTCGACCAGCGCGGCTTCGGCCTTTCACCCGATCCCGACGAGATGTTCAATCGCGCGCACTCGAGCGATCTCGGCGCCCTGCTCGACCATCTGAAGATCGACAAGGCCGTCTTGATCGGGCAATCGATGGGCGGATGGACGATCGTCGGCTATGCGCTCGAGCATCCCGAACGCGTCGCCGCGATGGTGATGGCCGATACTCCCAGCGGAATCTTCACGCCCGAGATGAAATTCGCGCCGCCGCGAACGCCGTTGCCCGTCGATGCGACCCCGCCGATCGGATCGTTGCCGACCTACGCCGCCGACTACTTCACGAAGCATCCCGAGATGGCGTTTCTGTACGACGAGGTCCGGATTCTCGGCGCGCGGCCTCCCGCCGACGCGGGCGCGCGCATCGTCGGCCTGCGCTACGATCTCGCCGCCGTGAAGCAGCGCCTGACGATGCCGATACTGTGCATGGTCGGCGAAGAAGACACTCTGATCACGCCCGACATCATCAAGGCGCTGGCGGCGGCGCTGCCGAATTCGCGACTGCGCACGGTGCCCGGCTGCGGCCATTCGATCTATTTCGAAAACGCCGCCGTCTTCAACCAGCTGGTGCGCGATTTCATCGTCGAGATCGGCTACGCGAAATAGCGCGCGCGCTCTTGCGTCCGGCGTCAGCGCGCTTGCCCACTCCAATCCGCGGACAATCGCCGGCCACCGCGCAAATCTCGCATTGCGGTTTGCGCGCGATACACACCTGGCGCCCGTGCAGAATCAGCCGCATCGAGAACGGCGTCCAGTCTTCCGCCGGCAAAATCTTCTGCATGTTGATCTCGATCTTCGCCGGATCGGTTTGCCTGGTGAATCCGAGGCGATACGTGAGCCGCCGCACATGCGTGTCCACGACGAAGCCCGGCTTGCCGAAGATATGCCCGAGAATCACGTTCGCGGTCTTGCGCCCGACGCCCGGAATTTTCACGAGGTCGTCCATCTCGGATGGGACCTCGCCGCCGTAGTCCGCGACGATCTTTTGCGCGGCGCCCATCAGCGAGCGGGTTTTCTGCCGGAAGAATCCCGTCTTGACGATTAACTCTTCGACGTGCCGAGGATCCGCCGCCGCCATCGCGCGCGCGTCGGGATACTCCTTGAACAGTCGCGGCGTTACGCGATTGACGCCCGCGTCAGTCGACTGCGCGGACAGAATCGTCGCCGCCAGGCATTGCCACGGCGTTTCGAAATCAAGGCTGATGCGCGCCGCGGGATACAGCTTCGCGAGCGCGTGCGAGACCCGCCCCGCGCGCCTCTTCAAATCCGCGATCGATTCCCGCGCCGCCATCATCGCTCACGCGACGACGCGCCGGCTCTGCTGCTCATGCGTGAAGCTGGCGACTTCGGCGCTTTCGCGTGTGCGATCCCATCCGAGCTCCGCCGCCATGATTCGTGCGACGGCCGGCGTCGCCGCTTCCGCCTCGACCGGCGAGCGCCACGACAGCGAGGTGCGCCGAATCAGAAAATCGCCGACAGTATGCGCCATCTCGCTGCTGACTGCGTTGACGACCTCAACTCCCAGAGCGGGACAGCCGCGCGACAGCGGCTCGGCGAGCTCGGGGCGCCTGGCCGCGATTCGCGCGACGAGCGGCGCGCGCGTCCCGTAACGCGCTTTGAGAATTTCAGCCGCTGCGGCCGGTATACCGCGCATGCTCGTGCCGCCCGCCTCGTCGCCCGACGTCAACGGCCGCGCGCCGGGCAGCGGTGTCGCGAGCGTCGGGCAGATTCCCGCATGACGCCCGAGCCGCTTCATCACCTGGTCGACGAGCTTCTGTGCAATCTCGCGATGCGTCGTGAACTTGCCGCCCGCCACCGTGATCAGCCCCGACGCGCTTTCGAGGATCACTTCCTCGCGCGGCACCGTCGACGGCGACGCGCCGTCCTTCTCTCGAATGAGCGCGCGCAATCCCGCAAAACTGGTCGCCACGTCGGCGTTCGAAAGCTTGATTCCCGGCAGACTCTCGGCCAGCACCGCGAGCAGATATTCGACGTCGCTAATTTCCGCCCGGACGCTCGCAGGATCGCCCGCATAGTCGGTGTCGGTCGTGCCCACCAGCACGTAACGATCATGCGGCATCACGAACACGATTCGTCCGCGCTCGTCGCCAAGTACAAGCGATTCGCGCACCGGCAGAACGGTCCGCGCGAACACCAGATGGACGCCCTTGGTCAAACGCACGCACGGCTTCGACGACGGATCGTCCATCCGCCGAATCTCGTCCACCCACGGCCCGGCCGCGTTCAGGAATTTCTTTGCGCGAACCTCACACGTGATGCCGCCGAGGAAATCGCGCGCGCTGGCCGACGCGATCTTACCGTCGCTCGCGCTGAAACTCTCGACCGCCGTGTAATTCGCGACCGCCGCGCCATGCAGATCGGCGTCGAGCACGTTCTCGAACGTGACGCGCGCGTCGTCGGCCCACGCGTCGAAGTACATCGCGCCGCCCGTCAGCCGGTCGCGGCTGAGCGCGGGCTCGGTCTCGCGCACCTCGGCGGCATTGAGGCTCGAATGCCATTCCTTGAACGGCATCCGCGCGAACAGGTCGTACAGCGTCAGTCCCATCGCCATCGTGAAGCGATTGAAGCCGCGCCCGCGATAAACGGGGAACAAAAATTGAATCGGATGCACCAGGTGCGGCGCCGTGCGATGGCGCAAGCGCTCGCGCTCGCGCAGCGCCTCGTACACGAGCTTGAACTGCCTCTGCGGCAGGTAACGGAAGCCGCCGTGAATCAGCTTCGACGATCGCGACGAGGTTGCGCCCGCGAAATCGCCGCGGTCGATCAGCGCAACGCGAAGCCCGCGCATCGCGGCGTCACGCGCGACGGCCGCGCCATTGATCCCCGCGCCGATCACCGCGAGATCGAATTCCTCGTCGCGAAATCGCGCGAGACTCCTCTGCCGGTTGAGCGTCGAAGCCAAAAAAATCTAGTCTTCGGGATCTTCCTGGAACGAGTAGCGCTCCTCGGTCCAGGGGTCCGCATGGTTGTGATAGCCGCGCACTTCCCAGAATCCGCGCCGGTCGATATCGGCGAACTCGGTCGCGCGCACCCACTTGGCGCTCTTCCATCCGTAGAGCTTCGGCACGATCAGGCGCAGCGGAAAGCCGTGTTCCGGCTCGAGGTCGCGCCCGTCGTGGCGATGCGCGAGCATCACGTCGTCATCGAGGAACTCGCTGAGCGGCAGGTTGGTCGTGTAATCGCCGTCGCAATGGACTATCACGTAGCGCGCCTCGGGCCGCAGCTTCACCAGCTTCATCAGGTCGGCGACCCTCACGCCTTCCCAAGTGTTGTCCAGCCGCGACCACGTCGTCACGCAATGAAAATCGGCGACCTCGCGCGATTGCGGGAGCGCACGAAATTCCTCGTATGAAAATCGAAGCGGCTTCTCGACCAGCCCCACGACTTTGAAATCCCACGTCTTCGGATCGAAGCGCGGCGTCGGCCCGTAAGTCAGAACCGGAAATTTGTCGGTCAGGATCTGTCCCGGCGGCACCCGCGCGGCGACGTCCTGCGCGCCTAATGGCTTTGGCATAAGGGTCACTATTATCGGACGGATCGATCTGACGAAAGGGTTGGCCAGGAACTTCATTTAATATGAAACCCCTCCGTGGGTTTCACGCTTCCTTGGGCAGGGGTGACCCCTGCACCCAGTGACAAGAGAATCGGCACCGCCGCGGGATGCGGGACTTCGTCCCTGTTAGAAGTTTTGGGGGAAATGGTGGGCAGTTTTTGCGTCATTCTTGAGCTAAAGCAGTGCGATTCCGGATGCTCGACTGGCCGAGAAAAGGCTAAATACACAATAGGTTGTGGTTTTCGAGTGGCCCCACCACTAAGGGTAGTTTCGTTCCGTCAAATTTAATATTTCGCATCGGTCGATTGTCGGAGGCATCCAGATGGTGATTGTGCGAGTGCGCGACATGCTGAGAGTTGCTCATCCACAAAGAGTTAGCACGGCGGGCACTCCGGCATAAGGCTGAAAAGTTCACCCCTGTGCGGTCGCGGGACGCTCACAGATGCCATCGCGCCGTATATGCTTTGCAAATTTGCGCAATCATCGCGTGGTAGTCAGTGTCGATATCAATTCCTAGTCCGTTTTCGCGCGCGAGGTATGGAGGATTGACGTTGTCGATGTAGGCAGGCACCAAGAGTACAAAATCATACCCGAGCACATGAGTATGTCCCGGCTTTCGCGTGGGGAGTCCGCGGAACTTCTTGACCGTGTTTTTCGGATCGTTCGGTCGATTGTTGCTGACCGCTATAGGGAACTCCCTCCAAAGGCGATCATCTCCCGACGAAAGCCTAGGAAGTATTTTTGTTTGGAATTTTTTGAGATTCCCTTGGTACGCTGGTTTTATTCGGTCCGGAACGTTGAGAACCTTTTGCGCGACGCCGATCAGTACAGTCGCAACCAGAACGGCCTCTTCTTTGGCAGCATGGACGGCCTTCATTACCTCGCTCAGGTCAGTAAAGCGGGTGCCGCGATTGCGATGCGCTGTGACGACCGATTTGTTCTCGACGCAGACTCTGACCTTTTCAAGGTCGGGGAAGTTCTTGTCGTCTTCGCGCGCGCCGCCTATCAGAAGGTCGAGTTCTCTCTCGTCCTTCCCTGGAATAGGTACGTTAAGCCAGTGCCTGACAACGTGGTTTTCGAAATCAACGCGAAGAGGCTCGCAAGTATCCGTGAGATCTTTCAAGATGCCGAGACTGAGCACGTCTGAATGCTCTTCTTTACGGTGGTTATGAAATCCCCGAGCCTTTATATCGGCTATTACCAAATCGAAAGGTGTCGTCATCGCTCGAACACGAGTTCCCCCGTTCGCGTGTCCTCGCCCCGCCGTCCGACCGAGAGACGGCTTGGTGTCGCTCTCCGCCGAGCGGAGAATTTGGAAGGCACAGGAAGCCGCTTGAGGACATGACTCTGCAGCCTCAGGAAACCGTTGGCGACTCGCTGGCAGTGAGATTGCAGCCATTCCGCGACGAATTTGGAATTCAAGTAGTCACGCAGGTCTTCGATGACCGCCGAGTCTCTCGGCACAATGTAATAGGCGGAATGTCGGGGAACCAGTTTGCCTTTCTGATCGACCCAAAACTTGGGCCGTTCGGTAATGTCTTTGCAAAGGATCTTAGGCCGCAGAATGTCGTTGAGCGGCGGAGTCTCATGGAACGCGTACCAAGGCTTTCGTCGAACGCACGTTCGTTGAATCAGCTGGGAATGAATAGCGGGTTGCGAAAGATAATCTTTGAGTTTCCCGAGTTTATCTTCAGAGATCAGGGTTCCATCCAGATCATATGGAACCAGGATTAGCTTGCGAGAATCCAGGTCATCGTTGAAATCGCCCATCTCGCGCCCCGCGATGGTCGGATAAGCAAATCGTCGCAGGTTCGCGGGAAGAGCATCCGCAACTCTGACAAAAACGTCATCTGCTCCAGTGGCAACACCACAGCTGATTCGCAGACAGACCTCTTCCAGCGTGAGACCAGAGGAATTGCCGTTGTGGCCCATTATGATGGGCAGCCACGAGGAACCGTCCATCGGCGGAACTATTTTAACTTCAGAACCGTTTCGCAAGATCGCTAGCGTGGAACTTGGCCGGCTCAATTCGTTCGAGATCGTCGTGATCGTTGGATAGGTGACCAGCTCCGCGAAAGTCGCTTCGTTTATCAACCGGATTTCTTCAACATTCTTGCGTGCGAGAATCTTTCTGAGGGCCTGCGCAGTCTCTACGTAGAGAAATTTCTCGGGTGTGATGAATACCAACCGACCGGCAGGACTCAGAAGCTTCAGTGCTTGCTCGAAGAACAACAGATAGAGATCGAATCTTCCGGTCGCCGTTTCGAATCGTTTCCGGTAATGCTGCTTTTCGCGCTCGGAGAGCTCGGTAATCGGTACATACGGCGGATTCCCCAGTATAAAGTCGTAGGTCCCCGGCTGCTCGTCCGTGAGGAAATCTGAGTCTCTGATTTCAACCGAGGCACAGTTCTCGAATCGCGCGCGCGCAACTTCCACGTGGCGCGGGTTTGACTCGATTCCGACAATTCGGGGAACACGTGCGCGGTGTTTGGTACACCAGCGAAGGATCCCATCGATGAATTCGCCGTTGCCGCAACCAGGATCAAGAACGACCGCGTCTGGCGCAGGGCGTCGGTTCAAAAAGAGACGGTCAACCATCAGGTCTACCGTCTCGCTTGGCGTTGGAACAAAACCCTTCACCCACTCTCCCGGCCAGCACCGCCTAGGCCCACTTCATTTATGCTCGCCGCGACGGCAGGGTGCAAATGTTCACGGTCTCGAGAGGCTGACCTCCAGCGGTTATCATATCTGGGACCTTCTTTCCTGTGGAGCAATCGCAAAAGGGGAGAAACCAATTGAACGAATTTGTCTGCCCATATTGTGGAGACTGCGAAATCGCCGAATTGTCATGGTGCGTTGTACTCCTTCCGGTTGCGCGCTGGTCGGACGAGGGCACGGCGCTGGACTACCGAGAAGCTGAGGTCGATTTGGAGTCCGAACTGCCTTACGGATTGATCGATGAATCAGTGTCGGAGGGCAGGCCGGTCTACGAATGCCGCTATTGCGCGAAGCAATTCCGCAAACCGCGCCGCGCCGATTAGCTCGGGGAATATCTGACTATATCCCCGATTGACCTTCGGCCTTGGCGGAAATTCGGACGCCGGCGAATCCAGAGCGGAGCCGGGATTCTTCGCTACAGCAACTTTCGCTCTAGAATGACACAAAATCAGCGCCACCATTTCCTCCCCAATCCGTTCTAACAGGGACCCTACGAGTAAACTGCGCCCGCATCTTTTCGTTAGCATCGGGTGCAGGGGTCACCCCTGCCGAAGGAAGGGTGAAACCCACCGCGGGTTTCACATTCAATAGAGTGATTTACACTCCCCTCGCACAATCACTCTTCCCGATCTTCAGGGCTCGTTGACTCTATCGACCCTAACGTATGTTAGGCGAGTGGTCGCGAGGCGCTGATTGCGGCCAGCGTCTGCACTTCCGGATGCTGGCGGCGGTCGATGTTCACTTACAGGGAAGCGCCACGCCCAATGCCGCGGCTTGAGATCTGGACGGAGTTTCCTGCCGGATCCTTGGCGTTGGTGAACTCAAAGGTGCCCGTGTCGTGGACCGGTCCAAATTTCAATCCCTCGCCTTCTCGTTCCTTCATGAACTGCCTGACGTTTGATACCCCAAACACGACCTTCATTGCGGCACCGCTTTTCTGACTCGCGGCGGCGCGATGAAGCGCAATATTACAGCCCCCGACGTTGCTCTCCAGTTCCAGCCATCCCGCATCGTCCGACGGCAATGGCTTCATGCCGAAATGCTTCTGATAGAAATGGGCGACCTTGGGAAGGTCTTTGACGTACAGGATTACGCGCACGATCGGTAGTTTCACTGTTTTACCGTTTTACTGCTCTTGTTTCCCCAGTCTGTGAATCGGTTGAACGACGGTTACCGTTATCGACTGTCCGGTCGAGGATCGGTATGAGCGACGTGCCTGCCGCGGATGTCTCACGCGCCGCGCATCCTAACGCAGGCCAAAGTTTTTGATAAAGATCCGGCGAGACGCAATTACCGACTACGCGGCTTTCGGTTTTTTCTGCACCGGCGGCGTCGTATTGCTCATGCGCCGCGTGACTTCCTCGTCGCTCATCGTCCAGATGCGTTCGTCGGGAGGGTAGTCCATCAGCGGCTTTGACGGATCGGGCTTGGGCTGCGCGACCATCCCGCCTTTCGATTCGAACGGTGCGGGATGCTTGTACTTCTCGACTTCGTCCGCGTTGATTCCGGCCAGCGCCTGCACTTCGGGATCGATCCACGAGTCGGCGTCAATCGAGCCGCCTTCGGAGGTCGAGAACTCGAGCATGATTCCCTCGGGCGCGGCCAGGTAGATCGATTTGCAGAAACCGTGATCGAGCGGGCCCATTACCCAGTGCCCGTGCGAGCGGACGCGGTCGCGAATCGCCATCAGGTCGTCGTAAGTGTCGACGTTGAGCGCCAGATGTTGCATCGCGCCGGCCGCGACGTTCTGCGTGGTGTGCCCGGCGTGCGAGACGCCCTTGATGGGCTGGATTTTGGCCACGTCGGGATGCTGCACGAATGCGATCGACGAGCTGTCGCTCAGCTTCATGAAGCCGTGGAAGGTGTTGTCGACACCGTGCATCCAGTAGAGCGCAACCAATTCCATCCCGACGACCTGGGAGAAGTAGTCGATTTGCTTTTTGATGTCCTTGGTGCAGATAGCGAGGTGATGCACTCCATTGGGCAAACCCATGACGCCAACCTCCGTAGTGAGTGATTCTGTTGTGTCACAACGGCGTGGCGGGAGCTAGAGATCGGAAATATGTCATCCTGACCGAAGCGAGCAGCGCGGTGACTTACATTTGTCATCCTGACGAAGCGAGCAACGCGAGCGGCAGGAAGGATCTCGGACAGCTTCGCGCCAGCGAAGCCGGTACCGGTTTCGAAATCGCGAAGCGGTCCTTTTAGTACCGCACTCGATGCAGCAACTCAAAACCGGAACCGGCGGCGCTTACGCGCCGCTGTCCGAGATCCTACCCTTCGGTCGCGATGCTCCCTTCGGTCAGGATGACAAACAAGAGTCGCGTTGCTCGCCGCGCTCGGAGGAGTGGCGCCTTTGCGAAACGGATCACCCGATAATCTTATTCAGTGGGAACTCGACGATGCCGACTGCGCCCGCCTCGAGCAGCTTCGGAAACAGCTCGCGCACCGTATGCTCGGCGATCACCGTCTCTACCGCCAGCCATTCGACGCCCTTCAGCGCGGCACTCGGGTAGAGGTGCGAGATGGTCGGCGCGGTGATCGACGGCAGCAGCGCGATCACTTTTTCGAGATGTTCTTTGGCGACATTCAACTTGATGAAGACGCGATTCTCGGCGTCGAGCGCGCCGCGAATCAGGATGCCGAGCTGGCGAATCTTGGCCTGCTTCCACGGGTCGGCCCATGCGGCCGGGTTGGCGACCAGCACCGGATTCGAGACGAGTAGTTCCTCGACGATGCGCAATCCGTTGGCGCGCAGCGACGAGCCGGTCTCTGTTACGTCGATAGCGGCGTCGATGATGCCTTCGGCGACCTTGGCCTCGGTGGCGCCCCATGAAAATTCCACTTCCGCTTTGACATTGCGCTCAGCCAGGATTCGCGTCACGAACTGCACGAGCTCGGTTGCGATGCGCTTGCCCTCGAGATCCTTCGAGCCGCTTGACGGGCGAGTCGTTGCGCACGCATAGCACCCATCGCGAGGGCGTCAGCGTCGCCTTGGCGTAAATGAAGCTCTCGACCTGGTGGAGAGTCACGTTGTTCTCGACGATCCAGTCGCTGCCGGTGATGCCCGCGTCGAGCGAGCCGTCCGCGATATAGCGCGGCATCTCCTGCGGGCGCAGGATGCGGCAGCTGAGCGTCGCGTCGTCGGTGGTCGGGATGTAGGAGCGCGAGCCAACCGTGATGCGCCAGCCCGATTTGCGCATCAGCTCGAGCGTCTGATCCTCGAGGCTGCCCTTGGGGATGCCGAATTTCAGAACTTGATCAGCCATATGGAATCAGGCGGCCGGCTTCTTCGACTGATGGCCGTAATTGGGGCCGTACTTGGCGGGATCGACTTTGCGCTGCTCGACGATTTTCCACGCGCCGCCGTCGAGCTTGCGAAAAAAGCACGACTCGTAGCCTTCGTGGCATGCGGCCCCGTCGCCGCGTTGCTCGACGGCGACCACGAGCGCGTCGGCGTCGCAGTCAATGCGAATCTCGTGCACAATTTGAAAATTTCCCGACTCTTCGCCCTTTCGCCACAGCTTGTTGCGCGAGCGCGAGAAGTAGCACGCGCGGCCGGTGGCGACCGTCTCGTCGAAAGCCTCGCGGTTCATGTAGGCGACGGTCAGCACGCGATGGCTCAGGTGATCGACGGCGATAGCGGCGATCACGCCGCCGTTTTTGTCGAAATCGATTGCCGCCGATGCCTGGGAGGCCTTATCTGCCTGCGTTGCCATTGCTTTTCCCGAATTTAATTGCGCACTAAAATAAATATAGCGCTTGTGAATCAAGCAGTATCGGTCAAACTTCGGTGCGATTCAATGCGGTATGCTAGGCGACCAGCGGAAGCCTGTTTTAAAATAGTCCCAATGCGAGTACAGTACGGCCCGATGTCAGACGACTTGCCGAGCCAGTCCGCTCGTTCATAATTGAAAATGATTCCATCCACCGCCGGCCGTTTGGCGAAACTTTCTGTCGTGGCGATTGTTCTCGCGATGTCGGCGATCGCGTGCCATATCCCCGGCAAATCGATCGAGTCGAAATACAAGAACGTCGACCAGTTCAACTTCGACGTCGCGATGGGTCCCAAAAATTACCATATCGAGGGCTACCTGACGCGCAGCGCCGAGCAGGGACGGCGGCCCGGCCTGCTGGTGCTCAACGGCGGCGAGGGCGGCGTCGATCAATGCGTGAAGATGAGCCAGGGAATCGCCGCGATGGGAATCCAGGTCGCGTGCGTGAGTATCCCGGGCTACGGCAATTCTTCCGGGCCGAGCCGGTTCGTGGGACAGCCGTCGGTGCTGGCGTCGCGCAAGGCGCTGGACATGCTGGCGGGGCGTACCGACGTCGATGCGACGCGGTTGGCGGTGTGGGGCCTCGGGCATGGCGCGGTCGCGGCGGGACTGCTGATGGATTACGACTCGCGCCCGCGCGCACTCATCCTGGAATCGGGATGTTACGATCCGCTGTCGCTGTGGCCGACTGCGCCGCTGCGCACCAAGCTGTCGATTCTGCGCGAAGTATGGCCGAGCAAGCGAATCCTGAAAGAGCGCAGCGTCATCGCGCATCTGCCGGCGAAGCTCGAGTGCAGCGTGCTGATCATGCACGGCCAGCAGGACAATCGGATGCCGGTGGGCCAGGCAGTAAAGCTCGCCGACGCACTGCGCGAGCGCGGCGCCAAAGTGCAGACGTACTATTTCCCGCAAGCCTCGCACGACCTCGGCAAACGCGTCGAGCCCGAACTGCGCGCCTTCCTCCGCGACAACCTGCTCGGCACGACCAGCGCCGCCGCCGCCGCTGGGTGAAAGGGAACCGGGAAATCACTTAATTTAATGTGAAACCCGCCGTGGGTTTCACACTTCCTTGGGCAGGGGTGACCCCTGCACCCAGTGTTAGGCGATCGCCTTCAGCGCTTCGATCACTTCTTCGGTATGCCCATTCACCTTGACCTTGGGAAACACCCGGCGCACTACTCCCGCTTTGTCGATGATGAACGTGGTTCGCTCGATGCCCATGAACTCGCGCCCATAGAGCGACTTCATCTTGTATACGCCGTACAGCTTGCAGACTTTATTGCCGGGATCGGCGAGCAGCGGGAAGTTTAGCTCATGCTTGGCGATGAACTTGCCGTGCGAATCGGTCGAATCGCCGCTGATGCCGACGACTTTCGCGCCGAGCTTTTTTATCGGCGCGATATTGTCGCGAAAGCTGCACGCCTCGATGGTGCATCCGGGGGTCATGTCCTTGGGATAGAAATACAGCACCAGGTTGTTAGAGCCGATCAGATCTTTCAGCGCGACGGTTTCCCCGTCGGCGTCGGACAGCGCGAAGGCCGGCGCCTTCTTTCCTTCCAGCGCGGCGCTGGCGCTTTTCTTGGTCGCGGTTGCGGGCTTGGTCGGAGTTTTGGCGGCGGTTTTTCTGGATGTCGGCATCAGATTGATTTAGCCGCGCTCGACGTTTGTGGCAACGTGGAAATTGCCGCGGCGGGTTTGCGGCATCTTCAGAAATTCACGAAACCCTCATTTTACAAGGGTTTCGCGGCCCCTAGTTGACGAGGTGCCAGTCACACCTTAGACTTGGCGGGCTGACAGTCTTCAATTGATCGTGCCCGCGTCCCTATGGCCGTTTATACCGAGTTAAGCAAACCGTTTCTTAAGGAACTCGCCGACGACTACGGCCTGGGCCGCGTGACCAGCGCGACCGGTATCCCCGAAGGTTCGGTCAACACCAACTACGTTCTCGAGGCGGCGAAGGGCAAGTTCCTGTTGCGCGTCGACGAGGTCAAGAGCGAGAACGAGCTGAAGCGCGAAATCGATTTGCTCTCGTTCCTGCGCAAGCACGCGTTCCCGTGTCCGCATCCGATGCAGGATCGGATGGGGCGCTTCTACCGCAATTTCAACAACCGCTGCGTGTCACTGTTCAAGTACCAGGAGGGCAAAGTGCTGGTGCCGGCGCGCCTGAAGCCGAGCCAGCTCGAAACGATCGGTCACGCTCTCGGCGACCTGCACGTGATCGGCAAGGCGTACAAGAAGGGAATCGACAACCGCTTCAGCTTCGAGCGTATTGCCGACCTGTACCTGACCGTGCGCAACCGCCTGCCGAATTACTTCCGCAAGATTTGCCGCACACTCGACGACGAGGTCGAGTACCTGACGCGCTACCTCGAGGGCAAGCTGCCCAAGGGCGTAATCCACGGCGACATCTTCGCCGACAACCTGCTGTTCCGCGGCGAGAAGCTGACCGCGATGCTCGATTTCGACGCCGCCTGCCGCGGCAAGTTCATCTTCGATATCGCGACCGCGGTCAACGCGCTGTGCTTCGTCGATAACAGCTACTCGCTCGACCGTTTCCGCTACCTGCTGTCGGGCTACGAGTCGGTGCGCACGCTGTCGCTGGCCGAGTGGGACGCGTTTCCCAACGAGCTGCGGTTTTCGTCGCTGCGTTTCACTGTGACGCGTCTGCATGACTTTTTTCTGACGCCGATCGACGGCAAGCATCGCGTGGACAAGGACTTCCGCGAGTTTTTCGATCGCCTGCGGGTGCTGCGCCGCGAGCGCGAAGGCGGGATGGAGCCGCTGCTGATGGCGATGGCGACCGGGTACGACTACCGCAAGTATCAGAAGGTCAAAGCGACCGAGCGCCGCCAGGCGTGAAGCCGTGAAACCGTAAAAGACGCGGCCTGACTCGCGCATCCAGCATCCACGGAGAAATCCGTTGCCCTCAATCCTCGACAGCCTGAACGCCCCCACGCCCGCGCTATGGCTCGAAGTCTCGCCTCCGCGCGGAATCAATCCTGCCCCGCTGCTGCGCCATCTCGGCGCGCTGGTGGGACACGTCGACGCTATCAACCTGACCGACAACGCGCTGGGCAAGGTGAAGATGTCTGGGCTGGTCTTCGGCGCGGCTATCAAGGAGCTCTTAAAAATCCCGGTCGTGCTGAACGTCTCGTGCCGCGACCGCAATCGCTTCGCGCTGAAATCCGATCTGCTGGGCGCGGCCGCGATCGGAATCGACGCGATAGTCGCGCTCAACGGCGACAAGATTCCGCCGGATGCCGACGGCAACGTGATTGTTTCGCACGATATCGACGCGTACGGATTGCTCGCGATGGTCGCCGACTTGAATCGCGGCGACACCGGCGAGGGCAAGCGGGTGCTGAAGGCGATTCCGTCGATCGTCGCGGGCGCGGTCGCGAATCCAAATCGTAAGAATATCGAGCGCGAGTTCGAACTGCTCGAGCGCAAGGCGGCCGCGGGTGCCCGCTTCGTGATCACGCAGCCGGTATTCGACGCGGAGACGGGGCGGCGCTTCGTCGCGAAAGCCAACAGCCTGGGGATCAGGACGATGCTCGGAATCCTGCCGGTCAAGCGCGAGGCGATGGCAACCTACCTGATCGACCGCGTGAAGGATCTCAGCGGTGCGCGCAGCCATCTGGACAGATACGCCGGGATGAGCGAAGAAGAGGTGCGCGCGTTTTCGATCCGCGAGAACATGGCGCTGATGAAGTCGTTGGCTCGCGACGCCGCCGGGTTCATCATTATGAGCGGCGGCGGACCCTCACTCGCTATCGAGCTGGCGCTTCAGTTCAGCCGCTGGCGCAAGGAGACCGGTATATGAACCGAACGCAGGCAAATGGTTCCCGGATCAAGATGGCTGCGGAAAAAAATGACGCCAACGGCCGCGGCAAGCTCGAGGACGCGGTGCGCGTCATCCTGAGCCATATCGGCGAGGATCCAAATCGCGAGGGGCTGAAACTCACTCCGTCGCGCGTCGCCAAGGCTTACGAATTCCTGACCAGCGGCTACGCCAAAGATCCCAAGGAAGCGATCAACGGCGCGCTGTTCGCCGAAGAAGACTACCAGGAAATGATCCTGTGCAAGGATTTGGACTTTTATTCTTTGTGCGAGCATCACCTGCTGCCGTTCATGGGCAAGGCGCACGTCGCGTACCTGCCGAATCGCAAAATCGTCGGAATCTCGAAGCTGGCGCGGATGGTCGAGATCTACGCGCGGCGCCTGCAGGTGCAGGAGCGCTTGACGACGCAGATCGCGCAGACCTTGATGTCCGAAATCGACCCGCTCGGAGTTGCCGTGGTGCTCGAGGCCGAACATCTGTGCATGCGGATGCGCGGAGTCGAGAAGCAGAATTCCTACGTCACGACGTCGGCGATGCTGGGCGTGTTCCGCACCAACCACGAGACGCGCCAGGAGTTCATGCAACTACTGCGCAACGGCAAGCCATAACGGCTCCTCGCCTCTCCCTGTCAGGTAGAGGCCGCGCCTTCGGCGCGGGTGCGGGTCCTTTTTCCGAGATGCGTTACGAAGAGAAATCAAGGAAAAATCAGAAAGATGGCTGCTGACGACGTATCGCTGGAGGCGCTTGGACAGTATGC
The DNA here is from genome assembly GCA_963833025.1 of uncultured delta proteobacterium. Classification (GTDB taxonomy): domain Bacteria; phylum Desulfobacterota; class Binatia; order Binatales; family Binataceae; genus Binatus. Next base: position 401,977 of record CAWHWI010000006.1, on the reverse strand, counting down.
GCTTCGCTTCGTTAAGCCGGGGCATACGATTGGGCTTGGGACTGGGCGGGCGGGTAGCGCGTTCATTCGGGCTCTGGGAGCCAGCGGAATCGAGGTGCGCGGGGTGCCTACCTCGAAGGGGGCCGAAGACCTTGGGCGCTCGGTGGGGATTCCGATCGTCACGTTGGCCGAAGCGGGGAAAATCGACACTGACTTCGACGGCGCTGATGAGGTCGATCCGCGGCGCAACCTGATCAAAGGCTACGGCGGCGCGCTGGTGCGCGAAAAGATCGTGGTGGCGTCCTCGCGCCGGTTCGTCGTGCTGGTTGGTTACGAGAAAATGGTGAAAAAACTCGGCGACCGCGGGACTCTCCCGGTCGAGGTGGTGCCATTCGGATTATCGCTGGTCACAGCGAAGATCAAAGCGATGGGGATGAAGCCTCGTATTCGAGAAAACGACGGCCAGCAGTTCATTACCGACAACGGCAATTTGATTCTCGACTGCGCGGTGAAGAAAATCGCGAATCCGGCGCGGCTGGATCGCGAACTGCTGGCGATTCCCGGCGTGGTCGGCACGGGCCTGTTCGTCGGGATGGCGGACCTCGTGCTGGTGGCGGAAGAATCGGGGAAAATTCGCGCGCTGAAGCGCTGACAAGGTGGGTTCACCAACTAACGACGCCGATTCCGAACGCGCAGCGCGAGCCGACCTTGAAAAAATCTATCGCGCGGCTGTCGCGGCGGTCGATCCGGCGCGACTCGTCGGCATCGCGATGGACGGCGGATGCCGGGGCGCAGAGCAGGTTCCTGATTTGATCGCGAGCGCGTCGCGAGTCTTCATGCTGGCGGTGGGCAAGGCGTCGGCGGGAATGGCGCTCGAGATCGAGCGCCGCATCGGCGACAAACTCGCCGACGCGCTCACCGTTTTTTTTAGTACTAAGGCCCGCTCCGTTGTCGCGGCGGGACCTTTCGGGACTACCACGACGAAGGGGTTACTAAAAAAAGTGCGATCAATAGCGGCGAGTCATCCTGTCCCCGACGAGTCATCGGAGCAGGCCGCGCACCTGGCGTGCGAGATGTTACATCGGGCGACGGCGGACGACCTGGTGATTGTCGCGATCAGCGGAGGCGCGTCGGCGATGTTTGCGCAGCCGGCCGCCGGACTCACGCTGGCGGACAAGATAGCGGTCAACCAGGCGCTGCTCAAAGCCGGCGCGTCGATTCGCGAGCTCAATATCGTCCGCAAAAATCTCTCGGCCGTGAAAGGCGGACGCCTTCTTCGCCATTGCGGTGGCGCGCGCGTGCTCGGCCTGATCATTTCCGACGTGCCGGGCAACGATTTGGCGACGATTGGCTCGGGGCTGACAGCCGGCGACTCTGAGCAGTTTCGCCGACGCGATCGCCGTGATGAAGCGCCGCGGCGTCTGGGGACGCGCGCCGGAAGCGGTGCGCTCGTACCTCGAGCGGGCGGTCGCGGGCGATGCGGACGCGACGGTGAAGCCCGACGATCCGATCCTCGAGCGCGTGACCAACGTCATCATCGGTGACAGCGACCTGGCTCTGGAAGCCGCCGAGCGGGCAGCAGTGGCGCTCGGATATTATCCCCGGAGAAGTAAGGCGCTGCATGGCGAGGCCAACGACGCTGGCCGCGCTCTGGCGAAGGACCTGTGCGAAATCACGCGCCAGCGGGTATGCGTCGTGGCGGGCGGCGAGCCGGTCGTGACGGTGCGCGGCGGCGGCAAGGGAGGTCGCGCACAGCAATGCGCGCTCGCGATGGGAATCGAACTGTCGCAAATCGGGCGCGCGCAACCAAAGCGAATCGCGGCGCTGTTCGCGGGCACCGACGGAATCGACGGACCGACCGATGCGGCGGGCGCGTTCGCGTCGCCAGACACCGTCGCCGACGGCGAGCGCGCTGGAGTGAGCGCCGCGACGGCATTGACGCGCAACGACGCGTACAACTTTTTCAAAGCGTCGGGCGGACTGTTCGTCACGGGACCGACCGGCACCAACGTCAGCGACGTCTTTTTAGCACTGGCCAACTACTGAGTGCGGGGCGAACCTGGCGAATCCCGGGCTGGCGGTGAGCTGTGGTGCTCCGTTCAAATTTCCAAACCGGTTAGCAGGAACCAGTCTAACCGTCATCAAGATTGATTTGACTCAACGTTAAAGTTTGTGTCGACGAGCTCTTTTCACTAGCATCCAGTAGCATTCAATGAACGCTCAGTAGAACTACGGAGGAAAGTCTATGAGGCGCAGCATCAGTATTATCGGCAGCGTCCTGCTCGCGGCCGCGCTCATCTCGTCAGCTTGGGCCAATCCGGGCAAAGGTAAAGGTAACGGCGGAGGCGATGGAGGCGGAGGATCGCAGAAGGGTGGCGTGCCCGCCCTCGCAGCGCGCGTTACCGTGCTCGAAGGCCAGAACAACTTTGCGGTAGTGAGCAGTGCCTGCGCGGTGTTGAGCTCGAGCAGCAAAGCGGGCGCGGTGTCAGCAACTCCAGTCGCCACCGGGCAGTGCGAGGTTACGTTCAGCGAGGACGTTAGCGCGTGCGCATTCGAGGCAACCATCGACGGCATCACTGGAGGCGAGATCAGCGTCGCAAGCGCGATGAAGGTTATCGCCGGCGATAGCGTTATAGTCTACACGTTTGTTCCAGCAGGGACGGCGGCGGACTCGGCATTTGACCTGACAGTGACCTGTCCATAGGTCGCGACGTCGAGCAACTCGCGCAGGCGACTCGACGCGAAACGTATCTGACTCGGATTTGAAGCCCGGCGGTCTCGACGACCTGCCGGGCTTCTTTTTTCTACTTGCGGTTGAATGCCATCCACCGATCTCCTAGAACCGAGTACCGTGACCAAAAAGACCAAAAAATCCGACAACACCGCGAAGCCGCACCGCGGGCGCGCAGTTACATTGATTCCCGGCGACGGGGTCGGGCCTGAGGTGATGAACGCGGCGCTCGCGGTGATCGAGGCGACCGGCGTCAAGCTCGAATGGGATCGGCAGGCGGCGGGGATGAACGCGTTCCGGCGCTTCGGAACTCCCGTGCCCGAGGCGCTTATCGAATCGCTCAAACGCACGCGCGTCGCGCTCAAGGGTCCGCTCGAGACGCGCGTGGCCGAAGGATGGCGCTCGATCAACGTGCATCTGCGGCGCACCTTCGACCTCTACGCCAATGTGCGCCCCACCATGAACTTTGCCGGCGTGCATACGCCGTTCAGCAACGTCGATCTGATCGTCGTGCGCGAGAATACCGAGGACCTGTACTCGGGAATTGAGCACGAGATCGCGCCCGGCGTAGTCGAGAGTATCAAGGTGATCACGGCGCGCGCGTCGCGGCGAATCGCAAAGTTCGCGTTCGAGTACGCCCGGCAGCATCGCCGGAAATCGGTCACCGCAATTCACAAAGCCAATATTATGAAGCTGTCCGACGGCCTGTTTCTGAAATGCGCGCGTGCGGTGTCGACCGGCTACCCTGGCATTCGGTACCAGGAGCAAATCGTCGACGCGGCCTGCATGCGCCTGGTGACGCATCCCGAGTCGTTCGACGTCCTGCTGCTGGAAAATCTCTACGGCGACATCGTGTCGGACCTGTGCGCCGGGCTGGTCGGCGGATTGGGGCTGGTGCCAGGCGCGAACTACGGCGACAAGGGCGCGATTTTCGAAGCGGTGCATGGGACGGCGCCGGATATCGCGGGCAAAGGCGTCGCGAATCCGATTGCGATGATCCTGTCGAGCGCGATGATGCTCGACTACCTGGAGCATCGCGCTGCCGCCAACAAGATTCGCGCGGCGACCGCGTCCGTGCTGCGCGCCGGCAAGGTGCTGACGCGCGACGTCGGCGGCAAGGCCTCGACGCAAGAGGTGACGACGGCAATCGTGAGCGCGATGTCGCGCGGATGATGGAAGGGTAAATCACTTAATTTAATGTGAAACCCGCGGTGGGTTTCACACTTCCTTCGGCAGGGGTGACCCCTGCACCCGGTGTTAAGAGAAGATGCGGGACTTCGTCCCTGTTAGAAGGGTTGGGGTCGGAGGTTGTGCGGCGTCCGATCTTACCTCGCCCGTTCTTTTCACGGGAGAGGCGGTCGGACGCAACGCGGCCGGTAGGTGAGGGTTCTGCGGACGCATCACAAAGGCCACACTGTCCGCTCTCTTGTGCCGTCCCGCTCACGCCCGCTGTTCCAACCCTCCACTCGGCTGCTATATGCGATTGCCATGAACACGCTGCGCACCGAGACCCGCAACGGCGTCGGTACGATCACGCTCACGCGCGCCGCCCAGTACAACACCATCACGCCCGAACTGCGCGACGAGCTCGCGGCCGCTATCGATGGCGCCGACGCCGACCGCGACGTCCACGTGATCCTGCTGCGCGCCGACGGGCCTGCGTTCTGCGCCGGCTACGCACTCGCAGGCTCAACGCGCGCGCAAGCCGGCGAGACTTCGCGCAATCGCGTGTGGGACTCCGTCGCCGACTACGGCATGATCTCGCAATACGTCAACGTGTACATGAAGCTCTGGTACGCGCGAAAACCTACGATCGCCGCCGTGCACGGATGGTGTATCGGCGGCGGCACCGACATGGTGCTATGCGCCGATCTGATCCTCGCCGCCGAGTCCGCGTCGTTCGGCTATCCGCCGTCGCGCGTGTGGGGCACGCCGACCACCGCGATGTGGGTCTATCGGATGGGCCTCGAACGCGCCAAGCGCTACCTGCTGACGGGCGATGAAATCCCAGCCGTCGAGGCCGCGCGCATCGGGCTGATCCTCGACGTAGTACCCGACGCCGAACTCGTCACGCGCGCGACTGCGCTCGCCGAGCGGATGGCGCAAGTGCCGGTGAATCAGTTGCAGATGCTCAAGCTGCTCTGCAATCACACCGCCGAGAACATGGGTCTGGCAACGTCGCGGCTGGTAGGCTCGCTGTTCGACGGGATCGCGCGGCATACGCAGGAAGGCCTCGATTTCGTCGCGCGCGCGCAGGCGGCAGGCTTTCGACAAGCCGTCCGCGAGCGCGACGACCCATTCGGCGACTACGGCTCAGGCCCGCGCTCAAAGACTCGCGCGTCGAAGAAAAACGTCAGCGCAAAAAAAGGCAAACGAAAGACTTAATCTAACGTGAAACCCGCGATGGGTTTCACGCTTCCTTCGGCAGGGGTGACCCCTGCACCCAGTACTAAGAAGGATGGTGCGAAACCATTTGACGATTACCACTGATACCGCCGTTGCCCCTACCGTCTCCGCTGCCGACGGCTTCCGGCTGCGCGGCCATCAGGTGACTCGTGTCGAGGCCCTCAGCGACGTGGTCTTCGCCTTTGCGCTTACCTTGCTGGGCGTATCGCTCGGAGTGCCAAGGACGTTCGATCAGTTGCTCGAGACCATGCGCGACTTTCCGGCCTTCGCGATCTGCTTCGCGGTCCTCATCAGGCTCTGGCATGACCACTATCGTTTCTTCCGCCGCTACGGCCTGCAGGACAGCACCACTATTTTTCTAAACAGTCTCCTTTTGTTTATCGTCATACTTTTTGTTTACGCTCTCAAGTTTCTCGTCAGCCTATGGGTCACGGTGTTGACCACCACCGGCGATCCGATGGCTCGTATGCCAGACGGCAAAATGGCTCTGATCATAAGATTCGATCAGGCTGAATGGCTGATTCTCATCTTCGGGATCGGACTTGCGGCGGTCTACGCGGTCTTTGCGCTCCTCTATGCCCATGCTTACCGGATGCGCGAGGCGCTTCAGCTCAACGCGTTCGAGGCCTTTGACACTCGCAATCGAATAATCAGAAATCTACTGGTGTGCTGTGTTGGCCTGCTTGCGGGCTGCACCTCCCTGGCCCTCGGTGGATTCAGGGCCCGCTGGGCCGGCTGGGTATTTGCGCTGATTCCCGTGGTATTGATTCTCCATACTTCGATCAACAAGCGACGCCGCGCGAAGCTGATGGCGCCAATCGAAGCTTTAGATGCGAGACGCACGTGACACTTGATGAGGACGGTCGATGACCACCAATGACATCACTTTTCCCACCGACGGCGGCCGCCCGATGCGCGCTGCGTACGCGGCGCCCTCCGATTCGCAAAAACATCCCGGCGTGATCGTCATCCACGAAATTTTCGGCCTCAACGACGACATTCGCCGCATCACCGGTAAAGTCGCCGACCTCGGCTACGCCGCACTCGCGCCCGACCTCTACGATCGCGACGGCATGCGCCTGATTTGTATTGCGCGCACCCTGATGACGCTCAATCGCGGCGAAGGTGACGCGTTCAAGGACCTCGACGCGGCGCGCAAATTCCTGCAGCAGCAGCCCGGCGTCGACCCCGCGCGCATCGGAGTCATCGGCTTTTGCATGGGTGGCGGCTTCGCCCTGATGTACGCGGTGCGCACTCCGCTCGGCGTCGCCGCGACGTTCTACGGCGACGTGCCCAAATCCATCGACCAGTTGCGCGGCGTATGCCCGGTGCTCGGCGGCTACGGCGGCAATGACAGAATGTTCGCGGTGCAGGGTCGCAGGCTCGAAAAGCTGTTGACCGAGATGGGCGTCGATCACGACGTGAAGATCTACGAAGACGCAGGCCATAGCTTCATGAGCCGCAACAGCGGCTTTCTGCCATGGATAGGAAAGATCGGCCCGATGAAGGCCGCCTACAATCCCGAAGCCGCCGAAGACAGTTGGAAGCGAATCGAATCCTTCTTCGCCCGCCACCTCGGCCATTAGCCGGGCGGCCGAACTCTACATTTAGACCTGACTTACCCTACATTTTGTTCCAATTGATCCTACACTTTGACCTGATCCTACACTTTGACAGCATTTGCAATTTTGCAGGATCGATGTTAGTAGCAGCATCCGCGAGCAATAGACGCAGAGCAATAGACTCAATAAGCATCCGAAAGGCAAAGACACCAAATCCTACAATCCTTCCGGGAGAAAGCTCCGCCCTAACACCTGAGAGGCAGACTCATGTCTTACGCAGTGCCTAAAGACTGGCGAGGTAATTTCGTCTACAACGCGCGGCTGCTGGCCGCACTCGGCGACAGCAGAGGACTCCGCCGACTGTGGCGGCGCCTGAGATTCCGATGGGAATACGGCCCGGCGCCGAGGTAACCGCGGCCGGGCTAATTGCGGCGAAAGGAGCGCGCTACTTGTTCAGACCAACGGCTTGGCGGGATTTGGCGATTCGCTCGCGCGAGGCGACCAGTGCCTCGACGTTCTTAGCGCCGCGATAACCCATCTGATCGGCCAGGTATTCGGCCAGCTTGCGTTCCGAAATATTCGGCCTCTGCTTGCGTTTGTCTTCGGCCAGCTCGGCCAGCGTCGTCCGCAGGGTATCTTCGGAATCCCTGAGCGTCTCAAAAATCGGGGAGGGGATCACGGAATTCATCGGCATGCCATCACCTATATGCTTATCCTAGCACAACCGCGCCAAGACAGGTGCATGCCATTTGTCAATCGAAATTGCCCACAATTGGTCAAATTTTTTGTTCCGAGCGCGACAAATCTACTCGTAAGACCGGATGAAACTTTTGCCTCCCGGAGGACTTTGATTCAGAAGAGTGTCAGCAGGGTATGCGGCCGCCGAATACTGGGCTTAACGATGGATTCCCGCTGGCAGCAAAAACCGCAGCCCGATATAGGCGGCCGAGACCACCAGCTGGACGGTCGTTATTTTCAGTCCGTACCGGGCGAACTCGCCAAACCTGATTCGACGTCCGTTCTGCGCCGAGATTCCGACCGCGATCAGGTTGGATGACGCTCCCACTATCGTGGCGTTTCCGCCCAGCGTCGCGCCGAACATCAAGGCGTAGAACAGCGGAAGCACGGCTGTTGGAAACTGGCCATTGTAGCTCGCGCTCAAAACCGAAGCGTCAGCCAAACCGATGCCTACTACATACCGCTTCACGAGCGGAACCATCGCAACCACGAGCGGGATGTTGGGAACGACGGAAGACAGTGCGCCGACCGCAAAAAGCAGCGCGATACTTGCCAATGCCAGGTTTCGGCCGAACAGCGCGGTCATAGCCTGGGCGGCGTAAGAGATGACGCCATGGTCGCTCATTGCGCCAACCATCACGAACACGCACATGAAGAAAATCAGCGTTGACCAATCGATGTCCCGAAGAATCGCGTCGATCGAGTCCAGACCGCTCTGATGAACCACTGCCAGCGCCAGGGCCGCTCCGAGCAGCGCAACCGCCGCCGGATACAGCGGCGGCTCGACCAACTGGTCGCCGACCACGAAGAAGATTAATTCAAGGGCGACGATGACGCCGCCGGCCATGACGACCAGCGGGGCGCGAATCGGGGGCAATTCCAGTGCCGGTCCTGGTTTGCGCTCGATTTGCCAAATCGATCGGAACAGAAACGGCATCATCATTACGACCACCAGGATTGCAAGCAGCGCGCCCGGTGTGACGGCCTTCAGGAAACCGACGAATCCGATGTTGATCGCATCGCCGACCACGAACGTAGCCGGATCTCCCACCAGCGTCAGCAGTCCCGCGCTGTTGGCGATTAAGACCAGCAGGATCAGCAGCGGTGCGAAGTCGATCTCGAAGTACTCCGCAATCTTCACCATCACCGGCGCCAGCAGAATCACCGTGGTGGCGTTGGGCAAAAAGGCGCAAATCGGAGATGTCACCGCAACGATTCCGAGCAACAGGCGCTTCCCGCTACCCTTCGACAGTCGATAAACCTGCACTCCTATCAGTTCAAAGATTCCGGTAGGCGCGAAGGCTCTAACTATCACCATTCCGCCGAAAAACAGCGCGATGGTCGCGTGAGCCTCGGCCACATAGCCCACTCCCTGGCTGACCGTCATCACACCAGTGGCCCTTAATGCTGCGGCGCCCAGGACCGCTGCGAGAGTCAGGTTGATCAAGTCGAAGGCTATCGCCAAGATAACCGACGCGAACACGAAAATCGTAACGATAGCTTGCCAGTCCAGGCTCACTTACATTTTCTCCCCTATCATTGGGTGCAGGGGTCACCCGTGCCCAGGGAAGCGTGAAACCCACGATGGGTTTCACATTCGACTAAGTTCCTCGCTAACTCTGCGGGTCTTTCAGGTGCGGGCGGGTTGCGTAGAAGAAATCCATTCCGGGGACGCCGCGCGGGGTTTCGTCGTCGAATAGAATCGTGACCACGCCGTAGAACGCGACTATCGTCCAGAACGCGCCGGTGCCGACTGGCGGGAACGCCGCCGTCGTGGCGCCGACGACCAGCGTTCCGATTGCATCGCGCAACAGCCAAAGTTCCTGCATCTTCGTCGCTGCTCCCGCCCCTGGCTCGCCCCCGCTGCCGTGGCGCCCTACTCTCCCGTCCAGTTGGGTTTTCGTTTCTGCGAAAACGCCAGCGGACCTTCAACCGCGTCCTTCGATCTAAACAGCTTCGACTGCAAATCGTAATGCTTCGCGAGCGCCGCTTCGACCGGCATCCCAAGCCCGTTCATCGCCGCTTCCTTGGTCGCCTGCACCGATAACGGCGAGCATTCCATGATCTCGCCCGCCCACTTCTCAGCCGTTGCAATCAGATCCTTCAGCGGCACCACCTCGTTGGCGATTCCGTAGCGCAGCGCGTCGGCGGCCGTGATGTGCTTGCCCGTCAGCATCATGCCCATCGCGATCTTCAGCGGGATATGGCGCGGCAGGCGATGCACTCCTCCGGCCGCCGCCATCAGGCCGACGCGCGGTTCCGGCAATCCGAAGCGCGCATGCTCGGCCGCGATGATGATGTCGCAGGAGAGCGCAATTTCGAATCCACCGCCCAGAGCGAAGCCGTTCACCGCCGCGATAATCGGCTTGTAGATGTCGTAACGCGCGGTAATCCCCGCGAAGCCGCCCTTGCCGCGAATGGTCTTTTCCAGTTCCCCGCGATTCTCCGCCGTCCAGCGCAGATCGTTGCCCGCCGAGAATCCCTTGTCGCCGGCGCCCGTCACGATTGCGACCCACGCCGACTTGTCCGCGACAAAGTCGTCCCACACGCTGTCCATCTCGACGTGACACGGCGGATGCAACGCGTTCATCCGCTCGGGCCGGTTGAACGTGACGTAGGCGATATGGTTGCGCTTCTCGTACTTGATGAATTTAAGATCCATTTTGCTTCTCCGCTTCTCCAACAATCCGGTTCCCCTTCCCGCGCGGGAAGGGGTTAGGGGTTAGGTTCTTATTCTACTGCTCGTCGAGCAGTTCGAAAAACGCGTCGATGCTTTGCATCAGTTGCCGCCTGATTTGTACTTGCGTGCCTTCGATCAGATGCATCGTGACTCGCCCGCTGGTGCCGTCCGCCAGATTGACCCGCGCATCCTCGACGCCGGCGACCGCGCCCGGCTCGAAAATCCGCATCCCATACACCAGCGAGCCGCGTTGCGACGCTCCTTTCACCAGGGTCAGCTTACTCCGCGCCATCGGGGTCTCCCTCATTCAAATCGGTTGCTCTATAGCATAACGTTGACAATCAAGGATGGCGCCCACAAAATCGCGCCGATGGATCGAATATCAGCTAAAGCCCGAATCATGAAAATTGCTCGATTTCCCCGATTCGCCCTGCTCGCAGTTATCTCGGCTGCCCTCGCCTCTTTCGCTGGATGCGGCCTCGCCTACCAGGCCGGCACTCGAATCAAGGCCACGCGGATGTCGGATACGCTGCAGGTCGGCCAAACCTCGCCCCAGGTGCATCATTCGTGGGGCGAACCCGACCTCCGAACCTACCTGCCCGGCGATACCGAGGTCTGGAGTTACCCCTATAAACCCAACAGCAACGACGTTGCGGCGGCGCTTGTGTACACCTCGTCCAAGGACGGCGACAAGGGCACGTTCCTGGATTTGAAGTTTGTTGGGGGTAAACTCGTCTCATGGCAAGAAGCCGAGCATACGATGCCGCCCAAGGGGCATACGGGGTTCGGCATGGGGATCAACCAGGGCCCGATTGGGAACGGGACCCAGACGCAGCCCGGAGCGGTGCACTATTAACCTTGCAGCCGATGGCTGCGCAACCTGTCCGTGCCAGGGGGAACGCATACCTTGCAACTAGCTAGAACCATCGTGTCTAATTGAGCGCGAATGGGGGGAACGGTGGTAAGTTCGGGGTGGGTATTGTCGTTGAACATGACCGCATATGACTTGAATCGACGCGGCTTGACGCCGTCGGGTGAGCCTGTCTGATGGCGACCGCGCGCAAAAGCTTCGAGGCAATCCTGCTCGACCGTTCGTGGGTCTCGGAGCAAGACCTCGACAAGGCGCGTCAGCGCAAGAAGCCCGGCCAGGAACTGGCCGACGTGCTGGTCGAGATGGGCGCGCTCGAGCCGCAGAGGCTGGCTCGCGCGCTGGCCCAGGAATACCGGCTGCCGTTCCAGGCCCACATCGACGAGAATTCGCTCGATTCTGCCCTCGTCTCGAAGATTCCCATCAACTACGCCAAGAAGAACCGCCTGCTGCCGCTGTCGAGCATCGACGGCATGGTTACCGTTGCGATCGCCGACCCGGCCAACCACGAGCCGCTCGACGACCTCCGAATCCTGTACGGCGCGCAGATAAATGCGCTGATCGCGCCGGCCGAAGTGATCGCAGAAGCAATCAACCGCGCGTACGACCAGGCTTCGGCGACCTCCGCCGAAGATCTGATGATCGATCTCCAGGAAGAGCGCCTCGACGTGGTCGCCAGCGAGCTCGCGTCAGAGCCGCCGGACCTGCTCGAATCCGACGATTCCGCGCCAATCATCAAGCTCGTCAACGGCATCCTGTCGCAGGCCGTCAAGGACCGCGCCAGTGACGTCCATGTTGAAGTTTTCGAAAAGGAAATGGTCGTGCGCTTCCGCGTGGACGGGATGATGTTCGACGTGTTGTCGCCGCCTAAGCGCTTTCAGCCGGCCATCACGTCGCGCGTCAAGGTCATGGCGGGCCTCAATATCGCCGAGAAGCGCCTGCCGCAGGACGGCAGAATCCGGCTGCGCATCGCGGGCCGCGATATCGACTTGCGCGTCTCATCGATACCGACCGCGTTCGGCGAACGAATCGTTCTGCGCCTGCTCGACCGCGCGCAGGCGGTCGAAGCCATCAACCTCGACCATCTTGGATTTTCCGGCGACAACCTGCAGCGCCTTGACCGGCTGATTCGGCAGAGCCACGGGATCATATTGGCGACTGGGCCGACCGGCTCGGGCAAATCGACGACGCTGTACGCGTGTCTCAGCCGAATCAACTCGCCTGAAAAGAACATCATCACGATCGAGGATCCCATCGAATATCAGCTGCGCGGCGTCGGCCAGATGCAGGTGAACCCGAAAATCGAGCTGACCTTTGCCAGCGGCCTGCGCTCGATTCTGCGCCAGGATCCCGACGTCATCATGGTCGGCGAAATCCGCGACAGCGAAACCGCCGAAATCGCAATCCAGGCCGCCTTGACCGGCCATCTCGTCTTCTCGACGCTTCACACCAACGATTCGTTTGGCGCGGTGACGCGGCTGGTGGACATGGGCATCGAGCCGTTCCTGGTTTCCTCGTCGATTCTCGCCGTGCTCGCTCAGCGCCTGGTGCGCAAGCTTTGCCCCGATTGCCGCGAGCCGCACCCGCCCAGCGATACCGAGCTCGCGCGCATCGGACTCAAGAACGTCGACGATGCCGGCAAGGTCTGCCGTCCCAAAGGATGCCGCAGTTGCCGCAATACCGGCTATCGCGGCCGAATGGCGATTCAGGAACTGATGATCATGGACGATGAAATCCGTTCGCTGGTGATGCAGAATGCCGACGCCGCCACGCTGCGTCGCAAGTGCACCTCGCAAGGAATGACGCTGCTGCGCCAGGACGGCGCGGCCCGCGTGCTGCGCGGCGAGACCTCGATCGAGGAACTGCTGCGCGTCACGCAGGAAGATATCGACTAGAGCGCTCGACGCGATCTCTTTTTCACCGATGCCAGTATTTGCTTATCGAGGACTTGGCGCCAACGGTCGCACCGTCAACGGCGTGGTTGACGCCGACAGCGCGCGCACCGCGCGCGGCAAGCTGCGCGCCTCGGGAATTTTCCCGACCGTCCTCAACGAGGAGTCCACCGCCGTCGAGCGCGAGACCGCCAAGCGCGATTGGCTGCCCTCGCTGTGGCGGCACAAGATGCCGGCCTCGGACCTGGCGCTGCTCACGCGCCAGTTGAGCGCGCTGCTCGGCGCCGGCGTGCAGTTGGTCGATGCGCTGACCGCGCTCGCCGATCAATCGACGCGCGCCGCGACCAAGCGGATGCTCTCGCAGGTGCGCGAGCGGGTGCGCGAGGGATCGTCGCTGGCCGACGCACTAAGCAATCATCGCGACGTCTTTTCAGACCTCTACATAGGGATGGTGCGCGCCGGTGAGCAGGCGGCGGCGCTCGAGGCGGTGCTGGACCGGCTCGCCGAGTACAGCGAGCGCCAGAATGAGTTCGTCCAAAAGGTGCGCGGCGCGATGACCTATCCGATCATCATGATGTGCGTCGGCACCGCGATCATGGCCTTTCTGGTGGCGTACGTGGTGCCGCAGGTCGCGACGATTTTCGAGGAGCAGCATGCGGCGTTGCCTCTCGCGACGAAGATCCTGATTGGAATCTCGGGTATCGTCACCGGCTACTGGATTGAGCTCATTCTGCTGCTAGTAGGTCTGGTGGCCGGATTCAGCACCGCGATGGCGATGCCGCGCGGCCGCCGCGTGTACGACACCTGGATTCTCAAGCTCTATTACATCGGGCCGACGATGATTCGAATTATCTGCGCACGCTTCGCGCGGACCCTCGCCACCCTGCTCGCCAGCGGTGTGCAGTTACTGCCGGCGCTCGACGCGGTCAAAGGCGTGGTAACCAACGGCCTGCTCAAGGACGCCGTCGAGCAGAGCCGCGAGAGTATCCGCGAGGGTCACGGCATGGGGCAGACGCTGGCGCAAAGCGGGCTGTTTCCGCCGCTGTTGGTCGAGATGATCCGTGTCGGCGAGCGCTCCGGCGAACTGGAGCGAATGCTCGAGCGGGTCGCCGACAACTACGAACGTGAAGTCTCGCACTCACTCAGCCAGATGACCACCGTGCTGGAACCGCTGATGACGGTGGCGATGGCGGCTGTTATCGTGTTCATGATGCTGGCGGTGCTGATGCCAATCTTCCAGCTCAACCAGTTGATGCAGTAAAAAGTAGAAAAGTAAGAAAGTGAGAAAGTGAGAAAATGAAAAATGTGCCGGAGGTAAAGGCGATGAAGTCACGCCGATACAATCAGGACGGATTCACCCTGATCGAAATCATGGTGGTCATTCTCATCCTGGGTCTGCTCGCGACCATCGTCGTGCAGAGTCTGCGCGGCGCCGCCGACAAGGCCAAGAAGACCAAGGCGCAAGCCGATCTCGCCGAGATCAAGACCGCGCTCGACCGCTATTATCTCGACAACGGCTTCTACCCGACCACCGATCAGGGTCTGACCGCGCTGGTAACGCCGCCGACCAGCGGCCGGGTGCCCGCCAACTACGAGGGTGGCGGCTATATCGAACGCCTTCCCACGGATCCGTGGGGGAACCAGTATTTCTTCCAGAGCGACGGGAACTCGTACGTGCTGAAGTCGTTCGGCAAAGCAGGCGCCGAAAGTACGGACGGCTCGGACGTTATAGACGCCAGCCAATCGCAGTGATGGCGCGATGAAATCGAAGCGCGCTCCAGCTTTCCGCCGCTCAGGCGCGATTGCGATTGAGCGTCAGGGCGGCCCGCTGTCGTTCGCATCGCCGGGCTTCACGCTGCTCGAACTCGCGGTCGTAATTTTCATCATGGGCCTGATGCTGAGCATCGCGATGCCGTATCTCGGCGGATTTCGCCAGGCCGCGCTGAAGAGTCAGGCGCGCCGGCTGGCGGGGCGCGCGAACTACATGTTCGATGAGGCCACCGGCCACAAGCTGGTGCTCCGGCTCATCTTCGATATGGACAACAATGGCTACGCGGCCGCGAAGCTCGATCCGTATGCCGTCCAGCCGGTGTTCGCGCCGGACACCAGCGTGTCGGGGCACCCGGTCATGATGCCCGCGGACATCCGGATTCGCGACGTAACCGTCGAAGGAGTCGGCACCGTAAATCGCGGCGTGGTTGCGACCAACTTTTATCCCGAGGGTTACGTCGATGCGACCGTGGTGCATCTCGACGACGCTTCGGGCGACGTGATGACGCTTGAATTTTCCCCGCTAACGGGCCAGGTCGCCATCATCAGCGGCGACGTGATGCCGGAGGGGATGACGGGGATGTCGCGGTGAACCTTCTTCGCCGGCGCGCGCGCGCGTTTACGCTGCTCGAGGTGATGGTCGCGATGGCCATTCTCGGTATCGCGCTGCTCGGCCTGCTCAGCCTGCATCATCAGAGTATCCAATCTGTTATTCGCGCCCAGCAGGCGACGCGAGCCTCGATGCTTGCGCAGGCCGTCATGACGGAGGCGGAGCTCGAGCGATTTCCGGATCTCGGCATCACCAGCGGCGATTTCCAGGCGGCGTTTCCCGGTGAGTTCCCCGACTTCCGATGGCAGCGGAGCGTCGAGGCGTCGGGCACGTTTCCCGACATTCGCAAAGTGATGGTCGCGGTCTACTACGGTCCCAAGCTTTCGCAGTCCTTCGGGCTCGTCGAGTTCCTCCATGATCCGATTCCGCCCGATACCAACGGGCCCGCGCCGGGAGTGCCATGATCGCGCGTTGTATCGGGACAAATCGGGCGCCGCGCGGCTTCACGCTGATCGAGATGATGCTCGCAATTGGCGTGCTGGCGCTGATCCTCACGATGCTGGCCAGCTCGTTCAACACTATCGCGCATAGCAAGGTGCACGCTGAAGGGCGGCTGATGGTCGATCGCGAAGGCCGCTCCCTGCTGTGGCAAATGACCAAGGAACTGCGCAATGCAGTGCAGACCAACTATCAACCCAGCGATGTTGCGCTGTTCGGTAACGGACACATGGCAGGCGGCCTCCCGATCGATACGATCACGATGTCCACCTTCAGCGGAGGGCATCGCCGCGCGATCGCCGGCATGACGCCGGAGTGGATAGTAACCTACAACTTGACGCCGAATCGCGACCAGCCGGGCTGGTACATGCTGCAACGCTCGCAGCAAAGTGGATTGCTGACCAACACGGTCGCGTCGCAATCCATCGTGCTCGCGGACAATGTGCTCTCGCTTCACATCCGCTATTTCGACGGCAATGTCTGGGGCGAAAGCTGGGATTCCGGGAGTCTGCCGCGCGGGCGCCAGTTGCCGGTCGCGGTGGCGGTCCAGATTCAGTTGGGGGCGCCGGGCGGCCACGAGATGGACTTTGCGACCCAGGTCACCGTGCCGATGGGAATCACGTCATGGTAACGCGGCTGCGAAAAAACGAGCGCGGCGTCGCGCTGCTGGCCGTGCTGCTCGGCGTCGCGCTGATGACGTTAGTCGTGGTCGACTTCGCGATGACCTCGGGACTCGGCTTCGTGTCGGCCGCCAATCAGGCCAACGAACTGCGCTCTGGCTTCCTTGCGCGCTCGGCCATCAACATCGGCCTGGCGCTGCTGGCCGAGGACGCACGCGCCAAGCAGCAGGAGACCGGAATATCGCCGGCGGGAACTCCGTCCGAGACTTTAAACGACCCGTGGGCAGTGCCGTTTCCGCCGATGGCGGTTGCGGGCGGCAATGTCTCGCTGACTATCGTGGACGAAGACCGCAAACTGAATATCAATTCGATGATCGGTCAAAACGGCCAACCCAACCCGCTTCAGATCGCGAAAATACAGCGGCTGTTTGCGGTCCTCGAGGTGAACCCTGACCTGGTTCAAGGTATCGTCAACTGGATCACGCCAAATGGCGCCAATGGATCCGGCGGCGGCAGCGATTACTACCTGGGATTGAAGCCGCCCTATCAGCCGCGCGACGGCCCGATGCCGACGATTGGAGACTTGCAAATGGTCCAGGGGTTCAGCGAAGTACTCTTCAACCGCGTGAGCCCCTTCCTGACCACGATGCCCACGGCGGCGGTGAATGCCAACACCGCGCCACCGCAAGTGCTTGCCGCGCTGGAGCCGCAATGGACGGAGGATCTGAAAATCGTGCAGGAAATCGTCGAGGCCCGCGCGATTCGGCCGTTCACCCAGCCCACCGATATCACGAACCTGCTGGGCACGTCCGCCCCGTCCACACTCGGGCAGGACGTCGACATGCGGAGCACATTTTTTACGATTAATGGAACCGGGACCTATGCGGGCGCCCGCAAAATCATTATCGCAACCTTCCATCGCGAGACCACCGGCATCGGCACGCTCGCCGCGTGGCATGAGGACTAGCCCCCGGGGCGCTTAATGGCTCAACGAATCCTTGCGCTGGAGTTCATGGGCGATCGCGTGCGCGCGGCGGCCGCCGAGCGCTCGTGGAATTCGTTCACGCTGGCCGGCGTCTACGACAAGGTTCGCGCCGACGACGAGGCCGATCTCAGCGGTGCGCTCTCGCGCCTGGTCGTCGAGGCCGGACAGCCCGACATCGTGATCTCCGCGCTGCCCGCCGATCGCGTCGCCAAACGCCTGCTCGAGCTGCCGTTCAAGGATGCACGCCGGCTGCACCAGGTGGTTCCCTTCGCGCTCGAAGAGCACCTGCCGTTCCCGGTTGACGACGCCGCGGTCGCCTTCACTCGCGTCGGTCGCGAGGGCGATCATACGCTCGTGATGGCCGCGATGGTGCGCAAAACCGACCTGCAGCATCATCTCGATTTGCTGCAGAAGGCGGGACTCGATCCCAAGACCGTCACGCTCGCACCGCTCGCGCTGGCCGCGATGTTCACGCGCGCGCCCAACGGCAACAGCAACGGCAGCAAGCCGATTGCGCACCTGGTCGTCGAGGGCGACGAGTCATCCACCGCGGCCGTGCTGGTCGATCTTGGCGGCACGCCGCGCGCGATGCGTTCGATGCCCGGCGGGCTGATGACGTCAGACGGTTCGGTGGTGTCGCCGGAGGCGGCCGCGCCGATTCTCAACCTGTTGCGTCAGACCCTGCTCGCGCATGGCGAGGAAGTGGAACAGACCGAAGTGATCGTCGCGGGTGCGGCGGCGGCGTATCCGAAAGTGCGCGGCCTGCTCTCCGATTCGCTCGCGATGTCGGTGCGCGACGGCGGCGCGTTCGACTACACCGGGCTTTTCGAGGGTTCGGTACCGAATACCGGCAAGTATTCGTCGTGCGTCGCGATGCTGCTCGGCGAGTCGCCAGACAAGCGGCTGGATCTGATCAACTTCCGGCAAGGCGAATTCATTTTTCGCGGACGCATTGGCGGCGATCTCAGCCCCTTCTACACCTCGGGAATCCTGGCCGCAGCGCTGGTGGCCGTGATCGTTTTTCATTTCGCGCTTGGCGTGTCCGCCAGTCTTCACCGTCTCAGCCGGCTCAACGCGGAAATCGCCGCCGTCGCCGGACCCGTCCTCGGCGAGACCAATCCGGTCGACGCCAAGACTCAATTGAAGCTGGGAATCGCGAAAATGCATAAGCGCCTGACTCTGATTGGCGGCGACCTCACTCATTCCCCGCTCGACACGCTGGTCGCGGTGTCGCACGCGCTGCCGCCCCGATTTCCGGTCCAGATGGCCGACGTTCAGATCGACTCGAACGGCGTGCGCGTGACCGGCCAGGCGGATTCGTTCGCAACCGTCGACCAGGCCAAAAAAGCGCTCGACGCGAGCGGCTACTTCGGCACCATCGAGGTCGCGCATGCCAAGGCCGGCTCCGATCCGAGCAAGGTGGATTTTCGGATGGACGCAAGTTTCAAGGACGCCGCGCCGATGAGTGCGCTCGAGCAAGCCGCGAGTGACGAGTAGCCCCAATGCTTAGAGAATGGATCGAAAATTTGCGCGAGCGGCTGATGGATATGCTCCGGCCGTATCTCAAGCAGGCGGCGGTGCGCGTCGATCCGTGGATCGCGCAGGCGCGCGGACGCTACCAGAAACTCGAGCCGCGCGAACGCATCCTGGTGCAAATCGCCGCCGGCCTGGTCGGAGTTTTTCTCATCTACAACTTGATCTACATGCCAATCGTCGATCTCAGCTCGGGGCTGCAGGACAAGATCGCCCAGCGGCAGAACGATCTCCTCGAAGTTCGCCGCCTCGCCGGATCTTACGCGCAGGTCAAGTCGGACCTCGCCAACGCCGAGCGGCGCACGGTTCCGCTGGGCAAGGATTTCTCGCTGTTTTCCGTCATCGAAGCTTCGATGACCAAGAGCGTCGGTCGCGAGAAGATTGGCTCGATCGCGCCGGGCGCCGATCGCAAGCTCACCGACGGCTTCACCGAATACAGCGTGCAGTTGAAGCTCGACAACGTGAATCTCGCGCAGTTGGTCGACGCGCTCTACGGCATCAATTCGCTGCCGATGCCTATAGGCGTATCCAACATTCGCATCCAGCGCCGCACCCAGGACACGCATTCCTACGACGTTGACCTCACCTGTGTTGCGCTCGCCAAGAACACCTGACGCGCCCGGCGACTCGTCCGCGCCATACCGGGGGACGCGCCTTATTCGAGTCGGTTATGCGGTCGTCGGGCTGACGCTCTTCGCCGCCTACCTTATCTCCACGTTTCCCTACTCCACGACTCTCACGAAAGTCCTCGCGCCGATGGGCCTCGAGGTCTCCAGCACCAGTCAGAGCGCCAGCTTTCCTTTCGGTGCGCGCCTGACCGGCGTCCGCCTGACCTCGACCCGGTCCGCGTCGGCCGGTCTGCTGCTCGAAAGCCCCGCCGTCACGATCGCACCGTCGTTTCTCTCGATGCTCACGTTGCATCCAGGCGTTCGCGTAAAAGCCGCGCTCTTTGACGGCATCGTCAACGTCACGCTACGTCCCAGCGGCGGCGGTACGGCTATCAACTACGATCTCGACTCCGTCGATATTGCCAGTCAGCGCTTGTTCACGATTCCCGGCACCGAGGCTGCGGGAACGCTGTCCGGAAGCGGCAACCTGTGGCTGTCATCCGGCGACCTCGCGCAGACCGGCGACGGCGTACTAAGCGCCGCTGGGCTGACGTTCACGTCGCCGCTCGCGTCGGCGCCAATCCGTCTCGGCGACGGCCACTCAACCTTCAAACTGGATCAAGGCACGTTGACGATCGAGCAATTCACCACCAACGGCGGCGACCTGACCCTGACCGCCGAAGGCACCGTCCAACTCGCGCCCGACCCCAACGAAAGCGAGCTGGCAATCCAATTCACCCTCTCCACCTCTCCTGCCGCCGCCGCGCAGTTAGCAGCCCTGCTGGCAATCCTGCCGCATCCCCCCGGACCAACGCCCTATAGACTAACCGGCACTCTAAACAACCCGCGAATCATCTGACCCAGTCGCTCTCATCCCGAGCGAAAACGATCAACGAGAGAGGGTGTTGTCATCCTGACCGAAGAGAGCAACGCGAGCCACCCCCTCCGTGTCATCCCGACGACCCGAGCAACGCGAGGGGGAGGAGGGACCTCGGACAGCTTCGCGCTAGCGAAGCCGGTACCGGTTCCGAAATCGCGAAGCGCTCCGCTTCAGCTGACGACCCGAAACGCGCGGATTTCTCACGCTGGCGCGGACTTGAAAAATTCCAGCACCGCCTCCTTGTAAAACTTGTCGCCCGGCGCGTTCAGATGGTCGCGTCCTTCGAGCATCACAAGTTCGCTGCCGGGAATCGAATCGCGCAGCAGCGTCGGATTGCCGACCAGCAGATCCTTCGTGCCGATTACGATCATGACCGGCACGCGAATTTTCTCCGCCGCGATGCGCTCCGCCGTAAAATCTTCGCGATTCGAGGCCATGCACGCCGCTAATGCCTTCAAATCGTTGCCGGCGCTCTCCGCGAATCGGCGAAATTCTCGCGCCCGCTGATCGATAACGCCTGAAATATTTTCTGCGAGCAGCGCATCGACGATCGGCTGGCGGCTGAAAGACGGCGCGGTCGCTGACACCGCTCCGATTCCGCCAAGCACCGCCGCGCGCAAACGCTCCGCATGCGTCATCAGCAGCCCCGTCACGATTCGCCCGCCCATCGAATAGCCCATGATCAACGTCCGCTTGATTCCGAGATGATCCATCAGCCGGATCACATCATCGCCCATCGTCTCGCCGCCGTACGCCGCCGGATCATGCGGCTTGCCGCTCTTGCCATGACCGCGGCAATCGGGCGCGACGACGCGGTAGTGCGGCGCAAGCGTCGTGAACCACTGCGTCACGCCCCAGTTATGCTCCGCGCGCGACGCAAATCCATGCACCAGCACCACCGGCTCGCCTTTGCCGTGTTCCTCGAAATAAATCTGCACGCCATTTGAATCAAAGTAAGCCATAGTTCAACACTCCCAACTTGGTCTCGCGCCCCTGTCTTGCAGCCATGATCGAATAGCCGCACGATCTGCGCAACTCAAACTCGCAGGGACCATCGGCACAGCGTTCCATTCTGTCGTCCTGACCGAAGCGAGCAACGCGAGCGCAGCGGAAGGATCTCGGACAGCTTCGCGCTAGCCAAGCCGGTACCGGTTTCGAGTCGCCGCATCCAATTTCGTCTTCAGCTCCGCAGGATGAACTTTTCAGCCTGACGCCGCCGCACGTTCTGTGCTACCCATAAGGAGTGGTCAGCCTCTGCGATGTCCCGTACTCACCAAGCTCCAACGAAACCGAGCGACGCCCCTTCCGGCGAAAAAAATCTAATTTTGACGGAACGAAACTACCGATGGTAGTCGAGGCGTCCCGAAACCACTACATATGGTATGAACTGTACCTCCTCTCTCCTCTCCGGTCCCCCTTCCCGCGCGGGAAGGGGTTAGGGGTTAGGTTCCACGGGTTTTAAGCATGCCATCGAACCAAAAACTCGGACTTCAGACCAACGTCGGCGTCGGTGTCGACGCGCTCGCCGCCCGCCTCGCACTCATCCGCGAGGCCGAAGACCTCGGCTACACGAGCTTGTGGATCGCCGAGGTCAGCGGACCCGACGCGTTCGTCAGTCTCGCCGCGCTCGCGGTCAACACGCGCAAAGCTGAACTCGCGACCGGCGTCATACCGATTCAGATTCGCACGCCGGGCGCGATGGCGACGGGATTCCTCACCATCAACGAACTGTCCGGCGGCCGCGCCATTGCGGGACTTGGCGTCTCGAGTCCGATCATCGTCGAGCGATGGCACGGCGCTTCGTATCGCAAACCGATCACCGCGATGCGCGAATGCGTCACGATCATGCGCCAGTTGTTCACCGAGGGGCGCTCGAAGTTCCAGGGCGAAGTGTACAAGTCCGACTTCAAGCTGAGCATGCGCATCACCGCGCCGCGTCCGCCGAAGATTTACCTCGCCGCCCTCAATGCCCCGATGCTGCGGCTGGCCGGCGAAGTCGCCGACGGCGTCCTGATGAACTATTCGCCGCCCGAGGCAATCGCGCCGATGGTCCAGCACATCCATGAAGGCGCCAAAGCCGCGGGGCGCGACCCGTCGGCCGTTGACGTGGGCATTTACATCCGCATGTGCATCACTGAAGAAGAGGACAAGGCTGTCGATTCGTTCCGCCGCGAGCTGGCCAGCTACGCATTCGTGGACAGCTACAACAAGATGTTCGCGCGCTACGGACTGGCGGCGGAGTTCGACGAAGTGCGCCGGCTCTGGAAGCTCGGCAAGCGCGACGAGGCTCCCAGAGCCATCTCGGAAGCCTCGTGCCGCAAGATTGCGGTGTTCGGGAATGCGCAAGCGGGCCGCGATTTCGTCGCCCGCTTCCGCGCCGCCGGCGTCACCCATCCAGTGGTCTTCCCGATCGGCCCGGCCGCAACCACCTCGCGCGACTATCCCAACACGATGCGCGCGCTGGAGGGCGCGTGAGCGCTACCGTCCCTTGTAGTTTGGCTTTCGCTTCTCCATGAACGAGCGCGGTCCTTCCTTCGCGTCTTCCGACTTCATCACTTCGCGCGCAATCTCATTTTCGATCTTGAACGCCTCTTCGTACGGACGTCCCGACGTTCGCCGCACCGCCTCTTTGATCTTCCTCACCGCCAGCGGCCCATTCTGCGCGATCGTCGCCGCGAGTTCTTCGGCCTTCGCCATCAATTGGTCCTGCGTCACAACATAGTTGACCAGCCCGAGGCGCCACGCCTCCTGCGCGTCGATCCTGTTGCCAGTCAACAGGATCTCCATCGCCTTGCAGTACGGAATCTGGCGTTGCAATCGCGCCAGCGAGCCGGCCGCCGGGATGATCGCCCACTTCACTTCCTGCAGCCCGAAGCTCGCGTTCTCCGACGCGACGCGAAGATCGGTGCCCTGGATGAATTCCATTCCGCCCGCGATGCAAAAGCCGTTCACCGCGGAGATGACCGGCTTGTCCATGTTGTAGCCGCGCAGCAGCGCGATGTCGCCGAGCTTGCGGTCCGCGAGCAGCTTGGTGTCCCATTCGTCCTCGGGCTTTCGCGCGCCGGTAAACAGCGGTATCAACCTACCAAGGTCGGCGCCCGCCGAGAACGCGACCTTGCCCGCACCGGTTACGATCGTCGCGCGAACCGCGTCGTCGCTGTCGATCTCCTTCCACGCCGCCGCGAGGCTGACCAGCATCTCCGGATTCAGCGAGTTGTGAACCTCCGGCCGGTTGAGAGTGAGATAGGCGACGTGATTCCGTTTTTCGAAAATCAACGCGGACATGATTCGCTCCTTTTCTGTCGAAGCGCCGAAACGCGCGGCGGCCTCGCGAAGCTACCATCAAACCGTCTTCGCGGGCCACGCTGACGCCTTTACCTGCCGCTTCGAGGGCCGTTATGATCTTGGTAGCCTCGCAACTTCATCCCATCAAGGAGGAGCCACATGAAACTACTCACCGCATCAATCATAACGCCGATCTTTCTTTCCATCGTGACGCCTGCGTTCGCGATCGAAGCGCCGCGTGTCGTTCCGCGGATGCAGGAAATTCAAAAGCCCGTCGACGAAGTCTACGCCAGTCTTAAAAAGTATTTCAGCGACTCGTCGACGAGCCATTTCCAGCTGGTCAGCGCGGATGAGCGAACCCACACCCTGGTCGCCAGGCAGTCCCCCATCGGCGAAGATGTGTGGCGCCATTGGGCATACTGTCAGACCGGCCCTGTCCAGATGATTTATAAGTACGAAGACGGCACGGCGACTGTGACCATCAAGCTTGAGAAATCCCCCCGGCATTCCACCTTCGCGAGCGTGTCAGCCGACTTCCAGGGCACTTATGATCTCGGCGCGAATCAGAACAAGCTGGACTGCACTTCGAAATTCGTGCTCGAGGACAATATACTCGCCGCCGCCGGCACCGCCCCAGGCAAGTGAGTATGCGCGATACGATTGAAGGCTGAATCAACCACCATTGTTGCGCCACCGCCCGTGCGCGAGTTGGCGTTCCCCGCTGCTCGCGGCCTGCGTTCGCGCGATGTGTTCCGGCTCGTCCGGCGAGTATGGCCTTTCGTCCGTCCCTACCGGCACCATCTTGTTTATCTCTTCCTGCTGACGCTGCCTGCTCTGCTCGGTGGACTCGTCGTGCTCAACCTCATCCGCGTTTTCTTCGACGTCGTCGGTCATGGCGACGCCCTGAGACCCGCGCAGGCGTGGATGCTTCGGGTGCCGCTGGATGCCGGTCGGCGCACCGTCCTCGTTCACGCATGCGTCGTCGGCGGCATCGCGGCGGTGGTCGGCTTGGTCGTCGTTGGATTGCTGTTGGGCTACGGGATTTGGATTTTACAGCGCGTCAGCAATCTCTTCCGCGTTAATCTCTACACCCGCATGCAGGAGCTGAGCGTCCGCTTTCATTCCGAGGAGAAGATCGGCGACGCGATCTTCCGGATGTTCCAGGATTCCGCGGCGATTCCGAGCGTCATCAACGGCTTGATCGTTCAGCCGCTGATCTTCGTGCCCGCCGCCCTCGGGATGCTGCTCTACCTGCTCTGGTACGACACCCGGATGGCGCTGATCGCGGCCCTGCTGATGCCCGCGAACCTCATACTGGCGTGGATGTTCGCCGATTCCTTGCGCACCGCTTTCATCGGTGAGCGTGAGGCGATGGCGCGCGCGACGACCCGCGTCGAAGAGACGCTCGCGTCGATCAAAACCGTCAAGGCTTTCGGCACCGAGACTCGCGAAACGGAAAACTACGCGCGCGACAACTGGGACGCTTTCATTGCCGCCCGCCGCGCGCGCCTGATGCTCGCGCGCTACCGCGTCATGACCAACACCGTCCGCGGCCTCGCTTACGTTGCCGTGATGTACGTCGGCGCGAGCGAAGTGATGGCGGGTGGGACCGCCGGCGTCGCACACGTCGCCGTTTCGCTGGGACTGTTCCAGGGCTCGTTGGCGCTGTTCGCTCGCTTCAGCGGTCGCACGCGAGATCTCACCAACCTGTGGGGCAGTTTGCAGGACGTAGTCGTCGCCATCTCGCGCGTGCTCGAGATGCTCGGCCAAACGCCCGAGCAAAGCGTCCGGAGCGGCCGCGGAATCCCGCCACAATCCGCGACGATGCTGCGCTTCGACCAGGTGACGTTCGGCTACGACCCACGCACGCCCGTCCTCAGCGGCATGAATCTCGAGGCGCGCGTCGGTGAAATCACCGCGATCGCAGGTCACAGCGGCTCCGGCAAGAGCACGATCATCTCGCTCATCGTGAGATTCTTCGATCCGGCGGCGGGCCGTATCCTGCTCGACGCCGAGCCAATTTGCGACTTCGAACTTCCCGCCTGGCGCGGCATGCTTTCCGTCGCGCTGCAGGAAAATCCGCTCTTCAGCGCGACACTTCATGACAACGTCGCGTACGGACGCCCCAACGCGTCGAGGACCGAAGTTGTCGAAGCGACTCGCCGCGCGGGCCTGGGCGACTTCGTTCGCTCGCTGCCGGCCGGCCTCGACACCATGCTCGGCGAGAAGGGCTCCAAGCTCTCGGCCGGGCAGGCGCAGCGAATCGGCCTCGCCCGCGCGATTCTGCGCGATGCGCCGATCTTGCTGCTCGACGAACCGACCTCGTCGCTCGATGTCGTGACCGAAGACGCCGTGATGCGCGGCTTGCGCGACTGGGTGAACGAGGCTCCCACGCGGCGCATGGTGATTCTCGCGACGCATCGCCGCACCACCGCTTCTCGCGCTGACCGAATGTACCAGCTTGCCGCGGGCCGGCTCGTTGCCACCGACGGATCCGCCCTCGACGACGTTCAGGTTCGTGAGGTAAGCAATGCCTGACGCCGTTTCGCAGCGCGACTCACGCACGAATCTTCTCTACGCCGGCGAGCACGCCCCGCTCACCTGGCGCGAGGCCTGGCGCCTGCTCGTCAAGAGCTGGCCGTTCGTCAGCCGCCATAGCCGCCTCGTCGCAATCAAGTGCGCGCTGGTTTTCGTGTCGCTGACCTTTTTCCTGATGACGCCGTGGCCGTTGAAAATCGTCATCGACAACGTCATCGACGGCCATCCGCTCACCGGCATCCCTTCCGCGATTCTCACTCCGATGGTGGGCGCCAGCCGCACCGGGCTGCTCGTTGCTGTCACAATATTCCTGGCGCTCGCCGTCATCCTGGTCGGGATGATCCATGGCGACGCGCAGGATCTCGGCACCAACGTCGATAGCGGCGGACTCGACGAGGCCGGCGTCACCGCCAATGACGCCAACGACGGCGGCAGCCTGTGGAACGGCCTGTTCGGCTACCTCGAGTCGCGCGTCACGATCGATCTCACGCAGCGGATGAACCAGTCGTTGCGTACCGCGATCTACGAACGATTTTTGCGCTCGCCGCTCGCGCTTTACGCAGATCAGAAGATCGGCGACGCCGTTTTCCGCGTGATGTACGACAGCGCGTCGATCGGCCCGCTATTTTATCGCGGCGTGCTCGCGCCGATCATGTCGCTGTTGATGTTCGTGATGGCGATCATCGTGCTCTCCGCGCAATTCAACAACGAGCCCGTCATCATCGTCGTCTCGATTCTCTTTCTGCCCGTGATCGCCATCGGCAGCAGCCTCTTTGGACGCCTCCTGCGCGACCAGAGCCAGGCGATGCGCGAAAGCGGCAGCAACGTCATGGCGGCCTTCGAGGAGCGCATCGCGCAGGTCCAGCTCATCAAGGCGTTCGGGCAGGAGGCGCGCGAGACCGCCGCCGTCGACGCCGCGAGCTGGGATTCCTACCGCTCGACGCTTCGCATGCTGGCGATCATTTTCGTGATGGTGGTCGTGCTGACCCCCGTCTGCTGCGTGCTGATCGGATACGGCCTCTACTATCTGATGATGCAGGTGATTGCCGGCCGGATGACGCTCGGCGACATCGTATTGCTCGCGGGCTACGGCGGGATGCTGGCGAAGCCTATGGGTATTATCGGCGGCACGTGGGCTTCGGTGCAGGCGTCGGTCGCGGGACTGCGGCGCGTGCATAGCGTGCTCGACAGTCTTGCCGAGCCGGTCGCCGATGGACGAAGCAACGGACTCGCGGCACGCGTCGGCAGCCTGGAATTCAGCGGCGTCGCGATCGGCTACGGCGCTGTCACGGTGCTCCACGACGTCACGATGTCGATGCGCGCAGGCCAGATGGTCGCGCTTGCGGGACCGAGCGGATGCGGCAAGACCACGCTCATCTATTCGATTCCTCGGTTCGTCGAGCCGTCGGCTGGGACGATCGCCTTCGACGGCGTCGATTCGCGCGCCGTCGCGCCGGACGCGATTCGCGCCCGCGTCGGGTTTGTATTTCAGAATGAGTCCCTGTTTTCGATTTCGATCGAAGACAACATCCGCTACGGAAACGCGGAGGCGTCGAATGCCGACGTTCGCGAAGCGGCTGCGATGGCGGGTGCGGCGGAGTTTATCGATCGGCTCCCCGACGGCTACTCGACAATGCTCGGACGGCGCGGTGCGCGCCTGTCGGTCGGACAAAAGCAGCGAATCGCGATCGCGCGCGCCCTGCTTCGACGCCCCGAAGTCATCGTCCTCGACGAGCCGACCGCGCCGCTCGATCCCGCCAGCGAATCCGATCTCATTGATACGCTGACCGCCCTCGCGCGCGATCGAATCGTCATCATCGTCGCCCATCGGTCCAATACGCTTGCTGCTTGCGACCGCGTCTTCTTCATTCACGACGGTACGATTGCCGCCGCCGGCACGCATGCCCACCTTCTCGCGACCAACCTCGATTACCAGGCCTATCTCGCTCAAACCGCTGCCGAAATTCCCGCCTGATTCTGGCCCGTCGATTGCTCTTCAAATGACACCGGCCGTGCTGGCGATGATGAATTCCGCGCCAGTGTAGGCGGTGAGGTGATCTACAATGACTGCGACTGTTTCCGAAACAGGCAAGGCGGTGCCCGTTTGGGCGGCGTACAAGCACGACGCGAGCGCGTTCGACGAGATGATCGACCTCTCGAGCGGTCCGCGAAGTGGATGCGGGCCCGTCATCGACACGCTGTTCTCGATGCCACCGGCGCAGTTCACGGAAATCTGCGCGCGTGCCGACCGGATGTTCCGCCGCATGGGCGTGACCTTCAACGTTTACGGCGCCGCCGACGGCTCTGAGCGCATCTTCCCGTTCGATCCCATTCCGCGCGTCATCGACGCCGCGACCTGGGCCGCGCTCGAGGCCGGTCTCATTCAACGCGTGCGCGCGCTCAATGCTTTCCTCGCCGACGTTTACGGTGACGGATGCATCCTGTCCGACGGCGTCGTGCCGCGCGACCTGGTTCTCGGATGCCCGCAGTTTCGCCGCGCTGCCGTCGGCATCAAGCCTCCGCTAGGCAACTTCGTCACCGTCGCCGGAATCGATCTCGTGCGCGGCGCCGACGGCCGCTTCTACGTCCTGGAAGACAACGTACGCACCCCGAGCGGCGTTTCTTACGTGATCGAAAATCGCGTCGTCATGACGCGCCTGGTCCCGACTCTCATGCGCGCGTCTCGGGTGCGCAGCGTCGAGCGCTATCCCGCCGACCTGCTGCAATGCCTGATGGAGATGTCGCCCGCCGGCAAATCCAATCCCACCATCGCGCTGCTCACGCCCGGCCCGTTCAACTCCGCGTTCTTCGAGCACGTCTTCCTCTCGCAGCAGATGGGCATCGAGTTGGTGGAAGGCGTGGACCTCGTCTGCGTCGATCGCAAGCTCTACATGAAGGACGTTCACGGGCTCCGCCAAATCGACGTCCTCTACCGCCGCATCGACGATGACTTCCTCGACCCCCTGGTCTTCCGCCCCGATTCTCTGCTCGGCGTCGCCGGCCTCACCGCCGTGCTGCGCTCTGGAAACGCCGCTATCGCCAACGGCGTCGGCACCGGAGTCGCCGACGACAAGGCCGTCTACGCGTACACGCCTGCGATGATTCGGTACTACCTCGCCGAGGAGCCGATTCTTCCCATCGTCGAGACCTACCTGTTGCGCGACGCCGAGGTCCGCGAGCAGGTGCTCAAAAATCTCGAGCGCTACGTCGTCAAGCCCACCGGCGCGTCCGGCGGTTACGGCGTCGTCATCGGGCCCCAGGCGGATGAAGCCGAACTGGCCGCGACTCGCGAGCGAATCATTCGCGATCCATCCGCTTTCATCGCGCAGCCCGTCATCGCGCTCTCGGTCCATCCCACGATCATTCACAATGGCTCTGAGAGCGGGATGAAGCTGTCGCCGCGGCACATCGACTTTCGCCCCTTCGTGCTGCTCGGCGCCAAGCCGCGCGTGCTGGCCGGCGGTCTGACCCGGGTCGCGCTGCGCGAGGGCTCGTTGATCGTGAACTCATCCCAAGGCGGCGGCAGCAAGGACACCTGGGTGCTCGAGGCCTGATGCTCCGGCGTATCGCGAGTCATCTCTTCTGGACCGCTCGCAATCTGGAACGAGCCGAATGGCGCGCGCGCCTGCTCGACGTCAATTACCATCTGCTCATCGAGAGCCCGCCGCGCGACGTGCAGCCGTGGGCGCCCCTGCTTGCGATTTTCGGCGAGCGCGAACTCTTCGCCGAGTCCTACACCAACGCCGACGACGCCTCCATCCTCAACTTCTTCGCGCTGGATACCGACAATCCAAATTCGATTCGCAGTTGCATCAACACCGCCCGCAACAACGCCATCTCGCTGCGTCACTACATCTCGTCCGAGCTGTGGCTCGATCTCAACACACTCTATCTCGACGCGCAGGAATGGACGCCCGAACTTTTCGTCTCGCCCGGCGTCTTCGCGTTCTTTGCCGATCTCAAGGACAGCTTCTATCGCCTGTCCGGCATCCGCCAAAGCACCATCCCGCGCGACATCGCCTACGACTTCATGCAACTCGGCATCATGCTCGAGCGCACCGAGGACGTCTCCCGCATGCTCGACGTCAAGTACCACTTCCTGCTGCCGCGGCTGGAAGACGTCGGCGGCTCGCTCGACATCCTGCAATGGGCCGCTGTGTTGCGCAGCGCGTCGGGCCTCGAGGCTTATCGCAAGCGCTTTGGCAATTCGATCCGAATCGACAATGTCGTCGAGATCCTGCTCTTCGATCCGACCTTTCCGCGGTCGGCGCGATTCGCGCTCGCGATGCTCGAGACCTCGCTCAACCGCATCAAGAGCCAGGCGCCCGAGCCGTCGCCACCATCGTCGCAGCTCGAAGAACTGCTGGCCCTGATGCGTTCGAAGCGCTCGCTCGAGGTGATCAAATCGGGCCTGCACCAGTTTCTCCTCGAGATTCAGGACGGATGCGCCGCGCTGGGCGACGAGGTCTTTCAACGCTACCTGAAGAGCGATTGAGTTGACGGCGATGCTGCTGCGGATCTGCCACACAACTCGCTTCGAGTACCAGATGCCGGCCTACGATTCGCACAACGAGGTGCGGATGAAGCCGCTCGACGGCGCGCACCAGCGATGCCTCCAGTTCGAACTGGAAATCACTCCCGACGCGTCCACCTTCGAATACGACGACTACTACGGTAATCGCGTCCAATGCTTTTCGATTCACGATCGACACCCGGAGCTGATCGTCACCGCAAAATCTCTCGTCGAGTGCATACCCGGTCCACTGTCCGCCGCGGCTCCGATGCCGTTCGGCGAGTTCTTGCTCGAAGACCACGTGCGCAATCGCGTCGAGTACGACTTCCTGAGCGCGAGCCGCCACGTTCCGTTCAGCGAGCCGATGCGCAAGTTCTTCTGGCTCGCCAAGCCCGATCCCTCGGAAGACGTAGCCGCCTATGCGAACCGCGTCGTCGCCTTTATCCGCGATCAGTTCGTTTACGAGCCGGGAATGACCAAGGTGCAATCGACCGCCGACGAAATACTCAGCGTCGGTGGCGGCGTATGCCAGGACTTTGCGCATCTAACCATAGGTGTGCTGCGCCTTGCCGGTATCCCAGTCCGCTACGTCTCGGGCTACCTGGCCCCAGCCGCGAAATCCACGGTCGAGAGCGTAGGCGCGCAAGCCAGCCACGCATGGCTGGAAGCACAGCTACCGGGCCAGGGATGGACCGGCTTCGATCCAACGAATGGATGCATGGTGGATGAGCGTCATATAAGAGTAGCTATAGGACGCGACTACTCGGACGTCCCGCCGATGCGCGGCGTCTATAGGAGCCAGGGCGGCAAACAAATAATGTCAGTAGAACTACAGATAGAACCTCAACCCGACCTACCGCACCCTTCTAGCTCGGGCAACAGCTCCCAACAGAACCAACAGTAACTATCCAGTTGTCCTAACCTCAACCTTCGGCTCCCAGCGCCAGCGGCGGCATAGCTGCGGCTTCCTTCTGCCGTCTCCTTCCCCTTATCAGCCGCCTCGACCAGGCCTTCGCGATGAGTCTAAGCAAGGACGCCTCGAACAGCGCCGACGGCGGCTTCATCATGTTGATTACTTCGCCAATCCGGTCGCCGATCGCCGGATCGTCGTTGGCCACAGCGAACATTTTCCCAAGCAGTGGATCCAGCACGCGGCTGATCATAGGACGTTTACCTTCGGTGCCCGGAACTCTGAAATCAGCGCCCGTCGCGAGGCCCCACGGCTCGGCCTGGAACCGCGCCTGCGCCGTGAAAAATTTTCGCGGGACTTCGACGTCGTTGATGCCGTTCTTTTGCAGGCACTCACCGAGCATCAGCGCCGACAACGCGCCCGACGTCATTCCCTGCCCGTAGACGGGATTGAATGCGCATGACGAATCGCCGAGCGCAACGAACCCGTCGAGCCGCGCGCCCCATTTGTCGTAGTGCCTCCAGCGATTCGCCATCTGCCGGTACGAATAGACCTGCGACATGGGCTCCGCGAGGGCTACTTCCTCGGAGATTATCGGAGAGCGAAGTTGTGCGAGCTTGGCGGTAAATTCGGCCTCGTCGCTGGGCGGATAATGTCCTCCGATCCCCGCCAGCGAGACGATCATTCGATTGTTTTCGACCGGGAACAGCACGCCGGCGGTCGAGAAATTCTCCGCGATCGGATCGATCCAAACTCCCTTCCACCACCAATCTTTCGGGCGCCGCTCGGGATTCGTCTTGTACCATCGCGACGCGTACCCGGTATGCGAATCGACCACCGTCTCGGGTGGCATCGGTAAGCCCAACGCTTCGATCCACGACGGAATCTTGGTCGTGCGCCCGCTCGCGTCGACGATCAGGTCTCCGCTCAGCGTAAATGCGGCGCCGCCGTCGCGCGGGTTCACTTTTACTCCACTCACCCGAATTGAGTCGCCGCGAACCGTTTCGAAGCCGACCGCTTCGGCCCGCTCGATCAACTCAACGTTTGGCAGTTTTCGGAGCAGCTCGCGCACGGTCGCCTCGATCAGCACGCGGCTCGCGAACAGCGTCGTGATCGAATTCGGGCGGCGCTCGGCCCATCCGTCCGGTCTAAGCGCGGCGAAATCGCGCCCGAAATTTATCTCGAGCGCGCCGCGTTCGAGCATTGTCTGCTCGAAACCTGGAAACAGCCCGTCCAGTTCGAGCCTGCCGCGCATCAGCAGCGCATGAACGTGCCGGCTCTGCGGAACGCCGGGCCGCTCATGCGCACCCGCCGGGTAGGCATCGCGGTCGATCACCGTAACCTTGCCATAGAACGCGCTCAGCACCCGCGCCGCGCAGAGCCCCGCCATGCTGCCGCCAATCACAATCGCATGAGTGTTTGCCATCTAGCTCTTCTCAATCCTCTTTCGACGAAGGTTCACCGACCGCGATGGACGAAGCAAGAGCCGCTGACGCATGGTTGCTGATTCAGTTTGCCAACCCGACAAAGCGTGTCCGATTTTCGGGCAATTGGGGTTCCGCTTGTTGATTCGGTCGCGATTCAGGCGGTTCGAAAAGCGCCGGAAAGAGCCGATTCATACCATATGTTGTAGTCGGGAGTCCTTCGACTACCATCGGTAGTTTCGTTCCGTCAAAACTTGATTTTTCGCCGGAAGCCGGCGTCGCGCGAACTTCGGGCGAATGTGTAGCATCCTGATGGTTGACCACATCCCTACACTATCACGTCAACTCCGCAGGGATCAGGCTGAATAGTTCACCCCCAAACCCGTCATCGAAACTTAACTCGTGTCCGCCGCGCTTGCCTTTTGGTGGCGTCGTAGGCCCTGTTAAAGTGTCGATATAAACCCGCGCAGCATTAGTCCGTTGCTGAAAAACAAGAACATGACCGAAGACGCACCTGAACAGCCGCGCGTCGTTGTCGACTTCGAGCTGCTGCGCGGCTTCGCCGCGCGAAACTTCCGCGACCTTGGAGGTCATCCCGCCGCCAATCGCCGCCGCGTCCGTGGCGGGATGATCTTTCGCTCATCGCATCTCGCCGAAGTGCCGGCCGAAAGTCCGATCAGCCAGCTCAAGCTTCGCACCCTGGTTACGCTCCAGAGCCGCGCCGAAGTGAAACACCTGGGCGCGCCGGTGCCGGCTTCGCGCGAGGGCATCCGATGGGAACACATTCCGATGGGCGACGAGTGGTTCAACGACCAGGGCTACACACGCGTTGCGCCCGAGCCCGGCCGCGAGCATCTCGCGCTCGTGATGCACTTCCGGCACGACTGGCGCCGCTTCTTCAAATTGCTCGCCGAGCGCGACGTTTATCCACTGCTGTTCCATTGTTCCGCCGGACGCGATCGCACCGGAGTCGGCGCCGCGATGCTGCTGTCGATGCTCGGAGTCGATCGCGATCGAATCGTCGCCGACTTTCTCGAAAGCAACGTCGTCTTCGCCAAGGTTCCGTTAGCAGCCGAGCAACTCGACCCGGTCTTCGAACTAATCGACGAGAACGGCGGTATCGAAGGCTTCATGCGCGAAGTAATCGGCCTCGCGCCCGCCGAGCTCGCATTGATCCAGGAAGATCTGCTCGAAGATTGAGCGATCAGGCGGGCAGGTAGCCGTCGCGCAGCAGCGACTTCGCGATGATCATGCGCTGCACTTCGCTGGTGCCTTCGCCGATTTCCGACAGCTTGGCGTCGCGCATGTAACGCTCGACCGGAAAATCGGTGACGTAGCCGTAGCCGCCGTGAATCTGCACGGCTTTGATCGTCGACCACATCGCGGTTTCCGACGCGAACAATTTTGCCATCGCAGCTTCGCGTGCAAACGGCTTGCCCGCATCCTTGAGCGCGGCGGCGCGGCAGATGAGCACCCACGACGCGTCGATTCGCGTCGCCATGTCGGCGAACATCCACTGGATCGCCTGGAACTCGGCAATCTTCTTGCCGAACTGCCGGCGCTCGAGCGCGTATGCGCGCGCTTCCTCAAACCCGCCGCGCGCGATTCCCGCCGCGAATCCCGCGATTCCGATTCTCCCTGCTTCGAGCACCTTGAGCGTCTGCCGATAACCGGCGCCGAGCTCGCCGACGAGGTTGCGCGCTGGCACCGTGACGTTTTCGAAGATGACTTCGGCGGTGTCGGACGCGCGGAGTCCCAGCTTTTCGATTTTCTTTCCGTTCGAGAGTCCGGCCGTGCCGCGATCGACGATAAATGCGGACACGCCGTCGCGCCCGCGCGCCTGGTCGGTGATCGCCATCACAACATACACGTCGGCGACCGTGCCGTTGGTGATAAACATCTTCGTGCCGTTGATCGAATAGTTATCGCCGACGCGTGTGGCCTTGGTGCGCATCGCGGCCGCATCCGAACCCGAGCTCGGCTCAGTCAGGCACCACGCACCGAGCTTTTTCGCCTGGAGCATGTTTGGAACGTAACGATCGCGCAGATCGTCGGATGCGAACCCGGCAATGTGCCCGGTCGAGAGCGACATATGCGCGGCGCAGGTGAGCCCAATCGACGCGTCGTAGCGCGAGAGCCCTTCGACGACGAGCACCTGCGACAGAGTGTCCGCGCCACCGCCGCCGAATTTTTCCGGAAACGCGACGCCAAGAAACCCGAGCTGGCCGAGCTGCTCGACGATATGCCGCGGAAAGGTTTCTTCCTTGTCCCACCTGGTCGAGTGCGGCTTGATCTCGCGCTCGGCAAAATCGGTCACCGTTTCGCGGATGCGCCGCTGCTCTTCGGTCAGATCGAAATCCATGTCGACCTAAGAGCGCTCCGCGACATTCTCGCGCACCCATTTTACGATGTCTTCAGTTGACGCGCCGGGAGTGAAAATCTGCCGCACGCCCAGCGCTTTGAGCTTGACGGCGTCGTCATCCGGAATAATCCCGCCGCCGAAGACCGCGACCTCGCCGGCGCCGCGCTCCTTCAGCAGGCGCATCACCTCGGGGAACAGCGTCATGTGCGCGCCCGACAGCACGCTGAGCCCGACCGCATCGGCATCTTCCTGCACGGCGGCCTCCGCGATCATTTCGGGCGTCTGATGAAGGCCGGTGTAGATGACCTCGAAGCCGCCGTCGCGCAGAGCGCGCGCGATAATTTTCGCGCCGCGATCGTGACCGTCGAGTCCGGGTTTCGCGACCAGAATTCTGAGTCTCTTTTCCGCCATCGCTTAAATCCAGCCTGGGTCAGTGTACACGCCGAACTCGGCGCGAAAGATATCCGAAACTTCGCCGACCGTCGCGTCGCGGCGCACCGCCTCGCAAATCGGACCCATCAGGTTTTCGCCGGAGCGGCACGCCTCGGAGACGCGCGCGAGCGCTTCCTTGACGGCGACGGCGTTGCGCTCGCGCTTGACCTTGCGCACGCGCTGAATCTGCCGCTCCTCGATCGCCGGATCGATCCTGAGCGTCGCGATCGGAATCTCCTCGGGGATCGAATACTTGTTCACGCCGACGACCGTCTTGATCCCCTGCTCGAGCTGACGCTGAAAATGAAATGCGGCCTCGGCGATCTCGCGCTGCGGATAGCCGGTCTCGATCGCCTTGACCATCCCGCCCATCTCGTCGATGCGCCGGATATAATCGTTGGCCTCGCGCTCCATCCTGTCCGTCAGCGCCTCGACCGCGTAGCTGCCGCCGAATGGATCGATCGTGTTCGTCACGCCGGTCTCTTCGGCGATCACTTGTTGCGTGCGCAGCGCCACCATGACGGCCTGCTCGGTCGGCAGCGCGAGCGTTTCGTCCATCGAATTGGTATGCAGCGACTGGATTCCGCCGAGCACGCCCGCCAGCGCCTGGATCGCGACGCGAACCACGTTGTTGATCGGTTGCTGCGCGGTCAGCGACGCGCCTGCGGTCTGCGCATGCGTGCGCAGCATCATCGACTTCGGATTCTTCGCGCCGAAACGATCCTTCATGATACGCGCCCACATCCGGCGCGCGGCGCGAAGCTTGGCGACCTCTTCGAGAAAATCGTTATGCAGATTCCAGAAGAACGACAGCCGCTGCGCGAAGTCATCGACGGCGATTCCGCGCTTGACCGCCTCATCGACGTAGCAGATGCCGTCTGCAATCGTGAATGCGAGCTCCTGCACGGCGGTCGAGCCCGCTTCGCGGATGTGGTAGCCCGAAATCGACACGGCGTGCCAGCGCGGAACCTTGCGCGCGCAGAACTCGATCATGTCGGTGACGATTCGCAGCGCGGGGCGCGGCGGGCAAATCCATTCCTTCTGCGCGACGTACTCCTTGAGCATGTCGTTCTGGATCGTTCCGCCGACGCGCTCCCAGGGAATTCCGTTGCGCTCGGCGACCACCAGGTACATCGCGAGCAGGATCGACGCCGAACAATTCACCGTCATCGAGGTGCTGACCCGGTCGAGCGGAATTCGATCGAACAGCGCCGCCATGTCGTAAACCGTCGAGACCGAAACCCCTTCGCGCCCAACTTCGCCGAGGGCTCGCTCGTGGTCGGCGTCGTAGCCCATCAGCGTCGGCATGTCGAACGCGGTGGAGAGCCCGTCCTGACCCTGGCCGAGCAGGAAATGGAAGCGCGCGTTGGTGTCCTCGGCCAGCCCGAAGCCTGCGAATTGGCGCATCGTCCACAGGCGCCCGCGATACATCGAGCCGTACACACCGCGTGTGTACGGAAACTCGCCGGGGTTGCCGAGCGCGTCGTCGTACGAGCCGGTTACATCGTCGGGCGTGTAGAGCGGGTCCAGCTCCATGTCGGAGACGGTCGAGAAACGCACCGGACGCTCGCTTGCCTGCGTGTAGGTCGTCTCGAGCCATTTCTTTTTGTTTTTGTTGCTCACAACGCGATCCTCAACGGTTTTCCAGCACGCTGCCCGCGATTACCAGGCGCTGAATCTCGGAGGTGCCTTCGTAGATCTCGGTGATCTTGGCGTCGCGGAAAAAGCGCTCGACCTTGAACTCCTTCGTGTAGCCGTAGCCGCCGTGAATCTGCACCGCCTCAGTCGCGGACTTCATCGCGGTTTCAGCGGCGAACAGCTTCGCCATCGCGGATTCCTTGGTGCATGGTTCGCCGCGATCTTTCAGTGTCGCCGCTCGATGCGTCAGCAGACGGGCTGCGTCGATCTCGACCGCCATGTCGGCGAGCTTCCACTGAATGGCCTGGTATTGCGCGATCGGCTTGCCGAACGTCAGCCGTTCCTGCGCGTATTTCAACGACGCCTCGAGCGACGCGCGCGCGATTCCGAGTGCTTGCGACGCGATTCCGATCCTGCCGCCGTCAAGCGTTTTCATCGCGACCTTGAACCCCTGCCCTTCTTCGAGCAACAGATTCTCGCGGGGCACGCGCATGTCCGAAAAGCTCAACTGCGCGGAATGCGCGCCGTGGATTCCCATCTTGTCTTCGACCCGCGTGACCGCCCATCCCGGGGTGTCGGTCTCGACGGCGAACGCGCTGATCCCATGATGCCCCTTGTCGGGCTGCGTCATCGCAAACACGATCGCCACCTTCGATTGAGGCGCATTCGTGATGAAATTCTTGGTGCCGTTGATCACGTACGAATCGCCGTCGCGCACCGCGCGTGTCTTCTGCCCCGCGGCGTCGGAGCCGGCTTGCGGTTCGGTCAGCGCAAAGCATCCGAGCCAGCTGCCGGTCGCCATCTTCGGCAAAAAGTGACTCTTCTGTTTCGCGGTGCCGAGTCCGAGAATCGGCCACGACGCGAGCGAGCAATGCGCCGACATGATAACCGCGGTCGACGCGCATTCGACCGCGAGTTCCTCGAGCACCAGCGAATACGCGACGTGGTCGAGTCCCGCGCCGCCGTATTTTTCGGGAAGGAAGATGCCAAGCATCCCGAGCCTTGCGAGCTCGTCGATCGCTTCGGCGGGATATCGATGCGAGCGGTCGGCCTCGACGCCGATCGGTCCGAGCTTCTCGCGCGCGAAGCGGCGGGCGACGTCGCGGGCGCCGAGCTGTGCTTCAGTGAGTTCGAGATCCATTCCGATCCATATGTAGCTTAGAGTGATAGGTGGGGTCGATAGAAACGCACGCCGACTTTACACCGCGGTCTGAACGTTCGTTCTGGTCGAATGCTTTAGACCCTAAGGTCCGGCTCCGGCGGCTCTCGCAGGAACGATGCGGATCACACCGGCGCGACGACCACGAAATGTTCGCACGGTCATTCGATCCGGTGTGGCGTCGACCATCACGGCGCCGTCGAGGTCGGTGCGCATCAGGACGACGCCCGCTTCGAGGTAACGTTGGACGACCGCGTCCGCCGGAAAATGAAAGTTATTCAAATATCCGTCCGCGATCACTGCGGCCTCTGGATGCACGGCCGCGATGAAGGCGCCCGTCGACGAAGTTGCGCTGCCATGATGCGGCACCTTGAGTATCGTCGCGTGAAGGTCGCCGCGGTTTGCCAGCATCGCGCGCTCGCCGGCCGACTCGATGTCGCCGGTGAACAGCAGTGATGTGCTGCCGAAACTGAATCGCAACACCATCGAGCTGTTGTTGTGCGACCTCGCGATGCCGGTGTCGCCGTTTAGCGACGAAATCGCGACGCCGCCGATCGACGCTACCGGCGCCGTCGCGCCGACCTGCACGATTGGAATGTTGGCTTGTTCAAGGTCGTGCATGAAACGTCCGTAGCTGACGTCCAGGCTTGTTACGCCGGTGGTCCAGAACGCCCGCGGAGCGAAATTCATGGCGATAAAATCGAGCCCGCCGAAATGGTCGAGGTCGGGGTGACTGAGTGCGATGTAGTCGACGCGCATGATTTTCTGCGACCACAAATATGCCGCAACGATTCGCTCGCCCGCGTCAAAGCCGCCGTAGGAGCCGCCGCCGTCGATCACCATCACGCGTGAGCCGGGAAATCGAATCACCGCGCCGTCGCCCTCCCCAACAGACAGGAACGTCACGCGCAGATCGGGATTGAAGAAGCGGTCGTAGGTCCAGCATCCGGCGTCAATTATAAGCACGAATGCGAGCGCGATGGCGCCTCGCGCGCGCCATCCGAGCTTGAGCGCGCTTGCCTGGTCGTAGGGAACCTCGTCGCGTGATTGCGGTGCGGTTGGCGCTGCCGCGAGGGGAGCGAGCAACCAAATCAACAGCAACCCATAGGCGATTGCGAGTTCGAGCATCGTCGGCGTGAAGATGCGGAACCACGCCAGCGGCCAATCCACGAACGACGCTGCCAGCCAGTTGCCGGCCGCGAGCGCGTCCGCGCCGAATAGCAGTATCGGATGCGCGGCCGGCTCCGAAAAGAAACTCAGTGCTGCGGCAACCAGTCCGCTGATTGTCGCGCCGAACGCCATGATCGGCACGACCACGGCGTTTGCGATGAGGCCGACGATCGCAAGTTGGTTGAAGTGATACGCGGTGAGGGGCGCGGTCCCCACCATCGCCCAGAACGACACCGCGAGATAGCCGATGGCGCCTTCCAGAAACCGCCAGCGCGGCAGCGTGGGTTCACCACGAAGCATCCCAAGGCGTTTCCGCCGTGCGAACCACGCGGCAACTCGGCGCATCCCGAGCACGATCGCAATCACCGAAGCGAACGAGAGCTGAACCCCGATGTCGGCGGTCGAACCGGGAAGCGCGACGCAAATCACGATTGCGGCAAGGGCCAGCGACGCGATCGCCTCGCGCGAGCGGTCGATCGCCACGGCGAGCATGTACGCTAGCACCATCACCAGCGCGCGCACCGTCGACACGTGATGGCCCGCGATCGACGCGTAGACGCATACCGCCAGCATCGCGGCGAGCGCGGCGACCTTGTTCGCGTAACCGCGATTCGCAAGCCCGGGAAAGAGCATCATCGCAAGCCGCGCCACCGCGAACATCGCGGCGGCGACGATACTCAAGTGCAGTCCCGAGATAACCAGCAGATGCGCCATGCCAGTGCGCGCGAACGTCTGCCGAAGCGGCTCGCCGATTTCGCCTTGATCGCCGATCACGAGCGCGCGCATCTCAGCGTTTTCGGGATAGGCAAGGTTGCGATCGAAAAACTCGCCCATGTGCGTTCTAATCGATTCAATCGGGCTGGCGGGAAAGCTGGAACGATGCCCGATGATTTGAAATCTCGGCGAACCGAGCGACTTATTGGGCGCGGTCATCGTCGCGTCGATGCCGTCGCGCGCCATCAGTCCCGCGTAGTCGAACTCGCCGGGATTTCCGTAGTTGCGCGGGAAGTGAATTCGCGCGCTTAGCCTGATTTCGTCGCCGAGCTTGAAATCGCCGCCGCCCAATATTGCGATTCGGACGTTGCCGTTGGAGGGCGACATGTTCGCGCCCTGCTCGGCGGCTTGCTCGACCGTGACGTAAATCCGATCGCCGTAAGCTTCGTGCTCGGTCTCGCGATAGACGCGTCCCTCGATCGTCATACGGGAACCATCCACCATCGCCGCAATGTCGTGCCCCGCGCGCGGCGGCACGAGCACATTCGCGACCGCAGCCGTCGCTGCAAATGCGATCGCTAGGTATGCAGTGGTAAGCCCGAGCGTCCGTCGGGCGGCGAGAAACGCGCCGAGTGCCAATGCGGCAAACGTGAAGGCGAACCAGGTTGGAATCGCGATGTGAAAGTTGCCGAGCGCATCGCCGGCGACGACCGAAGTCGCCACCGCGTAGATGGGCGGAAGCCGTTCAAGCAGGCTGAGCGCCGGGACCGGAGGCAAGATCTCGCGGGACCTGATCGACTCCAGTCCGACCGGTCGCGCGGCGGCGCATCTTACGGAAAGTGCTCCCGCAGCGATAGTTACGCACTCCTTCGCGCATCATGGGCGTCGTGTGGCGACTCTTGACTGAAAGATTATGCGCTTACACAAGTAGACAGCGCGAACGACGAGGTGTGCTCTGGAGAACTTTTACGTCAGTCGCGAAAGGGTGCGTCATTGACTGGCGTGTCGGCGGCATCGGCAGGAATCGCGGACGAATCGAGCGTAAGAGCCAGTTGATCCGCGGCGCCGGCGGATTCCTCGACGTCGAGCAGCGCCGTCATTTCGTCGAGATGCCGGCGAATCTCGGACGCGAGTTCGCGATTGAGTCCCTTCACCGCCGCAATCTCGTCGACCGTCGCCTCGCGAATCCGTTTGAGGCTCCCGAAATGACGGAGCATCGCGCGCCGCCGCACCGGACCGACGCCCTCGATATCGTCGAGCACCGAACGCAGCCGCGCGCGACGCCTCAGCTCGCGGTTGTAGGTGATCGCGAAACGATGCGCCTCGTCGCGAATCCTCACCAGCAGGAACAGCGCGGTCGAGTTTTTCGGCAGCACGATCGGATCCTTGCGGCGGGGAACGAACACGCGCTCCTCGGACTTGGTGACTTCTTTTGCGCGACGGTCGTTCAGCACGTGCTGCTTGGCCAGCGACACGCAATCGATCTGATCGAGCAACTTGAACTCGCGCAGCACTTCGAGCGCGACGTTAAGTTGGCCCTTGCCGCCGTCGATGACCCATAAATCCGGGTACTCTTTTTCGCGCACCGCGCGTTCGACACGGCGCTTCAGGACTTCGTACATGCTCGCGAAGTCGTCCTGGCCTTCGAAACTGCGAATCCGGTAGCGGCGGTAGAGATTCTTCTGCGGCTCGCCTTCGTCGAACGTCACCTGCGACCCGACCACCATCGAGCCCTGCAGATTGGAGATGTCGTAGCATTCCATGCGCTTGGGCGTGTTGCGCAGACCGAGCTTGACGCGCAGATCCTCGAGCATCTGCTCGCGGGTCTTTTCGTTGTCGCGCCGCGAGGCGAAGCTCTGGCGCGCGTTGTCCATCGCCATTTCGAGCAGCCGGAGCTTCTCGCCGCGCTGCGGCTGGAAGACTTCGCATTTCTTTCCGCGCCGCTCTGAGAGCAGCTCCGCGCGCACAGCCGCATCCTCGAGCTCGACCGGCACGATCACTTCGTCGGGGATATTGCGCGCCCCCGCGTAGTACTGGGTCAGCAGATCGGAAAGAATTTCGTGCACGGGAAATTCCAGGTCCTGGAAGCTCCATCCCTGCGTGCTGGTCAGCTTGCCGCCGCGCACGATCAGCACGATCGCCTCGATGAAGCCGCCCTCGCGGTAGATTCCGAACACGTCCTCGTCAATTCCCCAGTGATGCAGGACGGTCTGCCGCTCGACGGTTTTTTCGATCGCGCGCACGCGGTCGCGGATGCGCGCGGCCTGCTCGAACTCGAGGCGCGACGCGTGATCCTTCATCAGGTCGCGCATCTCGCGGAGCAACTCGAGATTTTTCCCCTCGAGCAGCATCTGCGCGGCGTGCAGATGGCGGCCGTACTCGTCGCGATCGACAGGCAGGCAGCACGGCCCGAGGCATCGCTTGATCTGATATTCGAGACACGGCCGCGAGCGATTGCGAAACACGGCGTCGGTGCAGGTGCGCAGCGGAAAGACTTTGCGGATGACGTCGATGGTCTCGCGCAGTCCGTCGGCCGAGCCGAACGGGCCGAAGTAGCGACCGCCGTCCTTGACGATTTTGCGCGTGACCGTGATGCGTGGCCACGCGTGATTGGTGATCTTGGCGCTCAGGTAGGATTTGTCGTCCTTGAGGCGGATGTTGTACCTGGGCTTGTACTGCTTGATGAGGTTGTTCTCGAGGATCAGCGCCTCCTTTTCGCTGGCCGTGACGATAGTGTCGAAGTCGCGCACCCGCCGCATCAGGAAGCGAACCTGGTAGCGCCCGTCGCCGCCGTCGCGGAAGTATGCGCGGACGCGCGAGCGCAAAGATTTCGCCTTGCCGACGTAGAGCACCTTGCCGGCGCGATCGCGCAGCAGATAGATGCCGGGCTCGGTCGAAGTGGTCGCCAACTTCTGATCGATGGAGGCCGACTCGTCCTCGAGCACAAGTGCGTCGGAGGCGACAGCGCCTTCCGCACCCTGCGAAGGGGCATCCTTGGGATAATCGATCAGCGAGCCGTACTGTGGGCCAGTTTGCTCAGTGCCGGGCGGATCGGGCGGAGTCTCGTTGGCACTGCGTTTGTCGTTTTGATCTTCCGGGGCCATGGGCGCGGCTATTATATCATCGTGGCGCCGGTATCGATTGTCTGCCAATCAGTCATGCGCGACTACCCGACTCGGCTGGATCATTGCTATTGAGATTTCTGCGAGTCTCATCAAAATGCCGCGCGACTATGAGCGCGCAGGAGAATAGCAATGGGTAGAATCCAGGGAAAAGTCGCGGTGATCACTGGCGCCGCCAGCGGGATGGGACGCGCGACTGCGCTCCGCTTCGCCAAGGAAGGCGCGAGCGTTGTGCTCAC
Organism: uncultured delta proteobacterium; assembly: GCA_963833025.1. Classification (GTDB taxonomy): domain Bacteria; phylum Desulfobacterota; class Binatia; order Binatales; family Binataceae; genus Binatus. The sequence goes on along the minus strand of CAWHWI010000006.1, from coordinate 358,171 downwards.
CGACTTGAACGCGCAGGGAGGAGAGACTGCAGTGGCTGAATGCGCCGCGGCAGGCGGACGCGCGGTCTTTCAGCGCACCGACGTGACCAGCGAGGCGGATATCAAGGCGGCAGTCGCGCGCGCGGTCAAGGAATACGGCCGCCTCGATATCATGTTCAATAACGCGGGCGTTGCGGGCGCGGTCGGACCGATCGAGAAAGTGGAATCGGCAGACTGGGACAAAACGATCGCTGTGCTGCTGCGCGCCGCGTTCCTCGGCATGAAGTATTCGATCCCGGAGATGCGCAAGGCGGGCGGCGGATCGATCATCTCGACCGCATCGGTCGCGGGCTTGCGCGGCGTCGGCTATCTCGCGCCGTACAGCGCCGCGAAGGCCGCAATCGTGAATCTGACGCAGGCAGTCGCTATTGAAGTCGGTCACGACAAAATCCGCGTCAACTGCATCTGTCCCGGCGGCGTTAATACGCCACTGATTCATCGCGGTCGTCCCGGCGCCGAGGAGCAATCGGAGAAAAATATGGCGCGAATGCAGCCGATACCGCGCGCGGGCAAACCCGATGACATCGCGGCCATGGCGCTGTTCCTGGCCAGCGACGAAGCGGACTGGATCAGCGGCACCGCGATGGTGGTTGACGGAGGAATCAACACCGGCAACGCGCGCTTTCGGTTGCCGGGTCTGCCGGACAGCGGCTTCTCCGGCCCGTCGTTTGAGATGTGACCGTCGGCGCTACCTGCTTCAAGCCGGTGTTTGATACTTAGATCGAGTTGTGTCACGCGCGTTGCGTGCCATCGGAATTCTTTTAAGCAGAGGGAATAGAAATGGACAGGCTCAAGGGCAAGGTGGCTGTAATTACCGGAGCGGCGAGCGGAATCGGGCGAGCGACCGCAATCAAGTTCGCGGGCGAAGGCGCGGCGGTCGTGATTGCGGACCTTAACGTCGAGGGCGGCGAGTCTGCCGTTCGCGACTGCAAGGAAAACGCGGGGCGCGCCGTGTTCCAGAAAACCGACGTCTCCGCCGAAGCCGAAATCAAGGCGCTCGTCGCACGCGCCATCACGGAATTCGGGCGGCTGGATGTCATCTACAACAACGCCGGAATCGGCGGCGCGGTCGGACCGCTCGAAGAAATTTCCGTCGAGGACTGGGACAAGAGCCAGGCAGTATTGCTGCGCGGCGTGTTCCTTGGAATGAAGCACGCGGCGCCCGAGCTGCGCAAAGCGGGCGGCGGCTCGATAATCTCGACGGCGTCGGTCGCGGGCATCCGCGGCTTCAACGGATTGCATGCGTACTGTGCGGCGAAAGCGGGCGTCGTCAACCTGACGCGTTCGGCGGCGCTGGAATTCGCCAAGGATAAAATCCGCGTCAACTGCATCTGCCCCGGCGGTATCAATACGCCCATCCTGCATCGCAATCAGCCCGGTGTGAAAGAAGCGATGGAACAATGGATGGCGAAGGCTCAGCCGATTCCGCGCGCCGGGCATCCCGAGGACATCGCCGGGATGGCCTTGTACCTCGCCAGCGACGATTCGGAATTCGTCACAGGTCAGGCGATGATCGTCGACGGTGGACTGACGGTCGGCAGCCAGTTCTCGCCGCCGGGCGGAGACAGCGCGCCTTCAGCGGCAGTGACGCCGCCGCGCAGCTTCATCGGCCCGTCGTTTCAGGGGTGAGCGGCATATCGCGCGAAAAAAGAGGCGCGCCCAAAGTGGGCGCGCCTCGGAACCTAACCCCTAACCCCTTCCCCTGGTGGAAGGGGGACCGGATGGTAGAGAGCCCTTCCCGCACGGGAAGATATCTCACTGGCGCGGGTAGCCGGGGAGGCGCGCCTGCATCGCGTCGGGATATTCCGGCGGCAATGCGCTTGCCTTGTTGAGCGCCGCGAGCTCGACGGCCTCGAGGCGAAATCCGATCGCGCCGAGGTTCTGCTCGTTCTGCTCTTCGGTGCGCGCGCCGTATATCACCGAGCTGACGCCGGGCTGCTGATTCACCCATGCCAGCGCGACCTGCGAGATTGCGCGTCCGCGTTCCTTCGCGACGTGCTCGACGGCTTCGAGCGTCTTGTAATTGCGCTCGTCGGCCAGCCGATTCCACATATCCATCTTGGCGAGCCGGCTGTCCTCGGGCGGGCGCTGACCCGAACGATACTTGCCGGTCAGAAATCCACCGCCGAGCGGACTCCACGGAATCACACCGACGCCTTCGTAGCGGCATAGCGGCATAATCTCGCGCTCGATCTCGCGCGAGATCAGGCTGTATTGCGGCTGCAGGCAGTTCGAACCGGGCGAAATCGTGTTTATCGCTGACCCACAGACTTTTCATCAGTTGCCACGCCGTAAAGTTCGACGCGCCGATATACCTGACCTTGCCGTGACGCACGAGGTCGTCGAGCGCGCGCATCGTCTCTTCGATGGGCGTTTCGAAGTCCCATGAATGCACCTGGTAAAGGTCGATGTAATCCATTTTCAGGCGGCGCAGGCTGGCCTCGACTTCCGACATGATATGCCCACGGGAGAGGCCGATTTGATTGGGCGCGACCGTCTTGCCCATGAAAATGTTCGCGTTGAAGCGGACTTTGGTCGCGACAATCAAGTCTTTTCGACGCTCGCCGAGAATACGTCCGAGAATCTCCTCCGACGCGCCGGCCGCATAAACGTTGGCGGTGTCCAGGAAATTGCCGCCAACCTCAATAAACCGATCTAGAATTTTTCCTGCAGTTTTTTCGTCTGTTTCACGGCCGAACGTCATGCAACCAAGGCATAGCTCCGAAACTTTGAGCCCGGTACCACCCAATCGCCGATATTCCATAAGCTTTTTCGAGGCCTCCGCAGCAGAGTGTAGTACGGCCGTAGTCACGTGCAAATGAAAATTTTTGAGTTTGAATAATCGCTGAATCGAATCGTCTCAATAATTGGGTGCAAACGGCTCTGGCACCCTCCGATTGGTTAGTTCCTCCCGACTAATCGGATTCCGTCCGTAGCGTACACGGACGGGCTGCTACGAACCGGCGGGCATCGGAGAGTCCCCCCCCTCTTCAGGTGCCCGCCATTTTTTATCTCGTCTTTTATCTCGCGGACCTTGGTCCTCGCGCACATCGGACAGCACGCGCACGAGTTGAGATCAACTCGTGAATTTTTTTCCGGCCAACCGCGCGTCAACTTGACAGCGCGCGCTCGCATCGTCATAGCTCATCACTTGATGTTGTCGCGGTGGATCAGATGGCTGGTGATTGCGCCGGTTGGGTTGTTCGTCTTCGGAGCAATTTGGCTCGGTTGTGGCGGCAGTAGTGGCAGCGGCGCGCCGACTCCGACCCCCGGTCCCGGCGCTGCGCTCCAAATGATCGTGCTCGCAAATGGTCCCCCGCCGTCGGCTACGGCGACGCCTTCGCCGACCAAAACGAAAGTCACGGCGACGCCCACGTTGACGCCACGCGCGTCGGCCAGCCCTACCTGCGTACCGACCACCGCGCCGTTGGCAACGCCGACGGTAGTCCAGTTCAATGCAATCGGTACATTCGCCAAAAAGAACGAAAAGAAAATCGTGTTTGAAGACATCACGACGGAACCGACCACACTTTGGACCTCCAGCAATCCCAATGTGCTGCAACCGCCAGCGCCAGGGCCTCAGGGCGGCAACTACCTGCCTCTGGTTGCGGGATGCGTTTGCGTCGCGGCGAGCAATTCCCAGATAAGCAGCCAGTCCGTCGCAGTCGGTGTCGGCCCCAATTGCTTCGACAACTGCCCGGCGCAATGCTCCGGCGTCACCCCGACGGCTACCATTACGCCCACTCCGGCGCCTGGCGCGCCGGCGGCTTTGAGTACGTGCGTCACCCCGACGGCTACCATTACGCCCACTCCGGCGCCTGGCGCGCCGGCGGCTTTGAGTACGCCGGCGGTATCGGCGCGGAGTGCGGGCGTTCTGATGTGGGTGTTTGATCCAGGCGCGGAATTGCGCGGACGAATCGCAACCGGCCCCGGTGACTCTATATTCTTCATCACGCGCGACGGCGTGCTGCACGGGCTGAATTCCAGCGGCAAGGAAATCATGCATCGCGATGCCTACGGCTCGTCGCCGGCGGTGTTGCCCGACGGCACCGTGCTCGCGATGTCGTCCAGCTCGCAGCTTGCGGCCATTGCTCCTGACGGCGGCACTCTCTGGCATCTCGAAATTGGTGCGAGCGAGGGACCGCTGGCGGCGAGCGATAGCGCGATCTACGCATCCGTGGGCAGCGACCTCGTATCGATAAGCACGGCGGGATCGCTCAATTGGCGCGTCGGCGTTGGACCGGTGAGTACAGCGGCGACGACGCCGGACGGGATCGTGGTGGGAACGGCGCGCGGCGCTGTCAATTCGCTCGCGTCGGACGGCGGCGTGCTCTGGACGTTCCAGCCTGACGGCGGATTTTCAGGATCTGTCGCCTATGCGGACGATGTCGTTTACGCAGGCTCGGCCAGCGGCGGCGTGTATGCGGTCGATTCGCGGACCGGCAATCCGCTCTGGCACGTCAACCCCGCGCATGCGGTAACCGCGGGACCTGCGGTCGCTCCCTCTGGAACCATCTTCGCCGGCGGTGACACAGTTTATGGCGTCTCGTCCGACGGGCAGCTCCGATGGCAAGACGCGACGCTGAAACCGGGCGCAGCCGGACTGTGCGTGCTCGGCAACGACGGCGTGTTCGACGCGGCGACGGGAGACGTGGGCGCGGTGCTGATGGGCGACGGCAGCTACGTATGGTCGGCGCGCGGCTTCGGCAAGATCACGACGGCCGCGTCGTCGCCGTCGGGGATACTCTACGTCGGCACCTCGACCGGCCGCATCTTCGCGGTCAAATAGATTCAGCCATAATTTTGGGGATGGACGCTGGCGTGGCAATTTGCTAAATCGGGGGGCGCTGGCTGGGTTTGCCCCCCTTTTCCAGTCGGCGTCGGGCTGGCGCAGAATTGCGCTGGCCCGTTCTTTTTTTAGGCGCCTCCGATCGCTACGCTCTTGACCGTGCGGGCTTGAAACGTGTGACTATGAACCTATGAGCGCCATCGACATCATCAAGCGCCGTCTCAAGGAAGACCGCATCCCCGAGACTCCCGAAGAAGTCGGACAAAAGAAAAAGCGCCCGCGCGAAGTCGCGTTCATGGACGTGAACCTGTGCTTCCCGTGCGGCAAATGTCCCGAGTTCTGCCCCGTGCAGTGTATCGAGTACCTGTCGCCGGGCTCGGTTCCGGGACGCGGCGTGCAGCCGGTGCAGGATCGCTTCCAGGAATGCATCGGATGTTACATCTGCGTCGAGGTATGCGCGCTGCTGACGGACTACGACGCGGTGAGGATGTACGACACGAACCTCGTCGAGCAGGTGCTGGACGTGAAGATAACCGACTCGCCGGGGCCAGAGGCGATTCCGGCGCAGCCCTACGAAGAATATTTTTCAGAGGGCGGACAGTATCGGCACGTCGGCAAAGGCTCGCGCATCAGAGAGAAGATGACGGCGGAGGAGCGCGCAATCTTCGCGCGCGAGCGCGTGCGCGGGTAGCCTCGCGCTACTTCCCCGGCGCTCGCCAGACTTCCGGCTTCTTGCCGGTCGTCATCTCTGCCAGCGACGTCAGCTCGACGCGTTGCGGCACTATCAGCATCAGGCCGAAGTCTTTCGATTCGGGACCGCCCGGCCAGAACTGCGCGAGGTCGTAGTCGAAGACTTTGCCATTCCAGATTCGCTTCTTCTCGGCCAAATCTTCGACGAACTTAGCCTTGCCGGTGACCGTCAGATGAACCATCTCGGCGCCGATTTGATAGAACAGCTCGACCTTGGGATTCTTGTCGATATGCCGCGCCTTGGCCGACGCGCGTCCGGTCGCGACCCACACGCGCTCGCCCTCGAACGCCGGATGCACGACGCGAACCTTCGGCTGGTCTTTAACCGCAGTCGCAAGATACGCCCAAGTCGCCTTGGCGGCAGCCGCGTGCGCCTTCTCCCAAAATTCTGAATCGCTCATCTGAATGCCTCCCGCGTTTCGTAACACTCTTGTGAAGTATTTGACACTCCGCGTCATCCCGCACTACGCTGAAACTTCCGCTCGGAGCAGCGCAATGGAACGCCACGCTCGACGCGCGCAAGTGCTGCGGCACGCCAAGCGCATCTTTGCTCGCAAGGGATATCACAGGACCAATGTCGCGGACATAATTGCCCGCGCCCGCATCGCGCGTGGCACGTTCTATCTCTATTTTCAAAACAAGAAAGACCTTTTCGAGGAGTTGCTCGAGCAGGCGGTCACCGAGCTCACCCAGCGCGTTCAACGCCTGCGCATCGCGCCCGGAGAGCCGGATCCTGTCGATCAATTGCGCGCCAACCTGACACGAGTCTTGAACTATGCGCTCGCCGAGCGCGAACTCACCGACATCCTGCTCAACCATTCGACCGGTTTCGACCACGAGCTTGACGACAAGATCCAGGATTTTTACGATCGGATTGCGGCGCTCATCAAACGCTCGCTCGATCTCGGCATCGAGATGAACCTGGTGCGCGACTCGGACACGCGCGCCGTGTCGTACGCGATTCTCGGCGGCATCAAGGAAGTGATCGGGATGCTTTCGCGCAGCAACGACACTGACATCTCGGCGCTGGTCGAGGAGATATTGCACTTCGGGCTGAGCGGGGTCGCGCGTCCCGAGCTGTTCAAATTGGTGCCATCGCAAGGCGAAACCGTACGCAAGACAGATCCAGGGGACGGCTCTTTTTTTGGGCCCAAACTAGACTGACATGTCAGTTTACAACCATCGGAAACCTTCCAACTCACACGCCCCCAAGGCGATCAAGCGTCGCGCAGCGTTCTACGATCTTGACGGCACCCTCGTCGATCTGAACCTGGTGCATGCCGCTATTTTCACCCTCGCCAACGTCGGCGAATGGAGCGGGCGTATCTCCTACCTGCTCGGATTCGCCGCGCGAATCCCGCGCCTGTATATCGGCGAGCAACGCGACCGCCGCTTGCTGAACACTGTGCTGTTCGAGGCCTTCAAGGGCGTCTCGCGCGACCGGCTCTTCTCGCTCGGCGAGGAATATTGCGAGCGCATACTCGTCGGCCATCTTTTTCCGCGGGCAGTGGACTTGATCGAGGCGAATCGCGCCGCCGGAATCGAGCCGGTGCTGGTGACGGGCTCGCCGGATTTCATCGTCGCGCCGCTCGCGGATCATCTTGGCGTAGCGGACTTCGCCGCCAACCGATTCGTGTTCAGTCGCGGCCGCGCGACCGGACGGCTGGCCGAGCCGGTCATGGCCGGTGATGAAAAAGCAGTCTGGTGCGCGGACTACGCCGCGGCGCACGACCTCGACCTCGCCGATTGCTGGGGTTACGCCGATTCGCACTACGACACCGCGTTTCTGGCCGCGCTCGGGCATCCCGTGGCCGTCAACCCCGACCGCAGATTGCGCGCCGCCGCGCTCAGCCGGCAATGGCCGGTGATCCACTTCGAGCCCGCGGCGCTCTCGGAGCGCCCTCGAAACTTTGACAACGACCGAACCCCTGAAGACAAAGACTTCAACCACGACGACGAACGATCGACGCGAGGCTCTGATGGCGCGGCCTGAAGGAAAACTCAAGGAACTCAAAACCGCCGAGCTCCGGCACGAGGTCGGCGCGCGCAGTGAGCTGGTCGTCAAGGTGAACCGCCGCTCGGAGCGCCGCATCATTCCTTATGGCGAGGAATTTCTGTTCGAGAAGCTGCCGGTCGGCACGCGCGTCATCTATCCGCCGCCGCCGATGGACCCGCTCGCCGACCCCGACCAGGCCATTCGCTACGCCCTGCTCCATCCCGAAAACCAGGACCCGCTGTTTGCGCAGCTCAGCCCCAACATGCGCGTGACGATCGCGATCGACGACATCAGCCTGCCTCTGCCGCAGATGCGCCGGCCGGACATTCGCGAGCGCCTGCTGAACCAGGTGCTGCAGACGCTTGCCGATTACGGAGTTGATGACGTCCACCTTGTAATTGCGACGTCGTTGCATCGCCGGATGACCGAAGGCGAGATTCGCCGCATCGTTGGCGAGCGCGCGTTCAAGCAGTATTGGCCGGACCGACTCTACAACTTCGATGCCGAAAATCGCGCCGAGCTGGCGATGCTCGGTAAGACGGAGCATGGCGAGGAAGTATGGCTGTCGCGGCGCGCCGCCGAATCCGACCTGCTCATTTACTTGAACATCAACCTGGTGCCGATGGATGGCGGGCACAAGTCGGTCGCCGTGGGACTCGCGCCGTATCAGAGCCTGCGCCATCACCACAACGTCGCGACGCTGCGCGATTCGCATTCGTACATGGACCCGACGCGCTCGGCGCTGCATCGCTCGTCGGATCGGATGGGCCAGCTGATTCACGAGTCGCTCAACATTTTTCAAATCGAGACCGCGGTGAACACGCGGATGTACGGCGGGATGCTCGATTTCCTCCACAAGAACGAAGACCAGTTCACCGATTGGGATCGCACGCGGCTGAAGGGCTTTCAGTGGACGCTGCGCAACATGTCGAGCGAGATGCGCCGCACTGCGCTGCACAACTACGCGGCGCCGTACGGAATGATTGGCGTATGGGCGGGAGACACGGAGGCGGTGCATCAGAAGGCGCTTGCGCGCGTGTTCCAGCAATACGCGGTGCCGGTGAAGGGCCAGGCCGATATTTTAATTGTCGGCGTGCCCTACATCTGTCCGTACAACGTGAACTCGATCATGAATCCGGTGCTCGTGCAGTGCACGGGGCTCGGCTACCTGTTCAACATGTATCGGAACAAGCCGCTGGTGCGCGAAGGCGGCACGATGATCGTCTGTCATCCGCTGCGCGACGAATTTCATCCAGAGCATCATCCGAGTTACATCGAGTTTTTCCATCGATGCCTCGCCGAGACGACCGACGCCGTCGAGCTCGAAAAAACTTTCGAGCGCGAGTTCGCGCGCAACCCCACCTACATCCACATGTACCGCTACGGCAACGCGTACCACGGCGTGCATCCCTTCTACATGTGGTACTGGGGCGAGCCGGCGCGCCAGCACGTCGGGCGCGTCATCGCGGCGGGGTGTGAAGAGCCGGACGTCGCGGCGCGGCTGGGATGGGAAGCGGCGGACACGCTCGACGAGGCGATCGCGATGGCGACCTCGGAGCTGGGGCGCTCGGCGTCGATAACCTATCTACATTTGCCGCCGCTGGTGATCGCTGATGTCGAGTAGCAACGGCAAACGCAACGGGGCGGCCATGCCGGCGCTCGAGCAGGTGCTCAAGGGTCGTCGCATATTGCTGACGGGCGCGACCGGATTTCTCGGCAAGGTGTTCCTCGCGATCCTGCTGCGATGGCATCCCGAGATCGAGCGCGTCTATCTTCTGATTCGCGGCGATCGGCGTAGCAGCGTCGGCCGCTTTCGGCGCGAGATTCTCGACTCTCCGGTGTTTGCGCCGCTGCGGGAGCATCTCGGCGAAGAGTTCGATCGTTACATCGAGGAAAAGGTCGTCGTCGTTCCCGGCGACATCACCAACGACGGCCTGCTCGGCGAAGAAGCGAAGCCGTTCAAGCCACGCAGTATCGACGCGGTCGTGCATAGCGCGGGGCTGGTGAACTTCGAGGCGTCGCTCGAGAAGGCGATCGAGGTCAACACCACCGGCGTTGCCAACGTGATCGAGTTCTGCCGCAAGCTTGGCGCCGCGATGATGCATGTGTCGACGTGCTACGTCGCGGGCTGCGCCGACGGGCATCGCTACGAGGACGATATTCCGCACAACTGGAGCCCCGACGGGCGCAAGTGCGTTTCGGCTCGAGCGGGAGATTCGCGACGCTCTGGCGGCCATCGAGCGCGTGCAGGCCGAGTCGCGCGATCAATTGCGTCACGCGGAATTTCGCGGCGACGACGGCGACGCCGACGCCCCGCGCGAGTCGGCCGTCGAGCATCGTCGCAAGCAATGGGTCGAGGAACGCCTGAAAACGGTCGGCCGGGTGCGCGCGCAGAGTTGGGGATGGCCGAATACGTACAGCTACACCAAAAGCCTCGGCGAACAGTTGGTGCTGGCGCATCGCGACGCGCTCAACGTCACTGTCGTGCGTCCCGCGGTGATTGAAAGCGCTCTGCGCGATCCCTTCCCCGGATGGAACCAGGGGGTCAACACCAGCGCGCCGCTGACTTACCTCGCCGGCCGTGGCTACCGCTTCTATCCGGCTAAAGCCGAGCTGGTGCTCGACGTGATCCCGGTCGATCTCGCCGCGCATGCGATGATCCCCATTCTCGCCGCGCTGCTCTCGCGCAAGCACAAGCCCATCTACCAGCTCTGCACTTCGGATCGGAATCCGCTCCCGATGCGCCGGCTGGTCGAGCTGACTGCGCTCAGCAATCGCCGCGAGCATCGCAAGGACGGCGGCACGATGCGCTGGCTGGGGCCTCACCTTGAAGCCGTCGTCGTGTCGCAGAGCACTTACGACCTCGCCAGCAACACCGTTCCGCGGATTCTCAAGCAAGCGGCGGCCTTCGCGCGGAGCGTGGTGGGCGAGGAGAATCAGCGCGCGAAAAAAATAGAGAGCGGGATCGACAAATTCAAGGAGAATACCGACCTCGCGCGCGAACTGGTCGAAGTGTACCGCCCGTACATCCAGGAGCTCGTCTATACTTTCCACGCCAGCAACATTCGCGCGCTTTACGCCTCGCTCAAGGCCGCCGACGCCGAGCGCCATCCGTTTCGTCCCGATCTGATCGATTGGCGCGACTACTGGATCAACATTCATCTGCCCGGATTGCGCCGCCATATCTTTCCGCAACTCGATCTCCATGCGCGGGGCAGGCCCAAGTCGCTGCCGCGTCATCGCAATCTGGTCGATATGCTCGATCGCGCCGCCGACCGCTACGGCTCGCGGCCCGCGATGATTGCGCGCCGTCCTTCGGGCCAGCAGACGCAGACAACCTATCGCGAGCTGCGCGATCGCGCGCATCGTGCGGCGCTGCTGCTCGCGACGCGCGGCATCAAGCCGGGCGATCGCGTGCTTCTGATTGGCGAGAATTCGCCGGACTGGGTGCTCGGTTATTTCGCGATTCTGTGCGCGGGTGCGATCGCCGTGCCGCTCGATCAGTTGATTTCCGCCGAGGAGCTCGCGCCTATCTGCAAGATTGCCGAGCCCGCGGCCGCGCTGCGCTCGAGCGCGGTTCACACTCGCCTCGGCTCCGCGCTCGTCGATGCTCATCCGAAACTAATCGAGCTCGATCTCGCCGACCTCGCGCGTCCGTTCATTCTGCGCGGCGACGCAAAGACCCCGCCCGCGCCGCCTGAGCGCAAAGCGCTCGCCTCGATCCTGTTCACCTCCGGCAGCACCGGCGCGCCGAAGGGCGTGATGCTCTCGCACGGCAACTTCGCCGCCGAAATCGCGATGCTGTCGCGCGTCTTCGTGCTCGGCGCCGACGACGTGGTCCTTTCACTGCTCCCGCTCCATCACGCGTTCGAGTTCACCTGCGGGATGCTGCTGCCGCTCGCCAGCGGCGCGACGATTGTCTATCCGCTCGAGGTCGATGCGAAAACGCTCTCGCGTACGCTCGCCGACGTTCGTCCGACCGCGCTGATCGGAGTGCCCGCGGTGTGGGAGGCGGTCCATCGGCGCATCGTCGATGAAGTTGAGGCGCGCGGTCCGTTCTTTCACGCGGCCTTCGACAATCTGCGCGATCTGAATCGCCGCCTCGACGCGAACTCGGGCCTCAACTTCGGCTCTATAGTCTTTCGCCAGGTTCATTCCGCGCTTGGCGGCCGGCTGCGGCTCGCGGTCAGCGGCGGTTCCGCCCTGCCCCATCGCGTCGCCGAGTTTTTCAACGACATCGGACTTCCGCTGCTCGAAGGCTACGGCTTGACTGAAGCGGCGCCGGTCCTGGCAGTCGCGCGACCCGACGAACCGCAGCAGGTCGGCTCGGTAGGAAGGCCGCTCAACGGCGTCGAGATCAAACTGATGCCCGCGACCGGATCGATCGGCGAGATAATCGCGCACGGCCCCAACGTGATGGCGGGTTACTACCGCAACGAAGGCGCAACCGCCGAAGTGCTGGCCGACGGATGGCTCCGCACCGGCGACCTCGGACGCTTCGACGACGACGGGCGCTTGTACGTCGTCGGCCGCGCCAAGGAAGTCATCGTCGATTCCGGCGGCAACAACATCTACATCGACGAGTTGGAAGAAATTTACGGCAGGTCGCAGTACGTCAAAGAGCTGGCCGTCGTCGGCTTGAAAGTCGGACAGGGCGAGCAGGTCGCCGCTCTGGTTGTGCCCGCCTACTCGCGCGGAGAGAGCCGGCGGGCCGTGGAAGATGGGCTGCGCGGCGATTTCGACAAGGTCGCGCGCGAGCTGAGCGCGCACAAACGAATCAGGATTCTCCGCTTCACCGACGCCGAGCTGCCGCGCACGCGCACTCGCAAGATCAAACGCGCCGACGTCGCCGCGACGCTGCGGCGGATGCTCGATGTTCGCGCGCGTGACGCCGATACCGCCAATTCCGAGGTTGAGGCCTGGCTCGCCGAGGCGCTCGCGGCAATCGCCACCGAGCCCGTCAACATCGCGCCGGCGACGCGGTTGATCGAGGATTTGGGGCTCGACTCGCTCGCGTTTGCGGAAATCGGTGAGCTGATCGGCGAGCGCGCGAGCCGCGATATCGCGCCCGAGGAAATCGCGGATCTTCGCACCGTCGCGGACCTACAGTTGCTGGCCGCTCAGCCCAGCGGCAACGGGCGACATCGGATGCCGTCTTACGCAAAGTTCGCCGAACCTTACACTCCACGCCTCCCGGCGCCGCTGAAGTGGCTCGGACGTTTCGCGGTGCGCGGGGCCGAGCGCGCCATTTTCGAGGGCTGGCTGAAGCCGAAGATCCTGGGCCGCGGCAACGTCCCGGCCAACCGCAACTTCATTGTCGTCGCGAATCACTCGAGTCATCTCGACTTCAGCCTGGTCGGCTACGCGCTCGGCGCGATCGGCGACGACATCCGCGTGCTCGCCGCTAAGGATTATTTCTTCAATACGCCGGCGCGGCGGTTCCTCGCGTCGAACTTCACGTCGCTGATGCCATTCGATCGTGAACGCGCGCAACTCGAATCGCTCGAAGACGCGCTTGCTGAGCTAGCGCAAGGACGCAGCGTGCTGATGTTTCCCGAAGGCACGCGCTCCGCCGACGGCAATATCCACGAGTTCAAAAGTGGCGCCGGACTTCTCGCACTGCGCGGCCGCTGCGACGTGCTGCCGGTGTTGATTCGCGGCACGCATGAAGTGATGGGCAAGGGCAGCCTCATCCCGCGGCGCCATCCCGTCGAGGTCCGCATCGGTCGCACGATTACTGCGGCCGAGCTGCGCGAACTGGCGGAGAGTTCCGAAGGCGCCGGCTCGTATCGCAAAATTGCCGACCTGATGCGCGCGGCGGTCATCGCGCTTTCCGGCTCGCGTCCGAAATTGAGTCTGACCTCCGACGCGGATACGGCGAGCTCGAATGCTACCCAGCCGGTCAAGCAAACGCGCGCCAAAAACGATCGCTCCCCAGAGCTGCCGCGAGGCCACGCCAAAGCGTGACGCCCGCTTACGCCAACGCCGCCGCGTCGCCGGCGCTGGGGTGACGCTGTATACTTGCCCCGCCGGATGGTTACATTTGGATCATGGTAGATTGGTTCAGCAAACGCCCCGACCACGCACCCCGACCGACTCGCGGCGGACGGCGTCCATCGGTCAGCGTAATCTCGGATGAGTTGCTCGTCGGTGAATATCCAAGCCGGACGGATATCGCGTGGCTCAAAGACACCTACGGGATTACCGCGGTTCACAATCTTCAGGACGACGACGATCTGCGCATGAACGGGTTGGACAACACCGACCTCAGCGCGGAGTACACTGCGCATGGAATCGATTACGTGCGGACGCCAATCCAGGATGGCAGCGCGGACGCGATGGCCGAGCGGCTCGAAGAGGCGCTGCACGATCTGCACGGCCTGGTCGGATCGGGCTCGCGCGTGTATCTGCATTGCAACGCCGGGATGAATCGAGCACCGACGCTGGCGATTGCGTTTTTGCGCGCGTATCGGCAAATGTCACTGGAAGAAGCGATGAAGCTGGTGAAAAGACACCGCGCATGCGGACCGTTCATGACGGTGCTCGAAGAATACTTCGGGCCGCGCGACTACAAGCCGGATAAATGACTTGACCTCATCAGGCGCAGCCGGAAGTTTGCCGCGGGTATTCCCGAGGCAGAAATTTCTCACGGCCTGCGCGTGGGGCGTACATCTATATACCGCGCTCGGCGCGGCGCTCGGCCTGCTCGCGATCTTCTTTGCCTCGCGCGGCGACTTCCGCGCGTCGTTCCTCGCGATGGGCGCGGCGACGATTATCGATTGCAGCGACGGCCCGCTGGCGCGCTGGCTGATGGTCAAGACGCGCGTGCCGAGCTTCGATGGCGCGCTGCTCGACAACATCGTCGACTACCTCACCTACACCGTGGCGCCGGTGTTCCTGATGCTCGAGGCCGGCATCATCCCGGACTCGCGTTGGGGCCTGGCGCTGGCGTGCTTCGTCATGCTCGCGAGCGTCTACGGCTTCTGCCACACCGAAGCCAAAACGCCCGACCACTACTTCCTCGGTTTCCCTAATTACTGGAACCTCGTCGCGTTTTATCTCTACTGTCTCGGCAGCGGCACCATTTTCAACATCGCCCTACTGATGCTCCTCGCCGTGATGGTGTTCATGCCGCTCAAATACATTTATCCGAATCGAACTGTTCCGCTCCGCCCGATCACTCTGACGCTGGGGGTAATCTGGGGAGTTTTGACGATCGCATCGCTGCTGATGCTGCCGACAATCAATCCGATCATGCTGTGGGCGGGGCTGAGTTACATCGCTTACTATTTTATTGCGTCGTTCATTCTGCACGCGCACTTCGCGCTCAAGTCCCATCGAGCCGCGTCGACCTGAATGGCTGAGCTTGGGCTTCATACTGCGACCGCCGCCTCCGAGTCATGGCTTGAGGTAATCGATGCCGACTCGCCTCTGCTCCTGATAGCGCCGCATGGCGGCCGGGCCGAGCCGCGCACCCGCTCGATTCTCAATCCCAAGGTCAACGATCTTCATACTGCGGACATCACGCGCGGACTTGCGGCGCGGCTGCACGCGTCGGCGCTGATCAACGTCGCGATGGATCGTAACCGGCTCGACTGCAACCGTCTGTCGCAGATAGTCGAGCGCGCGCCGTGGCTGCTCGAAATGATCGCGGAACGCGTCGACACAATCGTCGCGCGTCATGGGCGCGTCACAGTACTGCTGATCCACGGATGGAACATCATCGAGCCGCGACTCGATTTCGGACTGGGGCTGCGCAATTCAGGCGGCGAACTGCGACCGACCGGCTCCGCTTGCGTCTCTGCCTGTGACGATTTCATCAACGGTCCGCTCGCCAGGCTCGCCGACCGCCTGCATCGGCATGGAATCAAGCCGACCTACGGCATGCGTTATCCGGGCGGCGGCCTCCAGAACGTGCTGCAGGCATTCACCCCGCGTCATCGCCAAAGTCCGCACGCGGCGCTCAGATCGATTGCCGAAACCGCGGTGCGTGGCGTCGTTGATGCGGCGCAGCTCGAACTTTCGGTCGCGATCAGGATGCCCGGCGATTTTCGCGCGCGATGCGAGGACGCCATCGCCGAAGTCTTCGCGCCCAACGGCGCAGAGTCCCACGCGCCTGGCGCACCTATCGTCGTAAATCGCGCGCCGCGACCGCCGGTCGCCAGATCGGAAATCGGCGCGGCCGCGACAGTCGCGGCACCCGGCCGCGTCGGGATCGAATTTTACGACCCCGCCGCGCGCTTCGGTGCGATGGCGAGCTTCGACGTCGGTGGCGCGGGCATGGGCGCGCGAATCATGATGCTGTTCGATGGCCATCGAGCCGCATTGTTCACCGCCGAAGGCAGGCCGACCCGGTCGGCTAGCGGCGTCACGCACGGCCCGCTCTCTCTGCGGCGCGAGGGCAACTCGATCGTGCTCGCATTTCGCGGACCCGCCGTGATCGTGCCCGACGCGAGCGCGTATCTAAGCATCGAGCGCGCGCTGGCCTCGGGCCGGCTCGACTGCGCGGCTGAAGTTGAAGTGCGTTTCGAAATCGATCGCGCGGGCGGCGAGTTCGACTTCGATCGTGTGTTGTCTTCACCCGGCGCCGCGCAGGACGGCCCGTCGTCGAGCGCCGCATTCGGGCGAATAGCGGGACATGTTTGCATCGACGGCGCGACGCGGAGCCTGAGCGGTTTTGCACGCGCAGGAATGTCGTTCACCGGACTGGGCCCGCAGAAATTTACCGCGCGCCGGATGATTTGGGCGTGTTTCGAAGATAAAGATGCGCCGCGCGCGCTCGAAGGCCGCTCAGTCACGCTCGACGACGCGCCGGCAAATCGGACCGCCAGGATTCTCGGCGCCGGCGGCTGGTCGCAGTGCGAGCTGCGCGATCTCACGATCGAAACGCCTTCGGTCGAGGAACCGCCGCATCGAATTTTCGCATCGCTTACGCGTTCGGACGGGTCGTCATGCGAGCTCGCGGGCGACGTCGAATGCTTTATTCCGCTGTCGCGCCCCGGGCCCGAGCAGTCGCGCATTTACACGTCGCTCGGATTCGCGAGCTTCCGCGCCGGTGCGCATCGCGGGTCCGGGATGTTTGAATATTCGCGCGTGGCAGACTCGGTGCAGACGTCGGCCGACGAGAGCGATGACGATTCTGATTGAGTAGCCGCGCTAGGCCGGCGTATCTGCCGCGCGAGTGCGCGCCGCGACCATCGCGTCAACGTGGTTAGCGATGTCGGCGAGCACTTTGCCGGTCGGCGTGGACGCGTACTCGCGGACGAACAGCGCACCGCGATCGGTGCTGTCCGCGAGCCGCGGTTCGAATGCGAGCCGGGCCAGGATTGGCACTGCAGCCGCGCGCGCTACGCTATTGAGATCACCTTCCGGAAATAACGGCCGCACGGCGCGACATCCGTCGCAGTTGAAGCCGACCATGTTCTCGACGATGCCGACGATTGGCACACCGATCGCGCGCCCAATCTTCATCGCCTGACGCGCCGCACTCGTGTCCTGCGCCGAGGGATGACTCAGCAGCAGAACGCCATCGAGCGTCACCATGCCGGCAATCGAGTACAAACGATCGAGGCCGGTCGCGAGATCGATTATCAACAAATCCGCGTTCCCGAACTGCGATTGTGCAAGTATCCGCCGCAGCGCTTCGCTATAGCTCAGCTCCGCGGGACGCGTCGGCGCGGGCGCAACCTGCTCGCCGTCGTGGTTGCCGTCGGTTTGATCGTGATCCACAAAGCTGATCGGAGCCGCTTCGCCGCCGGGGAGCTGATCGCTGGAAACGACGCGCAAGCCATGCGGTCCCGCAGCCGGCTCGATTCCTTCGATCATCGGAAGGCGCCGCGGCGGTTTCATCGCGAGCGTCGCGCCGACACTCGGCGAATTCAGGTCCGCGTCGAGGATTGCAACCTTGCGCCCTTTCATCGCCAACGCCGCCGCGATATTCACCGCGAGCATGCTCTTGCCGACTCCGCCGCGCGCGCTCGCCAGCGCGATGGTGGTGCAGACGCCGGAAAGATTAGCGCGAATCCGTGCGCGCGCATCGGTTATCTCGACGGATGGCCCAACGGAACCGCCGTTATCGATATCGGAAAATATCCTCATTATTCGGTTGCTGAAATCCTCGCGCAGCGATCCTGACAAGGGTTAAGGACAGCGAATCCTGCGCAAGTCGTCTGTCTAGGATGACTGTTTCGGGCAGCGCGGTAAACCACGCCTGGACGGCGCAAGCTAATTGTTCTAGGCGCTCTCGTCGTCGGCGTCGGTCGAGCCAATTTTGCGGTAGGTATTGGGCTCGTCGTCGAAGCGGCGCTGTGATTTCGCCTCGCGCTCCTGCTCCTGCTGACAATCCCGGCAGAGCCGCGAAAACGGCATCGCTTCGAGACGTTCCTCGGCGATCTCGAGGCCGCACGACTCGCAGACGCCGTAGGTGCCTTCGTCGAGCCGTTCGAGCGCGTCGTCGATTTGCTGGAGCTTGACGCGTTCGCGGTCCGACAAGATGAAGCTGATCTCGCGATCGCGCTCTTCGGACGCAAGGTCGTAGGTGTCCATGCCCTCGTCCTTGTTGCCCTCGCGTTCGGCGCGCAATTCCGAATCGATCTCGCCGAGCAGTTTGTTTTTGGTTTCGAGCAGTTGTTCGCGCATTTTGGCGAGGAACTTCTTTCGGTTCGCGGCAACTGGTTTATTCGCCATCGAATTCACGACTCCCGGTATATTACGCGGCCGCTCCGGCGACCGTTGCGTGCAGGTCGTAACTAAGGGCCTTGTCGATTCGTGCGCGGACGAACTCGCCCGCTTCCGCTTCGCCCTCGAGAAACACGGAACCGTCGATTTCGGGCGCCTGCCCCGAGGTTCGCCCGCGCAGCCGCGTCGAGCGTCCCGGCATCGGGCCCTCGACCAGCACGTCCATCTCGCGTCCGACCAGGCCGCGATTCTTGGCGAGCGAAATCTCCGACTGCGTCGCCATCAGGCGCGCCCGCCGCGCGCGCTTGACGCGCTCGGGTACCTGGTCTGGCAAATCGTACGCGGCGGTATTCTCTTCGCGCGAGTAGGTGAACACGCCGACGCGATCGAACTGCTCTTCACGAACAAAATCCACCAGGCGTTCGAAGGCGGCGTCGGTCTCACCGGGAAAGCCCACGATGAACGACGTCCGCAGCACGACGCCGGGGATTCGCTCGCGCACGCGCTCGAGCAGCTTGACGAGTGCCGCGCCTGAGCGCTCGCGACGCATCGCGCGCAGCATCGCGTCATCGGCATGCTGCAGCGGCATGTCAATATACTTGACGACCTTGGGCAGCTCCGCGATTGCGTCGAGCAGTTCCGCAGTCACGAAATTCGGATAGCAATAGAGCAGCCGTATCCAGCGCAGCTCGTCGATCGTCGAGAGTTCGCGCAGCAGCGCGGCGAGCGAAGACGGCTCGTCGAGGTCGCGGCCGTAGGCGGTCAAATCCTGCGCGATCAGATTAATCTCGCGAACGCCGCCGGCCGCCAGGTTGCGCGCTTCAGCGACCAGGTCGGCAGTCGGGCGGCTCTCATGCAGCCCGCGAATCTTCGGGATAATGCAGAAGGCGCACTTGTGATTGCAGCCTTCGGAAATCTTCAAGTAAGACGTGAAGAAATCGCAGGTCTTCACGCGCGGGATTGCCGAGGTCGGCAGCAGATGCGCCGCGCCGGCGTACGGAATCGGTCGCGACTCGGGCGCTTCGGTGCGCCGCAGCAGCTCGGGCAAATCGAGGAAGTTGCCGGTGCCGACGAACACGTCTACCTCGGGCATCGTCGCCGCAAGCTCTGTGGCATAGCGCTGCGACAAACATCCCGCGACCACCAGCCGCTTGCCGAAGCCGCGCTTCTTGACCTCCGCCGCTTCGAAAATGGCGTCGATCGATTCCTTCTTGGCCGCCTCGATAAACGCGCAGGTGTTCACCAACAGCACCTGTGCCTCCTCGGGATCGAGCGTGATCTCGAATCCCGCCGACGTCAGCGCGCCAAGCATCAGCTCGCTGTCGGCAAGATTCTTGGGGCATCCAAGCGTGAGTAGGTGAACTTTTTCCATTCGCGGAACCGGAGAAACTCAGAGGGCTTTTAAAAATACCCGTCGCATAGTCGCGAGGCAATCGCGATCCAGAATTTCAGCACATCGATGGTGCTGTCTTTAGTGTAGCAGAACTTCAGGGCGAGGCAGGTGCCGTCACGACGTCCGCGCCCGCCGGCGTCTTGAACGCGAAAGTCGAATCTGGCTGTTCCACATTGTCATGAATGTCGCTGAAGTCGATCCTCGTCACGTCGCCGAGCTGATCGGTGAGCGTCAACGTCATCAGATTGTAGCTCTTCGGGTCGAGGCCGACTTCGATTTTGTAGCCGCCGGTCTTCGCGTCGAGGATCAAATCGACGAGACCGGTGGGCTTCGGAGGATTCGCGAAGGCGGCCTTGAAGTCGCGGTTGATATTTCCGATTCCGAGCAGGAACGACGTCGCGCTGCTCGATTTGAGCGCCTGCTTCAGCGGAGTCTCAACCACCTGGTTGAGATCCGGATCGTAGTTGTAGAGCGTCTCGCCGTCGCTGACGATCGTCTCCACTTCCGGCGCTTCGAACTCCCATCGCATGCGCCCGGGCTTGCGAAAGGAAACCGTGCCCTGGCGCGTGCGCTTCGGGGCGCCGACCGTGGCGATTTCCTCGCTGAACTTCGCCGTGAATGAGTTGGTGTCGTGGTAATGACGCTGCAGGCGATCGAGCACCTGCTTCAAATCTTTGCTGACCGGGGCGCCGGACGGCGCCTTCGTCTCAGAACGAGCCGGCGCAGCGGCAATGAGCAGCATCACGACTGCCGTAAAAATCGTCTTCCACATTTTTTTGAGGAGAGAGTCGCCGCCCGTCATCGCGCGCTGTGCAGGCGCACTTCGCGCGGCTTGGCGCCATCCGCAGGCATCACGATTCCTTCGCGTTCCATCTGCTCGACCATCCGCGCCGCTCGATTGTAGCCGATCCGCAGCCGCCGCTGGATCATCGAAATCGAGGCCTGGTTGGTCTCCATCACGATTCGCACCGCTTCATCATACATCTCGTCCTGCACGTCGGCGCCGAATCCATCGCCGCCTTCCTCGCCGGGCGCCTTGGTGTCGAGGATTTCCATCCGGTATTCGGGCGCACCCTGCTCGCGCAAAAAATCAGTGAGCTTGCGAATCTCATGCTCGCCGACGAACGGCCCATGCAGGCGGCGAAGCTTGGCACTGCCGGGCGGCATGAAGAGCATATCGCCGGCGCCCAGCAGGCGTTCCGCGCCGATCGAATCGAGAATCGTGCGTGAATCGACGCGCGACGTCACTTGCAGCGAGATTCGCGCGGGCAGGTTCGCCTTGATCAGCCCGGTGATCACATCGACCGACGGCCGCTGAGTCGCCAGTATCAGATGAATTCCCGCGGCGCGCGCCTTTTGCGCAAGGCGCGTGATATCGCGCTCGACAGTCTTGCCCTCGCTCAGCAGCAAATCGGCAAGCTCGTCGATGACGATCACTATTTTCGGCAGCTTGCGATGCTCGATCGCGCCGACCGCCGGCTGATTCGGGTCGTCTGACGCCGGCGCGCTCTGCCCCGCCATCTTGAGCTGCGCGAGCGATACGCCAGACGCCAGCGCGTGGTTGTAGCCGTCGATATTGCGCACGCCCAGCTCGCGCATCCGCAGGTACCGGCCCTCCATCTCCTGCGTTGCCCACAGCAGCGCGGACGCGGCCTTCTGCGGATCGACGACGACGGGCACCAGCAGATGCGGAATATTTTCGTACACCGACAATTCCAGCATCTTGGGATCGACGAGAATCAGGCGAACGTCATCGGCGGTCGCGTTGAACAGAATCGACGCGATCATCGTATGCAGCGAAACCGACTTGCCGGTTCCAGTCGCGCCGGCGATCAGCAGATGAGGCATCTTAGCCAGGTCGGCCGCCACCGGACGTCCGGCGATATCCTTGCCGAGCGCGATAGTGAGCTGGCTCTGCGCCGCGGAGAATTCCTCGGCCTCGAGAATCTCGCGCAGAAAAACGCGTTCGCGCTTGCGATTCGGCACTTCGATTCCGACCACAGCCTCGCCGGGCACGGGCGCCTGGATTCGCACCGCGGCAGCTCGTAGAGCCATCGAGAGGTCGTCGGCAAGATTGACGATCTGGCTCACCTTGATTCCCGAGCCCGGCTCGAATTTGTACATCGTGACAACCGGGCCCGGCTGCACTTCGACCACGCGCCCCTCGACGCCGAAATCGGCGAGCTTCTGCTCGAGCACGCGCGCGCTGCGCTCGAGCTGGCCCTCGTCGACCTGCGCATGCTCAGCCGGCGGCAAGTCCAGCAGCGACTGCGGCGGCAGTTTGAAGGCACCCTTCTGACGCGGCTTCGACGCGGCCGCCTTGTCGCGCTTCTCGCGAATTTCGAGCAGCCTGACCTTCAATGGCGCCACCTTGCCGTTGATGCCATCGATGTCTGTTTCGATCTCGTCGCCCGTGGTCAGCGAGAACGGGACTCGCGCGCCGGCGTCAAGTTCAAACATATCGCGGCGCGGCCAAAATTTATTTGCAACTCCGGCGAGCAGCTCGGTCGGAGCCCGCTTGAGCATCAAGGCCAGCCCGCAGATGAATCCCAGCGCGACCGCGATCGCCCCGCCAGAGACGTTGAGCGAGTCGCTGAGCAGTGTCGCGAGATCCGCGCCAACTTCGCCGCCCATTTTCGCGTCGTGCAGATTCCACAGTGCGCCGGCAGTCGCAAGCGCGAGAATCAGGATGACGCCGCCGCCAATCTCGCGCGCAATCGTAACGATTCCGGCGCCCGTCCATACGCGCTGTGCCAGCCACACGACCAATATCATTCCGGTGTAGGACTGATATCCAACCAGGCCGCCGAGCGCCGCGGCGATCGCCGCGCCGACCGGACCGCCGAGGTTGGGACTCCGTCCGATATCGACGCTGACGAGGCTCACCGTGCCGAACGCCGCGAACGCCAACAGCGCGAGCGCGCATAGCTCGCGGGCGATTCGGCTGCCCGGCGATGGCGCAATCGAGACTTCCACCACGGCGGCCGGAGGAGGCAGCTCGATCGGCGTTTTCTCCTTGCGCGCGATGGTGCTCACACCTCCGTCACGTACGGAATCACCAACGGCCGCTTGCCGAGCTCGTCGCTGAAGTAGCGCCGAATCGCGCGCACGATTTCTTCTTTGACGCGAGGATCGTTGGCCTGCAGAGAGCCGCCGAGCGCGCCGAGGCGCCGCGTCAACTCCTCCTTCGCGCGGCGCATGTGCGCCGAAGTTCCGTCGCCGCTCACGAGGCCGCGCGACATGAGATTGGGGCCCGCGACGATGCGCCCGGTCTTCGACGACAGCACCACCACCGCCGTCACGGTGCCGTCGCGCGCGAGCACCCGGCGCTCGCCGATCACGGCGGGGTCGCCGTCGTCCGCGCCTTCGAGCATCACGCGGCCGGCCTCGACGGTCGGTCCGCGGCGCGCCTCGCCGCCGTTGAGTACCAGAGAATCACCATCCTCGAGCAGGAAGCAGTTGTGCTCTGGAATTCCCGCCGCGATCGCGAGCGCGACGTGCCGACTCAGATGGCGATACTCGCCATGAATCGGAATAAAGTGCCGCGGCTTGATCAGCGCGATTAGCTCGGCCAACTCCTCCTGGCTGGCGTGTCCCGACACGTGCACCGGCGCGACCGCGTCGTAGACAACGTCGGCGCCCTGCCGGTAGAGGCGATTCACGAGCGTGTTGATAGTGCGTTCGTTGCCGGGGATGAAGCGCGACGACAGCACGACCACGTCGCCGTGCTCGATACGCACGCGCGGGTGCGCGTCGCCGGCAAGTTTCGCCAGGGCCGAGAGCGGTTCGCCCTGGCTCCCGCTGGTCAGGTAGCTCAGTCGATTACCGTCGATGAACTCGGCCTCGCCCGGCTCGACAAACATCGCTTGCGCAAACGGAAGCTGGCCGGTCTCGAGACCGAGCCGCACGCTTTCCGCCATCGCGCGCCCGAGCGGAACGACCCGGCGGCCGAACTCGCGCGAGACCTCGACCACCTGGCGAATCCGATGCAGATGCGACGAAAATGCCGACAGAAAAAACCTGCCGCGCGCGCGCGACGTGAGCTCGCGCAGCACCGGCTTCAGCGAACTCTCCGAGCCCGAGCGTCCGGGACGCTCGACGTTGGTCGAGTCTGACAGCAGCACCGCGACGCCTTCCGCGCCAAGCTCGGCAAAGCGTTCGCGATCGAACATCTGGCCGTCCACAGGAGCGTCATCGATCTTGAAGTCGCCGCTATGAACGATTATTCCGGCAGGAGTCCGAATCGCGAGCGCGATCGAGTTCGGCGTCGAGTGCGTGACGCGAATAGGCTCGACCTTGAACGGCCCCGCCTCGAACGGATGGCGCGGCTCGATCGTTCGCAGATCGACGGGCTCATCGAACTCCGAGTCAGCAAGGCGCCGCCGCGTGAAGGCGAGCGTGATGTCGGTTCCATAGACGGGGACGTTGAAGCGACTCAGCAGATGCGGGGTCGCGCCGATATGATCCTCGTGGGCATGCGTGAGCACCACCGCTTCCACCGCGACGTGACTGCGTTCGAGCCACGCCATCTCGGGGACATAGGTGCCCAGCCCGAGCGCCGGCTCGTCGGGGAACATCACGCCGCAATCGATCACGATCGCGCGCCCGGCGCATTCGATCGCCATCAAGTTGAGGCCGATCTCGCCCAGCCCGCCGAGGGCTACGATGCGTACCGGAGCGGTTGTGGAAGTGCTTGCCGCCATCGCCAATCCTGCCTCCCGCACCGAGCCGAATTATATCGGTGATAATTGGGCTGCGAAAGGCGCTGTTCAACCAACTGACACGCTGACTTGCCTTGAGAACGGGGCGGGACTACTTTTCCGACATGAGGTGGCGAAGATGGCGGCGTCGGTAAACAAGGTAATTCTCATCGGCAATCTCGGACGCGATCCCGAAACCCGGTTCACCAACTCGGGCAGTTCGGTCACGAGCTTTTCAGTTGCAACCACGGACTCGTTCGCCGACAAGAGCGGGGCGCGGCAGGAACGCACCGACTGGCACAACATCACCGTGTGGGGCAAACAGGGCGAGGCCTGCGCGCAGTACTTAAAGAAGGGCAGCGCGGTTTATGTCGAGGGGCGGATTTCCTACCGCGAGTACGAGGCCAAGGACGGCAGCGGCAAACGCAAGGCCACCGACATTATCGCGCTGCGCGTGCAGTTCCTGAGCTCGCGCGGCGGTGCTCCGATGGGTGATGAGGCAGGAGGCTTCGGGGGCGGCGGCGCCGCTCGCAGTCGCGCACCGGCAGGAGCCGGAGGTGGCGGCGGCGCTGGCGACGACGTCGCGCCGATGGACGACGAGGACATTCCTTTCTAGATTCCGCCTGAATGTTAATCGCTTTTCGTCTCGTGCTGCACGTGATGGCAGCACCTGATTGACTACTGTACCAATCCTTCGGTCGCTCCGACGCAAACACGGCGCAAATGAAGGTACATCACTTGCATTTTGGCGCGCGCGATTTGAGCCGGGGGACTCTGCGAATTGATCCAGCCTGCGAACACCCATACCAACTGCGTACGAAGGTTCGCATTTGTCGCCATTCTCGCGATTGCGCTCTGCGCGAGCGACGCGTTGGCGACAACGCTACTCCCGCCTAATTCTTCGAGCACCCGGTGGTCAGTCGCGAACGATCGCACGACCATCCTGCTGTCAACCAACGGCGGCCCGGCTCAGCCGTTCGTCGTCAAGGGCGTCGACTACTCGCCACGCCCGATCAACGACGCCGCGCAGACGATTCCCGGCTCGGATTACTTCTGGGGAGATCCCGCGCATCTCACCTACGCGCCTATTTGGACGCGCGACCTGTGGGGCACGACCTACAACGACCTCGAAGCGGGCGTCGACCTTCCCGACGGCCTCGTGCGTCAACTCGGCGCCAACAGCATCCGCACTTACGCCTGGTGGAAATGGGTTCCGAAGGCGCCGGCCGACTATTCGAAATGGAAGTCGCTCGATTGGAGCGTGACTCCGCGAGTCCGCTTCGGTTCGACGACCGCTCCTGCCGGTTTCGCGGCGTGGCCGGCGCATGACGGCGGCGATCAGTTCCTCGACTTGTGCTGGAATCACGGGGTCAACCCGATTTACGTAGTCATCGGTATTGCACTCGATCCGTGGCTGGCCTTTCCCGGCGCCAATCCCGATTCAACGTCGGCCCGCGACGAGCGAATGTATATCGAGCGCACTACTCAGTGGCTGGCGCAGCGCTACGGCTATCATCCCGCGGTGCTGGGATTTGCTATTGGCAACGAGACCAATCTGCCCTTCGCGCGCGGCACCGACAGGTACATTGACTATTGGCAGTATCTCAATCAGCTCGGCGCCGTCGCGAAGCACTACGCGCCCGGCAAACTGACTATGACGGCGTTCGCTGACTATCCGCCTCCCGAGACGGCGATGCTTCTGAAACCATTAGTCGCGTTCAAAAGTACCGCCGACGCCCGCCCGGGCGCGCCTGCGGTTCCAGTATGCGTCGATCGCGATGGCGCGAACCCGGGGCCCGACTGCCGCTCGGCAAATCGGCGGCGAGCCTATCCCGCCGACATCTACGCGCTCGACGTTTGGGGTTTCAACGCGTATCGCAGGCCCGAGACTGAAGACGTCGCAAACTTCAAGCGCTGGATAGTCGACGGCCACTATACGAACGGCGCCGGCATCGGGACTGAGCTGCCCAATCCAGTTCCCAGGCCGATTGTGCTGACCGAATGGGGCGCGCCCGCTTCGATTCGAACCCGCGACGGACAGCCGCCGCCACCGCCTAACCCGCAGTGGGTGAGCGCAAGCCCCGCAGTGGCCGATGAATTCAACGGTGCACCTGGAAATCGCGCGGCCACGCTGATTCAAAAGATCGCATCCGACATCTACGGACCTGATTCGACGCTTTCGACAACCGGCGGCGGCATTCTGTCGGGCGGGTACGTGTTTGAGTTCCAGGACGAATGGTGGAAAGAGGCGCAGCACCGGCCCGAGACCTGGTCGTCGCACGACACGACCACAATCGACAGCAAGTTTCCGTTCGGCGAGCCCGGCAGCGGCGGCTTCGCGTCCTATTGGGACGAGGAATGGTTCGGGCTGATGTCCGTCGCGGCAAACCCCGGCCGCCGAGCCGGCGATCCCGTGCTACTCACTGCCGACCACGGCCCCGGATCGCTTAACGGTGGCGCCGACGTGCTGACTCCGCGCGCCGGTTTCTACGCGTTGCAGGCAGCGTTCAAAGGTACGCCATCCTCACCCGCGCCAATAGTCAGTCGCACCAACCTCATTCCAATTTCATATCCGGCCGCCAATAGTCGCTGACTATTTCACCTCATCCGAGCCACTTCAGGTTTCTCGACGTTCCGTCGAACGTGTCGCCTGTCTTGTAGTATTCGAACTGTCCGCCCTGCGCGGCCGCGACCGTCTTCGCGAGGATCGTCGCGACCTGCGTCTCAGTCAGCGGTCGAAATGTCCGGACTGCATCGAGCGCCTGCCGAACATATCCTATCCACTCGCATCCGATGACCAGCGTACTGATCGGCAGGTTCATCGTGTAATGGAGCGCCTCGATCGGTGTGACGGTTTTGCTCTGCAGGATGAAATTGTCGCCGAAACACTTCATCGCGATTACGCCCATATTCTTTTCGAGCGCGACCGGCAGCACATTGTGCTGAAAGCTGTCGTAATGCGCGTCCATCACGTTGAGCGGCATCTGCACGGTGTCGAAAGTGACGCCGTATTGATCGGCGAGCCGGATCATCTTGAGCAGCATCGCCGGGGTCTTATGCCCCGTGAATCCGAAGAAGCGAATTCTGCCCGATTTTTTCGCCGCGAGCAGCGCTTCGATCGCGCCGTCTTTCCCGAAGACCCGGTCGGGATCGTTGTCGCGGATCACTTCGTGAATCTGCAGCAGATCGACGTAGTCGGTCTGCAGGCGCTTCAGCGACTCGTCGAGCTGCCAATCGACGGTCCAGCGCGTGCGGCCGTCAACCTTGGTCATCAGGAAGACCTTGTCCCGGTAGCCGTCGCGCAGCGCCTTGCCCATCCTGAGTTCGCTCTCGCCGAGATGGTAATCCCACGAGTTGTCCATGAAGGTCACGCCGTTGTCGATTGCGGTGCGGACAATCGCGATTCCGTCGCGCGGATCTCTCGGCTGTCCGATATGGTAGCCGCCGATTCCGATGAGCGAGACCTTCGCGCCGGTCCGGCCAAGCGTCCGATATTGCATCGCGCCGTTGCGTGTAATCGACGCCAGCGCCTTGCCGGCCGTCATCGACACGATCGCACCGACTCGAGCCGCCATCGCTAGGAATCGTCGTCTAGTCACAAGCTGCACCGCGGTGTCTTTGGAGTTATGCTGGCTACGGTATGGATTATATCGCGTATCTTCACAAGGATCGGGATTCGGATTTCGGCGTAAGCTTTCCGGATTTTCCCGGTTGTGTGACGGCCGGCAAAACGCTCGAGGAAGCGCGGCGAATGGCCGCTGAAGCTCTCGCCCTGCATATCGAGGGAATGATCGAAGACGGTGACGCGGTGCCACCTTCGTCGAATCTGGACGCTTTGGCAAACGACCTGAACATGAAAGGCCGCGTGGTAATCCTAGTCAGCGTGAGACAGGCGACAGAAAAAGCGCCCTCGTCGTGACATTCAAGCACTTGACTTTGAAACCCGCCGCAACCTTGGCGGGGCGGGGAGTGGCGCGCCGTTGGCGCGGGTTGCAGCGGCGATGAAGCGGCTTAGCTCGAGGCGCAGCTCGCCGATTGCGAGACCCATGTGCTCGTGCGGAATCGGATCGAGCTTGGCTGACGCCTTCTCGTACAGCGACCGTGCGCCTTCGAGGTTTCCGCGCTGCGCGTGCAGGATCGCGACCGCGGCCTGGATCAGTCCTGGTAGAAAAAGCTTTACCGCGCCGTCGGAGCGCTTCCAGATTTCCTCCCACGCCTCGTGGCACTCGAAGAATCGCCCTTCGTTGAAGAGATCGATTCCGTGTTCGAAAAAGTCTTGGCGCGTCCGCGTCACACGATTCGATGTTCGGACGCGAATATGCGTGGGAACGGCACCGTGAGGAACTTCAGCTCGTCGGCGCGGATGTCCCGATACACGTCGGTATTGCCTGACTCCCGGACCGCATCGAAATCGTCGAACCACAGCTCCGCGACGCCGTCGTAGAGCGGCGTACGGCCGTCGGCGTAGCGGGACGGGCGCACGTGGCATTGTACGTAACGACGCGCCTGCGGAATCATCGCGGCCAATGGCCCATGACTGGTCCGCCAGTATGACTGGAAGGACGCCACGTCCATGCCGTGCTTGCGAGTGAGCAGCGAGAGAACCTTGACCGCGTCTTTCGGCGTTGCGCCTTCCTTTTGGACGATCTCGTCGGTGATGATCGATCCCGCTTTGGACGTATCGACAAACACCGCGTCGTCAGCGATCGCGGCGCGCAGTGGCGGCGAGTCGGCGATCCTCCGAATCGTCTCTTCATCGTCGAACCACGCCTCGGAAATGCCGTCGTAATGCGGCTCGTGATCATTGCGATACGAAGATGGCAGCGCGATCGACGCTATGTACTTTCGCACCTCAGGTACGGCCCGGATTACCGCGGCGTGTTGGTTCAACCAGTACTCGCGGAAGCGCTCCACGCTCAGCTCGGGCCTGCGCTTGAAGAAGTTGAAGGTCTTGACCATCGCTACTGTTTGGTGGTTCCGGGTTCCAGCTCGACGCCCACCGGCACCAGCACGCGCACGACCATGTTGTAGAAGGCGACGTTCTGCACCAGTTCCATCAGGCGGCGCGTGTCGAGAAACGTCTTCAAGGCGTTCCAGGTAGCGTCGCTGACGCGCACGTTGTTGGTCGCCTCGACGGCGTAACAAATCACGGCGCGCTCATTGTCGCTGAACTTCGGCGATTTCTCCCAATCAGCGAGAGCTTCGAGCTGCTCGCGCAAGACGCCGACGCGGCGCGCGAGGTTCCAATGATGGACGAACTCGTATTGCGCGTCGGTCAGCCGCCCGACCGTGCAGATCGCGAGCTCGCGAAGCTTTGGATCGAGCGCGGTCTTGTTGCGAAGCTCGCTGCCGATTTGGCAGAAGCGGCGCAGCAGGTTTGGCGTGTGCGCGAGGGCGCGGAAGATGTTGCCGACGGTGCCGCCACGCTCGGCGGCCAGGTTGTCGAAGATCACGCGGTCGGCTTCGGGAAGGTCCTCGCGATTCAGGTACGGAACGCGCGCCGCCATATGTACACCTCCAGCCGGTTCAGGCGAACAGCATCTCGGACATCGCGCCGCCGGGCGGAATCATCGGCATCACGGCTTCTTCCTTCGGAATCACGACGTCGATCAGCACCGGGCCGGGCGTTGCGAATGCTTCTTTCATCGTCGCGACCAGATCTTTCGACTTCTCGATTCTAAAGCCGCGCGCGCCGTACGCATCGGCGAGCTTGACGAAATTCGGCACCGACATCGCGGAGTACGAATACCGTTCGGCGTAGAACTTCTCCTGCCATTGGCGAACCATTCCGAGAAAGTAGTTATTCAGAATGATCACCTTGATGTCGACGTTGTATTGGACTGCGGTACCGAGCTCCTGGATGTTCATCTGGATCGAGCCGTCGCCCGACACCACTACTACTTTCTTGTCGGGCGCGGCGAAGGTCGCACCGATTCCCGCGGGCAGCCCGTAGCCCATAGTCCCAAGGCCGCCCGAGGTCAGCCACGACCGCGGATGCTCAAACGGGAACATCTGCGCTACCCACATCTGATGCTGGCCGACGTCAGTCGCGATTATGCAGTCGCCCTTGGTCAGGTTATGCATCTCGGCTATCACGTCGAGCGGGGAGACGCTCTCGCCACGATTACCGTTCTCGTACAGCGGTTTCTCCTTCTGCCACTGGAGGATCTGCTGATGCCATTTCGCCCAATCGGCGTGGCGCTTGCCGATACTCTCGCGGCCTTTGATCGTTGTGAGCATATCAGTGAGTACTGACTTGATATCTCCGACGATCGGAATATCGACCTTGACGTTCTTCGAAATAGACGACGGGTCGATGTCGATGTGGATAATCGTTTCGGCCTTGGGCGCGAACTCGGAAATCTTGCCGGTGACGCGATCGTCGAAGCGCGCGCCGACCGCGATCAGGCAGTCGGTATTGCAGACCGCGGTGTTGGTGCCGTACGAGCCATGCATCCCGAGCATCCCGAGCCGCAGCGAGTCGGAGGCCGGGTACGATCCCAGTCCCATCAGCGTCTCGGTAATCGGAATACCGAGTCCTTTAACCAGTTCGCGCAACTCGGGCGCGGCGCCGGACCATTGCACGCCGCCTCCGACGTAGAACAGGGGAGTCGAGCTTTTCTCGATTGCCTCGATGGCGCGCTCGATCTGCCGGGGATTGCCGCGAATCGTCGGCTTATAGCCGCGCAGCTCGATTTTTTCGGAAAGATGGAACGCGTGCTCGGCCTGTTGGACGTCCTTGGGCAGATCGACGACGACCGGGCCGGGCCTGCCGCTGCCGGCGATATAAAACGCTTCCTTGATGATGCGCGCGATGTCCTTGACGTTCTTGACCAGGAAATTGTGCTTAGTGCAGGGCCGCGTGATGCCGACAAAGTCGGCCTCCTGGAAGGCGTCGTTGCCGATCATCGTGGTCGGAACCTGTCCCGACAGCACTACCATCGGGGTGGAATCCATGTACGCGTCGGCGATTCCGGTGACGCAATTGGTCGCGCCGGGACCGGAGGTAACCAGCACGACGCCGGGGCGTCCGCTGACGCGCGCATAACCCTCGGCCATATGGGTGGCGCCCTGCTCGTGGCGGACGAGAACGTGCTTGATCTTTGAGTCGAGGAGAGCGTCGTAGGTGGGCAGGATGGCGCCCCCGGGATAGCCGAAGATTACATCGACGCCTTCGGCGATCAGGCTCTCGATAACGATTTGTGCTCCCGTAAGTTTTTTCATTTGCGAATCTTGATCATTTTTCCTTTGATTTGAGCGATCAAAGGTACACTACCGAGAGATACCGGCACAACTTGTGCTCGGAAACGAGCACTGGTTCGGGTTTGCCAACCTGAGGAACTGAGGCCGCGCGCGACATAGCGCGGCTGTTTCGCACGCAGATGGCCGCAATCTTGCGCAATTTCGGATCAGGTGAAAGTGCAGAAGAATGCGTTTTATACCATATGTAGTGGTTCTGAGGCGCCTTGGCTACCATCGGTAGTTTCGTTCCGTCAAAATTAGTTTTTTGAGTTTGCGTATGTGCTCCAAGGAACCTCTCCCCTAGCCCCTCTCTCTTCAGGAGAGGGGAACAGATGGGGGCGGTGGTCCATGCCTATTGGTAGCACAGAAAGTCCGGCCGCGTCAGGCTGAACAGTTCATCCCTACGCCTGATTATCGAAAAACTAAACTGGTGCCGTGCCGCGCCTTTGGCTCGGTGATTCGCCGATACGAATCGAATACTTTCGATCGCATGAAAATCCGCACTCTGGAACGCACCCAGATTGTTCAGCGGCCGCTCGTCGAGACCTTCCAATTTTTTTCAGATGCGCGCAACCTCAAACGGCTTACGCCGGCTTTCTTGCAATTCAAATTTCTCTCGACGCCGCCCTCCGTCATGCATCCCGGAGCCGTAATCGACTACCAGATTCGGCTGTACGGCGTGCCGGTGCATTGGCGGACGCGAATTGAAGTGGTCGAGGCGCCGAACAAATTTGTCGATGTGCAGGAAAAAGGGCCGTACGCGCTATGGCGGCATAGCCACAGCTTCACCGAGATCGGCGCGGGCGCGACGGAGATGAAGGATCGCGTCGAGTATGCGATGCCGCTGGGACCGCTCGGCGAGATTGCGTACTACCTGTTCGTCGCGCGGAGCCTGGAGCAGATTTTCGAATTCCGCAGTCGCGAACTCACGGCGATCATGGGTGGTTGGTCGGTGTGAGGGACGCGGCAGTACTCGAAGGACCCCCCAGATTGACCGTATACCGGGATTCGGTATACGGTTAAGTTCGTGATTCGATCCTTCGGCGACAAGCAGACCGAAGCACTCTTCGCCGATCGGCTCGTACCCGCATTTCAGGGAGTGGCTCGTCGGGCGAAGCGCAAACTGGAGGCCATCAACGCAGCGAGCCGGCTGGAGGACTTGATGGTTCCCCCCTCGAATCGGCTCGAAAAGCTGAAGGGCGAACTAAGAGATTTCCACTCGATCCGAGTGAATGATCAGTGGCGCTTGATTTTCAAATGGAGCGACGGTGATGCCCGCGACGTCAGAATCGTTGACTACCACTAGTGGCCTGTAACAGCTGAACCGGAAGTAGCGACGATCCTGTGAGAGAAGTCGCGGTAGGTCCATTTGATGGGGGCGGCGTGTTGGTTGTGATGACGGATATAGCGCATGAGCTTGCGCGCCAAGTCGTTGACCGAGGTGAAGACCCCGCGGGCGACAACCTCGCGCTCGATCCGGCCGAACCAGAGTTCAACCTGATTGAGCCACGAGGAATAGGTCGGCGTGAAGTGCAGGTGCACCTTAGGATGATCGGCCAGGAATTGCGCGACCCGCTTGGTCTTATGCGCCGAGAGGTTGTCGGCGATGATGTGGATCTCGCGACGCTTGGGTTGCAGCGCAGCAATCTGGCCCAAAAAGGCCACAAACTCCTCGGTGGTATGGCGGGCGGCGGTCTGACCCAGGACCTGGCCGCTTTTGGTGTCGAGCGCGGCGTAGAGCGAGAGCGTGCCATGCCGATAGTACTCGAAGCCGTGGCGCTCGGCCCGCCCAGGGCTAAGCGGCAGCACCGGGTCGAGGCGATCGAGCGCCTGAATGGCGGTCTTCTCGTCGACACAGAACACCGCGGCGTGCTGCGGCGGATTGACGTAGAGCCCGATTACGTCGGCGGCCTTGCGCTCGAAGTCGGGATCATCGGAGGCCATATAGCGCTCCAGCCGGTGGGGCTTAAGCCCGGCGCGCCGCCAGACCCGCGCGACCATCATGTGACTGACCCCCAGCGCCTGCGCCAGCTTGCGGCTGCTCCAGTGAGTGGAGCCGTCATTGGGCGCGCGGCGGGTCCAGGCCAGAATCCGGGCTTCCAGCCGCGGCGTGCGCTTGGTCGCCGGCCGCCCCTGATGGCGGGCAAACAGGCCGGCCAGCCGTTGCTGCGCAAAGCGGGCCTGCCACCGAGCGACGTAAGCCGAGCTACAGCCCAAGCCGTGCTGGATGGCGGACCATGACTGGCCCTCGGACAGCATCAAGATCAGCCGCGCGCGGCGCACGTCACCGGCGCGCAGCACCCGCGAACGCACTCGCGCCTGCAGTTCCTGATACTCGGGCCGCGACAGTCGGAGGGTTGTTCCAAGCATACCGACTCATAGCATATCCTACTTTCGATTTCAATGTTACAGAGCACTAGGAGGGTTTCCATGAGAGACGAATTTGCGCCGGTCACGCCTGGCGAGATGCTGAAGGAGGAGTTTTTGATCGAATATCGCTTGTCGCAAAACCAACTGGCGAAGGCAATCGGCATTTCTCCGAACAGGATCGCTGAGATCGTGCACAACCGGCGCCGAATCACTGCCGACACTGCGCTGCGGTTGGGCTTGTATTTCGGTAACAGCCCGGAGTTCTGGCTGAATCTCCAAATGCACTACGATCTTAAGATGGCACGTAAGGATCTCGCACCGAAATGGGTAGCGCGAATCAAGAAGCAGCGGGCGGCCTGATAGATCGACGCTCTAATAGTGCTGCCCACTGTTGGTCGCGCGGAGCCTGGAGCAGATCTTCGAATTCCGCAGCCGCGAACTCACGGCGATCATGGGTGGTTGGTCGGTGTGAGGCCTGGAATCAAAAGAAATCCATCGTCGGAAAACCAGAGTCGGCTTCGATGCATTGCAATAGGTACACCGCGAAGCCCAGGTCGCCCGTCCACAGGGAATACCACCCTTGACCGTGTATTTCCTTGAAGCGGTGATATTGGCGAATGCCGTGCATCGCGAAAGCGCGGGCGCGCTCCAGCCATTTCGCATCACCGGTACGCGCATAGAGTTTGAGGAACAGCATGCCGTTTCCGCCGGTGCCGTGGCATAGGTTCGGCCCTTTGGTCAGAGGACCGGCCCTGAAGGTTAGCTCCCCACCGGCCGCAAAAAGCGACTCCATCTGCGGGTCGCGATCGTCGGGGAATGCCGACAGAGCACCCAGCGTTCCAGGTGCGCCGTGACACCATTGGTCCAGCCAGCCGACTCGAACCAGCTGCGATGGACTTGCCGTTGGTGGAGGTGAGTGGGCGACCGCGGGCCAATTGGCCGAGTCATCTTCGACGTAAGCAGTTGCCCGTATCACGCGAGCGACGCGATCGTACATCTCCGCTCGCTGCTCTTCCGGCATCATCGAAGCCGCACGCATCAACACGCAGGCGTTGCCCGTAAAGCCGTGAACCGGGCCGAGAAAGATCCGGGGTTCTGGACGGTAGAGACGTTGCCTCCACAAATGGCAGTTGTGTTCGGGACGGTATTTCCAGCGCGACCACACTTCCTCGACTTTCCTGAGCAAGACCGTTCGCCAGCGCTCCTCTTTGCTGGCATCCCACATAAAGGACGCAGCGAGTGCCATGCCAGGTGCACCCCACATCAGTTCGTCGGTTGGTTGTTCAGCGTTGTCTTCCATCAAGCTGAACAGGCGATCTGCGACAAAGCTTTCGCCCGCAACTCGCCAACGCACGAGCAAGATGCCGACCTCGCCCATCAGGAAGGAGCCGGAATAGACCTTCGGATCTTCTTCCTCGCGAAACTTTCTGTACACCCTGTCGATCGTATCGACTAGATCGATGCGCGTTGAAGCCGCGCCACGTTCAGCCAGATATTGCAGCGCCCAAATCACGCCCGCTGCGCCGTACCATAAGCCCTTGAGAATGCCCTGTCCGTCTTCGCGCGGATGAGGCGGCCAGAATCGTTCGTTGTCGAAATGCACCTCGGTATCGGCAACGATCTCTTCGATCGTGTCCCGTGCTCGAGCTTCCTCCCAGGACGTGAAACTGAGTGCTTCGTGCCGGTCAGGATCGTAGAGCATGCGAGCCTCGGGTTGGGCCGCGCTTCAACGCCACTTTGGTAGGCTAGTAATGCTGCGCGGGGGCGAAGGGGCCGCCGCCTGGTTCTGTGCCCATCACTTCGAAGCTCTGATTGTTGGCGGCGAACATGCCGCGCAACGTCAGGGTCTCGCCGGGCTGCATCTTGGCGAACGTGTCTTCGCCCAGCCCGGTGACATTGAAGTTCGGTTTGTACTGGCGCACGAGTTGCCAGATGTCAGGCCAGTGGACGATGCCCCTGGGATCGTCGACGTAGGCGTCATTGAGCAAGAACTTGTAGGTTTTCCCGCTCACGCCCATCGTGACCACCTGCTTGTCACCATAGATCGTGCCGGGCGCGGGCTTGGTGATGACCATCGTGGTGGTAAGCGGAATCCCCATCGGGCGAAGCTGCGCTTCGGCGCGGACAGCAAAACCAATGCATACGATCGCCGAAAGCGCGACCGTGAAAGTGATTCTATTGATATTTTGTTTCATGCGAGTGACCTCAACCGCTCCTGCCTGAATCATAGGGAGCGCGGCAAGGAGCGATCAAGCAAGATATTTTCGAGACGAGCCTAACTACTGTAAGATAGCCCGCTGACGCGCCCGGCTCGGCGCCGCGCATCATTGGAGGACTCATGCGACTGTCATCGCTGCGAATCGTGGCGGGAACCCTGGTTGCGACGATGCTCTGCTGGCTGCCGGCGGCGCATGCGGTCGTCAAACCCGGCGACATAATCACCACCGACAACGCGTCCAAGGTGGCCGAGCTGCTGAGCCCCGGCAACTACGTACTGGTTCGCGAGGGGATGCAGCTCAGGATCGTGCCGAGCGACCGGCTCGATTGGCCGCCACCGTTCAGGGTTGCGACCGAGAAGTATTCGCCGCAGGTCAAGCTCGCGGCCGACGGCACGCTGGTGGGCTACGTGGCCGGGCAACCGTTTCCGCTGCTCGATCCGAACGATCCGCAAGTGGCGACCAAGGTGATGTGGAATTTCAGTTACCGGCCGCTCTATAGCGACGATATCGACATGCGCTTTCCGGAGGTTGCGACCTTCGACAAGCATTCGAGCGGCTCGCCGCTGAGTTACTACACGGTCGGGCATTTCGCGTTCTACAACAATATCGGCCGTATCGAGGTGCCGCCGATACCGACCGATCCCGACGGCGTGAAAAGCGGCCTGCGTTATCGCTTCGGCTTCTACCCGTTCATGGAACCCAGCGCGCTGCGAGGTTACGGGATGGTGCGCCAGCGGCATATCGATCCCAAAATCGAGGACAACGTGTGGGTGTATAATCCCCAGACGCGCAAGCTGCGGCGTGAATCGGCGGAAACGCTCTCGGACAGTATCGGGGCGTTGCCGGGATTCGGTGGCGGCGGAGGTGGCGGCTACGGCGGCGCCGGTATGGGAGGAGCCAGCGGAGGCACCGCTTATGCGAACACGCTCGATCCGGATTCGTACTTCGGATTCGCGGCCAAGATAGAAGATTACGATTACCGGTTCCTGGGCGAGCGGGAGATGCTCGCGTCGGTGCACGCGGCGCATTCGCCCGAGCCGCAATGTCCGCAAGACGGGGGCAGAACCATTTGCCCTGAAGACTGGGAGATGCGGCATCTGTACGTGATCGAAGCGAACGCAAAACCGGGGCATGACGTGACGATCCCGAAGCGAATCCTGTACATCGATTCGGAGGGATGGTTCATCACGGCGTCGGACCAGTACGATCGCGACGGCAAGCTGTGGAAGACCATCGCGACCTTCAACACGTATCGCGACCGGCCGGTGCCTGACGCGCGCGTCGCCATCTATCCGTACAAGCGGATGTTTCAGCTGGGGCTGGTCGACGAGGATCTCACCAGCGGCGTCAGCTCGGTGGTTTATATGCCGGGAGCGACTGCGGAAGAGCGCGAATGCTGGTATATCGACATGGGAACGGTGGACAATTCGTTCCTGGCCCCGCAAGCCCTGGAGAGAGCTGGCCACTGATCACGCTCGTGCTGGCTTCGACGGTTGCGAGCGGTTCGTGATTTGACGGTGGCCGATTTGTTTGTACACTGAGAGCGATGAGCAAGCCGCGCAAGGAACTGCTGCACGCCACCGCGTATCGGTACACGGTGCTGTTTGAACTTGCGC
This sequence comes from uncultured delta proteobacterium, assembly GCA_963833025.1. Classification (GTDB taxonomy): domain Bacteria; phylum Desulfobacterota; class Binatia; order Binatales; family Binataceae; genus Binatus. The sequence continues at coordinate 320,380 of CAWHWI010000006.1, read as the reverse complement.
CGGAAGGCGGCTACGTCGCTACAATTCCGGTCCTCGGGATCGCCACGCAGGGGGACACTCTGCGAGAGGCCCGGGCCATGGCCCGCGACGCGATCCGCGGACTGATCGAATCGTTGGCTAAAGACGGCGAGGAAATTCCACTGCTCTGATGCGGTCGGAGGTCCGAATCCGGCGCGGTTACAGCTGCAACACGAAGCGGATGTCGCCCAGGCGCAGCCGGCTGCCGGCGCTTAGGAAGGCCGAGCCGCGGATCTGGCGATCGTCGACGTAGCTGCCGTTAGTCGAGTTCAGGTCCATCAGCTCGAAGCCACCGTCGCGGCGCATCAGGCGCGCATGCTGTCGCGACACGCTGGCGTGCGGGATGACGACGTCGTTGTCCTCGCCGCGGCCGATGGTTATCTCGTCTTTCATCAGCGAGTATTCGGCCGGCACCGGATCGATATGATCGACGGCGACCAGGCGCGCGCCCTGGGTATTGCCCACGCCGCGGGGCGCGGTGATCGGAGATTGCGGCGGACGGGCGGCGGGTGCGCGCGGCATCGGGCGCGCCGCTGACGGAGCCGCCGCCGGCATTCTAAACGAAGGGGCGCCCTGCGCCTCGACGATAGCTTTCAGTTCTTCGGCCGAGACCCCGAACTTCATCCGCGACAGCCCGAACAGTCCAAGGATCGCGATCAAAGGCACCGCGCCGTTCCACCAATTGAACGAGATTTGCTTAAGGCCCGTGCCGGTAGTGTTGCCGCCGGCGGTTGTGCCTTCGTCCTCGGGCACGTTGATCGCGGCGCCGCCGAGCCCGCGCACCTGGTACGCGGTTTCAGCGTCGCCCGACTCGCCGTTGTAATCGATCTTGAGCTGGACGCTGCGATTGGTGCCGTCTTCGATCGGCCGCGGCGTGCGATAGGTCAGCGAATACTCAGTCGCGATCGAATGGCCGATTTCGCGCACCAGCGACGCGAAGCGCCCTTCCTCCGTGATGATATTGTACGAGCGGCCGTGCGTCGCATCGACGATTTCCTGGTACTCGGGCGCGATGAACGGCGGCGGGACCACGCCATACAGCGTGAGCCCGTTTTTCTTGAGCAGGTCGGCGACCTTGGTGCCGGTCAGATCGGTCACCTGCACGCCGCGGGTGTGATGGTCCCAGAAGGCCTGGTCGTGCGCCGTGTCGGCCGAACCGTCGCCGTCATGATGGGGGGGCGCGTCGGTGACGATAATGATGATGCCTTCGGCCTCGGGGCGGAACGGAAACTTCGCGGCATAGGCGAGCGCGTCGAGCTGATCCTCGGGGATGTCGCCGCCGCCGCCCGCGTGCAGGCTGCCGACCCAGTCGCTGAACTGCTTGACGTCCGAGGTAAACGAATTGCGATACGCGCAGTTGCAGTCGGGGTATGCGGAGACCACGTAGTCCTCGAACGTCACCAGTCCGAGGCGGTAGTCGCGGCTGTTGGACTGGAGATCCTGCGCAAACGAGATCACGTTCTGCTTGACGGCGTCGATATAGGGCTGCATCGATTCGGTGACGTCGAGCACGAACACGATGTCCACCGGACGGCCCTGGCCGACGCCGCGAAAGTCGATGATCTTGGCTTCCTTGCCGTCTTCGAAGACTTTCACGTTGTCGGGGCGGAGGTTGCCGACCGGGTTGCCGTTTTGATCGGTGAGACCGAAGTCGAGCTGGACGCCGCCGTCGGTGTCGAAATGCTCGAGGCCGGGGTTTCCGGTGGTGATTTTGAGGCTGGCGTCGGCGGTCGTCGCTCGAAACGCGAAACCGATCAGGAGAATAAGCGTACACAGGCAACGGCAGGCGGTTCGGATGGACGATTTCATCGCTGGCAGTAGTGATTCTCCGGATTGTGAAGGCAAGCAGTCAAGCTCCAGTGATCAATTGGACGTGCATTCGAGCGATTGTATTCTTGCCTTCGCACAGCCATTAGGTTATCCCAATCGCTGACCGAATTCTTCTTTGATGGATTCTGAGTGAAAGATTTTTTTGTTTATCGGACTGCCCGCGGCCTCATCATACCTTTTGTCACCCTGATTTGCGTGCTGCTCGCGAGCGCCGGGCCGGCGCGGGCCGCCAAAGGCGCGTCGGTCGTAATAGGATTTGTCGGCGTCCCACCCAAGAGCATGATCAACGGGGTGGCGGTGCCCAACTTTCAGAACGTGCTTCTCAATATTCAGGCCGTTCGGATCAATCCCAAAGCGTCGGCATCCCCCAACAACGGCAAGTGGCAAAAAATTCCGGTGCCTCCGGGGATTGGAGGCTCCGGGCAGAGCGCGGATTTGCAGATCGATCTCAACAATTCGCAAAACGTACCCACGATCTTCAATACCGCCCCCGTGCGGGTTGATAGCTACCGCCAGGCCGAGCTTCTAATCGATACCCAAAATCCCGGAACATTGATCCCCGACTGTCCGACCGCGTCGCCGCTCGGCAATAGCGACGGATGCATCAGCTACCCCATCCAGCTGGTGACGCCCGACAACCTTATTGCGACGAATCCCGATGGCAGCCCGCTGGTTGCGCCGAAAAAGGGAGTCGTGGCGCCGCTGATCCTTCAGTTGTCGATGACAATCGTGTCGGCGCCGACGACGCCGGGCGGCGCATACATGGTAAACATCACGATGAGCCCGGTTACATCTTCGGTGCTGGGAACGGTTACAGGATCCGTCGATGTTTCCGGTTCGAGTTCGGGGGGTTCAACAAAGGTCAGGAAGCTGATGGTCACGGCCGAGGCGCTCGGCACCAATACCCCGATCGCGAGCGCTGGCGTCGTGAGCAGCAGCAGCTGCCCCTCTTCGAAGCCATGCTTCACCCTGACGCTGCCGGCGGCGGGCGGCCCGGCGTCGCCGGACTCGCCACTTGGATTCGGAACCCTCTATGACCTGGCCGTGGAGGGCGGAGCGGATACCTACGCCGCGGAAAGGCTGCAGCCGCTATACCCGGGCCAATCGATTACGGTGGACCCCGACTTCGCGGTCACCGCCGGACAGACGCTCGACAATATCACGGGCTCGATCGTCGACGGTTGCGTCCCGCTGAAGCCGGTGGTCGGAGCAACCCTTGCGCTGCTGATTCCGCCCGACAGCAACATGTCGGCAAATTGCCTGACGACCCCGGGAGCATGCGTCGCGGTCGCGACCGCAACCACCGACAACACCGGCTCGTTTCCGTTGCCGGGTACAATCACGACTCCCGCCGCGTTCAACAACGTCCCGAAGCTGCCCAAAAGCCAATCTTATGCGATGGAGGTCACGGCGCCGGGCTACGAGCCTTTAGTCGTCCAGGCAATTCCGGGTTCGGGTATCAACAAGAAAACCGGCGGCACTTGCACTCCCAACGCCACCAGCACCACTTTCGGCCCGTGTGACCTCGCGCTCCAGACAGCATACATCCAGGGTGAGTTCCCCATAACGCCGCCACCTTCGGGGCAGACCACGCTGGTCCAGGTCTTCGCCGAAGACCACGACAGCAACAATATCGAAGGCGCGCTGCCGATGCCGGTTAGCGTCAATTCTTCCAGCTCCGGTGTGGTCCCCTTCACGATTAATGTTCCGCCCTCGGTTCCCGCTTTCGATCTGTTCGCGTCGACGATCGATCTCTACCAGGGCGTCGTCGATCCCTATCAGGGCCACAACACTGTCGCGATAAGCGATGTTGCGGCCCCTGCCGCGTGTGCGACCGTGACGGCGCCCACACCTCCCGCCTCTGACTCTATTAACTGCGTGGGTCACGGCAGTATCACTGGGACCGTCGGGAATGCAGATCTCGGCACCTCGGTAATCCTGGAGAAGCTCGATCCCGACGCCCCCGCTGGGGACGACAACCCCGAGGTGCAGATAACAAGCTCCATCGTACAGAATCAGTTTCCCAATCAATCGCCAAGCAACAATTACGCGTTCTGCGCCCCTGCGGACACTTATCAGGTGCAGAGGTTCGAGGCCCCGGTGCCGGTTCCGTCGATGACGCCGATGGCGCCGACGCCTACACCTTCGCCAGCGGGAGATCCCTTGACCGTAACAATCCCGCCGCCTCCGCTAATCAACGGGCCGACGCCGACACCGAGTCCGACCATGACCGGAGCCCAGACTCCGACCGCGACCCCGACGCAGAAGGTAACCTGCCCGACCACCTGCTCGAATCCAGACGGCTCATGCCCCGGCATCTGCAACAACTTCAGCGTGCAGCAGCAGCTGTGAGCACGATGGCGAGCCTGTCTATGCGATCCCTCGTGCGAGCCTTGTCGAAGAGCATGGTCGGCGCGGCGCTCGCGATTTCAATCGCGGCCTGCAACAACCAGACTGGTTTTTCCGGGAGCGTCGGCAATACGCCCAACGGCCCGCGGCTGCCGTCGTTCAATATTCTCGGCACGGCGGGCACCTCGTTTACCGCGACCGTATCGGACGCGCGATCGTCGTGGACGTTTCAGGGTACCACCCCGCTCAGCGTAGTGGTCTGCAACATCGCCCCGCCGTCTCGACTCGTCGCGACCAAAACTACTGCCAACAACAACCTGCTGAGTCTCGAAATAATCCTCGGGTTCCATGTCTTCGATGTCCAGTCGACCAGCGCGCCCTTCGGCACCGTGTCGGTACAGAGCACCGGCACCCTCAACACGATCGCCCCGCCGGCGTCGCCGGACCTGCGCATTTTCTTGAGCGGTCCCGTGACTCAGCACTACCAGGCGCTGGTCGAGGACCTGAATACCGGATTCGTGATCGACTCGCGCGCGCCGTCGTTGATCCTGTTCGATAGCCCGGACGGAAAGGTGGATGCCACCTTTTTCGGAGGCGCGCCACCCTTTCCCACCTGGACCGCCAACATGACGCTCGACGGAGCCGTGGTGGCGACCGTTATGCAAGGTCCCAACGTGACGATTCGCGAGCCATGACCGTCGCGCGGGATTGAGTCAGCGCCCGCGCCAGCTGCGCAATTCTATCGTTCAAATCGAATCCGCGCCCTATCTTCCGCGTTCGATTGACAGCCTCTGCCATTCGTCATACTTAGCCTCTTGGCAAGTGAGCGATCGATTCGACAACGCGGCCAGATCCTCCCGCCCCTGAAATCATTCTATGAATTCGCAGCTCGTACGCCGGGTTCTGTTGGTGGTGGTGATCATCGTGGCCGCCGCCGCCGCGATTCCCGGCTATCGCTACTATCAGTACATCGAAAGCCACGTCAGCACCGACGACGCCTACGCGGACGGCACCGTCGCGCTGGTCTCTTCGCGGGTCGCCGGCACCGTCACCAATGTTTACGTCGAGGACAACTGGACGGTTAAGGAAGGCCAGTTGCTGTTGACGCTCGATCCGCGCGACTTCGAAGTCAAGGTCGAGCAGGCGCAGGCCCAGCTCGAGCGCGCGCGCCAATCCGTCGACGAGCTTTACGCCGGCGTCGCGGCGGCGCGGTCGGGCGTGTCGCTGGTGGCGTCGCAGCTCAAGCAGGCGCAAATCGATTTCGCGCGCGCCAAGTCGTTGAAGGAGCAAGGCGTCGTTTCCGCTGAGCAATACGATCAGGCCAACACCGGACTGCGCATCGCGATGGCCGATGAGGCGCTAGCGGAGCATCAACTGACGCAGGCCGAGGCCGCGCTCGGAACCCAAAACGACGACCATTCGCGCTACGACCGTCCGGTCGTGAAGCAAGCCGAAGCCGCTCTGGAAGCCGCCAGGCTCGATCTCGACTACACCAAACTCACCGCGCCATTCGCGGGCGTCGTCACTCACAAGACCGCCCACGTCGGCAACCGCGTCCAGGTCGGCGAGCCTCTCCTGGCGATTGTCCCGCTCGGCAAGCTCTACGTCACGGCCAACTTCAAGGAGACCCAGCTCACCGACGTGCGCGTCGGCCAGAAGGCGGAAATAGGCGCCGACATCTATCCCGGCTACACCTACCAGGGTCACGTCGATTCGATCAGCATGGGCACCGGCGCGGCGTTCTCGCTGCTGCCGCCCGAGAACGCGACCGGCAACTGGGTCAAGGTCGTGCAGCGCGTGCCGGTCAAGATTGTAATCGACGGGAAGGTGCCTGAAGACAAGCCGCTGCGGCTGGGACTGTCGGTCGAAGTTGCGATCGATCTAAGCGATCGCACCGGACCGCTGCTGTCCTCGATGGTGCAGCAGAATTTCCAGAAAGACGGCCAGACGCTCCCCAACGAAACGCTCAAGATGGCCCCGGAATCGCAACCGCCGCCAAACAACGGAACTCAGCAACATTTCATGAGTCCCCTGACGCCGCACTGAGCAACTCTGCCCACCTGACACGCGTGTCAGGTCAATTGCGCCCAATTCCCACCTGTACTACGCTGCGATTCGCGCGGATTCTCCGCCCGCGCTCTTCTGATGCTCGACTCTCGCGACATTGAACGACGACTCTCCGCCTACCTCGACGCGCCCGTGGCGCGCTTGAGCATCCTTGCCAGCGGATGGGAGACCACCGTCTTCGAATTCACGCTCGAAGCGGCGTCGAAATCGTTCGCGTCGCTCCCGGTCGGCGAGCCGATGGTCTTGCGCTTCTATCAAGGCTCCGCCGCCGACGCCAAGGGCGCCCGCGAACACACCACCATAGACCGCCTGTTCGCCGCCCAATTTGCGGTCCCGCGTCCCTACGCCTTCGAGGCCGACCCGCGCGCGCTGGGCGCCCCGTTCTTCATCATGCAGCGGCTCACGGGAACTCGGCTGTTTAACGCCAGCAGCTTTCCGAATGCGTTCGGCACCTTCTCGATGGCATTTTTTTCGTTCGTCCGCACGCATTCCAGGCTGCATAAGTTCGATCCCTCGAGCCCGGGCCTCCGCGACATTCCGCGCGCCTATGCTCCCGTCGGCTCCGCCCGCGCCGACTCTCCGCTGCTCGATCGGATGCTCGCGATCATCGCCAATCGCGTCGAGACCGGCCCGCTGCCCGGCCTGCGCGAGGCTCTCAATCTCGTCACCGAACGCGCCGCCAAATTCCGCCGCAGCCCGGACTCGCTCGTGCACATGGACTATCATCCGCTGAACGTGATGGTGCGGGGCATGCGCGTGACCGGCGTGATCGACTGGGTGAACACCGACGTCGGCGATCGCCATCTCGACGCCGCGATGACGGCGGTGATCCTGTCGTCGTCTGCCCTCGACAAGCCGCGATGGATGCGCGACAACCTCGTCGGCAACGGGCTGCGCGCGAGCTTCGCGGCGTTGTACATGCCGCTCTATCATGCGATGGCGCCGATGGACTTCGAGCGCTTCCGCTACTGCCAGGCGGTCGCCGCCCTGCTGCGGCTCTCGATGATGGGCATGATGCGCGCGCGTGGTCCGGAAGTGGTGGGCTTCCGCCGCGAGGCCATCGACGAAGTCACGCCCGCCGTCGTCCGGCTGCTAAGCCGCTACGCCACCCGCAAGAGCGGCGCAGCCGTCCGCCTCGACGCGCCCGCGCCACAACCCGCTTGAGTTTCTCTCGCGCCCCTCTCGCATTCAGTCGAAAAAATCTGTAACTGATCGGGGATGCGAAAGTGCTATGCAACTGCGTTGGTGTTGATTAGCTGGTACCTGATGCTGCCGCCGCCCGTCCTTCCGCCGGTGAAGGACGCGTCGGGAAACTACCAAGTGAACAGCTCGGCACCGTTGTACCAATGGCTCAAGTTCAAAACGTTCAAGTCCGAGGACGTTTGCAAGTCGCGACTGAAGAAGATGCCGCCCTACTACAAGTGCATCGCGAGCTACGATACCGCCTTGAAGCCTCCCGCTCATGCCGCGGCCGCCGCAGCCAGCACGTCGACGATGTCCGGCGCCGCCGGCAGTCACATGCAATAGGCGCCTTTTCTGTTTTCCCCTCTCCAGAAGGGAGAGGGGCCAGGGGTGAGGTTCAGATCGCTTTACGAAGAGCGGCCCGTGCCAGCGCGGGTTCTGCTTCCTCTGTCATCCCGACGACCTGAGCAACGCGAGGGGAGGAGGGACCTCGGACAGCTTCGCGCCAGCGAAGCCGGTACCGGTTCCTGATCGGCCGCAGGCCCTCGACTCTTCCCCTCTCCCCGCAACGGAGAGGATGGAAGGTGAGGGACCTTATTCAGCGCGCATTTTTAGCGCGCGCTTCAAGATTCTGCCTCTACGCCGGACGAGGGCGGACGGAAGTCTCCTAATTCCCAATTTGCAGGTTAAGGGTTGGCGTGAGGCCCGTGCACCACGTTGTAGTCCAAACAGCGCCAGAAGATGGAGCAGTTTGAAGGATCGCCAGCGTTCGCTTCCACACACTTTCGATACCCTTCATGTAATGCGGTTTGCTCGGAAGAGCAGCGAAGAATCTCCTGACACTCCGGCGCATATGGACTATTAGGTATCAGAGTTCTGCCGAGCACTGAGGAGTTCGGGCAATCTACTTTGTCTCTACTCGTCTCGCTGTCGTGTGGCGAATTGTTGCTACTGCCGCAATTGGTTAGCACGAGCATAAGCGCGAGCGCGGCAGCGTGGCGGGGTTTCATCCCTGTGTTGCCTGGTGTCTTAATTTTCCGCGCTCAGTGCCTTAATTCCACAAGTGCCCTCTGCCATCGTCGCCGCCAACCTCCTCACCCCCGAATCATCTCGCGCAGCACGAACGGCAGGATTCCCCCATGCCGGATGTACTCGACCTCCTCCGGCGTATCCACGCGCAGCGTCGCCTCAAACTCGATCGTCTTGCCGCCGGATTCCGCGCGCACCTTCACCGTCTGACGCGGCTTGATTCCCGCCTTCAGGCCGCTGATCGAAAATACTTCCTGCCCAGTAAGTCCGAGCTTCTGCCGATTCTCGCCGGCCTTGAACTCGAGCGCGAGCACGCCCATCCCAATCAGGTTGCTGCGATGAATCCGTTCCAGGCTCTCCGCAATCACCGCCCGCACGCCAAGCAGTTGCACGCCCTTGGCGGCCCAATCGCGCGACGAGCCCGAGCCGTATTCCTTGCCCGCGATCACGATTAGCGGAACCCCCTCTTTGCGGTAACGCTCCGAGGCATCGAAAATCGTCATCCGCTCGCCGTCCGGGATATGCGCGGTGAAGCCGCCCTCGACGCCCGGCACCATCAGGTTCTTGAGCCGGATATTCGCGAGCGTCCCGCGCACCATCACTTCATGATTTCCGCGCCGCGCCCCGTACGAATTGAAATCCTTGGGCTGCACGCCATGCTCGATCAGGTACTTGCCCGCCGGACTGTCGGCCGCGATCGAGCCCGCCGGCGAAATGTGGTCCGTCGTCACGCTGTCGCCCAGTACCGCCAGCGCGCGCGCTCCGCTGATATCGGAGAAATCGCCGACTTTTGCGGTCACTCCGTCGAAGAACGGCGGCGCTTTCACGTACATCGAATCCTTCTCCCAGCGGAACAGGTTGCCCTCGGGAACCGCCAGGCTCTTCCATCGCTCGTCGCCGTCGAATACCTGCCCGTACTCGCTCTTGAACATCGCGGCGTGAACCGAACCCGTCACCGCCGCCGCGACCTCTTCCTGCGACGGCCAGATGTCGCGCAAGAAAACGGGACGCCCGTCGGAACCGATGCCGAGCGGCTGATGCTCGACGTCGATATCCATCGTGCCCGCAATCGCGTATGCGACCACCAGCGGCGGCGATGCCAGGTAGTTGAATCGCACCACGGGATTGATTCGCCCCTCGAAATTTCGATTGCCGCTTAAGATCGCGCACGCCACCAGGTTGCCCTGCTTCACCGCACCCGCAATCGCCTCGGCTACCGGCCCGCTGTTGCCGATACACGTAGTGCATCCGTAGCCGACCAGGTTGAAGCGCAGCTTCTCGAGCGACTCGGTCAGCCCCGCGCGCTTCAGGTATTGCGTGACGACCTTCGATCCCGGCGCCAGGCTGGTCTTCACCCACGGCTTCACCGTCAGGCCGCGCGCGACCGCCTTCTGCGCGAGAAGCCCGGCCGCCAGCATCACCGACGGATTCGAGGTGTTGGTGCAGCTCGTGATCGCGGCAATCACGATCGAGCCGTGCGTCAACGGAAACCGGCCGCCGCCGTCGGAATGCACTTCAACCTTGTGCGCGATATGTCCGAGCTTCGATTCGAGTATTGTACCGTCGCCCTCAGCGGCGCCGTTGCCTCCTTCGGCCACCCACTTCGCCAGCTCGTCGCGATCGACGCTCGGATGCTCCTCGAATTCCTTGGCCAGCTCGCGTCGGAAGTCGCCCTTGGCCGCCGTCAGCGCGACTCGGTCCTGCGGACGGCGCGGCCCCGCCATGCTCGGCACCACGCTGCCGAGATCGAGCTCGAGCGTGTCCGAAAATTTGGGCTCGGGCGCATCGGGAGAATTGAAGAGCCCTTGCGCCTTGCAGTAGGCCTCGATCAGCTTGACCTGGGCGTCGCTGCGTCCCGTCAGGCGCAGATAAGTGAGCGTCTGACCGTCAACCGGGAAAAATCCCATCGTCGCGCCATACTCGGGCGACATGTTGCCGAGCGTCGCGCGATCCGCGACCGGCAGCGACGCAAGCCCCGGCCCGAAATACTCGACGAACTTGCCGACCACGCCTTTGCGGCGCAGCATCTGCGTGACCGTCAGCACCAGGTCGGTGGCGGTCGCGCCCGGACGCAGGCTGCCGGCGAGGCGAAAGCCGATCACTTCGGGAATCAGCATCGGCATCGAGCGCCCGAGCATCGCCGCTTCCGCCTCGATACCGCCAACACCCCATCCGACGACGCCGAGACCGTTGATCATCGTCGTGTGCGAATCGGTGCCGATCACCGTGTCCGGGTATGCCTCACCGTCCTTCGCTAAAAAAACCACCGGCGCGAGATATTCGAGATTCACCTGGTGAACGATTCCAGTGTCGGGCGGCACGACGCGAAAATTGTCGAAGGCGCCCTGCCCCCAGCGCAGGAAAAGATAACGCTCGCGGTTGCGCTCGAACTCCATCCGCGCATTAGCCGCGAACGAGTCGGCGCTGCCGAAAGAATCGACCTGCACCGAGTGATCGATCACCAGGTCAACCGGCTGCAACGGATTTGCTTTCGCCGGATCGCCGCCGAGCCTCTTGATCGCATCGCGCATCGCAGCCAAATCCGCGACCACCGGCACGCCCGTGAAATCCTGCAGCAGCACGCGCGCCGGCATGAACGAAACTTCGCGCTCACCGCCCTTGCCGTTCCATTTCGCCAGCGCTTCGATCTGGCCGGTCGTCACGATCGCGCCGTCCTCGCGCCGCAGCACGTTCTCGATCATCACCTTAATTGAATAAGGCATCCGCGCCAGCGAGAACCCGCGCTTCTGAGCGCTTCGAGCTTATAAATCGTGTAGCTGTTGCCATCGACGCCAAGCGTCGAACGAGCACCAAAACTGTTTGTCGCCATGCGTTCAGAATAGCGCGCAACCGCGTCCGATCAACCGGCTAACTTGAGCTGCGGCGCGAGGCGCGCGCGGGTGCCGGGCCATGCAAGCCGTCGAAGACGAGCGAGCGGCCGTCCGAATGGAATCGCATCGCGGCCAGTAGCCCGACTCGCGGCGATTCGAGCGCCGGCACGCCATCGATCGAATCGATCGCGATACGCGGTTTCAGCGCCAGAATCGCCACGACCGCCGCGCTGAAAGCCTCGTCGTCGACTTCGCCGTCGCCGCCCGAGATCATCGCGCGTCCTTGCAAGCCCGCAATCACGCGGCCGGCGTGAATGACGACCACGTTGCCCGCCTCGCGCGCGATACCGCATCCGGGAATCGCGACGCCATACGGATTGGCGGGGTCGATAGCGCTGAGCGCGACCGGTTTCTCGCGCGCAGGAATAAGATTTCGCGCCGCGCGCAGCATCTCGACCGCCTCGGGCAGCGCATACTGCTCGCCGGAGAGCGATCGCACAAACCATCCGCGCCGTATCGTGCCGCCATACTCCAGCCGCCGCAGTTCGAACGCGATCTCGCTCCACGAGATATGCGTCGATTCGACTCCGAGCATCTCGCGCGCAAGAATTCCGTGGCGCTCGAGCAATTTCAGCGCAATTTCCCGCGCATCATCCGAGCCTTCGGCGCGATCTTCACGCGCCCGTATCAGCGACCAGCGACCCGCGACGCTCGACTTCAGCCGCGCGCGCACCGCAGCGTCGCGACGCGTCGTCGGGCGTCGCGCAACCGACTCGAGCGCGCGCTCGGCGCCGCGATCGTCGGCGAACATCCTGAGCGGCGCGAAGTTGTCGTTGCTGACGCGCCCCGCCGCTGCCATCCGCCACAGCGCGGACAGCGCGTCGCGCTCCGAAACGTTGGCGCGCTCCGCGACTTCGTCGAGATACTGCGCGCCGGCGGCTCCCAGAGCCTCCAGCACCGCTCGCTCCTTGGCGTCCGCCGGTGGAGCTTCTTCGCGCGGCACGAACAGGCTGGCCTTCCGCGCAACGAACGTAACCAGCGACGGCGCATTCAGAGGACGATTCTCGACATTCTCACCCGCAATTGCGACCCACTTCATCTGGCCGCTCATGCAGACCAGGTCGAGCATCTCGGGCCGATAGCCCGCGATTCGCGCCGGCAGGATGGCGTGCTCCCAAATCTCCGGCGTCGCCGCGATTCCTGACAGTTGTTCGAGCACCGCCGCTACGCCGCTCTGATCCGGCGCCAGCTCAGCGCCGCCGACGTGCATCCATCGCAGCCGGAACGCCGCGTACTCGTGATCCGCGCACGGCTCGATTTCAGCGCGTACGCGCGCCAGCGTCATCCGATGAATCCGTTCCAGGTTGTAGCGGTCGCACCACTGAATCACGTCGGCGCGCGTGAAATGACCTCGGAAGACCGCACCCTGACTTTCCAGCGATGCTAGACTCTGATCGATTTCCGTTTCCTTAAGATGCAATCGCGCTGCGACTTCGTCGGCGGTCGTCGGTTCACAAGTCTTCAGCGCGCGGCGCACGAGTTCCTCGCGCGCAGCGTCGCCATCGACCCACGCGCCGTCATACGCCGAAACGAAGATCGCCTGGTCCTCGAGTGCAATAATTCTCTCAAGTGATTCGCCGCGCACGCTGACCCGGGCGAGGCGATGCTCCGCGTCCAACTCCGCGAGCATCGCGCGCGCGCCGTCACCAACACGCTCTTCGATCTCGGCTTGCGTCAACGAGCCGTGCGCCCGAATCAATTCGTACAACTCGTCGCGGGAGCGCGGCCTGCGCCCTGCCGCGCGGCCCGTCACTTCGGCGACGACTGCGTCGACGGCCTCCGCTGAGAGCAAGTCGGAGAGGTCTTCCTTGCGGAACACATCCTCGGCCATCCCGCGATTCATCGTGACGGTCCGCGAGCGGCGATTGGCGCGCTCGCCGTCGTCGAGGAATGAGTAGTCCCACGCGAGCAGCAGGCGATGCGCAAACACCGACGGCGCGATCGAGTCGACGGTGACGACGCGAATCGCGCCGCTCTCGATACCTTCCAGCATCCGCACAGTGCGCGGCAGGTCAGTGGACTCCTCGAGGCATTCGCGGATGGTTTCGTCGATCACAAAATGCTCCGGCAGCTCGATCGCGCCCGGCCGGTTCTCGAAGCAGGCTTGTTGGCCGGGAAAAATCGCGGACAAAAGTTCCTGCGAGCGCAGACGCTGAATCCAGGCCGGAACCCGCTTGCCGCGCGATGAACGCATCACGGCTAGCGCGCGCGTAGCGACACGCCGGAAGCGCACTTCGAACATCGGCGCGGCCAGCATCGCCTGCACCAGTACGTCGCGCGCGTTTCGCGCCTTCAGCATGCCGAACAGCGTGTCGAGCGGAAAACTGTGGCGCGAATTCAGCGCCAGCAGCACGCCGTCGTCAATCGCCGACGCCTGGATCTCGAAATCGAATGACTGGCATAGCCGCTTTCGAATCGCGAGGCCGAGTCCGCGATTCAAGCGGATTCCGAAGGGCGTGTGGATGACGAGTTGCGTGCCGCCCAGGCCGTCGAAGAAGCGCTCGACGACGACGGTCTTCTCGTCGGGGATGGCGCCGAGCGCCTCGACGCCGCGGCGGACGTAGTCGACGGCTTGCGTGGCGGCGCGCTCCGACATCGCGCATTCGGTCATCAGCCATTCGGCGAGCGACTCGTTGCCTTCAAGACGCATCCAGATCTCGCGGCGCAGATCGCAAATCTCGCTCGACAGCGCATTGGAGCGGCCGCCCGCCTCGGTCTGCCAGAACGGCAGCGTCGGCGCCATCCCAGGCGCCGGCTCGACCATCAGGCGGCCGCGCGAGATGCGCTGAATCTGCCATGGCATCGAGCCGAGCGAGAACACGTCGCCGCGCGACGACTCCTGCGCGAAGTCCTCCTCGACGTCGCCGACCTTGCGGCCTTCGGATTCGATCACGACGTCGTAGTTGCCGGCTTCGGGAATCGTTCCGCCCGAGGTGATCGCCGATAGGCGCGCAGAGCGGCGCGGGCGAACCCGGGCGTTGACGCGATCGAAGAAAATTTTCGGCGCCGCACCCATGATTCGCTCGGGCAACTCGGCGGCGAGCTGTTCGAGCAGATGCCGCAGGCGGGCGGGGTCGAGATCGCCGAAGTTGTACGCGCCGCGGAGCACGCGCAGCAGCTCGGCCTCGGAGATTTCCTCTTCCTCGGCGGCGATTGCCACGATTTGCTGCGCCGCGATGTCGGCGCATCCCATCGGGATTTCCACTTCGTCGAGATGGCCGCGGCGGATCGCGCGTACCGCCGCGCCGCATTCGAGCAGATCGTCGGTGGTGAGCGCGAAGAAGCGCCCCTTGGGAGTCGCACCGAGGCTGTGTCCCGAGCGGCCGATACGCTGAATCGCGGCCGAGATGGATTTGGGCGAATCGAGCTGGCATACGAGTTCGACGGCGCCAACGTCGATGCCGAGTTCGAGCGACGCGGTCGCGACGATCGCTTTCAACTCGCCGCGCTTGAGGCGTTGCTCGGCGAGTAATCGCTCGGCGCGCGCGAGGCTGCCATGATGCGCCATCACAGCGTCGGTGCCGAGCCGCTTCTGCAGATTCAGTGCGACTCGCTCTGCATGCCGGCGGCTCAGCGTGAAAACCAGCGTCGTGCGATGCTCTCCGATGAGGCGCGCGACTTCGTCGTACATTGCCTCCCAATGCGGATGCGTCGCCAGTGGTCCAAGCTCGGGGCCGGGCGCGATAACCTGAAGATCCATCGTGCGGACTCGATCGTCGGCGCGAACTACTTTAATCGGACGCGGTGAACGCGTGTGGTCGCGCGCCACGTCGTAGCCGGCCAGGAAGCCGGCGAGCTTTTCGATCGGATTCAACGTGGCCGACAGGCCGATTCGATTCGGCCGCGCGTTGCCGCGACTCGTCACGAAACGTTCGAGGCGTTCCAGCGTCAGCGCGAGGTGCGCGCCGCGTTTGTTGCCGGCGAGAGCGTGGAGCTCGTCGACAATCACGTGACGGACGCCGGCGAGCTTCTCGCGAAACTTTGGCGAGGTCAGCAGGATGAACAGCGACTCGGGCGTCGTGACCAGAATGTGCGGCGGCCGACGAAGCATCGCAGTGCGCTCGGTCGCGGACGTGTCTCCCGTGCGAAGGCCGGCGCGGATGCGCGAAAGATCGAGGCCCGCCTCGGCGCCGACGTCGCGTACACCGTGAAGCGGCTCTTCGAGGTTCAGCCGGATGTCGTTGGCGAGAGCCTTGAGCGGAGAAACGTAGAGGACCGAGACTTCATCGCGGAGAGCGTCGCGCGCGGCGTCGAGCACGAGACCGTTGATCGCCCACATGAACGCGGCGAGCGTCTTGCCGCTGCCGGTCGGTGCGCATAGCAGAACGTCGAAGCCCGGCGCCTCGTTGGCGGCGCCGATAACGGGCCATCCGAGGTCCTGCGCGCGCGAGGGCGCAGGGAAACGCCGCTCGAACCAGGCGCGAACGGCAGGATGGAAGTCGTTGAGGGCGGTGAGCATGGAGAATTTATATCACCGCCGCACAGTTCAAAAGAACTTTATTTAATGTGAAACCCGCGGTGTGTTTCACGCTTCCTTCGGCAGGGGTGACCCCTGCACCCAGTATTAAGAGAAGATGCGGGACGTCGCCCCTGTTAGAAGTTAGTAAGGGGCAGGATCCGGATCCTGGCCTCTCCTTGTCCGAGGAGAGGTCAGTCATGGTGACTAACTGTTAGCGGACTGATCCTTTCAGTAAGTCTGGGAGTTGAGTGGTGAATTCGCTGCGGGATAGGGTTTGGTCGTAGCCGGCTTCGCGGGCGGATTTTAGCGATTTCATATCTACGTGCGAAGCGAATCCTATTACGCGCGCGTTTGGGGCGGCAGCGCGGATTTGGTTCAGGGTTTCCAGTGCGGGGAATGTGGGATCGGATAGATCGGCGAAGATTATCGAGGGGTTCGTTTCGGCGCATCGCAGGGCTATCGCGTCTAGCGACGACGCGTATTGGACTTCGGCGCCGACTGCGGCGGCTACTGCGTCGATCTTCGCGCGGAAAAACAGGTCGCGGATTAATCCGAGCGCCTTCATATCATGTCGGATAGTTTTACCTGGCGGGCGGTGCCGTTGCGGAAGCGCGCGGGTGAGAACGGTGTTAGGTCGATCGAGGGTTGGCGGCCTTGTACCAGGTCTGCGATTACTTCTCCGGTTAGCGCGGAGAGCAGGATTCCGCTGCGGAAGTGGCCGGCAGCGTAGAGGACGTTGGCGACCGTCGGGGATGGCCCCAGCACCGGGAGCAGGTCGTCGCTCGCGGGGCGCAGTCCCGCCCACGCCTCGCGAAACGGAATCGAGGCGGTCGAGGGAACCAACCCGCGCACCGCGCGCAGGATTCGTTCCATCCCGTCGAGCGTGACCGATTTGTTGAAGCCCGCATCCTCGAAGATCGAGCCGGCGAGGATGCGGCCGTCGCGCCGCGGCACCAATATTCCATTGGTCGAGAAAATCGAAGGACCGATGAGGCCGGGCCGCGCGTCGAAGCATAGGATTTGCCCGCGCACCGGGTAGAAGTGGATGCGATTGTCCTCGAGGCCGCGGATGTCGCCAGCCCACGCGCCGGCCGCGTTGATGACGATGTCGCCGGTCTCGAGCGAGCCGTCCGCGAGACGCAGGCCGGTCGCGCGGCCGCCGTCGATCTCGATGGAATAGACGCGGGCGCCCTCGCGGAAGTCGGCGCCGGCGTGGGTGGCGGCGTTGATGTAAGCAAGGGTGAGCTTGCGATTCTCGACGCGGCGATTGTTGGGCATGTGGAGCGCGAAGATAATTTTTTCCGAGAGCACGGGCGCGAGCCGGAAGGCCTCGCGCGGCGACAGTTCCTCGACATCGCCACCGGCCGCCCGCTGCCATCGCGCGCGCGACTGCAACTCGGCACGCGCGGCCTCGTCGAAGGCTACGTAGAGGACGCCGTGATGGTCGTACTCGGGATCGACGCCGCTCTCGGCCGTGAGGCGTTCGACGACGGCGTCGAAGGCGCGCTTGCCGGCGAGCGCGAGATTGAAAAATGCGCCGGGCTCGTGCGCCTCGGCTTGCGGGCCGATGAGTCCGGCGGCCGCCCACGAGGCTTCGAGGCCGAGACGGCCGCGCTCGAAGACAACGACCTGGACGCCGTCGGAAGCGAGGCGCCACGCGACTGAGCTGCCGATTATGCCGCCGCCGATTACGAGAGCTTTCACGCAACTAAAGATACCGGCGCGATGGCGGTGGCGAAAGCGCGCGCGGGCGAGCGGATCGGTATTGCGGAAGCGCGACGGCGATGATTCACTCGTAGCCGTCGTTGAATAACCGGGGCTATTCACTACTTTCGGCGTCGCGATGGACGGTGATCCTTTCGATCGCGCTCGCGACCGCGGACAACTTCGCCGAGCCGGATCTGTGGATACACATGCTGACCGGCCAGACGACACTGCGCACCGGCCATATCCCGCGCTTCGATACCTACTCGTACGCCGCAGCTGGCGCGCCGTGGCACAATCACGAGTGGCTGTCGCAGGTGGCGCTGGCCTTCTGCTACGCGCATCTCGGAGTATTCGGCCTCAAGCTCCTGAAATTTGTCGTCTCGAGCATCCTGATCGTGGCGTTGGCGATCGGGATTTCCGCTACCGGCGCGTCGGGCCGCGTGCAGAGGCTGACGCTGATAGTCAGCGCCGTTGCGATATCGACGCAGATGCAATTTCGGCCGCAGCTCTTCACCTTCATGATGATCAGCGTCGTGATGATGTCGATCGCGATCGAGGTTTATCGGCGCGAGGCGATCCTGTGGCCGCTGATTCCGCTGTTCGCGTTGTGGGCGAATTTTCACGGCGGTTACATAGTAGGACTTGGCGCGATGGGGGTTGCGGCCGCGGTAATGTTCGTCCAGGGATTCGCGGGAGACACAGCCCGCATGGCGTCGGCGTGGCGGCTCGCATTGGTCACGCTTGGATGTGCGGCGGCGACGATCATCAATCCGTTCGGAGTGGGCTTGTGGATGGGCGTGGTGCATTCGGTCGGCGATCCGCTGATTCGGAAAATAATCAACGACTGGGTGCCCCTGACGAAGTTGATGCTGACGGCGTGGCGGGAAAACAAGGTGGATTTGCTTCAGGACGTGGCGCCGCTGCTGATGTTTGGCGGTTTCGTCGCGGCGGTTGCGATGGCTCCCGACCTGGACGACGCACCTATGATCGCAATCGCGGCGATCTTCATCGGGGCGGCCTTTTACGCCGCTCGCAACGTGGCAATCGGAGTCATCGCGGTCGCGATTCCGCTCGCGCGTCACGCGAGTCTGGCATTGGAGCGCGGCGCGGAGAGCAAGCCTGGGGTGCAGCCGGCGGCGAGCAACGATAACGAACCGGCGCCGCTGCTGCTGGGGATTTGCGCATTGATGCTCGCGCTGGTCGGCGGAACCTTCTCGAATCGGCTCAAGACCTGGGAGCCCGTGCCGACCGGTGCGCTCGCGTTCATCGAGCAGCACAAACTTCACGGCAACATGCTGTGCCAGTTCGAATGGGGCTCCTACGTGCTGTGGCACGCCGCCGATGCGTTCAAAGTTTATATCGATCCACGCGGCGAGCTGGTTTATACCGACAAGCAGGAAGGCGCGTACGCGATGTTTTTCTACGGCATGAAGGGCGCGGAGAGTCTGCTCGACGAATATCCCCACGACTACGTGCTGATGGGCACTCGCACCAAGGGCGCCGACCTCGTCAGGAAAGACGCGCGGTGGCATTTGCTGTACAGCGATCAGACCGCGGCACTTTTCGGGCGTTCAGCGCTGCCCGGCGAAGGCCCGGTGGTCGGCAACGTGGCCGACAGCGACAGCAAGGGCAAGGCGGCGGACACCTATTTTCCGTGAGGCGCCGGGTGATAAGTGTCGTGGCATCGCAGGCAGCATGGCGCGACTTATCAAGGGGCTCGACACCAAGCTGATTCACGCCGGCGAGCCGGAGCCGCTCATTGGCGGCGCGGTCACTATGCCGATCTTTCAATCCTCGACCTACGAGTACGCGGGGCAGACCAGCTATCACGACCTGCGTTACATCCGGCTCAACAACACGCCAAATCATACGGTGCTGCATGCCAAGCTCGCGGCGCTCGAGAACGCGGAGGCGGCGCTGGTCGCGGGCAGCGGGATGGCGGCGATTTCGGCGGCGCTCTTCACTGTTCTGGCCGGCGCCGGGCATCTGATCGCGCAGGACTGCGTTTATGGCGGCACGCATGACCTGTTCGCCGAGGAGTTTCCGCGCTACGGGATGGCCGTGGATTTCGTCGATGGCGACGAGCCGGCGACGTGGCGCGAGGCGATTCGTCCCAACACTAAGGCAATCTACGTCGAGGCGATGTCGAATCCGCTGCTGCAGGTCAGCGACTTGCAGGCAGCCGTCGATTTCGCGGCGGAGAACGGGCTGGTCTCAATAATCGACAACACGTTCGCGAGTCCGATTAATTTTCGGCCCGCGGAAATCGGCTTTGATCTGTCACTCCATAGCGGCACCAAGTATCTCAATGGGCATACCGATATCGTGGCGGGCGCGGTGATCGGACGCGCGGCGTTGGTCGAAAGCATCACGCATACGCTGAACCATCTGGGCGGCAGCCTCGATCCGCACGCGTGCTTTCCGTTGCATCGCGGGATGAAGACGCTCGCGGTTCGCGTGCGTCATCAGAATGAAAGCGCGCTCAAGATTGCGCGCTGGCTCGAACAGCATCGCGCGGTGGCGCGGGTGAATTATCCCGGGCTGAGAGCCACGCGAATCACATCCGCGCCTGCGAGCTGTTCGACGGTTTCGGCGGTGTGCTCAGTTTCGAGCTGGAGGGCGGCCTCGAGGCGGCGCCGCGTTTCATGGATCGCGTGACGATTCCGATCAGCGCGCCCAGCCTGGGTGGCGTCGAGAGCCTGATAACGCGGCCGGCGACGACTTCGCATTCGGGAATGTCGGCGGCGGAGCGCGCGCGTTCGGGAATTGGCGACGGGCTGATCCGGCTGTCGGTCGGACTGGAATCGAGCGACGACCTGCTCGAGGACTTCGAGACGGCGCTCGGAGGTTGACGGTATTTCCGAAGCGAGCGACGCATTTTGAGACACCCTTCGCGACTACGCGGAAATTCGGCGACAGAAGGCAGCGTCAGACCTCGATAGCAAGTCGTTGCCGTGCCTAGTGAGGGCATTGGACTTGCTATGAGGTGTGGACCATCAGATCGATGAGATCGATCCTTCCGTGGGCTTGGGGATTGGTGACCCGCGGCACACAGTCAACGGCACAGCCGCGTCCGCGCAGCGTGGCGCTTCCGACGCGATAGTCGACGGGATCACAATCGAGCCGGCGGGCGGTCGCGACGCGTCAAAGACGCTCGTGACGAGCGCCGGAGATGATACCACGTGGGTGTCGTCGCTCCTGTGCGCGGTCTCGTTTGCGGTCATAGCGGTTCAGATCGGATACACCCTGCTTGACGCCGCGGAGCATCAGCAGATGTTCGCGAGAACGCTGCCGCTTCACATCGCCAGCATGGCGCTGGGCGTGGTTGCGCTGATGACGACGCTGTCGCCGCGCGCAATGCGGAACTGGCAGGCTCTGACGCTGGCGCTCTTTGCGTCGATTATCGCCTGCACGGCGCGGATTGCGGTCATCAACAGCGACGGCGACGTGCTGGTCAAATCGCTTTGGTTGTGCTTCTTCGGGGCCGGCGTCCTTTTGCCGTGGAGCCCGCGCTGGCAGGCGGCGCTCGAGGCGGTCGGAGCCCTGGCCTTGTTCGCGTACTCGACCCAGACCAGCGATCCGAACTCGCACCTCGCGGTCGGCTGGGCGATGCTGGCGGGCGCGGCGCTGTTGTCGCAGTTGAGTTCGGTTCATGGCGGCCGCTATCGGCGCAAATTGGCCGAGCAACTGGCGGCTCTGGCCGAGAACGATCGTTTGCTCAGGCGCGAGATGGACCTGCGCGCGGAAACCGCAACTGCCCGGGAACGCGACCTGGTTCGACTGCAGGCAAGCGAGTCGATGCTGCGCAAGGTCTTCGATGCGTCGCCGGAGAACATCGCAATCAACAGCCTGGTCGACGGCCGTTTCATCGCCGTCAACGACAACTACCAGGTGGCGGGTTACACGCGCGACGACGTGATGGGGACCGACGTGATCGCGCTCGGGACGTGGCCACGCGCAGAGGAACTGTCCCGGTTTGTCGAGAACATCGAACAGTTCGGCCTCGTAAGGAACATGGAAATCGCGCAGCGCCGCAAGGACGGCAGCGAAGAGACGAATTTGATCTCGGCGTCGATGCTCGAAGTCGACGGTGAGCGGTGCGTGTTGTCGATGACGCGCGACATCACAGAGATCAAACGCGTCGAAACCCGGCTGCGCGCCAGTCACGCCGCATTGCGCAAAATTTTCGACGCGACGCTGGACATTATCGTGGTGACCCGGCTGTCCGACGGCAGCTACATCGATTTCAACCAGCAGTTCGCGCGCCTTGGTTATGGACAACGGGATCTCGACGATTCCCGCAAGGGCCAGCGTCAGATCTGGGCCAACGAGGAGCAACATAGGAAGTTTCAGGAACGCGTCATCGCGGAAGGCGTGGTGCGCGACATGGAGGTCGATTTCATTCTTCCCGATGGAGGCTTGATGCCGGCGCTGGTGGCGGCGGTGCGGGTCGAACTCCAGGGCGAAGACTGCGTGGTCGTGATGATTCGCGATCTGACGGCGGCCAAGGAAGCGTCGCGCAAGCTAGACGAGAGTACCAAGGCGGTCCGCGATATTTTTGACGTAAGTCCGGACGCGATCTGCGTCAACCGCGTGTCAGATGGCAAGTTCGTGGCCGTCAACGACGAGTTTCTGCGCCTGGGCGGCTACACGCGCGAACAAGCGATGGGTACTTCAACTCTCGATCTCAAGGTGTGGGCTGATCCGGCGGACCGGCTGCGCCTGGCGACGGCGCTCGCGCGCGACGGCATGGTGCGCAACCTCGAGGTGGAATTTCAGACCGCCAATCGTACCCGCATTCCCACCCTGATCTCGGCGTCGATGGTCAACCTGGGAAGCGAACCGTGCGTGGTCGCGTACATTCGCGACATCACCGCAAGAAAGCGTATCGAGCGCGACCTGCTGTCGGCGCGCGAGGAATTGACCATGCAGGTAAAGGCGCTCGACGACAGCGAGGAGACCTTCCGCAAACTTTTCGACGCGAACCTGGACGCGATGACGCTGGCCGAAGTCGCTGGAACCTACATCGATGTCAACCGGGAGTTCCTCAAAACAACCGGCTTCACGCGCGAAGAAGCAATTGGCCACCATTTTACCGAACTCAACCTCTGGGTGTATCCGGACGAAATGATTGCGTTCGGCAAACAAATCATGACGACGAATGAAGTGCGGAACCTCGAGGTGACATTCCGCATGAAAGATGGCACGGAGCGTCCGGTTCTGGTTTCGGCGATCAACCTGGAGCTCCACGGCCAGCAGTGCTGCCTGACGATCGCGCGCGATGTCGCGGATATCAAATTGACGCAGCGCGAGCTGGTCGGCGCGCGCGAGGCGGCGCTGGCGGCGTCGCGCGCCAAGTCGGAGTTCCTGTCGAGCATGTCGCACGAAATTCGCACGCCGATGAATGCGATCCTCGGGATGGCCGATCAGCTCATGGAAACGCGGCTGGATGACGAGCAGAGAAAATATCTCACCACCGTGATCCGCAACGGCCATGCACTGCTCAAACTGATCGACGGCATCCTTGACCTGGCCAAGGTCGAGAGCGGGCGTGTCAGCCTCGAGGCGGTCGAGTTCAATCCGAAAGACGTGACCGAGAAGGCGCTCGAGACGCTGGCGATTCTCGCGCATGAAAAGGGACTCGAGCTGATGGCGCGGTTTGCGCCCGAGATTCCTGAAGTCGCACTTGGCGATCCGTTGAGACTCGGACAGATCTTGATCAACCTGGTCGGCAACGCGATCAAATTCACCGAGAAGGGACAGGTGCGGGTCTCGGTCGAGCACGACCCGGACTCGACCGCCGCGGGCGCACTCAAGTTCACAGTAACCGACACCGGCATCGGAATTCCGACCGACAAGCGCCACCTGCTGTTCCACGCATTCAGCCAGGCCGACTCTTCCACCTCGCGCAAATACGGCGGCAGCGGACTCGGACTGGCAATCGTGTCGAGGCTGGTCGCGCTGATGCACGGCAAGGTTGAAGTCGCGAGCGAACCGGGCACGGGAAGCGCGTTTTCATTCACGGCGCAATTTGCCCTCGGCACTGCCCGGCTCGCGGCGCCGCTGACGCGGGCGTTCCCCGAGCTGAGAATCATGCTGGTCGATGACAACGCCGACAGCCGCTCGATTGTCTCGGGGCTGCTCACGGCGCAAGGGGCGATTGTGACCGAGGCGTCGTCGGGGACGGAGGCGCTCGCGGAACTCCGGCTTGACGATTCGCGGCAGTCGCACTTCCAGGTCGTGCTGCTCGATGGCACGATGCCGGCGCGAGGAGCATTCGAGGTCGCGGAGCACCTGATGGGTGGCGGGACGGGTCGGCCGCGGATCGTAATGATGCTCGGCACCAACGACTTGACCGCCGAGCTTGCGCGGCTGCGTGCGATTGGGGTCGACAACTATATTGTCAAACCGGTGCGGCGCGCCGAGTTGTTCGCATCCATCGCGCGAGCTTGCGACGGAACGCGGGTCGAGCCGCACGGCAACGGGCGCGCATCGCCGGCAATCGCGCCGGCCTCGACGTCGCCAATACTGGATCGGCCGCTGCACATTCTCATGGCCGACGATTCGCACGATAACCGCGCGTTGATCCGCGCGTATCTGAAAAAAACGCCTTATCGTCTCGAAGAAGCCGAAGATGGCCGGCAGGCGATCGATAAATTCATCGCCGGGAAGTTCGACCTGGTGCTGATGGACATCCAGATGCCCATCGTCGATGGCTACGAAGCGACCACCGCAATTCGCGGCTGGGAGCGCGCGAACAATCGCACCCGCACTCCGATCGTGGCGCTGACGGCGTCGGCGCTGGAAGAGGCGGTGCATCGCACCAAGGCGGCCGGATGCGACGCGCACGTAACCAAGCCGGTCCGCAAGGCGACGCTGCTCGATGCGATTCGCGACGCAATAGAACCGAACCAGTTGGATCACGAAAGGGCGGACATTACCGATCACAAGGAGGAAATATGCCGGACCGAGTAATAGTGGAAGTGGACGAGGACCTGAGCGACCTGATCCCGGGATTTCTGACGCATAAACGCGCCGACATCACGACGATTTTCGAGGCGCTGGCGCGCCGCGACTACGCGGCAATCAGCAGCCTCGCGCATCGAATCAAGGGCGAAGGCGGCAGCTACGGTTTCGAGTCGATGACGGAGATGGGCCGCGCGCTCGAGCAGGCCGCGGCGACGCGCGACGATGGCGCAGTGACCACGCTCGCGCGGCAACTGCTCAGCTACCTGGATCGCGTCGAGATAGTGTTCCAGCCGTCCAGCGAATAGCGAATCAGCGAGGCATGGTTGCGTGCGGAACGATCACGATGCTAGCGATCGAGACCGCTTGCTCACATTTCAGCACGTAGGCAAGCGGAGAGAATTCGAACTTCGTGAAAGCGATAGCAATCGTGTTTATCGTCGCAATAGGAGCGGCGCTGATGGTGGTAAGTGTAGGCGCGCAGTCGCCTTCCGCTGTGCCAAAGACCAGTGCCTCTGTGACCGCAAATGCGCCTAATCTAATACCGGTAAATCCACCACCAGGTTGGGATCCAAAGACGTGGGCGGCAAACCGTCAAGAGTGTCAGCGCATATTGAACAAACCCATGAAGCAATGGTCTGGAGCCGAATTCGCCGCCATGGGGGCATGCCGCGATAAGGCCAACACTGAGATAAATCCCAACTTGGGCGGTAACTCTGCCCCAGCGAGCCCACCTGCGAGTCCACTCCCGACTCCTGTTCCGCCACAGTAGTGATCGCTCCGGCGTTTCAGCCTAACTGCAGGATGAGGAAGTCAGGGTGCGGCGAGGTCGGCGCCGTGCTCGCCTAGGGTTGCGAGGCTGAGACCTTTGAAGGCGGGCTCTGTGGCGGCCATCGCTGCGAAGACGGCGTCCGCAGAGTGCGGACTCGGCGCCGCAATTGCTATTCTATGCTTCGCGATCGGTAAGCGCTGAGCTCGAAGCTCGGTTCCACGCCAATGAGGTCGTAGTGCCGTGAACAATCTGGCCCAGAAGCTTCACATTCCGCTGCTCGTAACACTTTCGGTTAACTTTGATCGCGATCCGGGCGTTAACTCGCGGTAGGCAAAGTATAACTGTTAGCTAACAAGATGTCTCGTGATCGCAATTTCGGTGCGTAAGCGAACGGAGGGAATATGAACTTCGTGAAAGCGATAGTAATCGTGATTGTTCTCACGATGGGAGCGGCGCTGGTCGTACTCAGTGCCGGAGCGCAGCAGCCGACCCCGTTACCGCACGAGCACATCGCGATCCCGGTGACGCCACCGCCCGGCTGGGTACCGAAACAGTGGGCGGATCTTCGAACGCGCTGTCAGGAGATCGCAGATAAGGCTGCCGCTCACCAGTCCTTTTCGCGTAATGATTGGACTACAGCACCGATCTGCAGCTCCTTGGCTACTCAACCACCGCCTCCCCCGAACGGGTACCCTCCGAACGGGTACCCTAGCGGCGCGGGCGCGCCCATGATAACTCCTGAAGCGACGCCATCCCCAGCAGCATCTGATCCTCAATCCGCGTTGGATCCGCCCGTCATCGGGCCATTCGGAACTCCATTTTCGGGCGGCTCCATAGACGCTTGTACGCAGGGACAACCGCCAGACGTTGCCGCCGATGTTTCACCCACGCAGATTGTGCAATTGCTGAATGATGCCGGTTTGTTGGTTTTCAACAAACAGGGCCAAGTCCTATACTCGTCAGGGACATCAGCGATTTTCTGGTCCGCACTCTCGCCTCAGCCACATCTGACCGACATGTTCCAGCCGTCCAGCGAATAGCGAAGTGCGCGTTCAGGTCGCGGCGAGATCGGCGCCGTGCTCGCCGAGGGTCGCGAGAGCCAGACCTTTGAAGGCGGGCTCTGTGGCGGCCATCGCGGCGAAGACGGCGTCCGCAGCGCGTGGACGATCCACACCGTCGAGCGCGTTACCGAGCCGCCGCGATCACCTTGATGCCCCTAAATGGTCGCCTTCGCTGATTTGATCAGTGTCCAATCGGTCGAGCGTCTTGCGGTAGAGAGTTAAGTCGATTGCCATGACCAGTGAATTGACGACTTGTGTCGCTGAATTGTGTTGGAAAAAATGCGTAAGTGTGATCGTCCTCTTGGCGCCGCGCGGCGAACCTATCACCTGAACCGTCTTTGGGACGTTCTGAGAGGTAGTTAAAAAAAACTTGCCGCGTTCTTCGCCGAGTTTGAAATCAACGCCATAGACTTCAGCAAAACGCCGGAGCATATCAATCAAATCGGTCGCGCCACTGACATCGACAACCGAAGGATATACGCGCCATGCCATGAAGACGTTTAAGATACGTCCCTTCCCCCGCTGGCCAACAACCAATAGCGTGAAATTCTTGGCTGGGTATGGGGTCTTGAAGTCCCGTGCGAACAAGGAAACAAGTCGGGGAGCGTTGGGGTCCCGCTGAACACCAAAATGCTGCTCTTTGCTCGGTCTACGTACGGTTACTTCGATGAGCTCTTTCTCTCTCTCAAACTTCTTCCCGAAGAAATCTCGAACGTTAGAACCAATCTTAATCTCGTACAGGTCAGATGGGAGATCGCCACGCTCCACGAGCCTTTCGATCGCCGAAGCGTCATCCGGCTTCTTCGAAACGCGTTCCGATGCGTCGTCGAGAAAAGCGCCTATTTTATTGACAACCTCTGGACGGTTGTCGTCGGCCCTAATGCCTAATTTCGCGCGTGCCTCAGCTATCAAAGCGAGCTGAAGGTCGCGCTCGTTCTCGACGATCGGTTTACGATACTCTTGCCCGGTTTCCACCGCGATTGCGGCTCGGGCCAGTATACCCGCAGCGATCCGCCTGTCATAGCGGTGTAGCGTTTCTTCTAGAACGTCCATAGTTCAATAATATCGAATTCGTGCGGTTGAAGATCGGCTATCTGCAACTCTGGACCGTATGAAGCCCGATCTGGCCTTTTGACTGATGCAATTCGGGAGAGAGCTATGCCGTGCCGCGGTATGATGTAGAGTACTGGTCGCCATATTCTCCAGGATTTTGAGTTGACGGTTGTTAGGATCTCATCTCGCTGCAGTTCTGTAATTGATCCGTCAGCCGCCCACGCCTGCGCCAAACGACGAAATGATTTCTTATACCCCCTGATAAGCGCGCTATGCCCATCCTCAGTCTTGCAGTCATGGTACAGCCGCTCGTAAATGTGCTTCGGAACGGAACTCACTCCAGTTAGCGCCGCACCTGAGGTCGTCGACGCGGTCAGAGCATCAAAATGCTCGCTCACCCAAGCAAAGTGTACGCCATTTCGATATTTCGTGGCGACCTCGGTCGCAAACCAAGGATTGGTCGAATAGAGAACCGGTCCGGTCATTGATTCCGACAACAGCTAACATAGCCCAGCCGCAAACGCGAGCGGGCTCGCTACCGTTTGGTGCGATATGCGAGCTGTCCATTTGTAGGCCGCCGACTGACCGTTTGTCATCAGCTCGCCGCCAGGTCGGTGCCGTGCTCGCCAAGAGTCGCGAGGCTGAGACCCTTGAAGGCGGGCTCGGACGCCGCCATCGCGGCAAACACCTTGTCCGCCGACTTCGGACGATCGACCCCGTCGAGCGCGTGGCCCAGCCGCGCGATTACCTCGACCCCTGCGATCGCACTTCCCGGCGGTGGGAACGCCGCGGTGATTCGCTGCACGCGGCCCTGGAAGTTCGTAAAGCTGCCGTCGATTTCGGGGTACGCTGCGATCGGCCAGACCTGGTTGGCCATCTGGCACGTTTCGTTGGCGTCGGTGGATAGCACCAACAGGTAGTCGAGCGCGCCGAAGCGCCTGACGAACTCCTCTTCGCCGAGTGCGCGAACCAGGTCGGCGCGAAATGCGATGAGCATCTTGAGTTCGCCTGACGCGACTGCGGCCGCGAGGCCGTCGAGTCCGTCGGCAGACAGTGCGAGGGCGGCGAGTCCGCGCGTGTTGGGATTTTTGTTGGCGCGGATCAGTAAGTCGTCATCGCCGCTGACGCCGGGCGGCGACCAGTTAAGCGTCGCGATTCGATCTGAGCCGATCGCGGTATTCATCAATTGCTTGAGCGCGAACGCCTCCTCGTTGGTCGACGTCGTATCGACGACGGCCGCGATCGAATTGGGGCCGTACGTGCGTTTGTAGTCCGCGATGATCGACGCGGCGCGCCTGACTCCTTCGCCCCACGGCTCGACTACCAGCTGATCTTTCGCCTGCACGAGCGGCGACGTGAGCCGCGTCTCGTTCTGGAGCGAGGGGAAGCTGTGACGACCCTCGTCGCACATCCAGTAGCTGTTGACGCCGGGGTTGAAGCGCGGCTTGAAGCGGTAGATGCGTCCGCGCTGGTGATGGATGTCGATGGCGCATCCGCGCTCGCATCCGCCGCACACCGACGCGGTGCGATGCAGGTACCACACGCGCATCCGGAAGCGGAATTCTTTTTCGGTGAGCGCGCCGACCGGGCAGATGTCCACGACGTTGCCCGCGTACTTGTTGTTGACCGGCTGGCCGGGATTGATGTCGATGCGGTTGTCGTCGCCGCGCTCGAAAATCGCGAGCTCGGAAGTCTTCGTGATTTCGTCGAAGAACCGCGTGCATCGCGCGCACAGAATGCATCGCTCCTGGTCGAGCATCACGCCCGAGCCGATGTCGATCGCCTTGCCCTTGTGATTTTTCTCGGGCAGCGGAAAGCGCGACGGCTGCTGATCGTAATCCATGTAGTAGTCTTGCAGCCTGCACTCGCCGGCCTGATCGCAAACGGGACAATCGATCGGATGGTTGATGAGCAGGAACTCGAGCACCGCCTTCTGCGCTACCTTGGCCTTGTCGCTGTTGGTGTGGACGACCATCCCGTCGGCGACGCGCGTGTTGCAGGCAATTTGGAGCTTGGGCGCCTTTTCGACTTCGACCAGGCACATGCGGCAGTTGCCGGGGACCGATAAACCGGGATGGAAGCAATAATGAGGAATCTCGATGTCGACGAGCTCGGCCGCCTGGATGAGATTCAGGTTGCCCTCAGCCTCAACTTCCTTGCCGTCAATCGTGAGCTTGGGCATTTGATTAAATCACGCAGCCTGCTGCGCGGATGCGGTCTTGAAAGGACAGCGCCCCAGCTTGATGTGCGCTTCGAATTCGTCGCGAAACTTGGTGACATAGCTCTTGACCGGCATCGCAATACTGTCGGCGAGCACGCAGATCGTATTGCCGACCATATTGTCGGAGATGTTGTTGAGCAGCTCGAGCTGCTCGATCTTGCCCTGCCCCGCCTCCATCTCGGTCATGATTTTTTCGATCCAGCCGCATCCTTCGCGGCACGGCGTGCACTGCCCGCACGATTCGTGATGATAAAAGTGCGCCGTCACCCGCAGCATATCGATCATGCAGGTATCCTCGTCCATGACGATGACCACGCCGGAGCCCATCGCGGAACCGATCGTGCGCATCGAGTCGAAATCGAAAATCGCGCGCTCGGCCTCCTCCTTGTTGAGGACCGGGAATGACGAGCCGCCCGGGATGACACCCTTGAGCGTCTTGCCGTCGAGAATTCCGCCGCCGACGTCGTAGATAATTTCCTTCATCGGCGTGCCCATCGGTAACTCGTAGAGCCCGGGCTTGTTCACGTGGCCCGAGACGCATACCAGCTTGGTGCCGGGGCTCTTCTCGGGACCGATGGCCTTGTACCAGGCGGCGCCGCGATTGATGATGTGCGGCACGTTTGCGAGCGTCTCGATGTTGTTGACGACGGTCGGGCATCCGAATGCGCCGACGATCGCCGGGAATGGCGGCCGGTTGCGCGGGTAGCCACGCTTGCCTTCGAGCGATTCCAGCAGCGCGCTTTCCTCGCCGCATATGTACGCGCCCGCGCCCTTATGCGTCCAGATGTCCACGCCGTAGCCGGAGCCCATTACATCCTTGCCGACGTAGCCCGCGGCGCGTGCGTCATCGAGGGCGGCATCGATGCTCCGCTTCTGCACGGAGAATTCGCCGCGCAAATAAATGTACGCGGTATGCGAACCGACCGCGCGGCAGGCGATCAGGATGCCCTCGATGATGCCGTGCGGATCGTTTTCGAACTGATAGCGATTGGCGAAGGTGCCCGGCTCGCTCTCATCGCCATTGACGCAGACGTAAACCGGTTTTTTAGAATCCTTGGGAATAAAACTCCACTTCACTCCCGTGGGAAACGCCGCGCCGCCGCGTCCGCGGAGATTCGAGTTCTTGACTTCGTTGATGATGTCGTCGGTCGTCATCTCGAAGAATGCCTTGCGCGCGGCCTTGTAGCCGTTGTTCGCCAGGTACACGTCGAGCTTGCGAAGGTGAGGGATATCCAGCCAGCGGGTCAGTATCCGTTCCATGTGAGTCCGGCGGTGCGCCCTTTCAAGTGATCAGGCGGGATGCTTTTCGCTGAGCGCCATGATTTTCTGCTTCTCGCCCTGGATTTTGCGTTGCAGCGCCATCAGCGCGTCGAGCACGCCTTCGGGACGCGGCGGACAGCCGGGAACATATACGTCAACCGGGACAATTTTGTCGATGCCGGGCAAGGTCGCGTAGTTGTCGTAGAAACCGCCGGTCGACGCGCATGCGCCAAACGCCATCACCCACTTCGGCTCCGCCATCTGATCGTAAACGCGGCGCAAAATCGGTCCCTGGCGAACCGTCACGGTGCCTATGACCATCAACAGATCGGCCTGGCGCGGAGTGAAGCGCGGCAGCAGCGCACCGAAGCGGTCGATGTCGTAAGGCGTCATCGAGAGCGACATATATTCCATCGCGCAGCACGCGGTCGCGAAGGGATACGGAAAGATCGAAAATTTTCGCGCCCAGCCAAGCGCCTTGTCGAGACGGGTCAGGACCGCGGTATCGCCGAGCAGAATCTCGTCGCCCTTGGACGACTCGAGCCCGCTTTTAGTTAATGCCATCGATGCCTCTGGCGCTTGATATATACATTAGATGATCGCAGTAGAAGGCTAGCAAGCATCACGTCAACGCGTCAACGAAGTCGAATGAAAGAGCCGCTCTGATTGAAGCAAACCTTCCACCGCGGCGCCAACTTCCTTCATACTGCTCGCTCGCGAGGACGAACCTCGCGTTCGATCCGCTCTGCCAGCTTGTCCCTCGCGCTCTCCAAATCGTAACGCGCCTGCAGATTGATCCAGAACTGCGGAGAAGTTCCGAAGTATCGGCCCAGCCTCAACGCAGTGTCGGCAGTGATTGCGCGTTGGCCTGAGACTATCGCGTTGATCCGATTACCGGGAACACGCAGCGCCAGCGCCAGCTGATTCATCCTGAGACCGAGCGGCTTCAGAAATTCCTCGCCAAGGATCTCCCGGGGTGAACGGGCGGAATATCTCTCTTTTGCCGTGCCATGATCGTGGCCTCACTTATGATAGTCGACAATCTCAACCTGGCTGGCGCAGCCCTGCGCCCATACGAAACAGACGCGCCACTGTTGGTTGATCCGGATGCTGTGTTGGCCTTTTCTGCTACCTCGAAGCGGTTCCAACCGATTGCCAGGAACTGCTTGCAGGTCTGCCAAAGCGGTCGCGCCGTCAATCATCTCAAGTTTTCGCACAGCCGTCCGCTCGATGCTTTGAAAGCGCGCAACCAGCTGGCCGTCAAACAACGCCTTGGTGTCCTTTGAGCGGAAGGACTTGATCACTACATCGAAGGTACTACGTGTCGCGTACTACCGCAACCCGACGTTTCACGAGATTCGCAATACGCCGGCGCCTTTGATCTCGTCGTGCTTGAGCATTTTTAGTGCGACGTTAGCCTCGGCGAGGCCAAAGGCCATCGTGCTGATTCGAATCGGAATCTCGGCTGCTAATTTGAGAAACTCTTCGCCGTCGGCGCGGGTGTTGGCCGTCACGCTGCGAAGTTCTTTTTCATAGAAGAGATGTTTTTCGTAGTCCAGCGCCGGTATTGGGCTTAGATAGATTCCCGCGACCGCCAGGATGCCGCCGCGATCGAGCGCTTCCAGAGCGGGCAGCACCAGGTTCCCCGCCGGCGCGAACAGGATTGCCGCGTCGAGCGGCGCGGGCGGCGCATCTTCCGCGTTGCCGATCCATTCCGCGCCGAGATCCTTCGCCAAGTCGCGATGCGGTCCGCCGCGGCTCATGACAAACACGCGGCATCCCCAGTGGCGCAGCACCTGGATCGCAAGATGAGCCGAGCCGCCGAAGCCGTAGAGCCCGACCGTCGCGCCGGGCCTGACGTCGGCGCGCTTGATTGCGCGAAAGCCGATTATTCCGGCGCACAACAGGGGGGCCGCTTCCTCGTCGCCGAGCGAATCGGGCAGCGCGTAGGCGAAATCCTCGCGTACGACGGCCCATTCGCAGTAGCCGCCGTCATGATCGTAGCCGGTGAAGCGCGCATCGGGACAGAGATTCTCGCGACCGCGGCGGCAATAGACGCAAACCCCGCAGGTCTCGCGCAACCATGCGATGCCGACTCGATCGCCCTGCTTGAAGCGAGCCGCGCCGACGCCGCGCTTGTCCACGACGCCGACCACTTCATGACCCGGAATGATTCGCGGATGTCGCGGCGGCAAGTCGCCCTCGGCGACGTGAAGGTCGGTCCGGCATACGCCGCAGGTGCGCACGCGCACCAGAATTTCGCCGGGCCCCGGCTCGGGCACTGGAGCATCGATCGCGTGCAGCGGATCGGATTCGATCGGTGCGGGCTTTTCAACCACCATCGCCTTCATGGAAAATATTATATTCGATGCGCCCGCCGTTGGCTTGCGAAACAGCCGCTTAAGCCATCGAAAGGCGAAGAATTGTGCTACCGTTTATCGGCGTGCTAATGAGCCGCACCGATGGAGGCGCCCCAACAATCCCGGCAATCGAGCGAGCTTTCGTTTGCGCGCGCCGATAATTCCACGCTGGTTATCCGGCTCGCCGGCGATTGGCACCTTCATCACGGGCTGGCATCGCCGGACGCCTTAACGAAACAGCTCGACACCGCACCCAAACCGACCAAGCTGACTTTCGACGCCGCCGAACTTCACGACTGGGACAGCGGCCTGCTCACGTTCCTGCTCGGCGTCAGCGAGATTTGCCACAAGCGCAAGTTGACCGCGGACTGGAGCCCGCTTCCCGAGGGCGTGCGCAGCCTGATTCAGCTCGCGGAAGCGGTGCCGGAGAAGTCCGGCGCCCGCGCCGAGGTCACGCATAGTTCGTTCATCGAACAGCTTGGCCGCGAAGCGATTTCGTATGCGCAAGGGCTGGACGACTTCCTGCGCTTCCTTGGCGAAGTGACGATCGCGTTTGCCAAGCTATCCGTGGGCAAGGCGCGTTTTCGAAAGATCGATCTGATGCTGGTGATCCAGGATTGCGGTGCGAGCGCGTTCGGCATCGTCACGCTGGTCACGTTCCTGGTCGGGGTGATTCTCGCCTTCATGGGCACGGTACAGCTGCAGCAATTCGGCGCGGCAATCTACGTCGCCGACCTGGTCGCGATCG
Organism: uncultured delta proteobacterium; assembly: GCA_963833025.1. GTDB lineage: Bacteria > Desulfobacterota > Binatia > Binatales > Binataceae > Binatus. The sequence goes on along the minus strand of CAWHWI010000006.1, from coordinate 286,407 downwards.
CGATGACTCGCGACATGGGCGCGATGATGACCGCGATTATCATGGCCGGGCGCACAGGCGCCGCGTTCGCCGCGCAGCTGGGCTCGATGAAGGTGACGCAGGAAATCGACGCGCTGACCACGATGGGAATCTCGCCACTCGAATTTCTGGTGTTACCGCGCGTGCTGGCGTTGTTCCTGATGATCCCGCTGCTGTGCGTGTACGCCGATTGCCTGGGGATGGCCGGCGGCGCGTTCGTCAGCACGACGATGCTCCATATCAGCCTGCGCACCTATTACACAGAGACGCGGCACGCGATTACGCTCACGATGATCTTCGGCGGCATATTCAAGGCCGCCGTCTACGGCATAATCATCGCGGTCGCCGGATGCCTGCGCGGATTTCAGTGCGGCAACAGCTCGTCGGCGGTCGGCGAGGCGGCGACTGAGGCGGTAGTGACGGGAATCGTGTATGTAATCGTCGCATGCGGAATCTTCGCGTTCGTCTTCAACATCCTGGGAATCTAGGTGCTTAACGCCAAGGTGAAAATCAACCCGGACAGTCCGGCGCGCTGATATGGCGACGACCCACGGATCATTCAAGGCCTCGGACGGGAAACCGGTTTCCGTGACGAGGTTTCCCAAAGACGGACCGCCGCCGATCACCGTCAAGGATCTCACGATGGCGTACGGAACGTTCGTGCTGATGAAGGACATCAACTTCACGGTCAAGCACGGCGACATCTTCATAATCATGGGCAGCAGCGGCAGCGGGAAAAGCACGCTGCTGCGCAACATGCTGGGATTGATCGAGCCCGCCAAGGGCGAGGTCTGGTACGGCGATTTCAATTTCACCGCGGCCGAGCCGGTGCAGCGCGAAGAGATGCTGCGCCACTTCGGCGTCCTGTATCAGGGCGGCGCGCTGTGGAGCTCGATGACGCTGGCGGAGAACGTCGGGCTGCCGCTCGAGGAATTTACCGATCTGACGGATCAGGAAATTCGACAGGTCGCCGCATTGAAGCTGGCTCTGGTCGGGCTCAAGGGTTTCGAAGGCTACTATCCGAGCCAGATCAGCGGCGGGATGCAGAAGCGGGCGGGCCTTGCGCGTGCGATCGCGCTTGACCCGGAAATACTTTTCTTTGACGAGCCCTCCGCGGGCCTCGATCCGATAAGTTCACGCCTGCTCGACGACTTGATTCTGGAACTGCGCGACAATCTTGGCGCGACCATCGTGGTCGTGACTCACGAGCTGGCCAGCATTTTTGCAATCGGCAACAACAGCGTTTTTCTCGACGCGGAAAGCAGGACCATGATCGCGCACGGCGATCCCAAGGACCTGCTCGCGCATAGCACCGATCAGCGCGTGCGAACTTTCCTCACGCGCGGCGGAGAGGACGCGGAAAAATCAGCGAGGAATCATGGGTAAGCAAGTCAATCCGGCAACAGTGGGTGCGTTCGTTTTGGGCGCGCTAGGTTTGATCCTGGCCGCGGTCGTCGTCCTGAAGGGCGGTCTGTTCCAAACCAAGCACAAATTTGTGATCTACTTCCCCGGCGATATTAACGGCCTGAGGGTCGGCGCCGCGGTCAAATTCAACGGCGTCGAGATAGGCGAGGTCAGCCAGACTCAACTCAGCCTCGAGCAGGAACAGAACAACAAAGCCCGGGTGCGCATCCCAGTCGTCATCGAGCTCGACGAGAAGAAGATTCTTTCCCACGGCGCCACCATCGACTTGAGCGACCAGGATACAATTCCCAATCTGGTCAAGGCAGGTCTGCGCGCCCAACTCGGCTCGGACAGCTTCGTGACCGGCCTGCTCTACGTGGCGCTGGACATCGAACCGAACACGCCCATGGTGATGGTACAAAATCCCCTGGAAGGCCTGCAGCAAATTCCCGCGATTCCAAACACCCTGGAACAAGCGCAGGCGGTGGCGGTGCGGATTTTCGAAAGGCTGGACAAGGTCGACTTCAACGCCGTGTTCACGCAGATGACCGGCATGCTCGATTCGATACGGCAAATCACCACCTCGCCGGCGCTTAGAGATGTAGTCAACAATTCCGAGAAAACGCGCGAGCAACTCGACCACACTCTCGCCGGCGCACAGCAGACTTTCAGCACGTTGAACAGCCAGGTGCGGCCGCTGTCGGCGTCTTTGGAGAAGACCTCGGGCGCCGCCGACGCCGCCGCCAAGCAGGTCCGCTTGACGCTCGGCACTGTGCAAACCACTATCGAGCCGAACTCTCCCATCAACTACCAGGCGCTGCAGACGCTGCAGGATGTCTCCGCCGCCGCGCACTCGGTCAAGGAGCTGGCGGATTACCTGCAGCGCAACCCGAGCGCGATCGTTCGCGGGCGCGACTTCAGCCAGGACTAAGCGATGCCCTTGACCACATCGCTCCTGAAAACTTGTGCGGCCGGCGCCATCGCGATTTCGCTCGTGGGATGCTCATACTTCGCGAAACAAATTCTCGCTCCGCAGAAAGACGTCTCGAAGTTTTATCTCCTCACGCCGACGGTGGACGCCGCGGCGCAGGCATCGACGAATGCCCAGAGCACCAGCGGCGATTTTACGATTGGACTTGGGCCGATCAAACTGCCGCCATACCTCGATCGGCCGGAGGTAGTCACGCGCGTCGCGCCTAATCGTCTCGAGCTCTCGAAAGAGGATCGATGGGGCGAGTCGCTGCAGAATGGTTTCACCAGCGCCATCGAGCGCGACCTCGTCGCACAGGCCAGCGCCGAGCGAATTGTCGTATTCCCGTGGTACAACACTGTGCATATCGATTTGCAGGTGCAGATCGATGTCTATCGCTTCGAGACCGACGGTCAGGGCAACGCGACACTGTCAGCGAAATGGACGATTCTCGACTCCACCGGCAAGATTCTCGACACGGTCGAGGCGCATTTGACGCAGCCCTCCAAACCCGGCGATGAAACCGACGCCGCGGCGGCACTAAGCCGCACAGTCGGCGACCTGAGCGCCCAGATCGCCAACATGATCCACCAACTACGCGCGCAACAAGGCACGCATCCAACGTAGAAGACTAGCCGTAAGGACTGAACCATTCCGTCATTCTGAGCGAAGCCTGCCGTGCTGGCGCCGAAACCTTGAGCGCGAAGCCGAAGGAAAGAACCTCGACGGACACTCCTGCCCGGCGTCCGCCAGTACGCGCTACGTGTGAGATCCTTCACTTCGCTGGGGATGACGGAACACAGCGGCTCAGAGAGTTCGAAGTCGGCTTCGTAAATGGCTTTTAGAACGGAAGTGATTAGATTTGTTTCGATTCATGCGGCCGAATGACAACGATAAAGCCGATCACAAGGAGTCACGTCCCGCCGACGTTGCGGCAGGACTAAAGCCGAACTCAACACCACACTCGGAAACCGGCTCAGGCAACCCTGCCCCGCGACACATCCACCGACCATTGGACATGGCGAATTTTCGCCTTGCTATTAAGCAGTATAGGCTCGGTGTCGTGGCCACGGTGATCGCGGTCCTGGCGTTAATAGCCGCGGTTTCGCCCGACTTCTTTCCTCATTATGGGAGCTTGTTGCGCCGGTTAGTGGAAGGTCCGCGGAAGGACCAAGTTCGCATACCGCATGTCGATCCTACCAAATTTACCGTTCTCGTTGCGCAACTGGATCACGACGACGGAAACGGTGCTCAGGAAGCTATAGTCATCGCTCTGGAAGATACCGCCGGAATCGTAGTTGATCGCCTAAACGCGGCGATCCCAGCAGGCAAGACTTCCGAAGTCGAAGCGGGTCACCTACTTGCGCGAAAATACCTCAAGGACTCGGGGGCAAAACTGCTGATCTGGGGAACGTTTCTAGTGGTTGACGGCCGCGAGACGATTAATCTGTACTTAACCCCGCTACAAACTGTGGATGTGCCTGATACCGCCAGACTCTACGAGTTGGTGCCGGACCTCGTCATTCAGCCGTCGTTCTTGGGTGACCTACTGCAGGCCATACAACTCGCGGTCGTAGATTATGTGACAACTGGTCATAACACGGAACCTTGTTCGAATACCGCGCAACAACTGGCCATTTTAATTGACGACGTTCGTCAGCGGGTCGACGGAGATAAAGCTAAGAGCTGGTCACCGACGACCCGCATATCCGTCAGATTGTCTCTTGCGGCGGCGCTTAGGACTCTCGGCGCGATAACTGGAAGCCCAGAGCCAGACACGGACGCCATCAGCGTTTGCCGCACTGCCATGGCGGAAGCGAAACCACATTCAGAGGCGTGGGCGAGAGCGCAATTGCAACTTGGAATGTCCTATGAATCTCTCGCGGCGTGGGGAACGCCCGCGGAAAGAGTGCGGAATCCGAAGGAGGCGCTAGAGAGCTTTCGGGCAGCGTTGGGAGTACTCGGGAAAGGAGATATACGGACGGCTGTACTGCTAATGATCGGAACCTCTCTCATTCAGAGCGTAGCGGCTGAGAACCCTCCGAATGAGCGAATGATCCAAGAGGCAGTGGCGACGTTTCGAGATGCGCTGCGCTCGCTGGACCGTGATCGGGAGCCGCTGTTGTGGGGGCAGGCACGCGGTCTTCTCGGCCTCGGACTCCTGGCCTCCGCCCTGAGACCTGGAGATCACCGCATCGTTTTGGCGGAGGCACAATCGGCCTTTATGGAGTCATTGGAATTGACGCGTGAGCGAAGCCCTTTGACCTGGGCCTCGACACAGACCTTGAGCGGTCTTACGTCGATTGCCCTCAGCAATAGCGACAGCCCGAATGCCGCTGACCACTTGCGGGATGCGGTCGGGGCTTTCAATCAATCTCTAACGGTTGAAACAAGCTCATGCACCCCGCTACCGTGGGCCGAAACGCAGCAACAATTGGGCAACGCTTTGACACTTCTGGGCCAAGGCGAAAACGATGTACAGGACTTCCGGAAGGCCGAAGACGCATATCGCGCGGAACTCAAGATACATACAAACGGAGAGTTCCCTAGCCAATGGGCAAGCGCCCAGACAGGACTAAGCAGGGTATTGAGCCTTCGCGGCGATCGAGAGCACGACCCTGTTTTGGTTTGTCAGGCCCTATATAGAGCGATGCTTTGTGCGGGCATTAACAAATACTGTATGCAGTCGGGCTTGCAGGACGTTGTGCTTGCTTACAATACGCTCGGGTGTGAATTTGATAGGCACGACAGGGAGGACTGCCGCTCTAGGCTCGAAGAGGAAGTCCATTTTGAAGGGGACTGGAAAGGATTGCTATCTAACCTTTCCAAACCCGGGCCCTACGATTCCGGCAAGCCGTGCACGCGGTCAAACAAGTAAGTGCTCATCCGCCGCCACGTGCCTCGCTTTCACCGGTCCTTCTACAATTCGAAGTCGGCTTCTTCGAGCATTCGGGCGGTGCGGTAGAGGAACCGATTGCCCAGCACGCCGTCGACGACGCGATGGTCGTAAGAGAGCGCGAGATACATCATGGTGCGAATCGCGATCGCGTCGGCGCCGTCGACTTCGACGACCACCGGCCGCTTCTTCACTTCGCCCATCCGCAGGATGCCGACCTGCGGCTGATTGATGATCGCGAACCCGTAAAGATTGCCCTCGCGCCCGGGATTCGAGAGCGTAAAGCTGCCGCCGGCGAGATCGTCCGCCGTGATTTTCTTCTCCGCGACCTTGCGGCGCAGGCTCTCGATCGCGCGCGCAATTCCGACCACCGACATACCCTCGGCCGCCTTGATTACCGGCACGAGCAGGCCTTCGTCGGTATCCATCGCGATACCCAGATTGATTTCGTGGCGCGTCACCACCGAGTCGCCAACCACCGACGCGTTCATCCGCGGAAATTCCTTGAGCGCCCGCACCGTCGCCGCGGCTGCCAGCGGCAGAAACGTGAGACTGAAGCCTTCGCGGCGCGCGAACTCGTCTTTGTGCTTCTCGCGCAGACGCATCGCATTGGTGACGTCCACTTCCGCGACGGTGCCCACGTGCGGCGAATGCGTCTTCGAGTACACCATGTGCTCGGCGATTAGCTTGCGCCGGCGAGTGAACGGCTCGACGAGGTCGCCCTCGACGGGTTGATATACGGGCGGCTTGAAACCTGGACCCGGTTGAGCCGGCGCTGGCGTCGTCGAGGCAGTCGCCACGGGACGCGAGCTGCTCTGCGCGACGCCATTGGTCTGCGGCTGCGCGGCGACACGGGGCGTTCCGCCCTTTCGCAGCGCGTCAAGGTAACGCTGCAAGTCGCGCTTGCTCACTCGTCCGCCAATTCCCGTTCCGGGAACGTGACTCAGGTCGATACCCTCTTCCGCCGCGATTTTCAGCACGACAGGCGAAAAGCGCCGCGGACCGCCGGCGTCGGGTTCGGCTTCACGAAATCCAGCGCCAGCCGCTTGCATCGGCTGAGGCCGCGGTGCTGCCTGCGGAGGCGGCGCGGGCTTCACCGCCGGTTTGTTCTGTGGCGACTCCGTCCGCGCCGGCATCGGCTCCGGCTTGGGCGCGGATTTCGGCGCGACTACTTTCAGTTTTGCCGTGGTCTCGGCGCCTGCCTGCTCGATAACGGCGAGCGTCGCGCCAACCGCCAGCGTCTCGCCCTCCGCCGCGACAATCTTCGCGATTCGTCCCGCGCCCGGCGACGGAATTTCCGTGTCGACCTTATCCGTAGAAATTTCAACGAGCGGTTGATCTTCGGTAACGACGTCGCCTTCCTTGACCAGCCACTTCGAGATCGTGCCTTCGACGACGCTCTCGCCCATCTGCGGCATCGTTACATCGATCGCCATTTCAATACGCCGCCAGGCTGCGGATCGCGTCCACGATTTTGTTGGTGCTCGGCAGAATGAACTCCTCGAGCGGCGGGCTGAACGCGATGTGTGCGTCCACGGCCGCGACGCGGCGCACCGGACCGTCGAGAAATTCGAACGCGTTCTCCATGATGATCGCGGAGACCTCGCCGCCGATTCCGCCGGTCACCCGGTCCTCATGCACGACCAGCACCTTGCCGGTCTTGCGCGCGGTCGCGAGTATCGCCTCGCGATCGAGCGGCAGCAGGGTCCGCAGGTCGAGCACCTCGACCTTGAGCCCGTCTTCCTTTTCCACGATTCGCGCCGCGTCGAGCGACTGTCCGAGCGTGCCGCCGTAAGTGATTATCGAAAGGTCGCCGCCTCCCTTGCGAATCTCCGCAACGCCGATCGGCACTGTGAAATCGCCCTCGGGCAGGTCTTCCTTGATGCTGCGATAGAGCCGCTTGTGCTCGAAGTACACGATCGGATTGCCGTCGCGAATCGAACTCTTCAAAAGTCCCTTCGCGTCGTACGGAGTCGCGGGCGCGACCACCTTGAGTCCCGGCACGCGCGTGAACCATGCCTCGGGATTTTGCGAATGGAACAACGCACCGTGAACGCCCGCGCCCGACGGCGCGCGAATCACCAGCGGACACGCGGCCTGGCCGCCGTGCCGGTAGCGCAGCGTCGCGGCCGTGTTGACAATCTGATCGAAGCCGCACGAGATAAAATCCGCGAACTGCATCTCGACCACCGGACGCATCCCGAGCACCGCGGCGCCGACTCCGGCCCCGATGATCAACGCCTCCGAGATCGGCGTGTCGATAACGCGTTCCTCGCCGAACGCGTCGAGCAGACCTTCGGTGGCTTTGAACGCGCCGCCCAAATCCGCGACGTCCTCGCCCATCACGAAAACATTTTCGTCGCGGCGCATCTCCTCGTGCAGCGCCGAATTAATCGCCTTGATGTAAGTGACTTCCATGCTTCAGCGGTTGCCGTTGGACGAAGAGTTGGGGGCGTTGGTGGAGATCTGAGCGCCCGGCGGCGCGTAAATATCTTCAAGTGCTTCCTGAGGTTCTGGCAGCGGGCTGCTTTCGCCGAAATCCACCGCGGCCTGCACCGTCTTGTTCACGCGCTCGTCGATCTGCTCGCGGATGCGCTTGATGTCGTGGCCCTTCTTTTCGAGATAAAACTCGAAGCGCGGGATCGGATCGCGGCTCTGCCATTCGATCAGCTCTTCCTGGTCGCGGTACAGCGCCGCGTCGTGCTCGCTATGCCCGCGGTAGCGATAAGTCTTGCATTCGATCAGTACCGGGCCCTCGCCGGCCCGAGTGCGCGCGATCATGCGCTCGCTCAGCTCGAGCACCGCGAGCAGATCGTTGCCCGAGCACACGTGACCCTTGAAGCCGTAGGCCTCGGCGCGATCCGCGACGTCCTCGATCGCCATCTGCTTTTCGAGCGGCGTCGAGTACGCGTAACGGTTGTTCTCGCACACGAAGACCACCGGCAGCTTGTGCACGCCGGCAAAGTTCATCGCCTCATGCACGTCGCCGCGCGACGCCGCGCCCTCGCCGAAGAAGGCGACCGCGACGTTGGGATTCTTCTTCATTTTGAATTTGAGCGCCGCGCCGACCGCCACCGGCAGCGACGAACCAAGCATCGAGGTCGATCCGAAAACCCCGTGCTCAAGGTCGCCGCCATGCAGAAACGAATCCTTGCCGCGCGATAGACCGGTCTCCTTGCCCATCAACTGCGCCATCAGGCGGCCGGGATCGACGCCGCGCATGATGAACACGCCCATGTCGCGATGGAGCGGCGCGGTGAAGTCGCCGTCCTGCAGCGGCGCGCAAATCCCGGTGACGATCGCCTCCTGTCCGGCGCCCGAATACACGCCGCCGAGGATTTTGTTCTGGCGATGCAATCGCGAGACGCGTTCCTCGAACGCGCGAATCAACTTCATCCAGTAGTAGAGCTGGAGCTCGTACTCGACGCGTGGAGCCGGCTCGACGGCGCCACGCGCAACATTGGTTTCGGGCATCTGGGTACTCCGGTTCGCCTATCCCGCCCAGCCTAACTCCTGCGGACCACCGGGGCAAAACGTTTTTGTCTCCAAGGCGACAGTCACTCCAGCAGTTTCCGTACGCGGTCCTTCAATGTTGAATCGCCCAACAGCAACAAGCTGGGCAGACGCAACGTCAGCTCGATCCAGTTGCGATCGCGCCGGCCGACTTCGCGCAGCATCGCAAGTCCGTCGTCGATCTTGCCGAGACCGAGCAGCGCAATCGCATGCCAGTAGCGCATTTCGGGATTGTCGCCGACCAGCCGCTCAGCGGCGGTGAACTCGCGCTCGGTCGCTTCCACATCGCTGCGCTGAGCCGCTTCGTTGCCAAGTCTCATATGAATGTATGCGCGGCGGACGGCGACGAGACGGCGAATCTCGACCAGCGGTTCGGAAGCGTCGTCGACGCGAAGATCGAAGATCCTGTCATGCCAGGGACGGCCCGTGCTCTTCGATTCGACGATCAGAATCGCCGCCGATTGCCGCCCGCGAATGTCGCCGCCCTCGGCTTCGGCCGCGTCGAGTGCGGCGAGGAATCGATCGACGAGTTCGCCGCTGGCGCCGCGGTACGCCTCGGCCATCGCGGGCCACACCGAGTTCTTGAGCATCATGTTCGCCTGCACCGAAAATCCGTCGCCGACGATATGTCCAGCTTCGGGAATCGTCGTCGAACCGGTGTGCGCCGCGACCTGTCCTTTCGCGTCGACCATCGCAACCTGCCGCAACACTTGCATTGAATCGCTGGCGACGAGACCCGCAAGCGTGTCCGGCGCGCTCTTGCCCGCGCGCATCAGATCGAGGCCAAGCTTCCCGTACGCGGGATCTCCGAACGCCTGCGTCGCGACCGCGCCCACTCCGGCTTCCGCCCACGTGACGACCGAGCCGACGGAGAAGTAATGCGACTGCACGGCAACGCCGAGCTGCCCGGTGGCGGGATCGCGCGCAACAATCGAGTAAGTGTGAACGAGCGGATCGGCGGTGAGCATTATCGCGTGTCCTCCAACATCCAATTGTAGCGTCCTATCACTGTATTGTGTGTATTGCGTCATCCCGAGCGTAGCCGAGGGACCCCGAATCTTTCTCGGTGTCGGCTGACGCACCCCAACCACGGCGCGATCGAGGTAAACGCCATATCAGCGTCGGCGAATCGCGCATAAGGAGCAACTCTGGTCTCTTTATTTCAACTGACTAGCAGCTGGACGCTCGAAAGATATATTACCTGTTGGGTGCGGAAATCAGACAGTGGGTTTGTTCGAGGGTTGGCGGAAGAGTTCGAATCCCACACTCAGGCATCTGTAGCAGCCGCATCAGAGGCGCCCTCTTCATCTCTGCGACGCAGGTCTTCTACGGCTTGGATGTTCGTCGCAGTGACCGCTGCGATTTACGCGATCGTGCTGTGGCGGATGCACTGGTTGCGGTTCCCACTCGATCGGGACGAGAACCATTTTTGGCCGACCAGTCTGCAATTTAGCCACTCGCTCATCCCAGAATTGCGCACGCTGCGTGATTACGGCGACTTGAACACGCCTCTGCCCTTCCTGATATTCGGACAAATTCAGCGGATCTTCGGGCATGGTCTGGTTCTTTCCCGTTACTTCAATCTGACCCTCTCGGCCGGGCTTGTTGTGATCATCGGGTGCATGCACGGACGCCCGACGCGAACCTCGGCGCTGTCGGCGCTCGGTCTGCTGCTATTTCCGTACTACCTGGGAACCGCGACACACGCTTACACCGATATCCTCGCGGCGTTTCTTTCGACAGTGGGAATCTGGATGCACCTCCGGCGGCAATAGGCAGGAGCAGCGTTATGCTGGACACTGGCAATCGCGTCGCGGCAATACATGGTGGCGTTTCCTCTGGGAGTTGCAGCGTACGAGCTGATGGCGTTGGCGTTACGGTCCGGACGTTGGCGCTTCGCCTGGCGGACGTCGTGGATGTGGCCGTTAGGGGCGGCCATGTCGCTGGTTGCGTGGATTTGTTTCTTTGGCGGATTGGGGCCGAAGGGAGCGATCTCTCGCGCGGATATTTCAGCCCTCGCCGTCGATCACTTTTTCGTCGCTCAGGCACTGTACTTTCTTGCGTGCATCGGCGTGTATTACTGTCTGCCAGAGGCGATCCTATTCGGCGTTACGTCCCTGAGGTCACCCGAATTGTGGGCGGGATGGCGAATACCCAGCGCGCTGGCACTATTGCTGGCAGCAGCGTTCATCGCATTTCCTCCGTTGCAGAACATCGCCGAGTTCGCAGTGCCTACAATGGGCTACCTTGACATCGCCGCGCGCTGGGTACTCGACGACTATTCGCGAATCCTGTTGTTCTACATATTCGCGCTTTGGACCGTCGTCCGCTTTGCGACTGCGCGCAATCCGCTACCAGTCTGGTTGTTGTCTGTGAACGCGCTCGTCATGATCAAAGCGCCCATCGCGTGGGACAAATACGCCCTGCCACTCATATGTGTCCTGTGGTTGCTGCGAGCTTACGGCGCAGCGGCGCCTGCGGACACGTTAACAGTCAGAAACACGACGGCTGCGACTACTAGACACTCGGAGACACGCGGATTTGAGTTCGATGCCTGAGATCGTGACTATGCCCCCGCGCGAGGCTCAGTTTTCTTTTGCAACTAGGTTGCCTCCCCGAATCTGATGGCTTATAAACGCGATTGATGGCGTCGGTACCTTCATCGCTCGCTTCCGAGCCGCGCGAACGCGCTTCCATCCTCGAGATCCTCGACCGAGCCTTGGCTGGCGCGCGCTTGAGCGATGCCGACGCGATCGCGCTGATCGAATGCCCCGACAGCGACCTCGACGCGATGCTCTCCGCTGCCGCCGAACTCCGCGATCGTGGCAAGGGCCGCGACGTAACCTACTCGCGCAAAGTGTTTTTACCCATCACGAATCTCTGCCGCGACCGATGCACCTACTGCACGTTCCGCAAAGACCCCGGCGACCCGGGCGCATGGACGATGATGCCCGACGAGATTGCGCAGTGGTCGCGGCGCGGAGTCGAGCTCGGATGCAAAGAGGCGCTGATGTGTCTGGGCGACAAGCCTGAGGTTGCCTTCAAGGAATATCGCGAAACGCTCGCGACGCTCGGTGTCCGCACGACGATCGAATACGTCGGCCGCGCGTGCGAAATCGCGATGGCCGAGGGACTGCTGCCGCATACCAACGCCGGCCTGATGACGTCCGACGAGATGCGCGCGCTCCGTCCGCTCAACGCGAGCATGGGCCTGATGCTCGAGAATATCTCACCGCGGCTGCGTGCGCGCGGCGGAGTGCATCAGGCGGCGCCCGACAAGGACCCCGCGTTGCGTATTAAGATGATAGACGACGCGGGCGCGCTGCGAATTCCGTTTACGACCGGAATCCTGCTCGGAATCGGCGAGACTCCGGCCGAACGCGCGCTGAGCCTGACGACGATTCGCGACATCCATGAGCGTCACGGCCACATCCAGGAAGTGATCATCCAGAATTTTCGCGCCAAGCCCGAGATTGCGATGGCCGACGCGCCGGAGCCCGACGCCTACGACATGGCGCGCGCGATCGCGACTGCGCGCCTCGTGCTCGGGCCCGCGATGAACGTGCAGGCGCCGCCCAACTTGTCGCCGCGCCAGATCGAATTGTTTCTGAGCGCGGGAATCAACGACTGGGGCGGGATTTCGCCACTCAGCAAGGACTACGTGAATCCCGAGGCGCCGTGGCCACATCTCGAGCGGCTCGGCGAGCAATGCGCCCGCGCGGGATTCGCGCTTGGTGAGAGGCTCGCAATTTACAACGAATACATCAATGATGAATGGCTCGACCCGGCGGTCGCGACTAAAGTGCGCGCGATATGGGATCGACCTGTCGGAGGCCAATCATGAACCTGGAGTACTGGCGCACTTACGTCGACGAAATCGAGGCGACTCCCGTTGACGCTCTGCTCGGCAAGGCGTCCCCGGCGGTGCGCACCGCGCTTGAACACGCTCTCCTGAAAAGAGAGCTGACGCCCGAAGAAGGTTTTTTACTGTATACGTCCGAAGGTGATGATCTGCGCGCAACCGTGAAATGCGCCGACCTCGCGCGCGCCGAGGATATCGGCAACGAAGTCACCTACGTCGTCAATCGCAATATCAACTTCACCAATATCTGTTTCGTGGGATGCCAGTTCTGCGGCTTCAAGCGTCAGCGCTGGGAGGCCGACGCTTACGATCACTCCGACGAAACGATCGTGCGCAAAGTCGCCGACGCGGTCGCGCGCGGCGCCACCGAGATTTGCATGCAGGGCGGCATCAACCCCGACATGCCGCCGTTCAAGTATCGCGACCTGCTCGACGCGATGAAGCGCGCGTTTCCCGAGATTCACATCCACGCCTTCTCGCCGATGGAAATAATGTACGGCGCCAAGCGCGTCCGCATGGACTATCCGGAATACATCACGATGCTCAAGGAGCACGGACTCGGCTCGATTCCCGGCACCGCCGCGGAAATCCTCGACGACGGCGTGCGCGAGATCCTGAGTCACAAGAAAGTCGATGTCGCCGCGTGGGTCGAGATTATCACCACTGCTCACGCGGTTGGCGTGCCGACGACTTCAACTGTCATGTACGGCCACGTCGAGACTCCGCACCACGTCGTGAATCATCTCGACTTGCTCCGTACGATCCAGAAGCAGACGCATGGCTTCACCGAATTCGTGCCGCTGCGATTCATCCATCAGAACACGATGCTCTACCGCAAGGGTTTGGTGTCGCCGGTCGATCGCGGCCAGCTGGATTTCCAGATGTACGCGTTCTCGCGGCTGTTCCTGCGCGGGCAAATCGATAACATCCAGACCTCGTGGGTAAAGTGCGGCGTCGATCTCGCGGCGCTCACGCTCAAGGCCGGATGCAACGATCTGTCGGGCACGCTGATGGAGGAAAGCATCACGGCCCAAGCGGGTGGCGACTCGGGCGAGTTCGTGCCCGTCGATTTGTTCGAGGAAAAAGCGCGCGAGATGGGCCGCGTCGCGGTCGAACGCAACACGCTCTACAAGAAGCTCTACGGAAGAAAGGCACCCAATGGCGCGCGCCCAATCGCGACCTCTCCCGCCCCGGCAGATCACCACGCTAGCGGGGGGAGTGGGTGCGGCTAAGTTCATCCGGGGACTCGTTCGCCGTATCGATCCCGCTCGGCTGACCGTCGTCGTCAACACCGGCGACGACGAAACCTTTTACGGGCTGCACGTCTCCCCCGATATCGACACCGTCACCTACACTCTCGCCGGCGTGGTGAATCGCGCGCAAGGCTGGGGACTCGACGGCGAATCGTTCAACGTGCTCCCGGCGCTCGAGCGCTTCTACGGCAAGCCGTGGTTCGGCCTTGGCGATCGTGACCTCGCAACTCATCTATATCGCACCGAGCGGATGCATCAGGGCGCTTCGCTCAGCCGAATCACTGCGGAAATCGCGGACGCATTCGGAGTCAGGTCGCGCATCATACCGATGAGCGACGACCGCGTGCGGACCTTCGTCAAGCTGCGCGGCCGTCGCGCCATTCCGTTCCAGGAGTATTTCGTGCGCGGACGTGCACGCGGCGTCGTCGAGAAGATCGAGCTGCGTGGAATCTCCGATGCGCGCCCTACTCCCACGGTCCTCGACGCGATTCGCAAATCCGCCGCCGTCATTCTCGCGCCATCGAATCCGTTCGTCTCGCTCGGCCCGATTCTGCAATTGTCTGGCGTACGCGACGCGCTTCGCCGCGTGAAATCGCGTGTCGTTGTCGCGGCCATCAGCCCGATCGTCGGCGGCAAGACGCTCAAGGGTCCCGCCGACAAAATGCTGCGCGGACTCGGCATGGAAGTCTCTCCGCTCGGCGTCGCGCGCCTCTATCGCGACTTCGCGGGCCTGTTCGTCCTGGACAACACCGATCGCCGCTACCTAGAACCGATCGAACGGCTTGGGATGCGCGCGATCGCCACCGACACCATCATGACCACTCCCGAGCGCGCCGCCGCGCTGGCTGAAGTGGTTCTGCGAGCGCTTGAGGTGTAGTAGGCTGGTCCCGCCGATGCGCACGATAAGTCTCACAGCGATCGAGAGCATCCCGATGGTGAAGACCGGCGACGATCTCGCCGCGCTGATCTGCAAAGGCCTCGACGACACCGGCTTCAAGCTCGCTGCCGGCGATATTCTCATCGTGTGTCAAAAGGTAGTCTCGAAAGCAGAGGGTCGCACCGTGGACTTGAAGGATTTCGAGCCTTCCGAATTCGCCAAAGCCTACGCCAGGCGATGGGAGAAAGATCCGCGCGCGATCGAAATCGTGCTGCGCCAGACCAGCCGAATCGTCCGCAACGATCGCGGCGTGCTGATCGTCGAGACCGGCCCCGGATGGATCTGCGCCAACGCCGGCGTCGACGAATCCAACAGCCTCGAGGACGACCGCGCCATCCTCCTGCCAGAAGATCCCGACGCGTCCGCGCGCCGTCTTCGCGAAGAGATTCGCCGCCGCCTCGGCGTCACCGTCGCCGTGCTGATCACCGACACCTTCGGCCGTCCGTGGCGCGACGGTCTCACCGAAATCTGCCTCGGCATCGCCGGCATGAATCCGATCCTCGACTTGCGCGGCACCACCGACCTCGGTGGCCGCGAATTGCATCACACTGTCGTCGCAATCGCCGACGAGCTCGCGTCCGCCGCCGGCCTCCTGATGGAAAAAGCGGGCGCCGTTCCGGCGGTCGTCATGCGCGGATACAAATACGAACCGTTCGAAGGCAGCGCGAAGATCTTGATTCGTCCCGCCGAAGCCGATTTATTCCGCTAACCTGTTCATCTGTAAAAAGTGAAAAGAGCCAAAGCAACTCAACTCGCCGCCGCATCGACGCCTGAAGCGTTGAATCCCGCGCGCCTCGTCGAAGCCGATCTGACCGCGGCCGAAGCGAAACTCTCGCGTCTGCTCGACTCCAACGAATCGATGATTGCGGAAATTTGCCACTACCTCGTCGACGCCGGCGGCAAGCGGCTGCGGCCCACCTTCATCATGCTGGTGTATCGCGCATGCGGCGGAACCGAGTCGAACGTCGAACTGGCGGTCGACGCCGCAATCGCGCTCGAACTGATCCACTCCGCAACCCTGCTCCACGACGACATCATCGATGGCGGCCTGCTGCGCCGCGGCAAGCCATCGGCGT
Source organism: uncultured delta proteobacterium (assembly GCA_963833025.1). Lineage (GTDB taxonomy): Bacteria > Desulfobacterota > Binatia > Binatales > Binataceae > Binatus. Next base: position 270,478 of record CAWHWI010000006.1, on the reverse strand, counting down.
TCGCACGCTACGGATTTGGCCCGTCGCTGATCGCGGGCGACTACCTGTTCTGCCGCGCGTTCGAAGTATGCGGCCGCTTCGAAGAACATCTCATCCGCATCGCGGCGCAGGCCTGCATCCAGCTCACCGAAGGCGAAGTGATGGAGGGACGATTCCGTCACAACGCGGCGGCGACTCAGGCCGACTATATCAAGGTGATCGATCGCAAGACCGCGTCGCTGTTCCACGCCGGCGGCACGGTCGCGGCGGATCTCGCGGGCGCATCCAAGCGCATGATCGCCTCGATGGCGAAACTCGGGACTGCGATGGGCCTGGCGTTCCAGATGGTCGATGACCTGCTCGACATCCTGGGGCCCGAAGAAAAAATCGGCAAACCGGTCGGCTCCGATTTGCGCGCCGGCATCCCGTCGCTGCCGGTCGTGCTCGGCGTCGAGCGCAGCGCCGAGCTGCGCGGGCTGTTCAAGAACGGCGCCACGATGGAGGGCGCGGTGCTCGAGCGCGCGCTCGACCTGCTGCGCGATCCTGAAATCATCGGCGCCGCGCGCCGCCTCGCCGCCGAGCAGGTCGCGATCGCCCGCTCGCTCGTCGGCGAGCTCGAACCGTCCGTCTACCGCGACGGCCTCGCAACGCTGATCGACGACCAAACCTCCCGCGAAGTCTGAGATGCCCAACGCAATCGTCGTCGGCGCCGGACCCGCGGGCGCCCTGCTCGCCTACCTGCTCGCGCGTCGCGGCGTCCCGGTGACGCTGCTCGAACGACAGACCGATTTCTCGCGCGAGTTCCGCGGCGAGATCCTGATGCCGTCGGGAATCGCGGCGCTGCGCGAGGCCGGCCTTCGTCAACCGCTCGACGCTTTGTCGAATCTACCAATTGGAACCGTCGAACTCTTTCGCGGCCCACAAAAAATAGTCGCCATTCCGATCGACGGCTTCGATCCGCCTCCGCGCGTCGCGCCGCAACCCGCGATGCTCGAGATGATTGTCGCGGAAGCAGCAAAAACGAAATTCCCCGGCTTTAAGCTCGAGCGTGGCGTAACGGTTCGCGATCTCATCTTCGAAAAAGATCGCGTGGTCGGCGTTCATGCCGACACGCTCGAGGGTCCGCGCGATTTTCGCGGCGACTTCGTCATCGCATGCGACGGGCGCGCATCCGTGATTCGAAAACGCGCCGCGCTCCCCGAAGACCGCATCATGCAGGGCTTCGACGTCGTATGGGGCCACGTCGCCGGCCATTTTCTCGACGGCCGCACCGCGCGCGCCTACATCGGCAGCGGACACCTGCTCATCATCTATCCTTCCCCCGAAGGGCACATGCAGATCGGATGGGTAATCGACAAGGGCACCTTCGGCGATATCAAAAAGATGGGCACCGACGGATGGATCAACAAGCTCGCGCCGTACGTGTCGCCCGACCTGCGAAATTTTCTCGTCGCGAATAAGACTGGCCTGGCGCATCCGTTCCTGCTCGACGTCATTTGCGATCGACTGCGCGAATGGACTGCGCCCGGCCTGCTCCTGATCGGCGACGCGGCCCATCCGATGTCTCCCGTCGGCGGACAGGGAATCAACGTCGCGCTGCGTGACGCGGTCGTCGCCGCGAACCATCTCGGTCGCGCGCTCATGCTGCGCTCCGACCAGGCCACGCTCGACTTCGCCGCGCGCAACATCCAGGCCGAGCGATGGCCCGAGATCGTCAAGATACAGGACATGCAGCAACTCGGCCCGCGCTTCCTGCTGTCGAATTCGTTGATGAGCCGCACCGTAACCAGCACCCCGACAATCGCATTCGCAAAAATGTTCCTGACCGGCTACATAGCCCGCCAATTCGATCCATTCCTCAACGGAGTAACCCGCGTCGTGATGGAACAGTAAACGCGCTCAGTTTTGGGGGGGTGAACTTTTCAGCCTGATGCCGCCGGATTCGGCGTGCTACCGTGACGGCATGGACAACCGTCAGCCATACTCGCCCCGCTCTCCCCGAAATGAGATAGCGTTGCTCCCGGCGAAAAATAATTTCGACGGAACGAAACTACCGATGGTAGTCGAGGCTTCTCAAACCACAACATATAGTATGAATTGGCTCTTTCGGCTCTTTTCGACCATTAAGAATCGCACCCGTAGCTGTCTGATTTGCCCATCTTGGAGCTATTTTGTTGACATGAAGCGAAGAAAGAGCGAAAATAGTTCAGATGGCCGCACTTCCGAAACCCTCCTGGAGCGATCTTTCAAGCCCGATTCCGGTCGTCAGACCGCCATCGCATATCTTGATTGAAAGGCCACAACTGCTCGAATTTTCAGGTATTTTTCGTGGCCACGAACTCACTCGCAAGGACCGACGCCTAAGCTCCGGACTCGCCCCGCTCGACGCTCTGATAGACGGCGGAATCCCGCGCGGGCGCATCAGCGAAATCACCGGCCGCGCCGGCTCGGGCAAGACCTCGATTGCTGCATCGTTCGCCGCCTCCGCCACCCGTCGCGGCGAGGTCGCCGCATGGCTCGACGCCTCGGGCGCCTTCGATCCCGCGAGCATGGCGGCCGCCGGAGTAGAGCTTCGCCGGATGCTGTGGGCGTCGACGCGGAGAGGATCAGCGCGCGACCTTTATTCCCCTCTCCTGAAGGGAGAGGGGCCAGGGGTGAGGTCCGCAATCGTCAAAGCTGCTGAACTAGTGCTCGAGGCCGGCTTCGGCTTGGTCGTCGTTGATTTCGGCGAGGCACCCCGCTCACTCGCACACGCGTCGGCGCTGCGAATCGCGCGCGCGGCCGAGCGCAGCGGCGCGGCCGTGATCGCGATCGCGCCATGGCGGATGTGCGGGACGTTCGCCGCGCTCCGCCTGGCCGCCAGCCGCGCCGACACGTCGTTCAGCCGGCTCGCTCCCGGCTCACCGGTAATGTTCGACGGACTCGTAGTCGACGCGACGGTCGCGCGCAACAAGATGGGCGGCACGGGGCGGCGTGTGCGCGTGCGCGCGCTCGTCGATCCGGTTCCAATTCCAGATTCGTCCGGCTTGCGTCCGCAGGTTCGAGTTTCCGCGAACGGCTAGCAGCTAACACGGTGTTTCCCGATGGCTCGTATCGCGTGCATCATGGTCGCCGATTTTTCTATTGCGGCGCTCGTGCGCTCGAATCCGGCGTTCGCGGACAAGGTGCTGGCTATCGGTAAAAGCCTCGCACCACACGCCGAGCTCGACGCCATCTCGCCGCGCGCGCGCGAGCTTGGAATCCGCCCCGGCATGACGATCGCGCAGGCGCGCGCGATCTCGTCGGACCTGGTCGTGGTCCATCGCTCGCCCGCCGCGGAAAGCTCGGCGCATTCCGCCCTGCTCGACGCGGCCGAATCGGTTTCACCGGTGGTAGAGTCGGGCGCGCCGGGATGCGTGTGGGTCGATCTCAGCGGGCCTGCATCGCATCTACAATGGTGAAGAAGAAATCACCGACGAGCTGGTGCGATGCGTGCGCAGAGTCGGGATGGAAGCCGCCGCCGGCGTCGCGGCCAACAAGGAGCTGGCGCATCTGGCCGCACGATGCGGCGGCGTGCGCGTGATCGAAGCCGGCCGCGAGCGCGAATTCCTGAACTGGTTGCCGCTCGACATGCTGGGCCTCGGAAAATCGGATCGCGGCGACGACCTCGAGATCACGCTCGCCCGATGGGGAATGCGCCGGCTGGGCGAGCTGGCGCGCCTCAACCCCGACGCGGTCGGCACGCGGCTGGGCCGTCGCGGTGTCGAGCTGGTCCGCCTCGCGCGCGGCGGCAGTCACGCGCCGATTGTGCCGCGCCGCCGCGCCGAGTTTTTCGTCGAGACCGTCGAGCTTGAATACGGAATCGAGCTCCTGGAGCCGCTGGGATTTGTCATGCGTGCGATGCTCGAGCGGCTCGCCGAGCGGCTTTCGCTTCGCGGCCTGGTCGCGGGCGACATCACGCTCGCGTTCGGGATGAGCGGGCATCGCAGTTTCAATCGCCGGGTCGAAGTCGCGGCGCCATCGAACGACGTCCGCGCGATTCTCACGCTCATCAACCTGAGCCTTGAGGCGGCGCCGCCCGAGGCCGCCGTCGAATCGATTCGAATCGAGATTGCGCCGCGCGTCCCGCGTCCCGCGCAGACCGACATGTTTCTCCCGCCCTGCCCCGCGCCCGACAAGCTACAGACGACGATTGCGCGGCTGGCGGCGCTATGCGGCCCCGGCAACGTCGGGATGCTGAGTGCGGAGAATTCGCATCGGCCCGAAGCGATGCGGCTCGATCCCTTCGCACCGCCGCCCGCGCCGCCGATTCCCGAAAATGCGGCCGCCAAGAATGTGACGCAGCTCGTGATTCGCGCGATTCGTCCGGCGCGGGAGATCGAGGTGATGTGCTCGCGGGAAATTCCGGAGTTCGTCCGCGGCGAGAATCTTGGCGCGCGCGTCATCTCGATTGCCGGCCCGTGGCGGCGCGACGGCGAATGGTGGCTCGGATGCACCGTGGACGCGGATACGCACGCGGATTCATCCGACCAAAACAATTCCGCACCGCAGCGCGGCCTCGAGCTGCATGACGGACGCATGTTCGGAGCGCATCCGCGCCAGGTCTCCGCGGAAAATCTGAAGGCGTTGTCCTCGCTCACGCCGGCGCCCTCGCCCACCGCGCATCTCAATGGCAACTCCGCAAACGATGCGCGCGCGGAGATGAATGGCGGCGATAAATGCGGCTTCATCCGCGATTACTACGAACTCGCGCTCGAAGACGGCGGCGTTTACCGCGTCTTCCGCGACTTGAACTCGCACAAGTGGTTCCTCGACGGCGCTTACGACTGACTAACCGCGGCGAATCGCCATGAACTCCGATTACATCGAACTTCGCGCGCGCAGCGCTTTCAGTTTTCTTGAAGGCGCGAGCACGCCCGAGGATCTGGCCGCGCGCGCGGCGGAACTCGGCTACAGCGCGATGGCGCTTGGCGATCGCGACGGACTTTACGGCGCGCCGCGCTTTTATGCAGCCGCGAAGTCCGCGGGAATCCGGCAAATCGTCGGCGCGGAGCTGACCCTCGACGATGACTCGCGCCTCTACGTCCTCGCACCGGATCGCAAGCGCTACCAAAACCTCTGCCGCATGATGACCGACGCGAAGATGCGCGTGCTCAATCCCGGCGCCCTCGCCCGCGACGGCTCCGTCGCACCGCCCGTCTATCCCGCCAAGGGCGAAAGCCGCATCACGCTCGACGAGCTCGAGCGCTACGGCCGCGGACTCATCTGCCTTGGCGGCGGCGCGATGAGCCCGCTGTCACGCATGCTCGTTCGCGGCGAGGATCCCGTCGAACTGAGCCGGCGGCTCGGCGGGATTTTCGGCGCGGGCAATTTCTACATCGATTTGCAGCGTCATCTCGACGCCGGCGAGGAACGCCTCAACCGCAAGCTCGCTGCTCTAGCCGGCGCGGCGCGAATCCCGATTGTCGCGACCAACGACGTATGCCACGGCGGCTCGGATCGCAGGCTGCTCGACGTGCTGACGTGCATCCGGCTTAAGACCACGCTCGAGGAAGCCGGCCGTACTCTGTGGATCAACAACCAGCGCCATCTGAAATCGCCGGCCGAGATGGCCGCACTGTTTCGCGATCTGCCCGGCGCCGTCGCCGCCTCGCGCGCGATTGCCGAGCGATGCGCTTTCCAACTCTGCGACATGGGCTATCGCTTTCCCGACTATCCGCTCCCGCCGGGAGAAACGCCCGACAGCTATCTGCGCATACTCACCTACGCCGGTGCGCGCGAGCGATGGCGCGGCGCGATGGACGATCGCACGCGCCGCCAACTCGAGCACGAGCTCGCGATCATCGCGCGGCTCAAGCTCGCCGGCTACTTCCTGATCGTTTGGGACATCGTCCAGTTCTGCCGCGAGAACCGCATCATGGTGCAGGGACGGGGCTCCGCGGCCAACAGCGCGGTGTGTTACGCACTCGGCATCACGGCGGTGGACGCGGTCAAGATGGAACTCCTGTTCGAGCGTTTCCTTTCCGAGGAGCGCGGCGAATGGCCCGACATCGATCTCGACCTGCCCAGCGGCGACGATCGCGAGATGGCTATTCAATACGTCTATCGCCGCTACGGCGACCGCGGCGCCGCGATGACCGCGAACGTGATCACCTATCGAACCAAAAGCGCGGTGCGCGAAGTCGGCAAGACGCTCGGCTTTTCGCCCGAACAGGTTGACCGGCTCGCCAAGCTCAACCAGGTGTACGAGTTCCGCGACCATCACGACGATCTCGTGACGCTGCTCAAGCGCGGCGGCGTCGATGCGGAAGCGCCGCGGATCAGGATGCTGGTCGATCTCGTGCGCAGGATTCAGAGCGTGCCGCGCCATCTGGGGCAGCATAGCGGCGGCATGGTGATCGCCGCGCAGCCGCTCGACGAGATCGTCCCGCTCGAGCCGGCCTCGATGCCCGGCCGCGTGGTGATTCAATGGGACAAGGACGACTGCGCCGATCTCGGCATCATCAAGATCGATTTGCTCGGACTCGGGATGCTCGCCGCGCTGAAAGAAGCTCTTCCGATGATCCGCGCGCACGAAGGAGTCGAAATCGATCTCGCGCATCTTCCGCCCGACGATCCCGGCGTGTACGCGATGCTGCGGCGCGCGGATACCGTCGGCGTCTTCCAGGTCGAGAGCCGCGCGCAGATGGCGACGCTGCCGCGGATGAAGCCCGAGCGATTTTACGACCTGGTAGTCGAGGTCGCGATCATCCGCCCCGGCCCCATCGTCGGCAAAATGGTGCATCCGTATCTCGATCGCCGCAATCATCGCGCGCCCGTCGAGTATCCGCATCCGTCGCTTGAGCCGATCCTGAAACGCACGCTGGGCGTCCCGCTTTTCCAGGAGCAGTTGCTGCGAATGGCGATGACGGTGGCGGGTTTCAGCGGCGGCGAGGCCGAGGAGCTGCGCCGTGCGATGGGATTCAAGCGCTCTGCGGAGCGGATGGAGAAAATCGAAGCGCGGCTGCGCGCCGGGATGTTGCGCAACGGCCTGCAAGGCAATATCGCCGACGACATCGTGCGCTCGATCACATCGTTCGCGCTGTACGGCTTTCCCGAATCCCACGCCGCCAGCTTCGCTTTGATCGCGTACGCCTCGGCGTACCTGAAGTACCATCATCCGGCGGCGTTTCTTGCCGCGATGCTGAATTGCTACCCGCTCGGCTTCTACCATCCCTCGACGCTGGTGAAGGATGCCGCGCGTCACGGCGCCGTCGCGCTCCCAATCGATGTGACCCGCTCCGGCTGGAAATGCACGATCGAAATCGTGAATGGGCGCCCCGCAACGCGGATGGGGCTGCGATACGTCACAGGCCTGCGCGAGGAAATCGCGCTTCGCATCGAAAGCGAGCGCGCGCGGCGACAGTTCGATTCGATTGCCGATCTTACCGCGCGCGTCGGACCGAACCGCCGCGAGATCGACGCGCTCGCCTACGCGGGCGCGTTCGCCGCCTTCGGCCTGGCGCGCCGCGATGCGATGTGGAATGCGGCCGCCGTCGAGCGCGATCCCGCGAGCCTGCTAGCGGGCGTTAAGCCGTGCGATAGTGAAGTTCCCCTCGCATCGATGACGCCGATCGATGAGACGCTGGCGGACTACGCCGCGACCGGGCTCACCACCGGGCCACATCTGATGACGTATCTGCGCGGCGATTTGATCGCGCGCGGAATTCTCAGCGCCGATGATCTCACGCGCGCCAAGCATCAGTCGTGGGTGAAGACCGCCGGCGTCGTGATCGTGCGCCAACGCCCCGGCACCGCCAAGGGCTTTCTGTTCATCACGCTCGAGGATGAAACCGGAATCGCCAACCTGATCGTCACGCCCGACCTGTTCCAGCAAAACCGCCTGCTGCTGCGCAGCGCCGGGATCCTGCTGGCCGAGGGCGTGCTCCAACAGGTTGACGGCGTGACGGCGATTCGCGCGCGGCGCTTCGAGGAGATCAAGATTCCCGGCGCAGTCCCGCCGTCGCACGATTTCCATTGAATTTGACCGCGCGATTTCACACGAAGCCCGATGCGGTGTTGTATGTATTCAGACGATCCGGAGGCAACATGAACCGCGAAACGCAACGGGCCAAGGCAGAAGCATTTCGAGCGATGCACGATCGCTCGCGCATCCTGGTGCTACCCAACGCGTGGGACGCGATGAGCGCGCGCGTAATCGAGGAGGCGGGAGCGCGGGCGATCGCGACCACCAGCGCCGGCGTCGCCTTTTCACTCGGCTATCCCGACGGCGAAGCGATGCCGCGCGACGAGATGATTGCCGCGATCGCGCGCATCGCTCGCGTCGTAACGCTTCCTGTCTCGGCGGACATCGAGTCCGGCTTTGCCCACGACGTTCGCGAAGTCGCCGAGACCGTTCGCCGCGTCATCGACGCCGGCGCCGTCGGAATCAATCTCGAAGACCAGGTTCACGACGGCACTCCGCGCCTCTACGATTTGGACGTCGCCGTCGAGCGCGTGCGGGCGGCGCGCGAAGCCGCTGATGCCAGCGACGTCCCCCTCGTCATCAACGCGCGCACCGACGTGTACCTGCTCGGAATCGGCGAGCCCGATACGCGTTTCGAACACGCAGTTCGCCGCGCAAACGCGTACCGCAACGCCGGCGCCGACTGTCTGTTCATCCCGGCCGTCAGCCGTCGCGCCGATATCGAGCGAATCGTCCCCGCCCTCCACGGCCCACTCAACCTGCTCGCGTTCCCCGGCATTCCGGCTCCCGACGAGCTCGAGCGCCTCGGCGTCGCGCGACTGAGCGTCGGCACCCGGCTGACTCTCGGCGCCATGTCGTCATTGCAGAAGACGGTCGTAGACTTATTGACCACTGGCAACTACGAATCGATGCTGGAGGGCGCGACCACCTATGCCGACGCGAACCGATTGATGGCCAACCGCCGAAGTTAGTCGCCAATGGCATACAAAGCGTCGCCGATCGTGGGGGTGCGTAACCGGTTTTTTCGGTTAACGTACATTTAGAATAGAGCAATCGCCGCCAATTAAGGTGGCGCTCGCATTCAAGGAGTAATTTATGGTTTCGAAGTTCTCGCGCGGCATCGTTCCCGTAGTTATGGCAATCCTGCTGGTCGCTGCGGTCGCGCATGTCGCTTCATCGAATTCGGGCGGCATGGGCGGTCACATGGGGCATCGCGGTTTCCACGGCATGCATGGCGGCATGGACGCGCTCGGCGTCCCGCTTCCGTTGTTGCTCAGAACAGCCAACTTGACTGACGCGCAGAAGGAGCAGATCCATGCGATCTTCAAGGCGCGACATGCTTCGCGGAAGGCCGAGATGCAGCAGCTCAAAGCCGCCAAGGAAGCAATCGCGGCCAAGTACACGTCGACCGGCACGGTAGCCGCGACCGACTTGTCCGTCCCGGTGACGACAATCACGCAGCTCCACGATCAGATGCTAAATGAGCAGATTCAAGATGCGATCGCGATCCGCAACGTGCTGACCCCGGCTCAGCTCGCGCAAATCTCAGCGACCAAGGCCAAGCTCGACTCGATTCACGCCGAGATGAAAGCGCTGTGGGCACAAAGCGGCCCGAGCAACGAGTCAACCCCGACCGAGTAGTCCAGGAACCTCCCCCTTCCACAAGGACGGAGTCGCGGCACCCAGGCCGCGACTCCGTCCGCTATTTCTTGCTCCGCATTTGAAACCCCCAAACAGGGACGAAAGTCCCGCATCTTCTCTTTCTTAGTACTGGGTGCAGGGGTCACCCCTGCCCAAGGAAGCGTGAAACCCACGGTGGGTTTCACATCAAATAAAGTGATCTAATCCAACTAACCGCATCGCCCCGAAATGCGCTAGTCTCGCGGCCAATGCCTATAGGGAGACTCCCATGAGACTTGCGGGAAAAGTCGCGCTGATCACCGGCGCTGGCTCTGGAATGGGGCGCGCGGCATCGATGCTGTTTGCGCGCGAAGGCGCTAAGGTCGCAGCGATCGACGTAACCGAATCGTCCGCGGCCGAGACCGCGCGGATGATCAAGTCGGCAGGTGGCGAGGCCATCTCATTGCGCGCCGACGTCTCCGATTCAAAGGACGCGCGCGCGATGGTCGAAGAAACGGTCCGCGCATTCGGTGGACTCGACGTGCTCTATAACAATGCCGGCATCGAAGGCGAGTCCGGCTTCATCGCGCAGCTCGGCGAAGATGCGTTCGACCGCGTGATAGCTATCAACCTGCGCGGCGTATGGCTCGGAATGAAATACGGGTTACCCAGGATCGTCGAGCGCGGCGGCGGTGCGGTCATCAACACTGCGTCGGTCGCGGGAATCGTCGGGCTCAAGGGCGCGTCCGCATACTGCGCGGCCAAGGCCGGCGTGATTTCGCTGACGCGCGTCGCGGCGCTCGAGTACGGCCGCTACAACGTTCGCGTCAACTGCATCTGCCCGGGAGTCATTCACACTCCGATGGTCGATCGAATCACCGGACCCGACGGACTGCAGCCGAAATTCATCCAACGCAGCTCAGTGCTGGGTCGCGTCGGCACCGCGGACGAAATCGCGCACACCGCGCTGTTCCTCGCCAGCGACGAAGCTCCCTTCGCCACCGGAGCGCCATTCATCATCGACGGCGGCTGGATCGCCAGCTAGGGTTTGCATCGTGAGCCGGCTGACAGGCAAAGTCGCAATCGTAACCGGCGCCGCCCAGGGAATCGGGCGCGCGATCGCTTCGCGGCTCGCAGACGAAGGCGCCAAGGTGGCGCTCGCGGATATCCAGTTCGATTCCGCCGCACAGGCCGCCGCGGAAATTCGTGCCCGCGGCGCGAACGCGATCGCTATTGCGCTCGACGTCACCAAACTTGACGACGCTATCGAAGCGGCCGATCGCGTCGAGCGGGAATTGGGGCCCGTCGACATCCTGGTGAACAACGCCGGATGGGACGTCCTCATGCCGTTCGTCGAGTCCACTCCCGAGTTTTGGGATAAAGTGATCGCGATCGACTTTCGCGGCGTGCTCAATTGCTGCAAAGCCGTCGCGCCGCGGATGCAATCCCGGGGCACCGGTAAAATCGTGTCGATCTCCTCCGACGCGGCCCGCGTCGGCTCGAGTGGCGAGGCGGTTTACGCGGGATGTAAGGCTGCCATCATCGGGTTCTCCAAAACACTCGCGCGCGAGCTCGCGGCAAATCACATCAACGTCAACGTCGTTTGCCCCGGACCAACCGAAACCGCTTTGCTCAAAAGCGCGATGGCCGGGCGAGAGAAAGTACTCGAATCGATGGCGCGTGGCATCCCGTTTCGCCGGCTCGGGCAACCGGCCGACCTGGCGAGCGCGGTTGCGTTCTTCGCTTCTTCGGATTCGGATTTCGTTACAGGCCAGGTCCTGAGCGTGAGCGGCGGTCTGACGATGGCGGGTTGATATTGATCCGGTTTCTGAACTATCGTTCAGAACAACAACCTCTATGAGGACTCACGATCGATGAGCAACCCTGCCTCTGCACCCGATATTCGCTTCAACGGGCCCGAGGGCCTTCCCGCCGACTACAAGGATCTTCTAATCCGCATGCTATCGATCCAGTCGCGCATCGAGTCGGAATACATGCTCGCGCCCGAACGCACGCTCCTGAAGCCACTCGCGCTAGCTCCCACCGCCGAGGACAAGGCCGAGTACGCGGCGTTCTGGTCCGATGAAGTTCGCCACGCAAGTTACTGGATGAAGCTGCTCGAAGACCTCGGCGTCACTGTGGACAGCAAGTTCATGACGTCGCCGATGCCTATCTACATTTTTGAAATGCGCGACCAGGCCATGGACTGGCTCGAATATGGCCTGTTCAGCTTCTTCGCCGACCGCCAGGGTGCCCACATGGGATTCGAGTGGGTCGGATGCAGCTATGAACCGCTCGCGCGAATCGCGGAGCGCGTTCACAAAGAAGAGCTCGGCCACGCCGCCTTCGGCTACCGGCTCATTCGCAGGTATTTGCAGCGTGAAGGAGATCGCGGGCGCGACCTGCTGATCAAACATCTTGCAAAGTGGTACCCCGCTGGGCTCGATATGTTCGGAAACTCAGGATCGAAGCGGCAGTTCGATTACGTTCGATGGGGCCTGCGTCGCCGCAGCAACGAGCAGATGCGCGATGAGTTTACCGAAGAGGTCAACAATCTGCTGACCAAGCTCGATATTCCGATCCCCGATCCGGCGACCGGCCGCCGTTTCAGCTAGGGTGATGGCTTGAAAAAAGCGATTCTTGAGGAAGCATCGAAGCGGGTCGCGCGAATCAAGCCGGTCGCGCGCGCGATGGCGCCCGACGAGCGCTACGACGCAAACATCGATCACATTCTGCGATCGGCTGCCGCGGTCTTCGCTGAAAAGAGTTTCGGCCTCGCGTCGATTCGCGACATCGCGGCGCGCGCGCGAATTTCTTTTCCCCGCATCTATTACTACCTCCGCAACAAGGAAGAGATTCTTTATCTCATCTCGCGGCGCGCGTTCGAACAACTCGTCGCGCTCGCCGAATCGCGAATGTCAGAGAGCAACGATCCCGAGGAGCGCTTGCGTCTATTTATCCGCAGTCATCTCGAATACCACATGAGCAATCTCGCCGAGATGAAAGTGCTGGTGCGCGAAGCTGATTCGCTGACTGGCCGCTACGCCGCGGACATCACGCGCCTCAAGCGCGAGTACTCCCGCATCTGCCGCCGATTGCTCGAAGGATACGCAGCACATCGCAACAAAAGCCTCGACCGCGAGCAGGCGCGAATCCTCACCTCATTGTTGTTCGGCGCAATGAACTGGTTTTACACATGGTACGAGCCGGCGCGCGATTACGAACAACGCAGCCGCATCATGGACGAATGTTTCCGCATGATTGCGGCGACTCTTTCTGTCCGGTAAGGCCGCGCGCCGGCGCAACGACGACGATGCTCGAAGGATGCTCGCCTTTTCCCTCCGACTTTGCCGACCGATACATTCGCGAGGGAATGTGGCGGCGCGAAACCATCCCTCAAGCAATCGCAAAGGTCGCCCTCGAGCGGCCGAATTCGATTGCAGTCGGCGATTCGACGCGAAGCCTCACCTATTCGGAGTTCTTGGCGGAGGCGGAAAGCCTCGCCGACCTGCTTTCCCGCAACGGAATCGCGCGCGACGATCGCGTGGTCATCGAGCTCCCCAACTGTGTCGAATTCGCGACGATGACCATCGCGTTCCTTGAAATTGGCGCTATTCCGGTTATGGCGCTGCCGGCCTTTCGCAAAGCCGAGCTTGAGTACCTCGTGTCATTCTCCGACGCGAAGGCGATCGCGATCGCGCCCGAATATCGCGGATTCGATCATGCTGCGCTCGCCCGCGAACTCAAGGCCCGGTTCCCGATTCTCAAATCTATTCTTTCAACCGCGCCGGCCCCCGGCTGCGTCGCGATGCATGAAGGTGGCGACTCACCGCGTTGGAATCGCTCTTCAACTGGCGATCCATTCGACGTCGCGTTGTTTCTGCTCTCGGGCGGCACCACCGGAATGCCTAAGCTCATACCGCGCACTCACGCCGACTATTTGTACAACGCGCGCGCGTCCGCCGCCGTAACAGGACTGACATCGGATTCGCGCATTCTGATCGCGCTTCCTGCCGCGCACAATTTTCCGCTCGCGTGCCCCGGGTTCCTCGGTGCGCTACTCATTGGCGCGCGCACGGTCTTCAGCCAATCAACCAAGGCGGCGGATCTCGCGGATATAATTGAGCGCGAACGGATTACTCACCTGCCATGCGTGCCGACTCTAGCGCTTTGCCTGCTCGACCTTCCGCAATCCTCTGTCGCCAAGCTCGCCTCGCTGCGAGTGATCACGGTCGGCGGTCAGCGGCTCCAGGAGCCGACCGCGCGTGCTCTCAAGCGCGTCTTCCCTCATGTCGTCGTGCAGCAGGTTCTCGGAATGGCCGAGGGATTGTTATGCTACACGCGCCTCGACGAGCACGACGAAATCGCATTCACGACTCAAGGGCGTCCACTCTCGCCAGCCGACGAGATCCGGATCGTCGACTCCTATGGAAACGACGTCCCTATTGGCGAACCCGGCGAACTATGGTGTCGCGGTCCATATACGATTCGCGGCTACTTCCGGGCGTCGGAGCGCAACCGTGAAGCCTTCACCGCCGATGGATTTTACCGCACCGGCGACGTGGTGCGACTCGATCCGTCCGGAAATCTCGTCGTCGAGGGAAGAATCAAAGACCTGATCAATCGCGGTGGCGAAAAGATCAGCGCCGAGGAAATCGAAGCGCACCTCATCGCGCATCCTGCGGTCAGCGCCGCCGCGGTGGTGGCGATGCCCGACGCCCTTCTCGGCGAGAAGGCGTGCGCGTATTTGTCTCTTCGAGATGGTGAGACGTTCGCGCTCGCCGAGATGCGCGAGTTTCTCGCGGCGCGCGGCGTCGCGCAATTCAAATGGCCCGAACGAATCGAGATCGTGGCCGAGTTTCCGCTTACCAACGTCGGCAAGATCAGAAAGTCTGAACTGCGCCGGGACATCTCCGAAAAGCTCGCCGCCGAGCGCGCCTCGGCTTCCGGAATTGCTACGCCACAAGGAAATTAAAAACATGGATGTTGAAAAAGGAACGCGCCAGCTCAGAAACCTGATCGAGAAACTCGAGCGCAACAATCGCACGCTCCGCTCGCATCCTACCATCGAGAAAATTGAGCGCGGCGAACTGTCGGATGCGCAGCTTCGACACTGGGCGACGCAGCTTTTCATAGGCAACAAGGCGCACAATGCCAACATCCTGGGCCTCATCTACGCGAAGTGTGACGATTTTCCGGCGCGCAAGGCGATCGTCGAGAATCTGATCGAAGAAGAACTGGGCCGCGTCTCCGGCGCCAATCGATCGCATCCCGAACTCTACCTCGAATTCGGCGAGGCTATCGGAATCCCGCGCGCCGAGCTGCTCGGCGCGAGCATGTCCGCCGACGCAACCGCGATGATGCATTGGATGTACTGGCTGGCCGAATCGAAACCGTGGTACGTCACGCTGGCCGGAATCAGTCTCGGTTCCGAGCTCTTCAACCCCGACGCCTACGTCCGCGTGATCGACGGACTCAGCCGTCACTACAAACTCTCCGACGACGCGCTGCTGTTCTTCAGCGTTCACGTCAAAGTCGACAAGGATCACGGCGACTTCGAGCGCCGGTTCGATCTTTCGCGCGATACCCGAGAGCGCCGCGACGGAGACCTTGTGGGCCGTCGAGACGCACATCGAGTTGATGCGGCGACTGTGGTCCGACATCAACCCGCCGCCCGCTTGATCGCGGCTATAAGCGCCGCAGGTCCTGGATAATCTCTTTGAGCACGCTGCGATCGTGTTCGTTCTTCACGGGCAAGTCGAAGGAGAGCCGGTTTACGCCTGCGAACCGTTTCTTAATCACGCCCGCGATCTCGTCGTAGGTGCCGACCGCCGCGAACGCGTGTACCATCTCATCCGTCACGAGCTTGGCCATCTCGGGCCATTTCTGTTGCACGGATAGTTTGTGCAGATAGTCGGCCGCGTCGCCCCATCCGTCGATTTCGAAGCTGGAACGATATGAGCGAGTCGATCCGTAAAACGCGATCGTGGATTTCATTCCGCTGACGGCGCGAGCGAGCGAGTCCTGGTCTTTTGCGGCACAGAGAAAGCCGCCGCCTCCGATTTGAAATTCGCTCCATTCGGCGGCCGGCCGACCCGACTTGTCGAAGCCTTTTTTCAGATTCGGGAAAGCGATCTGGTCGAGATATTTCCGCGTGACGATTCCGTGCAGGCGCACACCGTCGCACACTTCACCCGCGACTTGCAGCATCCGCTCCTGCACCGCCGCGATCAGCACCGGGATATGCGGATTCGCGACGGGCGGAGGCGCGAAGTTCGGCGTCATCAGCGAGAGATTGTAGTGCTCGCTCTGGAAGTCGAACGGCTCGCGAGTCTGCCAGGTTCGCCAACACGCGCGCATCGCGCCGACGTAATCTTTCATCCGCTGCGCGGGCTTCGACCACGGCATTCCGAAGCGTCGCATCACGTGGCCTTTGACCTGCGACCCAAGTCCGAGGTTCAGCCGGCCGCCGCTCATGCGCTGCAAATCCCACGCGGTATACGCGGTCGCGACCGGACTCTTCGTGAAGGCGAGCGCGATGCCGGTCGCAAGTTCGATCTTGGATGGCTCCTGCGAAGCGATCGCGAGCTCCAGATACGGGTCGTGCTGCGTTTCGACCGCGAGGATGGTGTCGTAGCCGAGCGAATCGGCGTCGCGGACCTGGTCGCGAATCGTGCTCCAGGTCGGCTCGGGCCGCTTGCCGCCGTCTTGCATGTCAGGCGTGTACGGTGTTCCGAGGTTAAGACCGCGTTCGACTTTTATTTTTGTCATGGCAGGGGTGACCCCTGCACCCAGTGATAACACGTGCTCGCCGCCGTCATCTAGGTGACCGAGATACCTGGCGCGGGGAATTGTCGGCACATCTCTGTGACAGCGGCCGCGATGCGCTTCAATGCCGTCTCGTCACCGGCGTGCGCGATCGCTTCGTCAATGAATTTCGCGATCTGCCGCATTTCCGCTTCGCCCATTCCGCGCGAGGTCACCGCCGCCGTGCCGATCCTAATTCCGCTCGGACTGAACGGGCGGCGTGGGTCATAAGGAACCGTGTTGAAATTGCAAACGATCCCCGCCGAATCGAGCGCCTTGGCCGCTTTGCGCCCGATCACTTTCTTGGTCTGCAGATCGATCAGGATCAGATGGGTGTCGGTGCCGCCTGAGACCAGGGTAAATCCGCAAGCGAGCAACTCGTCCGCGAGCGCCTTGGCATTGCGCACGACGTTCGCAGCATATTGCTTGAACTCGGGGGTCGCCGCCTCCTTGAGCGCCACGCTGATTCCCGCCGTGGTGTGGTTGTGCGGGCCGCCCTGAAGACCCGGAAACACCGAGCGATCGATCTGTTCGGCGAGTTCCTGCCGGCAAAGAATCATCGCGCCGCGCGGACCGCGCAGCGTCTTGTGCGTGGTGGTCATCATTACGTCGGCATAAGGAGAGGGATCAGGATGCACCCCGCCGACGATCAAGCCCGAGATGTGCGAAATGTCCGCGAGCAGATAAGCGCCGACTTCCTTGGCCACGTCGGCGAAGATCTTGAAATCGAGTTGCCGCGGATACGCGGTCGTTCCGGCGATTATGATCCGCGGGCGCTCCTTGCGCGCCAGCGCGCGCATCGCTTCGTAGTCGATTCGATGAGTCTCGCGATCGACCTCGTACGGAACCGCGGTGTACAAGGTGCCCGAAAGCGTCACGCCCCAGCCGTGGCTTAGGTGGCCGCCATGCGGCAGCGCCAGTCCCATCAACTTCTCGCCGGGCTTTGCCAGAGCGTAATAGATCGCGAGGTTTGCGGGCGAGCCCGAGTACGGCTGGACGTTTGCGTGGTCGACTTTGAACAGCGCCTTGGCGCGCTCGACGGCTAGCGTTTCGATCTGATCGACGTTGCGTTGACCCTCGTAGTAGCGCCGTCCCGGGTAGCCTTCGGAATACTTGTTGGTGAGAATCGATCCGGCCGCTTCGAGCACCGCCTTCGAAACGTAGTTCTCCGACGCGATCAGCCGGACCGAATCGACTTCGTAGCGCTCTTCATCCTTGATGAGCTGGTAAATTTCCGGGTCAGTTCGCTTGAGTTCGTCCACACCGCACCTCCGTTGCCGTCATTCGGATGAGCCTACCGTTGCGAGTCCGACGAGGCAAAACTCGAAAAAAGCATGCACTGAGATTCTCTCAAGGCCGTTTTGAAAGCGCCGCGTCGAATGCATGCTCGAGCGCCGCGTTGGTTCCGCGAACTTTTTCGACGACACACTTGGCCCAATCGAAGTATTCCCGTTTTCGTTGCAAGGACCATCCTTTGGGCGGATCGCCGACTACATCTCTCAGATTGCAGGTCTTGTCCGCAAGTTTGATCAGTCGCGCGCGGCGGGAAAGAGTTGACGCATGCTCTATCTGAAGCCGCTTGCGTTGTTCGCTGGCTAGATTCTTGTCGTCCGAGACTTCGGCGACCAATTTTGAAACTGCGGAGCCGAACTCGTGTTCGAGCTCGCGCAAAGTCGTGGCCGTGTCTTCGACCGTGTCGTGAAGAATTGCGGCGAGGATCGTCGCGGTATCGGTGACTTTGCCGACGTTCACCAGCAAGTTCGCCACCGCGATTGGGTGATTGATATAGGGAATCGGCTCTTTGCCTTTGCGAGTCTGAAGCCGATGCTTGTGAGCGGCGAAGGTCAGGGCCTTGAAGAGCAAAGTCGATTTCGCCAATTGCTTACCCATCCCTCGTCGCTATCCGCCCTTCTGGGGCAGATATGGACCCAAATTGTGAATGTTCGATCGGGCGGAAAATAGCAAAGCATACTATTAGTTGTGGTTCGGCGACGGGCATACCACTAAGGGTAGTTTCGTTCCGTCAAAAATAGTTTTCAGGAGGAGCATCTAGCTGCTAACCGGGTCGGGGCGGGGGTTGAGTGTCGTGGCGTGTCCATACTCAATGAATAGCACGTCCAGCGCGTGGGGGTCAGGCTGAAAAGGGCATCCCCCTGAACGCGGGCGCAGCGAACATCGCGACCGCGATTAGCAAACCTAACCCCTAACCCCTTCCCACTGTGGGAAGGGAAACCGGTCGCGCGAAGGCGGCGGCGCAGCGACTCGAAACCGGTACCGGCTTCGCTGACGCGAAGCTGTCCGAGATCCTCCACTGCGCTCGCGTTGCTCACTTCGGTCAGGATGACACAAAAAACAAGCGGGAGGCGGCCCTTCTCATAGTCATGAACTGGTCGCGCGAGAGAGGCGGCGGCGCGAAAATCCTAGTGCAAGTCGGGGGGCGTTACTTTGGCGATCCAGGCGCGATAGTTGCCGTCGTAGCCGACTGAGAGCTGGCGTTTGCGGACGTGTCCGAGCAGTCTCGCGACGTGCTCCGGCGCGATCTCTGGTCGCGCTGTGAGCGCGCCCGCGATCTTCTCGCCTGAAGCGGCTGCATCCTTGCGCGCGCCCTCCGCAATCTTCAGTTCCTCGTCCGACAAGCCCAGGTACGCCTCGGCGACTCGCGTTCCTATCTCGGTTCCGCTGTCCAGCGAGTCCTTGATATTGCCCTTGCCGGTGAGCACGTTGCCGGCCGCGAACACAGCCGTCGCGCCCTCCATCAGCAGGCCGATCTTCTGATCGACGTAGGTATAAACCTCGCCCTTCTGCGCAATGCCGGGAATCGGCTCCGGGATGCTGCCGATCGAACTGATCGTCAGCGGTGCGCGCGCGGACTCGACTCCCTCCTGCACGATTCGCACTTGTCCGTCCGCGACTTCGGTGCGACTGAAGTTCACTCCGACCATCGCGCCGTTCTCGACGGTCACACCGCTTGGCGCGCGCAGTTCCTGGAACTCGAACAAAAACTTGCGCTGCGCCTTGTCAAGGATCTTCGCGCGCGCCTGCCTGAGCGCGTCGGCACGCTTGGGCGGCGCGTCAGGCGGAATGTCCGACAACGGCATGTCGAGCACGCGGCGGCGGTAGTACAACTTACACGGCGCGACGCCGAGATCGCCGTACTTGAGCCCGCTCGCATTGAGCACCGGCTCGATTCCTTCGCGCTCGAGCGCGAGCATGTCGCCCGCGATGCCGCGCGCCTTCAGCGCCGCAAGGGTCATCTCGATTTGCAGGACTTTGACCACGTCGATCGACGCGAGCCCGCCGCCGACAACGATCGCTCCCGGGGTCAGCTGGTAGCGCGGGCCGTCGTAGTTCTTTTCAAGGTAGTGATTGAACCAATAAATCAGCTTGTTCTGATAGACGAGGCCGCGATCGATGAACTGGTCGGCACCCTCGACCGGAAACGCGCGATCGCGCCACGCGCCATGGGTCAGGACGATTCCGCTGAGTCCCCAGTTGGTTCGCAGGTCTTCGAAATCGAGCTCGCGGCCCATCCGGGTCATCGGCACGAATTCGATGTTGGGATGGTCAAGGCGCTTGTTGATTTCCTGGTACTCGTCCTTGCGCTGCTTGACGTGCCATCGCGGCAACCCGTCTTCGATTTTTCCATAGGGACGCGGATTCTGCTCGAACACGATCACCAGCGCGCCGCGATCGGCGAGGATTCGCGCGATTTCCGAGCCGGCCGTCGCGGCCCCGACCACGGCCATCACGTGCCGCGGCGATTTGTTTTCTGCGTCCGTCATAAGGGTATATTTGATTAGCGTCTGCGGGGCTGCCGTGCAATCTCAATCGCATGCGAGGGGGTACGGCGGTTCATCTTGCGCGCATGAAACTCTTCGTGGTTCCTTTACGTCCGGGATGAGTGCGGTGCGGATTGTGTTTCGGCAATTTCGAAAAATCGCGATCGTCTTCTCGACACTGCTCGTCGCGGGATGCATGGCTCCATATATAGCCAACCGCGTCGCTGGCGGTGGCACCGATGCCGCCGAGGGCGAGCAGCACGACCTCCCATACAGCGCCCATGATTCGTTTCTTCTGACCCAGGACGTGCTGCGCGGCGAGGGCGTCCTGTTCGAGGTCAAGCCCGACGACAAACTCGTCACGCTGTGGAAGGACGCCGACACCGGCGGTGGCGTGCTCGGAAGTCTCGTCGGGGTGCATCCGCAGTATCGCTATGAGATCGAAGCCGTGCCGCTAGGCAGCCGCAGCTCGCGAATAGTCGTCAACGTCCGCGTCGAAGACATCCCCGACGCGGACATCGCCAAGTACAATGCCAGCACCCGCCTGAACCTGTTCGGTAAAATTGACGCACTCGCCACTCAATTCCCACCGTCCGGCGGTACGCCGAAAGAGGGCGGCGTCAACTACGCGCTCCTGCCCAACGAGAACCTGAAGGACCTCGCCAAACGGGCGACCGGCAACGAGGACAATTGGCGGCAAATCGCGCAAGACAACGGCCTCAAATCGCCCACCGACGCCGCCAACCTGCCCAGCGTTTGGGTCAGGAACACCTTGTTGAGCGCACCGAAACCCGAAGCCGGAAAGGAAGCCCCGTCTGACAACTGAACAGAACCGAGGCACGTCCAGGCCGGCTCGGGAATATCAAATCGTGAAAAAACACTCGACAAAAAATCGATGCCCGCTCGAAGTTCGCCCGAGCGGGCATCGAAGCGATCCTCTCGCGCTATCGCAGAGGATCAGTCGTTAGGGTACGATGCCTCGCTCGCGTCGTATTCGGGGCTCAGTCCCGCCGGGCTTATCGCAGCGACCACGGCCAGGAATTGCTCGAACGTCATCTGGAGATTGAGAAATCCGCCTTGGCAGAAAACCCATCCATAGTAATCGAGGATCTCGTCGGGGATCATCACCGGCAAACGTGGCAATGTTGAAACAACCGGAAAGGGACGCGGTTCGCCGGGGTTGATGTTGTCCCACGCGGCAGACTGGTCGGCCGATCCGTCCGACTCGATTACGCTTACCTCGCGCAACGGAATCACCTTGCCTCTGGCAACTCGATTCATAGGCATTGGAGCCTCCTGCTACTCTCGACTGCTCTTCCTAACACCGAACCAATTCTAAACCAAGTGGCGAGCCGGTCAAGGAGCAACTTCGACATGTATTCAGCTATCTGTGAGTTTCGTAGTCAAGGGTCACGACCGGCACATCTACGTACGAAACGTGCGGTACTCTCCTAAGTACCTGGAAATATTATGTTTTCTGTATATCAGGCTATCATCCTCGGAATAGTTCAGGGTTTGACCGAGTTTCTGCCGGTCTCCAGTTCGGCTCATCTTATCCTCGTTCCATGGCTGTTGCGATGGCAGGAGGACCCGGGACTTGCATTCGATGTGGTGCTTCACCTTGGGACACTTTTGGCGCTCCTGGTTTTCTACTGGCGCGAATGGCTCGAAATGGCCTTGTCGCTCGCCAACGGCAACCGTGTCCAACGCCGCCTGCTATTTCTGTTGATGGTCGCGTCGATTCCCGGCGCCATCATCGGCGTCCTGCTCGAGAAGCAGGCCGAGACCGTCTTCCGCTCGCCGCTCCTCATAGCCACCACCATGGCGATCCTTGGGCTTTTTTTGTGGGCCGCCGACTGGTTTGGATTGAAAAACCGCAAAATGAATGACCTCTCATTCCTCGACGCGCTCCTGATAGGTCTCAGCCAGGCGCTCGCGATCATCCCCGGTGTCTCCCGCTCCGGCGCCACGATCACCACGGCCCGCTTCCTCGGCATCGAACGCGCCGACGCCGCCAATTTTTCCTTCCTGATGGCGACGCCGATCATCGCCGGCGCCGGCCTGCTCGAAGCCCACAAGGCCTTTCACGCCGGGCTGACACCACAGCTTGATTGGGGCTTCACGGCCTCCGCGGTCTTCGGTCTGCTCGCGATCGTCGGCCTGTTGAGCTTCGTACGAACCCACACCTACCGGTCGTTCGCGATTTATCGAATCGTGCTCGCCGTGATTGTCGTCGTCGTCGCCCTGGCGCGGGCGTAATCGATGCCCACTGAAACCTCGGCGGGCTCGATGTCTCCCGTCGCCAACGCGGCGGCGGCCCGGCGCGCGCGCGCCTTTCAGGTCGGCTTCACGCTATGCATCATCAACACGATCATCGGCGCGGGTCAGCCCGTTATCACGCGATGGGGCGCGGTACATCTCGATCCCCTGCTCTTCTGCACGGGAGCGGTCGTGTTCGCGACGCTATGCACGATTCCGCTGCTCTGGCACACCGGCGAATTGAGCTTGATCGTGGATCCACGTTACCGCGGCCGCTTGTTCATGGTCGCGATGGCGGGGACGGTGATGACGAGCCTCACGCTCACCTACGGACTCACCCGCATCGGTGCGGTCGCGGGCGTGCTGCTCCTGCAAACCGAGCCGGTCTATTCGCTGATTCTCTCGACGGTGTTCGTCGGCGAGCGTCCGTCCGGACGTCAAATGCTCGCGACCGCCACAATCCTCGTTGGCATCGGCTCGGTGTTCGCCGGCGGCGGCTCTTTTTCACCGCTATGGGCCTCGGCCATCATCTTCACGACTCCGCTGTTCTGGCAGGCGTCGCACGTGATGGGTCTGAAGCTGATGCCTCCGTTGACGCCGATCTCGATGACGGGCGGCCGGTTCTTTTACGCGGCGCTCGTGCTGACGGCGATGCTCTTGTTGTTCCGCCGCGACTCGCTCGGGCAACTCCCCGATCCAACTTCGCTCGGCGTGATGATCGTGACCGGCTTCTTCATCTATTTTCTGAGCGGGCTCACCTGGTACGGCGCCATCAACCGGCTGTCCCTGGCGTGGACGACGGCGCTCGTGGTGCCCGGCATCCCGATACTTTCGATTTTGTTTGCCGTGATGTTTCTCGGCGAGCGCGCGACTGCTCGCGAGGTCGTCGGCATCCTGATTTCAGTCGGCGGGGTGCTGGCGCTCGTTCTCGGCGCAGATCCGCATCGCAAGCAACCCGCGTCGGAAGCCGCCGAAGCAATCCACGAACCCCTCATCTGAATTCCATTGACTCTGCGAGCCGCGTGGACTTAAGTGACCCACAGGTGCCGCCTTCCGAACCGCGCGCGCACGAGAATAGAAATCCAACGAGAGGAAATCTTTCATGGCCCGAATTATCAGACACGAAAAGAACGCGCCCTACGAAGTCCCGGAAGGCACCGAGCTGCCAATCTACATCTGCGCATGCGGACTGTCGAAGAACAAACCCTTTTGCGACGGCTCGCACAAGAAAACGCGCGACGAAAATCCCGCCGACGTCTACATCTACGACGATATGGGCCGCGCCCGCGTCAAAACCGAGTATTAGCTTTCCGCCTCTCCGCTCCGGTCCTTTCCGCGATTGTTCCCCTTCCTTCAAGGGAAGGGGTTAGGGGTTAGGTTTTCCCGACCCATTCCCACTTGAAACTTCCCGCACAGACTACGGGCGCCGCTTCGGAGACTGCTTTCCCGCCCGCGTACGACGCGACCCGCGATCCAGAGCCTCCTCATTGGCTCCAGTTTCTCGCCGAGCCGCGTCACGCATGGCCGATCCTGCTGATCGTCGGCGTCGCTCTCTATCTCGTAAATCTCGGCGGCTATCCGCTCTACACTAAGGGCGAACCGCGCGAGGCCGTCACCGTTTTCGACATCGTTCACGGCGGTGGCGTGATTTTGCCTCAGCGCGCCGGCGTCGAAATTCCATCCAAGCCACTGCTGATGCACTGGATGGCGGCGCTAATCTCGCTCGCCACCGGCGGTGTTACAGAATTCTCCGTGCGTCTGCCGTCAGCCGGCCTCGCTATCGCGGGCGTGATCGTTTGCTACTTCTATGTGCGCCGCCTGTTCGACAACGTGACCGCTCTCGTCGCCGCGCTCATCCTCGCGACAACCTTTCAGTACCTGCAAGCCGGGACCGGCGCCCGCGTCGACATGACGCTGACGTTTTTCATGGAGGTCGCGTTTTTCGAATTCATTCTCATGGCTGAAGGGCTGACACGGCGCAGGATGCTCCTATACGTCGCCATCGCGCTCGCCGTATTGACCAAGGGCCCCATCGGCTTGATTCTTCCCGGCCTCGTCGCTTTGATTTGGATCATCGCGGAAAAGCGATGGACCTTACTCCGCGAGATGAGCCTCGTGCGGGGCGCGGTGGTCGTGCTGGCGCTCGCCGGGGGATGGTATCTGGCTGCGCTAATCGAAGGCGGGCCGGAATTTTTCCGCAAGCAAATCCTCACCGAGAACTTGCTCCGCTTCGCCGGCGGCAGCGATTTCCACGAGGGGCACATCCATCCTTTCTACTACATGGAGCTGGCTCTATTCGCCGGATTTCTGCCGTGGACGATCTTGCTGCCAATCGTCGGCATCGAGGCCGCGCGCGCGCCACGCGTGCTCGATCCTCGCTTCAAATATATTCTCGTCTGGTTCGCCACGGTGTTGATCTTTTTCAACCTCCCGCAAAGCAAGCGCGGCGTGTACCTGCTCTGCATGTATCCAGCTTTCGCCACCCTGGTTGCGATCTACATCCGACAGACAGTAGTGCGTCCAGAGCCGGCGCGCGCCTGCGTCCGCTGGATCGCGCGATTGTCCGGCTTCGCGATGCTGCTGCTCGGCAGCGCGAGCCTGGTTGCGCTCGCGATGCTCGTCGTGAGGCCAACTGACTTCGCGGATCTACTCCTAGCGGCGAATATTGGCGCATCCGCCTTCCCGCAGGTCTTGACCGCGACGGTGGGCGAGCATTGGATGCTCGCGCTTGCGATGCCGCTTGCGGTCGTCGTACTCGGCGTGCGGCTGCTGGTCACCCGGCCGCTGGTCGAACGAATGGTGCTCGCGATCGCGGCCGCGATGGTTTTCATCACGGTTGCAGTCAACGTCGTGGTGGTGCCGGCCATCGCCAACACCCTCTCGCTGAGGGATTTCACCAACCATGCCATGAAAATCGTAGCCGACAGACCGGTCGGCTACCTGGGCGCGCTCAACTACGACGTCGCCTTTTACAGCCGCCGCACAATTCCGATCGTCTCGCAGAAGGATCCCGATATGCCGGAGTACTTGATCGCCTGGAGCACTCTCTTCAACGCGCTTCCCGCCGCGAAGCGCGCCCGTTTCGACATCGTGGCAACAAGCAACCCAACCTCGCTCGACGGCACCGACCAGATGTTCCTACTTCACCAGCACCCGGGTTCTCCGAAACCGCCATCGAAACCCTCCGACGACTACATCCAAGCCAGCGCTTCCTGGGCTCGACGCACTCCCCTCAACCCCTTCTAACAGGGACGAAGTCCCGCATCCCGCAGCGGTGCCGATTCTCTTGGTACCGGGTGCAGGGGTCACCCGTGCCCAAGGAAGTGTGAAACCCACGGCGGGTTTCACATCCAATTAAGTTCTTCTCTTTGTTTTCCGACGACAGCGCCGCTCTTCTCATCTCCCCAACCGCCTTCACCAGGCGCGGCAGCACTTCCGCCGATCCGCCGCGCAAGCTGACGTCGCAGATCTGCGTGATCTCCGAGTCGTAGAGATTGACTTCGACCAATATTCCGCCGCGCTCTTTCACTTCGAGCGCGAATCCTGCCGCCGGATAGACCGTCGCCGAGGTTCCCGCGACGATCACCAGGTCTGCCTTAGCCGAATGCTCCGCGCACATGTTCAGCACGTCGATCGGAATCGGCTCGCCAAACGAAACCGTGTGACTTCAACAGGCCCCGGCATCGGGGACAGGATGGCGGCAGCTTCTTCGAGGCTGATCGCGTCGCCGTGAAAGCGCGTCCTGCAATCGAGACATCGAATCAAAGTCCAGTTGCCATGAATTTCCGCGAGCGCCTGCTGCCCGGCCTGCCGATGCAGGTCATCGACGTTCTGCGTGATCACGAAGCGCAGCACTTCCAATCGCTCCAATTCCACCAGCGCGAGATGGCCCGGGTTCGGCTTGGCAATCGTCAGCGGTTTGAACAATTCGTCGTTGCGCTTGCTGAGCCGCTCTTCCCACGCTTTTTTGGGGTCTGCCATGAAGCGCTGAAACCCATTCATCGGCGGTTCGCCGTACTTGGTCCACAGCCCGCCCGGTCCGCGAAAAGGCGGGATTCCACTTTCGACTGACATGCCCGCGCCGGTCAGCGCGATCGCATATCGCGCCGCCAGGATGACCGTTGCGGCTTCGCGAATCTGCTCGTCGCTCGCTCTCTCGTCCGCCTTTGTCATCGGGAATTCGCCCTCCCGCACAATAGTCGATTAGTCAGTCGGCTTTAACTGACTACGCACGAAATGAAAGTGAATGCGTAGGCGGCCAACCCTGCCGACTCGGCTCGAATAGTCACTGCGCCTGAAATCACCGCCTCATTCGCGACGACACTGTACATCCGCGGCCGGTCCGCGATGATAAACGCGCGCTCGCCCTCGAACTTCACGTCGTCGCCCGGCCGTTGCCCGCCTTCGAGCGTGACTTCCGTGCGGACGCACGCGCCGGCCGCCGGCCCCATCACCAGGTTCAGGTCCTTCGCCGTGTACCTGAGCGAAATCGCCGCGCCTGGCGCCTCGCTGCGCGCGCTCTCCTGCTCCACGCGCCATCTTCCGGCGAGATAAGTCATGCCTTCGACGTGCGGGCCAACATCGCGATAGTCATGCGACCGATCGCGAACGACGCCCTCGAAATTTCCGAACTGGCCGCGCGCATGGCCGAGATACAACTCCGGCGTCACGCGGTAACAGACCGCGCCGGGACGGTCGCTGTCGCGCACCGGCTCCATCGGCGGCGGCAGACTCGCGCCCGGATTCAGCTCGCGTAGCAATTCCTGTATAGCTACTTCGGTTTCTCGATACGCTCCTTCGCCGAAATGGTAGTAGCGAATCCGGCCCTTCGCATCGACGAGATACTTGGCAGGCCAGAAGCGATTCGAGTACGCACGCCAGATTGCGTACTCGTTGTCGAGCACGATTGGGTATTCGAGGCCGAATCGCGCCGCCGCTTCCGCCACATGCGACCCCTCGCGCGCGAAAGAAAACTCCGGCGCGTGCACGCCGACCACCACCAACCCGCTCTGGGCGTATCTGGTGTTCCACGCCACCACGTACGGAAGCGTCCGGATGCAATTGATGCAGGTGTAGTCCCAGAAATCGACCAGCACCACCGCCTTCTCGCGCAACGCCTTGAGGCTCACCGGGCCATGCTGAATCCATTGCCCGCCGTCCAGTTCGGGCGCGAATACTGTCTCGGACAATTGCGGCATCGCGATCTCCTCGATGACCCGGAGCGTAGCACAGCCCAGCTTTCCGCTCGAAGTGGATTTGACGCTTCGCCCATCGCGCGCTAGTCAATCGCTAGTGTATGAATCCTCGCGCCTCAAAGTAATTGCGATCGAGTCACCCGCTGATATTCAGCGTGCCCACGCGATTCGCCGCCGCGTCTTTATCGAAGAACAGAACGTGCCCGAAGAAATCGAAATGGACTCCGACGACGCGCATGCGTTTCACGCGCTGGCGATGCTCCACGGCGTTGCCATCGGATGCGGGCGAATGGTTGAGCATGGCGCGAACGAAGTGAAGATCGGCCGAATGGCCGTCATGCGGGAATTTCGAAACACCGGCGTCGGCGCCGCCATCCTGCGCTTCCTGATCGACCGCGCGCGCACACGAGGATTCCACAAAGCAATTTTGCACGCGCAACTTACTGCTGAAGGCTTCTATCTAAAGGAAGGATTCAGCGCGCGCGGCGGCATCTTCGACGAGGCCGGCATCGCGCACCGCCTGATGGAACGCGAACTCTAGCGCTGCAGGCTCGCGGCGAAATCTTCGATCACGCGCGCGACCTCTTCCGGCTTCTCGAGGATCACGTGATGGTGCGCGTCGGCAATCGTCACCAGCCGCGCCAGCGGATTCGACGCGCGCGCCTGCTCCGCCCCCTCCGCCGTCATGATACGGCTATGCTCGGCGCGCACCAGCATCGTCGGAATCGTGATTTCCTTGATCGTCTCGAGGACCGCGAGCCCGTCGCCGCCGAGAAAACTCTCGCGATCGAACTTGAGTGTCCACCGCCCCTCATCGGTGCGTGCCAAACTTCTTTCCGCAATTTCACGCAACACTTCGTCCGGGATTCCGCCCTCGTTCGGCATCAGCCGAAAGCGCGCCTTAGCCGTTGCAAGATCGGGATACGTCACCAACGGCAGTCCTTTGAGCCGCTTCAGATATCGGTCCCGTCCGCGGCTCGACGTGACTGCGACGTCGAGCGCCATCGCACCGCGAGCGCTTTCCGGATGATTCCGCGCAAACAACAGCACGTTCAGGCCGCCCATGCTGTGACCGACGACCACAGGTTTTTCCGCATTTGCGGCCACGTGTGCGATGAACCTCGCGATGTCATTTGCGTAGTCGCTCGGCGAATACGCCGCCGGCCGCACCCATTCGCTGTCGCCATGTCCGCGCTGATCGAGCGCGAGTAGCCGATACTCCGGCGCAATTACGCGCGCGACCGGTTCCCACCACCACCCATTCGCCGAGTTGCCATGCAGCAGGACAATTGTGCGCGGCCCGCGATCATTCCATTCCAGATAATGCAGGCGCGGAGTGCCCTCGAGCAGATGGCTGTGCGGCGCGGTCATTTCAGATCGACAACGAAATTTCGGATCACTTCGATCAGCGCCGTGGGATTGTCCAGCATCACGTGATGATACGAGTCATCGATTTCCGCCAGCCGCCCGTTCGCCAACTGCGCGACCATTTTCGCTGCGACTTCGCGATCCAGCAGCGGACTCCTGGTAATTCTCACGATCAGCGCGGGGCATGCGATGCGATGCAACGACTTCCACACTCGCGACGGCTCGCGAATCATCGTGCGTCGATCCAGCTTGTGCATCCAGGCGCCGTCGTCGTGCCGTTTGAAGCTGTGGCGCGCGACGTGCTCGAGGATTTCTTTTTTCGCGAGCGTCTCGCGCGGCAGAACCTTGAAATTTCGCGCCGCCTCATCGAGCGATTCGTAACGGCGCGGCGGCTTTGCCGCGATCGACTGCAGGAATTCGACCGCGCGCTCGGTATAGTCCGGCGGCGGATCGAGCGCGACGATCGCGCGCAATTTGTCGCAGTGCTCCGCCGCGTATGCGAGCACGTTATGCGCTCCCATCGAGTGCCCAACCAGGATCGGCGCGCCGAAACCCCATTGATCGATCACCTGGTCCAGGTCCGACACGTAATGCCTCGAGCCGTACGCCCATTCCAGCGCCCATTCGCTTTCACCATGCCCGCGTTGATCGAGCGCGAGCACGTGAAAATTCCCTACGAACGCCGGCGCGACAAAGTCCCACCAATGCGCGTGCGCGGAACCGCCATGCAGAAACAGCATTGGCGGGTTGCCGTCGCCGCCGTAGTCCAGACAGCTCAGCGTGAGCCCATTGGCGGTGAAGTGATGCGTCTTCATCGATCTTGAATTTTGTTTCTCATCTCGAAACCCTCGGCTGCCGCGCACGTATGATAGCTTTGCAGCGCCCGCCTTTCATGCCACCATTTAGAATACAGATCCTGTGCACGACCTGAAGCCATGCGAGATCGAACCGCGCTGAAACCACTGACCGTCGCCGCCGCTCTGATAATTGCGCTCGCGTCTTTTGCTTTTTCCGCTCGCGCACAGGACGCCAATTCGGTCAAGGCCCGCGCACTCGTCGACGCCGCCATCAAGATGTCCGACAGCGACGCCGCCGTAAAGCTGCTCTGGCAGGCGACCGACATCGATCCCACTCTCGACGACGCGTACATTTATCTCGGCCTCTACTACAACTCGCGCTCTGACTTCACCAACGTGGTCAAGGTTTATCAGAAGCTCATCAAGTATCAGCCCAACCAGGTCAGCGCCTACCTGAATATCGGCGAGGCGTACATGTCGTTCTCGCCGGCGAAGACCGACGACGCACTCGTCTACTATCGCAAGGCGTACGAGATCGATCCCAAGAACACGTTCGCCGCGCTCAGAATGGGAGAGATCCTCGCGCAGAAGACCGACCAACGCGACGACGCGCTCAAGTACTTGAAGATTGCGCTCGGCGACAGCGCCAAAAATCCCACCATCGCATCCGAAGCCGAGAAGACTCTGAAGCAGATGGGCGCTCTCTGACCGCGATTCGACCGGGCTGAGCAGCTTACATGCTTTCCGTCATGATTAGCAGCTGACCCTCGAGTCCGGCCTCGCGATGGACGCTGATCTCCGCCACTTCCGGCAGCGTCACGATTCTCTGGAACGCCGCGCGCGATGGATATTCCATGATCGCGGCGACGTCCCACATTCCCTCGACCTGTCCAATCACCAGGCCCGCGATTCTGCCGGTGAACAATATCCGGCCACCCTCGCGCTCGACAATTTTCGTCATCGCGCCCGCGTAGCGCAGGTACGCTTCACGGCCCGAGATGTTGTCGGGCCGGCCGTCCTTGTACACCGCCTTCTCGCGGAACTTGAGCAGGTTCAGCATCGAGATCTTGGTCGTGGACGTATCGCGCCCCAACGCCTGGATTCCCTCGACACTCGGATAGACTGCGTTCTCAACTTTCATTTTTCTCTCCCTCTTGGTCCCAACGAGCTTGAAAGCGATTCGGTTTATGACCAGCTTTGTTTGCTTATCGAGTTGTTAGGCCCGTGATTTATCATCCACTGCCCGCTCACAAACTCTCGTTTCGAATGACTAATTTTCTAATTCGATACTTTAGATTGGTTTGCGCTTGTGGCAGTATTCAGGTTCGGCAACAGCGGACTTCGGTCCGCAGAAGTTGGGGTGGGTCGAGGAGGTGGAGGATGTCCGTTGTCAGAAACCACTTGGCTACGTTCTCCGGGAACGCTTCGAGCGCGTTTGCAGCCCCGGTCAATCTGGTTTGCTTGAGCGACTCCGACCGTGTCTGCGATGAGCCGGGCGATGTCGCGCCGCGGCACGGCCCAGGTAGAAACGTCGCGACATCTCCTATCGGACCGGAAACCGGCGCCTTCTTTGTTAGCGTGAAAGCCTCCCGCGAAGCTGTCGCGGACCTCTCCCCTCGGGGCGATACCTGGACGGGTCTCGAACTTGACCAGACGCTCGGCGAACTCATGAGCGAGGCTCGCAAGCGTCGAGGTCTCTCGCGCGAACAGATAGCGAGCGAGACGCACATCCCCGCTTACTATGTGCGCATGATCGAGAGCGACAGCTACGACGCCATCCCTGATCAACTTTACCTGCTGCCGTTCTTCGAGCGATACGCAATTTTTCTCGGCCTCGACGCGCGCAAAGTCGTGTCGCAGTTCATAAGCGTCTTCGAGAAGTCCGAGAACGAGATAGTCATACCGACAGCTACCACCAGCACGCCGAAGGTTCTTTCGGACGCTTCGGCTCTGCTGAAATCGCGATGGAGACAAATCGCGGCAAGCGCGGCGGCCGCAGTAGTCGCGGTCCCGGTGATTGTCTGGAGTTTCGGAACGATACGCACCATCCGCGGTCACTCGGCCGACACGACGTTAGCCTCTAACGTCTCGCCAGACATCACGGCGCGTGCTACCGACACTCGATCATCCGCCGCCCGACCGGATCCCCACCCGCGCGCCTGATTCTAACCCAGTGCCGCCCTCAATCGCCGTGGCAAGCGCAACCCCTCAAATCGCCGAGCAATCACACGGCCCGATCAATCAGCAGCGCCGCCGAGGTCGCAGCCACAGACTCAGTCATCGCTCTCGACGCTTGAGACGCGGAGTCTCGTGAACTGAGAGCGACCGGAAATTCACCTGGTCGAAGCGACAAACTTGTCGATCAGGTCGGCGATCTCGTCCGGCTTATCTTCCTGGAGAAAATGGCCCGCGTCAGTGATTGTCACGTGCGGCTGCCCTTTGGTTCCCGGCACGCGACTTTGAAAAATCAGCTCGCCTCCTTTAGTCACCGGGTCTGAATCGCTGAACGCGGTCAGAAAAGGCTTGCTGAAGTTCTCCAGAACTTTCCATGCGGCCTTGTTCTCGGCGACCGAGCCGTGTTCCCGCGTAATCGGAACCAGCGCCGGAAAGCGACGCGCGCCCGCCTTGAACGATTCGTCAGGAAACGGCGCATCGTACGCGGCTTTCTCGGTCTCGCTCAGGGCGCGCCGGCATCCCATGCCCACGATCTGCCCGATCGGCAGTGTTGGTGTGCTCTGGCTGAACTCGAGCCATCGCTTGAACCCTTCGCTGAATCCCTCGCCGGTCGGGAGCCCGGTATTCGCCACCACCACGCGCGCAAATCTTTCAGGAAACGCGGCCACCAGCCGAAGCCCGATCAATCCGCCCCAGTCCTGGCAGAAGAGCGTGATGTCCGTCAGTCGCGTCGCCGTCAGCCAATCGCTCATCCATCGCACGTGACGCTCAAAAGTGTAATCCGATTGCTGGGCAGGCTTGTCCGAACGGCCGAAGCCAACGAGATCCGGTGCGACCACGCGATGACCGCGAGCCGCGAGGCTCTTGATTTTCCGGCGATAGAGGAACGACCACGACGGCTCGCCGTGCATGAGC
Organism: uncultured delta proteobacterium; assembly: GCA_963833025.1. Lineage (GTDB taxonomy): Bacteria > Desulfobacterota > Binatia > Binatales > Binataceae > Binatus. The sequence continues at coordinate 237,639 of CAWHWI010000006.1, read as the reverse complement.
AACACAGGACTCGCACCCGGCGGGCCCTCATCGAGATAGTGAATGCGCAGGGCAGTGCCGTCGGAATCCGTCACCTCGCAGTAGTGTGGCGTGAATGGAAAATCCGGCAGGTCGGCAAATCGCGCGTCGGGAGTTCTCAGAATTTTCAAAGGGCACCTCGTAAAGAATTAGTTGCCTGACGCCCGCTACCTGCTCCATTCATCGGACAGCCCGCTCTGTTTCCCAGGGCGGTCCAAACGGGCGGTTCAACGCGGGACGCGGCGGGTTCTCGTAGCTGGGCAGCTTGCAGGCATGATCGACAAAATCGGCGAAGTACGAGCGAATGCCCGCGCGTTCGTGTACTGCGTCGAGAGCGTCGCTGCGAAACTCCACGTAGCGCGCAAGGAGAGTCGCCCGCGCTTCGGCAAGAAACGGCGTGACTGCTATTTCCGTGCGCTGTCCGCTTGCAAATGCCAGCTCCGCTTTCCCATCTACCGCCGCGCGGCTGACCCAAGGCAAATAGAATCGGCCGAGTTCAGCCAGAATCGCGATCATCGACCCGGGCACTTCGCCGGGCGCCATCCATTCGCCGAAACGCGCGTCCTCGGGCTCCATGACGCGATGTGTGTGCGCGACAATTGCCGGCGCGTCCGCATCGACCCATCGCCGGCAGAGCGGATCGTTGACGAAATGCGCCGCGTTACCGCCAAAGAATGCGAAGTCCGCAAGGGAAGGACGCGCACCGAAAAAGTAGGGCTGTGACGCGAGATGCGCGCCGGTCACGCGAAGCCACGGCCGCAGAATTTCGCCGATCCACGAGTCGATGTTCGCAGCCGTGACGCCAAACGGTTCGCAGGTCGCGGTGACGTGCGCCTTGACGGCAGCGTAGGCCTGGTCGCATGGCATTTCCATTTCGTGGGTGGCGTCGCGCGCCAGCTCCCATCCGCCGACGCGATGGTTTTCCTCGTAGAACCATCGCGATCCGACCGCGGGGCGGTAAAACCATTCGTCGAGCGCATCTTCGAGGACGTAGTCGATGAACCGGTGCACCGGATCGACCGGGAACACGCGCGGCTCCGGGGAGCGTGACTCCAGATGATGAATCATCGCGGTCGTATCCCACATGAATTCGCCATCGGGCGTCATCACCACCGGCATAGCGCCGGGCCATCCGGCGTCGCGCGCCGCGCGATTTCCGCCCGCGAACCGCCGCATCAGATACGGGATCTCCTTGTAGTCGAGATAGCCGGTGAGCTTGCGCGTGAAATAGGATTGACTCATCCCATAGACGCGATAACTCGCGGTGCGAGGCCGACGTTCAAACGGCATCGTCGACTCGCGCTATTGCCGGGACGGGAAACATCATATATTACACTATGAGTGCAATTTTATTGCCGCGGAGTCAAGCGACACCGGGGCGCAGGTGGAAGATGCTCGCCGCCTGGTTCTTCGAAGGTTCAGGCGGGAGAGATCGATTCTTTAACTCGGCGATGCCGGGGGAGCCGCAGGTGCTGGCGATGCGGACGGAGGCGCGCTTTCTTCGGAAGGGTTGCTTTCATCACCCTCGCCGCCGTCGTGGCCGTGATGCGTCCACGGATGCGAGAAGTCACGATCGAATATCTTCTGCTGTTCGGGGGTTAGCACGCCGCGAATCTGGCCAAGTCCCTGCCAGAACAGGTCATGGCGTTGATGATCAAAATCCCGCCGCGCCTGCATTACTTTGAACCGGGTATCGCGCAGGATATCGCCGATTCGATCACGTTGGGCCGGCGTCAGATTGAGCTCATGATTCATTCGCTCGATCAACCCGCCCCCTGGCACGTGCAAGTAGCGATAGCGGTAGGCCAGCGTGCTCAGCGCGAAACCAATCAGGATGCACGATACTCCGATCAGTAAGCCGAACCAGAAATTCGACCTAGCTGGCAAGATCGCTCTCTGTCAGCGGCATCTCCGGCGCCAATGGATCGCCTGTGGTTTCAGAAGTCATGCTCGACTCGGGTGTCGACAGTACATCGCCAATAGACTCTTTCGGCGCTCGCGTCGAAAGATACGCCGCGCTGGTCGCGAATACAAAGATCGCAGCCGCCGCCGCCATCGAGATCCATCGATTCGGCCGCGGCACCTCGCGCGATACCGAGGCAAACCGTCGCGGGCGATCCGCCAGCGAGAACTCGCGCCGCGCCGGCCGCAACACGCGAGCCGCCGGCTGTTCCATTTCGCCATACAGAACCGGCGCCGTCAGCGCGAAGACGCGAAACGCGTGATCGCACTTCTCGCATCCCTTCAGATGCGCCAGTAGTTCGGCCCGCCGTTCGGGTGTTGCCGTCTTGCGCCATAGAGCTGGAAATTCCTGTCGAGCTTCAAAACAATTCATGACCGTTACCTGTTGCGTCCCGCCGCGAGCATCCGCTCCGCCTGCTTGCGAAGCGCCTGCCGGGCGCGGAACGCGCGAATTTTTACCTTGGCTTCACTCCATCCAAGCGTCTCGGCGATTTCGCTGACGCTTAATTCTTCACTCTCTTTGAGCACCATCACCATGCGGTCCTCAGGCTTGAGCGTGTCGAGCAGGCGATGCGCCAAATCGTAAGCTTCGCGCCGCTCTTCGGCATCACCGACCAACTCCTCTGGCGACGCCACGTTGGCCGTCTGCATCCACTGCACTTCCGGCGCGCTGAAGTCTCCGACCAGTTCCTCGGGACGCCGCCGCCGCCGGCGCAACTCGTCGTAGCACAGGTTCACGACGATCGCGCGAAGCCATCCGCCAAACGGCATCTCTGCGCGATACGTCGCCAACGCGGTGTAGGCCCGGATGAAACTTTCCTGCGCGATATCGCGCGCCATCTCTTCGTCTGAAAAAAACCGCCGGCATAATCGTTCCACCCGTGGCCGATGCCGCGACGCGAGCTCGGTGAAAGCATCAGTGTCCCCGCCGAGGACCTCGACAATCAGTTCCTCGTCGGGTTTGGCGCTCAATCTTCACCCTGCCCTGCTACGCGCCGACAGACCCAACATAACTGTTTATTAATACGCATTACCTCGCCAACGGTTACACAGATATTCGCCCAATTTATGCCCTCGGGAACCATCTCATTCACTCGCAAAATTGCGCCGGAAATCAACAATTCAGGGAGTAACATAGAAGGGATTCAGCAAATTGGAAGTCCGCTCTCCGCATCCGGCCAGCAGATCGCACGTCTGGACAATCACATTTATCACGGTGGCGTACCCCTTTTCGACGATTCTTCTCCCGGCGCCGTTACGCAACGCGAGCCGAGGGTTTTTTTTAATCACTTCCTCGGCGGTGGCGATAGGCCGGCGCGGGCCAGGTCGGACGGGGTGTCAAGGTCGAGATTGATTCCCGGGTCGGGCAGATCGACGTAGGCTACCCGCGATGCGTCGCCGTTCACCACGTGGCGGGCGCCCCCTTGTTCCGGGGCGGATTCCAGTTCGGCGAACATTGTGCGGTCGAAAATTACCGGATGGCCGCGGTGCCCGTCGTGGCGCGCGATAACTATCGGCATGCCGGTTCGGTTGTATGAATCGACGACCGCCCGGAACGTTTCGACCCGCACCAGCGGATGGTCTGCCAAATGCACGAGCGTGCCGGCCGCGCTCGGATGAAGAGCGTTGAGGCCCATCTTCAGCGACGAGAGCTGGCCACGCGAATACTTCGGGTTCTCGACGATCGCGATACGCGCGTCGCGCGGAATCGCGGCACGTACGCGCTCGCTATGAGCGCCGACAACAATCACGAGCCGCGGCACAACCGCGAGCATGGTCTCGGTAATGTGCGCGATAAAGGTTAGGCCGCTGATCTCGAGTAGCGGCTTCGGGTAGCCCATCCGGCGCGACTCGCCGGCCGCCAGGATGATGCCCTCGAGGTCATGCCGCATCGATGCGCGCTAATCCGAACGTTTCAGCATGCCGAAACGCACGCCCAGAGTGAAATCGTCGCGCTCTTCGGTGCGGCGCTCGCGAATAATCTCGGCGATGATCGAGACCGCAATCTCCTCGGGCGTTTCACCGCCAATCGCGACGCCGAGCGGCGCATGAACGTCGGCGAGCCGCTCCTTGGGAACTCCGCTCTCGCCGATTCGCTCAAGCGTGGCCTTCACCCGGCGGCGCGAACCGATCATCCCGACAAATCCGCACGGCTGCATCAGCGCCGCGCGCACAACTTCCTCATCGAAGGAATGGCCGCGCGTCACCGAAACCAGGTAGCAGTGGCCGTCGAGCGCGAGCGAGTCGATCGCGGCCTTGAAAGGCTTGACGATAATCTCGTCGGCGCTCGGAAACCGCTCGCGGTTCGCAAACGACGCGCGATCATCGATCACCGTGACGTGAAACCCCAGCATCGCACCGAGCGCGCACAACGGCACGGCGATGTGGCCGGCGCCAACGATTATCAGGCGCTGCGCGCCGACGATCGGATCGACGAACAGCCGCACGCCGCCATTGGCGCTCAGATGCGTGACAGGCTGAAGGCTGCCGTCGCCGTCGACTTCGAGCAAGGCGGGAATCGCGTCGGCCGTTCGGTCGAAGATTTGCGCGAATCCCGCCGCGCGCAGATCGATCGGGCCCGCATCGCGCGCGCCCGCATCGCGTGGATCGATAAACATCCGGGACCCTGCCGGCATTTCCGTTCGCGAGCCGGGATCGACCACTGTGAGCAACGCGCCTGGAGCGCTGCGGTCGGCGCCGTCGGCCAGCCGTCGCGCGATTCCGAGGTCGCGGGCGGGAGACCACAGATCGACGAAGACGTCCATTATCCCGCCGCAGGTGCCAATCTCGCGCTGGTCGAAATCGCCGGTCAGATCGACTTCCGCGAGACGCGCACCGCGGTCGCCGTCTTCTTCGAGTAACACGCGAGCTTTTCGAAAGACCTCGGCCTCGCCGCATCCACCGCCGATAGTGCCGAACTGCCCGTCCGCGCGGACGATCATCTTGGCGCCGACTTCGCGCGGCGTCGAGCCGCGAACGTTCACCACCGTCGCGAGCGCGAACGATTGCCCGCGCTCGAGCGTGCGCACCGCCTCAGCCCAGATTTGATCCGAACCACTCATCGGATAACCGTAACTAGAACTTACCAGAACCTGCGCGCGCGAAGAATGCGCGGTCGGACTCAGTAAGTGGTCTGGTGCTGACGCAAGTGGCGCACAATCTCGCGGGCTTTGAGCAAACTGTCCTCGGCGGATTTGTAATCGCCGGATTTGATTGCCGCCTCGCCCTTCTGATCCAACTGGTTCGCGTCGGAGAGCCGCTGGCGCTCGACGGGATCGGTAGGGCCGCTGTCGCGCACATGCGCAAGCTCAAGCGACACCTGCCGCTCCATCTCGACCAGGTCCGGCGGGGGCGACGCAGCCAGCGCCGGGCAGACATCAAAGAGAGTTGCGATCGCGGCAAGCGCCGCGAAGAGTCCCGCGCTCGTTCTCATCGAATGAGGATTCTTATCGAATCGAGTGAGACTTTCCAGCGGCGGGAAACAACTTTATTTAATGTGAAACCCACCGTGGGTTTGCAGGGGTGACCCCTGCACCCAGTATCAAGAAAAAGATGCGGGACTTCGTCCCTGTTAGGAGGTTAGAGGGGTAAGAGGAGCGGTGTCAAAGCGTGGGCTGAACGGAGAGGCGGTGTGGATTCTCGGCAATGCCGTAGCGGGTGAGCATCCGATAGAGCGTCGAGCGTGAGACGCCGAGCAAGTCGGCGGCGCGCCTGCGATTTCCCTCGGTCTCTTCGAGCGAGCGCATCAGGGTCTTCTTGATCACCTCGTCGAGCAGGAACCCCGGCGGCTCGCCGGCGAAATCAAGCTTGGGCAACCGGCGCGCGACCTGAGCGAGCGCGTGGCCGTTGGCGGAGGATTCCTCGTGCGGGGACAACAGCTCGGCGCCGGTTCCGTCCACGATCTGCTCGGGTAGTTCGGAGACGCCGATACTATTGCGCTCGCTCAAGATCACTGCGCTCTCGATAGTGTTAGAGAGTTCGCGGACATTCCCCGGCCACTGATATGCGCACAGGATTTCGAAGGCACGGCGGGAGATTTCAGAAACACTTTTGCCGAACAGGCGATTGTATTGTTCGATGAAGAAACCGATGAACGCCGGAATGGCTTCGCGGCGCTCGCGAAGCGGCGGAATAAAGATCGCGGAAGCGCTCAGGCGGTAGTAGAGATCGTCGCGGAACTGGCCGGCACGCACCATCGCGCGCAAGTCGCGATTCGTCGCGGCGACCAGCCGCAGATTGACTTTGTAGCAATGCGACGAGCCGACCGGCTGAACCTCGTGCGTCTCGACCGACCGCAGCAGCTTGGGCTGGAGCTTGAGCGGCAATTCGCCGATCTCGTCGAGGAATAGAGTGCCACCGTTGGCCGATCGGAAGTACCCCTGCGATTCCTCGCGCGCGTCGGTGAAAGCGCCGCGGACGTGGCCAAACAACTGCGACTCGGCCAGCGATTCAACCAGGTTGGAGCAGTTAAGCGTCACGAATGGACCGTCGGGAACGGGACCCAGCGTGTGAAGCGCGCGCGCGATCAGTTCCTTTCCTGTTCCGGATTCGCCCGAGATCAGCACGGTCGCCTTATATGGACTCAACTGCGAGACCGACTTCAGGACCTTGCGCACCTGCGCCGAGCGCACGACCATCCCGCCCAGCCGGTCCGCGCTGTGCACGAGATTGGCGAGCGAGACCATCTCATTTGCGGGATTATCGCCGTTGGCGCCATTGGTGGCTGTCGCGGGAGCGGGCAGAGTTCCCGGGACCGATGGGGGATCTGTTTGGTGCACCACCGTTTCAGAGCAAGTCACGGGCCATCGGCTCGGAATCGGGACACTCGTTGAACGGTTATCTGTGATAGGCACCGCTGAGCGACGGGATGCAGACGGCGCTCGATGCGTCATTTCGATGGCGTCGAGAAGTCAGAATGCGACATTGGTTTGCCGCTACTCGAACGGAAAACTAGTCCGCGGGTGTCAAAATGGCTGGCAAGTCGCGCAGGTCGGTCAGCTCGAGATCGGGTATGGGATGAGTATCTGCGAGCGTTCTGTGGTACCGATTGATCCAGATGGTGTGGAGGCCGGCGTCGCGGGCCCCGGCGACATCGCGGTTGAGGCTGTCGCCTATCATCACCGCCTCGTGCGCGGCGACTTTCAGCCGCTCGAGCGCCAATTTAAAAATCCTGGGGTCGGGTTTTCCAAATCCCAGGTCGCCCGAGATGATTATCGTTTCGAAAAAGCCGGCCAGGTTCGAACCGTCTATTTTGGCGCCTTGAATATCGGGTGCGCCGTTGGTGAGTAGCGCCAACCGGAAGTGTTTTTTCAACTCATGAAGGACGTGCTCGGTCTCGGCGTAGACGACGTGGCGGCGGCTCCGATCGCTGGCGAAGAATTCCGCGAGTTCGGCGGCGAGCGCCTGGTCGTCGACGCCAATTTCGTTCAACGCGGCTATCCACGAGCGCAGTCTGTACGTGGGCATCCAACCCCGAAGCTGTGCGAGGGCCGTGGCGTCGCCGGTGAACGAACCCCACAGAGCTTCGCGCGCGCTGATGCCGATGTCCCGGCAATACTCGATCATCGGGCCGGCCAGAAACAGCTCGCGCGAGCGCATCCGCAAGGCCGCGAGCAGCGCGACAGGATCGACGCCGTGGCGAGCCGCGGCAATCCCACCGGCGGCCAGGGCGGAAGCGTCGTTCGAGACTTCCTCTTCGATCAAGGTTTCATCGAGGTCGAAAATTACGGCGCGGACTTTCATCAGCCGTTGCGGCATCGGTCATACACCAAGAATGTCCGCCAATACGCGCGCCGGATGGTCGCGGGGATCGACCTGGTCATAGACGCGTTCGATTGCGCCGTGCTCGTCGATTAGAAAACTCACGCGGTCGGGATATTTTGCGCCCACTCCCGGGCATGCGCCGTATGCGAGTGCGACGGAATGATCAGTATCGCTGAGAAGTGGAAAGGCGAACTCGTAGCGGCGGGCGAAGGCCGCATTGTCTTCGGGCGAATCGAAGCTGACACCAACAACGCGGATATTGTTTTCGTCGAAGTAAGATTGATGGTCGCGAAACCCGCGTCCTTCGAGCGTGCAACCGGGCGTGTTGGCCTCGACAAAGAACCACAAGAGCACTTTGGCGCCGCGAAGGCTTCGCAGCGAAAGAGTCCCGCCGTCGTGGGCGGCGCGGGTGAAATCGGGCGCCAGCTCTCCGACTTTGATCACTTCAACTCCCGCGGTTCAATTCAAAAGTGCGCGGAGTTGCGCGAGCGCGGACTCGCAGTTCGGATCGCCGGGCGCGAATGCCAGTGCGCCTTCGAATTCGTCGATCGCGCGCTTCACCATTCCCTTGGCAGCGTAGATTTTGCCGAGATTCATAAACGGATAATGACGCGGGTCGTAGCGCGGCGCGGTCTTGGCCTTCTCCAGCCACGGGACCGCCTCATCGAGCTCGCCTTTGGCGATTAGATACGCGCCGATATCGTTGTATGGATTTCCAAACGCGGGATCGACTTCGATAGCGTGGCGGCATTCCGCGATCGCGTCGTCGATTCGACCCATTCCCTCGAAGGCCCACCCTCGGTACGTGTAAGCCTCGGCGGTCGGAAAGACTTCGATCGATTTTGTGTAAAGTTCGACCGCGCGTTCGAGATCGTGGTTCATATGAAAGCGCATCGCCTCGTTCCATAACTCGAGGGCACGCGTGCGCGGCTCTGAATCGGCCATGATCGATCGGATATTGTGCCGAGGCGCCCGCGTCAAGAGCGGCGCTACTTGGGGACCGCGGTGAGTGCCCGCATGATCTGAATCATAGCGGGGCCGACGATCACACTCATCATAGCGGGCAGAATGAACAGCACGAGTGGAAAGAGAATCTTGACGGTGGTTTTGGCGGCAGCCTCTTCGGCCCGGAGGCGCCGCGTGGTGCGCATCGTGTCCGAGATGGAGCGCAGCGCGGGACCGATTTGGGCGCCGAGCTTTTCGCTCTGCACCAGAGTCGCGGCCAGCGGCTTGATATCTTCGACGGCGGTGCGCTCGGCGAAACTTCTCAGCGCCTGGCCAAGAGTGGCGCCGGCGGCGAGCTCGGCAGACACGATCGACAGCTCGGTTCCTATTTTGAGGTTTTGGCGCTCGGTTTCCGAGCCTACAATCTTGATGGCTTCGCTGAGGCCGAGGCCGGCTTCAACGCAGACGACCAGCAAATCCAAAACGTCGGAAAGTTGGCTGCCGATTTCCTGAGTGCGTTGCCTCGCTCTGCGGCCGATGTAGTAGCTCGGGACAAACGCGCCAACGCCCGCGCCGATCAATATCAAAATGAGGGGTTTGACCCCGTGAAAGCCGAACACGATCGAGACGACGATCGCAAGAAGCGCAGTTCCCGCCGTCGAGGCGAGGCGGCTGAAGTGAAAGGTGCGGACTGCGCTCGGCCGGGAAAACCCGGCGCGAATCAAGGTCTGTGCCAGCTTTTCGCGTTCAGGAGTGTTGAGCGCGGGTTCGGGAATGCGCTTGGCGACCCATCGAAACAACGAGTTCGCAAACGACGCCGACTCCATGTCGAGATTGGCGGGATTTCCGTAGGCGACACGCATCTTGACGCCGATGTCGGTGATGCGTTCGTCAAACGGGCGATGACTCCCGTATATAGCGGCATATACGGCGAGAGAAATCGCGCCGAACAGAAGCAACACGGTCAGGCTGGCATATACTGCAGACATGGCAGGGACTCAGTACTTCACCTTGAGCAGCTTGCGGATTGTCAGGAACGCCATGACGTCGAGCACGGCGGCAACCTCAAGAATCTTCTGGCCGCTCGGATCGTAGAAGAGCGTGTTGGTGTAGCTCGGCTGGATGATGCTGAAGGCCCCGAGCATCACGATCGGCAGGAACCCGACCAATATTCCGCTCATCTTGGATTGGGCGGTAAGCGCTTTGATTTGCTGTTGGAGGCGCTGGCGGGTGCGGACGATTTCGGACAATCGCCCGATAATTATCGCGAGTGAGCTGCCGACCTCCGATTGCACGCGCACGCCAACGACCAGCAGGCGGAGATCTTCCTGCGGCACGCGCTTGAGCATTTCTTCCAACGCGCGCGCCAGCGGCAGACCGAGGCGACTCTGCTCGATGGCGGAGCGGAATTCGGTGGAGATCGGATCCGCGAACTCCGAAACGACTACTTGCAAACCGCGCAGCAGCGTGTGACCGGCTTCGAGTGACGATTTGATCAAATCGAGCGCGTAGGGCAGTTGCTTGGCGAATGCCTTGAGGCGCCGCTGCCGGCGAATCCGGATATAGACTATGGGCAGGGCAGCCATCGCCGCGCCGATTGCGATCGAGATGAGCACCTCGTTCCAAATCGCCTGGCCCGCGGCCAGCCCCGCCGCGAACATCAACAGGATCACGAGCAGCACGTCAGCGATGCGGGCGTAGATGCCGGCCTGCCAGAGGTTTTCCTCGAGTTTCTGGAGCAGATTGAGCCGATAGAACCAGTTCAGGAATTCGTGTCCGCTGAGGCGATGGCGATCGGTCTTGGTGATGTCGTCGGCCCCCGTTACGTCGGGCCGCGACATGCGTCGCATGACTGTGCGATTGACGCGGGGCCGAATGCCGCCGCGCAGGAACCACATCCCGCAGACCACCAGCACGATGCCCGCGACCGCAGCCGGGATCAAAAGGTCGCTGAGACTCATCGCGCAGCCGTCTTGATAACCTTGGATTCGGTCTTGTAGCCGGCCGTTTCGAGGCGCTGGGTGTACGTCGAGCGGATGCCGGTCGATTGAAAATGGCCGTTGATTTTTCCCGCCGCCGTGGTGTCGACGCGAACGAACTCGAACAAGTCCTGCATCATAATCATCTCGCCTTCCATGCCGCTGACCTCGGAGATTTTCAAGATTTTGCGCGAACCGTCGGACAGCCGGCTGACGTGAACAATGATGTTGAGGGCGGAGGCAATCTGCTGGCGCATCGCGCGCTGCGGAATCGAGACGCCCGACAGCAGCATCATCATCTCGAGCCGGCCGAGGCATTCGCGGGAACTGTTGGCGTGGATGGTGGCGATGGAACCGTCATGACCGGTGGACATGGCCTGCAGCATGTCGAAGACTTCGGCGCCGCGGACCTCGCCGACGACAATTCTGTCGGGACGCATTCGCAGGCAGTTCTTGACGAGGTCGCGCTGGGTGACTTCGCCGCGGCCTTCGAGATTGGAGGGGCGCGTTTCGAGGCGGACGACGTGAGGCTGCTGCAAGGAAAGCTCGGCGGAATCTTCGATGGTGACAATTCGTTCGTCTTCGGGAACGAACGCGGACAGACAATTGAGCATCGTGGTTTTGCCCGAGCCGGTGCCGCCGCAGACGATGACGTTGAGGCGGGCTCGGACGACGGCGAGCAGAAATTCGACGAGATCCCAGGTGAGCGCTTCCTTCTCGACCAGCGCGCCGATGTCGAAGCGATGCTTGCCGAAGCGGCGGATGGAGAGTGCCGGGCCGTCGAGTGCCAGCGGCGGGATGATAGCGTTGATACGCGAGCCGTCGGGCAGCCGGGCATCGACCATCGGCGATGATTCGTCGACGCGGCGGCCGACGCGTGACACGATGCGGTCGATGATGAGCATCAGATGCTGGTCGTCCTGGAAAACGACGTCGGTGGCGTGCAATTTGCCGCGCTTTTCGACGTAAACCTGATTGTGACCGTTGACCAGGATGTCGGTGATCTCGTCGTCGCGGAGCAGGGGCTTGAGCGGGCCTAGGCCGAGCAGTTCATTTTTGAGTTCCTCGATGAGCCGGCCGCGGTCGGTGTCGGTGAGGAGCCGGCCGTCTTCATTGAGGATGTCGTTGATGGCGGCGGTGACTTTGGTGGAGACCATCGCGGGCTCGAGAGTCTCAAGCTTGGAGACGTCGATGGTCTCGAACAGTTTGTTGTGAACTTTGACTTTCAGGCGGCGCGAGCTATCCGCGATAGCGTCCTTGCGCCGTCGGACGGTCGCGCCGATAAGCGAGCCGCCGCCGCTCACGGCGTCCGGGGGATGTCCGCCCTTGGTGACATTCGAGAGTCGGTCAGTCAGTCCCATCTTGCATACCTCTTTGACTTCAATGCCTGGACTTCAATGCGTGACGAAGGCGGATTTGAGCCGCGACATGAATGTTTCCTTCAGAGCCGCAGGTTCGACCCGCGGCATCACCAGCGCTGCGAGATCGAGCATCGCGCGCGCGACCGGGGACGACGGCGCGACCTGGAAAAGGTCCTGCGCCTTCATCTCGATGGTTTCGAAAGTGCGATCGTCGGTTGGAATCCTGGCGTAGATGGATTTGGCGAGCGTGGCTTCGATCGCCTTTTCGGTCAGCGGATGAGCGGGGTTGTAGCGATCGAGAATGAAACGCGGCTCGAGGGTGGTGAGGCCCAGGCGCTCGAACAGATCGATGAACCGCCAGGCGCATCGCGCGGCGGCGATCGACTGGTTGAGGACGTAAAACAGATACTCGGAACGTTCCCACGCGGCGACTCCGTTTTCGTCCACATGGTCGCCGCAGTCGACGATCACGTAGTCGAACAACTGACGAATGAGATCGAGCACCGTGCCCACCGTGATGTCCGAAACCAGCTCGCCCTCTTCGATTCGCTTGGGCGCGGCCAGCAGATAGACGCCCGATGAATGCTTGGTCAAGGCGGATTCGAGCTGGATCGAATCCAGCTTATGGTCCAGCCGCACCAGCGGCATGATGGTCACTTCCGGATCTAAGTTGAGAAAGACCGCGAGGCCGCCGGTCTGAAGGTCGAGATCGACCAACGCTACGTGTTGATGCAACGACGCGAGCGCCAGCGCGAGGTTGGCAGCCAGCGAGGTCACACCGACGCCGCCGACCAGGCTGGCGACGGAAATCACTACACCACCTTCGCGGCGCTCGGTGCGCCAGCGCGCCTCGCTCACTTTCAGCAGGGCGCGGGTGGCCTCGCCCGGGTCGAGCGGCATGAAGAGAATCTCGTCGGCGCCGGAGCGCAGCGCGCGCTTCATCAGGCCGGCCGAGCGCGCGTTGAGCACGGCGAGCAGAGTCGGGCGCGGCGAATTGAGCGACTGGCTCTGGAGAAAACTGAGGGCTGCCTCCTCGTTGCCGATGACCATCACGAGGGTTGCGTCGGGTGGCGTGGCGGCGTTCTCGGAGAGGTTCGCGGCGGTGGCGGCTTCGCCCTCGACAATCTCGAGCTGAGGCTCGGACAACGCCGCCAGTACCGTTTTGAGCTGGCTGCGCTGCTCGCCGGGATCGCCGACCAGCATGATTTTCATCGTGCTGCGACGACCTTCACCTTTTGATCCGTTGAATGGCACTCGATCTTTCTCCGGGGGCGCCTAGAAGCGGGGCCGGGCCGCGTCGGGCGGCTCGATCGGTTTGGTTTTGATCTCGTCCGAGTTCATCTCGCCGCGATTGCTGGGCAGGAAAACCTGCCCGCCCGATGGCAGCGGCCGGACAATCTCGGGCGTCACGCTCATTACGAGGTCGCTCTCCTGGTCTGAGTAGGAAGTGGTGCGGAAGAGACCTTTCACCCATGGGATGTCGCCGAGGTAAGGCACCTTCTGCACCTGAGAGGTCTTTTGGTGGAGAATGAGGCCGGCGAGAATCAGTGTCTGGCGGTCTTTCAGGCGCACCATCGTCTCCGCGCGCCGAGTTACAAACGCCGGGACGGTGAAGCCGAACAGGCTAACGCCTTGAGCGAAGTCAGGCTGGGAGACTTCGGGTTTGACCAGCAGTTCTATATCGTCACGGCCGACCACGGTCGGAATGAACTCGACGGAGGTGCCGTAGGTTTTGAAGACGATGGTCGAGTTGAGCGCCTGGGCGATTACGATGGGGATCTCGCCGCCGGACAGAAACTTTGCTTTCTCGCCGGAGTTCGCCAGCAGGTGCGGCTCGGCGAGGATTTTGCCGAGGCTGTGATTCTCGATAAACTGGAAGAATGCCTGCCACATAACGTCGGCATTTTCCGCGGCCAGACCGTAGGTCACGGTCGATGACAACAACAACGGAATTATCTGGCCACCGGCGGGTAAGACTCCGTTTGGCGAGGTAGTGCCGGACAAAGATCCCGACGACGCCGAGCTCTGAAGAGTGCTATTCGGGCTGTACGGCGTCGCGACTGTGCCCGGCAGACCTACAATCGACAGGCCCATCTTGGAGAACGCAACCGAGAGGTTGATGCCCTGATTTTCCAGCTTCTGGCGGTCGAGCTCGGCCACGATCGTGTTGAGCATCACCTGCTGGCGGCCGCTGGCGTCGATCCGCACCGTCCGTTCATCGTAGCGTCCGTTGGCGTCCCAAATGGCGAGCGTGGTGAAGCCGGGCTGATGGGCGATCAGGTTCAGCTGGAACGGATCGATCACCTGCACGTCGGCAATCTTCGAGTCGGCGACCGAGATGCGGGTGACGCGCCGCCGAAAGTCGATTACTTCGGATGTGCCCATCATGAGCGAGATGGCATCCGGCGGCAGGTAATGTTTTCCTCCCGAAACAGTGTCGTCAGGGTAGGCAACGCCGGAATCCAAGACCGAAGGATCATTTCGATATTGACCGGCGTGCGATTCGAGCGGTCCGACCGACTGGCTTGGCTCGTACGACTGAGCGGCCCCGCCCGGTTCGGCAGGCTTGCTCCACGAAGCGTCGAAAGACGACGAAGGCTTCTCGGGAATCGTCGCGCTATACGGTAAAGCCGGCAACGAAGAAGATGACGAACTGGCTACCGAATCCGGCTTTGCAGCTGATATCGGCGATGGCGCGCCCGCTCCCGGGCGCGCGTCGAGTCCCTCATCGCTCAACGACGGCGGCGCCTTGCCAGGCGTCATGGGCGAGCCGGGGGTCGCGGCTGCGAACGCATTGAGGTCGTAGCTTACTTCTCGATTTGAGGTGCTGGTAACGGTAACTATCCAGCGTCCCGCGCCAGCGCTGAGCATCGTGAGCTTGCCCGGCGGCGAGTCGTAACTGACGAAGGCGTTCGGGTTGTTCGCGACCTTAAACGACGGCTTGGTGCCTGGCTTGATATCGCTGATCACGTAGGTCTCGCCGGCGTTCATCGAAACCGGAACCCAATCCGTCACATCTTTTATCTGGGCTGGTGCGGATGTGGCGCTGACGACCAGCAGCAAACCGACGGACGCGAGCAGTCGGCCGAATTTTGCCTTTGCCGCCCGCCAAATGTTTGTGTGTATGCTTTTGCGTACCCTCATGGCCTTCCCCCTGTTGCCATCTGCGATCATGGAACTTGATAAACCTTTGGCGCCGGTTCGTAGCCTGGATCCCCCGGTCTAAGCGGCGCGAGATTCGTCGACGCGTGACCGTTTAAGGCCTCGGCGCGATTAGCCACGAAGGCGCTCTCGGGCGGTTCGGAAAAGCTCGCGGACCACGCCGGCTTGGCCGACGAAACCGGAGACTCCGGCGGGTCGGGCAATCCGGGAGCCGCAGGCATGGGCGGCGGCTGTGAAGCGGCGGGCGGCGCGTCCTGAGGCGCTTCATCCTGGCGCGCTTCAAAGGAAGTGCGCTTTCCCATGCCGGAATGGATGAAGGACATCGCCTCCGACGACTTTCCATCGCGCATCACTTCGATTCGAAACGCCGTCGGTCCATGCGCCGCCGCATGCGCGGCGAGCGCCGGCGCCGGCTGTATCTGCATCACGGGCAACGTCAAGCCGACTGAGGCGGGGGCGTCGCCGTCATGCAAAAGCTGGGTCAACGCGATCCCTCTGGTCGCGACGATCTTGGAGTCGCTGTAGTTGCGCATGGCCAGACGCAGCATCCCCTCGCGGCTGGCGAGGGTAAGTTTCTCGGCGTCCGCGGGAGTCACCAGCAGCGTGACGACTTTCACCACTTCCGGCGTGTCCTTGACGTGCTCGATTTCCTGGGCAACGGCAAGAACCTCGATATTCTGGAGAACGATGCGCGAGAAAGACGGCTCGTTCGGGCCGGTGCCGGCGACAGCAACCAGGATGTCGACGCGGGTATGCGGCTCGACGAAGCCTGCGATGTCCGCGACTTCGTCCACCGGCATCGACATCGCACGCATCCCGGCTGGAATCAGCAGCGGCATCACGCCCGAGGTCTTTTCGCCCATGAAGAGCTTGCTTGCGACCACCGGCTCATTGGCGACGAACTCGCTCCTGGCGAACGAACCGGCCACGGCCTGCGGATCGGTAAAGGCGCCTTGCGGGACGCTGTCACGCGCCCAGCGGACCAGTTTGACGGAGTCGGGCTCGAGTTTGGCGCCGAGCGGTATGTCGTTGGCGGCGACCAGCACTTCGACCGTATGCGCCATCGCGCGCTGCACTTCGGACTCGCGTTTTCTGATGGCGGAAAAGACCACGATCGCGGCCAGCACCGCGCCCATTCCCGCAAGGATCAAGAACACTATAGGTCGTTTCATCTATACCCCCCTCTCGTTTCGCGACCTGCCGATACTGACTACTCCCCACAAGCAGAATTCAATCGCTCACGCTCTCATCGCGACCCCCGTCGCGAGCTGCGCCGAACCGCGCAACTGGAACTTCCTGAAGTCACCGTTTTCCTTACATCGAGTTGGTCAATTCGTCTCTCAATTACGGATTTGCGCGGCGGGGCACTTGGGTCCCCGCCGCCTATCCCTGGTTTCGGTATTCGGCCTCTCTGGCCCTGGGGTCACTCTGCTACGCGCCCGACAGAGTCGAGGTCACGTTGGCGATAATCGAGTTGATTCCGCCTTCGAGGCCCTGGTACGCGAGGTAGCCAGCCACCGCAATCGCTGCGATGATCAGCACGTACTCAGTCATCGTTTGACCCTTCCGGCTTTCGCGGACTCGAACAACGAGTTCGTTGAGATACTGCATTGTCGATGTCCCTCCTTGTCGTATGCGCCGCCGCAACGACTTGTTCGCGAGAACCAGCGGTCTTTACGCACCCTTCAGAGTTGCGGTCACGTTGCTGATGATCGTGTTGATGCCGCCTTCGAGGCCCTGGTACGCGATGTATCCGGCCACCGCGATCGCCGCGATAATCAGCACGTACTCGGTCATCGTCTGTCCCTGCTTGCTCTCGCGGACCCTAACCATGAGTTTGTTGATATAGTTCATTATTGATGTCCTCCTTTGCGCGTTACGTCAGCGCAATCGATTTATTCATGCCAACCGGGCTGTTGACCGCCGGTCGTGAATGGCTGCCGAAGCCCGCTTGTACATCGATCGCCGCTCCTTTGCGGCTTACGGCTCTCGGCGCCTTGTAATGAGGTGTAAGTGCACCACTCATGCCAGCAATCGCTCCGAGTGAAAGCTGACGTAGCCGCCCAAAGCCGAGCGAGCGCGCGAATGTGCGTCCGCCCGTGTCGCATCGCGATACATCGAGTGATTCAGGTGCCCGCCCGGCGTGCCATCTCCATCGCAACGGGGTAGGCAATCGCGTGCCGCCTTTGCCATAATCGCGCCATGCTGCGCGACCTTCTCCGATCTGTATGGGCGTCGGCTCTCGCGCCGATTGTCGGCCACATGATGGCGGCAATAGCGCTCGCAATCGCGCTCTCAGGATGTGCCCCGTCGGCGCTAACTGCGGCGCGCGACCAAATATCGGCCGCCAATTATCCGGCAGCGCGTCAGGAACTGGTCGCTCTCTCAGCCCGCAGTGACTTGAGTCCGAGCGAGCGACGCGAGGTGAAAGACGACCTCTGCCTCTGTGATTTCAAGATCGGCCGCCCGACCTACACGCTCGCCGAGCAACGCGGCGTATGCCTCGACGCGGCGAAGGAGCCGGACAGTCAGAGCAGCTCGATTATCGCGCAAATCGACGACGCCCAGCGCCGCAGGGACGCTGATGAGGTCCAAGCGGCCCTTTCCGAGCACGATTTGGCCGACGCCGAGCGCGCCGCGACCGATTATCAGAGCTTACCCGGCGGCGATCCCGTGACGGTTGCGCGATGGTCGAAGGAAATCTGGACGTTGGCGGACGCGCAGGTGTTCGCGGGACCCGCCGCCAAGAAACGCTCGCTCGGCGCCGCTATCTCCGAGGCGCGCAAGAACCATCCCGACGTGCAGAAGATGGACCAGAGCCAATTCACGCGATGGGTCGTCAAGACCACGACGGTCTCCGGCACCCCAATTGTTTCAAGAATCGAGATGAAGGACTCGACGGTGAAGCTGTTCGTCGACGACGCCAACCTGCAGCTCGCCGCGCTCAGCCTTGACCGGCTCGCCGCGATCAACAACGGGATGGCGGCGCGATGCGGTTGCGACGCGCGCACCAACGTGGCCGTGGCCGAGACCGGCTTCCCCGCCTACTTCATCAGGCTGGATCCCGAGACTCGCATGTCCGAAGTGATGATCCTGCCGCGCGGCGATCGCGCGATCGTATCGGCCGTCGCGAACTAATCGACTGATCGCCGAACTCGCCCGCCAGCCCTCGCCTGCTTAGTGATAAAAACTATTTTGTGCTACTCATCTTAGCTGTTTTGAGATTGGCAATTGCGCTGTCGCGTCGGCGGCCGCGCGGTCCCGGGAGCTGCGAAAATCTTGCATGCACTTATGCAGCGCTGGTCCTTGACGATTGCCGTTATCGGCTGCACCCCCGCGGTCGCGCTGGCGAACGACTGGGGGATGGGCGATTCGAACTCGAAGATTCCCCCGAGCAGCGTCTTCAATGCGGTCTCGACGCCGGCCCACGAGATCAACACCGTCGCGTTCTTCGTTATTTCGATCACAGCGGTGATTTTCCTGATTGTCGCCGGCTTGCTGACATACAGCATCGTGCGTTTCCGCGTCCGCCCCGGCGACGACGGCCGCGAGCCACCGCAAGTCTACGGCAGCAATCCGATCGAGTTCGCCTGGACGACGGTTCCCGTCATCATTGTATTAGTCCTCATCCTGATAACGGCCCGTACCATATATACGGTGCAGGTGCCGTCGCGGCCGGCCGGAGCGCTAAGCGTCCATGTGATTGCGCATCAATGGTGGTGGGAGTTCCGCTACCCCGGCTTCGGTATCGTCACAGCCAACGAGCTTCACGTTCCGCTGAGCGATCCGAAAAGCCCGACGCCGACGTTTCTCGACCTTGAGTCCGCCGACGTCGCCCACAGTTTCTGGGTGCCTCGCCTCGCCGGCAAGACTGACGTCATCCCAAATCGGAAGAATTCGATGTGGATCGATCCGCACGTCGCCGGAACCTACCTTGGACAGTGCGGAGAGTACTGCGGCACCGAGCACGCGATGATGCTGATCCGCGTGATCGTCGAGCCGCGCGCCGACTTCGATCGATGGGTCGCGGCGCAGAAGCAGCCGCCCGCCGTCGACGCGTCGGTCGCGCACGGACGCCAGGTGTTCGAGGCCACTGCCTGCGTCAACTGCCATACAATTCAAGGCACCGCGGCAGTCGGGCGTTTCGGGCCCGACCTGACTCATCTGATGACGCGCGAGACGATCGGCGCGGGCGTCGCCATGAACACACCCGATCACCTGAAGGTCTGGGTAAGCGATCCGAGCGTCATGAAGCCGGGCGCACTGATGCCGGCAATGAATCTCGGCGACAAGGACCTCAACGACCTGGTCGCCTACCTGGCCACGCTCCGCTGATTTGGAGATACAGACATGGCAGGCACCATCGATCAGGAAATTGCTCTCGGCGCCGTCGACGATGCGGATTCGCTGCCTCTACTCGGCAAGCTCCACGAATGGGTCGTCACCGTCGATCACAAGCGCCTCGGCATCATGTACATTGCGGGCGGCCTCTTCTTTTTCCTGGTTGCCGGTTTGCAAGTCCTCACGATCCGCCTACAGCTCGCCGTCCCCGACGCCGGCATCGTGCCGCCGCAGGTATTCAACCGCCTGCTGACGATGCATGGCACCGCGATGGTCTTCCTGGTCGGCATGCCGATCCTCACCGGCTTCTTCAACTACCTGGTGCCGCTCATGATCGGCGCGCGCGATCTCGCCTTCCCGCGCCTCAACGCCTTCGGTTTTTGGCTATGGTTCTTCGGTGCGCTGCTTCTCTATTTCAGTTATCTCGGCGGCGACGGTCTCTACGGCACGGGCAGCGCGCCCGACGTCGGCTGGTTCGCGTACGCGCCACTGACAGAGCTGCCGTTCTCGCGCGGCAACAGCACTGACTATTGGATACTGAGTATCTTTCTGACCAGCGTCGGCACGACTGCGACCGCCATCAACATAATCACCAGCGCGTTCTGCATGCGATGCGAAGGGATGACGCTCGACAAGATGCCGGTGCTCGTGTGGCTGGCTATTGTCGTCGCGTTCATGATGCTCGTCGCGCTGCCGCCGCTCTCGGCCGCGCAGGCGATGCTCTTGCTCGACCGCTTCGTCGGGGCGCACTTCTTCGACACTCAAGCCGGTGGCTCGGCAATACTGTGGCAGCACTTCTTCTGGATATTTGGTCATCCCGAAGTTTATATCCTGGTCATTCCCGCTTTCGCTTTCGCGTCGGAGATCATCCCGGTCTTTTCGCGCAAGGTGATCTTCGGTTACAGCGTGATGGTGGCGGCGTCGGCCGCGATCGGGTTCATCAGCCTGAGCGTGTGGGCGCATCACATGTTCTCGGTCGGCATGACTCCGGCCGGCAACTCTTTTTTTGCCTTGTCCACGATGCTGGTTGGCGTGCCGACCGGCATCAAAATTTTCAACTGGCTCGGCACCATCTGGGGCGGCAAGCTGCGCTTCAAGGTACCGATGCTGTTCAGTCTGGGATTTCTTTTCCAGTTTCTAATCGCTGGTCTGACCGGCATCATGCTCGCCGTCGTACCCTTCGACTGGCAAGTCACCGATACCTACTTCGTGGTCGCACATTTCCACTATGTACTAGTCGGCGCGATCATCTTCATGGATTTTGCCGCTATCTACTACTGGTTCCCAAAAGTCACTGGCCGAATGCTCAGTGAGACTCTCGGCAAATGGCATTTCTGGCTATTCCTGATCGGCTTCCATTTGACATTTGATACAATGCATTTCGCCGGTCTCCGCGGGATGCCGCGGCGCATCTATACCTACCAGCCGGGCCGCGGCCTCGAGACACTTAACTTCGTCGAATCGATCGGCGCGCTGGTGCAGGGCGTCGCCGTACTCATATTAGTGATCAATGTTATACGATCTCTCCGTTCCGGCGATCCGGCGGGCAACGATCCCTGGGATGCCTGGACACTCGAATGGTCCACGACCTCGCCTCCGCCGGAATACAATTTCGCCGAGACCCCGAAGGTGCAAAGCCGCCGTCCGCTATGGGACCTGAAACACCCGGAAGACCCGGACTGGAAGTACGAATGAATCGGAGCAGCTTCTAATGGCCGCAGCATCGACCGCGATTCCCGCACCCGCCGCGCCATGGAGCGAAACGCTCCCATATCGCGGCCGCGTCGGTATTCTCGCGCTAATCCTCACCGAGTCGGTGTTCTTCTCGATCTTCGTCGTCGCCTACGTCTTCTACCTGGGCAAAAGCCTCACCGGCCCGTTCCCCAGTGACGTCCTCTCGCCCCCGATTCTGAATACTATCTGCCTGCTCTCGAGCAGCATCACGATCGTCCTCGCGACCCGAGCCTTGCGCGCCGGCTCCATTTTCACTTTCGGCATCTGGTGGTTCGTAACTTTCGCGCTAGGCCTCGAGTTCCTGGCTGGCACGGCTCTCGAATGGCATCGACTCATATACCACGAAGGCCTTACGATTCGCACTAACCTGTTCGGGACTACCTACTACTCACTAGTAGGTCTGCACGCGCTCCACGTCACAGTAGGATTACTGCTTATCCTGCTCGTGATGGTTCTGACTATGTGCGGCTACATGAACGATCGTCACGTCGAGCGAACTGATGTTCTCTCATGGTATTGGCACTTCGTGGACGCCGTGTGGGTAATAGTATTTCTGACGGTGTACGTTATCGGTCGATGAGCTGACGCAATGGCTATTGAGGAAAATACCGACAGAGTAATCGAAGCTCCCGCGCCGACGGCGCGGCCGATGATCATGGCGCTGGGCTTGACGCTGGCCTTCGCCGGCCTTGTCACCAACGTGGCGGTCAGCATGGTCGGCATCGTTCTCTTCGTGTGGGCCGCCGTCGGATGGTTTCGCGAAGTGCTTCCGGTCGAACATCGTGAGATAGTTCGCGTCGAGCCTGCCGAGGAAGCGGTCGTGCCCGCAAAAATCGGGGTCGATTACCTGCAGGTCGGAGAACTGGGGAATCGCGCCGTTCTCCCTCTCGAAATTTATCCCTACTCCGCGGGAATCAAAGGCGGTATCGCGGGCGGCGTCGCGATGGCTATCCTCGCGGCGTTGCAGGGCATCGCGCTTCACGGCAGTCCCTGGTACACCGTCAACATTCTTGCCGCGACCGCGATGGCCAATCTCGCTCACGCCGACACCGCCACGCTCTGCTCTTTCATCCCGCAGGCATTCATCGTCGCGCTGATCATTCACGCCTCCGCTTCAATCCTGGTGGGCCTGCTTTACGGCGTGATGCTTCCGATGTTCCCGCGCTACCCGGCTCTCTGGGCTGCGATCGTCGCACCGCTGCTGTGGACCGGCCTGCTATGGTCGTCGCTCAGTGTGATCAATCCGCTGCTCGACGCGCGAATCGAGTGGCGATGGTTCATCCTGTGTCAAATCGCTTTTGGCGCCGTCGCGGGTTTCGTCGTTAACCTGACGGAGCGCGTCCACACGCTGCAATATCTCCCATTCGCCGTTCGCACCGGCATCGAGGCGCCCGGCCTTGGCGAGAAACGCGAGGGCCAGGATTAAATTGTACGCGCGCCGGATCAAATCGCTCGTGGCGAGCGCATCGCTGGCGGCAGTCGTATTCGCCGGATGCGATTCGCTACCCGGCCGTCCCACCCAGGCCCACCTTCCTTTGCGCCCCACCAACGTGGCTGACTTCGCCACGCTGTATGGCGAAAATTGTGCCGGATGCCATGGCGCCGACGGCAAGTCCGGCGCCGCGATTGCGATGAACAATCCCGTGTATCTCGCGATCATCGATGACACCTCGATGCGCCACGTTATTGCCGACGGAATTCAGGGCACCGCGATGCCGCCGTTTGCCCAAAGCTCCGGCGGCGACTTGACCGATAATCAGATCGATATCTTGATCGCCGGCATCCGCAAAAGCTGGGCTGGCGCACCGGATGCAGGCGCGGGCGCCCCGCCCTACTCCAGTTCTGCGGGCGATTCGGGTCGTGGCGCCCAGGTATACGCGGCGAACTGCCAGTCGTGTCACGGTCCCGACGGCAAAGGTGGGCCGAACGCCGGTTCCGTCGTCGACGCTTCCTACTTGTCGCTCGTCAGCAATCAGTACCTGCGCACAGTCGTGATCGCGGGACGCCCTGATCTCGGCCATCCCGATTGGAAACACTACGTCGCCGGACAGCCCTTGACCCCCGGACAGGTCTCAGACGTGGTCGCATGGCTCGCTTCCAAACGTCCCGCGCCAACCCTGGCTCAGAGCAACTGAAATGACGCCAACTCCTGAAAAGACTACGCGCCGCAATTTCCTCTTTCGTATTGGAATAGTCATTAACGCAATAGCTATTGCACTATTCGCAATCCCAATTGTCGGCTACGTACTATCGCCCGCCCGGCGCTTCACCTGGCTCGACTGGATATCGCTCGGCCCGCTGACTGACTATCCGGAACATCAGACGCGCCTGGCCGAGTATGTAAACCCGTTCAAGAAAGCGTGGGACGGCGAGACCGCCAAGATCCCGTGCTGGGTGCGACGCATGGCGGGCGACGAGTTCCAGGTTTTCGCGATCAACTGCACGCATCTGGGATGCCCGGTGCGATGGTTCGCCGAGTCTGGACTCTTCATGTGTCCGTGTCACGGCGGCGTTTTCTACTCCGATGGCAGGCACGCGTCGGGACCTCCGCCGCGCGCGCTCTATCAATACAAATACAAGGTCGAGGCGGGCAAACTCTGGATTTACGCGGGTCAATTGCCGACGCTGGGCCAACCGCAAGCATGATTGAACGGCTCAAATCAGTCGGCCGATGGCTCGACGCACGACTGCAGCTCGGCCAGACAATCGCCGACGTCGCCGCGCATCCCGTGCCGCGCAGCTCCGCGAGCTGGTGGTACATATTCGGCAGCGCCACGCTGGTCGTTTTCATTTTGCAGGTAGTCACAGGCATCTGCCTCGCGACGGTATATACGCCTGCCGCCGACCGCGCCTGGGACAGCCTGATTTATTTGAACTACCAACAACCCCTCGGTTGGTATTTGCGCGCGCTGCACGGTTGGGGCTCCAACTTCATGGTCGCCCTGATGTTCATTCACATGATCCAGGTCTTCCTGTTCGGCGCGTACAAGTATCCGCGCGAACTCACCTGGGTCGCGGGATGCGTACTGCTTTTGAGCACGCTGGGCATGGCGTTCACCGGCCAGGTTCTTCGCTTCGATCAGAACGCGTACTGGGGTCTCGGCATCGGCGCGTCGATCGCCGGACGCACTCCGATCATCGGCTTCAAGGTAGTCGACCTTATTCTCGGCGGACCGATCATCGCCGGCGAGACGCTGTCGCGTTTCTTCGCGCTGCACGTATTCGTGATTCCTGCGCTGTTGATCGGCTTCGTCGGCCTGCATCTCTACCTGGTGCTGAGGCTCGGCATCAACGAATGGCCGATGCCCGGTCGAATAGTCAGACGCAATACCTACTTGCAGCAGTACCAGGAGTTAGTACACGCCGACGGCGAGCCGTTCACGCCGTTTGCCGCGCAAAAGGATCTCGTTTTCGCAGGGCTGATTATATTGAGCCTGCTCGTCGTCGCCGCGGTGGCGGGCCCGATCGGTCCCAACGGCCAGCCCGATCCGACGATCATCCAGACCGTGCCGCGTCCCGACTTTTTCTTCCTCTGGCTATTCTCGCTGTTCGCATTGTTGCCACCGTGGACCGAGACCGTCCTGATGCTGACAGGTCCGGTCGCCGTCATCGGCCTACTCTTCGCGCTGCCATTCATTTCGGGAACTGGGGAGAAGAGCTGGCATCGACGTCCCTTCTCGGTCGTGATCGTTATTCTCGCCGTCACGACTATCGGCACGCTCACCTGGCTCGGCACGTTCTCGCCATGGTCGCCGGTGATGGACGCGTGGAGCGCGGCGCCGACGCCTGTTGACTACGTGAAGGGCCGCACTCCGCTCGAGCTTCAAGGCGCGTTGCTCGTGCAGAGCAAGCAGTGCCGCAACTGCCACTCGCTCGGCGGACAGGGCGGGATGCGCGGTCCAGCGCTCGACGACACCGCCACGCGCCTCACTCGCGACCAGATCGTTCGCCAGATCATTCAAGGTGGCGGCAACATGCCTGCCTACGGAAAGAACCTGACGCCCGCGGAGGTCAACGCGATAGTCGCATTCCTCGCCACGATGCATCCGCGCGGCGAGCCTCCCGCGCGCGACTCGGCACGGCCCGCCGCGCCGGCATCGCAATGAACTCTCTAATACAGACCGCCTTCGATTCGTGGACGCCGCCAATCGCCACGATCGCGGCGCTGCTCCTCACCGCCGCGGTCTACGCGCGCGGCTTCGCGCGCCTGCATCGCCAGATGCCGCTACGCTTCCCCATCTGGCGATTCGTGGCGTTCATGGCCGGGATTGCGTCGCTCTTCATCGCAATCGCGTCGCCGCTCGAGGAGCTCGACGACTTGCTGCTGCAAATTCACATGACGCAGCATCTTTTGCTGATGCTGGTCGCGCCGTCGCTCCTGCTAGCGGGCGCGCCGGCGATCGCAATCGTGCGAGGCTTGCCTCCCAGGATTGCCAAGGCCGTCGTCGGACCAATCCTCCGTTCGAACGCAGTGCGTGTCGTCTTCGAGTGGCTGACGGAGCCGCTGGTGTGCTGGCTCGCGTTCGCCGCGGCGACCTGGGGATGGCATGTGCCCGCCGCCTTTCAGCTCGCGCTCCGCTCCGACGGATGGCACGTGGTCGAGCATGCATGCTTTTTCACAACCGCGTTGATGTTCTGGTACCCGGTCGTCCAGCCATGGCCGAGCGTCGCACGATGGCCGCGATGGGCGATGCTCCCGTATCTCCTGCTCGCCGACGGGCAGAACACCGTCCTCGCCGCGCTGTTCATGTTTTCCGATCGGTTGATTTATCCTCTCTATGCGGCCGCGCCGCGCATCGCGGGGTTCACGCCGCTTGGCGATCAGATTGTCGCCGGCGCTATCATGTGGGTGCCCGGTTCGATTTTTTATCTCGTGCCCGCAGCTCTGATCATGTTCCAGATGCTCGCGCCGCAGAACCTGTCGCGCCAATCCGCGCGCGAACATGACGTTCACCGCAGAGTCGCCGGCCAAGTTCCGGCGGCGCCGCGTTTGTAAAAGGAGACACTCATGCCAGCATCGATTTCGCTAACCGAGCGCCCCGCGTGGAAGGCCTTGCAGGCGCACTACAACCAAATCCATAGCCGCCACTTGAAAGCGATGTTCGACGAGGACCCGAAGCGCGGCGAGCGGCTCGTCGTCGAGGCCGCCGGCTTGTACT
This sequence comes from uncultured delta proteobacterium, assembly GCA_963833025.1. Classification (GTDB taxonomy): domain Bacteria; phylum Desulfobacterota; class Binatia; order Binatales; family Binataceae; genus Binatus. Next base: position 211,215 of record CAWHWI010000006.1, on the reverse strand, counting down.
TCGACTATTCCAAGCATCGCGTGACCGATGAAACGATCCGCTTGCTGCTCGCGCTGGCCGACGAGGTTGGACTGCGCGGGCGCATCGACGCGATGTTCCGCGGCGACAAGATTAACGTGACCGAGAAGCGCGCCGTCCTGCATATCGCGCTGCGCGCCCCGCGCGGCACCTCGATCGGCGTCGACGGCGACGACGTGGTGCCCAAGGTTCACGAGGTGCTCGATCGGATGGCGGACTTTTCGGCGCGCATCCGCGACGGCTCGTGGAAGGGTCACACCGGCAAGCGCATCCGCAACATCATTAATATAGGCATCGGCGGCTCCGACCTCGGTCCGGTGATGGCGTACGAGGCGCTGCGCCACTACAGCGACCGCAACCTGACCGTGCGCTTCGTGTCCAACGTCGACGGCACCGATTTCGCCGAGGCCACGCGCGACCTCGATCCGGCCGAGACGCTGTTCATCGTTTCGTCGAAGACGTTCACCACGCTCGAGACGATGACCAACGCGCACACGGCGCGCGACTGGTCTCTAGCGGCGCTTGGCGACGCCAAGGCGGTCGCAAAGCATTTCGTCGCGGTCTCGACCAATGCCGCCGAAGTGACGAAGTTCGGCATCGACACCAAAAACATGTTCGGCTTCTGGGATTGGGTGGGCGGCCGCTACTCGATGGACTCCGCAATCGGCTTGTCCACGATGATCGCGGTCGGAGCCGACAATTTCCGCGCGATGCTGTCGGGCTTCCACTCAATCGACGAGCATTTTCGCACCGCGCCGTTCGCGCGCAACCTGCCGGTCCTGATGGGCCTGCTGTGCCTCTGGTACAACGATTTCTTCGACGCGCAAACCGTCGCCGTGCTGCCGTACGAGCAATACCTGAAGCGCTTTCCCGCGTATCTGCAGCAGCTGACGATGGAATCGAACGGCAAGCACGTCACACTCGAAGGCGCGCCTGTCGATTACCAGACCGGACCGATTTACTGGGGCGAGCCCGGCACCAACGGCCAGCATTCGTTCTACCAGCTAATCCACCAGGGGACGAAACTCATCCCATGCGACTTCATAGGATTCTGCCGCGCGCTCAACCCGCTCGGACGCCATCACGACCTGCTGCTATCGAACATATTCGCGCAAGCCGAAGCACTGGCATTCGGAAAAACGCCCGAGCAGGTAAAGGCCGAAGGCACGCCAGACTGGCTGGTGCCGGCCCGGGTATTCGAAGGCAACCGCCCCTCGACGGTGATACTGGCCGACGAACTAACTCCCGAAGTGCTAGGCAAGCTGGTAGCACTCTACGAGCATAGCGTCTTCACCCAGGGCGCAATCTGGAACATAGACTCATTCGATCAGTGGGGCGTAGAACTAGGCAAAGTACTAGCCCAAAAAATAATCCCGGAACTGGAATCCCCCAAGGAACCAGCGCTCGCCCACGACAGCTCGACGAACGCGCTGATCAGGAGGTATCGAGCGCGCCGCAAGAGCTAGCGGAGCTGGTTGACAATTTCCGGTGTCACGAGCCGCGCCTCGCGTTGCTTGGGCAGGATCGGCACGCGGTTGCGCTTGCGCGGAGAGCGACCATGAGGCGCGAGTGCGATCCTGGCCAGCTCGGAAAGAACCTGCCCTGCGGTGGTTCCTCGCCTTGCCGTGAGTTCCTTGGCACTCTCCAGCACGTCGTCGTCGATATCCAGCGTCCTCCGCATGCGTTGACCGTCACGCAGTAGACATCAGGTGTCAATGAGTCGCCGCGTTTCGCCGGCAACGGCTTCGAGAAATTCGCTGTTGACAATCTTGTAAGACCTAAGTTACAGAATTGTAAGTAAGCGCTGCGTCCAAAATCCGTAAAAGGAAGTCCTCATCATGGATACTCCCGAGTTGTGGCAGTTCACTAGCTCCCATTTCAACGAGAAGGCGCGCTGGGCGCTGGACTACAAGCGCGTGCCGCATATCCGCCATTCGCTGGTTCCCGGTTTTCACGTCCCCGTCGTCAAGCGGATGACCGGCAAGACGCACGTCCCCGTGCTGAAGCTCAACGGCGAGGTAATCTCGGACTCGAGCAAAATCATCGACGCGCTCGAGCGCGCGTATCCCGAACCGCCCCTCTATCCCACCGACCCGGATGAGCGTCGCCGTGCGCTCGAACTGCAACCCTACTTCGACCAGGAACTCGGGCCGTACATCCGGCGCTGGATCTTTCACGTCATACTCCCGTACCCGGCGTTTGTGCGCGCTGCGTTCGTATCTCACGCGAGCCCAGCCGTGCAACTCGCAAATCGCGCGATGTCTCCGCTCATTGGCTTCGTTATGCGGCGGCAGATGGACATCAGCCCTGCCACCGCCGAAGTCGCGCGCGGCAAGACGCTGGCGGCGATGGATCGGTTGGAGAAAGAATTGCGGCCATCAGGTTACCTGGTGAGCGATCGTTTCACGGTCGCCGATCTTACGGCGGCCGCCCTGCTCTCCCCGCTGGTCAGACCGCCGGAGTTTCCGTTTCCCTCCAAGGCCGTAGGTCCGCTTCCGGAGCCGTTCGCGAAAATCAGGGACTCCGTCTCGACCCATCCCGCGTTCCGATGGACGCTTGAGACCTATCGGCAACACCGCGGCGTTTCAGCAGAGGTCGCGGCCGCTTCGAGCGCCCCGAGGATCAAAGTCGATGCGAGCCGGACCGCGACGACCGAGCGGCACTAGCTCCAGGAGCCATGTTGCGACGGCATCCGCTCGTCAGCGCACCGCGCCGCGAGGGCGTCGAAGCGCGACTGAGACGCGGAGCGCCATCCTGGACGCCGCTGAGCGCCGGCTCCTCGACGGTGGACCGGAGGCTATCCGGCTTCAGGAAATCGCCGCCGACGCCGGCATCTCGCACCCTGCGATCCTCCATCACTTCGGCAGCCGCGAGGGTCTGGTCGAAGCTATGGTCCTGCGCGGCATCACGAGACTGCAGGCGCAATTCCTCGAGGGATGGCCGAGCGCGAAAGACCCCGACATCGAGCGCGTTCTCGAGCGCTTTTATGAGGTCGCTTCGCGCCGCGGAATGGCGCGCCTGCTGGCCTGGCTGATTCTTTCAGGGCATAGCAACCGGCCGATGAAATCGGGCGTCTTTAAGCCTGCGTCCGAAAGAATGCATGCTGGCCGGGTTCGCCGAGCCCAGAACGAAGGCCGGCGCATCCCGGAGTTGGAAGAGACGCTGTTCGCTGCCTCCTATCTCTTTATTCTGGTGCTCGGCGATTCGTTGTTCGGGGCTAGCGTCCGGCGAGCGATGGGACTCGGTTCCGACGCCGACAGCACCCGAAGATTTCGCCGCTGGCTGGGCAAAGTTGTCGAGCGCATGGACTCGCGGCACCCATCGCTCGCCCGACCTCTCCTCTAATCCACACCTCCACCGAAGCCTCCGCGTGGGCGCTTGCATCGCTGATTGCTTTTAGTACAATTTGTATAGTTTTGAGAGTGTGACTCTTGGCGTAGAGGCTCTTTCACGAAGCGTCCTCGGGGGAGGAACGACATGCTCCTATTTAGATCGAACCGTCGTGCTGGATGGCTTCCAGTCACGATGCTGGTGGCAGCGATGGCGATCGTCGCAGGTCACGCCGCCTTTGCAGCGGACTCAGCCCCACTGCTGAAACTCAAACCTGGCAAGCACGACTTCGGCAAGGTCGACGTCACGCATTCCAGTGCGTCGCTGATTGTAACTGTCACGAACAAATCCAAAACCGATTCGATCAACTTTACGAGTATCATCGCCGCGGAACCATTCTCAATACAAAGCGACAAATGCTCCGGCTCGCCGCTAGCTGCCGGTACTTCGTGCAAGCTTGAGGTCGTGTTCCGTCCGACCGCGAAAGGCAAGGTGAACGGCAACAATGGCGTCACGTTCACCGACTCGGCGCAAAATAGTCCCCAGCAACTCCAGCTCGAGGGTCAGGGAATCCTCGGTAGCTTCTTTTAGACCTTGCGCACTATCCACAACTGCTCTTTGCCATACGTCTGAGGCGATCGGAAGAAGTCCGAGTACTCGGCTATTACTTCGAAGCCCGTTAACTCGAATAGGTATCTCATTTCCTGGCGCGTCGCCCATCTTAGCGTCCACGAGCTTTCCTCCGACGCGAGTATTATCCCGTTCTCGTCCAATTCTTCGATTCGATAGGTCTCAGTGACAAGCTGACGAACCGGATCGTTTATCCGCTCGAGGACTCGCCGCACTGCTGTATGTCCCGTGTTTGGATCTTTCACACGGCGCTCCGGGTTCGGCGAAGGGACGCCAGGCGCACAGTATTCCAGTCGAGGATCGAAGAGATCGATCACAAAATGGCCGCCCGGGAGCAGGCTCCGATGCACGCATCGCAGGGCCTGGCGCTGCTGCTCGGGCGTCGTCAGATGCTGAAAGGCTCGAAACGGCACGATAGCTAATCGGAAGGATTGGTCCAGCTGAAACGAGGTCATGTCCATCTGATGAAGGCGCACCCGGCCCCTGACTTCCGGGGTTTCAGCGGCAGCCTTCGCGCGCGCGATCGCGAGCATCCCGTCGGAAGTGTCGACGCCGACGATCTCGAATCCCGCCGCCGCAATCGGCCACAGCACGCGGCCGGTTCCCGTCGCCAACTCGAGCACCGGCCCGCCGAACTCGCGCGCGCACTCGATATAAAAGGCCAGATCGCCTTTTACAGGTCCGTTGTCGTGCGCCTCGCGGGTGAAGACATCGTAAAATGCGACGCCCAGTTTGCTCTGGTAGTAGGCGTTAGGATCTCGATCGCCGGTTTTCATCGCAACTAAGTTACAACCCGGGAATCGCCGCCGCTATCCGCCCCTCGACAAAGCGCTGGACGGGGCCACAGGTGGCGGGTAGATGTAACGGTCATGCCGCTTGAGTCGTCGATCGTCGGGATCGCTGGTGCGCCAATCGTCAGCGAGATCGATTCGCGCTGGACGATGGCTTATGCCGCCGCGCTTGGCGACGCGATTCCCGGCTACATGGACACCGTGCACGGAGTTATGGCGCATCCGATGTTCCCGGTCTGCTTCGAATGGCCGGTGCAGGTCGCGATGCGCGCGCAGTTCGAGAAATCCACTACCCTCACGCGCGCCGAGGCGATGCGCGCGGTGCATGCTACGCACGACACGGTGCTGTATCGCGCGATTCGTCCGCCGGAGCGCCTGACGACGCGCCTCACGGTCGCGGGCGTCGAGCGGCGCCCGCCCGGCTCCTACATGGTCACGCGCCTCGACACCGTCGACGAGGCCGGGAAACCGGTTAGCACCAGTTGGTACGGCGCAATCTATCGCGGCGTCGAGGTCAACGGCCCTGATGCTCCCGCGAAGTTGGCGCCCGCGCCGGCGGAACCGATTGTTGAGGAAGGCGAGCCGCTTTCCGAGTGCCAGGTCGATGTGCCGGCGGGGATGGCGCACGTTTACACCGAGTGCGCGCGAATCTTTAATCCGATTCACACCGATGCCGCGGTCGCCCGCGCCGCCGGGCTGCCCGAGATCATCCTGCACGGGACCGCGACGCTCGCGCTAGCCGTGTCACGAATAATCGAGAGCGAAGCGGGCAAGGATCCGGCGCGAATTGAACGAGTCGCGTGCCGTTTCGGCGCGATGGTTACGATGCCTTCGACGCTGACCGTGCGCGTGCTGGCTCGCAACGATAGCGCGAACCAGACCGTCGTCTTCTTCGAAACGTTGAGCGGCGAAGGCCGGCTTGCGATCCGCGACGGAACGGTAATGCTGCGCGCGTAGCGCGGCGCGTGCCCGGATCGCTCCACCCGGCGCCGATTGGCTCTATTCCGCGCGGTCTTCTAGGCGCGGCGGACGGTCGGCTTGCGGAACGTCCGGTAGGTACGGCCTTCGGCCAGACCAAACCGGTTCAGCATCCGGTAGACCGTGTAGCGCGACACGCCCAGCAGTTCAGCAGCACGATGACAGTTGCCTTCGGTCGCCTGCAACGCACGAATCAGCGCGAGTTTCGATGCCTCACGGATGACGGCGTCGAGCGAGTACGGCCAGCTCTTCGCGGCGTCATTGGCACCGCCCTCGACCAGCTCGAGCGCGCCACTCGGAAGCGTTGCATTGATCGGCTCGCCGAGCGCCTCCGGATCCGCATCGTCGCCGCCAAACGGCAGATCGTCGAGATCGATACGGTCGCTTTCGGTCATCAGAACCGCACTCTCGATTGCGTGGCCAAGCTCGCGGACGTTGCCGCGCCACTGATTAGCGCATAACGCTTCCAGAGCGTTGCGCGAAACGAACTTTACGTCCTTGCTGAACAGGCGATTGTAGTGCTCGATAAAATGGGCGATGAAAGCCGGGATTGCGTCGCGCCGCTCGCGCAGCGGAGGAATCACGATGGAGGCGGCGTTGAACCGGTAGTACAGGTCGTCGCGGAATTGCCCCGCCTTCACCATCGCCTTCAGATCGCGATTAGTCGCCGCGACCAGCCGAATATCCACCGAGTAGGTCCGCGACGAACCGACCGGCTGGATTTCATGCGTCTCGACCGCGCGCAGCAGCTTGGGCTGCAGCCGCAGCGGGAGCTCGCCGATTTCGTCCAGGAACAGCGTCCCGCCATTGGCGGAGCGGAAATATCCGAGCGAATCCTCGCGCGCGTCGGTGAAAGCGCCGCGCACGTGTCCAAACAACTGCGACTCCGCCAGCGACTCGACCAGGTTCGAGCAATTGAAAGTCACGAACGGACCGCCCGGCGCCGAGCCCAGCGTATGCAACGCTCGCGCGACCAGCTCCTTGCCGGTACCGGACTCGCCGTGAATCAGCACGGTAGCCTTGTACGGACTCAGACGTGAAACGGTTTTCAATACCTTGCGCACTTGCGCCGACCGCACCACCATCCCGCCAACCCGCTCCGACCCGTGCGCAAGATGCTCCAGGCTCAGCCACTCGTTCGCGGCGTCTACCGGTTCGGCGCGCAAATCACGCATCGCAGCCGCTCCCGGAGGCCCGCTTGAGTACTCTTGAAGGCGCATCTTGATTTTCTCCCCGCGACGACCCTTGACCTACAGTTAGTTACTAAACCTGCCCTGTCAGTTTGTAGGGTTTTGGATATAATCCAGTAGGGGCTGGTATGTCAAGCCGCTTGAGCAACAATTTTACCTTCTGGCTTAAGCAAAGTGAAGCCCATTTGGTTCTTGATGTCTCGCTTTTGCTCCGCCGATGGAGCTGAATCATGGCTGGCTTAATTTGTAATTGATACAGGCTCTCGCCTCCGCCGCCTCAGTTCCGCCAATTTTGCAGCATCGCCGCTATGTATTTTTTGCCGCTCGACGGCGATTCGATCGCGCACTGCGCTTTTTGCTGTCGCGACCCGTAATTTATTCAGGGTCGGATTGTCGATGGTGCAGCGCATCGACGATTGCTATGACTAATGCGTTCCGCAAACGGCGCCCGGTGTGTGGGCACATGACGACGGGAGGAAATGGTGATGAGGGTCGCAATTGTCGTCGCTCGTACTCTCTTGGGCCTGGTGTTCTTTGTCTTCGGCTTGAACGGCTTCCTGCATTTCATGCCGAATCCTCCGCCAACTCCTGCCGCCGGCGCATTCTTCGGCGCGTTGATCCAGACCGGCTACATGTTCACGCTGATCTTCGGCACCCAGGTTTTAGGAGGAGCGCTGCTTCTGCTGGGCGTCGCGGTGCCCTTTGCGCTGATCATTCTAGCGTCTGATATCGTGAACATCGTCTTCTTCCACATTTTTCTATCACCGGTGCCCATGCAGATAGTGATCGCGCTCGTGGTGACCGCCCTCGAGGCGTTCCTTGTATGGCAGTATCGCGATGCCTTCGCACCCCTGTTCCGCAGCGCGCCCCGCTCGTGACCGCACCCCACGCCGAGCGGCGGCGCGGCGGGCGCGAGGGCGTTCAGGAGGGCCCGATTCCGGTAAGGCTGATGCTATATGGGCTGCTCGGATCGTTCCCGACGCTCACCGCCATGCTCGCGCTCTCCGGCGAACCGCCACCGGTCGGCGTGAACGTCACCCCAATCGTGCACGACGAGTTCGCGGCTACCATCGATCCGCAAGTGCCGCCGCTCACCGCGAAATCGCTCGCATTCGCGCCGCCGATACTTTCGTCCACGGGCAGCGAAAATCCCGATTTGTTGGTGACCGTCACGTCCTTGGTCTTCGAAGGTGTCTTCGCGGTCAGAGTGCCGTACGCGAGCGTGAGGGGCGCGACCGTCGCCGGAATCGTCGGCCCGGTGCTGAGCGCCACCGTGTACGGACTCAGTGGATCGGGACTGTCAGCGACCGTCAGCGTCGCTGATTCTGAGCCCAAGGCACCCGGCCTGAAGGTCACGTAGAGCGAGCAGGAGGTTTTGGCGGCCAGCGTTCCCGCGCAGGTACCGCCGGTGATTGAGAAGTCAGACGCGTTGGTCCCGCTGAAGCTTTCGATGAGCGTCACCGGTTGGGTTTGATAATTGACTATGCTGAAGGCCTCGAGACCCGTGGCGCCGAACTTTACGTCACCGAATACCAGGCTGCTCTTCGTGGTTGTCAGATCCACGGTGCCGGTGCCGCTGAGCGCCACGTGCTGCGGGCTGGCCGCGGTGTTGTCGAAGACTTGCAACGTCGCGCTGTGCGGTCCGAGCGTGCTCGGCGTGAACCCGATCGCGATCGTGCAGGTGGCCAAATGCGCCAGTCCGCCCGGCGGGCAAGTCGTTGCGCCGGTGGCTGCGAATTCAGGGTCGTTCGAGGTCACGCTGCCGACGAACAGCGGGTTGGTGCCGGTGTCTTTGACCGTGATGTTCTTGGTCACAGTGTCCCCAAGCGGCGAGTTGCCCATCGCAAGCGTCGTCGGCACGGAGATCGAGGTGGTCGGCGTCGCGGTCGGCGTCGCGGTCGCCGTTGAAGTTACAGTCGCGGTAGCCGTCGCGGTCTGAGTTGCCGTAGCGGTTGCGGTTGCTGTCGTGGTGGCGGTTGCCGTGCATGTCGCGGTAGCAGTGGCCGTAGCTGAGGCAGTTGCAGTCGGCGTGGGCGTCGCGGTTGCGGTTGGCGTCGCGGTAGCCGTCGCCGTCGGAGTCGCAGTTGCCGTGGCGGTCGTAGTCGGCGTTGCGGGGTTTACGGTAAGCGTGGCAAAGCCCGAGACTATGCCGCCGCAAGTCAGCGCGTAGATATAGTATCCACTGGCCGTTGGCGTGATCGAGGCGGATCCGGAATAGGTTGCACCCGATAACGTGCCAGTTTGTTGGCCGGTCCATGTTCCGGCGCCCGCGCCGCCGCCCTGGACAAACCCGCCGCCCTGCACAAATGCGTAGCACTGTTGCTGCGTGAGGGATGGAGCTGGGTAGACGCTCCATGAAAGGGTAACGGGATTGCCGGCTGCGATTTGCGAGTTCGACAGTGACAACTGGATTGGCGCGGCCAGCGTCGGCGAGGCTGCCAGTTTGAACGCTACACCGCCGTTAGCTCCATAGTTTGCCGCCGGATCTCCAAGTCCGCCAAAGTTCGTGTCTCCGTAGAAATTGCCGTCGCTGCCTTGTATCAGTCCCGCGAGCGGCATGCCGCCATCGCTGCACGGTATAGAGTTCTGCTCCTTGGTGCAGAAGTTGTAGATGGTGCTGAGACTTCCGGCGGAGGAGACCGAAAAGGCGGTACCTCCGATGGAGCCAGTGCTGCCGTAGATCGAAGTCGTGCCGTAAAAATTGAGATCAGTGCCCTCAATCACTCCGTTTGGCCCGGAGCCGTCAGCACAACTGCTGCCCGCACTGCAGAAGCTGTACAGCGTGGTAAGACTCCCCGACGGGGTGATCTTGAAAAAGGTGCCGGCTGAAACAGTCTTACTGCTGCCTCCACTCTCGGTAGTGCCGTAGAAGTTCCCGTCCGTACCTTCGACTAAACCTGCGACCCCCTGAGGATTTTTGCCGTCGGTGCAGGCGGTTCCGCCCAGGCTGCAGAAGCTATAGAGCGAGGTGAATGTGAAGGACGGCGAGGGAGATATCTTGAAGACGGTTCCTGCGACATTGGCGCCGCCGGCATAGGTGGTGCCGTAGAAGTAGCCGTCACTGCCCTGGACAAGAGTCGCTTGAGGATTCTTGCCGTCGGTGCAACTGGCTCCGCCCTGGCTGCAGAAGTTGTAGAGGGTTGAGAGCGCACCGGATGGCGTGAGCATGTAGATTGTGCCGCCCCGATTGCTGCCTCCGCCCTCAGTAGTGCCGTAGAAGTTGCCGTCGCTGCCGAGGGTCAAGCCGCCGAGGGGGTCGGCGCCGTCAGTGCAAGAGCTGCCGCCAGCGCTGCAGAAACTGTAAAGCGTGGTCAGAGTACCGGTCGAGGTGACTTTGAAAACCGTCCCACCCGCATACGCTCCGCCTCCTTCCGTGGTGCCGTAGAAGTTACCGTCGGGACCTTCGATAAGAACTCTCGGGGTCACGCCGTCAGTGCAGTTGGTTCCACCCTGGCCGCAGAAGTTGTAAAGGGTGGTGTGCGTCCCTGAAGGGCTGATTTGAAACACGGTGCCGCCGCCACCGTATGCCGGGTAGTTGGTGCCGCCCTCCAGAGTAGTGCCATAGAAGTTGCCGTCGTGACCTTGCACGATGCTGGCGGCGGGCTGCGCACCGTCGGTGCAGTTGGTACCGCCTTGGCTGCAGAAAGAATAGAGATCGGACTGGGTGTAGGTTGTGGCGCGGGCGGAGGAGGCTCCGACCACGAGCATCGCGAGCGAGGCCAGCGCGATGAATGCGGAAAGCTTCGCCGCTTTCCGCTTCAGGGCAAGTATCACGTGAGCGCGAGCGGCGACGATCAGTGAGCAGATCGCTGCGAGTTTCCAGCCCCCGGACTTCCTCAAATTAATTCCCCCGAAAGTGTCGGCCAATTGAGCCGCTTGGACCTATTCGGCTCGTTCGCCACACGATTGTTCGTCTTCTCCCCGCGCCCGACGACGAGCTACCACCCCCGCGTTTCATTTTTAGGAAGCAAATATAAGCTGAACCGCGCGAATCGAGGACAACTAGCTATCTATGTTCCAACATCGAGTCAACTGTCTCCTTCAAAGGGGTACGCAGACTTACAGCGTTAAATTTAGGCTCAGGATCGGGCCGAAACGCACTACGGGAACCGCCCCGGCTGCGCGACGCCTGTTACCGGAACTCCCGCTATTTTTGCCGCCGCCGAATCTTGCTTTGCGTACAGCATCGACGAAGCGTCCTGGTAGATCAGTTTCCAGTCCCCGCGCGTGTCCATCAGCTCTCGCGAGCCGGAATCCGGCTTGATCAGGACGAAGTCGGGTGGAAATTCCGCCAACACGGTCTCGCCGCCGGGCTGATTGAAATTGAACAGCGCGAACTTATAAATGATGTCGAGCGGAAAGAGCGTGTCGTAGCGGCCGTCGATGAACAGCCGCGACTCGGACGGCATGTTCCAGATCATATACATGCCCCACTGGAACGTGCTTAGGATTTTGCCCTGCAATTTATGCTGCTTCATGAACTCGACGGCGCTAGCCGGGTACGGGTCGGCCGCCTCGAGCGAGCGCGAGAAAAATCCGCCTTGAACGAAAATTAAGATCGACAGGGTGACCAGCACCGCCTGGTTAATCCATCCCGAGCGCTGCTGCCGCTCGATGCTTGCCTTGGCGGGCACCATCTTTTGCCACGCGCGCGGGAAATGACGCCCGAGCGGCGCGGCCAGCGTGATCATCGCGATCGGCAGATTGCGATTCGAAATGAACGCCGCGATTGCCATCACCGCGGCTATCGCAAACAGGGGCAAATCGGTCGCCTCGATTGTCAGCGCCCACGAAATGCCGGTGGCCGCAATCATCGCGATCCCGATGTCATAGTTCGAGACCAAAAACCGATGCTGCTGCCAATGCTCGAGCGCCGCAGTTGCCAGCGGCTGCCACTCGACGATCACGACGCGTGTGTATGGATTGCGCAGCGCGTGCGCAACCGTCGTCCAGGTCGCGAATCCGTACGGCGTGGCCAGCGTCGCGAGCGTCGCCGCGCCCGTGATTGCCGCCAGCCTCATCGCGCGAGCATAGCCGCGCCCGGCCATGACATCCTGCAGTCCCGACACGGCGGTATACGTGCCAAGGGCGGCGATACCGATGAAAAATCCGCCGTGCAGATTCGCCCATAGCGCCAGCAGCGGAATCGCCAGCCACAGCGGGCCGGCCCGCCGGTAAGCATCGCGAGTAAGCAAGTAAGTGAGGATCGCCAACACCGCGAACTCGAACGATTGCGGACGAAACTGCAGTTGCGGCTTGATTACCACCGCCGCTCCGATGAGTACCGCAAATTGAACCAGGGTCGACGATTCGGTCTCGGCCAGTGCCGCCGCGAGCGCGACTATCACGACCGCAGTGCACGCAAGTTTCAGCAGAATCAGTCCGAACACGCCGGCATGGTTGAAGGCCGCAGCCAGCAGCACTTCGGAGAGCCATTCGTGGCCGGTCCACGGATGCCCCGCCTCTGTGTAGGTGTAGGTATCGTGCAGCACGAGGCTGTGCTGGCTCAAGAATTCCTGGCCGAAGCGAACGTTCCCCCACATATCCGGATCAGGCAGGCGAATCGCATCGGCAATCGCGATCGAAATGAGGATAAGTCCGGGGGAATATCGGAATAGCGACATCGATGCGGGCGGCCTCGGGACCGCCTCAGGCGCGGTCTCCCGCATCGACGCTGCATTGACCTTGGTCATCGGGCCCCCGCTAAATAGCACAAAGTCCGCGGTTAGTTTAGGCATCTATTTCCAACGCGCCGAATTACCTGTAAGCATTGGAACCTCGCAGGCGAGCCGGTAGCTCAGGTGGTAGAGCATGTGACTTTTAATCACAGGGTCCCGGGTTCAAGTCCCGGCCGGCTCACCAGCAAATCCATCCAGAATGAAAAACTGAGGCGTCTTGCGCGAGCCACCAAGGCTTCGTGAAACGCCGTGACGAGCTGATGATCGGTTCAGAGATAATGCTCGGCAGATGCTCGTCGAGGCGCATCCTGGGGAGTGATCTCTCCTGGCGGGGCGAGGACACTTTAGTGCCTCCGCCAGGAGAGCATGGCGAATCGACAGTTAGAGTTGGCCGTTGACGGTGCCGAGCAGTTTGGTGATGGTCGTGCCCATGGTCTGGTAGCCCACGAACACCACAACCGCGACCGCTGACATGATCAAGGCGTATTCCGCCATGGTCTGGCCGCGCTGATACTCGCGCACCTTTACAAACAACCTCGTGATCTTGTCCATGTTCCTTTTGTCCTCCTTCGTAACGATTTTGTTTCCGAAATTGACCATTGTCCCGATGGTCAATACCAACCGTTTCAGAGCAGCAATTGTGCCAATGGACTTCAGACTACTTGCTCATGTTTCCTGTCGTGCACTCTTCCGATGCGTGCAGTGGTGCTACGCCTAGTTGTGCTGCTGCTACAGGAAGTAATTTTCCAAAACGACCTGTCGCGAAGCAATCCCAGGCGTTGTCTCCTCGTCCGGCCGCTGACCAGCTGCGGGCCCTCCGCTCGTCGCGACCCGCGAGCGCTTTCCTCGGCGGCGCGAGCCTTGGTAGACCTGCGCATTGCGACATCATGCTCAGTCCCATCAACCGATTCTTCCCGCAGAGCGCCACGACCGACGCCAAGCTGCTGCTGGCGACGCGCGCGCTCCGCGGCCTGGCCGACGGCGCCGTCAGCGTGTTGTTGCCGAGCTACCTGACCGCGATTGGCTTCAATCCGCTGCGCGTCGGCGCAATCGTGTTCGGCACGCTGTTGGGCTCGGCGGCGCTGACGCTTTGGGTGGGACTGGCCACCGATCGGCTCGGTCGTCGTCGAGTCCTGCTCGCGGCGTGCGCGCTGATGCTCGCGACGGGCGTCGGATTCGCCACTACGGTCAGCTTCTGGCCGCTGTTCATCGTCGCCGTCGTCGGCACGCTCAATCCTTCCGCGGGCGATGTGAGCCTGTTTCTGCCGGTCGAGCAGGCCGCCCTGGCCGAGGCCGCGGAGCCGCGCGATCTGACTGCGATGTTCGCCATGTACAACGTGGCGGGCGCGCTCGCCGGTGCGTTCGGCGCGCTGGCCAGCGGCGTGCCAGCGATACTCGCGGCGCGCCACGGATGGGCGCTCGCATCGGCGCTGCGGTCGGGTTTCGTCGCATACTCGATCATCGCCGTGATCGCATTCGCGGTTTATCGGCGCCTCTCGCCGGCCATCGAGGTCGAGCGCCAGCCCGTCAAGTCCGCGCCGCTGGCGAAGTCGCGGGCAATCGTGTTCCGGCTGTCGGCGCTGTTCAGTATCGACTCGCTCGGCGGCGGATTCGTAATCCAGTCGCTGCTGGCGCTGTGGCTGTTCCGCCGCTTCGACATCTCGGTCCAGGTCGCGGCCACGTTTTTCTTCGCGGCCGGACTGCTTGGATCGTTTTCACAGTTCATCTCGGCCGCGCTCGCGGCGCGCTTCGGCCGGATCAACACGATGGTCTTCAGCCATTTGCCGTCGAACGTGATGCTGATCGTCGCCGCCCTGATGCCGACTCCCGCTCTTGCGATGGCATTTCTCCTGCTGCGCTCGTCGATGTCGCAGATGGACGTGCCCGCGCGCCAGTCCTACGTGATGGCGGTGGTGCCGCACGAGGAGCGCGCCGCCGCTGCGACGGTGACCAACGTGCCGCGCAGTCTAGCGTCGGCGTTTGCGCCGCTGCCGGCGGGCGCGATGCTGAATCGTTCGTCGTTCGGATGGCCGCTGATCTGCGCCGGCGTGCTCAAGATAATTTACGACATCGCGCTGCTCATTCAGTTCCGCGCCGTCAAACCGTCCGACGAGTTCTGATCTTCGCCGAAATCCGAAACTCGACCCAAAGCGAATTTCGGTGGATACTCATCGGGTAAAGAGCAAAGTCGGCGGCTCGCTGGCGCAGTGGAGAAATACGTCGTGCAGGAAAAAATTAAAGTTGGGTCCCAGGCTTTTGTTTCCGACGGAGGCGAGGAGTTCGGCGCCGTTCGCCAGGTTTCGCCGGGCGGGCGCCCCGAGCTGGTGATCTACGTCGAGAACGCCGGCGACTTCACCGTCCCGTTAAGCGCGGTCGACGCGGTGCATTCGGAGAAGGTCGTCCTGAACTGCGCCAAGCTCGATCGCCGCCTTCGCCACGCAATCGGCCACGCGCACGACGGCGAAAAGCCCGGCGCCTGAAGCACGTCTCCCGCTACTTGCCCTGGAACTTCGGCGCGCGCTTCTGCTGAAAGGCGGTGATGCCTTCCTTGTAATCCGCCGTCCGTCCCGCTGCGCCCTGCGCCTGCGCCTCGCATTTCAGGACCGCGAATAGGCCCATCGCCTCCTCGTCGATCCTGCGCACGAGATGCTTCGATTGCATGAACGCCACCGTGGGACCGGCCGCCACCTGCGCCGCGACTTTCCGTGTCTCCGCGACAAGAGAATCCTTCGGCATGCTGCGATTCACGAGTCCCAGCTGCGCCGCCTCGACGCCCGAGAACAATCGACCCGTGTAGATCAGCTCCAGCGCGCGATGGGTCCCGAGGCGCGACGTGAAGAACGAATGTCCGCCCGAGTCGAGCACCGCGCCGATCCGCGCGAACGGCGAACCGATCTTAGCATCGTCGGCGACGTAAACGACGTCGCATCCGAGCGCGAGCCCGAGTCCAACGCCCAGGCACGCGCCATGAACGGCGGAAAAGGTGGGCGCCGGGAACGCGACGATTCGCTTGATCAGCGGATTGAACGTCGTCTCGATTATCGCTTCGGCGTCTTCGTCGCCCGGACGCGCCTCCGCCAAGTCGCGTCCCGCCGAGAACGCCGGACCTTCACCGCGAATCATCATCGCGCGCACGCCCTGCGAGGCCGCGCGCTCGAGCGCTCCATTCAGCTCGGCCACCATCGCGTCGTTCAACGCGTTCATCTTGTCGGGGCGGTTGAGAACAATTTCCGCCAGACCGCTTTCGACCGACAACTCGACGCTCATATTGATGGCCTCAGAGTTTGCTAGAACACCGGGATGATGTCCTCGGCGGTGATATCGCCGACGTCAACGCCTTCAATATCAAGTTCGGGAATCGCGGGGAACTGGATGTTCCAGCGCTCGACCAGTTTGCGCACGCGTGCGATCGCAAGGCGCCAGTTGTCGGCTTGTTGCTCGTAGGTGAGGATTCCGAGACCCGCCTCGCGCGCGATACGCAACAGGATGCGATGGTTGTGCAAAAAGTAGCCGGGCAAATCCCAGAACTGTGCCGGTGGCTCCCAGAGCACCATCGAGAGAAACACGAACCCGGCCCGCAGCTGCTTGGTGATGAACGTCTTGTGCTCGTCGGTGAGTCCGGGCCACTCCTTCTCGAGCAAGTTGATACAAATCTGCAGATGGCGCGCCTCGTCGCGGCCGATTTTCGTGAAGATATCGCGGAACACCGGATGCTTCGTGGCGTGCGCCATGCCGTGGAACAGCGTCGACGACGCCACTTCGCCCATCATGAATGAGGTGAAGATCACCGCGAGCGGGTAGCGATCGATCGCGCGGTTGTAGCCGGTCCAGTAACGCCCACCGTTATGGTAGAGCCAGCCGATATTGTTGAGCGCGACGCGTTGCAGCTCGCTCTTGGGCGCGAAGCCCTGCGGCCCGTTCGGCACCAAGCGCTGGATGACGCGCTGGCAGGTTTCCTCGTGATTGGTCTCGTCGCGGGTTATCGAAAAGAAGCATTTGCGAACCGGATCTTCCTCGTGCGTCTCCCAGGCGTGAATCGTCGCGCGCGCGAACACCGCCGGCCCCGACGAATCGAAGTTGGACAGGAGCGCCCACCAGTACATGATCGCGACCTTCTCGTCGTCGCTCCACGCTTCGGGCGAAAGCTCGCTCCAGTTGATGTCCGCGGGATTGAAGCCCTCGCGCTTGGCGCGCTCATAGATTTCCGCGAGCTTGGGCGTCTCGCATCGCCATTCGATCGGAAAGATATTCGGCTGCGCAACCGTCGGCGCCACGACCAGGCCGCCCGGCGGAATTTCGAATTCGCTCATCGCGCCTTTACTCCTGATCTCAAGTTACCGGCGAAACATGCGCACCGCCACATGAAAAAGCCGAACCGCGGCCCGACCTTGCGCGATTGGATGCGCCGATCTCGTCGGCGAAGGTCGATAGAACGCGCCCGCGCAACGAAGATCGGACTGCGACTTGCGCGATTCTGACAGATCGAATTGAGTCGGGAAGCGCAATTCATACCATATGTTGTGGTTCTGGGACGGGGTCCCCCTATGGGTAGTTTCGTTCCGTCAAAAATAGTTTTTGCAAGCAGGGGGCGTCGCCCAATTTCAGGCGAGCCGTGCGGGCATGAAGCATCCTGACGGTTTGTCATACCATACTTGTAGCACGCCAAGTCCGCCGGGGTCAGGCTGAAAAGTTCATCCCCTAGCCCGGCCCCGAAGCCGGCGTTCCACTTCATCGAGACTGAAGCGGTGCCCAACGGCCAAGTGATTTGACTGGATGCGCGCGCGCTTGCCAGTCTTTTTTAGCCTCTTAGTGTCAGTGATGTCGCCGGAGGAATCGCGATGAAGTTTGGAGTCGCAATCCGCAACATGGGTCCGCAGTCCAATCGCGCGACGATTCGCGCCTGCGCTCGAATCGCAGAGCAAACCGGCTTCGAGGCGCTCTTCGTTTCCGATCATTTGTGCATCCCACCCGACCAGACCGAAGGTTCCGGCGGCCGCTATCTCGACGTGCTCGCGACGCTGGCCTTCATCGCGGGGGCGACCGAGAAAATCCGGCTCGGCGTCTCGGTGCTGGTCGTTCCTTATCGGCCCGCGGTGTTGACCGCGAAGCAGGTCGCGACGATCCAGGAACTATCGGGCGAGCGAATGATCCTGGGCGTCGGCGTCGGCTGGATGAAGCCGGAGTTCGCCGCGCTTGGGGCAGAGTTTCGCCGGCGCGGCGCGATTACCGACGAGACCTTGAGCGTGATTCACCATCTGTTCAGTGCCGATGTGCCCGGCGCCTACGACGGCCCGCTCGTGAAGTTCCCATCGTTCGTGTTTCTGCCGAGACCCAAGCGCCCGCCTATCTGGATTGGCGGGAACAGCCCGGCTGCGATGAATCGCGTGCTCAAGTTCGGCGACGGATGGCATCCGATGCTGCCCGCGGCGGAACTTAAAGCAAAAGTTGAAGAATTGCACGCGCGCGCCCGTGCGGTGGGACGCGTACTGCCTGAGATTATCGTGAGGCGAGGATTCAAGCTCGACGATACCGCAGCGGCGCGCGCGAAGGTCGCGGCTGAGAAGGAAGCCGGCGCGACTTATTTCATTCTGGATTTGGGGCGGTATGCGGACGAGCAATCTTTCGGCAAGTCGGTCGAGACGTTCATGGCGAAAGTCGCGAGCTAGTGTGCTGTCCCGCAAATATCTTTAAGAACAGAGCCCTAACCCCCGGCCCCTTCCCCAGAAAAGGGGAAGGGGAACAGAAAAATCCTCTGGAGAATGCCACCGTCCTATCCCCCTAGCCCCCTTTCCGGGCCGGAAAGGGGGAACCGGACCAGAGAGTCCCTTGGATGGTCGCACGAGAATGAACCTGAACTTTTTGAAGATATTTACAGGACACAACACTAGATCACTTTGTCGCGGCGCAGCGTTTCGAGATCGTTCGCGCTGACTCCCAGCAGCTCGCGATAGACGCGGTCGTTGTCGTGTCCGATTGGCACCGAGCCGCGCACTATTTTTCCCGGCGTCAGCGAGAACTTCGGCGCGACACCGATGCCCTTTACTCTGCCGACCTGCTGGTCTTCCCACTCGACGTGCATACCGCGCGCGCGATATTGCGGGTCCTCGGCGATATCCTTGCTCGTCATGATGGGCGAGCACGGCACGTTGGCGGCAGCCATCGCCGTCACGACTTCCTTCACGGTGCGCTCGGAAATCCATCCGCGCAGAATAGCGTCGAACTCGATTCCTTCGATCGATTCGAGCTGCGTGCGCGCCGTTTCCCATTTTGGGTCGGCTGGATCGAGCCCGATCACACCGAGCATCCGCACGTACACGTCGCCAATCGCGCCCATCACGACCCATCCGTCGCTGGCCTGGAACGAGTCGAGCGGCTGGAAACCCTGCGCGCGATTTCCGGAGCGCTCGCGCACGATGCCGTTCTGGAAGTATTCGACCATCGTGCCGCCCAGGGTTTTGTGAACCGCCTCGTACTGCGCGACGTCGATTGACTGACCCTTGCCGGTCGCGCGCGCGTAAGTCAGGCCGGCGAGCGAGGACCACATCGCGAACAGCGCGGTCAGGTAGTCTCCGGTCCACGGTGCGGCGCGCGTCGGCGGTGTGGGGTCGGGAAATCCGGTCTGGTACATCGTGCCGCCGACCGCCTGCCCGACCACGTCGTACGACGCGCGATGAACGTAGTCGGGGTCGCCGCTCTGCCCGAATCCCGAGACGTGAGTAATCACGAGTTTCGGATTTACCTTCCAAATCGAAGCGTCGTCGAGGCCCCATTTCGGATAGGTGCCCGGCCTCGAGCTTTCCATCCAGATGTCGGCGCGCGCGGTGAGCTTCAAGAAGATTTCGCGGCCGCGCGGCTTCGTCAAATCGAGCGAGACGCAAAATACGTTGCGGCGTTCCTGGATCCAGGTTGTCGCGACTGCGGAATTGCTGTTGCTGTCTTTGGTCTTGAGCCTGATGCCGATATTGCGCCATCCGACGTCGCCAATTCCGGGCCGCTCGATTTGGATCACTTCCGCGCCCATCTCGGCCGCCAGCTCGGCGGCGAATGGTTGCGCGATTAGCGTCCCGGTCGAAACGATCTTCACGCCCTGCAAAGGGCCGAATTTTTCAGTAACGAGATTTTCGATGCTCATGGTTTTCGCGATGATGCCTGTTTTTGTCTGGAGGGAGCAACTCGAAAAAGTGCACGGACGGGCATTGTGGTGGGAACGCAGAACCCTCACCTACCGGCCGCGATGCGGTCGGCCGCCTCTCCCGTATAAAGAACGGGCGAGGTAAGAGTCGGACGGCGCAGGCGGTTGATTGCATGCCGTTTGTTGAGAGCGTTTTCCGGCGGCGGGCTGCGGGCTATTATATTTTCATACTGGATACCTGTGCCGAGGGCGCCGTGAACTCACCTCTAGCTCTTCTCAAAAGCGATTCCCTGAACCGGCGCGAACTGACGTTCAAGGCGCTCGCGGGGCTATGCGGTGGCGCGATCGGATGGCTGCCGGTCGAGCTGGCCTCGCACAATTCTCATCTCGGCGAGGCGCAGACCACCGGCGACATGATCGCGTACTACATTTCGGCGGCGATCGCCGCGGGCGCAATCGGCGCGTTTATCACCGCCGTGGATACTTCCGACGTTCGCGTGACGCCGGAGGCCAAGCGCCGCTTCACCCGCGGCTTCGTGATATGCGCACTGCTCTCACTGCTTTCCACGTTTCTCGGAAACTATGTGTTCAACGCCGTTCTCCAGGCCGGCGGCGTAGGCTTCAGCCCAAATGGCGAGCTGATGTCGGGTTCGATTGTAACTCTCGTCATCGCAAGAATCCTGGGATGGGCAATCGACGGAGCGCTGGTGGGCGCCGGCGTGGGACTCGCGACGCTCACCACGGAAAACTTGCCCAAGGGAGCGATCGGCGGACTGGTGGGCGGAGCGGTCGGTGGAATCGCATTCGATTTGATCGGCTGGCTAGTCGGCGGCGGGCTGGCTTCGCGATTCTTCGGCGAAGCGGTCACTGGCCTTGCGATCGGACTGTTCATCGGGCTGGTGCAGGAGCTGACCAAGGCTTCATGGGTGACGGTCGAGCAGGGACGGCTGCGCGGACGCCAGTACCGGATCGAAGGCGCGCGCGCGACGATCGGTCGGGCTGAGGAAAATCCGGTCGGCCTGTTCGGAGATCCCCAGGTGCAGCAGCGGCACGCGGTGATCGAGCGGCGCGGCGCCGACTACGTCATCAAAAATCTCGCGGTGCAGGACGGCACCTTCGTCAACGGCAATCGAATCGAGAGCGTTGACCTGCGCGACGGCGATCGAATCAATATCGGCGGCTATGAGCTCAAGTTCCATCTGCGCGGGACGTCGGCGCCGGCCCGGCATCAGGCGTCGCTGGCGTCTGATGCCGTGAATCCCGCGCACGTTGCCACGCGGCTGGCGGGAGCTAACGCGAAGGTCGAGGGGCCGAGCCTGATCGATTCGTCGGGGCAACCCTACCCCGTCCACGCGGGCGCGGTGACCCGCGTCGGGCGCGCGCTCGACAACGAAATCGTGGTCAGCCATTCTTCGGTCTCGCGGCATCACGCGAGTATCGAAAATTCCAACGGCGCATTCGTGGTGCGAGACCTCAACAGCCAGAACGGAACGTTCGTCGACGGCCGGCGCGTGACCGAGCCAACGCGCGTGGGCAACGGCGACGCGGTAAGGTTCGGCGACGCGCAGTTTACCTTCCGTGGCTGAAGGCGAGTTCGAGAAGCCGAGGTTCTGCTCGCGATGCGGTCAGCCGATCGTCGTCGCCGACGCGAGTTTCTGCAAAGCGTGCGGCGCGCAGATAACTCGTAGCCCGCTGCTGCGCAGAGACTCGGGGTTCAACCCGGTGCTGGCGCTCCTGCTGAGCATCGTTCCAGGCGTCGGCCACATTTATCGAGGCAGGCCCTTCAAAGGGATAATGTGGTTTTTCGGCGTATGGTTCTCGTACCTCATTGGGGGATTTCCGTTCGGCTTCCTGATGCATCTGATATGCGCGGCCAATGCGGCCTTCTCCAATACGATACGGGAAGATGTGCTGGCGCGATGAAAACGATCCGCTCCGCCATCTGCCACAAAGTTGAAGTAATGGTTAGATTCTGATCGTAGGCATGATTGCGCCCAACACTATCGTCGGCGGCCGTTACCGCGTGATGAAGCCGCTCGGCGGGGGCGGGATGAAACTCGTTTACCTGGCCGAGGACTTGCGGCTGGCGGCGCGGCCGTGTGCGCTGGCCGAAATGGTCGACAGCTTCACGAGCCCTGAGACTCAAAAGCAGGCGGTCGCCGCGTTTCAGCGCGAGGCTGACATGCTCGCGCAACTCAGCAACGAGCATATCCCGCGCGTGTTCGATCGCTTCAGCGCCGAGAACCATCACTATCTCGTCATGGAGTTCATCGACGGGATTACGCTCGAGCAGAAACTCAACGAGGGCGGCGGCAAACTTCCCGAGAGCGAGGTTATCGACGTGGCGCTGCAGGTTCTCGACACGCTCGAGTACCTGCACAACCTGGAACCGCCGGTGATCTATCGCGACCTGAAGCCGTCGAACGTGATGCTGACGCCGTCGGGGCAGGTCAAGCTGATCGATTTCGGAATCGCGCGCCTGTTCCAGCCGCTCAGTAACGCGACGATGATCGGTACGCAGGGCTACGCGCCGCCCGAGCAATATCGCGGCAAGGTCGAGTTCCGCTCGGACCTGTACGCGCTGGGCGCGACGATGCATCATGCGCTGTCGGGGCGCGACCCCGCGCTCGAGCCGCCGTTCAGCTTTCCACCGCTGCGCTCGCTATGTCCCGATATTAATTCGGCGCTTTGCGAGCTTATCGACCAGACGCTCAAGTACGACGTGGCCTTGCGCGTGGCCGACGCGGCGGAATTCAAGCAACGGCTGATGGCGATCAAGTCGGGAACGCCGATCACGATGCCGCAGCACAGTTCGTCTACCGCGGCGTCGTCGCGTCCGCAACTCAAGCTGCCGCTCAGCGGCGTCAAATCCAGAGAACAGAATGCGTCGGCGCCCACGATGCTGACCGACCAAATCGACACGCAATGTCCGCGCTGCGGCCGGAACATCCCGGTGGATTCTAACTACTGCTCGTTCTGCGCCGCCGACGTGACGGGCCGATTGCCTCGGATGGACGGCGGCGCGCATGAGGCGCAGACGATCGTGCTGGACGACGTTGCTTCGCCGAGACAGTTTCCAATCTATCATGAGCGCCATCGCAGGCGGCGTCCGGCGCGGGCGCTGGCGCTGGTGATCGGTGGATGTTTCCTGCTCGGATACCTGGCGTTCCATTCATCGCAGCCGCAGCCTTCCGACGGCGACACGGGACCGGACTTCGGCGCGGTTCCGGCGGTCCCGGATGGAAACGAACCCGCGCCGGCCGTCCCCGACGCGTCCGAACCGGCGCATACCACGCCGCGGGAGGTCGCGCTGCGCCAGGCGCTCGACGCGCAGGGTTACAACACGGTGCATTTCAAAATGGTTGGCGACACGATCGTGCTGTGGGGCGTCGTGCCGACGGAAGCCGATCGCCTGATGGTGCAGACGCAGATTTTCCTGGTCGCGCGAATTTTCTCGATCGACGACCATCTCCAGGTGCGCGACAGGTTTTTCGCCGAGCCGTAGCATCCACTTCATGATCGTCGATCTCCACGTCCACACCCGGCTTTCGTCCGACTCCAACGTCTCACCGGAGCAGTATCTTGAGTTCGCAAAGGGCCGCGGCCTCGGCGCGATTTGTTTCACCGAGCATCGGTTGTTCCCGAGCGACGCCGAAGTCGGCCAGTTGTACGCGGAACTCGCCGAGCGATTTCAAATTGCCATCTTCAAGGGAATCGAAGCCGACACTGACCTCGGTCATTTGCTGCTGTTCGGCGTGAATGACGAAGTGATGCGCCGATTCGATCTGACGGCGCGGATGCTCAAGAGCGACAGCCTGATCGAGGTGATTCATCACGAGGGCGGCGTCGCAATTCCGGCGCATCCGTTTCGCGACTCCGGCTACGGTGTGCGGCTGGATGCGCTGCTGAGCCGTCATGGCGCGGCGATTGGCGCGGTCGAAGTGCTGAACGGCCAGAACTCGATCGAGGAGAATCGGCGCGCGGAGGACGCAGCGCTGAAGCTCGGGCTGACGGCGGTCGGCGGCAGCGACGCGCATTTCGCGACCGCGAAATGGTTCATGACGGTCGCGACGGAGTTCGAGCTCGACGTAAGCATCGTCGAGCAGATGTGCGCTGAAATCCGCGCCGGTCGCGCGCGCCCTTACGCCTTCGCCGATCCAGGCTGAGCCGCGGCCCGTGCGGCGCCAGCGGGTTCCACCTCTTCCAACTCGCGCGTGAATTGCCGGATGTCCTGCGGACGCCCTGCAGCGATCAACTCGTCGCCTGCTTTCAGCGGACGATCCGGCGTGATCGGCGCGAATTCACCCTGCGGATTGCCCGCGTCCTGAACGGCCAGAACCGTCACGCTGAATCGAGCGCGGGCGTCGAGTTGACGCACCGTTTTTCCCGCGGCGTTGGCCGGGACCGTGATGCGCGTCACCCGATAGCCGGTCGCCCAATAGATATTCGGATCGCGCGTCGCAAGCGTCGACAGGGAAACCGTGACGCGGTTGAGCGCTTGCGCGATTTGCCGGCTGGTAACGAGACCGAGAAAGCTCCGGCTGTTGCGCTCGATGACCGGAATCTCGTCGAGGCCGTCATGCTCCATCAACTGATTTGCCTCGTCGAGACTCGCCTCGAGCGAGACCGTGGAACAATGCGCGTTGCAGATGTCGAACGCGTTGACGAGCGGGCCGAGCTCTTGTCCTCCGCTGAGCATGGACAGCAAATCGCGGACGACGATGGTCCCCGCCAGCTCGCCGTCGCTGTTGACCACCGGCAGCGTCGATTGCGCAGTCTCGCCCGCGGTGCGCAACACCTCCGACAGTGAAGTGTTCTCATTAACCATCGTCACGTTCTTGGTGACGACCGCGCTGACCGGTATGAGCGTGAGCGCGAGGCGCTCGCTGCCGATCTGCAGCGTCTTGCCTTGGCGCGCCAGGCGGAACTCGTCGATCGATTCGCTTTCGATCGCGCGCGCGACGACCAGCGCCGTGATCGTCGCGATCATCGAGGGCAGCGCGATCGTGTCGCTGTGCGTCATCTCCCAGAGCAGGAACAGCGCCGTTAGCGGCGCGTGCGTGGTGCCGGCCAGAAACGCGCCGAGCCCGACCAGTGCGTACGATCCGCGCGGGCCGGTCAGGTGCGGTATCAGCATCGCCGACACGCGCTGGAACAAGCCGCCCGCCATCGTGCCGATGAAAAATGTCGGGCCGAACGAACCTCCCGGCGCGCCGCATCCAAGCGACACGCTGCTGGCGAACAGCTTCGCGCAGGTCATCGCGGCCAGCATCCCGATGCCGAACTCGCCAGCCATCGCGCTGTTGATCACGGGATAGCCGTCGGACAAGTTTTGCGGGAGCCAAATCGCAATCACACCGACGACGGCGAGTCCCACCTGGAGCTTGAGCCAGACCGGAAGGTCGAGATTGCGGAACCACGTCTCGGTTGCGTTGAAGAACCGGATGTAGAAGGCGGCGAGAGCGCCGAGGGCGGCGCCCATCAGCGCATACGTCGCCATCTCCCAGTAGCTGCGCAGCACGAATTCAGGCGCCAGGAAGACGACGGCGTTGCCGAGGATTGCGCGCGACGTGATCACCGCCGTGAAGGTCGCGATGATCAGCAAAGTGAGGTTGGCGATTTCGGTGTGGCCGAGCAGGACGATTTCCTGCGCGAACATCAGGCCGCCGATGGGTGCGTTGAAGGTCGTCGCGATGCCCGCGCCTGCGCCGGCGGCGACCAGCACCTTGGCGCGGTCGGGCGACAACTTTCTGAGCTGCGCAATCGTCGATCCGATCGCGCCGCCGACCTGCGCGATCGGACCTTCGCGTCCGACCGACGCGCCCGCGCCCAACGAAAGCGCGGCGCCCGCGGCCTTGACGAAGATCCACCGGCGCTTGAGTCTCGCGGTGCCGAGGTTGACCATCTCCAGAAAATTGGGAAACCCGTAACCGAGCACGTCTTCGGGAAAGACCCGGTCAAGCAACAGTATCGCGACGCCGCCGCTGAGCAGGATCACGGGAATCAGCGCGCGATACCATCCGCCGTGCTGGATTCCGAGCGCATTCCACTCGAGATTGCGAAACAGCCACGAGAAAAATTCGATCAGTTGACGAAAGCCGAGATTTCCAAGCGCCGCGAGTATGCCCACGGTCACGGCGAGCAGAATCAGCTGTACGTATTCGAACTGGTCAACACGCAGCGAAAGATTAGGTCGTCGCATCAGCAGATCACGGCGTCAGCGCATCGTCGCTACACGCCAAGAAAACGGTGCGTGACTGCGAGAAACTCGTCGAGGCGATCGTGATGCACCCAGTGGCCGGCCTTGTCGATCGTCACCGACTCGGCGTGCTTGAACGCCTGGATGCGCCCGTCCTTGACCCAATCGCCCGCCCACGATTCGGTGCCGCGAATCAGCAGCGTCGGGCACGTGATGCGTCCCCAGATTTCGCGCGCGTCGCGGTTGTTGAACATGTAGGGCGACGTGGCGTGAACGTAGTTATCGAACTTCCAGGAGTAAGTGCCGTTCTCGTTGCGTTGAATTCCCCAGATCGTAAGATGACGCGCCTGCTCGCGGCTGAGATGGGGATTGGCCTCGATCATGCGCGCAAGCGCTTCCTCGATCGACGCATACTCGCGTGCCTTGCGCCGTGCGAGCGTTTGCATCTGGCCGATCCAGTTGTTCATGCGCTCGTACGCGGGGGTGTCCTTGATCATTCCGGGCGGCGGGCCCATTCCTTCGATCGAAACGACGCGCTTGACGGCGTCGGGATGCGTGCCGGTGTATTGCAAAACGATTCCACCGCCGAGCGAGTGGCCGATTAGCGTCGCGGGCTCGTTGGATACCGCGCTCATGAGCTGCGAGAGATCGAGCACGTAGTCGATCATCGAGTAGCCGCTGCCGACGGCCCAGTCGGAGTCGCCGTGGCCCCGCAGGTCGGGCGCAATGATATGAAAATCGCGCCGCAGATCGAGCGCGACCCAATCCCAGTTGCGGCAATGGTCGCGGCCGCCATGCACGAGCACGAGCAGCGGCTTGTCGGGATTGCCCCAATCGACGTAATGCAGTTTCAGGCGCTGCGAATAGAAATAATGCGAAGTCGGCCCGATGATGCTATCGGCCATATCTCGGTCTCTCCACGAAGCTAGGACGTGCTGAGCAAAAGCTACAGGTTAGGCTGGATCTCGTCGAGGGCCGCGCGCGCCGTGCGAATGATAAACTCGATTTCGGCGTCACCGATGATGAACGGCGGCGTGATCATCATCGCGTCGCCGCCCGCCTTGCCCGCCATCCCGGTCGCCGGATAAAAGAACATCCCCTTTCGGACCGACGCGCCGAGCACGCGATTGGTCACTTTCTTTTCGGGTGCAAAAGGCATGCGAGTCGCCTTGTCCTGGACAAGTTCGATGCCCCAGAACATCCCGGTGCCGCGGATGTCGCCGACCATCGGATGCCCCGACAGTTCTTCCTTCAAGCTCGAGCCGAGCCGCGCGCCGACTTCCGCCGACCGCTCCACGAGCCGCTCGCGCTCCATGATTGCGAGCACCTCGTCGGCGACCGCGCACGCCACCGGATGCGAGCTGTAGGTGTAGAACATGAACTCGGCCTTGGCGCGCTCGACTTCTTCGACCAGCGATTCCTTGACCGCGATCATTCCCATCGGCATGTAACCGCCGGTGAGTCCCTTGCCACCGACCAGGATGTCAGGCACGACGTCCCAATGATCGACGCCGAAGCGCCGTCCGGTGCGGCCGAAGCCGGTCATCACTTCATCGGCAATGAGCAGCACGTCGTAGCGCGTGCAGATCTCGCGAATTTTCGGCCAATACTCCTTGACGGGAGGCACTACACCGCCGCTCGAGCCCATCATTGGCTCCGCGATGAACCCGGCGATCGAGTCGGCGCCGTGCTTGAGGATCTCTTTCTCGAGCGCCGTCGCGCAGTCGATCTCACATGACGGATACGTTTTGCCCCACGGGCATCGATAGCAGTAGGTCGGATCGATCTTCGGCCAGTCCAGCAAAATATGTTCGTAGTCCGCGCGCCGCCCGCTGCCGCCCACCGACAACGCCGCGATCGTGTTGCCGTGATAGGAGAAGCGCCGTCCGATGATCTTGCTCTTCGATTGTTTGCCGCGAGCCTTGTGATAGAGAATCGCGAACTTCAGCGCCGCTTCGACAGACTCGGATCCGCCACTGGTGAAAAAGAACCGCGTCAGTCCCGCCGGAGTCCATCGCGACAGACGCTCGACCAGCCTCTCGCGCTCGGGCGAGGTCCAGACCGGCACGATGTAATCGAGATTGGCGATCGTGCGCGCCGCCACCTCGGCGATTTCGCGGCGTCCTTGTCCGATGTTCACGACCACTGCGCCGCCGCCCGCGTCGAGAATCCGGTGGCCGTCGGAGGCGTAGAGCCATGGGCCTTCGGCGCGCTCGATGCGAATCGGGTCGTGCGGGCCGCGCATGAACATCGGAGGTGGCTGTGGCATAGCCGAATCTTAACCGTGATTCGATGCGGCGGGCAACGCGACGAACCTCGCGCCCCTGCCAACGATGACGCGCTACTTGATCGCGCCCAATTCGCGCCAGCGGTCGAGGTCTTCCTTGCTGTAGCCGAGCTCGCCGAGGATCTCGTCGGTATGCTGGCCGAGCTGTGGCGCGAGCGACCTTATCGATCCCGGCGTCTCGGAGAACTTCGCCGAGATGCCCACTTGCTTGACCTTCTTGCCGCCGGGAGCGTCGACCTCGACGATCATGTTGCGCGCGAGCACTTGCGGATCGTTGGGCACTTCGTCGAGCGTGAGCATCCGGCCCACGCAGATGTCGCTCTTGCTGAGAATCTCGAACCATTCGTCGCGCGTTTTGGTTCTGAAGGTCTCGGTAAACACGCGCGCGATCTCTTGGCGCTTGTTGGAATCGTATTCGTGAGGAATGAAATCCTCGCGGCCGAGCGCGCGGCACAGGTTGGCGAAGAACCACGGCTCGATCGCCGCCACCGTAATGTATTTGTCGTCCTTGGTCAGATAGACGTTGTAGTTGGGAATCCCGCCGTCGTTTATCGTCTCGCCGCGCCGCGGCACTTTCCCGTTGGCGAAAAATGTCGAGAAGGCCTGCGCCAGCAGCGCCAGGCTGCCGTCCATCATCGAGATGTCGACGTACTGCCCGCGTCCGGTCTGGTTGCGGGCGACCAGCGCCGCCAGCACTCCGATCGCGCCATGCATCCCGCCGCCTGCGTAGTCCGCGACCACGTTGTGCGGAATCGTCGGCGGCTGACCGGGGCGACCGAAGAGCGACAGCACGCCGGCGGTCGCGATGTAGTTGATATCGTGGCCCACGAGATCGCGATACGGGCCGGTCTGTCCGAAGCCGGTGATGGCGCAATAGATCAACCGCGGGTTGCGCGACGAAAGTTTCTCGTAGTCGATGCCGAGGCGCTTGGCGACGCCGGGCCGGTATTCCTCGACGACGACGTCGGCGCGCTGCGCGAGGCGGCAGTAGATTTCCTTGCCCGCGCCGCTCTTGAGATTGATCCCGATCGACTTCTTGTTGCGGCTGAGCGCGTTGTACGGCGAGCTCGCGAAGCGGTTGCCCGCCGCGCGCGTGCCGGCCGCACCGGCTTGCTCCGCGCGTCTTCCGGTGGGAGGCCCGGGCTCCTCGATCTTGATCACCTCGGCGCCAAGGTCCGCCAGGATCATCGTGCAAAACGGTCCCGGCGCAAGCTTGGTCAGGTCGAGTACTTTGATTCCGTCCAGTGGTGCGGGCATCGCGGGTCTCCTCGATGAACGAGTCGCAGATGTAAGTGAGCGAGCCAGCGGGGCCCGGCCAAATTATCGATCCGCCGGCGCGGCGCTATTGATATGGATTCACCGGCTCGGGCTGCGGAGCCTGAGTCTGTGGTGCATCGTTCGAATCGTTGTCGGGAGTGTTGAAGACCTGCGGCGGAACCGCAGCCGGCTGTTCGTTGCCGTTGGCATTCTGCTGATCCATCTGATTGTCGTTGTCGTTATCGTTGTCGTTTGAATCGTTGTCGCTGTCGTTGTTGTCGCTGTCACTGTCGGTGCCGTTGCCGAGGTTTGGTTGAGCGTCCTGGGCGACAACGATGCCCTGTGGCGATTCAGTTGCTTGGCAGGTCAGCGGCGCGCGATTCGCAACGTCACGATTCGAAGCGCTCGCCATCGGTGGCGCCACCATCAGAAGGAACGCGGCTGTCAGGCTGATTTTCGGGATCATACCAATCTCCCATTCATTTTTAGGAACCGCACGATTATAGAACGGCGGCGCGCACCCGCGCCATTCGCTCCGCCAGCGACTTGAGGCCTTGCACCATGTGAACGCCGTACCAATGCAGGTCGCGGCCGCTGACTATCAGCAGGCGGCGGCTGAGCGCGGGCGGAAGCAGCGGCTTCAATTCGGCGACGTCGGCTTCATCGAATTCATACGGCTCATCGGGAAGTATCACGATATCGGGGCGGCGCTCGACCGCTTCTTCGAGCGTCGTCACAGGATAGCGCTCGCCGGCCGACGCAAAGATGTTGTTGTAGCCGAGCATCCGCAGCACGTCATGCGCATAGGTGTCGGCGTTGAAGGACATCCACGGGTTCTTCCATATCGGGCAGAAAACGCGCAGCCGCAGTTTGCTCCATACACCAAGCGCCGCCTCGATTCCGCTCACGCTCAGCGTGATCTCCTTGGCTAGCGCGGCCGCCGCAGACTCGCGACTCAATGCTCGGCCAAGGCGCAGGATCGAGTCCACGGCGCCCGGCACCGTGCGCGGATACGTCGTAAACACCGGGATTCCAGCCGCGCGCAGCCGCTCAACATCTTCGCGCCGGTTTTCCTCGGCGTTGGCGATCACCAGCTCAGGCTCGAGCTTCACGATCGCGCCGATATCGGGATTCTTGGTCCCGCCGACTTTCGGAATCGACACAACCGCCGCGACCGGCTCGACGCAGAATTTCGTTATGCCGACGACTTCGGAGTTGAAGCCCAGCGCGAACAGTGTCTCGGTCCAGCTTGGCACCAACGACACGATTCGCGCCGGCGGACGTTCGAGCTCGACCCGAAAGCCGAGGTCGTCCGCTATTTGCACCGAGGCAGCCATCTACAGGTTCGTCACTTGGCCTTGCGTTTGATAATCGCGTCCAGTTCGCTGCGATCGCCGGGCGTCAGTTGTTCCGAGGCGGTGGCGTCAGCATTTGGCCTTTCAGGCGGTCGATAGGCGATGTAATGGACTGCTGACGGAATCATGATTCGTTTGGCCAAGAATCCCAAAATCAGCGCTGCCAGCGCGGCCAGCACAAAGATTCCCGGCCGCCGCTTCTTTTTCGCCGGCCGTTTCGCACTCGCACGCTTTCGCACCGGCGTCACTCGTACTCGATCCGCCACCTGGTTTCCTCTCCACTGCGAGCGACGCTCGAATGCTATCGCACAGGCTCACCTAATAGAACCGCGCGCGCCCATCGGGCGATCAGGCGCCGAGTCGGTACTTCGTCGAGATGCCGCGCGCCGTTGTACCAATCCACGCCAATTTCCTGTGCGCGGCGGCTGATGCTCGCGATCCGAAAGAAGAGCCTGTGATGCGGGCCGTAGAAATGTCGCGCGGCGAATGCGAGCTTGCCCAGCTTCTTCCCCACCGCACCTTCGTGCAGCGCGCGATCGTAGGCTCGCAGCGCGCCGCCGTCGCCGTCCAGATATTTGCAGATTGCATTCGCGGCCAGCTTGCCATGCTCGAACGCGCACGAAATACCTTCGCCCATCAGCGGATCGACGCCGGCCGCGTCGCCGGCGAGGATGACGCGTCCACGAGCGTAGCTGTCACGGGCGTCGAACCATCGAATCGGGAACGAATGCCATCGCGTCGCATGCCGCTTCAGGCCGTCGAGCGGAAGTTCGGGGAAAGCCGCGACGAGTGCCGCCATCACCCGCGATGGTTCGCTCCGTTTAGTGAATCCACCCAGACGTTGATCGTAAATGCCCACATTGAGGTGCGGTGCGCCGCCGATAAGGCACGGAAACGACCAGCAGTAACCGCTGAGGCCACGGCTCACGCATCGGAAGTCGAACCGGTAGCGTCGCGAGGTGAATTCGGGAGTGCGCTCTGGATCGACGGCGATATCGGTCATCAATGCGCGCCCTATTGTTTCCTTGCCGGCGCCGAATATCGCGCGACGGACCCGGCTGCCCGACCCGTCCGCTCCCACCAGGACTTGCGCCTCGAAACCTCCGGAGTCGGTGCTGACTCGCACACTGTTCGCGTCCTGAGCCACATCCAGTACGCGATCGCGCTCGACAATTTCGATACCCGCATTAGTGGCGGCTCGCGCTAGCATCGCGTCGAACCGATCGCGGCGTATGACTGTGGCGAGCACATCGCCGCCGCGCGACAAATCGACGCTGCCAACCGGAGTGGCGGCCTCACCACGAATCACTTCGACGGCGGGAACGTCGAGCGGGATTCCAAGCTCGTCGAGCGCAAGCATCGTCTTGGGAATCAGGCCGCCGGCGCAGACCTTGAATCGTGGATGCGCCGATTTCTCGATCGCGACGATTCGACCCGCGAGCACAGGCCGACGCTTCACTAAAAAGAGCGCGGTCGCCAGTCCCGCGGGACCGGCGCCGGCGATCACCACCTCAAATTTCCGCAAGGATTCCATCACGCGCCTCAACGCCTAGCATCAGGATGATGCGCGTGAAAGCGTAACGCTTCCCAAAACAAGCGCGGCGCATCGATCACGTCGATGCGCCGCGCTTTGACTGCGTATCACTTATGTTGCGATTAGCCTTGCGCCTCGCCGGCCGGTTTGATCACTGTGTACAGCGTCGCGCCGCCGCGTTGAACGAGCAGCAGCGCCGGCTTCTTGCCGGTCTGCGCTTCTTTTGCCTTGGCGACAAAGTCCGAAACCGCGGCGACCTTGTCGTGATTGATTTCCAGCACGACATCGCCCGGCTGGAGGCCTGCCTCCGCCGAAGGGCTGTCCGGCGCGACCTTCTGAATCACCACGCCCTTGGTGCCCTCGAGATGGAACTGCTGCGCGATCTCGGGCGTGATGTCGCCGACCTGCATGCCCCAGTTACCGCCCGGCTCCTCGGCCTTGGCCGACGCCACCTGCGGCTCCTTGCGCTCGCCAATCGTGATGTCGAGAGTCATGTGCTTGCCGTTGCGCACCACCTCGACCGGCACGCTGGTATTGATGGGAGTCTGCGCAACCAGCGCCGGCAGCTCATGCTCGTCGTCGACCGGATGGCCGTTGAAGCTGAGCACGATATCGCCGCGCTCGATTCCGCCCTTGCCCGCGGGGCCGTCCTTGTCCGCACTGGCGACCAGCGCGCCCTCGGGCTTCGGCAATCCGAACGATTGCGCGAGGTCCGGTGTGACTTCCTGAATCTCGACGCCCAGCCATCCGCGGATCACGCGCCCATGCGCCTTTAACTGATCCATCACGTTGCGCGCCATGTCGATTGGGATGGCGAAGCCGATGCCGTTGTTGGCGCCGGTGCGGCTGTAGATCGCCGTGTTGATGCCGATGACCTCGCCGCGCGTGTTAATCAGCGGGCCGCCCGAGTTGCCGGGATTGATCGAGGCGTCAGTCTGAATGAAGTCGTCGTAGTCGCCGCCGAGGATTCGTCCCTTGGCGCTGACGATTCCCGCCGTCACTGTCATGCCGACGTTGAACGGATTGCCGATCGCGATTACCCAGTCGCCGACATCGGCCGTATTGGAATCGCCCAGCGGGGCGACCGGCAGCGGATCCTTCGCATCGATTTTGATAAGCCCGAGATCGGTCTTCGCGTCCTTGCCGATGACCTTCGCGGTAAATTCGCGCTTGTCCTGCAGCGTGACGTGGATTTCTTCCGCGTTACCGACCACGTGATTGTTGGTCAGGATGTAGCCGTCGGCTGATACGATCACGCCCGAGCCGAGCCCATGCTGTTTGTACTCGCGCTGGCCCTGGCCGAAGTAGCGGCGCAACTGATCGAAGGGATCGCCGCCGCCGCCAGACGGCGGGCCTGCTTGATCGCCACCGCCGTTGTCGCCGTTGTCATCGCCGCCGCCATTGTCGTCGCCGGGTCCTTCCTGCGGGCCAAAGGGCATTCCCGAAACCTTCACATCCTGAACGACGTTGACGCTAACCACCGCCGGAATCATCTTCTTCACCAGCGGCGCGAACGAGGTGATTACACCGACCTTTTCGTTCGGCTCGGGGGTATTCGGCGCTGCCGGCGCCAATGGCGCCACCTGCACTCCCGGCACCGGAGGGGCAGGCAACGGGGCGGGAGGATTTGCCTGCGCTTGCTGCGCCGGGGGTGCCTTGGAAGCGTCGGAATCGGACCCCCAAAAAGGGAACGCGCCAGCGCGCGCAAAGGCGATGACCAAGCCGATCAAAACGCCGCCGGCTATGGCGGCGATCTTCTTAACCATGCATTCCTCCTGGAATGTAGCGAGACTCGTGGATCATGACATGAGGCAGAGCAAGTACCGGACCATCTAATTATCCGACGATAAATTTCGTCCGAAATTCAGGCATCCGCCCAACCCCGTAGTGACCGCGGCGCCTGGTCAGGGCCCCTGCCAACTGATCGATCAAATCAAATTCACGGCAAGAAGCAAACGTTCCATAAGTTGCCGTTTATCCCCGCAAGCCCGCCTCTGATGCTAGCCTTTCTGCATCACCTTGATATCGTCGAGCAGCACCTTCTCATGCCCCTGCGGACTCACTTTTTCGTAGACCTTGCGCAGGTTGCCCTTGGGGTCGATCACGAAGCTGGTCCGGTTCCAATACTTGGTCCCGTTGTAGTCCGTCTGACCGACGCCGGCCGCTTTGAGCAGGTCCGCATTGGTATCCGCGAGCAGATCGATCGTGAACGCAAACTTGTTGCTGAAGTTCTTATGCGACGCGACGTCGTCCGCACTGACGCCTACCACCTTGATTCCCGCCGCGTCGAAGTCGGCCTTGCTGGCAGTAAACGACTTGCCCTGGATCGTGCATCCGGGAGTGTCGTCCTTGGGATAGACATAGACCACCAGCCACTTGCCGGCGAAATCGGCGAGCTTCATCTGCTTGCCGTCCTGGTTCTGGAGCGAAAAATTCACAAACGGTTTTCCAATTTCGAGCATGATTCTTGTCCTTTCGTCGCGCACGACGGTTGAAGGGTGATGAATGCGGACCGAGTTATCCGCTCTGTAAAGCCTAGCACGCGCCCGGCCTTTTGGCGCGCTAAAAGTTCTAAAAATTGCGGGGAACCTAACCCCTAACCTCGTCGCCTAGAACATGAAAGTGATCGGGCTCGCCGCCGCGATCATCCACGCGAACCACAACGATTCGGCAACCGCGATCAGCATCAGGTTGCGCGACACGCTGTAGGCCGACGCCGCAAATATTTCCATCATCACGAATCCGACGCCGATAATCGGCAGGATCAGCATCAGCACGAACGGCAGGACGCGCAGGCTCACGCCGACCACCATCAAAATCAGGATCAACACGCGCCCGAGCGAGCCCCACACCGTCGAAATTGCCAGTCCTCCGCGCCGCACCAGCAATTCGAAGCCTATCCAGAATGGAAACATCAGCACCGTCGCCATCACCATCACCATCAGCCGCTCGGGCGACAACGACAGGTGATGCAACATCACCGACAACGCGACCTGGCACACGTAGGCCACCGCGAAACCCGCTGCCCCGGCGAGTATCGCGGAGCCGACGCCTTCGCGGACGCGGTACCATTCGAGCGGCTGCCACAGCACGAGCACGCCCAGCATGATCAGCCCCGCGACCATCAGCCACGAGATCTGAACGTCGCCGACCAGGATCGGCACGAACGACGCCGGGTTTGCCGCCGCCAGCGGCATCGCGACAAACAGCGCGCCGCCTACGATCAGCAAGCCGATCCATCCGCTCGGTCCGGGCCGGTCTTCCGCCCAGCTCGCCGCCATCGAGCCGCAAACCCGGCCCAACGGCACCAGCAGGATCACGAAGACCAGCAGCGCGAATCGCGCCGTTAAACGCCGCGCGTCCTTGAGCTCAATCGCCCCGGTCCTCGCGATTCCGACGCTGCTATCGAGCCATTTTACGATCGTGGTCGCGGCCGCCGGCGAAGCCACAATCGTCACGTGATCGACGCCAGGCACCCGGACCGCTTCGACTGCGTTGCCTTGCGTGAAATCGCCGTAGGTCTTGCCGAGCTCAATTTGCGGCACGTCCGCCAGACGCGTCGCGAGCGCGTTTGAGGGGTCCTGGATCGGCTCGACCGGATCGCGCTCGGCGAAAATGAACAGCGCGTTCTTCGGGCGCTCGGGACCCAGTGTCCATCCGCCCGAAATCATCACCGCGCCTTTGAGATTGGGATCGTGCGTCGCATAGTCGAGCGCCGCGCCCGCGCCCATCGAATGCCCCATCACGACTAAGCGCGATCCATCAACCAGGTCGCTGTTGCGCAGATAATCGACCGCTTGCTTCACATCGTTGCGCAGGCTGCCGCTGTCGGTTTCGGCGCCATTGAACGGATTGCGATTCTCGCCGTGGCCCCTGACGTCGATCGCCAGCACTCCGTAACCGTTCTCCGCCAGCCGTCGCGCCAGCGCGCTCATCACCACGCGATCTCCGCTGAAGCCGTGAATCAGCACGACCGCCGGCGGCCGCTGCGCCACCGGTTTTGGAAACTGCGTGTAGAAAGGATCTCCGGGCCCCGGCAGATACATCGTCGCCGGCTCCTGCCCGGGCAGCATGACGTCCACGTGCGGCGGCCCGCCTTTTTCCAGCCGGTCCAGTCGCGCGATGAGCAGAACGAAGATGACCGCGAGGGCAATTGCGATGATGCGAGAAATTTTCATCTTCAGTTTGCCGCGCGACTGACTCCCGCGCGCTTCTTCGCGACTTCCTCGAAAGGCACGTCCTTCTTGTGAGTCGCGATCATCCAGATATGTCCAAAGGGATCTGTCAGCGAGCCCAGCCTGTCGCCCCAGTCTTTGTCCGTCATCGGCTCCATCGCTTTCGCGCCCGCGGCGATTGCGCGTTTGAACACCGCGTCCGAGTCCTCGACGTAGACGTAAAACTGCACCGGCGTGCCGCCCAGCGATTGCGGACTGCGCGACCAGCCCTTTGCCGCCCACTCCGCTACGTGTTTGGAACTGGTATCCGAGAGCCTTACGATCGAATCGCCGATCTTCAGCACCGCATGATTAACCTTCCCGTCAGGCTCCGCCATGCGTTCCAACTCCGTCGCGCCGAACACCTTGCGATAGAACTCGATCGCTCGCGCCGCGTCGTTGACGCTCAAGAACGGAGTTACGCTATGCCAACCGTCGGGAACCATCTTCACTTTGCTCGCCATCGTGTACCTCCGCACTTGCTACTTCACATTTTTCGGCGGCAGATCCTTCAGCGGCGTTCCAACCCACCAGACGTGACCGTACGGGTCCTCGATTCCGCCGCACCTGTCGCCCCACGCCCTGTCTTCCGGAACGTCGATAGTTTTCGCGCCTGCTTCAATCGCGCGCTTGAAGACCTCGTCCACATCGGCAACATAGATATACAGATGCACCGGCGTGCCGCCGTACGAGCGCGGCGAGCGCGACAGTCCATGCGTGTCATTCTGCTTCACGTCCGCCGAGGTCGGATCCGAAAGCATGACCGTGGTGTCGCCCATCTTGAGCATCGCATGGCTCACGATTCCGCTCGGCTCCTCGTCGCGCATCAACACGGTAGCGCCGAATACGCGCTTGTAAAATTCCACCGCGCTCGCCGCGCCCTCGATATTCAGGAACGGCATGATACTGCGCGAGACTCCAGCAGCCGGGACGGGCGCAGCTTCCACTGCGGCGGCAACGACCCGAGGATCATCCGCGAACGAGATCTCGCTCGTCTCGATAGGCGTCCCGTAGAGCATCGAGACCGACTTCGCCGCATTCTGCCGATGCCACAGTCCCTGCGGGCACACGAACGCCTCGCCCGCGCGCAGCTTGCGCGTCACCGGCCCTTCGTCGGTCAGCACCGTCACGTCGAGCTCGCCATCGAGCGCCAGCAGCAACTCGTCGCCGTCCGGATGCCGCTCCCAGGGCGTCAGGCCCGAATAGCTCATCACGCCGAGCGTGATATTTCCGATCTTCGCGACGTTGCGCACGGCGGCGTTCGCTTCCTCTTCTGTCGTGTCAGCCGTGATCGTCAGATGCGGAACGGTGCGCAACGCCGCATGCAGGTCGTGCTCTTCCAGCTTCGCGACGCTTCGGCCGCGCGAGCCTTTGCGCGCGCGCTCCGGCTTGGTCTTGGCGCGTTCTTTCTTCGACCGCGGATCCTTCGCCGCCGAGCCCTCGGTGCGGCTGGGAGTCAGGTAAAACGCCGACACTGACGGCCGCGGCGTCAGGCGATGCCACAGTCCTTCGGGGCAGACGAACAACGATCCCGCGTGGATCGTCGATTCAATTGGCCCGTCGTCGGTCAGCGTAACGATCTCAGTCTCGCCGTCCGTCACGTAGATCATCTCGTCGGAGCCGAGATGGCGCTCCCAATGCGTTCGTCGATTGCCGCGCGACACGACCAGGAGGTGATCGTTCATCGAGTCGAGGAACCGCATCGACATATCGGGCAAATCGCTGAGCGCCGCGTGCACGTCGTGCACGATGAAGTTCGGCTGCTGCTCCAATTCCTTGAGCCGCACTGCTATATCCTCATGCGTGATCAACGGCTTGCCGCCAGTGGACGCAGGCTCAAGTTCGATAGATTCGGCGGCCAGCTCGTCCTTGAGGCGACTCTTGAAATCGGCGCGCGGCAAGTCCCGCAACTCGCCCGCGATCCGCAAAATCGCCGCCAGCCGCGGGTCGGAAGTCGGCAGCGGTGCATCTGGCTTGGCCATGATCGCCTCCACCGCTTCGTCCAGTTGTTCGATTAGTTTCCCCTTAGCCATTCGTATCACCCAACCGCACCCGCAAATTCTGCATGGCGCGGAATTGAAGCTGTTTGACGCTGCCTTCGGTGCGTCCGAGCGCGGCCGCGATTTCGCGAATCGATTTATCCTCCGCAAACCGCATCGCGATCACCCGCGATTGATCGCGCGGCAGCCGCTCGACGAGTTTGAACAACCGCGCCCGCCGCTCATCCTCTTCAACGCGAGCCGCCACCCCGGCGCGGTCGTCCGTCGTCTCGAACGCAGTCTCGCGTTGATGCGCGCGACGCTTGGCGATGCCCTTGCCTCGATCGACTATTTCATTCGATGCGATCCTGAAAAGCCAAGCCGCAAAAGGCACGCCGCGCCATTCAAACCTGGCCAGATTTTTCAGCGCGAGATGAAAAACGTCGGCGGTAATATCCTGCGCCTCATCGCGATCGCGCACCCGCCGCGCGACATACGCATAAACCCGCTCGAAATTATCCTCATACAAATCAGCGAACCGCCCGCGGTCCCGCTGCGCCGCCTCGATAAGCGCCCGCTCGGCAGAGTCGCTCGCCCCGCCGCCGCCCCTCGACACCGCAGATGCGCTCCGAGCCTTCAATCCATCCTCCCCGCAATCGCGCATATTCGCGTGACCGCTCTCTCGCGCCCCAGCCCGCGCCAATAAGGATGCAACACGCCCAGACACATCAGCCTCTAACTACAGAAACCGCGGCAATCCGAAAAGGTTACGCTCCTGTCTACCAGCCACCGATCTTTCCGTCATCCTGAGCAAAGCGAAGGATCTCGCGCGCCAGCGCGCTTCTCACCTCGCCCGTTATTTTCACGGGAGTTCCCCGGAGTTCCCCATGGGTCTTCGACCCACCCGCGCAGGGATGAAAATGCGAACTAACGGCGAAGCTGATGTTTGCTCACGTCTCCTCAAAAACTCGCGCAAATGCTGGTAAATCTTCTATTTTCAGAGCAGAGGCGGCCGACCGCATCACGGTCGGTAGGTGAGGGTTCTGCGGCCGCGTCACAAATCCCGCCGCTGCTGTTTTTGTGTCATTCTAGAGCGAAGCGAAGAATCCCGAGTCTTTCTTTGCCTCACCCCGATGTGGGTAGCGCAGCGAGTGGAGTGATGAGAAAAACAATAAAGCGAATAGACCCGACCCCACCCAAGATCAAATTGGGTCAGGTTATCGCCCGCCGGACATTGACCGAGTACACGGGCGACATGGTTCGAACGGTCGCGGTCTCCATCGGGGCGCCCCGCCCTTACCCTAAGGGCGACTGGGTGTGCCCTTTTCTGATCGAAGGTAGAGAAAAATCCGGAGTTGAAGCGTCATTCGGAGTAGACGCACTTCAAGCGCTGTTGCTCGCCGTCGAAGGGCTCCGAATACGTCTCGACCAGACCGGCAGTCGTTTCGAATGGCTAGGGCCATCGGGACCGTGGATACCTCGCCTGGTACCAACGGGGCAAGGGAAGCGTTTCGAACAGCGAGTAAATCAGTTTATCGATCGCGAGACGGGCCGCCATTAGGAAGCCAGGCTCAAGGCTCGCAAGGCAAGCCTCGCCGAGTTCGAAACAGAATTGAGGCAGCGAAGGAAGACCG
The DNA here is from genome assembly GCA_963833025.1 of uncultured delta proteobacterium. Classification (GTDB taxonomy): domain Bacteria; phylum Desulfobacterota; class Binatia; order Binatales; family Binataceae; genus Binatus. The sequence continues at coordinate 171,009 of CAWHWI010000006.1, read as the reverse complement.
TCGCGCAGTGGGAAGCGGTTCTGAAAAAGCGCAAGAAGATGGCCGCCGCTTGGGAAAGAGATCTGAAACCCCTAATAGACGGCGCAGACTGATAACGGCACCCCGATGTCATCTCGACCAGAATCGGGAGTGATGCCAGGAAGGATCGGGATTCTTCGCTTCGATCTAGAATGACACAGGAGGTCGAGCACGCGGAATCGGAGAAACTCGGCCTGACTTAAGTGGAGGCGAAGTGTCTTGCGTCGAAAAAGATCAGGGGTCCCTCGGCTTCGCTCGGGATGACACAAAAATAAGGCGACGCAGAAGAGAGAGTGAGCCGGCTTTGGTGCGCGATCGCAGAACCCTCACCTACCGGCCGCGATGCGGCCGGCCGCCTCTCCCGTAAAAAGAACGGGCGAGGTAAGAGCCGGACCCGCCCCGCTCCATGCTCAACTAGTTCTAACAGGCCGTCAGGCCGCATCTTTTCCTGACACTGGGTGCAGGGGTCACCCCTGCCCTAGGAGGTGCGGAACCCACGGTGGGTTCCGCATTCAATTAAGTGGATTGTTCCCCTTCTCGGCCGCTCGTTCTTTCTCGCGTTCCTTGCGCCGATTGTACTTCCTCATCCCCGCGACCGTCTCGTCGTGCGCCATCTGGCCGTGGCGGATTGGATCGAATGGAATCAGCGGCTTCATCTGTGTGCGCATATTGTCCGCCGGGAACAGCGCGCGATTGCGCCCGATCTCGCCCACTGCCCAGTCGCACCATCGGATGTTCTCGCCCATCCAGTCGATTCCGCGCCTGAGCGTGAACATCGAGAACATCTTGTTCACGTCGATGTAGCCCTTCCCGTCCGCGAAATAGGTCTTCTCGAGCTCGCGGTAGCGCTTCAGATGAATCGCCCACGACCTCCGCTCTTCTTTCAGAACGGCGATCGCACCGTCGGCGCCGAGATGGCCCAGGAACCGGCATCGCAGCAGCGGCGGATGCTTCAAGTTTATTCCCTCGAACGGACTCTCGAGCCATTCGATCAGCAGCCGTTCCCCCGCCGGCGTGATCGTGTACAGGCGCTTGTTCGGCCGGTTGCGCTGAACGACGTTGCGCCGCTTGATCAGCCCGAACTCTTCCATCCGATCCAGCGTCGGATAGATCTGCGTCGGATGCGCGTGCCAATAGTGCGCCATCGACAGGTCGAAGATCTTCATGATGTCGTAGCCGGACACCCCGGGCACTTCCGCGATCAATCCGAGCAGCGCGAGATCCAACGACGCTTTCCTGGTGGGGAAACGAAGGTAGCCGAGCCCGTCGTTCGGAACGTCGCGCCGCGATTCGCGAAGCGGCGCCCTCGCTGGACGCGTCGCTTTCTTCATTGCGCGGGCACCCAGTTGCCGTGAAAGCCCCACGGCACGCGATGCTGCAATTTAACTCTCGCAACGGGAGCGCCCGCGAAGTTGTGCGCGTCGAGCACCACCATCTCGCTGCGATCGCGCTCTTCGTCATACCAAACCGCGAGCACCCATCCGTCGTCTTCCGACGACTTCGCGCTGCGCGGCACGAACACCGGTTCACCGGGAGCCAAGTGTTTCCCAAGGTCGTGAACTTCGAGCTTGCCGGTCTGATAGTCGCGCTTGAGCAGCGCGTTCCAGGTCTTGCTCTCAGGCGATCCCGGATTGCCGCCCGCGAAGTAGCCGTAGCGATGCTTGCGGCCGGCGAGGCGCTCGTCGAAGCGCGGGAACTCGTTCGAGACGTCGTCGATCTGACGCTGCCGCATCGAGCCGTCCTTGAGATTCAGATTCCATCGCCAGGTCAGCGGCGGGTTGCCGCCGAACGAATTGCCAGTCATGTCGAGCGAGGCCATCCTGCATCCATCGACAACGAGGGAATCGTTCTCCTCGTACGCGTTCAGAAAATGAAACACGAAGAACGCCTCGTCCTGGAACCATTTCACGTCGCCGGTCTTGCGGTTCATCACGCCGATCTTCGTCCCATGCCGCGGTTCCCAGACGAACAGCGGCTTTCCCGCCGGCACATTTTCGAGATGGAACACGGACGGGCAGACGAAAAAGATCGCGTAGTTATCGGTCGCGATGAAATCGTGCATCATCACCGGCAACCCGGAATCTATCGGCCGCGACTCGAGGAGGTTGCCGTCGCGGCTCGCGCGATACCAGGTCGCATACGGCGGGAACGGCTGGTACCCGAAGAACAGCAGGTCGCCGTTGACCGGATCGAACTTGGGATGCGCCGTCACCGGGCCGGTCAGCTTGCCGTCGAAGTTGAACAGGCCGACCGTCTCCAGCGTTATCGGCTTGAGCTCGTGCGGCGACCCCGCTTCGAACAGCGCGAGCAGGCGATTGGCGTATCCGATGATGTTGGTGTTGGCTGCGTTCTTGAACGGCGGCAACTCCGGCGGCATCTCGCGCGGCTGATCGATCAAGCCACCGAACAGCGCGCGCCCCGCCTTCATCTCGGCCTTGAGGCCGTCGGTGCGGACGTAGCGATTGCGGTACGCGGCGCGGCCGTCGCGCAGGATGAACGCATGGACCATCCCGTCGCCGTCGAACCAATGGTAGCGGCCGAGCGGCTTGAAGTGCGGGTTGGGGCCGACTCGGTAGAGCGCGCCGTTGAGCTCGCGCGGCAGCTCGCCTTCGATCTCGAGATCGAACGCGTCGCCCTCTTCGCGCCACGGTGCGTAGTTGCCGTTCAGGAATGGATTGGCTGAGTCGTACATGGATTTGGCCTCCTCGAAAAGCCTGGCTATTCCCCTGACTGAGGATTTGACTATTCCATTCCTTGAATAGGCTGTCAAGGGCGCCGGCTGCGGGCTGATGCATGCTCGTTGCTGCGTTGATTACCGGTGCGCAACCGAGCTACGATCTGAGGTGATGCTGGTCGATGCGTTGGTGTTCGCGGCTGGGCTGTTTGCGTGGACGATTGTCGAGTACGTCGTTCACGGCGTGCTTGGCCATCAGAATCGCACGTTCGTGACTCCGCTCCATGACGTGCACCATCGCGATCCCCGCGCGGTATTCGCGCTGGGCGCGTGGATTCCGACGGTGGTCGTGCTGGTCGGTGCGTGGGCGATGTTCGGGATGGCGCCTGGCGTGATTTTTTACGGCGGTATCGTGGCTGGATTCGCCGTCTACGAGTACCTCCATTACCGGATTCATTTCGCCGCACCCTCGTGCGCGGTTGAAGCGCGGCTGCGCGCGCGCCATCTGGCGCATCATGCGGGCGAGCCGGACGCGATTTTCGGGGTTACCTCGCGAGTGTGGGACGTGGTGTTCGGCACGGAGCCTGATGCGGAGCGGATGCGCGAGCTTTTGGCGACGGGCGCGCGGGTCGCGCCGCTTGGCGGCCGCAGCAATCTTGGGCGAGTAGTCCGCAGTCTTATAGCTGCGTCTTGAGGCGCGCATCACTTCTTGACAGATAGCTCAAGTCGAGCTCTTGGCTTGATTGGTATGAACCACGTGTCGGTGACATCCAGTCTGAATGGCACGCGGAGCTATCGCCCCGGCGCGGCGCTGTTTCCGGCCAGGTCGGCGCTCGAGTTCGACAAGACGCCGCCGCGGATGGACGTCAAGTTCCCGATCCTGGGCTTTCTGATGGAGGCGGAGGCGACTGGCTACGACCTGAAGCAGCGCTTCCAGGACCCGGTCGGGTTCTTTTATCGGGTGAGCGACGGTTCGATCTATCCCGCGCTCAAGAAACTTGCGGGCAACGGGCTGGTCAAGCTGCGCACGGAACGCCGCGGGCGGCGCGCGCGCAAGGTTTATGCAATCACGCCGCGCGGCCGGGCGCATTTCATGCGCATGCTGCGCGAGCCGGCGCAGCCGCTGTTTGTGTTCGACGAGTCGCAGGTGAAGATTTATTTCGCGGACCAGGAGCCGGAAATCGCGCTCGAGCATATGGAGCGTTCGCGGCGCGACGATGAAGCACGCACCGCTATCCTGGCTGAAATAGTCGCCGCGATGCGGCGCGCGGGCGCCAGTCCGGTGCGAACTACGATGGTCGAGTTGGGGCGCGCGATTACCGATGCGAAGGCGCGGGTGCTGGCGAAGCTTTGCTCGCAGTTGAAGCGGGAGATACGCGCCAAGGGCGGAAAGATCACTTCATTTAATGTGGAACCCGCGGTGGGTTCCACACCTCCTTCGGCAGGGGTGACCCCTGCACCCGGTGCTAAGAAGAAGATGCGGGACTTCGTCCCTGTTAGGAGGTTAGGTAGGGGAAGATCCAGATAGGGCGGCGCTTGCGTCGCGGTTCAAACGTAAGAGACCCCTATTGGGGTCTAAAGGGAAGATCTCATGGACGAAAAGTTTGCTATCGATCTCGAACATGTGACCCGGATTTACAAGCGCGACGAGTTCGAGGTGCGCGCGCTCGACGACGTGACCGTGCAGATTCCGGCCGGGCGCTTCGTGGCGATTATGGGGCCGTCGGGCTCGGGCAAGACCACGATGCTCAACCTGATTGCGGGAATCGATCACGCTAGCAGCGGACGGGTGGCGGTCGGCGGCGAGGAGATCACCGGCATGAAGGAGCGCGATCTGGCGGGCTGGCGCGCGCGTCATATAGGGCTGGTGTTCCAGTTCTACAACCTGATTCCGGTGCTGACTGCGTTCGAGAACGTCGAATTGCCGCTGTTGTTGACGAGTCTCAACAAGGCCGAGCGCCGCGAGCACGTCGAGACCGCGCTCAAAGTGGTCGGACTGGCCGACAGGATGGACCATTATCCGCGCCAGCTGTCGGGCGGGCAGGAGCAGCGCGTCGCGATTGCGCGCGCGATCGTGCCCGACCCGACGATAATCGTTGCCGATGAGCCGACCGGGGACCTCGATGCGAAGTCGGCTGAGGAAATTTTGGGGCTGCTGGTGGATATGAATCGGCAGTTTCAGAAGACGATCGTGATGGTCACGCACGATCCGCGGGCCGAGCGGTATGTCGATACGGTTTATCGGCTGGATAAGGGCGTGTTGGCCGGGGTTGAGCCGGGGAAGAGAGGCGCACCGGCGGAGACGACGGCGCATGCGTGAGAACGAAGGAACTTTATCTCATGTGAAACCCATCCTTGGGTTTCACGCTTCCTTGGGCAGGGGTGACCCCTGCACCCGGTACCAGGAGAATCGGCACCGCCGCGGGATGCGGCCTGGCGGCCTGTTAGAACTTTTTTTGTGTCATTCTTGAGCGAAGCGAAGAATCCCGGATCTTTTCCGGTTCCTAACCTCTCCTTGTCCGAGGAGAGGTCGGCGCGAGCCGAAGGTGAGCGACGGGAGAGGTGCAACGCTCGCCGACGCAGTTGCGCTCGCTTGTTTGTGGTTGAGAGTTCGGAAGTGGTGCTGCTGTCTGGCGGCGGCCCCGGTATCTCAGAATTGCGGTTAGACGAGTTGGCGTTTGTGCGTTGGCTGGCGCGGCACCTCTCCCGGCGACACCGCTGCGCGGCTTACGCCGACCTCTCCTCGGACAAGGAGAGGTTAGGAACGAACGGACGATACGGGAGGACGACGGAATCGGAACCTAACCCCTAACCCCTTCCCTCGAGGGAAGGGGAACCGGATGTTTGGAGACTGACGTCGAAAAGAGAGGTTCGCGCTATGAAATATACGTCGCTGGTTTTTAAGAATCTGGTTCGTAGTAAGCGGCGTACCTTTTTGACCGTGTTGTCGATTGCGGTTTCGTTGTTTATTTTTTCCGCGCTGGTCAGTGTGCCTACCGTCGCCAATCAGATACTTGGTAACACGGCTTCTTCGACGCGGATTGCTACGCATAACAAGGCCGGGTTGGCCTACTCGATTCCGATGGCCTACAAGCAGCGGATCGTTGCGGTGCCGCATGTCGAGGTGGTCGTGCCGGAGAGCTGGTTCGGCGGGGTCTACCACGAGGTTTACGATCAGTTTCCGAACCTGGCGGCCGATCCCGAGGATGTCGACAAGATGTGGCCCGACTGGGGAATCAGCCCGGAGCAGTTCGCGCAGTTCAAGAAAATCCGCACCGCGGCGCTGGTCGGCGCCGAGACGATGAAGCGGTTCAATCTGCGGATAGGACAGCAGATCCAGCTCAAGGGCACGCTCTATCCATTTAACGTGACGCTGCAAATCGTCGGCACGATTGGAGGCAAGGCGCCGCCTAATTTTCTGTTGTTCAGGAGAGACTATCTCGAAGAGGCGGCCGGGCGGCCGGGAATCGTCGATAATATCTGGGTGAAGGTCGACAAGCCGGAGAGTGTGCCGCAGGTTATAGCGGCGATCGATGAAGGCTTTGCCAACTCGTCGGCGGAGACCTTGTCGGAGTCGGAGGCGTCGTTTATCGGCGGCTTCCTCGAGCAGTACCGCACGTTCTTCAGGATGGCGGAGCTGCTGGGATTTATCGTGGTGCTGACAATAGGACTGGTGGCGGCCAACACGGCGGCGATGTCGATACGCGAGCGGCGCGGCGAGATAGCGGTGATGCGCTCGATGGGATTTCCGGCGCGCACGATTCTGTCGTTATTACTCGCCGAGTCGCTGTTGATAGGTCTTATCGGCGGAATTATCGGGTGCGGCTCGGCATATATCGTGCTGAAGATTTTCTCGGTCGGCAACGTGGGCGGGCCGCTCGGCACTATTCGGATGCCGCCGGAAATACTGGTCGAGACGCTGATCGTGGCGGCGTTGATAGGAGTGTTCAGCGCGATGGTGCCGGCGAGTTCGGCGGCGCGGAGGAATATTGTGGATGCGCTGAGGACGGTGGCTTGAGGATTAGGAACCTATTGTGGAAAGAGAGACCGGTCCTTAGTGCCCTCTCCTTGTCCGAGGAGAGGGTTAGGGAGAGGTGCTACGCCTGATGGCGGCACTGGTCTCAGGTATCAAGGATCAATTTCGGCGCTGTCGCCATGGCTGGCGTTGTACCTCTTCCGGCGACACCGCGTTTCACGCGGCTTACGCCGACCTCTCCTCGGACAAGGAGAGGTTAGGACTCGGACAAGGGAGAATGGAAATAGGTGACGGATGATTGGGAACCTAACCCCTAACCCCTTCCCACTGTGGGAAGGGGAACCGGCACCGCCAACCCTTCCTTCGAGGAAGGGGGACCGGAGGTTGAGGGGTGTTGCTAATTTCAGATTGCGTACAGGGGAGGGAGCTATGAAGGCATTGGCGAGTTTTACGCTTGGCCTGGCGGGGACCGTGCTTATTGTGTTCGTGAGCGCGGGTGTCGGGGCGGCCCAGACCGGCTCCGACACCTGTGTCGGGGCAGGCGCTACTATCGGCTCTACTTGCGAGCCGCTGACCAACACTACCAGCGCCAGTAACGTCAATACCGCAATCGGAGAGGATGCCCTTCAGGCAAACACCACGGGCAGCCAAAATACCGCCGTCGGATCGGGCGCCCTCCAGGCAAATACCGAGGGTGGCCTCAATACCGCCATCGGATTGAATAGCCTCTACTCCAACACGACGGGCGCGGACAATACCGCGAGCGGAGTGGGCGCCCTGCTCCTTAACACCTCCGGCGGCGATAACACTGCCGACGGATCCGATGCCCTCTTTGCCAACACCGGCGACAACAACACTGCCGTCGGAACAGATACCCTCGCCCAGAACACCAGCGGTAACTCAAACATCGCCATAGGCGGCGGGGCAGGAAACAATCTCACGACCGGAGACAACAATATCGATATCGGCAACCGGGGCATAGCGGCCGAGGCGAACACCATCCGAATCGGCACGCAAGGCACGCAGACCAGCACCTTCATCGCGGGTATCTTCGGTACGCCGAAGATAAAGAAAGCGTGCGAAGTAGTGGTCGAGAGCACCGGTCTGCTCGGCTGCGTCAAGTCGTCGGCGCGCTACAAACGCGACATCCGGGATATGGGTGATGCAAGCGACAAGCTGATGAAGCTGCGGCCGGTGACGTTTCAGTACAAAGAGGACTCCGACGGTATCCATCAATATGGACTTATCGCGGAGGAAGTCGAGAAGGTCTATCCGGAGCTGGTGGTTGATGGCATCGATGGCAAGGCTGAGACGGTCGAGTATCAAGTGCTGCCGGCGATGATTCTCAACGAGGTTCAGAAGCAGCGCCGGGATATCGAGCGTAAGAGTGCGCAGATCGCGAAGCTGAGGGCGCAGATCGCCGAGCTGAAGGCGTCGATGCGGCGGCAGGGCGTCTCTTTCGAGGAGCGGCTCTCGCGGATTGAGCAGACGATGGCGTCGAGGGACGGCGGGCGGAATATTGCGGCGGCGTTTAATCGGCAGAGGAACGTTAGATGAGTAGGAACCTAACCCCTAACCCCTTCCCATTGTGGGAAGGGGAACGGAAAGAGTTATGAGGATCGTTACGTCCTATCCCCCTGGCCCCCTTTCCACATGGAAAGGGGGAACGGATTCGGATGAGCAAGAAGCTAACCCCTTCCCATTGTGGGAAGGGGAACAGGAAGAGTTATGAAGATCGTCACGTCCTATCCCCCTGACCCCCTTTCCACATGGAAAGGGGGAACGGATTCGGATGAGCAAGAAGCTAACCTTTTCCCATTGTGGGAAGGGGGGCCGGTCGCGTAGTTGGACATGCGCCAAGGACTATAAACTGAGATGGCTATTCCTCTGAAATATAATGTGCGCTCGCTGCTGGTTCGGCGGGTTTCTACTGCTATGACTGGGGGTGGGATTGCGCTGGTGGTCTGCGTGTTTGTGATTGTTATGGCTTTGGTCGCGGGACTTAATTCGGCTATTTCTCATACTGGGGATCCGGATAACGTTATTGTGCTGCGCAAGGGGGCTACTACCGAGACTTACTCGTCGATTCAGCTCGATCAGTTCGACGCTTTGAAATTTCTGCCGCAGATTCGGCGCGAGTCTGATGGCACCGTGGACGCTTCACCTGAACTGCCGGTGCAGGCGCTGATGGAACGCGTCGGCGGCGGGCGCGACAATATAGTGGTGCGGGGGGTTCTGCCAATTGCGCTCAAAGTGCATCCGAAGGTCAAAATTGTCGAAGGCCGGATGTTTAATCCTTCGGTCAACGAAGTCATTGTCGGGAAAGGACTGCAAGGGCATTACGCGAATATGCAGCTCGGCTCTACGCTGCGCTTCGGGCGCGGCAACTGGAAGGTGGTCGGGATAATGGCAGCGCAAGGCGGCTCGTTCGAGTCGGAGGTCTGGGGCGATATTCATAATGTGCAGGACGATGCGCAGCGCGGCGCGTACTACGCTGACGTGCGGTTGAAGCTTGCGCCGGGCGCGGATAGCGCGGCGCTGATTCGGCGACTGGCCGACGATCCGCGAATAAATCTGCAGGCCGAGACCGAGGCCGACTACTACAAGGACCAGGCGGTCGTCGCCAACCAAATGCGGGTGCTGGGGATGATCGTCGCGGTGATTATGGCGGTGGGCGCAATTTTCGGCGCGATGAACACGATGTACGCGGCGGTCTCGTCGCGGACCACGGAAATCGGCACGCTGCGCGCGCTCGGCTTCGCGCCGATCGCGGTGATGACGTCGTTCCTGCTCGAGTCGCTGGTGCTGGCGGTGTGCGCGGGCGTGCTAGGAATAATAATCGCGATGCCGATTAACGGGCTGTCGACGACGTTCGGCAACTTCGTGACCTTTTCGACGCTGGCATTCAGCTTCCGCGTGACTTTTGCGATAGTTATCGAGGCGCTGATTTTTGCCGCCGTGATGGGTATGGTAGGGGGCTGGCTGCCGGCGCGGCAGGCGATGAAAATGCCGGTGGTCGATGCGCTAAGGAGCGTGTGAGTTTCTTTGTCCGCCGAAACGCCAAGAGGACCGAATATCCGCGAGCTCGAGTCGCTCAGGATTGCGCGCGCGGCGAATCCGAAGAAACCGAGCCGGCTTATCCCGGCGGCGATCGGGCTGGCGGTTCTCGCGGTCGTAGGCGTGGCGGGAGACCTGGTCTATCAGCGGACGATTGGGCGGCCGCCGGAAGTTCAGACCGCGATCGTGATGGTGAAACAGGCGGGACAGGCCGGCACCGTGCTGACCGGCAGCGGTTACGTGATCACGCGGCACAAATATATCGTGATTGGCACCAAGATTCTCGGGCAGATTGTCGCGGAGCCGATCGAGGAAGGGCAGCGGGTCAAGGTCGGCGACCTGCTCGCGCGAATCGACGATCGCGACTACCAGGCGCAATTGAAGCAGGCCTACGCGGACCGCGACCTGGCGGCCGCCAACCTGGTGCTGAAGCAGGCGCGCGTCGAGCGGATGCGCGCGCTGTACAAGCAGGGCGTGCAATCGAAGGACTCGCTCGACGACGCCGAGAATCAGCTGGCGGTGGCGCAGGCGGACCTCAAGAAATCGGACGGAGAGATCGAATTCGCGAAGTTCAACGTGAGCCAGACCGTGATCACGTCGCCAATCAACGGCGTGGTGCTGCAGAAGTATCGCGAACTCGGCGACACGATTAATTTCGGCGGCGAAATCCAGGCGGGCGGCGGCGCCACCGATATCGCGCAGCTGGCGGACCTGAGCGATATCCGCTGCGAAGTCGATATCAACGAAAGCGATATCGCGAAGGTCAAGATGGGCACGCCGGCGACGGTGATCCCGGATGCGTATCCCGACAATCCGTTCCCGGCGCAGGTGGTAAAGATTTATCCCGAGGCCGACCGGCAGAAAGGGACGGTGAAGGTCGAAGTAAAAATCCTACAGCCCGATCTTAAAATTATCAAGCCGGAAATGAGCGCCAAGGTCACGTTCCAATCGATCGTGACACAAGCGGCGGCGGCGCCGATGGTGCTGGTGCCGAAGAAGGCGATCGTCACCGATGGCGCGGCGAATTCGGTGTGGGTCGTGCGCGGCGACACGGCGCATCTGGTGGGTATCGTCGTCGGGCGCGAGTTCCAGGACGGCGTCGAGGTGCGGCAGGGACTTAGCGGCGGCGAGACGGTGATCGTCGTGCCGGCGGCTACGATCAAGGAAGGGCAGGAAGTTACGGCAGTCGCGTCTTAGGGGGAAGGGCAAATCACTTAATTTAATGTGAAACCCGCAGTGGGTTTCACACTTCCTTCGGCAGGGGTGACCCCTGCACCCGGTACCAAAAAGAAAGATGCGGGACTTCGTCCCTGTTAGAAAGTTATGGGGAAGATCCGATCCTAACCTCTCCTTGTCCGAGGAGAGGTTATAGGATTCGGACAATCTCAAAGTGTGAGGGAGAACGATCATGTCAGAGACTTTTGTTTTGGTGCATGGCGCTTGGCATGGGGCTTGGTGCTGGGCTGCGGTTATTAATCAGCTCGAGAAGCTAGGCGATCGGGCTTATGCGGTTGATTTGCCAGGGCATGGGATGAACTTTGCGGATCGAACGAAGATTACGCTTGATAGCTATGTCGACTCCGTTGCGGGGTTTATCGAGCGGCACGATCTGAAACGCGTCGTGCTCGCGGGGCATAGCCTGGGCGGGCTTACGATTCCCGGGGTCGCGGCGAAAATTCCGTCGCGAATAAAGCGGGTGGTGTGGGTTACGGCGCTGGTGGCGCTCGACGGGCAAGCGATCGTCGATCCGGCTACGTCGCCGCTCGCAGCGGCGGCGGATACTTTGCCGGAGCGATCGATCGCGATCGAGGGGATGGGCAAGGATTTTCTTGACGGGCTCAGCAACGACATGGCGCCGGCCGTGAAGGAATACGTGCTGGCGGCGCTGGGACCGCAGCCGATCGCTCCGATGATTACGCCGGTGCCGATGGCGCCCTACTTCGCCACCGGAATTCCTAGCAGCTATATCGTTTGCGAAGACGATCAGACGCCGGTCGCGGGCGCGCCGAACTGGCATCCGCACTTTTCCAGCCGGCTCAGGAATCCGACGCTCAAGTTCGTGAAAAGCGGGCATGAAGTGATGTTTACGCATCCGGTGGAATGCGCGCGGGCGCTGCATGAGTTGGCGGTCGAATAGCGCGCCTAACCTCTCCTTGTCCGAGGAGAGGTCGGCGCGAGCCGAAGGTGAGCGATGGGAGAGGTGCAACGCTGGCCGACGCAACCGCATTCGTTGTGCTGCTGTCGGGCGGTGGACTTTGTGTCTTTTGAATTGTGGTCAGACTGTCGGCGTTGGTGCGCTGTTTGGCGTTGCACCTCTCCCGACGACACCGCTGCGCGGCTTACGCCGACCTCTCCTCGGACAAGGAGAGGTTAGGAAAAGACGGGTTGCATCGATGCGTGCGCTGGAGTAAGTGTCAGATTGACGCAAACTCTTGGCGAGGTTCTGTTGTGAATGAAGCTTTGGAAACTGGTACTTCCGCTTCGGCGTTGCGCGGGAAGCTGGCGGTGCTTGGGAACGATAGTTATACGGATGAGACTTGCGCGCGCTACGCGCGGATGATCGCGGAGATCAAAGAGCTCAAAAAAACGCGGCGGGCTGTGATTTTGGCGCATAACTACCAGCGGCCGGAGATTTTCGAGGTCGCGGACTTTATCGGCGACTCGCTGGAGCTGGCGCGCAACGCTCGCGAGGTGCGCGACGCCGACGTAATCGTGTTTTGCGGCGTGCATTTCATGGCCGAGACCGCGAAGGTCTTCAATCCTGAGCGCAAAGTATTGCTGCCGGACCTGAAGGCGGGATGCTCGCTGGCGGACAGTGTCACGGCCGAGGCGCTGGCCGATCGCAAGGAAGAGCTGCTCAAGATTTATCCCGACCTGAAGGTGGTGTCGTACGTCAATTGCACGGCGGACGTGAAGGCGCTGTCGGACGCGTGCTGCACGTCGGCGAATGCGGCGAAGATTGTCGAGCGTATCGACTCGGAAAATATTCTGTTCGTGCCGGATCAGAATCTCGCAAACTACGTGCAGGGGCAGACGCGCAAGCGGGTGATTTCGTGGGACGGCAATTGTTATGTGCACCATCAGATAACCCCGGATGAGGTGAACAAGGTCAAGCGCGCGATTCCCGGGATCAAGGTGATTGCGCATCCGGAGTGCCGGCGCGACGTGCTCGCGCTGGCGGACGCGGTGCTGTCGACCAGCGCGATGCTCGCCTATGCGCGGAGCAGCGACGCCGATAAATTCCTGGTGGTGACGGAATGCGGGCTGTCGGACCGCCTGCTGATGGAGATTCCCGACAAGCATTTCTACAAGGCGTGCAAGCTATGCCGGTTCATGAAGATGATCACGCTCGAGGCGACGCTCGATTCGCTGCGACACCTGCGGTACGAAATCGAACTTACCGAGGACGTGCGCGTGGGCGCGAAGCGGGCGCTGGAGCGAATGCTCGAGCTGAGCGTCTGAGCGCGCAGGCACAGGGCGTCGCGGCGGGCGGCGAGCGGCTGGCGCGGCCGATGGTCGCGGTCGATACGGTGCTGTTCGCGATTATCGGCGGGCGGCTGCAGACCTACCTGGTCGAGCTGCGGCGCGGTCCGGGCCGCGGGCGGTGGGCGTTTCCGGGCGGGCTGGTGCGCGTGGGCGAGCTGCTGGACGACGCTGCGCGTCGCGAGCTTTACGATTCGACGGGACTGCGGGGCGGTTATCTCGAGCAGCTGTTCACGTTTGGAGATCCGTCGCGCGACCCGCGCGCGCACGTGGTGTCGGTCGCGTACATGGCGCTGATTCCCGACGCGCGGGGCGTGCGGGCGGCGTCGGACAAATATGCGACCGGCAAGTGGTACGAAGTCGCGCGGCTGCCGCCGCTTGCGTACGACCATTCGCTGATGGCGGCGTATGCGGTGAAGCGGCTGAAGTCGAAAGTCGAGTACACGAATATCGCGTATGCGCTGCTGCCGCGGGAATTCACGTTCGCCGAGTTCGAGGAGCTATACTCGCTAATCCTGGGGCGGCCGCTCGATCGGCGAAACTTCCGTCGCAGCATTCTGGCGATGGGGATGCTGAAACGGCTGCCGCATACGCGGCGCGGACCTCATCGGCCGGCCGCACTATACAGTTTCGCGAATCAAAGCCTTAGATTCATCGAGATGCTATAATTTCGGGCCTCGGGGAGATTCATGTTCAAGGGTATCAAAGGAATTATCGCACTGACGGCCGCCGCAGTTTTGGTGGTGGCGATCGCGTACGGCGGGTACATGTCGAGCGGGTCGGATGGGCAGGCGGCGTCAGGCGACCCCGGCGCGCGAATCCGGGAAACGCTGGACCCGCAGGGCTTCCAGGGCAATGTGCGCCAGGCGTATGAAATCGCCGAGCGCGATCCCGCGCTGCTGGCGCAATTGCATTGCTACTGCGGGTGCGACAAGCAACTCGGGCACAAGAACCTGCTCGATTGTTATCGGGACGATCATGGCAGCAGGTGTGGGATTTGCCTGGGCGAGGCTCTTGACGCGGAACCGATGGCGCGCCAGGGCATGCCGGTCGAACGAATCCGCGACGCACTGCGCACGCGCTACGCGCACGGGAGCTGAGCTTGGTCGGACTGATCTCGGCGTACATCGAACACTTCACGTATATTGGATTGTTCGTAGTCCTGATGTTGTGCGGGCTCGGCCTGCCGATACCGGAAGACGTGGCGCTGCTGGCGGGCGGCTATCTGGTGCATCGCGGGGTCACGCGCTATCCGATCACGCTGGCGGTGTCGCTGCTGGGCGTGGTCGCGGGCGACAACTCGCTGTTTTTCATGGGCCGGCGCTTCGGCTCGGGACTGGTGCGGTATTTCTCTATTGGGCGGCCGGGCCGCAAGCATCAGATCGAGCGGATCGAGGGTTTCATGCAGCGCCATGGGCCTCGCGCGATCTTTTACGCTCGATTCCTGGCCGGGCTGCGGGCGTTGATCTACCTGTCGGCGGGATCTTTCGGCGTGCGTCCGGCGGTGTTTTTACTTTATGATCTGCTCGGTGCGCTGATCTCGGTGCCGATCGTGGTGACGCTCGGCTATGTATTCGGCAAGCAACTCGAGCAGTTGGTCAGATATATCGGCGGCTTCGAGCGGCTGATCGTAGTCGTGGCGATACTGAGCGTCGCGGTGTACGCGACCCGGATGCTGGTCCTGCGCAAGACAATCGCACCGGAGGTCAAGAGCGAATCCGCCGAATTGTAGCGCGGCCGCGCCGGGTGGCTGGCGAATTATTGCGAATTAATAAAGGTCCTGAACGGGCGAGGTGAGCGGGCGAGGATGACCAAGACTATCGACCAAGGCAAACAAGAAGTCGCAGTGCTCTGCCGGTACTTCACCACCAACCACCAAGCGTTTCTCGCCCCCGGCGTCAAGGAAGCTCACGTCCGCCAATCATTGATCGACCCTCTCTTTGAGGCGCTGGGCTGGGATGTTCGCAACAAAGCAATGATTGCGCCCCAGTACCGCGAGGTTGTTCCCGAAGACAGTTTGGACGTTGAAGGGCAACAGAAGGCCCCGGATTACACCTTCCGCGTCGGCACTCTGCCGAAGTTTTACGTCGAAGCCAAGAAGTGCGGAGTGAACATCGGTGCGGACCCTGCTCCGGCCTTCCAGCTTCGCCGGTATGGATGGAGCGCGAAACTCTCGTTGTCCATTCTTACCGACTTTGAGGAACTCGCCGTTTACGATTGCACCTCCCGTCCGCGCCCGAGCGACAGGGCAAGCCACGCCAGAATCCAATACTTTCGCTACGACGAATACCCCGACCGTTGGCGCGAGCTGTGGGATGCGTTTTCCCGCGAAGCCGTGTGGTCCGGAGCCTTTGATCAGTACGCCGCGTCGAAGCGGAAGCGCGGAACGTCCGAAGTAGATGCGGAGTTTTTGAAGGAAATGGAGGGCTGGCGGCTCGCGCTGGCCGGGAACATCGCCCTTCGGAACAAGAACGTATCTTTGGATGATCTGAACGCCGCCGTGCAACTGACGATTGACCGCGTGGTGTTTCTCCGCATGGCGGAAGACCGAGGACTTGAGCCTTACGAGCAACTTCTGAAGCTGTGCGAACGACCCGACATCTATTCCCGTTTCATTCGCGATATATGCCGCAAGGCTGACAAGAAATACAACTCTGGGCTCTTTCATTTCCAGAGGGAAAGCGGAGTATCCGAAGACCCCGACCGGATCACGGCAAAGCTGGCCGTGGACGACAAGGTTTTCAAGCCGATCCTCGAAAGCCTGTATTTCGCCCACGGTTCGCCCTATCACTTCGGCGTCCTACCCGTCGAAATTCTTGGGACCGTATACGAGCGGTTCCTGGGCAGGGTGATCCGGCTAACGGCAGGCCACCAAGCTAGAATTGAGGACAAACCCGAAGTGCGCAAAGCCGGTGGCGTTTACTACACGCCGGCCTTCGTTGTCGAGTATATCGTCAAGCACACTGTTGGCAGGCAGATAGAAGGGCGAAGCCCTGCCCAACTGTCTGGCTCCAAAGGCAACCCACCTTTTCGCGTCCTGGACATGGCTTGCGGAAGCGGCTCGTTCCTGTTGGGCGCATATCGGTGCCTCTTGGAGCATTGCTTGAACTGGTATGGTGAACATAAGCCTGAAACCTTCAAGAAGGCCATTTACAAAGACCCTCGCAACGGCCAATGGAGGTTGACCATCGAGGAAAAGAAACGAATCCTCACTACTCACATCTTCGGGGTGGACATCGACCGCCAGGCCGTGGAAGTGTCCAAGCTTTCTCTGCTGCTGAAGGTGCTGGAAGGCGAGACTGACCAGAGCCTTTCTCTGAGCCAGCTTCCTTTCGGCGACCGCGCCCTGCCCAACTTGGCGGACAACATCAAGTGCGGCAATTCCTTGATCGGACCCGACTATTTCACAAGTACGATGTTTCCGGACCCTGAGGAAATGAAACGGGTCAACCCGTTTGAGTGGGGTCAGGGCTTTCCCGATGCCATGAAGGCCGGCGGATTCGACTCCATCATCGGCAACCCGCCCTATCTGTTTATTACTGAAGTGCCCGAGTGCGATCGCGCTTACTACCAAGATAAGTACAATACTGTCACCTATCGGTTTGACCTCTTCGGGGTGTTTGTCGAAAAGGCACTGGCGCACCTTCTGCGGCGCAAAGGACTACTTGGGTTCATAATCCCGCATACTTTGCTGAGCAATGATTCATTTGAGGTCCTAAGATCATTGTTGGCAACCAAAACACGGATTTACCATGTTGTGGATTTGGGCCCAGGGGCCTTCAAGGGCGCAAAGAACGAAACGATGCTTCTTTTGTTCGAGAACGCTGCTCCGGTATCGGGCTGTAAGACGGAAGTTACTCGTACAACGCCGCAAACTTTTTTCAAGCGTGAGCAGAGCTTCGTCGCCTCGCAGGCGCAGTGGGCAAAGCCCAGCGGGGCTGCGTGGCTTGTGCGCGCGTCAACTGGCAGCGTTGCAGTCTTAGAACGCATGACGAAACAGCCGAAGGTGCTTGGCGACTTCTGCACGGCAAACCAAGGTCTTCGCACCGGCGACAACGAGAAATTCCTTTCCGAAACAAAACGTGGAAAGATGTGGGAACCCGCCGCCGGGGGAAAGGAGATCGGGCGCTACTGCCCTGTTCCCAAGGGGTTGTTCGTCCGATATGAACCGGCGCTGCTCGATGCACCAAGACGAGCGGAGATATTCACGTCCTCGGAAAAATCGTCGTGCAAGAGATTCGGAATATCTCACTGCCTCGGCGGATCGTGGCAACTCTGGATCTCTCTCAAACCTTCTGCTTGCAATCGACGAATGTTGTAAATTTGAGGCCCGGTGTTGAAATAGGCCTTCGATATTTACTCGGAGTTCTGAACAGCACGGCTGTTAACTACTTTTTTCGCTGTCGATTCCCTGGCAACAACCATATTCCGTCAAACCAACTCCTGCGGATACCGGTTCCGCTTCCGCCAACAACGCAGATCCAGAGCCGTGTAGCAGAACTTGTAGAAGCAATCTTGGCCCTGAACAAAGAATTGGCAACGGCAGCGTCGGTAACAGAAAAAACGGTCGCTCAGCGGCAGATTGACGCGACGGATGCGGAGATTGACCGACTCGTGTATCGCTTGTACGGCCTGACAGATGAGGAAATATCGCTGTTGGAGGAAACGAGCGCCAAAGCAGCATGATTCCCGTCACCTTGAGCGCCGCCATATGTCGCAGCAACGCCTTGCAGGAATTGCACGTTCACTACGAAGCCCCGCGAGGCAGTCAAGTATATAGTCCTTAATATTGCGCGCCGGGGGCTGCTGGCGATATCGACGATGGATTCATACTTTCCCGCGCTTAACCTTAAGGCGAAGCTGATCGTGCTGATGGTCGGGCTGCTTGGGCTTACGCTTGGCGCGGAGGTGTGGGTGAGCCTGGGCACGCAGGCGGCGATCGTCGCGACCACGCAGGAGAAGGTCAAGGACCTGGCGCGCGTGATCCAGATCGGCGTGCAGGAATTGACGGCGGTGGGCGACACCGATCGCGAGCAGACTGCACAACTACGTCGACGACCTGCATACGCAGGGACTCGAAGTATCGATCGCGTCGAGCGAGAATCTGATTCTCAACAGTTCTGATCCGCGGCTGATTGGCGCGGCGCTGCGGCCCAAGCAGGCCGAATGGCTGACGCCCGAGCAACTTAAGCATCCCAATGACCTCGTGACGATTCCGGCCGGCCGGCTCGGCCTGGCACCCGAGACGACGGTCTACCTGATTCCCGTCCAGGTCGAGGATCATCAACATCCGACTAATCCCCTTCTGGAGAGGGGAACGCAAGGGCGCGCGCTGTGGTAAGGACCTTCATCCTTCGGCGGACTCAGGGCAGGCTCTTTGATCCTCTCCCTTACAGGGAGAGGGGAAGAATTGGCGCGGCGGTTGCGGCGGTTGCGGCGATTTGACAGTGGGTTGGCGTGGTAGGAGACTCGCCGGACCTGCTTGAGTGAGTTGGCCTGGTTAGATTGTTTTTGCCGACGCGGCCGCTTGCGCTGTGGGGGAGGGGATCCATGGCAAACCGAAAGCGGCGCTTTGCGCTGGCGGCGATTGCGCTGACGCTTGTGTTAGTGGCGATGCCGGAGTCGGCGCGCGCGGCGACGATTACAGTGCAGAGCGCCCTGGACGACACCAATCCAGGTCATTGCACGCTGCGCGAGGCAATCAACTCGGCCAACGGCGCGTCCAGCACCACCACCGGCACCTGCACGGCGGGGACCGGCACCGACACCATCGAGTTCAGCGTGACCGGCACGCTTTTCCTAGTCAGCACCCTGCCGGCCATCGCTAACACGCTGACCATCGCCGGCCCGACAACCTCGCCGGGCATCAAGATCAGCGGCGGCGGTATGGTGCAACTGATGGTGGTGAACTCAGGCGCGACGCTCAAATTGCAATCTCTGACCATGGAGGACGGCATGGTGACCGGCCCCGCCGCCGGCATCGGTGCGGGCGGAGCCATCTTGAACAACGGCATACTGACCGTCGCCAACAGCACGTTGTCGGGCAACCAGGCCACCGACGGCGCCGGCACACTCGACGGCGGCGAGGGCGTGGGCGGCGCCATCTATAACAACGGCACGCTGACCGTCGCCAACAGCACGTTGTCGGGCAACCAGGCCACCGGCGGCGCCGGCACAGCCAACGGCGGCGACGGCGTGGGCGGCGCCATCTATAACAACCTCGGCACGGTGACCGTCGCCAACAGCACGTTTTCGGCCAACCAGGCCACCGGCGGCGGCGGCAGCGGCATCGGCGTCGGCGATGGTGGCGTCATCTATAACAACTTCGGCACGGTGACCGTCGCCAACAGCACGTTTTCGGCCAACCAGGCCACCGCTTCCGGCGGCGCCATCAACAACGGCGGCGGCACGCTGACCGTCACCAACAGCACGTTTTCGGCCAACCAGGCCACCCTTGGCGGCGCCTCCGGCGGCGCCATCAGCGACTTCGGCACCGCGAACCTCAAGGGCAGCATTTTGGCGGGCAGCACCCCCAACAACTGCAACACGACCCTCAGCGACGGCGGCTACAACATCGCGGATGACAGCACGTGCGGATTCAGCAAGACCGGAATGGCGGACAACGGCGACGGCGTCGATCCGATGCTCGCCAGCGGACCGGCTGACAACGGCGGGCCAACCTTCACCATCGCACTGCTCACGGGCAGCCCGGCTATTGACCAGATCCCGTTCGCTTCGTGCACCTATCCGGCGAACTCGTTGAACCCTTGCAGCACCTCGTCGTCTCTTCAGCTCACCTGCGACCAGCGCGGCGAGCCGCGGCCCGACCCCGAAGACGGAGCCAGCGGGAACTGCGATATCGGCGCGTTCGAGGTCCAGGAGACCATACCGACCGCGACGGCAACCGCGACGCCGACGGCCACCGCGACTGCGACTGCGACCGCCACTCCGACCCGGACCGCTACCGCAACTCGGACAGCGACTGCGACAGCCACTTCAACGTCATCTACATCTGCCACCGCCACGCCAACCGCGACCGCCACCGCGACGCAAACAGCAACTGGAACTGCGACTGCGACCGCATCGCCAACCGCCACAGCGACGACGACCGCATCCGCAACGCCAACGGCGACCGCGACCGCAACGGCCACTTCAACGGCAACCGCCACGGCAACGGCAACGGCGACGCCAACTGCCACCGCAACGGCTACTGCAACTGCGACCGCGACGGTAACGGCGACGCCTACTGCGACGCCGACGGCGGTGCCGGTGACGCTCAAGATCACGCCGAAGGCGCTCAAATTCTCGAAGACTTCGGTCGGATCGTCGAGCAAACCGAAAATGGTTAAGGTGTCCAATCCCAAGGGCAAGAAGAAGCATCCGGGGATTGCGGTCTTGATCGAGATGATTTCCGATCCGGCGATGTTCACCGAGACCAACACCTGTGGTGCGAGCCTCGCGGCCGGCTCTTCGTGTGCAATCTCAGTGACGTTCACGCCGAGCGCGGCGGGGGCGCAGACCGGCATGCTGATGATTACGGACAACGCGAAAGGCAGCATGCAGATGGTGAAGTTGAGCGGCACGGGGAAGTAGGAGGATCAGACTGCTCAAGATTAGGTCGAAGGAATCTTGAATCGCGCGCGGAAAACATCGCGCGCTGTATAAGGTCCCTCACCTTCGATCCTCTCCCCGAGGGGAGAGGGGAAGAATGGGAGAGGGGAAGAGCGGAAGGCGCGGCGGGTTATGCGACTGGCTCCAGTGAAAGGCGAAGAAGGATCCGGGGTCCCTCCGCTTCGGTCGGGATGACACAAAGAAGGAGCGCACAAAGAAAGAAGCGCGACCACGGTGCGCCCGATCCTTACCGCAGTTGAAGACATGCGGCGCGCCGGACAATTGCGCCGCCAGCGGTTAATTGGTCCCCACCCTTACCCTCCTCCGACGAACGAGGGAGGGAACCGGATGTGGTTTGGCGGAGGGAGAGTCGCGTATATAATTCCCTATTGTTGCTTGGCCGCGCCGCGTGGCTGGCGATATCGACAATGGATTCATACTTTCCTGCGCTTAACCTTAAGGCGAAGCTGATCGTGCTGATGGTCGGGCTGCTTGGGCTTACGCTTGGCGCGGAGGTGTGGGTGAGCCTGGGCACGCAGGCGGCGATCGTCGCGACCACGCAGGAGAAGGTCAAGGACCTGGCGCGCGTGATCCAGATCGGCGTGCAGGAATTGACGGCGGTGGGCGACACCGATCGCGAGCAGCTGCACAACTACGTCGACGACCTGCATACGCAGGGACTCGAAGTATCGATCGCGTCGAGCGAGAATCTGATTCTCAACAGTTCTGATCCGCGGCTGATTGGCGCGGCGCTGCGGCCCAAGCAGGCCGAATGGCTGACGCCCGAGCAACTTAAGCATCCCAATGACCTCGTGACGATTCCGGCCGGCCGGCTCGGCCTGGCACCCGAGACGACGGTCTACCTGATTCCCGTCCAGGTCGAGGATCATCTGCTGGGCTACGTGCAGGTGGTCGCCAACTTCGGAGACTTCGCGCAGCCGGTGGAGGAGAGCCGGACGCGCGAGCTGCTGATCGCGTTTGCGATTTTCGCGATCGGGCTGGTGTTCGCGTATATCCTGGCCGATCGCTACGTCAAGCCGATCCACGCGGTCGCCAACGCGGCGCAGAATATCGCGGCGCGCGGCCTCGAGCCGGTCCCGGAAGCGCATCGGCGCGACGAAATCGGCTTGCTGACGCGCAGCTTCAACGACATGGTCGGCCAACTGCGGCATGCGCGCGAGCGCGAGCAGGAGCTGAACCGGCTCGAGCGGTTCACGGCACTGGGACAGTTGGCGGGCGGTCTGGCGCATGAAATCAAGAATCCGCTGAACTTCATCAGCCTGGCGCTCGATCAGCTGCGCGCGCGTTACGCTCCGCAGCAGCCGCAGGATCGCGAGGCGTTTCTGCATCAGCTAGGGATCATGAAGGACGAGATGCGGCGGCTGGCCGACCTGGTGCAAAGCTTCCTGCATTACGGCAAGCCGATCGAGATTTTCCCGGCGCCGACGGACGTGTATCGGCTGGTGGGTGAAGTGGTCGCGCTGTCGGAATCGAAAATGAAGAGCCAGGGGATCGACCTGGTCGAGGAATGCGAGGACCCGTCGCCGATTCTCAACGTGGACGCCGAGAAGCTCCGCACCTGCTTTATCAACGTGGTGGCCAATGCGATCCAGGCGATGCCGGAAGGCGGCACGATGCGGATCGGGTTTCGGCGGGTCGACGGCTCGATGGTGATCACGTTTTCGGACAACGGCGCGGGAATAGAGGCGGAAGTCGCGAGCCATGTCTTCGAGCCGTTCTTCACCACCAAGCGCGACGGGATTGGCCTCGGGCTGTTTCTGTCGAAGGCGATCGTCGAGACGCATCGGGGTACAATCGAGATCGGGCCGAACGCGGACGGACACGGGACCACATTGACATTCACCTTCCCGCCGAGCGCGGTGGTAAACGGACACAAGCATGACGCAGGCGTCAGTACTGGTCGTTGAAGACAACGACCTCGAACGGCAAATCACGGCGGACACGCTGCGCGAAGAGGGCTTCGCGGTCGAAGAGGCGGCGGTCGGCAAGCGCGCGATCGAGTTGCTGGCGCTGTCGCGTTTCGACGTCGTGCTGACGGACCTGATGATGCCGGGGATGTCGGGCGAGGAGCTGCTCGCGAAAGTGCGCGGCGCGTATCCCGGCAGCCAGGTGGTGGTGCTGACGGCGCATGGCTCGACCGACAGCGTCGTGCAGGCGATGAAGGCGGGCGCGTTCGATTACCTGGAGAAGCCGACGGATCGCGAGAAGCTGGTGACGCGGGTGGCCAAAGCGGCCGAGTTCGCGAACCTGCAGCAGGAAAATCAACTGCTGAAGCGACGGCTGGAAGGCACTTTCGAGATCGAGGGGATTATCGGGCAGGATCCCGCAATCCAGGAAGTGATCCGGCTGGTGCGGCGCGTCGCGCCGTCGAATTCGACGGTGCTAATCCAGGGCGAGAGCGGGACCGGCAAGGAAATCGTGGCCAAGGCGATTCATCGGCTGTCGCCGCGGGCGGCGCGGCCCTTCGTCGCGATCAACTGCTCGGCGATTCCCGACAACCTGATCGAAAACGAACTGTTCGGGCATGAGCGCGGCGCGTTCACCGGCGCCAACGAGCGCAAGATCGGGCTGTTCGAGAGCGCGGACAAGTCGACGCTGTTCCTCGACGAGATCGCGGACCTGCCGCAGGGAATGCAGGCGAAGATCCTGCGCGTGCTGCAGGAGAAGGAACTGCGGCGGGTCGGCGGCAACGACTCGTTTCGGATCGACGTGCGGCTGGTGGCTGCCAGCAATCGCAATATCGCGGAGGAAGCGAGCGAGGGGCGCTTTCGCGAGGACTTGTACTACAGAATCAACGTGGTGACGGTGACGCTGCCGCCGCTGCGCGATCGGCGCGGCGATATTCCACTGCTGGCGAATCATGCGCTCGCGAAATTCGGGCATCTCGCGGAAGGACGCGTGAAGGAAATTGGGCGCGAGGCGATGGAAGTTCTGCTCGACTACTCTTGGCCGGGCAACGTGCGTCAGCTCGAGTCTGCGATTGAGCGCGCGATCCTGCTCTGCGAGGGAGACACGGTGACGCCGCGCGATTTGCCGGAGGAAGTCCTGTCGCGCAAGAAGCCGGGGCGCGCCGGTGAGCGTCAGCGCGGGGACCGGTACGAGATTCCGAGCGAGGGGTTCAATTTCGAGACGTTCGAGCGCGACACGATTCTGCAGGCGCTTGAGCGCAACGACTGGGTTATAGCGAAAGCCGCGAAGATGCTCGCGATGAGTTATCGGACGCTGCAATATCGGATCGATAAGTTTGGGTTGAAGCGGGGCGAGCAGGCCAAGGCGCTCCCGCCGGCGGATGTTAAGGGGTAGGGAAAATACACTTTATTTGATGTGAAACCCGCGGTGGGTTTCACGCTTCCTTCGGCAGGGGTGACCCCTGCACCCGGTACTAAGAAAATCGGCACCGCCGCGGGATGCGAGACTTCGTCCCTGTTAGAACTTCTTTTGTGTCATTCTTGAGCGAAGCGAAGAATCCCGGCTCTTTTTTCGGATCCTAACCTCTCCTTGTCCGAGGAGAGGTCGGCGCGAGCCGAAGGTGAGCGACGGGAGAGGTGCAACGCTGGCCGTCGCAACCACGCTCGTTCTTTTGTGCAGCAAGTCAGAAAGTGGTGCTGGTCTCTGGCGGCAGTCTCAGTGTCCAGCGAAGTACACCAGCGGGTGAGCAGTTGTGCGCTGTCGGGCGTCGCACCTCTCCCCGCGACACCGCTGCGCGGCTTACGCCGACCTCTCCTCAGACAAGGAGAGGTTAGGATCAAGCGTGCTGGCGCGCTCTTTTGTTTCGTCTTCAGTCATTCGACCAGCTCGTCGGTAGATAAATCCAGCATTCGATTTTGCGGTTGTCGGCGGCTTGCGCTTCGACGCGTTGGCGGGTGTAGAGGGTCGGGACTTCTTCGTACTCGTCGAGAATGGCGAGGTCGCGCGCGGTTAGGCCTTCGAGGATTGCGCCGTCTGTGACGGCGTCGGCTTGCTTCGCGACGAAGTGGAAGCGCTTTTCGCCGCGCGCATAACCGTGAAGCCGCGCGGGGGTCGCGTTAATATGGCGGCCTAACAGGAGCACGCGCTTGGCGGAATTCGTCAGAGTGCCGTATACGAAAAGTCGTTGGTTGTCATCGTTCATTTTGCAGGTTGCCCTGGGAACCTAACCCCTAACCCCTTCCCACTGTGGGAAGGGGGACCGTCGCATTAGGTAGTAGCGCTCTCGTACACGTTGCGGTGATCGCAGAACCCTCACCTACCGGCCGCGTTGCGGCCGGCCGCCTCTCCCGTAAAGTAACGGGCGAGGTAGGAATCGGACGCTTACCTGCTCCACCAGAGTTTCGTGTTGCTGCGTTCATTGGGTTCGCTTACGCTCGCATCTTCAGGCCTCGATGCTGGAAAGAATATACCTGTTCCTCGATGAACTTGGCGAAGTCGGAGTGCTGACCGGCGATTTTTTCCGCTACCTGGTGCGCCGGCCGTTCGAAGGGCGCCTGCTGCTCGATCAACTCGACGCGGTCGGGGTGAAATCGGTCAACGTCGTCAACCTGACCGCGATTTTCTCCGGGATGGTGCTGGCGCTGCAGATGGGCGAGTTCCTGGCGAAGTTCGGCGCCAAGATTTACGTCAGCCGTATCATGGGACTCTCGCTGTTGCGCGAAATGGGGCCCGTGCTGAGTGCGTTGATGGTCGCGGCGCGGGTGGGCGCGGGTATTACGGCGGAGCTCGGCACCATGAAAGTTACCGAACAGATCGACGCGATGCGCTCGCTCGCCACCAGTCCCATCAAGAAGCTGGTGGTGCCGCGCGTGCTCGCGACCGTAATCATGGTGCCGGTGCTGACGGTGCTGGCCGACGCAGTCGGACTGTTCGGCGGGATGGTTATTTCGGTCACGCAGCTCGGCGTGAGCGCCGACTACTTCTACAGCTCGCTGATTCAGAACGCGCAGCTCGGCGATTTGCTGAGCGGACTTGGCAAGTCGGTGTTCTTCGGCTTCGAGATCGCGATAATCGCGTGCGCGAAGGGGCTGTCCGCGACCGGGGGCGCCGACGGCGTCGGGCGCGCGACGACCTCGGCGGTGGTGGCGGCGTCGATCACGGTGCTGATCTCGGATTTCTTCCTGACCAAGTTTTTTCTATCGATCTGATTGCTGATGCTGAACGACGGACGAAAAAAATTTATCGAGGTGCGCCAGCTCCGCAAAAGCTTCGCCGGCAAGCCGGTTTTGCAGGGCGTCACGCTCGACGTGTTCGAAGGCGAGACCGTGGTCGTGCTGGGCGGCAGCGGCGAGGGCAAGAGCGTCCTGCTGCGGCATCTGAACGGCCTGGAGCGGCCCGACAGCGGCGAGGTGATCGTGGACGGGCGGCGGCTGAACGATCTCACCGAGGACGCGATGGCCGATATCCGCAAGGAAGTCGCGATGGTCTTCCAGGGCGGCGCGCTGTTCGATTCGTTCACCGTGTTCGAGAATGTGAGCTATCCGCTGCGCGAGCATGGCGGAATGGACGAGGCTGCTATCGGGCGGCGGGTTACCGAGCTGCTCGAGATGGTCGGGATGCCGCGCGTCGAGCATCTTTATCCCGCGGAGCTGTCGGGAGGAATGAAAAAGCGGGTGGCTCTCGCGCGCTCGATCGCGCTGCAGCCCGAAGGCGGTCCTGTACGACGAGCCGACCACGGGATTGGACCCCCTGGTGACGCACAAGATAAACTTGCTGATTCGGGATTTGCAGCGGCAGCTGGGGTTTACGTCGGTGGTGGTGACGCACGATCTCAAGAGCGCGTTCATGGTCGGCGACCGCTTCGCGCTGCTCGACCAGGGACGGATACGATTCAGCGGCACGGCCGATGAAGTGCGCGCGACCCGGGACGAGCTGATGCGCGAATTCGTGGAGATCGCGCTATGACTACGGCAATCGCGATGCGAGGCGAGCGTGGCTGAAACCGGATATGCGCGCGTGCGCGTCGGCGCATTGATTGCGGCCGGACTCGCGATCCTGTGCTTCGCGATCCTCATGATCGGACATGGCGCGGAAATCTTCACCCACACCGAAATCCTGCAAGCGCATTTCGAGCGAATCAACGGCCTCCAGACCGGCGCGCCGGTGACGCTGTCGGGCGTGAGGATTGGAGCGGTCGAGTCTATAATGTTTCCGCCCGAGCCCGAGAACAGCTACGTGGTCGTGCGAATCTGGATCGAGCAATCCGCCGCGGAGCGGGTGCGAACCGATTCGATCATGCAGATACATTCGATGGGCCTGCTCGGCGACAAGTTCGTCGCGCTGACCCCGGGGACGGCCTCGGCGCCGCCCGCGACTCCCGACACAGTGCTCGCATCGGTAAATCCGATCGACTACGAATCGATTCTGCAGCGCGAAGGCACCGACGACCTGATCGCGAACATCATGGCGATTTCGGGTTCGCTGCGCGCGATACTCACGTCGATTGAAACCGGTCGCGGGCTGGTCAGTGAACTGGTGCGCGGCGAGGACGCCAACAACCCGAAGGAACGGCTGACGCTCGAATCAATTCAGGGCACGCTCGATCACGTCGACAAGCTGTCGGTCGCGCTCGGACTGACGATGGACCGCGTCAACAAGGGCCAGGGCCTGATCGGCGCGATGCTGAGCGATGAGACCAACGGCAAACAGTTCCTGGACAACGTGTCGGACACGACGGCGAGGATTCGCCAGACCAGCGCGCGGCTCGACGGGCTGATCGCGCGTTTCGACAAGGCCAACGGGATTTTGCCACAACTGATGGAGAACAAGGATTTCTCCGACAATGTGCTGCCGAACCTGCGCCAGTCATCGCGCGACTTGAAGGATATCCTGCAGAAAAATCAACTCGAGCCGGGGCACGGTGGGCCTGATGGTCAACGATCCGACACTCTACAAGCGGCTCAGCGGCTTTATGGACAACAGCGGTGGATGGGGGATTCGGCTGGTCAACGGCCTTTACGATTTGACGCATCCGATGGCAAGCCCGTCGGCGAGTGCGGGCGCGCAGCCGGTGATGCTGACGGCGTCGCAAGCGGGCGCGTGTATCGCGCAGCCGGCACCGGCGACAATTTCGGCGGCGATCCCGGCGATGGCCGAACCGGCGCCGGGCGTCGCGAGTACATCGTCGGCGAAGTGAGCGAAAGCAAGTCAGTTGCCGGAGATGGATTCGTGTGTTAGCTCCAACTGTGAGGCTTGAGTTATCGATGATGACGATGCGGACAATTGTTGCGCGCGCGGGTTTTTTGGGGCTGCTCGCCTTTTCCCTCGTTGCGTGCTCGGCGATGCAGACCAAGACGCTCAGCCCCGGCATGACGCCCGACCAGGCGGTGCGCGCGATGGGCCAGCCCGATCTGAAGGACAATGTCCCGGATCCCAATCACAGCGGCGCCAGCGTTTTGCGATTCGTGTGGCTGGACCCCGGCAAGGCGGCGATTTTCGGCTCGGACGAACGAATCGCGAGCATCTCGAACGTCGAGACCAACACCAAGCAACACCTCGAGCAGCAAGCTCAAGAGTCCGGGCCGCCACAAGTGTTCGATCCGATTAATACGCCGCTCAATTATCTGTTTTTCCCGGTCAAGGCGGCCACGATTTATTTCGGCGCGGGCGTCAATTGCATCGGAGGCGGAGGATGCCAGACGCCGACGCTTCCGCCGCCGTCGGCGAGTTAGCCGCGGCGGGCGGCGCGCAGTACTAAGAGCGCGCTCCGTTGTCGCGCGGAGCAGGAACCTAACCCCTAACCCCTTCCCTCGAAGGAAGGGGAACCGGATTGTTTGAAGCGGGAATGGGAAGCAGTTGCAATGATGATGCGGCGGCCGGAGGTTTGACCGGCCGCCGCTTCTTTTAGGGGGCTGCGCGCTTATGCTTGCGCGTTGCCGTTGGCCTCGTGCGCCTGAGTAGGCGCTGACTCGCCGGGGACGCGAGCCGGATCGATTGAAATTGCGGGACGGGAGAGCGTGGGCTCGAGCGGAAATGGATTATCGAACCGGACCCGGCGCATCGAGTCGCTGGTGGCGAAGCCGAGCGCGAATACATGATGGAGCAGCTTCGCCAGCGGCTCGCCTTCAAGCACCATCGGTTGCACCAGTATGCCGCCGCCGTCGTTGGTTTCGCAGTACGGCCAAATGATCGGATCGCCGGCCTTCACGAAGTTGCTCTGCACATATGAGGCCGACTGGTCCCAGGGCTGGACGGTCGGATACACCAGGAAGGCGCGGATCTGCATCAGGCCCGCGAGGATCGTCGCGCCGCGGCGCGCCAGCAGACCGGCTCCCTTGGCGAACGACCATAGCTCTCCGCACTCGAGCACGGATCGCGCAGGTAGATGGCTCAAGTTGGGCTGCGGATAGCTTTGCGGGAAGCTGGCGAGATCGTGCATCACGAATCCCGACATCATCCGTTCGGGGGGATCCTCGTCGTGCTCGAACAGCCCGTAGAGGAGCCCGTACTCGAGATGAATCCTGCCGACGTTGGACCGTCGCGTCTCCCGGAAGCCCACGCCCCGCTTGGCGCGCGCCTCCTCCATCCGTTGGCCGAAGATTCGCCGTTCACTCTCGGTGGTGAGTTGCCGTAGTTCCATTGCATTCATACCTCCATGCAGCGGGGAGTTGAGTCTCCCCGTCATTGCTGAATGGAACTGAGAGGTAGGAGCGACGCGGCGAGAACGACGAAGGGCTTCCCTCGCCGGCGGCCCGGAGAGGCGAGCTAAGAATCGATCTCGGCCTGATAAAGAGCGAGGTCCCCTCCTTTTGCGCTCGTAACGGACGGTCACCAATTGACGCAACCGCTAATTTTAACGGTCCGCCGGTAACTTATTGTGTCGATAGCAAAGTCAGGCTGTTAACGCAAGCACGCCTCTTTGTCGCGCTTGTTTAACTCTTGCAACGCACAAAGCTGCTCCCTTGGACTTTGTGTCCATTTATGTGAGACTGTTGGTCGTGACACGGAAACTGGAGCGGCGCTCGAAAGTAGATATAGTGGTTGCAGAAATCCTGGAACGAGCCCGCAAAGACGGTCGCGACGAAATTGAAGCCTGGAAACAGCCGCAACGTGAACTGCGCGAATTGGCGCGCCTGGACTACGTGCGGGTCATTCGTCGCACGCTCGATTACCGCGGCCTGCGCGCGATCGTCGAGGAGGCGCAGAAGATATGGCCGCATTTGAATCGCGAACAGCTGCGGCCCGCCTCGTCCAACCAGCTCGCCGCTATTTCTTCGGAGCTCAGCATCCATCTTCAGACCGCGCCGAACCGCGGTGCCGACGGGATGGCGCTACGGGGCTTCTACGTGGACAAAAGCCGCGAGGCGCTGAAGAAGCCGCTCATATATCTCAACACCGCGCATCATCCGGGAGCGGTCCAGGCAACCTTCGTGCATGAGCTGGGGCATCACGTGACCGCAAAGGTTGCCGGCCGAGCCGGCGAGGGAGTTCACTACTTCTTCCATGCCGGGCATCGCGCTCACCTCGACGAGCCCGGGGAACTCGCGGCCGACGTGATCGTTAGCCTGGCGGCGTATCCTGAACCGCTCGCGCGCAAACTTTTCGCGACGCCGTGGGATTGGGGTCTGGTCGCGCGCGCCGACCGGCTTCCCGACGAGGCATTCACGCGCATTCGCAAGCATGTGCGCGAACTGGTTGGATTTGATTTTGGCGCTTCACTACCGGCCGGTCAGAGTTTCAATTACCTGACCGGGATGATTCACTACGCAAAGCTCCGATGGGCACTACTGGCGGAATACGATCTATGAAAAAAGAAACTCTTGGTCAGGTCCTCAAACAGCGGCGCGGCGCATACGCTTACACGCAGCGTGAACTCGCGCGCAAACTTGGCGTCAAGGCCAGCCATATCGCATACCTGGAAAACGGACGGCGCCGACCTTCCCTGTCGCTGCTGTCGCGAATCGCCGAAACGCTCGAGCTCGACAGGCAGCGGCTGTTCCTGCTCGCGCATCCGGAGGCGCCTTGGGTAGTCGGTCAGCAGCGCGAGGCTTCGCCGTCGAAGCGGAGTGAAGACTCATGGCGCAAATTTGCCGGCGATCGCGGGACGCTGGCGCGTCACAAGGTGACGGCCCGGGAACTCAAGGTCCTGAAGAACGTGAATATGCTCGGCCGCGTGTCGGCGCCGAATCAGTTCCTGTTCATCCTGAACGCCATTCGCCAGGCCGTCGAAGAAGAATAGCGGCGCTCGCGCGTCTGCTCTTCGACTTGCCATTGGCAGGCGGCACGCCGATCGGCGCATGCCGCGACCGTTCTCGTCACTGAGCGCACGGGGTCACCCCTGCCCCGTCGGAGACGCGCATGCTATGGTTTGGGCTGTGGTGATGGAAGTGCATTTTCGATGAAGATCGACATCGACCTCAAGTCCGGCTTTCTGCAGAACCTCAAGCGCGAAGTGCTCGATTCGCTCAACACCGAAGAACGCGCGATCATCGAGGTTTCGACCGGCGAGATGGGCAACAAGCCCGACGCGGTCAAGCTCGGATGGCTCAAGATGCGGACCAAGGAGACGTGGACCAAGCAGCGCTACACGAAGGCGCTCGGGCGCACGATGGAAAAGCTGCGCGAGGCGGTCGCGGCGGCCGAGAAGAACAAGCAGGACTGAGCGCGATCGCGTAGCGGTCAGGGCTCGATTCGCGCGACGCGGCGCTTCCCCACTTCGAGCACCTTGTGCTCGCCCGGCACGAAACGGAAATTCACGTCGGTGATGGTGCGGCCGTCCACCCGCACCGCGCCCTGGCTCACCAGGCGGCGCGCCTCGCTGGTCGAGGGCGTGAACTGCAACTGCTTCATCAGTTCGCAAATCCACAAGTCCTCGGCGATCCGATACACCTGCACGCTGGCGGGAACTTCGCGGCGCTGGTGCTTGCTCTCGAAGTAATCCTCGGCGCGATCGGCGGCGGCCGCGTCGTGGTACTCGGTGACGATCGCGCGGGCGAGGCGTTTCTTCGCTTCCATCGGATGTAACCCGCCGGATTTCACCGCGGCAATCTCTTCGGGCGTCGCCGTCGTCAGCAGCTCGTAGTATCGAACCATCAGTTTATCGGGCACCGACATCAGCTTGCCGTACATGTCCTCGGGCTGGTCGGTGAGGCCGACGTAGTTTCCCAAGGACTTGGACATCTTGCGCTCGCCGTCGAGGCCTTCGAGCAGCGGCATCGTCATAACAGCTTGCGGCGCCTGTCCGAAATGGCGTTGCAGGTCGCGGCCGACCAGCATGTTGAACTTCTGATCGGTGCCGCCAATCTCGAGGTCCGCTTCCAGCGCGACCGAATCGTAACCCTGGATGACCGGATAGAGCAGCTCGTGCAGGAAGAGCGGCTCCTCGGCGGCGAGGCGCTTCTCGAAGTCATCGCGCTCGAGCAGACGCGCGACGCTGACCTTCGCCGCAATCTCAATCAGGCGGCGCACGCCGAGGTCGTTCATCCATTCGCTGTTGAAGCGGACCTCGGTCAGCTCGCGATCGAGAATCTTGAACGCCTGGGTGCGATAGGTCTCCGCGTTGCGCTCGATCTGCTCGCGCGACAGCGGCTTGCGCGCCTCGTTGCGGCCGGTGGGATCGCCAATCATCGCGGTAAAGTCGCCGACCAGGAAAATCACGGTGTGGCCCGCGCTCTTGAAGTCGCGCAGCTTCTTCAGCGTCAAACTGTGACCGAGATGCAGATCGGGCGCCGTCGGATCCATGCCGAGCTTGATCCTGAGCGGGCGGCCGAGCGCAATTTTGGCCGACAGCTCCGCCGGAGAAATGACCTCGACGGCGCCGCGGGTGAGCGCCGCCGCATCTTCATTCGCCCGCTTTCCGTTCACGTTCCGCTTCGTCAATTCCGTGCGCCGCAGTGCCAGTGGCACTCAAGCGTACAGGAATTTTCACGCCGCGGAATAGTGCCCGCACCCCAGTGCGCGGTCACCGCCGGCTAGACGCGAGTCGCCGCCCGGCTGCGATGCAGGCGCCCGCTGTCGTGCACCCTTCGGACGCGGCGGCGTTCACGGGCGGGCTGCGGCTCGCGGAACGGAATCATGCTCAGCTCGCGCAATCCGCGTTTCACCACTCCCAGTGCGTGGTTGTGGATCGTGCGGACCTCGCGCAGCCGGAACTCGCGCCCCGGGAACTCGAGCCTGCCGGTCCTGCAGGCGTGCGAGAATGTACGCCGATGCACGCCGAAGCAGGTCGGTCCGTAGATGTCGCTAAGCAGCCACAGCGCGATCTCGTCGAGGTCCCGCATGCACCATCCGATACACTGGTAGTCGTCGATCGCGTTGGCGGCCACCGTGCACGCATCAAGCGGCAACTCGTCCGCCACCAATCGTCTCGTTTGTCCGCTGTGAAGCAGCTCGCGCAGGCGGAAATAAAAGCGCAGTGCTTCCTCCGCTCTCCTGAAGCGGTTCTTGTTTTTCTCAAACATGGCAGCCCCTATCCTGGATAAACATTTATGAGACCGCACGCAGCGTGTGGCCGACGGGGCTAACCCAGGCCCCTCTCGCATCTGCGCGAACGGCACAGCCATTCGAACGGGACGCGATACTTACCCGTACCAACGCGACGAGGGTTCCAATGTTGTGATGCTCTAGCGCGGCGCCCGCCGCAAAGTCAACAGAATGATTATAGTTCCAGACAATTTGTTACTAGCGATTCCCGCAGTGCTGTCGCTCAGTGCAGTTTAGCTGCGTCGGTTGTAGCGATTCATCGCCACTTCGAGTCCATGCTCCGCAAGGGCCTCGACCGCATTCGCCGCGCGCTCGAGGACCGGGGCAGTCGCCTGTCTTTCGGCCGCGGTCATCGGACGCAGCAGGTAGTCCTTGTTTTCCTCGGTCTTCGGCTGGCGGCCAGGTTCCATTTCGCCAGTGAAACCCGGCGGCCGGCCGATTCCGATTCTGACCCGGATGAAGTCCGTTGTTCCGAGCGAGTCCGCGATTGAACGAACCCCGCGATTGCCGGCGTCGCCGCCGCCCTGCTTGATTCTCAGCCACCCTGCTTCGAGATCGAGCTCGTCGTGCAGCACGATCAAATGCTCGGGCGCAATTTTGAAATATCCGAGCAGGTCCGAAATGCATTCGCCGCTCAGATTGTAAAAGGTCTGCGGCTTGACCAGGAGCGCCGGCTTGCCGGCCAGCGTTATTTCAGCGGTGACACCCTTGAATCTGCGCCGGCCGAATTCGACGCCTTGCGCTTTTGCGATTCGATCGACCGTCATGAAGCCGGAGTTGTGGCGCGAGCGCGAGTATTGCTCGCCGGGATTTCCCAGCCCGGCCACTACCCATTGAATCGACGGACGCGATTCGGATTCGGACTTCTTCCCGCGCGACGAACGGAAACTGCCGAACAGCCGCTTGATCGCCGCCATCAAAATTCAACCGGCGCGAGTCCGAAGGGGGCTTTTCGATTTCGGTTTCGATTTCGATCTTGTTGGACTCACGCGGACCAGCGGCGCGAGCGCCCGGAACAGAGCGTCCATCTCGGCCGGCGTTCCAATCGAGATTCTAAGCGCGTCCTGTAGCAACGGCGTCGCGAAGTGACGGACCAGGATTCCGGCGCGGCGCAACCCGCGCGTGACCGGCGCCATGTCGCGCCCCGTCATCCGCGCCAGCACGAAATTGGCCTGCGAGGGCGGCACCTCGAAGCCGAGCTTGCGCAGACGCGCCTCGGTGCGGGCGCGCGTGCGAATTACTTTCGCGACATTGCGGCGCATCCAAACGGAATCGCGCAGCGCTTCGGCTCCGGCGGCGAGCGCAACGCGGCTCAAGTTGTACGAATCCTTGACCTTCATCAGCGCGTCGATCACCGACGGATGCGCAAAGCAGAGGCCCAGCCGCATCCCGGCCAGCGAATAGGATTTCGACAGCGTGCGCAGCACGACGACATTGCGATAGCGCCGCACCAGGCCGAGCGCGTTCTCGTTGGCGAAGTCCACGTACGCCTCGTCGATCACGAGCAGCCGGCCGTCGAGACGTTTCGCGAGCGCACCGAGACTGCGGGCGGGAGTCAGGGTGCCCGACGGCGAATTGGGACTGCATACGATCGTGAGATTGGCGCGCGCGGCTGCCAACGCGTCGAGCGGCAGCTCGAAGTCGGGGCCGACGGGACAGTGAACGATTCGCGCCTCCTGCACGAGCGCCAGCGTGTCGTACAACGAATAGGTCGGCACCGGATATGCGACAGTGTCGGCGATTCCGAGCGTCGCGCGAAAGACCATCGCGAGCAGCTCGTCGGAGCCGTTGCCGGCGAGGATCATGTTTTGCGGAATCGAGTAGATTTTCGCGGCGCTCGCCACGAATTCGTCGGCGCGCGGCGCGGGATACAGCCGCAGCGCCGACCCCGCCATCGCTTTCGCAACCGCGCGGCGCACACGCGGCGACGGCGGATACGGATTTTCATTGGTGTTGAGCTTGATCAGCCGCTGACCGGGCCGCGGCTGCTCGCCGGGCCGATACGGCGCCATCTTTTTGATCGATTCGCGGAACATCAGTGAATTATGAATCGAGCGGCAGCTTGATTCGACTGCCCGACCGGGACGAACGATAGCACGCCTCGATAGCCTCGACCGCGCGCAGTCCGTCGGTCCCGTCGGACGACGGATGCTCGCGGCCTTGAATCGCGCCGACAAAGTTTACGGCGAGTGCGCGCGACGGAGCCAGAAAATCGTGCGGATCGAAGCGGCTCATCACCTCGTCGCGCGAGAACCCCGGCGCCACATTGCCGTCAGCCTTCAGAATCGACACGTCGTTGCGCGGATAACCCGCCATCACTCGCCCGTCGCTCCCGTAAATCTCGATCGCCGACAGCGGCGGCATGCTGCTCCAGCTTGCCTCGACGACGCCAATCGCACCCGACTTGAAATGCAAAATCATCGCGCCCGTATCATCGACTTCGATCTTTTTGGCGAGGGTGCCGACCTGTCCGGAGACGGAATCGATCTCGCCCATGAACCAGATTGCGAGATCGGCGGCATGAACGCCGAGATCGAGCATCGCGCCGCCGCCCGCTTCCGAAGCCGTCGTGAACCACTTCTGCCCGGGCGCCCAGTTCTGGGGACCGCCGTGCGAAAGCCGCGCACGAATGAAATTGGGTGTGCCGATTGCGCCGCTGGACACGGCGTCCTTGATCGTGCGTTCGACTCCGCCGAAGCGCCGCTGCATCGCGACCATCAGCACCCGGCCGGCTTTCGCCGCCGCATCGACCATCGTGCGCGCGGCTGCGGCCGTCGGCGCCATTGGTTTTTCGACGAGCACGTGCGCGCCCGCGTCGAGCGCCTTCACGGTGAATTCGCAATGCAGATGATTCGGCGTGAAGATGCCTACTGCGTCGGGACGCTCGCGCGCCAGCATCTCGTCGAAATCGGAATAAGTTTTCGGACGGCCGGCGTCGTCGGGCCAGAGCGCTCGCGCGACGCGTTCGGCTTTCTCTGCGGTGCGGCTCTGAATGGCGACGATTTGCGCGTCGGCGACGCTCCGGAGCACCGGGATGTGCGCGCGTTCGGCAATCGCGCCGGCGCCGGCAATCGCAATCCTGATCATCGGGAGCGTCCGCGAGGATTTGTTGCGCGTTTCGATTGAGGTTGGATCGTAGAGGCGCGGATTGGTCCGGTCGAAGCGAGCAGCCACTGGAGGTAGGGAGGCGATCCGCGATCCGCGGTCATCGCCAGGACTTCCGGCACCTCGTAGGTATGCATCTCGCGGATTCGCTTCTCCACTTTTATGTAGAGAGTCGCGCGAGTCTTGATAATCAGCAGGTATTCGCGATCGTCCTCGACCGCGTCGCGCCAACGATAGATGGATCGCACCGGTCCGACGATGTTGACGCAGGCCGCCAGCCTTTCGCCGACGAGCGCGCGCGCGATCGAGAGAGCCTGCTCCTCGCTGCCGGTGGTCGCGAGAATCACCCTGATGCGATGGGGAGTTCGAGCCGGCATCTCAGCCCCGCGCCTCGCGCGCCAGGCGTTTGCGCAACTCGCCGGGAGTGCATCGATACTTGAACGCCTTGCGATCGTTCACGAACAGAACCGGGACCTCGACGCCGAAACGGGCCTCGAGGTTGGGGTCGCCGTCAATCTCGATTCGCTGGATGCGCGCGTCGAAGTTCGGCAGCTCGGCCGCAATCACGTGTTCCATCTCGCGGCACAACTCGCAGTCGTTGCGTGTGTAGAGTATCAGCTCGATCATGAGTCAGCGGCCGTCCTATGGTTTCACTTCGTGCTGAATTCCAGAATGAGGTCTTCAGGTTCCAGGTCTTCGCGCGAGCCCAGCAGAACGACGTAGAGCTTGAGCGCCACATCTTCGGGCTTTAACTCTGCCAGTTGTTGAAATCGTTCAAGCGCGTCAGCTTGCCGTGTTTTCCGGGCAGCTTCCAGCGCTTCCGAGAAGCTTGTGTAATAAGAATGGTCAGAGACCTCGGATTCTCGCCCGGCTATCTCCCAAATCGCGGCCGGCTGTTTTTTCCCTTTAACCCGAATCAGACCCAGGTCGCGAGCGACATAATTTCCGCGCGCCTCACGGTAACACTGCTCGTTGACCAGCAAAGAGACCTTAAGCTGGCGGGTGAGACTTTCCAACCGGGCGGCCAGGTTGACGATATCTCCAACGACAGAGTAGTCGAACCTCGTCTCACCTCCGAGGTTGCCAACAACCGCCTCACCGGTTGCAATTCCGACGCCCATATCGAAATCCGCAAAGCGTGAATCTTGCTCGCGCAGCCGCCTAAGCTGCCCTAACATCTCAAGACCGCAATCGATCGCCAGGCGCGCCGAATTTTCGACTCGGGCCGGAGCGCCCCAGAACGCCATGATGGAGTCTCCGACAATCTTATCGACGACACCGCCGCTCTTGATCACCACATCGGTCATCGCCGACATGAAAGCATTGAGGGTTTCCACCAAGGCTTCCGGACCGAGCGCCTCCGCCTTGGTGGTAAAGTCCACGATGTCGGCAAACAGAATAGTTAGATGGCGTTTTTCACCGCCTAGTTCGAGTCCGGCCGGATCGTCCATTACTGCGTCTATGATTTTAGGATCGAGGTAATGCTCGAAGGCAGTACGAAATCGGTTTTGCTCGTATCGCCTGCGGCTAATCACAACGAACGCGACACCTGCGGACACAAGCGCAACACCTCCAGCCAGGGTTGTAGTGGGGTAGACGACACCTCTAAAAGCCAGATTCGATATGTCGTAAACGGTGAGTCCGACTGGGGCAAGAACTACGCAGCCGAACGACCAAAGTGCGGCGCCCTTTCGTCGGGTTACACACCATGCGAGAAGCCCCAAGTATAGGGGACCAATCAAGACGAGATCTGCCAAGCCCTCTCCCGCGGACTTATACCGGAGGAATCGGCCGGACAGAATATCCTCGACAGCGCTTGCGTAGATTTCCACGGCATCGCGAGAACCCGCATAGGTTGTAACGGGCTGGTCAATCATCTCGCCAACCAGGACGATCTTATCCTTGAGATCGAGGTTTTTGACTTTCCGCTGGATGATATCCGAGACCGAGAAACGGGGAATCGCGTCCTGCGGGCGCAGGTTCACCCATGCCGTACCCCACAGGTTGACCGGAATAATAGTGTTGCCCACCGCAACCTCGTCGATCCACGATCCGGACAGCGTCAGGGTGAGAGGAGCAGCGCTTAGATAGTGGCTTACAACCGCCACCGGGAGGGAGGCGTAGTACGTGTCTCCTATGCGAGCGGTTGAAAAGATACCGACGACGGCGGGCCCGTTCCAGTGGGTGAAACTCGCGGCTACGGTACCGAGTGATGCCCTGCCCAAGCCGGAGGACGGCCCAAAGTAGTACTTCATTTGAGGAAACGGTGGAAGCGCGGAAGGTCCCGCCAGTATCTCGTCAACCAGGTGTCGAGTAGGAGGTTGCCGGACCACCTTATAGACGACTGCGCCTACGGTATTCATCAATTTAGTGTCGGCAACGACGTCGGCACTAGCGGTGTCTTTGTTTGAAAGAGAGAAACCGTACTCCAAGTATGTTCCGCCCTGCCGTTTCAAAGCTTCGATCAGAGGTGCCTCGCCTTCGGCCACGCCATTGATTATTTCCTGTCCGACTGCGGGGCGGGGCGTGTCTACTGTTTTCAGTGGAGGCTCATGGGCAGGAGGCAAACAGTAACCCTTCTGCAAATATACAGGTAGACCTACGACACGCGCTCCGTAATCGCCGAGTGCGGAAATCAGATCATGATACTGTTTTGCCGTCCAAGGCGGCCGCCCCATTCGATCAACGGTTTGCCTGTCGATAGCAGCGATTACGACGGTGCCGGTGACCTTCGGCTGTGGCCGGAAATGCATGAGAAGCGAAAGACCCTTGGCCGCAGGGTAATCCCTGAGAGCTGGAAGAAAATTCTGCAGAATCAGAAAGCACACGATTCCTACCAACGCCAGCAGAATGGTGTCGCGGGCGTCGTGGTTGGTTCGGCTTCGCGCCTTATCCCGCATCGGGGTACTTTAGCTATCGGGGCGCAGGAGTCCAAGACGCTTTAGGACGGACTCGGTTGCGGGGCATGGCGAGGTCGTCCTGAGGAGGCGCAGATGGGCGGCTAACAGTAGTACGTCGGGCCATCGATCGACGTCGTACCATGACGGGCCTAGTGCGTAGGGAATGCCGGAGCGGTTGAGGCGCCTGACGGTTGAGGCGAAGACGCTGGCGCTGCCCCATCGGATGTTGGTGAAGATTGGGGGCATCGCGCCGCGCACGCCGACGGCGTAGTAGCCGCCGTCGAGACTTGGCGCGATGACGACTCGACTGCGGCGCAGTGCGTCGAGGCTGGATGCGAGGAGTGCGGTTGGCAGAGAGGGCGTATCGGTGCCGATTAGTAGCGCGCCATCGGAGGATAGCGGTTGGAGTGCTCGAGCCATTCGCTTGCCTAGCGACCCTTCGCCCTGGTCGATCAGTTCGGCGCCGAATCGACGTGCCATCCGCTGGAAGTATTTGCTGTGATTTGCGCCGCCATGCGCGCTCGCCGCGATGACTATGCTGGAAGGGCGGACTGCGACTGCCTTGGCTAGTGCGTCGCGAATGAAGGCGTCGGACAATGCGGCCGCGGCGGCGGGCGTGATTGCTCCGATTAACCGGGTCTTGACCTGATGTGCGACGGGTTCGCGGCAAAACACGATCAGCGCTGGCCGCGACTTTTTCACTCTTTCACCTTCTCACTACTCTTTCACTCTTTTACGGGCTCACTTGATCGTGTTGGGACGGATGATGTTTATCGGCATCCCGAGGGTTTTCTTGATGAAGTTCGTCACCGACGAAATGGGCTGCGGCACGATCGAGGGGTCGCTCACAGGACCTTTGACGTGGAAGTACGCCGCGACGAGTTTGCCGGTGCCCGAGCCGATGCGTTCGCCGATCAGTGGAATGTGGTTCAGCACCCAGTCGACCGTGTCGAACGGAAACATGCCGACCTGCATATCGATCGCGCCCGCGCCGAACTGAAGGCTGCCGCTGGCCGTGATATCCATCACCGGCCCGCGCAGGGCGAAATTGTCGGTGTAGAACAGCCCGCCGTTGCCCTTGAAATCGGTGAAGATGGTTTTGAACGGGACTCCATTGATGCGCGGGTCCGGAATCTGCGCGCTCAACCAATTCTTGACGTCGATAAAACTCAGAAGGTGCGAGAGCAGCGTGAACTTGTTGAGGGTTCCGTCTCTGACGGTGATCGTCATGTCGCCGGCAAGCGTTTCGAAAAAGTTGGTGTCGGTGTTGGCCCACAAATCGATGGCGAGAAAGAGATGGCCCAGCAATGGCGACTGCTTGTTCTTGCCGCCCAGCAGGAAGAGCGGCGCCGGGTCCATGTCGGTGGCGACGCCGGTCATATGCATCCAGTTGTCGGGGGCGCGGCCGACCAGCTCGAGCTTCATCCTGCCGCGATAGGCGGTCCCGCTCATGTTGTAAACGCGCCAATCGCCGATCGGGCTGCGCGTGAAATCGGTCTTGACGTCGGTCATCTGAAAGGCGGCGAGGTTTGCCGCGCGCGCCTCGATATGACCGAGGCAAGGAACCGGAAAATGGATCGGCGGCGCGGCCGGCGACCACGGCATCCGCACAAAGTTCATCACCTCGAGGTCGAGTTTCTGGACGGTGGCGTCGATACGAATCGTCGGATGGGTATAGTCGGCGACGGTGACGCGGAAATTGATCGCCGAATTTTCGAGCTTCGAGCCCGGCATCGACAGGACGACCTGCTTGCGATGCATCGTGAGCGTCGCACCCTCAACCAGGATCGGCGCACGCAGAAAATTAAATTTCACGTTGCCCTTGGCGAGCGTCAGCTTGCCTTCGGGCGTCATGCGGCCGGTTGTGGTGGGATCGCTGTTGACGACAACTTTGCCGCCAATCGGCCCGCTGACGGCGAAATCGGATGGGTCGACGAGCAGCTGCAACCAGGTTTCCGCGGGGAAGTCGTGAAGTTCCAACGTCAGATCATGCGGCACGATGCCCTGTTTTGCGAAGCTCACGGTGCCATCGAGCGTCGCGTCGCCACCGGTTGCGGCCAACCTCACGCGGTCGAACTTTATCGACCCCGGATTGATAGTGACGGTGCCGCGGGAAACTTTGAGCGGGCCGGGCGAACCTTTGATATTGACCACGGCGCCGATGGCATCAGCGCGGACCTCGTAATCTTTGGGCGGGACCAGGGTCTTCACGCTCAACTTCCCAGATGCGTTCGTGACCACTTCCACGCGGCCGCTCAAGCGCTCGAGGCGATCGCGATCCTTCAGTTGATACAGCTCGAGCGCCCCGGCGATGGCGGGAAACAGCTCGGTGAGGTCCGCGTCGACGGTCAGGCTGGTCTTGTAGTCCGCGCCCTCGACTCCGTTGCCGAGGTTGGCGGTGGTGACGAGGTCGTGGACCGCGGAATTTCCGAACTTCGCGGTGCCCTGCGAGATCGTGAGCAGCCCTTTCGAGTAGCTCAGCTGCGCGCTGAGACCTTCGACCGGCGGCAGTTTCGTGTCCGCTGGAATCGTGAAGCCGACGTTCTCGATGGTGCCGGTCACCACCAGGTTCTTGCGAATGGTATCGAGCGGGGCGGTCTTGATCTCGTCGAGCGCGGCGCTGAGCGTCGCGTCGCCGACTATCACCTTGCCGGGTCCGAGCCGGTTCAGCATAGCGACGAAATCGGCCGGCAGATGGCGAACGGACAGCAGCTTCTGCTTGACGGCGGCGGCGTCGAAGCGAAACCCGCCGAGATGGATTCCCAGCTCGGGCTTATCACTCAAAGGACGGAGCAGCTCGGTATCGCCAGACAGCACCGCGGTGTTGACGTGGCGCAAGACGATTTGCGTCATGGCGTATTTGCCGTCGGTGATGTCGAAGGCGGCGTGCAAAGAATAAGCGCCGAGGTCGACTGGCGCGGCGAGGCGCTCGCTCTTGAGCATCAGATTCTGCGCGCTCGCATTGCTGACGGCAGTCACAGAGCCGTCGTCGTGAAGCGAGAACTTCACGGAATTCTGGACGGTGCCGACCAG
This sequence comes from uncultured delta proteobacterium, assembly GCA_963833025.1. Classification (GTDB taxonomy): domain Bacteria; phylum Desulfobacterota; class Binatia; order Binatales; family Binataceae; genus Binatus. Next base: position 128,741 of record CAWHWI010000006.1, on the reverse strand, counting down.
CGCGAAGCCCTCGGCCTCGATTCCTTCCAGCGGCACGTCCCAGGTCCACAGCTCTCCATGGGCAAATTCGCCGGGCCGCGAATTTTTTCCGTAGCCAAGACTGAATTTCCCGCTCACGTGCGCTCCGGAGAGGCGCGATTGAAGCAGCGCGCCACTGAACCCGAGCTGCCATCGGAAAGGCTCGCGCCGGGTGCGGTACGCGACGATTCCAACCTGATCGGCAACCCCGACACCGTCGGCGTAGCGCACCGTCGCGTCGATCGTCTCGACGCGCCAACAAATCCGCGACAGCGCGTGCAACACGTCCTGCAGGGCATCGATCGATGGCGTCCCGGGACGCGGGATGGGGAACGTGGCCGCGTTGCCCGAGCTTACCGGCAGGGTGATTTCGGGACTGGTAGCAGTCAGCCGATAAAGCGGGAGCCCGGTGCTGACGAAAATCGAGTGATAGGAGATGAGCACTCGCAGCGATTTGAGCTTGACGATTTCGTGTCCGTTGGCGATCACCTGCGGCTGGTCAAGGACGACTACCAGGTGGGTGCCGAGATGAACGGAAGTGGCGCGCGGGATGATTTCGACGCCGGTGCGGGTGCGGACCGAGGCCAGAACGTAAGTGACGATGCGCGACTGGTTGAATGCGATCAGCGCGGCCAAGCCGCCGAATACGATTGCGAGGATCAGCGCGGAAAGCGCGGCGATTCGGACCAGTCTCATCATTGCCGTGACGCCGCAGGCGCGTCCGGAGTTGCGCAGTCCGGCTGGCTCACGAAGCGATCAGTTGTTGTCGGCCATCTCCGACGGCGGCGCGTCGATGTATCCCGCACGATGCTTGTTCCTGAGGCCCGTCTTGAGAACGCGGTTGCGCAGCCGCACCGACTTCGGCGTGACTTCGACCAGCTCTTCCTCGTCGATCCATTCCAGCGCCGCGTCGAGCGTCGGGACGCGCGCGGGCGACAGTCGAATCGCTTCGTCGTGGCCTGAGGCGCGCATGTTGCTGAGCTTTTTTTCACGACACACGTTGACGGGCAAGTTTATCTCACGGGCATACTCGCCGACGATCATCCCCTCGTAAACCGGCTCGCCGGGACCGACGAAGAATATCCCGCGCTCCTGCAAATGGAAGATCGCGTAAGGCGTGCTGACGCCCTCGCGATCGGAAATCATCGCGCCGTTGGCGCGCGAGCGGATCGTTCCGGACCACGGCGCGTAGCCGTTGAACAGCGTATTCATGAGGCCGTTGCCGCGCGTGTTTTCAAGAAAGCGGCCGCGAAACCCGATCAGGCCGCGCGCGGGAATGTCGTATTCCAGGCGCACGCGGCTGCTCGCGTGGGTGACCATCGTGCGCATCCGGCCCTTGCGCGTCGAGAGCATCTGCGTGACTACGCCGATGCATTCCGCGGGGATGTCGATGACCAGCATCTCCATCGGCTCGAGGATCTCGCCATCGGCCTGCTTGGTGATGACGGTGGGCTTCGAGACCTGCATCTCGTAGCCTTCGCGGCGCATGGTTTCGACGATCACCGCGAGCTGCAATTCGCCGCGGCCCATCACGCGCCACGAGTCGTGCGTCAATTGCTCGACGCGAGTGCTCACGTTGCGCCGCGCTTCGAATTCGATTCGCTCGCCGAGCTTGCGCGAGGTTACGAAGTCTCCTTCGCGGCCCGCCCACGGCGAATTGTTCACCGAAAAAGTCATCGCCACGGTCGGCTCGTCGATGCGAATCGGCGGCAGCGGGCGCGGGTTCTCGAGGTCAGCGATGGTTTCGCCGATCGCGATGTCCTCGACGCCGGCGACGATCACAATCTCGCCCGCGCTGGCGGTTTCGCGCTCGACGCGCGTCAGCCCCTGCCATCCGTAGATGTGAGCGACCTTGCAGACCACGGTCTTGCCGTCACGGCGGCACAGCGAATAGTTCTGCGACGCGGTCATCGAGCCGGCGATGATTCTGCCGACCGCGAGGCGGCCGACGTAATCGTCGTAGTCGATATTATTGACCTGGAATTGCAGGGTCGCGTCGGGATCGACTTCGGGGCCGGGCAGGTGCGCGACGATCGCGTCGAACAGCGGCACCAGGTTTTCGCTCGGGGTATCGAGCCGGAGCGACGCGGTGCCGGCGCGCGCCTGCGTGTAGAGCACCGGGAAATCGAGCTGGCTTTCGTTTGCGCCGAGGTCGATGAACAGGTCGTAGACCTCGTCGAGAACTTCGGGCGCGCGCGCGTCGGCGCGATCGATCTTGTTGATGCAGAGAATCGCGGGAAGGTTCGACTCGAGCGCCTTCTTGAGCACGAATCGGGTCTGCGGCAGAGGACCCTCGCACGCATCGACGAGCAGCAACACGCCGTCCACCATCGACAGCGTGCGTTCGACCTCGCCGCCGAAATCGGAGTGGCCGGGAGTATCGACGATGTTGATGCGCGTCTCACCCCACAGGATCGAGGTGTTCTTGGCCATGATGGTGATGCCGCGCTCGCGCTCGAGCGCGTTGGAATCCATGACGCGGTCGATGACCTGCTCGTTGGCGCGGAACACGCCCGACTGCCGCAGCATCGCGTCGACCAGAGTGGTTTTACCGTGATCGACGTGGGCGACGATCGCTAAATTTCTTATATCTGGGCGTCTCATTGTGTGATGAATGCTAAAACGCGGCCGAGCCCGTCAGGTTCGCCCGCGCGTGAAACATATTGTAGCCGTCGCTGAGCGCAGAGTAAACGCAGGGGCGCGAACGGCCGGCGAAACACTCTCGTAATACGCGCCTAGGGCGTGGCCATGGGTTGGTTGCGCTGGAGCTTTTGAAGCAGTTGCTCGACGTCTTCGATCTCGGTGACGCGCCAATAGCCGTCGTCACCGCGCGCCAGGTGAATTCGCCACCGCTGCCCCTTGTTGTCGGTGAAGTCCGTGGACGCGGTGTCGCCGTTTCGATGCAACAGGACGAGTGAGGCCGCCACGGCTGCATTGGGCATCTGCACCTCGCGCGCGCCGTCATCGACTTTCTTGACGGCCCACGCCTGCGTCACTTGCGCCATCGGCTTGCTGAGGAGATCGATCGCCGCATTACCCAGCATCGCGCTCAGCGGGTCGGTGGCGCCCTGCTTCTTAACCATCTCCTGGCCCGCATGCTTCACGACGCTTTCGAAATCGACGTACTTAGCCGCTTCGTCGCCGTCGTGCGCGTCGATTGCCTGCTTCATCCGGAGCACGGCCCAGGTCGGAGTGTATGGCAGGTAGTAAACCGCCCAGCCGGCGACGGCGGCGAGGATGAGGATCGCGGTGAAGTGGCGAAAGACGAATCGCATCGCGTAAATCCGTTCGATTCAGCGCGGCGAAAGCAGGCTGGCGGCGGCCCTGTCGAGCAGCCAGATGACCTCGCCATTGCGCGGGGCGACGATCTGCGCCGGGAATTTATCCGGGTCGCGCGGTCCTTGCAGGATATCTTTCACCGCGGCCGCCTTGCCCTGCCCCGCCGCAAGGAACATCACGCACTGCGAGTTGTTGATGACCGGCGGCGTGATGGTCAGGCGATTGCGCGGCTCGGCGTCAACGTCGACGGCAACGACGAGGCGCTGCGTTTCGTGAATCGCGGGATCGCCCGGAAACAGCGACGCCGTATGGCGATTGTCGCCAAGGCCGAGCATCACGAGATCGAAGCGCGGAAATTCGCCATCGGCAATACCGAACCGCTTACGCAATTCATCTTCGTAAGCGGCCGCCGCGGAGGCCGGCGGATCCTCGCCGCGCATCCGATGCACCTGGTCGGGCCGAAGCCCGAGCTTGCTCAGCATCGTGCGATTCGCCATCGCGTAGTTGCTCTCGCCGTGATCGGGCGGGACGCATCGCTCGTCGCCCCAGAAAAATTGCACTTCCTTCCAGTCGACGCTCAGGCGAAACCGCGTCGCGAGCAGGTCGTAGGTGGCGGCGGGCGTCGAACCGCCCGAGAGACAGAGCGTGAACTCGCCGTGGGTGCAGATCGCCTCGCCCGCGATGTGCGCGGTTTCTTCGGCGGCGCGGACGTAGAGTTCCTGCGCGTCGTTCAGAATGATTAGCTTCGGTTCTGGCATGGCAGTACCGTCCGGTGGTGGAGTCGACATCTAAAAGTTAGCCGATGGGGCACAGTCTGCGCCAGATCGTTCTGTTTAGCGACAACGGCAAAGTCTATCCGGCGAGCGCTGCTACGATCTCCTGGCGCAGCGCCGCGATGGCGTTGATCGGGTCGGTACCCGCCAAATGCACGCGGATCACGCGCCGCCCGTGCGCTTCGAGCGATTGGAAATCGCCCAGGTACTGTGCCTCGTTGAGCTTCGCGAAATCGTACGGCGCGTTGGGAATCGCAATCGTGTCGCGATGGTCCTGCGTGATTTGCAGGAACAGCCCGGTGTTCGGACCGCCCTTGTGCAACTGTCCCGTCGAATGCAGACAGCGCGGGCCGTAGCCGAATGTCGTGGCGACGCCGTAGCGCTCGATGACGGCTGTGCGAATCGCGGCGATCTCCTTATCCACAGTCGGATTCGGCGAAACGTAAGCCATCGTGGCGAAGTAGTCGCCCGGCCGCGCGAGACTCATGAATGCGGCGAGCATCGCGCGAAACTCGTGGCGGCCTTTCAGCGCGTCGCCCGCAAGACCGCCGGAAAAGAGCGCGAGATTGCCCTTCTCTGCCATCGGCGGCTGCAAGGGAAGCTGCTTGCTGCGCGCGAACTCTGCCAGCAGGCGGCGAGTGTTGTCCTTGCTCCCCTGAACTTCGGGTTGCTGGAACGGCTCAACGCCTATCACCGCGGCGGCGGTCGCCGAGGCGATTTCCCAGCGCATAAATTCTTCGCCGAGATCGATTTTGTCCGACAACGCGATCAGCACGGTCGGGAAGCCGGCCTTCCTGATCGCCTCGAACGCCGCATCCTGGCCGGCATCTGCGCCACCGCTCAGCTTGAGGTAAACGAACGCGCGGTCTTTGCCGTAGAACTTCGCGTCGACGATCGGCTCGTCGCATATTGGCACGATCCCGACGCCGTCCTTGCCGGTGCTCTCGGCGATCAGCTGCTCGACCCACAGGCCGAACGAGCTGATTGGCGGCGAGATGATAAACGTAACCTTGTCGCGGCCCGCCTTCGTGAGCGCGCCGAGAATCGCTCCCAGGTTCACGCCGGGATTTTCCTCGACTCGCACGGCTCGCGCGGAGCTGTGCGTCATTCGAAGCGCGCGGTCGACGAGTGTCGTGACGTCCATGCCGATCAGGGCGGCGGGCACCAGTCCGAAATACGACGGCACCGCGTAGCAGCCGACGATGTCGGGAGGATTCAGGAATACGCGGCGGAATCTATATTCCTTCGCGATAGCCGCGAGCTTCGTTCCCGGATCGGTGATCGCGACGAAATGCGATCCGGCGGGATTCGACGACTTCGCCTTCACGCGCTCGAAAAACGTCGTGAAGTGAGACTCGGTTTCGATGGTCTCGGCGGTTTTGCTCGCGACGACGAACAGCGTCCGCGTGATGTCGATGTTGCGATCGAGCGTCCGGATCGTTTCAGGGACCGTCGTATCGAGCACCTGGAGTTTCGGATAGCCCGGCGCGCTTGAAAATGTCGTGGCGAACAGCTCGGCGCTCTGCGACGAACCTCCCATGCCAAGCAGAACGACGTCGCGGAAGCCGGCATCGCGCACTTCGCCGGCAAACGCCACGAGATCTCCGACGCGCTCGGACATCGCCTCCGCGACGGTCAGCCAGCCGAGCGCGTTCCTGATTTCCTCCTGTTGCGTCGGCTGCGTCGACCATAGCGAAGCGTCCTTGCGCCACAGGCGCGCGGGGAAGCCGGCCTTGTCGAGATCCTTGATCGCGGCACTGACCTGCGGCTCGTAACCGGGGGTCGCGATGGTCTGCATGTCGGGCGCGCTGGCCATTGTTCGCCCGCTCCTGACTGAAACTACGCTCGAGCCTCGCTAGCGCGCGAGCAATTTCAACGCGCGCCCGACGACGTTGTCCACGGTGAAGCCGAAATGTTTCATCACATCTTCGGACTTGCCCGACGCGCCATAAGTCGTCATCCCGATAATGTCGCCGTCGAGTCCGACCCATCGGTACCATGACATCGGCGCGCCTGCTTCGACCGCCAGCCGGCAGCGAATGCTCGGCGGCAAGACAGAGTCGCGATAGGCCTGATCCTGCTTCTCGAAAATGTTCTCACTGGGCATGCTCACGACGCGGACCGACTTGCCCTTCTCTTCGAGTTTCGCTTTCGCATCGACGACCAGCGACAGTTCCGAGCCGGACCCAAGCAGAATGATGTCCGCGGGACGGCCTGCCGTCTCGGCAATCACGTACCCGCCGCGCCGCGCGCCGCTGGCAGGCGCCACTTTGGTGCGATCGAGGGTCGGCATCTTTTGCCGCGAGAGCGCGAGCAGAACAGGGCCGTCCGTATGCGTCATGATGGTGCGCCAGGCTTCGACCGCCTCGTTCGCATCGCCGGGGCGGATCACCGTGAGATACGGAATCGCGCGCAGCGACGACAGATGCTCGATTGGCTCGTGGGTCGGGCCGTCCTCGCCGACGCCGATCGAGTCGTGGGTGAAGACGAACACCACCTGGATTTGCATCAGCGCCGCCAGCCGGATCGACGGCCGTGCGTAGTCGGTGAAGCACATGAAGCTCGAACCGTACGGGATGAAACCGCCATGCAGCGCGATGCCGTTGAGAATCGCGCTCATGCCATGCTCGCGGATTCCGAAATGCAAATTGCGGCCGTCGAAATGATCGCGCTCGAAGTCGCCGCCGTCCTTGATGTCGGTGAAAGTGGACTCGTTCAAGTCGGCGGAGCCGCCGAACAGGTTCCAGACTTTTTTTGTGATTGCGGCTTCGGCCTGCGAGGCCGACACTCGGGTCGCGAGGCTGTCCTTGGGCGTAAAGACCGGCAGTTCGGCGTCCCATCCGGCAGGCAGCTCTCTCGCCAGCATCGCCTGAAACTCTCCGGCCAGGGCCGAATTCTTCTTCGCGTACGTTTCGAACTTCGCGCTCCACGCCGACTCCTGTTCCGCACCGCGCTCGACGCATTGCCGAAAATGCGCCAGCGCGTCGTCGGATACGAAGAATGGCGGCTCGGTCGGGTATCCGTAAAATTCCTTGGTCAGCTTCACCTCTTCGACGCCGAGCGGATTGCTATGCGCGGCCGAAGTGCCCTGCTTATGAGGACTGCCGTAGCCGATGATCGAGTGCACGCGAATCAGCGACGGCCGGCTCGTCTCGGCGATTCCATTTTCGATCGCCTTCGTCAGCGCCCCGAGGTCGTTCGCATCCGCGACATTCTGCGTATGCCACTTGTACGCGTCAAAGCGCTTGACCACGTCCTCGTCGAAGCTGAGCTCGGTGTGCCCGTCGATAGTCACGTGGTTGTCGTCGTAGAGAAAAATGAGGTTGCCGAGCCCGACGTGACCGGCGATCGATGCCGCCTCGCTCGCCACGCCTTCCATCAGGTCGCCGTCGCTGCAGATGCCGAAGATGCGATGGTCGAACAGGCCGGACTTGTCGCGCTCGAAGCGCGACTCGAGATGCTTCGCCGCAATCGCCATACCGATGGCGTTGCCGACGCCCTGGCCCAGCGGCCCGGTGGTGGTCTCGACGCCGGGGACGCACCAATGCTCAGGATGCCCCGGGGTTCTGCTGCCGAGCTGGCGAAAGTGCTGGATATCGTCGAGCGTGATGTCGTAGCCGGTGAGATAGAGCAGGCTGTACAGCAGCATCGAGCCGTGCCCGGCAGACAGCACGAAGCGATCGCGCCCGAACCATTTTGGATTCCTCGGGTTATGCCGCATGAAGCGCGTGTAGAGCAGGTAAGCGATCGGCGCCATCGCCATCGGCAATCCGCAATGGCCGGAGTTGGCCTTCTGGACCGCGTCGATGGTGAGTACGCGGATCGCGTTGATGCAGGTTTGGTCGAGGTCGGACCGGTTTACTTTGATTTGCGCTGCAGTTGCCAAAATGTCACCCCGCGTGGTTTGGGCGGTCATTGAATCCGCCGGTTTGGGTTTTCATTTTCAGGGGATGTCCGTTGAATCCACCTGTGGAACACGCGTGAAACGGCAGTTCCGAGGCCGCGATCACCAATCCTTGCTGTCGTCGTCCTTGGTGTCGCCGGCCTTGCGACGCATCACGTCTACACTGGTTTTCGCATCACCTTTGTGGCCGGCGCCGAGCGCGGCTGTGAATCGCTCGGCGATTATCCGCATCACTGCTCCCTCTTCCGGATCGAGCGTGCCGCCCAGCGCGGCCAGTTGCGCCATCGCTTGCCGAATCGCGGCGATCGATCCGGGCATATCGCCGCGCTCGCGGCATGCCATCGCGTCGCGTAGCCGTTCGCGCACGCCGGCAATGGCCGGCCGCGCGCGCTCGCCGATCACGATCTCGAGTTCGCCAAGATTTTGCGCAAGTTTCGAGAAGGGATCGTCTGTGGGATTGTTGAGCGGCACGACTGAATTGTTCATCGGTGCCAGTTTAGATGCAAGGCTGAAGGATGACCGCGCGGCGGTATATTTTGAACCTGCTTTAGGATCGACCAGGTTCGGGGAGCGAAAGCCCCCGGCAGATCTTGGCCGCGAGGCGATTCGCGATTTCATTGTGGCGCGGCACGGCTTCAACCGCGCCGGTCGTGGGATTGCACCATAGTGACAGTGCGCTGCCTTCGCGTTTCAGATAGCAGCCATAGCGACGAAGGTGACAAAGGAGGTCGCCACGCTTCACTTGACCGTGACGGTTTCCCGTAACGCTTTGGACGGGGCTCCGCGAAGAGCATCGGCGCGACGATCCGCGAGGATCATTTTGATCGCTTTCGCCAGACTCTCTTTTGCCTCCGCTTTGCTCCGTCCTTGGCCGTTGGCACCAGGAATTTCGGCGCAGTACGCGACGTACCAGTCGCCGTCTTGTTCAACTATCGCTGTAAACTCGCTGGTCATTCGTAAAAAACCTTCACAGTGAGCGTACCGCGCATTCAAGGGTGTCTAACCAAGCTTGGGCTTTGCGGTGTTGCCGGTCTGCCGTTCTATCTCCTCTACTTGGCGGGCTTGCCGGTTCCTGACAGCTGCACGGTCTGTGGCGAGCCGGTCACATTGTCATAAATCATCAGGCTGCCACTCTGCTCCGTCGTGTCCGTCGGCTGGAAGGTCACGGACGCCTTGCAGCTCTTGCCGGGCTCGAGCGTTTTTGTGCATTCCGACCTGACCGCGAACATCGACGGCGACGCGATCTCCATCTCGATGCTTACCGGCACGCCTGTTTTTTTCTTACCCTTGTTCTTGATCGTGATACTCTCCGGCTTGCTGGTAGCCCCAACCGTCACCTTGTTTCCGAAGGCGATCGAACTGCGACTGATAGCCGGACTATCGCCAATAGGAAGTGAAGTCGGCGTCGAAGTCGGCGTCGGAGTTGCGGTGGCCGTGGCGGTAGGAGTTGCTGCGGTCGCCGTGGCGGTGGCGGTCCTGGTTGCAGTTGCGGTCGCGCTGGCGGCAGGTGTCGGCGAAGGGCTAGTCGTCGGAGTGGCTGTAGGACCTGCGGGAACGATGAGCTTTGTTATGAAGGCGTCGCCATTGCCACCGGTGGTCTGGAATGCACCCGCAGTGATGGGAAAGTCGGTCGAGTAGGCTGAACCCGTCACGTAGGCATCGCCGGTGGAGTCAACGGCGATAGCAAAGCCACGGTCGCCGTTATACGCGCCGCTACCGCCCAGGTAGGTCGAGTAAGCCAGCGCGGTGCCGTTGAGATTCATTTCTGTGATGAAGGCGTTAGGGCCCGGATTTGGGAAATTGCTGGCATTGTCGGTTGACTGGAACGCGTCGGCAGTGATGGGAAAGTTGCACGTACCAGTTCCGCCACCGCTGCAACATGAAATTGGGTTGCCGGAGCCGGCGCAATAGTAGTTGCTCGACCAGGTTTGGCCCGTGACGTAGGCATGGCCAAAGGAATCGACAGCTATGCCATACGCATGGTCGGTTCCGGGATCGTCGATGACGCTGTCGGCGATATCGCCGTAGCCGCCCAGGTAGGTCGAGTAGGCTAGTCCGGAGCCGTCAGGCTTTACCTTCGTCACGAAGGCGTTCCCGTAGATAGTGCGCATAGCGGTCTGAAACGCGCCGGCGGTAGTAGGAAAGTCGGGTGAGCCAGTGTAGCCCGTCACGTAAGCGCTGCCCAAAGAATCGATGGCGATGCCTTGACCGATGTCTGGTTGACTGCCGCCCAGGTAGGTCGAGTAAACCAATCCTGTGCCGTCGGGCTTGAGTTTCGTGACGAAGGCGTCCGAAAAGCCGGAATTAACGGTCCGGAAGGCTCCGGCAGTCGTGGGAAAATTCGACGAGTTGGCGGTCCCCGTTACGTACGCACTCCCCAAGGAATCGACTGCTATGCCGTTGGCGCTGTCGCCGCCGTAAGGGCTGCTGCTGCCACCCAGATACGTCGAGTAAACCAGGCCGGTGCCATCGAGATTCATTTTCGTCACGAAGGCGTCAGTGGACGAGGTGGAATTATTGCTCGTCTGGAACGCTCCGGCAGTGGTCGGAAAGTTACCCGACGTGGTCTTTCCAGTCACATACGCGTAACCCAGGGAATCGACGGCAATGGCATAGCCATTCGTGGTCCCTGCAGCAGGGTGATAGGTGCCGCCTAAGTAAGTCGAGTAGACCAAGGTCGAGCCGTCGGAACTGAGCTTCGTCACGAACGCATCGGAATAGCCACCAGATGGACCCGACTGGAATGCGCCGGGCGTCGTGGGGAAATCGCCGCCATTCCCGGCGTCACCGGTCAAATAGGCGTTGCCGAGCGAGTCGACCGCAATGGCGTAGCCACCTTCGAAATTGTCATGATTATCGCCTCCCAAGTAGGTCGAGTAGACCAATCCGGACCCATCGGCCTTTAGCTTGGTCACGAACATGGTCGCGACATGGCTAGTGGTGGCTTTGAACGCGCCCGGCGTGGTGGGGAAGTCGTCCGATTCGGTTAACCCCGTCAAGTAGGCGAAGCCTAAAGCGTCAACGGCAATGGCCTGGCCAGAGTCAACTTGACTGCCACCCAGGTAGGTCGAGTAACTCAGTCCCGGGTCAACAAATACTGTTCGCGCATGGTCGTAAGCCGCCAGCTCGAAGCCGATGGTATCTTTGTCCTTGAGCACGGCCTTGCCGTCGACGTTTTCGCGTTTGCCGTCGCGCTCCTGGTAGATCACTGGCGCATGGTGGTTGACCTGGCCACCGTGGGCGAGGCTTACGATCAGGTCGCCATCGGGGTTTAGCGTCATCGCCTTGGCGCCCTCGAAGCGCAGCCCGATCGCATTTGGGTTCGCGCCCGGTGCGATCACAAAGTCATATTCAAGTTGGCGCTGACTCGCGCCGTAGTACACCAGATCGATTCCGGAATACACGTCGCGGTACTTCACCCGCGCGTAAGTCGGAATGTTCGGATGCCATTTTCTGGGATCTTTGCCGACAAAATAGTTCGACGTGCTCGCGAGCCGGTCCACTGCTTCGATTCGAGCGTCCGGATTGGCCCCGACGAGCCTGATGCGCAGCGTCTCAGCTTTAGCTTTGTTTATCGAGACCGAATGGGGATGCTCACCCTTACCAGATTGCTGCCCGGCCGTGCGCAGTGCGAGCACCGCTTCGGCCGGGGTGAGGAACAACGTATAGCCGTCGCCGCGCGAGATGAATTTGACCTGGGCGTCGGTCTGGCCGTCGTTGCGCTCGAAACTCAGCGGCCGCTTTGCGTACAAATCCACGCTATGAGGTTTCGCGTCGGCGGGCACCGTCCTCCCGACCGAGGCGGCTGGTTCCAGCGGCGGCGAGGAGATTCCGCGCCTGCCCGCCGACATTGTCAGCAGGGAAGCGAAAGCGATGAGCAGGCAGCCGCAAATCGCAACACGGAGATTATGCTGATGCATCACACCTCAATTATTTTGGTCAAGGTTCGTCTGGTTTCGCTTGAAGGGTGCCTGACTATCATATTCTGACGGACTATTGATAGGACTTGCTTCGGAGATCCAAATATCGGTTCAATACGTCTTGGCGCGTCTATTTGTCACCCCAGCATCTTACGCTTTGGCGCGATGCGGGCGTTGCGGCGCGAACACACCCTTGTGCATGGCCGGATTGCACGCATTCTCGACCACGGGAGCTTTTTGTTAGATGATTAACGTTGAACTCGACGGAGGATGAGGGGCCCTGATGAGACGAATGCTTGAGCGCCGCGTGGTGGTCACCGGAGTCGGTCTGGTAACCCCGCTCGGAGTTGGAGTTGAAAAGAACTGGGACGCCTTGATGGCGGGACGGTCCGGTATCGGACTGATCACGCGCTTCGACGCCTCGGAATTCCCCGCCCGCATCGCCGGCGAGGTGAAGGATTTTAATCCCGAGGACTGGATCGAAAAGCGCGACGTCAAAAAAATGGACCCGTTCATCCAGTATGCGGTCGCGTCCGCGGAGCAGGCGATGCGCCAATCCGGGTTCAAGATAACCGAGGACAACGCCGACAATGTCGGCGTGCTGGTCGGCGTCGGCATCGGCGGCCTCTGCACGATCGAGGAGTACCACAAGGTTTTCATGGACACGGGGCTGCGTCACGTCACGCCGTTTTTCATCCCCAAGCTGATCGCCAATCTTGCGCCGGGCCAAATCTCGATTCGCTACGGCGCTCGCGGCGCCAACCTCGCCACCACCAGCGCGTGCGCGTCGGGCAGCCATGCGATCGGCGAGGCGTACCGGATGATCAGGCTCGGCTACCTCGACGCGGCGATCACCGGCGGCTCGGAAGCCGCCATCACGTCGCTGGGGGTGGGCGGTTTCGTCGCGATGCGCGCGCTATCGACCCGCAACGAACATCCGGAGAAAGCCAGCCGTCCATTCGACAAGGAGCGCGACGGATTCGTGATGTCGGAGGGCTCGGCGGCGCTGATCCTCGAGGAGCGCGACGCCGCAATCAAGCGCGGCGCAAAAATAATTGCCGAAATTTGCGGTTACGCCGCCAACAGCGACGCCTACCACATCACGTCGCCTGCGCCGAATGGCCGCGGCGCCGCCAAGTGCATGCGGATGTGCCTCGAAGACAGCGATCTCGATCCCAACGAAGTCGATTACATCAACGCGCACGGCACCTCCACTGAGCAAGGCGACCTCGCCGAGACTCAGGCGGTGAAGCACGTCTTTGGCGAGCGCGCCGCGAAACTTGCGATCAGTTCGACCAAGTCGATGACCGGGCATACGCTCGGCGCGGCCGGCGCGATCGAGTCGGTGTACACCGTCCTCGCGATCGATCGCGGCATGATGCCACCGACTATCAACCAGGAATTTCCCGACCCCGAATGCGACCTCGACTACGTGCCCAACAAGGCGCGCCCCGCGAAGATTCGGATCGCGCTTAACAACTCATTCGGTTTCGGCGGCACCAACACAACGCTGGCCTTCAGGCCCGCCTAACCAGAGCTGACTTTTCTACTTTTCTTACTGGTTCATCATGGGTTCAAGAATTGTCGCCACCGGACGGGCCGTACCGCGCACCGCGCTGACCAATAAGGATCTCGAGCGGTACATGGACACGTCCGACGAATGGATTCGCTCGCGCACCGGGATCGGCGCTCGCTATACGATGCGCCAGGGCGAGTCGCTGGCCGAAATCGCGACCGACGCGAGCCGCACTGCGCTCGCGCGCGCGGGCCTCAAGCCCGCCGACCTCGACGCGATCATCGTCGGCACAGTGTCCTCGGAGTACGCGTTCCCGTCGTTCGCATGCCAGATTCAGTACGGACTCGGCATCACCTCGATACCGGCTTTCGACGTCGCCGCCGCCTGCTCGGGCTTCGTGTATGCGGTTCAAGTCGCGGACGCACAGATGCGCGCCGGCGATTTCAAGCGCGTACTGGTGGTCGGAGCCGACGCGCTCTCGACGATGGTCGATTGGAACGATCGCAGCACCGCGGTCCTGTTTGGCGACGGCGCGGGCGCATGCGTGATGGTGACCGAGCCGGGAAATCGGGGAGTGCTGGCGAGCCTGCTGCGCTCCGCCGGCGAGTATTGGAAACTGCTGTCGGTCCGCGCCACCGGAACCCGCGGCACGATCGACTCGGAAGTGCGGCGATCCGCCCATGACGCGATTCAGATGAAAGGCCCCGAGCTTTTCAAAATCGCCGTCAAGAGCATGGAGGAAGTCAGCCGCGTGGTCGCCGAGCGCGCGGGCGTCAAGCTCGCAGAAGTCGACCTGTTCGTGCCGCATCAGGCGAACATGCGAATTATTTCCGCCGTGGCCGAGCGGCTCGGGATGCCGCCGGAAAAAGTCTTCACCAACATGGAGCGCTACGGCAACACGTCGGCCGCGTCAGTGCCGATCGCGCTCGACGAAGCGCTCGAGCAAGGCCGGATTCGCGACGGAAATATCGTGATGCTGAACGCATGCGGCGGCGGCTTGACCTGGGGAGCGAACCTGATCCGCTGGTAACTTCCGACTCGCGCTCGCGTTAGATGTTAAACGAAATCCTCGCCCGACGCGTGCTGATCGTGCTCGGCAAGGGCGGAGTCGGCAAGTCCACGCTGAGTGCCGCGATCGCGAAGCTCGCGACGACTTCGGGCGCGCACGCGCTTATCATGGAATGCGACGCGCGCGCGCCGCTGGCAGCGACCTTCGGCGTCAAGCCGTCGTTTGCGCCGACTCAGGTCGCGCACAATCTGGCGCTGATGACGCTGGACGGCCGCGCCGCGCTCGAGGAATATCTGCGGCTGGTGGTGCCGGGCCGGATGCTGCTCAAGGCGGTCTTCGCCAGCCGCCTCTATCAATTTTTCGTGCAAGCGGCGCCGGGCCTGCGCGAGCTGATGATGCTCGGCAAGGTTTTCTATGACGCCGGGCGCGACGGCGGTAAGCCGCCCGCTCGCAACCTGATCGTCGTCGATGCGCCCGCGAGCGGCCAGGCGATGAGCCTGCTCAAGATGCCTTCTGCGGCGCGCTCGACGTTCGGCGACAGCGTGGTGGGCAAGGAAGCGCGCAACATCTCGCGCATGATGCGCGACCAGCGCAATTGCGCAATCCTGCAGGTGACCACGGCCGACAGTCTTTCGATTTCCGAAACGATTGAGACCCACGCGCAGTTGAGCAGTATCCATCTCGCCCCGGCGGCCGTGCTCTTCAACCGTATGCCGCCGTCCGAGTTCGACGCCGGCGACATATCGGCGCTGACCAATCGTCGCGGCCCTCATATGCGCAAGAAGGACCTCGAGCATCTGGCAGAGCTGGCCAGGTCGGAGTTGAACCGCGCGGCGGAAGCGCGCAAAGCGATCGCGCGAATCCGCACCGAGACCGGCACCCCGGTTCTCGAAATCGCCGAGCACAGCGGTCTCTCGGGGATCGCGCTCATTGATAGCGTCGCCGCCGAGCTAGCCCGCAATCGTGAACCCGAACCCGCGCCCCGCGCGGCCCGTCGGCACTAATCCTATGCGTCATCGCGCAATCCGGTTCCCCTTCCCCTCTATGTCCGGCTGCAGTACCAAATTATCGCCCGCTCCGCGGGAGAGGGAACAACAAAAGCGTCCGCGCCTGGGGTGAGGGCCCAAAAAAGGGGCCAGGGGTTAGGTTCCGTGCGCGCCCCGCGCACTCCGCAATCTTGACCGAAGCGAGCAACGCGAGCGGCAGGAAGGATCTCGGACAGCTTCGCGTAAGCGAAGCCGGTACCGGTCCTGAGTCGCCGCATCCAATTTTGTCTTCAAGGCCAAGGGGATGAACTATTCAGCCTGACGCCCGCGGATTCGACGTGCTACCTTTACGATATGGATAAACTGTCAAGATACCCCATGCCCGGCCCGCTCGAAACCGGGCAACGCCCCATATCCCGCGAAAATTTAAATTTGACGGAACGAAACTACCCTTGGGTAGTGGGTCAGTTTGAATTTGTTGAGATCCGACTACGGCGAAACGAGCGAAGCGACGACAGTTTCCTCCGCCTCTCAATACCGTGAATCAATTCTTTCACTTGGAGCCAAATAATAAGCCCGACTGCGACAAATGCGCCGAGTGACCAACCTCCGAAGATTGTCTTTAAAACGCGGATCACGTCAACGGGCGGTTTCATCTTTCTGAGTCGCTTCCCATTCGTCCACGATGCGAACCATATCATCGAGCGACCAGAGATTGTCAGTCACGCCAGCGGCCATCGCAGGCGGCACCCTGAGCGTCTGATGGATGCGCACGAAATTGTAGTGCATGAAGTAGATCGAAAGCGCGTGAATGTGATTCTCCAGCTTCTTGCTGAGCGCATTTGTTAACCGCGTGAATCGGCGGATTCCTATTCGCATCGAAAGGTTTTGGCGCTCGACATGCGACGTGTTGATATGGTCGCGATCAGGGTTGCCGCGAATCACTTTGCGTTCGGCGCTCCAACAGATCGAAGGACTATATCGTTTCTCAGCCTCAGGATCGGTGCCGTACATCTTGACCAGCATCGCGTAATCGATTCCTTGCGGGAACGCGGCATCGATTCCCCTTCCCCTCTATGTCCGGCTGCAGTACCAAATTACCCTCGCCCGCTCCGCGGGAGAGGGAACAACAAAAGCGTCCGCGCCTGGGGTGAGGGCCCAAAAAAGGGGCCAGGGGTTAGGTTCCGTGCGCGCCCCGCGCACTCCGCAATCTTGACCGAAGCGAGCAACGCGAGCGGCAGGAAGATCTCGGACAGCTTCGCGTAAGCGAAGCCCGTACCGGTCCCGAGTCGCCGCATCCAATTTTGTCTTCAAGGCCAAGGGGATGAACTATTCAGCCTGACGCCCGCGGATTCAGCGTGCTACCTTTACGATGTGGACAAACTGTCAAGATGCCCCATGCCTGGCGCGCTCGAAACCGGGCGGCGCGGGTTCCCGACAAAGAACGAAAAACGAAAAAATCAATTTTTGACGGAACGAAGCTACCGATGGTGGTGGGGCCCTCCCCAACCCACAACATATGGTATGAAAGGCTTCTCCGGTTGTATTTCTGCTCGCCAATGAGACGCGTAGGAGCCAATTATGACCACTCGTCGAGCTCAATGTTTATGCGGCCGGCTTTCGGCCACTTGCACTGGAGAACCCATCCGCATCGCCGTGTGCCACTGCCTGGCCTGTAAGTGCAAAACGGGCAGCGCATTCGGGTTCGGCGCCTGGTTTCGCCAGGAAGACGTTGTGACCGAGGGGCACGCGACTGAATTCGTTCGTGTTGGCGACGATGGCGGCCGCATCACAAATCGCTTTTGCCCGAACTGCGGCGCCACGTTGCTTTGGAGCATCGACGCGACCCCCGGCACCGTCGCTGTCACGGCGGGCGCCTTCGCCGACCTCTCTTTCCCGCCGCCGACCGTGTCCGTCTACCATCAGAGCCGGCGGTATCCTTGGGTTGAGATAAAAACCGATCCGCTTGAGATACGCGGCTGAGATTGAATCAGTACACCGGCTGGAATCCCGACGCTTCGACAATTAACCTTGTGGCGATGCCTGAGCCCGAGCAGAAAGCGCGCGCGCCACGCGAACCGTGGATCATCCGCACCTATGCGGGCTTCGGTGACGCGCGCGAGGCCAACGAGCGCTTCCTCGCGAACTTGAAGCAGGGCCAGCGCGGCCTTTCGATTGCGTTCGACCTGCCGACTCAGAACGGTTACGACCCCGACGCTCCGGTCGCACGCGGCGAAGTCGGCGAAGCGGGCGTCTCGATCTGCCACTGGCAAGACATGGAGCGCCTGTTCGAGGGAATCCCGCTGCAGTCGATCAACACCTCGATGACGATCAATGCGACCGCACCGTTTATCTTAGCGCTCTACCTGGTCGTCGCCGAAAAGCACGGTGTGCCGTGGACCGAACTGCGCGGCACGACGCAGAACGATCTGCTCAAGGAATTCGTCGCGCGCGGCACCTCGATTTTCCACCCGGAGCTGTCGTTTCGCCTTTCCACCGAGCTGATTCGCTTCGCCGTCGAGCGCGTGCCCAACTGGAATCCGATCAACTGTTGCGGCTACCACTACATGGAGAGCGGCGCCGGCCCCGCCGAGGAAATCGGCTACGCCTTTGGCAACGCGCTGCTCATCCTCGACGCGATCCGCCCCAAGCTCGACGCGGCGCCCTTCGCGCAGACCGTCCGCCGCATTTCATTCTTCATCAACAGCGGCATCGAGCTGGTCCCTGAGATTTGCAAGATTCGCGCGTACTTCAAACTGTGGCGCGAACTGTGCGCCACCGAATACGGCGTCGCCGACGTCGCGTTTCGCGCCGGATGCCAGGTGCGATCGCTCACGCTTACTGAGCCGCAGCCCGAGGTGAATATCATCCGCATCGCGTACGAAGCGCTCCCGGTCGTCATCTCGGCCGACGCGCGCGTCAACGCGCTCCAGTTGCCCGGCTTTCGCGAGGCGCTCGCGCTGCCCGACCAGTCCGAGCAAACCCTGAGCCTTCGCACGCAGCAGGTCCTCATGCACGAGACCGGGCTCGCGGGCTACGGCGATATTTTCGAGGGCAGCAAAGTTATCGAGAAGCTTACCGCCGAGACCGCCACGCGCGCGCGCGAAATCGCGATCCGGCTGCGCGAGGCCGGCTACTCGCGCGCCATTTCAATCGTCAGCGGCGAGCTGACGCGCCAGCTTGCTGAGCGTCATCGCAAAGTCGAGTCGGGCGAGATAGTGCAAATTGGCGTAAACGCGTTCACCGGCGAAGTCGGACTGACGCCGCCCCCCAAACAGAGTGCGGATCACGCTGCGCAGGCATCCAAGGAAAAGGAACGCATCGAATCGATCAAACAATGGCGCTCGGCGCGCGACCAAGCCGGCGTGTCGAAAGCGCGCGAGGCGCTCGAACGCGCCGGCGTTGACGACAACAAGAGCGACCGCGGACTCATCGAGGCGACAATCGACTTGGCGCGCGCCGGCGGCACCGTCGGCGAATGGACCGATTCGCTCGTGCGCGTCAGCCGCGGCCGCTACACGCCGCCGATTCTCGAAACCAGCGTGAGCGTCGGCGCGCTCAACGTGCCGGTGGCGACAAGGAAACGCAAAATTCGCATCGCACTCGGCAAAGCGGGACTTGACGGGCATATCAACGCGATCAAGCTGCTCGCGCACGCCTGCATGCAAGCCGGGATGGAAGTCGTCCTCGCGGGATTCAAGCAGACGCCCGAGCAGATGGTCGCGACGGCGCTCGAGGAAGACGTCGACGTGCTCGCGATTTCGAGCCTCGCCGGCGCCCACATGTCGATCGCGCGCGAGACGATCGATCTGCTGAAAAGCCGCGGCGCTGGCGGAGTCGCGCTCGTGATGGGCGGCATAATTCCCGAGGCCGACCGCAAAGCTTTGCTCGACCTCGGCGTCAAAGCGGTCTTCACACCCAAGGACTCCAACCTCGGCGAGATCGTCGGCCGCATCATCGCGATCGCAGACGGAAAGAAGTGAAAAACGTGATGAGACTTTTACGAGTTGCGCGATTCTTTTCGATCGCCGCCGTGATCGCGACGATGCTCGCGAGTCCCGCCGTCGCGCAGGAGGCGCGGCCGTGGCTGTGCCGCGACAAGCCGGTGTTCTCGTTCGATCACTCGATGGAATACCAGGCGACCGCGCGCCCCGGACGGCAATGGCGAATTTTCTTCATGCAGTATTCGCCCGACGCGGCGCACGACGGATTCGATATCCTCAACTCGCGCGATATCTCGTCGCACGGCGACTCAGTGTCTGGGAGTCTGACGGCGGGCCGATATTTCGCAGTCGCTCTTTACCGCCAAGGCGGCCATTGGATCTGTCCCGATTACACGCACGACGACCACAATTTCAGGCTCGGCGAAGTCAGCAACCTCTGCTACGGCGACGGCGGCCCGCCTTGCCTCGTCAAGCTGCTGGTGAAACCCGAGCATCCCCCCGCGATACCCGGCGCGCCCGCGCCGTAGCGCGATGAAATTTCACCGCGGTGAAATTGCGGTCCAGGAACAGGCCGGCGTGCGCGACATCGCCAACGACGTCGGCGAAGGCATCGTCGACCATCTCCCGCCGGGCGCCAGCGAGTTTCTCGCACGCCGGCAAATGGCCGTCCTAGGGACGGTCGACAGCCGCGGTCGCGTGTGGGCCTCCGTCGTCACGGGAGAGCCCGGGTTTATCGAGACGGTTGACGAGCGCACGCTCAGAATCGCGGCGCGCGCGTCATCGGACGACCCGCTATTTCGCAATCTCGCGACCGAAGGCCACGTCGCGCTGTTCGCGCCGGACTTCGTCGCGAGTCGGCGCGTTCGAGTCAACGGCCGCGGGATGGCCAAGGAAGGCGCAATCTACATCACGACCGATGAAGTCTACGGCAACTGCCGCCGCTATTTGCAGGAGCGAATATTCGTCGGCAGCCGGCCCGTGTCCGACAAGGATCGCGCTCCCGCCAAGCTCGGCACCGCACTATCCTCAACTCAGCAACAGCAGATTTCTCACGCCGACACGTTCTTCATCGCGACCGACAATCCCGAGCGCGGCGCCGACGTGTCGCACAAGGGCGGCAACCCCGGCTTCGTGCGCATAGTCGACGAACGGCGCATCGCCTTTCCCGACTACAACGGCAACAGCATGTTCAACACGCTGGGCAACGTCACGGTAAACCCGCACGCCGGACTCCTGTTCATCGATTTCGACGCCGGCCGCACGCTTCAGCTGACCGGCGAGGCATCAATCGACTGGAGTCCCGACCGCGTCCGCACCTTCGCCGGCGCGGAACGCGTAGTCGATTTTGCGCTCGAGCAAATCATCGACACTCCGATGGGATTCCCATTGATGTCGAAGTTCCGGCAGTTTTCCCGCAACAATCCGAAGGCCTGAACGTGCGCGCGATTTGATGGGATTGATGGAGGCGGCCATGAATTCTTCCTGGAGAGAAGCAGTCACTGAGCTGGCTGGCTAAGGCTATTCAATCGCTGATCTCGAAATTGTGAGGGTCTCTGCGGCAGGGTTCTCCTCCCTATCCATGTGCTCGGCTCGCAAGTCGGTCAGTGTTCGACCATTGGGCGCAACAGCCCAGTCATAGATGTTGATCGAGGACCAGCCTGTCACCTCGCGACCCCAGTCGTTGTAGGAGATAAGGCGGTCCTTGAAGCGGACTGTCTTGGAATCTATTACCACTGCTTCCGAATCCGGAAAGTTCTTCACCTTCAACGTCTCGCCCGGCTTCAGGACTCCCCATTCCATAAGCTCCCGCATCTTAGGAAGGGTCGTGCGAGTACGCGCCTTGTCCGTTCCGCCGACTCGGCCCTGCCCTCGGTCGGGAACGGCCTCGGGGAACGGGACAAGAAAATCTTCCGTGCGAAGCGCCGGAATGAGCTTTTCGGCAACGAGGTAGAGTGAGTCGCCCGCTTTGATAGGGTTAAGCGAAATGCAGGCGATGTCGATGCCATTGTCATTCATCCAAGCGACAGCCGACAGCGTCTGATCGTCGAAGGCCGAAGCCACAAGAATGATCCGCTGGTGTTTGTTAAAGGATTTGTCAGCATTATTCTCTTGGAGGAACTTGTTGACAGTGCGTTTCCCAAGCTCTTCAGCGGTCAAGTCACCCTTTTCGAACTCTGAAGGCCATTTGTTGATATATCGCGCAAAAATGCGTTCCACGAGTTCATCGACGCTGTGAATTGTGGCGAGGCTCGCGGCATATCGGACAGCTTGGAATTCGAGAGCTTCGGTCCGAGCGACCATATCCCGCGAATCGCGTTTAATTTCGATGAGGACGAGATTCCCGGATCCGTCGAGCGCAACAAGGTCGTTTCGAGCGTTGCTCGCATTCACTACCTGTTGGCCGACGACCAGCAGTGTCTCGTCCTCGTCGTCGAAGATGCGGCCAACATCCCTCCGAAGGAACTCCTCGATATTCGCTTCCTTGACACCCAGCGATACAAAATCGGTCTCTTCCGGTTCTTTATGCGTTTGAATCAAGCCCTCAGGCGAAACGGTAATCGGGATGATCATATCTTTTTTCCCTATTCATTTTTTGGGATTTGATGGAGGCGGCGATCGGATTCGAACCGATGCATGGAGGTTTTGCAGACCTCTCCCTTAACCACTTGGGTACGCCGCCCCCGCGCTGGTCGTAGTCGCGACCGGACCCAATCAACTATCACGCACGGGAAAGTGCATCAATTGAGCATCCCTCCTAGCCGCTACGCAGCAACAGGCTCATCTGGCCGGCGGGCTGTAGCAGATCCGGCGAATCGTTGTTTACGTTGTTTACTTCGGGTGAAACTGGGGTTGCTATCAGCAGGTCATCCGGCGCGGGTACCAGTAGGCGCTTGAGCGCGTGCGGGTCGGGGGCGCGCGGGTCCATCCAGTCGTCGGCGTCGCGATCGGCGAGTATCACCGGCATCCGGTCGTGATAGGACTCGAGCAAAGAGTTTGCAGCGGTCGTGAGAATCGTGAAGGTCGTCTCCCAGACGCCGCGCTCTTTCTGCCACGCTTCGTAAAGCCCCGCGAACAGCAGCAGCCGGCTATCTTCGCGATGGAACCAGGTCGGCTGGCGCGCGGTCTTCGGTCCCGTCCATTCGAAGAAGCCATCGGCCGGCACCACGCATCGCCGCTTCTGAAACGCGTCGCGAAATGCGCCCCGCGTCTCGACGGTCTCCGACCGCGCGTTGATAGTCTTGCCCGCCATGCTCGAGTCCTTCGACCCGCTCTTGACGAGTCCCCAGGTCGCGGGAATCACTTCGCGATTTTCGTATTTTATCCTCACGATGAAGTGTTGCTGCGTTGGCGCGACGTTGTAGCGCGGCCTGTAGTCGACGAACGAGTCCGCCGGGACGCCGAGTTCGGCCGCCAGCGAATTACCGTCGCGGCGTGCGATCGTGAATCGTCCGCACATCTTCGGAATTTACTTTTTTACTGTTCTGCGGTTTGCTCCGGCGGCGTGAATGCGCGCTGGAATGACGGCCTTGCAAGCATGCGCTTGGCGTAAGCGTCGAGCGACGGAAAGTCATCCAGCAGATGGTGCCGCGCGTCGAGCCATATCACCGCCGAGCCGATCATCACGTCCGCCGCCGTGAGCTTGTTGCCCACGATAAATTCACGGCCCGTGAGCGCGCGATCGAGGACCAGGAAACACTCCTTCATCCGCTCGCGGTCGAGCGCGAACGCCTCGAGCGCGGCCATCGAATAGAACATCCACTGGTAATACATCCCGCGCTCGACGGTGCCCAACGCCGGCGCCATCCGCTTGTCCGGGAACTTGTCGGCGAGGTAGGAGCAAATCGCGGCCGACTCGAACATCGTAAGCGTTCCGTCCTGCAGCGCGGGCAGTTGGCCGTGCGGATGGATTTTTCGATATTCGTTGCTCTTGTGCTCGCCCGCTTTGAAATTGATCAGGACCGTCTCGTAAGGCACTTCCAGTTCTTCGAGCATGATCAGTGGCCGGATTGCCCTGGTCTGCGGTGCGAAATAAAGCTTCATCGCATGCTGCCCCTTCAGAAAGTAAAGTCGCGCTGCCAAAAAAACTGGCTCAACTGTTATACCGCCGGGAGCGGCCTTGCGGCAAAGATAGTCAGTCGGCGGGAAATACCAGGCGCGCCGCGTGCCGCGCGACCATCAGGTTTTCATTGGTGCGGATCACCCGCACGCGGCATCGGCTATCGGCGGCGCTGATCGCATCTTCGCTGGCGTCGTTGCGGCGCGAATCGATCGCAATCCCCAGATGCGCCAGTCCATCGCAGGCTTCCGCCCATATCGCGGCGGCATGCTCGCCAATCCCGCCAGTTAAGACGAGCAGATCGCGTCCGCCGAGCGCGACCGCCAGCGCGCCCATCGCTTTTCTGATCTGATTGCAAAACATTTCGATCGCATCCGCCGCATCGGCGTTCGTTGCCCGCATGTCCAAAAGTGTCTTCACGTCGGAACTGACACCTGACACTCCGAGCAAGCCGGATTTCAGATTCACGAGTTCAGCGAGTCGCGCGGCGTCGTAACCTTTCTGTGCGAGGAGATACAGGATGACGCGCGGCCACCGCCTCGATACCTTCGATTCCACCCGGCATGTGCAGCGAGCGGCCGTTGGCGTCGTGGATGATGAGTTTGCCGCCGCTCGAGCCGATCCGGTCCGCGGCGCCCTCGGCAACGAGCGATTCGGCGCCGGCGGAGATCGAGTACAGCGCGAACTTGCACGACGACGAACCGACGTTGATGCAGAGTATGGTGTGACGAGCCGGCAAGCCTGGTTCCTCGCTCAAGCTTGCTTGAAGACTCGCGCGATCAGTTCCTGCGCCTCAGCCTGAATCCGATGCAGGTGATCGACGCCTCGAAAGCTCTCCGCGTAAATTTTGTAGACCTCTTCGGTGCCCGACGGACGCGCCGCGAACCATCCATTCTCCGCGATCACTTTGATTCCGCCGATTGCCGCTCCGTTGCCGGGCGCGACAGTCAGTGTATTGAGAATCTTCTCGCCCGCGAGTTCCCGCGCATTTAGTTTTTCGGGCGTCAGCTTTTTAAGAATGTTTTTTTGCGCGAGCGTTGCGGGCGCGTCGATTCGCTCGTACGCCGGAGCGCCGAACTTCTTCGTGAGGTCGTCGTACATCGTGCCGGGGTCGCGTCCCTCGCGCGCGGTCATCTCGGCGGCCAGCAGGCCGAGGATTAGTCCGTCCTTGTCTGTAGTCCACACCGTTCCGTCGGTGCGCAGGAACGAGCCGCCCGCACTTTCCTCGCCGCAGAATCCCACGGAGCCATCGATCAGCCCGTCCACGAACCACTTGAAGCCGACCGGCGTTTCAATGAGCTTGCGTTCGAGGCTGGCCGCGACGCGATCGATCATGCTGCTGCTGACTACGGTCTTGCCGACGGCGGCGTCCTTGTGCCATCGCGGGCGATTGCGAAAGAGATATGAGATAGCGACCGCAAGATAGTGATTCGGATTCATCAGACCACTCGAGCGCGTGACTATGCCGTGACGGTCGGCGTCGGTGTCGTTGGCAAAGGCGACGTCGAAACGATCGCGCATCGCAAGCAACCGCACCATCGCGTACGGCGACGAGCAATCCATCCTGATCTTGCCGTCCCAGTCGGCGGTCATGAAGCGAAAGGTCGGATCGACCACGTCACTGACCACGGTCGCCTTGATTCCGTACTTCTCGATCACCGCGGGCCAGTAGTGCACTGCCGCGCCGCCGAGCGGATCGATGCCGACCTGCACACCGGCGGCGCGAATCGCCTCCATGTCGACGACGTTACCCAGGTCGCTGACATAAGCGGCGATGTAATCGTGCTTGTGAAGCGTCACGGCGGTCAGTGCACGCTCGTACGGGACTCGATCCACTCCAACGAGCTTGTTTTTGAGAAAATCGTTGGCCGTATTTTGAATCCAATCGGTGACAGTGGTCTCGGCCGGGCCGCCGTTGGGCGGATTGTACTTGAAGCCGCCGTCGGGCGGCGGATTGTGCGACGGCGTGATCACGATGCCGTCCGCCAGCCCGCTTTTGCGGCCGCGATTGTAGGTGAGGATCGCGTGCGAGACCGCCGGCGTCGGTGTGTAACCGCCCCTGCTATCGACCATCGTCTCGACGCCGTTGGCGGCCATCACTTCGAGCGCGCTGGCGAAGGCCGGAACCGAGAGCGCGTGCGTGTCCATCCCGAGGTAGAGCGGACCGTTGATATTTTGACTCTTGCGGTAGAGGCAGATCGCCTGACTGATCGCGAGGATATGCGCTTCGTTGAACGCGCAGTCGAACGCGGAGCCGCGATGGCCCGAGGTGCCGAACGCGACGCGCTGGGCGGGATTGCCGGGGTTGGGCGTGAGGCTGTAGTACGCGGTGATCAAGCGCGGCACGTTGACGAGCTGCGATTGGTCGACGGGTTTTCCGGCGAGCGGGCTTACTTTTTCCGACATGAAGAAGAGACCTCGAATAGAAGTATCGCCAAAAATTCTCGCACCGCTGGCGGTTTGTTGATAGACGCAAGAAGTGAGAATTCAAAATTGTGAATCGACCGCAACAACTGCTCGAAGGAGACTGCGACTATGGATCGCAGAGTGTAAAGTGCAAGCAATCGTCAATAGCCGAAATCAGACGCTGGCAGTTCGAGGTTCGGGTTCGCTAAAGGTCGGCTGGGCTCTGGAGTCCTAACG
Organism: uncultured delta proteobacterium; assembly: GCA_963833025.1. Taxonomy (GTDB): domain Bacteria; phylum Desulfobacterota; class Binatia; order Binatales; family Binataceae; genus Binatus. The sequence continues at coordinate 102,692 of CAWHWI010000006.1, read as the reverse complement.
TTTTGAGATTGAGGTTGCACCAACTGAGGTTGAGGTTGCACCTGCCGCGTTTGCGGGGTATCAGAGCTTGCGGTGACTGTGCCGCATCGGAAGCTGACCTGGGCATAGTTCGACGTAGTGAAGGAGGTCAACCCCACGCCGTAAAATGGAGTCGTTACAGCTCCAGTTGTTCTGTCCTGAAAGCCTTCGCCCATGATTGTATAGCCGTCGGCGCCACAAAACTCGGTAATCTTGCTCAGAGCGTCCTGCCTGCGATCATCGATTACCGCATCAGCACCCTGATTGAGATAGCCAACTACGCCGGCGCGATAGGGGACGTATTGCCTCTCGACCCAGTGGGCAGAGCAGGAAGCAACGAACAGAGAACCGATTAAGAGGAGAGTGTATTTCCGCATCTGCCGCCTTTTTTCGAACCCGCGCTTATCGGGTGTGGTTTCTCCTGCGCGAGTAAAAGGAAGGCGTCAGGCACACTCACTGTCCACAAGACGCTAGTGCTCGGGCGGTTGTAGGTCAATCGCTAGCCGCGGTGAAAAAGCGTTTTTCTCAGTGCATGAAATCTTCGGGCTCGGCGACGGCTGAATCGCTGAGACCTGAAGCTAACGCCAAGCGGCTCTGGCGCAGTGCGAAATCCCCCGCCGTGGTATGATGGATCCCGGCGGGGAAAGAGGCTGCCGCAATGCTTACAGGGAGTGTCGATGAAGCCGTGAGAGATCACGGTCGACGACCATAGTGAGCTTTCGAGAGGGGTCGCATGCTGTCTGAGCGAAACGTAATTTTTAAAACTGCGGAAGAGTTCCTGGATTATTTCTGGAAGCATCCCTGGTTGAGGACAACCGATGAATACTCCGCGAATTCCACTCTCAGCGGTTTCATCTTTCGTGGGCATGCTAATGCGGAATGGAAACTGACTCCGAGTGTGTTTCGCGGCGACGAACGCTTACGCGAGTATAACACCCAAACAGCAGGAAGGTTGGAGCGCAACGAAGCAGATCTCCGTTCTTGGTTGGGATGGCATCTGCACGCTGAACTTCGAGCGGTATTTCTCTTCCTTGAGACAGCCGACCGTTTGGGGATTCCTACTCCGATCGACTACACAAATCTCAAAGAACATTCGGAACTCATTCACGACGCTCTTAAGGAACAGGAGTCGGCGGCATACGACGCTCCTTTTCCCAGCGCCCACCTTCTGAATCAACTTGCGTTGGCTCAGCACCATGGGGTACCCACTCGCTTGCTCGACTGGACAGAGTCTCCCTACATTGCCGCATATTTCGCCGCGTACGGAGCTTCACTGCTTGTTGATGAACCCAAAAGGATCAAGAGCGAGAGGTTCGCGGTCATAATGCTAAGAACTTACGATCTCGACAAATTTCCCGATAGCTTGATGGTGGTGAATGCTCCACGTCACGCCAATAGTTTCCTGCGCGTCCAAAAGGGTGTGTTCACGCATATTCCCAGAGCGAATCGGTACCTGCTCGATCACAAGAAATGGCCTTCGATTGAAGACATAGACGCGGAGACTCCGGGACTAGGAATAAATCTGACCACAGTGTCTCTACCGACCGTCGAAGCACCTAAGCTACTGCGAAGGTTGCATGACATTGATATCACCCGGCATTCCCTGATGCCGACTCTGGACAATGCAGCGTTGGCCTGCTCGTACAGACTCAAGCTCTTCAGGAAATGACCGTATCAGCAGAAGTAAAATGGAGCGGAGGATCAGTTTCGAACCGACGACCTCGTGCCTGGTTAGCACGTGACCTGCCAACTGAGTTACACGCGCTCTCCTATCCGGTAGATCGAATCCACTGGACTATCCCGCGCGAGCGCGCCTGTCAAATCACCTCGCGCTTGGGTAGTGTCTCAGTCTGCGTTCAGGGCAAAAGCAGAGTCTTGAATCGCGCGCAAAGTCGCGCGCTGTATAAGGTCCCTCACCTTCGATCCTCTCCCCAACGGGAGAGGGGAAGAAGCGATCCACTCCCTAACAGGGAGAGGGGACAAAACCTCCCAGATTGAAACTGAGATATTGCGTACGCTTGCCCGCCGCCGCAATCGGTTTCGGGCGCAGCTCCTTTACCACGCGCATTTCGTAACTCCCGACCACACGCTCACTGCCATCGCGAACTACAGTACAAACATGCCGACCGCGAAGAAATCGATTAGTTCAGGGTCCATTTCCAGTTTGTGATTGCGGGCATGTCTTCGAGGTGTTTGACGATGTATTTGCGGTGGTCGTCGAGCGCGGCTTCGGTCATCTTGATTAGTTCGCGGGCGCGCTCCTGGTAACGCGGTGCGCGGCGCAGACCCTCGATGCAGAGGTGATAGCGGCTCGCCTGGTTCAGCACCAGCATGTCGAACGGCGTGGTGGTGGTTCCTTCCTCGACGTAGCCGCGCACGTGGAAACGATCGGGATTGGGGCGGCCGTGCAGAAGTTGATGAACCTCGCCGGGATAGCCGTGAAACGCGAAGATCACGTGCTTGTCGCGCGTGAAGAGCTCGAGAAAAGTGTCATCGCTCATGCCGTGCGGATGGCGGTCGGGCGGAAACAGCGTCATCAGATCGACGACGTTGACGACTCGAATTTTCATTTCGGGAAGATACTTGCGGAACAGCCACGCCGCCGCGAGCGCCTCTTCCGTCATGACGTCGCCGGCGCAGGCGAGCACTAGATCCGGTTCATCGCCATCTTCGTTGCCGGCCCATCGCCAGACCGACGCGCCGCGAGAACAATGCTCGCGGGCCGCGTCGATGTCGAGCCACACCGGATGCTCCTGCTTGTCGATCACGATCAGGTTGATGTAGTCGCGGCTGCGCAGGCAGTGATCGGCGACCGACAGCAGACAGTTGGCGTCGGGCGGCAGGTAGATTCGCGACACGATGCCGCGCTTGGTCAGGAGAGTGTCGATGAAGCCGGGACCCTGATGGCTGAAGCCGTTGTGATCGTTGCGCCAGCAGGTCGAGGTGAGCAGGTAGTTCAGCGACGGCACCGGATGGCGCCACGGCAACTCGGTCTTGCAGGTCTGCAGCCATTTCGCGTGCTGTGTCGCCATCGAATCCACGATCATCGCGAACGCCTCGTACGACGCGAAGACACCGTGGCGGCCGGTGAGCGTGTAGCCCTCGAGCCATCCCTGGTGGCAATGCTCGCTCAGCACTTCCATGACGCGGCCGTCGTGCGCGACGTGATCGTCGTAGCTCTCGACGCGACTCACCAGGCATCGGTTCTCGACGTCGAACACGTCGCCGAGGCGATTGGAGTTGGTCTCGTCGGGACAGAACAGGCGGAAGTTATGCTGCCTGGCGTTGCGGGTGAAGATATCGCGCATCATTTTGCCGAAGGGGCGCGTCGATTCGACCTTGACGCTGCCCGGTTGCTCGAGCGGCACCGCGTAGTCGGTGAACGACGGGATGTCGAGCGCGATGGTGAGTTTTCCGCCGTTGGCGTGCGGATTCGCGCCCATCCGGCGATTTCCTTTTGGCGCGATCGCCTTGATTTCGGGCTTGAGGCTTCCGCGTTCGTCGAACAACTCGTCAGGCCGGTAACTGCGCATCCATGATTCGAGCAACTTCAAATGCTCGGGATTTTCCTTCACGCCGGCCAGCGGCACCTGATGCGCGCGGAAGGTGCCTTCGATCTGCACGCCGTCGACAATTTTCGGCCCGGTCCATCCTTTTAGTGTCCGGAGCACGATGGCGGGCCACGTCGGCCGCTTCTGGAGCCCATTTGCGCGCGCGTCGGCCTGGATCGCGCGAATCGCCGCGTAGCACTTGTCGAGCGTCGCGGCGAACTCGCGATGCATCCGCGGCGGATCGTCGCCCTCGACAAAGTGGACCTCATAGCCGTGGCCTTCGAGCACGCGGCCGAGCTGCTCGTCGGCGTCGCGCCCGAATACTGTGGGGCCGGAAATTTTGTAACCGTTCAGATGGAGAATCGGCAGCACCGCGCCGTCGCGCGCCGGGTTGAGAAACTGTACGCCTTTCCATCCGCCCTCGAGCGGCGCGGTTTCCGCCTCGCCATCGCCGATCAGACACGCGACGATCAGATCGGGATTGTCGAACGCCGCGCCGAACGCATGCACGAGCGAGTAGCCGAGTTCGCCGCCTTCATTGATCGAGCCCGGAACGTGCGGGCCGGCATGACTCGGCACTCCGCCGGGCGACGAGAACTGGCGAAACAGGAGGCGCATGCCCTCGGCGTCCTCGGAGATTCGCGGATAAATCTCGGAGTAGGTGCCCTCGAGATAAGTGTGCGACATGACCGACGGACCGCCGTGGCCGGGGCCGGAAATATAGATGACGTTGGCGTCGTGCTCGCGAATCAGCCGGTTGAGATGCACATAGACGAAATTCTGCCCGGGCGACGTCCCCCAATGGCCGAGCAGGCGCGGCTTGATGTGTTCGGGGCGCAGCGGCTCGCGCAACAGCGGATTCGCCATCAGGTAGATCTGGCCGACGGTCAGGTAGTTGGACGCTCGCCAGTAAGCGTCGATGAGAGAGAGCTGCTGGTCCGAGAGCGGTTCCGACATGAAGGTACCTCGACAGGGATCGCGGCGACGAACGGCTCAAATTTTCGCATTGCCGGCCGCTTATGAATAGACACGAGCGAGCGATTGTTGAACTCGCGGAAGTTCGGACACGCGCCGCTCGCATCAGAACGTGGTGCGAGCGGGCGCGCGTAGGATCCCTGTGTGCGGGACGACGAGCTAGTTGCTACACGCGTTGATGTCGATTTGGAATGGAGCGCCGACCAACAATTCCGCGCTGCAGTTCGAGGTATCGCAATTTCCGCCGCCCGTGACGAATTGCTTCTTGGCGCTGTCGATCGGGCACCTGCATTTCGCGAGCGGCTGGCCGTTGACGGAACCGTCGAGCACGCAGGCGAAGCTGAAGCACTGGGCATACTCGCTGGCATTGCCTCCGGGACAGACCAGGGGCGTCGCTGCGACGGTCTGCCACGGCGGCATTGTGAATTCCTGCGGAATTTCGGTGAGTGGAAAATAGAGGGACCAGACCCCGTTCGGCGGCGGATCGCAGCTTCCGGTCATGTTGCCGCCGTTAAGGTCCGCGATGCTCCATCCGTTCAGAATGGGGCATTCGCACAACGCCGCCGGAAATTTCTTGCCGTTGACTTTGATGGTACCGCTGGTTGGCGCGCAGCTGGCAGCCGCGCACAGCGCGAAGTCGCCGTGGCAGAATGTCAATTCAGGGCGCATGGCGAGCGCGGGCGCGTTCAGCATGTCGGCAGCGTTCTGCAAATCCGACGATCCCCCTGTGGATTGGGCCGCGGCCAACTCGGACATCAGCACAACCCATGCTACGAGTATTCCGGCAAACATTGGCGCATACGTACGAGCTCTCGCAGACAGCGCTTTTGCAATCATCGAGCGATCCTCCCTTTGTCGTAACTGTCATTACGGTAACGACGCAATTTCGAACGAGGATACCGATCGCGCGCGTTTCAGTGCGAAGATGGTTCCCGAGGGAGCCATGATCACCGTCGCCGACGACGACGCGACCTGCATCGCATGCGTGCAATGATGCGGGCGAAGCGGCCGAAGCGGCCAAGACAAGTTAGCAAGCATTCCAGATGGAGGAGCCGATGACGCTCAACCTGAATCCACTGATCGCGGCGGGCGTCGTGGCGTCGACGGCGGCGACCGACGCGGTGTACGTCATGTTCAACGCGGCGGTGACGGCGCGCAGGCCGTCGCGGGCAGCGTCGTGGAGCGCGCTATGGTACCTGCTGTCGGCGTTCGCGGTGATCAGCTACACGGGCAACTCGATCTACGTAATCTTCGCGGCGACGGGCTCGTGGATCGGCGCCTACTTTTCAGTGCGATGGCTGAGTCGCTCGGACGCGAAGATCACGCCCGGCGGGCCTGCTGCGCTGGGAAATCCCCCGGTATGAGGCGAAGACGCTCCTGCGCCTTGGGGTAAGGCGCAGGCCGGCGTCACAGAGGGACCTAACCTGAGATCTATAGGGTCGGTACAGAAGATGTGCGGGAGCGTCGCCGATTGCGCGCCCTACGAATTGGCTCAACCCGTGCTCTCAAGTCCTCAAGTATTTCAAGCTTTCGGCCGAACGACAGCGCAGCGAGGCTCCTCCGACCTTCGGCCTTCCGAGCAAGAATGTCAGATATATCGGGATACTTATGATTGTCCGAATGTCGATTCATCAAAGTCCGGCAAGCCCATCTGAACGCAAAACTTTGACCACGCTTCCAGCAAATTGTGCCGACCCAACACGTCTCGCAACATTTTTAGGTTTACCACTTTCGCCTCGATGAAGCGAAGAATTCGTTCACGGTCCTTTGGACGCCCGACCTTCAACGCGGTTGCCACGATATGTTCCGCAGTAAGCGTGGTAATTTTGATCGGCGCAGATCCGCTACCGAGCTCAATTTCGACTTCAACGGCTTGGTTTAATCCTTCCGCATCAAGGTCGTTCGCGACCGGAAGAAATTGTACTGGCCAACCTTCAATCACGATGCCTTCGTTTTTGAACTCCGTGTATCCGCGATTGCGCAGATAAGAAATCAATGGGTCTAGTGTGACAAGCCCGCTGGGTCCGATTTGAAGATCGTCAAACGAGACCAGTACATCCAAGTCCTGGGTAACGGTGGGCTCTATATAATTGAGCGCCGCGACCGCTCCCGCGACAGCATATTTCTGAATGACCCCGTCCGCGACCATTCCGTTGATTACTTGAAAAGCGCTCTTCAGGCCATCCATATCTTCCGGCAGCATCGCCAACTAACTGAAATTTAGGGTGAACCTGGAGCGGGTGATCGGTTTCGAACCGACGACCTCGTGCTTGGCAAGCACGCGCTCTACCAACTGAGCTACACCCGCTCTCCAATCCGGTAGATCGAATCCACTTGATTATCCGGCGCGAGCGCGCCTGTCAAATCACCGCGCGCTTGCCGCTCGCCGCAATCGGCTTCGGGCGCAGCTCCCGCACCACGCGCACGTAGTAATCGACGCCCGACCACACGCTCACCGCCATCGCGAGCCACAGGATAAACATCCCTGCCGCGAAGAAATCGACGTGCAGGTACGTGTAATGAATCAGCAGGCCGTGAATCGCGATTGCTTGCAGCGTCATCTTGTACTTGCCGAGCTCCTCGGCGCCGACAATCAGCCCCTCGGCCGCCGCGACCGCGCGCAGTCCCGTCACCATTATCTCGCGCGTCACCAGCACGACGACCATCCAGGCCGGCACGTGCGGCGATCGCGCCATCCCGGCGAGCATGATGAGCGCAGTAGTCACGACCAGCTTGTCGGCCATCGGATCGAGAAATTTGCCGAGCGTGGTGACGTAGTCGTAGCTGCGCGCCAGGTACCCGTCGAAAAAATCGCTGACGGTCGCGACGAAGAATACTCCCGCCGCCAGCCACGACGCGCTCGGCCCGGTGTGCATCAGGATCCAGATGAGCACCGGCGCCGTTGCGATCCGGAACATCGTGACCATGTTTGGCGGTGTCATCGGCACGGGCGTGACCCTCAGCCTCTAGACGAATCTGAAAGCTTTTCGTTTCGATCCGCGCCATCAAGAATATTGGAATCGGCTGGAGGGGGCAAATCGCAGGCGCTCGAATCTCCTTGACTGGCCGAGCGCAGACCGAGTAGCGTCAAATTGACACAACGAACGCACCGCGATCCACTCGCGGGCGCTCCCGAGGCCACCTGATGAGGCATAACGCGCAACTGTTCAGCGACTTCCTGGTAATCGGCGGCGGCATCGCGGGCCTGACCTTCGCCCTCAAGGCGTCCGAGGTCGGCACCGTCACCGTGCTCACCAAGGCCGGCAGCTCCGAGGCCAACACCGCGTACGCGCAAGGCGGCATCGCGAGCGTGTGGAGCGTCGACGACTCGTTCGAATCGCATATCGACGACACGATTCGCGCGGGCGCCGGCCTGTGCGATCGCACTGCGGTCGAGACGATTGTGCGCGAAGGTCCCGAGGCAGTGCGCGAGCTGATTAGGCTCGGCACTCGCTTCACGCGCGTCGAGGCCGGCGGACTCGACGACAGCGAGCTCGAATACGACCTCGGCCAGGAAGGCGGGCATAGCCATCGCCGCGTGCTTCATGCGCAAGACCTAACCGGCCGCGAAATAATGCGCGCGCTGACCGAGGCCGCCGCCGCGCGCCCCAACATCCGCACTCTGGAAAATCACGTCGCGATCAACCTGCTGGTCGAGACTCCCGCCGCTGGCCAACCCGGCGCTTGTTGGGGCGTGTATGCGCTCGATCGCAGCACTCACGAAATCCGCAAAGTGATCTCGCGCGCCACGATGCTGGCGACGGGCGGCGCCGGCAAGGTCTACCTCTACACGACCAATCCCGATATCGCGTCGGGCGACGGCGTCGCGATGGCGTATCGCGCGGGCGCGTCAGTCGCGAATCTCGAGTTCTACCAGTTCCATCCGACCTGCCTGTATCATCCCGCCGCCAAGTCATTTCTGATTTCCGAGGCGCTGCGCGGCGAAGGCGCGATTCTGAAATTGCCCGACGGCACCGCGTTCATGAAGCGCTACCATCCCGACGCCGAGCTGGCGCCGCGCGACGTGGTTGCGCGCGCGATCGATTCCGAGATGAAGCGCCACGGCCTGGATTTCGTGTATCTCGATTTGAGCCATCGCGAGGCCGATTTCATCAAAAAGCGGTTCCCGAATATCTTCAAGCGATGCTTGAGTTTTGGCTATGACCTCACCAAAGGGCCGATTCCGGTGGTTCCGGCGGCTCATTACATGTGCGGCGGTGTGCAGACCGATCTCGACGGACGCACCTCGATTCCGCGCCTGTACGCGGCCGGCGAGGTCGCGATGACCGGGCTGCATGGCGCCAACCGGCTCGCGTCAAACTCGCTGCTCGAAGCGGCAGTGATGGGCCGGCGCGGGTTTGCATCGGCGCGCGAGATCGTCGCGTCGGGAGGCGGCGCGCCGCCCGAGTTTCCCGAATGGGACCCCGGGCGCGCGATTCGCAGCGAAGAGCGCGTGATGATCACGCAGAGCTGGGACGAGATTCGCCGCCTGATGTGGAATTACGTCGGCGTCGTGCGCAGCGACCGGCGCCTCGAGCGCGCGCTGCGGCGAATCCTGATGGTCAAGGACGAAATCCACAGCTACTACTGGGACCATCTGCTCGACGCCGACACGATCGAGTTGCGCAACCTCGCCAAGGTCGCGGAGCTGGTCGTGCGATCCGCGATGAGCCGGCGCGAGTCGCGCGGCTTGCATTACAACATCGATCATCCCGAGACGGGCGGCGCAGAATTTGTGCATCCGACCGTGCTGCAGAAACCCTCGGGGCAAATCTGAAGCTAAGACGGTGTCACTGAAAACAGTGAAAATGTACTCGGACTATAAGAGTCCGTTCGCTTACCTCGCATTCGATCCGGCGTTCGCGCTCGAAGATCGATTTCGGATTCGCCTCCGATGGATTCCGTTCCAGCTTCGAATCAAAGGCAAGGGCGAGCGCAGTCTCTACTCCGAACATAAGGCGCGATACTCGTATCTCGACGCGCGCCGATGGGCCAAGCCGCGCGGCCTGGTGATTCGAGGGCCGTTGAAAGTGTACGACACGACGCCTGCGCTTATCGGCGGCCTCTTCGCCGAGCAGCAAGGCCGCTTGCTCGAGTACAGCCGTCGAGTGTACGAGCTGTTCTTTCGCCGTGAACTCGAAGCCGATCAGCCCGACGCAGTCGCGAGCGTGATCGCAAGCCTCGGCATGTCAGCGGACGACTATCGCAAATTTCTGTCTGGCGAAGGCGCCCGCACCTACGAGCGCGCCCAGGACGAAGCCGCGAACGATCACGTCTTCGGCGTACCGCTATTCATCTTCGAAGGCGAACCGTTCTGGGGCCACGACCGCATTCCAGTACTCGAAGACCGCCTAACCGAAGCTGGATTGGCAATCGCCTGATTCCCTCCTCCTACGTTGGAGGAGGGTTAGGGTGGAGGACCAATTGCTGCGCGATCGTCTGAAGCGCAGCAAGCATTATCTTCTCTGCTTGCCTCTCCTCGGCTTGTGCCTGAGCACTTCCGCAATCCGCTGAACCACGGAATCGACATCGCTCATTACGTCGAAGTTCCAGAACCGCAAAACGCGACAACCATAGGCGCGCAGAAACGCGCTCCGGCGTTCGTCTCGCTGTTCTTGCTCTGCGTGTTGCGATCCATCGACTTCGATGATCAAGTCCGCTTCCAGGCAAATGAAATCGACGAAGAACGGACCAATTGAGTACTGCCTGCGGGACTGGAAGCCATCGAGCTGCTTCGCGCGCAACCTCGACCACAACTTTTGTTCGGCTTCCGTTGCGCTGGCGCGCAGGTTGCGCGCTGCATCGCGTGGGAGTGTTGGCTCGTAAGCCATGTACGCGTACCGGGCAGAATCGCGGCGCAAACAGACAATCGCGCCGCTGAAGGTCCTCCACCCTAACCCTCCTCCAACATCGGAGGAGGGAATCGGAGCTCATGCGACCGGTGCTGGTTGACGAGCTGGATTCGGCTCGTAGGAGAATGCGAGTTTGTCGCCTTCGAGGTCCGCGGTTGCTTTGCCGCCTTTTGTCAGCTTGCCGAACAGCACCTGGTCCGCCAGCTCTCGCGCGATCTCGTTCTCGATAAGCCGTCCGAGCGGGCGCGCGCCGAAGCGTGGATCGTGACCATGTTCGGCTAGCCACTTCTTCGCGCTGGCAGTGACAGTTAAAACAACCTTCTGCTTGTCGAGGCGCTCCTGCAGTTCCGCGATAAACTTGTCGACCACGCGTTCCATCACCGGCGGACTGAGCGGCGCGAATTCGATCGTCGCCGACAGCCGGTTCCTGAACTCCGGCGCGAACATCTTCTCCAGCACGCCCTTGGGATTGCCCTGCCCTACCCCGCCGTGGAAGCCGATCATCGCGCGCGACAGTTCCTGCGCGCCGGCATTGGTCGTCATCACCAGGATCACGTTGCGGAAATCCGCCTTGCGCCCGTTGTTGTCGGTGAGCGTCGCATGATCCATCACCTGCAGCAGGATGTTGAACAAATCGGGATGCGCCTTTTCGATCTCGTCGAGCAGCAGCACGCAATGCGGCGTCTTGTTGATCGCGTCGGTTAGCAGTCCGCCCTGGTCGAAGCCGACGTAGCCCGGCGGCGCGCCAATCAAGCGCGACACCGTGTGCCGCTCCATGTATTCGCTCATGTCGAAGCGGATGAACTCGACGCCCATGACCTTGGCGAGTTGGCGCGCGACTTCCGTCTTGCCGACGCCCGTCGGTCCCGCGAACAAAAACGCGCCGACCGGCTTGTCAGGATGGCTCAGGCCCGAGCGCGCGAGCTTGATCGCTCGAGCGACCGAATTGATCGCCTCGTCCTGGCCGAAGACGGCCTGCTTCATGTCCTCGTCGAGCGTCTGCAGCCGTCCGCGATCCGTCGCCGACACCGTCCGCTCCGGAATCTTCGCCATCCGCGCGACCGTACGTTCGACGTCGCGCGTGCCGACTGTCACCGGCTCCGTCGTGCCCGTGCCGCGCAAATGCCCCGCGACTCCGGCCTCGTCCATCACGTCGATCGCCTTGTCGGGCAGGAAGCGGTCGTTGACGTAGCGCGCCGACAGCTCGACCGACAATCTGATCGCCGAATTCGTGTAGCGGACGTTGTGATGCTTCTCGTAGTACGACTTGATGCCGTTGAGAATCTGCACCGCCTCGTCCTGCGTCGGCTCGACCACGTCGATTCGCTGGAAGCGGCGCGCGAGCGCCTTGTCCTTGTCGAACGAGCGCTTGTATTCCTGGTAGGTCGTCGATCCGATGCAGCGCAGATCGCCCGACGCGAGCGCCGGCTTGAGCAGGTTCGACGCATCCATCGTCCCGCCCGACGCGGCTCCCGCGCCGACGATCGTGTGAATCTCGTCGATGAACAAAATCCGCTTCGAGTCGCCGACTACGGCCTTGATGACCGCCTTCAGGCGCTGCTCGAAGTCGCCGCGAAAGCGCGTGCCAGCCAGCAGCGCGCCCATGTCGAGCGCGTAAATCTCGACGCCTTTGAGCGCGTCGGGCACGTCGCCCTTGTGAATCGCGAGCGCGAGCCCCTCGGCCAGCGCGGTCTTGCCGACTCCCGCCTCGCCGACGAACACGGGATTGTTCTTGCGCCGGCGCAGCAGCACGTGCACCGCGCGCTCGAGTTCCTTCTTGCGGCCGACCAGCGGATCGATTTTTCCATCCGCGGCGCGCTTCGCGAGATTGATCGCGTAAGTATTGAGCGCCTTCGACGGCGACAGCTTGCGCTCGCCTTCTTCGTCGCCGCCTTCGTGCTCGTGTCCGTCGCGCTCGATCGAATCCTTGCCGTCCGATTCGTCGCCGTCTTCGTCGTCTTCCGCACCCGTTTTCGTAACCCCGTGCGAAATAAAATTGATCACGTCGAAGCGCGTGACGCCCTGCTCCTGCAAAAAGAAAATCGCCGGCGATTCGGTCTCGTGAAACATCGCGACCAGCACGTTGCCGCCTGTTATTTCCTGGCGCCCCGCCGATTGAACGTGCAACGCCGCGCGCTGCAACGCCCGCTGCACTCCGATCGCGTAGCGCGGCGAGACCTCCTCGCCCTTGGGCATCCGCTCGACCTGCTCGTCGAGGTAGTGCGCCAGCTTGCGCCGGATCGCATCGAGGTCGGCGCCGCAATTTTTCAGTATCGTGGTGGTCGTCACGTCATGGAGCATCGCGAACAGCAGATGCTCGAGGCACACGAACTCGTGACGCCGGTTAACTGCTTCGGTCATCGCGAGTTGCAGTGTTACCTGCAGTTCGCGGCTGATCATGATGTTGTTATTCGATGAAGCCATCGATGCTACTGCCTTGTCACTCCTTTTCCATCACGCATTTGAGCGGATACTCGGCCTGCCGCGCGAGTTCCTCGACGGTGTGGGTCTTGGTCTCCGCGACTTCGAATGGATACACGCCCGCCACGCCCATTCCGTTCTGATGAACGTGCAGCATGATTCGCGTTGCGTCGGCATGCGGCTTGTGAAACACCGCCTTCAGGACTTCAACCACAAATTCCATCGGCGTGTAGTCGTCGTTGAGCAAAATCACCTTGTACAGAGGCGGTTTGGCGGTCTTCGACTTGGTGCGGGTCTTGCGCTCGGTTACAGTGTCGCCGCCGCCGGGGTGGCCGTCGCCGTTGCCGTCACCGTCGGTGATTCGCGCCGTTATCGTTCGTATGCGCACGAAATCCGCCATCGCACCTCTGTCGCTCGGAGCGCCTCGCTCCGTCTGATAAATATAATAACAAATTCGCGGATGCCTAGTGAGCATCCGTAAAAATCAGTTCGGTTGCGATAAGTCTGATATTTTGACTTTGCCATGAATGACGCCGCGCCGCGATTAGACGTCGCAATCGTTGAGGGAATCGACAAAATTCCGCGCGATGCTTGGGACAATCTGCTCACTCCCGAAGACTCGCCGTTTGTCGAATGGGACTGGCTTCGCGCGATGGAGCATTCGGGCGCGGCCGCGCGCGATACCGGATGGGCGCCGTATCATCTCGTGGTCCGACAGGGTCCCAGGAAACAAATCGTCGCGGCGTGCCCGCTCTATCTCAAGACTCACAGCATGGGCGAGTTCGTCTTCGACCACGGATGGGCCGACGCGGCCGAGCGCGCCGGAATCCGCTACTTCCCGAAAATTCTGGTCGGCGTGCCGTTCACGCCGCATACCGGACGCCGATTTCTGACGGCGCCCGGCGTCGATCGAACCGGCCTGATAAATCTGCTCGGTCTCGCGCTCACGTCGATCTGCGAAGACAACAAGCTGTCCGGAGTGCACGTGAATTTTTGCGAGCCCGACGAGGCCGCCGCGCTCGCGCCGATCGGTTTCATGGAGCGGCTCGGCTATCAGTACCATTGGCACAACGCGGGCTTCGCGACCTTCGACGATTACCTCAACCGCCTCAAGCACAAGCGGCGCACCGCGGTTCGCCACGAACGCGCCGCGATGGACGTCCAGGGCGTCCACATCCGCGTGGCGGCGGGCGAGGAAATCCCCGACCGGATGTTCGCCGAGATGTACCGAATCTATTGCTCGACGATCGAAAAGCTTTACTGGGGCCGCCAATATCTCAGCGAAGAATTTTTCGACCTCATCCGCAAGTCGTTCAAGCGCAACATGGTTTTCATCGGCGCGTACGCGGGACGCGAGCTGATCGCGGGCGCCGTCAACCTGGCTAAGGCCAACGTGATGTACGGCCGGTACTGGGGATGCTTCCGCGAGGTCCGCTTCCTGCACTTCAACGTCTGCTACTACGCGGGGATCGAGCACTCGATCCTGAACGGCATCCAGCGTTACGAGCCCGGCGCGGGCGGCGAATACAAATGGCTGCGCGGCTTCGACCCGGCGCTCACGCGGAGCATCCACTACATATCGAATCCCGATCTCAAACGCGCGATCGCTGGATTCCTGAAGCGCGAGCGCCACGAAGTCGAGCGATGGATCGTCGCGGGCAAGGAGCGCAGCCAACTGAAGCCGCCGCCCCCGTCCGACGAGGAATCGCAGTAGATGAAAACCGCTTAGGCGATCTCGCGGACGTTGCTCGGTGGTGCTGGAAATTCCAGTTCGGCGGCCGGCTCGCCAGTCAGTCCCGTCACGCGATTGCGGTAGCGCGTCAAGTGCCCCTTCGCGACTTCGAACGCGTCCTGCGCCTTCGACAGTGACTTGCCAAGCGCCTCGAACTGATTCTCGAAATGCCCGAACGCGTTCTGCGCCTTCTTCAATTCCTCGGTGGCGCGTTCGTGTCCCTTCGCGTACTCGTACATTTTGAAAACCATCTGGATCGATTGCAGCGTCACGATCAGCGTGTTCGGCGAAACCGGATACACCCGCCGCTTGTTGAGCCATTCGCTCAGTTCCGCGTTCAGCACCGCCTCCATGTAGAGCGTTTCGCTCGGCAGATACATCAGCGCCATGTCGGTGGTGCCATTCTCGGGTTGAATGTACGCGGCGATTCGCTTGGCCTGCTCCTTCATCACGCGCTCGAACTCGACGCGCGCCTCGTCGAGCGCCTGCGGATCGTTGGTTTCGAACAGCGCCAGCACCTGCTCGCGCGGAAACTTCGCGTCGATCGGCAGGGTCCGATCGGGAAACTTGATGACTGCGTCGGCGCGCCCCGAACTTTCGCCGCCGGGCGACGCCTGCAAGTCGTACATGTGGCGCGGCAGAAAATCCGCGAGCAATCGCTCGAGTCCCTGCTCGCCGAATCGTCCGCGCAGATGCGGCATCTTGAGCAGATTGTTGAGGTCGTTGATCGACGCGCCGATCACGCCCAAGTGTGTTAATTGCTGTTGTGCTTCGCTTAGATGAGCCTGAATTTTTTCGAACTGGGCAAATCCCTCTTTGAGATTCTCCTGCATTTTCGCGTCGACGGTGTTCGTGATTGCCGCCAGTTTCTCGCCGACGTCCGATCGGATCGCCTCGATGCCGTCTTTGGTCTGGGTGGTCAGCGCCGCAATCTCGAGCTTGAGCGAATTGGCCTGCTCCTGGCGGCCGGCAGAGAGATGCTGCTCGAGCGCCGCGTTGAGGTTTAGAAATCCTTGCGACAAGCGATCCGCAGTTGCGAGGCTGAGGTCGCCTTGCGCCTGCTGAAGGCGGCCCGCCAGGTCGGTGCGCGTCTGCGTCAATTTTTCGTCGAGACTGCGCGCGACCGAATCGAGCCGCTCGGCCAATTGCGCGAAGGAATCATTTGCTGGGAGCGAGCGCAGCTTCGCGATTACGATAATAATCCCCGCAATCGACAAAACGCTCAGGACAACCAGCGCCGCCACAACCATTTCCGACTCCATCAAAGCTACCTCCACGCCGCCCGCCTCGATTCTATCCTTCGAGGGCGGCAGCGTCGAACCTACTGTCCACAGCTTAGCGAACTGAGATGACAACCGTTGTCGTGAGTCGTTAGGCATTGGTGAGCGACGATGGGGAACCTAACCTCTAACCCCTTCCCGCGCGGGAAGGGGGACAAGAAAAGAAGGCGCGGTTGGGCGAGGAAATATTGAGCGGGCCTGATATCTTGACGCTGCTAAGGAGCCGATGTTTGAAAGAGTTGCTCACCAAGGGCTCGATTCCGATTCTGCTTGGTACTGGCGGCGTCGGTAAGACGACAGTGGCCGCCGCGCTCGCGCTCGCGGGCGCGTCCGCCGGTCTCAACACGGCGGTAATCACCGTCGATCCTTCCGAGCGGTTGCGCGACGCGCTCGGGCTGGCGCGCCTGGGCGGGCAGCCGACGCGAATCGGCGCGCGACAGCTCGCGGCCGCCGGACTCGACGCTCATCTTCAGCTCTCCGCCATGATGCTCGACGTGTCCGGGTCCTGGGACGCGATCATCGAGCGGTTTGTCGCCGATCCGGCCACGCGCCGACGAATTTTCGACAATCCATTCTACAAAAGCCTGACCGCCGAATTCGCCGGCTCCGAAGCCTTCGCCGCGCTGCAGCGGCTTTACGATCTTCATCAGACGGGCGCCTTCGAGCTGGAAGTCGTCGACACTCCGCCGGCGTCGCATTCGTTTGAGTTCCTGCAGACCCCGGCGCGGCTGATCCGGCTGCTCGATTCGCGCACGGCGCGATGGCTGTTCACGCCATCGCTGTCGGCCGGGCGGATCGCGATGAGGGTCGCGAGCGAGGCCGCGAGATATGTAGTGCGCGAGATCGAGCGCTTTGCGGGAGGCACGGTGCTCTCGACTATCACGGACTTTTTCGCGGCGATGGCGGACAGCATGGACGCCATAATCGATCGCCTGCACAAGACCGAAGCGCTGCTGCATTCGCCGGCCGCCAAGTTCGTGATGGTGACGACGGCGGAGCCCGATCGGATCCGGCAAGCGCGCGAGCTACTCGCCCAGATGGACGCTGAGGGACTCAAGCTTTCGGCGATAGTCATCAACCGGTTCCTCGACGAGCGCACCTGGATGGCTGTCGAGCATTCTGCCGAGCGTCCGCTGAGTCATCTTGCGGAAATATCGGAATTGCGAGCGTCGCTCGCGAAAGACGGCGCCGACGGCAACGGCTTGGGGCGCCTGGTCGATCACTTCGAGGCGTATCGGGACAGGACGCTCGAGGAGATCGAGCGCGTCGCGGCGTTTGCGCGGGAACTTCCGCGCGGAGTGAAGCTAGCGATCGCGCCGGAGATAGAAGCGGGGGTGCGGGATTTAGCGGCGTTGTCGCGAGTGTCGCGATATCTGACGTCGGGGACCGCGATTTTGAAGCCGTTGGAATCGGCGGCGCGCGTCGTGGGGGTACGGGGAAACCTAACTCCTAACCGTTCCCTCGAGTGATTTTGTTGAAATAACAATCACAGGGAATTCTGCCTTATTTTGGGGGGATGAGGATTTTCCAATGACGCTCTTGATCGGGATCGTCGGAAATGATGGCTGGATTATCTCCGCTGATCGACGGCAACGGGAGGTCGCACCAGACGTAGCGATTAGTTCGGCCACGAACAAACTCCATTCGTCTCCTGAGATAGTTTTCGCTTCTGCTGGTGATGACTTAGCAAGAAGAATGGGCGATGAAATCATCAATCTGAACAGTCAAGGCAAGCTTCCGCTTGGCAGAGGCCGTCACGAGGAATTGCGTTTATTTCTGAAAGCCTTCGCCAGCAAGATGTGGAGACGTGAAGCGCGCGATTCTAGGGGAACGTATCCCCCGGCTATTAATGAGCGAGGTCTATTGCTGGGATTCAGATCATTTCCTAATGGCATTCTTGTTTTGATGATTGGAAGACATTCAGATGCGTATTGGATAAGGGGCGGGGCAAAGACATTCGGCGACACAGGGAATGCCGCGAAATATTTTCTGGGACGATTTTTTGAACTCTATCGCTCAGATCAAAACAAGCTTGTTTTTCTTGCGGCTCACGTTATCTCGGAAGCATCGAAGTTAAATCCGACAGGTGTGAACGACGGTTTCGATATAGCTCTCTGTCGCCGCACGAATGCACAGGAATGGCAAATCGAAATATTGGAAGAAGCCGCGCTAGCCGAACTCTCGATGCGAAGCGGGGCGCTGGATAAACAAACGGAAGCGGCAATGCTGAAAGCTTAGTGATCTTCCCTAAACGTTCTGGATTCCCTCTGCGCGGAGGTTGAGAGCGGAATCGTGAATCGCGCGCGAAACGCGCGCTGTATGAGGACCCTCACCTTCATCCTCTCCCTTACAGGGAGAGGAGACAGAGAGTTTCACTAAAAAGAACCGGAGTGAGTCTGTAAGCCGGGTTCTGTGCCCTTGAGGGCGGCGATCATTCCTCTAGGCCGTCGATTGCTCGGCGGCTCATGCGACCATACCCGAGGCCTTAAGAGCGGGCCGCTCAGCCTCCTATTTGGTCTTGCTCCGGATGGGGTTTGGCATGCGCGCACGATCACTCGCGCGCCGGTGGGCTCTTACCCCACCATTTCACCCTTACCCTTGCGGGCGGTGTATTTTCTGTGCCACTTTCCGCGGATCGCTCCGCGCCGCCGTTAACGGCCATCCTGCCCTATGGAGCCCGGACTTTCCTCTTCCGTGTGACGGGAAGCGATCGCCCGACTCACTCCGGCGGGATTAGAGTAGCATCTTTTCGATTGGCGCCGCGCCTGTGATCTTCGCGATGGCAAAGAAAAATTCACGACGGAATAAATTCCGTCCTACGCTTCTCCAGATTTGTAGGATGAAATTTATTTCGTCGATTCTATATTTTCCCTAACTCGGACCCTCACCTTCATCCTCTCCCTGACAGGGAGAGGAGACAGACAGCGGAGCGATGTGACTCAACTTCAGATTGGTGCGATCCTGAAATCCGCGCATCCCGAAATCCTGGAGCTAAAAAGATGAAATCCGTTCGCGTCGAGCAAGCCAAGGGTCCTTTCAAAATTGTTGACGAGAAGATCGTCGAGCCGGCGCGCGGGCAGGTGCGGATTAAGGTGCAGGCGTGCGGCATTTGTCATAGCGACATGTTTACGAAAGAAGGAGCGTGGCCCGGCATCACCTATCCACGATCGCCGGGACACGAAATCGCCGGCGTGATCGAGGCGCTCGGCGAAGACGCATGGGACTGGAAACTCGGCGATCGGGTCGGCGTCGGATGGCATGGCGGAAACTGTTTCAAATGCGATCCATGCCGGCACGGAGACTTCGTCAACTGCCGCTTTCTGAAGATTCCCGGAATCAGTTACGACGGCGGCTACGCCCCGCACGTAATCGCGCCGGTCGAGGCGCTTGCGCATATCCCCGACGCGTTGCGCCCGGAGGAAGCGGCGCCTCTGATGTGCGCGGGCATCACGACGTTCAACGCGCTGCGGCACAGCGGCGCGAGGCCCGGCGACCTCGTGGGCATCCAGGGAATCGGCGGGCTCGGACATCTCGGCATCCAATGGGCGGCCAAGTCTGGTTACGATGTAATCGCGATCGGACGTGGCGGCGACAAGCAGGAGCTGGCGCTGAAGCTCGGCGCCCGGCGCTACATCGATACGGCCACTCAGAATGTCGCGGCCGAGATGTCCAAGGAGGGAGGCGCCGCCGTGATTCTCGTCACCGCGCCCGATCCCAAAGCTATCGGGTCGCTGGTGGACAGCCTGGGCGTGCTCGGCAGACTGGTGATAGTAGGCGCGAGCGCGGAACCGTTCGCGGCCTCTTCATTCCAACTGATAGGCGCCGAACGCTCGATAATAGGATGGGCGTCGGGCACCTCAAAGGACTCCGAAGACACGCTGAAATTCGCAGCCGCGACCGGTGTCCGCGCGATGATCGAAACGTTCCCGATCGAGAAGGCCTCGGAGGGCTACGATAGAATGATGACGGGCAAGGTCCGGTTTCGCGCGGTACTGACGCACTGAGTGTTCTTTGATCGGCGATGCAGGAAGCCAATCGACCTCTGACTGTTTATCTAGTGCGACACGCAGAGCCGGTGGCTCCCGGAACTTCAGGCTTCGATGAATACACGCGTCCGCTGACGCCAAAGGGGCTTCGCGACGCGCGTCAGTTGGGCAAGATGCACGCCTCGACGCGTATCGACGCCGCCTACTCGAGCCCCTACATCCGCGCGCGCCAGACGATCGAGCCGATCGCGCGTGCGCGCGGCGTCACCATCGAGACGATCGACGACCTCCGCGAACGCACGCTCTCGCTCGCCGATTTGCCGGACTGGCGAGCGCATTACAGGCACTCGTGGGAAGACTTCGACTACGCGCTCGCCGGCGGAGAGTCGAGCCGCGACGCGCAGGTGAGAGTCCTGCTAGTGCTCGACACGATCGCGTCGCGGCACTCGAGCGGCACGGTGATACTCGCGAGCCACGGCAATCTGATCGCGCTGGCGCTGCATGCGTTCATGCCGAACGTCGATTACGAGTTCTGGGAATCGATCCCGATGCCCGCGGTGTTCACGTTGATTCGCGAAGACAACCGCTGGCGTGTCCGCGGCCAATCCTAACCTCTCCTTGTCCGAGGAGAGGTCAGCGTAAGCCGCGCGGAGCGCGGTGTCGCCGGGTGAGGTGCAACGCCAGACACCGCACTAGCGTCAACTCGTCTAATCGCGATGCAGAGAAGCCAAGTCCGCTGCCCGACAGCGGCACAACTAAGCACAACTGCGTCGGCCAGCGTGGCACCTCTCCCGTCGCTCACCTTCGGCTCGCGCTGACCTCTCCTCGGACAAGGAGAGGTTAGGATCCGGACAAGGACAAAAGAAAACCCTAGGAGTCGGCCTTCTCCGCGGGCTCCTCGTAGTACAGCACGCGCTGGCAGTTCGGGCAGAAATGTATCTGCAGATGCTTCTGGATCTCGTTGTAGAGCTGGGGTGGCAGCCGCATCCGGCATCCCTGGCACGTCCCGCCCTTGGCCAATGCCACCGCGACGCCAGCGCGGCGGCTGAAGATCATCTGGTAGCGTGCGAGCAGGCCGGGCTCGACATTTTCGGCAATCTTCTCGCGCGCCTTGCGCGTCTTCGCGATATTGCCCTTGAGCTCCTCGACTTCCGCCGCGATTTCTTTTTCCGCCGCCGTGAGATCGACGCGTCCCTTCGCGATGGCCTCGCTGAGTTCCTTGATTCGCGCCGTCCGCACGTCCGCGCCTTCCATCGAGGTGAGCAGCTCGGTTTCCAGGCGCTGATTGGTTTCCTTCAACGACTCGATCTCATGGGTCAGCGCTTGCAGTTCCTTGTCGTTGCGGACCAGCGTCAACCGCATCCGCTTGTTGCGGATTCTGACTTCGCCCTCGGCCAGCTCGCGCTCGGACTTCTTGCGGGCCGCGGTTATTTCCTTGTCTTGTTCGGTAAGGCGATCCAGTTCGGCCTGGTTGCTGCTGTTCTCATCGCGAAGTTGGTCAACTCGCCCGGCAATCGACGTCAGCGATTGCTCCAACTCTTGCAGTTGCCGGTCGACGATCTGGAGATCCATCAGCCGGTTTATCTCTTCACGCAATTCCAGCCTCCGCTAAATTTGTGCGCGTCGCGCAAAGTTTTGTTTTTTGTTGTTTGTCGGTCTTCATAATTACGAGCCGCCGGCGACGCCGGGGGCACGAATGGTGTGGGCCCACCAGGATTTGAACCTGGGACCAGCCGGTTATGAGCCGGCAGCTCTGAACCTGGCTGAGCTATGGGCCCTCTGAGGTGCATCAGGCTGGAATGATGGTAGCAAGTTCGCGCGGCAGGTTTAAGGGCTGATCGCAGGGACATTCGTTCACGCGCCGCGGCGCTCGCGTCGGAGCGCGATGACGGCCTGCGCGCCGGCCGGGTCGGCTGCGCTCTCGCGCAGCCGACCCAGCTCGCGCGTGCGTCGGCGACGCTCGAGCGCAACGACGTAGTCGTTGACCAGGGCGCGACATTTCTTGAGATCGCTGGAATACTTTTGAGTCTCGTCCTCGACCTCGTCGGTCTGCGGACCGACTGCAAACTCGCTGACGCGGCTCTGCTCGTCCGCCGTCAGGCGATCCGCAATCCACTGTTCCAGGGCGGTGTATGGTTCATCGGTGCGGCACAGGTCGGCGAGCACGCCGCCGAGGCGAATTTCTTCGAAATTCGCCGTCGCCCCGGACTGCGCAATTTCATTGCGCAGCTCCGGATGCAGCAACGCCAGCGCGACGAGGCCGATCTCGGCCTTCGCGCCGGCGTCGCCGCCGCCTGCGGCGGCGGCGGGCGGATTCGCGGTTCGCGCGCGCTCGCGCGCGAATCGCGACGGCGGCGCGGACCGTCCCGGTCCGCGCGCCTCCTTGCGCAGCACTTCCTCGCCTATCGACAACAGGTCCGCGGCCTTGCGCGCCAACAAGTCGAACTGGAACGGATCGCCGACCAGTTTGAGCATCTCGGCGACGCGCTGCGCCACACGGGCGCGCTCGGCAATCGAGCCGCGCGCCTCTCCGGCCTGTTCTCTTAGAAAATAATCGACCAGCAACTCAGATTTCTCGGTCAGTTCCGCGAACGCGGCGGCGCCGCGCTCGCGGATGAACGTGTCCGGATCGAAGCCCGACGGAATGAAAATCCCGCGGCCCAGCAATCCCGCCTGCAGGAAAATTTCGAGCGCCCGCATCGAGGCTTTGCGCCCCGCCGCGTCGCCGTCGAAGCACGCGATCACGTTTTTCGTGTAGCGGCTCAGCACGCGAAGCTGATCCACGGTCAGTGCCGTGCCGCATCCGGCGACCGCTTCGTTAAATCCGGCCTGCCACAGCGCGATCACGTCGAAATATCCTTCGACGAGGATCGCGCGATCCTTTCCTGATGACGCGCTCGACGAAATCGCCTGCCGCGCTTCGAACAGGCCGTAAAGCGTCCGCGCTTTCGAATACAGCGGCGATTCGGGCGAGTTGATGTACTTCGGCAGGCGCGCGTCGAGCACGCGACCGCCGAACGCGATCGCGCGCCCCTGCGCGTCGCGAATCGGGAACATCACGCGCGCCCGAAACATATCGTACGCGCCTTCAGTGTCTTTCCTGACCAGCCCGACCTTGACGCCTGCGTCGCGCAGTCCGCGCTTCTCCAGCGCCTTGGCCAGCGAAGCGGGCCGGCTCGGCGCAAAGCCGAGCATGAACGCGCGCGCCGTCTCGACGCTGATACCGCGCGACTTCAGATAGTCGCGCGCCAGCGCCCCGTCGGTCGTGTTCCACAGCACATGGGCGAAGAACTCGGCGGCCACTTCGTTGGCCTTGAGCATCGCCTCGCGCTCGCCGGCGGCCGGCCCTGAGACGTCATGCTCCGGCAGCGTGACGGCGTATTTTTTCGCGAGCGAACGCACCGCTTCGGGAAACGTCAGCCCCTCGACGCGCATGATGAAGTTGAAAATGCTGCCGCCCGCGCCGCATCCAAAGCAATGGAAGAATCCGCGCTCGGCATTGACCGAGAACGACGGCGTCTTTTCATTATGGAACGGGCACAGCCCGACGAAGTTGCGCCCCGCGCGCCGCAACCGCACGTGCGCGCCGACAATCTCGACGATATCGGCTCGGGTGCGGACTTCCTCGATCTTGTCGTCGCCGAAACGTCCCATCACCCAATCAACCGCCCAGCACCGTCCGCAACCGTTCCGGATAGTTCGTCATGATTCCGTCAACGCCGCATTCGATTAGCGCGCGCATCCGCGCGTCCGCATCCACCGTCCAGGTGTACACCTTGAGTCCGTGCTCGTGCGCCGTCTTGCACAGATCGGCCGTCACCATATCCCAGCGCGGATTGATTGAATGAGCGCGCATCGCAGCCGCGCTCCTCATCAGGCCAACCGGCTTCTCTTCGGCCAGCAACCCGACGCGAATATTGAAATTCAGTTGCTGGATGTTTTTCAGATATTCCCAATTGAAGCTCGACACGATGCTGTCGCTCAGCGCATTGCGCGCCTGCATGATCTGCGCGACCTGAGGCTCGAGGCCGCCCGCTTTGAGCTCGATATTAAGCCCGCACTTGCCGATGGTAACGGCGAACACCTCGTCGAGCGTGGGAATTCGCTCGGCGCCCTTGAGCGCGCCCGCCTTGATTATGCCTTTGAACTTCGCGCCCGCGTCGAGTCGCTTGAGTTCCTCGAGCGTCAACTGCGCGACTTCGCCCTTGCCGTCGGTGGTGCGGTCTACAGTTTCGTCATGAATCACGACGACAGCGCCGTCGCGGCTGAGCTGAACGTCCAGCTCGCACATGACCGCGCCCGCGTCGATAGCGGCGCGAAAAGCACTCAGGGTGTTCTCGGGAAAAGTACCGCTCGCCCCGCGATGGGCTATGTTCAGCACAGCCCGCCTCCACCACGTTGGAAAAATCGAAGTCTAATAATGATGCGAGTTTACGCGCTCATAGAGCGCAGGCGCAAACACATCCGCCTCAAACTGTAAACATCCTGCGCGGCGACAACGGAGCCGCTCCGAATACTGGGTGCAGGGATCACCCCTGCACTCGAAAGAAGTCTGCTCTGATGCCAAACTCCACGCCGACTACTATGGAACGCGCAGCCGCACCCAGGAGAAGTTACACGCGGGCTATCTTCCGCACTCACGCGCATCTCGCGGATGAAGCCGCGGGTATCCTCGTGGCGGGCGGCGCCATCGGATGCGCGGTCGCCGGGATGAAGCTGCCGCGCGCGCGCGAGGACAAGACGGTCGCGCTCGAAGCGTACTTCGACCGAATCTCCGCGAGCGAACTGTCGCGGCTCAGACTCATGATGGAGCAAGCGGGGATGCTCGCTGACGCCGCGCGCGACGGCGTCGCGATCGACGGTGCTCGCAATTCCAGCGTGAGACGAATCGTCGATCCTGGATGGTCGACGCTCTGGATGCGCCGGTTCGGGCCGTTTCGTGTCGGGCGGCGGATGCTGATCGTGCCGCCATGGAAACGCGAGAAAGAGCCGGGCCGAACGACGATCGTCGTTCAGCCGGCGCGCGCCTTCGGCACCGGACATCATCCGACGACTGCCAGCGCACTGCGCGCGATCGAATCGCTGATGGGCGCGCGTGCGCCGCAGTCGATCCTCGATGCCGGCACGGGCTCGGGAGTACTGGCGATAGCGGCGGCGCTGCTCGGCAAGGGCGACGGCCTTGAGCGCGAGATAATCGCCATCGATGTCGATCCGACGGCGCTGGAGAACGCGCGCGTCAACGCGCGCCTGAACGGCGTCGAGAAATCGATTCGATTCTCGTCGGTGCCGCTCGCTTCGATTCATCGCCACTTCGAATTGATCATGGCGAATATTCTCAGCCACACATTGATCGAGCTCGCACCGCATCTGAAGCGAATCGTCGCGCCCGGCGGTCGATTGATCCTTGGCGGATTCCTCGCCGACGAGGCAGGCGGCGTGCTCAGTCACTACCGGGGCTTCCCTTTGCGATGTCTCAGCCGCAAGACGCATCGCGGATGGACGACGCTCGTGATGGCGCGAGCGCCACGCTGATGGCTGTTTCGTCGACGCCGCGGCGTTTTTCGATTGCGCGCGCGCCGGACGCATCCGGTCTCGCGTACGTCGAAGGCGCGGAGTTGCATCACCTGCGCACGGTGCTGCGGCTGGCAGCCGGCGCGCGCGTGTCATTGCTCGATCCCGCGGGCATCGAGCATCGGGGCACAATCGAGCGTTACGAGCACGAGCGCGCTGTGATTCGCGTCGAATCTTCGTCATCGTCGCCGTCTCGACCTCGAATCATCCTGGCCGCGGCGATCGTCAAAGGTCCGCGGATGGACTTCGTCGTCGAGAAGGCCGCCGAGTTGGGCGCGTCGGAGCTATGGCCTATAGTCTGCGCGCGCGGATTGGTCCGTTCGCCCGGCGCGGAGCGGCTCACGCGATGGGGAAGGCTCGCACTCGCCGCCGCCAAGCAGAGCCAGTCCGCGCTCGCGATGGAAGTGCGCGCGCCAATCGGCGTCGACGACCTTATTCGCGGCGTGCCGCCCGAAACGCTCGCCGTAATCTGCGCGCAAGGCGGCGAACGGCTCGGCGATGTGATTCGACGCGTGCATCCGCGTGCGATATTGATAGCGATTGGACCGGAGGGCGATTTCGACGACGACGAGCGCGCGCGGGCCGCGAAGGCCGGATTCGTCGCGGCGGGACTCGGGCCAAATCGCCTCAGGAGCGAGACAGCGGCTCTGGCAGCGGTCAGTATAGCGGCGGGGTTACTTGACGATGGGCAAAGGACAACCGAAGACGGCGAAACGAAATAAGACGATGGCGCGCAAGTTCGCATTCATCATGGATCCGCTCGAGCGGGTGCTGGTCGACAAGGACACGACCTTCGTGTTCATGCTCGAGGCGCAGTTTCGCGGCCACGAAATATATTTTCTCGGCATCCGCGACCTCCACGCGCGCGGCCCGCAGGTCATCGCGCGGGCGCGGCGATGCGAGTTGACGCGGCGCGGAAATCCTCACTACAAATTTCTCGACGAGGGGGAAGAGTATCCGCTGGAGACCTTCGATGCGGTCTTCATGCGCAAGGATCCACCCGCCGATGCGGCTTATCTCTACGCGACGATGCTGCTCAGCCTGGCCGACAGCGATCGCACGCTCGTGCTCAACAATCCGGCGGGACTGCGCGAGGCCAACGAGAAGCTCTACGCGCTGAATTTCCCCGACGCGATTCCGCCGACGCTGGTGACCTATGAAATCTCACGGCTGAAGACGTTTCTTGACGAGCAGGGTGGCGAGATGATCGTGAAGCCGCTGGACGGACACGGCGGCGAAGGCGTGTTCCTGGTCACCACGAAAGATCGCAACCTCGGCGCGATTCTCGAGACGGTGACGCAGTACGAGTCGCGGCCAATCATGGCGCAGCGCTATCTCGCCGAGGCGCGCACGGGCGACAAGCGGCTGATCGTGCTCGACGGGGAGCCGCTGGGATGCATGCTGCGGGTGCCGCGCGACGACGAGAATCGCGGCAATATCCACGTCGGCGGCAATTGCGTGAAGGCGCCGGTGACGGCGCGCGATCGCGACATCTGCGCGATGCTGAAGCCGCGCCTCGTGCGCGACGGCCTGTACTTTGTCGGCCTCGACATCATCGGCGACTACCTTACCGAGGTGAACGTGACGAGCCCGACCGGGGTGCAGGAGATCGACCGGCTCGACGGCGCGAACCTGGAAGGCAAGGTGATCGATTTCGTCGAGTCGCGAGTGGCGGCGCTCAAGCGATAAACAAGGCGTTGCACGGCGCGGCAATCATCGGTACGAATGAAGGTTCGCCTCATCGCGAACGCGTCGAAGCACGGTGGGCAGGTAGCTCAGTCGGTAGAGCAAAGGACTGAAAATCCTTGTGTCGAGTGTTCGATTCACTCCCTGCCCACCAATTTGAAAGTCAAGCTGCCCAACGGTGTCAACCTTGACAGAACCGGAACTCAGAGAAATAGCCGAAAAGCATCTTGTCCCTCTCTTCTCTCGGGCAACTCTGCTTCCGGAATCAGTAGTATCCAATGGAGCTCAGCAATGTGTAGCTTTCGCTGACCCATGCCACATTAGGTTCAAAGTCGCGACAACCGATCCGTATCGCCTTGTGATTCAGCGCAGTCAGGCATTTAGCCAAGACAACACCAGCGGCGTTACCGAAAAAAATGTGGTTGATGCGTTCGTAAAAGTGGTGGGCGACCTCAGAGACGGACTATCATCGACCTACAAAGCAGACTTACTTTCGACCTTTGAGCGTCGGGTCATCGTAAAGGCAATTGGGGGATTGCCAGAGCCCATTTTGTTGGCAGCGGTGGACCAACTCGCACTATGAGCGACAAGACTATACGAAGGGAAACCAATTACGGCAGCGGTAGGGTTTGCACCTAACGAGATCGGTAGTGGGCCTACGATCGCTGAGATCTCGGACGAGGATTTTAGTTCAGTTGTGAGCAACGGTTTTGACACACTGCTTTCCTTTGACTCGCAGGGCCGCTTAGTTAGCTACCAAGCTTTGGAACGACCCAACGCAGGGCCTCAGTTCGCCCCTTATCGTCAGGGTGCGATGGCGGAATGGGCTCGCGAAGGAAAAGTGGCTCTCGTCCTGAACCGATTGGGCGAAATTCTGATTTTGAAGGACGGCAAGTTGCTATTCGCGCGTCGCTCCGGCCGCTGGCACTTCCTTACGCACGAATGGATTTCCGCTCAAATGGGAGGGCCGCAAAACCTAGAACTTCGGCAGGCGGTCTATGAAAGTTGCCTAGACGCCTCGTTTGCAAGGACTGGGGCCTGTATCGGTTTGATAACAAGCACGCACGCAGCCAGGGTCAAGACGCTGGTGCCGAAAGCGGAGGATCATCTGAATCCGGCGGTATCTGTAAAAGCAAAGGCCATTGCCAAAATGATCAAGGGCGAGCCTTTTCAGAGGCTTGATCGCCGACTTCGCCAAGAGTTGCTTGCAATCGATGGTGCCACCGTATTGAGCAACGATGGGCGTATACTGGCTGTCGGCGCTATTCTCAGAATCGATGGCGGTAGCACTGGCGGCGGTCGCCTCGCTGCTGCCCGGGCTCTGGCCGAGTTGGGTGTGGGCATAAAAGTCTCACAAGACGGTGGAATCCAAGGATTTCGCAAGGACAAGGAGTGTTTTGTCGTTATGTAGAGGTTACCAACCAGTTCTTGCTGTTGAGATCGTTCAGCCGAGTAGCCTTGATTGATCTAGCAAAACTTGACTGTATTCAGCCGGCCGTCTACTCCGTAGATTTTGCAGAGACTGTCCGCGAATTGCCGCTGATTGCCCGCAAAGATAGCTGATTTTTCGTGGTTTTCTCTCCTCCTGAAACTGGCATTATCGATGCTTCGTACTCATTCGTGTGAGGTATTTTCCCCACCGACCACTTTTGTCTTTCCAGGAGGTACCAGGAATGAAACTTCGAACACTATTCACCGCCGCCGCGCTGACCGCGCTGTTTGCGGCGGCGCCGGTGGTTGCGCATGCGGACCACTATGGCGACTGGGACGAACATCATGAATGGCACGACGCGCACTGGTGGCATGACAATCATCCGGGCTGGATCTACGTCCATCATCCGGAATGGGTAACGGTGTACCCGGAGTGGCGCACCTACGACGGCGACTATGACGAAGCTCACGTCTGGCATGACCGCGGTTGGTGGTACGAACGTCATCCGGAATGGGTCCGCGAACATCATCATGACTGGGTGCGATGGCGTGACTAACGAGAGTTAGTCCGTTTTCGTTTCCGGTCTTTCGGTATTTTGGTCTTTTGGTCTTTCACTTTTGCGCGAGCGCGGGACCAGGCTGGAGCATGCGGGATAAGTCCCGCGATTGCTCTAGCCTCGCGTCTCGCGCAAATTTTTTCGATTTTTTAGACTCCGCAAACTTTTTTAGACTCCTGGACAGTTGCGTGCGACGATCATCCGATGAGATCGTAGCCGGCATGACCACCAAGCTTGCGACGCCAAAAGCTAGCCGGCCTTGCATGCCGGGTTACGGAATTCTCGACGCGACCGCCGGCCGCGGGCTGTTGCCGTGGGAGTGGGCCGTCGAGCGCCTGACGACGTCGCGCAACTACTGGGTCGCGACGACGTGCCCAGACGGCCGGCCGCATTGCGTGCCGGTCTGGGGTATCTGGCTCGACGACGCGTTCTACTTCAGCAGCGGTGCGAAGTCGCGCAAGGCGCGCAACCTGGCGGCGAATCCAAATTGCGTCGTATGCCCTGAAGACGGCACGCAGGCGGTCTCGCTCGAAGGCGTCGCCGGGAAGATTACGGATGCGACGACGATCCGGCGCTTCGTCGAGGCCTACAATCCCAAGTATCAGTGGGATCTGAAGCCTGAGACCGTGCTCGACATGGGGCCGATTTTCGCCGTGCGTCCGCGCAAGGTGATCGCGGTCGACGCCACGCCCGGCGAATTTCAAGGCAGCGCGACGCGATGGCAGTTCGGACCGAACTGACAAGCTCTCGTCACAAGCCGTGGGAGCGGGCGGGAGCGGACTCGCGCACGCCGTTTGAATGCCGGAGGCTGGACAGCGGGCGATGCCGGCGCATCTGGTAACGGCGCGACGGCAGATCGCCGATCGTGAGAATGCGCAGGCGCTCGAGCAGGTATCGCGGCTCGATGCCGAGCGCCGCGCAGAGATTGTCGAAGCTGAAAATATCCGGGCGCGCGGCGCCAGCGCGGCCGCCGGCCTCGAACCAGTTTCTGACCTCGACGAAATCGCGGCGGCGCTCCCCGTCCCTGGCGTTGACGTTTCGCAGGTAGCATCGAATCGCGTCTTCGAGCACCGCCAGCAGCAGTTTCAGTTCGCCCTCGATAACGTGATTGCGCCTGATCAAGTCGGCGTACTGCACCGGCAGCAGAAGTCCGGTGTCGATACCCTTTTCGTATGCGACGGCGCCGCGGTCGCCGGCGGTTTCAATATTTTTGCGCTGTGGAGTTTCGTCTGACATCACATGCCCCCAATAATGCAGGCGCGCGGTCGCGCTAGCGCGAGGTTAGAGTTCGCGTGATGAGGAAAACTACCAGATCAGTGTTTCTATAATATTAATTCGCGGCGGCGAAACCACTCAAGATGTGAAGTGAATGATGCCAAGGATTATTTCCAGCAAAATCAACAGCACGACGATAACTTCGAGCAGTACCAGGCGGCGGTCGCGCGCGACGTCCAGCACCAGCACCAGCGAATCCTGGATGCTTTGCAGTTTGCTGGTGAGCGCCGCGTAACGATCGACCAGATCGAATTCATCGCGAAGATCGTCGTAGATGAGGTCCATCGCGGGGTCTTCCCACGCGGCGTCGGGCTTGTCGAGCAGATGGAGCACGGCGAGGACTTCGGTACGTGACGAAATTGCCTCGCCGATGAAGCGATGCAGGGGAGTAATGCGATATGGCACGGTACCGCGCGTCGCCATCCGATCGACCAACTCCGCCGTCCGCGCGAACAGGCTCTCCACGATGCGCTCGTAGTACTCCATCGCGGCGCTCTGGGCGACCGTCAGCGCCACGATTCCCGCGCGTTGGGGAGTGAGCTTGTCGACGCGCAGCTTCCCGGCTGAAATACCGATCGGCGCGGACAGGTCCTCCTCGACGGAATAGTCCTCGCGAATTATCCGCGTGGTGAGCTTGGGCAGGACCTGGGTGAGGCGCGCGAACACGCGCTCGCGATGCTCGGTCGGAACATCGTGCGAGACGACGGCGCCGAAGGGGAAAAAATATAAGCCGCCATCGGTGTCGACAGGCACGAACAGCTCAAGCGGCGTTATTCTCGCCTCGGGAAAAGCGGGGGCAATCTGGCGAAGCGAAAAATTCTCCTCGAAAGCCACCGCATAGAACTGATGAATCCGGTTGGGCATTAGATCAAAACTGTTTGGAATAGACCCTGCCAGTCAATAGCGCCGTGAATTACCCGTCTGTGGTATATGGATCGGGTTCGGCGCACCACAGAACAATTCGGCGCCGGAGCTTGCAGGAGGCAACAATGATCGAGAAAGCAATCGAGATTCGCACGACTGACGGGACGGCCGACGGTGTTCTCTATCGGGCGGAAGGCGAGCGGCGATTTCCCGGCGTCATCCATTTGACCGACATCGGCGGCATCCGCCCGTCGCATCGCGAGATGGCGAAGCGGCTCGCCGAGAAGGGCTACACCGTGCTGATGCCCAACGTTTTCTATCGCACGACCAAGCCGCCGGTTATCGACGTCAAGATTGGCATGGGAGACCCGCGCACGATGCAACGGTTCGGCGAGCTGCGTGCGCCGCTCACGCCGGACGCCGTCGAGCGCGACGCGACGGCCTACGTCAATTTTCTCGCGGCTCGGGACGGCGTGAGCGCGGGATCGATCGGCGTCGTCGGCTACTGCTTCACGGGCTCGTTTGCGATGCGCACTGCCGCCGCCACGCCTGGCAAGGTCGCCGCTGTTGCTTCGTTTCACGGCGGCGGTCTCTATACCGATGAGCCGACGAGCCCACATCTTGTCCTGCCGCGCATCAAGGCGCGGCTTTATTTCGGGCACGCGACCAACGACCGCAGCATGACTAAAGAAGCGATCGAGAAGTTCGATCGCGCGCTGGCCGCGTGGGGTGGAAAATACGAAAGCGAAGTGTACGAAGGCGCGTTTCATGGTTGGACGACGTCGGACGCTCCGGTCTACAACCAGCCGCAGGCGGAGCGCGCGTTCGAAAAGCTGACGCAGTTGTTCGCCGACACGCTGAAGTAGCGCCGCGCTCTCGATGAAGATAGCAGGCGCGATCGCTCTCCTTATATCGATTGCTTCGCCGGCGATTGCGCAAACGTCGCCGGCCGACCGGGCCTTCAGATCGCAAGTCGCGCAGTTTGTCGAAGCCGAGATGCGGCTCTATCCCGAGCGCGCGACGCATCTCGGAGACCATCGCTTCGACGCTCGAGTCGACGATCTGAGCGCAACCGGTATCGACGAGGTCATCAGCCACGCCAGGAAATGGATCGCATCGTTCAGCGCCGACGATCCGAAATCGCTCTCGCCGGCCAATGAGGCGGATCGCGAATGGCTGATGGCGCATGCGGACGGCGAGCTTCTGTGGACGGAGCAAGTCCGCAGCTACCAGCGCGATCCTGGAATGTACCTGCCCACCTCGTCGATCAACAGCCTGATCAAGCGCGAGTTCGCGCCCGCCGAGGCCCGGATGCGGTCGGTGACGGCGCGCGAAATTGCCGCGCTCGGCAATCTCGACGCGGCGCGCCGCAATCTGAAGCCTGCGCTAACGCCCAAGGTCTTCGTCGATATCGAGCTGCAACAAATGCCGGCGACGATCGCGTTTTTCAACAATGACGTGCCGCTCGCATTCGCGAAGGTCGCCGATAGTCCCGACAAGCGCGCGTTCGCAGCGGCGAATTCAAAGCTGGTCGCGGCGATTCAGGACTACGCTGATTGGCTCAAGAGCGACCTGATGCCAAAGGCGGCGGGCGACTACGCGATCGGCGCCGACGCGTATCGGCGGATGCTCAACGACGGTGACATGGTCGATATTCCGCTCGATCAGCTCGAGCAGGTCGGTGTCAAAGAGTTGGCGCGGTTGCGCGATGAATTTCAGAAGACCGCGGCGCTCGTCGATCCGAATCATTCGCCGGCCGAAGTGATTGAGTCGCTCAGCCGGGTCCATCCGGACACGAATCAGGTCTTGCCCACCGTCGCCGCCGGACTCGCGAGCATTCGCGCCTATGTCGTCGCGCATCATATCGCCACCGTCCCGTCGGACGTGCTGCCGATGGTGCGCGAGACCCCGCCGTACGCGCGCGCAACGACCTTCGCGTCGATGGATTCGCCGGGGCCATTCGAAAAAACGAGCGAGGCGTTTTACTACATGACGCTTCCCGATCCGTCGTGGCCTGCCGCCAAGCAGGAACAGCTGCTCGCATTCTATTCGGCGCCAAATATTTCAAACACTTCGGTACACGAAGTTTTTCCCGGGCATTACGTGCAGTTCCTCAACAACCGGTCGAACCCGGATGTTGTTCGCCTGGTTTTTGGCTCGGGCGCGGACATCGAAGGTTGGGCGCTGTACTGTGAGCAGATGATGATCGACGAGGGCTTGCATGACGGCGATCCGAAGTACCGCCTTGCGCAGTTGCAGGACGCGCTGATGCGCGCGTGCCGATACCTGGTCGGCATCAGAATGCATACTCAGGGAATGACGGTGGATCAGGCCGAGAAATTTTTCGAAGACAACGCCTACCAGACGCCCCATAACGCGATGGTCGAGGCGCTGCGAGGCACCGGCGACCCCGGCTACCTGCGCTATCAACTGGGCAAGCTGATGATTTTGAAATTGCGCGAGGACGTCCGCAAGCAGCAGGGCGCCGCATTCGACCTCGGCAAATTTCACGACGCGTTTCTCAAACAGGGCGCGGTTCCGATCAAGCTGATAAGGCGCGCGATGCTCGGAACCGACGGTCCGATGCTTTAGCGGACGGCGGCTGCACGAGCCAGCGTCAGCATACCGACGAGCAGCAGGACGGCGCTGAAATAGAGGCGCGCGTGGCGCTCCGAGGGCAGCGCCTGTGCGAGGCGCGGGCCGATCTGCCCGCCGGCGACGACCCCGGGCACCGCCCAGATCGCGATCGCGAGTATCTGCGACGAGTCGCGCCTCAGCTCGGACAGGAGCGATGGACGCATTCGGCCAATCGTCGCGGCGAGGCTGGTGAAAAAGATAATCATGACGAGTGAGCCAATCGCCGCACCCGGCGAACGGCTCGAGCGATGACGCAGAACTGACGGCATCGCCAGGATTCCGATGCCAATCGAGATGAGCCCGGTCAGCGCGCCTCCCAACAACGCGATTGATATTGGGACGCGGTCGTGTCGATCCTCGTCGACGCGCATGCCTAGCGCGCGGCCGGCGATCAATATCGCGTATACGATGAGAAACGCGCCGAAGAGCGCAACGATCAAAGATTGATTAATCAGCGCCGAAGCCCATCCGCCTGCGAGCGCCGCGGGCATCGCAATAAGTAGGTA
Organism: uncultured delta proteobacterium; assembly: GCA_963833025.1. Lineage (GTDB taxonomy): Bacteria > Desulfobacterota > Binatia > Binatales > Binataceae > Binatus. Next base: position 68,350 of record CAWHWI010000006.1, on the reverse strand, counting down.
GCGGCGGACCATGACGCCGTCGAACGTGCCGTCGCGAAAGTTGCGAATCACGCCGCTGCCGAATCCGAACAGCATCGTGAGCAGACCGAGCCAAAACGCGATTGGCGCGTCGAGCTTGAGCCACAACAAATATACGGGGACCCAAAGTGCCGCGCCCGATACGCCCGCGGACATCACCAGCGCGCCGATCGCGACGCCGACCGGAAGCAGGAACCAATACTGGAGCATCGTGCGCTCGCCGCGTCCAAGGACGAGCGCAGGTCCGCGCTCAGGCTACAGCGAGGCCTTGACTGGCCGTCCGGAAATCACTTCGTCGATAAGTCCGTACTCGACCGCCTGCGCCGCGGACATGAAGTTGTCGCGGTCGGTGTCCTTCTCGATTTTCTTGACGTTCTGGCCGGTGTGATGCGCAAGGATTTCGTTCAGGATTTCGCGAAGACGCAAAGCCTCGCGCGCGTGAATCTCGATATCGCTAGCCTGTCCCTCGAAGCCGCCAGACACCTGGTGGATCAATATCCGCGAATGCGGCAGCGCGTATCGCCGTCCCTTGGCTCCTGCAGCCAACAGGAGAGATCCCATGCTGGCGGCTTGCCCAACGCATAGCGTCGACACGGGAGGCTTCACGAATTGCATCGTGTCATAAATGGCCAGGCCCGCGGTGACCGAGCCGCCCGGTGAGTTGATGTACATATTAATTTCGCGCTCCGGATCCTCGGACTCGAGAAACAGGAGTTGCGCGGTGACCAGGTTGGCAAGATCGTCTGTCACGGTGCCGCCCAGGAACACGATCCGATCCTTGAGCAGTCGCGAATAGATGTCGTAAGAACGCTCGCCGCGGCCGGTCTGCTCGACTACGTATGGTACAAGTACACTCATGCTTACAAAGGTACTATTTGGATGAGTAACTGGGAAGTGCCGCGCGGGTTTTCGCGGCGAGTTCTAACGACGGCGCTGGCAATATTGCCGATGCTGAATGTCGTCGCGAGTGCCGCGCCCATGCCCGCGATGGACAAGAACTTTTACCTGCCGGATGCAGCCGCGTCGAAGATCGTTTCCGTCACAAAGGAGGGCACGCCCGAAGCTGAGGTGATCGTTTTGACCGAGGCGGTCGCCGTCAAGGAGACGGGGCCGAAGGAGACGGTTGCGAAATTCGGCGAGGTTTACGCGTGGTCGCCGACGTTCATGGCGATTCGTCGCGAAGTGCCGACGATGCTCACGTTTTGGAATCTGCAGCCCGACGACGAGCACGACTTCATGCTCGCCGCGCCCGACTCAACTGCCCTGATGCATTTGAAGCTCGCGCCGCTTACCAAGACGTCGTACATATTCACGTTTCACAAGGACGGAATCTTCAACTTCTACTGCACGGTGCATCAGCCGGAGATGAACGGGCAAATCCTGGTGCTGCCGCCCGTCAGCGCGAAGTGATCAGTTAGGCGGACGTCGGGATTCGTTTGACGGCGGCGTTCAGGCGATCGACCGTGCGACGCTTGCCGAGCACCGCAATCACCTCGTAAATCCCGGGACTGACGGTGCCGCCGGTAAGTGCGACGCGGACCGGCTGCGCCAGTTGCCCGAGCTTGAAGTTGAATCTCGCCAGGACCGATTCGAACACCGCCCGCACCGACGCCTCGGACACCTCGCCCTCGTGCGCCTCGAGCTCGGCCGCCAGTTCGCGCAGCGGTGCAGCGATTTCCGGCTTCAGGAATTTCGTCGCCGCTTTCAAATCGATCTCGATGTCGTCCTTGAGGTAAAACGACGCGAAGTCCGCCAACTCGACCAGCGTCTTGGCGCGCTCGTGCAGCGTCGTGACCGCGTTTTCGAGCCACGCGTCATCGCCGGGAATCGGCCATCCACGCTTGGCGATGAACGGCTTGACCTCGGCCACCAGCTTCGCGATCGGCCGTTCCTTCAGATAGTGGAAATTGAGCCAAAGCAATTTTTCGGCGTTGAACACGCCGGCCGATTTCCCGCATGCGTCGAATCCGAAAAAATCGGTCAGTTCATCCTTCGAGAAAATTTCCTGATCGCCATGCGACCATCCAAGGCGCGCCAGGTAGTTCAGCATCGCCTCCGGAAAATAGCCGTTCTCGCGATACGCGACGACCGAAGTCGCCCCGTGACGCTTCGAGAGCGGCGATCCGTCCGGCCCGAGCACCTGCGGCAGATGTGCAAACGCCGGCGGCGTGAACCCGAGCGCGTACGCCATCTGCATCTGCCGCGGCGTATTCGACACATGATCGTCGCCGCGAACGATATGCGTGATGCGCATGTCGACGTCGTCGAGGATGCTCGCGAAGTTGTAAATCGGCGAGCCGTCCGAACGCACGATGATAAAGTCGTCGAGCTCGCTGTTCTGAAAGACCATCCGGCCCTTCACCAGGTCATCGACGACCGTCTCGCCGTCCAGCGGCATCGCGAAACGAATCGTGTAGTTGCGCCCCGCGCCTTTCTCGGGCAGCTGCAAGTCTGAGGGAAAGTCGAGGCCGCGACACTTGCGATCGTAAACCGGCCTGCGACGCTCGCGCTCGGCCTGCTTGCGCTTGGCGTCGAGTTCTTCCGCCGAGCAGTAGCATGGATACGCTTTTCGCTCGCGCAATAATTTAAGCGCAGCCTCGCGATGCCGCGCGACCCGGTTGGTCTGAAAGTATTCCGCGTCGGGCGGACCTTCGTCCCACTCCATCCCGAGCCATTTCAAGTCGGTGAGGATTTCGTCGAGCGACTGCTTCGTCGAGCGCTCGCGATCCGTATCGTCGATGCGCAAGATGAACTGCCCGTGGTTGTGCCGCGCGTACAGGTAGGCGAACAGCCCCGAGCGAACGTTACCGATATGCAGCGAGCCGGTCGGACTCGGTGCGAAACGCGTGCGAACCGTCACGTCATTCCCACTCGATCGTCGCCGGCGGCTTCGACGTGATGTCGTAAACGACGCGGTTGACGCCCTTGACCTCGTTGGTGATTCGGCTCGACACGCGCGCGAGGAACGCCGGGTCCAGCCGCGCCCAATCCGCCGTCATCCCGTCCATCGACTCGACCGCGCGAATCGCGATCACGCTTTCGTAACTGCGCCCATCGCCCATCACGCCGACCGTCTTGAGCGGCAGCAGCACCGCGAACGCCTGCCACAGTTTGAGTCCGAAACCGGCGGCGGCGGTTTCTTCCATCACGATCGCGTCCGCGCGCCGCAGCAGATCGAGCCGATCGCGCGTGACCTCGCCGACGATTCTCACCGCCAGCCCGGGGCCGGGGAACGGTTCCCGCTCGACGACCTCCGCCGACAGCCCGAGCTGCCGTCCCACTTCGCGCACTTCATCCTTGAACAATTCGCGCAACGGCTCGACCAGTTCCAGCCGCATCCGCTCGGGCAGTCCGCCTACATTATGATGGCTCTTGATCACCGCCGACGGACCTTTGAACGACACCGATTCGATCACGTCCGGGTAGAGCGTTCCCTGGCCGAGAAATTTCGCGCCGCGCACGACTTCCTCGGATTCGAACACGTCGATGAACGTATGCCCGATGATGCGCCGCTTCTGCTCGGGATCCAGCACGCCCGCCAGCCGCGACAGGAAAGCCTCGGACGCATCCGTCACCTCGAGCTCGATCCCGAGCTGGCCCGCGAACGCATTCTCCATCCGCTCGCGCTCGCCGGCGCGCAGCAGTCCCGTATCGACGAACACGCAATGCAGCCGCGAGCCGATCGCGCGATGTATCAGCGCGGCCGCCACCGAAGAATCGACGCCGCCTGACAGTCCCATCAGCACCTTGTCGCTCGGCCCGACCTGTTTGCGAATCTCCGCGAGCTTCGTCTCGACGAAATTTGCCATCGTCCAGTCGCCGCGCTCGCCGCAGATTTTCAGGACGAAATTGCGGAGCACCTGCGTGCCGCACGGCGTGTGCACGACCTCCGGATGAAACTGGATTCCGCGCACGCGCCCGTCGCGGCTCTTGAACGCCGCATACGGCGAGTTGTCGCTATGCGCGATCGCGCACAACGCGCCCGGAATCGCCTCGACCCGGTCGCCGTGACTCATCCAGACGCGATGCTCCCGCCCGCTCAGCCCTTCGAACAGCACGTCGTCGCCGTCTATCACCAGCGTCGCGGGTCCATACTCGCGCTGTCGCGAGCCCACGCTGCGCGCGCCCACGTGTTGCGCGATCACGTACAGCCCGTAGCAGATCCCGAGCACCGGGCAGCCGAGATTGAGCACCTCGTCGGCGATATCCGGGGCGTTCTCCTCGTACAGGCTGGCCGGCCCGCCCGAAAGAATTATCCCGCGCGGATTCATCGCGCGAATTTTTTCCGGCGCGAAGTTGAACGGGTGGATTTCGCAATACACGTCGGCCTCGCGCACGCGGCGTGCGATCAGCTGCGTGTACTGGCTGCCGAAATCTAAAATCAGGATCACTGTATATTGAAATATAGCGGACGCCGCGCGGCATACGAAATGCCGTCGCGCTCGGCGCTCCACAAGCCCCTGCTCTACGCGCGCGCCGGTTTGATTCGCGGCGCCGGCCGCTTGCGATCCTTGCCGCGCGGGCGCGCCGGCGGACTACCCTGCACCCACGAGCGTCCCGTGCGCCGAAAATCCAACCGCAGCGGCGTGCCGACCAGCGCAAGCGATTTTCGAAATCGCGTTTCGAGGAAGCGCACGTAATGCGCCGGGATGCCGCGTTCGACGTTTGTGAAAAATCTGAGCCGCGGCGGCGCGCTGCCGACCTGCGTCACGTACATCAGGTTCAATCGCCGTCTATCCACCTGCGGCGGATCCATCGCGGCCGTCGCCTCGGCCAGCGTTCGATTCAGCCGCGACGTCTGAAACACCGCGCGCCACGAATCTCCCGCCTGTGTCGCCGCCGGAATGATGCCCTCCACACCGTCACCGGTCACCGCCGACGTGAACACCATCGACGCGTACTCGAGGAACGGATAGCGCTCGTGCGCGTCGCGGACGAATGCCGCCACCTTGCGCCCGGCCTTCGCCGCGACGTCCCACTTGTTGCACACGATCACCATCGCGCGATCGCTGCTGTCCGCCAGCCGCGCCAGCCGCGCGTCCTGGTCGGTGATTCCCTCGCTCGCGTCGATCACCAGCAGCACAACGTTGGCGCGCCGAATCGTTTCGATCGCGCGGCCCACCGAATGATGCTCCAGTTCGCCTTCGACGCGCGGCGGCCTGCGGATTCCGGCGGTGTCGATCAGCAGCACCTCCCGGCCATCCGCCGACGACCGCACGTCCACCGGATCGCGCGTCGTGCCGGGAGTGTCATCCACGATCGCGCGCTCGAATCCCGACAGGCGATTGAGCAACGACGACTTCCCGACGTTGGGCCGGCCGATCAGTGCGAGGCGCAAGTCTGGCGATGCGGCCGCGGCGCTTTCGCGCTCAGGCAGCCGCGCGACCACTTGATCGAGCAGCTCGTCGACTCCGCGCCCGTGTGCCGCCGAGATGAAAAAAAGTTCGTCGCCGCCCAGCGCGTAGAACTCTGAGGCCTCGGCCTCCTGCCCCGGCCGATCGATCTTGTTGACCGCCATGATCAGCGGGCATCCCGTTTCGCGCACCAGCGCGAGCGCCTCGGCGTCGGCTTCGCTCAGCCCGCCTCTTCCGTCGAACATGAAGACCACCACGTCGGCGACGCCCACGGCGGCCAGCGCCTCGCTGACAATCCGTTCCGTCATCCGTTCGTGCCCGCCCAGCTCCAGTCCGCCGCTGTCGACCACGACGAATTCGCGGTCGCCGTACTTCGCGCGGGCGAAATTCAGATCGCGAGTCGTTCCGGGAGTCGCGCTGGTGATCGCGCGCCCGCCTTTTGCGATTCGATTGAACAGCGTCGACTTGCCCGCGTTCGCGCGGCCAACCAGCACCACCGCCGGCAACCCCTCGGCCGCAATCCGCCGCGCCTCGGCGCTAGACCCACCGCGCGGCTTCGTCACAATCCAAACTCCGCGAGCTTGCGCGGATCGCGCGTCCAGTCGCGCTCGACTTTCACGACAACTTCCAGAAACACGTTCGCGCCGAGAATTTCCTCGAGCTCGAGACGCGCCGCCGTGCCGATTTCTTTCAGCGTGCGGCCGCCCGCGCCAATCAGCGTGCCTTTGTGCGACTCGCGATCGACGACCACCGTCGCGCCAATCCGCTTGAGCTTGCGCTCCGCGTCGTCCTCGAACTTTTCGACCTTGACGGCGGTCGAGAATGGAATCTCCTGGCGCATTTTCAGAAAAATTTTCTCGCGCACGATTTCTTCCGCGATCATCCGTTCGGTTTGATCGGTGTATTCATCCGGCGACATCAGCGCCGGGCTCTCCGGGAGCATCCGTTTGAGCGTCGCCAACAACTCGCCGGCGTTTTCGCCGGTAAGCGCGCTGACCGGCACGATCTCGGCGCCGGGAAATCCCTGGTTGATTTCCTCGATCAGGGGCAGCAATTGCGCGCGCGGGATTCGATCCACTTTGTTGATCGCAACCACCGTCGGACGGCCAAGCGCGCGAATATCGACCAGCACCGCGCGATCTCCCGGGTTCAGGCGATCGCCGGCTTCCACCACGGCCAGAATGACTTCGCCTTCCGCGATCGCGCGGCGCGCCGTCTGCACCATGCGCTGATTCAGTTGCTTCTTCGCCTCGTGAAGTCCGGGCGTGTCGATCAGCAGGATCTGCGCGTCGGCGTCGCTGCGGATGCCGAGGATTCGCCGCCGCGTAGTCTGAGGACGCGGCGTGACGATCGCGACCTTGTGCCCCACCAGCCGGTTCACCAGTGTAGATTTGCCGACGTTGGTGCGGCCGGCGACCGCGACGAAGCCCGCGCGATGCTCACCCATGGCGCTCACCGCGCTCTTCTTCTATCCGGCCCAGGGCGAGGCGCGCGGCCGCCTGCTCGCTCTGCTTCTTGCTGCCGCCCTCGGCCACGCCGAGATCGCGCCCCGCAATTTTTATTCGAGTCGTGAAACGCTTGGCGTGATCGGGGCCCTCGGTCGCGATCAACTCGTACACTGGCTGCGTGCGAAATTGCCGGTACGCGATTTCCTGCAATTCGGTTTTGTAGTCTCGTTCCGCGGACGGTCCGCCGATATCGCCGGTGAACAGGCGCTCGACCACCTGCTGCGCCGGCACGAGTCCGCCGTCGGTATAGATCGCGCCGATCACCGCCTCGAACACGGCGGCCAGAATCGAGGTCTTCTCGCGCCCGCCGCTTTTTTCTTCGCCTTTTCCCAGCCGCATCATCTCGTTCAATTCAATCGCCTGCGCCTTCAGGGCCAGGGTGCGCGCGTTCACGATCGACGCACGCTGCTTGGACAACGGGCCTTCCTTGGCCGTCGGAAACTTGCGCATCAGCAGGTCCGCGATCGCAAGATCGAGCACCGCGTCGCCAAGAAACTCGAGCCGCTCGTAATGCGCGTCGCTGCCGACCGCCGCGCTCGGATGCGTCAGCGCGGTTTCGAGCAGTTCCGCCCGCACGAACGAATAACCGAGCGTAAGCTCGAGTTTGGAGCGGTGACTTTCAGGAGGTCCTGACGCAGGCGGCTCGGTCCGCCGGCGGCCGAACAATCTCCCCAACCAGTTGGGCGCCTTCAACGGTTGATGCCTCCACCTCGACTTCGCGATTCGTCAATTCGTCGGGCCCCTGCGTCGATACCCGCACGTAGTTGCGGCTGTAACCGCGCAGTTCGCCCGCGGGCCCGCGCTCTTCAAGTAATACCTTAAGTTTTGTTCCCACGAAGCGCCGGGCGAATTCAACCCGCTTGCGCTCGCCCAGTTCGCGCATCAGCGCCGCGCGCCGCTTGATCGCAGCTGGCCCAACCCGCCCGGAAAACTTCGCCGCCGTGGTTCCAGCCCTGACCGAATACGGAAACACGTGAAAATACGCAAGCGGCATCGATTCGACAAAGTTAAAGTACGACTCGAAATGTGCGCCCGTCTCGCCCGGAAAGCCCACAATCAGATCGGTGCCGATCGCGGCGTCGGGCCACGCGCGCAAAACGCGCTCGACGCGATCGCGAAAATAATCGCGCTCATAACGGCGCCGCATCCGCATTAGAGTTTCGTCGTCGCCCGACTGCAACGGCAGATGCAAATGCGGGCAGAATTTTCCGCTGCCCGAAATTATTTCCACGATCCGATCGCTCAGCTCTTCGGGATCGAGCGAGCTTATCCGCACCCGCTCCAGCGGGCATCGTTCCGCGATCATCTCGAGCAAGTCAGCCAGCTCAACCCGAGGCTCCAGGTCCTTGCCGTAGCCGCCAAGATGCACCCCGGTCAGAACGACTTCCTTGAAGCCCCGCGCATGGAGATCGTCCAGCGCCGCCATCACGCGGCGCGGCTCGACGCTTCGCGAAGTCCCGCGCGAGAATGGCACGATGCAGAAAGTGCAAAACTGATCGCAGCCCTCCTGCAATTTCAGAAACGCGCGCGTGTGGCCGTCCAGCGTGACCGCGGCCAGCTCGATCGGCGCCTTCTCCTTGCGCAGGTTCGTGACCATCACGCGTTCACCGGCTCCCGAAGCCGCTGCGCGCTCGAGGTCGTCGAGCCTGCCCAAGCCGATCACCGCGTCGACCTCCGCCGCCTTCGCGAGCGCGTCGGGACTCGCCTGCGCCAGGCATCCGGTCATCACCACGCGCGCCTTCGGATTGAGCCGCCGCGCCCGTCGCGCGATTCGCAGGCTCTCGGCGTCGGCGCGATCCGTAATCGTGCAAGTGTTGACGATATAGACGTCGGCCTGCTCGGTGAACTCGCGGCGCTCCATCCCGCGCGCGCTCAGCCGCGACTCGATGATCGCCGAATCATATTGATTGACCTTGCATCCGAGCGTTGCGATTGCGAAGCGCGTTGCCATCGTCAGTTCGCTCGCTCTCCCGCGATCGCGCACTCGATAAAGCCGCCGCCGAGCACTTCGTCGCCACGATAAAAGACGCAGGCCTGTCCCGGCGTCACCGCAGGACCGCTCGACGCGAAACGAATCTCCGCGCGCCGCGCCGAATCGACGCGCATCGTGGCAGGGATCGCGCGATGCCGATAGCGAATCTTCACTTCGACGCTTAGCTCGCCGCCTGACGCAACGGACTCATCGATCAGGCTGACTCGATTCGCGACCAGGCCGGCGGAATCGAGTTCCTCGCGCCGCGCGGCCACGACCTCACCCGACTCGGCCCGAATCTCGCGGACGTAAAGCCGCTCGCCGCTGGCGATTCCGAGGCCGCGCCGCTGTCCGACGGTGAATCGATGCACGCCCGAGTGCTCCGCGAGGCGCTTTCCGTCGCTGTCGAGGATCGACCCGGGGCGGAGTTGCGCGGGATCGCTCCGCCGCTCGACAAAGCTCGCGTAGTCACCGTCGGGAACGAAGCAGATCTCCTGGCTCTCGGGCTTGTCCGCGGTCGCAAGGCCCAACGCGCGCGCGCGCGCGCGAACTTCGATCTTGGTCATCGCGCCAAGCGGAAAAAGCGTTCGCGCGAGTTCATCCTGCCCGAGCGTGAAGAGAAAATACGATTGATCCTTCGTATCGTCGGCCGCGCGCAGCAGATGAAACCTGCCGTCAGCGCCCTGCTCTATTCGCGCGTAATGCCCGGTCGCGACATAGCCGGCATTCAGTGCGCGCGCGCGGCTCCACAAGCGATCGAACTTGATCTCGCGATTGCACATCACGCACGGATTCGGAGTGCGGCCACCGAGATATTCGGAGACGAAGTTATCGACTACGCGCGCGGCGAAATCGGCGCGCAAATCAATCACGTAAAACGGAAAATCCATGCGCTCGGCCACCCGGCGCGCATCTTCGAAGTCGTCATGCGAGCAGCAAGTGCCGCGGCGCTTCGCGGTTGGCGCAGACGCCACTGGCGCGGACGGCTCGGGCGCAAGCCGCATCGCGACGCCTACGACGTCGTAACCCTGCTCGCGCAGAAGCGCCGCCGCGACGGAGCTGTCGACCCCGCCCGACATCGCAACCAGCACTCGCGGCTTCATCGCGCGCTCACCTCCGACAGAGGCTCGGCATCGGCGACGCGCCGCCACACCGCTGGAATGATTTCCGCGACGGCGTCGACTTCATGCGCCGTGTTGTTCCAGCCGAGGCTGATTCTGAGCGAGCTGCGCGCGTCCGCCACGCTGCGGCCCATCGCACGCAACACGTGCGACGGCTCCACGGCTCCTGCCGCGCACGCCGAGCCCATCGAAACTTCGACGCCTTCGAGATCGAGCGCAATCAGCATGCTCTCGCCAAGCACGCCCGGAAACGTGACGTTGAGAGTATTAGGTAACCGACCGGCGAGAGGGCCGTTCAGGCGGATGCCGGGAATCGCCTCGCGGAGACGCACCAACAATGACGCGGCCAGTGACCCGATGCGTTCGGACTCCGTCGCGATCGCATTCATCGCGGCTTCGGACGCGGCGCCGAACGCCACGGCACCCAGCAGATTCGGCGTGCCCGCCCGCATACCGTTTTCATGCGGGCCGCCAAAAGCAACTGGCGCGATGCGTGCAAACTCGCGAACGAACAATGCGCCGATTCCCGCAGGCGCCCCAAGCTTGTGACCGCTGAGCGTCATCAGATCGCATCCGAGGGCAGCGACGTGGACCTGAATTCTGCCCACCGCCTGCGCCGCATCTATGTGAAACAGTGCGTTCTTCGCGGCGCATCCGGATGCGAGTGGCGCGAGTTCCTGGATCGTCCCGACTTCTGAGTTCGCAAGTCCGAGCGTGACGAGCGCGGTCTCGCTATCTATCGCGGCCAGCACGCGCGCGGGATCGATTCGTCCGTCGGAGTCGGGCGCGATTAGCACCACCTCGAAGCCGCGACGCTCGAGTTCCGCAATCGGCGCAAGGATCGACGAATGTTCGATCTCCGATGAAATAATTTTACGGCGACGCCACGCGGCAGTGATCGCGCCGAAGATCGCAAGGTTGTTCGACTCGGTGCCGCCGCTGGTAAACACCATCTGCCGCGGCTGGGCGCCGACGATCGCCGCAACCTGCGCGCGCGCCGCCTCGAGCTGCCGGCGCGAGCGCTGGCCCGCGCGATGCACCGACGAGGGATTGCCGCCGCCATCGGCCAGCAGGCGCGAAATCGCGGCGGCAGCCTCTGCGCGAAGCGGCGCGCCCGCGTTATGATCCAGATAAATAGGCATGGACGGTTGTGTTCGCCACCAGTGCGGCGATTAGCTTATCTTACACCGGCAGGCGGAAAAAGTGACACAGAGGGCATCGAGCGCGAACATAACCGTGGTCGGCGCGGGCGTGGTCGGATGCTCGATCGCGTTCCATCTTGCGCGGGCCGGCGCGCGCGTGTCTGTGTTCGACAAACGCGGAATTTGCGCCGGGATGTCGGCACGGTCGGGCGCGCTGGTCAGGATGCACTACACGTTCGCGCCGGAAGCCGAGCTGGCCTGGAAGAGCCTTCGCTATTTTCGCAACTGGGGCGATATCGTCGGCGGACGATGCGGTTTCGTCGAGACTGGCTTCGCGGTCGTGGTTGACGAGCGCAACGCGGCTCGCCTGCGAGCGAACGTCGCGATGCTCCAGCGCGTCGGCATCGATACTGAGATTGCGACCGCAGATGAACTGCGCAAGCTCGAGCCACACGCGTTCGTCGATGATGTCGCGCTCGCGGCGTTCGAACCGCACAGCGGATACGCCGACCCAGTCGCGACGACCGAGTCGCTGGCGGCCGCAGCGAAACGTCACGGCGCGCAGTTCTCGACGAACACACTCGTCGCGAGCATCGTGAATCGCCGCGGACGAGCCGTGGGAGTGGCAGACGGCGCCGGACGCATTTACGAGGCTGACGCGGTGTGCGTCGTGGCCGGACCGTGGACTGACGCGCTACTCGCGCCGTTGGGCGTGAGAATCGGCATCAAGAGCGAGCGCGCTCAGATCGCATTCTTCAAGCGACCGCCCGCGCGTACGCATTGCGTCTACATAGATACGATCGCCGGCAGCTACTTTCGGCCGCATGGCGACGACCTGACGCTGGCCGGGTTGGGTGGATGGAAGCCCGAGGCGGAAGCGAATCCCGACGACTTTCGCGAGAGCAACGACGATGACTTCGTAGCGGCGGTGCGCAAACGGCTGGCGACGAGGATTCCCGCGATGGCCGAAGCACCCTACTCGCGCGGCCACGCCGGAATTTACGACGTCAGCCCGGACGCGCGGGCCGTGATGGGCGCGGTGCCGGGAGTCGCGGGGCTGTTCGTCGCGGCGGGTTTCAGCGGGACGGGATTCAAGACCGCGCCGGCGGTTGGCGCGTCGATGGCCGAGCTGATTCTGACCGGTGCCAGCACGACGGTCGACCTGACGCCGTTCGGCTTCGAGCGAATCCTGAGCGGGCGCATGATCGAGAGTCCGAATGAATACGAGATGGGCGCGGGCTTCGGACACAAGCTGTGATGCCGTCAATAAAAGTGAGGCGACACTAAATCCGCCGTTTGTTACGATTCTGTCGGCGACGCAATCGCATTTTTAATCTTCAAAGGAGAAAGAAAATGTCGAACCATTTTACCGGACTCAGTCTCGGCCCGCCGCTCGGCGACCAGCGACTCGACCTGTGCGATCTCTACGCGTTCCAGTCGCCCGCGGATCCGACGCGGACTGCGATCATCCTCAATGCGAATCCGAATGCCGACGCGCTCCATCCCGACGCGATCTACCGCCTCAACATCGACAACGACGCTGATTTACTGACGGACATCGCGTTCAGCTACGTCTTTTCGAAGCCGCAAAACGGCAAGCAGACCGTGAACGTCTTCGTCGCAAAGGGCGCTGAGTCGCGCTCGGTCGAAGCGGTGGGGACGAAGATCATCGCCGACGCGGAAGTCTCGTTCGGCCCCAGGCCCAACATCGTAAAGTCCGGCGCCTACACGTTCTTCGCCGGCAGTCGCAGCGACGCTTTCTTTTTCGACTTCGACGGAATCAAGGCTCTGTTCGATATCAGGGGCAAACGGAACTTCACCGAACCTCATCTCGGCGAACTGGGCGGCAAGTCGCCGTGGACCGGTGTGGATTCGAATACCGAAGCCAACGTCTTCTCGACGGTGATCGAGCTGCCGACGAGCGAACTCGGCGCCAAGTCCGCGATCCGTATCTGGGGACGATGCAGCGTGAAGAAGGACGGCAAGCTGCTCCATGTCGATCGCGCCGGCCATCCGAGCGTCAGCAGCTTCTTCAACACCGACGACACCAAACTGGAATACAACGCCAGCGAGCCGTTTAACGATCGCAAGCGCTGGCTCGATCAGTTCGTGCATCTGATGGGCCACACGGGAAATTACACGCGCGAGGAAGCGATTGCCGCTATCGACAAGGAGGGCACCCTGCCCGACGTGCTGACTTTCGATCCGTCGAAGCCGGCGAAGTACCCCAACGGCCGCGTCTTCACTGACGACGTGATCGATTACCGCCTCGCGTTCCTGACGAAGGACGAATGCCCTCCGAGCGGTTTGAAAGCGCACAAGGACACGCTCAAGGAGTTCCCGTACATCGGCACGCCGCATCAGAAGAAGAGCTAGCGGCTACCGCGACAGATTAGTTTTTCGGGCTTGAGAAATCCTCGCCGACGAGGGCTGGCGTCGAGCTAGCCCTTGTTGGCGAGGATGCGATCGGGCGCTTCGGGGTGATGCTCGCTGACTTTGTCTTCGAGGCAATCCTGTCGCTCCTCGATCTCTTCCATCCGCACGCCCATATTGTTGAGCTTCTCGATTAGATTGCTCATCGCACGCGCGACCGGGTCGGGCAGCTTGGCGTGATCGAGTTCCATCACGTCGTGGCGAGCGTTGTCGCCCTCGATGACCTTGCCGGGGATTCCCACGATCGTCGACCACGGCGGCGATGACGACACGACCACCGCGCCCGCGCCAATTCTGCTGCCCTCGCCGATTCGCACCGGTCCGATCACCGACGCGCCAGTGCCGACGATCACGTGATCCTCGAGCGTCGGGTGCCGCTTTTCCTTCTTGAGGCTGGTGCCGCCGAGCGTGACGCCCTGGTAGAGGAGAACGTCGTCGCCGATTTCGGTGGTCTCGCCCATGACGATTCCCATGCCGTGATCGATGAACAAACGCCGTCCGATTTTGGCGCCGGGATGAATCTCGATGCCGGTGATGAAGCGCGCCAGCTCGCTGACCAGGCGACCGAGCAGCTTGCAGTTATGCTCCCAGAGCCAATGTGCGACGCGATAGGCCCAGATGGCGTGCAGCCCGGGATACAAGAGCACCACCTCGAGCGTGGTGCGCGCGGCCGGGTCGCGGTCGAAGACCGCCTGGATGTCTTCCCTCATTCGGCTTGCAACACCCATGGCACGTTCCTCTGCTGCGCCCGCCCTGCGTCAGGCCTTCGGAGGGGCGGCGTGACTAATCTCCGCGGACTTGCCCAACCGCGGACGCGCACCGTTGTGCTTGCTCGCCGCCTTCGCGCGCGGCTTCACGTTATCCTTGTGCAGCTTGTATTCGACCGAGTCAACCAGCGCCTGCCAGCTCGCCTCGACGACGTTGCTCGACAGGCCAACCGTGCCCCATCGGCGCTTGCCGTCGGTCGATTCGATCAGCACGCGAACGCGAGCCTCGGTGCCGGCGCCGACGTCGAGCACGCGCACTTTGTAATCGACGAGCTGCATCGCTTCGAGATTTGGATAGTACGGCAGCAGCGCCTGGCGCAGCGCCGAATCGAGCGCGTTGACCGGGCCGTTGCCAATCGCCGCGTTGCGCGTGCGCACGCCGTCGGGGCCTTCGATTACGACCACAGCCTCACTGAACGGCGCGCGATCCTCATGCCACTTGTCGTCGAAGACGCGGAAGCTGACGAAGTTGAAATGCTCCTTGGTGAGACCGAGCGTGCGCAGCATCAGCAGCTCGAACGAAGCGTCGGCCCCGTCGAAGGTGTAGCCCGCGCCCTCGAGGCGCTTGAGCTCGTCGAGCAGCACGGCGATCTTGTCGTTCTCCGTATCGAGCTCGAGGCCGAATTCTTTGGCCTTGTACACGATATTGGCGCGGCCCGAGAGCTCCGAGAGCAGCACGCGGCGATCGTTGCCGAGCAGCGCGGGATCGATATGCTCGTAGGTCGCGGTGTTGCGCTGGATTCCCGAGACGTGCAGCCCGCCTTTGTGCGCGAACGCGCTGCGGCCGACATACGGCTGGCGCGCGAACGGCATGATGTTGGCGAGTTCGTAGACGAGCGTCGAGACCTCGCGCATCGTCTTGAGTTTCGCGGGGGGCACGCAGTGGTATCCGAGCTTGAGCTGCAGGTTGGCGACGATCGAAACCAGGTTCGCGTTCCCGCATCGCTCGCCGAAGCCGTTGACGGTCCCCTGCACCTGCACCACGCCCGCGTGCACGCCGGCCAGGGTGTTGGCGACCGCGACTTCCGAGTCATTATGGCAATGAATTCCGATCGGGCAATTGACCGCGGCGCGCGCCGCCGTTACGGCGGCCTCGATCTCATGCGGGAGGCGTCCGCCGTTGGTATCGCACAGAGCGATCAGCGTGACGCCCGCGTCGTCGACCGCTTTCAGGCACGCGAGCGCGTACTCGGGATTGTGAAAATAGCCGTCGAAGAAATGCTCCGCGTCGAAAATCGCTTCGTCGAAGTTCTTTTTCAAAAATGCGATCGTGTCGTTGAGAATTTCCAGATTTTCGTTGAGCGGGATTCTGAGCGCCTCGCGCACGTGCATGTCCCAGGTCTTGCCGACCACGGTCGCCACCTGAGTCCCGGTGCGCAACAGCAACTGCAGGTTGCGATCGGCCGACGCGCGCACTCCGGAGCGGCGGGTCGAGCCGAAGGCCGCAATCTTGGCGTGGCGAATCTTGATCTTCTTGATCTCTTTGAAGAACGCGGCGTCGCGATCATTCGAGCCCGGCCATCCGCCCTCGATGTAGTCGAAGCCGAGATCGTCAAGCCGTTCAGCAATCGTGACCTTATCCTCGACCGTCAGCGAAACGTCTTCGGACTGGCATCCGTCGCGCAAAGTGGTGTCGTAAACCTGGATATGTTTCGAATCGGCCATCGGACTCAAACTGACTCCCGCGGCGCGGCGTTCGGGCCGCCGTCGCCGTTGACAAACGCGTCGTGCAGCGCACGCATCGCGAGCTCTCCGTATTTCGAATTGACCACGACCGAGACCTTGATCTCCGAGGTCGAAATCATCTCGATATTAATCCGCTCCGCCGCCAGCACCTGGAACATCGAGGCCGCGACGCCCGAATGGGTGCGCATCCCGACGCCGACCACCGAGACCTTGGCGACCTGGTCGTTGTGCCGCACGCCAGCCGCGCCGATTTCTTTCGCCGTGCGCTCGACGATCTCGAGCGCGCGTCCAAGGTCCTCGCGGCCGATCGTAAACGTCATGTCGGTGCGGCCGTCGGCGCTGGCGTTCTGGATAATCATGTCCACGACGATTCCCGCGTCCGCGATGGGGCTGAAAATCTTAGCGGCCAGACCGGGCCGATCCTCAACGCCGGCAATGGTTATCTTGCTTTGATTCTGGTCGAGCGTCACGCCCGAAACGAGCACGTCCTCCATCGACTGATCCTCTTGTCCGACCCACGTCCCCTCGGCTTCACCGAAGCTGGAGCGGACGACGAGCGGCACGTTGTAACGGCGGGCGAGTTCCACGGAACGGGTTTGCAGGACCTTGGCGCCGAGTCCCGCCATCTCGAGCATCTCATCATAAGAGATGCGCCCGAGCTTCTTTGCTTTGGGACAGACGTTGGGATCGGCGGTATAGACGCCGTCCACGTCGGTGTAGATTTCGCAGGCATCGGCTTTGAGAGCAGCCGCCAGCGCGACCGCGGTCAGATCCGACGCGCCGCGGCCAAGCGTCGTGATATCGCCATCGGGATTGACGCCCTGGTAGCCCGCCACCACGACGATCTGTCCGTCGTTGAGCGCGCGCATCACACGGTCGCATTGCACGGATTTGATTCGCGCGCGGCCGTGATTCGAGTCGGTCGTCAGGCTCATTTGAAACGCGAGAAACGAAACCGTCGGATGCCCCATCGAATGAAGCCGGATCGCGAGCAGCGCAGCCGAGACCTGCTCTCCCGTCGCGACCAGCACGTCAGTCTCGCGGGCACTTGGCGATTCGCTCAACTCGGACGCGAGCTTGAACAAGCGGTTGGTCTCGCCGGCCATCGCGGACACGACCACGACGATCCGATCGCCGCCGTCGCGCGCCCGAACGACGCGATCGGCGACCGCCTTGATTCGGTCGATCGATCCAACCGACGTACCGCCGTATTTTTGAACAACCAATCCCACCGAAATACCCTATCAGCCCTGAAAAACCGGGGTAATCGAGTATTATGAGCGGAAAGTGGGAAGCAAACCAGCCCCCTCTTCGGCGGTGTGCTACCGTAACTTTCGCCTGAGGCGGCAGTTTGCATTGATAGAAGGAATGAAGCCCTGCCACACTCATGCGGAGATAAGAAGATGCCTTTCATCGACACCAACGAGTTGAAAATGATCGAGCGCCTTCCGGGATGGAAGGGAAAATACTTCGATTCGGAAAGCATGACCTTCGGTCACTATGACTTTAAGTCTGGGTCGACGATCCATGAGCACTCGCATGCGAATGAAGAAGTCTGGAACGTGATCGAAGGCCAACTCGAAGTGACTATTGGCGGCAAGACGCAAGTGGCGGGCCCCGGATGTGTGGCAATCGTGCCGCCTGACACACTTCATTTTGTGAGAGCAATCACGAACGGCCGCGCCATCGTCGTGGACTATCCGCTGCGTCGCGAGATGAGCGGTACGAAGTCGGCAAAATGAAACCGGACGCCGCGCCCTCACGCGAAGCTGCGCTTCAGCTTCGAAATGATTTGCGCGTGACGCGAGTCGCCGGCGCTGAATTCGATTCGGCGCAGATTTGCGCCGGCATAGCTGATTCGGACTGACAGGTATTCCATCTCGGCGCCGCCGCGCAGACGCTCGAACCATTCGACGGCAGCGACACCTTCTGAAAACAAGTATTCGCGAAGGCCCAGGTCGTCGAGGGTCGCCTCTTCGAGTCGGTACAGATCGATATGGTAGAGCGGGAAGCGCCCGTGATGCTCCTGGATCATCGTAAACGTCGGGCTCAGGATGTCCTCCTCGCGGAGGCCGAGCCCGCGCGCGAGGCCCTTGATGAAGCAGGTCTTGCCCGCGCCCAGATCGCCAATCAGGCCGAGCAGTTCGCCGCCCTCAAGAAGCGACGCGAGGCGCCGTCCCCAGGATTTGGTCTCGTGCGGCGAGCGGCTCTCGATCACCATCGTGACCGTCGTGTCAGTGGCGCCCGACTCTGTTGCGGCATTAGCCATCGCGATTAGTCACTAACTATTATACCGCAACTACTCAGTTAGTGCTTCCAGCGCGGCCGGCAGCTCGTCAATCAGGTCGCCGGCGATGTAACCGACGCGTCCCATTCGCGCCGCGACGCGATCCGCCGCGTAGCCGTGGAGAAAAACGCCGAGCGCGAGCGCGTCGAGCGGGCGCATTTGCTGTCCGAGCAGCGCGCCGACAATTCCCGAGAGCGCGTCGCCCATCCCGGGCGTCGACATGCCGGGATTCCCGGTCGAGTTGACGTAGATATCGCCGTCGGGCGAGGCGATCACGGAGCGCGCGCCCTTTATCAGCACGGTCGCGCCGGTTCGCTCAGCCAACGTGCGCGCGGCCGACACGCGATCGTCGTTGATTGTTTTAGTGTCTACGCCTAGCAGTCGCGATGCCTCTCCCGGATGAGGCGTCAGCACGACGGAACCGAGCGCGCGCTTCAAGGTTTCGCAGCCAATTGCGGCGAGCGCGTTAAGTCCGTCCGCATCGATCAGCATCGCACGGTCGCGCTCGGATGCGTCCAAAATCAGCCACTCGATGAGTCGCTTCGTGTCGTCTGTCACGCCGATCCCGGGTCCGACGATCAGCGCGTTCTTGCCGTCGAGCAACATCTTCAGTGCGTCGGGGGCGTGAGCGCCGTCGAAGTGGCCATCGCGATCGGCGATCGGTTCTGTCATTAGCTCGGCCTGTCCCGCCGCGACGATTGGCTGTATCGACTCCGGCACCGCGGCCGTCACAAGGCCCGCGCCCACTCTCAGAGCCGCGCGCGACGCGAGCAGCACGGCGCCGGACTTGCCGCGACCGCCGGCTATCACCAGCGGATGCCCGTACATTCCCTTGTGAGAGTTCACCGGCCGCGCGCGAAGCAAATGCTGTAGGTCCGCGCGCTCGAGGAATCGGCCGCGCGGCGCTATCTCGTCAATCGCGCGCGGCGCGAATCCAATGTCGGCGATTCGCAGCTCGCCGCATTGCCCGGCGCCCGGATACGAAACGTGGCCGAACTTCGCGAACCCGAACGTCACGGTCATCGACGCTCGAATCGCAGCGCCCATGACGGCGCCGGTATCCGAGTTCACGCCCGACGCGATATCGACGGCGACCGTCGGCACCGCGAATGAGTTAACAATTTCGATTGCGCGGCGCGGCCCGTCTTTGACCTCGGCGTTCAGCCCGGTGCCGAAAATCGCGTCGATGACAGCGCTCGGAGGCTTGCTGAGCGCGGCGTCGAGGCTGGATTCTCCCGACGCCTCGATCACCTTGCCACCGGCCTTGCGGAACTCTGCGTACGCGCGCGCGGCATCGCCTTTCAGGTCCGCCCCGCGGCCGAGCAGCACCGCTCGCACCGCGAAGCCGTCCTGAATCAGCCGCCGCGCCGCGACGAATCCGTCGCCGCCGTTGTTGCCCTTGCCGGCGACGACCAGCACGTCCGCGGCCGCGTCAGGAAACCGCTCGACGAGCGCGTCGGCAACCGCCTCGCCGGCGCGCGTCATCAGCGAGTACGATGGGATTCCGTACTTTTCCTGGCTAATACGATCGAGTTCGCGACTTTGTGCGGCATCGAGCAAAATCATGGTTGGCTATCCTGCTTTAGATGTTACCTCGGAAAAGTCTGCGCGGGACTCTGGCAGAAACGAAGTTATTTGTGTGGCGCGCGGCGGATGCGAACGCCCCGATGTGTCACCACTACAACAGCGCCGGCAAGGTCGTCGAGCTTGAGTCGGTCAAGCGCAATGGCCGCGAGCCCAAGGTACGCGCGGCGGCTCTCTTCCGGTGCCCGCAGCAAGATCACGCCGGCGTGACTCCCGGCCGGATGCAGGCGCAAATCAGCAAATCCCTTGTCCGCCGTAATCAGCCACCGTCGCTCATTCTGAATGCGCGGCCATAGCTCATCGTCGGGCGCTCCCTGCCAGCCTTGACCCATCACGGTCGCCGCGTCATAACCCCGAGCGGCCACGAGGTCGGCAATCTGCCGCGGCAGGTCCTCGTCGATCTTTACGTGCGCGATCACTTGCCATTGGTGCGCTGGAGGGGAACGAAGTCCGCGTTGTTCACCGCTTCGGCGGCGAATTTCAGAGCTGCCCTGATGTCGTCGCCGGTCAGCTGCGGCCAATCGTCGATGATCTGCTGGGGCGTATCGCCGTCGGCGACGCTGCCGACGATGACGCTCAATGGCACGCGCGTACCCTTGATGCACGGTTCGCCGTGA
Source organism: uncultured delta proteobacterium (assembly GCA_963833025.1). Taxonomy (GTDB): domain Bacteria; phylum Desulfobacterota; class Binatia; order Binatales; family Binataceae; genus Binatus. The sequence continues at coordinate 47,861 of CAWHWI010000006.1, read as the reverse complement.
TGGATCGCCGGGTCAATGACGATTCTCTCTCTCCAGTTCGCGTTCATCTTCCGTCTCGAAGGTTACAATAGAGCAATTTGAGGAGCGAGTACGACGGGATTCCGTACTTTTCCTGGCTGATGCGATCGAGTTCGCGGCTTTCGGCTGCGTTGAGAAGAATCATTCGTCAGCTACTCCGCAAGGCGCGATTGTGACTGACCGAATCGAGCCGGAAACAGCGATTCATACCATATGTAGTGGCTGTTGGATGGCTGCACTACTATCGGTAGCTTCGTTCCGTCAGAAATTGTTTTTCCATGACGCTGGTGTCGCCTAACTTCGGGCGAGGCGGGGAGTATCGGCATTGTGACGGTTGGCCATACATTACTGTAGCACGCGAAATCTCGGACAGTCAGGCTGAAGAGTTCATCCTCAAAGCCCCGCCCCGAAACCCTACCCGTGAACGAGCGCTGGCGCTCTGGTAGCCTCGGGGTCGGGATGATTCGCCTTAGCGTCAACGTCAATAAAATCGCGACCCTGCGAAATGCGCGCGGCGGAAATATTCCCGACGTGGTCGCGGCCGCGCGCACCTGCATTGCCGCCGGATGCCATGGGATAACGGTCCATCCGCGGCCCGACGCGCGGCATATCACGTTTCAGGACGTCTTCGATCTCGCCGCGATGATGACGGCCGAGTTCAATATCGAAGGATACCCCGGCGCGGAATTTCTCGACCTCGTGACGCGCGTGCGGCCGACGCAGGTGACGCTGGTGCCCGACCCGCCAGGCGTGCTGACCTCGAGCGCCGGATGGAACCTGACGTCTGGCGCGGCGGATTGGCTCGGCGAGGTGCTCGCGAGGCTCAAGGAGGTGGGCATCCGCACCAGTCTTTTTCTCGATCCTGACCCGGAGCAGATTCGACGCGCGCGAAAATTCGGCGCAGACCGAATCGAGCTGTACACGGGACCATACGCGAAGGCATTCGGCACGCCGGCCGACATGGAAATACTCGCGGCGCATCGCGAGGCCGCGCGCCTGGCGCGGAAAATCGGGCTCGGCGTGAATGCGGGGCACGATCTCGATCTGAAAAATATCCCGGCCTACGCGAAAGCGGTCAAAGGCTTGCAGGAAGTTTCAATCGGCCATGCGCTAGTCAGCGACGCGCTCTACATGGGCCTGGCGCGCACGGTGAAGGCATACCTGAAAGCGCTCGGCTCGAAACCGTTGAAGGTGAAGCGCAAGCGATAGTGAAATCACTTGATTGAATGCGGAACCCTCCGTGGGTTCCGCACCTCCTTGGACAGGGGTGACCCTGCACCCGATGCTAAGAAAAGTGATTAAAGGGCGCCGGCGTATTTTTGGATGGCGGCGCCGATTTCCTGCGCAAGGGTTTTGATCTGGAGGCCGTCTTCGCCTTCGACCATTACGCGCGCGAGCATCTCGGTGCCGGAATAGCGGACTAGCAGTCTGCCGGTGCCGGCCAGACGCTTTTCGGCGTCGGCGATGATTCGTTGCACGTCGGGCATCTCGGCTAGCGGCACTCGCGTTCGCACGCGCACGTTTTCCAGCACCTGCGGCACGCGGCGCATCGCGCGTAGTTCGCTGAGCGTGCGTCCACTCTCGGCCAGGTGCGCGAGCACGAGCAGCGCGCTGATCAGTCCGTCGCCGGTGGTCGAGTGATCCATGAAGATGACGTGTCCGGACTGCTCGCCGCCAAGGTTGTACGAGTTGAGGCGCATCTCGCGCGCCACCGCGGGGTCGCCGACCTCGGTGCGAATCAGCCGCACGCCGGCGCCGCGCAGCGCCAGCTCGAGTCCGAAGTTGCTCATCACGGTTCCGACGACGGCGTTGCCGTGGAGCCGGCCTTCGGCCGCGAGCTTGAGGCCGATCAGCGCCATCACGTCGTCGCCGTCGAACACTTCGCCGCGCTCGTCAATCAGCATCACGCGATCGCCGTCGCCGTCGAGCGCGATGCCGACGTTGCAGTGCTCGCGCAGCACGGTCTCGCGAATCGCGTCGAGATGCACCGCGCCGCAATTCAGATTGATGTTGGTGCCGTCGGGATCGACGCCGATCGTGACGACTTCAGCGCCGAGTTCCTCGAGCGCCTCGGGACCGACCTTGTAGGCCGCGCCGTTGGCGCAATCGATTGCGACTTTCAGCCCGTCGAATACGACCGAGCGCGGCAGGCATGACTTGAGGAACACCAGATAACGGCCGAGCGCGTCGTCGATACGCGTGGCCTTGCCGATATCGTCCGCGCGCGCGCGATGCTTCCTGATCTCGCCCTCGTCGAACACCAGCTCCTCGATTCGCCGCTCGGTCGCGTCGTCGAGTTTGAAACCTTCGCGCGAAAAAAACTTGATCCCGTTGTCCTGGAAGGGATTGTGCGAGGCCGAGATGACCACGCCCGCGTCGGCCCGCATGCTGCGCGTGAGAAACGCGATCGCCGGCGTCGGCAGCGGACCCACCAGCCACACGTCGACGCCCATCGAGCAGATTCCCGACTCGATCGCGGTCTCGAGCATATAGCCGGACAGCCGCGTGTCCTTGCCGATAAGAATTCTGCGATGACGCCCGGTGGAATTGCGGAACACATGCGCGAGCGCGCGGCCGAGCTTCAGCGCGGTCTCAGAGGTAATCGGCTCCTCATTGGCGACTCCGCGGACGCCGTCGGTGCCGAACAGTTTACGATGGGTGCTCATCCGCAGTGGTCGTCAGCTTCTCGTGATACATGCGGAGTCTAACCTTGTCCGGCGACTGGCGCACCAACTGCATTCCATCGGGAACGGTCACCTGCAGCGGCAATTCGTGCGAGCCGGGCGCGAGGCCGTTCGCGTCGACGTAGGCCAGACCCTTGGGCGCGAGGCCGGCGAGCTTGATCGCGGGCCCGCGAATCGTCAGCGTCGCCTGCTTGGGTTCGACCCGGTACTTGAAATCGCTGTCCTTCACCTCCACGTCCGAGCGAAGCTCACGGTCGGTGATCGCCTCGGCTACGTTGATTCGCGCGTCGACGTGACCGGTGGACAATCCCAGCGACGGATCCGGCGGTACAATATCAACCGAACGGTTGGTATCGGCGGTGAGTCCCTTGAGGTCGAAAGGTTCGGTGTTGACCGAAGTGAGCGGCGCCACGTAACGGCTCGGTCCGACGATGGTGACGCTCGGCGGCGTAATGTCCACCGATGAAATCATATAGCCGGGCGCGACCTTGTCTTCGACCGCCAGATGCACGGGCACGTCGCGGGTAACGAGGCGATCGATATCAAGCGACAGCTGATCCGGCGAGATGCTCGTGACCACGGTATTTCGTTCCACGTTAAACATGCCGGGATATATCTTGAATTCGGATTGTCCCGCCGCAATGTTGCGCAGATCGATCTTGAGCGTCAGCCTTTCGGGATCCAGCAGCGACAGCAGCGTGCGCGGGCCGGTGACCTCGATTTTCACCTGGGTCGGCGGATGGTTCACCAGCACCATCCCCTGCGGCAGCAAGGCGTAGCTGATCGGCACCGTGAGCGGCTCGACCGCGCCCCTCTCGCCGGCGTTGACGAAGATCCACAGACCGATCGCGAGCACCACCGCGAGGATGCGCAGGCCGATGTCGCCGCCGCGAAGACGCCGCGAGCCGGTTGCAGCGAACATATAATTGAAATCGCCCAGCTTCATCGTGCGTCGTCCGTCTTTTCCTTCGCGCTCCTAGCCCGGCAGCTTCCTCAAGGTGGAGAGGACCTCGGCCGGTTCCATCCCGCGGCTCAGCACGCCGCCGCGCGCGAGCGAAATCGCCCCGCTCTCCTCGGACACGACCAGCACCACAGCGTCGCTGTCCTCGCTCATGCCAATCGCCGCGCGATGCCGCGTGCCGAGCGACAAGCTCACGTTGGGATTCTGCGAGAGCGGCAACAGGCACGCCGCCGCGAGTACCCGATCACCGTTAATTATCACGGCGCCATCATGCAGCGGAGAGCCGTTCATGAAAATCGTTTCGAGGAGTTCCGGCGAGACCTTGGCGTCGACGACCCTTCCGCTTTCGACGAACTCGCCCAGCCCGTCGTCCTGCTCGATAACTATCAACGCGCCTACCCGGCGCGCCGAGCACCACGCCGCCGCAGTCGCTATTTCCTCCGCGGGAGTGACCACGGCCGCGCTGCGCCCCAGGAAGGATTGCGCACCGACGCGAGTCAGCGCGCGCCGAATGTCCGATTGGAAGATCACCACCAGGATTACGAACAACGAACCGAGGAAGTTGTTCAGCAGCCAGTTCAGCGTGAACAATCCGAGCACCTGCGACGCCACGAACGCGCCGCCCACGATCACCATCCCCAACACCATCTGCATCGTGCGCGTGCCACGGATCAAAAGCGCGATACGGTAGATCACATACGCAACGATCAGGATATCCATGATGTCCTGCCATCGCGGCTGCGGTATCATTGGTATGTAATTATGCATGCCTGAACCGCTGATCCCGTCCCGTCATAGCCGCGGCCATTCGCACCGCGGCGACACCCGCGCCGACGTCGTGTACGCGCACGATAGACGCGCCGGCAGCCACTGCCAGCGCGTTAGCAGCGGCCGTGCCGAATTCCAGTTCCTGCCCGGTCGCGCCTGCGGCGGTGCCGACCGCGGCGGTGCCGACCGCGATTCGCGCCACGAACGTCTTGCGCGACGCTCCTACCAATACGGGATAGCCGAGCGCACAGAGGTCGGGCAAGGCGGCCAACAATTTCAGATTATGCTGGGCAGTCTTGGCGAATCCTAGTCCCGGGTCGACGATGATTCGCGAGCGCGCGATTCCGGCCGCGGCGGCAAACCGCGCGCGCGCGTCCAGGTACTCGACAACCTCGCGCACCACGTCGCGATAACGTGCGAACTCGATATGATTGGCGGGACCGCCGCGCATATGCATCAGCACCACGGCGCACCTGGTGCGCGCGGCAAGGGGCGCCATCTCGGGGTCATGCTCGAGGGCAGTGATATCGTTGATTATCGCCGCGCCCGACTTAAGCGCGACGCGCGCAACCTCCGCCCGCCGCGTGTCGATCGAGATTGGCACGCGGAGCCGCTTGCCCAGCCGCTCGAGCACCGGCGTTACTCGCGCGAGCTCGACCTCGACCGGCACTTCCACCGCGCCGACCGGACGCGACGATTCTCCGCCAACGTCGATCACGTCAGCGCCCGCCGCTTCCATCGCAAGCGCGTGCTCGACCGCGCGATCGGCGTCGAGATATTTTCCGCCATCGGAAAACGAGTCGGGCGTCACGTTGAGTACGCCCATCACGGCGGGAAACGTGATTACGCGGCCGTCGGCCAGCTTGAGATTCGCGGGCAACGATCGCGGCGTGAGTTTGTGTCCGCCGCGATCAGTCGATGAATTGGATTGAATCGGCGAGCGTCGCATCGCACCGGCCCCGCTTCCCCCTCATCCTCACCAGAGAGCTTGCAACTGACCTCAGCGCACGCATTCAAGGAAGCAGAATCTTAAGTCGCGCGCGAAAAAGCGCGCTGTCCAAGGACCCTCACCTTCATCCTCTCCCTTGCAGGGAGAGGAGACGCGCGCGCGAGACGACTAGACGAGAACCGGTTTCGGCGGGAGTCCGGGCACCGGGCTTTCGTCCTCCGCGCGCTTTTCCTTGCCGGTGTCCGGTCCCGGGCGCGGCGGAGGATCGTTGCGCACTGCGGCCGGCGACGGCGGCAACTCGCGCCCTTCGCGGAACGCAGTCACCATCGCCTCGACTTCGCTGCCGTCGAGCACTTCTTTCTCGAGCAGCCGCGCGGCGATCGCATGGAGCAGCGGCAGATGATCCGACAAGAGCTGGCGCGCCTTCTGATACGAGTCGTCAATGATACGACGCACTTCGCGATCGATCTCGAGCGCGGTCTGCTCCGAGTAGTCCTTGTGGTGCGCGATGTCGCGGCCCAGGAAGATCTGCTCTTCGCGCCGCCCGAAGGTCATCGGGCCAAGCTCCTTGCTCATGCCCCATTCGCAGACCATCTTGCGCGCGAGCTCGGTCGCTTTCTCGATATCGTTGCCGGCGCCGGTCGTCATCTGCCCGAATACCAGCTCTTCCGCGGTGCGCCCGCCGAACATCACGGCCAGCCGCGTCACCAGGTAGTCGCGCGGGTAGGTGTAGCGATCGTCCATCGGCAGTTGCTGCGTCACGCCGAGCGCCATCCCGCGCGGGATAATCGTAACTTTATGTACCGGATCCGCGCCGGGCTGCAGCATCGCGACCAGCGCATGGCCGCCTTCATGATATGCGATTATCTTGCGCTCCGAGCCCGACATCACCATCGAGCGCCGTTCCGCGCCCATCATGACCTTGTCCTTGGCCAGCTCGAAGTCCGACATCTCGACCTTGTCCTTGTTGCGGCGCGCCGCCAGCAGCGCGGCCTCGTTGACAAGGTTTTCCAAATCAGCGCCCGCGAAGCCCGGCGTCGATCGCGCAATCTTGCTCCCGTCGACGTCGTCGGACAGCGGCACCTTGCGCGTATGCACCTTCAGGATACCCTCGCGCCCCTTCACGTCGGGGAGCGGCACGACCACGCGCCGGTCGAACCGGCCCGGCCGCAGGAGCGCGGGGTCGAGTACGTCGGGACGATTGGTCGCCGCCACCAGGATCACGCCCTCGTTGGCCTCGAACCCGTCCATTTCGACCAGCAACTGGTTGAGCGTCTGCTCGCGCTCATCATGACCGCCGCCAAGGCCGGCCCCGCGATGCCGTCCGACGGCGTCGATCTCGTCGATGAAGATGATACATGGCGCATGCTTCTTGCCCTGCACGAACAGATCGCGCACGCGCGACGCGCCCACGCCAACGAACATCTCGACAAAGTCCGATCCCGAAATCGAAAAGAACGGCACGCCCGCCTCGCCCGCAATCGCGCGCGCGAGCAGCGTCTTGCCGGTTCCCGGCGGCCCGACCAGCAGCACGCCCTTGGGGATTCGCCCGCCGAGCCGCGTGAAGCGCTTGGGGTCGCGCAAAAATTGAATTATTTCTTCGAGCTCGTCCTTCGCCTCGTCGATTCCCGCCACGTCGGCGAACGTGACTTTGTGCGTATTCTCAGTCAGCAGCTTGGCGCGGCTCTTGCCGAACGACATCGCCTTGCCGCCGCCAATTTGCATCTGCCGCATGAAGAAAATCCACAGCGCCGCCAGCACCAGCACCGGGAACCATTGCACCAGCGCGACCATCCACCACGGATCGCCCTCGGCCGGCTTGGCCGCAATCTTGACGCCCTTCTCGCGCAGCGTCTTGACCAGGTCGGGATCGTCGGGTGCGTAGGTCTTGAAATGCTCGGCGCTGGTCGAGTCGAACTTTATCAGGTTGCCCTGAATCGTCGCCTGACCGACCTGGCCCTTGTCGACCTGGTTCAGGAAGTCGGAAAAAATTACTTCGGGTTCTTTGGGTTGCTGCCTGCTGAAGATATTGAAGAGCAGCAGGAACATCAGTCCCAGCACTAGCCACAACGCGATACTGCGAGAAAACTGGTTCATGCTATTAAAAAAGTATCACGCACGTTGATCAGCGCGCAACGTGGTAAGCGCTACGCGGCGATTTCAGACGCCTCTACTCGCAGTACGATCTCGGTGGCGTTGGTCACCAGCGCGCAATCCGCGCGCACCAGGCCAGGCAGCCACGCGATTTCTCCGCCGACCGTCACTACAGGGAAGCGAGGGCGCCGCGCGCGCGCGATTTTCCGATCGACAAACACGTCGTGCACCTTGCGCGTGCCGCGCATCCCCATCGGATGCATCCTGTCTCCTCTTATATAGCTGCGCGCGAGCAGTTGGCCGTCCGCGATTTTCGCCGCATCGAACATCGCAACCAACAGACTCTCCGGTATCGAGGCGTCAGCGCCATCAATCGTCGAAGCCGCGAACTTGAACCCTGCCTCTGCGACGATTGTGATTTCATCGGGAACAATCACAACCGAGAATTTAGTGTCGTCGGCTTTGCGCTCTCGCGCATTCGTCAACCGAAACAAATTGTACTCGCGCGCGGCGCGCCAGCCGCCCGGAAGATCGATCGAGTCGCTCGGGCCGCCTGCCACGATAAGTTCGCGAATCGCCTCGATATGCGCGCGCGAAATCCTGCGCAAAGTTCCCATCCGCTCGGCGATAAACAGCCGGATCACGGCTCCCTGCACCGCGCGATTCACCGCGCCGAAGCCCGACACGTCGAGCGCGCCGCCGACGACACGCATCGCGTCCAGCTCGCGCGCCGCAATCGCCACGACCAGCTCGTCGAGCGAGCGCATCTCGCCGGCAAGCTCGGCCAGCCGCCCGCCAAGGCCGGGTGCATAGTCGCGCTCGAGCATCGGGATCAGGTCGGCGCGAATCCGGTTGCGCAGGATGTCGCGCGACGAATTCGACGAATCCTCGACGAACGGAATCGCGCGCGCGTCAAGGTACTCACGAATCTCGGCGCGGGAAATCGAAAGCATCGGACGAATCAGGCGTCCCGGCCCGCGCTCGGCCATTGCCGCCATCCCCGCCGCGCCAGCACCGCGCATCAGGCGCATCAAAACCGTCTCAGCTTGGTCATCGCGATGGTGTCCCAGGGCGACAAAGTCAGCCCCGACGCGATCCGCAGCGCGACCGAGGAACGCAAGGCGCACCTCGCGCGCCCGCTCCTCGAGATTCGCGGCGAAGATCGACGCGTCCAGCCCCTCGGCACGCTCAACGATCAACTCGATTCCGAGCCGAGCGCACATAGCACGCACGAATTCTTCATCGCGATCAGACTCATCACCGCGAATCCGATGGTTCAAATGCGCTGCGGAAATTTTCAGCCCAAGCCGATGACGCAACTCGACGAGCGCGCAAGTAAGCGCAACAGAATCAGCTCCGCCAGAAAGTCCGATCAGTAAGGATGCGCCCCGATGAACCGATGCGCGCGCCAAGGCCGCCCCGATAGCGCGGACGACTTTCTTTTCAACATCGCGATCCATCAGCGAAGAGATTATTCCCGCGTGAGATCTGCATCAACGCGCCGGATCCGTTCCTAACCTCTCCTTGTCCGAGGAGAGGTTAGGATCCGGACTAGCCTTCCTTAGTACCGGGTGCAGGGGTCACCCCTGCCCAGGGAAGCGTGAAACCCAGGAGGGGTTTCACATTAAATGAAGTGATCTACCCTTCCCGCAATTACCGACTCATCTGATCCAGCAAATGCAAAATCACCCCGATCCCCGGGATATTCACCTCGAGTTCCTCGCCGAGGGTGCGAATCACGCGCACGCGCCGCAATGCGTCCTGATCGTACAGCGCTTCGATCCGTCCGCGCACGCGCTCCATGCGAACTGGCGCGATCAGATCCTCGCGCTCCCACGACGCCAGTTCGCGCTCGCTGATTCCGCTGATCGAGCGGAACACGCTGCGGCTCATCAGGATCACTTCCCGGCGAGTCGAGCTTCTCAAATGGGACCGCCGCGCCATTGCATTCAGCTCCGTGTCACTTCGACGCCATCAGTTCCGCCCGCGGATCGGCGACCCCGCGCGCCTTGAGGCTATCGGCCAATTCCTGCATGAGCGCGCGCTCCTTGGCGTTCAATTCCGTCGGCGCGAGCACCTTCAGCTCGTAGAGCAGGTCTCCCGCCGGCTCCTTGCCTCGCGCCGGCAGTCCGCGCCCGCGCAGACGCATCACGCGTCCCGACTGGCTGCCGGCCGGAATCTTGAGCGACACGCGCCCGTCGACAGTCGGCGCGGTAATCTCGGCGCCGAGCGCCGCTTCGTAATCCCACACCGGCAAGTTGACGCGCAGGTCGCGGCCTGCGAGCGCGAACACCGGGTTCGGTTCGATTCTGATAGTCAGGAACAGATCGCCATTCTGATCGGGACGCGGCGCGCGGCCGCCCTGCCCCTTCAAGCGCAACTGCGAGCCGTCCGTCACGCCCGCCGGAATTGTCACTTCGAGCGTGCGCCGCGCCGCGACCACGCCGCTGCCGCCGCAGGTCGGACATGGCTCGGCGGAGCGAATCACGCGCGCTTTGCCCTGCTTCTCCTCGCGCGCGATCATCCCGCTGCCGCCGCAAGTGGCGCATTCGTCCTCCGCGACGAGATCGAGCCGCCGCTTGGCGCCCTTGACCGCATCGGCGAGCGTAATTCCGACCTCGGCATGGAGGTCCGGCGCGCGCGCCGGCTCGGTGCCGAACTCGAAGCCCGAGAATCCGCGCGATGCGCCGCCGCGGCTGCGGCCGCCCGCGCCACTTCTGAAACCGGTTCGTCCGCTGCCACCGAAGAATTGCGAGAAAAAATCGCTGAAGTCGCCGCCGCCGAAGTCCGCCCCGGCGCCGCCGCCTGCCCCCGCCGCCGATTGTTGGCGCGCGTACCGGCGCATCATTTCTTCCTGCGACACGCCATGCTCCCAGTCCGCGCCCAGTTCGTCGTACTTCTTGCGCTTATCGGCGTCGCTGAGCACCTGGTAGGCCTCATTTATCTGCTTGAATTTGGCCTCGGCTTCCTTGTTGTTGGGATTGACGTCGGGATGGAATTTGCGGGCGAGCTTGCGATACGCACTCTTGATCTCCTTATCGCTCGCCTTGCGGTCAACGCCAAGCGTTTTGTAGTAGTCCTGAAATTCCAATCGGTATACTCAGTTCGGATAATTCCAATACTCAGTTACTATACTAACTTGGTATGTAGTATACGCTCGATTAGCAAAAAAACTCACGCATCGGGCTGCGGCGGCTCCGAGCCCGATGCCGCCGACGCCTCGGTCAGCGCCGCCATCCGCGCCTCGAGCGTGCGAAGCTCCGCGTCGAGCGCCGCCTGCCGGCGCCAGATAAACGCAACGTACAGGAAAATCACCGCAAAGATGATGCTGTAGGCGGCGAACAGGTAGCCCAGATGTTCCATCAGCTCGATTCCAACGCTCGCTTATCCGATACGTCTGCGGACGCGAACGCAATCCTGACCGCCAGCGCACCCATCCGGCTCCGCGTCCGCAACTGCGCGAATCTAAGCATCAGCAGCCACGCCCACAACGCGGTGAACGCCGCCAGCGAGACCAGCAGCGTCGCGACCATCCGCGGATCCTCGAGCCCATGCCCACCCTGCTTGGTGACCAGCACGGCAGGATGAATCGTGCGCCACAGCCGCACCGACGCTATCACGATAGGCACGTCCAGCGCCGCGATGACTCCGAGCACGGCGCCGAAGCGCGCCACCTGCGGCGTGTCGTCGGCGCTCGCGCGCAGCATCAGGTAGCCGCCGTACATCAGCCACAGGATAAAGGTGGTCGTCAGCCGCGAGTCCCACGTCCACCACGTGCCCCAAATCGGCTTGGCCCAAATCGAGCCCGCGACAATCATCAGCGTGCAGAAGACCATCCCGGTTTCAGCGGCGGCGTAGCCCAGGTCGTCCCAAAGCTGATCGCCGAGCCACAAATAAAATATCCCGGCGATTGCGACCAGTCCGAACGACGCGAACGCGACCCACGCCAGCGGCACGTGAAAATAAAAGATCAACTGCGCGATTCCCTGCTCGGCTTCGGGCGGAACGTAGTCGAAGACCATGAACAGCGCCGCCACCATCAGCGCGAGCGTCGCGTATCCAAGCCAGTTTCGAAGAGCGGGACCGTTCATGCGCTCTCACCTACCACATGCTCGAACAGCAGGTAACCGGCGGTGACGAACAGCACGTCGAATGCGACCATGATCTTCAGCCAGTCGCCCATCGAGGCAAGCGGCATGCCCGCCAATGCGGCGGCGCTCGCCTTGACGCCCGCAATCAGCGCCGGCACGAAAATCGGCACGGCCAGGATCGGCAATAGCATATCGCCGCCGCGGGTGCGTCCAGTGATTGCGGAGAGCAGCGTCGCCAGCGCGGAAAATCCGAGCGCGCCCAGCGCCAGGATCGGCGCGAGGCGTACGATCGACGCGTCGAAATCGAGATTGAAGAACAGCACCATCAGGATGACCGCGCCGGCCTCGGCCACCGTCATGAAGATCAACGCTGCCGCCAGTTTCGCGGCGTAGAGTGTCGCGGGATCGAGCGGGCTCATCAGCAGGCCTCGAATCGCGCCGTTGTCGCGCTCGGCGAGCAACGCGCGATTCGCACCCAGCATCCCCGCGAAAACCATCGCGACCCACAGCGCGCCCGCGGCCACGTCGACGCTGCGCACGCGGGCCGCGTCGAGCGCGAACACCAGCACCACCAGCACCAGCATCGACAGCGCGAGCAGCGCCAGCGTGCTCTCGCCGCTGCGAAGCTCGAGGCGCAGGTCCTTGCGCAGCACGGCCGCAAAAGCAAATCCCGGCATCTTCTACCTGCCCAGCAGCGCGCGGAGCCGCCCGCCGCGCCGGACCTCCTCCTTATGCGCACGATGCTCGAGGCGTCCGCGCGAGATTTCGAACACCGCAAACTCGACGCCGTCGATCGCGGGGACCGCATGCGCGGTCGCCAGCACCGAGGCGCCTCGTTCGACCGCGCCGCGAATCAGGCCCGCGACGATCTCCGCGCCGTCATGGTCGAGCGACGCGAACGGCTCGTCGAGCAGCAGCAGTGCAGGCTCCGCGATCATCGCGCGCGCGGCCGACAGGCGCTGCTCCATCCCGCGCGAGAACGCGCGCACCCGGGTCTCAGCAACAGCAACGCCGGCCAGCCCGACCCTGCCGAGCCATTGATCGGCGGATGCGCGCGGGTCGGCGAGCGAATACAGCTCGGCAAAGAACTCGAGATTCTCGCGCGCCGTCAGATTCGGATAGAGGAAGCTCTGATGCGCCATCAGGCCGACTCGGCGCCGATAGCGCGCGGCGAGCCGGCGCGTGTCCTGCCCGAAGACGAGAGCATTGCCGCCGCTCGGCGCTTCGAGCCCGGCGATAATTCGCAGCAGCGTGGATTTCCCGGCGCCGTTGCCGCCGACGATAAACGCGCCCGCGCCCGGCAGCAGCCGCAGATCCACGTCGCGCAGCACCGGCGCGAGACCGTAAGTCTTGGCGAGGCTGTGAGTCTCGACGACCGGCGCCGCCATCACTCGGTCCAGGCGGCAGCGGCGCCCATCGGTTTGATCGCGGTGCCGCATTGCGCGCAGAACTTCGAGTCGGACGCGGCGCGCGTCCCGCACTGCGGGCAGAAGCGAATCTTTGTGGACGGCGGCGGCGGTGCTTGCGGCGGGTCCATGTGCAGGACGAGGGTCGGCACGGTGTCGGTGCGGCGCGGCGCGGGTCGGCGCGGCACCGGCGTCAACGGCGTGACCGCCGCCTTCTTCGCGGTTGCCTCTTTGTCGACCTGCACACGGATCGTCTCGGCCGCGGCCATCGCGGTCAGCGCTCGATCCTCGAGCGCCTTATGCATCGAGTCGTAGTCCGCGTCGGACAGCTTGCCCATCTCGCGATCGAACTCGAGTTCGCGCAGACCCTGCACCGCCAGCGCGCGTTCATGCTCATGGCGCTCGGCCTGTAGCTCGCCGGCGGACTTGGCGCGCGCGCCGGCGAGCCCGATACCGAGCGGAGCCGCGACGAACAGCGCCACTCCGGCGACAATCAGCGCGGCGGCGAGGATGAACACCGGTTACCTGCGCTCCTCGAGTTCTTTTTCGAGTCTGCGCCTGAGTTCGGGATCGAATGACACCGGCGCCGAGCCCGGCTTCGAGTCGACAGGCCCCGGTGGCGGATTCGAGCGCCATCTCCCCACCGCGAGCACCATCGCGCCGCCGCCAAGAGCGAGCGCGATGAACGGCATCGTCCACGCGAGCAGGTTGAAGCCCTCGGTGGTCGGCGCGGACAGAACTTTCTCGCCGTACTGACGCCGATAGAAGGCGATTATCTGCGCGCGGCTCTTGCCCTCCGCAATCATCCGATCGATCTCGCGGCGCATTGGCACCGAGAAACCGCAGGTCGGCATGTTGCAGTTGGCGACCGTCAAACCGCAACCGCATTGGCAGGTCAAACCCTCAGAAACCTGCGCGGTTGTTGTGGTTTCCAACGCGAACGTTTCACGTGAAACGTTTTTGAGTTCAGGAGAAAGAAAAACGAAAAGCGAAATGACGAAGGCTACCGACGCTGCGAATACGAGTCGCGCGCGCACGCTTCAATCACCTCCGGGCGCGACGACGTCGGCAAGTTCGCGCGGGTCGGTGGATGAGCGGCTGAGCACGGTCGCGATTGCGGCCCGCTCGCGCACATTCGGCCACATTATGACAACCGTCCCGAGCACCATCATCAGGCCGCCCGCCCACAGCCAGAAGACCAGCGGCGTCAGGAACACCTCGAAGGTCGCGGTCTGGCCGCTGTCGTCGATTCCGGCGAGCACGACGTAGAGGTCGTTGAGGGGAGTCGAGCGGATTGCGACTTTGGTCGCGGGCTGCTGCGGACGCTTGAAGAACAGCTTCGCCGGCGACATCACGGTGATCTCGCGGCCGTCGGGGCGCAGCACCTCGACGCGCGCCGTCGCGCTCTCGAGATGAGGCGTGTCGGTCTCATCCAAACCCTGGAAGCGTAGCGTGTACGAGCCGATCGTGAAGCTCTCGCCGACGTGCACGCTCTTTTTCACTTCGGTGCGGAAGAATGACGAGCCGACGATTCCGACGAACGCGACGATTACGCCGACGTGAATAATATAGCCGCCGTAGCGGCGGTTGTTCTTGGCGACCAGGTTGACGAGAGCCTTGGCGCGCGGCTCGGAGACCATGTGTCGGCGCGCGTTCACGCCGCGGCGAAACTCGACGAGCACGGTACCGAGCACGAACGCCGCGAGCGAGAAGGCGGTCAGCACGTACCATTGCCTAAGACCGGCCGCGAGCGCGACGATGCCGGTCGCGACGCCAATCGCAACCGGCGCGGTGAAACTGCGCACGAGATTGTCAGCCGTCGTGCGCCGCCATGCGATCAGCGGCCCGATCCCCATCAGGAACACGAGGCCGAGCGCCAGCGGTCCGTTGACGCGATTGAAGAACGGCGGCCCGACGGTAATCTTCACGCCGCGCACCGCCTCCGACAGCACCGGAAAGATGGTGCCCCAGAAAACCGCGAACGCGATGCCGACCAGCATCAGGTTGTTGAACAGGAACGCGGCCTCGCGCGACAGGTACGACTCGAATTCGGCGGGACTACGCAGTTGCTTCGAGCGGAAGATCAAAAGCGCGCTGTAGGCGAGCGTCACCACGATTAGGAAGCTCAGGAAGTACGGCCCGAGGCCGGACTGTGTGAACGAATGCACCGACGAGATGACGCCGCTGCGCGTGATGAACGTGCCGAACAGCGTGAGTCCGAATGCGAGCCCGATCAGCGACAGGTTCCAGACTTTCAGCATGTCCTTGCGTTCCTGGATCATCACCGAATGCAGGTACGCCGTCATCACGAGCCACGGCATGAAGGCGGCGTTCTCGACCGGGTCCCACGCCCAGTAACCGCCCCAGCCGAGCACTTCGTAGGCCCATCGCGCGCCGAACATATTGCCGAGCGTCAGAAAGAACCATGAAAAAATCGCCCAGCGGCGCGTCGAGCGAATCCATCCGTCGTCGAGCTTGCCGGTGATGAGCGCGGCGGCGCCGAATGCGAACGGCACGGTCGCGCTGACGTAGCCGGTGTAGAGGGACGGCGGATGTATCGCCATCCAGTAGTTCTGCAGCAGCGGATTCAGGTCGGAGCCTTCTGCGGGAACCGTCGCGAGCAGATCGAACGGACGGGTGACGAAATTCAGCATCAGCAGAAAGAAAATCGCGACACCCGCCAGCACCGCGAGCGCATACGGCGCGATTTCAGGATTGCGGCGGCGATTCTGGAACGCGGCGATCGACGTGAAGATCGACAAAAGCCACGTCCAGAACAGCAGCGAGCCCTGCTGCCCCCCCCACAGCGAGGTGATTTTGTAAACGGTCGGGAGCGTGGTGCTGGAATATGCGGTTACGTACTCGAACGAGAAGTCGCTGCGCAGGAGCGCGGCCCACAATACAACGACCGCGATCGTGACCATCGCGCACATCGCCCACAACGCGTGGCGCGCGCTGACGACGAAATCGGGCGCATTGCGGCGCGCGCCGTAGATATTCGCGACGATGGAATAGACGGCGAGAATCAGCGCGATAGCGAGCGCAAGATTGCCAAGTTGCGGCATCGAGAAAACCCCGCGGTTATTGTGATTGTTTGGACTTGTACTTGGAAGGGCAACTCGTCATGACCTGGGTCGCGATGATAACGCCGCGCGCGCCGAGTTTGCCCTCGACAATAACGTCGCGGCCGGGCGCAAACATGTCAGGCTTGGGCTCGCCGGCCGCGACCACGCGGAACGAAATGGGATCGGTCGCCACATCCGACGCGACAACTGAAACAGGCTTAACCGGCGCAGTGTCAACGTCAGGAATCGGCACGACTTCGAATTTCAGGGTCAGCGTGTTCGGATCCCATTCGATATCGCCGGCCTTGACGCGCCCTGCAACGCGGATCGCCTGTCCATCGAGCTCGGCCTGCCGCGCGGCCACTTCAGGGACGGTCAGGTAGTATTCTGAAGTGGTGCGAATCGCACTGAAGATGAGATAGCCGATAGCCGCAGCAATCAGACCCACACCGATAAAGAATCGAGGACGTATTCGCATCGAGCCGTAATTCTTTCAGGGGCTGGCCCGACTCGCAAACGCTCGTAAGGTTCGGATCCGAATAGCCTCTCTCTATCAGGGAGAGCGACTGTGTTGAGAGTCAAGGGAGCGGCATCATCCGCGCCACCCTCCAAAGGTGTTTGAGAGGGTGGCGCGGATGATGCCTTATGAGTCAGGCGACGACGGCGCATGGCGGCCTCCAGGGCGAATTGGTTTTGAGCATCGCGTTGAGGATGACCAGCAGCTTGCGCATGGCCGCGATGATGGCGACCTTGGCCGGTTTACCGGCCGCCCGCAGCCGGCGATAAAAGCTGCGCAGCACCGGGTTGCAGCGAATCGCAGACAGGGTGGCCATATACAGGGCGCTGCGCACCTCGGCGCGGCCGCCGAAGATCGGGCTGCGCCCGCGCCACTCACCGCTTTGATGGTCATACGGTGCGACTCCGACCAGCGCTGCGACCTGCTTGGGCCCGAGCAGTCCCAGCTCCGGCAGCCGGCTGACCAGGATCGCGCAGGTCACCGGCCCCAGTCCCGGCACCTGCTCGAGTTGCGCGCAGCGCTGCGCCAGGCGCGGATTGTCCCGCAGCCGTTGTTCGATCTGATGGTCGATCGCACCGAGCTCGCGCTCCAGCGCCCGGACCATGCGCTTGATGCTGGACCGCACTGAGCGCGGCGCCTGCTGCACCCGGGTGCGTTCCGCCGCCAGCATCTTGATTACTTGCCGCCGGCGTACGGCCAGGGCCTTGAGTTCTTCATCCGCCGCCTCCGGCGGAGGCAGCGCTTGGGGCTGCATGCGCAAGCCAAACTCACATAGCCCACGCGCGTCGAGCTGATCGGTTTTTGCCAATTGCCGATTAGCTTGGGCGAAGTGATAGGCGACGCGCGGATTGATTAGCGCGGTCGGCATCCCCGCCGCCCACAGCGCCAGATAGGCCGGGCGCTCATAGCCACCCGAAGCTTCCAGCACCACCAGCGCGGCGCCGCTTGGCCGCAGCCGCGCCAGCAACTCGCTTATCCCGTCCTCGTTGTTCGCAACGCTGAAGCCGCCGCCGTCGGACAACGCTACTTCCAGCGTGCGCTTGCTCACATCGATCCCAACCACCACCACCGCTGCTTGCATCCTACCGCCTCCACTGCTGCTTCCGGCACCGCCCATCCTTGCGCGATTCGGGCTCTGCGCCGTGCGCCGCCCCAGCGACTGTTCGGGCTCTTGGCCGGAGTTATGGGCGCGGCGACCACGCTCTCCCTCGGTCTCTATCGACCCAGGCCGAATCGGCCTACCGCGCCCTCGTCCTACTCCATCTTCGGACTTTGATCGCAACATACAAGGCCGACACGAGACTTTGAGTGGCGGGTGAGGGTCCAAATTCCTGATTTCTTCAATTTTTGTAGTGGCGCGAGGAAGAAACAGAAGAGCATTCCGAAATTTGGACCCTCACCCGCGCCGGAGGCGCGACCTTTCCCTGATAGAGAGAGGCTAGGATTCGGAATCATCAGTAGAATGCGGATCGTTCGGGCCGAAGGCTACGCCTCGCTTTGAGGCTTTGATGAAATTCAGCATCTCGATTACTTCGAGGGTTAGAGCGGTGGATTTCTCCAGGCGATCTATTGCCATCTTGAGATTCTGGCGGGCGCCGAATAGCGCTGTGAAGGCGTGTCTCAGCGCGTGAATCGATTTTGACGAGATGCCCGCGCGCTTGAGGCCGACTACGTTGATGCCGCGGAGCGTGTGGGTGCCGTCCATTATGCAGAATGGCGGCACGTCGCGGCTGGTGCGGGAGAGGCCGCGCATCATCGCGAGCCGCCCGATGCGCGTGTACTGATGCACGACGCAGTTGCCCGAGACCAGCGCGCGGTCGCCCAGCTCGACCCATCCTGCGAGCAGCGCGCCGCCGGCGATGATGGTCGAGTTGCCGATGCGGCAATCGTGCGCGACGTGCGCATTCTGCATCATGAAGTTGTCGTCGCCCATGATGGTGACGTCGCCGTGTTCGCTGCCGCGATGGACGGTGGAATATTCGCGGAAGACGTTGCGGTCGCCGATTTTCACCGAGCGCGCGACGCCGGTGTAGGTGAGATCCTGCGGCTCGTCGCCGATCACCGCGCCGGGATGAAGCACGTTGTCGGCGCCGAGTTCCGTGATGCCGAGAATCGTGACGTGGCCGATCAGCCGCGTGCGCGCGCCGACGCGAATTTTACCGTCGAGGAGGCACAGCGGACCGACTTCGACGCCGGCGGCCAGCTCGACGTCGGGCCCTATCACCGAAGTCGGATGAATGCGCGGCGGCGCGTCGCGCGTCAATTGAGGAGCCTGCGCTTTTTGAGATCGTCGTGATGCTCGTTGTCGGCGGGCTTGGTCGAGCCCTCGACCCGGTAATCGCCGGAGGCCCAGGTGCCGAGGTCAATCATCTGGCATCGCTCGGAGCAGAACGGACGAAAGCGATTTTGCCGGGAGAGGTCAGCGCGCTTTTTGCAGATGGGACAGGACATCTAAGAAAATTGTCAGATGGGCGAGCGATGCGCAACGAGGGCGGGCTGGCGCCGGAGATTTGTGGGGATGCGCGCTAACCTAAGCCCTACCCTTCCCAAATTTGGGAAGGGGGACCGGTCGCGGAGGGGATGCGACCTCTGAACGCCCGCCTGAGCGTTGATGCTCAGGCGGGCGCCAAAACCTTGTGCCGGTCGTCAGCTACGCTCAGGGATTCGCGCCCCCGCGCATAACGAAAACGCTGCCCTTGGGGCCGATGCGCACGCAATTCACGTCGGTGCGAACGAACTCCGGCGTACAGATCGGCTGGTCGACGGCCGGACATTTGTAAAGGTTCGGCTCGATCGGCTGACACTTGTCGAGCGCGAAATTTACCTGCACGGGATTTGCGGGTGGCTGGTCCGTGGTCTGCGACGAGCATCCGCCGAGCGCGAGCATCCCCAGCCCCGCGGCAAGCGCCGCTGCCGGAATGATTCGCAGTCCACGTTCGCGAATTTGCGAGATAACAACTTTTCGGGTCCGCATCGAGTTCTCCTATGAGCCAGTTGAGGCGGTGGTCCGCCTGTTTCGCCGCTCAAGCGAGCCGCGCCGGAGATAATCGCGCGCTGACGGATTGTATTACACGATCAAGCTCGGATAGACCAGCATCGCTCAGGAAGCAACAACTCCGCGCGCGAAATGGGTTTTGTTGAAATCAAGGTCGATGCTAGCCGGTCCTGTTCGCCCTAGTTTCGCAGTCGTTCTGGCAGCGATGCTCGTTGATCGTCACAAGACCCGCCGGCCCCACAGCGCAAGCAGGCGTCGGCGGCTGCCCGGTGAAATTTTTAATAAAGACAGGCGGGCGGAAGCGTGGGCCCTGTGGCCCCAGGCTTCACTTCCCTCCCGCTAGTTCACGGACACTTGGTCGTTTCGAATAGCGGTCCTTCATCCACACAGACTTGCCGCTAGCAACTCTGGTCATGCCGCACGAAGACCGTGACTGCGCCGGTGCAACCGCTATTACCCGGCTCAGGGCGCCGCTGCTTCGCAGAAGCCCCGAATGGCAATCTGCAGGTCCCTCACACTCGGGAATCCGAGGTCCGAGGACGCCTTATCAATGCCTCCAAATTTTTTGGCCAAGAAGGAGACACACTTGCCGTGACAATTCGGCTTCCCGGGGATTGCGTCGGGATCACCCAAACAGGCGAACGGAGCCGGAGTTGCGGTCGCCGTGGGGGTCGCCGTCATTGTAGCGGTTTCGGTCGCCGTTGAAGTTGCAGTCGCCGTTGCCGTTGCAGTGGCTGTGTTCGTCGCCGTCGCAGTTGCAGTGGCCGTGTTCGTCGCCGTTGCCGTTGCAGTGGCCGTGTTCGTCGCCGTCGCAGTTGCAGTGGCTGTGTTCGTCGCCGTCGCAGTTGCAGTGGCCGTGTTCGTCGCCGTCGCAGTTGCAGTGGCTGTGTTCGTCGCCGTCGCAGTTGCAGTGGCCGTGTTCGTCGCCGTCGCAGTTGCAGTGGCCGTGTTCGTAGCACTTGCGGTGGCAGTGTTTGTCGCCGTCGCGGTAGCGGTCTGAGTCGCCGTCGCCGTGTCAGTCGCGGTCGCCGTCGCGGTTGCAGTATTCGACGCAGTCGCGCTGGCTGTCGCCGTGTTCGTCGCCGTCGCGGTTGCAGTATTTGACGCAGTCGCGCTGGCTGTCGCCGTGTTCGTCGCCGTCGCGGTTGCAGTATTCGACGCAGTCGCGGTGGCTGTCGCCGTGTTCGTCGCCGTCGCGGTTGCGGTCGGCGTCGCAGTACTGGTCGCGGTCGCCCCAATGGCAGCCGTGATCTGACCCTTGATGCAAAGACCGAAAACCGTGCCTGGTGAGCCTGATGCCGTTCCGGTGGAGAAGGAACTTAGGACCGTGCCGGTCGCTTCATCGACGTGGAACACGGTCGAAGTAACGGTGTCAGCGGTCCAGTAGGTCTTTCCATCAGGATCGAGGTTGAGGGCGAACACCTTCCCGCCGTTGCCGGGAATACTGTCGTGCCGGATTTGATTCCCCGAGGAGTCGAGCACCGTGACCTCGCTGCTGTCGGCGACCAGTTCATCACCGGCGGGCAGTGCGCTGCCAGCGGGAATGATCCTGTGCGCGAAGGCAATAATACCCGGCAGCCCGCTGGCGAAGTCCGCGTTCTGGGTGTTCGTACAGACGTTGAAGCTTTTAACGAGGTGGCCTTCAGACGTGTAGTGCATCGTGCACTGGTCGGCTGCCAGGTCGATCCAGTCCGTGCCCCGGTCTTCAACTGTGGGCGCGAATGATGCTAGCGGGGCGCCCGCCGAGCTGAATTTCAGGACCTGATGACTCCCGTCAGCCTGGCCTACATAGACGTGGCCCGCAGCGTCAAACAGGATCGACTCGTCGTCGCTGTTGTAGCCGCTTCCGAAGCTCCCGAGTAACGTCGTGCCTGTGGGGTCGAACTCGGAGACATCGTTGCCGTTGAAGTCGGTGACGTAGAAGTTGCCGGAGGTATCAAAGGACGATCCCGTCGTAAAGACGTCGCCCTTGGTGGTATCAAGAGTCTGGACCAAAACTCCGGCTGGAGTGAACTCATCAACCAGCCCGTCCGAAACCGAAACCATGACATCGCCGTCCGGAATTACCGGAACCGCCGACACCCGGCTCGAATAGGCAACCGACCAACCCACCACCGCCAACACCGCTACGAGCACAGACGCCCTCAGTGTGATTTTATTCATGATGCTGCTACTCCTGCGGTTATGGAATGAACCGGGGTTTGTCGACGCAACGTTAGATCTTCACAAATCTTGCTTCGCTATAGCCCGCCTCCACCTCTTAACGCAACCGGTCGGTGCTGGCCTGATTGTTCCGGCCAGCACCGAATATTGCACGGAAGCCTGCACACTGACGGGGATCTATGCGATTGCTTACGCTTCCTTAAGCGGCGGCGGCTTTCGTTGACCAGGTCCAGCCAAGACCAAAGAATAGTCTCGACCGCTTGCGTTAAGGGGCGGAGACGGGCTATAGCGAAGCAAGATTTGTGAAGATCTAACGTTACGTGATGCTGCTAACTCCTGCGGAGCCGGGTTTCGTTGATGTCAGAACGCCCGGATCTATGCGATTGGTTACGCCTCCTTAACTGCTCCCCCAACTCGGGAGGACCGAGTGAATGAGGACCGAGTGATGAAGTTCCGGGGTGTGCGCTCCGCGGGATCGCAAAGCCGGAGGCGCGGCCTTGCGGCCGGGATGCTGACCGTCACGCTGTACGCGGCGATGGTGATGGGGGCTGCGGGCGACACTACGGCCGACCGGGTGCTGGGGCAATCGGGTTTCATGACCAGCGCGGTCGGGAATAACGCTGAAGGGCTGAACTTGCCTGCGGCGGTGGCGATTGACACCAGCGCTATGCCCAATCGACTTTACGTTGCGGATGACGCCAACAGCCGGGTGCTGGGCTGGAGAGACGCCGCCTCGTTCACCAATGGCGCTCCGGCCGACTTGGTGATTGGACAGCCTGATTTTACCTCCTCTATGTGCAACGGGAACAGCAGTACAGTCAGTGCCAATACCCTGTGCTTTCCAGAGGGAGTCGCGGCGGACGGGGCGGGCAACCTTTACGTGGCTGATGAAGGTAACAGCAGAGTACTGGAGTACGCGAATCCGTTTGCGGCCTGCGCGGGAGTATTCCCGTGTGTGGGCGGTCCGGCGAATCTGGTCTTTGGCCAGGGCGGGAGCTTCGTTTCCCTCGAGTGCAATAACGGCGGAGTCAGCGCCAATAGCCTGTGCTCTCCATCTGGAGTCGCGCTGGACGGGGCGGGCAACCTCTACGTGGTGGACCGCAGCAATAACCGGGTGCTGGAGTATACCGCGCCGCTGACTCCCAACACCACCGCCAATGAGGTTTTTGGGCAGGGCGGGAGCTTCACGTCGCATGGATGCAATTCCGACACCGGCGGAACCAGCCCCACAGCCGAGGACCTCTGCTTTCCCTTCGGAGCCGCGCTGGACGGAGCGGGCAACCTCTACGTGGCGGACGCAGAGAACAGCCGGGTACTGGAGTACAACAGCGCGCTGACCAATGTCACCGCCGATACGGTCTTCGGCCAGCTCGGGAGTTTCACGGTTGCTGGCACTGGCGACTCCGGTGCTTGCAATAGCGACTCCATGGCGGACCCCCCTCCCGCCAGCGCCGTGGACCTCTGCTTTCCAGAGGGAGTCGCGGTGGACCAGCTGGGCCACCTCTACGTTTCGGATGATAACAACGACCGGGTGCTGGAGTACGACACCCCGCTGACCAATGCCACCGCCGAAAGGGTCTTTGGCCAGGGCGGGAGCTTCGTTTCTTTCGATTGCAATGACGGCGGGATCAGCGCCAACAGCCTGTGCTCTCCAGAGGGAATCGCGGTGGACGGGGCGGGCAACCTCTACGTAGCGGACAACGCCAACAGCCGGGTGCTGGAGTACGACCGGCCGGTGCCAGTTCCCACGCCAACTGCGACCGCGACTCCGACAGCCACGGCTACGCCCACTGCGACCGCAACCGCTACGCCGACGGCCACTGCGACCGCAACAGCCACAGCGACCGCAACGGCAACTGCGACCGCGACAGCGACTGCAACAGCAACAGCGACGCCGACACCCGTGCCGGTGACGCTCAAGATCAAGCCGAGAGCGCTCAAGTTCCCGAAGACCACGGTCGGAACGGCGAGCAAACCGAAAATGGTTAAGGTGTCCAATCCCAACGGCAACAAGAAGCATCCGGGGCTGCCGGTGCTGATCGAGATGACTTCCGACACTCCGGGGGTGTTTATGCAGACGAGCGACTGTCCGGCGAGTCTGGCGGCTGACTCTTCTTGCACGATCACGGTGACGTTTACTCCGAGCGCGGCGATGAAGCAGACCGGAATGCTGACGATTACCGACAACGCGAACCGTAGTGCGCAGACGGTGCGGCTGAGCGGCACGGGGAAATAGCCGTCCGCGCTAAGTGAACGGCACCAGCATCGGGACGCGGCGTTGATAAGCGGCATAAGCCTCCGGCCCAAGCTCGGTCGAAAGAAACCGCTCCTCGGCGCGCGCCTTCAGCCAGAGACCGAAAACGATAAACATCAGACCCAGTATCGCCGTTGGCGTCGCCGACGCGGCCGCCGTCGTAAGGGTCGCGGCAATGAGTCCGGTGTAAATCGGATGGCGCACGAGGCCATAGGGGCCAGTATCGACGACGTGATGCCCTTCCTTGCGCGTGATCGCGCCCGACCACAGCCGCCCAAGATGGATTCGGGCCCACCACGCAAACAGGATCCCGCCGAAGGTCAGTCCCGCCAGCAGATACGCGCCGTTATAGCCGACATGCCAGATTCGCCTGAGGCCGAGCGCCCGCGCGGTAAAATGCGAGAGTAAGATGAGGCCGATTGCGGTGAACGCGCGGTAGGCCCATACATCCCAGGTCGCGAGGGTCTTTTCCGTGCGGTCAGACCAGAACGACGCGGCGGCCCACGTGACGATCCATCCGATCCAGGCGATAGCGAACAACGCGGCGGGGCTGATCATGCTTGCGACTTTATAGCCCGGCTAGGGGACGGAGAACCAGATCACGGCCAGCGGCGGCATCTCGATCGCGATCGAATGCGAAAATCCGTGCCACGGAATCGCGTCCGCCTCGACGCCGCCCATGTTGCCGGTGTTGGAGCCTCCGTACGCCGCCGAATCGGTGTTGAGAATCTCGCGATAGAATCCTGGGCCGGGCACGCCGACGCGATATCGGCTGCGCAGCACCGGCGAGAAATTACCCACGCATATGATGCGGCGGCCGGTGCTCGGCGCCACCCGCATGAAGGCAATCATGTTGCTGTCGGCGTCGTCGGCCTCAAGCCATCGAAAACCCGCGGGGTCAGTGTCGGCCTCCCACAGTGCGGGCTCGGCGCGGTAGATGCGATTGAGGTCGCGCACCAGCGCCTGTAGCTCGCGATGGTCGGGATACTCGAGCAGGTTCCAGTCGATGCTCGAATCGTGATCCCACTCGCGCCACTGGCCGATTTCCTGGCCCATGAAAATCATCTTCTTGCCCGAGCGCGCCCACATGTAGGCGAACAGCGCGCGCTGATTGGCGAACTGCCGCAAGCCGTCGCCGGGCATCTTGGCCAGCATCGCGCGCTTGCCGTGTACGACCTCGTCGTGCGAGAGCGGCAGCACGAAATTTTCGCTCCACGCGTAGAGCAGGCCGAAGGTGAGATCGCGATGATGGTAGCGGCGGTAGATGGGATCGAGCGTGAAGTACTCGAGCGTGTCATGCATCCAGCCCATGTCCCACTTGAAGCCGAAGCCGAGACCGCCCATGAAGACCGGGCGGCTGACTCCCGTCCACGCCGTGGACTCCTCGGCGACCATTATTATGCCGGGGTTGAGCCGATACACGTCCTGATTGAGCTTTTTGAGAAACGAGATCGCGTCGAGGTTCTCGCGGCCGCCGAATGCGTTGGGAATCCATTCACCTTCGCGGCGCGCGTAGTCGAGGTAGATCATCGAGGCGACCGCGTCGACGCGCAGGCCGTCGGCGTGGAACTCGCCCAACCAGTAGAGCGCGCTCGCGGTCAGGAAGTTGCGCACCTCGGCGCGGCCATAGTTGAAGATGTACGTGCCCCATTCGGGATGGTCGCCCTGGCGCGGATCGGCGTGCTCGAACAGGGCGGTGCCGTCGAAGCGGCCGAGGCTGAATTCGTCCTTGGGAAAATGCGCGGGCACCCAGTCGAGGATCACACCGATGCCGCGGCGATGCAGCTCGTCGATTAGGTAGCGCAGATCGTCAGGACTGCCGAAGCGCGCCGTCGGTGCGAAGTAGCCGCTGACCTGGTAGCCCCACGACGGGGAGAACGGATGCTCCATCACGGGCAGCAGCTCGACGTGGGTGAAGCCCATGCTGGTGACATAGTCGCCGAGCATCGGCGCCATCTCGCGATACGTCAGCGGGCGATTGCCCTCCTCCGGCACGCGGCGCCATGAGCCGAGATGGACCTCGTAGATCGAGATGGGGCTTTTGATCCATTCGCGGCGCGCCCGCTCCGCAAGCCAGTCCGCGTCGTGGAACTCGTACTTCGATTGGTACACGACGGAGGCCGTCGCGGGCGGCGCTTCCATCCGCTGCGCGAAGGGATCGCTTTTCAGCAGCAAGTCGCCGTCGCGCGTGCGAATTTCGTACTTGTAATTGGCGCCCGGGCCGACGCCGGGAATAAACAGCTCCCACACGCCCGAGCTGCCGAGCGTGCGCATCATGTGGACGCGTCCGTCCCAGCGATTGAAGTCCCCGACCACGCTGACGCCGCGCGCGTTGGGCGCCCACACCGCGAACGACACGCCCCGGATGCCCGACATCTCGCGCACGTGCGCGCCGAGCTTGTCGTAGGCGCGGTCGTCACGCTGCTCGCCCCACAGATGAAGATCGAGGTCGCCGAGCGTCGGCATGAACGAGTACGGGTCGTGAATCGTGATCGAGTCGCCGCCGGGGTAGTGAATTTCGAGCTCGTACGGAAAAATCGAGATGCGGCCGTCAACGGTCGCTTCAAACAGTCCCGCCTGGTCGCGCAGCCGCATCGGCCGTGGCGCGTCGCCGTGCACGAGCAGGCTTATCGACGACGCGTCGGGGCGAAACACGCGCACCACGATGTGCTTGCCGTCAGGATGCGCGCCGAGAATCGAATGGGGATCGTGATGCTGCAGCGCCAGCAGGCGCTCCAGCTCTCCAGATGGCGCGCTCGATCCGATAAATTCAGCCTTCATTTCCAACTGCGAAGTCTAAACGATAGATTCGTCGCAAGCGACACGCGGCCGCGGGTAGTGCCCTAATTTGAATCCGGCTTCAGCAAAACCAACAAGAAGATCAAAGCCACAAAACAAATAATTGTAAGCCACCATGGGCTTAACCAGATGGGGAACAAAATCAGGATAACCCACCACCACCAAGGCATAGCTGTTGTGGGTTTCTTTGTAGGCTCCATTTTCAAATTAGGACACTACCCAGCCGCGAGAGGCTGGCGATCCAATTTAAATCAGGCCGAGCCGCAGCCGCAGTCGGAAGTCGCGGACTTCAATTTCCATCCCGAAATATCCATGAACATTCCGTGCTGCCAGTAAGCCGCCCCGCACTTTCTGCATTCTCCGTCAAAATGGAAAGTGCCTGCCGGTTGGCCGGGCGCCGGCTCGCGCCGAAGGTTAAGCAGTTCCAGGTCGTGATTTGCCCCGAGAGTCTGGCAGCGCATCGTTCACCTGCCTTCCGCCCTTTCAATGAGGTTACCGACTGGGATCGTTTATCACGCCCCCGAGCACTTCAATCCCCAAGCACGCGCCAGCAAAGTCGCATGAGATCTTGGAAGGATATGAAAATTTCTCGGCTCAATCATATTCTCATTTTTGGCTTATCTTGCTCACCTACTCATCGCCGGACTAAGGAGGGCTGAAATTTCCTAGTTTGACTTCCTTTTCAAGCTCTTCTTGCCACGGACCCCGAAGTTGCGGATTTACGAACGTTGCATAGCGATTCGCTACGTAAAGCGACCACATACCCCACTCGAAAGATTCAGGAAATTTTCTGAGATCGCCGCAGTCAATTGCCAAAATAGCCGAAGTGGCCTGAGCATTCGAGTTCGTAATGTTTCCGTGTTCATCCTTGACTTCTTCGGCTGGCGACTGGAATTCAACGGTTATGTTCTCCAACGCTGGAAATTGATTAGCTACTCGATAAAACGTTCGCATCGGTGTCTCCATATTTACCTCAGCCTCGGTAGCGCTTATACTCCACCATTCTCCGAGGTTGACGACCAAACTTAGCCGAGTTCCATCTAGCCTGGTGTCTTTCATATGTTCAGATGAAATACTGGCTTGACCGCTGAAAAACCCCCCGGAATCTGATATCGCTGCAAGAAGAGTTTCCTTGGTCATCTCCGGAGACGACGTGGATGACGTTTGAGCGGCTGAAGGTTCTGCCGCAGCCTTGCTCGGTGCGCCGCCGGGACTCGCCGCGGCGTGTTCATCCTTGTCTTTGGGCCCGATTGAGCCTATCACGACAAAAACGGCGGTCGCGGCGACTGCCAGCGACCATCGTGCACGTCGCAGCGAAATGTGACGTGGAGCGAGGACCGCACGCGCGATCACAAGCCTTGATGGAGCCCAAAAGGTTGCAGTCCACGTCACCGTCAATATCAGCCAAATCCAGCTGAATAGGATTTCCATTTTGGAGCGGACCTCCTCTTTCGCTATGCACAGTGCAAGTTCTTCGGCTCAGCGGAACGCGAATCTCATTGAACCGGGGAAACCGGCATCAATGACAAGCAGCGAAAGCGCTAGGTCCACCAAATAAGAGTTCAGCGAAGGTCTTCCCCATAACCGGCCCCGTCCTATCGGGCGAGACGTTGGGGTCATCGCTGAAGATGACATTCGCTTCGAAAATAAGGTCGGTCAACTCAGCGTCCGGCTTCTCGGCGTGTGCTGCGCACCATGCCAGAATCGCTTCACGACGCTCCAAGTCCGTCGGCGGAGATTCATCGACTCCATCGTCTGGAAGGTTTTCTCTCTTTTCCATGTGAGCGATCGTTTCCCGAGCCGCGCCGATGCTTCTTAAGGCGCCCAATCCTGGTTTGGCAATGCTTACTCCGCGACGCTTGCAGGCTTGCAAAATTGTCTGTTTCTCTGGCAGGCCTCGCAACGCCTCGTCCAGAACCGATAGGGCATGATCGGGGTCATGGTGCGATCGCGAATACTCTGTCTCCGCTCCGCTCACTACTGAAAGGAGCCCGCCGCCTCCCCAGTGGTTCGCCGCAGAGCACATCGCGTCCAGCGCCGCTTTTGGATCGGCGGGAGAGGCGCGAAACTCGGGGCAGTCGAGGACAAAGCGACCCTCTTCGAGTTCATGGACCGTACGCGTTGCTAGGTCTTGGGCTTGGCCTTCTGGCACGTTTCGGCTCTTTCTCAAAATGCCGCTCGCTATTGGAATTTGGTCTTCGATGCTTATCGGCTTCGGATTTTGATCGTAAGCACTACATACCGCCCCAATCGCTTCGCGCCGCTGAATATCTAGCGGTGATGGGGTCGAAAGAGAACCCTTCGGCGGCGCAGAGAACGCAGATGTTGGCGCCGCGCCCGATGCTGAATCTGGAGAACCGACCGTCGATCGCTCAGGGGGGGAACTCCTCGGGCTAAAGGAAGCGTCGCGCACGACGAGAAAGGAAAGTGCGACAAGGGCTACTACTCCGGCGTTCCGGCGAACGATCTTGTAGCGGAATTTCAGGCGGCCAATCTCTAGTCGCGCGCGAGCCCAAAAGGTCAGTCCATAAAGGGCACCTGATGTGAGCGCCACCCACGCGCCGATTTCGGCAAGCTGCATTGCTAAAGTTGATTCGGGCAGGATTGCGACGACCAGAAGCCCCGTCACGATCAATCCGACTGCTATTCGCCACGGTGTGAACCGCGTCAACCAGTTCGTACCGGACTTTGGCGAATTCTCCACTCTGTGCTCGCAGTCTGTAGGCGTGCGTCTCTGTCAGCTTGGTCCGTCATGCTCGACGCGATCTATCGCGGGGTCGTCGAGGCTATCGAGCGAAGGTCCGCGCGCGTTCACTGCTGGCCTCCTCTCGGGAGTGACTGCCAAGGCTGTACGCCAGGCTTCGGCGCGGGGCCGCCCTCTCGGCATGTTGCATTCGGTGGGCACAGAGGTTGAGGCCAGCTTGGTTTCCCGATTTTCGATAACTCCTCACGCTGCTCCTCATTCTGTTTCAGCCTAGCTTGCTGCTGTGCTTTCACCGCAGCTTGGTATCCCGCCTCCGCTCTTTGCAGCGTCGCTTGCTGCTCCTCCTTCGCAATCGCCGCAACCCGCGCGAACAATGGATCACACGTTTTAGACAACGACGGCGGGGTCGTCGCCAGGCAGTGATAGGCAAAGATCACTGCTTGGCGCGAAGCCTCGCAGCTTTGCGTCTCATGCACCGGCCCCATCTGGAGACCCTGCTGGAGAGGATTCTGCACCGGCATCTGCATCTGGACCTGAGACTGCGCGCGCGGCGCATCGAGAACGGCAAGCACGGCGAGTGCAAGAGCCGACGCCGTGATGGTGGTTTTCATGTCTTTCTTCGTGAGGAATACGGCGTCACTGAGCCGTCAATCGTCCGATTGAGACTATAGTCTGTGGCTCAGTAGCGTCAACAATCGCCAGTAGATGCCGTGTGAAGAACTCGCGGCTCTCTACTGCCTTCGCGAAGGTAATACGCCGAAACCGACTCGCGACAGGTCTTTCTCAAGAAGCGCTAGCGGAAGCGGCTGGGATTCACCACACCTATGTCGGCCTGCTTGAATATATATCGGCCTGCTTGAACGTGCTAAACGCACTGCGACAATCGAGATCGCGGCTCGACTGGGACCATAACCGATCAGGTCACGAGTTCAACCTTCATTTCCCAGTGCGAAGTCTAAACGATAGATTCATCGCAAGCGACCAGCGTCCGCAGGAGAACCGACCATGAGTTCCACGCCGACCCGCACGCAATCGAACAACCTGCCCATCTTCGACCGGCAAATGGGACAGCTCGAAGTGCTCGAGCCGGGAATCGCGATGTTCCACGGCTTCGCCAACGTTGCGTTCGCCTACGGGCGCGGCGAGATGGTCGTCGTCGATACCAGCTCGCGGCAGATGGGCCCGGCGGCGGTGCGCGCGATTCGCGAGGTCAGCGACGAGCCGTTCGCGTTCCTGATCTACACGCACGGTCACGGCGATCACGCCTTCGGCACCGAGGCATTCATCGCCGACGCACTCGCGCGCGGGCACGCGCGGCCGAAAATCTGGGCGCACGAGGACGTCGCCGGACGCTTCAAGCGTTACGCGCTGACCAGCGGATGGCAGGCGCATATCAATGCGCTCCAGTTCGGCGGCATGTTCGCGACGCAGGGACTCTTCGAGCCCGAGTCGTTCACCTACCCAGACCTGGTTTATCGCGATGAACAATTTCTCGACCTGGTCGGCGAGCCTGTCGAGCTGCATCACGCGATGGGCGAGACCGACGACGCGACCTGGGTCTGGATGCCGACGCGGCGGCTGGCGATGGTCGGCGATTTGATCGTCTCCTCGATGCCGAACACCGGCAATCCCAACAAGGTGCAGCGTTACACGCTGGCGTGGGCCGAGACGCTCGAGGCGATCGCGAAGCGCGCGCCGCGTTACCTGCTGCCGGGCCACGGCCCCGCGTATCGCGGCGAGCAGCTATGCGGCGAAGTGCTGCGAGAGACGGCGCGCGCAATCCGCGTCATCCACGATGAAGTCGTGCGGCGGCTCAACGCCGGCGAGTGGCCGGTGGACATCGTCGAGGCCGACATTTCAATTCCGGACGACCTCGCGGCGAAATCGTACCTGCAGCCGATTTACGGATGTGTCCCGTTCGTGGTGCGCGACGTCATCCGGCGCTATGCGGGATGGTGGTCGGGCGAGCCGTCGCAAATGTTCCCGGCGACGCGGATGGAACGCAGCGCCGACATCGTCGAGCTGTGCGGGCGCGACGCGATCATCGCAAAAGCGCGCGCCCTCAAGGACGCGACCCAACTCAAGCGCGCGCTGGCGGTCGCGGAGGTCGCGCTGAACGCGAATCCGTCGGACCATGAGGCGGTCGCGCTGAACGCCGAGATACTCGAGGCGATGGCAGCCGCCGAGCGCTCCTTCATCGCGCGAAATTTCTTCGCCGGCGCCGCCCGCCAACTGCGCGAGCGCGCGAAATAGCCCGCCGGCTAGCGCTGTCCAATCCAATCGGCGCGTGCCGCCGCGCGCCATCGAGCGCGAATCGCTTCGTACTCGGCGGGCGGCAACGGTCCGGCGCCGGCGTGCGCGATATTTTGCGCGACGCGCTCGGGCCGCGTCGTGCCGACGATAGCCGTGGTGACGCCCGCCGTGCCGAGCGTGAATCGAAGCGCAATCGCGGCCGCGTCGTCGACCCCGCGATGGAGAAAATCGTAGTCGAGCGCCTGCAGGCGATCCCAATACGGCCGATGGTACCAGTCGGCAGGCGGCTGCTTGCCGTGACGCCACGCCGCGTTCGCGATCGGCCGCTTGACGATCACGCCCATCCCGCGCGCCGCCGCCTTGGGCAGCACGCGATCAAGGGCCTCTTGGTCCGCGATGCTCACCGAGATTTGCAGCGTGTCGAACGAGCCGCTTTCGACCGCGTAAACCGCTTCATCGGAGTCGGCGCTGCATCCCACGAAGCGCGCCTGTCCGCGCTCGCGAGCCTTGTGCAGAACTTCGATGACGCGGCCGTCCTTGAGCGTTGCGAGCGGCGGGCTGTGGAACTGCATCACATCGACATGGTCGGTGCGCAGGTTCTTCAGACTGAGCTCGATACTCCGCGCAAGCATCGCAGGCTCCCAATCGTTAGCCGCGTAGCCTGAAGCGCGCTCGGACGCGGACCCAAGCCGCGCGTGCCCGCACTTCGTCATCAGCACGACTTCGGCGCGCCGCCCGGCGATCGCCTTACCAATCAGCGACTCGCCATCGGCATAACACTCGGCGGTATCGATCACATTGATGCCCGCATCGAGCGCAGTGTTGAGGATCTTATCAACCTTCTTCTGCGCAACAGCCTGGTAGCCAATTTCAGAACCGCCAAACCCAAGCGTGCTGACGCGTAGTCCGGTCTTCCCCAACACCCGATATTCGATTGCCATAAGAAGGAGAAAAGATACGAGGAACAGCCAAGCGAGGCAAAGTATTTCCTTCCTGAATTACCTCGCCCCACGAGGGGAGAGCGAAGGCGGCGCCGACGATCGGCTCTTGTGCGAGACTCGCCGCGCTTAAGGACTGGTCGTTGTGACCGCGAGACCTGTTGGAAACCCGAGCAGAGTGTTGGAACCAGTAATAGTGGCGAACGGGGATACATTGCCATTGCTACCGGCAGCATAAACCGTGACGCTGCCGGAGCCACCTTGGTTCAAGACATAGATGTTGCCACCGGAATCCAGCGCGATGGCAACAGGTCCGTTGATCCCAGTGTTGGAACCGGAAATGGTTGCGATGGGCGGTACATTGCCAAAACTACCGGACGAAAAAACGGTGATGCTGCCGTTGCCGTCTAACCCGCCACCTATGTTCGCCACATAGATATTCAGACTGGAGTCCACCGCGATGCCTTCGGGAAAATTCAGCTCCGTGTTTTCGCCGGTGATGGTGGCGCTGGGAAAAACGTTACCGTCGCTGCTGGCTGGATATACGATGACACTGTTGTTGCCCCAGTCCGCCACGTAAATGTTCCTGCTCGAATCCACTGCGACGCCCATGGGAAATAGAAGCCCTGTGTTGGTGCCGCAGATGGTTGCAATAGGTGTCGAATCGCCGCTGCTTCCGGCTGCATAGACCGTGATGCTGCCAGATCCGAAGCCGCCCTCTTCATTCGCCACGTAAATGTTCTCGCTGGCATCCAGCGCTATACCGCCGGGTGAATCGAGATCCGTGTCTTCGCCGGTGATGGTGGCGCTGGGCGTTACGTTGCCGTTGCTGTGCGCTGGGTAGACGGTGACGCTACTGGATGATGCTTGGTTCAGGGCATAAATGTCGTTGTTGGAATCCAGCGCGATACCGACGGGTGAATTGAGATCCGTGTTATTGCCGGTGATGGAGACGCTGGGCGTTACGTTGCCGTCGCTGCCAGGCGCGTAGGCGGTCAAAACATTGCCGTCAAAATTGCTGACGAAGATCGCCACGGTTGTTGCGGTGGCAGTCGCCGTCGGTGTTGGAGTTGCGGTTCGAGTTGCGGTGGCTGTTTCAGTTGCAGTCACCGTTTCAGTTGCAGTCGCCGTCGCGGTGGCGCTCGGACTTGCCGTAGCAGTCGCGGTTGCAGTTCCAGTGGCAGTTGCTGCTGTGGGAGTCGCGGTCGCAGTGGGAGTCGCCACCGGGGAACCGTTGCCTTCGCCCTTCATGCTCACGCTGAGCGGTTTGCTAGTGGCGCTGTTGACGATCATCAGCTTTGTCGATTTCTTGCCATCAGACGATGGAGTGAAGACGACCGACATGACGCATTCGCCATCGGCTGGCAGGCTGGCCACACAGTTGGCTGAGGGATCGAACTCGGGGTCTGATGACACGACCGAACTGACATCGATCGCGGTTGAGTTCGGATTGTGAATCGTTACCGTCTTGACCTGACTCGCCTGAAAGGGCGGCAAGTCGCCAAAATTAAGCTTCGTTGGAGAAGCCTTAAGAGGTTTTGATTTCTTGGCCGTCGGCAACGGGATTCCGCCGCTTTGAGCAGACGCGCTGGTCACGATACCGCCAATGAGTACCAGAAACGCAAACGCTAAGAGCGGGAACAACAGTGAGAAACAAAGTACGGCGACCGACCGCACGAAGGACTTGAAGCGCATTGCAAACAAACCGAACTCCCCTTTTTGACCCCTCGGATAGGTATGCCGATAGCCCAACTCCACCCTGTACGGCAAGGGACCCCGGCGTCTCTTCTCAGCCTACTGCCGCAGGTCCCTCAAATCGAATAGCTCATGCTTGAAGCCGGGCGGATCGATCACGGAATACTCGCTGTCATGCACATCCTTGAAGGAAACCATCACCGCAGGTCTCTGGCCCGTCGTTAGGCCGAGCCGACTCTTTGGGCCGTGACAAAGTAGCCATCCTTCTTTTCTACCTCCGCGTCCTATTACGTCCACGTCGTGTGACAAGTTCCCGCCCATCTTCCCGCCGCGACCTTCCTGCGTTTCGCTCAGTCCTTTGACTGTTTGAATAAAGGGCGTGCCTGGATGTGGTGGCACAACCCTGAGCGTCCATCGGTCTATCGCGCTTTCTGCACCTTGATTTCTGATAGTCATGTACACGTAGAGCTTGATCCAGTCGGGCTGCTGATGGTCACCATCGATGGACACTTCGGTGATCTCGGCGACGAATTGCGGCTGAGCGTTCTCAAGCAACTTCCGCTCAGCGCTATGCTGGCTTTTGAGCGAGACTTCAACCAGATCGCGCTCCTCATTCCATGCAAGAAAGCTTGCGAATAACAGACCAATCGACAAAATCGCGAAACCGAGAAGATGGTAGGTATGAATCGATAGAATCAGAGCCAGGGCCAACTTATCCGACGCCGATGCAGAAAGCAGATGTGACATGATCCATGGCAGCACTGCGACGACTGTGCTCCCCAAAATCGTGCCCGCCAGCGTATATGTATGTGTCGTTACTGACCAAATCCAAGCCAGCAGCCGTCGAACCCACTCGTCCATAAGACGCACCCCCAGAGCGCGAAGGTTCAGTAGCGCATCTGCTGGTGAATCTTTCAAGTTATTTCGGTCCATTTTTTCTTCAGTGCCGCGCAGCCATCGCCGTCTCAAGATCAATATGTGTACTGCCCCGCAGTTTTGTTTACGTTCGTTCTCGAGCAGGCCGGGCGTGCGCGCGGCATGCGCACGGGCCGGGAGAGCGTCTGGGAGCTGCGCGCGAACCGTCTCGCCGACGTTCAGCGGTATCTCGATCAGATTTCGCACGATTGGGATGCGGCGTTATCCCGCTTGCGCGCCTTCGTGGAAGGAGACGAGCAATAAGAAAGGGCCGGACGTTTTTGCGTCCGGCCCTTCATGCATTCCGAGCTTGTAGTCCGCTCAGGCGGCTTGCTTGGTCTCGATTGCCAGGCTTTCTTCCGCGATTGAGCCGCGCTTGGAGAAAATTACCGCGATTGAAAGCGCGACGATCGATATCACTACGATTGCCACGCGCAGCGCCGTCACTCCGCCGAGCGACACCGTCGTAAACGGCGCCGCCAGAATCGCGACCAGGTTCATCACCTTGATCATTGGGTTCAGCGCCGGGCCCGCCGTGTCCTTGAACGGGTCGCCGACCGTGTCTCCGACGACCGACGCCTTGTGCACGTCGGTGCCCTTCCCTCCCAGGAAGCCGTCCTCGACCTTCTTCTTGGCGTTGTCCCAGTTCGCGCCTGCGTTCGACATGAAGACCGCCATCAGCTGGCCCGTCAGGATGGTGCCGCCCAGGAATCCGCCGAGCGCGCCCGCGCCGAGGCCGAAGCCGACTAGCAGGGGAGAGAAGACCGCGAGGATTCCGGGGCCGAGCAGTTCTTTCTGCGAGGCGGCCGTGACGATATCAACGCACGCGCCGTAGTCGGGCAGTTCTTTGCCCTCCATGATTCCCGGATGCTCGCGAAGCTGGCGACGGACCTCGAACACGATCTGGTACGCCGCGCGGCTGACCGCC
The DNA here is from genome assembly GCA_963833025.1 of uncultured delta proteobacterium. Classification (GTDB taxonomy): domain Bacteria; phylum Desulfobacterota; class Binatia; order Binatales; family Binataceae; genus Binatus. Next base: position 11,664 of record CAWHWI010000006.1, on the reverse strand, counting down.
TTAATCGCGAACGAGCTGAACAGGAACGGCACCGCACCGCCGATCATCAGGCCGACGAACACGGTCGGCATGTTGATTTGCACGCCAATCGCGCCGAGATGCGCCTCGTCGATAAACGACCGGAACAGCGAGACGGCGGCGAGCACCGCGGTCGCAATCGCGAGGCCCTTGGTCAGCGCCTTGGTGGTGTTGCCGATCGCGTCCATCCAGGACAGCGTCTTCGACGCCTCCTCCTGATGGATTCCGCCCATCTCGAAGATGCCGTGGGCGTTGTCGGTGATCGGTCCGTAGGTGTCCATCGCGAGGATGAAGCCCGTGGTCGTGAGCAAGCCGAGGCCGGTCAGCGCGATTCCGTAAAACTGCAGCGCGAGCGACTCGTGGAAAATCGCCATCGCGCCGATAATCGCGGCCGCAATGACCAGCAGCGCCCACACCGACGACTCGAGGCCTTCGGCCATGCCCGACAGGATCAATGTTGCCGGGCCGGTGCGCGCCGCCATCGCGGTTTCCGTGACCGGGCCCTTGTCGGGATGCGTAAAGTAGTTGGTGAGCCACAGCGTCACGACGGCGAGAATAATTCCGAGCGACGCGCAGCATGCGAAGCGCCAGTCGGTCGCGCCGGTGCGCGGGTCGTCGAGGTAGAGATAGTTCACGACGAAAAATCCGATCACCGATGCCACCGCCGAGGTCATGTAGCCGATATTGATCGGGCGCATCGGGTCGAGCATTTTGCCGGCCGGCACGCGCACCGCCATGATTCCGATGATCGACGAAAACACACCGACGCCGCGCAATATCAGCGCGAACATAATGAGCTTGACGGCGAACATGCCCGCGTACTGCCCGTAGGCGGCGATAAAGTCCGACTCCTGCAGCGCGTAGGCAGCCAGGATGATCGCGGCGACGAGAGTGACCTCGTACGACTCGAACACATCGGCAGCCATTCCGGCGCAGTCGCCGACGTTGTCGCCAACGTTGTCGGCAATCGTCGCGGGATTGCGCGGGTCGTCTTCGGGCAGGTCCTGTTCGATCTTGCCGACCAGGTCGCCGCCGACGTCAGCCGCTTTGGTGTAGATTCCGCCGCCGACGCGCATGAACAGAGCCGCCAGCGAGCCGCCGAAGCCGAAGCCGACCAGGACCTTCATCGCGTTTTCGCGGAACACCAGGAAGATGATCGTCGCGCCGAGCAGTCCCAGCCCGACCGTGAACATTCCCGACACTCCGCCCGCCTTGAACGCGAGTTCCATCGCGTCCTTGAAGCTGGTGAGCGCGGCGTTGGCGCTGCGGACGTTGCCCTTGACGGCCAGCCACATCCCGACGTAACCGGCGCCGTACGAAGCGGCGACGCCCATCAGGAATGCGATCGAGATGCCGAGCGGCAGGTACAGCCCCTGATAGACTTGCCGGTACATCAGGAACAGCGCGACGAAGATGACGGCGACGAACCAGACCATGGTTCTGACCTGGCGTCCGAGATACGCCATCGCGCCGAGCTCGATGGCGTCGGACACGTCGGTCATCGATTTGGGTCCGGGGTCGGCGGCCAGCACCACGCGTATCAACACGACACCGTAGGCCAGCGCGACCAGCGCCGAGACCAGCACCAGCCACAGGATCATAACCTGTCCGCTGGATAAAGTGGGCAGAACGATATTCGATTCGCTCATCGCAATCCGAGTCTCCTGAAAGGTCGAGATTTGATTTAAGGGCAGTGCCCGCTGTGCAATTGAATCAGTGAGATACGCCGATAATAGTCGGGCGATCGTCCTCTGGGTATCTGGCGCAGTCTAGGTTTTCCTGAAAGCGAAGTCCATATCGGCGAGGTGCTCTCCCTGCGTCATTCTGAGCGCCGCGAAGAATCCCAGATCTTTTGGTGGTGTCCTGGTTTGAAATCCGCTCTAGTATCTGATCGATGCTTGGACTGTTTGAGCAGGGTCGGCAAAAGCTGCCAGGCCAGACCATGGCCGAGTACACGCTCATACTCGCGGCCGTGGCGGTTGTCGCCTACGGGCTGACTCCGACGTCGGGCTGCAACTTCCTTGACGATGCGATCCACGGCTTGATTGGGAAAGTCACATCCTTCCTGTAGCGAAAGCCCAGAACCCATCGTCCTCGGTTGATTCCTCCAATCGCGGTATGTTTATCTGTAAGGTTCAACCGCCATGAATGTAAATATCGAAGAACCCAACAGTCTCCGGCGCAAACTTACGATTGAAGTCGAGCCCGACGAAATCAAGAGCGAGCTGGATCGCGCCTACAACGAACTCAAACGCGGCGTGGTGCTCAAGGGCTTCCGCCCCGGCCATGCGCCGCGCAATCTGCTCGAGCGATTCTTCGGCGAACAGGTCCGCGGCGAGGTCGTTCAGCGCCTCGTCGAGGAATACACCAAAAAGGCGCTCGAGGAGCACGACCTCAAGCCCGTGGTCGCGCCCGAAATCGTCACCGAACAGACCGACCTCCAGAAAGACCTCGCGCTCAAGTTCAGCGCGACCTTCGACCTGCGCCCTAAAATAGAGGTCAAGGACTACGACGGGCTCAAGGTGCCCGAGTTCAAGGCCGAGGTCACCGACGAGCAGGTCGAAGAGGCGATCGCGCGATTTCGCGAGCGTCAGGGGACGCTCAAGAAGGTCGAGGATCGCACCGTCGTGCAGGAAGGCGACTACGCGCTCGCGTCGATCGAGGCGTTCGAGGACGGCAAGCCACTGTCGAGCACGAAAACCGAAGATTGGCTGGTCGAGGTCTCCGAGCGCGCGCTCGCGCATGGCGTTCACGAAGCGCTCGTCGGCGCGGAGCTGAACAAAGAGATGAAGGCCTCGAAGACCTACGCGGCCGACTACAGTCAGAAAGATCTCGCCGGCAAGACCATCGAATGGCGCGCGACGCCCAAGGAGATCTACCGGCGCGAGCTGCCGACAGTCGACGACGACTTCGCCAAGGATCTCGGCGACGAGAACCTCGAGGCGTTTCGCACCCGCGTCCGCAAAGAGCTGCTCGCGCACGCCGAGGATGAGGCCAACGCGCGCGCGCGGCAGGGACTGCTCGATCTCGTCATCGAGCGCAACCCGGTCGAGCTGCCCGAGTCGCTGGTCGCGCGCGAGCTGAGCGCGATGGAATCCGAACTGCATCAGACGCTCGAAGCGGGCGGCCTGTCGCATGAGGACGCCGACGCGCGGGTCAAGCAGAGCGCCGAGGACTTGAAGACGCGCGCCGAAAAGCGCGCGCGCACCGGGCTAATCGTGGACGCGCTCGCCGACCAGGAAAAAATCGAGATCAATGACGAGGAGCTGGGCGAGCGCGTGGCGGCAATCGTCACGCAGAGCGGGCGCAATCGCGACCGCGCCGCCGAATTCTATCGCAAGGAAGAAAATCGCGAGGCGCTGCGCCAATCGATGCGCCGCGAGAAGGCGCTCGACTTCATCCTAAGCCGCGCCAAGCGCGAAGACGCTCCCAGCGAGCCGCCTGAAGAGGCACCGTCCGAGCCGAAGTAGCTGAATCCCTCTGGCCGACGGTGCTCGACCAGAGCGGAGTGGCTCAAAGCGCCAGACTTATCTTCAGCGCCTTGTCGACCTTGACCATAGTCGTGGGCCGCAATTGACCCAATGTCCTCACCAGCCGCTTCTCATCGACGGACCGAATCTGGTTGCACTGCACCACGCTGTCCTTGAGCAGCCCGCCTTCGCCTTTTTGAACGGGGACGTCGACGGGATACTGCTTCGGGACGTTCTCAGCGCCGGTTATCGCGGCCACGATCACGATGGGCGAGAATCGGTTGCCGACATCGTTTTGGATGACGACGCACGGACGGGTTTTGTTGGCCTCGCTGCCGACGACGGGATCAAGGTTGACCTCGACGACCGCACCTCTAACGCATTTGCCGGGCATCGGCTACTGCCGTTCCGAATCGACATAAGAGAAGGCTTCGGCGGTCTCGCGAGCTTGGGAAGCGTTCGCGACGTAGCCCTCCGCCAGTTCGGTTTCGAGTTCCGCTTTCCGCCACTTGTCTAGGTACTCCTGAAGCGCGGATTTAATGAGGGTACTGCGGTTGATTGAAAGTTGCGCGGTTGCTTTCTCGGCCTCCGCATACAAGCTGGCGGGAAGTTCCACGATAACCTTGCGACCGGCACGATGGGCGGAAGCTTTCGGCGGTTTCGGTGTCCTCCGCGATGTTCGAGCCTTCATTTTTCACCCCGCCTCGCGGCAATTCATTGAAACATTAACCTAATGGCTATATTCGTTGCGATATGCGCAAGTATTAATACACAAATATAACCTCTGATGCGAACAAAACAGCGCCCTGCCCTTCAAGGATTGCGTGTGCCGCCTTGTCATTCTGAGCGCAGCAAAGAATCCCGGATCTTTCCCCGATGCAGATGCCCTGCGACTTCATTGAAGGCTCGGAGCCGAGACGCCTATGATCGGCTATTCTAAGCCCCATGGCTGACGCTGACCGCGACAAGCTGAAACGGACCTTCGATCAAGTCGCCGAGCTTTACGACCGGGCTCGTCCCGACTGCCCGGAACATGTCTTCGACGATCTTTTCGCGCTTGCTGGTCTCGAACCCGACGCCTCCGTGTTGGAACTCGGATGCGGTACGGGCCATGCCACGCGTCATCTTGCGCGTCGCGGATGCCGCGTTGTCTGCATCGAGCTCGGCGCGAATCTCGCTGCTGTCGCTCGTCGCAATCTCGAACCGTTCCCGCGCGTCGAGGTAGTAGCCGCCGCCTTCGAATCGTGGGAGCCGCGCGAATCCCGGTTCGACATGGTATTCGCCGCCAACTCGTGGCATTGGCTCGACAAGGCAGTGCGCGACCAGAAGACGGCGCGCGTCCTGAACCCGGCCGGCGTGCTCGCAATTCTGGACGCCGGCGTTCATGCGTGTCCCGACGGGTTCGATCCCTTCTTCACCGAGATCCAACGATGCTGCGAGGCAATTGGCGAACCGCGGCTCGAATGGCCGCCGCCGCGACCGGAGCAGATGCCCGACCGGCGCGAAGAAATCGAGCGCAGCGGCCTGTTCGAGGTTGTCGGCGTCAAGCGCTCGATGTGGTCGGTCGACTACAGCGCCGACACGTACATCGACGTGCTCAATACATATTCGGGACATATCGCCTGGGAGCAATGGAAGCGCGACAAATTGTACGCAGAGGTCCGCAGGCTGATCGGGCAACGTCCCGAAGGACGAATCCGCAAGCACCATCTCAGCATCCTGCACGTCTGCCGCCGCATCGCGTGACTGCAGTCCTAGCCTCTCTCTATCAGGGAGAGGCCGGCGCGAGACCTTGAGTGTCGGGTGAGGGTCAAAATTCCAGGTTCTTCGATTTCCGGGTTCTTGTACTGACAGCGTCGCGCTGACTCCGGAAGAAGAAGGGCATCTCAGAAAATGGACCCTCACCCGCGCCGGAGGCGCGGCCTCTCCCTGATAGAGAGAGGCTAAGAACTTCGATGCGCTCAGAACGAGCGCGAAGCGGGCCGCGCTGCCCGATTCCCCGCTCGCCGCGTGGGCGTGGATTTATTTTGAGCTGTGTCAAGCGTGAAAACGGTGCATCAGGGCCGAATCAGCATCGTTGCTACACAGTTCAGCGCCAAACGCGGTTGCTCGACCATTTCCCAGACGTTACAATTTGAAGGCGTCAGCGGCCTTCACTCAATTGTCGTCGGATCCTGGCTGTGGCGCGGGTCGGAGGTATGAGCAATCTGGTACCGATGGTCGTTGAACAGACCGGGCGCGGGGAGCGGGCGTACGACATCTACTCTCGCCTGCTCAAGGATCGCATCGTCTTTCTCGGAACCGAAATCAACGACGACGTGGCCAACCTGATAACGGCCCAGTTTCTGTTCCTCGAATCCGAAGATCCCGAAAAAGAGATCAACTTCTATATCAACTCGCCGGGCGGGTCGGTGACGGCCGGGATGGCGATTTACGACACGATGGAGTTCATCCGTCCGCCCGTCTCGACGCTATGCTTAGGGCAGGCGGCCAGCATGGCGGCGATCATGCTGCTGGCGGGCGCGAAGGGACGGCGCTACGCGCTGCCGCATTCGCGGATCATCCTGCATCAGCCGCTCGGCGGGATGCAGGGTCAGGCGAGCGACCTCGAGATACACGCGAAGGAAATTTTGCACGCGCGGGAGGAAATCAACAACATCATAATGAAGCACACGGGGCAGAATCTGCGTAAGATTGAGAAGGACACCGATCGCGACTACTTCATGTCGCCGGATCAAGCGGTTGAATACGGGCTGATTGATGAGGTAATCGTTAGCCGAAGGCCGTCCAAGTGAGCCGCGGGAGGCAGTATGGCCAAGCATGACGACCGCTCGGGCAACCTGGTTTGCTCGTTTTGCGGCAAGAGCCAGGACGAAGTTCGAAAGCTGATTGCCGGCCCAACGGTTTATATTTGCGACGAATGCATCGACCTTTGTAACGACATAATCGCCGAGGAGACTGACAGCGAAGAAGCCTTCAGCCAAAGCTCCGCGGTGCCCAAGCCCGCCGAAATCAAGCGGGTGCTCGACCAGTACGTGATCGGACAGGAGCGCGCCAAGAAAATCCTCTCGGTCGCGGTCCATAATCATTACAAACGAATCGACTCGCAGATGGTGACGGGCGACGTCGAGCTGCAGAAATCCAACATCCTGCTGATTGGCCCGACCGGCGTCGGCAAGACGCTGCTCGCGCAAACCCTCGCGCGCTTCCTGCAGGTGCCGTTCACGATTGCCGACGCGACCTCGCTGACCGAGGCCGGCTACGTCGGCGAGGACGTCGAGAACATCATACTGTCGCTGCTGCAGAACGCCGATTACGACATCGAGCGATGCCAGCGCGGCATCGTGTACATCGACGAGATCGACAAGATCGCGCGCAAGGGCGACAACCCCTCGATCACCCGCGACGTCTCGGGCGAAGGCGTCCAGCAGGCGCTGCTCAAGATAATCGAGGGCACGATGGCCTCGGTGCCGCCCAAGGGCGGCCGCAAGCATCCCCAGCAGGAGTTCCTGCAAGTCGACACGACCAACATCCTGTTCATCTGCGGCGGCGCGTTCGTCGGACTCGACGACATTATCCGGCGGCGCATCTCGGGCAAGACGATGGGCTTCCGCGCCGATTTGACGCATCGCGATCCCAAGACCGTCTCCGAGCTTCTGTACGAAGTGCAGCCGGAGGACTTGCTGAAATTTGGATTGATCCCGGAATTCGTCGGCCGCCTGCCCGTCATCGCGACGCTCGGCGAGCTGGACGAGGAAGCGCTGGTGCGGATTCTCACCGAGCCCAAGAACGCGCTGGTGCGCCAGTATCAGAAACTCTTCGACATGGAGAACGTCCACCTGAAATTCACGCAGGGTGCGCTGCGCGCGATCGCGCGCGAGGCGCTCAAGCGCAAGTCCGGTGCTCGCGGACTGCGCGCCATCATGGAAGCGATCATGGTGGACCTGATGTACGAAATCCCGTCCCAACCCAACATCAAGGAGGTGTTAATCTCGGAGGAAGTGGTTACTCAGAAGGAGCAGCCGCTGCTGGTCTATCAAAAGACCGCCGAAACCGCATAGCTCGGGAGCTTTGAGAAGTACAAGATGCTTTTTCGCAATGACAAGAAAGATAATCGCGATGCAACGACGAACGTGGTGCCATTGTTCCCGTTGCGCGAACTGATCGTATTCCCACACGAAGTCTATCCAATCTTCGTCGGCCGCCAGAAGTCCATCAAGGCTCTGGAAGCCGCCGAGGCCAAGAAGACGCCGATCCTGCTGGTGACGCAGAAGGACCCCAAGGTGGCCGAGCCCGCGCCCGGCGACCTGTACGCGGTCGGCACGCTCGGCGTGGTTGTGCAGTTGCTGCGCCTGCCCGACGGGACCGTCAAGGCGCTGGTCGAGGGCAAGAAGCGCGCGCGCGTGATCCGCTACGTCGCCGACGAGGAATATTTCCAGGTCGAGGCCGAAGAGATCGAGGAAGTCAGCGACCGCTCGACCGAAGTCGAGGCGCTGATGCGCTCGGTGGTCTCGACCTTCGACAACTACGCGCGGCTCAACAAGAAGATTCCGCCCGAGATGGTCACGTCGATCGCCGCGGTCGACGATCCCGCGTTCCTGGCCGACAAGCTGGTCGGACACCTGGGCATCAAGCTCGAAGACAAGCAGGCATTGCTCGAATCGACCAACCCGGCCGAGCGGCTCGAGAAGATTCTCGGCTACATGCGCTCGGAGCTGGAAATCCTTGAGGTCGAGAAACGCATTCGCTCGCGCGTCAAGAAGCAGATGGAGAAGACGTCCAAGGAGTACTACCTCAACGAGCAGATGCGCGCGATTCAGAAGGAGCTCGGCGAGAAGGACGAATTCAAGAACGAGATCCAGGAGCTGGAAGAGAAGCTCCGGCAGAAGAAGATGCCGGCCGAGGCGCGCGAGAAGTGCGAGCGCGAGATGAAGAAGCTCAAGATGATGTCGCCGATGTCGGCCGAGGCGACCGTCGTGCGCAATTACCTCGACTGGTTCCTGTCGCTGCCGTGGTTCGAGTACACCGAGGACAAGCTCGACATCAAGGAAGCCGAGCGCGTTCTCGAGGAAGATCATTACGGGCTGGAGAAGGTCAAGCAGCGCATCCTGGAGTACCTGGCGGTCGAGACGCTGGTCGGCCAGATGAAGGGGCCAATCCTGTGCCTGGTCGGACCTCCGGGCGTCGGCAAAACGTCGCTGGGCAAGTCGGTGGCGCGCGCGACCGGACGCAAATTCGTGCGCGTGTCGCTGGGCGGCGTGCGCGACGAAGCCGAAATCCGCGGGCATCGCAGAACTTACATCGGGGCGCTGCCGGGCAAGGTTATCCAGTCGATTCGCAAGGCGGGATCGTCCAACCCCGTGTTGCTGTTCGACGAAGTAGACAAGATGTCGACCGACTTTCGCGGCGATCCGTCATCGGCGCTGCTCGAAGTCCTCGATCCCGAGCAGAACTGTACGTTCAACGATCACTACCTGGACTGCGATTACGATTTGTCGAAAGTGATGTTCATCACGACGGCGAATACGCTCGACCGAATCCCGCGGCCGCTGCAGGACCGCATGGAAGTCATCCGGATTCCGGGCTACACGGAAACCGAGAAGCTCAACATCGCGAAAAAGTACCTGCTGAAGAAGCAGCAGGAGGCCAACGGGCTGCGGCCAGAGAACATCGAGGTGTCCGACGGCGCAATCCAGGGCATCATCCGCCACTACACGCGCGAAGCCGGCGTCAGGAATCTCGAGCGCGAGCTCGCGTCGATCTGCCGCAAGGTTGCGGTCGAAGTCGTCAAGACCGATCGCAACGCGCACGTCAAGGTTTCGAGCTCGAGTCTGGGCAAGTACCTCGGCGTTCCGAAGTTCCGCTACGGTACGGCAGAGACGGTCCCGCAGGTCGGAGTGGCGACAGGGCTGGCGTGGACCGAGCTTGGCGGCGAGCTGCTGAGCGTCGAGGTGACGATCGTTCCTGGTCGCGGCAAGCTGACTATCACCGGGCAGCTCGGTGACGTGATGCAGGAATCTGCGCAGGCTGCGCTGTCGTACGTGCGTTCGCGAGCCGAAGTGCTCGGGCTCGATCGCGGCTTCTATCACCGTATCGACATCCACATTCATATTCCCGAGGGCGCCATTCCCAAGGACGGACCGTCGGCGGGAATCACGCTCGCGACCGCGCTGGTGTCGGCGCTGACACGCTCGCCGATTCGCAACGACCTTGCGATGACCGGCGAGATCACGCTGCGCGGGCGGGTGCTGCCGATTGGCGGACTCAAGGAGAAGGTGCTCGCGGCCCATCGCGGGGGAATCAAGACCATCCTGATGCCGAAGGACAACGCCAAGGACATCGAGGAGATTCCGGCGCAGATTATGAAGGGCATCACCTTGATTCAGATCGAGCATATGGATGAAGTGCTCAAGCACGCGCTGGTGTTGACTGATCCGGATACGTTCTTCAAGACGGGGAAAGGTGACAGCGACCTGGCGTTCCTGCGCGAGCCGGAACCGAAGGTGCCAATAACGCCGGGGGACGAAGACGACACGACGGTATCGACGAACCTGTCATAAAGTTCTGAGCGGGGGACACCGCGCCTTCCGGGGAGGAACTGGAAGCGCGCGGCTCAAAAGTGCGGTCGCGGAAATTCGGCAAGACCGCTGAAGGTACATATGACCAAGGCTGAACTCATAGAAGCGTTGTCCAACAAGCTTCCCCTCAACAAGGCCGATGCCGAACGCGCCATTAATATCGTGCTCGACGACGTCATAGCCGCGCTGCGCCAGGGCGAGCGCGTGAACATTTCGGGCTTTGGAACGTTTTCAGTGTCGGAGCGCCAGGCGCGCACCGGGCGCAATCCCAAGACCGGGGAATCAATCGAGATAGCGGCCAGCCGGTCGGCGAAGTTCAAGCCGGGCAAGCAGTTGAAGGACTCGCTCAACGAGAGCATCGGCGCAGCGCCGGCGTCGTCGTCGCCGCCGGCAGGTTCGTAGGCAGGTCGTAGCGGCACCATCGTCACGAACTAATTCTAAAAAGAGCGGCCGGTGTGTCGATAACACACGCGGCCGTCTTTTTTTGCTAACATTTCGGGCGCGGGCGGTTAGCTCAGTGGTAGAGCATCGGCCTTACAAGCCGGGGGTCGCAGGTTCGAAACCTGCACCGCCCACCACATAGATCATCGACGTAGATTCGCCTGCTGATCGAACCCGGCGAACCGGCCCTCATAAAGGCCGCCTGCAATTCGCGAGGCGGCCTAGCGACAGTCAGCAGTTGCGCGACGAATCAGCTCCCTGTCCCGGTCGTCCCGGTCCCGGTCGCCGCTGTCGCGGTCGAGATCTTCTCTTGGAAGACCAGAATCTCGACCCGCCGATTCATGCGCCGACCGCTCGATGTGCTGTTGTCGGCGACCGGCTTGCTCGCGCCGTAGGAAATCACCCGAACCTGCGTCGGGTCGAGGCCCTTCTGGCCTACCAGATATCCGGCGACGCTAGTCGCACGACGCTGCCCGAGGTCGTAGTTGTACGCCTCATGACCGACGCTGTCGGTATACCCGGCGACCACGAAGACGCGCTCCGAGTCCGCTGACTTGGAGGCGGTCGGTCCTTCCAAATCTCCGAAGAATTGATTGATCGTGCGCTTGTCGTTCGCGCTCAAGGCAGCGGATCCGGTCTTGAAGGTCGGCCCATTGGTCGAATCCAGGACCAGCTTCCGCTCAAGGTGCAGATTGTTCATTTGGGTTTCGAGCTGCTCTTGTTGGCCGGTGATTGGTTTCAGCTGATCATTGACCCAATTCCGGGTGGCTAGGCATCCGCTGGTGGTCAGCAGCAACCCCGCCAGACCGAAGGCGCCGACTCCGATGTGAACAGCGCCCGATAAACTCGCGATTCGCATGTTTAAAAACCTCCCTGGTTCAACCAGACTCTCCAACCTAATTTTCCAACCAGTTGATTTTTGGGTCAAGCTCACTACGGAGCCATGGAGAACGCGAATTCATCTTCGGCGGCCGACGTCGTGCAAGTCGCGAAAGCAGACGTACTCGTATCTTCGATTGAAACTGGAAATCCGAGGTGAAAGTTCGGTTTCTGTTCGCCCTACGATCCCAGGAAACATTTATTATCAGCCGGAGGTTTGGCTCAGGAGCGGGCGAGAGCGGTAGAGCACGTACAGCGCGATCAGCAGTACGACCGGG
>CAWHWI010000005.1:0-317191 GCA_963833025.1 uncultured delta proteobacterium | reverse complement strand
GTCCCCGTATGCTCGCTTTGATCAGGCGGCAACTTTACCCGGACTACCCCGGACCAGGGCGGACTACCCCGGACAGCCGCGATTTATCGAGGGTTTCGGCGCTCGGCGCGGCCCGATGAACGCGAGGGCCGCGAAAGCCAGCGTGACAGCGTGTTCGCGGGCAATCGTTAAGTTATAGGGCGGCAACGCGCGCCGAATAGCGCTAAGCCGGAAGCAGCGTGACAAAATGATCAAACCTCAAGAAATGTCTATTAAATCGCGCGTTTAGGGCGTTTGAAGGCCGCTTTTTGGCGATTTCAGCGTGACAGGCAGCGTGACATCGGGCTCGGGAGCAGCGTGACAAGTTCATGGGGCGAGGCGCGGCGACCGACACCGGCCTGGTCATAAAAAAACCCGGCCTGGGCGCAATGGCCGGGCCGGGGTCTGATTTTGACCGATCGGGATTTGGTCCGCTAACTAGCCTGCGAGTTTCTTCGCTCTCGCGATCACTTCCAACGCGTTTTTGGCTTGCTCGCTCAAAGCTTTGATCAGAGCCGGCATTTGTTCCAGGGCTCGAATCCGAAGTTCGCGTGACGCACGCCATAACGGGGTCGGTGGCTTGAACTCGTATTTGGAAACCGCAAATGCCTTCGTCCGCTCATGTTCCCGGTTGGAATAATGATCATTGGAATATGATCAGATGATACCGGCGCGCCAGATGAGACGGCCGGGATTTACCAATTTGACAAGATCGCGAGCGGTTAGCTTCTGAGTCTCGGAACCATACTTTTGATTGTCGCAACTGACGATCGCGCCTGCCGGTTTGCCGGGCTCGCCTTGTTGAAGTTGAAGGCGGCGAAAACCTATGCCGGCGAGAAACCATATGCCGCTCACCATCGGCGGTTCGCTGAATTGAACTAGCGCCAGATCGTTCGGCTGAAGAGTCGGCATCATCGTATCGTCCTCGACTTCGATCAAACCGGGCGTCGCGCCGCGACTGAGTTCCAGTATCCATCTCCACAATCGTTCACTGAATGCGAGCGGCGACGGCTCACCCCATCGCTGCGCACCGGGACCGACGTGGCATGGCCATAGCGGTAGTTGATATCCTTGGGACGGCCGGCTCGGCCGCATCTCCCCTTCGCCCGCGACTAGCCACGACAGAGAAACGCCGGTCGCGCGCGCGACTTGAAGAAGCTTGTCGCGTCCGGGTTGCGAACCCGAAAGCCATGAATGCAGAGTATTGTTCGGGATACCAATTGCCTCGGCGAGAGAGACCGAAGCGCCGCGCTCCGCTACCAGTTTCTGAAGTCGCTCTATAAACGCAGCCCCGCCGCCGGAATCGCCTGCGGCATCCTGACCAGCACTCTTTCGTTTTTGAGATATTGACGCCACTTTTGAAATATCGTAATTTGCTTATGACATGTCGCCCCGCAAGGCAAACACGAATCGCACACTCACGTCAATAAAGGACTGGCCGGCGCCGACGATCATTGCCGCTTTGTGGAATAAAAGTCTGAGCCTCAGGCGCCTGTCGATCGCGAACAATTACAGTCCCGGAACTTTGGCGAATGCGATTCGCAAAGATTGGCCGCGAGGCGAGTCGATCATCGCCGCCGCGATTGGCGTCGAGCCGTCGGTGATCTGGCCAAGCCGATATGCGCGGCGGGCGCAACGAGAGACGACGCGCGGATGATGGAGCAGCCGATCACCGCAAGCGAGATGCAGCGTCTCCCAAGTTGCGAGTCGGAGAACCCGGCGTCGCGTCGACAAAAAGTTAAGCGGCTCATTATGAAGCACGCGCTTAAACCGCTCGAAGGGCGCGGCGCGCACGGCGAGTACCAGTTTGAGTTTGCCGATCTGTTCGGAGTCCTTACCGGAGACGATCGCGAGGCGCTGATTCGGATGCGCGCGGCGCGGACTATGCCGGTCGCGGCGCCGGCGACGACGGCAACGGTCGTCGCGGCGCCTAGCGCCGAAGAGCTGGCGACGCTCGAGGAGAATTGGGAAAGCGCTTCTGACAAATCTCGCGAGCGGTCCGCGCGGCACGTGACTTATGTTCAAGAACTACAGTCAGAACTGCCAGAAATATATAGCGAGCGGGACCGTAATCGAGCATGCAAAGTCATTGCGGCCCGGCATGGCGCGTACTGGGTTACGGTCCAGCGTGCCGCCATAAAAGTCCAAAACCATCCCGTGGAAATCTGGCGCTACCTCCTCCTCGATAAGAATCGTGGCCGCCGACGCCGTGAGTACGAACGCCGGTGGGATCGCACCTTCCGGTCATTCTATTTAGCCGCCACTAAGCCGGCTGCGAGCGATTGCTTGGACAAGGCCTGCGAGTCAATCACGAAAATGGACGTACGCGCAGCGCGGCTCGCCGGCATTCGCGTCCCGACTGTAACAGCTTTGCTCGATCGGCTTCGCTCCGAGTTGAGCGAGGAAGCGATCCTGATGGCGCGGTGTGGCGCCGACGCCATCGCAGCGCGCCACTATCAAACCCGCGACTATTCATCATTGACCGCTGGCGAAGCTCTGAACGGCGACGGGCATCGTTGCGATTGGTTCGCAAAATGGCCAGATGGTCACATTGGGCGGCCGGTCCTCTTCGCGTTTCAGTGTTCCCTGTCAAGCGTGATCTCCGGCTGGCGAGTTGACCGTACCGAGAATCAAGACCTAGTGCGGCTCGCGGCGGCCGATGCGTTCGAACGAGCGCTGCCGAAAGTTATCTACATAGACAATGGTCGCGCCGGTGCTTCGAAGTGGCTTACAGGCGGGGTCGGTCTCGGGCGGCGGTTTCGATTCAAGGTAAAAGTCGAAGACGCGATCGGCGTGTTCCGCCTACTGGGTATCGACGTTCGGTTTACAAATCCTTATGCCGGACGCTCGAAACGAATCGAACGATTTTGGTTGGAGTTGGAATCGCGTCTTAGGGCGCGGCCCGAACTTCGTCTCGCTTACGCCGGCAACGGTAAAGATGGGCCGGCAGAAAATGCCGCCAGGCATGCGGTGCCGATTGAACTGTTTATCCGCGTGCTCGGCGAAGAGATTGCAGGCCACAACGCGAGTGGTCACAACGAGCGTTGGGATGAATCTGTGGCGGCCGGGGCGGTGATTCGCAAGGCGACCGACTTGCAACGGCGCTTGCTATTGCTCGCGGCGCAAAAGGTGCGCGTCCACGCGAAGGACGGTTGCGTCCACATGTTCCGCAATCGGTATCAGGTGATCGAGGACGCCGTCGCCGTTGAAAACGGCCGGCGGATTACCGGTGGTACCGACGTTGTATGTCGCTTCGATCCGGCGCGGCTTCACGAGGACTTATTCCTCTACGATCGCGAAGGCCATTTTCTCGGGGCGGCGAAGTGCGTGGCGCCTGTCGGATTCGCGGATCATGCGGCGGCGCGGGAGACCGCGCGATTGAACGCGATTCGCAAACGCGCTCTGCGCGAGGAACTAAAAGCGCAGAACCTGATGGACCGGATTGAACTCGGCGGTACGCTGCCACAAATCGAGCCGCCGGCGCCGGCCGCCGCGAAGGTTGTGCGGCCGTTGCGATCTCCAATCGAGGCGCCGCGCGCGAGTGAGCATGAGGTTTTCGATAGCGGTCTCGACATCTACGACGGCGAGCAAAAACAGGTTGGCTGAAGAAAAGGGACTAGAGCAAAATGTTGGAAAAATTCGTCGAAGATTCGCGATACCGTAGGACGCAAAGTCTTCTGAAAGAACTCAACGCTTCGCCGCAAAAAGTGGGCGTTATCGTCGCCGAGGCCGGCTGCGGAAAATCGATGTCGCTTCGGCATCTCTGCGTCGAGTTGGACTGGGTATTGTTGTCGTTGAAGGAGTATCAATCCCCATCGTGGCTGATGGGCTCGTTAGCTGCCGAAGTTTGTGGCTACAGCCTGAGCACCATCGCGGAAAATTATTCGATCGTCGTGGGCTCCCTGCGCAAACGGCCGCGCGGAATCGTGTGCGACGAAGCGCATCGCGTCGCGCGGAATCTCGGTCGTTACGAAATTCTCCGAGACGTTTCTGATGAAGCGGGCGTGCCGCTTGTTCTGGTCGGGACTGAGGACTTGCTCAGAGCGGTGCATGCGCTTCCGCCGTTAGAATCGCGCGTCGCCGGCTGGAGCACTATTGCTCCCTGCGATCTCGCAGATACGAAACTCTACGCTGAGCAACTCTGCGAAGTGGGGCTCGCAGACGATCTCGTCAAGGTTGTGCATGAAATCACGAAGGGCTTGCCGCGTGGAATCGTGATCGCACTTTCTAGGCTCGAATCGCTCGCGCATCGGCGCGGCAAGAAGCGACTGAGCTTGGCTGACATTCCTGAAAAATTCAGCTTCACGTTCGCGACACGCGGCCGGCGGCATGCGGTCGCGACGGATGGCGGCGCGACGAATGAGACGGTCGCGCCGGCGCTCAAGGTGGTGAGCTGATGCCGCGCCGGATGCCGAAGCGAGCACTTGCGGGCGTGCCGAGCGACGGGCGCGACAAGATGTGGCGCGCGATGCGGATGCAGCCGGCGTTCCGAGTCCAGGAGCTGATTGGACTGTGCGGCGTGCGCCGCAAGGCCGTAGAAAAATTCCTGCTGCCGCTGGTTCGCGCGGGCTATTTGCGCGCGGAAGGCGCGGGACCGGCGCGCCGATACACGCTCATTCGAGACACCGGATCGGTGCCGCCGCGCGCCGGCTGCAGCGGCGTGTTCGATGTGAACGAAGCGATCGCGCGCGATCGGGCGCGTTATGTAGAGCTGGTCAAGGAAGTTCGCCAGATCGAAGAGCGGCTGATCGCATACGGCGCCTACGTCGAAAAGTTTCAGGAGCGCAGTTGATGGAAATGGCGAGACCGTCTAAATCTCCTGCCGCGATCGAAGTCACGCTTCGCACGCGAACGAAAGCGGAAATTGCGGGCATGCGATTCGGCGGCTGCGCCGACGCGATCGGCGTCATACCGTCCCTGCTACGCGACTACTTGGCGGGAAAGCCGCTCAACAATGTTGAGGGCATGGAGATGAGAATCGAGCAATGGCTCGATGAGCGAGAGCGTTGGCACGACACCGTCAAGGCGGTCGTCAACGCAGGCGAATGTCAGCGTCTTCGGACGGCGTTGGCCGGCAAGATTGAAGGACTGCTCGAAAAGCTGCGCGGATTTAAGGGCGACTGCCCTGCGGCGGCGGAGTGTCGCGAGCACATTCTGAACCTACTCGACGATTTGCTCTCTATCGATCCGGCGCACATGGACCGCGCGACGTGCTGGAATTGCGATGCCAATTTGACTCTCTCCCCCGATATCGACAGCGAGATCGAAAAGGCCGTCAAAGTTGCGGCGTGGTCAGGATGGCCCGAGGATCTTGTGCGGTCCCGGCTACGGCCGATTTTAGTCAACGGGGATGCGGTGATACGTACCGACATGGGAGCGATTATCCTGCGTCGCGCAGACGGCAGCTTATTCGTGGTCAGGAAGACTGACGACTGAGAACAATGAAGGCGGCAAAATCATCTCCAGTTATCGCGCGCAGCCGGCGGAATGCCGAGCTGGCCGCTATCCACGTCGCGGTCAAGCAGCTCGGCTTGGACGATGGGACGTATCGTGCGTTTCTGTTCGCGACCACGGGACACCGATCGGCCGCCGAGCTGGACGACACTCAGCGGCAGAAGGTTATCGAGCTGATGCGCAGCCGCGGCTTCAAGCGGACGCCGGCGGAAGAGAAGCGCGCGCGGCGGATGGCTGATAATCGGCAGCTCGCAATGATTCGGGGCTTATGGAAGAAGCTCCGCTATGCTGGCGCACTCGCCGATCCGAGCGAGCGGCATCTCTCCTCGTTCGTAAAAAAGATGACGGGGATCGAGCGGGCCGAATGGTTAAATCCGGAACAGGCGATCAAAGTGATCGAGGCTTTGAAGAGTTGGCTCGCTCGCGTGGTCGCAAAGACGGAGCCGGCGGCATGAAATGGATCATCGAAAAACTGCCGCGCGATGATCGGAGTTTCATCGATCAGTACCTGGTCGACCACGACTTCCACGGCGGTTACGACGGTCTCGTCGAGTTACTGCACCGCCGCGGACTTGAGATCGGCATCAGCGCATTAAAAGGGTACGCGCGGCGGCTGCGAAGGCGGCAAGATGAAGATCGGATGATCGCGAGGACGATCGCAGCTGCAACGCTGATGCGAGGAACGAAGCGGAAGGAAATCGCGTCACGATGATGATGGCATCAACGGACGCCGCATGTCGCGGCGCCGAGAACGAAACAGGAGACCGCAAAATGACCGCAAAAGCAGAGAGGAGCAAAGCGAACGGAAAAGTTACTAGTGTCTCGCGCCCCGACCGAGACCCGCGCAATTTCGAACTCGCGGCGGCGGCAGCGATGATCGCTGACGCGCGACCAGCGCTGGCAGCCTTCATTGTCGCTCACGCCAAATACGAGGAAGCCTGGGCAGCGGCGTGGCCAGTGATAAAGTCGGCCCGGCATTTTCGCCAGCTGGATCAATGCGAGCCATCGCAGCGCGCGGTTAAAGATAATCTTGCGATGTCGCGCCAGGCGCTGTGCGAAACGTTCGAGGAGCTGAGCCGTCTGCTCGACGACAAGATCGGCCATACGATTCAGGAAACCTGGACGCAGAATCGTTATCAGATCGAGGCAACACCCATCGCCGCGCTGGCAGCGAGATATATCGAGGGTTGCGCCGCCTTAGCCTGGCATATCGCAGAGGATGAAGTTCCGCCGTGCGAGCTTCGCGAGGATTTCATCGTTCGCGCTTCGATTGGACTGGCTTTGCTGGGCGAAAGCACTGGCGGTGAATATGGGGGTCCGAAGGCGGCTTCATAGTGACAATCTCGGCCATAGACAAAGCGCGGCCTGAGGCGCTGGCGAAGGCCAAGCGCGTGAGCACAGCCGCGCGGCGCGTGGTCGAGATATTCGATTCGACGCCGCGGACGATTCACTATGGTTATCCGGTCGAGATGTATTCGGCGATGCGCAGACTGAAAAACGCCCTCGATAAAGCAACGGCGGTAAAAGTGAAATGAGGCGATTTGAAATTGCTGGTATCGCGGACGCGGACCGCGCGCTCGCGACGTTGACCGACGAGGAACTGAAGCTCGCTGCCATGTTGCCTGGATTCGCGCTTCCGCGCTCGCCGCAGGAAGCGGTCGCGATAGGCGCAGGAAGGAAAGAAAATGCTTAGAGAACGTGGAAGCTCAACACCCAGCCCCGCGATCGTGGAGACCGCGCGCGAAGTCAATGGCGCCGCGCGCGGCGACGACCCGCTTAAGAAACAGCAGAGCGAGCAGCAGCTAATGGCGGCGGGCAAAGCGGCGGTCGAGAAAATCAAGGGCGCCAGCGTTCAGGACCGCTGCGTGCGAATCGTCGAACGCGCTCTCGCGCTTGATTGCGCGAGCGACGACGCGCGGATCGCGCTCGCGAATCAAATCACCGGCTTCGGGCGCTATGCCACGGACTTCATCGAACGTGGCGATTTCGCCGGCGTGGAAGCCGCCATCGTCAGGTTCAGTCGCGCCGCGCGGGATGCGGCGTCAATCGCGCCGCCGCGGCCGCCAATGATGCCGGCGCTTGGGGGCGAGACGTTCTTCCATTTCGGTTGGTCGAGCGAGGAACAGAAAGGTTTGCAAACCATCCTCACTTTGCCGATGTGCGGCGTAAAGCTGGGCGATCACGTCGTTGACATCGACGAGAAAGGCGTGAGGTTGGCGAGTGGGTTAAGTTTCACTCGCGAGCGCATCCTTGCTGCGAATGTGCCCGCCAGCCAGGTGGGCCGATGAATCTCGTTACCGCCGGGCCGATGAACACACTCGTGACTGGCGGCCAGAACAACGGCAATGAAGCACTCGATCTTGCCGAGGTGTACGCGCCCGGAATTTAACGCCCGCATTCGTACGTGGTGGGTTTTGTTGTGGTGAGGAAAGATAGCGGAGCGGATCGAGAAATAGAAAGCATCCTTGGCCTTCCGGCGGGCAAATTCTCAGGCGCATTTTCGAGCGGGCCCGCGCCGGCGCTTTCGGAGCGCGATTCCGAAATCTGCCGCATGACTAATTGCGACCCCCGAGCCTTCGCGCGCCACCGCGGCCGGCTAAGTTTTCATTCAAGCAGGCATTCAGTCGCGCTGCCTGAGGACGGCAGCGCGCCGGAATGGATCGAAATTCTGCCGCTGGGCAGTTTTTCTGGCAGTGACGGTCGTGGCCCATTTTTCGCCGATGGCGAAGAAATAATAGCGGAGACGGAGGCGCATGGTCTCGCTCGCGGTCTACCGATCGATTATGACCACGGCACTTACGTGCGCGACGATTCGCGTGCTGCGGGATGGATTCGAGCGCTCAAAATCGCCGGCAAGAAATTGCTGGCACGCGTCGAATGGACGGCACAGGGCGCGGCGGCGATTAAGGCCAAGGAATATCGGTTCGTCTCGCCGGTCTTTACGTTCGATCCCGTCGGTCCTGATTCGAAGGAAAAGGAATCCGGCCGCGTGCAATTTCTGCGAGGAGCGGGTCTGACGAACGACCCGAATCTCCAGATGAACCCTTTGGCATCGGCATAAACGCGCGAAACCAAAAACCGAGGTTACAAACATGGCGACTGAGGAACAACAAAAACTCGCTTGGCTCACGGGACGGCCCCTGGCGGATATAGTACGCGAGCAAAGTACCGGCGCGACGGCCCTTCAAGCGCGGGAACACCGCGTGCCGGGCGGCTTCGCGATATTTGCCGACCGCCGGAAAGATCCCAATTTCGACGACGCCGCAAACTTCGACAGGATGGACGCGGCGGAATGCGCGAGCCAGGCAAAGGAGCATCTTCAGAAATTCCTCGATGCGCCGAACGATGAAGATTCCCATCAATCGCTCGCGCGCTGTGGGGCAATGGTAGCAGCAGCCTTATCCAGATGCGTTCGCGACCAAGCGAACTACAGGAAGATTGAGAAAGGCGCCGGTTTGCTCGGATAGGCGGCGGGCAATTTGTCGATACAAAAGAATTGGTCGAAGACGGCGCGCGTGCTTCCTGTCACGCGCTGCGCAGCGGACGGCGCCCCGCCCAAGTCCTGCCGATCCGTCGCACTCGTCGAGGCGGCCAATGATGCGGTTGCGGGCCGGCACAGCGTTATCGAGGCGCTGGCAAATTGCGGTGCACGGCGGAGGCTCTTCACTTCCGCCGTTGCCGGCTCGCGCCGCAATTCCCGCATCCACGCAAAGAGGCTCGGAAGTGAAATGAACAGCATGAAAGGGCCAACCGAAGTCGCAGCGCTGATCGCCGCTGGCCGCCAATATCAAGTGCTGCTGCCTAAGCTCGCCGGTTCAGAGCTTCTTGGGTTTCTGAGCGCGCTCCCTTCTGAGTTCCGCCATCGCAGCTTTGAGCGGAGCAAAGATTTTCTCTGCTTCAGCCATGTTCTTCGCGAACGCCTTTCGGCGATCGAACTTCTCGCCGCAATGCGGGCAGATCGGCATAGCTCCTCTAAGGGCAAGCACTTCCCGAATCGTGAGTTTGATCGCGCCATTGCACTTCAGGCACGCGAGGTTCATCGCCTGATCGAGCGGATCGGATTTCTTTTTCGCCATCGCGGTTCAGACCGTACCAAAAAGCCGCACCGAGCGGCGAGGGGCCAAAAAAAATGAGTGAACGCGTGAAGATGGTACCGACCGCCGCGGACCAGGTTATCAACCAGCTCGAAGCGTTGGCGAAGCCGCTGATCGCGGCGATCGCCAGCGCGCGGCGGATACGTGAGATTTCGCTGCCGGCGGCCGACGATGCGCGCAACGGCAACGGGCTTTTCCAGATCGCGAGCGGCTTCCGCAAAGAATATCGGGGTCCGATTGTCTCTGCCGAAAACTTCGCGCGCGCTCTCGCGACACTCGAAGAGGCAATGCAGAAGACCGCCGATCGCGTGCCCTGGCATCAGCGGGAGATCTGAACGATGGCGCTGCGCGATTTCCTGTTCGGCTTCAAATTCATCGCGACCGATTACGTGTCGCCGGTGCTCAAGAACATCCAGGGCCGGATCGAGGCGGTCAACGAGCAGGTGAAGGCGACAGCGAGCTGGCGCGAGGTCGGCACGAATATGGCGGTGGTCGGCGCCGGCATAGCGGCGGTGGGCGGCGGCGTCGCCTTGACGCTGAAAAGGTTCGTCGATAGCGCCGCCGACATAGACGAGCACCTCCGACACTTGAGCACGACGCTTGACTCCGGCGCCGCCGGCGTTCGCGAGCTGGCCCAGGCGCATGAGTTGGCCGCGAAGTGGTCGGTCCGATACAACTACGCGCAAAAAGACATCATCGATAATTTGTACAAGTCGATCAGTTTCACCGGCGATTATAACAGCGGCCTGGCGGTCACGATGAACTCGCTCGCCGTCGCAAAGGGGAACCTGGGCGACGCGACGAAGGTTGGTGAGTCACTCTCGATCATGCTGAATGACTGGCCCGGCAAAGTCGGGCATACCGCGGACCAGGCGCAACGCCTGGCGGACCTGCTGGCCTATACAAGCCGGCATGGACCGTTTGAGGATGTCGGCCAGCTTACCGCCGGCCTGGACGTTGCGATCGGTTCGGTGAAAGCAGTCGGGCTGAGCGCGGAAGACACGATGGCGATGTTGCAGGCATATTCGCGCGTCGGCATGGTCGGGACTGAGGCCGGTACGGCGATGATGGAAACGTTACAGGCGTTCGCGAAGGGGAAGCTTCAGACGGACCTTGGCGTCGCGCTGGCGACTACCAAGAGCGGCGCTCTCGACATGATCGGGACGATGGTCAACTTGCGGCGCGAGCTTGGCTCTGGCGTCATCACGGTGAACCAATGGCAGCGCGCGGTAGCTGCGCTTGGAATCCGCGGCCAGCGAGCGCTCGCGGTCAACGTCGATGACCTGGTCGCTTTTCAAAAGCAACTGTATGATCCGAGCGTCATCAAGGGTGCCGCGATGCAGGGCGCGACCGAGATGATGGGCGCATTCTCGGAGCAGATGGGTGTGCTCGGCAAGAAATGGGACATTCTGTCCGAGATGCTAGGCCGGGATTTGCTTGGCCCGATACAGCGCATCGGCAGCGCGCTGGGCCACGTGCTCGATGCGACGATCTCCTTCGCCACGGCGCATCCGCAGATCGTGAAATTCGTGGTGACGTTCGCCGCGATCGGCGCGGCGATCGCGGTCGTGGTCGGTGGCGCGGCTGCGCTGGTCGGCGGCCTGATGATGGCTGCGAGCTTCCTGCCGATCGGCGGCGGCATACTAGCGACGATTGGTCTAATCGGAACGGCGATCGCCGGCGTAAGTGCAGCGGTGATTACTTTCCGCGGCCTATTCAGCGGCGCATTCTCGGCGCTGTCTCACCCGATCGATGCCGTTATCGGCAAGGTCAAGGCGCTCTGGAACAGTATCGATATCGGCGCGCGTCTGGCTGGCGCGGCCGTCATTGGGTTTGTCGCGCCGATGTATCTGGGGAGCGCTGCAACCGCCGCGTGGAGTGCGGCGATAGTAGTCGCGCGCGGTGCGGTCGCAGCCTGGTCGGCAGTGACTGACGCGGCGGCGATCAAGCAGGCCGCGCTCGCGGTGGCGTCAAAGGCGTGGGCGATTGCACAGGGTGTGGCCAGCGCGGCGACGGGCATTTGGACGGCGGCGCAGTGGGCGCTCAATGCAGCATGGGCAGCGAATCCGATTGGCCTGGTGATCGGAGGCGCGCTGCTTCTAGGCGCTGTCATCTACGAAGTCTACGAACACACAAAACTGTTCGGCGAGACCTGGAGGGCCGTGAGCGGCGTCTTCGAAGCGACCGTCGGCACAATCAGCGCGGCGGCCGTCGCAGTCGGTGGGGCGGTCGTTTCGGCGTTCAAAGGTTTCGGCAACTGGTTTGCCGGATGGGCCGCGACGATCGGCAAGGTGATGTATTCCGCGGGCGCGAACCTGATCAAGCAGCTCGTCGCGGGAATCGAGTCGATGGCGATGGCGCCGGTGCATGCTGTCGAGAAAGTAGCGGCGGCGATCCGCGCTTACCTGCCGTTTTCGCCCGCGCACGAAGGGCCGCTGCGCACTCTGAACCGGGTGCGGATTATCGAGACGATAGCGGACACGATTCAGCCGGGCCCGGCGGTGAATGCGATGCGCCGGGCGGCCGCCGCGATCGCGCTGGCAGTACCGATGACGCTCGCCGCGCCGGCATTTGCGGCGCCGGCGTTTGCGGCGCCAGCGATGACGCATCCACGCCCGGACTTCACGTCGCCAGTAAACACGTATTCAGCAGCGTCGATTGCACTGACGGGGCGCCTGACGAATCCGGCGTTTGCGTCGCCGATCACGCTGATGCCGCGGCTCGCATCGGCGGCGTTCGCAGCGCCGATAACGCTCGCTTCGCGGCTCGCCCGGCCGGAGAGCGCGCTGATGCCGGCGTTTGCGCCGCAGCTCACCGCGTCGGCGGTCTCGGCAGGCGGCGCGCGCGATGGCGGTATCGTGATTCAAGTGCATCAAGAGATTCGTATCGACGGCGCGATCGCGGGCGACGAGCAAAAGCTGATGGAGACGCTGCGTCGCCACGGCGAGGAGCTGGCGTCCATCATCGACGCGAGACTGGAGCATCGCTCGCGTGGGGAGTTCTAAAAAAGTGTTCGCGGCGACCTTCAATATGGTGGGGATATATGGGAGTGGGCGCGGACGCGGAACCGCTCGAGCGGCTGTCGCATCTATTTGCGGCGGACACGCTCTTGGCGTCGCAGTTCTTCGATATGCGCAGGTCCGCGTCGGGCCGTCACCCGCTGCAACGGCTGATGCTGGCCGTCCTGGCCGATGCGCTCGACTGCTATCGCTACGGCGCCAGCGCACATCCGCAAAGCAGGCGCGGCCGACTGCACGACGAAGCGAAACGATGGATTAACGCAGAGGCGTCGGGGCCGTTTGCGTTCGAATGGGTGTGCGACGGACTCGGCATCGACGCGTCCTATTTGCGCGCCGGAATCCTGCGCCTCGGGCACTTTTGAAGGGGCTTCGAACCTCGCTTAGATGGCGATTATGTATGCCGTAAACCCGCCGCACACTCGCAGATGATCAAAGCTAGCTTCCCGAAAATGATCAAAGCGAGCTTCTCTACGTGATCAACGCGAGAGTACCCCGACATTTAGTCGCGCTGCCTGCACATCGATGCGATCAAACGGAGCCGCATCGCAGCGCTCTTCACCATAATGCTCGTTCAGCACCGATAGCGCTGGGGCGTACTTGTCCCGTTAGATGTCTGGCGCTAACGTCGGGCAGCGCCACCGCAGCGGGAGCACCCAAACGCCGATGAGTCAATTCGATATTGTCTCCGCCACGCAGGAACCTGACCTGTCGACCGCGATGAAGGTCGTCTATCAGTGGAACTACGGCTCCGAAGTCGAGGAGCTGCGCAGTTTGTACGTCAAAGCCCTGGAGGCGCAGTGGATCGCCGAACGCGACCTCGACTGGGAGAGACAGATCGATCACGAGGCGTTGGCTGCGACGCCGCTCGGAATCGGCTTTCCGGTCGAACAGACCTCGTACTGGCGCTCGCTCAGCGCGGAGACAGTATGGGAGCTGAAGAAACGGATGGCGAGCTTTCGCCTGAGCAACTTTCTGCACGGCGAGCAGGGGGCGCTGATGGTCGCCGCGCAACTGGTGAATGCGGTGCCGCACACCGACGCCAAGTTCTACGCGGCGACCCAGACCATGGATGAGGCGCGACACGTCGAGGTATTCGCGCGCTATATCCAGAAGCTCGATATGGTTCGGCCGATCGCGCCTAACCTCAAAGGTCTGCTCGACAGCACGCTGGAGACCGGCGACTGGACCAAGAAGCTCGTAGGAATGCAGATCGTGGTCGAGGGGCTCGCCCTCTACAGCTTCCGTGAGATGCGCAATCTTACCGAGGAGCCGCTGCTGAAGGAGATTCTGACATATGTCGGGCGCGACGAGGCGCGTCATCATGCCTACGGCGTACAGTACGTTGAACGCTGTACGCCATGCCTTTCAGCGGCAGAACGTGAAGACCTCGAAGATTTCGCCTTCGACGCCGCCATCGCAATTATCGGCGGACGCAATCAGGCCGGCTTCATGGCCGCGCTCCTGCAAAGCTGGGCCGAGGCGGGCATCGACACAGCTGAGCTGCTGGCGTGCGCGCAACGCGAGCGCGACCAGTTGATTCGCCCGCCACGTCCCGCGGGGCGCCGGCGCGGACCGGTGTCAGGGTTCGTCCTCCCGACCTTGCGCCGCTGCGGGTTACTCAGCCAGCGTGTCGCAGGCCGCTTTCACGAAGCGCTGCAGCAAAATCTTGGCAGCCAGGTAGTAGGTACCAGCGTCGAAGAGTTCATGCGATGGATTCCCGACCTGCCCGAGGACACCGCGGCCTGGGTTTTGGGCGAGCTCGATTAGGACCTCGCTTTCTTCGAAGCTTTCGACTTGGCAGAACTGTTGAGGGCGACCGCTTGGCGAACGAGCGCCTTGAAGGCGGACTCGTCAACTTCTTCTCCTTGGTGGATGTCGATCGCGCGGCGTACGTTTCCGTCGAGACTCGAGTTGAAGAGACGCGCCGGGTCCTTGAGAGACGCGCCCTTCGCGAAGGTAAGCTTCACGACACTCTTGTAGGACTCGCCAGTGCAGATGATGCCGTCGTGAGACCAGACCGGTGTGCCCATCCACTTCCACTCCTCGACGACGTCCGGGTCTGCTTCCTTGACGAGCTTGCGCATTCTGCTGAGAGTTTTCCCGCGCCAGTCCCCGAGTTCGGCGATTCTTTTCGAGATGAGCTCCGATGCCGGCTGGCCTTGGCTCGCGCCCGACTTTTTCATGTTCTCATACTGGAAGTTCCAAAGACGACTTGAGTGTAGACAGGTTCAGCTGGAGCGGGAAGGAGCGAAGTAAAAGCATCCGAACGGCGACCCTGGCCCAGTCTGTTGCGCCGTGCCAATCGCACGGTCTGCGGCAAGCCAGGCGTCGTGGCAACCGCGTCACAAAATTGTGCAGTCGTTTTTCACGCCTGCATGTGCGGAGGGTTGAGACCTGAAATTGCGCCGCAAGAATCGCCCACACGGTCGGAGCATGGCTTCCTGTACCTCCTCCCCCGCAGAAAGAGGTTCCGCCGTGTGGGCTTTATCCTGACGAAGCCGTCAAAGTAGGTGAGCAATGGACAATCCCGGTACGCGAATCGATTCGATGGGTCCCGCGCGCGATGAACTTTCGTATCTCGCCGATGCCGTTATGCCCGTGCAATTTTACCCAACGCGGCGCGGCTCCGCAGCTGTCGAGCCGATCGTGCGCCTGATGGGCGGCATTCTTGCCGATGCGGTGCGATGTTTTCAGCGTAATTTCGATGCGCGTAGTCAGTACAAACGGCAGGAATTCAGAGAGGCCAAGTTCTGGATTTTCAATGACAAGGGCGAAGGACCTTTTTCCTTCGAGGACGTGTGCGACGCCTTGGGAATCGATCCGCGCCGCTTGAGGGATTTGATTATTCGCTGGGAGAAAAACAGACGCCCCGAGGATAGGCTGCGAATGATTCGGCGCTCGGCGGTCAACACTGGCGGCCGAATGCAAGCGCGTCGGGGAAAAGGATGAGCGGGTAGCCATCCAGGCGATGTCTCGCGATTGGCGAGAACCACAACGATGACGTTGCATTTCTAGTCAATCGAATCTCAGAAAATCGTCCAGGTGGGGCGAGAATCGGGAGTGATTCCCCGGCGCACAGGCTTGTGCCGTGACTATTCACGCTTCGAAGTTAGCGCGGCGAGTCCCGCGACCTTTGCGAGCAAAGCAAATAAAATGCGAATCCGCCCAGCTACCACTGCATTGCGCAACAATTTGGGCACGACAGATGCCGATACTGGTGTTGGTGCCTTCTTTCGGCGTGAACCGGACAAAAATGCTGTCGCACTGCGCGTCGTCGGCCTCACCAAGCGTTACGGCACGACCACCGCTGTCAGCGGACTCGATTTCGAGATCGGCGAAGGAGAGATCTTCGGCCTGCTGGGGCCCAACGGAGCGGGCAAGACCACCACGATTGCGACGCTCGCAACGCAGCGTCAGCCCTCAGCGGGAGAAGCGACGCTGTTCGGTCATAGCGCGCGCGAGGAGCAGTATCGCGTTCGCCAGATGATCGGTCTTGCGCCGCAGGAAGTATCGCTTTATCCGGCGCTTACTGCGGCGGAGAACCTGCAGTTCTTCGGGAGCATCTATGGAGTCAGGCAGTCCGAGCTGCGCGAGCGCATCAACGAGCTGCTGGCATTGGTGGGGTTGGATGCCCACCGCGACAGTCAGGTCCGCATTTTTTCGGGCGGCATGAAGCGCCGTCTGAATCTCGCAGCCTCACTGGTACATCGGCCGAAGCTCATCCTGCTCGACGAGCCGACCGCCGGCGTCGACCCGCAATCGCGTGAGCAGATTCTGAAAATCATCGGCGGCCTGCGCGATGACGGCAACGCCATCCTTTATACCACGCACTACATGGAAGAGGCGGAGCGACTGTGCGACCGCCTGGGAATCCTGAGCGAGGGGAAGCTCGTCGCGGTCGGCACTCTCGACGCGCTGCTGAGCGGGCTGGAGTTCGCCGAGATCATCGAACTGAGGGGGCTGACGAGTGGAATCGATTTTGCCGCGATACAGGCCTTGCGAGGAGTGAGCCGCGTCGAGCGCGGCGACGGTGTGATTCGGCTGTATGTGAAACGCGCCACTGATTACCTGTGGCCGCTTCAGAAGATTATCAGTCGCGCAGGTCAGAACGTGCGCCTCAAGATTGCGCCGCTCAGCCTCGAAAATCTCTTTCTCCATCTGACTGGAAGGGAGCTTCGCGATTGATGCGCACTCTATCGATCATGCTGGTGCTCTTGCCCCTGCTGGTTGCTCCGGCTCGGGCTGCGAGTCCGCTCGAATACACTCGCGCAACTCTCGAGCAGGCGCGCGTAATCGTCGCGAACAGTCAGACTCACAATGAAAAGCTGGCGGCCCTGTCCACCCTGTTCGGCAAATTTCTCGACACCGACGCGATGGGCCGCGAGGCGCTCGGGCCTCACTGGTCAAGCTTCACGCCCGAGCAGCAGAAGGAGTTCCTGGGTCTGTTTCGCGAACTTCTCCAGCGGACTTACGTGCAAAAGCTCCTGCTCTTCGAGAATCCCAACTTCGTTTATGCGGGCGAGCAACTCACCGGCGCGGGCGCAGTCGTCGACACTAAAATCAGTCACGCCGCGCGATCAGTTCGACGTCACCTATCAGCTGAAGCCCGTGGGCGACACCTGGATGGCAACCGCGATCACCGTCGAAGACGTGAGTCTGACCGCCAACCTCGGCAGCCAGCTCAACGATCTCCTTTCGCGGATGAGTGTTGACGACCTGCTCACTCTGATGCGGCGGAAGTACGGCAACGCCAGCGAAGCGGCACAGTCATGAAGACGGTAGCCGTAACGCTGAAGGATCTCCGGCTCATCTGCCGCGACCGTTTCGGCCTGATTGCGCTGCTGGTCGTTCCCATCGTGGTAATAATGGTCGTCGCATCCGCCACGCAATCCGACGATGGCAGCAAGAGCATCCTGTTCCCCGTCGTCAACGAGGATCAGGGTCCTGTAGCGACCGCGCTGATCCGCGCTTTTCGTGAGCATCTTGACGTGCGCGAAGTTTCCCGCGCGACCGCGCAGCATCTCGTCGCCGAGGCCAACGACGCTCCCGCCGCGCTCATCCTGCCGCCCGAATTGAGCAAGCGTTACCTCGCGCAAAAGCCTTCCATAGTGGAAATGCTCACCGACCCCGCGCAGTGGCGGGAGCTCGAGGCGATCAAAGTGGTGATGCTGCTTGCCGATCGCGAGACGGCGTCGCTCGGCGATCCGTTCAGCCAGGAATTGCTCACGGTGAAGGAGCACAACATCACCGGCGACCACGTCTCGTTCTCGTCGCTCGAGCAGAACATCCCTGGTTTCAGCCTGATGTTCGTGCTGCTCACATTGATCTTCAGCGTGTCGCTCGCGCTGCGCGAGGAGGAAGTGTGGGGCACGAGCGCGCGGCTATCTGTCGCGCCGGTGCGGCCCGCGTCTCTCTTGGGCGGGAAGCTGCTGGCGCGCCTGGTAGTAGGCACGGCGCAGTTGCTGCTGCTGCTGGTGTTCGGTCATTTCGTTTATGGGCTAAGGCTCGGCCATTCACCACTCGCGATTATCCTGGTGGCGACGGCGGTGGTCGCCGCGATGACCTGTTTCGCGGCCGTCGTCGCCGCCTTCGTGCGCACGCGCGAGCAGGCGATCCCGGTGGGTCTGGCGGTGGCGTTCGTGCTGGCTTCACTTGGCGGATTGTTCTGGCCTCTCTACGACCTGCCGAGAGCGATGCAGCATGTCGCGAGCTGGCTCATCACCACCTGGTCGATGTCCGCGGTGCAGGACGTCATCCTTCGTGACAAAAGCGTCGTCGCAGTTTCAACCGAGCTGCTGGTGCGCGGCGCCTACGGCCTGGTGTCCTTCCTGATCGCATTGCGGCTGTTCCACTACGGAGGCGAAGCCCATTCATGATGAGTCATTGCACATCGAAAGCGCTTAACCGCTCGCTTTTACCGCTTGCGGCCGCAGCCGCATTGCTCGCCAGTATCGTCCTCGTCGGATGCTCCTCGCATAGCTCCGCGCGCGACGAGCAAGCCATGGCTTCGGACATGCCATCCGCGAGCGAAGGGATCGACTACGATCCGTGGGAGTCTTTCAACGACAAGACTTTTTATTTCAACTTCAACGTGCTCGATCGCTATGGGATGAAGCCCGCCGCCAAAGTGTGGTCGGACGTCTTTCCAGCGCAGGTGCGACAAAGTCTGGCCAACGCGTTCTACAACATCGCGATGCCGCGACGGTTCGTGAACAAAGTTCTGCAAGGCAGGTTTCCGGGAGCAGGTGAGGAGCTCGCGCGATTCGTGCTCAACACCACTGTTGGCTTTGCCGGATTCTTCGACGTCGCCTCGCGCCTGGGCCTCGATAAGAGTGACGCGGACACCGGAGAGACGTTTGCTGTCTATGGCGTGAAGCCTGGGCCTTACCTGGTATTGCCGCTGCTGCCGCCGCTGGACGTGCGCGACGCGTTCGGCTTCGCGGCAGACTCATTCATGGACCCGCTCTCGTGGTTCATCACGCCAATCGCCGCCGACTTTGGGCGCGCCGCCGCGCAGAGGATTAACGAACGCGCTGACAACATGAAACTGTATGATGACGTCGAGGATACTTCGCTCGACCTGTACGCGGCGGTGCGCAACGGCTACCTCCAGCGCCGCCGGAAGTTCATCGATGACGCCATACGCGATCGGGATCGAGCCTGGGAAAAAATCTCCGATCCTTTCGCGCCGCACCAGTGATTTCCGGCATCACAGCCTTGGGCGGCGACTATTCACGCCTGCTTAGCGAGGGCCCAATTAACCAAGGCCTTGTCTGCCATGTCTGCAAAGTTGAGGGTATAACAATGACATCCAAAAGATTCGCAACGATCACTGCGTTCGCGTTAGCGATCGCACTTGTTTCCGCGGCTGTCCCTGCGGGCGCCCAAGTGACACCTGGAGATTTTATTACTCCTGACAATGCGTCAAAGGTCCAGTCCTTGGTAAGTCCTGGGAATTTCATCCTCGTCAAGCAAGGTATGACGATGAAAATCATTCCCACCGGCCATCTCGATTGGCCGCCGCCCTATAAGGCCGCCACCGAGCGATACTCGCCGCAAGTTACACTTAGTTCTGACGGCGATCTCAAGAACTACGTCGCCGGCCTGCCATTTCCACTGGTCGATGCCAATGATCCGGACGCCGCCACCAAGATCATGTGGAACTTTGCGTTTCGACCGCTGGCCAGCGACGACCTGGATCAGCGCAACGTCGAAGCTGTGAGTCATAGGGCAGGCTCGACCAACGAAATCGAGCACTTCACGTTCGGTCACTTAGGCTTCTATAAGTCTATTGGACGGACCGAGGTCGCTCCGATGCCGATCGACCCCGATCTCCTGAAGACCGGTATCGTGTCTCGGGCCGGAGCCTATCCGATCCTGGAGCCTGCCGAGATGCGCGGCGCGGGAATAATCAGGCAGAGCTATGCCATTCCAGGTTTCGAAGACGCGGTCTGGGAATATAGTGCTGACGCTCGAAGGCTGAGGCGTCTGCCGACCACGGAGCTCTCGGATGCGTTCGGAGTGGTCAGCCACGACGGCGTAGGCCCGAGTTACGGAGGTGCGCCGGGAGCTACGACCTATGCCTCTACCTGGGATCCAGATTCCGCATTTGGTTTCTCGGCAAGAATTCAGGACTACACCTACCGGCTGCTAGGCGAGCGACCGATGCTAGCGTCGGTCGAGGCCGCGAATTCTCCCGCGCAGCCATGCGCCAGCGACGGCGGGCGCTCGGTCTGCCCGGAGAACTGGGAAATTCGCCACCTTTATATGATCGAAGCGACCGCTAAGCCTCGGACCTCGCCCGTGGGCGGTAGCGTGATCGTTCCGAAGCGTATTTTCTACATCGACTCGGAAGGCTGGTTTATCACCGCCTCCGATCTAATGAACGACCAAGGCGAGCTATGGAAGACGCTTGCGCTTTTCCATGCATATAGCGATCGAGCGACTCCGAATGCCCGGGTTGCGATCTGGCCCTTCAAACGAATCTTCGAGACCGCACTGGTCGACGAAGATGTGACCAGCGGTTTCTCGACCGTGGTCTATTCCCCGGGACACAACGGCAGTGACGACAGCTTGTTTGTCAACATGGGCGCCGTGGACCGGAATTTCTTCACGCCGGAGAAGATGGTGCAGGCTGGCCACTAACCATTGAAGCAGCGGGCGCTACCTTGCGATAGGTGGCGCCCGCGATCTTTTCCGAACTAAAATCGCCCACACGGCCGGAGCACCGCTTTTCTGTTCCCTCCCCAACAGAAAAAGTTCCGCCGTGTGGGCTTTTTGTTTGCAGGTAAGCCACGCCCCAGTTGCCACGGCGCCAGGCTTGCCGCCGACCGTATTGCTTCGCTTGATCCAGTTACTCAGCCGACTACGCTTTAAAGATAGTGAGAGGCGGAACGAACCGCACGCTGTGCCGCCATTTCTCACGCCTATCTCGATAGGCCCCTGCTGAGACTCAGCGGCGACCCGATTGTTGAGGCCAAATATGCCTTCTTCGACGTCGCAGGAGGTACCTCTCAGATGAGCGACACTGTTGATCCAACAACGATTCGAAGCATGCTCCCGGTTATCTCCCGACGCGACTTTATCAAAGGGGTCATCGTCGGCGGCGCGGCCGTTTCCTCGGCAGGGTATCTATTCCGCGCGTCCACTCTGCTGGCTCAATCCGGCGCCGCCGGAGCACGGCTGCTCACGATCAATGTCAACGGGCAGAATCGGCGTGCCGACGTTACGAAGCAGGAGACCCTCGCCTGGACACTGCGCCACAAGCTGGGCCTGACCGGGACCAAACTGGGCTGCGACCGCGCCGAATGCGGCTCGTGCACAGTGCTGATTGACGATGTGCCCCACTATGCATGCTCGGTGCTCACACACACAGTTCGCGACCGGAAGGTTCTGACGATCGAAGGGTTGGCGAATGCCGACGGAACTCTGCATCCCATACAGCAGGGCGTCGTCGAGGAACAAGGCTTCCAGTGCGCGTTTTGCATGCCCGGTTTCATCATGGCATCGGTGGGATTTCTGAAGGCGAACCCCAACCCCACGCGCTTGGAGTTGGCGAATGGCGTCTCGGGAAATCTGTGCCGATGCCAGGACTACGACAAGATCCTCACCGCGCTGATGCGCGGCGCTGAAAATATGAGGAGGACCAGCCATGCCTGACGGAAATAATCAGCAGGTGTTTGGCGTTGGGCGCAGGCTGATCGGCAAAGACTACGAAACTCCTGACCTCTACGCGAAGGTCACCGGACGAGCGAAATATGCCGAGGATTATCATGCCGATGGCATGCTGTTCTGCAAGCTGCTGCTGAGCCCGATGCCGCACGCGCGCGTTCGGAGCATCGACGCGCGCGAGGCACTCGCGATGCCCGGTGTTAGAGCGATTCTTACGGCGGATGATGTCCCACCGCCGGCCGACACGGTCACCGACAACGGCACCGTGATCAAGGCCAACCCGAAAAGCGAACGCGCACTCACCATGGAGCCGGTGTACCAGGGCGAGCCGATCCTCGCCGTCGCCGCGGTTGACGAACTCACGGCGGCCGACGCGATCGAGAAGATTCACATCGATCTCGAGCCGCTTCCGTTCGTGATCGATCCGCTCGAAGACTCTGCGGCCGGGCGGGCCGAATCCAAGATTGGACGGGAACATCTGGATCATGCCGCCAGCGTCCGCGTCCGGAGGCCCGCCAAGCCAGCCGCCAACTGTCGGCGAACTCAAATGGACCGATGAGGATTTCGCGAACGCCAGGGACGGTCAACTGCCGATGGGCAAGACGCCCGACCAATGGTCGTACGGCGACCTAGAAGCGGGCTTCAACAGTGCGGCGCTCGTCCTTGACGAGACCTTCGTGACCCCGGACACCAGTCATCAGACGCTCGAGACGCGCAGCGCGATGGCCTACTGGCAGAATGGGAAGGTCTACGTTTACACCGGCACGCAAAGCACGGCGCAAACTGTCCCGGCGATCGCAAGATGGATGGATATCGACCGCGGCAAGGTCGTGCTGATCAGCGAATACACCGGCGGCGGCTTCGGCAGCAAAGTCACGGCTGGAGTGTCGTTGGTCATCCCCGCGCTCCTGTCGAAGAAGGCGAACGCGCCCGTGATGATGCGCATCAGCCGCGAGGAAGAGACCTTCATCGGCCGCGCGCGGCCCAGCCTGATGGGACGGATGAAAGTCGGCTTCTCAAGAGAAGGACGGATCGTAGCTCTCGACATGTTCGTTATTTCCAACAACGGTCCCTACGACGCGCAAGGCGACGTCCCCACCTCCGGCCGTATCGTTTCGCTCCTGTATCAGCCGCAAGCCATGCGGTGGCGCGGCGCCACGATCCTGACCAACACTCCGCCCCGCAGCGCGCAGAGTTCTCCGGGTGGCCTGCAGGGCATCATGATTATCGAACCGATCATCGCGAAAGCCGCGCGCAAGCTCGGGCTGGACCAGGTAGCGATCAGGCGCATCAACTGTCCCGAAGGCAAGGCGCCGTTCGGAGGCCCGGTGAATGGCGTGCGGCTGCATGCGACCAGCGCTTTTCTCAAGGAAGCTCTCGATCGTGGCGCGGAGCAGTTCAAATGGCAAGAGAGAGTGGCACGCACGCCGAAACGGATCGGCACGAAAGTGCGTGGCGTGGGCGTCTCGCTTAGTTGTTTCGTTGGCGGCACGATCGGCTTCGATGGGCTCCTTGTCATCAAGCCCGATGGCCGCGTCACCTTCCAGTCGGGAATCGGCAACCTGGGAACTGAGTCGGTGATCGACGTCCACCGCGCGGGTGCGGAGGTCCTTGGTGTGCCATGGGAAAAGTGCGACGTAGTCTGGGGCAACTCGGCCAACAACCTTCCGTTCACCTGCGTCTCCGGCGGCAGCCAGACGACTCACGCGATGACGCGCGCCGCGTACGCTACGGCGATGGATGCGAGGAAGAAGCTGCAGGAGATCGCGGCGAAGAGTCTCGGCGGCGGGCCCGAGGACTACGAGGTCGCCAACGAGCGCGTCTTCCGCAAGGGCGATGGCCGCGGGATCACGTTAGCGCAGGCGGCTCAACGCGCGATTCAACTCGGCGGCATCTACGACGGCCACGAAGCGGCGCCTGACCTGCACAAATTGACCAAGGCGTCGGTGGCAGCAGTCGCGGGCCAGGGTCTGGTGGCTGCCGCCAAGGATAACTATCCCCGCGACGGCCAAACGTTCTCCTATGTCGCGAGCTTCGCCGAAGTCGAGGTCGACTTCGAGACCGGCAAATACGACATCGTGGATTTCCTCGCCTATGCCGACGTTGGCTCGGTAATTCATCCGCGCTCGCTTGGCGGCCAGGTGCTAGGCCGCTCAGTTTTGGGGATGGGCCATGCTATAGGCCAGAAGTGGGTGTACGACCCTCACTACGGCGCGATGCTATCGACGCGTTTCTACCAGAACAAGCCTCCAACGATTCTCGATGTGCCGGTGAACATGCAATGGGGCGCGCTGGATATTCCCGATCCGGAAACTCCCGTCGGCGCTCGCGGCGTGGGTGAGCCTCCGGTTGGCGGAGGATGCGCGTCGATCCTGAACGCGTTGACGGATGCGCTCGGAGACGAAATCTTTCGGCGCGCACCGGTCAACCTCGACACCATTCTGACCTCGCTCGAAGCCGGTCGGCCGATGCAACATCCTCTGATGGCCTACATTTAGCTGGAGAGCTATGAGGAGACAGTTATGGCTGTAATCCGAGATGTTATGCCAGCGTTCGAACTGCTTCAGCCAAACTCCATCGCCGAGGCGCAGAGGCTGCTCGAACAGAACGGAACCGACGGATGGGCGCTGGCCGGAGGCCTGGACAGCTTCGACTGGCTCAAGGACCGCATCAAGAGACCTAAGACCGTGGTCGACCTAACTGGGATTGAGGAACTAAGAGGGATCCGCAGCACCAGCGATGGGATCGAGATCGGCGCGATGACCACACTTACCGAAGTCGCGCAACATCCCGTCATTCGACAGAAGTACTCGCTGCTGGCGCAAGCCGCGGACCTTGTAGCCTCGCCGCAAATCCGGAACCAGGGCACGATCGGCGGCAACGTGT
Organism: uncultured delta proteobacterium; assembly: GCA_963833025.1. Classification (GTDB taxonomy): domain Bacteria; phylum Desulfobacterota; class Binatia; order Binatales; family Binataceae; genus Binatus. The sequence goes on along the minus strand of CAWHWI010000005.1, from coordinate 292,548 downwards.
CGCAGGATACTCGATGCTGGTACTACCGCGCCGGCTGGCCCTGCTACCGCGCGGGCGGAAATATCTGTTATGCCGATACGCCTGAGGGCCGCAACCGCGAGCATGCGATTCTGCATGCGGATCGCTGCGTCGCAGTTAATCCTTCCGACACTGCGCCAGCTCTGATAGCGCTCGACGCCAAATTCGCGATTGGCACGCGCGAGGGCGAACGTGTCGTCGATGCCGAAGACTACTTCATCGGCCCAGACATCGACATCACACGGCTGCACATCCTTGAACCTGGGGATCTGCTGACGGCTATTCGAATTCCGTCGGCGTGGGCCGGTGCGAAATTTTATTTTGAGAAGGTACGCGACCGGAACGTGTGGGACTTTCCGCTATTGAACGTCGCATCGGCGATGGCGATGTCCGGCGGCAGGATCGACAAAATCCGCATCGCGGTGAACGGCGCCGCGGCTCGTCCGTTGCGATTGAAGACTGTCGAAAGCGCGGTGCGTGGCATGCCGCCGAACGTTGCCACCGGCCAGATGGCCGGTGAACTGGCTGTGCAAGGCGCGGTCCCGCTGCAATTCAACGCCTACAAGATTCCGCTGATGAGAAACCTGGTTAAGCGCGCTATCGGCGGAGTGGAGCAAGCGACATGAGTTTCCTGCAATGGGCTATCGACCCGTGGGGACTAAGAGTTCCCATTCACATCGCGTGGTTCTTGATATGGGTCGCGGTGATTGCGGGCGTGGCCTTCTTCATGGTTCACGCCACCTATGTGCGATACTTCGCCAAACCCAGGCAGTTCGGGCCGGAAAGTCCAGCTCCGGTCCCATCCGAGATACCAGCGCGCGTGCCCCGGCATTCGCAAGTGGCGCGCATGTTCCACTGGATTATGGCGGCCGCCATGTTGACGCTGTTGTTCACGGCCTTTCTTCCTAGGGTAGGCGTCCAGTTTGACTGGGTGACCTATCATTGGATAGCAGGCACCGTGCTGACCGTGTCGATTCTGTTTCACATCTTCCATGCCTCGTTCTGGCTGGACTTCTGGTCGATCTGGCCCGATAAAATCGACATGACCGACGCTTACCACAGAGTGCTAAGGTCTATAGGACGGCCCGCTCCCTTGCCCAGAAAATTCGCCAAGTATCCGCTCGAGAACAAGCTCTATCATGGCGCAATCATCGTGGCTGGCCTGTGCGCGATCGCCACCGGCGTAGTTATGATGTTTCGCGTGCGCACGATTTTCTTTCCCCGCAACCCATATCTCTTCAGCGATATGACCTGGGGCATGATCTACGTGTTGCACGGTCTGGCGGGTGTAGGACTGATCGCATTGATCATGGTGCATATCTATTTCGGGATGCGTCCGGAGAAGCGCCCGATCACCAAGTCGATGATCTTCGGCTGGATGAGTCGCGAGTTTTATCTGGAAGAGCACGATCCCGAGCGATGGGTGGTTAGCCCGTCGAGCGCGGCGCAGAGGCTTAGCGGGTCGAAGCGGGAGGACTGAGCGATGCCGGCCGAAATCTGGGAACATTGCGACACTGTCGAAGAGTGCTACGAATTCATGCTGGCCTACGCCGCGCAAGGACGTCCGAGCGACGAAGGTGGCAAGCCGGGCGCACAGATTCGCGAATTTCTGCAGCGCGCTGCGACCGCAATAGCGGAGCTGGTCGAAGGATGTTCGAAGGTTGTGAAAGAGCAGCGCCTCGAGCCGGCGGAAAAATACAAATCCTTCCTTGCCGTGCTCGACCGCGACGCAGGAGACTCGCTGGCAGCCATCGATCTGGTCCTGGCCCAGCCTTCAATAAGCTCGCAACTAGTCGACAACCTCAATGCGTCGATCCATCTCCGCGCGATGCTCACGGATCTGTTCCTCGTGAGTGACATCCTCAGGTCGCAACTCGCCTCGCACCAAGTGCGCTAAGAAACAAAGTTTGTCGTTCGTTTTGATTACAGTCGATCCTTCTTCAGAACAAAGACTGAGAAATGGCCGCATACGCTGCTATTTCCGACGCTGGAACGGCGCGAAGGTTTTCGGCATGAATGTGGAGACCCCTTTTTGCTGATAAAATAACACCTCCAATGAGTAGCCAATTTGTCGATCCGGTGTGCGGGATGCAGGTCGATCCCGCGAAGAGCAAGGGATCGTTCGACTACAAGGGCGCGACGTACCACTTTTGCGGTCTCCGCTGTCTTGAGAAATTCAAAAACGATCCCGAGGGCGTCTTAGCTCGCGGGGTGCCGAACCGGGCGCCGGCCAAAAGCGTTGCTCCAACGCCGGTCGCGGCTGGCTCTCCTTTATATACGTGCCCGATGCATCCCGAGATTCGCCAGGATCATCCGGGGTCGTGTCCGAAATGCGGCATGGCGCTCGAATTGGTCGCGCCAATCCAGCCGGTTTCAAAAACCGAATACGTTTGTCCCATGCATCCGCAGATCGTCCGGCCCGAGCCGGGTAATTGTCCGATCTGCGGAATGACATTGGAGCCGCGCATCGTCAGCGCCGCAGAGGAAGCGTCTCCGGAAGTGGCCGATATGACGCGACGCTTCTGGATAAGCACCGCACTCGCGCTGCCACTGATCTTGATCGAGATGTCGGACATGATCCCGGGCCAGCCCGCTTCGCGCCTGATTCCCGCGTCGATGCGCACCTGGATCGAATTGGCGCTCGCAACTCCGGTCGTGCTGTGGGCGGGATGGCCGCTGTTCGTTCGCGGATGGCAATCGATCGTCAACCGCAGCCTCAACATGTTCACCCTGATCGCGATGGGTGTCGGCGTCGCTTACGGTTACAGCCTTATCGCAGCTATTTTCCCGAACTTGTTTCCCGATTCATTCCGCGCCGCCGACGGTTCGGTGCCGGTTTACTTCGAGGCCGCCGCCGCTATCACCGCGCTGGTGCTGCTCGGTCAGGTCCTTGAGCTGCGGGCTCGAAGCAATACCAGCAGCGCGATCAAAGCCCTGCTGGGATTGGCGCCGAAGACCGCTCGCGTGATCAGGCCCGACGGCCGCGATGAGGATATCCCGCTCGATCGCGTCGTTCCCGGAGATCGTCTGCGGGTGCGGCCGGGCGAGAAAGTTCCCGTCGATGGGATCGTAGTTGAGGGGACCAGCGCGGTTGACGAATCGATGGTGAGCGGCGAGCCAATTCCAGTCGAAAAGAAACCGGGTGACCGCGTTATCGGCGCGACGATCAACGGAACCGGTGGCTTCATCATATGCGCGGAGCGGGTTGGCAGCGATACGCTGCTCGCGCAGATCGTCCGCATGGTGAGCGAAGCTCAACGCAGCCGCGCCCCGATTCAGCGGCTGGTCGATGTGGTTGCTTCGTATTTCGTCCCGGCCGTCATTTTGGCGGCTGTGATTACTTTCGTCGTTTGGGCGATGGTTGGCCCGCAGCCGCGGATGGCCTATGCGCTCGTGAACGCGGTCGCGGTTCTGATAATTGCGTGTCCCTGCGCGCTAGGACTCGCAACTCCAATGTCGATCATGGTGGGCACCGGGCGTGGCGCGACCGCGGGCGTGCTGATCAAGAACGCCGAAGCGCTCGAAGATTCTCGAGAAGGTCAACACGCTGGTCGTGGACAAGACCGGGACTTTGACCGAAGGAAAACCACGCCTGGTCTCGGTCACCGCCCTCGAAGCTTTCACCGAAGCCGACGTGTTGCGGCTCGCGGCCAGTCTCGAGCGTGGCAGTGAGCATCCGCTTGCCGCTGCGATTGTCTCAGGCGCTGAAGAGCGCGGCGCGACTCTCGTGTCCTCCGAGGACTTCAAGTCGATGACAGGCCTGGGTGTGACGGGACGAATCGACGGTCACACCATTGCGCTCGGAAACGAACAAATGATGCGGCAGCTCGGTATCGTCATCGACGCCATTGCCGCCGCCGCGGACGTGCAGCGAAAAGATGGCAAGACCGTCATGTTCGTCGCGATAGACGGCCGCCCGGCCGGACTCATCGGCGTTGCCGATCCAATCAAGGCGACGACCCCGGAAGCAATCGAGATTCTGAAGGGTGACGGCGTCAAGATCGTCCTTCTGACCGGCGATAATCGAATCACCGCGACGGCAGTCGCAGAGAAGCTCGGCATCGATGAGGTCGAGGCCGAGGTGATGCCCGATCAGAAAGCCGCGGTGGTGAAGCGATTGCAGTCGCAAGGACGGATCGTCGCGATGGCTGGCGACGGTATCAACGATGCACCGGCGCTCGCGCAGGCCGATGTCGGTATCGCGATGGGCACCGGGACCGACGTCGCGATGGAGAGCGCTGGTATCACGCTGGTCAAGGGCGACCTGCGCGGCATCGCAAAGGCTCGGCGCTTAAGCCGCGCGACGATGCGAAACATCCGGCAAAATCTGTTCTTCGCGTTCATCTACAACTCGCTTGGGATACCGATCGCCGCGGGCGCTCTCTATCCCGTATACGGCCTGTTGCTGAGTCCTGTTATCGCGAGCGCCGCGATGAGCCTGAGCTCGGTGTCAGTGATCACCAACGCACTCAGGCTGAGGAAAGTGAGCCTCTGAAGAAAGTCGCTGAATCTTCCGCCTTTGGTAGATAGCCGGTAAGCTTCGGGTTGGCTATGGACCAACTCTCCAAGACTATTGACTGGCTTTATTCGCTCGAGGCTCGTGGCGAGATTTACAGGCTCGAGCGGATGGAGGCCGCGCTTGAGGCTATCGGCAATCCCCATCGGCGAATTCAGGCGGTGCATATCGCGGGCACCAAGGGTAAGGGCTCGGTGGCCGCGATGCTTGATAGTTGCCTCCGGCAAGCGGGCTATCGAACCGGGCTCTACACCAAGCCTCATCTTGTGAACCTCGCGGAGCGGACGCGAATTTCGGGCGCGGAGATTCCGGCGGCGCGGATGCTCGACTACATCGAGCGGCTGCGCGCGATTTACGACCGCGCCGGCATGGCGCTCACGTTTTTCGAGTTCACCGTTGCGATGATGTTCCTCTACTTCGCGGAGGAGCAGGTCGATATCGCAGTGGTCGAGACGGGACTCGGCGGGCGGCTCGACTCGACCAATGTCGTGACGCCGATCCTGAGCGTGATCACGCCGATCGGTTTCGATCACATGGAATATCTCGGCTACACGATCGCGGCGATCGCCGGTGAGAAGGGCGGGATAATCAAAAACGATGTCCCGGTCGTGATCGGCGCCCGCGACCCCGAAGCGCGCCTCGTGCTGACGTCGATCGCGGCGCAGCGCCGGAGCGCGATGCGCTTGATCGATCGCGATTTTTCGTATCGGTCGCACGCGCCGGCGCACCGAGTGGACTACCACGGCCTGGGCCTCGAAATCCGCGACCTCGAGCTTGGACTCGCGGGTCCGTTTCAGCATGAAAACGCCGCGATTGCGGTCGCTACCCTCGAAGCGCTGCGGGCGCAGGGTTGGCGAATCCACGAGGACGCCATCCGAACCGGCCTGCGTGACATCTACTGGCCGGGGCGCTTCGACATCGTATCGAAGCGGCCGCTCGTTATCCTCGATTGCGCGCACAACGAGATGAGTATCGCGGCGCTGCTCGAGACGATGAGCGTCGAGCTTGGTCCCGCGCTGAAACCGCGCCTGATTTTCGGATGCCAGTCGGCCAAGGAATGGCCCACGATGGCCGCGATGCTCGGTCCGCGCGTGCGCGACGTCACGTTGACGCGAGCCAAGCCCAAGAGCCCGCTCGAGCCGGAGGAGCTGGTCGCGCATTTTGCGCCGCACTGTCCCGCGCGGGTCGAGCGCGACCCACGAGACGCGATCGAGCGGGTGATTTCTGAATTGGGGCCCGACGACGTGGCGCTTGTGACGGGATCCGTGTATCTTATCGGCGAAGTTTATCCGTATTTTCTCAGCCGCGAGGGGCGAGTTGGGTTATTTCCTGAAGCTGGCGCTTAAGTCGATTGCGATCGCCGTCGTGCTGGCCGCGATGCTCTCGCCGGCTGTCGCCATCGCGGCCGCCCAAGCCGCACAAAATACAAAAAAGAAAGGATTTCAAGTTCCCACTCCGGTCAAGGCCGAACATGGAGAACCGGTCACCGTCACCGGCCAGGAAACCATCTACGACTCGAAGACCGACACCTTCGTGGTGAAAGGCGACGCCGTCATGATCCAGGGCGGCAGCGTGCTGAAGGCCGACGAAATCGACATCATGCGCCGCGACCGCAAGGCGACCGCGATCGGCCACGTTCACCTGATCGATCCGGAAGTCGAAATGTGGGCGACCAAGGGCACGATCGACATTACCAATGAGACGATGGTGCTTTACAACGCCAAGATCCTGGCGAAGAAAGATATCTACCATCTCGAAGGCAAGCAGATCACCAAGCTCGAGGGGCAGACCTACGTGGTCAAGGACGGCTTCTTTACGACTTGCGGATGCGAGAAGGGCACGCCGTCGTGGTCGATAAACGCGAAGCAGATGGTGGTGAACATGGGCCAGACCGGCCACGCCACCGACGCCACCTTCAACGTCGCAGGCTACCCGGTTATTCCCACGCCGTACTTGCCCTTTCCGGCGGATTCTTCGCGGCACACCGGCCTTCTGAGCGGGCGCGAGGGTGAATCAGGACTGCGCGGATATCAGTGGTTTCAGCCGTACTACATCGTGATCAACAAAAGTTCTGACGCGACGGTCGCGCTCGACGTCGAGACCAGTCAGCGAATCGGCGGCATGGCCGAGTATCGGCTGACTGCGGGCAGGGACGATTACCTTGCGGTGGACGGCGCGTTTTATGACGAGTCGATCCGGTCGGAAGCGAATCGCATCGGCGATGTGACGGACACGCAGCTGGCCGACCCGCACATCCCGGTCGACCGCTACGGGATAATCGGGATGGCGCGACAGCATATAACCGACGATCTGATCGCATACGGCGACGCAAATTCCGTCAGCGACAGCCTGTACCTGCGCGAGATGGATGTGTGGACGTTGTCGCGCGGCTTTGGCACCGACTTCAGCTCGCTGCGAAATGCGCAGTCGGATTTCGGGTTGCTCGATCAATTCGAAAACGCTTTCGCGCGGGTGCAGGGCACCTGGAATCAGGATCTGATTCAGCCGCAAGAGTTCGCGTTGCAGCGGTTGCCCGATGCGACGGTTACCGGACGCCAGGAGCTATTCAACAACCTGATGTTCGCGGATTACGACGCGGAGGCGGTGAACTTCTACCGCTCTGAGGGCATCGATGGCTTGCGGCTGGACGCCAATCCGCGCATCACGCTGCCGTGGCGATGGGGTGACTACCTCACTGGTTACGGCGAGGTCGGTTCGCAAGCCGCGTTCTATGACACCGCCAATCAAAGCCTGAAGATCTATCCAGTTGGCTCCACGCCGCCGCCGGGCCACAACACTTGCCCCGGCCGGGGCGGTGTTCGGCTCGTGTTCAACAATTGTGTTGCGCTGAACCCCTTCAGCGCTCCGGGGACAAGCGGACGAGTCATCCCATATGCAAAGGCGGGAATCTCGACGGTCCTCGATCGCGTTTACGATTTCCAATGGAAGACGATCGAGAAGCTCAAAAATACGATCGAACCGTTTGCCAACTATTACTATGTGCCGAATATCTACCAGGGCAACATGCCCCTGTTCGATTCATTCGATCGTCTGAACTCGCGCAGTCTCGTCAACTATGGGTTCACCACCCGCCTCTTCGCCAAGATCAAGGAAGATCCCGCGGAGGAACCGACCGCCGACGCGACTCCAACTGAAGGAGAAGGATCGCCCGAGGATAGCGATTCGGCCCTTGGACCGTCGCACGAAGAGCCCATCGCGGATTCGTTGGGGGTACACGGCGGAAATATCGTGCGCGACGGCGAGCATTCCCAGCAAATTGCCTCGTTGACGCTCCAGCAGTCCTACGACATCGGACACGTGGTGGCCAACGGATCGGACATGTCGGACGTCGAGGCGCTGGCGCACATTTATGCGAGCCGGGTTGCAACCTTCGTTACGCAGGTGGATTACAGTCCGCGATCGCATGCCGGGGTCACGTTTGCCGACGCGACGTTGGCCTATCAGCCGCCGTGGGCGACCCAAGGGTCGAACTTATATATGGGCAAGGCCCTGCAAGGCTCGTTCTTCTCGCTGGGATACAACTACGCCAATCGGCGCGACACTGTCATCCCCGGGACGAACAAAAACGCGGCTGAGTTCATATCGGGGCAAATGTACACCGAGATATTCAATCGCATGGGCGTTTACTTTGCGCCCAGCTACGATATCGCCAACAATCAAATACTCCAGATGCAATATGGCGTGCGGCTGAAATCGCCGTGCGATTGTTGGGCGGCGGACCTCGGAATCAACGATTCGTTCAATCCCAATGAAGTACAGCTCCAGTTCCAGCTGACGCTCGGCGGTTTGGGCTCGTTTGGGCGAAGTCCGTTTGGAAGCAATCCGTTCCAGCAGCGTGGCCTGGTCGGCTCGCCGACCGGAGTTCTACCGAGTTATTGAGACCGCCCGTGAACGCAGTCCTAGAAGTACAACAACGCGATATCGGTCAGGATCCAAAGGACCACGGCGAGCATCATCGGCCGATCCTGCAGTAGTATCCGGGCCGGGTCTCCGCCTTCATTGCGCTCGTCGATCAGGTACAGGTAACGCAGGATTCCGAACGCGACGAACGGCACCGTCAGATACAGATGAGGCGTTCCGAGCTTCGCCTCGACCTCGGTCGACGCGGTGTAAATCATGTAGCTGACGAGCGTCGCGCCGGCGACGATTGAGATCATCTGATCGACCAGCCGGACGCTGTATTGCGAGAGCGCGCTGCGATGCGCGATGGCGTCGTCGCCGAGCGCAATCAGTTCGTGGCGTCGGCGCGCCAGCACCAGGAACAGCGCCAGCACGAACGTGATGAAGACCAGCCACGGCGATACTTCGACGTGGATCGCGACGCCGCCCGCGAACGCGCGCAATACGAAGCCAATCGCCACCGCGATCACGTCAACGATCACCTGATGCTTGGCCCACAGCGAATATACGAACTGAAGCGCGGCGTACAGCACCGCGATTCCCAGGAATTCCGGGCCCAAGATGACGCTCAACACGCCCGCAATCGCCGCCAGCGCCAGCGCCTCCCTGGTCGCCGCGGCGACCGTGAGATCGCCGCGCGCCAGCGGCCGGTCGCATTTTTCGGGATTCAGACGATCCGCGTCGCGGTCCGCGATGTCGTTCAGCACATAACCGGCGCTCGCAAGCGCGCAAAACGCGACGAATGCGAGAGCCGCGAGCACGACATCGTGGAGAACAAAAAGACGCTGGCCGAACACCAAAGCCGCCAACACCAGCGCGTTCTTGATCCACTGATGGGGCCGCGCCAGCCGGATCATCGCCCCAACCTGGCCCCCGCTCTGGACGTCGTTCAACTTAGTCGCCGCATTCACTGCACTTCTTTGTATAGGCCCGCCCTCCGCCGTCGCAACCTGTCTCAGTTTGAGCTGACCGAACAGGTACCCCTCTCACGTTCGTAGGGAGACACCGTTTCCCTCCCACGTTCGTCGGGGGAGGGTCAGGGTGGGGGACCGATTGCGGCGCAATTGTCTGGTGCGCCGCATGTCCGCTCAAACTAGGACACTACCCAAGATGCGGTCACACTTGACCGCGAGCCGCGTTTGAGAAAACAGTACGCCTCGATGAATAGTTCTAAACAAGAAAAAACCGGACCATCGGCCACCGTCGATCTCGCCGGCCTCGGGCGGTTCCTCGACGAACGCAAACTCGGCGACACCGGCGCGCTTCGATCCGAAAATATCTCGTTCGGCCATTCCAACGAGGTTCACCTGGTTCATTTCGATGGCAAATCATGGGCGCTGCGACGCCCGCCGCGTGGGCCGCTGCTCCCGACCGCGCACGACGTGATGCGCGAATATCGCGTGCTCAAGGCTCTGCAGGATTCTGCCGTGCCGGTGCCGCGCGTGTACGCGGCGTGCGACGATCCGTCGTACATCGGTGCGCCGTTCTACCTGATGGAGTACATGCGCGGCGACGTCGTGCGAGCCGACAACAAACACTTCGTCCAAACGCCCGAGCTGCGCCGGCGCGTCAGCGAGCAGATGGTCGATGTGCTCGTCGCGCTGCAGGAAGTCGACTGGCGCGCGGCCGGCCTCGAGGGGTTCGGACGGCCTGACGGCTATCTCGAACGCCAGCTCAAGCGATGGACCGACCAGCTCGAGCGCACGATTCCGCACACCCGCCCGCTGCCCGTGATGGAGAACGTCAAGGAGTGGCTGCGCGCGCGAATCCCCAATTCGCCGGCGCGGACGATTGTCCACGGCGATTACAAGCTCGACAACGTGATGTTCGATCCCAACAGAAAAAGCGCACGCGCGATCGCCGTCCTCGATTGGGAGATGTCCACCATCGGCGATCCGCTCGCGGATTTCGGCTGGATGCTGACCTACTGGCCCGACCCGACTGACCACGCTTCGGGCGGGGTGATCGCCAGCATGAACGCCGCGCCGGGATGGCTGACGCGGCGCGAGATGATCGACCGATACGAGCGCAGCACCGGGCGCGCGATGCGCGATTTCCCGTTCTACCAGGCGTTTGCGCTGTACAAGCTCGCGATCATCATGGAAGGCAGCTACGCGCGATTCGTGCTCGGACAGGCCGACGACCCGCTGTTCGCCGGCAGCAAGGAGCGGGTGCCCGCGCTTGCCGAAGCGGCCTGGTCGGTATGCAACTCTGCGTCGAGTCGCTAGCGAGCGGCGGCGCGGAAGATCGATCGCACCCACTCCCGCGCTTCTGGATATTGGCCCGCGTCCAGCACAAATTCCTGCCCGCGACCGACGGACTGCAGGCGCATCGAGTTCGCGCAGGTCGTCCAGCGCGCCGGGTTGCCGTGATAAGTGAGCGGAGTGCGGCCGGCTGGTTCGAACCATCGCGGCAACTGCCACACCGAACAATTTGAGTCTGGCAGCGTGAGTATCAGTTCAGGTCTGAACCGGTCGAAGGCGCCGGCGCCGCTCGCGTCGACGCCAATTGACGACAGACGGTCGCTCGCGAAATACAGAGTGTTGTTCTTGTATCGCTCAGGCGACGCCAGATGCGGATGTCCGTTGGCCCACGGCACTTCCGCGACCAGGTCACGAGTGGCTGGCGCCACTTTGCCGACCTGGAGCCACCCGAAGATGACGTGAAGCTTCGGCGCGTCCCGCATGAAGCGAACAACGCCCCCGACTTTCTCGGCGCGGCGAAAACATCCGAAGAAAAGAAACAGATCGCCGCGGCCTATCTCCTGATTCGCGAGATGACTCTGCGCGGCCGCGGCCTGGCCGAAGATCGGACGCCATCCCGCGGCGCGCTCGAGCGAATCGCGGCGCAAATCCGGATCGAGATGCGCGCCGTCGCTTCGACCGACGCGACCGCCGGTCAGGTCTTCGATAATTTTAGCGATTGACGTGCCGTTGAACGCTGAAATCTTCCCATATCGCGTCGGTGCTTTGGCGTCGGGGATCGGAAGCGGACACAATTCGCCATCCAGGATTGGGCTCGGGCATCCGCCGTGCGCCGAGTCGAATCCTTTACGGCTGAGGATGAGCTTCATCGGAGTCGTATCACGCGACCATGCTATAGTTCGTGGCGAACTCGCTACAAGGAAAATTCCGATGCCGGACTCTGATCTGCTCGCCGAACTGGCGCGCTTTATCGAACGCATAACCGCGATCGCGCGCACCGGACTTGCCTTCAAGCCCGACGGCTTCGACTCCGAACGCTACGAGGAACTGCTGAAGGAGGCGGCCAGGATGCATTCGGTGGTCGCCGGCGCCAGCGACGACGATGCGGAGGAATTGCGCCGCCGATGGCGGGAGCAGGTGGTCGCCGGGTACGAAGGATACGTCACGGCGGCGACGGGATGCGGCGTGATCGCGTTCAACGAGCGCGACGAAGTTCTGTTGATCCAGCGGCTGACCGGAAAATGGTGGTATCCCACCGGGTTCTGCGACGTCGGCATATCGCCGGCGGAAAACGTCGCGAAGGAAGCTCGCGAAGAGACCGGGCTGATCGTCAAGCCCGAACGTTTGATTGCTGTAATCGACAACAAGAAGTACGGTTCACCCGCCCGCCACATCTACTCGATGCTGTTCTATTGTCGAATCGTCGGCGGCGAGCTGAAGCCGAATCCGCTCGAGGCGATTGCCGCCGGCTTCTTCCCACTCGAGCGTCTGCCCGAGCCGATGCACGGCGTCGATCGCAAGTGGATCGCGCTGGCCCGCGAGTTCCACTTCGACGGCCGCGTCGCGCCGTACTTCGATCCGGTCTGAATGCGCGAATTGTTAGCGGGTAACCGCTTCAGCCGGTGGAGTGCTCTGCGCCTGCATCGGCTGCGATCCGCCGGTGCTCGCGCCGATCGAAATGATCATCATCCCCTGCTCGTAGCGGGGGCCGCCGACGATCAACGTCCCGTTATTCTTGAGCTTCAGGTCGGTGGTCATCATCGGGCGCGTTCCGTCGAACAGCACGATCTCCATCGCGATCATGTCGCCGTCGACGGCGCGCGGCTGGACGTGCAGAATCTTGCCGCCCGGCAGCGTGAACGCGATCATCTTGCCGCAATCGGTCTCCCCTTCGTTGTGACCGATCAGGCTGTAGGTAGAAAAGCCGAATAAGCCCCGCAGCTTCGCGCCCATCGGCGCCAGCCGCGGATCGGTCCCCTCATTGGTGTCCGCCGCCATCACCGAGTCGACATAAACGTTAACCTGTTTCGGTGCCGCCTGGGCATAACTGAACCCTGGCGTTCCCAACGTGATCGCAATGATGAGGAAGGTGAGGCTACCGGGGCGCAGCGTCATAGCGGCCTAAGGCTGATCCGGTAACCAAATGACCGTCGTGTCCCTGCGAGGCTCGCTCCATACTGCGACCGAATGATTCTGCGACTCGAGCCGCGAGATGTCGGCGTGAGAATCGTTGTCCGCCATCGTCGGCTCGTTGGTGTTGCTGGTCGCGGCTGCCATTTGATTCGCGGCCGGGGCGACGATCGAGTGCGTCCCTCGATTGGCGAATTGCTCGGCGTACGGCGTCATCAGAACTATCGTGATGATGGCAGCCGCCGCTACAGCGCCGCCCCATGCCACGCCCGCGCCGAGGGAATCCAGCTGGCGCCTGAGAAAGCGCTCGATTCTCTGCACCATCGGCTGCGGCAGACGATCGATGCGGGCGATTACCGCGCTCGAGAAGCCGGCCATCGACGGCTCGGCCGTTATCGATCTGAGGTTGCGCCCGAGCGTCGAGTAATCGGACAGCATCCCGGTGCAGGATTCGCATCGCGCCAGATGAAACGCGACTTCCTGCGTCTCGTTGGGTTCGAGTTCAGAGTCCTCGAACGCACCGAGCATCATGCCTATTTCACCGCATTCAGCCATAGCTCGCTCAGCTTCCCGCCAGGTCCTTCAGGATGTCGCGCAGGTGCGTTCGCGCATAGTGCAACCTGCTCATGACCGTCCCTCTTGGGCACTGCAAAATATCACTAATTTCGTCGTACGACATTCCTTCAACTTCGCGTAAAAGTATCACTGCACGATGTTCCGGGGTCAACTCCTCCAGCGCTTGCTTTAGCCTCGCTGAGAGTTCATTGCGGCTGACTTCCTTGAATGCATCTCCCTGGCTGGTCGGCAACTTCGAGATTTCATTGTCGGCGTCTTCGCCGTGGAGCACCACATGGCGTCCCTCGCGGCGCCAGAAATCGATCGCGAGGTTGGCCGCAATTCGATAGAGCCAGGTTGAAAAGCTCGATCGCGATTCGAACTTCGACAGGTTTTCATAGGCGCGAACAAAGGTCTCTTGCGCCAGTTCAATCGCGTCATCCTGATTGTGCACCACCGCCAGCGCGACGCCGACCACTCGCCGCTGGTATCGTTCCACCAAAATGCCGAACGCCGCCGAATCGCCCTTGCTGGAGCGTTCGATTAGCTCGGCTTCATCACCGTCCTGGCGGCCTGGTGTTCTCAACTTGAGTAGACGCTGGGGCGGGCGACTAAATTCAGCGAATTTTTCATGCCGAGCCGCTCATCTCGGCCCAATTTGGACCCGATTTCAGCTCCACCTTCAGAGGAATTTTGAGCTCAGCGACCCCCTCCATTTCGCGTTTTGCCAGATCGGCCGCCTCTCGCCACTCCTCCTGCGGCGCTTCCAGCAGTAGTTCGTCATGCACCTGCAGTATCATCCGGGCTCCCAGCTTGCGCTCTCGAAGCACCCTCTCAAGACGTATCATAGCGAGTTTTATCAGGTCTGCCGCCGTGCCCTGGATGGGAGTATTGATGGCGATTCGCTCGGCTTGCGCCCGCGCCCCGCCCGGCTGGGCGTTCAGCTCGGGCAGATAACGGCGCCGCCCGTACATGGTTGTTACGTAGCCCGTCGTCCGCGCGATGCGGACCGTCTCGTCGAGCCATGCGCGCACGCCGGACAGCCGCTCGAAGTAGCGCTTGATGTAGTCTGAGGCCTCCGACAGCGGAATCCCGAGCTCGCCCGCCAGCCGCTGCGACCCCATCCCGTAAATGATCCCGAAGTTTATCACCTTGGCCAGCCGCCGCGCCTCGGCGTTGACCTTGTCCGGCGTGATTCCAAGCACTTCGGTCGCGGTCCGCACGTGGATGTCCTCGCCGCGGCTGAATGCCTCCACCAACGTCTTATCGCCCGACAGATGAGCCATCACGCGCAGATCGATCTGGGAATAGTCGGCGGACACGAAGATGCATCCCGGCTTCGGCACGAACGCCCGGCGAATCCGTCGGCCCTCGACGCTGCGGGTCGGGATATTTTGCAGATTCGGGTCGCTCGAGCTGACGCGTCCCGTCGGCACCAGCGCCTGATGCCACGTGGTGTGGATTCGCCCCGTGCCCGAGCGGATCACCTCCGACAGCGCGTCGGCGTACGTGGATTTCAATTTTGAAATGGTGCGGTATTCGATCAGTTTGCGCGGCAGCGGATGCACCGCCGCGAGCTTCTCGAGCGTATCGGCGTCAGTCGAAAACCCGCTCTTGGTTTTCTTCAGGCCCTTGGCCGACAGCTTGAGATCGGTGAACAGGACGTCGCGAAGCTGCGTCGGAGAATTGAGGTTGAACTCGCGGCCGGCCAGCCCGTTGCACTCGCGTTCCAGCCGATTCATTTGTCCGGCAAATTCCTTCGAGATGACCTTGAGCGCGTCGCCGTCGATGCCGATTCCAGCCGTTTCCATCTCGGCCAGTATCGGCGCGATCGGCATCTCGATGTCGTTGTACATCGAAGTGAGGCTGTCGGCTTCCAGACGCGTCGCGAGCGCTTCGCAAAGATTCCTTACCAGGTCCGCATTCGTGCCCGGCGGGCTGCTCGCGCCCAGCGGAGCCAGGTACTCGTGATACAGGTTGATCAGCGACGGCTCTCCCTGTCCCGAATTGATCAGAAATCCCGCCAGCATCGTGTCGAAATCGACTCCCTTGAGAGCGATACCATGCCGCGCGAACGCTTCGATTTGATTCTTCAGATCGTGGCACGATTTGGGCGGGCGCTCGGCGCCGAGCAAGGGAGCCGTGCTCGCGATCGCATCCTGCTCGACGACGATTGTCTGGTCGGCGCTTGCGAGCTGCAGAGTTTCCTGACCGGTGCCGGATTTTGCGAGATCGACTGCGATACGCGGCGCACCGGCTAGAGTCTTGAGCGCCTCCGCCAGGTCTTTTCCGCTGACGGTGGCCGCAGGCTTCGCATTCGATTCGAGTCCGGGAAGCTCCACCTGCGACGGCGAGATCTCGCGCAGGATCGAATTGAACTCCAACTCGCGCAGCAGGTCGGCAGCCGACTTCTCGTCCACCCCCCGCCACGCGAATTCCTCAGGTTCGACGCTGAGCGGCACCTCGGTGTCGATGCGCACCAATTTTCGCGCGAGGTCCACCGCCGCGCGATGCTCCCCGAGCAGGCCCGCGACTTTTTTCGCGCCGCGAACACCGGCCTCCTCGATATGGTCTAGGTTCTCGTAGATTCCTTTCACGCTGCCGAACTTCTGAACCAGCGCTGCGGCTGTCTTCTCGCCGACGCCCGGCACGCCCTTGATATTGTCGATCGTGTCGCCGGTAAGCGCCTGGATATCGACCAGCGCCGCCGGCTCGACTCCGAAACGCTCGCGCACCTCGCGCGCACCGACGCGGCGGTCGCGCATCGTGTCCCACAGCGTCACGTGCGGGCCGACCAACTGCATGAAATCCTTGTCGGCCGTGATGAGGGTCACGATGAAATCCTCTTTCGCCGCGCGCTTGGCGAGCGTGCCGATCACGTCGTCCGCCTCGAAACCGTCAAGCATCAGCGACTTGATCCGAAACGCATCGACCGCGCGATGGATATATGGAATCTGCACGACCAGATCGTTGGGCGCCTCGGCGCGATTCGCCTTGTAGTCGGCGAACAGGTCGTCGCGAAAAGTTCTTTTCGGGGAGTCGAAGACGATCGCGATATGCGACGGCCGCACGTCCTTCAGCAGCTTCAACAGCATCCGGATGAAGCCGAACACCGCCTGCGTGGGCAGGCCGTGCGACGTGTTCATCGGCGGCAGCGCGTGAAAAGCGCGGAAGATGTATCCGGAGCCGTCGACGAGGATCAGTTGCTTGCGCTCTGCGGCCATCAGTCGAAACTATCCGATACGGTTCGCAAAACAAAAGCGTCCCGAAAGCAAACCGAAAATTGTGCGCGATGCCTCATCGTCGTATTGACAGTATCGCGTGGCGTGTTTAATTAGTCGGTTGCCTCGTTGTTGATCGAATTGCAGGGTGGGTCACTTCGTCAATTTGATCGAGCGGGTGGGGCGCCATCTCGATGGCTCTGGAATCGGACGACCTGAATGATTGAGGTTAAAAACCTAACTAAAGCCTACGGCAACTTTGTCGCGGTAAAAGACGTGTCGTTCAAAGCCGAGAACGGTTCTATCCTCGGCTTTCTCGGCCCCAACGGCGCGGGCAAGACCACCACGATGCGCATCATCACCGGCTACATGCCGGCGACCGCCGGCACCGTGCTGATCGACGGGCTCGATATTTTTTCGCAGTCGCTCGAGGCGCGCCGGAAAATCGGCTACCTACCCGAGAATCCGCCGCTGTATCCCGACATGCGCGTCGAAGCCTACCTGAGGTTCGTCGCGAAACTCCGCGACGTCCCGCGCGCAAAACTCGACGCCGCGCTCGAGCACGTGCTCGAAGTTTGCGGGCTCACGGACATGTCGCATCGAATTTGCGGACAGCTCTCGAAGGGCTATCGCCAGCGCGTCGGTCTGGCGCAGGCCTTGATTCACGATCCGCCCGTGCTGGTGCTCGACGAGCCGACCATTGGGCTCGACCCGCGCCAGATTCACGAAATCCGCGGCCTGATTCACCATCTCGCGGGCAACAGAACGGTGGTGCTCTCGACGCACATCCTGCCCGAGGTCTCGCAGATCTGCGACAAGGTCGTGATCATCGCCGACGGCCGCGTGGTGCTCGAGGAATACCTGAAGCAACTCCCGGCCGGGACCTCGCTCGAAGATATCTTCCTGAACGCCATCACCAAGGAGCGTCACGACGACGCCGCCACTGCCGAGGAAACGCTGGAGGAGGTTGGAGCGGGGCATACCTAGGCGACCCGTGCCGCTCGCATGAAAAATTCTCTGACAATCGCGGGCAAGGAGCTCGCGGGCTATTTCCTGCAGCCGGTCGCATACGTCGTGATGACGGTGTTCCTGCTGCTGGGCGGCTTCTTTTTCTTCGCGCTGCTGCGTTACTTCGAAGTGACGCTGACGGCGTACGCCGCGATGCAGAATCCCGAGGTTCTGCAGAAATTAAATCTGAACGAGCGCGTGATCGAGCCGATGCTGCACAACCTGGCGATCGTGCTCGTCATCCTGGTGCCGGCGATCACGATGCGAAGCTTTGCCGAAGAGAAGCGCACCGGCACCTACGAACTTCTGTTGACGGCGCCGATCAAGACTGGCGAGATCGTCGCGGGAAAATTTATCGCGGCCGCCGCTTTCATGCTGATCATGATTGGGCTGGCCGGGATGTTTCCGCTGATCCTGATAGCCTTCGGCAACCCCGAGATCGGCGTGATGTTCTCCGGCTATCTCGGCCTGGCGTTCCTGGCCATCTCGTTCGTCTCGATCGGACTGTTCACCAGCTCGCTCACGCAGAATCAGATCATCGCGGCGATCAGTTGCTTCGGCCTGCTGCTGTTGCTGTTCGTCATATCGTGGCCGGCGCAGGCGGGCGGGTCGTCGTTGGAGGGTTTGCTCAAGTATCTATCGCTGCCGGACCACTTCGCGCAGATGGTCACCGGCATCATCGACACGCGCGACATCGTTTATTTCCTGAGTCTCATCTTCGTGGCGCTGTTCTTGACCCAACGCTCGGTCGAGTCGGCGCGGTGGCGGTAAGGTAGCGGGCGGATGCGGCGATCGGCGGCGCTTTACGGAATTCTTGGCCTGGTTCTGCTCTCATTCGGGCTGGTTGATTATTTCATCTCGAGCGGCTTTCGGCTGTTCGTATGGGTCAACCTGGCCGGCGGCATCTTCGCGATTGTCCTGTGGATCACCTCGAGCCGCTCCGAGCTTTCATCGATCACGACCGGACGCTCGGCGCGCTACGGCGCCAACGCCGTCATCTACTCGCTCGCGTACATCGGGTTGCTGGTCGCGATTAACTATATCTCGACGCTGCATCACACGCGGCTGGACCTGACTACCGAGAAGGTTTACAGCCTTTCGAGCCAGTCGGTGAACGTGATCAAGGGTTTGCAGAAGCCGCTCAAGTTCTATGGCTTCTTCCAGGGCGGCGAGAATCCCGCCGCGCGCGAACTCTACGAGACCTACGCCTACTACTCGCCGAAAGTCAGTTTCGAGATGGTCGATCCCGACAAGCATCCCGAACTCGCCGAGCGTTACAAAGTGTCGCTGATGGGCACCACGCATCTGCAATACGGCGGCGCCGACAGCAGCGAGGGCACCAACGTAACCGATCTCAACGAGGAAACGCTGACCAACGCGATCATTCGCGCGACTCGAAGCACCAAGAAGGTAGTCGAGTTCCTGGACGGACATGGCGAGGCCGATCCTGATGATGCCGACGGCCCGACGGGCTACGGCGCTATCAAAAAAGATCTGGAAGGCGAAGGCTACGAGGTTCGCAAGCTCGAACTCGCGCAATTGCCCAAGGTGCCCGACGACGCCAACCTGGTCGTGGTGGCGGGACCGATCAAGCCGATTGGCCAGCACGAGGCCGACGCGTTGAACGACTACCTGAAGCATGGCGGCCGCATGGTCGCGATGTACCGGCCACAGCGTCCCGACAACCCGATCGACGAAGACGCGATGGTGAAGTTGGCGGGCGAGTGGGGCGTCAAGGTCGGCAACGATATCGTGGTGGACCAGGTCGTGAGGCTGTTCGAAGGTCCCGCGCTGGGGCTCAATCCGATCGTGCAGAACTACGGCGAGCATCCGATTACCAAGGATTTCAAGCAGCGCACCGTATTCCCGATGGCGCGATCGCTCAGCGCCGAACCCAATCTGAAACCGGGACTCACCGTGACTCCGATCGCGAATACCAGCGATACGTCGTGGGCGGAAGTCGATCTCGATACGTTGTTCCGGCAGCAGAAGGCCGAGCTGACCGCCAAGGATACGCGCGGACCGATCGCGGTCGTGATGGCGGTGGATGGCAACCTCGAGCAACTTGGCTTCGGCAAGGGCGACGCGCGTATTGTGGATTATGGCAGCACCGAGTTTGCCGATAATCAGAACGTAGCCAACTTCTTCAACCGCGATTTTTTCGTCAACAGCGTGGACTGGCTGACCGGCGAGGAGAATTCCATCTCGATCAGGCCGCGCTCTCTCCGCGCGTCGCGCTTTCGGCTGACCACCGGGCAGTTCTCGGTCGTGTTCGCGTTCGCCGTGCTGCTGTTGCCCGAGCTGCTGCTGATTGCCGGGATCGTGGTGTGGTGGGAACGGCGCAACTGAGGCGTCACCCGACTGCGACTACTAAAACTCCGATGCGGCTGCGCAACACCATTATCGTGCTCGTCCTGTTTGCGATCGTGGGCGGCTACGCCTTTATCGTCGGCCGTTATTCGCAGACGGAGGCGACGCAGAAACTGCTCGACGTCAAGCCGGACGATATCGCTAAAATTGAGCTCAAGTATTCCGACCGTGACATCGTGCTCGAGCGCGCCAAGGGAAAACCGTGGCATCTGGTGAAGCCGATTGGCGCCGACGCCGACCAGACCGCCGCTAACAACCTCGCACGCGCAATCGCCGACGGCGTGCTGGTCCGCACGGTCGATGACAAGCCGGGTGACGTCGCGCCGTTCGGGCTCAAGCCGCCGACCACGACCGTCACCGTGACGACCTTCGACAACAAGACTTTGCCGTCGATCGAAGTCGGCAAGTCGACGCCGATTGGGTTCAACGCTTACGTGCGGCTTTCCAACAGTCCGGCGGTGCTGCTGACGGAAGGCGCGTTCTCGGCCGGGATGAACAAGACGGTCAACGATTTGCGCGTGCGCGACCTGATGGCGTTCAAGCTCGACGACGTACAGAAGCTGATCATCGCGCGCGACAACGGACAGACCGTTGAGATCGATCGCGACGGCGACACCTGGAAGATCGTCAAGCCTGCGCCGAACCCGGCCGACGACACAGCGGTGCGGATGGCGCTGAGCACGCTGGTTAACGCGCGCGCGTCCGACTTCGTGGCCGATGCGCCGGCCAACGTCACGCAATACGGCCTGGAAAAACCGCATCTGACGGCGACGGTCGTGTTCAAGAACGGCGAGCAGCAATCGATGCTGTTCGGCTTCAAACAGAACGAGCAGGGCAAGAGCGGAATTTACGTGCGTCGCGGAGAACGCGCGCCGGTTTACGCCGTGGCCGAGTACGTGATGAGCAGCCTGGACAAGTCGCCGATGGATTTTCGCGACAAGACGATTGTGAAGGTCGATCCCGAGACGGTTGAGACAGTCAAAGTAAAAAACACCGACGGCGAGTTCGAGCTCAAGCGTACGGCGGGCGGAAAGTGGGACGTGGTAGTCGGGGGCAAGACGTCTGACGGTGATGTCTCGGTCGTCGAGCGGATGCTCAATCAGCTCCGCGATCTGAAAGGCGAATCGATTGTCGCCGATCCGATGCCGAGCGCGCAGCCGTTCGGTCTCGACAATCCCGCGCTCGAAATCACGCTGATAGGCAAAGACGGCAAGGATCTCGGCGCGGTGAAGCTCGCCAAGATAAACGTCAAGCCGACGACGCCGCCAATTCCGGGCGAGCCTGCGCAGCGGACGGAATACTACGCGGCTTCAAGTGCGAGCAAAGCGGTCTACTCGCTAAGCGATTTCAGCTTCGCGCAACTCAACAAGCCGGCGCCGCTGTACATCGCGAATCCGCCGGCCGCAGCTCCCCCGCCAGTAAAATAGTGGGTCGTCAGGCAAGAGCCGGCGGCATTCGTGCCCAACGGTAGCGACCGTCCAGCTTTTTGTTTAGATAGATGGCGTTATCCGGGAGGAGCGTATGCAGATGACGAAGAAGTCATTTCTGGTTCTTCGAGCCGCACTGTGCCTGTTGATCGCCACGTGGATCGTTCCCGCGTCCGCGCAACAAATCGATCGCACTCAATTGCCGATCCCGGACACGCAATACAAGTATCCGGGCAAGATTCCACTGGATGCGCGCGACGCAAAGTTTCCGCCGATCAAGCTACTCCGACCGCCTGAGGGTGCGCCTAACGTGGTCGTAATTCTGCTCGACGATATCGGCTTCGGCGCGCCCAGTACCTTCGGCGGCGGCGTCAACCTGCCCACCATGGATGCGCTCGCGAAGGAGGGCCTGCGCTACACCCAGTTCCATACGACGGCGCTCTGCTCACCGACTCGCGAGGCCCTGCTGACCGGGCATAACCATCATTCGGTCGGGATGGGATCGATTACCGAACTGGCCACCAGCGCTCCGGGAAACACCGGTATGCGGCCGAACGAGGCTGCTACGGTCGCCGAAATCCTCAAATTGAACGGCTACAACACAGCAGCCTTCGGCAAGATGCATCAGACTCCGGTTTGGGAGACCAGCGTATCGGGACCCTTCACACGCTGGCCGATTGGCGACGGGTTCGAAAAGTTCTACGGCTTCCTGGGCGGCGAGACGAATCAGTGGGCGCCGATGATCTTCGACGGCGTGACGCACGTCGAGCCTCCGCACACCCCGGGCTACAACTTCATGACCGATATGACCGATCAGGCGATCGCCTGGATGCGATTCCAGCATACGATGACTCCGGATAAGCCTTTCTTCGTGTACTTCGCGCCTGGCGCTCTGCACGCGCCGCACCATACTCCGAAAGAATGGATCGACAAGTACAAGGGCAAATTCGACGAAGGCTGGGACAAGTACCGCGAGGATACGTTGGCGCGCCAGAAGCAGCTCGGCGTGGTACCGGAAACGACGCGACTCGCGCCTTGGCCAGCGAGCGTCCAGCACTGGGACCAGCTCAACGCCGACGAGAAGAAGGTCGCAGAGCGGCTAATGGAAAACTATGCAGGCTTTGGCGAATACGCGGACCACGAGATTGGACGATTGATCGACAGTCTCAAAGAACTCGGCGTCCGTGACAACACGCTGGTGATCTATATCGCCGGCGACAACGGCATGAGCGCGGAGGGTGGCCTTGCCGGAACCCTCAATGAGATGGCGTTGTTTAATGCGGCTCCCGACACAACTCAGAATATCCTCGCCCATCTCGACGATATCGGCGGCCCGAATAGTTTTCCGCACATTCCTGTGGGATGGGCGCTCGCTGGCGATACACCCTTCCAGTGGACCAAGCAGGTGGCCTCGCATTACGGCGGGACGCGCAACGGCATGGTGATTTCGTGGCCCGCAGGTATCAAGGACGTGGGCGGCATACGCGCGCAGTGGCATCATGTCGTCGATATCACGCCAACCATCCTGGCGGCGGTAAAACTGCCGCAGCCGAAAACCGTCGACGGCATCAAGCAGAAGCCGATGGAAGGCGTAAGCATGGTCTATTCTTTTGCCAATGCTAAGGCGCCGACGACGCATACAACTCAATACTTTGAGATGTTTGGCAATCGCGGGATCTATCACGACGGCTGGACCGCGGTGACCCGGCATAGCATTCCGTGGGACGTTGTCACTACCCTGCCGAAGTTCACTGCGGATCAGTGGGAGCTGTACAACACAAACGACGACTTCAGTCAGTCGCAGGACCTCGCCGCGAAATATCCGGACAAGCTCAAGGAGCTTCAGCGCCTCTTTCTCACAGAAGCAGAAAAGTACAACGTCCTGCCACTCGACGACCGGCGCGTCGAACGCTTTGTGCCGACGCTGGCTGGACGGCCCTCGCTCATGTGGGGACGAACTTCGGTGACGCTTTATCCGGGCATGACCGCGATGCTGGAGAACAGCACCCTCGACATCAAAAATCGCTCGCACACTATCACCGCCGAAATCGATATACCGCAACAGACGGCGCAAGGTGTGATCATCGCGCAGGGCGGACGCTTCGGCGGCTGGAGTCTCTACGTGAAGGATGGAAAGCTCAAGTATTGCTACAACTGGCTTGACCGGGAGCGCTACACGCTCGAGTCAAAAGATCCACTCCCGGCCGGCAGGGTCACGGTTAAATTCGAGTTCAACTATGAAGGCGGCGGAGTCGGCAAAGGCGGCTCCGGTCAGCTCTTTGTCAATGGCGACAAGGTCGCGGAGGGCCGAATCGAGCGCACCCAAGCGTTCATCTTCTCAGCGGATGAAACCGAGGATGTCGGCGAGGATCTCGGCACGCCGGTGACTGAAGACTACAAAGAAGGCGACAACAAATTCACCGGCACGATCGACAAGGTAACGATCGCGGTGACGCCGCCGCCCGCCGAGGTGCAAAAAGAAGAGGAACGACAGGAAGCGGTAATCGACGAGGGCATCAACTGAAGATGGAGCCGGTTGAACAGGCATGCTCACGGAATTCCGCTCCAGCTGTCGCAAGGAGATTAGCGATGAAGTCTAGTAGCCGTATCGTATTGTGTCTGCTCGCTCTGTTCGTCGCGGCCGGGTGTGCGTCGACGAACGTCACCCAGCAAACACCGATGAGCAACCCGGGGCTCGCGCGGCCGAATCAGATTTGGGTGTACAACTTCGTCGCCAACTCCTCCGACATGCCGACCAACTCCTCGATCAGCGGTGAGGTCGGTGCGCCGAGTACGCCACCAACGGCGCAGCAAAGCGAAGAGGGCCGTCAGCTCGGCGCGCTCATCGCCACAAATCTGGTTGCGGATATCAATGCGATGGGACTCTCTGCCGTGCAGGCCGGCCCGGGATCGTCGCCGCAGGTCGGCGACGGCGTCATTCGCGGTTATCTCGTATCCGTGCAGGGCGGCAGCGCCGTCCAGCGTTTCGTCATCGGATTCGGCGCCGGCACTTCGGAGATGGACACGGTAGTCGAAGGATATGCGGTCACGCCGCAAGGCTGGCGCAAACTCGGGTCAGGAACTCTCACCTCTTCCGGAAACAAAACGCCCGGGATGGTCGTGCCCGCCGCGGTGGCGATTGCCACCGCCAACCCGATCGGCCTGATCGTTGTCGGCGGAGCCAAAATCTATGGCGAGGCGAGCGGCAGAGCCGGACTCGAGGGGAGAGCCAAGGCGACCGCCGACGAAATCGCGGCGCAGCTCAGAATCAGATTCCAGGATCGGGGCTGGATCCAATGAGCGAACGAGATACGTCTCAGGTTTCGGCGACTACGTGGGCGATGGCCTGGGCGGCGGTGTGCGTGATGCTCAGGTGAAAGCGCGCTATCTGTTTCTTTTGGGCGAATGCCGCGGCCTTGCCTGATAGCGCGATGGTCGGGGCCTTGCCGCGCTCGCGCACGACTTCTATCTCGCTCCATCCGACGTTGCGATTCCATCCGGTGCCGAGCGCCTTCATCGTGGCTTCCTTGGCGGCGAAGCGCGCGGCATAGCTCTGGTAGCGGGAACGCCCGCGCGATTCGCAATACTTGACCTCGCCGGCGGTGAAGACGCGGGCGCGAAAGCGCTCGCCGGTCAAAGGGCGCGTCAGTGCTCGTTCGATGCGATCGACTTCGATGACGTCGATTCCGGTGCCGGCGATCTGGCTCATCGCGAATGAGTATTAGCCGCGTCGCGGGAGGATTCAATTGCTTGTGGCGCTGCAAGCGATTGAGAAAGTTGAACGCTTGCGGCGCTCCGCGTGCGGATTCTATTGTTCATTCAGAACCCGGAGGGTAGCGATGGCGAAGCTTTCGATAACAGTGAACAAGACCCGATGCATCGGCAGCGGCGAGTGCGTGGAAACGGCGCCGGCCGTGTTTCAACTCGACGCGGAGGGCAAGTCCGAAGTCATCAACGCGTCGGGGGCCGGCGATTCGACAATTATCGCGGCGGCGCGCTCGTGTCCGGTCAAGGCAATCACGGTCGTGGACGAAGCGGGAGTGCAGCTGTTCCCGCCGCCGAAAAAGTAGTTCGCAGATAGCGCGTGGCGATACGCAAGCATCGCGCAGGCGAGCTGGTAATCGAGCAGACGCGCGACCTCGCGCGCGTGCGCGAGATGCTGATGCGCGGCGGCCTGACGACCGACGGAATCGAGTGGCCGGCCGCGTGCTACATCGTGGCGTACGTCGGCGACGAGGCGGTCGGAGTGATCGGAGTCGAGTCGAAGATCGACGCTGCGCTGATCCGCTCGCTCTACGTGAATGAATCGATGCGCCGGCGCGGAATCGGCGGCGCTCTGATCGCGGCGGCGCGCAAGGCCGCTCACACGCGCGGCGCGCGTCACCTGTACTTGTTCAGCACTGATGCGGGCGGGTTCTTCGAGCGGCACGGCTTCACGCCGGTCGCGATCGCAGACGTTGTCGCCGCGATTCCGGGCGTGCCGCAGGTTGAATACTATCGCGCGCGGGCCGAAAAGCTTGCACGCGAGGTCGCGTACCATCTGGATATCTCGGGTGACGGAGTTATTGAGAGGTAGAAGAACTTGATTGTATGTGAAACCCGCCGTGGGTTTCACGCTTCCTTGGGCAGGGGTGACCCCTGCACCCAGTACTAAGACAAGATGCGGGACTTCGTCCCTGTTAGAACAGTTAGCGAGGAGCGGACTGCTGAGCTTGAGACGGTACGTAGCGGCCCAGGTATTTGCCTATCGCCGTTGTCACGATCAAATACCGATTCGACTTTAACAGTTTCGTGGCCAGGCGCGGGGTCATATCGGGGCGGATTGTTTGCGGGTTTGGATTCATTGCGTCGAGTGCGCGCGGGGCGGAGTTGGATTGTTCGATCGCGCCCAGCAGGAGTCTATCGGAATTGAGCACTACGGCTCGCGGCGTTGGAGAGTCGGGCGCGGATGGCGGGACGGGGTCTTCGGGGCCGAGGCGAACGAGATCGTCGCGCATGAACTCGTCGACGCGCACCCGGTCCGTGTAGTGAATCCAGAATGAGCGGAGGCCGGGCGCGAGATTGTTTATGAAATAGCGAAGCGCGCGCAGCCGCTCTGAGAGCGGGGTCGGCGGATCGGTGGGCAATCCGCGGACGATCCAATCGACTTTGCCGCGGAAGTAGTGGCGCACGTCGGTGAATCCCAGCATCTCGAGCTGCGCCGCAGCTCGCGCGCTGAGGTCTCACAAGGAATCGCGGCAGTAGACGACAAGCGGGCGTGCACGGTCGAGAGATGTTGGCGCGTCGCGTAGGATGCGGCCCACTGGAATGTGAATGGCGCCACGGATGTGCGCGGAGTTGTACTCGTGCGACGGCAGCACGTCGACGATTTGCGCATCGCCCGACGCGAGCATCGCTGCGAGCTCACGATGTTGGATTTCGCGCAACTGCTAGCCGCTCATCGCGGCTAGAGCGGAGAGGGCGGTGTCGAGGATCGTCTCGCCGCTGCCGGGAGCTATACGCGCCGTGTCCACTTCGTAGCCGCCTTCGGCGTATGCGGCGCGAGTGGGAATGTAGCCGATCAGATCGTTGCAGTAGCCGGCGACAAACGTTTGCGCGAAGTGCGGGCTTGCCTTGAGCGCGAGGCCGAGCTCGACGAATAGTTCGCCGGGGATGCCGACGATGGCGAGGTTGCCGACGGTGGCTATGGTCATCGCTGTGGCTAGCTCACGGCGCGTCGCGTCAACGCGGCGGTCGCGGCGGTTTTGCTCCTCGAGGGCTTCCAGAGCGGCCAGCGCCGCGCACGATTGTGCGTGATGGTCGCGCAGGCGCGTCAACTGGTAGCCGTCGCCGCCGCGATGATTGTCGAGCGAGGCCTGGGTCTGTGCGAGGCAGGCGCGCGCGAGGTCGAGCTCGGCATCGAGATCCTTGAGTTTGAGGTTTAGCGGAATTCTGCGCGCGGCGATTCGCGCGTCGGCAAGCGACGGCGCGTGCTGGAGAGCGTCGAACGTGGCACGGCCCATCGCGCGGCCGTGCTGCTCGGCGACTTCGAAGTTGCCGCGGCTGCTGGGATCGATGTTGCCGGTAGCGCCCTGGATGAAAATTGAGATCGGTCGCTCACCGGAAGAGGCAGCGGCCGCGGTTTCGATTTCATCCATCGCGAAGCCGGGCCAGTCGCGCGAGTAAAGCAGGTTGTCCTCGCATAGCACTACGCCGTGGCATGGATAGTTCATGAGGAACGCGATCGGACTTCCGTTGGCGCGATACGCACCGAGCGCGATGACTTCGGCGTCGGCAGGACCAGAGCGATTTGCGGCAGTTTGAACCTGGTGGTGCGGACGCTTCAGCCGGCGATGGATTCCGAGCGTGAAATTCGCAGTGCCGGCGCGGAGCGTCGCGGGTTCGAGACTTTTGTTTGCTTGAACGATCGCGGCTACGATTTTTTCGGGCAGCGTGCGTTCCCATTCGAGGTCGCGGCCTTCGCTGGGCTTCGCGTCGGCGCGCGGCGTCGCGAAGATGTTGAAGGCGGGCGCGGAATGGGTGTGAGTGGCGCAAATCAAAATCGAATCGGCGGCGATGCCGGTGATTGCGGCGGCGCGCTCGCGAATGTCGTCGGCGATGCGAGCCCCAAGCGCGAGCAGATCGACGCCGACGATGGCGATTTTGTTGGCGCCGTCGCTCAGCACGAGTGCTTGCGCGGCCAGATCGTCGTGCACGCCGGTATTGCGGCCGACGCGACCGCCGTACCCAAGCATCGCGAGCCCGGCGGGCGGATCGAGCTTTACGCGCGCGGCGCCGGCATGGAGGGAACTCATCTCAGTTTGACTCCCGCGAGCTCAGTGGCTCTGGAAGCCACTTTCGCGGCCGCCTCGATGATGTCGTCAACGTCGCGGTCGTCGCCGAGGAGGCATTCGTGCGGTATCGAGACGATAGCGTGCTCGAAGAGGCGTTCGGCTACGGGGCAATCGATCGCGGCGGTATCAGGATTTGCGCCGGCGAGCTCGCAGGCTTTGCGATAGGCGGCGGACTCGCGCGGGAAGAGTGCGGAGCGATAGACCGGATCGTTGGCGACGCCGCATGGAATGCCCTCGGCGCGAAGTGCGCGAACGAAGCGGTTGCGCGACAGGCCGAGCGCGAATTCGTCGACGAGAAAAACGAATGCGTAGATTGTTTCGCGGGTGACGCGTGGATCGCGCGCGACGGGCGTCAGCCCCTTGATGCGGGCGAGTCCCTCGCGCAGGCGGGCGGCGGCGCGGCTCTTGTGCTCGATCTGCTCGGGCAGGCGTGCGAGTTGCGCGAGCAGAATTCCACATTGCCATTCCGTCATCCGGTAATTCGCGCCCATCAGGGGGCCCTCGAAGTTGTCGTCCGGGCGGCGGCGTCCGCAATTGACGAGCGACTGGCATCGCTGCTCGAGAGCGGGGTCGTCGGTCGTGATCATTCCGCCTTCGCCCGCCGTCATTGGCTTGGAGGACTGAAAACTGAAGCATCCGAGAGCGCGGTGAGTGCCGACGCCGCGCTCGCGGAATCGGGCGCCGGGGACGTGGGCGCAATCCTCGACGAGCGGAATGGAGTGCGCGCGCGAAATTGCGGCGAGTGCGTCGAGGTCGGCGAGCGACGCGCCATAATGCACGGGGATGATGGCCTTGGTGCGGCGCGTGATGAGGCGATTCACCGAGTCGGGATCGATGCATGCGTCGGCGGCGCTGACGTCGGCGAAGACCGGACGCGCCATGCATGCGACGGCGGCGTACGGAGTCGCCGCGAACGTGATTGCGGGGACGATGACCTCGTCGCCGGCGCCGATGCCGAGCGCTTTGAGGGCGACCTCGAGCGCGCTGGTGCCCGACGTGGTCGGGATGGCGAAGCGCGCGCCTTGATACGCGGCGAACGCGGCGGCGAACTCGGTGGCCTTGCGATTGGGGCTCGGGTAGCCGCCCCAGCTCGACGAGGTGAGGACGTCGTCGAGCTGCGCGCGCTCGCGGGCGTCGAAGACGGGCCACGCCGGGAAGGGGCGGGTGCGAAGGGGCTGGCCGCCGAGGATTGCGAGAGTGGAAGGCATCGAGGGTAATCTAAACTATTACTTTAAGCCTGGGAAAATGCAGGAACCTAACCCCTAACCCCTTCCCTCGAAGGAAGGGGAACCGGACTTGGGAATACATCAGACGCAGAGAAAAGAACGACTTATACCACCCATTGTGGTTTCGCGACTGCTCCGCCACCATCGGTAGTTTCGTTCCGTCAAAAATTGTTTTTTGACT
The DNA here is from genome assembly GCA_963833025.1 of uncultured delta proteobacterium. Taxonomy (GTDB): domain Bacteria; phylum Desulfobacterota; class Binatia; order Binatales; family Binataceae; genus Binatus. The sequence continues at coordinate 262,938 of CAWHWI010000005.1, read as the reverse complement.
GAAGGTGCGTTGCCCCATTTCGGGCGACTCGAAGGCATGATGATGCTCGTCCATACCGTACACGTAGCACAGAAAATCCGGCGGCGTCAGGCTGAAAAGTTCATCCCTATCCGCGTCCTCTGAAGCGATGCTACTTGCGGGCTACTTCTTCGAGTCTTGCGATCTCGGGGCGGCCGGCGAGCAGAGCGCCGATTTTTCCGCCGAAGGCTTTCATGTGATCGGTCTTGCCGTGCGCCTCGAGCGCGGCCGCGTCCTGATAGACCTCGTAGTAGATGAACTCGGTCGGGTCCTTGAGGTTTTTGTGCAGGATGTAAGCGAGCGTGCCGGGCTCGGCGGTTTTCACCGTCGCGATCATTTCCTTGCCGGCGGCTTCGAACTCGGCTTCCTTGCCGGGCTGCACTTTCAGTTTGGCAATCACGGTAATCGGCATCGTGGATCTCCTTGAGGGATCAGATTCAACTACCGTCGTATCCGCACCCGCGGGTTTTTTCAAGGCGAATCGAGGCCGGGTGCGTCTTTCATTGCGGCGCGCGGTCGATTAACGGTTAAAAACCAATTGCGGCGGCGCCACGACTATCGATAACGGGAGACTGTAAAAGATGCTTGGTTTTGATTTGACCGACGAACAGCGCGAACTGAAAGCGCTGGCGCATAAGTTTGCCGAGCAGGAAATAATTCCGCGCGCGCGCGAATACGACGAGAAGGAAATTTTTCCGGTCGAAGTGTGCGAGAAGGCGTTCGCGGCCGGGCTGATGAACTTCGGAGTGCCGAAAGAGATGGGCGGGCCCGGACTCGGCGTGCTCGACACGAGCCTGATCGTCGAGGAGCTGAACTACGGATGCGCGGGAATCTCGAACGCGGTCGGCGCCAACGACCTGGCGACGCTGCCGATTCTGATCGCCGGCAACGATGAGCAGAAGCGGACCTACCTGGGGCAGCTGGTGAAGAAGCTGACGTTCTGCGCGTTCGCGATCACGGAGCCGGGCGCGGGCTCGGACGTCGCCGCGATGAGCACGTCGTACCGGCGCGAGGGCGACGAGTTCATCCTCAACGGCACCAAGCATTTTATCTCGAACGGGTCGCGCGCCGACTGGTACGTCACGTTTGCGACGTCCGACAAGCGGCTCAAGCACAAGGGTATCTCGTGCTTCGTGTTCCCGTCGAGCGTGCCGGGAATCACGCGCAACCGGATGCATGGAAAGCTCGGGCAGCGCGCGGCCGACACCGGCGAAATCTTTTACGAAGACGTGCGAATCCCGGCGAGCGCGCTGGTCGGGCGCGAGGGCGAGGGCTTCAAGTACGCGATGGCGACGTTCGATCACAGCCGGCCGGAGATTGGCGCGATCGCGGTCGGGATTGCGCAGCGCGCACTCGACGAATGCCTCAAGTACTCGAAGCAGCGCCACGCGTTCGGACAGCCGATCGCAAATTTCCAGGCGATCCAGTTCATGATGGCCGACATGGCGATCGAAATCGAAGCGATGCGGCTGCTGACCTACAAGGCGGCGTGGCTGGTCGATCGCGGCGAAGGCGCCAATACGATTTCGGCCTACGCGAAGGCCTTCAGCGCCGACGCGACGATGCGGATCACAACCGACGCCGTGCAAATCTTCGGCGGCTACGGCTATATGAAGGAATACCCGGTCGAGAAGCTGATGCGCGACGCGAAGCTGCTGCAGATCTACGAAGGCACGTCGCAGATCCAGCGCGTCGTGATCGCGCGCAATTTGTTGAAGGAGTGAAAGGGAGCAGTAGGAAACAAGAACTTTTATTTAATGTGAAACCCGCGGTGGGTTTCACACTTCCTTCGGCAGGGGTGACCCCTGCACCCGGTATCAATACAAAGATGCGGGACTTCGTCCCTGTTAGAACTGGTTAGGGGGAAGTTGGAGGGCTCAATCCGCGGGCGTTGCTACGGGATGCGGAACGGGCGGGTCCTGGTCGGCTGGCTCGTTGCCGGTGACGGAGCCGACGTAGCCGCCCTTGTGATAGACGTCGACCTGGCCGGTGGTGGGATCGGGCAGCAGATTCCATTCGTCGGGCGGCGGCGGATTGGGATCGGGCGGCATGTAGACGATCGGCTCGGGCGCAGGAGCCGGCGGTGGCGGCGTCGCGGCGCATGAGGCAATCGCGAGCGACACGAGCATCGTCAGTGCGGCTCGCGAAATCCAGAACACCTGTCCTCTGTTTCGATTCATGATGCGGCGCGGGTTCGCGCGGAGGGACTACAAATATCTTCTCGCCGGATTGCTGTAATCGCAAGCGGCGCGGTGCGCGCGCTATTTGTGCGGGAGGCCGAGGACTTCGCGAAAGTGGTGGATGGTTTTTTCGAGGCCGGGGCGCAACGCCGTTTGCGGCTGCCATCCGCCGAGAATTTTTTTTGCGAGCTCGATGTTTGGTTTGCGGCGCACAGGATCGTCGGCGCGCGGCTGTTTGATGACGACTTTCGAGGAGCTGCCTGAGAGCTCGATGGCGAGCTTCGCGAGTTCCGTGATTGTGAACTCGTCGGGGTTGCCGATATTCACCGGGCCGATGTGCGTGTCCTGGTTCATCATGCGCACCAGCGCATCGATGATATCGTTGACGTACGCGAACGACCGCGTCGAGTTGCCGTCGCCGTAAATTTCCAGATCCTCGCCGCGGAGTGCCGCGACGCAGAAGTTGGAGACCACGCGCCCGTCGTTGATCGCCATCCGCGGGCCGTAAGTGTTGAAGATGCGCACGATACGGATGTCGACCTTATTCTGCCGGTGATAGTCCATCATCAGGCATTCGGCCACGCGCTTGCCCTCGTCGTAGCATGAGCGCACGCCGATCGGATTGACGTTGCCCCAGTACGATTCGGTTTGCGGATGCTCCTCGGGGTCACCGTAAACTTCGCTGGTCGAGGTGAGCAGGATGCGCGCGTGCACGCGCTTGGCCAGCCCGAGCATGTTGATGGTGCCGATCACGGAGGTCTTGATGGTCTTCACCGGGTTGTACTGGTAGTGCACGGGCGACGCGGGGCACGCGAGGCTGAAGATGCGATCGACTTCGAGCAGGATCGGCTCGACCACGTCGTGGCGGATGAATTCGAAATTGCGGTTGCCGAGCAGATGCGTGATGTTGGCGCGCTTGCCGCTGAAAAAATTGTCGAGACAGATGACTTCGTGGCCGTCGTTGAGCAGGCGCTCGCATAGATGAGAGCCGAGGAATCCCGCGCCGCCGGTTACCAGTGTTCGCACGACTGTCCTCCTCGGTCAGCGGCGGTTTTCGCGCGCGATGGCGCGGACGGTTTCGATCACGAATGCGACGTCGTCGTCGGTCATCGCGGCGTAGATGGGAAGCGACAGGCAGCGGCTGAAGATGTCCTCGGCGACGGGAAAATCGCCGTCGCGGTAGCCGTACATGCGCTGGTAGTAGTGCATCGTGTGCAGCGGGATGCAGTGCACGGAGCATCCGACGCCGCGCTCACGCAGGATCTCGACGAACTGGTTGCGGCCGAGCTTGAGGCGCTCGGGGCGGATGCGCAGCACGTAGAGATGCCACGCGTGCTCGATGCCGGGCTCGGAGTACGCGGGCTGTAGTGCGTCGTCGGCGCGGAAGGCTTCATCGTAGGCGCGCGCGATTTCGCCGCGGCGGCGCATGAAGTCGTCGGCGCGCTTGAGCTGGGCCAGGCCGATGGCGGCGTGCACGTCGGACAGGTTGTACTTGAAGCCCATGTCGTGGATTTCGTAGTACCACGAGCCGTTCTTGTCGTAGCGCTTCCACGCGTCCTTGTTCATCCCGTGCAGGCTGGCGACGGCGATTTTTTCCGCGAGCGCGTCATCGGCGGTGGTGATCATGCCGCCCTCGGCGGTGGTGAAATTCTTGGTGGCATAAAAGCTGAAGCAGGTGAGGTCGCCGATAGTGCCAATCTTCGCCATCCCGCGGCCGTCCATGTGGCGCGCGGAACCGGCCGCGTGCGCGGCGTCTTCGACGACTTTCAGATTGTAGTTGCGCGCGATGTTGAGGATGCGATCCATGTCGCAAGCGTGGCCGGCGAAGTGCACCGGCAGGATCGCGCGGACGCGTTTGTGCGCGCCGCTCTCGAGCGCCTCCTCGATGCGCGCGGGGTTGATGTTGAAGGTGCCGGGATCGACGTCGACGAACACCGGGCGCGCGCCGAGGTAGCCGAGAATCTCGGCGGTCGCGGTGAAGGTGAACGGCGTGGTGATAACCTCGTCACCGGCGCCGATGCCGAGCGCCCATAGCGACAGATGCAGCGCGCCGGTGCAATGCGAAAGTGCGAGCGCGTGTTTCGCGCCGACGTATTCGGCGAATTCGCTCTCGAAGCGCTTGGCCTTCGGGCCGGTGGTGATCCATCCGGAGCGCAGCGCGTCGAGCACCTCGCGCTCCTCGTCGGGTCCGATCGACGGACGATGAAATGCTACTTGTCGCATTGTGAGTGATTCGGTTGAAATCAGCTAAATCAGCGCAGTCCCGTTTGCGGGTTAATTTCGGAGTATAAGGGATAGGCTAAAAGCGGAGCAAGGCGGAACTCGATGAGGCGCGCAGGATGGGCCGCGGCAGCGGCGGTGGTTGGATGGTACGGGTTCGCGCTTTTGATATTGCATCCGCTGACCGACGCGCCGGTGGTGGATAGCTGGCTGTACGGCTCAGCCGTGCGGCGGTTTCTGCGCACCGGCGAGATCAGGTTTGCCGGCTTCACGCAGGCGATGCCGATAGCGCAGGTCGTGTACGGCGTGGCGTGGGCGCATGCGTTCGGCGGGAGCTCGGTGTCGTTGGAAATCTCGACAGTGACGCTGGCGGTGCTGTGCGGAGTGATGTTCCGTGCGCTCGCGATCAAGTGCGGCGCGCCGCGATGGCAGGCGCTGGCGGCGACGGGGCTGCTGATCTGCAATCCCTGCTTCACGTTCCTCAGCTTTTCGTTCATGACCGAAATACCGTTCCTGACGGCGATGGTCGCGGCTCACCTGGCGTTCGCGAAAGCAGACGGACGTCGCGAACAGTGGTGGCTATGGCTCTGCGCGGCGACGGCGGTGATCGGTTTCCTGATTCGGCCGTTCGCGGCGATGGCGATAGCCGGATGCGTCGGCGCGATGCTGCTTTACGACGCGCGGCAAGGCGCGAATCGTTGGGATCGCGCGCGGTGGATCAAGATGATGGCGCCGTTCGGCGTCGCGCTCGCGATCTGCATGGGGCTGTGGATCTGGCTGACGGTACTGGGTCCGAGACCGTGGGATTTGCAACTTCAAGAGAATCACTTCCACTACATCTTCATGGTGCCGATTGCGAACTACCTGCGCGCGGGCGTGCTTGGTCCGGCACTCTATCTGGGCACGGTATTGTCGCCGCTGGCGATTTTGCAATTGACGACGCCGCGCTGGCGCCGCGTCGCGACGGGCGCCGCCGGAATTTTCGCAGCCGCGCTCGTCCTGATGTGGATGGACAACCGGATGCCTGTGACGCCCGAGTACAGTTGCTTTGGCGGATGGCACAACGTGCTGATCCTGCGCGGCGATTCGAATCGTTTTTCATGGGACGGCGACTGGCAGTATGCGTTCCTGGCGCTCGCGAGCTTCGGCGCGGCGGGATTGATGGTCGCTTCCGCGGAAATCTTCAGGACTCTCGGCCGCGGTGCGGCCGCGGTCGTTATAGCGGCGATGATTTATTGGGCGGCGACGATACCGCTGTGGTTTTACAACGACCGCTACTACTTGGTGCTGGTGCCGGCCGGCGCGATCGTGCTCGCGCTCGCTCCGTTGCCGAGAAGCAGGCTCGTGCAGGCGGCGGGATTTGTGATGACGCTCGCGATGGGCCTGATGTCGCTCGGCGGCACGTATGCGTATCAACGCGGGCTGGCGGTGATCCTCGCGACCCGCGACCAGCTCGAGCACGAAGGCGTCCCGCGCTCATCAATCGACGCCGGCTACGCGCTCAACGGCGAGGATCTTTATCGCTATCCCAAGCATGGGATTGAAACGATGAAGCTCGAAGGCGGAATCCCGATGATCACCTCGGAGAAAGTCGGCGAATACACGATTGCGAGCGGGCCGATCGCCGGCGCCGAAGTCGTCCGACGCCTCGAGTGGCCGGGACCATTCGGCCTCGGCCATCGATACTTCTACCTGATGAAAAAGCAGGCTGCCGCCGACGCCGGCAATCCGCCGAGCGCGGCGCCAGCGGGAGCGCCGCAAAAAAACTAGCTGGCGCTGCCAGGCGCGGGACCGGGCATGATGTAGGTCGGGACGCCCGTCTTCTGCTCGACCGCCTTTTCAAGTTTCTGCATGTCGATCTGATCTGTCAGTCCCTTCCGATCGGCTTCCTTCTGCGCGTAGGCCCACAAGCCGGCATACATGCCGTAGAGATCTTCGTGGACCTCGACATACAGCGCGTCGCCGCGCCATCCGAACTTCACCGGCTGATAGACGAACATCCCGGGCGTGCCGATTTTCACCTTGTTGAAGAAGCGCTCGATGTCCTCCGGATACAGCCGGATGCATCCGTGGCTGACTTCCATGCCGACGCCCCACGGAACGTTGGTGCCGTGAAAGGCATACTCGGGCAGCGTCAACTCGATGCGGTAGTGGCCCAGCGGATTATCGGGATCGTCGCCGGAGACCACGTGCTCCGCTTCACCGTCGCGCTCGAGATGTTCTTCGTAGATATCCTGCGGCACCACCCAGGTCGGATTGCGCGTCTTGCCGCGAACCGTGAAGGTGCCGACCGGAGTTTTCCAATCGAAACGTCCAAGCCCGACCGGGAACGAATACACCACCGACGGCGTAACTCCGCCCGAGTGTTTTTTGCCAGTCACGAACTTGGCGGGCGTCACCTTGCCCTTGCTCTTGGGGTGGAGCGGGCCGGTCGGCGACGGGAAATAATAGTAGATCCGCATCTCGGGGATGTTCATCACGATGCCGACGCGGGGCGTATCGGGCAGGATATGCTCGTCGGGCAGAATTATGACCCTGCCGGGCGTTGGCGCCCACCAGTCGAGTCCGGCGTTCGCGTTCGAAATTTCCTTGGCCGTCACGCCGAACCATCGCCCGACGTCGAGCAGCGTGTCGCCCTTCTGGATTTGGTACGTGATGAGATTGCCGATGATGTCGTCCTTGCCGTGCGGAAGCGGGTAGGCGTAGAGCGGACGCTTCTCGAATTCGTCCTCGGTCCACGCGCCGTGCGCGGCGGGAATGGCGACCAACGCAATCAGCAGCAGGGCGGGGAAGAATCGAATCGCGATATCAATGAGGCGTTTCATGAACTCCCAAGGTAGGTTGACGGCAAATCCGCGCGAACAATTCAACGGCGAGCGTGTCGCCGGATTCCATGAAATGATACCGGCGCGTTCAGTCCCCGATCAACCTCAGGTTTGCGAACTTAAGCACCAGCAGCTTGATCCCGCCGCGCTCGAAATTTACCCACGCCTTGGCGCCGTCGCCGCGTCCCTCGCGCCGGCGCACGACTCCGCGGCCGAAGGTCGGATGAACGACGCGCGCGCCGATCGACAAGCCGTCGCCGCCTGGCCCCGGCTCGTCGTCGGGCAGTTGGCTGTCGGTATGATCAACATAGGTCTCGCGCGGCGACAGCGGGCGTATCTGCGCAGTCTCGCGAGCCGGCGCGATACGTCGAATCAAGGCGGGATCGACCTCGCGCATGAATCGCGATTGGCGCGACTCCTGCCGCACGCCGTAGATCTCGCGCGAGAGCGTGTTGGTCAGGTAGAGCAACTGGCGCGCGCGCGTCATGCCGACGTAGCAGAGGCGGCGCTCCTCCTCGACTTCCTCGTCGAGGTCGGCGGAGCGGCTGTGCGGAAACAGGCCTTCCTCCATCCCTGCGATGAACACGATTGGATATTCGAGGCCCTTTGACGTGTGCAGCGTCATCAGCGCGGCGCGTCCGCCGCTGGAATCGATCTGCTCGCTGTCACTGACGAGCGCGACGCGTTCGAGAAACTCGGGCAAACCGCCGGCGGACTTCTCGGCGTCGAAGGCGCTGGCCGCGGACAGCATCTCGGCGAGGTTTTGTTTGCGCGCGGGCGCGTCGTCGAGCGTGTCGAGGTAGGGCTCGAAACCGCTGTGCGCCACGACTTCCTCGACGATCCCGCGCACGCTCATTTCCGGCGCGCGCGCCGCCAGATCGTGCATCCACGAATAGAGCATCCCGGCCTGCTTGGCGATTCTGAGCGCGACTTTCGAGTAGGTTTCGAGCCGGCCCATCGCCTCGAACGCCGCGATCCGATCGCGCGCGGCCAGCTCGGCAATCGCTTCGAAGGATTTCGCGCCAATTCCGCGCGGCGGCGTGCCGACCATCCGCTCGAGGCTGACGGCGTCGGCAGGATTGGCGAGCACGCGCAGGTAGGCGAGCAGATCCTTGACGTCGCGCTGCTCGTAAAAGCGCACGCCGCCGACGACGTAGTAGGGGATTCGCCGCCGCACGAGCGCTTCCTCGATCGCGCGCGACTGAGCGTTGACCCGGTAGAAAACGACAACGTCGGCGGGTCTGAAGCCGCCGGAGCCGCTCAGCCGCGCGATTTCGAGCGCGATAAAGTCGGCCTCGTCGCGCTCGGTGACGCCGGTGTAGTAGGTGACCGGCTCGCCGGCGTCGTTTTCGGTCCACAAGTTTTTGACTTTGCGCTCGGTGTTGTTGCGGATGACGGCGCCGGCGGCGGCCAGAATAGTTTTCGTCGAGCGGTAATTCTGCTCGAGCTTGAAAATCTGCGCCGCCGGGTAGTCGCGCTCGAAATCGAGGATGTTGCGAATGTCGGCGCCGCGCCATCGGTAGATTGATTGATCTTCGTCACCGACCACGCACAAATTTCCCGAGCGCGCGGCGAGCGCCTTGACGATCAGATACTGGACGCGATTGGTGTCCTGGTATTCGTCGACCAGCAGATGCGTCGCGCGCCGCTGCCATCGCTCGAGGACTTCGGGAAAGCGCTGGAACAGCAGCCAGGTCTGCAATTGCAAATCGCTGAAGTCCATCGCGTTCATCGCGCGCATCCGCTCCTGGTAGAGGCGATAAATCTGCGCTATCGAGGCCTCGCGGCCAGGCTGGGCGCTCGCGAGCATCTCTTCGGGCGCGATCGCCTCGTTCTTGGCCTGCTCGATTCGCGCGCGCGCAAGTTCGAGTGGCGGCGAGTCGGCCAGCGCGGCGTCGTCGAGCACGCGGCGAACAGTGGTCAGCGAATCGCCTTCGTCGAGGATCGAAAAATTGCGATCGTAGCCGAGCGCATGAGCTTCCTGTCGCAGGATTCGCGCGCACGCGGAATGAAACGTGCTGACCCACGGCAGGCGGGTGTCGTCACCGACCAGCGACGCGACCCGCGCGCGCATCTCGTTGGCGGCCTTGTTGGTGAACGTGACCGCCAGCATCTCGGCCGGCGACGCCTTGCGCTCGGCCAGGATGTGGGCGATACGGTAGGTCAGCACGCGAGTCTTGCCCGAGCCCGCACCGGCGAGAATGAGAATCGGACCGTCGGGGGCGAGCACAGCGGCGCGCTGTTCAGGATTCAAATCGTCGAGCTTCACGGTGACCGTCGCAGCTTAAAAACTTCGGGGCGGAGTTAATCAAGATAGCGGCTTCGGCGCGCGCGTCAAAGCGAACGGATGAATTTGTGGCGACCTACGAACCACACGACAAATTTTATCGCAAGGCGCGCGCGCTCGGATTGCCGTCGCGGGCGGCGTTCAAAATTGAGGAAATAATTGCGCGCGGCCGGCTAGTCGGCAGCGGTGCGCGAATCGTGGATCTGGGATGCGCGCCTGGCGGATGGCTGGCGATCCTCGTGGCGGCTGCGGGTGCTAGCGGACGCGTGGTGGGAGTCGATCTCGCGCAAGTGAAGAATCCGCCGGCCGGCGCTATCGCGATCGCCGGCGACATTCTCGATCCTGCGGTCGCCGCGCGCGTGCAAAGCGAGCTTGGCGGACGCGCCGACCTGATCACGAGCGACCTTGCGCCGAAGCTGACGGGAATTGCCGCGCGCGACGAGGCGCGTTCGCGCGAGCTGATCGATTGCGCGCTAAGCTTTGCGACCACGATGCTGAAACCGGGCGGCGCGATGGTCACGAAACTGTTCATGGGCGCGCAGTTCAAAGACATCGTCGATTCTTTCAAGCGGCACTTCGCAAGCGTCGAGGTGACGCGGACCAAAGCCAGCCGCCCGGGTTCTTCCGAGCTATACATCGTCGCGCGCGAGTTCCGCGGCTGACGCGTGCTTGGCATCAAGCGTACGACGCGCGTAAGGTTTGAGCATGAAGCCTGTCGGCGGACGGCACCTCTGCCTGTTGCTTCTGGCAGCCGTGGTGGCGGCTTGCTCGTGCAGCCGTTCGCCATCGAGTTCGTCCGCATCCGCGAAAATTTCGCCCGACGAGGTTAGAGTCCAGGTCGCACGCGTCGGCTTTGACGACGAGTCGGGCGCGAACTATGTGCTGCTGCTCGACGAGAAACAGTCGCGCGCACTGCCAATCATGATCGGCGAGAGCGAGGCGACGGCAATCCTGCTCGCGCTGCACGGAATCAAGCCGGAGCGGCCGTTCACGCATGATTTGATTCGCTCGATAATCGGGCAGACCGGGAACAGCGTCGACCGAATCGTGATCGGCGACATGCGCGACGAGATTTATTACGCGACGATATACATGGACGGCGGCCGCTACTCGATCGACAGCCGTCCCAGCGACGCGATCGCGCTCGCAATGGGCATGAACGTGCCCATTTACGTGAACAACAAACTTTTCGAATCGGCGCCGACGACCGGGCTTGGCGCCGGCGGAAAAATTCCCGACACCGCGCGCGCGCTGGGCTTGACGGTCGAGCAACTGACCCCCGACCTGGCGAGCGCGTTTGGCCTGTCCAACGGGCACGGCGTGCTGGTGTCGGAGGTCTCGTCGTCGGCGGAGAAGGCAGGCGTCGCGCGCGGCGACATCGTAGTCAAATTGGGAGATCGCGACGTCAATGCGCTCGACGACTTCAGCCGCGATGCCGCGGGCGTCAAGGCCGGCGCCGTGACGTTGACGCTGAATCGCGACGGCTTCGAGCCGCACCGTCACGCTCGCAGCGGACGGCGCCGGCGCACGCTAGGCGGGAGTCGGTACTCGCACCAGCTTGATCGCATGCTCCGGGCAAGCGATTACGCACAGCCCGCACGCGTGGCATTCGTCGGCCCGCACCGCGAACGCCTGGCGATTGCCGTGGACCCATGCCTCCACCCGCGACACCAGCGGCAACGCGCGCTTGTCATCGTCGCCCAGCTTGCGCACCTCGAAAACGTCATAGGGACAAGCCCCGACGCAATCCTCTTTGGCTTCGCAACGAGTGCGGTCGACCACCGGCGCAAAGACGCCCGCATCCTGCTTGCATTCGGCTTTCGATGAATCGATTGCCACGCGAACAGCCTATCCGATTCGCACTAGCACGCTTTCGATAAAGCGCGGATCGATTTCGCGCTCGCCGCCCAGGTTGGCAAACTCCTCTTCGAGCAGGTTCAGGCAGGAATTCAGGAAGTCTGCCGTGCGCTTTCGCGTCGCGTCGTCCATCCTCTCGGCGAGCGCTTGATTTATCCGAGTGCGGAATTCTTCGCTGAGTGTGCCGGGCTGCCCGGTCATGATTGCCGCGCGCATCGCGGTCAGCCTGCTGCCTTCGATCGGATCGATCGTCAGGCGATTGTCCAGCGCCAGCCGGGCGAGCCCGGTCAGCACAAGTTGACTGAGGCGAATCTCCCGCGCCGCCATCTGGGCGCGGAAGTTTGGCGACGCGATATCGATCGCGAACATCGCGCGGAACAGCTCCGCGGCCGAATCGACCTGATCGAGAATCGCGTAGCTGAGATGCAAATCGCGCATGCTGCTGAAATCGCGCATCTCGACGGAGCCGCTGCCGTCCAGGCCGCTGTAGAATCGCGGCTGGCGCGCCATGAAGCCGGCCAGCGCCTCGCGATAGGGCGAGTCGAGGTACGGTATTTCGCGGACCTTGACGCTCGAGAGGCCAAGTTTCTTGAGCGTCAACTCGGTGCTGGTGCGCAGATCGATCGTCAAGCTCACGCCGAGGCGAAACAGCAGTTTCAGCGGCGTGTCGCGCAGATGCTCGATCGCGGTTTGCAGATCGCCGCCCGCCAGATGCTCGAGCGCCAGGTTCAGGTAATGGTGCGTCATCTCGACCGCGACGCGCACCGCTTCCAAGTCGCCGAAGTCCACCGCGCGCGCGACCAGCACCTGGTTGCTCACCATCGCCATCTCGCTGCGAAGCTGGCGTTTGCCCTGCGCGGCGAATCCCGCGGTCAGCGCGGTGTTGAATAGCGAGACGTCGCCGTCGGCAATCGCCGGCGCCATTTCGGGCGCGATCACTTCGTTGTCGTCGGGCAGATCGGCGCGGCTCGGCGGCTCGTATCCGGCGCGAATCGTCAGAAACTGGTCGGGCTTGAGATACGCGAACACGCTCTGCGCCTCGAAGAAATCGGGAAAGCCGCGATCGTTCAGGCGCGCGCGCCGGAACTGGTAGGCCTCTTCTTCGAGCTCGGCCTCGACGCCCCAGTAGATTTCCTCCATCAGGCCGGCGAAGTAGTTGTAGTCGCGCTCGAACGCTTCTTCGATAAAATCCGAGATGTGCTGCGAGATTGCGTCGTGGCGGATGAACTCGATCAGGTAATTTTCGTCGTACTGCGCAAAGCGATTCGCGGTCGCGTCCGGCGAGGACGCCGCGTCTTCGATTCGATGCACCTTTATGTAGCCGCGGAGCAGAATCGACATCATCTCCAGGTCGAGGCCCATCAGCGCGTCGGCGAGTTTGCGGCGTCCGCCGTCGGCCATCGCCTCGATCCACTCGCGCATGCGATGCACGTTGGGGCGATCGCGGTTCCAGCAATCGAGATCGAACAGCGACTTGACCTGCTCGGGCATCGCGAGGCTGAGCAGGTCGCCGGCATCGGCGCTGCCGATTTCCTTGAGCGTGTAGAACAGCGTCTCGGGCGAAAACGATTGCACCAGGCGCTCGGCCTCGGGCGCGGAAAGAATGAGGTCGCGCTTTTGGCGCGCGGGCAGGCCGTACAGGAACTGCAGCTTCTCCTGGAAGGGAAGATTGAGAAATTCCGATTCGCCTCTTACCGCCATACGACTCGCAGCAATGATTGCATATCAGGTGCAAAGTATCGCGCAGTTCCGCAACGGATCAACTAAGTGCGGATCTTTCGCTTCACCGCGCCGTTAGATAAGATCTTTACAACGCATCAGAGCCCATTTCTTGGCCTCTCCCAACTCGAAACATCCTATCGCGCTGACAATCGCGGGCAGTGACCCGGGCGGCGGCGCCGGCCTCCAGGCCGACCTCAAAACCTTCGCCGCCCTTGGCGTGTATGGCTACTCGGTCATCACCGAGGTCATCGCGCAGAACAGCCGGCGAGTCGCGCAGGTCGAAAACATATCGCCCGAGATGGTCGAGGCGCAGCTCGATACGCTAGCGCTGGAATGCGTTCCGCGCGCGGTCAAGACCGGCGCGCTGGCCAACGCGGCGATCGTCAAGGCGGTCGCGCGCTCGGTCGAACGGCTAAAATTGCCGGCGCCGGTGGTCGATCCGGTGATCGTTTCGAGCAGCGGCGCGCTGTTGATGGGCCCGAAAGGGGAGCGCGCGATTCGAAAACGGCTGCTTCCCATCGCGCGCATCGTCACGCCCAATATCGCGGAGGCCGAAGTGCTGGCGCGCATTCGAATCGACTCAGACGCGGCGATTCGCGAGGCCGCAATCAAGATAATTAAGCTCGGCGCGCGCGCGGTTGTCATCAAGGGCGGGCATCGCAAGGACCACGCATACGCGACGGATTTGTTTCACGACGGCCGCCGTTTCATCGAGCTGAAGAGCCCGCGCATCGCAGGCGGCGGCGCGCATGGAACCGGATGCGCATTCTCGGCGGCGATCGCGGCGTATCTAGCGCGCGGGATGAGCCTCGAGGAAGCAGTCCGCGGCGCGAAACGCTACGTGACAGCGGCGCTCAGGCACAGCTTCAAACTGGGGAAGGGGCGGGCGCTCCTCGATCACTTCGCGCGCAGCTGATCGGCCGGCGCGATTGCGGGCACTGCGAACTCTTTCAGTGCCGCGGCGAGATTGTGGCTCGGCGCCTCGACGTCACCCATCTTGAGCAGGGCGAATCGTTCGTCGCCGTCCAGGCGCGACCAGACTGTGGCACTCAGATCGAAGCCAGCCGCGCGCGCGTGCGCCACGACTCGAAGCGGAGGCGACGCGGGCGGCTCCGCCGACGCTCTTTGCGCGTCGGTCAGACTCTTCGGCTCGACGCCGAATCGGCGCTTCATCGCCTCGCGGATAAACACGCCGAGCCCATCGCATTCCTCGGCGGAATCGACGGGGAAATGACAGATTGCGAGGCGCTCGCCGCGGTCGAGCGACTTCCATTGCTCGAGCCCGATCTTCAAACCGACGCGATCGAGCTTGCGCCGCACCGCCATCGGCACGCATTGCAGACTTTCATGCATTTCGTCTTCAAATTTGAATTTGCGAATCATCGAGTCGACCTCCGGCTCGGCGCAATTGTCAGGTTGCAATATGCAACCGGGCGGATCAAGATCACCAGCGTCAATCGTGGTATAGCGATCGAGAGTGGCTGCGATGGACGCAAGGAATTCCAGAAACGGCGACGGCGGTTGGGACGCGAGCGTGATCGACGAAATCGTCGCACGTCTCACCGACAAGCCCGGCGCGCTGATGCCGGTGTTGCACGCGGTTCAGGAGCACGTCGGTTACATCCCGTCCGAGGCGGTGCCGGCGATTGCGCGAGCGCTGAATCTTTCGCGCGCCGAGGTCCACGGCGTCATCAGCTTCTATCACGATTTTCGCACCAAGCGGCCCGGCCGAAAAATCATTCGCGTGTGTCGCGCCGAGTCGTGCCAGGCGATGGGCGCGGTCGCGCTCGCGGCGCATATTCAAGCACGCCTTGGAGTCGATTTTGGACAAACCACCGGTAACGGCGATTTCACCCTCGAGCCGGTTTACTGTCTCGGCAACTGCGCGTGCTCGCCGGCGATTGTCGTGGGCGACGATCTCTACGGCCGCGTCGATCCGGCACGCTTCGACGAGATTTTTTCCAGTGTCTTATTACCGAGGTCGTCGCGATGACTGTCGTTGTGTACGTTCCGCGCGACTCGAGCGCGGTGTCGCTCGGCGCGGACGCGGTCGCCGACGCGATTCGACTTGAAGCGGCGTCGCGCAAGCTCGACGTGAAGATCGTGGGCAACGGTTCGCGCGGGATGTTCTCGCATGAGCCGATGGTCGAAGTTGCGACCAGTGGCGGGCGAATCGCATACGGACCGGTCGCGGTTGGCGACGTTGTGTCGCTGTTCGATTCGAACTTTCTCGACGGCCGCGAGCATCGCCTGCGCCTCGGCATCGCCGGGGAAATACCGTGGCTCAAGTCGCAGACTCGGTTGACGTTCGCGCGCGCGGGAGTGACCGATCCGGTATCGCTCGACGACTTCATTTCGCATGGCGGATATCGCGGCCTGCAATGCGCGATCGAACTAGGCGCTGACGCGGTTATCGCAGAGGTGACGAAGTCAGGGCTTCGCGGCCGCGGCGGCGCGGGATTTCCGACCGGGATAAAATGGAAGACCGCGGCCGATGCGCCGGCCACGCCGAAATATGTCGTTTGTAACGCCGACGAAGGCGATTCAGGCACGTTTTCCGATCGCATGGTCATGGAAGGCGATCCTTTCGAGCTTATCGAAGGGATGACTATCGCGGCGCTCGCGGTTGGCGCGACGCAAGGTTATATCTACTTGCGTTCTGAGTATCCGCACGCCAGACACACACTCAGCGACGCGATCGCGACTGCCTATTCGAATGGCTATTTGGGCGCGAACCTACTTGGTACTGGCAAGTCGTTCGAGCTGGAGATTCGGCTTGGCGCCGGCGCGTACATTTGCGGCGAGGAAACCGCGATGCTCGAAAGTATCGAGGGGCGGCGCGGGATGGTTCGCTTCAAGCCGCCGATTCCCGCGCTGGAAGGACTATTCGGCAAGCCCACGCTGATCAACAACGTGGTCTCGTTTGCGACGGTGCCGATCATCATCGAGCGCGGCGCGGAATTATTCCGCGAATACGGCGACGGCGATTCGCGCGGCACGATACCGTATCAGCTGGCAGGCAATGCCAAACGACCGGGGCTGATTGAAACGCCGATGGGTGTGACGCTGCGCGAAATCGTCCACGACTACGGCGGCGGCACTGCCAGCGGCAGGCCGGTTCGCGCGGTGCAGGTAGGCGGGCCGCTCGGCGCGTATTTCACCGAGTCGATGCTGGACGTGGCGCTGGATTTTGAATCGATCGCGGCGCGCGGCGGAATTCTGGGCCATGGCGGAATCGTCGTGTTCGACGAGACGGTCGATATGGCGCGGATGGCGCGCTACGCGATGGAATTCTGCGCGATCGAATCGTGCGGCAAGTGCACGCCGTGCCGAATCGGATCGATCCGCGGCGCCGAAGTGATCGACGACATTGTCAATCGGCGACGACCGCGCGAGAATCTAGAAGTGATCCGCGATCTGTGCGACACGATGAAGTTCGGCTCGCTGTGCGCGCTCGGCGGGCTTACGCCGTTGCCGGTTTTGAGTGCGCTCAAATATTTTCCGCAGGACTTCGGTCTGGCAGCCTGCGATGTGGAGTTCATCGGCGACGACTTGACGATCTCGACATCAGGAGCCGGCAATAGCCATGCGATCGCGGAGCGATAGGGATTTCTTGACACCGCTTCGCCCCGGCGCGCGAACCGTCGTGCTGGAGATTGATGGACGCGCCGTGACGGTGCCCGAAGGGACGTCGGTGATTCGCGCGGCTGACGAGGCTGGAATCCACGTACCCAAACTGTGCGCGACGGATTCGCTGGAGCCGTTCGGCTCGTGCCGTTTGTGTCTGGTCGAAATCGACGGCCAGCGCGGCTATCCGGCGTCGTGCACCACTCCGGTGCGCGCCGGGATGAAGGTGCGCACCGAGAGTCCCGCGCTCGCGCGGCTGCGGCGCGGCGTGATGGAGTTGTACATTTCCGATCACCCGCTCGATTGCCTGACCTGTCCCGCCAACGGCAATTGCGAGCTGCAGGACATGGCGGGCGCGGTTGGTCTGCGCGAGGTGCGTTACAGAAACGGCGACGGCGCGAACCATCTGCACGCGTCGAAGGACCAATCGAATCCGTATTTCACTTTCGATCCGTCGAAGTGCATCGTGTGTTCGCGATGCGTTCGCGCGTGCGAGGAAATTCAAGGCACGTTCGCGCTGACGGTTGACGGGCGCGGATTTTCGTCGGTGATTTCGGCGGGGCAGAACGGCCCGTTCTCGGCGTCCGAGTGCGTTTCGTGCGGCGCCTGCGTGCAAGCATGTCCGACCGCGACGCTGATGGAAAAATCGGTCGTCGAACTCGGCCAGCCGGATCACAGCGTCGTCACGACCTGCGGATACTGCGGCGTCGGATGCTCCTTCAGGGCCGAGATGAAGGGCGATCTCGTGGCGCGTATGGTGCCGAATCCCAACGGGCAGGCCAATCACGGCCACTCATGCGTCAAAGGGCGCTTCGCGTGGGGCTACACGACGCATCCGGATCGCGTCACGCGCCCGATGATTCGCAAGTCGATCGACCAGCCGTGGCGCGAGGTTTCGTGGCATGACGCGATCGAATACGCGGCGTCGGAGTTCAAGCGCATCCAGCGGGAGGACGGACGCGGCGCGGTCGGCGCGATTACGTCCTCGCGATGCACCAACGAGGAGACTTTTCTGGTGCAGAAACTGGTGCGCGCCGTGTTCGGCAACAACAACGTCGACACCTGCGCGCGCGTCTGTCATTCGCCGACCGGCTACGGGCTCAAGACGGCGTTCGGCACCTCGGCGACGACCCAGGATTTCGACTCGGTGATGCAAGCCGACGTGATCATGGTGATCGGCGCCAACGTCACGGAGGGGCATCCGGTATTCGCGGCACAAATGAAGCGTCGAATCCGCGACGGCGCGAAGCTGATTGTCGTCGATCCTCGCGTCACCGAAATCGTGCGGCTGCCACATGTGCAGGCGTCGTATCATCTGCAAATCCGCCCCGGCACCAACGTCGCGCTGATCAACGCTATCGCGCACGTGGTCGCGACCGAAGGACTGACCGACGAGGCGTTCGCGGCGGCGCGATGCGACCCGATCGAATTCGCGGCGTGGAAAAAGTTCGTCGCGGAGCCGCGCAATTCGCCGGAGTCGATGGAGCAAATCACCGGCGTGCCCGCCGACAAGGTTCGAGCGGCGGCGCGTCTGTATGCCAGCGCTCCCAACGGCGCGATCTACTACGGCCTCGGAGTCACTGAGCACAGCCAGGGCAGTACGATGGTGCTGGGCATCGCGAACCTTGCGATGGCGACCGGCAATATCGGGCGCCCGGGAGTCGGCGTGAATCCTCTGCGCGGGCAGAACAACGTGCAAGGCTCGTGCGACATGGGTTCGTTCCCGCATGAGTTCACCGGCTATCGGCACATTTCCGACGCAGAGGTGCGCGCGAGTTTTGACGCGGCGTGGGGCGTGCGCGTCGATCCCGAACCGGGCCTGCGGATTCCCAACATGTTCGACGCGGCGCTGGACGGCAGCTTCAAGGGCCTGTACGTGCAGGGCGAAGACGTCGCGCAGTCCGAGCCCAACGGGCATCACGTCGCGGCGGCGCTGCGCGCAATGGAATGCGTCGTGGTGCAGGATCTGTTTTTCAACGAGACCGCGAAGTACGCGCACGTTTTTCTGCCGGGCTCGTCGTTCCTCGAAAAGAACGGCACCTTCACCAACAGCGAGCGGCGAATCTCGATGGTACGCAAGGTCGCCGCACCGCTCGCCGGCAAGGAAGATTGGGAGATCACCTGCGAGCTTGCGACCGCGCTCGGCTATCCGATGAAGTACTCGCATCCGTCGGAAATCATGGACGAAATCGCGAGGCTGACGCCCACGTTTTCCGGCGTCAGCTACGATAAGATCGAGCGGCTCGGGTCGGTGCAGTGGCCGTGCAACGACGGCGCGCCGGCCGGCACACCTACGATGCATGCCGAGCACTTCGTGCGCGGCAAGGGCCGGTTTACGATTACTGAGTATGTACCAACTGAGGAACGCACCAACTCCGAGTATCCACTGATACTGACTACTGGACGAATACTCAGTCAGTATAATGTAGGTACTCAGACGCGGCGCACGCTGAACGCCGCGATGCACGCCGAAGATCGCCTCGAGATTCATCCTAGCGACGCCGAACTGCGAGGTATCCACGACGGAGATTGGATCCGGGTGCGGGCGCGCCGCGGCGAGACGCGCTTGCGCGCGCTGGTGACGGAGCGCGTCCAGCCCGGCGTTGTATATACTACGTTTCATCACCCGGAATCGCGCACCAACGATTTGATGACCGAGCATTCCGATTGGGCGACCAACTGTCCCGAGTTCAAGGTCACCGCCGTCCAGGTTTCGCCGGAACGCGGAGGCAACGGACGACGGGATACGGACGAGGAGAATCGAGTAGCTATTGGTTATGCTCACCCGATGGATATTCATCGCCTCGTCATGATGGCTAATGACATCGGCGCGTACTTCGCCGGCTGTCCGGATCACGAAGAAGCGGCGGAGGGCGTCGCGAACCATCTCCGCAATTTCTGGGAGGCGCGGATGCGCCGCGAGATTGTTGACTACGTCGCGAAGGGCGGCGGCGACGAGCTGAGTCCGCTCGTGCGCCTGGCCGTTTCTTTTATTGCGACCGAATCCGTCCCTGATTCGGAAGAAGTCGGCGAAGGATGAAGACCGAGTCCGCGCAAATTGCGGCTGGTGACGATATCGCCGGCGCCGCTCGCGATGAAGTTCGCGAGCATCGCGCAATTGGAAGGCGCGGTGGCGTAAGTTCGGAGCGCACTGAGAAACTCGCGGTCGAGGAACCGCTCGAAATTCGACTCGCTGGCCGCCGCTTCACGCTCACGATGCGCACGCCAGGGCATGATGAGGAACTGGCGGCGGGCTTTCTCTTCGCAGAGGGCTTCATAAATGACGCAACCGAACTCGGCGAGCTTCGTCGCGTGCGCGGACGCAAGGGTGCGCCCGAGCCCAACGCCATCGACATCATCCTGAGCGTGCCCGCCGACGGACTGCGCAGCCGCCTCAAGCGCAACTTCGTGATGAGCTCGAGTTGCGGCGTATGCGGCAAGACCAGCATCGACTCGATTCGACGCCGCGTCGCGCCCGCCTCGGACTCCGCACGCGTCACGCCCGCGATACTGCTCGCGCTGTCGGAGAAGCTCCGCGCGGGGCAGCGCATGTTTGCCGCGACGGGCGGATTGCACGGCGCCGCGATCTTCGGTCTCGACGGCACGATGCTCGCGATACGCGAGGACGTCGGGCGTCATAACGCGGTCGACAAGGTGATCGGATACGCGCTGACGAATGCGATGGTCCCGCTGGCGCGACATATAATGATGGTGAGCGGCCGCCTCAGCTTCGAGATTGTGCAGAAAGCGGCGGCCGCCGGCGTGCCAATTCTCGCCGCGGTCTCGGCGCCGTCGTCGCTGGCGGTCGAGCTGGCAGAAGAGATCGGCACCACGCTGGTCGGCTTCCTGCGCGATGGCAGCTTCAACATCTACACGCGCCCCGACAGAATCGCGCAATGACGAATCTCCGGCCTTGAATCATTCCGACAAGTACGATTTGACGATTTACGAGGGAACCGCATGGTACTACGCGCGGTATCGCCCCAAATATCCGCCGTCGCTCGTCAAGATTCTGCGCGAGCAATTCGAACTCGACGGCACCGGCAGGCTGCTCGATCTCGGTTGCGGACCCGGTCCCGTCGCGATTGCGCTCGCAGATCTGTTTGACGAGGTCGTCGCGATGGATCCCGATGATGCGATGCGTGCCGAGGGCGAGCGCATCGCACGCGAACGCGGCATCGGCAATATCGGGTGGCGATTTGGCGGCTCCAAGGATTTGTCGCCCGAGCTGGGACAGTTCCGTCTCGTCACGATGGGCAACTCATTCCACTGGATGGATCGAGCGCGCACGCTCGACGCGCTCTATGATCTCGTCACGGACGGCGGCGGTATCGCGGTGGTGGGCGAGGGCGCTCCGATTCCGCGTCCGCCTCCGACGAGATGGCGCGCCGCGATTAATACGGTGCTAAAGCGCTATTTACCCGACCGGCATCTGGCGTGGGAGAATCCGGGTCCGCCGCCCGAAGAGCGTCACGAGGCATACATCGCGCGTTCGCGCTTCAGAGATGTCATCAGCTACGAGGAATCCTTCGACGTGGAATGGACCATCGACTCGATGATTGGCAATCTCTACTCGATGTCGTTCTGCAGTCGGCGGGTGCTTGGCGATCGCGTCGACGCTTTCGAGCGCGACCTGCGCGAGGCGGTGCTGGCCGTCGAGCCCTCGGGCATTCTCCGCGGAGAGCCGCCCGAGTTTTTCGCTTACATGGCGTGGAAGCGCTGAGCCCCAAGGGCTTCGACGCTCCTCTTGAGCGTGCCATCCGCCCAGCGATACTCTGTATGATCATGTTGGAGTCGGCGAATGTACCCGCGTAAGCGCGCACTCGAGCGTATCGCGCGCGAAAAAGTGCTCTACGCGCGCCAACCCGGCGGTGACATTTCGGTCTGCGTCATCTATCCCAACACGTACCGGCTCGGGATGGCGAATCTCGGCTTCCAGGCCGTCTTCCACATCTTCGAATCCGATTCGTCAGTCGCGGCAGATCGCGCGTTCCTGCCCGACGACGACGAGCGCGACGCATTTCGCACTGGCGCCGAGCGCCTGGTTTCCTTCGAGCGCGGCCGTCCGCTCTCCGACTTCGACATTCTCGCGTTTTCGATTTCCTTCGAGACTGACTATCTCAACGTCTTGAGCGTGCTGCGGATGGCCGGGATTCCCGCTCGCCGTGCCGACCGCGCGGGCCGCAATTTTCCGTTGATCATCGCCGGCGGCTCCGCCGTGTTTCTCAATCCTGAACCGATCGCAGATTTCATCGATCTGTTTCTGATTGGCGAGGGCGAAGAGATGGTCCCGGAGTTTATCGAGCGCTGGGACGAGACGCGTGGCTCGCCGAATCAACTGCGCGAGCTCGCGTCGGTGCAGGGCGCCTATCTGCCCGACTTCTACACGCCCGTTTACGACGACGCCGGCCGCCTCGCGACGGTGAAATACAGCGGACCCGGCAGCGGGCAGGTGAATCGACGCCTGATTCGCGACCTCAACCGCTTCACCACGTCGTCGCTGATTCTCACCGAGGAATCCGTTTTCGGCGACATGTTCCTGGTCGAGGCGAGCCGCGGATGCCAGTGGGGATGCCGGTTCTGCGCGGCGGGTTTCATGTATCGCCCGATACGTTATCGCGCGCCCGAAATGCTGATCGCCGAGGCCGAGCGCGGTCTTGGCGAGCGCAAGGTGATCGGCCTGGTCGGCGCCGAGATGGCGAGTGTGCCCGGCGTCGCCGAGGTCGCATCTGCGGTCGTCGATCGCGGCGGGCGGCTGTCGCCGTCGTCGCTGAAGGCCGATTGCATTTCGCCCGCGCTCGCGTCGGCGTTGGCGCGCGGCGGAAATCAGAGCGTGACGGTTGCGCCGGAGGCGGGCAGCGAGCGGATGCGCAAGGTCATCAACAAAAATCTTACTGAGGCCGAAATTCTGCACGCTGCCGAGATGATGCTGGGCGAGGGCGTCGGCAACCTGAAGTTTTATTTCATGATCGGCCTGCCCGAGGAGCGCGACGAGGACGTGCTCGCGATTGCGGACCTGGTCGCCAAGGTGCTCGAGCGCGCACGCGCGCGCCGCACGCGTATCGGCTCCGTGACGGTGTCGCTCAACCCGTTTGTGCCCAAGCCGTGGACGCCGTTCCAATGGGATCCGATGGAGGACGCGCGATCGATCAAGCGCAAGGTGGCGATGCTGCGCCAACGCCTTACGCGGTTGGGACAAGTCGAACTCGACGCGGAGTCGCCGCGCGAAGCATATTTCCAGACCATGGTCTCGCGAGGCGATCGCCGCGTCAGCGGCATCCTCGAACGGCTCGAGGCCGCAGGATGCGAAAGCGCGGGGCCCATCTGGCACGAGTTGTCGAAGATTCATCGCGAAGTCGAGGCAGGCGAGACTTCATCGTTGCCGGATCCTGATTTCTTCGTTACGCGCCACTACGTTCACGACGAATTGCTGCCGTGGGACTTTATCGATCATCACATTTACAAATGGTTCCTGCTCGCCGAACGGAAGAAAGCGCATCACGAGCATCAGAGCCCGCCGTGCGACGTCGAGCGGTGCACTGTGTGCGGAGCCTGCTAGAATAGAATTTGCTCCGCAAGTTGAGGAGCGGAGGAAGAGGAAGATGGTCCATCGTAATTTTCGTTCAGCGCGCATGACGGCTCTGCTGGCCGCTGCAGTGGCGACGCTCGCGTTGTCGGCGCCGACCTTCGCGGCGGGAATCGGCGAGGAAGACATCCCTTCGACTTCGATCGTCCCCGCGGAAGGCCCGAGCGGTGCTGCGCCGGTCAATTCTCCATCTTCGGCGACGAGCCCGTCGGCGCCAGGCGAATCCGGCGTAATGATGCCCCCTCCGGCGACGACCCATGCGCATCGCGCGTCGAGCGGGCACGGCGCCCGCGCACCGGAAATCGAGCCGGCGCAAGCGCGGCTGAAGGTGCTCGAGGATGCGCCCGTCTATTCCGCGCCCACGAAGAGCAGCAAGCATATCGAGCAGCTGACGCGCGATAAATTCGTCGAAGTGACCGGCTCCACTCACTACTATCTGCAGGTGAGGCTCAAGTCCGGGCAGACCGGCTACATAGATCCGGCGGCGGTCGAAGTCGTGAAGCCCGCCGACAAAGTCTTCGTGCTGAGCCACAACGCGGCCGTAGTGGACAAACCAAATCGATGGGCCAAGAAGCTCGCCGAAGTTCACCAGGGGCACAATGTTCACGTCGTCGGCATTGCGCTGAACTACATGAGAATCCGGATGAAGAGCGGCCTCGAAGGCTTCATCCCGATTACCGCGCTCGAATAGTCGCTGGCCACCTGTATCAAGGACGCGGTTCAGGAGAACGGCACGAAGACATTCAGAAGCAAGGTTTCGATATGTGCTTCAACCTTGTGTTCGCCAAGTTTGTAGCTGTTTGGGTGACCACAGCTGTTTCGAAGCTTTAGGCAGCCCTGCAGTTCGTCCTTTACGTTCTTTCCTATGATCGAGAGTGCTTCGATCACTTCCAAAAAATTGTATTCTTTCATGCGTCCAAGGCCATCCGGATTCTTCGCCTGACGCCATTTCGGATCGCGCTTGGTCGCTTCGGCATTAAACGCGGAAAGATGCTTGTCGACTACTTCTAAGTACAGCAATGATGCAGCGCCCACCCAACTAAGAACGACGGCAGCACGGTACAGGCCGCGTTCCTGGCACTCAACTGCCTCGGATAGAAACGCACGCGTGTCGGCGTCCTTAATCTTGGGTAGAGCAGCGCGCAACGCGGTCGCCACCTTACCAGGAGGTGTCGAGCCTTTAGGAAGTAGGCTTGATACGTACAACTTGCCTGCGGAAGTGAGTTCCCATCCTTCTTTCACTCTGACTGCGCGTCCATGTGAGTCGCCGAGAATCGCAGAGACATTCCATTTCTTTGCGCTCAATAGACCGGATTCTCTGGCGATTTCACGGACCTTGACGACGGGCTTCGTGACATTCGAATCGCAAGACAGGATCAGCAGCACCTTATCGAGTCGCTCGAGGTCGCTTCTAGCAAGTAGATCTTTGAGCGAATGGCGATCAACCAAGCAGCTTCCTCATTTCGCCCGCAACGCTTTCAGGAATCGAGTAGCAATCGGACGATACTTCGTGAAGCTTGTTTTGCTTGACCAGAGTGCTCAAATACGAGCTCAGATTGTTGGAGTAAGTTTTCTTGTAGAATCCTTTAGCATTTTTCATCTCCGCGAGCAGACCATCGCGCGAAAAGTCCTCTCGGTTGTCGATAAGCGATAATTTCGCCGCTGCCGCCATAACTACATCGGCTCCAGTTTTGGCGCCCAGTTTAGTGGCGACGGTTGCGGTCGTTGCCGCATGTACCGTCGCTTTCTTGGGAGTAACTTCGCGGTCGTCACCTCGGCGGTTGTTCGATTCCGCGATCTGGCTGAACTTGCCGATGGCGTCGAGAATCTTAGGCAGCTCCACTCGAACGAATTCTTCAGAACCTTCGCAATCGATCTCTATTTGATCAACACGAATGTGTACTTTGCTTTCCATGGATGTTAGGTAACCCCCTTGTCTAAGTGCGGACTCTATGCTGAGCCGCATTTGCCGGTCAAACGTCAAATTGGGCAAGAGTTTTCTATCGACATTTGCGCTCAGCGAGCGCGGGCGATGGCGTTGCCGATTATTCGAGCACTCGCCCTGAGATTTGTTCGGCTATGCTTGACTCGCTGCGAACTTGAGGTTTTTCGCACTCGACGATCAAGCGGCGTGTCGGTATAAGTCTCTCTGCGAGGAGCATTTGATGACGCAGCGGGAACGACAGGGATGGATCATTGTCGCGAGCCTTTTCGTCACGCTGGTTTTCGTGTTCGGCTCCGGCTACAACACCGGCGGACTGTTCTTTCCGCATCTGCTGAAACATTTCGGATGGAAGCGCGCACAGCTCTCGACGCTGCAGGGCGCCGCGCTGCCGTTGTCCGCTGGGCTTAGCGCGCCGCTGATCGGATGGCTGCTCGATCGCGTCGAGGCGCGGGTCGTGATGGTGGCCGGCGCGATCATGACCGGCGTCTCTTTCCTCATCGCCAGCCGCGTCGATTCGTTCGGTCCGCTGTTCGGCGCGTACATCCTGCTTGGCGTCGGCATCGGCGCATCGACGCTGCTGCCGTGCTCGCTCGTGATCGCCAACTGGTTCGGCGCGCGGCGCGGGCTGGCGATGGGTCTGGCGTTCGCGGGCACCTCGCTCGGCGGCGCCGCGATGACGATGGTCGGGAACTTCGCGATAGGGCGCGGTGGATGGCGCGCGGGATACGTCGCGCTGGCGATTCCGATGTTCGTGATCGTCGTCCCGCTTATAATCCTCGTCGTCAGGACCCGCCCGCCGCAGGCCGAGGGCGTGAGCGTCGCGCAGGCCAGCGACGCGTTGCCCGGATTCGAGCTGCGCGAAGCGTTCCGCTGTCGTTCGTTCTGGATGATTGCCGCGGCGCAGTTCTTTTTCGCCGCCGTCGCGGCCGGCGCAGGGCTGCATCTGATCACCTATCTCACCGAACTCGGCTACAGCGCGTCATTCGCGGCCGGCATGATGAGCTTGATCTACGTGTTCGCCGCCGGCGGCAAACTCGGGATGGGACTGTTTGCCGATCGCGTGAGCGCGCGAATCGCGCTGACGTTCAACTTTCTGGCCGCGTGTGTCGGGATGCTGCTGATCTTCGGCGCGTCGCGCACGGCCGTGCTGATTCCGTTCGTACTGATCTTCGGATTGTCGCTGGGCGCACCGCTGGTGCTGGTTCCGATGCTGGTGGCTGAGTCGCTCGGGCTCAAGCGCTTCGGGTCGATCGGCGGCATCGCGGGCGTCTTCAACACGCTCGGCGCATTCGTCGGGCCGGTCGGCGCGGGCAAGATTTACGATCTCAGTGGCAGCTATGTGCCCGCATTCGAAGTGTTCGTCGTAATGTGCATCCTCGGCGCGGCGGTAACCTATTCGTGCCGCTCGTTCGAATCCGAGCAAGCTCGGCAACCATCGGCGCCCCTACCAGCCACGGCATAACCAGACGGGTACTTTACCGCGACTCTGGGAGTCGCTGCGAGGTGGGACGTCTGAAGAATAGACGGAACAGAGCCCCTTCGCCCATCGCGCGTTCAATTTCCTGCATCACGAGATAGATGAAAACGACCAGGCTGATGAGCAGTACCAGGCCCATGAAGCGATCGATATTGGCGTTGGCGATTAGATTCGAGACGGCCTCTCCAAGGCTGCCGGCCTTCCGATAGGCTTCGAAGATTTTCTCGCCTATGCCCAGCACGATCACGACCAACGCATAGACAAAAGTCTTGCACGCAACCACCACGATGCGGCGGTAGCCTTCGAACCGGTATCCCGATTCCGCCCAATCCAGCAGTGGAACCGCTTTGCCTAGAATGAGCGCTGCGATTGCCGCTTTGCTGAAAGCTGAGAACTCAATCTCGTATTGCGACACGAAAAGCTTGAACATCACACCGATCAGCATGAATGCGATGAAGAAGAAAAGGATCACCGGAGCGATCTCGCGGAACAGGCCGACGAAAAATTGCTTGGTCGATTGCACGGTTACTCCACGCAACTCGCGAGGATTGAGCGGACTTTGGCGGTGATGTTTGGCGCCTTCAGTACGTCGGTGATGATTGCCGCGGCGTCTGCGCCGGCGGCGAGAATTTCTGGCACTCGAGCTTCGGTGATTCCGCCGATTGCTACGATTGGAATCTTCACGGCGGCGCGGATCGTGCGAAGACTGTCGAGGCCCATCCCGGCGGGGTTGTTCTTGAGGCCGCCGGGATACATCGGGCCAAATCCGATGTAGTCCGCGCCGCCATTTTCAGCCGCGCGCGCCTGCTCGAGGTTGTGGGTCGAGATTCCGATCATCATGGCGGGGCCGGCGATTCTTCTCGCCGCTTCGAGCGGGAGATCGGTCTGCCCCAGATGCACTCCGTGCGCGTCGGCGAGAATCGCGATGTCGACTCGATCGTTGACGATGAGAATCGCGCCGCGCTTGCGGCACAGCTCGGCGATCGCGCGAGCCGCGGCCAGAAAATCGCGCCCGGGCGCATCCTTGAGGCGCAACTGCATGAGGCGGGCGCCGGCGTCGAGCAGGGACTCGGCTAGCGAGACGGGATCTTGCCCGCCCGCCTGATCGATCATCGCGTAAAAATGCGATGGCAGCCGCGTCATCCGGCGGGGAACTTGGTCAATACGATCTTGTGGTCGGTGATCTTCTTGCGCAACGTGTTGCGATTGAGCCCCAGCATCCGCGCCGCGCGCACCTGGTTGCCGCCGGCGCGCTTGAGTGCGAGCTCGACGAGCGGCCGCTCGATTTCCGCCACCAGCCGATGATAGAGGTCACGTGGTTCCTCGCCGCCGGGCGAGTCGAACCATCCGGCGATGCGCCCCGAAATGATGTCGCCGAGCGAGGCGCCGTCGGCCGACGCGGTTGCGACACCGCCCGCGGCGCCGGGACGCGTGAGCTCGACGTCGTCGGCGCGAATCGTAGTGCCCGGCGCGAGCAGCGCCGCGCGCATCACGGCATTTTCGAGCTCGCGCACGTTGCCCGGCCATTCGGCGGACTCCAGCTTGATGCGCGCTTCGGGGCTGATAGTGGCGGCGCGCGCGCCCATCTCCTGCACGGCCTTGGAGACGAAATAGTCGGTCAGCTCGCCGATATCCTCGCGCCGCTCGCGCAGCGCCGGCATCTGGATCGGAATCACGCGCAGCCGAAAGTACAGGTCCTCGCGGAATTTGCGCGCGGCGACCAGGGTCTCGAGATTCTGGTTGGTCGCCGCGATCACGCGCGCCTTGAGCTTGAGCGTCTCGACACTGCCGACGCGGTTGAACTCGCGCTCCTGCAGCACGCGCAGCAGCTTGGGCTGCAACTCGATCGGCAGGTCGCCGATTTCGTCGAGGAAGATTGTGCCGGTGTCGGCCATCTCGAACTTGCCGGCGCGCCGCTCGGACGCACCGGTGAACGAGCCGCGTTCGTGTCCGAACAGCTCGCTCTCGAGCAGGCCGTGCGGAATCGCGGAGCAGTTGACCGCGACAAACGGCGAGCGCCAGCGCGCGGATTTGAAATGAATCGCGCGCGCGACCAGCTCCTTGCCGGTGCCGCTCTCGCCGCTGAGCAAAACGGTCGCGTCGTTGGTGACGACGCGTCCGATCAGCTTGTAAACTTCCTGCATCGCGGCGCTGCGGCCGATTATCTCGCCGCCGACCAACTGGCGATTGACCTCGTCCTTGAGGCGGTTCAAGTCCGCGGCCTGCGCGCCGACTTCGACCGCGCGCTTGACGGCGGCCGCGACCAGATCGAGGTTGGCGAACGGCTTGGTCAGGTAGTCGTGAGCGCCGCGCTTCATCGCCTCGACGGCGTTGTTCATGGTGCTCGCGGCAGTGATGACTATGATGAGCGTGCGGACGGCTTCGCCGTGCGCGGCCGACAGCACGTCGAGTCCGCCGGTGCCCGGCATGATGATGTCGAGCAGGGCGACTTCGAAGCGATTGGTGCGCAGCGCAGCGAGCGCGGCGGAGCTGTCGACCGCCTCGTCGACGCGATAGCCGTCGGCTTCGAGGCGATGCCTCAATACGAGGCGAATCGCGGGATCGTCGTCGGCGATCAGAACGCTGGGCCCGGTGCCGGGTTCCTTGAGACGCTCAGCGAAGTTTTGGCTCGATGCGCTACTAACGCCCATGGTGGTGGTGCTCACGGGCGACAATCGTAACAGTAAGTTCGATCTTGTCGCCAACGGTCCTGAGGGCCGCCCAAAATATAAGCATTACGAGAGTGTTACGGTGCAAGTCTGATTGGATCGATCGGCCAGGAAAGAGCTGTTTATACATTCCCTTGTGGTCCTGGGACGGCTGCAACACTATCGGTAGTTTCGTTCCGTCCAATTTAATATTTCGCGCGAGTGAGGGCTCGCAACCGC
Organism: uncultured delta proteobacterium; assembly: GCA_963833025.1. Taxonomy (GTDB): domain Bacteria; phylum Desulfobacterota; class Binatia; order Binatales; family Binataceae; genus Binatus. The sequence goes on along the minus strand of CAWHWI010000005.1, from coordinate 233,306 downwards.
CGGTGACGAGTCGGCGGGGCTGTTCGGGCGAATGCGCGAGGTTGCGGCATCCTGACTTGTTGACCATATGCGATCAAAGCACGGTTGACGGTCGGGCGTAAGGCTGAAAAGTTCATCCCTGAACAATCGTGGATTCTATAAGCGCTGAATCATCCGCGCAGATTCGCGATCATCTTGAGGCACCAGTTCGGCTATCTGCTGCCGGAGCTGATTGCGGGGCGAATCGGTGGCGGATGACGCGCGAAAAGGCCGACCGCGCTTGCAGCGATTTGACAGTAGGTTGGCGTGGTAGGAGACTTTGCCGGACCTGCTTGAGTTAGCTTCCTGCTGAAAATTTGCCGATGCGGCCGAATGCGCCGTGGGGTAGGGATCGATGGGAGATCGGGAGCGGTGCTTTGCGCTCGCGGCGATTGCGCTGACGTTTATGTTCGTGGCGATGCCGGAGTCGGCGCGCGCGGCGACGATTACAGTGCAAAGCACCGTGGACGACACCAATCCAGGTCATTGCACGCTGCGCGAGGCAATCAACTCGGCCAACGCGTCCGGCGGCACCACCGGCACCTGCACGGCAGGGACCGGCACCGACACCATTGTGTTTCAATCCGGGCTAACCGGCACGATCTCGCTCGGCAGCATGCTGCCCGAGATCGCCAACACGCTGACCATCACCGGCCCGACGAACGCGCCGGGAATCACGATCGACGGCGGCGGTACGGTGCAACTGATACAAGTGAACACATTTGCTACGCTCAACCTGCAATTTCTGACCTTGATTGGCGCAAGCTCCACAACAATCGGCGGAGCCATCCTCAATCATTGGATACTGACGGTCAGCGACTGCACGTTTTCCGGCAACAGCGCTGCCGGAACTGGCAACACGGGCGGCGCCATCTTCAACAACGGCGGCACGCTGACGGTCACCAACAGCACCTTCTCCGGCAACAGCGCAGGCCAAGGCGGCGCCATTTCCAACGATGGCGGGCTAACCGTTGTCAACAGCACCTTCTCGGGCAATAGCGCAGGCCAAGGCGGCGGCGCCATTTTCAACAATGACGGCCTAACCGTTGTCAACAGCACCTTCTCCAGCAACAGCGCGCCCAGTGGGAATGGCGGCGGCATTGAGAACACAGTCAGCTACTCTTCGGCAACGCTGAAGGGCACGATTCTCGCGTCGTCGACTGGCGGTAACTGCGCCAGCCAGAGGCCCGCTGCTTTCACCGACCGCGGCTACAACATCTCCGACGACACTACGTGCGGCTTCAGCAAGACCGGCTCGGCCGACAACGGTGACGGCGTCGATCCGATGCTCGCCAGCGGACTGGTCAACAACGGCGGCCCTACGGAGACGATCGCACTGAAGTCGGGCAGTGTGGCGATCGCGCAGATCCCTACCATGCCAGCCGACTACTGCACAGACGCAAGCGGTAATCCGCTGACCACCGACCAGCGCGGTTATGGGCGTCCGGCACCCGGGCAAACCGACTGTTGTATCGGCGCTTACGAATTCGATGCAGTACCCACGCCGAGCGCGACTGCTACGGCAACCGCGACGCCGACGGTAACCGCCACTGCGACTGCAACGCCTACTGCGACTGCCACAACCACACCAACTGCAACCGCTACTGCGACTTCCACCGCCACCGCGAGCGCAACGGCGACTGCGACCGCAACCGCAACAGCAAGCGCGACGGCGACGGCAACCGCTACGACCTCTGGATCTGCCACCGTCACACCCCTTAACGGCGACCGCCTCCACGACGCAAACAGCAACCGCAACTGCCACTACGACTTCCACAGCGACGCCTACTGCAACTGCGACCGCGACCGCAACGCCAACTGCGACCGCGGTGCCGGTGACGCTCAAGATCACGCCGAAGTCGCTCAAGTTCTCGAAGACCACGGTCGGATCGTCGAGCAAACCGAAAACGGTCAAGGTGTCCAATCCCAAGGGCAAGAAGAAGCATCCGGGGATTGCGGTGTTGATCGAGATGATTTCCGACACGCCGGGGGTGTTCGCTCAGACCAACGACTGCATGCCGAGCCTCGCGGCCGACTCATCGTGCACGATCACGGTGACGTTCACGCCGAGCGCGGCGATGAAGCAGACCGGCACGCTGACGATCACCGACAACGCTACCGGCAGCACGCAGATGGTGCGGCTGTCGGGAACCGGGAAGGCCGCCAAGTAGGGCTCCGGCAGTGGAGTGCCAGACTGGCAACTCGCCGACCTCGTTGCGATGCGGCAGAGCGGAATCTTGAATCGCGCGCGAAAAACATCGCGCGCTGAACAAGGTCCCTCACCTTCGATCCTCTCCCCGAAGGGAGAGGGGAAGAGCGGCGCAAATTGAAACTTCGCGCGGATTTCTTATTGCGGGCGTTTTTCTGGCGGCATCATCGGGAGCGTTACTTTGAAGGTCATGCCGTGCGAGGATGCTGTGCCTTTGACTCGATCGACGCCGCCGCGTTGGGCCCAGAGGCGGCCGCCGTGGAGGGCGATTATTCGTTGGCATAGCACGAGGCCTAGGCCGGTGCCGGCGGGTTTAGTCGTGAAGAACGGGGTGAAGAGTTGCGCCAGCTGGTCCTCCGGGATGCCGACGCCGCTGTCACTGATCTCGACTCGCAGGAATTGACGGCGGCGGCCTTCCGCGGTCATCCGGAATTCGCGCTCGATTCTTGTGTGCAGGCGAATGGTACCCGACTCGCCGATCGCTTCCGCCGCGTTCTTGATCAGGTTGAGAAACGTGCGCTCCAACGCGCCCGCGTCGCCGACCACGTCGGGCAGGCTGGGGTCGAAATCCTGCAGCACCACGACGCCTTCGGGCGGTTGCGGGAACAATCCCGCCATACGCATCGCCTGGTGCAGCACCATGTGGATGTTGACCGGCTCCTGCGACAGGCGTTGCGGCCCGCTGACCATCAGCACCTGCTCGACGAGCGCCGCAATCCGGTTGACGCCGTCGAGAATCACGCTGCAGTACTGCTGCGCGCGCGCGTCGTCGGGGAACATCCCGGCCATCAGCTCGGCCGCTCCCTTGATGCCCGTCAGCGGATTCTTGACCTCGTGCGCGAGGCCGGCCGGCGACAACCGCAGGCTCAGGTCGCCGGTGGTGGCAGCCTCGGCCGCGCCTTTTTCGTGGGACAGGTCATGCAGCAGGATAATGACCCCGCCGGGGCGTCCCTCGGCGTTGAGCAGCGGAGATACCTCGACGCGAACCGCCAGCTCGCGCGGCCCGGTCGTCAGCACCGTCTCCATGTCGCCGAGATCCTGACCGCTCTCGAGGCATGCCCCGACCATCCGGCCCAACCAATCGTTCTGGCGCACGAGGTCGGCGACCGTCGCGGCGTTCACCTGGGAAACCCCGAGCATCGTTTCGGCGGCGGGGTTGACCACCTGGGGTTCCATCGCGGGCGAGAGCACGAGGATCGCGTCGGTCAGGCTGTCGATAATGTCGTGCCAGAGATTCAAATTTTATCGCCGATCAGTGGTCCTTCGGGACTGATTGCGGTAGCCAACGGTAACACAAAGAACCTGCTAGGCTAAAGTTCACGTAACGAATTCTCCCGCCATCTAGCGCCAAGATTCGTGAGCGTTTGCAAGCACTTATTCAGAAAGTCACCATCATACATTAGACTTTTTAATAGCTTATCCACCGCCGATGGGTTGATCCCGGTCGAGTCGGTCGGTACGGTTGGGGTCACCTTCTCGGGGGAGAATGCGTAAACCGAACTCTATCTATCGAGTGCTCGTAGCACTGATGGCGGCCCTGATTGTCGCCGGATGGGCATCCACTCGTGCATTCGCTGAAGATTTTGACGGCTCCGACGCTCGGTCAGGGGCGGCGTTGCCAAGCTTGGACGGGCAAAGCGCAGGCTTCGAGCTCGAGACTCCCGCGGAAGCCGGCGCCAAACCGATTCCGTCGTCGTACGTGCTACCCCTGCCGCGGCCGGTTCCACCTTTCCCGATTCTCCTTAATCAAGCTGTACGTCGCTATGTCTCCGATTTCATGAGTTCGCCCGACCAGCTGCAGGATACCTTCGACCGCAGTCATCCCTACCTGCCTGATATGGTCCGCGTGCTGCGGAGCTACGGCCTGCCTGACGACCTCGTCTACCTGGCTTTTGCGGAAAGCGAATTCTCCAAGCTGGGCAAGGGTCCGTGGCAGTTCAATTCGGATACGGCAAAGCGCTTCGGCCTCCGCATCGACGATTACGTCGATGAGCGCCGAGACCCGGTGATGTCGACCAAGGCGGCCGCCGAGTACCTGGCTACCCTGCACGACGAAGCGGGCGACGACTGGCCGATGACGCTCGTCGCGTGGAACAACGGGGACCGGGCGATTAACCGTTACTGGTCGCTCCGCGGTCCCAGGATGGAAAAGTTCGGCAATCGGCTGCCGCGGCGAACCCGCGGGCTGCTGGGACGCTTCATGGCGGTGGCGTATATCGCGCGTCATGCGAACAGCTACGGAATCACGACTATCAAGCTCGACCAGCCGCCCTTATACCAGACGCTACCGGTCAGCGGTGGCACTCCGCTCAGCCGCGTCGCTCTCGATCACGGGACGACGCTGGGGCGCCTGCGTGAGCTCAACCCGGCGTTGCTGCGGGACGTAGTTCCTCCGTACGAGCGTTCGTACAGCGTGCGCATTCCGGTGGATTCGGATACGCACGCCAGCGTCGAACACGTCGAGTTCTAAGCACCAGCTCAATCTGTTTTTCCACTTCGCACTGAAAGATCACCATCGCAGGTGACGGCGCGGTTCAATCGCGACCGAAAGCCGCGTATCCTTTTTTCCTCATGATTAGCGCCGACCAGGCTCTGCAAATCGTTCTCGAAAATGTGGCTCCGCTCGGAATCGAGCGCGTTCCAATCGTCGAGGCGCTTGGCCGCGTGCTTGCCGAGGATATCAGCTCGTCGCGCGACATCCCGGGTTTCGACAATTCCGCGATGGACGGTTTCGCGGTGCGCGCCGCCGATCTTGGCAAGGCTTCCGAGGCGAGCCCGGTCAAGCTGGCCGTCGTCGAGACCGTCGGCGCCGGCAAGATGCCGACTCGCCGCGTGAGCGCGGGCGAGGCGGTGCGCACGATGACCGGCGCGCCGATGGCAGAGGGCGCGGACGCGATCGTTCCGGTCGAGCGGACGCGCGGCACCGGCGACGTGGTCGAGTTTCTGGTCGCCGCCGAGAAAGGCGCGTTCATCCGGCCGCGCGGCGAGGATTTGCGCCTCGGCGAACTGGTGATGTCGGCAGGCAAGACGCTCAGGCCGGCCGACCTTGGGATGCTGGCGTCGGTGAATCGCTCGATGGTCGAGGTCATCCGGCGCCCACGCGTCGCGATCGTCGCCACCGGCGATGAACTCGTCGATGTCGATCAGGTACCGACAGGTGCGCAGATCGTCAATTCCAGCGCCTACGCGCTGGCCGGCGCGGTTGGCCAGGCCGGCGCCGAGGCGGTCATCCTCAAGGTGGCGCGCGACGACGCGCGCGAAATTCGCGAGCGTCTCGCCGAGGCGATGACCTTCGACGCGGTGCTGTCGACGGGCGGCGTGTCGGTGGGCCAGTTCGATCACGTCACGGGCGCGCTCGACGAACTTGGGATGCGCCAGCTTTTTCACGGCGTCGCGCAAAAGCCGGGGCGTCCGCTGAAATTCGGCACCGTAGGCTACCGGCCGATCTTCGGCCTGCCGGGCAATCCGGTGTCGACGCTGGTCTGCTTCTACCTGTATGCGCGCCCGGCGATCCTCAAGATGAGCGGGATGCGGCGCGTGGGTCTGCCGCGCGTGCTGGCGCGATGCGCCGTCGATGTAAAAATTTCAAAGGACCTCACCGAGTTTGTGAGGGTCAAACTCCAGCGCGACACCGGCGCCACCGGCGCGGTCGCCACCGGCGCGGACGACGGCTGGCTCGCGACTCCCACTGGCGGGCAGGGCTCGGGAATTTTAAGTTCGCTGTCGCGCGCCGACGGTCTGCTTATAGGTCCGTCAACCGAAACGATTTTGAAGGCGGGCGCTCAGGCGACCGTGCTGCTCCTGGGACTCGATGGCGACGTGGGCGCAGTCGCGGCCGATGAGCTGTTCGAGGGCCGCACCCATAGCCAGTGAATCACGATCGTCGCCACTGACCCGAAAATCGCGGCGCCGATTAGTACTGCCGAGAGCCTGAGTTGCAGCTTCAACATGTTGAACGGCAGCAGGTAGAACGTGACCATGTCGATCTGAAAGTTTGCGTAAATGATGTACGCCACCCACAAGACCACGATTGTGCCTATGATGAATTTCGGGCTCTTAACGAATGCGGGCATCGCGGGCGATCCTCCTGAGTGCGATGGGAAAAAGCTTGGCGGCTGAAATAGCGGATGTCAACGCAGTCGGGCGCAGCGCAAATCATGCGCTCGCCGGGCTCCGCGCGCGAGGGTTACAGCAATGGCGACGCGTTTTCGCGTAGGCAACGGATTCGATTTTCATCCGCTCGAAGCGGGGCGCCGGCTCGTGCTCGGCGGCGTCGAGATCAAGCACGACAAGGGACTTCGCGGGCATTCCGATGCCGATGTCGCGGCGCATGCGCTGGCCAACGCGATCCTCGGCGCGATCGGCGCAGGCGATCTCGGCCGGCATTTTCCCGACAACGACCCTAAGTACAAGAACGCCGACTCGATCGCGCTGCTGGCCGCCGTCTGGAAGCTCGCGAGCGACAAAGGATGGCGGCTCGGCAACGCCGACCTGACTGTTTTCGCCGAGGCGCCGAAGCTGAAGCCGCATCTCGACGCGATGCGCGAGCGGCTCGCCGCCACACTCGGCGTCAGCACCGATCAAACGCGCGTCAACGTGAAAGCGTCGAGCCCCGAGGGCCTCGGCGCACTCGGCCGCGGCGAAGGCATGGCGGCGGCGGCGATCGTCATGCTCGAAGCTGATTAACGGCGCGGCGATGAGCGACGACGATGAAATCGGTGGATGGTTCGACTCGATGCGTCGCGATTTCAAGCTATGGTATCTGGCGTCGGACAATCCGTGGCGTCAGTCGGGATGGGGCAGCACGCCCGAGCGATGGCGTCTCGCGCGCGAAGTGATTCTGAGCGCGGTCAAGCGCAGCGGGACGTTCCTCGACATCGGATGCGCCAATGGTCTGCTGCTCGAGTGCCTAATCGCGTGGGCGATTGAGCGCGGCGTCGCTATCGAGCCGTATGGAATCGACCTGGTACCGGAGCTGATCGATCTCGCACGCAATCGAATGCCGGCGTACGCGTCGAATTTCACCGCCGCAAACGCGTTCAGGTGGAGGCCGCTGCGCCGCTACGACTATGTACATCTGCTGCTCGAGTCGGCGCCGCCCTCGCGGCATCGCGAATACCTCCGCCGGATCCTCGACTCCGCGGTCGCGCGCGGCGGACGATTGATCGTGAGCAATTACGGAAGCCGATCGAAAAGCGAATCTCCGATCGATGTGGCGGGGTATCTATCCGGCCTCGGCTTCGCAGTCGCGGGCAGCGCTGCGGCATCGGAGGCTGACGGCTTCGTCATCACGCGCACCGCGTGGATTGACTCTCGCCCAACCTAACCCTTAACCCCTTCCCTCACCCCAGGCGCGGACGCCGTTCCCTCTCCGGCAGAGCGGGCGAGGGTAATTTGGTACAGCAGCCGGCCTAGATGGGAAGGGGAACAAACGCGCTAGATACCATCCTCGCCCGAGCTGTCATCGCCCAAGTCGCCGCTGCTTTCCAATTCCTCGACTGCCTCATCGAACTCCGGGCCGTTGAATTCGTCGCCCATCTCTTTGCCCATCCGCTTCATCATCCGCGCGACGCTCTTGGGATCGTTCTCGTCGATGTTGCCGAGCTTCGACGGATCGGCGAGCGATTCCATCCGCGATTCCTTGCCGCGTGGCATCGCGAACCGCGACATCAGGCGGCTCATTTTTTTTCCGCCGCAGTGCGCGCAGACGGCCTCGACCTTTTCACTCACGCGCGTGGTCAGTACGCTGGTCGTGCGCCGGCACTTCTCGCAGCGATATTCATAGATCGGCATGCCATCGTATTGTAGCCGCTGCCAGCGCAGATTTCACGGATGCGCGCTTGAATCCGCCGGAAGGGTCGGGATACTGGTCAGCGTCGAGATGAACGTGGCAGTCGATCATTTGGTCCGAGTAGCAGGCATGCGCCGCGTGCGCGTCGTGTCGCGCGTGCCGCGATGAGCGAACTTCGCCTGATGTGGCGCAACACGCGGATGGTCGTGCTGTGCGCGATCTCGGCCGCGCTCTACGCCGCGGTGCTGGTGCCGTTCAAGGTCGTCCCGCTGATTCCCGGCGTCACCGAACTGCGTCCTGCCAACGCGATTCCAGTTGTGTGCTCGTTCCTGTTCGGTCCGGCGGCCGCGTGGGGTTCCGCGATCGGGAATATGATCGGCGATTTTTTCGGCGGAGTGTCGCCGGGCGACATCGCCGGATTTTTCGCGAATCTGGCCTACGGATGGATTCCGTACAAAGTCTGGGAATTGATCGCGCGCGGCGAGAGTCCCGTTCTTCGCTCACCGCTCACAATCTTCAAGTACGTGATCGCGTGCCTGGCGGCGAGCGTGCTGTGCGCCGACCTGGTCGGATGGGCGGACAACGTGCTCGTCATCAGGCCGTTCGCGATGCTCGGCAACGTGATCATTTTCAACAATATGATCTCGGCGCTGGCGCTCTCGCCGTTCATCCTCGCGGCCGTTTACCCGCGCGTCAAAAAAGGCCGGATGCTTTACACTGACGTGATGCCGGAAGTGAAGCTGAAGCCGGTGGGAATACGCGCATTGGGTTTCGCGGTGCTGATAACGGGCGAAGGCGGCGCGTGGATTTTTGGAAATCTACTTTCGACCGGGTATTGGGCGCCAAAATTTCTGCCCGCATCGATGATCGTCGCTCCATACGACAAGCCGGTCGCAATAATCGTCGGCCCGTTCCTGCTGTTGGCGTTCGCGGGCCTGTTCATGATGTGAATTTTTTAGTGAACACTAACCAGCAGGCCGTGTGCGTCGAGCGAGTCACGTTCACTTATCATGGCGCCGACAAGCCCGCGCTTCGAGCGGTGAGCTTCGTACAGGCCGCAGGCGAGACGATCGGCGTGATGGGCGCGTCGGGGGCCGGCAAATCCACGCTCGCGAAATGCCTCAATCGCATCGTGCCGGAATTCGAGGACGGCGATTTTCACGGCGCGATCCGCATCGCGGGCGAACCGCTCGAGCATCTTCGCGTCTGCGACCTCGCGCCCAAAGTCGGCATGGTTTTCCAGGATTTCGAGGCGCAGTTGTTTTCAACCAACGTCGCGCACGAGGTCGCGTTCGCGATGGAACAAGTCGGCATGGAGCGCGCCGAGATGGATCGGCGAATCATGCCTGCGCTCGAAGCGGTCGGGCTGCGCGGCTTCGAGCATCGCGATCCGATGTCGCTGTCGGGCGGCGAGAAACAGCGGCTGGCGATCGCGTCGGTGCTGGCGTTGCGCCCGTCGGTAATCGTGCTCGACGAGCCGACCACCGATCTCGATCCCGAGGGCCGAGCGGAAGTATTCGAGCTGATCGCCAAACTGCGCGCGCAGGGCTTGAGCCTCATCGTAATCGAGCACGAGTCCGAGGAGCTGCGCGCCGCCGACCGGATAATCGTTCTGCGCGAGGGCGAGATCGCCGCCGACGGTCCGCCTCCCGAAGTGTTCGCGCGCACTGAACTGCTGAGGGATTGCGGCGTGCGTCCGCCGGGGCTAGGCCATGCGCTCGAGATGCTGGGAATCGAGGCGCAAGCGAAGAATGTCGATCAGGCTTTTGAGGAAATCCTGCGAGCCTATCCGCGTCTGGCCAAAACGTTGATCGAGAACACGGCCGAATCCCGTCTGCAGACTACCGCCGCGGCCGGTCCCACATTTGTCGGCATCGAGAACGTGAGCTTCAGCTACGCGGGCGGCTCGCGCGCGCTCGATTCGATCGATCTGAAAGTCGAAGCCGGCGAATTTCTCGCGATCGTCGGTCAAAACGGTTCCGGCAAAACCACCCTGGCCAAGCATATCGTCGGTCTGCTTCCGCCGGCGACGGGGCGCGTCACGATCGACGGCAAGGACCGCGCGCAGATGCGCCCGGCAGAGACGGCGCGCGAAGTCGCGTACGTTTTCCAGAATCCGGACCATCAGATTTTCGCCGCGACGGTCGAAGATGAAGTCGTTTTCGGACCGCGCAACTTCGGGCTGGCGGATGACGAAATTCGTCGTCGATGCGACGAAGCGCTCGAAGCGGTCGGCCTGCAGAATGAGCGCCAGAGCGACCCGTTCCTGCTCAGCAAGGGCGAGCGTCAGCGCTTGGCGGTGGCGAGCGTGCTGGTGCTGCGGCCGCGGATGCTGATTCTCGACGAACCGACCACCGGGCTGGACCATCGCGAGCAGCTGCGCATGATGGCGCTGGTGCGCGACCTCAACCGCGCTGGAATCGCAATCGTGATCATCACGCATACGCCGTGGCTGGTCGCCGAGTACGCGCGGCGGGTCGTGCTGCTGCGCAAGGGCGCGAAAATTTTCGACGGCGGGGTGCGCGAGTTTTTCATGCGGGAAGAACTGCTGCACTCGTCGTCGTTTCGCGCGCCGGAAATCACCGAGCTGAGCCGGCGCTTCGGCCCGCTGGCGCTGACGACGGATGAATTCGTCGCGTGGGTGAAGGGAGTGAAAGGACGCGACTGATGCCGATTTATTTGTACATCGATCGCGGCACGTTCGTTCATCGGCTGCATCCCACGGTCAAGGTATTCGCGCTGTTCGTCATGTTCTGGTCGGTGTACTGGGTGGACAATCCAATCGCGCTGTTGCCGGTCGGCCTGGTGATGCTGTGGATCGCGCAGCTGACCGATTCGTGGCCGAACTTCTACCGTTTGCGATGGTTGTTTGCGATCCTGGTTTTCACCACGACGATTGCGTGGATGGTTTTCTACCGGCGCGGCGCGGTGTTGGTGAACGTGCCGGTCTTCCACGTCAGCCGGTTGTCGCTGGTGTTCGGACTCGGGCGCGGGATCAAGCTGGCGGAGTTGCTGGCGGCGTCGGTGCTGTTTCTTTCGACCACCAAGATCGAGGAGTTCACCTACGGGTTGCAGCGGATGCGGGTGCCGTATCGGGTCAGCTTCGCGATCTCACTCTCATTCAGATTAGTCCCGCTGTTCATCGACTCCGCGGTGACGATTGTCGATGCACAGCGTTTGCGCGGCTACGACTTCAACCAGGGCGGGCCGCTCGAGCGTGTGCGGCGCTACGTGCCGGTCGTGATTCCGGTTTTTATGGGCGCGCTGCGCAAGGCCAACAACATGGCGATGGCTCTGGAAGCGCGCGGGTTTGGATTCAGCCACGAGCCGACGACCTTTATCGAGTATCCGGTGACGGCGGCGGATATCGTCGCGTTTGCGTTTCTGATCGGGCTCGGCACGCTCAATTTTATGCTCTACTTCACGGGACTGGGCGGGATTGGTCCGCTGAAGTAGCGTAGAACATGGCCGATGCGTACTATCGGCCAACCAATCGAACATAACGCAAGGAACGACAATGAGCGTCAAATCAGAGTTTCTAAAAACACCGATCGAACACGTCGATATCACGCGTGACAGCGTCGTGCCGATCGTCGAGGCGATGGGGCAGATGGCGTACAGCGCCCGCGACCTGCATCGTGCCGCGACGATCTACGATCGGATGCTGCGCGATCGCGACTGCGGCGTGATCCTGTGCCTGGCGGGATCGCTGATCAGTGCGGGGCTGAAGCGGGTCTTCGCCGATATGATTCGCAATCACATGGTCGATGCGATCGTGAGCACCGGCGCGAACATCGTGGACCAGGATTTTTTCGAGGCGCTCGGCTTCAAGCATTGGATGGCCGAGGATCGCTTCAAGTACGGGCTCGACGACGACAAGCTGCGCGAGCTGCATATCGATCGAATCTACGACACGCTGATCGACGAAGACGAACTGCGCGTGTGCGACGAGACGATTCACAAGATCACCGACAGCCTCGAGTCGCGACCGTACTCGTCGCGCGAGTTCGTCGGCGAGATGGGCAAGTACCTGGCCGAGACGGGCGCGAAGACGGCGGCGAGTATCGTGCTCGAGGCGTATCGCGAGGAGGTGCCGATTTTTTGTCCGGCCTTCAGCGACTGCTCGGCAGGATTCGGACTCGTCGCGCATCAGGCGGCGCGTCACGGCAAGCCCAAGGTCTCGCTCGACAGCGCGAAGGATTTTTACGAGCTGACGCGGCTCAAGGTGAAGAACGAAAGCACCGGGCTGTTCATGATCGGCGGCGGCGTGCCGAAGAATTTCGCGCAGGATATCGTGGTCGCCGCCGAAGTGCTGGGGCATGACGTGCCGATGCACAAGTACGCGATCCAGATCACTGTCGCCGACGTGCGCGACGGCGCGCTCTCAGGCAGCACGCTCAAAGAGGCGAGCAGCTGGGGCAAAGTCGATACGACCTATGAGCAGATGGTGTATTGCGAGGCGACGATCGCGGTGCCGCTGATCGTCGGGTACGCGTATCACAAGCGCGGCTGGGAAGGGCGGGCGTCGCGGAAGTGGAGCTCGGCGTTGGACAAGGATCAAGTCTAAAAAAGGAAGGGTAAATCACTTTATTTAACGCGGAACCCGCCGTGGGTTCCGCACCTCCTTGGGCACGGGTGACCCCTGCACCCGGTACCAAGAGTAAGGCAGGCCGGGGTTATCGCTCGACTGGTAGGTTCGCGTCTCTCCATTCGAGCATGCCACCTTTCAGGTTCCAGACGTGCTCGAAGCCCAAGCCGGTGAGGATCGCGGCGGCGGTGGCGCTTCTGACTCCTACTCTGCAGATCGCGACTATGTCCCGGGTTTTTTCATTCGCTAGCTCGTCGGTTCGCTCGGGTAGCTCTTTCAGCGGGATCAGGCGCGCGCCCGCGATGTGGCCGAGTTCGCCGCGATACTCATCTTCCTCGCGTACATCGATGAGCATCGGCGGATTGGGGCTCGCGATACGATCGCGCAACTGCGCAGCGCTCAACTGGCGTACCTGGTTGAGTTGCGAAAGCGTCGGGAACTTGAGCGCGCCCGCCTCGAGATCGGATTGATTCGGTTGCAGCGCCTCCTGGATGCCGTCGGGCAGCGGCAAGCCGAGGTTGTTCATCAAGTTGATGTAATCGTCGCGGGTCTTGCCGGCCAGCCGTGGATTCGAGCGCTTCTCCTCGCCGATGGTCGATTGCGTATGCCCTCGATAGTCGTGCGCGGGAAAAACCATGATGTTGTCGGGCAGCGTGAACAGTTTGCGCACGATCGAATCGTATTGAAAGCCCGCGTCGCCGCCCGCAAAATCGGCGCGTCCGGTGCCGTGGATGAACAGTACGTCGCCGGTGAAGACGCGATCTTTCGCGAGCAGGCTTATCGAATCCGGCGTGTGGCCGGGTGTGTGAAGGACGCGAAGTTCCTCGTCGCCAACCTTCAGCGCCTGACCGTCTTCGACATGGATGCCGACGTGCGGAGCGGGCGCCAGACGATGCATCACGACCGGCGCGCCGGCGAGCGCGCCTAACTCCATCGCGCCGCTGCGATGATCGGCATGAGTATGGGTGTCGATGATCGAGTCCAAGCGCAACCCGTGATACGCGAGGACCGCGAGGTAGCGCTCGACCTTGTCATGCAAAGGATCGATGACGGCGGCTTTGCGTGTCGCTTCCGAGATGGCAAGGTAGGTCTTGCACTTGGAATGATTGAGTTCGCGAAAGATCGTTGACGATGTGCCTCCTCGCACCGATCCTCTTTTTTTCGAGGACTCGCAGACGTTACCATCGCTGCCAGACTAAGTCTCGACCGTGGAATGGGCTCGGCGTTGGGCGATTTTACGGGCGGGGTCGGGGCGTGCTAATTAATGCGGGCTCATTCCGGCGCGTTTTTTCAGAAGGACGATGCAATGCTGTTCGTGATTATCGGCCATGACGGACCCGACGGGACTGCGTTGCGACCGAAGGTGAGGCAGGAGCATCTCGAGAATCTGCAGCCGCTGGTTCGAGCCGGCAAAGTTAAGATCGCGGGGCCATTCACCGACGGCAGCGGGAGCCTTATCATTGTAGATATGGAGAGTGAGGCGGAAGCTATCGTATTCGCGAATAGCGATCCGTACGTGACGAAAGGCGTGTTCGCGCGCGTCGAGGTCAAGCCCTTTCGGCAGGTGTTCCCGGAATAAGAATTCTAGCGATCGCGACAGATGGAGTATCGATGGCGGGAGCTTTAGCTAGTTTAAAGATCGTTGAAGTTGGCGAGCTGGTGTCGGCGCCGTACTGCAGCAAGCTGCTGGCGGACATGGGGGCCGAGGTGGTCAAGGTCGAGAGGCCGGGCGCCGGCGATCGGGCGCGGACGCGCGGGCCGTTTCCAGGAGACAAGCCGAATCTCGAGACCAGCGGACTCTTTCTTTATCTCAACACCAACAAGCGCGGCGTCACGCTCGATATCACGCAGCCCGAGGGTTTCGAGATTCTGGAGAAGCTGATGGCGGGCGCCGACATCCTGATTCACAACGTCACGCCGCCCGAGATGGATCGCGTCGGGCTCACGTATGAGCGGATGCGGCGCGCGAATCCGAAATTGATCATGACGTCGATACTGCCGTTCGGACTGACGGGTCCGTATCGCGATTACCGCGCCGAGGATTTGACGATCTGGTGCGCGGGCGGAGTGTGCGTGCTGAACGGAGGAGGGCCGGAGCATCCGGAGCTGCCGCCGCTCAAGACCGCGGGCCATCAGGCGGGATACCAGGGCGGAGTGCATGGCGCGACCGCGACGATGGCGGCGGCATTCGCGCAACTTCGCGACGGCACGGGGCAGCATGTCGAGGTGTCGGTGCAGGAATCGATCGCATCGATCCTCGAGATGACGTTCGAGTACTGGCCGTACATGAAGATGATCGCGACGCGGCTGGGGCAGAAGCCGATCCAGCCGATCGAAGCGATGCATTGCAAGGACGGGTACATTTATCTGTGCTGTATAGAGGAGCACCAGTGGCGCAATTTCGTTGAAATCATGGGAAATCCCGAATGGGCGAACGAGGAGATTTTCAACGATCGGCTGCAGCGCGGGCTGAACTGGGACGCGCTCAAGCCGATGCTCGAAGAATGGGTCAGCCAGCAGACGGTGCTGGACCTGTATCGCAAGGCGCAGGCCAAGCGCGTGCCGTTTGCGCCGGTGTCGACGATGGGCGACCTGCTCAACTCGGAGCATCTGAAGGCGCGCGGATTTTTCGTCGAGATCGCGCAGCCGATCGCCGGCACGCATAAGTATCCGGGCGCGCCGCTGAAGTTCGCGCGCACCCCGTGGGAAATTCGGCGGCCGGCGCCGACGCTCGGACAGCATAACGCGGAAGTATTCGGCAAGCTCGGACTCTCGCAGGCGCGACTCGACGAACTCAAGCGCAAGGGTGTGATTTAGCGATGGCGAAGCCTCCTCTGTCGGGAATTCGAGTTTGCGATTTTACGTGGGTGTGGGCGGGACCGTACTGCACCCTGCAACTGGCGCATCTTGGGGCCGAAGTGATCAGGATCGAAACCAGGACGCGGCCGTGCGTGACCCGGATGCTGCCGCCGTGGCCGGACGGCGTGTTCAAAAGCCTCAACCAGTCGGGCTACTTCAATCAGTACAACCAGGGCAAGAAGTCGCTGTCGCTGAATTTCAAGCATCCGGAGGCGAAGGAGGCGGCGTGGCGGCTTATAAAGCAGAGCGACGTCGTAATTAACAACTTCGCGGCGGGCGTGCTGAGAAGATGGGATTCGGCTACGAAGAAGTGAAGAAAGTAAATCCGAATGTAGTAATGATTACTCTGTCGGGTTACGGCGACACCGGACCGTATAGTCATTACGTGGCGTACGGCCCGGCGCAGGTGCCGTTGTCAGGGCTCTCGGCGCTTACTGGCTATAGGGGATTTCCGCCGATGCATGCCGGGTTCAGCTACGCCGACCCCAACGCGGGAGTGCATGGCGCGTTCGCAATAATCAGCGCGCTGTTTCATCGGGCGAAAACCGGCGAGGGACAATATGTCGACATGAGCCAGTGGGAATGCGCGATGGACCTTCTGGCAGAAGGGATTTTGGAATACACGATGAACGGGCGCGAGCCGGAACGAGTCGGGAATCGCGATCCGCTGATGGCGCCGCATGGAATTTTCAAGTGCGTCGATCTGCCGGAGAAAATCCTCGACGTGACGATCGATCAATTCGTCGCGATAGTATGTGCGGACGATACGGAATGGGGTCGACTGGCTAGTACAATAGGAAAGGCTGAAGTAGCTAAAGATCCACGATTCGCTACGCTCGCGGCGCGCAAACAGAACGAGGACGCACTCGAAGCAATAGTCAGTGAGTATACGGCGACGCGCAAGGTTGCGGACGTCGTGACGACTCTGCAAGCGGCGGGAGTCACGGCGGGAGCTTGCGCCGATAGCAAGTACCTGTCGGAGGATCCGCATCTCACTGAGCGCGAATACTTTGTTTATCGCGAGCATCCGGAGGTCGGCAAACGGCAGCATTGCGGCATTCCGTGGCGGATGAGCGGGACTCCCTGCGACGTGAAGACGGCGGCGCCGGCGCTGGGACAGCATACTGACGAGGTGATGAAGGGGTTGCTCGGGTACAGCGCGGAGGAGGTCGAGGCGATGAGATCGAAGGGGGCACTGGACTAGATAAGAGTGGAACGATCTTTATTTTAGTGAAACCCTCCGTGGGGTTCACGCTTCCTTGGGCAGGGGTGACCCCTGCACCCGGTGTTAAAAAAAATGCGGACGTTGAAAGTTTTGATCGACGGGTTGGCGTTTCCTGAGGGGCCGCGATGGCGTGACGGGAAGTTTTATTTCTCGGACATGCATGCGCATCAGGTGGTCGCGGTTGATATGGCGGGGAAGCGCGAGGTCGTTTGCGAAGTGCCGGGGCGGCCGTCGGGACTTGGATGGCTGCCCGACGGACGGATGCTGGTGGTGTCGATGACCGATCGGAAGCTGATGCGCCTGGATCGCGATGGACTGAAGACCGCGTCGGATCTGATGCCGCTCGCGCCGTTCGATTGCAACGACATGGTGGTCGATGCGCGCGGGCGCGCGTACGTCGGCAACTTTGGATTCGATCTGCACAAGGGCGAGACGCCGCGCGGGACGACGTTGGTGATGGCCGGGCCGGACGGCGTAGCGCGCGTGGTGGCCGAGGACATGATGTTCCCGAACGGGATGGTGATTACGCCGGACGGGAAGACGCTGATCGTCGGCGAGACGTTCGGGCGGCGATTGACGGCGTTTGATATCGGTGCGGACGGCTCGCTCGCGAATCGGCGCGTGTGGGCTGAATTGGGAAACAGCCTGCCCGATGGAATTTGCCTGGACGCGGAGAATGCAATCTGGGTGGCGTGTCCGACGGCGTCGGAAGTGATTCGGGTGAAGCAGGGCGGCGAAGTGGTCGAGCGGATCAAGGTGGAGACGGACGCGTTCGCATGCATGCTGGGCGGCGTCGACGGGCGGACGCTGTTCATTGCGACGGCGCCGAATTCCGATCCGGAGAAGTGTCGCGCGACGCGAGGTGGGAGAATCGAAATTACGCAAGTCGAGGTGCCGCGCGCCGGATTGCCGTGAGCTGTGGGTCGTGGCCTAATGGTTGGTGATGGGCGTTAACGGCGACGGCGACAATTTTCGCGCGCGGCGCAAGCGCATGATGGAGGCGATCGCGCCAGGTGCCACTGCGATCATGCCGAGCGCGCCGGTGGCCGTGCGGTCGGGCGACGTCGAGTTCGTCTATCGGCAAGACAGCGACTTCTACTACCTGACGGGATTCGCGGAACCGGAATCGGTGGCGGTGCTCTCGCCGGGGCATCCGGATGGCGAGTTCGTGATGTTCGTGCGGCCGCGCGACAAGGAGCGCGAGACGTGGACGGGCAGACGCGCGGGAATCGAGGGCGCGATCATCGAATACGGAGCGGACAAAGCATACGTAATTGACGAACTGGAAAAGATCCTGCCGCGCTATCTCGAGAAGAGCGAGCGCGTGCATTACCCGCTCGGGCTGAACGAGAAGATGGATGAGCGGGTGATGAAACTGATTCGATGGGCGCAGACAATGCGGCCGCGAATCGGCGTGGGGCCGTCGTCGATAATAGATCCGCGCGACATCGTTCACGAGGCGCGGCTGAAGAAAGAGCCGGTCGAGCTCGAGGCGATGCGGCGCGCGATGGCGATTTCGGCGGACGCGCACAAGCGCGCGATGGCGAAGGCGCGCGGCGGGATGCGCGAGTGGCAGATCGAGGCGGAGGTCGACTACGCATTTCGCTCGCAGGGCGCGACGGGGCCGAGCTATCCGTCGATCATCGCGTCGGGGCCGAACGCGGCGACCCTGCATTACATCAACAACGATCGCGAGATGCGGACCGGCGAGTTGCTCCTGATCGACGCGGGCGCCGAGTACGACTTTTACGCGGCGGATATCACGCGCACGTTGCCGATTGGCGCGCGCTTTTCGGGTTTGCAGCGCAGCCTTTACGAGGTCGTGCTCGATGCGCAGCTCAAGGCGATCGAAACGATCAAGCCGGGCGCGCATTTCGACGATCCGCACGAAGTCGCTCTGCGCGTGCTGGTTGACGGCATGCGTCAGCTCGGAATCCTGCACGGATCGGCCGCGGAAATAATCGAGAAGGGCGCGTACCGGCGCTACTATATGCATCGCACGAGTCACTGGCTCGGCATGGACGTGCATGACGTGGGGCTGTACCGGGTGAACGGCGCGTCACGAGTGCTCGAGCCCGGGATGGTGCTTACGGTCGAGCCGGGATTGTATATCGCACCTGACGACGACGAAGTGGCGGACAGTTTTCGCGGAGTGGGGATTCGAATCGAAGACGATGTGCTGGTGACCGAAGACGGTCACGAAGTGATGACGGCGGCGACGCCGAAGTCGATCGCGGATGTCGAAGCGCTGACTACGCAATAGTCAATTCAATACCACAGCCACGAATGACAAGTGCTCCGGTCGGCGCCGCATTCGGTGAAGCAATTACCTATTTCATTGCGGCAATAGAATTCGTCATTACCGTGTAGCTCGCAGACCTGGTAGTTGCGATTACATTGGTACTGGCATTTGGTCTCAGCGTAGTCGCATCGATTGGCGCATCCCGCGGCGAACATTGCGGCTGCGGCGGCGGCGAGAAAGATTTTCGCGCGCACAACTTAGTAATGGCGCGAGCGCGCCGGCGTTACAGTTCGAGCGCGCTGGCGCTGCCGACTATGGTCTTGGTTCCGTCGGCCTTGTCGCACCATACTTCTACTTCGGCGCGTGAGCGGCTGCCTTCGCGGAGACGCTCGACGATCAATCCCTTTGGACCGGTGACGTCGTTGCCCCACACGACGTTGACGAGCCGCAGGTCCATCTTGCCGCCATAAAGGAAGCCGAGGCCGAAGCGCTTCGTCATCATTTCGGCGACCAGGCATACCGACAGCATCCCCTGCACGACGATTTCCGGAAATCCGAGCTCGACGGCCTTTTGCTTGTCGTTGTGATAGTTGCGCGCCGGTCCCGAGAAGGCCATGCACATGTCTTCGGTGATCTTGCGCATCGGGGACTCGATGGGATCGCCGCCGCGCTCGCCGATTTTGAATGAGCGCGACGAGTCTTTCTCGCGCGCGCGATCGACGACGAAACCCTGCCTGGTCTGTTCGGGCAGCAGGAAGCTCTGATGGGTGCGGCTGCGCGAGACGATTTGTCCCGACGCGTTGCCGACCAGAACTTCGTTCACGACGTACTCGCGATCGCGCTTGACGTAGCGATCGACGATGACGGCGCGAGTCGTCAGGCGCTCGCCAACCATCACGGGCGCGAAGATGCTCCATTCCTGGCGGGCGTGGAGGTTGCCGTAGATGTTCGGCAGATACCAACCGAGCGTCTGGTAAACGGCGCTATGGAGAATCAGCGCGGGAGCGACCGCGCCGCCGAGCGGAGAGGGGCCGCGGTACCACGGATTGTCGTCGCCGGTGCCGGCGACGTAGGTCGCGACAAGATCGGGTGTGATGTCGTAGGTGACGCCGCCGAAATCGCGTCCGACGTACACTTCCTTGCGGTCGAAAATTTCGTTGGCCATCGTGGTGTCCTGCGCGTGCTAGTTTTTCTGCTTGGTTTTGATTCGATCGTTGAACTTGGCGGCGTCGATTACCGCGCGCCGATGGCTCCCGGAGCCAATCTGCTCGACATCGTCGAAGGCCCGCACGGCAAACTCGAGGCGGCGGCCTTCGACCTTGGTGACTTCAGCTTCGGCGCGAGCGCGATGGCCCGGCGGCGTCGCGGCAGTGTGACTGACTTCGATCGACATGCCGACCGAGCTTTCCCCGGCGTCGAGGAACGGCTTGATCGCTTCGATTGCGGCCTGCTCCATCATCGCGACCATGGTCGGCGTCGACAGAACGGCGGCGAGCGAGGCGTCGAGATGGCTGGCGAGGTCGGCGGCGGCGACGGTTTTAGAATGAGTTCCCCTGGCGCCGATTGGAATCGGTTTCATAGCTATAGCACCGCGGTCAATATGTTGATGGAAAGGATGATACAGACCGCCATTCCGAATGTGAAAAAAATCGTGCGCCATGGTTGCAAGCCGAGCAGGAACGTAATCGTGTGAAGAATCCGCGCGAGGACGAAGATTGTGAAATAGATGAACGCGCCTCCCGGCCAGAGTCCGAGCGTCACGTAGATCAAGCCGAGGAACAGAAAAATCGGGATGTTCTCGAGGTCGTTGCGCCAGCAGTTGGCGGCGCGCTTGACGATCGGCGCCTCTTCCTGCGCGGGCTCGGAATGTGCAAAGAACCGCGCGTCTTCCGGAGTCACGAACGTCCGGGTGCTCAATCGCGCGATTCCCTGGACGAGCGAGATCGAGGCCATCTTGAAAAACAAGATGACGGTTATCAGCGCGTAGAACTGGTATTCGGACATCCGCGTCTATCTCCTCAGGCCCATTGCGTCGAGTTTCTTGACGACCCATTCGACACGATCGTTGCCCCAAAACGGCTCGCCGTCGACGATGAAAGTCGGCACGCCGAAGACGCCGTCGCGTTCGCCGGCGGCGAAGGCCTCGGACAGTTCGCGGGGCCCGTCGTGAAGTGCGTAGCGGTTGAAAGCTTCGGCGTCGAGTCCTGTTTCTTTCATCACGGCGGCGAGCGCGGCGGCACTTTCAATGTCGAGCTCGCGTTTGAAGAAACGCTCGAAGACGCGGTCGGAGTAGGGTCGGAAGAGGGCGTGGTGGTCGGCAAACAAGCCGGAGATGAGCGAGAGTTTCGAGTCGAAGATCTTTTGCGGTCCGCGGACGATCAGGCCGCGCGCGTTCGCGTAGCGACGAGCGTCCAGGTAGAGGTAGCGGACTTTGCGCCATTCGCGCTCCGGGCGCTCGTCGAGCTCGCCGCCGAAGGCGCCGCGGACGTTGAGTTCGTGCGGGATGTAATGCAGGCGGACGCGATGCGATTCCATCAAGGCGTAAGCGGGGTGCATCGCGAGATAAGTGAAGGGACTTTTGTAGTCGTAGTAGAGCTTGATGTTCAGGAGTTGGTCGGCCATGCGATCACCCGTGATGAGGATTTAGCATCACGGGAGGAAGACAGAAAGGCGGGGCCGGCGTTCGCGGCGGGAGGTCGATCGTCACATCGAATGGACTGTCGAGGGAGAACCGAGGCTCGTCGCCTGACGGGGGCTGGTGGTGCGAGATGGTATTAGGCGCCGTAAATTCGTATGAAAACGATCTATACATGCCAAAGCCTAGTACTTGATATCTACGATAATTGTAAGAAGGCGTAATACGCTTGACTTATGAGTGCCGTAACTAGAAGATCCAAAAGGCTCGATATCGAGATAGCAAGTTGCTAGTCAAATGGGATTGGTTGGGTTATCCATTTTGACATGTTTCTTTACTGATTAGTAGGTATTTATAACTATAGCAAGTAGTTTTTCTACAATTAGCAAAGGCCTCTTGCAGCGGGCGAGAATATTGGTTAGCGGGTCATGCCCCACTAACGAATATCCATTCCCGCGGAAGGAGGGACGCGAAATGAACCTGATTCGAAAACTATACGTGAAGGCTGATTCGTTCGCACGCGGCCAGACGATGGCTGAATATGTGCTGATTGTCTCGGCGATTGCAGTTATCGTCTATGCCGGCTACCAGACGACGGGCACGACCGTCAGCGCGCTGGTGAACACCGTAGACACCCAGCTCTAGCTCAGGGCGGCACCGCGGCGGCCGGTTACAAAAGTCGCGTCAATCTGAATTGCGCATCCATTCGGCGACGCGTTCGCCGATCATGATGCAGGTCAAGTTGGTGTTGGCGCGCACGATGTTGGGCATCACGGACGCGTCGACGACGCGCAATCCGTCGACGCCGCGCACGCGGCAATACTGATCGACGACTGCCATTGGATCGTTATCGGGTCCCATCCTGGCGGTGCCGACCGGATGAAAGATCGTCGTGCAGTTGTCGCGCACGAAAGCCTCGAGTGCCGCGTCAGAGCTCGCGACTTCGGCGGTCAGATTCACGATCTCTTTGAGCATCGGCGCAAAGTGGCTTTCGTGCATCAAGCGCCAGGCGATGCGCACGCCGTCCACCATCCTGCGCATATCTTCCGGGTCACTGAGATAGTTTAGATCAATGATCGGCGGAACGTCGGGATTGGCGCTGCGCAGGCGGAGGCGGCCGCGTGAGCGGGGGCGTTGCAAGCCAGGAACGATCGAGATGCTTGGTACCGGCAGGTCGAGCGCCAGCCCCGGCGCAAGAGCAGCGTCGAACTGTTCAAACACGTACATCTGCATGTCGTTGAACTCGTCGGAACCCGCGGCGGTGTAGCGGATACCGACGGGATTGGTGACCTGCGGATCGTGAGGAATTCCCGGCAGCGGAACCGCGACTACGAAGACCATCAAATGATCGATCAGATTGCGGCCGACTCCCGGAAGGTTCACCTTGCAGTCGAAGCCGAGCGCGGCGAGATCATCGCGCGGGCCGATACCGGAGCGCATCAACAGAGCGGGCGAATGTATCGCGCCGGCAGAGAGAGTGACTCGGCGGCCACAGACCTGTTGGACGGTCCCGGCGCTCTCGACTTCGACACCGACGGCTCGGCGGCCATCCTCGAGGATCACCCGGTGGGCGTTGACACCGCCGCGAATTGTGAGATTCATGCGGTGACGCGCGGGCGCAAGATAGCCGATAGCGGTTGAGATGCGGACGCCCTCGCGCCGGTTACGCGGCCATGGGCCGATGCCGGTGGACTCGGGGTCGTTGTGGTCCCAGACTTCCGCATATCCGGTCGCGCGCGCGGCATCGTAGAAGGCGCGATTGAGAGGTTGCCAGGTTTCGGGTTGCGGACGCTGAATCCAGATCGGTCCGCCGACGCCGTGAAAATCACCGCGGGCGTCGCGATCGTCTTCCAACTTGCGATGGAACGGCAGGACCTTCTCGAAGCTCCACTCGCGATTACCCCATGCCGCCCATTCGTCGAAGTCCTGAGGTGTGCCGCGCAGAGCGATGTGGCCGTTGACGGCAGAACTGCCGCCGGTCACCTTGCCGCGCGGGTACGGAATTTCGCGAGCGGGCGTTGCTTGCGCGGTCAGATGCCAGTCATGCGGTCCGGCGGAAATCCAGGTGTTCAACAAATCGGCGGGAGTTTGCTCGATGGTCGAGTAGTCGGGGCCCGCCTCGAGCAGCAAAACGGAGCGAGTGGGATCCTCACTGAGGCGGGCGGCCAGGGCGGCGCCTGAAGAGCCGGCGCCAACGATGATGTCGTCGTATTGCATCTGTCGATTGCCCCGATTTGAAATCAGCAAAGCGCTTAGGTGGTCGCCGGTCAACCTAGCCCCGAACCCTTCCCACTGTGGGAAGGGGAACAATCGCGCGGAGGGGCGGAGCTACTCGGTGCCGGCGTTGCGTTTCAGGTATTCGAGGATTGATTCGCGCTCGTCTGAGGTTAGCGGGAGTTGTCCCGCGGCCTGCATTTTTGTCTCCATCATTGTGACTTGCGTGTCCCACATCGCGGCGGTCATTTCGCGGGGATTGTAGGGCGCGTGACAATTGCCGCATCGCTGGACGTAGAGTTGCGCGGCGGGACTGGCCACGTCGGGGAGCTGAGCGGGTTTGCATCCTGAAAGGAGGATTGCGAGTAACGCTAGCGCGACAGCGGCGGGTTGAATCCTGCTAACTGGGCGGGATGCGCGCATCGGGGAAACGCAGGACGAGCTGGGTGCGGATGGATGCGATGAGCGGGCGGCGGTCATTTTCGTCAAGCGGTACCTTTCGTTCGGACTCGGGGCGCAGCCAGATTGGTCCGCGCCGCAATTCGTGGGCTTCGTTCTCGGAGCGCGGAAACAGATGCCAATGCACATGCGGTTCCGAATTACCCAGGCACTCGTAGTTCATCTTCCACGGCTTGACGACCGTCGCTATTGCTTCGGCGACCAGGCGCATCTCGTCGGAGAGTAGGCGCGCGGCGTCCGCGGGCATCAGGTAGAGTTCGGTCGCGTGCAGCTTCGCGAACAGCACGCAGTAGCCTCGATAGAATTGTTGATCGCCGAGAATCACGTAACAGCTTTTCAGCTCCGCGATAAAATCGCGAAAGCTGCCGGCCTTGATGCGATCGATTAATGGGCAGATGCCGCAGGGGGTTTCTGTCGTCATGCTGGCCTTGGCGGGGAATCCTCGGTGGTGACCTGGACGAGCTTTATGCGCGCGCCTTTGAGCATCTCGGCGACGGTGTGGAGCTTGTACGGGCGCGCGTAATACACGGTGCGGACGCCGGTGTTGATGAGCACCTTGAGGCAGTGGATGCACGGCGTGTGAGTGACGTAGATGTCGGCGTCGCGGATGGCGGCGCCGTTGCGAGCGGCTTGCGAGATGGCGTTGATCTCCGCGTGGATGGTGCGATAGCAATTCTGCTCGATTTCGCCGTCGGGCGTGCGCGATTCGTAAATGAGGCATCCGACTTCGGTGCAATGCGGCAATCCCGCGGGCGAGCCGTTGTAGCCGGTCGCGAGGATGCTGCGGTCGCGCACGATGACGGCGCCAACCTTGGCGCGCAGGCAAGTCGAGCGCTCGGCGACCTCGCGCGTGATCGTCATGAAGTAGTTGTCCCAGCTCGGGCGGTGGGGCCTGGTCTCCGGATTCGGTTTGATAGTCGGATTTTCGGCCAACGCGGCTCCCCTCAAATCTTTACGTGGCCGAGTTGCCGCAGCAGGTCGTCGTAGTGCGGCGCGTGATGGATTATTTCCTGGGAATGTTCGCCGGGCTGCATCGGCGTCGGAATCGGCGCCTCGGGTTGCACGAAGGACAGCGGCACCGGGCTGAACGTGACGATGAACAATGCGACGGTGGCCCATGCGGCGAGGGCGCGGCGCGGGTTCAGGGGAGTGTCGCGATCGATGGTCGAGGGATGTCCCAAGCCGAGCGCGATCGACAGGACTGCCCATAGCAGCCAGCCGCCCCAGAAGCTGATGCCGAGCGCGAGCGGCACCAGTACCATCAGCACGCACGAGATGACGAACAGCACGGAAATGGTGCGATGGCGTCGCGGGAACAGCGCGTAGACCACGTGGCCGCCGTCGAGTTGCCCGACCGGCAGCAAGTTAAGCGTGGTGACGAACAGCCCGATCCATCCAGCGAAGGCGATCGGATTGAGATTTACGTTGACGGTCGAGGGATCGACGCCCAGCACGAGGTGCGAGAGGCCCAGGAAGAGGAGCGAGTTGCCGAGCTCGAGGCCACCGGCGGACTTGTCGAGCGGCGTTACGTCGGAAAGATAGAGACCGATGATGACGGCGGGTATCGCGAGCATCACGCCCGCCCACGGACCGGCGGCGCCAATGTCGAACATCACGCGGCGCGTGCGAGCCGGCTCGCGCATCCGGATGAATGCGCCGAAGGTTCCGATGATAAACAGCGACGGCGGCGCCGGGATGAAGTATGGCAGGGAGGTATCGACGTTGTGATAGCGCGAGGTCACGTAATGGCCCATCTCATGCGCGAACAGAATCATCATGAGAGGAATCGAGAACGAGAGGCCGGAGCTCAGAGCGGCGATCGCGAGAAACGGATGCCACCAGGAGACATCCTCGCCATTCATGTACGCGCCGGCGGTGGTGGTGGTCAGCAGAGTCAGCAGCAGCAGCGCGACGTTCAGGGGAGGGATTCGCGGACGCTCGAACGCACTGGGGGCAGGCTCGGGGGGCGCGCTGTAGCGAGGAATATCGGTAAGGACGGTGGGAGCGTCCTTGTGAGTGACTATTTCATCCATGATTAAATGCGACCCGCGACTGCGACGAGAGATAGCGACGAGCCAGGTCCGGCGGCGAAGTGCGCGGCGGCATTGCCATCGCGCACCGCGACTTCGAGCAGGCTGAAGCTTCCGAATATTGCGAGAGGAACACCTTTGGGCGCGTCGCCATAAGCATCAAGTATTGGCATTGCCGCGCCACCTTCGATCCTAACTGAAAGGTATTTGTGGCGAAAGCGAGCGCCGAACCGTTCGGCCGCTGGGCGATCGATATTGCTCACCAGATTGCCGAAACCGTCCACGTAGATCACTTCACCGCGCAGCTCGCGCGCCGAGTCCGCGGGAGTCGGCAGTTCGAGCCGCGCGATCGAGGTCGGGAGCAGTGCGGGTCCGAGCGAGGAAATCGACGTGCCGCGCCAGAGGTACGCCGCGGCAGGGGCGAAGATGTCGCGGCCGTGGAAAGTCGCACTCACGTTGGTAAGACGATGGCGGGGCGAAGTCAGTTTCACAATTCTAGTGATGCCGGCCTCGTTCGCGGCGAGCCATAGCAGGCCGTTGTCGGGTCCGACGAAGCGGGCGCCGGCGCGAGTCTCGATGGCGATAGGCGCTCGCGAGGTGCCGACGCCCGGATCGACAACCGCAAGAAAAACGGTGCGCGCGGGGAAGTAACGCCATGATTCGCGCAAAGCGATGGCGCCGGCGACGACGGATTGCGCGGGGATGCCGTGCGTGATGTCGATGACGGCGGCGCCAGGAGCGATCGAGGCGATCACGCCCTTCATCGCGCCGACATAATGGTCGCGATAGCCGAAGTCGGTTATGATTGCGAGCGGGAAAGGGCGTCGCGGAAGCGTCGGCATCGCGGATAGTAGACCGCGAAACCCCGGCGTCGCGCAATTTGCGGAGGCTCGTTCACTGGTTCACGTCGCGCGTCTACAGCTAACAGATCAATGAAGCGCAACTTTCTGCCGCGCGGCTGGCGAGGACAGACTGGCGCAGTGCTGCTCATGGCCGTCGTCGCCGGCACGATACTGCGGTTCTTTCGCCTCGGCTCGCGCGAGTTGTCGATTGACGAGTCGCTTTCATGGGCCGAGTCGTCAGCGCCGAGCGTCGCGGAAGTGTTGCGCGTACAGCATCAGCTGGATTCGGGGAAGTTCCCGATATACGAGCTTGCACAACACGGATGGATGCGTGTTTTCGGGGAAAGCGAGGCGGCGATGCGGGCGTTGTCGGCGCTAATCGGATCGCTGTCGATTGTGCTGGTGTTCATTCTTGGTGTGGAAGTGATGTTGGCGGCGAGGGAGAGCCCAGAACCCTCACCTGCCTCGCTGCGCGAGGCCGCCTCTCCCGTGAAAGAACGGGCGAGGTATGAGGAAGGCCGCATCTACATTGTGGCGGCGTTGTGCGCGTTGCTGTTTGCGGTCGCGCTGCCGTCGGTCGACATCGCGCGCCAGGCGCGAATGTATTCGATGATGCAGGCGTGGATTCTCACGCAGGTGATTTTCCTGCTACGCACGCGGCGGCTCGGGGGACTGGCAAACTATGCCGGCCTCATAATTTTTTCGGCGATTGCGGTGGCAACCAACTTTACCGCCGTGCTGGTGATTGCGGCGGAGGCGTTGTGGCTGAGCCATCTGTACTTCACTGACAGCCCCGTTGTGCGAAACGTCGAAGGAGTACAACGCGCGTCACCGTGGCTGATGGCAGTCGCTCTGCTTGCCGCGATGGTGTTGCTGCTGCCCTTCTTCGCGGGACTGCGCTACGGAGTCGAGGGCGTGCGGCGGGGCGACTACGGCTGGATCAGGCCGCCAGGGCCGTGGGAGCCGCTGGCCACGTTCGAGAGCGGACTCGGCAGCTGGCCGTTCCCACTGTTCACGCTGTTCGCGATCTTTGGCGCGGTTCGGCTCTGGCGGTCGCATCGCGCCCAGGCTGAGCTGCTGATCCTCTGGATCGCGATCCCGCCGATCGTGCTGTTCGCCGGGTCGTGCCTGGTTACTCCGATGCTGGTGACGCGCTACCTGATATCCTCTTTCGTTCCATTGTATATACTCACTGCAATAGGCATTGAGTATTTGTCGTCGCCAAACTACCGTGCGGTCGCGATCGTTGCGATAGTAAGTCTCGCTATCCTGCGAGTGTCATCTATACTGAGGGCTGGAGACAACCGCTGGCGCGACGCATGTGAGATTGCACTGAGTAATGCGGGTCCGGACGGACGCGTGGGCGTAGCTCACGAGTACTATCTCGTTAGCTACTACATGCCCGTCGCGAGCCGGGAGCAATTGGTTCGAGTTCCTTTTAATGGAACTGAGAATGAGGCGCCCCGAGTAGTAATCATTTCGGAGACGCTCGGCCCCGCGCAAGTTGCGGAGATTCGCCGGGCGTATCCGGTGGTCGTCGCCAGGTTCAAGAACGTGACGGTAGTTTCGCGGCCCCAGGCGGGTGTGCAGAATGCTCCGGCCAGCTAGTCGCGGGGCGGCACTGAGACGTAGCGGTTGCCGCGTTCATAAAATCGCCAACGTTTCGACGCCCACGATCCTGCGTAGTCGACGTTGATCCGTGGCGACGTGCCGATTCGTCCGACTTGAACTTCGGAGCGCTCCAGGTACAGCTTTCGTTGTCCGCTGCATAGATCCAGTCCATAGTCGGCGCCGGTAATAGCCAGTGCATTAGTCAATTTGCCGGGGCCATTAGTCAGTTCGCGGGAATCGGGCGGTTTGCTACGACGCCGCGCCATCAAGTCGATACCCAGTAGCGGTTCGATCGCTCTAATCAGTACCGCGTGCGGGACGCCGTCGGCGGTAGTCACAATGTTCATCGCCCAGCTGATTCCGTATAGCAAGTACACGTACGCGTGGCCGGGCGGCCCGTACATCGCGGTGGTTCGCTTCGTCAATCCGCGCGCGCTATGCGCCGCGAGATCGAGCGGCCCGCGATACGCCTCGGCCTCGACGATGCGGCCCGCCGCGACGCCTTCGGCAGTGCGATGCACGAGGACTTTGCCGATGCATTCGCGCGCCACCATCAGAACCGGACGCGCGTAAAATTCGCGCGTCAGTTTTCGCGACCCAGGCGTCGCGACTGTTACTGCAGCGTCGGAAAGCACGGCAGCTCGGGCGTCATGGTGTAACTGTACTTTCGTCCGCGCCATGTAAAGTCGCCTTGCGCGGCGCCGAAGACCTGTTGCACGGTCGAAGACTTCTGACTGTCCTCGACAGTGTCGCGCTCGACCGCGGCGTAGGCGAGGAAGTGACGGGAGCCCGCCGTCAGCGCCGGCTCGACGGGCGGTTGGAAGTTGAGCTTGTCGATGCCGGGCTTCGGCGCCCAGCCGTCAGGGGAGCCGTCCTGACCCCTGATGAAAGTCCAGCGCGGCGAGACGCCGTTGCTGGTCAGCATCCACTGGCGGCTCTCGACGGAGCCGCGGTTGATTCGAAGCTCTTCGACGCCGGGCGTGGCCGTCGCAAGCTGATCGCAACGCGGTTCGTCGTTGCCTCGGCTCGCGTCATTTCGAAGCGCGGTCTGCTGTGCGGCGTACGCCGCCACCTGTTGCTGAGTCGGCGGAACGGGCTTGACGGTGGAGTGAAGGAAGCATCCGGCACACGCGAGAGCCAGGGCCATTGCGAAGAGCGAGCGAACGGCTGAACGCTGCAGCAGCCGAGGTACTCGCGACACGCCGGATGCAAAGCGGGGAGCCATACGCGAGTGCTTTTGATGGATGGGCGGCAAGGAAGTCAACGGCGAAGTGCGCTTCTATTCTCAATCGATCCTATCCGCATGTCGGCGGGGAATTCAATTGACAGTCCGGGGGTCGGTGCCTAGACTCGCCTCAGAGCGGGTGTAATTCAGTGGTAGAATGCCAGCTTCCCAAGCTGGACGTCGCCGGTTCGACCCCGGTCGCCCGCTCCATTTTTTCTCCCTGGCAGCGTCGCGGACCGATATCAGCGTTGAGTGATATCCCTGGCGCCGAAGCCCCTACCGCTTCGCTCTGCGCAAGATGCCGACGCGGTTTGCGGCGTACGTCTAGTGCAGCACTTGACGCGAGCGAGAGTGGTCGGGAAGAATGGCACCACGGCGCCGACCGGTCGCCGAGCTTTGGAACATCCGCCCCAGCCGGGGTTCCATTGGCGAAGGGGAAGTGCCCTCACGGTTGTCGATGTCCAGGCCATCTCTTAATGCCGCGTCGCTGGGGGACGAGGGTATAAAGAGGAGGCTTGTCCATGACCAAGCACGGCAGTTTCAAGAAGGTTGTCCGGCGCCATGCGCACGACACCGGTCAGCGCTACACTGAAGCGCTTACCGACCTTGAAGGGCTCCAGGCCCGGATGTTTCACCAGCCCGTCGGTGAGCGTCTGGTCGCCCATCTCCGGGATCACTACGGCATCGACGCGGTCGCCGCGACGAAGGCCAGTCAGCATCATGACCACGTCTTTCGCGTTGACCGCTGCGACGGCGACCCGTGGATTGCGCGCGCGTTCTCGCCGGCCCGCCCGCGGGCCGGGGTCGAAGGCGATGCCGCGATCCTGCGGTTCCTGGAGCGGCACGACTACCCGGCGGAGCGGCTCGCGACCGACGAAGCGGTGTCGGCGTTCGACGGCTCGACCGTCCTCGTCACTCGATTCGTCCGCGGCGGGCCGCTTCCCGTGGCCGTCGGACACGAGGGCAGCGAGAAGTTCGCCATCATGGGTGACCTGCTCGGACGGCTGCATACCCTGCCGTTCGACGAGTCCGTCAGCCGCCCCGGTGGGGCGAGCGGGGACGATCCCAGCCGCGAGGGCAGTCCGCGTCAGGACCTGATGGCGGCCCTCGCGTTCCTCGACGCGGTCCAGACGAAGGTCGCTCCGGCCGACCGCGAGCGATTCGAGCGGCTCCGCGACCGGGTGCGCTCGGCCGACGACGGCCAGGGCCTGCCGGAGGCGTTGCTGCACGGCAACCTGCTCCACGCCCCGGATCACGTGATCATGGCCGAGCAAGGGCCGGTGGCGATCAACTGGAAGGCGGCCGGGCGCGGCCCGCGCCTGGCGGACTTTGCGTGGCTTATGTGGGGCACCTGGCGCAACGCGGACTGGATCAATCTGGCCGTAGGCGCGTACCGCCAGCACGTCGAGTTGACCGACGACGAGCTCGAGCGGCTCGAGGCGGTAATGTACATACGGCCGCTGTACCTGGGTTGCTTCAGCTACCGGCGTGACCTGGTCAACGGCCGCACGCCCAAGGAAGTGTGGGGCTTC
This sequence comes from uncultured delta proteobacterium, assembly GCA_963833025.1. Taxonomy (GTDB): domain Bacteria; phylum Desulfobacterota; class Binatia; order Binatales; family Binataceae; genus Binatus. The sequence goes on along the minus strand of CAWHWI010000005.1, from coordinate 201,826 downwards.
GTTAACCCCGAGCACATCGGCGCAATTGCAGCCGCAACCCGAGCCGCCTGCCGCTGATCGCTACTCCAACTGCGCGCGGCGAGTTCGACCACCTAGGAACCTATCGCGAGGCCGGCTTCAAACAAGGCTGCACGTCGGGACTTTGCCAGAATCGATAGCCATCCGTTCGACATCCTTCACACGAAGCTGAGCAAAATGATCAGATCATTTCTTCAGGAGGGCGTTCACTGAGGGTTTTGTGCTGAGCGCCAGACGGCGTAGCGTCCTTCATGCGCGATCAACTGCTGGTGAGAACCTGACTCGAGCACCCGTCCATTTTCGATAACGCCGAATCCCGGCTAACTTATTACTCCAGCGATAGTGGTCAATCTGAAAAGCCATCGAGACTGGCTATACTCACTATATACTCATTAGCTAATTAGCCGAGCTAATTTGACATGATTCTAGTAATAGAGATAAACTTGGATTCGTCGGAATCCTAAAACGAATCGAGCCCGACTTTGATCCAGCCCGACCTGTGGCCCTTCTGCTCGCCTTTGACCACGCTCCGCTAGACCAACCTCAATTGTGAGACACGAAGGCTTGAGGGAGACCCCAATGGGACGACCTCGTTTCCGTTCTTTCCGGAACACTCTGGCTGCGGCCGCTGCGGTTGGCGCAATGATCGTGACACTGGCAGCACCGGCCTCGGCGAGGCCGTGGCAGAAGGCGTGGGGCGACTATGACAATCACCAGCAATGGCATGACGCCGGCTGGTGGCTGCAGAACCAGCACAACTGGGTCATTTCGCATCATCCGGAATGGACTGACAACTACGCGTCGACGCGCGGCGAAATCGGAGATACTGACAGTCTCCATGTATGGCACTACGGCGACGGTGGATCCGATCGTGCAAACGCGGCAGCGACAGAAGCCGCGAAGATCGAAGCACGAAAGGCCCGCGGGACCTCATCAAAAACAGAAGCGTCCATCAAGGACGCTCGCGAATCCTAGAGGTAGGTATATGAAAGCGACTAAGTCACGAACATTGGTAATGACATTGGGCGGAGTCCTGATTGCGACCGTCGCGGCCGGATGTTATGGCGGCGGAGGCGGAGGTTATTATTCGAACGGCTACAACAGCAGTTATAGCAGCTATGGAAGCTCCTATCCTTACAGTGGTTACCGCACTGGATATTCATATCCGCAGAGATATGGAAATACCTACTATGTAGGTCCTCGCAACGCAGCGCGGGCTGACGTAGATCGCGATCGCAATCAGTATCGCGCCAGCGCCGAGCGGAATGAGACGCAGCATTACAGCGTCGATCGCGCCAGAGTGTCTTCCAGGGATTCCGGGCCGAATCGGACTGAGAACAACTAGCCGCCCTCAAGGGTGGCTATGAACTCGGCGACGAGTGCTATAGCCGCGCGGACATTGTCAGCTTCGGTGCGGCCGCTGCGAGCACGCGGCTTGAAGGAGTGGTCGCCATCGTCGAGCCACTCGACGCGGATCGCGGGCGATAGGTTGTAACCGGCGACTTCTTCGGGGCGGCCGAAGGTATCGCGCGTGCCCTGAAGTATCAACGTCGGCGTCCGCAGAGTTTCGAGATGCTTAGTCCGAATTTTCTCGGGCTTGCCCGGCGGATGAAACGGGTAGCCGAGGCAAACGACGCCGAGAACGGCGGCGTCATCCGCGACCATGCTCGCGATCCGCCCGCCCATCGATTTACCGCCGATCGCTAGGCGGCGTCCGTCACCTTGCGCGTCGATCATCTCGCGGAAAGATTGCACCAGAACGCGCGGAGGATCCGGCGCGCGGCCCTTGCCGGTTTCCCTCCGCCGTTGCATGTATGGAAATTCGAAGCGGATCACCCGAACGCCGGACGCTGCGACTCCTTCGGCGACGCGCTGCATGAACGGCGAATCCATCGGCGCTCCGGCGCCATGCGCAAACAAGAAAGATTTCGCCGCCGTCTCTGGTCCATCGACAAGGAGAGCCGCCATAGGCATTGGATCATTGAACGGCGGCGGCGTCGGGGCAACCTCCGGTATCACTATGCGTGAGCGGCGGCTGCCGGGGCCGATGCTCGCAGCGGCGCGGTAGCGTCGGCGAACTCGGCCAGGTAGCGCGACACGCTCGGGCGATTGCGCATCCGCGACAGCCAGCTCGACAGGTTGGCGAACTCCGGCGACGGCGCGCCCTCCATCAAGGACGCGATGTTGATAGGCGAGAAGCACGAGATGTCGGCGACGCTGAAATTGCCGCACAGATACTCGCGCGTCGCGAGCTCGCGATCGAGTCGCTGATACTGGCGCGCAAGCTCGGCCTTGGTTTGCGCCATCGCGGCGGTATCTCGCGCCGAAGCGTCGGGCTTCAACAGCACCTCACGCACTAGCACGCCGAGGTTGGGCGCGAGGAGAGTGTCGCCGAGATCCTCGAGGATTCTGCATCGCGCGCGCTCGGCGGCGCCGGTGGGGAACAGCGGCGTCTTGGGAACGCGCTCGTCGAGGTATTCGAGGATGATGGTCGAGTCGGAAATCACGGCGTCGCCGTCGACGACCACCGGAATCTGCGCCTTGGGATTGAGGCGCGGCAGTTCCTCGGGCTTGATCCATCCGGTGGCGGGCGTCCAGTTGACGAGCCGGGTCTCGTGCGCGATTGCCTTTTCGAACATCGCGATTCTCGGTTTGGCGCTGTACACGCTGAGCGGCGAGTAATAGAGCTTCATCGTCTTCATCCATTCCATGCTAAACGTTTGCGATCATTTTTTGGGCTCGCTCGAGATGACCATCTGCGTTTGCGTGACTATCGCGAGCAGCTTGCCGTTCTCCGACGTGACCCGCGTCTGCCAGACCATCGTGCGCCGGCCACGATGAATCGCGAGGCACTCCGCACGCACAGTGGTGCCGGCCATCGCGGGCGCAATGAAGTTGGTCTTCGATTCGAGCGTGGTGGTGGTCGCGCCATCGCGCAGATTCAGCGACGTCGCGCAGGCGCCGAGCGTATCCGCGAGCGCCATCATCGCGCCGCCATGCAGTACCGCGGGACGCGTGCACATGTCCTCGCGAACTTTCATCTCCGCCGTCACGAATTCCGGGGTCGCGGTCAGGAACCTGATTCCGAGCAGCTTCGCGAATGGAAGCATGTCGCGGCTGATTTGTTCGATTGCGTCCATGGAGCATCATGCGCTCGCGGGCGGACGCGAGTGGACTCCTGATAGTTCCACTTTAGGAATTAATTAAGGATCCACTTTCTCCGTCGATGCATGCGTAGTACGGTCATTTTCGAGAGGTGCGCGGATGTTCCTGAAGCTCGATGGGGACGGCGCTCTGTACGATCAGATCTACCGGGCGCTGAGAGGCAATATTCTCAACGGGCGCCTGGCGGCGGCCGCGCGCGTACCTGCCACGCGCGACCTTGCGCTCGAATTGGGAGTTTCGCGCAACGTCGCGATAATGGCGTATCGACAACTGCTCGACGAAGGCTACCTGACGGCCAGGATGGGCGCGGGCACGTTTGTCGCGCGCGAACTGCCGCACCATCTGACGACTTTCGCCGGGCGCCGGCGGACAGCAAAAGCAGAAGCGCGGACGCCCTCGCCCGTGCATCTGTCGGCGTATGCACGCCGCGTGCGCGAGGCATCGGGTGGTCTGCAGTTCACGTGGGAGCCGCGGCGCGACGTGCTGTCGTATGATTTTCGGTACGGTCCGCCGTCGTTCACCGATTTCCCGCACGAAACATGGTGCCGGCTGGTTGCGCGGCGGGCGCGGCGGGTCACGATTCGCGATCTCGACTACGGGCCGCCCGAAGGATTGCCCGCGCTGCGTGAGGCGATCGCCGAGTACGCCAGCCGCGCGCGCGCGATTGCATGCACCCCGGAACAAGTCTTGGTGGTCAACGGCTCGCAACAGGCGCTTGACCTGGCGGCGCGCGTGCTCGTCGATCCCGGCGACGTCGTGTTGATGGAAGAACCGCACTATCGTGGGGCGCGCACCGTGATGAGAGCGGCGGGCGCGAAGATCGAAACGATCGCGGTGGACGAGCATGGGCTGCGCACCGGCGAACTCGCGGATCGGCGCGCGCTCAGCCGCCTCGCCATCGTGACTCCCTCGCATCAGTTTCCCACTGGCGCGGTGATGCCGCTGGGACGACGGCTCGAGCTGCTGGCGTGGGCGCGGCGTTCCGGCGCCTGCGTCTTCGAGGACGACTACGACAGCGAGTATCGCTACTCGGGCCCGGCCCATCGAGGCACTCGCCGCGCTCGATAACAGCGGATGCGTGCTATACGCGGCGACGTTCTCGAAAGTGATGTTCCCGTCGATCCGGCTGGGATACATGATTCTTCCGGAGCGGCTGGTCGAGCCGATCCGCTCGGTCAAGGCGCTGATGGACACCGGCGGTCCTACTCTCATGCAGGCCGCACTGGTGGATTTCATTCGCGAAGGCCACTTCGAACGGCATCTGCATCGAACGCGCACGCGCAATTCACGGCGCCGTGCCGCGATGCTCGACGCGATCGAGCGTCACCTGGGCGCACGCGCCGTGATCTCGGGCATCAATGCCGGACTTCATCTGATGCTGTGGATCCGCGACTTGCCCGCGTCGAGAGCGCGCGAGTTGCTGATGCGGGCAGCGCGCGCCGGCGTCGGCGTGTACCCGGTGGCGCCGTTCTATCTGAACCCGCCGAAGCAGGTCGGGCTGCTGCTGGGCTACGCGTCGCTGCCGGAAAAGCAAATCACGGAAGGCATCCGCCGCTTCGCATCCGTGCTGAACTCGCTCTGAGAGCGGATTGCAATGCCTGGTTGATTGGGGTCGTATTTCTGGTACATACTATACCCCCTACGGTATAATCATTTGAGGTTCCATCGATGAGTCATACGATCCAGGAAAAAGCCAAGCTGCTCCATCGCGTGCGCCGCGTCCGCGGTCAGATCGAAGCCGTCGAGCGGGCACTCGAAGACGAGAAGGGATGCGCCAGCGTGCTGCACCTGGTGGTCGCGGCGCGCGGCGCGATGAACAGCCTGATGGCCGAGATTATCGAGGGACACATCCGGACACACGTCGCCGATCCGAATCGCGATCGCGATCGGAGCCGGGCTCGAGGCGCACAGGAACTGATCGACGTAGTTCAGGCGTATCTGAAGTAGGAGCAGTGTCGTGTATGGAACAGGTGGCGCGAGCTGATTCCGTCGGGACTGACGAGCACGACGGCGCACCGAGTTTCGGATGGACCGAAGCCATTAGAATTGTCGCGGTGGCGCTGGCTGCCGTCGCCGTGCGGGTTCATGTACGGGAGCCGGTGCCGCATATCAGCGTAATCGGTGTCGCCGGCGTTTTGATTGGCGGCTGGCCAATCTTCGAAGAGGCGTTCGAGCATATCGCCGCGCGCCGGATGACGATGGAATTGTCGATGGCAATCGCGATCGTCGCCGCGGCCGCGATCTCGGAGTATTTCACCGCGCTCATCATCACGTTGTTTGTGTTGGTGGCCGAGGTCCTCGAGGGCATGACGGTTTCCCGCGGCCGCCGCGCGATCCGCGACTTGCTGGATTTCATTCCGCGGACCGTGACCGTGCGCCACGGCGACGGCGGACGCGAGATCTCGGCCGACGAGCTGATAGTCGGCGATTGCGTGCTCGTCAATCCGGGCGCGCAGGCGCCGGTGGACGGCGTGGTGATCGGCGGCCATTCATACGTGGATGAGGCGCTGATCACGGGCGAGTGGATGGCGGTTGAAAAGCTTCCCGGCGCAGTCGTTTACGCCGGCACGATCAACCAGTCGGGCGCGCTGGAGATTCGCGCTGATCGAATCGGTCGCGACACCAGCTACGGGAAGATCATCGAGGCGGTCGAGCACGCGCAACGCTCGCAAGCTCCCGTGCAACGGCTGGCGGATCGATTGGCCGGGTACCTGGTGTACTTCGCGTTGACGGCCGCAGTACTGACGTTCGCGATTACTCGCGACGCGCGCTCGACCATCGCGGTCATCATCGTGGCCGGCGCATGCGGCATCGCGGCGGGAACTCCGCTGGCGATACTCGGCGGCATCGGTCGATCCGCGCGCCTGGGCGCGATCATCAAGGGCGGACTGTACCTTGAGACGCTCGGGCGGGTGGACACAGTAGTGCTCGACAAGACCGGCACACTCACTTTTGGCCGGCCCGAGGTGACCAACGTGGTTCCCGCCGCAGGCGCCTCGCTGACGGAGGTGATCGAGGCGGCCGCGTCGGCGGAGATCCGCTCCGAGCATCCGTTGGGTAAAGCGATCGTTGCGCACGCGCTCGCGGACGGCCTGATTATCCGGGAGCCGGACGGGTTCGACTATCAGCCGGGACGCGGAATTACCGCGACTGTCGATGGCGTGACGATCGTGGTCGGCACTCGCGCGCTGATGACGGAGCGGGGTGTGGACGTTTTCAGCACCGCGGATTTAGACGCGGCGCCGGCGGTCTTCGTCGCGCGGGCAGGGCGGTTCCTTGGCGCGATCGTCATAGCAGATGCGATCCGGTCCGAAGCGAAGCGCGCTATCGAAGCGTTCGATCGCATGGGAATCCGCACGATTCTTCTGACCGGCGACGCCGAACCTGTCGCACGCAGCGTTGGGCAGGCGCTGGGAATAGGCGCGATCGAGGCCGGCCTGCTGCCCGAGATGAAACTCGCGCGAATCAAGAGCCTGGTGGCAAGTGGGCGCGTGGTCGCGATGGTCGGCGACGGAATCAACGACGCGCCGGCGTTGGCGGAAGCGAGCGTCGGGGTCGCGATGGGTTCAGGTACGGACGTCGCTCGCGAGAGTGCCGACGTGCTCCTGCTCGGCAACGATCTCGAGAAGTTTGCCGAGACTTTGGCGATCTCGCGATGGACTCGGAAAATAATTTTCCAGAATTTCGTGGGCACGATCGCGGTCGACGCGGTCGGAATCGCACTGGCCGCGATCGGATTGCTGAGTCCTCCGCTCGCGGCGTTCATCCACGTCACGTCGGAGCTGACCTTCATCATGAATTCAGCGCGTTTGCTGCCACGTCGTGAGACCGCCAGCCGTGGGCAGCGGCCTCATCGCCAGGAGTACGACGCGCGCAAACTGGCGGGCGCCCAAGCCGCCGTTGATTAACGATTCGCCACGGATGAGCGTGTAACCTTCATGCGCGCGGGCGGTTGTCGCACGCTTCGGCATCGCCGACCGCCTTGTGAATGGCGGCCAGCAGGGTGGCTTTTTTCACGGGCTTGGCGACGTGCGCATCGCATCCCGCGTCGTGTGCTTTCTTCAACGCCTCGGTGAGCACGGAAGCGGTAAGTGCCAGGATGGGGACGCGCCGGCGTCCGGTTTCCCGCTCGATCGCGCGCATCGCCCGAGTCGCAGAATAGCCGTCCATGACGGGCATCTCGATGTCCATCAGGACCAGGTCGTAGAGACCGGTCTGAAACCTCTCGACGGCCACGGCGCCGTTTTCGGCTTCGTCGATAGTGTATGGCATCTTGTTGAAATAGGCGCGGACCAACAGCCGGTTGTCGCGCGAATCGTCGGTCAGCAGGATGTTCAGAGGGCGCACTTCGTTGAACGCGCCGGCAGGTGTCGAGTCGGCCACTTTGTAGGCTGAAGGCGCGGCGGCGCGCGTCGATGCTCCAGCGGCGCCAAGGGCACGGTCGAGCGCTTCGAACAGATCGGCGCGCTTGATCGGTTTGATCATGTAAGTTTCGACGCCCACTGCGCGAGCGCGCGCGATAGTTTCGCTCAAGTCGTCCGAAGTGAGCATCAAGATGATTGGACGGTTGGCGGGCGCCAGATCACGAATCCGAATCCGAGCTGCCACTTCGATCCCGTCCATCGCGGGCATCCGGCAATCCAGCAATATCGCGCGATACGAGTCGCCTGCCGCCGCGGCGCGATCGATTTCGTCAAGCGCGGCCTGGCCGCTCGCGACACAGGTGACCAGGACGCCGCGCGAGATGAGCGCCTGTTCCAGGATCATTCGGTTGACCGCAGTGTCATCGATGACGAGCATCCGCATGCCGGCCAGCTTGACCTTCGCGGCGGGCACGACCGCCGCATCGCCAGTGTGGGTCCTGAATTCGGCTGTGAAGCTGAAGGTGCTGCCCTTGCCGGGCACGCCGACGACGACTATCTCGCCCCGGTACATCTCGACGAGCCGTTTGACGATGGTGAGACCGAGCCCGGTCCCGCCGTATCTTCGGGTCGTCGAGGAATCGGCCTGCGTGAAGGCGCTGAAGATCGACTCGGTTTTGTCGGAAGAAATTCCGATGCCGCTATCGGTCACCGAAAAACGAATCAACGCGGTACCCGAGCCGGCATCCGGACGCGCCATCTCGACGCTGAGCACGATTTCCCCCTTGGCCGTGAACTTAACCGCGTTGCTGAGCAAATTGACAATGATCTGACGCAGGCGCAGAGGGTCGCCGATGAGGGTGCGAGGCACCTCGGAGGCGACGTGGCCGGCGAGTTCCAGATGCTTCTCGTGCGCGCGCAACCCCATCGTGGCGGCGACGGTGTCGATCAGCTCGCGGATCTCGAAAGCCGTTTCCTCGAAGCTGAGCTGCCCGCTCTCGACTTTGGCGAGATCGAGTATGTCGTTGATCAGATCGAGCAGGGTGACGCCGTTGCTGCGGATGATATCCAGATAGCGGCGTTGCTCTGCGCTCAAGTCGCCTTCCGACATCACGTCGGCCATTCCAAGCACCGCGTTCATCGGCGTGCGAATCTCGTGCGACATGCTGGAGAGAAAATCAGACTTGGCTCGCGAGGCCTCGAGCGCGGCCTCGCGTGCATCGATCAGCTGGCGCTGCGTCTCCTTGAGCGCGCCGATATCGCGAGTGATCGTGATGCAACACCAATGTCCGCGGAGCTTCAGGTTGAGCGCGGAGATCAGGCCAGTATAAGTGGCACCGTCTTTGCGGCGGAAAGTTGCCTCCATGTTCCTGACCAGGCCGACTCGCTTTAGCTCGGCGACCAGGCGCTCGTTCTCCTCGGCGATCGAGAATGACCGGATTTCGCGCGAACGTTTCCCGATTATTTCTTCGCGGCTGTAGCCGCTATTGCGGATGTACTCTTCGTTCACATCGATGTATCTGCCGGTTTCGAGATCGAGAATCATCATGGAATCGAGGTTCTGATCGAACAGAGCGCGCAGCGCCTGCTCACTTTCCCGCAACTTGGCCGCAGTCAGCTCGCCTTCCGCTATGACGCGGTCGCGCTGAGCGACTTCCTGTTCGAGCCGGACCTGGGCTTGATGGAGAGCGGCGACTTGCTCGGCCAGTTCAGCGCGCAGCGCTTCGAGTTCGTGCTCGGCGGCTTGGCGCCGGCTGATCTCGTCGTCGGCGATATCGGTCTCGCAGCGTCCCATTCTGAATCCAATACTCCCGCGAGGGGGTTCGCGATGCCCTCGCAGTCTAAGAGCAGCAACAGTCGTGCCTTGGAATCGAGCATCGCCACGTGAAAATCAGCCAGGCTCGGCGGTCGGAACAGGGGTGGCCCAAGCGAACGCAGGAATAGGTTAATAGTTGTTGGCGATTCGTTGATAAAGCAGGGCGGCGCCTTCATAGATCGTCGCGCCGTCTTCGGGGGCGCCGACGTACTCCGCGATCTGCTGCATCTCGGCCACCCAGCGGTACGCCTTCGGACGCATCGCGGGAACGGCGCGATCGAGGCGCGTGAGAAAGCTTGGCTGACTGCGCGCGAGTTCCGCGCGCAACGCGTCAGCCAGGCCTTCGCGTTCGGCGGCGGCCAGCATCGTCGCGCACAGCGCCGTGAAGCCCTTGGTCAATCCGGCGTAAGAGAGTTTCAATCCGGAAGCCGCGCCGACCGGGCCGTCGAGGACTGCGATATCGAGACCGAAGGCGGCCAGGCGCGTCAGCATGCGAGCGTCGGCACCCGATGCGTAAAAGCGCGGACCCTTTGCGGGATCCTGAGTGCCGGCGACGGGCGGTCCTCCGATGATGCCGGCGTCGATGAAAGTGCTCGCGCCGAGCAAGTCGTGGATGCGCCGGCAGGTCGCGGGAGAAATCGCGTTGCATTCGACGAAGACGGGCTTCGCGTGCGCGCGGGTGAGAGGACCGCGAACGCGCTCGGCTACTTCGACGGCGACGCCGGGTGGAACGATCGAAAGAACGAAATTCGCGTCGCGCACCAGCGTATCGTCGTCGTTGACGACCTCGAGGCCCGCGTCGCGAACGCGCGCGACGCTGTCCGCACTGCGGCCGGCGAGCGAGGTCACTACGCGCGCACCGGCTTCGCGAAGCCGGCGGCCGACCGCGGCGCCCATCTCGCCCGCGCCCACGATCGCAGCCGTCACGGAGTCTCGATCACTCATCGGAGTACCCCTTGCAAGAATGTGTGCAGAACTTTCAGTAGCGGTTGAGCCGAGCCAGGCGGTCGGCATGAAAGTTCGAATCGCCGAACAGTTCATTCGCGACGCGGACCCGCTTCATGAACAAGCCGATGTCGAACTCGTCGGTCATCCCGATGCCGCCATGCATCTGCACCGCTTCATTCACGGCGAGCGTGGCGCTGAGCCCGGCGCGGGCTTTCGCCACCGACACTATTGGACCGGCGCGGTCGAAAGAATCGTCGAGCGTCTGCAGAGCCTTGAGCACGGTCGAGCGCGTGACCTCGAGTTCGCAGTAGAGATGTGCGGCGCGATGCTGCAGTGCCTGGAATTCGCCGATCGCGCGGCCGAATTGTTTGCGTTCTTTCAAATAGGCGACCGTTCGGCTGAATGCTTCCTCGCTGGCACCGACCATCTCGGCCGCCGCGACGGCGCGGCCGACGTTGAGCGCGCCCTCGAGGACCTCCCAGCCCGCGTCGACATTGCCGAGCACGTTGTCGGCGCTGACGTTCACGTCTTCGAACGTGATGCGTGCAGCGTTGTGCGAATCCACGGTCGCAGTACGCTCGACGCGAACGCCCGGCGCGCTCGCATCAACGATGAACAGTGTGAGTCCGGTCGTATCGCCCGGTTTGCCCGAGGTGCGAGCGGCAACGATCAGAAGATTCGCGACATGCCCGTCGATCACGAAAGTCTTGGCGCCGTTGAGCTTGAACGCGTTGCCGGCACGAGCGGCAGTCATCGCGATTTTTTCCGGATGATGCTTTGCGGTTTCGTCGACGGCTAAGGTCACGATCAATTCGCCGCCAACGATTTGCGGCAGATATTGTTTCTTCTGTTTGTCAGTGCCCGCGCGAGCGATCGCGGTCGCGGCCAGAACCGCGGTCGAAAGAAAAGGGGAGGGCGTGAGATTGCGTCCCATCTCCTCCGCTACCACTCCGGCCTCGACGTGTCCGAGTCCGAGGCCGCCGTAGTCCTGCGGGACCAGAATTCCCGCCCAGCCCATCTCGACGAACTGTTTCCAGAGCGCGCGCGAGAAGCCGTCGGCGTCGCGCGTGTCGCGCAGCGCGCGCAGATGCGCGACGGGCGCATTTTTGGCTAGGAAGCCGCGCGCATTGTCACGCAGCATCGTCTGTTCGTCGTTGAGAACTAGCGCCATTCTTTTAGACTCAAAATCGAACGCCGTAGAGGCATCAAACGCCGTGGAGGCAGGCTGAAGAGGCTCGACGACTCTCTACGCACCGGGCAGGCCCAGAATTCGTTTGGCGATGATGTTGAGCTGAACCTCGCTGGTGCCGCCTTCGATCGAATTGGCCTTGGAACGCAGCCACGCGCGCGCGGTGCGGCCTTCGCGTGAGCGCTCGCCTTCCCATTCGAGCGCGTCGGTGCCGCCGGCCGACATCACCAGTTCCATCCGGCGCTTGTTGAGCTCGGTGCCGTAGTATTTCAGCAGCGAAGATACGGCGGGATGAGCATTCCCGACCTTGGCCATGTCGCCCGCGCGATCCATCGTGAGGCGGAAAGCGAGTGCGTCGATCTCGAAGGCGGCGATCTGCCCGCGGAGCACAGTGTCGGCAAGGATCCCGTTGTCGGCGCCGACCGTGTCGGCCGCAATTTGCCCGAGCGAGCGATTTTCGGACGTGCCGCCCATCCCGCCAATCATGTCGCGCTCATGCGTGAGCAGATACTTCGCGATGTCCCATCCCTTGTTGAGCTTGCCGACCAGGTTTGCCTTGGGCACGAGCACGTCGTCGAAGAAAGTCTGGCAGAACGGCGACGCGCCTGAGATCAGAGTGATCGGCTTGGTCGAAACGCCCGCGCTTTCCATGTCGAACAGGATAAAGCTGATGCCTTCGTGCTTGGGTGCGTTCGGGTCGGTGCGCACCAGGCAGAAAATCCAGTCCGCCTTGTCCGCGTATGAGGTCCAGATCTTCGAGCCGTTGACGAGAAACTGGTCGCCCTTGTCCTCGGCGCGGGTTTGCAGCGACGCGAGGTCGGAGCCCGAGCCGGGTTCCGAATATCCCTGGCACCATCGAATCTCGCCGCGCGCGATTTTCGGCAGATGCTCGCGCTTCTGTTCTTCGGAACCATATTTGAGCAGCGCGGGACCGAGCATCCAGATGCCGAAGCTGTCGAGCGGCGAGCGGCAGTTAAGCGCGCGCATTTCCTGGCGCAGGATTTTGGCCTCGTCGCGCGAGAGTCCGCCGCCACCGTACTCGCGCGGCCACTCCGGCACCGTCCAGCCCTTCTGTGCCATGCGCTCGAGCCATTGGCGCTGCGCGTCGGAATTAAATTTCCAATGCCGGCCGCCCCAGCAATAGTCCTCTTCGGTTTGCATCGGGCGGCGCATCTCGGCGGGACAGTTGGCCTCGAGCCACGCGCGCGTTTCTTTACGAAAGGTTTCAAGATTTTCCATAGGCATGTCTGGTGTTAATCGGTCCGTTAGACGGATTCAAGGGCGAGTTCCGCGCGAAAAGCGCGATTTTTTGTATAATTGAAGTTTCGACAAAAAGGCGAAAACCACACTGGGCTGTGGTTCTGAGAGGTGCGCACCACTACCGGTAGTTTCGTTCCGTCAAAAGTTGTTTCTCTCGCCGAGGAAGTCCCAACGCGGCTTGTCACGCGATTGGGCAAACGAATAGCACTGTGGTCGATGACCATAGCTCTACTAGTTAGCACGATCAGCGGTGCCCCATAAGGCTTAAAAGTTCACCCCCTATCGGACGACCTATTTCTTCTCATGATCCATGTCGGAGGGCCCGGCTTCGAATTGATGGCCGTAGATGTCGCCTTCAAAGTACTCCGACTGGTAGGTTGCCGGCCGCGCGCCCCATCCGTATTCGAAGTTCCAGCCCGACGGGTTGCGGAAATAGAATGAGAACATGTGATCGTTGGAGTGCTTGCCGGGCGTGATAGTCACCGGGATATTGTTTTTGCGGACCAGGTCGTAGGTCATGCCGACGTCGTCGAGGTTGTCGACTTCGAGCATGATGTGGTTGAGCCGGCGATCGCCGCCCGGGATGCCGAAGGCGACGGAGTGATCGCGTTCGTTGCAGTCCATGAAGACGAGCCCGAAGGTGCGCTTGCCAGCGCGAAACATGTACTCGACGCCCCCGCGCATTCCGAGGTGGGCATAGAAGCGCTGGGCGGCATCGACGTCGCCCTCGCGCACGATGCAGTGGCCGAGTCCGCCGACCCCGGTCTTGAAGCGGCCATGCATCGCGCGGCCGGGATGAAACGGCTTGCTGAATTGCATCAGCGGGCCGTGAAAGATCTCGACGGGATTGCCGTCGGGGTCGTCGAGCTTGAGGACTTCGAGCACGCGACGCTCGGCGGCTTCGTCCTCGGAACCGACGCGGAACTTTATCCCCGCCTCGGACAGCTGACTTTGCATCTGCGCGAATTCGTCGGCGCCGGCGACGCGCAAGCCGAGGTATGCGAGGTCGTCGCTGCCGTCGGCATGCAATACGAGCCGATGATGGAGATAGTCCATCCGCAGGTAGCATCGATCGTGCTCGCCTTCATCGGCGAGTTCAAAGCCGACGATCGCGGTCGCGAAATTTTTCCATGCGTCGAGATCTTTGACGCCGAGTCCCATGTAGCCCAACTCTGTTACCTGGATCATATATTTCCTCCGAGCGATGCCTGTTCATTTATTGCAGATGATTAGTCACTCGGCCAGCGTTCGGGGGAGATGCAGAATCCTGAATCGCGCGCGAAAAAAATCGCGCGCTGTAATCGGACCCTCACCTTCATCCTTGTATGTTGCGATCAAAGTCCGAAGATGGAGTAGGACGAGGGCGCGGTAGGCCGATTCGGCCTGGGTCGATAGAGACCGAGGGAGAGCGTGGTCGCCGCGCCCATAACTCCGGCCAAGAGCCCGAACAGTCGCTGGGGCGGCGCACGGCGCAGAGCCCGAATCGCGCAAGGATGGGCGGTGCCGGAAGCAGCAGTGGAGGCGGTAGGATGCAAGCAGCGGTGGTGGTGGTTGGGATCGATGTGAGCAAGCGCACGCTGGAAGTAGCGTTGTCCGACGGCGGCGGCTTCAGCGTTGCGAACAACGAGGACGGGATAAGCGAGTTGCTGGCGCGGCTGCGGCCAAGCGGCGCCGCGCTGGCGGTGCTGGAAGCTTCGGGTGGCTATGAGCGCCCGGCCTATCTGGCGCTGTGGGCGGCGGGGATGCCGACCGCGCTAATCAATCCGCGCGTCGCCTATCACTTCGCCCAAGCTAATCGGCAATTGGCAAAAACCGATCAGCTCGACGCGCGTGGGCTATGTGAGTTTGGCTTGCGCATGCAGCCCCAAGCGCTGCCTCCGCCGGAGGCGGCGGATGAAGAACTCAAGGCCCTGGCCGTACGCCGGCGGCAAGTAATCAAGATGCTGGCGGCGGAACGCACCCGGGTGCAGCAGGCGCCGCGCTCAGTGCGGTCCAGCATCAAGCGCATGGTCCGGGCGCTGGAGCGCGAGCTCGGTGCGATCGACCATCAGATCGAACAACGGCTGCGGGACAATCCGCGCCTGGCGCAGCGCTGCGCGCAACTCGAGCAGGTGCCGGGACTGGGGCCGGTGACCTGCGCGATCCTGGTCAGCCGGCTGCCGGAGCTGGGACTGCTCGGGCCCAAGCAGGTCGCAGCGCTGGTCGGAGTCGCACCGTATGACCATCAAAGCGGTGAGTGGCGCGGGCGCAGCCCGATCTTCGGCGGCCGCGCCGAGGTGCGCAGCGCCCTGTATATGGCCACCCTGTCTGCGATTCGCTGCAACCCGGTGCTGCGCAGCTTTTATCGCCGGCTGCGGGCGGCCGGTAAACCGGCCAAGGTCGCCATCATCGCGGCCATGCGCAAGCTGCTGGTCATCCTCAACGCGATGCTCAAAACCAATTCGCCCTGGAGGCCGCCATGCGCCGTCGTCGCCTGACTCATAAGGCATCATCCGCGCCACCCTCTCAAACACCTTTGGAGGGTGGCGCGGATGATGCCGCTCCCTTGACTCTCAACACAGTCGCTCTCCCTCAAAGGGAGAGGAAAGAAAAAGAATTTCGGACTCGTATATTTGCGAACCTGAACGGTGCTCGGTAGTCTCCGATATCGATCGGAGGACATCATGGCTGGATTAGTGCTTCGCGAAGACCGTGACGGTCTCGCCACGCTCACGCTCAATCGCCCCGAGAAACTCAACTCGCTCAACGTCGAGATGTTTGTCGAATTGCGCGCGCACGTTGACCAGATTGCGCGCGAGACCGAGCGCGTCGGGCTGGTGGTCGTGCGCGGCGCGGGCAAATGCTTCTCCGCCGGGCACGATCTCGCCGATATCGCCAAGGGCGAGCGGCCGCCGAAGCCGAATTTTCAGTCCGAGACGATTGAGCGGCTCGCCGATCTTCCGCAGCCCGTCATTTCCGCGGTGCATGGACATTGCTACACGGGCGCGCTCGAATTGGCGCTGGCGGGCGATCTGATCGTCGCGGCCGAATCCGCAAAATTCGCCGACACTCACGCGCGATGGGCGCTGACTCCTATCTGGGGGATGAGCCAGCGGCTGCCGCGGCGCGTCGGTCCGTCCAAGGCGCGCGAGATGATGCTGACGTGCCGCACTTACACCGGCATCGAGGCGGCCGCGATGGGCCTCGTGAACATTTGCGTCCCCGACGATTCGTTCGACCGGGAACTGCGCGCACTGGCAGACACAATCCTGGCCAATTCATGGTTCAGTCATCGCGCGAACAAGCGCCTGCTGATCGAGACCGACGGCTCGCCGCTGGGCGCGGGCCTGGCGCATGAAGTGTATCGAAACGCGGGCGTCGGTCCCGATATGCGCGAGCGGATCGCGGCGTTCACCAACAAATCGGCGCGCCGTGCCTGAGATTGACGCAGCGCCCGTGGTGGAGACCGGCCAGCCCGACCAGCTCCAACCGCCAAGTGAAGATTCAAGCGAGCGTCGCGGCGCGTTTCGCGCGCTGCGGCATCGCAACTATCGCCTATATTTTTTCGGTCAGCTGATCTCGCTGGCCGGCACCTGGATGCAAAGCGCCGCGCAGGCGTGGCTGGTGCTGAAGCTGACGAACTCGGCGCAGATGCTTGGCGTGGTCTCGTTCGCGCAGTTCACGCCGATTCTTTTGGTCGGCTTGTTCGCCGGCGTAGTGGTTGATCGCATCGATCGCCGCCGTCTGATAATCGTCACACAAATCCTGCTGATGCTGAGCGCGTTTACGCTCGCGGCGCTGACGTGGACCGGCGCCGTCCGGGTCGAGTACGTGATTCTGCTGGCGGCATTCAACGGTACCGTCGGCTCGTTTGACATGCCGGGGCGCCAGTCGTTCGTGGTCGAGATGGTGGGCTACGACGATCTGGCCAACGCAATCGCGCTCAACTCGATGATGTTCAACAGCGCGCGCATGCTCGGTCCGGCGGCGGCGGGATTGCTGATCGCGTGGCTCGGCATCGGAACGTGTTTTTTCCTGAACGGCGTGAGTTTCCTCGCCGTTATCTGGAGCCTGACCCAGATGGAAATTCCGGCGCGGGTGATTGCCGGCGCCGGCGCGCGCATGATTCATCAACTGCGCGAGGGACTTGCGTACGTATGGAGCAACCGGCCGATCTTCTACCAGATGGCGCTGGCCGCGGTCACCAACGGCTTCGGCTACCAGTACCTGGTGCTGGTTCCGCTGTTCGCTAAGAACGTGCTGCACGGCGACGCGCGGACTTACGGATTCCTGGTCGCGATACAGGGATTGGGGTCGGTGGTCGGCGCGGCGACGCTGGCCTCGCGCGTGTCGACGCGGGGGATGAGGAACAATCTGCTGGTCGGGCTTTTTCTGTCGGCGGTGGGAATCGCGGTGTTCGGTATGTCGCGCTCGTTTGCGCTGTCACTGGCCGCGCAGTTCGTGATCGGCGCGGGGCTGACCAACTTCAGAGCGAGCAACAACACGCTGGTGCAGATGTTTGTAAACGACGATTTGCGCGGCCGCGTGATGAGCACCTATCAGCTTGCGGCCGTCGGGATGACGCCGGTCGGCGCGCTCGAGGTCGGCTACATGGGCTCGCATCTGGGGCCGATGCAGGCGGTGGTGATTTGCGGCGCGATCACGATGTTGAGCGGTATCGTGCTGCTGACGCGGCTCAAGTCGGTCGGGATGGACGCGGCGCCCGCGTGATTTACCCCTTGCCGGACACCCACTTCGCGTGTTCAATACGCTAACCCTTCAACTCAAGGAGCCCCAAATGAAGTCCTGGATTTCGAAATCGGCAATCGCGCTCGCAATCGTGGTCGCGCTTCCAGTTCTTGCGCGTGCCGACACCTGGCAAATCGATCCCGCGCATACCAACGTCGAGTTCACCGTGCGTCACATGATGATCTCGAACGTGAAGGGGCAGTTCCAGAAGACCGCGGGCACGATCACCGCCAATGGCAGCGATGCGGCGTCGGCACAAATCGACGCGACTATCGACGCGTCGTCGGTCGACACGCGGGTCGAGAAGCGCGATATGCATCTCAAGAGTCCCGACTTTCTCGACGTCGCGAAGTACCCGACGATTACGTTCAAATCCACCAAGGTGGAAGCCGCGGGGCCGAACAAGTGGAAGGTGACGGGCGACCTGACGCTGCACGGCGTGACCAAGCCGGTGGTGCTCGACGTCGAAGGATCCGGGCCGCCGATTCAGGTGATGGGTCACACGCGCGCGGGCGCGTCGGCGACGGCGAAAATCAATCGCAGCGATTTCGGCCTCACTTGGAACAAGGCGCTGGAGGCGGGCGGCGTGATGGTCGGCGACGCGGTCGCGATTTCAATCGATGTCGAGGCGATCAAGAAGTAGCGATTTGATTCGGATGAGTTGCGTTTAACTGCGCGCCGCGATACGGCTGAACCAATCTGATGTCTTGATTCGGGGAGGCCGGCTATGAGCATGTCGCGGCGATTCGCAGCGGAGTTGATCGGCACTTTCTGGCTGGTTTTCGGCGGATGCGGCAGTGCCGTGCTTGCAGCCGGCTTTCCGAAGACCGGAATCGGATTCCTGGGAGTGGCGTTCGCGTTCGGACTCACGCTGCTGACGATGGCGTTCACGATCGGATCGATCTCGGGATGCCATATCAATCCCGCAGTTACGATCGGGTTGTGGGCCGGCAAGCGATTCCCGGGGCGCGAGGTCCCAACCTACATCATCGCGCAAGTGATTGGCGCAATCCTCGCGTCTTCCGTACTCTACGTAATCGCCAGCGGCGGTCCGGGGTTCGATCTCAGCGCCGGGTTCGCGTCCAACGGATACGGCGTTCATTCGCCGGGCGGCTATAGTCTTGGCGCGGCCTTCGTTGCTGAATTCGTGCTGACCTTCATGTTCCTGATCGTTATCCTCGGCTCGACCGACAAGCGTGTCGCCGTCGGCTTCGCGCCGATTCCGATCGGGCTCGTTCTGACGCTGATTCATTTGATCAGCATCCCGGTGGACAACACTTCGGTGAATCCCGCGCGCAGCACCGGCCCTGCGCTGTTCGTCGGCGGATGGGCGCTCGAGCAGCTGTGGCTTTTCTGGGTCGCCCCGATAGCCGGTGCCGCGGTCGGCGGCTTCTTCTATAACTGGCTCGGCGTCGAGCGAAAGACCGGCGAGCAGCTAGCCCGCGAAACCGCACCGGCTAAGGCTTGACGCTTCGATGATGCTCTATTGTGCGGGCGCCGAGGCGGGCGGGGGCGCTGTCTGAGCCTTGTACGACCACGACGCATCGTTTGGGATCGGTTAGATCTTCGGGCGAGAGTCCTACCTTGTCGGCGAGGTTGGTGGCGATGACGACCAGGCCGCCGGGCGTTTGACGCGCCAGTTGCGCGGCGGTCGGGGCGCTGAGCACGTCGGTGTGGAGGCGGCGCCCCAGCGCGCGGCCGGCGTCGCGAATCAGATCGAGCAGTTCGGTATCTTCGCCGCTTCCGTCGTCAGGCACCAGCACGGCGTGCAGGCCGGATTTCTTGCGCATCGCCACTCGCAGCGCGAGGTCGAGCGCCGCGCGTCCATGCGTGCCGCGGTCCACCACCGCAAACACCCGGTCCAGCGGGCGTTCGCCGCCGTGAATCACAACCGCGACGTGAACCGGCAGGGCGCGCGCCTTGTCGAGAATTTCGCGGACCACGCCGCCCATGAAATCGGAACCGAAGACCGCGCGATGCGATCCGAGCAGCAGCCATCCGATTTGTGGCTGATTGGCGAACGCCAGGATGTCCGTCGCGGGATTGGTCGTCCACACAGCCTGCGGCGTGATGATGCTGCCGCGCGCGAGCGCGAGATCCATGGCAGCCGCCAGCGCGGGAGAGCGGGGCGGCACGCGCTGGTCGGCCTCGCGCAGTCCCGATCGCACACCGCCCGGCGGAGTTTTCACCAGTGCGAGCACGCGCGGCGGCGGTGCGTCGTGCGGGGTCGCGGCCAGCGCCAGCTCGACCAGCACGGCCACGCCCTCCGGATTCGAGACCGGCACCAGGATGGCGCTGTGCTCGGTGCCGACGAGTATCGGGCGCGGCGGAGGCTGGGCAGGCCGTGGCGCGGGATGCGGTGCGCGAATCGGAGCGGCTTGCGGCGCGACGGCAGGCTCGGGCGAGAACGTGCCGAGCTCCGGAAACGGCTCGATCTCCGCGCCTTGACGGCGCGTGATCAGATGCAGAATCGGCGTGGTCGCAAAAGTGGTGACCAGCGCCATGATCACGAGCATCGCGAACAGGGTCGGCGAGATGACGTTCATCTCGAGCCCGATATTCAGCACAATGAGTTCCATCAGGCCGCGCGTATTCATCAAGACGCCCAGCGCCGACGAGTCGCGCCAGTCCAGACCCGTGATTCGCGCCGCGACGGCGCTGCCGCCGAACTTGCCCAGCGACGCGAGGGCGATGATCAGCGCGCACATCATCCATTGCTCGTATCCGCTGACCAGCCCGATCTGCGTGCGCAGGCCAGTGTAGGCGAAGAATGCGGGCAGCAGCAGCACGATCACGATGTCTTCGAGGCGGTCGGTCAGCTCGCGTGCCATCCCGCTGTCGTGCGGAATCACGGCGCCGAGCGCGAACGCGCCGAACACGGCGTGGATGCCGATCAGTTCGGTGGCAGACGCGGAGATCAGCAGCGCGATAAATATCGACGCCATCACGCCCTGCGTCAGCCGCCCGCGGTTTCCATAGAGCAGCGAGAGGCGGACCATCGCGGGCCGCACGACGGCGATCATCAGCACAATGAATCCGAGCGCCATCGCGATGGTCGCCAGCGCGCCCGTCGCCTGTGCCCGCGCCACGCTGACCACGAAGGCCAGCATGCACCACGCGGTCACGTCGTCGACGGCGGCGCAGGTCAGCGCGATCGCGCCCATGCGGGTCTTGTGAATTCCGCGATCGGTCAGGATTCTCGCGAGCACCGGAAACGCCGTCACCGACATCGAGACGCCCAGGAACAGCGAAAAGCACGTGAATGGCACGTCGCTGGTCGACAACTTCGGATAAAGATAAAGCGCAATCGTCGCGCCGAGCAGAAACGGCGTGATGATGCTCGCGTGAGAAATCGCGACGGTCGTGTGGCCGCGCTTGCGAAGCAGCGCGGGGTCGAGCTCGAGTCCGACCAGGAACATATAAAGGATGACGCCGACTTGCGCGATGATATTGAGAAACGGCCCCACCGTAACGGGGAAAAGATATCCTTCGGCGCCCGGCGCGAGACGCCCGACGAGCGAAGGCCCGAGCACGACGCCGGCGAGAATTTCGCCTACCACCTGCGGCTGATTGGCACTGCGGAAGATCCAGCCCATCGCGCGCGCGGTCGCAATCACCACCACCAGCGCGAGCAGAACGTGCAGCAGGCCGCCCTCATTGGCAAGCGATGCGCCAGAGCCGAAGACGTTATTCCCCGCAGGGGCGGGGGCGCCCAGCGTCTCGCCGTACGAGCGAATCCACAAATAGAAAAGGACCAGCGCGCCGATCATCAGTGCATAGACGGCGGCGGCGCGCGTGCCTGCGGTGGTAATTCGCGGCTGACCTTCAGCCATTGGCGCATTCTACCAGAGCGCCGGCATTATGCGCAGGGCCGGGTAATCAAATGACTCGGGAGCGAGATTTCGGTAATTCAAGACGGCGGCTGGCGAACGATTGAACTCACCCTCAAGTCGCGCGAGCAAAAAGGGCGATGGTGAAACGCACCTACAAATCGGGCACAGATGTGCTGGAGGAGAACCGAGAGCGAGGGGCACGATCGCTTGCCTCACAGCTTGGAACGGGGCTATGAAAAAAGGGTTGGAGCGTCAAAACGGACATTCCGGATAAAGCGGAATTCCGGCTACGGTCGTCCGGGTTTGTAACATGTTGATCGGCAAGCAGGCATTGGAGAGACGGCAATGCCAAGTGACGCGACCCCATCGACGGAAAATCAGCCCGCTCCCCTGAGCCTATCCAGCACACTGGCGCGATTGGCGGGCATCGGCGTTGTCATCCTATGCGTCGTCGCAGGGTTTCTTTATTTGGGAGGCTGGTTCAATCCGCATGAACTAACACCTGCGCGGTTCGTCAACGGTTTTGAAGAGGTTTTCGGAATCCACTCCGGTTTCCGTCGCAATCATGCCAAAGGCATGTGCGTCACCGGGTACTTCGACAGCAATGGCCAAGGAGCGCGCCTCTCTAAGGCCGTTGTGTTCCAGACCGGCCGCGTGCCGGTCATCGGCCGCTTCTCGCTACCCGGTGGCAATCCCTTTGTGTCCGACAGCCCGGCGTCCGTGCGCGGAATGGGACTCGACTTCACACCAGGCAATGGGGAAGAGTTGCGGACGGCAATGGTTGATATCCCCGTGTTCGCGGTCAGCACCGCTCAGGGATTCTACGACCAACTGCTGGCGTCGAAGCCGGACCCGGCGACGGGCAAGCCGGATCCCGAAAAGCTGAAGGCATTTTTCGCCGCCCATCCTGAGAGTGCGCGAGCTCTAACGATCATCAAAGCCAAACCATTTTCCTCGGGATTCGACAACAGCACTTTCAACGGCCTCAATGCGTTCTGGTTCATCAACGCGGCCGACGTCTCGACGCCGGTTCGATGGTCGATGGTGCCGGTGGATGCGTTTAAGCCTGAAGATCCGGCTCAATCCGCCAATCCCGAGAAAAACTATCTCTTCGACGACTTCATCGCGCGGATTCATAGCGGGCCCGTGCAGTGGCGACTGGTCCTCACGGTTGGACAACCCGGCGACCCTACCGACGACGCGACGCTCCCCTGGCCGGAAGATCGAGAGCACGTCGACGCGGGTACGCTGACGCTCGACCAAGTCGAGGCCGAGGCGCCTGGAAACTGTCGCGACATCAACTTCGATCCGTTGGTGTTGCCGGTCGGCATTGCACCGTCCGACGATCCGCTGCTCAGCGCTCGATCGGCGGTTTATTCGCAATCGTTTACGAGACGAGCCGGCGAGAAGAAGGAGCCGAGCGCGATCACGCCTTCAGAAGTGCAAAAGTGAGTGTCAGGATGACGACGAACCAGCAGCAATTCACAGTTTCCATGCGGTTTTTTCATTGGTTGATGGCCGCGATGGTGCTGACCATGCTCGGCATTGGTGTTGCGATGGTCGCGTCGCTCGCCGACTACCACTGGCTGGTATCAATACATCGCCCATTGGGGATCCTGATCCTGATTCTAGTGGTGATCCGGTTTGTGAACCGGCAGTTCAGCACCATGCCTCGTT
Organism: uncultured delta proteobacterium; assembly: GCA_963833025.1. GTDB lineage: Bacteria > Desulfobacterota > Binatia > Binatales > Binataceae > Binatus. The sequence continues at coordinate 178,831 of CAWHWI010000005.1, read as the reverse complement.
TTCCTGCAACGATGTCGTCGCAGGAGCGTTTCATTGCACACGAGTCGGAAATCTTGCTGTACACGTTGCTGTTTGTGCAACCGCTCGTCGGCTGGGGGATGTTGTCTGCGGCGCGCTATCCGATCGTGTTGTATGGGTCGCTGCAGCTTTTCCCGATTCTTCCGCATAGCGTGATGTTGTACGCGGCATTGCGGAAGGCGCACACGGTTCTCGCCTACCTCTTATTCCTCGCGTTCATCGCCCATTTTGGAGCTGTTCTGTTTCACACGCTGATCCTGCGGGATCGGTTGTTCAGCCGCATGGCGCCTTACAGAGTCCCCGCGCGCTAGCGAGTTTCTGCAATACGGCACACTAGTCGCTGTCTAGGTGTGGCAATCGCGCATCAGAGCCTCTGATTCCGACGGCGGCGCTCGTCCTATTTTTGTATTTTTGTAGATCATAGTTAAAATCTCTGAAACATCGGCGAGGAGGTCGCGCATGGACAGGAAGCGGGGAAGGTTGGTCATCTGTGCGTGGCAGCTGCTGGTGAGCCTCGCTTTCATCGGCGGCGCATCGGCGATCGCGCTGGCGCAGGCGGGATCGCTCGCGGACGCCTACCGGACAATCGCGTCCAAGCAGTTCGTCGATCTGACGCATTCCTTCGGCCCGTTGACACCGGTATGGAAAGGATTCGGCCCGGCAACCTTCTCCGCAGCCGCGGATCCCGCGACGGGCCATCCTTATACTATTGAGCAGGATGGATTTCGCGCCCAATTTTTCGCGATGGTGGGGCAGTACGGGACGCATATCGACCCGCCTGCGCATTTCGACCCGACCGGCGCCACGGTGGACGAGATTCCAGTCAAGCAAATGATCCTGCCGCTGGTGGTTTTCGACCTGACGCCGATGCTCAAGGACGATCCCAACCACCTGCTCACCGTCGCCGACATCGAAGCGTGGGAGCGGCTGCATGGCCGCGTCCCGGCGGGCTCGTTCGCCGCGTTGCGCACCGACATGTACAAGGACTGGGACATGAATCCGCGCCGGTTCTCGCGCAACCCATTTCCGGCGTGGTCGCCGGCGGCGATCCGATTTCTGTACGAGCGGCGTGGCATCGTGGCGAACGGACACGAGTCGATGGATACCGACCCGACGGCGGGCCTCGAGTCCGAGAGCTGGCTGCTCAAGCACGGTCACTGGCAGATCGAAGTGATGGCCAACCTGGACAAGGTGCCGGCCACCGGCGCGTTGATTTTCGTGAGCTGGCCGAAGCCGCAACATGGCCTGGGCTTTCCCGCGCGCGCGATCGCGATACTGCCGTAGCGCTGAGCCGGCCGCGGCGAGGAGCAAGCAGAATCTTCCTTACTTTCCCTTGAGTCGGGGGTCGTCCCTGGAAATACATGTCGCGTTGTTCGAGATTGCGTAATCCGACAGCACCCCATCCGCGTCCTTGGCTTTGGCGTCATCGTTGATCGCATGAAGCGCATCACTGATGATTTCGTGTTTTCTTTTTTCGCAGGCGCTGGTCGCGTTAAAGCGTTGAACAATCTCCCAATCGCGCAAGGGAGCACGCGAGACCCATCCTACTGGATCGCCCAGTGTCGGCTGGTCGGGTGGCACCATCAGATACCAGCCCACGAACGCGAGCGCGGCGGCGTGGCGGGGGTTCATCGACGTTTGGTTAGCAAACCATCGCGCGTCCAACAACTAACAACTTCCGCAGGAACCGATTACTCAGCAGGACTACTACGTGCAGGAGAGGGAAGACCGGCAGCTGGTCGGCAGGATCTCAGCCGGCGAACCGGTCCCGCCGAGTGAACTCAAGCAGGCTTTGAGGCGAGTCGATACCGAGGATTGATTCCAATCGCGGCTCAGTCCTACCGGCCAAGCATCCTCAGCAAGAGCCGGTGCGAGCATTTCATATGCTCGCACCGGCTCTCCTGATCGGTGACTAGTATCTGAATTCGAGGTGTACGAAGAACGCGTGCGTGTCACGCGCCACCGCGAACGGCACCTCATGGACCTTGTTGCCACCCCCTGGGTAGTTTTCGTCGTACGTAAACTGGCTGTGGTAGTACTGGATGGCCTGTGAGTCGAAGGCCACGCGCAGATATTTGTTAATCAACCACTGCACGCCCAGGTCATAGCGAGTGAAGTCGAGCGGGTCCTTCTGGACGCGCGTGTTGGGCTGGAACCACTGCAGCAGGCCGAAGGCCGTGAACGGGGTGTGCGGGATATCGACGTGGCCCATCAAGTCCGCGCCCTCTTGTATCGACTGGCTGTTCAGGATCTTTCCGACCATCGTGTTCCAGGCTGCAAAACTGCTGGGGCCTGTGCTTGGGATACCGATAGCGTCTGACGGTCCGCTGCCCGAGAACAGGTTGCTGCTGCTGAACGCATTGTGGCCGTAATCCCACTCGGCGGCCACGCCCCAGGTCCCGTCCCAGGGAGTCGCACCAGTGTAGTGCCCAATCCCCGCTACGCGCGTGATATGCCCGCAGGTGCCGTTGTTGTTTTCCACTTCATTCTGGTCGGGCGTACACTTTTGCGAGTAGCCATAGTCGTAGAAGCCGGTCAGACCAAGGCCATCGTAGCGCGACTCCGCGCCGAACGGATTGACCGTCACGCGGCCCATCACCTGTTTGTAAGCGCTCTGCTCGACCGCGTGGAAGCTGGCGTCGTCGTACACGCCAACGTCGTAGTCCGCGTACTGTTTCTCGTTAAACTTGATGGGTCCCTTCATCGCGACGCCCACCTGCGTCGAGCTGAGGCTTAGATAGTTCCACGGCGTCAGGGCGGTATAGCGGAAGCCCCAGAGATTCTCTTCCCAATCGACGAGCGGATTCTGCTGCTGGCCGAAAGTGAATTTGTCGTCGTGCATCGCCGCGACCTTCAACACTTTTTGGAAGAAGGTGTTGTAGTCGAGATACGCGTACTTCACACGAATTCCGAGGTCGCCATCGTCGGTCTGGGCAACTCCGGTGTTGGTGCCTATCTTGTCGCCGGTGCTCACGGTGCACTTGGTCGTGGTCGTGGTCTTGATTCCGCCGGTCGAGGTCGAGGTCGAGGTCGCTGTGCAGGTGCTATTGGTGTTAAGCGCCAGGTACATGTTGGGCGTCAGGCGCGCCGAGACATCCTCGTTAGGCGTGAATTTGAAATCCAGGTAGGTGCGCGTGATGTCGAACGAGTTGAAGCTGTTGTTGCCGGGACCGTCCCAGACCTGTTGCGTCAGGAACTGCGGGCCAAATCCAGTGTGAGTGAAGTACCCATAGTCGGCGTAGATCAGAGTGCCAAGCGAGATCTTCTTGTACCAGCGATCGCCGAACTCCTGCGCGAACGGCTGGATCGTCGAGACCTGCTTGGCCATTTCGGCGTTCCACTGTTGCTGCTGAGCCTGCCGCTGCGCTTGCTCAGCCTCCATCGCAGCGCGCTCCTGGTCCAATTGCTGCTGGGTCTGCTGAGTTACGCGGCGCTGGACCCTGCGCTCGATCTCTTCGGTCGATCCGGCGGGGATGTACTCGCCGAGCCTGACGCAATGCCTGCACCTCTTGGTGAAGACCTCGCCGCTGGCGGGATCGGTATAGAGCGTGACCGCCCGCCCGTCCTCGCTCCACACAGGCCTGGGTGTGATGGCGACAGCGCTGAGCATCAGTGCCGTGCCAAGCATCGACAGCGCGACCATTCGTATCGTACGTCTCATCATCGTCCTCCCTGGACTCTCCACGATGCGAAAACTTTCGCCGCTCGATTCCGTTTAACGGGAACTCAGGCCGCCAACCGCCCATTCAGCATAGGAAATCGGCGTCCTCCCTCCGCGGCACGGGCAACCTAAAGAGGAGTCGTTACGACATGATGAGTCGATTGTTACGAACTCGCGAATTCTTACGCACAGAGGGGTCGAAGATTAGCGGAAATTCACAGACGAGGACCGAGCGAGGCGGCTATATAGATGAAGGGCAGGCTGTCAGGTGCGGACAACCTGGCCCATCTGGCCGGTGTCGTAGGCGCATAGCTGGCTTACCTCGCGCGCAAAACGTCGCGAGTTGAGAGCGTCGAGCAGCGCCTTGACCGGCGTCGAGTCGGCGTCGTGATCCATGATGACCAGGTCGTAGCGCTCGTCGCGATAGGGAAGAAAATCCAATCCGTAGGCGTCGGCGCCGAGTCGGATCGTGACGCCGGCGTCTGCCTGTCCCGTCGCGATCGCAGCGGCGACTTCCAGATGTCCGCCGACTTCGAACTGATAGCCTGCAATACGGCCGGGCTGGATGTCGAGCGCGTCGAGGGCATCGTCGAGGGCTGCGCGGGCGCCCGAACCGTCCTCGCGGTTCACGATCCTGAGGCCGGGCCGCGCAAGGTCGGCGAAACCGCGAATCGCGAGCGGATTACCGGGCGCCGTCGCAAGGCCCAATTCCCAGCGGGCGAAGTTCACCACCATCGAACGTCGATTACCCAAAGCGCGGCGGATTGGCGCGAGGTTGTACTCACCGCTCTTCTGATCTCGAAGATGCACGCCGGCTACGTGCGCGCGGCCGTCGACGACCGCACGCAGCGCCGTTTGACTCGAGCATGGAAGGGCAACCGCGTGAACCGGCGAGCGCCGCCGCGCCAGCCAGTCCACCAGCATCGTAACCGCCGGGTCGCATCCCGCCATCAACAATGTCGAGTCGATTTCGGACGGCAGCAGAAACGTGCAGACGTCCACGCGATGCCGCCGCGCGCGCTGCAACACGCCCGCCGCCGGCACCAGCGTCAGATGCGCCGCGGGCCGCGCCACGGCCACGACTTTTCCGCGCACGCGTGCGAGCGACACGCGGGACGGAGCGGTGGGATTGCGGTGGCGCAGGTCGTCGAACCAGTTGGCCTCGACCAGCGTCGAGGTTTCATCGCCGCTTTCGCCGAACAGGGTCTCGACACTCTCGCCGAGTTCGCGCGCGAGGCGAATCGCGATTGCCACGCCAGGATGATAAGCGCCCGACTCGATCGCGCCGAGCGCCTGCCGCGAGATTCCCGCGCGCCGCGCCAGTTCGGTCTGCGTGAGACCTCGCGCCATTCGGGCGCGCGCCAACGCCTTGCCAATTGATGCCATAATACTCGTCATCTCGCTCTTAACATGGCATACCGGTCGCTATCATGAAAATCCCTTCATCGACCGCAATAGTTCTGGCCGTTGTCCTCGCCGTCGCGACGCCGTGCCGCGCACAAAGCGTGTCGGAGTTTGGGTCCGCCATGGAAAATTATTTCATAAACTGGTTTCCGCGTGTCACGCAAATCCAGAGCGAGCAACCGCATTGGATAACCCCGCTGGTGACTGTCACACCCCGCCTCGAGGAGGAAGTCCGCTACGACCAGTTCTTCCAGTCGTCGCGCGACGGGCTTGCGACCGACAACTTCGGCGGCAGCAAGGGAATCGAGCTCATCCCGTTTCAAGATACTGAAGTCATAATCGGAATCCCCGGGTTTCTGAAGCGCAACATGCCGCGCAACACCGACGGCTTCGCCGACTGGCCGTTTCTGCTGAAGGTGCGGCTGCTGTCTGCGAACGAGGAGCACGGCAACTACATCGTGACCGCGTTCATGGGGTTCAGCGTGCCGACCGGCTCGAACGTCAACGGCAACGGGCACTCGCTTTTCACGCCAACCTTGGCGGCCGGCAAAGGCTTCGGCGACTTCGACGTGCAATCCACCGTCGGCGTCGCGTTTCCGAGCGGCGGTCTGGACCGGCTCGGGATGCCGCTGGCATGGAATACCACCTTCCAGTATCGCCTCTTCAAGTATCTATGGCCGGAGTTCGAAACCAACTACACCTGGCAATCATACGGCGCCGACACCGGGCACCAGATGCTCTATCTCACCCCTGGAATACTGATTGGGCGAATTCCGATTCACGACCGCGTCGGCCTGACGTTCGGCGTCGGCGACCAAATCGCGGCGACGTTCCATCGCAACTACAACCACAACCTCATCCTGACGGCGCGGATTCCGTTCTGACCATTCGGCATCCGATGTGAGATAAAAACAGGTGAGGAGAAATTTTTATGGCACTCAGCGCTCGCAACCATCTCAAAGGCGAAATCACCGAAGTAATTCTCGGGACCGTCACCGCGCTTATCACCGTGAAGGTCGGAGACAATACCGTCGAGTCCGTCATCACCAAGCGGAGCGCCGAAGAAATGGGCCTCAAGAAGGGCGACAAGGTCACCGCGGTAATCAAGGCCACCGAGGTCATGATTCAGAAGGGCTAGCCATCCCGCATGACGCGCGAAGATTCGTGGCCGCGACAGATCGCGCTGCTGATCCTGCTGCTACGCACGCCGGCGAGTGCGTTTGCGCAGGCGTCGCCAGCCGTCGCTCTTCGCGTCAGCGGCGAGGTGCCAAACCATCTGGGGCTCAGCCTCGCCGAGATTACCGCATTTCAAAGGCAGACGATCCGCGTCACCGATGATAAAGGCACTCAAGCCGAGTATGGAGGAGTGCCGGTCGAGGAGATTCTGAAAAAAGCCGGCGCGCCGCTCGACAAGGAGCTGAAAGGGCCCAACATGGCCGTGGGCATTGTCGCCAGCGCCCCGGACGGCTATCGGGTGCTGTTCTCGCTGGCGGAATTCGATCCCGCCTTCAGTGACCGCATAATTCTGTTGGCTGATAGTCGCGACGGCAAGCCACTCGATAGCCGCGAAGGTCCGTTGCGGGTGATCGTGCCGGGCGACGAGCGCCACGCGCGATGGATTCGCGGAGTGACCGCTCTCGAAGTTCTGAGAGTCCGATGAAAACTGCTACGTGAGCATGCGATGCGTCGGCGCGAGTAACACGTCCGTGGCGATGCCGTGCGGGCAGGCTCCGGCGCAGGGTTTCGCGTCGCAAGTGAGGCAGGCCGCGGCGTTCGCTGAGAGCATCGCATATTCGCTGCGCGCAAAGCGCAAGTCGCCGTAGTCGCGCGCGTACATCCGCGTGCGCATCACGTCGGCTATCGGCACGCCGTACGGGCATGCATTCGCGCACAGGTTGCACGCGGGGCGGCACTGCGAATCGCCGTTGAGACTCGCATAGCGATTCAAGAGCGGGAGATCCGCCGCGGCAGTCGCGCGCGCTCCCGACGCACCCAGGTACTCGTCGATCAACTGCCGGCTCGTCATCGAGACGATCAGCGCGTCGACGTTCTGATTCGACAGCACCCATCGAAAGGCCGCCTGCGAGAAGGTCGCGCCGCCGGATTCATACGGACGCATGTCGTTCAAGCGCGCGCCCATCAGGGTTTTCATCACAACCACGCCGACGCCGTGCTGCGTGGCCTTAGCCATCACGCGCGGAAGCTCGGGCTGAACCGCGACCATGTCGAAGTTGCGCAGGAAGCGCTGGTAGAAGCGCGGGTCCTGGCCGAAGTTGTGCGCGCACAGGATTACGTCGTAGTGGCCGCTGTCGATGGCGTAGTCGAGGCATTCGGCAAGGTTGCCGGCGTGGCCTGACATGCCGGTGAAGCGAATCTTGCCCTGGCTGCGCGCCTGGGAGACGAACTCGTACCACTCGGGATTCTTCAGCCGCGCCGGATCGTTGACCGCGTGGTTGAAGTAGACGTCGATATGATCGGTCTGCAGGCGGCGCAGGCTTCCTTCGAGCGCCGTCATCATCGAAGCGCGGCTGTCGTCCGCGCGCGCGATCGTTTTCGAGGTCAGGTACACCTTGTCGCGCTTGCCCTTGAGCGCGTTGCCGATCGTGGTCTCGGACTCGCCGTCGGTGTAGGTCTCGGCCGAGTCGAAGTAGTTGATGCCGGAATCGAATGCGTGACGGACGAGGTCTTCGTTGCCGGTAGTCAGGCGGCTCGCGCCGAAGGAGATGTCGGAAATCTTGAGACCGGTGCGGCCGAGCGTCGAGTAGCGGCGAACGTGCGGAGCCGCCTCGACCGACGCGTGCGCGGCGCCCGCCAGCGGCAGGATCGATACGCCCACGCCCGCCAGCACGCCCGTTTTCAGGAACTCGCGTCGTCCAATGATCGATCCGTCGCGCGATCGTTTCATCTGAGCACCTCGCGGAGAGCTACGAGAAATTCTAACGCCGGCAGTAGCCAGACGCGAGATGCATTCGCGCATCGGCGCCGGCGCCATCGCTGCCGGTCGGACCTTTTCTGCGGGAAACATTGTTCTAAATCGGAAAAATTGGCCGATCGGCGAATTTTGTTGACATTTGTATTTCTCCTCGGTCTCTTCCGCCGAGTGGGAGTGAGTGATCGGGGGATCGCAATTGCGGAGCGATGCGATCGAAGGATCGCAGGGAGTGCAGTTGGCGGCGCATGATGAGTTCGGATGGGTTGGATTGGTTTGATCCGAGGTGAGTGCGCCGGCGGGAGCGGTTGAGGAATTCATGTTTTGTATTATGGCAGAGCACTATGACAACGGTTGGCAGGGGCGACCTCCTTCGGCTTCGCTCAGGACAGGCTCTGCACCCAGTGACTTTTGGTCGTGCTCGGACCCGTCGCGCAACGCTCTGCGTTGACACAACACGTGCCGACAGGCTAAACAGCGGCCTGGTAATCGTCGGCTCGTGAGCGCACCGTTCCGGACTGTTACCAAAAGGGAGGAGCGCTCATGCTCGGTATGGCGGTTGCCTATTTTCGGGGACAGGGACGGATCGGCGCGATCGCGCTTTTGGGCGCGGTCGCGTTTGCGTTGTTGGCCTTTGTTTTCTTCAGCGCCGCGCCGCGTGCTTATAGCGACCCGCCCGGCGCGACGCTCTTCGTTACGAACCTAGGCCTCGCGGTGGGCACCGCCGCCGTGACGGCTTATCCCGCTGCGAGCAACGGCGACGTCCTCCCGCTGGACCCGGCACCTACTGGCCTCGACGAACCGCGATTTGTGGCCGTTGATTCGAGTGGGAACATTTACGTCACCAACTACAGCATCGGCGCCGTCAACAACAACGCCGCAACCATCACCGTTTATGCCGCGGGGAGCAACGGCAACGTCGCCCCCATCGGCATCATCGGCGGGAGCAACACCGGCCTGACCATCCCGGAGGGCATAGCGGTGGATTCCAGCGGCAAAATCTATGTGGCGGACTTCGACGCCGACAGCGTGTTTGTCTATGCGGCCGGGAGCAATGGCAACGTCGCCCCGATTGCCACCATCAGTGGCACCAACACCTTTCTGAGCGAACCAACTGGCATAGCGCTGGATTCCGGCGGCAAAATCTATGTGCTGAACTTGGGGGAGGATGGAAGCGTGACTGTATATCCGGCGCTTGGAAGCAGCACCGGGACGATCGACGAGTTCCCCACCGCCCGCATCAGCGGGAGCAACACCGGCTTGTACTTCACCTCAAACGGCATCGCCGTGGATCCCAGCGGCGACATCTACGTGGCGAACGCCTACAACGTGACGACCTATCCGGCGGGGAGCAACGGCAACGTCGCCCCCAGTGCTACCCTCAGCGGGAGCTTGTTGGACTACCCCCAAATCGCGGTGGATTCCAGCGGCAGAATCTATCTGACGAACGGCAACCCCGCCAGCGTGCTTGTCTATGCTGCGGGGAGCAGCGGTGCCGCTTCTCCAATCGCCACCATCGGCGGGAGCAACACCGGCCTCCTGGGCCCGGGAGCCATCGCGGTGGGTTCCAGCGGCAAAATCTATATTATCAACGCAGGGAACGCGGGAGTCAGCGCGAGCGTGACGGACTATCCGGCGTTGGGAAGCAGCACCGGAGTGCTCGACGAGACCCCAATCGCCACCATCGGCGGGATCAACACCAGCCTCAGCCTGAGCTTCCCGGAAGGCATCGCGGTGGACTCGAGCGGCAAAATTTATGTGGCGGATGACGGCAACGGGGACTATGGCATCCCTCCGAGCGTGCTTGTCTATCCGGCCGGAAGCAACGGCAGTACCGCAGCCTTCGCCACCATCAGCGGAAGCAACACCGGTCTGAGCTACCCAGAAGGCATCGCGCTGGATTCCAGCGGCAAAATCTATGTGGCGGATGACGGACCTGGCGGCCAGGGACCCTGGAGCGTGTTCGTCTATCCGGCGGTGGGAAGCAGCACCGGGACGCTCGACGAGTTCCCCACCGCCGGCATCAACGGAAGCAACACCGGCCTTATCGAACCAAAAGGCATAGTGCTGGATTCCAGTGGCAACATCTATGTGGCTAGCCAAAGCGGCGTGACGATCTATCCGGCGGGGAGCAACGGCAACGCCGCCCCCAGCGCAACCATCCCCGTCTTCGGGACCAACGACGAGCTGACGTACCCAACGGGCATCGCGCTGGATTCCAGCGGCCACATCTATGTGACCGACGAAATCGGCGTGACGATCTATCCGGCGGGGAGCGACGGCGACGTCGCCCCCCTCGCCACCATCAGCGGGAGCAACACAGGCCTACAGGGCGCATATAGCTCATACGGCATCGCGCTGGATTCCAGCGGCAACATCTATGTGGCGGACGACGGCGGCGAGGCGAACGACTACACCTCCAGCGTGTTTGTCTATCCGGCTGGAAGCAATGGCAACGTCTTCCCTAGCGCCACGATAAGCGGTCCATCCACCGAACTAGCTGAGTCCCAATTTCTCGCGATCGGGCCGGGGTTCGCTGCGCCGTCGCCGACTGCAACCGCGACACCGACACCGACCGCGACCGCGACTGCGACATCAACCGGGTCGGCGACGCCTAGCATGACCGGTACGCCCACTGCGACGGCTACCTCGACGGCGACCGGTGGCACACCTACCGCGACTCCGACTGCGACGCCGACCGCATCGGCGACACCTACTTCTACGCCGACTTCGCTTCCGATTGGCGATAGTCCGGCTATCAGTCGGAGTTCGATTGCTTTTGGAACTAAGGTGACAGTTGGAACTACCAGCAAGCCGGAGACTATCACGATCAAGAACAAGGGTAAGAAAAAAACCGGGGTGCCGGTGAGTATCGAGATGGAGATTGCGGCGCCGTCGATGTTCGCGGTCAAGTCGGAATGCGAAAAAACGCTCGAACCTGGCAAGAGCTGCAAGGCGTCGGTGACTTTCAAGCCGACGGACACGGCGGAGCATAGTGGCAGCCTGAAGATTTATGACAACGTGACCGGCTCGCCACAGACGGTGACGCTGTCGGGGATGGGTGCGGCGGCCAAGTAGAGATCCGTCGTCATCGGGTTGTCGGGTGGCAGCGGGCTGGCCTCCTTGTGGTGCGGCTGAATGCGCGCGTTCGGACCCGTCACGCCACGTTCTGCGTTGACATTACACGCGCCGTTGGGCTAAACAGCGGCCTGGCAATCGTCGGCTCGTAGTGAGCGCACCGTTCCGGACTGTTGCCAAAGGAGGGGCGCTCATGGGCCATGTCGCGGTTGCCTATTTTCGGGGAAAGGGACGGATCGGCGCGATCGCGTTTCTCAGCGTGGTCGCGTTTGCGATCTCGGGGCGGACAGTCCTTAGCGCGAGCGCACCCGCCAAAGAATCATCGCAAGCCGTTGCCGCGCCGAAATCGCATCAGAATTTGGCGCGCGTCGATTTCGCGAAGCCGCCGATGAGCTTCGAGCCGAACCTGGGCCAAACCGACGCAAAGGTAAAGTTCCTATCGCGCGGACCGGGCTACACGCTGTTCATCACTCCGTCCGAGGCGGTGCTGTCGATGCGATCGCATTCAAGCAACTTTCGCCCTAATGGTCCGCAGTTATCCCGGGCGAACTCAAGAGAACGTGGATTCGGGATCGCTCGCGCGGCAGCTACGCGCAGGAGTGACGCGAAAAAAGAGGGGGCGGGTGAGTCCGCGGTGGTGCGAATCGCGCTCAAAGGCGCGGCGTCATCGCTGCAAATGATCGGCGTCGATCAGATGGCAGGGAAGTCCAACTATTTCATCGGCAATGACCCGAAGAAATGGCATACCGATGTTCCCAATTACGCGAAGGTCGAACTCAAGGGGGTCTATCCCGGGATCGATCTGGTCTATTATGGCGACAGCCAAACACAGCTTGAGTATGATTTCCGCCTTGCGCCGGGCGCCGACCCGAATGTGATCCGGCTGCGCTTCCGGGGCGCGCGAAACCTGATGCTGGACGAGCGGGGCGATCTGATCGTGAATGCGGGCGGCCGGAAGCTGGTCGAGCATGCACCGGTGATTTATCAGCAGACTGCGGGCGGCGGGCGGCGGACGGTGGCGGGCGGATGGAGACTGCGCGGCGCGCATGAGGCAAGCTTCCGGGTGGCAAGTTACGACCGGGCCAAGCCGGTTGTGATCGATCCGGTGCTGGTCTATTCGACCTACCTGGGCGGCAGCGGCGTTTGCGACGCGAACCGCGAATCCGGCTACTGTAGCGGCGACGGTGGCACCTTCGCCACTTACGTCGATTCCTCCGGCAACGCCTATGTATCGGGATCTACCTACTCGACCGACTTTCCCACCACCGCGGGCGCGTTCCAGATCACCAACATTGGCGCTGGCAATCACACCGCCAACGTCTTCGTGACGAAGTTAAACGCCGCCGACTCGGGTCTGATTTACAGTACCTACTTGGGCGGTAGCGGCACTTGCAACGCATTTGGCATTTCCGGCTCCTGTTACGGTGACGAGGGCGGCGCCGCTCGCGTAGATTCCAGCGGCAACGTGTATATATCCGGAGATGCCTACTCGAGCGACTTCCCCACCACCGTCGGCGCGTTCCAGACCACCAACAAAGGAGCCAGTAATGGCACCTCCGACGTCTTCGTGACCAAGCTGAATGCCACCGGCTCAGGGCTGATTTACAGTACCTATTTGGGCGGCAGCGGCGCTTGCAACTTTCAGGGCATTTCCGGCTACTGTTACGGTGACACCGGCGGCATCTCTAACGTCGATTCCTCCGGCAACGCCTATGTATCGGGTACCGCCCTTTCGACCGACTTCCCGACCACTTCTGGCGCGTTCCAGACCACCAACAATGGCGCGGGCAATGGCACCTCCAACGTCTTCGTGACGAAGCTGAATTCCGCCGGCTCGGGGCTGATTTACAGTACCTACTTGGGCGGCAGCGGCGTTTGCGTTTCCGGCAACTGTTCCGGCGACGCGGGGTTCGTATATTACGTCGATTCCTCCGGCAACGCTTACGTATCGGGAGGGGCCTCCTCGACCAACTTCCCCACTAGCAGCGGCGCGTTCCAGACCACCAACAATGGCGCAGGCAATGGCACCTACAACGTCTTCGTGACGAAGCTGAATTCCGCCGGCTCGGCGCTGCTTTACTCGACCTACCTGGGCGGCAGCGGTGCTTGCGACGCGGACGGCCTTTGTTCAGGCGACGAGGGCGGCATCGATAACGTCGATTCCGCCGGCAACGCCTATATATCGGGCGACGCCTACTCGGCGGATTTTCCCACCACCGCCGGGGCGTTCCAGACCACCAACAATGCCGCCGGCAATCACACCTACAATGTTTTCGTGACGAAGCTGAACGCCAGCGGTTCGGGGCTGCTTTACTCGACCTACCTGGGCGGCAGCGGTGCTTGCGACGCGGACGGCATGTCCGGCCTCTGTCAGGGCGACAGCGGCGGCATCAATCACGTCGATTCCTCCGGCAACGCCTACGTAGCGGGACAAGCGTACTCGACCGACTTCCCCACCAGCCCCGGCGCGTTCCAGACCACCAACAATGCCGCTGGCAATCACACCTACAACGTCTTCGTGACGAAGCTGAACGCCACCGGTTCGGGGCTGATTTACTCGACCTACTTGGGCGGTAGCGGCGCTTGCAACGCGCAGGGCCATTCCGGCTTCTGTGACGGCGACTCTGGCGGCATCGGTTACGTCGATTCCTCCGGCAACGCCTACGTAGCGGGATCGACCTACTCGAGCGACTTCCCCACCACCACCGGCGCGTTCCAAACCGTCAACCGTGCCGCTGGCAATCACGCCTCCAATGTCTTTGTGACGAAGCTGAATTCCGTCGGCTCGGTGCTGCTTTACTCGACCTACCTGGGCGGCAGCGGCGCCTGCAACGTGGACGGCAATGCCGGCTACTGTTATGGCGACGACGGTTTCGCTTACGTCGATTCCTCCGGCAACGTCTATGTATCGGGAACGACCTACTCGCCCGACTTCCCCACCAGCGCCGGCGCGTTCCAGACCGTCAACCATGGCGCCGGCAATGGCACCTCCAATGTTTTCGTGACGAAGCTCGCTTTGGGCGCAGGCGGTTCTTCCCCGACACCAACCGCGACGCCGAGCGCAACTGCAACCGCTACTGCGACGGCGACGGCCACTGCGACGTCAACCGGTGGCATACCTACGGCGACTCCGACTGAGACGGCCACGGTATCCGCGACACCTACTTCGACGCCGACTTCACTTCCGATTGGCGATAGTCCGGCTATCAGTCGGAGTTCGATTGCTTTTGGAAATAAGGTGACGGTTGGAAGTACCAGCAAGCCGGAGACTATCACGATCAAGAACATGGGTAAGAAAAAAACGGGGGTGCCGGTGAGGATCGAGATGGAAATCGCGGCGCCGTCGATGTTCGCGGTCAAGTCGGAATGCCAGAAAACGCTTGCGCCCGGCAAGAGCTGCAAGGCGTCGGTGACTTTCAAGCCGACGGACACGACGGAGCAGAGTGGCAGCCTGATGATTTATGACAATGTGACGGGCTCGCCGCAGACGGTGATGCTGTCGGGGACCGGTGCGGCGGCCAAGTAGCAGGGGTGACCCCTGCACCCAGTGTCAAGAGGAGAGGTGACCTCCTTCGGCGAGCTCAGAATCTTGAATCGCGCGCCGGTGGAAGGAATCGAAAAGTCTCACCGCAGGTCGGCCTTGCGGCGGTATAGCAACCAGGCTGTGCCCGACGACACTCCTATCGCGACGAACGGGTAGGGGACGAGGTAGGCCCACGAGTGCTCCTGCATCACGGCGGTGCCGTGGTACTTGAGGATGAACAGGGGCATGTTGAGGATCACGTACGCCGCGTAGAGGGTTCCGAGCGGCAGCGCAAATTTGCGCATCGCGAGGATTCCGTAGACATAGACGGCGAGCATGATCGCGAAAATCGGCGAGATGATCATGTTGGGCAAGCCGGAGAGGCGCGTGCCGAAGAATACGAAGCCGACGCCGGGGTGGTGCGAGAATGGCTTGCCGAAATCCGAGAGCGCCATCAGCGCGAGCAGCAGCGCGAGAATCGTCAGAGCGGCGCCGCGCGATTTAGTCATTTTGCTATTTTGTTGGCATCGCGAGGTGCGCGAGCCGTCAGCTGAGATCGGCCTGGCGGCGCGACAGAACGATCGCCGTCGCGAGCGGGACGCCAATGCCAATTGCGGTCGAGATAATCGCAACGAGCAGAGACGGGCGCTGGGGGACGTGGCTATTTTTCATTGAGAAAAGAACCATGTTTATGATCACCCAGGCTGTATAGATGTAGGCGACTGGCAGCGCATAGCGGCGCATCGTCCAGATGCCGTAGGCATAGACCAGGAGCAGGAGCCCGAACAGCGGACCCATGACGGTGTTGCCGGTGCCGCTCTGCTTGACGCCCATGAAGACGAAGCCGACATTGGGATCGTGCGAGAACGGCTTAGCGAAATTGGAGATCGCGAGCAGGACGAACAGTAGCGCGAAGATTGTCAGAGCGGCGCCGCGTGATTTCTCAGCCATCGTCAATCCTCCCCTGGTTTCGAGCCGACTGCGGCACATCCTAGTTGGCGCGCGATCAAAACGCAGCAGGTCTTGCGTATCCATATCCACAGTTGATTGGATGCGCATGGATCGGTTCACCTCGCGGCCTCGGATTCGATCGAACCAATGCGGCGATTCATCGCGGTTGCGGCGCTCGCACTGTGCGCATCATGGCTCTGCGGGCCGATCTGCGCGTTCGCCGAGACTAATCTCGTAAAGAACGGCGACCTTGCGGCCGGCTTCGGCGGCGCGCCTGCTGATTGGTACGCGCTCTCCCACGACAGGAAGCTGGGCAAGTTTTCGTGGACCTATACGCCGGGGGAGGGCGGCGTGCTTGGAATCGCCAATCTGAGTCGCAACTATGCGAGCTGGCATCAGGCACTGATGCTACGGCCCGGGATTTACCAGGTCAGCGCCGAAGTGCGCGTCGAGGGCGCGATGGAGCATGAAGGCGGCGCGAATATCGCGATCAGCACCTACGACGGCATCGTACTGGTCTCGAAACATCTGCAAGGCACCGCGAACTGGCAGACGCTTTCGTTCTTCCTGCAAGAAGATCGATGGGGCGATGTGACTGAGTTGCTTTGCCAGCTCGGCGTTTCGGGAAACGGGGACACGGGCCGCGCGTCATTTCGGAATATCAAAGTGATCGCGGTTGCGAGTATGCCGCCGGCGGGGGCGGACAGTTTCGATCTCGGCGCAATTCGCAAACTCGACAACGACCAGTTACGTCAGCCGGATGAGAGAGTCTCGATCCGTGCGACGGGCGTCATCTGCGGGCTGATTCTTCTGGGGCTGCTGGGATGGGCGCTCGGGACAATCTCGCGGCCGGCGCTTGGGGCAGCGGACAGGACGTGGATGCTCGCGGCCGGCGTGATGCTCGCGATCACCGCCGTCAAGTTTGCCGCGCTGTTTCATTTCACCGGCTTTTACTGGGACATCTGGGCGAAGACCAACCGCGCCTTGCTGGCCACCGTGCTGGGGCCGTCGAAAATTTATGATCCTGGCCTGCCGGTTGACTCGTATCCGCCCGGGTCGCTGTACCTGCTGTGGCTCTCGGGATGGATCGGCAAGCTCGTCGAGCCGACGGCGAACGGCTTTCGCGTGATCGTCGAGGCGCCGCCGCTGATTGCCGATCTGTTCATCGGTCTGACGATCTACTTCGCGGCGTGGCGCGACGGACGCGGCCTGCGCGCCCTCATCATGATGATGCTGTTTGCGCTGAACCCGGCGCTCATCTTCGATACGGTGGTGTGGGGGCAGAGCGATTCGGTCGTCGCGCTGCCGATGCTCGCCGCGGCGATCCTGATCCTCACGCGGCGCTATCGCCTCGGCTGGAGTGCGGCCGCGATCGCAATCCTGGCCAAGCCGCAAGCGCTCGCGTTCACGCCGCCGCTCGCGCTGTGG
The DNA here is from genome assembly GCA_963833025.1 of uncultured delta proteobacterium. Taxonomy (GTDB): domain Bacteria; phylum Desulfobacterota; class Binatia; order Binatales; family Binataceae; genus Binatus. Next base: position 161,839 of record CAWHWI010000005.1, on the reverse strand, counting down.
ACGTTGTTCAATGCGGGCGTCGCCGAATGCGCGTGGTGCGCGGGCGCATTTGCGGGCACGGTCGCGATCGGCGTGCTGCCGTATCAACTCGGGCATCCGTGGAACTGGATATTCAACGTATATAAGGACCTCGGCACGCGATTCAGCGAAGCTTCGGTCGGCGCGTTCAACTTCATGGGATTGATCGGCGGAATCGGCACGCCTGACACCGACCAAATCTTCAGCGGGGTATCGTACAGCGCGTTCGGCCTTTCGATCACGTGCGTCGTTTACCTGATCGCGTCGTATCTGATCTGGAGCGCGCGATCGGCTCGCGCGGCGATGCTCGCGATCTTCGTGGCGCTATTCGGATTCTTCATGTTCGCGCCGCGAATGCATGAGCGATACCTGTACTATCCATTGGTGTTCCTGATTCCGATCGCGCTTGAGAGCGGGTTTCTGACGTCGATCTTCGCTATCGTGAGCGCGACGTTCCTGTTCAACCTCGTGTACATCAAGCATCTGGCGGACACCTCGTCATATTTTCCGGACCATCCGAACGCGGCGCTGATCGCGGCCGCTTCGATCAACCTGGCCGTGTTCTTCGCAGTGACGGTTTATGGATTGATGGCGGACACCGCCCCGCGGACGCAGCGATGACGCAACGAGCGCCAGAGATGCGGTCGCCCAGATCCTAACCTCTCCTTGTCCGAGGAGAGGTTAGGATTCGGCAGCCGCTGGCAGTTCAGGTGTTGCCGTTAGACTGCGACAGTGGGAGAAGCTCATCATGCGGCGCGCCGATCGACTGTTCGAGATTATTCAGCGGCTGCGCCGACGCCGCGTGGTCACCGCCGGTTCGCTTGCCGAACAGTTCAACGTCAGCGAGCGCACTATCTACCGCGACATCAGCGATTTGATCGCGAGCAAGGTCCCGATCGAGGGCGCGGCCGGAATCGGTTACTCGCTGCGCAAGGGCTACGACCTGCCGCCGCTCATGTTCAGCGAGAGCGAGCTCGAGGCGCTCGTCTTCGGCGCTCGCATGGTGCAGAACTGGAGCGACGCCGAGCTGGGCCGCGCGGCCGACGCGGCATTGTCGAAGATCGAGAACGTGCTGCCGACGCATCTGCATCGGATGTTGGACGATCGATCGCTATGGGCGCCCAAGGACGTGCGGCGGGTGCCGGTCGCGTTCGACCTTGGACGGTTGCGCGCCGCGATTCGCGGTTGCCGGAAAGTTCGGTTCCGCTATTGCGACGAGAAGGGCGCTGAAACGCGCCGCAAGGTGCGTCCTCTGAGCCTCTGGTTCTATCCACCGTTTTGGACCGCGGCGTCGTGGTGCGAACTGCGCGACGACTTCCGCTTTTTCCGCGTCGACCGCATGAGCGACGTTGAGTTTCTGAGCGAGGCTTTTGCGCATGAGGACGGCAAGTCGGCGGAGGACCTGTTCCGTCATCTGCTGAGCAAATCGTGACGCGCTCGCCAAGCCTCCTGAAGGCACGCTGTCAGGATCTCCCCGGTTGCGCGCGCCCAGACAGATTCTACTGACAGAGGGCTGTCAGCAGTGACGCGCGGCTCAATAGCGGCGGAGTGTTAGATTTTCTCCTTACGCGGCAATCGACCAAGGAGAAGGATCATGGCGACTCAGGTTTCGGATCGTCCGGCTACATCGACACGAGATCGAGTGATCGTCCTCAAGTCGGCGGAGGAGACCGCCGGCGAACTCTTCCGCTGCGAATATATCGCGCGCGAAGTGTCGGCGCCGCCGCGGGATCACATCCATACGCATCAGGAGGAGCGCCTCGAAGTCGTCGAGGGCACCGTGCGATGCAGAGTGGCGGGCAAGGAGTACGTGCTGGAGCGGGGTACGGTGATGGTCATCCCGGCGGGCACGCCACATGCGGTGTGGAACGACGACCGGCTCGGCTCGCGCTCGATTTCGGAGTATCGGCCCGCGATGAATGCGCAGGCGATGTTCCGCGGGTACATCGTAAATCGCAGCGGCAGCGGAACTTGATTTAATGTGAAACCCGCCCGGGTTTCATTTTTTACTGCTTCCTTGCGCAGGGGTGACCCCTGCACCCAATGCTAAGACAAAGATGCGGGGCTTCGCCCCTGTTAGAACTTGGGGGGCTACTGCCTGGCTTCGAGAATTCGTCCGCTGCACGCAGGGACGGGCAGGGTGCATCGGCCGTCGATGACACTGAATTGCTTGCCGTCGCTCAGCACGTCGATCAGATGGCCGTTGGCGATGTCGGGGATGCGCAGTGGGATTTCGGCGGGACGATCTGCCGCGTTGGCCGCTACGACAATCGCGCCGGATGCGTCGCGGCGAATGAAAGCGAACTGTTCGCGCGCGACGTGAAGCTGGGCGTAGTCGCCTTGGCGCAACGCCGCGTATCGACGCCGGATCGCGATCAGCGACTTGATGGCTGAGTGCAACTCGGGATGAATAGCATGCTCGGGCAATGTGGGCGGGTCGAGCGCTGGACGCAGCGGCGCGTCGGTACCCGGCGCTTTGCGCCCCTCGATACCCCACTCGCTGCCGTAATAGATGGATGGGACGCCCGGCATCGTCATTAGCAGAACGTAGAGCGGGTACAGGTGGGCCGGGTTTTTGAGGATGCTCGCGACACGATTGACGTCGTGATTGTCGGCGAAGGTGTAAAGCGCGAGGCCTCGATAAATTCCCTCGGGCCCGAACTGGCGGTTGAGGGTATACGCAATCTCAAAATAGTTTTGGTCGTTGTGGCTGGACCACAGCCCTTTGTAGGCTTCGTAGTTGGTCGTCGATGAGAGCCCGGCCGGGTACGCCCATCGCCGATAGTCGCCGTGAACCACTTCGCCCATCAGCCAGAAGTCGGGCCGTAGCGCGCGGCAATGCGCGGCAAGCTCGCGCTGAAAGTCGAGATCGAGGGCGTCGGCGGCGTCGAGTCGCAAGCCGTCAATCTCAAACCGTTCGATCCACCATGAGACCGCCTTCAGAAGGTGCTCGCGAACGGCGGGGTTGTTGAGATTGAGCTTCACCAGGTCGTAGTTGCCGGCCCATCCCTTGTAGTGAAACGGTTCGCCGTACGGGCTGCGGCGCGTGAAGTCGAGGTGATACCAGTCGCAATAAGCAGAAGCTCGTCCTTTCTCGCGAACGTCGCGAAATGCCCAGAAGTCGCGCCCCGTGTGATGAAAGACCGCGTCGAGCACCAGGCGAATGCCGCGGCGATGCAGCTCGTGGCTCATTGCGGCGAGCGTCGCGTCGTCGCCAAGGCGCCGGTCCACGCGAAAATAGTCGGCGGTGTCGTAGCCGTGCGCGCTGGACTCGAAGACCGGCCCGAGCAGTAACGCGTTGACGCCGAGGTCGTCGAGATAGTCAATCCAACGCATCAAGGCTGAGAGCCGATTCACCGGCTGCCCATCAAAGGGATTACGTTCAGGCGCGCCGAAACATCCAAGCGGGAACAGATGATAAAAGATAGAGTCCTGAGCCCAGTTGTTCATGCGGAGGAAGAACTTGATTGTAGTGAAACCCACCGTGGGTTTCACGCTTCCTTGGGCAGGGGTGACCCCTGCACCCAGTACTAAGATTACGCTACTCGATCGGACTCATTTCAAAGTCTCGGCTAACTCGCTGAGACAGGCGTGTTCGAGAGGATCCAGACGTTCTGTCACGGAGCGCCAGAGCATATCCGTGTCGATATCGTCGTAGTCGTGTCTTAGCACGCTTCCGAGTTGACGGAGTTTTGGAAATTCCGCTTCCGGATATTTGGCGTCGAGTGCATCGCCGAGTTTTCGCGCGGCTTCGCAAATTCGCTCCAGGCATCGTTCGACGGCATCCTGCGTCTTGTGGTCGGCGGCGAGTTGTGGAGCGGCGATGCCCTGCATATAGGAGCGAATCCGCGAGATGTTATCGACGATATCGCGCAAGCGTTGTTCGGGGTCGCTAGAAGACATGGATTTCATCTCGAACCGCGTTTCGAGCGACGTGAGATCTGAGTGTGCTGCGCAGGGCGGCATCCACGCGTTGCGGAACCAATTTTTGGATCTCGGCAATAATTCCCGCGTAGTCGAGCAGGTCGATCTTTCGTTGCTCGTCGAGGTCGAGTAGCAGGTCGATGTCACTGCCAGGGCGCCGAGTACCGCGCGCCGTTGAGCCGAAAAGCGAGAGGTGTTTGACGCCCAGTTCCCGGAGCTGCGGCGCCGCGGTCCGGAGAATTTGTAGAACCTCGGAAGCCTTCTCAGAGAGACCTCGGACCGCCGAGGTAGTGGGCTCGCGTAGTACGGCGCCACCCGGAAGCAGTGCTATCCCGGACGATTCAAGTGCCGAGCGAATTGCGGCGAGACTCACCGGAATTGGTTTGCTTACCGCGCGCTCAAAATGAGCGACAGTCAGCCTGGACACGCCTGCCGCCAGCGCCAGCCGAGCTTGGCTGATATCCAGAAGGGCGCGACCGGCTCGGCACATTTCCGGGGTCAAGCGATGAGCTGCGCCGTCGTCCATAACATATATTATGCATAGGGCTATACAAAATATCAACACAAGACGCGGCGTCGTCTTGCGCGAGGCGGCGCCGCTTAATTGGGGTTCGCGCTCAGGATTTCAGGAACTTCAGCACCAAGTCATTGACCCGATCGGGGCGCTCCTGATGCACGAAGTGGCCGGCGTTCGGTATCAGCTCGATTTTCAAGCCTTTGGGAAATAGTTTCTCCATGCCGTCGAGTACTTCTGCGCCGATGCATCCGTCGTCGCGCCCGTGAAGCATCATCGCGGGCACGTTTATAGGTGTGTTCATCGCGGACGCCAGCATTTTCGGATCGACCGGCATATTGAACACCGGGCCGAGCGTGGCGCGATAGTAGCCAAGCGCGGACTTGAGCGTGCCCTTGGCGCGGAAGCATCGCTTGAGCGCTTCCATGTCCTCGGGCGCCCATTTCCAGCCGGGCGACCAGTCGGTACACAGCTTTTCCAGGAACGCGAAGTCGTTGAAGCTGACGGCGGCTTCGGCAATCTTCGTCTGAAAGAAAAACATGTACCAGGAGCGACGCTGCTGCGCGTAGTTGGTCACCAGCGCCTCGAAAAATTTCGAGCCGTAGCCGACTGCCGCCGTGACCAGCTTGGTGACGCGATCCGGCGATGCGGCCGCGGCGCCGTACGCTGCGACTGCGCCCCAATCGTGGCCGAATACGATCGCGTCCTTGTAGCCGAGCGCGGTAATCAGCGCGAGTGTGTCCTCCGATAACGCGGCCGAGTCGTAGCGGCAGTCGGGCGCGGGCTCGGTCGGCGAGTAGCCGCGCATGAACGGCGCGACGCAGTGATATCCCGCCGCGGCCAGCGCGGGCATCTGATGGCGAAACGAGTGCGCGGTGTCAGGGAAGCCGTGCAAGCAGAGCACGAGCGGAGCTTTTGTTTCGCCCATTTCGAGCACGGTGAAATTCATGTTCGACGCGCGTACAACTCGTTGCGTTGGTTGTGATGCCATAGTGGCTCGATTCATATCGCACGCCTTCGCCAATGACAAAGCGCGCATGGTGGAAATGTGTTGGCGATTCTGATCATCTGATCCGGAGTTAGATGGACGAATCGATTTCTCACAGCACCGAGAATCCGCCAACGCGGCGCGAGGCGCTGCGGGAGCTGGCCGTGCTGTTTCTTCGGCTTGGTACGCTTGCGATGGGCGGTCCCGCCGCGCATATCGCGATGATGGAGGACGAGGTCGTTCGCCGCCGGCGATGGATGACGCACGAGCGCTTCCTCGATATGCTCGGCGTCTGCAACCTGATCCCCGGCCCCAACTCGACCGAGATGGCGATTCATATCGGTCAACTGCGGGCGGGATTCGCGGGCCTCGTCGTCGCCGGCGCGTGTTTCATTATCCCCGCCGCCGCGATCGTGCTCGCGATCGCCTGGATGTACGTGCGCTTCGGCACGATGCCGCAGGCGGTCGGCCTGCTCTACGGCATCAAGCCCGTGATTATCGCAGTGGTCCTGCAGGCGTTGTGGGGACTCGGCCGCACCGCGATCAAATCGCGCATCCTTGCCGCGCTGGCAATCGTCACGCTGGCCGCGTCGCTCTTCGACGTGAACGATATGATCGTCCTGCTCGGCGGCGGAATCGTGATGCTCGCGATTCGCGCCTTCGAAGATCGCGCGGGCGCCCGCGCGATGCTGGCCGCAATCCCGACTGTCGCCACGCGTGGCTCCGGCGCGAGAGGAGCCGCACTCGCCGCGGCCGCGGTCGCAGTACCGTTCAGTCTCACCACGTTGTTTCTGTTCTTCCTGAAAGTGGGCGCGGTTCTATTCGGCAGCGGCTACGTATTGCTGGCATTCCTGCGCACCGACCTCGTCGATCGATTGCGATGGCTGACCGAGGCGCAGTTGCTCGACGCGGTCGCCGTCGGCCAAGTCACGCCGGGGCCGGTGTTCACGACGGCGACTTTTATCGGCTACCTCCTGGGCGGATTTCGCGGCGCGGTGGTTGCGACGCTGGGAATTTTTCTGCCGTCGTTTTTCTTCGTGTCGATCAGCGGGCCCTTGATCCCGCATCTGCGCCGCTCCCCGCTGGCGGGCGCGTTTCTCGACGGCGTCAACGTGGGCGCGTGGGCGTTGATGGCGGCGGTGACGTTGTTCCTGGCGCGCGCCGCGATCGTCGACGTCACGACGATACTGCTGGCGGCGTCGAGCGCGTTTATCCTGATTCGTTATCGCGTGAATTCCGCGTGGCTGGTTATTGGGGGAGGACTAATCGGTCTTGCGATGAGCGGGTGGCGCTAATTCGCCGTGTTACAAAGGGAACATCTGAGAAAAGCTTAACCGGCGCGCCTTATGGTATTCATGCAACCGGATGTAGCGCATGGCGTCTGATTACTGTAGTGTCTTAATCCGCGACGGCAAGCACATTCCGCTCCCCGCCTTAGAATCGAAGGCATCCCGGTCAAAAGTGAAAATGTGCTGATGCTGGTGGCAATCAGGGACGCGCGCACGCGCGCCTGGCAGCCCGAGGCATCAACATCCGTGCAGAACTACAGGGGCACGGGTGTCGGTGTAGGTAAAATTCAGAAGGTGGAGAAACGAATGGCATCAGCTTTCACGACGTTGAGCACGACCGAAACCCTAAAGAACGAGCCGTGGAAGCAGCCGTGGTGGCATGCCGCGGGGCGCGACATTTCGATACTGTTCTGGGTGCTTCTCATTCATATTACCGCCGCGATTGGGCTGGTGCTGCACCCGATTCCCGGCTGGCACGTATTTCTGGGCGCGGTGGCGCTGGTATTCCTCGGCGGACTCGGCACCACGGTCGGATACCATCGCGCGATCGCGCATCGCTCGCTCACGCTCAATCCGTGGGCGCGCGGAGTGCTGATATTCTTCGCGATGTTCAACGGTTCGGGCGCGCCGACCACATGGGCCGCCGGCCATCGGTTGCATCACGCGAAGGCCGATACCCCGGAAGACATCTCGAGCCCGGTTTGGGGCGGATTCTGGTGGGCGCATATGCGATGGCTCTGGCAGGCCGGCGAGCCGCCGGTCGATCGTTACTGCCCCGACCTCAGTGGCGTTTCGTATCGAGCGTGGCGATGGTTCCAGGCGCCGATTCTGACGCTCTCGTATCTCGGTGGTTTGTATTTCAGCCCGGCGGCATTTTTCTGGCTGGGCGCGATCCGCTTGTGCTTCGGACTGCACGCGCAATGTTTCGTCAACAGCGTCTGCCACACCGAGCCGGGCATCGAGGTGGGCGAGGATTCCAGCCGCAACGTAAGATGGCTCGCGCTGATGCATCTGTTCCAGGGCGAGAACTGGCATCGTAACCATCACGCGCGCCCCGGTTCGGCGCGGCTGGGATGGAGTTGGCGCCAACCCGACGCCGGCTACATGCTGATACTGGCACTGGAGAAGCTTGGCCTTGCGACCGACGTTCGCCACGGCACGCAGCGCGGCAGGGGCGGGGACGGCAGGGCCGATGCGGACGATTTCATCGTCAAGGCAGCATAAATGCCAATGCGCAAAGCGCTTTATTTTGCGTAACCGGTGGTCAGGCCGTGCGTATTCCTCACTAGAGGAATTGCAAGTGAAAACCGCCGGTTTTATCTTCGCCGCGATCCTGTCCGCAGTAATCATGTTTGGCACGGTGATGGCCGCGACGAATTCCGGCATGACCCGCGTCGCAACTTCGTCAGCCGGGACGAGGCGATAGTTTCGTCGAGCCGCGGCAATTAGCCGCGGACTTTTGCGGCGAGATTCAGCAGTTCCTGCAGCGTTTGGTTGAAGCGGTAGAACTTGTCTTCGCGCAACTGATCGGTGGATTCGAGCCAGAGCTCCTCTCCCACGAGTGCGAGCGAACTCAGCGTATGCCGCAACTGCGGACGGCCGTGCTCGGCAATCTCGCCGAGCATGCGATCCCAAATCTCGCGCTTGCCGCAGATCACGAAGTCCGGGTCGTACTCGTTGAGATCGATGACCGGTTTCGCTTCGGTCAGTTGATAGCCGTCGATCACGAGGCCGACGATCCGATCGCCGCCGTTGTTCGTGTTGTTCGGCACGATCCGCACCGCGAAGCGCGTCTCCGCGTAGCCGAGGCGTCTAAAAAGTTCACCCTCGGCATGCATCAATCTGCCCAGCGTGAGGAACCACTCTGAGTCGGGAAACGACGGCATCAGGCGCTGGCTTCGAACAGCTTGTTGAAATCCGTCGGCAGGATGCATCGCGGACGCCGGTCGAGTCCGGCCGAGTCGCACCGCTGCAGGTACTCGTGCACGATTCGGCGCCACAACTGTCCTTGCAGTTCCATCCCCTTGTCGAAGTTGTCGATGCCGCCGCCCATCAGGATCGCCATCGGCTCAACGGCCTCCGGCACGCTGAAGGTCTCGAGCAGGATCCGCTCGGCGTCGTCGAGCTGTTCGTGAAGTTCTTCCGCCACCGCGGGATTTGCCTTGAGCTGCGCGCGCAGATGCATCGTGCCGAACCCGACGTGCCGCGATTCATCCTGCATGCAGCGCCGGAAAATTTCCTGGTCGACGCGGCTCGGCGCCAGGAATTCGCCCTGGCGGAACATCGTCAGCACGAAGCCCTCGCCGAGCAACTGCAGGCGGCCGGTCTGCGCGGAGAAACTCGGACAGTCGAAGATTCGTTTCAACGACAGCTCGCTTATCGGGCTGGCCTTGCCGAGCCCGCCGCCGTTGGCGAGCGCGCGCTTTCGAAACACGTCCATGTGACGCGCCTCGTCCATCGCCTGCGTGGCGAGGAACATTTTCACTTCGAAGAAGTCGTGATTCATCTGCCCCATCCATCGCGTCGGCGCGTCGGCCGCGATGAATTCGACCTCGGTCAGGAACGTGCACAACTGGCACATCGCGCGTTCGAGATCGTCGGGCAGCGGCTTGAGTTCCGTCCACGGGATGTCGCGCGCGGAGCTCCACTGGCGCGCGACCGCCTCTTCGTACAGCTCGGTCACGTTGTCGGCCCAGCATTCGGCCTTCTCGTTGATCGTGAAGCCGAGCGAGGGCAGGTCGTCGGAAATCACCGCGCCGCGCGGCGCCATCGAGCGATGCGCTCCGCCGTGCTCGGGGATAATTCCGTAGCTGCCGATCTGGATGTCCTTCAGGCGCAGGCCTAGGTTGCCGGGCTTGGCGCGCACGCCCCATTCGCCCATCTGGTTCATCCAGCCAAGGTCAGGCGTGCCGGATTCGTAAAGTTTCTGCAGATAGACCGAGGGCTCAAGCTTGAACTTAGCTTGCGAACCGACCCGCTCTTCATCTTTGATATGGACTGATCCCATCGGCAGCCTCCCGACGATGCGCGGATACGAACCCAGCCGCGGCAAAGTCCTGTGGTATCGGCTACCAGATGCGTTTCTGGAAAGTCAATCGAGAGTCGCGGCAATCCTTTGCCGGCCGTTTACATTGACGCGTCCCGATGCTTTTGTAGGCGAGGCTCCTCACCAACTAAACACGAACGGAGGACGCGTCGTGTCGATACTTTCAGAGTTCAAGCAATTCGCGGTCAAGGGCAACGTGATCGATCTCGCGGTCGGCTTCGTGGTCGGCGCGGCGTTCGGGAAGATCGTCACCTCGTTCACTACCGACATTTTGATGCCGCCGATCGGGCTTGCGCTCGGTGCGGTCGATTTCTCAAACCTGTTCATCAATCTCTCGTCGAAGCACTACGAGACGATCGCGGACGCAAAGAAGGCGGGCGCACCGACGCTGAACATCGGACTGTTCCTCAACACGATCGTCGACTTCGTGATAATCGCGTTCGCGGTTTTTATTCTCGTGAAATGGATCAATCACCTGACTGGCGCGGACAAGCCCTTACCGCCGAACACCAAGGACTGCCAGTATTGCGCCACCGCGATCCCGCTCGCAGCCACGCGATGCCCACATTGCACGTCGGAACTGAAGGCGGCGTGAACTGAATCTTCAGGCAGTGAAAACTGAAAAAAGCGAAGGCGCATGCGGAACTCGCCGCATGCGCCTCCACGAATATGGTTGCTGTTTCTTGCTAGTCGAAGGCTTGCGCGACGTCGGCCATCGCCTTCGCGGCACGCTCGCAAATCTCGCTCAGAACTTCATCGGTGATCGCCGTCGAGAGCGCGATCATGCCGCGCGGCGCGAGAAACAAGCCCTGGTTGAGGGCCGCCAGATGGAAGTTGGCTACCGCGCGCGCGTCATCGCGGGCGATCGTTGCGGGCGGCGGATCCTTGAGAAAAAACACGTTCAGCAGCGACCCGCAGTGTCGCACGGAGAACGGCAATTCCACCTGGCGCGCCGCACGCGCCAGTTCGGCCGCCAGCCGCTCGCCCTGCTTGCTCATTTTGTCGATTCGCGCCTGCGTCAATTCACGGACTGATACGGCGCCCGCCGCGCAGGTGACCGGATTGCCGTTAAAAGTGCCCGCATGATACATCGAGCCGCGATTGCGCGGATCGAACGCCGACATCACTTCTTCGCTGCCGCCAATCGCGCCCACGGGAAATCCGCCGCCGATGATTTTTCCGAACATCGTCAGGTCCGGCTTGACGTCGAAAATCTGCTGCCCGCCGCCTTCGGCCAGCCGCAGCGTAATCACCTCGTCGACGACGAACATCGCGCCTGCGCGATGCGCCGCTTCGGCCACGCGCCCCAGGAATCCGGCCGGCGGCTCGACGATGCCCGCTGAACCGAGGACGGGCTCGAGGAATACCGCGGCGATCTCGGTGCCGCGCTCAGACAACAGTGCCTCAAAGGCGGTCGCCTCGCCGAAGTCCGCGAGCATCGTGCGCTCGCCGTCCTGGCCCGCCAGCCCGACTTCCAAATCTTCGTACGATCCATGATAGCCGTAGCGCGCCATCAGGATGAGCTTGCGTCCGGTGAGGCGGCGCGCCACGTGTGCCGCGAGCATCCCGGCTTCCGTCCCTGAATTGCAAAAGCGCACGCGCTCCACCGACTCGACGCGCTCGCACAGAATCGTCGCCAGCTCGATCTGCGCCTCCGAGCGCGCAGCCCACGCGCTGCCGTCCTGCACGGCCTTGGTCACCGCCTCGACGATCGGCGGATACGCGTTGCCGTGAACCAGGCTGGTGTAGTTGCCAAGCAGATCGATGTAGCGGTTGCCGTCGACGTCCCACACGAACGGTCCTTCGCCGCGTTCGAGCGTGAGCGGGTAGGGCCGATAGTGGGTCGTGGTGCGGGTGTCCCCGCCGGGCATCACGCGTTCCGCGTGCTTGGCGAGTTGCGCGGATTTTTCAGTGGCCGCGCGATAGCGTTCTTCGATACTGGTCATCGTCACCGTCCCCCGCCGAGGTACAACGAGCGGTTGCGCTTCTGCTTCCATGCTAATCCTCCATCATTTGCGGATATTCCGCCGCTGCAAGTCAAGCTCCCACCCACCAGCGCTGGCCGGTGAACACTACTGTCTACTATGACGGCGCGAACGAATCAAATTGTAAGAAATTATAACATGGAGGCAGTCCAGGGTTAATTCTCACCTTCCGGCGGGCGGTGACGGCTCACTTCACCGCTGCGATCGCTTCCATCTCGACCATCAGGCCCTCGACCGCCAGCGACGTCACGCCCACCAGCGTCAAGGCGGGAGGCTCGCCGTCCGGAAAAAGTTCGGCGCGCGCCTCGCGCATCGCGGAATAGTCGGACTGCTTGTAGTTAACGATGTAGGTATTGGTCTTTACGATGTCGGCGGCGGTGGCCCTGCAGCCGTCAGCGCGGCTTTGAGATTATTTGCCGCCTGCCGAATCTGGGTTTTCAGGTCGCCCGGCCCCACCAACTTGCCTTCCTTGTCGACCGCCACCTGGCCCGAGATGAATAGCAGCTTCGCCGGCCCCGCGATCGTCACGATATGCGTGTAGCCGCGCGGCGCGAGCAGCGTATCCGGATTGATATACTTTTTTTCCACGTCTTCTCTCCTCGAAACTCAATTTTTCGGCTTCCCGCCGTATTGCAGCACTTGTACCTTCTCGACCGTGATTAGTCCCGAGCCCATCATCTTGTCGAGCACCGGCAGGAAGGCGTCGATTTTCGCCTGGCTGTCAACGATCTCGATGATCATCGGCAGGTCTTCCGACAGCCGCAGAAGTTTCGCCGAATGCAGATGGCTCGAGCGGCCGAAGCCCAGCGGCCCGCGCAGCACGGTCGCGCCGCCGAGCTGAAGTTCGCGCGCCTTCAGCACGATCGCTTCGTAGAGCGGCTTATGGTCCGAGCGTTCGCTCTCGCCAATAAAAATTCTCAGCAACACCGCATCGCGTGGGATTTGCATCGCTACACTCCCCGGTTGAGCGCCGTAGCGGCGACGTATCCGATCCATACTGACAGTAGGCACAGGATAACCGAACCGGCGGCGTTCAATGCGGCCGGCGTCCACTCGCCTGCGCGCATCAGGTAGAGCGTCTCGAGCGAGAAACTCGAGAAGGTCGTGTAGCCGCCGCAGATTCCGACCATTACGAATTGCCGCGCCGGCGTGCCGACCAAGATACGCCCGTCCGGTCCAGTAAGCGTCGCGAAAAATCCGATCACCAGGCATCCCGTGATATTCACGAGCATCGTGCCGTACGGGAACGTGCCGCCGGTGAGCGTCGTGATCACGCCCGAGACAAAATATCGTCCCATCCCGCCGAGCGCGCTGCCAATCGCAATCAAGATGTACGCGAGCACCCGCGACCTCCGCTTAGTCCGCCGCCGATCGCGCCAAATGTCCGGCGTCGGCGACTGCTTTCACGATCAGATGAAGATAGATGAGTCCACCGTACGGATGCCATCGCTCGAGCATCCTTCCGACGCCGTCGTAAGTCGGCTTGCCGGTCGCGCCGAGCCATTCGAAGAGTTTGTTGCGGCCGCCGACATCGTCGCCCGGGAAAATGTTAATGCGGCCGAAGCCACGCAGCATCACGTACTCCGCGGTCCAGCGTCCAACGCCGCGAATCTTTGAAAGTCGCGCGATCGCGTTGTTGTTGTCGTCCGCGAGCCGTTCGATCGACGCGAAGTCGCGATCCTTCGGATCGATCGCCATGCGCGCGAGGCCGATCAGATATTCGCCCTTCTGGCGGCTGAGCCCGAGGGTTCGCAGCGCGTCAGGATTCGAGCGCGCAACCGCGACCGCCGCGGGGAACGATCGCATCGCGCCATTGGCTTCGCGCACCCCGAATGCTTCCGCGAGCCGATTCAGCACGTGCATTCCCGCGCTCAGCGAAACGAGCTGGCACGCGATCGCGTTCGCGAACGCTTCGAAGATCGTCGCGTAGCGCACCGGTTTCATTCCCTGCAAACGCTCGGACAGTTCCCGCAGTCGCGCATCGCCGCGCGCAAGCCGGTAGAAGTCCGACAGATCGACCTCCAGCCCGAGCATCCTCGTCACGATCGCAGCGACCTCCGCCTTGACGGCTGGCGGTCGTGCCGCCGAAATGCGCACTTCGATTTCCGGACGCGAGCCGCGCCGCGTCTGCGTGACTGCGAGCGCTACCGGCGACCTGCCGATCACAACGATGCGCCGCCAGACGCCGTCATCGAATCGATCGACGACGTTATGAGCCCGCCGGCGAAGCGCCCACACCGTCAGGTCGAGGCGAAACGGCGGCCGCGGCCGAATTGTGAAGGTCAGCTCCGGCACTGGCAGGGGCGGCAGAATCCGCTACTCGATTTCGCTGTCAGGAATTTTTTGCTGCGAGGCTGTCGTGGACGTAGACTTGTGGCTCTGCGTGCTCGACGTGTTGGCCGCAGTCTGATTCTTGTCATGCACGTACTTGTAGCCCGAGTACGCGAGGCCCGGAACCATCATCGCGGGACATCCCGCACATAAGATCGCGGCCGCCGCCGCCAAGGCGATCGTCACAACTGCTTGTCGCGTCTTTCGCATTTCCTCACCGCCGCCCCCGGAAGTTACGCCTCGTTGCCACCGATGCCGACGCGATTCTCCAGCGCGCGCACTCGTCGGATTATTTCGGGCAGCCGCGTCAGCACCACGGCGTAGCGGCGGAATTTGCGCACGTCCACGGCCGGGATGCCCGAGACGATCGCGTCGTCCTTGAGGTCGTTGTGGATGCCGGCTTTCGCCACGACCATGACGCGATCGCCAATCGTCACGTGGTCGGCGCATCCGACTTGTCCGCCGAACAGGCACCATTTGCCGATTCGCGTCGAGCCCGAGATTCCGGTGTGGCCCGAGAATCGCGAGTACTCGCCGATTTCGCAGTTGTGCCCGATATGCACCTGGTCGTCGAGTTTCACGCCGCGATGCAGCACCGTCGCGCCCATCATCGCGCGATCGACGGTCGAATTGGCGCCGATCTCCACATCGTCCTCTATTATTACGCTGCCGACTTGTGGAATTTTGATCAAGTCGCCCTTTTCCTCGACGAACCCGAAGCCGTCGGCGCCGATCACCGCGCCGTTCAAAAGCGTCACGCGATTTCCGATTACCGTGCCCTCGCGAATCGACACGCCGCTGTGCGCTGTGAAGCGATCGCCGATGCGCACATTTGGATAAATAGTCACGTTCGGATGAATCACCGCGTCGCGCCCAATCGTAACGCCCGCACCGATCACCGCCGACGCGCCAATCGACGCATTCGCACCGATGGCCGCGTCGGGCGCGATTGAAGCACGCGGATCGATTCCGGGCGCGGGGCGGTACGGCGGAAAATAAATCTTCGAGCACGCGCGCGAAGTCGGCGTAGGGATTCGTGCTGAGAAGCGTCGCGCACTTCGCGCCGGCCGCCAGCTCGGCGGTCGTGATGGCAGCAGATACGTTCGATTGCAGCGCGGGCGCGTACTTCGCGCTCGCGACGAAGACGATCATGCCGGGAGCGGCCGCCTCTATCGGCGCCGGCGCGAAAATCTCCACGCCGCCGTCACCGCGGATTTCGAGTTGCAGCCTGGATGCGAGTTCCTTCAGTTTCATCTTGATGCCTTGAAGTTCCCGGTGGTGAAAGTTTTCAGTTTTTCAGTCTTTCTCTTCATTAAGGCGCGCGCATCGCGGCGATCGCGTCGGCGAGCTCCGCCGCTTCGATTTGGGTCAGGCAATTGTAGTGACCGAAGCGGCAAGTGCGCGCCAGGCACGGACTGCATTCGAGCTTGCGGTAAATGACGCGGGTCTTCGGCCCCAGCGGCCCGGTGCGGTTCGGATTGGTCGATCCGAAAATCGCGACGGTCGGAATTCCGAGCGCTCCCGCAATATGCATGCATCCGGAATCGTTGCCGATGAATCCGTCGCACAGCGAGAGCATGGCGATCAGCTCGCCGATATTGGTTCGTCCCGCCGCGACCATCGGGCCGCTTTTGCTCGCTGCCGCAACTTCCTCGCATTTCGCCCGCTCCGACGGCGCGCCGACCAGCACGACCTCCGCGTCCTCGCGACGCCCAAGCAGATCGATCAGCGCGCCGTAGCTGTCGGCAGGCCATTCCTTGGCCGGTCCGTAGGCGGCAGCGGGAGCAATCGCAAAAATGGGACGACCAGGCCGCTTGCGATTCGCCGCCAGCCATTCGCGCATCCGCTCGCGATACGGTCCGTGCACGTCGATCGCGAAATCGTCGGCGCACCCGTCGGCCACGCCGGTCGCGCGCACCATCGCGAGCCAATAATTCACCTGATGACCGGTGACCGCGTCGGACGGCGGCGACGCTTTCAGCGTCAGCATCGCGCCGCGCGCGTCGGCGACGAACCCGGCCCGCCGCCGGATTCCCGCCATCGCGATCCACAACGCCGACTCGAAACTGTTGGGAAACAAAACTCCCAAGTCGAAGCGCCGCGAGCGAATTTCTCCGACAATCCTGCGCCGATCGAAAAACCCCGAGAGACCGCGCCCGACCGAGTACGGGATCACCTCGTCGATCCATCCGGCGCCGTCAAAGAAGCTGGCGAGTTCTTTCTTGATAAGCACCGCCAGATGCGCGCGCGGCCATGCGCGGCGAATCGCGCGCAACGCAGGCAAACTCATAACGACATCGCCCAGCCAGTTAACTTCCTTGACCAGGATGCGCGCCGGCGGCGGCTCGAGCGCGACCGCAGGCGTCGCGAGCGACGCCCCGCGCGTCTCATCCGGTCGAATGGTCACCGATTCCACGCTAAATGGCTCTCCGCAGTGCTTATCGGACTCAGCCAAAGATTTCATCACGCAACCGCCCCCAAATAAACCCGTCCAAACGTTCCACCTCGCGTTTGAGAACATCGGTCCAGTTGTGTTACTATGTCGCACATGAAAGGAAACACTATAACGGTTCGACTCGACGACGATCTCGCGCCCATCCTAGACGAAGTCTGCCGCCGTTCAGGACGCACCAGGAGCGAGGTGATGCGCACGGCGCTGAAGCGACACCTGGCGCTACTTAGGTTCCAGCAACTGCGCCGAAGTGTGATGCCGTATGCCGCGGCACGTGGCTTTCTCACAGATGAGGACGTTTTTGATAGCGTATCGTGAGGGTCTTCCTCGACACCAACGTGCTCGCGAGTGCTTTCGGCACGCGCGGCCTGTGCGCCGATGTGTTGCAGCTTGTCCTGGGCGAACACGAGCTTCTGACTGGAGAAGTGGTGATCGAGGAACTACGCCGGGTGTTGATCAGGAAGTTCGATACGCGAGTGGAAAAGGTGAAGGAGGTCGAAAGGTTCCTTCGCGGCTATCATGTTGAACCCGAGCCACGCCGGTTGCCGAACCTAAACCTCAGCGAGCAGGCCGATCTGATGGTTGTAGCTTCGGCGATCAACGCGAAAGCCGAAATGCTGATAACCGGCGATCGCGAGATGCTCGACCTCAAGAAGAAGCCGGAACATCTGCAGATCATAAGCCCGCGCGAATTCTGGAATCTGGCTGCGCCGCATGCGCCTCGCAAACGCCCGCGGAATTGAAAAACCTGTCTCGCTCGCGCCCTTCCGCATAGCCCGGAATCGTACTACGATCTCGGTATTCCCGTCGGGGAAATCGCACGCGAGGGTTAGCTGCGATGGCTGAGTTCAGAGAACGACCGCTGATGCGCAATGCGCTGCTTGTCGGCGCGGTGATTGCGACGAGTGCGATGGCCGTATTGGTCGCGCTCGACCGCGGCCAGGTTGATGGTCGTCATTTTGCCCCGGTGACGTCGGCGCCGCTCCACTCTGACAGCCACGATTCAACATCTCGACTGGCAACCTCCAGCACTGCGGCTGTTGTTGTGCGCCACGCGTCTACCGCCGCGAGCGCGCTGCCTCAGCAGATTGGATTTACGCCACCCCGGCCCAAAAGGCAGTTCGACAACACGACTATGGTCGTGATGGTTCCGGATTTGCCGCGCGACATTCCCGGCGCCTTGTCGGCAGGAGTATGGAGTGATCAGGGCAGCGCGGCTCCTGTCGTTGGCGGCAGCGCTCAGGCTCCCGGACTAATTGCGTCGAGCGCGACCGGTGGCGTCTCGGCGCCGCTGACTTCACCGACGCGAGGATCTGCGCCGAGTTCGCCGGTCGTATCGGGCGGCGGGATCAATCCTCCGGTCTCATCAAACGCAAGTCCGCCGGTCGGACAACCTGATTTGTCGCCGGATTCCGGTTTCGTTCTGCTGGCGGGCGGGCATGGCGACGGGCAATTCGCGCTCAAAAGCACGGAGCTTTTCAACCCGGTCAAAGATGTATTCGCAGTCGGTCCGTCGATGAAAGACGCGCGCACCGATCATACGGCGACCGTGTTGCCCGGTGGCACAGTACTGGTCGCGGGCGGCGAAGGCCCGTCGGGCCGCTCGCTGTCGTCAGCTGAATTGTACGACCCGGCCAGCGGGAAATTTTCCGCGGTCGTGTCATCGATGGACACCGCGCGCGCCGGTCACACCGCGACGCTCATCTCCGGATGCGATTGCCCGGCCGATGGCCAGGTGTTGCTCGCGGGCGGCACGACGGCATCAGGGTCGCTCGGAACTACTCTAAGGAGCGCGGAACTGTACAACCCCGTCACCGGCAAATTCACCACGACCGGCGCGATGAAGGCCACGCGAGCGCGCCATTCGGCGACACTGATTGTCAGCGGCCCGCTGGCGGGAAACGTGCTGGTCGCCGGAGGCACCAGCGATGAAAGCGGCGGCGACGTCGCCACGGCTGAACTTTACGATCCAGTCAGCGGGCAGTTCACGCCGGCCGGCAGGATGAGCACTCCGCGCGAGAATCACAGCGCGACCTGGTTGTCGCCGAGCGTCGTCACGGGTGCGCTCGCGGGCAACGTGCTGGTTGCTGGCGGCGGCGACGCGGACGCGCCGAGCGACAGCGCGGAAGTTTTCAATCCTGAGACGGAAACGTTTTCACCGGTCGGCGCGATGACGACCGCGCGCACGCTTCAAGCCGCGGTATTGCTGGCGAATGGCAAGGTCCTCATCGCCGGCGGTCTGAGCAGCGACCCGGAATCCCTGGTGAGCGCCGAGCTGTTCGATCCCACGCGCGCTACTTTTGTCGCGACCGGCTCGATGCACAACGTGCACGCCGGCGCGACCGCGACCGTGCTCGATAGCGGCAGTGCGCTCATCGCCGGTGGCAGGTCGGGCTTTGCGGATCTCTACGATCCTACCGCCGCGACCTTCTCGGAGACCGGCAAGATGCTCACCGAGGTCGCCGAATCGACCTCGACCTTAGTCCGCTAGTCAATTCTTCAGCGCCGCGATCACCTCGTTGACGATCGCGTCGGCCTTCGCGCGCATCTGCTCGTCGGTCGCGTCCTGAATCGGATGCGGCACGAAAACGCGGCGCAGTTCCGGCAATCCCAGCGCGTCGGCTTGTTTCTGCGCGGCGTCCGCGAACTCGTTGGACGCGATTACGACCGCGGGCTTCTTATTCGTCTCGAACCATACGGAGTCGTGCACACTGCACGTGGTGCATGACCCTCAATCGGCGAGCGCTTCGATAACGAAGTCGCTCTCCTGTGCGATCCGGCGGCGCAATTCGTCGGGCGCCGGCTTGGTGAAGGTTGGTTTGCGAAAGCGCTTGATCTCGACGCCGGGCAGGCGGTCCTGCAGATGTTCGGCGAGCCTGTCGATCAGCACGTTGCCGCGCGGCTTGGCGATGTCGAGCAGCGCAACGCGCCCGACGATCGTGTCCGAGCGGGCCGCCAGCGTGCGCCGAATCGGTACGCGCTCGTCGGTCGGATCGATAATCACCTGTTTCATCTTGCCTCCTCGATTCGCCGGCTGACGCTGGACGATCCCATCGGACCCGAGACCCATCCGGCGAACACCGCCGAGAATTTTCCCGCGTTGCCGCCAGCCACGATGATATTGATATCCTCCGGCCTGCGAAACTTCGCAATCTTTTCCGCAAGCCGTTCTTCGGTCGCATCGCCGAGCGCGCTCGGCGGAATTCCCTCGCCGCTGTCGTCGTCGCGAATCAACTCGCGGATCGGCCGCGAGGTCACTTCCTGGATTCGCGCACGAACCTGCGCCTTGGTCCACTTCTCGCGCGCGAGCGTGTCGGCATGCTCGGGCGAAACGATCAACAGAATCTCGCCGGCGCCGTGTTGCTTGGGATGCCAGCATGCTTCGAGCCCCATACCGAGACTGCCGGCCAGCGCGCGCGCCGTTCGCGAAGTCTGATCGGCAATCTGGCGCGAGCCCGCCTCGAGACCGAACACCGTCACGATATTTTCGTCCTTGTTGAATCCGCGCTCGACGTGCAGCGGCTCCCACGGACTGCGTTCCTCCCACTCGGCGAAGCAGGTGGTGAACTTGCCAGGTGCGCCGAGAGTCGCGCGCTCGATCTCGCCCGGCCGCGCGCCGCCGACGTTGCGCAACACGAGTTTCAGCGCGCGCCCGATAGTCGCGTTGGAACGCGTACCGTAGCCGAGCGCCATCATGCCCGTGTTCATGTCGAGTCGGTGACGAATCGGACCGTTGACGACAATCACCGGCGTCGCGCCCCACGTCGTGGACATGATGCCGTGGATGTTGAACTCGTCGGTGCATACTGCTTCGAGCGCCGCGATCACGACGGGCAGGTACTCGGGTTTGCATCCCGCCATCACGGCGTTGACGGCGACTTTCTCGACCGTCACGGGCGCCAGGTTGGGCGGGACCACAGCGATCACGTCGCGCGGATCGCGCCGCGTCCCCGTCAGCATCCACATCACGCGCTCGGGCGTCGGCGGCACCACGGGCAAACCGTCGGTCAGCCCGCGCTCGAACATGAATTCGAAAACGTCCTCGGCGTCGCCCAGCTCGATTCGGCGCGCGGTGAGCTTGTCGCCGCGCGCATTCGCCTCGAGGCGCTCCGCGATTCCCGGCTCGACCGACCTGGAGCCGCATCCTGGCCGCGACTCCGGATATGAATTCCAATCGACGGCCGGTGACTTCAGGCCCGACAGTCGCGCCAACTCGGCGAACATCTCGCGCCAGTCGTCGCGGCCGAAGCCCACGAAGCGACGCCACTCGCGGCCGCTCGCATCCGCAAGGATGATCGTCGGAACCGTGTCGAGGTTGTACACAAAAGAAACGCCGAGCGCGGAGTCGTCAAGCATTGGAACTGTCAACGCGTATCGCTCGACGAGTCTCGCATTGCCGTCGCGGTCCTGGCCCACTGCCCACACGTCGGCGGACGCGCCGAAGGCGCGATGCGCGGCCTCGATCAGCGGCATCGTCATTCCGCACGTCGGGCAATCTTCCTTGACGAAGCAGAGCAGTGCGGCCCGGGCGGACGGAAATGAGTGCGCGGTCCCGCGCGCGTCGCGCAGCTCAAACGCGGGCAACGTCTCAGTTTGATTTCGATTTCTGTTTTGCAGCGCGGAACTCATTTGCTCAGGCCGATGATCGGGCCGGACAGGAACATCGTCGCGAAGGTAGTCAAGGCCGCCGTAGTCAATAGTATTGGGGTGAGTTTCCCCATCGTCTTCTCTTTCAACAGTCTGTGACGGCGGGCAAAGTGGACGCCGAAAAACATCCACAAAGCTACCGCGAGAAAACCGCACTGCGCCGCAGGCAAGTTCTTCGCGTACAACGCGAACCCGACGACGCCGGTCAGCATCGTCACTAGGGCCGCAACGGCGAGATTGAGGAACTCCTGCTGACCCGCTGTAATAGTGACTCGCTTCACGATGGGCAGATGGTAGCAGAATCCACGATCGCTGTCCGCCATTTGTCGGTCGCGCGGCAGTCTGCTAACTCATGGCTATGACGCTCCGCCAGGCTGCCGCGATCACGCTTCGTCTTAAATCCTACGCGATCATCTTTGTGGTCGCCCTCGCGGCGCTTGGTTGCGCGGATACGGCGGCGCAGCAGGCGGCTCAACAGAGGCAGGCCGATCTTGCTGCCGTTAGCCTAAATGACCTTCGCGAGCAGACAGACCAACACCGTACCGATTGCGCGAAGGCAAAAAGCCCCAACGATCCAGCCTGCTTTCTCTACGTCTGTGACCTCTGGGTCAGCGACCACTGCCAAACCCACTATGGACAGTTTCCGTCCATTGACCTTGCGTGCGAAGCGAAAATTGAGAATCTAGTTCGCCTCTTCAGCGAATGTAAGAGTGGAAACCAGTCTAGTTGTGTTGAGATTCAGTATTCGAGTGCCGTCGCCAACCAGCAAAAGCAAGCGCAGCAGGATGCGCTACAGCAGAGTCTAGTGCAGGCGCAGTGGGCGCAAGCGCAGGCGCAAGAGCAAGCGGCGCAGGCCCAAGCTAGAGCAGCGGTGGCTGTCCAAAATCAGACGCCCCAGTACCAGAGGCCTTTGAAAACCAACTGTCGGCCAAATGCAGTTGGCGGCTTTGACTGCACGCAACAATGAAACCAAATGCGATGAAAACCTGCGATATATGCGAGAAGCCGAAAGCGAACGTTGGCCAGCATGACTACCTTGGACCCGGAGAGGCGCAGGCGGGTTCGCAGCCATCCGCTAATCCCTTTCTCGGACAACTAGAGACCTGCGCTACGTGCCATCAGGATCTTGAAGATCCCAGTCGTCCAAATCATGTCCCTGCCAGTCACAAGAAAGACGAATTACTTCGGCTCAAGAAGAAGTAGCGCCGCTGTTTGCAGGCAACATCGCGGTCGCGGCGCGAAACCGCACGCGCACAGAGACGCCAGCCTGATCGCAGGTCGACGCCGTCTCCATGTCTGATTAGTGTCTTTCAAAAGGACTGTTCGCCCCCGTCGGTCGCCGCGTTTTGCGCCGCGCCGCGTGCGTCGCGCAGCTCAAACGCGGGCAGTAAATTTTCCGGCGAATTGTTCATTCGGTGGCAGGGGAAGTTTCGGGGAGCATCAGGAAGCGATGTTGCTTTGGAGAATAGAATTCGACCGCGGCAGTTACCAGGGACTTGTCGGCGATGCCGCCGGCGATGAGTACCTCGCCATCGTTCATCAGGGTCGCTGTGTTCGTCAGGCGCGCGACGTTGGTGCTGCCGACGTGCGAAAACAGGTTGGTTTCGGGCTGATAGACTTCAGCGTCGCGCATCCCGACGACGACCGGCCCCTTGATTGTCCATCCGCCGACGACGAGCACATTGCCGCTGTCGAGCATCGTCGCAGTCGCGAGGTAATGTGGCGCGCTCATGTCGCCGGTTCGGATGAAGGCGCCGGATTCGGGATCGAAAATCTCCGCTGTGTTGAGCGGCGTTAGCGAAGAGAGATTTCGATTCCGGCTGGTCACGAGTCTGCCGCTCTTGCCGCCGACGATCAGCACGCGTCCGTCGTTCAGCTTGACCGCGGCGGCGCCGACGCGATCGCTCTTCATATGCGCGCGCATCGCGGTGAAGCGGCCCGTCGCCGGATCGTACATTTCGGCGGTGTCGTAGGAGATGTAGCCGCCCGGCATGCCGCCGCGTCCGCCACCGGCGATCAGCACTTTGCCCGTTCCAAGCAGAGCGGCGACGTGCGCGATTCGCGGCTGATTCAAACGGCCGGTGGGGCTGAAAGTGCCGCTCGAAGGATCGTAGATCTCGGCGCTGCCCGTTGTCTGAATGCCGTTGGGGCTGCCGCCCACGACCAGCACCCGCCCGTCGCGAAGCATCGTCGCAGTGTGACCTTCGCGCGGCGTCAACATCGAGCCAGTCGCGCTGAAGGCACCGGTGCTTGGATCGTAAATCTCCGCGCTGGCGAGCTGCGAGCGATAGCCGGCATTTTGGACGCCGCCCGTGAGCAGCACGCGACCGTCGCGGAGCATCGTGATCGTTTGGCCGGCCCGACGGACGGTCATCGCGCCGGTCGGCGTGAAGCTGCGCGCGGCAGGATCGTAAAGCTCGGCGCTCGAGAGCACGCCGCCGACTTCACCGGTTGCGGTGCCGCCACAAATCAGTATGCGTCCGTCGCGCAGCCGAATCGCGGCAGCGTTGGCGCGCGGCGAGGTCATTGCAAGCGCTTCGACGCGGTTGCCTTGCGGACTGGTGACGAACGCAGGCGGCGCTTGGGTTACACCGCCGCCGGCACACGCGGTAATTACGGCCGCAAGCAAAAACGACAGAGCGACAAGATATCGACGATTCATTCAGACCTCGCGCGCTGAATCATAAGCCCGGCAAACCGCGATGGAAAGCTACTTATTCGGGGAAGTAACGCCGTGCCGAAGCGCGTTCATCGTCGCGCGGAGGAACATCAGTCCGGGGAAGACGCCGCGGTTGCGTGGCTTGGTTTGCGGTTCGGCGCCACTCCCAAGTTCGCGCACCATTCCGAGCAGTTGGTCCACGCTGACGCGCGACGCGACATCCTCCAGCGCGCGGAATTTCACGACGCGCTCGCGATCGATCACGAATGAAGCCGGAAATGCGATGCCGCCTTTCTCTCCGCTGTTGAGTAGGCCGTATGCCTTGACGACCTCGCGTCGCGTGTCGCACAGCAGCGGAAATTTGATGCCAAGTTCCTGGCGCACAGGCTCGGTGCGAGCGGCGTCGTCCACGGAGATCGCGGCCAGCTCGGCGCCGGCTAGGCGAAAATCCTCGAGATGCTCCGAGTAGTCCGCCAACTGGCGGAGGCAGAACGGTCACCAGTGGCCGCGGTAGAATACGACGACGCACGGTCCGCCGGCGATCAGATCGTCGAGCCGGCGCACGACGCCGGTCGAGTCGGCGAGTACGAACTCCGGAGCGCGGTCGCCTACCGACGGAATTTTGCTTTCGCCCATGCGAAAAACAATAGTCGCGCACGCGCGCTAGAGGAACATTGTACCTTCGCCGACGATTGCGCATCGCCCGCCGATTCGGAGTGCGAACGCGCCGCCGTTCTTGCGCGCGACCTCGACGCGTATTTCACTCGGCCGTCCCATCTCTACGCCTTGCTGGATGAGGAATTCAGTATTGGGCGTGGGTTTGATTAATCCGTAGGTTGCCGCGTATGCGCCGAATGGAGCCGCGGCGCTTCCGGTCGCGGGGTCCTCCGCAATTCCGTTAAACGGGGCGAACATCCGCGACCGAACGGAGAATTCGCCCGACTGTTCCGCGACAAACATATATATGAGAGGCGGCTGCTCCCGCGGACCCGTCTTGAACAGCGCCGCGATCGCGACCTTGTTGGGATAACATCTTCCGAGCGCTTCGAGCGTGCGAAGCGGGACAAAGACGAACGGAAAGCCGGTCGAGACGACCTGGATCGGCAGATCACCGCGGATATCCGCCGCCGCGATTCCTATCGCCTCCGCGAACCGCTCGACATCGGTACGCTTCGCGCCGAACTCCGCCTCGCGATGCGCCATCCAGACGAAGTCCGGCTTGCCACCAGCGCTCTCGACCGTCACAGTCACCGGCCCGATTCCGAGTTGCAACGTCGCATCGACGTTTGCCGATCTGAGTGCGATTTCGCCGCGGCTCGCGAGCACCCACGTCGTGCCGACGGTGGGATGCCCGGCCATCGGAACTTCCACGGTCGGCGTGAAGATCCTGACGCGGCGCGCGCCCGAAGATTCGGGCATCACGAACGTCGATTCGCTGAAGTTCATCTCATGCGCCAGATCCTGCATCTCGCTCGCGCTGAGCGCGGCCGCTTCGGTGAAGACCGCGAGCTGGTTGCCGCCGAAAGGCCGCGACGTGAAGACGTCAACGAGGGTGAACGGAGTTTTCCTGGGCATTTGGCGATTGTGCCGCGCCGGCGCGCGCGAGCCAATCGGGAAAATGAAAAGCGACGATCCATTACCAGACCGCCGCTTCAACAATTCTAAATCGCGCGCTTACTTGCCGACGATGAATACGCAGCTGGTGGTGCCGCTGCCGCCGATATTCAGCATCGCGAATTTTTTCGCATTCTCGACCTGGTAGTCGCCCGCGCTGTGCGTTATCTGCCGATGACAGTCGAGCATCTGGCGCACGCCGGTCGCGCCGACCGGATGGCCCGCGCCGATCAGCCCGCCGCTCGGATTGATCGGCAGCTTGCCGCCGAGCTCGATCACGCCTTCCTCGACCGCCTTCCACGATTCGCCGGGCTTGGTGATTCCGAAATGATCGATCGCCATGTACTCGCTGGTGGTGAAGCAGTCGTGGGTCTCGATTCCCGACAACTCGCCGACGCCCGCGATGCCCGCGCGCTTGAACGCGTCGACGATCGCCTGTCGCGTATGCGGCAGCACGTAGGTGTTGTCGCGGCTCTCGGCGACCTTGGTGTCGAATTCGAGCGGCGCCGTGTGATGGCCCCATCCGAGGATGCGCGGGATGTCGGCGAGCGTCTTGCCGTTGCGCTTGGCCCACGAGGTCGCGAATTTTTCGGACGCGAGAAAAATCGCGACCGAGCCGTCGGTCACTTGCGAGCAATCGCTCACCTTGATGCGGCCGCCGATGACCTGGTTGAATTTGCTTTCGTGCTGCGCGTGACTCTCGCTCATGAACCAGTTGCGGGTCTGCGCGTTGGGATTGCGCTTGGCGTTGGAATAATTGACCGCCGAAATGTGCGCGAGATGTTCGTCCTTGAGGCCGTAGCGCTTGTCGTACTCGTCGCCGAGGCGGCCGAACAGTTTCGGAAACGGGAACTCGATGCCCTTGGCCTCGCGCTCGTACCACGCCGCGGTGCCCAGGTAGTCGCCGCCGGTGGTGGAATCGACGGTCTTCATTTGCTCGACGCCGACTACGCACGCCAGGTCGTAGCGCGCGGCTTCGATCTCCGCCGACGCCGCGATCAGCGCGATCGAGCCCGACGCACATGCCGCCTCATGGCGGCTGGTCGGCAGCCCTGAAAAAGTCGGATCGATTTCGACGAAGAATGCGCCGATATGTCCCTGCTTGGCGTACAGCTCGGCGGCGAAGTTGCCGACGTGAGCGGTTTCCACTTCGCGCGGCTCGATTTTCGTAGCTTCGAGCGCGCCCAAGGTTGCCTCGCGCATCATCGCGACGAAATGCTTTCCCTCTTTCGACCAATTGCGGGCAAAGTCGGTTTGCGCTCCGCCCAATACGTACACCGGCGCTGGTTTCGTCATTGCGCGCTCCTATTGATTACTAGCGTAATCATACCAAAATATAATCATCCAACAAAGGTGCGGCCATATTCGAGCACGCCGCCTGAAAACATTTTAGCATCGCGCGACGCAGCTTGCTCGACGGTCGCAGGCACCGTCAGCTTCAGCTTTTGCAGCATCGCGACGGTATTTTTGGCGCCGAGTAAATCGACGATCGCCGTCGGCGGCGCCCAGTTGAAGCCGTACGACATGATGGTGTCCACGTCGGCCGCACTTGCGGCCACTTCGCCGACGCGGTTGAGCGCGTAGCTGACGTAACCGAGCACGACGCGGCGGCAAAGGTCGGCGTCCGCGCCCTTCGCATCGGCGAGAACCTTCAACGCGTCCGCGTAACGGCCCACATGATGCAGCTGTTTCATCTTCTCGACGAATTCGATTGGCGCGGGCTTCTGAAGCTTCTCGTGGCCGCCGGTTTTCGGATCGAGCACGAACACTTCCTTGCCCGCGCGACGGTAGAAGCCGCCGCGCTCAGGCGTCTTGTCACCGAGGCATCCCCGGGCGAGCGCGGCATTCATGTACGCGGGCATCGCGAAGGATTCGTGCGCCTCGTCTTCACAATTCGCATGCACGTTGTCGACGATCGCTTTGTGCACGTCCCATCCGACGAGATCGACGGTCGCCAACGGCGCCATCGCGCGCCCGGTATGCGGCCCGATCAGATAGTCGACATACGCGATGCCATGCTCGGCGGCCAGCTGTGCGGTTTCGTTCAGGACCTTGAAGCCGACCCGGTTGCCGACGAATGCGGGCATGTCCTTGGTGACGATCACCTTGCGGCCCAGCCGTTTCGTTAGCATCGCCACGACGTTCTTGACGACGGCGGGATCGGTGTCGGGGCCCGGGATTACCTCGGTGCCGACTATGACGTGCGGCGGATTGAAGAGGTGGACGCCGAGGAAATTGCGGCGAAACGAATCGCTGCGCCCGCGCGCCATCTGCGCGATCGACAGTCCCGAGGAGCCGGTAGCGATAATCGCGTCGGGACGCCGGCTCTTGTCGATAAGCTCGAAGAATTGTTTCTTGAGCGGCAGATCTTCGGCGAGCGACTCGAAGACTATCGCGGCCTCGCCAACCGTGCGGTCGAGGTCGGTGTCGTAGGCGCCGAGCGAGATTCGCTCCGCGATTGCTTCCGCGCGCGCGTCGTTCTGCGCATCGGTCAAGCCTTCGGCCGCCTTGCCCGGCGACCGCGCCAGCATCGTGACCTTGTACCCGGCGCCGGCGAAAACGCATCCCGCGCCCGCGCCCATCGTGCCGTTGGCGCCGATAATTACGACCTTGTTGTTGTCGGCCAATTAGCTCTCCGGTCCACGTAAAATTGCGATTTCGTCGAGTGTGCGGCGAGAGATGTTAGCCGAGGACGGTCAGCTATGCCACAGGTGGAAAGCACTGCGGTAGCGGACGGAGGAACTTAATTTTATGTGAAACCCGCGGTGGGTTTCACGCTTCCTTCGGCAGGGGTGACCCCTGCACCCAGTACCAAAGAAAGGATGCGGGACTTCGTCCCTGTTAGAACTATTTTTTGTGTCATTCTGAGCGCAGCGAAGAAACCCGGTGCCGCGCCCGATGCGAGCAGAGTTCTCGCCGTTACCGCGCGAAGGCTTGCGCGAGGAATTCCTTGACGCCGGCGCGGCCTGTCAGGCTCACCCACACGGGGCCGGACGCGGGCGCGACCTCGATTCTGAATTCAAAAAACGGGCAGCATTTGCGCTCGAAGGAGATCCATTCGGCGAGCTGTGCCAGCGTCATGCGCTCAGTCGAGATTTGAATCGCGATGCCGTCGGGCAGTTCGCGCTTGCCCACGGCCAATACCTTGAGCATCGCGCGCAGTTCGTTGTAGCGCGGCCGATCACTCGCGGAGATTGCGTTGAGGTCGCACGCTATCGGAATTTCGGTCGCTGAATTTTCAGCACAGCAGCAGGCGTCGATTGCCATTCAAGTTCTCCTTTTAAGGCTCATGCCATACGCGTCCCACAGAGCGAATCAAGTCATCGGCCTCTTTCGGGCCCCAGCTTCCGGCCGGATACTCGACCAGCGGCACGCGCGCGCTGTCGCTCCACGAATCCAGGATTCCCTGCACGAACTCCCACGACTTCTCGACGAACTGCGCGCTGATGAACAGCGTATGGTCGCCGTCCATCACGTCGAGCAGGAGCCGTTCGTATCCCTCGGGCGACGCGCCGGCGCCGAACGCGGCGTTGTAGCTGAGATTCATCCGCACCGGTTGCAGCACCAGGTCCAGCCCCGGCCGCTTGGTCATCACGTCGAACGAAAAGCCCTCGTCGGGCTGAATGCGAATCGTCAGGGCGTTGGCGGGAACTTTCGAATCGCGATTGAACAGGATTTGCGGCACGTCCTTGAACTGCACGTAAATGGAACTCGCGCGCGCCTTCATCCGCTTGCCGGTGCGAATGAAAAACGGCACCCCCGACCATCGCCAGTTGTCGATATAGGTCTTCAGCGCGACGAACGTCTCGGTGCGCGAATTGTCCGCGATGCCTTGTTCGTCCAAATAGGCGGGAGCGGGCTTGCCGTTCTCGTCGAGGCCGGCGCCGTAGCGCGCCCGCACGGTATTTTCGCGCGCATGCTCCTTCGTGATAGGGCGAAGGGTGCGCAACACGTTGAGTTTGGCGTCGCGAATCGCCGCGGAGTCGAGCGACACCGGCGCTTCCAACGTGAGCATACACAGCGTTTGCAGGATGTGGTTCTGCACCATGTCGCGCAGCGCGCCCGAGTGATCGTAATACATGGCGCGGCTGCCGACGCCTTCGGCCTCCGCCACCGTGATCTGGACGTGATCAACGTTGCGGCTGCCCCACAGTCGCTCGAAAATATTATTCGAGAAGCGCAGCGCGAGCAGGTTCTGCACGGTCTCCTTGCCGAGGTAATGATCGATGCGATAAATCTGCGACTCGTCGAGGTACTTCAGCATGACGCGGTTGACTTCGAGCGCGCTCGGCAGGTCGTGGCCGATTGGTTTCTCGACGACCACGCGGGTGAAGTTAGGCGCGGTCGGGGCGGCGATAAGGCCGGCCTTGGACAGCCGCTCGACCGACTCGCCGATCGCTTCGGGCGGAATCGCGAGGTAGTAGACGCGATTGGACGGGAGGCCGCGCGCCTTCTCCAAGGCTTCAAGCTTCACTTTAAGTTTCGCAAAGCCGTCGGGATGGTCGAGGCCGGACAGGTAGTCCAGCCCGTCGGCGAACTTCGCCCAGCAGGTCTCGTCAACCTTCAGGCGCGAGAAGCGGACGGTCCAATCGTGCGCACTTTTGCGGAAGTCGTCGAGCGACATTTCGCGCCGCGCGAATCCGAGCACCGCGCTCTTCGCCGGCATCATGCCCTCGCCGCACGCGACCAGATTGTACAGCGACGGAATCAGCTTGCGCTTGGCGAGATCGCCCGACGCGCCGAAAATCACCACGGTGCACGGCGGCGCCGGCTGGGCTCGCTGGATAGTCAGCAGATTGTCCATGTTGCAGCCTTCCTTGTAGGATAGTGGATGGGACGCGCGTTCAACGGTAGCTCGCAGCAACAACGAATAAGTCTTGCACGTTTCCGGACCAGATGAAAAATCGGCTCGACCGAAATCCCTGGATGCCTTCCGACTGTAGCCCTTGGGCAGCTGTCGCGAAAACGACGGCCACCTGATGCCAGCGGCGAAGACTCTGTCAACCGGCGCCTCGGCGCCTGCCCCGCTCGGTGAATGGATCCCGGTAATCCTGTGGGGCGCGCTGATCTTCACGCTTTCGACTTCGGCGTTCTCCGCGGCCAACACCGGCAAGATCATCGATCCCGCGCTGCGATGGTTGATTCCGGGAATCAGCGCCGCGTCGGTCGACGTCTGTCACATGCTGATCCGCAAGTGCGCGCATTTTACCGAGTACGGAATACTTTTCTGGCTGCTGATTCGCGGTCCGATGGCGCAGCGGCCGTACCTGGCGCTGATGCTGTGCGTCGTATACGCGCTGACCGACGAGGGGCATCAGGCGTTCGTGCCCGGCCGCACCGCGTCGCTATATGATGTAGCGCTCGACTCGACTGGCGCGCTCTTCAGCCATTTCCTGACCACCGCGATCGCGGAAATCGTCTAGCAATTAATCAGCCGCTCGATTCATCGACTACCGAGCTGATCCGCTCGACGCGCCCGAAGAACGCGCGCAGATTTTTCATGTCGGCGGGAATTTTCAGCTCGCCCGTGAATGCCAGGTAGAACAGCTGGCCGTACAGCGCGAAATCCGCCAGCCCGATCCTGCCGGTGAGGAACGGCATGCTCGCGAGCTGCTCCTCGAACGGCGCGAGCGCGGCGCGGGCGCGCTCCCAGTTGGCAGCATCGTCCGCAATTACTCGATCGACGAACCCCGCGCCGTACTTGCGCTCTCGGATAAGGCGCCATAGCGCGGCGCGATCCGCACCCTGGCGGCTGTAATACGCGAGCTCGTCGGCCAGCGCGACGCGATAGAGCGAGTCCTCGAGATGATTGTCGATATAGTCGGCGAGCACCAGATGCATCCCGCGCCAGCCCGACGGAAAAATCGTCGGCTCGGGATAAAGCTCCTCGAGGCGCGTCGCGATTCGCGCGGAATCGACGATCGTCTCGCCGCTGTCGAGCGTGACCGCCGGCACCATCATCTGGCCCGACGCGAGGAGCAATTCCTTGCGCTCGAGGTAGTCCACCTCGACCACTTCGAACTCGACGCCTTTGAACGCGAGCAGCTTGCGCACCTTGGCGCAGAATGGGCTGCCGAGAAACTGGTAGAGCTTCGCCGCCATCATGATACTCCCGCGCGTTTCGGTGCCGCAGCTGCCAGCGCGCGCAAGATCTCGTCGAGGTCAAGCTCGGCAATCGAAGCGCGTACGACGTCGGCCGCCGCGAGGTCGGCCGCCGGCGCGACATGGCACAGCGCGAGCACCTTCATACCCGCGCGATGCGCCGCTTCGATTCCGGTCTGTGTGTCCTCGACCACCAGGCATTCGTCCGCCATCACCGGATCGCGCTGGCGCAGGATAAATCCGATACGCCCGAGCGCCGCGACAAAGCCGTCGGGCTCGGGCTTGCCGCGCACGACGTCCTCCGCCGCGATAATGTCGAGAAACAATTCGCGCAGGCCGGCGCGGCGAAGAATCGCCTCGGCCTCGGCGCGCAGCGTGCCGGTCGCGATCATCAGCGGAAAACGTTGCGCGCAATCGCGTACGAACTTCTCAGCACCCGGATAGAGCACGTCGCGCTCCGCAATGATCGCCTGATAGACGGCGGTCTTGCGCGCGATGAGGTCCGCGACATGCGCCTCGCTAGCGTCCTTGCGATTCTCGCGCAGCACGGTCGAGAAACAATCGCGATCGTTAAGCCCAATCAGCCGCGCCGTGTAATCGTCAAAATCAATCTCGATACCGTCAGGACGCAGAACCTCGTTGAAAGCCGCGAAATGCAACGGCTCGGTATCAACGAGCGTCCCGTCGAGATCGAATATGACAGCGCGAATCATCCCCGCGAGTTTTTACATGCCCACTCGAGGTTTGGAAGGATGCGCTTATTCACTTCCCCCAAAACCCCTTCTAACAGGGACCCTACGAGTACTCAGGGTAAACTCCGCCCGCATCTTATCCGAGTACTGGGTGCAGGGGTCACCCCTGCCCAAGGAAGCGTGAAACCCACGGTGGGTTTCACATTCAATTAAGTGGACCCGATCCGCAGCGCGACGATCTCGCGCTGGCGCGGCTCGCCGCTGACTGTCGCGCGACCGTTTTCGATTGTCATGTCGAGTTCGCTGCGCATGCCGAATTTCCCGGGCAGATAAATTCCCGGCTCGACCGAAAAACAGGTGTTGTCGAAAAGCGTCCGGTCGTCCAGGGTCTCGAGCGAGTCCAGGTTCGCGCCGGCGCCGTGCACTTCGCGGCCAATCGAATGGCCGGTGCGATGCACGAACGCGTCGCCGAAGCCGGCCGCCTCGATTACCGAACGCGCCGCGCGATCGGCTTCGCCGCCGCTGACGGCGTCACCGGCTGTGACTCGGCGCTGGACCAGGTCCACCGTTGCGTCGCGGGCATCCGCGACAATCCTGAACACTCGCGCGTGTTCATCGGGAACCTTGTCGCCGGCGAACGCGACCCAGGTGAAGTCGGCGTAGATACTGTCGGGCGGCGCTGACTCCTTGGCCCACAAGTCGAGCAGGATGAAATCGCCGCGGCGAATCGCGCGGTCGTGGTTCGCGGCCGGGCCGTAGTGCGGATCGGCGCTATGCTCATTGACCGCGACGATCGGCGGCGCGTGGGTCACGAGACCTTGCGCGGCGAACCGCGCCATCACGGATTTCTGCACGGAGACTTCGCTGATAGGTCGCTCGGCCGAAATCAATTTCGCGATTTCGTCGAAGGTTTCGTCGACGATCGATCTAAGTGCGCGAGCCGCGCGCTGATGCTGTCGAGCTGCTCGCGCGTCAAGGTCGCCTCGAAGCGCTGGATGAGATCGGCGGCCGTGACGACCTCGAGTCCCATCGCGCGCACGATTTCGACCGTGCCCGCGTCGACGCGCGAGACGTACGGAATTGCGCATCCGGGCGAATAGTCCATCGCGATTCGCCGCGCGCCGCCGAGCACCTTGCGCAAGGCCGCGAGCATCTCGTCGTGCGAGCGATAGACGATCTTTTCTGTTTTTTCACCGGCGAGCGCATCGAGCCGATGCGCCTCGACCGCGGACACTATCGCTTGCGGCTTGCCGCGGGCCGGGACGTAGCAGAACCATCGCCGGGTGGCGATGCCGTCTTCGGACAACCCAAGAATTCGATACGCGAGCGGGTCGCTCATGCGGAAGTCG
The DNA here is from genome assembly GCA_963833025.1 of uncultured delta proteobacterium. Classification (GTDB taxonomy): domain Bacteria; phylum Desulfobacterota; class Binatia; order Binatales; family Binataceae; genus Binatus. The sequence goes on along the minus strand of CAWHWI010000005.1, from coordinate 128,229 downwards.
TAAAAGAGCCATCCGTCGAGGCGCGCGTGGCCGAGCGCGAGTGCGATTTCGTCAAGGCGCGCCGTCACGAATCCGAGTCCTGCTTGAAGCGCCCGCCCCACGCGTGCACGCTGACCGGTTCGATCTTCACGATTGGATTCTTCTCCGGCGTCATCGTCATCCCGCGGTACAGCAGATACTTGTCGCGCAAATGGCGCAGCGCGGCGAGGTATTCCTCGGAGTCTTCGACCACGCGCGCGTGTCCATGAATCAGCACGTACGCGAGCTGCGACCAATCTTCTTCGTAATGATCGATCACGACGGCGACGCGCGGATTTTCCGCGATGTTGCGCATCCGCTTGAGCGCCAAGCCCTTCTGGCGCTTGGGTTTCTCGTCGATCACGAAGTAAATCCGCTCGCCGTCGAACCAGTAGCAGAGCGGAACGTTGTGCGGTGCGCCGGTTGCGTCGGCGGTCGCCAGATGCGCCAGGCGCGCGGCGGCGATGAACTCCCGCACATGCGGATCGCCAAGCCGAGCCAAATCGTCGGGTTGAGCGGCCGAATCATTCGCCGCCGCGGTCTGATTCATTTTCGTTGTCGTTGCCATCATCGTTTCTCCAGTCGGTTCAGGGAGCCGCGCGCGGCTCGTGCGAGCGATTCATCTGCGGGGTCGGAGGCGGCGGAGGCGAGCGCGGCCGTCGCGTCTGCGCTCGCGCTGCGAATATTGCCAAGAGCGGAGGCGACGGCGCGGCGCACGCCCGCATCCGGATCGGATTTCAGGCATTCGAGCATGATTCGCACTGCTTCGCCGGACGCGTCGCGAAGGCGCGACAACACCGCGAGCGCCGCGAGCCGCACGTGAACATCGGAGTCGTGCACGGCGCCTGCGACGACGTCGAGTAGTTCGGCGCCGGCGATTTCGAGGTCGCGAATGCAGTACAGCGCCATCTTGCGCGCGTTGCGATCGGTGTCGGCCGCGAGCTTCAGCAGGCGCGCGCTAATCGCCGGGAGATTTTCGCGCCCGAGCCGGACCATCAGGTTGGTCGCAGCCCATCGAATGTCGCCGTCGTCGTCGGCCATAGCCTCGCACAGCGCGTCCGCGGAATCCATCGCGAATGCGCCGGCGCCGATTTGGCCGAGTGCGTACGCAGCGGCCCATCGGACGCGACGATTGGCGCTGGCGATTGAGTTGCGGAGCTTTTCAATGACGAGTGGATTGCCGGACGCGGCAATCGCGACGAGCTCATCGATCGCGCGGCGCTGAACGGTTTTGTGCGCGTCGCCGAGTTCGCGAATCAGGTCCTCGACGACCTTCGCCGCGTCTGGTTCGGAAAGTTTCAATTCACACCCGCGATCAGGCGCACGAGATTGGAGAGCTCGCCCGCGCCAAGCAGGAAATTTTCGTTGTGTCCGAAGGTTTTCGTCACCGCTTGCGAGATCGACGGCAGGTCGAGCGGGCGGCCGCGGAGTTCGATTTCGAGTTCGGCGATCGCCGGAGAGTTGGCGATAAAATCCCCGCTCAAGCGCACGGCTTCGATAGTCTTGTCGGCGCTGAGCGCAACCGCGGCCTCGATAGCGCCGAGTTGCGATGCGATCCGATTCTTCAGCGTCATCGATTGTCGAACTGCCTGTCCCTGGAGCCAGTTCGAGGTCGCCAGGTCGCGACCGCGGTGCTGCGCTTGCGCGGATTCAACCGCGGTCAGATCGCGGCGTCGAGTCTCGCCGAGCGCACTCTCATAGCCCGACGCGATCGCGCCGGCGAGCTCGTCGAAAGAAATGTCGCGCGCGAGCTCGCGCACAATCTTGGTGGCGGACGCGGCGTCATACATGCGGCACGACAGGGCGCCGTCGGGGTCGATACGTTCCAAATCGTGGACCAATTCTTCCATCCCGCGATTGTGCGCGACGGACGCCTCGAACAGCATCGCACCCGACGCGTCAGTCTCGAACGTGCACATCGCAATCTCGCGCTGCTCGAAGGTTATCGCGTCGCGGCCGGGGTAGAAACAATCGATGCCTAGCGCGCGCATAGCAGTCAGCAGACCGCGCACGTAGCGATTCATGATCTGATCTGGCTTCAGGTGAGTGGTCTCATCCTTTAACAGTGCGGTGCGCGTCGGAAGAACCAAAGCGACGCCGAGCCATCCCTGGCCTGCGCCGACGACGCGACCGCCGGTCAGTCGGCGCGTCACGTTGATGCCGTCGCGCTCGGGCGGCCCGCAATATAGATGATAGCGACCGATCGAGATGAAGCGGCCGGGCGACGTGTAGATGAGCAGGAGCGGCGGCGTCTGGCGCGTGGCGATCGCGTCGAGGAAGTGGAGCTCGAGGCCGAGGAGGTCGTCGGGAGCGAGCGCAGGCGCGAGAATTACGTCGAGGGCGGGCATCTCACGACGATTATAGCAGGGTGGGGCCGGTACTTGGGGAAGGGTAAATCACTTTATTGAATGTGAAACCCACCGTGGGTTTCACGCTTCCTTGGGCAGGGGTGACCCCTGCACCCAGTACTGAGAAAAGATGCGGGTTGCTCTAAGTTTAATTGCGAGTAGTGTCCGAATTTAGAGGGATCTTTATGAGCGAAATTACTGGTGCTGAGCTTTTGCTGCGATGCCTGGTTGGCGAGGGTGTGCGGTTTGTGTTCGGGATTCCTTGTCCTGAGGTCGATCCGCTGCTCGCCAAGCTGGAGCAGTACGAGGTTCGATTCGTGCCGGTGCGTCATGAGGCCGCCGCGGTTCATATGGCGGAGGGGCTGTACAAAACCACGGGGCAGGTGGCGGCGGTGCTTGGTAATCCGGGACCCGGGTCCGCGAATCTTTTACCCGGCGTGATCACTGCGCGCCATGAAGGCGTGCCGGTGGTGGTTATCACCGCACAGCATCGGATGGCGATCGTTTATCCGTCGCCGCCGTCGACGTTCCAGGGGCAGGATCAACTCGAAATCTTCAAGCCGGTGCTCAAATGGAGCGGGCCGATTCTGTCGTGGGATCGAATTCCCGAAGTGATGCGGATTGCGTTTCGCGAGATGTGCACGGGGCGGCCGGGGCCGATACATATCGAGATACCGGCGCCCGTGATGTACGCGACCGGTGACGACACTAAGGTTCGGGTGCTGAAGCCGGAGGAGTACCGCGCGTCGGGGCCGCGGCCGTCGGAAGCGCAGCTCGAAGAAGCGGCGGTCATGCTCGCCGGCGCCAAACGGCCGCTGGTGATCTCGGGCGCGGGAGTCGATCGCGCCGGCGCGAACGAAGCGCTGCTGGCGGTCGTCGAGCTGCTCAATTGTCCGGTGGTGGGCACGATAGCGGGGAGATCGTCGGTGCCGCTCGACCATCCGAACTTTCTCTACGGCTACGGCGCCGGCGCTGATCTCGCGCGCCGCGAGTCCGACGTGATTCTTGTGGCAGGCTCGCGGATGGGCAACCTCGATATCCCCTACGACAAGTACTGGGGCGATCCCGCCAATCAGAAGCTCATCCAGGTGGATATCGATCAACGCAATATGGGCGTCACGCGGCCGCTGGCCCTCGGAATCGTCGCTGACGCGAAAAGCGCGCTCGAAGGCCTGGTGCGCGTGCTGAAATCAAAGCGCGCCGCGCGCAAAAGCGGCGAGGATATGGCGCGCTATCGAGAGGCGGCGAATACGTGGCGCGAGAAGCGGTTCGCCGCGGTCGCGAAGTGGAACGGACCGGGGATACATCCGGCGCATGCGATCCAAATGATCGGCAAAGTCTTCGGCGCGGACAGTATCTATGTCGCCGACGGCGGCAACACGTCGCTGTGGTCGCTATGGTTTCTGCCATCGACGAAGCCGCGCTCGTACCTCAACATTCTTGAACTGGGGATGCTTGGCACGGGAATCCCGTCGGCGATTGGAGCGAAGCTGGGGAATCCGGCGCGCGAGGTGGTCTGCGTGAGCGGCGACGGCGCGGCGGGATTCAATTTCATGGAGATGCAAACGGCGGCACGCGAAGGCCTGAAGATCAGAGTTATCGTGTTTGCGGAAGGCTCGTGGACGATGGAGGAGCCGAACGAGCGGCGGCTATGGGGCAAGACTTTCGGCACCGAGATGGGAACCGTGCGATGGGACAAGGTCGCCGAGGGTCTGGGTTGCAAAGCGTTCTACGTCGAGCAGATGGAAGACCTCGAAGCGGCGCTGAAGGGCGCGAAGGCATCGGAGGGGCCGGCAGTCATCTGCTTGAAGACTAATCGCGACGCGAACTTGGCGATTCCGGGAGAGCTCGGACTGCGCTTCGGAGAGGTGTACCAGGGGCCGATGGGTTGAGGGGGGAAAGAAAGGGAACTCACTTAATTAAATGCGGAACCCACCGTGGGTTCCGCACCTCCTTGGGCACGGGTGACCCCTGCACCCAGTATTAAGAAAGGTGCGGGCGGAGTTTACCCTGAGTACTCGTAGGGTCCTGTTCGGGAGTGAAGTAAGGGCCGGATCCGGATCTAACCTCTCCTCGTTCCGAGGAGAGGTTAGATCTTCCCTAACAACTTCTAACAGGGACGAAGTCCCGCATCTTTATTCCTGATACTGGGTGCAGGGGTCACCCCTGCCCAAGCAAGCGTGAAACCCACGGCGGGTTTCACATCAAAATTAAGTGACTTCCCTTTCCGCTATTTGCTCATGGCCTCGGCCGGGACTATTTCGAGCGTTAGTTGTTCAGTGCCGCGGATTAGCGTGACTGGCGTGCGCATCCCGACCTGGCTCATCGTGAGATGACGCTGCAAATCGTCGATGCCGGCAATCGGAGATTCGCCGAGACGGACAACCAGGTCGCCTTCCTTGATCCCGGCCAGCGCGGCCGGACTGTTGGCTTCGACTGACGCGACACGCACCGCGGTTTCAGCCGGCAGGCGATAGAAGCGCACGAAACGTCGCGGCATCTCGACGTTGTGGCCGGCGATTCCGATGTAGCCGCGGCTGATCTTGCCGTCCTTGATCAGATGACCCGCGACCAGCTTGGCGCTGTTGATCGCAATCGCGAAGCAGATTCCCTGCGCAGGCAGGATGATCGCCGTGTTGACGCCGATAACCTCGCCACGCGAGTTGACCAGTGGTCCGCCGGAGTTGCCCGGATTGAGCGCGGCGTCGGTCTGGATGACGTTGTCGATCAGGCGGCCCGATCCCGCGCGCAGCGATCGCCCGAGCGCGCTAACCACGCCGGCCGTCACGGTGCATTGGAAGCCGTACGGATTTCCGATCGCGATCGCGAGCTGACCGACGCGAATCGCGTGTGAGTCGCCGAGCGGGACGGCGGCCAGCTTCGAGGCGCTGATTCGAATCACGGCGAGGTCGGTCTCGGGATCGTCGCCAATCAGTTCGGCGTCCGACTTGCGCCCGTCCGAGAGCGTTACTGAGATTCGCGACGCGCCGTGAACGACGTGGCTGTTGGTAATGATGTAGCCGTCGGGCGCCACGATGAAGCCCGAGCCGCTGCCGGCGGGCGCGTCGGGATGTCGGGAATTGGCGCGAGGTCCGGTGGCGTGCGCGACCTCGATATTCACTACCGCCGGGCTGACAGACTCGGCGGCGCCCGTGACGGCGCGCGAATATGCGTCGAACAGATGATCGTCGGACGAATCGTGAGAGAACGGACGGCTGCTGGCAAGTGCGGCGCCGTCCGAGACGAGTTTTAGCGATGACCGCATTGTCGATACTCCTGGTAGGTAAAGATAATCACGATTTCCGCGGTTGTGATGCGCGCGAAATCGTTGTAAGTCGTTGTCACCACGGAGGTACCAACGATGAAGGTGAATGAGGCAAGCGTGACAAGGATGCGCTTGGCGGGGATTGCGGCGGCGATGTTGTCGGCGGCGACAGTCGCGTTGTCGGGGTGCTACCTTTTTTCGCCGTCGCAGGGGTCCGAGAACAAACTGCAGACGCAGCTGCATTTCGATATCACGCAATGCCAGCAGACGGCGCCCAATCTCTACAAATGTCCGAGCGTGGACAAGTCGATTTGCGGGGCGTTTTACGCGGGCAGCAGGTCGATTGCATCGCCCTGGACAAAGACGGCAACGTGATCGTGCAGAAGCAGTAAGCCTCGCCCAAAAGTAGTATTTTAGGACAGAGAGTATGTAAGCTACTGGTGGCAATTTGCGGCAGGGATGGACTCGTGTACACACTCCATAAATCGACATAGCGCGCCTTGACGTAGCCACGACCGTCTGCCATGGTGACTTGGCCGAAGCTTGGAACGGCTCAGGCTCGCCATGATTGGCAGCGAGTCGCATCTTGGCGCTGATCGCGCCTGGTCGGCCCGATGCGCGGCTTGGCGCTAACCTTTAAATGGCGGTACGCTGCGAGCGGCGCCCAGGCTGTTCCACGGTGCGCATTGGAAGTTTTCGCTTCGCGACCAGAGCGGGCCGGACCCGGAAAGCAAGAATGACCACCGGATTCGAAATAGCGCTAGCTTTTGTGACTGCGTTTCTGGTCGCGGCGGCGATGATGCCGTTGGCAAAGGCGGCGTCGGTCCGCTTTGGGATTGTCGCGCATCCTTCGACCGATCGCCCCCATGAAAAACCGACCGCGCTGCTCGGCGGCCTGGCGGTGATGGCCGGCTTCGTCGTCGCGATCGGATTGGTCGGAACTCTGGCGGGATTTCCCTACCACACGATGCCGTGGCTCGCGGCGTTCGCGGTCGCGATGTGCCTGGTCGGGTTGCTCGACGACATCGTCGATCTGCTGCCGCGGCATAAACTCATATTGGAGGTTGCGGCGATCTCGGTCCTCGTCTGGTGGGGGCCGCATCTCGACTTTTTCCCCTACCGGCCCCTTAACATCGCGCTGACGATTTTCTGGCTGGTCACCGCGACCAACGCGTTCAACTTAATCGACGGGGTCGACGGACTTGCGGCGGGAGTCGGAATTGTCGCGGCGCTGAGTATCGCGACGGTCGCCGGGCTGCATCTGCACTACGTAACGATGGTCGCCGCGCTTGCGATAGCCGGAGCGCTGGCGGGATTCATGGTATTCAACTTTCCGCCCGCGTCGGTTTTCATGGGCGACGAAGGGGCGCTGGCGGTCGGACTGGTGCTCGGGGTCCTGTCTATTCAAGGCAGCCACTGGCATGAGGGTTCGCTGCCGGCGCGGCTGGCGATGCCGTTGCTGGCGCTGATGGTTCCGCTGCTCGACATGGCGACGGTGACGGTGACGCGGCTGGCGACGGGAAATCCGATATCCAAGCGGGGCCTCGACCATTCGCATCACCGGCTGACTCGTCTCGGCATGACCAGTGCGACCGCGGCGGCAACCTTGATCGGCCTGCAAGCGATGGCGGGGGGATGCGCGATCGCGCTCAGCCTGGTGCCGGGGGGCGACGCGGTGCTGTTGATTCCGTTCATGGCGCTGTTCTTCGCGCTGGTGGCGTTGTTCCTGATGGATCGATCGTTCGACGTGGAGGCGCCCGGACAAATCGAAGACCTGCCCGCGATCGCGCGGGTCATCCTGAGCTTCGGCTACAAGCGCCGGCTGGTCGAGTTGGTCCTCGATGTCGCGCTGGTCGCGGCGGCGTACTTTGGCGCGATGATGCTGCGATTCGATTTCGATCTGACTATCACGCAGGTGGACCAGATGATGGACGGCCTGCCGTGGATCGTGCTGATCGGTTGCGGCGCGTTCATGGTGGCCGGCGTTTATCGCGGGATCTGGCGCTACACCGGACTGGCGGAGGCCGTGCGCTTCATGCTGGCGGCGTTGATCGCGGGGCTGGCGGTCGAGCTGGCGTCGTCGATACTGCCGATTACCATCTCGCGCGCGACGGCGGTGATGTTCGTGTTGCTGATGTTCAATTTCCTGGTCGCGACGCGCTGGTCGTTCCATCTTTTCCAGCGGATCGGGCGGTTCCTGGCGTCTTCAGCGCGGCGCCTGGTAATCGTGGGCGCCGATGCGCGCGGAGCGGCGGCCGTTCAACATTTGCAGCTGACGGTCGGACCGAGCGCGGAACTGCTGGGAGTGCTGGACGACGACAGCTTCAAGCATGGCAAGCTATTCCACGGCTACCCGGTGCTGGGGTCGCTCGACGACCTGGACGGGATAATCGCGCGCACGCCGTTCGACGAGATAGTGATCGCGCAGGAGACCCTGTCGGCCGCGCAACTGGCGGCGCTTGAGTCGTTCACGGTGAGTCATCGGATAACGCTGCGGCGCTTCTGGCTGGGCGTGACCGACATGAGCAGCGCACCCACGATTGCGGATCGGCAACTCACGACTGCCTGAGTAGTTGATTCTGCGCACCGATTTGCGCTCAAAGACAGAACCCGAATTCGAGCTGCGAGCGGAAATCGCCGGCGCCGAGTGGAATAACCTGACACGCGTCCTGCGCTGGGCTTTCGCAATTGAAGTAGTCGTGGCGCTGGTCGTCCAGTGGCACGACTATTTTCTGTTTGACGAGTACGCCTTTCTGGATCAGGGCTCCCAACTCGCGGCGCAGCATCTTGTGAGCGGCGGCCTGCGGCCGGCGATTGATTTTGGCTACACCTACGGCTTGTTGCCTCTGCTGGCAGGCAAGCTTCTATTCGGAGTGCTCGGAAATTCGCCAGGAACCTACGCGCTAACGGTCTCGCTGATCGAATGTTTCACGGCGCTTGGCATTGCAAGAATAGCCGCGGCACTGGACGACCGCGGGTTCGAGTGGGCGTTCGCGATCCTGACGCTCCCTTTTCTGATCGCTCGTTTCGACAATCTACCGTACGCACTGGAAGCGGCGTTTTTGACTAACGCATTTGCCGAACAGCTCCGTGGCAGGCTCGGTACAGCCATGTCACTAGCGCTCTGCGCGGCCCTCTCCAAACCGGCCATGGGGTACCTGTACGGTGCGGTCCTTTTGCTTATGTTGTTCGGCGAAGTGGCACGAGGCCGGATGCTCTGGATCGAGATCGCAAGGACGCTGCGTCCGGCATTGGTGACGGTCGTCGTACTGGCCGCGGTACTGTCAGCCGTGTTTGGGCCCGGGTCTGTGCTCGGCACCATCCTGCCGATTCAAGGAATTACGCACTATCGAGCGATGCACTCGCTGGGTTTTCATTCTGAAGAGCTTTCATTCCTGAAACCTTCCGGTGTCAACTGGCATTACTACATCGGGACTTACACTACATTGTGGATGGTTTGCGAAGTATGGTTGGTCACAGCGGGTATATTTGTTTTCGTTCAGTATACCAGGGGGCGCGAGACCCTTTCCGGAAGGTTCGTATTGACGATGAGCGTGCTGGCAGTTGCCGACCTCCTGCTCTTTTCGGGACACTACAAGTACCTGACGTTGATCGGGGGTATGGCCTGCATTGCTTTTCAATCCCGCTGGCAGAAGACTCTCGCGGTTTGCGTCTGCCTGATAGCCATTCCCGCCTTCCTCAATCGATTCAGGTCAGAGCTCATGTTCAAAGAAACGGTGACCAGGGATGCGGCGACGGGATGGTTATGGACGGCGCCGGATCTGAACGTCGAATGGGAGCGCGCAATGAGCATCGCGGTGGGCCGGAAGACAGCGGCGCTCGGCGAAATGGGTGGCGCGGGTCTGGTCGTTCCGGGAATTGAAAGTCCGGTCGGGGCTTTTTTTCTCGCGGGTGCCGCACTGCCGGACGATGTGAGCAGGGAATATCGCCAGTTAGCGGCGGCACCGGTAGTAATCTTATTTTACCGTTACCCGCAGGAAACCGGCACCGTCCTGGACGACTATCCAGCCCTCAAAGCGGCGGTCGCGGATGATGAGGTCGTTTTCCAGGGTAAATATCTGGAAGTGCGCGCTCGGGCCGTCCGATAGCGGTTTTCACCCCCCCCTGAACTTTTCCGCCTTACGCTTTCTGAAATATGATGGCAGACTGTGGGTGATGTTCGAGTATTTTCGATCACCGCCCGCGTCCTTCGCGATCACGATTTGGTTTGAGTACGCACGATAAGCGCCCGAGAGTCCGCGGCAAGGTATCAGGAATGCATTCGAAACGGACTTGGTGGCCGGTCTTTTTAGTGTCCGGATTTGCTCTGGTAACGATTTCCCTCTCAAGCGTCCGTGCTCAAAATCTGCCGCCGCCCGGTGCCTATCAACCGATTCCAAATTTCACCGGGGTAGGCGCGGGACTTCAGTTCCGCGAGTCGATCAACGATCGCTTCTCGGGCGCGCAGCCCATTTTTCCGTTGCTGGTGGCTCCGAGCTTCGCAAATCTGCCGGCCGAGCAGGACGGATTGCTGGTGTACTGCCAGGACTGCAAGCGAGCGACGCCGTGCGTCAACGGCGGCGGCGGCGCCTGGGCGGTGGGAACGCGCGGGCAATGGTCGTGCTCGCCGGGCGCGCTCGAGACGAGCCTCAACGCCAATGGCAACAAGATAACGTCGTTGGCCAACGGGACAAATGCAGGAGATGCTATTTCATTCGGCCAGACCTCCGGCGGCGACTTGGCAGGCTCGCTGCCGAATCCTACGGTAGCGACCGTGCTGGGCGGAAAGACTCCGCTTTATTCGGGTCAGACCGGCGCGCAGATCAACACGCTCGCAGGGGCGAGGGGCGACGGGTCGGATGCGATCAACGCGATCAACGTCAACGGGACTTTGAACGTAAAGGCTTTCGGCGCGAAGGGCGACGGGACGACCGACGACACCGTTGCACTGCAGACAGCCGCTGCCAGCTGTAATGGCCCTACTGTCACATTGCCGGCCGGGATTTATAAGCATTCCGTGCCACTCGCCTATAACTGTCCGAATGGCGATATCGGTGGCGCCCCGTTTTCGGGCATCAACGGCGGTTTACCGGGACAACCGGCGACGACGCTCTCGCAGACCTACGATGGGCCTTCCGTCATCATGGAAGCGCCGGCCTCAAACAACATTACGCTGGCGTCGCCGATAATCGGGAGCAGCGGTAATTCCTTGTCGATGAGTGGAAACTATAACGGCAACATGGAACTCAATCTGCGCGACACGGCGCAGATGAATTGGAATGGACTTTCCGCTTTCACTGTCGAGGGATTCTTCAAGATAACAGCCGCCGCGCCATTCGACGCATTTTTTGTTTCAGCGCAGGGCGGAGCCGCTGGTCATCCGGAAGGCGGCATGTTTCAGAACGGACTTTCTCCGCTCACCAATGGAATTGGTTCAGGTACGAACAGCATATGCACGTTCGGGATAGGACTGAACGGAAGCAATCAGATAGGAGCGTTCGCGGCAATCGGCGGGACAACTTTCCGTCTTGCTTCGACGACCGCTGTTTCTCTGAATACCGTTTATTACGTGGCACTCCAGTACGACGGCTCGAACATCCAACTCTGGCTGACCACCCCTGGCGCAGCCCTGGGCACGCCGGTTGCCACGCAAGCCGCGACCGGCACCGTCACGATGACTCCTTTTGAAGACATCTCGATGCCCGGCATAAACGATGGCTTCCATGCTTTCTTAAATGAACAGCCTGTGAGTCCGATCGGCTCCGTGCAGAGTTGGCGGTTCTCAAAGGCGTCGCGCGGCTATACGAACACGACGACCGCGCCAAGCGCCAACCTTGCGAGCGACGGCAACACAAGCCTGTTACTCAACTTTCCGTCGACGTGTACTTCGATAGGACAAGCCAACTGTTCGCCGGACAATATGGTGGAGGTCAGCGGACCGAACGGGGGGAATGTCTATCTTCCGGTGCATGGAGGCAACGAAGCCAACTCCGTGAACGCGACAAGCATCCACGACCTATACCTGAACGGCGGCGGCCTCTATTCTAATTGGTGCGTGAATTGTATGTGGTCACGGATTGAAGTCTCAGCCGCACGCGAAGAAGCCTTTGACTGTAACGACAATTGTTTTCAAACGACCTGGGATCATTTGCATGCTATTTCGCCTTCCATCGGTTTCGATGCTGGTGAGTCTGCACACGACATGGTTCTTATACGCCCGTTCGCCGATGACCCGACGATCGGGATATTTGGCGGCAACTGGAATGCGGTCATTACAGAGCCGGAAGTGACCGACCGCGGCGATATCGTGCTGCCTTTTTTCTTTTCCGTTTTTAAGGGCGTCATCGACGAAGACGTGCTTGACGTGGAGGCCGGCAATACGAACTATCTCACGTCCGCCTACATTCAAAACTCGTGGGGGCCGGTGGTTTTCAACGGCGGCATGATGCTGTCGCTGAATAACAACGCGGCAGTGTACTATGACCCCTATTACGGGATTTCTTACGCGCCGCATTTCGTAGGGACACTGTTCGCCAATGTGGGAGGAAGTTCGCCCAGCTTCGAGGTTCATCAAGTAGCTCCTACAGGACCAGCTATTGGCAATTCGACGCCAAGGCAGGTCGTCTTCGATGACACCACCAGCATCGCGCCTTATTCAGACGGCAACTATGTCGTCAGTCCGTGCATGGGAGTGATCACTCTTGCAGCCGGCGCCGGGACCTTCACGGCGGCTTGTGTTCACGCAGATTCAGTCTGCTCCTGCAACGAAGCGCACACTTGCACAGTGGCAACTCCGAGCGCAGGCAGCGTGGGAATAACCGGGACCGGGACCGATGCTGTCCAGGTGGCCTGTCAGTAAGAAAGTAAGAATTAGATCGCCCCGGTAGCGGGCCCGCGGCCGATGAACGTGAAACCTGTAATGAATCTTGACAGGCGGCGTTCGCAAGATCGGTCGCGCTGCGGCGTCGCCGGCGTGACCAATTGCGAGCGTTCTCGCGTCGTACGATGTCTCGTCTTTTCTTAGACGCTCGTTACTTGCTTTAACATCACCGCAATTGCTAGAATCCAGCCTCAATCTGGACCGTAGCACTTTTTCGCGGGAAGAGGATTTGGGCGATAGTTTTCGTCCCGCAGAGATCCTTAGGGGTCGAAGCGGCCTTGCGCGATCCAGACTGGCTTTTCACTTTTCACTATAGTTTAACGGTATTTACCTTCGGAAATCAGAAGCAAACTAGATGCGCGATCAATCGGTGAGTTTCAATCAGGTCGCGGCTGACGGCTGCCCGGACGCACCAACGGTGCGCCGGCGCTGAGGTTTGTTCATTTCCGGGGATGCGAAAGGCTTGGGGGAGACATGAGTTCTAACGGCCTGCATCGGAAAGCCCGCTTGATGGGAGGGCGGACGCGTGCCCGGAGAAAACCGCTCGCGGTATTGGCCATGACTGGAGTGTTCGCGATAATACTGACGGCGGCGGCACGGAGCGCGGACCTCGTGGGCCATATCGCAAATGAAGCCGGACAACCCGCGGCGGGGGTTCAAGTTTCGGTGCTCGGTTCCTCGGGCGCAGCCGCAGGTTCGGCAGTCACCGATGCTGAAGGATCGTACCGGATACACGGTCTCAAGCCGGGTCCTTATACGCTGGTGCTTAAGGGTCAGTCAGTGATGTCGTATGTGCCCACAGAAGGGTTGACCGTAAATTGGGGGTTGTCGTCCACGGCACAGCCGCTGGCGATCGCAAAGGCGGGAGCCTCGGCAACGGATGCAGGGGTCTCGAAATCGAAATGATCAAACACGTGACACGTTGGCTTCTGTACGGAATCGCCGCATTTGCGGCCGCAGCGCTGATAGGCTGCGCTAGCGCGAAACCTCCGGGAGATGCGCCACCCCAGGGAGACGCGGCGTCATCGGCGGCGGCTGCGTCGCCGGAGGCAGTTTCGTCGCCGACAGCTCCGGTAGCTGAGCAAATCGTACCAAGCGTTGCGAACTCGCCGAAGAACCTGGAGCGTCTGCAAGCGCTGTGGGCCGCGCGATCGCAAGCCGCTTCGACCGACTATCCGATTGGCACCGGCGACGTGCTTCAGATCTCGGTGCCCGGAGTGGATGATTTCAAGGAACGCACGGTGAGGGTTGGAAGCGAAGGCAATATAGACTTGCCGCTGGTCGGCACAATCCACGCCGGCGGCATTCCGGAATCCGAGCTTCGCGACAAGCTCACGACTGCGCTCCAAAAATACATGTACGACCCGCAGGTGGACCTGTTTGTCAAGGAATACAAGAGCCGGCAGGTCGCGGTGGTGGGCGCCGTTCGAGCGCCGGGGTTGATTACACTCAGTGGAGCGGGCGAATCGATTCTCGACGTGATAACGCAGGCGGGCGGCACGACCCCCGAAGCGGCCGACGAGGTCGTCATCATGCCGCAGGTAAGCAGTGGAACGCTCCAACTGCAACGCGTTGCGCAATCGGTCGCATCGCCGGCGGAAGCCGGCCATCCAGTCACCGGCGCGGCCAACAAGGATGATCCCCATGCCGGCGCTCCGGTCAATTCGCCGGCGGCGCCGCCATCGCATGAGGCGCCGACGCTGGAGGACTTGCAAAACAGCGTCACCAACGGACCGGCAGTCGTGATTCCATTGAAGGCTACGGCCATGACCGGAAGCGCGCATTTCATGAATATGCCGGTGGAGCCTGGCGATATAGTCGTGGTCCCTGGAGGCGGCAACGTTATGGTGACCGGGTGGGTATACCGGCCGGGCTACTTCCAGGTCGGTTCGGGGCTGACGGTGCTGGGAGCGGTTGGATCGGCGGGCGGCGCTATGTATGCAGCCGATGAAGCGGACGCGACGCTGATGCGCAGCGACGCCAATGGCAACAAGGTTGCTATACCTGTCAACCTGGAGAAGATTGCCACCGGGGCGGCGCCCGACATCCCGGTTCGAGCGAACGACGTAGTCGACGTTCCATACTCGGACGTCAAGATTGGTCCGTACGTCGTGTACAACGTGCTGAAGGGGCTCGCGCCGACGCTGCCGGCTATTGCCTTTTAGGGTGCCTACTATTGATATGACCCAACCGTCACCATATTTCATTCGCCGTACGAGCCATCTCGAGGAACCCGTGCGCGGGGCCGGCTTCGGCGCGGCAGGCTTCGACGAAGAAGAAGGCCGCATCGACCTGCTTGGCTACTGGCACGTAGTCCGCAAGCGCCTGGCATTGGTCATCGGGGTCGTGTTCGGGGCGATGGTTCTGACCACTATCTACGCATTCATGCAGACGCCGCTCTACACGGCGGAGGCGAAGATACTACTGAAACCGGGAACTCCGCAGATCATGGAGGGCAAGGACGCGTCGCAGGATCAGGAGTTCGAGTTCGACACCGATATGTACGAGAACTTCCAGCGGACGCAGTACGAGATTCTGCGCAGCCGAAGTCTGGCTGCATATGTAATTCGGGCGGAGAACCTGGAGCAGAACAAGGCGTTCCTCGGACCCAAGCCGCAACCGGGCTTGATTTCGTCCGCGCTGTCGTCGGTCAGCCATTGGCTGAATCAAACCAGCGGGCGCAAGCCTCGGCCGCAACCCACAGACACCGTGACGGCGCACAACGGAGTTCCCTCGGGACTGGTCGGTGCCTACCTGGGCGGTCTGCGGATATCGCCAGTGCCCGACACCGATCTCGTGACAATCGGATACGTTTCGCCCGATCGGAATCTGGCCGCCAAACTCGCCAACGCGCACGCGCACGGATATATCGCGCTCGGAATCCAACTGCGCAGCCAGGCCAATGAGGAAGCGGAAAGTTTCCTCAAGCAGCGGCTCAGCGAGCTGAAGGACGCCCTGGAGAAGTCCGAGATTGCGGTGAATGACTATCGCCGCGCCAAAGGAATCGTC
The DNA here is from genome assembly GCA_963833025.1 of uncultured delta proteobacterium. GTDB lineage: Bacteria > Desulfobacterota > Binatia > Binatales > Binataceae > Binatus. Next base: position 112,709 of record CAWHWI010000005.1, on the reverse strand, counting down.
CCCGGACTGATGTCGCTCGACGGCAAGGAGACAGTCGTTCTCGACCGAATTTCGGAATTGAGCAAGAACCTTACGACGGCGCAGGTGGACCGAATCGGGCTCGAGGCGCAGGTCCAGCTGATCAACAGCCGCAAATACGATTCGATGCAGGCGGTGATGGGCGATTCGGCGGTTCAAGCCGTGCAGTTGCAGTTGAATACCCTGGATGCCGACTACGCGAGCATGGGGAAAAAATTCAAGCCCGACTACCCGCCGATGATGCAGATGGCGGCCAAGCGAGAGGAACTCCAACGGCGCCTCGACGCGGAGATTTCGCGGGTCATCTCAGGAATCCAGGGCTCTTACCAGGCCGCGTCGGACAAGGAAAAAAAGCTTCAGACCGAGATGGACAAGGAGCGCCAGCAGGCGCTGGGGCTCAACGATGCGGCGGTTGAATACGCGATTCTGCAGCGCGAAGTCGATACCAACCGCGAACTCTATGAGAGCGTGCTGCAGCGGATGAAGGGAATCGCGCTGGCGGCAGAGTCGCAGACCTCGAACATCATAATCGTGGATCCGGCGGAAACGCCGGGCGGGCCCTCCAGCCCGAGAAAATTCAGCATGATTATGCGTAACACCGCGCTGTCGCTGCTCGCCGTGATCGGGCTGGTCTTTGGACTGGAATACCTGGACACCACGCTCAAGACGCCAGAGCAGGTGGAACGTTACCTGCGCGTGCCGAATATCGGAGCGATTCCGTCGTTCGCCAGCCTTCGCCTGAAGGCAAAGGGCACGACGCTGCTGCCGGAGGAAAACGGCATCAAGAAGATCGGCTACGGGCGCGAGCTGCTCGGAGTGGCAAATCCGTATTCGCTGGTCGGCGAGGCTTATCGCAGTTTCAGGACGGCGCTGATGTTGTCGCGGGCCGGGGCGCCGCCCAAGACGATCCTCTTCACCAGCGCGCACAGCGCGGAGGGCAAGACCGTATCGGCGACTAACACGGCGGCGATGTTCGCGCAGACCGGTGCGCGGGTGCTCCTCATCGACGCCGATCTCAGAAAGCCGCGCTGTCATCGCGTGCTGGCGCTGGAGAATTCGTCGGGCTTGACCGAGGTGCTGACCGGGACCTGCGAAGTGCAGGATGTGATCAGAACGACCCTGGTCGACGGCCTTTCCTTCATGAGCGCGGGCTCGCTGCCGCCCAATCCTACCGAACTGCTGGGATCAGACCGGATGAACCAGGTGCTGGGCATTGTTGCTCATGAGCATGACGTGGTGATCATCGACTCGCCGCCGGTGATGCCGGTAAGCGACGCGTTGCTGCTGGCAACGGTCGTCGACGGAGTGGTGCTGGTCGTGAACAGCCTCAAGACCTCGAAGCATCACGTGAAGATGGCATGCGCCAAGCTCGAATATGCGCGCGCGAAAGTCTTCGGCGTGTTGTTGAACGAGATTGACGTGAAGCATCCGGGCTACGGGCACTACTCGGCCTACTACAATCACTACACGAAGCCCGATTCGTCGTTTGAAACGCTCTACAAAGACTCCGGTGGTCCCGAGAACGTCTAGCAGCAGAGTGCGTTGAGCCGTCGTCGCTCGATCGGATCGAGCATCCCGCGCGAAATCCACGGCTGATTTGAGTCGCATGCACGATAACCGCAAGCGCCGCGTGCTGCTGATGGCTGGAATTGTCTTTCTGGCCGTGTTCATGCCGCTGGCGTTCGGGGCGGTCCATCCGTGGGCCTACAAAATTGGCGAAGCGTCGGCGTTCGCGCTGCTGCTGCTGTGGCCCTTCGGCCGGGCGGCGCGGGACGGGCAGCCCGCGGAACTTCGAATCCAGATTCGGACTTTCGCGATGCCGATCGTGGCGTTCCTCTCGTTTGCGATGCTGCAGTTGATACCGCTGCCGCCGGCGGCGATTCATTTCCTCTCGCCGTCCACCTACGCGCTCTACCAGGTGGTATTTCCCGGATGGCCCGCGGAGTCGCCATACGCCGGGCTGGAAGGTTCACTCAGTCCGGAGCATCCGGCGGGCACGGACGCACGGACCGTGGTGCTGCCGACCGTCGACGAGGTCAAGGCGGGAGCGCCGATTCCATTTGCACCGAAATCGCAGGCGGCGGGGAGCGAAGCCGACAGCGGCGCCAACGCGGCGGGCGCCGGTCACTCGGATCGAAGCCTCGAGCGGCTTTCGAAGATCTATTCGACGACGTGGCGGCCTCTTTCGATCGCGCCGGTGCTGTCGTGGTCGGGACTGGTTTTGTTTGCGGCATGCGGGGCGCTGTTCATGCTCGTGGCTTTCGTTCCTATAGGTGCAATCGCTTCCACGGTCGAGCGTGACTGGTTTGTCGGCACCGTGATGACGGTCTTTCTTGCGGTGGGGCTGGCCATTGCGACGCTTGGACTGGTTCAGCAAGCGACCTGGAACGGCAGGATTCTGTGGTTTTTCGTGCCGCTCGATTGGGGCGCTCCGCAGCCGGGTATCCTGCCGCGGGCCAGCGGTCCGTTCGTTGACCCCGATCATTTCGCCGGCTTCCTCGCGATGATTTTTCCGCTCGCAATTTCCGGAACCTTCCTCGGAAGCTCGCTGGTTTCCTCGCGATGGTCGAACGGGTACCGGATTGCGTGCGGCGTGACGTCTTTCGTACTGATGGCCGCGATCCTGATGAGCCAGTCGCGGGCCGGCTGGATGGGTCTCGCGCTCGGCGTGATGCTGGTGATGTTTCTGGCCTCCGGCCGCGAGGAAGGCAAAGAACGTAGCTTGCGTTCGCGCCGAATCGCGCTGGTGGGAGCGTCGTGCATGCTGGTGCTCGCGATGACGTTTATCGGAGCGAGTGGCAGGGACCAGCTGGCCGCGCGCATGCAGTATTCGCTCGAGACCGATGCCGCTTTGCCGGACAGGGCAAGCGGGTGGGCGAACGGACTCAAGGTAGTCAAGGATTTTCCCGCGGTGGGAATGGGGCTGCGGACGTGGCCCGAGCTGTTCACGCGATACCGCGCGCGGCCGTGGTCGGAACTGTACCTTTCAGAGGCGCACAACGACTATTTGCAACTGCTGGCGGAGACCGGAATCGTCGGGATGATGCTGGCGGCGTGGTTCGTCCTGCGCGCCGGCATCTTCATCTATCGAAGGTTCGCGCGGTTGCCCGCGAAAATCGTACCGGTCCAGGCGGCGCTGGTGGCGGCGGCGGTGATCATGTGCGCGGTCGAGTTTTTCGATTTCGATCTGCAGATTCCGGCGATCGCTTTTTTCTTTGCGATGCTTCTTGGCCTCGCGGTCAGGGTCGCGTGGTCGTGGACTCTCGACGAGGATGCTGACCGATTCGACGAGCCGCGCGGCGCGTTTGCGCGAAGCTGGGTGCCGATAGCCGCGGTCGCGCTGCTGGCGGCGACGTTCGTGCAGCCCGCGATTGCGTATCCGTACAACCTGGAGCCGCCCAACACGGTCGCGCAGGCGAAGTGGATGCTGCTGCTGTACCCGGCCAACGCGTTTTCGCATGTAGCGACGGTCGATTTTCTCGGCGATCGCATGCGGCTTCCAGACCGTATCCGGGAGCGGGAAATCGCGGTCGCACTTGACCCCATGAATCCGTACACGCGCGACGCATACATGCGCGAACTTGCCGGGGCCGGCCGAAACGCGGACGCGCTCAAGCAGATCGAACTTTCAGTCTTCAACTCGCCATTGCCGCGGACGCATCCTTATATGTCGGATCGGATCCTGGGGTGGCTATCGGCGGATGAACGCGGCGCGATCGAACGGGGAATCGCGCGCGCGAATGCCGAGCAGCTCCCCGGCGCGCTGGTGGCGGCGGCCAACCTGGATGACGGGATCGGTAAATATTCCGACGAGGCGTCGCTTCTAGCCGACGGCGCGCGACACGCCCGCGATTCTCATACCCAGTACCTGTACCTGATGGCCGCTGCGGCCGCCGCGTCGCGAGGACTCGACTTCAAACGCGCGCGGTCGCTGCTGGAAAAGGCGATCGCAATCGAGCCCGACAACCCGAACGCGTATTACGCGCTGGCCAAGGACGTATACGCGGCGCAGAAGGACATGGCAGGGATCAAGCGCACCATTGCGCAGGCGATCGACAACGGAGTCGACCGTTACCAGATGGAGTTACTGCAGGCGGAGGCCGCGGAAGGGATGGGCGACCTTCCGTCGGCGATCGATGCGATCAAGCAAGTTGCTGCTGAGCGGCCGGACTCCTTCGACGTGATGATCAGGCTCGGCACCCTTTACGCTCACAATCACGATTTCAACCAGGCCGTGATCATGCTGGGCAAGGCGATCGATCTGGACCCGGATTCGGCGCTGGCGTACTACTCACTGGCGCAGGCGGACGAGCAGGCCTACAACTACGCCGACGCCGACAAGGCCTACGCGCGCGCGGTGCAACTCGCGCCGGAAAACGAGGCCTACAAATCGAGCCTCGACGATTTCCACAAAAAGCTAGCCAACGCCGGCGCCCCACAGGCGGGAGCGCAAACGCCCTAGCGCATACGGCGGCGTCCGTGCGTGAAGATACTCTACCTCAATCCGGCAGCGCACCTGGGCGGCGCCGAGCGCAGCCTGCTCGACCTCATGACTGAGGTGCGTGCGCTCCGTCCGGATTGGGAATTGTCGCTGATCGCGGGAGAAGACGGGCCGTTGCTCGAAGCGGCGCGCGAAATCGGCGTCGCGGCCCGGGCAATCGAGTATCGATCGGGGTTGGCGCGCTTCGGCGATTCGGCGGCCGCAAATTCGCCAGGCGGCGCGATGCAGACGGCGAAGTTTGTCGCGGGACTTGGCCGCGCGGGAATCGCCGCGCTTTCGCAGGTGCCGGCGCTGCGCTCGGCGATTTCGGCGGAGCGTCCCGCCGTCGTACATTCCAACGGCTTCAAGGCGCACATCCTGGCGGCGTGGTCGGCGCCCGATTCGGTGCCGATCATCTGGCACGTTCGCGACTACGTGGGACAGCGGCCGGCAATGTCGCGCCTGCTCGCGATGCATGCGCGGCGATGCACGCTGGCGCTGACGAATTCGCGCAGCGTCGCGGACGACCTGCGCGCCGCCTGTCCGGGAATTTCCAGAACGGTGGCGCTGTACAACGGAATCGACCTCGAGAAGTTCAACCCGGTTGGCGCGGCGGCCGATCTCGACATGCTGGCCGGCCTGGTACGGCCGGAGAGTGCGGTCGTGCGAGTGGGGCTGGTCGCGACGATGGCGCAATGGAAGGGGCACGAGATTTTTCTGCGCGCGCTCGCGATGATCCCGCGGGACCTGGCTGTGCGCGGATACGTCATCGGCGGCGGCGTTTACAGCACCCGCGGGAGCGAAGTGAGCCTCGCGGAATTGCGGCGGCTCGCCGACCGACTTTCGCTCGACGGCAACGTTGGCTTCACGGGCTTCGTCGACGATCCGGCTGCGGCGATTCGCTCGCTCGATATCGTCGTTCACGCCAGCACCCGTCCCGAACCATTCGGGCGCGTGATCGCGGAATCGATGGCATGCGGGAAGGCTGTAATCGTAGCGGCAACCGGCGGCGCGCTGGAAATAGTGACATCCGGGCAGGACGCGCTCGCGATCGCGCCGGGTGACACCGCGGCGCTGGCCGATTCGATTCGTCAACTGGCCTGCGCCGCTCCGCTCAGAGCGCAACTCGGCGCGTCCGCGCGCAGGACCGCGGAAAATCGCTTCGATCGCGCCCGCATGGCGCGCGAGCTGATACCGATTTACGAACAGCTCGATGCGGCCCGCAACTGAACCGATGCGAGTGCTGCATATCGACAACGGCAAACTGTTCGGCGGCGTCGAAACGATCCTGACGACGATTGCGCGCGGCCGCGAGCTTACGCCCGAGGTCGAGCCCGAGTTCGCCGTCTGCTTCGAGGGACGCCTGAGCCGGGAGCTCGCCGCCGCCGGCGCTCCGCTGCACATACTCGGCGAGGTCCGCATCCGCCGTCCGCTGACTCTTATGCGCGCGCGCCGGCGGCTGCGCGAAATCCTCTCGTCGGGGAGTTACGGCGCCGTCGTATGCCACATGGCGTGGACCCAGGCGCTGTTCGGCTCGGTGGCGCGGGCGTCCGGTGTGCCGGTCGCGATGTGGCAGCATATGGCGTCGAATCGGCGCGACTGGCTCGAGCAATGGGCGCGAATGGCGGGTCCCGACCTGGTTATCTGCAATAGCCAGTTCACGGCGCGCGAATTTCGCGGGGCCTATCCGTCGCTTCCGGTTGAAGTGGTGTACTGCCCGGTCGCGGCGCCGTCGATTAGCTACTCGCGCGCCGAACGTGACGCGGCGCGATCTGAATTGACTACTCCCGCGGATGCAGTGGTCATCGTGCACACCGGCCGGATGCAGGATTGGAAGGGCCAGCGGCTGCTGATGCAGGCCGCGTCGATTATCAAGTCGAATAGTCAGTGGATTATCTGGTTCGTCGGCGGCGCACAGCGTGAGTCGGAGCGTCGCTATCTTGCCAGTCTCCATGCCAGTGCCGCTGAACTTGGAATCGAGGATCGGATCCGATTTGCCGGCCAACGCGACGACGTCGAGCGGCTGCTCGCTGCGTCGGACCTCCATTGCCAGCCGAATATTTCTCCAGAGCCGTTCGGGATTGCCTTGGTCGAGGCGCTCTACGCAGAAATCCCGGTGGTCACGACGCGTATGGGCGGCGCAATCGAAATCGTGAATGATTCATGCGGCATCATGGTGCCGCCGAACGATCCCAGCGCATTGGCTGCCGCGCTCGAAAAGCTGGTCGCCGACGGCGAAGCTCGGCGCCGGCTGGGAAATGCAGGCCCGGCGCGGGCGCGCGAGCTATGCGATCCGCGCCAGCAGATGGAGCTCCTGCGCAACACGCTGCTCACTCTGTGTGACGCGCGGCGGCCAGTTGCGAGCTACGCGCAGGGACCAGGGGTGCGGAGTTGACTGCAGATGTAACCGGTCAGGACAGAGCGGCCCAGGCAGCGCCAGCCTCGATAGTCATCCCCACCTACAACGGCGCCGCGCGAGTGCCGACTGTCCTCGAAGCCCTCGCCCGTCAGGACACAACCGACGGGTCATTTGAGGTCGTCATCGTGGACAACGCGTCGACCGACGCAATTGGTGAGTTAGCGGACAGCCATCCGGCGGTCTTCGCGCTACGCAAGCGCGGGGTGTTTTGCCGGTTAGTACGAGAGGAACGGCAAGGCCTGCTATACGCGCGCATCCGGGGCGTCCTGGAGGCGCGTGGCGATGCGATATGTTTTCTCGACGATGATACGATTCCCGATCCGGATTACGTCAGAAGGGCAATCGGGGCGCTCCAAGACGCCAGCGTAGGACTCCTTGTCTCGAGCATTTCGCCAAGCTTTGAAACCGTTCCGCCGCCTAGCGTGAAGCGGCGGGAATGGCTGTTCGCCGCGACCTACCGTTTGGGCACCTCTGTGGTCGACTTGGGTGCGGTGGCGACACTTGCTCCGACAATTGGAGCCGGGATGTGGGTTAAACGCGACGCGTTTTTGCGGTCGGTGCCTTGGCGGACCCCAGAGCTCATGCTCGCGGACCGTACCGGCGGTCAATTGACCAGCGGCGGAGATATAGAGATCGGCTATTTGATCGGAAAAGCGGGTCTGACGCGATTGTACCTGCCGCAACTGCGGCTTACTCACATGATCGGGAGCGATCGCGTCAGCACGGCTTATGTTTGCCGGTTGATCATGGGGATCACTCGCAGCGAACTCACGCTGCGGCATCGCTACGTCCGCGCCTACGGCGCTTGGGAGCGGCTCAAGGCGTGCCTCGCTCTAACGGGAGCCGCGCTTGCCGCTCCAGTCGTTCTTCTGCAACGCAAAGACGGTGCCCGCGAGGCCTTGTTCATACTTGCCACTCGCATCGCGCGCGTTGAAGGCCCCTATGCGAGTCGTTCTATCCTGAAAAGCCTGGATACCCCGTCGGGACTGTGAGCCGCGGCTCTGCGGAGCTCCCTTCCTGTCTAAAGGAATTCTAGCGTGTGGTTTCGCGATCTGCTCACACCAACCAGCCGCCTGCGCTATCTGGCATGGCGCGCGATGCCGTGGCCGCGCAGTATCACAGTAAAATTCACCAATGGGCAGTATACGATATTGCCTTCCCGTGAGTTGTTGGACCTCGGAACACTCTATGAGGTGTTCGTCGCGCAGGACTATCGTTCCCCGCGTGGCCTTGGCGAGGGAATCCTGCGGATCGTTGACGTCGGAGCAAACGTCGGCCATAGCGTTATCTACTGGGCGCGGCACTATCCCGAGGCCCGCATTGAGGCCATCGAGCCTCATCCGCGACACGCTCAGCTCCTGGGCAAAGTGGTGAAGCTGAACCGGCTCGGCGATCGCGTGACGATCCATATGGTGGCCGCAGGCACGCGCGATGGGCGGGGATTTCTGACTGATGACACGACTGCGTCGGCACTTCGCCACTCCGCAGGAGACGGAGCAATCGAGGTTCCTGTGGTCGATTTCTTTCCGCGCTGGGGTAACGCGCCGATCGACCTCCTGAAGCTCGACTGCGAAGGCGCGGAGCTCGGGCTCATGATGGATCCCCGATTCGCTGAACTGAACGTAAAAGCGCTGGTGGTCGAATGGCACGAAACTCCGCAGGCGCCGCGCGCCAGGGAGCGAATCGTCAACCGCTTGCGCGAGCTCGGCTGGCAGATCGAGATTGGACGGGAGAATGGCACTCCCGCGGCGAGTCGCAATGGCCAGTTGCTGGCAACCGGGCTAATTTGGGGATACCGGCTATGAGGTTTTCGCGCGGTCGATCGATGAAATTATTTGCCAATCCGGCATGGAACCGGTCGATGTGCTGAATTCAGACATTTAAGGTACGGGAGGGAAATGCCGGTTAATGCCGATCCGTCCAACCGCACTCCGCAATGTACTTCATGCATTTGAGCGACGCGTGATTTATCCGTGGGCCGCATGGCGCGGATGGCGTCCCTCTTCGCTACGTTCCGTGACCCTCGGAGACCTCGACTGGACCTACGGCTATGAGGATGAACCTGCGCTGAAGGACGCGGCGCGCTTAGTTGCCCCTTATACGGTCGTTTCGCTGGACCGGCTAGCATCTCTTTGGTCGCAAGTTCGGCACCTAGACCGTGATCGAGTTCCCGGCGCGCTGGTTGAGTGCGGAGTGCGGCTCGGTGGAGCAAGCGCGATGATGGCGCTGGCTCATATGTCGTCCGGCCTGCCATTCCGGCAGCTCCATCTGTTCGACAGTTTCAGCGAGCCACCCAAACCCACCGAGCGCGACGGCCCTCAAGCTGAGGCAATCTACGCCAGTTGGACCGCCGAGTCTCTCTCCTACGGCACCGCGCAGAGTCGTAATCTCATCGAATCTGCCGTGGGCTACCCCAAGGAGATGTTGATCTATCACCCAGGCTGGTTCGAGCAGACGGTTCCCGCCGCCGCTCGGAAGATTGGCCCGATTGCTCTTCTGCGACTCGATGGGGATTGGTACGAATCCACGAAGGTCTGCCTCGAAGAACTCTATCCAAATGTTAGCGTCGGCGGAGTCGTAGTGATCGATGATTATCGGAGCTTCGAGGGATGCAGGATTGCCGTCGACGAGTTCGCCGCGCGACTGCCGAAGCCCTTCATGTTGCACCGCATTGATGCGGCTGGGTGCTACTGGATTAAGTGGAAATAGGCGGCTCAGGCTTATGTCAATCCGCCCCGATAAGGTGCTGCTGCTCTTCCGGAGCGCGAATCCTATTTTGAGATGACCTCGAGAGCAGCTCCATACACCGAGAACCGCTACACGCTGGAACGCCGGCGCGCTTCGGTGAGCTTCGTCCGCACGCACGCAGTCGAACTCATGTTCGCGCTCGGATTCGTGTGTCAGGTCGCGTTGCTGTCGGGCTCGATCGGACAGGTCCGCGTGTTTGTGCGGATGGCGGTATTTGGCTCGAGCATTGCGCTCTTATTCGCGGTGCGCGGCAGGGGGACGCCTTCGCCCGCGGTCAAGCCGGCAAGGTTTGTGCTGGCAATTGTCGGGCTGGCGCTTTTCAATCCGACCACCAACACCTTGGCCGCAGGCGCAGCGCAAGTCGCGATGTACGTGGCGATACTGGGTCCGCTGTTCTGGGTTCCACGCCTGCCGATTGATCCTTCGAATCTGCGCCGCGTGATGCTCTTGATTTGGATCTTCCAATCGATAGGCGCCGTGGTCGGTATCCTGCAGGTGTACTACCCGGGACGATTCGACCCCGCTATTTCCACCGTCGTGCTGAACCAGGGCAGATCGTACATAAAAAGCCTCCGGTTCCGGAACGCATACGGGAGCCTGGTATTCCGCGCCATGGGACTGTCGGACGTTCCGGGAGGAGCCGGAACGGCAGGCTTTTACGCGGCGCTGCTCGGCGCCGCCTTTATGCTTACGTGGCAGAGGTGGGCGGCCAGGACGATTGCGATTGGGACGATGGTTGTGGGCTTAGCCGCCATTTTTCTGTCTCACTCGCGAGTGTCGGTGGTGACGCTGATTATCTGCGCGACCGTGATGACCGCAATTCTGGCCGTCAGGCGCGCGAGGGTTCGCGCGCCCCGGCCGGCATGGCGGCGGTACGAAGCTGGAATGTTGACCCGGCTGCTGGTGGCGCTCGGGGTGGTCGCGTTTTTTGGCTTCACCTGGGCGATCGCAGTTGGAGGCAGTGGAATCGCCGAACGATTCGGTACACTTACAGCGGCCGACCCCGGAACGGTTTACACCGAGAATCGCGGCCATTTCATCGAGTACTCAATCGAGGAACTTTTGCCCAAGTATCCGCTCGGAGCAGGACTGGGCCGCTGGGGAATGATGAACAATTACTTCGGCGACAATTCCGATCCGAATACGGCGATGATCTGGGCTGAAGAACAATTCACCGCCTGGCTGCTGGACGGGGGCGTTCCGCTGATCCTCGTCTACTTGTACGCCGTCGCGGTGACGGTCTTGTTTGCCTACAGGCTGTCGTTGTCGCGAATCGATCCGGAAATGGCCATCTTTGCCGCGGTGATTTGCGCATACGACGTCGGCGCGCTGGCGACTTGCTTCGGCTATCCTTTCTTCGGCAGCCAGAGCGGAATGGAATTCTGGATGATCAACGCGGTCCTGTTTGCGGTCGCCTCGAGAGTCCAGCTGAATCCCGACCCGTCGCACGCTCAATGAATCCGTACCTGATTGTCACCGGAGACTTCGTCAAGACGGGTGGGATGGACCGGGCCAGTTAAGGCTCTCTCGCCACCTGCCGCCGGTTTCCGGCTAGAACCTTCCGAAGCGCGAATCCTATTTTGATATGACCTCCGGGACAGCTCGATACGCGGAGAATGAATACACGCTGGAACGCCGGCGCGTTTCGGGGAGTTTCGTCCGCACGCACGCGGTCGAACTCATGTTCGCGCTCGGATTCGTGTGCCAGGTCGCGTTGCTGTCGGGCTCGATCGGACAGATCCGCGTGCTGGTGCGGATGGCGGTATTTGGCTCGAGCATCGCGCTGCTGTTTTTACTGCAAGGCAGGGGGACGGCTTCGCCCGCAGTCAAGCCGGCAAAGTTTGTACTGGCAATTGTCGGGCTGGCGCTTTTCAATCCGACCACCAACACCTTGGCGGCAGGCGCAGCGCAAGCCGCGATGTACCTGGCGATACTCGGTCCGCTGTTCTGGGTTCCGCGCCTGTCGATTGATACTTCGAATCTGCGCCGCGTGATGCTCATGATTTGGATCTTCCAAACGATAGGCGCGGTAGTCGGTATCCTGCAGGTGTACTACCCGGGGCATTTCGAGCCCGCTATTTCCACCGTCGTGCTGAACCAGGGCAGATCGTACATAAAAGGCCTCCGGTTCCGGAATGCCAGTGGGAATATGGTATTCCGCGCGATGGGGTTGTCGGACGTTCCGGGAGGAGCCGGAACGGCGGGCTTTTACGCGGCGCTATTCGGTGGTGCCTTCATGCTTGTCTGGAGGAAGTGGGTGGCCAGGATGATTGCGATTGGAACGATGTTAGTGGGAGTGGCCGCCATTTTTCTCGCTCAAATGCGGGTGTCGCTCGTGACGCTGATTATCTGCGCGACCGTGATGACTGTAATCCTCACGCTCAGGCGCGCGAGGGTTCGCGCGACCCGGCCGGACTGGCGCAGGCGCGAAGCTGGAATGCTGACCCGGCTGCTGGCGGTGCTCGGGGTGGTGGCGTTTTTCGGCTTCAGCTGGGCGATCGCGGTTGGAGGCAGTGGAATCGTCGAACGATTCGATGCACTTACAGCGGCCGACCCTGGAACCGTTTATAGTCAGAATCGCGGCCGTTTCATCGAGCAATCGATCGAGGAACTTTTGCCCAACTATCCGCTCGGGGCAGGACTGGGCCGCTGGGGAATGATGAACAATTACTTCGGCGACAATTCCGATCCGAATACGTCGATGATCTGGGCTGAAGAACAATTCACCGCCTGGTTGTTGGATGGGGGCGTTCCGCTGATCCTGGTTTACCTGTACGCCGTCGTGCTGACGGTACTGTTTGCGTACAGGCTATCGTTGTCTCGAATCGATCCGGAAATGGCCATCTTTGCCGCGGTGATTTGCGCATACGACGTCGGCGCGCTGGCGACTTGCTTCAGCTATCCGTTCTTCGGCAGCCAGAGCGGAATGGAATTCTGGATGATCAACGCGGTCCTGTTTGCAGCGGTCACCTCAAGAGTCCAGCTGAATCCCGACCCATCGCGCGCTCAATGAATCCGTACCTGATTGTCACCGGAGACTTCGTCAAGACGGGTGGGATGGACCGGGCCAATTACGCGCTCGCACGATACGTTGCCGACAGCGGCGCCGAGACGCATCTGGTTGCCTACCGGGTAGATCCTGAACTCGCTGCGCGCCACAACGTGATCGTGCATCGCGTGCCCAAGCCGGCCGGTTCGTACGTGTTAGGGGCGCCGCTGCTCGATCGAATTGGGCGCATGTGGGCGCGCCGGATCACTCAGCGCGGCGGCAAGGTTGTCGCCAACGGCGGCAACTGTGTATGGGGCGATATCAACTGGGTCCACTACGTGCACGCCGCTTATCGACGCGAAACGAGCGCCGGAGTGGCGCATCGAATCAAGCTGGCGCTTTCAAGCCGGATGGCACGCAGCGGAGAACGCCGCGCGCTGAATCGCGCCCGCATAGTGATTACCAACTCGAATCGCACGCGCGAGGATCTGGCGGCCCGTCTGGGGATCCCGCGCGCAAAAGCACACGCGATTTATTACGGCACAGACCCGGAACTGCTCCGGCCCGCATCGCCTGACGAACGCGCGGCGCTGCGGCGCGAACTGGGATGGAGTGACAGGGCACCGATAGTGGCATTCGTCGGAGCTATCGGGGACCGGCGCAAGGGTTTCGACACACTTTTCGAGGCGTGGAAGATTCTGTGCAACGATCTTCGGTGGGACGCGGAACTGGTTGTTATCGGGACGGGGGCGGAAGCTCCTATCTGGCGCGAGAGGACCGATAGGTCAGGGATGGAGCGGCGCATTCATTTTCTCGGCTTTCGCCATGACGTGCCTGCCCTGTTGCGTGCCTGCGACCTGCTGGTCTCGGCAGTGCGCTACGAGGCGTATGGACTCAACGTCCATGAAGCCCTGTGCTGCGGGATTCCCGCGATTGTTAGCGCCGGCGCCGGGGTCGCGGAACGTTATCCGTCCGAGCTAAGGGATCTCCTGCTTGACGATCCCGAAGACGTGGAAGAGTTGGTTAAGAAGTTGCGTTCGTGGCGTTCGCAACTCGATCTATGGAAGCGACGCGTGATTCCGTTTTCCTGTAGGTTGCGGCAGCACACCTGGGATGACATGGCGCGCGAGATCCTGGCCTTGAGCAGCGAGCCCGCATGAGGATGGCTTCCTCATTCTGATATATTGGAAGTCCCCACCAAGATAGAAACGCCTTCCTACAAAGACGTCGGCGCGTCGCCATCGCGTGGCTCAGGCCGCACGACCCTGGCCGCGCTTGCGATGCTCGCGACCATGATCCGCACCGCGGCGGTGATGCTCGCGGGGTTCGTGGCGACGCCGCTCCTAATCCGTTACCTCGGCAGCGAGCGATTCGGGGCACTCCGGGCTTCCCAGCAATGGGGTGGCTACGCGGTCTACTTGTATTTCGGTCTCGACGCCGCACTTTGCGTACTGGCATTAGAAAGGGCAGGGCGCGGACAGATGCTCCAATTGGCCGCGCTGACACGGACCGCCTTCAGACTAATCCTGCGTCAATCGCTGATAGTCGTTCTTCCAGCATTTGTGTTGCTCGCATGGTTCATGCCGATATTGGTGCCGGTTTCGCCGGGTCTGCGCAATGAGCTTCGAATCGCAAGCCTGGTAACTGCCGTCGCGGTGCCGCTTGCCGCGCCGCAGTTCTTCGGGGCGGTGTTAGGATGCTTGCAGCGGAGTTACTTACAGACCGCAGCTTCCCTTGTACAATCGCTGGTAGGAGTGGCGCTCGCAGTATGGCTCGCGTGGCTAGGCTACGGACTGGTTGGCCAGTCGATCGCATTCGTTGCGGCGAGCGCAATTTGTGCCGTCATCCTGGCGTGGTTCGCCTTGCGTCAGATGCCGGGTTTCCTCCAGGTTCGAGCTGCCGAGGTCGATAACGCGCGCCTGAACAGTTTGCGGTGGCCCCTCACGCTGGCCAACACCGGCAACCAGATCAACCTGATGTCGGACTATATCGTCGTGGCCCTGGTTGCGACTCCGGCCGCCGTGACCTCTTTCGTAGTGACGCAAAGGCTGGTCGCAGCCGTCTGTCAGAGCATCGGTGCTGTCGCCGGAGCGAGCTGGGCGGGACTGTCTGAAATTCTCGCAAGCGAAGGACGCGCGTTACTGCAGGAGCGGACGCTGGAACTGGTCCGCTTCGTGGTGGGCTTCGGGCTGACTGTAGGTCTCACCGCGGCCGCCTATGACGCACGTTTTGTGAGTCTATGGATCGGCGCGGAGCATTACGGCGGGGATCGACTCGCATTGCTGACATCGATACAGGGCGTCGTTTTTAATTTCCTGGCACTGTTCTCCTTTATGATCGACGTGCAAGGTCACACGCGTGACCGCGTCTGGATGAGCACGACCGGCTCAGCAATGAACCTCGGCCTTAGCTTCCTGCTGGGTAAGTGGCTGGGGTTATATGGAGTCACTCTCGCCACGGTCGTCGCATATTCCGCGACCGATGCGTGGTACGACGTTCGGATCTATTGCCGGCGCTTCGGCGTGGAAACGCGCGCGGTTGCGCGCGAAGTAGCGCGTGCGACGCTGATAGCCCTGCCGTGGATGGCACTTGTCTGGTGGGTGGCGCATCGAATGGAAGTCCCGCACGGCTGGTTTCCGTTCGCGCTCGAATTCGTGGCGGCAAACGTTGCGGCGGTGATCTACGCCGTCGCGCTGGTATTGCGGGCCGGTGACAGGAATCTGTGGCGTGCGCGGATCGGCAGCTACCTGGCGCTCCGACTTTCAGATAGTCGCTGATAGGACTTCCGGAAGAAGGTTTCCGGAAAAACTGCGAGCCATCGTGACTGCGAAAGAAAAGATTGCGCTTTGGTTGCGCTTCAAGATCTGGGCGCCGATGCGGATTAACCGGCATTCGGGCTTCTATTCTTCTCACTCTCAATTCGGCGAGGACATGGTGTTGCGGTATCTGACCGCCGACACGAAAAAAGGTTTCTATGTTGATGTCGGCGCGCATCATCCTGTCTACGGCTCGAACACCTATCACTTCTACCGCAGAGGCTGGCGCGGAATTAACGTCGACGCCTCCCCCGGCAGCATCGAGCTCTTTAAACTGTTGCGGCCGCGCGACGTTAATATCGAAGCCTGTCTTTCGTCGAGAGAAGGAGAAGACATCGAATACTTTATGTTCGACCAGAGTGCCTTCAATACGGTGAGCCCCGAAATGGCTCTGAAAGCCAAGGCGGCCGGCGCGCGCCTGGTTGCGACTCGACCGATGCGGACCACTACGCTCGCGCGATTGCTCGAACGGCATCTGCCGGCGGGTGTCCGGATCGATCTGCTTAACATCGATGTCGAAGGACTCGACGAGGAGATCCTGCTATCCCACGACTGGAACACCTACCCGGCGCGAATAGTGGCCTTCGAGAATCCCTGTTCAGCGATGCAAGAGATCGGAAGCCTGCCCGTGGTCGATCGTCTCTCGGCGTTTGGCTACACGCCGGTTGCGCGATGCGGCCTGACCATTGTGCTGCAGCGGCGGGCCGATTCGAGCGTCCAGAATCGATCTGCCGTCAGCACTGCACCGTTCGTTGACGAAGCCGCGAAGCCCGCATGCGCGCGCTGAACATCTTCATCTCGCACCCGTCGCCTTTTCTGACGGACCACCAGCCGCACGGCGACGGGCTCGCGGCCTGGGAGTTTGTAAGCCGTCTGGCCAGGCGCGGCCATAAGGTCCATGTTGCCGCGGCTGCCTTCAATATCAGGGCAGACCTTCCTCCGGACCTGACGATCCATCAATATCGCATGCGCGCACCTCTGGCCGCGATGCGCCCGCTTGAAGCGATCGTAAAGATTCGCGCAATCTTCAAGCGACTCACGCGCGGCGCGCCCTTTGATTTGATCCAACAACTGAATCCCGTGTACCCGGGCCTGAGTGCGGGATTGCTTCGCACCGGAGTGCCACTGGTTCTCGGCCCGTTCGAGCCGGCGTGGCCCGGATCCAAGACGGCTCCCGCTGGAAGCATACGTCGTGGATGGCGATGGGCCTTCGACCGCATCGTTGAGCGCGCGAACCTGGCGCAGGAGCGCGCGGCTGCCGCGCTCGTCTTGACCACGCAGGCGGGAGCTTCAGCCCTGCGCGAGCCTGAACGCAGCGGCGCGCGCATATTCGTCGTCCCCTTCGGCGTGGATACCCAGCGCTTTGTGCCGACACCCGAGGGATCGCCGTCTGACCGTCCTTCGGTCCTGTTCCTCGCGAACCTGTACGCGCGCAAGGGGATCTACACGCTGCTGGAAGCTTTCGAGACGGTAGCGGCCGCGATTCCGCAATGCCGGCTCGACATCGCAGGCGACGGCCCCGAGGCCGACGGTATGCGGCGTAAAATCGCGGCGATGCCATCGCGGGCGCGGATCCGCATGCTCGGTGCGGTTTCACGCGATCGCGTGGCCGAGGTCATGCGTTCGTGCGCAGTCTTTTGCGTGCCTTCGCACGGCGAGCCGTTCGGCTTGACCGCGCTGGAAGCGATGGCGTGTGGCAAGCCGGTCGTGGCGACTGATGCGGGTGGCCTCGCGTACCTTGTCGATGCGCCGCGCGGCGGACGCAAGGTGCCGGTCGGCGACGCCGATGCGTTGGCTACCGCGCTTATCGAAATTCTCCGCGGGCCGGGTTTGGCCGAATCGATGGGGCGGCACAATCGGCGCTTCGTGGCCGAGCACTACGACTGGGAGTGTGTGATCGATCGGCTCGAAAAGGTCTACGGCAGCGTCCTCTCGGCATGACAGTGGCAACGCACTTCGCGAAATCAGCCGAGCGATCCGCAGCGGGGCTCGCGCCAGACCGCTTCCGGTGCTGGTGTGGCCATTACGACGGTCAGACTCTGTGGCGAGGTCACTACAATCGGAGTGGCGCCGTGGATTTTCCTTACTCGGTGATCCGTTGCGCCAACTGCGGCCAGGTGCGTACCGATCCCTGCCCGGCCGGCGGTGCGACTAACGCGCTTTATCAGGGCTACGGGCGACCACGGATCGATAGCGACGCAGAAGTGCGACGATGGTTCGTAGGCAGGCTTGCGGACCTCAGACGTTTCACCGCGCCGCCTTCACGCGTACTGGACGTGGGGTGCTCGACCGGGACCTTCGTCGCGATGCTGGCGGAAGCAGGCTACCAGGCCGAAGGACTTGAAATCGACGAGTTCAGCGTAGGGCACGCGCGAGCGAGCGGGCTTGAGGTCCGCGCGGGCGATCTCGAGAGTGCCGCGCTGGAACCGAACCGCTACGATGTCGTCGTTATGAGCCATACGCTCGAGCATCTACCGAATCCTTGCGCCTCAATCGGGGTGGTCAGCCGAATCCTTGCCCCGGGTGGCGTGCTGCTAGTCTATGTTCCGAATTTCCGCAGTCTGGCAGCGGGCGTGTTGCACAATAACTGGGGGTATTTATCGCCTCACGAGCATGTTTGGCACTTCAGCTTAGCGAGCTTGTGCAGCTTGGTGGATGCCGGCAGCACCCACGCGTTGCGCCCGGTATGGTGGCATGCCAACACCCGGCTCGAGCCGGAAAACGCAGAGCAGCGCTGGAAGCATTACGTCAAAAGAACTGCGCTGCGATGTGCCGCCGCGGCGGGCTTCGGCGACGAGATTCGCGCTGCGTTCAGGAAGCCTCGATAAACACCTGCGCGAATGCCGCCGACTGATGCGCATTGCAATCGTCAATCATAATCGTGACCGCGTGGGTGGCGTCGAGACCTATCTCGAAATGCTGATGCCCGCGTTGGCGGAAATTCGATGCGACGTGGCGTTCATGACTGAGTCGAGCCATCAGGGGGCGATACCTATCGAACTCGCTGAGAGTGTTGCGGCCTGGAGCGCTCAGGAGCATGGAATTGCAGGTGCGCTCGAAAAACTTCGCGATTGGCGGCCCGACGTCGTTTACGCCCACGGTCATCTAGGTGTCGAGCTGATGCGTGGCCTGATGCAAGCGGCGCCTGCAGTGTTCTACGCGCATGGTTACTATGGCACCTGTATCAGCGGCGCTAAGAGCTTCAAGTTCCCCATAGTACGTCCATGCACGCGGCGCTTCGGGCCCGGATGTCTGTTTCACTATTACCCGCATCGATGCGGCGGCCTGAATCCGCTCACGATGTGGAGCAATTACTACGCACAATCGGAGCGATCGACGCTGCTGCGGAAATACTCGGCTATACTCGCGCCATCCGAATACATAGGTGCCGAGTATTTGCGACATGGGTTCAGGCCCGAAGCGGTTCGTGTCGTGCCCTATGCCTTTGTAGAACGCGAATTTCCTCCCAATGCGTCGAACCATCAACCCACTAACGAGCAACCGCATCGGCTGCTCTTCATCGGAAGGATGGTGAAGATCAAGGGCGGGATGGTGTTACTCGAGGCGGTGGCGAATGCGGCCCGCGTATTAGGACGCACGCTGCATCTGGCGCTGGCGGGAGACGGGCCGGAACGCTCCAAATGGCAACGTCGAGCGGATGCTATCCACAGAGCAAATCCAAACGTCCATTTCGAGTTCATGGGCTGGCTTAATGGCGAGGCCCTCGAACTGCTGTACGCGGCGTCCGACCTATTAGTGGTACCAAGCCTCTGGCCCGAACCCTCTGCGCTGGTAGGTCGCGAGGTTGGTCTTCATGGAGTGCCACAGGCGGCGTTCGCCGTCGGCGGCAACCCCGAGTGGCTGATCGACGGGGTCAACGGTCATCTCGCGCCAGGCGACCCGCCGACCGCAGCCGGTCTCGCCGACGCCATCGTAAAGTGCCTGGCCGATCCGGCGCACTATGCGCCGCTGCGCAAAGGCGCGGTCGAAGTCGCGCGTCAATTTACGCTCGAGCGGCATCTCCGATTACTGCTTCCGATTCTGCGGCAGGCGGCCGGTGGCAATGGGAAAAAGTCTACCCGGTGTTAATCCTGATCCGCAGGCACGGCATCCCGATACTCGGGTGTCTCGTCGCCGGCTTTGCAGTTGCTCTGACGCCCAATTTTCTTTGGTTCAGTGAGCTTGGAAAGTTCATTTACATTCAGAGCTACGACAACCTCTTCTATCTTGCGGTCGCGGCCCGATCCTACTACAACCACCTGTCGTATCTTTCCGATCCGGTCGTTCAAGGCGCTCCGACAGTCTATCCGTGGGCAGTCTTCATACCATTTGTAGTCATAGCGCATGGCCTCGACCTCGGTGCCTTTGGCGTGAATCTGGTGTGGGAGATATTTGCAGCCTTAGGCATGGCGCTGGGCAGCTATTTCGCTTTCCTGCCCTACGTCAAGAGAAGATGGCTCGCCGCCACGTCCAGTGTAGTCCTGATGGTGGATTGCGGCGCTCGCGAGGGAGCGCCTCTGCTGGAATCAGCTCGGGCCTTCCTGGTCTCAATGGTTGTCGGCGCGCACACCTTCTTCGCTTCGCCCGGGTACGAACTCTTGTCACCTTGGCGAATCGTGGACCCGGCTATAGGACTGCCGTTTGTCCTGCTCAACATCGGACTTGTAGTCCGAGCTGTGAAGAGACCCACGCCGGCTTCGATCATCCTGGCGGGAGTCAGCACGGGACTGCTCTTCTACGATTACTTCTATTTCTGGACGGCGGTGCTACTGGCACTCGCTATCGCTCTGATCCTGGATCGCGCTTCATACCGGGCATACCTGGGAACGATGCTGATCGGTGGAATCCTGGGAATACCGTCCTTGATCTCGGGACTGTCGGTCCGGCGAGTTGTCTCACTCGATGCCCTTCAACGCATGGACCTATTTATCGCGATTCCGCACCTGCTTTATCTGAGACCTACATATGCTTGGGCGTTTCCCCGGGTGTGCGCTGCAGTGTGCCTGTTGATCGGTCTTTGGATTTGGAAACGCGGAAGAACAGATCTGATCTATCCCTGGAGCATCGGTGCTGCGGGCCTGCTGCTTAAATACAATAGCCTGATAACAGGCGAGCAGCTTGCGCCCTACCACTGGGGATATGCCTATGGACCAGCGGTCAGTTTCGTAGTCTTAGCGGTCGCAGCTACTGAGCTGGAGATGTTAAAAACTCCCAAGGCTTCGTTGATCTTCGGAGTGCTGTTCTGTGCTGATCTTGTTGTATCGATGTATCTCCGGGTTAGCTATGCGTACTATAGTGGCTTAGCTATTCCAGTACGTAGCGACTACGCGAGATACATTGCTCAACAGGAAGGGCCATCGCGCGTACCGCTTGTCGGCAACTCAGTTGTGGCCGGAGATTACGGCTTTTGTGGACTTGCAGCGACCGGCGACAACCAGCATCCATTGGCGACGTTCGGTTGGAATAGTGTTGCGCTGAGCGACGATGAAGTCGAGAAGCGCATTGCTTTCAACGCACGGCTCGAGGGTATCGGACGCGCTGAATTCGTCGAACAAGCTGAAGCGTTTCTTGCATTGTACCCACCAGCGCAGTTCGACGCTGCTAAGGGTCCCCTACTCATCAATGGTCTTCTGCACCAGTACGACTTGGCAGTTCCGGAAATGAACCGGCTAGCCGACGAATATGCCGTTCGCTATGTTGCCATACCTATAGACCGTACAGACCCCAAGTATCTCGAGAACGGCTGGCGACCGATCGCGTCCGGTCCCTACTGGCGAATCTGGGAACGCGAGCCGTTGTAATAGGATAGGACGAAGACGATTTGATATGGCATCTCATCACCGGTGAGTATCCTCCCGACATCGGCGGCGTCGGAGACTACACGCATCAGCTCGGAGAAGCTCTGTCACGATGTGGTGACGAAGTTCATGTCTGGACACCGGGGAATTCCAATTCAGCTGTCGAGACTGGGCCTGTCCGGGTGCATCGCCTGCTTGATGATTTCGGGCCGCGATCGATGGCGGCGATGGACCGTGGAATCGATCGAAGATCGAAGTCCCAGGTGCTTCTCCAATATGTGCCGCATGCTTTCGGATGGAAGGCGATGAACGTACCGCTATGCGTCTGGCTCGCTTCGCGCCAACGCGAGCGGCTAGGTGTGATGTTCCATGAAGTGGCGTACCCCATCGCCCGCGATCAGTCGATGCGGCACAATTTTCTCGGGGTCGTGACGCGCGCGATGGCGGCGATACTGGCGCGATCGGCGCGGCGCATCTTCGTGACGACGTCGGCGTGGGAACCGTTGCTGCGCTCGATTTCCCGGACGCGGCGGACTATCCAATGGCTTCCAATATTCAGCAACATCCCGGTGGTCGAAGACGAAGCCGGTACCAACGCGATACGTCGGCGCATCGCGCCGGATGGCGGCAAGATTGCGGGACACTTCGGCGCTTACGGATCGAGTTATGCGGCCGGGACTACGGCCCTGCTCGCGGCTGGTTTGGCGCATGACGCGGCTCTCTCGGTGCTCCTGATTGGAAACGGCGGCGTGGAGTTTCGTGAACGAATGATCGATCGGCATCGCTCGTTCGCGAATCGATTGCATGCTACCGGCGCGCTCGCGCCCGCCGATTTGTCGCGCTCGATCGCCGCATGCGATCTGATGATCCAGTACTATCCCGACGGCGTCACTACACGTCGGGGCAGTTGCATGGCGACGCTGGAACATGGCCGTCCCCTGGTGACCACCTCGGGCCACCTGACCGAACCGCTGTGGGATGAATCGCGCGCGGTGGCGATGGCGCCGGCGAGTGATCTCTCGGCCACGGCGGAGCTGGTTCGTCGATTGATTGACGACCGGGATGAACGAGAGCGCCTGGGAACAGCGACGCGCGAGCTTTACGATCGACGCTTCGATATCAGGCACACGGTTTCGGCTCTGCGTGCATCGTTCAACGGAGCGGAGTAGCGCAGGCGCACGCACGACTCTCGCCCGAAGTACAAAGGACCGCGCGTCGCCCATCAGCCGGGAAAGTAGTTGAGGATTCTATTTCTCGGGATCGGCGTTTTCGACAAAGGCGGAATCTCGCGATACTGCCGCTACCAGATTCGGGCGTTGCGCGAGCTCGCGGGCCCCGGAAACGTCAACGTCATGTCTCTGATTCCACCACGCCCGAACGACTTCGAGGAGCCGTTTCAGGTCGATTACCATGGACGCGGGATCGGCTTGAGCAGCGAGGGATCTTATCTTGCAACGGGTGCGAGTCGTGCCTTCACGATGCGTCCCGCGATCGTCTGGTCGAGTCACCTTCGCCTGCTGCCGGCGGCGTGGGCTGCCCGAACGGCCGCGATTGGAGCGCGATTGGTGGCTAACGTCTATGGGCGGGAACTGTGGAGCCGATGGCAATGGGCCTATCGACGGTTGTTGCGGGGAGCCGACGCGGTAGTTTCGGACTGTCACTTTTCGCGCGACTTCGTAGTCGACGATTATGGAATCAAGCCGGAGCGCGTCCGAGTGATTTGGGATTGCGTCGATTTGTCGCGCTTCCGTCCGCAACCGCGCCGTACCGACCTGCTGGAGCAATTTGGAATCCCGAGCGGTCCCGGCTTTCGCTACGTGCTGACGTTGGGCAGGATGGAGCAGGCGACAAGGTACAAAGGTTATGACCGGCTCCTCGATGCGCTCGCGACCTTCAAGGAAAATCCAAACGTGATCGGCATCTTCGCCGGCGACGGCGGCGATCGCGAACGGCTCCAGCGCCGGGCGCGGGAGATGGGGCTCGAGCGCAAGGCCTTTTTCATCGGCTCCGTGCAGGAGGCAACGCTTCCGGACGTGTATAATCTGGGTGATATGTTCTCGCTCGTCAGCGAACGCGGACACGGCAAGGGCGAAGGCGTGCCGCTGACGCCGCTCGAGGCGGCGGCATGCGGCAAACCGATCGTGGTCGGCAACGAGGACGGCTCGCAGGAAGCGGTGATTGACGGCGAAAACGGCCGAATCATTTCGCCGCGCGATCCGGGCGCGATGCGCGACGCTATCGCGACAATCCTGCTCGATGACGAAAATCGGCGACGGATGGGACTCGCGGCGCGCGCACGAATCGAGGCGGAATTCAGTTATGAGGGCTTTCGCAACAAGAACGGGCGCCTGCTGGACGATTTGATGACACCAAGTCAACGTACAGAGGTCGGAAAGATTGGCTGAGAAAACGGAATCGCGAAAATTTTATCCGATCGCCGAACCCGACATCGGTGAACTCGAGATCGAGTATGTGACCGACGCGGTGCGCTCGGGATGGGTCTCATCGTTGGGACGCTACGTCGAGGAGTTCGAGCGGGGTTTCGCCGACTTTTGCCATACCCGTCACGCCGTCAGCACCGCCAACGGCACCGTCGCGCTGCATCTTACTCTCGCCGCGCTTGGAATCGGGCCGGGTGACGAAGTGATCGTCCCGACCCTGACCTTCATCGCGACTGCGAGCGCCGTCGTCTATGCCGGCGCCGTGCCAGTGTTCGTGGACTCGGAGCCGGATACCTGGTGCCTCGATCCGGCCGCCGTCGAACGGGCCATCACGCCGCGCACGCGCGCGATCATTCCGGTTCATCTCTATGGTCACCCGGCCGACATGGATCCAATCCTGGATTCGGCTGCGCGTCACAAGCTGACTGTGATCGAAGACGCGGCCGAATCTCACGGCGCCCTGTACAAGGGCCGCATGACCGGCGGTCTCGGCGATGCCGGCGTTTTTTCCTTCTACGGCAACAAGCTGATCACGAGCGGCGAAGGCGGGATGCTGGTGACGAACGATGCCGCGCTGGCCGAGCGCGCCAACTTTCTGCACGATCATGCGATGCGTCCCGAGTCGCGCTACTACCATTCCGAGATCGGCTACAACTATCGCATTACAAATCTGCAAGCCGCGCTCGGACTCGCGCAGCTCAGGCGCGCGCCGGAGTTGATCGCGCGCAAGCGCCAGATCATGAAGTGGTATCGGGAATTCCTGGACGATCGCGAGGATTTGAAACTCAACCCGTCGATGCCGTGGGCCGACAGTTCCTTCTGGATGGTTTGCGCGATTCTGCCGAGTCGTCTCGATCCGCCCTCGATGATGAAAGATCTGCGCGCGAGCGGAATCGATTCGCGTCCTTTCTTCAAACCGTTGCATACGCTGCCGCCGACGCGGAAGTACGATTCCGGCGGCCGCTTCCCGGTCGCCGAAGACCTGTCGCGCCGCGGCCTCAGTCTGCCGTGCGGCGTGAAACTCACCCGTCAGGACGTGGAGTTCATCTGTTCCAGAATCAAGTGCCTGCTCGACGACACCTCGTCGCGCAGTTGAACACGTAGAGTTATGAGCGTTTTCTCTTCGATGGTCGGAATGTTGCCGCGCTCGTGGATCAGGGCGGTGACGAAGGCTTCGTGGAAGCATCCTGCGGCTCGACGGGTGTTTGAATGGTCCACCAAACGCATCCAGGGGCAGGAGGGAAAAATCCGCAAGGGAATCGGCAAGGGCTTGCTCTTCAATCCCGGCCGCTCCAACGCTGGCTATTTGCTGGGCACCTCCGAACCGGGAGTGCAGCGCGCGATGCTCGCGTTGCTCAAGCCCGGCATGACCTTTTTCGACGTCGGCGCCAACGTCGGTTTCCACTCGACGGTGGCATGCCGCTTGATCGATCCGTCGCGAGGTCATGTGATCAGTTTCGAACCGATGGCGGGGAACGCCGATCAAATCGAAGTCAACGCCCGGCTGAACCATTTCGATTCCATCCGCGTGATCCGGGTCGCGCTCGGCAATCACGACGGCGAAGCCAGCTTTCTGCGGTCCGAAATCTCAACCCACGGCATGCTCGAGACGGTCGGCCGGGTTCCGACCAAACCCGCCGGCACCGAAACGGTACAGATTCGGCGCCTTGACACGCTCATGAGTGAAGGGAACCTGCCTGCTCCCGACGTGATGAAAATAGATGTCGAAGGCGCGGAGGCCGACGTGCTCGCCGGCGGCCATGAAACCCTGATGCGTCACAGGCCGCTACTGTTTATCGAGCTGCACGGCACCAATGTGGAAATCGCATCGGCGCTGGAGGCAATTGGTTATCGCGCAAACGTACTGGGCAGCGGCGGAACGATTTTCGAAGTGCCGTGGGACTCCTACGTGATCGCGACGCCCGCGGAACGCGCGGATCTGAACGAATGTCTCGCGGCCCTTTCGACGCCGATGGTGGAATACCGTTGAATCATCGTATTCGCGTTCTGGCGATTGGCCATTCGTACGTGGTCGCGGAAAACCGTGCGGTGAATCGAGAGGTCGCACGCGACCATCAGCTCGACGTGACCGTCGCCGCGCCCATCGCCTTCCGCAGCGGACTCGGACCGATCGAGTTGCAGCCGGAACCGCCGGAATCCAACCTCGAGCTGCAAGGGCTCGCAGCGCGATTTACGCAGTGGCCGCAAATATTCGCCTATGATCGCCGCGGTCTTGCGACGCTGATCGAAAAGGGCGCGTTTGACGTGGTTGATGTTTGGGAGGAGCCGTACATCTACGCCGGCTATCAAATCGTGCGCGCGATGGCCAAGTCGGACGCAGCATTGTGCTTTCGCACTTTTCAAAATATCGACAAGCATTACCCGTACCCGTTTTCTCGCTTCGAACGCGCCGTTCGCGAACGGGCGCAAGGATGGATTGCCGGCGGCAATCTCGTATTCGAGTCGATGGTCAAGCGCGGATATTCGAAAGAGCGCGGCCGAATCATGGTCCCCGGCGTCGATCTCGAGGCTTTCAAGCCCTTCACGCCGGAGCGCAAGCAAGCGGTCGCGCGCGAACTCGGCTTGCATCCCCCGATTATCGCGTACGTCGGCCGGCTGATCCCCGGGAAGGGAACCGATCTGATGATGCGCGCGATGGACGCCGTCGGCGTCTCAGCGCCCTGGAGCTTGCTGGCGTTGGGCGCGGGTCCGATGGAAAGCAGTCTTCGCAATTGGGCCGCGGCGCGCGGCTGGAGCGATCGCGTGCAGGTTCGCCTGGTGCCGCATCGTGACGTGCCGGCATACCTGGGCGCCGCCGATCTTCTTCTGGCCCCGAGCCAGACCGGACCGCGATGGCGAGAGCAGTTCGGCCGCGTGGTGATCGAAGCTTTTGCGTGCGGCGTGCCGGTGCTCGGCAGCGACTCGGGGGAAATACCGTACGTAATAGGAGATGCCGGCAAGGTCCTGCCCGAGAATGACGCTGGGATTTGGGCCGAAGCGATACGCGAAGCAATTGGCAGTGCGGAGTTGCGCGCCGAGATGGCGCGGCGTGGATTCGAGCGCGTGCAAGCATATTCGGTGGCTGCGGTCGCGCGCCAGTATAGCGCCTATTATCGGGAGCTTGCGGATCGCCGGCGCCTCGCCGCCTGATTCTGACTGTTTCCCATTACCTTGATTTAATGAGAAAAAAACGCCATCAGACGAAATTGACACGGCTTGACAACTAACGTGGTGAATTGTTACCTTATGAGGCGTTTTCTGGTAGCATACTGACAACAAACGAAGTCCAGGCCGCCACTGGCGATGAGTGGCGAGTAGTAAATCAGAGTCATTAGATGAAAACGTTGGCGACGCAGGAGAAACAGTTGCGACACGGGCATATATTCCCGGTGCCGCCGGAAACGCCGTAAACCTGAACTGGCTCAACGCAAGCGGGGAAGTTGGTTCGATTTGTAGGGCAGTTGGAATTCGGCAGTTAAAACGGAAGTAGCAGTTCACGAGAGGGTCCCGATTTGAAAAATAAATCGTACATTGCGGTTTGTTCGCTGGTTTTTCTGTGCCTTTCTTTTACCCCGGTCGCTTTCTGTTCTGACCTCACAGGTCAAGTGGGCGGGCCCGGCGGTCCGGTAGGCGGAGCTCAGGTGACCGTCACGGACGCGAGCGGAAAGGTAGTTGGCCAGGCGACGAGCAATGATGCAGGCAGATATTGCATCACAGGAATCGACCCGGGCACTTACAAGACCTCGGTGAATCCGCCCGGAGGGTTGCAGCCAGGGGCGACCAACAGCTCGATACCGGCGGAAGGTCTGACGGAAGACTGGTCATTGTCACCGACCGTAATCGCGTCTTCTTCGCAAAATCCGCCGGGCGCTTGCGGCGCGGCCTGGCTTGGAGGCGGAGCCGTCATCGGCGGAGCCGCGTTGCTCGTCGCGACGGGAGCAGGACTGGGAGCTTGCGCGGCAGCGGGCTGTTTCAGCGGTGGTGGTGGCAGCTCGGGACCCAGTACGCCGTCTCATTAGATCGCTCTCGGTTCCGATTCCCCGGTTCGTCCGCCGGGTCATGCTCAAACTGGCATGGCATGACTTGCTGCGGACGAACCGAAAGCATTGTGCTGTTCCGCGTCAGTACAGATCAATTCAAAGCGCGTGCGGGCAGAGTAGTAGGGTTGCTTCGATGACTTCCAATGGAAGCCGGCTGCGCGTATTGCAGATCGGCAAGTACTTTGCGCCCCATCACGGCGGCATCGAGTCGCATCTGCTGGACCTGTGCTCGGAGCTGCGCAAGTCCGTCGATCTGAAAGTAATCGTCGCCAACGATCGTTTTCGTCAGGAGCGCTGCAGTGTCGAGGGCATCGACGTGGTCCGGCTCGGACGGGTGATGACGCTGGCCGCGGCGCCGATATGCCCGGCTATGATCGCAAGTCTCCGACGCGAGCGGGCGGACATCGTGCATCTGCATCTGCCAAACCCTGCCGCCGCAATCGCTTGTCTTATCGGACGGCCCGCCGGTGCGCTGGTTGTGACCTGGCATAGCGATGTCGTGCGCCAACGCCGGCTGGCCCGCCTCTATCAGCCGTTCGAACGCCTGCTGCTCAACCGATCGGCCGCGATTGTCGCAACCTCGCCGGCCTATAGCGCGAGCTCGCCGGTGCTCCGCGAGCACGCCGGCCGCTGCCATTTGATTCCCTACGGAATCGACGCAGCGCAATTCGGTGATGATCGCGTCGACCGCTCGCAGGCCGACAAGCTGCGCCAGCGCTTCGGGCCGAGGGTAATTCTGGCAGTCGGGCGGCTGGTTTATTACAAGGGAATAAAGTTTCTCATCCAGGCGATGTCCAAAGTCGACGCCAAGCTGGTGATTATTGGCGAAGGCCCCCTGCGCGCCGAGCTCGAGCGTGAGGCCGCACGCAACGGGACCTTAGGGCGGATCATTTTTCTCGGCGAGGTCCACGACAACCTCGCCAGCTACTATCACGCTTGCGATATTTTTGCGCTGCCGTCGACCGAGCGCAGCGAAGCCTTCGGGTTGGTTCAATTGGAGGCGATGGCGTGCGGCAGGCCGGTGGTAAACACCAGGATTGATTCCGGTGTTCCTTACGTGTCGCTCGACGGCGTCACCGGTTTTACAGTCGAGCCCGGGAGTTCCGAGGCGATGGCGGCCGCGCTCAACCGGTTGTTACGCGACACAGAGCTGCGCGCGCGGATGGGGCATGCCGCGCGCGATAGGGTCGTCAATGAATTCGGAATTCGTAAAATGGCCGCGCGAACACTCAATCTCTACACGACCGTGTTGGCGAGAGATCATCACATCGCTCTTCAGGATGACGCAGTGGCGCTCCCGAGCGATCACTCAGAGGCCGCCATCAACTGAAAATTCTCAAGCATAATCTTAATGAAATTGTCAAATATGCGGGTCGTATTGGCTCTAGCCACTGCCAGCGGTTACAGGATATACGTATTTACGCCAAATTCACCCCTTTTCGTCGAGATAGGCATTTTGCAATACTGACCGCGGTCAGTTTTTGAATCGAGGGGGTTGAATACGCGGGGGCATAATGCAGGAGCAAAAGCAGATCATCAGATGTTCGAAAATTGCTTCGCTCTTCGCACTGGCGATGCTTGCGATTGTGACGGCGGTCCCGGCCGCGCGCGCACAAAATACAGTCGGCACGATCTCGCAGATGCAAGGAACGGCGAACATTCAGCGCAACGGCGCGACTATCGCGGCTGCGCCGAATCTGCCGATTATGGTGCACGACAAGGTAGCTACCGACGCGAACGCCGCAATGACCATCGCGCTGGTGGACACTAGCTCTCTGAAATTGGGCCCCTCATCAACCCTGACATTTGACGAAAGCGTGCTGGTGAACGGCGTGGGCGCGCCGAGCAAGGTCGGACTGTTGGGCGGCAAACTGCACTCCTTAATTGTAGGTGCGATGCGCGGGAGTTCGACCAACTTCCAGGTGAATACTCCCAACGCCATCGGAGCGGTTCGCGGGACCGAGTGGGATACCCAATACGACGAGGACGAGCACGAAGGCTCCAAGGGATGCCGCAAACGGACCCGCGTCGACGTCGAGGACGGCACGGTGCTGTTCTGCAATACTGCCAATCCTCCGGAATGCCGGGACGTTCATCAGGGTAAGCATAGCGAGATCAGATGCGGCGCATTCTGGGAAGGTAGCGCAGGTTTGGGCGCGCTTGGTGCGACCGCGCTCGGAGTAGGCCTGGCAGCCGGCGTCGGTGTGGGCGTCGCGGCTGGAGCTGGAGGGTTTAGCGGCCCCGGCGGCTCGTCTACGCCAGCCTCGGGTAGCAAATGATTACCGTCGGGCGCGACCTTTGATCTGATTTGCCGGTTACGGTGCGCTGCCGGATGCCGCGGCAGTGGCGACGACCGTTATCGGAACCGTCAAGGGCAGCCCAATCGTACGCAGGGCCTGGCTTCGGGTTCCCGCCGCAAGCGAAACTTCTAGCTCATACTGGCCGGGCGCGTCGGGGGCCAGCGCCGACGCCTGCACGTCCATCGAGTCGTCCGGAAATACGTTCAGGTGAAGCTCGCGGCGCGCCTCGCTCTCGCCGACCGCTTTACCCCCGCGCTTCCACTCCCATCCGAGGCTGACCACGCCGGGTTCATCCGGTGAATGCCCCGTGAGCCAGACGGCCTTGCCGGTGTTGGTGGCACGCAGGGAAACGCGGACGTGTACCCCCGCCGCGGCATCGGATGGAGGCGGACTGAGCACAATGAACCGGGCGTCGAGAAGGCCGGGCGAGTTTCGGCTGGTCGGGCGATGAGCCGCCGCGATCCTGATCGAGTCGAGAATCGAGCGAAACGGATCGACGACCGGATTGTCGCCCCACAACCACAGTCGCGTGTCGGCATCGTTGAGCGCCCAACGGTTCCATCCTCGATAGCTGATAAATGCGCCGAAGCCGTTGGCGGTTATCGACCACGCGCCGAATACTGCGAGCGCGATCGCGAGCGCGCGTCGATTGCGAATGGAATCCGCCAGTGGAAACAGGGCGAACGCCATTATCGGCGACAAATCGGCGAGCAGTCGCGGGCCGAAAGACTCGCCACCGGATGAGGTGCGCCATTTCGCGACCACCAAGATGCTTAAAATCGCGCCGACCCCGAGGTAGCGCAGTAGCAGGTCGCCATTTCTCCGCCACGCGAGCGCCAACCCGATTGTTGAGAGAAAGAAAATCGGCGAGTAGAAAAACAGTCCGCGGCCGGGACTCAATAACATCAGGGCAAGTCCCTTCGCGAGCGGTGTCGTCCACAGGCCGCTCGGCGCCTCGGTCTGGCCGCCTCCTGATTGCGCATGCGTGAGAAATTGGATTCGAAACGGCGTGCCGAAATAGACGGCGTTGTACCACATTTGAAAGATCAGCGGCGCGAGCGCGGCTGTGATGAACGTCCAAATCTCGCGGCGATAGCTGATGAGCACGTACAGCCCCAGCGGCGCCGCGATTAACACGTCGGCCGGACGCGTAATCACCTCGAAGGCGAGCGGCAGCCCCGCGTATCCCGCCCAGCGCGGATCGTCGCGCGCGCGTACCAGGCAATAGATAGCAGCGGCGAGCGCGAGCGTGGCGGGACCATGCTGCCACAGCGCCTGGCTGCTGACGCTGAGACTGGTGGTGCCCAACGCGTAGATGAGCGTTAAGAGCATCGCCATCCAGTTGGCGGTCACGCGCGCGGCGGCCGCGTAGAGCAGCACGGCGGAGAGCGCCACCAGCGTCGCCGCCGAAACTTTTTCGAGCTCGGAGAAAATCCGGCTGCTCGGGCTGACGCCGCATGCGATCGACGGCACATAGAACGGCAACGCCATCAGCGCGGCGCCGACCGGATAGTCGGACACGTAATGCCCGCCGCTCTCATGCAGATAGTAGGGGATTTTTTTCTCGCCAGGCGTTACCAGTTGATCGAGATAAAAGTTGC
Organism: uncultured delta proteobacterium; assembly: GCA_963833025.1. Lineage (GTDB taxonomy): Bacteria > Desulfobacterota > Binatia > Binatales > Binataceae > Binatus. The sequence goes on along the minus strand of CAWHWI010000005.1, from coordinate 81,059 downwards.
CGTGGCCGAGGATGCTCAGCGGCAGATTTTTCGCGGGCACCGAGTCGCCGCCGGAAATCGTATGGCCATTGGCGAGAAATACGATCAGCGCGACCGAGAAAACGATAAATCCAGGACTCGTCCGCAGCGCACCTTCGATCGAGCCATGCCGAAAGAACGTTCGCAGTAACGCGAATCCGAGCATCGACACGATCGCGGGCCATAGCTTGTCGGCGTCGAACCTGGTGGCAGCGAAACCGAAATTCACCGCGTAGCCGCCCGTAACGAGGATCGAGAGCAGGTAAATCGCGGCAATTGCGCAGGCCGCGGTCGCGAGCTTTTGCAGCAACCGAAAATTCACGAGTGTCGCATCGGTATATCACGCGCGCCACCCGCGCTTAAGGCGATTGACTTGCGGCACTCGCTGGAAAAAAATCGGATCGGCCAAGCTAACGCGAAGAGGACTGCCGATGAGCCTGATTATCGGACTCGATCACGTAAACCTTCTGATCGACGCCGGCGACGACGCGCTTTTAAGCGCCCGGGCATTTTATCAGGACCTGCTCGGCCTGGAACCGCGCGAACGTCCCGCCAACACCGACAGCGGCCGGCCCGGCGCATGGTACCAATGCGGCGGCCAGCAGCTCCATCTGACCACCGAGAAGGACGCGTCGGCAGTGAACAAGGCCTCGCGCCGTCACCCTGCCTTTCGCGTTGCTAATCTGGAAGCGATGCGCCGGCGCCTCGAAACCGCCGGTGTCGAAATAATCGCGGGCAATCGATTTCCCGGCCAGGAGCGCTTCTTCGTGCGCGACCCATGGGGCAACCGCCTCGAATTCGTCGAACGCTCCGCGAGCTAACCGGTGCTGCGCGGGCCCGCTCAGTGTCCGACGTAACCAGGTACTTCCGTTGTTGAAGGTGACGCGCCCGCTTCGGGCATCAGCTCGCCGAGCGGAGTGGATTGCGGCGCCGGCGTCCCCGGCGCTCCCATTGGAGCAATCGCCTCGTGCCCGTATCTCATCGCCGCGATAGCACGTCCCGAAGTCAGGTTCGCAGTCGCGGGCGCCGGGCTCTCGACGAGCGCCTCGGCTACGCCTTGACGCTCGAACGGGCGGCGTATGTCCAGCGACGCCGGCTCGACGACATGCCCGATATTGACGTCGGCGGCGCCGACGCGAATCCTGCTGGCGAGAATCACTCCGCGTTCGGCGCGAAGATCGTAGACCCCCGGCGGCAGATCCGCTTTGAAGGTGCCGTCCGGCTCGGTCGGCGCGACATAGATGTCGCTCGTCACGCGGTTCTCGTAATGAAGCTCGCGCTTGTCCGCCGGCCGGCCATCGCGATACGACATCAAGCCGCTCACAATCGCCGCGCCTGAAATCCGTGCCCCGCCAGCCAGGCTTGCGCCGACTGCAACCGATAGAGCAACCGCCGCGAAACGAAGAGGGCGGCTCGACCCGCGATTGGAAATGTTCTTCACAAGGACTCCATGGCAAGTGGTTTCGCGCCGGATGAATTGTAGCCGCTCACGGCGTTTCCATCAAAGCCTGTACTCTCTGGTCCCGCGCCCGTTATTCTACCGTGGAGAGGTCACCGCTTCCTTCGAGAAATGAGGAAAAGCATGGAACGCATAACGCTGTATCACAACCCTGGCTGAGGCAACTCGCGCGGCGCGATCGAGATGCTCCGCGCGCGCGATGTCGAGTTCGACATCATCGAATATCTGAAAGATCATCCGAGTCGCGAGACCCTCGGCAAAATTATCGACATGCTTGACGATCCCGTCGCCGACCTGGTCCGCAAGGACAAGCGCTTCAAGGAGCTCAAGTTGAATCCCGCCGACTATGTCGACAAGAACGCGGTGGTCGCGCTCCTGCTGGAGCATCCCGAGCTGATGCAGCGCCCAATCGTGATTCGCGGCAAGCGCGCAGTCATAGCGCGTCCGCCGGAAAAGCTCGAAGCGCTGTTGTGAGTCCGGGTCGATCTGGCGGGGTCAGGCGCTCTTCTTGACCTTGCCCGAGCGGATACATCGCGTGCAGACCAGGATTCGCCGCACGTTGCCGTTTATCTCGGCGCGCACTTCCTGCAGGTTGGGATTCCACCGGCGCTTGGTCTTGTTGTTGGCGTGACTGACGTTGTTGCCGACTGACGGCTGCTTCTTGCAGTATGCGCAATGTCTCATGAGTCTTCCGTTTTTTTGGGCGAACCTGGATGATCCTGCTAGGGTAGCCCGACCTGCGGCCGCTTGAAAGAGGGTGAATACTTCGCCTTGAGCAGCGCCTCGCCGACCGCTTCGCTCTCGAGCACCGCGCTCGCGTCGCATCCGCACTTGAGGCTCATCAGCCACGCGCTGCGTCCGAGCGCGGCCGCATAACTGTCGAGCTGCTCCTTGAGCCCCTGCGGCGCGTCCTTGTCTTCGATCACGAGGTCCTTACCGCTGACCACCACCTCGTTGGGCGCAGAGCCGGTCTGCTCGACGAAGACCTGCTTGATCATCGCGATGAACGCCTGATGGTCGAGCGCGGGCACGTCGCTCCTGATGACGCCATCATAAATCGATTTCGCGCGATGGTCGGGCACGTCCGTCAGCACCTGCCGAATCGAATCCGCGCGCGAGCTTTCGGCCGACGGCGCCTTCTCATAGTCGGCTAGCATGACGCGCGCCGCGCCCGCGTTCCCGCCCGCCATCGCTCCAAGCGTGCGTCCCAGCAGCGCGTTCGCCGCACTGCGCCGCAACTGGCCCTGTGCGTTCGCAATCATTCGCTGAACCTCGGGATTGTTGATGCCGCCCGACGACTTGAAGACCGCCATCGCGTCCTCGCCATCGCCGCGATCGAGCAGTGCTTTCGCCGTCTCGAGCGGATTCAGCGGACCGGTGTCGCGAATCGACGCCGTCTCCAGGTAGAGCTTGGTTGCCACGACCAGCTTGGCCTCGACACGCGTCTGCACCGCCTCGAACGCCTGCCATTGATCGCTCGAGATGAGCTTTTTACCCGTGGCGCGCTCGGCGAACGCCTGCGCCGGCAGCGCCAGGAACGCGGTCAAGCCGCCAATCACCGGCTCGCTGTCGGTGAAGGTGAAGCGATGGCGGTCCTCGGCCAGTGTCGAGAGATCGAGCGTCCAGATTTCGTAAGCGCCGGTGAATCGCGCCTCGTTCGAGTCGTGCTGCGATTGAAATGACTCGGTCGGCAGGCTCACGACCATCACCGCGTCGAGCCGATCGTCAGCCTCGCCCGCGACGAACCGCTTGACCCACGCGTCGACTCCGCCCGGCGGCTGAATCGGCACCGCCGTCACGTTCGGCAGCTTGCCGACCAGTGTGTCGATGTCGGCCTCGGTCTGCGGCGAGATCGGTCCGATTACCCCGACGCCGATCCTGAGCCGTTCCGTATCCGCATGCGCACCCGCCGCGGCTGCGGCCGCAATCATCGCCGCGCCGAGCAGCATTGCCGTGATTTTTTTCATCGTTTGAGCGATGCAGTAATAGAGTAAAAAAAGTGAAAAAGCGAATTCGCCGCGCCGAGAGCTTTTCAAAACCCGGCGCGATCTTCAACCTGTGCTAACAGTAAACGGCAAACAGCAATCGCCCGGTTTTGACGCCGCGGCGGCGAGTTGCTTGAGTATCCAGTTAAACAGTCCGAAAGCTACAATGTCTAGTTGAACATGTCCGAGCACATTGTCCACATCCTGCCCGAGCAGGTCGCGAGCCAGATTGCGGCGGGCGAGGTCGTCGAGCGGCCCGCGTCCGCCGTCAAGGAGCTCGTCGAGAACTCGCTCGACGCGGGCGCGCGCTCGGTCAGCGTCGAAATTCTGGGCGGCGGCTCGGCGCTGATCGCGGTCGCCGACGACGGCTCCGGCATGACGCGCGCCGACGCGATTCTTTCGCTCCGGCGTCATGCGACTTCGAAGATTCGCAGCGCCGCCGACCTGACCGCGATTCGCACGCTCGGCTTTCGCGGCGAGGCGCTCGCCTCGATCGCCAGCGTATCGCATCTCCGGATGCAAACGCGTCGCGCCGCCGACGAGCACGGCGTCGAAGTCGCTGCCGAAGCCGGTAATATCGAGGATACACGCACGTGCGCGATTGCGGCCGGGACCCGCATCGAAGTCCGCCAGCTCTTCTTCAACACTCCGGCGCGGCTCAAATTCCTGAAGACGCTGGCGACCGAGCAGGGCGCTATCGCCGAGTCGTTCCAGCGCGTCGCGCTCGCCAATCATCAGATCGCGTTTCGTCTGTCCGCCGACGGCCGCGCCATTTTCGATTTGCCGCGCGCCAACTCAGCGCTCGAACGATTCCGCCAGGTGTTCGGTCCGAAGATCGCATCGCGGATGCTCGCCTTCGATCTCGGTCGCCCCGGCATTCGCGCGCAAGGGCTCGCGGCGACCAGCCAGGAATCGTTTGCCACCGGCAGGATGATCTTCACCTTCGTCAACGGCCGCTCGGTGCGCGACCGGATGTTGATTCGCGCAATCGAGCAGGCCTACCAGACACTGATTCCGCGCGGTCGTCACCCGGCGACGCTGCTGTTCCTCGATATGCGGCCCGAAGATGTTGACGTCAACGTGCATCCGATGAAGACCGAGGTGCGCTTTCGTAACGGCGGTGCGGTTTTTGACGTGGTTTATCATGCGCTTCGCGACCGCTTGGCGGATCAGACCGAAAATGCACCAGTCGCAACTTTAGTTGAAACGCCAGCGCGATCCGACCGATGACGCCGCGATGGGACTCATCACGATGTCGTCGCCGGGCGAGGCGCGATCGCGCCGACGATTCGGTTCCGAGTCCACGCGTCGACGCTCCGCTGCGGCTGGTGCCCGACGCCCCCACTCATGCTACGTTTCAGCGCCCGCTCACCCTTGCCTACGATCGCGACGCGCGCCCCGCGGCGACTGCGACGCCGCCCGCCGCGCCGATTCCGATGTACTCGAAGCTCCGCGTGATTGGACAAATCTTCGCTGGGTACATAGCGCTCGAAACCGAGGAGGGGTTGCTCCTGATCGATCAGCACGCGGCGCACGAGCGCGTCACGTTCGAAAAATTGCGCCGCGAGCTTCGCGACGGCGGGATTCGCACCCAGGCGATGCTCACCCCCGTGCCGGTCGAGCTGAATCCCGCGCGCGCGTCGCAGGTGCATGGCGCGCTGAGCGAGTTGCGCGCGATGGGCTTCGAAGTCGAACCGTTCGGGCCGACTACTCTGCTGCTCAAGGGCGCACCCGCGGTCTTCGGGCCGGAAGGCGGCGCGAAGCTGCTCGGCGACATGATCGAGAGCATGGGCGATGCGGGCTTTCGCGGCGGCGGCGAGGCTGCGTTCGAGAATTGGCTGAAGCAACTCGCGTGTCACGGCTCGGTTCGCGTCGGTCGCGTGCTCGAGCTGGCCGAAATCCATTCGCTGCTCGCGGAACTGGATCGCACGGAGTTCAAAACCAACTGCCCGCACGGACGCCCGGTGCATATCCAGTTCGCACGCGGGCAAATCGAGCGAATGTTCCGCCGATGAGCGTCTTGCCGGCATCGGAAGAGTCGGCGGGAATCGCGGCGCGGACGCGTCCGGCGCGAATCGCCGTCGGTTTCATCGTCGGGCCGACCGCGGCCGGCAAGTCGGCGCTTGCGATGGCGGTGGCGGAGCGCTCGAACTGCGAGATTATCAACGCTGACTCGCGGCAGTTTTATCGCGGGATGGATCTCGGCACGGCGAAACCGTCCGCCGCCGACCGGGCGCGCGTGCCGCATCATCTTATCGACGTGCGCAATCCCGACCAGTCGCTCGACGTGGCGGAGTTCGCGCAGCTTGCGCGCGTCGCAATCGAGGAGGTCGCTGCGCGCGGACGAAATCCGCTGGTAATCGGCGGCAGCGGACTTTATCTGCGCGTGAGCCGCGGTGGAATCTTTCGCGGGCCGGCCGCTTCGGTTGAAATTCGGGAACGATTGGCGAAAATCGCCGCGGAGCACGGCGTCGCGCATCTGCATCAGCGGTTGCGCGAGATCGATCCCGAGGCGGCGAATCGAATCGGCGTCAACGACTTGTACCGCGTCGTGCGGGCGTTGGAGGTCTTCGAGCTGACCGGTGAAACGATCTCGGCGCATCAGCGGCGGCATCGATTTGCCGATCTCGGCTACGACACCTTGACTGTCGGCGTCGAAGTCGAACGGAAAACGCTCTACGAGGCTATCGACCGGCGCTTCGATGCGATGGTCGCGGCCGGGCTGGTCGCGGAGGTGCGCGCGCTTGCCGAGGCGGGATACTCGCCCGAGAAGCCGCCGCTCAGTACGATTGGGTACAAGCAGATCGCGGCGTATCTGCGCGGCGAGATGGCGCTCGCCGATGCGATTGCGGAGGCCAAGCAGGAATCGCGGCGGCTGGCCAAGCGGCAGCTCACCTGGTTTCGCCGCGAGCCGGACGTCGTGTGGCTTGACCCCGAGCGCGGCGCTCAGGATGCTCTTGCGTTGTTCGAAAAATTTTTTGCGACAGGCAGGCGTGAAGCAAATTGAAAGGCAATTCGAACGGACATAGGGCGCGCGGCAAAAATCGCGGCATCGATGTCGCGACGGTCGAGGGACCGGCCTCCGAGCCGCGCAGCGCAATCGAGCGCGTGCGCCTGGCGCGCCATGCGAATCGGCCGCAGACCCTCGACTACATCGACTTGCTGATGCGCGACTTTGTCGAGATACACGGCGATCGGCACTTCGCCGATGACGGCGCGATCGTGGCGGGGCTCGCCTATTTCGGACGCCGAGCGATGGCCGTGGTTGGGCATCAGCGGGGCCGCTCGACCGCCGAGCGAATCAAGCGCAATTTCGGCAAGCCACTGCCTGAGGGTTATCGGAAGGCAACGCGCGTTTACGAACTGGCGGAGCGGTTTGGGCTGCCAATTATCACGCTGATCGACACCCAAGGCGCGGAGTCGGGCGTCGGCGCGGAAGAGCGCGGGCAGATCGAGGCGATCGCGCGCAACCTCGAGCTGATGGCGCGGCTGACGGTGCCAATCGTCGCATGCGTGATAGGCGAGGGTGGCTCCGGCGGCGCGATTGCGCTGGGAGTCGCCAACGTGGTGCTGATGCAGGAGAACGCGTGCTACTCGGTGATCACGCCCGAAGGATGCGCGGCGATTTTGTGGCGCGCGGGCGGCGAGGAGAACGTTGCCGCGGCGGCGTCGGCGCTGAAGCTGTCGGCGCCCAACTTGCTCGAACTGGGATTGATCGACGAGATCGTGCCGGAGCCCGTCGGCGGAGCACATACGGCGCCGGCCGAAGCTGCTCATCTGATCGGCGCGGCGCTGGCGCGGCATCTGGAGCGCCTGCTCAAGCTGAAACCGCAGGAGTTGCGCCGCGCGCGCGAACGGAAGTTCGCCGCGATGGGCTCGGTGTACCTAACCCGCAGCCGCGTCGAGAGCGGTCGGTCGGCCGAGTAAATTCACTTAATTTAAATGTGAAACCCGCGAGGGTTTCACACTTCCTTCGGCAGGGATGACCCCTGCACCCAGTGCCATAGGGCAAGAGACCCGTAACCTTTATTCGGCACTGTGGGTTATCTGTTCAGTTAGCAATCGCAGGAGGTCGCTTCGATGGACACCAACACGCACGCGAGGATTATTCCGTCTATGCGTTATCGAAATGCGCCGGCGGCTATCGAATGGTTGTGCAAGGCTTTCGGCTTCGAGAAACATCTCGTGGTGCCCGACAAGGACGGCGGGATCGCTCATTCGCAGCTTACTTTTGACAACGGGATGATCATGTTGTCTTCCGTCGGCGGCGGTATGTTCGGCCGCCTGATGAAGCATCCGGATGAAATCGGAGGCGCCGAGACGCAGAGCGCCTACGTAATCGTCGCCGATTGCGACGCGCATTACACGCGCGCCAAGGCCGCCGGCGCGACGATGCTGAGAGACGTCCAGGATGAGGACTACGGCGGCAGGGGCTACACCTGTCGCGATCTGGAGGGGCATATCTGGAGTTTCGGGAGCTACGATCCTTGGGCGAGCTGAATCATCTCAAGCAGCTGGCCGAGGTGCCTGTCATGCGGACATTTGTCGTGGGCCGGCGGCGTGGATGAGCTTGATCAGATTTCGTTGTGTTAACTGGTGGGCCAGCGCGAGCACGTCGCGCTCGACCTCGCGGCGCGGGGCTGCAAATTCGTGTGCGATGGCGATCGAAATCGAGCGCATCGCGTGACCCTGCGTCATCAGCTCCCAAATTTGGCCGCCGGTTTCATTCAAGCCGTAACACATGGCGGTCGCGATGTTAGCCACAAAGGTACCGCGCCCTGTGGTTTGAGATACGACAGTACGCGGGATCTTCGCGGCGTCGTACGGCGAGGGGAGAGCGAGACTTTTGTGCTTTCCGATAGCGTGCGTCGCGGCCGCAGACTCGGAGCGGGCAAGCAAATCCCGATGCACTGAAGTGTAGCTCGGCCGCGAGCAGAACCATCCGGAGAAAGCGGTCTTGGGATGCTTTCCTAACACCGGGGTGACGCGGTGTTCGAGACGCCTGACAACTCGGAAAATGATCGCGTCGCCAAAACCAAGATTCGGAACCGCCTCGGGTACGGCGCGCGATCGCCCGCGAAACTGGAGGGTGCCGCCGCGGTATCGTGCGTCACTCAAGTTGATGGAGATGGCGATCACGCGACCTTTCGTCAAGTCATTGTGCCAGGTAAAGGCCTGTCCCTGGCGCGCGACCATCTGGTAGGGACGGCCGATGAAGGAACCGATCGGGCCGCATCCGGTGACCTGCCGAATCAGGCGAAAGAGCTTTGGATCGTTCATCAAGATACGCAAGACGCTCGCCACCGGGCTATTAGAGAGCCTGAGCTCGCTCCCTACTTCATGTTCCCGGCGCTCGAACCCCGCGGTCCCGATGTAACGCTGAATGACCTTGAGCAGCCCGGGTTCAATGAAGCCCGGCAACCGCAGATAGTCATGTCGGTCGAATTGCTCACGGGCTGGCCGCAATTGCGGTAGCGTGGCGTCGCGGGAAATCCCCAGTCTCGTCAATCTGGCAATCATGGTTTGGCATAAATTAGCAGCGGTCCGAGCGACCGTCCATGCGTGGTGTCAATTGTGAGTGACGAAAACTAGATTTTGTCTGAGCAGATGAGAACGCTCTAGATCAGAGAGGGCGCAAGCTAGGGTGAGCCGCATAGCGTGCCGTTGATGTCGCATTGCGGCTTGATGCCGCGTTCGCGTTGCTGTTGATTCAGGGCGGTGATCGCCTGGTTGGTTTCCGTGCTCGGATCGCAGCTGCATAGCTGGCTAGCGCAGCAACTGCATTCGGCGGCGGTTTCGGCTTTGACGATTTCGGAAATGTCGCATCCCGCCAGCCCGTCGCATGCGACGCTCACCAGGTCGCGATCGTTGCATTCATCGGTGCATAGCGTGGCGTCGCAGGTGAAGCCGGCCTGCGCGCCTTTCGGCTGCAGGCAGGTGTGGTACTCGTTGCAGACCTTCGCGCAATCGACACCGCTGTCGGAGGGCAGCATCGTGGTGCCGGGGACGTAGAGCGGGCATCCGAAGCCGCCGGGCGCGTCGGGCAGGCATGCTCCCGGGCTGGGAACGGCGGCAGGCGCGGCTGCGCGCGAGTTCGCGGGCGATGCGAAGAGACCGGGTGTTGCGGGCGTGGCCGTTGGCGTCGCGGCGGGAGCGTTGGCGGCTGACCATACTAGGTTGTCGCCGAGCGTGCATGCCTGGTCCGTCTGACCGACCTGGTAGGGACCGTTGAAGACCGGGCACGAGCAATTAACGATGCCGGCTTGCGTGGTTTTGAAGCACGGCGCGGTCATGCATCCGGCGTACGGCGCGGTTGGGCAGTTGGTCAGGCCGAGTCCGTTTTCGGGGACGCAATCGAAGCTGAAGGTCGAGTAGACGCTCGTGCCCGGAATCAGATTTCCCGCGTTGACGTTCGTGCATACCGGAGCCGAGTTGAGCGTCGCGCAGAGGCTGCCGTCGGCCCCGCATTGCGCGATGGTCTTTTCGTAGATGTCGTGGTTGAGGATCGCGTTGATGTCGACGAAGTACACGCCGTACGGAATGTCGAAGCATTGGCAGTTCGCGTAGTTACCGTTAGCGGTCATGGTGCAGGAGAGATCTTCGGCGCCGGAGCTGGGGCCGGAGTAATAGCAGAGCGCATAGGGTCCGCCTCGACATGGCACGAAGTTGCTCGACGCGAGCGTGATGTCGGCATAGGCAGGGCCGAAGCTGGTCGTCCAGTTGGCGGGGTCGCTCCAGAATGCGTGCGAGTTGGGAACGAAGTGAACGATGCTGGAGGTCGTCGGCGACGGCGACGATCCTCCGCTGCCGCCGCCGCATCCCGCGAGCAATATCGCGAGTGCAAGGAGGGAGAGTGGGTAATAGCGTTTCACGATCGGGGTTGGTGGGCATATTGGCAGTGTTAGCAGGTAGTTCGCAAGAGATGACTATTAGTCAAGACAAGAACCTAACCCCTTCCCTCAAGGGAAGGGGAACCGGTGGCAGGAAGCGCGCTGTCCTATCCCCCTAACCCCCTTTCCAGGTTGGAAAGGGGGACCAGACAAGCGGCTCTCAGCCGGCTTACCCGACACTTTGGCTTCGCTCAGAGCAGGCTCTCACCTCGGACACGGAGAGGTTAGGATCGGGCGAGGCGCGGCATGCGTTGAAAAGGGGCGGTTGATCGGGTAGCCATTCTGGTTCGATGTCGTCACGTGCAGCAAGGAAATCGGTACCAGAGCCGCCGTCGATTGAGACTCTGCGGGCGCGGATGGACGAGCTCAATCTCAAAATTCTGCGGCTGATATCGGCGCGGGCCAGTGTGGCGACCGAGATTGGCCGTCTGAAGCATCATGAGGGCGGCGAAGTTTATCAGCCGGTGCGCGAACGCGCGATTATCGAAAAGATGATCGCCGAGAACCATGGGCCGCTCACTGACGAGCAGGTCAAGCGGATTTACGTCGAGATAATTTCGGCCTGCCGCGCGCTCGAGCATGAGGCGCGCGTCGCGTTCCTTGGCCCTGTTCATACGTACTCGCATGAGGCGGCCCGGATGCGGTTCGGCTCGAGCGTCGAGATGATGCCGCTGGAATCGTTCGCCGGGGTCTTCCAGGCGATTGAGAACACGCGCGCGGATTTCGGTGTGGTGCCGGTCGAGAACTCGACCGAAGGATCGATCAACCTGGTGCTCGACCTGCTGATCGACACGGCGCTGGTGATAGTCGGCGAAGTGCTGCTGCCGGTGCGGCCCTCGATAATGTCGCTCAGCGGCAAGCGCGACGAGGTGACGAGGATAGTTGCGCATCAGCAGTTGCTGGCGCAGTGCCGCGGCTATCTCGCGGCGAATTTTCCGCAGACGGAGATCGAGGCGGTGGCGTCGAACGCGCTCGCGGCCCAGCGCGCGGCCGCGGACGGGTCGTTGGCGGCGATCGCGTCGTTGGCGGCGGCCGAGGCTTATGGGCTCAAGCCGATCGCGACCAACGTGCAGGATCTCGCGACCAACATGACGCGATTCCTCGTGATGGGGACGCGGCCGGTCGAGCGCTCGGGCAAGGACAAGACCACGCTGCTGTTCGCGGTGGCGGACCGGGTGGGCACGCTCAACCAGGCGCTGAACCTGTTTGCGCGCAACGCGATAAATATTTCGAAGATCGAATCGCGTCCGCTGCGCGCGCGGCCGTGGGAGTACCTGTTCTTTGTTGACGTTATGGGGCATCGTGACGATGCCAAGCTGGCGCGCGCGCTCAAATCGCTGGAACGTAAGGCCCTATTCTTGAAGGTCTTAGGATCGTATCCTGAAGGAAGGTCGGCCGCTGCCTGAGCCGGGCAGCCGAAAAGAATTTTTCACTTTTCTCTTTTTATTTTTCACGCCGCCACCCGTTTTGATCAAAGCACAAGATCTCGTACTCCCTTCCGTCGCCGCGCTTGCTCCCTATGAGCCGGGCAAGCCGATCGAGGAGCTGCAACGCGAACTCGGCGTCGTCGATCCGGTGAAGCTGGCGTCGAACGAGAATCCTCTAGGGCCGTCGCCGCGCGCGATCGAGGCGATCAAGGCTGCCCTGCCCGAGCTGAACCGGTATCCCGACGGCGCGAGCTACGAGCTGCGGGCCAAAATCGCGGCGCATCATAAGATTGGAGTCGAGCGGGTGTTCGCGGCGTCGGGCTCGGTCGAGGTGCTCAACCTGCTCGCGTTTCTGTACCTGCGGCCGGGGCTGAACGCGGTCTACTCGGAGCATTCGTTCGCGATTTATCCGCTGGCGACAGCGGCGGCTGGCGGGGAGCATCGCGTGGTCAAGACCGTCGATGGATTCTCGCACGACTTGCCGGCGATGGCGGCGGCCTGCGACGCGAATACGCGGATAGTTTTTCTTGGCAATCCGAACAATCCGACCGGGACGATTTACCGGCGCGCCGAATGGAAGCGGTTCCTGGAGCGGGTGCCGGAGCAGGTCGTGATTGTCGCCGACGAGGCGTACTTCGAATTCGTGCGCGACCCGGACTACCCCGACTCGATGGAAGACCACGACGGCCGCCGGCTGATAATCACGCTCAGGACGTTTTCGAAAATTTTCGGGCTGGCCGGCATTCGCGTCGGCTACGCAGTGGCGCAGCCGGACATGATCCAGATGTTGCATAACGTCCGCCAGCCGTTCAACGTGACTTCGCTTGCGCAGGTGGCGGCTATAGCCGGGATGGACGACCGCGCGCATATCGCGAGAACGCTGCAAGTCAACGCCGACGGGATGGACTACCTCGAGAGTGAGTTTGCGCGCCTCAAGCTCGCGTTCGTGCCGAGTCACGCGAATTTTTTTCTCGTCGACGTCGGCGACGGGCGCGCGGTATACGACAAGCTGCTGCGCAAGGGCGTGATCGTGCGCGCGATGAACGGTTACGGATATCCGCGGCACGTGCGAATCAGCGTCGGGCTTCGAGAGGAGAATCGGCGGCTGGTCGCGGCGCTCGGCGAGGTGATTGGCGCCTAGGCGCGAAAAACAGATGGCGCAGCTATTTCGGCAAATGACCGTGTGCGGTGTGGGCTTGATTGGAGGCTCACTCGCGCTGATCGCGCGGCGCGCGGGCGTCGTGGGCAAAGTGGTCGGCCTGGGACGGTCGCAGGCGAACCTGGACGTCGCGGTCGAGCGCGGCATGATCGACGTGGCGACGCGCGACCCGGTAGAGGCGGCGCGCAGCGCGGATCTGATCGTGCTGGCGGTGCCGATACTCACGATGCGCTCGACGCTGGGAAAAATGATCGAGCACACGGCCCCGGACGCGGTGATCACCGACGTCGGCAGCGTGAAGGAATATGTCGTCCGCGAGCTGGAGCCGCTGATTACGGGCAAGCGGTCGTTGGTCGCAGCACATCCCGTCGCTGGCAAGGAGACGACCGGCGCGGCGGCTGCCGACCCGGCGCTGTTTCGGGACCGGCGCGTGATTATCACGCCGTCGGCGAAGAGCACGCCCTCGGCGATCAACAAAATCGAGCAGTTGTGGGACGAGACTGGCGCGTGCGTCGAGATGATGGATGCCGCGACGCACGACGCGATCCTCGCGCGCTCGAGCCATCTGCCGCAGGCGGTGTCGAGCGTGCTGGCGGCGGCGCTTGCGGGCGAGAAAGTCGGCGACAAGCTCGCGGCGGAATACGGCGCGGGCGGATTGCGCGATACGACGCGGCTGGCGGCGTCGTCGTGGGAGATGTGGCGCGACATTTTTGCGACGAATCGCGAGGCGATCGCGGCGGCGCTGAAACTCTACAGCCGGACGTTCGCGGAATTTCAGCGGATGGTCGAAGCCGGCGACATGGAAGGCGTCGAGAAGATTTTTAATCGCGGCAGGGCGATGCGGGAACAAATCAGATGAGCCCTCTTTGTGTCATCCTGACGACCCGAGCGACGCGAGGGGAGGAAGGAACTCGGACAGCTTCGCGCGAGCGAAGCCGGTACCGGTTTTGAAATGAGTCGCAAACGTCCAATAATCGCGATCGACGGCCCGGTCGGAGCGGGGAAATCCGTGGCGGCGCGCGAGCTCGCGCGCGAACTCGGGTACTCGTACCTGAACACGGGCGCGATGTATCGCGCGGTGGCGATCGCGGCGCGCGAGGCGGGTGTGCGTCCGGACGATTCGAACGTCGAAGAACGGCTCAAGCCCGTGTTGGCGAAGATCGAGATCAAGTTCGATGGCGAGAAAATACTGCTGAATGGCCGCGACGTGACCGCGAAGAAAGATGAGCCGGAAATCGGCGAGCTCGCGTCGCAGTTCTCGGCGATTGGCACGGTCCGCGCGCGGATGCGCGAGTTGCAGCGCGCGGCGGGTGCCGACGGTGGCGTCGTGATGGAAGGACGCGACATCGGCACCGCGATCTTTCCAGACGCCGAGTTCAAGTTCTTTCTCGATGCCGACGTGAAGACCCGGGCGCGCCGCAGATTCGAGGAACTGAAGCGCAAGGGCGCGTCGATCACGGAGCCTGAAGTGCTCGCGCAACTGGTCGAGCGCGACCGCCGTGACAGCGGCCGCGAGCTGGCGCCGCTCAGGCGCGCCGACGATGCGACGGAGATAGATTCAACGAAACTTTCGGTCGAAGCGGTTCTCGCGGCGATGAAAGCGAAGATTAATGCTCGAATCAACGCCGCCAAGGACTTGAAACGAGCCTAGCCCGGTTGTAAGGATTGCAGCAGCCCCGAAGTCCCGGAGTTCTCGGAAGGTCCCACTAAATGGAGAAAGCGTTGCCTGAACAGATGAGCGGAGGAGAAAATGACTTTGAGTCGTTGATGGAAGAGAGTTTGAAGGCTCCTCGTCCCGGCGATGTGCTGGTTGGAAGAGTGCTTCTGATCACGCGCGACAGCGTCATCATCGACATCAACTACAAGTGCGAAGGGCAGGTTCCCCTCAACGAATTCCTTGACCATGAAGGGCATCCGACCGTCAAGGAAGGCGACGAGGTCGACGTGTACTTCGAAGGCACCGAGACCGAGAACGGTACGGTGATGCTTTCGCATGCCAAGGCCGAGAAGTTCAAAGTCTGGCGCGAGCTCGACAAGGCGTTCCAGGCGGAAACTCCGGTCGAAGGCGTGGTGCTTGGCAAAGTCAAAGGCGGGCTCAAGGTCGATATCGGGGTGCCGGCGTTCTTGCCGGGATCGCATGTCGATATCCGCCCTGCCCGCAACCTCGACCGATACGTCGGCCAGCGCGGGCGCTTCCAGATACTGAAGTTCAATCGCGCGCGCGGCAACGTGGTGGTCTCGCGGCGCAGCGTGCTCGAGCGCGAGCGCGCATCGCTGAAGGAACAGACGCTCAAGGTGCTCGAAGAGGGCGTAATCCTCGAAGGCACCGTCAAGAATATTACCGACTATGGCGCGTTCATCGATCTTGGCGGAATCGACGGCCTGCTGCACATCACCGACATGGCGTGGGGCCGCTTGCAGCATCCGTCCGAAGTGCTGAAGGTGGGCGACAAGGTCAAGGTCGTCGTGCTCAAGTACGACGCCGAGCGCGAGCGCGTGTCGCTCGGGATGAAGCAGATCATGCCCGATCCGTGGACCAAGGTGGCGGAGGCGTATCCGCCGGGCACGCGAATCAAGGGCAAGGTCGTTAGCGTGACGGACTACGGCGCGTTCGTGGAGATCGAAAAAGGCGTCGAGGGTTTGATCCACGTTTCGGAGATGAGCTGGAGCAAGCGCGCGGTGCATCCGTCGAAGGTCGTCAATCCGGGAGACATGGTGGAAGTGCAGGTGCTCGGCGTTGACGAGGCGAATCGCAGAATCTCGCTCGGACTCAAGCAGACCGAAGCGAATCCGTGGGAAGAGCTCGGCCTGAAGCATCCGATCGGCAGCCAGGTGAAGGGCAAGGTCAAGTCGATCACGGACTTCGGCGTGTTCGTCGAAATCGAGCCGGGCATCGACGGGCTGGTGCACATTTCTGACCTGTCGTGGACCAAGAAAATTCGCCATCCGAGCGAGATGGTCAAGAAGGGCGACGAACTCGAGGCGACGGTCCTCGGAATCGACGTTGAGAACGAGCGCGTAAGCCTGGGCGTCAAGCAGCTTACGACCGATCCGTGGAACACGGTGGCGGAGCGCTACCCGGTGAATACGCGGATTCATGGCAAGGTCAGCTCGGTGGCGGACTTCGGCGTGTTCGTGGAGATCGAAGAAGGAATCGAGGGGCTCATCCATATCTCGCAGCTCAGCAACGAGCGCGTGGACAAGCCGTCGTCGCTGTACAAGGTCGACGACGAGCTGGAAGCGCTGGTCGTGCAACTCGATGCGAAGGAGCGGCGGATCGGACTCTCGATCAAGGCGGTCAAGCAGCACGAGGAACGCGAGGAAATGCAGGCGTACCTGAAGCGCGAGCATGAAGCGGCGCGCTTCTCGATGGAAGATATCCTGAAGGAAGAGCTCAAGCTCGATCGCGACGACGGCGAGCGGCGCGCGGCGCGCGGCGGCAAAACCAGCTAGACGGGGGCCGCTTCGGTCCATGCGGGGCGCGGACGGCGGCGAGATCGATGACCAAGCGGGAAATCATCGAAGAACTGCTGGCGCGCCGGCAGAAGTTTACGCATCGCGAGTCGGAGACGATCGTCAATGCGATGTTCGACGCGATGGCCAGCTCGCTTACGCGCGGCGAGCGGATCGAAATCCGCGGCTTCGGCAGTTTCGCGGTGAAGAAGCGCCGCGCGCGGCAAGGGCGCAATCCCAAGACGGGGCAACTGGTCAGCGTCGATGCCAAGAAGATCCCGTTCTTCCGGGCGGGCAAGGAACTCCGAATCGAAGTTAATGGCGCCGAAGAAGCGGCCCGCTAAGCCGTCCCTCGAGCGGCGCGACGCGAACGGGTCCATTCCCGCCGAAGGCAGCCGGCTATGGGCGCCGTGGCGCTACGAGTATCTGCGCGGCATCCGTTCCGATCCGAAAGCGTGCATCTTCTGTTTCGGCAAACTTACCGAGGCCGAGCGCCGGGAACTGCTGGTCCTGTTTGAGAATCGCGAGGTGCTCGTGATGCTCAACAAGTATCCCTACAACAACGGACACATAATGGTGGCGGCGCGAAAGCATATCGCCTCGCCGGAGTTGCTGCCGCGGACGGATCGAATGATGCTCAGCGACGCAGTCGCGGCGTCGATAAAAGCGTTGCGCGAAACGCTGCATCCTGCCGCGTTCAACGTTGGCGCCAACCTGGGCGGCGCGGCGGGCGCTGGCTTCGCCGAGCATATGCATTGGCATTTGGTGCCGCGCTGGGTGAGCGACAACAATTTTATGCCGGTACTTGCCTCGACTCGCGTGCTGTCACAGAGTTTGGATGACAGTTACGTGCAACTGCGCCCGATTTTCAAAAATCTCGGCGCTCAAATATCTTTGGATCGGACAATCAATCTGCGGGATTCGCAATGAATGAAAAACTGCTGAAAATCCGTACGCTGGGCGAACTCAAGAGCGCGGGCTACCAGACCATGCCGGTGCGGATGGAGATGCGCAAGAACCTGCTCGAGCGGCTGCGCAGCAAGGAACAAATCCTGCCGGGGATCGTCGGCTATGAAGAGACGGTAATTCCGGAGATCGAAAACGGCGTGCTCGCGGGCCATCATATGATTTTTCTCGGCGAGCGTGGGCAGGCGAAGTCGCGAATCATCAGGTCGCTGATCGGACTGCTCGACGAATTCGTGCCGGTGGTGGCGGGCTGTGAAATCAGCGACGATCCGTTTGCGCCTATCTGCCGTCGATGCGTGAAATTGAAAGAGGAGCAAGGCGACGCGCTCACGATTGCATGGATCGGGCGCGACACGCGATACGCGGAGAAGCTCGCGACGCCCGACGTATCGGTGGCGGACCTGATCGGAGAGATCGATCCGATCAAGGTGGCCGAGGGACGCTACCTGGCCGACGAGGAAACTATCCATTACGGACTGATCCCGCGCACCAACCGCGGCATCTTCGCAATCAACGAGCTGCCCGACCTGACCGAGAAGGTGCAAGTCGGACTGTTCAACCTGATGGAAGAGAAGGACGTCCAGATCAAGGGCTACAAGATTCGGTTGGCGGTCGACGTCGTATTCGTGGCGAGCGCGAATCCCGAGGACTATACGTCGCGCGGGCGGATTATCACGCCGCTCAAGGATCGTTTCGACATCCAGATTCGCACGCACTATCCGAAGACGATCGAGCAAGAGATCGTGATCATGGAGCAGGAAGCGGCGCATCCGCCGCGGTCGGGCGTGGACGTGCGGATTCCGCAGTTTATGAAGGACATCCTGGCGCAGATCACGTTCGAGGCGCGGGCGTCGAACGAGATCAATCAATCGTCGGGCGTATCGGTGCGCGTCACGATCAACAATTTCGAATCGGCGATTTCCAACGCGGAGAAGCGCGCGGTGCGAAACGCGGAGAATGAGATCGTGCCGCGGATTTCGGATTTGCATTCGCTGTACGCATCGACGGCCGGTAAAATCGAGCTCGAATACGTCGGCGAAGACAAGAAAGAAGACGATTTAATCGAGCGGCTGATCAATCGAGCGGTGCTGAAAGTGTTCGACAAGTATTTGAAGCTCGATGATTTGAAGAAAGTGTCGAGCTACTTCGAGCAGGGCTGGGGCGTCGAGGTTTCGGACAGCGCGCCGTCGTCGGAATACATGGAGCCGCTGCGCGAGGTGACGGGATTGCGCGAAGTGATCACGCTGCTCGGGCCGTTCGAGACGCCGGGGCTGATGGCGGCCGCGAGCGAGTTTATTTTCGAGGGCCTGCATCTGCATCAGAAGCTCAACAAGGATCGCCAGGGCGGGCGCTTCGCCTACCACGCATGACGCGCAGGGAAATGAGTGCGGTCGTCACCCGCTACACGCAGTGGGACGGGACGCAGCGGCTCAAACTCGACGCCGACAAGGTGTTCGAGAAGCTGGCGGAGTACCTGTCGTACACCGACGACGTGCGGCAGGCGATGGACTGGATGATGCGGCAGGGGATGGACTTCGACGGCGTCAAGGTGATGGGGCTCGAGGAGTTTATCGAGCAGCTGCGCCAGGAGATGCGCCAGCGGTATCGCGACTTCAACCTGAAGAACGCGCTGTCGGAGATGGAGCAGAAGCTCGAGGACATTTTGAATCGCGAGCGGGCGAAGCTGGAATCGCTGAAGGGGCAGAAGCCGGGCATCGAGGAGAAACAGCGCGAGCTGTCGCGCATGCCGCGGCGGCTGTCGGAGGCGATGCGCAAGCTGGAGAGCCACGAATTCGAGGACGCGCAGGCCAAGGCGGACTTCGACGATCTGCTCGAGGAATACGAAAATATTCGCGACCTCGAAAATTTTCGCGATCGCAATCAGCACATGTTCCACGGTCCGAAGAGCCTCGGCTACGACGACGCGCTCGAGCTGATGCGCGAAATGGAGCGGATGCGGCAGCTCGAACAGGACCTGATGTCGGGCAACTTCGACACGATCTCGATGGAAGACCTGCAGCAGATCCTCGGGCAGCAGGCGAGCAAGGATTTTCAGAATCTCAAGCAGGTGATGGTGCTGCTGACGCAGTCGGGCTACATGGTGCCGAAGGGCGACCATTTTCAGCTCTCGCCCAAGGGCGTGCGGCGAATCGGGCAACTGGCCCTGCGCGACATATACCAGAACCTGTTGAAGGATCGTTCGGGCGGGCACGTGACGGACCATCGCGGCGTCACCGAGATGCGTCCCGAGCAAACCAAGCCGTACGCATTTGGAGATCCGCTGAATCTGAACCTGGTGGCGACGCTGAAGCATGCGCTGGCGCGCAAGCCGGGCGTTCCGCTGGAGCTGCGGCCGGAAGATTTCGAGATTTACGAAAACGACTACGCGAGCTCGTCGTCGACGGTGCTGTGCCTGGACATGTCGTGGTCGATGAGCTGGGAAGGGCGATTTGCGGCGGCGAAGAAAGTGGCGATGGCGATGGAGACGCTGATTCGCTCGAAGTTCCCGCGCGACTTTTTTTCGATCGTCGGATTTTATACGCGCGCGGTGGAATTGAAGCTCAAGGATCTGCCCGAAGCGTCGTGGAACATGGGTGATCCGTTCACCAATCTGCAGGACGGACTGCGGCTGGCGTCGGATTTGTTGGGGCGGCATCCGTCGCGCAACCAGCACATCATCGTGATCACCGACGGGCAGCCGACCGCGTACTTCCTGAACAAGCGGCTGTACTGCGAATGGCCGCTGTCGTTCGGCGGCATTAGCATGCGCGCGGCGCAGGAGACGCTGAAGGAAGTCGAGCGAATCACGCGCAAGGGAATCACGATCAACACGTTCATGCTTGACGATTCGCCGAGTCTGCGCGCGTTCGTGGACAAGATGACGCAGATCAATCGAGGCCGCGCGCTGTTCACCCGTCCCGACCATCTCGGCGAATACATGCTGGTCGACTATCTGTCCAAGAAGCGCAAGCGTGTCTGAGCGCCGCGTGCGCCAGCGGCTGCGTCCGTCAAGCGAAGAGCGCGCAGACGCCGGCGCGGAGCTGCCGCGGGCGGGCACGATCTACGCGGGCGACTGCGTCGAGGTGATGCGGGCGTGGCCCGACGCGTCGTTCGACGCGTGCATCACGGATCCACCGTACAATATGAGCCGGCGCAAGGGGCTGAAGTGGGCGTTCAGCTCGCACGTCACGATGGATGAAGGGTGGGATCGGTTCAGCAACGACGACTACTTTGAATTCACGCGGCGGTGGCTCGCGGAAGTTTGCCGGGTGGTGCACGAGAACGGCAATATCCTGGTGTTCGGCAGCTTCCACAATATTTACGTGATCGGATTCGTGCTGGAGCACGTAATGGGCCGGCGCATTCTGCAGCAAATCACCTGGTTCAAACCCAACGCGCAACCGAATATCACGGGGCGGCTGCCGACCGAGAGCACCGAGTACATTATTTGGGCGTGCAACAATACGCCGGAGCGCGCGGCCAAGTGGACGTTCGACTACGCGAAGTCGAAAGTAATCGGCGGCGGCAAGCAATTGCGCAACCTCTGGCAGATTCCGTGCACGCCGCGCTCGGAGCGAAAGCTGGACAGTCATCCCTCGCAGAAACCGGCGCAACTGCTCGAACGGATCGTCGAGTTGTGGACGGAGCCGGACGACGTGATCCTCGATTGCTTCCTCGGCACCGGCACGACGGCAGTGGCTTCGACCAAACTGGGCAGGCGCTGGGTGGGAATCGAGCGCGACGCGGGTTATATCGAGATCGCCAGGAAGCGCGTCGGCGCCGGCGCGTGAAACGTCGCGAGTTTCAGCGGCCGGCGGCTTGGCGCGTCTCGATCGACGCGGGCATCGTCCAGGATCCGCCGATTTGACGTATCACGATTCGGTCCTGCTGATCGCCGGCTGCGGCGATCAGGCGTTCCAGCGGTTCTTCCATCGGTTCCTTCGACAGCTTGAACGTGCCCCAGTGAATCGGCACGAGGTAGTGCGCGTGCGTCTGCTGGAACATCGCCCAGACCTGTTCGGGATTGGCGTGATTGTAGATCCACGGGTCGTACGCGCCGATTGAGAACGCGGCCACGTCAGGCGGCGTCGATGCGAGGCTCGCGAACAGATCGGTCTCGGCGCTGTCGCACGCGAGCAGCATCCGGCGGCCGTGTTTTTCGAGCACGTAACTGTTGAAGCCATAGTCTGCGCCGAAGGGAGGCCATCGCCGGCCCCAGTGCCGCGCGCCCATCGCGCGGATAGTGAGTCCTTTGACGACAGTGGTCTCGCCCCACTTGAGTTCGCGAACGTCGTTGAAGCCCAGCGGCGCGATGAGCGTCGAGCACTTGTCGCAGGCGACGACGACCGCGCTCTTGGGCAGGGCTTTGAGCGAGGGCAGGTCGAGATGGTCCATGTGCGCGTGCGTGATCAGGATGAGATCGATTTGCTGCAATTGCGCAGGCGCCAGCGGAGGATCGACGAATCGTTTCGGCCCGATTGTGAGGATCGAGTCGATCGACATGCCGACGCGTGAGAACAGGCTCGGGTCGGTAATCACGCGCGTGCCGAAGAAGTTCATGAGCAGGGCGGCGTGGCCGAGATTTGCGATCGTGAGCGAGTTGTCAGGCCACGATGCGGGCTCGAAGATGCGAATGCGAGTGGACGGGCGCAGCGTTCATGTCCAGAGAGTACGACCTCGCAGCAAACAGCGCCAGCGAAAAAACCGCGACGATGGCGATCACTCGCGGAAGGGATCGCTTCAGGCGCGACAAACGGGACGAAATCGAACTCACTTCTCCTTCGGCGGCTTGAAGCAGGGGAGTTCCTTGACCAGCACGTAACTGTAGGTGCGCTCGCGCCACTTGAAGGTTCCGACCCCGGCGCCGAACGCCCCGACCATCGAGTCAAACTGCTCGCTGTCGGACACTTGGACGACATCGGCAGGAGCGTAAGCAAGATATTGCGGTTCGTCGGGCTTTAGCATCTCGTAGAGCGGCGGATTGAAAAAGAGTTTGGTGATGCCGGGCTTCGGCTGCCATGCGCCGTCGGGCGTGTCGTTGGCGTGAACCACTATCCAGGCTGGCCCCTCTGCATTCGCGCCAATCTTGAACTGCCGCGATTCGATCACACCGTCCTTGGTCTTGCGCACTTCCTCGACGCCGGGCTGAACGCGCAGCAATTCATCGCATTTGTCGGCGTTCTCCTTCTCGGAGGCTCCGGTGCCGTTTCCCTCTTTCATCGCAACCTGGGAGCCGATGACCTGCGCGCTTCCTGCCGCGACCATCGGGGCGACGCTACTCACAAGGCCGACAGCGCCGGCCGCGCATCCCCAGCAGATGGCCGCGAGCACAATTACGATCGCGAGGGACCCGAATCTGCGCACGATAAAATTCGTCACTGGTTTAGGGCTTGCGCGCGATCACCATCGAGGAGGTGAACGGCGGGCTTGGCAGCGCCTCGTGGCGGATATCGACGAAGCCGGCGTCGCCCAGCCATCGGGAGACTTCGTCAAAAGAATAATCGCGCCCGCGCGTCGCGAGCAACAGGTAGAGGGCGAAACTCGCGCCGGCGCGCGGCTCGGTGAGGTCGGCATTCATGATGTGATCCTTGATGATCATCATGCCGCCGGGTTCGAGCGCGCGAAAGCGTTTGCGGAACAGTTGAGCGTTGGCTGTTTCATCTTCGTTGTGAATTATATTCGACATGAACAGGGCTCCGCATGGGCCCGGGATCTCGTCGTAGAGGTAATCGACGCGCACCAGGTCGATGCGAGCCAACGCGGCGGGTTCGTGCTCGGCGAGTATTCGGCGGGCTACCTCGAGTGTAGCAGGTAGATCGTAAATAGCAGCACGCAGATGAGGCCATCGGTGGAGCATCGCAACGGTGTAGGTTCCCGGGCCGCCGCCGATGTCGGCGAGCTTCGAGACGCGGCTCAAGTCGAGCATCCCGGCGACGTAAGCCGGATCGCCGCGCGCGCGAGTGAGGCTGTCCATGGCGCGGATGAATCGTTCGGTCTCCTCGGGACGGCTCTGAAACATGTCAGTCGGGCGCGCGGGAGCGCCGGTGCGAATGGTCTGTTCGAGATGCGCCCAGGTTTCAAAGATTGCTTCGTCGAACAGAATCAGGCCGCCAAGATATTCGGCAGACGAGCGGAGCAGATATCGCCGGGATGCGTCGGTGAGCGCGTAGCGACCGTCGCGCTTGTCCAACAACTCGAGCGCCACCATCGCGTTGGCTATCAGAGCGGTCGCGCGGCGATTGGCATGGATAGCCGCGGCGATCGCGGCGTCGTCGAGGGGCGCGGGTTCGAGAACCTCGAAAATTCCCAGCTTGAGCGCGGTCTGGATGGCGCGCGCTTCAGCGTGACTGGAGGCCAGCGCGGCGAGTTCGGCGAAATCCATCGCAGCGCGCCCGCCTCTCAACGCAGGAAATCTTGAGTGACGTACGTGGTGCCGTCGGCGGACTGAGCCACTCCGACGCCGGTTTCGGTGAACTTGCCGGAGATGATGTTGGCGAGATGCTCGGGGCTCTTGAGCCATCCAACTATCGCGCGTCGCGGGACGCCGGCGGAATCTGGGTAGTCGTCCATGTAGATGTTCTCGCCGACGGCGCGGTATCCGATGCCGGCGCCGCTGATTCTGTCCGCGGGCGCGACGCCGTCGGGGCTGTTATGCGCGAGATAATGGCGCATCGCCATATCGTAGCTGTGACCGCGCGCGATTACGGCGAGGCGCGGCGAGAATTTCAGCGGTGCCAGTCCGCCGCGAGCGCGTTCCTTGTTAACCAGTCCCAGGATTTCGGTTTCCTGCTCGGTGAGACCGGAGACCTTTTCGGGCGAAGGCGGCGCGGTGTACATCAAGTAAGACCGCGCGATGATAGCGGCGAGCAGTGAGAGCACCAGCAAGCCGACTCCCGCCTTGATCGCGCGGCGTCGGCGGACCACTGTGGGAGTTGGCATCCTGATGACTTTCGCCGGTCCGTTGTGGGTTCCCGGCGGCCGGCGGCGCGTGGCTGGTCTTGCGCTCATAGTTCGCTCACGAAGGAACTCGGCGGCGGCGCTTCGCGTTGTTACTGGTGGCATCCATCGTTGAACTCAAAACCTGAACCACAGGCGCTCACGGGCGCCATCCCTTCTACCGTGCGTGACGCGATGATTGCCCAGCGGCGTCGCGCGTCAATGTCCAGCTATCGCGCCAATCGCTCGATGTCAACGCGAACAATTCTTGCGTTAGTCGCATTCCTTTGCTTGCTGAGCGCGCGGGCGAGCAGCGCGGCGGATTCCGCGGCACCGCTGCCGGCCGGTGCGCTCAAGTCGGCGCCGAGCATGTATCTTCGCGAGGCGTCGTCGAGCGCGATTCGATGGCAGCCGTGGACGCCGAGGACGCTCGCGTTAGCGCGCTCGCTGAATCGTCCGATCATGATCGACATCGGCGCAGTGTGGTGTCACTGGTGCCACGTGATGGACGAGACGACGTATGCCGACCCGGAAGTTGCGGCGGCGCTGAACAGCAATTTCGTGCCGGTAAAGGTCGACACCGATGAGCGTCCTGACCTCGACGAGTACTATCAGCATGCCGCGGCCGCTCTGACCGGCGCGGGCGGCTGGCCGCTGACGTGTTTCACGACGCCCGATGGCGCATTGTTTTTTGCGACGGGATACCTGCCATCGCGGCCGGGCAGCGGACCGAACGGTAGCGGCGGAGAAAACTCGTCGATGATTCCGCTGCTCAAGCGAATTTCGCAAGTGTACGCGGCGGATCGCGCAGGGCTCGAGCGTGAAGCGGACGCGACTGCAACAAAAATCAAGTTAGCATCGAGCGGGGACGCGGCGCCGCACGGAGGACTCGATAGCCTGCGCGCGCAAATCCTCGCGGGGCTGGCGGCGTCGTACGATCGCGAGTCGGGAGGATTTGCGTCGGGACCGGGGCCGCGATTTTACGACTTCCCGGCGCTGGAACTTGCGCTCGCGCACGGTTTCTACGGGCATCCGGAGTATACGGCGATGGCGCTCGACACGCTGAAAAAAATCGCGGCGGGCGGAGTGTTCGATCAGCTTGGCGGCGGATTTCATCGGTACTCGACCGACTCGAAGTGGCGCGTGCCGCATTTCGAGAAGCTCGGGTACGACAACGCGATGGCGTTACACGCGTACAGCGATGCGTACGAGGCGAGCGGCGTCGAAGATTTCGCGCGGGTGGCGAAGTCGATCGCCACCTACGTGAATCGCGAGCTGCTCGACGCGAAGACGCACGCGTTCTACTCGCATCAGGACGCCGATTCGTTCAAAGGCGACGACGGCAGCTACTACACGTGGACGATCGAGGAAGTGAAGCGCGCGCTGCCGCCGGACCAGGCGCGCGTCGCGACTCTATTTTACGGCATGGAAGACGCGCCGGCGCGGGCGCCCGACGGACGAATCGTGCTCAGGCACGCGATGAGCCCGGAGCAAGTCGCGGCCAAGTTGAAGATCCCGGTGGAGGAAGCGCGCGCGAAGATCGCGAAAGCGTCAGACGTTATGCTCGCGGAGCGGGCTCGTCGCAAAACGCCAGCGGTCGATCATGCCGTGATGACCGATCGGAACGCATTGATGGCGGATGCGTACCTGACGGCGTCGGCGGCACTCGACGACCCGACTCTTCAACGCACGGCGCTCGATGATCTCGACTTCATCCTCGCGCATATGCGCGCGCCGGACGGGAGTTTCTATCACGTCTGGTCGGATGAGCACGCGCTGGTGCCAGGTCTCGCCGGCGACCAGGTTTACCTGTTCAATGGGCTCGTTGACGCGTACCAGGTTTCGGCCAATGAAAAATACCTTGCCGAGGCGCGCGCGCTCGCCGCGATTATTCTGAAGAACTTCCGCGCCGAGGGGTCGAGCTTGTTGGTGAATCGTGAAACCGAAGACGCGGGTACGGTGATTGGAGAGTCCGGGGCGAGCGCGCTGGCGTTCCTCGACATGCCGACGCCGTCAGTGCAAGCGACGATGGCGATCGCGGCGGCGAAGCTCGCACTCATCACCGGCGATGACAGTTATTCGAAGGCTGCGAACGAACTGATGGCGACTGCGCCGGCGATGGCGGGCTCGATGCTGAGCAGCGCGGTCGCGACGGTCGGGCTGGCCCTCGAGTATCGCGCAAACGGCGGCGCAATGGTCGCGATAGCCGGGCCGCACCTCGACTCGCGCCCAGCAGCTTTGTGGAAGACCGCGCTGGCCAGTTACCGTCCCGGAAAAATCGTGATCCGGATCGAAGCGGGTCACGGGCCGACACCGATGCCGGCGGCGGTGCAAGCGATGTTCGCATCGAGCGCGAAATCGGGTGTCCCGCTCGCCTTCGTATGCGCAGGGACGGCATGCGCCACGCCGGTCGGGACGCCGGTCAAGCTCGCGGAAGTCATTCGTACATTCGGTGTCAATGGCAGCGACAAGACCACGGTTGCAGTCGACAAATCGCCTCTCGCACGACCGCCGATGTGATCCTGGGCGAAGGACTAGTCGAGAGTCTTGTGAAATCTGAGCGTTGCCAGCGACAGTGTTGCCACTCCGAGGATGGCCATCGCAATCATCTGCGGCCATAGCACTCCGAGTCCGATGCCTTTGATGAAAGTTCCGCGCAGGACGACGAGATAGAAGCGCAGCGGATCGAGATTGGTGAGCCATTGCAGCGCGGTCGGCATGCTAGTGATTGGATAGCCGAATCCGGACAGCATGATCGCCGGCGAGATGTAAAAGAACGAAATCGCGAAAGCCTGCTGCTGGGTCTGGCACACCGTTGAAATCAGCAGTCCGACGGCGAGCGCGCTCGACAGAAAGAGCGTGGTGCCGAGCAGCAGAACGAAAACATTTCCGCGAAACGGAACCTGGAACCACAAGGTGCCCAGGATTGCCACGACGACCACGTTGGCAAGTCCGACCAGTAGGAAGGGCAAGGTTTTGCCGACGATCAACTCGGCCGGGGTGATCGGCGTAACCATTAGCTGTTCGAGGGTGCCGATTTCCCGCTCCCGCACCACGGCGAAAGCTGTCAGCGTCATTACCGACACGAGGACTAGGGTTCCGATCACACCGGGCACGAAAAACCATCGGCTCTCGAGGTTGGCGTTGTACCAGGGGCGCTCCTGAAGCTGTATTTTCGGCGCGAAGGTCGCGAGGGATGGCTTCAGCCGATCGGCGAGTTGTAGTTGGTAGTCCGCGGCAAACCGCGTTGCGATCTGATTGATGTATCCAACGGCGATCAGTGCGGTGTTCGAGTCGGTGCCGTCAAGCACGGCCTGCACGGGCGCGGTCTGTCCCTTGCGCAGCAGTTCGGCAAAGCCCGGCTGAATCTGGAGGACTAGGACAACGCTCCGATGATCGAGCAGCGCCGGGATCTGCGATTCATTTTGCAGGACATCGTCGATCCGGAAGCGGCTGCTGGCACTGAAGCGCTCGAGGAAGTCCCGACTCTGCTGGCTGTGGTCGAAATCAAGCACCGCGGTCGAGACGCGATTCACTTCGTAGCTGGCGGCGTAGCCGAATATCAGCATCTGCAGCAGCGGCGGCACAATCAGCGAGAAGCGCGCATGAGGATCGCGGAACAGGTGGATGAATTCCTTGATCAGGATCTGGCGAAGCCGCTCTAACACGTCAGCCTCTCATGCCAGCGACTTGTGAAACGATCGCCTGGCGAGGAACACCATGGTGAACGCATAGATGACGAGCGCAATCATAGGGCCGGCGAGAAACCTGAGGCCGGTGCCGCGCAGAAATACGCTCTTGAGGATGACGATGTAGTAGCGCGCCGCGATCAAGTAGGTAAAAGGCTGCACGCCGATTGGCATCTGGTCGATGGGAAACGTAAATCCCGACAGCAGAAACGAGGGCAGGAAGGCGGTCACCAAGCCAATCTGGCTGGCTGCCAGCTGATGTTTCGTGGCGACGGAGATCCAGAATCCAAGCCCGAGAATCGCGATCAGGTAAATTCCCGAGCCGATTGACAGCGCGAGCAGCGAACCGCGAAAAGGGACCTGGAACCAGAAGACCGCGATCGCGGCGCAGGCGGCGGTGTCGAACATGCCGAGCGCGAAGTAGGGGAGCAGCTTGCCGATGATGATTTCGAGCGAGGTCACGGGAGTCGAGATGAGTTGTTCCATCGTGCCGCGCTCCCACTCGCGCGCGACGGTCAGCGAGGTTAGCAACACTCCTACAACGGCCATCACGATCGCGGCGACACCGGGCACGATGAAGTTCTTGCTTTCGAGATCCTCGTTGAACCAGGTGCGAGCATCGACAGACAGCACGGGATTCACCGAGGGCGCGTGAGCCTTGAGAAGATACTCGGCTTGAACGACGGCGCCGTAAGAGGCGAGAACTCCCTGCGCGTAACCGATCGCGAGCTCAGCGGTGTTGTTGTCGGAGCCGTCAACGAGCGCCTGTATGTTCACTGGCTGGCCGTCGTTGAGCCGCGCGGAGAAATCGTACGGAATCACAATCGCGAGCTGACATCGGCCGTCGTCGAGCGCAGTGCCGAGCGCGCGGTAGTCGGTGACGGTGGCTACCAAATCAAAATAGTCGGAAGACTGAAAGCGCTTGAGCAGATCCTGGCTCGCCTGGCTGCCTTCGCGATCAAGCGCGAAGACCTTGATGTGCTTGGTGTCGAGATTGACGCCGTAACCGAGCGTCGTCATGAGCATCAAGGGCATCAGCAGGACGATCAGCAGGCTGCGGGAATCGCGCAGCACCTGGAAAACTTCCTTGCGCGAGATGGCGAGCAGCCGGCGAAGACTCATGACGGCAGCTCTGAAGCAGCGTCAGCGCCGCGTCGAGTAGTCAATGCCACGAACGCATCTTCGAGGCTCGGGCGAATCGTGTGCAGGCTGGCGACGGAGATCGCGTCAGCCTCGAGCGCGGCGCGAATCGCGGGTGCAACGGCGGCGTCGGAAACAACGAGGTGCAGCGCGTTGCCGAATACGGCGACGTCGCGAACACCGTCGATATGGCGCACGACTTCGATGGCGTCGCCGAGCCGATCGCATTCGAGCAGCATCAACGAGCCTTGGATAGAACCCAACTTGAGTTCGGTGGGCGTGCCCAGCGCGATCAATTTGCCGCCGTTCATCAGCGCCAAGCGGTTGCAATATTCGGCCTCGTCCATGTAGTGCGTGGTGACGAAGATGGTGACGCCGTCGTGGCTCATCCGTTGAATCAACTCCCAGAAGAGACGGCGAGAGAGCGGATCGACGCCCGAGGTCGGTTCGTCGAGGAATACGATCGGGGGACGATGCAGAACGGCGCAACCTAGGGCGAGGCGCTGCTTCCAGCCGCCGGCCAGCGTGCCGGTCAGGCTCGACTCGCGGCCGCGCAGGCCGGCCATCTTGAGCGCCCAGTCGATCCGTCCGCGCAAGTCAGCCGCGGGGACGCCATACATGCCGGCGTCGAAGCGCAGATTCTCGAAGACGGTGAGATCGGCGTAAAGCGAAAACTTCTGCGACATGTAGCCGATGTTGCGCCGGATCAGTTCGGGCGACTCGACGACGTCGTAGCCGGCTACGATCGCGCGGCCGGAGGTTGGCCGCAGCAGTCCGCACAGGATTCGAATTGTGGTCGACTTTCCCGAGCCGTTAGGCCCGAGGAATCCGAAGACCTCGCCGGTCCGGGTCTGAAATGAAATGCGATCGACTGCGGTGAAATCGCGGAAACGCTTCACCAGATTTTCGACTTCGACCGAAATGCCGTTGCGATGTGTCATGCGGCTTCGTGCGCCGAGTCTTTGCGCACCGCCTCGACAAACAGATCCTCGATGGTCGGTGTGACGCGGAGGATCTCGTCAAATGGAATCTGGCTCCCGATCAACCGCGCGTTGAGTTCGCCGATGCGCCGATCGGCGTCGTCGACAAACAGATGAACCGCGTCGCCGACCAGCACCACGCTCGATACACCGTCGGATGCGGCGAGTTCGTCTCGTACGCGGCGCGCCTCGGACGACACGATCGATACGACCGAGCCCTGAAGCCGCGATTTGAGGCGCGCGGGCGAGTCGCAGAAAAGCAGGCGTCCCTGATGAAGAAGAGCTACGCGATGGCATCGCTCGGCCTCGTCGAGGTAGGCGGTGGAATTGACGACGGTGACGCCCTGGCCGACGAGCGAATAGAGCATCGCCCAGAATTCGCGGCGCGAAACCGGATCGACGCCGTTGGTCGGCTCGTCGAGCAGCAGCACGCGCGGGGTGTGTATCAGGGCGCAGACCAGGCCGAGCTTTTGCTTCATCCCACCGGAGAGCTTGCCGGCCAATCGGGCGCGGAACTCGCGCATGCCGCACGCTTTCAGCAGTTCGGCGGCGCGCGCGTCGCGATCCCGTCTGCGAACGCCGAACAGGTCCGCGTAGAATCGGATGTTCTCGTCCACGGTCAGGTCTTCGTAGAGGCCGAAGCGCTGCGGCATGTAGCTGATGAGATGCTTGACGCCTTCGGGGTCGGCGAGCACGTCGCATTGGGCGATAGTCGCGGTGCCGGCGTCGGGCGGTAGCACTCCGGCGAGAATTCGCATGGTGGTGGTCTTGCCGGCGCCGTCGGGTCCGACGATGCCGAAGATTTCGCCGGGTGCGACGTCGAAGCTCAGGTGATCGATCGCGCGCACGCCCGGAAAATCCTTGACCAGATCGCGGACGACGACTGTTTTGTCATCCACGACTGTCGCCGCTTTGCACGGGAGGGCCGAGGTGAATGGTGGCGTCCGCGGGCATCCCGGGCTTCAGTTCGTGACGAGGATTTTCGACGTCGATTTTGATTCGATAGACCAGCGTCACGCGCTCCTTGTGCGTCTCGACGCTCTTGGGCGTGAACTCCGCCTCGGAAGAGATGAACGAAATCTGCCCCGGGTACGCCCTGTCGGGGTAGGTGTCGGTGTGAACCGTCGCCGCCTGGCCCCAGCGGATTCGGCCGAGATCGGTTTCGGCCACGTACGCGCGCAGCCAGACGTGATCGAGGTCGGCCAACGTGACGACGGGCGTGCCCGGCTGCATCACTTCGCCGAGCTCGGTCTGACGCGTGAGAATGACGCCCGAGAACGGCGCGCGCAGTGTGGTGTAGCCCAGCATGATCGTGGCGAGTTTGAGATTTTCGCTGGCGTTGCGGGTGTTTGCCTTGGCGACCTCGATGTCCTGCTGCGCGCTACGCTCCATGGCCACGTCGCGTTGCATCGCAGCGTTCGACTGCTTCAGCGCGGTGTCGGTGTGGTCACGCTGGTCGCCGGAAATGACTTTTTCACTCCAGAGTTTCCGACTGCGGACGTAGTCGATATTTTTCTGAGCGAGGTCGGCGTTATCGTTGGTGACCGTTGCGCGCGCGGCCTCGAGCTTTTGCATAGCCGACGTAAGTTCCTGTTCCTGCACGCGCAGAGCGGCTTCGTTGATCGCGACCTGCTGGCGGTAGTCGCTGTCGTCGAGCCGTGCCAGCAGGGTGCCGGCCTTCACCCACTGTCCCTCGTCGAACGGCAACTCGATAACGCGCGATTGCACCGCCTTGAAGCTGACCACGCTTTCGTGCGCTTCGATATTGCCGGAAACGAGCAGATTGTCGGGTGCGTGCGCGTCGTTGAAAAACAGCGAATAGCCAGTCCATGCGCCGGCGCCAAGCAGCAGAACCACAACCATAAGAATGACGCGGGTCTTCATGCGAGTTGACCGGGCCGTTCTGATGATCGTTGGCGATGAAGAGTCATCCGCGATGGCGCTACCGGATTTTTCCGGCGACGAGACTGAATCCGAGCGGCCCCGTTGGTCCTCGCCAAACGACCTCCGAGCCAGCGTAGAAAATTCGCGCGCTGACGCATGAAGCGCGGGTCGGTCGGTTCCATGCCGTGGATGAGGCGGATCAGTTGAGGCATGACAAGCGGGAACAGCGCCAGCGACAGCATCGAGATGAAGAGCTGAGTCAAATTGGCGCCGCGAGGAATCGCTCCTCCGCGCTGCAGCATACCGAGGCGGGCGACCGCCTTTTCGAACAGCGCGCGACGCTCGGCCTCGGCGATGCATCGCTTGCCGCCGCTGTCGATCGCTTCCCATTCCATCAGGCGCACGAAATCGATATCCGTCCCGCCGGACAGGTAAATATGGGCGAGCATGCCGGCGAAGTCGTCGGGCGTGGATTCGAGCCATTCGGCGCGCTCGGCGATTTTGCGGCGCAGGATTTCGCGATAGAGGTCCTGCTTGGCGCCGAAGCAGTAGTAGAGCATTCGCTTGTTGACGCGGGCGCGGCGTGCGATCGCGTCGACGCGCGCGCCGGCGAAGCCGCGCGCCGAAAACTCGGTCAGCGCCGCGGCAAGGATCTTCTCGCGGGTCCGGTTGAGATTACGGACAGTCGTACGTGGACGAGCCATGAGCGTTAACCAAACAGTTAATAGCTATTAACTGATCAGTTAATTAGACTTGCGCGCGGAACGAGTCAAGGGACGCGGAAAATCGGCGGCGGTCGGGACGAAAGCAGCTCGTCGATGCGGTAGCGCGCGCGGCTACCACTTCTCTTTGAACGGCCGAACGTCCACGTCGTGCGACCATGCGCTGCGATCCTGATGCGCGAGATGCCAGTAGGTCTCCGCTATCGCGGAGGGCTTGAGCATGGCGTCCTCGCCGAGCTGCGGGAATCGCTCGCGGATCGCGGGCATGTCGATTGCGCCGTCCACGTTGACGTACGCGACGTGAATGCCCTGGGGTTGCAGGTCGCGAGCCATCACCTGCGCCAGACCGCGCAGCGCGAATTTCGCCGGTCCAAACGCCGCTGAAGTCGCGAACGGCTTCACTCCGGCGGTCGCGCCGGTGAAGATGATCGTGCCGCCGCCGCGTTTCAGCATCGCCGGAACCACCTCCTGCGCGGCCAGAAACGCGCCAAGAGTGGAAACGCGCCAGGTGTTTTCGAAGGTGCTCGGCTTGGTGTCCATCAGTTTGCCGAACGGACGCATCGCGGCGTTGTAGAGCAGCGCGTCGACGTCGCCAAGTTCGCGGCGAATCTTGTCGAAGGCCGCAGTTATGTCGTCGGCCTTCGCGACATCCGCGGAGACCCCGATTGCTTTGCCGCCGCCGGCTTCGATTTCCTTCGCGAGCGAGACCAGTTTGTCCTCACCGCGCGCGACTAGAGCGACTGCGTACTCATTGGCAAATCTGCGCGCGAGCGCGGCGCCAAGGCCGGGCCCGACGCCGATTACTACACATACCGGACGACGACTTGTTTCTGGCATGACTGCCTCCCGCGCCCGCGGACAGTATCGGCGCCGTTACTCGACGCAACCAGGATGAGGCGGGCGCGAGTCCCGCCCCATCAACCGGACAAGACTAGTGTTTACGGCGCGGCTTTGACCATCGCGTCGGTCGTGAAGAAGTCCTTGTCCACCGCGCCCATGTTGATGTACCAACACTCACGCTCAGGAGTCTGAAGGCCGGGCAGGTAGCACATGGTGGCGAAGCCGCTTTGCACGTCAGTCGCGACCGCACCCACTTCGAACTCGCGCTTGAACGGATAAATCGCTACGCGCGCGTCGGGCACCGGGCGATCGCGATAAGTCGTCCACCAGATGTGATTCAGCCAGAGCTGGCCCTTCTGATCGTACTCGTCGATGTACGGCTCGAACCACATCTCGGAGTCCATATAGATTATGGTTTTGCCCTGCAGCGCTTGCGAGATCAGTTCGCGGCGCGGCGACGCTTCGACGACGTACATGTTGCGCATCTCCCATGCTTCAGGGCACGCGCTGGCGCCGCCGTCGGTCGAGCATTTCAACTCGGGTGAATGCTCGGCGTGCGCGACCCCGAGCATCGGGCGGTCGCCCAGAAACTTGTAGTTGTATTCCTCGGTCTTGGCGTTGAAGCCTGAGTAGTGATCTGGATTCCAGGTTTGCGGGCCGGTTGCAGTGCTCTGGAGCGCCTCGTTTAGTCTGCGAATCCGGCGCGTGCCGGGATTCCAGCTCCAGTCGTCGTCGCCGCGGTCGGGTTGTTGATAGCGAAAGCGAATGAATCCCTCGCCGCGCTCGCCTTGGGGCGAAAGCACCGGATAGAGACCGAACATCCACAGGCGGTTGGTCTTCTTGAAGTCGGGATCGACCGGCATCGGCTCGACCTCGACGCGGCCGACCAGATCATAACCGGCGTAGTGGCCGATCTGATAATACTGGATCACGTTGTTGGGCTTGTTCACGCCGCCATACACACTCTCGCAATCGTAAAACCGCAGGTCGTAGTCGTCGGTGAGGAGCGGCCGGAAGACGTTGTTCCACATGATCTTGGTGGCCACCTGCGGATCGTTGATGTCGATGAGCGGGAACGGCTGCCCGGCGACGTAGCCGACGAGGCTGCGGTTGTCGTGGCTGAGGCGGACCTGGGCGGAATACTTCTCGGTCGCGTCTTTGTAGGGAGGCGGCCAGTCGATTTGTCCGCTCGGAACGATCTTCATCGACATGCCATTGACGACTTTGTAGTAAACCCCCGGCGAGACGAGGTCCTTCACCTTCGACGCGTTGGCGGGCGTGATCAAATCGCCAGGTTTGACATCGGCGCGTGCCGCGGCGGCGATCGCAATGAACATCAAGACCGCCAGCACGGCGAGGGCCATACGGGCGGGCGCGGGCCACTCGCTATACTTTCGAACATCCTTACCGAAATGTTCCATGATTCCCTCCTCGGGCGCAAAATGGAAAGCAGACAGCAAGTCGGATGCCATGGCGGGCGCGCGGAAATGTTCACGAAGCGCCGAGGAAAACTCCGGTGCGCTCGCGAAAAATAATTCGCAGGACGCGGATTGCGCGCGCTTGTCGAGCGGACGGCTAGGGGCGCGATTAAAAATGATCACACAAAAGCGTAGTGAAGCTTATGAATTTATGCTGAAGCAAAGTCCGATCTGCGGCTTGGTCTGCGCCAATCAGATTCAGTTGCAAATTGCCACGAAGTTGCAAATTGCCACTGGCTGGGAACTCTACAATCAGGCAGGACGGATCGCGACAGGCGCACGATTCGTCCTGCGCACGATCCGCAATCCGGAATCGGCGATTTGAAAACGAGCGACCGCGGCACGCTAGGGGATCAGTACCAGCTTGCCGGTGGATTGGCGCGACTCCATGAACTTGTGGGCTTCCGCCGCCTGCGCGAGCGGGAACGATTTGCCGACGATCAGCTTGAGCTTGCCCTCTGCTATCAGCTTGAACGAATCTTCGATTCCGCGACGCATCACATCTGGAAGCGCGGCCACCGTGTAAAGCGTGAAAGCGCTCACCTTGGTCGATTTCTCGAACAGTTTGAAAAAGTTGAGCGGCTCGGGCGGGCCGCCGGCGCGTCCGTAGAGAATCAGATGTCCGAACGGTGCGAGGCAGGTCAGCCCTTTATCCAGTGTGGTTGCGCCGACCGCGTCCAGGATCAGATCGACGCCGCGCCCGCCGGTGAGGCGGTTCGCCTCGGCAGCAAAATCCTGCGTGGCGTAGTTGATAGCGTCGTCGCCGCCATACTCTTTCACCAGCGTAGCCTTGCTGGCGCTCGATACTGTGCCAATCACGCGCGCACCC
Source organism: uncultured delta proteobacterium (assembly GCA_963833025.1). Classification (GTDB taxonomy): domain Bacteria; phylum Desulfobacterota; class Binatia; order Binatales; family Binataceae; genus Binatus. The sequence continues at coordinate 45,204 of CAWHWI010000005.1, read as the reverse complement.
GCGGCCTTGGCGATTTGCACCGCGACGATTCCGACGCCGCCTGCGGCAGAATGGACCAGCACCGTCTGTCCGGGTCCGGTTTCGTGCGCCGTGTGAAGCATGTGCCATGCAGTTAGCACCTGCACTGGGAACGCCGCGGCATGCTCGAAGCTGATGGAGTCGGGAATCGGAATCACCTGCACCGCCGGCGCGAGCGCATACTCGGCGTACATCTTGCTGCCGATGGCGGCGACGCGCTGGCCAGGCTTGAGATTCGTCATGCCCGCGCCGACCGCCTCGATTTCGCCGGCGGCTTCGAGCCCAGGCGTGTCCGGCAACTTCGGCTGCATGAGGTACTGTCCCTGCCGAAACAGCGTATCGGCGAAATTGATTCCGGCCGCGCGCACTTTGATCAGAACCGTTCCGGGCTGCACTTCGGGTTTCGCGACCTCGGCAATCTTCATTACCTCGGATCCGCCAAGCTTTTCGAATACGACTGCTTTCATATGAGTGACCTCAACGCGGGGATTTTCAGATTTATCTCACGGATCATTGAACGATGGCACGCGCATCATCGCATCCGCATGAGCGCTTCTTCCACGAAGTCCAGCCGGTCGTTGCCCCACCACATTTCGTCATTGACGAAAAACGTGGGGGCGCCGAACGCGCCACGGCTGACGGCCTCGTCGACGTTGGCGCGAAGCCGGCTCTTGATATCGTCGCCCTCGATGAGCGCCGGATCGATTTCCGCCTCGTCGAGAAGCCGGCGCAGAGCATCCTCTTTGCTGAGATCCTGCCCCTGCTCCCATATCGCGCGGAAGGCCGCCGAATGAAACGCCGGGAAGCGGCCGTGGATTTGCGCGGCGATCGCTGCGCGCAGCACGCGAATCGTGTTGAACGGGAAATGCGGACTGAACTGCGCGGGAACGCCGTAGCGCTTCGCCCACCGTTCAAAGTCCGCGACGTTGTAGCCCGCCTTGCCCTGAATCGGGAGCGGACCCGAGTTTCCGGTGGCCTTCATGATCGCGCCGAGCAGGATTGGCCGATAAAACGATCTCCGCCCCGGTGCGCCGCGCAATCGCGGGCAGCTGCGTGTCGGCGAGATAGCTGAACGGGCTGAGGTAGTCGTAGAAGAACTCGATTTGTTTGTCCATTTGTATCTTCTCCGTAGGACGCTTGGTCCCCGGGCAGCGGTCCACATATCAGTTTCAATTTGCAACTGATTTCTAGCAGGCGCCGTCGCGAATCGCAACTTACTGTCCCGAGACCTGAGTGCGAGTGTCCTGGCTTAGCGCCACCAGTCGGCGATCAGCGCTTTGAGCGCGTTGCCAGACGCCGTGGAATTCATGAATAGGTATGCGACCGCGAGCATGACGGCGATGTAGAAAAACCACTTCGATGCCAACATCCGATCCATCGTTTGGTGCCTATCTTAGTTCAGGGATGATGGCGCTGGTAAACCAAGTTTCAAAGTGCAACGATATTTCCGTGCTCCGCGCAGTTGGGGAACCTCGCGGCGCGCGGAATTCATTTCGGGGAGGAGAGCGACGGACGCCGATGCGTTGGGAATCGGTCAAAGACATGAACTGCTCGGTGGCGCGAACGCTCGCCGTCGTCGGCGAGCGGTGGACGATGCTGATACTGCGCGAGGCGTTTCTCGGACGCCATCGGTTTGACGAATTTCAGCAGGGAACCGGAATCGCGCGCAACATCCTGAGCGCGCGGCTGCGCGACCTGGTGCGCGACGGAATCCTCGATCGCGCGCGCAGCGAGGGCGACAGCGGGCGCATCGAGTATCGGCTGACCAGGAAGGGACTCGAACTCTATCCCGTGCTGATCGCCATGATGAGATGGGGCGACACGTGGCTCAGCGACGAGTCAGGGCCGCCGATGACGTTGATACATCGCGTCTGCGGTGCGAAGACGGCGCCGGACGTTGTCTGCTCGCATTGCGGAGAGCGTCTCACCGCGCGCGAAGTCGTCGCGATTCCACGCCGTCCGGCGCCGCCGCATGTGCGGCGGCCCGAGCGGGCCGATCGCAAGCGCGCCGCGCGCTGAGAGTCGCTCGCGCACTCGGCCGTCTGGCGCCGCGCGCGCCGGCCGCGCACAATATTCGTTCAACATGATTGAATTGGTAATGTTTGACGCTGACGGCGTGCTGTTCGATTCCACGGAATCGAACGTCGCTTACTACAACTGGATTTTCGCGAAGGTCGGCGAACCGCCGCTGGATGGCGACGAGGAAATCTCGGCGGTATCCTACGCCGCGAGCGAGGTGTTTGCGGCGCGCGCCCGCGGCGACGCGGCCAAGCTCGGGATGATGCACGACGTGACCCGCAACATGGATCAGACGCCGTTTTTCAAGATGCTGCGGCCGCCGTTCGAGTTGCGCCCGTTCATGCTCGAGCTAAAACGCCGCTACAAGCTGGGGCTGGCGACCAATCGATCGGCTACCGTGCCCGCGCTGGTCGAGCATCTCGGCCTTGGCGGCGTATTCGACGCGGTCGCGAGCGCGCTCGACAAGGTTCCGCCGAAGCCCGCGCCCGACATCCTGCGCCTGTGCCTGCATCGCGCCGGTGTCGAGGCGGCGCGGGCCGTCTATGTGGGCGACAGCAGGATAGATCGCGAGGCGGCGGAGAGCGCGGGGATGAATTTTATCGGCGTCGGCAATCGCATCGAGCATGATCGCATGATCGCGACGATTGCCGACCTGCAAGCGGCGCTCGAACTGTTGGACGCGAACCGCGAGCGCGCGCGTCTGACCGGCCGCGCATAAAAGTCACGCCTGCGCGGCGCGCGCCAAGGGGTGACCCCTTGGAACCCAGTACTACGTGGTGCAGGGCCAAGCTTTCGCCGATCTTGCCGAGGGTGTCTTTCTAGTCTACAAGCCGAGTGGGGCTGGTGGGGGCCGCGACGCGCGGCGGCGCACGTACTGCAGACGCCGGCCGTCTACGAGCCTGCTAAAGCCCGGAATCATCGGCAACTATCATCATATCAGCCGTGAATATCTGCCGCTGTATCTGAATGAGTTTTCGTACCGGTTCAACAATCGCAAGAATCCGGACATCTTCGATGCGATCATAGCAGGATGCTGAGTTCGCCACGCTGGCGGCAGCCTCAGCGGAAAGCCAGAGGCCAGCAAACCAGAGCAATTACAGTTTCACTTCACCAGTCGCGCTCCGTCTTGATTCCACGGCCTAGTCTTAAGAGGCGTTCTCGCCAAAGCTCAAGTGCATCAAATAGGCGATTTAGTACTTCGCTAATCTCTTCGTCTGTGACTGGCCCACTCCGCTTCTTCTCTCGCGTTGAATGTATTGCATTCCACGCCGCGACAGTTTCCTCGTATGCGCGCGACACCTGCTCCCACTCATCTTGCACGTCAAGCATCATTGATTGAATGCGATCAACGCCAGTGACCGTAAATCGTCGCAGATCGGCTTGCCCAGCGAACAATTCTGGCTTTGTCTTGCGGCCTAAAATCCACATGACGCCGCCGACGACGAGCAGCACGAATGGAACATAATTAAGGTTTTCGCTGTTGAAAATGTTCGGTAATGTTTTTGAGAAATCCGGCGCTCCCTTCAGTGCCTGCTGCGCTGCCTCCACAAATCCGGCGATCACGACACATCCCACAGCCATGTGGTCGAATGATAAAGCCCGTCCAATCCGCATTTAAAATGTTTCCCCCGCAGATGACGTTGTTGCCCATCGGGGTTATACTGCGAATTGATGAGAAAAGGCACGAACAAAGAACGCGATGCCGAGTTGATAAAACGGCTCCAGGCAGAAGCGCCCGAAGTGCTGAGCGCAAAGGTGGGATTCGATGCGCTGGTTAAGAATGTGCTGTCTGATGGGCCCGATCGCATCGGCGATGCTCCTATGCGTAGTAAACGAAGCACACTCAAAACCACCAACAGTTAAAAGCCATCAGCCGACACCCGACTATCGCTACAACGCAGTTGAGCGGCACCCACCAGAGGTCGGTGATCCGTCCTTTGAGACCGGAGTTCTCGAAGCGCTGCGCGCCATAGCAAGTCAGCAGAAAGCTGCCCGCACAGAAGATCAGATCAACGAAAAAACGGTGGTGGCCACCGTCGCCCAGTTGGGCAATCGTTTACGTTACTGTCGTTTACGTTATCGTGGCGATTTTTCAGTGGGCCTCCATCCGACGCCAAGCGATGCTCGCTGAAAAAGCACTCAGTGCTGTTGAGCGTGCTTACCTCGACGTGCAATTGAACTTCAATGAGAGCAAAGAATTCGTGCCCAATACCGTCCGCATCACTATTCCCAACAAAGGTAGAACACCAGCGATCCTTACAGGGTACAGTTACGTCGATAAGGTTTATAAAGTTGTGCCGCCCGAACCGGAGTATTCCGCGCCTGATCTCGGAGAGCTTTTCATCGCACCAGACGATCCGGGCCTCTTTTCGAGCAGGATTAGCGGAACTAAACCCGTGAGTTTGACTGCTGACCAATGGGAAGGGATTAAAGCTGGCACACAGCATCTCTGCATTGTTGGGTACGTAACCTACAAGGATGTCTCTGGCGAATTACACAAAACTGGATTTGGTTGGCAGTTCGACGCTGCTCGCACAATAGCGTCGGGCAAACCGACACTTTGGAGAATGGACGAACCCAGCTACAACTATTGGAAGTAAAAGCGTCAGCGGCCACGCGATGAGACCACGCTGTAGTCAGTTTCTACCTTTTCTCGATGCTAATGTGCTGTCGTTTTTAGCGTGTGTCCGATAACTCCGCACAAAACCTGTACAGTCTCCCTTCGATTTTTTTCTAAGGAGCTAGGCAGAGTCACCGCGGTCACCAGAGTCACCGGGCTCTACTTTTTCTTCCGAAGGCCATGATCGTGTTCGCTCACCTTTTCCTCGGTGTGGCGCAAAACCTGGCCGGTCTCCTTATCGGTAATGTGCTCGTAGTACCAGTCCTTGACGCGATCGAACCTACGAACGACGACGCTCCATCTACCTGAGGCGTGATAGAAATCGTCGCCGACAACCCCTTTTCGCAAAGCTTTGTTCTTAGGCGTACGATCCCATCAACTCATTTTTCCATAGAACGCTGCCTTGGCCGAAAAAGTCGCACTAACGGAAATCTTACTGAGCACGGATCCGCACACAGGGCAGGGCGGCCGCGAAAAACTATTGTAAGACTCGTCGAGTTCGGTGCCGCAATCCAAGCAGTTGATCATATTCTCTAATTCTAGCAAGAAACCGCCTTTTTGGCATGGCTATTGCTCACGCCGGTTGCTCGACGGATAGACAAACCAATCCGCGGCACGCTAGAGAATCATCTCGATCAGACTCGGGCCCGGCGTCGCTAGCGAGCGCTCGAGCTCCCGCGTGAGGGTCTCCGCCGTTTCGACGCGCACGCTCGGCACACCGAGACCGCGCGCGAGGCTGGTCCACTCGATATCGGGATTGGAAAGGTCCGTGAGCGAGCGCGCCTTGCGCCCGGGTTCGGTCACTCCCGCGCGCGCGAGCTCGACTTGTAGAATTCTGTAGCTGTGATTGTTGCAGAGCACGGTCGTGACGTTGAGCGATTCGCGGGCCTGCGTCCACAGCGCCTGAATCGTGTACATCGCGCTGCCATCGGCCTGAAAAGCGATCACGCGCCGGTCCGGGCACGCGACTGCGGCTCCAGTTGCGCAGGGCAATCCTTGCCCGATCGCGCCGCCAGTGAGCGAGAGATAAGTATGCGGGGGTGCGGCGGCCGATGCCGCCAGGAATGGCAGGCCGCTGGTGGCAGCCTCGTCCATCACGATTGCGCCTTCGGGCATCATCGCGCCAATCGCGGCGCCCGCGGTCATCGCGTTGAGTTTTCCGACGGGACGTTCGGGCCGTGTTATTTTCGAAGGTGGCGCGACCGAAACCGGTGCTCCAATCTCGTCCGAGAGCGCTTCCAGAGCAGCCGGGACGTCATCGGTCGGCTCGGCCAGGATCGCGCTGACGACACCATCGGGAATCAACTGGCTCGGGAAATTGGGATAGCCGAAAAACGCGACGGGCTTTTTCGCGCCGGCGATTACGATCGTGTCGAACGGCTTCAGCATCTCGATCGCCTGCTCGGGAAAGTAGGCCAAGCGATCGAGCGTCGGCATGCCGGCGCCGCGTTCGAGTCGTGCCGGGAAAGTTTCGCAGATCAGATGACATCCGGATTTCGCGGCAATACGCGCGGTCGCCTTGAGGCCGCGTGCGCGAAGCGCTGTGCCGCCGAGAAAAAGCGCAACGCGCTTGCCCTTGCGCATCGACTCGGCGGCGCGCTTGATCGCGCCGGAGGAGACGGCCAGCGGCGGCGCCGGCTCAATCGGCGCGGCGTGTCTTTCAGCGGGATCCCACTGGCAATCCGACGGAATAATCAACGTGGCGATTTGTCCCGGCGCGCGGCCGGCTGCCGCAATCGCTTGCGCAGTGGTCTCCGCGAGCGATGCTGAATTGCGCACGCTTCGAATCCATCCCGAGACGGGAGTCGCGAGCGAAACGATATCGGAAGTGAGCGGTGCGTCGGCGCCGACGTGCCACGTCGCATGATCGCCGATCAGATTCACAATCGGCGAGCGGGCGCGCCGCGCGTTATGCAGATTCGCGATGCCGTTGGCGAAGCCGGGACCGAGATGCAGCAGCGTCAGGGCGGGCTTCTCCGCCATGCGTCCGTAGCCGTCGGCGGCGCCCGTACAAACACCCTCGAACAATCCGAGAATCGGGCGCAGCCCGTCGGCGGAGTCGAGCGCCGCGACCAGCGGCATCTCGGTCGTCCCAGGATTTGCGAAACATACCTCGACGCCGGCCGCGATCGCGGTGCGGATCAGGCTCTCAGCTCCATTCATGGCCTATCCTCGGCTGCGCGGCGACGCTCGATCTTCATGAAATCGTGCGAGGGGTTTTGATGGCCGAATTTCTCCCGGGTCTGATCGATCGTGCCAGACTTTGTGTAATGCCAGACCATTGCGGCGCGGATGCCGCCGGACATGTTGTCGGTCGAGCGATGCATCAGGTGGCTGTGGAACACCAGCAGGTCGCCGGGCTGCATCAACACCGGCATCGACTTCGACGTGTCGTAATCAACGATCTCCGTATAGCCGTATTGCGCGTGCGGGCGCCGGTCGGGAACGTGTTCGTGCACCGGCTCTTTGTGCGAGCCCGGCATCACGTGAAGGCATCCGTTGTCGAGCGTGGCTTCGCTGACCGCCAGCCAGACGCCCACCTGCGGCCGCGTGCTGAAGGCGAAGTAATAAGAGTCCTGATGCCACGGCTGTCCCATCGCGCCGTGATTTTTGAAAATGAACTGGCTGACGAAGCAGTCGAGCTCTGGACCCATCAGATCGCTCACGAGGTCGAGCACTGCGGGATCTTCGACGAGCTTTTTGAAAATTGGATCGCGATGGAGCCGGAAAACTTTGCCGACGTTGTCTTCGGGATTTCGCGCGAGCGGGGTGGGCTTCTTTTCCGGCAACACGAATACGTTCGGAACGCTTTGTCCCGCGGCGTTCAGGCGGCAAATCTCGACCACTCGCGCATGCATCGCGCGGCAGGCTTCAATCGGCATGAAGCCGCGAATGATGAAGTAGCCATTCTCGTCCCAGTCGTGCTTGCGTTCGTTCGAGAGCATCGAGCGCCTCCGCCTCTATGCGTTGAGCGTTGCGATCGAATCGGCGATCGCGGTGCCGGCGAAGAATTTTGGATCCGCCTTCAGATGAAGTTGCGCCGGATATGCAAAAACGAAGTCGCGATAATCCGCGTCGCTCAAGAGTCCCTTGTCCACGAGGCGATGGCTTTCGAGGAGCACTGTCGAGATGTCGGGCACGTCCCAGTGGCCGATGTCGGACGAGAAAATTGGCTGCAGCCGCGTGCGCATCGGGTTGGCGCGCGAGTCGAGCGCGCGATGGACGCTCAGGTCGTCGGCCTCGCAGCCGAAATAGAAGTTGGCGAAAATGCGCGCGAAGTCGTGCTCGTCGCGCACGGCGGTCAGCGCCCATTCGTCGCGATCGGCGGCGCGATCGTGACGCTCAAGACCTTCGTCGTAGGCCCGCACCGCGCGCGCGGAGTTTTTCGCGATGAATTCAGGTCCGCCGTACTCCGCGAGCAGTTGATGCAGTCGCGGGCGGTCGAGGCGCGACGGGTCGTAATTCGCCAGGCCCGCAGTGTTGCGTTTTTCCCAATGCTCCTCGAGCGAATGGAGCAGGTCGCAGGCCCATCCCGCACCGCATTCGAGAAATCCAAACGCGAGCTCCGGGAAACGCGTCGCGACTCCGCCCATCACGATCGAGCGGCACAACTCACCCTGCTGATACGCGTGCGCGCCGATATGGTTGAACATGTAGTTGGTCGGCGAGCGCCGCCCGAGCGGCAGGTAGCGCAGGCCGACTCCGCCGTGCGAGGTAACCGCGATTTTCAGCTCGACAAATTTGCGCCACACCGGATCGTAGTCGAAGAAGCTGTCGAGGCCGTAGCAATCGAAGTAGGCGGCGTTGGGGAACGCGTCCGGATGCGCGTGCTCGAGCGCCGGGATCGGACGCGCCACGCCCGGCGGAATCATCGCGACCTTCAGGCCGAGGCGCGCCGCGTACTCGAGTTCGGCCACTGCTTCGTCGGGCGTGTGCATCGGAATTGCGGCGGCCGGCGCGATGCGGTCGCGGAATTGCGCGCAGATCTCGGCGTTCATGGTGTTGAGCGCGCGACATGCGATGCGACGCACCTCACCGTCGTAAATCGTCGGCAGCGCGAGTCCGAGCGTGGGATACAGGATGGAAAAATCGACGCCGAGATCGTTCAGCCTGCTGTACAGCAGCCGCGGCGCCATTACGGTCGCGAGGTCATACGCGTCGTTGGAGACGCCCCACCAGGCGCCGCGCATGTCACCCGCGTCGCGATTTCCGCGCGAGCCGGTCGGATGCTCGCGAAGCTCGCGATTATAGCGCTCGAGCATCGCGCCGCCGCCGATCTTCCGGAGATATTCATTGAAGAGCGGCGCGGGCTCGATCAGATGCCCGTCGGCGTCGATCACGGGATGATCGAGCCGATCGCGTAGCGCGCGCACCTGGCTGATGGTTTCGACGTTCACGCCTGAGCAACCTCGATTTGGCTGTTGTTGTCAAACGAGCGGTAGCGCGCACCCGCCAAAGGTGTCAAGCGCGAATCGCCGATCACGCCGAGGAGGCGCGCCGGCGTCAAATCAAAAATATAAACGAGACGGGGCTAGCGCTTGTCGTCGCGATGACTCGCGGACTGATGACCCGTTGCGGGATCATTCAACGGATGCGAAGCCGGCGCGCCATTGCGCGCGGCGATGGCCTGCGCGCATCGAAGATGCAGCGGAGGCTCGCCGGTCATTTTCGCGCCGAAGCCAAACCGGGCGCCACAGTGACCGCACCGTTCCTCGGCCATCGCACGCAGCGTGTGGCACTTGGCATGATCGCACGATCCGCGGCAAGGGCCGCCAGGCAATCCGGGAGTTGGAATAGTGACGACGCTCATGGCTTCATCCTCGCAATTCGTCTGCGGAACCTTACACCACCTCAAACCTTACCCACGTTCAAATTAGCTCCGCTAACTGTTTGTAGCAAGTCCGCTACATACAGGTAGTGCGCTTTTAGTACCGCTAGCTATTATGCCGTTTCGCGCTCCTAATTAACTTTAGGCAATCTACTCTAATTGATTTTTGTGCGCAATAAGTCCTGACATAGGTAAGTCGGCTTGAAAGTGGCTGATGATGGCTAGACTTAGCGTCTCATTGCATAGGCTAGAGACAAGCTGCCAGCGCGAGTCAGAATTACAGCATTACTAATCTATCAGGCGCTCGGCAACGAACCGCCGAGCAGCTTGCGCGAGCGGTCGAGATTGCGCCGGAGGTAGCCGCGGACGTGGCGAGCGACGCGGTCATCGACCTGGCGCAGCGCAACCGCGCTGGCGAACGCGGCCATCGCGGCTTCCATCGCGCGCCGGTCGGGCGGATTCTTCGCGCCGGCGCGAGTCGCACGCGTGAGAGCGCCGCGCAGCCCGCCTTTCTTTGCGACGTGCTTGTCGCCCAGTCGCGCGAGCGCCGCGAATGTGGCGCGCAGATCTTTTATCTCGGTCGCATCGTATGCCGGCGCGGACTCGAGTACTGCCGCCGCATGCGCGAGCATCCCGATCGCCGACATCGCCTGCCCTTGCGCGTACGGCGACGTCAGTTCGGGCATCAACGCCTCCATGATCGTCCGCTGCATTCCGCTGATCAGTTCATTCAAGGTCGGGCGTGGCATCCTGTCCCCTCAGACCAATCGAAGCTTCGCGGCGAGATCCTCGAACAACGCCGGCAGCAGCAATTCGAGAAACGGCATGACCGCGTCGGACGTGCGCCGCTCGACGAAATCGCGGATACCGGTGAGGCAAATCACGGCCATCTTCGCGTTGCCGAGTACCTGGTAGAAGAACAGCCGCTCCCGATCGACACGATGGCCGGTCTTCTGTTCGTAGAGACGGTAAAACGCTTCGCGTTCCATCAAGCCACCGGCAAGTTCGTCGCGCCCCCAGAACATCATCGACGCCCAGCCGAGGTCCTCCATCGGATCGCCCAGATGCGCCATCTCCCAATCGAGCATCGCGACGATTCCATTCTCGTCGTACAAATAATTTCCTGAACGATAGTCGCCGTGAACGATCACCACGCGGTCCGTCACGACGGGGTTGGCTTTGAGCCATGCGAACGCCGCGGTGAGGATTGGGTAGTGCTCGCCCATCCGATCACGTTCGTAGACATCGTTCCAATGCGCGGCCTGGATGCGCGCGGGATCGGCGAGACTCGCGGGAGACCCCAGCATTTCGAGCCCGCACTCGCGGTAGTCGATCGCCTGCAGTCGCGCGAGCTCGCTCAGGAAGTCATCGGCAACTTTGGCGCGCGTCGATTCGGATTCCGCGGCGGGAAACGCGCCCATGCCGGTTTGGCCCGACGCGCGATGCATGATGAAAAACGGGCGATCCATCACGCTCGCGTCGAGCTCGAGGAAGAGCGGCTCGGGAACCTTCAGGCCCGCGCGATGCACCGCGGCGATCACGTTGAACTCGCGCTCGCGATCGGATTTGAGCAGCCCGCCGGTCGGATCGCGGCGTCCAATCATCGGTCGCGTGCGCGTCTCGCCTCCCTCGCTCCATTCCAGGTCGAAGGCATAGGTCTCGCGCGACGAACCGCCGGAAATTCGCTTGAGTCCGACCACGCGATGCTCGCGCGCGTGCGGCATCCGGCGTTTGAGATATTCGGTCAGTCGATGCTGATCCAATTTAGTGACGATCCATTTCTAATTATGGATTCGGCGAGGTTGGCGGAAGCGTCGTCGGATTTACCGGCGTCGTAATTCCGCCCATCACGCTGCCCATCGACGTGCGCAGCCGTTCGGCCTGCTCGATCTTGCCGTTGCGCATCAATTGCCGTTCGACGCCAAGCGCCTCGTGTTTGGCCTGGTCGATCTGTTCCTGCGTGGGTGGCGCGATTGCCACCGCGGTCGCGAGTGTCTGCTGCGAAATTTGCGCCAGCATCTGCGTCATCTGCACGGTCTGAGGCGAGGGCGTCGTTGTCGAGGACCCGGCGGCGTTTCCCAGCGCCTGCGCGAAACTGCCGGGGCCGCGCGCGGTCATAAACATCTGCGCCTCGTCCATGCTCGACGCGCCGTCGAGCCGTGTGCCCGAAGGCGCGCTATGGCTCATCGCATCCACGTTCATCACGTCGAGCGACGGGGTCGCGCCGAGGTTGTTCAGCGTCATTATCGAATCGTTGTGAATCTCGTCCGCGTGCGAGCCATCGACTTCGAACGCGATCTCCGAATCTCCGTCGCCTATCGGCGAGACTCCCGTCACGTGGCCGATGGTCGCCGACGCGTGCGTTATCGGATCGCCGGGGCCGAGTCCTCCACTCGTGTCGAGCTGCGTCGAGTAGTCCAACGGCTGACTACTGGCGCATCCCGCAAGCAGCAGTGCGACGATGAACGGCGCGCAAATTCCGATCGTTCTACGCAAATGCCGGCATCACTTCCTTTGCGAACAACTCGAGGGTCGGCGGCGGTGCGAAGTCGCTGAAGAAAATCACGAACGTCGTGATTCCCATCGCCACGCGCTTCTTGAGTTCCTCGATCAGCTGCTTCGGCGCGCCTTTGATTCCGGTGTTGATAAACGGCTTGAGCATCTGCGCCGCCTTCCACTTCGCCTCGACTTCCGCGTCGCTCGAGCCGATACACACCAGCAACTGCTCCGAGATGTCGATCGTGTTCAGGTCGCGCCCGACGTCTTTGCAGTGCTGCTTGAGCACGTTGAACTTGTGCTCGAAGCTTTCGTAGCCGGCCGGACAATTCCATCGGTCGGCGAACCGCGCGACCAGCTTCAACATGATCTTTTCGCCGCTGCCGCCGATCGTGATCGGTGGATGCGGTTGCTGCACCGGCTTGGGATTGCAGACCGCTTCTTCGACCGAGTAGTGGCGCCCCTTAAACGTCACGCGCTTCTCGGTGAGCATAGCCTTGATGATGTGCAGGCCTTCCTCGAACATCTTGAGCCGCGTGCCCATCGACGGGAACTGATAGCCGTAGGCCTTGTACTCTTCGTCCATCCAGCCCGCGCCGTAGCCGATTTCGAGACGGCCGTTGCTGATGTGATCGATCGTGGCCAGCGATTTTGCCAGCAGCGCGGGGTTGCGGTAGTTGTTGCAGATGACCATGGTGCCGATGCGAATTTTCTCGGTCTTCGCCGAGAGCCCTGCCATCAACGCCATGCATTCATGATGGTCGAGGTCGGGCATGCCGCGCGTCCACATATGATCGACCAGCCAGATTGAATGGAAGCCGAGCTTTTCGGCGCGATGCGTCCGCTCCTCGAGCTGATGCCACGATTGTCCGGCTTGCGGAGAGAACAGGGCGAATTGCACTTTCTTGCTCATTGAAATTTACTCCCGTGCGAAATTGGCGTGAGCGTGAAATACCCGCCGACTCTGTTTCGCACGCCAGACCGCAAAGGGTCAACCTGCGACGAGGCGGCGCGGTCGCGGACTTGTGCGACGACGCGAAATCGTGGAGAGGATTAGGCCCATGAAGATTCGACGGCGCATTGCGCTTATCGTGTTAGTGGTTCCGCTCCTCTTCATCGCGCTCCGCGCGATCGCATCAGCCGCGGAGTTCAATGCGGTCGGCACGGCCCGCGAACTGAAAGGCGCGCCGGGAATTTACGAATGGACGTTCGAAGCGAGCGTCGGCAAATCGCCGTTCGACAAAATCGCGCTGCATCGCGTCGCCAAGGGACCCAATCCACCCGCGCATGCCGAGGCGGTCGTGCTCTACCTGCCCGGCACCAACATGAACGGCGAAATCGCACTCGAAGATCCGCGCTACTCGTTCCAGGTCTATCTCGCGGAGCAGGGCGTGGACGTGTGGTCGATGGACTATCGCACGCACTTCATTCCGCCTGAGACACCGCAGAGCGATCTTACGGAGCTGGCGGGATGGACCAACGATCTTTTCGAGTCGGACATCGACGCGGCTGCGAAATTTGTCAACGAAAAAACCGGCCGCGGCAAAATTTTCGTGGCCGGCTTCAGCCGCGGCGTCGAGTTCGCGTACCTTTACGCCGCCATGCATCCCGGACAGGTCGCGGGAATAATCGCGCTCGATGGATTCATCCCGACTCATCCGATGCGCGCGGCGTCGCTGCCGCCCGGCCAGTATGCCGACGACATCGGCGGCAAGCATCTGACCTACGACAAGCGGCACACGCTGATGCAGATGGTGATCGACAATCCCGATCAGCCCGCACCGATTCCCAAGTACAAGACCGCGCGCGAAAACCTGGAACACGTCATGTACGATGCGGCACCCGGCAACGGCGCGTTCTCGAATATGCTGGCCGATTATTCAGACCCAGTCGTGCTGGCGAAACTGCTGATCGCCTTCGATCGCTACTGGCCGTCGGTTCAGGACGGCGAGAATCCGTTCACGCCGGAGCTGCTCGCGGCGCTCAAGGCGTCGAAGATTCCCGTGATCGCGTTCGCCAGCACCAACTTCGGCGCGCAATGGCCAGATCATGTCGAAGACGCGTCAAAGTCGACCGGCGCGCCCGACCCCTCGTTTACAAAATTCGACAGCTGGGGCCACCTGGATGTGTTGGCGGGCACGAAGTCGGAGAGCGAAGTGTTTGCGCCGACTGCGGCGTGGATCAAGCAGCATGAGAAGTAGGCGGATATTGCGGAACGTCGGGATGCGGCGGCGCGGGACGGCTCGGCGGAATAATCATGACCGCGGCGAGCGCCCATGCGCCAAGCGCGAGTCCCGCGATGGTCCATCGAAGCGCGGAGCGGCCGCGGCGCGATGCGACAATCGCGGTCAGGGGCGTGAGCGCGAGATTTATGATGATGGAAGTGGCGAGCAGGTTCGCCGGAGGTTCGTGGTAGCCCATCAGGGCGAACCCGGACGCGATGCTTAGAATGCTGGCGATAGTGGTCATCGGTTTGCGCGGCTCGACCCTCTATATATAGTTGAAAATCATGGCACGCCGCGACGATGACAACCTTATGAACAGGCTCCGGCAGATGAGCGAGGAAGGCATCACCGGTTTTTTCAACGAGATCATGTCGAACGACAGGATGCGCTCGAGTTTCGGGCGGGCGGGTGAACGCTTCATGGCAAACAAGCAGTCGTTCGACCGCAACGTCGAGCAGGTGCTCGACTTCGTCAATATTCCTTCCAAGCGTGACGTGCGCGACCTGAAAGCGCGGCTCGATCATCTGAGCTCGCAACTGCTCAACCTTAGCATCAAGCTGGATCGTCTGCTCGATCACGACGAGCCCGCTAAACCCTCGGTTCGACGGACGAAGAAGCTGCGCTGATCAGGCCGGGCGGAGGCTGCGGCCAATCTCGGCGAGGTCGGCAATAGTGCGCGGCTCGCGGCCGAGGTCGGGCGCAACCATCAGGACCGCGCCGGCGGGAAGCGAATCGCGGATCGCGCTCAGCGAGACTGCCTCGCGAGTCTTGAGCGCGGCGTAATCGGCGAGATTGCGCTTCAACTTTTTCCTGAGCGACGGCGCGATACGCGCTGACGCCAGCTCGGCGGCGTCGGGCAATTCCGCGAGCACTCGATTCACGACCATCGCGGATACGCGGAGGCCGGCATGCTCGAGCGCGCCGACAAACTCGCGCGCCTGCGCGATTCGGCTCGACTCGGCCGTCGTGACTATCACGATTGCCGTGTCCGCCACCCGCAGCTTGTCCTGCGCGTGCGCGGCGCGTGCGGAAAAGCCTTCGTACATGCCGTCGAAACTGCGAACGAAGGACTGCACGTCGCCTAGCAGGTTCAGTCCCGTGACGCGATCGAACGCGGCGAGCACCGCGCGCGCCGCTATGTCGACCATCCGCAGCTGGCTCCTGAATATCCCGCTCGGCGCGCCCAGCAGATTGACGGCGCGCGAGTTCAGCAGCTCGAGCAGGCGCCGCGGCGCGTCGAGAAAGTCGATCGCCTCGGCCGCGGGCGGAGTGTCGAGCACCAGCAGGTCGGTGGCTGGATTGGCCGCGAGTTCGAGCAGCTTTTCCATCGCCATGTAGTCCGCCACGCCCGCGAGCGCGCCCGAGAGATTGCGATAGATTCGATTTTCGAGAATCGCGTCGCGCGCCGCGTCCGAGGTCGCATAGCGCGCAATGATCGAATCGAAGGTGCGCTTCGGATCCAGACGCAGTGCGCGCAGTCGCGCGCGATTGGAGCCGGCGCCGCGGCGTGACGGCCGAACGCCGTCGAGCTGGACCTCGACCGGCTCGGAAGTATCCGCCTCGAGGCCGAGTGCGTCGAGCAGGCGCGGCGCTGGATCCACCGTCATCACGTCGACCGCGCATCCGAGCATCGCGGCACGCACGCCGAGCGCGGCGCTGATAGTAGTCTTGCCGACGCCGCCGGGTCCCAGGCATATGACGAGGCTCTGCGCGTGCAGGTCCAGCGGCTTGTGACGCGCGGCTTGCCTCGGATGTGCCTTCGGCTTCATCTATCGAGCAGCTCCGCGTCCAGCACGTGGCCCAGCTTCTCCAGCTCGTCGGGCGCCGATCGCCGGCGTGAACATCATCGGGAGGCTCACTGCAGGCAGACCGGCGTCCGCCAGCCGCGGCGCGACGAGGGCCGCATTTTCGTGCGCGGCGTTTCGACGGATCGCAAGGCGGGCATGGCTGCCGAGCGGGCTCAGCGCGGCGAGTTCGGAGGTGTCGAAGAGCAAATCGGGAACACAGTTCATAATCGCGGCGACGGTGACGACGCCGAGCCGCTCGCGAATGGTGGCGGCGGTTTCGAGCGCCTCGCGAACCGCAAGCTCCTCCGGCGTCATCGTGATGACCGCGCCGAATCGCGTTGCGTCCGCCAGGAAGCTGTCGATCGAGTCGGCCAGCCGGTTCAGCGTGCCGGCCGGCGCAATTCCCCGCACTCCCGACGACACCGAGAGCAGTTCGACGGCGCTGCCTGAGGCGGGCGCGTCGACGACCAGATAACGATCCTTGAGCGCCGCGTCTCCCGCCATAATCCTGAGGCGTTCCAGCAACAGGAATGCTTCCAGGCCGGGCAGCGCGGCCGTTACGTAGCCGAAGGTGCGGCTGCGCAGCATCCGGCGCGAGATTGCGCGAATCGGGACGATGCGCTCGATGAAGGCTTCGAGCTCGGCGCGGGGCGTCAGCGCGACTGCGTCGAGTGAGTCGGTGACTTTGACGGCGGTCGAATTATGCGGCATCACGCCGAGCGCCGCGGCCGCCGACATCCGGCGGTCGAGGTCGGCGAGCGTGGTCGGACGCCGGCGCGACAGCGCAATCGCCAGCGCGGCGGCGACCGTGCTCTTGCCGGTCCCCCCTTTGCCGGTTACGAACAAGACCCGCGGTAGCGTCATCGGCTAGAATGTAGGGGTCCGGGAGGTAGCAGTAAACCGTTGAGCGCGAAGAAGCCGCCCGCAATCGATTCGATGCTGATTGCGATTCCGCCTGAGCAGATCGTGCTGTTCAAGTCGATCGTCGAGTCATACGACAATCTCGCGACGCTGCGGACCGAGGATCCTGCGCGGCACCATCTGCGAATCTACTTCTCAGCGGATTCGCGCGACGAAGTCGAGGCGATGATGGCGTCGCTGGCGGAGCAGTTCACGATCGCGCGGATTGGGTAGGAAGAATTCACTTTATTTAATGCGGAACCCGCGGTGGGTTCCGCACCTCCTTCGGCAGGGGTGACCCCTGCACCCAGTACTAAGAAAAGATGCGGGACTTTCGTCCCTGTTAGAAGGGTTCAGGGGATGATCCGGATCTTAACCTCTCCTTGTCCGAGGAGAGGTTAGGATCAAGCTCGGGAGACGAAAGGTTTGCGGGCGGGTGTCATCGACATCCGCCCGCGCCGCTGGTTGGTTAAGACGCCCGCCTATCGCGCAGTTGGTTAGTGGCATCTCCACCAGTGATGATGGCGGTAGTACGGATTGGCGCATGCCCACGGCCGATAGTACTCGACGGTCGCGAAGGGCGCCGGCGCGACGACCTCCTGGACCACCACCGGATGCACAGTCCGCGGATACACACGGACCAACTCGGCGGAGGCCACGGTCGGCATCGCCATCATGAGCCCAAAAAGCCCAAACAGGGCGGCAATAGTGGTTGTGTAGAGTTTCATCATAAATGTCTCTCCTAAGCTGAATACGGATGAGGAGATTTGTGGGTTACGAAGGCTAAACGCCTGTTAATGCGGGCGTTTCGGGCAAGAAGTCATTAGCCAATCTGGCGCAGTGATTCAGGGCTCGACGGCCCTGACCGGGGTTACAGATGCGGTCATTTGGGGCGCGATTTGTCACCTACAAAATGCTATTTCTCCCTACATAGAGTAGCATCTTTGCAACAATTACCCTCGACAAAACCCCTTAGTTTTGTTAGATTAATACTTGACACGCTGGATTTAGACACGTTTTTACGTCTTGGAGTGTCCCTGATGCAACACGCTGGTTGCATTCTTGCCCTACGCAAGAATGGATGGTATTCAAAATAAGACGTAGAGCCGATAAGAGCCAGCAAGTTCCCGTTCGCCGTTGAACGGATTCATGAGGGGTCCAGTATGAACAAGAAATTCAGAAGTTCTCGTGGTCAGATTGCCGTTCTGTACGCCGGAGCAATCGTCGCGCTGGTCGGAGTGCTCTCGCTGTGTGCCGATGTTGGAATTATGTACGTCAACTGGCAGCAGATGCAGAAGACCGCTGACGCCGCCGCAGTAGCGGGCGCGAGTTATCTGACCGCGACAGGCAACACCTTTAGCGGCACCCCCGGCACTGGCTGCACTGGCGACGACGCGGAGAAAGCTGCCTGCACGTATGCCGTTAACAATGGATTGCTCGCCAGCCAGCTCAATCCGCCTATCGCCGAGACAGCATCGACCGTCCAGGTGTCGGCACAAGACGCCAACGTTCCCTACCTCTTCGCGAAAGTACTGGGCATGAACACCTATACTGTAGGGGCAACCGCCATCGCGTCGATTGGGCCGCCCAATACCGTTCCTAACGGTTTGTTTCCTGTCGGACTCCAATGCACCGCGCCATGCAATCTTGCCAACCTCGATCCAGGACAATCCGTGACGCTCGGCGTGAAATTTGCCAACGGCCTTTCACCGGGTAACTGGGAGTGGCTGGCTCCCGATGGATCGGGCGGTAGCACCTTGAAAAATACGATCGAAAACGGCTCATCTAACTCCTTCTCAGTCGGGGATCAAATAGATACGAAACCCGGTGGCACAAACGGCCCGGTAAGTCAGGGCTTGTCGGCCAGGCTCGCCACCTGTCCTGCCGTTTCTCCTGATCCCTGCTCCGGCAATGGCAACCCGACGAATATCCCGCCGAACGATCCTTGCGACGTGATTGTCCCAGCGGTCGACTTCACCGGTTCCAATGGGAGATCCAGTTTAACAATCGAAGGGTTTGCCGAGATATACATTGATCCGGCGGGCACCACGGACACCACCATCAACGGGTGTTTCGTGGGCCAGTACAAAGGTACTACCGTTGCAGGAGGTACGAACGCCCCTGCACTTGGGCCAATCGCGCCTCCCCTACTGGTCCAATAGCAACGGGGAAATCTCAATGTTCAGTCGATCTAGTACAATGCAGGATGCGAACGTGACAGAAGGAGAAGCAGTCACTTCGCGATCGGAGCAGTTGGTCGGGAGCCGAATCAGCGGGGGCCAGTCGACGGTTGAATTCGCGCTGGTGTCGACCCTCGCGCTGATAGTGATGTTGGTCGGTGTGCAGTTTGCTCTGATAGGCCAGGCGGATCTGGCGCTCAGCCAAGGGGCATCCGCGCTTGCGCGCTATGCTGCAGTGCACCAGAACTCGCTCGGAACTTACAATGGGACAGCCACACTGAACTCCACGACGGAGGCGCTGTTGTCCTCAACCCTCCTCAACAGCGGCGGCGCCCTTAAGGTGACCGTCAATTCCTATCAGGGTGGGACCACAAACACTCAAACCAATACGCCAGTCGCGACCGTCGATCGGGTGGTCATTAGCATCAGTTACAACACCGCCGGCGTGATGGCGCTCCCAAATCCATTTCTGGGACTTATTAAATTTCCAACGGGCCTGAGCGGGTCGGGCTCGGAGTTGTATGAATGAACGCGCAGAAGGCAAAGTTAGGTTTTCGGGGAAGCACAGAAGTACCGCGGCCGGGCACGAGCCAAGTCAGCCAGGGGCAGGCGATGGTAGAGTTCGCCATGATCTCAATCGTCGCGCTCTTGCTGATGCTGGTTGGCGTGCAGTATGCGCTGCTCGGCCAGGCGGTTGTGGCGGTCAGCCAGGGGACATCGGCGATCGCGCGGTATGCCGTTAACAATCCCGGAACATTAGGTGATAAAACCGGAAATGGCTCGATAACACTGACCGCGACCGAGCAGCAGTTGTTGTCCGCTTCCATCTGCCCCGCGGGTACCACCTGCCCTCATCTTACGGCAACCATCACTTCCTATCAGGGAACCTCGACAACCCCGGACACTACTACGCCTGCATTCGGGGACACGTGCGTCATCACTCTAACTTACAAAGCGCAAGACGCCGGTATAATCCCTCTGCCAAATCCATTCCTTCAGATCCCTGGCGTATTCCCGGGCGTCACGTTTCCGAAAACGCTGACCTCTTCGGTCACTCAAATGTACCAACAGTGAGCGGGAAGCGGGGCAGATCGAGCGGGCGTTAGACTAGTCGAGCAGGTATTTATTAGCGGCGCGCCGGTGGAATTAGGTGAACCGGGAAACAGTTAAAGAAGTACTGCGCCCGATCGGCTACCTTATCGCGATGGCGCTGATCGTGGGGGCATTCTTCGTGAACCGCGAGCCGCCGCCCAAAGTGTTGCTGCGGCTCGACACGCCGCAAGCGAACAAGTCGCCGCTAGATGAGGGTCTGGACTTCAGCGCGCCGGGCCTCGACGGCAAAAGAATCGACCTGAGTCATTACCGGGGTCATCCGGTGATCGTCGATTTCTGGGCGACCTGGTGCGGGCCGTGCCTGCGGCAGATTCCCGACCTGGTCGCGCTCTACAAGAAGTACAACAAGTCGCGCGGGCTGGTGGTGATCGGGGTCTCGTACGATCTGATCCAGGGCGACGGGATGAAGGCAGTCGCGCCATTTGTCGAAAAGTTCCGGATCAACTATCCAATCGCGCTGGCCGACGAGCGGGTGGCCGACAGTATGGGAGTCCAGGCGATACCGACCACGCTGTTCGTCGGCGCCGACGGCAAGCTGGTTTCGCGAATAGTGGGCGCGGGCCGTCCAGGCCAGATCAACGCGAGCGCAAAGCAGCTACTGGACAGCATCAAGGGCAGTGACCGTTCGGCAGCCGTAATCCGAACCGGCGCCGCGCAGGGCAGTTAGGTCTGACCGCGAAGGGTGTCTTGTGCCAAATTGGACGGCCACAGGGTGAAGCCCCGTCGCACTGTCCGCCAGCTTGACCTGATAATAGCGAGGTGGACGTTCTATGTCGCAATCGCTGTTGCGGTCGCTTTCTTATTTCTGAACTCCACCGCTCTCGGCGACGCGGTCAAGACGTTCGTCGCTGATTGGTGGCGCTGAGCTTAAAACGGCACCCTTGTAACTAAATTGCCGCGCGTGCGTCTAATCGAGAATCGACATGATACCGGACTTCAAAGGCCACCATTTCGTGGAGGATTTCAAGCCAGGTGAGCCGCCATCGCTGCATCACTGCGACCGATGCGGACTGAAAGCGTCGATGAGGCCGGACGGCTCGATATACTTTGACCTTGAGCGAAGCGGGGTATTTCACAGGACCAGCAACAGCGCGCCCTTCAACACATCGCGCATACCGGCCTGCAAAGCTGTCTGATCCCGGGCGCACAGATGAAGAAGCGCCAGCAGGCCGGAAATGGACGGTAACCGACCTACTGGCGCACATTCGGAATCGACGCATATTACGCAGTTTTCCGCGTCCGGAGCAACCGCAGGGCCGCGGTACCAGCCGCAGGCCCGGTCCGTGAAGAAATCCTATCCTCCCACTTTCTGCAAGGCGGTCTACGTGGTGCCGTTTGGGATCAACCGGGAAACCGTGAGATCGGACGAA
Organism: uncultured delta proteobacterium; assembly: GCA_963833025.1. Taxonomy (GTDB): domain Bacteria; phylum Desulfobacterota; class Binatia; order Binatales; family Binataceae; genus Binatus. Next base: position 23,648 of record CAWHWI010000005.1, on the reverse strand, counting down.
ATTATCTTGAAGATCGTATTCAGGTCAGAGACCGATCGAGCATCCGCGGCGCAGCCAGTCGTCGTAGATGTGCCGTCGAGGAAGAAGTTCGAGTTATTCTGTACATAGCTCCCCGGCGTCGTGGGCGAGTTTGCCATCCCCTGTATGGTGCAGACGGGGCTGGAATATGTACCGCTGTCAGTCGTGCATCCTGTTGCCTCCGAGCCGTAGCCGACCGCGTAAACCGTGGTTCCCGCTTCCGCTGCATCTTGGGCCGCCGTCACTGCCTGCTGGCACTCGGCCGTAGCTGGGTAAAGCTTCGATGGCTCGTCCGGCGTTGGATATTCCAATCCTTCGGTTGCAAGAGCATTGGCTTCGCCATCGGTGAGAATAATCATCACGTTCTTCGTCTCCACCCCTGTACCACTCGTCGGGTTGGCGCGCGCGGTTTGTTGAGTGATGAGCGCGCTTTGCGCGGTGTTGATTGCGCCCGCATAGAAGGTATTCTCACCGCCCGGAGCACCCAGGCCTGAGCAGGAAGAACTTCCACTTCCACCGGCTGCGATCACGACGGCGGAGCTGGTGTTCAGCGAAGTAGCGGTGTCGGAAGAGCGGTAGTCGCTCGAGAACGGAACGATCTGGTATACGGGCGGGTTAAGGGTACTAGAGCAGGTCTTCCCCACGGCTTTGCTGGTGCAACAAGGAACTGGAGCGCCTGAGCCTGTGCAGTTAGCGCTATTGAAATACTCGTTGTAGGAGGTAATCGGAGGGTTTGTAGTATTGCATTTTGTGTCATTCTGAACATTCGCGATCGATGGCCCGCTCGCAGCCAGCCCTGGGAACGTAAACAGAGCGACTTCATCGATCGGGTTGTTGTTGACGTTAGTCGCAGTTTCGTCGCCACTCGCCGGCGCAGGAACCGCGACTTGGGTGGTACTGGTCGAGCCGCAGCTTGTCAGGCCCCCCGGGCATGGCGACAGCGAGCTCAGCAGAGTCTGAACGCCTTGCAACGCGCAGCTGATTTTTGATCCGCTGCAATTTTTGCCGCCGTCAGACTGAGTCATCGAATTCGTGGTGTCGACGATGATTGCCACGTTATACGGGCCATTGAATCCACCCTTCGCGCTCGCCATCGCGGTCACCGAAAGATTCCAAGTATCGTAGCCGAGCACCCTGGCGAAGACCGTCGGCACTTGGGCGGTCTCCGTCACGCGCATCGCGTTATCGCCTATGGAATAGGATGTGCAAGGTGGTACGCCCATGGCGACGGCTGCAGCGCTCGTCAGGCACTTCGGAGTCGCTGTTACCGTAACGTTGGTCAGCAGACTGGAATTGGCGTTTGCATCCCCACCTTTGCCGCTGTAGTTCGTCGCGGTGCCTTCTGCTTCGCTTGCTGTCTCACCGTCATTGGACAGAACTGCGCCGCCTGCTAACGCCGCCGCCTGGGTTTGACCCACGAGCTCTTGATAGCCGTAATAGGCGCGGCCAACGTCAACTACTAGCGAGGCCGCTCCGAAAAGGCCAACCAGGGCCATCGTTATAATCACCATCGACTGCCCTCGCTGGCCGTCGCGCAGGCGGTGCACTATATAGCCATTTTTACGGACAATAGGATCGTTATTTAGTTTCATTGTATGAGCTCCGCCGTTTGCGCCGACAGGGTGCAACTGGGCCACGGGTTGTATCCTAAGATCTTGATGTTGGGGCTGCTGGGGTTGCACGGATAAGTAACGGTTACCTGGGCGGTATCACCCGATATCAGGTCGGCGGCGGCGGAAGTGCATGATGTCCCGGTAAATGGAGTTCCATAAACAAGCGGACTCCCACTCCCAAAGGCAACCGAGAACGTGAAACTCGCAGTTTTGAGAGATGGCGCTGCTTGTTCGACCGATGTGACGACCAAGTTGCACGGGTCTGAGGTTTGCCCTCGGGCAATCGATAGTTGCTGTGCACCAGTGGTTGTAGCTGCCGTCAGCGTCAGGTCGTTGTTGAAAACAACCCCGAACACCACCGTGGCCATAAGGAGGAGCAGCAACAGCGGTAACCCCAACGCGAACTCAGTCATCGCCTGGCCGTGCTCGTCGCGGCCGCGGGATCTGCCAATTCTCTTTTTCAAATAATTACCCCCTCGGTTCCGTTTGCTGAAGTGGACGCACAAATTGCTTTCATGACCGCCAAAGCGGCTATGTGACATTTCTCGCTAGTTTCGTAGCTCATATTCAGGCATCGGCACGAAACCGGAACGCAGACGTTGGCTTTCCTTAGGGCAATGAGATGTAGGCACCATCTGTGCCAAGGAAAGTCCGCTCAACTTTTCGTTGTACTTTTTGACATAAATCATTACTCAATGGCTTAACTGATACTTTTTGACGTAAATCATTACTTAGTGGCTTAGCTGTTACATCAAGGTACACTCAGTTGCTACTTCAGTGTGGCAACGGTGCGACGCTGCGCCGAGTCAGTCGCGGTTTTCTCCGGCTACCTGGGGGATGCGCGATATTTCAGCCCTCGTTGACAGGCTCGTCACAATGGCGTCGAGCCAAGTCGCCCGAAAGGTGGTCTATCGAGCCGATGGCGCCTTGGACTCAGCAACGGACCGCCCGCGCCGTTTGACGCGGGTGTTGGCTTAATTACCTGTTTTAGGCTACTTCAAGTTACTTTTACGCCACACATAGTAGCAGTTCTGCCACTGTTGAAGGGTGGCGCCCTCCGGACCGCGACGTAAAAGGCCAGCATCCAAGCGGGATTTTTCTGCTCTCCACGTTGGCATTGGGGTTGCTCTACCGGATGGGCCGACCTGTCTTGAATCCTTGCGCCCGAGGGTGCGTGCGAGAGAGGCCGGGCCGATTCTCGATTGTCGTCCGCCATTTTCGGCAGACGGACTCGTCGGAGGGAACTATGAGAAAGCTGTTCGGGAATTCCAAAGGCCAGATGCTGGTCATATACACTGGGGCACTTGTGGCGTTGCTCGCGGCGCTTGCGCTCGGCACCGATGTGGCCGTCATGTTTGTCAACTGGCAGCAGGTGCGGAAGACGGCAGATGCTTCCGCGATCGCGGGCGCGACTTATCTAACCGGCCTCAGCTATCCGAGCAGCGCCGTCGACCCCACCTGCACCAGCGAACCGGACGACGCGCAGAAGGCCGCCTGCACGTATGCCGTCAAGAACGGACTGACCGCCAGCGATCTTCAAATGTCTGAGCCGACCTCACAGACCATCAAGGTGACGGCGAACGAGACCGGCCTGTCGTACTACTTTGCCCAGGTAGTCGGCCTCAGCACCTACAATGTAGGAGCGACCGCCGTCGCGCAGGGGCCCGGCAATATCCAGACCGATACCCTTGGTATGTTCCCGGTCGGATTTCAATGCAACTCGCCATGCAACCTATCCGAGATTCCGGGTCAACCCATCAAGTTCGGCCTGAAGTTCGTCAACGGTCTCGCAAATGGTAACTGGCAGTGGTTGGCCCTCGGAGGAAACGGCTCTTCGGTGCTGGGCACGAACGTCGATGACGGCGCGACGGGCTCATACACAATCGGCCAAATCATCAACTCGGCGCCCGGCAACAAGGGCAATTCGAATCCTGTGAATACTGGCCTGGCGGACAGGTTCGCCAGATGTGCAGCCATAGAGGCCCAGGCGAATTTCTCCGAGCCATGCACGACCGCCGCCGAGAACCCAACCGACATCCCACTCGGCGATCCATGCCTGGTGGTCATGCCGGCAGTCGACTTCAACGGTTGCGGCGGAAACTGCAGCCTAGCGATAGAGGGGTTCGCCCTAGTTTACCTGGACCAAACCAGCAGCTCCACACAAATCAACGGATGTTTCGTGAGTTCGGTCGTCCCGAATACGATTGCGGGTGCGACGGCGCCGGCGCTGGGCGGACTGGTGGCTGACGTATTGACCCAGTAGGAGCGGGAGGGGCCAAATGCTGAATCGATCAGATGCAAAGCAGAAGGGGCGCGCTACTGGAGCAGCAGCCGGCGCTTGCAAGTCGCCGCGGTCGCGCAGGAGCGGTATCCGCCGGGGGCAATCGATCGTTGAATTCTCGTTGCTCTCGGCCTTCGGGCTGGTCCTGATGGTGGTTGGCGTGCAGTATGCGCTGCTGGGCGAGGCGGCGCTAGCGGTCAGCCAGGGATCCTCCGCGCTGGCGCGCTACGCGGCGGTGAATTCCTCGACGATAGGTTTGACAAATGCGGCTTACGGCCCTGCTGCCCCGAACACCGCGATGCAGGCGTTGTTGCCCTCATCGATCCTCACCGGATCGGGCGACGGCGATCTGCAGGTAACCATCACTTCATATTCGGGGACCACAGGGAATACCACCACTGCGCCAATCGCAACCGTCGATCGGTTGCAGGTCCAGCTCAGTTACACCGCCACCAGCAAGATAGTACTGCCAAATCCATTTATGCAGATTCCCCACTTTTTCCCGGGCATCGAGTTTCCGACCAAGCTGGGCGCGTCGGATTCGCAGATGTACGAGTAGGTTTCCGATCGCCAGCCAGCGCAACGGCTAGTCGCGCGGACTCAACGGCCAGATAGCGGATGCGCGCGAACAGCATAAATTCGCAATTGCCTGGTTCGCTCGGGTCTGTTACAGAATGTCGCGACTTTATACTAGATGTAGGTGTGGGGAGGCTTTGACAAATGACGGATCGCGCAAAACCTGGGGCCTGGTGCTGGAGTGCGGTGACTGCCCGTTCGGCGCGCGCGCTGTCCTTCGCGATTGCCTGGACCGTGAGCGCGCCGAGAGCAATTGCCCTGGCCGGACTCCTGCTTAGTGTGGTGATCTTCGCCGCCGCCCTGGCGGCTCCCGCGATCGCGGGCGACAGTATCGCCGACATAGTGTTGGGTCAGGCCAACTTCATGTACTACGTGGCCAATTTTCCCGACGCGCAGAAAGTCGATGGCGCGCAGGGAGTTGCGATCGACGCCAGCACAACGCCCAACCGGATTTATGTGGCGGACGTCGGCAACTCGCGGGTGCTGGGCTGGAAAGATGTGACCGCATTCACCAATGGCTCCGCGGCCGACCTGGTCATTGGTCAGCCGGATTTCTACAATGCCGTCTGCAACAGCGGTAACGCGAGCGCAAGCGCGGGCACTCTGTGCGAACCCGAGGCCGTCGCGGTGGACTCGAGCGGCAACCTGTACGTCGCGGACACCAGCAATCAGCGGGTGCTTGAATACCATCAGCCATTTGCCGGATGCGGTTCGTTTCCGTGCGTTGGAGGGTCCGCCAATGAGGTCTTTGGGCAGGGCGGCAGCTTTACTTCGAGCACCTGCAACAACGGCGGCCTGAGCGGGAGCAGCCTGTGCGACCCCTGGGGGCTGGCGGTGGACCCAAGCGGCGACCTCTACATCGCCGACTTCGACAACAGCCGCGTCCTGGAATACAACAACCCGCTGAGCAGCACCACCGCCAACACGGTGTTCGGGCAGGCGGGCAGCTTTACTTCGAACACGTGCAACAAGGGCGGCCTGGGCGCGAACAGCCTCTGCCTGCCGATCGGAGTTGCATCGGACGCGAGCAGCAACGTCTACATCGCTGACTACAACAACCATCGCGTGCTTGAATACAAAACCCCGCTGACGAACGGCACCACCGCTGCCCTGGTGTTCGGGCAGGGCGGCAGCTTCACTTCGGGGAGCTGCAACAACGGCGGGTTAAGCGCGAACAGCTTATGCTACCCGTTTGGCGTCGCGGTTGACGCAAGCGGCGATCTCTACGTCGGCGACAACGAGAACGGCCGCGTGCTTGAATACAACACCCCAACTACGAACGGCACCACCGCTGACCTGGTATTTGGGCAGGGCAACAGCTTTACTTCGGGCGGCTGCAACATCGGCGGCCTGGGCGCGAACAGCTTGTGCTCGCCGGCGGGAGTCGCGGTGGACTTAAGCGGCAACGTCTACATCGCCGACGCACTGAACAGCCGGGTGACCGAGTACAACAGCCCGCTGACGACCGGCACGACCGCGGATCGTGAGTTGGGGCAGATTGACTTTCTGCACAACACCGCGGATTTCCCGGACCTGCATTCGCTAAACGGCCCGTTCGCGGTCGCAGTCGACAAGAGCGCGGTCCCCAACCGGCTTTACGTCTCTGACGAGAATAACTCCCGGGTGCTGGGATGGAAGAACGTGACCGCGTTCTCCAATGGCTCTCCAGCCGACCTGGTGATCGGCCAGCCGGATTTCTACTCCGGCGCCTGCAACGGCGGTGGGGCGAGCGCAAGCGCAAGCAGCCAGTGCGATCCCGGCGCCGTCGCAGTCGATTCCATCGGCAACCTCTATGTCGCGGATGCAAACAACAGCCGCGTGCTTGAATATAACCAGCCTTTCGCCGCGTGCGGTTCCTTCCCGTGCGTCGGCGGCGCGGCCAACCTGGTGTTCGGGCAGGGTGGCAGCTTCTCGTCGACGGCGTGCAATTTCGACACGAGCGGAGGCAATCCCACCGCCATCGACCTGTGCAATCCGTACGGCGTCGCACTCGATGCGGCCGGCAACGTCTACGTGGCCGACGAAGGCAACAGTCGCGCGCTGGAGTACAACGCTCCTCTGACCACCGACGTGACGGCCGACCTCGTCTTCGGGCAAGGCGGCAGCTTTACATCGAATACCGATAACAACGGCGGGGTGAGCGCTAACAGCCTCTCCTTCCCTTTCGGGGTTGCGCTGGACTCAAGCGGCAACCTGTATATCGCCGACTCGAACAACAACCGCGTGCTCGAATACAACACTCCGCTTACGACCGGCACCTCCGCCCACCTAGTGTTCGGGCAGGGCGGCAGCTTCAGTTCAGACGAATGGAACTTCGGCGGGGCGAGCGCCAGCTCGGACAGCCTGTGCGGTCCGAATGACGTCTCGCTGGACTTAAGCGGCAACCTTTACGTCGCGGACTCTTTCAACAATCGCGTGCTCGAGTACACCACGCCGTTCTCGGCCAATCCGGCCGCTGCGGCCGTGTTCGGGCAGGATGGCAGCTTCACTACCGACGATTGCGACCTGGACGGGACGTTCGCCGGCGCGGACACCCTATGTGTTCCGAGTGGCGTCGCGTTCGACGTCACCGGGAACCTGTACGTAGCGGATTCTTCCAACAATCGGGTGCTTCAGTACCCGGGTTCTACCCCTACCGCGACCGCCACCGCAACCCCGACAGCAACGGCGACTGCGACCGCAACGGCGACCGCTACAGCAACAGCGACTCGGACCGCGACGGCGACGGCGACGAATACAGCCACTACGACCGCGACCGCTACCGCAACTGCGACTCGGACCGCTACCGCCACATCGACGGCGACTAAAACGGCGACGGCAACTCCGACCGCGACGAATACCGCGACCGCCACCGTCACATCGACAGCCACTGCGACTCAAACCGCGACGAATACGGCGACCGCGACGGCCACCCCGACCGCGACGGCGACCGCGACTGCAACGGCTACGCAAACAGCGACAGCAACGGCAACTCAGACCGCGACGAATACGGCGACGGTGACTGCCACGCCGACCGCAACGTCAACTCAGACCGCGACCGCAACGGCCACGCCGACTGCGACAACTACGGCGACTCAGACCGCGACAGCGACGGCCACGTCGACTCAAACCGCGACGGCGACCGCTACGGCGACTCAAACAGCGACGAATACGGCGACTGCGACCGCGACGACGGGCCGGACCGCGACGGCGACGGCGAGTCGGACCGCGACCGCGACGGCGAGTCGGACCGCGACGCCAACACCAAGCGCGACGCCGACGCCACTGGCAGGAGTGCCCGCATCGTTTGCGCTCGGAAACGAACCCGTCGCCGACACGGTCACCAAGTTCCTGACGGTCACCAACAATGGCCATGCAGCGCTGGTCATCTTGAGCGCGACGCCGTCTGATTCCGAATATGCCCTAAGCGGCACCGGGACATGCGGTGCGATCCCCGTGACGGTCATGCCGGTTACGTCGTGCACGCTCGGGATTGCGTTCACGCCCAACACCCTCGGTGCGCATCCGGCGACGCTGACGCTGAGCGACAACGCCGCGACCAGCCCGCAGCACGTGGCGCTCAGCGGCACGGGCACGGTCGACATGACGGTTGCGCCGACCAGCTACGAATTCGGCAGCGTGAAGGACGGTTCCAAGGCGACCAAGGCGATCGTCGTGCACAATTATCAGACCAACTCGGTCTCGCTGAGTGAGGGCTTCAGCGGGCCGAACGCCGGCGATTTCAGCATCACGGGCGGCACTTGCACCTCGACGCTGGCGGCTACCACGGTCTGTACACTGATCGTGACTTACGATCCGAGCGCAATCGGCACCGAAGCGGCGACCATGACGGTGACCGACAGCCCCGACCCGCTCGGTCCGTATACGGTTTCATTCACAACTCTGGCAACGATACCGGAATCGCTGTCGGCGCCAAGGTTAGCCTTCGGCAACACCTATCAGACCGCGTCCAAGACGCTGAGCATCACGGTTACCAACCATGCGAGCAGCGGGCCGATCACGCTGACCGGAACGAGCATCGGCGGCGCCAACTCGGGTGACTTCGCGGTGACCGGCGGCGGGACCTGCACCGGGACGCTGGCGGCGTCGTCGAGCTGCACTTATGCGGTGACGTTTACGCCCAGCACCGAAACGGCGGAGAGCGGCTCGCTTTCGATTGGGGTTGCGGGAGATCCCAATGGCGGTCCGCCGGCGGTCGCCCTCAGCGGAACTGGAGTGACGCCGCTCAACGTGGTTCCGGCCACGGGCATCGCTTTCGGCAGCGTCGTGGCAGGCCATTCGTCCGTGAACAGGACCGTCACCGTGTACAATTACGGCGGCGCAACGGTCTCGCTGAGCGAGAGCATCAGCGGGACGAATGCCGGTGATTTTGCAGTGACGGGAGGGACGTGTGGACCGGCGCTGGCGGGCGGCAGTTCGCATTGTACGTACACGCTACAGTTCACGCCCAGCATCGTTGGATCGGAGAGCGGGACCTTCGGGGTCAGCGCGGCCGGCGATGCGGCCAGCCCGCACAACCTGTCGCTGACCGGCACGGGAAGCTGACGGGAAGAGTGCACTGAGCTGTTCGCGGGGTCGGCCGGGGGAGCAATTGGACCGCTCTCTCGGCGCTCGCCCCGTTATGGAGGCGCTCAGTGTTGAATCGCCTCAACGATCAGGACCGCCATCAGCAAGAGGAGCGCGAACACCAGCCTTATCTCAACCGCGTCGCGTACAAACGATTCTTTGTCTTTCATCGGGATGTCCTCTCGGTAGGAGTACGCTGGCCCGAGAAATCGGTTATTAACGGATATTAAGGCGTCAGCTTACAGAGCGTCGAGGGAATTACTTCGCGATGGCGACGGCGTAGTCGCGGCCTTCCCATTCGCGCGTCTCGCGCCAGTTGAACGTGAAGCGAATCGGCGCGGTGCCGCCAACGCCGATGTCGATATCAACGTAGTCGAAGCCGAGCGGCGTCGAAGTCGACGCGGTGTCATTGGCTTGCTGCCATTCGTCGTTGGTCCAGTGAAGCGTAAACGGCTTGGTCGCCTGGATGCGCAGGCGGTCGCCGGGCGAAACCGACCTGGTGCGGCGGTTGGATTTCCAGACGCAGAGGCGGCTCGGTTTTCGTCCGGGCTTCTGGTAGCGGTCCTTCACTTCTTCAATCATGTCCCACACGCGGCCGTCCGAGACCGAGCGCAGCAGCTTGATGTACTCGGCATGCGCCCACATCAGGGGCGTCGCGCTGCCGGTCTGGTAGCCGTACTTGAGCAGCGCATGCTTCAGGTCGGGTTGATCCCAGATTTGTTCGGGCAGTAACTGGGTCGAATTCGCAAAGCCCTCCATTGCTTTGATGTAGGGCATCGGGTCGCGGCCCGCCGCGAACTCGTAATGCCCGCGCTCACCGGTCAGCAGAGGCCACGGACGTCCGCGGCCCCACACGATGAACGGGCCGCCGTCGTCGCGCTGTCCGTAGCCGTCGTGGGTATAGCGGCGCCAGCATGGACCGGCGGGAAAATCGGTCTTGATGACGGCGTCGATGACGCGCAGCGAATCTTCCATCAGCGGATCGCCGGCTTTGCGAATCCCGTAGCGGACCAGCTCGAGGAATCCGCCGTCGACGATTTCCGCGACCGGGAACTCGGCCTGCTCGCCGGGCGCACGATTGTGAATGCAGACGCGCTTGCCCTCGAGGCTTTCGTCGGCGTCGGGATCGCCGGTGTCCATGGGATTGATGCGGACGAAGTGGCGCTTGATGCCGGGGACGAGGAAGCCGTGGTTGGTGACGGTCCAGGTTTCGATGTGCGCTTCGAGGAAGTCGGCGTAGTCCTCGATGAATCGTGCGGTCGCCGGGTCGCCGCGATCGCGAGCGAAGCAGGCCGCGCAGACCAGGCCGGCGATATTTGCCGCCAGCGTCGAGGGCGAGTAGCCGGCGTTTTCTTCCCATCGCTCCTGCGGCGTGGGCGGTCCGTTGTCGATCAGAAAAAAGGCCGCCCGCAGCACCATCGGATACGGATCGAAATCCTTGAGCCCGCCATGCTTGTGCATCCGCCACGCGAGCATCATCGGAAACGAGACTTCGTCAAGCTGAATGCCGTTCCAGTAGGGCCGGCCGTCGATCCAGAAATTCTGCGGGAAGCCGCCGTCGGGACGCTGCGCACATGCGAGATAGATGATCGCGCGCAGCGCCGTGGCGACGTCACCGGCAGCGGCCAGGCCGGTCACGCTGTTGACCATGTCGCGGGTCCAGACCAGATGGTAGCCGCCAAGGTCCTCGTCGCTCTTGGCCTCGCCCCACGGGATGCTGAGCGACGCGATGAGCGCGCCGGGATAGGATTTGTCTTCGTGGGCGAGCAGCAGCTCGCGGCCGCGGCGATAGAGAGCGCCGCCGTCGCCGGCGAATTTTTCGAGCGGCAGGAAATGTCGGGACGCGCGATCCCATTGCTCGAGGAAGCGCGCGCGATGCTCGGGGAAAGGATCGGCGAGCGACTGAAAGAGGGTAGTCACGGCGCGATTCAGCTCGCGGCCGAAGCCGACGCCAAGGGTAAAAGTGTAGCCCTTGCGCAAATCGATCTCGGCGGTCAGCGCGATATTGCCATCGAGCGCGGCGGCAAATTGATAGTCCATCTTGAAGTCGGCGCTGACGTCCTGCCATCCGTCGGTGCTTCCCACGTATCCGCATGAAGACTTGAGAAAGGGCACGGTGGCTCCCAAAGCCAGCCATACCCCATCTTTATTGGCGGTTATGAACTCGTGTCCGACCATCCTGGTCACGTGCCCGTTGTTACCCCATCCACCGACACCCAGATGCGGCGCGAGCAGGACGTAGAGGTGGAGTTTCTTGAGCAGCTCCGCGTCGCCCTCGAGGCGGGTGTGGATGAGCAGAGTCGGCAGATGAGGATCGGTGATTACTTCCTTGACGAGACGATAGCGGCCGTCGGGCGAACTACTGACGATTCGCACGCCGAGTCCGATGGCGTCGAGGTATTCGGTGCCGGATTCGAGATGGCGCTCGTCGTGGAAGAAGGTCTCGCCATCGGTGATGAGATACTGCAGGTCGCGGACCTGTGGCTGATCGATGGTGGGAAAATAAATCTCGTTAAGGACGCCGGCGGAGGTGGTGAACCATAAACGGCTCGAGGAGGAATAGGCAGTGCAGACCGCGTCCTTGGCGCTGCGGGTCCATCGCGGCTGGATACCGGGCGCACCGGTGGCGACCGGAGAGGTCAGAATTCGTGCCATGCGACCCTCCCTACAATTCGATTCGGGTCAGACAGTTTCGGGTTGTTCCGGCGTTGTCAAGGATGGCTTTTCGGCAGGCTTAAGTCGAAACATCCAGGCGACGCCGACGCTGATAGCGTAGAGCAGCAGCAGCGGAATGGCGAGCAGGAACTGCGAAATCATATCGGGCGGAGTGAGCGCCGCGGAGACGATGAAGATGGCGAGGATCGCATAGCGCCAGTAACCCAGCATCATCTTGTAGTCGATCATCCCGAGCTTGGTGAAGAAGAACGCAAAAATCGGCATCTCGAAGGTGAGCGCGAACGCCAGCAGGAGCTTGGATGAGAACGCGAGATACTCGCTGATGCGAATGGTCGGGGTGACGCCGATGCTCGCGTATTGGCCGAGGAAGAAGGCGTAGCCGATTTTGAAAACCACGGCCCAGCAGAAGTATCCGCCGAGCACAAAAAACATCGTGGCGAAGAAAACGAATGGCTTGGCCATTTTGCGTTCGGTTTCGTACAAACCCGGCGCGATAAATTTCCAGAGCTCGTAAAATACCGCGGGGCTCGCGATGAACAGGCCGGCGATGAGCGCGACTTTGATCTTGGTGTAAAACGCTTCGCCGACGCCCGTCCCGATCAGCAGCACCTTGCCGCCGGAGACCTCGCGAATCGGCCAGGTCAGCATGTGGAAGAGCGGATCGGCGATTGCGTAGGCGATGACGAAGCCGACGCCGATTGCGATGAAAGCGCGAATCAGGCGCGTGCGGAGTTCCTGCAGATGCTCGATGAGCGACATCCCGGCCTGTTCGGGGGTCGTCGCCTCGATGAGCGCTGGCGGTGTGATATTCTCGCTAGGCACGGTGCGGATTAACCGGCTATGTATTCTCGGGAGGCTGAATGGGAGCAGGCGGCTCGGACTTGGGCGCAGCGGGTTGCGTCGCTGACGGCGGCGGCGCCTTGGAGGCCGGCGTCGACGCGGTCGGCTCGTCGAGCACCTCGGTCAGCTCGTGGAGGACGGTATTGCTCGCCAGGCGCAGCTCGCGCAAGATTTTTCCGACCGTGCGCATAACCTCAGGCAGGCGTTCGGGGCCGACCACAATCAGCGCGATCGCGAGAATGAGCGCTATTTCAAAAAGGTCCAAACTTCGATGACCGTCCGCCGCACTCGCCAGTGCAATTCGATGAGGTTGCAGCGCGCGGAAAAATTCCGCGCAACTTCATCTGCTCCATGCCAGTTAATCATTATACCCGACTGGGGTGTCAACGATGCTTAAAACCGGAGTCGTCGCGGATCGCCGCTACCTGAAGCACTTCGCCGGCCGGGCGCATCCCGAGCGTCCGCAGCGCGCCGAGGTCATGATCGAGATGGCGGAGTCGCTCACGCGGCCGGACTTGAAGATGATGGCGCCGCGCGAGGCCGCGCACGAGGAAATCGCGAGCTGCCATACATCCGAGTATATCGCGACGGTGGCGCGGACGGCGTCGATGGATCGGTTCGACTTCGACCCGGATACGCACACCTCACGCGATACCTACGAGACCGCGCTGCTTTCTGCCGGCGGCGTGCTGACCGCAGTCGAGGCGGTGATGGACGGAGCAGTAGATAATGGATTTGCTATTGTGCGGCCGCCGGGACATCACGCACTGCCTAATCGGGCGATGGGATTCTGCTTCTTCAACAATGTAGCAATCGCGGCCAAGTGGCTATTGGAATCGCGCGGACTCAAGCGGGTGATGATAGTCGATTGGGACGTGCATCATGGCAATGGCTTGCAGGATATATTTTACGAATCGCCCGAAGTGCTTTACGTATCGACGCATCAGTTTCCGCATTACCCGGGCACCGGCTCGCTCCACGAAATCGGCTACGGCGCAGGAATGGGATTCACCGTCAATCTGCCGATGCCGGCGGAATTCGGCGATGCCGAATATCTGCGGGTGTTCGATCGCCTCATCATGCCGGTCGGACGCCATTTCAAACCCGAGTTCATACTCATCTCTTCAGGTTTCGACGGGCACTTCCGCGATCCGCTCGCGCAGATGCGCCTGACGGAGGCGGGATTTGCAGCGATGGCGCGAAGGGTGAAGCGACTGGCGGCGGAATGCTGCGGCGGGAAGATGGTCGCGGCGCTCGAAGGCGGCTACGACCTCGAAGCAATCGCGGAGTCGGGACGCGCGGTGGTCGACGAGTTCGGACGCGACGCCGATGAGCCGATTCATCCGGGCGATGGCGGCGACCGGGTGATGCCGATGATCGAGCGGGCGGCGCAAAACGTCGGCCGCTTCTGGAACCTGGGCTAGGCCGCGCTCGATGCCTCCGAAGCAAGGCGCCGCGGACAAACTTCCGGGTCGGAACGAGGGCGCGCGCAATCGTCTCGTATCAATAGGCAGTTCGAGTCAGCGTGAATACTCACTGGACAAGCCGACAATAGCCATTGGCAGTCATCGGTCGAACGATGTCGTGCTCGATGACACGACGGTATCGCGCCGTCATGCAAGGATTACGCGCACGCCGGGCGGTTTCGAGCTGGCGGACCTCGGCTCGACCAACGGTACGTTTGTCAACGGCGGCCGATTGCGCAAACCGGCCGCGCTCAAGCCCGGCGATGAGATCAAGTTCGGCTCGGTGCGGTTTGCTTTCGATCCGGCGGCGGTGCCGCGCCGCATGCAATGGGGACTGGTGATTCTGACCGTGATGTTCATCGTGGGATTCGCGGCAGCACGCTATCAGAGCGAGATCGGACCCGCCGCGTCGGCAATGGTTGGATGGATTTCGTCGCGCCGGTCCAACTCTGAGCCTTCGGCGAACAATACTCAGAATAATACTAAGACGAGTAGTCAGACCAATACTCAGTCGGCGTCGGCCAATTCGAAGGCAGCGGCACGTTCAACGCCGGCGACGCCGGAGAATCCCGCGGTCGAGCCCGAATGGCTACGCCGCGTGAACTACTACCGTGCGATGGTCAAGCTGCCGCCGATAGTCGAAGATCCGGAGCTGAGCAAGGGCGATCGCGCGCATACTATTTACATCGCCAGGAACTACCACGACGCGATCGAGGGTCGCGGACTCGGCGCCGAGATGCATACCGAGGATCCGGGGAGCCCGAACTTCACGCCCGAGGGACTCGAGGCGGCCAAATCCAGCGACATGGATGTGTGGTCGATGAGAGGCGTATCCCGCTCGGACACGTGGGGTTCGCCGGCGTGGTCAATCGACGGCTGGATGGCGCTGCCGTTCCATCGCATGCCGATACTGAATCCGCGACTGACCAGTGCGGGCTTCGGAATCTATTGCGAAGCGGGAGCGTGCGCGGCGGGACTCAACCTGTTGAAAGGCTCGCAGGGGAAGATGCCGGCGGACGCGAAGGCGGCGCTGCCGATCGAGTTTCCTCCGGACGGCGGTACCGTCGCCACAACATCCTTCGTCAATGAATGGCCGGATCCGCGCACAAGCTGCCCCGGCTATGAGCAGCCGAGTGGACTGGCTATTACACTTCAGCTCGGCAACTGGATGGATACTCATCTCAACGAATACTCACTTGCGCGAGAGAGTGCTGACGGCAGCCGCATCCCGGTCGAGGCATGCGGCATAGATTCGACTAGCTACTCGAATCCCGATGCATACTCGCAAGAGCTGGGGCGCAACGTTTTGAAGTCTTACGGCACGGCCGTGGTGATTCCGCGCGCCCCGCTCGACAAGGGCGCGAAGTACGCGGCGTCGATGAGCGCGAACGGCAAGCGATACAATTGGACTTTCGCCACCGCTCCCTGATGTAGTGCCGCCGGCTAACATATGGTTATCGAGGTCTTTCAGTCATCTTGAGACGCGCAGTATTAGTGGTCGTGGCGATCTGGTGTTGCGGGCTGGTCGGGTGTATCGAGTGGGCCGAGGATTCGAACGGTCTGCGGTCGTTGAGCCTGCCGGGTCTACCGATCTGGACATCAAAAACACCGCCCGGGCCGCCGACCCCGGCCGAAATGGGATACACGCCCGAGGAAGCATCCAAGATCAGCGGCCCAATTCTGGTCATGCCACCGGACGCATCAGATTCAACCTACCGGTACCGCTACTATCAAACCGGGGAAAACAACTGCCAGAAAGATCTCCAGAAGATGCTAGCTGAGCGCGCGGCAAGCAATGCAACCGGACCCGCTCCGTACTGCACGACGCCGGCGGCGACCGTCGCGGCGCCGTAGACGAAGCAAACAGATCGGCTAGCGCTGGAAGTCGACGGCGATTATCGTCGCCGTCGAGTCGAGTGCGCTGTCGGGCGTCGCAATCACGAGCTCGCCGATGGGATCCTGGTTGAACAGCGTGTCAGCCGCGGCGATTCGCCTGCGCACCTTGAGCGAAATCGTACTTGCCAGCGGACGCACGTCGCTGACGCGTCGAACTTTCACGCCGCGCACCGAGACGGACTCGTACGGCTTCATCAGGACGTGCAGGTAGACGCGATTGCCGCGGCGCGTCGACGGTCCATAGAACTGCCACGGCTCGAGGCCGGGGTCGGTGCCGACGATCGCCTCGTTGTTGCGGTCCATCCAGCTGCCGATCGCTTCGAGGCGCTCGACATGTTCGGGCGGCAGCGTGCCGTCGCCCATCGGACTCACGTTGAGCAGCAGATTGCCGCCCTTGCCGGCTACTTCGCACAGAGTGTGAATGAGAGAACGCGTCGATTCGAGGTCTTTATCGGAAGGATTGTAGCCCCAGCTGTTGTTGATCGTCAGACAGGTCTCCCACGGACCCGCGGGCGGCTTGGGCGGAACGGCCTGTTCGGGCGTTTGATAGTCGCCATAACCGGGAATGCGATCGTTGATGACGACTTCGGGCTGGAGCGAGTGGATCATCTCGACGAACTCGCGCGACTTCCATTCTTCGGGCGTGCGCTCCCATCCGCCGTCGAACCACAGCAGATCGATCTTGCCGTAGTTGGTCAGCAGCTCGCGCATCTGGGCGAACATGAACTCGATGAACCTATTCCACTGCTCAGGCGTCGAGCGACGCCAGTTGCCCCACTTGTAAGGTTTGTCCGACTCGAGAAACGCCGGATAGTCAGGATGATGCCAGTCGATAAGTGAGTAGTACAGTCCGACCTTGAGGCTTTCGGCCCGGAACGCATCTGTATACTCACGAACTATATCACGCTTGAACGGCGAATACTCAATTGAATAGTCAGAATGCTTGGTATGGAACATCGAGAAGCCGTCGTGATGTTTACTAGTCAGAACGGCGTACTGCATACCGGCGCGTTTAGCCATTCGGGCCAGCGCGCGGGCATCCCACTTGGTGGGATTAAAGGTTTTGGCGGTCGAGTGATACTCGTCCACCGCGATGCTCTGACTGTTCGGCAGCGCGCCGACGCCGCCGACCAGAGGCCACGACAGCTCGAGACCGCGCTGGCTGCAATGGCCCCAATGGATGAACATCCCGAATCTTGCTTTGTTAAACCACGATTCCATAGCCGCGCATTGTCGCCTTCATTAGATCCGGTTGTCCATCCCAATCCGGCGACCTGAAAACCGAGACGGGCGCGATTGCCGATTGATCGAATAGAGCCGGAAAGCGTGATTTATACCATATGTAGTGGGTATGGGAGGGCTCATCTACCATTGGTAGTTTCGTTCCGTCAAAAATCATTTTTTTGCCATCAAGCGACCGTCGCCCGATTTTGGGTGGGCGCGAGTCTGGGGCATCCTGTCGCTTGTCCATATATAAGGTGTAGCACGCCCAATCGGCCGCGGTCAGGCTGAAAAGTTCATCCCCAAGCCGTCGTGATGCGGTTCGCTTGCGGCGGCGGGCGCGGGACTCTAGCTTCGTGGTCATCTCGCGAGAATGGGGGCGCGTTGGATAAGATGAAGCCGCGCGGGGTGATGTTGATGGCCAGGGCTGCGACGTGGCTGGCGGCGTTTCGAGCACAGCTTCCGCTCGGACGACGTGGCGAGCGTGCTGCCGAAAAGTATTTGCGGCGCAATGGCTACCGCATAGTTGCGAGGAATTTTCGTGCTGTGGGAGCGGAAATCGACTTGGTGGCGATGGACGGAGACACTCTGGTGTTCGTCGAGGTGAAGACGCGGCGGAGCCGCTCGGCAGGCGCGCCGGAAGAGGCCGTCGATGCGCGCAAGCAAAGTCGGATGCGGCGCGCGGCGGAAGCTTTTGCACAGCGCTATCGCGCGGGCGACATCGAGATGCGGTTCGACATCGTGGCGGTGGATGCGTCGCGCAGGCGGCTGGAGATTGAACTGTTGAGGAACGCATTCTGAATGCTGGATATCAAGCTGATTCGTGAGCGGCCCGATTTCGTGAAGGGCGAACTCGCCAAGCGAGGCGTCGAGGCGGTCGAAGTGGACAGGCTGCTCGAGGCTGACCTGAAACGGCGCAAGCTTCAGGGCGAAGTGGATCAACTGCGGGCCGATCGCAAGCGTCGTTCGAGGGAGGTCGGCAAGCTACCGCCGGATGAGCGCGTCGCTGAGATCGCCAAGATTCGCGCAGAGGAAGCTGATGAAGAAAAGCTCGCCAAGCTTTCCGCCGGCGAAACGATCGATGCGAGCAATCCGTTGCTGATGTTGGGCACGCAGCTCAGTGTCGCGGAGAAGGTGGTCGAGGAGCTGGCGCTTACGCTGCCGAACATCCCGCGGCCATATGTAACAGTAGGCGCGAGTGAGGCTGACAATCGCGTTATCAAGACTGAGGGGACGCCTCTTGAGTTCACGGCGTTCAAGCCGCTCCCGCATTGGGAGCTTGGCGAGAACCTTGGAATTATTGATTTCGATCGCGGGGTGAAACTTTCCGGGACGCGTTTCTATGTCCTGAGCGGCCTAGGTGCGCGGCTTCAGCGCGCGCTGATCGCGTGGATGCTCGACGTCAAGCGGGAGCAGGGCTATCTCGAAATAATTCCGCCGCTGATGGTGAGTACCGAGACGGCGACCAGCACCGGGCATCTGCCGAAGAACGCGGACACGATGTATCACGACGCCGAGGATGACTTCTGGTTTATCCCGACCGCCGAGGTTCCGCTGACGAGCCTGCATCGCGACGAGACGCTCGACGAAAGCGTGTTGCCGATCTACCTGACCGGGTATACGCCGTGCTTTCGGCGCGAGAAGATGTCGGCCGGGCGCGATGTGCGTGGTATCAAACGGGGGCATCAGTTCGACAAGGTCGAGATGGTCAAGCTGGTGCGTCCGGAAACGTCGGACGATGAATTCCACAAGATGGTCAACGACGCGGCGGAGATTTGCCGGCGGCTGAAGATTGCGTTTCGCGTCGTCGAGCTGTGCACGGCGGATCTAAGTTTCGCCAGCGCGGTGACTTATGATCTGGAAATGTGGGCGCCGGGATGCGGCGAGTGGCTCGAGGTCAGCTCGGTTTCAAATTGCACGGACTTCCAGGCGCGCCGCGCGAAGATTCGTTTCAAGACCAAGGGCGGCAAGCCTGAGCTGGTACACACCTTGAATGGTTCGGGGCTGGCGCTGCCGCGGACCATGATTGCGGTGCTTGAGAATTATCAGAATGAGGATGGTAGCGTGACGATTCCGGAAGTATTGCGGCCTTATATGGGGGGTGTGGAACGGATACGCAGAATTTAATGCGGAACCCACCGCGGGTTCCACACCTCCTTGGGCAGGGGTGACCCCTGCACCCAGTACTCGGAGATCACTTCTGGCCGCTGGCTGCGCCGAAGTAATCTCCGCCCTTGGCTTTGGTGTCGTCGGTTCCCCACTCGCGGTCGAGCTCGACCTTTTTCATTAGAGGAATGTGCTTGGAACAATGGATGAAGGCTTCGTCGACCGTGACCATCATCCAGCGTTCGAGAATTCCGGCGCCGCTGTTCATGATGCCTAGCAGGGTCGGATCCTGCCATACATTTTCTCCGGCCGGATGATCTTTCATCAGCTGGACGAACTCTTCATGCTCGACGATCCGAGCTTTGCCGTTCACATGCAGGCCGATGCGATCTTTCGTGAAATCGATGAAGATGAGGCCGATATGCGGATTCTCGGAAATGTTTCCCATGCTCGACATGACGCCGTTGCCATGAAATTCGGGGTACGCGATGGTGCGCTCGTCGATCACCTTGACGAAGTTGGGATGGCCCGCGCGAAACGAGGCGTCGGCGTGTCCTTTCGCGTCAGCGGTTCCCACGAACACCATCTCCTGGCGTGCGATGAACGCCTGCATCGCGGAGTTGAGATGATCGAGTACCTGGCGCTTGTAGAATGCGAGCGCCTGCAGGCTTTTTCCGTACCGGGCCTGCAACTCGTGCTCGCCGTCCGAACCCGGCAGGGGAGCGTCTTCCGCTCCGTCGGCGGGCTGACCTCCGCAGGCCCATTCGACGACCTCGCGCACCATCGACTCGCATGAACCGCACGCGGTGCCGGCCCGAGTTGCCTGCGCGACGGCCTCGAACGTGCGCATCCCACGCTTGACGCAATCCATCAGCGCGCCCTTGGTGACGCTTTGGCAGTTGCAGATTTGCGCGTCGAGCGGGATCTGCTCGAGCGTGACCCGTTTAGGCGGAGCGCCGCCGATGTCGAAGAGCAGATTGATTCGCTCCTCGGGAATCGCGCCGTTGCTGTCGAAGGCGTGGAGCAGGGCGGCGGTCTTGCTCATATCACCCATCAGGATGCCTCCCACCAGACGACCGTCGCGGATGATTGCCTTCTTGTAGGTCCCGCGGCGCGGCTCCGTGAACTGGATCACCTCGTCGCGCTCCAGACCGGGCTCGATCAGGCCCATCGAGGTCAGCTCGACGCCTATCACCTTAAGCCGCGTGGCCGTTCTGGAGCCGTGGTAAGCGGCCTTGCGATCGACGCCGGTGATATGGTCGGCCAGCACCTTCGCCTGCTCCCACACGGGCGCGACCAGGCCGTAGGTCAATCCGCGATGCTGGATGCATTCGCCGACCGCGTAGATGCGCGGATCGTCATGACTCTGCATCTGGTCGTTGACGACGATCGCGCGCTCGACGGTGAGCCCACATCGCGTCGCGATTTCGGCATTGGGCTTGATTCCGGTCGCGAAGACGACCAGCTCGCATTCGAGGGTCTCGCCGTTCTTGAACTTGAGTCCGCTGACACGGTCGTCGCCGAGGACCGCAAGCGTGTCCGCACCGAGATGCACGCGGAGGCCTTTTTTCTCGACCAGCGAGCCAAGGATCGCGCCCGCGGCGGGGTCAAGCTGTTGATTCATCAGATGGGTCGAGCGATGGACGACGTCGACGTCGAGGCCGAGACTGTGCAATCCGTGCGCGCATTCGAGACCGAGAAGACCGCCGCCGATTACTGCCGCGCGCTTTTTTCCGCTCGCGTAGTCGGCCATGCGGCGGCAATCTTCGAGGCTGCGAAAGCCGAACACGCCCGGCTTCATGCTGCCGTCCGCCAGCGTCAGGCCGGCGAGCGGCGGAATATGGGGCCGGCTGCCGGTTGCGATAATCAACCGGTCGTAAGGCTCTTGCGATCCGTCGGCGCCGATCACGCGGCGAGCGAAGCGCATGATACGCGCGGCGTACACACCCGCACGCAGGCGGATGGAGTTTTCTTCGTACCAGCGGAGAGGGTTGAGCAGGATTTCGCCCGCCTGACGCGAGCCGTCGAGCACTGAGGAGAGCAGGATGCGGTTGTAGTTGCCGAACGGTTCGCCGCCGAACATCGCGATGTTGAACATCTCGGCGCCGCCGCGCGCGAGAATCTCCTCGACCGTACGCGCGCCGGCCATGCCGTTGCCGATGACGACCAGATTGCGTTTCGGTACCTCATCATTCGAACTCCACGAAGCCGACGTCGATCATCACCTTGCCCGCGAGTCCCTCGGGCGCCCCGACCCTCAGTTCGACGAAGCTGCCGGGCGGGCAATCGTCGATGATCGAAAGCGGCACGTGGATCCCGCTCTTCGGGACCGCACGGAAACAAACGGATCGATATGCTATCGCGCTGGAGCGCTACATAAAGAAATTCGGTGGTCGGGTTGCCGATCCGCCCGTAGATGAATTGTGCGCGCTTGTCCGGCGGCACCGTATAGACCGCCCTCGGCTCGAGACTAGCCGGCTCTTCCAGCCCTCGCCCCTCGAACGCGAACATCCCAGTAAAGAATTTGTGAGTCTCCGACATTCGTCTCCTCTCAGTCGAGATAGCTGCAAGGTCCCACCCGATTTGTTACGTACGGCTGAATTGGAGCGGATTTCGAAGCCTGGATGCAACCCGAGAGAGGGGCGTTTTACTGCGATTTCGCCGTAAATTCGCGGATTCACTGCGATTCCGTAACATTCCCGCAACAATCGGTGCGTATGATTAATGGCTACGGATAGTCCGGCCTTGACGTATTGGCCGGCTCCCGACGTGAGTGCGATTAAAAATTCCGTAGGAAGAGAGCGCTTGTCCGAATTAGAAGGTTCGATGGCCGACAGTATCGCGGCGGTCCGGCGCGAGCGCACGAAGGCGCCGGTGCATGTGCGCCTGTTCGGCGATCGAATTTTCAACACCGCGACATTTATTCTTGCGCTGTCGATTCTGGCGTTGCTGTTCGGCCTTGCGGTTGCGCTGATCGTCTCCAGCTTTCCGGCGATTCGCGCATTCGGGTTGCATTTCTTGGTCACCACGGACTGGGATCCCGTCAACGATCAGTACGGCGCGCTGCCGTTCATCTATGGGACCTTCGTTTCATCGTTCATCGCGCTGGTGGTCGCGGTGCCGTTGAGTCTCGGCGTCGCGCTATGCCTGAGCGAGATGGCGCCCGACTGGCTGAGCCATCGGCTGGGATTCCTGGTCGATCTGCTGGCCGCGATTCCGAGCGTCGTCTACGGCCTGTGGGCGGTGTTCGTGATGGGTCCGTGGATTCGCGACTACGTCGAGCCGCCGCTGGGGCACTATTTCGGCTGGCTGCCTTTCTTCCAGGGGCCGAAGGTGGCGGTCGGGATGCTTTCGGCGGGAATCATTCTCGCAATCATGATCGTTCCCTACATTTCGTCGGTATGCACCGACGTGTTTCGCGTGGTTCCACACACGCAGCGCGAGGCCGCGCTCGCACTCGGCGCGACCAAGTGGGAGATGGTGAAGACGGCGGTGATTCCGTACGGCATGACGGGCGTGATCGGCGCGATCATCTTGGGATTGGGCCGCGCGCTCGGCGAGACGATCGCGGTCGCGATGGTAATCGGCAACTCGGCGGAAATTTCTACGTCGCTGTTCAAGCCGGCCGCGACGCTTGCCAGCGTGATCGCCAACGAGTTCGCGGAAGCGACCTCCGATCTGTATGTCGCGGCGCTAATCGAGCTCGGACTGGTGCTGCTGATTCTCGGAATCGTGCTTAACGTGGTGGCGCGCGCGCTGGTGCTCGGCGTGCAGCAGCGGCGCTATCGGGAGACGGGCAAGTAATGGCGGCGGGTGTCAGCACTCTTCACGGCGAGACCAGCTATCGCTATCGCAAGTTCAAGAGCGACGCGATGATGGCGATTACGGTCGGCGCGACGGTGGTGACGCTGATCCCGCTGTTCCTGGTCTTGGGCTATCTGCTCACCAAGGGCTTCGCGAGCCTGAACTGGGCGTTCTTCACGCACATGCCGGCGCCGGTTGGAGAAAAGGGCGGCGGGATGGCCGACGCGATCGTCGGCACGCTGGAAGTGGTCGGTATCGCGTGCCTGATTGGAATGCCGATCGGAGTCGGCGCGGGACTTTACCTGGCGGCCAATCGCGCAAGCCAGTTCACCAACTGGGTGCGATTCTCGGCGGACGTGCTGATGGGTGTGCCGTCGATCGTGGTCGGGATCTTTGCCTATGCGGTCATCGTGCGGCCATTCGGCGGGTTCTCGACGCTGGCCGGCTCGGTCGCGCTCGCGGCGATCATGATTCCGCTCGTCACGCGCACCACCGAGGAGATGGTGCTGTTGGTGCCGCCCGAATTGCGCGAGGCGTCGCTAGCGCTGGGCGTGCCGAATTGGCGCACGATGTTGTCGGTGGTCG
>CAWHWI010000004.1:0-267015 GCA_963833025.1 uncultured delta proteobacterium | reverse complement strand
AGGAAGTGCGCAAACTGCGCGCGTGCAGCGGCGATGCGCACGCGCCATCGGGACCGGAGAGCGCTCAAATGGTGAGCGGTGCCGCGTCACTTCGATTTTCTCTCCGTGGGCGAGTAATTCGGTCCCGATGCCTGCGGTTGGCGGATCTAACGCCCGGGCAGGAACCACCGATGTCGCGAGCGGCGCGAAGGGCGCGCCTCAAGCTTCCGGATCGGAGATGTTGGCCCGAGGACTGCTGAGGCGTCGTTCAGCCAGTTGGGAACCAGAGGTGCAAGTCCGAATGTCCTCTGGGTTACTCAATGTTCAAAGCAGTTCTCTGCGCGCACCATGAGAGGGGAAGCTCGACGCGCCGCGTAAGTGCTTCAGCAGTAAGAGTCGTCGGCTGCCGGCCCTCCACAGTGGACTCAACTATATCCGGCGCCAGGAAAGCCAAGCGGATCAAGCGGCCTACGTAGCGGACGTTGAGTCCCTCGCGCGCGTCGATCGCAGCAAGAGATCTTGCCTTGCCGGTGCTAATCTCGTCGAACCAGCGATGTGCGCGAGCGACGGCCTTCAATAGCGACAGATCGACGATGGCCGCTGAACGATTGCGATCTCCTATGATCAGCCGCAACTCAACGCCGCGCCGCTTCATTTGCAATGGAAACCATCGTGCGATTGCGACCTGGTCCGGAAGCTGAGCCCGAGACTTTTCCGCGCCTGCAATGGGCAGCTTAATCGAGACCCTTATACCGTCAGACTTGAGCTCCACCCGATCCACCAACGCGGCAATCGCGGAAGTTTGTTCGGCTTCCGACTGAAGTAGGCGACTCCAACTGCGTGCTGTGTGGAGTACTCGTTCGATTCGGCCAGAGTCGTGGGTAGTCTTCTGTGCGGCTTCAAGGACCGAAGACTCGTCATCGAGCATTCCCCGTATGGCAGCCACGACTCGACCTTCGAGTTCTCGCGCAGGCAAACGCCAGCCGAGGCGCGCAGGAATGGCTCCCTTGGCCGGGAAGTTGCGCGATACGTAGTAGCGGTACTTTCGTTCTCCTTTCCGTGCGTGACTGGGCGTAAGCCCAACGGCATTCTCGTCGACCAGTCGCCCGATGAGAGGACTCTTTTCGAAGCCCGCGTCGTGGCTCTTGGTGCGGACCCGGTGCTCCTGAAGTTGCTGCTGGGTTCGGTCCCACACCGCTCGATCGACGATCGCATGATGCTGACCCGGATGGCGGAGGTTCTTGTGCCGGATCTCACCTATGTAAATCGGATTTGAGAGGAGGGCGTAGAGTGCCCCTCGGGAGAACGAGTGCCCGCCAGACTCGATTCCGGTCTTTGAGGTCCGACGCTTGGAAACTACGCCGCGGCGGTCCAGTTCTTCTTTGAGCAGCCGAACGCAGCCGAGCTCCTGGTAGCGCCGGAAAATGTATCGGACGGTCTCAGCTTCCCGTTCGTCGATCACAATGCGACGGTCGCAGACGTCATACCCCAATGGAACGCAACCGCCCATCCACATCCCCTTGCGTTTGGAGGCCGCTATCTTGTCGCGTATCCGTTCCCCGTCACCTCGCGCTCGAACTGGGCGAAGGACAGCAGCACGTTGAGGGTCAGACGTCCCATCGATGTGGTCGTGTTGAATTGCTGCGTGACGGCGACGAACGAGACTCCATGCGCGTCGAAGACCTCGACCATCTTGGCGAAGTCGGCGAGCGAGCGGGTCAACCGGTCAACTTTGTAGACCACCACGACGTCGATCAGGCCCTGATTGATGTCGGCCAGCAGCCGCTGCAACGCTGGTCGCTCCATAGTGCCGCCCGACAGGCCGCCGTCGTCATAGGCCGTCTTGACCAGACGCCATCCTTCACCAGCCTGGCTCTTGATGAACGCTTCGCACGCCTCGCGCTGCGCCTTGAGCGAGTTAAAATCTTGCTCCAACCCTTCCTCAGAAGACTTGCGGGTGTAGATTGCGCACCGCCTCGAAACCTTAGCGGGTTCCATGATTTTGTTCCTTAGCGGCGGGGTTTGAGGCCGAAGAATAGCGGGCCCGACCAGCGCGCGCCGGTTATGATGCGTGCCACCTCGGAAAGTGACTTGTATCGTTTGCTGCGAAAGAGGATCCCATCTTCGAGCACCTTTGCCTGATGGGTGACCCCGCCCCAGTCACGCACCAACACGGTTCCGACTCTAGGGCGTAGGCTCGGATAGTGCGGTGAGGGTCGGGGAGTCGCCGGATTGTTGCTGACCAGTATCAGCTGGCGGTGAACGGTAGGCTTGAGTGCGCCCAGTGCATTCTCCTGAATGCGGTGGGCAATCGCCGCGATCAAGAGAGAGCGGTGAATCTTCTGAGGGGGCTGCGCCAGCGGTCCTTCAGCTCGTTGTCGTCTCGCGCTTCCAGATCCTTTAATTCCTGTGCGAGTTTTTCGAATTTGACGTCCGATACCATGCGCTTCATAGCGAGTGATTTAACCTCTTCCTATACACACACATTGCTCGATTCGCGGCGTGTAGCCAGTCCTAGGAGGGGTTCACCTCGTGCTTGTCTGATGCGATTTCGCTGGTCCATTCGCCTTCCAATCGCCACCATCGTGCGGACCGTCGATGCGCGCCCAATAGCCGGCTTCTCCCTTTCCGCGCGAATGATGTTGGGAAACGGGAAAACGCTCGCTTCACGCGCCGACCAGAGCAAACATCCCGACGAGTCCTTACGGCTCAAGGAGATCTAGAGCGAAATGGAAACCGCGAAACTGGCTAAGGGAAGCGAGCGTAAGCGTATCGGGCACTCCTCAACATCTGCCCCGAAGAGTGCTGCTCGGAAAAAGGCTGAGTCTGCACGGCCGCTCCGGAAGGAGACGGGCAGTAAGTCGAAATCAGAGAAACTGGTCTGCCGCTACTGCGGGAGCGATGACCTGGCCCCGAGTTTCATCAAGCGGCGCGATCGCCGATGCCGCAAGTGCTTTAGCAAGCGCTATAGGTCGATGGCACGGGCGCAGAAGGCGAAGATCAAGAAATAGGTAGGCCACGGACGTGGGGAAGGACTGAACCCAAAAGGGGCTCGGTCCTTTTCGTTTAAGGCTTCGTCCCGGGCTCGATATTTTCGTAAGGTAGGGGGTAAGGATCCTTGCCGCCCGAGGACCTGTAATTCCTCAGAACCTAATCCCGGCGCGTGGAAACACGGAAGCTCGCTGGGACGGTTGGTTTTGCAATTTATGAACTTCGAAGCGTCCTTTCATCAATAGCCTGAGGAAGAAGCTGTTGAAGTTCCTCGCAGTGACAGGATACTGTTTCACCACTCAGTCAAGGAGAACCATATTGGACCTAGACAAAATCATCGCGGAGTTGAAGCGCGAAAGAGAAAAGATACATCGGGCTATCACTGCCCTGCTTGAAGGCGCAGGTTTGAATGGCGCTACTCGCAAAGTCGCGCGTAAGAGGCGAAGCAGCATTACTCCGGAAGGGCGACGCCGCTTGTCGCTGGCGATGAAACGACGCTGGGCAAAACGGCGGTCGGAGAGGTTGTCCCCTAAGACTGCAGCGCCAACAAGACGTGGGCGACTCACGCCCGCAGGCAGAAAGAGGCTGTCCGAAGCGATGAAAAAGCGCTGGGCGGAAAGGAAGGCAAAAGCTTCCTGAGCAGGCTCGACCGATGTCTGCCTATCCTTACGATTGCGGCATGTGATGCCGGTCAGTCCTGTAAGGAGGATATGCGTACACTCGAGATGACGGATCGCTCTAACTTAAGTATGCCGCCGCCCCATTCAACGGCCGGCCGATCTAAAAACTCTAGACTTTCCGGCAGCTTCTGAGTTTTTGCTAGCCACAAGTGGCGAAATGGCATAAGCAGAGGACTTAAAATTCTCAGGAGGGCAACCTCCGTGCGGGTTCGAGTCCCGCCCCCGGCACCATTATTTTGGCGTGTGTGTGGCGAATTACTGATTTCCCGAGAATCAGCAATTCGCCACACACACCGTGCTCTTTCATCTAAACCAGGTGAATCCGTGATTCCGCGAAGCGTGCTATTTTGCTAACTCAATATACCAGGTTTTGGGGGGAACGGGGCATTGCCCAGCAAAGAGAAATCATCATCAATTCGGCTCCTTAAGCCCGCCGAACAAGATCAACATCGCCCTGAGAGCCGTTTTGTGGGACGCGAACGCGAACTGGCCGAGATTCGCCTGGCGATTCAGGACGCGTCTTCCGGGCGCGGGCGAATGCTTCTCTTTAGCGGCGAACCTGGGATTGGCAAAACGTGCCTGGCTGATCAAGCCGCGAGTTACGCGGTATCTCGCGGGATGCGTGTAGCGTGGGGACGATGCTGGGAAGGTGGTGGTGCGCCACCGTTTTGGCCGTGGGTTCAGGTATTGCGCGTCCTGATCGGTGATCGCGATCGCTCATTGCCGCCAATTCCGGAGCAAATCGCTCGCCTAATTCCGCAACCCGGGTTCGAAGGAGTCACGAATGAAGCAGAACGGCGCTACCCGGAGTACGCGCGGTTTCTCCTATTCGATTCTGTTGCGACAATGCTCAAGGAATCGGCTCGCGATCGAGCACTGATGATCGTGCTTGACGATTTGCACGAGAGCGATCAGCCGTCACTGTTGATGTTGCGCTTCCTGAGTCGGGAACTAGCCTTGGCTCCGATTCTTTTACTTGCGACTTGCCGCGAAGCCGAGGTTTCGGCCTCGCCTTGGCTCCAGCATCTGATTGGCGAGCTGGTCCACGAGGGACATCAGCTCCCGTTGCGAGGCCTCAGCAAAGCCGAGGTATCGCAGCTGGTCGAGATCTATGCCGGCAGCCCAGCCGACCCCAAACTGGTCGCGCGGCTGCACCATGCGACCAATGGCAATCCCCTGTTCGTCGAAGGAGTTGCGCGAATGCTGGCCGCGGAAGGACATCTGGCGGATTCGGCGCATGGGTCCGTCGATCTTGCCCTTACCGATAGTGTGCGCCAGGCGGTTCGGCGCCGCTTCGATGCCCTGCCCAAATCCACGCAGGCGATCCTGTCGATTTCGTCAGTGGTGGGGAATGAATTTGAGCTCCGCCCTCTCAGTCACATTGCTAAACTGCCTGAAGAAGCTGTCGCTGAAGAGCTGGCCGTAGCAGAGCGGGCCGGAATCGCGGTGGCCGTCTCGCGCGAACGCTACCGCTTTGCGCACGCGCTGATCCGCGGAGAAGTCTACGCGGCGATCAGGGGCGCCGAGCGGACGCACATTCATCGAGAGACGGCCAACGTGATCGAGAAGCTGTATCACGCCAATCTGGAGCCGCATCTCGCTGAGCTGGCCCACCACTTCCGCGAAGGCGGGGTCACCGATCAAGCGATCGAATACTCGTACCGAGCGGGTCAGGTCGCGGAGCGCTTCCTGGCGTACGAGGAAGCTATCTCTCAGTACGAAGCCGGTCTCGAGCTGACTGGCAACGACGGTACGCTTATTCGGGGACAACTTCTGGCCCGTCTGGCATCGAGTCGCATGTTCACCGGAATCGGCCGGGAGAAAGGCATCCAACAAGCGGAAGAGGCGATTGAACTGTTTGAGAAACTCGGGTTTCGCGATGAAGTGGCACGGGCTCATGCGAATTTGGGACTCCACCTGAGCAAAGATGACGACGAGAACCTGACCGACATTCCACGCGCGATGGTTCATTTCGCGCGAGCCGAACTCACCCTCAGCCAAGGCCCAGAAGGCGAGCCCCTGGTTTGGTTGTACATTGGCATTGCGGTCGCATCATGGAAGGCGCTGGAGATCCCGCGCGGGCTTGACGTTTGCAAGCGCGCACTGTCGATTAGCTTGCGGGTGAACCGCGAGGAGGCGGCATCTTTCCGAATCCTTCAGTCACACATGCTTTCGTACCTGGGGCGCTCCGCAGAGGCATTGGCGGTCGAGTCGGTCGCTGCCGAACCCGCGCTTGATTTGATAGCAAGGGCAAGGTGGGCGAAGAATCGGGGCGAGATTCGGTGGCGACTATGGGATCCCGGTGAAGCAGCTAAGTGGCTGACGAACGGATTTGCGGACCCCGAAGGGCTTGAAGAAGGCCCCTCTGGTTCGCCATGCCCTTGCCGAGCAGCTCGCCATAGCGAACCTTATGGCGGGCGACCTGTCGGAAGCTCGCAAGCTATCCGCTGTGGGACCGAGCTCGTCGCTCTCTGGTCTGATCTCGATGTATGCGGGCGATTGGCCGGCGGCAGAGAAACTTCTACGCGAGAGTCTCTCGCTCTCCCGTAGATCAGGCTCACGGCTCCGCGAGTCTGATACGACCCTGTGGTTCGTACAACTGCTTCGTAGCGAGGGCGCGTTCGCGCAAGCGCGCTCGCTCCTTGAGGAAGGTCTGCGAGCGTTCGGGGACGGCTCCCTACCTCTAGTCGAGATGTGGCTCCGACCTGAATTCGTTCTGCTCCTGGTCGAGAATGGCGACGTCGCAGTCGCCGAATCTCAATTGGCACGATGCCGCGAGATCATCGCCGCCGGAGAGGACTGGCGCGGGCTGGTAGGGCACGTCGCCAGGGCGAGAGCCGTCGTGGCAGCGGCGGAAGGAAAATTCCCGGAAGCGGAATCCCAGTTCGAAACGGCTGTCCAAATTTTCCAGCGCTACACGTTGCCCTGGGAAGAAGCTGATGCTCTCTACCACTGGGGGCGCGCTCTAATCGCCGCGAACCTGAACTCTCGCGGCGGCGAAAAGTTCGCCGCCGCGATCGAGATCTATCGGCGTCATGAAGCCGGCCAGCGTTGGATCGATCGCATCGAAGCCGCACGCAAGTCGGGCAGCGCGGATACATCAAAAGAATCGCTTTCGGCGACGTCCAGTGATGCGACCTTCCGTCGGGAAGGTGAGTTCTGGAAGACTGCCTATGAAGGTGGGTCGGCGAATGTTCGTGAGCGCGGCGGGATGCGATTCATCGCACTGCTGCTTGCTCGTCCCGGCGAAAATATTTCCGCAGTCGAAATGTTCACGGCTATTGCCGCGGGCGATGGAGCGGGCCTCGGACAAGATGGGCTGAGCATGGCGGGTGACCTCGGCGACGCCGGAGAAAAATTCGATGCGCGCGCGCTGCACGACTACCGTCGCCGCATCGCCGAGCTTGATAGCGAGATCGATAGCGGAGAAGCCTCGCACGACTCCGGAGCTGTCACGCGCGCTCGCGCTGAGAAGGAGTTGCTGTTACAGGAAATCTCATCCGGCACTCGGCTGGACGGCGGCTTGCGCCGGGCGGCATCTCATCGCGAACGCGCGCGAGTCAACGTGACCAGGCAGATCAAATCGGCGATCGAGGCGGTACGAAAGGTAAACCCTCCGCTCGGTCGGCATCTCGCCAACGCGATCCAGACCGGTAGCTCTTGCCGCTACGCCCCCGCCGAACGGATAAAATGGCAACTGTGAACTAGACGAATTCCTCCCGGTATCGCGTCGTCCGCGGTTCATTCCCCATCATTTGTTCGTTCGAAGCGAACGATTGTTCCTTCCGGATTTACGCCCAAAGGGCAGGGAGTAGGCTCGCGCCCTCCCATGAGGAGGAAGGTTCATGACCAACAGCTACGCATTTCTCGGCAATCAACGCGACAAAGCAAAGAGGGCTCGCAACGTAATCGATGCCGCTGTCGATAATCGGCGGCAGGGGAAGAATGCAATGCGTACAATGTTCAAAATGGCGATCACCGCGACTCTCGCGATGGTCTTACTCGGGATGGGATTCGTCTCCAGGGCGAATGCTCAATGCGGAGGTTCCAAATGGCTAAAAACGGGAGCTATCCAACTGCAGTCATGGGAAGGAGGACTTCCATTCGGGACAGCCTCGTTCTTGGAGGTCGCCAGCCACCCGGGTGCCGGCGCCGGTATCGTAGGCTTCTGGAAAGTGAAATTTGTGGCTGAAGGGAATGCCGGCGGTCCCTCCGACGGCACAGTGATCGATAATGGATTTGCGCAGTGGCACAGCGATGGAACCGAGATCATGAACTCGTCAAAGCCGCCGGTAACCAGCAGTTTCTGCCTTGGCGTGTATCAGAAAAGCGGACCGTCGAGCTATCAGCTGAATCACTTTGCGTTGGGTTTCGACACCTCCTCGAATTTTATCGGCCCGGTTCAGATCCAGGAAAGCGTCACCGTGAATCGGAAAGCAGATCAATACGCGGGGACCTTTACGATCGACCAATACGATCCGATGGGAAACCCCCTAGGCCATGTCGCGGGTAATGTCACGGCGGCTCGCGTCACGGTCGATACTCCTGTGGGCGACGTGCTTTGAGCGTCGACGGAAGCTGCTCGGATAGCTAAGGCAACCGATCACACGCCGGGGCGGAAGGCTGATACCAGCACCGCCCCGGCCAGTTTTCGTTCTGGGGGTATGCGAAATTCGATCAGTCAATGTTCATCAGATACTGAATAGCTCCAGACGGAAAAGGGCCGAACCCTTTCGAGCCCGGTCCCTCACCTCACATAGTGGTAAAAACTATTGCTTGTACTTCGCTTTCCTCGCCCGTGCCGCCGACCCATAGCGTTTACTAAAGCACTTGCGGCATCGGCGATCCCGCCGCTTAATGAAACTCGGCGCCTCGTCATTGCTACGCCGATCGCGTAGCTCCTCTTCGCAAGGCTTCCTCGCTGGCGCATACAAGGGTCATTACTTTTCTGTTCAAATCGTTTCAGGCTCGGCGGTGTTGATTATTTCAAAGGGTGGGTGATCGAAGTGTTCGATATTCGAAAAAAAGTCCAAAAAACGACGGAGCTGAAGACGCCTGATATTGTTGGGCTTTTTTCAGTACTTACACAGAAACTTACACATTTTCATATTTGATGGAAATAAAGCCAATAAATCAAAGAGTTTTCCGTTATAGTCAAACGACTTAAAATTCTCGGGAGCGGAAGCTCCGTGCGGGTTCGAGTCCTGCCCCCGGCACCAGCAAAGTTCAATTCTCTGCGCGGCGGGAACGCGGCGTGATTCGGCTATGATGGCGCGAGGCGGCGGGGGGAAGGTGGATTGTTCTCGCTATTCTCGCCGCGCGACAAACCGTGCTTGCGCGACCTTGCCGGCGCGCGCCATCTCGCCAAGAAACCGAAATCCATCGACGAGCGTTTCCAACAGCTCGGTTCGGAACGCGAGGGTCCGCAACAGATCGTAAGTAAGCTGCATCTCGATCATGTTGAGGTACAACTCGAAATGCGAAGCAAACCGCCCCGTGTCTTCCGCAACGCTCACTTCGCAGCCACTTCCCGAGAGCAGGTTGACGTAGCCCGCAATATCCTCGACGTTGGCGAACGTCATCATCCCTAGAAAGCGCTGCGCCTCCGAATCAGTCAGTCTCGCAGGCCCTTCAACCCAGTCGGTGAAAGCGATGACGCCGCCGCGACGAACGATGCGCGCCGTTTCCGCAATCAATTTCGGTTTGTCCTGGACGTAGCACCACGCATCTTCGCTCAATACGAAATCCGCGCTGGCCGACGGCAGGCCGCTTTGACACGCATCCGCGTGGATGAATCGGATCCGATCGTCGAGACCCTCTTCGCGGGTCAGCCGCCGACCCCGCTCGACCACGGCCTCGGTCGCATCGACGCCGACCATCGAGGCGACGTTGCGTGACCGCACCAGGAACCGCATTCCGGCGCCGTTGTAGCAGCAGAGATCGACGCCGCTGAGCCCCGCGCCGATTCCCGCGCGCTCCGCTAGGTCAATCGAGGCCTTCATTCCACCAATATGAAGTTGTTGTCCGAACAGCAACTGCATGAAGTCGCCCTGCGTACCGCTATACACCGAGATGATCTCCGCCAACCCGACTCCGGTGATAGACTTCACGATTTCTCCTGGTGGCCAGCCTAAGGACGAGTTCGCGATATAGATCAAAACGGCTTGCGGGCGCGGACGAAGGCACTCATGAACTTGCCGTGCTGCTCTGGCTCTCATTTGGGGCGTGCTGGGCGTCGCCTGCGGACTTGGCTGCGGCCCGGCGTAAAATACAGTAAGCCGCACGGTTCCTTGACCATCACGCGGTGCCACACTCCGCATGGCACAACAAAAGCTTGGCCGGGTTGCAGCGAAAGACAGCGTTCGCCAGCTTCCTCGTCGAGAATTACGTCAACTGCGCCCTCGACGAGATAGAGGAGTTCGTCGCCGTCAGGATGCATCTCCCCCGCATGCGGGTTCTTGGTCATTCGGGCCTCTCCGGCGAGTCTGCCCTCGACACCGGGATGAGCGCGGCCGCGTTGAGCGACCGGCTCGATCGATCCAGAGGGTGTGAAACGAACAGGGCTCTTCGATAGGTTAATCGGATTCTTGAGTGGCTTCGCCATCGTCTTGGCTTTCATGCCGCTTGCTCCTGTGCCGCAGATTCAATTAGGACACTACCGAAAATACAGAGCAGATTGCCTTCACTGTTACCTTCAGGCTAAGAAGATAATCGTCATGCGCCCTCTCGCCATAGTCCTTGTTATCCTGCTTCTTCCGTTCAGCATGAGCGTGCCGTCTGCGATGACGTGTGCCACAGCGGCGTGCTGCGGCCCCAATTGTTCGAGCAAAGCTCCGGTGAATCAGTTGAGCTGCTGCAAAATTCCGGTTGCGCCGGATCGAGCGACGAATCAAGCGACGGACGCGCAACATTTCGATTCGGCGGGGAGTATTCCCGCCGCGGCCGTGACCATCGCAATTTCGCACCTGAAGAACACCGTCGTCGTTCGGGGGTACTCGCCACCTGACCGTCTGGCTTCGTTAGCACTTCTCTGTTCGCGTCAGATCTGAACCTTCCATGAGCGCGTGAGCGGATGGCGGATGTGTCGCATTCGCCACCAACGCTCGCGTGCTGACTGCTCGCCCACAATCCAAGGAGACATCTGCCGACCCGATTGGCAGATCAAAGCGCAGGTTTCAAGACCTGCGAAGGACGCAGCCGTGCCGCGATCGATCGCGTGGAAAGGTTGGAATTTGTGAAACAATCCGAAAGCATCCGCCACTCAGCGGCGCGAAATTCAATAGCGACCATATTTGCCATCGCAATTCTGACCGCGATTCCGTCGGCGGGACGCGCACAGGATGGCGCTCCGGCGATTGAGACGCCCGCCGGTTCCGACGGACTGCGCGCACTCGTCGATGAGGCTCTCTCTCGCAGCCCTGTCGTGCTCGCGGCGCGCAGCCATTGGCAGGCTCAAACCAAGGTGCCGATCCAGGCGTCGACGCTGCCCGACCCGCAGGCGTCGCTCCAGCACTTCACCGTCGGCAGCCCGCAGCCATTTTCGGGATATGAAAGCAGCGACTTCTATTACACCGGCTTCGGCGTCTCCCAGGATATTCCGGGCCCCGGCAAGCTCGGCTTGCAGGAATCCGAAGCAGAAAGAGACGCCGACTACGCCAAACATCGCTACGAAGCAGCGGGGCGTGCGGTCGAGGAAAAGGTCAAGGAGATTTATTACGAGCTGTTCTATCACGCGAAGACGCTGTTGATTCTCGATCGCAATCAGGACGAGCTCCAACAGATCCAGAAGATAGCCGAAACCAGATATCGCGTGGGGCAGGGTCTGCAGCAGGACCTGATCAAGGCGCAGCTTCAGACCACCGAAATCCTGAAGGAGCACGCGATGCACCATCAGGAGGAGGATCAAGAGCAGGTCCAGCTCAAGCAGCTCATCGGGCGCGATCCCGACTCGCGGAACATCGACATCGGCGACGTCGAAGTGACGCACCTGCAGCTCGACTCATCGCAGCTCGCGCAGCTGGCCGACAGCGGCTCCTCCGACCTCGCCGCTGATCGTGCGATGGAAGCGCGCAGCGCGGAAGCCTTGAAGCTTGCGCATCAGGGATACTGGCCGGACTTCACGGTCGGTTATTCCTTCGAAAAAACCGGTCCCGGATTCCGCGACTACTACATGCTGAATCTTGGCGCGAAAGTTCCGCTATATTTTTGGCGCAAGCAGACGCCTGCGATTGAGCAAGCCGCGCTCGAAGCCGAGTCCGCGCGCGAGCAGACCAAGGCTACCCAACTGCAAGTTTCTTCCGATGCGGAAAGCAGTCTGGTCGCGATACGCACCGCGGAAAGGATCATGTCGATCTATCGCGACGGTTTGATCCCGCAAGCCGAAAGCTCGCAGGCCTCCGCGATGGCTGCGTATCGCGTCGGCAAGGTCGATTTCCAAACGCTGCTCTCGTCGGTTCTAGATTTGCAGAACCTCCGGCAGGAGTACTACCGCAGCCTCGCCGACCACGAGATCGCGATCGCAAAACTCCAGCAGGTAATCGGTGACCGAAAATGAATTGCAAAGCATCACAATCGCGACACTGCACTTTATCCTTGGCGGCCTTGGGATTCCTGCTGTTCCTCGCGCAGCAAATCGCTTCCGGAGCCGACTCCCAACTCGCGCCAATCCGGATCACGCCCGAGCGGCGCCAACTGATCGGACTCAAGTTCGCGACCGTGGTGCGAACGGACGTGAGCGATCGTCTGGAGACAACCGGAAACATCGAAGCTGATGAACGACTGCAAGGTTATGTGCAGACGCGTTTCGCGGGATGGATCGAACAAGTGTTCGCGAATTCGACCTATCAATACGTCCGCCGAGGCCAGCCGCTCTTTACGATTTACAGCCCGGACCTCGTCAGCACCGAGAACGAATATCTGCTCGCCCTCGATGCCCGCAAACGCGTCAAAGACAGCTCTCTCGCCGACGTGACTGCCGACGCGTCATCGCTGGTCGATTCCGCTGCTGAACGTCTCAAGCTCTGGGGAGTGTCTCCGCGAGAGATCGTGCGTTTGGAACGCGAACGCACCGTCCGCCGCGCGGTCGAGATCGACTCGCCCATGAGCGGATACATTGTCGAGCGCAACGCGCTGCCTAACATGTACGTGCAGCCGGACACGCGCTTGTTCACAGTCACCGATCTGTCGAAGGTCTGGATCTACGCGGCGGTATTTCAGAACGAGATCGGCAAGGTTCTCCCCGGCGATACCGCAACGGTTACGGTGGACGCCTATCCGGGCGCGAACTTCGACGGCCGCGTCGATTTCATTCAGCCGCAGATCGATCCGATGACTCGTACCGCCAGGGTCCGATGCGAGTTCAGCAACCCCAAAGGCCAACTTCTTCCGGGGATGTTCGCACACGTCGCGCTCGACCTCCCGATGGGCGAGCAAACTGTGATTCCCGACACCGCGGTTTTGCGCACGGGTACGCACAACGTCGCCTTTGTCGATCGCGGCGACGGATATCTCACTCCCGCCGAAATCGAGCTGGGCGCGCACGTCGGCGATCAATTCATTGTGCTCAAAGGACTCGCGCCGAGTCAGCAGATCGTCAGCTCCGCCAATTTCCTGATCGACTCGGAAAGCCAACTTCAGGCGGCCGCGGGAGCGTTCGTTCCGCCTCCGCCCGGAGTGGGAGCTAATGCCGTCGGCCAAGCGAGCGAAGCGATCCCCCAAGCAAGCATCGAATTTAGCAGTGACCCCAATCCTCTCGTGCGCGGCCACAACAAGGTGATCGTGACGCTCAGCGACTCCAAAGGCGCGCCGATCTCAGGTGCGCAAGTGACGGTATCGTTCTACATGGCCGCGATGCCTGCGATGGGAATGGCCGCGATGCACGCGCAAGGCACCGCCGATGATCGGGGGAACGGCACGTACTCCACGAATATCGAACTGCCTAGCGGTGGCACCTGGAGCCTGACGGTCACTGCGTCGAAGGGCGGGAACACTATCGCTACGAAGCAGGTAGACGTGTCAGCCAGTGGCTCCATGGCGATGTGAGGAAAGACACATGATCGAAACAACTATCGACTGGTGTAACGCGAATCGCTTCCTGCTGTTCTTCGGCGTGCTGGCTCTCGTGCTCGCCGGCGTTTGGTCACTGGATCGAATTCCGCTCGACGCGCTGCCGGACATTTCCGATGTCCAGGTGATCATTCACACCGAATGGATGGGGCAGCCGCCCAATCTTATCGAGGATCAGGTGACCTATCCTATCGTCACCGCGATGCTTGCGGCGCCGTACGTTAAGGCCGTCCGCGCACAGACGATGCCCAACGACTCTTATGTGTTCGTCGTGTTCGAAGACGGCACGGATATCTATTGGGCCCGGAGCCGCGTGCTGGAATACCTCGAGCAGATAACAGGCAAGCTTCCCTCTGGCGTGAATCCGATGATCGGCCCCGACGCCACCGGCGCAGGCTGGGTCTACGAATACGCGCTGGTCGACAAGAGTCACACTCGCAGTCTCGCCGATCTCCGCAGCTTGCAGGATTGGAACGTCCGCTATGCGCTCGAAACCGTGCCGGGAGTATCCGAAGTCGCGACGATTGGAGGCTTCGTTAAGCAGTACCAGGTCAAGCTCGATCCGAATCGGCTGCTCGCGCTCAAGGTTCCGCTCGAAACGGTGATCGACAAAATCCGCGATAGCAACGGCGAAGTTGGCGGACGCGTGCTCGAAATGTCGGGTGCAGACTACATGATCCGCGGCCTCGGCTATGTCCATTCGGTCTCAGACCTCGAACAAATTTCCGTCACGACCAACAACGGCACGCCAGTGCTGATAAGAGACCTCGGCGTCGTCAGTTTAGGACCCGATCTTCGAGAAGGAGCGGCCGAGTGGAACGGCGACGGCGAGACAGTCGGCGGTATCGTAGTGATGCGCTACGGGCAGAATGCCCTCACCGTCATCGACGGCGTCAAGCAGAAGCTCGCTCAGATTCAGAAGACTCTGCCGCGTGGTGTCGAAATTGTCGCCGGCTACGACCGGTCGGGGCTCATTCAGGCATCCATCAACACTCTGAAACGCGACCTGGTCGAAGAGGCCATCATCGTCAGCCTCGTGATCATCATTTTTCTCTTTCACCTGCGCTCGGCGTTCATCCCGATTCTTGCATTGCCGATTGCGGTCGTCGCGACGTTCATCCCGATGTACTATCTCCAGATCAGCTCCAACATCATGTCATTGGGCGGATTGGCGCTGGCGATAGGAGTGCTGGTCGACGCTTCGATCGTGATGGTCGAAAACGGGTATCGGCACCTGTCGGAGGCGCAGCATCGAGCATCGCTGAAGGGTGAGTCGGTAGCTGAACCCGAGCGGCAGCGAATACTGCTATCGGCCGCGAAGCAGGTCGGCAGGCCGATTTTCTTCTCGCTGATCATCATAGTCGTCTCGTTCCTGCCGGTGTTCCTGCTCGAATCACAGGAAGGGCGGATGTTCCGGCCGTTGGCGTACACGAAGTCCTTCGCCATCGCCTTCTCCTCAGTTCTTGCGATCACAGTAGTTCCAGTGCTGATGGTCCTCTTCATCCGGGGCAAACGTTTGCGGCCCGAGGAAGACAACCCCATCTCGCGCTTCTTCCAGGCTATCTATCTGCCAGTGATCCGATGGTGTCTGCGTCACCGCGCGTTGACGATCGTTGCAAACGTGATTTTCCTGCTACTTACGATTCCACTGCTGTTCAAGATCGGCAGTCAGTTCATGCCGCCGCTGTATGAGGGATCCAGTCTCTATATGCCGACTGCCCTCCCCGGAATTTCCATCTCATCAGCCGTAGACCTGATGCAGAAGCAGGACCAGATCATCCGCACCTTCCCCGAGGTCGACAGCGTGTTCGGCTCCGTAGGACGTTCAGATAGCGCGACTGACAATGCGCCGCTGGACATGTACGACACTACGATCATGCTTAAGCCTCGCGACCAGTGGCGAAAGGGCATGACTTACGACTCGCTTATCGCTGAGATGGACGACAGGTTACACTTCCCCGGCTTATCGAACTCCTGGACGATGCCGGTCGAAAACCGCCTCGACATGGAGCTGACCGGGATCAAGACACCCGTAGGACTTAAAATTCAGGGTCCCGACGTAGATCGGATTCAACAGATTGGTTCTCAAATTGAAGAAATACTCGGTTCCGTCCCAGGCACGCGGGGAATTTTCGCCGAGCGAGTCTCTCAAGGGTTCTACATTAACGTTGATGTCGACCGCGGCACCGCCGCGAGATATGGCCTGACGGTCGGAGACGTTCAGCGGGCGGTCAGTTCGGGCATGGGCGGCGAGAATATCGCGACTACCGTCGAAGGTCGCGAGCGCTACTCGATCAACGTTCGTTATCTCGCGGATTACCGGAATGACCTGAATGCGCTTCGTCGAATACTAATCATGACGCCGACAGGAGCACAGGTTCCGCTAGGCGAAGTCGCGCATATCACCTTGAGTCCAGGTCCATCCATGATTCGTGACGAAGACGGGTTGCTGACCGGCTACGTCTACGTTGACCTCGCGACTTCGGACTACGGCAGCTACGTTGACAACGCGCAGCGCGTGCTCGATCGGCAACTACATCTGCCCGCCGGATACACTCTAAAGTGGTCTGGAGAGTACGAGTTCCAGTTGCGCGCTCGAAAACGCCTGACGGTCATCCTACCAATCGTTTTCGGTCTGATCTTTGTCTTGCTCTATATGCTTTTCCAGTCGGTGACCGAATCAATTGTGCTGATCCTTCCGACTGTGTACGCGATGACCGGCGGCCTGCTGCTTCAGTACATGATGGGCTTCAACTTCAGCGTAGCAGTGTGGGTAGGTTACATCGCGCTGTTCGGAATCGCGGTCGAGACCGGTGTCGTCATGGTGATCTATCTTCACGAGGCCCTGAATCGTCACATCGCCGCCGGTCAACTCACGCACGAAGGCGTCGAAGCGGCGGTGATCGAAGGCGCAGTGCAGCGGCTTCGACCGAAGCTGATGACAGTTGCCGTCGTGATGCTGAGTCTCGCACCGATTCTTTGGGAGAGCGGCATCGGATCCGACGTGATGAAACCTATTGCAGCGCCGATAGTCGGCGGAATGATCACCTCGACGATCCACGTTCTCATATTGGTGCCAGTGTTCTTTGCGATCATGAAAGAGCGAGCGCTGAAGAAAGGGACATTGCTGTAATTCTAGCCTCGCCGAAACGCGCCGGGCGGTCGCCCGAGGTTCGATCTCAAAACACTTGACTGCAAACTACGATAGTTCTGAATTCACAGGCGTAAAGCATCAAAATTTGATACTTTACACCACCGTAATACGCATGCGACGAAAATCCCTTCAGAACGACAGAGCTGAAGATGCCTGTGTGTGGCGAATTGCTGATTCTGGGGAAATCAGTAATTCGCCACACACACGTTCTGAGGGGCCGTTGCGGCTTGAACCCGGACTTGCAGCGAGACGAGACCTCGGCGGACGAGCGGTCCTGACGCCACTCTTGCCTTCCGCCGAGCGTCGAATCGGTCACCGCCGAAAGGCTCTTTGCGTGGCATGTCTCCCTGTTTCCCACCGGCGCAGAGGCATGACCAAATCAGGGTAGGGGCCTAACCTCTAAGGCTCGATACGGGCAACATCAGACGGTCAATCATTTCCTCGGTTATGTCGCAGGCTTTGAGTTGATCGTCGAGCATTCGGATGTAGTGATTACCTTTGCTGACCGCCTTGGGATCTGATTGATTTATGTGCCTCAATACCCTGTGTGTGGCGAATTGCTGATTTTGGCAGAACCGGATGCGGGAGTGCAGACTTGCTAACAGTCGAGAGACGGTTAGAGTTCCGCTCCGAATGAAACTGCTGTTCCTATTGCTCGGCCACTCGCTGGTGACCCTCGCGCGACTTGCCAGTCCCGGCGGTCTTCGCTCGGTCGTCGCGGAATCGCCCGCAGTCAAGCATCAACTGCTCATAGTGAAACGTTCGCAGCGGCGGGCCCCCAATCTGACGTCGTAGGGTCGGCTAATGCTTGGATTCTATACGCTTTTGGTCTCGCCGAAAGCGGCTACGTAAAATGGCCGTGATAACCAAGCCTTCGACTCTGCTGCGCCTTCACCATGCTTTGGTGAAGTGCAAATATCATCTTCTATATAGCTCCCAGCGGCCCCATCGTCCTGGGCCGAAAGGTCCCTCCAGCGAGCTGATTGCTGCGGTGGTCGAGATGAAAAGGCGCACCCCACGCATGGGCTGCCGCAAGATAGCCGAGCAAATCTCGAACGCATTCGGCCTCGAGATCAACAAGGATGTCGTCCGGCGGATACTCATCCAGCACTATCGACCGACACCAGGCGGCGCTGGCCCTTCTTGGCTCTCGGTTATCGGGCAGGCCAAGGACAGCCTTTGGAGCGTCGACCTCTTCCGCTGTGAGTCAATCCTGCTCCAGAGCTATTGGGTCATGGTGGTGATGGACGTCTTCACGCGCCGGATTGTCGAATTTGGAGTCGCCGCCGCCAATCTCGACGGACCCGGCGTATGCCGGATGTTCAACCGCGCTATCACGCGACAGAGAATGCCGAAATATCTTTCCTCTGATCACGATCCGCTGTTTCGTTTTCAGCGCTGGCTGGCGAACCTTCGGATCCTTGAGGTTGATGAGGTCAAGTCCATTCCCTGCACACCCCGCTCGCATGCTTTCATCGAGCGACTGATCGGGACCATCCGGCGCGAATATCTCGATTCAGACTTTGTTTTGGAACCAAGGCGATCTTGAACGGAAGCTCGACTGCTACAAAAGTTACTACAACCGATATCGCTGCCACACCGGACTGGTCGGAATCACTCCGGCTCAGCGCAGTGGCGCTCCTGCGCATCCTATCGCAAACCTTCACTCATACCGCTGGCGAGAACACTACAACGGCCTCTTTCAGACCCCCGCCGCAGCTTGAGTTGTATTTCGCCACACACAGGTTCAGCTCTGTGAGTGCTGACGTTTAAGGAATTCGATCTCTTCCTTTGTTGATTGCCGGCCGAGCGCCTGGTTGCGGCCGGGAAACCTGCCGAATCGCCGAATCATCTTTAGGTGCGTCTCGGCGGACATCCGGACTGGGGCACCTTCCGCGGGTTCACGAAAGTCATCCGCTAGAACGAGGGCGAGGCGTACCGATTCCATCTGATCGTGCAAATCTTCACTGTGTTCGAAAGGCAAATAGAAGAACATCCTCATGATTGGCGGCAATTCGCGATCGAATCCGGATGCAATTGCGTGGCGGCTGACCTCGCGTGCTTTAGCGTCAGTCGCAAACGCTCGCGCGGTGTCGCGGAACATGTTGCGTGGAAATTGATCCAGCAATATTACCAGCGCGAGACAAGCCCTGGGGGCTTTCTTCCAGCTGTCCAGGCGGCCAAACGCAGCGTCCCTGTAACTGTTGAGGAAAAGAGACTTACAAAGGCTGTCGAACTCGGGATCGGGCGCGAACCATCGTGACCAAAGATGGACGGCATCCTCGGCGGCGTGACCGGGCGTCATCCAGAAATTGAGGATGTGCTCCGCTTGCGAAGCCGTGCGTCTGCTGTCCGGTGCGTCTTTAGAAGATACGCTTCCTCTGGACTTTGATCCTGGGTTTTTCGCATCTCGGGCGATCTTGTGCTTGCGCCGCTGCATCGCCCTATGGGTTTAGCTCCTGAAGGAGCGCCCTGGCATCTCTCAAGTCCGCGGTGTCGAAACCTTCAGTGAACGATCCATAGACTTCGGCGAGCAGCGGGCGCGCCTCTTCGCGGCGATTCAAGTCTCGCAGCAGCCGCGCAAGGCTGGTGCTCGCGCGCAACTCCCACGATTTGGCTCGTTGCTTGCGCGAGATATCGAGCGCCGAGTGAAAGGACTGCTCGGCTGCGGCCGCATTCGCCGCGTCGTGGCCCAATAGAAGTTCACCCTTCAGGCGATGCAACTCCGCCTGATAGTACTGTTGGCCGGTCCTATCGGTGAAAAGGAATGCCTCCTCTAGCGCGGCGAGCCCCTCTTCATACCGCCCGGCGCGGCCCAAGGCGGTCGCGACAAATGTAAGACACCGATCGGTTATGTATTCCGAGCCGCCGGTCTTCAGCTGCGACATGTGAGCTCTCATCCGTGCAATGCCCCCCTCCAGGTCGCCAGCCAGCGCGTCAGCCCATCCAAGATAGATTTCGCTAAGGGCCCGGCCGCTGAAGAAACCTGACTCGGTAGCGATTGCGAGTCTGGCCCCCGCTCTGGCGCGCATTTGCTCTGTTTCGCGCCGAAGCTCGCAAATGTACGAGGCAAATCCGTGTAAGTCACCGAGCAAGCCCTTTGAATTATGATGAGGTATCGCGGCCGCGGTATTCATTCGCTCCAGCGCGCGATCGGGGTAACCGAGAAACCACAGGTTCCAGCCGGAAATGATGCGGTTGTTTTCCGCTGTGTACAGCCGCTCGACCATTGTCCGCGCCTGG
The DNA here is from genome assembly GCA_963833025.1 of uncultured delta proteobacterium. Taxonomy (GTDB): domain Bacteria; phylum Desulfobacterota; class Binatia; order Binatales; family Binataceae; genus Binatus. Next base: position 246,903 of record CAWHWI010000004.1, on the reverse strand, counting down.
GAATTCCGTGCGGCGTGGTCGCGCGCGGGACTCATTGCCGGTCTGGTTATCGATTCGAGAATGGTCCATGTTCGATCGAAAGCATCGGCGGCCGGCTCGAAATCGCCCGAGACCATTTTTGTGTAAGCCAGCCAATTGCCGGCTTCAGCGAGAAGTCCGTCGTTGCCGTGTTCCTCGGCGCGTGCGGTCAATTCGGAAGCGATCGATCCTGCTCTGCGAACATCGGGACGCAGCTGCTGGACAAAGAAAAGAGTGAAAAGTGCCCACCAGCTTTTTTCCCAGTTGACGCCGGGACGTTGGCAAAGGGCTATTGCGCGCTCGATCGAGCCTTCGACTTCGGGCGAAGCCATGCCCTTCGCATCGCCGAGGGCGCTAATGGCGTGGTTGCGAAGATCCAACTCCAGCTCGGCGCGCGAGTCGTCGTCGGGAAGCTTTCGCAGAAGATCAAGTCCGGTTTCGAAAAGCGCGATTGCCTCGGCCGCCGAGCCGCGCTCGGTGCTCTGCTGGATCGCCAGCAGGCAATACCCAACTGCTTTCCCGGGATTGCCGCTGTGGGCGTAATGATGCGTCAGTGCTGCGAGGTGATCGCCCAGGTTATCGCGATAGACCGATTCCATGCCGGAGCCGATCCGTTCGTGCAGCAGCCGCCGGCGTTCATTGAGAACCGAGTTATACGCTACGTCATGGGTAAGAGCATGCTTGAACGTGTACTCAAGGTCTCCTACCGCCGGCTGCTCGTAGATGAACTCGCCCAACTGAAGCTCGGATAGCATCGACTCCAGGTCAGATGCTCCCGGGTCCGCTTCTTTGCGCGACAGAGTCACCGCCATCGTTGTCGCTTGGGGGTTCGCGCTCGCAATCGCCGACATGGTTTGCGGCTGCCATACCTGACTAACCAGACCGAGCTTGAACTCCATCCCGATGACGGCGAGCGTTTGCAGCAAATCCTTCTGGTCCGGCGGCAAGCGGTCGATGCGCGCGGCCAGGATTGCCTGAACCGTGGGTGGGATCTTCAGCTCGCGCAGCGGTTTGGTGAGCCTCGTAGTGCCGTTGCGCACCAATGCTCCTTCGTCTAGGAGAACCTGCACAGTCTCTTCCATGAAGAAGGGGTTGCCCTCGGTCTTCTCTATGATGATCCGCTTGAGCGGTGCTAAATCCGGCTCGCTACCAAGGAGAGCGGTCAACATCTCATCCGCGCTTTCCTTACCAAGCGGGTCGAGCCGCAACTGCGTATAGTAGGTTTTGTTCCCCCATTCGTGGCGGTACTCCGGCCGATAGTTGACCAGGAGCAGGAGGCGCGCGGTCCCGATAGAGTCCGCGAGCAAATTCAGAAACGCCTGTGACTCACCATCGATCCAGTGCAGGTCTTCGAATACGACGATGAGCGGCTGGTTCAGGCTTTCGCGTAGAAGTATCCGCTTCACCGCGTCGAGCGCGCGATGCTTTCGAGTCTGTGCGTTGATTTCCGCAATCTGATTGTCCTCATCGGCGATGCCGAGCAGGCCGTACAGGTACTGCAGCGTATCTTCCAGCGAACGATCGAGCGTCAGTACCTTGCCGTTGATCTTCTCGCGTCGCTTGCGCGCATCATCTTCGGACGAAATCTCGAAGTACGAGTACAGCAGGTCGATCAGCGGAAAGAATGCTGAAGCCTGTCCGTGTGAGACCGAGAATGCTTCGAGCACCATCCAGCCCGATCGCGATACAGCCTTGAACTCGAACAGCAGGCGCGACTTGCCGACGCCCGCCTCGGCCATCGCCGCGACGATCTGGCCGTGCCCCGCTTCCGCCCGCTCGGCGGCGCGCTTCATCGCTTCTATTTCATTCTGTCGCCCGACGAACTTGGTGTAGCCGCGTCCTGCAGAGCGTTGCAGACGAGTGCGCAGAGGCCCCAACCCTGTTACCTCGTACAGCTCAACCGGTTCGGTGACCCCCTTGATACGCGCACGTCCGAGGTCATTGATGGTGAAGTAGCCCTCGACCAATTGGCGCACTGCGCGGCTGATCGCGATCGATCCCGGTGGCGCCAGCGCCTGCAATCGCGAAGCCAAGCTTATCGAGTGACCGATCGGTGTATACTCGGTGCCTGTCTCACCGGTCTTTATCGTTCGCACCACTGCTTCACCCACATTGACCCCAATTCGGATCAAGACGGGTGGCTCTCCACGCTCTCGCAGCCGATCCGAGTAACGCCTGAGGTCCTCCTGCATGCGCAACGCGGCATAGAGCGCGTGCTGCGGATGCTCCTCGAGTGCAAGCGGCGCGCCGAAAACCGCGAAGATTCCGTCGCCTGTCGATTGGGCGACGTACCCTCCGTAACGGCGGACCGCCTCGATCATCAGCTGAAGGGCCGGATCAACGATCGCGCGCGCCTCTTCGGGATCGAGGTGCTCGATCATCTCCATCGATCCCTTGATATCCGCGAAGAGCGCGGTGACAGTCTTCCGCTCGCCTTCACTGGCCGAGGGATCATGCTGCTCCGGTACGGGCGCGGGCTCGCTCGCAGCCGGCTTCGTAGCACGCGCTTTCGCATCGAGTGGGGCGCCGCAATCGCGGCAGAACTTCGCGGGAGGCGAATACTCCGCGCCGCACTTCGGACACTTGGCGGGAAAAGGATTCCCACACTCAGCGCAGAATCTGGTGCCAGCGGGATTTTCGGAGCTGCAGTTTGAGCAGCGCATCTACCGATTCAGGCCGCTACGGCTTGACCACCTCGCCGCGATGGTTCTTGTACATGCGATCGCGCCAGGCGAATACCTCGGCGAACGTTGGATCTTCGCCGAGCTTGTCGAGGTAAACCATCCGCACTGGCGGCTGTAAGACGAAATACTCCTGCGGAGCCGCGTTGAAAAGCATCAACATCGCCGCGGTGGTTATGTCGGCGCGAGTGAATGTATCACCGACCAGGTATTCGCGTCCGCTCAGGGTCTGCTTAAGACTCGTCAGGATCCTCGTGACCGTGAGCCTGCTCTGCTCTTCCTCGAATGGTGAGTATCCATACTTTTCCGCGAAGTACTTTCCGCTCTTTTGTGCTTCGGGGTCATCGATGCGGAGCAGGCGCCCGGTGATCATCACGCGGCCATGAGGCCCCAGCGCGTTAAGCGCGACTTCTTCCCAAAGCGTCACTTGCGCCCTATCTTTCTCCGCTTTCGGCAAGAGGGCGGGCTCGGGCCTGGAAGCTTCGAGCCATTCGAGGATTGCGGACGAATCCGGAATCACCTTCCCATCGGCGAGCAAGACCGGCACCATGTTTTGGCCGGTCAATTTTTTAATTTTTTCTTCGTCGACGCCCGCCTCGTAATTCTCCTTCTCGTACGCCAGGCCTTTGAACTTCAACGCCCAACGGACGCGCTCGGACCAGGGCGACAGGTACATTGTGATCAATTTTGTTGTGCTCATGATGTGTCTCCCTGAGATTGCTCAGTAATGACATTTCGCCCTGTCGCTGAGAGCATACGCTTTGTCGTGCACGGTGGCAGCAAAGGGCGGAACGCTCTGAGCGCTTCGAAGCAGCTCTTCGGAAGTGCGGAAGATCGGGAGCACCGGCGAACGGGGGTGGTGGGCGCAGATGCTCCCTCGCGAATCACTGCACGTCTACTTCCATACGCATCCAGGGATGAATGCAGCACTGGAAAAGATGCTTGCCTTTCGACAGGCCAATGACATCGAGACGGCTGCCTTGAACGACTCGCGTCCTGGCCACCGCGATGTTCTTAAAGCCGCCACTGCATTCCGGAATCACATTCGTCGAGCTGCCGGGGTTGAGCGGCGGCAGGAATCCGTTGCCGAACGCTTTCACCTCGGTGAAGGTATGCGGCTCGCCGCCCTGATCGACGACCGATACGGTGGTCCCCTGCTTGATCGTCAAAGTGTCGGGTTCGTAGTCCCAGCCCGGATCGGGAGTGCCAGCCTCGGCCAGAGAGAGAAGATCACTTAGGGTGGTCGAATAACCAAAGGCGGCCAGCGAAACGTTGTGACAAAAGCCGCCTCCGCTTTCACTCAAAGCCGCGTTGAACGTGACCGGATCGCATTCGTCCAATGCCACCACCTGGGCGAGGCCCGGCGAGTTCCCATTTCCCTGCGCATTCGCGTGTGTTGCGCCGGCTAGAATCGCCCACCCCGCCAGCAGAATCAGTGTCGCTGCCTTACGCATTACCGTTTCCTCCTTTCGAAGCGGTTGCCCGTCTTCTTGAGCGCATCTTCGGCGGATTGCGCGGTCGCAACAATGGAGAACGGCTGAAGATTGCCTGAAGGATTGCTGAAGAATGTTGGCGCTATCTGTTGGGCGGTCGGGGAACTAGACTGGCGGTGCCAGCCCACAGGGTTGTTATTCAGGTGGCCTTCGAAATAGTTCAATTCGACGACTTTGAGCTCGACCGGAGCGCCCATGAGCTTCGGTGCGGTGGCGTTGTGGTGAAGCTTGAGCGCATTCCGCTGGAATTGTTGTTCTTGCTGGTCAACCGGCGCGGGCAGATCGTAACGCGCGAGGAAATTCTGGAGCGCGTCTGGGGCAAGGGCGTCTTCGTCGATAGCGAGAACAGCATCAACACCGCGGTACGAAAAGTCCGGCGGGCGTTGAGCGACGATCCTGAGGCGCCGCGATTCGTCGTTACGGTGCCGGCCAGGGGCTATCGATTCGTCGCGGAGATTCGCGCACCGAAGACAAGTAGAGCGGCGCAAATTCGAGCTCGGCCGCCCCGTGGGATGGTCGGGCGCGAGCGCGAGCTCGCCGCCTTGCTGAGCGTACTCGACGATGCGGCTTCGCGGCGCGGGCGTCTGGTCCTGATTTCAGGCGAACCGGGCGTCGGCAAGACACGGATGGCGGACGAGATTGCGGCCGCGGCTGACGCAAAGCGAATGGCGATAATGGTCGGGCATTGCTCCGAGCACGACGAAGCCGTCGCCTATCTGCCGTTCGTGGAAATCCTGGAAGACTTTATCGATCGCGCACCCGATCCGGACAGCCTGCGCACCGCCTTGGGAGATCAGGGGCCTGAGTTGGCGCGCTTGCTGCCTAAACTCAAAAGCATCCTTCCCGAACTTCCACCACCGCTCGATTTGCCGCCGGCTCAAGCGCGGCGCCATTTGTTCAATTGCTTTTTCGACTTCGTTGCTCGAATCGCTTCGGAGCGACCGACTCTGATGATTCTCGAAGATCTTCACTGGGCCGACGATTCGACATTGTCGCTGCTCGATCACCTGACGCAGCGGCTATCCGATTTGCCTCTGATGGTGATTGGCACCTACCGCGACGCTGAGCTCAGTGCCAGTCGCCCACTGGCAAAGACGCTGGAAGATTTACTGCGGCGCCGACTTGCGACTCGCGTGAGGCTGAAAGGCTTGCCGCGCGACGGGGTGGCCGCGATGCTCGAGAGCCTGAGCGGGAAATCGGTGCCTGCCGTGGTGGTTGGCGAGGTATTCGCCGAGACCGAAGGCAATCCTTTCTTCATCGAGGAACTGTTCCGCCATCTGGAAGAGGAAAATCGGCTGTACGATTCGGCCGGCCAGTTTCGCTCCAAGCTCCAGATTGCCGAGCTGGACGCGCCGCCGACAGTGCGGCTGGTCGTCGCGCGGCGACTGGCGCGGCTCAGCGACCTGACACAGAAGATGCTCGCGACGGCGGCGGTGATCGGACGCTTATTCAGTTTTGAAATTCTTCAGTCTTCGAGCGGCGCTGCCGAGGATTCGATTCTGGAGCGCGTCGAGGAAGCCGAAAAGGCTGGTCTGGTTTTCTCCTTCGCCGACAGTCCAAAGGCCCGGTTCGAGTTCTCCCACGAGCTTATTCGCCAATCCGTCCTCGCCGCTTTGTCGGCGGCGCGGCGTCAGCAGCTTCATCTCGAAGTAGCCGACGCGATTGAGCGGACCTGCGCCGCCGCGTCGGAGTCGATATATGGCAGGAGCCCGGACGACCACGTCGCTGAACTTGCGCACCACTACGCGCGCGGCGGCAATCCGGGTAAGGCGGTGAAATATTGCTTGCGCGCGGTCCGGCGGTTCGCGGACCTCGGGTCTAATGCCGAAGCGCTCGCGCAGTTCGAGAGCGGCCTCGAACTGCTCGCCGAACTACCCGACGACGACCGGCGCGCAGGGCTGGAGTTGGACCTCAGAAACGCAGGTTCCTGGCCGCTTGGAGATAGTAAGGGCCTTGCCTCGCTCGAAGTCGAGCAGTCGTCTACGCGCGCAATCTTGCTTAGCCGGAGGCCCGGAATCTCGTGGCAACAGACGTGGGCCGCGCTCTATGAAAACTTGTTCGTCCATCTGACCCGTCCCGACCTGCGCAAGGCGTGCGAACTAGCCGCCGAGCTGGTTGCACTCGCGGAGGAACACGGGAGCACGGAACATTTTGCGGACGCGAGGACCTATTGGGCGTTAGCAAGAATGTACTCGGGCGATTTCGAGATCGCCGCCCAGGACTTCGACCAGGCCTGGATGCTGCTGGAATCCATGCCCGAGCCTGCAGCCGCTCCGACGCCGCATCGCGCCACGCAAATTCCCGAAGCCCGCACGACGCTGTGGCGCCAAGGTCCTCGACAAAACAATCGCGCGCTCTCGGGATGGAACCTGTGGTTCCTGGGTTATCCCGATAGAGCACGCGAACGAGTGAATGTCGCTACCGCGATCGCGCATACCGGGCTCAAGACGATGCTGGCAGACATTCACGGATACGCCACCTACACTTTCGAGCTCCGCCGCGAACCAGATCAGATGAGGGTGAGAGCGGAAGCAAGATTGGCGCTATCGACCGAATCGGGCTACGCGGCTGGCCGCGCGCTTAGCGAGATCTATCTCGGCTGGGCGGATGTACTGGCCGGCGATCTCGATGGCGGAATCATACGGATGAAACACCATCTGTCGGAGCTCAGAGCAGCCGGCTTCGAGGTCGCAGCCGCCTATCATCTAGCCCTGATAGCGACCGCTCTGGGAAAGGCCGGCCAGTTCGAGGAAGCTCTCCGCACGATTGAAGAGTCATTGTTGATCACAGATAGGACCGGCCAACGGCATTGTGAGGCTGAGGTGCATCGGCTCAAAGGCGATCTGCTGCTAGTGCAGCGCGCATCGAATGCCGCCGAGGCGGAGAAATGTTTTCGCACCGCGATCGAAATTGCGCGCAAGCGGAACGCGAAGTCATGGGAGCTGCGCGCGACGACGAGTCTCGCGCGCTTGCTGGCGAAGCAGCGCAAGAAGGACAAGGCGCGCACGATGCTGGCCGAGATCTACAACTGGTTCACGGAGGGCTTCGATACCCCCGACCTGAAGGATGCCAAGACCCTGCTCGACGAGCTTAACGAATAGGAGTGCTCACAAAGATCTGCCTCGTCGGACCAGGGCGACAAGTACATTGTGATCAACTTTGTTGTGCTCATGATCAGTCTCCTTTCAGTTTGGTCAGCAATGAAACTTTGACCTGCTGTTGGAGAGCATACCGCGTCGTGGACAGTGGCACTAACAGGCGGACCGATTTTTAGCGCTTGGGAGCAGCTCTTCGGAAGCGCGGAAGATTGGGAGCACCCGCGAGCGGGGGTGGTGCACGCAGATGCTCCCTGGCGAATCACTTCACGTCAACTTCCATGCGCATCCAGGGATGGATGCAGCACTGGAACAGATGTTTTCCCTTTGACAGGCCAGCGATATCGAGATGGCTGCCCTGAAGAATTCGGGTCTTGGCCACAGCGACGCTGCCAAAGCCGCCTGTGCTTACTGAAAATTCAATCTGGACCAAAGTTTGAATCAGTCCGACGATATCAACATCGTTCGCCGCGATCGAACGGGACCGGCTACGAGCTAAATCGCGGCCCCGACTGCCATCCGGATATGATGGCAGGCTTCAATCAGGAAATGCGTGGATAAGACAGCAGCATTCGCTGCGACCAAATCAAAGGTCAGTGTGAGACGAGTTACGCCGCGAGGCGTTCGTAGCGACGGTGCAACCCGCCGACTTGTCGAACGGCGATGATTCGTCCATTCCGCGGCGGCTGGATCGATCGCGAGTGCGGACAGTCTTTGTCCAGTGAAAGATGCGTCCGAGTGCGGTGGTAATAGTCAACGTATGATGAAAGAACGCGGCGGAGATGGCGCTCGTTGAAAATGACAACTTCGTCCAAGCACTCCCGCCGAATCGAACCGATGACTCTCTCGACGTAGGCGTTCTGCCATGGCGATCGTGGCGCGGTTAGGACTTCAGTAATGCCCATTGCCTCGACCCGTTTGCGGAAGATTGAGCCGTACGAGGCGTCACGGTCGCGCAGCAGAAAGCGAGGAGCCGTATCCCACGGAAACGCTTCGGTCACTTGGCGCGACAACCAGCCTGCGGTCGGATGCTGGGTGACATCGAAGCGCACAATCGTCCTACGGTCGTGGGCCATGATGAGCATTACAAACAATAGCCGGAAGGTCGCAGACGGCACAACGAACATGTCGATCGCGGCGATGCCGATCGCTTCGTTGCGCAAGAAGCTCCGCCAGGTCGGCGAAGGCCTGCCGCGCCTTGGCACCATATACTTTGCGACCGTGGCTTGACTGACCTCGATGCCGAGCTTGAGCAACTCGCCACGGATGCGCGGAGCACCCCAGAGCGGGTTGGCGTTGCCCATCTGCCGGATCAGATCACGAACTTCGCGATTGATTGCGGGCCGTCCTGACTTTGACCGCCAGCGCCAGTAGAGCCGAAAGCCTTGCCGATGCCATTGAATCACGGTGGCCGGCTTAACCACTACGATCACCTTCAGAAATCGCGGCCACAGCCGGTAGAGCCAGACCCAAATCAGGCGATCAATCGAGAAAAGCCGGGTGCGTCCCGGCCGTTGGCGGCGCAGGACGGCGAGTTGGTGGCGGAGGACGGCGAGTTGGTGGCGGAGCGCGATGACCTCGAGCTCCAATTCTACGCGGCCGCGAAACCGACAGGTGAGCCATGTGAAGAGTTCCAAAAAGAGTGAGTGCATGCAGGCGACACTACGGCCGACCGAAATAAATCACCAGACTTTTCAACGCCTTCGGAGTTTTTGGTAGGGACAAGGCGCAGGCGAGCACACCGTATAACGTAAATGCCTGCCGGTTAAACAGAACAATTAGCTGTCGTTTGTCAGAGAAACCGGAAGGCTAATCGGAGGACGACCTTGGATCGCCGGCACCCAATTTGCCTTCGGTCAGCCAGCGTATCAAAGAGGGCGACAGTTCCGTATTGATCGTGCGTTCGTAGAGATCGAGGTCAGCGTCACTTAGGACACCACGCCAACGGTTATTGGTGCCTCGATAGAGAAAGGTCTGGTGACCGCCCCTGAATTGGCGCTCACTGCCGGCCAGCAGCGTTTCCCCGTCGCGCTTCATCGCTTCGAATGAGGCAGCTTCGACCAGCTGCGGCCACCGGGCATCCGGTGTGGTTATGCCGAGGAAGTCCCCGATCCGCTTCATCTCGCCGGCAAGATCAGCTTTCAAATCGTTGTAGTGGACCATGAGCAGGTTGGATCGTCGCCGTTCGGTCCAGAACGAGCGCTCCAGGCTGAAGAAGCCAGCCGACATCCTCGTGGGCAGGTCTTGCTTGTTATCGATCCAATAGAGGAAAAATTCGCGCTCGGTCTTCGGCAGTCGAGGATAAAGCCGCTTTATGGTTTCGTCCGCTAGGCCAATCTTATCGAAAACTTCGTAAGCTTCCGGAACGAAGCTGTTGTTGTGATTTAGCAGCGACATGCACGCATCGCGACCGTCACGCGCGACGTGGATATACCTTACCTCGTCATAGACTGGCAGCGCGTCCAACGGCAAATGAGACTTAAGGAAGCGCCGGTGAGTCTGCGTCTCGATAGTAGAGAGCACCTCGTCGATCGGCATTCTGAACCGGCAGTCAATCCAGGGTGACAATGCCCCCAACGTGCGCGGCTGCGCCGATTGGAAAATCAGCAGGTTTACGATCTGCTGCATCCAGGTGGTCCCGACCTTGGGCGCCGTGGCTATCACTACATCGCCTTCGCGTGGCTTGTAGTTGGACCACCGGCGGCTGTCACAAGCCCAATCGCGTACGACTCGGGTAGGTTCGCGGCTCAACATAGAGCGACCCTCCGCCTAAGACTTCGAAGGGACACTATGCTGGCGCTGAGCTAGGTTTGAGAAGCGTCGCACGCAAACCAAGCCACTCGGCTTGATACTCGATCCTAGGCGAGAGCAGCCGCTTGCAATCGCCGGGAACCGTGGACGCAATTCTCTCAAATTTCTCCAGCTGGCCTGCGTTGAGCGGTGCCTTCTCATCGAGTGAAACAGCATGAGTTCTCCCCTTGCGGACCGTACCTCAAAAGCTTGAGTCAGGGAACAATTCACATACGCCGCTGAGTAACGTCCCGCTGCGGCGCGGTCTAGAAGGGTGCATGCGTCCGGAAAGGCACGAATTGAAGCGCCGCGGTACCGAGTAAGCTGATCTCCCAGGCGTGGATTCACTCGCGGTGCCCCCGCGCTTACCAAAAACTCCGAAAAAGGGCCGAGAAATACTCTTGAGGGCGGACCGTCGGCTGATGTGCCCTTGCCTAAAAGAATATATATGACTTATAAGGCTTGCTAAGTAGACTAATTGAGGGTTTGAGATGGCCAGCACAGAAGGCGCTCTTCTGGCTCTGTTCGGAGTCGCATTGTTGGCGGCGACCGTAAATGGGGCGCTCGGTTACGGGGTTTCGTCGCTGACGGTTCCGCTCGCGCTGCTCTTCTTCCCGAACAGAATCCTCAGCCCGGCACTTGTTCTGATCGAACTGGCGATCAACTCCTGGTTGGTGGTGACGAACCGCGAGAGTCTGGCAGCGGCGCGAGGGCGCGCCATGCCCATTATCGTCGGCTTGATTCCTGGCATCCTCATCGGCAGCTATCTGCTGACCAGTGCGAACCCGGGCGTGCTCAAGTTCTGGACGTATGTTGTTTTGCTTCCACTCATCCTCTCGCAGGCAGCCGGCTACCGGCGACCGATTCATGCCGAGCGCGCGGTGGGGGTTCCGCTCGGGCTGGGGGTCGGAGTGCTCTACTCGACCACGACGATCTCCGGACCTCCGCTCGCGCTGATGTTCAACAATCAAGGCGTCGGAAAGAACGAATTTCGCGCGGCGCTCGGAACCGTGCGCATCGTCGAGACCACGACTACCGCGATCGTATACGGTTTCCTCGGGCTCTTCACCTCGCGAAGCATTCACCTGCTTATGCCGATCGCTCCGGCTGTGCTGCTGGGACTTCCACTGGGGATGTACGTGATTCGGCATGTACCGAGCGAGACGTTCAGGCGCGTGTGCATGAGTTTCGATGCGTGGATAGTCGGGTTCGGACTAGCACGGACGCTTCTCGATCTGCGGCTGCTCGGCTCTTTGGGTGTCGCTCCTCAATACTCGAGCCACACCCGAGAAGAGTTGATTTTCGCGATGCGCTCGTTCGCGCGAGGAGTTTCCCTGATTCGTGTTTAAAATTCCCTGTTCCCGTAAAATAATTCCCTGTTCGGTTGAGTAGGGAATTTGCCGAAAAAATCCTTACAGATCCGATGTAATTCGGCCGTCTCAGAGGCTTCTCCGAGTCGAAAACGAAGAAATTCCCTGTATTTTCCCTGATGATCAGGGAATTTGACCCCGGAGAGCAGTTCGCGCCAGACTGCGTCATCCGCCACACAGTCTGGTAGTGCTTCCCTACAATCCGGAGTGAGTGTCCACGTACTCTTGCTTTGATCAGGGCGGCAACTTTACCCGGACTACCCCGGACCAGGGCGGACTACCCCGGACAGCCGCGATTTTCCAAGGTTATCGGCGCTCGGCGCGGCCGGGTGAACGCGAGGGCCGCGAAGGCCAGCGTGACATCGTGATCGCGAGCAATCGTTAGGCTATAGGGCGGCAACACGCGCCGAATAGCGCCAAGCCGGAAGCAGCGTCACAAAATGATCAAACCTCAAGAAACACCTATTGAATCGCACGTTTTAGGGCGTTTGAAGGCCCATTTTTGGCGATTTCAGCGTGACAGGCAGCGTGACATCCTGACCCCGAGCAGCGTGACTAAGTTCGAGGGTCAAGCCTCGTGGGTGACGAGGCTTTTCTCGGACCTCGTGGCCGACGATAGGTCATAATTAAACCTCGTGGCCGACGAGGATTATTTCGGAGACCTATACCTTGATGAGGAGAGTTGTTTTGGGATGCCCCACGCCAGAGTGACCGAGGCGCCGCGCTCCGCGACCAGTTCCTGAAGTCGCTCTATGAACGCCGGCTGAAATTTGAAGACCGGAGCGGCGCCGTCCGTCGTACTCGATTTGGTCGGACCTGAAACGCGCGTTCCAGTTCCTCCCTATGCGTTGCACAGATTTCACTTCGCTTTGGTTGTTATCTCAATCCAGCGAGCGAAACGAAAGCTCAGAAACAATAATGGTCTCCGGCCTGATTTTGTTGGCTCATTGACGGCAGGAATGTTCGGAAGAGTCGAACCTTGACAATGTCGTCCCGATGCGACGCGCTCGAGGCCGCCCGCATGGATGCCGCTATCTATGGCACCGATGCAAGCGGCCGGATCATCCTGTTCCGCCGTCATTAAACGGCTCGAACACTTATGGAGCGGCGCGGACCATCGCGTTGGTCGTGAAGAAGTCGCGGTCCACTCCTCCCATGTTGATGTACCAGCACTCGTGCTCGGGCGTACTCTGCCCTGGCAGATAGCACATTGTGGTCATGCCGGACTGCACGTCGGTCGCGGCGGCGCCCACCACAAATTCGCGCTTGAAGGGATAGATCGCTATGCGCGCATCAGGCACCGGTCGGTCGCGATACGTCAGCCAGTAGATGTGATTCTGCCAAAGCTGACCGTTCGGGTCGTATTCGTCCACGTAAGGTTCGAACCACATCTCGCCGTCGATATAGAGGATCGACTTTGAGTGCAGCGCCTGACTGTTGACCGAGACGCGCGGCGAGGTTTGGACAAGGTAGAGCTGGCGCATCTCCCAATTCTCGGGACACGCGCTGGCACCGCCGTCGGTTGAGCACGTGACCTCCGGTGAATGCTTGGCGTTCACCGACGCCAGCATCGTCTTCTGGCCAAGGAGGTTGTAGTTGTATTCCTCGACCTTGGCGTTGAAGCCCGAATAGTGATCAGGATCGAACGAGGTCGGATTTCCGCCGCCTACAGCAGCGTCACTCATAATTCCTTCGTTCAAGCGTCGCAGCCGCCGCGTTCCAGGAGTCCATTGCCAGATGTCGTCGGCTTTGGTTGGGTTTGCGTAGCGGTACCGAATGAACCCGGAGCCGCGCAGATTCTCGGGTGTGAGAATCGGGTAAAGGGCGAACATCCAATAGCGCCCTGTGGTCTTAAAATCGGGGTCGATGGGGATCGGATCGACTTCGGTGCGTCCGACTTCGTCGTAACCGGCGTAGTGTCCGATCTGAAAGTAGTCGATCACGTTGTACGGCTTATTGAGTCCCTCGTACACGTCGTCGCAATCGTAATAACGCAGGTCGTAGTCGTCCGACGTGATGGGCCGGAACGCGGCGTTCCACATGATCTTGGTTGCGACGTTCGGGTCGTTCGGATCGAGAAACGGAAACGGTTGCCCGGCAACGTAGTTGACCAGCGAGCGGCCATTGGGGGAGAGCCGCACCTGGTCGGCATATTTTTCCGTGGCGTCGCGAAACGGCGGCGGCCACTGGATGGTTGAGGTCGGCACGATGTCCATACTCATGCCGCGGGTGACTTTGTAGTAAACGCCGGGCGAGACAAGGTCTTTCACCTTGTAGGCGTTTTGCGCCGTGACGACATCGCCCGGTTTTACTGCGGCGCCTGCGGGGACCGCGAGCGCAATCGCGAGTGCGATCGCGACCATCGCAGCAGTTACGTGGCGGACCGAAACACAATCTCCTGTTGGCATACGCTACCTCCTTCATGTGCGCTTGCGCGGGATGAGGTTCGGATGCCACGGCGAGCCGGTACCGGTCGCCTCTTTTTTTGGGGTGACAGAGATCGCGCGACTGGTCGCGGCCTCTGCGCGGGCACCTATTTCATGTGACGATCCGATTGCCTCGAATGTTCAATTTTTTGATTAGTCAGAAAAGATTCATTTACGGAGCCAGATTGAGGGCACTTTAAAATATCGGTACCGGGGTTCGCTCTGAACGAAAATTGGAGATAAAGTTAAAGAACATGAAGGCGGTGGGCATATGGCTGCTTATGTCGTTCCTCGCAATCACTTGCGCATTGCCCGGCGCGCTTGCGCCGAGTGGGACGACGAAAGGCGATTCGGCGCGCGCTGTCTTCAATCTCCCACTGCGCAGTGGCCGGCGTCAAAGCAGAGCTCTGCCGTTTGAGGAGAACCTTTGCTCGCTCTCTCTGCAAGAGGAGTCCGCGCCTCCGGGTTCGTTCGGGAGAGTGTCTGATGCACCCTTGCGTCGTGTCTCACATTTCTCGGTGAGTATTTTCCTGTTGGCAACCGTGACTTCCTTTTCTCTTGCTCGTCTCTGTCGTCTAAGAATTTAGCTCTCTCACTAAATCGCGTTTCGCGGGATATCGCCGAGCTATGAGCCTCCGGTTCATGCCCACGATCGCCGGATATCCGAAACCGACCGTCGCGTAGACTGGATGCTATCCAGCCGCGCGGAATCGACCCCTTGGGGAGAGACCGCAATGTCGGACAAAGATGAAGCAAACGGAAGGCTTCACGAAGGAGATCTATACGCCTGGAGCAAGGCGACCGAACTCGTGTTGTTAGATCGCCGGATCCATGAAATCGACTGGGATGCTGTCGGAGATGAGCTCGAAGAAAGTGCGGGAGTGAACGATGCGAACCCAATGAGGGAAGCTGTTGAGAAACTCCTGACTCATCTGACGATTTGGAACGCCGGCTCGCAGTATCACAGTCCGGCTCGGCGCTCTGAAATCGAATCGGCAAGGTTCATAATTGACGATACCCTCTACCGATCGCCCTCGCTTGCGGGACTGATCGAGCTTGAGTGGAGGAGTTTGTACAGACGGGCTCGCTTTGCTGCGATGCTGATTCTGGGGGAGAAAGCAGCTTTGCACGAGGTACTAACTTCGGATCTCGTGCTGGTCACCACTGATGAACCCGAGGCGGAAACTGAGGCCCTTGCCCTCATGCGGCTCAGCCTTCGCATTACCCGGCTAAAGCTTCGCGCCGCAACAAATCCCGACGACGAAACTGACGATTCCGATGAGGATCACTATGGATGGTGTCGGGCGCAGGCAGCCGCGGCTCGGTCCCGACAGTTTGACGAACTGGATCCGATCGGCATTGCGGAGGAAATCTCGAGCGTGGGAACCTCGGTTCGACGCACTGTGATCGAATCATTGGCGGGACTCGTGGACAAGTTGATGGCGTGGCAGGCTGGGCGCTGCAGCTTGAGCCTGAAGACCAGGATTGCTTCGGATCGCGCTCGCGTACGCGCGCTGCTCTTTAAGAATCCAAGTCTCGCCGCAGCACCGGAGCTCATGACCGAAGCCCACAAATTCATGGTGAGAGAGGAAGAATGGGCGGTTGTCGCGCGCGCACCGATGTCGTCGCAATCGTCTCGCTGGACGCTGGCCCAAATCATCGACGACGCATCTATTACTCAACGCAACTCCGCATTCACTGACGCGAGAGACGCTTCCTGATCAAAAGACGCAGACGCTGCCGCCCATGGACAAAGAACTGCAAAACACCACTCGTTGGCTGACCAGTCGCGCGAAGGTTCTGCGGCGTATCGCCGGTCCTATTGCCGCGCTCGCCGCGTGTGCCCTACTGCTCGTCCTTCTGAACGGTTTGTCACGCGGCCTGGACTATCACGGAGTGACGCAGGCGCTTCGCGCGACCCCACATCGACTTGTCTGGATTTCCATTCTGCTGACTGCGGTAAGCTACCTGGCGCTGGTCGCTCGAGATCTGTGCGCGTTGAGTTATGTCGGCGTGCAAGTATCGACGCCGGCCCTGCTGCTCGCATCGTTCTGCGGCTCCGCACTCGGCAACGCCATCAGCTTCAAGGCGCTGACCGCTGATGCGGTTCGCGATCGCGTGTATGGCGCGGTCGGCGTCCGCCCTGAGCAGACCGCGCGCGTCATGCTTTTTATCAACGTGGCATTTGGCATTGGCCTGGCTGCGTTCGCAGCTCTAAGCCTGATGCTCGCGGGGAATCCGATAGCGCACTTGTTGCCTGCTTCGATCACGTTGATTCGATGCGCCGGCGCCGCGGTGCTGCTCGCGATCCTGCTCGCGCTGCTGCTCCGTTCATCGCGGCGGCAGCCGGTCGCGATCGGGCGGCTTTCGATCGCGATGCCTTCGCTTACGATCACGCTCCTTCAGCTTGTGGCAAGCACGATCGATCTGGCGGCTGCGGCTGCGGCATTCTGGTTTTTGCTGCCGCACGCACAGATCGACTTCTTCAGTTTTGCGGCGGTGTTTTCGGCGGCAATCGCGCTGGGAGTAATCAGCCGGGTTCCTGGAGGGTTTGGAGTCTTCGACGTCGTCATCTTCCTCGCGCTGAGACACTTCGTCGCTCCCAACGACGTGGTCGCTGCGTTGCTGATCTATCGCGGCGTGTACTTCGTGCTGCCGCTACTGCTCGCCGCAGCGTCATTGGCGGGATTGGAACTGAGGAGCGTGCCGGGCCGTTTTCGCTCGAAAGCAGGGGAACGGGTTTCGCTGGGAGCCGAACTGCTCGCGCCAATTTTTCTAAGCGCCGTCACCTTCGCGGTGGGCATCATCTTGGTTGTGTCGGGCGCGACGCCTGCGCTGGATTGGCGACTGGCGGAGTTGCAAGGTGTTCTGCCGCTCTGGGCTGTAGAAATCTCGCACTTGCTCGCCACTCTGGCCGGCGTTCTTCTGCTGTTCGTCGCGCGCGGCTTATATCATCGCCTCGATGGTGCGTGGTGGCTGGCGCTGATCGTCGCGTTGGCCGACGTTGAGTTCAGTCTGATCAAGGGACTCGCGTTCGGCGAGACCGCGGCAATCGTTTTTCTGGTATGTCTTCTGCTCGCGACGCGACGCCAGTTCACTCGCCCCGCGGCGTTCATGCATCAGCCGTTCAGGCTGGGCTGGTTCATCGCGATTGCCGTCGTGATCGCGTGCGCGATCGGTATTCTGCTGTTCGCCTTTCGTGATGTCGCGTATCGGCGGGAGATATGGTGGCAGTTCGAGTTCGACGCACAGGCATCCAGGTCGCTGCGGGCGATTCTCGGCGCGTCGATTCTGGCGCTCGGCATTTCGCTCTGGCAGTTGCTGCGGACGGCGCCCGGCCGTGTCGAGCCTCCTTCGGAACAAGACCTATCGCGCGCGACGGATGTAATTCGACGCCAGGTGTGCAGTGCTGCGACGCTGGCCCTGATGGGGGACAAGAGCTTTCTGTTTTCCGGCACGGGGAACTCGTTCCTTATGTATGCCAAGCGGGGCAGGAGCTGGGTTGCACTGTTCGATCCCGTGGGACGCTGCGAGGAATGGCCGGAACTGGTTTGGCGCTTCGTCGAACTGGCCGACAAACACGGCGGACGCGCAGCTTTCTATCAAGTTCGTCCCGATAGCCTGCCGCTGTACCTCGATGCAGGCCTTAGAGTCGTGAAGGTCGGCGAAGAGGCCAGCATTTATCTTGAGCAGTTCTGCCTTGAAGGTTCCGAGCGCTATGGGCTGCGCCAGGCGTTGAAGCGCGGTGAGCGGGAAGGACTGACATTCCAGATTCTGCCGCCACGACACGTAAGCCTAGAACATGACGTCCTGAGTCAGATCTCGGATAGATGGCTCGCCACGCATCATACCGTCGAACGGCGTTTCTCGGTAGCGGGCTTCGAGCCAAGGTTCGTGGAGGCTCAGTCGGCAGCGTTGTTATCGCAACATGGTAAGCCGATCGCGTTCGTCACTTTCATGACAACGGATCTGCAGACCGAAGCTACAGTAGGACTTATGCGGCAGGTGCCGGGTGCGCCACCGTGCACGATGGAGTGCTTGTTCACGCAGCTGGCGTTGGAGTTGAAAGCGCGGGGCTTCAAGCGGCTCAGCCTTGGGATGGCGCCGCTGGCGGGAATCGCGCGCACCCCGCTTTCGTCACGATGGCATCGTCTGGCGGGCCTGGTATGGGAGCATGGCAAACCCATTTACAATTTTCAGGGCCTGCGCAGCTTCAAGAATAAATTCCGCCCGGTCTGGGAACCTCGGTATCTTGCGGCATCAGGCGCAGCCGGTCCGTTCATCACGCTAGCGGACGTGGCAGCGCTCGCCAGCGGATACAGGCGAGGTTCCTCCGCGACATGACAGGTCTGCGTTGTGCCCTCGCTTTCATCGCTGCTGCCATTTGCCTCTGTGCCTCGACCGCGCACGCGTTCGAGCCAGGCCGCTATGGCAGCGTCAAACTAGCCGAGTCGACAGGTGAAGCTCGCGGGGTCGTGATCTATTTTTCCGGCCGCAAGGGATTGTCGAAGGCAGATGAGGCTGCCGCACGAGCGATGGCGAAAGGCGGAGCGTTGGTCGCCGAGATCGATAGTAGAAAATATTTGAAGAGGCTCGATAAGCTCAAGGAGAAGTGCCATTGGCTGGTTTACGACACTGAAATGCTCACCCGCCAGCTGGAGAGAGAGCGCCGGCTTCAAAGTTACGTGACGCCGATCGTCGCAGGAGTCGGCGAAGGCGGGACGCTTGCTGAGATGAACCTGATCCAGGCTCCGGCGGTCACCATTGCGGGTGCTGTGTCGCTTGATCCTGCGGAGACAATCGCGAGCAGACGCCCAATTTGTTCCGACCTGCCCACGACGGCGCGCAGAGGCGGATTTAGCTACGGTGCTCCAAAAAAATTACCCGGCTTCTGGATAGTCGGATTGACACCGAAGGTCCACAAAGCGGATCGCAAATACACGATGAGACTGCGTCACGAGGGTGCGCCGATCGATCTGCACGAGTTGCCGCCCAGTATGACGATTGGCGACGCCCTGCGATCGTTGATCGGGCCGCATCTCGCTAGGCCTCAGCCCGTGGTTACCAATGCTCCCGGAAATGTTCTGAAGCGTGTTGATATCTCCGGGTTGCCACTCGCCGAGCTGCCGGTTGGCCATCCCTCGGAGCTGATGGCGGTGCTCCTGTCGGGTGACGGCGGATGGCGCGACCTCGACAAGACCATCGCGGAGGATATGCAGCAGCAAGGCGTACCGGTCGTTGGCTTGGACACTCTTCGATACTTCTGGAGCAAGAAGACGCCGCAGCAGACCGCGGATGTCGTCGCCGCGCTGATCCAGACGTTTATGACGAAATGGCACGCCGACAAAGTAGCGTTGATCGGTTATTCATTCGGCGCCGACGTGATGCCGTTCGCCTACAACCTTCTGCCGCCGAGCTTGCGTGAGCACGTGGTTCTGATCTCTCTGCTGGGACTCTCGAAATCCGCAGATTTCGAAATCTCTGTCCGCGGATGGCTGGGCGAACCGCCCGGGGCGGACGCACTTCCAGTGTTACCGCAAGCAACAAAAATTCCGCCGCACCTGATCCAGTGCTTCTACGGCCAGGACGAGACCGATACTGCCTGTCCTGCGCTCGCGCAGCTAGGCGCCGAAACGTTCCGCCGGAATGGCGCTCATCATTATGACGGCAACTACGGCGCACTCGCCGATGCAATACTCGCGGGCTTCAAAAAACGCGCGGGTGTATCGTTGAACTAAAGGTTAGACGATGGATTCGACTGACCAGATGCCCTTGATCCGTTCTTGCAGAGGCTAGCGGCAAGCGGTAACTCCCGATTAGCAAGGTATCCGAGTGGTAAATCCGATTGCGCGAGTGCTGTCGCGTGGCCCGTCCGCGGACAGCGAGCCAACGTCCGCCGGCAAGTGGCTGGTCGCCGCGTCCGTGATGATCGGCACCTTCCTCTCGGTCATGGACGCGACGGTCGTCAACGTCGCGATGCCGCACATGATGGGTACCTTCGGCCAGGACCTGCTGACCATCACCTGGGTTTCGACAGCCTACAGCATCGCCGAAATCATCATGATCACGATGTCGGCGTGGATGACCACGCTGCTTGGCCGCAAGCGGCTGTTCCTCGCCTCGATGATCCTGTTCACGGTCGGCTCGGTATTGGCGGGCACCTCGAAGACCCTGACGCAGATGATTTTTTATCGCGTAATCCAGGGCATCGGTGGCGGAAGTTTGATGCCCTGCTCGCAGGCAATCGCGCGCGAGACCTTTCCGCCCGCTGAGCAGGGCATGGCGATGGCAGTTTACAGCATGGGCGTCGTACTCGCGCCGGCGATCGGACCGGTCATCGGAGGATGGCTGGTCGACAACTATGGCTGGCAGTGGGTCTTCTACATCAACGTGCCGTTCTGCATCGTAGGCCTGATGATGGTCAGCACGTTCGTGCACGACCCTTCGTACTTGAAGCGCGGCGTCGCGCGCATCGACTGGACCGGCATCGGCCTGCTGACCGTGGGACTCACGATGATGCAGGTCGTCCTCGAGCGCGGCCAAGAGGTCGACTGGTTCTCTAACCATTGGATCGTCGTGGGCTCCGTCGTCGCCTCGGCCGCGCTGGTGGCGCTGGTCGTGTGGGAACTCTACACCGACGAACCGGTAATCAACCTCCGCTTGTTTCGCAACGTACCGCTGAGCGTGGGCTCGAGCCTCGGGATGGTAGTCGGCTTTGCTCTTTTTGGATCGAGTTTCCTGCTGCCGCAATTTACCGAGACTTTACTCAACTACCCGGCGTACCAGGCGGGAATGGTCCTGATGCCCCGCGCTGTAGCAATGCTGCTGACGATGCCTGTGGTCGGTCGCCTATACAATTACGTAAGTCCACGAATTCTGATCGCCATAGGCATAGTTGCCTTGGTCCTTGGTTACCGGCAGCTCAGTCATTTCACGCTCACTGTCAGCTTCGCCAACTTTCTGCCGATCCTGGTGATGACTGGAATCGGTATGGGCGCTTCGATGGTGACGATGAGCACGGTGTCACTGAGCACCGTAGCGCGCTCTCAAATGACCGGGGCCTCGAGCCTGTTCACATTGTCGCGGCGAGTTTCCGGTAATATCGCATACGCGATGCTGGCGACGATGCTCGCGCGCCGCTCACAGGTTCATCGGTCGGAGCTGGTCGGTGCAGTCAGTGGTACCAATCCCGTGTTTCGATCGACTGACGCCCAGTTTCGAGGTGTTCTCAGCGGTTACGGAGTCGCGTCGACGCCCAGCCGTCGATCGGACCTCGCGATGCTCAGCCAGATTGTCAACAATCAGGCAACGATGATGGCCTACAACGATTGTTTCTGGCTGATGGCAGTGATGCTGGTTGCGGTACTGCCCTTCTTGTTCCTGTTGCCCAAGACCGGTGTACCACAAGAAGGCGAAGCGTTTGCGGAATGATTAGACTGTGTCAGCCCAAAGCATGAAGAGAAGCTTCACGAGTCGAGGAATCGCGCACTTGCATGTCCAATGGTTCCGCACTGCACATTTGTGCATTTTATCGCCAATTTGTTCGGCCGATCGATGCTTATCGACTTGAGTTGCGTTTGTTCCTTTCGGAACTGACGCGGGCGGCGTCACGTCGATAGCATTCGTGTTTACAGCATCTTTTTGAGCGACCCCCTCTCGAGAGCATAAGAATCGATTTTCCGAATTGAAACTCTGACAGCGCTTTCGCGTCCTATCTATAGGATAGGAAGATGAAAGCAAATGTTGCAATGGGACTGTGTGGCCTAGCGGCAATCATACTCGACTTTGTCGTTGTAGCGTCAATCGTTGGTCTGTTGCTGCTCACGCGATGGCTCGGAGTCGGCTGGATGCTGGACGTTCTCACGGTTTTGCTCACAAGCTACGTAATAGGTGCCTGGTTCTACGGCCAACGGTTCAGCGCCTTCTTGAGTCATCAGAAGGGCTTTAGCGTTTCAGATGCCGTCGGCATCGGGAATTCTATCCAGCGGATATCGATCAAGGGCACAAGATCGCGAAGATCGGATTCTCGATGAACGATGCGCTGTGGATTCGGCGAGATTATTCACCTGGAGAATTCTGGCGTGAGCCTACCCCGACCGCCTGTATTCTGGTTAAGAATCGGGGGTGCTCAACGTCCCGCGGATAATCGTTGGAAGGCTCGATAGCGACGAGTACGGAAACGCCGCCAGTGCAATCGCGAGGATGGTGAGGATCGTGCGCCGCGGACTGTGGCGTAGTTTCCTCCACACCAGCGACGCAAACTTCACCATCGCGCCGACCCTCTCACTCGCCCGCAGCGGTGCGAGGTTTGATCGAACTGAGCCGCGAATGTGCGTTGTCTATAGCCTGTTTGCGCAGACCAAAATACAACGCGATCGCGCGATCCGCCTCGAACAGACGATAGGTTGAAAAATCCGCGTTGTTGCGTTGCTGACTCGCGAGCATCCGCATGTCCTGATGCGTGAACACCAGCTCGAGATCGAACTTCGCAGCCAGCCGCGCGATGACTCGGCCGCCCAGCCATCCTGGAATATAGTCCTGTCCGTATCGCGCCCACAGCCACGTATGGTCGCGATCGATCGGCGTCGCGCTGGCGACAAACTGTATCCCTCGGGCGACCTCGATCGTCGCGAGGGTTGGTAAACGAATCGCATAAGTGAAGTTGTAGGTAGGGCGCATCCAGCCTGATCGTTCGTGATGCAGCGAGACCTTCATTCGAATGACAACGTCGTCGAGCCGCGCTTCCTGCACTTCGACACGAGCTCCTGCTCCGGGAATAGTCGCTCGATGAACGAATGGCACGTGATGCATGTCGCCCAGGTTCTCCATCACGCGCAGATATGAGACGGGATACTCACGCTGCACGAAGCTGGTTCGCGGACTTGGATCCGGCGCTTCCGGGAACCACGGGATTTCCGCGGCGGGCGCGGACTCGCCGTACCAGTACCAGATGAGACCGTGCGTCTCGCGGACCTGACGCGTTGGCAAATCGAAACCACGCGGCACCAGCTGGCCTTCGCCGTAGGCGGGAATCAGCACGCATCGGCCGGCGGAATCGAAGCGCAGTCCATGGAATGGGCATACAAGGCAATCGTCTCGGACCCATCCGAGGCTTAGTTGCGCCGCGCGATGAGGGCAGCGGTCCGCCATGCATACCGCAGCGCCGGCGCCATCGCGCCACAACACCAGCCGCTCGCCTAGGCGCGTGACGCCGACGGGTTTGCGAGTTTTCAACTGCAAGCTGTCCAGGATCGGATACCACTGATTCGGGATGAAATCGTCGTTAGTCATGGTTCTTCCTTTTCGATCCGTGGGCGCGGGGAAAGCCTACGCGGCGGCGATCCATTTCCGGGCCTCTGACGCCTCGTCGGAGGGGAAGACTCGCAGCGCTCCGGGCATCAGTAAGCGAAAAGCGCCCACCGCATGCCTGATCCAGGCGACGTCGGTCACGACGGCCGCTCTTTCCCACCGTGAGAGATGTTCGATTCCGAGCTTGAAGTCTTCCCATTCGGCGCCGAAATCGATTCCGGTGAATTGCGAACCGAGATCATAGTAGAGCCGCAGCTTTGCGTTTCCCTTCAGCGCCTTTTCTATTGCCGGTATCACCACCTCAAGGTAGTCCTTTCTAGTCACTACGCCCTTGGCCTGTATTCCCACTACATTGTCGGGAAGGCCTTCGATAATCTCGATCATAGTTTGTCTCCTCCGGTAATAATCGCCTCAGCTCGCGGAAACAGACCGCGCATAGCGATCGCGGTGCCGCGCCGGATTTCGTGGCGCACCATCTCGGCGCTGATTTGCTCGTTCATAAGGTACGCGGTCATCCAGGTGAAGCAGACGCCGTAGATGACGGTGGCCGCGGGCAGGGGTTCCATGTCGGATGCGAGAACGCCGTTGCCGCGATACTGCTCGAGCAACGCTGCGAGCTGCGAAACCAACCGCGCGTCGCCTTCGAACAGGCGTCGTCCAACGACCGACGGATCCGCGATCGCCGCGCCGAACAGTTCGCGCCACAGGCGGCGGTCGTCACGCGTGAAGTCGTCGAGAAAAATCTCGGTGAACGCGCACGCGGCCGCGACCGCGTCGCGCGGCGGGTCGTCGAGGATCTTACGCCCGCGCGCAAGCAGCGATTCTGATTCACGCCGGATGATCGCGAGCAACAGCGCCGATTTCGAGGGGAAGTAGTTGTAGATGGTGCCGACAGCGAGGCCCGCGCGCTCGGCGACATCTTCCATCGCGACATCGGCGTAGCCTTTCCTGGCAAACAATTTCTCGGCCGCGCGGACGATACGCCGCTCACGCTCCAGCTTCTGCCGGTCGCGGAGTCCGACCGGCCCTGCGTTCAAAGATGAATCCATTCATTATTTTTATAGCGCTGAACCGGCGTACCTGTCAACAAAGCTGAATGGATTCATCTTTAGGCGAGAGATTCCTTGCATGCTTCGTGCGAAGTCGGGAAGCCACTACCAGCGAATGCCCCGCTGACGTTCGTACTCCTGCTCCATTCGCCGATGGCGCGCCGACATGATATCCCGGCGCGAGATAATACCGATGAGCTTGCGATTGTTATCGTAATCCACTACCGGCAAGCGGCCCACTCCTTCGCGAACCATCAGCGCATTCGCTTCGCTGAGAGTGTTATCCTCGAAAATAACAGCATGATTCCTGATAGTGAGATCGCCAACTAGTTCTGTCGGCTTTCGCGCCGGGTCGAGTAAGTCCAGACGTGTCACTACGCCAACCAGTTGTTCGCGGTCGTTCAATACCGGGAACCCCTGATAACTGCTGCCCGGCCAGCCTTGCGTGATGCGGGTCCGAACCTCCGCTAAAGTTAGATGCTCAGCAAGAGAGACCACCTCGCGGCTGGCGACGTCGCGAACCAAGGTCTGCGTGAGAAAGTCGGCGGTATACTCGGTTGGAACAAACACGCCCCTACGAACGACCTTCTCCGTCATTAGAGTAGTCTCCATCAGCAGGCTTGAAACCATGTAGGCCGCCGAAGAGCCACTGAGCAAAGGTAAAAGGCCAAGCGGCTGCAAGGTAGTCTCGAAGGCAAAAACTATCGACGTGAGCAGTGCGCGCGAAGCTCCTGCGAACATGGCTGCCATTCCGACTATCCCGGCGATTCGCAAATCGATCCCAAACTGTGGAAACAAGAGATTGGCTCCTCCGCCCAGCGCCGCGCCGAGCGCGCCACCCATAACAAACAGCGGGGCCAGGGTTCCCGCCGACGTTTCACTTCCGAGCGCTGCCGCCCAGGATACAAACTTCAGCAGGAAGAGCATGATGAGCGCTTTCTCGGTGAGCGACCCGGAGAAAATTCGGACGATGTTGACGTAGCCGACGCCCATAGTCTCGGGAAGAATGTAACCAACGATGCCAACAACAAGGCCGCCGATAGCGGGCCACCACATCCAGTGGATCGGCAATCTCGCAAACGTATCCGAGACTGCATATACGGCGCGAGTCGCACCGACGGAGGCCAATCCCACTATCGCGCCGATCAAGGTGTACGATACCAAGGCGGCCATTCCCGAACTCTGTAGTGGCTGCATCGGGAACATTGGCCAAGGGGCGGCAGAGAGTCTTCGCAGCGCGGCAGCCATCGCGCTCGCAACCGCCACGGGGATGAGAGAACGCGGGCGTAACTCGAACAGCAACAGCTCGACTGCTATCAAGACGCCTGACACTGGGCTACCAAAAGTCGCCGACATGCCGGCAGCGGCGCCGGCCGAGAGGAGGATCTTTCTCTCCTCATCAGTTGTCGAGAGAAACTGTCCGACGAAAGAGCCAAGCGCTCCTCCAGTGACGATGATTGGGCCCTCGGCGCCGAAGGGACACCCAGTACCTATCGCGATAGCTGTGGATATGGGCTTAAGAATTCCGATTCGCGCAGGGATTCGACTCTGGTTTTTAAGTACGCTCAGCATCACCTCCGGAATTCCATGCCCGCGGATTGCCTCCGAGCCATAGCGCGCCATCAAACCGACCAGCACGCCGCCGATGACCGGAACGACCAACACGAACAGACCGAGTTGGTTGGCTTCCGGCGAGACAAAACTCGTTGACAATCGACCGTAGAAAGACAAGTTGGTTATGAAGCCGATCAGCTTGAGCAGAACTATTGCAGCCCCTCCCGCTGCCACTCCGATCGCTGTCGCCAGAAGAGTCAGGACGACGACGCGCATATCGAACGTTTTTCTACGGCTGGGAAAGTGCTCAGGCTCGAGAGTGCGATCCTGCAAACTATCGGTGGCGTTTTCCACTGGAGAGGGAGAGTCGGGGTCCAATTGCTCAGTCACGTTCTACTCCATCGACCACCGGCCGCGTCGCGGGGGTTCATCATCGAGCTTTTAGCCTGCACGCTCAAAAAAGCGATAGTCTTCGCTCGATCCGCTAGCGTGATCGAGTGCCGACCGGCCGCTTAGGCTTTGGCAAGGTATGGACTACAAGCACCGGACAGACGGCATGTTGCACGACCCTCTCCGCGACGCTGCCGATCAGAACGTGCGCCAACCCAGTGCGTCCGTGCGTTGAGATGACGATCAGATTTGCGTGGACCTTGTTTGCAGCCTCGATGATCGCTTGGTACGCGGCGGCACCGAACTCTACCAACGTCCGGCACTTGACGCCTTGCTTGCCCAAGCTCCTGCACATTTCCTCGAGTTTCTCTTCGGTTGCTCGCGCTTGGTTTTCGAGGAGCGCTCCTGTGTCAGGCACCAACAACGGCGACTCGTAAAATCCACGCTCGACCACCGACAGTAAAATCAGTTCGGCCTCATACGGCCGGCTGAATTCGACAGCCTCGTCCAGTGCTCTCAGAGAAGATTCGGAAAAATCGATCGGCACCAAAATTCTTTCAATCGCCATCATTTTGATTTCTCCAGACGCGTCGTTCAGTTTGGACAGTCGGCGAGTCGAAATACGCTTTTGCTATTCAGCTACCTGTTCATGCCGCGGGCGGACTCTCTGGGGTCGAACAGCCGATCAGGCGTCGCGTCGGAAAGTATAGATCGGCTGAGCTTTCGTTACATCCTTGCGGGACGGCCGGTGAACCGGCCGCCATTTATCCCCTGTGCTCGACGAGCACGCGTTGACAAGGACCGAGTATGGCCATCACGATGCCTTACGCGGTCGCAGTCTTCTCCATCATCGTTCAGAGTCTTACGATTCGTTCCGTGATATTGCGAATCATTCCATCCATCCTGCTCGCGCAAGGAGCCAAAGGTAACGTCGCGTTGAGCAACAATTCGCCTCACTCGCCGGCGACCAGCTGCATCCCTGAATGGAGGCCGATATGAGAATACGCGGAGAGCAGTTGGACAATGCGCAACAGGAACGCATGCTACGCGAAACGACCCCACCTGATTTCCTGGATTCGTCGGTCGAATGGCGGCGGATTTTTTCGGAAATCTGGGGGACGTTCCTGCTGGTCGTGGTGGCCGCGGGCGCGGACGTAGTGGCAGCGAAGAGCGGCGGCGCGGTCACCTTGGGCATGGCAGTGGTGGCGCCCGGCATGATGGTCATGGTCGTCATCTATTTTATGGGCACGGTAAGCGGGGCACATCTCAATCCCGCCGTCACTTTCGCCTTCGCCTTACGAGGAAATCTTCCCTGGCGTCGCGTGCCCGGCTACTTCCTCGGGCAGATTGCGGGAGGCATCGCAGCCGCGATCTTCCTTCGCGCCATGTTCGGGGTGCTGGGCAAACTCGGCGCCACCGAGCCGGGCATTGGCGTGAGCGCCCTGCAGGCACTCCTAATGGAAGTACTGCTCACCACGGGATTGGTGAGTACGATCCTGGGCACCGCATCAGGCGCCCGCAACATCGGAGCCAACGGCGCCATCGCGGTCGGCGGTTATATCGCGCTTGCGGGACTCTGGGCCGCGCCTATCAGCGGGGCTTCGATGAACCCAGTGCGTTCTCTGGCTCCTGATCTGGTTCGCTTGGACTTCGCTGCGGGATGGGTCTATCTCGTCGGTCCGTTTGCTGGAGCGTTGATCGGGGTCCTGTTCGAATGGATTTTGAAGGGACCTCCGACTCTTACGGGGACGATTGCGGCAGAAGGCGTGCTGGAGAGCGATAAGGGCGTCAACGCGGGTTAAAGTTTGGGTCTGCCTTTGCCGGAGGTCGCCGAAGTAGAAACAACCCCAAGCATCTGCAGAGCGCGCCGTGTTTCGCTTACGACAGAACTCGATCCCGAACTTGCGCGAAAGTCGGTTCGCGCGCGTCGCATCGACTTGCCGTCCCACCCGTCTTCAGACGCCGCGTGCTTATCCGACGAGCCAGCGAAGCGCCTCGCTTGCGTGGCTCTGATCGTAGGCTCTTACCTCCGGATGAACGAAGATCCGGATTGCGCCAATCAGCCAATGCTGCCATTCATGCGCGGCGATGACCGCGATGCGCTCTATCTTCTGTTGGTGGCTTTTTACGAAGCCGGCGTGTTTTTCAAAAGCCGCGATATCCTCCCAGCCGTTGAAACCGGAAGCATCGATCAGCAATCTGATTTTGCTATGCTGACTGATGAGAGAATCGATTTGCGACGCAATTTGGCGGAAGTCGTCCGCCTTCAATTTATCCGGCACCACGATCTTCAGCGCGTTGGGGGAGATAATCTCTGTCTTGATCATGCAAGACCTCCTTGTTGGTTCACGATGGCTCGCCGACGTGATGTTGTGCTGGAGAACATTGGGGTAGAGGCATTCTCACTTCTTGTGCGACACCTTCGGCGGTTTATCGCTCGCGGCGCCTGCCGCACCGCCGCAGCGCGATACTTGTGACGAATTTGCGCAATGTCCACCTCGGCCTTGAGTTTGAGATTCACGGTGTTCAAATAAAAAGCTGCGCAATCAAATCTTAACGTATTCGGATAACCGAGCTTTCGCTGCGTTTGTGCTTTAGATAACCAACTTGTTGCATGGTTCAGTGGCTGCCCAAGGCATTCTCAACCTATAGTTCGGCGGTAGCAGCACTATGGTTGGGAGACAAAATTGCAGGCAGCTATGGCTACATCACCGTTGTCGTCGCGAAGTGCTCTAATCTCTGGCTGAAGTTTCAAGAGCGAGCTTCATTCTTTAAGGGCACTTATTCCGGTTAGGAAGGCAACCAAGTTAGATCACCCGGAAGTCCGGAGACGCGGTTAATGAAACTTCGAGAGATCGGAATCCGGCGCTACCTGCAAGTTTCGAGCGGCTTGATTATTTTTGGCCTGCTCGTTGAAATTTTCACCCTGCTTTGGTTTAGCCCTCTTTCGTTTGTGCTTTTTGCGGTCGTCGGTGTGACCCTAATAGGAGCGGGCATCCTGGTTTATCTCGTTTCGCTGGTCTTTTCTGTTTCTCCATCTGCAAATGATCGCGCATGAAATAGGAACCCTCACGCTGGCCTCAGATTCGGCGGGCGCGAAGTAACTGGGAAGTTATGCTCGGACTAACCGGTATCCTAATCGCCTTGGTCGTACTGACGATCATTATGGCCGCAGTGTTTCTTGTGTATCCCTCCGTGACTGTGGAAGCTTCGGGCAAGATTCTCGCCTTCATTGCGTTATGCATTCTCCCGACATTATGCATCGGCACGGGCATCTCCTTTCACAATGAGCGTTCGAAACAGACGTCATACTGTGTTTCGTGCCACACCATGGTAACCCACGGGCAAAGTCTGCGCCTGCTGGATAGTCATTATATCCCTGCCCAACATTTTCAGAACCACCTCGTGCCGTCGGACAAGGCCTGTTATACCTGCCACACCAACTACACCATGTACGGCCCATTGAAGGACAAGCTTAGGGGTTTGACGTACCTGTACATGGAGTATCTGAGCACTCCACCAAAGACACTTCATCTAATCGGCACGTACCCTAATTCGGAGTGCCTGCGCTGCCATATGGGCACCCGCAACTTTGAAGATAATCTCGCGCACATGCCGCCTTTAGCTGTACTCAAATCGAATCAAGTATCGTGCATTTCAAGCGGTTGCCACGATATGATTCACAACGTTTCCAAAATAGATCATTTGAAAATGTGGACTGGCGGACCGGTGGCTTCCGATTCGTCCTCAGCCTCGCCGGCTAACGCCAAGCCGCCCGCTACGAACGGGCCAGTTGGAGGTTCGGCGGGTAAGACCGCTGGCAGCGGAGGAAAGGCTATTTTCGATTCTCACGGCTGCAAAGGATGTCATGGAGAGGCTGGTGGCGGCGGTGCCGGGCCGGCGCTGACTCATATTTCCAGTAAATATCCCTCCGCTAAATTGACGGCTCTTCTGAAAGCCCCGACGGCCAAGATGAAGACCGCTGGCATGGTCCCGCTGACCTTGAATGCTGCTGATATGAAAGCTCTGGTTGAATACCTTGGCAGCCTTGGCGGCAAATCAGCCGCCGCAGGAGCGACACCATCTAGTTCCGGCTCGTCCTCAGCCTCGCCGGCTACTGCGAAGCCGGCCGCCGCGAACGGGCCAGTTGGAGGTTCGGCGGGCAAGACCGCTGGCAGCGGAGGAAAGGCTATTTTCGATTCTCACGGCTGCAAAGGATGCCATGGAGAGGCTGGTGGCGGCGGTGCCGGGCCGGCGCTGACTCATATTTCCAGTCAGTATCCGTCCGCTAAATTGACGGCTCTTCTGAAAGCCCCGACGGCCAAGATGAAGACCGCCGGCATGGTCCCGCTGACCTTGAATGCTGCTGATATGAAAGCTCTGGTTGAATACCTTGGCAGCCTTGGCGGCAAATCAGCCGCCGCAGGAGCTAGCACGAAGCCAAGTGCCGCGGCCGCGTCATCGAAACAAGAGCCCGCGGCGGCGTATCACAGCTTCTGCGCCTCCTGCCACAGCGACAGCGGGAAAGGAAACGGGCCTGGAGCGGTGGCATTTAATCCGCCGCCGGCGGACTTCACCGACTGCGCAAAAATGAAAATGCGTTCCGACGAGTTCCTCTATAAGGTTGTGGCTAAGGGTGGTTCGGCGGAGGGTTTGAGCCCCACGATGCCTGGTTGGTCGGAAGCGTTCACCGACAGTCAGATACATGGGCTCGTAGAGTATGTGAAAAGCTTTTGCAGATAGACGGCAAGTGCCAGAAACTCGCGCAGTGCGCTTGACGCAACGCACATCCTCGTTCGCTAGCTCGATGGAGTAGAGGCATACTTACTTCTTGTGCGATACCTTCGGCGGCTTACCGCCTCGCTTCGCCTGTAGCACCGCCGCAGCGTGATATTTGTGACGAATTTGCGCAATGTCCACCTGGGCCGGCGGCAGCTTCAGATCCATGTCCTCGAGAGTGTCGGCGAGGATCTCGGAAATGGCCAGGTCGCGGAACCACTTATGGTTAGACGGGATCGCGTACCACGGGGCGTGCTTGGTGCTCGTCCTTTCCAGGACTTCCTCGTATGCCTTCATATACTCCGGCCATAGTTTGCGTTCCGAGTAGTCGCCCTCACTGATTTTCCAGTGCCGCATCGGGTCATCGAGGCGCTGCGCGAAGCGCTCAAGCTGCTCCTCCGGGCTGATGTGTAGATAGAACTTGACGATGCGCGTGCCGTTGTCGTGAAGCATTTTTTCGAAGTCGTTGATCAAATCGTAGCGCTTCGACCACACCGATTTCGGCACCATCTTATGCACACGCACCACCAACACATCCTCGTAGTGCGACCGATTGAAGATCACGACTTGCCCTTTGGCCGGCGTATGCAGGTGGGCGCGCCAGAGGAAGTCGTGGGCGGCTTCGATCTTACTCGGCTGTTTGAAGCTAGCGACCAACGTCCCCTGGGGGTTCATTGCGGTGAACACATGGCGCACGACGCCGTCCTTGCCGCCGGCGTCCAGAGCCTGCAGTACGACCAGCAGTGACTTGCTGCCGTCGGCGTACAGCAGATACTGCGCCTTGGCCAGGCGCTCGACGTGTTTCTGGATCACCGGCGTCGCGTCTTTGTGCGATTCGTCGTGCTTGTCTTTGAATCCCGGGGCAATCTTATCGAGCCTGACCTTTGCGCCAGGCTCGACGACGAATCTCTTGCGGTAGTTCATAGTTATCCTTGTTCAGACTAAGAGAGCACGCTGCCACTGCGTCGCGGCGACGGCCGTCAGGAGGTCGGAATGTGCGCCGGCACCGCTCGGGCCTTGGAACCGTGGCGCAGCAGGATCGCCGACACCAGCGCGATCGCGATTGCGATCAGAAGCAGCACCACGGCGAACCAGAGATAAGTTTCGATCTCGGTGCCAATCACCGCCGCCAGCGCGAGAAATGCGCTGACCCAGTAAAAGCTGCTGTCGAAGTGAACGCCCGCGAGAAAACAGGTCACCGTCAGCAGCAGGATGACCGTTAAAGCGACCGCATCGGTCGCCATCTGGCCCCGTGCATGCTGCATGAACAGGATCCTCACCGCGACTATCGGTCCGACCCAATGCAGCGCCTGACGCATGAGCATTCGCCACAGTGCGATCTCATACGCCCGTCCGGCAGCCAGTTCATGTGCAAGGCAGGCTACGCCGAAGATGGGAAACATCGCGCACCAGTAGAAGAGGGCCTTTTCGCTGGAATAGTTCGACAGAAAAAGCCCGATCATCACCAGTATGCCGAGTACTCCGACCACCACCAGACGGCGGACGAACATCGATTCGAGCCCCCTCGCCCACGTGCCGGCCCGCATCAATGGCGATGGTGAGTTGGAAGGCTGCGTCGAGGCAGGCGCATGAGGCGGAAGTTCCGCGGTTGAAGCTTCCGGGAGATGATGCAGTTCGGATTCGTTGAGGCTCACGGTTAATTCGATCCTTTGTGAAGTTGCGGAGTTTCGGACCTAAGTGGTGATACTGGTGCTGCCATCAGGTGGCAGCGGTCGCCGCCTTGCCTTGTGCGGCCGGATGAAGGTTGGCGTTGACTCTTGCCAGGTGGCGCTGATGGCTTGCGCTCCCCAGATGCAGCATTTTGTAAACTTGAACCTTCGCCATGTCGTTGATGAAGAACCATACGAGGGCATAGCCCCACACGAGCAGTGCGTATTTCCATCCAAGTGGCGTCATGCCCCATCCGTAAACTGCGGCCAATGTTCCGATGATCTGGGTTGTTTCGCAGGCAACCACCAGGCGCCAATTGGGCCATGGTCGCTTCCAGAAAGTTCCAGCGCTTCTCGTGATGTAGATGGTCAAGTGTCCGGCTACCAGGAGCTTCAGGAACATGAGGCTCTGAACTACGGGCCGGGACATGTGCAGATATTTCTCCGCGATCCAGAAGAGGATGAATACAGCGATAACTCCCAACACGCCGAGCACCGAGCTGACCGTCAGCACGCGTTCCATGTCCCAGCGTACCGGGCGCGGAGCGACGACAGTGTTGTCGTAGGCGATCATCATGATCGGAAAGTCATTCAGGACCGCGATGATCACGATCATGACCGCGGTTACCGGGTAGAAGTTGAACACCACAATCGCGAGCGTCATGAAGAGCAGTACGCGGATGGTTTCGGCAATCCGGTAGATTGCGTAGCTGTTCATGCGCTCGAAGATCTTGCGCGCCTCTGAAATGGCGGCGGTGATGACAGAGAGGCCTTTCGCTGTAAGCACCAGGTCCGCGGCCGCCCGAGCGGCGTCGGTCGCGCCGCTGACCGCGATTCCGCAATCAGCCTTCTTGAGCGCCGGAGCGTCGTTAACGCCGTCGCCGGTCATTCCGACGATATGCCCACCAGCCTGAAGGGCCTTGACGATTTTGAACTTATGCTCGGGAAAAACCTCGGCGTAACCGTCGGCCGCGTCGATCTTGTCAGTGTTGTCAGCCTTGCCGTCAGGAAAAAGCTGGCTGGCGACTGCGATGTTCGGTCCCAGTTTGAGCTCGCGCGATACCTGCTGAGCAATCGCAAGGTTGTCGCCGGTAACCATGCGCACCTGCAGTCCCATTTTACGCGCATCCGCGATAGTCGAGGCCGAATCGTCGCGGAGCGTATCGGACAGAGACAGCAGTCCAAGTAATTCCCACTTTCCCTGGGCATCGGTACGCGCCACGCCAAGCGTGCGGAAGCCTTTTTTGGCCAGATCGTTGACCTGCTTTTCAGCTTTTTTGCGCGCGTCCGCGTCCGGATGGGCCAGATCCAGAATGACTTGCGGCGCACCTTTCGAGACTTTGAAACTGGCGTTGCCATGCTTGACCTCGGCCTCGGTTCGCTTGCTGACCGGATCGAACGGCGTGAAATGAGTGATTTGATAGGCCTTGAGCGCCGACTGATCTTTGAGACCTTTGACGACGGCATCGTCGATCCCATCGCGGCCGTTCGCTGGCGAGGCCAAACACGCGGCCAGGACCAGGTCCTGCTCGTTGCTCGCCTTGAAAACAACCGGGCTGCCCAACTCGAGCTCGTCCTTGGTGAGCGTCCCGGTCTTGTCCGAGCAGAGAATATCCATGCCGGCCATCTCTTCGATCGCGGCCAGGCGGGAGACGATAGCCTTCATTCTAGCGAGCACGGACGCGCCGACGGCCATCGTGACGGACAGAACGGCCGGCAAGGCGACCGGTATCGCAGCGACTGTCAGTATCAGGCAAAAGAGTATGGTTTCAACGAACGGGTCGCCGCGATATAGCGAGATCATAAGGATCAATGCGACCAGGCCCAGAGTAATCAGAATGAGAAAATTACCTATCTTAAGGACCGCCTTCTGAAAGTGGGAAACGGTCTTAACGCTCTCAGTCAGTTGTGCGGCGCGGCCGAAGAGCGTGTTCATTCCGGTGGCGGTGACGAGCCCATTCATTTGGCCCATCTTCACGATTGATCCTGAATACGCGACGTCGTTTTTCTTCTTTTCAACCGGCAGTGACTCGCCCGTCAGCGCCGACTGATCGATGCTGAGGTAGTCGCCATCTACCAGCTTCATATCGGCGGGGACGACATTGCCGAGTTTGATCATGACAATATCGCCGGTCACCAGGGTCTTGGCCGGGACGTCGCTCCACTTGCCGTCGCGCAGGACATGGGAATGCATTGCCAGATGCTTTTTCAGCGCTTCGATCTCGTTGTCGGCCTTGTATTCCTCCCAGAAGCCGACCACCGCATTCAGCGCCAGCATGAAAAAGATCATGACAAAGTCTTCCCAATGCCGAACCACCGCGGAGAGTATCGCGGCAATCTCGATCATCCACGCGATAGGTCCCCACAGGAACTTGAGGAACCGCATGATCGGATTGATGTGCACTTCCTTGATGGCGTTCGGACCGTCCTTCTTGAGCCGGGCGGCCGCCTCTTCCTGGGTCAGCCCATCCTTGATACTGGACTTGAACTTGGTGACCGCCTCCTCGATCGTTCCGGTATCAGTTGGTACCTTCACAGTACTTTTAGATGCATCTGCCTTTGCCCCATCTGCCTTAGGCGCATTCGCCTTGGACGCGTCAGCCTTGGAGTCGTCGGCCTTAGAGCTGTCAGCCTTGGCCGCATCAGCCTTTGGCGCATCGGCCTGAGAGCTATCGGCCTTGGCCGCTTCGGGTTTGGTCCCGTTAGCTTTGGGAGCATCTGCCTTGGCGCCATCTGCCTTGGAGGTGTCAGCCTCGGGTGCGTCGGCCTTGGCTCCTTCGGGCTTGGGTGCATCGGCCTCGGGCTTGCTAGCGTTAGTCGCTTCCGCGGAAAGGGAGGACTCGGCCTTTTGCCAGTCCTCGAGCGCACTGCCGGGTTGCACCATGGCGAGCCTGAAACGTTTCGAAGGCGCGCTTGCGAATCTCGTCTACGCTGGGCTTTGACCCATCGGGTTTGGCGACACTTGAGACGTCAGGTTTGGATGCGTCGGGCTTAGGCGCATCGAGCTTGGACGCATCCGCGTAAAGGGCCGCCTCCTCTTTCAGCAAGTCTTCGCGCGCCTGGAATATTTCGTAGGCGCGCTTGCGAAGTTCGTCCAAACCGGGCTTCGACCCATTGGGTTTGGCGACTGGTTCTTTGGAGCCGTTTTGCGCGGAGTCTTTTGAATCGTCTGAGTTCTTCGCATCGTCTGCAGAACTCTTCTCAATAGCCATCGTTCAACTCCTGCCAAATTCCTTTCATACTGCGAAGACTGACCTAGGTCGCGAGCTTACGAGATATCCTGTCGGACTATTGGTTCTTCGCTTGAGCACGCGTGAAGTCGAGGACCACACGTGAAGCTACGTCGCCGTGTTCGAGCCGGTTGAAGATTTGGTTGATCGCAGACAGTGGCTGCAGTTCGATGTCGGCCTTGACCTTGCCCGCGGTGGCGAACGCGAGCGCGTCGGCCATATCCTGACGCGTACCGACGAACGAACCGCGAATGGTTATGCAGTTCGCCACTACGTCGAATAGTGGAACCGGGAATTCGCCGGGCGGCAGTCCGACCAGGACGCAAGTGCCGCGCTTCCGGGTCATGCCAACGCCCTGCTTGAATGCGATCAGCGAGGGAGCCGTAATCACAACGCCATGAGCGCCGCCGCCGGTCTCTTTCTTCAAGACGGCTGCGGGATCTCCGACCTTGGCATTGATCACGAGATCGGCGCCAACGTGCTTGGCGTGAGCCAGCTTGCGATCGTCGATATCGATAGCGCAGACAAGCAATCCCATAGCCTTGGCATATTGGATCGCCAGATGCCCGAGTCCGCCACAGCCGGAGATGGCGATCCACTCGCCGGGCTTCGCTTCGGTCTCCTTGATCCCCTTATAGGTCGTGATGCCAGCGCAGATCAGTGGGGCAGCATCCAAAGGCGCGAGGCCGGCAGGTATATGGGCGACGTAGTTCGGGTCTGCGAGGAGGTACTCGGCAAAGCCCCCATTTTTGGTATAGCCGCCGAACTGGGCTTCGGGGCAAACCGTCTCCCAAGCCGTCAAACAATATTCGCAATGGCCGCACGCCGAGTAGAGCCAAGGCACCCCAACCCGGTCTCCCTCCTTTACGATCGTAACGCCCGATCCAACGGCGGCGACGAGCCCGATGGCCTCATGGCCAGGAATGAATGGGAGCGTGGGCTTCACCGGCCAGTCGCCGTGCGCGGCATGGAGGTCTGTGTGGCATACGCCGCAAGCCTCGGTTTTGATCAGGATCTGACCTGCCCCGGGAGAAGGGATGTCCAATTCACGAAGCGCCAGAGGCTTTCCAAACTCCTCGACTATTGCTGCTTTCATCTTAAGGGCCATGGTTACTCCTTTCGGGGAGACTGAAATCGGTGATAGTGGACGGGTCGCAAGTTAGATAGCGCTAGACAACGCCAAAGCTCGCAGTCTCGATCACGCCACGCGGATCAGCTTCTTATTCACAAACTCACCAATGCCAAGATCCGAGAGTTCGCGGCCATAGCCGGAGTTCTTCACTCCACCGAATGGCAGATCTGGCGCGGTCCACGTCGCCTTGTTGATAAAGACCATGCCCGTTTCGATCTGGCGCGCAACTCGCTTGCCGCGCTCGATATCCTTGGTAATGACCGACCCGCCAAGCCCATACGGAGAATCATTCGCCAGCTTGATTGCCTCTTTCTCGTTCTTGACTCGGAAGATGAGGGCCACCGGAGCGAAGAACTCCTGGTAGTAGGCTGGGTTCTCACGTCTTATGTCGGTCAGAATCGTCGGCTGCAGGAAGTAGCCCGGCCGGTCGAGGCGTTCACCTCCCAAAAGCACCTTTGCGCCGCCATCAACCGCGGCCCCAATCTGCTTCTGGACACGATCCAGCGCGCTCTTTGTGCACAGCGGCCCAAGCGTCGTCTTCGGGTCCATCGGATCGCCGGGGACCAGCTTCTTCATCTCCTTCTGGAAACGGTCAAGAAACCTATCGGCTATCTTCTCGTCCAGGATGAACCGCTTTGGCGGCGACGCAACACTGTCCGGTATTGTTCATGCGCCCCCAGACGCCCCACTTGATGGCCGTGTCCATATCCGCGTCGTCCAGCACGATAAAGGCATCGCTGCCGCCGATTCCATCGTATTCTTTTTGAGAGCCTTGCCCGCTTCCGAAGCAACTGCTTCGCCAGCCCTCTCGCTACCGGTTAGTGCGACTCCTTTAATTCGTTTCTCCGCGATCGCCGCTGCAGCCTGTTCGTTCGAGAGAAATGCGTTGGTGTAGGCTCCCACTGGAGCGCCGGCATCGATGAACAGCTTTTCAAAGGCCAGTGCGCACTGCGGCACATTCGGGGCATGCTTCACTACCAGCGTATTGCCCGCCATCAGGTTCGGTCCCACAACGCGTGCCAATTGATAGTA
Source organism: uncultured delta proteobacterium (assembly GCA_963833025.1). Lineage (GTDB taxonomy): Bacteria > Desulfobacterota > Binatia > Binatales > Binataceae > Binatus. The sequence goes on along the minus strand of CAWHWI010000004.1, from coordinate 208,885 downwards.
GGGGAAATTCCAAGGCTCAACGCAGAAGAGCACACCCAGCGGCTCGTTCTCGAGAAATGCCTCGCCCTCAGTTACCTTCAGCTTCTCGGGCGCGAGGAACCTCTCCGCGTTGTCCGCATAGTAGTCCAGGATATCGGCACTCAGTTCGACCTCTCCCTTGGCCTCTCGGAACAACTTGCCCATTTCAAGTGTAATAGGCTTTGCAAACTCATCATGCTTTTCACGCAGGATCGAGGCTGCTTTCTTGACGATCGCTTTGCGTGCCGCGAGGGACCTCAGACTCCAGTCGTTCTCATAGGTCTCTTCGGCCTTCGCAAGGATCGCTTCAAGTTGAGCGTCGGTATGCTCCTTGAACGATTTGAGCAGCTTTTCGGAGTACGGATTGATTGTTTGGTACGCCATTGGAGAGCTACCTCCTCGCGCGGAGTGCGAGCCGGAAAATCAGGTTCCCGCTGGTCTTCCAGCGTTACGCGATGCCGGCGATCGAGTTGTGGTCGGTGAACCGGATGAATTTTCAACACGCCTTGAACTTAACATTCGAGGCGCTGGTACCGAAAGCTTCGCAATTCGATCTTAGCAGACTCGGTGTGTAGCCTCAGGCCGCGATCAGAATCATTTGTTCTTTGGATAACCGATCTGATATGCGGTTCAATGGCCACTAAACGCAGGCTCAGCATAGAGTGTCCGGCCATGGGAGCGCTGCGCCTGGAAAAATTTCGGGAGTAGCGAGGCGAAACGCGATTCGCAGATGGAGGAGCTGCGATGAGACTCGGGGTGACTCGTCTCAAGAGTTCACGGTTCCGAATGCTGGTTGGGGCGACTGCACTCGCGCTGGCGGTCCTGCATGGCGACACGACAAGCGCGGCCGGGTCATCGCAGGAGGCTCCAACATCATCGGCGGCGCCGTCGCCAGCACAGTCTGCAAAATCGCAGGTTCTCGGATCCAGCGCGACGACCGCAACTTATGTCGGCAGCAAGGCTTGCGAGGGATGCCATCAGGCCGCCGCGCACGCGTTCAGCGACACGATGATGGGCAATATTCTGATAAAGCATCCGCGGGATTCCGTGGAGCAGCACGGATGCGAATCGTGCCATGGGCCAGGCAGCGAGTACGTTCCCGAAATGGCAGCGGCGATGGGCAAAGGCGAGAATCCTGAACTGGTAATGCATGGGCCGCCGGCTGAAGTGACGCTGATCACATTCCGGCCGGACTCGGGCGAATCGCAAGCGCGCGAGAATAGCGTCTGCCTCACTTGTCATCAGAAGGGCGACCAGGCGTTCTGGCAGGCCAGTATGCATGCTTTTCGAGGCGTCAAATGCGTCGACTGCCATGTGGTCATGCACAAGACCTCTGATTACCAGCTGGCTGCCGAGTTCCGCGCCAACCCATTCATGTACACGCGGCCCGAGACCCAGGTCTGTCTCAAGTGCCACCTCGACAAGCAGAATCAGATGAACATGCCCTCGCACATGCCGCTGCGCGAGGGACTGATGGTCTGCACCGACTGCCACAACCCGCATGGCGGCCCCTATCAGCATCAACTCGTACAGCCGACGGTAAACGAGGTCTGTTACACCTGCCATGCCGAGAAGCGAGGCCCGTTTTTATGGGCACATCCGCCGGTCCTGCAGAACTGCAGCAACTGTCACGACCCCCACGGCTCGACCAACATGTTTCTGCTGAAAGTCTCGCCGCCGCGACTATGCCAGCAATGCCACGTCGGCACATTCCATCCCGGGACTCCCGCCGGCGCGGGTACGGTCTTTGTGTTTGGACATGCGTGCACCAACTGTCACGCCAACATCCATGGCTCGAACTCACCGGGTGGCTTGTTCTTAACCCGATAGAGGCGACGGAAGCGAAGTCGAGGTAAGCACCATGAGAGACTCGATAAATCACGCGCTCCTCGTATCAGCCGTGCTTCCAGTTTTGCTTGTGTCAGTGTTCGTCGCCTCGCGCGACGCAAATGCGCAGACGACGCTTGGGGCGGCTACCATGCAGGGCTCCGCAGAGGTAGGCGTATTCCCCGGACCGGTTCCCGCTACCAACGTCGCCAAATACCGCGAATACAGCGACCTGGCGCAGCAAGTCATCGCTCCGGAACTGCACTTGCTCCTTGGCGATAAAAGCGACGACCGGATCTTTGCTGACTTTAGGGCTTACAATCTGGGACAGAACAACCAGCTGTACAATCTGCACACTGGAGTATATGGCCTGCTCGATATCCAGATACAGTACCTCGACATGCCGCACTATCTAAGCGACGATGTCGGCTCGATTGCGTTTAGTAAGAACGGTGGCGACTTCAGCCTGAGTTCACATCCAGCGCCTCCAACCGCCGGCCAGCCGCCGGGAAAGAATATCGGCACGTGGGTAAACGAGGTCGCAAATCCGACGGCGATGAGCCTGCTCAATGGCGTCGCGAACCTGAACGTTCGCTACACGCCCGATCCGCACTGGACCTATACCGCCCAGTTCAACTTCCAGAACCCAAGCGGCAACGACTACTCGTTCGGTACGATGTTTGGTCCCAGCCCCGGCACCTACAACATTTCGCAGGTGACCCAGCCGGTTAACTACGATATCTATAACTATGGAGTCGGCGTCGAGTACGCGGCCGATTGGTGGACTCTTGGTGCAAAATACAACGGTTCGTTCTTCGAGAATCAAGACTCGGTACTGACCTGGTCGAATCCGGACGTCTGGAGCGAGCTTTCGCCGACCGGTGCCTGCACAAGCTCAGCCACCTATTCGCCAACCGGCGGAACTGGACCATGTACCGGCCGAATGCAGCTATATCCGGATAACCAGGCGCACACCTTCACGGTGGATGGAGGCGTGACTTTGCCTCTCAACACGCGCGCGATGGGCAGTCTGTCATACGGCTGGTGGCTGCAGAGCGAGAGCTTCATTCCATATACGGCTAACTCCGCGCTGCCATCGCAGCGGCTTCCGCAGAGCAATCTCGGCGGCGACGTGCAGCCGTTCTTTGCCAACGCAACCCTGGTCAGCAATCCGATTGAGCCACTGGAACTGAGGGGTACCTACAGTTACTACGACTACAACAACGAGGATCCGGCGATTACGTTCAAGGGCATTAAGTCGCTCAATGACATCGCCAGCACTTTCACCGCGACCGCCTTCCCGTTCTCATTCTCGGACCAGAACATCGACCTGTCGGCCAGCTATCGAATTACTCCAACGCTGGCGGCGCGGCTGGTGGGACGTATCGACACCGAACACAATAGCGGCCTGATGGTGCTGCAGCAGGACACCACCTCCTACGGTCCGGTGCTCGATTGGACGCCTTCCGACTGGCTCGAATTCCAAAGCAGCTACCAGTACGCGAACCGCGACTCGCCAGGTTACAACAATAACCGCACTTCGCTGGTCGAGCAGAATGATGGTAATACCGAGCTCGCCGACCTGCGCAGATTCGATGAAGCCTCGGTGCACGTGAATCAATTCAATCTATCCGGCTCGCTTCGCTGGTTTCACAGTTCAGAGAACCCACAGTTGAATAGTATCAGTCTTAACGCGGCGATGGATTACGACGACTACAACTACCCGTCCTCAGTGATAGGACTGCAACATTCGTCGGACTACACGCCATCGGTCGGGGTTACTTATCAGCCATCCGAGGACTTCAATCTCTTCGTCAATTACAGTTGGCAAGCAACCGATTGGAATATGGCCGGAATGCAGCGCCAGACTCACGCACCCAGTCCCACGGAACCCTCGTGCCCGGCCACTGCACCCGATTCGCAGACTCCGCAAAACTGTCCGGCGCAAGTCTGGACCAGTTATGGCCGCGATCAGGGTAGTTCAGTCGATGTGGGAATCGAGACCTCGCTGCCACCCCTGGTTCTCGAGGGGTCTCAGCTGTTGCGAAATAAATCGAAACTGAGTATCAAATACACCTACGCGGTTAGCACTGACCTGACTCACGCCAACGGCGACGCGGCGCTGGGGCCCGCAACTTCGTTTCCAAACATCGGCACGCAGTTTCAGGAGCTCATCGTCCAGTATGAGTATCCGTTCAAGAAGAACATGACACTCGATTTGGGTTACTACTTCAACCACTTCGGCGAAAATGACTTTGCCTGGGACAATCTGAAGTCGTGGATGGGCAGCGCGTCGCCTAATTCGACCTTCGTTGGTGCAACCTCCTGGACACCTTACACCGGCAACGCCGGGTATATAGCTCTGAAGTATCGATTTTAGGTAGACTGTATCAACGGGGTAATGCATCAGGTTCCTCGAAGCGTGGAGAGGCAGGACTCGCAGGTTCACCAGCCTAGGAGATGACATGATCGGGAACAGACCTTCGGCTGTCTTTCTATCCGTCACATTTACCGCATCTGTCGTGACGTTGTTGGTCGCGACGCTCGCGCACGCTCAGCAGCCGAATGATATCTACATTGAGCGTTGCGCCGCATGCCATGGCGATAAGGGACATGGCGATGGTCCGGCTGGCAAGTATCTGCAGCCGCCGCCCGCCGACTTGGCTACCGCGCTTAAAGGCAAAAGCGACGACTGGATCGCCAAAGTGATCAAGAATGGGGGGGCATCGGTGGGTTTATCCTCGACGATGATGCCCAATCCGAATTTGAGCGACGCTCAGGTGAATGGCTTGGTCGCTTATGTAAAAAACCTCAATCCTTGAGTCAGGATCTCTTGGGTACACGCGAAAGGCTGCTTAGAGAGTCAAATCTCACAGATTCATCCAGCATAGGAGATGATATGATCACCAACCGAATTTTTGCGCCGTTTCTTTCGATGACGCTTGCCGCATCGGTGGCGACCTTATTCGTTGCGATGCCCGCATACGCCCAGCAGCCGGACGCGCTCTACTCCCAGAATTGTGCCGCCTGTCATGGCGACAAGGGACATGGCGATGGTGCGGCTGGAAAGTTTCTGAAGCCGCCACCTCCCGACTTCGCAACTTCGCTCAAAGGCAAAACCGATGATTGGATCGCCAAAGCGATTAAAGGGGGCGGAGCCGCGGTAGGCGAACCTTCTACCATGCCGGCATATGCGAATCTCAGCGACGATCAGGTCAAGGCTTTGGTCGCTTATATAAAGTCTTTTTGAACCCTTAGCTTAGGAACTGTCTTGGGCACACGCGAAAGGCTATTGCTTTTGGTTGTACTTGGAGTGGCCCCGGCCCTGGTGACGCTCGCCACTTTTGCGCTGTCCTTCCAGCGGGCAGAACGGGTAAGGTTTTGCGCTGATTGTCACACTATGACGCCATGGGTAGATGATCTGCACAATCCGAAGAGCAAATCATTGGCTGCGATGCATTTCAGCAACCGCTGGATCCTCAACGACCAATGCTATACCTGTCATGCCGATTACGGGTTCCTGGGCCCCATTACGACCAAGCTCGGAAGTCTAAGGCACGTAGCGATCTACTATAGTGGCATCGGAATGCCTAAACAAATTAAACTCCGCAAACCTTTCCCGAACTCGAACTGCTTGCAGTGCCACGGCCCGGCGGCCAATTTCAAAAACAATCCCGCGCACGCAGCCGTGATGAAGCCGCTCCTGGACAGTCAACTTAGCTGCGTGACCTGCCACCAGCCGATCCACACGCCCGAGGGATAAGAGCATGCCAACACTCATCGAGACAGCCCTAATAACTGTCGGCCTCGGATTCTTGCTTGCGGCCCCGTGCATCATTGAGACTACGCCGATAACGATGTGCCTGTTTTTCTTTTTCGGCGTTCCGTTGTTTGCGATAGGCTTTTCGTCCTATGTCGCCGCGGTCATCAAAGACCTGCGGCGACACGATGTGCTATAACTTCGAAAGCGAGGGCCCCTTGTTTCTTCACGAAACGGTGGCGGCTCGCTGCATCTTTTGCATGGTGAGCTCGCGCCGGTAGTACGCGGGATAGAGCACGGTCAGAGCGAAGCCGAGAAACATGCTCGCGCTCGGCATGATCACGACCAGTAGTAACCGATGGCCGAAGCCGAGTGCGACAGCCGCCAGAATAGTATCGAGAGTGAAGATGATCGCCCATACGACACTGAGGCGGAAATGAACCCGGCGAAAAAGTGGTTTGTTCCACAGTTCATGGGGCGCTCTTTCTCGCGCGTACTGGAGCCTGAAAGGAACGCCGGCCATCATCGTTACCCATGCGACTACCATGAATAAGCCCCATCCGAGGATAACCTCGTAACGACTGAAATACCCTGCACCCATCGTGACGAGGACGAAAATGGCAAGGAGGAAAAATCCGAGCGATGTGCAATCGATTATCTTGATCCTTCGCGTAAGAATCTCGTACGCGACGATCGCCAACATGATCACCAACCCTGCGCATGCTGCCGTTCTCCAATATCCCCGCTCGCCCATGAGGCCATAGACCAGCCATGCGGCGAATCCCAGGTAGGAGACGACGTTACGGATGGGTTTCCCTGTCATCTCATGGCGCCTGAAACTGGCTGCTGACGTTGGCTGCGAGGCCACCAGGCTAAGTCATCGCTCATCACGTAGGTAGCCAAGGCGACGAGCATCAAACTCACGGCGACCCATAGACGCCAATCATGATGCGCATGCTTCCAGTAAGGACGATGGAAGCCATAATTAATACCGTCGCCATCTGGACCTTCCTGCTGCTGGTGACTGTGCTTTGTCTTACTCATGAGTTGCCGCCTGATTACTGGAGTCGACGGGTAGCGATCTCGGATCAGCGTCGTCGCTGCTCAGATCCTTCCACTTCCAGTTCCGGATTTCCGGCAAGTCCTGTCCGTGCTTATCAATGTAATGCTTGTGCTCAATGAGCTTGTCCTGAACCATCTGCTTCAGATACGCGCCCTTGGCCCCCAACTGAGGCAGACGATCCACCACGTCTTGTACTAAGTGAAATCGGTCAAGATCGTTCTGCACCCTCATGTCGAAAGCGGTCGTTATGGTGCCCTCTTCCTTGTAGCCGCGGACGTGCAGGTTGCGGTTGGTGCGGCGGTAGGTAAGCCGATGCACCAGCCATGGGTATCCATGGAAGCCAAAAATGATGTGCTTGTCCTTGGTAAAGAGCGAATCGTAATCCGTCTCGCTTAGCCCGTGCGGATGCTCGCTCGCAGACTGCAGCTTCATGAGATCGACGACGTTGATCACCCGGATTTTCAGATCGGGCAGACGTTCGCGAAGGATGGAGACGGCGGCCAGAATCTCCAGCGTGGGCGTGTCGCCACAACACGCCATCACCACGTCCGGTTCGGTCCCCTGGTCGTTGCTGGCCCATTGCCAGATGCCGATTCCTTCCGTGCAATGCACGACCGCCGCGTCCATAGTTAGCCATTGAGGCAGAGCGTGTTTGCCAGCCACCACCACGTTGACGTAATCCCGGCTGCGCAGGCAGTGATCGAAGACCGATAGCAGACAGTTAGCGTCGGGCGGTAAATAGACGCGCACGATATCGGCCTTCTTGTTGATGACGTGGTCGAGGAAACCAGGATCCTGATGCGTGAAGCCATTGTGATCCTGCTGCCAGACGTGGGAGGCCAGCAGATAGTTCAAAGACGAGATCTTCCGGCGCCAGGGCAGTTCCAAAGTCACCTTGAGCCACTTGGCGTGCTGGCTGAACATCGAGTCGACGATGCGAATGAAAGCCTCATAGCTATTGAAAAGCCCATGCCGTCCGGTCAGCAGATAACCCTCGAGCCAACCCTCGCACTGATGCTCGCTAAGCATCGAGTCCAGCACGCGTCCAGCGGGCGCGAGGAATTCATCATTTTTTACTTCGCGAGCGTCCCACTGACGGTCGGTGACTTCAAAAACCGCGCCCAACAGATTCGATAGTGTCTCATCGGGACCGAACACGCGGAAATTACGCTTGTCCTGATTCAGCTTGGCTACATCGCGCAGAAACTTCCCGAGCACGAGCGTATCCTGTCCGCTGACAGCGCCCGGCGAAGGCACATTCACCGCATGGTCGTGGAAATCCGGCATGCGCAGATCGTGGAGCAGAATGCCACCGTTAGCGTGCGGATTGGCACCCATCCGCCGTTCGCCCTTAGGCGCCAGCTCGGCCAGTTCCGGCATGAGCCGCCGCGTTGATCGAAGAGTTCTTCTGCCTTGTAGCTCTTCATCCAGCTTTCAAGCAGCTTGACATGGTCCGGATGCTCGGGATCCACCAGCAGCGGCACCTGGTGCGATCGGAAGGTGCCCTCGATTTGTAAGCCGTCGACAAATTTCGGGCCTGTCCAACCCTTGGGCGATCTCAGGACGATCATTGGCCAACGTCGCCGAGTGGTGTCGTTTTTGTCGCGTGCGTTGCTTTGAATTTGCCGAATATCTTCGATGACCTTTTCCATGGTGGCGGCCATGAGTTGATGCATCTTTTCCGGCTCATCACCTTCTACAAAGTAGGGCGTCCAGCCGCAGCCTCGCAGAAATTGCTCTAACTCTTCATGCTCGATGCGGGCGAGTACGGTCGGGTTGCTGATCTTGTACCCGTTTAGGTGAAGGATCGGCAGCACGGCTCCGTCGGTAATTGGGTCGAGAAACTTGTTGGACTGCCATGCGGTCGCCAGCGGGCCCGTTTCCGCCTCGCCGTCGCCGATGATGCAGGCGACGATCAGATCGGGATTGTCGAACGCGGCCCCAAAAGCATGGCTTAACGAGTACCCCAGCTCGCCACCTTCGTGAATCGAGCCTGGCGTCGTCGGCGCAACGTGGCTCGAGATCCCGCCGGGAAAGGAAAATTGCTTGAACAGTTCCTTCATCCCGGCCTCGTCCTGGGTGACGTTCGGATAGATCTCACTCCAGGTGCCTTCAAGGTAAACATTCCCCACCAAGGCTGCGCCACCATGCCCCGGACCGGCGACGTAGAACATATCAAGGTCATACTTCTTGATGACCCGGTTCAGATGCACGTAGATGAAGTTCTGACCCGGCACGGTGCCCCAATGTCCGACCACCAGCGGCTTTACGTGCGAAAGTTTCAGCGGCTCCTTCAGCAACGGATTCTCGTAGAGGTAAATCTGGCCGACCGAGATATAGTTGGCCGCGCGCCAGTAAGCGTCCATCTTGTGCAGCATTTCCGGGGAAAGAGTTTCTATATTCATGGTTCAATTCTCCTTTTTCAGCGGGCGGCCTGTCGCTCACTTGTTCGCCTCGCCTGTTGTTGCGTTCCTGGATTCGAGCGGCTTCGATTCCGGCGAGTCCTGCTGACGTAGAAAGATGGTCAGCACGACATAGAGCGCGATCACCAGATATTCCGCCTGCCAGGTTTGCAAGGTTGTCGTCCAGAATTTAGCTGAAAGCAAAAATGCTGCGATCGAGATCGGCGGCTGGCCCGCGAGCGTGAGTTGCTCGTTGTAAGCCTTGGTCCCGAAGATGATGTGCAGCCCCAGCGCGAGCACAAACAGCAGAAGAAACGCCACCAACAGCGAATTGCGGTACAACCAGCTGAAGCGATCAGTCTTGCTTCGCTTTCCTTTGCCTTTCGCTTTGCGCGGATCGCGGGAATGCGGTGCGCCACGCTGATAGAGGAAGCTGCTGAATACGATCAGCGAGCCAAGCTGCAGGACGGCCGCCTGCCAATTGGAAGCGAGACCTTCCAGGAAGGCCCCGGTTGACAGAAAGTGCCAATAGTCGATCGACGTCTGCGCGTGTGCCGCAAGAGTCTCATTTTGCAGCCGCCAACCGGTAAGACTTTCCAGGGAAATGCAGATGACGAAAAGCGCGAACAGCACGATCGAGAGTGAATTGTCTCTGATCGGGTGGATCATTTTTCGCATCTGCCCCCACCTTCTCCGTTCCCACGGCGATGTTCGCGCTAGTCCCATTTTGCCTTAAGAACGATGCTCACTGTTAGACATCTTTTTTCTCTTCACGTCGGGTTGTTCTTCAATAGTGATGCTCAAGACGCGGCAAACTGTCCTGGCGATCATGAGTTCTTCATCCGTAGGTATGACGCGAACAGTGACTCGGCCGTCCGCCGCCGAAATCACGCCCTCATTCAGCGCGTTTCGCTTCTCTTCGAGTTCGATTCCAAGGAATCCCAGTTCGTCGCAAATCCGCGCGCGGACCTTGGGCGCGTTTTCGCCGATGCCGCCGGCAAACACTAGCGTGTCCAGTCCGCCTAACGCCGCCGCGAATGCGCCGATCCACTTCTTGACCTGGTAGCAAAACAGCGCGACCGCTTCGGCCGCCCGCACGTCCTGCGTTTCATGCCCGAGCAAGTCGTGCATGTCGGAACTGGTCTCCGATATCCCGAGCAGCCCGGACTTGAAGTTGACCATCTCGTTGAATTCTTTCGCGCTCATTTTTTCGGTGCGCGCCAGATACCAAACCAGTCCGGGATCGAGATCGCCTGAGCGGGTGCTCATCGGCACTCCGGCCGTCGGAGTGAAACTCATGCTTGTGTCCATCGATTTGCCGTGACGCACGGCCGCCAGGCTCGCGCCGTTGCCGAGGTGCGCGAGGATGACCCGGCCTTGTGCCGCTTCCGATCCACCCAGGCGGGCCAGTTCTCCCACTAGAAACGCATACGACAACCCGTGGAACCCATACCGCCGCACCCCTTGCGCTTCGTAGCGGCGCGGGATCGGCAACAAACGGGCTACTTGTGGCATGTCATGGTGGAAAGCCGTGTCGAAGCACGCGACTTGGGGCAGGTTCGGAAATCGGCGATGAAACGCCTCGGTTAACAGGATCTCCTCCGGCATATGCTCAGGATCGAAAGCACTGAGCCCGTGCAGCTCCTCGACCATTTCTGGAGTGATTCGCTGCGGCTCGAAATACTTCGGCCCGCCATGCACCACGCGATGCCCGACCGCGGTCAATGCATCGCGGTCGCTGCGTTTCTCCAGCCAATCCATCAGCACACTTACCGCTACCGTGTGGTTCGGCACGGCCAAGGCGCGGGAGAATTTCTCCGAGCCTTTGACTGTAAACGTGGCGTCCGACAGGCCGATCCGTTCAATACTCCCGTCCAACGAGCGGCGTAATGGCTCGCCAGCTTCGAACAAGGCGAATTTAATGCTCGACGAGCCGCCGTTGATCGTCAGAATCTGCGAGCTAGCCGGTTTCATTGATGACTCCTTCGTCAGTATGCAATCCGAACGAAGCCAGTTTCGCGCAAGTGGACGTGTAATCCCTATGAAGAATGCTTCGAATGCCTAAACCTGCTGCGATCCGGATGAACATCGGGGTGTTTTCGACGTAGACCACCTGCCGGGCCGGTGCTTGGGCGATGTCCAGCGCAAGCCGAAAGATGTCTTCGTCGGGCTTGCGGATATGGACGAAGCAGGAAGAGATGAAAGAGTCCACAAAGCTGTCCAGCTTGAACTTTTGAATCCTCTGGGCGTTCAGTTCGCGTGATTCGTTGCCGACCACCGCGATCTTGAGCCCGTGTCGGGCCTTGAGCTGAGCGAAGAGCTTGATCATCTCCGGGTAAGGTTTCGATTGCGCGAACATGAACCGTTGAAACTGAGCTCGGGTGAAGGCCGCTTCTGGTAGAAGATCACCCGCCCTAGATATTCCTGTAACGTGAGCTTTCCCTCCTCATAGGTGTCGAAGGTGAGGTGATGCCGATCCTCCATCTCGGACCACTCCAGCTTGAAGGTTGTCGCCGCCCGTTTGCGGGCGTAATGATCCCACCCGTTGGTGAGCAGGACGCCGCCGACATCCAGAAACACGCAGGTGATTGCAGCTGCTTTCTTCATCGAAGTTTCACAACCAACCGCCGCTGAAACCTGCTCGCTGCAAGCCGCCGGCGATGTAAGGGCAGTCTCGCATCAACCGCCACAATAGCCCGGTACGATAGTTTTCGATCATCAAAACAATCGGCCCTTGATTGAGCCCGTAGTGCCATGGTGATACCCAGCCACAGGAGTTGCTGGATTCGACCGGATAGGTCGGGTTGAAAGTCGCTTTGAAACCGTACGGGTTGTGCGCGGTTAATTTAACCTGGTTGATGTAGTAGTTGATCGTAGGCAGCACGATCTCAGGCGCGAACGGCAGCGATGTAACTACTGCCCACGGCGCGATGGTTCCGTCGTCGGGCCCATATGGCACGCCTCGTCCGAGGTAGTCGAAAAATTGGCGCTCGACGCCGTCCACTTTGATCGTCTGGGCGCCGGGCCCGTCGCTCGCGGTGATTCCCCAGCAATGGCTGCTATAGCCGGTGAACTTGTGCGGGTTGTCCATCGCATATTGTTGTTGGACATAAGTCGCGCGACGGCTGTTTTCGAAATAGTCGATACCTTTGAGGCGCATGAACCCATCTTGGATGCCGCGAAAATCAATCCATAGATGTGAGAGCTGGTGCGTGAACAACGGCCCGGCGTAAAGGTACTCGAAACCGTAACGGTTCTCCCATCGGTAAGTCGAAATCCACGCGGCGTAGCAGGTCTCTGGCAGCGGATGAGTCGGCGAGCCCAATCCGAGGATGTACAGCAGCATCGCCTCGTCGTAACCGGCCCAGCGGAATTCGAGAAATCCGCTCTCGGGCTTCCAGCCGTGCGTAAGCGTGGCGCCGCGATTTTGCGCCCATCGCCAATCCGCGCGGCGATAGAGCTGATCAGCTAGGGTCCGGATTTCTTGCTCAGCGGAGTCGTCCGCGTCGAAGTAACCTCCCGCCGTCAACGCTCCCGCCAGCAGGAAAGCGCTATCTATCGTGGATAGCTCGCATTGCCACGTGCGCCGGCCGCTCCGCATGTCGAGAAAATGGTAGTAAAAGCCCTGGTAGCCGGTGGCGTCAGGTTCGGGGCCTTGCGGACTGTTCCAGAAAAAACGCAGCGTGGTCAGCGTTCGTTCTACCGCCGCGGCACGCGTCATGAATCCGCGCTCGACAGCTATAGGATAAGCCGCCAACGCGAAGCCGGTAGCGGCAATGCTGGCAGGCCAGTCCGGTGCGGTCTTGTCGATCACCAGCCCATTCTCTGGATTCGTCTCATGCAGAAAGTAGCTGAATGATTGGCGCTGAAGCCTTTCCAGCTCACCTTCGCCGATTGGGTTTCCGCCGCTCATGGTCTCATCCGGACGCAGTCTTCGGCTGCTGCGAGGGTCCCGCTAGCGCAGCACCGACGATGGTCTCTGCTTCTGCAAGGATGCGGTGCAGGTGATCCGTCCCTCGAAAGCTCTCGGCATATATTTTGTAGATGTCTTCGGTGCCGGACGGACGCGTCGCGAACCATCCACTGGCGGTAATCACCTTCAATCCTCCGATGGGTGCACCGTTGCCAGGAGCCTTGGTCAGGATACTCTGGATTTTTTCGCCGGCCAGTTCCTTGGACGAAACGTGCTTCGGTGTGAGCTTCTCGAGCATTTGTTTTTGCTCCGGGGTAGCAGGAGCCTCAACACGATCGTAAACAGGTTCGCCGAACTCGCGGGTGAGTTCGGCGTAGAGTTCACCGGGATCGCGGCCCATGCGCGAGGTAATCTCCGCCGATAGCAAAGCCGGAATGATGCCGTCCTTATCTGTCGTCCAGACTCCGCCATCCAGCCGGAGAAAACATGCACCCGCACTCTCTTCCCCGCCAAAGCCAAGCGAGCTGTCGAGCAAGCCATCGACAAACCACTTGAATCCAACCGGCACTTCGTAGAGCTTCCGGCTGAGCTTCGCAGTGACGAGATCGATCATCCGGCTGCTCACTAGCGTCTTTCCTACCGCCGCATCCTTGCTCCACTTAGGTCGATGCTGGAAAAGGTAGCGGATCGCGACCGCAAGGTAGTGGTTGGGGTTCATCAATCCGGCCGTGCGCGTTACGATGCCGTGCCGATCGGCGTCGGTATCGCAAGCGAAGGCGATCTCGAAGCGATCCTTCAAGCCGATCAGGCGCTGCATTGCGTAGGACGAGGAGGGATCCATTCGAATCTTACCGTCCCAATCGACCGTCATGAACCGGAAAGTCGGATCGACGACTTCGCTGACAACCGTGAGATTCAAGCCGTAACGCTCAGAGATCGGACCCCAGTAGTGAACTTCGGCGCCCCCAAGCGGATCCACGCCGATTTTTATATTCGCGCCGCGAATCGCTTCCATGTCGAGCACGCTGCCTAGATCGCTCACGTAGGCACTGAGGAAGTCTTGCCGGTGGGTAGTAATGGCGCGCTTTGCCTTTTCGAAAGAAATTCTTTTCACGCCGTCAAGGCCTTTCTCCAGAAACGAATTGGCCCTGGCCTCGATCCATCCTGTGACATTTTCATTCGCCGGGCCGCCGTTGGGCGGGTTGTACTTGAAGCCGCCGTTGTCGGGCGGATTGTGCGAAGGCGTTATGACAATCCCGTCCGCCATTCCTGTCTTGCGATCGAGGTTGTAGGTAAGAATTGCGTGAGAAATGACGGGAGTGGGCGTGTATTCGTCCTTATCCGCGAGCACGACTTCCACATCGTTGGCCGCCAGCACTTCGAGCGCGCTGGCACAAGCCGGAACCGACAGTGCATGCGTGTCGATGCCGAGGTACAGCGGGCCGCTTATACCCTGCCGTTTGCGGTAGTCACAAATAGCCTGGCTGATGGCCAGCACATGCCATTCGTTGAAAGTGATTTCAAAGGCGGAGCCGCGATGCCCTGAGGTGCCGAATGCCACGCGTTGCTCGGCGATCGCCGGATCGGGCTGTTCCGCATAGTAAGCAGTCACGAGTCTGGGAACGTTCACCAGCATCGAGAGTGGCGCCGGCTTTCCTGCGAGCGGGCTGATCTTTGTGCTCATGTCTAGCTCTTGAGCTGAGTGCTCTTTTGCGCAATGCAGGCGAGAAGATCGTCCCAGGACTTGTCGAAGGACTCCGCGCCCTCGCGCTGCAACTGGGCCGCGAGCGCGTCGAGATCGATACCTGCCTGCGTGAACCGTCCGAGGACTTGCTCGGCGTCGCCGCCATCGGGCGGCATCGTCGTACCGAGGTCGCCATGGTCGGCGAGCGCCTGCAGGGTCTTTTCCGGCATGGTGTTCACCGAGTACGGCGCAGCAAGTGACTTGACGTATAGGATGTCAGATGATTTCGGATCCTTGGTGCCAGTGCTTGCCCATAGCATGCGCTGCGAGCGTGCGCCGGCATTAAGGAGACGCACCGAGCGATCGGAAGCGAGCAGTTCGCGATATGCTTTGTAGGTGCGCTTGGCCACTGCTATACCAAGCTGGTCTTTGAGGCTTGCCGGTGCCTTCTCCGCGACGGCGACGTCCCAGCGGCTGACGAACAGCGAGGCGACTGAACCTACATTTGGATTCAAGCCTTTGGCGACGCGTCGTTCGATCCCGCGGAGATACGCTTCCGCGGCCGCCACGTACTGCTCGCATGAGAACAGCAGCGTCACGTTGACTGCCACGCCCGCGAAGATCGATTCCTCGATGGCGCCCAGGCCCTCACGGGTGCCGGGAATCTTGATGAAGAGGTTGGGCCGATCCGCTCGCGCGTGGAGCTCTCGCGCCGCCGCGATGGTGCTCTTCGTGTCGTAGGCCAGCTTGGGTGAGACCTCGAGCGACACCCAGCCGTCGACCCCGTTCGTCGCTTTGTGGATCGGAAGAAAGAGGTCGGCGGCGAGCGTCAGGTCTTCGATCGCCAGCTCGAAAAACAGCGCCTCCCCCGATTTCTTTTCCTTCAATTTCTGCCTGATGGCGTCGTCGTAGTCATGACTGTTCTTGATGGCGTGGTCAAAGATTGTGGGGTTAGAGGTAAGCCCAGTGACTGATAACTCCTGAATGTAGCGTTGGAGCGTGCCGCCGGTCAGCAGACCGCGGGTGATGTTGTCGAGCCAGAGACTCTGCCCCATTTCGTGGAGCTGTTGGGTCGCTTTCATCGTTTCTCTCCCGGACCGAACGGTGCGGCGTTGGTGTGGCAGGCCATCATCAGGATGGCTCCTTGAGATTGGGATTGTGCCAACCGCCGTCTGAAGCGATGAGCGCGTCAGCCTCTTTCGGCCCCCAGCTGTGCCGCTTGTAAGGACGAACCCGGTGATGGTTCTTAAGGACCGGGGCGACCACTGCCCAGGCGGCCTCGACTGCGCCCTCGCGGGCGAAGAGCGCTCCGTCGCCAGCCATGGCGTCGGTCAAAAGCCGTTCATAGGGCGCTTCCTCTCCCGGCTGTTCTTCGAACAGGTAGAGCTCTCGCTGGTCGCCGACGAACTCTTTTCCCGCGCGCTTGACGCGAGCGGCGAGACCGACGGCTGAGCCGGGTGATAGACGGAAGCGCAGATAGTTGGCCTTTCCGGTCGCCGGCGATGAGTCGGCGAAAAGCTTCTGCGGGGGCGCTTCAACTCAACCAGGACCTCGGTTGCCGTCTCGGGCAGGTATTTGCCGGAGCGCAAGTACCATGGCACGCCCTCCCATCGCCACGAGTCGATGAAAAGCCGTAATGCGCAGTAGGTCTCGACGTCGGAGTTCTTCGCCACGTCAGGCTCCTTCCGATAGCCAGCGTACTGGCCGCGCACCAGGTCGTCGGACTTCAGCGGGCGCATGGCTTCAAAGACCTTCGCTTTCTCGCTATGAACGGCGCCGAAGTCCCTGTCGGCCGGCGGTTCCATCGCAAGCAACGCGACCACCTGAAAGAGATGATTCTCGATCACGTCGCGCAGGCAGCCGGCGGTTTCGTAAAACGCGCCGCGGCCGTCAACGCCGATTTCCTCGGACAGGGTGACCTGGACGCTGGCTACATAGTTGCGGTTCCAGATCGGCTCGAGAAACGAATTGGCGAAACGGAAATAGAGGATGTTCATGATCGCCTCCTTCCCGAGGAAGTGATCGATGCGGAAAATCGAGTCTTGCGGGAACACTGTCTGTGCCACGCGATTTAGCTCCCGCGCGGACGCCAGATCGCGTCCGAACGGTTTTTCGACGATGACGCGCGCATGCTCCGTCAGATTCGCCGCGCCGAGTCCTTTGATCACCGTCTCGAACAGGGACGGTGGGATGGCGAGATAGTGCGCCGGGCGCCGAGCGTTACCAAGCGCTTCCTTTATCGCCGTAAACGTCTCCACGTCCTTATAATCCCCACTGACGTACTGGAACTGAGACAGAAGATGGCGGAAGGCGTGCTTGTTATCGATCCCACCGGATCGCTTTATGCTGTCCGTCACGCGTTTGCGCAGACGCGCCAAACTCCACTTCGGGTAGGCGACGCCGATTACCGGGACCTTGAGGGTGCCCCGTTTCGCCATCGCATAGAGTGCGGGAAAGGTCATCTTGTGGGCGAGATCGCCCGTCACTCCGAAGAGCACCAGCGCATCCGAATGAGACGCGGCCATCAGGCGTCTCTCTTGCTGGCAGTGGCCGCGGCCCGAACAGACATGCAGCCCGTGCGTCCAAAGCCAGGACTCGCAATATTGGCTGACACTTGAGTAATTCCTGCGGATTCGAAAGTGAACCGTAAGCCGGATGAGTTTACCGACGACTGGAGCTAGAAATGCTCGATGTAGGTACAAACAGCGCTTCGCAACTTCATCGTAGCAGGTTCGGTGTTCAGCTCATTCCCGCGATCGGCACTATTTGTTCTCTGGATTACAAATCGCTCTTTACGTTTTGACGAAGTTGAACGCATACTTCGGATAAGGCGGTTCACATAAACTCGTGAGGTCGGTGGGAAAAGACTCGCCACCTCATCAAGAACAACACCGTCACAATTTCTTCGCCGGATAGGACTGTTCCTGTGACCGAAATCGATCTGAAAGAATAAGGAGCCTACGTCATGCCTCAGGTTAACTCAGTTGTAGCTATTTACGACACCCACTCCCAGGCAGAAGAAGCTGTCAAGGACCTGCAAAGGTCTGGGTACGATATGAAGAAACTGTCTATCGTCGGAAAGGACTATCACACCGACGAGCATGTCGTAGGGTACTACAATACCGGCGATAGGATGATGTACTGGGGTAAGATTGGAGCCTTTTGGGGTGGCTTTTGGGGGCTTCTGTTCGGAGCTGCCTTCTTCGCTATACCCGGAATCGGACCGGTCCTGGTAGCTGGTCCTTTGGTTGCGTGGATTGTCGGCGCTCTCGAAGGCGCGGTAGTGGTGGGCGGATTGACCGCGGTCGGCGCGGGCCTTTACAGCATCGGTATCCCTAAAGACAGCATCGTCAAATACGAGTCGGCGCTCAAGGCTGACAAGTTCATCGTCCTGGCCCACGGCACGGCAGCCGAAGTAACCAAGGCCAGGGACATAATGCAGACCACGCACCCGACGGACCTTGCATTGCACGGGACCGGACGCGGGGAACACTCACAGCTCGCGGCCAAATAGCCATTCAATCAGAGGAAGGTGTACGGCAGGTTGACTCTCTCTCCCGAAATTAGACTGCCGCGCTCTTGAGTGGACCACCTCAACCTGAAGGACAAATTGCGATGAAACGAATTGCAGCGGCATTGATAGCTACAGGCATTGTGATGACAGTGGTAGGTGTGGGATTCGCAAAAGATCTGAGTACGGTCGGACTTGAGGAGGTGTTCATCGATTCGGTCGGGACCTGCGGTCCCTCGAGCAACGTCGCGGGTTCACTCGGCAAAAGTGAGGATCCGCAGGTGAAGATCGCGCTCCGCGACGCATTGATTACTGAAGCTGCCGACGACGCCGCCGCGATCGCCGGCTCCAACAAGGCGCACAGCGACTGCATCAGAAAGGATCTCGCGTCGCTCGGATACACCGACAACGATATGGCGTCGCTGCCTTACTGCGTCAAGCACGACTGGCCGGATCCATTCACCAGCCTCGGCGTGTGCGTGAAGAATCACAGCCGACTCGAGGCGGTGCTCAACAAAAAATAGTACAGATCGCTCGCTTATGCCTTCTTCGTCTGACGATGATCGCTCAACCTCAAGCGCCGCCCGAAAGGGAGCCAGTGATGCAGTCCTACAACGAAAATCAGAACTGCTGGGGAGTCATCCTGGCGGGGGGAGAGGGAAAGCGCTTATCTTCACTGACAAAGCGCATAGCCGGTGATGCCAGGCCGAAACAGTTCTGCCCGGTGATCGGCGACTCATCGTTGATCGAACAAACGCGCAGTCGCGTGTCGCTGTCAGTCGCACACGAGCACACCATGATCGTCGTGACTCGTGCGCACAAGCCTTATTACGAGCCGCTGCTTGGCGATATCAAGGAGCACAATCTCGTTATTCAGCCAGACAACCGTGGCACCGCGGCAGCGATTCTCTACTCCCTATTCCGGTTGTCGAAATTGGAGGCCGCCGCACACGTAGCGCTGTTTCCTTCGGACCACTTTGTAAGCGACGAGCGCCATTTCATGCGCCACGTTGATCTGGCCTTCCACGCCGTCAGACTCCGACCCGAATTGACAGTGCTCCTTGGCATTGCCGCGAACAGCGATGAAACTGCGTACGGCTGGATCGAACCAGCGCAGGCGGTAGGTCAGGATTATACTGGAATTTGCGATGTTCATCGGTTTTGGGAGAAACCGTCGGCGGAGTTTGCCAAACAACTTCACGATCGCGCTTGCCTGTGGAATAGCTTCGTGATGGTGGCCCGATTGTCCACGCTCTTGGGACTCATCATGGTGACGGTGCCGGAACTCTACCGCTCCTTTGCTCGTATAAGTTCTGCCCTCCTGACCAGCTCAGAGGACCGATCCATGAAGAGGCTGTACGCTTCGATAGACGACACGGACTTTTCGCGTGAGGTGTTGGCCAGACGTCCGACCAGTCTGGCGGTCCTTCCGGTTCATGGATGCGAATGGAGCGATCTCGGCGAGCCAGCGCGCGTGATCGACGTCTTGAACCGTCAGAAAATCCAACCTCGATGGAACATGGCCTGATACATGGCGGCGATATTCCATAAAATTCTGTGCCCGGTCGCGTTCAGCGATAACGCGATGGCGGCGCTTGACCAGGCAGCCAAACTAGCGAGAAAAGACGACGCGCTACTGTACTTGATGCACGTCGAGTTCGTGCCGATGAGTAACCTCGCCGAACTTGCTCGCGAGGTTAAGCTGTCGACCCAACCTGACGAGCGCCGCCTCGAGCAAATCGCGCGAAAACATTTGGCCAAGGTGCGCCATCAGATTCTTGTGCAAGTTGGATGGCCCGCCGAAGTAATCGAAAAGGCCGCCGAGGAGCTAGATGTCGATCTGATTGCTATGGCGACTCACGAGCGCGCACGCATCGATCGTCTGTTCATTGGGAGTATCGCTGAACATGTGCTTCGCTCGTCGAGGCGACCGGTCCTGAGCTTCGGTCCCGGAACCACCATCGGAGACCTGAAGAAGATGAAGATTCTTTGCCTGGTTGATTTTGATCCAGACTCGATTGCCGCGTTGAACTTTGGATGGCGCCTGGCCCAGAGATACAACGCCGCAATAAGTCTGCTCCGTGTGGTACCTATGCCCTTTGAACCATCTGAACAGCCCGTAGAACCGTCGACACCTGAGTGGGAGCAAGATGCCCGAGCTCGGCTCGTAAAGGTAGCGGCTGAAATTCTGGGCGCCAAAACCGAGTGTGAACTTGTGGTGCGACGTGGAGACCCAGCCAGCGCGATACTCGAGGTCGAAAAGGAACTCCAGCCCGATCTGATCGTAATGGCTTCGCATCAACAGTCCGGATTGGGCCACCTGATTTTTGGAAGCGTGGCTGAGCGTACGGTTCGCGAATCGAATGTTCCCGTGCTGACGGTCCGCGGACGGCACCGCGCGGCGTGATCTGTAGCGGTGGCCAGACTTCGTTCGGATCGTTCCCCCGAGCAAGTCTGGTCAACGTATTCTGCGCCTCATCAACTGACAGTTTCGAAAGGTCCTTGCTGCTCATTTAGGTCGCGATCGATCATCACAACACCGACGATGCCTTTTGCACCATGACGAGGCTTGACGACTTCGAAGCCATGCTCCTCCATGCCGAACCCGCGGGTCCGGTTGTCGCAGTACGGGTCTCCGAAACACCCTTTCGCCGCCACGGTCACCCTCGCCAAATCGAACTGTGCCTGCTGCATAGCGAGGTCGTCACCGAGCGCGCGCGTGATCGCGGGCTTTGCGATGGGGCGGAACGAATAGCCACTCGAGCAAATACGTCTCTGAACAGAAATCTGCCGGACCCTCTTCTAGTGGGCGCCCTTGGGGCAGATTCAGAATTTCGTCGATTGCAGTTCGTCGGCGGTCTAGTGTTCGGCAGGCCGGTCGCGGGAGCTATGGCTTTCTACGATCGGCTGATAGCCCCGATGTTCCTGTCTTGGTCGAGCTCTGCTTGCCACCACGTTTCGCACAGCGCGAGGATGAAGATGAGCGCCGTCGCTGCGTTGACGGCGATCGATCCTTGCAGCATATTCGCCATCGCGTGCCACATCGGCCTGGAGAGCAAGCAGAAACCGATCGCGGCTAATATGCTGACTGCGACCCGCCGCTGCGGTCTGTCTCTCCAGCCCAACGGTCTGATCAGGTACAACTCGGCAGGAATCAGCAGGACATAGTAGTGCGGCCATACCAGCCGACTGGACATCAGCATGACCGCACATCCTAGAGCGACGACAACAAACATTCGATGCATCGATTGTGTTGATTCATCGGCTCCGTGCGAGGGCGGCGCAGCCGGTTTCCCCGCGTGATCCCATCGGGCTTTGAAGATCACTATGCTTACGATGGCCATCAGGATGGCTAAGATGTACCTGGACGTCTCCCAGTGCATTGTCCGAAACAGAAGGAACGCCAACCCGATGTTCCCGTTTTCCATCGGAGCCGAGGTGGCCAGAGTACGCGGAAGACTCTGGATGAAATCCGGCCACATCGCCAGCTGGCCGAAATAACTCGTCGAGACCGCTACCGACAGCAGCGCCGCCAGAAACATGCCCAACAGCAGGCGAGTCATCCTCCAATATTCCCGATCCGCCAGGCTGACGAGTACGCTCAGGAACGCAACGATCGCTATGTTGGGCTTGAGCATGACGCCGATGCCCAAGGCCAGACCCGCGAGCACTTCCCACGACAGATTGACGAAGAGCAGGAAGCACGCCAGAGGCAACAGCTGAATCTGATTGAGGTTGGCGGCCCACATATCGGCGAGCAGCGGCTGGAAGCTCGAGGTGAAGAGCGCGACTGCTAAGAGCGTTGACACTATCGAGAACTGGAGTAGCCGGCAGAAGATGAGCGTCGCGCCCAGAAAGCAGAGCAATGACGCGACCCTGAAACGGCTCAGGTCTTTCTCATAGGCGCCGCTGGCAGTCAGCCCGACTAGTGCATAGATCAGAGGCGAGCCGGTGACAGCCATTCGATTATCATTCAGCTGCAGGTTGATCGTGGTCGCCTCTCGCTGTGCCTGAGATACCTGCGGCGACGAGCTTTCTGTGATCAAGACCGAAGCCATATCTCTTTGACTGTCGGGCGCATAGATGTTCGCGACGGCTTTTGTCTTCCGGACGTGGGGTATACTCCACAAAACGAAGAAATCGATCCCGGAGCTATGTGTGGCGGCATACTGCCAGAAGTTGAACAGCGCGTTGAGCGAGAGTAGAAGAGCCAAGATCAGCGAAGTGCCAACGCCCATTTGCAGCCGACGTAACCAGTCACTCGGCGGCGTCACCTGCTTATCCGGAATTTCCACCTTAAACCGCATTCATGCTCGCACCCAGAGGACGCGATTTGCAATCACGATGAAATCGGAACAGCGGATCGTCCGAGTCTCCGTTTCGGAGGCACCCGCGATCTGCTTGACTCTGGATTTGATGCGGGTGTACCAAAATCTCCTCAGAGACGGTATTTGTCTGATCCCAACCATCGTCGGGTCCTCATTATAGGAGCTGGGCCAGCCGGTCTTACTGCCGGCTACGAACTTGCCCGCAACGGCTATCGGCCGGAAGTTCTTGAAGCTGATTCGCGCTGCGTGGGAGGGCTCGCGCGAACTGTCGAATATCGCGGATTCCGCTTCGATATCGGCGGCCATCGCTTCTTCTCGAAGAATCCCGAAATCGAAGCGCTATGGACCGAGTTGCTCGGTCCCAGGATGCGCGAGTGCTCGAGACTCTCACGCGTCTATTACCACGGTCGATTCTTCAAATATCCGCTCGAACCGCTCGATGCGTTGCGGAACCTCGGTCCGCTCGAGGCGCTGCGCAGTCTGGTCAGCTACCTGCTCGCACAACGCCGCCCGCCGGCTCACATCCGCAGCTTTGAGGACTGGGTGGAAAGCGCCTTCGGACCGCGTCTCTACCAGACTTTTTTCAAGACCTATACCGAAAAGGTATGGGGCATTCCCTGCAGCCAGATCAGCGCCGATTGGGCGGCACAACGCATCCGGGGGCTGTCGCTGGCTTCTGTGATGCGCAGTCTGTTGCGCGTGCCGAGCCACAATGGCGCGGTGATCAAGACACTGGTGGATCACTTCAGATACCCGGTGCTGGGGCCTGGCGAGATGTGGCAAAAGGCCGCCCGCATGATCGAGGAAGCCGGCGGCGTGGTGAGGATGGGACACCCGGTTCGCGAAATCCATCGTGAGGGCGGACGCATCGTCGCGGTGACAACCCAAACCTGCGACGGCCCTCAGACTCATTGCGGTGACAGCTTCGTATCGACGATGCCGCTAGCGGAGCTGATCGCGGGATTCAGTCCGCCTGCGCCCGAGGCGGTGATGGCGAGCGCGCGCGGACTGCGCTATCGCGACTTCATCACCGTGGCCCTCATCATCGATCAACCGACACTCTTCCCGGACAACTGGATCTATATCCACGATCCGGGAGTGCGCGTGGGACGTATCCAGAATTTCAAGAATTGGAGCGCGGAGATGGTGCCCGATCCGCGCTTCACAGTTCTAGGATTGGAATACTTCTGCAGCGAAAAGGACGCGCTGTGGTCGTCTTCCGATGAGCAGCTAATCGCAATCGCCAAGGACGAGCTCGCGACTCTTGGGCTCGCAGATAAATCCAAGGTTGTCGACGGAGCGGTGGTCCGCCAACCCAAGGCATACCCATTGTATGACCATGACTATCGGGCCAACGTCGCCAGAGTTCGCGAGTTCCTCGCTATAGAAGCCCCCAATCTGCAGGTCGCCGGGCGCAACGGGATGCATAAGTACAACAACCAGGATCACGCCATGATGACTGGCCTGATGGCGGCGCGAAACATCATGGGGGGGTCGTACGATTTGTGGCGGGTCAACTCCGACGCCGAATATCTGGAAAGCGAAGATAGCGTGAGCGAAGGCGGCCGCGCGGTGCCGAACCCGATCGAGGACGAGCGTGAGGTGTGGGGAATCCCGGCGCTCGACGCGATCTCGATGGGCTCAGGATACATCGGCGCCGCGGGCATTCCCTTGATTTTCGACCTCGTCGTATACCAGGTGCTGATTTATTACTTCCACGTCTGGTACCCGATCGCGTTCGCAGTCAGCTGCCTTGCTGGCGCTACTGTCGAGAATTCCGGCCGCAAGAATCTCGCAGCGCTGCCATGGTCGCGGCGAGCATTAGTCGTTTTGGCAGACGGAGTGGACTGTTACCTCATCAACATCGGCCTGATCATGCTCATAGTGCAGAACCTCCAATTCCACGCGACGATCGGCCGCGCGCTCGCCGCCGGAGTAATTACCCTGTTGGCCTTTATTCGACAGAACCTGCTCGCGATGCAGCGCCGCCATCTTCTGGTCGCCGCTGAGCAAAAGATACTTCGCTAGCCGCCCGGAAATGTCGTCGCCGAGACCGGGAGTCAGCGTGATAGTGCCCGCCCGCAATGCGGCGACGACGCTTCCACGATGCCTCGACGCGCTAGTCGCTCAGGCGACCGGCGATGTCGAGCTGCTCGTCGTTGATGACAACTCGAGCGATGACACCGCCGCGATCGCCTCGAGTTACCCGGTAAGGCTGATCGAGTTGCCGCGGCATTCGGGCGCGTCGGCCGCGCGCAACCGCGGGGCGGAAGCGTCCCGCGGCGAGCTGCTGCTCTTTATCGATGCAGATGTAGTCCTGGCGCCCGGCGGAATGTGCAGAGTGGTTGCGACGATGGCGCGGCCGGAGGTGGGCGCGCTGATCGGCTCCTACGACGCGGATCCCGATGATGTTTCCACCGTCAGTCGCTTCAAGAATCTCGCGCATCACTATTTTCATCAGCGTTCGCACCTCAACGCGACCACCTTCTGGGGTGCGTGCGGCGCCGTCCGGCGGGAGTGCTTTTTCGCGGCCGGAGGATTCGACGAGAAACTCTGGGCGATCGAGGATGTCGAGCTCGGCTACCGGCTGATTGACCGCGGCGTGTTTATCGTTCTCGATCCCGGGCTGCAGGTAAAGCATCTGAAAAGATGGACCCTGTCATCACTGGTCGCCACTGATGTGACTCACCGCGCAATCCCCTGGACGTTGCTCTGGATGGAGCGGCGCCGCCCGCACACGGATCTGAATTTCTCATACGAGCAACGCATCGCCGCGATGGTGAGCGTCGCGCTGGTGCTCTCAATTCCTCTGGCGTTCGTGATTCCGTACCTCTGGTTCGTGGTCGGCGCATTGCTCGTCGTCGCCTACTGGCTCAACCGGGGTCTCTTCAGGCTGTTGCTCAAAAAGGGCGGCTCGCGCCTTGCCATCGGAGGTTTCCTGCTGCAGCAACTCTACTATCTGTACTCGCTCGCCGGTCTGCTAGCGGGCGTGGTGGTATATTTTCTTCACTCGCATTCCCGGCATCACGATCAGCCGCTCTAGCAGAACCAAGCCTCGCTGCGCGCCCGTTCCGGAATATGGCCCACCGTGGAATGAAGATCAGCGAGAGCGGCTGGAATGTGTTCCGGACACGCCGCCGCGACCCTGGCGAAGTTCAACGCGCCCGAGTCCGAACAGCGCGATGTAATCGCATTTGTCCAGAGCCTCAAGAAAGATATCTTCGAATAATGGATGATACTCTCGGAAGTCCGGCTACATCGACGCGCAGCGGTTCGCCGAGGTCTGACCCGGCGCCATCGATCGATTCGCGCGCGGTTCAAGTGCTGCTGCTCGTGCTGAGCGTTACTGCCGGATGTACAGACACCATCAGTTTCCTCGGCCTCAACGGGCTATTCACCGCTCATATAACAGGTAACCTGGTAATCCTGGCCGCGCGCATCGTCGCTGGTGACGGAGCTCAGGTGGCTGCGATGCTGTCGGTGCCGGTTTTCATTGTGATGGTCATAGTCACGAGAGTGCTGGCGGGCCGCATGGAATCGATTGGCGTCGCCTCACTTCGACCCTTGCTGCTACTGCAGTTTTTCTTGCTGGCCGGGTTTCTAATTCTCTGCATCGCGGCCGGATCGGGCGCGGACCCCAACGCGACCAACGCAATCATCGCGGGCATGCTCGGGGTCTGCGCGATGGCCGTGCAGAATGCACTCGTGCAGTTCTCGCTTAAAGGAGCGCCCTCTACGGCTGCGATGACGAGCAACGTTACGCGCTTCGCGATGGATGTCGGCGAGGTGCTGGCAGGGCGCGATCAAGCTGGCGTCGCCGATGCAAGAAAGAATGCCGCGCGCACTCTGCCCGTTATTGTTGGCTTCGCCGTCGGATGCGCCATCGGCGCGATCTGCGAGGCTCGATTCGGCCTGCGATCGCTGACGCTGCCTGCCGGCCTGGCCCTGTTCGCGTATGCCCTGGCATTTGTGGGACGCGACACCGATTGCGCAAGAACCGCCCCGTAGCCTTCCGCGAGTCGAATACGGATCAGATTCCGCTTTTTGCCGAAGTGCGATATGATGAGCGTGATGGGTGAATCGCGATGAAATCCACGAAATTGATTGCCACCGCAATGTTTGCAGCAATGGTGCTCGCGATCGCTGGTCGCGCCGGCGCCGCAGGACGAAATAGCAACCACCGCGCAGCCTCTGCTCACACCGCAATCAACGCCACTCATCGCGCTGGCATGCGGTATCCGACAGGCCCGAGGCAGCGGAACCGCCGATTCGCTAGCTCCTTCCAGCCGTACCCTTATTACCCCTCCTACGGGAATGTGATCTACCAGAATCCCGATGAGGCAGACTGGGGGGAACAATGGACGTCGCTGTACGAGGATAACGACGGCCCTTATGCGAGATCTACCCGGGAAAACCCGCCCGGCGCGGCGCGAACCTGGGAGTTTCTGGAAAAGTAGGCGAGCATGACGCGGCTAGCCGCCACCTCTGTCCTACCGAACAGGCAAATTTCCAAGATAGCGTGACCCTCAAATAGTTTGCTCGCGTGACAACGCTTCATCTTCGCCGGCGCTCAGGTCCGCGCTCTAGGTCGGCCGCCTGGAACCTCGCCAATTGTGCCACGCACGTATATCTCGAGTATTAGCAGGTCGCGTAGCCGCGTCTCCCAATCTGAACAGCCTTGGGGCAGGATCGAAACGTCGCCGATAGTCCTGTCGCTACTTCTTAAGCCGAATAGAAGCGCGCGGCGACGCAAAGTGCCGCAGCGGAATGAAATGCGCGCTGACCTGAGATAGAGTTCGTCCACCTTACTCAGGAGTTTGCACAGATGGCTGAACTCAAGCATCGCGTCGTGACGGCCAACGGTATTCGTATCCACCTCGTCGAGGCGGGCAAGGGTCCGCTCGTTCTGATGGTCCACGGCTTTCCGGAATCCTGGTACTCGTGGCGGCATCAGCTTCATGCGCTGGCCGATGCGGGCTACCGCGCGGCGGCGATCGACGTGCGCGGTTACGGCCGCTCGTCGTCGCCAGCGGGGATTGACGAGTACCGTATGACGAAGCATGTCGCCGACAACCTGGGCGTGGTCGAGGCGCTCGGTGAGAAGAGCGCGACTATCGTCGGCCACGACTGGGGCGCGCCGATCGCGGCAAACTCCGCACTGCTGCGCCCCGACCTGTTCCGCGCGCTGGCGCTCCTGAGCGTGCCCTATTCACCCCGAGGCGCCCGCCGGCCAAGCGACGCATTCCGCCTGATGGGTGGCAAGGAGGAATTCTACATTCAGTACTTTCAGCAACCGGGCCGCGCCGAAGCCGAGATCGAGCCGGATGTCAGCGGGTGGCTGCTCGGCTTTTACTACTGCGCCTCGGGCGATGCGCCTCCACCATCGGCCGGCGGCACGATGGCCACGATTCCCCACGGCGGCAGGATGCGCGACCGCCTCACTATCCCGGAAAAGCTGCCCGGCTGGTTGACCGCCGAAGACCTCGACTTTTACGTCAGCGAATTTGAGCGGACCGGCCTCACCGGTGGACTCAATCGGTATCGCAACGTGGACCGCGACTGGGAAGATCTCGCCGCATTCACGGGGCAGCCGATCACCGTGCCGTCGCTGTTCATCGGCGGCGAGAAGGACGGCCCGACGCGGTGGGGTGGCGGGGCGATCGCTAACTTCAGCAAGACGCTACCGGGATTGCGTGGCTCGCACGTGCTAAGCGGATGCGGCCATTGGGTGCAGCAAGAGCGGCCTCGGAAAGTCAACGAGCTGCTGGTCGAGTTCGTGAAAGGACTCTAAACCTGCTAGCCAGAGGACATCGCAGAAAATACACCGGGAAAGGAAATACCAATGTCGTACAAGCATCCGTCGGGCGAAGAATTTGGCGGCGTTATCGGTCGCACGGTCGCGGACTCGAAACCGTGGTGGCCTGAGCCCAAGCTCCCCCACGGTGCGCCGAACGTCGTGATCGTAGTGCTCGACGACAGCGGCTTTGCGCATTTCGGCTGCTACGGCTCGACCATCGAGACACCCAATATCGACCGACTCGCCGCTGGGGGCCTGCGCTTCACTGGCTTTCACACCACCGCACTGTGCTCGCCGTCGCGCGCGTGCCTGCTCACAGGACGCAATCATCACGCGGTCGGGATGCGCGCCATCTCGAACATGGACACCGGCTTTCCCAACATGCGCGGCGCGCTTCCCCGCTCTGCTGCGACCCTGGCGGAGATTTTGCGCGACCACGGTCACGCGACATTCGCTGCCGGCAAGTGGCACCTGGCGCCAATGGCGGAATGCACCGCGGCGGGGCCGCTGCGGAATTGGCCGTTGCAGCGAGGATTCGATCGCTACTACGGCTTCCTGCAGGCTGAAACCGATCAGTTCTATCCCGAGCTGACCTCCGACAATCACTTCGTCGACACGCCCGGAACGGTCGCCGAGGGCTATCATGTGTCGGAGGATATCGTCGATCGCTCGATTGGCTTCATCCGCGACACCAAATCATTGGTTCCCGAGCGGCCGTTCTTCCTCTACCTGGCCTTCGGCGCTACTCACTCGCCTCATCAGTCGCCGCGAAGCTATCTCGAGAAGTATCGCGGACGCTTCGACGCCGGATGGGACGCGGCGCGCGAGGAATGGTTCGCCCGTCAGAAGCAATTCGGAATCGTACCCAAGGACACGCGGCTCGCGCCGCACAATCCGGGCGTGAGGCCGTGGAGGGATCTATCTGACAAGGAACGCCTGTTCGCCGCGCGGCTTCAGGAAGCGTTCGCCGCGATGCTGGATCATACCGACGCGCAGCTCGGACGCCTCGTCGGATTTCTCAAAGAGCTCAACCTGCTCGACGACACCCTGTTCATCGTGATGTCCGACAACGGTGCCAGCCAGGAGGGCGGCCCGACCGGCGTGCTCGACGAGATGCGCTACTTCAACGGCATGCGTGAGGATCTCGACACCGCGGTCGCACGGCTCGACGACATCGGCGGACCGAATAGCCATTGCAACATACCGTGGGGATGGGCGCAGGCGGGGAACACGCCACTGAAGTGGTACAAACAGAATACTCACGGCGGGGGAGTGCGAGACCCGCTGATTATTCACTGGCCTGCGAAGCTTGGAACACCGGGACAAATCCGCCATCAGTTCTGCCACGCGATCGATCTCGCGCCGACCGTGATGGATCTGCTGAATATCGAGCCGCCGAGCGTGGTCGCTGGGGTGCCGCAGATGCCCGTTCATGGAACCAGCCTCGCGCCTGCGCTGACCGATCCGAACGCAGCGACGGCGCGCACCACGCAATACTTCGAGATGCTCGGACATCGGGGAATCTGGCACCGCGGCTGGAAGGCGGTCACGCATCACGACATGGGCACGCCATTCGACGACGACAAGTGGGAGCTCTACCACCTCGACGAGGACTTCTCGGAGTGCAACGACCTGGCCGTCTCTGAACCCGGGCGCCTCAAGGAAATAGTGGATCTGTGGTGGGCCGAGGCGGAACGCAACGGGGTGCTGCCGCTGGACGATCGCGGGGCCGCGATGCTGTTCCGCGCCGCGATGCGGCCGGGGCTGCCGACCTCGCGCCGGC
The DNA here is from genome assembly GCA_963833025.1 of uncultured delta proteobacterium. Classification (GTDB taxonomy): domain Bacteria; phylum Desulfobacterota; class Binatia; order Binatales; family Binataceae; genus Binatus. The sequence goes on along the minus strand of CAWHWI010000004.1, from coordinate 178,799 downwards.
GTTTCGTTTACTATCCGCCCATCTCACATATCGTCGCCGACGCGTGTCCGTCCACCGCACGTGGTTGGACCATGACCGTCGAACTCGATCACCCGTCCCCGGACGCCGACGGCGCGCTCATTTCGCGTGGCAGCAGCAACAGCGGATTCGTGCTGTATGTGAAACAGGGCCGGGTGAAGTTCGACTACAACTGCTTTCATCAGCACACCCTGGTCGAATCGGATAATCGACTGGCCGCGGGCCGCCATCAAATCGTCGTGAAGATCGACAAGACCGACAAGGCCGCCGCCACCGCGCGCGCGGCGCTACTAGTCGATGCCGTTCAGGTAGCAGAGGGCCAAATCGCGAACCTGCTCCGCATACTTTCCAGCACTGGCATGGACCTCGGGCGCAGTCTCTCGCCCGTCAACTCGGACTACCAATCGCCATTCGAGTACCCGGGACGCATTCTGAGCGCAGTGTTCGAATTGCCGACCGGGCCGCAGGATCGCGAGATCGACGCGCAAGTGCGCGCCGCCATGACGCGCCAGTAAATGCCGTATCGGGTTTTTCGGCACGTCAAAGTGAGCCAGCCCCTATCACGACTCAGAGTCGAGCTTGAATTTTCAGTAGCACAAGGACTGCACCGCTAGCCCCTAGTTCTTTCGCACGTTCCGGAATGGGCCGGTGTCGAACCGGGGTTCTTTCGGTAGCTCAAGCACACGCTCGGCAATGATGTTGCGCTGGATTTCGTCGGTGCCCCCTGCGATGGAAACGGCGGGCACCGAGACCAGAATTTCGGCGATGATTCCTTCCCGCGGACTTTCGCGTCCAGTGAGCATCGCTTCCGTGCCCGTAATCAGCGTATGTACGCGGGAGCAGCCTCGCGCGACGTGACTGGCTGCGAGCTTTCCGAGCGAGCCTTCCGGACCTTGCGGCCGTCCCTGTTGCTGAGCGGCGCGCGCGCGCCGCGCGGTCCACTCGGCGCACTTGGCCAGGGTCATCAGCCTGGCTATCTCCTGGCGGACGTGGGGATCCTTGTTCGCGCCAGTCTCCTTCGCGCGTTCGATGATGAGATCCACGCGGCCGGCGCGCTGCGGATACCATGTGTAAGGCTGATTCGCCTTCTGGGTTTCGGCTCGCTCTTCAAGATAGATCCGCCCCTTGGGCGACCCGCTCCTTGGCAGTGCGCTCATCGCGTCGACACCGCGGCGCTCGTGGGCGAGCGTCGTCATCGCCACCTTCCATCCATCGCCGACACGTCCGACCAGATTCTCTTGCGGGACTTTCGCGTCAGTGAAGAACACCTGGTTAAACGACGCGTGGCCATTCATCTGCTTGAGCGGCTGCACGTCGACGCCGGGTTGCTTCACATCGATCACGAAATACGAGAGCCCCTCGTGTTTGGGCGCGTCCCAATCGGTGCGGGCGAGCAACAGGCCGTGGTCGGCATGATGCGCGCTGGTCGTCCACACCTTCTGTCCGTTGATGATCCAAAAATCTCCTTTCAAATCAGCGCGGGTGGTGGCGCCGGCGAGATCGGACCCGCTGCCCGGCTCGCTGAAGAACTGGCACCAGGTATCTTCCCCGGTGAGAATACGGCGAAGGAACTTCTTTTTTTGCTGATCAGATCCGTGCTCCAGCAGTGTTGCCGCGGCCAGCAATCGCACTCCGGAGCTGGCGGCGCGGACTGCGCCCACGTTGGCAAACTCCTCCTCCACCACTCGCGCCAGCGCGTGCGGAAGCCCGCGGCCGTACCATTCCTTCGGCCATTGCGGCATTCCCCATCCGGAGTCCGCGAGTTTGCTGCGCCACTCCACCAGCGACATATCAGGATTCCAGTTGGCTCCCAGCCACTCGCGCACTTCGGCACGCACCTCAGCTTCGCTGACTTTGCTCATCGTTCAAACTCCCCAACGTTGCATCAAGAGTTCCCTGTGATAACTCGGTTGACCGAGAAACACCTCCGAGCTTTTGGCTCGCTTGAACCAGAGATGCGTGTCGTTGTCCCAGGTGAAGCCGATGCCGCCATGAATCTGAATACATTCGATAGCCGTATGCAGGTACGTTTCTGACGCGGCAGCTTTGGCCAGACTGGCGAGCGCGGGCCACTCGGGATCGTCGGCCGCGACGGCTTGAGCCGCGTAGTAGGCCGCCGACTTGGCAAGCTCAACGTCCAGCAGCATATCGGCGAGCTTGTGCTTGATGGCCTGGAACGAGCCTATGGTCCGCCCGAACTGCACCCGCAGCTTCGCATAGTCTACGGCCGAGTCGAGCATGGTCTGTGCGCCACCCACCATCTCGTTAGCAAGCGCGATCGCCGCCCGATCTAGAGTACGGAGGATTGGCTCCGCACCGTCTTCGACGTCACCGAGCAATTTCGCATGAGCGCCGCGAAAATCGATGCGTGCGATCTTGCGAGTCGGATCCATGGATTCCAGAAGGCGTCGTTCCACGCCGCTGGCATTCGCATCGAGCGTGAACAGCGCCAAGCTCGCAAGGCCGGCAGTCTTCGGGGCACGTGCAGCGACGATCAACAGCTCCGCCACGTGGCCGTCCACGACGAAACTTTTGACTCCGTCGAGACGGTAGCCATCCGAATCGGGAGTGGCGACAGCCTTGATGTCGGCTGGATCCCAATTACCATCGGGCTCCGTGATCGCAAGCGTCGCCAGGCGTGCCCCCTTTGCAATCTCGGGCAACAAGGCAGACTTCTGCACCTCGGTACCAGCGCTGAGAATCGCATTGGCAGCGAGCACGGCCGAGGAGAAATAAGGAGCGCAAAGCAGCGCGCGGCCGAGCTCCTCCGTAACGATGCAGAGCTCCGCCATGCCAAACCCTGCGCCACCGTATTGCTCTGGTACGTGGATGCCGGGCAGCGCCAGATCTTCGCTCAGCTGTCGCCACACCGCGGGATCGTAACCCTCGGCAGTCGCCATCAGGCGCCGAACCTCAGTGGTAGGAGATTTGTTGTTTAGATATCGCCGAACCGACGAACGGAATTGTTCCTGCTCGTCGGTTAAAGCGAACTGGATTCTGCGAGCGGACGCAGATGTCGATTGGTGAGACGTGCTCATTGTGCCTCCAAAGGTGCTCCCGGAAGACCTCGCGCCGCAAGAGCTCGCTTGCGATTCGCGGATGCCCCGGGTTTCTCGGTGCGTGTTTGCGTGGCGGAGCGAAGACTTGCGAAATGATTGCTCAATCGCGATATTTGCGATCTCGGTCTGAGTCTCTGCCATAACTGGATGTCACCAATCGGGGGCTTTCTATGAACGATGATTCTACCGAATCGTCCGAAGCGCGCGTTCCGCAGCCAGCCACTGCTATCGCCTCTCATTTGGTGCGCCCTGAAAAAGCGGACGAATACTTCGCCGGGCAGACGGCGATTACGGACGCGGCCCGGAAGTTCCCCGGCTTCGTGGGCACCGAAGTACTTGGTCCGATCGCCGGTATGCAAGAGGAATGGGTGGCGATTTTCCGTCTCGAATCCAACCAGGCTATGAAGCGATGGCTGGAGAGTCCTGAACGCGCGCAACTCGCGGCGCGAATCGAAGCTTGCCTGTCGGAGCCTTCGCACATGCTGCTGCTGGCCAGCGACGACACGGCTGAGCCACCCGTCGCGATGGTTTTTACGCACCGCGTCGCGAAGGACAAAGTGGCCGCCTACTTGGCGTGGCGGCGCAAGGTGATCGACGCGCAGACGCATTACCCCGGCTATCTCGCGACCGAGTTCTTCAAGCCGCACGGGACATTTCAGAATGAGTGGGTGGATATTGTGCGGTACGATAACGTCGATCATCTCAATCATTGGATGGAGTCCAAGCAGCGGCAGGCACTGCTGAAGGAACTCGATTCGATCGTCGAGAGCATGCACGCGCATCGGGTGACAGGCCTCGAAGGATGGTTCGCGCTCAATCGCGGGCCCGGCACGACGGTCAGCGGACCGCCGTCGTGGAAACAGGCGCTGGCGGTATTGTTCGCGCTCTATCCCACGGTCATGGTCCTGACCTTTCTTAATCCGCTGATGCATAACTTGTCGTTCGCGGTTCAGATGCTGATCGGCAATATTCTCTCCGTCACCTTGCTTACGTGGCTGGTGATGCCCCGGGTGAGCCAATTTTTCGATTTCTGGCTTACCGGTCCGCTTCGCGATTGGAAGAACGAGGCACTCGGGATCGGCACGGTCGTAGTCGGGCTTGCATTGATTGTCCTCATATTCCAGGCAATATGATCGTTCGTTGAATTTGTTCTCTATGTAACAATTTGTGTCCAGCGGTTGATTGTGAAGGCGCTTGCTTCCGCTGTATGAATGCTCATGCGCAAATCCAGATTTGGTTTTATAGTCGCGTTCGCCCTTTCACTGTTTGTCAACTTCGCGATTGGCGTTCGCGCCAGCGCTCAGAGCGGATCTGACCTGCCCGACTATATGAACGTGATCGTCGGCAACGGTGCGCCAGAAACCAAATCGCAGGTCGCCGAGCAGAATGTGCTCGACCTCGACAGAGCAATGTTCGGCCTCTACGACGACGCGCAGGCGAAATTTCAGAAAAATTTCCTCGCGGAGCATCCTGTGATCATGGCCTTGTTCAGCAACCAGGGCGGTAAGCTCACGCTCTACCGGCCGGGCAAGGCGCCGTTGGAGGCTCCGCAGGTTCCGATTCGCTATCAGCTCTACAAGTCGGTGGGGCATTCCGCCTTGGCGGTGTTCGAGCTTGCCGGTTCTCACCTCGGCACTGTTTCCGATCAATCGTGGACGGGCTCGATGCGCGCCTTCCGCGCTTCGAATCAAACCGCGCTCGATAGTCTTGACGCGCTCGACCTAAGCGCCGACGCGCGGGACAACCAGCGCGATGTCCTCACGAGCAATATCAAGTTCATGGACGCGTGCCTGAGCAAAGGCACCTACACTTTCGCCGACCTTCAGCAGTACGCCCAGGAAGTGAAACCGTACCTGGCAAAGGATGTCTGGCTGGGGGCGACGACTCAGGTGGAACATTGGATGAAGGTCGTCAAGGACTGGAAGGAGATGCTCGGTACAGATTGGGATAAGACTTACGGTGTTAGCAACACACTCTATGTGGCACGCCAGAACAACGTCCTCTTCAGCGTGCTCGCGCAGTTCTTCGGCAAGGACGCGATGAACACGCGCCTGTTTCTGTTCGAGACATCGCAGTTCGTCACCACTCCCGATCAAATGCTCGACGTGCTCGTTCGGACCGTCGCCGATCGCTCGGTCGGCATGGTCTTCTTCGGCAACTATTACCTGATGGACTACGAGCTGATGGGCGGTGACGGGCGCAAAGCGATACAGGCCGAGGATACGAAGTACGGCATTCCGGTGTTCCTGCCGCCCGCGGTGCCGTTCCACTCCAACGAGTGGCCGTTCCGGATCGATCCGAGCCAGGGTGAAGGTCCCGCGACGATTCAGGAGATCAAGTAGCCTGGCCACCTAGAACAGGACCGTGACTTGCGCGGTCATCGCGACGGCGCCTTGCGTGCTCCTGCTTAGGCCCGGATTGGGAATGTAACTGATCACCGGCTCGAAGAAAGAGGTACTTATCAGATGCATTTGGTAGTACGCCTGGAGGATAGCCTCGTTGCTGCGAAAGCCGTATCGCCGATTCAACCACGACCACGCCAGCCCAGTGCCGATTGAATCCACCGGCCGGTGAGGTATCAGGCCGAAGCCGGTGAATCCAGCGCCGAAATATTCGTTGACGATCATCGTGCGCGAGTCGTTGATGCCGAACTGCAAAAATCCCGAGACGCCACTGTTGTCCACAGACGCATGGCGTCTCCATAGACGCTGCGACAGGAAGGTATAGAAGCCCTCAGAGCCATCCTGCGAGGTTTTTTCGGGACCGTACAGCTCACCCGTCTGGGCCCATCCACCCGCGGCCACCTTCCCAATCAGTTTTTGATCGCCGAGACTCCATGCGTATCCCATCTCGCCGATCGTGAAATAGTGTCCGTTGAACACTGGTTCCGTGCGCAGCCCCGTTTGTATGCCGGTCGCGACAGCGCCGTCATACAATGCGTAGGTGAAGTAGAAATTCCTGCTCGGCGAGAAGTTGACGGTTATTCCGTACGCGGAGTTGTAGTATCCCGGCATCGCGCCAATCAGCGTCGGGTTCTTGAAGACCGGCGTGTAGATGAGTCCCGAGACGGCCGGGATTTGCAGACTGGCGTCCGAGGTGGGAACCGCCCGCGTCACGTTGTTGAAATCGTAGGTCGGTATCGTCTTGCCGACTCGAATTGAGATCTTGTCGTCGAACAAACTCTGCCGGTACCAGAGTTCGCAAAGTCCCGTCCGAACGAACGGCTTCCCGCCGGGCAGCCCGTCGTAACCGGTGATGACTCCGGCTTTGCCGTTGGCGTCCTCGCCGTTGAACTGCATCAACTCCGCGTCGATCGAGGCGCCCGGTATGTTCGCCAGCTTTTCCAAGGTCGATGTTCAAATTCAGGAAGAGCAGGTTGTTGAAGCTCCAGGTCCGCGGCTTTACTCCTCCGGTGAACAGATAATCCGCGTTGCCGATCCACACGCCGCCGACCTGAGCTCCTGGAATCCTGTCGAGTCCGATCAAACTACCCAGCGCACCTGTTCCGGGAATGATGTTGGCGGCGCCGGGGTTTGCGCTGATCTCCTGTACCGTATTGCCGGAGAGTGCCTGCGCGACCAAAGTTGTCGGCGTACTCGCTGCGGCCGGGCTCGACGACGGCACAGGCTGCGGGACAGCGTCGGCGCCGGACGCATCTCGCGACAAGGCTGCGATGAGGCCGATGACGCACAGCGTCTCCGCTGTGCCGACGATACGCCGGCTGAGGGAGCGCTTCATTTGACGCTCACGCGATTTTTTTCTCGGTACTCTCGAAAACGCGCCGGTAGATGCGATCAGGCGTCAGCGATGAGTCGTGGAAGCGGATGCCGGTGGCGTCAGTCAGCGCGTTGGCCAGAGCCGGCGCGATCGGATAGATCGGCGCCTCGCTCATCGACTTGGCGCCCAGGGGACCGAACACGTCGTGCGTGTTTGCGAAATAGATCTCGCTACGCTCGAGCGCGTCTGCATAGGTCGGTATGCGGTAGTTGCGAAAACTCGGATTTATCATGCGCCCGGTGTCATCGAACACCATCTTTTCCTGCAGGGTCCAGCCGACTCCTTGTGCGATTGCGCCTTCCACCTGCGCCCGACACTGCATCGGATTGATGATCACGCCGCCGTCGCAGCCGTGAACGCTCTGCAGGATGATGATTTCGCCTGTGATGCGATTGACTGCGATGCGAAATGCCTGCACCTGGAACGTGACGCTGCGCGGAGTTCCGTACGCCTTGCGCACTGACTGCAGCGGACGTCCCGCCTTGCGTGCCGCCGCAAAAAAATCCGCCAGGGGCACGCGCGCGCCGCTGTAAACGACGGCGTCGTGCTCGATACGGCAAGCGTCACGGTCGACGGAATAGTTCTTCGACGCGAACGTCAGCATCCTGTCCCGCAACGCTTCGGCCGCCAGCCTCACCGCGTTTCCGGCAACCACTGTGCCTGCACTGGCGAATGCTCCCGTGTCGTAGCCGGTGCTATCCGTATCCGATTGCACGATACGCACCCGCGAGGCCGTGCTGTTCAGCACGCTCGACACGATTTGCTGATGGACCGTCGTCGTGCCGTTGCCAAACTCCGCCGTGCCGATCGCCAGCTGATAGTTGCCGTCCTCGCCGAGGCCCAGGCGCGCCTCCGATCGATGCTCGGTGGGCGGCACCGATCCATGCATCGAGATCGCCATGCCCTTGCCCTCGAGCCAGTCCGCGCCTTCGGGACGTTTGACACCGTTGCCGCGCTTCATTGCCGAATCGACCAGGTCGATGCACTGGTCGAGGCCGTAGCTGCCGAACTCGGTGTCGGTGGTGTCGGTGCTCTCGGCGATCATCTGGTCATCCGGCCCAACGACGTTGCGGCGCCGAAATTCATAGGGGTCCATCTTCAAGCTACGCGCCAGTTCGTCCATCGCGCACTCGACGGCGAAAATCGTCTGCGTCATTCCGTAGCCGCGAATTGCGCCGGCCGGCACCATGTTGGTGTAAACGGTGTAGCCATCGACTTTCTTGTTGGCGCATCGGTAGACCGCGACCGCTTCGCCGCACGCCGCATACAGGGTTTCCCCGCCGTGATTGCCGTAGGCGCCGGTGTTGGAAACGACGCGCACCTCCATCGCCGTCAGCGTGCCGTCGCGCTTTGCGCCGACTTTCATCTTGACGCTCATCGGATGGCGCGTGGTCGCGGCGATGAATTCCTCTTCGCGCGTGAATTCGAGCATGACCGGACGCCCGGTCTGCAAAGTGGCAAACGAGCAGATGTCTTCGGTCAGTACTTCCTGCTTGCCGCCGAAGCCGCCGCCCACCCGCTCGCAAAAGACGCGAACGCTCTCGGGCATCAGGTTGAAAAGGTAGCAGAGCTTCTGCTTGGTGATATGCGGCGTCTGGCTGCTGGTGCGAACGTTGAGCCGATCTTTCTTCGAGCCAGGTGATCGAGCAGTGCGTTTCAAGATGCGCATGCTGAACGCGATGCGTAGTGTAGGTGGCCTCGTGGACCACGTCGGCCGCTTTGAATCCTGCCGCGACGTCGCCAACGTTGCCGTGAATCTCGAGCAGAATATTTTGCCCTGGGCGCCGGATGCGCGACTCGGCGCCTTTGTCGTGGAGGATGGGCGCGCCTTTGCTCATTGCTTCTTCGGGATCGAAGACCGCCGGCAGCATCTCGTAGTCGATCTCGATCTTGCGGCATCCCTCTTCCGCCGCGCCTTCAGTTTCCGCGACGACCGCCGCGACCCGCTGGCCGACAAAACGCACCACGTTGTCGAGGAGGTACGTGTCATTGGGATCGACGTGATAATCGTCATGCGTGGCGGACGTGAACAGCAGGCGCGGCACATCCTCCCACGTGTAAACTCCGTGGACGCCCGCGACGGCGAGGGCGGCTCCTTTGCGAATCGCCTTGATACGCGCGTGCGCATGCGGTGATCTCAGCAGCTTCAGATGCAGCAAGCCCTCGATCTTGGTGTCGAGGGTGTAACGAACCTTGCCGGTGACGATCGCTTCCGCCGCCGGTGCGAGCAATCCCGCACCGCAAGATTTGCCGGGATGGTCCTCTTCGATGGATTTGATGCCGTGAATCGCGTTCTCGATCGAGTGATATCCGGTGCATCGACAGAGATTGCCCTTGAGGTAGCGCGGGAGGTCCTTGATCTGTTCTTCGCTCAGAGTCGCCGCAGTCATGATCATGCCGGCGGTGCAGAAACCGCACTGGAATCCCGCCGCCTGCATGAACGCGTTCTGCATCGGATGCAGATCGCCATTGCGCGCGAGGCCTTCGATTGTGGTGACCTTATGGCCGTCGGCGCGAAAGGCAGGAATCAGACAGCTATGCACCGGGACGCCGTCGAGCCATACGGTGCATGCGCCGCAGTCGCCGGCGTCGCAACCTTTTTTGACGCCAAACCATCCGATGTCGCGCAGAAAAGTTCGCAGGCATTGTCCGGGACGCGGCTCTTCCGAAAAAGTTTTACCGTTGACGAGATAAGTCACGGCTGCACCTTGCTCGATAGTTCGCGACGGATCTCTTCGGCAAAATGCAACGTCATATGGCGGCGATATTCCGGCGTGCCATGAACGTCGTCGAAGAATTTCGGAATTTCGCGTGCGATCCGCGCGAGCAAATCGTCAGCATCTGGAAAATTGGGAAACTTCAGCCGATGCGGCCGTTCGGTGGCGGCGGAAATCGTCAGCATGAAAACTCCATCCCGTGCATCCACAGTGCCGACCAGCAGCGCCGTGGATCGCCCGAGATGGGTCAGAGACACCCGGCGAAAGCAGAATCGCTTTCGCAAAGCGGCGACCGGTAACTCGATACTTCTCAGCAGGTCGCCCGGCTGCAGTACATTCTGATGGTTGCCGGTGACGAAGTCCTCGACCGTCACGCGCCGCTCGATACCGTCGCGATTCATGATTCGGCATACGCCTTCGAGCGCTGCTGTCAGCGAAATCATCGGTCCCGCCGGCAACGACATGCAGACATTCCCGCCGACCGTCGCCGTGTTCCAGATTTTGAACGATGAGAGGAACGCGCGGCAGCACTCGCCAATCAGCGGCGCGGCAATCCAATCCGCCGGCGTCATCAGCGAGAAAAGTTTGGCAATCTGGCAGGTCGCGGCAATTTCGAGGCCTTGTTCACTGACGGTCAACGGCTCCCAGCCAAGCCCTTGCAGATCGATCAGCCGGCGCAGATGCGGCTGCGGCTCCGAGAAAAGCCAGGTACCGCCGGCGAGCCACGCGTCTCCGTCGCGCCAATCAATCGTGTCCCGAGCATCGGGACGCGCAATTTCGTCAATCGTGTTTAAGTCCACGCGTTCCCCCGTGCGCCCGTTTTAAGCTGGATGGGTTGTCTGAGAAGTAACAGCGAGTTTACGTCAATTTTCAATCAGTCGCGCGGAAGCGCAGCACACATTTGTGCTTTGGAGAACAATCCGAGTTGCAGAGATTGGCAGCGAAGGAGAAAATGCGGCGGCGTTCGGTACAATTGCTCGCACTCGCATACAATCTCGTAACCGAGTTCATATTGTGGATGCTCGCATCGTGAACAGGATCGAACAGTGAAGATTCCCGAGAGCTATCGAACAACATTCTGCACTGGACGCACAGTCCTCCCTGGCACTCATCGGATTGCTCATCTCTGTCGGTTCAGCAGCCAGTGGAGATGCCGCCGACTGGGTGACAGGCTTGCCGCGATCACCAATTCACATAGCCGCATGGCCGGGAGGCAAAAAAGTTGCGGTCTGCTTCGTTCTCTATGTCGAGGTATGGGGTTTTGGACACGGCCCGAATGTTCGCCCGGATATGGCTGCTCGAGATCCCGATCTTGTCGATGAGGCGTTTCGCCAATACGCGATCGATTGGGGCATTCCTCGGGTGGGCAGGCTCTTCCACGAGCAAGAGACCCCTTTGAGCATCGCCTTGAACGCGCTCTTTCCCGAACAGCATCCCTAAGTATGGAAGGAGGTTCGTTCCCTGGTTCCCAAGGCCCCGATTATCGCGCACGGCATCAATAATTCGACCGACATGCTCCCACTTGGTCGCGGGCTGGACCAACAAGAGACCTACATCAAACGGACACTGGATCTGATCGAGAAAGAGACCGGCGTGAAGTCGCGCGGATGGTCAAGTCCTAGTGTCTATCCCAACGCCGATACCTTCAGAGCCACCGCCGCGGAGGGCATCACCTATACGCTCGACGGCATGGATTCCGATGTCCTATCCATCCTCACTACCCAGTCAGGTCCGCTGGTCTTGATTCCTTATCCTGTAGTCACAGTCGACATGGGGCAATACCTGGAGCGCTCGAAAGACCCAGGTCAGATAGCGAAGCTCTGGATCGACTACGTGACCGAACTGGCACGTGAGGCTGAGACTCATCCTGATAGTGACGCCACAGTGGTTGCAATCGGGATTCATCCTTTTGTAGTCGGGACCCCCGACGGCGCGGCAGCATTGCGGAGTGTTTTGGAAAATTTCAGGAATCAGAAGCTCGTCTGGATAACCGACGTCCAAGCCGTACTGGACGCGGCACCTCAGAAGCAGTAGCGCCTCCGGCAAGGAGCGGAGTCTCGGTCGATCTCAAGCTCGCTGCGCTAGATACCGTGGAGTCCGTCAAGCGTTATTTCAAAACGCCTGCCGGCAACCCGATAGAATCATCCCTCGGGAGACACGATGCGTGAAGCGTTCCGTGGCGGGCTGGGAATGTCCGCCAGATACCGATTCATCTCGGAGAATAGAAACTCAAGGCGTCGCATCGACTCCGATTCCGCGAGCATCGTGCGGCGCGGCTCGAGCGGCCACGATGCCAATCGGGCGAACCCGCCCTCCTGCAGGAGTGAACTGAACTCGTTGAGCGGTTCCGCCAACTCATCGGCTGAATGTTTCTCTCCGATCGCGCGAGCAGCCGAAGCGCTGATGCGTTCAGTGCCGCTGAAGAAATCGAGCCACGAGTTAAGCTGCCCACGAATTGCCTGGAAGAACTGCTCGCGCGCAAATTCCGCGACGGAGTCGAGTTGAGGCATTTGAGTGAGGACTCGCGCTGTCGCGATCGAGGACAGCCGGTTCGAAATGCGGCGAAGAGTCCCGGCCGCTTCGACGATCCCATTATGGTAGACGGCGCAGGTGCGTCCTTCCATCCGCGCGTCATCGGCGATCTCGAGGAACTCGGTCAGCACCCGCATCGTTTCCGAGTTCGTCTTCAGGATTTGATCCTCGCTGCTCGAAGCTGAGCCGCCCGGCGTTAGCGCGAGCGTATTGGCGATGACTTTCTTCAGTCTGGGCAACAGGGAATTACCGGCGTATTCCGGCCAGAGAGTAAAGAAGACCGTCGCCACGACACAATCACCAAGCAGGACGCCCCAAATGCGCCAAAGAGGCTCGTAGATATCGACCGATGGGCTCAACCCAACGAACACTAGGGAAAAAATGACCCCCATTTGCTTGCCCGCGTACGACATCCGCGCATTACCTAGCGAAGAGTATGCGAACGGATAGAAGACCGCGAAGGCCGCAAGCATATAAGTTGGTAGCGTGTCGAAGTTAGGCGAAACTATAATGATAACGAGAAGGGAAATCGCTCCTCCGATTATAGCTCCCGCGATCCGGAGGTACATCTTGTGCAGGGTTGCGCCATAGGTGGGACTCGCGGTTGTGATTACGGTCACCAGGATGATGAATAAGTCCGGACGCTGGGCAATGAGGCCGATTGTATAGCCGACCACGGTGCACAAGCCGACTTTCAAGCAATAGCGCACGACCGCGGGATCTGCAGGAGCGCTCGATCGAGGGACGGCACTGTTCCGAGGGACCGCACTGTTCGACGGACCCGTGGTCGGTGGCGCCGGAGGCTCATCCAGCGGGCGCTCGATGTGCCTGGCCAGCACAGCCAGCGAATCGATGAATTCCGCGAAATTTCCGATTTCCGCCGAACTGGCTTTGCCGATGTACGCAGGCCTGATCTCAACGACGCGCGCGGCCAGAGTGTCCATCGCCAAGCGCACTTGCGTCCGGGTAGCGGGAGCCAGCTCGTTCGCGCCTGTAATAATGTGCGCCGGTAGTTTGTGAGAGATCTCGTCAAGCGCGGCGGCGATCGCATTAACCGCCCTTTGAATTTCACCCGGGACCATCGCGCGAATTTCTCGAGGTAGGTTCTCGCGCGCCGTAGTGACTAAGCGATCCATTTCGAGACTGACGCGAGCCGTGCGCGTGATCGCAGCAAGCAGGATCGCCCGGCGATACTCGGACGCGCCCTCGGCCATCGCTTGATCGAGAAGCGCCATATGTGCGGGTAGGTCGGAAGTCGATGCTGGTAATGGCGGTCGAGGTACGCTTTCGCCGGCGAGAAAAAAGTTGGAAGCCTCGAGAAGCTGCGAACGGCAACGCGCGACGCTCGCTCCGAGAGACTCGATCAACATCGGCTCGCTCGGGTCCGGCCACAACCAGTTGTCGAACAGAACGATTACGCCGAAGGCAATCGCGCTGCCGTCGAACGAGGCTGCTGCGTTCCAACCGATTTCCTGAGGTCCAAACACGACGTCGTAGAATGTAATGAGGCAGACTATCTGTATAACGAGCATGCCCGCGCCCAGCTTGCGCGTCGCTCCCACGTAGGTTGAAAATGAAATCCACGCGAAGACAAACGGCAGCATCAACCATGGCGTCTCCGCGAATGCGCGCGCCATCATCACCGACGTGATTAGAGCGAGCATCACCGCGATTTGCCATGCCAGGGCCTTGCGAATGGACATCATCGGTCCTGCACCCGCCAGCAGCCACACAATTACCGCGCCCAGCTGAGTGTTGACGTGACAGCTTGCGTCCAGTCCGATTGCGATTGTCACAATCGTGGAGATGCGTAAGGCGGTGCGGATCTTTCGGGCGCTAGGAGCAAGTTCGCGTAGAACTAGCGCTTCGAGTCGATCCAACCAGGCAAGTGGCCGTGGGGTGCGGACCTGTTGCTCTATGAATCCTGCCACACGCGTCGCTCAGCGATCGCCCGCAGCGAGACAGAAAGAACGGCGGACATACAGTGGCTCTATTAAGAAGCTCTCTGCTCGACTCCAGATCTTGCAAATCCCGAGCGCTCTTGGGAGTCGCGTCGGTCAAATGCTCACTGATGTACTTTGACTCGTGTTCAAGTACTTTTGACTTCCCGTAATCTGCCCGTGTCCACGTCGAAAATGAAGCCGCGCACGGGGACGTCTTTGGCAATCCAGGGATGCGACCTGACTTTCTTGATCTGCTCCCGGGTATTTTGCTCGGGGTCTTTATAGGAGAAGAAGCGCATCGGAGCCGGCGAAGCATCTCCGGTCGAAGCGCTCAGCTTCGCGTTCAGCTCGTCATCTGTGAATGTCGTGAACCCGCAGCCGGTGTGGTTGAGAAGCAGTATCTCTGTGGTTCCGAGTATGCGGTTGGAAACAACAAGTTCCCCGAGGACATCTTCTGTTACCGCGGGTCCGCCGGTTCGGATCACGTCTATATCGGCCTGCGGCAGACCCAGGATTCCAGGGAGGTCTGAGAGCCGCGGATCCATGCAGGTTACAACTGCGATTTTGGGGGCCGGACGCTTCCCCAGCGCTGGATCGTAACTTTTCGCATAGTTGCGGTTTGCTTCCAGCGCCTTATCGATGATGCTCATCATTTTCCTCCTGCTGGGCGAACGCTGCGGCCAAGCCCGTTTTTTTAGTGTCGCTCTTACGAAGATTTATCGCCAACGCCTTTTGACGCGTGGTCGAGTCGCTCCGAGGAGTCAATTGCTTCAAACCGATCCCGAGCAGGAGGGGACTGAAACTGTGCCCGCCGAAGCGGCGAGGTCTTAAGCTTCTAGCCTCCCTGATGGTCCGACGCCTTCGGCACCGGGTTTCGCCTTCTCGCCATTAGCTGTAGGCCGCCACCCACGAGCCCGATCGCGAGCGCAGCAACGCCCCAGGAAGGACCTGACCAATCGATCCCAAGCGCCGCGTCGGCGGATACAGCACCCGGACCCGTGAAGGCCACAGCCAACGCACCAGCCGCGAGAGCGAGTGTGAACTCAAAGCCGCCGTTTTGAAGGAAGAAGCCTTTTGGCAGATGAACGCTCACTGTCGCCACAAACATGACCGAGATAAACGCGGCAGCGGCCAGCGGGGTCAAGAGGCCAGCGGCCAGCGCCAGGCCAGCACCTCCCTCTACGAGGCCAGCCACCACAGCTTGCAGCCGCGGTGGTCGAAAACCAAGTTGTTCCATCATCTGCGCGGTGCCGGCAATGCCGGGGCCCCCAAACCATCCGAATAACTTCTGAGCGCTGTGCGCTGCCAGAGTTAACCCGAAGACGACACGAAGGATCAAAAGTCCAAGATCCATGATCTACCTCGATGATTCGCGGACGTCGGACGCTCACTCTTTCTTGCTGCGGTGATCGTACGAGATAGAGTAAGCGGCCGACCGCGCCGCCGGAATCGGATCGCCCGACAGACTGATACCGTCGGTCACGTTGGTCGGGTCGAACACCAGACGGCGCTCATCGGCGGCGCTGGTCGGGGAGATCTGGGTCACCTCCAGCCGTCCCAACTCAACGAGCGCCCGGTCCGCCGGCCACAAGGCGGTGACGTCGTCTGTCGGATCGGTTTCACCAGCCAATTGCAGGAGGAGGCGGAACGCGACAGGACCGTTCCTCAAGCGGCCCTCCAATTCCTCGCGCAGAAAATTCGCACCGCGCTTGCTCGCATCGTCGGGCGGTAGATAGACCTCTCCCGCCTCGGGCATCCAGCGATAGCGGCCGAATCTGCTGCTGCCATCCGCGGCAGTGAATTTAAAAGCATGCTCCGCGTAATAGCAGGCCTGCCCATAGCTGGCCGGAACCGGTTTCTTCGTCAGACGCTCGATGAAGGCACGCGTGCCAGGATGACTCTCCAGAAAGCGCGGGACCGCATCGGGTGCGGGCTTGCCGGTAGCCGGGTCGGGAAGCTGCGCACGCAGAAAAGCGAGAAACTCCTCAGGTGTCCGCGCGGGAAACCCTTCGATATGGAGCGCCAGGATGTCGGCGTTCTTGCCATCGGGTAACTGAAATTTCACCGCCAGCGCGCGAGCGTTGGGAATGCCATCGTGTACGTCGGGATCCCCGCTCGAATTGGAGAAACGCATTACGGTTGGGATCGCTTGCCCTTGTAGATGCGGCGCCCGGCTCACAGCGCGCGCCCCTGCTGAAGCGCGAAACGTACCCGAACAGACGATTCCCTTGGCGTGAACGGGACGAAACCCAGGATGCGGGCCGGCTAGCGCTCGCATGGTCTCGACGAGTTGAGCGACAACGGTTGCTGATGCGGAAGATCCTGACATGGTGAGACTCCTTCCTGGATGCGGTTGATGTGCCTTCAGTCGGTGATCAGTCTTAACCAGCTTGGATAGCTCTCTCCACGGCGAGTTCGCTTTCCAGGCTCTCGCGGTCGCGTCCGATAGTGGCCACGGCGAGCGTCTTGCCGCCGCGCCGAGCGACCAGGATAGCCGCGCCGTTGGCGTGGCCCTGCAACATGCCGCCGTCAGCGAACTCGCTGATGGAGAGCCCCTCCGCAAAGTCGGGTCCGCTCAGTTTCTTTTCCTCGGCCATAGGTTCGCTAGGCTTCCGCTTTTTCCGTGCGCCTCCCGTCAGCGATATTTCGCATCAAGCGGACAGGCCGCCGCATTTATTGTTCGGAGAGTTCTGCACGGTTCCGCTCCCTTGAGCTGTAACCGTGCCGGTAATCGAACCGCCGATGACCAGCGTGCCCTGACTTACCACGGTCATCGGCAGAGTATTGGTGCAGTTCAGGTTGACTGTGCCGCCCATTATCGTGAGGGTTCCGCTACCGGTGAGCGGGCCGTTGAAGGTCACTGTTCCACTGGTTGATATGGTCGTGTTGGAAAGCAGATTCATCGGCAGGTCGGTGATGAATCCGTCGGAGAACGCCATAGCATCGTTAGCGCCTATAGTAGGTGTCAGGAACGCGGAAGAACCGGCTGACAAGCTATTAAGCTGCAGGCCGAGATAGCCATTGCTCGCGTCGTACAGGACGTTGAACGCGTTCATAACGTCGCGCCCGGTGTTTACCAGCGAAACCAGGGTTTGGCCCTCGGAAAAGGCGCCTGGCTGTAACGCGGACCACTGAACGCTGGTTGGCCCTAATGGATTAGTAGTGTCGCCCACGCTGAAGGTGTAGCCCACCGTCCCGACGGGCAGGCCGAGCAGGGCCACGTCGAGGTCGTTGCCGCCGACAAGGCTGCCGGTGGTCGGAAGGCCAGGCAGAGTCAAGAGCATGTCGTCGATGCCGATATCGAAGATGCCTTCCCCGATAGGATACTCAGCGCCATTGAGATCGACCAGGCCGGTTGCGAACTGCCAGTCCGGCGGGCTCTGCGCAATCTGGATCTGTCCGGTCGGAATGAGTTTTTCAAAGGCGTAAGTATTTTGCAGGGACGGCGTCACAACTGCTGTGTTGGCGGGGGTTAGCCCCAGCACCACTGCGCCAGGCGTCAGGATGTAGCCGCTTACCATCTGCCCGCTCTGCATCGCGGCGAGATTAAGCATCGCATTGTAATTCTGGTTGGCGACGGGAAGGCCAGAAGGGCATACCGGGGTGTTGGGATCGGTCTGCGGAGGTGGCGGTTCGATTTCCGGGCAGGTCCCGTAGCCGGTGCGATCGAAACCTATTCCCATCATCGAGCCACTGCTCGGAGTGCTGCATGTGGTTACGGTTCGCGTACCGTTGGGCCAATTTCCCTTCAGTGCGCAAAACTGATTGGCAATCAACACCGGGACCGTCGCAACCGCCGAGGATGGCGCTCCGCTTACGGCTTGAGCGTCGGGAAAAGTCACGGGAAGGCTGGTCCAATTGCCCAATAGCTGATTGCCGCTGCTCCAGTAAAAGATATAGCCGGGGGTAGCCTGTGCGGCGGGAGGGAAATTCGCTGGGAAATGATCGGCGGTAACCCACATGCCGCGCGAGCCGGTGTCCAGCGTCGGCGATAATGTTATTGCGGGAGAGCCGGGCACAGCTATCTGGACATTGATTTGAGGGTTAGCGAATCCTTGAGTGCCGAATTGAGGTGTGGGACTCGCGTATGGCACCTCGTAATAAGCGTTGAAGCCG
Source organism: uncultured delta proteobacterium (assembly GCA_963833025.1). GTDB lineage: Bacteria > Desulfobacterota > Binatia > Binatales > Binataceae > Binatus. The sequence continues at coordinate 160,637 of CAWHWI010000004.1, read as the reverse complement.
TTGTACAAGTTCCAGGACGCCCCTGCAGCGGCGGTAGCGGTAGCCGTTGGAGTAGATGTAGCGGTGGCGCTAGCCGTTGGAGTGGATGAGGCCGGGTCGGTGGCCGTTGGGGTGGCGATGACCGTTGACGTAACCGTCGCGGTGGGCGTCGGACTCGCCGCAGACGAGGAAGAACTGTCGTAGCGGCAGGCGGAAAGACCGCAAGCAAGAAAAACTAGAACGATGACCTGCGGAAAGGAACCGCGCGAAACGATTCGTGCCACTCCAGCCTCCTCGTCGTCCTACTAACCCGGAGTTTCCATTTTGAATCTTAATTCAGACTCACATCAATAACTGTATGCAAACGCGATCTTCGAGTCACGGAGTATACACGGGGGCTCGCCTTTTGATTCGCGCTATTCGGTTCCGAAGTATTCAGGTCCAATTTTCTCGTTGACACTCTCTGGATGATTTGTTACCAGTGAATGGCGCCGACTATGTCAGTGAGGGAAAACGGGGTCATACCCCGTCGACGTCCGGCATTGCGGTGTATGAATGCCGACCGCGTTTGCGAGGGAAGATGGCCGTCTAAACCACGGTCACTGACGTCCGACACGGCGGCATTCGATATCTGGCCCTTGCATCCTTAGTGAAGGATTGCACGCCAGCCACACGGAGACTCTCCGTGTTCGAATCACTGAACTTAGTGGAGCGAGCACGGAGAGCTTTTCATTTTCGAGGGAAATTCATGAAACCGGAAACTGAAGATTTGAAGCAAATCGTGGAGAAGCTGGCGGACAGGGACACGCTCAACGACGCGCTGAAACTGCTGCACGACGCCGGACAGGCCGCAGTTGGTCCCGCGCGAGAAGGATTGTCGCATCCGCATCCACGGGTACGGCAATTTTGCGCGATGTTCCTTGACGAGCACTGGGACGAATCCGCACTGCAGCGTCTGATCCTCGCCTTGCACGACCCGAAACTTAAGGTCCGCAAGGCCGCGGTACATTCGCTCGGATGCGATCGTTGCAAGAGCGGCGAAAATCCGATCGACCTGCTGCCATACGTCGAGGAACGGATTCGCGAGGACAAGAGCATCAAGGTGCGCCGCACCGCCGTGCTCACCCTGGCGACGCAGACGCCAAGGAAGCGGATCGCGCGGGTATTGCGTCGGGTGCTCCGTGACGAGACCGATGAAAAGATTCGAAACTACGCCCAATACGGCCTGCGGCGGTACGAAGATTCGCTTAAGGCGCCGGCTTCCGCGTGAGTATCGGCGCCAAATCGCGACTGCCTCGAGGCGTATTCCGGCTCGGCAATATCGGTGGCCGTCACGTGCTGATCGATCCCACGGGCGCGCCATTTGTTTCGCTGGGTGTCACGCACATTCGCGCGCTGAGCAGGAATGCCGTGGCGTTCGAGCATCGCTATGCCGGCGACTGGCGCCGCGCGTGCCAGGAGGTCGTCGCCAATCTCAAATCGTGGGGCTTTAATTCCGCCGGGTATCATCATCCGATGGAAATTCGCACGATGCTGCCGTTCATGGCAGAGACCTACCTCGGCGAGATCGCTTACTGGATGGCGGGTACTCGTTACCCCGACGTTTTTGGCCGTGGCTTTTCCTCCGCGATAGCACGCCAGATACATCAGATGTGTTCGGGCGCGAAAAGGAACCCGAATCTAATTGGCTACTATTGGACTGATACCCCCCGATGGGACCTGGACAATACGCGGCGGATGATCAACGACGATTGGGTTTCAGCGATCCGCCGTGCCCCGATGGATTGGCCGGGCAAGAAACGCTACGTCGAGTTCCTGGTCCGGCGGCACGCCAACGATCCGGAGATGTTTCGCGCTTCCTATGGCTTCGATCTGAAGGACTGCAACGAACCCAATGCGTCCTACGCTGCTATCGATCTTGAGAATCGCACTATACGCAGCGATGACGATGAATTCCTTCGGCTGATTGCGCGCGAATATTACCGCGTCGCCGGTGAAACGATGGAACTTGAAGATCGCAAGCATCTGGTGTTCGGCGATCGTTATATGCTGAATGATTTGCCGCAGTCGGTACTCGAAGAAGCACTACGGTGGATAGACGTAGTCTCAATCCAGCCCTACCGAAACCAATTCGAGCAGGAGGCCTTCGACCGCATCTACAAAATCGCCAGACGACCTATCATGATCTGCGATCACGCCGTGAACTTTCCGACCGAGAGGTATCCCACGACTGGTTGGCCGGCTTCTGCAAATGAACAGCACGCGGCTCGCGCACACTCCAAATACATTGCGGAAGCATTCAACCGCCCCTACATCGTGGGCTATCACCGATGCCATTACATTGATAACTACCTGCCCAAGGACGGCTTCGTAATGCAGGGACTTCTGCGCGAAGACTTGACACCCTACGCGGTCATGCTGGAAGCGATAGGGCGAACCAATAAGGAGCTTACCTTAAATCTGAAGAATGGAAGCGTAAGCTGGAATAAGAAAGCTTGATCCTCGAGTTTTGCACGCACCTCATAACGGCCGGTTCGCGTCCGGGGTCGCAACCAGATCGCCGTCGCGATGCTTGCGTGTCGGAGGCGGATCGGGAACGCCGAAGCTGAGCCATCGCTTGCTTCCGTGAACCTGCACGACGATCACGTCGTGGTTGTCCCAGTGCGGTCGGGTCGCGCTGGACGTGAATTCGCCGACCGTCGAGGCCCTAACGATTGGCGGAAAACAATTCAGCCTATCCGCGATTGCCCGCCGCGCGCTCCATTTTCTTGGAACTGCCGACGCGCAGCCGTTTGGCTCGATCGTCACGGCGCTCGATGCGTACGCGGATGAGAAAGGAATTCGCGACGCGGTCTGCGAGCTGGCGCGCCTTGGCCTCGTGGGCTTGGAGCCGGAGAATAGCAGCTAGCCAGCGCGGATTGACGCTTGTCTTGTCTGGATTCGGACGGTCCAATATTCTTTTCGGGCGTCCTCAAGCTTCAAGCATTGATGTTATAGGTCAGGCTGGTTCGGGCGCTGAGCAAGTCCATGGAAAAAACGATTTCTCTTGACTCCACGATCGCGGCAACCTCCGACCAGGTTTCTTGCCAACTCGGTGCTGAAGCCGCGATTCTCAATCTGAGGAGCGGAATCTATTTCGGGCTCGACGGGGTTGGCGCAACGGTCTGGGATCTCATTGCCAAACCGAAGCTCGTGAACGAGATTCTCGAAACGCTACTCGAGCGTTACGAGGTCGACCGCGAGCGCTGTCAAAGCGATCTCCTGACACTGCTTGCCGAGCTCGATCGTCGCGGCCTGATAGAGATCACAGAAAAGTCCGCGCGATAGTCCCGTTCGCACGCCAGGCATCTTCGGCTTTGGCTTAAGCCCATCTCCTGACGAGGTTTCTGAAGGCTTGCCCGAGCGCTTGCACGGCGATGCGGGTGGGTCGCAGAACGTAATATAGAAAAAACAGACTACGAGGCAGTTTCACAAACTGCCAATCGACCACGGTAGGTCGCAGTGCGCGCTCAATCACCAATCGAAATCGCCTCTGGAAGCGATCCGTCATCCAAATCTGGACCATAGCGTCATCGACAATCGACGATTGCGACTCTGTCGAAACGAGCTTGCGAGCTATCCGACGTGCAAGTGTCGAAACCGGTTTGCTTGCGGATGCGGCCGCGAGCACGTTTTCCGGCAGTTCGGTGCCGAGCAAATCGTGTGCGAGGCAGAGGCCCAGCTGCAACATACGCAAGCTGTGAGATTCGGACGCTTCGGCGACGACGGCGCTCCAGTCAACTCTCCCACTTTGAATTACCGCCGCGACATCGCATACCGCTTGCAATTCCGGCCATCCATGCTTCGCCGCGTGAACGCACAGAAACAGGATCAGGTCCTGGTGGCTTAAAGACAAAATACTTCCCGCCTCGAGAGAGAGCCGCATAGCTCGCTTCCACGCTGCATCCTCGCTGACGCAGGGTAGATACTGTGGTGTCAGGTGCCAGTGAACGTCCAGTGGGTAGAACTGTCCCGGTTTTGCGAACTGGTCCTCGTAAGCCTTCGCGCTTATTCCTTCCGCGCCAGGCATTCCAAAAAAACCAGGTAGGTAGCCATCCCTGGAAAGCAGCGCTGCCGCTTCCGGCAGGTCGGCCGGATGTACAAGGATGTCGACATCTGAGAATTGGCGAAGCCCGACTTCACCGTAACCTACGACGGCAAGCGCTGGACCTTTTAAAACCATGACAGGCACGCCGGCGGCTTCCAGGATTCCCGTAACTCTCACAGTCTCGCGAGCAAATGAGAGGTTGTTGAGTGAGATGCCGAGCGATTCAACGCGAACAGTTTCAAGCACCTTCGATGGGACCCGCTCCGGACACAGGTTGGACAGTACTTGATTTACGAGCGGGATCAGCCGGTGCTGACGAGCCATCCGTAGAACGAGTGCCCAATCGAGCTCTGCGGCCAGTAGGTCACATAGGGAGGCGTTGTTCTCGGTCCCTTGATAGAGCACCGCGGAAGCGCAGCGCAGTAAAATTTCAGATTCCGGTCGCGGCATGACGTCAAGCAAGAACTGACGCGAACAGCATAGCGGCGCCTTCGACACCGAGACAACAAGGAGGCGCCGGGCTGTTTTCGGGCGACGCCCTCGCGCTTGTTAGCCGAGCGGACATCGCTCGATGAATCTGTAATATGTAATACTGTTTTTCATTCGTGTTCTGATAGTGCTTCGCCTCACTAAGGTCTGGATGGCTGGATGAGCGGCATAGCTGTCTTCTACAATCTCGACGGCCGGCCTGTGGACCGGATACTGTTCGAGCGGATGCTCGGCGCGATCGGGCATCGGGGACCCGATGGGATTGGTCGTTGGATCGAAGGTCCAGTCGCACTCGGCCATGCGATGCTGCGGACCACGCCGGAGTCTCTGCAGGAGTTACAACCGCTGCGCGACGAGAAGGCAGGCCTTTGCCTGACCTTGGATGGCAGGGTCGATAATCGCAACGATCTCGCCGCCGCGCTGAACGCGAAAGGCTTCGAACTCCGCACCAACACTGACGCAGAGATCGTTTTGCGCGCGTATGAATGTTGGGGAGAAGAATCGCCGCAACAAGTCATCGGCGATTTCGCCTTCGTGCTCTGGGACGAACGCCGGCGCCGAATATTCTGTGCGCGCGATCATGCGGGGATAAAGCCGCTTTTCTATTATTTCGACGGTCGCACCTTTCTATGCGGTTCCGAGCTGCGCCAGATTGTGGAAATGCCGATGTTGTTGCGTGAGCCAAACGAAGCCTTCATCGGCGAATACCTTTGCGGAAGGCTTATTGGCCGCGAGGAAACTCTCTACAAAGGCGTGTCGCGATTGGCAGCCGCGAATTCACTGGTGGTTTCAAGCGAAGGCTTAAGCAAGAGGACCTACTACAGCCTCGACCTGAACCGCCAAATTCGCTACCAGACAGACGATCAGTACGCGAGCCATCTAGGGCAGCTTCTCCGTGAGGCAGTGCGCTCTTCAATGCGTACCATCGGCGGCGTTGCTGCGGAACTGAGCGGGGGATTGGATTCCTCGACGGTCGTGAGCATGGCCGAGTCACTGCTCCGCGATCGCACCTATGATTGTCGGTTGGAGACCTTTTCACTGGTCTATTCGGATCCGGAATGCGATGAGCGGGAGTATGTTGATGCGGTCGTGCAACAGTGGGCCCTTACCTCCAACCTTATTGAACCCGGGCTGGATAAGAGCTCGACCTTTGCCGCGTTAGCTCGACTTCACAAAGACCTGCCTGGCTACCCCAACGCCTTGATTTTTGAAGATCTCAGGCGCCTGATTGCCCGTAAAGGCTTTCGAGTCGCGCTGACCGGGGCGGGGGGAGATCAATGGCTCACGGGTAGCGCGTTTTATTACGCCGACCTTCTGCGTGAGTTGAAATTCGGTGAACTTTGGCGCGACCTTAGAGTTAACTGGCGTTTCGGGCCGCCAAGCAGTAGCCGGTTAGAAAATCTGTTGCGCTATGGCGCCTGGCCGCTCGTGCCTGGTCCGGCGCGGCGAGCGATAAATCGATTGCGCGGAAATCCGGAGTTTCCTCCTTGGATAGCCCCGGAGTTCGCTCGTCGAGTGAACCTGGCGGAACGACTGCGGCACAACGCAGAAACTCCGGCCGGTCTCACCTTCGCCCAACGGACGATGTATGAAACATTTCAGAGCGGCTGGGATACCCATATTTTTGAACTAGAAGATCGCGATAGCGCCCGGTTTGGCATCGAGCAGCGTCACCCACTTTATGACCGTCGGCTACTGGAGTTCGCGTTCGCCATACCCGAATCACAGCGGTTCCGCGGCCAGGAGACCAAGTTCGTAATGCGCCAGGCGATGAAAGGCCTCCTTCCAGAGAAAGTGTCTGAGCGGCTCGACAAAAGCGACTTCACTGGAATCGCGGTTACGATGCTTCGGAAACTTAGCGGCGAACACCTATTCAAATCCCTGACAGTCGCCTCCTGCGGATGGGTTAACGGGGATGCAATCCGTGCGATGTTGTCCGATGACCTATCCGTCCTTAGTGGCTCTTCCTTGTGGGCTCTGTGGAAGATTCTCAACATCGAAGTCTGGATGAACCAAGGACTTCGGAGCAGTCCCTCGGCATCTGCCGAAATGGCGTAACAGAAGTATGAGTGGAATTGCGGTTATCTATCACCGCGACGGTTCGCCCGCCGATTCGGCCCAACTGGACGGAATGATGGCTGCGCTAAGCCATCGCGGCCCTGACGGGCTCAAGCGATGGTTCAATCGTTCCGTGGCGTTCGGTCATGCGATGCTGCGCACCACTCCAGAGTCAGTCAAGGAGATACAGCCGCTGAGCGATGAGAGCAGGACTCTTTGCCTGACACTGGATGGCCGGGTCGACAACTTCGAAGAGCTAGCCGATGCACTCAGGGCGAAGGGCGCGCGGCTTAGGTGCGAGACTGATGCCGAGTTAGTGTTGCGAGCCTATGATTGTTGGCAAGAGGAGTCTCCTCAAAGAATTATCGGGGACTTCGCCTATGCGTTGTGGGACGAAAAAAGGCAGCGGCTTTTCTGCGCCCGTGACTCTCGCGGGGTAAAACCTCTTTACTACTACGTTGACGATCGCACATTGACCTGGCCGGCTACCCCGACAGTGTCGATACGAAGGACTGAGGAAGGTGGTCTCACAGTGCGGCTATCAGGTCCTGCTCACCGGGGCCGGCGGCGACGACTCGTTGAGTGGAAGTCGTTTTGGTTATGCGGACCTTCTGCGAGAGCATAGATTCGGCGAGCTTATACGCGAACTCAGGGCCAATTTGCAAAATGGAGGCGCGTCCGTAAGTAGATTACGGAACTTCCTTAGGTTTGGAGTATGGCCGTTGATGCCGGAAGCGCTAGGTCGAACAGTTCGCACACTTGAAGGAAATGGTGATCCACCAGACTTTGGTTCAATGCGGCCTTCAAGGATCGGAATTCCACGGCTGGCGATTTTCCAGCATAGTCTTCCTGATTTAACCGGCACCGCGATCCTGCTCATCCTTCAACCGTCAGGAAGCGCCCGTAAAGCAGTAAAGCAGCAAAGCAATAAAGAAATAAAATGAGCGGCATCGCTGGCATCTATAGCGTGGACGGTCGCCCGGTCGATCTAAATGTATTGGAACGGATGACCGATCTGATGTCGGCGCGCGGGCCGGACGGTGCCGGCCGTTGGAACGGGGTAGCCGTAGCTCTCGGCCATCGGATGCTACGTGCGACGCCCGAATCTCGCGAAGAGACACTACCCCTGAGGGACGAGGCGGGCGACTTGTCCCTCACCTTTGACGGCCGCCTCGACAATCGCGACGAACTTATCGCGTCACTCGGGGCTGAAGGGCTTCGTGACCAAACCGACGCAGAGTTAGTCCTTCGGGCATACCAGAAATGGGGCGAGCAATGTCCCAAAAAATTCCTGGGGGACTTTGCCTTCGCAATCTCGGACCAACGAAGGCAGCAACTCTTTTGCGCTCGCGACCAGCTTGGCTTGCGGCCGTTCTATTATCACGGCGACAGATCCAGAGTTATCTTCGCCTCCGAAATACAGGCGCTATTCGAAGATCGCACTGTGGTTCGTCAGCCAAACCTCATTGCGCTCGGAGCCCATCTTATGGACCTGGCTACTGCCCCGCGAGCCACACTATACGAAGGTGTGTATCGTCTGCCCGCGGGCCACTCGATGGTGGTAAACCGGCAGGGTCTAAGTGTCAGTAGATACTGGGATATAGATCCTGCTAACGAGATTCGCTATCGCACGGATGCGGACTACTCCGAACATTTCCTGGATCTCTTTCAACGCGCGGTGCGTTGCCGGCTAAGAACCACCGGCACAGAGGCCGCCCTCTTGAGCGGTGGCCTGGACTCAGGTGCTGTCGTCTGCACCGCGCGGCAGCTTTTGCGAGAAGGCCTGTGTGCCGCCAAAGCACTGGAAACCTTTTCGATTATCTTTGAAGGGTTTCCCGCATCCGACGAGCGAAATTACATCGCCAAAGTGGCCGTCGGACCGAACGTCAGAGCCAATTTCGTCAGCTTTCAGGAAGATTCATCATCGTTTGATCTCGATCGCGCCAAGCGATTTCCCGACGTCCTTTACGATGTGGCGAATCTGATCTACGCTCCTGCACTCGGCGCTATCCAGCAACGCGGTATAAAGGTCCTCCTGACCGGCTTCGGAGGTGATGAGCTGCTTGCGAATGGGTTCGAACACCTGTGGGACCTTTTTTCGCGTGGAGACCTCACGACGCTGACATCAGCGCTGCGGCACGATGCTGCCGTTTACGGAAAGTCGCCTTTTTTTCTCTTTGCGAACTTCTGCCTGAAGCCTCTGGTTCCCGCCCGCTCGAGGGCCGCGCTCGCTACTTTGATGCGGCCGTTTCGGCACGGGCCGGGTCGTCCCCGCTTGAACCCGAAAATCCTGAAAGGGCTGAGGCAGGCCGACTCGCTCCAGACTCCGACTCCGCACTTCCCTACGTCTGCGCAGCAAGCCATCTACAACACCCTGTTCCTGGGACGCCACGCCACCACGCAAAGTGACGCACTGGGCCAGTTCTACGCGCGGTTTGGCCTGGAATTGAGGTGTCCGTTCCTCGACCGACGAATAGTCGAGTTCGTTTTCGCAATCCCTGAGGAACAGCGGTGGCGTCGCGGACAGTCGAAGTTTGTATTGCGGGAAGCCATGAAGAATATCCTTCCCGAGGAAATTCGGACGCGGCCAGGAAAGGCGGATATCTCCGGACCGATTGATGTGGTACTGAGGGGTGGTCGTCAGGCCGAGATTGATCGGCTTTTTGCCAACTCGGTGCTGGTGTCTTTGGGATTGCTGGACGGTGAATGGCTCGAGCAGCGCTTGAAACTGGGTAGAGGCGAACGCTATCCTTACGGCGTTCAGGACCTGCTGGCCCTTGAGTTGTGGTGCCGAGTTTCCATGGATCTTAACCATGACCGACCACCAGGTCCGATTTAGAGTAGCATTTGTTAGCCGTTCATGGCTTTACTTGGCCTATGTGACCGTGCCGAAACCATTGCATTAGGTGCAAAAAGCGTTTAAGCTACACGTACAGCGGGAGGGACGAAACGATAATGTCAAAAGGTTTGAAGAGAAAGCAGTCGTCGCAGGCCAAGTTGTCCCCACATCATCCGTCTAAGCTTGCATACGAAACGCCCCGACTGGTGGAATACGGGAACGTGACCGACATCACGGCGGGTGAAGGCGGGACTCATTATGACCCGGGCCATGGTAACTACACCAAGGTGGGAACCTAGCAGCGCGACCGTTGTTGTACTACACAGTTTGCGGGCTTTCGATAGCGAGTGAATTCGAGCTTCCGGAACTAAGCGTTGCTGGCGGCCATGCAGGGCCGAAGCTTCTTGTGCGTTTTGCGCGTTCCCAGCCGCGATCGGATTCTCACGCAGACTGGTTTATTACCTGGAAATTTCCTGACGGAGAATTATGGCTCTCATGTGGAAAGGTGGAAGGAGGCTATCTCCTTAGCTTTCCCGGCTTGGCTGACTTCCGTGTGGACGCGAACGGTCACGAAGTTGTCTGCCATCCCAAATCCGATACTCCAGCGGACACTTTGCGGCATCTTCTGCTCGATCAGGTTCTGCCCCTGATCCTCAATTTGCGCGGCAGGGAAGCGATGCATGCTACTTCGGTTCTGACTCCGTTCGGCGTTTGCGCGTTTGCGGGTCGTGCCGGAGCGGGCAAGTCCACCTTGGCAGCAGAATTCATGCGGGCTGGCTTTCCCGTTCTAAGTGACGATTGCCTGGGCCTCGCGCTATGCGGCCGCGAGATACGTGTTACCCCTTCGTATCCGGGGGTGCGCATTTGCGACGACACCAGGCTAGCGCTGTTCGGCGATGCGACCGAGGGGGCCAGCGTTGCTCACTACACCTCCAAGAGGCGATTTTTGCCCGAGACGCCTTTGCGCGCGTTACCGGCCGACCCGCAGCCTTTGACAAGAGTTTATTCTCTGACTCCGCCGGTCACCGCCGAGGGCACGAATGCCGTCGATTCGAAAATCGAGTCGCTGAGTTTTGGTGCGTCCCTGATGGAGCTGATTAAGTTCGCCTTCCGACTCGATGTTACGGATCGCGTGATGCTGCAGCGGCAGTTCCGCTTCTTTGAGCAGGTCGCCGCGCGTGTTACGGTTCGTCGCCTCCGAGTGCATCCAGGATTTTCTTCCCTCGGGGCAGTTCGCGCAGCGATCCTTGCTGATATGGCATCGCCACAGCCCACGGCTGAGTGAGCGCTATGCGAACGAAACCCGTCTAGGGTCTCCCGTCGACCTTCGTTAACCTCTCCCAAACAGTGGCTTCCTCAAAATTCTTGATCGCTCGATAATGAGCGTGCAGATAGTCCCTTATCGGCTGAATATGATCACCCGGCAGAGGACGTTCTTTCCCATCTAAATCATTGGACCAGATAATCAGCGGCGCCTGGTGCTCTTCCAGATCGCGGAGTACGCTCTGCACCTGTTCTGGTCTGGTAAAATCGCTGGTTGTTATCATCATCAGCTTGGTGGGGTTCTTGACCTCCAACAGGAAATATACCGACCAATTGGGGTTAAAAACGTATTCGCCCGGATGAGTGTTCTCTGCAAGCCACTGCAGTTCTGGGTCGAACGGCGCAACACGGCCCGATGGTAGATCGACATAGGTTGTCCAAGTTGTTCGTGACACAGAAATGTCTCTAAGCATCATGAGCACTACGGCCGTCCATAACAGCACCGTCGCTTTTCGCTTCCAACCCTTTCGATCCGCCAACCAGACCAAAACGATGAACGCCGGCATGGAAACCGTACTCAATCTCCAAGTTGAGGGCGAATTCGAAATCGCCAAAAATGAACTTAAACCGACGATAACAACCAGTACGATTCCTTCCCGCGGATGGTCCGGGTGCGAATCGCCATGAAACAAAAAATCGCCGAGCGCAGCTAGATAGATCCACGGCACCAGCAGGCCAATGAAAAGCGCCATCAATGCTCGGCGAAAATTATGATCCAGGAGTGCCTCCGCATCTCTGAATACACCGTAGCCGTACCATGAATTGGCGCCGAAGCTGCTCCAGTACCTGATCGGAAACCAAATCGTAGAATAGGCAAAGTTGTATAGTCCGACTTTAAAGGCGAAATAGGCAAAGCATCCTCCAAAGATCAAAACGAAGGGGATCAGAAAATAACCTTCGGAGCGCAAAACTGCGTGCCTGGCATCCGTGTCCCGGGCTGTGCACCACCAGAGAAAGACGACAAACCCGGCAGCTCCTGCGACTCCGTGGTTCTGGGAAAAACATGCCGCTAACCCGGTCAAAGCTCCGGCAACTAATAGATATGCCGGGCCCCGGCTTATAAACAGAATCGCGGTCGCAAACATAATCAAGAGACTGCTATACCAATGGTGGGAAGCGTCGAGATAATTTCGAAACCCCAGGCATAAGAACAAAAGACCGGGGAGGAACACGCTCGGACCGCTAACCAACCGTCGCGAGATGACGATACTCGTCGCCAAAAACCCCATTCCCAGGCCAAGCAAACACAAATTCGGGATCCACGCGCGAGGACCAAACAACCGAATCAATACAACGTAAAACAAATCGATAGCTGGAAAATTGAACTGGAAAAAGTCTCGGTAGATAACTTGCCCGCTCAGGATCCTTGTCGCCTCAGAGAGAAAGAGTTTATCGTCAACCCCCCGGAGTATCGGTGTGCGCGGCGGGACAAAGAGAATCAGATATAGATATAAAAATGCTCCTACAAAGACCGAGATTGGCAACAAATACTTTTTCGCTCTCATCATGTAGGTCTGATTCACGGGTTCAGTGAGGAGTGTTATGAGGCGGGCGATCCCGCGAGGAGGCATTAAAGCGTGTTGTTATGCATCGCATATCACAACGCCGGTCCCTTCGTAACAAGCCGCTGCGTCCATCGGCGCGCACCCTACCTGGTCGCGTCGGATAACAACAAGCGCGGCGGCCTGAACCTCAGCTTCAACGGGATCTACACCAGGGCCGGGACGAAATAGACTTCGGCAATCTCTTTTTCGCCTATGAAGATAGCAACCTTCAACGTGAACGGCGTCAATGGCCGGTTGCCGGTGCTCCTGCGCTGGCTCGCTGAAACCAGGCCGGATGTCGCGTGCTTCCAGGAGCTGAAAGCACCTCAGGAGAAGTTTCCTGAAGCCGCGATCCGCCAGGCAGGTTACGGCGTAATCTGGCACGGCCAGAAAAGCTGGAATGGTGTCGCGATTCTCGCGCGCGGTCTCGATCCGATCGAGCAACGTCGAAGCCTGCCCGGCGATCCGGACGATATACACAGCCGGTACATCGAGGCTCAGGTCCATGGCATCCTTGTCGGCTGCCTTTATCTTCCCAACGGCAATCCGGCACCCGGTCCCAAGTTCGATTACAAACTCCGTTGGCTGGAGCGCTTGACGAAACATGCCGAAGCGCTGCTCGCCACGAAGACGCCCACCGTTCTCGCCGGCGACTACAACGTTATCCCGACTGACCTGGACGTCTACAAGCCGGAACGCTGGCTTGATGATGCGCTATTCCTGCCCGAAGTGCGTGAGGCATTCGCTCGCCTCGTCGCATCGGGATGGACCGACGCTGTACGCAAGCTGCATCCAAACCAGCGCATTTATACTTTTTGGGATTATTTTCGAAATGCTTTCATGCGCGACGCGGGCCTGCGCATCGATCATTTACTGCTCAGTCCGTCGGTTGCCGCGCGCCTGGTCAGCGCAGGTGTCGATCGCGAAATCCGCGGCTGGCAAAAAGCGAGCGACCACGCACCGACCTGGATCGAAATCGCGAACGACTGATTCGCAAATCGGAACGGGGAGATCGGCTCTCCGTACGTTCCAGTACCACTGCCCACCGCTTATCCGCGGCCGCCGGATTGACTCCGTCGCGGACTGCTCTACGAGATGTCGCGCGCTTTTGCAAGCGCCTCCGCGAGTCGATCGCCATACTGAGCGTCGGCCCTGCGAAAATTTCCGATCGAGCGTTCGATGATATCTTCGCGGCTCACTTGCGAGAGGCTGGCGGCGATGTTCGCGATCAATCTCTGCTTTTGTGTTTCGCTCATCCGCCGGTAGAGTTCTCCGGCCTGGAAGAAGTCGTTGTCATCGCGATGATGCACCGGCGCGTGGTTTCCGGTGAGCCCGCTTACTTCAATCGGCGCCCACAGCGGATGGCCGGTCTGTTGCGGCCCACCAAAACTGTTGGGCTCATAGTTTTTTTCGCGCCCGTGGTTGCCGTCCACGCGCATGGCGCCGTCGCGGCCGTAGTTGGAAACTTCGGGCGCATGCGGACGATTGACCGGCAATTGCATGTGGTTGGCGCCCAGCCGGTATCGATGCGTATCGCCGTAGCTAAACAGGCGGCCTTGCAACATCTTGTCGGGGGAGGGACCGATGCCCGGCACGAAGTGCGCGGGATTGAAGGCCGCCTGTTCAACTTCGGCGAAATAGTTTTCCGGATTGCGATTCAGCACGATTCTGCCGACCGTGATCAGCCGGTAATCGCGATGCGGCCAGACCTTGGTTACGTCGAATGGATTGAAGCGGTAGTTCGCCGCCTCGGCCGCCGGCATGATCTGCATTTTCAGCGTCCACGACGGATACTCGGCGCGGTCGATCGCCTTGAGCAGATCGCGTTGATGATAGTCCGCGTCGTGACCGGCGATGCGCGCGGCATCGTCCGCGATGAGATTCTTGATCCCCTGGTCGGTCTTGAAATGATATTTCACCCAGAAGACCTCGCCATGCGCATTGACCCACTGGAAAGTGTGCGAGCCGAAGCCGTCCATGGTGCGGAAGCTGGCAGGAATACCACGATCGCTGAACAGAATCGTAAACTGATGCGTCGCCTCCGGACTCAGCGAAAAAAAATCCCAGATGTTGTCGGGTTCCTGGATGTTGCTGTACGGGTCGCGCTTCTGCGAGTGGATGAAATCGGGAAATTTGAGCGGGTCGCGGATGAAGAACACCGGCGTATTGTTGCCGACCAGGTCGTAATTGCCGTCTTCGGTGTAAAACTTGATCGCGAATCCTCGAGGGTCGCGAACCGTGTCGGCCGAACCTTTTTCTCCCGCCACGGTGGAGAAGCGCATGAATACTTCAGTCCGCTTTCCAACCGGAGCCAGAAACCTCGCCTTGGTCCACTGCGTGACGTTAGCCAACACCTCGAAGTAGCCGCGAGCGCCCGAGCCTTTCGCATGCACCACGCGCTCGGGAATCCGCTCGCGATCGAAGTGCGCGAGTTTCTCGATCAAATGATGGTCTTCAACTAGTACCGGTCCCGCCGGACCCGCAGTGCGCGAGTTCTGATTGTCAGTGACGGCAGCGCCGCTATCGGTTGTAAGAGTCTTCCTCGATTCCAACATTTTTCCCCTGCATCAATGACAATCCATCAAGCGTGAAAAATTGAGCTAACCAAATTCGGGAGACGGCGGAGATTCGAATCCTGGTCGAACTCCGCCGCCTTCCTGCGGCGCTTGGTTACCAAATCCTGACCGGTTGAAGCGCTTCGTCAACCTGGTTTTGGGACACCTGTTGTCCGCTCTTCATGCGTTGCACGAGGGAATCGATTTCGTAGCTCTTCTGCGCAAAGGCCGGGTTGTCCTTGTTTCCTTCGCGAGCTTCACGCTGCGCGGCCTCCGAAGCCTGCTGCAACTCGGCAATCGTCTGGTCGTCGGGCTGCGCGACCGCGCTATTCCGCGGAATTCCGACGGATCCTGCCAGAACCGGCGTCGACAGCGTCAACGCCAGCGTCCCGGCAGCTAGAACTGTTGAAATTTTCATCATCGGACTCAAACCTCCATTTAATATCTCGACCGATTGGGGGAGTAATTTCTTCCCGTTCTTAATCGGCCGCCTGACACCAAGGCGTGAAAAAAGACCGCACAATCGGGTGGGCTGAGGCTGGCGCAGGTGGTACGATTTTTTGATACGTCTTCAGAAATTGGGCCGAACGGGCCTAGAGAATTCAGATGGCACGAGAGACGCGGAGCGCTCGATCTGCCGCGGCTGCAACCGGCGAGCCGGTGCAAAAAATTCAGGCTGCGCAGAAAGCAGTCTTCCACAAAGAGGGCGAGTACTGGACCGTAGGCTTTGGCGGTAAATCCTTCCGTCTGAAGGACACCAAGGGGCTCGGATACCTCGCCCATCTGCTCCGTCACCCTGGCGTGGAATTTCACGTGCTCGACCTCGTCGGCGGAATTGCGGGGCAGCACGATGATGATGAAACCAGTCAATTGGCGGAGCGCTTGCCTCGCGGCGATGAGGACCTCGAAAAGGCGGGAATCCATATTGCAAGTCTGGGCGACGCCGGCGAGATGCTCGACGAGCAAGCCAAGTCGGCCTATCGGCGCCGGCTCTCGGACTTGCGCGAAGAACTGGATGAAGCCAAGGAGCTCGGAAATGTCGAGCGCGCCGAGCAGGCGGAGCATGAGATCGATGCGCTGACCTCGGAACTTTCGCGCGCCGTCGGACTCGGCGGACGTAATCGCCGTGCGGCATCCGCTTCGGAGCGGGCCCGCCAGAGCATTACCAAGACGATAAAGGCCGTACTGGAAAGAATCGAAGAGAGCGATACGGCGCTTGCGGAGGCCATGTCGCGATCCATCAGGACGGGCACCTTCTGCTCCTATCAGCCCGACGCCGATTTCCCGATCGCGTGGCAATTCAGTGGATCGACCGTCGAGCAGGAGCAAAAGCCGGCTCCAACTGGCGACGTCGCTCCGACGCGTCCCGAACCTCCGCGCGCCTCGCCCGTGATGCTCGAAGTCTCGCCGTTCTCGCTCGCGCAACGAAGCGCCTTTGTGGGACGTGAGTCTGAATTCGGCGTGATCCGTGCGGCAATCGATCACGCGCTCGGCGGTCACGGTTCGCTGATCATGCTCGGGGGCGGACCCGGAGTAGGCAAGAGCCGTTTGGCAAAAGAGATGGCGGACTACGCCTGGCGCGTCGGTTTCCGATGCACGGTCGGGCACTGTTACGAAAGAGACGAACCGTTTCCCTTTCTCCCCTTCGTCGAGATCATTGAAAGCACTCTGGCGCAGGCCGCGAGTCCCGAAGATTTCCGCCGGCAAGTCGGAGAAAACGCCGCCGAGCTGGCCCAGATGGCGCCGAGCCTGCGGCGGATTTTTCCGGACATTCCGCAACCGCTGGAACTGCCGCCGGCGCAGAAGCGTCGCTATCTTTTCCAGAGCTTCTCTGAGGCGCTGGGGCGCGCGGCACAACGCCGCTCGCTGTTGGGCATCCTCGAAGACCTGCAATGGGCCGACGAATCGACCCTCGCGCTTTTGATTCATCTCGCCAATCGCGTCGCGCACCTCCCGGTGGTGATCATTGGCACCTATCGCGACGGATATTCGGAGCACAATTCGGCGCTGGTCAGAACTCTCGAAGAGCTGATTCGGATGGGTACTCGTCCGCTGAAGCTGGGCGGTCTATCAAAGGACGCCGTCGCGCAAATGTTGCAGGGCCTGAGCCAGAAGCAAGCTCCGGACCGTCTGGTGAACCTCATCTTTGAGGAAAGCCAGGGCTATCCATTCTTCATCGAGGAGGTTTACCGGCATCTGGTCGAAGAGGGGAAAGTCTTCGACGAGGCCGGACAGTTCCGCACCGACATCGAGATCGACGAGATCGACGTTCCGGAAAACGTGCGCTTGATCATCGGGCGGCGCCTCGAGCGCTTCGACGAGCATGAAAAGCGCGTGCTGGCTGCGGCCGCGATGATCGGGCGCAGTTTCAGCTTTCGGCTCCTGACTGAGGTCAGCCAGGTCGATGTTGACGAACTCTTCACCGTGATCGAGAAAGCGCAGCAGATGGGAATAATCGTCCCCAGCTCCGAAGGACCCGAGCAGCCCTTCGCCTTCGCCCATGAACTCGTGCGTCAGACTCTCCTTGCCGGTATTTCGGGACCGCGCAAACAACGGCTGCACGCCGCAGTCGTCGACGCGATCGAGCTGGTCTATCCCCGCTTCGTCAACGAGCGCGCCGGGGAGATCGCTGAACATCTCCTCAAGGCAGGATCGTTCGCCGATAGTCGCAGACTGGTTCGCTACCTGGCGCTTGCCGGCAAGAATGCGCTACGAGCTGCCGCATTTGAAGACGCGGTGCGTAGGTTCCGGTCCGCTCTGTCGTACCAGGGCGCGGTTGATCCGAAAGAGAAGGCCGACTTGTTGACGAGCCTCGCGATGGCCGAGCTGGGTCTTGAACGATTCGACGCGGCAGTCGCCGATCTCCGCGAGGTGCTCGAAATTTACACCAATCTCGGCGACCGGGAGATGATCGGCAACAGCTTTGCCGAGTTGGCCGATGCCTTCATCTGGGTTGGCCGCTTCCAGGAAGCAGCCGAAACCGCTCGTCGCGGGCTCGCCCAGCTTGAAGGAGATATCAGCGCTAACCGGGTTCGCCTGCTTGCTGTCCTCGGGCAGGCCAGCGCGGCTTCTGCGGGTCGCGAGCAAGCTTGTGCGGCGCTGCGGGAAGCTCAGGAGATTGCGTCCCAGCTATCCGATCCGAAAGCTCGAGGCTAGGGTTCTGGGTGCGCGCTCGATAGTAAATATGCACTTCTTTCGGTTGGGAGAGTCTGCCTCCGACGGCATTCTCAGCGAACAACTGGCCGGGAAAGAAGCTCCTCCCTGGCAGCGCGCGCTGCAGCTACGAGTTCTGCACCAGGCATTGCTGACTCTGGGAAGGTTGGAAGAGGCCATCCGAATAGCGGACGAGCTTGTGCCTCTGGCGACCAAGATCGGGCAAGGTTATTCCATCGCGCTTTGCCTGAGCACCCGAACCTGGCTCGAATTTGTCAAAGAGCCTGACCTCGCCAAATTCGAAGCCGGCTTCCAGGAAGTGTCAAAATCCGACGCGCAGGATGAGATTTCCCTTCTGGGAAGTTCTCTCCGAGGTACAACTAAGTGTCGTGGATTTGATTCGCGGTAACTGGGCGGGCGCTCTGTCGCATGCCCAAGCCTCCTGCCGCCGCGACCCAGGGATGAGCTCGATGGGTGGGGTTCGGTGAGGGAGCGCTTTTTCGCCAGATGGCTTACTACGGCGATCGCGCCGGCGCACTGGCAATCCTTGAAAAAAACCGCGCGCTATTACCGGTTAGCGGCCAGGATAACTATGAGAGGCTCGTGGTGGATGCTCGCGCTGGTGGTCGAGGGCCTTGTCATGCTCGGCGAGCAGGCGCAAGCCGGAGAGCTTTACCCGCTTGTTCGCGAACTGATCGACACTAGAGCAGTAGTGTTTTCGCCGATCCCACGCTACACGCAGACTATCGCGGGACTCGCTGCGGCTGGGGCCCATCAGTGGGAAGCTGCCGAAAAGCATTTTCAGGTCGCAAGTCGGCAAGCTGATTTCTTTCCAGATCGCCTCGAACAAGCTGAGATTCGCCGCTTCCACGCGATGATGCTAAGCGACCGCGCCGACCCAGGCGACCGCGAAAAAGCGCGAACGCTACTCAATGAGGCGCTGGAGACCTACACGCTCATTGGGATGCCGCGCCACGTCGAGATGACGCAAGTCCTCCTACGCTGAGAGAATTGCCCCCTTCGCGAAAGTTTCGCCGTGAAAAATCCACGCACTCGTTGTGAGCGGCTCCTTCACACCCACTTAGGCATGAGGGTTATGGAGCATAGGAAAGGATGGAAACGATGGCTCTCAAGGGCAAACCACGCGACATGAACAAGTGGCGGCAAGTACTCCTCGACCCGAATGTCCGCTTCCCTGGCGAGTCGAGCGAATACCGGCGCACACGCAACGAGCTGTTGGAGTCGGAGGAAGAGCTCCGGCGGCTGAACGCGCAGGTCGCCGCCCAGCGCCGGGCACTCCCGGCGGGCGGCCTTATCAAGGAGGACTACGTCTTCGAGTCCGCCGCCGATGGCAGCAAGGTGAGGTTCTCGGAGTTGTTCGCGCCCGGCAAGAACTCGCTGGTCATCTACAACATGATGTTCCCGCGCTGGTCGGAAGACCCGCGAGCGGGTGCCCCAGGGGGCAAGACCGCCGAGCTGCCGCTTGTCGAGCAGCCCTGCCCGTCATGCACATCGGTCGTCGACGGGCTCGAGGGTGCTGCGTTTCACCTCGCCGAGCGGACCAACCTCGTCGTGATTGCGAAGACAAGCCCTGATCGGCTCGGCGCCTTCGCGCAAGAACGCGGCTGGCGCAACCTGCGGTTGCTGTCCTCGCGCAACAACACCTTCAACCGCGACTACCATGCGGAAGCACCGAACGGCGGGCAGCTCCCGGTCCTGAATGTGTTCTCACGCCACGAGGACGGAATCCACCACCACTGGGCGAGCGAGATGACCTTCAAGCGCGGCGACACCAGCTCCCTCGACCCGGTCTGGGCAATCTACGGCGTTCTCGATTTGACGCGCGAGGGCCGCGGAGACAGCGCCGCCTACCCCAACCTGCAGTACTAGGAAGTCTCGCCCGTCTCCAGCGCGGATCCTTCTGGTTCCCCTCTCCTCCTGAAGGGAGAGGGGTTAGGGGTGAGGTTGCATCCTCACCCAAACAAACCTAGCTGACAGGCGAAGCGCCTGACGCGCCTTGACCTCGAGTTGCCGGTATGGTGCGAGATGGCGGCGCCATGAATTCCGGTCCCACCGGATCCTTGACGGTGTCGCGGACGATCCTATCAATCTCGCGAAGCGCGCCGTCGTCGAGCTTCCATCCCATCACGTCGCCAACCGGGTCGAGCTGCCCTGGATGGCGTGCGCCCCATAGTGCTGTGGTCACGCCCGGCTGGTCGAGCACCCATCTCAGTGCGAGGTGGATTACCCGCTTGCCGTAGTTTTCCTGGGCGAATCGATCCAGCCGTCCGACGGCCTCGAGATACTGATCGAATCGCGGTGGTTGGAATTTTGGATCGGTCCTGCGCAGATCGTCGCCCTCGAATTTGGTGTCGCGATTCATGCGGCCGCTGAGCAATCCACGGCAGATCGAGCCGTATGCGAGAACCGCGATACCGCTCCGCTCGCAGTACGACAGAACATCCTTTTCGATCTCGCGCTCGAAGAGATTGTAGGGAGGCTGCGCCGTGTGGATCGGAGCGACCAGCCCGAATTCATCCATTTGTGCCGGCGAGAAGTTGCTGACGCCAATCGCGCGGATCTTGCCCTCCTTGAAGAGCGTGGCCATCGCGTCGGCGGTCTCGCTGATCGGCGTCTTCGGATCGGGCCAGTGCACCTGGTAGATATCGATCACGTCGGTCTGGAGCCTTTTCAGCGAAGCCTCGACCTCCGCGAAGATTCGCGCGCGAGTCGCGTGGCGAAACGGCTCGCCGTTGCTCCAGTCGAGCCCGACCTTCGTGGCGATCGCCACGCGCTGCCTCACACTGCTCGACGCGAGCGCTTTTCCGACAATCTCTTCCGACCTGCCGAAGCCGTACACGGGCGCGGTGTCGATCAGAGTGATTCCGCGATCGATTGCGGAGTGGATCGTGCGAATCGATTCCTGTTCATCGGTGCCGCCCCACATCCATCCGCCCATCGCCCACGTGCCCAGGCCGATTCGCGAAAACTGAAGGCCATCGCCAAGGATTTTCGAGGTTTCCATATTTTTGCTCCTGTCACGATTTGCTTGGATTGCTCTCGACTGGTTGCACCGGTTCGCCGTCGCGCGCCGCCTCTCCGACGTTCACCGCGATCTGCTCGCCGGGCCGCAGGTCACCGCTGACTTCGCAGGTGTAACCGTCGTCGTGGCCGAGTGTTACCTCGACCAGTTTGAGGTGATTGTCACGCACCACCGGCAAATAGATCTTGTCGTTGCGGAATATGAGCGCGTCGTCGGGCGCCGTCAGATTCGCGACCGTCACGTGAGCGGTCATCTTCATGTTCGCGTACATCCCGGGGAACAGCGACCCATCCTGGTTCGGCAGATCGACCTCGACCTGCATCGTCCGTGTGACTTGATCGAGAGCCTCGGGGTGACGCGTGACCGTGCCGGTGAATTTGCGGTTCGGATAGTCGATAACGGTTACCGTCGCGGGATCGCCATCTTTGATGAGCGACGAAAAGGTCTGCGGCACGAACGCGTAAATTCGCAGTGGCGCCTGCGAGGCCAGCGACACGATCGGTGTAGATGTGCTGATAGTGGTGGTATTTGCGCTCACCGTGGCGGAGACCGGCGCGGTAGCCGCCGGAATCAAAGTGCCAGGATCGACGAAGCGCGCAGTCACGATGCCGTCGAACGGTGCCCGCACTACTTCGTACTGTTGCAGCGCGAGTTCCTGCTGGTATGTGGCTTGCGCCTGCAGCATCGCGGAGTGAGTCTCGTCGGCGGTCTGTTGCGGAACGACCGACTGGCGAACGAGTTCCTGATTGCGTACGTCGGTGATGTTTTGAATCCAGTAGAAGGAGCGCGCATCCACCACCTGCTTGTCCGTTTCCGGCGATTCGATGATTGCGATAACTTCTCCGGTCTTGACGTGATCGCCCTTGTCCACGTTGATGGTCTTCATGTAGCCGGGGACCTTTGCGTAAACTGGAGTTTCGATGTAGCCGTGAATGCTGGCTGGGAGCTCGATCGTCCGCGACGCGCCGCCGCCGGACAATTGCGCCACCAGCACATGCGGTCCGAGCGCGGCGGTCTGAGAGAGTTGGGTCGTCTGGCGTTGAATGAGCTGCTGCCGCGCCAGCACGAATCCACCAGAGACGATGAAGGCGACGAATACCGCCGCAAACAATACGACCGCGAGCAACCGGCCGGGCCTTCGTTGATTGCCGCTTTCTTCTGATGATCTCACGTCGAAAAACTCCTCCCTCAGGCTCCTGGCTCTGAGATCGCCTGGACGCGTTCATCGCGCTGCTTCTTGGTGACGAGCGTGCGGCTGAAGATTGAATAGACCGCCGGCACCACGAACAGCGTCATCAAGGTTGCCGCGAAAAGTCCGCCGATAACGGCCCGTCCCAACGGCGCGTTTTGCTCCGAGCCCTCGCCCAGCGCGAGCGCCATCGGCAGCATCCCCAGGATCATCGCGAGCGCCGTCATGATGATCGGCCGGAAGCGGACGTGGCCCGCCTCGATCGCGGCCTCGACCGGCCCCATCCCTTCCTCGCGCATCTCGTTGGCAAAAGTGATGAGCAGGTTGCCGTTGGCCACGCCGACGCCGACCGCCATGATCGCGCCCATCAGCGACTCGACGTTGATCGTCGTGCCCGTCAGCACCAGCATCCAGAGCACGCCGGCCAGAGCGCCCGGAACCGCCATCGTGATGATGAACGGCTCGAGCCAGGACTGAAAATTCGCCACCATCAGCAGGTAGACCAGCAGGATCGCGAGGATCAGGCCCAGGCCCATGGTCCGGAACGATTGGTTCATCGCCTGGCTCTGCCCGCGAATCACGACATGCGTGCCCGCCGGCAACTGGCCCAGAGTGTTTATCGCTTTCTGAACCGCGTTAGTCGTGCTGCCCAGGTCGCGTCCCTCGACGTTGCAGTTAACGTCGATAACTCGCTGCACCGTGTAATGCGCGACCACGGCGGGGTCGGTAGCGTGGCGAATCGACGCAACGTTGGCGAGAAATTGTACCGGCTGCGAAGTGGTGCCATTGGTCAGTGGCGTATTGGCGATCTGATCGACAGACGCGGTCGTCTGAATGGGCGCCTGGGTCACGACGTTGTAATTGACGCCGTTGACCGGGTCGAGCCAGTAGTTCGGTGAGATGAGCGTGTTGCCGCTCAGCGACGAGAGCAGCCCCGACGCGACCTGCTGCTCAGTTACGCCGAGCTCGAGCGCCTTGGCGCGATCGACTTTGACCTTGAACGACGGGTAATCCAGCGGCTCCGCAATCCGCATATCGGTGACGCCCGGAATCAGCGCCATCTTGGCGGCCAGACGCGCAGCGATGTCGTAGTCGGAGTGCAAATCGTTGCCGTTGATCTGAGCGTCGATCGCCGCCGGCAGCCCGAAGTTCAGCACCTGGTTCACGATGTCGGCGGCAATGAAGTAGCCTTCGACATTCGGAAACTTCGTGCTCATCATTTCGCGGATGCGATGCTGATAGCCTGCGGTCGGATGATGGTTCGGCTTGAGCTGGATCAGAATTTCGCCGTCCTGCGGGCCGATGTTGTCGCTCGGGAAAAACGCGATCGCATACGGCTGCGGTAAATCGATGTCGTCGCTAATCTGCTGCAGCTCATCGGCGGGAACTATCTGCCGGATCGAGCGCTCGATATTGTCGACAATCACCTGGGTCCGCTCGATCCGCGTTCCGCTCGGCGCGCGCACGTGAAGTTTCATGAGTCCGGCATCGACCGTCGGAAAGAAATCCTCGCCCGTGACGTACAGCAGCGGGAGCGTCCCAATAATCATCAGCGCGGCGCACGTCAGCGAGAGGCCGCGATGTTCGATGAAGGCGCTCACGCCGGACAGGTAATGCTTGCGCAGGCGCTCGAAGCCGGCTTCGAATCCTAGTAAGAAGCGACTCCAGAGTCCCGTGCCGTGGAGCTCCTCGTGTCTCTCGGGGAGCAGGTATGACGCCATCGTCGGCACCAGCGTGCGCGACAACAGGTACGAGGTTAGCATCGCGAACACGACTGCAAGCGCGAGCGGAGTAAACAGAAAACGAGCGACGCCGGTCAGCAGCACCACCGGAAAAAACACGATGCAGATGGAAAGCGTGCCGATGAAAGTTGGCGTCGCGATCTGATGCGCGCCGTCCAGAATCGCCACCAGCAGCGGCTTGTTCATCGCGTGATTGCGATGGATGTTCTCGACCTCGACGGTCGCGTCGTCGACCAGCATCCCGACCGCAAGCGCAATTCCGCCCAGCGTCATCGTGTTGATCGTCTGACCGGCAAGGTGCAGGCATGCGATCGACGTAAGGATCGACAGCGGGATCGACGCGATCACGATCAGCATGCTGCTCGGCGAGCCGATGAATATCAGCACCATCAACGCCACCAGTGCCGCCGCGATCCCCGCCTCGCGCACGACCTCCCACAGCGACGCGCGCACGAAGGCGGACTGGTCAAAGGTCAGCGCGACCTTCAGGCCCTTGGGCGCGACCGCAAGAATCTCCGGGATGCGGTTACGCACGGCGTCCACGACTGCCAGCGTCGACGCGGATGCGTGCTTGATCACCAGCAGGAAGGTTGCAGGACGCCCGTCGATGCGCACGACGTTGGTCTGCGGCTGATGCGTATCGCTGACCGGCGCGATATCGCCGAGGAAGATCGGGATGCCGTTGGTGACTCTTACCGGCAGCTGGTTGAACTCCGACACCTTGGTCGGATTCATGTTCAGGTCGACGTCGTACTCGTAGTTGCCCATGCGCGCCGTGCCCGACGGGATGACGACGTTGGTCGTCGAGAGCGCGTTGCCGATGTCCACCGGCGACAGGCCGTTGGCGTAGAGCTGTTTAGGATCGAGGTTGACGACGACCGCGCGCTGAACGCCGCCAATCGGCGCGGGCGACGAAAATCCAGGGATCGTGAAAAGTTGCAGGCGAATGAAATTCAGACCGTAGTCAAAAAGCTGCTGCTGCGAGAGCGTCTCGCTGTAGATGTTGAGCTGAGCGACCGGGACGTTGGCGGCGTTGTAGGAAATAATGTTCGGGGCCGTGGTGCCGAGCGGCGCCTGGCGCAGGATCGTCTCGGAGACCGAGTCGATTTGCGCGATAGCCGCGCCGATATCCGTGCCCGGCTGGAAATAAACCTTGAGCACGCCAATTCCGATGATCGACTGCGACTCGATATGCTCGATTCCGTAGACCGTCGTCGAATAGGCGCGCTCGCTGATGATCACGAGCCGGCGCTCCATGTCGACCGCGTTGAGCCCGGGGTAGCTCCACACCACCATCACGACCGGCAGATTGATGGCGGGAAAAATGTCCACGTTCATCAGCGCGAACGACAGAACGCCAAATACCAGCATCAGCATGGCCATGACCGCCACCGAGAGCGGGCGGCGCAAAGCCATTCGGACGATCCACATCATGGCGAAATCCCTCCCCGGACGGCCTCATCGATTCATCGCGACGCCACTGCCTTCACTCTTGAAGTCAGGGTGGCCGGCGGAGAATCCTCGTGGACCCTCGCCAGGCGTTCCATTTCGCTGATCACGCTCGAGAAATCCTCATCGCCATCGACCGCCGTGCGCGCCGCGTTAATTTGAAGCGCGGCCGCCGTCGCCGGCATCGGCGCGCCCAGCTCGGCCGCCTTCTCGAGGATCAATTTGAAGTCCTTGTTCATCAGCCTCAGCGGGAATTGCGGTGAGTAGTCGTCGTGCTCCGCGCGAAGCAGCTTGTTCTGATGTGCAGGCGATATGACGGCGGTCTTGGCGAGCACTTCCAGCAGAAGGTCGCGATTGAGGCCCGCCTTTTCTCCGAAGGCCACCGCCTCCGCGATCGCCTGCATGTTCAGACCGAGCAGGGCATTGACCACCAGCTTCATCGTGGTCCCGGAACCGCTCGGCCCCAGCAGGAAATACTGCTTCGCCACCGCGGAAAAGATCGGTTGGCAGGCATGGAATGTGTCCGCATCGCCGCCACCGAGAAGCGTCAAGGTGCCATTCTCCGCGGCCGGCGTGCTGCCGGAAATTGCGACGTCGAGGACTTCGATTCCCCGTTCCCTACCCATCCGATGGAGCAATCGCGACGTGTCCGGCGAGATGGTGCTCATCTCGATCACGATGCTGCCGGGATTCGCGCAGGCCAGGACTCCCTCCGCACCGTGGTAGACGCTCAGAACCGCTTCGTCATCGGGCAGGCACGAGATGATTACTTCAGATTTCCTCGCGAGCTGACGAATGCTCGGCGCGACTGTCGCTCCGTCGGCAACGAGAGCCGTCGCTTTGCGACTCGTGTGATCGTACGCAACGAGCTTGAAGCCGCTATTTACAAGTCTACGCGCCATGAGCTGTCCCATCGCGCCCAGCCCTATGAATCCGATCGTGGAATTTTTGGAAATCATTTTCCTGCCCTCCGTTGGAAAAATCGCTAGGAAATTCCTAGATGATTGAGAAAGCGACCAGCACCAAAACGGTCATGCCGGTGAGAAGCGCGAGCCCCATCAATACCATCGCCTCCATCGCCACACCCTCGCTGTAAGAGCCGTACGGAATCGCGCGCGGGCGAACGATCTTCGTCTCGTGAGGCGTAACCTTGGTAAAATACCTGTAATTCTCTACTAAATTCGGTTTCATTTTCGTCAACCTCTCAACTGATAAAGCGTGAAAAGTCGGCGCACGATTGACGTGCTTTCCAATCGCACAGGAAAATCCTGTATTTCTTCTGCAAGTTGCCGACGCCATCGGCTTTGGCGACCTCACTCGGTTGAAGGTCCAGGCCCGCTACTCGGCGGTCGCCAATTCGGCTATCTATAAGGCGATCGAGGAGAAATCAGAATGAAAGAATTGAAAGTTCGCGAACTGATGACTTCGGATCCCACCACCCTTAAACGCAACGACAAGCTGACCCTCGCCGACGACATCATGCGCCTCGGGCGGGTTCGTCATTTGCCCGTCCTCGATGACGACGATAAGACGCTGGTCGGTATCGTGACCCAGCGCGATCTCTTTCGCGACGCGCTCGCCCAGGCGCTCGGCTACGGCAAACACGCTCAGCGAAAGATTCTCGACACTCTGTCGGTGAAAGATGTGATGAACACCGATGTCGTCACCGTAATGCCGGATGCCTCTCTGCGCTATGCCGCAAGACTCCTCACCGAGCGCAAAATAGGCTGCCTTCCGGTAGTCGAAAATGGACGCCTGGTCGGCATCCTGACCGAAGGAGACTTCGTCGCGCTGGTCGCGCGCGGTGGCCTGAGCCTCCAGCAGAAGTGACCCCAGAGCCGGTTTAGTCCGCCACCCACTCGGGCAACGGCCGGGGCTCGGGGAACCACAAATTGCTTGCCGTGATGATGCCGACGAGGCGGCCATGCTCAACCACTGGCAGAGCGCCAATCTCATGTCCCTTGAGCAAGGCTACCGCGTGTTCCAGCGTTGCCGACGGTGAAACCGTCACAGGCTCCGTGGTCATCGCTTCTACGACCCGGGTCGAGCACAGAGAATCGAGGTAACGGCGCAGGTCGTATTCGCTGAGAATGCCGATCAGCTTACCCTCGTGTACAACAGGCAGCCGGCGAAATCCCCCTGCCTTCATTTTGATGTCGGCGCGGGCCAGAGTGTCGCCAGGATATACGGTAACTGGATCTTTCGTCATGCATTCTCGAATGAACATAACCTACCTCCCGCGAAATTCGCGATAAGACTTCTCTGATCTCTTCGCGCCT
This sequence comes from uncultured delta proteobacterium, assembly GCA_963833025.1. Lineage (GTDB taxonomy): Bacteria > Desulfobacterota > Binatia > Binatales > Binataceae > Binatus. The sequence continues at coordinate 132,908 of CAWHWI010000004.1, read as the reverse complement.
GCGCTCAGGGCTGCACGATATGGTTGGTTGCACTGACGACGTTCAGAAACGCCCTCAGCAGATCGGTCGTCGTGATGATTCCCACCAGTCTGCCCGCCGCGACAATCGGCAGGCCGCCGATCTTGTGCTTCAGCATCAGATGGGCCGCGTCCTCGACGGTGTCATGCGGCGTTACCGTGATGAGCGTGGTGCGCATCGCCGCGTTCACTCGCGTCGCTTCCAGGAAGCCCGAGTATTTGCGCAGGTCGCGCTCGGTCAGGATGCCGACCAGCCGCCCGTCATCCACCACCGGCAGCCGCCTGAAGCCGCCGGCGTCCATGAAGCTCTTCGCTTTCGACAACGTGTCGTGCGAACCGATGGTCAGCGGGTCCGCGGTCATCAAATTTACGATTTGCATTGTTTTGTTCTCCAACTTGCTCATCATTGATTCTGCAAATTGCTTGCCATCAGTGGTGAAGCGTTTCCAGTGCCCATTGGCAGCATTCACTGCTGCGAGTGGTGCGCTTCTGTTCCCCCTTTCCCGCGGGAAAGGGGGTGAGGGGGATAGGACTTGGCGGAATAGTTACCTCAAATCCCCTTCCCCTTTTCTGGGGAAGGGGCCAGGGGTTAGGGCTCTGTTCTTAAAGATATTTGCGGGACAACACACTAGCTCGTAAACCTTTCTGCAAATCGCTTGCGATCAGTTGTTATTGGTTTCCAGTGCCCATTGGCTGCATTCGCCTGCGCGAGTGGTGCGATCGGATACAGATCGGCGTGGCGTGTCTCGAAAAGCGCTGATCCGGTCGATGGCACGGCATTCGCTAATCAGTTGAGTACAGCGACACGCACGACCACTAAGGAGCAGACTTCCATGACACAGGCACAACAATTCCGCAGGATTCTTTGCCCGGTCGATTTCGACGATAACTCGATGCGAGCGCTCGATACCGCCGCCGATCTCGCGCGTGAGAACAACGGCACGGTCTTCGTCCTGCACGTGGTTCCGATGATCCTCGAGCCGACCGGAATGCCGGTCTATGTGGATCTCTACAAGGGGCAGGAGGAGGCCGCGCGCGCCAAGCTGCTCGAGATCGCGCACAAACGACTGGCCGGGGTGAAGTACGAACTCCTGCTCCATACCGGCGAGCCGGCCGGCACCATCTTGAACGCGGAAAAGAAAACCAATGCCGACGTGGTCGTGATGGCCACGCATGGGCGTCGAGGTTTCAAGCGCTTTTTCCTTGGCAGCATTGCCGAACTCGTCCTGCGCGAATCCACTTGCCCGGTACTTACCGTGCGCTGCACCCCAGTTCAAAACGACCTGGTCGGCACCTGGATGACGAAGAACCCGGTCTCGGCAACTCCGCACGAGAAGCTCGACTCCATCGCGGCAAAGATGCATGCGGGAGGCTTTCGATGCGTGCCTATCGTGAGCGACGGCGTAGCCGTTGGAATCATCACCGATCGCGACATCCGCCAGCACACCGGCTATCTCGATCAAACCGACGCGTTCAAGGTGATGAGCGAGGCGTTGATAACCGTAACGCCGTCCACCGACATCCGCGGGGCTGCGCGCCTGCTGCGCGAGCGTAAGATCGGCGCGCTGCCAGTCGTGGAGGGCGGCAAGCTCGCCGGCCTGATAACCACCTCTGACGTGCTCGAGGCGCTGACCCACGAGAGTGAACACGCCGCGTGAGGGAGCGTTATCGCATCGCGGTCCGTCGATCCTGGATCGTGTTGAGGTAGGCGATTATTTTGCCGATCACTTCGCCGATCCCGTATTCGCCGCGTTCACCTTGGCCGAGCTCGTAAAGCTTTTCTCCCCAAACCGGCATCTCGTGACTTCCATGCGCTCTGGCCGTGTCACGACCGTCGATCAGCTCGGCGATGCGATGCGCCGGCAGCGGCATGCCGTATTTGTCGCCGAGCTTGCGCAGATTCGCCGGCGGTGTAGCCAGGCTCTTTGCGACAGGACCGTCTCCGAGGCCATCTGTCCCGTGACATGACGCGCAGTAGCGGACGAAGTAACGGTGCCCGTCGGCTACATCATTGCCTGCGGACAGCGCTGGTTGAGCTGCCAACAGCACGGCGCCCAAAGCAAAGATTAACCCTCGTGCGTTTAGCTTCATCGATTCCACCCGACCCGATAGTCCCATCAAATGGCACAAAAGTCATCGCGCTGCGGTTTGGCATGAATGATGAAAGGTTCTACAAGTTACCCGCTTTGACGCTTGAAGCGTGGTATCGTAAACCATTCGCGAGGACGACCAATATGAGTACCGCCAAAAAACTGTCAGGAGTCCGCTCCGAAAAGTTCTCCAACACGCGCAAGATCAGAAACCTCACCGAGGAATTGAGCCGGGAAAAATATCAACTCGGGATGCCGCTGCTCGACGCGGCGGTTGCCGGCGTGATCCTTGGTTTCAAGCCGTCCGATAGCGAGGCGCGCGTGCAAGCGCAGCGATGCTGGGAAATTCTGAAGCCGCAACTCAATCAGCATCTGCTCAGCGAAGATGAAACCGTGCTGCCCTGGGCGGAAGGTGAGGGCCGCCTTTCTGCCGAGGTCCTGGATCGAATCAAGAAGAGCCATCGCGAAATGCACTCGCTGATCGGCAAGCTGGTCGGAGTATCGTTCGAAAAGGATCCGGACAAAGTTGTCGCCGCGGCCGGCAAGGCCTTATGCGTGCTCGCGGTCAAGCTCGACGATCTGATCGACAGCGAAGAAATCCGCCTGCTGCCCGCGCTCAGAAGGATGCTGTTCGCATAGCTCCCAAAGCAAACGATGCTCATCGAGGACTGATCTATGGATACCCAGGCCGCAAGCAATCGCGTCGAACGCGCTACTGAATTCCCACTCGACACAATTGATATCATCAGCCCCGACCACTATCAGAAAAACGGCTACCCACACGCGGAGTGGACGTTCCTGCGCAAGCACCATCCCGTGTTTTACGTGGAACGGCCGCGCGTCGATTCGTTTTGGGCGATCACCAGGGCCGCCGACATCAAGGAGATCAGCGTTCAGCCGCGGCTATGGCTCAACGGGCCGCGGCTCGCGGTCTTCATGCTGGACGAAGGCGCCGATGGCCCTCCGCCCGAGCTGCCACTCAAGCATCTCCTTAACATGGATCCACCGCAGCACAGCGAGTATCGGACTATTCTGAGTCGCTATTTCACGCCGCGCTCGGTTCGCGCGCTCGAGCCCGAGGTGACGAAGATAACCGCGGAAATTCTCGACGATGTGATGGACCGCGAGCAATGCGATTTCGTCACCGAGATCTCGTCCAAGGTCCCGGTGGCTGTGATTGCCGAGATGCTCGGCGTCCCGCGTCCGGATTGGCCGACGCTGTTCCGATGGACCAACGAAATCATCGGTGGCGGCGATCCTGAGTTCCAGCGCGGCAAGGATGCGAACGAAACTTTTGCCCAGGCCCGCATCGAGATGTTCACCTACTTCACCAACCTGGTCGAAGATCGCCGCAAGCATCCCACCGGCGACGTCACCAGCATCGTCGCTAACGCCGAAGTCAACGGCGCTCCTCTGCCCGCCATCGAGCTTCTCTCGTACTTGCTGCTGATGGTGGTCGCCGGCAACGAGACCACTCGCAATGCGACCAGCGGCGGCTTGCTCGCGATGATCGACAACCCCGAACAGTTCCGGCGGCTCAAGTCCGATCCCGCGCTGATCAAATCCGCCGTCGAGGAAATCGTGCGTTGGACCGCTCCGGTTATCCAGTTCTGTCGCACCGCCGCGAGTGACACTGCCGTGCGCGGACAGAAGATTCGCGCCGGCGAGTCGGTGTGCCTGTTCTACCCGTCAGCCTGCCGCGATGAGGAGGTCTTCGATCAACCTTTCAAGTTCGACATCGGCCGCAATCCGAATCCTCATCTCGCATTCGGCATCGGCGAGCATTTCTGTCTCGGCTCGAACCTGGCGCGGCTCGAGCTCGAAGTGATTTTCAGGGAGCTCGCGAAACGCCTCGACCACGCGGAACTTGCCGGACCGGTCGAGCGGTTGCGCTCGAGCTTCGTCGGCGGCATCAAGCACATGCCGATCCGCTACAAGCTCAAGCCCGCCGCAACACTATAGAGTGACTGCTCGCTACCGATGGTCCTGCAGACCGTACTTTTCGATCTTTGCGTAAAGCTTCTTGCGCGAGATTCGTAGCAGCGCGGCAGCGGCGACCTTGTTGCCCCCGGTGCTTCTGAGTGCCCGTGCGATCAGCTCGCGTTCAGCATCGGCAAAAGTGCCGACCGGCAGCTCAGCTTCAGCTGATTGGGTATCTGTATTCCGCGAAGCGCGGCTCCCTGCGACGCGCGCTGGAAGATCCTGCGCGCGAATCATAGGCGAGCGGCCGAACGTAAAGGCCCCCTCGATTGTGTTGGACAGCTCGCGGACATTTCCCGGCCACGAATAGCTCGTCAACGCCGCGATCGCGTCTTCCTCGACGCCCCGCACCGGAACTCGCGGCTGCAGCTTCTCGTTGAACAACTCGATGAAGTGCTCGACCAACAGCGCGATATCGTCGGCGCGCTCTCGAAGCGGCGGTATGCTCAGCACGCCAGCCTGCAGCCGGTAGTAAAGATCCTGACGCAGGCTGCCGGCGCGGACCGCCTCCTCGGGATCGCGATTCGTCGACGCAATCAGGCGCACATTTATAGGCATCTCCCGCGTCGAACCCACCGGCCGCACCGTCCGCTCCTGCACGGCGCGCAGGAGCTTGCTCTGCGTCTCAGGCGCCATCTCGGTGACTTCATCGAGGAACAAGGAGCCGCCCTCAGCCGCCCGGAACAGTCCCAGGTAGTCGGCATTCGCACCGCTGAACGCGCCCTTCTTGTAACCAAACAGCTCGCTCTCGATAAGGTCCTTCGGAATCGCGGCGCAATTCAGCGCGACGAACGAGCTCGCCGGCGCGCCACATTCGTGGATCGCACGCGCTACCAGTTCCTTCCCGGTGCCGCTCTCGCCGACAATCAGGATCGTGCCTCGCGTCGCAGCCGCGGCTTCGATTCGGTCGTAGAGATGGCGCATCGCGGTGCTGGAGCCAACCAGGCCGTGAAAGATGCTCCGCGTTTCTCGCGCCAGCAAAGTTGCCTGACGCTCGAGCGCCTGGATGCGCGCACCGGCGCTCGCCGACGCGGAGCGGAAGTACGCGTCAGCCAGCAGGATCATGCGAATGTGGCTCAGCTTGTCGAAAGCCGTGTAGATCTCCAACGGCGGACGCGGGTCTGTGGGGAAGGCCGTATACGCGCTTTCCTCGTACAGATGAAGCGACGCGACGATCTCCGCAAACGGCACCTTGCGCTCGCATAGCAGCTCGCCGGTTCGGATCGTGTCGATCGAGTACCGATCCATGTCTCCTTCGAGCAGGTGCCTGGTGTTTCGCGAGAGCGCGCCGTGGAAGATGCTGCGGAACTCTGACTCCGACATGCTCCGTGTATCGCCAAAGTGAAGAACGTAGAGCTGATACCAATGCTCGATTACCTCGTCCAGGTGCTCGAGCACGAGTGTCAGGACCGGCCTTAGCGCCTCCAGCTCCTCGTCCCACAACAGGTGGTAATGTCGCGGGCCGCCTCCCGGCGCAGGGATCTTGTTCGCTTGGCCTGTTTTCGCTGTTTCCGATGGACACATGCCGGCCGAAATTGGCTCCTTTCGTTCTCTAAGTGTGGTCTAAAGCGTTGCAGCAGCGTTGGCACATTTGCTGCACCTCTTAATTCCAAGCGAACTGTGCCGACAGTATCGAATTTTTCAATGAATGCACGCAACCAAAAAATCCAAAACAGCGCTCGATGGAAGGCAAACATCGAAGTGAGAGCAAAACCCTGCGCGCCTACTGTGCTGCTCCTGTCTGACGACGAGGCACTGGCGAAGCTCGTCCACGAAATCGTCAAACGGCCCTGGAAAGTCGTTCGTCATGGAACCGCTCAACACCTGAATCGCGAGGCTTCCTATCAGCCAAATGTGCGACTGGTGATATTCGACGATCAGGCGTTCGAAGAAACCGATCGCGGCTGGATGCTCGCGCAGATTCGCAAGCGCTTCTCCGGCGTCTCACTGCTCTACGTCGCCAGCGTCCAAAGCGACGCCAACGAGAAGCGTGCGCGCACCAACGGCGCTCACTACTATTCTTCGAAGCCACTCTCGCTGACGCGATTCGGCTACGTGCTGCAATCATTTCTCGATACTCAGCAAGTCAAATGATGCCGGTCTACCGGTTCTCGGACGCCGACCTTGCCGGAAGCCTTCCCACGATGGCAACGTCTCCAAGAGGTCGAGGCAAAAGACATGTGCTCTACCTCGAAGGCACGCTTAGCCAGGTGCCATTCATCTATTCAGATTGCTCAATTTAGAGATTTCACCTGCAATCAGGTTCCTCTCTTCTGCGATCTTCCTCTGCGCGCCCTGAGCAAAGGTAAAGCCGGCGATTGCCTCCTTCAGAGCTTTTTGAGAGCTGCTGACCGCCTCGCGCGCTGACAGCGTATCGAGAGCCGCTCGCGCGTTAGCGCTGAAGAGGCCGCTCAGTTTTTCCCGCATCGGCGGCGAACCCTTGCCTGGAAGAGTATTCAGATGATCGAGCCAATCGATGTATGCCTTACGTGCCTGAGCTTCACGAAAGATGGCTCGGTCCAGGCTCTTTTGCGCAGCTTGAACGCCAGCCTTTGCCCTCTCACACCGTGTTCGGCATTCCGTCAGACGCTTGCAGTTTGCTGCCTGTCGTTGTGTCGCAACCGTCAGCATTTCGTTGAGAGTCAGAAGACGTGTATCGCAAGGCATGGAATCACTTGCCCCATTGCTCGGTTCACTGCTTTTTCGTGCCGTCCATTCGAAGTATGAGAAATGAGATGAGATAATCCTCGAAATTTCTTGTCCTTTTCAGGTTGAACTAACGGATGGTTCACATCCGGGCTTCTTCATCGGGCCATCCTGTCAACGGACGTGGACCGTAGAGATGTGCCAGATTCGGAGATTGCGGTTGCGCTCCAGCTCTTGCGAATGAGTCATTCCTTTTAGGCCGCGGGATGCCCAGGGAACTCTCGATCTTATCCAAGAGCACAATCATCTGGCGACCTTGACGAATAAGCAGATGCTCTCGCGCGAACTCCTCGATATGTTCGGTGACTCTTGGCCGTGACGCACCCACCAGGCCGGCCAAATCCTTGTGGCTGAGGAATACTCGCAAGAGCATACCCCGGGACTCTTTGACTCCGAAGATCGAACACAATTGAAGAAGCGTAAACAAGAGGCGCTCGCGAAGATCGAGGCTTTCTCCGAAGAACCGATACCACGGCACCAGATTGTTATCGTGAAATTTTCTTAGCTCGGATCTGGGTGCCTCTCTGGTGATTACGTCGAATTGGTCCCAGCTCACACTGCCGACTCTACAATCGCTATGCGCCTCGCATCGAAAATGCCACCGGCTGACCGGGAGAGAACCAAACTGTGGGATTGGACCTGGCGCAAGTAAAGCTGCGGTTACACGCAGACCAGCTGGGTTCAGGTAAGTGATCTTCGCCACACCCCTCAGCAGGATATGAAGACCTGCCGCGAGCTCCTCTTCAGGCAGGATAACCTCGCGCCTTCTGAAGTTTGCCGAACTGAGCCCGCTCGCAAGCTCGTGCAACGCTCCGGGTGATAGAAATGACAAGGGCTTCAACTGATTCAACAAGTCGAAGTCGGTGGGAGCCGCGTTTTTCTGTCTGTCCATTTTGGTTTCCTTTTCACCCCAACCAAATGCCTATCGACAGTTAACGCAAGGACCATACCAATCGTTTGCGCCTGCGAAATGATCTCTTCGTGAACTCCTGGCCCCGAAAACTGCGGATGAAATCGGTAAGTTTCGTCTGGCGCCCAAAGAACATGTATCCGATAGCACCATTGCAAAGTTCTTTTCGATACATATACCCGGCCCCGAAAGTGCCACCCTTCTTTCGAGTCAACTGACTTCTGGGTCAAGATTTCTTGGATTTGGCGTACGCGTGGAAAAAACTCTGGACTGCTCGGCGCGCGAAACCCTGCTGAGATGTTCCCAGTAAGTGAGGCACAAAAAATGCTCTCCCACCATAGGAACATAAATCACTCAAAGATGGAGGTCCAATATGCGTAAAGGTCTAACAGCAATCATCATGAGTTTAGCGTTGGCAGTTTCGCTTCTTGTGGCTGGATGCTCCGGGCAGCCACTTTCGACTCGCGAAGAAGGTACTCTCGGTGGCACCGCGTTGGGTGCCGGCACTGGGGCAATTGTCGGCGCCGCGGTTGGGAATCCGCTGGCGGGCGCCTCGATAGGCGGTGTTGTGGGTGGTGGCACCGGTTACGTAGTTGGCAACGCGATGCAGAATCAGGAAAACGCCAACGCACAGACCCAGTCTCAAGTGCAGTCGCAACAGCAGGAAATCGAGAATCAGCACCGGCAGATTCAACAACTCAAGTCGGAGTCGGAAACCGAATAATCTGACGGCGAGATCGAATGAGAAGAGCGGCCGGTTTCGGCGCCGCTCTTTCTCTTTCTCAGCCCGGCTGCTTTACGCCGGCTTGCAGATGCCGCTCCCTGAGATAACATCTCGCATCTGATGAAGCCGGGCTTGCCGACGTGGTGCGCGATTGCCGCGCTCGCGATGATCCTCGCCGGCGCAACCGGATGCGCGCGACGGCCGCCTCCGCCTCCCGCGCCCAAGCCGCAGACGATCGAGCAGCTTAGAGCCGCAATCGCCGACGTACTCAAGCGCACTCACACTCCCGGATGCGGCTTCGCCCTCGTCACCAGGGACAGCGTCATCTATGCGGGCGGCGTCGGCAACGCCGACCTCGCGACGAATCGCGATGTCACCGGCGACACGATGTTCCGCATCGGATCCATCACCAAGGGTTTCGTCGCGCTGTCGCTCCTGAAGCTGCAGGAAGAGGGCAAGGTCGACCTCCATGCGAAGGTCGCCGATGTTGCGCCCGAAGTGAAAATCGTCAACCGATGGGACGCGACCGATCCGATCAGAATCGTAAACCTGCTCGAGCATACCGCCGGCTTCGACGACATGCTGCTCGCCGAGACCTTCGACATGAGCGGCGGCCCTCCGGTGCCGTTGCTCGACACCTTCGCGCGATTTCCCGGACCACAGGTCGCGCGATGGCGTCCCGGCACGCTCCAATCCTACTCGAATCCCGACTATGGCGTCGCCGGTTATATCGTCGAGAAGCTTGCCGGCCAGCCGTGCGAAGAGTACATCGCGGATAACATCCTGCGCCCGCTTGCGATGACGCATTCCGACATGCGGCTTACTCCCGACGTGCGTGCCGCGCTCGCGCAGGGCTATCGCGGGAATCCGCCGTTACCGGTGCCTTACTATCCGATCCTGCTGCGCCCGGCCGGCGAGATGAAGTCGTCGCCCAACGAGATGGCCCGATTCGTCCGCATGATGCTCAACCGCGGCACGCTCGAAGGCGCGAGAATAGTAAGCCCGGAATCGATTGCGCGGATGGAAACACCGGAGACCGGTCTGGCCGCCCGCGCCGGCTTCAAAAACGGATACGCGCTTGGCAACTACGTGACCGTCAGGCACCCGATCGTGACCCACGGCCACAACGGCGGCATCGACGGCTTCCTTTCGTCGTACGCGTACATGCCGGACCAGGGTCTCGGCTACTTCCTCTCGATCAATGCGAGCAGCCCGGCGCTCAATAAGGTCGAAGACCTGCTCTTCGCCTACATCACGCGCGGAGTTGCGGTTCCGCCCAAGCCGGCGGCCGTGCCGCTCGACGCTGATGCGCTAGCGGCGACCGGCTTCTACCAGTTTGAATCGCCTCGCAACGAGAAATTTAAGTTCCTGGACGAGCTCCTACTCGGGGGTTGGACCTATACCGACCACGGCAAGCTCTACCGCCGCGGGCTTATCCCGACTCCGCGCGAAGAACTGATCTATCTTGGCCACCATCAGTTCCGCACCGAGAAAGAGTCCGGAGCCAGCGGTGTGTATTGCACCGACGACGACGGCAGCCGTTACGGATGCGGCGAGCTCGCATGCTTTCGCAGGATCAGCCCAATCTGGCCCGCGACTCGGCTCATCTTGCTTGTAGGCGCGGTGCTGACAATGGCGACCTCGATCGTATTCGCGATCGTCTGGATTCCGCGCAAGATCTTCGGCCGGATGAAGGGCGTGAGATTTCTTGCGGTGCGCGTCGTCCCGCTGCTCGCATCGCTCACCTTCCTCGCCATCATCGTGCTGTGGATACACGGCGGTGATTCGACCTTCGCACTCGCGACACCCAGTCCCTTCGCAGTCAGCATATGTCTGCTGACAATTCTCTTCGCGATCCTCTCGGCTGCGGCAATCGTGCTCGCGATTCCTTCCTTCAGCTACCCGATGAACCGCGCGGCCCGGCTTCACTCGCTCGCAGTCGCGTTCGCATGCATCGGATGGACGGCCTTTCTGGGCTACTGGGGAATGATCGGCCTACGCTTCTGGACCGTCTAGTGTCGCGTCCCACAAATAACTTAAGAATGGTCCGGTTCGTTCTGGAACAGCCGCCCACCGCGCTTTCAAGTCTCAGCTACGCTTCTGTTCCCCCTTTCCGCACCGGAAAGGGGGTGAGGGGGATAGGACGGCGCGCGCGGATGACTTCTTCTGGTTCCCCTTCCCCATCCTCTGGGGAAGGGGCCAGGGGTTAGGGCTCTGTTCTTAAAAATATTTGCGGGACATCACACTAGCTGGCGCGACGCAGGCTGTCCCGTTTCCTGCTACCCGGTTGCGCGCAATGAATCGGTGATTGAGCGGCGCGTGCCCGACAGCGCAGGAATCGCGGCGCTCGCCAGTCCGATCACGGCCGCGATCGCGACGCTCTCCGCGGCGACCGCCGGCATCAGACGCAGCCCGAACTCGGGCCCGAGCAGAGAGGGCCCGGCAATGCGAAGGGCGCCGTAGGAAAACGCAGATCCCAGCGCTCCTGCCACCAGGCCCATCAGCATGCCTTCGGTAACCAGCAATCCGACAATGAAGCGTCGGGTGAAGCCAATCGCGCGCATCACGGCAAGCTCGTGGCGTCGTTCGCGGACCGCCATCGCAGCGGTGTTTGCGGACACCAGCGCGATCACGACTACGACAATCCCCGCAAATAGTTGCGCGCCGACGAACAGCAGCCGGAAATCATGAAGTTGCGATTGAGCCACGCCGAGTTCGGTCTGGGTTGAGGTCTCGGCGGGCGCGTTGGCGAATTGCCCGTCGATTTCCTTCAGCAGCGGCTGCGCGAACTCGGAAGCGTCCGCCTTGACGAAAAAGACCGCGACCTTGCCCTCGAAGTCCGCGATCTTGTTGAGTCTATCTATTGGCACTATCACCACATTGTTGGTCGTTTGGCTGCCAAGCGTGCCCACGATGGTGAAACTCAAGTCGGCGGGCGGTGCAAGCCCATGCAGGATGACGTTGTCGCCGACCTTCCACTTGAAGCGCTTCATCAACCCTGGCCCAGCCAGCCCTACCGAGCGTGAACGCCCGAGCGCGGCGGCGTCCTGGGCGGAGGCCCACTCGGGAAAGATAACGTGCAGTTGATCGGGATCGAGGCCGATTATCGGTATCAGCTCGCCGGCTTTGCGATAGCTCGTCATCATGACGAGATAACCCGTCATCGCGCTGACATGCGGAAGCCCGCGGATAGTTTCGCCATAAGCCGCGGGCAACAGGTAGCTGAACCCGGCTTTGTTGGCGCAGATGAGCCGCAAAGCACTCACGCGATCGCGCAGCAGCCGTGCCGCCACCGCCGGAACGCTCATCAGCGCGGCAAAAATGAGCGTCGAGACGGCGATCGATAGAACGCTGAGAATTGTACGGCGGCGATTGCGCAGCAGGTTACGAACGATCAGCGGAACGAATTTCATCGAAGCTCGGCAAAACGTTCAATCCTAGACTGGCGGCTTGCGGCCGATCCACGGCTGCGCCTGCTCGAGTTGGCCCGCTAGCTGGATCAGCGTTGCTTCGTCGCCGTAACGCCCACCGAACATCACACCGATCGGCAAGTCCTCGCCATTCCAATGGAGCGGGATCGAGATCGCCGGTTGTCCCGTGATGTTGTAAATGGGGCAGGCGACCGCAAAGTTTGTCATCGTTTCGTCGAGCAGCGTCGTGGCCGGACTCATGAAGTCGATAGCACCGATCCGGAGCGGCGGCTGACCCAGCGTCGGCGTCAGGAACAGATCATGCGACTCGAAGAACGTCGCGAACTGGCGCGCGGCCTGCTGTAGCAGCGCCTGAGCAATCAGGTATTGCGGCGCCGATACATTCCTCCCGCGCTCGTAAATCGTCCAGGTGAAGGTCTGGAACTTGTCGGGCGTCGGCTCCGCGCCGGTCAGCATCCGCGTCGCCTCGATCGAGAGCGCCACTCCCGCCGCGTAAACAGTTTCGAACAGTTGCGCGAGCATCGGGTAGTTGAGTTGCGGCGCTGCCTCTTCCACTTCGTGTCCGAGTTCGGCGCACAGCTTCGCCGCGCGCTGCGTCGCCTCGATGCAGTCCGGATGAATTGCGCCGCCCAGCGGATTCTCCGTCGAGAACCCGATTCGAAGCCGCTTCGGCGGCGTCGACGCTTCCTGCAGATAGGCGCGGACGGGCGGCGTTGGAAAGTAAGGATCGCCGGGCATCGCGCCCGCGGTCGCATCGAGTGCGGCCGCACTGTCGCGGACGGTTCTGGTCAACACGTGCTCGACGATGAACCCGCCGAGCACGTCGCCGAGCATCGGCGCGAGCGAGTTGCGTCCACGCGTCGGCTTGAGTCCGACCAACCCGCAACACGCCGCCGGGATTCGAATCGAGCCGCCGCCGTCGTTGCCGTGAGCGACCGGCACGATTCCCGCCGCGACCGCCGCGGCTGAGCCGCCGCTGGATCCGCCGGCGTACGCTCGAGGTCCCACGGGTTGTGCGCCGGCCCGTAAAGTCGCGACTCGGTCACCTGCGGAATTCCCAATTCGGGCGCGTTGGTCTTGGCGAACGGGATGAAGCCGGCGCGCTTGTAGCGGGCTACCAGCTCCGAGTCCGCCGGCATCGGCGTGGCTGGAATGAACGCGCACGCCGATCGCGTCGGCATCCCCGCGCAGTCGCCCATGATGTCCTTGAGCAGCAGCGGCACTCCCGCGAACGGCGCAGCATCGGCCTTGTGCGAATTCGCCGTGGCGCGCGCGCGATCGTAATCCTTGAAGACGATAGCGTTGAGCTTCGCGTTGTGTTTTTCCGCGCGCGCAATCGCCGCGTCCATCAGCTCAGCCGGCGTGATCTTGCCCTCGCGCACCAGGCGCCCCAGCGCCAGGCCGTCGAACGATGCGTATTCGTTGAATGCCATGATTAGTCAGCTCGCGGTCATTTGTAACACCTTGCAATCCGCTGCCATAGTGCGAGCCCGGTGCGCCATAAAGAGGAATTCAACCGCGAGTGTGACTCAAAGTGCCATCGTCCACTCCGCTGAAATACGTGCTCGCCATCGACATGGGCTCAGGCAGCACCAAGGCCGCCGTCGTCTCGAGCGCTGGCGAAGTCGTCGCCTCGGCGATACGCCATACGACTACCAAGATGATGGCGGGAGGCGCGGTCGAGCAGGATCCCGAGGAATGGTGGCGCTCGGTGCGCGACGCGGCGAAGGAGGCGATCGCGGCCTCGCGAGTCCCCGCGTCACAAATCATCGCCGTCGCATGCACGACGCTATGGGCCGTCACAGTGCCCGTCGACGAGAGCGGCGCCGCAATCGGCAACGCGATCTCCTGGATGGATACTCGCGGCGCGAAATACAATCGCGCGATCGTCAGCGGATTCCCGCGCGTCCAGGGCTACGGGCTGTTCAAGGCGCTCAAATGGCTGCGCTTCACGGGCGGCGCGCCGGTGCAATCGGGCGTCGACGGCCTCGGGCATATCCTCTTCATCAAGAATGAGCGCCCCGAGACCTATGCGCGGACTTTCAAGTTTCTCGAGCCGATGGACTACCTCAACCTGCGGCTCACCGGGCAATTCGCCGCATCGTATGCGACGATGTTCACGTATTGGCTGACCGATATTCGCAACCCCGACCGGATTGACTACGTGCCCGAGTTGCTGGCGATGACCGGCGTCGATCGCGCGAAGCTCCCTGACTTGCGGCCGGTGAACGCCGTGCTCGGCACCATCAAGCCCGAAGTCGCAGCGGAGCTTGGCCTGGCGCCCTCCACTCGCGTCGTGATGGGCTCGGCCGACGGTCATGCGGCGACTCTGGGTGCAGGCACCGTGCGCGATTACGAGGGCTACTTCTATATAGGTACGTCGTCATGGCTAAGCTGCCACGTGCCCGCGAAGAAAACCGATCCTCTGCACATGCTCACCGCGATGCCGGCCGCGCTGCCGGGCCGCTACATGGTCGGCGCGGAGCAGGGCGCGGCTGGACGCAGCCTCGAGTTCCTGAAGGACATCCTGTACCCCGCCGGCAGCGCGAATTCTCCGGTCGATGTATACGCCGACATGAACCGGCTGGCCGCGGAGGTCGCGCCGGGGAGCGACGGGCTGATCTTCACGCCCTGGATCAACGGCGTGCTCGCGCCGCACGAGGACGCCTCGACGCGCAGCGCCTTCTTCAATCAGACCGCACGTACCGGCCGCGGCCATTATGTGCGCGCGGTGATGGAAGGGATTGCGTACAACCTGCGATGGCTCAAGGGCCACGTCGAGAAGTTCATCGGGCGTCGGTTCGAGCAGCTCAATTTCATCGGCGGCGGCGCGAGTTCCGATCTGTGGTGTCAGATCCACGCCGACGTGCTCGGATGCACCGTGCGGCAGGTCGCCAACCCGCGCAATGCCAACGCGGTCGGCGCCGCGCTGGCGGCCTTTGCGGCGCTAGGCGAGATCAAGATCGAAGAAATCTCGGGACGGGTGCGGATAGCCGCCGAGTATCGGCCGATCGAGGTCAACCGCCGCATCCACGATCGCCAGTTCCGCGAGTTCCTCGAGTTCTACAAGCGCAACCGCGCCATCTACCGCCGCCTCAACCCGTCAGCGTCGGATTTAACGTGACGATGGACTAGTATTCAAATCGATCGGGATCATCAGGGAGTAGTTACGTGCCCAAGGCAGCGAAGAAGAATCAAGCGCCCTCCGGACCTTTCGGAGATATGTTCCCGTATCGCGAGACCTTCGAGACCTATCGCGAGCTGCCCGCCAAGAGCCGCCGACCCGAGGACGTCATGCGCGAGTTGCGCAGTATCGCGCGCGAGGAGAACGCGCGCTGGCAGACCGGCCAGATCTCCGGCACCTACTATCACGGCGGGATGGAGCACTACGCCTACCTCAACCGCGTGTTCTCGCTCTTCTCGCACGTCAACCTGCTGCAGCGCGACATGTGCCCGAGCGGCACCAAATTCGAAGGCGAGATAATTGCCATGACGGCGCGGATGCTCGGCGCCGAGCTCGCGCGCGAGAACGATCCGCAGGCCGACGTGTGCGGCGCTATCACTTCCGGCGGCACCGAGAGCATCATCCTGCCGATGCTGGCGTATCGCGAGAAAGCCCGCGCCGAGCGCGCAATCACCGCGCCCGAGATGGTGGTGCCCGATACGATTCATCCGGCATTTTCCAAGGGCGCGCATTTTTTCGGCATCAAGCTGATTCGCGTCCCGGTCGGACCCGACTACCTCGCTGACGTGGACGCGATGCGCCGCGCGGTCGGGCCCAACACCATCGCGATCGCCGGCTCGGCGGCAAACTATCCGCACGGGCTGATCGATCCTATCGAGAAGTTATCCGAACTTGCGCTTGAAGCCGGCGTCGGTCTGCACGTCGATAGCTGCTTCGGCGGTTTCATCCTGCCGTGGATCGCAAAGCTCGGCTACGACGTCCCGCCCTTCGACTTCCGCCTGCCCGGCGTCACGTCAATGTCCTGCGATACGCACAAATGGGGCTACGGGCTGAAGGGCGCGTCGGTCGTGCTCTATCGCAACCGCGCGCTGCGCCGGCGCAGGTACTTCTCGATGACCGACTGGCAGGGCGGCCTGTATGCGTCGCCCACGATCGCCGGCAGCCGCTCGGAGGGAATCAGCGCGTCGACCTGGGCCGCGATGGTCACGCTCGGCGAGGAGGGCTATCTGAAGGCAACCCGGCGCATCATGAAGGCGGCGGACACGATCAAGTCGGGGGTCGCGAAGATTCCGGAACTCAAGATTGTCGGCAAGCCGACCTACTGCATCGCGTTCACCTCCGACCAGGTCGACATCTACCACGTCAACGATTTTCTCGCGGAGCGCGGATGGCGCCTGAACGGGCTCCAGAAGCCCGCCGGCTTTCACCTATGTGTCACGCTGCCGCAGACGCTGCCGGGGGTCGCGACGCGTTTCGTTCGCGACATCGCCGCAGGCGTCGAGTACGCGAAGAATCCGCCCGCGACGCCCGCGCGCAGCGGCGCAGTTTACGGCGGCGGCGCGGCCTCGCTCGATCCCTCGATGGTGAACGAACTGATGCTCGCGTGGCTCGACGCGAGCACCGAAGTCCCATAACGCGCGATGCTATGGCAGGCGGCGGCCGACCTGGTGACCGCGATTCACGTGGGCTACGTCGCGATCGTGGTCGCCGGCTTCGTCGCCATTCTGATCGGCGGCGCAGCCCATTGGCATTGGGTCCGCAATTTCTATTTTCGCGTCGTCCACCTCGCGATGATTCTGCTCGTGTGCGGCGAGGCGCTCATAGGCGCAACCTGCCCGCTCACCGTGTGGGAGAATGCGTTGCGAGTGCGTGCAGGCGAGCACGGCTACTCCCGCGATTTCGTCGGCTACTGGCTCGACCGCCTGATCTTCTATGAAGCGCCGCCGTGGGTCTTCACCGCTGCCTACCTGACTTTCGGCGCGATAGTGGCGCTGACATTCTGGTTCGTCCCGGTGCGGTGGCCCGCCGCCGCGAACCGCTCGCGGTCGCCCTCCTAAGTGTGCGCCGTCTCGGTAGCTTGGAGTAACTCGTCGAACGATGCGCGAATTGCCGTGACGAGATCGCCCAAGTCAGGCAGCACGTCCCAGTCCGCATTCAATCCCCAATGCAGGCGGCCGTCGTAACTGAGCAGCGCGATATTCAGCGCCTGATCCGCGAACAGCGGCCCGAGCGGATATGCGGCCGACATCCGCGATCCGATCAGGTAGAGCGGAATCTGCGGCCCGGGCACGTTGGTCACGGTCAAATTGAACGAGCGTGCGCGCGCCGCGAGGCGCATCGCGAGCGACAGCAGGGTGGGCACCGTCCATTCGCTGACCCGCGCGAGCACCTCCGCGCCCATCGCCTGCCGCGACTGCTTGAGATCGGCCGTGACCGTGCGGACCGCCTGCAGGCGCCGGCGCGGATCGGTCTCCGCTATAGGAAGCCGCGCCGCCCACGACGCGATTCGGTTTCCAAGCGTGCCGCGCTCCGACGACGCGCGGATGCTCACCGGAACCATCGCGCGGAAATCGAGTTCCGCGATTTTTTCAGGAGAAAATCCGCGGCCGCCCAGAAACGATCCAACCGCGCCCGCGACCGTGGCCAGCACGACGTCGTTAACCGTCCCGCCCAACGCGTTCTTCACGCGCTTGACGTCCGCCAGCTCGATCGCCGTCCATTCGAAGCGCCGATGAGGCCCGATTGGCTTGTTGAATGGCGACTCCGAAGCTGGAAACAGTCCCGCGCCGAGCGTTTCGGTCACGGCGGAGATTTGCTCGCTCACGCTCTCGGCCGTGTCGCTGGGATTTTGCATCGCGCCGAGCACCGCTTTGCCGAATTCCAGCGGACTCGCCAGCCGCCGCCACGCTTCGTCCATCACCAGCTCGCCGCCCGACGGCGCGGATTCCGGCTTCCACGGCTGCGCGTCGGGAATTGTCGCGTCCGGCGACGCGCTCAGCAGCACGGATCCGAGGTCGACCGCCGCCACTCCGTCGATCATGCAATGATGAGTCTTGCTGATCATCGCGAAGCGATCGCCGTCGAGTCCCTCGACGACCCACAATTCCCACAGCGGCTTGCCGCGATCGAGCTGCTGCGACACGATTCTTCCCGTCAGCCGCTTGAGCTCCTCGTCGCCGCCGGGCCGCGGCAGCGCGGTGTGCCGCACGTGATATTCAAGGTTGAAGCTGACATCGTCCACCCACACCGGATGATTCTCGAGCGGTATCCGCGCGATCCGATGCCGATAGCGCGGCATCAGATGCAATCGCGACGCAACGTACTTGCGAATCTTCTCGATATCGATTCCGCCGCCGGAAGTACGCAGCGGGCTGGCGTTGAAGATCATCACGCCCGCAACGTGCATGTGCGTTTCAGGATATTCGAGGTCGAGAAATGTCCGGTCCAACGGACTCAGCCGTTCGTACCTGGCCATAGCGCGTCCCTCCCCGCGTCGGTCTCGCAAAGAAACGCTTCTAGCAGGAAGCCCACCCGCCTGACCATCACCGGATTGAACTCGCGCGGAGCGCGCGCCACTGGCCTCTTCAGACGGTAACCAGTAACCACCGGTTTGCGGGCCAAAACGGTCAATTTTCACCGGGACGCATAAATTTGCGGGGCGTAGCGCTAAGTCGCGCAGCTCCGATCGCCAGGTAATGAAGAGACGCGGAGTACATAAAGAAGCAGTTGCGTACCTTATGTAGAGATGATACAAAGTGTTATAACGTATCTACTAGATGTAGTTAGGGGAGGGTTCCACAATGACCGATCCCGCAAAACTCTGGAGCCGGTTTTGGAATGGGGCGATTGTCCGTTTGGCGCGCGCGTTGAGCGCGCTGAGAGCGGTTGCCCGGCCGGAACTGACAGTCGCTCTGATGATCGTCGCCGCCACCCTGGCGACGCCGTCGATCGCGGGCGAGGGAATTGCCGACATAGTACTGGGGCAGGCCAACTTCATGTACTACGTCGCCAATTTTCCCGACGCGCAGAAGCTCGACAACGCGCAGGGAGTTGCAATCGACACCAGCGCAACACCAAATCGGATCTACGTCGCGGACGTCAACAACTCGCGGGTGCTGGGCTGGAAGGATTCGACCGCATTCACCAACGGCTCGCCGGCCGACCTGGTCATCGGTCAGCCCGATTTCTACAATGCCGTCTGCAACAGCGGTAACGCGAGCGCAAGCGCGGGCACGTTGTGCCAGCCCGAGTCCGTCGCCGTCGACGCGAGCGGCAATCTCTACGTCGCGGACACCGGCAACCAACGAGTGCTTGAATACCCCGCGCCATTTGCCGGATGCGGTTCCTTCCCGTGCGTTGGGGGCGCCGCCAATGAGGTCTTCGGGCAGGGCGGCAGCTTTACTTCAAGCACCTGCAACAACGGCGGTCTGAGCGCGAGCAGCCTGTGCGATCCCTGGGGGCTGGCGTTGGATCCAAGCGGCGACCTCTACGTCGCTGACTTCGACAACAGCCGCGTGCTCGAATACAACACTCCGCTCACCAGCACCACTGCCAACACGGTCTTCGGGCAGGCGGGCAGTTTTACGTCCGACACGTGCAACAACGGCGGCCTGAGCGCGAACAGCCTCTGCCTGCCGATCGGGGTCGCGGCGGACGCGAGCGGCAACGTCTACATCGCCGACTACAACAACCATCGCGTGCTCGAATACAACACCCCGCTAACCAACGGCACCACTGCTGCCCTGGTGTTCGGACAGCGCGGCAGCTTTACTTCGGGGAGCTGCAACAGCGGCGGCTTAAGCGCGAACAGCCTGTGCTACCCATTTGGCGTCGCGCTGGACGCCAGCGGTAACCTCTACGTCGGCGACAACGCGAACAGCCGCGTGCTCGAATACAACACCCCGCTCACGTCCGGCACCACCGCCGACCTGGTATTCGGGCAGGGCAACAGCTTCACTTCGAGCGGATGCAACACCGGCGGCCTCGGCGCCAACAGCCTCTGCTCGCCGGCCGACGTAGCGGTGGATGCCAGCGGCAACGTCTACATCGCCGACGCACAAAATAGCCGGGTGACCGAGTACAACAGCCCGCTCACGACCGATACGACCGCGGATCGCGAGTTGGGGCAGGTTGATTTTCTGCACAACTCGCCGGATTTCCCGGATCTGCGTTCGCTTAACAGCCCGTTCGCAGTCGCGGCCGACACGAGCACGACGCCGAACCGGCTTTATGTCTCCGACCAGAACAATTCGCGGGTGCTGGGATGGAAGGACGTGACGGCGTTCTCCAATGGCTTGCCGGCCGACCTGGTGATCGGTCAGCCGGACTTCTACTCCGGCGCCTGCAACGGCGCTGGAGCGAGCGCAAGCGCGAGTAGCCTGTGCGATCCTGGTGCCGTCGCCGTCGATAGCGTCGGCAATCTCTATGTCGCTGACGCAAACAACAGCCGCGTGCTCGAATACAACCAGCCCTTCGCCGGATGCGGCTCCTTCCCATGCGTCGGCGGCGCGGCCAACCTGGTGTTCGGGCAGGGCGGCAGCTTCTCCTCAACCGCCTGCAATTATGACACCGATGGTGGCAACCCGACCGCCATCGACCTGTGCAATCCGTATGGCGTCGCACTCGACCCGGCCGGCGACCTCTATATAGCCGACAATGAGAACAGCCGCGTGCTCGAATACAACACCCCGCTTACCAACACCACCGCCGACGTGGTCTTCGGGCAAGGCGGCAGCTTTACCTCGAGCACTTGCAACAACGGCGGTTTGAGCGCGAGCAGCCTGTGCAACCCATACGGCGTAGCGGTGGACTCAAGTGGCGACCTCTATATAGCCGACAACGAGAACAGCCGCGTACTCGAATACAACACCCCGCTTACCAACGCCACCGCGAACCTGGTTTTCGGGCAGGGCGGCAGCTTTACGTCCGGCGACTGCGACTTCGGTGGCGTCAGCGCCAGCGCGGACAGCCTCTGCTATCCCTATGGCGTGACGGTGGACGCCATCGGCAACCTCTACGTCGCCGACTCCTACAACAATCGCGCGCTCGAGTTCAACCCGCCATTCTCCGCCGCCGATCCGGCTGCGGCCGCCGTCTACGGCCAGGATGGCAGCTTCACTACCGACGAATGCGATTTCAACGGGGTGTTCGCCGGCGCGGACAGCCTATGTGTTCCAAGCGGCGTCGCGCTCGACGTTGCCGGCAATCTCTACATCGCCGACACTTCCAACAATCGCGTGCTCGACTATCTGGCTCCTACCCCGTCTGGCACTCCAACCGCCACCGCGACGGCAACGCCGACCGCAACGGCTACTGCCACCTCGACGGCCACCGCAACGGCGACGCCCACAGCTACCGCAACCGCAACTGCGACCTCGACCGCAACATTGACAGCTACAGCTACACCGACAGCTACAGCAACACCGACTGCAACGGCTACTGCCACTTCGACGGCGACCGCAACGGCGACGCCTACAGCTACCGCAACCGCAACTGCGACCTCGACTGCAACAGCAACTAGAACCGCGACCGCAACGACGACGTCGACTGCGACGTCGACTGCGACGTCAACGCGGACCGCGACCGCCACCGCAACCTCAACCGTAACAGCTACTGCCACGGCTACATCGACGACCACCGCGACCGCCACGCCGACTCGCACCGCGACGCCCACGCCGACACTTGGTCCGCCAACCTCAAAAGCTCAGTGCATGGACAACGGATGGATGCTCTGGGAGGGCCCGCCGTTCAATTTCGGGAATCAGGGCAATTGCATAAGCTACGTAAACGCGAACAGCTGACATGGGGAAGGGGAACAAGCGCGCAGAGTGAGAGTGGTAATATAGAGCGCATCGCAGCGATACCAATCCTCTGCGCGCTTCATCATCAATCCGTCCGGATTCCCTCCCCCGTTCGTGGGGGGAGGGTCAGGGTGGGGACCGCTTGCGGCGCAATTGCCCGGCGCGCCGCAACAATTCCGCTGTCTCAAATCGGTTAGCCCTCGCATCGTATCGGGTTTGCTCGGCTCAGACACTCTAGAGACACATTTCGGTCGCGTGACACTCTGAATATCACCATGACCCGGCCAGCCACGGCGCGCTTGTGAGCCGACAGATCAAGTCGTAGCGATTACACACCATAAGACTACTATTGCTACAATGAGTATATTTAACACAACTACTACTACAATAAGTATATTTGACTTAAGCGGTGGTAATACATAATCGGAAGCTGAATCCTATCTACTGCCTGCTTCGATATTGGAGGGTTGTCTATGCTTATTCGTAAAGCGATTGTTGGATTTCTACTAGGCGTGATGCTCTTCGCGGTCACCAGCGCGACTGCATCAGCGACCCCACCACCCATCAGCCAACTGTTTTCGGCCAGTGGCACGGCACCCGACGACGGAGACCAGATCGCTTGCACGGCACTGTTCACGCTGAACACTGCCGCGCAAACGCTCACCATCGTTTTGAGCAACACCGGAGCCGCTTCGACAGATCAGGCCGACACCTTGACCGCGCTGCTCTTTAATGCACCAAGCTTCACCAGCGGTACAGCAGCACTAACGGGCGGCAGTTCCCTGGTACATCCGGGCGATACTCCGGGAACTATTGGGTCGAACTGGCAGTATCTTCCTGGGAATGGCTTGGGCTCGACGGGTGTTTTTAACTTTGGCCCCTCGGGAAATCTGGATGACGGCACACACACGAAACTTGACGGCTCGGGCTTCGGAATTCTATCGCCGGCAACCACTGCGGCCGACGCCCTTGAGGACGGTCTTGGCAAGCGTGAGTATATAGAGAATTCCATCACTTTTACCCTCAACGGGGTAACCCTCACCAACCTCAGCAGCATTCCGTCAGTCAAATGTAACTACGGAACGAGCAACTGCGAAGGTGGATGTATCGGCACGGGCCCGACCCCAACCCCAACCGCGACGGCGACCCCAACCGCGACGGCTACGCGTACTGCGACAGCGACGGCGACTGCGACCGCTACGGCAACCGCCACGGCCACGGCGACCGCAACCGCGACGGCAACCGCAACGGCGACGGCAACTGCAACCGCGACGGCAACTGCAACCGCGACGGCGACCGCAACCGCGACGGCAACTGCGACCGCGACGGCGACTCCTACGTCGACTCCTACGCCGTCGGTGGCTGAGAGCGGGAATTCTAACACCAACGGCCCAGAGACGAGCATAACCATCCCGTACGGAGGGTCGACCGGTCTGACGAATGAACTGGTCATTCTCTCGCTTAACGTACTCGACCCGCCGGCTGGCCTTACGGTAACTCCGCCGACATCGACAAACACGTGGAACCTAATTTCTGATACCGATACGGCTGGCACCGATTATGATCAGTTCATTTACTGGCACACGCTCAGTAGCGCAGAGGCCGCGGGGGTGCCCAATTTCGTGTTCACGTTTAATGATGCGGTCGAGTCGACCGGAGTTGCGGTCTTATATAGGAATACCTGCACCCAAACTACGCCCACCCCGTGCGTCGATAGTTCGGGGAACCCGATCCTCGACCAAACGAGCGGAAATTCGACTTCGGCTAATAGCGTAACGGAGACTATGGATCTCAACGTTCAAGCCAACGGACTCGCCGCTTGCGTCTTTGGCACGTCAAATACGTCCGTTGGATTCGGCACTGCGCCTACTTCGCCCACTACACTGAGCCACGTGAACGGCAACGAAAGTATCAATGCCGGCTTGGATTTGTACGACAGGTTCGAGTTAGCCAACGGCACCGACGGAGCGTGGGAGGCGCTGCTTCCTACCAGCGAAACGGGTGACAACGTCGCCCAGTGCCTCAGCATAATACCGATCGGCTTTTAGAGCTTCGGGTTAGCGAACCCGCCGCCCGCAGAAAACTGCGGGCGGCGGGATTCCGGCAGAGGTTCGTTACGGCGCAGCACATGGGAGGGGATTATGTCGCGACCGAAGTCGTCCATCTTCACATTTTCGGCTTTCAGCTTCGCTCTTCTGATGGTGATCGGTGTCGCCAAGCCTGACCAGGCCTTCGCCTTCGGCTGCAACACGGTCACAATCTCGGGCTCGATGGAAGGTAATCTGCCGATTAAAGCTGGCGACACCGTGTCCGCCGGATACGACTTCACAATGCCCGGAAACCATCCAGCCGCGATGGTGACCTTTAGCAACGGCACAGTCACGCTCCAGGTAGTCTGCCCCGACAAGACCGTTCATCCGTTGACTATCAGCCTGCCGACGCAGACCTATGATGATCCGCTAAACGACGGCGGCGATTGGTTTCCGTCAGGCAAGCAGAGCAGTCCGTTGGTCTATCAAGGGTCGGCGGTGTCGAACGTCTGCGGAACCCAGACTGGGCATGCGCCGCAAGGAGCAACATTCACGGCAGAGGTCTGCTCGACCGATACGGTCGACCATATCAACATTCGGTTCCATTACATGGACCATACGAGTGGATCATGGAGCGGGACCACGACGGTGATTCCGTCATCTGCACCAACCCCGACGCCGACAGCGACCCCAACCGCGACGGCTACGCCTACTGCGACCGCTACGCGGACTGCGACGGCAACCGCAACGCCGACCGCGACCGCCACGGCGACGGCAACCGCGACCGCCACGGCAACGGCGACCGCGACTGCCACGGCAACGGCGACCGCGACTGCCACGGCAACGGCGACCGCGACTGCCACGGCAACGGCGACCGCCACGGCCACAGCAACCGCCACGGCAACAGCAACCGCCACGGCAACAGCGACTGCAACCGCGACTCCTACGGCGACTCCAACCCCGGCGGTGGCTGAGAGCGGGACTTCTAACACCAACGGCCCAGAGGAGAGCTTAACCATTCCGTACGGAGGCTCGACCGGTCTGACGAATCAATTGGTCATTCTCTCGCTTAACGTACTCGACCCGCCAGCTGGCCTTACGGTAACTCCGCCGACATCGACAAACGCGTGGAATCTAATTGTTGATACCGATACGGCTGGCACCGATTATGAGCAGTTCGTCTACTGGCACACGATCAGTAGCGCAGAGGCCGCGGGGGTACCCAATTTCGTGTTCACGTTTAATGATGCGGTCGAGTCGACCGGAGTTGCGGTCTTATATAGGAATACCTGCACCCAAACTACGCCCACCGCCTGCTCCTCAGGTAGCCCTGTCGGGAACCCGATCCTCGACCAAACGAGCGGAAATTCGACTTCGGCTAATAGCGTAACGGAGACTATGGATCTCGACGTTCAAGCCAACGGACTCGCCGCTTGCGTCTTTGGCACGTCAAATACGTCCGTTGGATTCAACACTGCGCCTACTTCGCCCACTACACTGAGCCACGTGAACGGCAACGAAAGTATCAATGCCGGCTTGGATTTGTACGACAGGCACGAGTCAAGCACCGGCACCGACGGAGCGTGGGAGGCGCTGCTTCCTGACAGCGAAACGGGTGACAACGTCGCCCAGTGCGTCAGCATAATACCGATAGGTTTTTAGAGCTTCGGGTTAGCGACCCGCCGCCCGCAGAAAACCGCGGGCGGCGGGATTCCGGCAAAGCTTGGCAACGTTAGGATTTGCCAGTTCGAGAGTCCGAGCCCGCCGCGTGTGGCAGCACAAATCCAGCCGCCGCCTTTATGTTCGCAATCTGCCCCCAATCGCGCGGCAATCGCCTACCGCAACAGATAGCCGAACTGGTTACCTCGAAATCATCGCGCATGTGTGCGGATGATTCGGCGCCCGTGTCTGCGAAGTGTCGCCCTGGAAAATGGCCGACACATCAGGCGTGCGCTTGATCGCGCAGATTGCCGCCGGGCCTGCACCCCCCTGAACTTTTACGCCTTACGCTCTTCCAACTACGATGACATAATGTGGACGATGTTCGAGTCTCTTCAATCACCGCCCGCATCATTCAAGGTCACCGTCTGAATTCGCACCTTAATCGGCCGAACGTGCCGTTCAGTCTGCCAATACTTCCGTCGCCCGAACCTCTCGTCGTCAGATCACGTCTCCGCGCTCAAGCCCGAACGGATCTTCGCTCTACTGCCAGGACCGCAACCGAACGACGCCGTGCCTATGTGCAGGTGATGCCAGGTTGCCCTCAAAACGCCCCAAAACCCCGTCCGAACTCATCATGTGTCGCCAACTTCGCTGCCTGCGATCCTTCGATCAAGTCGCTCTGCCAGTGCGTTCCCGCAATCACACGCACCGATCGAGCGGAACAGATGGAGGAGAAAGTGCAGGAGATGCCAATTTCACCAGAATTCGCCGATCACACCCAAACGCCGGCTATCTCGCCGATTCGGGCAGATCAAGGGACTCGGTGGCGCAACGCTCATTCTGCTACGCTGGTGCCGACCGAGGAGGAGACCGCCATGCAGATGAACGTGAAACCAATCCCGACGCTTGAGCCCCGCATCAACGAGATTCGCGCGCTGACGGCGCAGATCGTCAACCGCGACATTCTGCCCAACGAGCGCAAACTGTGGGCCGGATGGCGCGACGGCGCGACGGACGAAGAGAAGCGCGGCGGCCGGGAGCTGCGCGAGTCGATCAAGGAGAAGGTGAAGAAGGCCGGTCTTTGGGCGCCGCATCTTCCGCCGGAGTACGGCGGCTCTGGGCTCGGCTTCCTCGAGCATGCGTACATGAATGAGGTGCTGGCCTACAGTATGGGAGCGGCGGCACTGTTCGGCGTAGTCGCGCCCAACTCGGGCAACCAGGCGATCCTGCTCAAGTACGGCACCGAGGAGCAGAAGCGCAAATGGCTGGTGCCGCTCACCGAGGGCAAGATGGAATCCGGCTTCTCGATGACGGAGCCCGACTCGGCCGGCTCGGATCCGCGCTCGATCAAGACCACCGCGCGCCGCGATGGCGACCAGTGGGTGATCAACGGCCACAAGTGGTTCACGTCGAACGGGTTTCGCGCCGATTTCCTCATCGTCATGTGCCGCACCGAAGGCAGCGGCGCCGACAACGGCCGCATGACGCAGATCATCGTGCCCAAGAACACGCCGGGCCTTCGCATCGTGCGCGGCATCGAGGTCTGGGGGCATGCGAGCGATCACTGCGAGATAACCTACGACGACGTGCGCGTGCCGCTGAGTAACCAGCTCGGCCAGACCGGCTCGGGCCATCAGGCGGCACAGGATCGTCTCGGGGCGGGGCGCGTCTATCACTGCATGAACTCGATCGGGCAGATGTGGCGGGCCTTCGACCTGATGGTCGAGCGCGCCACGATGCGCGAGGTGCACGGCGGCAAGCTCGAGACCAAGCAGTTCATCCAGGGGTTCATCGCCGACTCTTACATCGACATCCAGGCGGCGCGCTTGATGACGATCCACTGCGCCGAGCGCATGGACGGCGGAACCGATCCGCGCACCGACATCTCGGCGATCAAGATCTTCGTCCCGGCGTGTTACGAGCGGGTGGTCGATCGCGCGATCCAGGTGTGGGGCGCGGCGGGCGTCTCCGGCGACCTGCCGTTTGTCGGCATGTACCAGGGCGCGAGGACGCTGCGGTTGGCGGACGGCCCGGACGAGGTCCACCGGATCCTGATCGCGAAGAACGTGCTGATGCGCTATCACAACGGCGAGAGCTGGGACTTTGGCAACTGATCGCAAGCGTCGGCAGGCGGTGACCGTGAAGATCAATACGAGTGTAAGAGTGATTGTAGCGTCGACGGTATTCCTGCTCACGGTGATTGGCGCCGCTCGCGCCGCTGACAACCCCGTTCCTGGATGGGATCCGGAGGCGTTTTCCCACGACCAGAGCACGCTCCAGATCATGACGATTGATCCCGAAGAGGGCGCGCACTGGTCGAAGCTGTGGCTGGTAGCGATAGACGGGCAGCTCTATGTCCGGCTGGGCGACCGATCGTACGGCCGAGTTCAGAAAAATACGACGAGCCCCTACGTCGAGGTAAAAGTTGACGACAAGGAGTTCGACAAGGTCCGATTGGAGCCGGCGCTGGATATGAAGGACAAGGTCGCGGCCGCGATGGCCGACAAATACTTCATGGACATTCTGATTCGGCACGAGGCGCATCCGATGACGGCGCGCCTGGTCGCGGAGCCGACGCCAGCGGCTGCGCCAACGCATTGATCATGTAGCTTTAGCGGAACCGGCCGACATCGTCGTGCGTCGAATCCCATACGCTGCTAGGATCGTAGGAACGCACCGGCTCCGAGCGCGAGCTGGACAACTGAAACTTGATTTCCTGGATGACCCTGGCCGGCGATGACTTCCCCTGAAGCGCAAACCGATTCTCAGCTGGTTTCATCGGGCGGGCGGCTGAGCCATATCGTCATCGAAGATGTAACGCCGTCGGTTGACGGTGGCCGCTATCCGGCAAAGCGAATCGCCGGAGAGCGATGCGTCGTCGAAGCGGACATTTTTCGTGACGGGCCTCAAGTATTGCGCGCGGCAGTCAAATGGCGCCGCAAGCGCGACGAGGTCTTCGACGAAGCGCCGATGCTGGCGCTCGACAACGATCGATGGCGAGGCGAGTTTTGCCCCACCGACAAGGCACGCTACGTTTTCACGATCGAAGCGTGGACCGATCTGTTTGCCACGTGGCTCGCGGATTTCAGCAAGAAGGTCAAGGCGGCACGGCCGGTTGCGTCCGATGTGCTGGAGGGCATAGCACTCGTCGAGAAAATGATTTCGGTTGCGCAGGCAGCCGATCGTGAATTGCTCGAGCGAACCCTGGCGCGATTGCGGAAGACCAACGACGGAGCGGCGGCGCTCGCGGCCATCAGCGATGCGGAGATTTCGGCTGCGGCGGGCCGCGTCGGCGAGCGATTCGGCATGACTCGATTCGAGCCGCTCCTGGAACTGGTCGTCGATCGCAAGAAAGCGCGCTTCGGAACCTGGTACGAGATGTTTGTGCGATCGCAGGGAAGCGAGCCTGGCAGGCCAGGCACTTTCCAGGACGCCGAGCGCCGGTTGCCCGAGCTTCGCGACCTGGGCTTTGACGTTGTGTATCTACCGCCTATACATCCGATCGGTCACACCAATCGCAAGGGTCCCGGCAACGCGCTCAACGGCGGCGCGAACGCTCCCGGCAGCCCGTGGGCGATTGGCAACGAGGCCGGAGGACATACCGCGATCGATCCGTCGATCGGGACGCTCGGCGATTTTGACCGCTTCAACGCCGCGGCCAACCGCTTGGGAATCGAAGTGGCGCTTGATTTCGCGGTTCAATGCTCGCCGGATCATCCGTGGGTCCGAGCGCATCCGCAATGGTTCCGTCGCCGCCCCGATGGGAGCGTCAAGTACGCGGAGAACCCGCCCAAAGAATACCAGGACATCTATCCGATCGATTTCGACACTTCGGATCAGCGCGGATTGTTCGAGGAATTGCTCCGCGTCATCAGGTTCTGGCGCGAGCATGGCGTGAAGATCTTTCGCGTCGACAATCCGCACACGAAACCGGTGCAATTCTGGAACTGGCTAATCAACGAAGTGCAGGCTTCCAATCCCGAAGTGATTTTCATGGCGGAAGCGTTTACGCGACCCAAAATGATGAAAGCCCTGGCGAAAGCCGGCTTTACTCAGTCGTATACCTACTTCACGTGGCGCAATACAAAGTTCGAACTGACTGAGTATTTAACTGAGCTTACGCAAACCTCGATGCGGGAGTATTTTCGGCCTAACTTTTTCGCCAATACTCCCGACATTCTTGCGCCGGTGCTGCAGACGGGCGGGCGCGCGGCCTTCAAGATGAGGCTGGTGCTTGCGGCGACGCTGTCGCCTTCCTACGGAATCTACAGCGGGTTCGAGTTGTGCGAAAACCAGGCGGTTCCCGGCACCGAAGAATATCTGAATTCGGAGAAGTACGAGATCAAAGTGCGCGACTGGAACCAATCCGGAAACATCAAGGAGTTCATCGGGCGCGTCAACTCGATTCGCCGCGACAATCCCGCGCTGCAACTATTTCTCGATCTCCAGTTCCTCAGCACAGACAACGACCAGATTCTCTTCTTCGCCAAAGCCACGCCGGGCAAGGAGAATGTGATTCTGGTGGCCGTCAATCTGGATCCATTGCACGCTCATTATTGTACAGCGCTGGTGCCGCCAGAGGTCGCGGGCGTCGCGCCGGGCGGGCGCTACCGAGTGACGGATCTGCTGACCGGGGCCAGCTACGTGTGGTCCGAACGTAATTACGTGCGGCTGGATCCGAGCGTCGAGCCCGCACATATTTTGCGCGTCGAAGAGCGCCTGTGAGTGCCGGACTTGCCCACCAAGCCTCAGCCTGAAAACGGTTCGACGTCGGATCCGCTGTGGTACAAGGACGCGATCTTCTACGAGCTCCGCGTCCGTTCGTTCTACGACAGCAACGGCGACGGAGTCGGTGATTTCCCGGGCCTGACCGAGAAGCTTGACTACCTGCATTCGTTGGGCGTCACCACGCTCTGGCTGCTTCCATTTTATCCATCGCCGATGCGAGACGACGGATATGACATTTCCGACTATACTGACATCCACCAATCATGCGGGACCTTGCGCGACTTCAAGATATTTGTTCGCGAGGCGCATCGGCGTGATTTGAAAATAGTCACTGAACTGGTACTCAATCATACCTCAGATCGTCATGAATGGTTCCAACGTGCACGACGTTCGCCCGCGGGAAGTGACTATCGTAATTACTATGTGTGGAGCGATACGCCGGAGCGCTACAGGGACGCGCGCATAATCTTTCAGGATTTCGAGCCGTCTAACTGGTCATGGGATCCGCTGGCCAAGGCGTATTACTTCCATCGCTTTTATTCCCATCAACCGGATCTCAACTACGACAATCCGGCGGTGGTCCGGGAGATTCGACGAGTGATTTCGTTCTGGCTCGGTCTGGGCGTGGACGGACTCCGCCTCGACGCGGTTCCCTACCTGTTTAAACGCGAAGGAACGAATTGCGAGAACCTGCCCGAGACCCACGCATTCCTGCGTGAATTGCGCGCGTTCATCGACGCGAAGTTCGCCAACCGAATGCTGCTCGGCGAGGCGAATCAATGGCCCGAAGATGCGGTCGCGTACCTGGCGGAAGGCAAGGAGTGCAATATGGCATTCCACTTTCCCCTGATGCCGCGGATGTTCATGGCAGTGAGGATGGAAGATCGATTTCCGCTCACCGATATCTGGGCGCAGACTCCGGAGATCGATCCCACCTGCCAGTGGGCATTGTTTCTGCGTAATCATGACGAACTGACCCTCGAGATGGTGACCGACGAGGAGCGCGACTATATGTATCGCGCTTACGCAAAAGACGCGCGCATGCGAGTCAATCTGGGTATTCGGCGGCGACTCGCGCCGCTGCTCGGCAACCATCGACGTACCATTGAACTGAATAATGCGTTGTTGTTTTCGTTGCCGGGAACTCCGGTTCTCTACTACGGCGACGAAATCGGAATGGGTGACAATGTATACCTCGGCGATCGGGATGGAGTTCGTACTCCGATGCAGTGGAGTGCGGACCGCAATGCCGGATTTTCTTCGGCCAACCCGCAGCGACTCATTCTGCCGGTGGTAATCGATCCCGAGTACCATTACCAAAGCGCCAACGTTGAAGCGCACGAGAGTAATCGTCACTCGCTTTTGTGGTGGATGCGCCGCATGGTGGCTCTGCGCAAGCAGATCAAAGCCTTCGGCCGCGGGTCGATGGAGTTTCTTAGTCCTGAAAATTCGCACGTGCTGGCTTTTATCCGTGCCTATGAGGGCCAGCAGATACTGGTAGTCGCCAATCTTTCGCGGTTCGTACAATACGTCGAACTCGATCTCGCGAGGTTCAAGGGCACCACGCCGATCGAACTTTTTGGCCGCACGCACTTCCCGCCGATCGGAGATTTACCCTATCTGCTGACGCTGGGACCCCATGGCTTCTTCTGGTTCTCTCTCGAACAGCCCGAACTCAATACGGCTGCGCAACAATCCGAGTACAAAATTCCGCGTACCGAGATGAGCGCGGGCTTCGAGGGGATTCTGCGCGGCGACGCGCGCCGGCAACTGGAGCAGCTCCTGCCTGACTATCTTCCGCACTGCCGATGGTTTCGCGCAAAGTCGCGATCGATTACCAGCGTTAAGATCACCGACACGATAGCGCTGTCGGACGGTCCGGGCGCGCCGCAACTTACGCTGTTGCATGCGGAATATTCCAACGCCGAACCCGAGACTTACCTGCTGCCACTGGCTATTGCTACCGGCGATCGCGCACGCGATGTGAGGTCGCGCTGGCCGGAACACGTCATCGCCGAGGTGACCAGTTCAGGCCGCAATGGCGAAGGCGACGGCATCCTCTACGACGCGGTCGTGGATCCGGATTGTCTGAACAGGCTGCTTGATATCATCGCGAAGCGCCGGCGTCATCGAGGCTCGGCGGGCGAGCTCCTGCCAGGTGCGACCCAGGCGTTTCATCAGCTGCGTGGCGACCCCGAATCGCGGCTGGAGCCCCGCTTCCTGAAGGCGGAACAGAGCAATAGCTCGGTAGTGTACGGTGACCGTTTCATAATCAAGCTTTTTCGGCGCATCGAGGACGGCCTGAATCCCGATCTCGAGATTGGGCGCTTCCTGACTTCGCACGCACTGTTTTCTCACGTCCCTCCGCTGGCTGGATGGATCGACTACAGCCCCGGGAACGGCGAGCGAAAAAATATCGCAGTGCTTCAGGGCTTCGTCCCGAACGAAGGCGATGCGTGGCATTTCACGCTCGGAGAATTGGACCGCTTCCTCGAGAACGCGGCGACGCGATCGGATTCGGCGCCGTCAACCGAGAAGACACTCGTCGAGTCGCTGGCGCTGCCGGAGCCGGACCCGCTGGCCAGCGAGCTGATTGGGCATTATCTTGACGCGGCGCGCCTGATGGGCAAGCGCCTTGCCGAACTTCACCTGGCGCTGGCTTCCACAGCCGATGACCCGGATTTCGCGCCTGAACCTTACTCGACGCTCTATCAGCGGTCGACGTTCCAATCGATGCAGAATCTGCTGGCGCGCGTAATGCGCACGCTCAACAGCCGCGCCTCGATAGTTCCCAAGGATATGCGCGATCAGGCGCAACTCATCGCATCGCATCAGCGGGAGATCGCCGCGCGCTTCGACGATTTTCTCCGCTGCCGCCTGAGCGTGGTGCGTATGCGCATTCACGGCGACTTGCATCTGGGGCAGATTCTTTACACCGGAAAGGACTTCGCGATCATCGATTTCGAGGGCGAGCCTGCGCGTCCGCTGAGCGAGCGCCGTCTCAAGCGCGCCGCATTGAGAGACGTGGCCGGGATGCTGCGCTCGTTTCACTACGCGGCGCTCACCGCGACGATCGAGCAGCTGAAAATCGGAGCGCTGGGCAAGTTCGATTTCGCAGGTATGGAGCCATGGGCCAACTTCTGGCGGACCTGGTCGTCGTGGGCTTTTTTGAAGGGCTACATGGAGGCGGCAGGCCATGCGCCGTTCATACCGAAAAATGACGACGAGCTCAGGATCCAGCTCGACGCGTTTGTCATGGATAAAGCGATTTACGAACTGAGCTACGAACTGAACAATCGTCCCGACTGGCTATTGATTCCATTACTCAGTATTAGTCAGATGCTCGGTCTCGAAAATAGTAACACGCAAAACCTCATCCCCAAGCCTGGCACTCATGAAAGCCCGCGAGCATAGTCAGGACCTCTCGAAATCCAGTGAAGTAGCTGTCTCCAGTATTCCAGCCGAGGACTTGAGGCGGCTGCTGGCGCTCAGGCATCGCGATCCTCATTCGATTCTCGGCGCGCATCCGACAGATCGCGGCGTAATCGTGCGCGCGTATCGTCCAGACGCTCAGAAAATGTTTCTGCTCGTTGACGACGAACCGCCGCGCGAGATGCTGAAGCGGGCTGAACCGGGGTTGTTCGAAATCCTGGTATCGGACCGCCGCTATGTATTCCCATATCGGCTCAGGCTTCACTATCCCGGCGATCTCGTCGTGACGATTCGCGAACCTTACCCGTTTCCGCCGACGCTCGGAGAGCTCGACCTACATTTGTGGGCCGAGCAAACACACGAGCGCATTTGGGACAAGCTGGGTGCGCACGTCTGCGTTGTGGAAGGTGTACGCGGGACATCATTTGCTGTGTGGGCGCCGAACGCCGCGGGCGTCAGCGTGGTCGGCGACTTCAATAGCTGGGACGGCCGCCTCGACATGATGCGGATGCTCGGCAATTCGGGCGTCTGGGAGATTTTCATCCCCGATCTAGCAGCGGGTACTAACTACAAATTCGAGATACATACCAAGTCCGGCGAACTGACTATTAAGAGTGACCCGTTCGCAATAGCTACTCAATGCCCACCTGCTACCGCGTCGAGAGTATATCACTCTGACTACTCATTTCATGATGATGCGTGGATGTCTGCGCGCAGCACCGGCGATCCATTGCGCAAACCGGTCGCAGTATATGAGATGCATCTCGGTTCCTGGCGGCGCATTCCTGAAGAAGGCAACCGCCCGCTGAGCTATCGCGAGTTGGCCTCGCAGCTCGTCGAGTATCTCGCGGAGGCCGGCTTCACGCACGTCGAATTCCTTCCGGTGATGGAGCATCCGTTCACCGGTTCGTGGGGATATGAGACGACCGGCTACTATGCACCCACCGCCCGCTACGGCGCGCCCGACGACTTCCGTTACCTGGTCGACTGCCTGCATCAAAATGGCATCGGCGTGATCCTAGACTGGGCGCCCGCGCACTTCCCGACCGACGCGTTCGGGCTCGGCCGCTTCGACGGCAGTGCGATGTACGAGCACATCGATCCGCGCCAGGGGTTCCATCCCGAATGGAACACCTTCATTTTCAATTTCGGCCGTGACGAAGTCCGCAGTTTTCTGATGGGCAGCGCGAAGTATTGGCTCGAGGAATTCCACGCCGACGGGATTCGCGTCGATGCGGTTTCGTCGATGCTGTACCTCGACTACGGCCGCAAGAACAGCGAATGGATTCCGAATATCCACGGCGGCAACGAAAACCTCGAGGCGATTTCATTTCTGAAGGAACTCAATCGGCAGGTCTATGCCCGCTATCCGGGCGTGATGATGATTGCCGAGGAGTCAACCGCATGGCCCGGCGTAAGTCGCCCCTTGTATGTGGGCGGCCTCGGTTTCGGCTTCAAGTGGGACATGGGATGGATGCACGACACGCTCGACTACTTCGACAAAGCTCCGATCTATCGCCGATTTCATCACCGCGATCTGACATTCGGCTTCGTCTATGCGTGGTCCGAAAATTTTATGCTGCCGCTCTCTCACGACGAGGTCGTTTACGGCAAGCGCTCGCTGCTCGACAAGATGCCGGGTGACCGCTGGCAGAAGTTCGCCAACTTGCGCTCGCTGTTCGGTTACATGTGGGCGCGGCCGGGCAAAAAAATTCTCTTTATGGGTGGCGAGTTCGGCCAGTGGCGCGAATGGAATCATGACGCCAGCCTTGATTGGCATCTGCTTGACGAGCCCGACCATCGAGGCGTGCAGAATCTGATTCGGGATCTGAATCGAATCTATCGCGCCGAGCCGGCGTTGTGGGAAGCGGATCATCAGCCGGCGGGCTTCCAGTGGATCGATGCCAACAACTCCGACGAGAACGTGATCGCCTTCATGCGGATTGCTCCCTCCAGCGGGCGCAGGCTGATTTGCGTGTGCAACTTTGCGCCGGTGGTGCGGAAGGGCTACCGCGTGGGCGTCCCGGCGCCCGGTTTGTATCGCGAAATTCTCAACAGCGACTCTGCTCACTACGGCGGGAGCAACCAAGGTAATGCGGGCGGCGTGACCGCGCAGCAGATGCCGTGGCACGGACTCTCGCATTCGTTGTCGCTCACGCTCCCGCCGCTCGCCACCGTTTGGTTCGAGGTTCCCGCCGCGGGCTGAGCGCGCTCGCGTAACCTGATCGTCAGCCACTCCGTCTTATATAAGGAGTCACCGACGAGTGGATGGGTTTATCTTGCGGGCACCTCAGAAAATTCGCGACCGACGCTCTGACAACGGTCATCGCGGAATTTTGTGCGCGCTTGCGCTTACCATTCTAATAGCTCCGAGCATCGACGCGACTGCCTTCGCCGAGGTTTCGCCTGAATTCGGCAACACAGCTGCCAACGCTGAAGTTGATGACTCGCCCATCCAATTGGCCGAGGCGAATCTTCCGCCCCTCGGCAGTGTCGATGACTACATGCACCAAGATAATGATGGCCCCGCACCGGGGGCGAGCGTTCCACCGCAAGCGTATCAGCCGCAACCGATGCCGCCTCAGCAGGGCTTTTCGCCCCAAGGCGTCCCGCCGCAGGAGTGGAACAACTATGGCTACGCGGACCCCAACGCGGAACGCTCCGCGTTGATCGGCGCCGCGGTTGTGGGTGCGGTGGCGGTTGGATTGTGGGCGT
Organism: uncultured delta proteobacterium; assembly: GCA_963833025.1. GTDB lineage: Bacteria > Desulfobacterota > Binatia > Binatales > Binataceae > Binatus. The sequence goes on along the minus strand of CAWHWI010000004.1, from coordinate 96,718 downwards.
GGCAGCAGCACGAGATGCAACAAGCTGAACAACGCGCCCGCAAACGATCTTATCCGCAGCGACGCTCGTACGCCGATCAGATTGAATAATCGCCTCGCGGGTCAGGCGTTGGAGACCGTCTCGGGCGGCCCAATGCGCCGACCCGTCGACGGATCAAAAAGATGCACCCGCGCGGTGTCGAGATAGAGAGTCAAATGCGCGCCCGCCTCGACGCGCCGCGACAACTCGGCGCGGATCGAAGTATTTCCGAGTTTTGCATAAACGATCCAGGTCGCGCCTGAGAACTCGACACTCTCGACCGCCACATCGATCGCGACGCGGCCCTCACCGCCTTCCAGTGCAAGATCGTTGGGGCGAATTCCGACCCTGATTTGCGCTGGACAACCCTCGGGCGGTTTGATTTTGAAATCGATACCGTCAACCGTGAGGCTGCCTCCCACTGGCGCGCTTTCCGCGAGGAAGAAGTTCATCGGCGGGTTGCCGACGAAGGCCGCGACAAATTCGCTCTGCGGAAAATCGAAAATCTCCTGCGGCGCGGCCACCTGCTCGACTCTCCCTGCGCGCATCACGACCAGCCTGTCTGCCAGCGCCAGCGCTTCGACCTGGTCGTGGGTCACGTAGACGAAGGTGCGCCCGGTGCGGCGCTGGAATTCTTTCAGCTCGAGGCGCAGCGACGAACGCAGTTGTGCGTCGAGGCTGGCGAGCGCCTCGTCCATCAGGATGATTTCCGGCTCACGCACGAGCGCTCGAGCAAGCGCGACGCGCTGGCGTTCGCCGCCTGACAGCTCGCGTGGAAAGCGTTTGAGATCGACCGTGAGGCCAGCTTTAGCCGTACTCTCCTTTACGCGACGTTCGGTCTCGTCACGCGCGATGTGCCGGAGCTTGAGCGGAAACGCGATGTTCTGAAACACGGTCATGTGCGGATAGAGAGCGAAATTCTGAAACACCATGGCGATCGACTCGCGATGCGCGCCGGCACCGGCTCCGCCAATCTGAATTTCGCCGCTGTCAGGATATTCGAGGCCGGCGATCAGCCGCAGCAGCGTGGTTTTTCCGCATCCCGAAGGGCCGAGCAGAACCACGAATTCTCCGCTCTGCACTGCGAGAGAAACGTCGAAAACCCCTCCGCCAGAAGGGAATTTACGCGTCAGGTTGTGCAGCGCGAGGTCGGCCATGCCCGCGCCTATCGCGAACTGCCCGCCATCAGCGCTCCGCGCAAAGACGGTCCCAGCGCAACGACGACGCAGACCGCCGGGATCATCATGAGCAACGCGAGCGCGCTCGCGGGGCCGACGTTTCCGAACACGGTGTAGTAGTAGAGCAGGGGAGGCAGGGTGCGATTGGTCTGCTGCACGAGCAACGCGAATCCAAATTCGTCCCAACTCAGAATGAAGCAGAGTATCAAAGCGGTCGCGATCGCGGCGCGGGCCAGCGGCAGGTCGATGGTCAAAAAAATCCGCAAGGGTGACGCGCCGTCGATCCACGCGGCTTCTTCGATCTCCAATGGAATTGCGGCGAAAGACGCGTACATCGTCAGCGCGGCGGTCGGGACCGCGATCGCGGCGTGAACTATAGCCAGTCCGATGCCGCTAGGCGAATCGTAGATTCCGAGCGTCGCCAGAATTATCCCGAGCGGAATAGCCACGGCGATCATTGGTAGAAGCCGGATACCCGATACCGTCGAAAAACCGACGCGCTGCGCGATCGGGCTTCGTGCCATCGCATGCGCAAGCATCGCACCGAGCGAAGCTGCAATCGCGGCGGAGACCGCGGCGACGCCCAGGCTTCTCAGGACTGCGTTGCGAAGTTCATTCACTTCAAACACGCTGATGAAGTGAGAAAGCGTCAGGCGATGCGGCATCCAATGCGGCGGCCAGGCAAAGGACTCGAGTTCGGGCGTTACTGATTGCTTCGCGAGAATGTAGAGCGGCAAGACCGCGGCTGCGGCCACAAATGCGTACAGCATCAAGCGCGTCGCCGCCAAACCGGGTGCGCGACTGTTCACGCCGGTGCTCCATCGTCGCGCGAGAATCGGCGCGCGAGCGCGAGCCCGCCGAGGCCGATCATCGTGACCATCAATGCAAGGATCATCGAGGCCGCCATCGCTTCGTGCGGTTTCTGCGCGTCATCCCACAAGCTGTACGAGTAGGTCGACAGGACGGGAACGCCCTCCGGCCCAGTGAGTACGAGCACAGTTGAAAAAATCCTGAGCGCATCGATGCCGCGGAGGATCAACGCTCCAACGATTGCCGGCATCAGCATCGGGATCGTCACGAACCTGAAAGTGGCGAGCGTTCCGGCGCCGTCGAGGCGCGCCGCTTCGTAGAGTTCCGCAGGGATCGTTTGGAGTCCCGCCATCAACATCAGCATCACGACCGGAGTTACGTGCCACGCGTCAACCAGGATGACGGTAAGCATCGCGAGCGAGCTGCGCGGGCTGAGCCAGGGCAGGGCGCGCATCCCGGTCACCGCGATGGCGCCGTTCAGGTACCCGCGCGGCATGAAGATATAGCGGGCGAGGGTAAGGACGACGATTTCAGGAATCGCGAAGGGGAGAATCGCGGCGGTCTCGATCAATGCGGAGCGTTTGCGACGCGCCGTGAGAGCCAGGGCCAGCGCGAGCCCGAGTACAAATTCGACGATCACACTTCCGAACGGTATCAGCAGGTTGTTTGCGAGCGCGCGCCAGAACATCGAGTCGTCGAAGAGAATCCTGTAGTTGGCGAGCGAGGCGCCGTGGTGATCGAAGGACAGGATCAGGCCGTTCAATGCCGGCAGCAGCAGCATCGCGGTCATGAAGATGCACGGTACGATTACGAAAACCGTGCGAAGCCTCTTCGCGGCGGCGTTCACAGCTCGGGCCTTGAAGAGGACTCCGCACAATCGCATCGATCCGCGGCGTGGATGAAGTTCGAAGCGATCGCCGACGCCGGGGTGTCGTCATCGAAGAGTACAGCGCGAATTGCGCGTCGCCACTGATCGCTCAGGTCGGCGTAGCAATCAACAGTCGGGCGCGCCCGCACGAACGGACGCATCGCGACATAGCCGGCATACAGCTGCGCGTCTTCGCTTCCGGGCGGCGGCGGCACGCTACCATACCATCCGAGTTCGCGACTCAACTTGGTTTGAACGTCGGTGGTCAACAGATACTGAATGAATTCCGCGGCCAGCTTTGGATGAGGTGCGGAATTCGGAATAGCCAGGTAACCGCCGCCGAGCGGGGTGGCTTTGCCGTCGGGTCCCGCTGGAATGGGCGCGCTCAGATCCACGCTGGGGGCCAAGCCTTTCGATTGAAGATAGCCGATCGCAAACGGCCAGTTGAAATGAATCCAAACCGACCCGCGAGCCTGTGCTTCGAGCACCGACATCTCGCGAAATACCGCTGACTCGTCGTTCAGGTCGGGCGCGAGTTGCTGCAGGAAGTTCAACGCGCGCAGCGAGGCCGGCGAATCCGGCGCGCATTCGCTGCCGCCCGCGGCCCATACGAACGGCATCACATCGCAGATCGCGCCCTCGTAACGAGCGCCTTTCAGCGCAAGCTTGCCGGGATGCTCGCGGGCGAAACGCGCAAGGTCATTCCATGTGGAAGGCGGGTTCGGCACCTCGACGCGATTGTAGATCATCGCTTGCCACATCAGCCGGTGCGGAACGAAGTAGAGGTGGCCATCGATCGTTGCCGCATCCCACGCCTCGTTCGAAAATAGCGCCCGCGCGGACGGTGGCACCACAGTGTCGAGCGGTTGCGCGTAACCGTGCGCCTCGCCAAGCATGGCGAGATCGAGCTCAACCAGGTCAAGCGAGCCGTGACTGGCGGCCTGCACCCGCATCGCCTGCAGGATGTCGGTGTAGGTCTGCGCAAGGAGGTTCACATGCACGTGATGTTGCGATTCGAAATCGGCCACGAACGCATCGTAGCGTGCGGCCTCGTCCTGGAAGACGGCGAGCGCGATGTTGAGTTGCTCAGGCGCCGGTGACGTGTGGCATCCTGCCAGTAGCATCGCGAGCATGATGGCGACAGCCTGCGCTGGTTGACGAACGCGCGAACTTGTCGATCTGTGGGGTTCAAACATTCGGCGCGCACTCAATGTTCAGATCGATGAGCGGCGGGACCTGCTACCTGAATGAGATTATGTGCGGTGTTGACCAGCGAGACGTGGGTAAAGGCCTGCGGAAAATTTCCGAGCTGGCGGCGAAGCACCGGATCGTATTCCTCGGACAGCAGGCCAACGTCATTGCGCAAATCGAGCAAACGCGCGAAGAGTTCGCGAGCTTCCTGTTGACGTCCGGCGAGCGCAAGGTTGTCCGCGAGCCAGAAGGTACAAGGGAGGAACGCGCCCTCACCTGGCGGGAGGCCGTCGACGCCGGTCTCGGTCGGATATCTGAGCACCAGGCCGCGGTAGATCAGTTCCTGCTCGATCGCACGGACGGTCGAGACGATGCGCGGATCCTTTGCGGGCAGAAAACCGACCAGCGGAATCATCAGCAATGACGCGTCGAGGGTTTTTGAGCCGTAGTATTGGACGAAGGCGTTGCGCTCCGCATCGAAGCCGCGCGTGCAAACGTCGCGATGAATCTCGTCGCGCAGCGCAACCCAGCGGTCGAGAGGCCCGTCTCCAAAACCTTTGCGAATCTCCTTGATCGATCGGTCGACCGCCACCCACGCCATCACCTTGGAATGCGTGAAATCGCGCCGCGGGCCGCGCACTTCCCATATTCCCTCATCTGGCAGCTTCCATCCCGACTCCAGGAAATCCATCAGCGCGGTCTGAAGCCGCCAGGCATCCTCGTTGCGTTCGAGCTTGTACTTGCGCGCGACGTGGAGTGTGTCGATCACCTCGCCGTACACATCGAGCTGAAATTGCTCGTGAGCGGCATTGCCAATACGCACTGGCGCGCTCTTCTCATAGCCAGTCAGCCATGGAAGCTCCAACTCAGTGAGCATTCGTTCGCCCGCGACTCCATACATGATCTGAGTATCTTGCGGATGACCTGCTATTGCTCTGAGTAGCCATTCGCGCCACGCGCGCGCCTCGTCGGTATAGCCAGAAATCAATAGTGCATATAGCGTAAAGGTCGAATCACGAAGCCAGCAAAATCGATAATCCCAATTGCGCGGGCCGCCCAGAGCTTCGGGCAGGGAACTGGTCGGCGCCGCAATGATACCTCCGGTCGGCGTGTAAGTGAGAGCCTTCAGCGTGATGAGCGATCGCACTACAGTGTCGCGCAATTCGCCCTGACAACTGCAGCGGCCGGCCCAGTCGCGCCACCATTGTTCGGTCGCCGACAGCATGCCGAGCGGATCCGCGTCGCCGGGCTCGTCTTCGTGCGACGGATACCCTGTCATCGTGAACGCTACCGATTGACCTTCAACGACTGAGAATTCACCGACCGTCGTATAATCCTCGCTGCGCAAGGGAACCTCGGTTCGGAAAGCGATCGCAATCGGCCCTGAGACTGCGCTGATGCCGTGGTCACGTTTTCGGACCCACGGGAGCGTGTGCCCATAATCGAAACGGAAGATCACTTCCGTTCGCATCGGTACCTGTCCCCGGATGCCCTTTACGATTCGAATCACATCGACCTGTTCGGGCCGTTCGGCAATCGGCATGAAGTCGAGGACGGTCGCGACGCCGCTTTCCGTCTCGAACTCGGTTTCCAGTAGCAGCGTATCGTCGCGATATTTCCGCCGGACCTGCTTGACGTCGCTCTGTGGCGCCAGGAGCCAACGTCCGTTTGTCTTATCGCCGAGAATCGAAGCGAAGCACGCGCCCGAATCGAACCGGGGCAGACATAACCAGTCGATGGAACCCGTGCGGTCGACGAGCGCGGCCGTGCGAAGGTTTCCGATCAGCGCATAGTCCTCGATTGGGCTGCTCATTCGGATGCTCCCGTTGAAGGTTCGCGATCTTTCGGCATCAGGATCGCGACGGAGACGGGCGGCAGTTCGATCATCGCGCCGTCGCCTCTAACGTCGGGCCTGGAGGCAAGTGAAATGTCCAACCGCTTCGCATGCGCGACGGGTACGCGTTGCGGAGTCGGCGCGAAGTTGCAAATCACCACAGAATCGCCGCGGTTGATGCGAATCCAGCGCGCCTCTTCGTCGAAACTGACCGCGTCGAGGTCGAGCCGGCCGTTCTCGAAATCCCGCGCGCATCGGCGAAGACGAATCAGTCGCCGATACCATTCGAAGATCTCGCGATGCGCTCCGCGTTCGCGCTCGTCCCAATCGAGCTTCGACCGCTCGAACGTCTCGCGAGCCTGCGGATCGGGAACGTCCGTCACGTTTGCAACGAAAGGCGCGAATTCCGCCCGGCGACCCTTGCGCACAGACTCCGCGAGCGCCGCATCCTGATGGTCGGTGAAGTACTGGAACGGACTCGACGCGTTCCACTCTTCGCCTTGAAATAACATTGGGACAAACGGCTCGGTCATCAGCAGCGCCGCGGCAATCTTGAGGTGATCGATCGTGACGAGATGCCCGAGCCGCTCGCCCATCGCGCGATTGCCAACCTGATCATGATTCTGGATAAACGCGATGAATCGATGAGCCGAAAGCCCCATCACCGGCGCGCCGTGCATGCGTCGGCGACTCTTCGAGTAGGTACCGTCGTACACGAAGCCGCGCGTAAGCGTTTTGGCCAGGTCCGCGATCAGCCCGAAATCGCCCAAATAGCCGGCGCTCTCGCCGGTCAGGATGGTGTGCAGCGCGTGATGAAAATCGTCGTTCCATTGCGCGTCGAGGCCGTAACCGCCAGCTTCGCGCGGCGTGACGATTCGCGGCAGGTTGAGATCGCTTTCCGCGATCACCACGAGCGGGCGGCTGACCGCAGCTTCGAGCGCGTGAACCTCCGCGCCCAGTTGCTCCAGAAAGTGAATTGCGGATGCGTCGAAGATCGCATGGATCGCGTCGACGCGCAGTCCGTCGACGCGATAGTCGCGCAGCCACATCAACGCGTTGTCGCAGAAAAATCGCCGGACCTCGTCGCTGTCCGCGTCGTCGAGATTGACGGCGTCTCCCCACGGCGTGCGGTAGCGATCAGTAAAGTAAGGACCGAATTTGCCGAGATAGTTGCCCTCCGGTCCCAGGTGATTGTAAACAACGTCGAGAATGACGCCGAGCCCGTGCCCATGCGATGCGTCGACGAAGCGTTTCATTGCGTCGGGGGCGCCGTACGAATGATGCGGCGCGTAAAGGTCGACGCCGTCGTAACCCCACCCGCGCGCGCCTGAGAACTCACTCACCGGCATCAACTCGACATGAGTGACGCCTAAATCCCGCAAGTAGCTGAGGCGCTCGGCGGCCGCGTCAAACGTACCCGCTGGCGTGAACGTCCCTATGTGTAGTTCGTAGATGACCGCGGAAGCTAATGGCGCTTGACGAAATTGCGCGTGGCGCCAAACGAACGCGGAGTGATCGACGGGACGAGACAGTCCGTGCACGGCATGCGGCTGGAAGGGTGAACGGGGATCCGGCAAGGGCGGGCCGCCGTCGATGCTGAAGCCGTAGTCGGCGAGCGAAAGTTCGGTGCTCAAATCGGCGCGCCACCATCCGCGTTCCGCTCGACGCATCTCGACGCGTTCATTTGCGGTTACCATCGCGACGCTCGATGCTGAAGGCGCCCACACCGTCCGGCGATTCACGGCGAGATCCTGTCGCGCGCCAGCAATGCAACCGGAAATCGGCGCATCAGGTTGGCAAGCCGCGCCGGACCGCCCCGCAATCGGTCGCCGGTCAGGTGATTCGTCCAATCTCCGCGCGGCAGCTCGACCTCGGTGTCGCGCCAATCGCCGGCCAGCTTGACCACCAGCCGCGGCACGATCGCAATCACCGAATCGCCACGCGTGAATGCAATGACGTGCTCGCGCCGAGCGCCGCGCGCCTCGATCGACTCAATTCCGGCTTGCGGGCCGAACCATTCAGGATGACGCTTGCGGAGCGCGAGCGCGTTGCGGATCAGCCAAAGCTTGGGCGCGCCGTCGTCGATACGCTCCATCACCTGCTCTGGCGTGGCGTTTTTGAGATCGGCGAGCATGCTTCGTCGTAGATCAAAATCAGGCAGGCGGCGATTGTCGGGATCGACGAGCGCGAGGTTCCACAGCTCCGTACCCTGGTAGAAATCGGGCACGCCGGGCGTGGTAAGCTTCACCAGCGTTTGTGCGAGCGAATTTATCCGCCCCGGATAAATCAGTGAAGCGACGAATTGATTGAGCGCCGCAATGAAGTTCGAATCGTCGTAGATGGCGTCGACGAACTGCCGCACCGCATTCTCGTACGCGGGCATTGGATCGGTCCACGACGTATAAACCTTGGCTTCGCGCGCCGCCTTTTCCGCGTAGGCCTGCAGCCGTGATTTTTCGATCGGCCATGCGCCGACCATGGTCTGGTAGAGATGATATTCGAAATTGCGATCCGGCATTCCGCCGTCGCGATAGCGCTCGTTTATCGAGGCCCATTCGATTACGGCGCCGGCCCATCGCTCTGGCTCTTCGGAGAGGAGAAAGAGCCGCGCGCGCACATCCTCGCTGCGTTTGGTGTCGTGTGTCGAGGTCGCGAGCATCGTATCCGGCCATCGACGAAGTATTCCGCGGCACCATGCGAGGAACTCCGCCGGCGTGACGCCAAAGCAATCCGGATCGCCGCCCACTTCATTGAGCGCGAGCATCCGGTTAAAGGAATAAAAAGCGGTGTCCTCGACGCCTTTGGCCATCACGGCCGCCGAGATTTGCTGAAATCGCAGCGCCAACTCGGCGCCCATTTTCCCGCCGGATCTCAGCGCCAGGATATCGCGCACAAGATCGAACAGTCGCGCGTCGAGGTCGGGCCGATATGCTTTGGCCGCTTCAATCGCAGCTGAGATCCGGCACTCATCTTCAGGAGCGACTTCGTGCGGCTCGCGAACGTACGTGCGGTAAACCGGCAAGCACGCCATCGTCGCCCGGACGACCTCGTGCGCTTCGTGGCGCGTGTAGTCGCGATGCCTACGGTCAGCTTCGCAGAGGTCCAGCAGCATCGCGGTCAGAGTGTTGATCTCGCTGCCCAACGTATCGCGCATCGCAAATTGCTTGCGTGCGCGAACCAGCGCCGCGAAATCCGCGGGCTCGCCGGTGAACTCACGATAAAAGTCCGTCAACGTCTGCGCGCCGGCGGAATCGACGAACAATCGACCTGCCATGTTCAGAAAGTCGTAGCCGGTGGTGCCTTCGATCGGCCACGATTCGCGCAGGCTCTCAGAGCCAAGAAGAATCTTCTCGGCCACGATCCACGTATCGGGGCACGCGGCCCGCAAGCGTTGAAAGTATTCCAGCGGATCGCGCAATCCGTCGGGATGATCGACGCGGAGCCCCGTCAGGTGGCCTTCCGCAACCCACTTGATGACCAGCTTGTGCGTAGCTTCGAACAGCCGTTCGTTCTCGATCCTGAGACCGACCAGCGAATTGATATCGAAGAAGCGCCGGTAACCAAGATCGCGCGAGGCCATACGCCAATACGCCAGGCGATAGTTCTGCTGCTCGAGAAATTCGTGCAATCGATCCGGGTCGGCGTTCAATTGCGACACAAGTTCGTCGATCGCGCTCGCGACCGCCGCATCCTCGCTCAGCAGCTTTGTCAGCATGTCGGTCAGCAACTTCTTGTCGCGATGGCGCCGCGTGATGCTCTTGAGATCGGTCGCGGCGGGCGACGGCAGCGTATCGAACCCGTCGGCCAGAAACGCCAGCGCATCGCTTCCGCATTTTACCGCCGCCGGCGCGAGTATTTGCCACAACGAGCGCGGCGCAACCGGGAACACGCCGTGAGCGTCGCGCACTTCGAACTTTCCCCCGCGCGAACGACCTTCAGTTTTCCCGCCTCGAGCAGGATGCCGTACTGATCTTCGAGCACCGGCATCAGCACCGTGTTGTGGATGCGGCGTTCCGGCGGTTCCCAATCGACATCGAAAAACGCCGCGTACGCGCTCGACGGACCGTTCTCCAGCACGTCCCACCACCACGGATTCTCGCGGTCGATCGCCATGTGGTTCGGCACGATGTCGAGCATCTGGCCCATCTTCGCCCGATCGAGCGCCGCGCACATTCGATCGAACGCGTCTTCGCCGCCCAACTCTCGATTCACCTTCGAGTGGTCGACCACGTTGTAGCCATGAGTACTGCCCGGCGCGGCCTGGAAATAGGGCGAGCAATAGAGTTGGTCAATACCCAGCTCTTCCAGGTACGGAATAATCTTCGCCGCATCGTCGAAGCCGAAGTGGCTATTCAGTTGGATGCGGTAAGTCGATTGCGGTTCACGCCACACGGCGCATTACAACCAGTGATCGGGAGTCGACATTGAGCTTGGTGCCGGCCGCGCGCTGCCAGTCCTCGTCGGCCGGCTTGCCGTTCGCGGTATCGAGCACCCGGCTCCAACTCTGACCCCATATTTCTGGCGGTAAGACAAATTCCACCGGCTCCCAGTGAGCGTTGAAAATCAGGTAGAAGGACTCATCCAGTATGCGCCGGCCGGCCGCGTCAACGGTAGGGATTTCGTCACCGTTCACGAACATCCCCAGCGATTTCGCGAAGCCCGCGCCCCAGTCCTCGTCCGACATCTGTTCTCCGTCGGGACGAAACCACGCAAGATCGCGCACGTCGCTGCCGCGAATCGATCTTCCCTGGAACCATTTTGGCCGCCGAAACACCGGATGCCGCTTTCGGAACTCGATGATCTGCTGGGTAAACTTCAACTGCTTAAGATCCACATTTTCCCAGTCCAGCCACGAAATTTCATCGTCATGACAATAGGCATTGTTGTTGCCCCGCTGAGATCGGCCGAGTTCATCGCCCGAGAGCAGCATGGGAACCCCCAACGACAGAAAGAGCGTTGCGATGAAGTTGCGCTTCTGACGGGCTCGCAACACGTTTACCCTGGGGTCCTCGGTAGGTCCTTCGAAGCCGCAATTCCAAGACCGGTTATTGGGTTCGCCGTCGCGATTTTCTTCTCCATTGTTTTCATTATGACGATCGTTGTAGCTCACCAGATCGTTCAGAGTGAAGCCGTCGTGGGCGGTTAGAAAGTTGATGCTGGCGTAAGGTTTGCGCCCGCCCGATTCGTACAGGTCGGAACTTCCGGTCAGCCGCGACCCGAACTCGGCAAGATTTCGGTCGGAGCCGCGCCAGTAGTCTCGCACACAATCGCGATATCGGCCGTTCCACTCCGACCATAGCACCGGAAAGTTACCGACCTGGTAGCCGCCTTCGCCCAAATCCCACGGCTCCGCGATTAGTTTTACCTGCGACAGCGTCGGGTCTTGATGCACGATATCGAAAAACGCGCCAAGACGATCGACCTCGTGGAGTTCCCTGGCCAGCGCCGCCGCCAGATCGAATCGGAATCCGTCGACGTGCATTTCCGTTACCCAGTAGCGCAGGCTGTCCATCAGCAACTGCAGCGCGCGTGGATGCCGCATGTTCAGCGTGTTGCCGCATCCGGTGTAGTCCATGTAGTAGCGCGCCTGCCCTTCGACTACCCGGTAGTACGCGGTGTTGTCGATGCCCCTGAAGCAAACCGTCGGACCCAGTTGGTTGCCTTCGGCGGTGTGGTTGTAGACGACATCCAGGATGACCTCGAGGCCGGCGCTGTGCAGGGTCCGAACCATGTTCTTGAATTCAGCAACCTGATCGCCTTGCGAACCCGACGCGGAAAAGCGCGCATCGGGAGCGAAGAATCCCAGCGAATTGTATCCCCAGTAGTTGGTAAGGCCGCGCTCCAGGAGGTGCCGATCCGCCACCGAGTGATGTATCGGCATCAACTCGACTGAGGTAATTCCGAGCTTGGTCAAATACTCGATTGCCGCCGGATGCGCGAGGCCTGCATAGGTGCCGCGCAGGTCTTCCGGTATCTCCGGATGCCGCATTGTGAAGCCTTTGACGTGCAGCTCGTAAATGATCGTCTCGTGCCAGGGAATACGCAGCAGGGCGTCGTTGCGCCAGTCGAAGTAGGGATCGACTACGACGCTCTTCGGAACGAACGGAGCACTATCCCGATCGTCACGGCTTAGATCTGCGTCGGGATGACCTATGGTGTAGCCGAACAACGCATCGTCCCAACGAAGAAACCCGTCGATCGACTTGGCATAAGGATCAACCAGCAGCTTTGCCGGATTGAAACGCAGCCCCTTGTTGGGGTCGTAGGGTCCGTTGACCCGATAACCATAGCGCAAGCCCGGCTTGGCGCCCTGCAAATAGATGTGCCAGACCCGATCGGTCTGCTCGGTAATCGCTATGCGGTGGGTTTCGCGATTTTCATCGGCGTCCTCGTAGAGACAAAGCTCCACGCCAGTCGCACTTTCGCTGAACAGCGAGAAGTTGACACCTGCCCCGTCCCAGTTCGCGCCCTGCGGATAGGGATTCCCAGGCATCGTTCTTATTGTGCCGTTCATAGGACCAAGTTTTCTCGCTTGGGCACAATTGTTCAGCCTTTGCGGGAAGAAGTCGAGCTAACGGTACGAGCAAAAGCGAGGCCATCAGTTAACAGGCAAAATCATTACCTTTAACTAGCACAGTCGCTTGTTTCAAATTGAAGATTTGTAATTTTTTCCGATTTTCAATCCAACTCGGAATAAATTTACCCATCGGCGAAAATTGGACGAATGCAACGTATTGCCGGGTGCCATCGATTCAACTTGGACGGCGAAAACATCCTAATGCGTCCGTAAAAATTTCTGGATTCACTACGGCCGCCGAACATTCGATAGGGGTTTCATAGTGTTCCTGGCGGCACATCCATTGCTTCAATCCTGAATCTCCAAGGCTGAAACATTTTTGGTTTACGCGTCGATCTAACGTCGAGGGGAGATAGTCAAATGGCGGGAGCAGGCACGTCTGATCGCAATGGGACACCTGAAGCCACTTTCTCTGCTGTGCCGAAATTCGGCGAATCCACCTATGCCGCAATAATTCTTGCCGGAGGCGACGGGCTGCGACTCAGTTCCTTCACCCGCGAGATCTACGGGCATCACATTCCCAAGCAGTTCTGTCCCCTGTTCCAAGGGCAGACGCTGCTTGAGCGGACCCAGCGCAGGGTCTCGCTCCTGGTTCCAGCCGCACAAACGATTACGGTGCTGAATTGCGAGCACGAGCAATTTTACTCCCCGCTGCTCGCCGGAACCCCATCCAGAAATCTGGTTACCCAACCGAAGAATCGTGGGACGGCGCCTGCGATCCTGTTTGCGCTGCGTCACCTCATCGAGGATGGACACACTGGCCCGGTGGCGATTTTTCCGTCGGATCATCAGGTCAGCGACGATTCCAAATTCATGCTCCAGGTCGCTACTGCTATGTGCGCTGTCGAACTCTCACCGGACCTGACTGTGTTAGTCGGGATTACTCCCGACGAACCCGCCAGTGACTACGGCTGGATCGAGCCAGGCGCGTCCGTCGCTGCAGCTCATTCGGTTCTCGGGCAAATCAGCCGGATTCGTGGTTTCTGGGAGAAACCCTCGCCCGCCATCGCGCGCGATTTGTACCATCGCGGCTGTCTCTGGAACAGCTTCGTCGTGGTGGCAAACGCGCGGACGCTCTTGTCGCTGATTGCGAGGGCTTTGCCTACTGTCTACCGCGAATTCATACAGATCCGATCGTTTCTCGGTATCGCGGCCGATGAGGAAATTGTTCGGACGATCTATCGAGATCTGCCGTCAGTGGATTTTTCCGCAGACCTGGCGGCCAAATTCCCGGCGGAATTCTCGGTTTTGCCGGTCACAGGTATCAGTTGGAGCGATCTCGGCGATCCCAGGCGCTTACTCGCGGCCATATCGTCGAGCGGCGACCGTCTCAGCATTTCGGGAGGAAACCAAAATGTCCCCAGAAGCCAAACTCTTGAAATTCCAGGCCGTCACGAACGAATCAGCTGGAATAAAGCATTTCAAGGTCGGCGATGAAGACCTGAGCGGCCCGGATCCGCGAGACTTTCCGCTTGCGTCCCAGACGCCGAGCCTTCCCACCACTATACCTGACGAGGTCCTCGATCTTTATGCTTTCCTGTTTCGCCAGAGGGGATTTCGTAGTCTCGGTATAACCTTCGAACAATTCTTGCTCGTAATCGCCACCATCGCGCCAGGTGAACTATCCGCCCAATGAGCTGGCCGGGCATTTTCCATCAGTTGAGTTTGGGAGAGAACTAATTGGATACCAACGGAGATTTCGGAGGTGCGAGCCGTCCGCGCTTGCGTGTCGCGCAAATCGCGCCTCTTTACGAGAGCGTGCCGCCAAAGTTGTACGGCGGCACCGAGCGCGTCGTTTCCTACATCACCGAGGAACTTGTCCGGCGAGGCCACGACGTCACTCTGTTCGCGGCCGGCGATTCTGATACGCGCGCGAATCTCATGCCCGCGTGTGCGCGAGCCCTGCGTCTTCTGGGCAAGCCCGACCTCGGCGCCTCGCTCCAATTGGCGATGCTCGCGGAGGTCTTCGAAACGGCTCGCGACAACTTCGACATCGTCCATTCCCACATCGATTACTGGTCGTTCCCGTTTGCAAGTCTGACGGGAGTGCCAACGGTCTCGACGATGCATGGACGCCTCGACATCCCCGAGCTTCATCCGGTGTACCATCGATTCCCGGAAGCGGCCCTCGTGTCGATCAGCGATTCGCAGCGCGCGCCATTGGCCCGGATGAACTGGACTGCCACGGTGCATCACGGCATGCCGCGCGACCTGCTTCGCTTCAACGCACAGCGCGGAAAGTATCTCGCCTTTATCGGACGCATATCGCCTGAAAAAGGCATCGACACCGCGATCGAAGTCGCGCTCAAGTCAGGCGTGCCGCTCAAAATCGCGGCCAAAGTCGACGCCGTCGACCGCGAGTACTTTGCCAACGTGATCAAGCCACGCGTCCAGCCACCGATGATCGAGTACATCGGCGAAATCGACGACGTGCAGAAGAGCGAGTTTCTCGGCGGCGCACTCGCGCTGCTCTTCACGATTGATTGGCCCGAGCCGTTCGGCCTGGCCATGATCGAAGCGCTCGCATGCGGCACCCCCGTCATCGCGCGCCCATGCGGCGCAGTCGCGGAAGTCATCAGGCCGGGCGTCACCGGATTTCTCGCCCGCGAGATCGACGATTTGGTCGCCGCGGTCGGGAGGATCGACTCGATTTCGCGCGAGCGATGCCGCCGCGAGTTCGAGCAGCGCTTCACGTCGGAAGTGATGGTCGCGAAGTACGAACGCGTCTACCGCCGGCTGATAGGCTCGGACGCTATCGAGACACAATTCGAGACGCGCGTATCTGCTGTCGGCAGATAGCCGGCCAGTGATAGACTGCCGACCGGAGAGCGCCCGCCCTCGGGTCGCGGCGCTCCCGACGATGCAACCATGGCAGAAGGCAGGCCTACCGCGGAGCCGGCGCAAACCGTCGTCAAGGTCGGCTCCGATTACTACGTGCTCGCTTCGTCGCTGGCCTCGCGCCGTACCAGCCGCGTGCTTGCGAACGGCCGAAGTTTCGCCGTCTTCGAGGCCGCCGGCGACATCCTGGATTCCCCGCTCGAGGCACTTGGATTTTTCAACTCCGACACGAGGCATCTGAGCCGCTTTGAGATGCTCATCGCCGGCGCCGCGCCGTACTTTCTCAATTCCTACCTGAGTGACGATCGCGCACAGTTCCGCGCCACCCTGACCAACGCCGATCTCGGCAAGCGGGGAAGTCCTGACTGGCTGCCGCGCAACTCGATCATGGTGAATCGCGGATGGGTCCTCGACGGCGCCGCGCTGTATCATCAGTTGGCACTGCACAACTACGTGCGCACGGCGGTTGATATCGAGATCGACTTTTTCTACGGCGTCGATTTCGCCGACGTCTTCGAAGTGCGCGGCCTTCGTCGCGAACGTCGCGGTCGGATGCTGAATCCATCTGTCGATGGCGCCCGCGTCGAGCTGCGCTACCAGGGCCTCGACAACGCCACGCGTTCGACCGAGCTTCTTTTTGATTGCGCTCCCAACGAGATCGATGCGCAACACGCGGTGTTCCGGATGCGCCTCGAGCCGGGCGAAGACCACAAGCTCGAATGCCGGATCGCGGCCGCTGAACCGTTGCTCACCAACCCGGCCGCGCGTCGTGCCGCCAATTTCGACGCGGCCGTCGAAGAACGGCAAGCCGAGCTTTCGCGGTTTCGCAGCGGATGGGCCGGCATATCGGCGAGCAATAGCGAGTTCACCTCGATGATTCGGCGCTCGGCCGTCGACCTGACGTCTATTGTAACGCGCGCCGACGGCGACGGCGCGTTCATCATGGCCGGCGTTCCCTGGTTCGCCACGCTCTTCGGCCGCGACAGCATAATCACTGCGCTGTCGATATTGCCTTTTCATCCTGATATCGCCGCGCGAACCCTGCGCACGCTCGCGACCCTTCAGGGCGACACCGTCAACGAGGCGCGCGACGAACAGCCAGGCAAAATCGTGCACGAAATGCGCAGCGGTGAGATGGCCGCCACCGGCGAAGTTCCGTTCGGACGATATTACGGCAGCGTCGATTCGACCCCGCTGTTCCTGTGGCTGTACGGACGCTATGTCGAGTCGACCGGCGACCTCGGACTCGCGGGCGAGCTTTGGCCCAACGTTGAACGCGCTATCGAGTGGATCGAGCGATGGGGCGATCGCGACGGCGACGGTTACGTCAAATATATGCGCCAAACTCCGCGCGGCCTGGACAACCAGGGCTGGAAGGATTCCGCCGACGCCATTTTTCATCACGACGGCGAGCTCGCGCGTCCACCGATCGCGCTGGCGGAGGTGCAGGGCTACGTTTACGCGGCCTGCATGACCGTGTCGTCGGTAGCAACTCTGCTCGGGCATGGTGGCGTCGCCGATCGCCTGCTCACGCGCTCTGCAGCACTAAAAAGATCTTTCGAGCGCGATTTCTGGCTCGAGCGCGAGGGAATGATCGCGCTGGCGCTCGACGCCGACGGCCGCCCCTGCCGCGTGATGGCGTCAAACGGCGCGCATTGTCTCGCGACCGGGCTGGTCGAGGGCGAGCGCGCGGCCGCGATGTGCAAACGATTGCTGGCCGACGACATGTATTCCGGATGGGGCATCCGCACGCTCTCGCGCAACGAACAGCGCTTCAATCCGATGAGCTATCACAACGGTTCGGTGTGGCCGCACGACAACGCGATGGCCGCCCTCGGATTCGCACGCGCCGGCGACTACGTTGGCGTCGGCAAGGTGCTCGAAGGTCTGTTCGACGCATGCGAGCAGTTCAATACCTCCAGTCTGCCTGAACTCTTCTGCGGCTTCCGGCGCGAGGCGGGTCTCGGCCCGGTGCCGTATCCGGTGGCGTGTTATCCGCAGGCGTGGTCTGCAGCCAGCGTGTTCATGATCCTGCAGGCGATGCTCGGGATGCGCGTACTCGGCTTCGAGCGCCGCGTCATCTTCGACACCCACTTGATTCCACCCTGGCTGGATTGGCTAAGCATCGACGGTCTGAAGGTCGGAAACGGCCGTCTATCGTTCGTGATGCGGCGGTCCCCCAACGGCGCCGCAATCGAAGTAAAAGAAAAATCAGGCGGCATCCGCGTCGAAGTGTAACGACACGCGAAAGCGGTTCTCCCTTACCCGACTCATTTACTCGTTCGCCCCTTCTTTGCCCAGCGGCGGTTCGTCTTCTAAGAGCCGATATTTGTACTTGATCTTTCCTGCCGTGCCGCCAAGACCAGGAAAGAGCGAACCTTCGTGAGTCCCCAGCCGGTACAGCGACCATCTAATATGTCGGAAGACTTCAGATGGAATTTCGATTTTCTGCAGCATATGCGCGTCCCTGATCGTCTCAAATGGTTCGAACCTCTCCAGACGGGGATGCACCGTAAACACACTATCTTGCGCTTGGATAGTGCGGTAGACGTGTTCCGGGAAATATACGTAAACCTTAGAGACCTTGAAGGGATCATCCCCATTAGAGTCCGAGATGACATCTGTAAACTGGTATGAGTACGCCCAAACAACCGCAGGACCTTGATCTTTTCGCGGCGGCTCTCTCACCGCGAACCAAAGCGCAGCCAACGGATTTTTCGTCCAATCCATCATCCGCGTTGGCAGCCCGCCATGCTGTGCCAAAGCCAGCCATTGCAAGCTGGAGAACTCCGTTCGATCTAGGAAAGGAAGAGCCTCTCTTTTGAATTCCTTCGAGCATTTTGTCCTCGTCGGCTCCCTGGAGGTCGGTGTCGCGCGCTACCGACGGGCGCGCTACCGACGGAAGTAGAGGCCAATTCTCTCTTTGACCGCGAAAAATGACTTCGTATGTGCCGTAGAGCCGACACGCAAGGTCCACAAACTCAGCGACATGCCGAACTTCATAGACCCGGGGGCTGCCATGCTCATTCAAGCCTTTAAGATATTCGTCCACTGACGAAGGACGGCGCATGTTTTGACCTTAACAAGCGTCGAAGTCTCTCACAATGTGCCCCTCCTCTTGAGGAAGGCGAGTGGCTACAGGCGAGCGTTTGTCTGCCGTCCTATCTCTACTTGGCGGCCTTTCCGGTTCCCGACAGTCCCACGCTCTGTGGCGTGCCGGTCACGTTGTCAAAAATCATCAGGCTTCCAGTCTGCAGCGTCGTGTCCAGCGGCGTGAAGGTCACAGATGCCTTGCAGCTCTCGCCGGGCTTGAGCGCTTTTTCGCATTCCGATTCCACCGCGAACACCGACGGCGACGCGCTCTCCGTCTCAATGTTCACTGCCAAACCTGTTTTTTTCTTGCCCGCGTTCTTGATCGTGACAGTCTTGGTCTTGCTGGTAGTTCCGACCGCCACCCTATTTCCGAATGCCAGCGAATGGGGACTGATGGTCAGCTTCTCCGAGATTGGAGTCGGTGTCGCAGTCGGCGTGGGTGTCGCAGTCGCTGTCGCAATTGGTGTCGGGGTCGGGCCTGAGATACCGACGGCATAGAGGTTGTCCGAGCCGACGTAAATGGTTCCATCGGCGCCGATCGCCGGCGAGGAGTTCACACTATTGCCGGTTGTGAACTTCCACTTCTGCGTGCCGTCGGGGTTGACCGCGTAGAGATTGTCGTCATAGGCGCCGACGTAAATGGTCCCATCGGCGCCGACCGCCGGCGAGGATTCCACAGCGCCGCCGCCGCCCGCAAAGAACGCCCACTTCTCCGTGGCACTGGTGCCATTGTCGGTTACCGCGTAGAGGCTGCCGTCATCGGAGCCGACGTAAATGGTCCCGTCGGCGCCGATCGCCGGCGAGGAATCCACAGGGCCGCCCGCAAAGAACGCCCACTTCGGTGTGCCATCGGGGTTGACCGCGTAGAGGTGGCTGTCCTCGGAGCCTACGTAGATGGTCCCGTCGGCGCCAATCGCGGGCGAGGAGATATAGATCTCATTACCGCCCTCAAAGAACGCCCACTTCTGCGTGCCGTCGAAGTTAACCGCGTAGAGAAAGCCTTCGCCGATATAGATGGCTCCGGCGCCGATCGCCGGCGAGGTTCCCACCCCACCGCCGGTTTCAAACGCCCACTTCTCCGTGGCGCGGGTGCCATTGTCGGTTATCGCGTAGAGGCTGCCGTCATAGGAGCCGACGTAAATGGTCCCGTCGGCGCCGACCGCCGGCGAGGATACCACAGGATCGCCCGCAAAGAACGCCCACTTCTGCGTGCCGTCGGGGTTGACCGCGTAGAGGTGGCTGTCGGAGGAGCCGACGTAAATGGTTCCATCGGCGCCAACCGCCGGCGCGTCCCCAATCCCATTGCCGGTTGCGAACGCCCACTTCTGCGTGCCGTCGGGATTGACTGCGCAAAGGTTGGCGCCGCAGCCGACGTAGATGGTCCCGTCGGCGCCAATCGCGGGCGAAGAGTCCCCGGTGGTAAACTTCCACTTTAGCGTGCCACTGTTGCTGCTGGTGCTATATGGGCTAAGCCCAGTGTGAGAGAGATCGTGATGGAACATCGGCCAGGGCGACGTGGCCAACTGCGCGTGCGATACGGTCAAGACCGCGACGGCGAGAATCGCAAACGCGACCGCGCCCAAGGCGGCAATCACGCCTATCCGCACTTTCCCCCAAGACCGTTTCATTTGTTTGAAAATCAGCTAAGCCCGCCCTTGCTACACAACTAGCAGAAGCGGGCATAGCTTAGAACGCCAAATAGAGCCGCGTCGAAGTCTGACGATTCCCTACTGCCGTGGCGTCCCGGTACTTGTGGGTGTCCCGCTGGGAGTGAGCGTCTCGGTCGGGGTCGATGTACCAGTCGGGGTGGTCGTCCCGGTTGGGCTGGATTTCTCAGCCGGCGTGGGATTCTCGGTCGAAGAGGACGTCTCGGTTGGCGTCGAAGTCTGCGTTGGCGTTGGAGTCGACGTCGGCGTTGCGGTCGGAGTTGCGGAGGGTGTTGGCAGGATCCAATTTATCGGCTCGCGCGCCCAGATGAGTGTCGCGCTATGTCCGGCGCGGGCTTCGGTCATTTCTCCGGCGGCGGCGAATTTGTTGGTCGACGGATCGAAAATTTCCGCATCGGAGAGCGCCTTATAGTCGGGATTCCATCCGCCTGCCAGCAGCACGGTTCCGTCCGGCAACAGAGTCGCAGAGTGTCCCGAGCGCGCTTCGATCATTTTTGGTCCCGCGATGAACTTGCGCGATGCCGGATCGTAAAACTCGCTGGAATTGTCGCCATGGCCGCCCGCTATCAGAACTCGTCCATCGCCGAGCAGCGTCGCCGTGTGCCCGGCCCGGCTCTCAATCATCTTCGGGCCGGGGCGAACCGTCCGACGCGATGCGTCGAAGATTTCGCTGGTGTCGACGGCGCTGCTCCTCGCGAACGGACACCCACCCGCAATCAGCACGTGCCCGTCCGCGAGCAGCGTGGCGGTATGATAAACGCGATTGTCAGCGAGCTTGCCGGCAAAGTGGAACTTCCCGGCGGCGGGATCGTAAACCTCGACTTTCAGAAATCCACCGCCCGCGATCAGCACGCTGCCATCGCGCAGCGGAGTTGCGGTCTGACCGTGGCGGGTCGATGCCATCGGACCGCTTTCCGAAAAGGTGTTGGACGCCGGGTCGTAGAGTTCCGACACGTTCGACTCGCCGCCGACGATTAGAACTTTGCCGTTGTCCAATGCTGTCGCCGTCGGTTCGTCGCGGGAGAAGTTCATATTTGGCGCCGCATCGAATTTTCCGTCTCCCGAACTGAAAATTTCGGCGCTGTGCAGGACCCACGGCATCGCCGGACCGGGAAATATGTTGAGTGGCACCAGCAGCGTGTTGATGCCGCCCACGATCAGGACCCTGTCGATGCCGATCGCGGCGGCGGCGAATTGATCGCGCCGATCCTTCATCGGGGCGATTGGCAGGAACTGGCGCAGAGCCGGATCGTAAATCTCGGCAGTGCTCAAAACCCCCGGGTTCTGTCCCGTCAGCCGATCGACGGAACCCGTGCCGCCTGCGATTAAGACCACGGGCTTCAGTGCGGAAGGCGTGGGAGTAGGCGTCGGAGTTGCGCGATGAGGATGGCGCCGTTGACGCGCGAGCGCCGTCGCGGAGCAGATCGCGATTCCCAACGCGCACAAAATGGAAATACGCGCGATCCGCGCCGCGGGGAATGCAGGTGTGATGCGCGCGCTCATCCGCTCACCTGATCGGCGTGCTGACGTGAAGGGCGCGCGTCGGTTGCGGACGGATGCGACGGGTTGTGTCGAACTTTATCCCATTGCTCTTCGAGCGCCGCCTGCTCGAGCGTCAGGCCGCGGGTTTCATCGATGAAGAGCCCGAAGATGATCGCGCTCGGAATGCCGAGCAACGCGAAGTAGCGAATGACTTTCGCGAGTCCGCCGAGCGGTCCGATTAACGCCGCGATCAGCACCTGCGCGAGCATCGAGAATGCGGCGGCGGTGATACCTTGCCAGCCGATCATCGTGGTGCGCAGCGCCGCGGGGAAAAGTTCGGTCGCCGCGGAGTTCGCTCCGACGGTCATCACGTCGGTCGCGACTTTGAACCAGCAATACACGACGACCAGCCACATGAACGGCCACTGCACGAACGCAGGCGGTCCCAGGTAAAACGCAAAAGCGCCGAGCCATGCCGCGCCGCCCACATAGGCAACAGTCGGCACGCGCCCGAACCGTTCCGACGTCCACGCGCCCAGCGGAAATCCGATCATGCCGACTCCCATCCCGGTAACCACCAGTGTGCTTGCGGCTACCGGCGAAAGACCGAGGATCGACACCGCCTGGAAATACAGCCAGCCGTTCACCGCCGTGCCCGCGATCGTGTCGAGCGCGGCGCAGGTCAGCAGCGTAATCGAGCGGCGCCGATAAATCGGATGGAAAATGTCATAGATATGACTGTGCTGCGCGGTTCCGCTCGAACGGGCGCTCGACCATTTCGATTGCGCGGGCAGCATCATGGCCACCGGCACTGCGAGCAATATTCCGGCGACCGACGGCGCCAGCAGCCAGCGCCACGAATAGTTCCACGCCAATAGAGCGGGAATGATCATATATCCGAGCACGCCGCCGATTGCGCTCGCCAACGCCGCGGCCGCTTGGCCGCGAGCGCGTTGCTTGACGGGAAGTTCCTCGGCGAGCAACACGATTGCCGACGAGACCGATCCGCCGAGCAGCGCCGAAACCATTATCTCGCATGCAGCGAACGCGTTAGCGGTGGGAGCCAGCGCGGCTCCAGCGCAGAACAGTGGCGCGAGCACGAGCGCGGTGAGAATCACCAGCCGCCGGCCGACGCGATCGGCCAAACGTGCGAGCAGCAACGAACCGAATGCTGATATCGCCATCCAGGCGAAGAGCTTGGCGAGCTTGCTCTCGTCCAGCGCAAAGCTTTTCGCGATCCACGGCGACGCGATGCCGACAATCGACAACGTATAGCCCTGGTAGAGCAACAAAATGACAATTGCGCCGACGGTAGTGCTGGAGCGCGGGCCGCTTCGTCGAGGATTATGCGGCGAATCGCGCGCGGAAACCTCGTTTTCCGCTGCCTGCGAATTGGTCATTTGTTTCGCCACGCGAACGAAAACGCTCCTGCCTAAATAGAAAGCGAAATCCACGCCAACCCGCGTTGAACTTCCATATCGGTTATCGATCTAACCAATTCGGGTTGCGTCTTCTTTTCACAGTGCCTCCAAAAAACACCCGCCTTAAGCAAAAAACCCATAAGTAGACTCGACACCCCAATGGGCATGCGCGTTGCTTCTGGTACGGGACCAGCTTCCTTCAGGGTGCCGCTATATCCCTGCGGTCAGGGTGTACGTGATGGAGCGGAACGTGGAAAAAATTTCCAGGTCGGTAATTTTTAGATTTGCCGGATTCGTCAGGCCCTATCTGCGCCTGGTGGTGGGTGCCGCTTTGATGGGCGTGGGCAAGTTCACGCTGCCGCTCGCCTTCCCCTTGGTCTTCAAGTACGTGATCGACGTTCTGCTGACATCGCCGCCAAAGTTCGACGCCGTCATGCGCGTGATCGACCGCTTATGCGTCGCGCTGTCAGGTCTGGCCGGTTATGCCGCAACTCCCACCAGCAAGCTCGCGGCGCTGAGCATCGTGATGCTGATGCTCTACGGGGTTCAATCGCTCGCCAGCTATTATCGCAACTATTGGGCGGGCCTCGCCGGAAACCGGCTGATTTTCGATCTCCAGTGCCGCTTGTTCGCGCACCTTCAGAGTCTCCCTCATTCTTTCTTCGATCAGAATCCAAGCGGCGGGATTGTCTCGCGCGTCCTCAACGACGTTCAACAGGCCAATGAACTTGTAAGCTCCGCGTTGATCGACGTGTGGATGGACGGTATCTCGCTGGCGCTGGTGGTAGTCGCGCTGCTGGCGCTCGACTGGCGGCTCGCGCTCGTCGCGCTTTGCATCTCGCCGCTGTGGGTCGCCTTCATGCGGTTCTTCTCTCCGCGAATCAAATCGGTCAGTCATCGAATGCAGGAGACCGTCGAGGAAATCGCCGGCCAGGTCCATGAACGCGTCGCCGGCGCCAGCACGATCAAATCCTTTGGCCGCGAGGACTATGAAGTCGAGCAATTCCGCCTCCAGACTCAGCGGCTGTTCGATCGCACCATCGACAAGGTCAAACTCGCGGCGCGCCAGGAGATGTTGATTCAACTGCTGACGCGCGCCGCGCCGACGGTCGTCATCTGGATAGGCGCGCTGATGATCATCCAGGGCACGATGACGCTCGGCACGATGGTCGCGTTTTTTTCGTACCTGGGATTTCTCTATCTGCCGCTGGAACGATTCGCGCAGCTGTCGGTGGTGGTTTCCGCGTCGATGGCGGCTATCGAGCGAATCTTCGCGTTCCTCGATCTGAAGCCCGAGATAAACGATCACGCGCTCAGCCGTCCGTTCGCCGTGCGCAGCGGGACGGTTCAGTTCGACGATGTTTCCTTCGGCTACAAACCACACCACGGAAAGTCGAACGGGCTGGCGCTGGAAAACCTGAATCTGCACGTCCCCGGCGGCTGTCGGGTCGCGCTGGTCGGCCGATCGGGCGCCGGCAAGACGACGATGGCGAGTCTGATCCCCCGCTTCTACGAGGCGACTCGTGGACGCGTGCTGATCGACGGCCGCGACGTGCGCCACTACACGCTGAAGTCACTGCGCGAGCATATCGCGCTGGTTGCGCAGGACGCGCTGCTGTTCAGCGCCAGTATCGGCGACAACCTGCGCTATGCGCGCCCCGATGCGACCGACGAGATGCTGACGCAGGCGCTCGAGATGGCAAACCTTCGCGAGTTCGTCGAAACGCTGCCCGACGGTCTCAATACGATCATCGGTGAGCGCGGGCTCAAGATTTCCGGCGGCCAGCGTCAGCGGCTCGCGATTGCGCGCGCATTCCTTAAAGACTCGAAAATAGTGATTCTCGACGAGGCGACATCGGCGGTGGATTCGGAAGCCGAAAACCAGATTCACGACGCGATGGAACGCTTGATGGAGGGCCGCACGGTCTTTCTTATCGCTCATCGCCTGCGCAGTGCCGTCACCGCCGACCTTATTGTCGTCCTGGATCGCGGCCGCATCGTCGAGACCGGCAAGCATGCGGACCTGATACGTCGCGGCAATACCTACGCCGGACTGTTCAACAAGCAAGCTCACGGGCTTGCGCTGCCGCAACCGGGTCAGAGATTCCGCTCGCGATTAGCGCTCTGAGATTACGAAGATGGGGCGAGGCAGGGCGCCGTGCGCGCCACACTGTACACGTACAGTCGTCCGGCCCACGAAAAAGTGCCCATGCCTCCGAGACTCGACTTGATCTGCTCCGCCTGGTTGGGATCGCTCGGGTCCACAGAGCTCGGAACATACGCGAGGTAGCACGTCCCCGCGTCGGGAATTACGTTAGTTAGCGATGGCTTGAAATCCATCTTGAGAAAATTCACCGCTGGCAGCCAGCCGCTCGGGCCGGTCTCACTGTCGGCAACCGGACTCCAGTGCGCTTCGTCGGTGGAGTTGAGCAGGTGAAGTTCGCGATACTCCGGAGCGCCTGAGGCGTTCTTGCGCAGCTCGACCAACACCATGTCGGGCCGCGCGATTGCCATCATCTGGCACATATTTTCGTTGGTCAGCTTCGGAACAGGCTTACTCGGCTCCGCGGCGGCCGCCTCGGCTTCTTGTTCTCTTGGATCGGTGTCGGTGTCCGTGTCGCTGCCGGCCTTAAAAGCCGCGTGCGCGAGACTGATTACCGACGGTATGACCGAAAGCACCGGCAGGATGCATCCGGCCGTGCTGAACGCCATCGCTGCGCCGAGCAGCGCGACGAGTGCCCCCGGAACACTGATCTTCCGTATAGGACGATGGACCGATCCCCAATCGCTCGACATATCCTCCCCCATCGAGCCTGTCCGTCGCCCGTTAATCTACCATTCAGCACAAAACGAAACTATCTGCAGGCTGTCACCCGCGGCACACGGCGGTCCCGGTCGGCAGATTGTCAAGCGCGCCCGCTTCCTTCAAGCTGAATCAATTAGAGAGATGTCGAGTTGGTGAAAGCGCAGGCGGAACTTTCAAAGCAGGAGCCGGCGTCGCAAGGTCCGCGGCATCGAGCCGACGGCGGCGCGCACCCGGATTCGATCGCCGCACCGATCCTTCTTCATGGCGCGTTTGCGGCGGGGCATCTCACGCTATGGGGCGAAACGCGCGCCGCGTCTTCCGCTTCCGCGCCGCCCTCGAAGCATCGCGAAGTCCCAGCGCATGCTAATGCGGCGCTGGATCACAACCGCTTCTCACCCTACGATGCGCGCGACGCGCTGGTCGCCGCGATTCACGCCAGTGGAATTCCGACCTCGGCCAGCCAGACGCATGAGGCCGTCATATTGCTGCCATCGCTCGAGCACTTGCCGCTTGCGTCGAGTCCGCTGGTAGCAGAGCCGCTTGCGAGCGTCGATAGTCTGGCCTTGCGTCTGTGGCGGGTTACGACGGTAACGCTCGCCTGGCCCGCAACGATCGATTTTCTATGCGCGTGCGCCGGCAAACGCACGCTTGCAGCCGGCGTCGTCGTGACTGGAGATCTCGCGTACTGGGTGGCGGCGCTGCGGGTGGCCGGCGCGATGGTTGCTCGCCAGCATTTCCTGCCGGATGTCATCGAGGAGCGCGGCAAGTTCTCTGCACGATGGCGTCCCGTGCCGTCGCATGCTGAATCGCGGGCGATGGCGGAGCTTGCAGCGTCGATGCCGGACGCATGCCGCGCAATCGCCACCGACCCAGTCGCGCCAGCGCCATCGCCCGACGTTCTGCTCAAGACGTTCGTCGAAGGCGCTGTTGACCACTTGGTGCGGTCGGCGGGGATGCGAACGCAGTCGGCACCGCACGATAGTCTCGACGAACAATGGCTGGCTGCACTGACACAACTGGACGGCCGGCTCGAGGGCGCTTCCGCGGCGCTCGCGCAGCTGAAGCATCGCGTCCAGGATTGGTGGCGTCCGGTTGCGCTCAACGCGTCGAGTCCGTTTCGACTCTGCTTTCGCCTCGAGGAGCCGGAGGACGCGGGCACGGCGGCCCGCGCCACTCAGGGCACGGCGGGCCGCGCCACTCAGGATGATCGCATCATGCCCGGCGAAGGACATTGGCGCATTCGTTATCTTCTGCAGGCGCATCGCGATCCCAGCCTGCTGCTGCCGGCTTCCGACGCGTGGTCGGCTCGTGGCGATGCCGCGAAGCTGTTCCGTCAGCAGAGCGGATTCAACGTCAAGGAGTATCTGTTGCAATCGCTAGGCGAGGCGGCTCGGCTCTGTCCGCTGGTGGAGAGAAGTCTGCGCGGCGCGATGCCCGAGAGCGCTGAAATCGACGCCGCCGACGCGGTCAGATTCGTAACCGAGCACGCGAATTTTCTCGACCAGGCAGGCTTTGGCGTGATGCTTCCCGCCGGATGGACGAGCCGGGGATCGCGCCTGAGGCTTGGCGTGCGTGCGAGAGTGAAGTCGCCGGCAATGGCGGCTGGAGGCGAGCTTTCGCTGCAAGAAATCGTCGCGGTTGACTTCGAGGCCGCGCTCGGCGACCGGGTAATCACGCGCGACGAGTTGCGGGCGCTAGCAAGACTCAAGGCGCCGCTGGTCAAGGCTCGAGGGCAGTGGGTATTGCTCGACGCCCACGAGATTGCGCGCGCGAGCGCCCTGCTCGAGAGCGGAACGCGCCGGATGACCGCGCAAGACGCGATGCGGATGGCGCTCGATGCGACCGACCTCGACGGCGTCGAAGTCGGCGGCGTCACGGCAGAGGGCTGGATGAGCGCACTGCTCGAGCAGCTCAAAGGACACGGCCGCGTCGAGGAGCTGGCGATCCCGTCCGGCTTCAGCGGAGTGCTGCGCCCCTACCAGGAGCGCGGCTATTGGTGGCTGGGGTTCCTTGGCCGATGGGGACTGGGTGCGTGCCTGGCGGACGACATGGGACTCGGCAAGACTATCCAGACCCTGGTTCATATCGAGCGCGAGCGCGAGATGGCGCCATCGCGAAGACCACCGGTTCTTCTCATCTGTCCAACTTCGGTAATCGGCAATTGGCAGCATGAGGCGACGCGCTTCACACCCGCGCTGTCCGTGCTGGTGCATCATGGGACCGCGCGCGCCAAAGACGAAGCCCCCTTCCTTGAGGCCGCCGGCGCGCACGACCTTGTGATCACCAGCTACAGCCTGCTGTATCGCGACTTCGCGACACTGGCCAAGCTCGCGTGGTCGGGAATCGTTCTCGACGAGGCGCAGAACATCAAGAATCCCGATAGCCAGCAATCGCGCTCGGCGCGCGCGCTCAAGGGCGGCTATCGTATCGCGCTCACCGGCACTCCGGTCGAGAACCACGTCGGCGATCTGTGGTCGCTGATGGAGTTCCTTAATCCGGGTCTGCTCGGCACCCAGGCGGAGTTCAAGCGGAATTTCTTCGTGCCGATTCAGGCCTCGCGCGACCAGGCGGCCGCCGATCATCTGAAGAAGCTGACCGCGCCGTTTATTCTGCGCCGGCTGAAGACCGACAAAACGGTAATCGCGGATTTGCCCGACAAGAACGAGATGAAGGTCTATTGCACGCTCACAAGGGAGCAGGCGTCGCTCTATGCCGCCGTGGTCGAAGAGGCGATGCCCGAACTCGAATCCTCGAGCGGCATCCAGCGCAAGGGGATGGTGCTCGCGACGCTCTCGAAGCTCAAGCAGGTCTGCAATCATCCGGCGCATTTCCTCAAAGACAACTCCGCGATTCCGGACCGCTCGGGCAAGGTCGCGCGGCTGGTCGAGATGCTCGAGGAGGTGCTCGAGGCGGGCGAGCGCGCGCTGATCTTTTCCCAGTTCGCCGAGATGGGCGAGATCCTCAAGCGTCATCTGGAGGCAACCTTCGGGCGCGAGGTGCTGTTCCTGCACGGCGCGGTGCCCAAGGCGCGGCGCGATGAGATGGTCGCGCGATTCCAGGCCGAGGACGCCGCGAGTCCGCCCATCTTCGTGCTGTCACTCAAGGCGGGAGGCACCGGGCTCAACCTGACGGCCGCGAGCCGGGTATTTCATTTCGATCGATGGTGGAATCCCGCCGTCGAGCAGCAGGCGACGGACCGGGCCTTTCGAATCGGGCAGCGCCGCAACGTATTCGTCCATAAATTCCTGTGCGCGGGAACGCTCGAGGAAAAGATCGACGCGATGATCGAGCGCAAGCGCGCGGTTGCCGAAACGATCGTTGGGGGCGGGGAGGATTGGGTGACCAAGCTCTCGACCGACGAACTGCGCGACCTGTTCGCGCTGCGCCCCGACGCGGTCGAGGATCAATAGATAAGAGGAGACGAGCGGCGATGGAGCGTGAATATCGGCGAGGACCTCGAGGGCCTCGACATCGGAATAACAATCGGAACTTTGGGCCCTCGAACCCGCTTCCCGCACGCGGCGGTATCCGCGCGAACAGCCGGATGGGCGACTTCGCCACCAGTTGGTGGGGACGGCGATGGATCCAGACGCTCGAGTCGTTCCAGGTACGACGGCGGCTGGACCGGGGCCGGTCATACGCGCGGCGTGGACAGGTGATGCATCTCGAGATCGTCAACCAGAAGGTTACAGCTACGGTGCTGGGTTCGGTGCCGACTCCCTACAACGTGACAATCGAGCTGAGACGCATTCCGATCGCGCAATGGCGAAAGGTGGGCAGGGCGATGGCGTCCAAGGTTGCGATCGCGGCCCGCTTGATGGCTGCGGCGCTCCCGCCGGAAGCAGAGCGATGCTTCACCGACGCGGGCGTCGCGCTGTTCCCCGCGCGCGACGCGGATTTGATCACCTCCTGCGACTGCCCCGACCCGTCGAATCCATGCAAACACATCGCCGCCGTCTACTACCTGTTGGCCGAGCAGTTCGACCGCGATCCGTTCCTGCTATTCAAGTTGCGCGGCATGGATCGCGAGCAATTCGTCGCGATGCTGGGTAAGAGCGGCGGCTCGCAGACCCACTCCTCGGTCACCGATGTCGGCGAATCCGAACCTGTTCGAGAAACTCGCGCTCCGTCCGCCAACCCAGACGTCTTTTGGCGCGGCCGTCCGTTTCCCGACGATCGCTATGGACAAGTGGCGCTCTCCAGTGAGGCGGCGCCGCTCGCCCGGCGGCTGGGAGGCTTTCCGTTCTGGCGCGGCCAGCGCAATTTTCTCGACGCGATGTCGGAGTTGTCGAGCAAGGCCGCCGAGCGCGGCCTCGCCCTGCTGGTGAAGACCGCCGCACAAGGCTGACGGCTCTTCCGCTTCACGACATAGCGCGCGGCCCCGCTACTTCGCCGCTTTACCCGCTCCAGTGAGCGGCACCTTCTGCATCAGGGCCGGGTACTTCTTGGCCAACGACGGATCGACGTTGTCCATTATCACCAGGTCGCCCGAATATTTCATCGCCGCAGTCGGTGTAAACGTGACCTGCACGTTGCAGGTGCCGGGGCGCTCGCCCTTGGCGCCCGGGGCAAGCTGCTCCTCACAACTGGTTGTGACCGCAAATTCCGACGGCGTCACGCTTTCCATCTCGATGACGATCGGCAAGGCCTTCGACTTTTTCGTGGTCTTCCCCGCGTTGGTGACTTTCACCGTATCGACCTTGTTTGATCCAACGTTCACCGACCCGAAGTTCAGGCGACTTGGCGAGATCTTCAGCTTGCCGGCGACCGGCGGAATTGTAGGCGTGGGCAGCACGCGGAAGCTGCGCGAATCGCTCGACGCGTTGTATTGCGAGGCGCCAGCGAAATTCGCGCTGAGCGTCGTTACCCCGGGGCTGCTCGGCGTTACCTGGCAGCTGGCATTACCGTTCGCATCAGTGGTGCCCTCGCAGTCGGAATCCCCAAGACTAAAGTTCACCTGCTCGCCCGAGAGCGCGACCGCGGGCTTTTGCGAGATGTCGGTAAGATTCGAGGTAAGCGTGACGGCTTGACTCACTACGCCGGAGGTTGGGCTCTGATTCAGTGACAGGAAGGTCAGATCCGTACCGGGTCCCCAGGTATAGACGGCGGGGTTCGAGGTTATCGAGGCGCCGTTCAGGATTGCCCTGGCGACGATCGTATCGATGCCCTGATGCGCGCCGGTATAGCTGAACGACGCGGCGCCACTGGCGGCGTTTGATTGGAGCAGCCGCTGATTTGCCCCGGACACTTCAAGCGTCACCGGCGTTCCGTCCGGAACGCTGACGTCGTGGAACTGTGCTGTCAGGCTCACGCTGGTTCCCTGCGCGGGATTCGTCGATAGCTCCGAAGGAGTCAGCGACAACGACGAATTGTAGTTACAGGCGCCGGTCGAGTCTGTGATGCGCCAGATGCCAACGCCTTGCGCCATGTACACGCATCCATTGGGGCCAACTTCCAGGTTCTGGGTTCCGGTCGTCGCGAGGATGTTACCCACTGACGGCGGAGAAGTGCTCAGGTCGACGACCGCGGTCCTGGCGAGAACGGTCGGCGTGACGCTGGTGTCGGACGGAAGGTTGGTGATCAGGTATTGTGCGCCCCCGGTACTCGCCGTGCCGAACGCAAGTAGTCCGATAAAGGACGAACCAAGCGGTGCATTGGTGGGATTGGGCGCGATGGTCACGACAGGGGGATTTGGCCCGTTGGTGCCGGTCACAATTACGTCCTGCCCGGAATCCCAGATGTACATCGTGCCGTCGGGAGCGAATCCAATATTCGCGTTGGGAGTGTTCGGCAGTGTTGCGTACACGCTGACCGTCGGAGTCGGGCCGGATGGATCCGATATGCGCCACAACGAGGGATTGTCGGAGCCGCTACCGCTGCACGAATCGTCGGTGAACAGGTCGCCGCTCAGCGGATCGATCGAAAGAGCCTCGGGGCACGTCAGGTTGGATGCGAGAGTTTTGATTATCGCGCCAGTCGATGGATCGAGCTGAACCACCGAGCCGCTGTTGAATCCCGCCGGAGTGGTCTGGATTGTCGCGTAGAGGTTACCATTCTTGTCGATCGCCAGTCCGCCGATAGCCTCGGCGACGTTGCTGACCAGCGTGGAAGGTCCCGCGACTCCTCCGCCCGGCGGAATTTTGTACAAATTGCCGTTCAACGAATCGCCGGCGTAGAGATTTCCCTCAGCATCCCACGCCATTCCGTAGGTTCCGAATCCGCATCCGAAATTCACGTCTCCGTAGGTCGTGGGCTGCGCGACAAAGCCGGTCGCATACGCCTGCACGACGAATCCCGGCGCTGCGTTTTGTACCTGCTGACATCCGGGGGCCACCGCATCGCTGAAGGTAGCCATTCCGGTGGTGGGAAACGGCAGGTTCCCATCTGTCACGTCGACCGCGGAATACGTAATCGTTTCGTTGTTGGTGTCGGTGGCCATGAATTCCACCTGGCCCGTCGAGTTGGTCACTGGCGGTGTAGGCCCGGCGATGTTCGAGTCGCCACCGGTCTGATTGATCTGAATCAATTTGCCAGGGGTGGGACGTCCGAGTGAATCCTGGAGCGTAACGGTAATATCAACTGGGCTCATCCCGTCGGCGGCCTGCGATGTCGGGTTCACATTTAGACCAGCCGCGGCAGCCGGGGGCACACCATAGACAACCATCGGTTGCTGCGCGAGCGTCATGCCATCGCTTGAATCCGTCGCCGTGAACGTTACGTTTTCTGCATTCAAGTCAGTAACGGTGAACTGCGCAGTGCCGTTTGCCGAGCTCGTCATTACACTCGATGGCGTGATCTTGGCGCTTGCACTATCTGATGTGAGCGTCACCGTTTTCCCGCCTACCAAGTGGCCGTTTGCATCCAGCAACTGCACCACTACGAATGCGTCTGAGCTGCCATCAGCGGGAACATAAGTCGCTGAAGTGCCCTGCTCGAACGCTGATTGGAGTAATGCCGCTTGTGCGAGGGGCGCGACAATCGACGCCGAAGCGCTCACCGCCCCTGCGCTCTGCCCGCTCAGCGCAAGCCCAAGCGCGTCCAGATTCGGGGATCCAAGGCCGACGTGGGCAATGTCGCTGCCCATCGATGCCGCGTCGTGAAATGAGTCAGTGTTAGCCAAGGGATAAAGCAGAGGGTTAAGAAAGCCGAGGTTTTTTCCCATCTGCTGGTTCAGTTGTGCCGCGAAGGCCGCCCACACTGGCGCCGCCACGCTCGTGCCCGAGTACATCAAACCAGTCGGACAGCCGCCCGCGTCAGCTTGGCAGGTTACAATGCCATGTGCGGGGTCTGCGTTTTCCACTACGTCAGGCACGGACCGCCCACCTGTGAGTCCGGTTTGATATGTCGGGGCAGCGAAGAACTTGCTCACGCCGAATCCACCTTGGCCCGTAGGGGGCGTGGCGGTCTGGCCGTCCCACCAGGTCTCGCTCTGGTAGGTACCTCCGGGTGCAACGGTCAGAGATGTTCCGCCAACTGCGGTCGCGTTGGGCGAATCGGCGGGTACTCCGATCGTGTTCGCGCTTCCGTCGAGGCAGGTGCTTCCACGGTCGCCGCTGCCGTTGAAAACGCTGATTCCGGCGGCGGCCGCTTGCTGGAAAATGGAGTCGATGCTGTCGACATCAGCCTGGGTTGTCTGATCTTCGCAATACGCCCAACTGTTGCTGATGATCGACACCCCGTCACTGATCATCTGGTTGAAAACCGGCTGAAAGCTGCCGCCCGCGCCGGCGAACGGCGCATCATACACGACGGTCTGTGCACCTGGCGCCAAAGTCAATTCCGCGTCTATATCCAGCAAGACCTCGTCCTCGTCAGAGCCCGGGGAGACGCCGCCGTTCACATTCACTTCGCTAAGATTCGCGATCTCCGTCGCCGGGGCTCCTATGAGCGATATATAGTTGGACACGTCGCTAGGGTGGAAGTTGTCGAACTCGACGAGGCCAATCTTTTGGCCAGCACCGACCTCGCTCGGGAGCGAGGGAGCGCTCAGAGATTCACCCAAGAGCTGCGACGCCCCGGGTGATGGGGACGAACTGCAAGCTTTCGCAAGCGAGGCTGCCGAATTGTTGGGGATTTGACAGACAGGGCATGCGGCGGCAGCGGCCGCCTCGAACACGGTAAAGCATATTGCGACGGGACAGAGTGCGTTATTGTATCCGGGAAGGCCTATTTCCGACCAACAGATCAAACCAAGCGCTAGAACGATAGCCGCCACTGCGTGATGCGGCCTGGCGAAGTCGGAGGTGCCTGCAATCGCCTGGACGTGGCTCGCCAGACTTGCAGGGAGGGCTGGGTCTTCGGCGTTCGCGTAGAATTCCCGCTGGCCGATGCGATATTCGCGGATATTCACATCAAACGCGCGCTCGGCCGCCGCGCGAATCCCGCGCACCGTGAGGGTCAACCGGTTCTTCGAGCCCTGCGTCAACGTGAAACCGTGCGCGCGCATGTAGCGAAGAAGGCCGTCGTAATCCGCACGCGAGGGACCGAAACGATCGGCGATCCGCCGCTGGGTCAGGTAGTGATGGAAATTCTTCGAATGCGGGTCGTAGATCTCGTGCAGATATTTCTCGAACCCGGCCTGATCGTCACGCTTCAAAACGATCGTCAGCGTGATCGGCTCATTTGATTCGTCCCTCTGCGGCGCGACCTTAGTCGCCCTCGCCAACGCGGGCAGGACGTGGCCCGGCACCCGCACCATCGCGGAAACTGGCGGCATCGATGATGCTCGCCCCGGCGTTACGAGCAGGAGCGCGGCGAGAACCATGAACCATCGAGTGCCGGAAGCGCGCATATCCCCTCCTTTTGCAGCTACCCTCTATTTTGGTTTTTGGTCTACAACGGTCGCACAGATATTCCTACGACTCGCGATTCATTGCAAACGCAAAATATAACATGGGTAGAGCCTTAATGATTGCCCATGATATGGTTACGGCGCCCTGAGGGGTTCAAGATACTCCCCCTGGTTATTTCCCCGTACCGCTCACAGGGACCCTCTGCGTGCCGCCGTTGGCGTTGTCGGTAATCATCAGCGTTCCGCTCTGCTGCCCTGCCGAACTCGGAGCAAACGTCACAGTGATCGCACACGAAGCGCCTGCCGCGAGACTCGCTTGACAGTTGTTGGTCTGCTTGAACGCCGAAGGATCGGAAATCATCTCGATCGACACCGGCAGCCCCGGATGTTTCTTGCTGGCCTTGGGATTTGACACCTTTACCATTTTCGGTTTACTCGTCGTTCCGACCATGGTCGTCGAAAACTTCAGCGCCCTCGGCGTGATCTTGAGCGTCACCGGCACCGACGTCGGCGTGGCAGTTGGAGTGGCTGTCGTCGTTGCGGTCGCAGTCGTCGTTGCGGTCGCAGTAGCCGTTGGTGTTGCGGTTGTTGTTGCTGTCGCAGTCGCAGGCGGCGTGCCGGTCGCCGTTGCGGTAGCGGTCACAGTCGGAGTCGCCGTTCCGCCGCCAGTCGAGGTCGCAGTCGGCGTCGCGGTCGCGGTGGCGGTGGGAGTCGCAGTCGGGCCGGACATATTCACAGCGACGGGCTGAGATGCGATGCCATTTGCGACGACAACCAGGGTACTCGGACCCGGCTCGAGGTCGGCGGGAACATCGAATTGCGTAGAGACCGAGGTGCTGCCGGTCGCGACCGCCATCGTGCTGTGGTTGTGCGTACGCGCATAAAAGACGTGCCCGGTCGCATTGTTGGTGATTCGCACCAAGGGATAGTTGGTCGCGGCCTGGTAGTCGTCTCCGTAGCTGACCGCTTGCGACAGTCCGTTGAACTGCGTGCCGGTAATTTGGTAGTTCGCTCCGCCGGGAGTTATCTGCGACGGCGAATTCGTGATGGTCGGGGCCCATGATGGGTTGGGAGTTCCGGCGGGCGTGTACAGGGTGACATAGCCGCCATAGCAATTGGTGTACATAACCTGACCCGTGGGCAGCAGCAGCAGGCGCCCGTCGTACGAAGCGCATTCCTCAACGAAAGCTGGATTCGTCACCTGCGTCAGGCTGGTCCCATCGAACTCAAAGAAATAGGTTGGAGGTCCATAGTCCGTCGTCGAAACCGCGGCTAGCACATTGCCGTCGGGAAGCAGCGCCGATGGACCATCCATCGCTTCCAATTGCTGCCCTGACACGACTGGAAACATTGGGCCGCTGGTCCAAGTAACAGTGTTGCTGTCGTAGATGTCGTTGTAGCCAGTAGCTCCCTCGGCGAAGACGGTGCCGTCGGGACGCAGCATGGCCGGCCCGATTTCATAGTAGGGCATGCCGGAACTGGGCTCGATAGTGAAGTTGACAAGGGGGTCTGGCGCGATCCCGGCGCTGCTCCAGGTCTTTGAGGCGGAACTGTAAGTTAAGGCCGGAGTCGGAGAATCGGTACTTTCACTCAGGTTCCAAATCTCCAGGGTCAGGACTGTGCCATTCGGTAGCAGGTTCCATCCTTCTTCAGAATTTCTGTAATCAGCGGTTTTGCCAGCGGGTGTGAAGGGGCTGTTAAAGGAGTTTGTGGCGGCGTTGAAGGTAGCGACCTGGTTGTCGAAGATATGCGCGACCATAAACGTTCCGTCCGGCAGAACGACGGATTGGGCATCGCCAATCTCGGTCCAACCGGTGGGAGGCGTGAGGCAGGTCCAACTGTTTGCGACTGGATCATAGATGGCGCCCTGGTTGGTCTCAACGTACGGGCTGCCGTCAACGTAAGTGTAATTGTAATTGCCTTCGCCGCCGATCATGACGAAGCGGCCGTCAGGCAGCACGGCGGAGGCGTAATAAAGCGGTGAGTAAACCGTGTCTGCGGACGCGCCCGGATAACCGTTGGGGCAAGGTCCCGGCGACGCCACCTGGCTCCAGGTCCCGTTGATATAGCTGCCGGTGTTATCGGGGGTAAGCTTCCACCAGCCGACGTTGGTCAGATTGCCATCCTGCGCCAGAACTGTCCCGTCGGTGAGCAAGTAGATGCTGTTTGGGTAAAAACCGGGATTGTCTATGTAAGGCTGATTGTTCAGCGGCGTCCATACGCCGGAGGTCACGCCGATGCCGCCGGGTACGGGCGCCGAAACGGATGGAGGCGTGGCCAGCTGCGGCGCAGGCTGCCAACCGGGGGCGCTAACCGGACGAGACCGGGGTGGATGTACGGGAGACGGCTGCGGCAATTGCGCCTGGACAACGCGCGGGGAAGCAAGCAGCGCGATGAGCATTGCAACGCCCAGCAATCCCGACGCGATGGCGCCGAGGATCATGAGCGTCGCGAATCGCCCCTTGCCACGCGGCGAATTCATGTGTTGCGACGTCTCAAAGGACAGTTGAGACTTCGAATTTGTCCCATGGGAGCCCCCCTTTGCTTAGCAACGCCGGTTATCCCTTTGGCGTCTTTAATTAAAGTATCTGACCTTCCCGCAGTTGCTAGTTGTCTCAGATTAGTTTCTAGGAGTCAATTGCATTTGGGTGTCGAAACGTGCCAGAAACGTTCCCGCCCGAAGTTTCCCGTTCTGCCGCGCGCAACGCGATTGTCCGAGCCTTGCCATCGGGCGCGTAAGGTTGGTCTAGTGGCCAGAGTCCGATGACTCCGGCCCCGGGCGTCTGCTGAGCCGGAGCCTCGGCTTGTCAAAAATGCCACGAGGATTGAAGATCGACCGCCTTCAAAGCACGCTGATCTACGTCATGGTCGCGGTCCTTTGCGCGGCAGGACTCGCGGCGGCCCACGGATTGAGGATAGTTGAGAATTGGCACGTAGCGCAGTGGGAAGACGGGATTTTCTTCCGGTATAACGTCGAGCGTATCCACAGTCTGCTCGACTGTTTCGTACAGACTGGACCTTGGCCTGGTCTCTATCGGCCGCTCACCACCAATCTTTACTACTACCTGGGTAGCAAGGCGCTGGCTGATCGAGTCGAGGCCTATCACTTTATCAACCTCGTGTTCGTGATCTTAAATGGTGTGCTCCTATGCCGATTAGCTGAGTCTTTCCTGGGTCGCTGGTGGGCAACCATTCCGGCGGTGCTGTTCTCCTCGAGGCTGGCGATGGTCGAAGTGGTCTTACACACGTGCGAGTTTCAAGGATTACTCTACGTGTCCTTCACGATACTTTCAGTGGACCTGTTCATTCGGTCCCGTAAGTCTGATAGCTCGCGGCTGCT
This sequence comes from uncultured delta proteobacterium, assembly GCA_963833025.1. GTDB lineage: Bacteria > Desulfobacterota > Binatia > Binatales > Binataceae > Binatus. The sequence continues at coordinate 58,804 of CAWHWI010000004.1, read as the reverse complement.
AACTCTATCAGCGCTAGCATTCGTCCTGGCTCTATTCAGCAAGGAGTCGGCGATTGTCCTGCCCGCGCTGCTGATCGTCTATGGCAAGTTGTTCGACGACCAGATCGTTAGTCGTCCATACCTGGTGCATCCTGCGATTGCGATTTCGTGGGTGATACTATTCGTGCTTGTGCTGCGGCCACTTTCACACAATCAGCCGACCGGCTTTGGCTACGACTTCTCAGTCTCGAACGTGCTGACTAACTACGCGGCGCACCTTCTCGACTTTTCGAATTGGCTACTCACACCGCTGGGAGACTTCGTAATGCCTCGGAACGTGGCCGACCTCGCCGGCACGCTGTATATGCGCCTGATTCTTTGCGTTTTGATTGTGTCGGAAGGAGCGCTGTTCTTGTTCCCTAAGTCTCTCAAGACTCAGGATCTGCGGCTGATAGCTTTCGGTTTCGCATGGTTTCTCATCACAACGCTGCCCTTTACGATTTTCCAGGGCCGTATGTTCATGCGGTATAGTTACCTGGGACACGCGGGACTCGCGCTTTGCGCGGGTGCGATGGTCAGAGGGGCTTTTCTGCTGTTCACCACGCGCAGTACTATAGCTCATCCCAAGGTAGGTGAGCCCGCGGAGGTCGCGTGAGATATTTGGGCGTGGCGGCCCGGTAAGGCTAGGCGGCGGCTGGGGCGCGGGCGAGCTCGAACGCGCCGAGCTCGAGGCCGTCGTTCGAGCGCAGCACTATCTTGGTTGAAAGGCGCTGCTCGAGCATCTCGAGATCCTTCGCGCCGTGATCGTACAGGTAGCGCGCCAAGTGGTGGAAAAACAGCGACACCTCAACAAGGTTCGGATTCAAGTTTGAACGAATTCGCAGATAGCCGCATTTGATGACACTCTATCTTATTCGCGCGGCAAATCGCCGTCAGCTGCATCCTGTCGGCATCGGCAATTCTGCTTCCGAGGAAAACGCGGCTAGGAGTTCCCATCGCGTAGTTGCCCGTTGGCACGATTCCACCTGGGTATATAAGGCGCCATTCCTGTTCATACTTCCACTCGGGTGACTTGTATAGTGCAGCCACTACGGCGAAGGTATTGTTGAATTTCGTAGGGTATAGTATCGCAGCTTCGAAGTACTTAGTCGCGTCGAATAGGTCGTTCGAATAGACGACCGGACAAAGCATACGGCGGCGAATATGGTCGAAGCTGTTAAGAACATCATATTCGATGCAAAAGCCTTTGTGATCTTGTGCGTAATGTCCCCACATTATTATCGAATCGTGAACCGCACTGAATGAGCATATCATCGTGTTGTCCTGGACCAATTTTCTCGCCCGCTCCAGCGTGGGTCTGCTAACATGCTCCACCGCATCTTCCAAAGATTGCAACATTGCAGGGAGCTTGTCTTCGGGCAAATCTTTAGTACTTCTTAACAGAAGTTTGCTAACTTGTCGGACCGGATCGCTACTAAGGCGGGCCGCATTCAGCTCCTCTTCCGAAACCATTGTCCGGAGCTTGGAATAATACGGCAACTCTTCGAGTTTCATCTTAACGATAGCAGCGTTCAATTGTCTGAATGAAAGCGTGATAGCGCAATCGTGCGGATCGTTGTAACTGCTCGCCGAGGTCAGCCAGACCGTGTCTGTCTTCAGATTGTCAAAGGCGTAGTCATTGCACCTGCGATACTTGTATACGAAGCGAGGTAGATTCGCGTTCTTGATCGAAAATGCTCTTTCGAAGTCAATGTCCTCTTGAACGGATCCGCTCAAATGCTTGATGAATTCATCAATCCACATAACTTAACGGTGCTGGAGCCATCGAAAAGCTCAGCACTCCTCAGCTTCTCACCGCTCAGTGATTGCACCTATTCAGAGATCGCGGCTAAGCGGCGGCTGGGGCGCGGGCTAGTTCGAATGCGCCGAGTTCGAGGCCGTCGTTCGAGCGCAGTACTATCTTGGTCGAAAGGCGCTGCTCGAGCGTCTCGAGATCCTTCGCGCCGTGATCGTACAGGTAGCGCGCGACTTCGGGATTGAGCTTGACTATGAGCATATCGCCCGCGGACTTCGAGACCGCCTCGCGCTGAATCCCGCGCAGCACTTCCGCGGCCATCGTCGGCACCGATTTGACGACGCGCCGCCCGTCGCATCGCGGACAGTTGTCAGTCAGCAGTTTCTCGAGGCTCTCGCGAGTGCGCTTGCGCGTCATCTGGACGAGGCCCAGCTCCGAAATTTTGAGCGCCGAGGTCCGCGCCTTGTCACGCTTGAGCGCAGTCGCCAGCGCGTCGCTGACTTTCTTGCGATCGCCCTCGCGCTCCATGTCGATAAAATCAACGATGATGATCCCGCCGATGTTGCGCAGCCGCAGTTGCTTGACTACTTCCTCGACCGCTTCGAGGTTGGTCTTGAAGACGGTGTCGTCCTGGCTGCGCTTGCCGACGAAGCGGCCGGTGTTCACGTCGATCGCGGTCAGCGCTTCAGCTTGATCGAAAACCAGGTAGCCGCCCGACTTGAGCCAGACCTTGCGGTCCAGCGCGCGCTCGATTTGCGGTTCGATATTGAACCGATCGAACAGCGGCTGCGGCCCGTCATGCAGCGACACGCGCGCCCGCAAGCGCGGCATATAGTTTTGCACGAACTGCACGATCCGGCTGTAGGTGGTCGGGTCGTCGCACCATAGCCGGTCCACTTCGCTGGAAAACAGGTCGCGCACGATTCTCAGCGCCACGTCGAGGTCGCTGTACAGGATAGAGGCGGGCGGCATGCTCTCCTTCTTGCGCAGAATCGAGCTCCACAGTTTGGTCAGAAAGGCGACGTCGCGCTGGATTTCGCGGCGGCTGACGCCTTCGCAAGCGGTGCGCACGATGAACCCGCCTTGCGGTGGCCTAAGTTCGCCGACGTCCGCCCGCAGGCGCGCGCGTTCCTCGGCGCTCGCGATTCGCCGCGACACTCCGATGTGATTGCTGGTCGGCGTGTACACCAGGTGACGTCCCGGCAGCGAAATCGAGGACGTGAGCCGTGCGCCCTTGGTGCCCATCGGCTCTTTGGCGATTTGAACGATGATGTCCTGGCCGCGATGCAGTTGTTGCTCGATCGGCAGCCGCGACCGATTCGGCGCCTGGCTGCGCCCACGTCCTCGACCGCCACGACGCCGTCCGCGCGACGGCCGCGGCGCGCTTCCGTCGCCGTTGCCATTAACGTTGGCGGCGGCTTCGTCAGTGGCGCTCGGCTCCGCGTCGGCAAATTCGTGGTCGCCAATCGGCTCGGTCTCGACGTCTTCTTCACCGAGCACTTCCGCCACGGTGTTGAGCGCGGAGACTCCGTCATGAAAATCCGAGACGTGCAGGAAGCCCGCTTTCTCAAGCCCGATATCGACGAACGCCGCCTGCATCCCGGGCAGCACGCGCGTGACCTTGCCCTTATAGATGTTGCCCGCGAGTCCGACCTGGCGATTGCGCTCGAGGTAGAATTCCGCGAGTTCGTTATCTTCGAGCAGCGCGACCCGCACCTCGAGTGCGGACGCATTGATTGCGATTTCTCGTTTCACAGATCTACTCTCGATTCCGGCGGATCCGATGCGACGGAATGTGAAGATATGATGCGCCGGGAGTTGTCGCGCGTGCCTCGCGAGCGATCAAAAGCACGCCCGCGTCCAGTGGTACATCGTTTTACCCTTTGCGTCGCCAACTTGCTCAGGATCATACGAGGCACGCCCGACCTCCGCAAGCAAGCTTCATAAACGAATCAATAACGGGCTTTTAATCCACGGGTATCTTGACATGCGATCTTGGGGCCGATACTCGTCATGGGGATGTCTGCTGCGGCCGACATGGTTGCGCCCAGTCTCCCGGGAGCGGGCCTGCTCAACAGCAAGGTCCTGGTTCTCAATCGCTCGTACCTCCCCGTTCACGTTACGTCGGTAAAACGCGCGTTTGCGCTGCTTTATCAGGGCGTTGCCAAGGCCGTCGACGAGCAGTACCACACCTTCGACTTCGACAGCTGGCGCGATTTGTCGATTGAAGTCCAGCATGAGCGGCTGGGGATCGTAAACGGCTTCATCCGCGTGCCGCGCGTCCTTTTGCTGACGGTTTACGAGCGCGTGCCCAAGCGTCACGTGCGATTCTCGCGCTTCAACATCTTCGCCCGCGACGGCAACACCTGCCAGTACTGCCACAAGAAATTGCCGCGCACCGAGCTGAACCTGGACCACGTTATCCCGCGCTCGCGCGGCGGGATGTCGACGTGGGAGAACATCGTATGCTCGTGCCATCACTGCAATCGCCGCAAGGGTGGCCGCACGCCCGACGAAGCCGGGATGCATCTGTTCCGCCGCCCGCGCCGCCCCGAATGGACGCCGTTTTCGTCCGAGATGTTCAGCCTGCGCCGCTACCGCGAATGGATGCCGTACCTGTCGCAGGTCGACAGCGCGTATTGGAACACCGAGCTCATACAGGACTGATCTAACCCTTCGAACAGGGACGAAGTCCCGCATCTTTTCTTAATACTGGGTGCTGGGGTCACCCCTGCCCAAGGAAGTCTGAAACCCACGGTGGGTTTCACATACAATCAAGTTCTGCTTCCGCCAACTCTTCCACGACGCGTTGTGGATACTCCTCTACTCGACCCACGATATGTTGCGTATCCTCTTGACCCTCTGAGGGTACTTTGCGATAAGCTGCGAGAGGTGGTTGTGTGGTGGAGGCGGAGACAGCATGCGTCTTAAGAGCCTTGAATTACTAGGCTTCAAGTCCTTTCTCGATTCGACGACGATAAGTTTCGCACCCGGGATGACCGCGGTGGTCGGTCCCAACGGATGCGGCAAGTCCAACGTCGTCGATGCGATCCGATGGGTGCTCGGCGAGCAGGCGCCCACGCGCCTTCGCGGCAAAAGCGTCGAGGACCTTATCTACGCCGGCAACGAGTCGAATCCCGCCGCCGGGATGGCCGAAGTCTCGCTCGGGCTCGAGGCCGAAGACGGCAGCCAGCTTCCAGAGCCATATTCCGCGCTCAGCGAAGTCGCCGTGACGCGGCGCGCATACCGCTCCGGCGAGTCGGAATACCTGCTCAACAAGATTCCGTGCCGCCTGAAAGACATCACCGAATTTTTCATGGCGGCGCAGATTCACAGCCGCGGCTACTCGCTGGTCGAGCAGGGCCGAATCGAGGAGATTATCCAGGCCAAGCCGCACGAGCTGCGCACTCTGGTCGAGGAAGCCGCGGGCTTGTCGCTGTTCAAGGGCCGGCGCGAGATGAGCGAGCGCAAGCTCGAGCGCGTGAAGGAAAATCTCGCGCGCGTCGACGACGTGCTCAGCGAAATCGAGCGGCAGCTCAGCTTCGCGCGCCGGCAGGCCAAAAAGGCCGAGACTTACAAAGTTGTCAAGGCGGAACTCGGCGAGCTGGAACGTTATTCGGCGGCACGGCGGCTGATCGATCAGCGCGAAGAGCTGGCCGTCCAGACCGGCCGCGATGCGGAATTGAAGAACGCGCTCGACGGCGCGCGCGCCGGCGCCGCCGCGATACGCGAGCAGGTCGAGGGCGCGGCGTCGGCCGCGCAATCGGCGCGCTCGGAGCTGGGCGGCGCCCAGCGCGAGCTCGAGAATCTTCATTCCGGCGCGAATGAACGCGCGCGCACGCGCGCGTTTTTGCAGCGGCGGCTCGACGCGACCGCGCAGCTCGAAATCGAGCTGGGCGCGCGTCTCGTCGAGCTGGATTCGAGCGCGACGCAGGCGCGTGCGAATCGGGCCGAAGCGGGCGCGATACTCGCGCGCGAAATCGCAGCCGGCGGCGGCGACGCCGACGCCGCACTCAACGAAATCTCGCACAAGCACGAAGCGGCCAATCACGAACTCAAGGATGCGGAGCGCCGCGGCGAGGAATGCAAGGACGACCTGTCCGACGTCGTTCGCGAGGCCGCGGTGATTCGCGGCCGGCTTGGCGATCTGGCGGGCGAGCGCGCCGACCTCGAAAAGCGCCTCGAAGCGACCACGCTCGAAGCGCCCGCGCTGGCATCGGCGCTCGAAATCGCGCGCGACGCGATGCGCGCGGCGGAAGCGGATCTCGAAGCGTCGCGCGCGGTCGCCGCGGACCTCGAAGGCGCGCGGCGCGAAGCGGCCGAGCGCGAGATCGAAGCGCGCACCGCGCTCGACCATCTGACGGCGCGCGTCAACTCGCTGCGCGGCGTGCTGGTCGCGCGCGGCGAGCTTCAATCCAATCATTCGGGGAATGGCGTCGACCTGCGGCTCCGCGCGATTCTTGAATCGCTCAACGGCGATCGTCCCGCCGTCGATCCCTCGATCCTAAAACAGGTCGTGCGCGCGCCGCTTGCGCTCGAGCCGGCTCTCAAAGCCGTGCTCGGCGATCGGATGGACGCGGTGATTGTCGAATCGCCGCAGTTTGCGCTGCGCGCGATCGAAATTCTCAAAGAGAATCGCGCGGGCCGGATGGACTTCGTGCAGGAACCCGACGCCGTCGTCGCGGCTCATCCGGCGATCGACGCGCCCGGTATCGCGGGACGGCTGGTCGAGATGCTCGAAATCGAATCGCGCTTCTCGCCGGTCGCCGAGGCGATGCTTGGTCACGTGATGCTCGCCGACGATCTGCATTCCGCGCTGGCGGCGTCGAATCTCAACGGTCACGGGACGGTTTTTGTGACGCGCGATGGCGACCTCGTAATGCCGGGTCGAATGATCAGCGGCGGCAGCGCCGAAGACAGTCACGCTGCCGTAGACCTCGCCGCGATCGAAGCGGAGACGCGCGAACTCGCGCGCGCGGAAGAGGAGCATCGCACGCGCGTCGGCCAATTCGCGTCGGTTCGCGCCGAACGCGAGCGCGCCGACGCCGAGCTGAAGAATGGACGAAGCAGCGCGCGCGAAGCGGAGCGGGTGGCAATCGAGCGTCGCGGCGCGATGGCCCGCGCCGAACAGTCGATCGCGCTGGCGGAAGCTCACGGCGGCAATTCACGCCGGCGTCTCAGCGAGCTGGCGGAACTCGTGATCACCTCAAACGCGCGGCTGGAGGAGCTGGCCAAGATCGAGCAGGAGGCACGTGCGCGCCTGGGCGTGATGGCCGCCGAGATCGCGACGTTGCGCGCGGCGGCGGAAGAGATCGGCGCCGTGATGCTCGAAGCGGCGTCCAAGGTCGAGGCGCGTAAGTCGCGGCTCGATGCGCTCGAAAGAGAACTTGCGCACGCGCGGCGCGAAGCGGACGCGCTCGAAGCGCAGATCGATGAGCATCGCGCGAACCTCGAGCGCTCGCACACTGAACACGCCGAGTTCGAGCGCGAACTGGAGACTCTATCAACGCACGACGTTGCGGCTCGTGCCCGCGAGACCGAACTCGAAGCGGAACTCGCGCGCCTGCGCGCCGCTTGTGACGCCTCCGAGCATGAGCTGGAAGCCCGTCGCGCCGATTACAAGCATGCGCAAGAAGCGCTGATGGCTCTGGAAGCCGAGGCTACGGATTGCGGCCTCAAGCGCGAACGTGCCCGCGCGCTGAGTGAAGAGTTGGCGCGCGCGTTCGTCGAGAAATTCGGCGCCGAGTTCGACGCGATGGCGGCTGAGATAGTTCCCGCGCTCGACGGCAGAGTCGCCGCCGATGACGACGCGCGAATCGTCGAGTTGCGCGCCAAGATGGAACGAATCGGCGAGGTGAACCTGGCCGCCGACAGTGAAGTCAAGGAACTCGAGGAACGCGCGGGCGTGCTCGGCACCGAGCGCGCCGACTTGCAGAGCGCGCTCGACGATCTGACCAAAACGATCACGCATCTGAATCGCGAGGCTCGAAAACGCTTCGCTGAGACATTCGAAGGCGCAGCCAAAAACTTCGCCGAGCTGTTCCCCAAGCTGCTGCGCGGCGGCAAGGGACGCCTCGAGCTGACCGACGCCGGCGACGTGCTCGAGGCGGGCGTCAACGTGCTGGTCCAGCCGCCCGGCAAGAAGGTCAAGGAAATAGGCCTACTGTCAGGCGGCGAGAAGGCGCTGTCCGCGATGGCGCTGATTTTCTCGCTGTTCCTGCTCAACCCCAGCCCGTTCTGCGTGATGGACGAAGTCGACGCGCCGCTCGACGAGTTCAGCCTCGCGGCGTTCACCACGCTGATGGCCGAGCTGAAGCAGCGCTCGCAGTTTATTGTGATCACGCACAACCAGCGCACCATGCAGCGCGCCGATCAGATTCACGGCGTCACGATGGATCGCCCGGGCGTGTCACGGATCATCTCGCTCCGAATCCCGCAAGCCGCCTGAGAAAGTGCGCCGCTAGATCAAACTGTAGCCGCTGCCCTTGCGATCGAATCCGATGCCGACGCCCTTTTCGATCAGGCCGAACTGCTTGAGCAGCGGCTGACTGTAGGTCACCAGTCCCGTCACCTTGTCGAGCGGTTCGGTGGCGAGGATGAGCGCCGACTGCGCCATCCATTCGACCGGCTCGCCGCTCGGGTCGTCGGGTCCGCTGACCAGGTGATGGTGAACGGTGCCCGGAGTCGCGACGACCTGTGACGGCGAGACGCACGTCACCGAGATTCCGTCGTCGTAAACTTCTTCAGCTAGTCCCTGCGTGAAGCGCTCGAGCGCCGCCTTCTCCGCGCCGTAGCATACCCCGCCGCGAAAGACCGTCGCGCTCTTGTATGGTCCGCGGCCGGGCCCAATCGCCGCGCCCGACGAAATGTTGACGATCGATCCGGACTTGCGCGGGATCATGTCTTTGAGCACCAGATGCGCGAGCATGAACGGGCCGTGAATGTTAACGGCGAACGAGCGCATCCAGCGTTTCGGGGGGAAATCCTTGACCGGAATGAAGTACGTCAGCGCCGCGTTGTTCACCAGCACGTCAACTGGTCCGAAGAGCTTGTGTGTTTCCTCGACGAGTTTCTCGCAGTCGACCTCCGACGAGACGTCGCAGGTGACGGCCTCCGCCGCGCCGCCCGCCTTTTTGATTCCGGCGACCGTCGTCTCGAGCGATCCTTCCAGCGGATGCTCGCCCTCTTTGAGCGTGCGCGCGGAGCACACGACCTTCGCGCCTTCCTTGGCGAACAGTTCGGCGATTGCCTTGCCGATTCCGCGGCTTGCGCCGGTTACGATTGCAACTTTGCCTTTGAGCTTGGCCATTTACAGATCTCCCTTCGCGATGGAGGGTCCGCGTGATTTTTGCGCGCTCGTCGCGGCCCAACCCCACTTATAGCGAGGAACGTGATCGAATGTGAAACCCGCCGTGGGTTTCACGCTTCCTTGGGCAGGGGTGACCCCTGCACCCAGTACTAAGAGAAAGATGCGGCCTAACGGCCTGTTAGAACTAGTTGGGTATGGAACGGGGGCGGGTCTGGCTTTTACCTCGCCCGTTCTTTTTACGGGAGAGGAGGCCGGCGGACGCAGCCGCCGGTAGGTGAGGGTTCTGCGGGTGCATCACAAACGCACTCAGGCTGCTCCCCACAGCAAACGCGGGCTAGTTTCCGAAAGAGACCGCGACTGTTATTCTTTCCAACCGAAGTTCTTCAGGATTTTTCCCGGACGATGCAACTGTGACTCCGCTCGCTATTGTACTCATTCTAACTATCGCTGCCGGCGCCGGAGCGGGCCTGGTTTCCATTGGAATCCTGATTCAGTGGAGCCTGCGCAAGGCGCGCCCGTCGCGTCCGCTGCAAGTTGAATCAGCGCCCGAAGTCGAATCAGCGCCGGAAGTCGAGCTTCCACCGCCTGAGCAGCTCACTGCCGAACCGACGCCCGAAGTCGCCGAGCCTACAGCGCCCGAGCCTGCTCAACCTGTCGCGGCGCCGCCACCGACCGTTCGCGAGCCGGTGCGTATCGGCCTCGGACTGCGCAAGACGCGCGAAAACTTCCTCGCGCGCATCAGGGCCGCGCTGACCGGCAGCGCGAAGATCGACGAAATATATGAGGGCCTCGAGGAAGCGCTGATCGCCGCCGACGTTGGCGTCGACGCGAGCATGAAGATTACCTCCGCGGTCCGCGCGAAGCTCGGCAACGACAACCGCCCCGACGCTATCCGCGACGCCCTCAAGGCCGAAATCGCCGCTATCATGATGTCCGCGGATCGCGCGCCCGCCGACTCTGGCGATGCGCCGCTGGTTATCATGCTGGTGGGCGTCAACGGCGTCGGCAAAACCACCACCGTCGCGAAACTCGCCGCGCGGCTGAAGAGCGAGCGCGGCAGTGTGATCGTTGCGGCGGCGGATACGTTTCGTGCGGCCGCGATCGAGCAGCTCGAGGTGTGGTGCGACCGCGCCGGCGCCGACATCATCAAGCAATCGCAAGGCTCGGATCCCGCCGCGGTCGCCTTCGACGCGGTCAGGGCCGCGGTCGCGCGCAAGACCCGCACGGTGCTGATCGATACCGCCGGCCGCCTGCAGACCAAGGTCAATTTGATGGAGGAGCTCAAGAAGATTGCCCGCGTGGTCGCGCGCGAGTTGCCCGGCGCCCCGCATGAGACCTGGCTCGTGCTCGACGCCAACACGGGTCAGAATGCGCTCAGCCAGGCGGCGATTTTCGGCGACGCGGTCCCGCTGACCGGTGTGGTGCTCGCCAAGCTCGACAGCACGGCGAAGGGCGGGGTGGTGGTCGCGGTGGCGGCGCGCCTTAAGATTCCGGTGCGATTTGTGGGGTTGGGCGAGGCGATCGAGGATTTGCGCGAGTTCGACGCGCGCGAATTTGTCGACGCGTTGTTTGCAAGTGACGACGCAGGAGAGCAGAGTTCGAGCGGCTCTTATGCAGCTTGACGGCCTGTTTATCAAAAATTAAACTAAAGGTAGAAGATTTTCCCTCATGGCGACAGATGTCTTAAAACAACTAGACGAACGAATTCAGGCTTCGGTGGCGCGTATCCAGCAATTGCGCAAGGAAAATGAGCAACTCGCGCAGAAGCTCGCGGAAACCGAAAAAAGGTATGCTGACGCGGCCGGCCAGGTGAAGCAGTTGAGCGCTGAGCGTCTACAGCATGAAAATGAGCGCAACGACGTGCGAGTCAGGATCGAAAAAATCCTCACCCGCTTCGACGGGATCGATCTTGGATAGATTATGAAGGGCGTCAACGTCCAGATCATGGGACAAAGCCTGACCGTCGCCAGCGATGCCGGCGATGAGTGGATCAGGACCCTGGCCGAGACGGTGGACGGGAAGATCAAGGATATCCGCGCCGGGAGCCAGACTATCAATTCAGTGAACCTGGCAATCCTGGCTGCGTTAAATTTCGCCGAGGAGCTCGAACACCTGCGCCGGGAGCATCAGGAGCTGGTGGATCGAATCGCGGCGATGAATAAACGGCTGACCGCGGCTATCGACGGCGAATGACGATGAGTATCAATCGTCGCAACGGCGCGCGGCATCCGAGAGGTGACCGATTTCGGACGGGGGCGGGAATTGTGGATCTCGAAAGCGGCCTAAACGCGGTGCTTACCAGCATGAGGCCCGTGCAATATTTTTCAACCGCAACGAAGGCTTTCGCGATAGAAAGTTTCGCGGATACAGGCCGGCTGTCAGCCGGTTCGAGAACGACAACCACACGCGCGCGTGACGGCAACGAAACGCCGCAATCGAGCAGTTAGACCCGCTCCCGCCATGGCAACGACTGTGGCGGATGAAAAGAAAAATCTTCGCGCGATCATGATCGCATGCCGCGACGCGCTCCCCGCTGAGCGCGCGGCGGCGTCGTCGCTGATCGTCGAGCAGCAATTGCTCGCGAGCGCGCTCTATCGCGACGCGGCCGCCGTCGTCCTCTACGCCGCGCTCGGCAACGAAGTCTCGACCGACCGTATCCTGGCTGACGCATTGCAATCGGGGCGCGCCGTCTTCTATCCGCGCGTCGACGCGGCCACGCACACGATAGTCGCGCGACGGGTTCGAGATTGCTCCGAGCTCGTCTGCGGTGCCTATGGAATCCTCGAGCCGTACGACTCGTTGGAGCCGCTCGACAGCAAAAGCAAAAAGTTCGCGAAAGTTCTGGTCTGTGTTCCCGGCGTCGCCTTCGGACTCGAAGGACAGCGACTGGGCCGTGGCGGGGGTCATTATGATCGTTTTATCGGCCAGCTCGGCCGCGAAGCGATCAGTGTGGGGCTCGCTTACTCATTCCAGCTGCTCGATCGAATCCCCGAGACGGGACTCGACCGGCGGCTTAACTACATTGTGACCGAGTCCGCAGTTCATCGAGCCTGCGAAGCGCCACTGCCAGCTCGCCGAACGCGGACGAAGGAGGTAAACCCGGGTGGCACTAATCACCGCAATCCTGGGATTCATAGTTGGTGGCGCGGTCTTTTTCATTTGGGGAATAACGAAACAGCGTAAGGACGCCGTTAACCTGGAGGCCGCGCGCGCTCAGGCCGAGGAAATAACCAAGGAGGCTCAAACACGGAGCCAGTTAGTAGTAAAGGAGGCAGAACTCAAGGCAAAGGACATGGTGGTCGGCGCGAAGGCCGACGCCGAACGCGAGATGCGCGATCGCCGGCGCGAAATCGCCGCGATCGAACAGAAACTCGAAGCTCGCGAGGAGACTTTCGAAAAACGCCAGGAAGCATTCGAGCGGCGCGAAGCCGACCTCAACCGGCGCGATCAGAGCTTGCGCGCCCGCGAGAAAAGTCTCACCGACAAAGAAGAAGTACTGCAGGCGCATATCGACGAGGCGCGCACCAAGCTCGAAGCCGTCGCCGGCCTGACCCGCGAGGAAGCCAAGCGCTCGCTGATGGAAGAGATGATCGGGCAGGCGCGCACCGACGCCGCCAAGCACATTCGAATCGTCGAGGAAGAGGCGCGCGAAGAGGCCGACCGCCGCGCCAAGCGAGTCGTCGCGATTGCGATCGAGCGGCTGGCGGGCGAGTTCGTCGCCGAGCGCACTGTCTCGGTGCTCGCGTTGCCCAACGACGAGATGAAGGGCCGCATCATCGGCCGCGAAGGACGTAACATCCGCGCGATCGAGGCGGCCACCGGCGTCGATATCATTATCGACGACACTCCGGAGGCGGTCGTAATTTCGTGCCACAACCCGATTCGCCGCGAAATAGCGCGCGTCGCACTTCAACAGCTCATCTCGGACGGCCGCATCCATCCCGGGCGTATCGAGGAAGTCGTGCGCAAGGCCGAGCAGCAGGTCGAGGAATCGATTCGCGAGGCCGGCCAGCGCGCGATTATCGAGGTCGGCGTGCACGGAATCCATCCCGAGCTCGTCAAGCTGCTCGGGATGCTCAAGTATCGTTACAGCTACGCGCAGAACGTGCTGATGCACTCGATCGAAGCGGCGTTCATCTGCGGCGCGATGGCGGCTGAGCTCGGGCTCAACGAAAAGCAGGCGCGCCGCGCCGCCCTGCTGCACGATATCGGCAAGGCGCTGACGCATGAGGTCGAAGGCTCGCACGCGTTGATCGGCGGCGAGATCGCGCGCAAGTACGGCGAGTCGGCGAAAATAGTAAACGCGATCGCGGCGCATCACGAGGAAGTCAAAGCCGAGACAATTCTCGCGCCGCTCGTCGACGCGGCCGATGCGCTCTCGGGCGCGCGTCCGGGAGCCCGGCGCGAGGTGCTCGAGAGCTACGTCAAGCGCCTCGAGGATCTCGAGACGATCGCCAAGTCGTTCAAGGGCGTCGAGAAATGCTTCGCCGTGCAGGCCGGGCGCGAGATGCGTGTGATCGTCGAGCCGTCGCAGATCTCGGATGAGGACACCTCGATGCTGGCGCGCGACGTCGCGCGCAAAATCGAGACCGACATGACGTACCCGGGCCAGATTCGGGTAACCGTCATTCGCGAGACGCGCGCAACCGAGCTCGCGAAATAACAGAGGGTTGATTCCGGTTCCCCTTCCCGCGCGGGCATCCGGTTCCCCTTCCCGCTCGGGAAGGGGTTAGGGGTTAGGTTCCGAAGGCCCGATCGCTCAAACGCGATCGGGCCTTCGTGCCTTAGCAGTATGCTTCTCACGATCATCGAGTCGTGTTTCAAGCCGAACGGATCACCGCGGTGTTGTCTTGCAGTCACACAACTGTCAACCTGAACGGGAGATGCGAGTCATTTTTTTCTCTCTCGCGCTCTTCGGTTTGATGGGATGCAGCACCTGGGAGGGGGTCCAGGACGATCCTGCCAACCATCAGAAGATCGTGACGGCTGCCGCCCGCGGTCTCGACGCATGCCAATCCCGCCTGGACGAGCTCGCGCGGGCGAACGTCACGATGCTGGAGCACAACCGGCAGCTTATGCTGACCATCTTCAGCTTCGGTTATGTACCGTCCTATGTTTGCGTCGGCACAGTCCCGTACGACGGCTCCAATGCGCCGGCAGATTCGAGCAACCACTAGCAAAGGGGTTCCCGGATATGTCTCTACGTTTCAGACACGTACTCCTCGTCTTGTGCTTCGTCTCCGGCTGCTCCGTATACATGGAGGCGACGCGTCCAACGCCTGTCGATCTGGGGAAGTTCCATCCCGGTGACAGCCGCTCCTCCGTCACGCAGGAGCTGGGCTCGCCGGTCACTACGAGCAAAGGCGACGGCGGCACTAGCTGCGATTTATACCTGCTTTACACCAAGGGCTACGGCGTCGCGGGGAAGGCACCGATAGCAGTCGGCGAACTCGCAGCCGATGTCTTCACGATAGGCCTGGCAGAGATCATCCTGTCGCCCACCGAGGCCGTCACCAGAAACGAAAAGCGGACGGTATGGTTCTGCTACCAGAATGACGCGCTCTTAACCGTGACCGTAAAGAGTGCGGAAGCCGAGACGTCGACGCCCGTTCCATCCGAAAGCTCCACTCCGACAGCTCTCGCCACACCTGTGCCGTCAAATCCTGCGACTGCTACGCCGACTGCGACTCCGTCGACCGGCGAAGAGTAAACAGTCTCAGTAAATTTCCAGCCGAAGGCCCGATCGCTGACCGCGGTCGGGCCTTCGTGCGTTAACGCGACGCTTCCGTTACGTTCTTTAGGTCGCGATGTTTGAAGCCGAACGGATCGCCGGGACTGATTTCGAACCCGATCGCCTGATCGAGTTTCTCAGGCCGCCATTTCGCAAGTTCGAATTCTCGACGCCGATGAGCACGGCGCACGCCTCGAGGGTTCTTCAGGAGATTGTCGAGCCGCCACGCAAGTGGGGATGGCCGACTTCCAGCAAGCGCGGATTTTTCGAGGGCAGGGTAGTCGCCGGCCGCTTCAAGATACATCGCATCATCAGATACCAGAATTCATTCCTGCCGATAATCGAAGGGAACTTCCGGCGCGACGGCGTGCGAACCATCGTGACCGTGAACATGCGCCTGGTGTGGCCCGCCGTGCCCGTCTGGCTGGGCATCATGCTGTTCCTGGCATGGAATTCCGTGGCCGTCGACTCACTCGTGGCGCAGTCCTTCGCCGCCCGAACGGCACTGCTCGCGATGACAATGTTCATATATCTCGTCGCAACCATTCCCTTCGCCATCGAGGCGCGAATCGCGCTGAAACGCCTGTTGGAACTTTTACGCTCGGGGCCCGCGCCCGTGTCTTCCTGAAATCGCGAAGCGCTCCAGCGTTCGCGCTTTACCGCCCTCGAACTCAGCAGCTATCATCGCATCACGATGCCGACGACGCGCGAAGTCCTCGATGCGACCATCGCATTGGAAAAACAAAGCATGGCTTTGTATGCGCGCTTCGCGAAAATCTTCGCGAGCGAGCCTGCCCTGCAGGATTTCTGGTTCGGGATGGCGCGTGACGAAGCGCGCCACGTCGGCGCGCTGGACTTGGTGACCACCGTGCTCGACCAGGAGGAGATGCTCGACAAGCCCAGTCCCATCTCGCTCGAAGACGCGACCATCGTGCGGCTGCGCGCGCTGCTTGAAAAGTCCCGGCGCGACGCAACGCCCGGCATCAAGCTCGATCGCGCGCTCGAAATCGCGCTCGAAGTCGAGGAGACCGAGCTCGAAGATCTCGTCTCGGATCTGCTGAAGGCCCTGCAGGCGCCCGACGAGTACGAGCGATGCCTGCGCCTGCTCGTCCACGACCTCGGCGAGCTCAGCTACATGATCGAACGCCACTCGGCCAACCCCGCGCTGCTCTCCCGATGCGACGCGCTGGTCAATCGTCACGCCGAGACGCTCCGCCACACCGCAATCAGGTAGCGTCGCGCGCGGATGCGGTGGCGCGCGCGATGGCCGTTGGTTATATTTCAGGGCTGCGCTGAGGAGTGGCCAAATTGGTAAGGCACCTGACTCTGGATCAGGCGATTGCAGGTTCGAGTCCTGCCTCCTCAGCCAACGATTTCCGCACGGCGCGCCGTCGATGCGCGCGCGACGATGGTCCCATCGTCTAGTGGTTAGGACACCGGCCTCTCACGTCGGGAACGCGGGTTCGACTCCCGCTGGGATCACCAACAAAAAACAAAATCGAAGCTTTTCCGCCGCGAATGGTTTTCGATCTTCGATTGTTGTCGTTCGTGACCACATTCGATATAATTGTGGCCTCATGATCGCGTCAGTACGTGAATTGAAGTCGAAGCTGTCCAGCTATCTGAAGCGAGCTGCGGCGGGTGAGGAAGTGACCGTGACCTCGCGAGGGCGCGCGATCGCGCGAGTCGTGCCCGCCCCGCCGGAGTCGGGCGAGCAACCGAGTGAGGCCGAGGTCCGCCGCCGCCTCGCCGCGATACCTGGCATTATCCCTCCCACTGGACCCAAACCGCGCCGCTCGAAGCATCCGATTCGCATCCGCAGAAGCGAAAAGACGCTGGCGGAGATCGTGCTCGAAGACCGCCGGTGATCTTGTATCTCGACACCTCGGCGGTGGTGAAGTTGTACGCTACCGAACCGGGCAGCGCCGAGACCGAGGAACTCGTTTCCGCGGCAGGACGAGTGACCAGCAGTCTTATTGCCTACGCTGAAACGCGAGCGGCGCTAGCCAGGAAGTATCGGATGCGACAGATGAACCAGAAGGAATTCGCTGCTCGCAAGGACGAATTCGAGCTTCACTGGGCGGGATTCTTTAAACTGCCAGTAGACGCGCAACTGGTGAAGGTCGCGGGTGA
The DNA here is from genome assembly GCA_963833025.1 of uncultured delta proteobacterium. Classification (GTDB taxonomy): domain Bacteria; phylum Desulfobacterota; class Binatia; order Binatales; family Binataceae; genus Binatus. The sequence continues at coordinate 41,857 of CAWHWI010000004.1, read as the reverse complement.
ATTGGCGGAGAAATTCAGCTTAAGGGCTTACGATTCGATCCATCTTGCAAGTGCCGATCGACTCTACAGAGAAATCCGATCGCCGATATGGTTCGCATGCTTCGATTCCGCCTTGAATGCCGCCGCTGCAAAACTCGGGTTGAAGGTCGCGGCAGCTTGATCCGCGCGAGCTGGCGGGCATAGCGGGTTCGACTCCGCGCTCTGGGATCAAACTCAGGCACGGCCCCGCCTTCTCTCGCGATCCCTTCTTCGCGTCGTGCAAGCTTACGAAACTGTAAGCTTGCTTTATGCAACCATACGCTCAGATCATTCGTATTCTATGCTGAAGACATCATCGAGGTTTGAAGATGAATTCGAAGCATATCACTACAGTCAACGCCGGGAGAAAGTTGCGAGCCGCGGCTATCGCGTTTGGCAGCGCGCTTGCCCTGATGACGATGACCGGTTGCTTTGGCAGCCCTCGCGCCAACGACACGCTTGGCGGTGCGGCACTCGGCGCCGGCGCGGGAGCGCTGATCGGCGGCTCTGAAGGCTCACCGGCAGAAGGCGCGCTGATTGGCGGCCTCGGCGGAGGCGCCGTCGGTTATATCGTCGGCACCGAGATGTATCATAACGGCTACTACGGCCGCGGATATTACGGCGGCTACTGATAGCCGTCGTCCCGCCCAGTCGTCAGTCCTCGCGATCGCTCACTGAGAACGATCTCGCGATCGCTTGCTGAGAACGATCAGTGGATGCAGGATTCGTCGCCGTCGCGGACCCTCGCCGTTCACAGTGCGCGGCGAATCTAGCTCCAGATTGTGCTCCAAGGCACCTTTCTCGGCGATTTCACTTGGAATTCTCGTCCATATCGATACAGATCGGCATAGGTTCGAAATTGCATTTCATCGGAATCGAGTGCTATGAGGAAACTGCGAATTCGAGAGAACTGCAAAATTGAAGTGGCGGCGAAGTTTGACCGCACAGGAGTTTCGGCTTTTCGGGCAACCGTAACCATCCAGGGGTACCAATCATGATCCCGTTCAGGCATGCAACCGCGCGCGCTGTAAAAACTACCGCAACCGCAACTCTTCTCGGTGCAATTATTCTTGCCACCCCTTTCTTTGCGGCCGCAGGGGATTTCTTCGCGGCCGCCGCGACCGGGTCGCCCGCGGCTCGCGAGCAAATCGCGCAGGCTGCTTCGTCCGGCGCGATGGAGGCGCCAGCTACGAAACCGGCCGAAAACGGACCGGTCGAGGCGCGTATCAAGGAGCTGCACAGAAGGCTCCACATCACGGAAGCTCAGAAGCCTCAATGGGACGCCCTCACTCAGGTGATGCGCGATAACGCGCAGGCGATGGAGGACCTGGAAAAGCAACGCGCCACTGATGTGAAGGCGATGAGCGCGGTCGACGTCGTGAAAACCTATGGCGACGTGATCCAGGCACATGAAGATGGAATGAAGAAATTCATTCCGGCCTTCGAGGCGCTCTACAATAGCCTGTCGGACTCGCAGAAGAAGATCGCCGACTCCATGTTCCGCGGCCGTGCGGAGGCCTCGGCCAAAAAAGAGGCCAAAGAGGCCAAGTGAACCGGGTTCACTCCCGCGATGGAGGGGTCACCATGGAAATATCGCGTAGCCCAAAAAGCCCAAAAAGCCCAAAAAACCCAAAAAACGAATTGCGCTCCAGGCTATGCAGGATCGCGACGGTTGTCGCGGTGGCCCTCGTGATTGGTAGTCTCGCGGTTGCGCCGGCTCGCGCCGCCGAGCACGGCGGCGGCCATGGCGGCGGTGGCGGCCACGGCGGCGGTGGCCATGGCGGCGGAGGATACCACGGAGGCGGCGGCTACCATGGAGGCGGGGGCCATTGGGGCGGCGGCTATTACGCGCCCGGACCCGATATTTACGTGGCCCCTGAGCCCTACGTCTATTCGCCGGAGCCGTGCTACGGGTCGGACTACGACGGGCCGGAATACTACTGCAATCCGCCTCCGCCGGCTGGCGTCAGCCTCTTCTTCGGGCTTTAATCGCGTCCCTCTTCCGCTCGAGGGCGAGTTGATGAAAGCGGACCGGCATTAAACAACCTGGTTCCCCTTCCCGAGCGGGTACGTTCCGTTTTCACACGACATGAGCGCGCCGTGTAAGTAAGTCGCGTCCGGGGTCTCAGCTAATAGTAGAATGCGTGGTTTGCTTCATCGAAGCTGGGAGTGGAGCCCGCACGTGGGGAAGCAACCACTGCAAGTGGCTCCCCCACTTCCGCGCAATCCTGGTCGCTCAGCTTGCCGGCCCTGAACTCCCCAGCAATCATGGTCAAGATGAAAAAGCTGCGCTCGGGCGATTGATCGTCGCCGAGCTTGAACATCGAAGCCGCGTTCTTCGCCGAGCCGACCGCGTTTTTTTCGTCCCTGGGTATTCCGTAAATCTGGAACACCTTGCAAAGCGACGCGATTCCGTCCTTGCGATCGTTGTCGGTGAGCGGATCTTCTGAACTTTGCGAAGCCGCGCTCTGATTCGAAGCGCCGGCGCTGCGCAGAAACCCGCGCGTGAAGAAAAGAATCAGAAGCAACACGACGACGCCCGCAGCGGCGCGTCCCCCTTTCTGGCCGGCTGATAGTTCGCTCCACGGAAGCAGCTCGATTCCGCCGCCCTTGCTCTTGCCATCAATCGGCGGCGCGGACCAGGCCGGGGCCGGACGCATCGTGCTCTCAGGCTTGAACACTCTCGGGGATGCCTGCTTTCTTATCTCGTGCTTTTGTATGGAGAGCGTCGGCGGCTCAGTTGGCTTCGGCGACGGCTCGTCCGGTGGAATTGGCGACGGTGATCCGGGCGGCTTCGCGGGCACCAACGCGGCCGCACAATAACCGCAAAATGTCGCGCCGTCGGGCTTCTGCCTGCCACATAGCCTGCATGTAGCCATTCAGGTCACCTTAACCTCGTATGGCACAATTTTTCGTGTCATGTATGTTATTACAATATCAAAATTATACTGATATGGTACAAACTTAACATAGCGGGTTGTGATGTGCCAAATCCAATTTGCGAGGCAACGTTACTTAGTCCGCACCAGCGAAGCCGGTTCCGAGTCGCCGCGTCCGATTTGGAGATGAACTAATCAGCCTCCCCCCGACGGACTCGGCGTGCTATAGTTGTGGTCTATGCGACACGATGCTCCACACTCGCCCGGATTCGCGAAATCGGCCGCATCGCGCTTGGGCAAAAATAATTTTTGACGGAACGAAACTACCCTTGGTAGTGCAGCAATCCCAAAACCACCACATATGGTATATATTGCAAGCCTGTCATCCTGACTGAAGCGAGCAACGCGAGGGCAGCGGAAGAGCTTGTCGTGAGCGTAGCCGAAGGAATCTCGGACAGCTTCGCGCCAGCGAAGCCGGCACCGGTTCCGAGTCGCCGCCGCGTCCAATTTCACCCCCTCTATCTTTGCGCGCGCAATTGGCGTATCCTCGCTGTCTAACGCTCGGATTGTTCCTTTCTCTAAGCCCGGGAATTAGCCCGGGTTTTCTGTACGAGAGCTTCCCGGCAAATACTTACGGAGGGCAAAAATGCCCAGCAAATTGTACGTAGGCAATCTGGCCTACTCGGTGTCCAACAGCGATCTGGAAGAACTGTTTTCACAAGCAGGCCAGGTTCAAAGCGTGGCGGTAATCACGGATAAGTTTTCCGGCCAATCGAAGGGCTTCGGCTTCGTCGAGATGGCTAATGCGGAAGACGCTTCCAAGGCAATCCAGACCCTGAACGATACTGATCTGAAGGGAAGGAACATCAAGGTTAGCGAGGCCAAACCCCGCGAATCGAGCTTCGGCGGCGGCGGCGGCGGTGGCAACCGGCGCGGCGGTGGCGACAATCGCGGTGGCGGAGGCGGTGGCCGCTGGTAGGTAAAAGGTAATCCGAGGCTGAGCGGGCACGCGATGCCCGCTCAGTCGTTTTCAGCGTGGCGAGCGTTCCGAGCCCGCTACCATCCAAGTTTCTCTCTGCCTTCGAACTCCCGTCCCTGGGAGACGAAAGGTGTCTGCATGTCCCACGAAGGAGGCCCGGTGCCCAGAATATATGTAGGAAATCTCGCCGAGTCAGTTACGCGCGACGATCTGCGGGCTCTGTTCTCCAAAGTAGGCCGCGTCGGCGGCGCGTTGGTTATCACCGACAAGCTCACCGGCAAATCGCGCGGATTCGGCTTCGTCGAAATGGTCGAAGTCGAGGACGCGGTCAACGCGGCCGTCTACTTCAGCGGCACCGAACTCGAAGGCCGCAAAATTCACGTCGATCCCTACCGCCCGAGTGAACCCGGCGCCCAGAAATATCGCGGCGAACGCAAGCGCCGCGCTCCCGTCAAGCGCACCTCCAGCAACGGTACTGCGTAGCCGATCGGAATTGAATAAGTGCGACAGTGAACAGTCTAATCAGGAGTTGATATGCGCGATGAAGGATTGACGCCGTGGAGAACGCACGACTGGAAGGTTCGCACTATCGAATCGATTGCTCCGGGAGGCGGCTCGCGGCTCGCCTTTACCTGCCGCAGTTGCGGCCGGATTTTCAATCAAACGACCATCAACAGCCGCACCTGGGCCGTGGATGCGGGCGGGGTCGCGCTGTCGGATACTGTTACCAATCGATGGCTTGAGGAAAGTTGCCTGCGCCGGCCCTCGGATGAAGACGAGGACGACCGCAAGCATTTCAAGAACGGTCCCACGCCGCAAAGTTAGCAAATCTTCTCGCAAAGTTAGGAATCTTCCCGAATGATGTTGCAGTTGAAATTCAATCTACGGATAGTTGCGCTCGGCGCTCTGATCTTATGTGCGTTCGCTGCTCCCGCCGCCGCGCAAGCTGAGGCGAACGCGTCGATTGGCCCCGCCGATGCGACCGGCTCGGTGAAAGCGATCATCGATCAGTCGATCGTCGTCTTCAAGGACCAGCAGATTTCCTCCGCCGAGCGCGAGCGGAGACTGCGCGCGATTGCCGAGAGCCACTTCGACTTTGCCGAGATGTCGCAATCGGCGATTGGCTATCACTGGAAGACTTTCACGCCCGCGCAGAAGGCCGAGTTCGTGCCGCTGTTCACGGCGTTTATCGAGGACGCGTACCTGTCGCGCATCGAGTCGTATTCCGTCGAGAAGATTAACCAGCAGATAAAGTCCTCGATGATTCAATTCAACCGCCAGACCAACGACGGCCCCGACTACGCCGAAGTCTTCAGTACTGTTGTACTGCAGGATCAGAAAGATCCAATCCCCGTAAACTACCTGATGCGCCGCGACGGCGACGAGTGGAAGATCTACGACATCACGATCGACGCCATCAGCGTAATCGCCAACTACCGCAACCAGTTCAACCGCGTGCTCAACAACGACGGCTACGACAAACTCGTCGCCGACATCCGCCAGAAGACCGCCGGCCTCCAGCAAGTATCGAAGTAGCGGGACCCGTCGCGCGATTGTTCCCCTTCCCTCTGAGGGAAGGGGTTAGGGGTTAGGTCGCTCGCCTCCGCATCTCACTTAACCACGCCTTCCTGGCCCAGCTTCATTGTGCCGACCACCGGCACGCCCGTCGGACCGACTGGAATGTATACTTCGGTGTGGTTGGGCGAGTTGACCATTTTCTGCTGCGCCTGGATCGCTTCGTACTGGACGTAGAGCGGCGTCAGCTTCTGGTTGATCGTGTCCATCGCTTTGGCGACGCCCTCCGCCTCAGCTTCCCGAATTTGCGCCCGCGCTTTGGCAGTCTGGATTTCGATAGTCGTCTGCTCGAGCACCTGCGTAGCGGCTAGTTTGTTCGCGACCGACTGCGCCACTGTTTCAGGATATTGGATATTGCCGATGACAACGCTGATGATCGTGAACGGCGTGCCTTTAGTCAGCTTGAGAATTCGATCCTGAACCGCGGCGCCAATCGCATCGATGTTGTCCTTGATGTCCAGCCCGTCGTATTTCTGAACCTCGTCGCGCGTGTAGGTCCTGAAAGGTTCTTTGATGAAATTATCGTAGGCGGACCTGAGTGGGTTATCGCCCGTCTCGCCGTATTTTTCGACGAATGTCTTGACGTTCTCAGGATCCACCTTCCACAACAGATGCGCCTGGAACTCGATATGCAGATTGTCCTTCGCGAGCACGGCGGTGGGACCGACAAACTGTTCCGTACTCGTGTTTGGCGTCACCGAAATGTTGGTTACCGCCAGCATCCAGCCAAGGCCGGTCGACGTCGGTCCCGTTTGGAGTTCGTAGAATCGCGCGGGCATCGTGTACGGATGCTTGGTGACGTATCCGACGTAGCCCGCCGGCGTCGATGGATTCGTGCATCCGGTGATCCCAAGCGTTAACACCGCAAGTAGTCGTCGCATTTTTGTCTCCCCTCCATTTGGTTTGGTCGTGCTGGAAACGACTATTCCAGCGGTCTATTTTTGTATCATCCACAACGTGTATGCGAGAGTAGGGTGTTGCTACCATCATTTTCTCGCTCCGCGACACGGCGAAGTGAGGTTGCGCGATGATTCTGAAAGTTGCTCGTCTCGGATTCCCGGCGCTGCGGACCGTGGCCAGCCCGGTGCCGGCCGACCAGATCAAGACGAAAGAGTTCCAGCGGCTGATCGATGACATGATCGAGACGATGTACGAATACAGCGGCGTCGGACTCGCCGCCCCGCAGGTGCATCTGCCGATACAGCTGGCCGTGCTCGAAGTCCACGACCATCCGCGCTATCCCGACATGGCCGAAGTGCCGCTGACGGTCCTCGTCAACCCGGTCGTGACGGTTTTGGACAAAATGTTCGTCGAGGATTGGGAGGGATGTCTAAGCGTGCCGGAACTTCGCGGGCGCGTGCCCCGATTCAAGCAGCTTCGCGTCACCGCGCTCGGGCGCGACGCGGAGCCGGTCGAAATTGTGGCGTCGGATTTCCACGCGCGCGTGATACAGCACGAGACCGATCATCTGAAGGGCGAAGTCTACCTGGACCGGATGCCGGACATGCGCGCGCTGGGGTTTATCCAGGAATGGCAGCGCTACATGCTGAAGCCGGAGCCGGAAAAGAAGGAGTGAGTGGAACTGGAACTTGATTTTTTGGTGAAACCCGCGGTGGGTTTCACGCTTCCTTCGGCAGGGGTGACCCCCGCACCCGGTACCAAGAGAAGATGCGGGACTTCGTCCTGATCCTAACCTCTCCTCGGACAAGGAGAGGTTTAGGATGTCAGCCGCACGATTACTTCGGCGGCGGCGGAATCACCGGCATCTTGCCGGTGGCCTTGAATTCCCCGATCGCCTTCCGCATTTCTTCGTTCTGCGCGGCCAGGATGCTTTGCTCGCCCTGGACTTTCGACAGCTCAGTTTTGAGCTGCTCATTTTCATTTTGAAGCTTGAGCAGCTGGTCGTTGAGCTGCGAAATCTGCTGGGTCTGATCGTCGAGACGAGTGCGGTAGCTGCTCGAGTAGAAAAAGAACAACAGCGCCGCGATTATCGCGACGATCAATCCGCCTATCAGCAATCGTGCCATCTATGCACCGTTCCTTACGGACAGAATAGCCGATCGGCATATAGTAAAAGAGTGAATTGACTTCCTCGCTCAGCCGTCTCTAGAATGCCGAGGATTACACTTCTGGCCGGGCGCCATTTGCAATACATTGAGAAGTATGCACGATACCCCAGCGCCAATGAACGCGGGCCCGGTAAATTTCGCCGGCGGCAGGGGCTAGAGCAGCCTTCATGATAGAGGTCCAGGAGCTAACCAAATACTTCGGCGCCACGCTTGCCGTAAACCACGTTTCGTTCAAGGTCGAGAAGGGCGAGATCATCGGATTGCTCGGCCCCAACGGGTCAGGGAAGACGACGATCATGCGGATACTGACGGGATTTTTCCCGGCCACTTCCGGACGCGCGATGATCGGCGGGCTCGACGTCGCCGAGCATTCGCTCGAAACGCGCCGGCGCGTCGGCTACCTGCCGGAAAACATGGTGCTGTACCCGGACCTCAGCGTCGACGCGCTGCTCGAGTTCGGCGCGCGCGTGCGTGAGATCGATCCCAAGACGACGCGCGATCGAATCGAATATTCCCTCGACACCTGCGGGCTGAAGGACGTGCGGCGCAAGCTTATCGGCAAGCTGTCGAAGGGTTATCGGCAGCGCGTCGGAATCGCGCAGGCAATCCTGAGCGATCCCGAGGTGCTGATTCTCGACGAGCCGACGGTCGGACTCGATCCGCGGCAGGTGGTGGAAATTCGCGACCTGATACGCTCGCTGGCGGGGCATTCTACCGTGCTGCTCTCGACGCACATTCTGCCCGAGGTCAACATGACGTGCCGGCGCGTGGTCATTATCGACCGCGGACGAATCATCGCGCAGGACACGCCCGAGCAACTGACCGCGAAACTGCAAGGCACCGACCAGACGCTGATCACGGTGGCGGGCCCGTCGCCCGCGGTGCGCGAGGCGCTGAGCGCCGTCAATTTCGTGCAGCGGCTTGAGGACCGGCCGGTCGATTCGGGCACCAACGGCGTATGCTCATTCGTGGCGTACTCGAGCGGTCATGGCGAAGAAGTTCGCTCGGCGCTGGCGGCGTGTGTAGTGCAGCACGGATGGAGTCTGCTCGAAGTCAAACCGATGGCGCTGAGTCTTGAAGATTTGTTCATGCGGCTCGTCACTAAGGAAGAACGGGTTTGAGGGCAGGCCTGCAAAGTTCAATGCGGTCTGAGATAATCAATGTCTAACTCTGCAGCCACGCTAGAAGTCACGGGCGCCGCCACCGAGTCGCGACGCGCCGCAATCCGCGCCGCGGGGACCGGCTTCTCGCCGGGCAGGATGCTTGCGGTGACGCGCAAGGAATTGCGCTCGTACTTCGCGTTTCCGCTGGTGTACGTGCTGTCGGGCGTGTTCCTGGTACTCGCGGGATATTACGCGTACACCGACCTGGTATTTTTCGTCACGATCGCCTTCGCCCACGACATCATTCAGAACTACTGGCAGTTGCTGTTCTCGGATATCCGGCTATGCATGCTGCTGACGCTGCCGTTCATCACGATGCGGCTGTTCGCGGAGGAGCGTAAGCTCGGCACGATCGAGTTGCTGTACACCTATCCGCTGCGCGACGGCGAAATACTCGGCGGCAAGTACCTGGCGTCGGTGGCGATCTTCATCATGATGCTCGCGCTGACGATGCTCTACCCGGTTTACATTTACAGCATCCACTGGTTTCCGCTGTTTCCGCTGGTCGCCGGCTACCTGGGCCTGCTGCTGATCGGATGCGCGTTTATCGCGTGCGGCCTGTTCATTTCGTCGTTGTGCGAGAGCCAGGTGATGGCCGGGATGGGCACGATCACGCTGCTGCTGTTTTTCTGGATACTCAACTGGAACGAGGCGGCCTTCACCAACTCGTGGCTCGAATTGCTGCGCGCGTTTTCGTTGTTCGATCAGTTCGGCGGCTTCGCCAAGGGCGTGATCGATCTTGATCACGTTACGTACTTCATCTTTTTCATCGTGTTCTTCCTGTTCCTCACGCAGCGCTCGATGGAGGCACGCAAGTGGACGGGCCGGCGCTGAAGGATTCGTCCGCGGCCGCGCGCCGTTCGATCTGGACGAACTATGCGGTGCTGCTCTACACCGCGATCGCGTTCGGCGCCGTGCTGTTCGTCGCCAATGCGATAATTTCGACCTTCAACATCCGATGGGACCTGACGCCGCAGAAGCGATATTCGCTCTCGGATTTCGACAAGCGCGTGCTCGGCGGACTGACGCACAACGTCAAGGTGATGGCCTTCGTGCGGACCGAGGATCCCGCGTACCTCGAACTCGCGGACCTGTTGTTCCAGGCGGCCGCGTTCACACCGCGTCTGAGCTACCAGGTTATCGACGTCAACAAGGCGCCCGGGCTGGCGCGCGAGTACGGCGTGTCGAGCTACGGCGAGGTGATCGTGGAATCGCAGGGGCGGCGCCGCGACTTCGACAACGCGCGCTCCGACGAGTTGATTCCGGCAATCCTGCAAATCTCGGCGGACGCCAACAAGCATATCTATTTCACGGTCGGGCACGGCGAGCGCGACCTGTTCAATTCCGATCGCAACAGCGGCTACTCGCAATGGCGCGCGCAGCTCGAACAGAACAACTATCAGATCGATAACGTGTCGCTGTTCGCCAGCGGCGTGCCCGACGACGCCAGGGTCCTCGTGTCGCTCGGGCCGCAAAAGGACTTCCTGCCCGAAGAACTGGCGGCGCTCGCCAAGTACTTGGGTCACGGCGGGCATTATATCGCGATCATCGACCCGTACGGGTCGCCGACGCTGGTCGACTTCCTGAAAAAGTACTACCTCGATTTTATTCCGCAGGTGGTCGTCGATCCCGCGTATCGCCTCACCGCCGGCGAAATTCTCACGACGCAAATTCCGCTGCGCTCGGAAGAAAATCCGATGAGCCGCTCGATGACCGCGCCGGCCGTCTTCTCGCTGGGGCGCGGCGTGATGATAACCGGGGCGGTCGGCGCAACCGCGCCCGACGATTTGAAGGTAGCGCAGGAAGACAAGTTCCTGTCGTCGTCGCATGAGAGCTGGGCGTCGGGCGATCCCAATGCGTTGACGACCGGAATCACCGAGTACCAGGCGGGCCGCGATATCAAGGGCCCGATTCCGGTGGCCTCCGAGATTGACTTTGCGCCGGCGTCCACTCCGCACATCCCGGTGCAGCAGATGACGCGGCTGGTGGGAATCGGCAGTTCGGCATTCGCGTCGAACCAGTTTATCGAGATGCTCGGGAATCAGGATCTCGCGGTGAGCCTGATTAACGAACTGGCGGGCGATGAAATGCTGATCGCGAGCCGCGAACGGCTCAACAAAAACGAAACCGCGGCCTTCTATATCAGCGACCAGGAAGCGCGCCACGTGCTGGTTTTGGGATCGGTCGTCGAGCCGGCAATCCTGTTCCTGATCGCGATCACGGTGCTGGTACGCCGGAGGTTTTTCGCGTGAGCGCGCGCCCCGCAATTTTCTACACGATCGTTTTTTTCATCCTGCTGCCGATTTATTTCTGGATTCAGCCGAGCGTCAAGCCCGCAAGTGCCCTCGAGGAGAAGCAGGAGAGCCTGCTGAAGCTCGGCGGCGGTATCGACGCGATAACGGTGTCGAGCGGATCGGAATCGCTGCGTTTTCAGAAGGACAAGGACGGCAAGTTCTATAACCTCGTCGCGCCGCCGGGAAAATTCGTGCCGCACGACCTGATGGACGCGATGGTCTCGCTGCTGACGAGTGCGAAGTCGGTCGAAGTGGTCGCGAACGACTCAAGCGACCTCGCGCAGTTCGGACTCGACCAGCCTAAGTCGGTGATAACCGTCGAAGGGCCCGGTCAGCCGCAGCCGATCAAGATCGCGTTCGGCAACGAAAACCCGACGCATACCGCGATTTACGCGCAGATCGAGGGAATCCCGAAAGTGTTTCTGCTCGGCCAGAACCTCGAGTACTACCAATCGCTGATGTTCCAGTGGATCGAGGGCAAGCAGGGCAAGAACGCCTGACGATTCCGGTTGCCCTGCGTACCCGTGTCATCCCTCCCTTCTCGCGCGCCGCGAGTTTCACATTACGAGTTTCAATATTTGACTTCTGTAACCTAATCGCGTACCGTTGCTGATATCAACACTGGAAAGGAGCAACCCAATGCTGGAAAGCAACAACGCAACGAGTGAGGCCACGCTCGGCGGCGAGTTCACATTCCCCGGCACGTCGTTGACGGTTCAACGGATAGGCTACGGCGCGATGCAGCTGGCGGGGCCCGGCGTGTGGGGGCCGCCCAAGGACCCGGAGGGCGCGGTCGCTGTCCTTCGCGGGGCCGTCGCGGCCGGCGTTAATCATATCGACACGGCCGACTACTACGGCCCGCACGTCACCAACCAGATCATCCGGCAGGCCCTGCACCCGTACCCGAAGGGACTGGTAATCGTCACCAAGCTCGGGGGACGGCGCCCGCCCGACCAGTCGTGGCAGCCGGCCATCTCGCCCCAGGAGCTTACCGCCGGCGTCCACGACAACCTCCGCAACCTGGGCCTGGACGCGCTCGACATCGTCAACTACCGCGTGATGGGAGCGGGCCACGGTCCCGAGGAGGGGTCCATCGCAGAGCAGGTGACGGTGCTGGCCGAGCTGCGGCGCAAGGGGCTGATCCGCCACATCGGCCTGAGCAACGTCACCGCCACCCAGGTGGCCGAGGCGCAGGCGATCACCGAAATCGTGGGCGTGCAGAACAACTACAACCTGGCCCACCGCCACGACGACGCCCTAATCGACGACTTGGCTCGGCAGGACATCGCGTACGTTCCGTTCTTCCCGCTCGGCGGGTTCTCGCCGCTGCAATCGTCGACGCTGACGTCCGTCGCGAAACGACTCGGCGCCACGCCGATGCAGGTCGCGCTGGCGTGGCTGCTGCATCGATCGCCCAACATCCTGTTGATCCCCGGCACGTCGTCGGTCGCCCACCTCTGCGAGAACCTGGCCGCCGGTAAGTTGACGCTGTCGAAGCAAACCTTGGCGGAGTTGGACGGGATTGCCGGCGCAGCGCGGTGAACCACTCATCCTCAACCATCTGAAGGAGAATTCTCATGCGTGTTTTTGTAACTGGTGCTACGGGCTTCATCGGTTCCGCCATTGTTCAGGAGCTGATCGGCGCAGGCCATCAGGTGCTCGGCCTCGCCCGCTCAGATGCGAACGCCAAGTCGCTTGCCGCCGCCGGTGCCAAGGTCCATCGGGGTGATCTTGAAGATCTGGACAGCTTGCGGAGTGGAGCCGCCGCCTCGGATGGCGTGATTCACTGCGGCTTCATCCACGACTTCTCGAGATTCAAGGAAGTCTGCGAGGTCGATAGGCGCGCGATTGAAGCTTTCGGCGCCGCGCTCGCCGGCTCTGATCGTCCCTTGGTCATCGCCTCCGGGACCGCGCTCGTCTCGCCGGGTCGTCTTGCGACCGAAGACAGTGTGTCCACGATCACCCCAGCCGATTTTCCCCGTGTCGCTTCGGAAGAAGCAGTAACCTCGATGGCAACGCGGGGAGTGCGCGCCGCAGTGGTACGTCTTTCACCCACGGTTCACGGTGACGGCGATCACGGCTTCGTTCCGATACTCATCAGCATCGCGCGTGAAAAAGGAGTTTCGGCTTACATCGGCGACGGCCGCAATCGCTGGAACGCCGTGCACCGACTCGATGCCGCCCATCTTTTCAGGCTTGCACTTGAGAAGGCTACGCCGGGGGCCAGGTTTCACGCGGTCGCTGAAGAGGGAATTGCTTTCCGGGATATTGCCGAAGTCATCGGAAGACGCCTGAACGTTCCGGCTGTATCCAAATCACCCGAGGAGGCAGCTAACCATTTTGGCTGGTTTGCAGCCTTCGCCGGAATCGACTGCCCGGCCTCGAGCAAGCTCACTCAGGAACGCCTCGGTTGGCGTCCCGTGCAGCCCACACTCCTTACTGACCTCGAACGAGGTAGCTATTTCAAAACCTGAAAAGAGAATCGGCGCCGCGTCGAGTGCGGCACATGCCCCAGCTGACGCCCCGCTCACCCGCGATCGGATCCTGGACACGGCCGAGGACGTCCTCCGCCGGTTCGGCCCGGCCAAGGCGAATGTAGTGGACGTGGCCCGGGCGCTCGGAGTGAGCCACGCGGCCGTCTACCGGCATGTGACGACCAAGGCCGAGCTGCGGGACCTGGTCGTCGCCCGGTGGGCGGAGGCCACGATGCCCGCGCTGCGGGCCATCGCCGCCCGGCCGGGCCCGGCACCGCAGCGGTTACGGCGGCTGATGGACACGCTAATCGCCGTCAAACGCCGCCGGGCCGCCGACGACCCGGAGCTGTTCGCCGCCTACCGGACGCTGGCGGCGGACGCGCAGTCCGTCGTCACCGCTCACGTCGACGAGCTGGTCGGGCTGGCCGCGATCGTCATCCGCTCCGGCGTGAAGGAAGGCACGTTCCGCGCCGTCGACCCCGTGGCCGCCGGCCGGGCAGTGCTGTTCGCCACGTCGCGGTTCCACCACCCGGCCCACGCCGCCGAGTGGCTCGACCCGGGAATCGACGCGGCGTACAACGACGTCTGGCAACTCCTGATGAACGGGCTGCGCGTCGCGAAGAGCCGCGGTTAGCGGCGGACAGGTTGTGAGAGCCTTCAGTGCGCGATGCCTTTTTCGTCGATCAGCTTCTCCAGCGCGTGCAGGAAATGGTCGTAGTATTCGCCGTGATCGGAAGTGCCGTCGCGAGCGCGGATTCGGTCTGACGCGCGCACTTCGGCAATCAGGCGATCGCGAAATTCGTCCCAGGTGATGTGCCCGGACTCGGAAAGCTGTAGCGCGATCGCAAACGCGCGCGCCTCCCACGGCGCGCTGAAGACATGCTCGGCGTCGAGGCGCGCCGCCTCGATCAGCTGGTCGAGGGCAGTCGCGCTCATGCGCGCGGCGCCTCGACTTTCGCGACACCGACCATCGAGTCGCGCGTCACGATCGCGGCGAGTTCGTCTTCAGTCATCCGCGCTGTTCCCTTCGGCCGCTGCGGAATGACGAGGTAGCGAATCTCCGCGCTCGAATCCCACACTCGCACTTCGACGTCGGGCGCCAGTTTCAATCCGAAATCCGCGAGCACGCCGCGCGGATCGCTGACGGCTCGCGAGCGATACGCGAAGCTCTTGTACCAGACGGGGGGCAGGCCCAGCACCGGCCACGGGTAGCATGAGCAGAGAGTGCATACGACGAGATTGTGAACGCGGTCAGTATTCTCGACGGCCACCAGATGGCCGCCCTCGGGACCCGCGAATCCCAGTTCCGCGACGGCGCTGGTGGCGTCCGTCAGCAGACGTTTTCGATACGCGGGATCGGTCCATGCCTTCGCGACGACGCGCGCGCCGTTGCGGGGACCGACGCGAGTCTCGTAGGTATCGACGATCGCGTCGATCGCCGCCGGATCGATGAGTCCCTTCTCAGTGAGAAGGGCTTCCAGAGCCTTCACGCGCGCGACCGGCCCGCTGTCTTCAGTATTATGATCCCCACTCATTTTTTCTTTTTAGTGTCCACGCGTGCGGTGCGCTTTCGTGCGTTTCGCGGCCTTCGGCTTCGACTTTGAATTCGACGCGATCGGTTCCAGGTAGTCTTCCCACAAATCGATATGCACGCGCTCGCGGCTGTTCGCGGATTTTCCCCACAGCTCGCGCGCGTCGAATGAGACCGAATAACAATGTTGCGGCTTGGTGCCGGCGTGATGCGCGTTGGTGTCGGGGAAGACGAACACTCCCCAATCGCGCGCGACGACGCCGGCTTTGCCGCGCACGTAGCGCGGCAGGCGCGTGTGTCCCGACGGATTAAGGCTGCGCGCACGCACGCGAGCGCCTTTGGCAAAGCGGGCGCGCGGCGGCTTCGATCCTGGTTTGTCCTTGACGAGGGCCGGACCGCGAGTCGCGACGGGATTCGCGATCAGTGCCGGGTCGATCGACGCATCCTGCTTCGCCAGCAGCTCCTCGCGCGTCACGACGCGATGCTCGACGAGCAAAGTCTCGGCTGCCGCAAGCCATCGTTCGTAATAGCTCGACGCGAGGTAGCGCGCGGGCGGAATCCGCTCGATTGCGTGACGGAACTCGTCGACATTGCTTTGCGCCAAGCGCATCGCGAGACTCACCAGAGCGTATGCCCGCCGCTCCCAGTCGGCGTGGAAGACGGGTTCATTTGGTTCGCGGACGACCGGCCCGAAACCGTCCATCCCGCCCATGTCATGGACGCCATTCATCGCGGCGAGTATCGTCGAGGCTCGCCGGTTCGAGCAAGCCGCAATGTCGGGGAGTTCGGCGGGGACTGGTTCAGTTTGGCCGGTGATCTGTGCGATACTGACTGACCGAAGAGAGCCAGAATGAGCAATTCATACCATATGTGGTGGTTTCGGGACGGCTCCACTACCATCGGTAGTTTCGTTCCGTCAAAAGTTGAATTTTCAGCAAGCGGACGTCACCCGATTTCGCGGGAGCTCGGCGATTGTGCGGCATCCTGACGCTTTACGGGCAGGGTAGCACAGAAAGTCCGCCGGTGGTCAGGCTGAAAAGTTCACCCCCAAATCCTGATCGAAACTGAACCAGTGCCGCTTCGGCGAATCGCGTCGCTGGATGGTAATTTAGCTACTCTTGTTAGGTCTAGTGTCGCTCTGATAGTCTCCGAAACGACCCAATGAAAACAGATCACACTTCACCACCAGCGCAAATTAAATGGCCCTTCGATTTGCGGGTCTTTGCCGCATTAGCGGGTGTATGGGCGCTTTGCCTGGTGGCCAAGGCGTTCGTCGGCGTCGGTGAATTGGACGTCGTCGATCCGATCGAGACTATTTTCGCCGGCATGCGATTCAACGGCGACGACGCGCGGCTGGTGTTGATCGTCGAGGCGGGAATCTTCGCGGCGATCGCGCTCGGAATTTTTACGCATCGCCGATGGGGGCTGTTGCTGGCGCTTTGCTACATGGTGCAGGTCGTGATGAGTCATCTCGCGTTTGTGATCGCGTATCTGCCGATGCGGCCGGAGTGGATGAACGTGCGCGCGGTCGCGTCGCAGGGCCCAATGATGGTGTTGATCACGCTGTACCTGTGGATTCGCGCGAGCGATCTGATTTTCGATTTGCAGCCGGCGGATGCGCGCGCGCGAACGGTGTCAGCGGTGAATCATCGGAAGGAAGTTCGTGCGGATTCCGGCGTCGGCGATATCGCCGCGACCGCGAAGTGAGGATGCGATTGGCGGCGACGCAGGAGTCGATCTTTCACCCCTTCGTATCTGTTGATCGAGTAGCGATGAAGGTAGGGAGTGACTCTTTCACCTTCTCCGACCATTCCGCTTCGAGCCCGGCGGAAGAGTTCCCGTACGAGAAAGCGTCGCGCCATGCTTAACCGCATGCTCTTTGCAGTAAGCCTTACCATTGACTCCGAACCGCTTTCCGTTCCAGCTACACCCTGGCTCAGCACAGCGACCCGTTTCCGCAGGAGTCGCAAACTTACGTCGCATTACTTTCCTCACATACCCTCCTGAACCTTCGCCAACCTGTGGCTAAGGCTCTGCCAAAACATTTTAGCATTGGGCCACACTCCCAACATGACATTGGAACAGCAACTCTGCTCACTGAGATAGCGGAGAGACTGAGAAAGCTTGGCCGCGGAGCATTCTTCGAAACCGTCATTTTGGTACCGGTACTTCGAAGGGACCAAAGAAATGGAATGCGGGATCGCGGCTGTGGCTGAATAAGAATGGTGGCGACGGTAGGAGTCGAACCTACGACACTGCGGATATGAGCCGCATGCTCTGACCAACTGAGCTACGTCGCCACCGGGAATCGTCAAATGTAGCGTGAGCGCGTGAGGCGCGAAAGACCGCGAGCTGTTCCCTTCCCTCAAAGTCTGCGAGTTTTTTAACGGCGCGCATCTCTTATCCGGAGGCTGGCGCGACGAGATCAGCAAAGGACGCTTCGCGATTTCAAAACCGGTACCGGCTTCGCTGGCGCGAAGCTGTCCGAGGCCCTTCCTCCCCTCGCGTTGCTCGGGTCGTCAGGGTGGCAGAAGCGGGCTCGCGTTGCTCGCTTCGTCAGGATTACAGATGGGACTCGCGTTGCTCGGGTCGTCAGGGTGACAGAGAGCGCGAGGCGCGCAGGGAACCTAACCCCTTCCCGAGCGGGAAGGGGAACCGGATGGTTTGGCCGCGTGGCGCAATTCACGGAACCGTTACGCGTTGCTTGCTTCGCTCAGGATGACACGAAAAAACACAAACTTCAGCGCAGCGGGATGCTTCGGGTCTTCACTGCTTTGTGGCCGCGCTGGACCTGGTAGAGCACGCCCTCGGTGAACTCGACGCAGGTCAGCTTGCCGCCGTATACCAGGCCGGTGTCGATGCCGAGCTTGTACGGCAAGTCGATCATCACGCCGCGCATCGGAGTGTGGCCGAACACGACCGTCGCATCGATTTTGTGCGGATTGAAAATGAACTCCTGCCGAATCCACAGCATGTCCTCGGTCTGCTGCTCCTCGAGCTGGCGCGTCGGCATGATGCCGGCGTGGACGAACAGGTAGGGCGGCCGCAAGTAGCTGGTGGCGAGGCGATTCATAAAGCCGAGGTGCGCGTCGGGCAGCCGCGCGAAGGCGTCCTCGAGGTCCTCCTCGTGCACGCCGTAGCTGTCGAGCGTCGCGATGCCGCCGTTGAACAGAAACGACTCGCCGTAATTTCCCGGCATCCCGAGGAACGACATCATCATGTCCTCGTGATTGCCCTTGAGGAACACGCATTCGGCGTGGCCGACGCGTTCGAGATCCAGCGCGAGCTCGATAACGTCGCGCGCCGACGGGCCGCGATCGACGTAGTCGCCGACGAAGACCACGGTGTCGCCGGCCGCCGGCGCAATCGATTTGAGAATTGCGGCAAGCTCGTCGGGGCATCCGTGGATGTCGCCGATCGCGAACAGGCGTCCTTCAGGTTTCGATTTTCCCTTGGCCGTCATAAACAGGGGACGTCAGTTGGCGCGCGGCTTGGAGCTGCCGTTGTGGAGCAATTCGATCAACGAGTTGCGGTCTTCAATTATACGACGCGCGGCGCTGTAAGGATTCAGCTTGCCGGCGCGAATTTCGCCGAGCACGCCGGGTGCGCCACCGTCGGCGACGGCGCGTGCGGCGCGCTCCTCGAGTTCGGCCGACAGCACCTCGACGAACTCGCGCGTGCGGCGCTCGGACTCGCGCGCCGCGTCGATATGTTCGCGCAAGTACGCGCCGTGCTTCGCGATTGCGTCAACGACCGCGTCGACGCCTTGGTCGATCGCGGCCTGGGTGAGCAGCACCGGCGGACGCCATCCGTCGCCGCTGCGCAGGTGCACGCTGAGTTCCAGCTCGGCCTTGACCCGGTCGGCGCCTTCGCGGTCGGCCTTGTTGACAACGAATACGTCGGCGATTTCGTTCAGCCCAGCCTTCATCACCTGCACGCCGTCGCCGGCCTCGGGCACCGTTACGACGACGGTGGTGTCGGCCAGGTCCATGATCGACAGTTCGGTCTGGCCCACGCCGACGGTCTCGATGATGATCACGTCGGAGCCGTAAGCGTCGAGCAGTTTGACGATTTCGCGCGCGGCGCGGCTGAGTCCACCGTGGCTGCCGCGCGATGCGAGGCTGCGGATGTACACGCCGGCGTCCTTGTAGTGGTCGGTCATGCGGACGCGATCGCCGAGCACGGCGCCGCCGGAAAACGGGCTCGACGGATCGATCGCAAGGATGGCGATTTTCTTCCCCGACGCGCGATACTTCGCGATCAGGCGGTTGACGAGCGTCGATTTTCCAGCGCCCGGCGGCCCGGTGATTCCAACCACCTGCGCGTGACCGGTCTTCGCGTAGATCCGCTCGATGATCGCGCTCGACTCGGGCGCGCGATTCTCGACCATCGTGATGAGCTGCGCCAGCGCGCGCATCTCGCCCGCTTCGAAACGCTTGAGGAGCGCGTCCAGCCGCGCGTTTTGGGCATCGGCAGGCGCGGCGGTCGCGGCAGTGCGGTCTCGGGATTCAGCAGGCATACGAGGTTGTCCAGTAATGATAGCGGCTAGCGATCGGACGGCGCAACAAAAGATCCGCGTGAGATGGGGATCGGGTGTATGCAGGGGGAATTCACTTTATTTGATGTGAAACCCGCCGTGGGTTTCACGCTTCCTTGGGCAGGGGTGACCCCTGCACCCAATATCAGAAAGGATGCGGGACTTCGTCCCTGTTAGAAAGGTCAGGGGGAAGAGTGCGCGTTCGCGGCGCGCAATCACACAAATGGCTCGTCCGCGCTGTGCACAGTCGCAGGGTGAGCGGCATTGTTTTCCCTTCGCGAGCGCCTTAGTCTCGGATCTCGGGATGAAGCTTCCTGACATCTACACCGACTGGAAAATCGTCGTCGGCCTCGGGCTGATCGTGTTGGGCGCAGCCAACTGGATCCTCGGAGTCGAACGCACTCAGATTTACAGCCGCATCATCATCGCGCACCAGCAGCCGGCCGCCGCCGCGACAGACTACCGCAGTTTCGACGAGCTCGACGAGAGCGCGGGCGGCGCCGCCGTCCTCGCGCCGCTCACGGCGGAACAGCGGCAGGCGTCGTACGCGACGGCGAGGATGGACTTCTATCATGCGGCATTCCTGGCGGGCCGCGCGATGGTCTTGCTCGGGCTGTTGATCACGTTGCTCGGCTTCATCAGCGTGATTCAGCAGGATTCGCGCCGCGCGTTTCGACGCCCCGAGGAAGACGGGCGGATTCCGCGCGAATTGCCGGGCGCGCCACGGGCTCCCCAGTAGAATCTCTGCAATGGTTACGGAGTTATCCGGGCGCGCGTGCGCGAAGATCAATTTGTTCCTGCGCGTGACCGGGCGCCGCGGCGACGGCTACCACGAACTCGACTCGGTATTTCTCCCGGTCTCGCTGGCCGACGAAATCCGCCTCGAAATCCGCGCCGCCGACGAGCCATTGGTCACCGTCAACTGCAACATCGCGGAGCTCGCGCGCAGCCAGAACAACCTGGCGGTCCGCGCCGCGCGCTCATTTATGAGCGAATTCGATTTGATCGGCGAGGTGCTGATCGATCTGAAAAAGCATATCCCAATCGGCGCTGGACTCGGCGGCGGCTCGAGCGACGCCGCCACGATACTGTGCATGATGGCGGGCGCGGCGCAGCTCACCGACGACGAGGCGGCCGGGAGGCTGCGTCGAATCGCGCTGGAGCTCGGCGCCGACGTGCCGTTTTTTCTCGATCCGCTGCCGTCCCGGGTGACGGGAATCGGCGAGCGGATCACGCCAATCGAGGGCGTCCCGCGCATGCCGATCGTGATCGTCGCGCCGCCGTTCGAGGTCTCGACCGCCGCGATCTTTCGCGCGCTGGAGCCTGCTGACTGGAGCGGTGCGGCGCCCGACGAGCACCTCGAAACGATCAGGCGCGGCGATATCGCGCCGGAGCACCTGGTAAACGACCTGACGGCGGTCGCGATCGCGCAATTTCCGGAGATTCGCCGCCTTAAAGGATTACTTGAAGATTCAGGTGCGCGTGCGGCGCAGATGTCGGGCAGCGGCGGCGCCGTCTTTGGCCTGTTCGATTCACCTGACGCGGCCGAAAGCGCGGCAACCAGGATTCGTAAGCGCGCGCCGTTCGCCACTGTTATTGCGGCGATGACGCTGGACGGTAATCCCGACGACGAAGCGGCCTGATATCCACAATTTCGCCGTATCTGTGCATGCTCGCGCTAGCGGCGGATTGACAGCGAAAAACCGCATCAATAACATCGCAAGTCCTGCACGCTGGCTGCTAAAGTCGAAGTCCGGGCAGGTTTTTTTGCCGCGATATTGCGCGGTGCGGTATCGCGGCGGTTCGGTCCGAACAGATTGGATTGCTCGATTCGCCGGCTGAGCGCCCGAGGGGTGTTTCGCCGGCTGTCAATTTTAACGATGCTGATCAGGAGAAGCGCGGGCGCAGGCCGCTTTGGAATCCAAATGTGTTGGGCGGTCGCCAAGCTGGTAAGGCACCAGGCTTTGGACCTGGCATTCGAAGGTTCGAATCCTTCCCGCCCAGCCACGCTTAACGGCGAATTGCGACAATTAAAGAATCGCACGATGATCGCGACGCGGGGTAATTGAAAATGTCGGACAGGGTCAAGGACCAACTCGAAGTCTTCACCGGGAACTCCAACCCCGCGCTCGCGCGCGAGGTGACCGAGCATCTCGGCGTGAAGATGGGTGAAGCCGAGGTTGGCCGCTTTCCCGACGGCGAAGTGATGATCGAAATTCGCGAGAACGTGCGCGGCGGCGATTGCTTCATCATCCAGTCGATATGCACTCCGCCCAACGAAAACCTGATGGAGCTGATCCTGCTCACCGATGCGCTGCGGCGCGCGTCGGCCGGACGTATCACGGCGGTGATTCCGTACTTCGGCTACTCGCGGCAGGATCGCAAGGTCGCGCCGCGCGTGCCGATCAGCGCCAAGGTCGTCGCCGATCTGATCACGACGGCGGGCGTCAATCGCGTGCTGACGGTGGACCTCCACGCCGGGCAGATCCAGGGCTTCTTCAATATCCCGGTCGACAACCTGTACGCGATGCCGGTGTTGATCACCTACCTGCGCAAGCGAATCGACGGAAAGAAAGTCTCGGTGGTGTCGCCCGACGCGGGCGGTGTCGAACGCGCGCGTGCCTATGCACGGCGGCTCAACGCGAACCTCGCGATTATCGACAAGCGGCGCCGGCGCGCGAGCGAAGTCGCCGAGATGCAACTGGTCGGCGAAGTTAAAGACTCGATTGCGCTGCTGGTCGACGACATGATCGACACCGCCGGCACGATCACCGAGGCGGCCAAAGTGGTCGTCCACGCGGGCGCGACGGAAGTGATCGCAGTCGCGACGCATCCGATACTGTCGGATCCGGCGTGCGATCGCCTGAACAAATCGAACATCACGGAAATCGTGACGACCAACAGTATCCCGCTCCGCACCAGGACGCAGACCGAGCTCAGCAAGCTCCACGTGCTGTCGGTCGCGAGCCTGCTGGCGGAAGCGATGAAGCGAATTCATAATGAGGAGTCGGTAAGCTCGCTCTTCAACTGAGCGCGCGAACCCGTAAAACTTCGAGCGAGGACACAATGGAGACCGGTGAACTAGCCTGCGAGAAACGCGCGACCCGACCCAAGGGTCGCAACAACGCGCTGCGGCGCAATGGCCGCGTGCCCGCGATATTGTACGGACCTACGACGGCGCCGATGGCGCTGGCTATAGATCGCATCGAGTTGAAGGCCAGGATTTCGGCGGCCGCGCACACCCGCATCATCAAGCTCAAGTCGAGCACCGCCGAGCTCGACGGCAAGCACGTGATCTTCAAGGACCTCCAGCGCGCGCCGGTGTCGGGTGAAATCCTGCACGCGGATCTGTACGAGGTGGACCTCAACCGCGCGATTCGCGTCGAAGTGCCGTACAAGTTTACGGGCAAGGCCAAAGGCCTCGCCAACGGCGGAATCCTGGCGCCGCTCGAGCGCACGGCTACCGTCGAGTGCCTGCCGCTGGAAATTCCCGACTCGATCGAGGTCGACGTTACTGACGTTGATATTCACGACGTCATCCACGTCTCGGCGGTCAAGTTCCCCGACAAGGCGAAGCCGATCTTCGATACCGATTATCCAGTGGTCACCGTGCTGCCACCGACCGTTGCGGAAGTCGCGGTCGCCGCGGTCGCGGAACCGGTCGAGGGCGCGGTGGTCGAAGGTGCTGCTCTTGCAGAGGGCGCCGCGGCAGCTCCCGCCGAGGGTGCGGCAGCCAAAGAAGGCGGCGACAAGGACAAGGGCGCGAAGAAACCCGAGGCTGCCAAGAAGCCCGAGGCCGCCGAGAAGAAGAAGTAGCAGTTGTTACTCGTTGCTCGCGCGCGTCGCGAAGCGTTCGCCGGCTGGCGGCGCGTGCGAGCAAGATAGATGTGAGGGGAGCCGGCGGGCAGCGCATGCCGCCAGCTCGGTGCAGGAGGAGGGGCCGCTATGAGTTTCGTTCATCTCCACGTCCACACGCAGTACAGCCTCCTCGACAGCGCCAACAAAATCGGGCCGCTCATCGATCACGCCAAGGCGTCGGGGATGGAAGCGATTGCGATGACCGATCACGGCAACATGTTCGGTGCGGTCGAGTTCTATCAGAAGGCGAAGGCCGCCGGGATCAAACCCATCATCGGATGCGAGGTGTATCTCGCGCCGGGCAAGCGCACCGATCGCACGCAGGTTCCGCGCAGCGATGACTTCGACGGCGGCGGCAATTTTCATCTGATCGTGCTCGCGCAGAATCGCGAAGGTTACCGAAATCTCTGCCGGCTGCTGACGACGGCGTATCAGGACGGCCTCTACTACAAGCCGCGCGTCGACAAGGAGATTCTCGGCGAGCTGTCCAACGGCTTGATCGTGCTGTCGGGATGCTTGTCGGGCGAAATCGCGCGATGGCTCCGGCAGGACCGCATGGACAAGGCGCGCGAGACGGCCGAGTCGTACGCCAAAATGTTTCCGGGCCGCTACTATCTCGAACTACAGGACAACAAACTTCATTCGCCGTACAACGAGGCGCTGCGCGAAATCGGCAAACAGGTCGGGCTGCCGCTGGTCGCGACGAATGATTGCCACTATTTGCATCGTGACGACGCCAAGGCGCACGAAGTCCTGCTCTGCATCCAGACCGGCAAGACGATGGCCGATGAAACGCGCTGGCGCTTCGACACCGACGAGCTTTACGTCAAGACGCCCGACGAGATGGCGAGCGCGTTCGGCGCCGACGCCGAGGAGTTGCGCAACAGCGTCGAGATCGCGCGACGAATCGATTTCGAATTCGAATTCGGCAAGTTTCATTTCCCGATTTTCAAGTCAGGGCCCGGCGTTGACCTCGACGCCGAGATGGAAACGCGCGCGCGCGATGGATTGACCGCCCGTCTGGCCGAAATTCGCGCGCGCCGCGCTGATGTCGACGAGTCGCAGTACCAGGAGCGCATCGACCGCGAGATTCCGGTGATTCGCGACATGGGCTTCGCGGGTTACATGCTGATCGTGCAGGACTACATCAGTCACGCACGCAGCAAGGGGATTCCGGTCGGTCCGGGCCGCGGTTCGGTGGTCGGTTCGCTGGTGTCGTATTCGCTCGGAATAACCGAGCTCGATCCCATCGAGCACAAACTGATCTTCGAGCGATGGCTCAATCCGGGACGCAAGTCGATGCCGGATATCGATTCCGACTTCTGCTACGAGCGCCGCGACGAGTTGCTGGACTACGTGCGCGAAAAGTACGGCGCCGACAGGGTCGCGCAGATAATCACCTTCGGCACGATCAAGGGCAAGCAGGCGATTCGCGACGTCGGGCGCGTGCTGGGGCTGTCGTTCGCCGAGACCGACAAAATCGTCAAGCTCTATCCGGCGCCCAAGCAGGGCCGCGATTTTCCGCTCGCCGACGCGCTCGAGATGGAGCCGCGGCTCAAGGCCGAGCGCAAACTACATCCCGATCTTTTCAACTACGCGTTCAAGCTCGAAGGGCTGCTGCGCCACGCGTCGCGTCATGCGGCGGGCGTGGTTATTTCCGATCGGCCGCTCACCGATCTGGTGCCGCTGTACGTGGACAAGGAACGCGACGAGGCGGCGCTGTCGATCACGCAGTACTCGATGAAGGGTGTCGATGAGATCGGACTCATCAAGTTCGACTTCCTGGCGCTCAAGAACCTGACTCTGATTACCGACACACTCGCGCTGATAAAGGCCGGCGGCAAAGACGCGCCCGATCTGAATCGGCTGCGGCTGGACGACGCCGATACCTACCGGATGCTCGCGCGCGGGGACACCGTCGGGGTTTTCCAGATGGAAAGTTCGGGGATGCGCCGGTTTATCACGGAACTGAAACCCTCGAACTTCGAGGACGCGATCAGCGCGATTTCGCTCTTCAGGCCCGGGCCGCTCGACGCGATCGAAGACGGCAAGACCATGGTCCAGCAT
Source organism: uncultured delta proteobacterium (assembly GCA_963833025.1). Classification (GTDB taxonomy): domain Bacteria; phylum Desulfobacterota; class Binatia; order Binatales; family Binataceae; genus Binatus. Next base: position 16,413 of record CAWHWI010000004.1, on the reverse strand, counting down.
TTCGTCGATCGCAAGCACGGCAAAGAGCCGGTCGAGTACGATCATCCGCTCCTGGAGCCGGTGCTGCGCGACACCTATGGCGTGATCGTGTACCAGGAACAGGTCATGCGCGCGGCGCAGGCGCTGGCCGGCTACACGCTCGAGCAGGCCGATATTCTTCGCGCCGCGATGGGCAAAAAGAACAAGGCTGTCATGGAAAAGGAGCGCGAACGCTTCATCGAGGGTGCCAGAAAAAACGGCCTCTCAGCGCCGCTCGCGACGTCGATCTTCGAAAAAATCGAAGCGTTCGCATCGTACGGATTCCCGCGCTCGCACGGTGCCGCCTACGCTCTCACGACCTATCGAACCGCATATTTGAAGGCGCACTATCCACACGAGTTTATGGCGGCGCTGATGTCGCTCGACATGGATGACGTCGACAAGACCTACAAAAATATCGCGGCGCTGCGCGACATGAAGATCGCGATTCTGCCGCCCGACGTGAATCAGAGCCGCGTGAAATTCACAGTCACCGACGGCGCGATTCGCTTCGGGCTGGCCGCGATTCGCGGCGTCGGCAGCAAACCCGGCGAGGCGATTATCGCGGAGCGCGAGGCCAATGGCCCTTTCGAGGGCATGGCGGATTTTTGCATGCGCGTCGGCACGCAACTGATCAGCCGCCGCGTGCTCGACGCGTTGATCAAGTGCGGCGCGTTCGATTCGGTGAGCGCCGTGCGCGCGGCCTTGATGGCCGAGGCGGAGCAGGCGATCAGACTGGCGCAGAAGGCGCAGAGCGACGCCGAGAAAAACCAGATCGGGTTGTTTGGCGGCGCGGTTAAAGTGCCCAAGCCGGCGGCGCGCGAGCCGATTCCAGAATGGGACGCGAGGGAGAAACTGAAATTCGAAAAAGAAGCGCTCGGCTTCTACATCACGGCTCATCCGCTGGACAAGTACGAACGTGAACTCGCGCGAATCAGCAAGGTGACGACCGCCGACCTGTCGTCCGCACCTGACGGTAGCCCCGTTCAGATTGCTGGCGTGATCCACGCCGTGAAACTCAAGAACAACAAGTCGGGCAAGCGTTACGCGACTTTTTCGCTCGAGGATCGCGAGGGCGCGGTCGAAGCAATCGCGTGGTCGGAGACCTATCAGAAGTTCGAGGCAATAATCATGGGCGACGAGCCGGTGGTCGCGCGCGGCAAGCTGGACGTCGACGACGAGCGCGCGCAGATTATTTTAGAAAACTTGACGCCCCTCGATTCTGCTCTGCTTGAATCGATTCGCGAGGTGCGGATCGCGGCGCCGATGAGGCGCCTGGAGAACGGCGGCCTCGACGCGCTGAAGGCGATGCTCGCGCGGTATCGGGGCAAGTCGATGACCTACCTGCATTTGAGCCTCGACGACGGCCGCGAAGCGGTGATGCTGCTGGGCGACAGCTATCGCGTGACGCCGACCGATACGTTCGTCGCCGAGATGGAGCAGATTTTCGCGCCGGGATCTGTGGAATTGAGATAGGAGAGAATTCACTTCATCTAATGTGGAACCCACCGAGGGTTCCACACCTCCTTGGGCACGGGTGACCCCTGCACCCAGTACCAGGAGAAGATGCGGGGCTTCGCCCCTGTTCGAACTTGTTTTTGTGTCATTCTTGAGCGAAGCGAAGAATCCCGGCTTTTTCCGGATTCTAACCTCTCCTTGTCCAAGGAGAGGTTGGAAGCGTGGCGTACCGGGGATTGCCGGGATCTGATAGGATTGAGTCTTGAATTTTCCGCTATCGAGGTAAGTATCTGGCTAAGTCCTACGACGTTGCACACGAGAATCACGAGAGCGCCATCCTGGTCGGGATCGAACTCGGATCCGAGGTGGGAATCGGCAGCGAAGAATCGCTCGACGAACTTAAAGCTCTGACCGAGAGCGCCGGCGCCGGAGTTGCCGGAGTTGTTCGCCAGCGCCTCAAAGCGCCCGACCCGCGCACTTTCATCGGCAAAGGCAAGTGCGTCGAGGTGCGCGAGCTCGCGAGCGGGAAGGGTGCGTCGCTGGCGATTTTCGACGACGCGCTCAGCCCCGCGCAGGCGCGCAATCTCGAGAACGAGCTCAAGATCCGCGTGATCGATCGCAGCCAGTTGATTCTCGACATCTTCGCGCAGCGCGCGCATACGCTCGAAGGCAAGCTGCAGGTCGAGATCGCGCAGCTCAGTTATTTGCAGCCCCGACTCACGCGCCAGTGGTCGCATCTTTCGCGCGTTCGCGGCGGCGGCGCGGGCGGCGGCGGCGTGGGCACGCGCGGACCTGGAGAGACGCAACTCGAAGTCGACCGGCGGCGTCTGCGCGAGCGTCTCACCCGCCTCAAAGCGCGGCTGGGCCAGGTCGAGCGCACGCGCACGATTCAGCGGCGGCGCCGTCTCGAGGTGCCGTATCCGACCGTCGCACTGGTCGGCTACACGAACTCGGGCAAGTCGACGCTGATGAACGCGCTGACGGAAGCCGGCGTCGAAGTCGCCAATCGGCCGTTTTCGACGCTCGATCCGACGATTCGGCGTCTCAAGCTGCCGGGCGGGATGAACGTCATGCTCGTCGACACGGTGGGATTTATCCATCGCCTGCCTCATATGCTGATCGACGCCTTCAAGGCCACGCTCGAGGAAGTGCGCACCGCGACGATGTTGCTGCATGTCGTCGATGCGAGCTCGCCGCTGGCGGCCGAGCGCATGACAATTGTCGACGAGGTGCTGAATGAAATCGGCGCGGGCGCATCGCCGCGTATCATCGTCATGAACAAGGCCGACCTGGCCGAACCCGGAGCAAATCGAAACCGGGCGCATGACGCGGTCTCGATTTCGGCGCTCAAGGGTGAGGGCCTCGAAGACTTGCTCGAGGCTATCGAGCGGCATCTTGGCGGCTCTCGCGAGGAAGTGTCGGTCACGTTTCCGGCCCGGCGCGGCGATTTGGTGGCAATGGCGCGACGGGATGGAGAAGTGCTAAGCGAGGAATACCGCGACGGACTGGTTTCGGTGCGGGCCCGTGTGAGTGCGCCCGTCGCAGGGCGCCTGCGCAAGGCCGCCGACGCCACAAGCTGACCGAGTGCTGAAGCGGATTTACGATGGCAGCACCTTCACATAGCAGCATCCGTGCACGTCCGAGCGTGCAGCCGGTGCCGTCGTACGGCAATCTGCTGAATCTGCCGAACTTCCTGACCCTGTGCCGGATCGGGTCGATTCCTGTCTTCCTGATATTTCTGACCCGCCAGCGCTACGCGGCAGCGCTGTATGTATTTGCGGCGGCCGCGGTTACCGACGGACTCGACGGCGCGGTCGCGCGATGGTTCGACTCGCGCACCGAACTGGGCGCGTTTCTCGATCCGTTCGCCGACAAGCTGATGCTGGTATCGGCGTTCGTCGTGCTGACGATCCACGGTGACTTGCCCGGCTACCTGCTGAGCGTGGTCATGATCCGCGACATCGTGATCGTCGTCGGCTACCTGATGATTTCGTTCTTCACCGGCGAGCGGGTGCCGGTGCGGCCGAGCTATCTCGGCAAGATGAGCACGTTCATGCAGCTCGCGTGCGTGATCGCGGTACTGGCGCGGGCGGGAAACTACTGGCCCGAAGATTTCAACGCGCTGCTGATCGCAACGGTCGCGGTCACCGCGGCGTCGTTCGTACATTATATGTATCGCGGTCTGGTGTGGCTGAGATCGCGCGAACCTGAGATGTTCGCGTAGCGGATCCGGATCCTCCACCTTACTGACTTCCTAACAGGGACGAAGTCCCGCATCCTTTCTTAATATTGGGTGCAGGGGTCACCCGTGCCCAAGGAAGTGTGAAACTCACGGTGGGTTTCACATCAAATAAAGTGATTTACCCTTCCGCAGGAGGCGCGCTCACACGATCACTTTGGCGGCGCGGAGTTCTTCCACCTGGCTGCGTTCGATTCCGGCTTCGCGCAGGATTTCGTCGGTATGCTCGCCGAGCTTGGGCGGCACTCGCCACATCTTCATCGGCGTTTCAGAGAATCGCGCGCCGGGATTCACGGTGCGTACGCTGCCCGCGCTGGGATGTTCGTAGACCGAGAAGCTCTCGTTTTCGACGATCTCGGGATCCTGCAGAAGCGTCTCGTAATTGTGCACCGGGCCGCATGGAATGTCGGCGTTCTCGAGCACTGGCAGCCATTCTGCCGTGGCTTTTTCGGGGAACAGCTTGGCCAGGCCGCGCATGAGATTGCGTCCGCGCTCTGCGCGCTCGGTACGATCCTCGGTTTCCGGCCACCATTCGGGATGCCCGACGGCTTCGGCGAGCCGCTTTGACTGCGCGTCGGTGAACGGCGCGATCGTCAACCAGCCGTCTTTCGTTTTGAAAGGATCCAGCGTGGTGCTCTTCGGCGCGAGGTGCTTGAACTCGTCTTCGGGCAGTAGCGTGTAGCCGTAGATCGAATCGTTGGCCGTGAACGCCATCATCGCCTCGAGCATCGGGACCTTGATGTACTGGCCGACGCCGCGGGCGCGCGCGGCATGCAGCGCGCTGACGACGGCCAGCGCCGCGGTCATCCCGCTGACTTTATCCGCCAGCGCCATCTTGACCGCGGTCGGCTGGCCGGCTTTGAGGCCCTGAACGTAGGCCATACCGGAGTAGCCCTGGATGACGGGATCGTAGGCGGGAAAATTCGCGAGGCGGCCTTTCGGTGCAAAGCCGCAAATCGAGCAATAGACTACCTTGGGATTGGCGCGGCGAATGTCGGCATAGCCGATGCCGAGTCGGTCGGCGACGCCGGGACGATTGTTTTCGACGAGCGCGTCGGCCTTCACCGCGAGCCGGCGCACGAGGTCGCGGCCGTGCTCCTTTTTGATGTCGATAACGATGCTGCGCTTGTTGCGGTTGAAGTTCAGGAACGACGCGGTAAGGCCGCCGCGCTGCGGGCCGATGTTGCGGCGCATCGAGTCACCCTCGGGCGGTTCGATTTTGATGACGTCGGCGCCGAGGTCGCCGAGCAACTGCGTGCAGAACGGCCCCGAAATTACGGCGGTCAGATCAAGAATGCGAAAACCAATCAGCGGTCCATCGGCCATAACGAAAATCCTTCAAGCGCGTGCGTTTGAGCGTAAGAGATACTAGCCGCGATAGAGCGGGGTGTCACGGAGCGCGGAGTGCGGAAACCTAACCCCCGGCCCCTTCCCTCGAGGGAAGGGAAGCAAGCGCGATTAGGAAGTTGCTGCGTCAATTGGCGGGAGGCTTCGGGACGCTCATGCCGTAGGCCACCTTCAAGTCGTCGCCGTTGAATGGATAGACGTGGACCATCCAGCCGAACGCCTGCTTGAGCAGGTGACCGCCCGCGGCTTCGCATTGGGCGGCGTCGGCGATTTTGCCGGTGAAGCCGAAGCGCCCGTCGGCGAGGAAACCGAGGCGCTGGTTGATTGCCGGCGCGGACGGACTCGACGACACCGGTAGCATGCCGGGTATGTCGAGATTCGACGCGCCGACTTCGCCGCGCAAGACGTCGTTGAGCGTGATGCCGTTGGGCAGGCAGATGTTGGTGTGAGCGTGCCAGTGCGCGACGCTGAGCGGAATTATCGCGTCGAGCTGATCGAGCGTGTAGTCGGGGGGTGCGCTATACATCGCGCCGACCAGGACGTACTCGCCGCTCGAATTTTTCACGTAAAGGATCGAGCCGGGATGGCTTAGATCGGAATGGCCCATGTATTCCTGCTGCGCGGCGCTGTAGTCGGAAAAATGGTAGACCTCCTGCGGCACCGTCGGCAGAAAAATCTGGTAGCCCTCCGACAACGCCACGCGGGAGTCGTGATACTTGACCAGCGCGCGGCGCAGCGTGTCGATCACGTCGCGGGCACGTGCGAGGTCCTGCGGCGTTTGCGGACGCGACGGCGTCACCACCATGTGCGGACCCGTGCACATCTGAACGCCCATCGCGTTGGGCGCGGTGTCGCCGTCCAGATCTATGTCGTGCGCGTACGCCGGTGCGTTGATCGAAACGGCGAGCGCGACAATTAGAAGAGCGAGCTTGTTCATGCTACCACCTTGCTCTGCAGGCGCGCGTGCTTCAACGCCGGCAGCTCGCGCCGCACGCGTGCCTGGTACTCGAGATCGATCGGCGCGACGACGACACCTTCCTGATCCGCGGCGCGGGCAATCACCCGTCCCCACGGATCGACGATCATCGAATTGCCGTAGTCGCTGTAGCCGTAGATGTTGGGACCGAACTGCGCGGGCGCGATCACGTACGCCTGGTTCTCGATTGCGCGGGCGCGGATCAGCGGCTCCCAGTGCGCCTCGCCGGTGGGGAAGGTGAACGCGCTCGGCACGGTGATAATCTGCGCGCCGGCAAAAGTGAGGCGGCGATAGAGTTCCGGGAAGCGCAGGTCGTAGCAGATCGTGAGGCCAATCGCGCCAAGCGACGTCGCGACGGTGATAACGTCGGCGCCTGCGAGCTTGGTATCCGATTCGCGCACCGTCACGCGGCCGGGAAGATCGATGTCGAAGAGATGAATCTTGCGATACACGGCGATTCGGCCGCCGTCGGGCCCAAGCAGCGCCGACGTGTTGTAGCATCGCGACTCGCCGGCCGCCTGCTCGGTGATCGATCCGGCGACGAGGTGGATTTGCAGCTCGCGCGCCAGCCGCGACATCATCGCGAGCGACAGGCCGTCGAGAGTCTCCGCCGCGGCCGCCGGCTCGTTGCGCTTGCCGCGCCAGTTGAAGACCTCGGGCAGCGCGACGAGGTTTGCACCGCGCGCCGCGCCGACGCGGACGAGCCGTTCGGCGCGTTCCAGGTTCGCCGCCTTGTCGGGACCGGCGTTCATCTGGATTGCGGCTGCCAGGTAGGTCATCGCGGGATTACCATTCGGCATTATTGCGCGTTGAGCATCCGGTTAGTAGCGCGGAGTCGTCGGATCAGCGTCCTCGGACCACGCGTCGATCCCGCCGGACAGATTGAGCACGTGCTCGAAACCCATGCGCAGCAGGTACATCGCGACCTGTGCACTGCGGATTCCATGATGGCATACGACGACGGTCTCGCGGTCGGGGTCGAGCTCGGTCAGGCGCGACGGGATGTCGCCCATCGGGATGTGATTCGCGCCGGGGAACGGCGCCAGCGAAATTTCGAATGGCTCGCGAACGTCGAGGATGAAGATTTGATCGCCTCGATCGAGGCGGGCTTTGAGCGCCGCTGGTTCGATTACACCGAGTTCAGACATCAAGCGCTCCCGGCAAGCGCCGCGCTACTGTTTGATGTCGTTCGAATACAGCTCGACCTTCGAAAACGCCGGCAGCTCGGTGCATGAAATCGAAAATCCGAACGTGTCGCTCTGACCGGGCAGGATCGGTTTGAAATGCGGTTTCTCGTTCAGAATTTTCTGCACGTACTCGCTATCGGACAGGCTTTCGGCGTGGTGATTGTAGAGACTCTCGCCGTGAAGGATTTTGCCGTCGCGGTCCTCGAAAGCGAAGTGCAGGCGCACGTAGTCAATCGGCCTGCCGCTGACATTGGTGATTTTGCCGGAGACTACGAGGCTCGGCGGCATGCAGCACGAATGCATAATCACGTCGCGCGTCACTACCACCTGGAGTTGGTCGTTGGGCACGACCTGGGTCATCGGATGATCGTAGCGGGCGTGCATGTCCGCTTCCTCCCGTGCCTGCTCGCTGTCCTTGATTTCGACGCGAGTGCCGGCGAACGTGACGCTGGCCGCGCTGAAGGCCAGGAAAATTGCGATTCCGATCAGCTTTTTCATGTTCCCAACTCCCTTCGGCTGATCTTGGTGCGAGCCTCCGCCAATGTCAATCTGCTAATTGACCGCTGCTGGAGCCGAAGCGAGATTCACATGGCGACCTTTGAACATCCGCAATTTATGGCCGAGGCCATCGCCGAAGCACGTCGCGGCGAGGCGGAGGGCGAGGTTCCGGTTGGCGCGATCGCGGTCGCGGATGGGCAAATCGTCGGCGCGGGGCATAACCGGCCGATCGGGCTTGGTGATCCGACGGCGCACGCGGAAATCCTGGCGATCCGCGCGGCCGCGTCGACGCTCAAAACGTACCGGCTGACCGCGGTATCGATATACGTCACGCTCGAGCCGTGCGTGATGTGCGTCGGCGCGATGCTCAACGCGCGCGTGGTGCGCGTCGTTTACGGCGCGCGCGACGACAAGGCCGGCGCGCTTGGCTCGGTCTACGACATCGGCAGAGACGGGATGCTGAACCATCGATTCGAAGTCATCGGCGGCGTGATGGAATCCGAATGCGTGGAGCTGATGCGCCAATTTTTTCGCGCGCGCCGCGGCAGGGAATGAGAGAAGAGAGCGGGGCGATGGGCAACTTCAGATTTTATCGGCGCGTATCGATCTTTCCGGGGCTGTCGATCAACGTCTCGAAATCGGGGCCGAGCCTGACGGTCGGGATGCGCGGTGCGCACGTCACGGTCGGCAGCAAGGGAATCCGCAGGACGGTCGGCATCCCCGGCACCGGCATCTACTATACGTCGCACAGCGGATACCATTCGGGAGCGCATTCCGCGCACGTCGAGCAGCCGATCTCGGACAATCAGCAGACGACGGCGCACGGGATCGCGCAGTTGATCGCGTTGATGATCATCATCGGCGCCGTGGCGTTCGCAATCGCGCTGGTCGGCTCAGTCGCTGGCGGTAAGTGATCTACTGACACGTTTGGGCAGGCGAACACGAGCGGCCTGGCGAGGGCTTCTAGTGCTTTCGCGGCAGGTTGAAGAAGACGTCGCCGCGCACGATTTCGAACTGGGTTCCGAGCGATGACACCAGCGTATTAACTTGGGTCGGGGTCATGTTCCACGCGTCCACCAGGATCGCTGCGAACAGCGGGTGATGGCCAGTCCAGGATTTGCTAATCAATTGCGCGGTATATAGTCCTTGCTCGACCGTGCTGATGAAGGCCTGACTCATCACGGGAAGGCCCGCCAGTCTTTGCAGGGAACTGGAAACGCCCTGCCAGTTACAGAGTACGCCCAGGGGGCGCACGTAACGCGCATACTCTCGTCCAACTGATGGCGTCAAAGAGCGGTTGGTTCCACTCGCGTTCAGGTTCAGAGCGTCGATTACGTTCAATCCGGCACGCGTCATGTACTGGCCGGTCCGCTTGGCGAATGCTGAGAGAGCGGCCGAAGGCAAATCCCCGGGATAGGTGTAACCCGCCCCCGACGGCCCAGCCACGAGCAGGTCATTTGGGGTCTGCGTGCTCTGGTAGTAGTGGAGCATGATCGGCGCGGCGTCGATCAGGAGCGGGCTGATGCTCCAGTTGAGCGGCACTTGGCCGCGATTCGGATCGCCCCAGATCGTTCGGAGGCGATGCTGATCGTACTGCAGATTGTCGCCGTCGCTGAAGGTGAAGGTGAGGTAGATTTTCTTCTTCGAGCGTGGGCGTCGCGGCCTGGGGCTGCGATGGACTGATCGCAGCGGCCACACCGCCGAGCACCGTTGCATTGTCAAGGAAGTCGGCAGCGCCCACCACGACGCCGTGTTGCGAGCATAGCGTCACTCCGGGGGCTTCATGTCCGTCCACGAACCATCCCATGTAGGGGGTATCGGGCGCGACTTTGTCCAGGATCTGCGCGAACAGCTCGGCTTCATCCGCGACTTCCGGGTCGAGCCAGAACACCAGCGACTGCGTCGCGACGATGTAATCGCGTAGATTGGGAGTCGTGGGACTGATCGCTGTCAGCAGGCGCGGCGTGAGCTGGGTCCAATAATTGTCGATGAGCCAGTTGTAGGCGTCCAGCTTGGTCGCGAATTGACCGCGCAAATCGGCGAGGACGGGCAGACTGTACTGGCTCGCCAGATCGGCAGTCGCGATCGCGCCGCCCATCACACCCGCGAGGCTGGTGGCAACGTTGACAGTATCGGGAAGGTTGGGATCATAGATCACGGCGCCGGCGGCCTCGCCGCTATATTTGCCGATAAGGCTCAGCGGGTCGGCGATCAAGCTGCTGGAAACATTGGTGGTCTGGAGCCACAGCTGGTCGGTGCCGTCGCCGCTCAGGGACAGGTAGATCCGCGGCTGCGTGCGATTGACGATTCCTTGCAGGCTTGCCAGCAGCAGTTGCTGGTCGCCGGTGAGAGACGTGATGTCAGCAGCGTCAAGCTGAACGGGCGCAGCAAACGATGGCAACGCCTGACTCGGCGGCCAGCTTATTCCGGACGACTCGGTGCGCGAAACATCCGCGACGAACGAGAGCCTTTTCGCCGTCGCCACGAGCGGCGATAGCGCGGCATACGCACACGCACCTGCCGCGGCGCCGATGAAAGTGCGGCGAGCGATCTTCCTCGAAGCGGAGCGCCTTGCACCCTCGGTCCGCATGGTTTGAACCGTCGTCTATCGACCGAGGGTTGTCAAATCGCTATCTGCGTAGGGATCGGGCCGGACTCCTCGCGGGTAGCTCTCAGAGCCGATTCGGACCAAGAGATGCGTTGGTTGCCGTGGTCGGGCTGATCCGCAGCAGAAGCGTGCCCTCGCCGTATTTTTCACCGCTCAGCGCAAACGTGTCGCCGCTCTCGAGCTTCAAATCGGCCGTCATCGTGGGCTGTTTGCCATCGAACAGGACGACCTCCAGCGCGATCGTGCCGCCATCGACAGCGCGCGGCTGCACGTGCAGAGTCCTGCCGCCCGCCAGCCTGAACACGAGCATTTTGCCGGATTCGGTCCGCCCGTTCGTATGACTGAAGGCGCCGGAGGCCTCGTCGGCGATGAATGCCGAGTCGACTCGCACGTCAACCACGCCGGTCGATCGCGCGACGCTCGCCGGAGCGGACGGCTTGACCCCGACAGTCGCAGGCCGCGACTGCGCGACTTTCACCGTACCAGGACCGACGATGCCGTGCAGCGCCGCTGCGAAAATCGCAATGACGACCAGTTTTCCGATTATGTCCAGAACCGACTTGGTAAAGTTCTCGAGTGAGGGCATGACCGCGATCGCTCTGATTTCGCGGCCGATTTTGGCGTAGTCTGACTGTTCGACGGTGCAGGAGGCGCAGCCGGTGAGGTGACGCGCGACTGCCTGCATGTCATCGGGCTCGAGTTCGCCGTCGCCGGCGGCGCCGAGCATCAGGCCGATTTCGTTACATTCAGGCATCTGACCGGCGCTTCCCAAGGCGCTCACGGTCGCCCACAGCAATAGACGCGGCCAGCACGTCGAAATTCAACCGCCGTTCGTTCGTCGCCAGCAGGCGTGTTACATTTCGAGCAATGACCGCTTCGGATTCGATTGTTATCGATTGCGACTCGCATGTGATGGAGCCGCCGGACCTTTGGGAGAAATACCTGGAGCCGAAGTTTCGCGATCGCGCGATTCGTATCGTCAAGGATCCCGGCGACGGGCTCGAGGTCCTGATGGTCGACAATCAGCCGCTGTTGAAGGGGATGCTGGCTGGCCTGGGCGGCGCCAATCAGCCGCGTCAGGAACTTTTCATCCCCGGCCGGCTCGGCTACCTGGACGGATGCCCGCCTGCGAGCTACCTCCCGGCCGATCGGGTCAAGCTGCTCGACGAATGGAGCGTGAACGCCGGCGTGCTGTTTCCTACGGTCGGAATTCTCTGGGACGTCGCGGATCATGAGCTCGCGGCGGCCTACGCTCGCGCCTACAATAACTGGATCAACGATTTTGCAAGCTCGGTCCGCAGCCGCGTGATTCCAATTGCCCACATCGCGTTGCAGAACGTCGAATCGGCGCTGGTCGAGCTCAAAAGATGCGTCAAGCTGGGCTTCAAGGGAATCTTCCTGGCGCCGGAAAATGTAGGCGGACGACGCTTCTCGCATCCTGACTTCGACCCAATCTGGCGCGAGTGCGAGGAAGCCGGTATCCCCGCGTGCCTGCATGTGATCGTGCGCTTCAACCGGCCGCCGGGAATCATCGGGCAGTTCTACCAGCCCGGCGAGTTTCGTACCGTGTTCGGATTCGCGCTCGGCGGATTCGCGCAGGTGGTGCCGGCCGCGATGACGATGGTTGCCGACGGCTTGTTCGATCGATTCCCGCGTCTCAAGGTTTTGTGCGTAGAAGCGGGATGCGGGTGGGCGCCCTACATCATGGACAGGATGGATCAGAAGTATGAATTGCTCGGTTGGACCTATCCGACCAAGTTGAAGCCGTCGGATTACTTCCGGCGCAATCTGTGGGTGGTCGCGGAGCCTGAGGAGCGCACCATAGGTGCGGTGATGGAACTGCTCGGCGAGGATCGCGTGCTATGGGGCTCGGATTTCCCGCACGTCGACTCCAATCTCGAAGCGCCGCATCTGATTCGAAACGCAATCTCGAATTTGAGTCCGGCGCGGCAACGCAAACTGCTCGGTGAGAACGCGCGAATCGTGTTCCCAGCATAGGTCGTCATCGGTGCGCGAATGCAAATGAGATCTTCGGAAAAGTGGTGCGGACGCTATGCCGAGCGATAAGGCCAAGGCCAACAAGGCGCTGACTGCCACCTGCGTGGCCTGCAACAAACCCGTGTCCACTGAGAGCGCAGTCGCGCTGACGGGCGTCGAGGACGGGCATCACAAGCAGTACGTCGTGTGTAACGCCTGCGCGAACGGCGGATGGCGTCCGCCCGGCTTCGTCGGAATGCTGGCGTTCCGCCGCGAGTAGCTGTCAGTTCAGAGGAGAGAAGCTTGAATCGGCGCCGCGACTTTGGAATCGGTGGCTGAGAGCTTTTCGATTCGCAGTCTGACCTCGTCGCGGCAACCGGAAAAAAAGTTTCTCCATTCCGATTCGTTGTTCAATTCGCGGAATTGGTGTTTCGGGGCTTCGAAAATCACAGCTCTCTTGTTTTGCTTGATTAGGCGCAACACGTTCATCAAGGTTCCGGCGCTTTCGCCGTCCCAAATCATAAAGCCAAACGAAGCCTCTTCCGCCATGCGAAGATCCTTCGTTGCGTAGAAGTCAAAATCACGCTTGCTTGAATTGACTGGCACGTGCTTCGTCGGCCAGCTCCCGATATTGTTGCGACAACGGGCGCCGGAACAGAAAACTTCGACGTCGCGATAACCCTTTGCATACAGGTATTGCTGGACGGCTTTGTCGGCACCTTGCGCATCACCGACTACGATTGGCAGATTCTTCGCGAGTATCTCATCGAGCCTTCGATGGACGTCAGAACTCAGCTTCGAGATTTTCCGGGATCCGGCTACAAATACTTTCATCATCGCAGACTGCGAGTTCGCGTTAGCGTAAGCGCCAATACATCCTTCGCGCCACCTTGATCGTACAAGAGGCTGGTGACGGCGTTCAACGTGGCTCCCGACCTGTATAGATCGTCGAATAGCAAAATCGTCTTGCCTCCAACTGCAGAACTTTCAAGTTCAAACGCGCCATCAAGCAAACGGGATCGTTCGTCGAAGTCGAAGACGTTCTTCAGTTGCGGTGTTTCGCGAGCCTTCCAGACACAATCTTCAGAGACCGGAATGTTGATGCGTTCTCCGAGCGCTCGAGCAAGCAGGATGACCGGCTGCTCCTTGCGCGGAGTCGATGGAGGTACCGGTACGATCAAATCTACCTTGGGCAGATAAGATTCAACGAAAGTTGCGGCTACTTCAACAATCTCGGGTATAACTCCCCTGTTTCGCCGAAACTTGAGTTTGTAAAGGAGCTCGCCAAGTTCGGAACGTTTGCTTTCGAATTGCGGATGCCCATATTCGTCGTGCCCAACAAGTTCGCTACTCGTCGTATGTACGTCCAGCGCAAATCCATTGCTCCAACGGCCCGGAATTTTGGTCGGGTTAGTGTCGACCATCGGAAAACGGACGAGCTCTCACCATCCACTGTGAACGCTAATTTCTCTATATCGACCACTCAGACTTTGTACAGGCGTTTGGCTTCGGTGCGGAGTTCTGATCTGAAGTCCGGATGGGCGATCGCGACCAGCTCGTCGATGCGCTGATGGATCGATTTGCCCTTGAGAGTCGCGATGCCGTATTCGGTTACCACGTGATGCACAAATCCGCGCGGCGACGTCACCACGCTGCCAGCGTCGAGCACCGGTACGATCCGCGAGACTCGCTTGCCCTGGACCATCGAACTCGACGGCACGACGATCACGGTCTTGCCGCCCGCAAGACACGCCGCGACCACGAATGCCGTCTGCCCGCCGGTGCCGGTGTACATCAGCGGTCCGATCGACTCGCCGTTGGTCTGCCCGGTCAAATCAACCGCCATCGCGTTGTTGATCGAGATGAGCCCTTCTTCCTGCGCGACGAAACGGATGTCATCGGTGGTGTTGAAATCGTAGAGCGCGAACGCGGGATTGCCGTCGATGAAATCCAGCTCGTCGCGCGGCGTCAGCGGCGCGATCCCGGCGCCAACCACCAATCCCGGAAAGAGCTTCTTGTGCTTGCCGGTCAGCACGCCCGCCTCGACTAGCGGCGCGGTGTGAAGCGGGATAATTTCGGTCTGCATCCCGAGCTCGTGATGACCGTGAAGATGCTTGCACAGCATTCCGGACATCGAGCCGACGCCGATTTGCAGCGTCGCGCGGTCGGGGATGAGCTCCTTCGCGACCATCGCGCAGACGGTCGCGATATTTCGCGCTTCCTCTTCGCCGGGTTCGGGCAGATTGATCACCGGCAGCTCGACCGTGCGCTCGACGAAGTAGTCTATTTCCGAAATATGAATCGAATTGTCGCCACCGACGCGAATCGAGTTCTTGTCGATCTCCGCAATCACCAGCTTGGCGTTGCGCGCCAGCAGCTTCGACATGATCTGCGCTTCGCCGAAGTTGCAGTAGCCGTGCTCGTCGGGCGGCGACACGGTCATCAAGTATACGTTGAAATTGTCGAGCGCGGGCGGCAGATGCCCGGCGCGGTAGTACACGATCGGCGTGAAGTCCGCGGCGCCGCGATGGTAAATCGCGCGATCGTACGGCGACAGGTACATCGATTCGAGGCGGAAGCGCTCGCCTAGTCCCGGCAAATCCCAGTTCATCACGGCGGCGCCGTGATTGACGACCACGTTTTCCAATTCCATCAGGCGCCCCGCGAGCGCGGGGCATAGCTCGAACGGCGTTTGCTGCGCTATCGACAGACAGACGCGGTCGCCCGACTTGATATGCGAGACGGCCTCGTCCGCGGCGACCAGTCGAGCGCCCAGTTGCGCGCGCCAATCGTTCTCGGATCTCTCGCCGCGAGGCTGGCTCGGTGCGGTGGCCATCTCAGGCGGCAGCCGCGAGGTCGGTGTTGATTCCCATCTCGCGCATGAAGGCAGACGTGCGCTCGTTGAGCAGTCCAACCTTCTGCATGTTACTGACGACGGTCTGATGCATCTCGCGGCGGAACAGCTTGCGGAACAGCGCGTATTCACTGCCGAGCGCGATTTGTTTGCGCGCATGGCGGACTGCCTCGATATCGGCCGCGCTCATTCCGATTGCTTCGTAGGCCTCCCGCGGAAACTGCCCCGTCATGACCAGCACCAGGGCCTCGCGGGTGAAGTCTTCGAGTTCATGCAAGTCGCCGGAGCTGAGGCCGCGAATCTCGTCGGGCAGGCTTAAGATGGAGAATCCCATATGCCGCGATTCGTCGGCGAGGATGCGCTTGCAAATTCGTCGAAGCAACGGATCCTTGGCCGTTTCCATCAGCATCCGGAACAGCGACACGGCGAACGTCTCGGCCAGCAACTGCAAGCCGACGGTTTTGATGAACCATTTGCCGTTGCCGAGGATGTAGTCGAAGAGCCGCTTGATGTTGCCGGTCATCGGATAAATCTTGCCGTCGCATTTTTCGAGCAAGTAGCGGCTGAGCACTTCGGCGTGGCGCGCTTCATCGACGACCTGCGTCGCCTGGAAGAACTTCGCGTCGTTGCCGGGCACCATATCGACCAGTTGGCTGCACGCGAGCATCGCACCTTCCTCGCCGTGCAGCAGCTGCGAGAGCCGCCAGCAAGAAAACTCGACGTTGAGGCGCTGGAAGTCGTGCGCCTCGAGGCGGTCGAGGGTGGGAGTGCCGTGGCCATCGACCAGTTCGTCGGCAAAGATGCCGCGCTCGAGGTCGACCGTGGACGTCCAGTCGATGTCGGTGGACGCGTTCCACTGATCACGCTTGGCATTCTCGTAGAGCCGGCGCAAATCGGGAGCCTCGACTGCGTAGTAGCGCTGGAAGGTGGTGTCGAATGAAGTCGGAATTCGGTGGGCGATCGATTTCGATGGCATAAAAGGCGCGCTCCTGTCTCGTCGAGAACTCGAGCCCACGCTAGCAAATTCCGGACTGATCGGAAAATCGACGAGATGCGCCTCAGCTTGACTGGGCAGGGGCAAACCTCGATGCTCGTCTGTCGCGGAGAGGTTCGGGAGTTTGGTTTAACCGGCCTGACTCGAAATCAGGTGAGCCTAACGGCTCCGGGGGTTCGAATCCCTCCCTCTCCGCCATCCGGTTTGGTATGTTTCCCTACATTGATCACGACGCGAGATGAGGGACCGGGTTTAGT
>CAWHWI010000003.1:0-1084594 GCA_963833025.1 uncultured delta proteobacterium | reverse complement strand
CGCCCGGTTGTGGGAATTATCCGCCACGTAGACGTTATTTGATGCGTCCACCGCTACGCCCTGCGGCTTGCACAAATCGTCGGCAGTGGCGATACCGTCGATGAAGACGTCGGAATCGCAATCATTCGAGGTGAAGTCCCCGCCCTGGCCAAAGACCGTATTCGCCGTAGTGTTGGTCAGCGGGGTGTTGTACTCCAGCACGCGGTTGTTGCCTTCATCCGCCACGTAGAGGTTTCCCGAGCCATCTGCCGCGACGCGAATGGGATCGCACAGGTCGACGTCGGTGGAACTGCCGTCGGTGGTGTCGAAGTTGCAGACACTTGTCGTGAATTTCCCGCCTTGGCCAAAGACCTGATCTGCCGTGGCGTTGCTCAGCGGGGTGTTGTACTCCAGGACGCGGTTGTTGTCGGTATCCGCCACGTAGAGATCGCCGAGTCCACCAGGACTCCTTTTGGATGTACAGGTCGACGTCGGTGGCAGCGGTTGGAACTCCAGTGTCGCTGTTGCATCCCGACGACGTGAAGTCCCCGCCCTGGCCAAAGACGTGGCTCGCAGTGACGCCGGTCGTCAGCGGGGTGGTGTACTCGAGCACTCATCGTTTCCGGAATCCGCCACGTAGAGGTCGCCGACCCGTCAGCGCGACTCCTACCGGGCTGCACAGATCGACGGCGCTGGGAGTGGGCTTCCCGTGTCGCTGTTGCACTCCGTCGACGCGAAGCTACCGCCCTGCCCAAAGACCAGGCTGGCGGCACCACCCACACACGGGAATGTTCCCGCGCAGGCCGTATATGGATTCGCGTACTCCAGCACCCGGCTGTTACCCATATCCGCTACGTAGAGGTTGCCCGACCCGTCCACCGCGACTCCAGCTGGACTACACAGGCTGCTAGCGCTGGCGGTACCGCTGGTCCCGTTGCACAGGTAGGAGATGAAATCGGCCTGTCCAATCACCAGGTCCGCCGCTTCACCGTCGGTAAACGAGGCGGCGTTGTTCCAGCCCAGCACCCGGTTGTTGGTGAAATCCGCGAGGTAAATTCGATTCGGCGTAGTGGTCATATCGATCGCCACGGCCTGCGGGGCGAACAGCCCCTTGGCGTCCACGAGATTGGCCGCGTTATGCGCGAAATCGAACTGCCCCAGCACACGGTCGGCAGTGGTGCCGCTCGCCAGCACAATCACGGCAAACAGCGCGAGGGGGACCATCGCTGCCGCAATCTTTAGCCGCCGATGCCACTTTCCAGCGCGTCCAACTAGCGAATGCATTGACTCATCCTCTTGACGGGAGCAATCTCTCCGCGGCCCTAGGGTCCCCACCAAGCGACCCCCAAGAAATGAAGTAGTAAACCGAGATCTCCGATCTGACTTTCGGAGTGTTTTGTCCTTAGCTCCTTAACTGCACCCGCGTCAAGCCAATTTAAGCAGAACAATGATAATTTGAATCGCCCCGCGCACGGCGCCGCGAAGAGGCGACTTTGGAACGGCTCCATCGAGTGTTGAAGACTGGATGCGCACAAGGCGACCGTCAGGGTGTGGGTGCGGGTGACGCCATGGCACGCTGGTGAGGTCGAGCGGGGGGGGGCCGTTCTTTTGCCAAACATCACCGCACTAACAGCGGCCCGGGGTTTGTTCCGGGCAGGGAAGAAAAGCGTAGCTTTTTTCGAGAGCTGAAATGTTGGTTCTCGGAGTCTTCGTCACCAACGAATTCTTCGATTGGGATTTCTGGTAGGGCTCGGCCTTCGGCGAAATCCGCTCTGTCAACCGTCAACCGGTTGACACCTATACGGCGGTTGACAAGCGGTGGTTGACGGGGACTGTGGCAAACGAGGAAATGGGTCAAACGTTCTTCTAGGTCTTATGCTCGGGCCGTTCAATTTCTCAGTTGCTCGTTCTGACGTCTTCGATACTTGCGTGAGGCTTCGGCCTGTGCGGCACGCCGGCAAGCCGCACGCGGGCACCAACGGCTTCGTCCGGTGCGTGCGTGCCTGGCGCTAAACAGCCGCCCGCAACCAGAGCAGACAGCCAGCTTGCGGCCAACCATCTGGTTCGCGACTTCAATCGCGAGCGCGCAAAACAAGGCCGAAAAATGAACTGCAGGCCCGAGCCTCATCGCATAACGGCCATCTTCCGGCACCAAACGAATTGCAAGCGGAGCGGCGGCCAACAGCGTGGTGGTCGCCGCCGCCACGATCTTCCGGGCAACTGCGAGATCGCCTATGCGCAGTCGCTGAAACCAGCGCGGTGGTACGCGCGGCAGGCTCTTCCAGTCTTCGGCATCTCCCACCTCGCCGCTTTCAACGGCCGCGGCCATGTTGAGCAGCGAACGCATGAAGGACGCCCAATATTGCCAGCGTTCGACGGCTTCGCTTAGTTCCTTTGCGGGATAACCCGCCGGTGCGCATAAACTCGACTGGGCTCCCTCGAGGAGCCGATGCCCGGCCAAGGCACCATGTCGGCAAATTCCGAGCACGCCCCATTTTGTGGCGTAAGAGCGAACGCGCTCGGCCAAGTCGGCGCACTCTGCCAGCAGCAGAAGCTCCGCAAGCATGCGACGGTCGGGCCGGGGTGCTTCGCTTCTCCAGGGCGGCGCCGGATAAACAAGCTTACCGTCCTTGACACGCACCCAATCGGGCACCGGCCAGCGCTCCATCATCGGCGCATCGAAGACGTTATCAGTACCCGCCAGAACCGCGAAACCACGCCCGGAAGGAGGCCAGACGGGCGCCATCACATTCGTCATATTCGCATCATAACTACTAGTAGAAGGCATCAACAAGAGAGTTCAATTTGGATAGCGCGGGTGGGAATCGGGAGATGTGAAAAGGAGCACTCACGAAATGGCAGGAGATCCTGGATTCGAGGTTCGCGACCGCATACGGGAGTTGCGCCGGGTGCGGGCAAGGGACCTGCTGCCGATCCAAAGAACTGGCGCGTGCATCCAGAATCGCAGGCCAACGCGCTGCTCGCGCTGCTTGAGGAAATCGGGTATGCCGACGCGCTTCTAGTTCGCGAGTTAGAAGACGGTCGGCTGATGCTCATCGATGGCCATCTGCGAGCCGAGGTCACCCCGGATACTGAAGTCCCGGTGCTAGTGCTCGACCTTAACGAAGCAGAGGCCGACAAACTCCTGGTTACGCTCGACCCGCTCGCCGCGATGGCCGAGGCGGATGCCGAGCGGATTAAGACGCTTCTTCAAATTGTCCAGAATAATGATCCGGCGGTCGAAGTGTTGCTGCGGCGCACCGCAGGCCCGCAGATATGGCAACTGATTCATCCGCAGGACGAACCACCAGCGGCGATCGACAAGGCCGCTGAGCTTCAGAAGAAGTGGGAAACCAGAACTGGACAACTCTGGAGCATTGGCGAGCATCGACTTCTCTGTGGCGATTCTACCAAGGCCGAGGATGTGGCACGCCTGATGGGCAATGAGCGGGCAGATCTTTCGCGCACGATCCGCCCTACGCAGTGGGGTACACGGGCGGCGCCCATCCTCAAAGCTGGGGAAACAGCGGTGCCGCAAACCGGAACAGGGACCGGTCAAACCGGTATCCGGAGGGCAACAACGCGGACATCGGAAACAGCGAAGAGGCTGGCGTCGATCTGTATCGCGCCTTCATTGGCATAGCAGTGAAGCACGCTATCGCCCGGAACGCGGCTTGGTACTGCTGGCACGCGAGCAAGCGCCATTCGATGGTGGAAGGCGTCTGGAATGAATTCGGCGCCTTCGTTCACCAACAAATCATCTGGGTCAAAAGTCGGCCGGTACTGACCCACTCGATGTATCTATGGCCCCACTCGATGTATCTATGGCAGCACGAGCCATGCCTGTTCGGCTGGCTCCGGGGCGAGAAGCCGAAGATGCTGAGGGCCCAGGTCGGTGAGACGGCGGGCGAGTTTCCAACCACCGTATGGACAGTCGCGAGTTCCGAGGTCGAGACCGACGCGCATCCCACCTCGAAGCCCTGCAAACTCTTCGCCCTACCTATGGAGATGCACACCGAGCCCGGTGAGATTTGCTACGAATCCTTTGCGGGGAGCGGCTCGCAGCTCGTCGCGGCCGAGCGACTTGGGCGGCGCTGCTACGCGATTGAGAAGTCACCGGCATTTGTCGCTGTGGTGCTGGAACGCATGGCCGCTTTCGGCCTCAAGCCGGAGGTGATCAGTAGATCATGAAACGTCAGCCCGATGGTACGTGGCGAGGTGCAAGACAGCCGGTGGTCATATCGCAAGCGCTTCTGAAGGCGCGATGGGTGGAGGTAGAGACGATCCATCTCAAGCGCATGGGACTTTCGTTTGATGCAATCGCAGAGCAAATCACTCGCGTCGGCCGCGGCCAGGCGCAGCCGATCGTCGCTCTGCCTGAAGGTTTGAAGTTCCCGCCTGACTACGCGATCAGTCGCCAAGCGGTGCATAAGGCGTTTCGACGGGCAATCGCGCGCGAGCCGGCGCTCGCAGTCGATGAACTCCGCAAGCTCGACCATGCGCGCTCGGAGGAGATGTTCATGAACCTGCAGCCGGCCATCCGCAAGGGAAACGCGCGCGCGATCGAGGTCGGGATCAAGCTGCTCGACCACACGGCGCGGATTAGCGGTTGCGCCGCGCCGCAGCGCCACGAGCTGACCGGCAAGGACGGCAAGCCCCTCACCCTGGTTCAATTGCTTGAGGCGGTGGGACCGATAACGGATGAAGATAAGGAGTCAGATGACAAATGAGGACAACAAGTAGCAATGGCGAGCTATCCGCGGAGCAGAAGGCATTTGTGCGCCAAGTGGTGAAGGATCCGGTGCTGTTCGCTAAGAGTATTTTGGGCGTACAGGTCTGGAAGGGCCAGGTCGAGATTCTGGGATCGATCAAGAGTCGCCGCAGGACTGCGGTTAAGGCCTGTCATAGCGCGGGCAAGACGTTCGCGCTGGCGATTGCGGCGTTGTGGTGGCTCGCTCGCCACCCCGAGGGCATCGTGCTCACCACCTCGCCTACCCAGCGGCAAGTGCGGACCCAGCTCTGGGCGGAGATTCACCGGCTCGTCAAGCAGGCACGGTTACCGTACCCGAGACTCAACACCACGGAATTCAAGTTTCGTGGCGACGACAATTTCGCGCTGGGACTTTCAACCAACCAGGCGGAGCACTTTCAGGGCTACCACGGCAAATCGGTCCTCATCATCGCCGACGAGGCGCCCGGAATCGAAGGCGGCATCTGGGACGCGATCGCCGGCATCATGGCCGGCGGCGAGGTGCACATCGTGATGGCGGGCAACCCGACCATCTCCTCGGGGGCTTTCTTCGACGCCTTCACCTGCGACCGGGCGCTCTGGAATTGCATATCGATCGATGCCCTTCACTCGCCCAATTTAAACGGAATCAACCTCGATGAACTGCTGCAGCAAGATCCCGCGCCGGGCGGGACATTGGACCAAAATCCTATCCCCTACCTAGTCACCAAACGCTGGGTTTACGAGCAGTATCTACTCTGGTTTCACGGCGATGAGGCGAGCTCGCCGAGCTGGATGAGCCGCGTGCGCGCGGAGTTCCCCGAGCAGGCGCAGAACGCGCTCATCAAACTGTCCTGGCTTGAGCGCGCTCGAACGCGCGCGCGAAATCCCGGTTCAGGACGCCGGCGGCGTTCTGGTTGCCGGAGTCGACGTCGGCGGCGGCGTAGCGGAGACCGTCGTTTATCTCTGCGAGTCCCTGCCCGAGCGGTACAAGATCATCAAGATGGGAGCCTGGCGCGGTCCAGACACCCGCGGTCAAGTACGCCAGGTTCCTCGCGCCGTACCGCAGCCGCCTTTACGTGGTGCGGGTCGACGCGATCGGCATCGGATATAACTTCGCTCTTCATCTACAGGACCTCGGATTTCACGTTGATCCGACAAACGTTGCTCTTCCCTGCGAAGCTCAACCCGAGGTGGCAGACAGTGACCCGGCGCGACGCTTTGCCAACCGGAAGGCGCAGTATTATCAGAGACTCGCCGATGCTTTCGAGCACGATCAACTCGACGGACTCGACGACGACGCGACGGTGGGCCAGCTCGCCAGCGTCCTTTATGGGATCGATTCGCGTGGCCGCATTCGAATCGAACCCAAGGAGAAACCATCGCCCGACCGCGCGGAAGCGCTGATGTTGGCCTGTGTGCCGGCAGTCGGCGGCACATTCTCGGCCTACGACTACGCTCGCGCAGTCTCGCACGAGCCGTCAGCGCGAGCGCCGTTTGCCGACGCGGCTCTGCCGGCAGACGCACCGGAGGCATTCCGACGGCATTTCGCGCGACCGCAGTCGCCGGCTGCGGGCGAGCCGCCGGGCAAGAGCCTAATGGACATCTACCTGCGTTCGCGGGCGCGCTTCAAGCGCGGAGAGTGGTAGAAGCGCGCCTGCCGTTTCAGCTGTGCGCGATGTTCGCA
Source organism: uncultured delta proteobacterium (assembly GCA_963833025.1). GTDB lineage: Bacteria > Desulfobacterota > Binatia > Binatales > Binataceae > Binatus. The sequence continues at coordinate 1,078,199 of CAWHWI010000003.1, read as the reverse complement.
ACCTTCACATGTAAGGAAGCAGCGCTCCTGACAAGCTCGACTTCGCCAGCGAATACGCCGCGCGGTGCTATCGCTGGTGTGGGCCGCGTAATCGCTGCGAACCTCGATCTGTTCGATGATTCTGTTGTTCAGCAACCGAAACGCGTCACGCTTCTGAAACTTCTGCTCTGTCTCGACGTCGTCGGCGGCAGCGGTCCGATGGATACGTCGGCAACATAGTTGATCGAGGATCGCGCCGGCGCTCAATTTCGGTTGAATTTATGAGCATTTGACGGTCAGTCGAATCAAGACATGCTGTTATTTAGATATTTGATGGCTATGCCTTGAACTGTCGGACTTGGTGGCTATCTGCTGCGCGCGTCGAAATCCGGAGGTATTCAACGTCGGCTGTCAACTTGGCTGTAAGCCCGTCGGCGAGAAGGCAATGGCTGCGCCGGCCGAAACTGGAGATCCTAGGCGACGTCCTCCTGCAGAGTTGCGCATTCTCTAAATTCGCCTCTGGCCCATTTCGGCTTTCAAACCACCGCCCGCGCCAGCGACATTGGCGGCGGCCAGTTCGGCTAAGGGACGAACTCCAGTCGGTAAATTTCAGCTCTCGGAGTCTTCCGTCACCAACTAATTCATCGATAGGGATTCCTGAAGCGCGCGATAGTATTTGTTGATCCGAATGTATGCGCGTTTGAAACTGCGCAACGGCCGCCGCCGTATTCCGTTTCCACCCGCCTCGGAGCTTCCTATCCTATATCCAACCCGGTCTCCTGATCTTCACCGGCCTGGTGGCGTCGGACTTTTTTTCCTAGGCCGGTTCCAGTATGGCGATTTGCAGTGGGGACAGACTCGCGGTTCTTTGCCGGCCTCTCGTGGTAACCATTCGTGTCCGCAGCGCTCACAACGAAAGCCCGAGAGTTTAACCTTGGCCAAGCTTCCTCCTCCACCAACCCGCACCTCAACGATATTCCTTTTAGGTGTTGCTTCGAAGTATACCTATTAGTAATATACTAAAGTGTATTGAGTCGAGTCAGCGAATTCCAAAAATGGAGCAAGGTCACCGATGAAGGAAAAGGCACGTCATACCGAAGGCAAAATGAGGGCCACCTTAGACTACCGAGATAGATTCCTTTGTGTGCGCATCGAGAACGGAGTCGAACACAAGGAGTGGTTTCCGGTCCACCGTGCAGAGTGTGCAGAAGTGAAGGCGCTACTGGGCCGAGCGATCACGTGTATCAATCAGCAGGAGGGAATTTACGTGGACGAAGAAGGCAATGTGTATGAGTTCGCGAACAGTGGCGGAACAAAGCCGATCGCCGTCGAGCATCCCCCAAGCAAGAAGAAGACGGAGCTCGAGGTCCTGTTGGCGGCTTCGCTGAATGGCGGGGAAGAACTCCAGCCGGGCAAGGATTCGAAGCGGGCGCGCCGAAGGATGGGCAACAATGGACGGAAGGCGCCGCGCGTGCTGCAGGTGGTGAGCAGAGTGCCCGAACCGGCCAGCACGGAGGCGCCGCCAACCGCCGACACGAGCGGTGCAACGTCAAATGGTGAACCTTCCGAAGATTCGGCGCCTATCAATCTACATCAGAAGTTGGCCGAGGTGCGGCGCCGTCTCGGCTACATCCAGAAACGCGGGCACAACGAGCGCTTCAACTACAGCTACGTGACTGCGGCCGACATCGCCGGCGCTGTGGGCGACCTTCTATCGCAGCTTGGTGTCGTGGTGGTCCCGAGCCTCGAGTCGATCTCCTACGAGCCGGTGCGAACCAGCAACGGACAGGTCGAACGAGTGGCACACGTCGTCATGACCTACACCTTCACCGACGTCGACACTGCGGAAGCGCTGACGGTCAAGGTTCCCGGTGAGGGTCTCGACGCTGGCGACAAGGCTCCCTACAAAGCGATGACCGGTGCGTTGAAGTACGCACTGCTGCAGTTCTTTCTGCTCGCCACCGGCGACGATCCAGAGGAAGAGCGGATCACACCATCCGCTAGCTCTACGCATCAAGTTCGCACGCCAGACCGAGTGGTGACGGCCGAAGAGGTCACGCGAGCTCCGACAGCTTATCCAGGATACCGGCACCGAGCTCGAACGGGTACTGGCCTACTACAAGGTCGGATCGTTGGAGGAGATGACCGAAAGCGCCTACAGGCGCGCAGTCGAATTGCTCAACCGCAAGCTGGCCAAACGGGGCAATCAGGAGACAGTTCATGCCGCGGATTGAGCGGTTGCACCAGAACACGCCGCAATGGCACCGCTGGCGGATGCAAGGGATAGGTGCCAGCGACGCGCCGGTGATCATGGGCGAGACGCCATTCAGAGACCCGAGGGCACTCTGGTCAATTAAGACCGGGCGTCTGCAGGAAGAGCAGGCGGGGCCGGCGGCGCGCCGCGGTCGCAAACTGGAGGCCTTCGCCCGTCGCGCGTACGAGCGACAAACCGGAATCCAGGTTGAGCCATTGTGTCTGGTCCACCAGGAATTCGAATGGATGCGCGCATCGCTGGACGGTTTGAGCTTCGACGGCTCCACTCTCCTGGAAATCAAATGCCCGCTCAACCTGCGGGATCGCGCATCAGCGCAGGAAGGTCATATCCCTCCCCAGTATCACGCCCAGCTTCAGCACCAGCTGGAGGTCACGGGTGCAGAGCAGGCGCATTACTGGTCCTTTGACGGGACCAACGGGGTCCTGATCGAGATTCGCCTCGACCGGGAATACGCAAAGCGGTTGGTAGAAGCGGAAGCCGCCTTCTGGCAGCTGGTGAAGGAAAACCGCTGGCCCGAACAGGCCGGCGAAGAACTGGATCGGAGCGCGGACCCAAAATGGCGTAACTTGGCGCTGCGTTACCGTGAAGCCAGGCTCCGGCTGGAGAAGGCGGAATGCGAGGAGCACAAGCTACGCGCAGAGCTTCGGTGCATGGCTACAGCGAAGCGGACGTATGGCGGCGGCGTCGAAGTCGTGAAGAGCTCGCGCAGAGGTGCGGTTGACTACGCTGCAGTCCCCGAGCTCCGCGGAGTCAACCTGGAGCCCTACCGCAAACCGCCGGTCGCAGTGATGAAGATCAACTTTATCGAGACCAATCAGGAATAGAGCGTCATGGAAGAATTTTTCGGTTTTCGTAATTTCCGTCAGTTCGAACGTACGCGCAGAGAGATCAAGCTGCCGTACGATCTGTTGAACGACCTACGTTTCCGTCAGCTGCCCGACGCCCACAAGGCGCACCTGATCTGCCTGCTGCTGCTTTCGGCGCGAATGGACAATCTTCTGCCGAACAGCCCCCTCAGGCTGGAGCGGATGATTGGGGCGACCGAGCCTCTAAACCTTGGAGTGTTCGCCGACTTCGTCGACTTCGCCGAGGTGGAAATGCCGAGCTGGCAGGATCGCTTGTCGAACCGGCGCGTGCCCGACAGCATGCGCGCGGCGGTGCTGGTGCGCGACGGTGGACGATGTCGAAGATGCCGTAGCGCGATCAACCTGGAAATGGATCACATTGTCCCGATCAGCAAGGGCGGCAAAACCGAAGAATCGAATCTCCAGACACTATGCCGACGCTGCAACAGCGCCAAATCCAGGAAGCTGGTTCCGCGGTTCTGACGATGAGCACGGCAGGCGAATCAACCCGCAGTATCGCGGTCGAGTTGGCCCTGTTGCACCTGCGCGAACTTGAGCCCCTGATCGCCGAGGATCCCGAGCTGTTGGTTTCGACCGAGACGGTGCTGGCGTTTGCCACCATCCGAAATGCTGATCCGGCTACCTGGCAAAGCTGGAAGAGGGTTCTAGACAAGTACGAGAAATTGCGGCTGATGGAACACATGCTCGGCGCACCGGTCGCGGTCAATCACTGCGAGCTCGAATCCAATGCCGACCGCTTGATTAGGCTCGTTTTTGAAACCCGCCCGGAGTTCTTCCATGATACAGACCAGTACGGATGGGCTTCTATTCGGGTTGACGGTCATTGGGAGAATCATCCGATTCATTCCCGAGCATTCAAGCTCTTCCTGCTGCGAACCTTTTACCGGAAGACTGGAGAGAGCCCCGGGGCACAGGCAATCCACGCCGCACAGGATCTGTTCGAGGCGATGGCATTATTCGAGGGCGAGGAGAGTCTCATTCACCTGCGTACCGCGGAGTACAACGGTAAGCTGTACCTCGACCTGTGCGACCGCGCCTGGCGGGCAGTCGAAATTGACTGCGAACGCTGGCGCGTGGTCGCTCAGCCGCCGGTGAAGTTCCGTCGCGCGCGGGGGTCGCAGCCGCTGCCAGTGCCTGAGCAAGGCGCCAGCCTGGAGGAGCTTCGCCATTTCCTGAATGTCGATGACCAGGGCTGGACTCTAATCCGGGCCTTTCTGGTCGCCACGCTACGTCCAGGCCTGCCGTGCCCGATTCTGGTAGCGAAGGGCGAGCAGGGAGCAGGTAAGTCCACCGCATGCCGAGTGATCACCGCTCTCATTGATCCGCGCACGGGGGCGCTGCGGGGCATCCCACGCGAGGTTCGGGACCTTATCGCCGCCGCCAGGAATTCGTGGATCGTGTGTTTCGATAACCTGAGTCACTTGCCGGACGAACTGGCCGACGCGGCTTGTCGGCTGGCCACGGGGGGCGGGTTTGGTGGGCGCGAACTCTACAGTGACCACGATCAGGCAGTCTTCGATGCCACGCGGCCAATGGTGTTCAATGCCATTCCGGACCTCGGTGCGGCACGGCCTGACTTCCTCGATCGGACATTGATCATTGAGTTGTCGGAGCTGAAGCCGGAGATGCGCCGTGACGAAGCGCAGTTCTGGCGAGAGTTCGAGCAGGTACGACCGCGAATCCTGGGAGCGCTGCTCGATGCCGCCGCGGCGGGCCTTAGGAATCTGCCAGAGGCCAGGATCGATCATCCACCGCGAATGGCGGACTTCGCTAGTTGGATGAATGCGTGTGAGGAGAGCCTCGGAATGAAACCTGGCGAGGCCTTGGCTGCTTACCGGTCAAACTGCGCTGAGACGCACCACCTGACGCTCGAGTCTTCGCCCCTTTACGAGCCTGTTGCCAACCTTGCTCGGGAGGGTTTTAGCGGGACGGTCGCGGAACTGCATACACGGCTCACCTGCATGGTAAGCGAAGGCATGCGCCGTTCGCTCCGCTGGCCCAAGGCACCGAGTGCACTGGGCAGCGCGCTTCGCCGTCTGGCGAGCAACTTGCGCGCTGACGGAATCGAGATTCAGTTCAGCCGTGCCGATGTCCGCGGCAGGCGCGTGATCTCCCTGGTCTGCGCCTCCGAACTCCGAAAAAGACCGTCAGTTGCTGTCAGTGATCGTCAGTAACTTTTTCGGCACGCATCCGAAAAGCCGACCTCCCGACGCCGCTTGGCCGCGTTTCCCACATGCAAAATCTAGAAAAGGTAACACGAACCGCTTATGCGGTTGCAACTAATGACCACTGACAGCAACTGACGGTCTTTTCCGGGCTTTCAAAAGCGTCGCTACCCTCATTCGCCTAAAACAAGGAGGTTAACAATTAGGAGCCTACCCCCTTCTTTATCGCAGACTCCTTGAGATGGGGCTGGATGGAGGGCAAGAGGTTGGAGCCTACCGGGCCAATTGCGCCGACGCGCAGCATGTGACGCTCTCGGGTGCCGGCATCGTGGGTCTGACGACTTCGAAGACCAGCCTGGCGTATGGGAGTGTGAGGTTCGGCCTTACCGGCGTCGAGGCGTTCAATGTTACGAATCATCAAACGAAGCCAGTGACGCTGAGCGAAACCTTCAGCGAGACGAACTCTCAGGACTTCTCGATCACGGCAGACGCTTGCGCCCCGGCTCTGGCGACGAATATAGCTTGCACTGAGCCTTACCGGAACCGGACCTTGAAGCCGCAGGTGATGCCGCGCCGAAGTTTGCCGAAACGCTCGATTGTTGCTAGTTATCCGTCGGTCACAACTCGCTCTCCGCGAAATGATTGGAGTGAAGGGCAAGTAAAAGAATGACTCTCAGCGTCTCGGCGCGCGGATTTCCCGACTGGCGCGCGATCCCCGGCGCGATAGCGCTGTGAGGCATCGTCGCTACTGGCTAATGCTTCGCCGGCAATTCGCGCCGAAAATACCTTCCGAAGAGGGTACGGAGCCAAGTGCTCCTCCAGCAGCACGCACCGACTTGGTGAGGATACTGAGCGCCGTGATAATCGCGGTCGCACTCCTCGCGGGGACCGGTCTGCGGGTCGTGCGGCTGGATAAGATGCCCCCGGCACTTGCCCAGGACGAAGCCTGCGACGGCTACGACGCCTACTGCATACTCTATACAGGGCGTGACCATCACGGAAATTTCATGCCCATCGTCATGCAGGGCTTCAAAGACTATCGAATGCCGCTGTTTCAATACTCACTGGTGCCGTTGGTCGCCGTGTTCGGGCTCAAGCCCGTTGTCGTTCGCCTTGGCGCCGCGATCTGGGGCGTCATAGATTTGATTGCGATCACGAGTGCGGCGGGCTTGCTGCTGGGATGGCCTGGCGCCGCGGCCGCGGCGGTACTCGGCGCGCTAATGCCCTGGCACGTTGAGCTTAGTCGCTATGGGATCGAGGCGACCACCGCCTCCGCCACAATCAGCATAGCTATGATGTTTTTCTTATTGTGGCTGCGCCGGCGCAAGGGGTTATCGCTACTGCTGAGCGGCCTACTACTCGGACTTTCGCTGTACAGCTACGCAATCACAAAGCCGATGCTCCCGCTGTTAATTACAGTCATTGCAATACTCTACTGGCGAGAGTTGAAACAATCGAAGGTCAAGGCCTTGGCTGCCCTGGCAATCGTATTTGCCTTGGCCGTCCCGCAGGCCGCCATGATTATTCACAATCCTACCGAGATGCAGGCGAGATTTACTCGTCTCTCCCTGTTTAGCGCGGAAGCGCTCTGCCCCGGCTGCAACAAAGAAGACGTGAAGGTGGCAATGGATTCGATTCTCTACTTGCTTCCAGCCAACCTTCTCAGCAGTTTCACGCCCTCGTTTCTATTCTTCAACGGTGACCGTGGCGATCACTGGACTATGATTCATCCGCCGAACTTTGGTGAGCTGTTGCCGGAGCAGGCTATCTTGATAGCATTTGCCTTGGTCGCACTGGTCAGCTCGCGACGCCGAAGGGTTGCGCTTCTGCTCCTGGGGTGGTTGATAGCCGCGGCTGTGCCGACCGCCCTGATAATACCTCTAGGTGCAAGCTCAGCCGAGCCAGGCAAGATGCCGACACCGCACGTACTGTACAACTACCACTTTCCTACCACACCGGTCACACCATCGCTTTTGCTCGATCATGCCGATTCGCGACACGCGGTCCTGGAGATTGCACCATGGATCCTGCTGTCAGCATTGGGATTCGTAGTTCTACTCGATTTGACTTCTGCTAGACCCGCGCTGCAGGCTGCTGCTGCGAGCATAATCCTGGCTGGCATTATCTTCCACAGTGCGCGGTTCGCGCGCTCTTACTTCGAAGATTTCCCGACTATCGCGGCTCCTTATTTCCAGTATGGGATTAAAGAGTTTCTACAGGCGATCGACCAGCGGTATAGCAAGGATCTTCCGGTGATCATCACACCTAGAATAAATCAACCGTACATGTACGTGTTGTTCTTCGAAAAGTATCCTCCGGCCGAGTATCAGCGCGGCCCGGTTGTCCAGCTGCCGGGTTCTGAAGGCCCAGTCGTCTCCTTTGGACGCTACCGGTTTATGAATCCGAGCTGGGCTTTTCTGCGGATCCCGCACGGCGTATTCGTGTTCCGTGGTAATGACGAAACGCCCGTGCTGCCCGACGTTTCGATTCGTTATCCGGACGGCAGCATCGCCTACAAGATAATTGTTAGATAGTCGGTTTGTATGCCTGAGGCGGGTAGTCCCAGAGTTTCGTCCAATTCGGTTTCGAGAGCAGCTAAATGCGACTATTTTTGCAGCTGCGGTCCTGGTCGGTGGATGGTTACGCTTTCGCGACCTGGGCGCCTTGGACATGTCCGCCGACGAGGGCACGTCATGGATGCCCGCCTCAGCTCCGACCATCGGTCAGACGCTTCATCTGGGACTGGAGCTCAACCCGGGTAGGCTGGCAGCCCACGACTTAACGCTGCACTTCTGGATGCTGGCCTTCGGCGATGACGTCGCTTCGATAAGGGCGCTCTCCGCCTTCCTCGGTACGCTGGCAATAGTTCTGGTGTTTGGCCTTACCCGCGAGCTCTTTGCGACCAGAGACGAGGCCACGGCTCCGCTTTTCGCGAAGGACAGCGACGTAATAGCCGCGCTGAGCGCTTTGGTCTTCGCGCTTAACGTCGTAGCTATCAGGTACTCGCAAGAGGGCCGGATGTACGCGTTGATGCTGGACGCGACCGTTGTCCAGTTCTGGTTCTTCGTGCGAGCCGTTCGCCGCGGTGGTTTCGCTAACTATGCCGGGACCGCCCTCTTTACGGTGCTAGCGATGGCAACCAGTTTCGTCGCGGCCCTTGCGTTTCTGGCGGAAGGGTTATGCCTCCTCTACGCCCTACGACCCGGTGTTAGCCGATGGCCCTACGCCTGGAACGTGGCGGTCACGCTTGTATTCGCTGGCGCTATCGTGGCCGGTCTGGCCCCATGGCATCTCTGGGTCCAGAAAGCCAATTTCATCAGTTGGATAGGGCCCGGTGCCTTGACCGAATACATGCGCAGCTTTTTCGGCGCGGCCATTGAAAGCCCGGTGCTCATTGTGACCTTGGCGCTCTCGGTATGGGGGCTGATTCGGGGCTGGTCGCGCTATGCGGAGGGTATAGGCCTTACCCTGGTTTGGATGTTCGTGCCCCTGCTCGTACTCGCAGCGTGGCTTGGACCTATCATGCTACAGGTCGCAACGATTTACTCATGGACTCCTCTTTTCGCTGATCGATGGGCGCTTACGTTCATCGTGCCCATGTGCATCTTCGTCGGGCTTGGGATCCGGGAACTAAAGCCATCGTCGATGCGAATAGCTGCGCTGACGCTGGTAGTCGTGCTGGCCGGATTGCGGATCCGCTCCTATGATCCTGGTTCCGGCGATGTGGAGTGGGGAGTCCAATGGCATGCGGCGACGGAAGCGGCTCTACCTGAGCTCAAGGCTGGGAGGCCTGTAAATGTTGTCCCCGGTTATGGGATGTACGTAGTACAGTACTACTCGCGCAAAGATCATGTGGATCCTGCGCTGCTGGCGCAGGACAATCGACGGGCGCAAGTGGTAATTCTCGAAGACACCGCCAATACCCTGCTACCCCAGGCCGTCCCAGCGTTACATCGATGGTACTTCGTGCGACGGGCGCCGTTGCGTGGTGTATCGGTGCTGACGACACCTATGGCGGTAAGCCAACCGACTGACGTTGTGCCTCCCGCGAAGTAGTCAGCTCGATTACTTATTCTCAGCTCCGTTTCGAATCGCGGCGCAAGCAAACTGCGCCTCCAGGTTGCGCGGCTCCAACGCCAACGCCAGCCGACATTGACCTAGCGCCTCGTGGTCGCGGCCCATACCGTGGAGCGCCTTTGCCTGCGCTAGATGCAGATGCGAATCTCCGAGCGCGCCCACGCTCGCGCGCTGTAAGGAAACCAGCGCATCCTCATTCTGCTTCAGATCCGTTTGCACATCTGCCAGTTTGATTAAGACCTCGGGACTGCTCGAGTAGCGCTGAGAGAGGTCGCGCAGAATCCGTTCCGCCCCTTCCTTGTCGGAGTGTTGCAATCGGATCGTTGCTTCAGCGAGACCCTCTGCCAGTTCTCCTCCCGACATGGAATCGACTTCCTTCAGCACTGCTTCGGCCTGCTGCGGCTTCCCGTCTGAATCGTAAAGTTCCGCTAGCTTGGCGTAGCGCATGGCCAGAAGCCCGAATTTCGGCGTGGGATGCGCCTTCATGATCTCCAATGCCCTGATATACTCCTTGATTCCTTGGTCGACGTGTCCGAACTGCGCGTCGTGAAGACCCCGATTGTACAATCCCACTCCATCGCGCTCATATTCAAACTGGGCTTCAGAAATAGGCACTTCTTTCTCATCCGAGTGATCGTTCAGGGCCTTGTTGAATTCCAACTCTGCGCCGTCGATGTCGCCGCGCCTGGCCAGAAGCTCGCCGAGATAGAGATGCAACGCTTTAGGATACGGGTAAATTAACCCGGTCCGGTCGGGCTCCAGACGCAAGGCCAGCCTGGCCTCCTGCTCGGCCCGATCCATGTTGCCGGCTTTGTCAAGATAGGTCGCCAGAGTAAGGTGCCATCCGACCGATTCGGGGAAGCTATCGACATAGGCCGTGGCCGCCGCGACGTCATCGTGCCAGTACCACTCCACCTTCCACAAAGCGACAGCATAGACTACCAGCAATGCTGTTGCTCCGCCGAAAGCGAGCCGCTTGGCAAGCGCGTTCCGCTGGGCAACAACGACAATCAAATCGCCCACCAACAGGTACCATCCAACCGATGGCAGGTAGAGATAGTAGTCCTGAATCAGATGGGGCATCGAATGCAGCAGCATCATCGGCGCGAGTAAAATGCCGATCCACCCTCCGCAGAAGAGGTACAGCCGGTGTCTGCGACTACGCATCGCGAACAAAAGGAATGCTGCTGTCAGCAGCGCGACTACCGCCAAGGGAAGCCAGAAGGCAAGTGACCGGAGACTCGAAACCGGCATCGCTCGATGGTTAGGTAGTGTTAGCCACGGCATTGCCAAGTCTGTTAGATACCTGGCTAGTACCTTCGGTATCGTGAACACGTCCTGTGCTGGAGTCAGAAGGTTAACATTGTAATAGGGATTGCTGACGAAAAATCCCAGCACGAGCCGCCTCGCGACCATGTAGAGAAGCAACACTACGGCGAATGGCGCCTGCCAGATGACGGCCCGGCGCGCGCGCATCCACAACGAAACTCTATTCGACTCGACCGTCTTGCCGGCTTCCGGCTCGTCGCCATAGTAGAAAAACGCATAGCAGGCCACTAACCCAGGTAACGCTACCGCGCTCTCGTGAGACAGCAGCGCGCACGCGTACAGGACGATCGCCCCCGCCCAGTTGCGCGCCGTTCCCGCCCCGCGCGACATGATGAGGTAGAATGACGAGAGCAAAAACGCGCTGGCAAGCACGTATCCGGAACCGGCCATCCACACCACCGCCGCGACGTGCAGTGGAGTAAGAGCAAACATGGATGCTGCCAGGATGGCCGTCGTAGAATCACCTGCGAGGCGGCGAGAAATCTTGAACACCATCCAGACCACGAGCAATTGAATGGCTAAGACTGAAGCGTGCCATGGCAAAGGATTGAGACCAAACAAATGGTAGTCAATCCAATAGAACACTAATAGCAGAGGCCTATAGTTCCGAAACTGATAACTTTGAAGGAACGCCGCATCGGTATACCAGAACTCATTCCTGGTAAACCCTTTCCATAGAAACGACCAGCTGTGAATGTCGGGGTTCTGGGCAATCATGGCTACATCGTCAAGGATGAAGCCGTTATCAAGACTGAGATACACCGCCGAAGTGACCGCCAGGACACACCATAGGATCATTGTCTCGCGCGTGAACCAGCGCGACCACAAAGTAGTCAAAGGTATGCTTGATTCCGCGTCAGAAGGGGTCGACAAGAGTTCGCGCTGGTTTGTCGAGGATTCTCGCAAAGACTAATCTCTCAATTGCGCACAAGATAACCTTAGTCGAAAATTACCAGGATCCAACGCCTCCGCTAGTCGGCATTGATCGGACGCCTCCTGCTCGCGGCCCAAACCGTAGAGCGATTGTGCCATCGAAAGATGCAATTGTGCATCGGCGAACCACCCTCCACCGGCTCGCTGGTAGCTGTCCAACGCTTCCTTGTAGTGTTTTAGTTTGAATTCCAGATCACCTAAAAGGATCAAAACTTTGTCGTCGGTGGGATAACGAACGGCGAGATCGCGCAAAATACGTTCGGCCCCGCCCCGGTCAGAATGATTCAAACGTATCCTTGCGCGCGCCAGTCCCGCTGCCAGCTCGCCTTCAGGCATGGAATCGACTTCCTTTAGCACTGCCTCGACTTGCGCCTGATTTCCCTTCGAATCGTAAAGTTCCGCAAGCTTGATATAGCGCAGGGCCACAGGGCCGTTCTCGGGGACCGGAACCTTCTCCATCATATCTATAGCCTTGCTGATTTCCGCGATAGCTTGTTCGGTGCGCCCGGCCGCAGCGTCGCCGACCCCGCGATTGTACAGAGTCAAGCCATCGTCGTCATACACGAGAGGTAGCCGCGATGGATGCACTTGGTCTTCATCGGGTGGCGCTTTCGCGCTCGCCTCGAGCTCCAACACTGCGCCGTCCATATCGCCGCGTCTGGCCAGTAGCTCGCCGAGAAAGTGATGCAACTCGTTGGAATGCGGATGCTCAATCCCGGTCATGTCGGGTTCCAGACTCAACGCGGTCCTGATTTCATTCTCGGCCTGCGCCGAGTCGCCCTGTTGATCGAGATGAGTCGCCAGAGCCCATCGCCACCGCACCGACTCCGGGAACCCTACGACGTAACCGCTCGCGGCCGACACGTCATCATGCCAGAGCCACTGCGCTCTCCAAAGAGCCACCGCATAAATCACAAACATAGCGATTGCTCCTCCGAAAGCGATCCGCTGGGCGACGGTATTCATTCGGGCAACACTAGCCAACCAATCGCCAATCAGAATGCACCATCCGATCGACGGCAGGTAAAGACAGTAGTCCTGAACCAGGTGGGGGACCGAGTGTAGCGACAGCATCGGCACCAGCGTGATTCCTATCCATGCTGCGCAGAAGAGGTAAAGTGGACCTCGGCGACTGCGCATCGCGATAACGAGAAATGCTGCCAGCATCAATGCGATAGCCGCGAGCGGCACCCAGAACGCGGGCGATACGGCGCTAGATACCGGGAACGCTCGATGAATCGGCCGTGTCAGCCACGGCATTGCCAACATAGTTAGATACGTAGCTAGAACCCAAGGTACCGTCAGTATGGCTTGGGCGTCGCTCAGCAGGTTCTGCCAGTAGTAAGGGTTGCTGACAACGAACCCCAGCACCAGTTTCCTCGTTGCCATGTATAGCAACAGCTCAAGCGCGAACGGCGCCTGCCAGATGATTGCTCGCCGCGCGCGCACCCATAACTGGGTTACTTGCAATTGAAACGGCTCCCCCCTCTCGGAACCTTCGGGGTCGAACAGAAAAGCGTAAAAGGCGACCAGCGCTGGAAACACGGTCATACTCTCGTGACACAAGAGCGCGCCCGCGTAGAGCACGATAGCAAACGTCCAATTCCTCGCCGACCCTTTTTCGCGTGAGATGATGAGATAGAATGCGGCCAGGATGAAAGCGGTGCCAAGCACCATCCCGCAAGCTGCCATCCACACTACCGTCCCAGCGTGGATAGGCGTGAGTGCAAACGCAGCCGCTGCCAACAGCGCCGTCGTCGATTCGTCCGCGAGCCGTCGGGAAACCTTGAACACCAACCAGACCGCGACCAGATGCACCACCACGATAGACGCATGCCACAGCGCCGGATGCAGACCGAACAAGTGGTAGTCCATCCAGTACCAGACGAGTATCAGCGGTCGATAATTCCGAAACTGTTGAACCTGAACGAAACCCGCATCGCTGTACCAGAACTCGCTCCTCGTAAACCCTTTCCATAGGAACGACCAGCCGCCAATGTCGGGATTTCTGATGATCTGTACTAGATCGTCGAGAACGAACCCGTTCTCAAGGGACCTGAGATACACCACAGCAGTGACCGCGAGGATGCACCACAGGATCGCCCTCTCGCGGGTGAACGCGCGCGAGCACGTCGCCCGCTCTTGCAAGTACCTTCCGACCTTCAACACACGATTCGAGCTCTGCATTCCGGCACAGCCCGGCATAGTTGTCAACTTACCCGTACTATGGCAGGGTCTCTCCTGATTGCTGCCGATGAAATCCGAAGCCGGCGAGAAGCCACCTGAGTCGTTCCTGCGTGCCTTCGCGGTGCGGCTGAGTCAGCTGGTCGTGGTACTTTCACTTACGGCAGGAATCATTCTTCGCACCGTAGCTCTCGACGCCGTACCTCCCGGACTGCACCATGATGAAGCCTGCAACGGATATGACGCCTACAGCATCCTGCTCACCGGCCGCGACCATCACGGCAACTTTCTGCCAATCGCGATCGAAGCTTTCGGCGATTACCGTCCGCCGATTTTTGACTATTCACTCGTACCTCTCATAGGGGCCTTCGGGCTCAAGCCGGCCGTCGTGCGGCTAGGAGCTGCTTTGTGGGGTAGCGTGGACCTCACAGCGACTATTGGTCTTGCGGGTCTTATGCTGGGATGGCCCGGAGCGGCCGCCGCCGCCGCCCTGGGTGCGCTCTCGCCGTGGCATCTAGCCTTTAGCCGCTTCGGTCAGGAAGCGATGACAGGATCCGCCACTGCCACCTTGGCTTTTTTGTGCTTTTTCGCTTGGCTCAGCAAGCGCAAATTCAGTTATCTGATATTTAGCGCAGTGTTGATGGGAGTCTCACTGTATTCCTACTCGGTTGTTAAGTTGTTCACGCCGCTTATGCTGGGTCTGCTGACGGTTTTGTACTGGCGCGAACTGAAGCAGGCTTGGCCAAAGCCTTTGATCGCATTGGGTGTGACAGCGATCATAGCTATTCCTCAGATAGGTCTCACTCTGCGCCATCCGGCCGAGATGCAGGCGCGTTACAACCAGATGTCGCTGTTCGGCTATATGGCTAACTGCCCAGCCTGTACTCCCGCGGTATCCAACGATTCGACTCTCGCTCAAGTCGAAAATTTCACGGCCAACTGGGCCGGTTACTTCTCGCCTTCCTATCTGTTCTTGACCGGCGACCGTGGCGATCACTGGGCGATGCTGCATCCGCAAGGCTTCGGGCAGTTGCTTCCGGAGCAGGCGCCGCTTATCGCGCTGTCATTGATAGGACTTCTTGGCGCGCGGCGCAGAAGAATCGTGATTCTGCTTTTAGGATGGTTGGCGATCGCCGCGATTCCCGCCGCACTGACGGTTCCGTCGGGCGCCTGGCAGCCAGAGCCAGGTTTGCCCACTCCGTTCGTGTTTATTGATCGGCCCATCCCCAACGTGCCGCTTACTCCCGGTCTCCTGTATTCTCATCCCGACTCGCGCCGCGATGCTTTAGCGATGACTCCCTGGACGCTACTCTCCGCAGTGGGATTCGTGGTCCTGTTGGAGTTGACTGCTTCGTCGGCCGTGCTGACGACGGTCGTAGCAGTTGTGTTTGCTGCAGGCACGATATTTCACGGAGCGCGATTCTTGCGCTCATACTTTCACGATTACCCCGTCCAGGCCGCGCCGTATTTCCAGTACGGATTGGAACAGGCGATTGCCCAGACACAGAAGTTTGGCGCCGGCCGCAGACCAGTGGTCATTACCGATCGGGTCCAGATGCCTTATATCTATGTCTTGTTCTTCGAACGCTATCCACCAGATCTCTTTCAACGCGAGCAGGTGGAATACGTACCTCATACTCCCGGCTCCAGCCTCTACGATTCGGTGACCCACTTCGACGGCTTCGTTTTTGGCAATCCGGAGGTGGGATACTTGCGCTTCCCTCAAGGAGTATTCGTTTTCCCGGGACGTCAGGCTCCTCCCGTGCCGCCGGTAGCGTCGATTCAATACCCTGACGGAAGTACCGCATACAACATCCTTATCAAGTGAGCAGTTCTCGAACGGAAACGGTGTTTGATTCACGTTTTTTCTGTTTGATGTTTTCTCCTCCATCTCCGCGCACTCGATCCGCGGTTGGGAGTGTCGCCGGGGGGAGGAAATTCGTTCGGCGGGAGTGAACGCTGCGCCCATTCTTGAGAAGGAGCGAAGGGCTTGGGGGCGAGCATAACGGGTGGGTTGCATGATCGGCTATTGTTGCACGGAACGGGCGAGGCGGTAAGGCTGAAAAGTTCAGGGGGGGTGTCGTAGACCTGACGGTGCTGGCTGTGGCAAGGTTCCATCCTTATATAGGGCAGGTTGGACTGACGGGTTGAGCGATCTGAGCGCGCGCCTTTGCGCGTAATCCGGGCGGCTCGCTGCCCCCAACAAGCCCAGGCCAAGAGGTTCCCAATTATTTGATCGGTAAGGATTTGTACGGATGGCCGCTGACCACGCGAACACAATGGAGAAGCGTTTTTGCCCGGAGATCTTTCTGATCTCGCTTGCGATGATCGTCTTCGAGATTTCCTGCGAGTTTGTGCCGTTCCTGATGACGGGCATGTTCAGGCGGCGGTCGTGGAGCGTGTGAGCCAGGCGGTACGTGGGGCTGCGGGGACGCGGCGGGAGCCGGCGGAGCGGTTTTACCTGCCGGAGCTGGATGTTCTCCGGTTTTTCGCTTTCTTCGGAGTTTTTGTTTTTCACTTGCCGCCGTCCGGCGTGTGGTTCTTCTGGAGCTACGGCATCTTTGGAGACCTGGGACTTGCCGGTGTCTTCGGAGTGGACTTGTTCTTCACGCTCAGCGGCTTTCTGATAACCAGCCTGCTGCTGAGGGAGCGGGACGAGACCGGAGACATCAACCTGAAGGCGTTTTACGCGCGGCGAACGCTGAGAATCTGGCCGCTTTACTACTTCGCGATAGGACTGACGTTTCTGCTCACGCAGCTTCCGCTGTCGCTCCTGTCGGCGCCGTTCTGGGGCAACATGTTTCCGCCGATGCAGGCGAGCATCTACTTTTTCCTCGCGATCTTCCTGTTCAACTTCGACTTCGGCAACCTCGGTTCCAGCGGGCATTTTCCGATTATGTATCCGCTTTGGAGCATCTCCGTCGAGGAGCAGTTCTACCTGTTCTGGCCGTGGTTTGCCCGCTACCTCCCGCGCAAGCGGATTGTGCTGGCGCCCTTGCTCATGTTGGCGATTGCGGCGGTCGCGCACATGGTTTCATTGCCGCTCAAGCTTTCCTGGAATAACACCTTCACCCGGCTCGACCCGATCGCGATAGGCATTTTGATAGCGCTTCTTCCCAGGTTCGAGCTGCGGCCATTTATGCGGCTGGCGCTGATCCTGGTTGGCATTGCGAGTTGGGTGGTCGCGGTGCGCTATTGCGGGTTGCCTGTCCAAACCAGCAATGCCGGCAATGTGATTGGTTATCCGCTTGTCGGGCTTGGCAGCGGCGCGATCGTTCTGGCGTTTCTGGGGATGCAGGTTTTCAGGACCGGTTCCAATCTGACGCGAGGCCTGATTTACCTGGGCAAGATCTCATACGGGCTGTACGTCTACAATCCGATCGCAAAGACCGTCGGCTATCTGCTGATGTACAAAGGGGGACTGAAGATGTTTGCGGCGGCGGGATTGCCGGAGTGGACGGCGTGGGCGGCATTCGTAGCGTTTAATTTTGGCTTCAATCTGATGCTGGCGGCGGCGTCTTATCGTTGGCTGGAAGCGCCCTTCTTGCGGCTCAAAGAGCGATTCACGCGAGTCCCGTCCCGCGCAGTCTGAGCGGGCGACGAGCACTAGGGCCTCGACTGTGATGGTTTTGGGTGAAATTTTGCGGTCAAGGCTTGAAGGGCGGTGCGAGCGGCGTCAACTCTCTTTTCCATCCCCGGGCTGGCGATGGCGCCAGCCAGATGTACGTGCGTCGAGCCTGTCCTCGCATAGTAGGCGTCAAGCTTATAGTAGTCGTGCAGATAGGGCTGCGCTGATGCTTCATCCCAATATGCTAGATCGAGAATCAAGTCCGGCTTCATTTGGCCAATCGAGTAGGCGTAGTCCCATTTGAAATGACCCGGAAGGAACGATTGCCACACCGGGCCGGGTATCATCCGCTTCCAACTCTCGTGCGCGATGACACGGTCGGTCTTTCCGAGAATTTCGATTGAAAACCGATCCGAGAAATAGGGCACGACCCCAGCGCCACCGACCATGATCCGCGCATCGGGGTCCGTCATCTGACCAACCCGAATCGCTTGCGCCACGCCAAACTCGTTCATGTCGATTCCGTACGGTGGGTTGAGCAACATAAGCGATGCGCAGGGAAGGCTGGTAACATTGTTGAATGCAAAGCCGAGCGTTTCATTACGAACGGGCAAATCGGCGGAAATCAGGGCTAACAGTGTGAGAACCGCCAGTACGCCGCCCGCGCCAAGTTTGGCTATCAAATCAAAATTCTGGAAGGCGCGCATAAAGGAGCCGGCGCAAGCGTCCAATGCGCACGCAAGGAGGACGAAAAAGAGCGGCATGACGACCGCTACAAACCTATTGCTTCCACCCGCCGTCTCGGTAAAGTCGGCACCGATCCAGACATTGTAGATGAGAAGTGTCGCGACCATCGACCCGAGGAGTGTCAAACGCCAATCGCGCCGGACCAGCAGCAACACGGCCACGAGCGCGGGCAGCAGTGGATTCATCTCCATCAGGAATCGGTAGGTGGCGATCGCGCCGCGAGTTACGCGCGGGATGAGCGGGAATCCGGTGAGCTTGAGGTAGTAGGTGTTCGGGAACGGGTAGCCATAGTAGTAGAAGTTGAAACCGGTCTGCGCTCCTACGAACAGCGCGAGTACGATCCCGCCGACAATGACGTGCTGGAAGCGCCTGGGCTCGTCCCGCAGCGCGAGCATCCCGAGTACGGCCGCGGATGGCACGACCGCATCCATGCGCACCAGAGTCGCGATGCCCATCAACAGATACAGCGGGATGGCGGAAGACTTCTTCTGAACGCAGAGGATAGCCATCAGGGCCATCGCGCTTATCAGCAGCGTCAGCGGCGCGACTTCCGAGCCCTGAAGGCCCCAGTTGTTGATCGCAACGTAGAACGCGGACAGGAACGCGGCGGCCAATCCTACGCGGTGCGAGCCATTGGATACCACCTCGCCGAGGCGTGCGATCACGATCAGATTGACGGCCAGGAGAGCAAGCCCGCTGAGCTGAACGAGCAGGCTGATTTTCGGCGGCGAGACGGGGAGCAGATGAATGAGAGCCATGTAAAGGACCCACAGCGGGCAGGTAAACCCCTCGACGCGCTGCCCGCCCGGATTGAAGACCAGTCCGTAGCCATGGACGAGGTTGCGCGCATAGCGCATCGAGATCATTTCGTCGTCGAGCAGGCAGAAGTAGCGGACGCCATCGACAACGAAGCTCGAGCGATAGATGAAGGCGCATCCCCAGAGGACATACGCCGCAACGATCGCAGTCAGCGCGAGATTGGAGCTGTCAGGCTTTG
The DNA here is from genome assembly GCA_963833025.1 of uncultured delta proteobacterium. Taxonomy (GTDB): domain Bacteria; phylum Desulfobacterota; class Binatia; order Binatales; family Binataceae; genus Binatus. The sequence goes on along the minus strand of CAWHWI010000003.1, from coordinate 1,059,079 downwards.
GCGCGGAATCGGGCGTATCAGCAGGCGCTGTTGGCTCGTGAGATCGCGTTGGACCGGCAACCATATTGAAAATCGAGATCCCCTTTCACTGAGAATCGCGAATCTACGCCGTGCTGGAGGCTGGGCGCAAGCTGAAGGGAACGCCTGAGATCGCGGCGGCGATGGGGCAATTCGCGCAAATATCTTTAAGAACAGAAGCCCTAACCCCTGACCCCTTCCCCAGAAAAGGGGAAGGGGATTTGAGGCAACTATCTGGCCACGTCCTATCCCCCTCACCCCCTTTCCCGCGGGAAAGGGGGAACAGAAGGGTAGCGGAGACTGGAAAGCGCGGTGAGCGGCTGTTCCAGAACCAACCAGACCATTTTAAAGATATTTGTGGAACGCGATACTAGAATGAGACGAGAGGGAGAGGAGACAGGGACTTAGGCAGCGGTGGAGGCTGATTCGGAAGCGACCAGGTTGACGGCGGAGCGCGCGCGCAATTCGATTTTGCGGCAGCGCATGAACAGGTCGCAGCGGCCGACGTAGGCGACTTCCTCGATGGCGAATCCGTGGCGGGTGATGATCTCGGTCAACTGCTGACGCGTGTAGTGCGTGATGTGTTCGTCCTTGTAGCCGCCCGGCATCAGGAACCCATATAAGGGCTCGATCGTTCGCCATAACCAGGTTGCGTAGTCGGGGGTGCCGAGAATCAGTCTTCCACCGGGCTTCAGCACTCGACGCATCTCCTCGAAGATTACCTCGTCGTACGGGAGGTGCTCGATGACCTCTTGCGAGACCAGGCAATCGAAGGTGGAATCGCCAAAGGGCAGCGCGAACGCTGAACCCTGCACCAGCGGCATTCCGTAGCGGCGCAGAAAACGCAGCTTGCCGAAATTGAAGTCCATACCGATGGCGCGGTTGAGACTCTGGATAGTCATACTGGAACCGCATCCAGCATCGAGGATGCGTTGGGCGCCGCGCGCCCAGGTGACGTTGATTTGATGACGGCGGCGATGCCAGTAGCGCTGAATCGGTATGATGCTGTAGAAGCCGCGCTCATCGTAGTCGGCCGAGTCGAGAGAGTTGCGCACCTTGTAAAGCTTGAAGGCGGAGCGCGTGATTTCAAGGCCGAAGCTTACCAGCTTGACGTGCGAACGCCCGGCAGCGCGCGGATAGTACACGAACGGCACCTCGGCCACGCTGAAACCGCGCGCATAGGCGCGGACGAGGATCTCCTGCTGGACCTCGAAATTGATCGAGACCAACGGCATCCCCTGCAGCGCGTCGCGGCGGTAGAGGCGAAACCCGCTGGACATATCGCGCAGCGGAATTGAAAGCATCCGGCCCAGCACGAGGTTCAGAAGAAAGCTGGTCCAGCGGCGAATGAATGACGTATAGACCACCCCGCCACGCGCGTAGCGCGAGGCCACCACGATGTCGGCGCGGTCGCGCGCGCGCCACAGCTTGCCGATGAAGTCGGGATCGTGCTGAAGGTCGGCGTCGAGGGTCAGCACATAGTCGGCGCTCGCTTCGGCAAAGCCGGTCTCGAGCGCGCCCGCAAAGCCGGGGCGGCGCTCGTCGACGACGCGGGCTCCCAGAGCGTCGGCGGCCTCGCGGGTTCCATCGATCGAATTTCCATCCACTACGATAATCTCGTAGCGGAGCTGCTCGCGTTCGAGGGAAGCTTGAATGCGTGGAAGCAGAATGCGCAGGTTGTCGCATTCGTTGACGACGGGAATGACTACGGAAATGTCCATGAAATCGCGTCGCGTCCGCACGCCCAAGACATTTACTATGAACCGCGCAGCAGGGGAATAGAGTAGGGTGGGCGGGTAGTGGCCTGTGGATCGAGGATCTTTTCCACTTTCACAGGAAACAGGATCGGCGTCCGGTTCATCGATCCTCGGTCAATTACCCTATGGCGAAGCGTTCACTTCTTTGGTGGCTTTCCCTGACCGCTTAGGTTGACAATGGCTTGATGGGCGGTCTCCGAGTTGTCGGATATCGTAAAGGTCCCGGTCTGTTTGCCTGCCGCGCTAGCAGTGTAAGTCAGGAATAAGAAGCAGTCGCTCATAGGCGCCAGCTTCATCTTGAGCTTACAGGTGCTGGGCGATGCATCGATGCTGAAGGGCGGTGTCGCCACCATGGCTTCGATTAGAATCGGCAAGTCCTGCTTGTGATTCCGTGGATTCAAGACCTTCACCTTGAGCGGCTTGCTGGTACTGCCCATCTCGGAGGTCGGGAAGTGCAAAGTTTTCGGCGACACTTTTAGTGACGCTGGCACGGGGGTAGGCGTGGCGGTCGGAGTTGGAGTGCGGCGGGTGGCCGTTCTGGTCGGCGTCGGGGTACTCGACTTAGTTGAGGTTGCAGTCCTGGTCGCGGTGGCAGTGGCAGTAGCAGTCGGAGTACCGCCAGTCGCGGTCGCGGTTGGAGTACCGGTCGCGGTCGGGGTCGGCGTGCGAGCCACGAACGGCGGACAGGTTCTCGCTGCCAGCGGGATCGGCGGATTCGGCGCCTGTGACAGGTTGAATGCGTCGAGCAGGTCGTTGCTGCTGGCATCCCTCGCGGGCGCTCCAATCGGTGGCAGGCCGTAGTAGTGCTCGACCGTCGTCAAGAACGATGAAAACTCCGTCACCCGATGTGAGACATAGCCGTTCCTGGCGTAGGGCGAGATAACAATCAACGGTGTGCGAAAACCGAGGCCAGTCAAATCAACCTGCGGCGGACTAACATGATCGTAGAAGCCACCCCAGTCATCCCATGTGATGAAAATGGCGCTGCTGTTCCATTCGGGGCCGTTCATTACCGCGTTGACTAGATCAACGACGGTATTCTCGTTGAAGCAAATAGATGCGACCGGATGGCCGGACTCATCGACGGGCTCGACCAGCCATGAGACGTTAGCCAGCTTGCCATTGGCTGCGTCGGTTGCGAACTGGGCGGTTTCCCTGACATTCGTAGTCCATTGGCTGCCATAACGAATATGGGCAATCGCGTCGAGTCCGTTCCATTCGAAGCCGTCCGTATCTTCGTCCGGGGAATAGTAGGTCCACGTAAGGCCTGCACTGTTGAGTAAGTCTGGGAGCGCCGGAAAGTCCATGCAGGGCGATATCGGCTGGGAGTAGGCGTAGTACGGCGAACCTACTGGAAAGAGGCCGGTCACCTGCATCACCAAGGACGAGGCGGGATCGTCGCAGCCCCAGTCGTAATCGTACTCGTAGGGAATGAGAACCGGGTTGTTGCCCACGTTGTTGGCCCATGCGGCAATCCCGAAGAGATGGTTAGGGAACGACGGCCCCAGGACCGAGGTGTGAAACTCGTCATACAGAGTGTAGTTGGTCGCATAGGCCCAGAAGTTCGGGATGTCCTTCTGATAGTACTGACAAAGGGCGGGATAGCCATCGGCGGCGGTGTTGCCGGTCGCCAAGTCAAAACCATTCATGGCGCCCCAATTCCACGCCACGTGGGTATTGGTCCAGTCATGGTAAGGATCCGCGGCCATTCGATCCGGGCATTCAGCAAGCGGATAGGTTGCGCCGGTTGAGAGCGTCGCTTGCGTCGCCCCGTCAGTTCCCGGCATCGTGCCGAACAGGTTGTCGAAGGTATGGTTCTCCATCACGATGAATACGAAGTGCTGGATAGGTTGCGAAGAAACTTGCGCTCTTGCCGTCAACGCCGAACACACCAGCGCCCCGGTAAGAATCAAGAGAAACGCTGATTTTTTCAGGTTGCCCCTCCGGTCCTTCGCCCTGATTATGGGCGGAGTTGGCCTTGAACCAGAGCAAAGGTTGGCGAATCGCGCCCCGAAAGTCTATGGCGAATCGTTCACTTCTTTGGTGGCTTTGCCTGGCCGTTCAGGTTGACGGTTCGCTTGATGGGCGGTCTGTGAGTTGTCGGTTAGCAGATGCGGCAACGCCGTTCCCCGCGATGGGGAACGGCGTTGCCGGTTACGTCCGTCAGTTTTGGATGCGCCCTGCTATGGCAGCACCGCCGAGGCCGCTCCGTTGGTCGGCGCGAAGCCGCTGGCGAAGGTCGGTCCCTTCGACCACGTAGCGCCCGACTGGCTGTACAGCTCCGAGTAATAACCGGTCGGACCCGCATTCGCACTGCCGCAGGTGGTCGCCGCCTGCGTGGTGCCGATGACCACTGACTGCAAGCTCGGCGACGGAGTCGTGCATGCGCCGCCGATGACGATTACTTCGGTCTCGTCGGTCCCCGTTCCGATTACGCCGATGCCATCCCCTTCACGCGCCTGATTGAGACTTGCGGCCGCGCTGAACGAGGTGCTGGACGGATTGTACAGATTGGTCTCGGACTCGGCTGCCTGCTTGATTCCGGTCGTGGCCGCGCAAGTCGAAGGCGCCGTACCGGCCTCGACGTCCACGCCGCCGGGCAGGATAACCTCACCGTTCAGAGTGCCAGCCATGATCAGTGTAGGCGTGGCCGCGCGCTTCGCGCCCATGTTGTTGCTGGTCGCACTCCAGCTCTGCGTGCTCGGGTTGAACACCTCGGCTTCGTTAAGCGTCGTCGCTATCACCGGGCTCGCCGGGGTCGTGAGGCAGGCTTCCGAGGTGGCCTGGATGCCGCCGTACGCCACTACGTTGCCTTCTGACGGGATCGCCACCAGTGGGAAGAGTTCGCGCGCGTTCGTCATTGACCCTGTGGTCCGTGACCACGTCGCCGACGACGGGTCGAAGATGAACGAGGTGTTCGACGACTCGCCCAGGAACTCCAGGATATCGCCGCCCGCTACCAGCACCTTGCCGCCATCGCTCGGGATCAGCGCCGCGCCCTGGTCCACCATGCCGCACTCGAAAGTGTCGGACGCTGCCGTTCCGCCCGTTCCAGCGCCCAAGCCACCGGCGGCGGTGTAGGTGAAGGTGAGGCCGCTGATGCCGGTTACCGTGAAACTGCCGTTGTAGCCCAACACGCTTACATTGGCGACGGTTACACCGTCACCCATGGTCAGCCCGGTCGGAAGCGCCGTCGCCATCGTGATCGTTACAGTCGTTCCGCTTTCAGCGGCGGATGAGATCGCGCTGGTTGTTGGGTTGGGGCAAATCGAAGCAATGCCGTTGGTGCAGGTCGGAGGCGCCGTGCCCGCGGCGCACCCCGGAATCGACGCTGTCGCCGTGAAGCTGTCGGCGACCGGGTCGTAGATCTCGGCCGAGTTCAACGCCACTTGTCCGGTCGGTGCTCCCGAACCCGCCGGCGGCGTCGCGATGCTCAGGAACGAGCTGCCGCTCGAGCCGCCCACGATCAGCACCTTTCCGTCCAATGAGGTGCCGCTGCCGGTAATCAGCGTTGCGCTCGGGCCGCTGCGCTGCGTCGTCATCACGCCGCCGCTGCCGCCGCCGGCAAACGTGAACGATTGGGTGCTCTCGTTGTACAGCTCAGCCGTGTTCAGCGCATTGCACTGGAAACCGCCTGTTCCGCCGTAGCTTGCCGCCGAGCAGGTCTCGCCGCCCACGATCAGGGTCAGCCCGTTGGGCAGAACCACTGACGCGGCCGACTCGCGCGCGGTATTGAGCGAGCTCACCAGCGCGAAAGCTGGTGGAGTGGCGTTGCCGTTGAAGATCTGGGCGCTCGAGCTCGACACTGTCGAGGTCGCCAGGTTGATGATCCCGCCCAGCTTGCCGCCCACGTCGCCGCCCGCCACCAGCACATCGCCCGTCTCTGTCATCGCCATTGTTGATGTGGCTGTCGGTGTCGGGGTCAAGGTTGCCGTGGCCGTCGCAGTTGAGGTCGCGGTCGCCGTCGCCGTTGCGGTTGCCGTCGCCGAAGGCGTGGTCGAAGTCGTTGGCGTCGCGGTCGCCGTCGCCGTGTTGGTCGCCGTCGCGGTTGCGGTGTTGGTGGCGGTCGCCGTATTGGTCGGAGTGGCCGTCGCGGTCGCGCCGGTTATGGTCGCGGTCGGAGTGGCCGTTGGCGTCGCCGAGTTGGTCGCGGTCGCCGTCGCCGTATTGGTGGCGGTGGCCGTGTTGGTCGGCGTCGCAGTTGCGGTTGCGCCGGTCGACGTCGCCGTAGCGGTTGCCGTCGCCGTATTGGTCGCGGTCGCCGTATTGGTTGCCGTCGCCGTCGCGGTTGCGTTGGTCGACGTCGCCGTCGGAGTTGCGGTCGCGGTTGCGACGGTCGCGGTCGGCGTCGCGGTCGCGGTTGCGACAGTCGCGGTCGCGGTGGACGTTGCCGTCTCAGTCGCGGTTGATGTCGCCGTATTGGTCGCGGTCGCCGTCGCCGTATTGGTTGCGGTCGCCGTATTGGTCGCCGTCGCCGTCGCGGTCTGCGTCGGGGTTGCCGTCGCCGTGTTGGTCGCGGTGGCAGTATTGGTCGGCGTCGCGGTGGGAGTCATGGTCGGCGTCGGCGAAGGCGCCGTCACTCCCGTACCCACAAGCGCAAATTTCAATGTGCCGGAGTTGCTCTTGACTACCAGGCCACTGTTCAGTTGCACCGTCCCGGTCGAGGTCGGCTGGAAGTCGATCAGAATATAGCAATCGCTGTCTGGTCCCAGCGAACCACTGCAGGTGGTGCTAACCTCGCTGAACGGAGATTCAACACTAACGCTCTTGATCTTGACCGTCTTCTTGTTGGACGTGTTAACGACAAAGATGGTGTTGACTGAACTGGTGGTGCCGACCACTACGTCGCCGAAGTCGAACCCGAATTCGGGCTTCGAGTCGGGCCTGAAGTTGTTCGCGCCACGGATCACCAGCGGCGATCCATCTGGTTGCGCAAACGCAGGGCGCGCAAACGCGCCCACCAAAAACAACAGTGAGAAACTAAGGCCAACTAGTGACCGCGCGAACGACCTATTCGAGTGCATCGACAAATTCCTCCCGGACGACAGTGGCTAAACCGCACGCGAACGTAATCTGCGCATCGTAAATTTGTCAAGCGAATGGCGCCCGCAGATGTGCCTTGGAGTACCTAAACCGCCTCCTGAGACCCCCGAAACACCCCCTTCATGGTCAGGATGTACCAAAATAAGTGCGATCGAATTGCTATTTCACAAAATTTGACGCTTTTTGGTGAAATAAAGATGGGCGCGCACCTTCCGATGCGACTAGAGTGAGCCCTCGATAGCACTGCCGGATTACGCTCCAGCTCTGCTGTCATAACGGCGCAATGCGATCGGGAAGGCTATTTCGGCGCCGCGCGGGTTTCCCGTAAAAACTCGCAGGCGTCGTTAAAGAGGAGGTTTGACAAGCGCAGCACAAGCTCTTATTGGTGAGCGGCGCAAGTTCGGGGTAATGGGATTCACAAGGTTTCAAACTCACTTAATGTCTCGGGAGGACGTATGAAAAGGATACTACTAGGTTTGATGGTGGCAGGCGGACTCGCCCTGATGGGCGCCGCTCCAGCCTTGGCGGCAGCACCCGCAGAGTGCGGCCACAGTTATGCGATACTAATGAACGGAGCTGATCCCAGCACCGTTTCGGCGGACGGCACCTCGACGCTGCCCGGAGCAGTCACTCAGGCGGTCGGCGTTGGCTCGATCACCTTCGGTGCGGCGAGCGGCACGAGTTGCTCAGTAACCGGCGGCGAATTGATCTACAACGCCGGTGACATTCAGACCAATCCGATTGGCCTATACGTCTCGCCGGCATACTGCTACGCGCCTATTTCGGCGCTCGGTAGCGGAATCCCGTGCTTCGATGGCGGCGACCACATCACGGGAACGCTGTCAACCGGCGGCCCTGGTGGGTCGGCCATTCTGAGCATCGGCGCGGCGTACAACTGGTTTGACGCGAGCGTAACGAGCGGCGTCCTTCCATTCGGGTTCTGGGTAACCGACGGGTTGGGCAGCTCGACTGCGGTCGGCACCAGCATCCCGGGCTCGGTTGACACCGCTGATCCAGGCAATGGCGCACCGGTATTGACTCTCACGCTGTCGAAGCAGGATGCCTCGGGCAACGGCAGCACCTTTGGCACCGCGCCGTACATCGGAACGCAAGCCGTGAGCTGTTCGGGATACGGCGCCAATGCTACCGACTTTGTCGCGGCGAGTCAGGATACCACTGCTCCGGCGGTACCGAGCGGCGGTTTCGGCTCGACCTTGGGTGAGTACGCAATTTTCGGTGCATCGTGGCCGGGCGGCGGACAACTGAGCTTCAATACGAATGACAACTACACGCTGTCGGCAACTTCGGTACCGCCGGACAACGAGGACTGCGCATTCAGTCTGGAGCCAGGAAACTCCGTTGGCAACACTAACTACGACAATTCGCCCAGCGCCACCACGGCGGCATTGTTTGCTGATGGCGCGGCCAACTTCATCGCGAGCATCGGAACCAGCGGCACAGCCTGCACCGATGCCAATACTGCCGGCGCCGGATACGGAGACAGCTCAGTGCTATGGGGCGCCACGGACGGCAGCTCGTATGTGCTCGTGACCGGTCTGGTCAGCACGGCGACCGGGTTCGTACCTCCGGGCGACATCGCCACCTGCGTCGGGGCGGAAATATCTCCGGCAGTGCCGAGCGTGTTACAGTTGGTTACGACCACGGCTGTCGCCGTCGGCACCACCGTGCTGAAGCCGGTTGAGTTCTACAACTTCGCCCCGGCTGACTGCGACCTCGAGATCTCAATGGCGACGGAGACTTCCGGGAGCTGCACAGTCAGCTTGACGCCGACCGCCGGTTCGGATGTCACGGATTCTCTGGGACCGAACACAGGGTTTGTGAGTTCTCCGGTGGACATCAAATGCACTTGCGGAACCGTTGCATCGGGCTCTGCGTCAGTTACGTCAAGCCTGTCGATCAATTCGGTGGGTTGCAAGCTGACGGATTCAGCGTCTAGCCCCTACACGATCACCTGCAAGAACTAGGGACGAGTTCGAAACTGATAACGTCGTAACCGGACGGCGGGCCAGCAAATGGCCCGCCGTCCGCATTTCCGGCAATCCTGCGAAGATGGTGTGTCAGTTTGAACCCGGTTTTGTCATTCTCGCGCGTGGCTGCCACACGCGAGAATGACAAAAAGTGAAGCCGGCGGCGACGCTGGCATTTTCGCCGTCGATGTTTAAACTGATGTGCTGTCGCCGGACCGGGATATCGAAAAATTCAATGAGAAGAATTCAGCGATTGGAAGGAGTGCAACAGGTATGAAATTCACAGTAGCCGCCGCCGCCGTGATTGCTCTCGCGCTGGCTGCCACTACCGCGTCGGCCGGTGTCGTAATCTCCGAGAAGGTGGACCTCGATCACCAGGGAGTCAAGAGCAAGACCAAGCAGACCGTGATGATCCAGGGTCACAAAAAGAAAGTCATCACTGACGAGGACGAGACGGTTACCGATCTCGACGCCGGCACGATGTACATTATCAAGCCGAAGTACAAGGAGTTCTTCAAGATTGCTCTTCCGCCCACTGGAGTGTACGCGATGAAAATGATGTGGGATGGAGCATCCGTCGGACTAAACAAGGCGGCGGACGCCCCGCATAAAGTGGCGGGATACACTTGTCAGGATTACACGGGCTCGACGCATATCGTTCGCTTCGAACTCAATGTGATCAAATGCGTGGCGAGCGACGCGCCGGGGGCCAAGGAGTTCGTCGAGTTTCAAAAGGCGCAGGCGGAAAAGTTCAAGGGCACCATCCTCGCGCCTAAGGGCGAAATTCCTGACGGGATCCCGGTGGCATCGATCACTAAACAGGTGCAGACTCCCTGGAATCCACCGCCCAGCGTTCCGCCACAGGTGGTGGCCAACATAAAGGCGTCGATAGCGGCGTTCAAACCGATCGTCCGCGGTACCTCGGTCACTAAGATTGAGGTGAAAGACCTCCCGGCAGACACATTTGCGGTGCCCGCGGACTACAGCAAGGGTGTAGTGGAGGCGCAACTGCCGCGGGTGCAAATTAAGGAGAAAGAAAAGATGAGCGCTGGCGGTGTGCCGACAGCGCCAGCCGCGCCGGCCGCGGCGGCTTCAGCAGCGCCCGCGACGCACTGATCTCTCATTCGCGCGGCTGTGCGGCGGTGCGCCGCACGGCCGCCGCCGGGCCCATAGGATTGTGAAGTCGAAACCAGCGGTCGCGACCTCAGGCGATGAAGCGTCACCGGCGACGCTGGTTTGGGATCTCAGCTCGGGCCAGGCGGGGATTCTCGGCGGGATTATCCTGGCGACGCTCGCCATGTATCTGCCGAGCCTGCGCAACGGTTGGGTGTTCGACGATTTTTCAGAGGTCGTCAACAACAAGTTACTCGGCACCGGCTCTTTTTTCTGGAAATCATTTATTTCAGACGGTTGGTGGTTTCGGAATCCGAAGCAGCTGCCGCAGAGCGCTTATTATCGTCCGCTGCAGAACGTCTGGTTCTGGATGAATTACCAGCTGATGGGCGTGAACCCGGTGGGGTGGCATCTCGAAAAGATCGTGCTGCACCTGGTCGCGGTCGTGCTGTGTTTTCGCGTCGCGCAATTGCTGACGCGCAGCAACGCGGTTGCGCTGCTGACCGCGGCTATCTTCGGGCTGATGCCGGCGCACGTCGAAGGCGTGGTGTGGATGAGCGCGATTCCGGAGCCGCTGTCAACGGTGTTCGAGCTGGCTGCGATGCTTTGCCTGATCGGCCGCAAGCCGGGATGGTCGCGCGGGATGCTGTCGTCGCTGGGGTTCTATGCGTGTGCGCTGCTCACGCATGAGACGTCGATCCTGTTCCCGCTGATCGTCGCCGCATACGTTTTTCTCATCGAGCGTGGATCGGATCGGCAAGCGCCGGATCGCAACGCCGAAACATTCGCGCAGCGCAGCATCGCCGCGGCGCGGGTTGCGGTGCCGTTCGGGCTGCTCGTGATCGCATACCTGGTGGCGCGGCTGCAGGTGCTGGGATGGAATTTGGCATTCAGGATTCCGCATCCGTTGACGATGGGTGTGATCCAGGGATGGCAATTCGAGGTCCCGACTCATCGCGTAGTTGATTTCATAATGACCTGGCCGGTCGTGATGCTGAGCTACCTTGCGGTGTTGGCGGTTCCGGGAATCGCCGGCCCGGCGCATGACGTGAATTGGATCGAGCACGTATCGCCGATCACGTTCGCGTCGGCGGGGGTGCTCGCGATTCTCGCGGCGATCGCGTGGATGCTCATCCGGCGCAGTCCGGACCGTCCGCTGTATCTTTTCTGCGCGGCATGGAGTGCGCTGACGCTGGCGCCCACGATGCAGCTGAATTCGCTGTGGGCACTGGTGCAGGATCGCTACCTCTATGCGCCGTCATTCGGATGGAGCCTTGCGCTGGCAATGGTTGTCACGCGGCTGGCTGCATCAAGTCCGCGTGCGCGCGCCACGGTCGCGACGGCGACGGCGGTGCTGCTGGCGGCATACGTGGTGACGGCAATTCGAATCGAGCCTTACTGGCACGACGACGTGACCTTCTTCAGACAATCCGTCGCTGACGATCCGGCTCATCCGGGCAATCGCCTCCTGCTGGTCAGCGCCTTGAACAAGACCGGCGACTACACGGGAGCGGTGGGGGTGCTGCAGAGCGCGATAGCGCTCGACCCGGACGACGCGCATCTGCATTTGAGGCTCGCGCAACAGTACCAGATGATGGGGCGACCAATGGATTTCGTGCGGGAGTTTCAGAAATTCAATGAACTCTCGGCGGCAAGACTCGAACGAGAGCGCGCCGCACAAAGTTCCGGCGCATCGCAACCAACAGGCGCGCCCTGAGCGTGCCGCGCAGCGCGGCGATTGATTTACAGCAATGGCAGAACTATCGTCATCGAAAGCAATGAAAGCCGGGTGAGTAGCGATGAGTCTGGATAAAAGCATCATGCGAAACTTCCGCTTCGGGCTGGTGGCGATCGCGGCGCTGGCCTTGTCGATAGGGATTGCCATTGGGAACATGTCGCAGGCCCGGGCGCAGAGCGATGACGCGTCGGGCGATGCGGCCAGCGCACAAGCGCCAGCGGATCAATCGGAGCAGAGCGCAGCCGCCGAGGCCGCCCAGCAGGCGCACGAGGCCGCGGATACGGCGCAGGAAGCGCTGGAATCGGCGACGCAGGCGCGCGATCAGCTTGAGAGCGACGGCGCGCCGCAGGATCAGATTGACGCCGCCAATGCGGCAATCGCCCAGGCGCGCGCCGAAAAGGAAGCCGCCGACGACGCCGCGGAAAAGGCGGACGAAGCCGCCGGCGAAGCAAACCAGTAAAGATTAGGTACTCGCGATCCTTTGTGGGCGCGCTGGCGTCGTGCGTGTGTCGCAACAGCGGTTAATTAATCCAATATATCGAGAAAGCGCCAATGATTTGTAAATCTGGACGCGGGCAAGGGTCAGAAACGTCAAGATTGCCCGCCATACCGGAGTCCGCACGCAACGGTCCCGGGAGTGGTATTAGCCGATTTGATAGCTTTTTTGCTGGACCGGATGTCCTCAATGAGCTATTTCTTCGCTCTACGTTACTCTGGATGACGCATTTCGGACCGTGGGTGCCGTAGCTGCGGTAGGTGCTATAGACGGCGTAGACGGGTTGATTCGAGCGTCAGGATTTACCAAGGGTCGCTGGTCGGTATGGCGAGCAAAGGGCTGAATGATAGAGAGCGGCCAAATTCGCGGCCCAGTCGCGCGGTGATGCATTTGCTCACAAGCAGTGTATTCGGCGGCGCCGAGGAGCATGCGCTGTCAATTCTGACCGCAATGAGCACGCATGGATTCGAGCCCCGTCTGGCGGCGCCGAGCGAGCTGATTGCATCGATGGAACCTGCGCTTTCCGCGGCGGGCGTGAAGTGTCTGCCGCTTGAAGTTTTCCTCGCGGCTCGACGTGGCGGCGGGAGCGCGCCTGCTGCGATTCATTCGCCGCGAAAATATTGCGCTGGTGCACTGCCATTTGTTCACTGCCAGTCTATACGGCGCCGGAATCGCGCGGATGGCGGGGGTCGGCGCGGTGCTCGAGACCTGTCACGGTCCCGAGGCCTGGCGGATAGGAAAAGGCCTGCGCGCGCGGTTCTGGGTGGATCGGCAGGTCGGACGGCTGGTGGATATGTATATCGCGGTGTCGCACGCGGCGGCCCGTCATCTCGTCGTAACCAAAGAGGTGCCCAAGGACAAAATCCGCGTGATTCACAACGGGCGCGATCTGGATCGTTTCGCGCCCATGGATGCGCAGAGGCGCACGGCGACTCGCGCCGCGCTGGGGCTGCTCGACGAGCCGACGATTCTAACGATGGCGCGACTGGACGATCAGAAGGGGCATCGGCATCTGATCGATGCGCTCGCGATCCTCGCTCCGGGCCGGCCGAACCTGGTCACGCTGCTGGCGGGCGAGGGTCCGCTCGAACAGAGCTTGCGCGCGCAATGTGCGGCGCTGGGGCTGGGCGATCGCGTGCGATTCCTCGGTTACCGGCGCGACGTGCCGGAGTTGCTCGAAGCGGCGGATATCGTGGTGCTGCCGTCGCTGTATGAGGGTCTGCCGCTGGTGGCGATCGAGGCGCTCGCGGCCGGACGCCCGATGGTCGCGACGGAAGTCGACGGCACGCCCGAGGTGGTCATCCACGAAAAGACCGGACTGCTGGTGCCGCCGGCGAATCCGGCCGCGCTCGCGGCGGCGATTGAGCGAATCCTCGACAATCCGGCGCTCGCATCGCGGCTCGCGTCGGAGGGACGCAAGTTCGTTGGGGAAAATTTCGCATTGCAGCGGCAAATCGAACAGACCGTTGCGCTTTATTCCGAGCTGACCGGCCTAGGCCGGGAAGGAGAAGCCGCTTAGCGGGGACTAGCGTCGGGGGACGCAAAAATTGACGAGCCTGTTTTACATTTCAGCATTTCTGCTGTTGTACGCGTATGTGCTGTATCCGGCCGTGCTAATTGCACTGTCGGCGTTGCAGCCGCGGCGCGGCGACTCCGCCGATGGCATTGAAGCGCCGTCGTTGTCGGTGATCGTCGCGGCTTACAACGAAGAGCGGTGCATCGCTCAGAAAATCGAAAATTTTCTTTTTGTGGCCTGCCATTACCCGGGCGAAGCCGAGATGATCGTGGTGTCGGACGGTTCGAGCGACCGCACTGCGGAAATCGCGGCGTCGATGGCATCCGAGCGCGTGCGCGTCATTGCCCAGGACGCGCGGCGCGGCAAGGGAGTCGCGGTGAATGCGGGCGCGGCCGCCGCGCGCGGCGAGGTCCTGGTGTTCACCGACGCGAACGCGATGTTTGCCGCCGACGCACTCGACCGGGTCGCGCGTCCGATGCGCGACAAGTCGATCGGTTTGGTGACCGGGGTGTCGCGCTACCCGGGTGAGACGATTGGGTCGTCGTATCAGCGCTACGAGCAGATGCTCAAGGGGCTCGAGTCGCGCTTGGGCGTGGTGGCGGGAGCTGACGGAGCGCTGTATGCGATGCGCCGCGAGCTGTTCAAGCCGCTGGACCCGGCGTTGATCAACGATTTCGTGCATCCGATTGTCGTGTCGCTCGCGGGTGCGCAATCGGTGATGGCGGGCGGCGCCCTAGTGGTCGAAGAATTCTCCGAGGCAGGTGAATTCGCGCGTCAGGTGCGGATGGTCTCGCAAGCCGCGCTGGTGTATTTCCGCCTGCTGCCCGAACTAATAAGGAAGCGGCGCTGGGGGTCGATATTGGTCCTCAGTTCGCATAAACTCTTACGTTGGTTGACCGCTCCTCTGCTGGCGATCGCGGTAATCGTGACTGTACCGCTGGCCGAGCGCGGGGGGACCTTCCAAGCAATTCTGGGCCTGGAGATATTGTTCGCGATCGTCGCGGCAATCGGTATGGTCGCGAGTCGTCGCGGCACCGAAGGCAAAGCGACCATCGCGTACCAGTTCGTTGCGCTCAACTGCGCGCAAGCGATCGGACTGTGGCGATGCGTTGCCGGCGAAGTGCCGGTCGTTTGGGAACCGCGAAAGCTCTAATCGGGTGATGAAAGATTGAGTGTTGTAGTTTGCAGTGAGAATCGACGCGCCGATTGGGATGACCTGATCGCGAATTGCGCGGACGCCACCAGCGGTCATCTTTGGGAATGGCGCGAGGTAGTCGGTTCGGCGTACGGATTCGATTCCTTTTACCTGCTCGCGCAGGATGGACGCGGCCGTCCGGTGGCCGCCGCGCCGTTTATTTTTGTGCGCAGCTTTCTTTACGGCAGTGAACTCTCGTCGATGCCTTATCTCGACTACGGCGGCGTCTGTCATGCCGACTGGCTGGATTCAGCCGGGCGCGACGCGGCGCGGGCCGACTTGATCGGCCATGCGCGCGAGCTGGCGGCAAAGCTGCGCGCCAAACGATTGCACATCCGCAGCCTGCAGCAGATGCAGCCGCCGTTCGAAGTGAGCACGGAGAAGGTCGCGCAGCATCTGGCGCTCGCGTCGAGCGCCGAGGAACAGCTGCAGCGGCTGCCGTCGGAGCGGCGCAATCGGCTCAAGCGAGTGGAGAAGCTGGGGCTCGGGGTGGACGCCGGTGCCGCGACCGATCCGGCAGCGCTGACCGATTTCTGCGCGATCTATTCGGAGAACATGCGCGATCTTGGATCGCCTACGCATGGGCGCCGATTCTTCTCCAAACTCGTGAGCGGGCTGCGCGATCGGCTGTCGTTGATTCGCGTGCGCAACGGCGGCCGCGTGATTGCGGCGGGGCTCGCGATGAATTTCCGCGGCTCGATGATGCTGCCGTGGTCGGGCGCGACTTTGGAGGCGCGTCCCGTATACGCGACCAACGCGCTGTACTGGAAAGCGATACAGCTTGGTATCGAGTCGGGCTGCCATACTTTCGATTTCGGGCGATCCACATTCGGTTCGGGCATTTTCGAATTCAAGCGGCAATGGGGTCCGACCGCGGTGCAGCCGTATTGGAGCACGCTATATCTTTCGCCGCGCGCGTCGGCACCGCGCCAGCGCAAAAGCTTGCAGACGATCAGCCGGCTGTGGCGCCACATGCCGCTTGGAGTGGCTCGCACGTTTGGGCCGGGGCTGCGACGGGGGATATCGAATTGAGCTCACTAGCGGCGCCGCGATTCGGTATCGAGAAGGCCGCGGGCGAGCCCTCGCGCATGCGGCGCAACGCGTATCGCTTCATCGGCGAGATTCATATTCCGGGACGGATTCGGCTCAACCACGTGTTTCGCGAGATCAAGGCGCTGGGCCTCCCGGAAAGCGGTGTGCGGCTGCTCGATGCGGGCACCGGCCACGGCGATATCGCGCTGCACTGCGCGCGTCTGCATCCGGAGTGGCGAGTGCGTGGAATCGATCTGATCGACGAACGAGTCGAGCGATGCCGCACGGCCGCGGCCAACCTGGCGCTGCGCAATGTGACCTTCGGCAAGGACAACCTGCTCAATTTGTCGGACCAGTCGCAATACGACCTGATCACCAACACCGACGTGCTCGAGCATATCGAGGACGATCGCGGCGCGATGGCCAACCTGGCGCGGGCATTGGCGCCCGGCGGGTACCTGCTGTTGACGTTTCCGTCGGTGCCGCAGCGGCGCCATCTGCGGCTGGTCGCGTGGCGCGAGCGGCGAATCGGATTCAAGCCCGAGGACATCGGTCATGTGCGGCCGGGCTACTCGCCCGAGATGATAAACGGACTGGCGCGCGAGGTGGGACTCGAGCCGGTCAAGACGGTGTGGACGTACGGTCCGTTCGGCAACCTGGCGCACGATCTGTTTTTCGTGCTCGGCGACAGCAAGCCGAATCCGCTGGTGTTCGCGGCCTCGCTGCCGTTTCTGCTCGCGCTGAGTTTTCTTGAGAATCATACGCCGACGCGCCACGGCTCCGGGCTGCTCGCGATAGTGAGGAAACCGGCCAACCGATGAAGGCAAGCATCTTCGTATTGATGGACGCGCTCGGCTGGGAATGGATCAAGGAGCATCCGTTCCTGAAGGAGGTCGCGCCCTATCGGCGTCCGCTGGACTCGGTGCTCGGGTTCAGCACCGCCGCGATTCCGTCGATTCTCACCGGTCGATTTCCCGAAGAGCATGGGCGGCTCTCGCTGTTCCATCGCGCCAACGGACATTCGCCGTTCGAGAAGCTGAAGTTCATCTGCGCGATGCCGCCGGCGATGGTCGAGAACCGTTACGCGCGTTTCGCGGTCAAGACGATGGCGCGGCGGATCAATCATTTGACCGGCTATTTCCAGCTCTACGGCATCCCGCTGAGCTATCTGCCGAAGCTGGACGTGTGCGAGAAGCGCAACATTTATGCGCCGGGCGGAATTCCGGGTCCACCTCGATTTTCGACCTGTTGCACGCGGATGGCAAATCCTACAAAACGTATTGTTATCACGACGGGACGGACGCTCAGTTGCTGGAGTCAATCGAAGCGGATTTGCGCGCCGGGTCGGCGAAATTTTACTTTCTATACCTCGCCGAACTCGACTATTTCCTGCATCTGCACGCGGACGATCGCGCGGGCTCGGCCGCGATGCTGGAAAAGTATTCCACCGCGCTCGCCCGCATCCACGAGATCGCGGTGAAGACCTACGGCGCGGCGGAGATTCACGTCTTCGGCGATCACGGGATGGCGCCGACCGAGGCGACCATCGATATCCAGGCGATTCTGGCGCCGCTGCCGATCAAGGCGTCGCGCGACTACCTGTGCCTGCTGGATTCCACGATGGCGCGCTTCTGGTTCTTCTCCGCGCGCGCCCGCGAGTTGGTCACCAACGCACTGAAGAACGTCGATGGCGGCAGATGGCTGGATTCAGACGACCTGGTCCGGCTCCATTCATTTTTTCCGGATGCAAAGTACGGCGAACAGATTTTTCTGACCGAATCGGGAACCGTAATCGCGCCGAGTCACATGGGTGCGCAGGCGCTGGCGGGGATGCATGGCTTTTTGCCGTCGGCGCCGCACTCGCGGTCGGCATTCGTGTCGAGCGTCGATTACGGTGACAGCATCAATCAGATAACCGACATCTTCGGCGTCATGAAGGCGCACGTATGATACGGAGGAACGGGTAATGGCAAGCGGCGTCGGATGCGATGAAGGTTACGCGAAGCTGCGGGGAAATTTCAGCCGCTGGCGCGTGCCGAGCGCCGTAGTGGACGAGCTCGTCGATCAGCGCAGCATGGTCAGCTACCCGCGCGGCGCGATGGTGTTCCTGGAAGGATCGCCGGGCGATCTGTTCGGCTGCGTGCTGGCGGGCTACGTCAAGGTGTACTGCAACGCGGCCAATGGCACGCGGGTGCTGGCGCGGCTGTCGGGTCCGGGCGACATAATTGGTTACGCGGATACCGAAGACTGCAAGGGACGGCGGTCGAAAGTTTTTGAGACGCAGGCGCTGACCAAGTGCTCGATCGCGCTGTTCACGCGGGAGCGGGCGATACGGGTGCTTCGCTCGCTTGATCCCGAACAGGCGATAGAACTCTACCAGACGTTAAATTCGTTTTGGTCGTCGAGTCTTCACTGGTGGACGAGTTTTCTTGGCTTGCCTTTTCAGGAGCGACTCGAAGTTGTCCTTAACGACCTCAGTCGCCGGGTCGGCGTGCATGACAACCGCGGCACGCTGATAATTCCGGAGCTGTCGCAGGCGGATCTGGCGGAGATGATCGCGAGTTCGCGACCGCTGGTAAGCCGGCTTTTGAACGAAATGCAGGAGCAAGGTCTAGTTCAGCGGCGCGGTAAACAGTATCTTCTACTGAAGGCGTGGGACTCCCCGGAACACAAATTCACCCGGATGCAAAATTCGCTCGGAGATGAGACGCGCTCTACCGAGCCGGCTGCGCAGCAACACTATGGCCGGCTTTCGGTCGTCGCCGAGCGGCCCAGAGGTGGGAGGGGCAAGACACCGCTGAAGGGTGCGGTTGGAAAATAATTTGATGAAGAATGGCAGAATCGGGTTCGCGCACGACTGTACGGCTGAAGGTGCGACTCTTACCGGAGTAGTTTTGCTGGCGGTGGCAATTTCAATGTCGATGGCGGCGTGCAGCCTGTTCGATTCAACGCCGGTGCGGCAAACAGTTGTGAAGCACGCCGCGCCGCAGACCGCCGATCCTTACCGGATCGGCAGTGACGATGAGCTCGAAATAGTTGTCTGGAACGAGCCGCAACTCAGCGGCAAGGTAATCGTCGCATCGGACGGAACGATCGCGATGCCGCTGATCGGGAGGGTGCCGGCGACGGGACTTACACCCGACCTGCTCAAGGCGGACCTCGAGAAGCGCTACGCGCGCTACGTTCACACTGCGAATGTCACGGTGCGGGTGAGCAATCCGGCCAGTCACGTGTTCTATGTGATCGGCGAAGTAACTAAACCGGGAGCCTATCATCTGCACTCCGGTGAAGTTTTGTCGCAAGCGCTGGCCGAGGCCGGCGGTTTTGGAGAGTTCGCCGATCCAAGCAAGATTCGGATTCTACGTCACAAGGAAACCGAGACCGTGGTGTTGACGGTCAACTACAACGTGGTGCGGTCCGGCGGGGATCTTACGGCGGACGTACCGGTGGAGCCCGGGGACACGGTGTCTGTGCCATGACGGGGGAGATGCGGGGAATGAAAAATCAACTGGGTATTTTACTTGTCGCGACGTTTTTGATCTTTGCTTCGTTCAACGCAGCGCATGCGGAGAACTTGTTCCGGCTTTTTCCGGAGATGCAGGCGAACGGCTTTTACGGCACCAATATTCCGCTCATGGGCGACAACGAGACCGGTGATTTCGGGACGGTACTAGTCGCCGGTTTTTATCTGGACTACACGTCGGAGCCCCGATACTTGTCGCTGCACTACGATACTTTCGCCCAGCTGTTCACGCACCAGACCCGGTTCGATCGCGCGGGCGAGGGACAGTTCGTGAGTTTGACCGACGATGAGAATATTTCGCCGACGACCAAGCTGCACCTGGACGAATTCTTCTACCGCGATGCGACGGCGATAGAGACGGTCGCCACCAGCGATCAGTCGCCGAATTTCAACCCGGCGCTGGCGCTGTTGTTGCTGGCCAACGACCAGGCCTCGATCAATCAGTTCAATGTGCAGCTGCAACACTATTGGGGACAGAAATGGTCGAGCGAGATCAGCGCCCATCAGACGACTTTCTTTGCAACCGGCAACAACAACAACATGAACAACGAGAGCTTCGGCGAATCTTGTAGTGTCGCGACCGACTACCATTTCTCGGGGCGCTTCTCGCTGGGGGTGGGTTTTCGATATCTGGACTTCCGGTTCACCAATCCGGGAGAACCCGGCGAACAGGCGTACTGGCCATTCGTGCGCGGCACCTGGCAGGTGATGAAGAACCTTTACCTCTCCGGGTTGGTGGGCGTCGCGGTTTCCCATACCCAGGGAATCACCGGGGCTCAGGTTAACCCGGCCGGCGAGGGGTTGCTCGAATACCAGTTCAAGCACGGGCAGGCGAGTCTATCTGGAGGCCAGGAACCGCAGTTCACCTCCGCCTTCGGCACGGTCGGCGAGGTTCGAGGGTTCAGAGGAAACGTCCTCTACAACTTCACGTCGCGGCTGACGGGAAGTGCAGGCGGGTCATTTTACGAGTTGACCGGAAACAACTTTAACGGGGATTTCGCCTCCTGGGGCGTAGGTCTGAGCCAACGCGTGAATCGATGGCTCAGCCTCAACGCCCGCGTCATCGAGATTAAGAGAGAAGAGAGCGGGCAAAACCAATTTCTGAGCACCGGTGTAAGCAACGAAGAACAGGGGGAATGGGCCACGGGTGACTATTTTATCGTGGGATTGGCCGTCTCGTTTGAAGCATTTCGCTGGAGTTGGCAATGAGTAATCAAACCTTCATTAACTTCGGGCCGTACTCGGACGTAATTCATCGCCATCGGGGGAGTTTCTATGCGACCCTGGTGGCGGGACTGGCGCTGACCGCCGTGGCGATGGTCACAACCACCAAGCAATACACTTCGATAGTGGTGCTGGAAGTCTGGCATGCCGACATTCAGCAAAACTTGATCGGAGCCGAGCCTGAGGCGGCGCCCGCCAACACTCACCTGGAATCGCGTCTGGAGGCGCTCAGCGAAGAAACGGTAACTCCCGGTCATCTTGCGGAGCTGATCTCGAAGCACGGGTTGTATCTTCGCGATGGCAAGCCGGTACCTGGCGCAGCGGGACAAATGGCCGAGGCTATATCGATCACCATTCCGGAAACGGTACTGCAGTCGAAGACCCCGAATCGTTGGCAGAAATTGCTTCCTCCGGACGCAATCGCGATTTCGTTTCAATACCGCGATCCGGCCAAGGCGCAAGCCGTGGCGAATGATTTGGGGAACATTATGAGCGACGAGTACCGCAATGAGCTCGAACGCCACAACACCGAAACCATCAAGCTGCTTTCTAATGAAGTGGATGAAACCCGCGGCAAGCTCGCCGAGACCCAGGGTCAGATCAAGGTCCTGAAAGAGAAGTACCGCGGAAGCCTGCCGCAGGACCTGGGTGACAATGTCAAAGCAGTAGAAGCGCTCCAAATGCAGCTGGAACGATCCGCGCAGAACGCCGACAGCAAGGCCAACGCCTCGGACTCAACTTTGCCGGACACGCCCAAGCCCAACACTCCCGAAGGGTCGCTCGAGGCGCTGCGGACGAAGCTGGTCGCGCTCAGAGCCCAGTACAGCGACGAGTATCCGGAAGTCATCGAGACCAAGGCGCAGATCGCGACCATGGAACAGCAGGCCGCGAACCCAGCCAAGGCGGCGCCGGTTGCGCCACCCCGCGATTCAGCCACCGCCTTGATTCAAAGGCAGTTGGCCGATTACCAGAAAGCAATCGCCGAGACTCCAGCCCACGAGGAAGCGATTGCCGCGGTTAACCGCGACTATGCAATCCTGTCGAGCCGCTATAACGACCTTAGCAATCTCTTTTTCGAAGCTCGCGCCGACGAGGCCGTGCTTGAACGCGGGCAGGGCGAGCGCCTGCAAGTGCTGCAACCGGCCGGGCTGCCTCTCAGCCCGTCATACCCCAATCGGTACGCCCTCGCCGGCGGCGGCATTGCCGCGACGCTAATCATCGCGCTGGCAATCCCCTTCACACTGTTCTACACGGATACTTCGTTCAAGGATTCCGACGATATCAGGGCCGAGTTTGCCGACGTCGACGCAATCGCGATTTCGCGAGTGCCGGAGGTCGAGCATCGTAGCCAGAATGGAAACCTGAAGATCGCGGGGCCTCCGCTCGCTCTGCCTGAGAATGGAGTCGCGGGCGAGTCCGACGCCGGCGCATCCGAACATTCCGGCAATGACGGTCAAGCTGCCGCCGACGGCGAATCGGCAAGCCAAAATGGAGCCGACGGCGAATCCGCAAATCACAATGGCACTAATGGAAAGCTGGTACCGCTCACGGGCCGCGCGGCGCGGTTTGCCCAGCGCTATCCGGCGCCGCCCCTGGTCGCGGCCGGAGACGATATGGTCAGTACCGCGGCTGACGAGTTCCAGTTGCTCGCCTTCAAGCTGCGATCATGGGCCTCTCAGCACGAGAACGCGAAGGTATTTGTCGTAGCGAGCGCGGTCGGCGGCGAGGGCAAGAGTTTTATCGCGCTGAACCTGGCGGCCGCGCTGGCAGTATCGGGCAGCGGCACGCTCCTGCTCGACGCTGACATCCGCGCGCCATTTCAGCACTACGCCTTCCCGGTGCCGAAAGTTGACGGACTGCTCGGCTATCTGCAGGGAACTGCGGAAATGACTTCAATTATACTGCCCACGCCGGTGCCAGGCTTGAGCCTGATGCCTTCGGGTGGGACCAGTAATCGCGCGCTGGAGTATCTCGCTTCCGCAAGAATGGAAATGCTGATGGATACCGTGAAGCGCAGCGCCGGCTACCAGTACATCGTAATCGACACCCCGCCGGCCTTGCTGGTGCCCGATGCCCAGATTCTCTCCAGGGGCGCCGATGGCACACTGATCGTGACGGCTGCCGACAGTACCGCTCGCGCCGCGACCACCAAGACGTTTCTGATGTTCGATCCGCGGACTTTGTTCGGCGTGGTGCTGAACCGGTTCAAGCCTTCCTATACCACCGTCCGCAGCGAGCGTTATGGACGCTATGGACGCTACGGCAGATACGGGCGCTACGGGAAATATTCGAAGTACTCGAAATACTCGAAGTACACGGATCCTGATGTGAGAGAATGACTGACGGCGCGTTCAGCCTGAGCCCGCCAGGATCGTTTCCCTTAAGCGCCGACCCCGCGTTCCAGGATGAGGTGCGCCGCGAGCTGGAACGCCTCCTCGAGCGCGTCCGCGACTGCGCCGCCGCTCCCAGCGTCGCCGGCGTTCTCCTGACAGGAAGTTTCGCGCGCGGCGAGGGAACCGTGATCCCTCATTCTCGCAGCAAGAGCCGCTGGTTGAGCGACGTCGAGTGCCTGGTGGTAGTTCGCGGGGGCGTGGTCTCGAAGCAGGAGATTCAGCGCTCGATGCGGCAGGTCGAGCGCGACACCAACTCCGATTGTTCCAACGCTGCGCGCGGAATCAAGGTCGAGTTGCGCGCGATTCTAACGGAGGGAATGTTGCGGCTGCCGCCCGCGATATTTACCCGCGAGCTGAGCGAGCACGCCAAGCTGCTATGGGGCGATGCCGCCGCGATTCCCTTTCCGCAGGCGCCGTCGAATGGCGAAGGAATCTCCAGACACGATGCGTTCCGTTTGCTGAACAACCGAATCATCGAACAGATCGCGGTACGCAGCGAGTATGCGGACGACGCCAGCGATAGCACCGCGGTTGCCTACTCATTGACCAAATTCTGGATCGATCTGGGAACTTCGCTGTCGGTTTTTTTGGGATGCTACCGGCCGGGATACCGGAGCAGGCAAAAGCCGGTCGAGGACGCGCTCCTCGCGCATCAGGAAATTTTGGGAGCTGAGATGTGCGGCCGGCTCATCGCCCGTTTCCGCAATGCGATGGCGCAAAAGCTCGGCCACGCTGGATTTGCCTCCGGCGACCTCGCCGGCGAATTCAGCGAGGCTGTCGAGATTGCGCGCGCGACCTGGAATTGGGAAAGCGGGCAACTACTGGGCACCAGCGCGGCTGCGGGCGATTGGCGCGGGATCTTCGCGCGACTGAGCAGGCTGGAGACCGCCGCGCAGCGCCTGCGTGACTGGGCTCGCGTACTGCGGCAGCCGTCAGGATTGCGTCAGTTGGGACCGCGCGTGATGTTCGCCGCGGCGCGGGTCGGTTCGCTCGCCACGCTGATATACGGAACCGGATGCGTGATCGATTTTTTCTGGGACGAGATCGGGTCGGATAGGGGTCGTGGAACCGACATGGCGGCCGGGCTTTGCCGGGCGCTTGGCGTCGAAGCGCAGGACCCGTCGGAGCGCAGGCGGTTGCTCACGCGCGCCACGCTCGGCGCTTGGGAGAGACATTTGAGGTTTGCTACCGCATGAGTCGCGCGGTCACCATTTCTATCCTCACTTACAAGCGCCATCAACATCTCAGGCGCGCGCTGGCGTCGGCGGTTCGATACGCAGACCAGGTTGCCGAAATCATCGTGGTCGACAACGCCGCCGAACCGGAACTGAAGAGCCTTCTGGCGGCTGAATTTCCCCAGGTGCGCTACATCGCCGCGCCGTCCAATGGCGGATGCGAGGGCCGCAACATCGCGTTGCGCGCGGCCGGCACTCAGATCGTGATTACACTCGACGACGACGTCGAACTGTCCAGTCCCGACTGCATTGCGGAAGTGGAGACCGCATTCGCGCGCGACCCAGGGCTCGCATGCCTGAACTTCACTGTCACTGGTCTAGACGGTAAGGTG
Organism: uncultured delta proteobacterium; assembly: GCA_963833025.1. Taxonomy (GTDB): domain Bacteria; phylum Desulfobacterota; class Binatia; order Binatales; family Binataceae; genus Binatus. Next base: position 1,034,476 of record CAWHWI010000003.1, on the reverse strand, counting down.
TTGCAACGCGACTGGTGCCATCCGCGGCCGATCTCGCACGCCTCACGGGAGTTCGAAACTCACTTTATCCTCGAAGGCGCGTCCGCGCTGAGCCGCGAAAAGGTTTTGTCGGTAGGTGGCTACCCGGCAGAATTTTTCCTCGGGCATGAGGGCGTGGACCTTGCCTATCGACTGATCGGCGACGGCTGGCGGGTCATGCATACCCCCCGCGTATCGATCACCCATCATGCAGCGATCGAGCATCGTCCCGATTGGCGCGTCTACTATTACTACACGCGAAATGGAATCTGGGTTGGATATCGATCTTTCCCGCCGCTGATGGCGACTTGGCGGGTGCTGGCCTACCTGGCCACGATGGGAGCTTTTTCGTTGCGCGCGATGCAGGTGCGGCCGTATCTGCATGGATGCGTCGACGGGATGCGGGGGTTGTCGCGGATGGAACGCCACAATCTCGACGCCGGCTCACTCAGGCATGTGCGGGAGATCCGGTCCGAACGGGTGCCACTGTTTGGGAGAATTCAGCGACGTCTGCGGGAGCGAATTCTGTGAAATTCGCAGAGTATTGGTCCGAAAGAATTTGAGTTATGACCACGTCGAATCGATCGTTGTGCTCCCTACTGGCAGGGCTGTTCGAGCAATCATCGGAATCCTCGTGGCTGAAACCGATTGAGGGAATGCGCGGATTCGCCGCGTTTCTTGTGTTCTTCGTCCATTTCGACTCGCTGTTCGGGACGTATGTGCCGCGAGGTTCGGCGTCATCGGGGGTTAGCCGGTTCGCAGGGGCGTTCGGCAACGCCGGCGTCGACATGTTCTTCGTCATCAGCGGGTTCCTGGTCTACGGAATCATAATCGGCCGATCGCCCAGGTACTGGAATTTCATGCGACGACGAATCGTGCGGCTGTATCCAGTTTTTCTGTTCGTGTTCGCCATTTATCTGGCGATATCGCAGCTCTCGCCGGCGGAGTCGAAGATTCCCGCAGGCGCTCGCGTCGCGATTCCGTATATTGTCGCCAACCTCCTGATGCTACCCGGGATGATTCGCATCACGCCCATGATCACGGTGGCGTGGTCGCTCAGTTATGAGTTGTTCTTCTACGCCTCACTTCCGCTGGTTGTTTATGGGCTCGGGCTGAAGCGACGGCCTCCCGCCATCCGCGTGCTGTTCTTCGCCGGGCTGGTGATCGTCTACTACGCCGCTTGCGGCGCCGGGTACGCGCATCACCCGCGCCTAATCATGTTTGGGGCGGGAATCATTCTCTACGAGACGATGCACAATTCACGTATTCCGGAGAGATTGACACCGTCCTTCGATTATCTGGCAATTCTCGCCGTGTGCGCGGCACTCGCTCTGACGGGCCTTCGCATCTTGGGCGAGGAGCACCCGACGAAGATGCTCGTCGAGGTGCCGACGGGAACCGTCGTGCTGCTGTTCTTTTCATTCTACAGCCTCGCGCTATGCGCGCTCACCCATGAAGGGGCGCTCATGAAGTTCTTCAGCCTGCAAGGCGTCCGCTGGTTTGGGAATATGAGCTACTCGTACTATTTGACCCACGGATTGACGCTGCACGGTCTTCAGATTGTCGTGAGAGTCGTGCACCTTCCCAGGCAACTGGGACCTATCTCGTACCTAATCCTCGAGGGGGGATGTTTCTCAGCAACGGTCTTGATCGCCGCTGGCGTATACCTCGCAATCGAACGGCCAATTTCGCTCGCCAGGCGGCGGGCACCGGAAGCTTTGCGATCGGAGGGTGTGGCGGTAGCCCGCGCAGTGTGATGGCGATCAGCGAATCTCGCTACGGCAACGCCGCAAAGTTTTGGACTCGTTCAGCGAAATGCTAATGATGGACCTCTGATTCAGCGGGCGGGCTCAGCGCAATGATACTCTACTTTTTATTTTTGTTTCTCGTTCCGTTCCAGGAGCATCCCGTCCTGGGAGCCCAGCTTCTCCACGTCGGCCCATTTCCGATTACGCCAATCAAATTGGTCGGCATTCCGCTGGTGGTTGCCGCCGTGCTGCTCCCGCGGCCGCGCGACGCAGCCGAGCGGCCGGGCATGGGAATTCTCTTGCTGTTCGCCGCGTTCGCTTTGTTTCAGGTGGTCGGGACTACCTTGTCTTCCTTGAGCTTTCCAACCCTAGACGCGTCGACCATGGTTTCCTTCGCGATCCTGATGTTTGCGACCAATCTCCTCATCAGCACTAAAGACCGATTGCAAATGACGATTCGCGCGATCGTGCTGATCGAGACCTTTGCCAGCACCTGGATGTACAAGCAGTACTATATCTATCACTGGCCGCGTCCGATTGGTCCGTCCTCTGATCCCAACTACGAGGCGCTCTCGCTGGTGGTGACGGTGCCACTCGCAATCTGGCTGGCGCGTTACGAAGTTCGCGATTTGTGGAAATGGGTCGGGCGGATTTGTACCCCGATTCTCGCTTTCGCGGTATTCCTTTCGCAGTCGCGAGGAGGGTTGCTTGCGCTAGCCCTGATGGCCGTGTTGGCATGGATGAGCTCCCGGCGAAAAATGAAATTGTTGGGGTGGTTCGTCGCCGCATCCCTGTTCATGTTTGCGATTGCGCCCGGTCAAATGCTTGAACGCATCCAGCAAATTCGAGTTTCAGGAAGCGCGGAAACGGGCGCCGAAATCTCTACCCAGTCCCGCGTCGAGCTGGCCAAAGCAGGGATCAACATGATGAAGGCGCACCCGCTTTTCGGCATCGGGCTGGACCAGTTCAAGTCGGCGGAATATCACTACAACCCGACTCTGGCGGAGCTTGGGCTGGATCCCAAAATCGCGCACGACACCTATGTGCAGTTGGGTGCGGAAGGGGGGATACCCACGCTGGCGCTTTATGTCGCGATTCTGATACTGACACTGTCGGTTTGCCAGGGCTCCCGGAAGTTGCCGGGCGTGCCTGAGGAACTCTCGGCGCTCGCGCTGTCATTTCAGATCGGACTAGTCGGCATTATGGTGGTGGAGTTCTTTCTCACCGCCCAATACATAAAAGAAGTCTGGGTGCTTATCTCGCTCGCGCCCAATTTGTATGCGATTTCGCTTCACCTCACAGCATCAGGCGGCAAGACGGCCGCCACGCAGTCCGAGCTGCCTGCGACCCCGATCGTGCTGAGACCGCGCCTGCGTACCGGATGAGGATCCTGTTTGTCTCAGAGATGATCCCGTGGCTGCCTAGTCATGACGGCTTCCGCGTGTCACCTGCAAACCTGATTCGCAATCTATCCGATCGGCACGAAGTTCATCTGGTCGCGCTGTCGCGCGGCGGCGAGAGCAAAGAGCAATCGGAGTGGTCGCGCGAGTATTGCCGATCCTTCTCGATATTTCCTTCCGCGAATGGACGTCGAGCCAGGTTGCGCGCGATAACCGCCGCGATAGAACCCGCGCTGGAGCGCTTTGTCCGCAACGCGGTGGCCAAGGTGCGCCCCGACGTGCTCCATCTCGAAGGCGGAGGATTGGCGCCGCTGCTGCGCTCGGCCTCGGCAGGCTTGCCAGCGGTTCTCAGCGTCCACGATTCGAAAGCGTTGCGCTTTCAGGAATTCGCCGGCTTCGAGGCTTCGCCGCGAAAGCGGATTCGTCTCAAGCTTCTTTCGGTTATCGCTCGCCGCCATGAGCGCCGATGGTTTCGCTACGCGGACCGCATCGTAGTCACTTCCCCCTTCGACGCGGACGCGTTGTCAGTCTCGGTCAGCGCGGATCGAATCGCTTCGATACCTTACGGTGTTGACTTGGAGCATTACGCGCGGCAGGCGCCGCCAGACACTGGGCGAATCGTATTTACCGGCAATATGAGCTGGCCGCCGAATGAAGATGCGGCCGAACATTTTGCTCGCGATATCATGCCGGCTATCCGCAGCCGGATTCCCGCCGCGTCATTCTGGATCGTCGGCGCGCAGCCGTCCGCGCGAGTTCAAAACCTGGCGAGCATTCCCGGAATTCACGTCACCGGGACGGTTGCCGATATCCGGCCGTGGATATGGAGCGCGACCGTTTACGCCAGTCCTTTACGATTCGGACTTGGCGTAAAGAACAAGATTCTGGAGGCGATGGCGAGTGGCGCGCCTATCGTCGCAACCTCGAGAAGCCTGTCCGGCACGCCTTTGATCGACGGGCGGCACGTTCTGATCGCGGATGACGACGCAAGATTCGCCGAGTCCGTAGTCCGGGTGCTGTCCGACTCCGAGCTGCGGAATTCGCTGTCGCGCGAAGCGCGGCAAACAGCCGAAGCGGAGTACTCGTGGGATTCGATCGCGGCGGCGTTTGAAGGGCTCTATTCCGAGGTTTTGACGCTGCGCAACTCTCCGCACCACCGGCCTGTCCCTGGTCGCGGTATCGCTGTTCGCTAAGCCGGCTTTCGCAACACCGCCAGAATTACAGCCGCGCCGAAGCGGTCCGCGCCCACGCTCAGCAGCAGTCGGCTGGTCGCGAGTTCGGCGGCGCACAGTGGTGCGATGAAATAAAATAACGGGCGCGCGGGCGTCAACAGTACTTTCTCGCTTGTGAGCCCGGCCTGGCCGGCGGCCGCGGCAAGATCCGCGCGAGTGTTTACGCGGTAGTAGGTCGGAAACACGTCCTCCTCTTCCCGAAAATCCATGAAGCGAATCATTTTCATGATGAACCGTTTGGGCAAAATACTGCGTCCCAGGTCCGCGATGCGCACCGGGTAGCTTGAGACATTCGGGGTATGAATGATCACGCGACCGCCGGGGGCGAGCACGCGCGCGAACTCCAACAGCACCTCGTGTGGTCGCTCGAGATGTTCGGCCACGTTATTCAGGGTGATCAAATCGAGCGATTCTCCACGAAACGGAAGGTGGTCAAGTGTGGCTCCTACCCTGACGCGAATGCTGCGATGCTTCGCGATTGCATCGAGGACTCGATCGCAGCACAGGGCCAGCCGGACCCGTCGCACCATCGCCAGTTCCATTTCTGGTGTTGCGACCTCCAGAATCTGATGGCCGCCACCGGCGTCGAGCCACCGCGTTTGTGGAGTCAGCACCTCGCCGATCAATCGCGCATAGGTAAGCTGGGTATATTCGCGCTGCGGATGAATCCGGTCTTTCAGCCAATAGTAGGAGCCGCGTCCCAAATATCGGTCCAACGACGGCCAGATTCGCGACCAGGCGGTCCTGCGGACGGAATGACTTTCGCTCATCAAAATCCTTGCAATCCTTTCCGGCGCGACTCGCTAAGCGCCCGCTTTGCGCTCGTCGCCAATAGGCCGCGGCGCTGGCCCTGGCGGCAGGCCATCGCCGTTGCGCGTGGACGGCGCTAAATCCTTCGCATTAATCTTCGCTCGGCGGGGAGTCGGTATCAATCCGCGCCGGATTATCTTCACCGCCGCGGCTTGGGGCGCAAGCGCGGCGAGCGGAAACCAGGCTGCGTGAAAGAGCCTGCTTCGAAGGTTGTAACCGCGATTACGCCACGAAGATCTAAGTCCCATGAGCATCAGCTGCATCAGCCGATCGTCCATTATCGGATGATGAGCCTGATCCAGGCGCAACGAAGCCAGTCGATACTTCAGATGGGCGGGCTCACGTGAAGCCCAATTCCGCGGGATCGTGAACCCGGAGCGGCTGGCGAACTCGGACAGCGCCCATTCGCGCTGCAGATCGATGATGATCTTGACGCGCAACTTGCGCGTGTCCAGTTCGTCGCCCAGCATGCCGTGATTCGCCTCGTGAATCCTGTAGCAACCGAGCGCTCTTCTGATCGACACTACATCACCCAAAAACGGCGCGATGATTTCAAGCGAAGTGTCGGCCGCCTGACGCCACTGTGATTCGGGCAAGGGAAGAAGATGCTCAAGCACGGTTCGCGCGAAAGCGTTGCCGCTGGTGGGAACTCCGATGTAGCCGCCGGCGTCGAGTATCGAGGCGCGAAGGTCGCCATCGGGCATCTGCGCCGGAAAGTAGGGAACGGTGCTTCCGAGCCGGCGTCCATCCACGTCGATATGGGCCAGCACGAATTGCGCCTTAGCGACGCCGGGGCGCCATGCTCGTACAACCTCTTCGACGGCGTCGGGCAGCAGCATGTCGTCGGCGTCGAGAAACATCACGACACTGCCGTGACTCGCGCGAAAGCCGGCGTTGAATGCGGATGCGTGGCCGCCGTTTGACTTGAAGACGGCGGAGACCCTGTCGCCGTAGCTGGAAATCACCTCGCGGGAGTTGTCGGTCGAACCGTCGTCGACGACTACGACTTCGACGGGCGAATAGGTCTGCGCGAGCGCGCTGTCGATAGCCGCGCGGATAAAACGGCCGTAGTTGAAGTTATCGACGACAATACTGACGAGCGGTTGCGAGTCGCACTGCTCTTCCGCGACGTTCACTTAGGCGAGACTCGCATGGGTGTCGTACCAGCTAACATCCGGTTGCAAGAAGTTGGTTATCTTCTTGCCAAGCGGAAGCCGGCGAACCCATCCCTTATCGCCGAAGAGTCGCTGGACGCGGACGATCTTTCGATATCCCTCGAGCGCGCGCGCGCTGCTAAGCCACTCGCCGGGCGCCTCTTCGCCGAACATCCCGCTTGAACCATAAGGGAACTTATATTCGACGAACTTTCCTTCGCGCGCTGGATTGGGGCAGGACTGAAGTGGCACATGACCCTGTCGGACGATCTTGAACCTCGCGTAGCCCAAGCCACTTAGCGCTGTTATTTCCTTGCGGATAGCGGAGAGAACATCTACCTCGGCCTCGATGGAAATGTACTTCGGCCGGTCGTCGAACTCCTTCAAGGCTTTCAGACACAACGAATCGGCTCCCTCGATGTCGATCTTCATGTAGTAGGGAATGCCGTACTGGCGGAGAATCTCGCCAAACCGCCTGCCCTCGACGGTGATTTCGCGCCATCCGGCGCCCAGCCGCTCATTACGCTCGGCGGCATCGCGCCGGATGCTTCCCCAGACATCGTTGTCACTTTCGAAGAAGCTGATCGGCCCGGAGGTCTCCGCGACGGCAAGATTCAGCAGTGCCAAACGTCCAGCTTGTATGTCGTCAGCAAACTTTCGGCGACCCGCGTCATACAGCGTAGGATGAGCCTCGATCGCTACGACCTTGAACCCCTTGGTCAGATAAAATTCGGTGTCTTCCCCGTGGTGGAAGCCCACATCGTAGATTAGATCCCTCTGCATGACGCCTCGTTCATCTCGCTCCCGCTGCTTAGAAATATATTACGCGAGATTTAATGGAACCACGGCGCCTCGTTCAGTCGCGTTGCGCCCTGCTGGCCCGCTGGAGCCCAGCAGCGCTGCGGCGATTCGTGGTCGCATTGCTTCGCCGCAGTCGCGTTTGCGGTGAACACTCGCGTCTCGACCGTCGAGCCGTCGCGCGTCTTCACGGTCGCCGTCGATTCGTAGCCAAAGACGCCGGCGGGAAGGTCCGGCACCGCGCGTTTTTCGGTGCTGACGATGAAGGGGTTGTAGTCGACAAGCTCATGGAGGAGCGGAATGATGACGGTCGCCTTGTGCTGCGCCTGGCATGCGAGCGTGTTGGCGCCATAGTCGGGACACGCACGAATGTAGTATTCGCCGAGCGTCCCGGCCGACCAGAACATTATCGCGTTGGTGCCGCCGAAGATCGCCAGCCAAGCCATATTCTCGGCCTGCAAAAACGTCGGCCACTTCACCATTTTCGCCCCGCCCCAGTCCTGCTCGACAAAAGCGATCGGCCGCGCACCCGGCGTAATAGGCGACGTCGTCGGATCGCCGTTGACCGAAAGCAGTACCTTCCAGACCGACTGATGCACGCCTTCGGACGTCGGGAATGGCGCGGGTCCGGGCGTCAGCGTCGGGAAGCTCGTCGGCGAGATGCCGCCGATCGGAAAGTTCGCGGCGATTGGATAATTGTCGATCATCGGTACGTCATCCACGTCGCGCCAGACCGAGAGTTGGTTGGGCGTCTGCGCGAAGCCGAAGATGAACGCGCCGAAAGTCGGCGTCGATCGAGAGTAGGTGCGGATATCCTGCACCAGGCTCTGCACCTTGGGTAGGAACTCCATCGTCGGCTCGTCGTGCACGTACATTCCGAAGAAACTCGGATCTCCGCTCCGCACGCTCTCCGACGCGCTGCCGAGTCCGGGCGGATTGCTTCCGCCGCCTCCAAGCCGGTGATCGAGGTCGTCGAACAGCGTTCCCGCGCAGAAGTCGCCGGAGTAGTACGACGGCCGGCTCATCGTCGAGTTGTTCGGGCCGCAGTAGCCGGCGCTGTTCCAGGTCGAGTTGCTGAGCGGATTGGTTGGGCCCACGCACTTCGGATTCGCCGCCGGTCCGCAGGTGCAGTAGCAGCCCGTGTTGGCCTTATCGGCGGATAGCACGTTGCCGGTCAATTCCGGGTCATAGCCCTTCCACGGATAAAACGCGGCGTTGACCGCGTCGATTCTCAGGATACCGCCGCCCGGCTCCTCCTGCAGCGCGTTGCCAAGTTGCACGATCGCCGCGGTCGGCGAGATGCCGAGAAAATAATTGAGATAGAGGTCGAGCCGCGTATTGCGCGCGACGTCGCCGATAAAGCCCTGGCCGCCCGCGCAAAACTGGCCGGCGACGCCGTCATTCGTGACGTTCGGCAGCCCGCTGGCCGCGGCAGTGAAAGTGAAGTGCGTGGCATCGGTAACCGCGATTGGTCCGAAGTTTGACTTGTCGTACGCCGCCGCCGCGAGCGGGTCGTGCAATTGCGCGATTGCCCCCTTGCGGCCGCTGCTCAGGCCGTGCGGCGCCACCGTCGCGACGCTGACCGTCGTGCCGTTTTCGGAAATCGAGTTGATGCCGACCGGCGTACCCGCCACGCCGTTCAGCACGCACTCGTTGCCGGCAAGGTCAAGATGCGCGGCCTGGGTATCGTAGAAACCCAGCGCCAGCAGCGGGCCGGAAAAATCCAGAATATCGCCAGTAGTGTTCGCGTGCGAGAAAGAGCCCGGGATGCGCTTGTGCAGCCAGTTGTTCTGATCGAAGAAGCCGTTCCACGCGACCGGAATATTCGCGAGCTTCGAGATTTTCGCCGACGGCGTGAACGATTTGATTCCCGACAGCTGCACCGTGTAGTCGCCGTCAGCCTTGGCGGAAAAGCCGAAGCCGGCCGCGGTCTGCCACTTCGCGCGCGGCGTGACGCATTGATGCGCGACGATCGCGCTGCCCCTCATCAGCTCCATCTCGCATTGGCCCGACGGGCAATCCGGCGTACCCGCGCACGCCGCGCCGGTGACTGAGCGATAGTCCACCCGCAGGTCGGCGCCGCCCGCGAGCGTATCGACGTAGGTGTGCAGATAATTCGGAAAACGCACCATCAGGTTCGCGTCAGGATCGGCTAACCGAAACAGACCCATTCCTTTGCCCATTCCAAAATATCCGGTCCCCGTTGGCCGCGACCAGGTCTGCAGCTTGAAAGATACTTTCGACGAGCTCGCAGTGACTTCACCCAGGTCTCCGTGCGGCGCCGGGCTCACCCACTGTGGAAAATTTCCAAATATTCGGTTCGTGCCGAATCCCGTGTTGATACCGGCGACACGGCAATTGTACCCGAACAGCAAATTCGCGCCGCTCGCGGGATACGCTTGGTACGGCGGACAACTCGCGCCCGCGGGACAGAATGTCAGAATGTCCTGGCCGCTCTGCGACGGATTCAGCGCGTCGGCCAGGATGTTGGTCGCGCTGCCGATGATCGCCGCGTGGTAATTCGGATTGGCGTTGATCATCTTTACCAGCTGGCCCAGCGTGTACGCCCAGAGGTTCGAGTGGCAGTCGTTGGGATTCGCGACCGCCGTGGCCGCCGGATTCAGCAGGTTGATGCACAGCGCGTCGGATGCGCTGCCGCCCGTCACGACTGTCCGCAGGCTCGACGCAGTTCCGCCGGTATGATCGTTGGGATTGGTGCCGAAGACCAGCTTGACGCCAGTGGGTGGCGGGCCGCCGCCTGCATGAACGTACTGAATCGACAGTTGCGCGGAGTTGTCGCCGGTAGACGCGATGTTGCAGCGGGTCGAGTAGAAGCCCGGCGGCAGCGTCAACGACTGGTCGGCGGTTTGGCTTAGCGTCGACGATGCGGCGTCGTCAATTCGCGCAACGCAGTTCCCGCTCTCGACGCCGCCGATCGGATCGGGCAGCGCGCTCCATACCGCCTTGTTTTGATTCAGGTACTTCCAGCCCGCGAGGCTGCATCCGCCGCTCACAGTTCCAAACGGATTGCTGGGCAGCAGATTGCCGCCCGCAGTCTGCGTGTACGGCCACATTGTCGCGACGCTCGGGCCGAGCTGCGGTGCGGGCTGCGCTCGTGCGACGCCGGCGAGGATTGCCACCGCGGCAACTTGAAGGAGCAGGGTCCACTTCATTTTCTCGGTTATCCAGTCCGCGATCGAAACGTCGCGCCGCCACCGTCAAGCTGGCGATGCGCGCGGGATTTCCAGGTGGAAAGGTCTCTGCCGGTGATTCGTTCGAGCTCCTCGGTTTCGGGGAGCGTCATTGCGCGGATTTCATCGGCTGACTCCTGGCTGAGCGGCGGAAAGTCCTCGACGAATTTTCGCCGCATCATCTTCCACAGCGCAGTTCGCTGACCGAGTAAGATCAACGGAAGCACGCCATGACGGGAAGCCCAATGGACGGCTTCGAAGGCGCGCCGGCCAATCGCGCTTGAGTGCGCAGCGACGGGCGCCGAATACACCTTCGCGCTTCCGGTCGTGGCGCGATCCGGCGCGATCCGGCGCGCGCCGATAAAATCGCAAATCGAGTCCAGGTACGCTTGCGGATTCGCACTCAAATCTTCATAGAACCGCACCAGCACATGCGACTTTCCGAATATCGCCTGCCATCGTTTGAGCTGAGTCGCGTATCCGCACAGGTCCGCGCCGCAATCGACCTGGAAGCGCCAATATCCGTCGAACGTAGCTTCCGCGGGATGGCGCCCCGACCGGATCAGCCGGTACAGCGAATACAGCCTCGCAGCCGGCTCGCGGAAGGTGACAATTATCTTACAATCCGGAATGTGTTGTTTGATTCTTTCCCGCGCAATCGCGTTGGAGAAATAGGTGGGACCCATCTCTCCCGCCGGAACGTCGGCCGGGTAGTCGCCGAACTGCTTGCAATACCACTCGATGCCGCGATCGTAGTGGACATCGAAAAATCGCGTTTCCTTTCCGCTCGGCAAGCCGACGTGACCCCTCAACGCTTCGTGCAGCCACGTCGTACCGGTTCTAGGCGGCCCCACATGAATGAAAGTGGGCAGTCGCAAAACTTTTCCGTCGCTCATCTATATATCCGGCACCGATCGCCTACAGTAGCGCACTGCTGATCGGAAGTGAAAGAATGGCGAACTCCGATCACTGAATCTTATAAACGTGGGCCTGGAACGGGGCGTATGCATCTTTGAATCGAGAGCCGCCACGATCCAGCGCAATCGAACGACTCTCGCCATCCACTGACACCGCGCGAGCGGGCCGTCGCAGCGTGAAGCTCGCGTCGATGCTGTCGTCGCTGTGATTGTACGAAATTACGTAGCGGTTTCCGTCTTTGAGATCCTTCTCCCTGATAATCACCGTGCCGGAAGCCGAATTCGCGGATAGCACCGGACTGTCCGGCGCGAGCAGAACCGGCTCGAGCGCGCTGATTCTCCTGGTCACATTCACCAACTCGTCGTAGCGACTCTGGCGAAGCACCGGATCCTTCGTGCCCCACTCGAGTCCGCGCAATCCGTACGACCAATAGAAGACTCCGCGCGCACCCTCGGTGATGGCCATCCAGCTCATGTCATGGATCTCCTGCTCGGTCGGGAAATGCGATAGCGGCGACATCCGAAAAAACTGGATCACCGTCCACACCGGCCGCGCGGCATGCACCGCCTCGATCGCCTTGCGAGTCATATCGCCGACGTAACTTTCAGGATGGCGCGTGCCGAGAACGTACGGGTCGACGCCGAGCACGTCGACCGTGTCGCGCCAGAGCTGAAGTTCACCAGGATAGTTTTCCACCGCAAACGTGATGCTGCCCGGGTCATACTGCTCGATCAATTCGTATTGATGGAAAGCCCGCGGCTGAGATTCGACTGGGCACTCGTCACAAGTGTAGTAGCCGGCGACGCGCGAATCGCCGGCCAACGATTTACTGTATTGAGCGATCAGCTCGTCCGCGCCGACGTGGCCTGCGCGCGCCCAATTCGGATACGCGCGCATCTCCGGAAAAAACGCGTTCACCGCCGCCAGGTAGAAGATGCCGAACGGCTCCATCGCCTCGGTGTATCGATAGATCTCATCGGCGCGGCCGTTGGACAGAAAATAATTGATCATCAGATTGATCGGCGCCTTGGCGATCGCCGTCAGTCGCGGAGTGTAGTAGTCAGCCCGCGGCGCATTCCCGGCCGTATCATACAGTCCGATCACAAATCGCGGGCGCCCGCCCATATGAATGATATTGTCCGAGTCGATCCACGCCTTCATCGCGGCGCGAGTCTCGATGCTGACCTTTGCGATCTTGCCGGACGATTGCGTGGAGATTCGCCTGCCGCCTGGCCCTTCCAGGTATTCCCGCAGCCGATATTTTCCGGGCGGAAGACTGCTCATGTCCACCGTCGCGACGCTCGAGCCGCTCGCCGGCGGCGACAGCCGATTGGCCAAAACTGTCTTTCCGCCCGAGTCCATCACTTCGAGCCCGACCTGAAGTTGCGCCGTGCTCGTGCCGGCGGGTGGAGTGACATCGATGGCGACCCGCGCGAACTGGCTCTGGTCGCTGAACATCATTCCCCGGTAATTCGGGTACAGGACAAAGGCTCGCAGCGGCTCTGGAGGCTCGCGTGCGGTGAGCTTGCCGATCGCGCAGACGGCGACCACTGCGATCGCCAGCAGACCAGTCAGTGTCAGCGCGACTTTACGATGCCGGCGCAAACTTTGGAGTCCAGGTTCGATTCAGGATGCGGCTGCTATTGCGATGAGGAAAAATCGAGCCCCGATGAGCGCCGACTGGGCCGAGAACGGAACAAAACTGTCGAGTCCCGGACCGCTCATCCAGAGGTCGTAGCCAAGCTCGTCGAGCGTGTCGGTTATCGATCTCACCGAGCCGCCGAATTTCTCGAGTCCGCATCCGACGTGCATTTCGAAAAAGCAATCCGGGCGATAGCGCGACAGCGTATCGAGCGCTCCTCGCAACACTTTCGCTTCGAATCCCTCGACGTCCACGAACAGAACATCGGGCGGTCCATGGCGCCTCGTGAGTTCATCGACGCTGATGCCAGGCACGGCGACTTTGCCCCACGCACCCGTGCCGTCATCGACTTGTCCATTCCCGCGCACATTGAATTCGATCGGATCGAGGCCGTCGGAGACGGCCGCATGGACGACCGTGACGTTGGCGGCCTCATTCATGCGGCAGTTGCGGACGGAGGTTTCATAGTTCAGCGGGCTGGCCTCGACGGCCACCACCTTTCCGGCCGCGCCAACAAATTTTGCCATGACCATCGCGATGACGGATTGATGCGCGCCGCAATCGAACACCGTCGCGCCCGCGCGCAGGCGATGTTGCGCCAGAAACGACATTTCAGGTGGAATTTCAGGCGAATCGCGGTCGTACCAGCTCTGTGCCGTCGGATCCGAGATCCACAAATCGAACCCGTATCCCGCCCACGAGCGCCGCACCTGGTACGGCCGGAACCGGCGGAGCGTCCAACGATACGCCGCCACCCGAATCTGGTTGGTGACGGCCTGCGGCAATACTAATTTGGCGGCGCTCCTGAGATTCATAACTGTTCTTCACACTGTCGCACTGGCTGGAAACGTCCGCAAGCATCGCCCGCATCAAAGCAGAGCAGCGCGCCACGAGCGTTGATCTCTACGGTTTCGAAAGCCCGCTTAACGATCGGCCTTCATTTTCGCGACCGAAAATTTTGGTCCGCGTATCGCGCGACGCCGGATGATGTCGATCTCGTGGAATCCGACTTGGTCAACCGCCTTCATCGGAGTGGGATTGTTGCTGGCGACAATCGTGAACAGGCGAGGGCGCTCGCGCAGCTGCCACTCGGTCGCGAAATACAGCAGCGCCCGGTAGAGTCCGCGCCCACGGAATTTTTCCATGGTGTATGACGTCGATAGCTCCGCGTCACCTGGCTCCAACACGATTAGCGGGCGCTCGGCCGGATAGTCGTACGCCCAAACCACGCCACCCAATTCCCCGTCGAGCTCGAGCGTCGCGCAGTGCGACGCGCCGCTCATCTGGTCGCGCCAGAATTCATTGGCGAGGTCGGTCCGCTTTTCGCGCGCGGGCTTGAGGCGATCCAAAGCGTCGGCGTACATGATGACGCCCTTGGGAACCGGAAGGGGCGCGCGCAGGTCTCCGCGATTGATTACGAAAATGTGAAAGTCGAGGAGCCGGATCGATTCGAAGGCGATCCGCGGCAGGTTCAGGATCCCCTCGTCTCGAATCAGTGCAAGAACCGCTGAAATACTAGGCATCCAGATGTCACTAAGACAGGACGACGCGGTGTCGAGTCAAGCAAAAAAAGATCAGCAATGATTGATGCATATCAAACGCACCGAAAGAGGAGCAAATTCCTGCAGGTTGCCCTTAAAATCACTCACATTACGCTTCAGTAGGCAAGCCTTAGCAGTTTGACAACATACTCGTAACATCGCTAAAGATTGTGAGGCCTGTAGTGAAAGAAGTGAGTATTTAGGGGTCTAGGGCGAATTAAAGCGATCGCTGACCGAAGGGGCGGGACGCTGCAACGATAGGGTGGGGAGTGCTGAGTCCGCAAAATAGCAGAGAATTCGCGGAGCGAATTGCTGACGCAATTTGTATTTTCCTCGGCTACCTGGTGGCCACGGAAATCGCGCTGGCATTGCATTGGGGCAAGATCCTGGTGATCCCGCTTGGCCACGCCTCCGAGGCGCAGTCGCAGTATTCGGCACTGCTGGTCGTCTCGATACTATCCTGGCTCACGCTGACCGCATTCACGGATACATATCGACCGCATCGCACGGAACGCCTGAATTTCCTTGCGCGCGGGCTGACGCGCACGCTGCTGACCTGGGCACTAATTACGATCGCCAGCGTCTTTACACTCAAATTCGAATACGTCAGCCGCCAGTTCCTTGGCTATTTCATCGGGGCCTCGAGCGTCCTGATCTTCGTCCGGGATTTGGGAACGATGCTTTTCCTTCGCAGGCTGCGCAGTTCCGCTCATCGATGGCGCACCGCGGTGGTCATCGGCGACAACGAGGCAACTTGCGAGCATTTCGCGGGACTCCTTACTGCCGCGCATACCATGGGCTATCAGCGGGTAGAGGTTAAGCCGAACAGCCGGGCGGTTCATACCAATGGCAGCGGCGGCGGCAATGGCAATGGGACGGCGTCGCGTCACGACTTGAGCTCCGGTTCGCTCGCGGAATTCGATGACGTTTTTTTAATCGGGGTGAACGACGGCGCTGACTCTCCGGTCGGAGCCGAGGGCGTCTTGACTCTGCTCAAGCAAGGCAAGTCGGTCCACATCATACCGAGCCTGCTCGACACGAGGTTGTTCCGCCAATCGCTCGGCGACGTTGCCGGAATTCCGGTGCTCTCGGTCAGCAAGGGTGAGTTGAATCCACTGCAGGCGGCGGTGAAGCGCGCGGCCGATCTGGTCGGGTCGGCCGTATTGCTGATCGTTCTGTCGCCGGTGATGGGCGCGGTCGCGATTGCGGTCAAATTGACCTCGCCGGGACCCGCGCTGTTTCGTCAGAAGCGCCTCGGTTTCAATGGAGAACTCTTTACCCTGTTCAAGTTCCGCACGATGGGCGCCGACGCCGAGCAGATCTTGCACGACTCGCCGTCGCTGCGCGAGAAATATCTGCAAAACAATTTCAAGCTTCCCAACGGCGAAGACCCCCGCGTCACTGCGCTCGGGAAATTCCTGCGCGCCACCAGCCTCGACGAACTGCCGCAACTGTACAACGTGTTGATCGGTGAGATGAGCCTGGTCGGGCCGCGTCCGATCGTGCCGCACGAGGCGGCTCAATATGGCGACTCGGCGATGCTCTTCATGTCGGCCAAACCGGGGATGACCGGCCATTGGCAAGTGAGCGGCCGCAGCGAGATAGTCGAGTATGGCAAGCGGGTAGAATTGGACCTCGAATACATCCGCGATCAGTCGCTCGGCAAAGACCTCGAGATACTGCTGCGAACCGTTCCAGCCGTGTTGCGGCGCAAAGGCGCCAACTAGCGCGTCCTGTTGACGCAACCGGAGGTTCGACTTTTTCCGAAATTGCCCGTGTGGTAGTTTCTCGATAGAGAGGCTTCGTCTGCCCATGCTGAACCGACTTCTCCCTCAATCATGCCTTCCGGCCTCCTTCACAATTGTGATTGTTGCGGCATTTTTCCTGGCCGCTCCTTCTTCTTTATTCGCCGCGCGCCGACCGCACGGACAGATTCCTGTGCGGGTTTTCATTAAAGATACGGGCAAGACGGTTGCGCTTTCGCCCGGTCAGCTACTAGTCGTGGAGGTTCCGCTGACGAAGCCGGAAACCGACAATTCCTGGTATGTGTCCCACAATTCCGGCGCGCCGCTGAAGTTGGTAGCAGGTCCGGACGAGCGGCGCGGACGGGATTGGGCGCCTGGGAAGGAAGAACTGCAGGTGTTCTACTTCGTTCGCCAATCCCCGGGGACCGCGCATCTCGTGCTGGAACAGAAATATTTCTCGAAGCCCCTGGTGCTGACGGTGGTCGATCGCTGACCGCGCGCCGTATCGCGCCTTCGGTCGAAACGCGCCGGCCGTAGCGCGCGACGTGCGAATTTGCCAGCCTTGAACGCATGCGGCTGAAGGCCACCTACAGATCGTGCCGATAATCGCGCAAGTCGTTCCTCTCTTTGAGGAGATATTGGCGTTGCCCGATTTCGTCGCCGGCCCGGCGCTTTCGTGGGGCGTCACCGAATTCAATATCCCTGATTTTTTTCGCAAGCCGTGGGCGCAACTCTCGACTCGCCAGAAGCTGATCAAGCTGCAGCATTGCCTGCTGCGAAATCTGCCGTGGAAAATCCCCGACGGATTCGATTTCCCCGACGTGGGCGCGCTGCTTCGTGCGCGTGGAGTGCAAACCGTCGACGTCCTCGATTGGTTCGATAGCCGCGCGGCGCTGCGGCTCGACATGAATCAACCAGTCGCCGCCGAGCTTCACAATCGCTACCGCCTGTTCATCGATATCGGCTGCCTGGAGCACGTTTTCGATACCCGCCAATGCATCGAAAACTGCCTCCGGATGGTCGCACCCGGCGGCCATTACTTGCTCAGCACGCCGGTCAGCGGATGGGTCGGTCACGGCTTCCACACCTTCGATCCCAAAGGACTCGAGCTGGCGCTGACTCTCAACGGTTTCGAGATCGTCTACAAGCGGTACACCACGCGCGGCGACGGACGCATCGTCGCGCGGCCCAAAGGCGACACGCTTATCTGGCTGGTCGGGCGCAAGCTGCGTCCGATGAATGAATTCAAGATTCCGCAGCAGGACTACTGGTGGGGCGAAGTGTTCGGCACCGGTCCGCAGCGTCCGCGCGACGCCAATGCCGGCCAGCTCGACGCGTCGGACGAATCGCCATCCGCGCGAACGCGCGCCGCGCGCTGACGCTTTCTCACGACAGAACGGGGCAGTGAAATTCTGCGACGGACGCAGTCAGGAATTCGGTCGCAAGGCTTTCCGGGCGCGCCGGATGACTCTGCCGGTCAGCCTGCGCACGGCAGTGCCGGCTTGCGCATCGGCCACCCACCGGTAAACCCATTCGGACTCGAGTCCAGGCGGCACCTCCCATTTGGCGAGCGCCGGATTCGCGGCAATCGCATCGGGCGAGGCGAACATCACCATGTTTTGACGATACCACCACGCCACGCGCCGGTCGTCGCGAATTCTCGGCCTGAATGGATCGAGTGTCCTGAATCCGAACTCTTCGAAAATTTTCCGCCAATAAGAAAGCGGCTTGCAGTTGATGTGCCCTCCGCCCCATTGACCGGGAGGCGCGGCCGAGAACAGGACTTGCGGCGCAGCGGACGCAAGCTTTCCGACCAGGTACTTCGAATGACGCTCCGGCAGATGCTCTGCAACTTCGAGGCAAGTGGCCAGCTCGAATCGCTCAGCCGGAATTTCGAACTTGGAGCCCAGGTCGGTTGAACGAAAACGATCGGCGGGAATCAACAGCGTCGCAGGTTTGATGTAGTCGCCGTCGAGTCCGACGACCTTGTCGATTCCATTCGCGATGAATGCGCTCAGCCACGCGCCGCGCCCGCATCCGACGTCCAGCACGCTCGACGGATGAATCAGCTCCACTACCATCGGCACGACGACTCGAGACTGACGGGCTCGAGCTGTCTTCCGCGTACATCTCCTCTGCGTAAAAGGATGCCAGCCGCTTGCGCATCGTTGTTCTTCCACTCCCTATCTATCGATTCCGTATCCAGCCGTACAACCGGCCGGCGCGTTCGTTGACACGCGTTTCCGGCGTCGGATAGCGTCGCCCTTGATGAGTCTCTCCGACCTGATTCCGCCGCCCTCAGTGCTCGCAGCGATTCTTGAGAATCGCCGTCTGCGCAGGGGCCTTCGAGGCATCTACCGCAAGTACCGCACCTACACCATGATACACGAAGCCTCGTACGTGAATAACCTCGAGCTCTGCGCCCGGTTCGCGGCGACCCCCGGCTGCGTGGTCGAGTGCGGTGTATGGCGGGGAGGAATGAGCGCCGGCATGGTCGAGGTGCTTGGCTCCAAAAGGCGCTATTTCCTGTTCGACAGCTTCGAAGGATTGCCCGCGGCGCACGAAGAGTTGGACGGCGCCTCCGCGATCGCGTGGCAACGCGATGCCAACTCGCCGACTTACTACAACAACTGCACCGCCGCCGAAGCTGAAGCGGCCGCCGCGATGAAGCTGTCGGGCGCGACTTCCTTCTCGCTGGTCAAGGGATGGTTCAACGAAACGGTCCCGCGTTTCGTTCCTCCCAGCGAAATCGCAGTGCTGCGCCTCGACGGCGATTGGTACGAGTCCACCCGGGTCTGCCTGGAAAATTTGTATCCGCGCGTCGCGCCGGGCGGAATAGTAATTGTCGACGATTACTACAACTGGGACGGATGCGCACGCGCGGTCAATGAATTCGTATCGAGCATCGCGACCCCCACCGCAGTCCCAAGGCTCAGCCAGTTCCACGATCGCGTCGCCTACCTGGTAAAGCCCGACCCGGCGCGCAAAGCGACGAACGGTTCCGCGGGGCAGGGCTGACACTCCGAAGCCCGCGGTGGTCTGTGGGCTTACGCGGCCGTGTCGGACAAAGGACCACTGCGCGATTTCTAAACCGCTACCGGCTTCGCTCGCGCGGAGCTGTCCGAGGTCCTTCCTCCCGTCGCGTTGCTCGGGTCGTCAGGATGACGCAGGAAGCTCGCGCTGCTCGCCAATGGTCAGGATTACAGGGACTGCCAGCAGGTACTTCGCTATCGCGCGGGCTCTATCAGGCGTGACACGACGGCCATCGGGCCTACCGCCATCAGCACGAACCACGCGGTCTGCGTTGCGCGAATCCTGGGGCTCAGATCCGGTTCGCGTAGCGACGCTCTGATTCCCTTTGCGAGCAATCCGAGCCGCGTGTCGCTCTTGATCGGATGAGTCTTCGGATCGAGGCGGATCGAAGCCATCCGGAGTTTCAATTCTCGCGAGGTCGAACCGAGCACGCGCGCGTCGAGCTCGATCCCCTTGGCCGCCGCGACGCGCGACAGCGTCTCCGGAATGAAATAGACCGCACTCAACCGCCGATGCAGTTTTTCCAGATGACGGCCCTTGAAGCCCGAGTCGTTCGCCTCGTGGATGCGGTAGCGGCCAAGCGGCGCGCATAGCGAGACCACGTCGCCGAAGAAAGGCGTCAGGAACACCAGCGACTTCTCCGCGCCCGCCACCCACAAAGCCTCGTCCATCGGCATCAGCCGCTCCAGCGCCCCGCGCGAGTACGCGTTGCCGCTCGACGGTGAGGACGGGTACTCGCCGAAGCGCGCGATTCGATCGCGGATATCTCCATTCGGAATGAAATCATCGAAGGTCGGGACGCGCATGCCGAGCGGCGCGCCGTTCTCATCGACCATTTCGAGTTGAAACTGCGCCTTGGCGACGCCCGGCCACCATGCCTTTACGACCTGCTCGACCGCCGCCGGCATCAGTTCGTCGTCGGCATCGAGGAAAATCACGATCTCGCCGCGGCTGCCCGCATAGCCGGCGTTGACCGCCGAGCCGTGCCCGCCGTTGGCCTTGAGGATCGCCGCGATGCGTTCGCCGTACGACTCGATTACCTCGCGCGAGTTGTCCGTCGAGCCGTCATCGACCACGATTACCTCGACCGGCGAATAAGTTTGCGCGAGCGCGCTGTCGATCGCGATACGCAAATACCGGCCATAGTTGTAGTTCGGAACAATAATGCTGACCAGCGCCCGTCCGGATTGCGTCGAAGGCGCTGTTGCTGTCGCCGTGTTCGAAGAGCTCATCTCGCCCGCTTACTCCATCTGATGCAGCAGGTAGCCCATTATCGGCAGCGCCACCACTATCGACAATACGCCAGCCGCCGCGGCGCCGGTGGGGCCGTGCAAGGCGGTTAATGGGTATATCGCGATGGCGAGAACGGCTGCGCGGGCGGCGGCCGGGATGACGTATTGTTCCGGCTTGCCCAGGCCGCTGAGAAAGCTTCGCCCCACCACCAGGAACCCTTGCAGCAGGCCGTAGATGCACAGCACTTTCAGCGGGTTGACCGCATGCGCCCAGGCTGGTCCGAATATGCGCAGAACGACGGGGCCACCAACGGCGAATATGAATGCCGCGTATGTGAGTCCGACGGCGGCCACGACCCCCGAGACCGACCAGAACAGGCGCGATCTCGCGCGACGATCGTCGCGCAATCGCGCCACCATCGGAAACGTCACCACGAATGCCGAAGTCGTAAATTCGACCACCGGCATCTCGCCCGCGCGAAACGCCATCTGGTAGACGCCCAGCGGCCCGGGCCCCAGCAGATGGCCTACGACCAGGTTGTCGAGTTGCTTCGAAACGAAATCGCAGAGCGTCCCGAAGCTGAACCACAATCCGAACGACAGCATCGTTTTCGCGCGCGCCATGCTGAAACTCATTCGCGGCCAATGAGGAAACAGCCAGTAGGTCAAAATGTCCCGCACCGCCGCGCCGACCAGCAGCGAGAACACCAGGCCGCGCCAGTCGCGCCAGTAGAGCACGCCGACGAGCCCCAGTATCAGGCTCGCCGCGACCTCGGAAACGTTCATGATGGTGACGTAGTGAAAATCGAGGCGCCGATAAAGCGATACCAGGCGCGGGCTCTGAATCGATCGAAGGATTGGCAGCGGAACCATCCACCAGAAAACGGTGTAGGCGGCGCCCAGATGAAAGAAGCCGCTCAGCGGACGTGCGAACGCAACCATGATCGCGCCGATAATCAGGCTGCGGACGAAATAGGTCGTCAGCAGCGTGTCGAGATATGGATCGATATCGTCCTGCTGTTGGACGAGCGCCTGGCCCATCACCGGATCGGTCGCCGCTAGCAGGGCCGAGCAAATCAAGGTCGCGCTGGCGATCACGCCGAAGTCAAAAGGCTTGAGCAACCGCACGAACAGAATGTAGCGAGCCGCCGTGCCAATCGCGGTCAGGCCGCGCGCCGCGGCGGTCCACGAAAGCCCGGTAAAGAACGTCTTTAGGAGAGCTTCCCTGATTTTGCGAGGGCTCTCCGCGTCGCGGTCGCCCGCGTCCGCGGCTTTGTTCTCGGGCGCCGCCTCAGGCGCCGCTTTGTTTATCGTTTCCGGGGTCATCGTTCTCAGTCAGTGATCTCTAATTATTAGCAAAATGTAGTCCGCCACTATGCCACGTAAATGCCGTCGCGGCATAGCGTCGGGCCAATCCGCGGTTGTCCGATTTCGGACGGTGCCGCCAATTCCATGGCGCGACTCATCTCAACTTTTGGGCACGCTGTCTCATCGCGCGTCATCGGCGCGAGGTTCGTGCGTTGTTATGCGACAGACGTTTCAGCTTGGAACATTACTGAGTTCGACCAATGACACACTGCCAGCGGCAGCGAAGTTGCTCCTTGAGCGATCGCATCGACTCAAGCGAGGGCAACGATCATGTCGCGCGGATTCCGATACTATACTTCATTAGCTATTCCATCATTAGCTAGTACACTATTACCTAAATGCTCTGTCCTACTAGTATTATTACTATATACTCTTCCACTACTGTGCGCGGCTCCCGCCTTCGCTCAAACAGTTGTCGACGGCGGCCTGAGCGCGCCCCCAGTCGAAGGTACGCTGGGGCCGAATATTCTCACCAATGGAAATTTCGCGGCGGGCACTACCGGCTGGACTAACCTGGCGACGTGTTTTGCGATTGACCCGACCACGTTGGCTCCTAACGCCGCGGCCACGCTGGAAATGAGTCTGTCCACGACCTGCGACGCCCCCATCGCAGTTTCCTCCAAGGTCCCTAGCGGGGCTACCTACACGTTCAGCGGACAGATCATGACCGATGACGTCATGTCTGCCACGGTTCCAGGCGCCGGCGCTTATGCGACCCTGTACGGCAACTCCAACTCGCCCATAGTCAATGGAACTACCGGCTGGACCACCTTCCTCAATCCGCAGATCGTCATACCAGCGACTCAGCCGGCGACGAACGTGCGTCTCCAGACTTACGATCCGGTGACGATGGGCGACGCGTGGTTTGCCAATATTTCGGTGCAACAAGAGATCCCGCCGGGACTACAGATGTTCCTGCTGTACCCGAATTATCGCGGGCTGATGTTTTCCGATCAGAGTCAGGCCGTGAGCATGGATCTGACCGTCACTCCGCCTCAGGGCACGACGCTGTCGGGCCTGCAAGTGGAACTCGATGCGTCTGACGTCAATGGCAACACCGTCGCCAGTCAGACTTTCCCGGCCGCGGCAGAGTTCACCGGGACTCTGGATCTGACGGGTCAGCCGGACGGGACGTACAGTGTTGCGGGGAAACTGGAAGACACCAGCGCTAACGTTTTGATGGCACAAACGCCGTACACCATCGTCAAGCTCGATGCGTCCCTGCGTGCGGGGATGAAAGCGTATGTCGACTCGTCGAACGAGGCGCACTTCCTCGACGGCAACCCGCATTTCGTGCTCGGCATCTACGACACGACCGATTATTCGGACAGCCCCGCTTACTACGTGAACGAGCTTGCCGCGATCGCGCTGGCGCCGATCAACATGATTATCAACTACTACATTACCAATGCGCCCACGCAGGCGATTACCGCGTACACCACGGCGATGAAGCAATTCGGGATAACCTTTTTGCCCGACATGAGCGGTTACTATACGGGCAGCTCGGTGTTCCCGTTCGGCGTCGCCAAAGAGTTCGGAACCGACGATCCGGATACGCTGACTACTGACTACGTCTCCGCGTTCGCGTCCAACCCCACCGTGGTGGGATACTACGTTCAGGACGAGCCGGCAATCGGAGTGCAGGCGGAAACGTTCCACCAATATTCGCTGATCAAAGCGGCCGATCCCTCTGGTTTCACCCTGGCCGTGACGAATGAGCCGACGAGGGTTGGACTGTGGCGCGATACGGTCGATGTCCTTGGCGTTGACCCCTATCCGCTCATCCACGCCACCGGCAACGATCTGGCTGAAGTCGCCGATTGGACGCGCGCAGCGTACCAGGCCGGACACGGCGCGCGTCCGGTGTGGACCGTCATTCAGTTTTTCCAGTCGGACCTGGAATCCTTGTGGCCGACCCAGCAGCAACTGCACGACATGAGCTGGATGGCGATCGTCGAGGGTGCGACCGGGCTCTTTTACTGGGAGTACGGCCTGCGCGGCCTCTATGAAGTTAAAGATCCGGTCGAGCACGCTGCGCTCTACCGGGAACTGATCAACGTCACCACAGAGATCAAGTCGCTGGAGCCGGTGCTGCTGAGTCCCGACGCGCTGGTAATCACGGCGAACTCCGCGACCGGCATCGTGTTCACCAAAACGAAAATCGGCAGCGACGGTACGCGCTATCTGTTTGCTTACAACTACACGGCGGCGAGCGTTGATGCCGAGTTCACTCTGGCGCAACCGGCCGCCAGCATTGCCGACTACGACACGGGCGCCAGCGCGGCGCCGGACACCAGCACGACCTTTCCTGGCGCGTTCCAGCCATACCAGGCGCACATTTTTGTCATCAGCGATTCCGCTCCGGTGCGAACGCCGATCCCAAGCGTGACGCCCTCGCCGTCGCCAACCTCAACCGCGACCGCGACCAACAGTCAAACGCCAACGCCGACCATGAGCCGAACGCCGACGCCGACCATGAGTCGAACCCCGACGCCGACCAGGACTCGGACCGCGACGCCAACCAGGACTCCGACAGCCACGCGCACTGCCACTCGGACGGCCACTTCAACCGCAACCGCGACGCCCACGCCCAGCGCGCTGACGATCTCGCCAGCCAGGTTGGAATTCGCGGGTCATAGACTTGGCAGTTCGAGTTCAGCGAAGACTGTGAAAGTGACCAACGGCAGCGGGGTGACGGCGATCATCACTGGAATGTCGACCACCGGCGACTTTGCGCAGACCAGCACCTGCGGCGCCCGACTGGCCGCGCTGGATACGTGCACAATCAGCATCACCTTCAAACCATCGGCAGGCGGCAAGCTGACCGGCAGGCTGACGCTCAATGACGACGCCATGAACAGTCCACAATTGGTTGACCTGAGCGGGAAGGGAAACGAGCACTGACGGCTTCAGGGGCAGGAGTTGCAGAAGCGGCTATGTCAGCGCGGCCACCTATCCCGAGTAATGAAAATCTCCGAGGTGGCCTTGCGGAACGTCCTCTACCCACGGTCACATTGGATTGGACCTCGCGTCGAAGGCTTGGCGGCGCAGTTCCGCGATGATTTGGAGGTAACCAGTTCGGCTATCTGGCGCTCGGCAAAGATTCGGCCCGCAATGCGTCGGTCAAGCCGAGATGTCGCGCGTTGAAGCAAGGTGGGAGATATCGAAACATCTGCACGCGGCAGCGAGGAGAGGAATTCAATATGGTGTGAGCCATCTGACTATGTGAAGCAAGACAAGTCCGGCTATCGCTAGTGTGGCAACTGTGTGATGGGTCATTCCGATGATCTTTCCCATGCCCGCCACATAGGCTATAGCAACGGCCGCACAAAAGAAGACGACGGAGACTGCTAGATTTCTCCTCTCCCGCCTATCCCTATTCAGATCAGCCATGCCTCTCTCTCCTGCGCTCAGGAATCTAATCCAGCATTCCCTCTCCGCAAGTTGATAAGGCCAGCTTCTCTCCTGATGGAAGGAACCGGCCAGCGAGCGTGTCCGACCCTATCGCCGTGAGGATGACTAGCAAGCCGGTTGGCGGTTTGGAACCGCCGGAGCGATTGAGTCGCCCCGACGGGTTTTCGTCATCGATAGAGGACTACTAACTGCCCGTGCCGCCAAGGCTCACGTTGTGCGGGCTGGCCGCATCGCCTGCCGCGCTGACGCCGAGCGTTGCGCTCTCCGCGCCGACAATGCTCGGCGTGAACTTCAGCAGATAGGTGCACGATGCGCCGCCACCAGCCAGCGTGCTGGTGCACGTCCCGCCCGTAACGGCAAAGTCCGCAAAGTTGGTTCCTGTGACGCTCTCGCTCAGCGAGGCCGCCGCGCCGCCATCGTTGATCACTGTCACGGTCCTGTTAGTTGAGGAATGGCCGTCGACGACAGTGCCGAAGGCGACGCTTGCAGGAACAAGCCTGAGTGGCGTCAATCCGGTTCCGCTCAGGGCGACCGCCGGACCACCATTGGGGTCTTCCGCAACCCCGATCGACAGCGTGCCGCTCTCGGCAGTCTCGGTGCTGGGCGTGAACGTCACCGCGTAGGTGCAAGTCGACGACGCCGCCAGCGAACCGGTGCAGGTCCCGCCGGTCACCGAGAAGTCACTCGCGTTGGCACCGCCGAAGGTCGTTCCGGTCAGCGTGATCGGCCCGCTGCTCGCATGGTTGGTAACGGTGATGTTCAACGACTTGGACGCGGTCTCGTAAACATTGCCGAAGACCAGTTTGGTGGCCGAGAGCGATTCAGGAACGGTCGCCAACGCAGTGAATGAAACCGAGTAGCCCGACGGACTGAGCGAATCGGGGCTGTCCGTAACCGTCATGGTCGCCGATTCGGTGCCCGTCGCGGTCGGAGCGAAGGTCACGATCAGCGTACAAACTGACGCTTTCGCCAGCGTCGATGTGCAGGTGCCGCCCGTGATACTGAAATCTCCCGCGTTGGGCCCGCTGAATCCTTCGCTCAGCGAGACCGCGTTGGTCTGATAGTTGTGCACGACGATCGCTTTGATCGCCTTGGAGCCGTCCTTAACGCTGCCGAATCCGTAGCTGGTGGGCGCGACGGTCATGTCGGCGACGCCGGTACCGCTGGCCGCCACGTGCTGCGGGCTGGTGGCTGTGTTGTCGTGGACCATAAGCGTTGCGCTGCGCGTGCCGAGCGCGCTCGGCGTAAAGCCGATCGCGATCGTGCAGCTGGCCAAATGCGCCAGTCCGGTCGGCGGGCAGGTGGTAGCGCCCGTGGCGGCGACTTCCGACGGGTTGTTCGAAGTTACGCCGCCGATGAATAGCAAGGTCGTGCCGGTGTTTACGACCGTGAGGTTCCTGGTCGCGGTGTCCCGACCGGTGAGGAGCCCAGCGCCAGCGTAGCCGGCACCGAAATCGAGGTCGTCGGCGTCGCAGTTGGCGTCGCCGTGGCCGTAGCAGTGGCAGTCGCGGTCGCGGTGTTCGTCGCTGTCGCAGTCTCAGTTGCAGTGGCGGTTGCAGTTGCAGTCGCGGTGTCCGTGGCAGTCGCGGTTGCGGTAGCTGTTGCCGTCGCCGTTGATGTTGCCGTTGCCGTAGCCGTCGCAGTGGCCGTTTCAGTCGCTGTCGCAGTGGTCGTCGGCGTCGCCGTCGGCGTGGCCGTCGCCGTATTGGTCGCAGTAGCCGTGGCTGTGTTTGTCGCGGTCGCGCTTGCAGTCGGCGTTGCTGTGGCAGTCGCCGTATCAGTTGGGGTGGCCGTTGATGTTGCCGTAGCTGTCGCAGTAGCCGTTGCTGTCGCGGTGGCCGTCGCGGTTGCAGTCGCCGTCGCTGTGGCTGTTGCGGTAGGTGTCGGCGACGCCAGACTGAGCTCGGTCACGAAGGCGTTCTGGCTGCCGGCTAAGGCGCTCTGGTAGGCATTCAGGGTGGGGAAGTTGGTCGACTGAGTATATCCCGTGATGTAGGCGTTGCCTGCGGAATCGACCGCGATGCCAGAGCCGGAGTCGTGACTGCTGCCGCCCAAGTAGGTCGAATAGAGCAGTGACGCCGCTCCTGACGCGGTCGGGTTGAGCTTGGCCACGAAGGCGTTCTGGCTGCCGGCTAAAGTGCTCTGGTAGGCGTTGAGGGTCGGGAAGTTGGTCGAATTAGTAAATCCCGTCACGTAGGTGTTGCCTGCGATATCGACCGCGATGTCATTGGCAAACTCGTGACTGCTGCCGCCCAAGTAGGTCGAATAGAGCAGTGACGCCGCTCCTGACGCGGCCGGGTTGAGCTTGGCCACGAAGGCGTTCTGGCTGCCGGCTAAAGTGCTCTGGTAGGCGTTCAGGGTGGGGAAGTTGGTCGACTCCGTACCTCCCGCAACGTAGGCGTTTCCTCCGAGATCGACCGCGATGCCATCGCCTTGGTCACTACCGTTGCCGCCGAGATACGTCGAATAGAGCAGTGACGCCGCTCCTGACGCGGCCGGGTTGAGCTTGGCCACGAAAGCGGCGACACAACCGTCGGGACCGGATGCGGACGGACAACTGCTCTGGTAGGCGTTGAGGGTCGGGAAGTTGGTCGACCGAGTATATCCCGCGACTTAGGCGTTGCCGCCGGAATCGACCGCGATGCCGTTGCCAGCGTCGTAACTGTTGCCGCCCAAGTAGGTCGAATAGAGCAGTGACGCCACTCCTGACGCGGCCGGGTTGAGCTTGGCCACGAAGGCGTTCTGGCCGCCGGCTAAAGTGCTCTGGTAGGCCTTCAGGGTCGGGAAGTTGGTCGAGGTCGTCTGTCCCGTCACATAGGCGTTGCCTGCGGAATCGACCGCTATACCATTGCCAAAGTCGTAACTGCCGCCGCCGAGATACGTCGAATAGA
The DNA here is from genome assembly GCA_963833025.1 of uncultured delta proteobacterium. Taxonomy (GTDB): domain Bacteria; phylum Desulfobacterota; class Binatia; order Binatales; family Binataceae; genus Binatus. The sequence continues at coordinate 1,006,341 of CAWHWI010000003.1, read as the reverse complement.
GCAGTGACGCCGCTCCTGACGCGGCCGGTTTGAGCTTGGCCACAAAGGCGGTACCATCGGCACCGGCGCTGTTGGTGCTCTGGTAGGCATTCAGGGTGGGGAAGTTGGTCGAGGCCGTATATCCCGTGACGTAGGCGTTGCCTGCGGAATCGACCGCGATGCCATAGCCAGAGTCGTTACTGCTGCCGCCCAAGTAGGTCGAATAATCGAGCACCACCGGATCGACGACAAGCGGCCGGCTCCGGTCGTAGCGCGCCACCTGGAAGCCCGCCTCGTGCGCGCCGTGCAATTTCCATGCGCCCGCGATTGTTTGCCGCTTGCCGCCGGCCGTCTCCTGATAAATCGCCGGCGCGTGCTCGACGAGTTGGCTCTTGCCCACGCTCACGACCAGATCGGCCCCCCATTCCGCGCGAGCTTTTTCATCCCCGTAAACTTCAGCCGGATCGCACTCGGGTCCGCGCCCGGCGCAAGCCGGAAATCGTATTCGAGCTGGGTTTGCCCACTGCCGTGGTAGACCAGATCGATGCCCGGATAGACGTTCTTGAGTTCCACGCCCCCGTAGTTGGGAACATCGGTGTGCCACTGCTTGGGGTCATTGCCGATGAAATAGTTGGATCCGACCGCCATCCGATCGAGGCCGCCGATTTGCGGCGACGATGCCGCGCCCTTGAGCCCAATCCGCACCACCGCGGACTCGGTCGCGGCCGTGAGAGGAAGTTTGTTTCTGGTCTGCGCAATCTGCGCTTTCTTCTGGGCGGACTGCCGCATCGCAATCACCGCCTCGCCGGCGTGATGAACAGCGTGTAGCCCGGCCCGCGCGAGAGGAATTTCACCCGCGGATCGGTCTGGCCGAGGTTAGCCTCGAAGCGCATCGGCAGCTTGGCAAATGAAACGCGCGGCGCATGATTCGGCGCGGCCTGCCGGTTCGGTTCGACACTTGCCATCCGCCCAGGGCGTCGGCTCCGGGGGGGGCAGACGCTGTGGCTGCTCGAAAGGACAGCGGCCAGGGCGTGGTGGCCAACTGCGCGTAGACCTCGTGAAGCTTTGGAAAAAGAATCAGAACGGCAAGTAGAAGCGCACAAACAGCACCCGCGATACGGCGCATAGGACAGTCCCTCCCCGTTTGGCAACGGTCAGGACTGTGCCTTCACTACGAGACGCCGATTGCCGCCTGTGTGACTAGCCTATGCGCACGTATAGCGCAATCGCTTCTTCTGCGACACGAAGGCGCTGATTTCTACAAGCTGTCTCCAATCGCTCAGACACGAAGGACCGGACACCACTTCGCGCAAAATAGTGTCTCCAGAGTGTCTGAGCCGAGCAAACCCGAACGCAAGCGAGGGCCCCTCTTTTAGGGAAACCCTCGCTTTTTCCTATCCGATACGATGCGAGCCGATGCCGTTTGATGCCCCCGACCACCTTAGCAATCTGGTGCCTTTTGCGAATTCCACAAACGGAGAGACCGAATCGGCGCCGCTATTGTATTGACCGCCCACAGCCAATGGAGCGGACCTCGACATAGAGTCGAATCTGGCAGGCAACGACGCCAGCGGACGCTGTCGGTCGAATTTCAAATCTAAGGGTTGGAGTTCAGATCGATTCGGGTGCGCCACATTTCGACGCTGGTCTCGTTAAATTTGCGAAAGCGGACAGAGACGGATCGCGATAAATTAACGAGAGAATGCTCGAACCTAACTTCGAGCCTGTCCAGACGGCCGTTCAGATCGGGCGATGAGGTTATCCAGCGCCGTGGCGAACACCGTGATGTATTGCCCAAAGAGCAACGATAGTTCTCCGAAAGGTCGATATAGCCGGCGGCCGGTTTCGTCAGATCGAGCTGTGCAATCGCCATGCTGACGCCGTGATCGTGCGCGAACGGAAGTGCGGCTTCGAGATATTCGATCGCCGTGATTGGCGCTAGGAGGGGGAGGACCGTCGTTGCCCCCTGGGAACAACACAACATACCTGTCCCTAGTGTATGTTCCGTTTGAGCCGATAGTCCAATTCGGTCCACTACTAAAAGTAATGTTTTAGTACCATTTATCTGAACGACACCTACGGCGTGTAGCTAAGTACTACAATGTGCTTAGTCTATAAGACTTTTGCACGTCTCTTATGGATACTATAAGACTCTATGCGTCTTTTGTCATGTTTAGTCTTGATTTAAAGCCTTAGTCTGCGTCAAAACGCGCATCGATGAAAGCCGATCCTCACCGCCCGCCACCGCAAGAGCGTTCCGTATTGGACCAGGTTCGCAACGACCGCGAACTCGTCGCGCGCCTCAAGATTACTCCTCAGGAGCTCCAGGCACTCTCCAAATGCTCGTTGCTCGGAACGCTGACTTGCAAGGAGGATATGCTTTTCATCCTCCGCCAGATTCGCGAAGCAACCAATCCCTCGTCGAGCGCGCAGATACCCGTCTTTCCTCAGCCTGCCACTTACCCCGGGGATGAAGATCAAGAAGAACCGCTACCGGACTTTCGGCGAAGTCGTCTTGTCGCTGACCTCATATCCGAACCTGGTTCTCTTGACGGCTCCGTTCGCCGACGCTTGCCAGTGCAATTGGGGATTCTTTTCCTGGCGGCAATCGTGGGTGCGGCGCTCTTCTGGAACGGTATCATCGCTATATCGCGCTGGCGTGACACCTTCATGACCAGGGTTGGAACGTCAGTCAGTCAGGCCCGCGCTTCAGGAGAGTGGTTCAACCATCTCGATCGGTTCAGCGTTCTGCTCTCGTGGGAGGTTCTATTCGTGGTGGGGATCATAGGAGCGATCTACTTCCGCTCTCTAAAAGGCTCCAGCCGCTTCAAAGTCAGACCGGGCCGGCGCTACTGATCAGGGCAACGTTTATCAATGGGGACAACGGCCAATTTTTAGGCCGAGAAACAGTGAACAAGGAGGACACGGGACATGGACAAGATCACGAGGATGTTTGTGAAGGTGCGCGAGTATCAGCGCGGCCAGACGATGGCGGAATACGCGTTGATCATGGCGGCGGTGGCAGTTGTGGTGTTCGTGGGCTACCAGACCATGGGCACAACCATCACCAACCTGCTCAGCACCGTCGCCGGCCAGCTCTAGGTCTCTAACGGTGGAATCCGGGTGTGGCGGATCTAATCCTCCGCATCGCTGCGTACCTACCTTAAGGAACACGCGACCAGGAGCTACTCGCTTTTAAGAACTCTGACCGCGTTGTCAGCGGCGGCCACGGAATGCGTATACGGCGCTCTCCTTGGTCTGCAGGACAGGGTGACTGCCTCCATTTTGCAATCCGAGCGCACCTTCGGCGGAATAGTCTTGGCGAATTGTTAAAACCCCGGAAAAGATCTTCAGTTATCTTCAGTGGTGATAGTTCTGAACTATCATCGCCGAATCAGAGGACATTTCCCATATTTTCCGAGGAAAGCTTGTCGAAACGACCTCATGAGATCGCTTTCCGAGCTTGGTGTTGACAAGGCTAATGACGGTCATTGAAGATGACTGAAGATCTTTTCCGAAGCTCTGAAGCACAGGCCAAGGATACTACGCTTCTGCCGCGGATATGGGCGCGGCTAAACTGAATATCGATTCCGGCGGCACGGAGATTGGCTGCCATGCGGCGCAGCGCGTTGCCCAGCGCATTGGGGGCCTTGGGCCAGCGTACCGAGCGGCGCATGCCTTCGCTCATCATGCAGGTGAGCCGCGCATGCAGTTCGGTGACCGACCCGCTAAATCCCAAATTGGCGAGTTCCGCAACGGGTTCGAACAGCGGCGAGGACTCGAGCGCCAGGTTACGAGTCTCGGTGGGATTGGACTGGTAAGCAGTCAGGGCCTCGCCTCGTTTCATTCCGAGGCTTTCCTCGCACGCACTTACCCAGATCGCGAAGTCGGCCATCCGCGGCGGCTGATCGAGCCGGGCGTTGGGCAGGTTCTTAAGTCCCGCAGCGGCGGCATCGAGCAGTGCACCAAGGATTCGCGGTCGTACCTCCTCCAATTCGCGCCAGAACTGCGCCTCGTCGCGGCGCATTTCGGGCTTCATGTCGAGGAACTCAACGATCACTGCGCGATCGAGAAAGTCGGGCCGCGCGGCACCCAGGTCGGGAATCGCGTTGAAGACCATGGGGCGGGTGGCGTCGAAGATAGCTTCGTCATGATCGCTGTAGAGTTCCCGGCCACCGAACCCGCCGCCGGTGGCCAGCCGGCAAGCCGCGTCGGCCAAGTCCTCTGGCAGATGGCTCAAGTTATCGAAGCATACGATCCAGGAATTTCTTGCCGCAGCTATCAGATCGCGAACTTCACGGGGTACGCCCCGCAGGGCTCCGGTGCGCGGGTCGATCAGCGCGCTTATTATTCTGCACGCGGTCGTCTTGCCCGCTCCCTGCTCACCCTTGGCGACAAGGATGGGGCACGGCACGCTGGGACGCAGCGCGGCGACCACGAAGGCCTTGATGAGAGTCCAACCCTGATGGTCGACGTTCAGGAAGCGGCGCAGTTCGTCAAGACTGCCGCCGCGCTCGGGTGCGGGCAGCGGCCTGGAGCCGCGTGTGCGATGAAATCTCGGTGGCGGTCGATCTACTATTCGCCACCCATCACTATCTATCTCGACCGCCCGCCAGGCACGGTCGCACAGGTCGAGGTAAAGTTTCCCCCGATGGTTTGCGACCCGAAGATTGATGGAAGATTCCTCACCGTCAAACAGGGCCTTCGCTTCCAACAGATCCAGCGTGGCGCGGATGGCTTGCGCGCCAGGACTCTTGCCGGTCTCCTGGTAGTAGGTCCGCAGCAGGAAGAGCTGAAACGGGCGGGAGCGGACGGGCCGATTCTCGAAGTGCCCGTCGACCCGAAAGGAAGCCCAGGCGTGCTGGTCGGGATCGTGAAAGAGTTCGATTCCACTGTCGAGCACAAGCCCGATCAGCCTGTCCGTAGCGGACTCGCTGTCGCCGGAATCCATGGGCACCGGCGCGCCGAGCATATGCTCGATTAGATCGGCTTTTTCGTATTTCTTGAGAATCCTGCGCCAGTGTTGCCACGTGATCGGATCCCCGCGCCTGACCGCCGCAAGGGAGAGTACCGCCTCGGTCGAGACCAGCCGCTCCGGATCTTCTGCGACCGAGGCCTCGAGTTCACGCAGGAACAGCAGGGCCAGCTCGACTGCGATGCTGCGCGATGATTCGCCTGCCGCACCCATCTTTCAGAACCTGGGAGTAAGCTTCCTGGACTTGGCCCGGTTGCAGCGCCGGCACAGGGTCTGAAGGTTAGATTCTTCGGTCTTGCTTCCCTTGCTGACCGGAACGATGTGATCCATCTCCAGCTTGATCGCTCTCCTGCATCTTCGACATCGCCCTCCGTCGCGCACCAGCACTGCCGCGCGCATGCTATCCGGCACGCGCCGATCGGCAACCCGGTCCTGCCAGCTCGGCTTCTGCTCTGGGACGAACTCGACGAAGTCCGCGAACGCGCTCAGGTCCAAAGGCTCGGTTGCCCCAATCATTCGCTCCAGCTTGATGGTACTGTTGGGTAGGAGATTATCCATTCGCGCCGGGAGCAGCAGCAGGCAGATCAGGTGCGCCTTGCGAGCGTCTGGAAGCTGGCGGAAACGTAGGTCGTTCAACAGATCGTAGGGCAGCTTGATCTCGCTGCGGGTGCGCTCGAACTGGCGGAAGTTGCGGAAGCCGAAACATTCCTGGATGACGGTCTACTGCTGGTTGGGCTCAATAAAGTTGATCTTCACGACCGCGACCGGCGGCTTACGGTAGGGTTCGAGGTCGATTCCCCGGAGCTCCGGAACCGCAGAGTAATCGACCGCGCCTCTGCGCGAGTCTCTGCAGGACTTCGACGCCACAGCCGTACGTCCGTCTCGCTGTCGCCATACACTTAAGCGTTGCGCGCAGCTGGTGTTCCTCGGCTGCCGCGTTCTCCAGCCGGAGCCTGGCTTCACGGTAACGCATCGCGGCGTGACGCCATTTTGGGTCCGCGCTCAGGTCCAGTAACCTCGTTAGCCCGTTCGGGCCAGCGGTTTTCTTTCACCAGCTGCCAGAACGCGGCTTCTGCCTCTATCAGTCTCCTCGCGTATTCCCGGTCGGGGCGTATTTCGACCAGGACTCCGTCGTTCCCGTGGAAGGACCAGTAATGCGCCTGTTCCGCTCCGGAGACCTCCAGTTGATGCTGTAGTTGCGCATGGTACTGGGCAGGGATACGACCTTCCTGGGCCGACGCGCGATCGCGGATGTTGAGCGGGCATTTGATTCCACGAGCGTGGAGCCGTCGAAGCTCAACCCGTCCAGCGACGCCCGCATCAATCGAACTGTTCGTGGACCAGGCACAGGGGCTCCACCTGGATTCCCGTTTGTCGCTCGTACGCGCGACGGGCGAACCGCTCCAGTTCGCGACCGCGTCGCGCTGCAGGACCCGCCGAACTTTCCTGCATACGCCCGGTTTTTATCGACCACAGTGTTTTCGGGGTCTTGAATGTCGTCTCGCCCATGATCACTGGAGCGTCGCTTGCCCCAATCCCTTGCATGCGCCAGCGGTGCCATTCGGCGGTGTTCTGATGCAGCCGCTCAATCCTGGGCATGAACGGTCTCCTGATTGCCGCGTTTGGCCAGTTTGCGATTCAGCACTTCGATTGCACGCCGGTAGGCGGTTTCGGTCAGCTCTCCTAGCGAGGCAACCTTGTAGTACGCCAGTACCCGTTCCAGCTCAGTCCCGGTTTCATCAATGAGGCTCTGCAGCTCGCGAACTTCGTCGCCGCTGATCAGGCGTTCGGAACTCGTCGCAGTGACGCGGGCAGCTTGCCGGTCATCTTCCGGATCGTCGCCGGTGGCCAACAGAAACGATTGGAGTAGGGCGTACTTCAACGCCCCGGTCATCGCCTTGTACGGCGCCTTGTCGCCGGGATCGAGCCCTTGGCCGGCGACCTTCGCGATTATCTCTTCGCCGCTGTCGACGTCGGCGAAGGTATAGGCCATCACGACCCGGGCCATCCTGGTGGCCTCTCCGCGGCCTACTGCCGATTCGTAGGAGATATCTTCCAGCTTGGGGATTACGACGACCCCCAATTCGGCGAGTATATCTCCGACCGAGCCGGCGATATCCGCGGCCGTCACGTACGAGTAGTTGAAGCGCTCGTTGTGGCCGCGCTTCTGGACGTAGCCGATCCGGCGCCGCACCTCTACGAGCTTCTGGCGGAGATTCAACTGCACGGGAGCTGCGGAGGGCGCCGCGTTGGCAGCGTGGGCGTTGGGCGGAGCGCTTGCCGTCGTTTCAGGGCTGAGTGATTGAGGCGCCGAGCCGTTTAGTTGCGGGGCGTGCGCCTTCCGCCCGTTGTTTCGATTTTTTTGCTGCATCCTTTTCGAATCTCCGTTTGGTTTGTCCGTTTTGTTTCCTTTCAAAGAAGCCTCCAGTAGTACCTCGAGTTCGGTCTTCTCCGTTCCAGGGAGATGCTCGACCTCGATTGGCTTCGTCTCGCCCTTGTCTGCCAGTCGATAAACGTTCCCTTCTTCATCGACGTAAATTCCCTCCCGCTGATCGACGCGGGTGACCGGTCGGCCAACCAGGGTTGCCACTTCAGCCTTGGCGGCTTTGCGAACCGCGTACCATTCGCGGATGCTTCCGGGCGCGTCCCAGGGCTGCTCGCGCCTAGCTCAGATTCATTCAGAATACAGAGGTGACCGCTGAGATAATCCAAGGTCGATTTCATTTGCGCCTTTCTCCTTCGTGCTCAGAGAGACACTTCAGGCGCCGCGCCGTCGAGTGCCCTCCTGCACTTTTACTTGTCGAAGACTTGATCCGTTCGCCTGCTTCTCCAAACTATCGCTCTTAACAATAGTTGTCAACTAACGATATTACCGTTCGAGCAACAAACCGGGTTCTCAGTGCATTCTTTGAACGAAGGACTCGTTCCGGCTAGTCTACTTTCCGAACTGGATCGACGGGCGGCGGTTTCGGAGGTGGCACGGGATGAAGCGCGGTACGAAGAGGGAAAAAAACAGCGCGGTCGAGCGAGCAGTTTCGGCGGTAGGGGGTCCTACCAAGGCGGCAGGAATCTGCCGGGTGTCGAACACCGCCATCCATAAATGGATTCGCCGAGGAAGCGTGACCCTCCTCAAGCACGCTCTTCGTCTATCGCGCGCTTCCGGAATCCCAATTGAAGAGTTTGTGGGTGATGAAGATTCGGAGTCGTGAACCTTCTGGTAACCTGGTCAGCGCTCTCGATTCGGCCGCAAAGCGCTACTTGCCAAGTTTCCAGTTCGGCAACGGTATCACGGGAGCCGAGCGGCTTTCACGGTTCCGCCGGCGGGAGCTACGTCTCCCCTCCCATGGGGTCCGGCGTCGAGATTGAGTGGTTCGTCGGTGATGATGGAGCGTGGACCTGCGTAGAGGGCAGTCGCCCTGATCGATGATGACGAAGGTTGCAACGTCGCCGATAAGTTGAAATCGCCGGTTGGTTAGCCGCGTTGCAAATCTATCGAGTGTTTGAGGAGGTCACGCCGCCGGCGAAGCATAGAAGCAACATGCGTGGCCGCGGCCGGCCGGTCGCCCATGAACGAGAGAGTCTCGGCATAGGCCAAGTCCAAGAGCGACTTCACAAGTTCTTTAGCGTCGATCAATTTTTTTAATGCTTCCAAATCAAAATCGAATTGTGGTCGCTTTTCATCCCGATCGCCAAGACGTCGTTTTCCCCTTGTATGGCGGCGGCTCCAGTATGCAAGCGACAGCGCGTCCTCCCGCTTGCCTACGATCCAATTGATCAATCGGATAGAGGCCTCCAGCTGTTCTGCAAAGGCCTTCCAGAGAACTTGGTTATTAGCAAAGTATTGCTTCGCCAGTTGCTCCGTCGCCGCTTTGAGAGTGAATACTTCGAGCGCATGGGAGTGAAGGTCTTCTTGCCAGATATCGCATCGATCTTGATCTGCAGGCAATTTGCCGGCTGTTTCCCGCCTCGCGGCGGGCTCACGCTCGAGCAAGAGCAATCCCATATAAGATATTGCCCGCGCTCCGGCGTCGAAGTGCTCATTCACCTGAACGTGCAGGTAATACAAGAACATCGTGTCGCGCACCGCGTCGTGAACCTTCTTTAGTACTTTCTCGTTGGGCTCGCCGTTCCAGCGGTCACGTGTCGCGATTTCGACCCGTTCGATCAGCGATTCGAGGTTTGTTGCCTGTTCCGGTCGCTCTGTGGACCAAACCACATACTCGAATACCGAGTCGAACTGATGGGCCTCTTGCATCCAGGCAATTACCGCTTGCTGCGGCGTAAGCGATTTCGCAATTGCGTCCATTCGCGCCTTAGCCGCTGCCATTTTTCTCTCCCTGTGCAAAATGTTCCTGCTCTTCGTCCAGGACAAATTCCGGCGCACTAGCCGGCTGCCGCTTAACTGCCGCCTCAAGCGCCGCCAATCGATTCTCGATTTCGGCTTCATGAAGCGCTTTGATAACAAGGCCAGCGAGCTAGCCAACGGCGTTGGCCACCTTCGGATCGACTTCGCCGCGGCGTACTTGGTTGATCGTTTCGGCCAGAAGTTTGACGACATCCCGAGCGTCGAGTAGACGAGCATCCGGCGCAGTGCTTGGCAGTGCAGCTACTCTGCTTTTTGAGCCGCCGGCCCTCTGCGCTCTTTCGCGCTCCGCGCCCTTTCCCGGGTCGTGGAAAAAACAAAAGTCAGAGCCCGTAACTCGACGTGCGTGACAGGGTCGTCCATCGAACTTAGTGTGTTGGCAAAATAACTTAGCGTGTTGCGTAACGCGCATCCTCCTTTACTCACCTCGTTAGCCGACAAGCACTCGTCGAGCGTCGCTATACACTATCGCGCGCTGATTGTAACAAAATTGTCAATACCGGTTTCGGAAAATAGTATCTTTCAGAAGCATTTAGCTACGATTTATAGCATTACGAATCGTTGGTTCCGCTACTTCAGTAATGGGGGAGGGGTGGTAATCATCTAGGCAAGTGTTGGACTGACTTTTGGATAAGAGGACTCCATCTAGGACACCCTGGCGTCCAAGACGCTTGCCGTTACCGCGCGCCTTCGCTGCGAAAAGTTGGGAGCGGGGACCGCAATCGACCTTAGCCCTTGACGATCGAGCGCTGTGCGAGCGCTTCGCTCGATGACTCCATCAGTGCCTCTTCACTCAACAAGGTTCGCCTTATGGTCGGGGTTTCCGCCTGACTGTTTTGTTCAGACTAGACGAACAGGCCATCTATTCCGCTTCGCTTTCAGAACACTCTGTTAGCGTATCTTGTGTGGTATTTGCTTATAGTAGGCGTTTTGTGGTAATTACCACCTACTCAACAAAGCCTTTATTTGGCTTTTAGCAGAGGGGACAAGGGACATATCGCGGGCTGTTGCAGCCCTCGGGATAGCCCGCGCTCTGGGACTGAGCGAAAACGGGGAAAGGAAAACATATGAATTCTGCCCATCTGGGTCCGCGCGGAAGCGCAGGCCGCGCCGGTGCGATCGTACTTAAAGCGTTGTTCTTAGTCATGCTGCTGGCGCTGCCGATTTCGGCGGAAGCGCCGGGTGCGTGGACGCTTTCCGGTAATTTGCAGACCGCGCGGGCCAATCATGCGGCCGCGACGCTGCCGAACGGCCAGGCGCTGATCGTCGGCGGTACCGACGGCTCCGGCACCGCGCTCACCAGTGCTGAAATTTTCAACCTGTCCGGCAACTCGTTCACGACCCTGCCGACCGGTCTCGCGACCGGCGTCTACGGTCTGACTGCAACCGTTCTCAATGACAACACTGTCCTGCTGACAGGCGGGATCGACAGTTTCGGATGGCCGGTCGCGGACGCGGAACTGTTCAATCCGACGACCAGCGCATTCACCACGCTGCCGTCGATGGGCATCCCGCGCAGCCATCACACCGTTACGCTGCTGAACAACGGCACTGTCCTGATCGCGGGCGGACATGGCGTAGAAGGGCCGCTGGCCAGTCTTCAGATCTACAATCCGTCCTCGAAGACATTTTCGACGCCGGCTAGTCTGGAGAACGCGCGGCAGGATCATACCGCGACGCTGCTCGACGACGGCACGGTGCTGATTGCGGGCGGCTCGAATTCGTCGGGGCCGCTGGCCAGCGCCGAGCTTTACAATCCCACCACCGGCAAAGTGACCGAGGTTGGGAGCCTCAACACGGCGCGCACGCTGGCGACCGCGTCGCTGCTGTACACGTTCTATGGCGACGTGCTGATCGAAGGCGGCCAGAATGCCAGTGGAACCGACCTGAATACGGCCGAGCTTTACGATCCGACCGCGCAGACCTTTACGACGCTGGCGGCGCAGATGATCACGCCGCGCCACGGACACCAGGGCCTGACCTTGCCGTACAACGGTAAGGTGTTGATCGCGGGCGGCACCAGCGCGGGCGCGCCAGTCACCGCGAACGAACTTTACGATCCGATTGCCAACGCGTTCGTCGCCAACGAGCCGATGAGCGTGACGCGCGACGAGTTCGCGGCCAATTTCTTTGCGCTGCCGGCGGTCGGGCAGGTGCTGATGAGCGGGGGAGCGGACGCGTCGGGCAATCCGCTGACGCTGAGCGAAATGTACACGTACCAGACTATCCGCACTGACAAGCCTGACTATCCGCCGGGGTCGCCGGTCACGATTTACGGGGCGGGATTTGCTCCGGGCGAGACGGTCACGCTCCAGATCCAGGAGACCGACAGCGACGATACGTGGTTGACGGACACGGCGGATTCGACGGGTTCATTCACCGACAACAGTTTCATGATTCAGGACAACGACGGCGGCGTGAAGTTCCTGATCACGGCGACCGGAGCGACCTCGGGCCTGACGGCGCAATACAGGTTCACGGACACCGTGATGATCACCGGTGTCACGGTCAGTGCGCAGTCGCCGTCTTCGGTAGCCGCGGGAGCGACCGCAGATTTTACGATTGGCTTCGCAGGACATGGCGGTGGCACCGGTCCGACCTCAACTCTGAACATCACCACGACCCTGCCTGCGGGGACGACTTACATGTTCACTCCGAACATGGTTACTAACACGCAGACCAACAGCACTTCGGCGCTGGCGATTACGACGACTTGCGGCACCACACCAGTCGGAACGACTAGCTTTACAGTGCAATCCACGGAGAGTGACGGTAGTGGTCCCTGGACTGCCACAGGCTCGCTTGTCGTGACTTCGTGCTCGGCTCTGACCGGGGTCACGGTCTCGGGGTCGCCGCAGACGGTTCCGGCCGGCGCCACAGCGACCTATACCACTACGGTCGATTTAAGCGGCGCGACGAGCGACTCAGTGACTCTCTCAGTTCCTTCAGGTTTGCCGGCGGGAGCGACTGCGACATTTAGTCCGAACCCCGTCAGCTACCCTGGCAGCGGAGGTAACAAGACCTCCACGCTGACCATAACCACGACGAGCGGCACTACGCCGACAGGGACCTATCCTTTCACGATTCAGGCGCAGGATACTGACACGACAGTGACCACCACCGGGAGCCTGGTTGTGACGTCCTCGGCCGCTCTAAGCAGCGTCAGCGTCTCTCCGGGGAGTAACACTGTCACCTCCGGCAGCACCTCCCCGGCCTACACAGTTACGGCCGCTTATACCAGCCCGGCGACGTCCGGCACGGCGAGTCTTTCAACTACTTTTACAGGAGGTCAGCCGGCAGGGACGACTGTGATTTTCAATCCTACGTCGATCAACGGCACCACCTCGTCGCTGACCATCAGTACGACGTGCGGCACCACACCGCCGGCAACTTACACTTTCACCGTAACGGCGACTGGCACCGGCAACACAACTGGCACGAAAACCTCGGGTAACGAGACGCTGATGGTACAATCGTGCGCGCCGACTTTGAATAACGACCAGACCTCGCCGTCGAGCGTCACCGTTGCGTCCTCCGGCCTGACCTCTCCCAACCAAACCGTCGCGGTCACCTTCAATACCTCCGCGGGTGCGGGCGGGACGGGGACCGATATAGTGGCTCTTTCAATCCCTGCGGCTGACGATCCGACGCCAAATTTTCCGGCGGGAACGACTATCACTTTCACTCCGTCCTCAGTAACCGGCACCAACTCGGCGCTGACCCAGAATTCGATTCTGAACATCACAGTTCCGTGCGGCACTGCGGCGACGACTTATGCAAATTACAAGGTGCGAGCGACTGTTACTGGCGGCACCGGCAGCACCGACGTCGGCACCACTAAGGACAGTAATGCTTTGAGTCTGGTTGTGAGTGCGGTGGGTGCGTGCGCGACGCCAACTCCGACGGCGACGGCGACCGCGACGGCAACGAATACGGCGACGGCGACCGCGACGAATACCGCCACGGCGACGGCGACGAACACTGCGACCGCGACCGCGACGGCGACGAACACTGCGACCGCGACCGCGACCAATACAGCTACGCCGACGGCAACGAACACGGCAACTGCGACTGCGACGAACACAGCGACGGCGACGAATACGGCAACGGCGACGGCGACCGCATCGCCAACCGCAACGCCTGCAACGGCAACTGCAACTGCGACCGCCACTGAGACGGCGACGAATACGGCAACGGCGACTGCGACCGCGTCGCCAACCGCAACGGCGACTGAGACTGCGACGGCGACCGCGACCAACACGGCGACCGCCACGGCGACTGCGACCGCAACCGCAACGAATACGGCGACCGCGACCGCCACGCCCACCGCAACCGCAACACCGGTAGCAGTGAGCGTTACGCTGTCTTCAAGCGCAAGTTCGTCATTCGCCGGTCAGCCGGTGACCTTCACAGCGACCGTGGTGGACGTCAGTTCGAACCCCGTTACCTGCGGCACGGTCACGTTCAATAACGGCGCTTCGCCGATAGCCTCGAACGTGGCGCTGGGCAGCCCAAGCTCCAGACCAGGCGCAAACGACGACGTCGACGCTGCCGGTCGGGAACGACTCGATCACCGCGGTTTACAATCCGGGCGCATGCCTATATATCACCAACACGTCGAGCCCCGTCTCCGTGGCCGTGTACGCGGCGCTGAGGGTTACGCCATACTCGATCCTCTCGCAAAACTCGGTATACGGGAATAGCGGCGCCACTACGGGGGGCAAGACCGAGACGGCGCTGAATCAGTCGTCGGTCACGATCAGCATCGGCACAATCACGGCAAGCACCCTCTCGGGACCCAATATGGGTCCGAATTGGACAATAGTGTCGGATGGCTGCTCCGGGACCATGCTGGCGCCCAATGCCACCTGTACGTTCGGGGTAAATTTCACAGCGACCGCGCTTGGAACCTTCACGGGCCAGGTGAGCGTTCCCAATACCGTGCCCGGCATAGTAGGGACGCAAAACTCAACCGTGAATCTCACCGGCAGCGGCGTGGCGGGAACTATCAACGTCACTGGCAGCATCGCGTTCCCCAACACGCAGGTGGGCACGACCAGCGCAACGGTCGGGACCGCGACGATATCGAATCCCAACTCGGTCGGGCTGACGGTCAGCGGAATCGGGGTGCCGGCGCCGTTCGGGACCACCAGCATCGGCGGGAGTCCGTGCAACCTCAGCGGATCGACGATACTGGCAGCGGGCGCGAGCTGCACCGTCGGAGTGACTTTTACTCCGACCGCGGCGGGCACGTATACGGGAGCCCTGAGCTTCACCAGCAACGCGGGCAACAGCCCGACGACGGCGCTGAAGGGGACCGGCACGCTGACGCCGCTTTCGGTGACGCCGGCTATCCAGTTCGGCGATGTGACGCCGCCGGGACCGAGCGCGGACAAATTCGTAACGGTGGCGAATAACAATCCGGTGGTGGGAGGCTCGAACACCAGCGTGGTGATCACCCTCATCACGACGAGCAACACCAGTGTGTTCGCGATCGATCCATCGAGCACCACCTGCGGTGTGTCGCCGAACTACAGCCTGACAATTGCGCCGGGGACCTCGTGCCTGGTGGCGGTCAACTTCTCGCCGTCGACGGTTGGCTCATACTCGGGGACGCTGAACGTGAGCGACAACGCGGGGACCGGGACGCAGAAGTCGACGTTGTACGGGACTGGGAATTAGAGGATGGGGCGACCGCGCTTCCTAAGGAAGCGCGGCCCGACACTTGATTGTATGCGGAACCCATCCTTGGGTTCCGCGCCTCCTTGGGCCGGGGTACCCCCTGCACCCACTACTAGTGTGGTGTCCCGCAAATAACCTTACCCCGGATGGCAGTTTCCATGAGCACTTGCACCGCTAAAATGGTCCTGGCGGCAAATCTTATTTGCGGGACACCACACTAGGACAAGGACGCGGAACTTCGTCTCGGTCAGAAAAGACTAGATTTTCATCGCGGCGACCTCGAAACCCGCGGGCGGGATTTCGCGAGTTGGCGCCGTCTCGTCGCAGTCCGGGAAATACGTGAAACCGAAGGGCGCGAGGAAGTCGGCAATCGCGCGGCGCATCTCGATGCGTTTGGGCAGATCGAGAAACATCACGAGCTGGGGATTGGCGCGCAGCGTCTGTAGCGATCCTCGCAGCACCTCGAGCTCCCATTCCTGAACGTCGATCTTGACCATATCGACGTGCGGCAACTTATGCTGCGCGACGACGGTGTCGAGGGTCGTGGTCGGTACCGTGACTTTGGTCGGGTCTTTGGGGGGCTGGGCAAGCGGGGCGAGAGTGTGCGCGGTGCTGAGACTTAAAATCTGGAGACCGGCAAAGCCGTCGCGGTCGCTCAGCGCGACCGGCAGGACGCGGGTGTTGGAATAGCCGTTCAGCTCGACGCTGCGCTGGAGGTATGAATGGTTCTGCGGCGCAGGCTCGATCGAGATGACGCGGCCCGAGGCGCCGACCAACCGCGCGGCCTGGAGGGTGAAGTCGCCCATGTTTGCGCCGGCGTCGATGAAGGTCATGCCAGAGCGAAGGTGGCGCCGAATCATCGCGTGCTTGGCGGGTTCGTACGTGCCCATCGCGACCTGCACCATCATCGGATGCTCGTGGAGGTTCAAGTAGATGAGGCCGCCCTCGACGAGGTAGACCTCAAAACGATCAGGGGCGAGACGCGAAATCAGGCGGTAGACCCGATAGCGCCGCGGCGCAAATCTACACAGCGTCTGCATCAACATCTATCACCGCCGTTCGCAATTGCCGCACGCAGTCATCGGCTTTAGCGCGTTCCGAAGAAAAGCCACTTGTCGCCGTGGAGGAGCAGATTTTTGGTTTCGATCGGACAGAGACGCGCGATCTCCTGAGTCGTCGGACGAATTCCGTACCACTCGTTGCGATACAGGCCGCGCGGACCCTTGGCGGAGCGGCGCTCGACGAGGTATCGGCGCAGGCGCAACGCGAACGCGATGGAGTCGCGCCAAGTCCGCGGCGTCATCGTGAAGATCAGCCGTCCGCCCGGTTTGAGCACGCGCGCCGCAGTGTTCAGATACTCGCGGAGCACGTCCAGATCCGGCAAATGCTGAAAAACGCAGTACGCGACGAACGCATCGGCGGAACCATCCGCGATTTCCGCGAGCGCCGGCGTCTCCGCACGATGAAACGACGCGTTGGCGGCTTCGACCGACGTGCGCGCGATCGCGAGCATCTCGGCGGAGAGATCGAATGCGAATACGCGGCCGACCTCGGGCGCGATGGCGCGCGTCAGGCGTCCCACGCCGCAGCCGATTTCAATAACTGTGTCGCTGCCCCGGGGTTCGTAGCCGGACGACGACTTCAGGTCGTTCCAAATCTTCGGCCCCGACGCCCAGAATTCGGCGAGGTTGCGTCCGTCGTAGGGACCGGCTGACGATACATACCAGTAGGGATTTTCGCGGGCTTTTTCATCCCAGAATTGACGGCTAGCCTCCAGTCCACTCATCGATTCGATATACCTTCATCCAACATTAGTGGGATCTATATTGGCACAACGGACCGGACCGTCGGCAACCCGTGGGGGCACCGCCGCTGAACTATAGCCAGCGCCTGCTTGGACTCGCGACGACCGCGGACTGACAGATGACCCTCGAAGAAGCGACCCCGTCGATTTTGCATCGAGTCTATCGCCAGCGATTCGACGCTAAGGCGCCGATCTGCTAGTTAAACGGCTCGTATATACAGGGTGGCATGATTATATGCTGCATGTTACGAGTGGGTGTGTTTAATTGACGTCAACCGGACTTATGAGCAAGCGAATTCTGGTCATAGTCATGGCGCTGGCGATCAGCGGGATGACGGTGAGCGTCCTGCCGATCTCGGCTCGGGCGCTTTCCGACGATCGTCCTCGGCGCCGGCTCAAATCACCGATCCGGCTTAGCGACAATGACGTTTCTCGGTCGCGGGGAATACGTCCGCCCCGAGGCGACGGCCGCCAATGATCGCGGGCGGGTGGCCGACGATTTTCCGCTTGACCATCTGCTGCTTCAACTGCGGCGCTCGCCGCGAGCGCGAGAGCGCACTGAAAAACTCCTCGGCGAGCTCGAAGATCCAAACTCGCCGAACTACCATCACTGGCTCACCGCGGATGAGTTTGGCCGGCGTTTCGGCGTGGGCAAACAAGATATCGATACGATTAGCGGATGGCTGCGGCGCGCATGGATTCCAGGTGAATTACGTTTACCCCACCGGGATGCTTATCGATTTCTCCGGGACTGCGGGACTGATACGCCAGGCTTTCCACACTGAGATTCATTGACTCTCGGTACACGGCGAAAGCCATTTCGCCAATATGAGCGATCCCGAGATACCGGCCGCGCTCGCGCCCGCGCTGGTGGGAGTCGTCTCGCTCAATGATTTCCGGCCGCACCCGATGTATCAGCGGCGGACGGACTTCACGACCGGCACCGGTTATCAGTTGATGGTGCCCGGTGACCTTGCCACCATTTATAACTTCAACCCGCTATTCGCCGCGGGATATTCGGGCCAGGGGCAGACGATCGTAGCGATCGAAGACACGAATCTTTACAGTGCCTCAAACCCCACCGCAAACTGGACCAGCTTTCGCAACGAATTCGGTCTTACCGCTACCGCATATCCATCCGGCTCCTTGACCCAGGTTCATCCGGTCCCGGGCAGCAGTGGCGGCGCCGGCACCTGCACCAATCCGGGCATCAACGGCGATGATGGCGAAGCGGCGATCGATGTGGAGTGGGCCAGCGCGGCGGCACCCAACGCGACGATCGAGCTGGCGTCGTGCACGGGCTCGAGCACAAACTTCGGCGGATTCATCGCGTTGCAAAACCTGCTCAGCGAGTCGAGCACCCCTCCCGCGATCGTGAGCATCAGCTACGGTGAGGCCGAGGCGGAGCTGGGCTCAAGTACCAACATCTACATCAATGGTCTCTACGAGCAGGCGGTGGCCGAGGGCGTCTCGGTATTCGTGTCGTCGGGCGATGAGGGCGCCGCAAGCGAGGACGATGGCGCATCGGCAGCGACCCATGGAATAGCAGTCAGTGGATTCACCTCGACGCCGTATAACGTCTCGGTGGGCGGCACCGATTTCGGCGATCTTTACGCCGGCACGGAAAATACCTATTGGGGATCGACCAACAGCTCGACGTATGAATCCGCACTCTCCTACGTTCCTGAAATTCCGTGGAATGATTCGTGCGCTGGAGAATTACTCTCCAGCTTTGCCGGCTTTCCTCGCCCTTCGGAGCCAGCCGGATTTTGCAACGGCCTGGCGGCAGAAGAGTCCGACTACCAGAACACCACGGCGGGCAGCGGAGGACCCAGCGGATGCGGCACGGAGCGCCCTCCCCAACGAGCGGAGTCGTAAGCGGAACCTGTGCCGGTTATAACGAAGCCCACGTGGCAATCGATTGTTGGTAATCCCGCGGATAAAGTCAGAGACATTCCCGACGTCTCGCTGTTCGCGGCGAACGGTTTGTGGGGGCACTACTACGTAGTCTGCTACTCAGATCACGAAAAACGGGGGCGCGTCGCGTGCTCGGGAACGCCGGATACCTGGGCCGGGATACGGTGGAACGTCAGTTTCGTCGCCGATAATGGCCGGAATCCAGGCGCTCATCAATCAGCGCACCGGCAGCCGGCAGGGAAACCCGATCCAACTTACTATTCGCTCGCGGCGGCAGAGTATGGAGCCGAGCGGCGACTCGGCGTGCAATTCGAGCCTGGGGAACGCCGCCAGCTCCATCATGCATCTTTTATGACGTGACGCTCGGCGACATGGTCGTCGATTGCACGGGCAGCTCGACTGCTTCACTGCCATCCGAGCACCTACGGAGGGCTGTCAACCTCGGATTCCGTGCTTCAGACGGCATTCGGCGCCGGCGTCGGATTGGGACTTTGCCACCGGAATCGGTACCGTCAATGCGAACAACCTGGTGATGGCCTTTGGTCGCACCACTCCCACCGCCACGGCGACTGCGACCGTCACCGTGACGGCCACGCCCACTGCGACCGCAACTCCGACGGCTACTACGACCGCGACAGCTACGGCTACTGCGACGGCCACGCAGACCGTCACTGCGACCGCAACGCTCACTGCGACGGCTACCGCCACTTCAACGGCAACCGCGAGCCCGACTCAGACATCAACGTCGACTGCAACCGCGACTGGGACAGCAACGGCCACCGCCACCGCAACTCCGACATCGACTGCAACGGCTACCCACACTGCCACTTCGACGTCTACCATTGCCGCGACGCTGACGGCGACGGCTACCGAACTCCAACGGCAACCGCAACCTTGACTCAGACACCAACGTCGACTGCTACAGCAACGGCGACAGCCACATCGACGGCTACTGCGACCGCAACTCAACTGCGACTTCACGCCCACCGCGACCGCAACGCTCATGCGACGGCGACCAGCACTGCTACCGCGACAGCCACCTCGACATCTACAGGCACTGCCACCGCTACACCTACTGGGACGGCAACCCCAACTGCCGCGGCAACGCTCACGGCGAC
Organism: uncultured delta proteobacterium; assembly: GCA_963833025.1. Taxonomy (GTDB): domain Bacteria; phylum Desulfobacterota; class Binatia; order Binatales; family Binataceae; genus Binatus. The sequence goes on along the minus strand of CAWHWI010000003.1, from coordinate 986,503 downwards.
GGCATCGTCCACACCGACCGGCACCGCCACTTCAACGGGGACCGCGACTCCAAGCGTAACCGCCACGCCGACGGCGACGCCGACTACGTCGGTAGCCGTGACTGCGTCGGTGGCATTCGGCAACGTCGCGGTGGGCCAATCAGGTGCGAAGACTCTGACCGTCACCAACACCGGGGCGACCAACGCACTGATCATCTCAAGCGCGGTCTCGACCGATCCCGCTGAATTTGCGGTGACCAGTGCAGGAACATGCGGCGCGATTCCCGTGACGCTGGCGCCCAAGACGTCGTGCACGCTGGGCGTAGGATTCACACCCGACGCGGTCGGCGCGCCCAGCGCATCGCTGACGCTGACCGACAATGCTACCACCAGCCCGCAGCAGGTCGCGCTCAGCGGCACCGGCATCGCAGGTCTGACGACCACGAAGAGCAGCCTGGTGTATGGGAACGTGAGGTTCGGCCTTACTGGGGTCGCGGCCTTCAGCGTGACCAATCACCAGACCCAGCCGGTGAGCCTCAGCGAAAGCTTTAGCGGGACGAACGCGGCCGACTTCTCGATCACCGGAGGCACCTGCACTTCGACGCTGGCGGCAAGCACCTCGTGCACGATCACTGGCGACATTCAGTCCGGGCGTGCTGGGAACCGAATCGGCGACACTGACGGTCGCTGATAGTCCCGATCCGCTGAGCCCATCTACGGTGGCGCTCAGCACCGGGTCGACGATTCCGGCTACTGTCACGCCGGTCACGCTTGCGTATGGCACGCTGACGTCTAAGACGACGTCCAAGACCGAGAACGCTACGGTCACCAGCCTGTCGGGATTTCCGCTACCCATAAGCGAAAGTTTCGGTGGCGCGAATGCGGGCGACTTCGCGGTGACGGGAGGTACGTGCGGCGCCACGGCGCCAGCTAACTCTAGCTGCACAATAGCGGTGACGTTCACGCCCACTGGCGGCGGATCGGCGGAGAGCGCGAGCATGGCGGTCAACGTCGGCAGCGATCCTAGCAGTCCGTATAGCATCAGCCTCACGGGAACCGGTGCGAGCGCAACGGCAACTGCGACCGCTACGGCGACTTCAACCGCCACTGCCACGGCGACTCCAACTCAGACCGCGACCTCAACTGCAACGGCAACGCAAACCGCCACAGGCTCTCCGACGGCGTCCGCAACTGCGACGGCATCGTCCACACCGACCGGCACCGCCACTTCAACGGGGACCGCGACTCCAAGCGTAACCGCCACGCCGACGGCGACGCCGACTACGTCGGTAGCCGTGACTGCGTCGGTGGCATTCGGCAACGTCGCGGTGGGCCAATCAGGTGCGAAGACTCTGACCGTCACCAACACCGGGGCGACCAACGCACTGATCATCTCAAGCGCGGTCTCGACCGATCCCGCTGAATTTGCGGTGACCAGTGCAGGAACATGCGGCGCGATTCCCGTGACGCTGGCGCCCAAGACGTCGTGCACGCTGGGCGTAGGATTCACACCCGACGCGGTCGGCGCGCCCAGCGCATCGCTGACGCTGACCGACAATGCTACCACCAGCCCGCAGCAGGTCGCGCTCAGCGGCACCGGCATCGCAGGTCTGACGACCACGAAGAGCAGCCTGGTGTATGGGAACGTGAGGTTCGGCCTTACTGGGGTCGCGGCCTTCAGCGTGACCAATCACCAGACCCAGCCGGTGAGCCTCAGCGAAAGCTTTAGCGGGACGAACGCGGCCGACTTCTCGATCACCGGAGGCACCTGCACTTCGACGCTGGCGGCAAGCACCTCGTGCACGATCACTGTGACATTCAGTCCGGGCGTGCTGGGAACCGAATCGGCGACACTGACGGTCGCTGATAGTCCCGATCCGCTGAGCCCATCTACGGTGGCGCTCAGCACCGGGTCGACGATTCCGGCTACTGTCACGCCGGTCACGCTTGCGTATGGCACGCTGACGTCTAAGACGACGTCCAAGACCGAGAACGCTACGGTCACCAACCTGTCGGGATTTCCGCTACCCATAAGCGAAAGTTTCGGTGGCGCGAATGCGGGCGACTTCGCGGTGACGGGAGGTACGTGCGGCGCCACGGCGCCAGCTAACTCTAGCTGCACAATAGCGGTGACGTTCACGCCCACTGGCGGCGGATCGGCGGAGAGCGCGAGCATGGCGGTCAACGTCGGCAGCGATCCTAGCAGTCCGTATAGCATCAGCCTCACGGGAACCGGGCCTTGAGCGGATAGAACAGCGGACGGTCGGCGCCTGACGCCCACCTGCATCTAGCTGATATATCCCGATGGCCAAACAGCTGGGCGCTGCGGCGGTTCACCTTCCTTCAACGAGTCCGTGCCGGGGTTCGATTCGAAATTACCAGATTACAGCGACAGCGCTGGTCCCGCGCCCAACCATGCTCCGCGTGAAGTTCAGCGAGGTAGGCGCAATGCGCGCCACAAGTACGCGGAGAGCGGTTTAGATGAGCGACAGCATCACCGGGATCATTTGCAGCGTGTCAGGTTCGATGGTACTAGTCTTCGATAGTAATAGATATAGTTAGCATCCGAAAGATAAAATCAGGATGCTGCTACGCTAGGCCCGATCGATCGCGCGTCATGATTTTTCAGCGGCGCCGCCTGCAAGGAATCCCAGGCAGAGAAGGTGGCTCTTCGGCCGCTTTTGCTTTAGTCTTTTGGGACCGCCAAAGAACCGGCTCCCGTGGCCCCACCCGGCGCGCCGCCGGTCCTCCTCGCACGTGCTAGAAACTGCGGCCCAGCTAGCGAAAATACGCACCAAAGGTCAGATCGGCGTGGCGGCGCCTAGTTGGTGTCTAATGCTAGTCCAAGGGGTGGCGAGAGCGTTGCGAGGGCAGTCGGCTCGCGTTTTCGGTTCGGAGAGAATGGGTAGAACGCATAGACGACCTCGCTCTGGTGTCGGCCGATCGCGCACGCCGCGACGGCCGCGATCTGTGTGTGGCGGATTGCTGATTCTGGGAAAATGAGTAATTCGCCACAGAGGCGCCCGAGGTCGATAAGCAACCGGCGGTTCAACGATGGCAGAGCATGGAATAGAAACTGCGATGAATCGCTACAACCAGCGCAACTCAGGTTAGTTCATCGTGATTTAAGGAGAATCCTGAATGTCGCGAAGCACGCGCGCCACAGTAGGTTCCCGAAGTGGAGCGAACCCCGTAAAGCCGCATCATTCTTCGGACGACCCTTCATCAGAGCCCTCTCGGCCAGGTGGCAATCCCGCCGAAGCGTCCGTCTTTCGCTTCAAGGGAATTGACGCGGCGCTGCTCGCGCTCCTGCTCGGTTTTGCGCTGCTGCTAATCTCGCGCACAGGATTTCTCAGTGGACAGGAATTGTGGCCGACGCCTGACGCGGTTGAATACGCGGCGGCTGCGGTAAACCTCGATCGCGGCCTGGGCCCGGTGCTCCATTTCGGGGGAAATACTTAGCCGTGCCGCTATACGATCGGCTATCCACTCGTCCTCGCCGCGGCGTATCCCCTTCTGGGCCGCAGGCCCGAGCGGCTATGCCTGATTACGGCGCTGACGGCATTGATCGCAATAGCCGGGCTATACGCGATGACGCTGTCGGTGTTCGACAGGCCAAGCGCGATTTTGGCCGGGTTGCTGCTGGCTACCTCGCCGTTTTTTCTCGGGCTTTCTACTTGCGTGCTGAGTGATGTTCCTGCGCTCGCGGTCGTAGTCCTCGCGGTATTGGCATTTCTGTATGCCGAGGAAAAACAAAGCCTGGTCGCATCCGCACTGTGCGGGCTGCTGGTCGGCCTGGCCGTCACAATCCGCGCCACCAACGGCGCCATTCTGGCCGGGATGGTAGCGGCGGTTCTGCTCGTCCGGCCACGCGGGTTGCAATTCGCGCGAGTGATGGCTTTTGCGATCGGATTCGTCGCGTTTCCAGGATTGCAAGCTAGGCTGAATCTGCACTACATCGGTTCGCCGTTCTCAGACGGTTACGCGTTCTGGATGCCGGAGTTCTACAGCTCAGTTTTCAAGCCCTTCAACCTGAGCTATCTCGTTGTGCCCACTGATCCGGCCTATCGGCACGGAAACTTTGTCGCTTATGGTATCGCGATGCTTGGTCTCGACGGCATCCTCGGCCAGCTTAATTTGGGCACTGAGTCCCGAGTGTTATTTCACGCGCGCTACGGTTTCTACCCGTTTCCAGTGGTGGTCTTCGCAGGGTTGGGCGTATTCCTGGCGATGCGCCGGAAGCGCAGTGACGCAAGGACGATGCAAGCGCTGTATTTGGGCTTGGGCTTTCTTGCAGTGCTGTTGCTTGCTTACCTCGCTTACTTTTATATCGACCCCCGCTTCCTGCTGCCGGCGTTGTTTATTGTTTTTGCCGCTGCGGCCTACGGGCTGGTCAGCGCGAATCGATGGCTCAGGTGGGGATGGGCTGGTTTTGCGGTGATTGCCCTGGATGTGGTTGTCGCCGGCGGAATTGCGGTGCAGACAGTTTCCCGGCTTGCGGAACCCCTGCCGCGGCAGTCGAAGCTGGTCGAGCATGTGCTCGCGATCCGGCCCCAGCTAACGAACGGCGTGCTGGTCAGCGATGTTTCTCTACAATGGCTCGAGCCTTATGTGGGCGGAGAACGAACCGAATTGGTCGGCCTCCGCAGTCATTATGGTCCACAACCGGTAAACGAAGAACACCTGCAATGGCTTTACGACAAAAGATCCAAAGGATGGTCTGGGCCGACACCGCCAATATTACTTCTTCCGAGTGACCGCCTCGATCTGGCCGAAGCGCGCAAGCTGGCCGAGGCGGACAAGGAGGGGCGCCCGGTGTACCTGCTCATATTGAAGGCGACGTCCAGCGAATGGCTCGATGAGCTTAAGCGGGAGGTCGCCGAGATCGATCGCTACTTCTCGCTTGAAAGGATTGCGCAGTATCCCGAAATGGTGCTTTACCGCTTGAGGCCGCGCTAATCCGCTCGCTCTTCCGCGACACATTCAGTAGACCCATTCACTCGCGGCAACGCCTCGCGCGGGACGATCAGTAAAGGAAATGGTCGTTCGCGCTCATTAACCCGCGCTTCTCAGGCGGTTCCATCGAACTGTGTAGTTCGCAATGAGTCGTACGGGACGTAGGAAGTAATAAAAAAAATAAAGCGCGGGGGGGAGTTGCAAGGCCTGGTAGTCGGCAAAGGAAGGCGCGAAGTGGCCGAGCAGGTAGCGCAGACGATGGCGGGTTGACTCGAAAAGGCGCAAGCAGAAGGGGATCAACTCGGATTCAGGGACGCGACTCGGCGCGGCCGACAGCACGCGGATTCGCACGGAGCTGACAAGTTTGTTCAACGCGGGATCGTCAGGCAGGGTTGGTGGCAGCGGTATCCCCAGCAGATCCTCGGCCAGCTTCAACCCCAACAGCAGCTCGCGCATAGTACCGGCGCGGGTCGACGCGGCCAGCACCTCGGGCCATCGCAAATTCGGGAAAGCGACGAGGCAGGATGCGATGTCGCAGATCCAGCCGATGCGTCCGAAGGCATGCTTGGCTCCGTGCGCGCACAGCAAGAGCAGCAGAAGCTCCGGACGTAGCACGGGGATGGTCCGGCCCCAGAACGCGGTCGATTCGAGAGATTGCCAAACGTCGTCGTAATCGAAGGCGCTCGCGAAATAGCCCGGCAGGATCCGCCAATGCAGATCGACGCTCAAAAGGCGGGATTCATCGACCATAGAGATTTCCGCTCCCCGCGAACGCAGATAAGCAGAATCGCATGGCCAGTGCAGAGGGGTGCCGACCCGGTAGCCCCTGGCGGACAAGAGGTCACGGACACGCAAGACATCGCGGCGATGGACGAGCATATCGAGATCGCTCGAACGGCGCATGGATAAATCGCCATAAAGTTGCTGGCTCAGCAGCGGCCCTTTCAACGGGACGAAAGCGATCGCGTGTTCCTCAAACAATTCCGTTAATTTGCGGAGTTCTGCGCTGAGCACCAGGTTCCACTGGGCATTTGCCTCGAACCATGAGCGGAGACTTTCGGCAGCGTGCTCGGGGGTCGGGACAGATAGAAGCGCCCGGTAGAGCAGCGGCGTAACGGCATGTGCCGACGAAAGCCGCATCAATTCGCTCCAGTCGAGTCCGCTCGGGTCCGGCGGCGGATCTTCGGGATGGAAAAATCGCCGCAGCGACGCGACCAGAAATTCGCACTCGCGGCTCACTGGAGGTTTTGTGCTGAGCGCCAGGCGGCGTAGCGCCCTCGCTGCGCGATCAACTGCTGATGGGAACCTGACTCGAGCACCCGTCCATCTTCGATAACGTGGATCTCGTCGGCAACCATCGCGGTGGTGAAGCGATGCGTAATCAGCAGTGCGGTGCGTCCCGACGCAAGCTCGCGAAAGCGCCGGAGCCAGTCGGCCTCGGCCCACGGGTCCATCGCGCTGGTCGGCTCGTCAAGAATCACGATTGGAGCATCCCGCAAAAATGCCCGCGCCAGCGCCAGCCGCTGCCATTCGCCGACGCTCAACTCGACGCCTTTGTCGAACCAGTGGCCGAGCAGGTTTTCGTAGCCCTTGGGAAGGCGGCGAATGAAGGCTTCGGCCCCGGCAGCCTCGGCGGCCGCTCGAACGAGCGCGGCTTCACCGAGCTTGGAGAGATCGCCAAGGCCAATGTTCTCGCGGACCGAAGCGTTGTAGTGGACCGGCTCCTGGAACAACACGGTGATTTGTCGGCGAAGCTCGTCGACGTCGAAGTCCCGAAGATCGGTGCCGTCGATCGTGATCGAGCCGGCCTCGGGATCGTAAAAGCGGCATAGCAACTTGACCAGCGTACTCTTGCCCGCTCCGTTGGGACCCACAATCGCAACCACGCGGCCTTTGGGCACAAACAGCTCAAAGCCCTGGAGCGCAAGGCGCTGCCTGTCGGGATAGCGAAAACTGATGTTTTGAAAACGGATACCCTCGCGCAGCTCGCGCGGGCAAGGAACGGGTGCCGACGGTGAGACGACGCGCGGCTCGAGCTGCTAGGAACTCGAATAGATTGCCAAGGAACAGCGTGTTTTGATACAGCTCCCCGACGCTTCGCAGAAGCTCCCGGGCAAGGCTCAGGCCTTGCTGGAACGCCTGGTAGAGAAGGGTCAGATCTCCGAGAGAGAGCCACCGCGCAGCGTTTTGAAAAGCATCCAGACACAAGCCGCCGCGGTCACGATCAGTGTGGAGGCGCCTGCGATGAGCTCCGCCAGACCCTGGTCGCGAGCCAAATCGATGCGCTTCTTGCGCAGCGCATCGCGCAGCCTGCGATACGCCGCCTCAAAGTAATCGCCCAGTATAAAGAGACGAAGTTCGGGCGCGGTTTGTCCCGAAGTCAGCAGCCAATCGTAATACCAGATGCGGCGTTCAATAGGAGTCGTTTCAATACGAAGCTGATGCTGCTTGACGGCATAGCGAAGCACCATGGCGAGTACGGGAATGGTGCTCAACAACAGCGCCAACGGAAGCAATACGCCGAAGCCGGCCAGCACCGCGAGCATCGCGACGAGGGTGACGCTATTCTGGAGCACGCTGCCAAGCTTTTCGAGCAGCGCGATGGGCCGGTAGCTCGCTTCATCGCGGGCGCGGTGCAGATGGTCGTAGAAATCGGGCGACTCGTAAAACGCAAGGTCGGCTGAAATCGACTTGCGGTGAATGAGCCCGGTAATATGATCCTGCACCAGCTCCGCCTCTGCGGTGCGGACCCAGTTACTCGTGCCGCGCAACAGCTCGGACAGGAGCTGCACGATAGCCATCAGGACGGCAGGCAGCAGGATAGGCCGCCAGTTGCCTCCGGAGCGGACCGCGGCGACAATTCCGTTGACCAGCGGCCGAGTGAGATAGACAGTCGCGACCGGAAGAAACCCTTGAACGAGAAGCAGAACGGCCCAAGTGAGGGTCCAGCCGGGCGCGGCTTGCCATACCAGGCGCAAGGCCCGCGACAGGTCAACCAGTTGACGTGTCGCGCGACGAACGCTGATGGGAGAGTATTCTGGCAATCCGCTATGCCGACCGAATCCCGGCTAACTTATTACTCCGGCGGATAGTGGTCAATCTGAAAGCCATCGAGATTCCATCGGCTGGAGCGCCGGCGCCCTGGTCGCGATACGCCGATTGGGTGAGGCGGAATCCGCTGCCTTGCGCCCTCGCGATCCAGGCGGGCCTGTTGTTTTATCGCCTCGATCTTCTCGAACCGTGGGGCGATGAATGGTTCACCCTCACGGCGGTTCCACTGCCGCTGAACCAACTCCGCACTATGGTTGAAGGTGTAGCTCATCCGCCCCTTTATTACTTCCTGCTTCATTTCTGGATTCAAATTCCGTGGCCGGCAAGTCCGCTCATCAAGATGCGTGCGATGTCGGTCCTATGGACCTTGCTGGCGACTATAATTTTCGACCGGCTGTGGCTGATTGAATTGGAGCCGAGGGTGCGGCGAATGTTCCTTTTGCTGTGGGTACTCTCGCCTTGCCTATTGCTCTACGCGCGGATGACGAGGTCCTACAGCATGCAGATGGCGCTGGCGCTGCTCACGATCTACGCCGCGTCGAAATGGTTGGCTCGGCCGCAAAGTCCACGATGGCTGCTCGCGTACAGCTGCTGCCTGGTCGCGCTTCTATACACGCACTATCTGCCGGGTTTGGCGATCATGGTGTCAGTCTGGATGCTATTCCTGACAAACACGGAGATATCGCTGAAGATCCGCGTGACGATAGCTACTGCGCCAGTTCTGGCCGTCGCGCTTTTATACCTACCTTGGTTAATCCCTCTATTCGGCGCGCTCGGTCAGTGGCGAGAGTCCATTACGTACCGAGTGGGAAGCGTACTCGTCGATCAGCTAGTAAGGATCGTCTATTGGGTCGTATCGTTCAGTTTCGGAGAGACCATTTCCCTGCTTGGCATTGTACTTGGCGCGGTAATGACGCCTGTGGTTGCGCTCGGGTTGTATCGCGGTATACGTTCGCGACCGGGATGGATAGGTCTGGTTGGCGCGGCATCCCTCGTCGGTTACGTCGGGGTGAGCCGATGGAGCGGCTTCCCGTTCACACCCAGCCACCTTCTATTCGTACTACCTTTCTTTTTGATCCTTTTGGTGAAAGGAATTGACTCGAGCCGCCGCGGCTCTCTGGCATTCGCGGGACTCTTGGTCATCTATATTTCCGGCGATTACAGCTACTTCGCAAAGCTTGGCTACTTGAACAAGGCGTATTGCGTGCCCTACCAGACGATGGCGGACGTCATCATGCGCAATTCGCCCGCGACAGGCGCCGTGCTCTTAGTGGATGGATACAGTTCAGTCGTCGACCCAATGCTGGATCGGTTGGGAACAGGAGTCCAGGTGATTTTCCTCAACGATGAACAACCGGCCGAGCAGGCTATGGAGATAGTCAGGCATAAGCCGGGCACCATATGGTTCCTGCGCCACACCAACGACACATCGCCGGACAGATTCATCAGCCGAATGGAAGCGGAGCTGGCACAAGGCAGGACTGTGAAGCAATACGACTATTTACCGTATTCGATGCCCGAGCGCTGGGTCCTCGACTGGTTACGTGGTCCCGGACAGCCCGAGTATTTTTACAGGCTGTCAGAAATGCGTCGGAATTAAGCAGGATTGATCTTGTCCCTACTTGACCGCCGTCTTCTGAAGCACCTGCTACCTGTATTGGTCTGCAGCGCGGCCTTGCTCGCGCTCGGCCTGACGCCGAATTTCGCTTGTTGGCTTTCAGGATACGGGTTTACCTGTCCCACTGAGGGCGCTGTGATTTATTATCTTCAGTTAGCGGCGCAGCCCTATTACAGTCATGCGCTCTACCTAAGCGATCCGATGGTCCTGGGTGGCGCATCTTTTTATCCGTGGCTTCAATACATACCGTTCGTCTGCTTAACCAGGTGGCTAGGCCTATCGATCTTCTGGATTCAGATTCTCTGGACCATAGCGGCCGCTCTCGGCGCAGGCCTTACGCTCTATCTGTTCCTATGGCTTGTATTCCGAAACCGGTGGCTCGCGGCAGGGGCTGCGATCTGCATCTGGGCCGATATAGATTTCGGTGTGCCCCAGTTCGCCGACAGGTTTCTGTTCGTACACCAGATCTACCTGATCGGTTCAGATTTCGTCGCTCACTTGCGTGGGCAGCCGCTGCTGGCGAGGCCAGTGTGTGTATGGCAATGGCGGCTTACCAATCCAGCATTGGACCTTCCGTTCATATTTCTTCAGTTAGTGGTGACTTCCATCGCTCGCGAGCATTCGAGCCGGCGCAATCTCGCCCTTTCCGGCTTAGTATTTGCGCTGACGTTTTATGTGTATTTTTACCTATGGACAATGTTAGCGGCTGGGCTGTGCCTGGCGATTCTGGTCGATCGGGCCGGCCGCAGGACGTACGCCTGGACGCTGGTGTTGGGAGTCGCGCTGGGATGGCCGCAGATCGTCAATGATTACCTGGCCAAAAACGCCTTGACCGCCGAAGGGGTCGAGCATTTCGGACTGTTTGCGCCAATCAACCAACATAGCCTTCCTGGATCCTCTCATCCTTACCTGGTCCTAAGCGAGCTGGCTATCTTCGGTCTCTGGGTAACCCGTCGAAAGATCCCTCCGCTAAGTCTAGCCTGGTGCATGACCTGCGCAGGCGTGAGTCTGTACCTGGCGGGCTTTATAAAGGGTATTTATTTGCACAACTATCACTGGACCTGGCTGGCTGTTGCGGTCATGCATACTATGGCAATAGCAATAGCACTAGATCTGGTTATGCTTTGGAAATCAAGGCCGAACATTCCCGGTACGGTTTACGTGCTACTAGTCTCCGCATATCTGGCTGGCGGAATCTATCTTACTGGATCGATCAGCCTTATCGGGTCGAGGAAGGATATAACAAGCTATTCCGAATATAGTCGCCAAAGACTGGTACCTGGAGTAAGACCTTTGCGGCCTGGCTCTGTGATTGCGGGCGATGCGGCCTTTGTCGATCTCGCCGCAGTCGCGGAACGACAGCGGCCGCTGGCCGGCAATTTCCTGGAGATTGACATGGTCGTGGGCGATGAGGAGCGGCGGACGAGATTGGTTCTTGATCAGTATCTGGCTGGAGCGAACCGTGACAGGTTCGCGGTTCTGTTGAATGACTACGGATCTGAGGTGATTCCCAGCGAACAATTACCAGTCTATTTGCACACGTTCGACGAGATAAGTCGGGATCCGGAGAGCTTCATCGATCAGCTCAAAGTGCGCTACCTGGCGCTTCCGGCAGATCAGCGGGCCCCTACCTTCCTCGGCCGTGGATGGGATCTTATCCAGCCTGGTCCTTACTGGCAGATCTGGGAGCGCGTTGGTTAAGGCGAAGCGGGGCGCGGGCAGTTTCAGATGACCTTGTCCCTAGTCAGGACTAACCCTCAGCCGCTCCTTCATACTCTGCTTAGCGCTGAACCATCCCGCAAATGCCGTTTTGGGCTCGCCGGTTGGGACGCCGGTTAGGTGATGCTCAAGGTCCTTGGAAATGCGGAATAGGATGGCGTCACCCAGGCCCGTGTTGCCAATCTCCACCAGCATCCGGCGCGACTTTCTTTCCCGCATTTGGAAGAGACCACCTTGAAATATCCGTGGGCTCAGGTTGAGGCTCATACCTATCAGCCGGCCATCCTTGCAGTCATCATGCCACCTGGTAGTATGGCCGGCGCCAGGTTTCATCCTGTACACCCGGCCTTCGAACCAGGTCAAAGAACCGAAGCCGGTTATCTCGCCGATTGTTTCCAGGAACCTCGGCGTATTGCTGATAAACTGCAGGATATTAACCGCGGTACCTGCCTCAAGGACGGCCTCGTAATGGTACCCGGACCGTTCATATTTTCGCTCACGCCATTGGCCTTGCTCAATATAGGAAAGAACCACGGAATGAAGCTGCGGATCGAGCATACCTGGGATTAGAACCCAGTGTGCCCATTCAAACCGGCTGCGGAGCGCTTCTACATCTTCTCGGTCCGCAACCACTCCAGCCTTTCTCAACTGGATCATGAGAGTATGCTATCCCCTCAAAACCTCGAGTTAGCCCACCGTCTGCACCAAACCTACCGCATGGCCGTAGCAAGTTCCTGCGGAAAAGTATACCAGCTCAATATCGGCTTCCTTCATCTCTGAAAGGATCTGTTGCCGGACGAAGTGATGCTGGAATCCGGCCCTGAGGCAATCTCCTTCCTCTACCGGTTCTGCCCGCCGGAGCCTGCGGATGGCACTTCCTATCCTGGCCGTCCAGACACGCCGCCTTCCGGGCATGCCCTCCATAAAGGATACCATCACGGGTGCGCCCGGATTCAGAAATTTCCGCAGGTCTCGAAGAAAGCGAACTCTGCGGGCTCTTCCCGGTATATACATGTAGCCGGAGAAGCCGACCAGGACGGCATCGTAATGGCCTCCGCATTCAGGCACGGAGGAGGGCGCTGCGTAGACCAGCTTCGTGTCGAGGTGGTGTTTCCTCAATGTGCTTTGGCCGGCCTCAACCAGCGGCACACAGCAGTCAAAGCCGTCCACCTGAAAACCGGAATTCGCCAGGGCGAGCATCTCTCGACCCGCACCGGCCGCGGCCACCAGAATCCGGCCACCGGGTGGGAAATAACGTCGAATCGCCTCTTGCTCCCAGATAAAAAGGCCGGAGTTCAGATAGGACTCGTCCGAGTAGCGAGCATACCGCTGCAAGTACCGTTGTTCTGTAAGCCGCTCCAACTGGTCGTAGCTCAGCAGCCCCAGGAACAGACCTTGAAGCAACGCAGCACTTGCGTTGCTGATCCACAGTGCGAGGCGCTCGACAGAAAAATATAGCGACGCAATCACGGCAGACTGTTTCATCGAAACCTTGCCGCTACTCGAAAGTCACTTGCTATATTGCTCGGATAGATTTCCCGCCTTAGTCAGGGCGGCGCTCCAATTCTTGAAGCGCGCGGGAAACTCCGCGACCAGCGCCTTCGCGATCTCGTCGAGTGAACGTTTCTGCTGCATGAGGTCGAGCACCCGCCTGTCGATCCAATAGTCTTCGTTGGGTTCCGGAACAAACCTATGCTCACGTTTGCGCAGGCGGTCCGGCGCGAATGGCACGCCACTGAAGGTTGACTGCCGAAACTCGGAAGTTACTCGCTCGCCCCGCATCACCCGAGTTTCCCATGACCATACGTAGTCCGATTGTGCCGAGTCGGCCCGCAGGCGGAGCTGCATCTGGTCGCCAGCTATCAGCTCGATGGCTTCCGGCCAGGGAAAGTACAGCTGCTTGTAAATGTGCTGCTCGTCCGAGGCCGGCGAATTGGAAAACCCTATCCCTGCGGCGGTTTCGCAATCAAACCAGGTGCACAGCCCGTGCGCGCAGGCGGCGCGGTCCATGGTCCACCGCATCTCGCCGGCAAAGTTGACGGCGTCGAGACTCTTGTAGTCCAGCACCGCCCAGCGTTGCGGTGCCGCGACCAGGTCTCGAGCGTTCAGTTGAACTCCGTCGACGTTGTTCACCGCTTTCAGACGCGCGTGGACGAAATTGAATTGGTACTCGTTGTTCCATGCGCCGACGAACTTCTCATAAAGCTCGACCGAAGAGACAGGCGCAGCCCATATCGTGTCGCGTGCCGGAATGATCCAGCCTTCGGGCTTTAGAAATCTGTCGCGTGCATCAAGAATCGAGACGATGCTCTTCTTGTAAAGCGGGGTGCGGCCGCGAATGTCCGCCACGATTCCATCGACCTTCTGGGGAAGATCGACTTCGGTTGTCATTGCCTGAATAAATTCGATGCGGTTCGAAAACCTGTTGTCTGCCGCGAGCTGCCGGGCCAACTGAATCACGTCATCAGGTTCGACTGAATAAACTCTCGCGGCGCCGGCACGACAGGCAAGAAAGGTCAGGATGCCGGGTCCGGCTCCAATATCCAGAACCACCGACCCCGGCCGGATGTTGGCCTGCAACGCTCGGTCGTAGGATGAGGTACGCCCCTTGTCGGCGACCATTTTTCCGTAGGTTACGAGATCATACATCCTGATTGCTAAGGTCGCCTCAAGTCCTGTCGCCAGGCCCCGGGGAGAAATGATCTTCCTGCTTACCCGTGGTTAGGTGTCCGGTCAGGGAGCCGAGATCGCCGTAGATTTGCAATTGAGGTTTGCGATACGGCTTCTTTCCTTCGGGGCTGATCGATTCAGCCTCTTTCTGATTTTCCAAAACCATTTCTTCTTTCCTCCTGAATTCTCAGTTCGCGATTTCAGAACACCACAACCAATGATTAAGAACAACCGGCCTAAGGTTCAACCAGAACTCCGTCGCGTCGCGGGCCAAGGTGCCTGGCACCTTCTGCGGGTTCACATACTTGAGCAATTCCCCGGTCGGAATCAGCGGCCGCATACCTGTCTGCCGAGCCGCTTGAAATACGGGAGACTCCAACAGCGGTGCCTTGTCCCCACGGAGCACTTCCTCGGGTAAAACATCGCGCATCGCCTGGCGCATCAGATACTTGCGACGGCACCATGGCAGAGATGGCACCGAAAGCATATACCTGAGCAGTCTCAGGTCAACATAGGGATGCCGGTATTCTACCGGAGCCTCAGTGAAGCCCGGATCCACGGACTCGAACATTCTCTGCCACAGCGGGCTCGCGAGTGACTGAAACCCAACCGGACGGACCGGATGGGGCGAATCCGCGGGGGATCGGATGGTCTCCCAGCGGTCACGCGCATTGGTCCTCGATGCGAACGCATCGTCGAGCCAGGGCGGAAACCCCGCTTTGCTCGCTTCGCCGCCGCTTCGCTTGCGGTTGGACAGAATAGCTGACACGGGAAGAATCCGCCGGTGCGCGATCGCGTGCTGGAAAGTGTCTCGCATCAGTCTGGTCCACCGGCGCCCTCGCGCCAGGTAAGCGAGATGCGATCGCCATTCGTACGTGAGCGCATTGTCAGGGCCTTCTCCATAGAAAAACACACGTCCGTTATCAGCCAGGCTGCGATACTGCTCCAGTCTCTGCGCGAGCCTGACGGAATGCGCCGTGATGGGTTCAGGGGTTCGCAGCGGTCGGCGTTCCCACTGCGGATCCAGCGACTCGTTATCGCGCACGCCGTAGTGAATCGGAATGCCGAGGTGATCGGCGACCAACCCGGAATAGTAACGCGTTTCATCCGGAATCAGGTGGTCGAAAACGGCGGCAAAGGCCTCGACGGCCGGGCGCCGATCCGATAACTGGCACGCGGTCGCCGCCAGCGATGACGAGTCCAGTCCGCCCGACAAGAACACGCCAATCCAGGGGGTGCGCGTTCGATCCCGGACCGCCAGCGTCAATAACTCTCTGAAGCGATCCACGTAATCCGAGTTACGCTTGTAATACACCGGCTCATCGATCGGCATCGTCCAGTAACGGCGCGAGAGGCAATCGTCTTTCGATACGGTGAGGGTGTGGGCGGGCGCGATGCGCTGGATGTCCGAATAAATCGTCGTGGCGGCGTCCTGGTTCACTTCGAAAAGCAAAAAGTCGGCGACCGCCAGTTCATTCAGCTTGCTGGAGACATTCGGATGCCGCCGCACGCAATCCAGAGTATTGCTGAAAACGAAGGTTTGGCCGGATCGAGAATAGTAGAAAGGCTTGACGCCCAGATGATCGCGAGCGCAAAAGACACGTCCGACACGTCCGTCCCAGATCGCGAATGCAAAGTCGCCGAGCAAATGCTCGACGCATTGTTCTCCCCAGGCGTGATATGCGTGCAGGATGAGTTCGACGTCAGGCGCCGAGGATACGACCTCCTGACCCTTTGATTTGAGCTTCGCGACCAGGTTCTCGCGATCATCGATCCGCGCGTCCGCTGTGATCCAGACCAGGCCGTCCAAGCTGAACGGCTGATGCTCCCGCTCGGACTCCAGGGTGGTCCGTAGCATTGTATGGCCGAAGCCGACGCTGCCCTCGAGCCACGTGTTTTGCGCATCGGGACCACGCACCGCAAGATGATCGGTCATCTGCGTGAGCAATCGACGGTCAACCGGTGCGCCGTCCAGATTAACTATGCCGACGATTCCACTCATGCCGAATTAAGATTCAAGAGCGGTAAGACCCTTCTCACGCACTGACAGAAATCTTCTCATCACTGGCTCCTACGCCATCGGCGAGGTCACTGACGATCCGTCGGCGAACTTGCGGGAGCAAGGCGAGATCTCTTGGATAGGAAATTCGTTTCACTGGTACTTGAGAAGCGAGCTGCAGCGATTTGGAAAAGAGTCGTTGCTGACGTTTGGGATCAGTCAGCACATAGTTGAAAGTATGGCGAATCAGCTCAATGAACGCCTCGCGCTGTGAAAGCGTAGCGATCTGAATACCCTGCTTGCGGAAGACCTTGCGCGGACTGCTGAGCACGTAGAAAGTCCGCAGCGGCACCGGATGGGTCTGGTGCTGATCCTCGCCAAGCGGCAGCACTAACTTTTCGGTCCAATTGTTCATCGGAACGCCTTCGCCAATTCGGCCCAGGCAGTGGCGCGCCACCCACGGAAACACCTTGATTCGGGGCGGACCCGGCTGTGCTTCCGGGCGGCCGCATCGCTGCGAGACCATCAGGAGATCGTCGGTGAGCAACCGGTAGCCATCGCGGACAAATCCCGCCGCCAGCGAAGATTTCCCGAATCCGCTCTCACCCAGGAATGCGATCGCGCCGCCATCCAACACAACCGTACTCGAATGAATCGGCTCGAAGCCTTGCTTGACCAGGGCAAAAGACAGCGCGCGCCCTAAAATGTAAACTCGCAAGGTTTCCAGCGAGTCCGCGCCGAGCCAGCCGAACCAGATCCGGCGTCCATCGCTATCCACCAGAAATTCGAACTGATCCTTCCAACGCAGGTAGATCCGGTCGTTTTCCAGTATCGCGTATTCGTACCAGCGTTCCGCGTCGGGTATCAGCACCGCATCGCGCCTCGCCTCGCGAAAGAAGCTCTCGGTTGCGCTGAGCAGGTCGACGTCTGCCTCTCCGACCGGAGTGTCTCGCGCGAAGAAAAGCTCGATATCGCTTCGCAAATGAATTCCATAGAGCTGGTACCGGTACATCATTGCGTGATCTCGACCAGTCCCTGCTCAGCCAGCTGTTCCAGGAGTTCTCGAATATCGGACTCAAGTTGTGCGGGCTCGACGTCGTAGTCGGCCTTCAAGATGTCGCATATTTGCGCCAGAGTGGTGGGCTCCTGGAGCAGCTGCCAAACCTGTTTGCCTACCGGATCGAGGCCGTAGTAAACATCGTTCTTCCAGGTGACAATGGTCGCCGCCTCATCGCCCGGATTGCACGGAATCTGGTCTTTAGACACGACGACCCGTGACTCGTTGGAAATTGTAACTGCCACCGCTCTCCTGATTTTAGAGACAGAATAACAAGTCTATGCATGTTACCGTTGTCCCATCCCAGTGTACAGCCTCTGAATTCTTGAATTTGTAGGGGATCTCTTCCCGAAGTCGATTGTTGCGCCAGAATGTAGGGTTTATTCGGTTTGCGGCGCAGCGATCTTGAGCAGTCCTTCGTGAATCAGGCGGCGAACGAGTACGATTTTCGACTGCTGGCTTAGCCCGTCGGGCAGATCGTCCACTCGAAATCGTCGGTGCGTCGAGACGAACTCCAGCGCCGAGGCCACGCTGAGGGGAGCACTCACGCTGCGAGTACCGAACTCGATAGACACCCGCGTATCGTCACGGATTATTCTAGTACGCCATCCCAGGCGTCGTTCCACCTCGGTTCGGCCTGAGAGAGAACGTGCCTGCTCGATAGAGTTGAAATGAGGATCGGGAGAGGTCAGAAATTCCCGGTTGCGATCACCCAGGACGCGCGTGATTGCGTCCGGGACGACATTGCGGTCCTGAACGGCTTGCAAGAGCGAAGCGAATTCGCGCGCCACTTCGTCGGCCCCCGGCTCGTCGCCGGGCTCAAACGATGGAAGCGCGTGGCGGAAACGCACATCACGCTCTGCCACAGCGTGGAGACCCGCTTCCAGCAGGTCCAGCCATCGCAGCGGGCTGATGCCTATCGTCAGATGCATCGACGGAGCTGACGTTCTCAGTGCCTCGTGAATATATCCGCGCGGCATATAGAGGATATGCCCGGGTTCCATGCTTGCTTCGAGGACGGGAGCGCCAAGTTTATCGTGTTTCACCACAGTTCTCTGCGGCGCCAGGGGCAGAAGGTACTGCGGGGCGAAAACGCGCCACGACTTGCGACCCTCGAGTTGGAGCATAATGACGTCGTGCGAGTCGGCGTGCGCCCGGAGTCCCCGGGAATCGGAAGGTGTGCAATAGAGGTTCACGTGGACGTTGTACCCGATTTCGCTGGCGACGCTGGCCGCGAGCCGCGCAACCGCGGTGCTGCGCCGATTCAGGTTGTGCACGACGATGGTCCAGCCCGTGGCGTAGGCTCGATAGATCGCCGACATGTCCGGGCGTCCGTCCGGACCTCTCTCGATTGGATAAGTCTCGACGCCGTAGTCATCGGTGCGCGCCAGGTGCTCCTTGGAGAAGTCCTCGGGGGCGCACGTGTGACTGATGATCGCATCGAGATCTTCAATCGAAGGCATCTCGCTGCACCACTCCGGCGTGGGTCTCGCCACATAGAGGGGCTGCTTTTCCCAATATTCGGACCGGAACGTCGCTACGGAAACCGGATCGATGAGCTGCTGAAACATCGGCAGTTCAGGCTCGGAAATCGCGGCGCGTAAGTCCAGGCGCCTGCGCGCCCGCGGCTTTCATTTGCCTGCCTTCAGGTAGCCGTCCGGGGGCGGCCACTTGGCAACCGCAGTGAGCCGGTCAGCGTCGGACAGTCTTTCAGAAAGCAGATCCTCATCGGTAATCTCGACTGTGGTCTGCGCGGGCTCGGCGGACCTTGAAGATAGCGGCAAAACCAGGTGAATTGAGTCCGCCGTCGAGAAGTGCACTTCGATGCTGGTGGCGGCCGGTATGATTTGCCCACAGCGCCGTTCAAACACCGCCCTGGGATGCTCCTGAAGCTCGCGAGCGAACTCGGGATTTCGCATCGCCTCGACCAGCATCGCCGCGACTCGCGAACTCCGCATCGAGGGCGGGATGAACATCATGCAAGCGAGCGCTAACTGCGCGTCGAATTTGGGCGGTTGGTCCATTACTCCTGGCTCATTGACGAAATACCGCCGGCGCCCGGCGCGGTCAGCGGCACGTATTGGTCGAGTTGAAAATCCCCAATCACCACGCTGCCGCCGCTCTCGAGCCATGCATGTGCCGCGAAGCCGCCGTCGGGCTTCATGACGCCTATTCTCAGTTCGCTCGGATAGCCGTAACGCTTGAGCACGATACCGGTCGCAAGCGCGCGGACCAGGCAGTTGCGGCCGCGCGGGACGACCCGGCTCATGTTAGCCACGGCCCACGCAATCCGCTCCGGTGAAGGTTGGGCGGCGGTTGCGTCAGCGCGCATCGGCCGGCTCATCGCGTCCGCAATCCGCTTCACCCGCGCGAACGTCACCGTCCACGTCGCGGCGCGCATCGCGATCAACGGCGCCAGCGTCCTCAGGACCAGCGCCCGGTCCGACGGAGCCAGCGCGAAGAACCTGGCGATCCGTCTCATCCGCGACGCGGCCCTTCCGCGACCTGTATCAGCCCACGCTCGTGAAGCGCGTCGAGCAGCTCGATCAGTTCGCGGCCGCATTGCTCCGCTTCGACGTCGTACTGCGCGAGCAATGCATCGCGAACTTCGATGACCCGGCGCGGTTGAGCGATCAGGTTCCAGACCGACGCGCCGACTTCGTCAAGTCCGAAGTAGGTGCCGGTCTTCAATTCCAGAATGGCTGCTTCGCCGGCGAGATCGCAGGAAACCTGATCCTGCGACACGACCACTATGGACTCCGGGGAAATAGACTTTTTCACGAATCGCACCACCCGCTCGTGGCATCCGCCGACACTCTGACTGCCACATAGCGCTTCATATCACTGATAAAAGAGAGTCTTAATTTACAGAACGGATGCGCCGCCAGCAAGGTTGACCGGACTTCCTGGCAAAACTGCAAGCTTTTCGGCGCTTTCGGAGCCTGCGCGATATACAGATCGGTCGGCGCAAGCCGCCGGTGTCTGTTCGGAGTCCAGCCCGGAAATCTCGTCGGTTCCCGCCGGAACCTACTGAGTGTAGGGAATATCGCCTCATTTGACCGGCAGGCATTTGCCGTTCGAGTCGCGGAATGCTAATTATGACTGCAGGAAAGTCCCTAGAGAGGGTAAAAGCACCGTTAACCCTAAGGCGTCGAAGGGTGAACAGGCGGGTCGTCGAGATTCATAAAATCGTGACGAAGAGGGGGCCGTGGAGTTAAGAAAACTCCAGGGCTGTTTCCGGTCAGTATTTCGAGAACTCACTAAGAATTCTTCAATGGGAATGAATTTCTCAGGTTAGAAAATGCTCAGAATACGGAAGTTCGAATCAGGGCAGGTTGTGGCGCTGGTCGCGGGCGCAATCTTCGTAATCATCGCGATGGCCGCACTGGCAGTGGATATTGGCTCTCTCTATGCGACGCGGCGCAACATGCAGACGGCGGCCGATGCGGCGGCCATAGCCGGATCTAATGCAGTCGAGCAGGCTTGCGGCACTACTTCAGGTTGCAGTTGCAGCAGCGTTTCAGCTTGCACAAGTGCCGCCGCAGACGTCGCTACGCTCAACGGCTATACCAACGGCGGCGCAAATGGAATGACCGTAACGGTTGGGGCGCCCGCAACTCCCCCTAACCCGAGCAACGGGATCTACGTCCAGGTTAGCGTGGCGGAAGCCGTTCCGACATATTTTATGCGCGTGCTTGGGTTCAGCACGGTTAACGTGGGCGCCACGGCGGTCGCTGGGTATGCGCCGACACCTAACTGCGTAACCATTCTCGCCCCGACTGCACAGAATGCCTTCGTCGCGAGCGGCGGCTCAGACTTCAAGGCGAACTGCGGTGTTGCAGTTGATTCTGACAGCACCAGTGGACTGGTCGTCAGCGGCGGTTCGACTCTCACCGCAGGGTCGGTTGGAGTCGTCGCTAGTAGTGAAAGCCAGGCAGGGTCGGGCGTCACCCCCGCTTACGTGCCCAACATTGCACCTGTTCCGGATCCATTGCACTATCTGGTGACGAACGGGGACGTGCCTACAGTGGCCGCTTGCACAGCGAGTACTGGTTCATCGGGCTCAAAGGGCAAAGGCTACACCTCGACAGGCGGTGACACGATTAGCCAGGGCACTTACTGCGGCGGCATCACGGTCAGTGGCGGCAAGTCGCTCAATCTCAATCCCGGCACCTACGTTTTGCTCGGTGGGGGTCTGCAGGTAAACGGTAGCTCAAACCTGGTTGGAACTGGAGTCACCTTTTTCAACACCGTTTGGACGTCGGGAGATCCAACAGCCGATAACGTCGGTAACGCGGGCCAATACAAACCCATCGTATTTAGCGGTGGTAGCTCGACGGATCTTACGGCTCCAACCAGCGGCTCGCTCAATGGGATTCTCTTCTTCCAGGATCCGTCGCTTCCGTCCGGCGACCTCAACCAGCAGAACACCATATCAGGGACCAGCACCGCGACTTTTGATGGAGCGCTGTACTTCCCCACTACGCCGCTGGTCTTTTCAGGGGGCAGCTCGACCACTCCTGAGAATGTGGATCTGGTCGCCTTTACCCTTACCGTCAGTGGCGGCAGCGCTTATCTGGGCGGCGGTGCCACAGGGGGGGCAGGCCAAACACCAGCGATCACAGTCAGCAGGCTTTACGAATAGCGTGCGCTTCAAAACGGAAAAGCCGAAAGAGCGGAGACGCTGGCTTTCTGAAAAGGGCCAGAGCGCGGTCGAGTTTGGGTTGGTTCTGCCCGTTTTGGCGCTCATGCTGGTCGTAGTAGCAGATTTCGCCCGCGTCTTCTTCGTCAGCGTCGCCGTAAACAACGCGGCGCGCGCCGGCGCACAATTCGGCTCGCAGACTACTACCGACGCGGCCAATCCGACAGGGATGCAGCAGGCGGCATGCGATGACTATGGCATCAGTGTGCTTGCGACCTGCAAGACGATCCTGAACCCGACCGCATCACAGTGCACCTGTGAGACCCCGGCGGGGTCTGTCACGGCGTGTTCTACAATTTCCTCAACTTACTGCAGCCACACCTCGACGGCGACTTATGTAACGGTCAATACCTCGGCAACCTATAGTACCATCCTGAATTATCCCGGTGTTCCGCATTCATACACGCTGACCGGGCAAGCGATAATGCAGGTTCAGCAATGATGAAGAAGGGGTTTTCATTGCTGAGCGGGAGACCTTCAGGCCAAACGCTGGGTGAGTTTGCGCAGGTGGCGACGGTCTTTTTATTGTCACTCTTTGCAATTGTCGAAATGGGTATCGTGATTTATAGATATACCACCGTCAGCATGGCGGCGCGGGAAGCTGCTCGCTACGCGGTTGTTCATAGTCCGGGGAGCGAGAACC
Organism: uncultured delta proteobacterium; assembly: GCA_963833025.1. Lineage (GTDB taxonomy): Bacteria > Desulfobacterota > Binatia > Binatales > Binataceae > Binatus. Next base: position 964,109 of record CAWHWI010000003.1, on the reverse strand, counting down.
CGGCAGGCAGCGGAAACTTCCCCCTGACCGTTCAGCAGTTCGCCGTGAACTTCGCGCCTTTTCTAAGCACGACCAACGTCACGGTCAGCTATCCGACCGATCCGAACCTTCCGCAGCAGCAGGATGCCCTGGTCACGATCACATACAATTACACCCAACAAATACCGTTCATGTCTGCAGTGCCACTGACATTGACCAGCAGCTCCCAGATGCTCCTGTCGCAGTAGCAAACAATCTCCTGACTGGCGCGCGCGATGCGTCAGGTTTCGCCTACACACTATTTGTCACATCGATGCTACCAAATGGCGGTTCTTCCGCACTCTTGGCCACGCGCCGCCCGCTCGACATAAATAACTACAAAGTGGTTTTCGATTGGCATCCGCCGTGCTGATCAAGCCGCAAGCAGCCAATTTGTAGCCAACCCGACTCCTTCCAAATTTGGGAAGGGGATCCGTGTAGAAAAAAGAACGGGCCAGCGTGGTGAAACGCCAGCCCGAACGCCAGCTGGGTAAAGGGGGGCAAAACCCAGCCTGCACTTTCTCAAATACTAGATTGTGCGGCGGGCGTCCAGTGTCTTTTTTCAACGCCGGAGCAAAAAGTAGATCACCTGGCCGGAGCAAAAATGCATCACTCGAACCCAGCCCCAGGGTCGGTTTGAACTTCAGTCAGGGGATGCGCGAGCAGCGCTGCAACTGGTCAGCTATTGGAAAGGCATTGAACCGTTTCGATTGACTTTCCGAATTCGCAGGCTTGTGACACGATTCGTCCAATTTAATCCGTGGGGGATTTTTGATGCGCATTGCCGCCGTTGGTTTGGTCTGCTTGCTTTCGATTGCCGCGTTACCTCAGTCGCTGACTTCCGCCGCCGACGGCAATCTGTGCACCAGTGCGATCAGCGGTCCCAACGATCCGAGCTATGCGCCTGCCGAGCGCAATCCACTCAGCGGACTGACCTTCAACTCCGAACAATGGCATCTCTACGACTGCATACCGGAGAGCGCGCCGGTTGCAACCGATCCCGAGGGCGCGTCGGGCATGAGCGTGAACAAGGCGTGGGCGTCGTTCGGAATGGGCCGCAGCGACGTCATCCTCGCGTACATCGAGGGCGGCGTGAACTGGCGCCTGAACTCGAGCACCGATATTCGCCGCCAGGTCTATCTCAATTGCGGTGAGCTGCCCGCGCCCGAAAATGCCGACGGCTCGACGATGCACGGACATTCGCCCGGTTGTCTGCAACCGAACGACAGCTACGACCTGGACGGAGACGGCGTGCTCACCGTCGATGACTATGCGAACGATCCTCGCATCGCGCGCCCGTTGCTCCATCCCGACGCGGGCGGAATCACCGCGGAGGATTTGATCGTCGCGTTCAGTGACGGCAAGGACAACGACCACAACGGCTTCATTGACGATATTTCAGGATGGAATTTTCATCGCGATACCAACGATCCGCAGACCGACCAGAGTACCTACGGACATTCCGACGGCGAGTCGGCGCAGGCGGTCGCCGAGGCCAATAATGATTTCGCCGGCGCCGGGATTTGCCCGAACTGCCGCCTGCTCATGGTGAAGGCGGGCGACGAAGCGATCGATCGCCCCGATCGCGTTGCCGAGGCGATCGCATTCGCAGTGGACTCGGGCGCAAGGGTAATCGACGTCACGGTTTCCGCCACGGGGCAAGCGCCGGCGCTCGCGGGCGCGGTCGAATATGCGTACCAGCACGGCGTGGTGGTGGTGTGGGCGAGCAACGATTTCGAATCGGCCGACCACACCGAGGGGATGGGGCTGGCCCACGTATGGCCCGGCAATTCGCTGGTGTCGGATCAGTCCAATCGCTCGGGGACTTCATCGCCCGGCGACCTGGCCGCGACCACTTTCCGCTCGCGCTCATCGCTGACCTCGTACGGTCCTCATTCGCTGTTCAGCGCGCCCAACGAGGACGGTTCTACCTCGACCGGCACGCCCTCGATGGCGGGCGTCGCGGCGATGGTGGCGAGTGCGGGACTCGATGCTGCGGATTCGCACGAGATAAAGGGAGCGCTCAACGCCAACGAAGTCGAGCAGGTCGTGCGCTCGACCGCGTCGCCGATCAACTACACGCCGTGCAGCGGATGTTTCCCCGGGCTGCCGGGCGCGGATTTCAACATCCAGTACGGATACGGCCGGCCCAACCTGTTCCTCGCGATGCAGGCGGTGCACAACGGAAAGATTCCTCCCACGGCGGACATCGACTCGCCGAACTGGTACGACGAGGTCGATCCGACGGTCACCAAGTCGCTTCCGGTGGAAATCACCGTCGGCGCGCAGCGCGCACGCTCATTCACGTGGCAACTGCAATTCGGACTGGGACCGCAGCCGCTCGATAACGCGTTCACCACCATCGCCAGCGGCAGCGCGAACGGAGCAAAGCTGCGGACGCTCGGCGAATCTTTTGACCTGACGCAGATTCCCGCGTCGTTCTCGACCGGCGCTTACACCGCGCCGACGCCCGACCGTCTTTCGATCGAGCAGTACGACGTGACACTGAGGGTGGTCGTCACCGACAACCAGGGATTGATTGGCGAAGACCGGCGGGTCTTTCATTTGCGCCACAACGACGCGGAGCTGGCCGGCTTTCCGCTGAGCTTCGGAACTTCGCTCGAAGCGGGCGCGTCGATGGCGGACATCGAAGGGCGGGGCGTGCTCGACACGATTGTCGCGGGCTCCGACGGCAGCGTGCACGCGATACGTCCCGACGGCAGCGAGGCGCCGGGCTTTCCCGTGATGACCAATCTTGCCCGAGGCGTCGATCCTTCGTATCAGTTCAACTATCTGAAGTCGCCCGCGTGGAAGTCGAAACAGCTCCCGTTTCCCCTCCAGCCGATCGAGAGCCCGCTCGCGGTCGGAGACCTCGACCATGACGGCGCGCTCGAGATTGTCGCCACCACCGACGATGGATTCGCGTATGCATGGGACGGCGCCGGAAACCTGCGCCCCGGATTTCCGGTCTTCACCGACCGCAGCGTCGAACGGCAGTCGGTGCCTCCGCCGAACACGCCCAATTCGTACAACCCGATGACGGGATCGTTCGGCGGCGCCGCACTCGGCGACCTCGAGGGCACGGGACAGCTCGATATCGTGATGCCCGGATGGGACGCGAAGATTTACGCGTGGCGTCCCGACGGATCGCCGGTTCCGGGCTGGCCTGTCGATGCGGCTGATCTGCCGGCCTCTTCGATCCCGTCCTTTGGAACTGCCACTCACGATCCGAAGATCGTGACTACGCCGACTCTCGTGGATATCGACGGCGACGGGCATCCCGATGTGCTGGTGGGCCTGCAGGACACCGTGCAGGGCTCGACGGTGGTGAACTATGTAACCGCATTTTCGTCGACCGGCAACCTGATCGCGAATTTTCCGCTGCAGCTCGACGCGCTCGCGCAGAGTTACGGCACCGCGACCGATTTCGTAACGATCGGGGTGCAGACCCCCGCCGCGTTGACACTGCCGAGCGGTCCGACCGCAATCGCCAGTCCGGAATTTTTTCTCAACTACATAATTCCGTTGGCCACTCCCAGCCTTGCGTTTACAGAAGACCCAGGAGCAATTCCCGACGATGGATCGCCGATGATTCGGTTTACCGGTTCACCCTCGATCGGGAACCTGCTGGGTAGCGCGACCCCGCAGATCGTCGAAGCTGGGGTGGATGTGTTCAGCATACTCGAGGGCCTTGAATCAACACCGGGACAGGGGATTAGGCTGCGCTCGGCGGTTTCGGTAACCGATCCAATCACCGGCGCAAACCTGCCTGAATATACCCAGGATATTCAGGGGCTGGCGTTTTTCAGCGCGCCTGCGATTGCGGACATCACCGGCGATGGAACCCCCGATATTATTCTCAGCGCCGACTCGGCCGCGCTGCATGGCTTCGACGGCGTGACCGGTGCCGCCGTGGCAGGATGGCCACAATGGACGGGAGGGTGGTCGCTCGCCACTCCGGCAGTGGGTGATCTGACCGGCGTGGGGACAGTCGACGTGGCGGTAACGACCCGCGAGGGTTTTCTCCACATCTACTCGACGGCCGGCCTGGCTTCCGCGAATCACGAGGCGTGGCACTGGCATCAGAACGATCGCAACACCGGGCACTACGGCGACGACACGCGGCCGCCGTCGGCAATTGACGATTTGGCGGTTACATTCGGCGGCGCTACCGATACTCTCAGTTTCACCGCCGTGGGTGACGATTGGAAATCAGGCACGGCAGCCTCCTACCAGGTGTTCGCGTCATCCAAGCCGATTACTCAGTCGAATTTCAGCTCCGCGCAGGAAATCACTGTCAGCGCGACGCCGCAGGCGTCCGGCGCTTCCGAGGTAATATCGGTCCCGCACATGAAAGGCGTGAAGCGCTACGCAGTTCGTGCGATCGATAACGCGGGTAACATCGGCCCGTTGCCGCTGCTTGAGACAAGGAACGCTGGTCAAGGTCAACACCTAGATGGTCACGGAGGAGGCGGTAGGGGCGGAGACTGAGACCGGTCCGCTTCCGCTGTAGGTGTTTCAGCTGCTCAGCCTAGTTTTCAATAGTACGTAAGATCGATTATAATTACATACATGAGAAGTATGAAGGCGCGCGTTGCCGAACGCGGCCAGGTAACCATTCCGAAGCGGCTGAGGGACAGGCTCGGAGTGAAGCCCGGGACGATCCTGGAGTTCAGCGAAGAACGCGGACGCCTGATCGCAGTCAAAAGCGGAGGTGCGGATCCGGTCGCCGAGGTTTACGGATGCCTCGGTAAGAAGATCCACACTGATGCCGTGATGGCACAACTTCGCGGCAGGCAGTGATAACGGCTGTCGATACCAACGTCCTGCTCGACGTGTTCGGTGCGGATCCAAAGTTTTCGCTGGTCTCCGCCGAGGCGTTGCGGCGCTGCTTGAGAGAAGGAGCGTTGGTCGCTTCGGAGGTGGTATGGGCGGAGACTGCGACGGTGTTTGGCGATCCCGGAGGTTTTCGGGACGCGATGAATAAGCTGCCCGCCTCCTTTTTGCCGATGAATGAAGAGGCGGCGATCAAGGCGGCGCAGGCTTGGAGCCGCTACCGAGCCGGTGGCGGCCCGCGCGACCGGATCGCGGCGGATTTTCTGATCGGCGCTCACGCGCTCGTCGTCGCCGATCGACTCCTGACCCGCGACAGGGGTTTTTACCGTCGATATTTTGCCGGCCTGCGGGTAATCGATCCCACCGTTTTGCAGTAGTTGGTTGTTCTCCCGGCGTCGGGCGCGGTAGGCTCCGATGACGAGCGTGTTTAAGTGACGTCGTCATCTAAGCCGTTGACAAACTTGACTGACAGCCTTCCGATCATCGACATCGCGTCGCTTCGCCGTGGCGCTCTAGACCTGACTAACGTGGGCGCGGCTCTCGACCGCGCTTGCTGCGAGTTTGGGTTTTTCTACGTGACGGGCCATGGAATCGATCCTGCGTTGTCCGCGCGGCTGATGACGCTCGCTCGCGAGTTCTTCGACTTGCCACTGGAACAGAAACTCGCGATCGAAATGGCGCGCGGCGGGCGGGCGTGGCGCGGCTACTTCCCGGTGGACGGCGAGCTAACCTCGGGCCGGCCCGATCGCAAGGAAGGAATCTACTTCGGCACCGAGTTGGGGCCGGACGACGCGCGGGTTCGCGACGGCGTGCCGCTGCACGGCATGAATCTCTATCCCGCGTTGTCCGGATTTCGCGAGGCCCTGCTGACCTACATCGATGAAGTCACTGGCGTCGGCCAACTATTGCTGAGGGGAATTGCCGCCGGTCTTGGGCTGGCACCGGAATACTTCGTCGAGCGATACACCCGCGACCCGACCGTGCTCTTTCGCATCTTCAACTACCCGCCTTCCACAGCCGACGCCCACGAAAATGAACTCGGCGTGGGTGAGCACACCGACTACGGACTGCTGACGCTGCTGCGGCAGGACGAGATTGGCGGCCTCGAAGTCTGGCATCGGGACGGATGGTTGCCGGCGCCGCCGGTGCCCGATTCGTTCGTCTGCAATGTCGGCGACATGCTCGAGCGGTTGACGGGCGGACGATACGTGTCGGCGCTGCATCGCGTCCGCAACGTCTCGATGCAGGATCGCATCTCGATGCCGCTGTTCCTGGACCCGAGCTGCGATGCGGTGCTTGCGCCAATTGCAGCACTCACACCCGATCCGTCAGCCACCAGCAGGCGGCGAAACGCGCGTCGCTGGGATGGCACCGACCTGGCCACGATCCGTGGGACATACGGCGACTACCTGCTGAACAAGGTATCGAAAGTATTCCCGGAACTGAGAAAGGAAGTGCTTTAGTTGAGGCGGCGCTTGACGGCGACTGAGCCATCGAGGGCGCGCGCGGCCTTCACCTTATCGAGCAGATATTCGACCGCGGCCTGCAGTTCCTCGAGCGATGCAGCGCTGTCGGGTGCGACCAGCGCCTGCACTCCGTCATAGGCGCGGGCGACCGATTTGGGAATCTGTGGTTCGAAGATACGTCTAGCAATCATTATGACGTTCGCTCCTGTCGTTGACGGTTGATTGATTGGACGAACCTGACCACCGAAATATTTTGAAGCAATCTTCACGCCAACCGGCGAGCTCCGAGCGAATCGACGCTGCACCCAAGGAAGTCAGCGCAATTGTGTCCGGGCATCCGGCTCGATGATGCCCTATTTTTGGCAATCTGCCACCGAACAGGCAGCAGTGGAGGACCGGATTTCTGTCTGGAAGTGCGCGATCGCCGCGCGAAACTCTATGCCGCCGCCTTGCGACCGCGTCGCGACCCGGCGCGAATCCGCTCGTGATGTTCCGCGGGCGGCGTCGCCAGCGCGGGGGCGTTGCGGCTTGCCTCGACGGCGATCGTACCGCCATTTAACAAAATGTAGAGTCGTCCCCGCCGGGCGATTTCGCCCTGCTTGATCAGGTCCGCCATCAGCCGGCTCACCATCGGCCGCGAGCTGCCGATCATCTCGGCCAAGTCCCCGTGCGCCGGCTCGAACGTCAGCGCGATGCCGTCGTCGTCCGGCGCTCCAAATTTTCGTCCCAGCTCGGCCAGCACCAACTCCAACCGCTCGCGGAACGACATCCCCAGCAGCGACGCGTAATAGTGAACTCGTCCCGACCATGTCGAGTTCATCCGTTCGGAAACCTTGAGCAGCGACGCGGGATCGAGCGACTTCAGCAAGTCGCGGACGCGCTGGCGAGTGATCATCGCGACGACGCAATTGCTTAGCGCCTGCGCCTCGAAGCGGCGGACCCAATTTCCCTTTTCATCGATTTCGTCCGCGCCGCCAATCACATCGCCGGCGGTCGCGAGCCTGACCAGGATTCGGTTTCCGTTCGAACTCGGGCAGCTCTCCTTGACCATGCCTTTGACGACCCAGAAAATTATGTCGGCGGGTGCGCCCTGGCAGAAGATCATCGCGCCGGGCGCATAAGAAAGGTTGCTGTGATATTCCAGAATCTCGCGCACCAGTCGATGCGGGATCTTCCACAACAGGAGCTGCGCCTCGAACTGATTTGCCCCTTCAGGTGGCGTCGGAATATTCATTGGAACCCCTCAACATCCCATGCGACGCGTGCGACGCCGGGTGATTGTCGCGACGGCCAGGAGCCATCGCGATGATCGCGCCGCTTGGTCGTCAGATTTGGCAAACTTCCCAAATTCACTAACGAAATGTGTCAGATTTTTTCGATCAAACCGGACGTGATTTATAGGCCCGCGTCATCTTATATGCAAGAGCGGTGGCGAGCCGTATCGAAGCTCAGACCTGCTTGGCGAGCCGGGCGCGCTCGTGAGGCACGGCAAAGTCGATCGCAGGACCCAGGGGCACGATACGTGTCGGGTTAATCATCGCGTGACTGGCGTAGTAGTGGCGCTTGATATGCGCAAGGTTCACTGTCTCAGCGACGCCGGGCACCTGGTAGAGGTCGCGCGTGTAGCCCCACAGATTCGGGTAGTCGATGATGCGGCGCAAGTTGCATTTGAAGTGGCTGTAGTAGACGGCGTCGAAGCGCACCAGGGTGGTGAACAACCGCCAATCGGCTTCTGTCGTGTTGGCGCCGAGCAGATAGCGCCGGCGCGTCAGGCGATGCTCGAGCCGCTCGAGCGTCGCGAACAGCGGCGCGAAGGCGGCCTCATAAGCCTGCTGTGTTTTGGCGAAGCCGCACTTGTAGACGCCGTTGTTGACGGTGTCGTAGATGACGCCGTTCAGTTCGTCGATCTCGCTCCGCTCTGCCTGCGGGTAAAGGTCATGTCCTGCGGCGCCTAAGGTATCGAACGCCGAGTTGAACATCCGGATGATCTCGGACGATTCGTTGTTGACGATAGTGTTCCTCTCACGGTCCCATAGCACTGGCACCGTGACTCGACCCGTATAGTCACGCCGGGCCCGCGCATAAATCTCGTGCAGATAACGGGCGCCATTGACGTCGTCGTGAGTGGCGCCTTGCGTGAGCGAACCATCCGGCGCGGTGAACGCCCATCCGTCGTCGCCCATGAACGGATCGACCACCGACACCGAGATAGCGCCCTCGAGTTTTTTCAGTTTGCGGACGATCAGCGTGCGATGAGCCCACGGGCAGGCGAGCGAGACGTAGAGGTGATAGCGGCCGGCTGCGGCCTTGAAGCCGCCGTCGCCGCTCGGCCCGGGGCGTCCGTCGGCCGTCACCCAATTCCTGAAGACGGTCTGCGGGCGAACGAAATCGGCTCCCGCACCGCTGCGAAGGTCGTCGTTTTGCCATCGGCCATTGACCAGCATGCCCATCGCGAACTCCTTGCACGCGATCCGGTGCCTTTCGATGTTACAGGATAGTTTCGACTATTGAGGTCTGTCGAGCGCCGCCCGCGATGAAGCAGGTGTCGATGTGCATCAAGTTGAGATCGACGCGACCAGTCCGGCGGAATATGAGAGAATCGTTTCGACGCTCCTGGTAGGTGTACCAGCTATGGATAATTCGTCGAGTAAACCGGTTGCGGTCGTTATTGGAGTTGGTCCTGGCCTCGGCGCCGCGCTCGTCCGCCGCTTCGCTGCGGCCTACGCGGTCGCCATGCTCGCGCGTAAAGCGGACTATCTGAAAGCGCTCGCCCGCGAGGTCCGGGATAGCGGGGCGACTGTGCTGGATCTCGGTTGCGACGTCAGCGATCGTGCGCAGATAGCCGAAGCGTTTCGCGCCATTCGCAAGGACCTCGGCGAGCCTGAAGTGCTTCTCTACAACGCCGGCACCGGCACATTCGGAAGTATCACGGAGATCACGCCCGAACAGTACGAAGCCGATTGGCGGGTCAACGCGCTCGGGGCATTCGTCGCAGCCAAGGAAGTCGCGCCCGGTATGATTGCGCGCGGTGGTGGCACGATGCTCTTCACCGGGGCGACTGCGGGCGTGAAGGCTGGGCCGAAGTCGGTCTCGTTTGGATCCGCGAAGTTCGCGATGCGCGGTTTGGCGCAATCGCTCGCTCGCGACCTTGGTCCGAGAGGTATCCACGTGGCGTGGATCAACGTGGATGGAAGCATCGACATCCCGGGAGCGCGCGGACTGAAGCCCAGCCTGAAAGACGGCGACTTTCTGAAGCCCGAGTCGATCGCAGAGACCTATTGGCATCTCGCGCATCAGGATCCGAGCGCGTGGACGATGGAACTCGAAGTCCGTCCGTTCAAGGAGAAATTCTGATCGCGTTTGGGAGTGCGTGCACAAACGGCTTCTTTAGAATGCGCATCATAAGCTCGAGTCTCGAAGTTCGCGGCGCGACCGGTGCGGCATGATTCGGTGCTAAGGTTGCACGTGATTCAAAGGCATCAGGCCAAACCAAAAGCGAGGTCATTTGTCAATGAAAATTGGCGCACTGGTGTTTCTCACCGAGCAATCCGGAAATCCGGGCGCAATCGCGCGCGAGGCCGAAAACCTGGGCTTCGAATCGTTCTTTGTCGCCGAGCACATGGTGGTGCCGAGCACCTATACCACCCACTACCCGCGCTCGCGCGACGGGAAAGTCCCGGAGTTCTATGCGCGCTTGATCGATCCGTTCGTTGCACTCGCGATCGCGGCGGACGCAACCTCGCGGATCAAAATCGGCACCGCGATCTGTCTGTTGGCGCAGCGTGATGTGATCGAGACTGCCAAAGTGACGGCATCGATCGATCTTTATTCGAAGGGCCGGCTGATTCTCGGCGTTGGCGCCGGATGGTTCCGCGAAGAAGCGGAAGTCATGGGCGTCAACTTCGCGCGGCGCTGGCAGCATCTGCGCGAATCCGTCGAAGCGTTGCGCAAGCTGTGGAGCGGCGACGACGTCAGCTACGCAGGCGAGTTCGTGAAGTTCCCGCCGGTAAAGCTCGGGCCCAAGCCGGTGCAAAAACCGGGTCCGCCGATATTGCTCGGCGCGCATGATCCGAAGTACGCGCTCAAACGTGTCGCGCGCTACGCTGACGGATGGTGCCCGGGCGGCCTCAGCGCCGAGAAAGCGCGCGAGTGCATTCCGCAGATCAAAAAGATGGCAAAAGACTTCGGTCGCGATCCCGACCGGCTTGAGTTCTCGGTGCTGCTGGGCGCGGAGGCACCGAGCGCCGATGTGATGAAGCAATATCACCAGGCGGGCGTGACCAGGCTGGTCGTCGCCGCGTCAGCAGTATCGGAGGAAGGCGTCAAAGTGGTGCGAGGACTGGGATCGATCGTCGAGCGCGCGGCGAACCTATAGCGGACTTCATCAACAAAATCGAATCGGGTCCGGATTTTGAGTGAATTCATAGTCCGACTGGCCGAGCGTAAACTGGATTTCAAATTTGGTAGATAGGTAGAGTGGACACTTTACAAAAGCCGATAGGTTCCGGCTTCGGCGCCGATTCCACTGCCGGCGACGTTATCAAGGGCGTCGATCTGTCCGGCAAGATCGCGATCGTGACCGGCGGTTATTCCGGAATCGGCGTCGAGACCGCGCGCGCGCTGCGGTCGGCCGGCGCAAGGGTCATCGTGCCGACGCGCGATCGCGACAAGGCGGTGCGCGCTCTGCAAGGTCTCGACGTCGAGATCGAGGCGATGGACCTGCTCGATCCGGCGTCGATCGACGCTTTCGCCGAGAGGTTTATTGCCTCTCGCGAGCCCCTGCACATCCTCGTTAACAGCGCGGGCATCGGTGGCGCGCCGCTGACGCGCGATGCGCGAGGCTATGAATTGCATTTCGCGACGAATCACCTGGGGCATTTCCAGCTCGCGATGCGACTCTGGCCTGCTCTTCGCCAGGCGAACGGCGCGCGCGTGGTCGCGGTTTCGGCGTGGGCTCACAGCCGTGCGCCGATGGTGTTCGAGGACCCGAATTTTGAGCGCCGCGACTATGTACCGTGGATGGCCTATGGCCAGTCGAAGACGGCCAACATTCTGTTCGCGCTGGCGCTGGACGAGCGGGCCAAGGCGGACGGCGTGCGTGCTTTCTCGCTCCATCCGGGCAGCATCGTCAGCACGGGTCTGTCGAAGTATGTCTCCTCGGAGCTACTCCGCGCGGCGGGCCTCGTCGACGAGGACGGCAATCCCATCATCGACCCCTCGAAGAACATGAAGACGGTCGAGCAGGGTGCCGCTACCAGTGTCTGGTGCGCGAGCAGCCCGCAGCTCGACGGCATGGGCGGCGTCTATTGCCAGAACAGCGACATTGCCCCGCTGGTGTCCGACACGCTCGCGGCCAACCAGTTTGGATCGATGGCGCTCGGCGTGATGCCCCACGCGGTCGATCCGCAAGTGGCAGATCGTCTCTGGAAACTGAGCGAACAACTCGTGGGCCTTGGACCACACGAAGCGGCATCGTAGTTACACGGGGCAACAGGCAAGATTACTTCTCGCCCAAGGCCCACGCCCTGATCAGGTGATGCGCGATCGCGATGGGCGGGGGCACGAGGATGCCATCGACTCGCTGACCCTGGACCAGCTCGCGTGCGACGCTGCGCTCGATCCACCGCACTTCGGCGAGCTCGTTCTCGTCGGCCTTTACGGCGCGGCTCTCGGCCCTGGCGAAGCATCCGATCATCAGCGATGAAGGAAACGGCCACGGCTGCGTCGCGTAGTAAGTCACCTCGCCGACCTTCACCGACGCTTCCTCCATCAGTTCGCGCCGTACTGCTTCCTCGATCGTTTCGCCGGGCTCGACGAAGCCCGCCAGCGCGGAGAACATCCCGGGCGGAAATTGCTTGCCACGCCCGACCAGGCAAGCCTCGCCCTCGGTCGCGAGCATAATGACGACCGGATCGACGCGCGGAAAGTGCTCGGCGTTGCATTTGCCGCACAGGCGCCGGTAACCCGCGTCCATTATTTTTGTCGGCGCGCCGCATACCGGGCAGAAGCCGTGGCGCCGATGCCAATCGATCATCGCTTTCGCCTGACCGATGATAGCTGCGTGCTTGATCGACACGAACGACGCGGCCATGCGGGCATCGCGGAAGTATCCGCGTCCTGCCAGCGGCCCGGTCTTCGCGGGATCGTCGGCTTGCGAGACGTCGAGCGCGAAGATCGCGCGGTCGCGGTCGAGGCCAAGAAAGACGCACGCGGCTCCGTCGCCCACGAGCGGCTCCGCAATTTCCGGCGTCAGCAGTCCAAGCTCGAGCGGAGGCCCTGAATTTTCCTGGCCGAGCAGAAACGGCTGCAACTGCCACATCGGCAGCACCAGCGAAGTGGGATCGTGTCGTTTGGATTCGATCCAGGCTGAATCGGTGCGCTTTTCGCTCGCGCGATTGAGGGTACTGCCGGCAAAAGGAATCATTCAGAGCCTCCAGCTTCTCCTTTATAGCGCGTCGAGCGGAGCTTGTGCGCGAGATCGCCCTGTCGCGTCACCGCGATTCGTTCGAGGCCCAGCCACGATGCGATCGTTGTAAGCTCATGTGTCATCGCCTCTGCCACCGCGCCCAGTCGGACGCCGGTCTCCGAATGCGCTCCATTCACGAGGAGCGTGCGGGTTGCGCGGTCGGCTTTCAAATCGACGCGGGCTACAAGCCGATCTCCCAACAGGAACGGCAGGACATAGTATCCGTACTTGCGCGCCGCCGAGGGCGTGTAAATCTCGATCCGGTAGCGGAAGCCAAAGATTCGTTCGGTTCGCGCGCGTTCCCAGACCAGCGAGTCGAAGGGCGAGAGCAAGGCGCGCGCGTCCAGCTTGCGCGGCGACCTGGCGTCGCGCTCGATGTAGGCCGGCGCCGGCCATCCTTCGACGCTCGCCGGGATCAATTCTCCGGTCTCGACCAGTTCCCGGATGCGATGCCGACCGGCGCCGATGCGGATGCGAAAGTAGTCGCAAAGATCTTTTTCGGTGGCCACGCCAAGCGCGCGCGCCGCGATTCGCATGAGTGCTCGCTGCGCGTCCTCGGGTTCAGGTGTCGGCATGGCCAGGATTCGTGCCGGAATGACTCTCTCCGGCAGGTCGTACAGTCGCTCGAAGCCGCGACGACCCGCGGCCGCGAGTCGGCCCGCGGCGAACAACGCCTCGAGCGCGCGCTTGCCGTCGCTCCATCCCCACCATCCGCCCTTGCTCGCGCCAGCGCCGCTGATCTCGCGAGCGCTCAACGCACCGCGCCCGCGGATCTCATCGAGGGCAGCCTGCATGAAGCCCGGACGCCGCCGATTGAGAGTCCCCACCCGTGTGTCACTGTCCTTATGATTCTCGGCCGCATCCGCCATTCGCCAGCGGAGGAGAGGATGCAATTCGTACGGCATCAGCGACGCCATGTGACCCCAGTACTCGAACAGCTCGCGATGGGCAGGCGAGCCGATCCACGACGCGTCGAGAATTTCCGGCGCGTAGGAACCGAGGCGCGAAAAAAGCGGCAAGTAGTGCGATCGCACCAGCACGTTAACCGAGTCGATCTGAAGGAGCCCGATTTGCGCAAGCACGCGTCGCACATGCCGGCGGTCGGGACGCGCAGACGGCCGTGGATTCGCAAAGCCTTGCGCCGCAAGCGCAATCCGGCGCGCCTCATCCGCCGAGATTTGTGTTCCCAGCGCCATCCTGCCCCCTGCAAAACACCGATTGAATGTTAACCCATATTAGCGGGGGACGCGCGACGACCGGTATGCGAGACAACGCGGGTCGCGGAGGTTCGCTAGTTGCCGCTGCCTTTTAGCGAAACCACGCCGCCGGGCGGTTCAACGGTCTCGGCATTTGTGGTTACCGTAAGGGTCCCCGTATCAGGAGGTATTCGTTCTCCACTGCCCCCTTCTGGAATTGGCGCAAACTTTATCCGGACTTTGCAGGACGTTCCCGGTGCAAGCGATTCCCCTTCCGCGCAACTGTTCGGAGCGGTTCCATCGGTTGAAAAATTGCTGCCACTGATGGCGATGCTCACGATCAAGATTGGCAGTTTGTTCGATTTCTTCGCCTTGACCTTCACCGACCGTTCAGTCGTCGAATCAGCCGAACGCTTGCCGAACGAAACCTTGCTCGGCACGATCGCGAGCGTATCGGGAACCGGCGTCGCCGTCGCAGTGGCAGTGGCGGTCGCGGTCGGACTAATTGTCGCGGTCGGACTAATCGTTGGGGTCGCGGTCGGACTAATCGTGGCGGTCGGAGTCGGCCCTGGAATCAGGTCAAGTTCAGCGACGAAGGCGTTGGCACCTCCATTCCGAGGGGTGGCAGCGTTGTTGACCGCTTGGAAAGCGCCTGCTGTGGTGGGGAAGTCGGCTGAAAAAGCAGCTCCGGTCACATATGCGTCGCCTGCGGAATCGACCGCGATGCCGACACCTCTGTCGCCTAACCCGGTTGGACCTCCGTTGCCACCCAGATAGGTCGAATAGACCAGCGATGCGCCGCCAAATGCTGACGGATTCAGCTTTGCCACGAAGGAGGTGGCGTCGCCGTTCATGACAGCATTGTTGACAGTTTGGAATGCGCCCGGCGTGGTGGGAAAGGGTATGCACGTGCCGGTTCCAACTCCGGTGCAACAAGGGGCGGGGTTTATTTCTGTGCATTGGGCATTCGAGGTCGAAGCGGTGTCTCCGGTCACGTAAGCGTCGCCTGCGGAGTCGATGGCGATGCCAGAGGCGTACTCACCTCCGCTTCCGCCCAGATAAGTCGAGTAAACCAGCGCCGAGCCGGCGGCATTCAATTTTGTCACGAAGGCGTTGCCATTAGTGAAGGGTTCCGTATAACCATTGCTGACGGCCTGGAACGCGCCGGCGGTGGTGGGAAACGGGATGCAGGTGCCGGTTCCCGGCCCGGTACAACACTCCTCGTACAAGCCAAAGCTGGTAACTCCTTTGCCGCCGCAACTTGCGTTGGAGACAGACACAGTAGTGCCTGTTACATAAGCGTCACCTGCGGAATCGACCGCGATACCAGCGCCCTTGTCTCCGATAGTTTCGACGCCGGGGTAATTGATGCCGCCGCCGCCCAGATAGGTCGAATAGACGAGCGATGCGGCGCCCGCCGCCGACGGATTAAGTTTTGCCACGAAGGAGTTGACGGCATCCCCCGCGCCATTGCTCACGGTCTGGAAGGCGCCTGAAGTAATGGGGAAGTCAGCTCCAGCAACTCCCGTCAAATAAGCGTTGGCGGCGGAATCGACCGCGATGCCGCCAGCGCCGGCACCCCCCCATTCCCGCCCAGATAGGTCGAATAGAGCAACGACGCCGGTCCCGATGCGGAAGGATCCAGCTTTGCCGTGAAGACGTTGATACCTCCCGGGGCGTTGTTAACCGTCTGGTAGGCTCCAGGTGTGGTGGGAAACGGGATGCAGGCGCCGGTTCGGGGCCCGGTGCAGCAATCGAAGGGTGCCCCGTCACCGGCGCAACTCGAATTGGAGATCGCCAGAGTGCTGCCCGTTACATAGGCCGCGCCCGAGGCATCAACGGCGATGCCACTCAACCCACCCAATGCATAAAAAATATCGCCACCCTGATATCCGCCCAAATAGGTGGAATACAGCAGCGAGGAGCCGGTTGGATTCAGCACCGTTACGAAGGCGTTGCTGCCGACGAGGGTGCCCGCGGAATTGTTAACGATCTGGAACGCGCCCGAGGTGGTGGGAAAGTCGGTCGAGTCCGTCGTTCCCGTCACATAAGCATCGCCGGAGGAGTCGACCGCGATGCCGCCGCCCTGGTCGGAGTCGCTCCCGCCCAGGTAGGTTGAGTACACCAGCGACGCTTCGCCGGACGCCGAAGGGTTGAATTTTGCCACGAACGCGGTGAAGTTGCCGTTCGCAGTAGCGTTGCTGAAGGATTGGAATGCGCCCGAGGTGGTGGGGAAGTCGGCTGAAGAAGCGGTTCCCGTCACGTAGGCGTTCCCGCCGGAATCGACGGCGATTCCAAGGCCTTGGTCATTCCGGCTCCCGCCCAGGTAGGTCGAATATACCAAGCCAGGATCGATATAAATCGCGCGATGGCGATCATACTCCGCCAATTCGAAGCCGATAGTAGCCTTGCCGCGGAGCACGACACGCCCCTGGATCTTCTCACGCTTGCGATCGCGCTCCTGGTAGATCGCGGGGAGATGCTGGACGAGTTGGCCGCCATCCGGGAGCGTCGCAACCAGATCGCTCTCGCCGTTTAGCAGCAGCTTTTTCGCTCCTTCAAGACGCAAGGTGATCGCCTTCGGGTCCGTTCCCGGCGCCACGATAAAGTCGTATTCAAGTTGGCCTTGACCTGTACCGTAGTAAACTACGTCAATTCCTGGATAAACATCGCGATAGCGGATCCGCGCGTAGGTCGGGATGTTTGTGCGCCATTTTTTCGGATCGTTGCCGATGAAATAGTTGGCCTTGCCAGGCAATTGCTCGAGGCCTTCGATCTTCGCGTGAGGGTTCGCGCCAACCAACTTGACGCGCAACACTTGTGTTTCGACCGGCTCGGCCTTTGCGCTGCGCTTTCCCGTCAGCGTCCCGATCCGGGCTTCGTTGCCTCCCTTGCCAAGCGCAAGGACCGCTTCCGACTGCGTGAGAAACAGCGTGTAACCGGGGCGGCGCGAGAGGAATTTCACATGCTCATCGGTCTGGCCCTCATTGAGTTCAAAACTGAGCGGAACCTCACCGTAGAGATTCACCGTACGAAGCCTGGCGTTGGGGATTGCCTTATGTTCCGCTATCGCCGTGCCGCTAGTCCGCGCCGCTGCGGCAACCGCGAGCATCGCGGCGCCCGACAGAACTAGGGCAGCAATTGCCGGTCTTCTCACCCTCGAAACATCCTGCTTCGCCGACAAAATCAGGCGATTCGACCGGCTGGACAACCCTCAGTCCGAACGAGCATGGCAAACCGTAGGCTCGAGCGCAAACTTCGTTCCGTCGCAGGCACGGTTTTCAGAAGCTCCGGACGATTGCTGAACGTGGGGCTATAGCGCCGTCGCCGTCCAGCGCACGATCATTTCCCCGTCGCGCCACCGTGGTCACTTTTGCGCCGGGTCCCTCCGCGAATTTCGATTATGTTCAGCGCGCTTGTAGCCAACTCGCCGCGAAAAGATTAGTTCTAGTTTTTCATGGTATCTGTAAATTCTGTAGTGTCTTAGTCTCCGTTCAGGGGAGAGCGACTGTGTTGAGAGTCAAGGGAGCGGCATCATCCGCGCCACCCTCCAAAGGTGTTTGAGAGGGTGGCGCGGATGATGCCTTATGAGTCAGGCGACGACGGTGCATGGCGGCCTCCAGGGCGAATTGGTTTTGAGCATCGCGTTGAGGATGACCAGCAGCTTGCGCATGGCCGCGATGATGGCGACCTTGGCCGGTTTACCGGCCGCCCGCAGCCGGCGATAAAAGCTGCGCAGCACCGGGTTGCAGCGAATCGCAGACAGGGTGGCCATATACAGGGCGCTGCGCACCTCGGCGCGGCCGCCGAAGATCGGGCTGCGCCCGCGCCACTCACCGCTTTGATGGTCATACGGTGCGACTCCGACCAGCGCTGCGACCTGCTTGGGCCCGAGCAGTCCCAGCTCCGGCAGCCGGCTGACCAGGATCGCGCAGGTCACCGGCCCCAGTCCCGGCACCTGCTCGAGTTGCGCGCAGCGCTGCGCCAGGCGCGGATTGTCCCGCAGCCGTTGTTCGATCTGATGGTCGATCGCACCGAGCTCGCGCTCCAGCGCCCGGACCATGCGCTTGATGCTGGACCGCACTGAGCGCGGCGCCTGCTGCACCCGGGTGCGTTCCGCCGCCAGCATCTTGATTACTTGCCGCCGGCGTACGGCCAGGGCCTTGAGTTCTTCATCCGCCGCCTCCGGCGGAGGCAGCGCTTGGGGCTGCATGCGCAAGCCAAACTCACATAGCCCACGCGCGTCGAGCTGATCGGTTTTTGCCAATTGCCGATGAGCTTGGGCGAAGTGATAGGCGTCGCGCGGATTGATTAGCGCGGTCGGCATCCCCGCCGCCCACAGCGCCAGATAGGCCGGGCGCTCATAGCCACCCGAAGCTTCCAGCACCGCCAGCGCGGCGCCGCTTGGCCGCAGCCGCGCCAGCAACTCGCTTATCCCGTCCTCGTTGTTCGCAACGCTGAAGCCGCCGCCGTCGGACAACGCTACTTCCAGCGTGCGCTTGCTCACATCGATCCCAACCACCACCACCGCTGCTTGCATCCTACCGCCTCCACTGCTGCTTCCGGCACCGCCCATCCTTGCGCGATTCGGGCTCTGCGCCGTGCGCCGCCCCAGCGACTGTTCGGGCTCTTGGCCGGAGTTATGGGCGCGGCGACCACGCTCTCCCTCGGTCTCTATCGACCCAGGCCGAATCGGCCTACCGCGCCCTCGTCCTACTCCATCTTCGGACTTTGTCCGCAACATACAAGGCAGAATCTTGAATCGCGCGGGACCTCACCCCTGGCCCCTCTCCCTTCAGGAGAGGGGAACGCAAGGATGCGCGCTGTATAAGGACTTTTTCACTCTCACCTTCATCCTTGTATGTTGCGATCAAAGTCCGAAGATGGAGTAGGACGAGGGCGCGGTAGGCCGATTCGGCCTGGGTCGATAGAGACCGAGGGAGAGCGTGGTCGCCGCGCCCATAACTCCGGCCAAGAGCCCGAACAGTCGCTGGGGCGGCGCACGGCGCAGAGCCCGAATCGCGCAAGGATGGGCGGTGCCGGAAGCAGCAGTGGAGGCGGTAGGATGCAAGCAGCGGTGGTGGTGGTTGGGATCGATGTGAGCAAGCGCACGCTGGAAGTAGCGTTGTCCGACGGCGGCGGCTTCAGCGTTGCGAACAACGAGGACGGGATAAGCGAGTTGCTGGCGCGGCTGCGGCCAAGCGGCGCCGCGCTGGTGGTGCTGGAAGCTTCGGGTGGCTATGAGCGCCCGGCCTATCTGGCGCTGTGGGCGGCGGGGATGCCGACCGCGCTAATCAATCCGCGCGTCGCCTATCACTTCGCCCAAGCTAATCGGCAATTGGCAAAAACCGATCAGCTCGACGCGCGTGGGCTATGTGAGTTTGGCTTGCGCATGCAGCCCCAAGCGCTGCCTCCGCCGGAGGCGGCGGATGAAGAACTCAAGGCCCTGGCCGTACGCCGGCGGCAAGTAATCAAGATGCTGGCGGCGGAACGCACCCGGGTGCAGCAGGCGCCGCGCTCAGTGCGGTCCAGCATCAAGCGCATGGTCCGGGCGCTGGAGCGCGAGCTCGGTGCGATCGACCATCAGATCGAACAACGGCTGCGGGACAATCCGCGCCTGGCGCAGCGCTGCGCGCAACTCGAGCAGGTGCCGGGACTGGGGCCGGTGACCTGCGCGATCCTGGTCAGCCGGCTGCCGGAGCTGGGACTGCTCGGGCCCAAGCAGGTCGCAGCGCTGGTCGGAGTCGCACCGTATGACCATCAAAGCGGTGAGTGGCGCGGGCGCAGCCCGATCTTCGGCGGCCGCGCCGAGGTGCGCAGCGCCCTGTATATGGCCACCCTGTCTGCGATTCGCTGCAACCCGGTGCTGCGCAGCTTTTATCGCCGGCTGCGGGCGGCCGGTAAACCGGCCAAGGTCGCCATCATCGCGGCCATGCGCAAGCTGCTGGTCATCCTCAACGCGATGCTCAAAACCAATTCGCCCTGGAGGCCGCCATGCGCCGTCGTCGCCTGACTCATAAGGCATCATCCGCGCCACCCTCTCAAACACCTTTGGAGGGTGGCGCGGATGATGCCGCTCCCTTGACTCTCAACACAGTCGCTCTCCCTCACAGGGAGAGGGGAAGAGTCCGCAAATTGAAAATGAGACATTCTTTATGAACGAAGATTTTCAACGGGCTCTGAAGGCCGAAGACCTGGAGGCGATCCGGCGGGTTCCCAAGAGCGATCTGCACAATCATGGGTGGGCTGGGGCCGAGCCTGCTTCGGTTGCGGCGATCCTCGGCATCAAGTGTGCGCCATTGGATCGCAGGCTGACGTCGATGGCCGAGATGCACGAATGGGCTAGCGAGAATTTCGGAAGTGTGGATACCAAAATCAGCAGACCCCAGTTGTTCGAGGCTGCGTTTGTTCGGGCGGTTCGAGACGGGCTCGTGCGTTACGAAATTGGCGACGACGTATGGGCGATTACGCTTGATGGTTCGGCGCTCAATGTGACCAACATCCTCAAGCGGGCGCACGAACGCGGCGCGCCAAACGTCGAATGGATCCCGCAACTCGGGATGTCGCGTCATTGCCGTATCGAGGATATCCGCCGGTGGATGGAGCCGTTTCTCGAGCTTCGCTTCTACCGGACGCTGGACCTGTCGGGTGACGAGTTCGCGCAGCCGATCGAGAACTTCAAGCCGCTTTATCGCCTGGCGAAGAAAAATGGGCTCCATCTCAAGGCCCATGTGGGTGAGTGGGGCGACGCCGATTCGGTATGGCGGGCGGTGGAGGAGCTCGAGCTCGACGAGGTGCAGCACGGGATCGCGGCGGCCGACTCGCCGGCAGTGATGCGATTTCTCGCCGAGCATCGCATCCGGCTCAACATCTGTCCGACTTCCAATCTGATGCTCAGCAGGGTCGCGACTCTTGCCGCGCATCCGATCCGAAAGCTCTTTGATGCGGGAGTGCGAGTTACAGTCAACACCGATGACATGGCGATGTTCGGTCAGAGCGTGTCGCACGAGTTCCTCAACCTATACAAAGCCGGATGCCTGAATGAGAAAGAACTCGATGAGATCCGCGAGAACGGCCTTTCGGATTAATGAGTCGGCTGATCCGCACGAATGTCGCTGGTATCGAGTTGCAGTTCGAAACGTCGCCCAGTCTATTTTCGCCGACAAGAGCGGATCGAGGCTCTCTTGCGATGTTGTCATGCATCGGTTTTGAGCCGAATGACAAGGTTCTCGATCTTGCGTGCGGATATGGTCTGATCGGAATCTACGCGGCCAAGGTCATAGGAGCCGAACGGGTCTGGATGAGCGACAACGACCCAACCGCCATCGAGTGCGCATCCAAGAATCTCGCGGTTAACGGCGTGGAGGGTGTCAATGTTGTACTGAGCGACGGATTTCGGGAAATTCAAGAAACCAATTTTACCAGAATAGTGTGCAATCCCCCTTACCACGTGGATTTCTCGGTGCCGAAGCACTTCATCGAGAAGGGATTCAATCGACTTGTTGTGGGCGGCACTATGTACATCGTCACGAAGCGCAAAACCTGGTACCAAAACAAGCTACGCAGCATATTCGGTGGTGCTCGCGTTCGCGAATTGGACTCATATCTGGTCTTCGAAGCAGTAAAGAGGTCATCTACTTACGCGGACCGAAGGCCGCGCGACGCTGAGATCGAGACGGCGAAGGGTTGAAGGGGCTTGTGACACGTTGGGCTCAGATTAAGGGCAAAGCGCTATAGCGACGGGCTTGCGGATCGTTTGTAGCTAACTCTTGGAGAAAGGATTACTTCTAATATTCAGGAGGGATTTTTTGGCGTGGGTTCATCCTTAGCCGCCTCGGGTCCGCTGCTTGGCATCGTGTTCGTAGCAGGAATCTTCCTTGGATGGGTGCTTGCGAACGTGAATCGCACCAGGGAGACGATCCTTTCCGCCCTGCCACCGGGGACAGATCTGAGCACGGGAGCCCGGGCCGGGATGACAAAGATTCGCACCATGGAGCTGAAATGCGAATGCGGCTCGGTGTTGAAGTTTCGCGATCCGGTGGAACCCGGCTACGAGCCATATCCGAGCGGCGATTCCTTTAGCTGCTCAAGCTGCGGAAAGGTTTATGACCTTAGACAGATCCGCAAATTGGAAAAGGGTGCTTAGCGGCTTATTTACCTAGTTGCAGCGGCTAGCCGCCCTCGGCCTGATATCGACGCTTGAAAGGAGCAAGTCTTACTAATTCCCAATGGTTCTTTTAGACAAAGTTGCAAGCGATCGAACCGCGGCGTCTCTGGTTGCGCCGGATTGTCGCGGAATGAACTTCTACCGCGTCGACCGCTCGCTGCGCGGCCTGCTCGATCTGCATATGGAACCGCGGTTGCGGGCGGCTATGGAGCCTCATCTGGACCGGCTCGGCGAGCTCGCGGGCGGGCGGCTTGATGAGCTGGCCGAAATTGCCGACAAGCATCCACCGGTGCTTCATTCGCGCGATCGTTTTGGACGTGATGAGGATTGGGTCGAGTTCCATCCTGCCTATCGCGAGATGGAACGGATTGCTTTCGGCGAATTCGGCCTGCATGCGATGGCGCATCGGCCCGGCGTGCTCGGATGGCCCGAGCCGCTGCCCTACATCGCGAAGTACGCGTTCCAGTACCTGTTCGTGCAGGCCGAGTTTGGCCTGATGTGCCCGATAAGCGTGACCGACACCGGCGCGGTGCTGGTCGAAAACTACGGCAGCGACGACCTCAAGTCGCGTTACCTCGGCCGCATGCTCTCGCAGAACATGGACGAGATTTTCAAGGGCGCTCAATACATGACCGAGCGCGCGGGCGGCTCCGACCTCGGCAACAGCGCGGTGGTTGCGAAGCGCGAGGGCGATTTCTGGCGGCTGTACGGCGACAAATGGTTTTGCTCCGCGGTCGACGGGGACGTGGTGTTGTTACTGGCGCGTTCGGAAGGGGCGACCGCGGGATCGAAAGGACTAGGGCTCTTCCTGATGCCGCGGCGATTGGAAAACGGCCAGCGCAACAACTATCGAATCGCGCGGCTCAAGGACAAATTCGGCACGCGCTCGATGGCGAGTGGCGAAGTCGTGCTCGAGGGCGCAATCGCATACCAGCTCGGCGCGCTCGATCGCGGACTGCGCCAGATGATGGACATGGTGAATCTCAGCCGCATGTCGCACGGCGCGCGCGCCGCCGGCATGATGCGCCGATGCCTCAACGAGTCGCTCCAGGTTGCGCGACATCGCGCGGCATTCGGCCGCCCGATCATCGAGCATCCGCTGCTGCGGCGTCAGTTGATGAAACTGATGGTGCCGACCGAGCAGGCGCTGTCGGTCTTCGCCTACGACGCGACGATGATGGACCGGGCGCGCGCCGGCGACGCGGAAGCCGAGCGCGTGATGCGCATCCTGACCGCGGTGCTGAAGTTCCGCGCGTGCCGCGACAACATCCGCGTCGCGACCGCCGCGATGGAAGTGCGCGGCGGCAACGGCTACATCGAGGATTGGGTCAACTCGCGGCTCATCCGCGACGCGCATATCGGCGTGTTGTGGGAGGGCACCAGCAACATCAACGCGCTCGACGTGATTAATCGCGCGGTCGCGAAATCCGGCGGTCACGTGACGCTGGCGCGCGCTCTGAAAGCCAAACTCGAGGCCGCGACCACAGCGCCTGCCGCCTTTCGCGCGGAAATCGCGCGGCTGATCGATCGCGCGGTCGCGTTAGCGGACGATGTCGCCGCCAAGCCCAGGCATGAGCGATTGGCCCGGCTGGCGACGGACGCGCTCTATAATGTGGCGAGCGCCGCTCTTATGACGTGGGAAGGCGCGACCGCAGGCGCCAGCGGCGGCGACGCGCGGCGCATGATCCTCGCGCGCATGGTCGTCGAGCATCGCCTGCGCCCCGAAGATCCGCTGGCGATTCCCACCTCAGACTGGGAAGAGGACGCGACCCCGGCGTTGCTCGACCCGGGCGCGGTTTCAATCGAACGAGCCGCCCAGCTAGTCAGCGCATGAGCGTCGGGCCGCTAACCTAAGGCATCCCGCTACTTCCCGGTGCCGCTCAGCCGCACCGTCTTTGAATTCCGCGGCACTGGATTTTCCCCGGCCTCAGGCTCATGCCGAGATCATTTTCCACTACCTTCCAATTGGATCGTCTGGTTCGCGTTTGAGGCGTTATCAAAGATGGTTATCGAGCTCGACGTCGAACCCGGCGAAACCGGAGTGAAGAGCACAGTCAGCTTGCACTTTTTCTTCGGTAAGAGCTGCGCAGGGCAATTGTTGGAGCCCGTCTCGGGGAACCCGAATACCTGCGGGGAGGTCATTGGAACCGTTGCCAGCGGGTTCCCGAACGTGATCGGCGGTCCGGTCTTGGCCGGATTACTTAGGGTAAAGGTTGCCTTTTTGGTCTTGCCCTCTTTCACGGTCTTGAAATTCTTGGACGACGGTTTGACATCGAGTGGCCCGGGAACCGCGGTTGGCGTCGATGTCGGTGTCGGCGTTGGAGTCGCGGTTGCGGTGGGAGTCGCCGGCGTTGGCGTCGGAGTTGCCGTGGGAGTTGCCGCCGTTCCCGTCGGCGTCGCGGTTCGCGACGACGTCGATGTTGCGGTCGCCGTGGCCGTTGGAGTTGCGCCCGTCGGCGTCGCCGTGCGCGTAGCGGTCGCCGTCGCGGTCGGAGTGGCCGTCCGTGTGGCACCGGTCGGCGTTGCGGTCGGGGTCGGGGTTGGGGTTGGGCCGCCACCGGCGCCCAAAGCGAGCTTCGTTACAAAGACGTCGGAGGTGAAATTACCGGCGCCCTTGTTGGTGGTCTGGAACGCGCCGCTGGTGGTCGGGAAGTCGGTCGAGAAGGCCTCGCCCGATACGTAGGCGTTGCCGTTGCCATCGACGAAGGCGATCTCGCCATTGTCGCCGGAGCACTCGCCAGGCATGCGGCAAACTCCGCTGCCGCCCAGATAGGTCGAGTATGTCAGCGCTGTGCCGCCGGAATTCAACTTCGTCACGAAGACATTAGAGGTGTGGTTTGCGGCGCCATGGTTGACGGCCTGGAACGCGCCAGCGGTGGTCGGGAAATCGGTCGAGTAGGCGGTACCCGACAGATAAGCGTTGCCGCCGGAATCGACGTAATTGATCCCGCCATTGTCGCCGAAACAGTCGCCCGGCGTGCTGCAAACGCCGCTGCCGCCCAGATAGGTCGAGTAAATCAGTTCCGAGCCGGTGGAATTCAGCTTGGTTGCGAAGACATTGTCGGTTTGATTGTCGGCGCCATGGTTGACGGTTTGGAACGCGCCGGTGGTGGTGGGGAAATCGGCCGAGTAGGTGCCTCCCGACAGGTAGGCATTACCGGAGGAATCGACGGAATCGATGTTGCCGAGATCGCCTAAACAGACGTCGGTGGTGATGCAAACCCCGCTGCCGCCCAGATAGGTCGAGTAAATCAGCGCCGTGCCGGTGGAATTCAGCTTCGTCGCGAAGACGTTGGCGGTGGGTCCTGAATTGCCGGCGCCCTTGTTGGTGGTCTGGAACGCGCCGGTGCTGGTGGGAAAGTCGGTCGAGTAGCCCTGTCCTGATAAGTAGGCGTTGCCCATGGGATCGACGTAATCGATACCGCCACTGTCGCCGTCGCAGCCGCCAAAGCTGTCGCAACTGCCACTGCCGCCCAGATAGGTCGAGTAAATCAGGGCAGTGCCGGTGGAATTCAGCTTGGTCGCGAAGACGTTGGTGGTGTGATTTCCGTCCGCATGATTGACGGTCTGGAACGCACCGGTGGTGGTAGGAAAGTCGGGCGAGTAGGCATCTCCCGATACGTACGCGTTGCCGGAGCCATCGACGTAAGAGCTGAAACCACCGTCCCCGCTGCAGGTGCCGGACACGCAACTGCCGCTGCCGCCCAGATAGGTCGAGTAAGTCAGTTCCGTGCCGCTGGAATTCAGCTTCGTCACGAAGACGTTGGAAGTGTGATTTGTGGCGCCATGGTTGACGGTCTGGAACGCGCCGGCGGTGGTGGGGAAGTCGGTCGAGAAGGCCTCTCCCGATACGTAGGCGTTGCCGGAGGAATCGACGAAAGCGATGAAAGCAAGGTCGCCGAAACATTCACCGGGCATGATGCAAACGCCGCTGCCGCCCAAGTAGGTGGAATAGACCAGGCCTGAGCCGGTGGAATTCAGCTTCGTCACGAAGACGTTGGAGGCATTATTGCCGGCGGCGTGGTTGACGGTCTGGAAAGCGCCAGTGGTGGTGGGGAAGTTGGTCGAGTAGGCGGTACCCGTTATGAAAACGTCGCCGGAGGAATCGACGTGATCGATGTTGCCGCTGTCACCCAGACAGAAGCCGGAGAAGCAACCGCCGCCATTGCCGCCCAAATAGGTAGAGTAGATCAGCCCTGTGCCGGTGGAATTTAACTTCGTGACAAAAACGTTGTCGGTCTTATTCGCGGCGGCATGGTTGACGGTCTGGAACGCGCCCGTGGTGGTGGGGAAGTCGGTCGAATAGGTGGTACCCGACAAGTAGGCGTTGCCGGAGGAATCGACGTAGTGGACGCTGCCCGTGTCGCCGTTACAGATGGCAAAGGTGTCGATGGTGTCGCAACTTCCACTGCCGCCGAGATAGGTCGAAAAGATCAGCGGATCGATCACCACCGGACGGCTCCGGTCGTAGGCCGCCACCTGGAAGCTTGCCTCATGCGCGCCTCGCAGCTTCCATCCGCCCGCAATCGTCCGCCGCCTGCCGCCGCTCTCCTGGTAGATCGCCGGCGCAGGTTCGATCAGCTTCTGGTCGCCGACGCTCACGAGCAAGTTGCCGCGCTGGTCGAGCGAGAGTTTGTGGATGCCTTTGAAGGCGAGCCGGATCGCGTTTGGGTCGGCGCCCGGCGCCAGCCTGAAGTCATATTCGAGCCTGGCCTGTTCGGTGCCGTGGTAGATCAGATCGATTCCGGGATAGACGTTCGTTAGCTCGACGCCGGCGTAGTTCGGCACATCGGTATGCCACTTTTTCGGGTCGTTGCCGATGAAATAGTTGGACCTGCCGGCCATTTGATCGACGCCGCCGATTTGCGGCGCCTGCGCCGCGCCCTTGAGCGCGATCCGCACGACGGCGCCCCGGCCAGCCTTACTTTCGTTTCCGCGGGGAGAGGGCGGCCACGAACGCGGCTGAAGTTTCGCGCGCAAGCCGTTGCTGATGGCTTCACCACGTTTAGAGAGCGTCGGCGCGGACGCGTGCATTTCAAGCACCGCCTCGTCGTCGGTCAGAAACAGCATGTAGCCCGGCCCGCGCGAGAGAAACTTCACCCGCGAATCGCTCTGGCCGAGGTTCGGCTCGAAGCTCATCGGAATCTTCGCGAATGAGATGTTCGGCGGGTTCTGCTGCGATTGCACCGCGGATTGCGCGTGCGCCTGTAGCTGCTTCGCCGCGGCGCTCACATGCGGCGCGGGCAGCGGATTAACCGCGTGCGGGGTGGCTGAAGCCGCCAGGGCAAGCATCGCGACGCCGAGGACCGAGACAATTGCGAGAAAGAAGGCTTTCATGGCGACACCTCGACAACGCGAAAGTGATTCAACCGGCAAAGCTATTCAGTTCATGTTCGACGCGCCTTTTATCAAAACGCCAGTCTTAATTCATCACTTCACTTCGAACGCCGAGCCGATGCCTCGCTGAGCAAGCCGCCGCTCAGCTGTGGCGATTGTCAGGTTTTGTGATCGCTCCCCACAATAATCAGTAGGTCTGTCACCACCTGATCGAGGTTTTCCGGGAATTTTTAGCAGGTCGGCATGCGGCTTCGCCGCATCGTAACTCATAGTAGGAATTTATGACTAGTAGCTTCCGTCGTAACGATATAACCGATATAGCTGATAGTAGAGATTTATGACCACGAGGCGCGCATTGGCGAAATTGCTTGGGGCCACCGCCGTGGTTATGGCCTTGGCTCTCACAATTGACCAGGCGACGGCGGCAGGTCCGGTCGCGCTGCGCGGCAATCATCCGGCGGAAGCGGCGGCGCTCGCGCGAGGATTGCGCGCGGAGCGCACGATGCCGCTGGAGCTGACGATCGTTCTCGGTCTTCGCAACCAGGCGGCCCTCGAGCAGTTGCTCGCCGATCAGCAGAATCCCGCCTCACCCCGCTACCAACAGTGGCTCACGCCAAAAGGATTCGCCAGCCTTTTCGGACCGACCCGGGAACAGGTCGGCCAGGTCGCGGACTGGCTCAAAGGGGAGGGCTTTGAGGTCACCTCGGTCAATCGCATCGGGCGCACGATTGAGGCGCGCGGCGACGCCGAGACGGCGGAGCGCGCTTTTTCCACGACGCTCATGACGGAAGGCGCGTCATTTGCGAACACGACGGATCCCGTCATACCCGCGGAGTTTGACGGCGTTGTCGTTTCAATCATGGGTCTGGACAATATGCACGCCGCGATGCCTGCGGGATTGCGTCGAAGCGCGCCGCCGCAGCCGAGCATTCACAGCAAAGCGGAGACGCTCGCGCTCGCCGACGTTACCGGCGCCAGCCCCGAGGACGCTTCGCAGATGCCCGCGGTTACCGAGTCGGGCGCGACCGCGTTCGGACCAAAAGACGTGGAGACTTTTTACGACGAGACGCCTCTGTTGAACGCAGGAAACACCGGGACGCCCGCGCCTGATTGCATCGCGCTCGCCGAGGCCTCCGACTACCTGCCTTCGGCGGTAACTCTGTATGACAGCACTTTCGGCCTGCCTGCCGCGGCTATCACACCCGTCTATCCGCAGGGCAGTTCGCCGGGCATAAATGGCAGTGAAGTCGAGACGCTGCTGGATATTGAATACGCCCATGCGACCGCGCCGGGCACTCCGATCAAGGCGTACATGAGCAACGATCTTTACACTGCGATTCAAGATTCTGTGACCGATAACGCTTGCGGCGCGATCAACATCAGCTTCATCTTCTGCGGCGAGGAGTCGGGCTTCTATGCCGGCGCCGACTCGCTGTTCGCAGAGGCCGCCACGCAGGGACAGTCGGTCTTCATCGCCAGCGGAGATTGGGGCGCGGCCGGACTGCAGTACTCCGCGGCGAGCAACACCTGCGTCACCGGTACATCCAGGAATCCGAGCGAGCTGGCGGCCAGTCCTCACGTCACCGCGGTAGGTGGCACGACTTTCAGTCCGCTGTTCGATTCGTCCGGCAATGACACCAGCGTGGTCGGCGTCGGTGCGGACGGAATCGAGAGCGCATGGGATGACAGCGGCGGCGGTCAGAGCGCAATCTTCGCGAAGCCTACGTGGCAGACCGGACCGGGAGTGCCGGCCGACAACGCGCGCGACATCCCCGACGTTGCGATGATGGCATGGGCGCCGTATGTGTTCATCGGCGCCGATGTGAGCGGAGCGGCACAGATTCAGTGCTGCTGGGGCGGCACCAGTCTCTCATCTCCGCTGTGGGCAGGCTATTCGCGGGTGCTGGCCGTGGCATCGGGCAAGCCCCGCATCGGTCTCCTCAACCCGGCCATCTACACCATCGCCAAAGCCGGGCTGGCGGCCAACGGCGTCGAGGACGTCGTCACCGGAAACAACACTTTCAACGGCGTGACCGGCTTCGCGGCAGGCCCCGGGTACGACCAGGTTACGGGATTAGGCACCGTGGACATGACGGAATTTGCGAGCGCGTTCGCGGGGCCGCCGTCGCCGACGCCAACTGCGACAGCGTCTGCGACGCGGACCGCCACTTCCACGCCGACTGCGACTGCGACAGCCGCGGCAACTCGGACCGCGACTGCGACCGGCACTGCGACGCCAACTGCAACCGCAACCGCCGCGATGACTCGCACCCAGACCGCAACCGCAAGCTCGACGGCAACGCCGACTGCGACAGGCACGACGACCGCGACGGCAACTTCAACCGCGACCGCCACGACGAGCGCGACGGCAACCTCAACTGCGACACCCACGACGACCGGGACGGCAACTTCAACCGCGACCGCCACGACGACCGGGACGGCAACCTCAACTGCGACCGCAACGGCAACTCCTGTGAGGGAGCCAGCAACGCCGACCGCGACCTCAACCGCGAGTGCGACCGAGACTGCGACTGCGACGGCGACAGCAAGTGCGACTGTGACACCAACCGCAACGCCGACGACGACGCCGGTTCCCTCGGCGCTCATTTACGGGCCCGACAGGGTGAAGTTCGGGAAGGTCAGGGCCGGAGCGGCCAGCGATGTGCAAATGGTCACGCTGTCAGTGCCACACAAGCGCAACTCCACGCCAATCACGCTCGCGGGATGGAATTTCACGGGCGACTTCTCGATTGCCCAGGCACAGACAACTTGCGCCCCATCCATGACGCTGAGCCCGGGAGAGCAATGCACGATAGGCCTGATGTTCAAGCCTGCCGCGTTCGGCGCGCAGACCGGCGACCTCACGATTCAGGACAACGCGAGCAACAATCAGCAGGTGATTCGGCTCAAGGGAACTGGGAAATAGAGCGCGCGCGGCGGATCGTCGCGCGTTTCAACGCCTCAGCCATTCGACGATCTTCTGGTGAACGCCGACCGGGTCGGCCGCCTGAAACGCGTGTCCCGCGCCCGGAATGATGTACATCTCGGCCTGCGGGATTTTGCTCTTGATGAGTTTCGCATTCTCGGGCAGCACCAGCACGTCCTTGTCGCCATGCACGATCAGCACCGGGCACTTGATTTGCCCGAGCCGATCGTACGCGTTGAACTGCTGAATTCCCGCCATCGCGCGATCCGCGGTCTCCGGCGGCGTCGGCGGTAACATCTTTGCGCCCGCGACCATCATCTGTTTGATCTCGGGATGCTCGGCGACGAATTCCGGCGGCATAATCGCCGGCAGCAGAATGTCGAAGCCCTTGTCCGGATCGGTCGCCATAATTTTGTTCGCGGTCATCAGCCGATCGAGAATTTCCGGCGACGCCATCTTCGCGGTGGTGCCTCCGGCCATCGTGCATCCAAGCACGACCTTGGTGACCTGCTCGGGATGCCTCAGCACGAGTTCCTGCGCGATCATCCCGCCCATCGAGACGCCGAACACTTTCGCCTTTGCGATTCCGAGCGCGCGCAGCAGGTTGCTCGCGTCGTCGGCCATGCGCTCGACGGTGTAGATGCCCTCGGGCTTGTCGCTGAGTCCGGTCCCCCGATTGTCAAAGTAGATGCATTTGAAGCCGGTGAAGAATGGCAGCGACGGAATCCATCCGGCGCCCGACATTCCGAATCCCATGATCAACAGCAACGGCTCGCCGTCGCCGTAGGTGTCGTAGTTGAGGTTGATGTTACCGGCTTTGATCGATGGCATCGCGGAAATTTCCTCCCGATTGAAAATCAAAAGCAAAAACGGACGCGGCCGCTCATTGCCGAGCTGCGTCCGTCGTGCGCAGAAACAAATCCCGTCAGACGAGCTTCAGGATGCTCTCGGGATGCTGTTCGTTGGGATCGACGCCGGGTTCCATCGTATAAATGACCGACTTGTCGACCACCAGCTGGCCGTCGTCGCCGACGTAGATCTTGAATCGATCCATCGGGCGCGGCGCCGGCCCCTCGAAGTTCAGCCCGCTGATGTAATAGCCCGAGCCGTGGCACGGGCACTTGAACTTCTGCTCTGTCTTCAACCATCGCGGCGTGCATCCCAGGTGAGTGCATTTGGCGAAGATCGCGTAGAAGCCCGCCTTGGTGCGGATGATCCAGGTGCGGAAATCCTGCTTGTACTTTTCGCTGACTTCGCCAACTACGTAGTCGTCCGGGAAGCCGGCCTTGAACTTCGATGGCGGCAGAAACAGCACGCGCGGAAACGCCGAGCGCACCGCCGCGAGTAGACCGATCAGCGAGAAAACGCCAAAGCCAGCCCATCCGAGCACGCCCAGAAAATCGCGACGGCTCCACAAGGTGCCGAGCTCGGATTTTTCCTTGTCGCGTTTCGCCCGTTCCTTAGCCTGCTCGTCTTCGCGCCACTTCTTGAGTTCGGCGGGATCGGTCGGAGCTTTCTCTTTCAGTGCAACAGCCATCTAAGTGACGCAACCTCCCAGCTTGGGACGAGCGACATTAGCTCATCCACACTAGATTGGACGTATTCGATTAGCGGAAATTCTATTACTCAAAGATACGCAACATTCAAGGGCGAAGATAACCCTGGAATTGCGTCGATTACGATGGTTCACGGCGAGACGCGAAAATTCAGTGAAGCGCCGGCTGACTGCCCGAAGCAGGCGGCGGCGCTTGCGACGTCCACGGCGCCGCCGGCTTGATCACGGTGGCGTTGGTCGTGACGGGCGTATGCGTCGGAGACCAATCCTGCGGTGCCGTGTCCGACGACGCGGACTCCATCGTGTTGTCGGGAATGATGGGAACCGGCGGCGGTGGCGACGTGTCGTTGCCGCCGACCGGCCTGAAAACCGGCGTTGCCGGACTGTCGTTCGCGAGGTAATGAAATGGACGCGCGATCAGCCATTCAAGGCCGTATCCAATTGGATAAAGCAGGTCGGCCGCAATCGCCAGCGGCTGCGAATCCTCGTCGTGATATTCCTTGGGATTCTGCTTATCGTTGTCGTTGTACTGGGCTCGCGAAATCGTTGGGATTGCGAGCCAAAGCGCGGCGGCCAAAATAATTGCAACTCGGCGCATGCCCACAACTTTGCGTGATGGACCGCCGTCGTGTCAACACATCGCGATCGCGCGCCGCCGCGCCCCTTGCCGGTGGGTTACCGCGCCGCATCGTTCTTGCCTTGGCACCCATGCAGGCGCAATTGTAAACGCGATGACGACATCCGCGATGCGCCCCGTCCGTGCATGCCTGCGAATTTCCGTCGCTGCGGCACTCATTTTTCTATTCGTGCACAGCTCGATTGCTCATGGCGCGCCGCCGCCCGGTGCGATTACTTACGTCGGCACTGATTCCAACATCTACTACTGCGACACCGCATGCGCAGAGCCCAAATGCATCACCTGCAAGGCCGCCGCGATTCACGTCCGGCGCGACGACGCGATCCGGCCCGCCGCGTTCACCGACGCTGCTCCCGACGCGGGTCCCGCCGCCGCTACCGAGTACGGATGGCCGACGTTCTCGCCCGACGGCAAGCGCATCGCCTATTCGGCCGAGACTCACAAGCAAGCCGAAGATTCGTTCGCGGTCTGGGTTTACGATCTCGCGCACAGCGAGGCCACGCTGATCTTCGAGAGCCGCACCGAGCGCATCGTCTACCTGGTGTGGACGCCCGACGCGCAGCATCTTTCATTTCTGCTTGGCGACCCGCGCGGACTCAGCCTCGTGCTCGCCGAGGTCAAGGAATCGACGCCGGTCAGAATCGTCACCACCGGGATGCCGCTGTACTTTGATTGGGGCGCTCAGCCCGGCGAAGTTGCGCTGCACACTCTCGCCCTCGATCCGGATCACACCGAACAGGTCGCGCTGATGAGCCTGACGCCCACAAGCCAGAACGTCGTCAAGGTGCTCTCGAGCGGACGCACGCCGTTCAAGACTCCCGCCTGGTCGCCCGACGGGCGGCATCTCGCCTACGTCGAGAATTACCATGCCGAGTCGAACATCGTGGTGGCCGACGCCGACGCCACTCATCCGCGCTCCGTCGTGAGCTTGCCGGTGGGTGAGAACAGCCTGGTGTGGGCGCCCGACTCGGCGCATCTGGCGTACGCAACGGCGATCACGCCGCAGGATCCCACCTATCACGGGATCAAGCTGGTCGACGTCGCCAGCGCGACTTCGAAATGGCTGACCAAGGACGACGTCGCCGCATTTTTCTTCGCGCCCGACTCGCGCCACGTGGCGTACATCGGTGTCCCGGAAGACAAGCCGTACTACACGTGGTCGGTCGTCGACGTTAAGACCGGCGCCGCAAAAACGCTCGGCAACTTTCTCGCGACGCAGGACGAATCGACCGCCTACCGCTATTTCGATCAGCTCGCCGTGTCTCACTCCATCTGGTCGCCCGATTCATCGTCATTCATATATGCGGGCGTGCACCTGGAGGGATCGCCCGAACATGCGCTCGGAATCGCGCCGCCGCCGTCGGCCTGGATCGTACCAATCGACGGCAGCAAGCCGCGCGCAATCGCAAACGCAGTGCTCGCGTTCTTCTCCCCGGCAAAATAATTTCTGGCGTCTCTTAACATCGGGTGCAGGGGTCACCCCTGCCCAAGGAAGCGTGAAACCCACGGCGGGTTTCACATTAAATTAAGTGATTTACCCCTTCCCCCGCCCCGGCGAACGTTATGCTTTCCGGCACACATAAATCGCCGTCGGCTTGCCGAGCACCGACACGCGGATAATCTTGCTCGGCGCGATCTTGCGGACGCGCTCGAGGTCGCGCATCAGCCGCCACTCCGCGGTCAGCATCACCATCACGCCGCCGCTCTTGAGCACGCGCGCGAACTCCTTGAACCATAGCGGATAGAGTTTTCGATTCTCGCCGTGCGATCCGTAGCGCAATCCCCACGGCAGGTTGGTGACGATTTTATTTACGCTCGCGTCGCCGAGCGGGAGCGCGCCCGCATCCCAGTTTTCGAGCTGGATCGGCTTGTAGCGCGCGCCGACGTTGACACGCGCCGCCGCGAGTGCGGCGGCGTCGCGATCGCTGCCGAGCAGCATCGCATACCGCCGCAGATGCGCCCGCTCGATCAGGATCGTGCCCGCGCCGCAAAACGGATCGAGCACCACGTCGTCCTCGCGCGGCTCCGACAGCCACGCGAGCGCCGCCGCACTTGAGGCTCGCAACGACGCCGGGCGATGGGCGGTCTTGTACTCGCGATGCCGCATTCTGTCGTCGCTGAGCCGCACCGTCAGGAAGAACTCCGCGTCGATCATGCTCGCCCACAACTCGACGTCGGCGTCCTCTTCTTCGAGCCGCCAGGTGTGATCGCTCCGCTCGAGAATTCCGCGCTCGACCGCGCGCTGAAAATCGACGCGGCGATATTCGTGCTCGCCCGCCATTCTGGCGATGACGCGGAACTTGAGCCTGCGGCCCGCGCGCGTTCCCGGCGAGACCTTGACGCGCGCCTGGAGGGCTGCCTCGACCAGCGGCGCCTCGCGCGCGGCGCCGCGAATCTTGTCGAGTTCCTTGCTCTCCGGTCCGACGCCGGCCCGGTAGCCCGCCAGCCCGAACAGGTCCTCGGCGGTCCTAATCGCGCCAAGCTTCTCCGCCGCCGGCGCGAAAAAAATCGTCATCCCGGCGCGATCGGGCACCACGCGCCGCGCGATCTCGCGCGCGCCGCGGATTCGTGCGGCGATCTCGTCCGCCGCGATTCCCTCGAATCCCGGCTGGGTATGCGCGATGTAAAGATTCGGCCCGAAGCGAATCGGATGCAGATGCGCGCGTTCCGGCAACGGTGCTTTGCGATCGCGCCCGGCATGTCGATACGTCTGGCGCGCGCTAATCAATTCTCAACTCGCTACTTCGAGCGTGACAGGTACTCGTGCGTCTCGGTGTTGATCGTGATCGTGTCGCCCTCGGCCACGAAATGCGGCACGTTGATCACCATCCCGGTCTCGAGCGTCGCCGGCTTGAGCGTGTTGTTAACGGCCGCCGTCTTCATTCCGGGGTCGGTCTGCACCACCTTGAGCGCGACCGTCTTGGGCAGCGTCACGTTGAGCGGCGTCGTTTCATAGAACTCGACTTCGACTTCGAGGTTCGGCGTCAGAAATCCGACCACGTCCTCGATCAGCTCCTTGGGAATCGTGATCTGCTCGTAGTTCTCGGTGTTCATGAAATGGAAGTCGTCGCCGTCCTGGTAGAGGAACTGCATCTTGTTCTGATTCAGGATCACGCGCTCGACGCGATCTTCCGAGCGGAACCGGTTCTCGGTTTGCGAGCCGGTCTTCACGTTGCGCAGCTTGGTCTGCACCATCCCGCGCCAGTTGCCGGGCGTGATATGCGTGATCGTCATGATCCGCCAGAGGTCGTTGTTGTATTCGACAATCATACCCGGGCGCAGTTGCGTCGCTTGAATCAGCATGGTGCGGACACTCTCGATAAGAACGAAGGTTAAGAAGCGGATTCTACGCAAGCCCGCAGCGCGCGGCAAGTTCGCGACAAAGACGGGGTTACTTGTCTTTGATGCGCGGATCGTCGGTCGAGATGCAGATCTGATTGGTCAGAAGGACATATCGGTCGTTCGCGGCCGCGACGCTTCCTGAAGGGCCGATCCAATTCTTGTGACTTTCCGCGATACCGCGAAGCTTGGCTCTCTCCTCCTCACACGCGGATTCCGTTTCGTAGACGCGATCACCACGATCCCACCGAGACAAAGGCACACTGCCGTCGACCTTCGCCTTCTCGCCTTCCATGACTATTGGCGGCATTTAGAAGATACCAGCCCACAAGCGCGAGCGCGGCTGCGTGGCGAGTTTTTATCGTGCGCACTAGGGAAGCAGTCTGCTGTACCACGGACGGTTCACCGGCGCGGGCGCGGCGTACGGCGGCGGGTATCCGTACGGATACGGATTCGGCGCGTACGGATTGTAGGTGGGCGCATACGGATTCGCGTAGGCGTATGGATTCGGCGCGTAGTACGGCGCCGCCGGGTATGCTCCGTACGGCGCGTACATCGGCGGGTTGCGATACATCGTCATCCCCGCGCCACCGCTCACCGTGTCGATCGACGCTTCCACGAAATCGTTGCCGTTGCCGTAGGCGCGAACCCTCGCGTCGCTGCCGGCCGGCATCGGAAACGTCACGTCGAAGGCGCTGTAGCCCGTCGGGCTTATCGCTATCGGCCTGGACAGCCGGCCGTTGACGTAGATGCCCGCGTGACGCACGCCCGGCCCCGCAATCTGCCCGACTACCTGGACGTTCCCCGGCGCCGACATCGATTCTTCGGCGTCGATCACGTTGATCTCCACGTTGGTCAGCGGTCCCAGCGACGAGTTCGCGTCGATATGGC
Source organism: uncultured delta proteobacterium (assembly GCA_963833025.1). Lineage (GTDB taxonomy): Bacteria > Desulfobacterota > Binatia > Binatales > Binataceae > Binatus. The sequence goes on along the minus strand of CAWHWI010000003.1, from coordinate 927,275 downwards.
GTTGCGAGGGAGAGAGTTCGTCGCCCTCGCGCGGAATTTCGGCCGTGTTGTCACCGCGCGACGGACCCGCCGATGCCAGCGGGCTCTCCGCCAATGGTCCCGCGTCGCTCGGCGACGGCGACGCGCCAGGATCCACTTCGATCAACTCCTCGCTGCCGCGCATCGCGCCGACTCCCGCCGGGTCCGGCGCAATCAACGCCTGCGCCTGCCGCCCGTACGAATCGGTCACCCGAATCGACTGCGTCGTCGAGGGCTGCTGGATTGAGAAATCGAAGTTGAGGCGCTGCTCGCCGGGCACGCTCGCGACGTCGATATCCCTGCTCTTGGTGTCGCCGTCGAAAATTCCCGCCGACTTGAGGTCGGTGCCCTCCAGGAAGCCTTTCACTCGCACCGTTTCACCCAGGAAGACCCGCGACGCGATCTCGATCTTCGGCGCGTCCGGCATTCTCTCACCGGCCGGCGGCGCGACCGACGCATACGACGCCGGCACCGTCCCGGCCGCGTCGCCGCGCGCTGTGGTTCGTGCGGTCCTCGACGCGGGCACTTGCTTTTCGAGCGCCGCGATCCTCTCTCTGATCGTGTCCCACTGCTCCGGATACTGCCCGCCCGCAATCTTCGCCGCGATTTCTATTTTGTCGCGATCGCTGATCACCGCCGCCATCGCGCTGCTCGCCGCGGCGTTGTCATGCGCGTCGAGCGCCGTCGACAGCGTTTGCGCGTCGCCCGCCAGGCTGGCTGCGGGCGCCAGGATTGGACCAGCCTTGCTGGAGGCCGCATTTATCGCATTGAGCATCGCGAACGCGTGGTCGCTCAACTCCAGCGCTTGCGCCTGCGGGCTCTGTGCGAAGCAATTTCGCGGCCCGATCGCGATCGCGACCAGCGCGAGCACCACTATTGCCATCGTCGTCGCGATCCGCCGTGAGACGGATCCGCTACGCACCACTCGTGCGCCGGCTCTATGTGCGACGAAATCGATCACCCCACTCGACCTGTCAGCTACGGCGTTTGCCGGTAGCGCTCTGCTGTTTGCTTAATCTGCCGAGAGAGCTTCAAGAACATCTCGCCCTCGTCATAGATAAAGAGCGCGAGAGCACCGCAGACACCGACGATCAGACCCAGGATAAACGCGCCCATAAGTTCACCCCTCCAAGCGCCTCTGGATTATATTCAAGTTTCCGGAGTCGAACCTAGCCGAAAAAACACGGTTCGCAAAGGGCAATCGGGCAGGACTAGCGCCGCCGAACAGTCAAATTGCGATGCGGAGCGCAATTTCTTCAAACAGGACGTGCGGTACTTTGACTTTTCGCTTGCCCCGAGGTTCTTTTGCGATCCGCACAAGACCGTGCCGTTCCAGAATTCGAACGTCTTCCTGTACGTTTTTGAAATCGCGCTTGACCATCTTCGCGAGTTGATAGAGCGACCCGGGATGCCGTGTCCGGATTGTCCGCATCAGAACGAGCCGCTCGCGCGTCAGAAAGTTGCGCGCAGCCTCAATACTCGTGAAGCCGACCTCGTCGCGCGGTTTCTGCGGTGTGCGTCGCCCGGTCCGAACGGCGTCGAAGGCCTTGGAGAAATCATCGGCGATTTCAGCGAGCGGCCCGATCGAAAATGTCACCGTCTTCATTTTCCATCTCCTGCGAATAGGCTTGCCTGGGCGAGAAAATCGGCGATGAGCCGGCGCGCCGTCGAAAACTTGTAGCCTTCCTCATGCTTGCCGATGTGACGGTGGTGGCCCTTGGGGTGATGATTGTCGTACAGAATCATGGGCGTTTTTTCACCTGAACGAATGAACGCAAGCCGATACCGAACACCTTCAGGCTGGCGAGTATTCTTCTCAACCCTCCACAGGACAATCTCGTAGAGATTCCTCGTTCATCAGTCCACTTGCGCCGCCTGATCAGTTTGGACCGCGCCACCCCTCAACCCTCTACATGGTATCGTACGCCACGTACTTCCATGTTTCCAATACGCGATAACCGGGGCATTCCGACCCTCGGGAAAAATCAACGCCTTCCGCGCTCGGCTACCTGATTACGCAACGCCGCAACTTTCTCAGTATCTTGATCCTGTAAGATGCCACGTACCGATACATCCGATCGCCCGAGCGCCGCGATCCTTCCGCTGGACGCCCGCATCATCGTGCGCGTGACTGGCGACGATCGCGCTTCTTTCCTCCACGGGATGTGCACCGCCGACGTGAAGAGCGCCAGGCCCGGCACCATCCTGCCCGCACTGTTTTTGACCGAGCACGCGTACGTCATCTCCGACGCGTTCATCTGGGTGACGGCTGACGCGCTCGTCCTCGACGTCGACGCCGCCGCATGGACGCGCACGCGCGCGCATCTCGACAAGTTGCTGGTCGCCGACGATGTGGAATTCGAAGATGGCAGCGAGTTTGCGGTCATCGACATCGAAGGGGCCGCCGCCCTCGACGCAACCGACGCATCGTCGCTCGCACCGTGGACCTTCTTCGAGGCCGGCGGATCGATCGTCGGCAATCTGCCGCGCTACGGCGGACCCGCGGCATCCGTGATCGCGCGTCGCGATTCGATCGATTCGACGATCGCCGCAATTCTCGCTAAGACTCCGGGTTCGCGCCGCGCGGATTCCTCACTGCTGGAAACAATCCGCATTGAATACGGCCTCGCACTCGTCGGCGTCGACACCAATGACAAGACGATCGCGCTCGAAGCCGGCCTCAATCGCGCAATCTCCTTCAACAAGGGATGCTACCTCGGGCAGGAAACGATAGAGCGGGCGACCGCGCGCGGCGGTTTGAAAAAACGGATGTTCGGACTTAAGTTCAGTAATGCGCATGCGCCGGATGCGGGCGCGGTCCTGACTCTCAACGGCAAGGAAGTCGGCCGGGTGACCAGCGCCGTGCTTTCGCCGCGCTTCGGCGCGATCGGACTCGCGATTCTGCATCACAGCGCATGGACGCCCGGCGCGGAGTTGAAAGTGGGCGAGGGCGGCGCCGCGATCGTGACTGATTTGCCGTTCGCGCAGGGTTCGACGAGTTGAAGCGATACTTTAAGTTTACCCAACGGGCCCGCGCGGCCCGGATTCAAGGAGTGGATTACGATGGCTAACGTGCTCGGCAAGCGTTACATGTGCGAACACTGCGGCACCGAGGTGCTCTGCAACAAGGCCGGCACCGGCCCGCTGCAATGTTGCGACGTCGAGATGAAGATCAAGGAAGCCAAGCCGCTTCCGAGTTCCGACTAAATCCTCAACGCCGCCGCGCTGGCGACGAAGGTACAAATTCCAAAGTGGTTGTCGCGTCCGGGAAAGCCGACCTGGTTCTGCACCAGGGTCTTGTCCTCGGCCACCCCGGTAGCGACTCGGTCGCGATCTCGGGCGGCTTGATTGTCGCGCACGGTCGGTTCGCGGATCTGAAACCGTTCGTCGGTCCGCAAACTCATCTTATCAAACTCGCGGGACGCGCCGTCGCCCCCGGCTTCATCGATTCGCACCTCCATTTCCGCGAGGCTGCCGCCGCTGCCACCGGTATTTCCGTGCAGCGATGTCGCACGGTTGGCGATCTGCTGGGCGACTTGCGGCTGGCCGCGGGCAAGACTCCGCCCGGGAATTGGCTGCGCGCGTTCGGATGCGACGAAGCGCTGATGCTCGACCGGCGCGGGCCGACGCGCGCCGAATTGGATCAGTCGGTACCCAAGAATCCGGTGCGCCTGCGTCATCAGACGCTCCACGCGACCTGGCTCAACTCGCGCGCGATCGCGCTCCTCGGCCTCGAGGCTCCCGACTTCACTCCGCCCCACGGCGCCAACATGATTCGCGACGCCGCCGGCAAGCTCACCGGCCTCGTAGTCGGGATGGAGACGTGGCTGACGAATCATCTGCCGCCCGTGACCGCCTCCGAATCCGAATCGCGCGCGCGCATCATGAGCCGCGAAATGGCCGCCGCGGGAGTCACGGCGTTTACCGACGCCACCACGCGCAACGGCCCCGTCGAGATGGAACAGTTCGCCAGGCTCGCGAGTTCAGGCGCGATATGCCAACGCGTCGGCGTGATGATCGGCGGCCAGCATCTCGACGCCGTCGATCGATGCGAGCAGCTTGCCCGCACCGCCGGCATCTCGTTGGCCGGCGCCAAGTTCATGCCCGGCTATCAGTACGACGACGCCGGCCTTTCGCGCCCTGTGCTGCGCGCGCTCGAGCGCGGACTCGATTGCGCCTTTCACGTGACCGAAGTCGAAGAGTTGGATGAGGCGATCGACGCAATCGAATCCGCCAAATCACGATTCGCCGGCGCACACGAGATGCCGCGGTTTCGCCTCGAGCACGGCGGCCTAATCCCGCCCAACTACATCGATCGCCTGATGGCGCTGGGCGTATGGGTCGTCACCAACCCCGGCTTCATCTATTTCCGCGGTCCCAAGTACGCCGCCGAGCCCGGCCTCGTCGCGCATCTGTACCGCGCGCGAAGTCTCAAGGACGCCAATGTTCACCTGGTCGGCGCGACCGACGCTCCCGTCACGCCCGCCAGGCCGCTCGCCGCGATTGCGGCCGCCGTTTCCCGCACCACTGTTGACGGCGTCGAGCTCGCGCCCGCCGAAGCACTCCCGATTCACGACGCCTTCGCGCTCTTCACGTCCGAAGCGGCGCGCCTCGCCCGCCTCGACGCCGGCGTCATCGAGCCCGACCATCTTGCCGATCTCATCGTGATCCCGCGCGACCCGTTCGCGCTCAGCCCCGCCGATCTGATGAACCTTACCGTCGATATCACGATCGTCGGCGGCCGCGTCGTTTACGAGCGCGGCCGTCCCGCCATCGCCAGCAGCGACAGCGCCGACCTGCGCTCCACTTGATGCCGTCGAAAGCGAACGGTTCGAGCGCGGTGCTCTACGCCAGGCGCGGTCCCGTCGCAGTGGTCACGCTCAATCGCCCCGCGCAATTCAATGCCTACAACATGGCGATGCGCGACGACCTGTTCCAAATCCTCTCCGCGATACATGACGACCGCGATGTTCGCGCGATGGTCTTGCGCGGGGCAGGCCAGGCGTTCTCGACCGGCGGCGATCTCGCCGAATTCGGGATGGCGCCGTCGCCCATCGTCGCGCGATGGGTCCGCTTTCGCCGCGACGTATGGGGGATGCTGCGCGCGCTGCCCATCCCGACCATCGCCGCGATCCACGGCTACACCGTCGGCGGAGGACTCGAGATGGCGCTGCTCTGCGACCTCGCAATTGCCGCCGACGACACCCGCCTGTCCCTGCCGGAGACAGGAGCCGGCATGATTCCCGGCGTCGCCGGAACGCAGACCGCAGCCCGCCGCCTCGGCCTCGGCCGTGCGCTGGACCTATGCCTCACGGGCCGTTGGATTGACGCTCAAGACGCGTTACTTGTAGGTATGGTCGCCGAAGTGGTTCCCCTGGCGAATTTGGATCGCCGCGCGCTGACTATAGCCCGCGCCTTCGCACGCGTCCCGCGCGAGCGCTCCGCGCTACTCAAGCTGGCGGTCTGGGGAGGCCTCGATTTGCCGCTGCGACAGGGACTCGAGCTCGAACATCGGCTCTGGAAGAGAGGAAGCGCACTGTGAACACGGTTAATTTCGTCACGATCCCCGCGTCGATCGTGCCCGACCAGGAAATCCTGGTCTTCGGCGCGCGCCGCCTGACCTATGCGGATCTGAACGATCAGGTCGCCCGCCTGTGCGCGGTCTTCAAACAGTTCGGCCTCGCCCATGGCGACGTTATCGCGGTGCTCGACACCAACTCCGACCTCTACATCGAGTGCTACTACGCGGCTGCCAAGGCCGGGCTCACATTCCTGCCGCTCAACTATCGCGCCAAGGATGCCGAGCTCGAGTACATGATCAACACCGCGCAGGCCAGGGTGTTGCTCGTCGGCGATCGCTATCTCGAACTGATCAGCAAAATTCAGTCGCGTCTCAGCGCGAGTAAAATCGTCGCGCTCGGCGACGGTGCGCGCGGATTGCCGCGCCTCGCCGATCTAATCGCCAAGGCCGAGCCCGACGAGTCCGAAGCTGAGGTCGAAGACGAGGACATCTCGATCCTGATGTACACCAGCGGGACCACGTCGCTGCCCAAAGGCGTGCAGTTGCGTTTTCGCGATTTCGCCGCCTACGTGACCGCCAACGTCGAGATGGCCGACGGCACCGATCGCGGCGTCGCATTGGTCTGCGTGCCGTTTTATCACATCGCGGGAACCACCGCGTACATGACCAACATCTGGACCGGCCGCAAAGTGATCGTGATGCCGCAGTTCGACGCCCGTGCCTGGCTCGACCTCGTCGCGCGCGAGCACGTCACGCACGCCTTCGTCGTCCCCACCATGATGAAGCAGATCATCGACGAGCCGGCATTTGCCGAAACCGATCTTTCCAGCCTGACCAACGTCGCTTACGGTGGCGCGGCGATGCCGGTGCAGGTCATTCGCCGCGCGATCGAAGTCTTCCCGAAAAAGGTCGGATTCGTGAACGCCTACGGCCAGACTGAGACCACGTCATCGCTCACCGTGCTCGGCCCCGACGATCATCGAATCGACGGCACGCCCGAGCAGATCGAGCTCAAGCTCAAGCGCCTCAATTCGATCGGCAAGCCGCTCCCCGACGTCGAAATCCGCGTCCGCGACGAAGACGGCAAGTTCCTCCCGCAGGGCCAGGTCGGCGAAATAATCATCCGCACCCCGCGCATCATGAAAGGCTACGCTGGCCGCGACGACGACGCTCGCTTGCCCGACGGATGGCGCGCGACCGGCGACCTCGGATGGCTCGACGACGACGGCTACGTCTTCTTCGCGGGCCGCAAGGACGACATGATCATCCGCGGCGGCGAAAATATCGCGCCCGCCGAAATCGAAAGTGTCCTGATGAGCCACCCGGCGGTCGACGAATGCGCCGTCATCGGCGTGCCCTCGGTCGATTGGGGGCAAACCGTCAAGGCCTTCGTCTGCGTGCGCAAGGGTGCCAATGTGACCGAGCACGAACTCGCCGAGTTCTGCCGCTCGCGTCTCGCCAGTTTCAAGCGCCCCGAGCGTATCGAGTTCATCGACGCACTGCCCAAAAATCCGCTCGGCAAAATCCTGCGCAAGGACTTGCGCGCTCCCGCTGGAGGCGTCTGACGCCGCGCGCCGCCAAAAAATCCCGGCCGGAACGCGTCGCGCGCGGAGCACCCGCCGGCGCGATCGACGTTGCCTTCGCCAGCGGATGCGTCAGCGCGACGCTTCGCTACCCCGGCGCGCGCGCGATTCTCACGCCTGCGATGGCCGTCCGCTTGCTCGAGCTGTTCGAGCACGTCGAGGACGACGCCGCCGCCCGGATGCTCGCGCTCACCGGGGCCGGCCCCGCGTTCTGCGTCGGCTTCGACGCCGCCGTCGATCCGCGCCTGGTCGAATCGCTCGCCGTGCTCTCCAAGCCCACCATCGCCATCATCAACGGCGACGCCTTCGACGAAGGCCTCGAGCTCGCGATGGCCGCCGACATTCGCGTCGCGATTTCGTCGGCTAGATTTGCCATAACGCAGATCAAGCGGGGTGCGATGCCGCACTTTGGCGCGACCCAGCGCCTCCCACGCCTCATCGGCGCCGCCAATGCGCTCCGCCTGATGCTCACTGGGACGGCTCTGGGAGCCGACGACGCGATGCGCAGCGGTCTCGTCACTTACCTCGCCGAGAGCCCCGCCGACCTCGCCGCGACCAGCGGCCGCGTCGCCGAGGCAATCCTGAGCCGCGCGCCACTCGCCGCGCGCCTCGTGAAAGATGCAGTGCTCAAGGGCTACGACATGACTCTGGAGCAGGGCATCAGACTTGAGGAGGATCTGTACGCCCTGCTACAAACGACTTCCGACCGCGCCGAAGGCGTGCGCGCTTTTCTCGAGAAGCGCAAGCCGCTGTTCAGGGGTGCGTGAATTCGGCGCAAACTTTAAGCGACAATCGTCCAAAGGATCAGGATCCACGAATGGCAAATCAGCTCGGCAAAGTTTATATCTGCGGCAATTGCAAATCGCAGGTCATCGTTACCAAGGCCGGCGCCGGCCAGCTCAAGTGCTGCGGCGTTCCGATGGAACAAAAAAAGTAGCGATCGCGCTCAGTCGTTCGAGCTCATCGCGACAACGAAAGTGAGAGGCCTAAAATGATTGGTGCGATCATAGTCGGTATAATCGCAGGCTGGCTTGCCGGCAAACTCGTGGACGGCGTAGGCTTCGGACTAATCGGCGATCTCGTGCTCGGCCTGATCGGCGGCCTCATCGGCGGCGCGATCTTCGGCTCGCCCAGTGGCATGATCGGCGCGATCCTCGTCGCCACCGTCGGCGCAGTCATCCTGGTGTGGATCTCTCACGTTATTAAACGCGTCTGAGACAGCGCGGGGTTCACCCTAATAAGGTGTATTCGCTCCGACCGGCCTCACCCGCTCGCGCGGATGCGCAGTTCCTCGGCCTGTTTGCGAATCGGCTCCGGCAGCTTCACTTCGTGCGCGTCGATCCAGTTGCTCACCAGCCGGTAGAACTCGCGCGCCGGTTCGTAGAACACGTGGATCACGACGTCGTCGTAGTCGAGCACCACCCAGTGCGCATGATGCATCCCCTCGACGGCCAGCGCCCGCTGCCCCGCCTTGCCCAGCGCTTCCTCGATTCCGCGCGCGATCGCCTGCACCTGCACGTCGGAACGCCCGGTCGCCACCAGGAAATAGTCGGCCACCGGCTTCAGATGCTCGGCCTCGAGCACGACCAGGTCGTAGGCCTTTTTTTCCAGCGCCGCTTCGGCCGCAGCGAATGCCTTCTTCAGCGCCGTCAAGAAATCTGACCGCGATTCAGAGGCCGGCTGGCCGGCCGTGGATGGTTCGATCGGGACAAAGTTGAACGCGAGGGTTTAAGCAGATCGATCCTCAATACAGCGCGTGACGCTGGATGTAATCGACGACGTCGATCGGCACCAGGTACCTGATCGATTCACCGTGTTGCAGTTTGCCGCGAATTTCAGTCGCTGAAATAGGTAGGAACGTGGTGTCGACGAAAGATAGCGTTTGTCCGCTCGAATGCACGTAGTGATCGTCTGCCTGAGTGTAGCCAAACCGCTTGAGCGCGGCAACTGAAATTCGCGGCGGGCCAGCGTTGGCTTCCGTTAATCTTGTATGAACGGCGAAGTTGCACAGCCGCGCCAGTTCGTCGGGCTCCTTCCACGAATCCAGCTCGGCAAACTGATCCGCGCCCATCAGCAGGTACAGCGTCGCCGGCTGTCGGAGGGTCGCCAGGAAGTAGCGCACGGTGTCGATCGTGTACGATCGCCCGGCGCGGCGAATCTCGACGTCCGACGTCATAAAATGCCGGTTGCCCTTGGTCGCCAGCCGCGCCATCGCCAGCCGATGCTCGGCGGGGGCCAATTCGCCTTCCGCCTTATGCGGTGGCGACGCGGCCGGAATGAAATAGACAAGGTCGAGCTGCAGCGCCTCGCGAACTTCCTCGGCGGCGCGCAGATGCCCGAAATGAATCGGATTAAAACTGCCGCCGAACAATCCTACCCGCATTTTGTTTTGAATTCGCGCCGTCAGGCGCGGACTTGGCCCGTCCCGCGAAGGACGTACTTATATGTAGTCAACTCATTCAGTCCCATCGGCCCGCGCGCGTGCAGCCGATTGGTCGAGATTCCCGTCTCCGCGCCGAAGCCGAATTCGAAACCGTCGGTGAAACGCGTCGACGCGTTGACGTAAACCGTAGCCGAATCGACCTCGCGTTCAAAGCGCGCGGCGGTTTGCGCGTCGCCGGTGACGATCGCGTCCGCCAGATGAGACCCGTGACGCGCGATAAATTCGATCGCTTCGTCCACCGACTCCACGACTTTCACCGCCAGTATCAGGTCCCAATATTCCGTGTCCCAATCTTCGTCGGTCGCCGCGCGCGCCGCCGGTACGATCTTTCGTGTGGCCTCGTCGCCGCGAATCTCGACGTTTGCGGCCGCCATGCGTGCGGCGAACGCGGGCAAAAATTTCTGCGCGACCGCGCGATGCACCAATAGATTCTCCATCGAGTTACAGACCGACGGCCGCGAGCATTTGGCATTGACGCAAATCTCTTCGGCCATCTTCAGATCCGCCGCCCGATCCACGTACGTATGGCAGATACCGTCGTAATGCGGCAGCACCGCAATCGCTGAGCCCTCCAGCCCGGCCTTCAACGACTTGCCGCCGCGCGGAATGATCAAATCGATCAGCTCGCCGCTGCGCTTCATTACCTGGATTACTTCGCGATCCGGATCGCGGATAAACGTCGCCGCATCCGGATTCAGCCCCGCGTCCTTCAACGCGCGCACGACAAGACCCGCCAGAAATCCATTGCTGCCGAGCGCCTCGCTGCCACCCCGCAGGACAACGGCGTTTCCCGCTTTGAGCGTAAGCGCCGCGGCATCGACCGTGACGTTGGGACGCGATTCGTAAATCATCGCGATCACGCCGATCGGCACCCTGATCTTTTCGATTTTCAGCCCGTTGGGCCGCGTCCATTTGTCGAGAACCGTCCCAACCGGATCGTCGAGTGCCTCGACTTGAAGCACGCCCGCCGCCATCGCCTCGATTCGTTTGTCGTCCAGCGTCAGCCGTTCGACAAACGCGCCGCCGCGCCCACTTTTGCGCGCGCGTTCGAGGTCAATCGCATTCGTCCGAATAATTTCCGCGCGCGACCCGCGAATGGCACTCGCCAGGCGGCGCAGAAAATCGTCTTTCTGCGCTGTCGTAGCAATCGCCATCCGCGGCGCCGCCGCCCGCGCCCGCCGGAGCGCCGCAATAGTATCCGCTTCAACCGTCATCCGACTTTCGAGGATATATATCGCACTCGCTCGAATATAGAATCGACGAAATAAATTTCGTCCTACGAATCTGGAGAAACATGCGTAGGACGGAATTTATTCCGTCTGGAATTCATTCTTCTACGCGATTTCCTCGATCAGCACAAAATTGTCGCGATGGATAATCTCGTCGGCCACTTTGTAGCCGAGCAGCGTCGGGATTTCCGTCGAGCGCCGGCCCGCCACTTTCAGCACGTCCGACGCCGGGTAGTTCACCAACCCGCGTCCGAACTCGACGCCATCGGGATCGAGCAGGCTGACGCAATCGCCGCCGCCGAAATCTCCACGCACTTCGCGCACGCCCGACGGCAGCAGAGAACGTCCGCGGTTGCGAAGCGCGTCGGCGGCGCCCTTATCGACGGCGAGCGATCCGGCAGGCCGCAGCGCAAATGCAATCCAATGTTTGCGGCTCTTGAGCCGCACTCCAGCCGGAACGATCAGCGTGCCCGCCTCGCGCGCCGGGTCCAGCGCGGCGGTGACGATTCCAGGTTCGCGCCCGCGCGCGATTATCACCGCGATTCCGGCGCGCGCCGCCTGCCGCGCCGCCTTCAACTTGGTCGCCATCCCACCGACGCCGAGCGGTCCCGCGTTCTCGGCCACCAGCCCGCGCATCTCGGCTTCGGGATCGCTGATCACGGGAATCAGCCGCGCGTCGGCGCGCTCTCGAGGGTCGCCGGTCAGGACGCCATCGACGTCGCTCAAAATGATCAATAGCTGCGCCTGCACGAGGCTCGCGACCAGCGACGACAGCACGTCGTTGTCGCCGAGGCGGATTTCCTCGACCGCGACCGTGTCGTTCTCGTTGACGATCGGAATCACGCCCGCGCCGAGCAGTTCAGTAATCGTTTGATTCGCGTTCTGACGCCGCCGGCGTTCCGCCAAATCCTGATGCGTCAACAAAATCTGCGCGACGCTCCGATCGCGCGCCGCGAATGCGCGCGCCCAGGCCGACATCAGGTCGATTTGCCCGGTGGCGGCGGCGGCTTGTCGCGCTGCGATCGTGGCGCCGTGCAGTTTCGACAACCGCGCGCGTCCAGCGGCCACCGCGCCCGACGTGACGATCACGATTTCCTGGCCCGCGCGCACCGCAGACTCGATCTGCTCCGCGAGATGCTCGATCACTTCGACGCGCAGGCCGTCGACGTCGGACAGCACGGCGCTGCCGACCTTGATCACGACGCGACGCGCGCGCCCGACCGTCGATTCCTTGTAGTTCAGCTGGGACATGCGGCCGGCTGGTCCATGGTATGAAGCATCCGCGCGATCGCCGCGACCAGCGGCGCCAGGTTTTCGCGCTTGTCCGCGGATATCGGAAATACCTCGAGGCCGGTGAGCTTGCGAAGCTTGCGCGCAATCTTCTTCACTTCGTCGGCGGCGACGAGATCGATTTTGTTGAGCGCGATGACAGCCAGCCGTTCCGCGAGCATCGGATCGAACGCCGCGATCTCGCCGCGCACCGTCGCTAAAGCGGCCGCGGGATCGTCGGCTGCGTCAAGCACGTAAACAATCAACCGCGTGCGCGCCAGATGCCGCAAAAAACGGATCCCGAGTCCAAGCCCGCGATGTGCTCCCTCGATCAGTCCGGGAATGTCCGCGAGCGTGAAACTTTCCTCGTCGGAAATCGACACGCGGCCGATATTGGGCGCCAGCGTCGTGAACGGGTAGGGCGCGATCTTCGGCCGCGCCGCGCTGAGCGCCGTCAGCAGCGTCGATTTGCCGGCGTTCGGCAGTCCCACCAGGCCGGCCTCCGCGACCAGCCGCAGTTCCATCCGGATCCAGCGCTGCTCGCCCGCCGTTCCCGGCGTCGCGATTCGCGGCGAGCGCCGCGTCGACGACGCGAAGTGCATATTGCCGCGGCCGCCCTCGCCACCCTGCGCGATTACCGCGGTCTCACCGGGCATCACGAGGTCCGCGAGCGTATTTCCGCTTTCCTCATCGAAGACGATCGTGCCGGGCGGCACCCGCACGACGACGTCGTCGGCGCCGTGCCCGTATTGTTCCTTGCCGCGCCCGTCTTCGCCGTCTTTCGCGATCTGGCGCGGCTGATATTTGAAATCGAGCAGCGTCGACAGGCCTTCATCGACCTGGAAGATTACGCTGCCGCCGCGACCGCCGTTGCCGCCCGCCGGTCCGCCGAACGGCCGGAACTTCTCGCGCAGGAACGCGATTGCCCCGTTGCCGCCCTTCCCGGCGTGCACGAACACCCTGGCTTCATCGATGAATCGCATGCCGGTTTTTTAGTTTTTTAGTGTCTGTTCGCGCTCGAACCTTACAGACAAATCTCCGCTAGCGCGCGGACCGCGTTGATATCGCCGGTGCCTATCAGCATCGTCTTGACCGGCGACGCTTTCCAGGCTTTGAGCCGGTCCGCGATTCGCTCGCGATTGCCGACCAGCGCGACCTCGTCGACCAGCTTGTCCGGCACCATTGCCATCGCCTCGGCCTTCTTGCCGGAAAGGTACAGGTCCTGGATTTTCACCGCGACGTCTTCGTAGCCGAGCCGCTTGGCGTAGTCGTTGTAGAAATTTTTCGCGCGCGCGCCCATCCCGCCGATGTACAGCGCGAGCATCCCCTTCACCGGCATCCGGCATTTCTCGACCTCGGGGCCCATGATGCAGGTGACGAACGGCGCGACGTCGAAATTGGCGAGACTCTTTTTGCCGCCGGTCTTGGCGAAGCCGTCCTTCAGCGGCGCGTCGTAAATGTCCCATCGCTCGGGATTCATCCATACCGGAATCACGCCGTCGGCAATTTCTGCCGCGAGCGCGATCCCCTTCGGGCTGATCGACGCGGTGTAGATCTCCATGTCCTTGCGTCCGTGCAGGATGCTCTTGAGCGGCTTGCCGAGACCCGACGCGCCAGGGCCGGTGTACGGGATGTCGAATTCCTTGCCGTGATGCTCAACTGGAACTTCGCGCGCGAGAATCTTGCGCACGATCTCGATGTACTCGCGGGTGCGCTGCAGCGGTTTGCCGTACGACACGCCGTGCCAGCCCTCGACCACCTGCGGACCCGACGGCCCGATGCCGAGGATGAAGCGGCCGCCCGACAGCGCGTCCAGCGTCATCGCGGTCATCGCGGTCGCGGCGGGAGTTCGCGCCGGCATCTGCATGATACCGGTGCCGAGCCGGATCTTCTTAGTCAGCGCGCCGATCCACGCCAGCGGCGTGATCGCGTCGGAGCCGTAAGCCTCTGCCGTCCACACGGAGTCGAAGCCGGCGCGCTCAGCCTCGAGGATAGTCTCCATCGGCAAGCCCATCTGCGCGCCCGAATAGCCGGAAATTAAACCTAGTCGCATCGAAATTCCTCCCGTCGCGAGTTGCGGAAACAAAAAACAAAATCAAGAATCAAAGACACTAAAAAACTAAAAAAAAGCCCCACGGTACAAACCGCAGGGCTTCAGCTAAATCTCGCTGGATAACAGTCTACGCAGACGCCCCTGCGGTATCGGTGCCGGCGGGGAGCGGCTCGACGCTCACTTGCCGCTTCTCACCCTTCGGCTCGTACTTAACCACACCGTCGATGAGCGCGTAAATCGTATAGTCGCGGCCGAGACCGACGTTGCGCCCTGGATGCACGCGGGTGCCGAGCTGGCGGATGATGATATTGCCGGCCTTGACGGTCTGGCCCGCGTAAATCTTGATACCACGGCGCTGGCCCGGACTGTCGCGGCCGTTGCGCGTCGAACCCTGGCCTTTTTTGTGCGCCACGCAGTGTCTCCCTGGATGAGCGGCCTTCGGGGCCGCAGTTGAATTAAAAAATTCGCGACGCGATTATGCGCCGGCGGAAATTTCCTCGATCTTGAGAACGGTCAGTTCCTGCCGATGGCCGCGTTTGCGGCGGTAATTCTTGCGGCGCTTTTTCTTGAACACGATTATCTTGGTGCCGCGCGGCTGCTCGACGATCTTCGCCGTCACCGACGCGCCCGCGACGACCGGAGTGCCGACCCTGGGCACATCGCCGCCGACAGCCAGCACCTGGTCAAGTGAAATTGCCGCGCCAACCTCGCCGGCGAGCCGCTCGACCGTAATCTGGTCGCCGACGCCGACGCGGTACTGTTTTCCGCCTGTCTTTACTATTGCAAACATCGCTATGCCGAACGAACAGAATTATCGGACGCGGTCGGGTGTGTCAACGCGGGGGCCTCGTGCTAGTGTCCGCGCCTATGTCTCACGTTATCGGTTCCCGGAAGATTTCGATACTGATTACTCTGTCGCTCTTGTGCGTATGGTCGTGCTCGACTGCAGATTCATCCGGCATATCGCCGCGAGAACGAGCGCAACTGATTGAGCAGCTGCAAGGGGCAAGACAGACTGACCTGAAAAATGCGCTGGATACCTCGTTGGGCCCGGATGCGGCTGGCGACTACATGACGCAGGCTGGGAAAGCTGAAACGGCGATCAACGATCTCAGCCAACACTCGAACGTCCCCAAATCGGAAATATCCGATGCGCTATTTGTCCCGCCGAAGCACCTTTCGTCTGCCCAAAGAGCCGAGTTGATCACGCAACTGGAGCAAGCGAAAGCGCGCGACGATGAGATATGGCGAACTCATCTGGGCGGTTGGGACCCAATTCTCACAACGGACTGCACCATACAGGGGAAGCGTGTCGAGCGGGTCGTCAACAAGCTCGAGACCGAGAAACCCGTTTCATGGTCGGAAATCAACGAGGCGATGTACGTCCCAAATGAGAATGCCTGGTAGTTCCGCGCAGGGCGGTCCCAGTCACCGACGCCGACGCGGTACTATTTTCCGTGTCTGCACGATTGCAAAGATCGCTATGCCGAACGAGAAGAGTTGTCGGACGCGGTCGGGCGTGTCAACGCGTCGCACACCGCAGGCAGTTCACTTTGACCCTCGCCGAACTAGCTCAAACGAGCTTTCAGGTTGAGTGTAGTGAGTCACTCCAGCCTGGTCGGAGTCGATCAGAACGCCGGACTTTAAGTACGACCAATCGTCCTTAGTATATTTCGGAGAGTACTCGCTGTCGTCGATCGAACAGACAACAACACCGTAGCAGCCTTCCCAAAGCTTTAGCACGTCTCCGAGTTCTACTCTCTCGCCGCTGGGGTAATTCATCGCTCGACGTGCGATTCCTTCGGTTACTAGTCGATGCCGAGGCGCTCGCGCCCTTCCGGCGAGATCATCTGCGGCGTCCATGGCGGATCCCAGACCAGGTCGACGTCCGCCTCCGACACTCCCGGCAGGCTCATGATCTTGTGGCGCGCGTCGGTCGCGATCGAGGCGCCCATGCCGCAGCCCTGCGCCGTCAGCGTCATCTTGACTTCGACTTTCTTGGTGCCGTCGTCGGCGTCCTTCACTTCCATTCCATAGACGAGGCCGAGGTCCACGATGTTGACGGGGATTTCGGGATCGAAGCAGGTCTTGAGCTGCTCCCAGACCATCGCTTCGAGGTCACCGCCGCCCGATGCTGACACCGCGCCCGCGTCTTGAGGAGTCTTGCCGAGTGCGTCGGCGTCCTTGCCGGCGACGCGGAACAGTCCGCCATACGCGGGAACTTGCAGGGTGAAGGTCCCGCCGAGCGATTGCGTGATGAAGGCTTCGAGGCCTTTTTCCAGCATCATCTTGTTTCCGGCCGGGACCTGGACGCCTTCGATTTCGCGAGCCAATTCAACGCGTTCCATAGGACGAATACCTTCCTTGTAAGAATAAGCATTGTACCGCGACGATGCGACGCGGGCCATAGCCGCGCCGTGACGCCACTTCAGAATCGCGGCGCGTATGGGCTGTCGGGTAGCGGCGATCTGCCGATCGCTGAGGAGTTCGAGCACCGCGTGGCGCCGGTTACCGTCGCCGTGCACGGCTGCGAGTTGTGACTACCGCCGCAAGCGGCTATCGACATGACCAGTACGAGCAGCATCAATGCGACGGCGTGTTGGCGCTTCATGACAGGCGGCTTACCAGAAAGCAAAAGCTGTGAACAGCGTCGATCCCGCGATGCGCCGGATTGGCCGCCGACTTTCGGATGTGGGATAGTTGCCGCAGATTCTCGCGGGAGGTGATATTGCGATGCCCACTTACGTGGTTTTGTTTCATCTGACGCACCAGGGACTCGACCATCTGAGAGGTTCGCCCGACCGTGTCGATGCGGCCAAGAAGACCTTCAGCCAGCACGGCGCCAAGGTGAAGGAGTTCTACTCGATGATGGGGCAGTACGATTCGATGTTCATCGTCGACGCGCCGAACGATGACGTGATGGCGCAACTGTCACTGACGGTCGGCGCGCTGGGAAACGTGCGCACCGAGACGCATCGCGCGTTCAACGAGGACGAGTACCGCAAGATCGTCAAGAACATTCCGTGACGGGCGCAGATGGATAACGTTAGGCGCTAAACAGAGCGGGCGCGAGCGAGATGCTTTGAGGCTTCGGCGTGGCTGAGGTTCGACAACTGTCTGCGATTCTTCGTCAGGAACGCGCGGACTGCGCGCGGGTCGGTCTTGCTGTATTCGCGCAGCGCCCATCCGATTGCTTTGCGGATGAAGAACTCCGGCTCGTGCGCGCGCTTGAGGCAGTGCTCGAATAGTTGCGCCGCGTCGGTCTCTCGTTTGTGCTTCAGTTGGGACAGCAGGGCGGTGCGCCGAATCCACATGTCGTCATCGTCGATCCATCGCTCGATTACAGGCCGGGTTTGCGCGCGAAAATTTCCATACACTGCCCCGACCAGGTTCACCGCTATCTCATCGACGAAATCCCACCATGCGCCTTCGCGCACCATGCGCTCGTAAAGCGGCAGAGCGGTGGGCGTGATGAACTGTTCATAGCGGCGGGCGAGTGAAATCGCGCAGTATTGCTCCTCGCGATGCGGCAGCTTCCACAGCGCCATCACACCGCGCGCATACGATTTCTGATCCGCCGGCGCAAACCGGTCGCCCATCTGCTTGAGCATCGCGGTGCGCATCGGCGTCGGAACGCCTAAAAAAGGCTGCGTGGTCTTCATGTACGAGGCCATAGCAGGCGCCTTCGCCGGATCGGCGAGAAGCTTCAGGTGCGCGGTGACGTAACGCGCGAGTTCGTCTTTCATGGCGTCGCGTGGCATCGAAGCATCACGTTATACACGACGCAGCCGCTGATCCGCTGCGCGCCAGAATGTGCGGCGCAACAGATAATCGCGCCCGTCTCTTTTCTACAAACAGTTCTAACAGGGCGATAGCCCGCATCTTTCCTTTCTTAATAGTGGGTGCAGGGGTCACCCCTGCCGAAGGAAGCGTGAAACCCACCGCGGGTTTCACATTCAATTAAGTGAATTACGCTCCCAGCCGTTGCGGTGGCGCATCGCCCCTGCTAAAGCGAAGAAAGGACGAAGGGGTAAGCAGGTGGAGGAAGTGGGAATACCGGGCGCTAATCAGCGTCCTTTCGGCATTTCGGCCAAACAGAAGCTCTACCAGTTCCTGTGCTCGCGGCCGGCGGGTGCGGATGCGGGCGAACTCGTCGGCCTGCTGCTGAGCGGGGCCGGCTCCGACCCGGAGCTCGGCGCGCGACTCGTCCGTCAGCTGCTCGACGGCGATCCCAATTTCATCTTCGACGCTGACACGGCGCAGTGGCGGCTTGCGCAGAGCGAGCGGCTGCGGGTCGGACTCGAGCAGGCAGAGTTCACGGTCGTCGATTTGGAAACGACGGGCGGACGCGCTGGCCCCGGCACGATCATCGAGATCGGCGCCTACCGAATGGTCGGTAAGCGGCTGACCGAAACTTTCTCGACGCTGGTGCGCCCCCATGGCGGTGTCGTGCCGCGCTTCATCACCGGGCTCACGTCGATCACGACCGAGATGATTCGCGAGGCGCCGCGTATCGAGGAAGTGCTGCCGGCGTTTCGCGAGTTCATGGGCGACCGCGTGATGGTCGCGCACAATGCGGCCTTCGATTTCGGTTTTTTAGACTTCGAGTACCGGCGGATCTTCGGTATCGGCCTCGGCAACCCCGTGCTGTGCACGTTGCGGATGTCGCGACGCTTCATGCCGTCGCTCAAGCGCCGCCGGCTCGATCTGCTGGCGGGACATTTCGGGCTTTCGCTCGAAGGACGGCATCGCGGCCTCGGCGACGCGCGGATGGCCGCGGAGCTGCTCTCGATTTTTCTCGAGATGGCCGAGCGGATGGGTATCACGAGGCTCGATCGGCTGCTCGACGACCACCATCGCGGAGTTGCGGGCCGGAGAATCGAGCGTCACGTGCCACCCGACGAAATCGCGGCGCTTCCGCATGCACCCGGCGTCTACCTGATGCGCAATGAGCGCGGCGACCTGCTCTACATCGGCAAGGCGCGGCGGCTCCGGGAGCGGGTGAGCTCATACTTCACGGCGGCGGTGAAGGCCAGGACGGCGGAGCTCATCTCGCACGTTTACAAAATCGAGACGCGAGTGACGCGCTCGCCGCTGGAGGCGGCGCTCGACGAAGCGCGGCTTATCCGCGAGCTGAAACCGCCGTACAACCGGATGCTGAAGTCGGCGGCGCCGGCGTATTTGATCAAGCTCGACATGATGGACGAGTTTCCGCGCGTGACTATTTCCACCAAGATGAGCGCGCGGCGCGGCGTGATGCACCTCGGCCCGTTCATCGGGCGCCGCGGCATCGAGCATTCGGTGCGCGCGCTCTCGAAAATCCTCGGCCTGCGCACTTGCGGCGGCAAGCTCGCGCCGCGCGAGGATTTTTCGCCGTGCATTTACGGGCAGATGGGGCACTGCACCGCGCCATGCAATTTGAGTATCGATGCGGACGGGTACGCGGAACGGGTACGGCGCGCGGTTGGTTTTCTACGCGGGCGGATCGGGCCGCTGCTGGGCGAATTGGCGCGGGCGCGCGACCAGGCCGCGGCGGCGATGCGCTTCGAGGAGGCCGCGCGCTTTCGGCATCATCTCGAAGCGCTGACCACGCTGGCGCATCGCGCGACCCGCCTCAGCGAAGTGGTGACGGAAAACAATCTAGTGATCGTGACCGGCGAGGGGAGCGACCGCGCGGCGCACGTGGTGCTGTCGGGACGGCTCGCGATGACGCGGATGCTGGAAGGCGAGGAAGGCGCGCGCGCGGTGTCAGAATTCGTCGCGGGCAACTACGAACGATACAAGTTGAAATCCATCGAGCGCGGCGAGCTGGAGGCGACGACGATCGTCGCGCGATGGCTCCGGGAGCGCGCCCCCGACGAAGGCCGCCTGCTCTACCTGACCGGTCCGCATCTCGATCCCATCGCGCTGGCGAGTTGATCCCTCGCGCGAACTCACCCTTTCAAATTTGCGGCGAACAGCTTTCGCGTATGCTCCCACGCGTCTACCGCTTCGGCGGCGCGATAAACATCCGCGCGCGTGTCGTTGAAGAATCCGTGCGAGCATCCTTTGTAGATCTTGACCTCGCCCCGCTTGTCGAACTTCTTGAGCGCCGCCGCCAGCCGATCGACGTCGGCGCGCTGAATCCATCCGTCGTTCTCGCCGTATGCGTAAAAGATCGGGCAGCCAAGCTGCTGGAGTTTTTCGTCCGGCGGTATTTCGCCATAGAATGGCGCCGCGGCCGCGATTTCCCTGCTCTCGCACGGCAGCAGCAGCGCGTAGCTGCCGCCCATACAAAATCCCGTGATGCCGATGCGCGCTGAGCGGGTGTGTTCCTGCGCCCGCAGCCATTCCACCGTGGTCTGGAGGTCGGCGATGCCGTCCTCTTTCTTCAGTCCGCCCATCAATCGCGCGGCCTCATTGGGCTCGGATGCGACCTTGTGGCCCTGGCGCGAATACAGGTCGGGCGCGATTGCGAAATAACCCTCGCGCGCCAGCCGCCGCGCAACATCACGGATGTGCTCGTTCAGCCCCCACCATTCCTGCACGACGATCGCCGCCGGCGACGACATGACTCCCGCCGGCTCGGCGACAAAAGCTTTCAACGCGCACGCACGGCCCGTGTAGCTTGCTTCACGCGTGACGATATCGGTGGTAGCCATCGCCTCTTACCTCGAAAAAGTAAAAAATAAATTTCACCCGATTCGCGCGGGTCTACTCCGCGGCCGCTACCGGTATGAAGCCGACAATTCCATTCTTGAGTTTGACCTGCAGGTAATCGCCCGCGATGCCGGTGACGTGAACGTACTTCCGCCGACGCACCTGGCCGATGGCGGCGCTGGTCTCGTCAGGATTTTGATATACCGGCGAATTCTTGGTCAACAGGAAAAGTTTGTTGAGCGGCTTGACCTGCGGAGCGGCGCCTCCCGCCGCCGATGCCGCTGCCGCCGGTGCCGCTCCCTGCGGCGCCGCGCTGGCGGTCGTCGCCGACGCGGCGGGCTCTGGCATCAGCTTGACGTCGAGCGCCCGCACCTCGTCGAGCTCCGCGTTCGCTTCGGTCGCGCGCCCCGGCTCCGACGCGAGCAGATTGGCCAGCGCCAGGTGGCCCTTTGCGTCCTTGGGGTTGAGTCCGATGGCGGTGCGGATTTGATCTTCCGCCACGGCCGTTTTGCCTTCCTTTCTAAGCACCTCGCCCAAATCGAGGTGGTAGTTGGAGCGGTCCGGCTCGAGCGCGACCGCGGCGCGGTACTGATTTTCAGCCAGTCCGAGCTGGTTCTGATCGCCATATAGATTGCCGAGTGCGACATGGGTCGCCGCGTTTTTCGGATCGACCTCGAGGACCTTCATGAACTCGATTTGCGCGTCGCCGGACTTGTGCTCGAAGATGTAGAGATTCCCGAGCGCGATATGAACGCGCGGATCGTTCGGCGCGAGCTTCACCGCCTCGCCGTACGCCGTCTCCGCGTCGGCCAGCTTGGTCGCCTGCATATCGGCGTCGCCTTCGGCCAGAAAATCGTCGACGGTCTTGTGATGGCATCCAGCCGCTACCAGGACCATCGCGGCAGCCGCGATCGTAGCCCCGATGCGGGTCATTGAGGTTCGGTTCCTGTTCATCGCCTCGGTTCCTCCGGGAAGCGCCAGTTCGATGTGCAATGATCGGACCAAAAGCGGAAAAATCTACAATTTATGTTGAAGTCAGCAGGGAAACCGTGTCAAGCATTCAAGCTCGGGCCTCGATTCGGTACGCTCGATGCTGCGAAGCAGGTAATTTTTACCTCGTCGCTCGCAAACGTCGCCTCATTTCCCTTCTACCGAATCGTCGTCGTGGGCCGAACTCTCCCGTTGGACGGTTTCGCTCGTTGCGATATAAAGATACGCCGTGCGCTTTATCCTGATCGCCGCCAAGCAACTCGAATTCGCCAAGACCCGGCTCTCGCCTGTCCTGCCGGCTGGTGAGCGCCGCGCGCTGGCCGAGGCGATGTTTCGCGACGTGCTGGCGGCTTCGCTCGGCGCGGGCGCCGGTCACGTCGCCGTGGTGACGTCGGACGGGGGCCTGCTCGCGATGGCGCGGTCCGCCGGCGCACTCACAATCGACGAGGAATTTCCCCGCGGCCTCAACGTCGCCGTCGCGCTTGCGACCTCCCAGCTGATCGCACACGGCGCCGAGACCGTGTGCACGGTGCTGTCCGACATCCCGCTGGTCGCCGCCGAAGATATCGACGCGGTCTTCGACGCGATGCCTCCCGGACGCGGCGCCGTGCTGGTTCCCTCGCGCGATTTCTCCGGCACCAACATCATTTGCCGCTCACCCGCCGACGCCGTGCCGACTCGATTCGGTCGAATGAGCCTGGTGCGGCATTTGGACGATTGCCGCAGCGCCGGTGTTCCAGCTAGAGTGCTGCGACTTGCGCGGCCCGCGCTGGATCTCGACGCGATCGCCGATCTCGCCGAGTTCGAGCGCGCCGGGTCCGCCACGCATACGCAAAACCAGTTGGCCCGGCTCGGCATTGCTCACCAGTAAAAGCTAAAAACCAAAAATTGAAAAACACGGACTGATGTCGATCGTGGAAATGATTGAGCGGCTCGGCGCGCTTGTGCTCGACGGCGTGGTCCAGCTCGGCGCGTTCGTGCTTTTTTTGCTGGGCACGGTGTTTTATGTGTTCGTCCCGCCGTTCAAGCCGCGCCTGTGGATTCGCCAGATTCGGATCATCGGCGCCGACTCGCTTTTTCTCATCGTCCTGATCGGCGGCTTCACCGGCATGGTGCTGGGCCTGCAGGGTTACACCACGCTGCGCCGCTTTGGCTCCGAAGGCGCGCTGGGCACGGTCGTCGCGCTGGTGCTGGTGCGCGAGCTTGGCCCGGTGCTCGCTGCCATCATGATCACGGCGCGCGCCGGATCCGCGATGGCGGCCGAGCTCGGCTCGATGCAATCCACCGAACAGATCGACGCGCTCACCGTGATGGCTATCAACCCCGTGCAATACCTGGTCTCGCCGCGGATGCTGGCGGGCCTGATCAGCTTCCCGCTGCTGACCTCGATTTTCGACGTGATCGGCATCTACGGAGGCTATCTGGTCGGCGTCGGCCTGATGGGCGCGCCGTCGGGCGCGTACTTTAACGGTATCGCCGCCAACATGACCGGCCACGACGTCATGATCAGCCTCTACAAAGCCCTGGTCTTCGCCGTGATCGTAATGTGGGTCTGTTGCTACAAGGGATATCACGCCGAACGGATGGCGACCGGAGTCAGCCGCGCCACCACCGAAGCGGTAGTGCTGTCCAGCGTGCTGATTCTTGCTTTCGACTATTTTCTCGGATCAATACTTTTGTGATGACGCCGGATCGATTTGACGAATCATGAGCGAAACTGAAACCAACCGCCGCGACGGCAACGCGGGGAGCGCCCCCGGTGCCGCCGGGAAAGCGATCGAGGTGCGCGATCTTCGCAAGCGCTTCGGCCGCCAGCAGGTGCTCGACGGCGTCACGCTCGACTTCGCCGCCGGCCAGATCACCACCATCGTGGGTCCCAGCGGCTCCGGCAAGACGGTTCTCCTCAAGCACCTCAACCTGCTGATGCGCCCCGACTCTGGCACCATCGTGATCGACGGCGTCGAAGTGACCAAGCTTGGCGGACGAGGGCTGGACGCCGTGCGCGAGAAATTCGGGATGCTCTTTCAGGCCGGCGCGCTGTTCGACTCGATGCCGATATTCGACAACGTCGCGTTCCCGCTGGTCGAGAAAAGCAAGCTCTCTCGCGATGAGATCGCCGATCGCGTGCATGAAACGCTCAAAGCGGTCGGGCTGGAGGGCATGTTTGCCAAGTTTCCCTCTCAGCTCAGCGGTGGGATGCAGAAGCGGGCCGCGCTCGCGCGCGCACTGGTGCGCCGCCCGAAGATCCTGATGCTCGACGAGCCGACCACCGGCCTCGATCCGACGCGGACCGGCGCGATTCATGAACTTATCCGCCACACGCAGGAGAGTTTCCAGCTGACCGTCGTGATGGTCAGTCATGACGTGCCCGCGGTCTTCCAGGTTTCCGACCGCGTCGCGTTTCTCCATAATGGCCGGACTCATCTCAACGGCACCGTGGCCGAGGTGATGGCGGCCGACGACGACGTTTTCAAGCGATTTCTGGCTGGCAAAGCATCCGGCGAGGAGAATGAAACAGCCCTCGCGGGCTGAAACGAATATTTATGTACGCAACTCGAACCACGCAGCTGATCGTCGGGATTTTCGCGATTTTGGGGGTTGTCGCGCTGGCGATTCTGTCGCTCTCGCTGGGCAAGCTCTCCCTGTTTCCGCCGCCGGGGTACACCCTGTACGCAAGTTTCGATAATATTTCGGGATTGAAGACCGGGGACCAGGTGCAACTAGCCGGCGTGCAAGTCGGTAAAGTGGTGGATATCGGGATAAAGGACTATCGCGCGCGAGTCGAATTGCGGGTGAATCAGGGCGTCCAGATCGATGACGAGGCAATCGCGGCGATCAAGACCAGCGGCATAATCGGCGACAAGTACGTGTCCATCCAGCTCGGCCCGAGCGATCATTACCTCAAGAATGACGACACGATTCGCCAGACCCAGTCGGCATTCGTGCTCGAGGACGCTATCGGCCAGTTGATCAACAGTTCCGGCAGTAGCAACAACAGCAACAGCAGCGACTCGTCGAAGGATTCGAAGTCCTCGAACTCAAACCAGAACTCGAACTGTAACTGCGCCGACACCAACGCAGCCAAAAAGTCCGCAACATCGGCGAAGTAACCAGCGATCGAGAAAAAGTGGAAAACATGATGACCCGAAATTATATGCAGCAATTCATCCGGCGCCGCGCGGTCGCGATACTCACGTTGACGGCCGCGATCGTTCTATGCCTCGCGCCGTCGCGACTCGTCGCGCGCGCCTGGGCCGACGATCCGATGCCGGTGGTGAAGAGCACCGTCGACCAGGCGCTCCAGGTCCTGCGCGACAATCAAACACCGCTGGCCCAGCGCCAGGACAAGCTCCGCCAAATCGTGGCCGAGACCTTCGATTTCACCGAGATGGCGAAGTCGGCGCTCGGCTATCATTGGAAACAGCTCTCGCCCGCTCAGCAGCAGGAGTTCACCAACGCGTTCGTCGCGTTCATCGAGGATTCCTATCTGAGCAAGATCAACGACTACCGCGGTCAGCAAGTGGCCTTCCTCAGGTCGACCAACGACGGGCCCCAATATGCGCAAGTCAACACCGATATCATTCAGCCGGGGGGCAAGGACTCGATCCACGTGAACTACCGCCTGGTGCAGGAGGGCGGCACCTGGAAGATCTACGACGTTACCGTAGACGCGATTAGTATCATCGCGAATTACCGCAACCAGTTTAATCGTGTGATGAATAACTCGGGCTACGACACTTTGATCAAGGATCTCAAGAGTAAACAGGCGGCCCTTGCGGCAAGCCTGGCGAACCACTAGCAAGTATGGATTCGACCGGTCAGGAGAGATACGCTTTTTGGGCGATACTACTAAAAGGCGATACCGCCATGGAGACATAAATGAGACCTGGTTCGAAACAAATCGAAAAGACAAGCGCGCGTTGGATGATGCTCGCGTCGTCCTTGCTTGCGGTCGTTTCGTTTGCGACTCCGGCGCTATGCCAGGACGTTGCTCCGCTGTCGCAGAACCCGGCCGCCCAATCGGCGGCGGCCGTTCAACCACCGCCGGGCGAGAACAATCAGGGCGTTTATTCCGATCCGTTCTCCGGATTCAACGAGCCGATGTTCACCTTCAACCTCAAACTCGACGATTGGGTACTGCGCCCCGTCGCCAGCGGATACTCGGTCATCGCTCCGCAGCCGGTGCGTGAGAGCGTCGGCAGATTCTTTGACAACGTCCGCGTCATCCCGCGGCTCGCCAACAACCTGTTTCAGCTCAAGCTGATCGAGGCCACCGACGAAGTCGCCCGCTTTGGAATCAACACGACGCTGGGAGTTGCCGGCTTTTTCGATCCCGCCGACTCGTGGTTCGGGATCGAGGAGCATCCCAACGATTTCGGCCTGACGATTCGCTACTACGACATTCCGACCGGTCCATACCTGATGCTGCCGTTCTTCGGGCCTTCGACGGTTGGCGACACGGTCGGCCTGGTGGCGGACGGTGCGATGGATCCGCTGAACTACCTGGTTCCGACCTGGATATCGATCACGGTGGCCGCCGGGCAGCGCGCTGTCGAAGCGGTGAACTATCGCTCGCTGCACATGAACCAGTTCGAGGAAGCCGACCGTTACGCAATCGACCTGTACGGTGCGGTGCAGGACGCATACCTGCAGACCCGCGATCACGAGGTCAAGAAGCTCCACGAGGAACAGTGGTAAGCTGAAGCTAGATCAAGCGTAATTGAACGATAAGCGCGCCGCGGGGCAGATTGTCCCGCGGCGCGCCGCTTTTTGGTACTGGGTGCAGGGGTCACCCCTGCCCAAGGAGGTGCGGAACCCACGGTGGGTTCCGCATTAAAATAAAGTGATCTACCCTTCCTCGGTGTTGCCTTATTGAACGTGTTCCCAAGCGTGATACGAGCTGCGCACCAGCGGCCCCGACTCCACGTGATGGAACCCCATCGCGAGCGCTGCCGCCTTCAGCTCCGCGAACTCGGCCGGCGGCACGTACCGCGCCACCGGAATATGCTCCGCCGACGGCCGTAGATACTGCCCGAGCGTCAGGATGTCGCACTCGACGCGGCGCAGGTCGCGAATCACGTCGAGCAATTGCGCGTTGCTTTCGCCAAGCCCAAGCATCACGCCCGCCTTGGTGAACATCGGCTTGCCGAGCCGGCGCGCAAAATCTTTCGCATGGCGGATAACGTCGAGCGAGCGCTCGTAATTCCCGCCCGGCCGCACCGCGCGATAGAGGCTCGGCACCGTTTCGATATTGTGGTTGTAGATATCGATTGGCGATTCGACCACCGTCTCGACGCTCGCCAACAGTCCCTGGAAGTCCGGCACCAGCACCTCGACGCGCGCCGGGCCGGGATTCGACTTGATCGCGTGCGCGGTAGCCGCGAAATGCGCCGCGCCGCCGTCGGGCAGGTCGTCGCGATCGACCGACGTGACGACGACATGCTGCAGCCCCAGCCGCGCCACCGCCTCCGCGATTCGCCGCGGCTCGTCGGCGTCCAGCGGACGCACTTTGCCGTGCGCGACCGCGCAGTACGGACAATTGCGCGTGCACACGTCGCCCATCAGCATGAAGGTGGCCGTACGATTCGAAAAGCATTCGCCGATATTCGGGCAGCACGCCTCCTGGCAGACCGAATGCAGCTTGAGCTCGCCGAGTATCGCCTTGGTGCGGAAATATTCGGGCGACACCGGCGCGCGAACTTTAATCCAGTCGGGATGCTTTCGTTCAGCCATCGCCAGCCATCAACTCGAAGCGTCCGCAGGATCTGCGAGGCGGCCACTGAAAAAATCGTAGTTGAACACACGGCGGAAACTCTCGCGCATCACGGCGGCGAACTCGCGCACCGACACCGCGCGATTCGTCAGTTCGCAGACTGAAGTCATGCGGCAGCCCTCGATACCGCACGGCACGATCGAGTCGAAGTAGCTCAGATCGGTGGATACGTTCAGCGCGAAGCCGTGCCACGTCGTCCAGCGCCGAATACCGACGCCGATCGACGCAATTTTGCGCGTCCCGACCCATACGCCGGTCATCGCGTCGCGGCGTCCGGCGTCGATACCGAATTTTGCGAGCGCGTCGATCATCGCGGCCTCGAGATTTCGAAGATACTTCATCACGTCGCGGTCGCGCCCTTCGAGCTTGAGAATCGGGTAACCGATCAGCTGTCCGGGACCGTGATAGGTCACCTGTCCGCCGCGCGACACGCGCCGAATCGGCACGTCATCTGTATTGCCGACGATAAACCGCTCATCGGCCCCGCGTCCGAGCGTGAAGACGTGCGGATGCTCCATCATCAGAAGCGTGTCGCCGATTCTGCCGTCGATCCGCGCCGCGAGCATTGCGGTCTGCATCGCGAGCGCCGCATCGTAATCAACGACGCCCAACTCGGCGACAGTGACTTTCCGCGATTGTCCCCCTTCCCACAGTGGGAAGGGGGTAAGGGTTAGGTCTGCTCGCATCCGCAACAACGCCGCCTTTCGGATCGCGCCTCCAGCGCGCTCCGCTAGTAGTCTATCGCCTCCCCATCCGCCGCCAAAGCCGCCTGCATGATCGCCTCCGACATCGTGGGATGCGGATGCGCGGTCTTGCCGATTTCCGTGACTGTCGTCTCGAGCGCTTTGCCGAGCACCACTTCGGAAATGATGTCAGTCGCCGCGTGTCCGATAATCTGGCATCCGATCACTTCGCCGTACTGCCTGGTCGCGACGATTTTCACGAAGCCCGCGGTCTCGCCAATCGCAACCGCCTTGCCCATCGCGCGAAACGGGATCTTGCCGACCTTCACCTCGATGCCGCGCGCCTTGGCGTCCGCCTCGCTGAGTCCGACGGTGGCAACTTCGGGCTCGCAGTAGATGCATCCGGGAATCGCGAGCAGGTCGAAGCCCGGCTCGCGCACACCCGCCATGATTTCCACCGCCGCGATACCCTCGGAGCTGGCCTTGTGCGCGAGCAGCGGCGGCCGGATCACGTCGCCAATCGAGTAGATGCTCGCGAGGCTGGTCTGGAACGAGTCGTTCACCTTGATAAATCCGCCGCGTTCGAGCTCGATCCCGAGTTTCTCGAGCCCCATATTCTGGCTGAGCGGCGTGCGGCCGACCGCCACCAGCACGACCTCGGCGTCGACGGATTTTTCGGCGCCGTCTGCCGTCACGGTGACCGACCAGAGATCGCCCTTGCGCGCCATCGACTTGTAGCCATGCCCGAGCATCACTGTGATGCCGCGTTTGACGAACGAGCGGCGCAGCTCCTCGGCGACTTCCGCGTCGAAGCCGGGGAGCATCTGGTTTTCCAGCTCGACGATCGTGACCTTCGCGCCGAACGCGCTGTAGAAGTAGCCGAACTCGAGACCGATTGCGCCGGCTCCTATCACGACCACGCTCGCGGGCATCGTGTCGAGCACCAGCGCCTCCTTGCTGGTGACGACGCCGTCGCCGACTTTCATTCCCGGGAAGAGCCGCTCGCCCGAACCGGCCGCAATCAGAATGCGCTCGCCTTCGAGCGCGGCGGCCGCAGGCGCAGCTTTGCCTTCGACTTGCTTCAGCGCCACCGAATGCGGCCCGGTGACGACCGCGTCGGCCTCGAAGTAATCGATTTTATTTTTCCGAAAAAGGTAGAGCACGCCCTTGGACAGCTTCTCCGCCGCAGCCCTCGACCGCGCAATCACCTTCGCGAAATCAAACCTGATCTCTCCAGTCTCGATCCCATGCTCTTTGGACGCGCCGCGAATAGTGTCCATAGCGCCGGCCGAGTTCAGCAGCGCCTTCGAAGGAATACATCCCCAATTAAGACAAACGCCCCCAGGCCGGTCCCGCTCGATCACCGCAACGCGCATCTTGAGCTGCGCCGCCCGAATAGCGGCAACATAACCGCCAGGCCCAGAGCCAATCACAACAAGGTCATACCGAGAATTAGCCAAGATGAAGTCCTTCCAGGATTTTACTCATTCATATTATTCCCCGAATCAAACCATCGAGTAAGGGCGGATTACATTTCGTTCGTGGAGAGAGCGATGTTTGGAATATCGTGTACCGGCCTCCTCAGTGATGCGAGGTGGCGAGCCAGCGCTCTACGATGCTTCTGGCCAACGTTGTGTGGCCGACTCCACGACGTTTCGCCAGCTTCTTAAGAAGTCTCGAGATCGTCCTTGTACAGCCTCAGAGCGATCTGCTCGGTGCGCGCGGGTCGAATCTGCATGTCGAGATCCTCGAGTTGGTCGCCGAATTCCTCGATGCTGTGACGACTCCAGAACTTGCGCTCGGTCCGATCACTCTTGAAACTCGGAAGCTTGCGCTTTTTGTCAATCATCATAATCCTCCTTTGCTACGCCGATATGTACTGTAACTCCGGACCTCGTCTGACGTTTTTCCGGCGTCATTACTCAGCGAAGCGAAGGATCCGACCCCTCCTAGCCTCTCTCTGTCAGGGAGAGGACGACGCTCGTCCGCGTGCGTCGGGTGAGGGTCCAAATTCCTGGTTCCGTCATTTCGTGACGCTGTGGTGGTCGAACAGCCGGTTGATGTGCCGCTCAAGCCGCGAACCTTCCGTCCACAAAAGTTCAGGGATGAACTGTTCAGCCTTATCCACTCGCGCCAGCCGTGCTACGGATCAGTATGAACAAACCTCAAGATGCCCCACAATTGCCGACTGTGTCCGCAACCGAACCGCCCGCACTTTCGCCGCGCCGACTTGCGGCGCGTCGCGCCAACGCGAAGAAATGTACCGGTCCTCGCACGCCTGAGGGCAAGACCGCCGCGCGTCTCAACGCCCTCAAGCACGGTTTCTTCTCCTGCGATGTCGTGAACCCCGTACTCGACGGTCCCGTCCGCGCCGAGGAATTCAACGCGATCCTCGATGCCTTGCTCGAAGACTACCAACCCGAATCCGCCCACGAACGCATCCTGGTCGACGAGGTCGCGGCATGCTGCTGGCGCATCCGCCGATTGCTGCGCTACGAATGCCGCGAATCCTGGGTCGACGAGGACGATTACCGCCGCGCGGCCAGGACCGAGTCTCCCAGCGAGGCGATAGCTGCCATCATGGGCTACGATCAACAAGCCGTTCGCCAGCGCACCGCCCGCAAACTCCACAGCGCCGGCCTCGATGCCTTCATTCTGCCGGCCGATTCCGACATCGACAAAATCGTCCGCTACGAACGACTCATCAAGCGCAACCTGTACCGCGCGCCCTACACCCTCGAGCGCATGCGCGCCTTGCGCGGTCGCCCGGACTCATCGGACTCAACTTCATCGCCGTTTGGCTTGAGCGATCAACAATTTTGACGGAACGAAACTACCCTTGGTGTCATAGCCGCCACCGGACCACAACCGGTGGTATGACCAGTCCGTAGCGCGGGCTGGAGAGATCAAGAACCTTGAAGTCAAACTCGCCACGACGGGGACGCTTTGCATGACGAGAGCGTCTTACTATACATATTGTAGGAATATGATTCGGAATGTGACATCGCGGCTGACGCGGGCGTGGCTCCTGATTTTGATACCGCTGCTTTGCTGCCTCGCGATCCCCGCACTCGCGCGGGCGCAAACTGACCAGGCCGTTTACACCGACGCGCTTGTCAACGGATGGCAGAACTGGAGCTGGGCTACCGTGAATCTCAGCAATACCTCGCCTGTCCAATCCGGCAGCGACTCCGTCAGCGTCAGCGCGGGCCCGTACCAGGCGCTCTATCTGCATCAGACACCCTTCGATTCCAGCGTCTACGCGGACCTGGTTTTCTGGATTAACGGGGGTACCAGCGGCGGCCAGCTGCTCCAGGTCCAGGCGACGCTTAACGGCACGGCGCAGACTGTGGTGACGCTGCCTGCCCTCGCGGCGAACACCTGGCAGCAAGTCAGCATCCCGCTGTCCGCGCTCGGCGTGCAGAACCAGCCGGACATGGACGGATTCTGGATCCAGGACCGCAGCGGCACGACCCAGCCGGCGTTCTTCGTCGACACCATCTCGATCACGGCGCAACCGCCGCCAAGCGTAGTGAACGTTACCGTGAACGCGGCGGATGCCGTCCGCGTCGTCGATGCGCGCCATTTCGGAGTCAACACCGCGGTGTGGGACGCCGACCTCGATACCAGCAACACCAAAAATCTGCTGACCGAGATGGGCGACGGCGCGCTCCGCTTCCCCGGCGGTTCGCTCTCCGACGACTATCACTGGGCCACCAACACAACAGACAGCAACACCTGGCAATGGTCCACGTCGTTCGACCAGTTCGCCCAGGTTGCGACCGCCGTCAGCGCACAAGTCTTCGTCACTGCCGACTATGGCTCGGGCACGCCTGCGGAGGCTGCCGCATGGGTCCAGGAATCCAATGTCACCAATCACTACGGGTTCAAGTACTGGGAAATAGGCAACGAGGTCTATGGCTCATGGGAGACTGACACTAACACTGTCGCACACGATCCTTACACCTACGCACAGCGCTTCCAACAGTACTACACGCAGATGAAGGCGGTCGATCCTACGATCAAGATTGGCGCCGTCGCAGTTCCCGGCGAGGACAGCTACGCGAACAATACCAATCATCCTGTGGTTAATCCGGTTACAGGAGTAATCCACAATGGCTGGACGCCGGTGATGCTCGCGACGCTGCGCAGCCTGGGCGTGACCCCGGATTTTTTGATCTACCATCGCTATCCGCAATCGCCGGGTGGTGAGAGCGATCAGGGACTGCTGCTTTCCAACACTGGTTGGAGCACCGACGCCGCCGACCTTCGAACGCAGCTGAACGATTACCTGGGCGCGGCCGCCGCCGGCGTCGAACTGGACAATACCGAGAACAACTCGGTCTCTTCCAACCCGGGCAAGCAGACCACCAGCCTGGTGAACGGGCTATTCCTGGCCGATAGCATTTGCGCCGCGATGAACACCGAGTTCAACGCGGTTACATGGTGGGATCTGCGCAACGGGCAGGAGACCGGCAACAACAATTCTCCTTTGCTCTACGGATGGCGCCAATACGGCGACTATGGCATCACGGACAGCGCCGACCCGGCCGGCCCGGCCGACACCTATCCGACATTTTACGTCGAAAGGCTGCTGCAACACTTCGCGCGCGGCGGCGATCAGCTGGTGAGCTCCGCAAGCGACTATTCTTTCCTAAGTGTATGCGCGGCCCAGCGGACTAACGGTGGACTGACGCTGCTGGTGGTGAACAAGAGCGCGAGCAACGCGCTCAATGCAAACATCACGATCAGCGGCGCGACGCCGGGAAGCACCGGCACCCTGTATTCTTACGGAATTCCGCAAGACAATGCGGCTGAGACCGGCGTCGGCTCCGCCGACATCGCGAGCAGTTCTATAACGGGGCTGTCGACAAGCTTTTCGTACACCTTTCCGGCTTACTCGGCGAACGTGATCGCACTTGGCGGCAGCGGATCGCCTTCGCCAACACCTACTGCGACGACGACAGCCAGCCCAAGTGCAACCGCCACGAAGACCGGGACCGCGACAGCTACCGCTACTGCGACGAGTACAGCTACCAGCACTTCGACAAGGACTGCGACACCTACATCCACGGCGACTGCCACACCTACAACCACAGCAACGGCCACACCTACAGCCACATTAACGGCCACAGCAACATCCACAGCAACAGCCACACCGACCGGAACGCCGACTACCTCGATTTCGGTGGCGGCTTCGCTCGCATTCGGCAACGTTGCTGTAGGTCAGACGGTTACCAGGAATCTTACGGTCTATAACACCGGGGCTAGCCATTCGCTGGTAGTCTCAAGTGCTATGTCCTCCGATCCGGCTGAATATGCCCTAAGCGGCACCGGAACTTGCGGTGCGATTCCTATCACGGTAGCGCCCAAGACCAATTGCACGCTAGGAGTAGGATTTACGCCCGGCGCAACCGGCGCGCACAGTGCGTCGCTAACGCTGACCGACAATGCGACCATTAGCCCGCAGCATGTCGCACTCAGCGGCACCGGTATCGTCGATCTGACAACTTCGATCAGCAGCCTGGCCTTCGGCAGCGTGAAGATCGGGTCTAAGGCGGTGAAATCCTTCAGCGTGACAAACCACCAGACCCGGCCGGTGAGTCTCGGCGAAAGCTTCAGCGGGACTAACGCCGCCGATTTCTCGATTACCGGCGGTACCTGCACTTTGACGCTGGCAGCAAGTACCTCGTGCACGCTCGATGTGACATTCACGGCGCGCACACTGGGAACGGAATCAGCGACGCTATCGATTGCAGACAGTCCCGACCCGCTGAGTCCCTACACGGTGGCAATCACCACCAGTCCGACGATTCCCGCGACGGTAACTCCGACTACGCTTGCCTACGGCACGCTGACGTCCAAGGTGACGTCGAAGACCGAGAACGTGACAGTTGACAACCTGTCAACGGTGGCGTTGCCGCTGAGCGAGAGCGTCAGCGGTGCGAACGCGGGCGACTTCACGGTGACGGGTGGCACCTGCGATGCGACGGCCGCAGCCGGTTCATCGTGCACGATCGCGGTGACGTTCAAGCCGACGGCCGGTGGATCGGCGGAGAGCGCGAGCATGGCGGTGAACGTCGGCAGCGATCCGTCGAGCCCCCATAACATCAGCCTCACCGGGACGGGGCCGTGACGCTGGAATCGCGGGTCAAAACCGTGAACCGTGTAAAAAGTATAGAAAGAATTTTCACAGGGGACTCCAGACTTTAGGTCGTGATACAACCCACTGACTCTCCTGAACCAATATTTATAGCCAAATAGATTCACGTACGAGACGCGTTCGCTCGCTTATTCAATCCCGTCCCCAAGGCGGCACATTTTCTGCTTTTCAGCCGCGCGGCCGAGAAGAATTTACAGGTCGAGAAGTAGAGCCTCTCGATCTGAAATTTGGGGACTCGGCGGTCGCGCGCCATTTCTATGGGAGGGGCTTCTTGATCCGAGGACAGAACCCATTTGACCGAGTCGTCGCCACAGCCGGCGACGAGGGGACTGACCAACGCACTGGCTTCGGCGGTGCTGCGTAACTTGAGGGATAGAGACAGATGAGCAAATGCATCGGAGGGGACTACGTGATGAGTCGACGGTTGAATTGGTCTGAGCGAACGCGTTTGGGTAGCTCGACAGAGTCGGTTTTGCGGATATCACTTCGAGTGGCGGCGCTGGCGGCGATGATGTGGTTTGCCTTGGCCACGGTCGCATCGGCCACCGTCACCGGAGATCCTTCCGAGTTCGGCCTGTGCCCGCTGAGCTTTACGCCGCCGGCTGGGGATGCCCTGTTGTGCTCGCACAGCGAGACCACTGGCGGCCAGCTCACTATCGGCAACTCGACCGTGCCTATCTCCAACAACCCCGACACCGTGGACTTGGGCGCCTACAGCACTTCCGGTCTGGGGCTTTTCGGCGTCGAAGTAATCGTCACTCCCACCAACGGCGAAATCTTCGGCGGTCCAGCCCAGACCGTGCCGGGCGGTTTGCTCGGACTCTCGGGCCTGCTCGTCCCACTTTCCCAGCCGACTGATCCTATCAACGGGGTTACGGCCTCGATCGAGCTGGCCGGTCCGACTACGGCGGCGACGGTTGTCGACCCGACCGCCACCTCGGCGTTCTTCTGCGGTGGCGGTGCCCTCGGCGCCTGCGATGACGGCCCGAGTCCGTACAGCGTGGTCACGGTGCCGATCAAGGTCCATCTACACAACGACGCCGTGCTCGGTCCGACTTGCTACATCGGATCGAACGCCAGTCCGATTGTCTTGAACCTGGTGGAGACCTCGACCAGCCAGCCAGTGACCACCACCGGCGGCCCGGGGGGAAACGCACTCATCAACACCGGGATACAGGTGGGAGATAACACCTTCGCCGTCCCGGGAGCTAACGGCTGTGGGGTTCTTGGGGCGGTCGACATCGACAGCGCCATCGACTTAAAGCAAGGACTGCCCTCGCCGTCGGGTAGCAACTCGGCGCTCATCGACGAGAACGGCGAGATCCTCGCGGCTCAATTCCTTCTGCCCGCGACCCCGACCCCAACCGCCACGCCGACCGCAACGGCAACGCTGACCTCGACCCCGGTGGTTGCGACCCCAACGGCGACCGCGACCGCCACTGCGACGGCGACTGCCACTGCAACGGCCACTGCGACCGCGACTGCCACCGCCACCGCGACGAACACCGCAACCTCTACTCAGACTGCGACACCGACTCCGACGGCAACTGCGACGGCCAAGCTGACGATTAGCCCGACGGTGCTGGTGTTCCCCGAGCAGGAAGTGGATACGACCTCGGCCGCGAAAAACGTAACGCTGACCAACCCGAACAGCTCTTCACTGCAAATCAACAGCGTCACGCCGTCCGGAGAGTTCATCGTGTCGAGCGACGGATGCAGCGGCACTAACCTCGCCTCCGGCGCGAATTGCGTAGTCAGCGTGGAGTTTACCCCGACCCAGACCGGTACCCTGAACGGAGACTTGACGATCACCGACGCCGCCTACAACAGTCCGCAAATGGTGAGTCTCACGGGCAAGGGCATCCTCGTGAAACCGACTTTCTCGCCCGCCAGCCTGGCCTTTGGCGACCAGCAGGTGGACGTTGCCAGCGCCGCCAAGACCATCACGTTGACCAACCCCAACCAGGTGGCGCTCAGCGTGAGCAGTGTCACGCCTTCCGGCGACTTTACCACCGTCAATGACACTTGCAGCGGAACGTCGGTCGCGCCGAGCGGCACCTGCACTTTCGGCGTGATTTTCACGCCCACGCAAACCGGGAGCAGCACCGGGAAAATCGTCGTCACCGACGATGCAACTCCAACCACGCAGTCGATCAACCTGTCTGGAGTGGGCTACCTGGCGACTCCGACCGTGTCTCCTAACTCTCTGGTGTTCGGCAAGGTCCAGGTCGGAACCGTATCGCCGCCAAAGACGGTTACGCTGAGCAATTCCAACGCGCAGGCGGTCACCTTCACTTCGATAGCGACCAGCGGGCCGTTTGCAATAACCGCCAACAGTTGCGGCACGTCGGTAGCCGCGAATTCGACCTGCCAGGTGTCGGTGACCTTCAATCCGACCACTGACAGCAATGCTACCGGAACCACCGAAACTGGAGTGCTGACCTTTACCGACAATGCGCAGCGGCAGACCCAGACCGTGAGCCTCAACGGAACCGCATTTGGCACTACCTCGACCACGACGCCGACTGCGACCCCAACTGCCACAACAGCTACTGTAACTCCGACTCCGACTGTCTCGGCCACCGCTACACCGACGTTGTCGGCGACGCCGACCGTATCGGCCACTCGCACCGCGACCGCGACCGCCACTCGGACCGCCACGGCCACCGCAACTGCGACGCAGACCGCGACTGGAACCCCAACTGCGACTGCAACAGCAACCGCGACCGCAACGGCCAGTTCTTCGGCGACCTCGACTCCGACTGTCACCGCGACCGCTACACCGACCTCGACCGGTTCGGCAACAGCGACGGCGACGGCCACTGCTACATCGACGTTGGCCGCGACCCCGACTGCCACCGCGACGGCGACCGCAACCGCGACCAGCACGGGCGGACCGACTGCCACGCCAACGAGTACTCCCGGACCTGAGGCGGGCAGCGTTCTTGTCGCGGGCGGCGACACCGGCGGCAAGCTGGGCGGAGCGATCAACCTCGCGACCGATACCAACTCGAGCGCCGGCGCCCAGATCTTTAACGCAGCCACCAACAGCTTCCAGCTGGTGGGTTCACTGAATACCGCGCGCGAGTCGTCGACGGCAGTTGTGCTGCCCAACGGGCTGACCCTGATAGTGGGCGGCCAGGAATGCTCGGCAATGACCTACAGCTCGACGAACGGGTTCCAGTGCAACGCGCTGAACACGGCTGAGCTGTACAACGAGAGCACTCAGACGTTCACCTACGCCGGCAGCGGCAGCGGCGGCACGATGACCTCGGAGCGCAACGGGCCGACCGCAACCCTGATCGAGGGCAGCGGCACGGCACTCGATGGCCAAGTGCTGATCGTGGGCGGTTCGAGTGGCAGTTCGTTCCTGAGCATCACGGCGCCGCCGGTGGGTTCGGGCGCACCGCCGCTCGACCAGACCGCGCTGTACACGGCGGAGCTGTACAACCCGGCCACCGACGCTTTCACTGCGATCGGGTCGATTCCGGGATGCCCGACCGGAACTTCATGTTCGACCGGGCTTCCATCGATTTGCGCGGGGCCTGCAAGCGCGATTTCGTCCGCCTCCGAAAGCGGAACGACTGTGACCATAACCATGACCTCGGCGAATCCAACCAACTTGATCGTTGGTGACAAAGTGACAATCGCCAACGCAAGCCAGGCAAGCTACAACGGGAACTTCACTGTCACCGCAATTCCCAGCAGCACTACCTTCCAATACACGGCGAGCTCCGGCTTGGTCGCCGGGACAGGTGGAACCGCCGCCGCCGATACTTCTGAATGCGGCTTGGTGGATCACGAGGCTGCGCTGATTCCGAACGATGGCGGCGAGGTGCTGCTGGCGGGCGGCGACTTGGTTGCCTTCCTGGGTCAGTCGTCGAACCTGGCGTTCATCTTCGACCCGACGACGGAGACCTTCTCGCGGACCGGGTCGCTGACGACCCAGCGCGAGCTGTTCCCGCTGCTGGCGATGGATCCGGCGGTGGTAACAGGTCCGCTATCAGGCGAGGTAGTGGCGTTCGGCGGCGTCGATGCGAATTCGGACGCATGCACCGTCAGCTCGTCGCCGGTGGTGGCGACGACGCTTAACAGCGCCGAGGTGTTCAACCCGAGCACGCAGACCTGGAGCGCGGCGGCCAACACCATGGGAGTGAAGCGCGCGGCACTCGCGACCCTGTTCGAGAGCGGCCCCTGGCGGGCCAGGTGATCCTCCCCGGCGGCGTGGACGTTGAGGCGGGCACGTTCCCCTCGACCTGCTCGAGCACTGTCCAAATCAAGCAGGCTGCGCAGAGTGAGACCGATCTGTACGCTCCGGACACCGAAACCGGCGGCACCTTCAACG
The DNA here is from genome assembly GCA_963833025.1 of uncultured delta proteobacterium. Classification (GTDB taxonomy): domain Bacteria; phylum Desulfobacterota; class Binatia; order Binatales; family Binataceae; genus Binatus. The sequence goes on along the minus strand of CAWHWI010000003.1, from coordinate 888,566 downwards.
CGACCGGCTCGCTCAATCAGTCGCGTGAAGGGCCCGGCCAGGACGTAATCGGAACGGGGACCGACGAGACCGACCTGATAGTAATCGGCGGCGCGTGCACCACTGCGACGCCAAGCCTCCAGTCGGTGCCGATTGGCACCTCGCAGGCGGCCACCACCTGCGGAAGCACGAGCGCGGAGAACGATTACTCGGAGTTGTACAGCCAGTCGACCGGGACCTGGACAGTCGGACCGACCTTCGCCAGCGGTTACACTCCGGCCAACGCGCCAGCCGCCGCGGTGCTGCCGTAGCTCGCAGAGATCGAGGCAGATAGAAGGCGATGCCGTCCTCGAAAGGGGGCGGCATCGCCGCGTTTGGAGATATCGATCATCTCCTACGGACACGCTCGGGCTGCTAGCGTGTCCCATAGCCGCAGAATTGTGAGGTCAAAAGGAAGCTGATGTTAGTTCGCAAGCGTCCGGCTGCTGCTGGGCTCCTGGCTCTCTCGGTCATTGTAGCAATCGGTCTGCTGTTCGCCTCGCCGGCGAGCGCCGCCGCCAGGACACAACCGGGCTACCTCTACCGCTATTTCGTGTGGGGCGCACAATTCCCCTTCTCATCCCGTTCCGACGACTATCTGCACTATGGCTATCACACTATCGACAAGGCGCCGGACGCGTTTCACTTCGCGCCGGGCAACCGCGATGCGGTTCCGGACACCGTGGAATACAGCGAAGGCGACACCGTGAAGCATGTCGCGCTGTCAGAGCTGCTTCGCACGACGGGCACTCATGCATTCATCGTTATCAGAGACAACCAGGTGCTATACGAGAACTATTTCAACGGCTTCGCGCGAGACTCTCTGTGCACCGCATGGTCGGTTTCAAAGTCCGTCACTTCAGCGCTGGTCGGCATCGCGATCTCAGAGGGTTATATCAAGAGCCTCGACGATCCGATCACAAACTACCTGCCGGAGTTGAAAGGCCAGGGCTTCGACCCGATCACGATCAGGAATCTTGTGACGATGGGATCCGGTATTCAATACCGACTCGGTTTTTTCCCGTGGGACGAGTTTGTACTGGCCGGCTACTACCCGAATCTCCGCCAACTACTGCTATCGGATCTTGAGATCATGGAGCCACCGGGACAGTCATTCCACTACAACAATTTCAACGTCGAGCTTATCGGGATGATCCTCGAACGCACGACCCATCGCCGGCCCAGTCAATACCTGGAGGAAAAAATCTGGAAGCCTGTAGGTATGGAATTCCGAGCCACCTGGAGTATCGACAGCGACGCGGACGGGTTTGAGATAGCACCCATACTGCTCAACGCTAGAGCTATAGACCTGGCCAAGTTCGGCCGACTCTACCTGGATAACGGCAACTGGGACGGTAAGCAGATCATTCCGGAGCAATGGGTCGTCGAATCCACGACGAGGGACCCGAACGACCATCGTCCATGGGAGACTTTCTCGCGATGGCAGAACGGGGGCGGTTACTACAAGTACTTCTGGTGGGGTGTTTCGGATGAAAAGGGCGACTACAGCTACATGGGCATCGGCACCTATGGCCAATTCATTTTCGTCTCGCCAAGGACGAAAGTCGTGATCGTGCGGACGGCGGACCAGGACGGGATCGACCCGCCGTACTGGCGCGAAGTCTTCCAGCATATCGCCGAGCACGTCGACGAGACCTATAGTCGCGCGACAAACCCGCCTAAGTGAAGCCCTAGCCGGGGTCTTACAGCAACAAGCTGGCGGGATTTTCGAGAAAGCGCTTCAGTTCATCCAGGAAGCGGCCGGCTACTACGCCGTCAACGATGCGATGATCGAACGATCCCGTCATCATCATTGTCTTGCCGACAGCTAGCTGGCCATTGCGGACTACTGGGCGATCCTTGATGGCGCTCACAGCCAGAATCGCGGCTTGCGGTGGGACGATAACGGCCGCGAAGTGCTCGATACCCAGCATGCCCATGTTGGAAATCGAAAACGTCGCGCCCGACAGTTCGTCCGAGGTGAAACCGCCGCGGCTCGACTTCGCGACCAGGCGATGCGCCGCGCGCGAGATTTCGAGCAGCGACAGCCGCTCGCATTCGCGAATCACCGGCAGGATCAAGCCGTCTTCGACCGCGACTGCCACTCCTATGTTGATGTTGGGATGGATGACGATGCCTTCGTCCTCGTAGCTCGCGTTGATGCGCGGGTAGCGGCCGAGCGCAAGCGCGCAGGCCTTCACGATGACGTCGTTGTAGGTGACGGTTTCCTCGAACAGCTCGGTGGCTTCGAGCGAGTCCTTGAGGCGCACCGCGTCTTCCATCGCAACTTCGACGGTGACGTAGAAATGCGGGATCTCGCGCTTCGACAGGGCCATCCGCTTGGCGATGGTCTTGCGCATTGCGGACAATTCCTCGCGCGACCCGGGCGCGCCCTCGCGCGGCGACACCAGGCGCCGGAATTTGAAGAGCTGCTGCTCGCGGATGAAGTTGTCGATGTCGCGTTTGGTCACTCGTCCTTCGGGACCGGTGCCGCGGACGTGCGCGATATCGACGCCGGCCTCTTCCGCGGCGCGCCGCGCGAGCGGTGACGCACGCAGCTTGTGGCCGTCGCTCGCATCGGCGTCAACCGCGGGCGCCGACGGCTCCGGGCGGGGCGGCGGAGCGGCGATAGCAGTCGGCGCGGCTGAAGGATTCGCGGACATCGCAGGATGCACGTGCAAATCGCCCGCGGATCCGTCGGTAACGACGGCGGCCGGCGCGATCGATCTCTTAGGCGCCTCTTTCTTCTCGGCAGCTTTCGGTTTTATAGCGATCGGCTTTGGCGGCTGAGTCGTCGCAGCCGCGTCGGCGCCCGGATTTTCCATCGCTCCCGCCCTTGCAGGCTTCGCGTCAGATTTGGAATCCTTCGCGCCTGCGGATTTCATCAATGCGATCACAGCGCCGACCGGCGCGCTCTCGCCTTCATTCAATTTGATCTGGTCGAGCACACCCTCTTCGAACGACTCGAGCACCATGTCGGCCTTGTCGGTTTCGACCTCGGCAATCGCCTCGCCGCGCGCGATTTTGTCGCCCGGATGCTTGAGCCATCGGAGGATCTTGCCTTCCTCCATCGTGTCGGACAGCTTGGGCATCGTGATTTCGTTGCTCATGGTGGTTCGCCCAGATGTAGCTAGGTCAATTGCTCCGCTGCCTTGACGATATCACCCGCGCTCGGCAGCGAAGCATGCTCGAGATGCTTGTTATATGGCATCGGCGAATCGAGCGCCGCGACGCGCACGACAGGCGCGTCCAATGAATCGAAGGCGGCCTCATGAATCTGCGCGGCGATTTCGGCGCCGGCACCGCCGGTGCGCCATCCTTCGTAAGCGACGATTGCGCGGCCGGTCTTTTTCACCGATGCGACCACGGTCGCCATGTCGAGCGGATTCAATGTTCGAAGGTCGACAATCTCGGCGTCGATTCCCGAGTTCTCGAGCGCTTCGGCCGCCGCGATCGCGTCATATACGCATTTCGAGTAAGTGACTATAGTCACATCCTTACCTTCGCGAATTATATTTGCCTTGCCGAACGGCACCATGAACTCCGGATCCTCGGGGACGTCGCCCTTGACGCCGTATAGCGACTCGTGTTCGAGGAACATCACCGGATCGACCTGCCGAATCGCGGTTTTCAGCAGTCCTTTGGCGTCGGCGGGCGTAGCCGGGATGACGACGCGCAGCCCGGGGCAGTGGAGGAAATACGCTTCGAGGCTTTGGCTGTGCTGCGCGCCGAGCTGATGGCCTCCGCCCTGCGGCGCGCGAATGACTATAGGCACATTTGCCTTCCCGCCGAACATGAAGTGTATTTTCGCGGCGCTATTGACTATTTGGTCTATAGCCAGTAGCGCGAAGTTGATAGTCATAAGTTCGACTACCGGTTTCAGCCCGCCCATCGCGGCGCCGACGCCCGCACCAACAATAGTCAGTTCGGAGATCGGAGTGTCGCGCACGCGCTTTTCGCCGTAGACCGCGAGCAGGCCGTCGGTGACCTTGAACGCGCCGCCGAAGTAGCCGACTTCCTCGCCCATGATGAAGACCCGCTCGTCGCGATCGAGTTCCTCGCGCAGGGCCTGGTTAAGTGCTTCGCGGTAGGTGATCTGCGCCATTGCTCACTTGTCTTCAGACGCGTAAACGCCTTTGCCGAGCTCATCCATCGAGGGCTCAGGGCTTTCGTCCGCGAACTTGACCGCATCATCTATAGTCGCGGTGACTTCGCGCTCGACTTCGTCGAGCTTTGCCTCGGTGGCGCGCTTTTCGGCGAGCAGCCGGCGGTGCAGATTTTTGATCGGGTCGCGCTCCTGCCAGATCCTCTCTTCACGCTTGGAGCGGTACTCGGCCGGATCGGACATCGAATGGCCGCGAAACCGATACGTGACGGCCTCGATCAACGACGGTCCGTCTCCCGCCCGCGCGCGCGCAACGGCTTCCATCGTCGCGCCGTAAACATCGAGCACGTCCATCCCATCGACCCGCACGCCTGGTATCTTGTAAGGCTCGGCGAAGCGGTAGAGTTCCTCCTGGCAGATCGCATTCTGGACGAGCGTGCCCATCCCGTAAAAATTATTTTCGCAAATGAAAACCAGCGGCAGGTTCCAGAGCGACGCCATGTTGAGCGTCTCGTGAAACGCGCCTTGCGGGAGCGCGCCATCGCCGAAAAAGCAGCAGACGACTTCGGGGCCTTCATTGTAACTGACCGAGAGCGCGAGGCCGCATGCGATTGGCAATCCGCCACCGACGATCGCGTAGCCGCCCATGAAGCGCAGGTCCTGATCGAACAGATGCATCGAGCCGCCGCGCCCGTGCGAGATGCCTGTCGCCTTGCCGAACAGCTCGGCCATCACGACGCGCGGGTCAGCGCCCTTGGCGAGGCAATGGCCGTGCTCGCGATAGGTCGAGACTACGTAGTCCTTGTCGTAGAGGGCGTAAATCGCGCCGACGGCGACAGCCTCCTCGCCGGCGTAGAGATGGCAGAAGCCGGTGATTTTGCCGCGGCTATACATCTCAGCGGTCTTCTCCTCGAAGCGGCGAATGAGCGTCATGCGGCGATAGAGGTCGAGAAGCTGGCTCTCTTGCAGAGTCAGCAGCGCGTGCTGAGCAGTATGCTTGTCGCGTTCGAGTGCCATGATTCAATTAAAGCGTAACGCGATTGGAGATAGGGGTAAACCGCAGTCAACATCAATGCAGTTGAGGGAGGGGGCCTGCTAGAACAGCAGGCGTTGCGCTGACGCGGCCACCGGCCAGAACGAATGCCGATGGATCGGCGAGGGGCCGAGCTTGATTAGCATCTGCATGTGCTCGTTGGTGCAGTAGCCCTTGTGCTGCGCGAACCCGTAGCCGGGGTAGAGCGCGTCGAGCGAGACCATCATGCGGTCGCGCGTGACTTTGGCGACGATCGACGCGGCTGCGATGCAGAAGCTTTTGCGATCGCCGCCGACGATTTTCGTCTGCGGCAGTTCGAGGCCGGGAATCAGCCGGCCGTCGACCAGCACGTGGCCGGGCGCGAGATTCAAGGCGGACAGCGCGCGGCGGCTCGCCGACATCGTCGCCCAATAGATGTTGAGGCGATCGATTTCGTGGACCTCCGCGATGCCGACGCCGACGGCCACCGCACGCTCGCGGATCGGCGTGAACAGTTCCTCGCGCTGTTCGTGGGTCAACTGTTTGGAATCGTGCACGCCGCTGATGAAGGTCTCAGGCGCGAACACGACTGCGGCTGCGACCACCGGACCCGCCATCGGGCCGACGCCGGCTTCGTCGACACCGGCGACCGCGTCGATGCCGAGTTTCCAAAGGCGCCGTTCGTAGCGCAGGTCGGGCCGCTTGCTCATCGTGATTACGCCATCCGTTTCAAGCGCGCTTTGCGAATCGTCTCGGCCGCATTGTCGGGATCGTGGATGTCGTTGAGACGGATGGCGTAGTCGGCGCTGGCTGCCGACGCGATGGTGACGTTGCCAAGTCCGATCATCCGTTGAAAGACGCGCTTGTCGACTTCGACCGAGCGGATGTCGGCCAGTTCCATCTCGCGCCGGCGCGACGCGAGCAATCCGCGCTTCTCGATCAAGCGATCTGATGTGAGGCTCCAATTCACGGTTCGAGCGCGAATCATGCTGACGATGATCGTGAGCACTCCGAGGCCGACGACGGCGAAGCCGACCTGGACGGGTACCTGGACCTGTTGCAACTTGCCGGAGAGCAATCGCGCGCCGGCCGCAATCAAAACTGCGCCGATGAGGAAGCCGTTGGCGTAGTACCATAGCGAGGGTCGGTATGTAGCGAGTGCGTACTCGCGCACCGCGCCGGGCTTCGGCGCGAACATCCGCGTGCCGCATCGCGAACAGAACGCGGCGCCCTGGGGGGTGTCGTTACCGCACTGGGGACATCTCATCGCGCCGCCTCAAGCACCACATCGGAAAGAGTCGATGCGATTATGATGATGCGCGGCGCATCGCGTCAATTGGCAGGGGTGACCCCTGCACCCAGCATCAAGAAAAAGATGCGGGACCTCGTTTTCCGGTCGATCTTCTTTTGTGTCATTCTGACGATGCGAGCAACGCGAGCTGAGGAAGGACCTCGGACAGCTTCGCGCCAAGCGAAGCCGGTTCCGGTTTCTTAGATCGCGCGCTGCGCGCGCTCCTTCTCAGCGCAGAGAACCAGGCGAGGATTGAACTTATGAAATTCGGATTATTCGGAATCAACAACGGGCCTTGTGCGTTTCCCAAATGCGCCGCTGCCGTCGCGCGCGCGGCCGAAGAGGCTGGCTATGAAAGCGTGTGGACGGGCGAGCACGTGATATTGCCCGACCCGCAGGCGCCGCCGTCGCCGGTAGCTGCCGACTACCCGATGCTCGATCCAGCGATCGCGCTGGCATTCGTCGCGGCGCATACGACGAAGATTCGGCTGGGCACCGGCATCATCATATTGCCCCAGCGAAATCCCGTCGTGCTCGCCAAAGAACTAGCTTCAACCGACGTGCTGTCGAACGGGCGGCTGATATTCGGTATCGGGGTCGGATACCTGAAGCCGGAATTCGACGCGATTGGCGCGCCGTTCGATCACAAGGGCGCGCGCGCGGAGGAATGGCTGGCGGCGATGATCGCGCTGTGGTCGATGCCGAAGCCGGAGTTCAGCGGCAAGTGGATCTCGTTCAAGGGCGTCAATGCGATGCCGCGGCCGGTGCAGAAGCCGCATCCCGAAATTGTGTTCGGCGGCCATACTAAGGAGGCGTTCAGCCGGGCGGCGCGACTCGCCAGGGGATGGTACGGATTTGCGCTGGACCTGGACGCGACGGCGAAGTGCGTCGAGGGTCTCAAGGCGGCCTGCAAGGCGGCCGACCGCAAGTTTGAGGATATCGAGATCAGCATCACGCCCAATGCGTATCCGCGCGGCGAGCAAGGTTCAAATCTCCGGCACGCCGCGCGCATGAAACTGGATCGCGACACCGCCAAGCGCTACGCCGACTTGGGCGTGAGCCGGTTGATCCTGTTGCAACGCGGCGCCGACGAAGCGGCGCTGCTCGACGACGTTCGCGCGGTCGGGCGGGACCTGATCGGCAAGGTCTAGGCGGGTAAATCTAGGCGTCAACTCGCAGTCAGCAAGACACGAGGCGGTCAAAACAGGACGACGACTGTCTCAGAGGCGCGACAGCGGGCATTGACGGGTCGCGTTCGCGGCGCGATCGGCATTTTTCTGGCACAGTGGCAAAATCCTACCGCCAGCCGCGGTCAATCGTGGCCGCAGGCCGCCTTATTCGGCTGACATTTCCGTTCGCATCCCCTCGGCACGCACATTGCGTTACACCTCCTCAAGAGTCGCTTGAGTAATCGCACGAATCAAAAGAGGGGTCTCACAAATGTTGAAAAACGACAGCAGTCACGTACTGACGGTGAAGGAACTCTCGGACTATCTGAAGGTTCATCCGTCGACGATCTACAGGCAGCTCAAGCGCGGACGGTTGCCGGCGTTCAAGGTCGGCAGCGACTGGCGCTTCAATATCGAATCGATTGACCGGTGGCGCCTTGAGCAGGACGCGTTCAAGGAGATGTAGGACAGTAAAACAGCCAGGGCCCGCAAACGGGGGTGTGTGGGAAAAGAGGGGAGTCACGCAGAGGGCGCCCGCAAGGGCGCCCGGCGTGGCTAATTCCGCGCGGTGCGGACGAAGGACTAACCTCCGAGGAGAAAATATGCGGTTGACCATTATTGCGGGATTAATCTTGGGCGCGTCGCTGGCTGTCCACTCGGCAGTCGGCGCTCACGCGCGGGCTAAAGTCGGTCACGCCGCCACCGCAGTCCGCGTCCAAGTAAAGGAAATCGCCCCCTGGTACGTCGCCAATGACGTCGTACCTGGCGCGACACATCTCGCAGAAGCGCGCCGCGACCTGGGACAAACCTGAGTCGCTCGCAGCCCCCGACCGGTTCCCCTTCCCACAGTGGGAAGGGGTTAGGGGTTAGGTCGTCTTCGTTGGCGCTTTCTGCTGCCATTCCAAAGCCGCAGCGCGAAGAATCCCGGCTCCGTTCTTCCCCCATCGATTAGAAGCCCATCGCATAACCCGCCGCGTCTTTCTTCCCCTCTCCCGATAGGAGAGGATCGAAAGTGAGGGACCTTGTTCAGCGCGCGATGTTTTCCGCGCGCGCTTCAAGATTCTGCCTCTGCCAGCGAGGACTTCCTCTGACTGATCTTCAGCGCTAGCTGAACAAATTCTGCATGCGCAGTGCGAGCCCCATGTCGCCTGCGATTCGTAGTTTCTGACTCATGAATGCGACCTGCCCGTTCAGCTTGCCGGTCGTCATATCAACGTAATCCTGCGCAGCCATCGAGATCGTTATGTTCGGCGGGAGATGAGCACCCTCCCGCACCTCGCAATGACCATCGTCGATGATTACCTGCCATTTTCCGCCTCCTTCCCCTGCTAAGTCGAACTGATAAACAGCTTTGAGTCCTTTGGCACCCTCCTTGTTGAAGCGACTAGGCATTGCCGCGAAGATTTCCGCGGGACTCACCGGTGCACTCGGCGCGACCCTGGCCTCAGCGGAATCACTCGTTGTGATATGATCCTCCGCAGATACCCTTACGTTTACCCTGTTCGTGGTTGGGTCGGGCTCGTCGGGAAAAACGCCAGCACTGCCAGATGCTCCCGACTCAGGACTGCTCGGTGCTTCTTCCTCACCTATGCCTTCCTCACCTATGGGTGCCGTCTCGGGTGCGCTCGATACGGATCGCACTCGGGGCGACACTTGCAGTAGTTTACCCACCTTCAGATTCGCTAGGCTCCACAGCTGCAAATTGTCGCTCAGTTCACCGTCGAGTCCGATGCAGCCTTCCCTTAATAGAGAGCGTAGACCTTCGTCAGCAGACCATCTTCCAGCACCTACGTCGAATTGACCTTTCAGTGCCCAATCTTCCATCCGCTCGAGCAGCGCCGGGTCTTGGTCAAGCACAGAAACGAGGAGGGACCATCTCAGGAGGAGCGCGGTGAATTTCCCCAATTGTTGCAGAGTCAACCCCCGCTCGGGCGACTGGCCTTCGGACAAGTCGAAAAGGCCGGTCTCCGCTGCGATGAACGCTCTAAGTCGGAATAGGTTCATGAACTGCTTCAAACGTCTAGCAGGGTGTTGATTAACGGGTGAATTGGGAAAAGTCGTCTCCGATCGCGAAGCATAGGAGCGTCTTGAGATCATTGGAGATCAGTAAGTACGTAGCTAAATCCGTCAGTTTGTATTTTTCAACACCCTGCTAGTGTAGTGTCCCATTAATATCTTTACAGATGGCACAGGGTCTGTCAGGGTAATGGGCGAGGTGGCGCGGATGGGCAGACCGAATACGGTATTGACGATAAGTGAAGCTGAGCGCGAGCAACTGCGCGCGCTGGTGCGCTCGCGCAGCATGCCGCACTCGTTGGTGCGGCGTGCGCGGATCGTGTTGCTGTCGGGCGAGGGCCACTCCAACCGGGAAGTGGCGCGGCGCTGCGGGGTCAGCGCGCCGGCCATCAGCCATTGGCGCCGCCGTTACCAGGAGCGCGGGCTGGCCGGGCTGCACGACGAACTGAGGCCAGGTCGTCCCCGCACCCGCGATGATGAACAGGTGGCCGAACTGATCACCCTGGTGGTAAAGCGCAAGCCGGAACACGCTACTCACTGGAGCGTGCGCACGGCCGCCGCCGCCAGCGGCATCCCCAAGAGCACGGTCGGCCGCTATTTCGCGCTGTTCGGTTTGCAGCCGCATCGCGCCAAGAGTTTCAAGCTCTCCACCGACCCGTTCTTCGTCGAGAAGGTGCGCGACATCGTCGGCTTGTACCTCAATCCGCCGGACAAGGCGCTGGTGCTGTGCGTGGACGAGAAGAGCCAGGTCCAGGCGCTGGAGCGCACCCAGCCGGTGCTGCCGATGGGGCTGGGCTATGTCGAAGGCGTAACCCACGATTATTACCGCCACGGCACCACCACCCTGTTCGCGGCGCTCGACGTGCTCGATGGCACAGTGATCACCCAGTGCAAACCACGCCATCGCCACCAGGAATTTCTGGCGTTTCTCAAACATCTCGACGCCAGCATCCCGCCCGCCCTGGAGGTGCATCTGATCGCCGACAATTACGGCACTCACAAACATCCCAAGGTCAAGGCCTGGCTCGCCGGTCATCCGCGCTATCACCTGCACTACACGCCGACCTATTCGAGCTGGCTTAATCAGGTGGAGCGCTGGTTCGGGCTCATCACCCAGCAGGCCATTCGGCGCGGCTCCTTCCGCAGCGTCAAAGAGCTGGTGCAGAAGATCGACGCCTACGTCGCTCACTACAATCTCTACCGTCGCCCCTTCGTATGGACCGCCACCGCTGACTCCATTCTCGCAAAGCTCCAGCGCTTGTGTAAAGTTATTAATGGGACACCACACTAGGGTTGTAGCCCAAGGCTGGCGCCACGCTCAGCACAATCGCTCGAATTGTTTCAGAGTCCTCCGTCGCAAGAAGCCTTATGCGTTCTCGCCGTTTCTCAATAGCTTCTCTCTGCGGCGTGCGAATGTTAAAGCCTTGAGTCTCTCGTATTGTTGTCCTCTGGCGTCCATACCACCATAGTCTGAACGTTTCGGCTAACCCCGCGGTCGCTGGGGCCACGGAAACCGGCTGTGAGAGGTTTCGGAGCAGTTGAGCTAGCTGAAGTGTTGTGGGTTTTGGAACTAGGAAGGGGACCTGAACAAACTTCTCGATGAATTCGTAACCATATTCGAACCCACGACGAATCCTGACGTCGGCGCTATGTTGCACAGGACTTGGCTGCAAGCTAAGGAGATACGGCAGCGATTTTTCGTTCTTAACGGCGAGCCCTGCGGCTACTTTTTCGCGATCCATCCCGAGGATGAATATCAGTTGCGGGTTCTCGGAAATCATAAGATTCAGAGCCTGCATGAGATCGGCCGCCCTAGGCACCTCGCATCGGTCCAAATCATCAATGAAGACGAATATCGTACGATTGGGGGCCAGAGCCGCCACAACCTTCGCAAAGTCCTCGTGGAAGCTCTCTACAAATGACACCCTGTCTTTGTAGTTCGGGGTTTCGAGGTATCTTTTGAGGTCAATCTCGAACGGGTTAGCCAAATACCGGCTGAGGCTATCCCAAAGCAAAATCAGGATCGCCCCGTAGCCCAAAAGACCACCGGACGCCAATATGCCTTTGAGCAATCTATGCCGGAACTCATTCCATTTCGTCACCGCATCTTCGGCCTGAGACCGTTCGGCTGGTCGTGCATCAACGCCTGGCGCTAATCGGGTTTGCGTAGGCCGCTCCTCGACTGAAGCCTCCCCGCCCGAGGTCGGAACCAAGAAATCCGCGACCTGACTCATCGAACGCCATCCGTGGCGATACGTTGCGACGGGCACGGCGATCGCGACCATCGCAAACAAGAGAAAGAACAAAAGAGCTCGCGCGGCCTGAGGCCAACCTTCCCGCCAACCAAATCGCCGAGCGAAGAGCTTAAGGTGACACCACTTGCGGTGCAAAAACGGTTGCTGTGAAGAGATCTCTCTAGTGAAGTGGAGTGCGAATGCTGCCCACAGAGCGTCCTCCTTTTCGTGCCTCCACGCGTTGAATCTGACAATCAGGGGACGTGGTCTCCCCGGGTCAGCCTCCTCGCTCCGGCGAAGGAGTTCTTCCTCAAGCTGCAGCATGAACGACGATTTACCGCTTCCCCACTCGCCCTCGATCGAAACAGCCAAGGGACCCCGCGTCTGCGCGTGAGTCAGGAAGGAAGCAAGCGCCCGAACGTAGGGCTCGAAGCCAAGCTTGTCGTCTTGAGTTGGCTGATCGCTGGCGCTGGACGGCAGTACGGACTCCGTGACGCTACCCAACTCTTCAGTAGAATCGTTCGGCATTAGTTAAACTTTGCTTCTTTGAGCACACACGGTTGATGGCACGCGACACATAGTCTTGACTCCCAAAATTTATGCGCTCATTGAGCAAAAAATGCCATCATGATGCCGTCGACCGGTTTTCAACGCTGCGATTCGTGTTTCGTTCTCCTGAACTATTCGCGTTTCGTTCTCCTGAACTAAAAAGCTAAAAACGTTTCACGTGAAACGTTTTGATCTAAGACCTCAATAGGCAAAAGGGTTTTTCATGGATCGCGCGACGTTTCACGCGCAATGTGTGTGACTCGTTGTCTGCGGTAGGGATCAGAATCCAACTTATTGGTTAGCGGTAAAAAGAACGTTTCACGTGAAACGTTTTGGTCCTAAACCTCAATAGGCACAAGGGTTTTTCATGGATCGCGCGACGTTTCACGCGCAATTCGTGTCACTCGTTGTCCACAGCCCGATCAACTTATTGTTAGCGGCGTCTCGGACGCCGCTGAGGGTGGAGGATCCCAATCAGACGCTTCTAATCGCGCCGGTCGAGGCTTCGTCGGCGGGACCGACGAAATCAAATGCGAGCCATCCGCGTAGCGGATCGACCCGGCTCACCTGCACCATCACCGGCATCTGATTTGGCAGGCTCGGCGCGTTGTGCAGGGTTCCGCGCACCGCGAAATCCGCAAGCTCCGCACTTTGACCCTCACGTAACACGTACGCCAGGATTGGGCCGTCGAGCGCGTGACGCTCGAGGTAGCGGAGAGTCCAGTAACGCTTGGCGCGTCGTTCCAGCTCGCGGCCCGAGGCTTCCGCATTCTCGGCGCCCGCGAGCACCGTCAGCAATTCATCGACAGTATAAATCGGCGGCGTTTCGTGGTCGCGATTCTTCAACGCACCGAGCAGTTGCCGCTGCAGGACCAAATCGGCGTAGCGCCGGATCGGCGAGCTCAACTGCGCGTAAAAGTCGAGTCCGATTCCGGCGTGGTACTCCGGATGCAGCGACAGATGTGGGCGCTGCGACGCCATATCGCCGCCAAGTTGCGGCTGCACGCGGTAAATGATCGGAATCCGGTTTGCGGCGGCGTAGCGAGCCGCGACGAAATTGCTCAACACCATGAACTCCGCGACCAACGTGCGCCCCGGCGACGCGTTGTCGAGCACGGTAATCTCCACGTCGTCGCCGCGCACCCGAACCTTCGCCTCACGCCGCTGTACGAGCACTGCGCCGGCGGTCCGGCGCCGCTGACGAAGTTGGACGGCGGCGTCATGCAAGCGGGAGACGGTGCCCGTGGCGTCATCGGTCTCTGTTCCTGATTCGAGAATGCGATCGACCTGGTCGTAGTTGAGCCGGCGCATGATTGGAATTCGCGCGGGATAGATCGATGCTTCGACCAGTTCGCCGTCCGCCGACAATCGCACGTCGGTGGTCATCACGGGGCGATCCTCGCCGGCAATCAGGCTCGCAGCGCGGCATGAAATCGGATTGGGGAGCATCCTGATAGTGGTCTCGGGCAAATAAACCGTGGTCGCGCGCGCCGCCGCCTCCTGGTCCACCGCGCCGGCTTTGACGACGAAATCTGCGACCAGCGCGATATGCACGCGCACGCGCAGGCCGCCGTCGGCGAGCGCCTCGCAACTGAGCGCGTCGTCAACTTCGATCGTGTCGTCGTCATCCACGGTGATGGCGTATCCACCGTCGGCGATCGCGCGCGGACCCGGCACCGCTTCGGCGGCTTCCTTCATGACGGCGTCGCTGAACTCGTCCTTGAGCCCGGCGATGAATGCGAAACGCGGCACGCGTAGCGGCGCGCCGAGGCGCTCGAGAATTTCGAATGCCGCCTCGGCGGGATCGACGTCGGGCGCCGCGTTCGCGAGCATCTGGGTCATGTCGCGGCTGCGCGTGAACGGATTCTTGAGATAGCGCGACAGTTCCTCGCTGAGCCCGGCCGTCTCGTCGGCGGGCGGTCTCTCGGCACCGTTGATAATGTCGCGCAGGTTCTTCTGGATTTTACGATAATCGTCGCTGCGCGACCGAATCCGATCGTTCTGAATTCGCAGCCGCTCGACCTGATCGGGCGTGCGCGGCACGAAGTCCATGTGCCGGCGGACGAAGTAGGTGCGATCGTTCAACAGCGCCTCGAGCATCACGGACGCGGCGGCGTTGGATCGCTTTCCGAAGAACAGCTCGGCGAGTTCCGCGGCGGAAGAGCTGCGGCCCTGCTCCTGGGCGACCTCCCACAGCAACTGAAGATCGAGTTCCGCCGCCATCTCGGCGCGCTCACGTTCGAGCTCCGCGAGCGCGTCGGCGATGTTCTCGCGATCGGCGTGTCGATCCGGATGGCGCATCAGGACCAAATCGCGCGGAACCAACCGCTCGTGCCCGGCGGAATCAATCACGGCGAGATGGCGTTCCTGCTCGCGCGTCACCAGCGCGGCTTTGAGCCGGCCCTGATCGAGATACTCGACGATAGTGCCGGCGTATTTGATCGGTAATGTCACGCCTGAATTCATTTTGACGACCGCCGCGGCCTAAGACTATATGGAAGGGCGAACAATCGCCGGAAAGTGTATCGAGTGGAGGCGGCTTGAGCAGGAAAATTCAGATCGAACTGCCCGACGAGCTTTTCGCGCAGCTCATGCGGGTCGCGCAGGCGATGGGGATTTCGAATCCCGAGGAGGCCGCGACGATCGGGCTGGCGGAGTGGGTCTCGCGCCGCAAGTCCGAGCTGGACGACAGGGACCCGAACGAAAAATACGTTGTCAACGAGGCACTCGATGAGCTTCTCGAAAAGAAAAAGTAGTTTTTCAGGGTTCTCAATGTATGCGATCGCGTTGAACGTCGCTGCCCTGGTAATCGCCGCGCTGCCGGGCTTGACGAACTCGATCGCGCGCGCGTCGGGCGCCGGCCTCGACGTGGAAGTGCCGTTCGAGATCAAGGCGCTGAAGGCGCCCGGCCTCGTCGCCCCGTATTTCCTGCAGGACAACCACGGCGCAATGGTCGTGTCCGACCAGGCGGGCGGAGTTTTCTCGGTCACCTTCGGCGGCAAAGTGACGCCACTTGCGGACAAGACGAAAATCAAGAACCCGGCCGGAGTCGCGATTGGCGCCGCGGGATTCGGGTCGTACGAGGGCAACGTATTCGTGCTCGCCGCGACCGGCAACATCAAAGGGCCGTGCGAGGTCGAACGAATCGACAAGTCTGGCGCGGTCAGCACCTTCGCGAAACTGCCGGATGCGGCCGCGACCGAATGCCGCGACCTGGAATTCGGCGCGGCCGGGACGCCCTTCGCCGGCAAGCTCTACGCGGCGACCAGCGGCAACTCGACGATTTACTCGATCGACGCGTCGGGCAAGGCGAGTGCGTTCGGCACCTTCAACAAACCGGTTCTGTTCGAGCTGACGACGATAACGTTCCCACCTGCGTCAGACCCGAAGGCGGCTGGCATGATGCTGGTCGGGATGCGCGCGAAGGGAGGTTTCGCGTCGAAGGTCGGCCGCATCAGCATGGTCGGCCCCGACGGAAAGATGAAGGACGAAGTCTACCTGGTCGGATTCATCCGTCCGTCGGGCTTCGCGTGGTCGCCGTCAAGCTTCGGCTCGTACGGTGACGAGTTGATGATCGCGGACACGGGCAAATTTGCCTCCGAGAATGACAACGAACGCGACGGCAATATCTATCGAGTCGAGAAAGATCTCGCGCGGCCGTTTGCCTCGGGGCTGATGGATCCGTCGGACTTGAAGTTCATCGGCAGCAAGGCGGTGATTTGCGATCCCGCCGAGAAGGGTAAGGGGCAGGGCGCTATCGTGATTATTTCGTCGCTGCTGTAGCGCGACTCAGTGCCAGGGTTCGCGGACGACTTCGGTGTCGCCGGTCTCGCGATCGACCAGCAGCATCTCGACCTGGTTATATTGTCCCTTGGGGAAGAAAACATAGCCGCTCACCGTGAAGTCCTTGCGCACTTCCTCGGGTTTCAGTGAGACCGCCTCGATCTGTTGGGTGGCCTGCTGGTCGGCTTTCGATTGGCCTCTTTCGGCGCCGCTGAAAACGCCCCATCCTCCGCCGAACGCCGTGCCGATTAACGCGCCTGCGCCCGGAGTTCCGAATCCCCATCCTCCTGCACGACCTGCCGCGCCGGCGACGGCTCCCGCCGCTGCTCCCACGGCGGCCCCCCCGACACCGCTGACTGCCGCGCTCTTCACCGCTCCTTCGAGCTCCTTGGCGCTGCCGGCCTGGCGTGCCGCCTCACCCGGCGGCAGCGGAGCGACTCGCTCGCCGGCGTCGTTGAGCGCGAACACCTGGCTTGGCACGACGGAGCGCGGCGCGTCGGTGCCGTTGGCGATCGATACGTAAACGGGGGTTACCTCGCCGACGGTCGGTGCGGCCGCGACGCTCACCGCCAACTGGCCCTGTTCCGGAGTCGCCACGACGTTGGGCGTGTGCGCGATCGGCGGCGGCGCAACGGCGCATCCTGAAAGTGCGATTGCTGCGGCGATAGCGAGTCGAGTTCTGATGCGCTTCATGGGGGCCATTTTCAGGATTCCATTTCAGTCCTTGGCGCGACGCAAGTCTACACCCGCCTGGTCGTATCTATAGACGTGGCGGATGGGCCGAGGTTTCAACGCTTTTCCGGGTGCTATTCGCCGGTGCTAGGATTCAAATCGATGAGCGCGGACGAAATCACGGCGCGGCCTTCGAAAAACGCCATCGTAATCCTGCTCGACAGCCTCAATCGCCACATGCTCGGAGCATACGGCGGCCGCGAATTCGACACGCCCAACCTCGACGCTTTCGCGCGGCGCGCGGTTCGTTTCGATCGACATTACTCGGGGTCGCTGCCATGCATCCCGGCGCGTCACGACATCCTGTGCGGTGCGATCGATTTTTTGTGGAAGCCGTGGGGCTCGATCGAAATCTGGGAACGGCCGCTGACCGCGTATCTGCGCGCGGCGGGCGTCGTCACCAAGCTGGTGTCGGATCATCCGCACCTGTTCGAGGTCGGCGGCGAAAACTATCACACCGACTTCACCGCGTGGGACTACCAGCGCGGGCATGAGAGCGACCCGTGGCAGACGCGGCCGGACCCGAGTTGGATCGGCGCGCCGTCGTTCGCGCGGGGAAATACTCCGTACGACAACTCGCGCGGCTACTTTCGCGACGAGACGGATTTTCCCGGACCGCGCACGATGGCGGCGGCGACCGACTGGCTCGAGCGATCGGCGCGCAGCCACGAGCGCTTCATGCTCTTCGTCGATGAGTTCGATCCGCACGAGCCGTTCGATACGCCGGAGCCGTACGCCTCGATGTACGATTCATCGTGGCGAGGCCCGCACATGATATGGCCGCCGTATGTGCGCGGCGCGATGGCGCGCGGCCTGCTGACACGCGAGCAGGCGCGGCAGATTCGCGCATCCTACGGCGCGAAGCTGACGATGATCGACGCGTGGCTCGGCAAACTGCTCGCGGCAATCGAGCGCGGCGGATTCTACGACGACACCGCGGTGATCGTGTGCACCGACCACGGACACTACCTGGGCGAAAAGGATATCTGGGGCAAGCCTGCGGTGCCGATCTACGAACCGCTCGGGCATACTCCATTGTTTATTGCGGCGCCTGGCATCGGCGCGCGAAGCGTGGACGCGCTTACGACCAACGTCGACATCTGCGCGACGCTCGCTGAAATTTTCGGCGTCGAGATGGCGCATCGCGCGCACGGACGCTCGATGATCCCGCTCATGACTGGCGCTGCGAACTCGATTCGCGACTGGGCGGTCGCGGGTGTATGGGGACGCGAGGTTCATTTGATCGACGCGGACGCGAAGTACGCGCGCGCGCCGGCCGGTGACAACGCGCCGCTGAGTCTGTGGTCGAATCGATGGTCCACGATGCCGATCTCGCACATACCACAGCTGCAGATGCCGCCGCCGGACGAGCGCGCGGTGCTCGACAGAATGCCGGGCGCGAGGATCCCAGTCATCCGCCAACCGTTCCGAGCAGGCGATTTGCTTCCGTACTGGGCGATGGGCAATTTCAGCGGCAACCATTTGTATCGAGTGCGCGACGATCCCGCGGAGGAAGCGAACCTCGCCGGAACTTCTGAAGAGAAACGCGCGGCGGAAAAGCTCCGCGCCGCGTTGGTCGAGATGGAAGCGCCCGCCGAGCAGTTCGAGCGCCTCGCACTCGCCTGACGTAGAGCGCGATTTTGATCATTGACCAATTTCCGCGCAAGCAGAATTATGGGCATGCGCCAACGCGCGAACGGGAGGATATGCAATGGCAGCAAAAATTGTCGGAGGGTGCATGTGCGGTGCGGTTCGCTATGAGTCGACGACTGACGCCGTCATGCAGGCAAGCTGCTACTGCCGCGATTGCCAGCGCTCGACGGGAAGCGCGTTCGCGCCGGTGCTGCTTGTTCCGAAAGACGCGTTCAAGCTGACCAAGGGCGAGCTCAAACACTACGAAGTGACGGGCGACAGCGGCGGCAAAGTCAGTCGCGGTTTTTGCGCCAATTGCGGCTCGCCGATCGTGAGCCTCCTGTCAGCGATGCCATTCACCGCGATCAAAGCCAGCAGTCTGGACGATCCTAATCAGTTTCAGCCGACGGCAAGCATTTTTGTCGCCAGCGCGCCGGCCTGGGCGCCGCATTTTCCAGGCGTGCCGACCTTTCCGAAGAATCCCGGCTGAGCTGGCGCGGCTTGCTCTCAGATTCCGTTCGCGCCGGTCACTTCAAGATCTGAAACAGGTTGCTGTAGTCGTCGGTCCATAGCCGCACGCTCCGCCGCGAGTCCAGTGGCTTGAGCTTGCTCGCGATCCCGGCTTGGCCGAGGACGGTATTGTTGCGCGCAAGAACTATCCAGTCGCTGGGTTTGACCATCGAGCCTCCGGCCTGATGCACCAGTCCCGATATCAACCCGAAGTGATTGGCTATCTGCTGAATTACCGGCTGAAGGTCGAGATAGCGGTTGGTGACATGGATCGCGAGAACTCCGTCCGGGTTCAATTCGCGCAGATAAATCCCGATCGCTTCAATAGTCAGTAGATGAACGGGAATAGCGTCGCCCGCGAACGCATCAAGTACAAGCACGTCAAATGCTTGTGGATTTCCATTAGCCAGTTCGCGTTCCATCGAAAGCCGTGCATCGCCCGGCACGATATCTATTCTCGCGCGCGAATCCCGCAGGTAGGTGAAGTAACTATTCTCGTTTTTCGCGATTTCGGTGACGGCCGGGTTGATTTCGTAGAAGCGAAAATAGTCCCCGGGCAGTCCATAGGCCGCGATCGTTCCGATGCCGAGCCCGATTGCGCCCACTCGGAGCGAGCGGTCGGAAGCATTGCGCGCGAATCGACGCGGATTATTCAGCATGACTAACCCGATGCCGCTGTCCGGACCGTAATAGGTAGTCGGCTGGTATCTCTTGTCGGCCGCCGAGTACTGCTCGCCATGTATGATTTGACCATGCCGCAACATATAGTATTGGCCTTCAGGGTTTTGACTATCGACTGAGTATACCGCGAGCGTTCCGTAAAAGTTGCGACTGGCTATAAGATTGTTGGCGCGATTCCCCTCGACGTCCACTATCAACACGCCGCCCACCACGATCAAGCCCAGAATGGCGCTCGCCTGCAATATTGAACCGGGCCATCTGCGCGCGAGTTGCGACTGCTTTTGGAATGCCACCGCTGACATCAGGCCGATGGCGACGAATCCCTGGATCAAGTGAGCGCCTGCTCGACGTATCGCGTCTCCCAGATGCTCGGCGCCGATCAGCTGCGGTAGCACGATTCCGCCGCACAGGAGTGCCATCGCGACCGCCGGCTTGCGTTCGTGAATCCAGGATTTTGGGTCTCGCATCAGTACGAGAATGAGCATCAGCAGGCTGGTCCAGATTGCGAGATGAAATTCCCAGTAGCCGGTGAATAGCCAGGGCGCGATTGCTACAACGAAGATGCCACCGGCGGCGCCACCTATCGCGACCATCAGGTAGAATGACGTGAGATATCGCTCATTCGGTTTCAGCCTGACCAACTCGCCATGACAAACCATGCAGATCGTGAATAGCAACACCGAATAAGTGACTATTTGAGTTACTATGCTGGCGGCAGGGCTACTGAGAACGACGAGTGCCACAAATACCGCAGCGCCCAACGCTGGATGAAAGACGCCGCGCCGGTACCATCGTTGATTGTCGAAGCAGACGATGAACGAGAGCAAATAGATCGCCAGCGGCAGTACCCACAGGAACGGTACGGCCGCGACCTGCTGGCAGATTTGGTTGGTCGTAGCCAGCAGCATCACGGATGCGACCGTCGCGAGTGCGATCCAGAGAATGCGATTCGATCGGGCAGGAACGGGGACGCGTGGATCTTCGGATTCGGAACCGTCGACGAGATGGAGGTCGGATTGCGGCAGGCGGCCGACGCCTCGCGCGCATAACGCAACGCCTATCGCGAATCCCACGAACAGCAGCGACCACAGAATCGCCTGTGCTTTGAGAGTTAGCGCTGGTTCCACAATGAAAGGATAGGTCACCAGCGCGAGTAACGATCCGATATTTGATAGAGCGTACAGCCGATATGGCGACGCACCATGTCGCGATCGTGCGAACCATGCCTGCAGGAGCGGCCCGGTGGTGGACAGGATGAAGAAAGGGAGTCCGATGCTGACAATTAAGAGGATGAAAATTCGCGTGATAGGGAAGTCGGGACTAGCCGGCTTCCAGTTCGCGCCCGGGGTGATTGGTGATTGCCATATGAGCCCTAGTGCACCCATCAACAGGACGCAAGCGGAGACAATCGCAATGTGGACGATCGCCTGCGTACGCGGTCGCAGACGAGTCGCAATCAAATGCGAATAGGCGTAGCCGACCACCAGCAGCAACTGAAAAAATAACATGCAGGTGATCCATACCGCCGATGAACCTCCAAACCAGGGCAGGATGGATCGCGCCAGGAGTGGTTCAACCTGAAACAGCAGGAATGCGCCGGTGAAGATGGTGATGGCATAGATGAGCATCGACGGGCTTAGCTGCTTGCATGGTGCAAACCTCCGGGCCCATCTCAGAAGGAGCAATTATGCGGCCAGCTAGCGGTGGCCTCGGCCACCGCCGCCGCGCCCGCCTCCGACACCACCGCCACGACCGCCGCCGCCGCCGATAAAATGCGGGCCCGAATAGTATCCGCCAACCCAGATCATCGGTGGAGGAAAAAAAGTACCGTTCAAAGCGTTCAATGAGGCGACTTGCTGGTCTTCCGAT
Source organism: uncultured delta proteobacterium (assembly GCA_963833025.1). GTDB lineage: Bacteria > Desulfobacterota > Binatia > Binatales > Binataceae > Binatus. The sequence continues at coordinate 866,965 of CAWHWI010000003.1, read as the reverse complement.
TCAGCGGCGTACTGCGCGGTGTCACTCTCCTGCCTCTGCGCCATCTGGTAGCGATCGAAGTCGGCTTGGTGTCCTTCGTACACGCATGCGCAAATGTCTGGGTCGTAATACCAGTAGACCGTGCCGGATTGGGCCGCGTAGCTGCGAATTTCATCCGGCGGCAGGTCTTCGACGAGCCCGACTTTGTCGGCGGTATCGAGTTTGATGGTGGTGAAGCCCGCGTCGGAGAGCGCGGCCTCGGTTTTTCTAACGGTCTCGGGCTTTGATGCTTCGTAGTGACGGTATAGGGAGCAACCCGAGACCATCAGGGTCAATAGTATCCCGACAATGAACAGTTTACGCGGCAAGCAATGCGCCTTTTCGTCGATGCAATCGGCGACGCGTCACTATCCGCGGCGCGCCGCGAGGTCGAGCATATATGCATCGCGCGCAAGACAGAATGAATAATTTGCGGAGGCGTTCGAATCGCCGCCGAAACGGGACCTTCGCGCGCGACGGAGTTTATGATTTAACGATCCTGTTGAGTCAGCAGCCGGGGTGGCGAAATGGCATACGCAGAGGACTTAAAATCCTCTGGAGTGAAAACTCCGTGCGGGTTCGACCCCCGCCCCCGGCATCGAAACAAAACGGGCTTAACGGACAAGGCGGCGGCAAGCGGGATTGAATCGATACGGCTGCTAAGCGTCTACAATCTTTCCCGACCGTCACGATCGCATTTCGCTCGAAACTTTGGGCGCTGGCGACGCCATTGGATCGATCTTGAAGGAAATCTCGAAAATGACCGACTGTGGAATCTTGCAAATCTGATCGCTGCATTCCTGAAAACTGAGCGTGCCCTTCAGCTTGCAGTCGCCAGGCTTCAATCCGGAACGCACGAGAATTTTTCCGTTGGCTCGGAAGCTGCCGGCATAGACCGGCAGGGTCTCGCCAAGTTCGGGGAAAGCGACTTTCTGTGGATCGGGGTACGCGAACGACTGCTTCGCGACGCAGTCGCCGTCAAATACGATCGCAGTCGGCGTATAGTTCGCCGGAAGCGGTTGCCCGTAAATGTGCCATCCCTTGGCAATTGAGAAGTCTGCGGCGACCCCGATCTCCTGCCCGGCTACCGCGTGATCCATCGAAGGAGTGATCACGATTCGAATGTCTCCCGCGGTTAACGACACAGATTTGCCTCGCGGGTCCGCACCGAGTTCATTAACCAGGATTTCTGACGAAGCCACCCTCGTCTGATAATCGGGTAGAAAGTACTTGGCCTGGATTACGCCATCGGGAGAGATAAGATAATCGCCCGGGAACGGAATACCGTAGAACGGATGATCCTTTGGAATATTCGAGTTGAGGATTCCGAACGCGCGAATAACAACGCTGCCCTTGTCGGATAGACACGGAAATCCAAGTCCATGCGCGGCGCTGAAGCGGTGCAGAATCTCCTGAGAATCGTAGGTGATGACCGCGACATTTACACCCCGCTGTTCGAAGCCTTGGCGCGACTGCTCCAGCTCGACGAGCTGGCTTCTGCAGTATGGTCACCAATCGGCGCTTCGACTAAAGACCAAAAGAAGTCCCGCGGGTCCGGTGAGATCGCGAAACTTTCTTTCGTTACCGTTCTGATCCACAAGTGCGAAGTCAGGTATTTTCTCCCCGACCTTAAGACCGGTGGTTGCGCCATCGTTTTGGGCCTTAACGAAATCCTGAAACTCGCTCGGCGCGATCTTCTCGCCACTGCGCATTTTTTTGAGGGCCTGTGTGAGAACCTCGCCGTTCCTGGAATTCGAGTCTGGCATCGCTACCTCCTGGGCAGACACCAACGGGATTCTGCCGCAAAATCCCACGATCACCGAAAAGATCGCGGGAATTATACTACCTTTGAAATCAAAGTGGGATCGCGATTTCATATCTCTCGCGCGAGTAGAGGTCTGTGGGCACCCATGTATTCAATCAGTCGCACGGTCAGTAGCGCCGCAAGCACGAGCCCATAGGTCAGTGGTTCGGTTTCGTCGCGTTTGACCCTCAAAGTGAAATGAAGGACCGCAAGAGCTGGTGCCAGGTAGGCCAGGCGATGGAGCTGCTTCCACCGGACGTAACCGAGGCGTCTGAGGGCGGAATTTGTCGATGTCGCGGCCAACGGAATCAGTAGCACAAAAGTAGAAAACCCCAAGAAGATAAACTTCCGCTTGACAACATCGTCCACGATCGCGTTCCAGTCCAGACCCTGATCGAGCACCGTATAGGTGATGACGTGCAGCAGAGCATAGAAGAAGGCGAGCAGGCCGAGCATCCGCCGGATACGCATTGGCCATGTCCAACCGAAGATCGTTTTAAGCGGCGCGCAGCCGAGAGCCGCGACCAGGAAGACGAGAGCGATCAGGCCGAGCTGGTTCAAAGCTTGCGCAATTGGATCGGGGCCGAGGTCGTCACGCCAGGCCCGCTCAAGAATGGCCGCGATCGGGACTAACGACCCGGTAAGCACTGCCGGCTTGAGCCACGCCAATGGCGATTTCTTTCTTCGCGCTTCCATGCCTAGAAGAACGTCCTAAGGTCCATCCCCGTATATAGGCTTGCCACCTGGTCCCCGTAGCCGTTGAACGGCAGGGTCGGGCGACGGTGATACTCGCCGATCCGCCTTTCGGTCGCCTGGCTCCAGCGTGGATGATCGACTGCGGGATTCACATTCGCATAAAAGCCGTACTCGTCCGGCGCCGCTATGTTCCATGAAGTACGCGGCTGTTCTGCGGTCAGACTAATATTCACGATCGATTTGATACCTTTGAACCCGTATTTCCAGGGAACCACAAGGCGAATGGGTGCCCCGTCCTGGTTTGGAAGCCGTTTGCCGTAGAGGCCGACCGCCAGGATCGTCAGCGGATGCATCGCTTCGTCGATGCGCAGACCTTCGACGTAGGGCCATTGTAGAAGATCGGTGCGCTGACCCGGCATCTGTTGAGGATCGAGGAGTGACTTGAAGGCTACGTATTTCGCGCGCGAGGTGGGCTCTACACGCTTCAAGAGATCTCCTAGCGGGAATCCCACCCATGGGATAACCATCGACCAGGCTTCGACGCAACGCATCCGGTAGATGCGTTCCTCAAGGGGAAACGATTTGATGAGCTGGTCAACCTCGAAAACCTGCGGGCGCGCCACCTCGCCATCGATCGCCACCCGCCAGGGACGCGGTCTGAGGCTGTCGGCGTTTGCTGCTGGATCGCTCTTGTCGGTGCCGAACTCATAGAAGTTGTTGTAGTTGGTTACGCCGTTGTAAGAGGTGTTCTTCTCCCCGGACGCGTAGTCGTAGTGCCTCGCAACAATGAGCGCGGTGTCATCACCAGAAGCTCCAGTCGCGGCCGCCGTGGTCGTTTTATCGTGGTCCTTGGCTCGAAGGCCCCGCATGAGCCAGAGCAGAGCGCTGCCAACGCCACTGCTTGTCGCCGCGAAAAGCAACGAGCTCTTGATGAACTCGCGCCGCTGAAGGTACACCCTCTCGGAGGTGATTTCGCTCGTTGCGGGAATATTACCGATGTCAGACACCGCGGCCTGTACCTTCTCTCCAAAGCCTCAAACAGACGAAAATCGCATCGGCGCAGAAAGTTCCTCACTGGTCGGGCGAATGTGCCACAACCACAAGCGTTCATGCCTTTAGATGCCGTGATTGTCCGAAGGGTTACCAATATAGCGGATGATTCCTCAGTCGCTTTGCCACGAATCAGGTGTCGTAGCCGGGAGCGCTACGCGCGAAGTCGAAGCGCTCGAGGTCAATGGACGGCCTGGCGCAGCGTTATTCTGTCGGGTTCAGTAAGGGCGCGGGCGCGCAAGCGATTAACACGGTGCGTTCTAGTCCAGCTTCACGATACTTGTGGATTTGCTGATATTCCGGCGTCAATCCCATTTCGAATAGCGCCTTCGGACTTGGATATTGCACGAGTGCGACGGCGTCCCACTCGTCGGAGGAATCGCCGATCAGCACCGACTCCGGCCGCCCAGACCACAAGACCTTTCCTCCGACTGCCTCGATCATTTTTACCACCCTTGAGCCGTATCGACCGTATGCCTCCGCACCGGTTCCCTCCTCTTCTAGAGCCTTCGCCCTGAACTTGAGCAGGTTGAGCATCACGATCGGACCGGGGTGCTCTTTAATCAGTTTTGCGAACTTATCCGCGTCGGGACTGATATTGTTCATTTGGCTATCCTATCTACCTTTTGGAATTTGTCAGCAAATCGAAACCAATTCAGAAACACTCAAGTGTCATACCCCGGAGAGTTGCGCGCGACGTCGAAGCGTTCGAGCATACGCCTCCGCCAAAGCGCGACTGGGTCTTCGTCTTGCAAAACCTTGAACGGACTCACGCTTCGCGCCCACATGAATCCACTGAACACAATGTAGTCTCCGTAGTCGGGGTCATCTCCACCCAGGAACGGCTGGGCAGTAATTGTAATGCGCAGGAGCTCAAGACTTTCTTGAAACCCGCTGATGCGACTCGTGCGATGAGCGCCCGCCTGCTCAATCGACATGCCTAATCTCCGCTCCCGGCTGGACCGAAAGTACTCCCGATCCTTCTCGTGGAGATGGTTTAGCAGGTCCACAATTATCAAAGGCATCAGTCCAGGCATCAGAACGGTGTCGCTCCAGAGCTCCATGAATCGGGCGAATGCCTTCCCGCCGGCTCCGTGGAATAGAGACGGACGCTCGCGATAAGTCTCTTCCAGGTGATTTGCAATCGCCCAGGAACCCGCCACAGTTTTACCCGAATCAACAAGTACGGGTACGAGGCCCTGACCAGAGAAAGCGATCATGTCTTTGTCGGTAAAGCGCCACGGTATCGTCTCGACCGACAGATCTTTGTGTTCGATCGCCAGTCGCACCCGCCAGCAGTAAGGGCTGAACCGCCGAGCGGGGTCTGCTCCTGCCAGATCGTAAAGGATGAGTGACATCTAAGTGTATGATCCTCGGTAGCTTGTTGCAGATTAGGTCAGTGAACAGCCGACACCGGATTAGCTGTTGCTGAGCATGAAATTGACGATCACTCGTGCCAGTTCCTCACCCTTATCTTCCTGCAGAAAATGACCCGCTCCCTTTATCGTCGTATGAGGCTGATTGCGAGCTCCCGGTATCGCTGACTGGAGCAAAAGCTCTCCTCCCTTCGTCACCGGATCGCCATCGCTGAAGGCAGTCAGAAATGGCTTCTCCCACCGTCGGAGGACCTCCCAGGCCTTGCGATTTGCCGGCACGGCGGGATCGTCCGGTGAGATAGGAACGAGGATGGGAAATTGGCGCGCGCCAGCTTTGAAGCGCTCGCCTGGAAAGGGCGCATTGTATGCGGCGACAACTTCGGGAGGGAGTGCGTTGGCACATCCACCCTGGATGATCTGCCCGACCGGGAAATTGCGTGTATCTTGCGAAAATTTCCGCCATGCCATGAACGCGTCACCAATTGGACCATCGCCAGTCGGCAATCCGGTATTGGCCGCGACGCATCGCGCAAACCGCTCCTGGTGTTCCGCTGCGATGCGCAATCCGATCAGTCCGCCCCAGTCCTGGCACACCAGGGTTACCTTAGAAAGATCGAGCTTCTGGATGAATCTAGTGATCCAGTTTACGTGCCGTAGATAGGTGTAGTCTTCACGATTGGCTGGTTTGTCGGAGCGTCCGAAGCCGACCAGGTCCGGCGCCACCGTGCGCAATCCGGCGGAGACGAAAACGGGAATCATCTTCCGGTACAGGTATGACCACGACGGTTCGCCATGGAGCATCAGGACCGGCGCTGCGCTCCGCGGCCCTTCGTCAACGTAGTGGATTCTCAGACCGTCGGCCTCCACATAATGCTGCTGGAATGGGTAATCGGGCAGGTTCAAAAAGCTCTCGTCCGGTGTGCGCAGTATATCCATCAGATTTCCTCTCATAAATTCTGCCGACCTTTCAGTCTTCTTCATGGTCTCGAAGTGCCATTCGAATCGCGCGCAGCAGGCTTTGTTCATCAAAAGGTTTGACCAAGCTCGCGATCGGGTTCGCTTCGTGCATCATTTGCCTGGTCCGCTCATCATCACAGCCGCTCATCAGGATGGTCGGCAAGTGCCATTTTGACGCTGCCAGACTTCGGCATAATTCGATACCGTTCATCCCCGGTATATACACATCCGAGAACAGGCAAGCCTTGCCACTCGGGAGGTCGCAGCTCAGTAACTCTTCCGCGCTTTGAAAGTCGAGCACGATGAATCCCAAAACCTGCAACTGCCTTGGCAACGCGCATCGCAGCGAGGCGTCGTCATCTACCACAATGACTGTGGCTGCCGCTTTATTCCGCAACTAACGATACCAAGTGAGATGAACAGGCAGCGGATGGTTCCCTATGACTACATTTAAGCGCACTTAAGCTTCTCAATCGGACAAACTCCTGGCCTCGCGCGTCTGTTGACACTTGAGGCAAGCTTGGACCTCGGCGCCTTTGCGGGCCGCCGAAGCTATTGAGTCCTCGTAGTTCTTCCCGCTTCGCCGTCGGTACGCATCGAGCCGCCGCGGATGGTAGTTGCCCGGCTTGGGTCGCGCGGGGCTGATTGACTGGCAAGCACAGGGTGATACGCGCCGAGCCGGCAACGATGGGTATCGTCGGAGGAGAACAGGCGGCCTTGCAACATCTTGTCGGGGGAGAGACCGATGCCCGGTACGAAGTGCGCCGGATTGAAGGCCGCCCGTCCAATTTTGGCGAAATAGTTTCCGTGATTAGGATTCAGCATGACACTGTCAGCGAGCAGATAAGTCGATCGCCGTCGTCTCTATGCGTCGTGCTCGTTACCAAATCCAAACCGGTTGAAGCGCTTGGTCAACCTGCTCCTGAGCGACCTGCTGCCCGCTCTGCATGCGCTGCACGAGTTGATCAATTTCGTAGCTCTTCTGCGCGAAGGCCGGGTTATTCTTATTTCCTTCGCGGGCCTCGCGCCGCGCAGCCTCCGAGGCCTGCTCTAATTGAGCAAAGGTCTGGGCGTTGGGCTGAACGACAGCGTAACTCCTCGAAATTCCGACGGACCCGGCTAGAACCGGCGACGACAGAGTTAACGGCACCGTTCCGGCGGCAAAGATTGTTGAAAGTTTCCTCATTGACTAACACCTCGGTAATTAGAGTGGCGAAACTGGCGGAAGGTTACGGCCCAGCACTGAATTTTGTCCGCTTGGATCCAGATGAGATCGCCACCCGCTGGATGTTAGGGTGGCTCGCCGGTTGCAGCGACACTCGTTGCGCCCCAGCCAGGTGCTGTCGAAGCATCAGTTCTTAGCGACTGGGTAGTCCGCGCTAGCACCCTCAATTCTGAGCGACGTAGGATCCTGAATGAACGCCGCGACACCAAGGTGGTCCAGTGACCATGAAGGGTCGAGGTCGATGGTCATCTCCTGGACGAAAGAGCCAGGCTGGGTCGCGTCCAGTTCAAATGCCGGCAGCAATTTCCTCACGGTGTAATCGTAGGTGATTTCACGCCCGCCGTTCTCGCCTGCGCCAATCTTGCTGACCAGACCGTTCTCGTAAATCGCCAGCATTACCACGAGCCGTCCGGACCCTGCGGCGGTCAGCAATTGCGCGTTAACTCTGACCTGAAGTTTTCGAGACCCCGCAGCAACGAGGCTCGTTTGAATGCTTGTGCGATCCCGCGGCGAGGTCGAACGCGCAGCGGCCACCGCGCGCTCGATACTTCCAGCGTCAGAACCACCGCACTGCCACGCGCCGCTGATCACCATTTGAGGCGTGTACTCGCCGTCCAGGTTCATGGCCCGGGCGTAGTCAGTTTGTCGCTCAGACCATTGACGTGACGAGAACGGGTCCGCCCACCCGAGATGGTTCCAGTAATCGACATGATACGCGAGCGGGATCACGGATTTCGTCGAGGACCCCAACTCAGTGATGAGCGCGTCGGCAGGCGGGCAACTTGAACATCCTTCTGATGTGAAAAGTTCCAGCACAACGGGCGTGCCATCTGCCGCTGCGTCCGTCTGCGAGAACGCAACTGCTTTATGAAAAAGACCGAATCCGATCGCGGCTACGGTTGCGACGCTGACAATCCAAGGAACAAGACCGAATCGCCCACGGAAGTTTTGCATAGTGACTGTACCTCTCAAGCGTAAAACGCGCAGCCGGTCGCGAGGGTGAAGCAATGTTTTCGATCTGCGCTGGCGTTAGAAAGCATCTTCGATCTCCAGAACGCTCATGGAATCGGCGGTCGAGCCTGGATGGGCTCCTACCTGCACGCAGGCCGCGCCGGGGTCTGATCGCTTCGCCATAATCGATCGCACGACAGAGGCGAGCGGTGCGCCTTGATCGAACACGACGGAATTGCCGGAAGGTCGAATACCCAATTGATGCCACAGCGCGGGAAGATCGGGCGTTATCGGCGTTGCTTTCATCCGATTGTACAACTCCATGAGGACCGGTACGCCGGTGGCATCGTCCCCGGCCTTCAGAGCCCGAGCGAGTGGCCAGTCGTGTTCCATGTTGCCGCTGGCGCCAAGAATCCCGCGCAAGGCATCCTGGAGCCCATATCGGTTGTTGGTGCTTTGATGAATCTCGATATCCGCCATCAGGCAAAACAGCGCCCCTCCCCAATAGGTGCGGCCCCAGGTGTGAGTGTTGTCCAGGCCTCGATCGCCGGGGGCCGGCAATCCCTTGGGAAGGCCGTCCACGAGTTCGCGCCAGACTGTCTCCGGAGAAAGATCACCGACTTGTGCGCGCGCAATCGGCTCGACGTAGGTGGCGATCCCTTCTTCGATCCAGTGGTGATCGTCGGAAACCGAAGGGAACGCGAGATGGACCATCTCATGGGTCATTACCCAGTCATCACGTAAGCTTGAATCTGTGGCGAACCTCGATAAGCCGACTCTTATCACCAGAGTTTGATCGACCAGGACCGTCCTGCCAAAGAGTACGCCTTTACCTTCGTCAATTGGCACGACTTTCACGTTCACGTGTCGAACCGGAAAGCCGCCGTAGTATTCGGTTACGGCGCAAGCCGATGTTCGAACCCAGTCGAGGACCTGAGTGCGTGCAACGCTGAGCTCACCGGGATCGATTTCCACCCTGATCGTGGCGCCGCCGATCGACTGTGACTCAGTCGGAGATGGAGTCTCAGCGCCCGCGTTCATTACGGCAGCGACGCTGATGAAAGACAAAGCCGCGACCACAATTGCCACTGCAGATCTCAAGCTCCTGAAATCCATCGTCGCCTTTTTCAAGCAGGGGGCGAAGCGACTCGCGCCGCTTCGCCCCGTCTTGGAGGATTCGGCCTGCCAGCCGCCTCTAATGGCCCGTTTGCGACGCTGCTTCCATCGCCCGGACCGTGAAAAATTCTTTGTCGACCGCACCCTGATTGATGTACCAGCATTCGTGCTCGGGCGTATTCCGCCCCGGCAGATAGCACATCGTCGAGAAATTCCCTTGCGTGTCGATTGAGGCCGCGCCAACAACGAATTCCCTCTTGAAAGGGTAGATCGCGATGCGCGCGTCCGGCACCGGCCGGTCGCGATAGGCCAGCCAGTAGATGTGCGTGCGCCAGAGTTGGCCACTCCGATCGTAGGTGTCGATGTAGGGCTCGAACCACACTTCTGAATCCAGGTACACGACGGTCTTTTTGTCCAGTGCGCCGGGATTGTTGATGTCGCGCCGCGGTGTGGCCTCAACGACGTACATATGGCGACTCTCCCAGTTCTCCGGGCAAGCCGATGCGCCGCCGTCGGTCGCGCAGGTCACCTCCGGAGAATGAGCCGCGTGCACCGAGGCGAGCATCTCTCTCTCACCCAGAAATTTGTAGTCGTACTGCTCGGTCTTCGGGTTGAAGCCCGAGTAATGATCCGGGTCGAAGGTCTGGGCGCCCGTCGCGGTGCTCAGGAGGGCCTCGTTCAGGCGGCGTACGCGGCGGCTGCCGGGATTCCAGTCCCAACTGTCGTCGCCGCGCTTTGGATCGGCGTAACGGAAGCGGATGATTCCCTGGCCGCGCGCATCCTGGGGCGCGAGCACCGGGTAAAGCGCGAACAGCCAGAACCGGCCGGTCTTTTTGAAGTCGGGATCGACCGGCAGCGGCTCCACCTCCGTACGGCCGACCAGGTTGTAGCCAGCGTAGTGGCCGACGTCAATATTATCGATTATCTCCTGTTCTTTGCCGGGGCGTATATACTCGCTCTGACAATCAAAGTAGCGAAGATCGTAATCGTCGCTCTGGATTGGGCGGAACACGTTGTTCCAGATGACCTTCTCCGCAACGAATGGATCGTTCGCGTCGATCAGCGGAAAAGGTTGGCCTGCTACATAGCCCACCATGCTCCGATGGTCCGCCGAAAGCATGACCTGCGACGCGTACTTCTCGGTGGCGTCCATATACGGTGGCGGCCAATCGACACGTTGGGTCGGCACGATGTTCATCTGCATTCCATGCTGGACCATGTAGTAGACGCCGGGCGAAACCAGGCTCTTGACCTTGGCAGCATTCTCGGGCGTGATCACGTCGCCCGGCTTAACTTGGGCACTCGCTGTCGCGACCGTAAGCAACGCAGCCAGCACAGACATACCCGCACCTAGCAGTGTCGTCCTAAGCTCTTTGTGAAGCATTACCCGAACCTCCTTGAAAGTGTTGGGCGGTATGCAGTGAAACAGGCTTGTGGGTCTCGATCTCTCCGCGCCGTGAAACCTTGTTTTTCAATGACTATCGTGTCCAGAGAGTAAGTGAGGATCTTCAACTAGGCTGGCCTCGTCATTAGGAGCTTCAGCCAAGCTTCTCGATTTGTTTTGTTGCAGCCATGAACTGACAACTGGCTTGATAAGACCATCGATGCTCAGCCATCCGGCTCCCGAAAAGAACAGCCAGACGAAACTCAGCGCATACAGCGGTTCATCGAGCTCGGCGAAATCATCGAGGCCACCGACATTCTTTAGCTTTACAGTCAGGATCGCGACGATCATGTTGATGATCATAGGAATCGAGACTAAGCGCATTCCTAACCCAAGGATCGTCAGACCGCCGCCGAGGAACTCCGTGTACGCGGACAGTGCGGCGTTGAACGCGGGGTAAGGAATGCCCCATCCCGCGAACCTGGTTGTGAACGCGTCGAGGTTGTGAATCTTTGCCCATCCGGTCTCCATGAAGAAGTAACCGACGAACAGTCGCATCAGGAGGGCGGGAATCCACCAGGCAGCCGATAGCCGATCGAAGAGTTCAGCCGCTGCCGTTAAGAGCCTTTTGTAGTTCACTCCGCTTACGCCGCCATTCGCGTTGATTAGATGCGGCATGGCGGCCGAAGTTACAGACTCCAGTTCGGCAGAGATGTATTCAACCGATTTGCAGCCGCGACGACACGTTGCATTCGGCAAAGCATCAAAGTCATGTGTATCGCGCAGAAAGAATCGCAGAGCTGACAGGAACCTTCCGGGTCGAAGAGCGTACAACGCTTCGAATCGCACCACTGCTCCAAGCTGCCTCTACCTTTAACCCGCGCGCATTCCCTCTCTCTTCGAACGTGCCGGAGCTCCCGTCGAGGACCAATCAGCCCCGGAGAAAGACCGCTTTGGTGCTGGCGGGCGGTGGCATTACTGGCTTTCTCTACGAAGTCGGAGTCTTAACCGCACTTGACGAAGTGGCTGGCCGCGCCCTGTCGAACGACTTTGATGTCTATCTCGGGACCAGCGCCGGTGCGGTGCTGGCTTTCCTGCTCGCCAACGATGCTCACGCGGCGGAGATCTACGCGGCGATGACCCAGAATAAGGCGGGGAGTCCTTTCTACTTTGAGTCTCGCGACATTCTGGGGGTCGGATCTGGTGGGCCGCTGCGGATGATAGGTCAGTTCGCGCGCGCGACGTTCGGAACGCTGGGACGAGCGCTTCGGGCCAAACAACGGCCCTCGTTTGCACAGATGTTTGCGGACTTTCAAGAGCATCATCCGCCCGGCTTCTATTCGACTGAAGCTCTCGAGAAGACTCTGTGCGACCGATTTTCAGTGGTGGGGTACGGCCACCAGTTCGACAAGCTCTCGCGGGAACTCTTTGTTACCGGGACGGACATCGATACCGGCGAGCATCTGGTTTTCGGCGTGGGTGAGTTCGCAGATTCGCACATTTGCCGTGCGGTCGCCGCCTCGTGCGCAATCCCAATTCGGAAGCGTACCGCCGGCCCACTCAGATCGGTGTGAAACGTTTTTCTCGCGGCGGACATCAAAGCCCCATACTAAACCACTCCTTAGGAGGAGAAAAAAATGAACGCGAAGAATGCGCTGATCGCCAGTGCGGTGGCGATGCTGTTGGTCACCGGTGTCGTGAGTGCACGCGCCCAAGATGGCGCGGGCACCGATCAGGTGAAGTGCGTCGGTGCCAACGGCTGCAAGGGACAGTCGTCCTGCAAATCTGCCCAGAATGACTGCAAGGGCAAGAACGCCTGCAAAGGACAAGGGTTCGTCAAAACGACCACGCAGGATTGCAAAGACAAGGGCGGTACCGTCGCGCCTCCGGAAGGCAAGTAGATCAGTGGGGGACCTCGGCGTCGCCGCCGGGGTCCTACCAAATCCATGAGCTTCTTACCCCATCTAGGGCACGGTGTCGGTCTTCGGACCATTCACTACCCGCACGTTCTGGACAGGACAGCTCGCGCGGACTGGTTCGAAGTAATCTCGGAAAACTTCATGATTGCCGGCGGCCGGCCTCTGCAGATATTGGAGAAGGCCCGCGAACTCGCGCCGGTCGTTCTTCATGGCGTGTCGCTCAATATCGGAGGAACCGATCCTCTGAGAGAGGACTATCTGACCGAACTCGAATTGTTGATTCGGCGGTTCACTCCGGCGTGGGTTTCCGATCATCTTTGTTGGGGAGCAGTGGGCGGACGCTTTGCCCACGACCTCTTGCCACTTCCCTACACTGAAGAAGCCGTGGCGCACGTCGCCGCTCGAATCCGCCAGGTTCAGGACCGGCTTGGACGCCGCATCCTGATGGAGAATGTTTCGAGCTACCTCACCTATTCAGTTTCGTCCATGCCGGAATGGGTGTTCGTTTCTGCCGTCGCCGAGGAAGCCGATTGTGGCATCCTGCTGGACGTAAACAACATTTACGTCAACGCAATCAACCACGGCTTCTCTCCGCTGGAATATCTTTCGGGAATTCCCAGGGAGCGGGTCGGGCAGATTCACCTGGCCGGTCACAGCAGCTCGGGAGATTTGCTGATCGACACTCACGACCATCCCGTTCCGACACCGGTATGGCGCCTCTATCGCGAGGCGGTGCGACGGTTCGGGCGGGTATCAACGCTCGTGGAATGGGACGATCAGATACCTCCTTTTGAAGAACTCCTGGTCGAAGCAAATCGCGCGCGAGAAATTGAGGGCGAGGTACTCAATGCCAGCTCCATCTCTCTATGAAGTGCAGCGCTTGTTCTGGGAATCTGTAGCGGTCCAGCCCGGACGAGACTCGATTGCACCCGCGTTTGTCCGCCTGGTTCGCGGGTACGACGACAGCGCTCGGAAAACAAGAATCGGTGTTTACGCAGACGCTTACTTTTTGCGGCTCCGCGATGTCCTGCGCGAAGACTTCCCGCGCGTAGCCGCTCTGGTCGGCCCCGCGGAATTTGATGAGGTTGTCAAAGGTTATCTTGAGGCGTTTCCTTCGAGGTGGCCGTCGGTGCGTCACCTGGGCCACGCGCTGTCAGAATTCCTTCGGCACAGAATAGATATGCCCAAGTGCCTTGCCGATCTCGCCGAACTGGAATGGGCCCGCCTTGAGGTTTTTGACGCGCCCGATGCTGAATGTGTCACGATCGAGGACTTTATCTCCGTTCCAGCAGGTGCCTGGCCGGCTCTGCGCTTCTCGGCGATACCCGCGATCAAAACTTTGCGCGTTCAATACCCCGTTCATCACCTTTGGTCTGGTGGCTCATGCCTCGATGGTTCAGCGGAAGAGACTATGCTGCGTGTCTGGCGCGCAAATGACTCCCGAGTCTTTCATGCGCTGATGGACGAGCGGGAGTCAGCGGCGTTCACGAAGATGAACTGGGGCGAGCCGTTCGCGACAATCTGTGAAACATTCGCTGACTTGCCCGAGGCCGGAGCGGCGCAAGAATCGGCGGCGCTTCTTGTACGATGGATTGAGGACGGAATCATCCATCGAATCGACCAAGCGGCGTAGCCTACGAACCACTTCCATACTTGAGTCTACTGTCCAGGATCCTGTTTACAAGAGACTTCGGCATCATCGTTTCTGCGGAATCGTTCGCGTCGTCCGCTATGCGCTTGGCCGCGCTGATTGTCAGCTCATATCCCTTCAGATAGTCGGAGCATCGCACGCACTTCTGGCCGTGCTGCAAAAACGATCGACGATCAACATCGCTCAATTCACCGTCTCGTAATCTACCAATCAGGCCGACGAACTGGCGGCAAGTCACTTCACGCTGCACGATTTGCTTCCCTCTCCTCATCACAGCCTTTCGATGGCGTCGTGCTCAGAGGACGTCTGGCAGTCACGCATGCGAAATCCTTTGCGAACCATAGATCGAGCGTCCAATCGAGGGCAACTCGTACCTTCTTCTCTAGCCGCGGGAGCTTGAATAGGTAGATAGTGCGCCAGAGCCACCAGGCAAGAAACCCTGAGAAATTGATGCCAAAAACATTAGCCACCCCGCTGCGTCGGCCGATTGCGGCGAGCCGGCCTAACGTCGAGAACCGAAAGGATTTCTTTTTTCCTCCCAGAATGTCCGCGGCGACGTTGCGAGCAACGCATCTCCCTTCGCGAATCGCGTGCTGAGCGGTGGGCGGATGGAATCCTCCAACCTTGTGGTCAAGAATGAGTGCGCAGTCGCCCACCGCCCAGACACCGGGAAAGTCTTTGACCTGTAGATAGTCGTCAACGAGAATACGTCCCTTGCTTTTGGGGATCGGCAAAGCCGCAACGAGAGGATTCTGTGCATTCCCGGCGGCCCAAATCAGGGTGGTGGCGGGGATTGTCTGACCATCTGAGAGCTCGACCAGACCGTCGCGCACCGCAGTGACTCGCGCGCGCGTGAGTATCTCGACGCCGCGGGCAGCCAGCTTTCGTTGCGCATAGGCGCCGAGCTTGGCGCCTAACTCAGGCAGGATAAACTCCTCGGACGATATCAGAATCGTGCGAACAAATTCCGGTGTCAGGTTTGGATAAAATCGGATCGCTTCGCGGACGAAGTCATGGATCCCACCCAGCGTTTCGACTCCGGCGAAACCAGCACCCACTACCACGAACGTGAGCAGTGGCTGCCGTTCGCCGGCCGCGCATTCCGAGTTCGCTTCCTCGAGATGCGTGATCAGACGGTTTCTCAATTCGATCGCGTCGTCCAGCGTCTTGATAGTCAGCGCAGCATCCTGAACCCCCGGCAGTCCGAAGAAGTTCGTGCTCGAACCCAGCGCGATTATCAGATGGTCGTACGGGAGTTCGTGGACGTGGCGATCGAAGCCATGGGTGACGGTAACGCATCGTCGTTCGAGATTCATCTTTTCTATATTCCCGGTGAACGTCTTTACTCGCCGGAGCAGCTTCCGAAGAGGATTGATGATGGTGTTCATTTCAAGATCGCTCGCCGCGACTTCATGCAACATCGGCGTGAATAGAAAGTAGTTGTCCCGCGTCACTAGGGTGATGTTTACGCTGTCACGGTCGCGGAGAGCACGTTCCAGTTCAATCGCGGCGTATATGCCGCCGAATCCGCCTCCGAGTATAAGGACGCGGCAGGCGCGATCTGCGCCTGTTTCAGGCTCCGCCCCCCGGCATCCGAGGTCATGGTTTACCGCTTGGTCCAAATGATTTCTCCGCTGTGGAACCGTTGAAAGTACCGGATTGTTCCATACCTTAGATGCGCCTCTGGCCGCGGGGTTTCATTATTCCTGTTGGCGTACTGCCGCATCGGCACTAGAATCGATCCGGCAGACAACTCCGTGACGATAGGGCTGGAGTTCTCCTTGATGGGGAAGAACGGGTTCACGACAGAAGGCTCTTCCGGCGACGCAGCGCTGCGCGAGATCGTCGAGGGCATAGAATCGGAAACGGGCGAGCGTTTCTTCTACTCGCTCGTCAAACACCTCTCGTCCGCACTCGGTTGCGAGTACGCGTTCGTTTCCGAACTGCCGGCAGACCGTTCGCGCTTTCGGACGCGTGCCGTGTGGGGACGCGGAAGTTTCATGGAAAACTTCGAGTCTCCCCTCGATGGCACTCCGTGCGAAGCAGTTCTCAACGGCAAGGTCTCTCATCATCCCGAACGGATCTGCCAGCTCTTCCCCGCCGACGCCGGCCTCAAGCAATGGGGTGTCGAGAGCTATTGCGGCGTTCCCTTGCTTGATTCCGCCGGAACCGTCGTCGGCCACCTGGCGATCCTATCCGAGCGGCCGATGTTGGACGGACCCCGCGGGCTCGCGATCATGCGAATTTTTGCGGCCCGCGCGCGCGCCGAACTGGAACGCTTGCGCACCGAAGACGCACTGCGCCAGGCGAACGAAGAGTTGATACATAGCGAAGAGCGCTTTCGCGACCTGTTCGACGAGGCTCCGATAGCCTACGTCCATGAAGGGCTTGACTCGCGGTTCATCGAGGCTAACCGCACGGCGATGAGGATCCTCGGCCTCAAGCCCGAAGAGATCGCCGGAATGACGGGGAAGTCTTTGATGCCCGATACTCCCGAGGCCCAGCAACGCTTAGGCGAGTGGCTCGCTTCAATGGAGCGCGGTACCGCTACGACAGGCACCGTCCTCGAGATACGCCGCAAAAATGACGGTAGGCCCGCGTGGATCCAGTGCTGGTCAAGGCCATCCCCTGATGGCAGTTACACACGCACGATGTTCCTCGACATAACGGACCGCGTGCTCATGGAGCGGGAGAAGGCCCGCCTCGAAGCTCAAAACACTTACCTGATTGAAGAGATCAAGGAAACGCACAACTTCGAGGAGATCGTCGGGCAGAGCCGGGCTCTCGCCGAGGTAATCGAAAAGGTAAAGCTCGTCGCGAGTACGGATTCGTCCGTGCTGATTCTGGGGGAAACCGGCACGGGAAAGGAACTGGTTGCGCGCGCCGTACACTCGAATAGCGAGCGCAGAAGTCGGCCGCTGGTCAAGGTGAATTGCGCAGCGCTCCCCACTGGCCTCATCGAAAGTGAATTGTTTGGCCATGAGAAGGGAGCGTTCACCGGTGCGACCGATCGTCGAATCGGACGCTTCGAACTCGCGCACGGCGGAACAATCTTCCTGGACGAGATCGGTGACATGCCGCCCGACGTGCAGGTCAAGCTGTTGCGCGTTCTCCAGGAACATGAGTTCGAACGGCTCGGCGGTTCTAATCTGATCAAGGTCGACGTGCGTGTGATCGCTGCGACTAACCGCGATCTTCTTCGATCAGCCACCGAGGGAACCTTCCGACAGGATTTGTTCTACCGCCTGAACGTGTTTCCCGTTCAACTGCCGCCGCTGCGCGAACGCCACGAAGATATTCCGCCACTCGTGCACTACTTCATCCGCCGCTTCAGCATGAAAATCGGGCGCAAGATAACCCGTATTCAGCGGGAAACGATGGAGAGGCTGGTCCGCTATAGCTGGCCGGGAAATGTGCGCGAGCTCGAGAACGTGATCGAACGCGCGGTAATCCTGTCGCGGGGGGTCGAACTTGAGGTTGCTCCCGGCGTCTTACCAGAGATGGAGGCAGTCGCTCCCAGCCCAGCCCCCTCGCCCCGGCCGGCACCGCCGGAAAAGCCTTCCGAGGTTCCTTCGCCGCAAAGCATCGAACAGGTGGAACGTGGTCACATACTCGCGGTTCTGATGCAAACCAACTGGCGAATTGAAGGATCTGACGGCGCAGCGGCCTTGCTGAACCTCAATCCGAGCACACTTCGGAGCCGAATGAAAAAGCTCGGCGTTCAGCGGAGTACACAAGGGGTTTCGTAGATCCGCGAGATATCGCGGGCGCGCTTCGCGGCTCGCGGTTTCCCGAGGACTTAATCCCCCGCAATCGTTGCGATCTTGGTCGTGGCCTGCGCCTTGCTCTACCCGAGGTCATGATCAGAATCACCGTCGTTCCCCGTGAGCACAGCGCGACTCGAGTCATCGTCGAGGGCCGGATAGCCAAGGCCGCATCGGTCGAATTGGCCGGTATATGCGACCAGCATCTTGCCGACGGAGAAAACCTTGAGCTTGATCTGTCGGCTGTGACATTCGCGGACAGTGACGGCGTGACCCTGGTGCGTGATCTGGTCAAGAAAGGCTGCGTACTGGAGGAATGCTCGGAGCTGGTACGCACTCTGGTCGGGGATCAATCGGGCCAATCGCCAAAGTCCAATGGTGCTGGCAACGAAAACGAACGGCAGATGCTCGCGCAGCTGCGCGCCGGCGACGCGGACGCCTTCGGGCTGGTGGTACAGCGGTACGGTGGCCGTATGCTGGCGACCGCCCGCAGATTTCTTAACAACGAGCACGACGCGGAGGACGCTGTTCAGGAGGCGTTCGCTTCGGCCTTCCGCGCGCTCGACAGATTCAACGGCGAAGCGATGCTCTCGACCTGGCTTCATCGGATCGTTGTAAACGCGGCGCTGGTGCAATTGCGGTCCAAGAGACGCCGGGCCGAGCAGCCGATTGAAAATTTACTGCCGCGCTTTGACCAAGACGGCGCGTGGATCGACGAGCAGGTGACTTGGACCGATGCCAGCCAGACGATTCTGGAACGGCGCGACTCACGTCAGATGGTGCGGCGCTGCATCGCGAGACTTCCCGAGATCTACCGCTCGGTCGTTCTGCTGCGCGATATCGACGAGTTGGACACCGACGAGACTGCACGATCGCTTGCGATCACACCGAACACAGTCAAAGTGCGGCTCCATCGAGCTCGCCAGGCACTCAAGAGGCTCATCGAGCGAGAGCCCGGGCTCCAGTTCTCTGATTCGAACCATATCGGCTCATGCGATCGTGAACATCGCACTTCCCTCTAGACAAAGGGTTTGTAGGCAAGCCACGAGAGCAATCCCTTATGCCTTGGCTCCTCGCTGTCGAACCCGACGGGAGTGTTGCCAGCTCACTGACAATGAACGCGAACCCTTGTGGCAGGTAACGCGCAGATGAGCAAAACCCCAGGTCTATTTGCCTTCGTTGCGTCGGCCGTGCTCGCCTTTCCGGCGATAGCGTTCGCGCAATTCGGTGGTCAGGGCCTTGGTAGCCCACTTAGCAACGATCCCTTGTCGCACCAAGGTCAGGTCCGCCCCGGCGTCGATGATACCGCTGGACACGCCGCGCAGGAGACGCCCTTCAAGATCATCAAAGATGTAAAGCTGGGCCTCAAAGATGCTGATCCGAACGTGCGCGTGGGTGAGTTGACCAAATTACGCGATCTGCAAGATCCAGAAGTGAACGCTATTCTCATGGAATCGATGGCCGACCCGGATTTGCGCGTGAAGCTTAAGGCCATCGACCTGCTGGGTTCGCGCGAGGCTGATGATGCAGTAGCGCCGATGTCGTCGATGCTGTTTCTGCGATCGACGGAGCAAATCGCAAGACTTCATCTGGTGGCGGAGCTAGGCAGAATCGGCGACGCGCACGGCGCGCAGGCCATCATGCAGTTTCTAGCGGAGCCCGAAGACGAGCGCGGACGTGGCACTGCGGTATTCGCGCTGGGCGAGATTGGAAATGAGAAAGCGACGCCGCTCCTCAAAAGGGTCGTGATCGAAGATCAGAGTCCGACGGTACGGCGGCTGGCGCGAGAAGCGCTGCGCAAGATCGACGGCGAGCTTCCTTTCGAGCACCAAAAGCAGCTGGCGTCGCAGCAAGACCCGCATGCCCCGGTTCCGACCGATCAGAAGCTCGCAAAACTGCGCGAGCTCGACCAGAAGTTGCAAAACCAGGAGCGTTAAACCGGGGCGTTCTCGATTGCGGCATTCCTGAGCCTCTTGCCGCCTCTCTATCCTTCGCGCCGAGACCTAAAGGCTCTCGCGCTTGCTAGCCTCGCCGTAAGCACGGGAGACCGGCGAATCATCCGCGGTGCTTCGCCCGCAAGCTCGGGGTCGCGCCAATGATGTACTCCGCGTCTGAGCCGGCCGGGATCGATTTCGAGTGCTTCACAGATGTACTCGACAGAAAATGGTTCGTTTCCCTTCGCGCGGAACAGCCACCACTCGGCATCGGAAAATAGCCTGCGGCGAGGTCCCCGCTCTGATCCAGCCCCCATACGAAAGCACCGCACGGCGTCGCTGAGCACCGCTAACATAAGGCGTTTCTCTGGTTCAAGACACCTGGTTCGCGAGTCAAAGTGTTGCGATGGCAGGATGATGTCGGGCACCAAGATCCCATCGACTATCCAGTTCGCCGTGGACATCTGGCGATCTTCTGTTTCCGTGGACTGTTGGAGACGTGACACGCGGGTGAGGCCTACAAAGTTGTGCGAGGACTTTCCGAACCGTGCCAATTGGATGCAATGAGAGGGCCTCGGGTTACACATGGGCGCGTCGCTCGTGCAATGGAAAGCTCCGCGGTTTCGCAGGGATGCGTCCAGACCATAGAGGTCGATCCGCATCCGATCGCAGGGGCGGCGCAAATCGCGGGGGCCACTCCCGGCCTTCGCGAAACGAATGGTCCTCGTCGGCATCTTAGTAAAGATGACCTCGGCTCTCGATTGCGATGTGCTTGTCGCCGGCGGTGGACCCGCTGGGCTCGCCGTTGCAATAGCGGCGCGAATACACGGCCTGAGCGCGATCGTAATCGAGCGCCGCCCCTCTCCACCTGACAAGGCTTGCGGCGAATGCCTCATGCCGCCGGCGGTGCTGGCGCTCGACCGAATGGGGGTGCTGGATTTGATCGATCCCGCCCATCGCCCGTCGATCGACGGCATTCGCCTTAAAGTGGCCCCGGCGTCGGCTGAGGCACATCTGCCCCCACCCGGTGCACTGGGCGTCCGAAGGACCACGCTGACTGCCGCAATGATGCGTCGAGCTCGCCGACTCGGCGCGGAAGTTCAAACGCGCATCAGCGTGCTCGGCTATCGTGTCCAGCAGGACCAGGTGCTTGCGGAAACGGATGTGGGACTAGTGCGCGCCCGATTCCTTGCTGCCGCAGATGGTCTCCATTCGCGGCTGCGCGCGGTGGCCGGATTGCAGGCGACATCGAGCGGCCCGCGTCGATTCGGGATACGCCAACATTTTCGCGTTACGCCATGGAGCCGCTTCGTCGAAGTGCATCTGACCGACGGTGTTGAGGCCTATGTCACTCCGGTCGGTCCTGAACGAGTGGGTGTCGCGTTCCTGTGGGACGAAGCGAGCGTGGCGCGGCAATCGATTGACAAACTTCTTGAGCGATTTCCTTCCATTTCGGCCCGCCTTGCAGGAGCGGAGGTGGATTCCCACCCCCGAGGCGCGGGTCCAATGGCACATACGGCACGCTCGCGAATTGCAGACCGCTTTGCGCTGGTGGGAGATGCTGCAGGTTATATCGATGCGATCACGGGCGAAGGGCTGTCTCTCGCACTCGTCTCGGCGCTCAGTCTTGGCAGGATACTTCCCACCGCGCTCGAATTAGGCGGGTCGCGGGAGACACTCCTCGCGTACCAGCGCGAATCCGCGCACCAGTTCCGCCGCTACGCGTTTGTGACAAAGGTCATGCTCGCCTTTGCGCGCCGTCGAGCGCTTCACGGGCCAGTAATCGCGATGCTTGCGCAATACCCTCAAATGTTCTCAGCGCTACTCCACTTCGCAGTCGGCTCGCTCCCGGCAAGAGAATTGCCCGAGAACACCGCATCGCTGAGCCTTGCGGAATCGCAAGATTGAAGCCTGTCTAGGAGGAAGAACATGCGTTCATCGAAAAGTCTAACATTGTTCGCCATCGGACTGGCGCTTGCAAGTTCCGGCTGCGGTGCGCTGGAGGCCGCCAGGTCGGAGCAGGTTGAAAAGCAAATGGCCTTCGAGCATCGCGTTGACACTGCTCATGTCTGGGTCACCACGGAGGCGCCTCCGGCCGGCAAACCTTACTCTACGCTCGGCGAGTTAAGTTACACCGAGCCGTTCTCGCCCGACGCGATCGACGAGGCGAGGATCAGCGACAAGTTGAAGAAAATAGCCCTTGAGAAATGGCCTGATATGATCGACGCGATCGTCAACGAGAATCAGACGGTTTCCGCCGACGGCTCGCAGATTACCGTCACGGGAAAAGCAATTCAATACGACTCGTCGGTGGACCGGGCTGCGCTGCATCATCTTAACGACGACCTCGTCGCGTCGCCTAACGGCAACTAATAGCCGTCAACGGAACACCGGCGCAAGCGGAAACCGTTCGGGACGCGCCCGCCGGCTACAGAAACCGTCGCTTTGCAGACTGCCCCCGACTGGTTCTTAGGTGGGAGTTCCGAAGAGACACTAGAGGAGAGAGAAAGGCTTCAGAACGACAGAGCTGAAGATGCCCGATATTGTTGGCCCTTTTCAATACTTACACAGAAACTTACACATTTCACATTTGACGGAAATAAAGCCAATAAATCAAAGATCTTTTCGTCATAATCAATCGACTTAAAATCCTCTGGAGCAAAAGCTCCGTGCGGGTTCGACCCCCGCCCCCGGCACTCAACACTTCGCGTGACGAAGCAATGGTTCTGTGGCGGCGCCCAGCCTGCCCCCTTCGACTCCGGCGAGGGCAAGCTCTCCCAAAGATCTCAGTGCCGTTCTCGGCTACCGAGGGGCCGGACCCTTTGGATCATGGCGAACGGAAAGGCGGTGGTCAGCCCGAAGAGTAGCATGCCGTTTAGCTCCTCCAACGCACCCATCAATTGCCATCGATCTTTGAGAAACAGGTTCGCGTGGCCGTAGGTCTTCTTCGCGCTGAGCGAGTAGAGCATAGCGGATCGGTTGTCTGGCAGCGCGCCCATAAATCGATATGCGGCGGCCCAAATAGCTCCCTCGATTTCCGTACAGGAGGGCGGCTAACAAGGCCGCACCGCCAATCACCACAGTGAATTTAGGCGCGACGCGGCGACGATCCAAGGACTCTCTTAAAACAGGAACAGTAACGATATCGAACTCTTCATAGTAGCGTATCGAGAAGAGTCCATACCTCGTCAGCAAGCTGATTCCCGGGCCCGCCGAATAGATCTGTGAGCGTGTGTGTTGAGAATTGCTGATTCTGGGGAAATCAGTAGTTCGCCACACACAGCATCAATCGTGGAACCTATCGGCTCAAGGACAAGCGCAATGCCCGGCTACTTGCCGATCCTGCCAAAGCCACTAAGGGTTCGGCAGCCAGGACTACGGGGCGATACAGGAAGGCTTTCAACTCGAGCAGACCGTCACACCTTACATCGGGGTGGTCGGACGGGTCACGGGCTATCAATTGTGGATCGGCGATCACTTCAACAACCCGCTGGCGCCGTCGACGTTCACGCATGAGGCGAGCGCGACGATCAGAGGCTTCAGCACGGGGCTGTTTGATCCAGTCGGCATTGCGCTGGACAGCAACGGCAACATCTACGTCGCTAACGATGAGGGATCCTCGGCAGCTCCTATACGCCTGCCAGCTTGACCGTCTACCCGGCCGGAAGCAGCGGCAACGCGGCCCCGAGCGCAACGATCAGCGGCGACAACACGTATCTGTACGAGCCGACGGCAATCGCGATCGACAGCACCGGCAAAATTTACGTTACGGAGAGCTTCGATGCCGTGGTCGTCTTTCCGAATGGGAGCACCGGCAACGCCACCCCGAGCGCGATTATCGACTCCCGGATCAGCGGCTCTGTGACAGACCTGGACAATCCCGTGGCTGTTGCCGTCGATAACCTAGGGAATACTTATTTAGCGAACAACGGCAGCGAGAACGGGCGCTCCGACACGGTGAGTGTCTATCTGCCGGGAAGCAATAGCAATGTCGTCCCAAGCGCGACAATCACGGGCTCCAACACGGGGCTAGATTTTCCGTTTGGCATTGCGATCGACAGCGTAGCCAGCAAAATCTACGTCGCCAATAATACCCCCAGCGTGACAATCTATCCTGTGGCGACCAACAGCAACACCGCTCCGAGCGCGACCATAAGCGGCTCCAACACTGGGCTCACCGATCCGACGGGCGTTGCGTTGGA
The DNA here is from genome assembly GCA_963833025.1 of uncultured delta proteobacterium. Taxonomy (GTDB): domain Bacteria; phylum Desulfobacterota; class Binatia; order Binatales; family Binataceae; genus Binatus. Next base: position 842,918 of record CAWHWI010000003.1, on the reverse strand, counting down.
CAGCGGCGGCAATATCTACGTCGCTGACATCGGGGTGGACAGTGTCTTCGTCTTTCCGGCGGGGAGCTAAGTTTTTGAATTCCACTGATGCGAGTACTCGGGACGATAGTTCGCCAGCATCAGGATGCGCGCAGTGCCTATCGGGTCCGCGAGCAGATTCAGAAATCCCTGCGACTCGTCATCGACCCGGTGCAAGTCTTCGAGGCGCGAATACCGTTGACCGCCCGAAGTTAAACATAATGCGCTTGATCTATCTGTAGCCGATACTCCGCTACCGAAATGATTCGCTGTGCGCGCGTGTCCCAGAGAATGTATTTCAAGGCTTTGTGAATCGTGAGATAACTTCACGCGGGTCACACCCGAAAAGAGATCCCGATATTCGTTGTGGCACCTGATCAAACAATAGTTTGGAATTCTGGCGGATAGATGGTGGATGTGGTGATAGGCGATATTGGCGGTAAACCAGTTTAACCAGCGAGGCAAAATCAGAAAACTCGATCCCTCGAATCGCGCCCGTATCGTAATCCCAGTGTCTGCCATCGCTCGCATAGGAGTGCTCAAAATTGTGCTGAACGGTGAACAACACAATTCCCGCGCCACCGGCAAGCGATGCGCTGATTAAATAAATCGTAAAAAACAGCACCGTACCGAATGCCCAGCACATCAACACCCATATGCTGAGCAGCACGACATTGTTCCAGAACATGTGCCAGTACTCTTTGTGCGATTGTCCAATAGCGCGTTTCAAAACTGGCGGCGTGCGCCTTCATCGATACGTTTGGCTGCGCAACTTTCCCTCTAACGATATGGCTCACCAGGCCGATACTGCCTTTGAGCCAGGTAAAGCGCGGGTTGAAAATCACATAAATAAAGCCGGCAAAAGGCGCGACCGCGATGCTGCACTTGCGTCGATACATGCGCTGCTGCGTGTTCGGTCATCGCCGCGTATTCATCGACCGACAGCGTCGTGTAGAGTCCGCGGTATTTTTCCCAATTGCCGTTGTTGGCATGGTGAAAATTATGATGCTGCGACCACACGTACTGCGGCATGCCCGAGACGACGCCCAGGAGAAAGCCGAATGCGCGATTGAGCCGTTGGGTGCGAAACAAGCTGCCATGGCCGCATTCGTGCATCAGCGCAAAAGCGCGCACAGTGAACAAGCTGATTAGCAACACCGCAGCAACGGTAAGCCAGTAGGAAAGGTGAACACTCAGCAGAGCGGCCCACCAAAGGAGCGCAAGGAGCACTAGCGTCGTCAGAACTTGCGTTGACCCTTAACATTATCGGCCTGCGCATACCGACGAATAATGGCCCCCTTCTGTTCCTTAAGGCTGCGAATCGTCGACATGATCGGGCACCTCGATTTTGAGTTGTCATTTGTGAGGCGCCGCAGGGGGAGAAGTCTGGCAGACCAACGCGTCTGCGCGGTACCGAGCGGGTGACACATCACTAACTTCAGAGTAACCCGTCAACTGACGAACCCGGGCCGCCTTACCACTCTTCCTCGTGGAGCTGCTTGACCTCGTGCACGCGCGTCTGCAGGTACGCGTCCTGAACTGAGCCGTAGAGATCGATCGCATAGCGGTCGGCCTCCTCAAACTGGTTCAGGTTCAGCGAGCGATAGTTCACGGCTTCAACCGCGCGCTGCCCGCCGGCCACCGCAATCGAGACGTACCATGGAACGAAGTAGCTGATCGGGTCCATCGCGCCGTCGGCGACCAGGCCGACGGTATCGCCGACAGTCGAAGGCCCGAAGAACGGCAGCATAACGTACGGACCGGTTGGGAGGTTGTAGTAGCGTATCGTCAGGCCGAAATCGTTGGGGTGCTCTTTGAGGCCGAACCATTTGTCGGCTGGATCGAACATGCCCGCCACTCCGACCGTCGTGTTGATTCCGAAGCGGGCGACTTCGCCGCCGGCCTCGGCCAGCTTGAGCTGAAACAGGTTGTTGGCGAAACGCGGGATGACTCGGACGTTATCGAAGAATCTGCCGACGCTCTCACGCACGGGCTGCGGCGCGATGTCGGCGTACCCGCTGGCTACCGGGTGCAGCACCCAGTCGTCAACCTTGAGGTTGAAGGTGAACATCGGCTCGTTGAATCCCGACAACGGGTCGGCATAGCCTCCCTGACTGTTTTCGCCGGGCGGCGACTCGCTGGAGGCGGCCGATTGAGCGGCTGGGTTCATCGACAGCGGAGCGGCATCCGCGCTCAGGACCGGATTCGCAAGTAAAATGATTGCAAGCACAGACGACGCGGACATCGTCCAGAGCACGTTAGTCCTGTCGATCCGTTTCAGACTAGATTTCATTTGAGTCTCCTGCATACATACCAACTAAAACCCTTAACCAGCCGCATCCTTGATGCGATGTTTGCCCAACTTGTATGAGAGATCGCTGCGGGACATTCCAAGCCTGCGCGCGACTTCGGCTTGCGCGCCTTCGGTCATTTTCAGCGCGCGCTGAATCACCGCTTTTTCAAGAGAGGCCAGGAAGTCTCGAAGGTTGTGCGTCTGCGGAATCATCTCGGCGAGCTGGTCGGGAGTGAGCTCGGCGGAATTACGCGCGACGACGCCGTTTGTGTTTCGGGGCGTCGACACCGGGAAGCTCTCCGGAGTGATTTCTTCAGCGGCTGAGAGAATGCACGCGCGCTCAATAAGGTTGCGAAGTTCGCGAATATTCCCGGGGAAAGTCGTAGCTGAGAAGCGTCTGAATCGCCCCGGCGCTGACTCTGCGAGGCGGCGTCTTCAGATCGCGCACGGCTTGCGCCAGGAGGAGAGCGCACAACTCGGGTATGTCCTCGCGATGATCGCGCAGAGGAGGAACCGTGAGCGGAACTACCGCGAGCCGGTAGTACAGATCCTCGCGAAAATCTCCCTCATGCACGCGACGCTTCAAATCCCGGTTGGTCGCGACCAGCAGCCGCACATCGGCGTGCCGGGGCTTGGTCGATCCAAGCCGCGTGACCAGCCCGTCGGTTAGCACCCGCAGCAGCTTGGCCTGTGCCGGCAGCGACATTTCGGCGGCTTCGTCGAGAAAGAGAGTGCCTTCGTGCGCAGCCTCGAAAACTCCCTCGCGCGCGCGGTCGGCACCAGTGAAAGCTCCCCGCTCATGTCCGAACAGCTCGCTTTCCAGAAGCGTTTCGGTAAACGCCGCGCAATTGACAGCGACCAGCGGCTTCCCGGCACGCAAACTGTTGTGACGAATCGCGCGGGCGACGAGTTCCTTTCCGGTCCCGGTTTCTCCCGTGATGAGCACGGTAGCGTTCGTCGGCGCGACGCGCGCAATTTTTTCGTGAAGCTGGAGAATCGCCGCGCTGCGCCCCGTGATCTCCGACGAGCCCTCGAGACGGACCACCGTGTCGCGAAGCCTGCTGTTCTCGCGCACAAGCCGGGTGTGCTCCATCGCGCGCGTCGCGGATGCTAGCAGAACTTCAGGAACGAAGGGCTTAGTAATGAAATCAAATGCGCCGCGGCGCATGCTCTCGACCGCAAGTTCGATTGTCGCGAATGCGGTAAGAAACACGACGGACAGTGTCGGATCGGTCTCTCGCGCCGCGGCGAGGACGTCCAATCCTTCGCCGTCGCCCATTTTCTGGTCCGTTATGACGGCATCGAATGTATGCTCGGCAAGCGCGCTCCGGGCGTCGTTGACGCCGGCAGCCTCGACGACTTCGTGATGCTCCTGCTTGAGATTGGAAATGAGAATCCGCCGCAAATGCGGTTCGTCATCTGCAATCAGTATCTTCCCCATAGCCCGTCCCTTATCTGAGAGATTGGCTCCCGGTGTGCGCCGGTATCTCAATCGAAAAGCATACGCGCCGCGGTTCGTTGATTCTCAATACGATGTCGCTGCCGTGGGCGCGTGCGATATTGCGCGCGATCGCGAGTCCTAATCCGTTGCCGCCCTGCTTGGTGGTAAACAGAGGCTCGAAAATGCGCGCCACAACGTCAGCGGGGATCGGTCCCTCCGGATCTACTACGTCGATTCGTATCTTGCCGTTTCCGTTTTTCTGAGCGTCGAGTTTCACCAGGTCGCCCTGATGGCATGCATCGATTGCGTTGAGCACCAAGTTCAGGAGCGCCTGATGTATTTGGGTCGCATCGAAATCTCCCTCGAGGCTGCTGTCGACGGCGACGTCGATCGTTACGCCTTCGTTGGCCGCATGCGCGCGGGCGACGGTAGCGACGTAGTTCAGCGTATCGGCGAGGTTGACCCGCGCCCTCGGCGGGCGGCGCTCGATCCGGCACAGCACCAGATGCTTGACCGCATCGAAGCCGATCACACCGCGCGCGATCGCTTCTCTGACCCCGGCCAGCACATCGTCGGGGCGAAACACTTCCAGCAAGCGCAGGACCTGGACGAACTCCCGCTTGCCGGGCTTGCCCATGCGCGCCTCGAGCAGACGGCGCAGGGTCGCGAACTCTTCAGGTAAGGCCCAGCCGACCAGTGGAGCTGCTTGATCGAGCGCACCGATCTTCCGCTCCAGCAGCGCCAGGTAGTGCAGCGGGTTGAAGACGAAGTCCTCGCGCTCGTAGGAGCGGGGATGGCGCGCGACCTCTTCCGCCGCGCAGGCGATCACCACTTCATGGACGTAGCCGCGGACCAGCACTTCGCGGTGCCCATAGGCAGTCGGCACCGAGTAGTCGTTGCCGCGGTAGCGAACCAAGGACAACGAGCTGACTCGGGCAGACTTCTTCTCGCAGGCTTCGTAGGGAGTCGCCGGCAGTGGCAGCAAGGCAGCCTGATCTCGCACCAGCCGCTCGCCGATGGTCTCATCATGGCCACGCAGCCGGTCGTTCAATCGACGGCGGCAGCACTCCAGCAACTGCGCGTTGAGCTCAGCGAAGCTGGCCGCGTGCGGGATCGGCACCATGAAGTTGCGCCGCGCATAGCCGACCAACCCTTCGACCTTGCCCTTGCCTGGTCGTCCGAAACGGTCGGCGAACAGGTAGTACGACTGCTGCTCGCTGAAGATCCGGGTCCTCAACCGCCGGCCATCTCCCAGGATGCGCGCCACCGCCAGCTTGAGGTTGTCGTATAAGATCGAGCGCGGCACCCCGCCGAAGAACTCGAAGCTGACGTTGTGCCCTTCACAGAAGGCTTCGCTGCTCTCCGACGGATAGGCCTGCACCAGGCAGCCGTCGCTGTGCGGCAGGTCCATCGCAAAGAAGTGGATCTTCCGCTCCTCCCCGCCGATCACAGCTAACGCTTCGCCGAAGTCGACTTGCGCGTGCCCTGGCTCGTGTCGCAGCGGCACGAACATCTCGCGCTGCCGCTGGCGCCGCGCGTGCACGTAGTCCTTTACGACCGAGTCGGTGCGCTGGAAGGTACTCATTTTACCGAGTCTCGGTAAGCAGGTTTGCGAGTCCATTCATGGGGGGCTGTGAAGCTTCACAAAGAAAAATTCGTAGTACAGGCCCCTCAGCAGTGGTAGCGATAAGATCGCGATCGAATAGGCGAAAGCCCCTCTGCGGTACCTCCTCACTTGTTCTTGATGTTCCAGAGCGGTCTTTTCCCGCCAGCGAGCACTGAAAGGCAACAACCACAGGAGCCGCACCTCTAATGGATAAAGCCGCTCAATCGTCTGCGGAGGGGACCGCCTCCATAAGAACAATGTGAAGGACAGCCAGAGTATTGGTTCAGTGAGTTCGACGACATAGTCGATTAGTTGAAGGCCGTTCACCATGGTGAAAGGGTTCCCGCCGCCCCTGTGGCCACCAAGCAAACAGCTTCGTGCAACTCATCAGTGAGGACATCGGCAGCATGCTCTTCAGCATACGGGAGTGTTAGGTTCTGGAGCTCCTGCTCAATTTGCTCTATCTCTTCTTGAAGCTCTTGCCATTGCGCCGGATTCGAGCTTTCGTTACGCGCCTGGACAAGAATGTCTAGAAACTGCGTTAGTTGGTTTTGCGTCTCGGCGAGTTGCTTGAGTTCCGACAGGTTCGAATAGTGGCTGTAGATAGTGTAGCCAAGGCATGCGCACCCGACTGCAGCGGCACCGATCGGACCTTTGCCGTTTGGATCGCGTAGGTTCACCGGGTTGTTGTGGACATAGGTGTACAGATCCGCGTCGCCACCGCGAAAACCTATGGGGTCTTGAGCGATCAATCTCTGCATCGTCGGGCTGTAGTACCTCGCCCGATAGTTATACAAGCCCGTGCCATCGTTTTCCCGGCCGGTGAATTGGTAGGGGTTCCCACTGGCAGAGCCGCTCGCCGCGGTATTGCCGAACGGATCGTATGAGTATTGCGTCTGGATGGCGCCGGTCGAATCGGTGAGTGCAAGGCTGCTGCTCAGGATGTCGGTCAGATAATCTCGTGCGCCAGCCGAGTCTGTGCGTTGGAAGTACTCATCGATGCCAAGCCCGGTGAGCAGATTCGCGCTCGGAGCGCCGTTCTGGATCTCTTGTACCGGGTTTAAGCCGTCGTAGAGGAATTGCGTAGCGGTGCCGTTGATCGCCTTCGATGCGCGCCGGCCGTCAGCGTCGTACACGAAGCTTGAGGTGTTCGATCCTGTAATCCCGACAAGATGATTTCGCGAGTCCCAACTGTAGGTGTTCGTGCCGTCATTGGTCAGGTTGCCGTTGGCGTCGTAACTCAACGCCGTTCCGTTGAACGAGGTCATCTCGTTGGCTGCATTGAACTGATTGTTACTCACCGCCGACGGCAGCTGGGTTCCCGCGAAGCTGCCGGTCTTTTGAATCACGCGGCCGTCCGCGTCATACGCGTATTCAAGGTCACCTACCGCATTGCCGGCCAACGTCCAGTTCATTGCCTTCACGTGTGAGTCGTTGTCGTAAGTATACGTCAGCACGATGCCGTTGGGCAGAGTCAGGTTAATCCTTCGGTCCGCGTTGTCGTCCGCCTGAATACCGGAAGTGCAGGTGATCCGTCTGTTCACGGAAGTGTTGCTGTACGCGCGTACACCATGTACAGCATCGAGACTTCATGAAACTAACTCAGCACGCGACGCAACGAGATTACAGGTTTCCCACTCCAGCTCATCGTCATAGTTAGGCGGTACCTTTCGCCTGTCTTCGTCCCAACAAACAGATAATCTATACGTCGAAATGTTGGTATGAAGGCTTCAAATTGTGCGGTGTACTTTTGCTGCCCGATCTCAATCATCAGTCGCCGCTCTTCGCCCGAGACATCTGCTCTACTATTGGCCGGGTCTTTAACAAATGAGCCGATCTCTTCCTGAACTCGCCTCCTAGCAAATTCTCTCGCGTATGAACTCTCAAGGAGGAGTACTAACGAGAATATGCCAACAACGAGGACGTGCAGAGCAAAATGCCGCTTACTCACTGTTCCTCTCGCTATCCCATATGCGTAGAATGAGGTCACAACCACTGCGAAGAATAAGGGAATCTCAAACCATCCGCCAAGCAAGCTATACGTGATACTAGGATTGCCGGTCACAAATAGAAAATAGTCGAAGATCAGCAAGCCACCCCCTAAGGTGTGCCACAGAAATCTTTTCACGGGCGGGCCCACCTCATTCTTTCGCGCACTGGGCCAGGCACTGGTCAATAACGTCTTCCGCCCATTGGCCACAGTTGGCGAATTCAAAGTTGTAGTGATCGCCTGATGGTCCCCTATTACTTATTTCCTTCGCGACACACTTATCAAAGCATTGTGGGTCGCTACTCCTAGTAGGAACATCCGCACAGTAGGCTGACGATTTCTTGGGCGAATCGTCGAGTATCTCGCCGGGCGACCAAAAAGGGTTGCCCGACGGGTACTTGCCGCTGCAATTCCCGTCATCGCAAAGGAACGTGTGTGGATGCCAAAACTTTGTACAAATTTGCACGAGTAGCCCGAAGGGGTCGTCCCAATCGACAGGGCTATTATCCGCGTAGGCGTAGAGGTTAACATCGCCGCCACGAAAACCGATTGGATCTTGAGCGACGAACCTCTGATTCGCCGGGCTGTAATATCTGGCGCGGTAGAAGTCCAAGCCGGTGCCATCGTTTTCGCGGCCGGTGAATTGGTACGGATTCGCGCTGGCAGAGCCGCTCGACGCGGACTTGCCGAACGGATCGTACGAGTATTGCGTCTGGATGGTGCCGGTCGAATCGGTGAGTGCAAGGCTGCTGCTCAGGATGTCGGTCAAATAGTCTCGGGCGCCAGCCGAGTCTGTACGCTGGAAGTACTCGTCGATCCCGAGGCCAGTCAGCATGTTCGCGCTCGGGGCACCGTTCTGAAGCTCCTGGACCGGATTCAGGCCGTCGTAGAGGAGCTGGGTAGAGGTGCCGTTGATCGACTTGAGGCTGCGGCGGCCGTCCGCGTCGTACGCGAAGCTAGCGGTGTTCCCGCCTGTGATCCCGACCAGATGATTCCTCGCATCCCAACTGTACGTGTTCGTACCGTCGTTCGCGAGATTGCCGTTGGTGTCGTAACTCAACGCCGTGCCGTTGAAAGAGGTCATCTCGTTGGCTGCATTGAACTGATTGTTACTCACCGCCGAGGGCAGCTGGCCCTGCGCGAACGTTCCGGTCTTCTGCGTCACCCGTCCGTCCGCATCGTACTGGTATTGAAGATTTCCCACAGTGTTGCTGGCCAACGTCCAGGTCATTGCCGTCACGTGTGAATCGTTGTCGTAAGTATACGTCAGCACGATGCCGTTGGGCAGCGTCAGCGTTTGCCTGCGATCGGCGTTGTCATATGTGAAGCCGACGGTCGGATTCGTTGGACAGCTCTGCTGGCTGATCCCGGTGAGGCGGTTGGCGCTGTCCCAGCAATAGTTGAGCGTCGGCTGCCCAGCGACCGTCATGGATCCAGCTTCGGCCGCGCCGGCGGCTGACTCGGCCGGTATCCCGGCGGTACCGAGAACGCCAGCATCTTCGCCACCGTCCGCGGGTCGATCCCAAACCGCCGCGCCGCCTCCCGCCGGCTCATCCCCTTCACATACACCGCTCGCCGCACCTGCCCGTACAGTTCCACGCCTTTCATCCCTCCGTCCTCTGCCCATCTTGGCACAAGACCTTCTACTGCCGGATTTTTGCCCCGGCGCCGCCGGACTATCCGGCCGCTCTTTGAGGGATTTTCTCTCTGGCGCTCTCAATCTTCACCGCATTGGGGCTTTCGGCTTCGGACGGGATGATCGTGGGACTAGCGTTTCGTCTGAACGAGACGGTCAGCTCCGCGATCGGTCTGGCGGTATTCGCCCTGCTTCAAAGACGGGCGCTTCCCCGACTGGAATAAGCGACGTCAAATTAGCGGCGCCAATTAGCTTGAGAGAGTTAGCCACGACTTTCGAGTAAGTATTCGAGAATTTGAACACTGGTGTCCAAAAGTTTGGACGTATCTTGGCCTAGTTCGAAATTCAGCTTGGCCCTTACGTTCGTTTTCCTCACTAGAAGCGCCTACGAACGCTTCGCCATTGTGGGCATCGCACTTGCCCAGGGAGGAGACAATTCGAGTACCGCATATTCCGAGATAACGATGTGACTTTGCAGCACCACGAACGCGTAACTATTATCGGCGCAGGGCCGACGGGTCTTACCGCTGCCTATGAACTCGCGAACAACGGGTACAAGGTTCAGGTCCTGGAAGCTGATCCGAGCTATGTCGGAGGAATCGCAAGGACTGTACGATATAAAGGTTTCCGGTTTGATATCGGCGGCCACCGCTTCTACTCAAAGAAGTCTCGAGATCGAAGCGTTGTGGACCGAGTTCATGGGCGATCGGATGCGCACATGCTCGCGGCTGTCACGCATCTACTATCGTGGCCGTTTTTTCAAATATCCACTGGAGCCTTTCGACGCACTTCGCCGCCTGGGCCCTGTCGAAGCGCTACGCTGCCTTTTCAGCTATTTGCGCGCACGGCGCCTGCCTCCAGAGCACATAAAGAGTTTTGAAGATTGGGTCGTGTGCGCGTTCGGCCACCGTCTTTTCGAAGTATTCTTCAAAACTTACACCGAGAAGGTTTGGGGAGTCCCATGCTCCGAGATCAGTGCAGACTGGGCGGCTCAGCGGATTCGTGGGCTTTCTCTTCCCACGCTCTTGCGCAGTTTGTTCCGCCGAGCCAGCCACGACCGCGCGGTGATCAAGACTTTGGTGGATCACTTCCGGTACCCGGCCTGCGGGCCAGGCGAGATGTGGGAAAAGGTCGCTGGCATGATCGAAAACAAAGGTGGAGTGGTATCCAGAGGTCAGCGGGTGGTTCAAATCAACCGCGCGCACGGAAGGGTCGTTTCGGTCACGACGCAAACCGTCCAAGGATGCCAGACTCACTACGCCGATCATTTCATTTCGACCATGTCGCTGGCGCAGCTCATCTTGTCGATGAATCCCTCCGCTCCTTCGGAAGTGCTGGCTAGCGCAAGAGGGCTGCGCTATCGCGACTTCATAACGGTTGCAGTAGTAGTCGACGAGCCGAATGTGTTCCCGGACAACTGGATCTATATACACGATCCTGGGGTGAAAGTCGGGCGAATTCAGAACTTCAAGAATTGGAGCGCAGAAATGGTCCCCGATTCGCGTTTCACAGTTCTCGGTATGGAGTATTTCTGCAGTGAGAATGACGGCATGTGGTCAGCCTCGGACGCGCAACTGATAGACAGGGCCAAATCGGAACTCGCGATCCTGGGACTTGCCGACAAATCCAGGGCGGTCGATGCATCGGTGGTCCGTCAACCTAAGGCATATCCGCTGTATGATCACGAGTATCGGACCAACGTCTCTCACATAGTCAACTTCCTGGAACGCGAGACTCCGAACCTGCGAATCGCCGGCCGCAATGGAATGCACAAATATAACAATCAGGACCATGCGATGATGACGGGTCTGATGGCGGCGCGAAATATCATGGGTGGTTCTTTCGATTTGTGGCGCGTCAACTCAGACGCGCGGAGTACCAGGAAAGCGATGAGGCGGACGGCCTGGAAAACGGCAGGATGGTTCCGGTCGGCATCAACCTATCGCGAAGCGTCGTATGATAATGCCCTCAATCGCTATTCGGCGGATTGACGGATGCCGTGCGCGATGTTCACGTGAGGGTGACGGCCTTCGCGTAATGGCCATCTTTGGTCAGCGATGCCGCGATTTGTCATCGAATTCTTCCGACAATGGCCGCATGAGCGCCTCACCACTTCGTTCAAAAGTTTGTACGTGAGTCTGTTTCACGCGTTCAAATTTTGGAACGACCAGCAATCGTCGTCGGAATGCGGAGATGAGAGACTGTGCGATTGCCCAACAATACTAGCATAAAGCTATGGCAGGCCGCTTGCTAACACCTGTCGCTGCTGCTTTGCTTCATACCAACAACATCGCCTCCAAGCGCGGACGACATGAATCGTGCCTCGAAGGAATCGTGCCTTGAAGGTCCAACGAGACCTCCGGTTCAGAATGCTGGCGAGCCCATCGAGAGGACCGCGCTCGACCGAAAGACGAGCAAGACAATGCGCTCAACGACGCGTGAGCACGCATATCGGGTATATCTCCGGCGGGCGATCGATTCTGGATGCGGGGGAGAAGGGATTGGAGCTGCCGGTCGATGCGCTGGCAGCGTCACGCGAAGTGCTGCCGTGCTTCGGCAACATGTCCTCGGCGACGGTGATGTTCGTGCTAGAGCGGATGATGCAGCAGGCGCAACCCAGGCAACACGGGTGCGCGATGGCGTTTGGACCGGAACTGACAGCGGAGACGATGCGCTTCCATGTGGTCTAGTGCACAGATCGATCTCAGTCGGCGGGTTTCTCCGCGTGAGTACCCGGAGCTTTTGGATGGTGACTGTAGTTATGAGGATTTCCGTGACTGCCTGCGCAGTCTGGAAAAAGTGAATCGCTGGCTGCTCGGCTATCGGCCGACGCTGACCTGGCTGGAGCGGCTACCGCGCGGCGTGCGTGAGCCGATGCACATCGTCGACGTGGGCTGCGGCGGTGGAGATCTACTGCGGCAGATTGCAGGCTGGGCAAGGAGACGGGGCATCGCCGTGCGGTTAACGGGAATCGACTTGAATCCTTATGCGGCGCGCGCGGCAGCGGAGTCCACGCCGAAAGAGCTCGGAATTACATGGGTGACCGGCGATGCTAGGGTGTATCGGCCGGAGAAGCCGATGGATATCGTCGTTAGTTCGCTGCTGGCACATCATCTAGAGGACGAAGAGATCGTCGCGCTGCTGCGGCGGATGGAAGCGACCGTGCAGCTGGGTTGGTTTATCAACGATTTGGAACGGGCGGAGTGGAGTTATCGGATGTTTGGGTTGGTGCGGTGGCACCCGATTGTGAGGCATGATGGGCCGGTGTCGTTCCGGCGAGCCTTCCGGAAGGAGGATTGGGTACGCCTGTTGACTGCGGCTGATGTTCCGCGGGAGGTGGCGACGGTAGAACATTGGCGGCCGGGACGGTTGTGCGTGGGGCGGTGGAAGTGAGGTCGGTGATTCTGAAGCGTCTCGTTAGACTAAGAGATGTGAAGCATATCGCCCAGGCCGCCCTCGTGGCGCACCTCATCACGTATAACCATCTGGGAGGCTAATAATGGCATCTTTCACCCTGCCTACACTCAGCCGTTTCAGATTCAAAGCCCTTCTCTGGATCTTTCTTGGCGTCACAACGCTCTTTGTCTTCATCACGTCAGAGGTCCTTCTCCTCATCGATTACCCCATGTACCATACCTACCGCCTGCAGGTCATAGCCGACCGCGGACTCCTCATCCCGCACACGCTCTGCGGAACCTTCGCTCTGCTGGCCGGCCCTCTGCAGTTCTCGTCGCGCCTTCGGCAGCGTCATCTGAAGCTCCATCGCGTCGTAGGCCGCATGTATTTCATCGCCGTCATTATCGGCGCCTTTACCGGGATCGCCCTTGCCACCGGACGTCCCGGGCTGCCTGGGACCGCCATGCAAGGCGCTGCATGGATCGTCTGCACTACCGCTGCCGTGATCGCCGCGCGTAACCGACAGATCGCCGTCCACCGCCAGTGGATGGCCCGCTCCTATGCGGTCACGTTTGTCTTTGTCTCCAGCCGTGTGCTCAACCTTGTGCCCGCCTACTGGAGCCATCTTGGCGACGTACTGTCGGCGGTTGGCGTCATCGCCTTCACCCTGGCCTCCATCGTTTTGGTCGACCTGGGGCTCAACTGGAACGAACTCACCACGCGCCGCGGACTGACGGCAGAGCATTGTCCATCTCCCGAAGCTGGCTCCCTCCAGATCCGAGCTGACTACAGGCCCGTAACCACCCAGCTGTCCAACGATCCACCACAGATAGAAATACGGAATCCGGCTACACATTGATGGAACATCCGTGAATCAGGAGCAATGCCTTGCAAGATGAAGTTCTCGTCCTCGGTGGCGGAGTGGCAGGCTGTGCCGCTTCCATCGCGCTCGCCCGAAAGGGACGAAGCGTCACGTTGATCGAACGCGAGCCCACGCCGCGCCATAAGGTCTGCGGAGAATTCCTAAGCGGTGAGGCCCTTGAAGACCTGCATGCTCTTGGCATCGACGTGGCCTCTCTTGGCGCGGTGCCCATCGATTACGTTCGTCTTGCCGCAGCCAGACGCGCCGCGGAGGCTCCGCTACCTTTTCGCGCAGCCTCGCTCACGCGTAAGGCGCTCGACACAGTGCTCATTGCCGAGGCTGTCAGCGCCGGAATCCGCGTCGAGCGCGGTCGCAGTGTGCAGTCGCTCAGCCGCACGACCGCCAACCTCTGGCAGGCTACGCTCGACGACGGCACCACATACGAAGCTCCAACCGCTTTTCTGGCCACGGGCAAGCACGATCTGCGCGGCCACCGTCGCCCGAAGGACCCTCACCAATGGGTCGCCTTTAAGATGTACTATCGGTTGTCTGCCGCCCAGACCGCTGACCTGGCGGACGCCTCCGAGTTGATGCTCTATTCCGGAGGCTACGGTGGTATCCAACCGGTGGAAGACGGCATTGCGAATTTCTGCTTGGTGGTGAAACGGTGGTATTTTGCACGTGCGGGTCTTCGCTGGGAGGGCCTCCTCGCGAAGATGCAGCAGGATTGTCCCCACCTCGCAATGCGGCTTGACGGTGCGGAGCCGCTGCTCGACAAACCGATGGTCGTCACTCACATCCCTTACGGTTACATCCGTCGCACAACGGAGGATGGGCTCTACTGCATTGGCGATCAGGCAGCCGTCATCCCCTCGTTCACCGGTGACGGCATATCCATCGCGCTGCACACTGCCCGCTCTGCCGCGGCTGCGTATCTTGCAGCAGAGCCGGCGCAGGTCTTTCAGCCAAAACTGCGCTCCGCAATGCTGCCCCAGATGCGTCTTGCCGGGGCCGCCGACCACGGCTTGAACAACGCAATCGCGCGCGCTGTGCTGCCGTTCTGCCTCAGCGTCTGGCCCGGCGCGATGCGCGTAACGGCTAGGCTCACGCGTGTCACCCAGCCCGCCGCTGTTGCTCCACAGGCGTTCGCCAACTGAAAATCGAGCGACGCCAAAACAACTCTCGTAGCCAAAACTCTCCATGGGAGATGCAATGAAAGTCTTCGCAGTTTTAGCCCTCGCTGTCGTCATCGCTCCGGCCGCACTCGCCCAGCATTAGACCTTCGTCGTCAACCCCGAGCGGATGATGGTATCGGCGGTGTAATGTTTCAATGAGTTCGGCAAAGGCACCACTTCTCGAGGCGATCGAGATTTCGAAGAGTTACGGCGCGCGGCTTGCGCTTGACAATGTCAGCCTCGCGGTGAGGCCAGGTGAAATTGCCGCATTGCTCGGACCCAACGGCGCGGGCAAGACCACGACGCTGTCGATTCTGGCTACTCTACTTAAACCCGATAGCGGTCATGTTCTTATCAATGGTAAGCCGCGAAAGAGTGACCCGACTGGACTCGGACGCATGCTCGGGCTGGTGCCGCAATCGCTTGCGCTGTATCCCACGCTCAGCGCGGCGCAGAACGTATGGCATTTCGCACGCATGCAAGGGCTCGCGCGCGACGAAGCCCGCGAGTACTGCAAGCGGGCGCTCGAGGAAGTGGGTCTCAGCGCGCGCGCCAGCGATCCGATGCATGCGTTCTCCGGTGGGATGAAGCGGCTGCTGAACTTGGCCTGTGGGATTGTCCATCGTCCGCCAGTGCTGTTGTTGGACGAACCGACGGTTGGCGTCGATCTTCAGTCGCGCGAGCAGTTGCTGACGCGGGTTCGGCACTATGCCGATGCGGGCGCGGGCGTAATTTACAGCACTCACTACATGGAAGAGGCGGAGCGCATTTGCGATCGCGTGCTGCTAATCGATAGCGGCAAACTGATCGCCGAGGGCGATCTCGAAAAGGTGATCTCGCTCGGCGGCAGCCGGCCCCGCATCGAGCTGACCTATCGCGGGCAGTTGCCGGATGGCCGCTTCGGCAGCCTAGCCGGGGTACGTGAAATAGGAACCACCGTCAGCGAGGGCAAGGCGATCCTCGAGATGAACAGTTTCGCGCAGGTCGCGGAGGTGCTGCACGGACTTCGGACCCTGGATGTGAACGTCGTCGATTTCAACCTGCACAGCCCGAATCTGTCGGACGCATTCATCGCGCTGACGGGCCACACGCTGCGCGACCAGGTCCTCTGAACGTATCGCTATGCTTCGAGCAATCTGGCTAACCACTCAAAACGAGGCCCGGCTCCTGGTCAAGGATCCGATCGTGCTGTTCATGCTGTTGTTCGCGCCAGTCGTAATTATCACCGTCGCGGGATACTCGCTCGGCAGTGTGTACGGTGGCTCGGCGAATTCTTTTCGGCTACCCCTGGTCGACCTCGATCATGGAAAAGTAGCCCAGGGAATAATTGAGGCTTTGCGCAGGGAGCACGGCGTGGCTTTGGAGATGCTCGACGACCCTGACGAAGCGCGACGCGTTGTAAGCCGACGCGATCGGACTCCTATAGCGATGTTAATTCCGGCCGGAACCAGCAGCCAGGTCGCCGCGGGCGGCCAGCCTCGGCTGATACTATTCGTCGACCCCGTCAGGCGAGTCGAGGTCAACGTTCTCGAGCTTCGTATCGACGAGTTATGCCGAAGGATCACCGAACAAGCGAGAACGGCGGTCCAATCGCAAATCGAGTCCTTCGGAGAGGCTCAGGCGATCATGCTCCCGGGAGATATCGGATTTGTCGAGAAACCTGCGATCGAGGGCGAAGCGGTGACGGTGAACGCCTTCGATCAGTACGTACCCGGATTCGGCGTCACGTTTCTCCTGATTGGTATGATGCTGGGAATCGCGCTAACGCTTTTCGATGAGCGCGATTGGGGGACCTTGAAGCGCCTCCAGGTCAGTGGTGCGCCGCTAACAGGTCTGCTGCTGGGAAAATTATTCGCGCGGTTCATCGTCGGGATCGCGCAAATGGTGTTGCTGTTCGCGGTCGGATGGGCGCTGTTCGGAATCTCGCTTGGGCGCAATCCTCTAGCCTTGATCATACCGACGGTCGGGATCTCCTTCGCGGCTGCAGCGCTAGCACTGGTGGTCGCCTCTATTGCAACCGCGCACGACTCGGTGCCGTCATTGGGCGTGACCATCAGCATGGCGATGGCGGCAATCGGAGGATGCTGGTGGCCGCTGGACTTTGAGCCCCGATGGATGCGCGAACTCGCTCGATGGCTACCAACGACATGGACGATGCAGGCGTTCAACGATTTGATGATTCGCAACCAGCCGCCGTCCGCTGCGTTGCTGCCCTTGGCGGCAACCATTGGCATAGGGGTGATCTTCATCGTGGCAGGACTTCTCCGTTTCCTGAGTCTCGATGACTAGAAGGTATGAAGATATTCAAGATTCAACTTCCGATGGTGTTGCTCGTAGATCTAGCTCTCTTGTTTGTGGGCTGTTCAAGTTCGCAGCAGACGGCCGCACCCGAGCCGACCGCTCAACGTTCCACGAACGCAGTTAGTACCGATCCGCAGGTGAACGCAATCCTTGAGCAATCGTGTTACGAGTGCCATTCGACCGGCGGAAGCGCACCCTGGTACGCGTCCCTTTCACCGACGTACCTCGCGGCCAACTCGGCGCGTGGGGTACTGAATTTTTCCGATTGGCAAACTTATGACGCGCAGAAAAAAGCCGATGCACTAAAGAATATCGAGCAGTCCGTCAGCTCTGGTTCGATGCCGCCGGGAGACTACACGGCGCTCGATCACTCTGCGCGCCTTGCCGACGACCAGAAGCAGGCGCTGCTGAAGTGGGCATCGCAGCCCGCACTGCCTGCACACGGACTCACACTACGAAATAAATCGTTGTAGCGAGCAGACAATGAACTTAAAGGAGGCAAAATACTCATCGACCCTCGAGTTGATGCATGCCTCAACCGGCTTCTGGACCGAAGTTTTGAGTACGGCGCGGCGCGTCATAAATGTCATTAGAAGTTGCGCCTTCGCATACCTGCTGATCATAGCGGTCTCGGTTCATGGCGCGGCGTCGGCGGAATTGCGGTCTGGAACGCTTGAACTCGACCCATCAAAGACACTGATTGAATTTCGTTTGACGGGTACCTTACACACTACACATGGAATTTTCAAACTTGAACGAGGAACCATCATCGCGGACCCCGCTACTGGAAAAGCTGGCGGTTCCATCGTCGTCGACGCCAGGAGCGGCGACACGGGCATCGGCGCGCGTGACAATGAGATGCGAGAGAGTGTTCTCGAGGCTCAACGATATCCAGAGATAACTTTCGACCCTCAGCACTTTACTCTAGAACTGAGGAGAGGAGGTCAGTTTCAAGCGACGATGCAAGGGGTGCTGACGCTCCACGGGGGGAGACATGATGTCGCTCTCACGGCACAAGGTCAGCTCGTCGGAGACAACCTGACTGCCACAGCACACTTTTCAGTCCCATATGTCGATTGGGGTCTCGAAGACCCAAGCGTCCTATTTTTAACTGTGGCGAAGCAAGTCGACATCGACATCGCGACTACGGGACACGTGGTCTGGGCGCATACAGGCACTGGCGCCTCCCGAACCGCTTGGTGAGCGAGAAGATGGTGGGGACACAAGCGCGGAGTATGTCGGCGACAGTATGACGACAGATGAAGAACTGGAATGTCGTAAAGACCATTTGCAGATTTCATTATGAATAGGTACGGCGAAGTTTGAGTGCGTGGGGAAAGAAGAAGCGTCGAAGGCGAGTCGCCACGAATTATCTTCGACCCGTGTAGCGGTCAGTTGCGGCTTGCGATCCGCCGGAGGACACTCCGCTGGAATATCGCGCGCTATAGCTGGAACAGCAAGATGCTGATCAATCCCAACAACAAACAATATACGGCGAATGGGGTAAGTGTTCTCGTCTTGAAATACCTAGTCAAGAACTTCACGGACAGGTACGAGGCGATTGCGGCGCAGGTAGCACCTAGCAGCGCTACTTCGACCTCGGCCGTATCCCCTGAAGCCAACAGCACCGGTAGCTTCAGGGCGGCAGCGTCTGCGATTATCGGGGTTGCCACAAGGAAGGAAAATCTGAGCGCATCTTCATGAGCCAACCCGACCATCAGTACTCCCGCAATCGTCGATCCCGTCCGTGAGAATCCGGGGAGCAGTGCGAGAACCTGCATCACACCGACTCCTGCCGACTGCCGCCACGAAACTTCCGCAGCGATCCGCTCGTCGGGGTCGAGAACGCTGCCCGCGCTTTTCGCCTTTGTTCTCAGGGACTCAGCGGCATAGAGCAGCACTCCATTCAATGCGAGAAATGAGGCGACATAGGAGGGCGAGGTAAAAAGTTCTTGCACCTGCTTTTGGAATGAAATTCCGACGATTCCGGCCGGAACGGTGCCAATCACAAGGAGCCATCCTAATTTCGCGTCGGGGTCTAACGCTATGCTCCTCAGTCTGATGGATCTCAGGATTCCGGAGATAATGCGCACCCAGTCGCTCCGGTAAATAAAGAAGAGAACCGTGGCCGTTGCAAAGTGAGTCGCAACAAGAAAGGTCAGGAAATAATTTGCGTTCTGATCAATGGTCCAACCTAGGACCGCTGGCAGAAGAATACTGTGGCCAAGGCTCGAAACGGGAAAGAGCTCTGAAATTCCTTGTAGAATTCCCAGAATCGCCACTTGGAAATAAGAGAGCATGAGCTTTGTTGTTCCCTCGAGCTGCAGTTTGGCTTACAAGGCTGCGGCAGAGATCGATCCTTTGGTGCCCTTAGGCCAAGTGTTTCGCCATCACTCTGCACGCCTACGCTATGGTCCAAAAGTCAGTTGATACGCGAAATATCCCTGGTGTTGGTTCGGGCCTCCGAAAGAGGGACCCGCCGAGAACATGATGTGCTGAACGTCGCTAAGGTCCCACACCATCCCAAGATTAAACCCGGTCTGCGGCGACTGACTCGCATGCTGCGAGGTCCCGTGAAAGATCTCCGGAGCAAGGGCAAGGTTCGGAAGGACTTGGCGCTGAATGACGATGCCGGTGAACTACCAATTGCGGTTCTGAGAACCCAGGTTGATCCAATAACCTCCTCCTCCATAAGCGGTCCACTTGCCCGTGCTTTTCTGGAGCCATATCGGCAGGAACGCCTGCAGGTTCCCACTCCCAAGATTCGGTCGGCACCTCCAATAGTGGAAAAGTTCCAATCTGCCAACATTTACGCCGTCCAAAAAGACCGCCGCGATCTTCGAGCGACGAATCCGCGGAATCAGGGGACGGCTGGCTGCGACGAAAAGGAAGCCGGGCAGGAAAATGCCGGCTGTCGCGACCACTGCACCGCGAAAGCCTCCGAGCAGGTAACCGATGAACGTTGCGGTGGTGAATACCGGTCCCGGTGTCACCTGACCTACAGCCACCGCGTCGAGTAGCTGTGCCTGAGTCAACCAATGCAACCGATCGACGAGATCGGCCTGAAGAAACGCCAGCAAGACATAGCCACTTCCGAAGATAACCGCGCCAAATTTCAGAAAAACCAGGAACAGTGCGGAAAGGCTTACGAGGACCGCAGCGGCCAGCACTGGGGTTGCGGCCGCTAAACATTCGGCGGGCCTCGGGAGCGCGAGAAGATTGCTGGAGAGACGACGCTCCTTGATCCACGTTCGGAGTACAGTCACCAAACCAGCGGCCAAAAGTATCGCCAATACATTTCCGCCAGCGATCCCGGCCGCCGTGCCCAACAGACCGACCGCTAACAGGAAGCCGTTCTTTATCGCGGTGCGTCCGAGGCCCCATAGAGCCTGCAGCACGACGGCAATGATGACCGGTTTGACCCCCCTAGAGGACGCTCTGCACCTGAAGAAGCGAGCCGAAGGTCGCGTAGGCCCACGCACAGGCCATCACGATCAACATCGCCGGAAGGATGAAGCACACGCCGGCGACGACCAGCCCTCTCCAGCCTGCTCGTTGATGCCCGATATGAATGGCCATTTCCGTCGAACTCGGACCGGGAACCAGGTTGGATGCTCCGAGCATGTCGAGGAAATCCGCGTGGGAAACCCAGCCGCGCCGGCGAACGAACTCCTCTTCCATCATCGCGATGTGGGCCGCCGGGCCGCCGAAAGCGGTCGTGCCCAATCGCGGGAACGAGAGCGCAATTTGCTTCAGCGTAGAGCGGGAAACGTCACGAGCTGCGGTTGCGGCACCAGCGGTAGTCTCTTGCGGCGGGACCAGAGCATCCCCACTCATCTTCGAACAGTTCGGCGAACAGCTCGCGGACTTTGGTTTTCGCCTCCCGCAACGACCGGCGGCCCTTTGGCGTGGTCTTGTAGAGACGGCGGGCATGCCGGCCGTTTCTTTTCTCGAAGGAGCGCAGATAGCCTTCGCGTTCCAATCCGTGCAGCAATGGATAGAGGGTCCCGGCGCTCAGGCGGTAACCAAATCGAAAAAGGATAACCAGTTCGAACGGAGAGTGCAAACCCCTAAGCGCGCCGGCCTGTCCAAAGTGCTGTGCTCTCCGCCGCGAACGAGGAGTTCTCGGACGAATAGTCTAGACATCAGAGGAGGATGGACAATGAGTGCCGAGTCCGCCAAAAATCGCAACCCGCGGCCAATAAGCCCGACAAAGCTCTCGCACGCAGTGCTGCGCACCACCCGTCTCAAGGAAATGGTGGAATGGTACAAGACGGTGCTCAACGCCGAGGTCTTGTACCAGAACGAAATTTTGGTGTTCATGACTTACGACGAGGAACACCACCGGATCGCTTTGGCGGCCCTGCCGGGCATGGTCGAGAAGCTAAAAGGCAGCGCGGGTCTCGACCATCTCGCTTTTTTCTATTCGACCCTCGGCAATTGGATCGCCACGTATGAACGTCTTAAGGCTGTCGGAATCGCTCCGAGGGTCTCAATCCATCACGGATGACAATGTCGTTGTACTACCGCGATCCCGATGACAACGGTGTCGAGTTGTCGATTGACAACGTCGAAAAGTCCAAGTGGCACGACTGGATGCGTAATGACATGATGGACAATCCGATTGGTGCGCCGATGGATCCCGACGAACTTGTGCGTAAATACCACGCCGGAGCACCCCAGGAGGAGATTACGCGTTTCAGCCCGTTTTCGGGCGACATCGACCCTGAAGTTCTGCGACGAATGATCGAGTAAAAAGTTTTCGCGTGTCTTCCCCCATGACAAAGCTTTTGGTTTCCACTTGGGATGTCAGGAGTCTGATTTTCATTCGACTGGCTGTGGGGTTGGTCTTCTCGACGCAGGGCATCCTCAAATACATCGACCCTCACATGGGCGTTCTCCGCTTCGCGAAGATCGGACTTCCGTACCCCGGATTCACGGCGCACCTTGTAGGAAGCTTCGAGACCGCGTGCGGCCTGATGGTCTTGATCGGTCTGTCCACTAGGGTCGCGAGCATTCCACTCCTGATCGTAATCCTGACGGCAGTCGCGACGACCAAAATCCCGGAATTGTTCCACCCAGACCAAGGCTTTTGGTTCGTGGTAAGCGACGCCAGGACGGACTTTGCTATGACGATGAGCTTGCTTTTCCTAGTGAGCGTCGGTGGTGGGTCATGGTCGCTCGACGCGTGGTTGTCGAAAGAAAACCCGTACAAAGCAAGCGACTCTACTACTGCGCCCGCGAGAGGTTGAGCGGGATTGATTGCCAGAGCCGTGGGCTGAGCTAAGGAAACGTGGAGCGGCGAGCCATTAAATGTGGGAGTCGAACGGCAGCGCTCAGGCGACCATCAACGTGAGTCTATGTTTCAACGCCGATCAGTTGCCTCGATTGCGGCAGCTACCGTCGTAAAATATCTGCGCTGCGCCCAACGCGAGACATCAACCAGTCCGATCATGACAGGTACTTCAATAAGGGGTCCGATCACAGCCGCGAACGCCGCGCCGCTGTCGATTCCGAACGTCGCAACGGCAACCGCGATCGCCAATTCAAAATTGTTGGAAGCTGCCGTGAATGAGAGCGTCGCGCATTGCGGGTAAGTCGCTCCGACCCGCTTGCTCAATGCGAATGAGACCGCAAACATGATGGCAAAATAGAGAAGCAGCGGAACCGCGATCCGAACCACGTCAAGCGGCATCCGCACGATCGCGGCACCTTTGATCGAGAACATTACGACGATAGTGAAGAGCAGAAAGGTCAGCGTCAGCGGACTGATCTTTGGGATGAAACGCTGCCGATACCACGTCTTTCCCTTGACCGTGGTCAAAACCTTCCACGTAGCGAGACCCGCGACGAAGGGGAGGCCCAAGTAAATGCCAACACTCTCGGCAATCTGACCTATGGTGACGTGTACGATCGCTCCACCGAGGCCAAGCCATCGTGGCAGAACTGTGATGAACACAAAGGCGTAAACCGAAAAGAACAGCACCTGAAAGATAGAGTTGAAAGCCACCAGTTCGGCACAGTAGTCGGCGTCACCGTTGGCCAGATCGTTCCACACGATCACCATCGCGACGCAGCGCGCAAGCCCGATCATGATTAGTCCGACCATGTACTCGGGACGATCGCGCAAAAAGATGATCGCGAGCGCGAACATTAGAATGGGACCGATAATCCAGTTCTGTAACAGCGATAGTCCAAGAATTTTCCAATCGCGGAAAACGTCGCCGAGCTCGTCGTAGTTCACCTTCGCAAGCGGCGGATACATCATGAGGATGAGGCCGATTGCGATGGGTATAGAGGTCGTTCCGACGCTCATGCGGTCGAAGGTGGCTTTTACGTCAGGAAAGATTGCGCCGATCGCGACACCGCTCGCCATAGCCAGAAAAATCCAGAGCGTGAGGTAGCGATCGAGGAACGAGAGCCTACGCAAAACCGACGTTTGCGACATCGACATAGTGGCGCTCATTCGTGAGTCTCCTGTCTCGGTGCGTTCTTACGGGCGAATCGCTATCGGTCGCGTCCTTCCGGAAGCCGGATTCGGCCGATCTCTCTGACCCGCTGCTCCAACGCGAAGCTGTCAAGCGCGTCAATTCTAAGACTCGAGAAAATCTTGATGCGATTTTCCAGTTCGCTATAGACTCGAAAGAAGAAGCGGCGCTTTTGCTCGTTGGTACCCTCAAACGCCACAGGGTCGGCGGCGCCCCAGTGCGCAGTGATCGGTTGTCCCGGCCATACGGGACACTGCTCGGCGGCCGCTCGATCGCAGACCGTGAAGACGAAGTCGAGCGGCGGACTGTCCGGACGGGCAAACTCGTCCCAGCTCTTGCTGCGTAAGGTTGAGGTCTCGTAATTCAGTTCTCGGAGCAGCGCAAGCGTCAAAGGGTGGACGGTGCCCTTGGGATGACTGCCCGCGCTGAACCCCTTGAATTTTCCCTTGCCCCAGCGACTGATGGCGCACTCGGCCATGAGGCTACGCGCAGAATTGCCGGTGCACAGAAACAAGACGTTGTATTCACGATTCGCCATGGTGAGATATTCCGTCGAGGGCTCGGTTTACGGTTGCGCTTTCGACGCTGAGCAACAGGCACTCGTAGAGGACGGGGCTGGAGTACAGCACGAATCAGATTCTTGCGGTTTGGATGCGAGTGGACGCGGGGCTACGTCATTGCCGTACACTGTGCTCTCGCCGAAGGTGTGAAACGTCTCCCACGAAATGCCGCTCGGATCCGACACCCAGCCCTTGTTGCCGCGCGCGTAGCAGCACGATGCGTTTTCCTGCTTCTCGACCGACTGCCCGGCGGCGTCGAGCCGTCCGGCGATTGTAGCCAATTCCTCGTCCGATTCGACTTGCAGCCCCAGATGGTCGAGGCCCGTCGAGCTCGATCCCGCGGTGATTGCAAAGTTGACGCGGGGGTCGTCGAGCATCCACTTCGCATAGTCAGCCTTGAGCACTGCCGGTTCAGTTCCGAACAGCGTCGAATAAAAGCGTACTGACGACTCGAGGTTATCGACCCTGACGTGAGCGTGAAATCGTTTCATACAGACATCCTCCGATTCTTCTTTGAGGTGACAGTTTGCTCAGGCGCACATTCGGATCCGCAGCCTGGTGCCGCTACGGGAGCGCATAGCTCTGTCCGTCCTCCGCAGCAGTTCTCGGTCAGGTAAGTGAGCAGGTCGCTCATCGCCTTGAAGTTGGCGCGGTAGATAATCGATCGGCTCTCGCGCCGCGAGCTGATCAAGCCCGCAAATCTGAGTTGGTTCAGATGAAATGACATCGTGGGCGAGGGCTGCCCCAACCGCGTCCCGATCTCACCCGCCGGCAGCCCTGCGGGCCCCTTCTGCACCAGCAGACGAAAGACGTCGAGTCGAGTCTCCTGCGCCAATGCAGCCAGCGCCGCAATTACGGTTGACTTCTTCATAGTTTCATATTTATAAAAATATTTGAGTTGAATGTCAAGCTGCCTATTGCATTCTAGTTATTTCGATGATACTAGAAAGGTCGTAGTGAACGGATACGTCGAACAGTTTAGCGCTCTGGGGCAGAAAGACCGGCTCGAAATCTTCCGCCTCCTGGTGCGCGCCGGACCGCAGGGAAACTGCGTGGAGGATATCAAGCGCCGATTGAAGATGCCGGGATCGACGCTGTCACATCATCTCGACGCACTCACCCGGTGCGGGCTGCTGACCGCTCAACGTTCGGGGCGATTCATCTACTACGCAATTGATTGGCCGAAAACGGCAAAGTTGATCCGGTTTATGACGGAAGACTGTTGCGCTGACCTTCACAGGACGCTTGGCGGTTCCGCCGCTCGCGCGACCTCCGCCAATCGGAGGCGGTGAGATGGCTGCGACTCAGAGAAGAATTATTGGATTCGATTTGCCTTCGAACTCTCCGCTATTCCTCAGTGTGCTGAGCTTTCACATTCTGTTCGGCATCGCCTGCGCCATTCTCGGAATAGCTGCAATGCTGAGCTGGAAACGCCGAGGCAAGCGTCCGAACTTCGGGACAGCGTACTACTCTCGTGTCTTGCGGTTCTCTTCGCGTCGGGCAACCATCCTCGCGGCGATGCGATGGGCGGAGGACTACCATCTGTTTATTCTGGGTGCGCTTTCCTTCCTCGCGGCTTCCGTGGGCCGCATGGCGCAGAGGCAGTTGTGGCGGAAATGGGTCGATTTCCATGTCATTGGGATGGGGCTGTCATACATCCTGATGCTCACCGCCTTCTATGTGGATAATGGCAGGAACCTGCCTGTTTGTTAGGATCTGCCTTACCTCGCCGATTGGGTAGTGCCCGGCGCGGTTGGAATACCGCTGATAGTCAACGCCTTAACCCGATGGCATCGGCGGCTTGGTGAAACGGTTCCGTGGCAGCCTCGCAAACCCGTTCGGTCGTCGAGGCCCTGAAAGCGAAATTTCTCGAGGCAGAGAGTTTCAGGTTGCAGCAGAGTGTAGTCAATTGCCCCCCGCGATCGGCGGGAAGGCTTGGAGGTCACGATGAGTAATGAGTCTATAAGGGAAAAAGTCAGGGAAGAGTACGCGCAGGCGGCGCTGCGAGTCGCGAATAAGAGCGGAGCAAGCTGCGGTTCGGCGGCGCCCGAAGGAAACCCGATCACGTCGAATCTCTACGGCGACGGCGAGACGGCGGCGCTTCCCGCCGAGGCAATTGCGGCGTCGCTTGGATGCGGGAATCCAACCGCGCTCGCCGATCTGAAGCCGGGCGAAACCGTGCTCGACCTGGGATCGGGTGGCGGGATCGACGTGCTGCTCTCCGCGCGAAGAGTGGGACCGTCGGGCAAGGCGTACGGCCTCGACATGACCGACGAGATGCTGGCCCTTGCGCGCGAGAACCAGCTCAAAGCGGGTGTCCAGAATGTCGAATTCCTCAAAGGCGAGATAGAGCATATTCCGCTGCCGGACAATTCGGTGGACGTGATCATCTCGAACTGCGTGATCAACCTGTCGGCCGACAAAGACCG
Source organism: uncultured delta proteobacterium (assembly GCA_963833025.1). Lineage (GTDB taxonomy): Bacteria > Desulfobacterota > Binatia > Binatales > Binataceae > Binatus. Next base: position 816,723 of record CAWHWI010000003.1, on the reverse strand, counting down.
CGTGCTGCGCGAGGCGTTCCGCGTGCTTAAAGCGGTTGGGCGATTTGCCGTTTCAGACATCGTGGTGCGCGGCGCGATGCCCGCCGACGTTCGGCGCAGCGTCGAGTTGTGGGCCGGATGTATCGCGGGTGCACTGGAGGAATCGGAGTACCGATCGAAGCTCGCTTCGGCGGGCTTCGAGCGTATCGAGGTCGAACCGACGCGGATCTACACGGCGGCTGATGCGAAAGGATTTCTTGCGAAAAATGCGGAGGTGGAAAGAATCGTGCAGATGGCGGACGGCAAGTTCATGAGTGCCTTCGTCCGCGCCCGCAAGCCGTTTTGATCTATATCGCGAACTCGTCCTTAGGCTGGCCACCAGGAGGAAATCGTGAAGTCTATCACCGGAGTCGGGTTGGCGGAGATCATCTCGGTGTATAGCGGTACGCAGGGCGACTTCATGCAGTTGCTGTTCGGACAACAACTTCATATTGGTGGAATGAAGGCCTCGATTGACCTAGCGGAGCGCGCGGGAATCGGCGCGGGGCTCAGCGGCGTCGATCTCTGCTGCTACAACGGCGCCGGAATGCGGTTCCTGGTGCGGTCACGCAACGTCGCCTCGATGGTCGGCGTCGATGCGACCGAGGCCGTGGTCGAGCGGGGTCGGCGGCTGACCCGCGAAGAGGGTCTCGACGATCGGATCCGATTCATCCACGCGGATGCGTGTCAAAGCGGCCTGCCGTCGGCCAGCGCGGATTTCGTATTGAGCGAAGATGCGTGGTGCTACGTCCAGGACAAACCGAAATTGATTGCGGAAACGGCGCGCATCGTTCGTCGCGGCGGCGTCATCGCTTTCACCGACTGGGTTGAAGGGCCTGCGAGACTGACTGATTCGGAGGCGCAGCGCTTTCTAGGGATGATGACGTTCGCCAACGTCGAGGATATTGCGGGCTACGTCAACCTGCTCTCGGGAAGTGGCTGCGAAGTGAGCGTTGCGGAAGACACGGGGCGGTTTGCTTCGCATTTCGAGTTGTACCTCAACATGATCGAGATGCAGCTTACTTACGATCTGTTGCGGACCCTCGCGTTCCGAACCGAGCTGTTGGAAACGCTCGTCGATGGATTTCGGTTTCTTGGCGAGATGGCGCGCGCCGGCAAGGTCGCGCAAGCACGGTTTGTCGCGCGGCGAGAATAGCGAGAACAATCCACCTTCCCCCCGCCGCCTCGCGCCATCATAGCCGAATCACGCCGCGTTCCCGCCGCGCAGAGAATTGAACTTTGCTGGTGCCGGGGGCGGGACTCGAACCCGCACGGAGCTTTCGCCCTATTGTCTTTTTGAGATCGTCCCCCGTATCGAGATTTTGCCTGCGCTCTTCCATCGCTCGCGCCGCGTTCTGCCGCGCTCACTCATTGACGTGAGCACGCGACAGCGGCGTCGCTACAAACGCACTCACACCCGCCAGCGCGCCAAGCGTAGTACTTACAAACCATTAGCAATCCCAGTGCAATAGCATTGGTTCTATCCACACCAGCCATGCCGAAAAGTACCAGGTATGCGCCCTCGCGAACTCCCAGGCCATTTACAGTTAAAGGCAGGCAGGCGAACACACCGGCGATCGGCACGCAAAAAAGGAACAAGGTGAGAGACTCATTGAGCCCAATCCCGCGGGCAAGCAGGCATTGGCTAACCGCGAGCAGACTTTGCACGACTACCGAGAGCGGCAGAGCGGTCAGCAGCGTGCCGCGATGTTCCAGATAGGTAACGATGAAGCTCGCGTAACGGCTGACTCGCGGGGGCATCAGATGAACGAGACGTATGACTGACCCTCGGGCGACTAAGCTCGCCAGGGCGATAACACCTGTTACGATTGGCGGACCAGTCACGGCCGCTGACAGCGCTGCTTCATGGAAGACAAACGCCGCGATCGCCACCAGCCAGAACAGCCCGACTAACCCTACGATGCGATCCGCTATCACGGACGCGAAGGACTCACCCAACCGGCTGTTCAGGCGCCCAAGATAAATGGCTCTAAGCGCGTCGCCGCCGAACACGCCGGGGACTACGGTGTTCGCGAAAGTTGCGATGAAGCGAAAAGCGAGAAAATCGGCGAACGACGCGTCGAGCTGCAGAATCGCCGCGAGCAGCCGCCAGCGGTACGGTGACATCACCCGCGTCGATAGATATACACCTATCGCGGCGGCGAAGTATCCGGGTTGTTCGCGCGCGAGCAGCCGCAGGATCGATCTGGCATCGTAGTGCCAAACTAGAAAGGTCATGATCGCGAGGCCCACGCCTGCACGTAGCGTGAAACCTCGATAGGACCGGTGACTGAAAGAAGTATCGTCGCTGGTGGTGGGGTTCTGATTACCGGCCATGCATGAACTCGATTTCACGGCCGGTCCTCACTCAAACAGATGCCAGCATACGCCAACGATCGTCGCGAGGAAGAGAACTGTTATCCAGACGCCGCCAAGGCTGGCATCGCTGCCGTTGCCGCGTCGCCCTGGCTTACCGAGCCGCGCTTCGATTCGCCGACGATGGCGCGCGTGAAGGCGCCGGTTCCTCACCTAAATTACCCTGGCGACAGATTTTACGGACTCATGCTCGTGTCCGGCTCATTTCCCGGTACCCTCCAATTGGATCGTTTGGTTCGCATTTGCCGCGTCGTCAAGGATGGTTAACACGGAGGACATCGAGCCCGCCGACGCCGGAGTGAATATCACACTGATCCTGCACTTTTTCTTCGGGAGCAGCTGCATAGGACAATTCGAGGCATCTGACGGAAAGTTGAATACCTGCGGGTTGGTCCCCGGGAGCGTGAATGCCACGGGGCTAGCGAAGGTGATCGGTGGTCCGCTCTTGGCCGGATTACTGAGCGTAAACGTTGCCTTTTTGGTCTTGCCCGGTGTCACTTTGCCGAAATTCTTAAACGACGGCTTGACCTTTAGAGACTCGGGAACCGCGGTTGGCATCGATGTGGGGGTCGGTGTCGCGGTTGCCATCGGCGTGGCAGTCGCCGTCGCAGTAGCTGTGTTGGTCGCCGTCGCACCACCGGACCCGCTTAGCGGGATAGTCTGGTTCGCATTTGCCGCGTTGTCATAGATAGTTACGATGGAGGATGTTAAGCCCGGCATAGCCGGAATAAATTCCACCGTCAGGTTGCACGTTGCCTGCGGTGACAATTGCGGGGGGCAGTTCGTGGCCGATCCGGCAAACCCGAATACCTGCGGCGTCATCACCGGGACCGAAAATGGGCTCGTAAAGGTGATCGGCGCCCCTTCCTGGGCCGAATTGCTCAGTGTGAATGTCACCGATTTCTCCTGTCCTACTTTTACACTGCCGAAATTACCCGACGGCGGATTGATAACCAAGTTTCCGGGAACCGGGGTCGGGGTCGGAGTGGGGGTCGGTGTCTTTGTAGGCTTTGGTGTCTTTGTGGTTGTCGCGGTCGCCGTGGGCGTACCCGACACGGTCGGGGTTGGCGTTGTCGAGGTCGCGGTCCCTGTGGCAGTTGCGGTCGGGGTTGGCGTTGTCGAAGTCGCGGTCGCCGAGGCGGTCAGTGTGGGCGAAGCCGACCCGGTCGCGGTCGCAGTTGCAGTTGGGGTCGGCGTAGCCGAGCCGGTTGAAGTCGGTGTCGCCGTTGCGCTAGCGCTCGGCGTCGCGGTCGTCGTTGTCGAAGTCGAAGTCGCCGTCGCGGTGGCAGTCGCAGTTGGCGTTATCGAAGTCGCTGTCGCCGTGGCGGTCGCAGTCGGCGTCGGCGATCCGATTGCGGTCGCAGTTGCAGTTGGGGTCGGCGTAGCCGAGCCGGTTGAAGTCGGCGTCGCTGTTATGGTGGCGCTCGCCGTTGCCGTCGCTGTGGGCCTAGCCGACCCTGTTGGCGTGGCAGTCGCGGTCGAGGTTGAGGTTGTTGACGTTGAAGTAGCCGTCGGGGTCGCAGTCTGAGTCGCCGTCGGCGTCGCGGTGACTGTAGCGGTTTGGGTCGTGGTTGCGGTCGGCGTTGAGGTCACGCTCGGTGTTGCGGTCGCTGTGGCAGTCGCTGTCGATATTGCGGTTCCCGTCGGCGTCGGGGTTGCTGTCGCGGTCACGGTGGCTGTCGGTGTGGATGTTGCCGAGGTAGTCGCCGTTGCGGTTGCTGTTGCGGTCGAAGTCGCGGTCGGTGTTGGACTCGCCGACGGGGTCGCTGTCGCGGTCGCAGTCGCCGTGGCGGTGGCCGTTCGGGTTGCGGTCGGCGTGGAAGTCGTGATCGCAGTCGAACTGGAGGTTGGCGTTGGGGTCGCGGTTGCAGTCGGCGTCGGAGTCGCTGTACGAGTCGGACCAGATGTCGGGGTTGGTGTTGACGCCGACGGCGACGAATTGTAAATCAGCACGCGGTTGTTGCTGGTATCGGTAACAAAGAGGGCACCGCTGGAGTCGAGCGCCACACTATCCGGATTGCACAGCGTACCGGCGCTGGGGTGTCCCGAGCCGGCGCCCAGATTGCATCCTTGCGAGGTGAAGTTATCATTCTGGCCAAAGACCGCATTGGCACTGCCATTGCTCGTAAGCGGGCTGATGAACTGCAATACACGCGAAAACTCAGCATCTGATAGGTACAGATTGTTGGAGCTATCGAGCGCAACGCCTGACGGGTAGCACATACCAGTGGCGCTGACGGTGCATCCGCTGGCGTTGAACAGTCCGTTCTGGCCGAAGACTAGATTGGCGGTAACGTTTGTGGGGGGCGAAGAAGTTTCGTTGTATTCGAGAACGCGGTTGTTGTAGTAGTCGCCAATGTAAACATTGCCGTTTGAATCTATCGCTACATCGTCGGGATAGTACAGCGTGGTCGCGCTGATACCTCCTAGGTTCCCGGTATTGCTTGTGAAATTGTTACCCGCCGCTCCCTGGCCGAACACCAAGTCAGCCACGGCGTCGCCGCTTCCGGGCGTGGCCGTAGCGATTAGCGGGGTGTTGAATTCGAGCACACGATTATTGCCTTGATCCGCTACATAGAGGTTGTTAGCAGCGTCCAGCCTCAGGCCTGGAGGGCGGCATAGGCTTTCCGCCGTGGGTCCAGAATAATCGAAGTTACACACATTCGACGTGAAGTCGCCGGCCTGGCCAAACACCATCGCGGCGGCGCCTCCCACGCATGGCAGGCTCGAACAAGCCGCGAATGGCGCGTTGAACTCAAGTACACGGCTGTTGCCGGTATCGGCCACATAGAGGTTGCCATTATGGTCCACTGCCACCCCGTACGGATTGTACAGTCCGCTGGCGCTGACTCCGCCTGGGTTCGATCCCGAGGAGAAAAAATCAGGCTGACCGATCACCAGATTGGCCGCTTGCCCATTGGTGAACGACTCGGCGTTGTTCCATCCCAGCACTCGATTATTATTCTCGTCCGCCACGTAAAGGTGGTGAGGTGAAGAGGACACGTCGATCGCAACCCCTGATGGGTTGTCCATCGTGGCGCCGGTGAGTTGGTTCGCGCCTCCATGCAAGAAGTCCGGCTGGCCAAGCTCCCCCGAGGCCGCGAAGGTATCGACCGGCATCGTGCTGAATGCAAGCACGCGATTGTTCGATTGATCGGCTATCAGCAGATCACCATCGGTATCCAGTGCTATACCACTGGGATAACACAGCGTACCGGCGCTGGGGTGTCCCGCGCCGGCGCCCAGATTGCATCCACCCGAGGTGAAATTATCCGCCTGGCCGAAAACCGCGTTGGCACTGCCATTGCTCGTAAGCGGGCTGATAAATTGCAATATTCTCGAATTGTTACTATCTGATACGTACAGGTTGTTGGAGCTATCCAGCGCAACGCCTGATGGGTAGCACAAGCCAGCGACATTCACAGTGCATCCACTCGTGTTGAACAGTCCGTTCTGGCCGAAGACCAGATTGGCGGTAACATTTGTGGGGGGCGAAGAAGATTCGTTATATTCGAGGACGCGGTGATTGTAGTAGTCGCCAATGTAAACATTGCCGTTTGAATCTATCGCTACATCGTCGGGATAGTACAGCGTGGTCGCGCTGATACCTCCCAGGTTCGCGGTGTTGCTTGTGAAATTGTTCCCCGCCGCTCCCTGACCGAACACCAGGTCGGCCGCCGTGTCGCCGCTGCCAGGTGTGGCCGTCGCGATTAGTGGGGTGTTGAATTCCAGCACGCGCTGATTGTATTCGTCCGTCACATAAAGGTTGTCAGATGCGTCCAGCCTCAGGCCCAGGGGTCTGCACAGGCTTTCCGCCGAGGGTGCAGCATAGTCGAAGTTACACACATTAGACGTGAAGTCGCCGGCTTGGCCAAACACCATGGCTGCGGGGCCTCCAACGCATGGCAGGCTCGAACAAGCAGCGAATGGCGCGTTGAACTCCAGGACCCGGTTGTTGCTGCTATCGGAGACATACAGGTCGCCATTGTGGTCCACCGCAACACCCGTCGGATTGTACATTCCGCTCGCGCTGACTCCGCCTGGGTTCGATCCCGAGGAGAAAAAATCGACCTGGCCGATCACCAGATCGGCCGTTTCCCCATTGGTGAACGACGCGGCATTGTTCCATCCGAGCACTCGATTATTGGATTCGTCCGCTACGTAAAGGTGGTGAGGTGAAGAGGACTCGTCGATCGCAATGGATGATGGGTTGTACATCGTGGCGCCGCTGAGTGCATTCGGATTGCTGTGAGAAAAATCCTCCTGACCCAGGACGATTTCAGCGATGGTATTCCCGATCGTCGCGCGCGATGCGGAGGTCAGCACGACGGCAATCGCGGCAAACGCGAACACTATCAGCACCGCGTTTCGTACACCCTTTTTGTGGGTCGAATCCATCTTTGTCCCTGTGTTGTCGCGATCCAGATGATCAGTTGGTGGTTGCGCGGCTGATTAGATCCCCCTTGCAGCGCTTACCGCTACCGCCTGAGCGCCCGTCCCTGAAGCGAAACCACATGGGGTCCATTGAGTGCGGAATCGTCGATAACAATCCGGCTGCCCCGTTCGCCACGCGTCACCGGATTGAAACTGACTTCGAGCGTACAACTCACTCCGGCAGGAAGCGTTGGCCCGCACTTGTTGTTGATCGAATAGTCGTCGCCCAGCATATGGAGAGCGCCGATCTTGACCGGAACCGATCCGCTGTTGGTGACGGTAATCGTCTCTGGACCACTCTTGCGCTTGACCTTGGTCTTGCGGAATTGCAGCGCGACCGGGCTAACCGTCAGCGTTCCAGCGCGGCCGACGGAATCGGCGCGCACAATTTCCGGCGAGCCTGCGAACGGCGGCTCGAACAGCAGTGCGCGATTGTTGCCCGTGTCAGCGATAAGTACATTGCTACCGGACGAGTCTGTAGCGATGCCGGCAGGGTAGCAGAGCGTCTGTGCGCTTGGTTGGCTACCGCCCAGGTCGCAGCCATAGTCGGAGGAGAAATCGCCCCCCTGCCCCCACACGAAATCGGCCGTGGTATTAGTCAACGGAGTCGTGAATTCCAGCGCGCGGGTATAAGCATTATCAGTCAGGAACAGGTTTCCGCTCGTGTCGATCGCCAAGCCTTGAACGCTGCACAGCCCGTTTGCGCCGGTTGAACATGAGGACGTGGTGAATACTCCGCCCTGGCCAAAGACTTCATTCGCGGTAGAATTGCTCGGGGCGGTTGTGGCGCTGGTGGTCTCGTTGAATTCGAGTACTCGGTAATTGCTCGTATCGCTTATGTAGATGTTGTTCGACGGATCAGACGCGACTCCTACGGGCTGATAGAGCGAAGTCGCGGACTCCGCGGGTTCATTGTAAGAGTTGGTAGTGAAAACGTTGCCTTGGCCAAACACGAAATCGGCCGTGACATCGCCGCTGCCCGTCACTGACGTCACGCTTAGCGGGGTGTTGTACTTGAGGACTCGATTATTCCCGGTATCTGCCACGTAAAGATTGCCGACTGAGTCGAGCGCAAGCTGACCGGGATCGCAAAGCGTGACCGCGGAAACTGTACTGCTGTTCAGGTTGCAGCCGCTGGTCGCGAAACTCGTGGCAGTGCCTTGGCCGAGAACGAGGTTGGCGTTTGCAGTGACCGCACACGGGAAGCTCCCACAGGCCGAGAACGGGGTGGAGAATTCAAGCACGCGGCTGTTGCTATAGTCTGAAACATAGAGGTTGCCAGTCGAATCCACCGCGACGCCTTGGGGTCGACAAAAGTTATTGGCCGCGGCGGTGACGCACGCAGACGTGAAGAAATCCGGCTGTCCGATTACAACGTCGGCTTGCGCCCCATTAACGAATGACTCGGCGTCATGCCAGGCCAGCACGCGATTATTGGTTTGATCCGCTATGTATACTCTATGTGGCGTAACGCTGGAATCGATCGCGATCTGCTGCGGAGCTGACAGCGATGCGCCGGTTAAGGAGTTGACGGTGTTATGCAGGAAGTCACCCTGACCTAGGACTACGGAAGCGCTTTCGTCGTTCGATAGGGGAAACAAGTATTCAACGACACGATTGTTTCCGGAATCCGCCGCGAACAGATCTCCGGATGCATCCAGCGCCAGCCCGCCTGCGCCGCACAGGCTCTGGGCGGATATTGCAGCCTCCTGATTGCAGGACCCCGAACTAGTTGTGCTCATCTGCCCCAGCACCAGATTGGCTCCGAAGTTGCTGGGAGGATTGCTCGATTCGGAAAACTTCAGAATCCGGGAATTTTCCGAATCCGCAATGTAGAGATTGTCGCTGCTATCCAGAGCGACAGCGGCTGGATAGCAGAGTCCAGTAGCGCTCGTAGTACAATCCGACCTATTGAAAAAGCCGCTTTGTCCCCAGACATTATTCGCCCCGGCAGCGGTCGAAAGCGGTGCGTTATATTCCAGAACGCGGCTGTTGTCGAGGTCGGCTATGTAGAGGTTTCCGTGAGAATCGATCGCCACGCTGGTGGGCGCGTAAAGCGTGTTAATCGCTGGACCGCCGCCCTGATTGGCCGAATTGCTGACAAAATCGGGCTGCCCAATTTCCAGCTCGGCATTCAAAGTACCAAGAGCGACGGGATTCTGGAATTCGAGGACTCGGCTGTTACCGGCGTCTGCCACCCAGAGGTTCTCGGATGAGTCAACCGCCAAACCTACGGGCGTGCATAAGCTCTGGTCGCTTGCTGTCGATCCTCCCGTGTTGCAGCTGGTTGCGAAAAAGTCTTCGCCCTGACCCAGGACCATGAAGGCGGCAAACCCTGCGGTCTGGCCGGTGTTCGTGTTGGTCGTGAATGGATCGGCAAAAATCAAGACGCGGTTGTTGCCGGTGTCCGAAACGTAGAGATTGCCGCTGCTGTCGACGGCAACTCCTCCCGGTTCGCAAAGATTGGCAGCGTAGACGATCGACGAATTGCAGGTCGTACTCTTAAAATTCGGCTGCCCAACCACAATGTCGGCGGCTTGCCCGTTGGCTAGGGCGGCGGCGTTCCGAAACCCCAGGACGCGACTGTTTCCAGGGTCGGCAACCCACAAATGGGGAGGCGAGGACGACGAGTCGATCGCCAACGCATTGGCACCTGAGTAGTAGTAGTAGTAATAGTAGTAATAGTAGGAATTAAGATTAAGCGATGCTCCGGTGGGCGAATTGGCAGTCGAGCCTGTGAAGTTCGATTGGCCCAGCACTGCCGACGCGATCGTTCCAGAGGCGCGCGCGACTGAAATCGGCGCAGTGACGGCAGCTAGCATCAGCAGCCCCGCGACAGCAAAACGCCGGAGTGTCGGCGATGCGCCCACAGTACTTTGTCGCGTCATGACTCCCCCCTAGATGAAAATTTCACCTGCTGAGCAACTATTACGCCAACGTCAATGTCAAATAGTAGTTTGAAAGAAACACTTAACTTATAGTACCTGTGTCGCCTGTTGTGGCTGCTCATAATTCCGTATGCTCTGTAAACATTGGAGTTCTGCGCCGACCACCTTATCGTGGTCGGCATCCTTACGATACGATCCTGTCGGCAACGAATGCCTAGAAGCCTCCCGACTCCACAAAATCAAACTGCTTGATGAAGCTGAGCTGGCCGAAGCCGCCTGCGGTTCCGTAGCCGCCCTGAAGGTCGACGCCGAAGCCCCACTTGCGAAAGTAAATGCCGAGATCCGGGCCGCCCTGTCCGCCCGCGCTGGTAATCTGTCCGCCCTGATAGATCGCGCCGCCGCCGCCGAACGTGCCGAGATAATTTGCGGTCGAAAACGCCACCATCCGCAGATCGATCTCCGAGCTGGTCACGTGGTTCTCATAGTCGTGGCTCGCGCTGAACGAAAAGTTGAGCGGATGATGCGTATGCGTAAACAGCCAGCTCGAGTAGTCGCCCTCGATTACCGCGGCACTGCTGTCGCCGACGTCGCCGCCGCCGAGCAAGAAACAGCGACGTGCCCGGATAGAGTGTCAGCTCGACGCCGCCCTGCAGTCGCGCGAAATTCAGCCGCGCCTCATGCGTGAACGTCGACGGCGCCAGCGGGTTGTTGAAGTGATCGCCGATCCACAATTGATAGCCCGTGACCCGTCGACCACCCCGATGTAGGGCGTGACGGTCTGCTCGAGTTGAAAGCCTTCCTGTATCGCCCCGTAGTCCTGGCTGCCGAACCCGCCGCCGAACAGTATCGCGTCGAGCACCTGCGGGTTGGCCGGTCCAAAAAAACCGGGATACAGATTCTCCAGTTGTGCGCGGGCGTTGCCGGTCCATCCAAGTGTGCAAACCAGAACCAGGAGTCCGGCAATTCGCAAAGTCCGTAGCGTCCTATTTTGGCTTGTCATGCTAAGGTCCTGTCGTCGTGCCGAGAGGCGGCATTGCGGGAGGCGGAGGAGGTGGAGGAGCACCGGTGCTGCCGCCTCCAGGTGGCGGCGCCGAGAAGCCCGCGCCGGCGCTGACTGCTGATTCTGAAGCTCCGCCGCCACCACCGCCCTTGCCGCCCGCCGCTCCCGGTCCTTGCGCGCCTGCGATTCCCAAAGGTCCCGCGTTGAGCGGCGGCAACAGACATGGCACGGTCGTTTCGAATCCCGCATCCACATCAACCTCCGCCGTCGGGTTAGAAAGATTGCTCACCGCAACCACACCTTCACGTACCCTGACGTCGGTGTATCGTTGGCAGCCCTCGTAGCCGGGCCGGACTGTACCTTCGAAATAGCTGGTGTCGAAGTCAGTGCCTCGCACCGCGGCTGTCGCGTTGGGCGTATGAATTTCGAAGCTCTGCGTCTGCACCAGGGCCGGCACTACCGACCGCATCGCGCCTTCCAGCAGGCGCAGTCCGGTACTCCCGGTCCTGGCGGGACCGACCACCGCCTGGTCGAAAACCAGGCTGGTGTTGTAGTAGAGCGTCAGCGTGCTGCCGCTCGTCAGCGTCACCGTCGCCGTCGACCGCGCCGCGGTCGCGACCCGGTCGTGAAGTTCGACCGCGGTCCCCTGTGCCACCGGGAGATTCGCGGCGCCGCGCTGGATTTGCGCGGAACCAACCAACTGGGTGACGGTTCCGACGACTTGCTGCGCGCGCGCCATCGACGGGGCAAACGACACCATCAACGCCACGACGGCCACATATACAAATGCAGCCCTCCCCTCCGTGCGTTTTGCCATCCCGACCCTCCCTAGTCCGAAAAGCAATACTAATTAGCGGATGGCTCTTCTTAGTCAAATAACATCGCTATAGCAAGCCTCATAAGTCAAATTTTGCCCGAGTTTTACTACTTAGAGTCCCGATTTCGCTACATATGACGAGCATCGCGATGGCACACGCCGAGCGATCGCTTTAGTTATTGCTTAGTGGCTTTGGCAGGAACGGTGAGCAGTCCGGCCTGACGCTTGTTCTTGGGCCGATAGCTTTCACCATTGATGCTGACGATGGCCGAGTGGTGTAGGACGCGATCGACCAATCGAGGTGGTCGGCACGGCTGTCGCCGTCCCACCTGCCAAGGGTGAGATTCGAGGTGAGTACCATAGCACAGCATTTCGCAGCGGCGCGCGACGATCTGGAAGAACAGATTTGCCTGCTCGTGGCTCATCGGCAGAAGCGGGAGCCTTTCTTCCACCATGCGCTCGACGTCGCGCTCGCCCAGGAAGCGAAGTCCTTCGAATCGCTCGCCAAAAGAGCCTCGCACGGCTACTCGACCAGCAAGGCAAGCGCGAAGAGGCGCACGCGTGTGTGGCGAATCACTTATTTTGTCGAATCTGCAATTCGCCGTTGTTTTGTCGCCCGTACTATTCGTCTTAGCAGTTGTTCTCCTGCGCGCTTACCTGGAACTGGTGGCCTCGATTTTCCGGATCGCTGAAAACACGACCGAGATGGCAGTAGACCTGAACAAGCCATAGGCGGGCTGAGGCTGTCGCGAACGCATCAGAGCCGGCCGCGTCGCTCTAGCTTACGCTACCTAATAGACCTATTCGAACTCTATTCGCAGTTATGTCTAGCAGGTCGTGTTATTTTGGGCTAACACCGCTTAAATGACCGATTAAAATTTGCAATTGCGCTAGCCAATTTTCTATACTCGCTCACACATTCCGAACCGAGGGGGCTCTACCGTATGCGTTGCTCGGCCTGCGGACAGGACAGCGCCGATCAGGATCGTTTCTGCGCGAGTTGTGGAACTCCGCTGGCGCTCCCCTCGGAACCAGCGCCTCCAGCGCACGAAGCCTCCGAATCTTTTCCGCCGCCTGAGACTGCGGCCAACAAAACCAAAACCTCCGAAGCCGCTCCTTCTCCGCCGCTCTCTTTCGCCAGCGGGCGCTACCAGGTCATGCGCATCCTAGGCGAAGGCGGCAGCAAGATTGTCTACCTCGCGCGCGACAATCTGCTTGACCGCGAGATAGCGCTGGCACTTATCAAGGTCGGCAGCCTCGACGAACAACAGCGAGCGCGGATCACCCGCGAGGCGCAGGCGATGGCCAAGCTCGGCGATCACCCCAATATCGTAACGATCTACGATGTAGGTGAAGACGCGGGACGACCTTACATAGTTACCCAGTACATGGCCGGCGGCTCGGTCGATGATCTGCTGCGCAAATCGCCGCATCATCACCTACCCACCAACGAAGCAATCCGGATCGCCGATGAGCTCTGCCAGGCGCTGGAGTATGCGCACGGCCTGGGAATAGTTCATCGCGACTTGAAACCTGGAAACGTGTGGCTGACGAAGGAAGGCATCAGCAAGCTCGGCGATTTTGGGCTGGCGCTCGGGGCGGACCAGCCGCGACTGACAGTCGTCGGGCTGGTGGCGGGAACCGTCGCGTATATGTCGCCCGAGCAGGCTATGGGCAAGTCGGTCGATGCGCGCAGCGACCTCTACTCGCTGGGCGCGATGCTCTATGAAATGGTGACGGGCCGGCCGCCCTTTCTGGGCGACAATATCGCGACCGTCATTTCACAGCTGCTGAGTTCCGAACCGCTGCGACCGAGTCAACTGCTACCCGGCGTTCCGCCCGCGCTCGATCGATCGATTCTCAAACTGTTGGCCAAGTCGCCGGACGATCGATTCCCAGATGCTGCCACGGTGCGCCGCGAGCTATCCGCACTCAACCAGGGAATCGATCGAAACCAAACCGGAGACGTGAAGAGCGCCGACATTGCTCTCACGGTCGCCAGAAATCTGTCCCAACTGAATTTGCACGAGGCTCCCGACGGCACGGTAAGCTTGTTGTTCTCTGATATCGAAGGGTCGACCGCGATGTGGGAGCGGCTAGGCGACCTGAAGGCGGTCGAGGTCCTGCACGCTCACGACTCGATCGTTCGCAAGCAGGTCGAGTCGCACCAGGGATTCGTGGCCAATACCACTGGCGACGGTTTCTTCGTGACCTTCAAAACGGTTCGGCAGGCGCTGCTTTGCGCGATCGAGATCCAGCGCGATCTTGTTGCCTATGGCCGCAGTCATCCCGATCAGCCGCTCCGGATTCGCGTAGGTCTGCATGTCGGTGAGGCGCGACGGGAATCGAACGACTATCACGGCAACGCGGTTAACTTTGCGGCGCGCGTGATGGGTCATGCTGACGGCGGCGAGATTGCGACTTCGGCGTCCTTCATGGATCTCGCAAAGGACGCGGGTGACATCAGGTTTGACCAAGGCCGCGAAGTTACGCTGAAGGGTTTTCCCGACACCTATCGCATCTACCGCGTGGCGTGGAATGTAACTGACAACGGCGAGTGGCTATGCCCGAATTGCACCCGCGCGATACCGGCGGCACAACGCTCGTGCGTCGCATGCGCCGAGGCTCCCAAGCCGGCGCCGACGCAATCCGCCATTCCCCCGGCGACACTGTCGCCGATCGCGGCGGTCAGCAGCCCTATGCCCGTAGCTGTCGCGAGAAGTCCAGTCATCCGAGTGCTGGCAGGGTCCGCGCTCTTCGTGTTGATGGCGGCTGCCAGCTTCGCAGGCGTGTATCTTTACAAGAATCAAACCTCTCATCCTGCTGCCGTAAACCTCGCTAGCATCGATCAAGCCGCGCATCTGGATAATGGTCACAATTCGATCGCGCCACAGCGGGAAGGTGAGCAACACCAGGATAGTACTTCTCGGAATCAGGGTAGTTCCACGAGTCAGGACAATACCCCGAGCCAAGATAGTATCCCGAACCAAAGCAGTAACGTGGCTGAGATCGCGTCGCTGGGCTTCACCTCGATGTCGCTGGAGCCGTGCGGCAACGCCCTTCCGATTGCGGTCTACACCAAAGACCTCCTATCGTCTGCCGGCTGCATGAATTGGAGTGCCAGTTTTAACCACTACCCCGATGGATTGCAGAGCGCGGGAAACACGCTGGAAGTAACTGTCTACGATCCCAACGAACAAGAAGTTACCCAGGGAGCCTCCAATAACCTGTCCGGCGATCCTCAATCCGGCGGGCGCTTTGAAGGCAGCGTTGCGATCCCCGATATGACTGGCTATCCCACCGGCCAATACATGACTGTGCTGTCGGCTGGGGGCATGGAAATCGCCGAGCGTCCGTTCTACGTTGTCCCGGACGCGGAGTACCAGAACATTGACTTCGAGAACATCGACGTATGGGAGGAGAACGTCTGGATTCGCGATCACCCTCGCTGGTGGTGGGCTCGGAGATGGGCGCGCATAGAGCCTCATCGGAGGCCATTCTTCGTGCATGGCTATCATCGAGCGGCGCTTATAGCCAGCAAAGAACCGTACGAGAGGAATCTGTCAGAGCACAAGGATCTGTCAGATCATAGGAATTTATCGGAGCCCAGGGGGCTGTCAGAGCCCCGGCCGCACCCGTTTCAACGGCATGAGGCAACCAATCCTTTCAACGCGGCTCCAGCAAAAGCCTACGCGAATCCTTTTGTGCATGAGGCTTCGACTTCGCCGAACGCGCGGGTTGCGGACGCGCCCGGCGAACGAAATCCATTCGTCAAATCGTCCGATGATAGGCGGCCGGGGACCAATTCGCCTTTTACCGGCGGCGCGCGCGCGGCTGGGAATCCCTTCGGCCGTCCAGCGTCCCCCTTTTCGCGGCCGGTAGGCACCTTGCCCGGGACCACGATGCCCGGGACCAAACTGGCTATGCCCATCTCGCGGACTTTGCCGAGGGCGGTCAGTGTTGGCGGTTCCAGTCATAGAAAGTGATGAGGGCGCGGTTGCAGTGAGCAATCGACTTGGCGTCGGAAAGGACATGTCATGCGCTACCAGAAGATAATCCCTTTAATTGCGATAGCCCTGACAGCGGCGTCATGCGTCGATATGAGTCAAATGTCGGGACAGCCCGCGGCCAGTCAAATCGGCAATGCGCCGTCTCCACCGACTTTTTATCAAGGGGGTTCTTACGACAAGGTTCTGGACAATGTCGTCGTGCAAGGGGGCGATAAGGCGACGCGGATAACGGTTCACGCGACGATCGCTCCCAACGGCGCAGACTCATGGATGCGCGATGCGCCGTGGAACGAAGTAGTCCTCACGGTACAGAACCTGACGCATAGAGAAATTGACGTCGTCGCCATTCACGGGGTTACGGCGCAGGGAGCAATGGTCGATCAGGGAGGCATGGACGCCTTTACGGCAATCGAGCAACAGCGCGCGACCACTATGCAGACCCAGTTCGACCAACAGAATCAAACCCCGGCAGCGCCGGCAGGCCCCGATCTTGGCGCCATGATGGCCTCCAGCATGACCACTGCACTGGGACTGCCCTACGTGCCCCCCGCAGGCGCCGGATCCGCCGTCACGGCCCAGCAACAAATCGCTCGTCAAGCCTCCCAGGACGCCGCGCTCAAGCAGCAGGCCGACGACTTTCAGAATGTGTCCGCTGAATACACGAAGCGCTCGATTGGTCAGACCAAGTTGGCTGCCAAGGGGGCTGTAACAGGGAGCGCATTTTTCCCGGTCTCCTCTGGCGCCATCAGGGGAGTCGTCGTCTCGGTGCTGGAGAGCCGGCACTCGGAGGATCCGAAAGACATTACGCTCGAGCTCCCCGCCGAAAACACTCCCGCGCAGACCGCCAGCGGCGCAGCGAAAGCGCCTCAATGAGGGACTCTTAAGTTCCGTGCAGGCGAGTTTCTGCTTTCGAACCCAACGACGTCGATGCGGAAGCCTTCGCCGCGGCTCAACAGGTCGGAGTAGACCGCGCGCCCAAATAGCCGCGAGAGCGGAGCCGGCTGGCCTCGAGAAACGAAGATCCGGCCGACGTGAGATTGCCGCGCGAGCTCCAGCAGCTCTCCGACCGTGTCAGTCGATTCGAGCCAAACGATTTTCGCGCCGAGGTAACTCGCGAGGATGGCGTCGTCGATCAGCGCACGAACCTCAGCCATCCCGATTCGAGAGCGCGGCGAATCGACGAAAACGGCGTAGAACCCCGCGCCATTCTCGCGGGCGGCGCGATGAGCCTTGCGCAACAATTCGCCGTTACCGGAGCGAGAGGTCGTTAGACAAGCAATCACGGCCGCCCCTGGTGACAGTGACTGGTCAGGCTTGCGATAACTATCGACCAGTCGCAGATAAGGCCTGGCAACTGAGCTGGCTGCCGAGCGTGAGCGGGATGAGCTGATGCCGAACATGCCCTGATCAGCATCAGGCGTGCCGCCGACAACCTATATGAAGATTAAGGAGTTCTCGGGAGTTCAAGCCAACGACATTTCAAATCGCCGCATTGTCACATTTCAATTTTAAATGCGGCCCGGCGTCGATCTTCGGACGAGTGCGTTCCGCTCCTTGATTTTCCACAGGAATTCCGGTCGGCAAATGGGGTCGATCGGCTCGTTAGTTTCGGCTAGCATTGGCACGGTTAATGCGGTTTAGCATCGGCTACAGCAGATGCCTCAAGCGCATTTAAAGAAGGTTGATTCCCTTTCGTTCCAGTGGAGGAAACCAGGAGTTCGAAGACGATGGGAAAATCGATAGTAAAACGATTCCGGGGCTCGGAGGGCAGGCCGCGCTTGATTGAGGCCTTGATCGCGCAGCCGCTGATCGGCGACAAGGACCTGGCGGTGGCGGTCGCGCGGCGAGTGAAGTTGCACGAGATACCTGCTGGCAAGAATCTAATCGTGCAGGGCGCGCATAAGGCCGATCTCTTCCTGATTCTGCAGGGAGCGTTTTCGGTTGCCATCGGCGGGCGCATCGTGGCCCGCAAGAAAGCCGGCGAGCACGTCGGTGAAATGGCCGTTGTCGATCCGCATGCACCCCGCTCGGCTTCAGTTACCGCGCTGTCGGATTCGGTGGTAGCCAGGATCGCGGAGTCGGATTTTTCAGCGCTAGCCAACAAGTTCCCCGAGCTGTGGAGAAGAATCGCGCTGGAACTGGCCGGCTTGGTGCGCAACGGAAATGCCACGCGTCACGACCGGGAAAAGCCGGGCCGCCCCCGCTTGCGGCCGGGCGTGTCGGCCTTCATCGCTTCTTGAGGGCCTCAAGTTCGTCAAGCGTACGCGGCCAGTCTTGGTGCAGCAGGCGCGATAGAGCGCGGTCGGCGAGCAATCGGCCGCCGGTCTGACAGGTCGCGCAATAGTTAGTCTCGTTGCTTGCATAACGGATGCGCTGCACCTTGGCGCCGCATCGCGGGCATGGCTGACCGTAACGACCATGTACCGTCATGCCGGGCCGAAACGCGGTCACCTTCTCCGGAAATTCACCCGCAGATTCGACGCGCAGGCGGTCGGTCCATTCGAGTAACGTCGCGCGAGTGGCGTCATAGAGCCGCTCGATTTCATCGCCAGTAAGTTTCTGCGTCATGGCAACGGGCGACAGCTGCCCGCGATACAGGATTTCGTCCGAGTACGAGTTGCCGATACCGCTGAAAATGTGCGGGTCGGTGAGCGAGCGTTTCAGCGTGTGATTGGATGCGCGGATCGCGGCGGTGAATGCGTCGAGGTTCGCCTCGAGCGGCTCGATACCGCCGGCGTTCAGCGACTGAAGTCCCGCTTCACCCTCGACGACATGGATCGCGGCGCGGCGCTGCGTGCCCGCTTCCGTCAGCCACAACCATCCGTTGTCGAACTCGAAGGCGACCAGGATGTTTCGACTGCCGAGTTTTGGCGCGGTGGTCTTCCAATGCAGCCGGCCCGCGATTTTGAGATGTAAAACGAGCCACAGGTCGCCTTCGACGCCGATCGCGATCTGCTTGCCCAGCCGTCGCACGTCGTGGACCCTCTTGCCGAGGGTTGCGCTCAATGGAGGAGCGGTCGAGCGTAGCAGAAACGGAGACCTGACGATTGCGCGCACGAGTTGATGGCCGACGACGCGCGTCCGGATCGCCTCCACGTATACGGTTACATCGGGCAGTTCGGGCATAAGAGTTTTTCCACACGGCAGACCCGCACGATCGACGCCGCCTATGTTAGATTTACTCTTTTACTCTGAATCACCTCTGAAGAGGACGCATCCTATGAACTACTTTCTTGCCAAGACCGAACCATCGACCTACTCGATCGACGACCTCGAGCGTGACGGACACACCGCCTGGGACGGTGTGACCAATCCGCAAGCGGTTCGCTCGATCCGCGAAATGCGGCAGGGCGACGTGGTGTTCATCTATCATAGCGGAGGCGTTTCGAGCGTGGTGGGGAAGGCCGTGGTGAAATCGCCACCGCGCGACGATCCCAAAAGTCCAAAGTCAGCGGTGGTCGATTTGGAATTCGCGGCGCGCATCGAGCCACCGGTCACGTTGGCGGAGATCAAGCAGTCGGGGAAGTTCGACGACTGGGCGCTGGTGCGGCAGGGCCGTCTCTCGACGATGGCGGTGCCGGAAAAGTTCGTGGCCTGGATGCGCGCGCGGTATCCGAAGGCAAAGATCTAGCTACCCGACGCAGTAATCTTCCTGAAGAGAAAAAACGGAGGCGGCCTCAAGGCCGCCTCCGCTGTACACAAGACCTAAGTGGATTGCTGGTTACGGAGTGCTCTTCGCGGGCTTCGCTTCGTTAAACTTCAACGTCATCTCGACAACGCCTGCCGCGACGTTCAAGCCGTTCTGTCCTTCGATCGAGACCGGCTGCAACGCGATCGAGCTGTTGAAGCCTCCCACCAATACGTTGGCGCCCGCGCCGACTCCGACCGCTGCGCTCGCGGTCGCTCCGCCGTAGTGACCCGAAAGCGCACCCTGGCCCAGGTTGGTGGTCGGGGCTAGAACCGCCCACAGAATTACGCCTGACTGAAGGTATCCGATATCAGCGCCGAACTTCGTGATCGAACCGGTGTAATACTCGGTGTATCCGGGCTGCAGCGCGTACGCGCACTGTAACTTGCGCGATGAGCCGAAAATAAATCCCCATCCGGCCGCGACATGACAAGTCAGGTATCCTGCCCGAACCGCTGCCCCTCCCGATGCCGGCGCCGGTGCTGCGCCCTGGGCCCTTGCCGACGGTGCAGCCGCGGCCAATGCCACCGCCAACCCCAGTGCGATTACCATTCCTCGTGCTTTCGAATTCATTGTCTCCTCCGTCTATGGTGAGGCTTTCGGTTCCGGTCGGCCGGACCCGTGGCGAAGTCCTCAAGTTGATTGCCCAGTCGAAGGAAACTCGCACTTTGCTTGGCTAAATGCAATACGAGCGCTAGGGGTTCGAGTGCCGGATAGTTATCACTTGACTATGATCTCTTAATCCAGCACCATCCTGCGGTCCTTGCTGACGCCGTAACTCAGGAGAACCGAACCGATGAGCCTCAAGACTATTCTCGCAAGTTTCACCATAGCTTCGCTGCTGGTCTACAGCATCAGCATGGGCGCGCCGGCCCTGGCGCAGACCTCGCAGAAGCAGCTCGATATCGCGGCCGCCCGCGCACAGCGCAAAGCGACGGTCGGTGCCAACATGAATCTGACCACTGACGAAGCGACCAAGTTCTGGCCCGTTTACGACGCCTACGAAGCGAAGATGGACCGGATAGAAGATCGCCACGTCAAAGAGCTCAAAGATTTTGCCGCCAACTACAATAACTTCACCGACGCTGCCGCGGCCAAAAAGCTCGATGAGGTGATAGCGATCCAGCAGGCGCGCCTCGACGTGCAGAAGGAGTTCATTCCGCAGTTCCGCGCCGTTATCCCGCAGGTGAAAGTGACGCGGTTCTACCAGATCGACAACAAGATCCAGGCGTTGATCCAGTGCGACATCGCGCAGTTGGTGCCGCTGGCGCAAGCACCCGGCGAAGTGAGCCAGTAGTCGCAGAAGCATGGCGCGACGCGTGTGGGAAGACTTACTCCCCGTGCACGCGCGCGATTGCTTCGAGGATCAGCTTGGCGGCCGCATCGCGATCCACCCATCCGCCGACTTTGACCCATTTGCCCTTCTCGAGATCCTTGTAGTGGCGGAAGAAGTGATCGATCTGGTCGAGCATGATCGGCGGCAGGTCGGTGTAGTTCCCGATTCCGTCGAAGTAGGGATTTAATTCGTCGACCGGCACGGCGAGAATTTTCTCGTCGATGCCATTTTCGTCTTCCATCAGCAGCGCGCCTACCGGACGGCATCTGATGACCGCGCCGGGCGCGACCGGTACCTGCGACAGCGCGAGCACGTCGCACGGATCGCCATCTTCGGAGAGCGTGTTCGGGATGAATCCGTAATTGGCCGGATAGTACATCGCGGTATGCAGGAAACGATTCACGAACAGCGCGCCCGACACCTTGTCGAGCTCGTACTTCACCGGAACTCCGCCCTGCGGAATTTCCACCAGCACGTTGATTTCATCGGGCGGGTTGCGGCCGGGCGGAATTTTGCTGACATCCATGCGACGCGCGCCTCCGGGGACAGGACTGAGTAGAGCACGCGATCGCGCTCAAGGCCAAGGCGAGTTGTATTTTATTTCTTGAGGCCGAGCTTCTTGACGCGAGTGCTAAGCGTACTCGGTCGGATGCCGAGCAGCTCCGCGGCGCCGCCAGGCCCATAGATTCTGCCGCCGCTGCGTTTCAACGCGGCAACCATGTTGTCCCGCACGCGGCGGTTCATCTCTTCGTCCGGAATCACTTCGAATCCTTCGGGTGACGTGGACTGAGTGATCGAGGGCCGATCCGATCCCGATTCGATGCCGCCTGGAATTTCGAGCCGGAGCGGCCCCGGGCGCGACGCGATCGCCGCCTGCTCAATAACGTTCTGCAGCTCGCGCACGTTCCCGGGCCAATCGTATTTCCGCAGTTCCAGGAGTTGGATCGCGGTTAACTGCAGACCGGAACGACCGAACCGAGCGCAGGCCGCGTCGAGAAAATGCTGCGCGAGCAATGGAACGTCGTCCTTGCGCCCGCGCAGCGGCGGCACCTCGATCGGAAATACGCTCAACCGGTAGTAGAGATCCTCGCGGAACTGTCCCGCCTGGACCAGGCTTTTGAGGTCGCGATTGGTCGCGGCAATGATGCGGACGTCGACGCGCCGCGTCCTGTCATTGCCGACCGGTTCAAATTCGCCGTCCTGCAGCACCCGGAGCAACTTGGGCTGCATCGCCAGCGGCAGCTCGCCGATTTCATCCAGAAAAAGGGTCCCGCCGTCGGCCAGTTGAAAGCGGCCAATTCGATCTCTTAAAGCCCCGCTGAAAGCTCCCTTGATATGGCCGAAAAACTCACTCTCGAACAGCTCGCGAGGAATTGCGGTGCAGTTGATCTTAACCAATGGACGGTCATGCCGCAGGCTTCGTTCATGGATGGCGCGGGCGACCAGTTCCTTGCCGACTCCGGTCTCGCCAAGGATAAGTACGGTGGCATCGGTCGGCGCGACCATATCGATTCGTTCGAGCACGCCTCGAATGGCCGGGCTGTTACCGAGAATCGCGCAGTCACCGGAGGCGGCTCGGACTTCCTCGCGCAGATACTCATTCTCCGATTCAAGGCGCCGGCGTAACTTGTCGATTTCCTCAAAGGCGCGTTTCAGCTGTTCATTGGCGCCCGCTAGTTCCCTGGTTCTTTCGACGACGCGTTGCTCGAGCTCCTGGTTAAGTCTCTTTATCTCGGACTTCGCCTGCTTCAGCTCGGAGGTTTCGACAATCTCCCAATCGCCTCTTCGTGCCGCAAAGGTGAACTGATGCGTGCGCGTGGCATCAAGGACATCGGTGGCGCAGCAAGTAGCCAGTGGATAGCTGCACAGGCAGGTCATCCGCAGATCGACGAGAGTCCGGTCCAGCTCCTCTTCATAGGCAGTGAAATCGCTCCACTGCTCTCGTCTTACCCAGAACGCGTCTCCAGACACTCTGAGTCCCGAATGGCCTCGCGCCAATGCCCGGTCGAGCTTCTCGCTCCAAGCCCTCCTGACTTTTTCCACATCGAAAAAACCGTCGGTCATATACCACTCGGTGCCGCGGAATATTTCGAAGCTATGGTCGGCAGCATATCGTTCAAAGTCGGGAAGAGCCTGTCTGAGTGCGTTGCCGGCCTCGTGCTCGGTCAGCGTTGTAACAACCCACACACAGGTTTCATTGCTCTCGAGGCCGGCTTTGAAATAGGGAACCAGCACTTCGAGCAAGTCGTTTTTAGTTTCGTAGAACTGACAGAAGTGAGTGCCCCATGGCATGTCACCTACAACATCGATGCCGGATTTCCTGAGCTCGGTTGCTATGGCTTTGCCCCCGGCGGCTTGGTGGTTCCCGCGCTGAGCGCCATTTTGTTTCTTTATGCCACTCAACGGAATTTCGCTGCGATCGATCTTATTGTAGCGAGACTTCGTTGTGAGGCTACTCTTGGGCTCGCGCGCCGCCTAGGTTTGTCAAGTGGTTTTTGCCTTGAAAGCTGTGGCACAATCCGTGCTCTACTCCCGGTTGTGGTTAAACGTAGTGTTCGACAAGATTCCATTCTTCCGAAGACTTTTGATCCGGAATTGGATCAACACGAAGTTTTCGAGATCGATCGATCCAATTTGGTCCTGCAACTGCGAAGCCTCCGATACGCGATCGACGAGAGTGCGCTCGAGATGGAGATGGTCGCGACCGAGAGGGTATTCGGCAACTCACTCTCTGGAGCGCTAACACGCGGTGGACAGAAGTTGCGCGTGGCCGCCAGAGATTTAAATCGTCTCCTTCGCCTGATGGAGCGAGCTCGCGCCCCCAAAGCCGGACGACCGGCCAGAAAGCCGAAGCCCCGCAATCGCCGAAAGTCACGTAACTGACTGCCAGCACAATTTGCTGCGGCTCGCAGCTGAAGGCGGCTTTGTCGCGCGGCCATCGCGCGTGATAGTCTCGCGGCTGGGAAAATATCTCAGCTGACGCGACCGTCGCGGAGTTCGTCATGGTCAAGGTCGAACGCGAAATTCCTATCCAGATCGATCCCGGCGAGAACCCGTTCCTCAAGGGAATTTACGCGCCGATCTCGACCGAGATTACCGCCGATGATTTGACCGTCATCGGTGAGATTCCCAGGGACCTCGACGGCGCCTACCTGCGCAACGGTCCCAATCCGATCTTTCAGCCGCGCGGACGCTACCATTGGTTCGACGGCGACGGCATGGTGCACGGCATCGAATTCCACGACGGCAAGGCGACCTACCGCAACCGCTGGATTCGCACCGCAGGATTCGCCGCCGAGCAGGATGCGCGGCGAACGATATGGCCGGGCCTGATGGATCGCCCTGACCCCAACGTTCCGCGCGGCGCCGGGTCCGACGGATGGCTCAAGGACTCCGCCAACACCGACCTGGTATTTCACAACGGCTACGCGCTGGCGCTTTGGTATCAGTGCGGGCTGCCGTACAAGCTCGATCCGCGCACGCTCGAGACGCTCGGCGTCGAGCGCTTCGGCGGCAAGCTCGAGCGCGCTGTCTCCGCGCACGCCAAGGTCGATCCCGTGAGTGGCGAGTTGCTGTTCTTTGACTATGCGACCAGGCCGCCGCACATGACCTACAACGTCGTCTCGGCGCGCGGCGAACTGACCCATCATGAGCCTATCGATCTTCCCGGCTCGCGCCTCCCGCATGACATGGCGTTCAGCGAGCACTATTCGCTGCTGATGGATCTGCCGCTGTTCTGGGATCCGCAACTGCTCGAGCGCAAGGTGCACAAGGTCACTTACTATCCGGAGCTGCCGAGCCGCTTCGGCATTCTGCCGCGCTACGGTACCAACGCCGACGTCAAATGGTTCGAAGCGTCGCCCTGCTACATCTACCACGTGGTAAACGCGTGGGAGGACGGCGACGAGTTCGTGATGGAAGCGTGCCGCGTCGTCCAGGCGGAACCGGGCGCCAAGCGAGGCGAAGGCGAGCTCGCGCGGATGCGCGCGTTTCTCCGGCTCGAGGCTCAACTATTCCGATGGCGCTTCAATCTCGTGACGGGCGCGGTCAGCGAGGAGCAGCTCGACGACGAAAAGACCGAGTGGCCGACGATCAACCGGCACAAGATGGGCCGCAAGTCGCGCTACGCGTACAACTCGCGCGTGCCGCACTACGAAGGGCTCGTGAAGTACGATACTGTCCGCGGCACTTCGGAGAAATATCTGTTCGGCGCAGGACGCACCTCGAATGAAGCGCCGTTCGCGCCGCGCGTCGGGGCACGCGACGAAGACGACGGTTTCGTGGTGACGTTCGTCGCAGATGCCGCCGCCACGAACAGCAGCGAAGTCGTCATAATCGACGCGAAAAATTTTGCGGCCGGTCCAATCGCGCGCGTGCGGATTCCGCAGCGCGTGCCGGTCGGGTTCCACTCGACGTGGGTGCCCGGCGATCAGTTAGGCGCTCGCTAGCCGCGCGCTATTGGTTCGGCGAGGGCCCGGTCGCCGTGCCGGACTGCGAGTCCACTTCGATACTGTGTTGTTGCCCGGTTTTGTCGAGCACGTTCGTATGAATCTTCCCGCTGATCAGCGTCACGCGGCTCGGCAGCGGTTGCCCGTTCACCACCTTGACGTCCTCGATCGCGACGCTGGTGCCGCCATTGAGAGCTATCGAGCTGCCGTCGGCAAATCCCAACGTCACGGACGCGTCGGGCGCGGTGGTCACCCGGTCGTGCAGCTGGACTGAAGTCCCTTGTTGCGCGGGAAGCGTGGCGGCGCCGCGCTGAATCTGCGCGCTTCCGTTTATCTGGGTCACCGAGCCGACCGAATCATCCGCGCGCGCCGGCGAGCTTGCGTCGAGCACTCCCAGGCCGAGCACTAGGAGGGCCACGCCGAATGCAACTGATCGATTCGTGATTCGTTTTCGCGGCCGGTCGAGCTTGGGTCCGATTTTTTCCATATGGATTCCCATAATAGCGTTAATAGCTCTCTCGCAAGGGCTTCGCGTCGCTACAGTAGCACCCCGGTGATTTAAACGCTCGCACGGTGCGCAGTGCAACTTGTGCGGGGCTGGCGCTAGGGCGGCGTAATTGCCATATTCATGGTAGGTTTATCCTACAAGAAGAAAGGGAAGGGTGCTCAAATGAGTGCGATACGGCACCTGAATCGGCGGGCTCGCCGGTTATCCAGCGGACAGACGATGGCCGAGTATGCGCTGATTCTCCTTGCTGTCCTGGTTATTTGTGTCGCTGGATACCAGCTGATGGGCACGACGATCAGCACCACAATCCAGGCGGTCGATCCTCTTCTATAGATTCGGCGCGCGCGGCGGCTCAGTACCTCACTTTTCCCCACTCACGCTATTCGAGCTTGACGACGGTGGCGCCCCATTGTCGCGGGTCGACGTCGGCGATGGACTGCGAGAACGTCCATCGGTGACCAGCCAGATCCTCAGCGGTGTACTGCCGCTCACCGAATGGGTAGTCGGTTGGCGGACTGAGTATCCGCGCGCCGAACTGGCTGGCACGCGCGAAGTGCCGATCGACATCCTCGACGCGCACGCTGACGGACTGGCTGACCTCGTTGGGACGCGGCGGCCGAAACTCGACGCTGTCCGGCGAAGCGAATCCTGTACCCACTCGTGCAAGGCCCAGCACGATTGTGCCGTCGCCAATCGATAACTGCGCATGCCCCGCCTTGCCATCAGGTCCTCCCGCCCGCAGCCGCTCCTTGAAGCCGAAGGCGCCGCATAGCCAATCGATAGCCGCGCCCACATCCTCATAGATGAGATGCGGCACGATAGTTCCTGGTGGTGCGGACCGGTTGACAATCATCTCGAATTCCTTTTTGTCGCGCGGATAACAACTAGATGCAGAATTTTATCAAATTGGCAATTCAGCAGGAAAACGCGTTGAAACCATGCCCCGGGGACATTACGGTGATAGCCGGGGCGCCGAAACGAAGCGAGTGACGGGAAGGCGGAAATCGACTCTCGCAGCCGCGATTGTTGGCATCGCGATCACGCTCGCGCTCGCGGCGGGATGCATGACGGAGCACCAGGAGACGGACGAGACGCTTCCCCCGTACGCGTCCATCTCGGATGCCGGGCGCGATCCGGCCAGCGCACCAACGCCTGCGCCATCCTCGAGCGATTCCGGCGGCGTCATGGATTCGATTGGAAATGCAATTGCGTATACGTTTCACCTTTTCTTTTGGTGAGGCGTTCTGACCGCGCTTGAACTGGATTTCTCGATCGCCCGCGTTTCCGCTCGTGACCACGCGAACATTCACCACTATCGAAACCCCGCGCTTGACTCTCAGGCGGTTTCGCGCCTCAGACCTCACAAGCTTCATTGCCTATCGAAACGATCGCGAGGTCGAGCGCTACCAGTCATGGGAATCGATCTCGCGCGCCGAAGCGGTGCGATTCATCGCGCAGCAGGGCCGCCATCGCCCCGGCATCCCGGGTAAATGGTTTCAATTCGCGGCGGAACTCAAACGTAGCGGAGCGCTCGCCGGCGATTGCGCGTTGCTGGTAATCAGGTCGACGCCGCGAATCGGGGAAATCGGTTACACATTTGCGCGCGCGTACCAGGGGACCGGGCTTGCGACCGAGGCCGCACGAGCTGTGATCGACTTCGCTTTCGATTCGCTCGGGCTCAACCGCGTAATCGCGACCACCGATTGCCGCAACGCTCCGTCCGTCGCGCTGATGGAACGGCTCGGGATGAGAAAGGAAGGGCACTTCCTCCACAACGCGTGGTTCAAGGGCGAGTGGTGCGACGAGTACCAGTACGCGGTGTTGCGCGAGGAATGGCGCAACCGATTTTCTTGACAATCTCGAGCGCAGGGTCATTGATCTGGCTAGTCCGCCTGCAAGGAGGATTTGCTAATGACCCGGATAATCGACGCTGACGGCCATATCGTCGAGCCGCGCGCACTGTGGCAGGACTACGCCGAGCCGCAATTTCGCGATCGGATGATCCAAATTCGCCGCAATCGCGACGGAGCCGATGAACTGTGGATCAACAACGAGAATCGCAGCCGCCCGTCGCTGCCGGTGGCGGCGTCGATGACGCCCGGCGGACTTTCAGACCTCGAGCGCGCGCGCAAAATCACCTGGGACGACATCCTGCCCGGCGGCTACGACCCTTACGCTCGAATCAAGGTGATGGATGAAGAGGGCATCGACGTCGCGGTCCTTTACCCGTCGCTGTGGCTGCTCTACGGCGACCTGACCGATCCGCGACTCGCGGCGGCCGCGTGTCGTGCCTACAACAACTGGCTGGCGGACTTCTGCAAGCCGTTTCCGAAACGATTGTTCGGTGTCGCGCCGATGCCGGTGCAGAGCGTCGATGAGGCGGTGCGCGAGATGCGTCGCGTCGTGCGCGAGCTCGGCTTCAAAGCGGTCTTCATCAGGCCCAATCCGTTCAATGGGCGGCGCCTCAACGACGCGGCCTACGATCCGTTCTGGCGCGAGGCGCAGGAGCTGGACATTCCGGTCGCCGTCCACGGCAGTTTCGGCACGCGAATGCCCACGATGGGCGGTGACCGCTACCACGACCCGTTTTTCTTCCACATGGTCTGTCATCCGTTCGAGCAGCAGGCGGCCTGCATGGACATCGTTTGCGGCGGTGTGCTCGCGCGATTTCCAAAACTGACGGTCGGTTTCCTCGAGTCGGGAATCGGATGGCTCGGCTACTGGCTCGATCGCATGGATAGCCACTACGAGAAGATGGGGACGTATGTGCCGTGGCTGAAGCGCAAGCCGAGCGAGTATTTCGCCGAGCGATGCTACATTTCGATGGATCCTGACGAGAGCACGCTCAAGGCGATCATCGATCTGGGTGTCGAGCGCAACGTGCTGTGGGGATCGGACTACCCGCACTTCGACTGCACCTATCCGGGCGTCGTGCGCGAGGTGACTCGGGCGCTGGGGAAATTGTCGGACAGCGCGCGCGACAACATCCTGACGCAGAACGCGTTGCGGTTTTACCGCCTGAGCTGATCAAGTCGCGCGCGCGTGAACGATCGCGCCGCCGAGTCCGCCTTGCGCGATGACACCGTGGAGACCGGAGTACATCGAGAGTACGAACTGACCTTATGCAAGGCGAGGAAGAACTGGTCGGTTGTGGCGCCGCAGAGAGCCTTGACCTCAAGACCGGGCTCGAACTCCGCGATTGTAAATCGCCCGGTGTCGGTGCTATTCCGGTTCAGGATTAAAACGGAAATTCCGGATAAAGTGGTTCTGCTCTAAACTCACAAAAGTCCGACAGGTTGAAAGGAGGGTTAGCTAATGAGCTGTAATCTAAAAGTTACGGTTGCAACAGCATCGAGCGGCGGCGATATCCCTATAACGAACGCCACTGTCAGCTGGGACGACGCAGCCGGTACCCATACGCTTGCTGCTGACATCAGTGGTTCTGCCCTCGTCGTCTTGACCGGAGTATCGAAGGCGTTGATCTCAGCGTCAGCTCCGGGATTTGATGGGAGTGGTGTTACAGGTATCTGCAACACCCCGCTTTTGATCAAGCTAGATCAACAAGGAACGGGTGGAGGGGGAGGAGGGGGAGGAGGGGGCTCGAAAGGGCCGACGCCAACTGACCCAACCGATCTTCAGGTCGCCGTTAGCGGCTATTCCGTGACGCTCAACTGGAAAGCTGGATCTAACAGCACGCTCTTTAAAATTTGGGTGGTGTTTACCGAGCTCAACGGTGAACCCTCAGGGAACGAAGATGGGCCAACTGTGCAGGTTCCTGGAGGCAGTCCGGCTAACGTTGGAGAGGAGTTCTCGCGTGATTTTACCTTGCCTCCCGGCGCGTACCGATTCGAGATAAGTGGAGGAAACTCGCAGGGCGCCTATTCTCCTGGAGCGCTTTCGAATTTCTTCTATGTGATAATTCCGCCTGTCTTCGGAAGCGCGCTGACGAGCTTTGCGTTGGATAGTGGTTACACGCGATTGTACTATCTGGACGATGGCGGATCGGTGCATGAGCTTGGATATATTTCTAGCGAAGAATGGGAGCATACGCCGCTGCAGTCGCAACAAGGCGGAGTATCGGCAGCACGGGGAAGCGCACTGACGAGTTTCGCTCTGAACGGCAACTCGACGCGGCTGTACTATCTGGACGGCGCCGCGTGGGTACATGAATTAGGATGGACGGGCAGTGGCTGGGAGCATACGTCGCTGCAGTCGACGCAGGCGGGCGCGTCAGCAGCACCCGGGAGCGCGCTGGCCAGCTTCGCGTTGAATGGTGGTTACACGCGATTGTACTATCTGGACGATGGCGGGTGGGTGCATGAGTTAGGATGGACCGGCAGCGGCTGGGAGCATACGCCGCTGCAGTCGCAACAGGGCGGAGTATCGGCAGCACGGGGAAGCGCACTGACGAGTTTCGCTCTGAACGGCAACTCGACGCGGCTGTACTATCTGGACGGCGCCGGGTGGGTACATGAATTAGGATGGACGGGCAGTGGCTGGGAGCATACGTCGCTGCAGTCGACGCAGGCGGGCGCGTCAGCAGCACCCGGGAGCGCGCTGGCCAGCTTCGCGTTGAATGGTGGTTACACGCGATTGTACTATCTGGACGATGGCGGGTGGGTGCATGAGTTAGGATGGACCGGCAGCGGCTGGGAGCATACGCCGCTGCAGTCGCAACAGGGCGGAGTATCGGCAGCACGGGGAAGCGCACTGACGAGTTTCGCTCTGAACGGCAACTCGACGCGGCTGTACTATCTGGACGGCGCCGGGTGGGTACACGAATTAGGGTGGACGGGCAGTGGCTGGGAGCATACGTCGCTGCAGTCGACGCAGGCGGGCTTGCCGGCGGGCGCGTCAGCAGCACCCGGCAGCGCGCTGACCAGCTTCGCGTTGAATAATGGTTACACGCGATTATACTATCTGGATAGTGGCTCCATATTCCCGGGTGGGGGGCAGGATAATGGCGGGTGGGTGCATGAGCTAGGATGGACCGGTGGTGGCTGGGAGCAGACGAATTTATTTGTGGCTGTTATGTATCTGGCTTATGGGGAAGCTGAAGCGGACTAGTTGCACGCCGAGTTCGGCGACTTTGCGGAGAGTTCCGTCGCGCTGCTGCGCGAATGCAAAGAAAGCGTTGAGCATATAGAACCTGACGAGAGCACGCTCAAGGCGATCATCGATCTGGGCGTCGAGCGCAACGTGCTGTGGGGGTCGGACTACCCGCACTTCGACTGCACTTATCTGGGCGTGGTGGGCGAGGTGACTCGAGCGCTGGGGAAACTGTCGGACAGCGCGCGCGACAACATCCTGACGCAGAACGCGCTGCGGTTTTACCGGCTGAGCTGACTACGCCGCGCGCGCGTGAACGAGCGCGCCGCCAAGCCCGCCTTGCGCGATGACGCCGTGGAGACCGGAGTACATCGAGAATACGAACTGGTACCATTCGGCGCCCCCGATCTTTTCGATCTCGGCTTGCTTGAGCCGGATTCGCTCGACGAAGGCCGCGTACCATCGCACGTACTCGGCGTTTAGATCCTCGATCGCGCCCGGCTCCCAGCCGGCCTCGCGCAGCATCCCACCAATTTCCGACAGTCGAATCGCGTGCGGCATCAGAGCCGGATTCACCATCCCCTCTGATTTTTCGCCAACGGTGTAGTCGAAGATGACGAGCGGTGCGCCGGGCTTCGCAACTTTCCTCAGTTCGGCCAACGCGTCGCGCTGACGGTCGAACGCGTAGAACGCGTTCAGCATATAGATGATGTCGAAGTCGCGAGTGACGGTGCGCGGGACGTCGAGCACGTCGCAGACATGGAATCCGACTTCGGGATAGGTTGCGCGGGCGTATTCGATCGACTCGTTGTCGCGATCGATGCCCTCGACGTGGCCCCATCCATGGCGGCGAAGGTAGTCGGCGCTGCCGCCCCGGCCGCATCCGACGTCGAGCAACCAATGCCCGGAATTTTTCGGAACCGAGCGGAAAGAGCGCTCGATAGCCTCCTCCTCGCCGGCATGTGCAAAGTCGCCGTCGCGAATCAGCGCGAGTATTCGCTTGCCTTCGAAGGAGTTCATGTTCATAGGCGACTGCTCCGCGCGCGCGATACGCTACCTTTCGGGTTCAGGTTTGCGTTGACGAAGCGCAGTTCTACACGTTTGTTCAACGCGTCGGCGATGCGTCTCAGCATTGCGAGTGAATGGCCCTGGTAATCGGCGCTTTCGAGTCTGCAGATCACCGAGGTGGTGGTGCCGACGAGCTTGGCTAGCTGTTGCTGGGTGAGGCTTGCGCGTTTGCGGAGCGCGTAAATTTTGCGCGCGACCGTATCGTTGGCCTCGGCTTCCGCAAGTTGGGCGACACGGTCGGGCCGGCCTTGGTAGTAGCGCCGATGAATGATCTCGATCGCATCGCTCGTGGGCTTGCGCTTCTTTCCAGTTTTCACAGATCGTTACTCCTCGAACGTGTGGAGTTTGGGCGCTTGCACGTATCTTCGCTTCCGCTCCAACGCCGTGTCGATAGCGGCGCTGGGAACTCGATCCATTTTCGTCAGACCATGCGCGAGAATCGCCGCGACTCTCCCGTGAAAAAAATATAGAAGCCTGTAGTTAACGTGCTGAAACCCGACTCGCAGTTCGTATATGCCGTCGCGAAGAAGGTCGGCCTCCGGCCGCCGCAACTCGTGCCCCAGTTCTGAGAGCCTCTGAATTTTGATTCTGCACTTATCCTGCGCCTTGGCCGATAGGCCATCGAACCACTCCAGAACCGGCACCGTGCCGTCCACTTCTCGATAGAAAACGACCTGGGTCCTTGGCACGCGGTCTCCAGTCTAGTAGGTTTCGCAAAATTGCGAAAGAACAGTCTTAAGTCCGCGCTCGACAAAGGAGCGCCCTGGTACGTGCACGATGCGGTCATTGCCATCGGCGGGGCGCCGTGATGAGCCTCGGCACGCCGAGATCGCTGCACCATTGCTCGAACTGCGCACGTGGGACACCGCGGAATTTCAGATCGTCGAGGGAGTCTTCGAGCGCAACCGTGTCGATCAGGGTCGCGAGCTTGCGGTACAGCATCGCTTCGTCGCGCCGCTCGACGAGGGTCGTTGCGAGTTGGCTCGCGCCGCGCGGCTTGACCTTCCACTGGAGCGGGTCCGCAGGAATTCGCTCGAGCCGCTCGTAGGCGCCTATCAGCAGCGCCGCACTCTTCTTGCCGAAACCCGGCAGCCCGGGAAAACCGTCCGCGCTGTCGCCGGTTAGCGCCAGGAAATCCGGGATGCTGCCCGGTGCAAACCCGCGCTCGGTGCGGAACACCGACTCGCTCGTCACTTTTTTTTGGCGCCTGTCGACCTGCACCACCTGGTCGCCGCGTAAACACTGGCCTAGGTCCTTGTCCGGCGTGAGAATCCGCACCTGTTCGACCTCCTCGCGAAACCGGCGCGCCCCGCTGGCGAGTCCATCGTCTGCCTCGTACTCGCGCATCGACCAGACGCTGACTCCGATCGACCGAACAGCCCGTTCTGCCGCATCGAACTGGGCGTGCAACTCGGGCGGAACACCATCGTCACTCTTATACGGCGGATAGAGGTCATTTCTAAATGACCGAATCGGATTGTCGAAGGCCACCGCAATATGAGTGACCGCTTCATCGTGGTCATGCAGCAGCGCCAGAATCGACTCGACAATGCCGACGGTCGCCTTCGCATCCGCGCCAGAAGGATCGCTGTGACCCGGGCGCGGCGCATAGTGAGCCCGATAAAGCTCATAGGTCCCGTCGACGAGATGCAGCCTCACGCGGCGACCATAGCAGTTGCGCCGCGATTCCTACGATGCGAGGCGGCCGTCCGCCGGATCGGCACTTGGCGCTGCTTCGATTTGCCCGGTTGCGGGTTTGCGCTCGAGCGTCGGCGTGAGCACGCGGCCTTCACGCCACGCGTTGTAACGCTCGAGGAATGCTTCCATGTAGGTGTAGAAGACCGGCGTTATGTAGAGAGTCAGGAACTGCGAGAAGAACAGTCCTCCGACTACAGCCACGCCCAATGGACGGCGCGACGAGCCGCCGGCCCCCAGTCCTATCGCGATCGGCAAGGTGCCCATTAGCGCGGCCATCGTGGTCATCATGATCGGGCGGAAGCGGATGATGCAGCCCTCGAAGATCGCGTCGGCGGGCGACTTGCCTTCAGTGCGCTGCGCGTCGAGCGCGAAGTCGATCATCATGATGGCGTTTTTCTTGACCAGCCCGACCAGCATGATGACGCCGACGAACGCGAACAAGTCGAGCTCCATGCCGAACAGCCACAGCGTCACTAGCGCGCCGAAACCGGCTGACGGCAGGCCGGAGAGAATCGTGATCGGATGGATGAAGCTTTCGTACAGCACGCCCAGCACCAGGTAGATCACGAGGATCGTCATCACGAGCAGTATCCCGAGTCCGCTGAGCGAAGATTCGAAAGCCTGCGCGGTGCCCTGGAAGTTGGTCGTGATGCTGTCGGGCAGTGTCGCCGCGGCAACCTTGTGGACCTCGGCGAGCGCCTTGCCGAGTGAAACGCCGGGCGCGACGTCGAACGAAATCGTCGCCGACGGCAGTTGGCCGGAATGGTTGACCTGCAACGGCCCGAGCGAGCGCGTGAACTTGACCAGCGTGTCGAGCGGCACGAGTTCGCCGCTCGATGAGCGCACGTAGAGCATCGCGAGCGTGCTCGGCTCGGCTTGGTAATCCGGCTCGACCTCCATGATGACCCAGTACTCGTTGTTGGGCGCGTAGATTGTCGAAATCTGTCGCGAACCGTAGGCGTCGTACAGTGCGTCCTCGATTGCGTTCGCCGAGATGCCGAGCGAGTGCGCCTTGTCGCGATCGATCTCGACTGTGACCTGCGGATTTTCGACCTGCAAGTCGCTGTTGACGCCGCGCAGATCGGGCAACTGGCGCAGTTTCGATTCGAGCATCGGCGCATACTTATAGAGCGTCGCGGTATTCTGGCTCTGCAAGGTCATCTGATACATGCTGCGCGTGAATTGCGAGCCAACGCTGATCGGCGGGGGATTTTGCAGGAACACTCGCAGGCCCGGCACGCTGTTCAGGACCGGCCGCCACTTCGAAATCAACTGATCGACGCTGAGCTTGCGCTGCGAGGCCGGCTTGAGATGCAGAAATATGATGCCTGAGTTCGTCGCGCCGCCCGGGCCGCCCGATCCGACGCTGATGAAGTAGGCCTCGATGTTCGGATCGTCCTTGATCAGGCTGGCGGCAGCGAGCTGATGCTCGACCATCGAGTCGTAAGAAATTCCCTGCGCCGCCAGAGTGAAAATGATCATCTGATTGGCGTCTTCGGAGGGCAGGAAGCCCTTCGGAATCGCGTAGAACATGTAAATCGTCGCGATCAGCAGCGCGCCCGAGAAATACATGGTCGCGCGCGAATGACGCATCACCCACGCCAGGCTGCGCTGATAGCCGTCGAGCATGCGATCGAAGTAACGCTCGGTGACGGCGTAGAATTTGCCGTGGCGCTCGCTGCCCGGCGCGCGCAAAAAGCGCGAGCACAGCATCGGCGTCAGAGTCAGCGACACGAAGCCCGACACCAGGATGGCGGCGCCTATCGTGACGGCGAATTCATGCAGTAGCCGCCCGAGGATGCCGCCCATGAACAGCACCGGGATGAACACGGCGGCCAGCGAGAAGGTCATCGAGAGGATCGTGAAGCCGATTTCTTTGGCGCCGTCGAGCGACGCCGTCATCACGTCCTTGCCCATCTCCATGTGGCGCACGATGTTCTCGAGCATCACGATGGCGTCGTCGACCACGAAGCCGACGCCGAGCGTGATCGCCATCAACGACAGGTTGTCGAGCGAGTAGTCGAGCATCCACATAACGGCGAAGGTGCCGATGATGGACATCGGCAGCGCGAGGCTCGGGATGATCGTCGCCGAGAGATTGCGCAGGAACATGAAGATCACCATCACGACCAGGCAGATGGTGAGCAGCAGGGTGAATTGGACGTCGTTGACCGACGCGCGAATCGTCTCGGCGTGATCGCCGAGCGTGATGATATGCAGGCCGGCGGGCACCTCCGCGCGAAACGCGGGAATCAGGCGCCGCACGTTGTCCACGACCTCGACGGTGTTGGTGCCCGGCTGACGCTGCACCGCGAGCACCACCGACCGCTCGCCGTTGGCCCAGCCGGCGGTCTTGTTGTTCTGCACGCTGTCGAGCACCTGGCCGACGTCGTCGAGGCGCACGGGCGAGCCGTTTTGATACGCGACGATCAGCGAGCGGTACGCGGCGGCGCTGGTCAACTGACCCTTGGTGTCGACGGTGAACGCCTGGTGCGAGCCGTAAAGCGTGCCGGTCGGCAGGTCGACGTTCGCGGCCTGAATGGCCGACGAGACTTCGTCGATGCCGATGCCGCGCGTGGCGAGCGCCTTGGGATCGAGCTGAATCCGCACCGCATACTTTTGCGAGCCGTAAACCTGCACCTGCGCGACGCCGGAGACCATCGAGATGCGCTCGGCAAGGTAGGTCTCGGCGTACTCATCGACCTGCGAAATCGGCATCGTCGACGAGCTGAGTCCGAGGTAGAGGATCGGCTGATCCGCCGGATTGACTTTGCGATACGACGGCGGACTCGGCATCCCCTGCGGCAACTGCGCTTGCGTCTCTGCTATCGCCGCCTGCACGTCCTGTGCGCCGGCGTCGATGTTGCGCGTCAAGCTGAACTGCAGCGTGATGTTGGTCGAGCCCTGGATGTTGGTCGAGGTCATCGAGTCGAGCCCGGCGATCGTCGAGAACTGTTTCTCGAGCGGCGTCGCGACCGACGACGCCATCGTCTCGGGACTCGCGCCCGGCAGACTCGCACTCACCACAATCGTCGGGAAGTCGACGTTGGGCAGATCGTTCACCGGCAAATAGCGGTACGCCATCAGGCCGAACAGCACGATCGCGAGCGAGCTCAGTGTCGTCATTACCGGGCGGCGGATGAAAGCTTCGGCGATATTCATGATGAGGCGCCGCTCTCGCTCAAGCCGCTTTTGATCGTGACGGTCGAGCCGGGAATCAGTCTGAGCTGCCCATCGGTCACGACTGTCTCACCGGACTTCAGTCCGCTGGTGACGACGGTCTGGTTGTCGATCGATTCTCCGATGACGACCGGCCTGATCGCGGCCTTCATGTCGGGCTGCACGACGAAAACGAACGAACCTTGCTGTCCTGTCTGGATAGCCTGCGACGGCACCAGGATCGCGCCGGGGTGTTCGCGCAGGGTCAGCGTCGAGTTGACGAACTCGCCGGGCCACAGGCGGCTGTCGGCGTTGGCGAACTGTCCTTTGAGATTTATCGTGCCGGTTTTCGCGTCGACAGTGTTATCCACGAAGCTCAGCTCGCCCGACTCGAGCGGACCCTGCTGCTCTGGCAACGATACCTGGACTGCCAGCTTGCGCTCGGCCATGAACTCGCGCACGGCGGGCAGCTTCTGCTCGGGAATCGCGAAATCAACGTAAACCGGATGCACCTGGTTGATGACGACCATCGCAGTGTCTGCGTCCGGCTTGACGAGATTGCCGGCGTGAACCAACAGGTCGCCGGTGCGGCCGTCGATCGGCGCGCGAATTGCGCAGTACTCAAGATTCAATCTGGCGGTCTGCACCGCGGCTTCGTCGGCTTGCATCGAGGCCGACAGCGAGGCGGCAGTAGCCTCGGCCTGATCGTATTGCTGGCGCGAGCCGACACTTTCCTTGAGCAGAATCGAGTAGCGATGCTCGTCGGCCGCGGCTTGGCGGTATTGCGCGCGATCCTTAAGGAGATTCGCCTGCGCCTGCCCGAGCGCGGCCTCGAATGGGCGCGGATCGATCGTGAACAACAGGTCGCCCTGCTTGACGTCCTGTCCCTGCCTGAAATGCACCTGCATGATCTGGCCGCTGATTTGCGCCTTCACTTCGACAGTCGAGAAAGCCTCGACGCGGCCGATCGCGTGGATCGTATCGGAGACCGTCTTCTGCACGACCTTGGCCGCCAGAACCGGTACCGCGTCGCGCTCGCCGAACGTGTCTGCCGGACCGTGCGAGCATCCTGCCGTCGCAATCAGTGCGAACGTCGTGACGAGAGCGGTCGCGCGCCAATCCTTCAACGTGAACTGCCTTTCCCCGAACTGGATAACCGCGCCGTCGGGCCGGAGTTACGGCCTGCAAAGTTCAGTTCGGAGCGGTCGCAAGCCCTGCGGGATACTATCAGGCTCGCGCAAGTCGAGAAAATCTGGAATGTCGACCAGAAACTGCGCTCCCGGTCGGTTATTTCAGAGAGGACTGTCGGACACCAGCGCCGGATGATGCTCGGGCAGCCTGCAGAAACCGTCGCTCTCGATCTGCAACGCACGATTGAATCGCGCGCGCATGTTCTCGAGCGCGATAGTCGCCGTCAGATCAACGATCTGCTCGGTGTCGAAATGGCGCTTGAGTTCGTCGAAGACCTCGTCGGGAACGTCAACCGAGGACTGCGTCATCTCCTCAGTATAGCGGAGCGCGGCGCGCTCGGCGGGCGTGAACAGCGGATTCTCGGTGTACTCTGTGAGCGCGGCGAGTTTCTCTTCGCTGATGCCAAGCTTGCTGCCACCGGCAGCGTTGATGTCTATTCAAAACACGCAGCCGACCATCTGCGCCGCGCGCAGGCACACCATGCGCTTCAAGGTCTCAGGTGTGACCTTCGAGCTTTCGACCGACTGCATGAACATCGACATCCCGATCGTGATGCCGGGGCGATACGCCCACGCCTTGAACGGATTGACCACTTTGCCGACCCGCCGCTTCAGCATCCAGGTCAGCGGCCTCAGCATCCAGCTCATCTGATTTTCTTCGAGTCCTTCAATACGCATTGCAATAAACTCCGGCTAAGCGGCTCGCGCCCGGGCGGCGCGAGTTTCATCCGACTGACTATAAAGGATAGCAGCGATCGCGATTAGCAAGATCGCGGGGACGTAGATACCCAGTAGCTCGGTCACAAGATGCTCAGTCGAGAGCAACCCGGCGGCATGTGAGTATAGATGCAGCGCGGAATGCATCACGCCCGCGACCGCCGCGACGGCCACCGCGATCGCGTTGCGCCGCGGATTCAGCGCAGCGACAACCAGTCCCACTCCGACCGCCAGAAAAAATGTCCCGCCATCCATCACCAGATGCATATTGTAAGCCCCCGTCTCCGGCACGCCCGGCACCAGCTTGAAAAACCACGCGGACGGAAAGAGGAACATCTCGATTCCGTTGACGATGTCCATCAGGGCCAGGAGCCACAGAATCGGGATGATCCAGCGGGGCAGATGGGAGTTCATGCTGTGTACTCCTGCAAGTTAGATCTATATCGACGGGAAATACGAAGCCACGAATCGCCGCTGGAATGCCTGTCATCCCAACCGCAGCGAGCAACGCGAGCGCCTGCCGTCATCCTGACGACCCGAGCAACGCGAGGGGAGGAAGGACCTCGGACAGCTTCGCGCCAGCGAAGCCGGTACCGGTTCCGAGTCGCCGCCCGCATCCAATTTTGTTCAGGGCTGAACTGTTCAGCCTTATCCCGTCTGATACGCCATGCTAAACGTGCTGTATGATCAACCGCCAGGACGCCTCATGCTCGACACGCTCGGCCGAAGTCCGGCAACTCCCCCTCCAGCAAAAACTAATTTTGACGGAACGAAACTACCGATGGTAGCCGAGCCGCCCCAAACCACTACATATGGTATGAATTGGCTCTTTCCAGCTCTATCCGGTCAGTCAGAATCGCGCCCGCGGCAACGCCGCAAGCGCGCTAGATGCTCAGATGGTACAGTTCCGCGACGTTGTCGTGCAGCACCAGGTTCTTCTCATCCCCGGTCATCCCGACCGTGTGCTTGGCGATCACATCCTGCGACCACGGCCACGTCGAGTCGCTATGCGGGAAATCGCTGGCCCACATCAGGCGGTGGATGTTGCAAAGATGCCTGACCTGGAACGCTACGTAGTCGTCCTGGAAGGTCGTGTAAACGTTCTCGCGGAAATACTCACTTGGCATCTTCGTTAACGTGCCGGCCGGTAGCCAGTAGCGGTGGCGGTCGTATGCATGATCCATCCGATACATATAGTGCGGCACCCATCCGGCGTCGGCCTCGACGCATACTACTTTCAACTTCGGATGACGCTCGAAAACTCCGCCAAGCACGAAGGTGCCGATGATGTCCTGGCATCCCCGGATGATCGACAGGAAGCTGTTGAGCTTCGGCCCGCGCGTCTGGAAGTTATCGGTGCTGCTGGTCAGGATGTGAAAACTGAGCGGCATCTGGAGATCGATCGCCGCCTCATAGAAAGGCGCATAGATAGGACTGTCGTAGTCCTCGAGCGCGGGATTACCGGGCATCATGACACCCTTGAGCCCGAGTTCTTTCATCTTGCGCAGATCCGAGATTCCTTCCTCGACCGAGCGCATCGCAGTCTGCCCCGTCCCTATCAACCTATCGGGATGCGCGGCGCAGTATTCGCCTATCCACAGGTTGTAGGCGTCGAAGCAGGCCTTCTTGTAGTCGAAGTCGCGATGGTTGCAGAGAATCATTCCAACGGTAGGGTAGATGACTTCGGCGGCGACCCCGTCGCGATCCTGGTCGGCCATGCGCGCGTTGGGATCCCATCCTCCCCGATGCATCTCGTCGAACTTCGCGCCGTAAGTCTTCAGCTCGCTTGCGTCCTTGCCTGCCGCGGCTGCGAGAGCGACGTTGATCGGCCGCGGGAAGTCCTTGACGATGAACACGTCGCCGAGCTTCTCGTCGTGAATCATGTGCGGAGCCGTATCCTTATACTTGTGGTCGATTCGATCGATGTAAGTGTTGGGCGGCTCGGTAATGTGAGAGTCTGCGGAGATAATTGGCTTCTGCATTGTTGTATGCCCTCGATTGGCTTCGCGGCGGCGCGAAATCCTGACCGGGTTTTTCAGTTTTTTACCGAATCCTGCTGAGATTTCTAATACTAGAGGATAGTAAGGTTTACAACGCTGCGATTCCATACCGATCGGTCTGGACCGCGAGGAAGCGCGCGCGATATAGATAGCAAATCGAGGAACACGCCGATGGATTACGATCTCAAGATCACAGGTGGCACGGTTTACGACGGTACTGGCACGCCCGGGCGTGTCGGCGACGTCGCGATCAAGGATGGCAAGATTGCCGCGGTCGGCGAGGCGAAGGGCAAAGCGGCGACGACCGTCGAGGCCAAGGGCAAGGTTGTCGCGCCCGGCTTCGTCGATATTCATACGCACTACGACGCGCAAGTGATGTGGGATCGGATGATGACGATCTCGCCGTGGCACGGCGTGACTACCGTGGTCATGGGGAACTGCGGATTCGGCGTGGCGCCGACCCGCCCCGAGCATCGCGGGCTTATCATGCGCACGCTCGAGAACGTCGAAGGGATGAGTCTGAAGGCGCTCGAGACGGGGCTCGGCTACGAATGGCCGTTCGAGAGCTTCGAGGAATACATGGATACGATCGAGCGTCGCGGCACC
Organism: uncultured delta proteobacterium; assembly: GCA_963833025.1. Taxonomy (GTDB): domain Bacteria; phylum Desulfobacterota; class Binatia; order Binatales; family Binataceae; genus Binatus. The sequence continues at coordinate 775,713 of CAWHWI010000003.1, read as the reverse complement.
GCCATCAACCTTGGCGCGCTCGTGGGACATACGCCGATAAGACTCTACGTGATGGGTGAGGAAGCGACCGAGCGTTCCGCGAGCGCGGATGAAGTCGCGGCGATGAAGACGCTCGTGCGCCGAGCGCTTGACGCCGGCGCGATCGGCTTCGCGACCTCGAAGTCGCCGACGCACGTCGGCTACAGCGGCAAGCCTGTCCCCAGCCGCATGTCGGACTTCGACGAGATAAGGTCGCTCGCGTCGGCGATGGGCGAGGCGGGACACGGAATCATGCAGGCGACTATCGGCCGCGAACTGTTCCTGCGCGAGTTTGCGGAAATCGCGCGCGAGACTCATCGCCCGATTACCTACACAGCCCTGCTCGCGGGCATGAACGGCCCGGGAGGACATCGCGGACCGCTCGAGGCGTCACAGAAACTGTGCGACGAGGGGCTTAGCATAATACCGCAGGTCACTTGCCGTCCGCTCAACTTCGAATTTCAGTTCAAGGCGCCCTTTATCTTCGAGAGCATGAGCGTGTTCAAGCCAGTGTCAGCCGCGGACTTCGAGGGTAAGAAGAAAATCTATGCGGACCCGGAATTCCGCCGCGCGTTCAAGTCCAAGGCCGGCGAGGGTTCGCGCGGTGCGTTCGCCAACCGATGGGATCGTACGGTGATTTCGTTCTCGCCGAGCGACCCGTCGCTCGAAGAGCGCAACCTGAATGAAGTAGCGCGCGAGCGCGGCCTCGATCCGATCGACCTGGCGCTGGATCTAGCGCTGGCGTCGAATCTTGAAGCGCGTTTTCGAATGTCGATCCTTAACAACGTCGAAGATGACGTCGCGGAACTGCTAGCCGGACGTCATACCGTGCTTGGATTATCAGACGCGGGCGCGCATGCAAGCCAGCTCTGCGACGCGTGCTTCTCGACCTACATGCTCGGCCGCTGGGTGCGTGAGAAACGCGCAATCCCGATGGAACGCGCAATCTGGATGCTTAGCGCGCGGCCGGCCGAGGTCTTCGGCATCACGGACCGGGGACGACTGATGCCAGGCCTCGCGGGCGACGTCACGATTTTCGATCCCGACAAGGTGGGAGCGAGCAAACTGCGCCGCGTGTACGATCTGCCTGCGAACCAGGATCGCCTGGTCGCCGACGCGGAAGGAATCGACGCGGTGATAGTCAACGGCACTGTCATCCGGCGCGAGAACAAGGATCAAGTGTCGGCCGACGGCTCATTGCCAGGGAAGCTGCTACGCAACGGCCACGCCAGGTCGTAGCGCAAGTCCTAGGACGATGGCCGGGTAGTGGGCCTGGTCCTATCCGGGGCACCCGCACAACCTGGTTCGTAGAATTGCAATTCCCGGTAACTCCAGCAATTATAGTTGTCGAATACGCTACAGCTACAACTAACTAAGCGTTGGGGACCTATCGGGGACCTAAAAGGAGCAGGTGACTTGGAGATAGATAAAATCGTTGCAGACTTGAAGAAGGAAAGAGATCGACTGGTCCGTGCGATCACTGCCCTGGTAGGAGCCGGAGGGGCGGCTACCGGCAGAAGGCGAGGGCGCAAAGCTGCGGCCAAGCCAGGCCCTACGACGAGAAAGCGACGCGGCGGTATCAGCAAGGAAGGCAGAAAGCGGCTCTCGGAGCTCATGAAGAAGCGATGGGCCGAGCGCAGAAAGAAAGGAATGACGAAACTCAAGTAGCGGAACGGCCGGATCGATAGCCGTCTTTAGTGCGCGGTTGATTCACGACCGTCGCGTCCGCACAATCTTCAGATGGCGAATTCAGTACAGCACGCGTTCGACCTTGCGGCCGAGGACTACGACCGCACGCGGCGTCGCCTGGTGCCGGGTTTCGATGACTTCTACCGGGCGGCTATCGATCTGATCCAGTTTCCGCGCGAGAGCAGGCTTAAGGTTCTCGATCTCGGCGCCGGCACCGGCCTGATGGCGGCGTTCATCGCGTACAGTTTCCCCAACGCGCGAATCACGATGGTGGATATCTCGAACGAGATGCTCGAACGCGCGCGAGCGCGCTTCGAATTGGCGGGCGAGCGCTTCCGCTTCGAAGTCTCCGACTACGGCGTTGACCCGATCCAGGAAAAGTACGACGTGGTCATCTCGGCGCTGTCGATTCATCACCTGAGCGACGACCAGAAGCGCTCGTTGTTCGATCGAATTCACGGAGCGCTCAACGACGGCGGCGTATTCGTCAACGCCGAGCAGTTTCGCTGCGCGACGCCGGAGCGGCACAAGTTTCATCACCAACGATGGGTGACGCGGGTGCGCGAATTGGGTGTCGACGATCGCGACTTGACGGCGGCGCTGGAACGAATGAAGTTCGATCGCGCGGCGACGCTCGAGGATCAGCTCGAATGGCTGCGCGCGGCGGGTTTCCGCGATATCGATTGCGCTTACAAGAATCTGATCTTCGCCGTCTACTGCGGCGTCAAGTGAGCGTCAGCCCTCGGCGCGGCTCAGCATGTGAATCGCATGGGCGGCGGCCGCGTAAAACGCCGGGTCAGGATTCAACGAGTGCTCGCGTAGGCAAACCTCGGTGAATTTGATTGCGTGCTCGTCGCCGCACGCGATCGCGCGCTCGATAAGTCCGCCCTCGTCCCAGACCTTGGCCTCATCTATATCCATGCGCGACAAGTCCGCGCGCGTGCCGAAAGTTACGTACATCGCGGCAGCAGCTTGCCACGCGTATGCGAGCGCGGCGTGCAAAGTTGTATCGCGCAGGTACGGAAGCATAGGGCGGATGGCGGACGGGCCGGTCACCGCGTGGACGAACGCAATAGTCGTGTAGGTGTCATGAGCATTGGCGAGAAAGACGCGCGCGAAGGTGGCCTCGAGGTCGGAAAGGAACGCGTGCGCGTCGACGGCGGGATCGACCGCGTCGAGCGTGTGCTTGAACGGCTCGAATGAATCGAGTTGTGCCAGCGCGTCGGTGAAGGCGCCGAAGTTGCGGCGGCGAATCTCGGCCGGAATCATCTGGACGCGAGCGATCGCGGATGACGGCATCGCGCGAGCAGGCCTATGTCGCTCTGCCGGAAGCGGCAAGTAGTCGGCGGCCCAATAGGCGAGACCGTCGGCCAGTTCGCGACGGCGCTCCGGAGTGTCTTGGAGAGCGAGCGCCCGAGTGGCGTGCCGGTGCGAATGACGCCGTGCGTCGCGGCCGCCATCAGGCCTGGTGCCAGCCGCGCCGCCCAGGTGTCGAGCAGTTCGGCCCACGGGCGCTCTTTGAGTTCGTTGCGGAAGAACTCGAACCAATCCTCGGTGCGGCGTAGGTCGCCGATCGCGGCGCGCCAGTTGTCATCAGTGAGGCGCGCGACTCGCGCGCGACGCGGCGCAAGCGAGACACGATAGCGTTCGAACCACGGCATCACGGCGTCGGCGCGCCGCATCGCACACATCGCTTCGATCGCCATCGGGGCATGATTGGAGAAACCATTGCTCAGGTCCGGACCCATCGGCGCCATGATTTCGAGCGTTTCATCGAGGGCTGAATAATCTGCGGGATTCATTTTCTCACCTCGTGCGGGCGTGCCTCATTGTTCATCGAAGACGTGCTCGCCGCGATTCAAGCGCAGCGCAATCTGATAGGTCTGCGCCTGCGCACGAACGGTTGGAGCGTGCGCGGCCAGGTAGCGCGTCGTCGCAATCAGCACATGCGCGGCCGCGGGAGTTCCTTTGAGAATCGAATATTGGCGGATGGCGGCCTCAATATCCTGGATCGTGTGGAAGTCGCGGTCCTCGCGCAGCATCGCGTTGCCGAGTGTGGCGAGCAACGCGTCGGCGTCGCCGTCGCTGCCGAGGTAGGATGCGACCAACGCACCGGCCTGATTCACCTGCTGTTGGCGATCGAGCAGAGCCGGCAAGTCCGCGAGTCGATCGCCTGCGGGCTTTCCGTTGCCGTTCAACTCGGGCAGCTGGGCGGCGGGCACGTTGAGAAATCGATCGAGATAGACGGTCATGGCGGCGTCGAAGATTCCGCGCACCAATTCTTCCGATTCGACGCGGCGCGCCGACTGATGAACGGCGTTGGCGAACGTGAAGCTGTGATGTGCGGTGTCCCAATCGCCAAACTCGTTGCTGGTGGGGAAGCGCGCGATTCGAAGCGACGCGGCATACGCGACGGCGCCGGCCAGGTCTGCCGGCGCGCATTCTTCGCGCAGGGCGGCGAGCATCGCGTTGACGATAGCCTGAGGATCGTCGCCGAGGATTATCTCCACGAGGCCGTCACGACCGCTCCAGGAGCGGTTTACACGTTTGCTAAGGTTGAGTGCAGCGGGGATCGCCTCGAATGCGGTTTCCAGAATTGCGACGAGATCGATCGGATTGCGCCACGAGTTGGCTTCTTCCATGCGAGCGCCGGTCGCGTAACCGCGCGCGAGGCTGGCGAGCACCGGCTCGGCGAGATCCCATCCCGCGTGATCGAGCGCCTCGAACGCTTTATTGGTGAAATCGAGCGTGTGACCGCCGTCGAGATAGCGATGGTCGGTGGCAGCGGCGAACATCATATCCGCAACCTCGCGCGGCGACGCGCCGGTGCGGACGGCTGACACGATGCATCGCTCGGCGCCTTCGGTGTCGCGAACTTCGACGAATCTGCGGAGCCATCGCTTGATCTCCGCGATGCTTGCGCCGCCGCCCGGCAGCGGACGCATCTCGAACCGTGGCGGATGGCCGTCGGAGTCGTCGGCGACCGAGCACAGCCCGTGGAACATCGCACGCGCGCGATCTTCGGCGCGCAGACGCGGCAGCAGGTTCATCATGCAGGTCAGGGTGGTCAGGCCGGCGCCCCAACCGTCGCGGCGGTAGTGCGTTCCGAATTCGAGTCCGATGCGAAACGGCTCGCGCGCGTCGCCGCCCTCGTCGAGCATCGCGATCACCGACTTGCCGATCACCAGCGGGAGGTTGCGCTCGATGCCGTCGCGCAGACGCTCGACGCGATGCTCGCGCAGGTCGCGGCGCGGCGCGAGATCGATCCAGATGTCGCCGCCTTCGACCTTCACCGGGAATGCGCGCACGTCGTCCGCCCATGGATCGAAGGCGCCGCCGCTGTGCAGGTCGAAGCGCGCGTGATGCCAGTGGCAGGTAAGGATGCAATCCTTGACGGTGCCGCGATCCAGAGGGAAGCCCATGTGCGGGCATCGATTGTCCACCGCGAAGATCCCCTCGGGTGTGTGGAAGAGCGCGATTACGTGACCGTCGAGGTTGACCGTCATGCTGGCGCCTTCGGGGATGGCGGCGAGCGATGCGGCGCGAACGAAAGTGCCGTTTGCGGGTTCGATCGATTGAGTGTTCATCGATGCGTTCCTCCTCGCGTTCGATAGTTAGTAAAGTACTCGCTTTACATACTAAGTCAAGCACAAACTTGACTAATAATTCACAGCCGGTACCATCTCGTCTCATGGAGCACGACGCGCGCGCCGAGGAGGGCGTCCTGTACCAGCTCAAGACCCGGGGGCCTCTGACCGCGGCGCAGGCCGCGCGCCGGCTGGGTGTCACCGCGATGGCCGTGCGGCAGCATTTGTATCGCCTCAAAGAATCGGGACTGGTCGAGTTCACCGACGAACGGCGCAAGGTGGGGCGGCCGGCGCGCGTGTGGAGGTTGACGAGCGCCGCGGCGGACCGTTTTCCGGACACGCATGGCGACTTGACGGTCGATATCATCGGCGCAGTGCGCGCGACATTCGGCGAAGCGGGGATGGACAAGCTGCTGCGCGAGAGGACGCGTCGCCAGATCGACGAATATCGCGCGCGGCTGCGCCCGGCGGGAACTTCGATCGCCAAGCGCGCGCAGGCGCTCGCGGAGATTCGGCGCGAGCAGGGCTACATGGCGGAATGCACGCGGATGCCCGACGGCTCGATGCTGTTGGCGGAGAACCATTGTCCCATTTGCGCGGCGGCGACCATCTGCCAGGGCTTATGCCGCGAGGAGCTCTCGCTGTTCCGCGCCGTGCTCGGCGACAAGGCGCGCGTCGAGCGCATCGACCACATCCTAGCGGGCGCGCGCCGCTGCGCGTACCGGATCACGGCAGAGTAGGGAAGGGTAAATCACTTTATTTAATGTGAAACCCGCGGTGGGTTTCACACTTCCTTCGGCAGGGGTGACCCCTGCACCCGATGACCAGACAAAAGATGCGGGACTTCGTCCCTGCTAGAACTTCTTGGGCGAAGCATCCGCGACGCGGCTGGTACGCGAAGCTAGTAACGGCCGACGCGCTTTGCCATCAGGATATCGGGCTTGCCGAAGCCGTTCGCGTCGGGAACAACGCCGACGATCACAAACCCGAGCTTTTGATAGAACTCGTACGGATGATGGCGAAGATTCCGGATCGATCGAACGTGGTTCCAAACGTCGGGATACAAATCTACTCCTCCGATAGATGTTTGGCCCTGCTCATCGTCGGTGCCCAGGAAAATTGTTCTTCCGCCGCGCTCGATTACGCGTTGCTCAAAATCGCCTACGAGCGCGCGGCCGATTCCGCGTCCCTGTTTATCGGGCCGGACGACCAGAGGGTGAAGCTCCCACGTACGTCCTTTGTAGTGGCTAATCCCGCCATCCAGCCGACCGCTTTACCGTCGTCATCGACGGCCACGCGGGTGATGCGATCGGCGCCGAATGATTCGCGCACTTCGGCGATAGCAGTCTGGAGGTCCGGAAATGCTTCAGGTGCGCTCTCCCTGAAGCCCTCAATCAGCATCGCCGCGACTTCTCCGATCAATGCGTCTTCGTCCGCTGCAAGTTCTCTGATTTGCACTTCCAAATGGCAGGGGGAACCCCTGCACCCAATGTTAAGAAGAAGATGCGGTCAGGGCACTTCGAGGCTGAACGCTACCTTCAGGTCGTCGCTCGTGAACGGGTAGACGTGGATCATCCAGCCGAAAATTTGTTTGTGAAACGATCCGCCCGCAGCCTCGCAGTCCGCTTGATTTGAAATCGTGCCCGTGAAGCCGAAACGCGGATCGGCCAGGTAGCCGTAGCGACGGCGCAGACTATCACTCGCGCCACTGCCACGGCCAAACTCCGCCGGCGCGTTTGACGCCGACGAAATATCGGGACGCATATTGTTGCCCACGTTGCCGTTGATCACGTCGGCCTCGGTCACGCCGCGCGGGAGGCAGATGTTGGTGTGCGCGTGCCAGTGGGAGAGGCTCAGCGGGATCAACGCGTCGAGCTGCGCGGGAGTGTCGGCGGCGGGCGCGTCGTACATCGCGCCGACCAACTTGTATCCGCCGAAAGTTTTCTTCTCGTAGAGGAGAGAACCGGGGCGCGCCAGATCGAAGTCGCCCATGTACTCGGACATCGTCGCCGCGCGATTGGAGAAGTGATAGACGTCCTGCGGCACCTGTTCCATGTAAGGCATGTAACCGTCCGCGATCGCGGCCTTGTAGTCTTCGTACTTGGTGAGCTTCGCGCGCATCGTGGCGACGATCAGTTCGCCCCGCTGGGTGTCGGCGGGCGTGATGGCCCGCGAGTCGGTCATCGTCATGTGCTCGCCCATCTTCATATGCGCGCCCATCTGGCCCATCGCGCCGGTGTCACTACCGGCGCCCTCGGAATCGGAGTCCATCGCGTCCATGTCGTGAGCGACCGCGTATGAGACGAGTGTAACGATCAAGGTGAGGGCGGCGAATAGAGATGTGAATCGTGTCTTCATGACCTTACCCCCGGGCTATCACTTACAATGATACTTCGGCCGGGAAAAATCGAGTCGCGCGGAAAATCGTCGCGACTCCCTGAACGAACGGTTTGTAGAAGTGTCGCGGACTCGACTAGGTTGGGCGATGGAGAACGACGCGCCTTACGTGGCAGCTATCGATCAATCGCGGGAAGGGACGCATCGTCGCGACGTCACCGTGGACGCCGTCGGCGATTCGCTCAATGTCGAAGTGACGTACGGCGCGATTCGATGGCGGCTGTCGGGTGAGGATGCGGCGGCGCCCGATCCGGTGTCGTCGTTTCTCGGCGCGCTGGGCGGATGTTTGCTGATGTCGCTCCGTGTTGCGGCGCGCGTGCGGAAAGTACCGCTAGGACGGTCGTTGGTGCGTGCGCGGGCCAATGAAAAAGGGCATCTGAAAGAAATTAAAGTAGAACTTCAAGTTGAATCCAGCGCGAACGACGAGCAGCTCAATCGATTGGTCGAAGTCGCCGAGCGAGGGTGTCATATTCGAAATTTGATTCGTGACGAGGTCGCGTTCGAGCTGAAAATCAGCAGGCTCTGAAAAAAAATGGGTGAAATCAATCTCTACCAGTATCCAATCTCGCCATTCTCGGAGAAGGTGCGGCGCGTGCTCACGTACAAGCATCTTAAGTGGCATCCGATCGATTGCCATTACGAGGACAAGACCAACTTGCTCGCGGTGACCAAGGGCGCGTGGACGCGGGTGCCGGTGCTCGAGTGGGACGGCGAGGTGGTTTTCAACTCCGCGGATATTATCAAGTGGCTGGATCGCAAAGTGCCGGCGAATCGCGTGATCCCCGACGACGCAAGCGGACTCGTCGAGATAATCGACCATTGGGCCGACAACACGTTCTTCATGGCGGTTCTTTTTCTGACGATTCCTGATTTGCTCGACGCAGCCGGTGACGCGAAGCTGAAGGCGAATCGCGAGAAGCTGATTGGGATGACGACGGCGCAGATGCGCGAGCGTCATGCGGCGATGAAAGAGCAGCTCGGCGGCTACCTGCGAATGATCGACGATCAGCTCGCCGGCAAGGATTTTTTTCTGGGCGAGAGCTTCACGATGGCGGACGCGTCGCTTTACCATCCGCTGTTTTTTCTCGCGCTCAATCCGTCGAATTTTTCGATGGTGGAAGATTTCGGCAATCTCAGCCGATGGTACAAACGAATTCGCGATCTCGCTTAGGAGGAAATATCAATGGCGCGCAAATTGGCAGTGGGAGTGAATTGGCAGGGCAAGCCCGATTTCAAGGCGACGATCGAACGCGCGAAAATCGCCGACGCGGCGGGAATCCATTCTATTTGGGTGGCGGAGGCGTGGGGCCGCGACGCGTTCACGCTGCTGACCCTGCTCGCCGAGCATACCAGCAAGATCCAGCTCGCGACCTCGATCGTGAATATCTATTCGCGCACGCCGGCCGCGCTCGCGCAGCATTTCGGCACCCTCGACGAGCTGAGCAACGGCCGCATGATCATCGGGCTCGGCACCAGCGGCCCGCAGGTGATCGAACATTTCCACGGCGTCCCGTTCAATCCGCCGCTGACGCGGATGAAGGAGTACGTGGAAATTATCAACATGATCATGTCGCAGACGCCGCTCAACTACGAAGGCAAGGTCTTCAAGCTGCAGCGCGGCTTCACGATGCGCTTCGAGACACCGCGCAAGCATATCCCGATCTGGATCGCGTCGCTCAACAAGAAGAGCGTCGAGTTCACCGCGAAGAAAGCCGACGGATGGCTGCCGGTGATGATCCCGATCAACTCGCTCAGGAAGGCGATCGCGGATTTCCGTGAGATTGCGACGAGCGCGGGACGCGAGCCGCGCGCGGTCGCGGTGAAGGCGCCGGGACACGTGACTGTTACTGCGAACGTCGATCGCGCGGTCGCGGGACACGCGGCCAACGTCGCGTTCTACGCCGCGCGCATGGGCACATTCTATTCGGAGCAACTCACGCGCTTCGGCTTCGGCGACGACGTCCAGAAGGTCAAGCAGGCGTGGGACGCGGGCGGCTCGAAGGCGGGCACCGCGGCGTTATCGCCGAAGCTGCTCAGCGAGTTGGGTTATATAGGTGGGATAGAAGGCGCGGTCGAGCGGCTCAAGGCGCAGGACGAGGCAGGCGTCGACTTGCATCCGGTGGATATCGACGCGCATACGCCGGCGGAGTTCGAGAAGGTCGTCGCGCGGCTGCTTTAGGAGGGGGAAGGCTAAATCACTTTATTAAATGTGAAACCCGCGGTGGGTTTCACACTTCCTTCGGCAGGGGTGACCCCTGCACCCGCTACCCTTTTAGAACTTGTTAGAAGGCGCTATATCGAAAATTGATTTCGTCAAGGAGACAGCAATGAAAGCAGCAGTATTCGAGGCAACCAAGAAGCCGCTCGTCGTTAAAACGGTTCCCGATCCCGAATGCGCGCCGACTAGCGCGATCGTGCGCGTCGAGGCCAACGGCATCTGCCGCTCCGACTGGCACGCGTGGTCGGGCGACTGGACTTGGATGGGGCTGGCGGCGTCGCCCGGCTCGATCCTCGGGCATGAGTTCACGGGCATCGTCGAGGAAGCGGGCAAGGACGTGCGCAACTTCAAGAAGGGCGCGCGCGTCGTGGTGCCGTTCAGCCAGGGCGACGGCACTTGCGAGTACTGTCGCAACGGGCAATCCAACGTATGCCTTACGCCGCTGCTGCCGGGATTTTCGTATCACGGCGGATTCGGGCACCTGGTCGCAGTGCCGTTCGCCGATATGAACCTCGTGAATCTCCCCGCGAGCATCGACTTTGTCGAGGCGGCCTCGATGGGCTGCCGGTTCATGACGTCGTTTCACGGCGTCGTCGATCGCGCGCAAGTGAAGCCGGGCGAGTGGGTGGTAGTGCATGGATGCGGCGGGATCGGGCTGTCGGCGATCAATATCGCGGCCGCTATGGGAGCCAACGTTATCGGCGTCGATCTCGACTCGGCCAAGCTCGAACTCGCCAAGGGCATGGGCGCGGCGCACGTAATCAACGCGAAGAAGACCGATCCCCTGAGCGCGATTTTCGATATCACCGGCGGTGGCGCGCACGTCGCGGTCGATGCGCTCGGCGTCGCGGCCACCTGCCGCAATGCGATCATGAGCCTGCGCAAGCAGGGACGTCATCTGCAGATTGGGCTCACGACCGCTGCGGAGCAGGGCGAGATACCGATGCCGATCGATCGGATCGTCACGATGGAACTGCAGTTGATCGGATCGCTCGGGATGCAGGCGTCGCACTATCCCGCGATGCTGCAAATGGTCGAAGCGAAGAAGGTCACGCCGAAGGCGATGGTGACGGGGACGTGCGGGCTCGACGGCATCAATAAGATTTTCAATGAGATGAACACGTTCCAGAACGTCGGCGTCACGGTAATCAACAACTACAACTGACGAGTCGCTCGCAGTTAGTGGGACTTGCATGCGTGAGAGGGTCCTCGTGGACCCTCTTCGTTTATGGAGCTGCAATTTGATGAGAGTGAAGATCCAGGCGATCGCGCTTGTACTGTTACTGGCAGCGGTTGCGATGCCGGCCGTGTCGCGAGCGCAAGATGCGTCGAAGGGTATCAAGGTGGAAATCACCGGGCTTCGAAACAACAAGGGACAATTGGTCTGCTCGCTGTGGCCGGGGCCCGACGGCTTCCCGCGCGACGACTCGCACATCTTGAAGCACGTCACGGCGCCGATTAAGAATGCCGGCGGCGAGTGCGTCTTCAACGGAAATTTTGCGGCCGGCGACTACGCGGTCACGCTCTTCCACGACGAAGATGGCAGCGGCAAGTTCAAATCGAATTTCGTCGGCTACCCGCTCGAGGGCTACGGATTTTCGAACAACGTTGTGCCGCAATTCAGCTCGCCGACATTCGACCAGTGCAAGTTTCACTACGACGGCAACGGCTGGAAACCAATTCCAGTTACGATGATATACAGATGATGAAAGCAGTAATCGTTGAGAAACCCGGCGATGAAAACGCGCTCAAAATCGGCGAAGTTCCCGAGCCGTCGATCAAGCCCGATGAAATTCTGATTCGCGTGCGCGCAGCCGGCGTCAATCGCGCGGACCTGCTTCAGCGCCAGGGATTCTATCCGCCTCCGCCGGGTGCGTCGGAAATTATCGGGATGGAGTGCGCGGGCGAAGTCGTCGCGGTTGGCGCCTCGGTCACGGGCTGGAAAATCGGCGATCGCGCGATGGCGTTGCTGCCGGGCGGCGGCTACGCCGAGAAGGCCGCGGCGCATTACGGATCGGCGATGAAGATTCCCGCGGCGCTGAGTTTCGAGGAAGCTGCGGGAATCCCCGAAGTTTTCCTGACCGCGTTCCTGAACTTTTTTATGCTCGCCGGCATCAAGCGCGGTGAGAGCGCATTAATTCATGGCGGCGGCAGCGGCGTCGGCACCGCGTCGATTCTACTGCTTAAGGAAGCTGGCATGCGTGTGATCGTAACTGCTGGCGCGGACGAGAAATGCGAGCAATGCCGCAAGCTGGGCGCCGACGTCGCGATCAACTACAAGCAGGGGCCGTTCGCGCCGGCGGTGAGGACGGCGACAGAAGGGCGCGGCGTGGACGTGATTCTGGACAGCATCGGCGGCGCCTACCTGGCGGGAAATATCGAGTCGCTCGCGCAAGGCGGGCGATTGGTCCTGATCGGGTTGATGAACGGGACGCGCGGCGAGCTCGATCTGGCGGCTGTGCTGCGGCGCCATCTGAAAATCTTCGGCTCGACTTTGCGTATGCGTCCAGCGGCCGAGAAGGCGCAGATCGTCGCGTCGTTCCTCGAGCAATTCGGCGCTGCGCTCGAGGCGGGCAGACTGCGGCCGCCAATTTACAAAGTGATCCCGGCCGCCGACGCACCGACGGCACATCGCATGATGCAGGCGAGCGAGCACTTCGGGAAAATCGTTCTCAAGTTCGACTGATCCGGTTTCTTGACGTGTTCGCGCCCCGGAAGTAGTCTCGCGGCCAGTCAGAAATCGGAGAATCCCGTGAAAGTCACCCTCATCATACATAACAACCGACCACCTGGTGGGTGAGGGCTACTTCGAAAGCTGGCTTGAAAGAGCCTCGGGCGTCGATGCCCGGGGCTTTTTCTCTTTTTAGGAGGTTTGGCGCGGTGCGCCGCGCGTGAGATTTGCGATGCACTTGGACGAAAAAGACAAAGAATCAATCGGCGGCTCCGCGCGGCGCCGGAGCGTGCTATTTCAACACGCGGACTTCATGAAACTGTGGACTGGAGAAACGGTCTCGCTGTTCGGCACGCGGATGGGCGATGTCGCGATTAGCTTTGCGGCCGTGATCGCGCTCAAGGCGAGTCCACTCCAGATGGGTATCCTCGCGGCGGCTCGAATTGTGCCGACTCTCGTGCTGGGCTTGTTTGCAGGCGTGTGGGTCGATCGAATCCGCCGCCGCCCAATTCTGATCGGTACGGATATCGGCCGCTTCATCGTGTTGGGGACGATACCGATTGCGGCGATGTTCGCTGCGCTGACGATGCCGCAGCTCTACGCGGTAATCCTCGCGTACTCGGCGCTCGATTTATTTTTCGACGTCGCCTACCGATCCTATCTGCCGTCGCTGGTGGCGGGCGAGGATCTGCTCGACGCGAACAGCAAGCTCACGGCCAGCGCCGGAGTCGCCGAAGCGGGCGGCTTCGCGCTTTCCGGCTGGTTGGTCCAGTGGCTGACGGCGCCGTTCGCGATTCTGATCGATGCGATTTCATTTCTCGCATCGGCGCTCGCGATTGCGATGATACGCAAGCCCGAGCCTCCACCCGCACCACGCGCTCGCGATACCAGCGTGGCCCGCGAGATCGCGGCTGGCGCGCGACGGATTTTCAGCGACGGGCGTCTGCGCGCGTTCGGAATGATCGCGGTCGTGGGCGGATTCGCGAACAGCCTGGTTTCCACGATGTACATGCTGTTCGTCATCAACGCGCTCGGCTTCCAGCCCGGCATCCTCGGTGTGATCTTCGCGGTCGGCGGCGCGAGTTCTCTGTTCGGTGCGCTCGCCGCGCGGAGGGCGGCCGATACTCTCGGCACGGGGATGGCGATGGTGGCGGGACTCGCGCTCGAGGGCGTCGCGCTGATGCTGCTGCCGATAGCGCGAGGCGCCGGTCCCGGTTCAATTGCGCTGCTGGTCGCGCAGCAGCTAGTCGGTGACTGCGCCGCGACGGTGTACTTCATCAACGCGGTCAGCCTGATCCAAACGGTCACGCCCAAACCGATGCTCGGCCGCGTGAATGCGAGCCTGCGCTTCGTCGGTCTCGGCAGCGTGCTGGTCGGGCAACTGGTCGCGGGATTGGCGGGAGGAATTATCGGACTGCGCGCGACGATCGCGATCGGCGCGGCGGGTCTGTGGGTCACGGCGGCGCTGCTCGCGTTTTCCGAAGTCGGCTCGCTGACCGGCATGGCCGAGCATGCGGCGCCGTCCGTCGCGGGCGCCGACGATTGATCCGAAGGAAGACGGGAATACGCGTAGCTAGCGGGCGTTGGCGCCTTCCTTCTGGTAGGATTCGGGGCGAGATAGCGTGATTCGCAAACCGATCAAACCCAACGCGCTTAGACCCGGCGATACAGTTGCGGTCGTCGCGCCCGCCGCGGCGATCGAGCGGGCGCATCTTGAGCGCGGCGTCAACATGCTCGGCTCGATGGGCTATCGGGTTAAAGTCTCGGAGCGTGCGCTGGCGCGTTCGGGGATCCTTGCGGGAGACGATCGCGAGCGGGCAAACGAGCTTCGAGAATATTTCGCGGACCCCGAGGTCAAGGCGATTTTTTCCGCGCGCGGCGGCTACGGATGCGGCCGGCTGCTGCCGCTGCTGGACTTCAAGGCGATGGCCGGTACGCCAAAAATCTTCGTCGGTTTTTCGGACGCAACCTTCCTGCTCAACGCGTTGGTGGATTTGGCGGGGATGGTATCGTTTCACGGGCCGATGGTCGCGATGGATTTTGCGCGAGGGCTCAGTCCGCGTTCGCTCGAGCACATGCAAGGCCTGTTCAGCGGCAAGCTCGACGGCTTCGAGCTCGAAGCGCACGAAACGATGCATCCGGGGCGCGCGGATGGCGAGGTGATCGGCGGCTGCCTGTCGGTGCTGGTCGCGACGATCGGCACGCCGTTCGAGCCGCGCTTCGACGGGCGAATCCTGTTCCTCGAAGACACGGGCGAGAAGGCCTACCGAATCGACAGGATGCTCGTGCAATTGCGCCAGAGCGGCGCGCTCAAGCGTTTGGCGGGAATCGTCTTCGGCGCGATTCGCGCGATCGACGGAGATGAGCAGGAGACGCGGATGATTGCGCGCTTTGCGGCCGAGCAGACGGCGGGGCTCGGATGCCCGGTGCTGTACGGCATCGAGGCGGGGCATGGCACCGAGAACTTTACGATTCCGTTCGGCGTGGCGGCGCGAATCGAGTCCGGTGCGCGCCGAATTATCTTTACTGAGTCGGCCGTGACGCGGTAGCGGCTTTTACTTTCGGAGGATCGGGCGTTGGGATGGAGTGAGGTCGAGCAGGCGCTCAACGACGCGGTCGAGCAGCGGGTGATTCCCGGCGCGACGGTGGTCGTGCGGCGCGGCACGGAGGTCGCGTTCGAAGGCGCGTTCGGATTCAGATCGCTCGAGCCGACCCGTTCGCCGGTCAAAATGGAAACCGTCTACGACCTGTCGTCGCTGACCAAGGCGCTGGCGACGACGGTGGCGCTGATGATCCTGGCGCGCGATGGCAAGTTTCGCATCGACGATCGGGTGACGCGGTTTTTTCCGAACTTCGGCGTGCATGGCAAGACCGTCATCACGTTTCGCCATCTGCTGGCGCATTGCTCGGGCCTGGCGGCGTGGCGGCCGCTCTACCAGCGGATCGCGGATATCGAAAAAGGCGGGCGGGTCAACTTCATGGCGAGCTACGGCGCCAAGGAGTTCGCCTACGATGAGATACATCGCGAGAAGCCTGAGGCCACGCCCGCGACCAAAACGATCTACTCGGATCTCGGGTTCATCATGCTGGGCGAGACGATCGAAAGGGTTTCGAGCCTGGCGCTCAACCGATACTGCCGCGATAAAATATTCCGGCCGCTGGGCCTGCGCTCGACCGACTATATTGATATCTCGCACGTGCGCTCGCGGCGGCTGGAGCCGGTCGCCGACATGTTCGCGCCGACCGAACATTGTCCTTCGCGCAAGCGGCTGCTGGTCGGCGAGGTGGACGACGAGAACGCGTTCGCGATGGGCGGAGTAGCGGGTCATGCGGGGCTGTTCGCGCCGGTGCGCGAGGTCGATCGTATCGCGAGCGAGCTGATCGCGTGTTACGCGGGGCGCTCGGATCTCGTGCCGCAGAAAATAATTCGCGAGTTCTGGACGCGCGATAAGACCGTCTCCGGTTCGACGTGGGCGCTCGGATGGGACACGCCCACGTCGGAGCATTCCAGCTCTGGGCATCGCTTTTCGCCGGCGGCAGTGGGCCATCTCGGATTCACCGGCACTTCGATCTGGATCGAGCCGGAGAGCGAAATTGCGATCTCGATGATGACCAACCGGGTCCATCCGCGGCGCGACAATCAGAAGATTCGCGACTTCCGCCCGAAGATTCACGATTTGATCATGGATGCGCTCGGCGGTGGCTGATTCGGTCAGTGCGGCGCGCCTCGCGCTCATTCCGGTCACGGTCCGGCGCGTGCATCTGACAGGAGTCGGCGGCACCGCGATGGCCGCGCTGGCCGGGATGCTGGTCGAGCGCGGGATTTCGGTCACCGGCTCCGACAATCAGCTCTACGAGCCGACGGCGTCGCTGCTCAGAAATTCGCGGGTTGGAGTGATGATGGGATTTTCGCCGGCGAACCTTTCGCCCGCGCCAGACCTGGTGGTGATGGGCAATGTGATCGTGCCGACCAATCCCGAAGCCGTTGCGCTGCTCGCTTCGCCGATTCCGTACGTCTCGATGCCCGAGGCGTTGTGGCATTTTTTTCTGAACGGCCGGCGCGTACTGATGGTCGCGGGGACGCATGGCAAGACCACGTCTACCGCGATGATGGCGCACGTGCTCGACGCGGCGGGGCGCGATCCCTCGATGCTGGTGGGAGGAGTGGCGAGCGATTTCGGATCCAACTACCGGCTTGGCGGCGGCGCCGACTTCGTAATCGAAGGCGACGAGTACGACACGGCGTTTTTCGACAAGGGGCCGAAGTTTCTGCACTACCGGGCCAACGGCGCGATTATCACGGCGGTGGAATTCGATCACGCCGATATCTATCGCGACCTCGAGCATGTGAAATCGAGCTTCCGGGCGCTCGTCGAGCAGATGGATTCGTCGCGAGTGCTCGCGGTATGCGCCGACTTTCCGCACGCGCTGGAGGTCAGCGCTGGCGCACGCGCGCGGCGGCTGACCTATGGGCTGCGCGAGGGCGAATACCGTGCGACCGAAATTACGGTGGGCGCGGACGGAGCGAGATTTGCAGTGACGCGCGACGGCGCTCGAATCCACGAGTCGATCCATCTGCCGATTGGCGGCCGAATGAACGTCGCTAACGCACTCGGTGTTTTTGTGCTGCTGAGCGCGTTTGGAATCTCCGGCGACGAGATTGCCAGAGGGTTGCGCACCTTCAAGGGCGTCGTGCGCCGGCAGCAGGTGATAGGAGAAGCGGCGGGCGTGACGGTGGTCGACGACTTCGCGCACCATCCGACGGCGATTGGCGTCACGCTCGAAGCGATCGCCGAGCGGTTCCCGGGCAGGAGGATACTCGCGGCGTTCGAGCCGCGCTCGAATACTGCGCGGCGCAACGTTTTTCAAGACGCGTTCGCGGCCGCGTTCGACAAAGCGTCGCACGTTTACCTGGGGCCGGTGTATTTCAAGGAGAACGATCCGATCGCGCCGGACGAACGGCTGGCGACGGAAGCGCTGGCGAGTGCGATCAGTGCGCGCGGAGCGCACGCGATCGCGTGCGCGTCTAACGATGAGATACTCGAGCGGATGCTAGCCGACGCACGCGCAGGCGACGTCGCGCTGTTCATGTCTAACGGGCCATTCGAGGGATTGAAGGAGAGATTCCTTGCGGCGTTGAGGAGTCGGTAAGGGTAAATCTTTATTTAATGCGGAACCCACCGTGGGTTCCGCACCTCCTTGGGCAGGGGTGACCCCTGCACCCAGTACTAACAGGCGCTAGTAGCCGAGGTTGGGATCTACCAGGTTCAGTAACGGGCGGTTTGCGGCGAAGCGTTTTAGATTTTCGACGAATAGCTCGCAGGCCTTGTCCATGTAGTCGCGGCTGTCGCCGGAGATGTGCGGCGTCAGAATCACGTTCTCCATATCCCACAGCGGGCTCGTGGCTTCTAGCGGCTCATGCTCGAACACGTCCAGCCCCGCGCCGCCTATTTTGGCCGCCTTCAACGCGGCGGCCATCGCGGCCTCGTCGATCACCGGACCGCGCCCGATGTTGACGAGGTAGGCGCCGAGTTTCATGGCGGCGATTTCTCGCGCGCCGATGAATTTGAGCGTATGTGCACTGAGTGGCAGCGTGACCGACACGTAGTCGCTCTCGCGCAGGATCGACTCGCATTGCTCGGGACCGAAGAAGCGCGCGGGTATCGCACCTTCCGGATCGCCCAGCCCAGCCGGACACCATCCCGGGTCGCGTCGCTGCGTGGGGTCGCGCTTCAACGCCAGCACCGTCATCCCGAATGCCTGCGCGAGTCGCGCCGTTTCCCTGCCGATCGATCCGTAGCCAACGATTCCAATCGTGCGCCCGCGGAGCTCGTCGCTGTTTTCGCTCAAATTGCGCGAGCGCGACCACTCGTGGCGAATCTGCGCGCGAATCGCGAGATGGATCCGATGCGCATACGCCAGCATCGAGCCCATCGTGTATTCCGCGATCGGCGTCGCATGAATCCCGCTGGCGGTCGTGAGCGGTATCGAGCTGCCCTTGAGCGGACCGTCGAGCATGCGGTCGGCGCCGGCGCTGAGCAGTTGAATCCATTTGAGCCCGGGCGCTCGCTTCGTGGCGTCTTGCGGCAGCCGGAACGTCAGCAGCACGTCGCATCCGCCTTTCACCAGCTCGCCGAACTCCTCGGGCGATCGGATTTGCCGGTCGAGCACCTCGGCGCCCGGCACCGCGCTGGCGATTGCCGCGCGCTGGGTTGGTTGTAGCGCAACTGTGGATATTATTTTCATCGAACGCATCAAAACTTTCGCACGGCTTCGCGCGGCCTTCAAGGAGAAATCGTCCAGCTTGAGGAGATCGCGCGGCGGGCCTATATTTGGTGAGCTACGCGATCAGCTGGCCGATCGCGGGCGCGATTAGATGAAGCTGCAGAAAGTATTCACCCTGGGAGTGGCGACGGCCGCGCTGTTCGCGCTGTCTCATCTTGCGGTCGCGCAGACGCAGGACTCGCAAAATGGCTCGCAGGGCGGCAGCGATTCCTCGACGGCGACTCACGGACTTGCGGGGCAGGGCGGCAGCGACGACGCGACGCTCGAAATAGCGCCGCAGCCCGGTTTGGCGGCGCCGAAGCCCGCAGTCAAGGAAATCCCCAGCGACCGGAATTTCAATCAAGACGAGGACAACGCGTCGATCGAACCTAATTTCCGCCAGGGCACCGAGAACGGCACCGGCGATGCTAACGGCAACGGTAACGGCAACAGCTATCAGCCGCACGCGCGGCCGTACCTGGGAATCACGGTGCAATACACGACGATGTGCTATCTCGGAGGCGAGGAGCACGGGCTCGAAGTGCTGACCGTCGATCCCAACAGTCCGGCGGCGCAGGCCGGCATGCAGGCGCGCTCCGGAGTTACCGCGGTCGGCGCGGCGCTCTCGACGCTGAGCGGAATAATTCCGGGCGGCTCGATTCTCGCGACCAAGGCGCTCGGGAGTTCGGGAGCGATGGGTCAGGGAGGGGATCTGATCGTCGCGGTTGACGACAAGCGCGTGCGCGATCAGAGCGATCTCGAGAACGCGATGGCGCGACTCAAGCCGGGCGACACGATGTACCTCACGGTGATCAGGCCGGACGGACAGGGCGACCGCGTGCCGCATAGGACGATCAAGATCGCGGTGCATGTCGGCGCGGCGGGCGAGCCAATCGCGAATGCGGCGCCGCCGGCCGGCGACAGCTACACGCACTAGCGCGATTTCATTTCACCATTGTTCCTTCGATACGGCGGTGGCGCGCCGACGCGTCATTTTCCGCCTTGAGACTGATTCAAATCGGACTTAGTATCGGGGACTGAGCGCAAAATTGCATTGAGGTGATCGGTCATGCGAAGTCCGAGCGTCCTCATCGGCTGGCCGCTGCTGGTCGTCCTGCTGTCTTCATCCGCAGCCCTCGCGGTGGACATTTCCAACGGCACCGCTTCGCCGTCGATAGTGGCGCAACCGAACGACAGCGGGACTCAGCAAGTCCCGGCGCCACAGCCGAGTGATAGCGCGACTCGGATCATTCCGGGGGGACAGCCGGGCGAGCCGACGACGTTGGAGATAGGGCGGCAACCGTCGGCGAAGGTTCCGGCGCCCGACGGCAGCGAGACGGCAGAGCAGCGCGCGTTTCGCCAATCGAAAGAAGACGAGGTCGCGAGGCTCAATCGCAATTTCCATCCGCACGATTCCGAGGACAGCCACCGGCCTTACCTCGGGGTCGATCTGGAATATACGACGCAGTGCTATCTCGGGATGGAGGAGCATGGATTCGAAGTCGTGAGCGTCTACCCGAACAGTCCTGCCGCGCGTGCCGGTCTCGTCGGAAGAACGGGAAGCACACCTTCGGGCGACCTCGGCGCGCTTGGGAGTGTGCTGCTCGGCCCCGTCGCGCTCATCACATTTCCGTTGCTACGGGCCTCGGGTGCGTTGGGCACGCCCGGTGACCTGATCGTAGCGGTTGACGATGTGCGGGTACGAACCAAGGAGGAGATTCTTCACGCGCTCGGCCATCTGAAACCGGGCGACACGACTTACATCACGGTGATCCGGCCGCTGCCCGGCGGCTACCATCGCACGATGCGGATAGCGCTGCATATCGATTACGAAACCGACGCGGCAGGCAACAAAATCACGCCACCGGGATCATCGCCGGCCGCGGCGCCGTCAGTGGCGACCGAAAGCGAAGTGAATTGAGCCACACGCGGACTCGCCAGCCTCCCCCTAACCAAGTTCTAACAGGGACGAAGTCCCGCATCTTGATCTTGATACCGGGTGCAGGGGTCACCCCTGCCGAAGGAAGCGTGAAACCCACCGCGGGTTTCACATTAAATTAGTTCCTCTCTTTTTTTCGCGTCTTTCTCAGCGCGCGTTCGCGGTTCGCGCGCGGTTTTCTGCTAATGTTTTTCTGACGCCAGCGGCGTGTGCGCTCCTCGCGCGCATCGCCGCAGGGCGAATTTGCGTATTCGGATCGGGAAAAGTTGCAACGCAGTCTAAAAGAAGCAGCCGGCGAACTCGAAGCGCGGCTCGCGGCAAATACCGAACGCCGATTCCCGGTGATGGGACTGCGTGGCGCGGCCGGCGCGCTGATGATTCGCGAGATGCTCATGCGGCTAACGCGTCCGATCGTCGCGGTCACGTCGACGGCTCCGGAAGCCGAGGCGCTGGCGGGCGAGGTCGCGTTTTTTCTCGGTGAGGCAGCAGACGCGGACGCCGCCACGCGCCGGGTGCACCTGATTCGCTCGTGGGAAGTAAAGCCGATGGCGCAATTGTCGCCGCCGACCGACGCGCAGGCGTCGCAACTGGCGGCGCTGTTCGCGATGCTTCGGCATGAGTCGCCGCTGGTCGTCACGTCAGCCGAAGCGCTGATGACCCGCACGATTCCGCGCACTGTGTTCAACGAATCGATCGTCAAGGTCGCGATTGGCGATCGGCTGGATCTCGAGGCGTTGGTCGAGGCGCTCGCGGCGTGCGGCTATCAGCGGGTGCCGCAGACCGAAGAGGCGGGCGACTTCAGCGTGCGCGGCGGAATCGTCGATGCGTTCTCGCCGCTGTACCGCGATCCGATTCGCATCGAGCTGGAAGACGATGTGATCACGTCGATACGTCACTTCGACGCCGACGACCAGCGCTCGGGCGGCGAGCTGCTCGAGGCGACGATCACCCGAACTCGCTACGTGCCGCCGTCTGCGCTGAAGGATCCCAAGCTGCGCGAGCAGGTCGTGTTGCGGGCCGCGGAAATCGGGATGGTGCGCAAAGAGGCCGCGGAACTGTCCGAGGCGCTCGAGAACGGTCTCCTCTTTCCCGGCGCGGAACTCCTGATGCCGTATGCGTATGGGCGCGCGCTCGACAGCGTGTTCGATTACATGCCGGCGGGCACGCTGCTGTGGCTGGTCGACCCGGGGCGCGTGCTGGCCGAGGCAAATCGCTTTGCTGAAACCGTAAACAACGAGACCGCGGCGGCGGCGCACAAGCCCGCGTTCCATCCCGCGCCGGACTCGCTGTTCCTCGGTGCGGATACGTTCCAGAGCGCGCTCGGAAATTTCACCGCGGTCGAGGTCGGCTCGCTGGTGACGATGGTGGCGCCGCGCGAGGGATGGGCGGTGCCGGTCGAGGTCAAGTCGCAGGCGAGCTTGCGGCTGGGATCGAACCAACTGAGCGGAGTGCGGACGCCGCCGAGCTTCGAGCCGCTGGCGACGGAGCTGCGCGAAGTCCAGCGCGGACAGGGTCGCTCGCTGATGATCGTCGAGGGTCCCCATCAGGTGGCGCGCCTGCGCCGTCACCTGGAGGCGTGGGACCTCGAGGTCAACGTCGAATGCAAGAGCCTGTCGGCGCTGATGGAATGGCCGGATTACCGGCCCGCGATCATGGAGGGCGAGATTTCGGCCGGCGTCGTTCTGCAGGACGACGGTCTCTACATCTACAGCGAAGAGGAAATTTTCGGCGAGCCGCGACTGCGCCGGCGCAGGCGTCCGACGGCGAAGGGCGCGCTGCTTAATCTCGAGGAATTGAAGCCCGACGATTTCGTCGTGCATATCGATCACGGCATCGCGAAGTACCGCGGCCTGCGGCACATGAAGGTCGCCGACGTCGAGGGCGACTTTCTGAATCTCGAATACGCGGGCAACGACACGATGTACGTGCCGGTCGAGCGGATAAATCTCGTTCAACGATACATCGGCGGCGACAATGCCGAACCCAAGCTCGACAAGCTCGGCAGCGGCTCGTGGGAAAAGGTAAAGCGGCGCACGCGGCAGGCGGTGCTCGCGATGGCGGCCGAGCTGCTCGACATCTACGCGGCGCGCGAAGTGATGGAAGGGCACGCATACCCGGCGCCGGGCGCTGACTACGAGGAGTTCGCGTCGCGCTTCGAGTTCGAAGAGACTCCCGACCAGCAGTCGGCGATCGACGACGTGATCCGCGACCTGACGCGCGCCAAGCCAATGGATCGCCTGATCTGCGGCGACGCGGGCTTCGGCAAAACCGAAGTCGCACTGCGCGCGGCGTTCATCGCGGTGATGGATGGCCGGCAAGTCGCCGTGCTGGTGCCGACGACGATCCTCGCCGAGCAGCATTGGAACACGTTCCGAGAGCGCTTCAAGGATTACCCGGTGCGCGTCGAGATGGTCTCGCGGTTTCGCAGCCACAAGGAAAATCGCGCGGTGATCGAGGAGGCTGGACGCGGCAAGGTCGACATCGTCATCGGGACGCATCGGCTGCTTTCGAGCGACGTGCAGTTCCCGCGGCTGGGGCTGCTGGTGATCGACGAGGAGCATCGATTCGGCGTGGTCGACAAGGAGCGAATCAAGAAGCTCAAGAAGCTGGTGCCGGTGTTGACGATGACGGCGACGCCGATTCCGCGCACGCTGCACATGGCAATGCTCGGCATCCGCGATCTCTCGGTGATCCAGACGCCGCCGCCGGACCGGCAGGCGATTCGCACCTTCGTCGCGCATTTCGACGACGCTACAATCCGCGATTCAATCCTTCGCGAGCTCAACCGCGGCGGCCAGGTGTTCTTCGTTCACAACCGCGTCGAGAATATCGACTACATGGCCAGTCATCTGCGCTCGCTGGTGCCCGAGGCCAGGACCGCTATCGCGCACGGCCAGATGAAGGAGCGCCAGCTCGAGGACGTGATGCGCGACTTTATCGAGAAGCGGGTCAACGTGCTGGTCTGCAGCGCAATTATCGAGTCGGGCCTGGATATTCCCAACGCGAACACGATGATCATCAATCGCGCCGATCACTTTGGTCTCGCGCAGCTGTACCAGTTGCGCGGCCGCGTCGGCCGTTCGCGCCAAAAGGCGTACGCGTACCTGCTGATTCCCGGCGAGCACATCATTACGCGCGACGCCAAGCGGCGAATCGATGCGCTGCGCGAGCTGGTCGAGTCGGAGAGCGGCGGCGGCTTCAAGCTCGCGATGGCCGACCTCGAGCATCGCGGCGCCGGCAACCTGCTCGGCCACGAGCAACACGGAGAGATCGCGGCGGTCGGGTTCGAGCTCTACACCGAGATGATGGAAGAGGCGATCGCCGAGCTGCGCGGCCAGCCGAGTCGCCCCGACTTCGAGCCCGAGCTGCGAATCGCGGTGCCCGCATACATTCCCGAGGCTTACGTTTCCGACGAGAACGAGCGGCTGGTACTCTATCGGCGGCTCGCGCGGGCGCAGCGTGAGGAGGATCTCGGCGAGATTCGCGACGAGATGCGCGACCGGTTCGGCCCGGTGCCGACGCTGATCGAGAATCTGATCGCGGCGATGAACGTGCGGCGTCAGATGAAGCAGCTCATGATCCTGAGCGCGATTCTCAAGGGCTCGCAGCTTGAGATCAGATTTCATCCCGACGCGCCGGTGGATACCGCGCGGCTGGTGAAGCTCGCGGATCAGAATCGGCGCACGATGTGGCTGACGCCGTCCTACCAGGTAATCGCGCGAATCGAGCCCGCGGAGTACGAGCAACTGTTCGCGCAGCTCGACGGTGTCTTGCAGGCCCTGGCGGGCTGTGAAAAGTTGGAAAACTGGCCGGCCGTGAAAGTCGGGCCGGCCGTCAACTAGATTGATGCATAATAGAAGATTGTCCCCGCGTGCCGGCGCGCGATGCGTCCACGGCGTCGCCGGTGTGGCGGCGGCGTTGGCGGTGTCGCTGGCGTTGGTCCTTGCCTGCGCAGTTTCGGGCTGCTCGATCGATTTTCTCAAACCCGATTCTTTCGGTTATTCGCTTCTGAAGCAGGCAACCTCTTCCGCCGTCAACCCGCCGCAAGCGCCAACGGTGCCGCAGGAGCCGGAGGGAGCGGTCAACCCCACGCGGACGGCGAAGATAGTTCCGGCTTCGGGTGTTGATGAGGTCGCCGATGCGAAAAATGACGAACCGCCGCCACCGCCCGCGGTAGAACCGGCGCCCGATGCCGATGAGGACACGGAGGCGAGCGCGCCGGCGGTGGATCGAGTCGTCGCCAGCGTTGACGGCGATCCGATCACGATGCGGGAGGTCAAGGATTTCGCATCGCAGCATGGCCAGCCGATCGAGACCGACGATTTCGCTTCTTCGGACACCGCCAAGACCGCGGTGAAGGCGTTGATCGGCGAGAAATTGCTCGAACAGGAAGTGAAGAAGTACGATGACAAGGTCGACGAAGAGCAGGTCGACAAGTACATCACGCAATTGCGGATGGACAAGCACCTGAGCGATGCGGAATTTCGCACGCAGCTCCAGGCGAGCGGGATAAGCTACGATGAATTGCGCAAGCGGGCGCGGCTGGATCTCGAAAAAGCAATGATGATCGAGGCCGAAGTCCGCGCGAAAATCAACGTGCCCGACGCGGACATCAAGGTCTTCTATGACGCCCACAAGGAAGACTTCACCATCGCCAAGGAACGTCTCAAGCTCGCGCAGGTTCTGATCGCGCTGCCGCCCAACCCGACGCCGGCGCAAGTGTCCGCCGCGCAGAAGAAGGCCGACATGGTTCGTGCGCGCGTCGTCAAGGGCGACGACTTCGGCGAGCTGGCGCGCGTGTATTCGGACGACGATTCAAAGTCCAGCGGCGGCGAACTCGGATGGTTCGCGCCGGCCGACATCAATGATCAGATCCTGGCCGCGGTGAAGCCGCTCAAGCCCGGCGAAGTCTCGGCGCCGGTCCGCACCAGCCACGGCATTCATATCGTCAAGCTCGAAGAACATGAAGTGCCCGGCCTCGTGCCGCTCAACGACGTCAAGGCGCAGATTCGCGCTGAGCTGGTCGATCAGCAATCCAGCGCGCAGCTCGAGAAGTGGATTGAGTCCGATCTTGTCAAGCAGCACTACGTCGAGACCATGTACTAGATGATGCGTCCGCTCAGACGAAAGACGCCGCCGCTGTTGGCTGTCAGCATGGGCGATCCGGCGGGCGTCGGGCCCGAGGTGATCCTCAAGGCGGCGGCCGCGCTCGCGAGCCGCCGCGGCGCGCCGTCGATTGTGGTGGTCGGCGACCTGTCCGCGATGCGCGCGGCGGCGTCCCGCTTGCGCGGCGTGCCGGCGCCCTTACCGTGGCGCCGGTGTGAGCCGCCGGTTCGCCTGACGAAGGGACTCGGCGTACTTTCGATCTCGAATTTATCGACGCGAGCAATTCGCCCGGGCCATCCCACGGTTGAGGGCGGCGGCGCGGCCTTCGACTACATCGTGACCGGCGCGCGGATGGCTATGAGCGGCGAGGTTGACGCTCTCGTGACCGCGCCTATCAGTAAGGACTGGATGAACCGCGCGGGGCATCATTTTCCCGGGCATTCGGAACTGCTGGCGCAACTGGCGCGAGTGCGGCTGTGGCGCATGATGTTCGCGGGCGGCGAGTTGACGGTCGCGCTGGTGACTGCGCACATTGGATTTGCAAAAGTGGCGAGTGCGCTGACGCAGCGCAATGTTTTCGACACGATTCGCCTGCTCGCGGCACACCTGCGCGGCGCGCTTGGCGTTGCGCGCCCGCGAATCGCGGTACTCGGGTTGAATCCTCATGCGGGTGAAAGCGGGATGTTCGGCGACGAAGAAATCCGCGTGATCGCGCCGGCGATTCGCCGCGCGAATCGCGACGGCATCGACGCGTACGGTCCGCTGTCGCCCGACACCGCGTTCATCCGCAAGGCCGGCGCGTTCAATTTTGACGCGGCGGTTGCGATGTATCACGATCAGGGCTTGATTGCGCTCAAGACACTGGAGTTCGATCGCGCGGTGAACGTGACGCTCGGCTTGCCGTTCGTGCGCACCTCGCCCGATCACGGCACTGCGTTCGAGATAGCGGGGAAGGGAATCGCAAATCCATCGAGCATGATTGCGGCGATTGAATATGCGTGGCGTGCCGGATTGAGCCGTGAAAAGGCCGCGCGGCGGGTGGCGGCGTAAGCAACGATGGCCGATCGAATCGTCATCAAGGGCGCGCGCGAGCACAATCTCAAGAATATCGATCTCGAGATTCCGCGCGATCGACTGGTCGTGATCACCGGGCTCTCCGGCTCGGGAAAATCGTCGCTCGCCTTCGACACGATTTACGCCGAGGGCCAGCGCCGCTACGTCGAATCGCTGTCGGCGTATGCGCGCCAGTTCCTCGAGCAGATGGAAAAGCCCGACGTCGATTCGATCGAGGGCCTGTCGCCCGCGATCTCGATCGAGCAGAAGACCACCTCGCGCAATCCGCGCTCTACCGTCGGCACGATCACCGAAATCTACGACTACCTGCGCCTGCTGTTCGCGCGCGTGGGGCACGCGTTCTGCTACAACTGCGGCAAAGAAATCACTCAGCAGAGCGTCCAGCAGATCGTCGATCGGATCATGCAATGGCCCGACGGCTCGAGGATTCACGTGCTCGCGCCGATCGTCCGCGATCGCAAGGGCGAGTATCGCAAGGAGCTGTCCGAGATGAAGCGCGCGGGTTTCGTGCGCGTGAAGATCGACGGCAAGCTCTACGAGCTGGGCGAGGAGCCGGCGCTGAACAAGAATCAGCGCCACACTATCGAGGTGATGGTCGATCGGCTCGCGATCCGCAAGGGAATCGAGAAGCGGCTGTCGGATTCGCTCGAAGTCGCGTTCAAATACGGGCAGGACCTGCTCAAGGTCGAGCGCCTGGACGGGCCTAAGAACGAGAGCGAGATTTATTTCAGCCAGCGCTTCGCGTGCGTCGATTGCGGAATCTCGTATCCGGAAATTGCGCCGCGGATGTTCTCGTTCAACAGCCCGCATGGCGCCTGCGTGGAATGCTCGGGGATCGGCTCGATCATGTACTTCGATCCCGAACTGGTCGTGCAGAACGAGGACTTGAGCATCGCCGATGGCGCGATCGCACCGTGGGCGACGATGAACTATCTGCAGCCCGTGCTCGACGCGCTCGCGAAGCACTACAAGTTCAGCCTCGACTCGCCGTGGAAGGAAATCCCGGCCAAGGTGCGCAAGGCGATCATGTACGGCTCGGGGGCCGAGGAGATCGAGTTCGCTTACCAGCGCGGGCATCATCGCGCCGAGTACTCGAAGACTTTCGAGGGCGTGCTGCAGTGGCTGGATCGGCGCTACAAGGAAACCGAATCCGAGGGCGTGCGCGAGTTCCTCGAGGCGTACATGAACATGCGGCCGTGTCCGACCTGCGACGGCGCGCGGCTCAAGAAAGAAAGCCTGTTCGTGCGCTTCAACAACAAGTCGATTTCCGACGTGACTGCGATGTCGATCAAGCAGGCGCTCGCGTTTTTCGCCGCGCCGAAGCTCAGCGCGCAGGAAGCGGAAATCGGGAAGCTCATTTTGAAGGAAATTCGCGAGCGGCTGAATTTTCTCGCCGACGTCGGACTCGAGTACCTGACTCTCGATCGCCCGTCGGGAAGCCTGTCCGGCGGCGAGGGCCAGCGCATCCGTCTCGCGACGCAAATCGGCTCGAGCCTCGTCGGCGTGCTCTACATCCTCGACGAGCCGTCAATTGGACTTCATCAGCGCGACAATCAGCGCCTGCTCGCGACGCTCAAGCGCCTCAAGGAACTCGGCAACACCGTGCTCGTCGTCGAGCACGATCGCGAGACGATGCTCGAGGCCGATCATCTGATCGACATGGGCCCCGGCGCTGGAATTCACGGCGGCTACGTCGTCTCGCAGGGCACTCCCGACGACGTGATGCGCGACGAGAACTCGCTCACCGGCAAGTATCTCTCGGGGCAGGTCGAGATTCCTGTGCCGTCGCGCCGCCGCCAGCTCTCGGGCCGATGGCTGACGGTCAAGGGCGCGCACGAGAACAATCTGCGCGATCTCACGGTCGCGATTCCGCTCGGCGTCTTCACTTGTATCACCGGCGTTTCGGGTTCCGGCAAATCAACGCTGGTGCTCGACACCATGTATCGCGCGCTCTCGCAGAAACTGAATCACAGCCGCGAGCGCGCGGGCGCGTACAAGACGCTCGAGGGCGTCGAGCATCTCGACAAGGTTATTCACGTCGATCAAAGTCCGATCGGACGCACGCCGCGCTCGAATCCCGCGACCTACACCGGCCTGTTCACCCATATACGCGAGCTGTTTGCGCAATTGCCCGAGGCGCGCATGCGCGGTTACGGGCCGGGGCGATTTTCGTTCAACGTCAAGGGCGGGCGCTGCGAGGCGTGCGAAGGCGACGGCATCATTCGAATCGAGATGCACTTCCTGCCCGACGTTTACGTCACCTGCGAGGTCTGCGCGGGCAAGCGCTACAATCGCGACACGCTGGAAATTCAGTACAAGGGCAAGAATATCGCCGAGGTGCTCAACATGACCGTGCTCGACGCGGTCGAATTCCTCGGCTCAGTTCCGCCGATTCGCCAGAAGCTCGAGACCCTGCGCGACGTCGGCCTCGATTACATTCATCTCGGCCAGTCGGCGACGACGCTCTCCGGCGGCGAGGCGCAGCGCATCAAGCTCGCCAAGGAACTCGCGCGGCGCGCCACCGGCCGCACGTTTTATATCCTCGACGAGCCGACCACCGGCCTGCACTTCGACGACATCAAACGGCTGCTCGGCGTGCTCGGGCGCCTCGCCGATGCGGGCAACACGATCGTCGTGATCGAGCACAATCTCGACGTCATCAAGACTGCCGACTACCTGATCGATCTCGGGCCCGAGGGCGGCGATCGCGGCGGCCAGGTCATCGCGAAAGGCACGCCCGAGGAAGTCGCCGGCGTGAAGGCGTCGTACACCGCGGGCTTCCTGCGCCAGGCGCTCAACCATCGCGCCGCCGCATAGTTTTACGATTCACTCGCCGCACCGTCGTAGATGATTCGTCCGTCGACGAGGCGCGCGAACGGCGCGAGCACGTGTGGCGACAATTTACCGGTTGGCATGATGTGCTCGACCGTCCAGTCGCGAATCACGAGATTGTCCGAGATGATTCGCCGATGGCATCGCCACCAAAGGCCTTCGGAACACATGTACGCGGTGCGCGAAGCCTCGGCCGTTTGCGTCAGTTCGCGCAGGCCGTCTTCGAAATCCGCACTCTCCGTGTAGTCCGCGTACGATCGGAACGCGGGAAGCTGCCATGCGGTATGCGGCGAGTCGTCGCGCTTCGAACTGCGCCGGCCGCCGAGCCGCTTGATCCATCGATACTCGATTCCCGTGCGCTCGAGCGACGCCGAGAGTTCCGCCTGGTTGAACTGCGGCCATCGCTTCGAGCTGGGGAACGATCGCACGTCGGCGACGATTGCGATGCGATGCGCGCCGAGCAATTCGAGGAAACGCTCGATCGGATGCGTCGAGTGTCCGATCGTGAAGATCAGCGCGGCGCTATTGCGCGCTCGGGGCGTCGGCCGCCTTCTCCATATCTGAGGTTTTGATCTTCGCGTCGCTCTGGTTCGCGACCGCGACCACGATCATCGCATCGGGATGCAGATATTTTTTCGCAACCGCCAGCACCTCATCCTTGGTGACCGATCCGATCAGCTTCGGATACTGCTCCGCGTAGTCGAGCCCGAGCCCGTAGAACTCGATCTGGATCATAAAGCTGGCAATCGCGCTCTGCCGCTCGATGTTCAGCGGGAAGCTGCCGATCAGATATTGCTTCGCGCCATCCAGCTCGGCGTCGCTGACCGGCTTTTCCTGGATCTCGCGAAGCTGCTGCAGGATCAAATCGATCGCTTCGGTCGAACTCTGGTTTTTGGTTTGAAGGCCGATAGTGAACGCGCCCTGGAACTTGCCCGGCTCGAAACCGCTGTTGACCGAGTAGGCGAGCCCGTGCGCGCTGCGAACCACCTTCACCAGCCGCGAGGAAAATCCGCCGCCGCCCAGGATGTAGTTCATCACCTTGAGCCGGTAAAAATCGGGATTCGAACGTGCCACGCCGCCGGAACCCATGATGATGTTGGCCTGAACGACGCTTCGATCGATCAGCTTCACGTGCAGACCCGGCGCAACGTTGATCGGCGGCGGGTCGGCTTGAGGCGTGACGGTTCCGGAGAGGCCTGCCAGCGTTTTTTCAAGTGATGCTTTAACTTCGTCCGCGCTCACATCGCCGGCCACCGCGATGATCGATCCGCCCAGCTTGTAGTAATCGTGATAAAATCCGCGCACGTCGTCATTCGTCAGCTTGGCGACCGAGTCGGACGAGCCCGCACCGGGATGTCCGTACGGCGAGTCGCCGAACAGGTCCTTGACGAACTCCACGTCCGCGGTGTAGCCCGGCTGCTCTTCCGCCGATTTGATTTCCGCGACCTGCTCGGCGCGTTTGCGCTCGATATCGGCGTCGCGCAATCCGGGCTGCATCAGGATTCCCGAGAGCAGCCCGAGCGTCTCGCCCTGGTACTTTTTCAGCGTCGTCATCGAGGCGGTCGTATAGTCGCGCCCGGCCGACACGTCGACCGAGCTGCCCATGAAATCGACTTTCTGATCGAACTCCGGCGCCGTGAGATCCTTGGTGCCTTGCGAAAGGCATCGCGCCGTCAACTCGGCCAACCCTTCCTTGCCCTTGGGATCGCGACGCGTGCCGGCGTCGAACTCGATCATCATCGTGACCATCGGCAACTGATGCTCTTCCGAAACCAGCAGGGTAGCGCCATTGCTGAGCGTCATCTTCTTGATATCGAGCGCATGCGACGGCGTGGCCGCGAGCACGATCGCCGCGATTGCCGCGACGCCCGCGAACATTTTCAGTCGATTCCTCGTGCCGCTCATCGCAATTCTCCGCCGCTCAGTCCGGCGCCTCCATGCGGCAGGACGCCGGTCGGTACCAGCACGCCTTCGGTCATGTTGGACGCGACCAGGTAAGTCTTCGCGACCCGCTGCACATCGGCCGCGGTCACCTTGTCGATTCCGTCGATATACTTGTCGACCAAATGGTAGTCGCCGAGCATTTCGTACATTCCGAGCATCTCGGCCTCGCGCATGACCGAGTCCTGCCCGAACACGAACTGCGCCTGCTCGAGATTCTTGGCCTTTTGTAATTCCTCCGCGCCCACCGGCGCATCGCGCATCGCGGCGAGTTCCTTCTCGACTTCGGCCTGGGTGTCCGCCGCCTTGATGCCGGGCCGCATCTGCGCCGACACGATGAACAATCCCGGATCGAACGAGCTCATCTCGTAGCCGGCCCCGATGTCGACCACCATCTGCTTTTCGACCACCATCTTTTGGTACAGCCGCGAGCTCTGCCCGTCGCTAAGAATTTCCGACGCCACTTCGAGCGCGTAACTGTCGGGGCTGAAAATATTCGGTACGTGATACGCCTCTTCGAACGCCGGCAGATTCGCCGCGTGCTGCAGTTCGACGCGCCGGGTACCTGTTTGCGGCGGTTCCAGGTCGGTCATCGGCGGCGGCTTGGGGCCGTTCTTGATTCCCGCGAACGCCTCGCTGATTTGCTTGAGCACCTGGTCGCCGTTGAAATCGCCGACCGCCACGATCAGCGCGTTTTGCGGCGAATAATAAATCTTGTGATACGCCATCGCGTCGGCCAGCGTCAGGCCGTCGACGTCGTGGAACCATCCGATCACCGGCCAGTGGTACGGATGCGCCACGTAGGCCTGCGCGCGCACCATCTCGTCGAGCGCGTCCTCCGGATTGTCGTCGGTGCGCAGGCGCCGCTCCTCGAGCACGACGTGCTTCTCCTTGTCGAACTCCTTGGGCTCGAAGTTGGCCATCCGATCGGCTTCGAGCGAAATCGGCACGTCGAGTTTATCCTTGCTGATCGTCTCGAAATAATCCGTGAAGTCCTCCTCGGTGAACGCGTTATCCTCGCCGCCGTGCTGCTGGATTATTTGCGAGAACTCTTCGGGGCCCAGCTTCTTGGTGCCCTTGAACATCAGGTGCTCGCACAGATGCGACAGTCCGGTCTTGCCGAATTGCTCGTTGCGCGAGCCGACGCGATAGAAGACGTTGAAGGTCGCCAGCGGAGCCTTGTGATTTTCCAGCACCAACACTCTGAGCCCGTTGGGCAGGGTTTGAGCCTTGACCGCATCGGCCATTCCCGCGCGCGCGGGAGTCGAAACGGCCAGGCATAGAAGGGTACCGAGCGCCGCCACAGAAGCGAGACGGCGATGATTGCCAAAGATCGTCATGCGCATAGTTATGAGATCATCTAAGTCTGCGCCTCACAGCCAAGTCAAGGAATGAATTGGGTCAACTATTTTTCGCGCACGCTGCGGAAGATGGCGATGGAACGCCGTCAGTGAATTCAAATCTCCCCTGATTCAACCACACCCATACGACGAAGCCGCCTGCGTAACCGATTGTCAAAGGTCGCGAACTTCCGCGCGCTACCGGCCGAGGCGACGTGCAGGGCGTCCGCAAAATCCATCCCCCGCGCGTGCCATTCGATCGCCTGCGTCACCGCGGCTTCGTCTTCGATTTCGACGTTCGACACATTCATAATTTCGCGGAACGCCGAAGCCACCGCACTCGGCTCAATCCGATAGGCGCTGCGCAACACCCTCTCTAGTTCGAGCATCACCGTCTTCGGGACAAACACCCGCTCCTGCGCGAGCAGAAAGGCCGCGGCGCTCGCCGCCTGCGCTCGATCGTCGTTGGTTATAATGCGAACCAGAACGTTCGTGTCGAGCGCCGTCATCTGCGCGACCGCGCTTCGGCCGCGACCGCCTCGTCCATTTCCGCGATGCTCTTGCGCGGACCTTTGTAAGGGATGCAGCCGATAATCGACTGCCAGGTCCGCACGCCGCCGCTTTTCGGTTTAAGCAAGATGCCCTCGCCGCGCTCCTCGATGGTGAACTCGGTGCCCGGCTTCCATCGATGCGACGCTCGCAGCGGCTTCGGAAGAACGATCTGCCCCTTGCTCGATAATTTTGTTGTTGTTGTCAACCGCATGGTAAGACCACTGGTAAGATTATTGCAGTTTGCGCGGCGCCGGCAAGACGCGCTTAAGAATCTGCGCGTCACCGTGCTGTCAAGAAAGAAGTTCGAATTTCTCCGGCATCGCGCACGACTCTCATAAACCGGTTCCCCTTCCCTCGAAGGAAAGGGGTTAGGGGTTAGGTTCCCCGCATCGCGCAATCAAATTTGCTCGCTGCACTGGTTCTTGCCAGAATCAACTACCACGATGCCCGAAACCACCGAGAAAGCGCAGGACCTCTTCGAAATAAAGGGCGTGCTGACGAAGTTCATGCGGATGCTGTTTCCGCTTGAGTTCCGCATCGACTCGCTCGCCAACAGCGGCCCGATGCTGCCGTTTCACTACCCGCTCCTGCCCGGCGAAATGATCTATCTGCCCGAGAAGCTCGAGCCGTTCGGCACTCGCGGCGACGCTTACATTTATTATTTCGTCACCACCGCCCATCTGGCGGCGCGTCACGACTTCGGGACGTTCAAACTGAAGCTCGCCGACATCGCGGGCTTCGAAGAGCGCGGCGAGACCGGCGTCGAGGCCATCGACAGCTTCGTCGCGTCGTTCGACGACCCTGGCCTCGCCGGCGCCCTGATGCGGCTGGCGGAGTCGGCGCGAATCGACGCCGAACTTGCGCGGCGTTATCGCGGACTCGCACCGCGCATCGCGGGACTCAACCGCTCGCTCCTCGCGCGGCTCCATCCCGAGTCGCTCAGTACGATGCTGGTGCGCGCGGCGCTCGATCTCGAAGCCACTGGCGAGGCGCTCGACTCCCCGTTGGTGCTGATGGCGGCGCATCATTTCGCGCCCGTTCGCGAGCGCGGCGCCGACGTTATGACCAGCGTCCGCCAGGTCGGCGCGCTCTACAATTGGCTCCAGGAGCTTATTCGACAGGCGCGCGAACGCGGTGAAGGCGATCCGCTCACCGAAGAAGAAGCGGAGCGGATGCGCAACGACCTCATCAAAGGAATGAAAGGCTCGGAATCGCAGACCGCCGGCGAAGGCGAAGAGGGCGAGCAGGGCGAGGGCGGCGGTGAGCCCGATCAGAACGTGCAGATGGACGTCTCGGGCAAGCAATCGAAGGGCGGACAGGGCAGAGCGCTCTCGCCCGAGGAATTGCGCAAGCTCATCGAGCAGGGCGCCGAGATCAAACCCTCGCAAGGCGATGGCAGCGCCGAGGGCGACGGCATGTATCTGACTCAGCTGACCAACAAGCAGCTCAGCGAGCTCGAGCAGATGCGCGAGCAGCTCGGCGAAGTCGGTTCCGTCACCGGGCAGGGACGCCTGATGATCGGGCGCGGGCGCCAGGATTCGTACTACGCCTACGACGAATGGGATTACGTACTGAACGACTACCGCCGCAACTGGTGCCGGCTGCGCGAAATTCCACTGACCGGAGACGAGGGCGATTTCTACGAGAACACGCTGCTCCGTTACGCCGAAATGCTGCCGGGCGTGCGCCGCAACTTCCAGCGCATCCGGCCGGCTTCATATCGAATGGTCCGCGGGCTCGAGGACGGCGAGGAAATCGACCTCGACCGCACCATCGAGGCGCGAGTGGCGCGCCTGATGGGCGAGACCCCCGACGGCCGCTTCTACAAGGCTCGCAAGAAAGAGGCGCGCGACGTCGCCACCCTGTTCCTGCTCGACATGTCGGCCTCGACCGACGAGCCCGTGCATCGCGAGCCGCGCAAGCATACCGACGATGACGACGCCGACGACTGGATGAAGGCATGGCAGCGCCGCCCGCAAACCGCCAATCGTCCGCGCCGCATCATCGACGTGAACAAGGAAGCGCTCGTCATCATGGCGCAGGCGCTCGAGGAAATCGGCGACGCCTACGCGATCATGGGCTTCTCCGGACACGGCCGCGACAACGTCGAGTTCTACGTTATCAAGGAATTCGATCAGGAACTGAGCGACGAGGTGAAAGCGCGCATCGGTTCGGTCGAGCCCAAGCGCTCAACCCGGATGGGCGCGGCGATTCGTCACGTGCGCGAGAAATTCAAGGACGTCTCCTCGCGCGCCAAGCACATGATCTTGCTGAGCGACGGTTTCCCGCAGGATTTCGACTACGGCCACGACCGCCGCTCGAACGCCTACGGCATCCAGGACACGATGGTCGCGCTCAAGGAACTGGAGCTCGCGGGCGTCCTCCCATTCTGCATAACGGTAGACAAAACCGGCCACGACTACCTGCGCCAGATGTGCCAATCCTCCCGCTACCTGGTAATCGAGGACATAGCGTCTCTACCGCGCCAGTTGCCAAAAATCTACGAACAAGTAATCCGCTGGTAGCTTTCCCTCTCCCGATGGGAGGGGTCGACGCTCGTCTTCGAGCGTCGGGTGAGGGACCTTATTCAGCGCGCTGCGCGCCATCTAAGATTTCGCTTCTCTCTGCCACAAAAGTTCAGGGCTGAACTGTTCAGCCTTATCCGCGCGCGCCCCGGCTTGCTATTTATCGCCCATGGGCTCCGCTCACAATGCCACTCGCTTGCCCGCATCTCTAAAAGTCGAGCCACGATCCCTCTCGGTTCCGAAAAACAAATTTTGACGGAACGAAGCTACCGATGGTGGTTCATCAGTCACTGGACCACAACTAATGGTATGAATGGTCGAACTTATGCGATCGCAGCTCTACAATCAGCGTGCAGTATCGACCCGCAAATCGCGCCCCGTCATCTCAACCGGAGGCTTCACATCGAGCATCGCGAGCAGCGTCGGCGCCACATCGGCGAGCGTCCCGCCGTCCTTGAGCCGCCCGTTGAACTTCGGATCGTAGAGAATCAGCGGCACCGGATTCGTCGTATGCGCGGTATGCGCCTGCCCGGTCGCTGGATCGGCCATGAATTCCGCGTTGCCGTGATCCGCCGTGATGAGCGCGACGCCGCCGCGCTTCTCGAGCGCGCCGATCACGACGCCCAACGCCGCGTCCGTCGACTCGACCGCCGCCACCGTCGCCTCGAACTTGCCGGTATGCCCGACCATGTCGGGATTGGCGAAGTTCATCACGATCACGTCCAACTTGCCGCCCGCGATTTCCTCGGCGACGCGCGTCGCGATCGCCGCCGCCTTCATCGCCGGCTCGAGGTCGTAGGTCGCGACCTTCGACGACGGAATCAACGCGCGCTCCTCGAGCGGGAACGCCTTCTCGACGCCGCCGTTGAGGAAATAAGTGACGTGCGCATATTTCTCGGTCTCGGCGACGCGCAAATTTCTCAACCCCGCGCGCGCCAGCACCTCTGCCAGCGTGTTACGCACGTCCTCGGGACCGAACGCGAGCGGGAGTGCGAACGAACGATCATATTCCGTCATGCACACGTAGCCGACCTTCGGGATGCGCGGGCGGCGGAAGCCGGAGAAGCCGTCGAGCGCGATTGCCGCGGTCAGCTCGCGCGCGCGGTCCGCACGGAAGTTGAAGCAGATGACCGCGTCGCCGTCGGCCATCGGTGCACGCCTGCCGATCACGTGCGGCTCGACGAACTCGTCGCTCTTGCCCGCGGCATACGAATTCTCGACCGCCTCACGCGCGCTCGCCGCCGCCGCGCCCTCGCCTTCGACCATCGCGCGCCACGCCCGCTCGATTCGCTCCCATCGCTGGTCGCGATCCATCGCGTAGTAGCGCCCGATGACCGTCGCGATTCGCCCGCGCCCCAGCCGCTCCAGCTTCGCTTCGAGCTGATCGATAAACGCAAGCGCCGAGCGCGGCGGCTTGTCGCGTCCGTCGAGCACGGCGTGAACCGCAATCCGGGTTGCGCCGTTCGCCGCGGCGACCTCGAGGATCGCCATCAGATGATCGATATGACTATGCACGCTGCCGTCGGAAAGCAGCCCCCAGATGTGCAGCGTCGTGCCGTTCGCGACGCTCTTCTTGATCGCGTCGACAATCGTCGGGTTGCGCGCGAACGCGCCGCTCTCGATCGCCTTCGTGATTCGCATCAGGTCCTGGTAGATGACGCGGCCCGCGCCGATCGTGAGATGCCCGACTTCGGAATTGCCCATCACGCCCGGCGGCAGTCCCACCGCCTCGCCCGACGCGTCGAGTTCGGTGTGCGCCTGCGTCGCGTAGAGCCGGTCCATCACTGGCGTCTTCGCCGCCGCGATCGCATTCGACGCGCGGCTCTTGCTGATTCCCCATCCGTCGAAAATCACCAGCGCTGCGACCGGCGGCCGCGTGGCCATCACGATTTACCGTGCGCCGCGCCGCGCTTGAAAGCCGCCGCGCCGGGATACGTCGCCTTTGCGCCAAGCTCTTCTGCGATTCTCAGCAGCCGGTTGTACTTCGCGTTGCGCTCCGACCGGCTCAGCGAGCCGGTTTTGATTTGTCCCGCGCCTGTCGCGACCACCAGGTCCGCTATCGTCGTGTCTTCGGTCTCGCCCGAGCGATGAGAAATCACGCTGCTATAGCCCGCCGCGCGCGCCATCTCGATCGTGGCGAGCGTCTCGGTCAGCGTGCCGATCTGGTTGAGCTTGATCAGGATCGAATTCGCAACGTGCTCGTCGATTCCGCGCTTGAGAAACTTCGGATTGGTGACGAAGATGTCGTCGCCGACCAGTTGCGTCTTCGCGCCGAGCTCGCGCGTCAGAATTTTCCACCCTGCCCAATCATCTTCGGCCAGCGGGTCTTCGAGCGAGACGATCGGATATTTCTTGAGCCACGCCGCGTAGAACTCGACCATCTGCTCCGCGCTGCGCGCGCTTTTGTCTCCGCGCGCGAACACGTACTTGCCGTCTTCGTAAAATTCGCTCGACGCCGGATCGAGCGCGATCGACACGTCGACGCCGGCACGGTAGCCGGCCTTCGCGATCGCCTCGAGGATCACCTCGATCGGCTCCTCGTTGCTTTTCAGATTGGGCGCAAAGCCTCCTTCGTCGCCGACGTTGGTCGAATGCCCGCGCTTCTTGAGCACCGCCGCCAGCGCGTGAAAGACTTCCGCGCCCATCCGGATTGCCTCGGCGATATTGGGCGCGCCGGCCGGCACGATCATGAACTCCTGCATATCGACGTTCGAGTCCGCGTGGCGCCCGCCGTTGACCACGTTCATCATCGGCACCGGCATCACGCGCGCGTCGGGATTCAGATACCGATACAGCGGCACCCCGTTGGCCGACGCGGATGCGTGCGCGGCCGCGAGCGAGATGCCGAGCGTCGCGTTGGCGCCCAGCTTGGATTTGTTCGCGGTGCCGTCCAGTTCGAGCAGCGTGCGATCGATCGCGCTCTGATTCGCCGCGTCGGCTCCCTTGAGCTTGGCCGCGATCGTCCGGTTGACGTTAGCGACCGCCTTCAGCACGCCCTTGCCGCCGTAGCGTTTCGGGTCGCCGTCGCGAAGCTCGAGCGCTTCGTGAACGCCGGTCGATGCGCCCGACGGCACCGCGGCGCGGCCGAGTGCGCCGCCGCGCAGCCGCACGTCAACTTCGACGGTTGGATTTCCGCGCGAGTCGAGAATCTCGCGCGCCTTTATCTCGACGATTTCCGTGGATGCCGCCATCAACTCATCCTCACCGCATTTGAGGTCCGCATTCTAGAGCAGGCCGCCCCAGCTTGTCACGCAAATCAGCTCCCACCGCCGTCAGCCGCCAGCAGGATTGCTTGCGCGATAGTAAGCGATCGGTCCGAAGAAAAAGTTCCCTCGCGACACCTCCCTGGCATAGACGAGTCCCGCCTCGTCCATGATCGATGTCATTCGGCCTTCGATGCGGTCCGCCGCCGCTCCGCTGCGATGGATCAGTTGCCCATTTCCGGCTGTCCCCGAGTGCGATCCGTGCTCGCGAACGAAATCGAGCAGATGAAGCGAGCCGCCAGGCTTCAGCACGCGACGAGTCTCGCCAAGCGTCGCCGACTTCACCTCCGCTTCCAGATGGTGGAACATGAACGACGAGAAAGCACGGTCGAACGACGCGTCCGCATAGGGCATGTGGTCCGCGAAACCGCGATCGAACCCGATCGAGAGTCCCGCGCGCTTCGCCTTGCGCCTGCAGATCGACAGCGCCGCCGGGTCCGGGTCAATTCCGACGACGTCGGTCTCGGGATGCAGCTTCTTGATGAGGACAGCCATCGAACCGGTGCCGCATCCGATATCGAGGACACGGAATCCGGCTTTAATCTCCGCCTGTTCGATCAGCGGTCGTTTCGCCGCGTCCGCTCCCAGCAGCCACAGGAATGGATCATAAAGCGGCAGCAGCCAGCGCTTCCCAAGGGCCGGAATATAACTTCGCTCGGGTTCAGCCATGCGCTATCTCTTGAGGGGCTGCTCGATCTCAAACGTCAAAGCTCCTGGCCCTTTCACATAAGCGGCCCGCGAGCCGTACGGCTTGTCCTCGGGCGCGCTCACGGTTTCCGCGCCACGCGCGACGACGCGACCGTAGTCGCGATTGCAATCGTCGCTGACAAATCCAACCGTTGCGCGCGAGTCGTGATCGCCCGCGTCCACGAACAGTTCGAACTGGCCGACCGCGAAAATTGCCATCGGCGGAATCTGGAACACTGGCTTGAGCTCCCACACCCGCTCGAGCCAACCGACGGCCGCCGGCAGATCGCGAACGCCTACATGAACGTGATTTGCTCTCATACAGTGAACCTCCCTTGGCATCTGATATCAGCCGAGGTACCGCACTGGAAGCGCCCTTTCGACTACCGCACCCTTGATGAGCTCGACGCGCATCGCGCGCGCCTTCCGACGCGAAGAGACGATTTCCTCGAGCCGCCTGCCGACAAAATGCGCCGCCGCGCCATCATCGAGCGCGAGCGTCGGCGGAAAGCCGCGCTTGATCAATCGCATCAAGGCCGGTCGCCGCTCCCTTTCGCCGTCGTAATGCGGACTGCACGCGCCTCGCACGAATCCGAGTCCATCGTTGAGGCCGCGAAACGGCATGCCGAACGAATCTGTCAGGCCGTCTTCGAACCAGCAAATCGCGCCCGCGCTGATACCCGCCATCACGACGCCCGCGTTCCACGCCGCGCGCAGGACTTTGTCGAGTCCATGCAAACGCCACACTGCGAGCATGTTCGCGGTGCTGCCGCCGCCGACGTAGACAACGTCCTGGTCCATCGCGAACGATTTGAGGTCGCTAACTGTTCGGTCGAAGAAAGTAAGGTGAGTAGCGGCCGCACGCGACGGCGGAAATGCTTCGTGGAACCGCCTGATGTAGTAGTCACTGTCGCCGCTCGCGGTTCCGACGAAGCATACCCGCGGACGCCGCCGCCGCCGCGCCAGGCTCAGCACAAAATCGTCGAGCTTCGGATTGCGCGGCTCCATCGAGAATCCGCCGCCGCCCATCGCAACGATATGCCGCTCCGCCATGCGCAGTTAAAAAAACTACTCGATCAGGTTTGCGCTCGCGACCGCCCGCGAGTTTGAACTAGTGCTCTGTAACATTGAAATCGAAAGTAGGATATGCTATGAGTCGGTATGCTTGGAACAACCCTCCGACTGTCGCGGCCCGAGTATCAGGAACTGCAGGCGCGAGTGCGTTCGCGGGTGCTGCGCGCCGGTGACGTGCGCCGCGCGCGGCTGATCTTGATGCTGTCCGAGGGCCAGTCATGGTCCGCCATCCAGCACGGCTTGGGCTGTAGCTCGGCTTACGTCGCTCGGTGGCAGGCCCGCTTTGCGCAGCAACGGCTGGCCGGCCTGTTTGCCC
Source organism: uncultured delta proteobacterium (assembly GCA_963833025.1). Taxonomy (GTDB): domain Bacteria; phylum Desulfobacterota; class Binatia; order Binatales; family Binataceae; genus Binatus. Next base: position 734,220 of record CAWHWI010000003.1, on the reverse strand, counting down.
GCCATCAGGGGCGGCCGGCGACCAAGCGCACGCCGCGGCTGGAAGCCCGGATTCTGGCCTGGACCCGCCGCGCGCCCAATGACGGCTCCACTCACTGGAGCAGCCGCAAGCTGGCGCAGGCGCTGGGGGTCAGTCACATGATGGTCGCGCGGGTCTGGCGGCGCGCCGGGCTTAAGCCCCACCGGCTGGAGCGCTATATGGCCTCCGATGATCCCGACTTCGAGCGCAAGGCCGCCGACGTAATCGGGCTCTACGTCAATCCGCCGCAGCACGCCGCGGTGTTCTGTGTCGACGAGAAGACCGCCATTCAGGCGCTCGATCGCCTCGACCCGGTGCTGCCGCTTAGCCCTGGGCGGGCCGAGCGCCACGGCTTCGAGTACTATCGGCATGGCACGCTCTCGCTCTACGCCGCGCTCGACACCAAAAGCGGCCAGGTCCTGGGTCAGACCGCCGCCCGCCATACCACCGAGGAGTTTGTGGCCTTTTTGGGCCAGATTGCTGCGCTGCAACCCAAGCGTCGCGAGATCCACATCATCGCCGACAACCTCTCGGCGCATAAGACCAAGCGGGTCGCGCAATTCCTGGCCGATCATCCTAAGGTGCACCTGCACTTCACGCCGACCTATTCCTCGTGGCTCAATCAGGTTGAACTCTGGTTCGGCCGGATCGAGCGCGAGGTTGTCGCCCGCGGGGTCTTCACCTCGGTCAACGACTTGGCGCGCAAGCTCATGCGCTATATCCGTCATCACAACCAACACGCCGCCCCCATCAAATGGACCTACCGCGACTTCTCTCACAGGATCGTCGCTACTTCCGGTTCAGCTGTTACAGGCCACTAGTATGCAACATGGAAGTCGAAGTTAATATGTTTTCGATCAATCGCTTTGTTGCCTGTGCGATGCTTTCGGCATTAATACTCGGCGGAGTCTTTATCCTCCACGCAATCGGCAGCGCCGCGAACGCCGAGGAGCCGGATGCGAAGTCCACCTTCGGAGTTTTCACCAATCCTCAACCCGTGACGATTGTCGGCTACAGCCAGGACGCGATGGAACCGTTCATCAGTCCCGACGGCAACTACCTGTTCTTCAATAATTCGAACAGCTTGCCGACCGTCAACCTTTACTACGCGATGCGGATCGACGACGTCACGTTCCAGTTCCAGGGCGAGATCGGTGGCGTCAACATGCCGGCGGCGCTCACCGCAGTCCCCTCGATGGACATGAACGACACTTTCTATTTTGTCTCGAATCGAAGTTACCCTACGACTCTTTCAACCATCTACACGTGCGACTTTTCCAACGGCAGCTGCTCGAACGTCGCGCTAGTGCCGGGAGTTTCGAAGCTCACACCGGGCGATGTAAATTTCGATCAATGCATCAGCCCGGACGGCGGCACGCTCTACTTTGATGACGGGGTCTACAACGGCGGCAGCGTCCCGCAAAGGGCGAGCATCGCGATCGCGACGCGCGATGGCGCTCAGTTTGTGCGTCTCAAGAACAGCAGCAAGATCATGCGCCAGATCAACAAGCACGGACTCAACTATGCGCCCGACATCTCGAAGTCGGGGCTCGAATTTTTCTTCACGCGCATCGAGGGTCAGCCGCCGATGCCGCCGCCTGTGATCTATACGGCGGCGCGCGCAAAGACGTCGGAGCCGTTTGGCGAACCTCGCAAGATCGAGGCGATCACCGGATTCGCGGAAGCGCCCGCATTGTCGCCGGACGAGAAGTCGCTCTACTACCACTTCCAAAATGCGAGCGGGGTGTTCGTCATCTACCGGGTGACGCGCCCGTGACCCGAATCCGCGCACTACACGGCGCCACTGTCGCGCAGCGCGCCGATCTCTTCCCACGAGTAGCCGAGTTCGAGCAGCACTTCCTCGGTATGCTGCCCGTGTTCGGGCGCCGCCTCCGCCGCAGTCGTAACTTCGCCGTTGATCGTTATCGGCGTGCCCGACACCAGCACCTTGCCCGCCACCGGATGATCGAGTTCGAGCAGGTATCCGTTGACGCGCGCCTGCTCGCTCTTGAGCATCGTGCGGTAATCGACGACCTCGGTCGCCAGGATGTCGGCGTCGGTGAGTTCCTTGAGCCATTCCTTGCTCGTCTTCTTCGGGAAGATCTCGTCGAGCACTTTCTGAATCTTGTCGCCATGAAAATTGCGAATGACGTTGTCCGAGTACTCGGGATCTTTCTCCAGGTGCTGAATTCCAACGATCCTGCAGAACGACGGCCAGCGCTTCTCGTCCACGCCCGCAATACAAATGTGCCCGTCGCTCGTCGGGAACGCGCCCCACACACCGCGCAGAAACTGATGCCCGCGGCCGGCGCGCTCGGGCTCGACGCCGGTGAACGACGTGTAATTTATCTCCATTCCCTGCATCGCGATCATCGTGCCGTAGATCGACGCGTCGACCTTCTGCCCGTTACCGGTTCGCTCGCGCGCGAACAGGGCCGCCAGCACTCCGCTCGCCAGGCTCAGCGCGCCCGAATGATCCGCGACGAACATCCCGGCCGCGAGCGGCGGATCCGCCGGCATCCCCGTCTTCGCCATCACGCCGCTTGCCGCTTGCGCGAGCGTATCGCGGCTCGGTCGCGTCACCCATGGTCCCCGCGGTCCCCACGAGCTGCCTTGCGCGTACACGATGCGCGGATTTATTTTGCGCGCGTCGTCGTAGCCGAGTCCGAGCCTGTCGAGCACGCCCGGCCGATAGTTGGTGACGAGCACGTCGTACGATTTCACCATCCGGCGCACGATCTCGATTGCGTCGGGCTTCTTCAGATCGGCGGTGATGCTCCGCTTGCCGCGATTCATCGCGATGAAGTAATGCGACACGGTCGCGTTCTTCACGTCCGGCCCGCCAATCAGCGCGGCCAGCATCCAGCGGCTCAAATCTCCCGTTTCCTTGTTCTCGACCTTGACGACGTCGGCGCCCATGTCGGCCAGGATCAGCGACGCAAACGGCCCCTGGATTTCCTGCGCGATCTCGACGACCTTGATTCCTTCGAGCGGCTTGCTCATCGTGACTTTCCCCTAAACGGTCGTTCAAGGAACTCGGATGAGCGCGCATTATCCCGCCGTTCGCCGCGAAATCTCAAGCGTCGATTCCGGCGCGCGACACTTATACGCTCATCGCCGATGGAACCGAGCATCTACGAATATCCCGACGTTTTCCGCCGCGCGCATTTGGAGAGTCCCGGCGAAATCCCGGCCGAAGTGGTTTTCCTGCAACAGGTCTGGAGCCGCCATCGCAAGAGTCCGACGCGCCGCATCCTGGATATCGCGTGCGGCGATTCGCCTCACGGCCGCTTGCTGGCCGGCAACGAAGACGGATTCGAGGTCGTCGGAATCGATCGCTCGCCCACGATGATCGCGGCGGGGCGCCGCAAAGCGAACGAACTCGCGAATCTTCGCTTCTATCGCCGGCCAATCGAGAAGTTCACTCTTCCGGAGCGCCCCTTCGACGCCGCAATTTTCATGTCCGAAACGTTTCCGGTGATCGTCGAGAACGCTGACCTGCTCTCGCATCTGAAATCCGTTGGTCACGCGCTCAAGCGCGGCGGGTTGTACTGCATCGACATCGATCGCCAGGATCCGATTCCGCGCGTGTCGCGGCGGACGATGTGGCGCGAGCGCACCGCGAGCGCCGCCGGCGTCGCACTCGAAATCCGCGAGTTCCATCGACCGATCGCGTGGCATTCGCCGCTGCATTCGATCTACGAGCTCGAATGCACTATCGGATTTCTCAGCGGCGCAGTGACGACTCGCGATTTGATTCCGGTCCGCTACACGATTCCCGCCACGCTGGAACTCGCGGCGCTCGCGTCCGGGATGTTCAAAATGATCGCCGCCTACTGCGACCTGTCATTCACCAAGCCACTCGACCGGTGCCGCTACCGATGGACGGGAGTGCTGCGCCGCGTGTGAGTTCAGCTGTTGCGGAGATGATCGATCAGATCGAGCATCTCGACATGCCAGCCGCCGTCGAAGCGAAGTATCTGAATCGATCCCAACTCGACGACCGGCTCGCGGTGCGTGAGCGTTCGCACGATTGCGCGAATCACGCCGCGATGCGCAATCAACAGCGCATCGTCACCGCGCGGCGTCCATAGAGCGAGCATGCGTTCCAGGCCGCGCTCGACGCGATCGGTAAACGCGGCGCGGCTCTCGCCTGCCGGATAGGTGTAAGTCGGCGCCAGCCGATCCGCGTTCCATCGCGCAAACTCGTCGGGATAGCGCTCGCGAATCTCATCCGCAGTGAGTCCTTCGAACAGTCCGAAGTGTACTTCGGCGAATTCATCGATCGTGATGAGCGGCGCCGAGTCGCCGGCCACGATTCGCGCGCTTTCGGTCGCACGAACGAGTGGACTCGAAAAGACTCGCGTGAAATCTATGCCGCCATGACGCGTCTCGATCGCGCGGCTCGCAAGGCGCATCTGCGCGCGGCCAAGTTCTGACAGCGCCACGTCGGTGCGGCCGTGATATCTTATGCTCGACTCGCCCACGGTCTCGCCGTGGCGAACCAGGATCAATCGCGACCCGCGAATCATTTTCCGTCGAACAGCGGGTTCATCACCAGGCCGGTCAGCAGCTTGGGATGAAAGTAAGTCGACTTCTCAGGCATCGTCGCGCCCGCGTCACTCACCCGCTCGACGTCCTGGATCGACGGCGGGTTCATCAGGAACGCACCGTCGGCGCGTCCATTCGCGACTGCGCCGAGCGCACCGCCAATTTCGACCGTGTATTCGATATTACCGCCTTTGCGAATCTCGTCGGCGCGCAGCCCGAAAATTCTATCGAACACCAGCGCGTGCAGAACCGACACGTCGAGGCGCCGAACCTCGGCCGGTGCGTCGGGCATTGCGGTCTCCATCGCGCTTTGGCTGCGCAGCCGCAGAATCAAGTAGCTGGGGCTGTCCTTCAGCGTCACGCCAATCGCGCCAGCGCCCGAATCGTTCAGGCGCGCGCGAAATTCGTCGCGATGCGCGAGCTCCTCGACGTTGAAAACTTCGCGCGCGCGTTGCGTGAACGACGCGATCGCGTCTGCGGGCAGCGACTTCACCACACGATGCGTCGGCAGAATCACCAGCCCCGGATCGTCGCATGCCACTAGCGTCATCATCGTGTAATCGTAAGGCTGCGGCTCGCTCGACGCGTTCTCGTGACGGCGCGCGCGCCGATAGTTCAGCGCGGTTTCGTAGCGATGGTGTCCGTCGGCGATCAAAATGCGCGGCGCTTCGAGCTCGCGCTGAACGATCGCGATTTCCCCGGCATCCTCGATCGGTCGCAGCTCATTGCGGATTCCCAGGTCATCGACGAGATCGATCAGCGGCTCGCGCGCGGCGACCTGGTCACGCAATCGCTCGAGCTCCGGATGCGCGCCCGAGTATAGTCCGAAGATCGAGCTCGTGTTGACCTGCAGCGCGGTCAGCAGACGCAGGCGGTCCTCCTTCGCGGCTGGAAAAGTTCGTTCGTGTGGCACGATGCGCCCGCGATCGAACTCCTCGAGCCGCACGCGCGCGATAAATCCCGTGCGATGCAGCAGCCGACCCTCGAGGTCGAAGGTTTGCGTGTACTGAAAAATAGCGGGACGCGCGGACCGCTCGACGACGCCCGCTGCGAGCCACTCAGCGAGCGTTCTTTCCGCGGCGCCGTAGCGGTCGGCGTCGCGCCCGAGTTCGAGCCGCACGACGTTGTACGGACTGCGTTCGTACAGTTGATTCTGTCGCGCGGCGCCGATCAAATCGTACGGCGGCGCCACCACGCGCGCGGGCTCGCCGGCAATTTGGCGGTTGTACATCAACGCGCGAAACGGTTCGATTCGTTTGCCGAGCCCGCTCATTTACGCGCGTCTCCCGCGAGCGCCGCCGCGATTCGATCTTCTGAAATCGCTCCCACTCTCACCATTTTCCACCCGCGAATGCCGACCGCGACAACCGTACTCGGCGCCGATGCGGTCAGTTTTCCACCTTCAAGGTAAACTTTAACTTTTTCGCCGAGCCCCGCGCGCGCTTCGGCGAGCGTGGTTGCGGGCGCCGCACCGCTCAGGTTCGCGCTGGTCGCCGTGATCGGCCGGCCGAGCCCCGCGCTGAGTGCGCGTGCGACGGGATTTGGCGATACGCGCACGCCGACGCCGTCGGGTCCGGCGAGCTCGGGCGCAATGTCGTCGCGACCCGGCAGAACGATCGTCAGCGGTCCTGGCCAGAAAGCGTCCGCGAGCCGCCGCGCATCGTGCGGTATTTCGCGCGCGACCGAAAACGCCATCGCGGCGTCCGCCGCGATCAAACCCACCGGACGTCCCGGCTCGCGCCCCTTCACACGAAATAGACGCCGCAGCGCCGCCGATGAAAACGCATCGGCGCCGATCGCATAGAACGTTTCGGTCGGATAAACGACCCGCTCGCCGGCTTTCAGCGCCGCTATACCGTCCTCGAGCGAAAACATCGCGACTATCCGAGCGCGCGCCGCGCGATGTCGCGTCGGAAATGACGTCCCTCGAACTCGATCATTTCCGCCGCCTCGTACGCCGCGTCGACCGCCGTCGCCAGCTCGGGCGCCATCGCCGTGACCGTCAACACGCGCCCGCCGTCGGTGACCAATTGCCCGTCGCGCATCGCGGTGCCCGCATGGAAAACTTTCATGCGGATTTTCTTCATAGCCCATTTTATCTTGATGTCGGACGGGACGTTACCTTCCAGCCGGTCCAGTCCGTTGATCACAATTCCTTTTTTGTAGTCGCCGGGATATCCGCCCGACGCGAGCACGACCGCCACCGCGCTGCGCGGCGACAGCCTGATTGACGCTTTCGCGACATTTCCTTCGGCCGCGGCGAGCAAGTTTTCCGCTAGGTCGCTCTCCAACCGCATCATCAGCGCTTCGCATTCCGGATCGCCGAAGCGAACATTGAACTCGAGCACGTTGATTCGGTCGCCGTCGATCATCAGCCCAACGAACAGCAGGCCGCGAAACGGAATTCCTCGCGCGTTCATCGCCGCGAGCGTCGGCGCGACCACCTCGCGCATCGCGCGCGCTTCGAGCTCGGGGCCGAACTGCGGCACCGGCGAATACGCGCCCATCCCGCCGGTGTTGGGTCCGCGATCGTTGTCGAAGATCGTCTTGTGATCCTGGAACGTACCCAGTTGGATCGCGTTTTCGCCGTCGCACAGCGCGAAAAACGAAACTTCCTGGCCAGTCAGAAACTCCTCGACGACTACTCGATTGCCCGCCGCTCCGAAGCGCCGACGCTCCATCGCGTCCGTGACTGCTTCCAGAGCCGCTGCCGTGTCGTGGCAGATGACGACGCCTTTTCCAAGCGCGAGACCGTCCGCCTTGACGACCATCGAGCCCGCACACGACTTCACGTAGCGGCGCGCGGAATCGGCGTCGTCAAACGCGGCGAAGTCGGCGGTTGGCACGCCCGCCTCGCGCATAATCGTCTTTGCGAACGACTTGCTGGTTTCAAGCTGCGCCGCGGCCGCGGTCGGCCCGAATATCTTCAAGCCCGCGCGCATGAACTCATCGACGATCCCCGCGCCGAGCGGATCGTCGGGGCCAACGATCGTCAGATCGATCGACTTCGATTTCGCGAATTCCACTAGGGCTGCGACGTCGGTCGGTGCTATCGGCACTGCCTCCGCGATCTGATCGATGCCCGGATTTCCGCTCGCGCAAAAAATCTTCCACACCGTCTCGCTCTGATGGAGCCGCCAGACCAGCGCATGCTCGCGCCCGCCTTTGCCTATGACCAGAACTTTCATCGCGCGGCCTGTTAGTGCCTGAAGTGGCGCACCCCCGTGAAGACCATCGCGAGCCCGAATTTGTCGGCCGCCTCGATCACTTTATCGTCGCGCAGCGAGCCGCCGGGCTGTGCGATTGCGGTCGCGCCCGCTTCGGCTGCGAGCGTCGGGCCGTCCGGGAAAGGAAACAGCGCCTCCGACACGAGCACGGAGCCTTCGAGCGAAACCTTGAGGCGCGCCGCCTTCTCTCGCGCCGCGTACACCGGATCGATTCGCGAGGTCGCGCCGCCGCCAACCGCCAGCGTGCGATCCTCGGCGACGAACGCGATCGCGTTGGACTTGATGTGTTTGCAGACCTTGATTCCGAAGGTGAGAGCGCGCATCTCGGCGTCGGTGGGCGCGCGACGCGTCACGACCTTGCCTTTGCGCGGATCTTCGATCGCCAGGTCCGGCGTCTGTACCAGCAATCCGCCAAGCACCTTCTTGACGTCAAGCTCGTTGCGATCGACCGCCTTCGAATTGAACGTCATCACGCGACGATTCTTGTTTTTTCGCAGGAACGCGATCACGTCGTCGGGAAACGCGGGACCGATCAGCACCTCGGTGAACAATTCGTTGACCGCGCGCGCGAGCTCCATGTCCCACGGCCGGTTCGTGATGATGATGCCGCCGAACGGCGAGTCGGGGTCGGTCGCGAACGCCTTGTCCCACGCCGCTTTGAGCGTGTCCGCGACGCCCACTCCGCACGGCGTGTTGTGCTTGAGAATGGCGACCACTGCGCGACGCTCGTCCTCGAACTCGAGCGTCAGGTTCATCGCCGAGCTGATATCGACCACGTTGTTGAACGACAGTTCTTTGCCGTGAAGCTGGCGCGCGATCTCGAGGAAGCGGCCGTACAGCGCGCCGGTCTGGTGCGGATTCTCGCCGTAGCGCAGTGCCTGCTCGCGCTCGAGCGCGAGGCTGAAGGTCTCGCCGAGCGCGGACTCGCCGCCGGCTCCGGCATGCGTGCCGAGATAGTTCGAGATGGCAGCGTCGTACGCGGTCACGCGCGCGAACGCCTTGCGCGCGAGGCGCCATCGCGTGTCCGCGGTTATCGCGCCCTGATTCGCGTCGAGCTCCGCCGCCAGGGCGTTGTAGTCCGCCGCGTCGACGACGACCGCGACGTCGCCATGATTCTTCGCCGCCGCGCGCACGAGAGTGGGTCCGCCGATGTCGATATTTTCGATCGCTTCGTCGAGACTCACGCCGGGCTTCGCGACCGTTTGTTCGAAGGGATAGAAATTCACGACCACCAGGTCGATCGGCTCGATGCGATGCTGCAGCATCTGCCGCTGATGGCTCTCGTCGCCGCGCCGCGCGAGGATTCCGCCGTGAATCTTCGGATGCAGCGTCTTGACGCGACCGTCGAGCATCTCGGGCGAGCCGGTGAAACTCTCGACCGATCTCACTTTGACGCCGGCCGCTTCCAGAGCTGCCATCGTGCCTCCAGTCGACACGATCTCGACGCCGTGCCGCACCAGCGCTTTGGCAAAATCCGCCACGCCTGCCTTGTCGGCGACCCCGATCAGCGCGCGCCTGATTGCGATTCTGTCGATTCCCATCGCCATCTAGCTCCGAATCACGCGCGGTACCCGTTTGCCGACCGTGCAAAGCATCTCGTACGAAATTGTCTGCGCCAGCCGCGCGACGTCGTTCACGCTGATGACCTCACCGCCCGATTCGCCCCACAAGATTACCTCATCGCCGACCGACGCGCCCGCAATGTCGGTGAGGTCGATCGTCGTCAGGTCCATCGAGACCGCGCCGACCACCGGCGCACGCGCGCCGCGCACGATCACCTCACCGCCGTGTTGCAGGCCTCTGCGGTAACCGTCTGCGTAGCCCACCGGCAGTACGCCGATCAGGCTTTCGCGCGGCGTGATGAAGGTATGCCCGTAGCCCACGCCGCTTCCAGCCGGAGCGCGCTTGATTTGCATCAGCCGGGTCTTGAACGTCATGACGGGCCGCAGCTCGACGCGCTCGCGCACCGCGGCCACCGGTGGCAGGCCGTAAATCGCCAAGCCCGGCCGCGCGAGACTGAAGTGCGAGTCGTAGCGGAGCACCAGCGCCGCGGAATTCGCGACGTGAAGAATCGACGGTCGCATCCCCGCCGCATTCAGCGTATCGATGGCCGCATGAAAAATACCAAGCTGCGCGTCAGTGATCGGACTCTTGGGGTCGCCGGCGTTGGCGAGCAGGGTGCAGACACCCTCCAGCCGCACTGCCGACGCGCTCCGCACCGCCTCGATGACGTCGGGAATATCGGCCGGCATCACGCCAAGGCGCGTCGCGCCGCTGTCAATCTTGACGTGAATCGGGAAATCGGTCCGGCCCGCCGATGCGGCCGCGCGATCGAGCTGTCCGATCATCGCCGCCTCGAAGACAAACGGCGTCAGATCGAGTGCGACGATTTCCGCCGCCTGCTCGGCGAAGAAGCCCGCCTGCAGGTAGACCCGCGTGCGAACTCCCGCCTCGCGCAGCTCGCGCGCCTCGTCGAGCGTGGCGACTCCGAAGTGACGGCATCCTTCGCCGAGCAACGCGCGCGCGACCGTCACCGCGCCATGCCCATAAGCGTCGGCCTTGACCACTACCATCAATTCGCCGTGCGCGGCCACTCCACGCAGCGCGCGAAAGTTCGAGCGCAGCGCGCCGAGATCGATCTCGGCGACGGTCGGACGTTGCGTTTCAATGCTCATCGAACGCTGAATTTCCAACTTCGCGCGCGCGGACGCAAGCCGCCGGATTTTTCCCCTGTGGATGAGCCGCCCGGCTGCCACTCCCCTCAACTTTGCGAGCATGCAATCATCGCTGCACATGAACACCGCCATCGTGACGGGCGCTAACACTGGCTTGGGCTTCGAATGCGCCCGAGCGCTCGCCGAGACCCGCGACTGGCACGTAGTCGTGGCTTGTCGCAGCGCCGAGAAAGGCCTCGAGGCCGTGAAGCGGCTGTCTGCGCAGACCCGGCACAACAATATCGAGGCGATGACGCTCGACCTGGCCTCGCTCGAATCCGTGCGAAATTTCGCGCGCGACTACGCTGCAGAATTGCGGCCGCCGCTGCGCGCGATCGTGTGCAACGCCGCCACGCAGCTCGTCACTGGCAGAAGTTATACAAAGGACGGCTTCGAGACCACGTTCGCCGTCAACCATCTCGGGCATTTCCTGTTGGTGAACCTGATGCTCGCGCAGTTGGCGCCGCCGGCGCGAATTGTCGTGGTGAGCAGCGGTACGCACGATCCCGCCCAGACCACCGGGATGCCGCCGCCGGTGTACCGCCGTGCGCGATTCGTTGCGCGGCCTGATGAGGATCCCCAACCTCTTGATGATCCACAGGGAACGGCCGGCCGGCGCGCTTACACCACTTCGAAGCTGTGCAATGTCCTGTTCACCTACGAACTGGATCGCAGACTGCGCGCCGAAAAAACCGCGGGCACCAATGGCCCCTCGATCACCGTCAATGCGTTCGATCCCGGCCTGATGCCGGGGACCGGGCTGGCGCGCGACTACGGCAGAATGGCGCGATTCGCATGGCGGTTCGTGCTGCCGGCCCTGCGCCCATTCGTGCCGAATGTGAACAGCGCCGCGCGATCGGGCCGCGCGCTTGCCGAGATGGTAGTCGAGCCGAGATTCGGTCGCATGTCCGGAAAATACTTCCAGGGTACGCGCGACGTGCCGTCGTCGAAGGACTCGTACGATCCCACGATGGCTACAGACCTGTGGGAGGCGAGCGCCGGGATGGTGAAGCTGACGCACGACGAAACAGTTCTAAGGCTGAGATCGGCTCCGTCAGCGGCATAATGGTGCTTCCTAATACATATCCACTAGTATTCTCAGTTGATTATATTTCCCCTGACTTGACACTAGTAAATTGCCAGTTCAAACTAGAGAAAGCCGGAATCGATATAAGAGTCGAGTCCCGACCTGATCCAGCCTGACAGTGGCCGTTCCGCTCGCCTTTGACCACGTTCCGCTAGACCAACCCCATTAGTACGATCGCAAGGCTTGAGGAGGCCCATGATGGCACCACCTCGTCGCCACCCTTTCCGCGCCAATCTGTCCGCCGGGGCCGAAAAACTGAGCTTGCTCGCGGGGCTGACCGCCGGCCTCGCATACTCGACCTTTGCGAGCTTCGTTGCCAACGCTCTCACTCCCGTGAGCGCGCATCTCGTCGAAGCGGACTCATTTCGCCGCGCGGTGTCGGGTCACTATCAGGAAGTTCTGAGCCTCGACGGCGCGACTTCGACCGTGCTGGTGTCGTTGATCGTTTTTGTCCTGGTTTGGTGGTCGACGCGCGTGATTCTGGAGAACTGGAATCGCGAAGATTGGGGACGCCTCGATTCAATAGACCGAAGCCTGTCCGGCGGACCGTTGCTCATACCAGTGACAGTCGCGCCGTTGGCATCAGCGGTGAGTAAGTAAATTCGCACAAACCAAATCTCAATTCACTCACAGGAGAATGACTAATGAATGGAACAACTGACAAAGTTAAAGGACGCGTCGAAGAAGCGGCCGGCGTACTGACTAATGACAAGACGCTGAAAAATCGCGGCAAGATGGATCAAGCCGCGGGCAACGTCAAGGATGCAATCGGGAAGACGATCGACAAGGCGGTTGCGGCTATCAATCACGACAAAAAGCGCTAGTAGTTTCTGACTCCGACGCCTATTCCTTCCTCAACATCGGCGACGCGCTATGCCGAAATAAGGTTTGGAGCCCCCGCCCATCGAGGATGAGCGGGGGCTTGCCATAAAAATCAGCCGGATCAATTGAACAGGTTGAGCTGATTCTCGGAATCGTCGACGAAGTAGATGCCGCTTCCGTCCGGCATTACCGCGAGTCCAAACAGAGCGCCCGCTCCGGCCGGCGCTATCGTCGCCGTCGTCCGGGTGCCATGCGGAGTTGTCTCGACGATATTTCCGTCGCCGGCGTTAACCGAGAGGATGTCACCGTTGGGTGCAACCGTAAGTCCGAGCGGCATCTTCAGCGAACCGCCGGTACTCACAGTGTCTCCGATTCCGGCGCTGGAGCCGCGGTGCGACGCGCCGTCAATTCTTGCGATGCGGCTGTTGACCGTATCGGCGACATAGAGCGTGTTGCCGTTGTCACCATGCGAACGGCCGACGCCCGCATCACCCGAGAGGCCTACGCCGGTCGGTCCGATGATCAGTGCCATCGGGTCGTTCTCTTCGGCGAACCCGGAACCGATGATCTTCGTTTCCAGGACGGCCGGCATTCCTGACCCTTGCGGCGGATTGGACAACGTCATCCTGGCTACCGTCCCCGCGTTAACCGGGGTATCGGCGGGGGCGCTCGCGACCGTGCCATTCAGCACGTTGGTGAAGAACAGCTGCGCTTTGTTTCCATCCTCACTGGCAGTCATGTCCCATGGTCCATCAATGACGCCGCCCGAAAAAGTTTCGACCGGATTGCCGTTCGCGTTGAGCACGATAAGGCATCCCGCGCCCGCCGTGGCGATGGTTCCATCGGTGGTTGGCAAGCTGCCGACAATTACCCATCCGGTTTTCAGCACGACCAACGCCGTCGTCAGTCCTACGCCTCCAGGGCAGTCGCCGGGAAGTGTGCTCGCATCTATCTCAACGAAGGTGGACTGGGTCTGAAGGTTAGGTACATACTGCACAATCGAGCTGCCGGTCCCTTGCAGATTACCTGACGGCGACGCGCCAGCGTTGTTGAACTTGCTGACCAGGATGTTGCCCTCGGTAAGGCTGCCAACCGTTTGAGGGATGACTGCCACTCCATAAGGATTCTGGTCACCAACTTCGAACCCGGCCGCAGGCGCCGACGACGCGCCTTGTGTGACCGTGCTGAAGTTGTTGATGAACGGCGAAGACACGTGCACTTGCTTGGGGCCGTGCGCTAATGCCGCCGACGCGACAAGGCCGACTAGCGCCCCGCTGTCATCATTGATACTGCTACTCTTCCGAGGCTCTTGCGGTTTTGTGTGTTCATAGCACTTCGGTTCCGACCGACATAGGACTGCAGTTACGCGGTCGTGGTCGCTACCCGATGTCGCCCGAATGCCAATCCCGAATTCTCCTTCCAGTAAAAAAAAACAGGATCGGCGATCATCGAATTCACGATCCGGCTCTTTGCTGAACCCACGCGCGTGAGATTTGGTTCCCGCGATTCAAAAGCCGAACGGCGAGTCCCGAAAAATATCGCGACGACTTCGATCGACCATCGACTTTTCAGACCTTTTCAAGCTTTCGAAGTCTGGCCACAAATGATAAGAGTGCGCCGTTGGTCTTGTTAACGCGTGATGTCAGGGCAAACCGCACTGGGACTACGATCGCTGGGAGGGAAATCATGCCGCGAAAGATATGCAGTACTTTCTGGATCTCAACCGCTTCGGGACTGTTGATCACGGCCGTGGGACTCTCAGGTTGTTCGATGTTTTCTGCGTCGAATGTGCCTGTCGATTGCGACGTTGTGAAAACCCAGGTCGCGGCCGGACAGACCGACGCTCAGATCGCATCTAACTTGAATGCCCAGGTGGATCAGGTTGCGGCCTGCCACGGTCCTGAGGGCGGAGGCAACAAGAACACATTAGTCCCCGAGAAAGGCTACTGAGCGCGAGCAGGGTGACCCAGGCCGCGCTGATCCCCTACTGCGCGGGTCATTTCGCAGTCGCGGCTCTCGGCGGGGACGAATCCTGCAAGAACCAGGTGACGATGGTGAATCGCTGTCCGAACTTAACGGGCTTGATCTCATGCGCTTCGTAAGAGCGATACGCGATCAAGAGGCCAGGCGTCGCATCGAGTGTGAATCCGTACTTTTTCCACTTCGGGTCGTTGATCAAACCGTATAAGATGAGTTCGCCGCCGCCGTATCCATCGACAGTCGTGGGATTGTCGACCGAGGGATTCAGGAAGACTACGACCGAGACCGCGCGCCTTCGAATTTCGAGCGGCGAGTTGGGACGGGAATCGCGATGCGGCGCGTGAAAGCCACCTTGGTCGTACCTCAGAAAGTTAGGGCCTTCGCGATCGCTCAAGCGAACATTGAAATGCCGCTCAAGTTCTGGCCGCAGACTTTCCAGCCGACCCGAAATCTCCGACTCTGTCGCTTCGCTGATTTGTGCGTGCCATACCTTGCGCCCGGATTCGTCGACCGCGCCGCCCGTTTCGCGCACCTCGCGCCCGCCGACGACTATCCCCTTTTCGGCGTGGGCTGCGCGGGTCTCCGCGACGACACGAGCGCATGTGGCGGCGTCCAGAAATTCAGAGTCAATGAAGAGTCCGAGTTTGCGGAAGAAACCAGCGTCCGGCATTTTTCGCGTGTCGCGGCGATCGAAATTCCGTACTCGATCGAAATATACATTAACCGAGCAACTTGAACTGCGACAAGCCGAGGCGTCCGACTTAAGATGTGGTTCTCCAGGAAGCTGATCATCGCGCTCGCGACGACGGGCTTCCTTTGTATAAGCGTAGCCTTCGGCGCGCCGAACCCGCCCTCCCTCAACGAGGCCATGCTCGAGCGCAGTTTCGACGCGCTCATTCATCCGGACGACTTGCGCGACTGGATGAAGTTGCTCGCCGCCCAGCCGAACCACGTCTCCTCGCCGCACGACAAGGCTAATGCCGACCAAATCCTCGCCTGGTTCAAGAGCTGGGGCTGGGATGCGCACATTGAGACTTTCTGGGTGCTATACCCCACTCCTCTCACGGAGACTCTCGAGCTGGTCGCCCCTCGAAAGTTCGGCGCCACGCTGCAGGAGCCACCCATTCCCGGTGACTCAAGCGCTACCGCGACCGATCCCGCCCTTCCCGCCTACGTCGATTACCAGCGCGACGGCGACGTCACTGCCGGCCTCGTATACGTCAACTTTGGGATGCTCGACGACTATAAGACTCTCGAGCGACTCGGTGTAAGCGTCAAGGGCAAAATCGTCATCGCCCGCTATGGCGCCGGCTGGCGCGGGTTGAAGCCCAAGCTCGCGCAGGATCACGGCGCGATCGGCTGCATCATCTACTCCGACCCGGCCCAGGACGGTTATTCCGTCGACGAGACTTATCCTGACGGTCCTATGCGTCCGCCACACGGTGTGCAGCGCGGGTCCGTGCTCGACATGAGTCTCTATCCTGGCGATCCCTTGACGCCCGGCATCGGTGCGACTAAGGATGCCAAGCGTCTGAAGATGTCCGACGCGCCTACTATAATAAAGATTCCCACTATACCTATCTCCTACGCCGACGCTCAGGTCTTCCTGGCGGCCATCGCAGGCCCCGTAGCTCCGCCAGCATGGCGTGGCGCGCTGCCTATAACCTATCGAGTAGGACCTGGCCCCGCGTTAGTCCATCTGGCAGTGAAGTCCGATTGGCAGCAACAACCCGTCTATGACGTCATTGCGACCATGAAAGGTTCGACCTGGCCGGACCAGTGGGTAGTGCGCGGAAATCATCACGACGGCTGGGTGTTCGGCGCCACTGACCCCTTGTCGGGCCAGGTCGCGCTGCTTGCCGAGGCCAAGGCTTTTGGCGGTCTCGCCAGACAGGGTTGGAAGCCCAAACGCACGATCGTTTACACGAGTTGGGACGCCGAAGAGCCGATGATTCTGGGCTCGACCGAATGGGCGGAGGATCACGCCGCCGAGCTTAAGAAGAAGGTTGTCCTGTACATAAACTCGGACTCGAACGGACGCGGCTTTTTGGAGGTGGGTGGAAGCCAGGACTTCCAGCATCTGGTGAACGAAGTCGCCGCCGACGTAATCGATCCTGAGACCGGTGTTTCCATCGGCCAGCGGCTGCGCGCGAAAGTGCGGGTAGCTGCGCTCGCACCTGGCGCCAGCGAGCACCTGAGGGCTGTGGCGAAGATCGCGGCGGATCCGGACAAGGACTTCCCTATCGAGGCGCTGGGGTCGGGCTCTGACTTTTCAGCATTTCTCGATCACTTGGGTCTGCCGGTGCTGGATGTCGGCTTCGGCGAAGAGGGACAGTCCGGTGGCGTCTACCACTCTCGTTATGACACTTTCGAGCATCACAGCCGCTTCGTCGATCCGGGCTTCGTGTACGATGCGAAGCTGGCCAAAACGGTCGGCCGAATAGTATTGCGGGTAGCCGATTCCGATCTTCCGCTCCAAAATCCGACAGCTTTCGCGAATGCTGTCTCGGACTATCTGGATCAAGTTAAGAAGCTCGCCGATGACGAGCGCGAGGAGGCCGAGACTCAGTCTAAGCTCCTACACGACCGCGCGTTCCAGCTGGCCGCCGATCCTACCAAGTCGAGCGGCTTGCCCACGGCACTCGATCGCGTTCCCCATCTGGAGTTCGCCGCACTGGAAGACGCCGTTGATCGACTGAAGCGCACCGCCAAGGCCTATGACGATGCGCTGGCGAAGAACGCCTCACACCTATCCAGCTCTCAGATAGCACGGGTGCAAGCCCTGATGATCAACATAGACCAGACCTTGGCCCCCGAAAATGTAGGCTTGCCTGGTCGGGACTGGTACAAGAATTTGATCTATGCCCCCGGTCGCTACACCGGCTACGAAGCTAAAACGTTACCCGGAGTCCGCGAGGCAATCGAAGACCGCCGCTGGCCAGACGCCAACCGCTACGCCAAACTCACGGCCGACGCGTTAAATGCCTACAGCGACCGCCTGAACCAGGCCACAACCGTACTCAACGGCAGCTAAGCGGAAGGCTATCAAGCTCTTCGCACTACCAGTAGCGGAGGTCCGTGTAGGGGCGCGTGATCGATGGCTCCTTCAGGCCCCATCGCAAGGCGCGCGTGTCGGGCTCTGGACGCCACTGCTCCATCATCGTGGCAAGCTTCGGCAGATGCTCGATCGGAATCGCCAGGTATTCGCGGCCTAACTCATGCGCGCGCCCGATCATCCATCGGAGCAGGCGCGCCATGCACTCCACGGCTCCGTCTTCGTAGCCGAAGTCCAGCACGCACGCGATCGCGATCGATCGATGCTCATCGCCGCCAATCCTGCGCCACTGCTCGCGCATATCGCGGCCGCGATCCCACAAGCCGCCGCACGCGCGGATGCGTCCCGCCTCTTCGAGCACGAAGTAATCGGTCCATCCGTAGACGCTCTTCCACCAGTCCATCATGGGATTGCCGGTCGGCTTCGGACGCTCGCCCCAGAAGCCCTCGTCGAGCACGTCCTCGAGAAATTCTGCGCTGTAGGGCCGGAACAGATCCATTCCGGTGTGAGTGCGATTGATGAGCGCGGCGCATGCCGCCAGATCCTCGCGCCTGACCGGGCGGATGGCGCGATCGTCGTCGCCTTGCGGGTCGGCGGGAAATTGCGCAACGGAAATCGGGAGACCCGGTACCGAGCCTTCGCGCGTGGGCGTGTTCTCGAAAAATTGCGGGCTGTACTTCTGCCACCAGTTCACCACCGCGAAATTCTGCGAGCGCATGATGTCGTATTGGCCGACCGACGGGCGCGCCAATCCCGGCGGAAGCGCGAGCCGTCGCACCTGGTCTCCGTAGCCGAGCCGGCGATAGGCGCGCCGCACCCGCAGCGCTTGGCCGTATTGCACGGAAAAAGGGCGGCCGCCGATCAGCACCTTGCGCCGCGAAAACGCGCAGCACGCGACGATTTCGGGGCCGATCAACAGGATCGGGATTTGAACATTCTGCTGCAGCCTGAATTGCGCGAACGCGTCGGGTCCGCGCTCGACGATGATTTCCCAGCCGGCGATCTCCTCGGGCGAATCGGACCACAGCGCCGAAAACTCCTCGTTGTCGGCGTAGGTCGCATCGCGCGCGCGCAAGTCGCCGGTCGTCATCCGCTCGTACCACTTGAGTTGCGCGGCCGTCTGCTCCGGCGAAAGGCCAAACCAGGTCCACGAATAGAGCGACGACAGTGGCACGCGTGCGTTGGCGATACGGCGCGTCAGTTCGGCCGGCCATCCACGCTCCTTCGCGATCTTCGCCAGCGCCTCCGGGATCGCAGGCTCGCCGCCGGCATCGTTATCGCGAGAGTCGTCGCCTGATTTCGTCATCGTAGTAGCGACATATAGAGACGAGCCACGCCCAGCGCAAGTTCAGAATGGAACCGTCCAGTTGGAGACGATGAATTGACTAGTCACGGTGGCGCATACTAACGATGAGATTCGCGATCGTCGGCCCGAAAAATGAGGATGCTATGATCAAACTTGTCTACGTAGTCCGAAAGCGTGCTGACATCTCGGAAAAAGATTTCCACGAGTACTGGTTGAAGAAGCACGGACCTCTCGTCCGCAGTTTCGCGAAATCGATGCGCGCGAAAAAATACGTCCAGAGCCACACCGTCTTCGAAGACGCCGGCCGGCAGATCAGAAGCACCCGCCCCAAAATGAAAGAGACCTGCGACGGAATCACAGAAGTATGGTGGGACACGCTGGAAGACTTCACTGGCGCCGCCGACCCCAAAGGAAGCGCAGAAGCGGCCCGCGCACTCTTGGAAGACGAATCAAAATTCGTAGACTTCGAACGTTCCTCAATCTTCCTGACCGAAGAACACGAAATCTTCGACTACACAAAATAGTCCACGCCGCGGCGCGCGCGTTTTTTGACACTTCGCGGCCGTAGTCGTATAGTTGGATCAGGCTGGGGGCGTGTGTAACACACACTGAGAGCTCCTGCGGGAGAACCCCTCGAACCTGATCCGGGTAATGCCGGCGTAGGGAAGCCAACGGCGCAACGTTCGCGGCTGCGCCTGAGCCGCTTCCCCACACCAGGGAAGCGGCTCAATAATGCCGGACTCCATCGCAACCTCAATCACACTCAACGGCGATCCATACCCGCTGCACGCCGACACTCGGCTGACCGCACTGCTCGAGCGCCTCAACATGCGCCGCGGCCGCGTGGCTGTCGAGATCAACCGCGAGATCGTTCCCAAGGCAAATTACGACGCGACGATCGTGAAGGCGGGCGACCATGTCGAAATTATCAACTTCGTCGGTGGCGGCTGAGTGCCGGTACTAAGGGTATGGACACTAAAAATATGCAGGACACTTTATTTGAGTTGGGCGGAAAGAAATTCAAGTCGCGGCTCATCGTCGGCACCGGCAAGTATCGCGATTTCGCCGAGACCAGGGCGGCCGTCGAAGAAAGCGGCGCCGAGATCGTCACCGTAGCCGTGCGCCGCGTGAACATCACCGATCGCGGCAAGGAAAATCTGCTCGACTATCTCGATGCCAAGCGCTACCAGATTCTTCCCAACACCGCCGGATGCTTCACCGCCGACGAGGCGATTCGCACCTGCCGCCTCGCACGCGAGGTGGGAGTCGGCGAGCTGGTCAAGCTCGAGGTGATCGGCGACCAGCAGACGCTGTTTCCGGACGTCGCCGCGACGCTCGAAGCCGCCCGCGTGCTGGTCAAGGAAGGATTCAAGGTGATGCCGTATGTCACCGACGACCCCGTCGCCTGCCTCAGGCTCCAGGAGCTCGGATGCGTGGCAGTGATGCCGCTGGCGGCGCCGATTGGCTCAGGCCTTGGAATCCGCAATCCGTTCAACCTCGCGATCATTATCGAGCAGGCGAAGGTGCCGGTGATCGTCGATGCGGGCGTCGGCACTGCGTCCGACGCTGCCGAGGCGATGGAGCTCGGATGCGACGGTGTGCTGATGAACACGGCGATCGCCGGCGCGAAGGATCCAATCGCGATGGCGCGTGCGATGAAGCTTGCAGTCGAGGCAGGCCGCCTCGCGTATCGCGCCGGCCGAATCGAGCGCAAGCTCTACGCAACCGCGTCCAGCCCGCTCACAGGTCTGATAGGGTAGGGCGTCTTGTCGTCGCGGCCGCGCGTCAACTTTCGACTCTACCTGATCACAGATCGCCGCGTCGTAAAGAGCGACGATCTCATCTCGGCGTGCGAGGCCGCACTGACTGCGGCGCCGCCCGGAGCCCTCGCATTGCAACTCCGCGAAAAAGATTTGCCCGCGCGCGAGCTCTACGAACTGGCGCTCCGCCTTCGAGAAATCTGCACGCGCGCCGGCGCGCCGCTGATCGTGAACGATCGCGTCGACGTGGCAATGGCGTCGAACGCCGACGGCGTCCATCTTCCCTTCGATTCCATCGGCGTCAGCATGGCGCGCAAGCTGCTCGGGCCCACTCGACTGATCGGAGTATCGAGTCACTCGCCTCCCGACGTTGCCGGCGCCGCGCGCGAGGGCGCCGACTTCGCGGTTTTCGGCCCCATCTTCGACCCGCTATCCAAGCCCGCCACCCGTCCCGCGTGGGGTGCTAGCGGCCTCGAGGCGGCGTGCCGCGCGGGCGCGATTCCGGTCTTCGCACTCGGCGGCATCACGCCAAACCGCGCGCGCGACTTGTTCACGTCTTCAAATCCGACGGCGCAGCCCGCAGGAGTCGCGTCGATCGGCGCGATATTTGCCGCCGATTCGCCGGCCCTTGCTACGGCGGCGATGCTGTCGGCGCTGGACGCGTCGTCGACTCGCCGGCAATGACCGATTTTGCCGCGTCTAGCAGAGTGTCGGGCCGCGGCTGTTCGCGATAGTACGGCGACGTAAAGATCCATCGCACGACGCCATCTCGATCGGCGACGAAAAACGCCGGTATCGCGTTATCGGGCTCGCCGTTGCGATGATGTTGTACGAGGCCGAGCCGGGCGACGAGCGATTCGCTGTTGTCACTCAGCAGCGGGATTTTCGTGCGCAGAAATCCCGCGAGCATCTTCGATCGTTCGATCGGATCGGTACTGATGGCATACACGTCGACGCCGGCGCGCTGAAAATCGTCAGCGTGTGCGGTTAATTCGGCGAGTTCGAAGCGCGCGAATGGATCGAAGTCTCCGCGATAGACATAGATCAATGTGGCCGGCGCATCGACTGGTCCAATGCGAACCGAGTCGGTCTGATCGGGAAGTTTGAAGCCCGGGAACGGCTGTCCCACCGCGAGCTTCAGCGTGAACGGCGGATTCACCGTGACGCGCATCGCGTAACTGACGAATCGTCCGCCGCCCGCGCCAACTACGATGCATGCCAGGAATGCAAACAGGCCGAAGCCTAGCTTGGAGTGCGGCGAAGCGAGCCCCAGCGCGAGCCGCAAACCCGCGATCGAGAGCACAATCGCGGATGCCAGGATTGCGAACGCGGGCCATGGAATTCGGTCGTGGATGCCCATCCACGGCACCGACCAGAACGACACCAGCACGTATTCGTAGAGCGCGAAGCCGCACGCGATCAGGACGACCGAGCCGATCGCTCGAAGCGGCTGAAATGGCGGCGTGACCCACGGCTCGTCGTAGAACTCCGGCGCGCCCTCTTCGATGCGCGGCTCGACCGGTTCCCAGGTGGCCATCAGTTGAGCATTTGAAGCTTCAACTCGTCGAAAGAAATCAGCTCGACGCCTTCCTGCTGCAATTTCTCGTTGAAGGTCGGGGATTCGCCGCCGATGACTGCGACAGCGTCGCGGACCAGGTGGAGTTTGGGGCCGACACCGACGAGCGCGCTGATTTCGCGCTCGACGCATGCCTCGGTGTACACGCCGTACATCACGATGTCCTGGTAGGGACGCAGGACCAGCCGCAGGATAGCGCTTAGGTGAGCGCTGTCTGCAAGTTTCTCGAATTGCTGGCGTCGAAAAACGATCTCTCCCTTATGATCGAGGGTCTTTTGAATTTCGTCGGTGGAGTATTCCTTGTTTTCCAGCATCAGCGGATTGAGCGGTGTGGTCTCGTCAATTTTCTTCTGGCCGGGCGTACCCGCCATGCAATGATCGGGATACGGTCCGCCCCAACTCTTCAGCAGCGGGTCGCCGGGAACGTGGCAGTCGACCGAGCATACGATGCGCACATTCTGATCGCGTGCGAGATCGGTAATTGCCTTCCACACCGGCACGAACTTCTCCGCGCCCTCAATGTGGAACTTGCCGTCGTGCAGGATGAAGTCGCGCTGCGTGTTGATGTCATAGAAAATTGTTTTTTCAGTGTTCATGCGATCAGAAATGTTCTGGTTCGTGCTGGCGGCGATTGTCGCACTCGAGCTGTAGAGTTAGATGGTGGATGTCGAACTTGGTTTGCAGCAGACTGCACATCTCGGCGAGCACTCGATCGCGATCCGCGTCGGCCGCGACCACCGCATGCGCCGAAAGCGCGATCTGGCGGGTCGTCAGGCACCAGACGTGCAGGTCGTGAACTTCCTGGGTGCCGCTGACTGCCAGCAGGTCGGTGCGCATTTCGTCGAGGTCGATGTGCCGCGGCACCGATTCCATCAGGATGTCCACGCCCTCGCGCACCAGGCCCCACGAACCGTATAGCACCAGCACTCCGATCAATATGCTCACGGCGGGGTCGGCCTGCATCCATCCGGTGAAATAGGTGAGCGCGCCGGCGGCCAGCACGCCAACCGATCCGACGAGATCGGAAATGACGTGGACGAACACCGCGCGCATCGCCATTCCAGTCTTGTGCCCGCCGTGTGGGTCGACCGACGTCATCCACGCGGAGAAGGTGTTTACGCCGATACCGATGAGTGCGATTGCCATCACGCCCAGGCCGGATACCGGGCGCGGATTGCGCAGACGGCCGAGCGCTTCGATCCAGATGAAGACCACGAGCACCCACAGGAACAGGCCATTGAGCAGCGCGCCGAGGATTTCCGCGCGGAGATAGCCGTAGGTTTTTGCTGACGACGCGGGGCGCCTTCGAGATCCACAGCGTCAGCAGGCCGAGGCAGAGCGCCGCGATGTCGGTGAGCATATGGACCGCGTCGGAAAGCAGGGCCAGGCTGCCCGTCAGATAACCGCCGATGAGCTCGGTCAGGAAATAAACCGACGCGACGCCGAGAACGATCAGAAGGCGGCGCTGATCCGAATCCGGATTCGCGTGCGCCGCGTGATTGTCCGTCGAGGTCGCCATCGATCAATCATAGTGTATCAGCGAGAAGCAGTTGACCGGCGCGAGACGCTCGCGTCCCTTGAGCGCGTCGAGCTCGACCACGAACGCGCATCCGATCACGTTTCCACCGATCTTTTTGACCAGTTGCAGCGCCGCGGCCGCCGTGCCGCCCGTCGCCAGCAGGTCGTCAACCAGCAGCACGCGACCCGAGCCTTTCAGCGCGTCCTGATGTATCTGCAGCGACGCGCTGCCGTACTCGAGATCGTACGCCTGGTCGTAGGTGTGGAACGGGAGCTTGCCCGGTTTGCGTGCGATCGTCAGGCCCACGCCCAGTCGATACGCGACCGGTGCGCCGACGATAAAGCCGCGCGACTCGATTCCCAGCACGGCGTCAACTTTTCCGAGGTACGGCTGCGCCAGCTGATCGACCACGGCGGCGAAACCGCGCGCGTCGGCGATCAGCGGCGTAAAGTCCCTGAACATTATCCCCGGCTTGGGGAAGTCCGGAATGTTACGAATCAGTTTTTTGATTTCTTCTGCGGTCATCGTTGATTTCCATCGCACTGCTCTCAGGATTCTCGCGTGCGGTGGTCAACGATACTAGCTGCCGCCGGCCGCGGCAAAGCTGATGCCGCCGGAAGTTGCGGGCTCGGGCAGAAAGGCGAGCGGATCTCTGGCGACGTTGTCGCGGCGCACTTCGAAGTGGAGGTTGGCGCCGGTCGTGCGCCCGGAGCGTCCGATCTCCCCGATCTGCTGTCCACACGCGACCCGCGCGCCTTCGCTGACCAGGTTGCGCTCGTTGTGGGCGTAGACCGTCGCGTAACTATCGTCGTGGCGAATGATCACGGTGTTGCCGTAGCCGTGCAGCGTGCCCGAAAAAATCACCACGCCGCTATCGGCGGCGAGCACTGGCGTGCCGGCCGGAGCCGCGATATCGACGCCGTCATGCATCGCGCCGTTGCGAATTCCAAATCCCGACGACACCACGCCCTGCGCCACCGGCCACTGGAATTGCCGCGACTCCCGCTCTCCCGTGTACGGATGCACCCCGCGCGAGGCGGTCCCTATCGACGCGGCCCGGTACGCACCCGGAATCGTCAGGACCTGGCCGACGCGCAGCTCGCGCGGATCGCTGAGCCCGTTGGCCGCCATCAAGCGTCCGACGCCGACGCCAAATTCATTTGCGATACGGTAAAGGGTGTCGCCCGCGACGACAACGTGAGTGACCGGACGCTGCGAAACGGCGGGAATGTAAGTCGAAGGCGGCGAGCTGTCACCGCATCCTGCCAGCGCTATCGACGCTGCCAGCGCAAGCGCCACGCTCGCGCGCAAAATCCATCGTGTCCCTGTCATCCCCCGCTCGATCACGTCATCCGCCGTCCGTCACCGCCTCGCACCGCATCCTGCGGGCCGCGAACTATCAGTGCGCTAATGCTGAAAGCCGAGCTTGCCGGTCATCTTCACGAATCGGCACTCGCCGAAATATTCCTCGCTCCAATGACCCGTCTTGTGGCTGATGCGCACCAGGGTCTGGAGTTCGTCTTCGCCAATCGGCGCGATCAGCCGCCCCTGCGGCGTCAATTGATTCAGCAGCGGGAGCGCGATTCCCGGCATCGCCGCCGTCACCATCACGACGTCGAAGGGCGCCTCCTCGGGCCATCCGTCCGAGCCGTCGGCGCATCGCAGATAGATGTTGCTGAAGCCCATCGAGTTGAGAATCACGCGGGCGCGATCGTTCAGATGCGCATTGAGCTCGACGGAATAGACGGTACGCGCGAGGCGCGCGAGCACCGCGGTCTGATAGCCCGACCCGGTGCCGACTTCGAGAACTTTCTCGGCGCCCGTGAGCTCGGCGACCTCACTCATCAGCGCGACCATGTACGGTTGCGAAATAGTCTGCGAGTCGCCTATCGGCAGCGGGCCGTCATCGTAGGCGTGCTCGTGAAGTTCGGCGGGAAGGAATCGATGGCGGGCGACGGTGCGCATCGCGGCGAGCACGCGCGGATCTTTTATCCCGCGGCGTTCGAGTTGCTCGACCACCATCCGCGCGCGCGCGTTTTCCAAGTCTGTCGCCATCGCTAGCGCCATTATACAGATACGCTGGCCGATGATTAAGGTATCAGGAGAGGTTGCCGCGACGGCGGATTCCGTCGCTTTCGGCGCGCGGGAGACAGCACAATGCCGTTTTTCGATTCTGCGGGCATCAAGATTCACTACCAGGACGCCGGCGCCGGCGAGGTCGTCATTCTGGTGCACGGCTTTGCTTCCACGGCGGACCACAACTGGGGCGGCACCGGGTGGATTGCGATGCTGTCGGTGAAATATCGCGTGATTGCCCTCGACGTGCGTGGGCACGGGCTCAGCGACAAGCCGCATGCGCCCGAAGCGTACGGCTACGCGAGCATGGGAGCCGACGTGGCGCGCCTGATGGACCATCTCGGCATCGCGCGCGCGCTCCTGATGGGCTACTCGATGGGCGCGAGCATCGCGATCGAGCTGATGCTGTCGCATCCGGACCGCTTCCGCGCAATCGTCCTGGGCGGAATCGCGTACGACGACGGTTTGGAAGACAAAGCGGATCGCGATGCGATCGCCGAGGCATACCGCGCCGACGATCCTGCAACGATCAAGAGTCCGGTGGCGAAGGCGTACCGCCGATTCGGCGAGTCGATGCCCAACGACCTGAGGGCGCTGGCCGCGTTGATCGACGCCGAGCGGTCGCCGTTCGATCCCGCCAAACTCGCGGCAGTGCGGCTACCGGTGCTGATAGTCGTCGGAGCCAACGACAATGCGATCGGCGATCCGGAGCCGCTCGCGAAGATGATCCCGGGAGTGCGCTTGGTGATGCTCGAAGGCCGCGACCATATGACCGCCCCGGCAGACCAGCGATTCAAGGAGGTCGTCATCGAGTTCCTCCGCGCCGCGCCGCGCTAGTGCAGCGGTGGAGCGCCTATTCATTTGGCATTGCACAAAAAATTTGCAGCAAGTATGACTGCATGTCGACGTTAGATAACCGTCCCAGAACAATTCCGAACCCGCTAACCCTTTTGAACACGTTGCAGAATGAAATTCATCGTATTGTATGATGCATTGTCGATGGACCAACCAAAGCTCGCATAAGACTTGCGCGCATTTCATTTTGTAACGCTATTGACATCTCGCTGATAGGTCCCTTTTCCGACTTTCTTTGCCATCCGAACGAGAGCTTGGTGGCATAATTCCTGCTGCCGTCCGCGCAAGAGCAATCGGCGATTGCCGATTACATCGAAAGCACGCGGGGACTTTGGTGCAACGCGCAATGATGCGCCCAACACAAAGGTGTAAGGATGGCCGAATCAACAGAACCTAAGATGAAACCGACCTTGGGGCTGACCGGCGTCACGGTCAATGCGATGGCGCTGATCGCGCCTGGAGCCTTTCTATGGATCACGTTCGTGGTCCAGGCTGGCTATGCGTACCCTTCGGGCGTGGCGATGTGGGCTGGGATCTTCGCTGCGTTGATGCTCGCGTACGCCACCGCGATCTCCTACTCGGAGCTAGCCAAGCTCTATCCGGGTGCGGGCAGTTCCTACTACTTTGCTGAGCAGGCATTCCTCAGCAAGACGCAGGCGTTCAGGTTCGCGCGCATCGCTAAGTTCATAATGGGATGGGCGTCGCACCTGTATTACTGGGTCTATCCCGGTGCGATGGTTGCCACGATCGGGATCATGATCGGATATATTGTCGGAAATTTCGCACCTGACAGTATGAATGCCGGCACACCGGGCCCCGTGTTTATGGCGGTCGTCGCGATTATCTCGGCTTACGGAATCGCATACATCGCGTTTCGCGGCGTCAATGGCTCGACGATGGTGAATATCGCGATTAATGCGATCCAAATCGCCGCGCTGTTGTTCTTCGCGGCATTGGCGATCGCGTACCGGCTCGGACATCCTGACGGATCCATGGGCCTGGCCCTCGATGGCACCAAGAAGGTGTTGCACTACACTTTGACCGGCGACGCGCCGGCGCATCCTACTGCCTGGTCGGTCATTGCGCCGCACAACTTCAGCTATGTCATGCTGCAAGCCACCATCGCGATATTCCTGCTGGTCGGCTTCGAGTCGATCACATCGCTCGGCGAGGAAGCCAAGAACCCGACCCGTGACATTCCTCGCGGCGTGCTGCTCTCGCTGACGATCCAGGGTCTCTTCTGCTATATGATTGAATACTTCGCCGCTAACTACTTCATGAGCAGCGCCTATAGCATGGCGGACGCTAAAGGCTCGGCGGCGCCTATCGGCGACATGATGACCATCATCGGCAATGCACTTCTAGGTGGCCATGGTCAGGCGTTCATGATGCTCGAGGCGCTAACCGTTTTCCTTGCACTGATAGGTACCACTCTTAGCTGTATCAACACCGGCGCCCGCGTGACCTATGCGATGGGCCGCGACGCCGAAGTACCAGAGCACTTTGGTCTGCTGCATGGAGAGAACCTCACACCGCATCGCACGATCTGGACGCTAGCAACGATTTCAGCAGTGCTGGGCGCGTACGCCGCCCTTTATTTCTTTGCCGGCGGTTCCGCACCCGATGACAAGACAATCGCCACGCTACCGCATAACCTGTGGTATTCGATTGGAATGAGCTCGAACGCATCGCTGGCGGCTCTGCCCAACGGCCTGGCCTTGGTCACCCTGATCTCGAACTTCGGAACGTTTATCGTCTATGGGTTGACGAACGTGTGTTGCATAGTCGCGTACCGCGAACATCACATGTTCCATGGTGTGAAGCATATGGCGATACCGATCTTCGGCGCGCTGGCGAACTTTGCATGCATGGCCTTCTACGTCATCGGACCGATGGAAGGACTCGGCAGTGTCAAAGAACCTCTGATGGCGGTGGGAATCTCAGTCATCTGGGGAGCCTACGGTGCCTACTACTTCATCCGTAACTCAAAGAAGAAGGGCAAGGAGACTGTTCTCGTCACCAAGCCCGCCTAGCGAAACTGTGCCTCCGCCGTGCGAGCCGGCCTCACCACAAAGGTTTTACGGGAACCGGTGGGACCACTCGCACGGTTTTTTTGGCGTCCCTCAAATCAAGCCACTGTACGTGTAGAACCAGAAGGGCGCGGCCGTCTGCCTTTGGGTATGTTTCTTGAGCGCGAAGCACTTTGAGCTTACAGTTGGTCGAGGCTCGAACCCGAGGTTTTTTTGTGATGGCAAAATCCAAAGTCATGACTCTCTCCGATGTTCACGTTCACCTCCGTCCTCGCGGCTCGGCGGAGTTCCTCCCCAAAGATTTCAGCAACGTCACGAGGCTTGCCCACACGATGGTTTGGGATCCCGCGGTGGACGGCCTCCTTTGGGGTGAGAGCCGGCAAGACCAGAGCGGCGATCATGGCGGCGAACGCCATCTCGACGCCGACGAGGTTCTCTACCTCATCTCCGGTGCCTTTCGGCTGTCGCTGGAGCTTGACGACGGCCCGGCGGAGGTCCCCGTCAAGGCTGGTCAGGTGGTCATCGTGCCGCAAGGAATCTGGCATCGCCTGCTCGTCGACGAGCCCTGCCACTATCTATACTTCGGCGGCGGCCGCACCGAGATACGCCGTCCCGCCTGACCTTTGGCGACTGGCCGGGAGCCGCGAGCAGAAAACCTGCTTCCTTCCGGACGAAGGCTAGCCTCACTGCGGCAGATCTGAAGCGATTCCTGATCTGTCCGCAGACCATTTGACCGGTCAACCTGAGACATCCGCCGATTTCGACACACTCTTTCTCCTTCTGTCATTCGTCGTGCGCTGCTCATTTCGCTTGTGGTAAGCCCGCTCGCTCAGGCCCTCGGCATGAGTTTTGGAGTATATGAGAGTCGGCGGAAGTTGGAAGTACAGTCAGTCGCCAGGCCATCTCTGAATATCGCCGAAATGCTCGACGGCTGGGCGCTGCGCACACACAACGACGCGCGAGAGGCGGCGGTTGCATAAGCACCCGAACCGATCTGAACCGCATCGCATCGCTTGCATGAGAACCGCATCCGATCGCACGTCTACAGAAGGACGCACCAAATGAAAATCACCGGCATCGGCATCAAACATCGAGCAGTGACGTATGTCGTCGCCTTCCTCCTCTGCTCGCTGCTGTTCGCGAACATCGGGCAGGCCTGCACCGGCATTAAGCTCGTCGCCGGCGACGGCACTGTAGTCTACGCGCGCACCCTGGAGTTCGGAATCGATCTGGACTCCAACGTGCTCATGGTGCCGCGCGGCTATGCGCGGACCGGTACCACACCGCAGGGCGAGAACGGACTTGCATGGACCTCCAAGTATGCTTCGCTCGGCGCCAATGGTGTCGGGTTGCCGTATTTGTTCGATGGCGTGAATGAAAAGGGCTTGGCCGTCGGCTTATTCTATTTTCCCACGACCGCCGGCTACGCGAAATACAACCCAGCCGAGACCCGCAGGACTATCGCGCCTTGGCAAGTTGGTTCCTGGATTTTGGAAAATTTCGCGACCGTCGATGAGGTAAAACAGCACATCGGAAGCATCGTGGTCGCGGAGGTCGTCTTCAAGCAGTGGGGCTTCGTGCCGCCGGTCCACTTCGTGGTTCATGACGCCTCGGGCAAGAGCATCGTGATCGAATATGTGGAAGGAAAGCTCCACGTGCACGACAACTTGATCGGTGTGATGACCAATTCGCCGACCTTCGATTGGCATATGACCAATCTTCGCAACTATGTGAACTTCTCAATGGTGAATAGACCGCCGCTGGAAGTCGGCCGCGTCAAGCTGACCGCGCTTGGCCAGGGCACCGGGATGTTGGGGATGCCGGGCGACTTCACGCCGCCGTCGCGGTTTGTCCGCGCCGTCGCTTACAGCACGTCCGCGATTCCTGCGGCGACTGGCTCGGAGGCAGTGCTCCAGGCATTCCACATTTTGAACAATTTCGACATTCCCGAAGGCGCGGCTCGCGAGGCGGAGAAGGACGCGCACGGCAATATCGTCTCCGACCATACTATCTGGACGAGTGCCTCCGATCTCAAGACGAAGCGATTCTACTTCCGCACCTACGAGAACAGTCAGATTCGTTCTGTGGACCTGATGAAAATGCCTCTCGACGCCAAGGACATCACCAGCATTTCCATGAAGGGGCCGGAGGTTATCAAGTCGCTGAACCCCTAGTCGGGTTGACGGATACGCGCTGGAAGTCGCAAACGCGATTCGGCCACTTGTTCACCCAAGCTCTCCGCCCAATGTGAATTGCGAGGAAGCTCAGACCGCATCGTAGATCGCGCGCAGCAGGGTGGCCTTGCTGATCGGCTTGCCCACGTGCGCGTCGCAACCCGCCGCCCGCGTGAGCCGGACCGCCTCGTTGAACACCGAGGCGGTCAGCGCAATTATCGGCGTGCGCGCGCGGCGATGCTCGCGTTCCCAATCGCGAATCGCCCGCGTCGCTGTGTATCCGTCGACTTCGGGCATCTGGATATCCATCAGCACCAGGTCGTAGTCGCCCGCCGCGATGAATCGCTCGATTGCCTGTCTGCCGTTTTCGACTTCGTCGAGCTGATAGGGCGTCTTCTTCAAGAAAGCGCGAATCAGCGTCCGGTTGTCGCTCGAATCGTCGGCAAACAGAATTTTGAGCCGTCGGTCGACGATCGGCAGTTGCGTTGCGTCGCTCGCGCCGCGGGTTTGATCCTGTGCCACATGAGGGCTGTCGCCTGCGATCGCCCGGCGAACCGCTTTGACCAGTTCGCTCGTATCGATCGGCTTGACCAGATAGCTCTTCAGCTTCAAGGATTTCAGCCGCGAAACATCGGCGGCCAGGTTGTCGCAATCGATCGTCGCGATGATCGACGCCCCACTATGCGAGGCCGCCGCGATCAGCTCTTCGATCGCGTGAGCGTTCGGCGAGTCGATCCGATCGTCGAGCATCACGATGCGCGCCGCGCGTCCGGCGCTGACGCCCTTTCTGAATGCGGCCAGGCCCGCTTCATACGACCCGGCTTCCGTCACGTTGGCGCCGCGCCCGCTTAACATCCGTTGCAGAACCGCGCGCCAGGTCTGGTTGTCATCGACGATCAGCACCCGGACTTGCGCCAGGTCTGGCCACGACGGCGCGACCGGCGCGTCGGACTGCGGCTCGAAAGGCGACGTGAAGCTGAAGACGCTCCCCTTGCCGAGTTCGCTCTCCGTCGAGACTTCGCCCTCCATCAGTCTGACCAGCCGCTGGACGATCGCGAGCCCGAGCCCGCTGCCGCCGTACTTGCGCGCGGTCGAGGAGTCGGCCTGCGCGAAGGGGGCAAACAAGCCTGACAGCTTTTCTTTCGCAATTCCGATTCCGGTGTCGCGAACGCTGAATTTCAGGCGCAGCGGATCGCCCGGAGCCGAGTCGCGCTCGACTGAAATCAGCACCTCGCCCCGCTCGGTAAATTTGATCGCGTTGCCGATCAGATTGATCAGCACCTGCCGCAGCCGCAGCGGATCGCCTACCACTGCGGCCGGTACATCGGGCGCGATGCTGACGATTAGCTCCAGCCGCTTTGCGTGCGCGCGGACCGCCAGCGTCTGGGCCGACTTCTCCACCAGTTCGCGCAGCTCGAACCCGACGTGCTCGAGCGTCAGCCGCCCGCTCTCGACCTTGGCAAGATCCAGGATGCTGTTGATCAGGTCGAGCAGCGCATTGCCGTTGTTGCACAGGATCTCGACATAACGGCGCTGCTCGGCATTCATCTCGCCTTCGGCCAGCAGCTCGGCCATCCCGAGGATCGCGGTCATCGGCGTGCGGATCTCGTGCGACATGCTGGACAGGAATTCCGATTTGGCCTGTGAAGCGGCCAGCGCGGCTTCGCGCGCGGCGACCAGTTGACGCTCGGTCTCCTTCATCGCCGTGATATCGCGGCCGATGCCCGCTACGGCGGTAACGTTGCCGGCCGCATCAAGGATGGGAAAAATGCTGACCGCGGAAACGAACGGTGCGCCGTCCCTTTTATGGGCATGCTGCTCCCACGATGCCGGCTGCTTCGTCTCAACGACGTGGCGGGTTCTGGCAATGGTGTCTTGAAGCTCGTCGGGCGGAACGAACAGCTCGATGCCCTTTCCAATTGCCTCCTCGGCCGTGTAGCCATAAGCCTTTTCAGCCGCCGGGTTCCAGGTGATGATCCTGGCTTCCGACGACACGTTCATGATCGCATCGCGCGAAGCGTTAACGACCGCGGCGAGTATCTCCGTTTCGCGCTCCGCGCGTTTGCGTTCGCTGATATCGCGTTGGATGGCCGCGATGGCAACGACTCTTCCTTCGCGATCGCGGATCGCGAAACAGGCTGTGGATGCCTCCACCAGCGTGCCGTCTTTTCTGAGGTTCGGACCTTCGAAGCGAACCACCTCGTCCGGTCGCGCCATCAGCCGATCGATGATTTCCCGCGCCCACGCATGGTTCTCCGGCGCAACGTTCTGCGTGAACGGCTGCCCGATCGATTCCGCCGCGGTGAAGCCGAACATCCTCTCGGCGCCGCGGTTCCAGTATGTGATGCGCAGATCGGGCGCGATGGTGGAGATGGCGTCGTCGGAGGACTCGACGATTGCCGCGAGCGACGCGCGTTCACGCTCGACGCGCTTGCGCTCGGTGACGTCCCGGATAATCGTCGACAGACCGACCAGCTTTCCCCGCGCGTTGTGGATTCCGCAGCCGACAATCATCGCCTCGATCAGGGTGCCGTCTTTCTTGAGCACTGGCACTTCGAGCTGGCGCATGGCCTCGCGGTTTTCTCTGATGACTGCCAGGTCTGTCACCAGCCTCGCCTGGTCCATCGCGCGGGCCTCGGTCGGAATGTAAAGATCGAACGGATGTTTGCCCAACGCCTCTTCCGCCGTGTAGCCGAGCAGTCGTTGCGCGCCCCGGTTCCAGCTCGTTATCCGGAAGTCGGTGGAGTAGCTGATGATCGCGTCCTCCGAGGTTCGGACCACCGCCGCGAGCAACTCGTGCTCGCGCTCGACCCGGTCCTGGCCCTCGCCCGGACCATCGCGCACGGCTTCGTGGGTCTCGTCGCCGTTCTCTTGCATGGCTCAGAACCGGAAGGCTGCCGCCAACCAGAGCTCATTGCCGGTCGATCGATTTTGCGCGGCGAATTCGAAGGCGTACTTGAAAGAAATGCTGATCGGTAGTTTGCCGATTGGAACGGTGGCGCCCAACAGCGGACCGAGCCCAATCACCCGCCCTTTGAACGCGCCCAGCGTTGCACCGCTGCCGGAGTCGGGCGTGGTTTGCTGAACCGCGTAGCCGGCCACTCCCGCAACCAAGCCGTGCGGCAGATGCTGCGCGAGTACGAAGTCCGCGTGAAACTCCTCGCCGCTCAAATAGTGAGTCGAAGGATTTTCAGTGTTGATCGTATAGCCCGCGAACAGCGATGCGTGACGCCCCGTTTCTCCGTCCAGCCACGTCACTCCCACGTCGGGTTCCACCGCCCATCGATTCAGCCCGATATCGATGATGCGGCGACGGTCGTAACTGCCCGTCGGCGCGTAGAACATCAGCGCGCTGACCAGGTGGAACTTCGAAAAATTCCAGTTCAGCATCAATGGCGACACGATCAGATCGCCAAAGCCCCCGACCGTCGAGCGCTGAGTCGAAGTAGGGCCGCCGATCACCGAGACTCGCAACGTCTGGTCGGCGATCCGGGTCTGCGCGAGCGCCGCCACTCCCCAGTTCGCGCCGAAAATCCGCCACGGCGTTGTGTAGGTCATAAATGTGGCGTCGGTGTAAGTGATGGTATGCGTATGCAATCGCAGCGGCGCGTTTTCCGGCTGCGCGGTAAGACTCGCGTCCTGAAACAGAAAATAGTTTTTCACCAGCATGCCGGCCGGCGCCGGCAGCATGCCCGCAAACAGATCGACCTGTCCCGGGCGATAGGTGCCAACCCCGTACTCGGATGCGAACACCCGCGCACTGACAGCAAGCATCAAGGTCAGCCCGATCGCGATAGCGCGGATTTGCGCCACGCCGCGAGCGCCTGCCCGCGCATGATGGGGAAATTGCGGCATGCAAGCGGCAAAGCTGCAACTTCGATGCCCGTAACTGGGCCACGCGGCAGATGCCAGCTATGGCGCGTCCTATTCGCTGATCGAGCGATTCGCGTCAGAGTCGGACACCGCCGCCAACCGATTGTCTCAATCCGCCATCAATGTCCGCACTTTTGATCGTCAACGATGACACACCGCATCGGACCAATTTGATGTCCGAGGCGACATCCAATTGCCGCCGCGCCGGATTCTCGTCACCGCCAAAGAGCCCGAATATGTGGGATTCTGATTTGGTCGGGGTGGCCGGATTTGAACCGGCGACCACTCGCACCCCAAGCGTAAAAAGGCGATTTTCGCCGGTATTTCTCGGTACCGCTCAGTATGCGTCAAGAGCCTGTCCGCCAAGGGTTTTCTTGCTCTCGGCATCAAGCGCGACTGCCATCGAGCGATACCGGAAACTATCGAGAGTCCCCACAAAAGTCCCCACACTCGAAACGGTCGAATTCGATCTTCCGAGCCCGAATTTTTCGCGACCCCCCTCGCGACAGGTGCCTGATCGCGGTCCTCACAGTTTCGGCGCGATTCGATTTCGTCACGGTTGGCGCTCACGGCGATGAGTGGACGCGCGCCGTCATTCCCGCATAAGCTCGCGGGAGAAACTGAAAAGGACGCTCGGCTATTCCGTTCCTTAGAACGGGGAGGGGTCGAGCGCGTCGCGAAAAAAAGCGGCCTAACCTTAGCCAGAGGTTGACCGCTAGAAATCTGTCGCTGTCGCTCGTCGTCGAAATACGGATGGCAGGGTTGCGCCTTGAGCGCAAGGGTTCATCCTAAAACGGAGCGCAGCACATGATCAGTGATCGCGATCTCATCATCGGTTTGTATGAAGCCCTCGGCAGACTTGCAAAACGGCTGACTGGCGAGAGTATCGGAATTAGGATTGTCGATTCCGAAACCGGGAAAAAGTTTCGTACCCGCACGCCAACAGAACATTCCTATTGGGTTAAGGACGACGAGGAGAGCGCCGCGTCGAAGAGCGGGAACCGGCCAGTTTCCGACGTTTCTTTGAACTGCCAGGCGGATGGAAAGGCCGATACCGCACGGAATGTTTCTGTTCTTGCTCCTGCGACGGCATCAACGGAAAAGGTTCAACGTCATCGGGGCCGCCCGCAGCCTCAAACGCCGCAAAAGCATCTAGATAGGCCGCGCGCCATTTCTGAAAAGCGACAAGGAAAACGTCATATGCAATAAAATCTGCTGGGTCCAATTCCCGCGACGGAGAATGTCCGAAATTTTGAAGCGGATTTTCTTGTTCGGTTTCTTCGGGAAGTAAAATCCAGTCGTATATCCTGATCGTTTCGTAGGCGCTTTTGACGTGTGCGACCAAATCTTCGAGCGCCTCTTTTGCTTCAATTAAAGCTTGTCGTTTCTGCTTATAAATGCTCTTTGGACTCGGCATAAGAAGTAAAATCCGCTTTGGTCTTTCTTTAGCATAGAGAGATGGGATAATGCTCGCTGTACGGCCATGACACTCCGCCACTCTGCCGCCCTCGCCTTAGTCGGCTGGTACTTGATGTACGCTCCCGTCGCTGAAAACAGTCCGCAGGCTAAGGTTCTGTGATCAAACGTCGCATGACTTTGTTTGGGAAATTGTCGATTGGCGCGTCGCTTCTGTTAACGCTGGCGGGATGCGGGACGCAAGCGACGGCGCTCGCGACTATTTTGGACGGCCAGCAGCAGGCCAGGGACGCGAACGCCGCGTATGCGGAGCAGGAGCAGACGCGCCAGCTTCAGGAGCAGCTACAGCAGGCGCTCCTGATTGAGAAGCTGCAAGAGATGAACGCGGCGCAATCTACGCTCAAGGGGAATTAGATCGGATGAATATCCGCCACGCTGCCGCAGGCTCTAGCCGATCGGCGCGGAAGCGTCGTCGGCGAGCAAGCCGTCTATCACGCAGGTGGCACTTAGGCGATCGCGATGCGGGATTTCGTCTTTTTCAGCGCTGGCGGGCGCTTCGAGGGATCGCTGTAGCTGGCCCGGATGCGATCGCGGAGCGGCTTAGGAAGGCGAACACAGCGCGCGCAGCGAAGCGGGAAGCGGCGAAGATCGAAGCTGCGAAGCGCGAAGCGATGCGGCCGTACATGGAATCGACGCGGGATTTGTGAGGCTTTCGGACGACCGTTGAACTCGTGCAAATCGAAAACGTCTGATTGCTTGACCACGGTGGGTATTCTGACGATGGGCGCCCTGATCGTCGCCTCCGGTTGCGCGGGTCAAGCTCAAGTACCGCAAGCTCAAGTGCAGCAAGTGCAGAGTGTGTCGTCGGCAAATGCCTTATCGAACTACTCGTGTCAGGGCGAGGCGGGGCTGGTGGAGTATCCCGCTGATCAACCTTACCCTCGGACCTGCATGGCTTACCAAGGACGGGGAGGGGAAGCCGATGCAGAAGCCAAGCGAAAACGGAAAGAGGCCGTGGAGGCGCTGCTTCGGGATAGCCCGGTGCAAAGCGAGCAAGGACTCCGACACGATTTTGAACTCGCGGACAAGCTGACGCCGGCACAACAGGCGGCTCTCCGCGACGCCGTTAACAACGTCATCCTGACCAACGATGAAAAGCGAGCGTTGAAGTCGATCACTCTCGATCAATGGCACGCGATCACTCAGCTAGCCGCGTTTTTCAAACGGCTCAATGACAAGATCCAGCAAGCGCAAGCGCAAGCCGAGAAGCAGCAAGAGCAAGCCGAGCAGGAGCAAGCACAAGCCGAAGAGCAGCGACAGCAAGTCCAGCTCGAGGAGGATCGAGTGAGCCAGGCAATCTACCAGTCGTTGATGACGGAGGCGGCAGAGCGACAAGCGGCAGCTGCCCAATGGCAAGCGGCGGCGGCATGGCGGCAGCAACAGTGCCTAGGCGATATCTCGCGCGGCCTTCGGTGCTACTGAATCGCGGCAGAGTCCGCACTTTTGATCGTCAACGATGACACACCGAATCGGACCAATTTGATGTCCGAGGCGACATCCAATTGCCGCCGCGCCGGATTCTCGTCACCAGCCTGATACAGCTGATACTGGAGAGTTTCGATATGACTGGATTTGAATTCAGCTAGCGCGCCTATTGGCTCTCGCAATCACCCATCGGGCTGGTGACCCTGGCGCTGCCGCCGCTGCTCGTATCGCACACCGGCGGCATAGTGTCGCTGCCTTGCGCCGTCGCACCTCCGGTTGCTTCAGCGCTCACAATGCTGCCGTTATTTCCACACGACGCGGTGCCTACCCCCTTCGTGTCCGCCATCGCTACGGCGCTGCACTCGGCTGATGCGTTAGCTGTGGCGGCCCCGTCGCTGTCCGAAGTTGCCGTCGCGGCTGCCTTGCCGCTTCCGGTCGCGGATGCCATTGACGACCCGCCGTGTTTTGCAGACGCGTACCCAACGCAGTCGGGCGAACTATCCGCTTGTGCGTCGCCGCCGGAGGATGAAACGGCTGTGGCGTGACCGCCAGTTGCCTCCACCATAGAAAGGCTGCGCGAATCCGAAATTGCCTTTCCATCTCCTCCGCTTGATGCGTACGCGGTCGCAGCCGAGTGCGCACCTGCCTTGGCATTGGCGACGCCAAGCGTCTGCGAGCTTGCGTAGCCATTGGAGCCCGGGCCGTTGCCGTGCGCGATAGCCTTGCCGCCGCTGCCATCGGAATCCGCCTCGCATTGGCCCGCCGTAAAACTGTGCTTGTCCTGCTCTGAGCCGTTACTCGACCTGCACGTCACGCCTGCGGACGCCTGCAAAGCCGTAGCCGCCAGCATCACGGCAATCGCAGCCGTTGAGAAGATCGCTCGCATCGGGTTACTCATCCAATTCATTCAAGCTGACTGGCAGTTGAATTCCAAGACATGTGATTTGGTCGGGGTGGCCGGATTTGAACCGGCGACCACTCGCACCCCAAGCGAGTGCGCTACCAGTCTGCGCCACACCCCGACGCGTCGAACATTATATATTCGATGCCGGCAAGACCACACCCGCTCAGCCGAGAGCGCGAGTGGTCCATCCGGTTTTCGATCGCCGGCTCGCTCAGGCTTTCTTCTTCGGCGCGACGCGTGGCCGCCATTGCACGTACGCTCGCAGATCGACCTGGAACGTCCACGCACTCTTCGACTGCCCGATCAGATGTACGATCTCGTCGCATATCGCCGCCGGCGGCACGAAGTGCGACGGATCCACGTCGGGCATCGACTCCCGCACTCGCGCACTGTCCACCGCGCCGTCGACGTCGAGCGCCGCCGCATGCACGCCGAGATGCATGAACTCGTAGGCCACCGATTCCGCGATCGCGCGCTGCGCCAGCTTCGACGCGTTGTAGGCGGAGTACTGCGCCGGTCCGCTGCGCGATTCCGATCCCAGCACG
Source organism: uncultured delta proteobacterium (assembly GCA_963833025.1). GTDB lineage: Bacteria > Desulfobacterota > Binatia > Binatales > Binataceae > Binatus. Next base: position 695,247 of record CAWHWI010000003.1, on the reverse strand, counting down.
AAAATCACCGTGCCGGCCTTGCGCTCCGCCATCTTGCCGATGACGGCTTGCGTGCAGAAGAACGGTCCGTAGGCGTTCACCTTGAGCTGGAAATCGAAATCCTCTTCGGTGATTTCGGTGAAGCGCTTGCGCAGATACGCGCCCGCGTTGTTGATCAACACGGAAATCGGCCCGAGCTCGCGTTCGACCGTCTCGACCGCGGCGACGACCTGCTCGCGACGCGAGACGTCGGTCGGCGTCACGACCGCTTTGCCGCCCTGCGCGCGAATCAGTTCGGCGGTTTCGTCGAGCTGCGATTTGGTCCGCGCGATCAGCCCGACCGCGTAGCCTTCTTTTGCCATTCGAAGCGCGATGTCGCGGCCGATGCCGCGGCCTGCGCCGGTAACCAATGCGACTTTTGCTTCCGACATAGCGCGGAATCTTATCCGCTCGCGCAGCGCGTGCAAACCTTATGCAAGCGCGCTACAGATTTCGCCTTGGCGCTCCTCGAATCGAGTGGTAGTGTCAAATCCATGAGTACGCGGCCAGCGCGATTTATCGTCACGATGCTCGCAGCGCTTGCGATGACCGCCTTTGTGAACGCGGGCGCCGCGTTTTCGCAGGACGCCGACGATTACGGCACGGGCGCTGTTTCCGGCGTGAGCGTCGACCCCAGTTGGGACAGTGGCGGTCCCGCTATCGACGAGAGCGCGGAATCAGCCGACAAGGTCCTGGAAATTCCCCAGGCGACCTGCGCCGACGGGTCATCGGGTCCCTGCGACCCAACTGACGCCACCGACGCCGACAACGATGGCCAAGCCATCAACGCTCCGTCGCCAAGCGCGCCGCCGGCGACCGTTGACGACGAGACCGCCAGCGCCCCGTCCGCTGATGATTGGGGCACGCTCGATGAGTACCAGAACCAGCAAGTCTACGCGGTTCCGTACGCCGTATATCCGTATACGGTTGCCGCCACCACGGGTGCGATGAACAGACCTCAGGTTCCCGCGTCGGCCTACATGCCGATGAGCAGCCCGCTAACTCAAGCCGCGCAGCCGCCGCTGAATCCCGGCCCGTGGATGAATTCCGCCGCGATGTCCTCCTTCAGCCGTCCGGCGGGCAGCCCGATGGCGGGTATGATGTCGAGTCCGGCCTGGGGATTCCATCACTAACGCCGCCTCCGCTTCCCTCCCCCGTTCGTGGGGGGAGGGTCAGGGTGGGGGACCGCTTGCGGCGCAATTGTCCGGTGCGCCGCATGTCCGCTCAAACTGAAAACTACCCGGCGCCTCGCAAACCGTTTCTTTTACACCAAGTTCGCGCGCTATTATCTTGACCCCGATCGCGTCATTGTCGACGCCGGTCGGGCTGTGATTTGCGATGCTGATAACGATTGACGTTGGCAACAGCCACACTGTGATTGGAATCTACGAAGGCGAGCGCCTGCGCAATCATTGGCGCATCTCGACGATTCCGGATCGCACCACCGACGAGCATGGCGCTCTTCTCAACACACTTCTCGCGGGCGCCGGCCTCGAAGGCGGCATCAAACCTGAAGGCGTTGCGATTGCGTGCGTCGTGCCACCCCTTAACCAGGTGATGGAGCAGCTCGCCGAGCGTTATTTCCATTGCGCACCGTTGATGGTCGGCCCGGGAATCAAAACCGGCATGCCCATCCTCTACGAGAATCCCAAGGAAGTGGGCGCCGACCGAATCGTCAATGCTGTCGCCGCCTACGAGCGCTACGCATGCGCCGCTATCGTCGTCGATTTCGGCACCGCGACCACGTTCGACTACGTGACCGGCAAGGGTGAGTACGCCGGCGGCGCGATAGCTCCCGGCCTCGGCGTCTCGATGAACGCGCTGATCGAACACGCCGCCAAGCTCTATCGCGTCGAGCTGGTTCGCCCGCGGGAGGCTGTCGGCCGCACCACCGTCGGCTCGATTCAGTCCGGCCTTATCTTCGGCTACACCGCGCTGGTGGACGGTCTCGTCGGCCGCATCCTCAAGGAGCGCGGCGAAAAGGCGCGCGTCATCGCAACCGGCGGTCTCGCCGAGCTGATCGCGCCCGAGAGCGAGACGATTGAAGAGGTCGACGAGTTTTTGACATTAAAAGGACTTCGGCTGATATTTGAGCGCAACCGGCGCTAGCTTTTGAGGCAAAGTTTTCTACTAAAAAGGGAAAAGTCTGATGAGCAAGCAGGGGCGGGTCGTGACCGATTCGATGATCGGTCTCAAGATGCCGGATTACTCGCGGATCACGCCGCGCGTCGCGACCGTGCTCGGCCAGAATCCCAGTCCGTTCACCGGACCCGGCACCAACACCTGGATAGTCGGCACCTCGAAGCGGCCTTTACTGCTCGACACGGGGCAGGGCGTCGCGATTTACGCCGACCTGCTCGAAACCGCGCTCAAGGAACTCTCCGACAGCACCGAACTCGAACGCATTGTCCTGACCCATGCGCACGTCGATCACCTGGGAGGCGTCAAGCAGGTCAAGGAGAGATTCGGCGAGATGGAAGTGCTGAAGATGCCGTGGGAGGGCCACGACGCTCCCGCCGGCGCGATTTCCGCCATCGGCCACGATGCCGTCGTCCACACGGAAGGCGCTACCCTGCGCGCGGTATTTTCTCCTGGCCACTCACCCGATCACCTGTGCTACTATCTCGAAGAAGAACGCGCACTGTTCACGGGGGACGTCGTGCTGGGCGCAGGTACCACAGTCATTCCTGACGATACTGGCGATCTGGGCGAGTACATGGATTCGCTCCGGCGCCTGCTCGCGCTCGATCTCGCGGCGATTTATCCGGCCCACGGCCCCGTCATCCGCAATCCCAAAGAAAAGATCGGCGAGTACATTGCTCATCGCGAATTGCGCGAGCGCCAGGTGCTCGAGGCGCTCGCCGACGGCGCGGGACCGCTCGACGCGATGGCTATCGTGAAGAAGATCTACACCGACGTTCCCGAGTATCTGCATCCTGCGGCTGCAAGCTCGGTCCGCTCTCATCTGCGAAAGCTCGAGCGAGAGGGCCGCGTGGTGGAGCATGAAAAGCGCTGGAGTGTTAATTAGCAAAGCGCGCGAGCATGGCGCTGTTGGCGCGTCGCTCGCCGCGATGCTGTTCGTTATGTTCGCGGGCACGCTCGCTGCCGCCCAGTCCAGCGCCGATACCGCTGCCTCCGAGACCTGGAAGTCCGCCGCCGCGTCCGCAGCCGCCTCAAGCCCAAGCGGAGCATCCACCTCCGGCGCCGCGATCGCCGAAGCAACTGCGCCCGCGCCGTCGCGCCCGGTGATCGCGCCGTCTGGCTATTCGGGGAAGGACGCGATGCCGTCGAACATGGTTCCCGACACGGACGCGACGCAGCCCGGCATCGCGGAGATTCCAGCTGCCAATTCAGCCGACGCGTCGCAGCAGCAGCCATCGAGTACCGCGCCCGATTCGCAGGCGTCCGCGGATGGGCAATCGTCCAACGACGGCAGTGAAGTCGCGCGCTATCAGGAAGAGCAGAGCGGGATGCCGCCGGAGCAGCTCAAGGCCTTGCAGGAGTTCGATAGCGAGGGTGAGCTTTCAACACCGTTCGGAATGCAACTGCGCGAAGCCAAGCGCACGCTCAAATCCGGCGAGGACGCTGACGGCTTGCTGATAACCGCCGTCGCGAAGAACAGCCCGGCCGCCGCCGTCGGCTTGCGCCCTTATAGCCACACCGTCCACGATGCGATCGCGGCGGCCGCGATGGTCGGCGCGGTCTTCTCGGGCGGCTTGTCGGTGATCATCATTCCCGCGCTCGACTACATGCAAGTCGGCGAGAGCTACGACATGATAATCGGCGTCGACGGCTCGCGCGTGACCAACTTCCTGGACTTCCAGGACCGCATGCGCGACCTCCAACCCGGCGAACTAATCTACTTAAGCGTAGTCCGAGACGGCAAACGCCTCCAGGTAACAATGCCAGTCCCACCCACCATCCTCCAAGCCACCAACTGATTTCTTCTTTACGCGGCGCTCGGCTTTCTCTATATAATTGAATCGGTCCGTCGAGGAAGATTCTTCCCGGCGAGACGGTGTTGAAAGGACATTTGGTTTCGTTGTTTTGTTGTCTGCTCGCGCCTGGATCCGATGAGGACCGGGACTCCGAGTGAATCGAGCGCTCGTTCATTCGAGATTGCTCTGATGCGGGGTTGCCGGTGCGCGGCAGCCCCGATTTTCTTTTTTGGGAGTGACCGAAGCGCTGCGGAGAGAATATGACGCAAGGAAAAGAAAAAGTTCGCGTGCCCGATCTCGCGCGGATGAAGGCCGCGCGGCAGCCAATCACGATGCTGACCGCCTACGACTTTCCATTCGCAAGGATCTTCGACAACTGCGGCGTCGACGTGCTCCTCATCGGCGATAGCCTGGGGATGGCGGTGCGCGGCGAGGAGACCACGCTCGCTGTCACCATCGACGAGGTCATTTACCACACCCGCGCGGTTGCGCGCGCGCGCCGTCGCGCGCTGATCGTCGCCGACATGCCGTTCCTCTCGTACCAGGTGAGCCCGGAAGACGCGCTGCGCAACGCCGGCCGTCTCGTCAAGGAAGGCGGCGCCGAGGCGGTGAAGCTCGAAGGCGGCGTCGCGATTGCAGACGCGGTCGCGCGAATCGCGGCCGTCGATATTCCCGTGATGGGCCACGTCGGGCTGACGCCGCAGTCGGTTCATCGGATGGGTGGGCATCGCGTGCAGGGCCGCAAATCCGGCAGCGCCGCCGGATGCCGCGAGCGCCTGCTCGAGGACGCCGCCGCGCTTGAAGCGGCGGGCGCATTCGCGATCGTGGTCGAGGGCGTGCCGCCGTCGTTGGCGCGCGAGATAACCGCTAGCGTCGCAATCCCGACTATCGGCATCGGCGCCGGACCCGATTGCGACGGCCAGGTGCTCGTGATGCACGACATGCTCGGCCTTTACGAGTCATGCGCGCCGCGCTTCGCCAAGCCGTTCGCGCATCTGTGGAACGACGCCGCTGCGGCTGCCAGCGCCTACGTGCGCGAAGTGAAGGAGCGCGCGTTTCCCGCGCCGGAACATTGCTACGCCGAATCGAGGAGGGCCTCGCGATGATCGTCATTACCTCGCCCGACGAGATGACCCGCTATGCCGAGAGCGCTCGCCAAAACCGCGAGCGAATCGCGCTGGTGCCGACGATGGGCTTTCTGCACGACGGCCATCTGACCTTGATGCGCGAGGGTCGCCACCAGTCCTCGGTCCTGGTCGCGTCGATCTTCGTCAATCCCACACAGTTCGGGCCCGGCGAGGATTTCGCGCGCTATCCGCGCAACTTCGAGCGCGACTGCGCGATGCTCGAGACGGTGCCGGTCGACGTAGTCTTCGCGCCCGAGCCGAGTGCGATGTACTCGCCCGACGCGACGGCCTGGGTTGACGCGGGCGACGTCACCAACGGCCTCTGCGGGGCGCATCGCCCCGGCCATTTCCGCGGCGTAACGACGGTAGTCGCAAAGCTTTTCAACATCGTGAAACCGCATCTTGCGGTCTTCGGCGAGAAGGACTTCCAGCAACTGCGCGCGATCCAGAAGATGGTCCGCGATCTGAACTTCGACGTGGAAATTTTACCAGTGCCGATCGTTCGCGAGAAAGACGGCCTCGCGATGAGCTCGCGCAACGCCTACCTCTCGCCCACTGAGCGCGAAGACGCGCTCGCGCTAAGCCTCGCACTGCGGGCCGCCCGCGAGAAGCATCGCACCGACCCATGCTGCGCGGAAGAAATAGTGTTTGCGGCGACCCGAGTGCTCAAGCGGATGAAAGGCGTCGAGATCGAATACGTAGAAGCGGTGGACGCCGAAACGCTGGCGCGCCATCCGTCGCTGGATCGCCCGATTCTGATCGCGATAGCAGCGCGAGTTGGCAAGACGCGCCTTATCGACAACGTAGTGCTCCTACCGTGACCGGCGCCGATCGCGCAGGTGCGTTAATTGCCGCTGTGCTTCGTTTAGACAAGTCTGAATTTCCAGGAATTGGGAAAATCCTATTTTGGCATTCACCTGCACAATTGCCCGCACGGTGCTCGTGATCGCCGCAAGCTTCTGTTCGGCGTTCGATCGAATTGTCGGGACGACCGACGCCGCGACAACCATTTCCGACCCCATCAGGGCTAGCTCCGTGCCGCCCGTCTGGATTCCAACCTTCGATATGAGCAGCTTCGAATTCACAATCCACAGCATAGTGCGGGGCGATGACAGCGGTTGTCATCGGAAGCGCATGTGACGGAGCCTCAACCCCCCAAGCATAAGGAGTAGCTTTACGTCTTCGCTCGCCACGTACCAACTCAAAGACTCCGTCGCGACCATCACAATGGATGACGGCAAGGTCAACGCGATGTCGGTCGCGATGCTGTCGGCGCTGAATGACGCGCTGGATAAGGCGGTTGCCGATCGCGCGGTCGTCGTGCTGACCGGAAGGCCGGGCGTGTTTTCCGCGGGATTCGATTTGACCACCCTCACGGCGGGCGGCCCCGACGCGCAGAAGGTGCTCAGGATGGGATTCGAGCTGGGGTATCGGCTGTTGTCGTTTCCAACGCCTGTGGTAGTCGCGTGCACCGGCCACGCGATCGCGATGGGTGTGTTCCTGGTGCTGGCGGCAGACTATCGGCTCGGCGCGGACGGCCCGTTCAGAATCGGCGCAAACGAAGTCGCGATCGGACTGACGATGCCGCACTTCGGCGTCGAGATGTGCCGTCAGCGCCTGGCGCCCGCACATTTCAATCGCGCGGTGATCTTCTCGGAAATGTTCTCACCTACAGACGCGGTGCCCGCCGGTTTTCTCGATCGAGTAGTACCCGTCGCGGAGCTACAGAACGAAGCGCAAAAATTCGCCACTGCCACGACCAAGCTCAACATGAGCATCCACGCGGCTTCCAAGCTCCGGCTGCGAGATCAAACTCTCAAAGCAGTACGCGCAGCAATCGATGCCGACGGCGGCCTCCTCGGGCCTACGGCCCTTGGCTGATTGCACGACAGAAAAGTTCGGTGACGGGGAGCGAGTCTCTTTTCCTCCGTCATCCCGAGCGAAGGCTGTAGGAGCCGAGGGACTCCGGATCAGCTCACGTAAGGCACGATGGAGAAGCTCAACTAGGAAGTTTTTAGTCTTTCACCTGACGCGCGGACGTTGGGTTGGTCTGTCCCGACAAACGGCAGAGGCAGAGACTTAGCGTCATCAGCACTAACTGATTCGCGAGCCATAATTGCGGCGCTGATATATCTCTTTAGCGAATGGATAGTGTTGATGTAACATTTGCCAAACATATTTGAGATCTGCGGAAACTCCGAGCGTTAATTCGGCTTCGATCTCGGAATAGATCGCCATCAGCAGTATGGTCGCCTGCATGAAGTAGTAACCGCGTAGTTGCTCGACCTTTGCTACGTCGACTCCGTTCAGTAGCGGCCCAACGGATTGAATGAGGCCTGGCAAGCTGAGGTGCGAGACTGCGGAAAACTCCTTGTAATACCAATCACTTAGATATTCGAAAAACTTCGTTGTATCTTGGCGCGAAGCGTACCCTTTCATCTGAGGAGGAGTCGGCCACCAGTTTGTTTTTCTTAGTTCGCTTTCGGATTTCCCCACCAAAGTTCTAAGTTGTTCTAGTCTGGGCACGGCATCAGCTATGTATTCCTTCCAGTCCGGATCGGAGCCGTAGTCGCGCTTGACTCGATCGACGTACTCAGCCAGTTCTTTCCACCCCGACCGTATGTACCAGCCGGCGCGACCACGGATATCTTCAAATAGAAAAACGGTCGTATAGAGAGAATCCAGGGTCGTTCGTATAAGCGACGGCGTCGAAAGTGCAATTTCCGGGCGGTGACGCCAGTCGGGAGATTTATCTGCGCATAAATATCGTATCGTCTTGAGTGGGTTCGCAACGTTTCGAAGAGTACCGGTTACCACCACGTAAGCTTCGTTGGTGGGTGGCTGGGACGATTTTGGCCACTCGCGTTCGGCTTTGTTTATAACGCTTTCAAGAAGCCGATCGATCTGCTTGCCGATCAGCTTGTAGTCTAAGCTGTACTTTGCCTCTACCATGGGTTCGTCACACAGTTGGTATAGGATATTGGTCGCTAATTCGGAACGAAGCAGTATGCGCCTCACCCGACATCCAGAGAGGTTCATCTCCTCGTTCCATTTAGCGAAAGTGGTAGTGCGATGCGCCGTCATGGAGACAAAGATCGGGGGGTCCCTCGACTTCGGCAGCCTTCGCTCGGGATGACGGAAAAAACACCTGCTGGTGTCGTGTCCCGTAAATAACTTGAAGAACAAAACCCTAACCCCTGGCCCCTTCCCCAAAAAAAATGGGGAAGGGGAACAGAAGATCCTCTGGTGAATGCCGCCGTCCTATCCCCCTACCCCCCTTTCCGGGCCGGAAAGGGGGAACCGACCGGAGAGTCCCTTGGCTGGTCGTACGAGAATGAACCACGACTTTTTGAAGTTATTTGCAGGACACCGCACTACAATGACACGAAGAGGCAGAACAAAACGCAATGAAGCTCTTCGCTCGGATGGTATTGAAAGCGGCTTCGGTCGAGGCGAGGGTGGATCACCTTACGCGGAAGAAGCGCAAGCGATCGACTACGTCATCAGCAGAATCAGTAGGCCGCCGGCTACGATGAAGCCGCCGCCGAGTATAATTCTGTCGTCGGGGATTTGTTTGAATAGGATTAGCGATATCGTCTGCGATACCACGAAGAAGACCGCGATGTAGATTCCCATCAAGCGGTTGAAATCTACGCCGCTTTGATTGACCACGATTCCGTATGCGAACAGCGCGAATGCGCCTGCTGCCAGCGGGTAGCCGTAGCTATGCAGTCCTATCCGGACGAGCGCGTCGCCGCCGACCTCGAGTACCGCCGCTAGCACCAGGACCGCGAGGGTCTTAAGAATCAAAATCGGGTCGGCCTGGTGGAGATACTCTGCATAGGCATCACACGCCCAGCATCCTGAATCGCGCAGGGCGCTGCAATAGGACCCTCACCTTCATCCTCTCCCTTACAAGGCGAGGAGATAGAGCCGCCTAATAGTAGTCGACCGGATCGATCTGGCGCTTGGCGCCCCAGTAGAAGAGCATGTTCTCGGTCAGGCCCTGCCAAGTGAACTTTCCGGGCGGCATCAGCAGCCGCTTGAACATCGACTTGAGCGAATAGAACTCCTTGGTGCAGCGCCACACGCCTTCCTCGACCTCCTGCGGCGACATGTTCTTGGGCACGAACATGCAGCGGAAGTTGTTGGTGTAGAGATCGGCGTCGGGGATTATCACGCGGCCCTCGTTTTCGAGCTGCGTGCGCATCGGAGTGCCGACGCGCGGCGTCACCGTGTTGAAGAAGGCTTCAGGCGCCTTGACCTCGTGCAGGAACTTCAACGTGTCGTCGAAAATTCCCGGATGATCCTCTTCGAGCCCGAACAGGAAGTTGAGCGAGTAGTAAATCCCGTGTTTTTCGAGCTTCTTGAGCAGCTTCTTGTACTGCCCCGCGTGATTCTGAATCTTGTTCATCGACAGCAGGCTTTCCTGGCTGATCGATTCGACGCCGATGTTGACGTGGAAGATTCCCGCCTTGGCCGCCAGCTCGAGCAGATCATCGTCGTGATTCGAGTTGATCGTCCACAAGCATGAGAAGCGGATGTTGAGCGGCTCGAGCGCCTTGAACAGCTCGCGCGCGAACTTGTGCTTGCCGGTGATTTGATCGTCGATAAACTGAAAGCGCTTGAAGCCCGTGATTTTGACGACCTGCTTGATTTCCTCGACGATGTCCTCGATCGGGCGCGTCCGATACGCGCCGTCGTAGAACACCGGAATCTCGCAGAACGAGCATCGATACGGGCATCCGCGGCTGGCCTGCACCGGCACAGCCTTGAACAGGTAGCGATTGAGCTTGAGCAGCTCGTGGCGCGGCCGCGGCAGGTTCTTCAGGTCGTGTACCTTGTCGGCTTTGTAAATTTGCTTGAGCTTGCCGTCGCGCCAATCCTGCAGCAGTTCGGGCCAGACCAAATCGGCCTCGCCCTTCACGACCGCGTCGCAATGATGCAGCGCTTCTTCGGTCTGCAGCGTCGCATGGAAGCCGCCGAAGACCACCGGGATGCCGCGTTTGCGGAACTCGTCGCCGAGCTGATACGCGCGCAGCGACGCGCCGATAGTGGTCGTCATGCCGACCAGGTCCCATCCGCCGTCGAAGTTGATGTCTTCGAGACGCTCGTCACATAGCGTTACGTCGTATTCGTCAGGCGTCAGTCCCGCCATCAGCGGAATCATCAGCCCCATGATCAACCGCCAGCGCGTCTTATGCGGCGTGCCGTCGAGATGGACGGTCGTAGGTTGCACCAACAGGATTTTGGGCTTCTTGCCGATCATACTTCCTCCGCCTGCAAGGTCTCGATCCCTCTCCTACAGGCTTTCAGCGGTTATTGAAGATGAGGTGCGGCCGGTAATCCATATCAGGACCGCGGCAAACACGTAAGTGCCGAAGGCCGTTCCCCAAGCGAAGTACTCTAGCCGATTGAGTAAGGCCAATACCACGAGCAGGTACGCGAAATCGCGCCCGCTCCATCTATCGACTTTGTCCAGCCACGCCGCCGCCTGCTCGCCCTTCACCTTGAAGGCGCGCATCGTTGCATAGGCACACATAGCGAATCCGCCGAGTAGAATCGGAATCAGGTACAGGTAAGCGCGGCTGTGCTCGACCCGGTAGCATCCAACGAGCAGGCCGACGAACACCGCGACGTGCACGACATTGTCGGTGATGACATCAAGCTTGCCGCCGAAATCGCTCTCGATCATTTTAAGGCGCGCCAGTTCGCCGTCGACGCCGTCGATCGTGATCGAGATCAAAAAGAAGATTGCCGCGAACAGGCGCATCCAGTAGTTGGGAACCGAGAACATCCAGGCGCACGCCAGCCCGAACATCGTGTTCGCCACCGTGACCACGTTCGGCGTGACGCGCGTATGCGATGCGAGCCAGTAGCTGATTCGCCACGACACGCGCCGGTCCACCCATCGCGCCATCGGCGCGTCCTTGTGCGCCGACTCCTCGCGAATCGATTTCGCCAGCCGCAGTTCCGCTTCCTCGCGATCCTCGGGGCGTCCGTTCAGCGCGAACGGCAGCAGACTCGTCGCTGAGCCCGCGACGGTCGTCGACATTCCGCCGCGCTTGAGAATCTCGCCGATCGGACCCGTCGCGATTTCACCGCCGCGGTCGCGGTCGGTGCTGAATTCGCGATGAACAACTCGAGGATTGGAGTCGTGCGCGTCGAGAATCCGCGCCAGCTGCGACTTCGCAAAAACCAGGTTCCCCGAAAATGACACGCACGGCGACGACGGGTCGATGCCCAATCCCTGTGCATTAGAATCGTTCAAAATTTCACCGAACGATTCGATGATCGAGACCGTGTCGTAATTTTTGAACTGACCCATCGCGCGCGCGACGTCGGGATACCGCTCGCGCGGCGCCGCCACGACGAACCGTTTGATCCCGGCGCGCTCGCAATTGATCATCAGCCGCTCCAACAGCGGACGACCAAAGACCGCGTTCGTGGCACGATCGGGTGCGGCAATTAGAGCAGTTTCAATCAACGTCTTCCTGTTAAAACCCGGTTTCCCCCGTCTTCCGCAATCGCGTCACCGTAACACAGCGGTAACGCTGGCGAAAGTAGCCCTACTACTAACTTCCACCCCTAATTATGAGTTCAACTTTCAATTGAAGCGGGCCTTTTTTTGGCCTGATTGGACCGCTGCCGATCGGTTCTCTCGGGCACATTGTCGGTAGAAATTGCCGATTTTGCCGAGCCCGCACTTTAGTTAACAGCGAAACTAGAGGCTGGCCATCGCGGCTGTTAGACTGGCCGTTTCATGGGCACGATCACCGCTCTGCTATTCGATTTCGGCGGCACGCTCGACGGGCCTGCGCATTGGCTCGACCGGTTTATCGCCAGCTACCGGGCGGCGGGAATCGAAATCTTGCGCGCCGAGCTCGAGCCGGCCTTTGAGCATGCTACCCGAATTGGATACGGGGCGACGCGGGTCGTGGCGCGCTTCGGGATGACGGACCTGGTGCGGTTTCTCGTCGGCCATCAATTCGAATACTTGCGGAAAAGCGGGCCGGAGGGGCTGCGCGCGACTCTCGAGGCGTCTGGCCCTGCCGGACGCCATCGATTCGTCGAGGTCGTCACCAACTCTTTCGTCCGCGAGACGTCGGCCGGGCTGGCGCATAGCCGCGAGGTCGTCGGCACGCTCAAGGGACGCTTCAAGATGGGTACCGTGTCGAACTTCTACGGGAACCTCGACCGTATCCTCGCAGAGGCGAAGCTCGATCGATTCTTCGCGGCGGTTGCCGATTCGTCGCGCGTTCAAATTTTTAAACCCGACGCAGGCATCTTCGAAGCCGCTTTGAAAAAAATGCAATGCGCGCCCGAGTCTGCCGCGATGATTGGCGATTCGCTCGCCAAGGATTGCGCGCCTGCGCATCGACTCGGGATGCGCACCGTCTGGCTGCGCACCGGCTCGCAAATGGGCGGCGACGATGCATCCGCCGACATCACGATTCGATCGATCGACGAAGTCGCGCAAATTCAATGGTGAAGGAACTACAAGGAGCGATTATCGCCGCCGGCCGCGGCGAGCGCCTGCGCATCTCGACGCGCGACGACATTCCCAAGCCGCTCGTCAAGCTTGGCGGCGAGGCGATGCTCTCGCGGCAGGCGCGCGCTCTGCTCGACGCGGGCGCGTCGTCGGTCGTCGCAGTGATAAACTCAGAGACGTCGCGGATTGCGGGCGAGACGGCGCTCGAGATTCCGCCGTCGGTGCGGCTCGTGGTGCGCGACACCGCCAACTCGATGGAGACGATGCTCGCGCTGGGCGAGGTGCTCGAGCCGGGATGGTTTATCGCCGCGACCGTGGACGCTGTAATTCCACAGGCGGAATTGGCGCGTTTTGTTAATGAGTCGCGGCGGAAAATCGAGGAGTGTGGCGACAAAAGTCTGGTGGGCGTGCTGGCCGTCACGCGATGGCGTGGTGAGGCCAAACCGCTTTTCGCAGATGTAACAGAAAACGGCTTGATCCAGCGGCTGGGTAGCGGTCAGACTTCTTTGGTGACGGCGGGACTGTATTTCCTGTCGACCAGCATTTTCAACTTCGCCGCCGATGCGCGCCGCACGGGCCTCGACGCACTCCGCCGCTTCCTCGCGATGATCATCGAACGCGGGATGCGGCTGGATGCGATCGAGATCGAAGGATCGATCGACGTGGATGAAGCGTCGGACCTCGACGCCGCGCGCCTCGCAATACGGAAGATGCCATGAGCAATCGAGCTTTGGGAATTTACCGGGAACCCGAGTTTTCACCGGGCAAGGTTGAGGCCGACGCCGCGATTCTCGACGCGACCCTGGCGGAGCTGAAGCGCGAAGGGGTCGAGACCGATGCGGTCGATGCGGTGAGCTTCGCGTCGGGCGCAGCGCCGCGCGTGGATCTCGTGCTGCCGATGTGCCAGGGCCCGCGCGCGCTCAAGCGGCTGGCCGCAGTCGAGCAGGCGGGCGCGGTCGCGATCAACTCCGCGTTGTCGATTCGCAACTGTTACCGCGACCTGCTCGCGCCCGGCCTCGAGCGCGCCGGCGTGCCGACTCCGCCGGGGGCGCTGATCGCGGCGGACGAGCCACTCGATGCGCGCAAACTGGCCGGCCTTGATTTGTCGGCGGGCGTGTTCGTCAAGCGCGGCGACTTGCATGCGCTGGCGCCCGAAGACGTGCAGCATGCGGCCGATCGCGCCGAGATCGAGTCGATTTTGGCCAACTTCGCGCGGCGCGGAATCCGCTTCGCATACGTGCAGCAGGAAGTGCTCGGCCGCGTCGTCAAATTCTACGGCGTCAGCGGCGGGGCGCATTTCAGCGTGCATCCCGACGGCGAGGAAGTTGCCGAAGCCGCCGTGCGCGCGCTGTCGGAAGCGGCTTCGGCTGCCGCCGGCGCGCTCGGACTCGAAGCGTGGGGCGGAGACGCGGTCTTGAGTGGCGATCGGTTTGCGATTATCGATTTTAACGACTGGCCCAGCTACAGTCGCGTGCGCGGACCGGCCGCTCGCGCGATTGCGCGCCGTGCGATAAGTCTGCTGGGTCGCCCGCGCTAGAAATCGCGCCGGTAATTAAAACGAGGAATCGAATCGCACACCATTTAATGACAACCACCTTGAAGACAACCACCAACGGAAAGCTTCCTTCAATCAAGACATCAGTTCCGGGACCCAAGTCGAAGGAGATCTTCGACCTCGAACAAAAATATATCGCGCCGGGCCGCCAGCGAATCTCGCTGCTCGCCGGCCTCGCGTTCGATCATGGCGAGGGCGCAACCCTCACCGACGCCGACGGCAACACCTACGTCGATTTCTTCGCGGGAGTTGCGGTCGCGAGCCTGGGTCATGCGCATCCTGGCCTCGCGCAGGCGCTGTCCAAGCAGGCGTCGCGGCTGATAGTCGGCACGTTTGCGACCAAAGAGCGCGCGGCCGCGTTCAAGGCGCTGGCCGAAGTCGCGCCCGCGGGACTTACTCGCGCACATCTGTATAGCGGCGGCGCCGAGGCGGTCGAAGCCGCTCTCAGGCTGGCGCGTTCCGCGACCGGCAAGCATGAGGCGGTGAGTTTCTGGGGCGGGTTCCATGGCAAGACCGGCGGCGTTTTGGGACTTATCGGCGACGAATCGAAGCAAGGCTACGGGCCGTTGCAGGGCGGGCAATATACGGTTCCGTACGCGGACTGCTACCGATGCCCGTTCAAGCTGAAGTATCCAGACTGCGGGCTTTACTGCGTCGATTTTGCGCGTCAGCAGATCAAGATGAGTTCCAGCGGCGCGCTCGCCGCGATCGTCGCCGAGCCGATGCAGGGCACGGCCGGCAACGTGATTCCGCCCGACGACTGGCTGCCCGCGGTCAAGTCGGTGGCGAAGGATTTCGGCGCGCTGTTGATTGCCGACGAGATGATCACCGGCTTCGGACGGACCGGAAAATGGTGGGGCGTCGAGCACAGCGGCACTCGTCCCGATATCGTCACCGTCGGCAAGGGGATGGGCTCGGGATTCCCGGTTTCGGGCGTGTTGCTTAGCGATGAGCTGGGCAAGGCGGAGCCGTTCGGCAAGCCGAGCGCGTCGTCGTCGAGCTACGGCGGAAATCCGCTGGCGGCGGTCGCGGTGTCGGAAACGATCGGCGCAATTCAGCGGCAGCATCTGGTGGAAAACGCGCGCAAGGTCGGCGCGATGATGCTGTCGCGGCTGGTGCAGCTCAAGGAAAAATACGAATTTGTCGGCGACGTCCGCGGCAAGGGGCTGCTGATAGGCGTCGAGCTGGTGCGGGATCTCGAAACCAGGGAACTGTTCAGCAAAAAAGTCACCGAGCTGATCTTCACCGAATGCCTGAAGCGCGGGCTGGTGATCATGGGTTACTTTCCAAAGATTCGAATCAACCCGTCGCTGGTGATTACCGAGGCGCAGGCCGAAGCCGGCGTCGAAATAATGGACGAAGTGTTCGCGCACGTTCGCGACCACGTTGACTGGCGCCACGCGTAAGCGAAATCTTTTTCGATGGCCAATCCGAATGGCAACGCGGCGCTGTTCTTCGATCTGGGCGGCACGCTCGTCAAGCTGAACGAGTCGCGCGAGATTCCGCTCGACGCCGACGGAAATATCGTAGTCGAACTGCTGCCCGGCGTGGCCGAGAAGCTCCGGCCACTGCATAACCGTCTGATGTTCGTCGTGACCAACCAGGCCGGAATCCGGCGCGGCCGTCTCACGGCGGAGAAAGTCGAGGCTGCGCTCGAGGAACTCGACAACCAACTCGGCGATATCCTGACCGGATGGCAAGTCTGCCAGCATACGGACGACGACTACTGCGAATGTCGCAAGCCGAAGGGCGGCATGATCACGGAGCTCGCGGATTTGTACGGCGTCGATCTGGCGTCGTCGACAATGGTCGGCGATCAGGAAGTCGACCGGCTGGCGGGCGAAGCAGCCGGCGTCGCGAAGTTCGTCACTGCGAAGGATTTCTTCGGGTGGAAATAGGGAACGGGAAATCACTTAATTTAATGTGAAACTCCTCCTGGGTTTCACGCTTCCTTGGGCAGGGGTGACCCCTGCACCCAGTACTAAGAAAAGATGCGGGACTTCGTCCCTGTTAGAACTTTGTTAGGGGAAGATCCTAACCTCTCCTCGGACAAGGAAAGGTTAGGACCCGGGCGTGAGGTTATTCACGGGAGGATTTGTTAGAACTGGGGACTCTGACAAGGAGAGAAAAAATGAAAATTGGATTGCTGACGCCGTTCACCGGCACGAATGCTCATCCTGCGGAATTTGCACGAGTCGCAGAATCGCTTGGGTTCGAGTCGATTTGGGTGCCTGAGCATCCGGCGATGCCCGCTAATCCCGTCCAGCAGTTTCCTACCGGAGGGCCGATTCCGCCGCAGTACTTCACGATGGCCGATCAGATGATCGCGCTCAGCATGGCGGCTGCGGTTACCAAAAATCTGAAACTTGCCACCGGAATCTGTCTCGTCCCGGAGCATGAGCCGCTTGCGCTGGCCAAGCAGATCGCGACTCTGGACACGTACTCGGGCGGCCGCTTGCTGTTCGGGATCGGCGCGGGATGGCTGCGCGAGGAGAGCGATTTGTTCGGCGTCGATTTCCCTCATCGCTGGAGCGAAACCGCCGAGATTGTCGCCGCGATGCGCAAGCTGTGGACCGAAGATCAATCGTCATGCGACGGCAAGTACGTCAAGTTTCCGCCGGTGAAGTCGCTGCCGAAACCGGCGCAGAAGTCGGGGCCTCCCGTGCTGATCGGCAGCCTGGACAAGAACGCGCTCAAGCGCGTGGCGAAGTGGGCGGACGGATGGTGCCCTATCGCGTTGAACGCGGCGCAATTGAAAACGCGCGTCGATGAACTCAAGCGCGAGTGCGCGGCGGCCGGCAGGAATTTCGCGGAGTTGGACATCACGATCATGGGCGGAATCCGCGGCGATCGCGCGCAGGTGCAGGACGGGCTGAAGGAGTTTGCCGCGGCGGGCGCGGGGCGGTTTGTCGCGGGGTTGGGAGCTCTCACGTTCGAGAGTGCGGAGGGGACGCTGAAGAAGATCGCGTCGTTGTATGTATAGGAAGGGGAAATCAATTGTTTAATGTGAAACCCGCGGTGGGTTTCACACTTCCTTCGGCAGGGGTGACCCCTGCACCCAGTGCTAAGAAAGATGCGGGACTTCGTCCCTGTTAGAAGTTTGTAAAGGGGAAGATCCTAACCTCTCCTCGGACAAGGAGAGCTTAGGATCAGGACAAGAAATACGAGAAGACTTTTTCAGATTTCGTCGCGTAGTATCCTGGTTGCTACCACCAGTGCGGTGGCGCCTGCCGTGGACATCAGGATGGCGCCTATGAAGTTGTGGGCTTGCACGCCCAGCACTTGAAATATCATTCCGCCGACTACTCCGCCGAGCAGGCCTAGTCCGATGTCGCACATCATTCCGTAGCCGTTGCCGTTGAGGATTTTGCCGGCCAGCCATCCCGAGATTAGTCCGATTAGAATCCATGCGAACATTATTCGTTTGTCCTCCCGCTTGCGCGTTCGTTGAGGTAGAGAGCAAGAGCGCTGCCATTGTAGGGGAGTGAGCGATTGCTGGGTGAATCGGGACGAATGCGACGGCGCAGATGCCGTGTTTCTGCTGCGGTGCAGAGTTCGTGCTGCGGGCTAACTTGCTCGGGCGATCGCTTTAGTCGACACTTAGCGGCGCGGTGGCTATCGAATCAAAATTGCGGGGGGCTTTTTCCGGGTTTGGCGAGGTCGCTGCTCGGGCTCATCTGCCGGGGTGGCGCTTGCGCGAGAATGTTTCTATCTGCGCGGTTCATGATCCTGTTTCCGAGCGGCGGCACGAGGCTATTCGGCTTATCAAGAGTGTTCGCGTGTATGACGACCTCGAGCTGATGCTTGACGGCGAGGCGCCTGATTTTGTGGATGTTGCGAGCCCGCCTGGGATGCATCATCAGGCTGCTCTCGCTGCATTGGGCGCGGGGGCGCATGTGATGGTCGAGAAGCCGCTTGCGCTTTCGCTTGGCGAGTTCGATGAACTTGCCGCGCTCGCGGCGGAGAAGGGGCGCATTCTGATGTGCGTTCACAATTGGAA
This sequence comes from uncultured delta proteobacterium, assembly GCA_963833025.1. Classification (GTDB taxonomy): domain Bacteria; phylum Desulfobacterota; class Binatia; order Binatales; family Binataceae; genus Binatus. The sequence goes on along the minus strand of CAWHWI010000003.1, from coordinate 677,117 downwards.
GTACGCGCCATCGTACGCAGCTGCGCGGCGCGCGATCGAGACCGGCATGCTGGGCGCGATTCGATTTGTGTCGATCGATCGACTGAGGACCGAGCCAGCCGGCGCTGGCGGCAGCGGCGGGAAGTGGCGGGCGTCGGCGGCGTCGGGGGGCGGGATTCTGATCGATCACGGATGGCACGTCTTCTACCTTATGTATTGGCTTATAGGCTACGAAAAACCGGTGTCGGTTTCGGCGCGGCTCGAATCGCCAGCGGGCGTGGACGTCGATGATGTTGCGGACGTGCGAATCCGTTTCGGAGACGGATCGTTCTCCCGGGCACATCTTTCGTGGCGCGCGCCGGTGCGCAGGACCTCGGCGTTAATCTATGGAGAGCGCGCGTGTATCGAGATTGAGGGGGATCGGGTGACGCTTACCGATCGGTCCGGGAAGGTCGAAGACCTGTCGGAGGCGGACATGGCCGACGACTCGTACCATTCGGCGTGGTTCGGCGGGGTGGCAGAGGAGTTCGAGCGAGCGGTCACCGAAGGAACCAATTCCGTTGTCGCGAAGCGTAACCTAGCCGAGGCGCGTGTTGCACTGGTGCTAATTGACGCTGCGCGGAAGTCATCTATTGGCTGCGGCGTTGAGATAAATCTCCCATAAAATCAAATAGTTAGAGCGAAATAGTTTCGCGCGGAACATTTTGTTCGCGCTGACCGACTGACCGCTCGGACTGTCGCTCTTGACTTTCGAGAGTGTGACGGGCAAGTTTCCATTGACCGAATGGTTAGCGGCTATTTCGAGACCGCAGGATGACGGCGGCTCGGTTTAGCGCGTATCGGGCGAATTTTTGTGGCTACTGGCGACGATAGGAGTAGAGCGGGGGTCGGAAGCCGGGATATGGGCGTTTCGCAGATCAAAGTGGGTATTGCGGAGCCGCGGACGGTGTCTCAGGATTCGCGCGACGAGATCCTGAAGGCGGCGATGCGGCTGTTTGCCAGTCGCGGGTTTCATGAGACGTCGATGTCGGAAGTGGCGCGCGAGGCGCACGTCAGCAAGGCACTGATTTTCTGGCATTTCAAGACCAAGGAAGAGCTGTTCGTGGCGGTGCTGAACCGTCTGCTGGAGCCGTACTTTATCGATTTTGCGGAAGAAGCGGCGGTGATGGACGAGCGCGCGCAGATCGAGAAGCTGGTCGAGTCGTACCTGTCGTTCGTGCGCGACAACGCGAGCTCGGTGCGTTTTTTTCTGGCACAGATGCTTCACGACCAGAAGCTGTCGGAGAGCATGAACGAGCAGGTGCTCAAGCTCTACAGCGGGTATCGCGCGATGCTGGTCGAGCTGATCGCGGGCGCGCAGCAGAAGGGAATCTGCGCGCGGCGGACGACTCCCGAGTCGGCGGCGGCGTTCCTGCTGTCGGCGCTGAACGGATTGCTGATCGAATATTTGTTCATGGGCGCAAATGCGATCGACCCCGAAGGGGCGGTGGCGATGGTGGGCGAGTGGCTGTTCGGTCCGTCGGCGACATCCACATCGGAGGGCGGCAGCACGCCGTCCTCCTAAATTTTTTTTCTTCAACCTGATCGCAGGAGAGCTATGCGCATTCCGCTGAGACAGATGATCGACTTGGGCCGCTACATCCGCGCGAAGAAGCGGGCGGGCGAAAAATATTTTCCACTGGTACTGATGCTCGAACCGCTGCATGCGTGCAACCTGGCATGTATCGGATGCGGGCGAATCGTCGAGTACAAGGACACGATCCGCGACATGATGCCGCTCGACGAGGCGCTGCATTCGGCGGAGGAGGCGGGCGCGCCGATCGTGTCGATCTGCGGCGGCGAGCCGCTGATGTACAAGCATATCGCGGCGCTGACGCGAGGGCTGATCGAGGATCAGAAGCGTCACGTGATGATTTGTACGAACGCGATTCTGCTCGAGCGATTCGTCAAGCAGGTGGCGCCCAGTCCGTACCTCAGCTTCAACCTGCATCTGGACGGGATGCGCGAGACCAACGATCGCGTGACCGACAGGCAGGGGCATTTCGACATCGTCGTGAAGATGATCAAGATGCTGAAGGAGAAGGGCTACCGGGTGCAGACCAACACGACCGTGTTCCGCGAGACCAGTGGCCAGGAGCTCGAGGACATGGTCAAGTACCTGACCAGCCTGGGCGTCGATGGGATGCTGCTCAGTCCCGGCTATCACTACCAGGTGCTGCAGAACGACGACGAGTATCTGAAGAAGGAAGAGATGCCGGCGAAGTTCTTCAAGGTCCGCGACATGGCGAACGACTACAAGATAATCAACACGCCGATTTACCTGGACTACCTGGTCGGCAAACGCGACATGCAGTGCAGTCCGTGGACGACGGTGACGCGCAATCCGCAAGGATGGAAAGGGCCTTGCTACCTGATCACGAACGGGCACTACAAGACGCTCGACGAGATGCACGCGGCGACGGATTGGGAGTACTATCGCACCAAGCAGGATTTTCGCTGCCGCGACTGCAAGCTGCATTCGGGATTCGAAGGCACCGTGGCGCTCGAGTTCGGGAAGAATCTGAAGGACTCGTGGCGGATGGTGCGGCACTACGTGGCGTGAGAAATCGAGCGGATAACCCGTGAGTGCTCGCGATGCGCGGGGAGGTTCGCGTGCGGAAAAATCCCGCATCAAAGAAGCGTCGCCCGCATCCAATAAGAGACGAAACGTGTTCGACTTGCACAGCTATTTGAAGGAGCGCGCTCGCACGATCGAGCTCGCGCTCAAACATAGCGTCGAGGAACCTACCGGCGCGGCGGCCCGCTTGCATGAAGCGATGCGCTACTCGCTGCTGGCGGGCGGCAAGCGGCTGCGGCCGGTGCTCGTGCTTGCGGCGTGCGAAGCGGTCGGCGGCAAGATCGAAGCGGCGATGGGCCTCGCGTGCGCAGTCGAGATGATTCACACCTACTCGCTGATCCACGACGACCTGCCATGCATGGACGACGACGACATGCGGCGCGGACGCCCGACCAATCACAAAGTCTACGGCGAAGCGATCGCGACGCTCGCGGGCGACGCGCTGTTGACGGACGCATTCAAGGTGCTGGCGCTGTCGGCGGACCGGAGCGCGTCGCCGGCACTGGTGCTCGAGACAGTCGCGGAGCTCGCGACGGCGGCGGGATCGAGCGGGATGGTCGCGGGGCAGGTGATCGATCTGCTCGGCGAGGGCAAGTCGAAGACGGTCGAGGAGCTCGAAGAACTGCACGGCAAGAAGACCGGGGCGCTGTTCCTGGCGTCGGTGCGCGGCGGTGCGCGCCTGGGCGGCGGGACCACATCGCAGATCGAGTCGCTCGACGCGTACGCGCGCGCGCTCGGGTTGGCGTTCCAGGTCGTCGACGATTTGCTGGACGTTCAAGGCACGCCCGAGCAGATGGGCAAGCGCACGCAAAAGGACTTCGAGCGCGGCAAGGCGACGTATCCGGCGATACTGGGAATCGAGCGCTCGATGGACCTGGCGCGCGAGCTCGAGACCCGCGCTCATCGCGCGATTGCGGACTTCGGCGCTCGCGCCGACGCGTTGCGGCATATCGCGACGTTCGTCGTGGAGCGCAAGCTGTGAGCGCGTTCGAAGCGGCGGCGGAAATAGCGGGCGCGCGTTCGCGCCAGGCCGTGCTGGTCGAGCCGGGACGCCTCGAGTTGCGCGATTACGTCGCGCCGCATCCGGGGCCTGGCGAATTGCTGATTCAAATTCGCTGCACATTGAGTTGCGGCACCGATCTGAAAACCTTTCGGCGCGGACATCCGATGTGGAAACTTCCGATGCCATTCGGGCATGAGTTTTCCGGCGTCGTGGTCGAAGCGGGCGAGGGCGTGACGGCGTTCAAGGCCGGCGACGAAATCATGGCGGCGCCGACTGCGCCGTGCGGAATCTGTTTTTACTGCCAGCATGGCCAGGAAAATCTTTGCGACGACGCGGTCGGGCGAATGGTGCATGGCGGGTACGCGGACATGCTGCTGTTGCCGGCGCACGTCGTCGCGCGCAACACGTTTATCAAACCCGGGGATCTGCCGTTCGAGGAAGCGGCGCTGCTCGAGCCGCTCTCGTGCGTGGTGTACGCGCAGGAGATGGCACGTCCCGACAAACACGAGACGGTGGCGATAATCGGCGGCGGCGCGTTCGGCCTGTTGCACATGCTGGTGCTGAAGGCGGCCGGCGTGCGCGAGGTGACGGTCGTGGGGCGCGGCGCCGAGCGGCTGAAGTGGGCGCAGGATTTGGGCGCGGACCGCGTCGTCGACGCGCGGAGCGTCGATGCGGCCGCAGAAATCGCGCGGCTCAACGGCGGCTTCGGCCCCGACATGGTGATCGAGTGCACGGGGCAAGTCGAGGGATGGCAGGATGCGCTGGCGCGGGTGCGTCGCGGAGGGCGGGTGGTATTTTTCGGCGGCTGTCCGGAAGGCACTGCGCTCAGCGTCGATACACGCCGGATGCATTACGACAATCTGACGTTGATGGCGCCGTTTCACTTTCGGCCGCGCGACGTGCGGCGCGCTTACGAGTTGCTGGCGGGGCGTGCGCTGAATGCCGGCGCGATCGTCAACGCGCGAATGCGGCTTGACGATCTGACCGAAGTGTTTGAGATGCTCGAACGTGGAGTAGTTCTGAAATGCGCCGTGATTCCGTAAGCGGGTCGCGGCGAGCGCTCACGGGTGGGCTTAAGTCGAAGCAAGGGTGAAAGATGAGCCAGGCAATTGAAATTGGAAACACGGCGATTGCGATGTCGCCGCATGACGAGTTCGTCGCGAAGATTGACTACACCGTCGATCGCGCCCAGCGCGCGCTGCTGGCGCTGCAGAAGCCCGAGGGCTACTGGCACGCGCCGCTCGAGGCGAATGCGGAGATGAACGCGGAGTTCATCATCTTCAACCATTTCATGGACACGGTTGACGTCGAGCTCGAAGCGCGGCTGAAGAAGTATCTGCTGGACACGCAGAGTCCGGACGGGAGTTGGGCGCTCTACCAGGGCGGCGAAGGGTATCTGTCGACGACCATCGAAAGTTATTTTGCGCTGAAGCTCACCGGCATGCGCGCTGGTGACGAGCCGCTGGCGGCTGCGCGCCGCTGGATTCTGTCGAAGGGCGGCATCGTCAACTGCGGGACGCTCGCGCGCTTTTACCTCGCGTCGATGGGGCAGATAACGTGGGATGCGACGGCCGCGCTGCCGGTAGAGCTGGCGCTCTTTCCGAACTGGTTCCCGTTCAATATTTACGAGCTGGGATCGTGGGCGCGCGGGACAATGATGGGACTGATGATGCTGCAGGCGGCGCGTCCCGAGAAAAAAATCGACTACCAGCGGGGAGTGCTCGAGCTGTACATCGAGCCGCCGCATTTCACGAAGTTCAAACAGCCGCGCGGAAAACAATTGCTGTCGCTGCGCAACGCGCTCAATTTCGCCGACAAGGCGCTGCGCCTTTACGATCGGCACCAAATCAAATCCTTGCGCGCACGTGCGCTGCGGCGCACGGAAAACTGGCTCCTCGAGCATCAGGAGGCCAACGGCTCATGGGGTGGAATCGAGCCGTGCTACCTGCTGAGCGCGATGGCTCTGAAAGCCAACGGCTACCGCAACGACCATCCGGTGCTGAAGAAAGCGATCGAGGCATCGCACGAACTGATTTGGCATTTCAGCGACAACGACATGTACATGCCGTGCGTGTCGGTCAACTGGGACACGGCGCTGGCGGGACGGGCGTTGCTGGACTCGGGATTGCCTGGCGACCACCCGGCGCTCAAGCACACGTCGCAATGGCTGATCGATCATCAGATTTTCAAGAAGGGAGATTGGTCGGTGAAACGGCCCGCGCTCGAGCCGGGCGGATGGGCGTTCGAGTTTTACAACGATTGCTATCCTGACGTGGACGATTCGGCGGTGATCCTGTCGGTGATGGCGGACTCGAAAGCCGACGATGCCGCGGCGAGGGAACGCGCGATCCGCGCCGGCGCGAACTGGGTGATGGGAATGCAGTCGAAGGACGGCGGCTTCGCGGCATTCGATGCCGACAACAATTCAACCTGGCTCAATCATCTGCCGCTGGCGGACGTCGAAGCGGTGACTGATCCGTCGTGCCCCGATCTCACGGGCCATGTGCTCGAGATGATGGCCTCGGTCGGCTACCGCAGCAACCATCCGGTGGCGAAGAACGCGATCGACTGGCTCAAGAAAAATCAATCGCCGGCGGGTGGATGGTGGGGACGCTGGGGTATCAACTATATTTACGGTACGTACTCGGCGCTGGCGGGGCTGTGCGCGATCGGCGTCGATATCAACGAGCCGTGGATCAAGCGTGCGGTCGCGTGGCTCAAGTCGAAGCAGAATCCCGACGGCGGCTGGGGCGAGAGCCCGCTGTCGGACAAAGATCCGGCGTGGCACGGACGCGGGACCAGCACCGCGTCGCAAACGGCGTGGGCGCTAATCGGATTGATCGCGGGCGAGTCGGAGATCACCGAACCTGCGATGCGCGGCGCGCAGTGGCTCTCAGAGCGGCAGAACGACGAGGGCGCGTGGGACGAAAGAGAATCGACCGGCAACGGGTTTCCGAATCATTTTTATCTTCGCTACCACATGTACCCGCATTACTTTCCGCTGATGGCGCTCGGGCGGTTCCGTCGGAGGCTGGCGGAGACGGCGGCACATTGAGCGAGTCGCGATGAAAGCGATTTCAATTCTCGGCTCAACCGGATCGGTCGGCGTCACGACGCTGGACGTGGCCGGCCGATTCAGCGATCGATTTCGCGTGGTCGCGATGGCGGCGGGACGCAACCTCGATCTGCTGACTGAGCAAGTGAAGCGCTTTCATCCCGAACTCGTGTCGGTCGCGACGCCCGAACTCGCGCGCGAACTCGCGACGCGTCTCGGTGCGCAGCGCGTGACGATTGTGCACGGACTCGACGGCGCGATCGCGGTGGCGACGCATCCCGAGGCGAAGCTGGTGATGTCGGCGCTGGTCGGTGCGATGGGCCTGCAGCCGACGCTTGCCGCGATCAAGGCCGGCAAGGACATCGCGTTCGCCAACAAGGAAGTGCTGGTGATTGCGGGCGAGCTGATCACGGCGGCGGTGCGCGAGAATCGAGTGCGGCTGCTGCCGGTGGACAGCGAGCACAACGCGATTTTTCAATGCCTGGAAGGACGCGGGCGCGAGTCGATGAAGCGGATCATTCTGACCGCGTCGGGCGGGCCGTTCCGCGAGCTGCCGACCGATAGCTTCGAATCGATCACGGTCGAGCAAGCGCTGAAGCATCCAACCTGGGTGATGGGCAGCAAGATTACGATCGATTCCGCGACGCTGATGAACAAGGGGCTCGAGGTGATCGAGGCGCGCTGGCTGTTCGATCTCAAGGCGGGCGAAGTCTCGGTGGTGATCCATCCGCAGAGCGTGATCCATTCGATGGTGGAAATGATCGACGGCTCGGTGATCGCGGAGATGGCGATTCCCGACATGGCGATTCCGGTCGCGTACGCGCTGGCGTACCCGGAGCGGCTGCCGATGACGCATCTGAAGCCGCTCTCGCTCGCGGAAAATTCGCGGCTGACATTCGAGGAGCCCGACCTGCGGCGCTTCCCGTGTCTGCGGCTCGCGTACGAGGCGCTGGCGGCGGGGAACACGATGACCGCGTGCCTCAACGCCGCCAACGAGGAACTGGTGGCGAGTTTTCTGGCCGGGCGCGTGCGATTCGTGGACATCCCGCGTCATATCGAGACGGTGATGAATCGGCATCACAATCCCGCGGCGCGAACAATCGAAGATCTGCTCGAAACCGACGGATGGGCGCGAGCCACCGCGCGCGAACTTATCGGAGCGCGACCGGTCGCAGCCTGAGACGATGGCAAGCGCGCGGGCCAACGTGCAGGGCGGAGCAGCGTCGTACACATCGAGCGCGGTGCGTGACGCGTCGATGCCGCCGGGAACGTTCGACGTTGCGAGCGCGTACGAATTTTGCGCGCGGCTGGCGAAGTCGCACTACGAAAATTTCACCGTCGCGTCGTGGCTGATGCCGCGCGAGATGCGCCCGCACATGTATGCGATTTATGCGTACGCGAGGATGGCCGACGACTTTGCCGACGAGCATCATGACCGCGAGATGCTCGACCAATGGGAGCGCGAGCTCGATTTGGCGTACGCCGGCACGCCGCGCCATCCGGTGTTTATCGCGCTGGCGGATACGGTGCGCCGCTTTGATATTCCGCGCGAGCCGTTCAAGGACCTGCTGACGGCGTTTCGATCTGACGTGGATTTCAAGGGCTTCGACACGCTCGAAGCTCTGCTCGGCTATTCGCGCTACTCGGCGAACCCGGTCGGTCGGCTGGTGCTTTATTTGTTCGGCTACCGCGACCCCGAACGGCAGCATCTGTCGGATCTGGTCTGCAGCGGCCTGCAGCTCGCCAATTTCTGGCAGGACGTTGCGGTCGATCTCGACAAGGGGAGAATTTATTTTCCGCGGCGCGACATGGAACGATTCGGTGTGACGCCGGCCGATCTGGCGGCGCATACGTCGTCGCGCGAATTCGTGGAGTTGATGCGTCATGAGGTGGGAGTCGCGCGCGCGATGCTGGTCGAGGGCGGAGAATTGCACAAGCGCGTCGACAAGCGGCTGCGGCGCGACATCGTGATGTTCGCGGGCGGCGGGCTGGCGATATTGCGCGCGATCGATCGCGTCAACTACGACGTGTTCCGGATGCGTCCGGAATTAGCGAAACTCGACTACCTGAAACTCGGATGGAGCGCGATTCGTGGACGACTTGAAGTCTGACGGCGGCGACGCCGGCGTCGAGCAAGCGGCCGGGCGCGACGGCACGTCGCTCGAAGCCGACTATGAACGCTGCGCGGAAATCACGCGGCGCTCGCGGTCGAGCTTTTACTACGCGTTCATCCTGCTACCGCCCGAACGGCGCCGCGCGCTCCACGCCGTTTATGCATTCTGCCGCTTCATCGACGATATCGCCGACGACGAATCGATTCGCGAGCCGGCGCTGCAGCTCAAGCGGTGGCGCGAGGAACTCGACCGGGTGTATGCGGGCGCGCCGACACGTGCTCTCTCACGCGCGCTCACCGATAGCGCGCGGCGATTCAACATTCCGCGGGAGCTGTTCGAGGAAATCATCAACGGCGTGGAGATGGATCTCTCGCGCAACCGCTACCAAAGCTGGGAAGAGCTGCGGCCGTACTGCTATCGCGTTGCGTCGGCGCTCGGCCTCATCTGCATCGAGATTTTCGGCTACCGCAATCCGTCGGCGAAGTCCTACGCGGAGAACCTCGGGCTCGCGCTTCAGTTGACGAATATTATTCGCGACGTGCGAGAGGACGCGGCGCGCGGGCGAATTTATCTTCCGCTCGAAGACCTCGCGCGATTTAACGTGAGCGAGGAGGAAATCATCGGCGGCGTGTACACGCCGAACTTCGTCAACCTGATGGACTTCGAGGCGCGACGCGCGCAGGAACTCTACGCGGCGGCGCGGCGCGCGCTGGCGCCGGAAGATCGCGCGACGCTGTTGACCGCGGAGGCGATGCGGCTGATCTACGCCGCGTTGCTCGGACGAATCGTCAAGTCGAATTATCGCGTGCTCGACCGCCGCCACAGCCTCTCCGCGCCGCACAAGCTTTACCTGGTCGGCCGGGCGTGGGCGGTGGGCCGCTTCGGCTCGCTGCGCGGATAAATGGCGCGCGTAATCAAAGACACGGTCGTGATCGGCGCCGGGTTCGCCGGGCTCAGCGCCGCGGTCGCGCTGGCGGAGCGCGGCATGCGGGTCACGGTGCTCGAGGGAAAACCGGCGCTCGGCGGGCGCGCGTATTCGTTCGCCGATGCGGACACCGGCGATTTCGTCGACAACGGACAGCACGTCCTGATGGGCTGTTACGGCGAGACGCTCGACTTCCTCAAGCGGATCGGTGCGTACGACCAGTTGGTGTTTCACGAGGATTTGGAGATCGAAATGCTCGCAGGTCCCGGACAGAGCGCGACTCTGAAAACGGCGCGGCTGCCAGGGCCGCTGCACATGACGGCGGCGTTGCTCGGCTACCGGCATCTGAGTGTCGCGGAGCGAATCTCCGTTATGCGCGGCGGCCTTCGCATGCTCACGATGAGACGGTTTGGCGGCGGCGAACTCCGCACTATGACCGTTGCGCAACTGATGGATCGCCTCGGGCAGTCGGAACACGCGCGCCGGTGCTTCTGGTACCCGATGTCGATCGCGACGCTGAACGACGAGCCGGAATTGTCGTCGGCGCAGCTATTGGCCGAAGTCCTGAAGCGCGCGTTTTTTTCGCGCCGCCGCGACTCGGCGTTCGTTTACTCCCGCGTCGGCCTCACCGACTTGTACTGCACGGGCGCGAAGCGGCTGGTCGAGCGCGCCGGCGGGACGGTGGCGACGCATTCGATCGTCGAGATGCTGGAAGTTGGCGAGCGGGGCCAGGTCGAAAGCGTGCGGCTTCGCGACGGGCGGCGAATCGAGGCGTCGGACTTCATCAGCGCGGTCCCGGCGCCTCAGCTGCTCCGGTTTCTGCCCGAGAACGCGGTCGCAGATCCATTCTTCTCGCGCTTTACAGGTCTTTCGAGCTCGCCGATCATCTGCGTCCACGTCTGGCTCGATCGCGAAGTGACTAATTCACCGTTCATCGGGTTTATCGGCACCACTACTCAGTGGCTATTCAACAAACGTCAGATATTCGCGCAGCGCGGCGAGGCGCATCCGGGCTACTTGAGCTTCGTGATCAGCGGCGCGCGGAAGCTGGTCGATCGCAGCAACCAGGAGATCCTCGATATCGTTATAAACGATCTCCACGCGATGATTCCAGTATCGCGCGCGGCGAAGGTCGTCAAGTCGCTGGTGCTGAAGGAGAAAAACGCGACGATGGCGCCAGACCTTCGATCGCATGAGCTGCGTCCAATGGCGAAAACGCCGATTGCGAATTTCTTTTTGGCCGGCGACTGGATACAGACCGGGCTGCCGGCGACGATTGAGAGCGCGGTGATTTCGGGACGGGCCGCAGCCGCCGCCGTAATCGCGCGGGCCGCCGAATAGCTATTCGTCGAGTCGAATGACTACCAAGTTAGCATTGGTGACGGGCGGCAACGGATTCGTTGGTTGCCACGTGGTACGGGCGTTGCTTGCCCGAGGCGATCGGGTACGAGTGCTGGTGCGCGAGAACGCGGATTTGAGCGCGCTGGTAGGTCTGCCGATCGAGGTGGTGCGCGGCGATCTCCGGTACTTCGATTCGGTCGAAGGCGCGGTGAAGGGATGCGACGAAGTTTATCACGTCGCCGCGGATTACCGGCTCTGGCTTACAGATTCGGCGCCGATGTATGCGACCAACGTTACCGGCACGCAGTATGTTATCCGGGCCGCGGTCACCGCGGGAGTTTCGCGAATCGTTCACACCAGCACGGTGGGGGCGCTCGGGATTCCGCACGGCGGAGCGGGACGCGAGGACACGCCGTCGTCGCTCGCCGACATGCCGGGTCACTACAAGCGATCGAAGTATCTGGCGGAGCAGGCGGCGCTGGAAGCCGCGCGCGCCGGCGCGCCGGTGGTGATCGTGAATCCGTCGACGCCTATTGGCGCGCTCGACTTCAAGCCGACGCCGACCGGCCGAATCATCGTAGACTTTCTGAGCCGGCGGATGCCCGCGTATCTAGAAACGGGGTTGAACATTGTCGATGTCGAGGATGTCGCGCGCGGCCATCTGCTGGCGGCGGAGCGCGGCCGAATCGGCGAGAAATATATTCTGGGCGGCGACAATCTCACGCTCAAGGAATTTCTTGGACGGCTCGCAGCAATTTCCGGGCTGCCTGCGCCGAAGATCCGAATTCCTTACGCGGTGGCTCTCGGCTATGCGCTGGGCGCTGAAGCGTTCGCGCGCACCGTCACGCGCCGCGCGCCGCGCGCCAGTCTGACCGAGGTGCGGATGGCGCGCAAGCGGATGTTTTTCGACTCGTCGAAGGCGCGCGCGGAGCTGGGCTATTCGCCGGGGCCGATCGACGCGGCGATTGCGTCGGCGATAGAATTTTTCAGATCCAAAGGGACGACCAAGAGCGCCGCATAGGCCCCGCGATGCATCTGCTGCTATCCACGATCGCGCTGCGCCCGTACGTGTTCATCTTCCTGGCGAGTTTTCTCTTGATCGCGATTGTGAACTTTGGCCTGCGCACGACGCTGCTGTTTACGGTGCTGACCTACGCCGTGTCGCTCGCGTGCGAGTGGTCTTCGGTCCACAACGGATTCCCATTCGGGCTGTATCACTATATTGACGCGAGTCGCGCGCGCGAGATTTGGGTGTTCGGCGTGCCGTTCATGGATTCGCTGTCGTTCACGTTCCTCGCGTTCGCCAGCTACACCGTCGCGCTGTTGCTGAGTTCGCCGCTTTATCAGCGCGGTGTTGATATTCGGATTCTCGACACGTGGGAGATTCGCCGAGCGCCGCGCGTATGGCTGATGGCGGCGCTGTTCATGGTGATGGTGGACATGGTCGTCGATCCGTTGAGCGTGCTCGGCGAAAGATGGTTCCTCGGCAAAATTTTCTGGTACGATCCGCCGGGGCCGCACTTCGGCGTGCCGATCAGCAACTATCTTGGATGGTATTTCGTCGCCGCGATCACAATTGCGATTTTCCAGTGGCTCGACGCTGCACTCAATCGCGGCGCGAACAAGCCGGCCGGCTCGGTTCCCGTCATGCCCTCGCGCGCGCTGCTGGGGCCGGCGCTCTACGCAGGGATCGTGATCTTCGGAATCGCGATGCTGTTCCGAGTCAACGCGCCGAATATCGGGTGGGCTGCCGTGTTTATCTATCTGCCGTTCACCGTGCTCGCGATTCACATCCTCACCCGCCGCGAATCCTGGGGCGACGCCGCCGCCATCGAACGCCATCTCGCGGATTTTCCCTACGAGCGCGATCTTCCTGTCTGGAAGCCAACGAGCGGTCGCAAGCACGAGTTGCATCGCGCCACCGCGTAGCGCCGCCCTTCCAAATTTTCGCCAACTGTGGCAAGCGTCGATCGTCGAGCCAAGGTTAGGCGGGCGAGGTGACTCAGCATGCTGCTCAAGGACAAGGTTGCGTTGATAACCGGCGCGGGTTCGGGAATCGGGCGCGCCAGCGCGATTCGGTTCGCGCAAGAAGGCGCGAAGGTGATGGTCGCCGACGTGCGCGCGGAAACGGCGAGCAACACCGCGGCTGAGATCGAGAAGGCGGGCGGCGTCGCGAAATCGATATCGGTGGACGTGCGAATCGGCGCCGAAGTCGAGCGCATGGTCAACGAAACGATCGCCGCGTTCGGCCGTCTCGACATCCTGTTCAACAACGCCGGCGTCTTCGTGCCCAAAACTGTCGTGGACACGAGCGAGGAAGAATGGGACTGGGTCGTGGACGTGTGCCTGAAAGGCGTATTTTTCGGCTGCAAGTATGCGATCCCACAAATGATCAAGCAGGGCGGCGGCGTGATTATCAACACCGCCAGCGGCGCGGGCATCGAAGGCGTGCCGAATCTCGGCGCCTACCAGGCGGCGAAGGGCGGCGTCGTGATCATGTCGAAGGGAATCGCGCTCGACTTCGCGCGTCACAAGATTCGATGCGTGTCGATTTGCCCAGGCGTGATCGAAACGCCGATCGCCGAGAATTGCAACACCGTTCCCGCCGGCGCGTCGCAGTTAGTTTGGGAGCGCACCGGCAACATGCATCCACTGGGGCGCAACGGCAAGCCGGAAGAGGTCGGCGCGCTGGCGGCGTTCCTCGCGTCGGACGAGGCGGGCTTCATCACGGGCGTCGCGGTGCCGATTGACGGCGGTTTCAGCGCGGGCGCTTTCGCTCCGCCGGCGCGAGAGCACGCTTAGCCGCCGCGGGAACCTTGCCGTCGTGCGCGATCGCCGTGAGTGCGTCGGCGATTGCGGCAGTCGCGCGCGAGAGGTTTCGAATCATCCGCGGCAGCTTGAGCATAGTGCCCGGATTGCGCAGGAGGTAGGACGTCGCGGCGAGCGGCCGCACGTTGCCGTCCTGGTCGGCCATCGCGGCGCCGACCACTTCGTCGTCAACTTCGTCGAGCACCGCGCGAATCGCGACGAACGGGAGTCCGCGCACGGCGGCTTCCGCGGCTATCGCGGCGGTTTCCATGTCCACGGCGATCGCGCCGGTGCTTTCCTTGGCGCGGCGTTTCTCGGCGCCCGTCGCGAGCACGCGATGCGATGTCAAAATCGCGCCGGTCGAGTATGCGATACCTGCGGACGCAAGCGCGCGGCCGGTTGCGCGCAGATGCGCGTCGCCGACGGCGGTCATTTGTTCCTCAACTCGCCCGTCAGCGTCAATTGTCAGAACGCGGTCGGAGAGAACGAGGTCGCCCGGCTTCAGTCCACTCGAGAGCGCGCCGACGACGCCCGTGCCGATCACCAACTCCGCCCCGGGCATCAAATCGAACGCGCGGCGCGCGGTTTCGGTCGCGCGCCGATGACCGATTCCGTGCCCGACAATGGCAAACTGTTTGCCGCCGATCTCTGCGCGAAAGCCATGTAAGCCGTCCAGAGCGAGCGGAGTGCGATTTCGCAGTCGGCGCTTGAAAGGCGCGATCTCGCGTGCGAAGGCGTAAAAGAGAAGAATCAATCGCGTCGTCTCATTTTGATTTTTCGGAGTCAGCGCTTGAGCGAACCGTGCGATGCTAGCAAAATTGTGCCGGTGTTCCTTTTCAGTGACCACGGTTGGGCGGTTTGAAGCGCCTGATCGTTAACGCCGACGACTTCGGCTTGTCGCCTGAGGTCAACGCCGGCGTCATGCGCGCGCGTCGCGACGGAATTTTGCGCAGTGCGAGCCTGATGGTCGCCGAGCCTGCCGCGCGTGCCGCTGCCGAGTTGGCACGCGACGATCCCGCGCTCGACGTGGGGCTGCATGCCGTTGTATGCCGCGGACGCAGTGTGCTCGATGCCTCGAGGCTCGGCGCCGCGGTCAACGCCTCGGGCGAGTTCATCGACAGTCCCGTGACTGCGGGGATGCGATATTTTTTCGACCGCTCGATGCGCGCCGCGATGACCGACGAGCTGCGCGCGCAAGTCGAGCGGCATCTCGAGCTGGTCGGCTACCTCAACCATATCGACGGCCATCTGAACTTCCACGTCCATCCGCTGTTCGCCGATATTCTGGTTGACCTCGCGGTGGAATACAAAGTGCCGTGCATCAGGCTGCCGCGCGAGCGCGTGATGACAACGATCCGGCTGCGCCGCGACAATGCGCCGCGTAAGCTCGTCGAGTCGATCATTTTCCGCACGCTGTCGCGCCGAACACACCGCATGATGACAGAACGCGGCCTAACCTCGACCGACGCGCTGTTTGGACTTCATCAGAGCGGTCATCTGAGCGAGGACTATGTCGTGGGCGTGATCGATCGTATCCGCGATGGTGCGACGGAGCTTTATTTTCATCCGGCCGCCGATATCGGCGGAGTCCCGCCCGCGCCCGAGGCGCAGCTCGAGGTCGAGATTCTCACCAGCGCGCGCGTGCGCGATGCGATCGCTCGAAATGGAATCGAGCTGATCACGTTTGCCGATCTTGCGAAGAGCAAAATCGCCGCTTGATTCAACTTTGCATCTCGCGTTGCCTGTCAATCGACGAAAACTTTCCGCGCAGGAGACAACTTCATGGCGGACGTAAAAATTCGGCCCGCGGTCCGCGACGACCTGCCGCGCCTGACCGAGATTTACAACTACTACATCGTCAACACACCGATCACGTTCGACGTCCAGCCTTGGACGGTCGAGCAGCGCGTCGGGTGGTTCGACGAGCATACCGGCACCAAGCGCCATCGCATGGTCGTCGCGGAAGACAGTGGCCGGGTCGCTGGCTATGCATACTCGGGGCAGTTTCACGACCGAGCGGCGTACGACACGAGCGTCGCGACGTCGATCTATTGTGCATACGACGCGAAGGGCCTCGGAATCGGTTCGATTTTGTACCGCACGCTTTTCGACGCGCTGAAGAACGAGGACATTAATCGCCTTTTTGCCGGCATCACGCTTCCCAACGAGGCCTCGATCAAGTTGCATCGCAAGTTCGGCTTCACCGATGTCGGCGTCTTCACCGAATGCGGCCGCAAGTTCGACCGCTACTGGGACGTTGTGTGGATGGAGCGTCCGCTGCGGCTCGCCGGCGAATGAATGGCTCGCCCTGCGGCAAGGTTTGAACTAGGCTAGCTGTTACGAGGCCCGCGTCCCGCAATTTTCATTTTTCACGTTTCGAGACTCGATCTGCACATATAAGGAAGAGAGAACAGATGCTCGATCAGGATGGAGCTCCCCTCGCCGATACGTCGCAGGACTATCGCCTGCCGAAAAACGTCACGCCCAGGCGCTACGACATTCGCCTTACGCCCGATCTCAAGGCGTTCACGTTTCAAGGCGAAGTGAATATCGCCGTCGTCGTCAACGAAGCGACCGACGACGTCGTGCTGAACGCGCTCGAGCTGGAAATCGACCAGGTCACCGCGGAGCGCGGCGGAAAATCGCTCACCGCGAAGGCCGAGATGGAAGCGGCCAGGGAACGCGCGCATCTGCGATTCGCCGGGAAACTTTCGCCGGGCGAATGGACGCTGAAGATTGCATTTCGCGGAATCCTGAACGACAAGCTGCACGGCTTTTATCGCAGCCAGTACCACGACGCTTCCGGCAACACGCATGTCGCTGCGACGACGCAGTTCGAATCCACCGACGCGCGCCGCGCGTTTCCGTGTTGGGACGAGCCCGAGCTCAAGGCGAGTTACAAAGTGACCCTCGTCGTCGATGAGGGCCTGACCGCGATTTCCAATGGCGGACAGGAGAGCGAGCGCAAGCTGGCCGGCGGCAAGAAGGAGGTCGTCTTCAAGGAGACGATCGCGATGTCCACCTACCTCGTCGCGTTCATCGTCGGCGAGTTCGATGCGACCGCGCCGGTCGATGCGGGCACGCCGCTGCGCATCGTTCACGTTCCCGACAAGGAGTCGCTGACCAGTTGGGCGAAGCAGATCGGCGCGTTCTCGCTCAAATATTTCGCCGGCTACTACGGCCTCAAGTATCCCGGCGACAAGCTCGACCTGATCGCGATTCCCGACTTCGCATCGGGCGCGATGGAAAATCTCGGCGCGATTACTTTTCGCGAGACCGCGCTGCTTGCCGACGAAAAATCCGCGTCGCGCGCCGAGCTCGAGCGCGTCGCCGACGTCGTCTCGCACGAGAACGCGCACATGTGGTTCGGCGATCTCGTCACGATGCGATGGTGGAACGGCATCTGGCTCAACGAGGCGTTCGCCACCTTCATGGAAATGCTCGCGGTCGACGCGTGGAAGCCGGAGTGGAAGCGATGGGAGAGCTTCAGCGTCTCGCGCGCGGCCGCGATGGCGATCGACGGACTGCGCAGCACGCGCCCGATCGAATACGAGGTGCGCAGTCCCGAGGATTGCCGCGCGATGTTCGACATCCTGACCTACGAGAAGGGCGCGGCCGTGTTGCGGATGCTCGAGCAGTTCCTTGGCGCCGACATTTTTCGCGACGGCATTCGCCTTTACCTCAAGAAGCATCAGTTCAGCAACACCGAGACCGGCGACCTGTGGGACGCGCTCGAGGCGGCGTCGCGCGAGCCCGTGCGCAAGATGATGGACTCGTGGATTTTCCAGCCCGGCTTCCCGATCATCGACGCGTCGCCAGCCCCCGACGGCCGCGGACTGAAACTTTCTCAGCGACGCTTCTTCTATCTCGTCGAGGACAACAATCAGCTTTGGCATGTGCCCGTGATGGTTCGCGCGAAGACGGACAAGGGCGTCGCGACCCACAAGGTGCTGCTCACCACGAAAGAGACGACCGTCGATATCCCGGGCAAGCTCGAATGGGCGCTGCTGAACGAGGGCGGCCACGGATTCTATCGCGTGCACTACGCGCCGCAGTTGCTCGCGGCGATTACGAAGAACCTTGGCGCGCTGCAACCGATCGAGCGGTTCGGGCTGGTGAGCGATACGTGGTCGGCGACCGTCGCGGGTCTGGGCCCGCTCAGCGAGTTCCTCAAGATGGCGCGGTTGTTCACCAACGAAACCGACATCAACGTGTGGCGCGCCTTGATCGGTGCGTTCGCATACCTCGACATGATCGCGTCCGACGGCGACCGGCCCGCGCTCGCTGCAACCGTGCGCGAGAGTGTCGGTCCCGCCGCCGCGCGTCTCGGCTGGGAGCCAAAGCCCGGCGAGAGCGAGCTTGTGCGCCAACTGCGTGGCACGCTCATCGGCGCGCTCGGCACGCTCGGCGACGATCCCGAGGTGCAGAAGCGTGCACGCGATCTGTACGCGCGCTTCGAGGACAATCCCGAGTCCGCGGATCGTGATTTAGTGCCGCCGCTGGTAAATATCCTCGCGCACTCGGGCGACGCCGCGCGTTACGAGGAGTTCAAGCGAAAGTTCAAAGCGCCGCGCACGCCGCAGGAAGAGCAGCGCTACCTGTTCGCGCTGGCGAATTTCCGCGATCGCGAACTGCTGAAAAAAACCATGGAGATGACGCTCGACGGGCAGGTGCGGACGCAAAACGCGCCGTACCTGATGCATTCGCTGCTGCTCAATCCCGCGAGCCGCTACGAAGCGTGGGATTTTGCGCGCGCGCATTGGGACGAGATGATTCAAAAGTATCCCGACAACGCGCTGCCGCGGATGTGCGAAGCGGTTGTCGCGCTGCTCGATCGCGAGGACGAGGTCAAGAAGTTCTTCGTCGAGCATCGCGTGCGTCTCGGCGGCAAGATAATCGATCAACACCTCGAGCGGCTGAGCGTCGCGGTCGGATTCCGCAAACGCGAAGGCAAAAATCTGCAGGCCACGCTGAAGGGATGAACCGGGAGGACGATTCGATGACAACTGAATCAACGCCGGGCGCCGCCACGATCATTCACGACGACAAGCCGCTGCATTTCGAGCGCGCGATCGCGGACTCGAATGCGTTGTGGCTCGACGCGGCGGAACTGAAAAAGCTCGCGGAATGGGAGCTCAAGCCGGAGGGAATCTGCCGCGGCGATTTGTGCGTGCCGATTCCGCCGGGACGCGAGAACCAATTCTCCTCGAAGCATGACGGCGCGGCGTGGCTCAACTTCACCGCGCTCGCCGACCAGATGGGCAAGCCGTGGGCCGGCGACCAAAAGAATCGCGTATGGTACTTCGGCGCCGACGCCGCCGAGCGCGACAACGCGCTGGGCTCGCTCGAAGCTCCTGATTTTCAATTGCCCGACCTTGAAGGCAAACTGCATCGCCTGTCGGACTACCGCGGCAAGAAAGTCCTTTTACTGGCATGGGCGTCCTGGTGAGGATGCTCCCTTGACCTGCCCGGGTGGCAGGCGCTGTACGAAGAACTCAAGGATCTCAACTTCACGATTGTCACGGTCGCGCTCGACACCGGCGGCGCCGCCGCGGCAGGCCCGTTCATCAAGGCCGGCAAGCCGGCGCATCCTTCGTTGATCGACACCCGGCACGTCGTCGCCGAACTCTACAACATGGTCAACGTGCCGACCGCCGTGTGGATCGATGAATCGGGAGCGATCGTGCGGCCCAACGAAGTCGCGTACGCGCTCGACACCTTCCGCGCGATCACCGGTCTCGATTCGGCGCGATATCTCGACGCGCTTCGAGATTGGGCGAAGCTCGGCGCGAACAGCCGCTTCGTGATGAAGCCCGGCGAGGTGAAACGCAAGCTCAAACTGCCGACCCGCGAGCATGCGCAAGCCGCCGCGTACTTCAGGCTGGCGGAGTATCTGTGCGAGACCGGTCACGCGCCGGACGCGGTGCCATACTTCAAGCGCGCGCGGCAACTGCGCCCCGAGAGCTGGACGATCACGCGGCAGGCGTTTGCGATGGGCGATCCGGAGCGCGATTACGGCACGACCTTCGTCAACGAAGTCGCGAAGCTGCAAGGCAGGCTGTATTATGACTTGCTCGACCTCGATGGCTCTGGGAGCAACCCGGAGCAGGAGCAGGTCGCGAAGGAAGGCGCTGAGCGCCTGCGCAAACTGGTCGAGGGACGCAGCCAATAGACTGTCGGGCTCTCGACCGAACTTCGGCATAGGCTAGGATGGCGCGATGGCGAAGGCGGACATCCTGATCGGCACCTCGGGCTTTTCGTACAAGGAATGGCTTGGGGGCTTTTATCCGGAGAAACTCCCCGGCGCCAAAATGCTCGAGTACTACGCCGAGCGGATGCCGACGGTCGAGATCAACTACACGTTCCGCGCGATGCCGAAGAGCGCGATGCTGGAAGGATGGGCCGCGCGTACGCCGGCGAATTTTCGCTTCGCGCTCAAGGCCCCGCAGCGCATCACGCACTTCGCCAAGCTGCGCGACGTCAAAGAGACCACCGACACGTTCATCGAGCGCGCGTCGGTCATGGGCGAGCGGCTCGCGCCCGCACTGTTCCAGCTCCCGCCCGACTTGAAACTCGATCTCCCGCTGCTGCGCGACTTTCTCGCGATTGTGAAGGGCAGGGTCCGCGCAGCATTCGAATTCAGAAATCGAAGCTGGTTCGACGACTCCGTCATGACCGCGCTCGCAGACCATAGCGTCGCGCTTTGCATCGCGGAAACAGAAAAGCTCGCGTCGCCACTCGAGCGAACCGCGCCATACGTCTACGTCCGCCTGCGCAAAGAAACCTACGACGACGCGGGCCTCGACGAATGGGTGAAGAATCTCGATCGTCTCGCGTCGAGCGCTGATGAAATCTTCGTCTATTTCAAACACGAAACCTCCGCGCCAGATCTGGCCTCGCGCCTGCGCGCAAAGCTCGACCGCTCGTAGAACAATCGCATCACGCCAGCAGACCTTTGCCCGGCACATGATTCACCTCGAGGCGGATGCCGTCGGGATCTTCGAACAACACCGAGTAGTATCCCGGCGCCCACGGGCCGGCCTCCGGCGGATGCACAATCTTTGCGCCGATCGTTTTGAGGAAGCTGTAAATCTCGTCGACGTCGCCACGCTCGCGCGCGCGCAGACACACGTGATGCAACCCGACGCGCCGCTGCTGGAATTTTTCAGCGCGATAAGAATCGTCGCCGCGCATGATTCCCACCGCCGTCCTTCCGCCCACGCAGTACAGCATCTCTTCGCTGCGCATGACGGGCTTGAGGCCGAGATACATAAGCAGCTTTTCGTAGAATGGAAAGCACGCCTCGAAGTTGCTGACCGTGAGCATCACATGCGCGACGCCGTTGATCTCCATCTCATTTTCTCCAGTTTCGGCACCGCTGCCGCCCGCACGGGTAATCTCAAGCAACGCTTTAACTTCTATTCCTGCTGGCCATAGGCCGCGGTCAGCGCGCCTGGACCATGCGCGACGGTCGCGGCTGTTCGTGGCCGAGAATCGGATGCGGCCGGTACGGCTTTTCGAGCGCGGCGACTTCGTCCGCGGTGAGTTTCACGTCGACGGCCGCGATTGCCTCCTTCAGATGCGCGAGCTTGGTCGCGCCTATTATCGGCGCGGTGACGCCCGGCGCCTGCAGGATCCACGCGCACGCGATCTGCGATGGCGTGACGCTGCGCTCCTTGGCGATCTGCTCGACCACGCTCAGCACTTCGAAGTCGTACTCGCGGAAGTACATATTCTTGGCGAAATCGTCGGTCTTCGCGCGGGCGGTCGGACCGCTGCCGCCTTTTTCGCGATTGCCCGCCAGGAATCCGCGCGCGAGCGGGCTCCACGGGATCAAGCCGACGCCGTTGTCGAGGCAGAGAGGATTCATCTCGCGTTCCTCTTCGCGATAGACGAGGTTGTAATGGTTTTGCATCGAGATGAAGCGGTGCCAGCCGTTTTCCTTTTGTATCGCGAGCGCCTTGGCGAACTGCCACGCCGCCATCGAGCTCGCGCCGAGATAGCGCACCTTGCCGGCGCGCACCAACGAGTCGAGCGCCTCGAGCGTTTCCTCGATCGGCGTCGTGTAGTCCCATCGATGGATTTGGTAGAGGTCGATGAAATCCATTTTGAGGCGGCGCAGCGACGCGTCGCACGCTTCGAGGATATTTTTGCGGCTGAGGCCCGCGCGATTGAGACCCGACGCCATTGGGCCGTGCACCTTGGTCGCGACGACGATCTCGTCGCGCTTCGCCATCTCGCCGAGCCATCGCCCGGTGACCTCCTCGCTCGCGCCGACCGAGTAGACGTTGGCCGTGTCGAAGAAATTGATCCCCGACTCGACGGCGGCTGCGAAGTGTTCGCGCGCCTCGTCCATCGTCAGCACCCAGTCGCGCCATTTCTTATCGCCGTAGCTCATACATCCGAGGCAGATGCGAGAGACGGTGATTCCGGTTTTGCCCAATTTCGAGTAATGCATGGTTTCTCCGAATTTTTTTAGATTTTTTAGAATAGTCAGCCTTGAGCCAAAACTCCGGCGCTCGCGCTCGCGAGTCAAGGTGGAATTGGGGTGGGATCATACTTAGATACAGGCGTTTTCGACTAACCGAGTTCAGTCGAAAACAGCAATCTCATACCATATGGTGTGTCTTCAGACGGCTCAGCCACTATCGGTAGCTTCGTTCCGTCAAAATTCATTTTTCGTCGGAAGCGGGCTCCACACGACTGTGTGCCAGCGGCGCGAGTTTGCGGCATCCTGACAGTAGTCCATGCTCTATGTGTAGCAGGTCCAATCAGCCGGCGTCAGGCTGAACAGTTCATCCCTGAACTCGGTGCGCAATCCGCGGCGTCAGGGTGGTACGAGCCTGGCGACGGCGGGGTGTCGAGGGAAGGGGTCGTAGCCGTGGTCGTGAAGAAAGTTTGCGTGCACCTGCGCCAACAGGAAGGCGTCGATCAGTATCGCGATAAAAATAACGGCGATGAATCGGTACCCGCCCGGCTGGGGAGCATCGCGCGTGGCCATAAGAACTATTAATAGCACGAAGCCGGTTTTGGCGCAGTGGCGCTATTTCATTGCCTCGGTCAGAATATTAGGATGCTCCCAATCGCCACTGGCCGATTGGTCAGGCGGGGATAATCGCGACCGAAGATTAGCGAATTGCGCGAAGGCGTCGCGGGTCTGAAAAACGCGGCGCTGGAGGGAATCTAATGCGGGTCCTATTCGTACATCCAAGTCCGCTTATGTACAGCGAGATTTATTTGCGGCTCGAACCGCTGGGAATGGAGCGGGTGGCGGCGGCCACGCGCGCGGCCGGCCATGACGTCAGAATCCTCGACCTGCAGATTTTCAAGCATCGTGATCTGTTTGCCGAGCTCGAGAGCTTCCGGCCCAATGCGGTCGGCTTCTCGCTCAACTACCTCGCCAACGTGCCCGAGGTGATCGATCTCGCCAAGGACGTGAAGCGCCTGATGAAGGACTGCTTCGTCTTCACCGGCGGGCACAGCGGCTCCTTCGTCGCCGACGAAATTCTGGAGCATGCGGACGGCGCGATCGACGCGGTCATCCGCGGCGAGGGCGAGACGGCGACCCCGATGCTCCTCGACGCAATCGGCACCGGCTCGATTGGCAAAGTTCCGGGCGTGTTGACGACGCAAGGCTCCGGGCCGACGCCGGTCATGCTCGACGATCTCGACAAGTTTTTTCCCGCGCGCGATCTCGGGCGCCGGCGCAACAAATATTTTATCGGCGTGCTCGATCCGTGCGCGTCGATCGAGTTCACCCGCGGATGCCCGTGGGATTGCTCGTTCTGCAGCGCGTGGACGTTTTACGGACGCAGCTACCGCAAATCGACGCCGGAAGCGGCGGCCGAAGACATGCTGTCGATCAAAGAGCCGAACGTCTTCATCGTGGACGACGTCGCGTTCATCCATCCGGAGCATGGATTCGCGATCGGGCACGAAATCGAAAAGCGCAAAATCAAAAAGCAGTACTACCTCGAGACTCGCGCCGACGTACTGTGCCGCAATCCGGAAGTGTTCCGCTACTGGCGCAAGCTCGGCATGGAGTACATGTTCCTGGGCCTCGAAGCGATCGACGAAGAAGGCCTGAAGCTGCATCGCAAGCGCTCGTCGATGGGCGTCAACTTCAAGGCGCTCGAAGTGGCGCGCGAGATTGGCTTGACCGTCGCGGTCAACCTGATCGCGGACCCGTCGTGGGACGTGAAGCGCTTCGAGGTGATTCGCGAATGGGCGATCAGCATCCCCGAGATCGTTCATCTGACGGTGGCGACGCCGTATCCCGGCACCGAGCTGTGGTTCACCGAATCGCGCAAGCTGACGACGCTCGACTACCGGCTGTACGACATCCAGCACGCGGTGCTGCCGACCAAGTTGCCGCTGCTGCAGTTCTACCAGGAGCTGGTGAAGACGCAGGACGTGCTCAACCGCAAGCATCTTGGGTTCGCGGCGCTGAAGTCGGTAGCGTCGATCGCGGGCAAGCTCGCGCTGAAGGGGCAGACCAACTTCATCAAGATGCTGTGGAAGTTCAACAGCGTGTACAACCCGGATCGGCAGTTCGCCGAGCACGCGCGCGAAGTGAAGTACGCGATGCGTCCGCCGTCGATGCATACCGACGGCCGTCCGGCGGCGGACAAGCTCTACATCCACATGCCAAAGCCGTCGCGCCCGGCGGCGCCGGCGCCAGCAGCGGGCGGTCGGTGAGACAGGAGAGGGCGGAGGAACTCAATTGAATGTGAAACCCGCGGTGGGTTTCACGCTTCCTTCGGCAGGGGTGACCCCTGCACGCAGTACCAAGAGAAGATGCGGGACTTCGTCCCTGTTAGAACTTGTTAAGCGTTAGTTCTCGCTCGCGATTGGTTCGGGGGCGTTGCGCAGTGCGTTGAAGACAAGTGGTGGGACGCGGAGGCGATCGTCGTTGTAGATTGCGCGGACTTCGGGGAACGCGTTGTCGCCCGCGAGGGTTAGAGTTGCGACGCGATCGAGTAGGGATTTTTTCTCGTCGGTCAGTGCGGCGTCGTTCATATCCATCAAGCCCCAGACGTCCCATGGTAGCAGTTCCATTTTGTTGAGCGACGCGAGATCGCGGACCACGTTGCCGGCGATGAACCACATCCCCTG
Source organism: uncultured delta proteobacterium (assembly GCA_963833025.1). Classification (GTDB taxonomy): domain Bacteria; phylum Desulfobacterota; class Binatia; order Binatales; family Binataceae; genus Binatus. Next base: position 652,160 of record CAWHWI010000003.1, on the reverse strand, counting down.
CAGGTGGACGTGCGTGAGCCCGAAGTTGGCGGGATCGGCGGCGCCGGTGCGGCACATCTGCCACGCGTTGCCCGCGATTATGAAGCGGTCGCGCGGCACGTCGAGCGGGTTGAAATTGATGTTCAAGGCTTTGCGCTGAATCGAGTCGAGCTGCGCGTCCACCAATATCCAGCGCTTCTCGCCGGCGTTCCAATACTCGCACACCCAATGGTCTTCGAACTTGCCCGGCGTGAAGTAGGCGCCGAAGCCGCATCGCGGCCGCGCCGGTATGCCCTGATACCGGAGTATGGCGCTGAGCATCAGCGAAAAATGACGGCATACGCTGGGGAGCCGGTGGCCGACGTCGCGCGCGCTCGTGATCGGGCGCGAATCGAGCTCGTGAATGCGCGTCAGCATTTTCGCGATCGGGCGGATGTTGCCGTCGTCGCGCTGCGCCTCGGTCAGCGTGAGGCCGTACAGCCATGGCGCAATATCGCGATGAATCAGCAAGCCCTGTACGACCTCGCATAGCGAGGCGAGGTCCGTGGGCATCGCGCGGAATTCTTCCGCGTGCGCTCCCAGAGCTGTCATTGGCCCTTCGCTCTTATAGTATTCCTGCGGGTTTTGCATTTTGAGCTATTATGCGGTCGCGTCGCAGACAGACGCGAGATACTTCGCGAGCTTGCCGAGCGAACATTCCCAGCCTGCCCGCATATTCGAATTGGAAATCTCTTCGATCGACGCATGCGCCTCGCGCACCGCATCTGATTCGGTAGCGGCCGCGCCAATCATGCCGTTGCGACTGGTATTGGCCACGAACCAGAACCAGCTCTGTTGAGCGTTCCACACTTCGAAACCGATGCCTAAGTGATGTTTGCTGATCCGCATGACTTTATCCTCGCGAAATACTTTGACTCAGTCTCTCGACTTCTCTGCTGTATAGTCGTTCGACGGATCCCGAAATCGACAAGTCATCCACCTGAAAGCGCCGGGTAAATCCACACTTCGGAACTATTCGAAACCTGCGTCGAGCCACCTTGCATGAAGCGCACGTTCTCGCCGTTGACGAATACGTTGACGTGGCGGCGGATATTGTTCTGATCGTCGAGCACGCGCTGCCGGATTCCGGGATAGTCGCGGCCGAGCATCACGAAGGCCTCGCCAATCGTCATTCGCGCGTCGAGCGGTAGCCGCATCTCGACGACCTCGCTGTCGCGGGCAAATCGACGGAGCGCAGATGGCAGATGAAAGAGCATCACCGGTCTCAGGCGACCTCGACGGCTTTCACGCACAGCACCGCGGGCAGCCAATCCGCGATCGAATTCCAACTCTCTCCTTCGTCGCGCGACGCGAACAGTTGTCCGCCGCGCGTGCCGAAATAGAGCCCCGCGGGAGAGAGGCGGTCGGACGCGAACGCGTCGCGGAGCACGGAGAAATAGCAGTCGCGTTGGGGGAGGCCGACCCCGAGCGGCTCCCATGACGCGCCGGCGTCGCGCGTTCGCCAGACCTTGACGGCGCCTTCGAGCGGCACGCGAAACTGATCGGATTCGAGCGGTATCAGGTACGCGGTATCGCCGAGGCTGGGATGGGCGACCAGGGGAAAGCCGAACACCGACGGCAGTCCTGCGGCGATATCGATCCATGAATCACCGCCGTCGTCGCTGCGATAGACGCCGGGGTGATTCTGGAGGTAGATGCGCGCGGGATTTTTCGCATCGTAGCGCATCTTGTGCGCGCATTGCGGACCGAAATGCGGCGCGTGCGGCGGACCGCCCTCCATCTTCACGCCCTTGTTGCGGCGCGTCCACGACTCACCGCCGTCGTCGCTGCGATACATACCGGCCGACGAAATGCCGACGAGGATACGCTTCGGATCGCGCGGGTCGGGCAGGATGGTATGCAGGCAGAGCCCGCCGGCTCCGGGCATCCAGTACGGACGCTCGGGATGATTGAGCAGGGACTCGACGGGATGAAACGTCTCGCCGCGATCATCGGAGCGATAGAGCGCGGCGGGATCGGCGCCCGCGAATACTACGTCAGGGCCGATGAGCGGGGCGGGCTCGAGCGCCCACACCGCATTCAACGTGAGACCGCTGCCGGCGGGAAACTTGACATTGCCGTCGTCGGGCTCGTGCCAGTTCGCGCCGAAATCGTCCGACCAGCTCACCAGCGCGCCCCAGTGCATACTCATGTGGCCGACGAGGATGCGCGGCGCTCGCCCGTCCGGAAGATACGCCGTCGAATAAACCGCCTGACCCTTGAAGTAGGGCCCGGCGATGCGGAACTGGCGGCGATTGCGATCGCTGCTGAAAATGAACAGGCCCTTGACGGTCCCGACAATCACGATCAGGTCGCCGCTTTGTGGCGTGATTGATTCGGCGTGCTCCATAATCACCTCGAGGAAAAGCGTCAGCGTAGTTCAGGCAGTTGCCAGGTATTCGGCGAGACAATCGAGCGCGCTGGTCCATCCGCCCTGGTGCAAATCGCGCGCCGTGACCGATTCGAAGACCGCGTTGTGCAGAGTGAGCTTGGTCTTGCCGCCGAGATCCTCGAACAGCAGCGTCAGCGTCGTTTCGGGGCGCGTTGGATTGCCCTGCGCATCGGCCCAGCTCCCGACCATGACCAGCCGCTCGGGAGGGACCACTTCGCGATAGATGCCCTGCGTCCAGTGATCGCCGTCGGGTCCGCGCATGTGGATTCGATAGGCGCCGCCCGGGCGCAGATCGTTTTTGAGAACGGTGCTGGTGAAGCCGCGCGGACCCCACCATTTCGCGATGTGCTCGGGCTCGGTCCAGGCTTTGAAGACGAGACTGCGCGGCGCGTCGAAGACGCGCTCGATTTTAAGCACGCGATCCGCAGGCTCGCTTACCAGGTTAACTGCTGCTCCCATAATAATTCTCCTTCAGTCGATTCCGTCAGGCGTCCGCCAGTAATTCGGCGAGATGATCGAGGGTTTCGGACCATCCCTGTGGTGCACCGCGGGTCGAATCAGTTTCGATCGAGTAGGTCTGATGCACTGTGAGCATGGTCTTGCCGCCGCCCATAACGGTGAACGTCGCCGTCGTGACCACTTCGTTGGTGTCGTTATCCAACAAGCTGCTCCAGACGATTCGCTCCGGCTTGACGATTTCGCGAAAGACGCCGTTCATCCAATGGTCCTTGCCGAAGCCGCGCATGCACAGCCGGAACTTTCCGCCCTCGCGGAAGTCCATCTCGCACTCCGACACGGTGAAGTTGTTGGGCGCGAACCAACGCATCAGATGTTTGGGTCTTGACCACGCGAAGAAAACCAGCGGGCGGGGCGCGTCGAAGATGCGCGTGATGGTGAGCTCGCGATCGCCAACTGTAACTTCGGTGTTTGAAGTCATCGGATGCTCTCCTTAGTATGGTTCACATAATCGTCGAGGCGTCCGAGAGTCTGCTTGAGTCCCTCGACGGCCCCGAATTCTTCGATGACCTTGTTGCGCAGGGTGGCTGACTCGAAGAGCATCCGCGCCGTGAGCCTCGTCTTGTCGCCGGCGTCGGCAAAGGTCACCGTCATTTGAAATTGCGGACCGGAGACATGCTTGTAAACCAGTCGCTCGGGCTCGGCGATTTCGACATATGCGACCTTGTTCTGATAATCCCGGCCGTCGGGTCCGTGCATGACGAAGCGCCACACGCCGCCCGGCCGCACGTCCATCTCATAAGTCGTGGTGCTAAAGCCATTCGGCCCCCACCATCGCGCGACATGTTGCGGATCAGTCCACAACTTGAACACGAGCGCTCGCGGCGCGTCGAAAACTCGGGTGACGACGATCTCGCGATCCGAGGTATCTTCCGGCGCGGAATCGGATATCGTCGGCCTTGCGGAAGTCATCGCGCTTCGCCCTCGCAGTTGATCATCCAGGGCGTGCCGAATTGATCGACGAACTTGAACGCGGCGGCGCAGTTGCCATCGAAGTTCAGATAGGGATTGAGTTGCATAGCTGCTCTCCTTCAGCCTGTTGGTGATGATGCCTCAGAGTGACGCCAGGTATTTGTCGAGCTTTTCGAGAGTTCCGGCAAAACCCTCTTCCATCCAATTGAGGTGTTCTTCGAAAGTCTTGCGCTCCGACTCGGTCGCGTTTACCGGGACCATCCGCACGACCATCGTGGTCTTGCCCTGACGCTCGGTGAACGTGGACACGCCCAGAATCTCCAGCGGCCAGTTCGGGATCAAAGGATGCGGGATCGAATTACCCTTCTCATCGGTGAAGGAAGAGACGCTCACCAGCCGCTCGGGCGCGACGATTTCGCGATAGACCCATTTGCCCCACATCTCGCGGCCGTCAGGCGTGCGTTGGCTGTAGAGGAAGATGCCGCCGGGGCGCAGCTCGAGCTTGTGGACCTTTGAAGTGAAGCCCTTCGGCCCCCACCAGTGCTCGAGGCGCTCGGGCTCGGTGAGTGCTTTCCACACCAGGGCGCGCGGCGCGTCGAGGACGCGGGTGACGACCAGCTCGCGCGAGTCGGATTGAGCGGCGGCGCTACTTTTTGCGGCCATTTTTGGTCTCCTTCTTTTGTGATTCGCGCTTCTGCAGCTCGCGCAGATAATCCTCGAGGCGATCGAAGCTCTCCTCCCAGAAACGGCGATAGCGATCGAGCCAGTCCGAGGCGTCCTTGAGCGGACCGGCGGCGAGCCGGCACGGACGCCATTGCGCCTCGCGGCCGCGTTCGATCAGGCCCGCGCGCTGCAGCACCTTCAGGTGCTTGGAGATGGCGGGCATGCTCATCTCGAAGGGCTCGGCCAGCTCGGACACGGAAGTCTCGCCCGACGCGAGGCGAGCGAGGATCGCGCGGCGAGTGGGATCGGCGAGCGCCGAGAAAGTCGCGTTGAGGTGCTCGGACGATGTGTGCTGCTGAACCATTCAGTTAAATAACCTACAGGTTAAATACATCCGGTCACGGCGCATGTCAAGTGGTGGCCCGCAACTATTTTTTTCAGATCGATTTGTACCAATCGGCGAGCGCGCGTCCGATCTCGTGGGGCGAATCTTCCTGGATGAAGTGGATGCCCTTGACCGTCACCTCGCGCTGATTCGGCCATCTGCGGCAGTACTCGCGCTGAGCGCCGGTCAGGATGGCGCCGGGGTCGGCGTTGACGAACAACTTCGGTATCGCGCTTTTTTCGAGCCATCGCGAATAGCGGTCGGCGATCGCGACGACGTCGGCGGGCTCGCCTTCGAGCGGTATTTCGCGCGGCCAGGTGAGCGTCGGGCGCCGCGACTCGCCAGGCTGCAGGAAAGGTTTTCGGTACGCGCTCATTTCCTCATCGCTGAGCTTGCGGATGACGCTGCGCGGCAGGATGACCTCGACGAAAAAATTATTTTTCAAAATCATGTCGTCACCGGCCGGACTGCGAAGCGCCTTGAAGACGTTGACGGCGGCATTCGACCATTCCGACCATTGCAGCGGCCTGACGAGCGCCTCCATGTAAGCGATTCCCTTGACGGACTCGGGATGGCGCGCGGCCCAGTGAAAGCCCAGCGCGGAGCCCCAGTCGTGCACGACGAGCGTGACGTTGCGCTTGAGATTGAGGCCCTCGAAGAAGGCGTCGAGGTGCCGCGAATGATCCTCGAAGCGATACGCGCCGGTCGCAGACCGCCCGGACGCGCCCATCCCGATGAGATCAGGCGCGACGCATCGCGCATGCGGCGCGAGGTGCGGGATTATGTTGCGCCACAAGTACGACGAGGTCGGGTTGCCGTGGAGAAACACGATCGGATCCCCGGCGCCGGTGTCGGCATACGAAATCCAGGTGTTGATGAGCTCGAGTTTTTTGCGCGGATGTGGATCCGCCGCGGAAATTGTCGTGTCGATATCGCTCATGATGGTCTACCTCGGCGAAGATATTCGACTGATACGACGACGCCAACTCGCGCGCAAGCGAGAACGATGCGGTTGCCCCCGCGGGCGCGGCGGGCGCAGAATCGCGGCTGTCAGCAACGTCGAGTATCGCGAGGACCAATCCGATGGCCGAGAATCGCAAGCGAAAGTTCTGGGGATGGGGCTACGAGGACCAGGGGCCGACTCCCGAACAGCAAAAGCATATGGCCGAGCGAATGGCCAAGCGATTCGGGCTCGGGCCGCTCGAGCTCACGCCGCCGCCGAAGGAAAGCGAGCTGAATCTGCGCGCGCCGCGCGTCAAGCCGCCGTCGGCGCTCGAGGGGATTTGCTCGACGGCCACGCACGAGCGAGCGGGACATACGTACGGCAAGGGCTCGCGCGATATAAGGCGCGCGTTCCGGCGCGACTACCCGAATCCGATCGACGTCGTCGCATTTCCGCGCGATGAGAAAGAGTTGATCCGCGTGCTCGAATGGTGCGACGGCGCGAATATTGCGGCAATGCCATATGGCGGCGGCTTGAGCGTCGTCGGTGGCGTAGAGCCGCCCGCAGGCGACCGCTATCGCGGCGCGGTGTCGATCGATCTGATGCACTTGGGCAAGGTCGTCGAGGTCGACAAGGTCTCGCGCGCAGCGCGAATCCAGGCCGGGGTGTACGGTCCGGCGCTCGACGCGCAGTTGAAGCCGCATGGCCTGACGATTCGGCATTTTCCGCAGTCGTTCGAGTTCTCTACCCTCGGCGGATGGATCGCGACACGCTCTGGCGGGCATTTCGCGACGCTCTACACGCATATCGACGACTTCGTCGAATCGCTGCGTGTCGTGACGCCGGCGGGAATCGTCGAGTCGCGCCGCTTGCCCGGCTCGGGCGCGGGTCCGAGCCCGGATCGGATGTTCATCGGCTCCGAGGGAATTCTCGGCATCATCACCGAGGCGTGGATGCGGCTTCAGGATCGGCCGACGTTTCGCGCGGGCGCGTCGGTGCCGTTTCCGAGTATTTTCAAGGCGGCGGACGCGGTGCGACAGATTTCGCAGGCGGGAATCTATCCGGCGAACTGCCGCGTGCTCGACGAAGGCGAGGCGTTCAACTCCGGCGCGGGTAACGGCGACGAGGCCGTGCTGGTGCTCGCATTCGAGTCCGCGGACCATCCGCTGGAGCCGTGGATGAAGCGGGCGCTGGAGTGCTGCGCCGATCATGGCGGAAAAATTCCGGCCGATGCGGCGAAGACTCGCACCGACGCCGAGGCGACGCACGAGGGATCGGCGGGCGCGTGGCGCAACGCGTTTCTGAACGCGCCGTACCTGATGGACACGGTGGCCGCGATGGGAATGGTGAGCGACACGTTCGAGACGTCGATCACGTGGGAGCGATTCCCGGAATTCCATCGCCAGATGATGGAGTGCGCGCGCGAGGCGATCGCGCGAGTATGCGGCAAGGGCACGGTGACGTGCCGATTCACGCACGTTTATCCCGACGGGCCGGCGCCGTACTACACGATCCTCGCGCCGGGGAAGCGCGGCTCCGAGATCGAGCAATGGGATGAGATAAAGGCTGCGGTGTCGGACAGGCTCATAAAGCTGGGCGGCACGATCACGCATCATCATGCGGTCGGGCGACATCATCGGCCGTGGTACGATCGTCAACGTCCAGATGGATTCGCGCTGGCGCTGAAGGCCGCGAAGCGAGCGCTCGATCCGCGCGGGATTCTTAATCCGGGCGTGCTGATCGATCCGGATTGAAAGGCGAGCGGCAACTAGGAGATGTCGAATGGAAGCGAAGTTAAGTTTCAAATACGACCGCGATGCCGACATCTTGTACATCAACAAGCGCGATCCATATCCGGCGCAGGAGTCGGAGGAGTCACCCGACGAAGTCGTGGTGCGGCTCAATCCTGAATCGCGCGAAATCGAGAACGTCGAGGGTTTGTTCTTCTCGACGCGGCTCTTACGCGGCGACTTGTTTGAATTGCCGGTGACTGCCGATCTGCGAATCGTAGCGGAAGACTAGTCGTCGATCTTTAGTTGTTTTTTTGCGGCGTCGCTCATCATGTGCGGCGTCCATGGCGGATCCCACACGATTTCGACGCAGGCGTCGTCGCAGCCGGGGATGCCGAGCAGCTTGTCCTGGATGTCCTGCGTGATCGACATGCCCATCTGGCAGCCCGGCGCGGTGAGCGTCATCGTGACGTTGACGACGCGGTTGTCGATCGCGACGCCGTAGATGAGTCCGAGGTCGACGAGATTGACGGGAATCTCGGGGTCGTAGCACTCGCGCAGCACTTCGTAAACGTCGGCTTCGGTCGGTGCGGGCGAATTCTCCATAGCGCAGAGTCTAGTATATAAGAGGGTGGGTGTGCGCGATATGCGGCGCGCATCCAGCGGAGGTCCGGGATGCCCGACAAAGAAGAACTATACGACGAAGCGATCGACGCATACGCCGACGACAAGTTCGACGAAGCGATCGAACTCTACAAAAAAGCGCTCGAGATCGATCCGAAGTACGTCGATGCGATCCACGGAATGACGATGTGCTACCAGGCCAAGGGCGATCTCGACGCGGCGATCGAGCTGACGAAAAAATATATCGCGCAGGAGCCGGAAGACATCCTGGCGTACACCAACCTCAGCATGTTTTATCAGAAGAAGGGCATGGTGCCAGAAGCTGAGGCGGCCGGCGCCGAGGCGCGGCGGCTGGACTGGAAGCGGCAACTCAAGGAAGGCAAGAAGTAGTGGCGGCGATGAAGCTCAAGGACAAAGTTGTACTGATCACCGGCGGCGGCTCGGGACTCGGGCGCGAGATGGGACTGACGTTCGCGCGCGAAGGCGCGAAAATCGGCGTCAACGACATCAGGCCCGAGTCGGCGCAAAATGTCGTGACGGAAATCGAGCGCGCGGGCGGGATGGCGCGGCCGTTCGTCGCGGACGTATCGAGCAGCGCGGCCGTCGGCAAGATGTTCGCGGAGTTTATCGCGGCGTTCGGCACTATCGACATACTGATCAACAACGCGGGTATCGCACGCAGCCGCGAGACGAGCGTGGCGACTCCCACTCACGAAAAGACCGACGAGGACTGGCGCAAGATGCTCGCGACGCATCTTGACTCGACGTTCTACTGCACGCGCGAGGCGCTGAAAGTGATGATTCCGAAGCAGTCGGGACGCATCATTAATATGGGATCGATCGCCGGGACCACGGGGCTGGCGTTCGCGTCGGACTACTGCGCGGCGAAGGGCGGGATCATCGCGTTCACCAAGTCGGTCGCGCGCGAAGTGGTGCCGCTGGGGATCCTGGTCAACTGCATCGCGCCGGGATTCATCGACACGCCGATGACGTCGATCGTCGACAGCGAGATGCGGAAGCAGATTGAAGCGATCACGCCGATTGGGCGGTTCGGCGAGCCGCGCGACATCGCGGCCGCGGCGCTTTTCCTGGCCTGCGAGGACTCCAAGTTCATGGTTGGCCAGGTGCTCAGTCCCAACGGCGGCTACGTGATTTGAACCGCGGGTACTGCGGACCGCATAAGTTGCCACGATGCTGACGCGGTCCGCGGGAATCCTGATTCCACTGTTCTCGATTCGCACGCGCGACGATCTCGGACGCGGCGAAATCCTCAGTCTCGCGCCGATGATCGACTTCGCGCTGTCGATGGGTCATCGCGTGATTCAGCTGCTGCCGTTGGACGAGACGGGGCCTGACGATCTCAGCCCGTACAGCGCGATGAGCGTGATGGCGATCGATCCGATGTACATATCGGTAAGCGGGCTGCCGGGAGTCGGGCGGGTCGTGCAGGCGCGCGCACGCCAGGCGGTCGGGAAGGCGCGCTTTGTGCCGCGCGCGATCACACGGCGGGAGAAGTTTGTGTTGCTCGAGCGCGCGTACCGGGCGACTCGCGCGCGCGGCGGACGCGATGACGGCGCGCAGCTCGACGCCTTCATCGAGGCCAACTCGTACTGGCTTCATGACTATGCGCTGTTTCGCGCGCTCAAGGAGCGCTTCAACTGGACCAGCTGGGAAACGTGGCCGGCTGAAATTGCGAAGCGCGATTCCGCCGCGCTCGCGCTCGCGCGCCGCGATCTGGCCGACGCGATCGAGATGTACTGCCACTGGCAGTTCGTCGCGCATCGGCAGTGGTCGGAGATGCGCGCGTACGCATCGTCGCACGGCGCGTTTATCGGCGGAGATCTCGCGTTCTCGCCGTGCAGCGACAGCGCCGAGGTGTGGGCAAACCAGGGCGAGTTCGATTTGTCGCGCACCGTGGGCGCTCCCCCCGACGGTTTCAATCCCAAGGGACAGCGATGGGGCCTGCCGCTGCCGAACTGGTCTCAGATGCGCGCGGAGGGATTCAAGGTGCTGCGCGCGCGTGCGCGTCATGCCAGCGCGCTTTACGATTTGCTTCGAATCGATCACGTCGTTGGGCTTTATCGAACTTTCAATTTCGGCTCCGAACTGGACGCGCCGGGAATTTTCACGCCGATAGACGAAGTCGATCAACTGCGCCAGGGCGAAGAAGTGATTCGCACTATCAAGCAGGAGGTCGGGGCGACCGAGCTGATCGCGGAAGACCTCGGCACCGTGCCGCCGTGGGTGCGCCAATCGCTCACGCGGCTGGGCGTGCCGGGATATAAGGTGATGCAGTGGGAGCGCGACTGGGGCCACGCCGACGAACCATTTCTCGGCCCGTCGACCTATCCCGAACTTTCGCTCGCGACTACCGGCACGCATGACACTGAACCTCTGACCGTTTGGTGGCATTCGCAGCCTATCGCAGAGCGCGAGAAGTTCGTGCGCGAGCTCGGGCTCGAGGGCAAAGTGAATCCGCGCCGGATGCTCGAGGAATCGGCGCGCGATGCAATCCTGGCCATGCTGTATGCGGCGCCGTCGCAGCTGGTGATCATTCCGATTCAGGATTTGTTCGGATGGAGTGCGCGAATCAATCGGCCGGGAACGATCAGCGATTCGAACTGGACGTATCGGATACCGCTGACGCTGGAGCGGATGCGCCGGAGCCGCGCGATACAATCGCGCGTCGTGAAGCTGCGCGAAATCGCAGTCAAGAGTGGGCGGTTCACGTAATTAGATGTGAAACCCGCGGTGGGTTTCACGCTTCCTTCGGCAGGGGTGACCCCTGCACCCAGTATTAAGAGAAGATGCGGGACTTCGTCCCTGTTAAAAGTTAGAGGGGGAAAACGTCAGGTCGTTGTGAGTCGAATGAGGGTTGAACTATAAGCAACACTGGCTGCGCCGTTTGATCGGCAGTGCTTGGAGCAATTTTCCCGGAGGCATCGATGGGACCGCTGGAAGGAATCCGCGTACTTGATTTGAGCATGGTGGTGTCGGGACCGTTCTGCACCATGATGCTCGGTGACCTCGGCGCCGACGTAATAAAAATCGAGCCGCCCGACGGCGACGTGTCGCGGATGCTGACCGGGCGCGAGCGTGGCGGCGTCACGGTGAGCATCCTGAACTGGAATCGCAACAAGCGCGCGATGATGCTCGACCTCAAGCAGCCGGGCGCCGCTGAGGTCTTTCTCAAGATGGCTGAGCGGGCCGACGTCGTCGTGCAGAACGTACGGCCCGGAGTTGTCGATCGGCTGGGCGTCGGCTACGAGGCGGTCGCGGCGCGCAATCCGAAAATTGTCTATTGCTCGATCGCCGGCTACGGTTTTTCGGGGCCGTCGGTCAACAAGCCCGCTTACGATCCGATTATCCAGGGGATGGCGGGAGTGATGACCTCGCAGCGCACGCAGGGCCGGCCGCGCGCCGTCAAGAATATTCTCGGCGACAAGGTCACTGCCATGACGGCAGCAATTTCGATACTCGCGGCGCTGACCGAGTCGCAGCGCAGTGGCAAAGGACAGCATCTCAAGATCGCGATGATCGACGCCGTCGCCTACTACCTGATGCCCGACACGGCGTCGCGCCACACTTATCTTCCGCACGACGCCGGCGTGCCACCGTCGATGAACACGCTCGAGCCGTTTCAGACGGCGGACGGCTTCATTACGATTGCACCGCTGACCGACAAGCATTGGACGGCGATTCTCAAGGCGGTTGGGCATCCGGAATGGTTCGAAGGCGACGAGCCGCGGCCGGACCGAGTGAGGCGATCGATCAAGAGCCTGATCACGCTGTTCCCGACTCAGCCCTCTGCGTATTGGCTCGAGCGGATCGAGGCCGCCGACGTTCCATGCGGGCCGGTCAACGACTACGACTCGATCTGGAACGATCCGCAGTTCGTCGCGAATGAAACGTTTTTCGAATACGAGCATCCACGGGCGGGACGCGTCCGCGCCGTGCGATCGCCCGCGCGATTTTCGCGCACCGAGCCGGAGTTATGGCGCCATGCGCCCGACCTGGGACAGCACACCGACGAAATTCTCGGCGAGTTCGGATTCGGCGCGGGCGAGATTTCCGAGTTGAGAGCCAATCGGATCGTCAATTGAGCAATCCCTCGATCAGCCGCGCACTGACGGTCACGATTTTTGCCGCCGCGCTCGCGATCGTAGCGGGATGCGCCGCGAAGCGACCGTCGCCCTCGGGGAACATCAGCGCCGCGGCCGTTCCGAGCGCGCAGCCGACGCCGACCGGAGCGCCCGTCGGCACGCATGCGCCGTACGCAATCACGGCGGGCCTCGACGGCAACCTGTGGTTCACCGAGTACCAGGGCGACGCGATAGGACAGATGACTCCGTACGGCGCCACCAAGCGTTTTCGGATCGATCCCGACGGATTCGCCGAGCGAATCACCGCCGGCCCCGACGGCGCAGTGTGGTTCACCGATACGCTCGGCAACCGCATCGGCCGCGTCGCTCCCGACGGAAAAATCGCGTACGTCAAATTGCCTCATTCGGACAGCGGACCGGCGGGAATCACTTCGGGTCGCGACGGCAATTTGTGGTTCACCGAGCATTCCGGCAATCGCATCGGACGCCTCAGCACCACCGGCACTCTGACCGAGATCGAGCTGCTCAAGGGGACGGGTCCCGCCGAAATAGTCGGTGGCAGCGACGGCAATCTGTGGTTCGCCGAAGACAAGGTTAATCGTATCGCGCGCGTCACCATCTCGGGGAACGTCAAGGAATTCGCAATCCTGCTGCCCGACAGCCGCCCCGCGATGATGGCGCTAGGCGCCGACGGTAACGTGTGGTTCACCCAGCCGCAGGCCAGCAAAATTGGCAGGATCACACCCGACGGTTTCATCACGGAGTTCGCGCTGCCCACGACAGGAGTGCCTCTCGGAATCGCGGCGGGCGCCGACAAAAATCTCTGGATCACTGTGATTCGCGCGCAACTGATCTATCGCCTGACTCCCGGCGGCGACTTCACGGCGTTCCCGATGCCCGCAAAGTCGATGGCAACTTTCATCACGGCCGGCCCCGACGGCAACCTCTGGTTCACCGAGCCCAACGGCAAGGTGGGGCGAATCACGACCGCGGGCGACGTCACGGAATTCGTCTTTTCCAGTCCTTACACGGAGCACGTGGACAGGTGAGCGCGCCGAGAAGCGGCATCACAGGAGTGGTGGCGCGTCTGTTCCGTTCGCCAAGTTTTGCGGTATAAGCGCTTTAACACACGAACCAAAACGCTGTGCGCGTTTGGATTCCGGCATTATGCCGCAAGGGAGAATTGACCGATGGGCAAGCTCGACGGAAAAGTAGCCGCCATCACCGGCGGCGGTCGCGGCATCGGCCGCGGCATCGCGAGGGCATTCGCCGCGCAGGGATGCGCCGTGGTCGTCAACGATCTTGGCGTCACAGTCGCGGGCCAGAAGGAAACTCAATCGCCTGCTGACGACGTCGTCAAAGAAATAAAGGCCGCGCGCGGCAACGCCGTCTCCAATCACATGGATATCGCCACTGTCGAAGGCGGCGAGGGTCTCGTCAACCAGGCGATCAAGGAATTCGGCAAGCTCGATATCCTGGTCAACGTCGCCGGCATCCTGCGCGACCGCATGATCTTCAACATGTCCGAACAGGAATGGGACGACGTGATCCGCGTGCACCTGAAGGGGCACTACTGCACGATCAAACCCGCATCGGCGCACATGCGCGAGCGCAAGTACGGCAGGATTATCAACTTCTCGTCGAACTCGGCGCTCGGCAGTCCCGGCCAACCCAACTACGCCGCGGCCAAGGCGGGAATCCTGGGACTGACGTACTCGAGCGCGAACTCGCTGCACAAGTATGGAATCACGGTCAACGCGATCATGCCGGGTGCGTCGACGCGAATGACCGACACGATTCCCGCGGGCAGGATGCCCGGCGCAACCGGCCTCCCGCAGTCGGACAAGGTCGAGGGCACGCCGCGCGATCCGGCCAACGTCGCGCCGATTGTGGTTTTCCTCGCCAGCGACGACGCCGCGAACGTCACCGGCCAGGTCTTCGGTGCGTCGGGCTTTCGCATCATGCGCTATCGGCACATCGCGCCCGACAAGGTTCTCTACAACAACGGCCCGTGGAACGTCGACGAACTGTTCGATCGGCTCAAGAACACGCTGCTGGTAGATCTAAGCCAGCCTCGTATGTAGCTGTTTTTTTCAACGACGGTTCCCCTTCCCTCTAGGGAAGGGGTTAGGGGTTAGGTTCCGCGCGCCGTCAATGTGCTTGCGACTTGGCGGTGGGCGTTTCACTCTCAAAACTCGCGTCGAGGAATTTAACAACTCGCGCGGCGTATCCGGCGGGATCCTCGTAGATCGCGTCGCCGTGGCCGCCCGACGGCACCGTCCACATCTGCGCGCGGAAGCCGGCGGCGGCGAGCAGCCTCTGGCCGTCGGCAAGAGGAGTTATCTGGTCGTCGCGATTCTGAATGATCAGCAACGAGCAATCGCCGAGCTTGCCCGCGTCCGTCACCGGCAAGATCTTGTACGGCGAGCGGCCGAACCATAGCTGAGCCTCCCACATCACGGTGCCGCCGAACGCGGGATTCAGACCCGACATTGACGGGCTGCGCATGAACAGTTGCTCGAGGTTCGCGTAGGAGCTGTCGGCGACGATTGCGGTGAAGACGGGCTGCTCGGCCTGCGCCATGATCGCGCCGGCAGCGCCATCGGAAATTCCGAGCGCCGCGATTTTGTCGAAGCCGTCATGCATCAACTTGTGCGCGGTCGCCAGCGCGAGTTTGCGCTTGAGCATTCCCCAGTCGGTTCCGTCGCTCCGACTGTTGGCGCTAAACGTTGCGACCACGGAATAGCCGGCGCCCAGCAGAAACTTCACGTACGGAATCATGCCGGCTTCCGGCGATCCCTCCGCCGGCACGATAACCACCACCTCGTGCCGCTTACCGGGAAAATACCATCCGATAACACTTACCTGACGATGGCGAAAACCGTCTTCCTCGACCACACCGCAGTCCAGTCGCTCCGGCTCGACGCCGAGCGGGGCCGCGATGTCTTTGATCGAGCCTCCCTGGAAAGACGCAACATGCTCGCCGAAGACGTCCTGCCCGCCGCGCCGGAGAAAGTCCGGGTATCGGAGCGATCGAGCGACGAAGAAAGCCGCGCCCATCCAGAGCAGGACCGGGACGCTCAGCAGGATCGCGCCGACGCCAAAGATGCGCCGCGGCCCGCGCTTCGGCGCCGCCGGTTGAGATTCCGCGCGATCGTGCATCCGCTATGCTTGTGCACGAGTGCGCAAGCCGCCGCAAGCGTGCTTGTGAGCGTTGCACTTGCCACTTATGCTGCCTCACAGGAAGGCGACGCTCGTGTCAGATTGGGATCCCGAACTCTACAACCGCTTTCGCCGCTACCGCGCGGAGCCCGTCGTGCATATTCTGTCGCGCCTGCAGCTCGACGACCACGAAAACGAGAAAATCATCGACCTCGGATGCGGCTCCGGCGAGAACACGCTCGAACTCGCTCGCCGCAGCCCGCATAGCTCGGCGCTCGGCGTCGACGGCTCACCCGCGATGGTCGAGGCGGCTCGCAAGCTGCTCGACGCCGAGCCTGCCGAGCTTAAGCGTCGCGTCTCCTTCGAGTTGCTCAATGTCCCCGAGTTTCGCGCCGATCGCGTCTACACCTTGATCTTCTCGAACGCGACCTTTCAATGGATTCCTGACCATCGCGCATTGTTTGCCACGTGCTTCGACGCGCTTCGTCCGGGCGGAACGATCGTCGTGCAGATGCCCGCCAACGAAACCGAGACCGCGAAGATGGAAATCGGCCGGCTTGCGCGCGAGGCGCCGTGGAACACGATGCTGGGTGGGCGCGAACGCGCGTTTCACGAAGAGCCGCCGGAGTTTTACGCCGCGATGCTGGCGAAGCTCGGCTACGATCGAATCGACTGTTATCACCTGACGTTTCATCATCCGATGGATCGCCCCGCCGACGTTGTTCAATGGTACCGCTCGACCGGCCTGCGGCCGTTTCTCGACGCGCTCCCAAAAGATCGTCACGAAGAATTTCTCGACCGGTTGACGGCGCGGCTCAACGCGGCGTACGGCACTTCCGGGCCCATGACATTCGACTTCAAGCGGCTGTTTATCTGGGGGCGCCGTCCCGGACCCTAAGATGGCGCGCGCGCGCAATCGTCCCGCGCTCGTGGCGCATGGCGGCGCCGGTTCCGTCGGTCCCGGCGCCGAGCGTCCCGAGCGCCGCCGCGCGATGATGGCTGCGATACGCCTCGGCGCGAGCATTCTTCGCCACAACGGCAGCGCGCTTGAAGCCGTGGTCGCGACGGTCGCGGCGCTCGAGGACCATCCGCTCTTCAATGCCGGCTACGGCTCGTTGCTCAACTCCGAGGGCAACGTCGAAATGGACGCGTCCGTGATGTTCGCCGAGCCCGTCTTAGACTCGACACATCGCGGCAAACGCGCGCGCCGCGCCGATCTTTCCAACGGCGCCGACTACACTGTCTCGGCCGGCGCGGTTGCCGTGGTCAGCCGCGTGCGAAATCCGATCATGCTCGCGCGCGCCGTGATGGAACATTCGCCGCACATCATGATGGCGGGCGCGGGCGCGGAAAATTTCGCACGCAAGGTCGGTATCCGGCTGGTGCGGCCCGAGGAAATGGTTACCGAGCGCTCGCGCGAACGATGGCGCACGCGAAAACAGCAGACCGGCATGCTCGAGGCCGAGGCCGCCGCGCGGGCCGCAATCGGACATGGCACGGTCGGCGCGGCCGCTGTCGATGTGCGCGGCGGAATCGCGGCGGCGACCTCGACCGGCGGCGTGCCTGGCAAACTCTTCGGCCGCGTGGGAGACTCGGCGCTGATCGGAGCCGGGACTTTCGCGCACGCATTCGGAGCGGCGTCGGCGACCGGGCAGGGCGAGGCGATCATCCTGACTGCGCTCTGCCGCGAGGCGGTACTGGCGCTCGCGGACGCGTCGCCCCAGGCGGTTGCGCGCGAAGCGATCGCCGAAATGATCGATGCGACCGGCGCTGAGGCGGGAATAATTCTCGTCGATCGCCGCGGCAGAATCGGTTACGCGCACAACGCCGCCTCGATGCAGGTGGCGAGATACGATACTGTCGGCGGACTGCAGCATCTGTGGCTCGAGCCGGTCGCGACGGCCCGCCGTCCGTGACTCTCGAGCCTCCCGAAACTCCCGCGCCCTCGAGTCGCGCCGCGGTCCTGCATCCTGCGATGCTTGCGATTGCCGCCTTGTTCGCCTTCGTCGTTCTCGCGCAGGGAATCAGCGCGCCGTTTCAGAAGGACGCGGAGCCGCAATCGGCCGAGTGGATTCAGAGCATCGTTCGCGACGGGCGCTGGCTGATACCGCAGGACGCGTACGGCTTCAACGATCGCAAGCCTCCGCTCTTTTACTGGCTCGCAGCAATCGTCGCGAAATCCACCGGCGGCGCCGTCGACGAGGTTCGCGCACGCGCAGTGTCTGTCGTGGCAGGCACCGTGCTCGCAGTTGCCGTACTCGCGTGGACGGCTGCCAACGTCGGCGCATCCGAAGGATGGCTCGCTTTTCTATTGATGCTCGGCACCTACGGATTTGCGTCGCGCGCGACCGAAGCACTGACCGACATGTTGCTCACGTTGCTGCTCTTCGCGGCGTACGCGGAGATTTATCCGCTACTCGACGAGGCGACAGCGTCACCGGGCTCTTCGCGCAGGAAGATTTTTGTGGGCGTGATACTCGGGCTTGGCATCTTAGCCAAAGGCCCGGTAGCAATCGTGCTGTGCGCGCTTGCCGCGTCGATCTATCTGTTGATGGAGCGCCGCAATCCGATTGCGCTGTTGCTTCAGCGATGGCCCTGGCAGGTCGTCGCGATTGCAGTCGCAATCGGCGCAGCCTGGTACGTGCCGGCGGCGATCGTTGGCGGCCACAAAATCCTCAGGATCATCTTCGCGGAGAATTTCGGGCATTTCATGCCCGAGCGGCTCGGCGGAACGGGCGAGAGCTATCGTCCCTTCTATTTCATTGCCGTGCGCCTGCTAGGCGGCGCTTTCCCGATGACGCTCCTGATCCTCCCGGCCGCGCTCGCCTTCTACACCGGTGAGATCGCGGCCGAGAAACGCCGCGTAGTGATCTACCAGGTGAGCATGTCGCTCGCAGTGTTACTGTTTTTTTCGATCGCAAGCGTCAAGCGCGACGATTACATCCTGCCCGCGCTACCGGGAATCGCGATTCTGTGCGCATCGGTGTTCATGCTGAACGCACGCGGCGCAGCATCGAAGTTGCGCGACGTACTCGTCGCGCTATTCGTGCTGGTCCCGATATTCGCAGTTATTTTCATCGTCTTAGTCCGTGGCCACTTTCCGCAGTTCAACCTTCAATCGAGTGACGCGACCTACTACTCGCTCTTCAAGTCGATGCGCTGGGCGAGACCCGTCTCCGATTTGTTCGATGTTTGGCTGGCGGCCGTCGCGATCGAAGTATTGGTCCTGAGCCGACGGACAGGACCTAGTGCGATCGGAGGCGGCCTTGCATTCGGTCTCACCGCGCTTGTTCTCTGCCTTTTCTGGACCATGACGATGCGTCCCCGTCTCGCCGAAATGCGCAGCGTGAAGAGTTTTGTGCCGACCGTTGCGCAGTATGTCAGAGGCGACCAGTTGTGTGTTCCGGGCGGCCTCAACTACGAGCTGTCGTACTACTACGGGACTGCGGTTCCTGATATCAAAAGTTCCAAGTGCGCCTATCTGATCGCGACACCGCGCGAGATGGACGCTATGACGCCTGAGTATCGGGCGCGGCTTAAACTCGTCGCGAAGTCCAATTTGATCGGTGGTGGCGGACCGCCAGCGCTCTTTGAAATTTCGCCTGCAGGGGCTAAATAGATTGATCGATGGATGACCGCGCTGAACAGGCCGAGCATGCGATTAGCGCGCTGATGCGCTTCGTCGCCTCGCTAATCATTCCGTTGTGGGCGCTGGCGATGCTGGCACTCGGCGTCGAGTACCGCTCGCTCTGGTGGCTTGGATGCGGGCTGGCGGTCGGCGCGGTCGGACTTCTGCTACTGGTCGGCAACCCGCTGGCGGGGCCAGCGCTCGACGTCCGCGAGCGCTGGAGGAAGAATTAGACGCGGGGCTCCTCGCCCCGCACCCTCGGCAGGGGTGACCCCTGCACCCAGTTTCAAGAAAGAAGAAAGATGCGGGCTGACGCGCTGTTCCTAACCTCTCCTTGTCCGAGGAGAGGTCGGCGTAAGCCGCGCAGCGGTGTCGCCGGGTGAGGTGCAACGCCTGACAGCCCACCAGACCGACTCGTTTAACCGCAATGCAAAGACACTGACTCCACCGCCCGACAGCAGCACAAATACGCGCAACTGTTCGGCCAGCGTTGCACCTCTCCCGTCGCTCACCTTCGGCTCGCGCCGACCTCTCCTCGGACAAGGAGAGGTTAGGAATAGGGCGAAGGCCGCCTCTTCTCCCCGTACCGGGTGCAGGGGTCACCCCTGCCGCGGGTGCGGGGCGCGCAGCCCCGCGCTTGATTCTGCCTGAATTGCGGGCGTTGTGCGGGCAGGATATTGTTTCCTTAGATGCCGATTTTTGAGTACGAATGCGCGCGATGCGGGCTGGTCAGCTCGCACGTCGTGATGGGTTCGTCAGGGCGCCGCGAGCGTCGCGAATGTCCCGAGTGCGGGTCGGCGCGGCTGCGGCGCGTGATGTCGTCGTTCGCGGTGGTCGAGAGCGAGGCGTCGCGGCTTGCGAGTTTCGACGCGTCGAAGCCACGCGACGATTCTTACTATCGCGACTCGCGCAACGTTGGATTGTGGGCAAAGAAGCGGGCCAAGGAGATGGGCGTCGATCTCGGATCGAAATTCGAGGCGACGGTCGAGAAAGCACGCAGCGGCAAGCTGATCAAGGAGATGACCTGAGGGCGGGACCATGGCGGAAGATCACAAGGACCGGCTGGGTAACAAGCTGCACGATGCCGAGAAGGCGCGCGAAGATCAGTGGGCGCGACAGCGCGATGAAGAGCTGCTCGAGAAGATGCGCGAGCGCCTGCACCATCACGTGTGTCCGAAATGCAAGCAGGTTCTGGTCGCGCAGACCGAGAACGGGGTCCACGTACACGCCTGCCCGAATGGACATGGCGCGTGGCTGGACGAACCGGCGCTGAAGGCGGTGCTGAAGGAGCGCAAATAAGGTTAGCCGCGGGGCGATTCAAAATTAAGCTCGGCTTAAGCAAAACTGACCATAGGTGAAGCGATCCTTCTTGACAGCTTAGTCCAGTCCAACTAATGAGGACTCGGTAACATCGCATGTATCTTAATTTTGGCGTGCCGCTGGCTCTGACGATCATCGGGATCGGCTTCGTGGCGCTGATGTTCGGCTTGCAGAAGCTGCTGGCGCCGCAAAATCCATACGATCGGAAGCTGATTCCCTACGAATGCGGCGAGCCGCCGACCGGGCGCGCATGGATCAATTTCAACGTCCGCTTTTACCTGATTGCGCTGATTTTCGTGGTGTTCGAAGTCGAGGTCGCATTCGTTTATCCGATTGCCGCCG
Source organism: uncultured delta proteobacterium (assembly GCA_963833025.1). Taxonomy (GTDB): domain Bacteria; phylum Desulfobacterota; class Binatia; order Binatales; family Binataceae; genus Binatus. The sequence goes on along the minus strand of CAWHWI010000003.1, from coordinate 631,422 downwards.
TTTACCTGGACTGGGTGCGCTCGGGACGCCGCCTGTACGCGCTCAGCGAGATTTTAATTTTTCTGCTGATCCTGTTCGTCGGCCTGGTTTACGTTTGGGTCAAGCACGACCTGGAATGGATTAAGAAGGTACCGGTCGAAGACTGAGGTTTGTCTTTATGCCCTTGTTGAACACGCTTCCCGATTACGTTTTGACCACCAAGACGGACGAGCTGCTGAATTGGATGCGCAAATCGAGCATCTGGTACATGCTGTTCGGCCTGGCTTGCTGCGCGATCGAGCTGATGCATACGGGCGGCCCGCGCGCTGACATCGATCGTTTCGGTGCGACGCCGCGCGCGTCGGCGCGCCAGTCGGACCTGATGATCGTGGCGGGCACGCTGACGCTCAAAATGGCGCTCAGGACACGGCTGCTTTACGATCAGATGCCCGACCCGAAGTACGTCATCTCGATGGGCTCGTGCGCGAGCTGCGGCGGACTGTTCCAGTTCGCCTACTCGGTCTGCGACGGCGTCGACAAGATCCTGCCGGTCGATGTGTACGTTCCCGGTTGCCCGCCGCGCCCCGAGGCGCTGACCGAGGGCCTGCTCAAGCTGCAGGAAAAGATGATGACCGAGCGCTGGCTGGTGCGCTCGCCCAACGGCAATGGCAAGCAGGTGGCCGCAGCCTGAGCAGATGGAGTCGCTTCAAATACTCGAACGGGTGAAAAACCAGTTCGGCGATCGCGTGCTGGAAATTTCGGAGAAGAAGCCGGATCCGTTTGCGGTGATCGATCCGAAGTCGGTGGTCGAGGTCGGGCGCTTCATGAACGAGGATCCCCAGCTCGCGATGGACTGCCTCTCCAACGAGACCGGCGTCGATTACAAGGACCGCATCGAGGTGGTCTATCACCTGTTCTCTTACTCGAAGCGGCACACTGCGGTGTTGAAGGTAAAGCTGCCCCGCGAAAATCCGAGCGTTGCGACGCTCGAGGGCGTGTGGAAGTCGGCGAACTGGATGGAGCGCGAAATCTTTGATCTGATCGGCGTGAATTTCGAAGGGCACAGCGACATGCGGCGAATCCTGATGCCGGAGGACTGGATCGGTCATCCGCAACGCAAGGATTTTGTCGAGCCGGCCGAATACCACGGAATCTCAACCGTCAGAGAGAGCCCGATAATTCGGCTCGACACGAAAAAGAAATGAGCACGCTGCACACCGAAGAAATGACGCTCAACATGGGCCCGCAGCATCCGTCGACGCACGGGGTGCTGCGCTTCGTGGTGCGGGCCGACGGCGAGGTGATGCGCGAGGCGATCCCCGACGTCGGCTACCTGCATCGGTCGATCGAGAAAATTGCGGAAAAGGTCGGCTACCACGGCTTCATGCCGTACACCGATCGCGTCGATTACGTGTGCGCGATGTTCACCAACCAGGGTTGGGGCATGGCGTGCGAGAAGCTCGCGGGAATCGAAGTGCCGCATCGCGGCGAGTACTGTCGCGTGATCGCGGCGGAGTTCAATCGAATCGCGTCGCATCTGCTCTCGGTGGGCGCGATGGCGATGGATATCGGCGCGGTGACGCCGTTCACGCATGCGATTCGCGAGCGCGAGATGATCAACGATTTGATCGAGGAGCTGTGCGGCGCGCGGCTCACGTTCAACTACATGCGAATCGGCGGCGTGGCGTGGGACTTGCCGCCCGGATGGCGCGAGAAGGCGCTCGCGTACCTCGATCATTTCGATCCAATTCTCGAGGAATACAACGCGCTGATCTCGTGGAACAAAATTTATATCGAGCGGCTGGCGAACGTCGGAGTGATCACGCCGGAGGAAGCCGTCAACTACAACCTGGTCGGGCCGAATTTGCGTGCGTGCGGAATCAAGTGGGACATCCGCAAGGACATCCCGTATTCGGTGTATCCCGAGTTCGAGTTCGACGTGCCGATTGGCGACGGGCATTGGGGCAAGCTCGGCGACTCGATGGATCGCTACGTGGTGCGGATTCGCGAGATGGCGGAGTCGTCGAAGATCCTGCGCCAGGCGCTGCACAAGATTCCCGGGGGGCCGGTGCTCGCGAAAGTCGCGCGCAATTTCAAGCCGCCGGCCGGCGAATGTCAGATTCAGGCTCGAGAGCGGACGCGGCGACATGGGATGGTACCTCGTGAGCGACGGCACCGGGTATCCGTGGCGCGTGCACGTACGTACGGGATCGTTTGCGGCGATGGGAATCATCCAGAAGCTGAGCGCGGGCTTGATGATCGCGGACCTGGTCACGCTAATCGCGAGCCTGGACGTGATTGCGCCGGAGATCGATCGCTAATCCTCGATGGAGACACTGGTACACAATCTGATCGCGTCGGGCGCGTTCGGCAAGAACGCGTCGCCGCACCTGGTTGCCGCGATCGTCGTGTTCGTGATGAGCGCGGTGGTCTTCCTGGGCGTCGCGTTTCCGTTCGCGGGAATCGTGAGCTGGGCGGAGCGGCGGGTGTGGGCGCGAATTCAGTCGCGGGTCGGTCCGAATCGCGTCGGCCCGCAGGGTTTCCTCCAGTGGCTGGCGGACGGCGTAAAACACGTCTGCAAGGAAGACATCATTCCCGACGAATCCGACGCTCCCCTGTTCAAGATGGCGCCGTACCTGGTGATGCTGGCGTTCACGCTGCCGTGGGCGGTGATGCCGTTCTCGTCGTCGCTGATACTGGCGGACCTGAACGTGGGCATCCTCTATATGACGTCGGTGACTGCGCTCACCGTGGTCGGCGTGCTGATGGCGGGATGGGCGTCGAACGACAAGTGGTCGCTGATCGGTGGAATCCGGTCGGCGGCGCAGATAGTCAGCTACGAGATACCGGCGGGGCTTTCGATATTCCCGGTGGTGCTGATGACGGGCACGCTCTCGATGCAGGGAATCATTCGCGCGCAGGGCTGGGCGCCGCAGCATTGGTTTTTGTTCGCGAATCCGTTCACGTTCGTCGCGGCTAACATCCTTTATATATCGGCGTTGGCCGAGGGCAACCGGACGCCGTTCGATTTGCCGGAAGCGGAGTCGGAACTGGTAGCGGGTTTCGCGACTGAGTACAGCGGGATGCGCTACCTGTTCTTCTTCATGGCGGAATGGGGCAACCTGTTCATCATCGGCGCGATAATCGCGACGCTGTTCCTCGGCGGATGGCAGTTCCCGCACATCACGAACAATGTAGTCGCGATGAATATACTTCAGGCGATCACATTCAACGTCAAAGTACTAATCCTGGTGTTCGTTTCGATGTGGATACGCGCGACGCTGCCGCGAGTGCGTATCGATCAGCTAATGACGCTTTGCTGGAAATACTTCGTGCCGATTTCGTTTGTGGATATGATCGGAACCGCGGTGTGGGTAGCTATTTGGCCCGACGGCAACGCGGCGATGGGGTATATCATGTTGGCGGCCGCGATTGCGCTGGCAGCGGTGTTTACTCAGCGGGTTATATACTATCTCCGGCGTTCGCGGATGGAAGTATACTTCAATCCGACTATATAGAGGCTATTGATGAGCGCAGTTTCCGAATACGTAACTAATATAAAAGACGCAGTCTCGAGTATATTCGAGGGTATGGCGGTCACGGCGTCGCATTTCATGCGCAAGCCGTACACGGTGCAATATCCGGACCGGATGCCGGTGCGGGTGCAGGACACGCTGCCGTTCCGTTACCGCGGAATCCTGGAAGTCGATCTGGAAATCTGCACGGGATGCCTGGCATGCGAGCGCGCCTGCCCGATCGATTGCATCGTGATCGTGGTGGACAAGGATCCGCAGACGCGGCAGATGCTGCTGTCGCAATTCGACATCGACATCGCAAAGTGCATGTACTGCGGGCTCTGCAGCGAGCCGTGCCCGACCGGATCGATACATCATACGACGGAGTTCGAGGGCGCCGACTATTCGCTGGAGAGCCTGATTCGCCGCTTCGTCACGGATCCGGTGATGGCGTACAAGCCCAAGAAGGGGCCGGAGACCGACACGAGAATCGCGCCGATTCTGAATCGCGGCATGACCTACCTCGATCAATGGGCGCAGCCGGGCGGCGAAAAGCCGGCCGAAGAAGAGCCGGCTTAGCGCGCGCGGCTGCTTGCAACGCGGGGAAGAGATGCTCGCTCAGGTAATATTCTATGCGCTGGCCGCGTTGACGGTGGGGTCGGCGATGTTAGTAGCGTTCTCGCGCAACATAGTTTATTCGACCTTCGCGCTGCTCGGCGCGTTTATGGGCGTAGTGGGTATATACATTCTGCTCGCGGCGGACTTTGTCGCGATGGTACAGCTACTCGTCTACGTCGGTGGAATATTGGTACTGACTATCTTCGCGGTGATGCTGACGGCGGGAATCGCGGACGTGACGGTATCGAATCGCGCGGTCGGGACGGGATCGGCGCTCTTCACAGTGGGTATCGCCGGACTGGTGATGCTGTACGCGATAGGGCGAACGCAGTGGCATCAGGCGGCGGCAGTCACGCCTGCGCCGACGACCTACGCGATCGGAAATGCGTTCCTGGGCGACTACGTGTTGCCGTTCGAGGTTGCGTCGCTGGTGCTGCTGGCGGCGCTAATCGGCGCGATAGTCATTTCGCGCCACGAGGCGAGGGAGTAGGGAGCGGGGGAATCGGGATGGGCGGAGGAATAACGCTTGACCACTTCCTGGTGCTGAGCCTGATCGTATTTTCGCTCGGGCTGTTCACGGTTCTGACGCGGCGCAACGCGATTGGAATCCTGATGGGCGTCGAGTTGATACTCAATTCCGCCAATATCAACTACCTTGCGTTTGCGTTTTACGGCGGCGGCAAATACGACGGACAGATATTCGCGATTTTCGTAATCATGCTGGCGGCCGCGGAGGCGGTGATCGGGTTGGCCGTGGTGCTGGCGATTTATCAGAACTTCAAGACGATCGACGTCGACGCGGCCGAGTCGCTGCGTGGATAGCTGAGCAACGAAAAAATGGATCACCCGATACCGGTTACGTTCATACGACTGATCGTGGTGCTGCCGCTTTTGGGCGCGGCGGTCAATTTCCTGGCCGGCGCGTGGCTGCAGAAGACCTTCGGCAAGCGCGCGATCAGCCTGGTGGGATGCGGCGTCGTGATCCTGGCGTTCATCCTGGCGGCGCGCGCGTTTTTCGCGATGCTCACGTTGCCGCCGGACAACCGCTTCATGCTCGACGACTTGTGGAAGTGGTTCGACGTCGGCGGACTGAACCTCGACATCGCGTTCTGGCTCGATCCGTTGTCTATGATCATGACGCTGATAATCACCGGCGTCGGCGGCCTGATTCACATCTACTCGACCGGCTACATGCACGACGACGACGGCTACTGGCGATTCTTCGGATGGCTCAACCTGTTCACGTTCGCGATGCTGGTGCTGGTGCTGGGCGACAACCTGTGGCTGATGTTTGTGGGTTGGGAAGGCGTGGGGCTGTGCTCGTTCGCGCTGATTGGGTTCTGGTACAAGGTGACGGCGAACACGACGGCGGGCAACAAGGCGTTCATCGTGAACCGCGTCGGTGACTTGGCGTTCGTGATCGCGTTGTACAGTTTGTTCGCGGGACTCGATGCGCTCGGGCATCCGACGCTGGTGACGCGCGAGGTCGCGAAGTACGCGCCGTTGCTGTCGGGAGTGCCGATAAATTTTGCAGGCTACCATTCGGCGCACACGCTGGTGGGATTCGTCACGCTGTTGATGTTCATCGGCGCGACCGGAAAGTCGGCGCAGATACCGCTGTACGTGTGGCTGCCGGACGCGATGGCCGGGCCGACTCCGGTCAGCGCGCTGATCCATGCGGCGACGATGGTGACGGCAGGCGTGTACATGGTGGCGCGGCTGAATTTTTTATTTTCGATGTCGCCCTTCACGATGGGCGTGATTGCGCTGGTGGGCGGTATGACCGCGCTGTTCGCGGCGACGATTGGCATCGCGCAAAACGACATCAAGAAGGTGCTCGCGTACTCGACGGTGAGCCAGCTCGGATACATGTTCGCGGCGATGGGCGTCGGAGCATACGCGGCCGGCGTGTTCCACCTGATGACGCATGCGTTCTTCAAAGCCTGCCTGTTCCTGGGATCGGGGTCGGTGATTCACGCGATGGGCGGCGAGCAGGACATGCGCAAGATGGGCGGCCTGCGCCATAAGATGCCGATCACGTTCTGGACCTTCGTCGCAGCGACCTTCGCGCTCTGTGGCATTTTCCCGTTTGCCGGCTTCTTCTCCAAAGATGAGATCATATGGCAGGCGTTCTCGCATGGGCATTTCGTCGTGTGGGCGTTCCTGCTGCTAGGTGCCGGATTCACCGTCTTCTACATGTCGCGTCAGGTGTACATGACTTTCTTCGGCGAATTTCGCGGCACGCATGAGCAGGAGCACCATCTGCACGAATCGCCGCCCTCCATGGCTTACGTGCTGATTGTGCTGGGCACGCTTTCGGTCGTCGGTGGATGGTTGAAGTGGCCGGAATTTATCATCGCGTTCAAACCGTTCGAGGAATTCCTTGAGCCCATTCTCAGATCAGACGTCACGCGTCGCGTTACCGAGTCGGGAATGCACAATCATCTGGTCGAGGGGACGTTCGCTGGTGTCACTTTCATAGTGGTGGCCGCTGGATGGTACCTTGCTGATTTGATGTATCGGCAAGAGAAGCTCGATCCCGCGCGCTTTAGCCAGATGTTCGGCGGAGTGCCTTACGAATGGGTATACAACAAATACTATGTCGATGAATTTTACGATCGAGTAGTTATTCAGCCATACCTATTCGCGACGCGGGCGTTGGCCTGGTTCGACACGAATATAATTGACGGAGTAGTTAATCTCGCGGCGCGGGTAATAGTATTTCTGTCCTGGCTGTCTGGACTATTCGACCATTACATAGTCGATGGGCTGGTGAACTTCGCGTCGAACCTGACGCTCGACGTTGGCGGCAGGCTCCGGCGGCTGCAGACCGGTTCGATTAACGGATATCTCTACGGAATCCTGGCCGCGGTGATGCTGATACTGCTGGTGCGCGCGGTCGCGCGGGCATGACGGATTCGGCGGCCGCGCCAATTCAAGGCAAAACGGGAAGAGCGAAACTGAAATGAGTCACGCGCTTACGCTGATAACCTTTGTTCCGATCGCCGGGATGGTGCTGATTCTCGCGCTGCCCGACTCGATGAAGAACGCGTCGAAGTGGATCGCGGTGGCGGCGACGATACCGCAGCTGCTAATCGCAATTTACCTTTACGAAAACTTCGACACGACGACCAGCGCGGTGCAGTTCGCCGAGAAAGCGTCGTGGATGCCCGCATACCACATTAGTTACTTCATCGGCGTGGACGGTATCAGCATCTCTATGATCCTGCTGACCGCGCTCATCATGTTCATCTCGGTGTTCGCGAGCTTCGGCATCAATCGCGCGGAGAAAGGCTATTACGCGATGCTGTTGATGCTCGACACCGGAATGATGGGCGTGTTCGTGTCGCTGGATTTCTTCCTGTTCTACATTTTCTGGGAAGTGATGCTGCTGCCGATGTATTTTCTCATCGGCATCTGGGGCGGTCCGCGACGCGAGTACGCGGCGATCAAGTTCTTTCTGTACACACTACTCGGCTCAGTACTCATTCTGCTGGCGATGCTCGGACTGTATTACTATGGCGCGACTCCGACGTTTGATTTGACCGAGCTGGCGGCGAATTCGAGTCACTACTCAATTGGATTCCAACGAATAGCTTGGATCGCGCTATTCATCGGCTTCGCGATCAAAATTCCGGCGTTCCCGTTCCATACCTGGCTGCCTGACGCGCACGTTGAAGCGCCGACGGCGATCTCAGTGATTCTTGCGGGTGTACTACTGAAAATGGGCACCTACGGAATTCTCCGCGTCAATTTCGCGGTGCTGCCAGCGGCGAGCTATCAGCTCGCTTGGCTGTTCCTTGGGGTGATCGGCACTATCAACATAGTATACGGCGCGATGTGCGCGATGGCGCAGACTGACTATAAGAAGTTGATTGCCTATTCGTCGATTAGCCACATGGGTTACGTGATGCTCGGGCTGGCGGCGTTCACTGCGGCGGGGATCAACGGCGCGGTGCTGCAGATGTTCAATCACGGAACGATTACCGCGATGCTCTTTATCCTGGTCGGCGTGATTTACGATCGCGCACACCATCGCGAGATAAACGGCTTCGGCGGTCTGGCGCAGCAGATGCCGATCTATACGGCGATTACGGGCTTCGCGTTTTTCGCGGGCATGGGACTGCCGGGGATGTCCGCGTTTATTTCGGAAGTGCTGGTGCTGCTCGGAGCGTGGCAGACGCATCCGCTGATGGTCGTGTTTGGCGCGGCGACGGCGATACTGACGGCCGGCTACCTGCTGTGGACGTTCCAGCGAATCTATCTTGGGCCGTTGAACGAGAAGTACAAGGACCTTCCGGATTTGTCGTTTCGCGAGGCGTTCACGCTGGTGCCACTTGGCGTGATCGTGCTGATACTCGGCGTTTATCCGCATGCGATTTTGGGCCTCCTCAACACTTCGCTGGTGCATCTCAACCAGGTTGTGCTGTCGACTTCGGGCGCGGCCGTCGCGATGCTTCATTGAGTCTGGCTCGGACTAACTAGATGGATCTCGGAAACTTCGCGAGCCTGAAACATTTCGTCCCGGAGATGATCCTGGTGGCCGGGATTTTGGGCATCGTGATCATCGATCTTGCGGTGAGCGACAAGTTGCGTCTCGGCGCGCTGGCACTGATAGCGGCTGCGGCGTCGTTGGTGGCGATTGGCCTGGAGCCGGCGTCGTCGGGCGCGTGGCTGTTCCATCGGATGCTGGTGTTCGATTCGTTCGCGATTTATTTCCGCGCGCTGATCGCACTGGCTGCGGTCGTGGCTATCTGGATGTCGATTGGCTCGGAAGAAGTGAGAGGCTGCGACCAGGGCGAGTACTACGCGATTTTGCTCGCGAGCACGTTTGCGATGTTTTTGATGGCGGAGTCGGCGAACCTGCTGATGGCGTATCTCGCGCTTGAGTTCGTCAGCCTGACGTCGTACATACTGACGGGTTTTTTGCGGCATAACCGGCGCTCGCTCGAAGCGGCGCTGAAGTACCTGATTTACGGCGGCGTGGCTTCGGGCACGATGATTTATGGGATGAGCTGGATTTTCGGAATCACCGGCTCGCTCGACTTCAGCGTGATCAACAAGGCGCTGTCGACGCCGGCGCATCTGCCGGTGCTCGCCGTGTTTATCGCGTTGGTGCTGATCCTGACCGGGATGGGTTACAAGGTGTCGTCGGTGCCGTTTCATATGTGGGCGCCGGACGTTTACACGGGCGCGCCGATTCCAATCACGACGTTCCTGGCGATCGGATCGAAGGCGGCGGGCTTTGCGCTGCTGACGCGATTTTTCTTTCCCGCGATTTCCCATCTGGCGGCGGGCGGAAGCTGGACGGCTCTTGCGGGCGTCGATTGGCCGCAACTGCTGCTGTTCGTTTGCATCATCACGATGACGCTCGGCAACCTTGCGGCGCTGCAGCAGACCAACATGAAGCGGCTGCTGGCGTATTCGAGTATCGCGCAGGCGGGATACGCGCTGATGGGATTCGTCGTGCTGTCGAACGACGGCATTCGCGCGATGCTCTTCTACCTGTTTGCCTACTATGTAATGGATGCGGGCGCGTTTCTGGTGGTGATGATCGTGGCGAACTCGACCGGGCGCGAGGATGTGGAGGCGTATCGCGGGCTGGCGTGGCGCGGCGGAATCGTTCCGGCGCTCGCACTGACTATATTTCTCTTTTCACTAACGGGTATCCCATTGACGGTCGGGTTTATCGGGAAATTCTATTTGTTTGCTGCTGTGATTAAAGGTCAGTTCTACATACTGGCTATTGTTGGAATACTCAATTCAGTAGTGTCTTTGTATTACTACTTGAAGCCGATCCGGATGATGTTCTTCGAGCAGCCGCGAGGCGACGAGGGGACTGTACGCTTCGAGGCGTGGAATTACGGGCTGATGGGAGTGCTGGCCTGCGCGACGATCGTGTTCGGGCTGTACTGGTCGCCAATCATTTCGTTTGCGAATCGGTCGCTGAGTTTTTTTACCGGACCGACGTAAAGAAGGGCATCTTTTTGCGAGGACCCTCACCCGCGCCGGAGGCGCGACCTCTCCCTGATAGGGAGAGGGGAAGAAGTTACTCGAAGACTATTGTTCGGTTATGGTGCAGGAGCACCTGTTTTTTCAGGTGGGCTCGGACGGCTTTGGCCAGGACCATCACTTCCAGATCTTTGCCCTTGCGGGCGAGGTCGGCGACGGTGTCGCGATGGGTCATCGGAGCGGTGGCCTGCGCGATTATCGGGCCGGCGTCCAGTTCTTCGGTCACGTAGTGGGCGGTCGCGCCGATTAGTTTCACGCCGCGGTCGTGCGCCTGCTTGTGCGGGCGCTGGCCGGCGAACGCGGGCAGGAAGCTGTGGTGAATGTTGACGATCGGCTTGTTCCATGCGCGAAGGAATTCGCCCGATAACACCTGCATGTAGCGCGCGAGCACGACGGTGTCCGCGCCAAGCTCAACCAGATGCTTCATGAGCGCGGCTTCCGCCTCCGACTTGCTATCCTTCTCAACCGGAATCACCTTGAACGGGACTTCGAACGGGCGCACCAGCGACTTGAGGTCGGGATGATTGCTGACGACTCCCACCACGTCGCCGTCGAGCTCGCCGACGTGATGGCGGCTCAACAGATCCATCATGCAGTGCGGCAGGCGCGAGACCATAATGACGAGGCGGTCGCGTTTGGCGGCGTCGAAGCAAGCCCATTTGAGGCGCTCCCACGGCAACAACGAGGGCATCGACGCGTCGAGTTCTTTTGAGAGCTCACCGACGGGGAGCCGCAGGCTTTCGAAGTGAATGCGCCAGAAGAAGTGGCCGTCCTCGTCGTCGGAGTACTGGTCGGAGGTGATAATATTGCAGCCGAGCGTGAACAGGTGGGTGGCGACGCGGGCGATGATGCCGGGGCGGTCGATGCACGAGATGAGGAGAGTAGCTTTGCCTGCGGCCACGCTGATTACTCCGGGCGAATAGTCAGTGTGAATTGTAATGGCGACTCGCGCAAATAGACAAACCGAGGCCGGCGGAATTTTGTATGTGGTCGCGACGCCGATCGGGAATCCCGACGATCTCTCGGCGCGCGCGATCCGCACGCTCGCGGAGGTCGCGCTGATCGCATGCGAGGACACGCGGCGCACCGGGCAGATGCTCGCGCGCCATCAGATTCGCACGCCGACGGTAAGCCACTTCGAGCACAACGAAGAGCGGCGCGTGCCGGAGCTCGTCGAGCGACTGAAGGCGGGCGAAAAAATCGCGCTTGTCACCGACGCGGGCACGCCCGCGATTTCGGATCCCGGCTTTCGGCTGGTGCGGGCGGCGTTGGAGGCAAATGTGCGAGTCGTCGCGGTGCCGGGAGCGTCGGCGGCGATCGCGGCGCTGTCGATTGCGGGAATCCCGACTGACAAGTTCACCTTCGAGGGATTTGTTCCGGCCCGCGACGCGGCGCGACGCAAGGTGCTCGAAGAACTGCGTCGCGAGCCGCGCACGATGGTTTTTTACGAAGCGGCGCGTCGGGTCGCCGATACGATTGGCGCAATGGCGGCCGCATTCGGGGAATCGCGCGATGCGGCGGTCGTCTGCGAAATCACCAAGACCTACGAGCGCACGTTGCGCGGGACGCTCGGTGAGCTGGAACGGCGGTTTCGCGCGACGCCGGCGCTCGGAGAAATCGTAATCGTCGTCGCGGGCGCGCCGGAGCAGCCGGACGCGGGAAACGTCGCAATCGACGTGCATGAAGCGCTCGAGGTGCTGCGTGAGGCCGGACTTGGGCTGAAACAGGCGAGCGCGGTGATCGCGCGGCTGACCGGGATGGGGCGTCGCGAAGTGTATCAGGGGGCGATCAAATCGAGCGAGGAGGGGGAAGGGTAAATCATTTAATTGAAACGTGGAACCCACCGTGGGTTCCACACCTCCTTGGGCAGGGGTGACCCCTGCACCCAGTACTAAGATAAAGATGCGGGACTTCGTCCCTGTTAGAACAGCTTGGGGGAAGGTCGACGCGTCGCGAAGTGTATCAGGATGCGCTCAAGTCGCGCGTTGATTAGTCCAGTGATTACTGACCGGTGGACAGTGTCCGAAGAGCGTGCTTGCAGTCGCGTGGAGGGTGCGGTTCAATGAAGTAGAGGATGCGGAGCGGGACGGAGATGGCTAAGGCCCGGCAAATGGCGGAACAAGCGGCGTCGGGCAGTGCGAGTGGGCCTATAACGGTACTGGTGGTCCATGGACCCAACCTGAATCTCCTCGGCGAGCGCGATCCCGAGGTTTACGGCCGAACCCGCCTGACCGATATCGACAAGGAACTGAAAAACCTGGGACGCACGCTGGAAATGAAAGTCGAAACGTTTCAGTCGAACAGCGAAGGCGGGATCGTCGATCGGATTCAGAAGGCGCGCGGCAAGTGCGACGTGCTGTTGATCAATCCGGGCGCATACACGCATACCAGCGTGGCGATTCGCGACGCGATTTCGGCCGTGAATATACCGGTGATCGAAGTGCATCTGTCCAACGTCTATCGGCGCGAGCCGTTCCGGCATCATTCGACGATTGCGGATATCGCGCATGGCCGAATCATGGGATTCGGCGCTGAGAGCTACAGCCTGGCACTGAGAGCGGCGCGCACGATGGCCGAGGAGTCGCGTCGACGAAGCGGGTGACGCCAATGGCGAGCAACGATCCAGCGGGCAGGCGAGCCGCCGTTTCAGAAAGACACGGAGACGCGATGGAAGTACGCGAACTGAAGACCCTGCTGGTCCTGATGCGGGATTACGGGCTGGTCGAACTCGAAATCGAGGACAAGAAGGGCAAGGTGCGATTGGTTCGCGGCGGCGGACGCGCGTCGGTGGACGTTACCGAGTCGGGCTCGGAGGCGCACGTCGCGGCGCGCGCGGCCTCCCCAATCAAGATGGCGACGCGGCACGTCGAGGCGACGGCGGAGGAAGGCCGCAAGGCTGCCGGCAAAATCGATCTCGCGCCGAATCAGAAGCTGATCGAAAGCCCGATGGTGGGTACGTTTTACCGGGCCGCATCGCCGGACGCGGCGCCGTTTGTCGAGGAAGGATCGTCGCTGCGCAAGGGCCAGCCGCTGTGCATAATCGAAGCGATGAAGATGATGAACGAGGTAGAATCGCCGGCTGCGGGGCGGGTGATAAGAATCCTCGCGGAGAACGGGAATCCTATAGAATACGGTCAACCCTTGATGATCATTGAAGTTATCTAAACAGGTCGGAGACTCGAGTGTTGATGTTCAAGAAACTGCTGGTCGCAAATCGCGGGACAATCGCAATCCGGATAATCCGCGCCTGCCGCGAGCTGGGAATTTCGACGGTCGCGGTTTTCTCGACAGCCGACAAGAACGCGTTGCACGTGCGGATGGCGGATGAGTCGGTGTGTATCGGGCCGCCGGCGGCTGAAGACAGCTATTTGAATATCCCGGCGATTCTGAGCGCGGCGACGACCTTCGGCGCCGACGCGGTGCATCCGGGGTACGGATTTTTGTCCGAGAATGGCGACTTCGCGGAGGCATGCCAGAAGTCGGGGCTGAACTTCGTCGGCCCGCGCGCGCGTCATATCAGGTTGATGGGCGACAAGCCGCGCGCACGGCGAATCATGAAGCGCGCGGGCGTCCCGGTGCTGCCGGGCAGCGAGGGCACGGGGGTCACGGAGCTGCGCGAGGCGCAAGTTGACGCGAAGCGGCTCGGCTACCCGGTGCTGATCAAGGCTGCTGCCGGCGGTGGCGGCAAGGGCATGCGAGTCGCTCGCGACGGCGCCGAGCTGACGCGGCTGTTCCCGCTGGCGCAGGGCGAATCGGAGGCGTCGTTCAGCTCGAAGAAGATGTACCTGGAGAAATACCTGGAGCGCGCGCGTCACGTCGAGTTTCAGATTCTTGCCGACTTGCACCGCAACGCGATTCATCTCGGCGAGCGCGACTGTTCGATTCAGCGGCGCCATCAGAAGGTGATCGAGGAATCGCCATGCCCGACCCTGACGCCGCGGCTGCGCGAGAAGATGGGCAAGGCGGCGGTGCGCGCGGCTGAAGTGGTCGGCTACTCGAACGTCGGCACGGTGGAATTTCTGCTCGCGGGCAGCGGCGAGTTTTATTTTATCGAGATGAACACGCGGATCCAGGTCGAGCACGGCGTGACCGAGATGGTCACGGGCGTTGACCTGGTGAAGGAAAGTATCCGGATGGCGATGGGCGAGCCGCTCGGGCTGAAGCAGCGGCAGGTGACGTTCGACGGCGCGTCGATGGAGTTTCGCATCTATGCGGAGGACCCGGAGCGGGGCATCCCGTCGCCGGGCGTGGTGAGCAATCATCATACGCCGGGCGGGCTGGGTGTGCGCGTCGAGACGGCGCTGTACGACGGCTATCGCGTGCCGGTGCAATACGATCCGTTGATCGCAAAACTGATCGTGCATGCCGAGACGCGTCCTGAAGTGATCGCGCGGGCCAAGGCTGCGCTGCGCGAGTACGTAATCGACGGCATCAAGACCAACATTCCGTTGCATCTGAAGATTCTGCACGATCCGGATTTCAATCGCGGCGAGTTCGCGACCGACTTTCTGAGCCGCTACGAACTGGCCCGTCCTGAAGCCGCGCGTCACGCACCGGTAAGCAAGGCCTCTTGACCGCAACGCTCCGCGCCATGCTTGATAGAACCGAGTGGAGAGGCGGCATGACCGTGCCTTCGAGTCGGATGACTAACTTGAAAAAAATCAAACCAACACTTCTAGCATTGATGATCGCGCTGCTTGCGAGCGCGCCTGCCTTCGCGCAGGACGGCATGAATCCGCTGATTCCCGGCGGGAACAGCGCGCCTCCCGGCCATGCGCCGAAGGCCATGGTCTCGGATCCGCTGTACGATTTCGGCAGCGCGCTCGAAGGCACGATGGTCACGCACACCTTCGCGATCAAGAACAACGGCCAGGGCTACCTCGACATTCAAGGCGTGAAGACCTCGTGCGGATGCACGACGGGAAATCCCTCGAAGATGCACGTGGCGCCCGGCGACGAGAGCGATATCGCCGTCTCGTTTGACACGCACTTTCAGAAGGGCCACCAGGTGCGCACTATCACGGTGTCCACCAACGATCCCAACAATCCGCAGGTCGCGATGACGATGCAGGGGATCGTCAAGAAGCAGGTCGAGGCCGTGCCGGGCGAGATCTCCTTCGGCGACGTGAAGCGCGGTACCGAAGACACAAAGGAGCTGCTGGTCAACGATCTGAATCCGGCGCGCGGGGCGTTCTCGGTCGGTCCGGTGAGCAACTCGAACTCGTCGATCAAGGTGGAGCAGGAAAAGCGTCCCGACGGCAAGCCCGGCGCGCTGCTGAAGGTCTCGCTGCTCAAGACGATGCCGGTGGGGCCGTTCGACGATACCATCAAGATCACCAACAATCGCGTGCCGCTGCAGGTTGACGTGTTCGGAACCGTGACTGGCGATTTGAATATCGATCCCGCGCAGGTTTCGTTCGGTATTGTGCCGCGCGGCCAGGACATCGTGCGAATTTTCAAGCTGAGCAACCAGGGACCGCATCCGATAAAGGTGCTCGAGGTCGCCAGCAGCAGCCCGGCGGTCGGCGCCGTCGCGGAGCCCGTCACGCCCGGGAAGGAATACAAGGTGACAGTCACGCTCAGGCATGGAACTCCCGACGGGCAACTGCGGGGGAACCTGACGATCAAGACCGACGACCCCGACCAGGCGACGCTGAGCGTGCCGTTCTACGCAATCGTCGGGCAGTTCAAGACCTGACCGAGGCCCGCGGCGCGCCATTATCGCGCTGTTTCGCGGCTCCCGCCGTTCCTATAGTCAAGTAGGGGATTTGCGAAGCTGAAATGGCTCGGCGCGAGAAATCGGGGATCATATCCTGGCTGCTGGACCGGATGAGCGATTGGGCCGTCGGCCTGCTGACCAAGCCTGTCAAGAGTTACGCGCTCCAAATCCCCAACGACATGGCGGCGCTCAAGCGTCACATTCGCAAGGGCGACGTGATTCTGGTCGAGGGCAACGAGCGTATCAGCGAGTGCATCAAGTACCTGACGCAAAGCTCGTGGTCGCACTCGGCGTTGTACGTCGGTGACGAGCCGATTCGTCGCAATGCCGAGATGAAGGCGCCGCTGGTCGCGCAATTCGGCGAAGAAGCGAACTTCCTGATCGTCGAGGCGATCGTCGAGGCCGGCGTGGTGCTCTCTCCGCTGAGCAAATACCGCGATTTCAACCTCCGCGTATGCCGCCCGTTCAACCTGTCGGCGGCGGACCTGGCCGATGTGATGGACGAGGCGATTCGCAGCGTCGGCGATACCTACGACTTGCGCAACGTGATCGATCTGGCGCGCTACTTTCTGCCGGTGAGTCTGGTACCGGCGCGCTTTCGCCGCCAGGCGCTGCAGTTCGGCAGCGGCGAGCCGACGCGAGTCATCTGTTCGAGCGTGATCGCGTCGTCGTTTCATCGCGTGAAGTTTCCGATCGTGGCGAACTACGAGCAGTTGCCGCCCGATACGCAGCCACCGCCTCTCCCCAGACGCAAGCTGTGGCCGATTGGCTCGAAGGCGACGACGGGCGAGCTGCAATATGGTGCGCTCAGGTTGGTCTCGCCGACGCTGGTCACGCCGCGCGATTTCGATCTTTCGCCCTATTTCGAGATCATCAAATTCAATATCATCGAGAACATGCGTTTCGACTATCACAAGATTTTGTGGGCCGACGACGCACCGCCCGCGCCCGTGAAGAAAGGCGCCTGACGGCGGAAACATCGGGGCCAGGAGAGACTTCATTGAACAACGACAACGAACAAGAGCACGCAGGCGGCCGGCGCGAACTTCTCGAGAAGACGGTCGCGAAAATTCTGCATCGCCATTGCAACTTCGGATGGGCCAACTACTACATCCCGAGCGAGAAGTTCCCGAGCCTCATCGAGGAACTGGTCGAGGTGATGAGCCCCGGCGGGCAAGCCGGTCATGACGAGCTGGTGCAGTTTTTCCTGGGCGTCCAGCGCCTATCCTCAATCCAGGAGCGAGTAGCAAAGCTCGAGCAGGAATTTTCAGTATACAAGCGCGGCTGAACCCGAATCTTAACCTCTCCTTGTCCGAGGAGAGGTCGGCGTAAGCCGCTTGAAAAGCGGTGTCGCCGGGTGAGGTGCAGCGCCGGACATCGCACCAACGCCAACTCGTCTAACCGCAATTCACAGACACTGAGTCCGCCGCCCGACAACGGCGCAACTACGTCGGCTGGCGTTGCACCTCTCCGGTCGCTTACCTTCGGCTCGCGCCGACATCTCCTCGGACAAGGAGAGGTTAGGATCCGCTCCGTCAACCTGAGCGAATCGAACTGGATTCCACGGCCGGTTGATACTACAAGTTTTTTTGTGGCTGCTTGACGAACGATATTTCAGACGGAGGCGCTATCGATGGACGCTCTTGAAGCTATTCTCAAACGCCGGGTGCAGCGCACGTTCGCGGACAAGCCGGTCGAGCGCGAAAAACTCGCAAAGATCGTCGACGCCGGGCGCCATGCGATGAGCGCGCGCAACCTGCAGCCGTGGCAGTTCGTTGTGATTCAAAATCGCGACCGGCTCAAGGAAATTGGCGCGCTATGTTCGACCGGCCGCTTCGTGGCGGAGTCGCCCTCGGCGATCGCGGTGCTGAAGGATGTCGCCAACGCGCGATGGGCCGACGTGGACTGCGGGCAGGCGGTGCAGAACATGGCGAACGCGGCTTGGGCAATCGGACTCGGCACCTGCTGGGTCGGCAACTTCGACGGCGCGAAGATTGGCGCGATGCTCGGCGTCAAGGACGGATGGGCAATCTTCACGATTCTGCCGTTCGGCTACACCGACCCGAAGAATCCACCGCAGGCCAAGCCGCTCAAACCGCGCGCCGAGATGGTGCACTATGAGCGCGTGGGAAATCCCAAGCCGTAGGGATCTGATAGAGTTTCGACAGCTTTAGAAAAAGGAAGTTTTTGCGATGGCGATAAAACAGCTGGTTCCACCCGAAGCGTACGAGACGCTCAAGCAGAATCCCGATGCGCTCTACCTCGACGTTCGCACGGAAGGCGAGTTTGCAGCCGGACACGCCGCCGGCGCGATCAATATCCCGGTCATGGTGGCCAAGGGGCCGGGGCAAATGCAGCTGAACCTGGACTTCGTCGATGTCGCCGAGAAGGTAATTCTAAAAAACAGGAAACTCGTGGTCGGATGCCTGGCCGGCGGACGTTCGCAGCGCGCGTGCGAGATGCTCGAAGAGGCGGGATTCACGGATCTGACGAATGTGGTCGGTGGCTTTGGGGGCCAGCGCGACGCGTCGGGCAAGGTCGTCGTCGCGGGATGGAAGGACGCGGGACTGCCGGTGACGACTGACCTCGGCGACGCCGCCTATGCGGCACAGAAAGCCAAGGCGGGAGTGTGATGGCGATACGTCTCAGTCGCATCTACACGCGCACTGGTGACAAGGGCCAGACTGCGCTGGTCGGAGGCAAGCGCGTGCCCAAAGAAAGCGCGCGGCTGGAGGCCTACGGCACGATCGACGAGCTGAACTCGATCGTCGGAATCGTTCGCACCTACCTGCCGGAATATCGCGACGGGCTCGGCGCCGACTTCGAGCCGTATTCCGAGTCCTTGCGGCGGATCCAGAACGAATTGTTCGACGTGGGCAGCGAACTCGCGACGCCGCCCGGCGGCGAATATCCGCAGATGCACAAGATGGGCGCCGGCGAGATCAAGAAGCTCGAAGAAGAGATGGACGCGATGGAGAAGGAGCTCGAGCCGCTGAAATCCTTCACGCTGCCGGGCGGCGGCGTGCTCAACGCGTTCCTGCATCAGGCGCGGACGGTGTGCAGGCGTGCTGAGCGCGTGTGCTGGCGCCTGAAGCGCGAGGAAGACATCAACGACAGTCTCATCATCTATGTGAACCGGCTGAGCGACCATCTGTTCGTGCAGTCGCGATGGGTTGCGAAGCGGCTCGGCGAGCCCGAATTCCTGTGGGACCGGGCATTGCGAATCGAAGAAGAAGAGAAGACGGCGCGCGCAGCGAAGAACAAGGCCGGTCGCGGCGGCAAGTCCTGAGAGTTGGAGAATTCTGATGGCAGCAGCCACTGAAAACAAAATCTATCTTCGACAGGCGCAAATCGGCCCGATGGCGAACTTCGTGTACCTGGTCGGCGATCCGGCCACGCGCAAGCTAGCGGTCGTCGATCCCGCGTGGGACGTCGACGCGATCCGCAAATTCGCCGAGTCGGAGGGCTACGAGATCGACAAGCTCCTGCTGACGCACTATCACCCCGATCACCTCGGCGGGCACATGATGGGCCAGAATATCGAGGGCGCCGCCAAGATGCTCGAACACGTGAAGGCCAAGGTCTACGTGAACAAGCATGAGGCCGACGGGGTGAAGCAGGTCGCGGGTCTGTCGGACTCCGACATGGTCAAGGTCGATGCGGGCGACACGATCAAGGTCGGCGATCTCGAGGTGAAGTTCCTGCACACGCCCGGGCATACGCCGGGCTCGCAATGCTTTCTCGTCGAGGGCAACCTGATTTCGGGCGACACGCTGTTCGTGAACTCGTGCGGGCGAGTGGACCTGCCGGGCTCGGATCCGGAGGCGATGTATCACAGCCTGAACGACACTCTGCGCAATCTCGACGACGCGACGGTGGTGTATCCGGGGCACGCGTACTCGTCGGAGTCGAGCACGACTATTGGCGACCAGAAGCGTCACAACATGTACATGCGATTTCCGACGCTCGACGATTTTCTCGACGCGATGGGCTATCCGCGGCGCTAGCGACGATTCGCGCGCCAACCATGCCTGAGGATTCGCACAAGCTCGCGGTGCAAGCCGAAAAGCTGCGTGACGAGATCAACCGCGCCAACTATCGCTACTACGTCCTCGACGATCCCGAGATTTCCGACGCCGATTACGACAAGCTGATGCGCCGGCTCGAGGCGCTCGAGCGCGAGCATCCTGAGCTTGCGACGCCGGATTCGCCCACGCAGCGTGTGGGTGCGGCGCCGAGCGAGAAATTCGGCGTCGTGGTGCATCGGCGGCCGATGATGTCGCTCGGCAACGCGATGGACGCCGAGGAGATGCGCGAGTTCGACAAGCGCATCAAGCGCCTGCTGAAATCCGACGCCGACCTCGAGTATGTCGCCGAGGTCAAGCTCGACGGCCTCGGTATCGAGCTGGTTTACGAAGACGGGCGGCTGAAGGTGGGCTCGACGCGCGGCGACGGAATCAACGGCGAAGACGTCACGCAGAATATCCGCACGATCAAGAGCGTGCCGCTCAGACTGCAGCATCCCGAGCATGGCAAAGTTCCGCGGCTGCTCGAGGTGCGCGGCGAGGTGATAATTCCGCGGAAGGCCTTTGCGCGGATGAACCAGGAGCGCGACGAGGCCGGCGAGCCGGTGTTCGCCAATCCTCGCAACGCAGCGGCGGGTGCGCTGCGCCAGCTCGATCCGAAGATCACGGCGTCGCGGCCGCTCGACGTTTTCCTGTATGCGCCGGGCGTGATCGAAGGCGTCACGTTCAAGTCACAGTGGGAATTTCTGCAAGCGATCAAAGCGCTGGGGCTGCGCGTGAATCCGCTGTCGCGCGTGTGCAACGGGATCGACGCGGTGCTCGACTACTGGAACCAAATCACCGAAAAGCGCCACGAGCTCGACTACGAGGCCGACGGCGTGGTGGCCAAGGTGAACTCCTACGCGCTCCAGGAGCAGCTCGGCGAGGTTTCGCGTTCGCCGCGCTGGGCGATTGCGTACAAGTTCAAGGCGCAGCAGGCGGAGACGATGGTCGAGAAGATCGACGTGCAGGTCGGCAGGATCGGATCGCTCACGCCGGTCGGCAAACTCCGTCCCGTGCAACTCGCCGGCGTGACGATTTCCAACACTTCGCTGCACAACCTCGACGAGATTCGGCGCAAGGACATCCGCGAGCGCGACACCGTGCTGATCGAGCGCGCGGGCGACGTGATTCCGTACGTCATCCGCGTCACCCAGGAGGGGCGTCCGCGCGCGAAGCCGTTCGAGATGCCGACGCACTGCCCGGAATGCGGCGCGGCGATCGTCCACGAGGAGGGCGAGGTCGGCTACTTCTGCGTCAACGCGAATTGCCCGGCGCGGATGCGCGAATCGATTCGCCATTTCGCGTCGAAGGGATGCCTCGATATCGAGGGACTCGGCGACAAGCTGGTCGGACAACTCGTCGAGAAGGGTTTGGTGAAGGAGCTGGACGATCTGTTCGGGCTCACGAAGGACCAACTCGCCGGGCTCGAGCGAATGGCCGACAAGAGCGCGCAGAACGTGCTCGACGCGATCCAGAAAGCGCGCAAGACGACGCTCGACAGGTTCGTCAACGGCCTTGGGATACGGCACGTCGGCGAGCATACGGCACGGCAGCTCGCGTTGAAGTTCAAGACGATGGACGCGCTGGCGGCGGCGTCGGAGGACGACCTGCTTGGCGTGCGCGATATCGGGGAGGAAGTCGCGCACAGTATCCGCGAGTACTTCGACGAGCCGCGCAATCTGAAGACCGTCAAGCGGCTGATCAAAATCCTCGAGGTCGAAGCACCGGCTGAAGTCGAGGGGCGCGGCGCATTGCGCGACAAGACCTTCGTGCTGACCGGCACGCTCGAATCGATGACGCGGGAGGAAGCCGAGCGCAAGATCATGTCGGCGGGGGGACGAGTCACGTCGTCGGTGAGCCGCAAGACGGACTTTGTGGTCGCGGGCGCGGACCCCGGCTCGAAGCTGAGGAAGGCAAGGGACCTGGGAGTGAGAGTGCTCGACGAGCAGGGGCTGCGGTCGGTTCTATCTGGTGAAGCGTGAACTGTAAGTTTCGTGCTTGTGGACAAGCTTGAAAAAATCGTCCATCTTCTTGTTGAAGCGCTATCAAAAGCGCGAGAGCTGAGGACGCTTAAGCTTGATTCTGAGTCGAGGAAGAGAGCTTCAGAGCTTATGAAACGCGTAACAGAAAACCAAAAGAGTATTCAGGCCGTGATCCGGGCTTCCGAAGGAAACGGAAAAGGACTGGATAAGGCCGAACTCGATAGCGTCCTCGACGACCTGATTAAAACCTTTGAAGACACCAACAAAAAGCTGGATCAATTGCTCGCAAAAGCTAAAGCTTAGACTCTTTGAGATTACGTTGTTGAAAGAGGCCGGACTCGCAAATAGTCCGGTCTTTTCTGTTTAGACGCCCACCGTCGAAATTTGAAATCGCTGGCGTTCTCGAAGTTGAAAATCTAATGCCACGCGCAAGCTCTCTCGAACTGGTGTGACGGCTCAAAACAAAACGGAGCGCGCGAGATTGCACCTAGTCGTCAGCGGGCGGGTGCAGGGGGTCGGGTTTCGTTTCTCCGCGTACGACGAGGCCAAACAACTCGCACTTGCCGGATGGGTACGCAATATCGCGGGCGGCGAGGTCGAAATTGTTGCAGAAGGCAAGCGGGAGAACTTGCAGATGCTGTCGGCGTGGGCACATCTGGGACCACCGTCGGCGCACGTAACTGCGGTACGCGAAGACTGGCGCGATTTTACTGGGGAATTTGCCGACTTTCAGATTCGCTGATCCTGAACCCTGAAAGGTGGGCCTTTAATGCTTAGCTTGGATTAGCTATGCTTCAAATCCGCGTGTTGGAGTATTTGCAAGGCTTCGTTTTTCGGAGTTAATTTTCAATCAGGCTCTAACCACAAGGAGATTGGACTGAGATGGCTGTTCCACCTGAGGCGGCTGGACAAGCTGCCGAATCGCATGGTTCCGCCGCACCTGCGCTCAAGCCGCATCTGCAGCGCGACCACGTCGTTATCCGTTTTGCGGGCGACTCCGGCGATGGAATGCAGTTGACGGGGATGCAATTCACGGCCGAATCCGCGTTGGCCGGCAACGATATCGCGACACTGCCCGACTTTCCCGCCGAAATCCGCGCGCCTCAAGGCACCCTGGCCGGAGTCAGCGGCTTTCAGCTCAATTTTTCGAGCAACGAGATTTTCACTCCCGGCGACGAGCCCAACGTGCTGGTCGCGATGAATCCCGCGGCGCTACAGGCGAACATCGAAGATGTCCCGCCCAACGCCGTCATAATCGTGGACCGCGAAGCGTTCACCGATTCCAACATCAAGCGCGCCGGCTACAAGAGCAATCCGCTCACCGACCACTCGCTCGACAAATTCCAGGTGATCGAAGTCGACGTGACCAAGCTCACGTCGCTGGCCGTGCATGGGATGGGGCTGAACAATCGCGCGGTGTTCCGATGCCGCAACATGTTCGTGCTCGGGATGCTGTCGTGGCTGTATCAGCGGCCGATCGAAAGCACGCTCAGCTACCTCGAGAGCCGCTTCAAGAAGACGCCCGAGGTTCTCGAGGCGAACATTAAAGTGCTCAAGGCCGGATTCAATTACGGCGAGACAACCGAGATGTTCGCGAGCTCGTACGAAGTGCCGGCCGCTCATATCGCGCCGGGACTGTATCGCAATATCACTGGCAACAGCGCGACCGCGCTGGGATTCGTGGCGGCTGCGGTCAAGTCGGGACGTCCGCTTTTTTTAGGCTCTTATCCGATCACGCCGGCCAGCGATATCCTGCACGAGCTCTCAGGCTACAAGAATTTCCCGGTTTATACTTTCCAGGCCGAGGACGAAATTGCCGGCGTGTGCGCGGCGATTGGCGCGTCGTTCGGCGGATCGATCGCCATCACCACGACGTCCGGCCCCGGCATGAACCTGAAGGCAGAGGCGGTCGGGCTCGCGGTGAAAGTCGAGCTGCCGCTGGTGATTACCGACATCCAGCGCGCGGGTCCTTCCACCGGGATGCCGACCAAGCCCGAGCAGGCTGATTTGCTGCAGTCGATGTACGGACGGCATGGCGAGTCGCCGATTCCGATTATCGCGGCGTCGACGCCGGCCGACTGCTTCGATTGCGCGTACGAGGCGGTGCGAATCGCCGTCAAGTACATGACGCCGGTGATCCTGCTCACCGACGGCCAGTTGGCCAACGGCGCGGAGCCGTGGCTGCTGCCCGACGCGGACAAGCTACCCGAAATCAAAGTTGAATTCGCGACAAATCCCGAGGGCTTTTTACCGTACAATCGCGAACCGGAGACGCTTTCCCGTCCGTGGGCGGTGCCGGGGACGAAGGGCCTCGAGCATCGCGTCGGTGGACTGTCGAGCGAGAACCTGACCGGCAACGTGAGTTACTCACCGGCCAACAACGAGCTGATGGTACGGACGCGGGCGCGCAAGATCGCGGGCATCGCGCGCGAGATTCCGCCGACGGCGATCTTTGGCGACGCCGAGGGCGACCTGGTCGTGCTCGGATGGGGCTCGACCTACGGCCCGATTCGCGAGGCCGTCAAGCACGTGCGCGCGAAGGGCAAGAAGGTTTCGCACGTGCATCTGCGCTATCTGAATCCGCTGCCGCGCGACCTCGAAGAGACGCTCAAGCGTTTCAAACAAGTGATGATCCCCGAAATGAACATGGGACAACTACTCAAGATGGTGCGCGCCGACTACCTGATCGACGCCTTCGGGTTCAACAAAATCCAGGGCCGTCCGTTCAAAGTCAGCGAGATCGAAAACCGCATCAACCGGGCCCTGGAGGGCTGATCGAAAATGGCTACCGCTCTTAACCGCAAGGATTTCGTTTCCGACCAGGAAGTTCGCTGGTGCCCCGGATGCGGCGACTACGCGATCCTGGCCGCGGTGCAGAAGACCATGCCCGAATTCGGCATCGCGCCGGAGAACACGGTCTTCATCTCGGGGATCGGATGCTCAAGCCGGTTTCCTTACTACATGAACACGTACGGCTTCCACACGATTCATGGGCGTGCGCCTGCGTTCGCGACGGGGCTGAAAATTTCGCGGCCCGATCTCGACGTGTGGGTGGTCACCGGTGATGGAGACGGGCTGTCTATCGGCGGCAATCACCTGATCCACGTGCTCAGGCGCAACGTCGACATGAAGATTCTGCTGTTCAATAACAAAATCTACGGACTCACCAAGGGTCAGTACTCGCCAACCTCCGAAGTCGGCAAAGTAACCAAGTCCACGCCGATGGGTTCGGTTGATTTTCCATTCAATCCGATCACGGTGGCGCTCGGCACGCATGCGACATTCGTCGCGCGCACCGTGGACGTCGAGCAGAAGCATCTCGGCGAGATGCTCAAGCGCGCGCACGCGCATCGCGGCGCGTCGTTCGTCGAGATCCTGCAGAACTGCAACATCTTCAACGACGGTGCGTTCAACGACGTCAGCGACAAGGCGCTCAAGGCCGACCATCAGCTGGTGCTCGAGCACGGCAAGCCGCTCATCTTCGGCAAGAATCGCGACATGGGAATCAAAATGAACGGCATGCGTCCAGAAGCAGTACACCTCAGCGCTACCGTCACTGAAAAAGACCTGGTCGTGCACGACGAGACCAACCTGTCGCTGGCGTTCATGCTCGGCAACTTCGAGCCTCCGCTGCCGACGCCGATGGGCGTGTTCTACGCGGTGTCGCGGCCGACCTACGACGGCGCCGTCAACAAGCAGCTCGAAGACGCAAAGGCAAAGCAGGGCGCAGGCGACCTGAAGACGCTGCTAGGCAAGGGCGATACGTGGACGGTCAGCAGCTGACCCGCGAACATCTGTAACGAATGCAAAAAGGCCCGCGAGCACAATCTCGCGGGCCTTTTCCTTTCCCCTCTCCCCGCAAGGGAGAGGATCAAGGTTGAGGGTCCTTGTTCAGCGCGCGCTTCGCGCGCGATTCAGGATTCTATTCCTGCTAGCGTCCGAACGATTCGACGAGCCGCTTGCTCGCGAAACGGCGCCACGCGTTGCCGAATATCCGTTTCAACGCGTCAGGATGCACTTTCGGCAGCCGCACCAGCACCGGCGGGTAGTTGCGATAGTGCTTCGTGATATAAAGAGGAATTCGTGTCTTCACCTTCATTGAACGTGGTGTGTGCGCGGTCGATAATCTCCCTAGCAAGGAACCCGAGGTGGAAAGTGAAGAAGCAGCCCGAACTTAGGTACCATTGCATGGTTTGTGGAAAGGTATTCAAGACCGCGAGCATCCCGCCGCACCGGCGAAAAGACACCGGCGTGGAGTGCATCGGAGTGGTCGGACGACCTGTCCTGAAATAGTGGAAGACGCGCGCGGTCGTTCTAGCCTCCCTTCCTCGACACCGAGAAAGCTGAACGCGATTCGCCGGAGAGTTTCGACGTCGCTGGAGCGGTGGGCATCAAGACTCCGCAATTGCCGATTAGGCCGCCAACAAGCCCGCATCTGCAATGAGTCTCATATGCAGATCGGGCCAAGCTGCGTTGGCGGCGAGCTTGATCGAGCTATTTCGATAACGCAGCCATGGGTTGTCGGATGTTCCGGGGAGACCGTCCACCTGACGGTGTTCGCCTTCCAAAACAACGCAGCCGACTACGCAGTGTTCGAAGAAGCGTCTCAATGCCGGGATGT
Organism: uncultured delta proteobacterium; assembly: GCA_963833025.1. GTDB lineage: Bacteria > Desulfobacterota > Binatia > Binatales > Binataceae > Binatus. The sequence goes on along the minus strand of CAWHWI010000003.1, from coordinate 604,909 downwards.
CGTTTGTGAATTGGGGATATTGATCCGGGTTCGCCAGTACCTGTCGCACATTTGAAATAGGGAATACGTGTTCATGGTTTATGCCGTGCTGGCCTTTTCCTGATTGCAGATCACGGGCGAGCCGTCGTGCGTCCGCCAATGTTGCGTTTGCACCGTACCTAGATCGTATTTGAGTGTCGAACAGTGCTTTGGCTTGTACACTCCAATATGGGCACCCGACGAACTTGCCAGTTGCTTCCGTCCACTTCCAGGTCAATTCATATCCCAACTTGCGGGTCTTCGTCAGATTGAAAGAGCCGTAATAGAGCAGTGGCAAAAGACGGCTACGGATACTCGCAAAATACTCGCCTGGAATTGTCAATTTGGTATCTTGAAGTTTCGGATAGTCATCCGCGTCTGCACGATTGACAGCGCGATTGATCACCTCGAGGATCGCTTCTCTCAATGTGTCTGTCTCGCGAGCATCGTGCTGAAATACGCCGACGAACGGCGTTCTTGCGCGATGCGCGGATTTTCGCAAGCCGCCTTTTATCGCGGCAGCTCGCACTTGTAGACCTTCATCACGTTCTCGCCCATCACTTTCGCGCGCGCGGCGGGCGGCAACTTGTGCGCCAGTTCCTGGACTTCCTCGATGTAATTGCCGACGTGATCGGGATGCGGAAAGTCCGACGCCCAGAAAAATTTGTCGGCGCCGCACAGCTCGACCATCGCGGGCAGCGAGCGCTCGTCAGGGTCCGCGGAGATCCAGCAGTTGCGATTAAAGTAGAAGCTCGGCTTCTCCTTGAGCGACACCGTGCGGCCCATCGCGCTGGCATAGACGGCGTCGAGCCGACCCAGCCAGTAGTCGATCCATCCCGCGCCCGCCTCGAGCAGTACCAGGCGCATCTTCGGGAATTTGTCGAAGGTGCCGTACTGGAAGAAGCTCGTGAAAGCGTGACGAATGGCGTCGGCGGCGACGATATTCAAAAAGTAATAATTCCCGCGCATGAATTTGCGATCGTAGCGCCCCGGCGCCGCCCACACCGGTTCGAGCGACGGATGAATCCCAAGCGGCACGTCGAGTTCCTGCGCCTTCGCGAACAGCACGTCGTGATCCGGATGCGCATGCGGCTTGCGCGTCATGACGAATTGCGCGACCCATCCGCCTTTGCATCCCGCCTTGACCGCCCGTTCGAGTTCGGCAGCCGCCGCGGCCGGATCGCCGAGCGACAGATGCGCGATCGGAATCAGCTTGCCGCCGCTCTCAGAGCAGAAGTCCACGATGTATCGGTTGTAGGCGCGCGTGCAGGCCTGCGCGAGTTCGGCATCCTCGGTCTCGGTCTCCCACAGCAGGCTCATGGTGGGATACAGGAATGCGGCCGCGAGACCTTCAGCGTCGATGCGCTTGAGGCGCTCCTTCGCGTCCATCGCACCGAACGGAGCGTGGCCGCCGTAGGTCGGCGCGATATGGCGCTGGTCGTCGCGCGTCGCACCCATCGCGGACAGCCCGCCGAGCCGGCCGCCGCTGAAGACCTTCGACGGCCGTCCCGCGACCTCGAGGTATTCGAGCCCCTTGGCGTCGGTCCCAATTCTTACCGCGCGATCCTTGTACTTAGCTTCGATATAGCGATCCCAAAGACCGGCGTCCTCGAGGATATGCCCATCGGCGTCGACGGCGCCGCTGAAATCTAGTTTCTGAATTCCTTCGAGAGGATTCGTCATTGATGATGACTCCGCATGCGTATGAGATTCATCATTTATAGTTCACGAATCGGTGCGCGCAAAGCAGAAGTACCGGGTGCAGTGGCCACCCCTGCTAGTGCGCTGCGTTGGACATCGACGCTGGATTGAAAAAATTCTCCGTCGCCAGTCCCATGTTGATATACCAGCTCTCGCGCTCGTCGGTCTCAACTCCGGGCGACAGCACTACGGTCGAGAAGCCGGTCCCGATATCTTCATCGACCAGCGCCGTCTGAAACATCCGCTTGAACGGCCAGATCGCTACGCGCGCATCCGGGATCGGCCGGTCGCGGTACGCGTTGAAGGTCGCCACCGTCTTCCACAGCTTGCCGTCGCGATCGTATTGATCCGACGCCGTGATGAACCATCCTTCCGAGTCGATATAAAAGATCCGCTTTGGAATCGAAAGGGTGGTGCCAATCGCTGAGGTCTGCTTCGCGTCCGCTTCGATAACGTAGAGCCGGCGCATCTCCCAGTTCTCGGGGCAGATAGTCCGTCCGCCGTCGGTGGGGCAGGCCTTGGCCGGCGAGTTCTCCGCATTGACGACCGCGAGCATCGGCTTCTCGCCGAGGAACTTGTAGTTGAAATCTTCGATCTTCGCGGCGAAGCCGAAGAACGAATCCGGATCGAGGGTGCTGGCGTAAGTGGCGGCTCCCGCTCCTGCGGTCGCGCCCGGCTGGTAGATTCCCAGGACGTCTGAAAGTTCGGAGGCGGAAGCCCGGACCGCATGGCGCGTGCGCGGATTCATCATCCAGCTGTTATCCTCGATCTTCGGATCGAGGCTGCGATAGCGGATAAATCCGAAGCCCCGCATCTCCGACGGCTCCAGAAACGGGTACGCGCCGAAGCGATATCGGATGTTCGCGCGTGTCGCCTCCGGATCGGTCGGGATCGGATTCACCTCGGTGCGGCCGGTGTTGTTGTAAAATCCCACGTTGCCGATCGTGAAATGCGCGACTGGATCGGCCGGCGCCGAACCCGGACGGTAGCTCGCTATTTCGACGTTCTTCGATATCGCGTCGTCGGTGTAGAGCGGCCGGTAGCTGAAATTCCACATCACTTTCAGCGCCGCATTCGGATCGTTCGCATCCACCAGCGGGAACGGCAGCCCGGCCGCATAACCCTTCAGCGCGCCGTCCGGCGCGAGACTCACCTGCGGCGAATATTTCTCAGTCGCCGATTTGTATGGCGGCGGCCACTCGAGCCGGTCCGTCGGCACGATCTTCATCGTCATGCCCTGCTGCACCAGGATCAGATTCCCCGGACTCACGAGGTCCGTAACCTTGCCGGCCTGGTCCTTCGTGATCATATCTCCTGGAATCACCCCGGCACTTGGTGATCCGGTGGTCGACAGAATCGCGAGAGCAGCCACCATAGCAACTTCAAGCTTTACTTTCATTTCTAGCCTCGCCGGGATGAAATTGCGGCGTTAGAAGTTGAGCCGTTTGAAACGGCTTTCGGGAATTATGCGCACCGCGCCCATAATAAAGCGCCAGAACCACGGCACATACACCACTTCAGCGCGTTTGCGATACGCCGCGTAAATCAGATCGGCGGCCTTGGCCGGCGCAATCGTGAGCAACGCACCCTCGCGGCCCCACGTCATTCGCGTATCAACCGTGCCGAGCTTCACCGTCATCACATGCACGTTGCTGCCGGCGAGCCGCCCGCGGAGCCCTTGCGCAAACAGCGCGAGCGCGCCTTTGGCCGAGCCGTATACGTAATTTTTCTTGCGCCCGCGCTCGCCCGCCACCGATCCGATCACGATTATGAAGCCCGACCGTTGCTGTTCGAGATGGCGCGCGGCGAGCGTGATCAAAGACACCGCGCCGGTGAAGTTCTGATGCAGCGTCGCGAGTGCTGCGCCCGGATCCGTTTGCGCGGCGTCCTCGTCGCCGAGCGTGCCGAAGCATAGTACGACGCCGTCGAGTCCGCCTAGCTCGCTCGCCGCGCGGCGGACGAATTCGTCGTGCGAGGCGAAGTCCGACGCGTCGAAGGTCCCGGAAAGCGCGGTCACTCCCGCGCGAGCGCTGACGTCTTCGGCGACCCGGCGCGCTTCGTCGGCGTTGCGGGCGGCGAGGTACAATCGCGCACCGTCGGACGCGAAGCGAAGCGCAAGTGCGCGTGCGATCGGGCTGGTGGCGCCAAGAATAAGAACTCTATTCATCTTTCCTGTAAGTAGGACGGAATTTATTCCGTCATGCGCAGCCTGCGCGACAGGCTCGACGAGAAGCGGTTGTCAGGATCGGCGAGAGCCTTCGCCACCTGCCACTTGCCAAGATTCGGATACATCGCGCGGAACGTCTCGGGCGACATGCGCGCGTCCTTGGCCAGGTACACGCGTCCGCCGCGCTTCAGCACCATCGCGTCGAGAGAATCGAGGAATTCGAGCAGCCCGTCCGTCACCGGGAAGTCGAGCGCGAGCGTATAGCCGGGCATCGGGAAGGAAAGCATGCCGTCCTGCGCGCCGAATTTCTTGAGCACGGCGAGGAACGAACCGCGTCCGCTGCGGCTGATCGCCTCGAGCACTTCGACCAGGCCCGCGCGGCTCTCGACGGGCGGCCACACGCATTGATACTGCACGAAGCCGCGTTTGCCGTAGATTCGGTTCCAGTTGCGGATCGAATCGAGCGGATAGAAAAAACTCTCCCAGTCGAAAATAGTGTGCGCCGCTTTATCGCGACCGAACGCATAGATAAGCGCGTTGAACGCCCTGACGGACAGCGAGTTCAGCGCAAACCCGGGAAAATCGAATGGCACCAACGGGCTGAGCTTCGGCACCGTGCTGAGCGGATCCTGCGCGAGATTTCGCGGCAGCTGATCGAGCGCCGCAAAGTTGCCGACGTTCAGCACCGAGCGTCCCAGCGCGGACTTGCCGCTGTTGCAATCGATCCACGCGACCGAATAGCCGTACTGCGCGTCGATGCGCTCGAAGGCCTCGATCGCCGCGTCGATATTGCGGGCGCGGATCACCTCGCCCTCGAGATAAGCGCTCTTGACGCGCCGCATCCTCAGTTCAAGTTCGAGGATCACGCCGGTGAGTCCCATCCCGCCGATCGTCGCCCAGAAAAACGCGGCGTTCTCCTCGCGCGAGCATCGAAGCACTTCGCCCGACGCAATCATCAGGTCGAAGCTGATCACATGCGAGGACAATGATGAGTCGCGATGGTGATTCTTGCCGTGCACGTCGGCGGCCAAAGATCCGCCGAGCGTGACGAAGCGGGTGCCCGGCGTCACCGGCGGAAAAAAACCGCGCGGCAGGAACACGTCGATCAACTCCGCAATCGTGACGCCCGCCTCGCAGCGGATGAGGCCGCTGGCCGGGTCAAAGGACAGCATCCGATTGAGCCGCGTGAGGTCGACGACCCGGCTCTGATCGTTAAGCGCCGCGTCGCCGTAAGCCCGTCCCGCCCCACGCGCAATCAGCGACGACGCGTCCGCGGTCACGACCGCCTGCAGCTCAGCAATTTTATCAGGACGGTAGATATCGCTCTCAGAGAGCGGATAGCGCCCCCATCCGGTAAGCAGGCCATGCCGCGGATGCGGCAGAGCGCCGGATTCGCGCCGGTTGGTCGAGGTCATTGAGTCTGTAACCGCAGCAGTCATCGTAGATAAATCACGAACACGCATAGAAGCTAACAGGAACATCGCAACCGAGAAACGCCCGCGCGCGCGGAGCGGAGAGCAAAAGGGAGAACTTTATCGTATGCGAAACCCGCCGTGGGTTTCGCGCATCCCTGGGCAAGGGTAACCCCTGCACCTTGGTACAAGAAAAGATGCGGGCTGTCGCCCTTTTAGAAGTGGTAGCTGGGAACAAAGCCGCGACTAGTCGTCACCAAGAATGGTTCCCTTCCCACCTGGGAAGGAGCCAGGGGTTGGGTTTGCCTGCTCGTCGGCATGGATTTTTTCCGTCATCCCGACCGAAGAGGAGGGACCCCGGCTCTTCTTCTCTGACTTACCTCGCCCGAACCTCAGGTTAGCTCTACTAGCCGTCGCGCATCGATTTCCTTTTGTCCGCGAAGTGTGATCCGATAAGAGGTTCCTGCCACGTGAGCAAATGCCTTGTCGTGGACAAGACGGTCAAGGGTCCGTTTGAGGTTTCTGCGCATATCAGGCCTGACCCATTCAGAGAGTTGGTCGAAAGTGGCACCGCTCGAGCCGCACTGATAGAGGAGCACAAGACACCAGTCACCGGCGTTAAGGCCCGGGTTCAGTACCTTCAGAAATCCATCGAAATCTTGAACGATTGGTGCGGTTCTCGCGACTATTGTTTCGACGATTTTCTTCGCTTCGTCAGCAGGGACATTGTGATATAGCCGTATGAGCTCTGCGAGTATCCAATCGACGACTGATACGACAAGCGTCGCATCCTGCATGTTTGGGTCGATTCCATCAGCTAAATGGGCAGCGTCCCGTTTGTTACGGATGTCGTAGACGAGCCTCAGTGCCCGCGGGATATGCAGTCGAACGGAATCAGAATGTGTCACAGGAAGGTTTTGGAGACCAAGAATGAGCTTTTCGGAGTCCACCTGCTTCCCTAGGGGAGTCACCGAGAAACCTGCAACTTGCTGAAGGAGACGGAAAGCGGCCTCGCAGAATCTACCACCCTCTACTTCGGCGAGACGGAGGCCCCCCAGATAGTAATTCCTTTTTACCTCAGAATGGCCCTCCAAAAGCTCGCTGACCATTTTCGGGTCAAGATCAGTGCTCAGCTCTTTTTCGATTGTAATCCGCGTCTGATTCAAATTTTCTCCAAAGCCGCAGATTTACTCTTGCTAAGTTCATGCTTCTGCGATGGTCTACTTTTTCTTGCGTGGGCGTTTCCTACGTGGGCGGCGTAACGCCTTAACCCGTTCCTGGTCAGGAAGAGCATCAACCAGATCTTCTCCGACATTCGTCAGTTGTTTTTCGCCTCCACCCGCAGGCGTCAGATATTTTTCTTTTCTTGCGTTATTAACGGCCACTGCCGCATTGCTGAAATTGGGCGACTTAGCCTCGGTGTTCAGGTCGGTAAGCTGCTTAGTTTTGAAACGAGCCGTATTGCGATGTTTGGTGAGATAGTACGCGAGACAGGCAATCCGCTGAACATCCGTCGTCGGGTTCTTGGCCCTGATAAAGCTTTGTGGGGAGATCTCTGCGCCACCTGCGATTTTGTCAGTACCAGGGTCGGGTGGAGTGTCGGCTCCTTTTAGGCGGTTCCCACCGCCTGAGACCGTCGGATCTATTGTCAAGGAGAATCGGGAAGCCGCGGTTTGAAGGACCCAGAGCCTCTTATGTTCTTCCAACGGATCTAGGGCAGCTATGACCGTTCCGAGAGCCGCGACGTCAGCCTGCATCTTGTCAGTCTTCATTTGCCCCCTGAATCTCCTCCCATTACTTGCGAAGCCCGGTCAACGCGTATCCCGTCAAACCGGCGCTGCCGCTTGGAGCCGCGCAATCAACTTCTTGTTGCTTTCTTTATCCGTGCCTTTCACATCGACCCGCAGTATAACCCTGTGGGGCGACAACGTGACCCGAGGCGGAGGTGCCTTCTGTGGTTTCGTGTTTTGTTCTTCTGAACTAAAAAACGTTTCACGTGAAACGTTTTGGTCAGAAACCCTAGCAGGACGGCGCTATTTCTGATCAATTCACAAGAATTTGGTTGCCATTGCGTGCGGCGAACTTCATCCTCAATCTGGAGGCGCCCCTGCCGCGTTTGAGTCAGACAAAAAGTGAGCAGGCCGGCTTTTGTGGTGCGATCGCAGGACCCTCACCTACCTGTCGCGATGCGCCCGGCCGCCTCTCCCGTAAACAGAACGGGTGAGGTGCGCAGTGACACAGAATCTCGAATCGCGCGCGTAAAGAATCGCGCGCCGCATAAGGACCCTCACCGTCATCCTCTCTTCCTTGCAGGGCGAGGGAATTAACGCACTAAGTCTATGCGCACTCCCATCAAACCCTATTCGCATTTGTTTCTCCTGAACTGAAAAACGTTTCACGTGAAACGTTTTGGTCGGAAACCCCAGTAGGACAGCGCCATTTCCGACCCGTTCGCGGGAATTTGGTTGCCATTGCGCGGCGCCGATCCGGGATTCTTCGCTTCGCTCTAGAATGACACGGAAAAGATTGGGTGCAGGGTCGCCCCCGCCGAAGGAAGTTTGAAACCATCGTGGGTTTCAAATTTGATTGGGTGAATTCGCTTTTGTGGACGGCATCGGCGTGGTTTATAGAATCAGCAATCGCATCCGCAGGAGAATCGTATGTCGTGGGAGAAGGAAGTCGAAGAAATCCGCCGCCGGGTCGAGCTCGCGAAAGCGATGGGCGGCACCGACAACATCAAGCGCCAGCATGACGGCGGCAAGCTCACCGTGCGCGAGCGGATCGAGCGGCTGCTCGACGCCGGTACGTTTCACGAGTACGGCGCGCTGGCGGGAGCGCCGAAATACGAGGGCGAGACGCTCGCGTCGATCATGCCGGCGAACTTCGTCGGCGGCACCGGGCGAATCAACGGGCGGCGGGTGGTGGTCGGCGGCGACGACTTCACGGTGCGCGGAGGCGCGGCGGACGCAAATATCGGCAACAAGCGCGGCTATGCGGAGCTGATCGCGCACGAGCTGCATATCCCGATAATTCGGCTGGTGGACGGAACCGGCGGCGGCGGCAGCGTGCGCTCGTTCGAGACGATGAAACATACCTACGTCCCGGCCAATCCGGCGTTCGACGTGCTGGTAAAGCTGATCGGCGAGGTGCCCGTCGTCGCGGGATGCATGGGCTCGGTGGCGGGGATTGGCGCGGCGCGCGTGGCGGCGTCGCATTTCTCGGTGATGGTGCGCGGGACGAGTCAGCTGTTCGTCGCGGGACCGCCGGTGGTCAAATGGGGCGTCGGCGAGGAGCTGACCAAGGAAGAACTGGGCGGCTCCGAAATCCACGCGCACATGAGCGGCGCGGTCGACAACGAGGCCGAGAGCGAAGACGACGCGTTCGCGCAGATTCGCCGCTTCCTGTCGTACCTGCCGCAGAGCGTGTGGAATGTGCCGCCGCGCGCGACGCCCGACGACGACCCCGGCCGCCGGGAGGAGGAGCTGATCAGTATCGTGCCGCGCAATCGCCGCCATGGCTACGACGTGCGGCGAATCGTGGAGCTGGTGATGGATCGCGAATCGTTTTTCGAGATGACGCCGTACTTCGGGCCGTCGCTGGTGACGGGATTCGCGCGGCTCGACGGATTCCCGGTCGGGGTGATGGCGAACGATCCGTTCTCGATTGGCGGGTCGCTGGACGGGCCGGCGTCGGACAAGATGGTCAAGTTCGTCGACCTTTGCGACACGTTTCATCTGCCGGTGGTGAACTTCGTCGATCAGCCGGGGTTCCTGATTGGGCGCGAAGCCGAGATGGCGGGAACGATTCGGCGCGGGGTGCGCGCGCTTTATGCGATGTTCCAGACGACGACGCCGCTGGTCGCGATCATGGTGCGCAAGGCGTTCGGCGTCGCGGGCGCGGGCCATGGAATCACGACGGGGCTGAATCTTCGCTACGCTTGGCCGTCGGCGGATTGGGGCTCGCTGCCGATCGAGGGCGGGATCGAGGCGGCGTACAAGCGGGATCTGGCGGCGTCGAGCGATCCGGAAAAGTTGCGCAAAGAGCTCGAGGCGAAATTCAACGCGGTGCGATCGCCGCTTCGCACGGCGGAAGCTTTTGGGATCGAGGAAATGATCGACCCGCGCGATACGCGGCCGATCCTCGTCGACTGGGTGCATCAGGCGTACGAGATAGTTCCAACGCAGTTGGGAATTCGGACGCGGACGATGCGGCCTTAGCCGGCGGTTACGCGGCCCGGGGCTGGCGCGGTTTGAGCGTGCTCCTCGACTGCGGCGTGGCCGCGCGAGAATGCCATCGCGACTATGTAGATTATCATCCCACCGAGCGCGACCTTTACCCACTCGCCCCATCCGTAGTGGACCGCAACGTAGAGCGACAGCGGCGCCGAGATCGCGACCCATCCGCGCGCGACCAGTCCGAAGAAGGCCCATCCGGTGGCTTGCAGAGCGGGCGAGACGTCCTCGAGGGTCTCTGAGAATTGAGCAGCCCACGGCACATAAGCAATGGCGAGGAAGCATCCCATCAGCGACGCAACCGTCGCCATCGTTGCGCGGGGAAGCTCACGCCCGAAGGTCGGAATCCACCACGCCATCAGGAGGCAGGCAAGGACCCCGCCGAAAATTGCGATCGGTTTGCGCGTCTGCAGGCGATCGGAGACCAGGCCGGTCAGGACCAGCGCGCCGAGGTTCGCCAGCCAGAAGTACTCATTCATCTTTGCCGCTTCGGCTGGTGAGTAGTGAAACGCCTCGGTGAACATCAACGGTCCGAAGCCCTGGATCGCGAAATACAAGGTCAGATTCGCAGTGATACCGATGACCAGCAGCCAGACTTCCATGTGGCCGAGCAGGCGCCGGAAGGCGTCGCCGGTGCTGGACGGAAGTTCGGAGGCGGAGGGCAGGCGTCCTTCGGCGGCGAGCGCCTGGATTTCAGTCTTCATGATCTGCATGCGCAGTGCGGGACTCAGATCGGACAGCCACAGCACGATCGGGATGTACATCGCGATCGCAATGAAGCCCATGATCCAAATCTGCGACTGCCAGGTGTGATAGATCGGCAGCGTCGCGCCGGCGACGTAGTTGGACAGGAAGTTCGCGCCGACCGGCCCGATCGTCAGCAGTCCGAACGCGAGCGCACGGCTGAGCCGCGGCGACATATCGCGAATCAGGGCCGCGCCGGCGCCGGCAGTCAGGCCGGCCACGACTCCCATCAACAGGCGGAGGATCACGAACGTCACGATGTTGGTGATCAGCACGTTCAGGAACAACAGGACGGTGACAAAGCCTAGACATACGTCGATGATGAGGACGCGGCCATAGCGGTCCGCGAGCGGGCCGCCAAAGAACGCCGAGATTCCGGAAATCAGCACGGTGAACGTGATGAACGCGCCGTACGCGGTGTGGCTCATGTGCAGGTAGGGGAGCAGGATGGGCAGCAGCGGTGCAAGCTGGAAGTCGTACGCGCCAAGAATCGACGCGAGCACCGTGAGGATCAGCAGCGACCATCGATGAGCGCCGCGCGGATATTCAGTGAGCGTTCGAGTCGCGACAAAACTGTTCATGCCGTCTCTCCATTAGCCGGACCAGCGCGCTGATTTAGTTTTCTTACTCTCTACAACCAAGCGGCCCAAAAGCACAAGGCGTTTTTTCAGCGCTGGCACATGCGAGCCGCGGCTGCTATCACGCTCCACAAGACTCGATCGAGGACAACGAGTGATGGATATAAAAAGCCCGGCCGTGGGCAAAGTGCTGCGACTTTCGGTCGAGAGCGGCGCGCAAGTCGCGCGCGGCGACGAAGTGATGGTGATCGAGTCGATGAAGGTCGAGATACCGGTCAAGGCGCCGGCCAGCGGGCGCCTCACGGAGTTTCGGGTCAAGCCCGGCGATCAGATTCAGCGCAATTTCATCCTTGCGGTGATCGAAACGGTAGCGTGACGCATCCGCACGCTGCTCGATTCAATCGGAGACGCTCTCGCGCCGGCTGCCCCATTTCTCCCAGAACGTCACCTGTAGCGCCGGCTTGCGATCGGGTCGCGCCCATCGCCCCTTCGGATAGCCCATCGGAATCAGGATGACGTTGGCGTACTCGGGCGGTACGCCGAGCATCGCGTCGATCTCCTTGGCGAACATCGTGTGCATCCCGGTGATCGAGGTGCCGAGTCCGTAGCCGCGCGCCGCCAGGCACAGGTTCTGAATCGCCGGGTAAATCGCGCCCCACATCGGCTGGCCGGCGCGCGCGCGATCGGTGTATTTTTTGACGCACGCGAAGATCATCACGGGCACATCGGCGATATGCTCGGCGAGGTATTTTGCCGACCGCAGGTTTCGCCCTCGCTGGCTGCCCGGATCGTTGGCGACTACTTCGCGTTCCACCGGCGTAAAGACGGTCTCCCACGCTTTGCGATAACGTTCCGCGACGAAGTTCTTCGCCTCGCGCTCGGTGACCACGATAAAAAACCACGGCTGCCGATTGTGACCGCTCGGACCCATCGTGGCCGCCTCGATCACCTTGACGATAAGACTCGGCGCGACCGGGTCGGGTTTCAGCCGTCGCATCGAGCGCGTCGTGTAGATTGCTTCGAACAGATCGAATTCGTGATGGCCGTGCATGAGCGCGAACCTATCAGCCGTCGCGTCGTTTTGCACTTCCCGAATAGTTCGCCGGTGCGCTAAGAGAAAGATATCCCGCAAATAATTTTTTCGCCGGAGGAAATCGTGCCCGAGATAATTCTGCATCAATATGCGACTTCGCCGTTCTCCGAGAAAATTCGCAAAATCCTTGCGCACAAGAAAATCAGCTGGCGCTCGGTCGAGCAGCCCACCATCATGCCGAAGCCCAAGCTGGTACCGCTCACGGGGGGCTACCGGCGCATCCCGGTGCTTCAAATCGGTGCCGACGTCTGGTGCGATACGGGAATCATCGTCCGGAAAATCGACGAGCTGAAACCCGAGCCGACGCTGTATCCCGGCGGCCTGACCGCCGCCGCCGACACGATGAATCAATGGGCGGACCGCCGGCTGTTCTGGTCCACGACGCCCGTCATTTTCGAAAAGCTCGCCGCCGTGGTGCCGAAGGAATTCATCGAGGATCGTTCGAAGATGATGCAAGGCGCGAACTTTGGCGATATCGCGCGCAACGCTCCCGATTCGCGAAACCAGTTGCGCGCGTTCCTGGAGATTCTCGATCGCCAACTTGCGAGCCGCCCGTTCCTGCTCGGCGATTCGTTCAGCCTCGCCGACGCCGCCTGCTTCCACCCGGTGTGGTTTCTGCGCGTGGAACCGACCTCCTTCGGCATTGCGCAAAAGTTTTCGCACCTCATGCGATGGTTCGATCGCGTCGACGCGATGGGTTACGGCGAGGTGCGCCCGATGGATCCCGGTGAAGCTCTGAAGGTGGCGAAAGACAGCAGTCCCGCCACCGCCGAGAACATCGACTCGCGCGATCCGAACGGACTCTTTGCCGGGACCCGCGTGTCGGTGACGGCAGACGACTACGCATTCGATCCGGTGACCGGAAGAGTGGTCGTCAGCACGATTCATGAGATCGCAATCGAGCGCGATGTTCCTGAACTCGGCAAGATCGTGAATCACTTCCCGAAGATTGGCTTCCGAATCGCCGCAGTCTGACCGCCGTAGCCCGCGATCGTGCGTCGAGCAATCCGGCCCTTGCGCGTACGGCGGCAGGGCCAAGCGTCGGCTATCAAGGATAAACGAATACTCAGATAGACACGAGCAATACTAAATAGCTAATCGACTTCATACTCATTATATAGTTGGTTCATATATAATGTAGGAGTAGAGTGACTACTGGACGCGGGCCGAAGGGGGGTCTTCGCTTTGTCCAGACGTTTCTCGCCGTGGCTGCTCGCCGCTGGCGGCGGCTTGCTGCTGGCAGCCGGTTTCGCGGTAATTTTGTCGTTTCCGATACGTGCGACGTCGCGATCGGCGCGCGCCAATATCAACGCACCCGGAGCATTGCACGCGCGCGATCGCGTGGCGCGCGAGGCATTCTTTCTGAGCCGGCGCGGACTGAGTTTTGGAGTGCCGCCGGGCGCATATCGCAAAGCTATCGCGCAGATGCGGATGCAGGAGGCTGTTCCCGGCGCCGGCTTCGACGCGACTGACTCGACGCAGGCGGCCACTTCTTTCGCGTGGAGCGCGCTCGGTCCGTTGCCATTGAATAATGAGATTCCGACCTTTGGCGGAGTCGCGATGGGGCCCGCGATCGTCGGCGTGACGGGACGGGTTACCGCCATCGTCGCAGATCCGACCGTGGCGGGAAGGATGTTCGTCGGGACCGGCGACGGGGGAGTGTGGATGCGCGCGAACGCATCCGCGGCCTTCGTACCGATATTCGACCTCGAGCCGACGCTGTCGGTCGGTGCGCTCGCGCTCGACACCAGCACCAGCCCAAATCCAACGCTTTACGTAGGTACCGGCGAGGGCAACGGCTCGGCCGACTCATACTATGGCGAGGGGATGTTTGTCTCGAGCAATCTAGGGGTCACCTGGACGCAGCTCGGCGCGACTACTTTCGCGCACGCGTCGATCGCCTCGATCGCGGTCGACACCACGCAGACGCCGCGAACGATCTACGCGGCAGTGACCTACGGATCGAGCGCGAACCGGGCGGACGCGTCGTGGGTCGAGGGGGATTTCAGTCAAAACGGCCTGTGGCGCTCCCCTGACGGCGGCGAGTCCTGGATTTCGTATCCCGCGGGGACCTTCGGCGCGTGCCCGTACTTCACCTACGATCCATGCCCGGCGGAATCGGTCGCGATCGATCCCGCGTCGCCGGCGGCCGTGCTGGTTTCGATTCTCGGCGCCGGTGTATTCCGCTCGTCGGATTCCGGATTCAGCTGGACACCCGCCAGCCTGCCCAACTTGAGCGGCGGCGTCGGCCGGGCGAGCGTCGCCGCGGCGAACGGCGTTGCGTACGCTATCATCGGCGCGGCTGACGGAATCGAGTTCGCGGGCTTCTACCAATCCGCCAATGATGGCGTCACCTGGACTCAGGCGTCGGTGCCCAGCGCCACGGTCGGCGGCACCACTCTCGACGGGTCCAGCTCGAGCAACTTCTCGGAGTCGTTCTTCGACCAGACGCTCGCGATCGATCCCGCGGACACCACCGGCGCAACCGTCGTGTTTGGCGGGGTCGGAATCTACCGCTCGATCAACTCGGGCGCCAATTGGACTTCGCTCGCGCCGAGCGGCGGAACGCATTCCGATCAGCACGCGATCGCGTTCGATCCGGAAAGCGCGCACAGCTTCTACCTCGGCAACGACGGCGGCCTTTATCGCTTCGAAGTCGGTAGTCTTACCTGGGCCCCGCTCAATACGGCGATCAGCGCCGCGCAAGCGCAGTCGGTCGGTCCTCATCCCACCAATAGCAACGTGGCGATTGCGGGATTTCAGGATAACGGCACCGCGCTCTTCAACGGTGCGCAGCCGCCCGCGTCGAGCTGGACGGAAGTCGACAATCTCGACGGCGGATTCGCGCTCTTCGACACGGTCAATCCGGCGTTCGCCTATCATTCCTTTGCGACCACTGCGGCCGGAGCATGGGTCTCGCGCTCGACCAACGCCGGCGCCACTTTCAGTTCGGCATCGTCGAGTGCGGCATTGCAGGCCGCGATGACCGCTGCCGGCGACCGCGGCGCGGCCTACTTTCCGCCGCTCGCGAGCGATCCGGCGGTTGCCGAGCGCGTGTTGTTCGGCGCGCACTCGGTATACGTCTCGAATGACGCGATGGCGACCTGGGCGCCGCAGACGACTCAGGATTTGACGGGAGGATGCAACAGCGGCGCGTGCGGGCTCGAGGACCTCGAGATTGCGCCGTCGGATCGCACCAAGGCGTACGCGCTCGCGATGGAGACCGACACGACCTTTCGTCCAACGCCCTTCAAAATCTTTACCACCGACCAAGCGGACCTCCAGGTCAGCGCCGGCCAGCCCAATGGCGCCGAGTGGACCGACAAGACCGCGCAACTGCCGCCGATAGTGTTTCCCAATTCCACGCAGGCGACCGGAATCGCCATCGACCCGTTCGACTACAGCACTGCCTACTTGAGCCTTTCGGGATTCACGTCGGCGACCGGCATGGGTCACATTTTCGTGACGACTGATTTCGGCGGTTCATGGAGCCAGGCCGACGGCAATCCGTCCCTGCTGAGTCCGCCGCCCGCTAATGCGCTGCCGGACGTTCCGGTGCTGCGCTTGCTGGTCGATCGAACCGACGCCAGCGGTAACACCGTGCTGGCCGCGACCGACATTGGTGTTTTCAGAACGACCAACGGCGGATCGACCTGGGCGCCTTTCAACCTCGGGGTGATTCCCGCGGTCGCGGTTTTCGATATCGAGCAGAACCTGAGCGGTACGGTCTTCGCCGCGACTCATGGGCGCGGGATATTCGAGTTGTCCGGCCAGGGATCGCCCGCTTCGACGCCGACGCCTTCATCCACGGGTTCCGCAACGCCGACGTTGACACCAACTCCATCAGTCACGGCGACCACGGCCAGCACCGGCAGCCCGTCGCCTACCGCGACCGCGTCGCCGACCGTCACCGTCACCGAGTCACCGACCGCGACCGCATCACCGACGGCGACCGCGTCACCGACGGCGACCGCCACTGACACTGACACAGCGTCAGCTACGCCAACCTCGGTACGCACCCCGCTCACGTCGCCGACTGCGACTCCCACTTCGACTGCGACTCCGACCGCGACATCCAGTGCAACTGCAACCTTCACGCCGACGCCGATGCCGACCGTGGCCGCGCCGCTGGTGGTCACCCCAGGTTCCGCGAGTTTCGCCGCGAAGTTGGGCAAGAAGAGCAAGGCCAAGAAAATAACCGCGGCCAACAAGGGCAGCGTCTCGATAATGCTGATCGGCGCGCAAGTGACCGGCGACTTTCAGCTCTCGAAAGTCTGTGCCGGGCCGCTGAAACCGAAAAAGAAATGCACCTACGCGGTGGTCTTCGCGCCGACCCAGACGGGTCCGCGCCCCGGACTGCTCACCATCAACAACAACAGCTCGAGCGGCCTGCGAACCGTGACTCTGTCAGGAACCGGAGAATAGACGCGTTAAGGCGCCGCGCGATATTCGCTTTCCAGAATCCCCATCACAATCGTGTCGTAATGCCGGCCGCGGTAGAAACGATCCTCGCGCAGCGCGCCCTCGTGTTTGAATCCGCACTTCTGGTACGACGTGATCGCGCGCTTATTGGAGTCGTGGACATGCAGCCACAGCCGATGCAGGTTCATCTCGTCGAATGCGAGCCGCATCAGTACACGCATCGCGTCGGTGCCGTAGCCGTTGCCCCACAATGACTTGTCGCCGATCACGATTCCCAGGCCGGCGCTGCGATTGCGCCAATCGATCACGTTGAACGAAATCGCACCGATATATCTTCGCTCCGCGAGGGTCTCGATGGCGAAGTCCTTGTGTCTATCGGACGGATTGGCGGCCGCGTCGATAAACTTCGCCTCCGCCAGCGAGGAGACCGGATAGGCGAGCATCTCGCCGCCGAGCAAATCGGTGACTTCCTCGTCGTTGACCCATTTCATCGCCGCGTCGAGATCGGATTTCTCGTAAGCTCTTAGCCTGACAAGTTTGCCTTCCATGTCCGTCTCCCTTGCATCCCGAAAAAAAAGGGCGACCCGATGCCGGGCCGCCCTTCGTCGATTATCGAGGTCGAAAGTGACTAGCCCTTGGGCAATCCGAGCACTCGCTCGCCGATAATATTGTGCTGGATTTCGCTGGTGCCGCCCGCGATCGTCAGCGCCCGCGACGCGAGCATCCGGTACGACCACTTGCCTTTGTCGAGCGCATGCGGCGCCTTGAACTCCATCTGGCTGTACGGCCCCAGCATCTCCATCGCGAACTTGTTCATGCGCAAATTGAGTTCGCTGGTGCATAGCTTGAGCACCGAGCCCTCGGGCCCCGGCGGCAGACCTTTGAGCCTTCGCGTCAGTTGTCGAAAACCCGTGTAGCGCAGCGCGGCCGCCTCGCATGCGAAACCGCCGAGCCGCTGGCGCACGCTGGTGTCTTCCCATGCCGTATGCCCCTTGCTGCGAATCGTCTTGGCCAGCTGGACCAACTCCTTGACCTGGCCCATCAGGTCGCGGCCGCCGCCGATTCCCGACCGCTCGAACATCAGCGTGGTGATTGCGACCTGCCAGCCCTGATTTTTCTCACCGATGAGGTTCTTCTTCGGCACCTTCACGTCCTCGAAGAAGACTTCGTTGAAGTTCGCGTCGCCGGTTATCTGCACGAGCGGGCGCACCGTCACGCCGGGGCTGTGCATGTCGACCAGGATGTAGCTGATGCCTTTGTGCTTGGGCGCGTCGGGATCGGTGCGGACCAGCAGGATACACATATCCGCGTGATGCGCGTCGGACGTCCACACCTTCTGCCCGTTGACGACAAAGTAGTCGCCTTCCTCGACGGCGCGCGTCTGCAGGCTGGCCACGTCGGAGCCGGCGCCGGGCTCGGAGTATCCCTGGCACCACAGCTCGTCCGCCGAAAGAATTTTCGGAATGTGCTTCTTTTTCTGTTCCTCGGTGCCCCAATGAATGATCGTCGGGCCGACCAGCATGATGCCCAGTCCGTTGACCAGCATCGGCGAGTTAACTTTCGCGAGCTCCTCGTTGTAAATGATCTGCTGCGTCAGCGTCGCGCCGCGTCCGCCGTATTCCTTGGGCCAGCTGATTCCGACCCATCCGCCCGCGTGCATCTTCTTGTGCCACTCGAGCCGCCGCTTCCAATCGTCGGCGCTACTCTCGCGCATGAAGTCGCCGTCGTCTTCGCTCTTCCCCGCCTTGGGCAGGTTGGCCTTGAGCCAGCCGCTAAACTCCGCGCGAAACGCCTCGTCTTCGGCGCTGAACTTGAAATCCATTGATGCCTCCGCAGGGTAACCGCGTAATGCGTGGCCTGGCCGCGCCCACGACGGGCGTCAGCCGGCGGCGGCGGTTCCCTAACACTTGTTATATAGACAGCCGGCGCTGGCCATTCAAGAACGCGAATAGACTTCAGGGTCGACGATTTCCATGACCGTGCGCGATCGCGTGTTGATGACCGGCTTGAAGCCGAAGTGCGCGTACAGCCCTTGCGCGTCGCGGGTGCCGAGACTCCATCGCCGCAGCCCCTGCAAGTCAGGATGCGCCATGATCGACGCCATCAACTCCTTGCCAAGTCCGCGCTCGCGATACGGCTCGAGGATGAAAACGTCGGCGACATACGCGTACGTCGCGAAGTCGGAAATCACCCTCGCGAACCCGATTTGATTGGCATTGTCGTAGACGCCGAAGCACAGCGAATTTTCAATCGACCGAGCGACCGTCGCGCGCGGAATTTCCGGCGCCCAGTACGAGCGCGCGAGAAACTTGTGAATTACGTCCACGTCGAGCTTCGACCGATCGGTGCTGATCAGAAATCTGCCCATCTCCATCACCACCATCGCTGTCATGTGACTCTTGCTCCTCGATTCGCGGGCAACCGGTATTCAGTCACGTGCGCCGGAACTGGAATTGACGCCTCGACGCGTGCGTCGCAGAGCGGCGTCATCGCCTTCGTCGCAATCGGAATCTGTCCCGCCCAAATCGGCAGCGCGTAGTCGGCCTCGTCGTCGAGCGGGTCGCCGCTTCTGAGCTTCGCGGACGCCTCCACTATTGGAATCGACAGCACTGACGTAGCCGCCAGCTCCTTGTCGTTGGGATGCCGGATGTGTCCCCAGCGGCCGGGCGCAACGTGATCGATCAGCCCCTTCATCACGGCGAGCTTTTCAGCCGGGTCGGCGACCAGGGTCGCCGCGCCCAGAATCATGACCGATCGGTAGTTGACCGAGTGATGGAACGCGGAGCGCGCCAGCACCAGGCCGTCGACATGCGTAACGGTAACGGCAATCGGCGTTCCCTCGGCCGCCGCGCCGAGCATCCGGCTCGCAGCCGAGCCGTGAATATAGAGCCGGTCATCGATCCGCACGTGAAGCGTCGGAATTACGTAAGGCTGACCGCCGATCGCAAAGCCGACGTGGCAGACCAGCGCGGTATCGAGGATCGAGTAGACGGCGTCGCGGTCGTAGGAGGCGCGCTTGGGGAGGCGCTTGACGCGGGTGCGGGCGGTCGGCGCGATCGCGCCATTTTGTTGGGCTGCTACGCTTTGGACTACCGTTTGCGCTGTCTCTTCCATCTTCCTCGCCTTTTTGTTACAGTACGTAACTATGAACGTATCGGTACAATATCAAATCCGCGGAGATTCAGGCAACCTGATCGCCGCCAGTATCGAGAACGGCATTCGCAGCGGACGGCTGCGAGCCGGCGAGCGCCTGCCGACGGTGCGCGCGCTGGCTGTCCGGCTGCGCGTCAGTCCGACCACGGTTGCGGCGGCTTATAACGCGCTGCGTGTGCGCGGATTGGTGCATGGCTCCGGGCGTCGCGGGACAATCGTCAACCGCCGGCCGCCGCTGTTGACGCGTGCGGTATTCCTGCCGCCGGCGCCGGGGCTGCGCAACTTGGCGGACGGCGGTCCGGATCCGGCGATGCTCCCGCCGCTGAAGCCGCATCTCGCGCGGCTCGATGGAAAGCCCGGCAGATACGGCGACGCGGAGAATCGACCCGCGCTGGTCAAACTTGCCGCGCGGCAATTCAAGAGCGACGGGATCGATTCGGACTCAATCGCGATCGTCAGCGGCGCGCTCGACGCCGTCGAACGCGTCCTGCAGGCCCATCTGCGGCCCGGCGACGTCGTCGCGGTCGAAGATCCGAGCTACACCGGCGTGCTCGACCTGGTGGCGGCGCTCGCGCTGGTGGCAGAGCCGGTAGCAATCGACGATTCGGGGCCGCTGGCGGCGGGTTTGAATCGCCCGCTCAAGCTTGGCGCGAAGGCATTCATTCTGACGCCGCGCGCGCAAAATCCCAGCGGCGCCGCGCTCGATCGCAAACGTGCGGTCGAGCTGAGGCATGTGCTCGCCGCGTTTCCGGAG
This sequence comes from uncultured delta proteobacterium, assembly GCA_963833025.1. GTDB lineage: Bacteria > Desulfobacterota > Binatia > Binatales > Binataceae > Binatus. The sequence continues at coordinate 584,635 of CAWHWI010000003.1, read as the reverse complement.
GTCGTGTTGATCGAGGACGACCACGCCGGTCCCGTGTCCGGCGCGTCCGCGATTACATTGTCGGCCGGCCGAGGGCATTGGGCGACCGTGCGGTCGGTATCGAAGTCGCTCGGCCCCGATTTGCGGGTGAGCGTGATGGCCGGCGACGCGCTCACCGTTGCGCGCGTGCAGGGGCGGCAGAGTCTCGGCCCGCGATGGGTCAGTCATATCCTGCAGGACCTCGTCGCGATGCTGTGGGCGGATGCGGCGACGCCGGCGATACTGCATAAGGCGGCGGATACGTATGCGAAGCGGCGGCGCGCGCTGATCGAAGCGCTCGCGCATCAGGGAATCGAGGCGCGCGGACGCTCGGGCCTTAACGTGTGGCTGCCGGTCGCGGAAGAAGCGGCGGTGGTGAACGCGATGGCGTCAAAAGGATGGGCGATTCGCGCCGGCGAGTGCTATCGAATAAAAAGCGCACCCGGAGTCCGCGTGACGGTGTCGACCTTGCCGGTCGAGGACGCGCGCAAGTTCGCAGCCGACCTCGCGGCGTCGATGCGGCCGGGCACACGCGCGCAGTCGGCGTAGCGGCGCGGAGTGGAACTTCGAAGAACTTGATTGTAGTGAAACCCGCGGTGGGTTTCACACTTCCTTCGGCAGGGGTGACCCCTGCACCCAGTACTAGGAAAAGATGCGGGACTTCGTCCCTGTTAGAAGTTTTCTGGGCAGGAGGCGCGATGGGTTTCTGTCTCCCCTCCCTTACAGGGAGAGGAAACAGAATTCAGAGTTCTACGTGGAGGCGGAGTCCGGGGACTACTACCGGGCCGCGGGCGCGGTTGTAGCCGGGGTTGTCGATGTATTGGACGTCCACGGCGCTATAGAAGCCGGGGTGCCTCGGGATTGGGAAGTTGTAGTAGCATTCCATGATTTTTTCGGCGCCGTAGCTGAGTCCGCCGTCTCCCAGCTCGAAGCCGAGCCCACCCATGGCCAGGTACTGGCGATGTCTTGGCGAGATTCCGTTGCCGACGAATGCCACGCCGAACTTGTCTTCGGGGCGATTCCATAGGATGCCGCGAAGATCGCCGCCGAAGGCGATCGTCTCGTTCACTTCCGTGTAGCTGAAGGATTCGTGCTGTCCTTCATTCCATCCCGCACGAAAGAAGCCCCTTAGATAATCGGTGAATTCCTGCTCCGCGTTGATGCCGAATCCATACTTGAGCTTAACCTGCCGCGGATGGTAGGTGATTTCAGGTATCGGAGTCTTTCCCTGCTCGAAAAGATCGATCGCCTGGAGGTAGTCGCCCATATTGGCGAAGTTGGTGAACGCCAGCATCCGGATAGCGGAGCTCCGGTTTTCGAGCAGCCGTGGGCGGAACTCAAGTTCGTAATTCTCTGAATGAGCGTCCTGCAGGTTCTTCTGAAGGTTCAAGCCGTTGGCGCGCTTGGACAGGAGGGCCTCAGCGAAGCGAAAGCCCCAAAATCGATCTTCGTAGTCGATCACGCCGCCGTAAGTATAACCGCGGGTGTCAGCGGCGTAATCGTAGGCGCCGTTGTTCACCACCGTCCAGTTCATAAACTGCGTGTGGTCGTCGTTGGCGACGCTGTTGAGGTCGAAAAAATCCACCATGTCGAACTTGCCGACGTGGATATCGAGCCGGCGAACCGGCAACTCGGTCAGTATCGAGAGCGGAGTCCGCTCAACCTTTACGGTCTCGTCGCTGAGTGCGATTACCTTGCGGTACCAGAGCCGCGCGACATACGGCTCCGCATCGAGATTTCTTACCGCGTCCAGATTTGTCGGACCTCCCAGGCCCTGCGACTGGCTGAGGCCGCTGCCGGCGGCGATTTCAAAATCCGCAACCGCTTCGAGCGTCGGCGACAGTTCGAGACCGGTGTAGAGCGTGGCGACTTCGGTAGGCCCCTGATCGGGAGCATGATCGAGGCTGTTGGGGCCGCTGTAGTCGGCGTGAAAGCCCGGGTGCCATTGGAAGATGAAGTTGCTCTGCGCGGATAGCCACCACGGCAGAGTTTCAGAATGCGCGAAGACGGTATCGTTACCGGTGTCGTAGTCGATTTGGGCCAGCGCGGGCGACGCGGCGAGAATCGCGCAGAGCAGGCTGGCGGCGGCGAAGAGAAGATATCGTGAGCGGAGCACCCGCTCTATTTAATGTGAAACCCGCCTGGGTTTCAGCAGGGGTGATCTCAGAGTGCAGGAACCTAACCCCTAACCCCTTCCCGCGCGCGAAGGGGAACCAGAGTTTCTTAAAGATACGGGACTTCGTCCCCGTTCGACAGGTGGGGGAAGAGCCGTTCTTACTTCAGGCGCTGGGCGGTTGCCTGGATGCGGTCCATCCAGAATACGAGTCTTGGCGTGTAGGTGTGTGGGACGCATTCGCCGCAGATTTCCTTGGCAATGCCGGTCAGGCGGCCAAGCGTGATCTCGAAGGGCTGTGAGCGCGAGAATTCCGGCGGCAGCATCGCGAGCAGGTCGGCCAGCACGTTGAGCGCCGAGGCGAGGGTGGCGAGAATCCCGGCCAGCACGCCTTCCTCGACCATCAGCCGCGGCTGATAGAGCAGATCGCGGGTGGTGCGCAACTCGCCAAAGAAAAGGATCGCGGCGCTTTCCAGCCGGGTGCTGACGCGATTCAGCGGGGCCTTCGCCTCGCACATCGAGGTGATCGACAGCAATTCCGAAATCACCATGTGCAGATTGGTCTCGACGCGATCGAGCCGTTCTTCGAAGGTGACGCGGTGGATTTCGCTCATCAGCTCTTCCTGCCGATGGGAGACGAACTTGGCGACGACCGCGCCAAAGATGAGCAGTGCCGCGATTGCTTCGGTGACCGCGATCACGCGCGCAAACCCGACGGGCAGGACGTCGCCGTAGCCGATGGAGGTCGCGGTCACGAAGCTGAAGTAGAGAGCGCTTGCGAAGCCCTCGAGGTCGGCGCCGACCGGGCGGCCGGCTTCGACCAGGCCGCTCTTGCCTATCAGAGCACCGAGCCAGAAGCAGAAGCCGCTCAGCAGGATCGTTCCGATCCAGAGGGCGAAGAGCTGAAAGGTTGAGCGTTGCTGGACCAGGTCGAGCAGCGACTTGTCGAATCGACCCATCCGGGACAAGCGCGCGGGACCGCGGCCAACGACCCCGTCCGGGGAAGCCGTGAGCGGAGGGCCGAGCGGTATCGTGGCGTGGGGGTCCGGCTCCGGCGGCGGCGTTTCGGTTGCGCTTTCAGTCGGCTCGCCTGATTCGACCCAGTCGGCGATTCCTCCGCGATAATCGCGAACGTTCGAATAACCGAGTTCGTGGAGCAAGCCGACCGCCTGCTGGCCGCGAGTTCATGTGAACTGCCCGCAGTAAACGGCGATCTCAGCGACGGGATCTGGGAGCAGCTCGCGCGCGTGAGAGGCGACCTGTTCGAGTGGAAGGCTGAGCGCGCCGGGGATGTGCGCCTCGACGTAAGAGGCCTCCGGCAGCACGTCGACGATGGTCAGCGAAGAATCGTGAAGGCGGCGGAGGAGCTCGTCGCGGGAGATCTCGGGCGTGACGGATGAATCGGCGGCGGCGGTGCCTTGGGAAGCCATGATCTTCAGGGAAAGATTAGTTCACAGGATGGGGCCACGCCAGCTACTAATGGGCGGCGCCTCCGCGGCCGGTCGTCTCTCCCTGTCAGTCAGGGAGAGGCCGGAAACCTAACCCCTAACCCCTTTCCCACTGTGGGAAGGGGGACCGGACGCGGAGGACCGGACGCGGACTGACCGCGGAGTCGTCCTTACATTGGCGCGGGGGACCGGTCGCGGCTCGCCCCTTCCCATCTCCAGGAAGGGGCGACGATCATCGTCGTTGGGGTTATTCTTCGATGCGCCAGAGAGAGCGGGCGGCGGTGGCGGAGCGCTCGACGAATTTTTTGCCGTACTCGATCTGCGCGTCGAAGATCGGAGCGAGCGGGGTTTCCTTGGCCCACTTGGTGGCGGTTTCCTGGAAATCGATCGCCTGTTTGGCGACTTTCTCGCTAGTATCGATGTACCAGGCGGCGAACTTTTTGGCGCCCTTGACGGTGAACAGGCTGCCCATGCTGGTCAAACCCTCGAACATTGAACCATTCTCTTTCTCTGCCATTGCTTTTTCTCCCGATTGCTGGCGCGACTCGAGTCCGCCCGTTGGTTTACTAACGTTAGTCATCGAAACTGTTTTAGCCGCGGCACCGACGGCGTCGGCGATCTTGCGGGACGCTACATTTCCTCCAAACCCTTTTTCGATCCGTTTCTTTGGCCGCTTACGCGACGAACCCGGTGGTTTTGTTTCTTCACTCATCGCGGGCGCTCAACCAATTTGCGATTTGGGGCCATAGACGCTTCAGCGAGTCCGCGCTGATTGCCGCGCCCATGTGGCCGGTTGGGTAATGCAGATTCTGTTTGTCGTCGCTCGAGACCAGTTCGGGCAGCGGCTCGCTCGACAAAGGATTGACGATGTCGTCGCGGTCGCCGATGACGTTGAGCAGCGGGCACATGATGCGGGTGAGGTCCGCGAGCTGGCCGCCAATTTTCATCGTGCCCTTCATCAGGGAGTTCTCGCGCCACATCTCGGAGGTCTCGAGAAGATCCGCCCAGCCATCGGCACGTCGCTATGGAGCCATCGCTCGAACAACCGGAAGGTGTCGATGTAGGCCGGCCGGGCGGAACTCGTTCGGTAGGCGCCGACGAACTTGTCGAGCAGGTGATGAGTAGGCGCGAGCGTGTTGAAGAACGAGTAGATCATCCAGGCGGGCGCGTTGCCGTGCATCTCGACGATGGTCCTGGCGCTGCGCGAGGTCATCGCGGCCGTGAGGTGCTCGATGGGCAACTGGCGCACGCTGGTGTCGAGGGGGATCGTCAGGGAGACCAGATTTTTCACGTTGCCGCTGTGCAGCGCGCTGTAGATCAGGCCGAGCAGGGCGCCGAAGCAGTAGCCGAGGATCGAAATCTGTTCGACTCCCGCATAAATCTGGATGGCGCGCACGGCGTTGGCGATGTCGGTATTTACGTAGTCGTCGAAGCCGTGATCCTTGTCGCCCGAGCGGGGCGGAATCCAATCGATCAGGTAGACGTCGAAGCCCTGTTTGACGAGATACTCGACGACGCTGCGGCCCGTCTGGAGGTCGAGGATGAAGGGGCGCTTGATTAGCGAGTAGATGAGGAGCAGCGGCACGCGTTTTTTGTTGGCGCCGCGCGCCTCGTAGTGGCGCAGGCGGACGAGGCCCGACTCGTAGATGACGCGCGAGCGCGTCGCGGGCGGGGGATCGTCCATGGTGGCGCCGAAGCCGGTGCGAAACGCGTCGAGCGTGCGCATCGTGCCTTCCATCCAGAGCGAGGCAATTTCGTTAATTGCCGACATCTTCACCGAGCTCCATCGGATCGGCGCCGGGCCATCCCGACCATACCGAGAATTGGTAGACGCTGGACTTCTTTGCGGCCGGGACGGCGGCAGGGTCGATCAAAGCGTCGGGGTATCCGGTGGCTTTGCGCTCGGCGGCGATTTTTTCGTCCGACTGCTGGCTGACGATCGACTCGCGGACGGCGATGTGGAGTTCGCTGGCGAAGTCGTCCTTCGAGTCGCGCTCGGCGACCGAGTCGCGCAGCTCGTCGCGCATCGAGCGCAGGTCGGTGCGCAGCGCTTCGACCTCGGTGGCGGAAGGCAGGCCGACTGCCGGCCACAGCGCAGAGAAGAACGCGCCGGCGACCGCGGCGTTGAGCCGCTGCCATCGCAGCATGATATCGATTGCTCCGCCCAGCACGTTGCCGACGGTCGGGCTGGTGAAGACGCGATTGGTGGCGTTGTTGGCGGCGCCGATAGCGGTGTCGTACGCCTTCCATCCGAGCTCGTGAAGCTGACGATCGATTCCCTTGTCGGCGATGCCGGCAACCATCCGCCGCACTTTGGCGGTTGGCGGCTCGGGCATCAGGCATTGAGCGAGTTTCAGGATCTCATCGGAAAAAGTAGAGTCGTTGGAATTCAGTTTGCTCCTTGAGTTGTCGTCGTTGTTAGCCATCGCAGATATCCCTCTCCGGTTCAGTGAACGTGATACTGATTGTTCGCTGAGTAAGTTGCGGTAATATGACAGTTACGTCAAGCATTAGATACACTTACGTTTGTCGCAGGTGTGACAAAAGCGGCAAATCGCGGGAAAAAATCGAGTCGGGTGTCACATTCGCGACAATTGGAGCGGTTGTGGTAGGTAGGCGAGTGTGGTGGCGGAAGGCACTCTCGATCCGAAGTCGCTAACGCGGCTCAAGTCACTCTCGTGGATGCGCGACGAGCAGGCGGCGCGGCTGGCGGCGGCGGCGGCGCCGCTCAAGGTGCGGCGCGAGGGCGCTATTTTCAGGGAGGGCGAGGCGTCGAGTCATGTCTATATCCTGCTGTCGGGCGTGGCGAAGCTCTGTTACGTGAATCGCGAGCAGCGGGTGCTGGTGGGCTTCGTGGGGCCGGGCGAGGTGTTCGGATTGTCGTCGCTGCTGCCGCAGACCACGCGCCCGTTTCGATGCGAGGCGTACAGCGACTGCACGGTGGCGGTGGTGAAGCCGGAGATTTTTGTGGATACTGTGCTCGGCGTCCCGCTCGAGCGGCTGAGTATCACCCTGGACGCGACGGTCGGGCGGTGGTGGGGGATGCTGGTGCGGTACGCGAACTTCGTCGGGCTCGGACTGCGCGAGCGGCTGGCGGGTGCGCTGCTCGAGCTGGCGGAAAAATTCGGCGTGCGGGACTCGCGAGGCACGTTGCTGACGATCAAGCTGACGCATGCGGATTTGGCCGAGCTGGTGGGAGCCTCGCGGCAGAGGACGACGGAGCAATTGAACGACTTCGAGCGCGAGGGGGTAATCACTCGCGAGGGACGCCGGCTGATAATCGTGCCCGAGAAATTGTGGCAGCTTGCGCGGATGCCGCAATCGGATCCAGGAAAACGAAGAAATGACAGCGGATAAATTTGTCAATGCGAATGGCCTTCGGCTTCATTATTTGGACTACGGCAACGAGGGCGCGCCGTGGGTCGCATGCGTGCATGGGCTGAGCGGCAACGCGCACAATTTCGACGCGCTCGCACCGCATCTGGCAGGGAAGTATCACGTGATTTCGGTCGACGTGCGCGGGCGCGGCGATAGCCAGTGGGGGCCGCCGACCGAATATAACTGGCAAAACTACGTGACCGACCTCGCGCGGATGCTCGAGGAGCTGGGCGTTGCGCGCGCGAGCCTGATTGGCACGTCGATGGGCGGGATTATCTCGATTACCTACGCGGGCGGATGGCCGGAGCGCGTCGAGCGGCTGGTCATCAACGACATCGGCTGCGAAATCGATCCCGCGGGCGCGGCGCGAATCGCGAGCTACGTCGGCGAGGCGCCGGAGCGCTTCAAGGATATCGGCGAAGTGGTGAAGTACTACAGGAAAAACTATCCGCCGATGGCGAGGCTCGCGGATGACGTAATCGCCGAGCAGGTGAAATGGTCGGTCAAGCCGGGCGCGGAAGGCGGCCTGGTCTGGAAGATGGACGCGAACGTGAGGCGGCCGCTGCGCGGGGCCACCGCGCAGCAGCGTTTCGATTTGTGGGTGCCATACGCGCGGATCGCGTGTCCGATTCTGATAGTGCGCGGTGGGGACAGCGATATCCTCGCGAGTGCGACCGCGAACAGGATGGTCAAGGTGCAAAAGCGGGCGAAAGCTGTCGAGGTACCAGGCGTAGGGCACGCACCGTCGTTGACGGAAGTCGAGGCGCTCGGGGCGATCAAGGAATTTTTCGGGATCTAGGGGAACGAGAAGGGGAAATCACTTTATTTAATGTGAAACCCCTCCGTGGGTTTCACGCTTCCTTGGGCAGGGGTGACCCCTGCACTCAGTACTAAGAAAAGATGCGGGACTTCGTCCCTGTTGGGAAGTTGAGTGTGGGGATTCTTAACCTCTCGTTCGAGAGGTCAAGAAAAAGAGGCGGTCGAGTTCAGTACGGGAATTCCACCATCACTTTGGCGCGGGTGCCTGGGCGCTTTAGTGCGGTGAACATCTCGGGGACCTGGTCGACGTTGATCACGTCGGTGATCATCGGGGTCGGGTCGATGATGCCTTTCGAGAGCGCGTCGATGGTTTCCTGGAACTCGCCGCGGGTGTAGGCGAGTGCAAAATTGATTTGCACTTCCTTCATCACGCAGGTCAGCGGGTAGATGCTGTCGGCTTCCATGCAGACGCCGATGACGACGACCTGACCGTGACGTCCCACCATCCCGATTGCGGCGCCGAGCGTGGACTTGACGCCGATACATTCGAAGACAATTTCGGGCGGCCGGCCGGTGATCGTTTTGACCGCTTCGGAAGGATCGTCATGCGTCGGGTTGACGACTGCGTCGGCGCCTAGTTTCATCGCGAGCTCGGTGCGGCCGGGCGCGAGTTCCGATACCACGACCGCGCTGGCGCCCTTGGCTTTGGCCCATATCAAAGTCGAAAGGCCGATCGGTCCCGCGCCCATCACGACTACTCCCATCCCCGATTCGATCCTCGAGTGGTTGACGCCGTGGAGGCCGACCGACAGCGGCTCGACCAGCGCGCCGGCCCGCGAGCTGACGTTGGCGGGGAGTTTGAGCAGGCTCGCGGCGCTGCATGCGACAAACTCGGCGTACGCGCCGGGGAGCTGGCCGAGTCCGAGGCTGCGAAGCTCCGAGCAATGCATCGCGTCGTCGCGCTTGCACCATGCGCATTGGCCGCACGCGAAGTACGGGAGCGATGTGACGCGATCGCCGAGCTGGTAGCCGCTGACGCCGGGACCGAGCGCGTGAATCTCGCCGCAGAATTCATGGCCCATCACGGTGTTGGCCGGCATCCCGATCCCGTACTGGACGGCGTGCAGATCGGAGCCGCAGATTCCGCAATCGTGCACTTTGAGGACGACTTCGCCGGCGCCGGCGGTGGGACTCGGCACGTCGATAACGGCCATCTCGTCTCTTTTTTTGAACACCGCTGCTTTCATCGCAAACCAACCTTTTCGATCGCGATCATGGGCGCCGAGCTCACTTTTGCTGTATCAATTCGATCTTGTAGCCGTTGGGGTCCTCGATGAACGCGATCGCGGTGGTGCCGTGCTTCATCGGGCCCGGCTCGCGCACGACGTTGACGCCTTTCTGCTTCAAGTCGGCGCAGGTTTTGTAGATATCGTCGACGCCGAGCGCGATGTGTCCGTAGGCGGTGCCGATTTCGTACTTCGAGGTACCCCAATTCCAGGTCAGCTCGAGGACCGAGGCTTCGCGCTCGTCGCCATAGCCGACGAACGCCAGCGTGAACTCGCCGCCGGGGAAGTCGTTCTTGCGGAGCAGTTTCATGCCGAGCTGGTCGCAGTAGAACTTCAGCGACTCGTCGAGGTTGTTCACCCGGAACATCGTGTGCAGAAGGCGCATGTGATTATCCTTTTGGCTTTGTGTCGCGGCGGCGTTTCGACTCGATCGCCTTGGTGAGCTCGCCCTTGATTTCGGCGAAGAGGTCCTCGGTCGGCGCGATGCCCACCGCTTTCATCCGCTGGACCAGCTCGAAACGCTCGAGCGCGAGCATCTCCTTGGCCTCGTGCTCATGGAGGCGCTTGACGCGCACGAGTTCGAGGATGGCAAGCTCGCGGACGCGCGCGGCGAAGTCGGACTCGGTGAAGGCCGCGTCGAAGAGGTCGTCTGGCAGATCGAGTTTGAGATTCACTACCGTGCTCGAAGTCCGACTTTCCGCAATCGGGAAACTATTGTCAAACGCGGGGATAGAGGGGGAAGGGGAAATCGCTTTATTTAATGTGAAACCTCTCCTAGGTTTCACGCTTCCTTGGGCAGGGGTGACCCCTGCACCCAGTACTAATGGAAGATGCGGGACTTCGTCCCTGTTAGAACTGGTTGGGGCGGACACGGGCCGACTTTCACCGCGCCCGGTATTTCATGCGAGAGGCGGCCGCGTTTTATCTCTGCGTCTCCTTATCTTTGCGTCATCCCGAGCGTAGCCGAGGGACCCCGGATCTTTTGAGTGCCGGCTGACGCAACCTCAACCAAGGCTCAAGCGCCGTTCACAACGATCGCTCCGTGGTTGGGGGCGCCCAAGTTGACGTCGAGAAAGATCCGGGGTCCCTCGGCTACGCTCGGGATGACACCAAGAAAATCGCAGGAAGGAAAATCGGACGAAGGAAAATCGCAGGAAGGAAAATCACAGATACGAAAACGCCTCGGCGAATTTTGCTTTGCCGCCGGATTCGAGTACGTCGCCATGGGTTACGATTACGCGATCGAAGTCCCATTCGAGGACTTTCGCGACTGATTCGCGCCCAGCTTTGCGGTCGCGAATTGCCAGACGAATCAGGCGATGCGGCCCGAAGCGGCCGCGGCCGCCTACCAGCGTGTAGAAGAGCCATGCGTCTTTGAAATCGGCGGGCACGTTGAAGACCAGATCGCTGAAAATTGCGGTGCGAGTCGGCCGGTGGAAAAAAACCACCTCGTTCAGACCTATCGCGCCTTTGAACAGGTGCTGATCGATTTCGCCGGCCCATTCCGATTGCGGCTCGTCGCCGAGCACGGCGTCGAGTTTCAGATCGCGCCGCGCTCCGACGCGAGAGCGAAAATCCGCGATGTCGCCGACGAGGCCGGGCGGGCCGTAGAGCTTCGCGCTCGGCCACGTCTTTATGTAGTCCCCGACAAACAGGTGATGCGCACGCGAGGGCGCGATCACGGCGCGAACTTCGCCGAGGGCGTCGAGCGCGTGCTTGGTTTGGTCGTCGAGCTTGGTCGGTGAGTGGAGAAACAGAGCGCCGCTGGAGAGTTTTATCACCGTCATTCGCGTTCCGATTTTGGCGAAGCCGGCGTTGAAGTCAGGCTGGTCGACGATCCATAGATTCGGAGCGAGATTTTTCGGCTGCGGCATTTTTATGATTTAGCGCGTCGCACAGATAGCGGCCAGCCTTTGCAGAGGGTGGTCAGATTGTTTTAAGTTCAAGCGCGACATACGCCGGCGATCGCTCGGTGATCGTCACAGCCGGTACAGGCCCTCAGGCCATGCCAGGAGAATGCGCGATGGATTTCAATTTTAATCCCGAAGACGAAGCGTTCCGGATGGAGTTTCGCGCGTGGCTTGACGCCAACAAGCAATTCGCGCCGCGGATGGGCGAGACCACGATCGGAATGGCCGAGGGTCGCGGCGCGTTCGATGAGCAGAAGCGCTGGGCGAAGAAGATGGCCGAGGGCCGATGGCTCGCGCCGAGCTGGCCCAAGCAGTACGGCGGCCGCGGCGCGGGAATCCTGCAGAATATTGTCTATGGCGAGGAACTCGCGCGCGCTGGAGTCGCGGCGCCGATGATCGGAATGGGTATCAGCCTGTTCGGGCCGACGCTGTTGCATTGGGGGACCGAGGAGCAGAAGCAGCGCTTTATCCCGCCGATCATGAAGGCCGAAGAAATCTGGTGCCAGGGATATTCAGAGCCGGGGTCGGGCTCCGACCTCGCGTCGTTGCAGACGCGCGCGGTCGAGGACGGCGACTACTTCGTCGTCAACGGGCAGAAAGTGTGGACGTCGATCGCGCAGCACGCCGACTGGATCTTCTTACTCGTGCGCACCGATCCCGACGCGCCCAAGCATAAGGGGATCAGCTATCTGATGGTCGATATGCATAGCCCCGGCGTGACGGTGCGGCCGCTGGTGCAAATAACAGGCAACAAGGGCTTCAACGAGGTCTTTTTCGAGGACGTGCGCGTGCCGAAGAAAAACCTGGTCGGCGAGAAGAACCAGGGCTGGCAAGTCGCGATCACAACGCTGATGTTCGAGCGCTCGGGCGGCGGCGGAGACCGCGGTGGTATGACGCAGGTGCGCGAGCTGGCGGCGCTGGCGAAATCGCTGCCACGCAATGGCGGGACTACATCAGCATGGGATGACGCGAGCGTGCGGCAGAAAATCGCGGAGTTCTGCTGCGAGGCGGTCGCGCTGCGCTACACCGGATACCGGCAGCTCACGCGGCGGCTCAAGGGGATGCCGCCGGGACCGGAAGGATCGATGATGAAGCTGTGCGGGACTGAGCTGAACATGCGGATTCAGTTGTTCGCGATGGAACTGCTCGGGCCCTATAGCCAGATGGAGTACAAGGCGCCGTTCGCGATCGACAAGGGCAAGTGGTCGTTCAGGATGCTGGCGGCGCGCGGCGGCACGATTGCGGCGGGCAGCAATCAGATACAGCATAATATTATCGGTGAGCGTGTGCTCGGACTGCCCAAGGGCTGAGGCGCCGCGCGCGAATCGTCAAGTCAGGGGAGAAGAATTCAATCGATGGACTTCAACTATACGCCGGAAGACCAGGCATTTCGGAGCGAAGTGCGCGCGTGGCTCGAGGCGAACAAGAAATTTGCGCCGCCGCCCACCAATCTCATGGCCGACGAGGGCGAGGGTGATTGGGATGCGCGCGTCAACTGGCACAAGAAGCTCAACGAAGGCGGCTGGGTCGCCGTCAACTGGCCCAAAGAATACGGCGGGCGCGGCGCCACCGTCATGCAGCGGCTGATCTATCGCGAAGAACTCAGCCGGCTAGGGCTCAACGAGCCATTCATCGGGATGGGGATCAGCCTGCTCGGCCCGACGCTGATGCATTGGGGGACCGAGGCGCAGAAGAAAAATCACATCCCGAAAATTCTCAAGGGCGAGGAAGTCTGGTGCCAGGGATACTCGGAGCCGGGCTCGGGCTCCGATCTCGCGTCGGTGCAGACGCGTGCGATCGACGACGGCGACGACTTCGTCGTCAACGGGCAGAAAGTGTGGACCTCGATGGCGCAGCATGCGGACATGATCTTCGCGCTGGTGCGCACCGATCCCGACGCGCCCAAGCACAAGGGGATCAGCTACCTGCTGATCGACATGCACAGTCCAGGCGTGACCGTGCGTCCGCTGGTGCAGATGACCGGCGGCAAGGGCTTCAACGAGGTTTTCTTCGAGGACGTGCGCGTGCCGAAGAAAAATATCGTCGGCGAGCGCAACAACGGCTGGCAGGTCGCGATGACCACGCTGATGTTCGAGCGCGGCAGCGGCGGCGGCGAAAGCTACCTGGGCGAGGTCCATGAATTGGCGAGGCTGGCCAAGCGAATCCCGCGGAACGGCTCGAACGCCTGGAAAGATTCGAGCGTGCGGCAGCGCGTTGCGGGGTTCGCGGCCGAGGCGCTCGCGCTCAGATACACCGGCTATCGGCAGTTGACGCGCCAGTTGAAGGGGCAGCCGCCGGGGCCGGAAGGCTCGATGATGAAACTGTGCGGCACGGAGCTCGCGCTCAAGATCGCGCTGTACGCGATGGAACTACTGGGGCCGTATAGCCAGCTCGAATTCAACGCGCCGTTCGCGATGGACAAGGGCAAGTGGTCGTTCAGAATGCTCGCGGCGCGCGGGCCGACGATTTACGCCGGGACGAATCAGATCCAGCACAATATTATCGGCGAGAGGGTGCTCGGCCTGCCGAAGGGTTAGCGCGTCGGGGAAGGGGAATCACTTTATTTAATGCGGAACCCACCGTGGGTTACGCACCTCCTTGGGCGGGGGTGACCCCTGCAGCCGGTACTAAGAAAATTTGCGGCCGGGGTTCCCTTTACGAAGTCGACGGGTCGCTGTCGGCGCTTTTTTGTGTCATCTGAGCACGCCGAACACTTGTTACTTGCGAATTGCTTTACAGTTACCGTATTTCGTGGCAGTGTCGCCCGAACGCGCGCTCAGAACGCGTAAGAAGATCAACCAACCACGGAATGCTGCTGCAACTCACCGCCTCCGCTTACTTCGATTATCTGCAACAGTTTGCTTCGCTGGCGCGCGACCCGATTGGATACGGCGTAGGCGTCCCGCGCGGCGACGGCCGTCCTATCCTGCTGATTCCAGGATTCACGGCGGGCGATTGGTCGCTCGGCACCTTGGCGCGATGGCTCGGGCGGATCGGATACCGGCCGTACCTGTCGGGAATCGATCTAAACGTCGGATGTCCGCGGCGCAAGGTGGAACTGGTTGGATGGCGGGTGGAAAAAATCGCGCGCGATTCCGGCCAGCGCGTGACAATTATCGGCCATAGCCTGGGCGGCGTGCTCGGCCGTGCGATCGCGGCGACCAACCCCGCGCACGTGCGCGAAGTGGTCGCGCTGGGCTCGCCGATTCGCGATGGGTGGACGGGAGTGCACGACAAGGTCCGTCCCGCGCTGCAAGCGATCCAGTCGTTCTGGCAGACGTTTTCCGGCGTGCAGGAAAATTGCGGGACGATGGAATGCGCGTGTGGATTCGCCAACGCGGTGTTCGCGCCGAGTCCGCCGCGGAGCCGTTTCAACGCGATCTACACGCGCCGCGACGAGGTCGTGCAGTGGCAATCGTGCATCGACGACCTGGGATCGAATTTCGAAGTGTCGGGACGCCACGTGGGCTTGATAGTCAATCGGGAGGTATATCGAATCCTCGGATCGATCCTCGCCGACACCGCCGCTGACAATGTTGCCGCTTGAGACTGCCCGCCCGCAGTTAGTATTCATCATAGAAGCGACCAATAGGAGATTCCGACGTGGCATCAGTTCGCGATTTCGCTCAGAGCAGGGACGGCCTCAAGCTTCGGTACGAGATTCGGGGGGAGGGCGAGCCGGTCGCGCTTATCATGGGGTTCAGCGGGTCGGGCCGAGGCTGGGGCGAGCAATTTCTGAAACAGATGGAAGCGCGGTTCAGGATTTTCGTCATCGACAATCGCGGCACCGGTGAGAGCGACAGTGCCGACACCGAGTTCACGCTCGGCGACCTGGCGGCGGACGTCGCGGCTGTGCTCGATCACGCGAAGACTCCGCGCGCGCATATTTTCGGAATCTCGATGGGCGGGATGATCGCGCAGGAATTCGTGCTCGCGTATCCGTCGCGTACGCGAGGGCTGGTGCTCGGATGCACCAACTGCGGCTTGAGTCATTCGATCCCGGCCGATCCCGCGGCGATCGCCAACCTGATACCGGCGCCCGGCATGGATCCGGTCGAGCAGGCGCGGCGCGCATTTTCGGTGGCGTGCGGAAAAGCGTTTCTGAATTCGGCGGCAGGGCAGACGATACTCGACCAGGCGATTGCGGAGATGGGCAACTATCCGATGACGCCGATGACTACGTTCATGCGGCAGGGACAGGCGATCGGCGGCTTCGACAGTTTCGCGCGGCTTGGACAAATCAAGTCGCCGACACTTATTATTCACGGCGACGACGACTCGATCGTGCCGTACCCTAATGCGGACGTCTTGCAGGAGGCTATTCCGGGTTCTAAAAAACATACGCTCAAGGCCGCGGGCCACATGTTTTTCTGGGAAGTGCCGGAGGAAGCCGTGCGCGTGGCCGGCGACTTCCTGTCAGCGGTGAAGTAACCGCCGACTAGGTAACAGCCGGGTCGGCGGCGGCCGATATCGAGCTGAAAGCGTAGTTGAGAGCATCGCCAAGGAAGAAATCGTGCAAGGAGGGACAATGATTAGACGTGCGTTGATGGTAGCTGCCGCAGTTTTTGTGGTCGCGTGCAATTCCGGGCCGTCGCAAACCCCTGAAAACACGGTCGGCGGAGCCAACGTAGTTTCGTCCGCGGAAACGGCGGCGACAAAGGGCGCGACCAGCCTCTCCCTGAACTGGGGGTCAAAGGCGCAAGCCGGCCAGGTCGCAATCGCTGCCGTACTTACCTATGGGGGCCCGAAACCGACGATTGCCGCGCCAGCCGGATGGCAAATGATTCGCGACGATTCCACTCCAACGACGCGGCAGTCGCTGTATTGGCATGCAATCAAGGCGAACGAGCCGAGCACCGCGACCTGGACATTCAGCGAGCCGGTCGACACGCAAGGCGCGATGCTGTTGCTCGACAACGTCGCGACAACCGCGCCAGTGGACATGACCAGCGGCAACACCGGTACGGGCGGAATCGTGCTGACGGCCAAACCGATTGCGACGACAACCGACGGGGATCTTATCCTTGCTTTCAACGCGACTGATTTCGGCGCCTACCGGCATGCCACCTGCGGAAAATGTGACGGACTGAATCCAGAGCTGCCAACCGACGTGAGTGTAGTCGTAAATCATCAGTCTACCGCGCTCGAATATTGGATCTTGGCGAACTATCAGAAACAGATGGGCGAAACCGAACCTCAAGCCAGCAAAGCCGCCCAGTTTTTCAACTGGGTCGCCGCGCAAGTCGCGATTAAACGGGGCGCCGCGACGTCTGCGACACCGTAACTTATGCGGCCGAAAGGAATCGAACTCTGCCGCGAAGCGGAGAGCCATGCGCCCGACCTCACAGTTTGACGCGAACCGTCTCAAGCGCGAGCCGCCTGCGTGAATAGCAGAGCGAGCGACGAAGCTCGACGCATTTTCGGTCTCGACGCGCGCGAACTTGCGTGGCTCGCAGTTGGGTCGCTGGTGTTCGCCGCGGTGTTCCTGTACCCGATGCTCTGCGAGGTCGGAGACCTTGGGCCGGGCGTCTTATCCTGGCTCAGGCGGGGGCCGGTATTTGAGCATCTGGCGCGGCTTCCATCCAATGGCGACACGGACCTATTCACCGACTTGCGCTGGGCGCCGTACTGGACGGTAGTACATTTTCATCAGCTCCCATTCTGGAATCCGTACAAATGCGGCGGAATGGGGATGCTGTCGAATCCCGAGTCGTCGATCGTAACGCCCTTTTTTGTGCTTTATCTGTTGGCCGGCCTTCGCGTAGGACTGTGGATCGATATCTACCTGCACCTTGCGATCATGTTCGCCGGTGGATACGTGCTGGGGCGCATGCTGGATCTCGGCAAGATAGCCGCGACCGTGAGCGCAGTGATGTTTCCGGCCAGCTCGTGGCTCTATCTGCATCTAGCGGTCGGCCATCTGAATTTTCTGCCTGGGGCCTATCTGCCATGGGTTGCCGCGTTTCTGTTTGTTTCCATCCGGACAAAAACGTTTATGCCGGCAGTTATAGGTGGCGCCTTATGCGCGTTGACGCTGACCGAGGGCAACTACACCTTTCTCTATACTGCGATAATCATCGGATCGGTGGCTTCGATGCTCAGCTTGCTGCAACTGAGCATAAGGCCATTCATCTCCGGCTTAGTCATAGGAGTATTCGGTCTAGGATTCTCGGCACTCAGATTGATACCGATGTCGGAACAACTCGGCATTTATCCCAAGCATCCATTTGGAATCGAACCGATCTCGATGCGATTGATCTCGATGTTCCTTTTGTCCCGCAACCAGGATCTCTTTCGTCCACGTATCGGGTTTGAATTCGCATTATCCGAGTATGGGGCATACCTATCCGCCTTCTTCATCGTGCTGGCGGTCCTAGGCCTCGTCAGCCGGCCGCTCAAGTCGCTGCCATGGCTGGTACCGGCCATAGTATTCCTGTTATTCGCGCGCGGCTGGACGGGGTCGCATTCCGCGGTCTTCATACTCCTCTATCTGCCGATGGGAGATAGCGCGGGACTTCCGGGGCGATATCTTATTCCGTTCGTGTTCTGTCTAGGAGTGATGGCGGCGTACGGGGCGGATTTCCTGTGTTCGAGGTTCCAGCCGTGGGGCAAGCGGATTGCGGTTGCTCTGCTGGTGCTAGGCTTCGTAGATAGCTGGATGGTCGGGGCACCGAATTCGCGGTATCTATTCCTATACCCAATCGAACCGTATCCCTACTCCGCATACTTCAAACAGTACTGGACTATGAACACCGGTACGATGACTGAGATCAACCAGGCGAATATGGGTTCGGTTAACTGCCAGGGGTATGGTTATAACGATATTCCCGAGAACCCACTAGGATACAACCAGGCGGGCTACAGGGGTGAGTATTACCTGCTAGGCCCTGGAACGGTCGATCAAACACTGTGGACGCCGAACCACCTCCGCTATGACGTCAACGCGCCGGCCGCGACCTCATTGGTTGTGAATCAGAATCTGTACCCGGGATGGCGCTTGCGCGGCGATGGTGAACTCTCCGATGAGAGAGGCCTGATCGCCGTTAGGATGCCGGCGGGGCATCATAGCGTGGACCTGGAGTTCACGCCTGCTCACATAGGACTCGCACTATGGATCACGCTCGCGACCTTCGCGGCGTCGATAGTAATTTGGAGAGTGGAACGGAAAGGCTGAGCGACCGCGGCGACGAGCGCCTTTGGCCCGCGGTATGGCTAGGGCTGGCGTTTATTACTGTCATCGCCATCTGGCGTCTGCGTGACTTCCCGTACCATCTGAGCTGGCTGGAAGCGATCCATGGAATGTCGGAGGTGTTGCCAGCGACGTTGTGGGCGACGGTCCGCATCTGGATTTTCTGGGCGTGGAGCGCGGCGGTAATCACCGGCCTGATAGTGCGAATCGATCCTGAGATCGATCTGGCGGACGCTATTCTGGGCGGCGTCGGCGGATTGTGGGCGCTCGGCTATTTTCTCGGCGTCTTGCTGGGCCCGCTGGGGCTGTTCAACACCAGCGCGCTGTGGTCGCTGCTGGCGCTGGGCACTGTGTGGCTTTGGTTTCATCCGCCAAAGATTTCTCACGTGGCTCCAACGACGGGGCAGAAGCTTGCTCTGCTCGCGACGGGATTGCTCGCTGTCTCGATGCTGCCGCTGCAACTGGCCTCTCCCGTGGCGCCGTTCATGGACGTGCTTGCGGTGCCGTCGTCGGTGCAGCGGATCATCACGTTCGGCGTGTATCTGCCGTTCGACAACGCGGCCTATGGAGTCTGGGGACCGGCCGCGCAGACGCCCGGTCTCGAGCTGTTCCTCGCGATGCTCGGCCTCGGCGCCGACCTGCACGCCGGGGCGGGAGCGCTGGCGCAGTCGCAGGCGATGCTGCCGATTTGCGCGCTCATGATCTTTGCGAGCTGGCGCCTGGGCAAGACGCTGTTCAATGACACCGCCGGCGGCATCGCGGCGCTGCTGCTGTTCTGGACGTGTCTGTTCCGGCGAGCGCAGGGGGTGCGCGGCACCGCGGTCGACTTTGCGCTGATCGGACTCGCGCTGGCGTTTTTCCTCGACCCCTCGCATAGGAGGACGTTGATCGCGCTCGGCGCGATGATTCTCGGCGCCGCGGTCGCTTCGCACTCACTCGATGGCGGCTTCGCGATGATAGTTGCGTCCGCCGGGGTCTTGTTCTGGGCGGTTGAAAGTGACTATCGGCGATTTATCGCCGGACTGATCTGTTTGGCTGGTACGACACTGATTGCGGTGCCCGACATTTTCATCTCGACGGCGCACCACTTGCCGTATTTCGTCCTTGCCTTATCAATCGTGGCAGGAATCGCGATGATCGTCGTGGCGAGCACGACGCTTCCGCTGACGTCGCTGGTCGGCAATCGAGGCGTGCTGCGCGTTTTGAACACCTCGGTCATCGCGGCGTTCATCTTCGCGGTTCTGGTACGCCAGGCGCAGGAGCGATTTTCGCTGTTTCACAAGGTCGCCGAGGATCTTCCGCTGCTGATGCTATTTTGCTTCGCGGGACTGGTCGCCGCGATTGCTGTTTCGTGGCGCGACGACCACGCGCCAATTCCTTATGCCGCGCTGGTGGCGGTGGCGCTCAGTCTTGGCCTGGTCGGCGAATATATCGACGCGCTGGCTCATCTGCCGCAGTATCAGAATACGTCGGTAATGATGTTGTGGGACGTGGCGATAAAGCTATGGGACTATTGGTGCCCGTACTTTGTCATCTTTCCCGCGGGCTTTGCGATTGCGCTCGCTTACGATCGTTGGTCGCGGCCGGCGGTATTTTTTATCCTGATGACGCTGCTCATCTATCCCTGGTACCAGATAACCGATCCGGTCGATTACGATTCAGTGGAGCATTCGATCACCGAGCAGTGGGCGTTCAACCTGCAGACGGCGGCCGAGGGCTACTGGTCGGGACATTCTGATCGGCGCTGGACATTCGGCGACCAGGAGCGCCCGCTAATCGATTTGCTGGAGAAGGAGATCGCCGCGGGACGCATCACGAGCGCGACTCATATTCTTCATCTCGCGCACGATACCTCGTCGTGGTCGCTCGTACAGTTCCCGATCCTTACCGGAATCGACGACGATCCGATCGAAATCGATCATCATCCGGACAATCTCTATCAGATGGGCGGCCGCGTGCGCGGGATGAGCGATCTCTCCGACGCGATGGCAGCGCGCCCGCCGTATATCCTGGAGCAGGTTCCTCCACCGGCGGAGCTGGGCGAAATTCCCGCAGGCTACGACCAGATTCTCGACAGCGGATACCTGCGACTCTACCGGCGCCACGATCTCACTGCGACGCCCCCGCATCGTCATCTCATCTACCGTAACCTGGTAGCTATTGCCGCGATCATTGGAATCATCCTGATTATACTGCGACGCCGCCCGGCCGCTTCGTTCCCGCCATCCTAGCTCTTGATCGAGCTGGAGCCTCTTACGCTGGCATCCTCGATCCGGCAAGCTAGAGAGGGCCGAGCCGGGGGTGGGAAGTGGCGCCGGCTTCGCGACAGATGGATTTTCAATGCATGGGTTAACCGACCCCGCGCATATCGCGGATTTGCTCGCGACGTGGGGCTATCTCGGCATCTTCATTGCCGTGTTCGTCGGCAACCTCGGCGTTCCGGTGCCCGAGGAAACCGTGATGCTCGCCGCGGGATTCCTCGCGGGGCAGGTGCTGCTCGATCTGCGATTCGTATACGTCGTCGTAATCGTCAGCGCGGTGACGGGCGACTGTTGCGGCTACGTGATCGGGCGCACCGGCGGACAACGCGTGCTGGCGCGGCTGGCAGTCACGTTCCCCTTCATGCGCACGCGCTACGAACGCCTGCAGCTATTCTTTCAGACCCACGGCAGCAAGGCGGTCTTCATGGCGCGATTTATCACCGGCGTGCGATTCATGGCGGGTCCGATGGCGGGTGCGTGCGGGATGCCGTTCCTCCAGTTCCTCGGATGGAACATACTCGGCGCCATTGTGTGGTGCTCGCTGGTTGTCACTGTCGGTTACCTGGTCGGCGACGAGTTGTATCCCGCGCTGATGATGGCGCATCAGGTGTCGCGATGGATTGGCGTGGCCGGATTTGTGCTGCTGCTCGTGGTCTTCGTCTTCTGGTGGAGGGACCGGCATCCTGCAGTGTCGCGGCCGCAATCGTAGTCGCGACTGCCTCGCGATGGTCGCGTTCGCGCTCGTGACGTTGCTGACCGGATGCAACCCGCGCACGCGTCTCGAGGTTCGCTATCTGCCGGGCATCGTGGCCGGCTCGCAGAATGTTTTCCGTCCGGTCCGGGTTGCGGTGGCTCCCACGGCCGGGAATTTCGGCGGCGCCGACACCGAAGCCGGCATGATTTACACCGCCGACGGCACCGCCCAGGCTCAGCTCATGGTCACCGATGCGGCTCGCACCTTCAACGACGCGTTGATCAAGGGACTGGGTGACGCCGGCCTGGTGCCAGTGCCGACGGACTCCAATGCGGACGGCGGCAAGCCGCCCGAGGGCACGGATTTCATCCTTACTTCCGAACTCGACCAACTCGAAGTGAACAAGCGGTTCGGCTCGAACCAGACCCTACACGGCCAGTACTTCACGATGAACGCGGTGGTCCGCGTAAAGTACCGGCTCCAGAGTCGCGCCGGCGCGATGCTCTACACGGGCGAGATCAGCGGCATCGAGAATGAACCGCCGAATCCGGTCGGCGCAGAGGTCTTTCTGCCGCTCGAGACGGAACCCGCAGAGTCGTTGTCGGTAGCGCTCTCGCGCGCGGTCGGCTTGCTGATGCTTCAGCCGGGATTTCGCGCCGCGCTGCCGATGCGAGCCGTCGAGGCGGCTCCGACTTCGACAACGACACCGCAACCTATTCATTGAAGATGTCCGCCGCGTAGCCGCGAATGGCAGTAAGTGTGGCAGCATACCCATTGCTGCCAGCATCGATGCGCGCGATAATTCGCCTCGATGAACGCGAAACGGCAAAAGTCGCGGCTCGCGATTGCGCGCAACTCAACCAGTTTCCGCACCCGCCGAGTCGTCATGGTTGCGTTTCCCGACGCGCAGATTCTCGACATCACCGGCCCGCTGGAAGTGTTCGGACGCGCCGCGCGCTTGCTTACCGAAGAGCGCGGGTGGCGGATTCCCGCCTACACGGTGGAAATAGCGGCTGCCAAAGCGGGACCGTTCGCGACTTCATCGGGCATTCGGCTGATTGCGGACCGTTCGATAGCGCAGGTGCGCGGCCTATCGACACGATCCTGGTGGCAGGCGGGCGCGGAACCACCGCCGCGCTCCGCGATCGCGCGTTGTTGGACTGGCTGCGTAGCTCCATCCGCCGCACTCGCCGCCTCTGCTCGGTATGTACGGGAGCGTTTCTGCTCGCGGAGGCTGGTCTCCTCGACGGACTGCGCGCGACCACGCATTGGCGGCAATGCGAGCGGCTCGCGGCGCGGTATCCGGCGGTGTCGGTCGAGACCGATCCGATTTTCGTGCGCGCCAGCAACAGCAAAATATTTACTTCGGCCGGCGTGACCGCTGGAATCGATTTGGCGCTGGCGCTGCTCGAGGATGACCACGGCCGCGACGTTGCTCTGGCCGTCGCGCGCGAATTGGTCATGTTCCTGCGCCGTCCCGGCGGCCAATCGCAATTTTCCGTGCAGCTAAGCGCGCAAGTCGCGGATCGCGAGCCGATCCGCGACTTGCAGCGCTGGATTGCGGACCATCTCGGCGCCGATCTGTCGGTTGACGCGCTCGCGCGGCGCGCCGCCGTTTGGAAGAATCCGCCGACGGCGTCGATTCGATCGCGTCCGAGTGCGGCTTTGGCACGCGCGAATCTATGCGCCGCGCGTTTATCCGCAGGCTGCACGTGCCGCCCAGCGCATATCGGAGCCGCTTCCATCAAAAATTGAGCGCCTTAAGAAAAAGGAGAACCCCGTGCGAATTGTCTTCTTGATTTTCGATGACCTGACCACGCTCGATGCGGTTGGTCCGTTCGAAGTGCTCTGCCGAATCCCGGGCGCCGAGGTGATGTTCGTTGCCGAGACCGCGGGTATCAAGCGCGCCGACCCGCGATCGCTCGGCCTGGTGGCAGACTATTCAATCGCCGACGTGACCGGCGCCGACATTTTGGTTGTGCCGGGCGGAAGGGGCGAGCAACAGGTGCGCGAGAAACCTCACATGCTCGAGTGGGTCCGACAGATCGATGCGACCACGCAATGGACTACGTCGGTCTGCACGGGATCGCTGGTGCTGGGCGCGGCCGGGCTCCTCAACGAGAAGCCGGCGACTACGCATTGGGCGCGGCTGAAGAAGCTGCGCGAGTTCGGCGCCGAGCCGCGCTCGGAGCGGATCGTCGAGGACGGTAAAATTATCACGGCGGCCGGAGTTTCGGCGGGTATCGACATGGCGCTGCATCTGGTGCGCCGCGTTGCGGGCGATACCGTGGCGCACGCGATCCAGGTGGGTATTGAATACGATCCGCAGCCGCCTTTCGATGGAAATGCAGGGCGCGCGCCGGCGCATGTCATGGAAGTCCTGCGGCCGCGGTATGAGAGGTCGTCGGATCTGGAAGGTAAATCACTTAATTGAATGTGAAACCCGCGGTGGGTTTCACACTTCCTTCGGCAGGGGTGACCCCTGCACCCAGTGCTTAAGAAAGAAAAACGATGTGACCTACAATGGGAAGCGTTCGCCTACCATCTCTTCGCTTTTGCGCCATAGGTCGTTCGCGTGCGCGAGGTTGAGAGCGTATGAGCGCACGCCGACGCGCGAGGTCGCGTCGTCGTTCACCTCGCATACGTGACAGTCTTCGCAATAGTGTCCGCCGACCGCATCGGCTGGTCCAACGAAGCCGGCCCAAACCGAGGTCGCCGAGCCTTGCGGGACACTCTTGAAACGAAACGCCGGCGCCTGACCGGGTTTTGCACCGCGGTTTATGCGGGCCATCATCTGCTCGACGAGTTCCGGCGTCATATGGCGCCCGAGCTCGGTCTGGATTCCGCCCGGATGTATCGAGGTCGCGCGCACGCCGCGTCCCTTGAGCCGGCTGTCGAGAGCCACCGCGTACAGAATATTTGCCGTCTTCGAGCGGCCGTACGCGGTAAACGCCTGATAAGGAGTCCGCTCGAAATTCGGATCCTCGAGGTCGACATCGCTTATCTGGTGACCGGCCGAAGAGAGCGTGACGACCCGAGCGCCGGACTTCAGGAGCGGCACCAGCCGATTGACGAATACGAAGTGCCCCAGGTGATTGGTCCCGAACTGGGTTTCGAAGCCGTCCTGTGTCTTGCCCTGCGGACACGCCATCACGCCGGCGTTTGCGATGATCACGTCGAAGAGTTGGGCGCGCGCGAGCAAATCGCTCGCCGCCTTGCGCACGCTGGCGAGCGACGCGAGATCCATTTCGACAAGATCTACCGGTGGGTTGCCCGCTTCCGCGAGAGCACGCCGCGCTTTCGCCAGGTCGCGCGCCGTGCCGACGACGGTGGCGTCGTGTGCGACGAGCGAGCGGGCGGTCTCGACGCCGAGGCCGGCCGAGACGCCAGTCACAAGCACGCGCTTGCCCGAAAGATCGACGCCCTCAAGGACTTCGTCCGCTGTCGATTCTGCTCCAAAAGTCTTTGCCACTGTGCTTCTCCCAATCTCTGAATGTCGAAAGCGTCTCTTCGAACTCAAACAGATTTACCCTTGCGCGATTCTTCCTGGCGGCGCAACTCGACGCGGCGGATTTTGCCGCTTACTGTTTTGGGCAGCTCGTCGATGAATTCTATTTCGCGCGGGTATTTATACGGGGCCGTCACGCGCTTGCAGTGCTCCTGCAATTCGGTGATCAGCCGCTCGCCCGGCTCGGCGCCGGGTCTCAGTTTCACAAAGGCTTTGACGATCGAGCCGCGGTCTGCGTCGGGACTCGCGACCACCGCGGATTCCATTACGGCCGGATGCTCGAGCAGGGCGCTTTCGACTTCGAACGGGCCGATTCGGTAGCCGGCGGAAATGATCACGTCGTCGGCGCGGCCGACGAACCATAGATAGCCGTCGGCGTCACGCGTGGCCTGGTCGCCGGTCAGGTACCAATCGCCGCGAAACACGCCCGCGGTCTCTTCAGCATTTTTCCAGTACTCAAGAAACAGGGAAGGCGGCCGCTCGGGACTCACTCGCACCGCGATCTCGCCGATTTCTTCTATCCTGGTCTCGACCAGGTCGTAGTTGAGCACGCGCACGTCGTGGCCGGGGAACGGCAGGCCCATCGAGCCCGGCTTCACGGGCATCGCGGGCATGTTCGCGGCGAGGATAGTCGTTTCCGTTTGTCCATAGCCGTCGTGAATCGTGAGTCCCATCTTCTCGCGCCAGACTTCGATCACTTCGGGATTCAGCGGCTCGCCCGCGCCGGTGCAATGCCTCAGTTTGGTAAGCAATGAGTAATCGGCCAAATTCTCTTTAATGAGTATTCGATACTCAGTCGGCGACGCGCAGAAAGTAGTAACTCCGTAGCGCTTGATCAGCTCGAGCTCTTTCGCCGGGTCGAAGCGGCCGTTGTACATAAAGGTCGTCACACCGTTCATCCACGGCCCGAACAGCACGCCATACGCAGCCTTGGCCCAGCCGGTGTCCGAGGTCGTCCAATGGATATCGCCCGGCTTCACGTCCAGCCAGTCAAGTCCGGTGAAACGAAGGCTGTAAGTATAGGAGTGACTATGCAGAACCGCCTTCGGCTCCCGGGTCGTGCCGGAAGTGTAATAGCAAATCGCAGGGTCCGACGATTTGGTATTGGCCGGCTTGAACGCCGGCGACGAGTGACCCATGTATTCCTGGAGGCTGACCCATCCGGTGCGCGCGGCGCCGGCAATCAGGTAGTGCTCGAGGCTGGGGCATTCCTTGCGTAGGTCGGCGATCATCGCGGCATGCTCGAAGGCGGCGATAATCGCGCGCGCGCCGGAATGGTTCGCGCGATAGATCAGATCCTTCTCGCGGAGCATCGAGGTGCACGGGATTACGATCGCGCCGAGCCTGAGCGCGCCGATATACGCGGCCTGCCACAGTGTGATTCGCGGCAGCACCAGCATGACCGCGTCGCCGCGCCGGATTCCATGGCCGGCGAGAACGTTGGCGATGCGCCTGGACTGGGCCGCGATATCCGCGAAGGTCAGCCGCGCGCGATTGCCCTCGCTGTCCTCCCAGAGGAGCGCAACCCGGCGCGGATCTTCGGCGAAATTGTCGATGACCGCGGCGAAGTTGAAGTGCTCGGGCGTCTCCCATCTGAAGTCGCGATATGCGCGCCGATATTTTTCGAGCGCGGCGGCCTTGAGCGCGTCAGTCTCGATTGAATCAGTCATGAATGCGAATTCCCGCGCGCCGCTTGCTCGGCCGGCGCCTGCGAGCGTTTCGCCGCCGCCTTGATGTACTTCACCGTGACTGGCGACAGGTCGTCGCGTTCCACGCGCACGTCGATTATGGCGAACGATTTGCAGTCGTGCGCAGCCCTGAGTGCGTCGCGCAACTGCTCGACGGTGGTCGCCTCGAATCCTTCGCCGCCCCAATCGCGCGCGAGCTGCGCATACGGCCACGACGGAATGTCGAGCAGTTCGCGCCGCTCGGCAATCGGCCGGAAGATGCCCCATCCGCCATTGTTGATCACCACCACGATCGGATTCACGCCCTTGGCGGGCGCCTGCGAAATTTCGGGGCCTGTCATCTGAAAGCCGCCGTCACCGCACATCACCAGCGGACGCAGACCGCTGCCGATTTGTGCGCCGAGCGAGGCCGGCACCGCGAATCCCATCGAGGCGTAGAACCCTTGCGCGAAGTAAGCGTTGTTGTGCGGCACGCGAATGTCGAGCCCGCCAAACAGCATGTCGCCCGACTCGGCGACGACCAGGTAGTCGCGCTTGTCGGCCAGGAATTCGTTGACCGCGGACAAAATCTGGGCGACCTTGACCGGTTTGCCGTTGCGCACCGCGATCTCGCGAAGATTGTCGGCGTAGTGAACCTGTTCATGATGCCGTCGCAGCTTTTCGCGCAGGAGCGCGCGCGCGAAATCGCGCACGCCGACGTCGGTGTAGGTGTGATACTTGACCTCGACCTTGCGATCGACGGCCCACACCGTCCTGCCTTGAATCACATGCGGCGGACGATTGCCGAAGTTCATGTCGGTTTTGAGACATCCGAGGTTGAGTACGAAGTCGGAGGCGTCCATCCGCGCGACGATCGACGGCGGACTGATCGGGCCGACGTGCACGCCCATGTACAGCGGATGGTCCATCGGGAACGCGCCCTTGCCGAGCACGGTGGTGAAGACCGGCGCGCCCATTTTTTCAGCCAGCTCGACGAGGTCATGCGACGCCTTGAAGCGGTGGATCTCGATGCCGGCGATCAGCACGGGCTTGCGGCTCTCGTTGAACATCGCGGCAGTCTCGTGCGCCGCTTCGTCGACCTTGCGCGCGTCGGATTCCTGGAAGTGCAGCCGCCAGTCCCATTCGATCAGCTCTTCGGGGACTTCGATCTTGCGATCAACCATATCACGATGAATCTCGACGTAGCCAGGCCGCTGCTCGGCCCAGATGCGCTTCACGACCCGATGCAGCTCATGCGCGGCGGTGCGCGGATCGGTCAGGACGGCGTGGGCGCAAGTGACTTCGTCGTAGATGCGGCGCTGCGAATCGATCTCGCGGGCCTGGTGATGAATCAACGTGCCGAGTTTACGTTCTTCTTCGCCGGGGCCGCCGGAGAAAATCAGGATTGGCACGCGTTCCGAAAACGATCCCGCGACCGGATTGACCATGTTGTGGCCGCCGGCGCCGTAGGTGACGCAGATGACGCCGATTTTGCCGGTCGCGCGCGCGTAGCCGTCGGCGGCGAAGCCGACACCCGGCTCGTGCGACAGCGTGATGATTTCCATCCCGTGCTTGCGGCCCAGCGTGAAGAACAGCTTGAGCGCGAGGTCGCCGGGGATGCCAAAGACGTGCGACACGCCGATCTTGCGCAGGTACGCGACCAGGAAATCGCCCAGCGCCATGTGCCTCTTCACTCCGCTTCGCCCTCCTCGGTCTGTGCTAATTGTAACAAAAACGCCCCAGGACATCTTCGGCGTCGCACTGTGCTAGAGTATGATGTAGTCGGGTCAAGCTGATGTTTTCCAGAATACTTCGCATGCAATTCCTCGGGCCGATGCAACTGAGCCGGCTGGTGATGTACCTGCCGCAGTTCGTCCGGGTCTTCTATCGGCTGATGACCGACGAACGCGTGCCGACGCTGGCGAAGCTGGTGCCGTGGATGGGCCTGGCGCTGATGCTGACGCCGCCGGCGCTTGAGCTCGACATGATCCCAATCGTCGGCGAACTCGACTGGATTGTCATCGGCTATCTCTCGCTCAAGGTTTTCATCTGGCTCTGCCCGCCCGACGTGGTGCGGGAACACGTCAGCCAAATTGGCCGGGGCGAATAGCACAGCACGTTGATGCGGCCGCGCAATATTCTGATCGCCCTTGCGGCAATCGTTATCGTCGCGCTCGTGCTGCTGAGCGTGGTTGACCAGCTGCTGGTCGACTACCTGTGGTACGGGGGACTCGGCTTCCGCGGCGTTTTCAATACGACTGTCGGCGCGGAAATCGCAATTTTTCTGGTCGTTTGGCTGGTCGCGTTCGTGGCGATCTTCGTGAGCGGGTTGATTGCGATTGGCTCGAGTCGCAATCACGAGCGGCTGCGCGTGGTGCGGCGCCCCGATGAGATGGTCGAGGTCAATCTGCCCGAGCTGATTCGCGCGCTCGGCGAACGGGTGCCGTGGCGCGTGATTGTCGCGGGCGGTGCGGCGCTGCTGGCGCTGTTCGCGGCGCAAGGCGAGGCGGCGAGCTGGGACATTTACCTGAAGGGCTTCTACGGGGTGCCGTTCGGAATCGTCGAGCACGCGTTCGGCAACGATATCGGCTTTTACATCTTCACGGTGCCGCTGCTCGAGGAGATCCGCGACCTGTTCCTGATGCTGATCGTGCTGTCGGCGGGAATGGCGATCGCGGTCTACTGGGCGCGCGGGGCGCTCGACTTCAAGGAAACGCCGCCGCGGGTGGCGCCGGGCGCGGCGGCGCAAATGTCGGTGCTGTTGGGATTGTTCTTTATCCAGCGCGCGATGAGTTACTGGCTCGGGCGCTTCGACCTGCTGTTACATACCAACGGCGTCGTGTTCGGGCTGCGCTACGTCGACCGAATCCTGTGGCAGCCCGGGCTGTGGCTGCTGGTCGCGCTTTCGCTGGCGGCCGCCGCGATGTGCATGTACAACGCGCGCGAGGGCGGACTGCGGATTCCGGTGGCGGCGTTCGTAATCGTGTTCGGCCCCGCGCTCATCATGAATTTTATCCAGCCGGTTATCGAGCGGTTGTGGGTGAAGCCCGACGAGCTGCGGGTCGAGCGTCCGTACCTGGAGCGCAATATCGAGGCGACGCGGCACGCGTACAAGCTCGACACCGTCGACGTGAAGCCGTTTGCGGGACAGGGCGAGCTGACGCCGGCGGCGCTCGAGCAGGATTCGACGACGGTCAAGAACATCAGGCTGTGGGACCCGCGGCCTCTGATCGACACCTACCGCCAACTGCAGGAAATTCGCACCTACTACGACTTTCGCGACGTCGATATCGATCGCTACTGGATCGAGGGCAAGTACACCGAAGTGATGCTGTCGCCGCGCGAGATGAATATCGACCAACTGCCGGAGACCGCGCAGACCTGGGTCAATCAGCATCTCAAATTCACGCACGGCGCGGGGCTGGCGATGAGCCCGGTCAACAAGAAGGACACCGAGGGGCTGCCGGTGTTCTATATCAAGGATATACCGGCGGTCTCGGACGTGGGGCTGAAGGTGACGCAGCCCGCGGTATATTTTGGCGAGGCGCGCGATAACTACGCGGTCGTCGATTCGGCGACGCCCGAGTTCGACTATCCCAAGGGCGCCGACAACGTTTTTTCGTACTACGGCGGATCGGGCGGCGTGCCGGTGGCGGGATTTTTTCGCCGGCTGTTGTTCAGCATCTTCTATCGCGACATCAATCTGCTCGTCACCGAGAATATCGTGGCGAAGAGCAAAATCATGATCCGGCGCAACATCAAGGACCGCATCGCGTACATCGCGCCGTTCCTGAATCTCGACCGCGATCCGTACGCGGTGATCCTCAACGGGCGCATGGTGTGGATCGTCGACTGCTACACCACCAGCGATCACTACCCTTATTCGCAGCGCAACGCCGACGGGATTAACTACATCCGCAATTCGGTCAAGGTGGTCGTCGACGCGTACACCGGCGACACGGACTTTTACGTGGCGGATCACGACGACCCGATCATCAAGACCTGGGAGCGGGTGTTTCCCGCGATGTTCAAGCCGATGTCGGCGATGACACCCGAACTGCGCGCGCACATACGCTATCCGGAAGATTTTTTTCTGATCCAGGCCGACACTTTCCGCACCTATCACATGACCGATCCGCAGGTCTTCTATAACCGCGAGGACTTGTGGGGATTTCCGCGCGAAAACTACGCCGGCGAGACGGTCCCGATGACGCCGTACTACGTGATCATGCGGCTGCCGGGCGAGACCCAGGCGGAATACATGTTGATGCTGCCGATGGTGCCGTCGGGGCGCGACAACATGATTGCGTGGATGGCCGCGCGCTGCGACGGCGCGGACTACGGTCATCTGTTCGAGTATGCATTTTCGAAGGACAAGCTGATTTACGGTCCCTACCAGATCCAGGCGCGCATCAATCAGAACCCCGAAATTTCCCGGCAACTTTCGCTGTGGAATCAGATGGGCTCGAAGGTCCTGCTCGGCAACCTGCTCGTGATACCTATCCAGGACTCGCTGCTCTACGTCGAGCCGCTGTTCATCCGCGCCGAAAACGGCCAGTTGCCGGAGTTGCAGAGAGTGATCGCGTCGTACAGCGATCGCGTGGTGATGGGCGATACGCTGGACCTGACGCTGGCAGCCCTATTCCAAAACGAAGCCCCGCCAGCCCCGACGATCGCCAAGGCAATCGCGGACGAATCGGCGCCGCAGTCGATCGCGCAGGGCGCTGCGGGCCCCGGCAAACCCGACATGGGGAGCGCGGCGCAGCATTACAATCGCGCGATGGAGGCAATCCGCGCCGGCGATTGGACGGCATTTGGCGCCGAGATGAAAGCGCTCGGCGACGAGTTGTCAAAGCCGTCAGATTCCGGACATCCCTGACAGAAAGGTTGCCGCATGGCGGACGACGCTCGCTAACCTAACCCGCGGCGCCTTCCCTGGAGAGAAGGGAACGATCGGGTGCGGTGATGTTTGGAGTTCGCGGATGCGATACATGCCGTATAGGCTTTCGAAAGGAAATCTAGTCAGAGGGCTCAAATCGCTGGTGGTGCTGAGCGCGGTTATCGTCGCTGGTCTGCACCTCGGGGTGTGGAGCTTCGGCTCGTCGGCGGCGACTCAAGGGGCCGAACTTCCGGCAAGGGCGCCGATCGCACTGACGGACCTGGAGCGGGCTCTCGACGCCGAGTTCGCGCCGGTCGTGAAGAACGGCCTGCTGAAAGAGTCGACCGGTTGCGGAGTGGCGATCGGCGTAATCGATCACGGCCAGAGTCGCGTGTTCACTTACGGCGCAGCCCGCGCGGACTCCATTTTCGAGATCGGTTCGGTCACCAAGACCCTCACCGGGCTCGCGCTGGCGCAACTTGCAGAGCAGGGAAAAGTCAGCCTCGGCGAACCGGTAGGCCCACTGCTTTTTCCGGACATCGATCGCGGGCCGGCGGGCGCCGAAATTACGCTGCTCGACCTCGCGACTCATCGCTCGGGGCTTCCGAGCGTTCCCGACAACTTCGACCCGAAGGATCCGAGCAATCCATTTGCCGACTACGACCGCGTCGCGTTGCACCAGTTCCTCAAGAGTCACGGTACGACCAGACCCGCCAACGCGTCGTATCTGTACAGCAGCTTCGGAATCGGCCTGCTCGGAGAGGCGCTTGCCAGGCGCGCTGGTGTTCCGTACGCGCAACTGGTCAAAACCGAGATCACGGAACCGATCCACATGAACGACACGGCGTTCGCGCTCTCGGCGGAGCAGAAACAGAGAGTTATCCAGGGACACGGCGCTATGCTGGAGCCGGTGGACGCGGGAGTTGGCGAGACAGGAATCTTCGGCGGTGCGGTGGGTGCAAAGTCGACGGTCAGAGACCTGCTCGCGTATCTGGACGCCAATCTCCATCCCGAGCGTTACACCGCCGGAGCCGCTCCCGGTTCGCCTGGCGCGACACTGCCCGCCGCGATGGTGCTGGACCACGAGCTTCGAGGCATCGTCAAGCAGAATACCGAGGTGGCGCTGGTCTGGCTGTTTGATCTTCAGTCGCTCCGCTTCGAGCACGGCGGCACCACTCCGGGGTATACGGCTCACCTTGAATTCGCGCCGCAGCAGGATCGGGGCATCGTCGTGCTCTACAATCGGATGGACGAGCTGCCGGGACAAGAACGATTCGTCGATCGAGTCGCGGAGAACATCGATGAATTGATGTCAGGCAGGCCAGCGGCCCGGATCGATTTCATTTCCGATAGTGACCCGGCACTCGTCGCGCTCGACGATACTGACAGCGAGCTATAGGAACGGGGCCGGGATTCCACAGTGTAAATTCTGACTTGACTTTCTTTGTACACGGCGGGTACTAGTCGCGAGCTAGAGCCGTTTCTGGAGAGTCGCCTGGCGCAAACTGCCTGCCCCGTATTTGCGGGTGACTTGCGCCTCGCGCCGCCTCCGACATAACCCGCAGCACGCGCAAGCTCGCCGCCCGTTCTCCGGCGAGCCGACGCGGTGGAGGATGCAATGTACCCACGTAGCGACCGCTTCCGGCGGGCCGTCCGCGCCGGATCTACCTCAAATCTCGTGCTCGCGCTCGTGACCGCCTGTGCGATAACGCTTGGCACCGTCACCGCCGCGGGCGCTCATACGTCGCTCTACGCAGAGGCCACGCACGCGAGCAAGGTTCGTCACGACAGCGTCGGCAATGGCTCCATGGCCAAGACGCCCGCCATCGTGACCGAGAGCGGACCTCTCAAGGGCGTCATCAACGGGAATATCACCGAGTTCCTCGGAATCCCGTATGCCGCGCCTCCCGTCGGCAACCTGCGCTGGATGCCTCCGCAGCCGTACGGACAGTTTCGGGGCCTGCTCGACGCGTCGTCGTTCGGCAGCCAATGCACCCAGCCTGACGGCTCGGGCAGCGAGAATTGCCTGTTCCTGAACGTCTACGTGCCCAACTTCAAGAAGAACGCCAACAAGCATGGCGGCGCGATGCCGGTGATGTTCTGGATTCACGGCGGCGGGCTGACTGCCGGCGCGGGCTCCGACTATGACCCGACGCCGCTCCTCGCGCCCGGCAACGTGATCGTCGTTACGATCAACTACCGCCTCGGCTATCTCGGCTTCTTCGCGCAGACCGCACTCGACAGTGAAGGTCACGACGCCGGGAATTACGGCCTCATGGATCAGCAGTTCGCGATGCAATGGGTGCAGAAAAATATCGCGGCCTTCGGCGGCGACCCGAGCAACGTTACTATCTTCGGCGAGTCCGCCGGCGGCCACAGCGTCTATTGCAACCTCGCGTCACCTACCGCGGCCGGGCTGTTCTCGCATGCGATTGCCGAAAGCGGCTCTTATCTCCTGTTCGACACTTTTATTCAACCGGTCGTGACGTTGTCGGTGGGCGAGAACCCCCCTCCGGGAAGTCTGGTCCCTGGTGGCGACTCGGTCGCGAGCGGCCTCGGATGCAGTACAGCCGCCTGCCTGCGCGCGGTTTCCAGCACTGAGCTGGTGAGCGTCGAGCCCGGCACCCTGTACGCCTTCGTGGACGGCACGCTGCTTACGGAGACACCGGCGCAGGCGTTTGCGACCGGCACGTTCAACCAGGTCCCCGTCATCGCCGGCACGAATCACGATGAATGGCGCATCTTCGTCGCTGATGAGTACGACCTCGCAGGCAATCCGATCCTGACTGAGGCTGAATACGAGGACGCCACCATCGCGCTGTATGGACCAATGCTCGGACCCATCGTTGAAATCGTCTATCCATACGTGCCGCCGGGCGGCCAGATGCTCGGCACTTCCGGCACCGACGGGATATTCGCTTGCTCTGCGCGCAACGGCGATGAACTGCTCTCGAATTTCACGACTACCTATGCTTATGAGTTCAACGACGAGAACGCACCACCGCAACCGACGCCCGCCGGCCTGAGTTTCCCACTGGGTGCGTATCATGGGTCCGAAGTTCAGTACCTGTTCGACGTCGGATTCTTCTTCGAGTTCACCACCGCTCAGCAGGAACTTTCGCAGGCGATGGTCGACTACTGGACGAATTTCGCGGTTAGCGGCGATCCCAACGGCGGCTCTTTGCCGACCTGGTCTCCCTACGCCACGAGCGTTGACCAGTTCCAGTCGTTGATTCCGCCGACTCCGGTCGTGGAGCCCACCGGGTCCTTCAGCAACGACCATCTATGCGACGACTTCTGGAACCTGATTCCGTGATCTGAATTTCCTGCCGATAGGGGGACGACCGGTCCCCCTATCGGCATCCTGATTCCACCGCGCGCATCTTGCCGACAGAAAGCGGTTCTCTTCGCAACAAAGTGTTCTCTCGGTAACTCGACACGCGTTGCATCTTCTCCCACCCCCTTTAGAGTCATTGTGAAGGCGGAGTTAAATGACTACCGCGCGTATCATCAAGGGGAAAACGGATTGGGGAACGCTCTCAAGCATCGCGAACAACCTGTGGTAGTCGCGCCGCCGCCGGCTTCGCGGCAGGCATTTTTGCACGATCGGATCGCCGACATCGCCGAGCTTGGGGCCGCGACGCTCGCGGCCGAGCGATGTGCGATCGCGTTTCAATCGAACGTGGCGGGCGCCGACGAGGTCGTGCGCGCACCGCGTGGAGACTCGCGATGGGACGCGATTGTAAGTGCGATTCTGGTTGCGCTCGAAAATCGGCTCGGTGATGCGGTTGCGGGCGGTGGGTTGAAGAGCGGGCGCGGTGTGGCGGATCCAGACGAATCGATTGAAAGAGTCGCGTTAAGCGATCGCGAAATCGACGCAATTGCGCCGGTCCAGGTAGACCAGGCGCGCCAGATTGTGGCGTCGGTGTTCACCGACGGCGCGAGCGTGGTGCGAATCGCGATGGTGGCGGGGGCGGATCGAGCCCGCGCTGAACTTGAAGCATCGCTTGAACTTATGGCGCGGGCCGCTTTCAGCGAGATCGCGCTGGCCGCGGCGCGCGCTTCGCTCGAATTCTGGCGCGTCCACGGCGCCGACAGCGGACGCCAGGCGGTCGGCGCAAAACGTGAGTTGGGGCTTGAGCGCGCGGCGACCAATCACCTGGACGACGCGGTTGTCGAGGCGCAGCGCGCGCATCCGAACGAACGGTTCGGCCGCTTTGGCGAGCTGGTCGCGCGCGGAGCCGGCTTCGACCAATGGATCGTTGCGATCGCGGACGGCGGCTCGTTCGTCGTGGCCGCGTCGTCATCCGGCCGCAAGCAATTCGACCTGGGGCAAGCCGGCAGCGCGCTGGCGGAAAGTTTCCAGCGCCGGATCGTGATTGCTCGATGGCGCGATCGCGCCGCCGCTCTCGTCGATAACGCCAGGCAATATTCCGAAGACAAAATATTCGGTGGTTCCTACGTCTGCATACCGTTCGAGGTGGGCGCAATCGCGCTTGCTTCGCGCGACGCGCACGCATCGGCGGCAATGGCAGAGGCGATGGTCGAGCGGCTGGCGCCATTGGCAGCTAGCTGGGTGATGCAGCGGGACGCGATGCGGCGGAGCGCGCTGGTGCGTCAGCTTGCGCTCAGAATGTTTGCGGCGGTCGACGAGGAGCGCGCAAGGATCGCGCGCGACCTGCACGACGATCAGGCGCAGCTGATCGCGGCGGCGAAAATTGCGCTCGAGGGCAAGCGCGAAGCGGCGCGCGCGATCTTCAAGCAGGTCGAGGTCGAGTTGCGCCGCAAGACGCGCGAACTTCGTCCCGCCACGCTCGGCAACGCGTCGCTCGACGAAGCCATCGCGCGCGAGTTCGCACGGCTGAAGCGCGCGGGCGCGGCGGCGAAATTTGTTCAGCGGGTTGACGACGGCGCGGCGGAGAAAATTTCGCGACCGGTGCAGCAACTGTGCTTCCAGGTCGTTCGCGAAGCGATGGCCAATGCTATCAGGCATGCGCAGGCGAAGTCGGTGCAAGTCACGATCGAAAGAATCGATGCGGCCGCACGCGTTTCGGTGAGCGACGACGGAGCCGGCATCGGCACCGACCAGCACGAAGGCGCCGGCTTGGCGGGTATGCGGGAGCGGCTGGAGTTGATGGGGGGGAGATTGACGCTGGAATCGCGAACCGGGCGCACGACTGTTGTCGCCGAAATTCCGGAGCCGGCGTGATGGAAGATCGCGGACGGATTCGCGTGATGCTCGCCGACGACCATCGGATCGTGCGCGAGGCGCTGCGGATGGTGCTCGCGACGGAGTGCGAGGTGATCGCGGAAGCGGCGGACGGCGAGCAGGCGGTCGCAATCGCCGCGCAACTGAAGCCGGAAGTGGTGGTGATGGACGTCGCGATGCAGGGAATCGGCGGACTCGCGGCGGCGCGTCGAATCGCCAAACAAACGCCCGCGTGCAAAGTGCTGGTGTTAAGCCAATACGACGACGAGGAATACGTGCTCGAGGCGCTCGGCGAGGCGGGCTGCGCGGGCTACATGGTCAAGACCGACGCGGCGGTGGAATTGCTGAGCGCGGTGCGCGCGGTTCACGCGGGGCGGCGGTATCTGAGCCCGACGATCGCGCCGATCGTGCTCGCGCGGTTGCGAAATGGCGCGCCGGCGAACGCGTCGCGCGCGGCGAGTCCGACCCGTCGCGAACGCGAAGTGCTCAAGCTGATAGGCGAGGGCGCGACTACCAAGGAGGTCGCGCAACGGCTCGGCATCAGCGTGAAGACCGCGCAGGCGCATCGCGACAATCTCAAGCAGAAGCTTGAGCTGCGCTCGACGGCGGCGATGGTGCGATATGCGATCAAGCATAAGCTGATTCGCGCGGATTGAGGGGCTGAACGATAGTCTTGAACGATCGTTCTGGAGTCTTTGACTCTGGATTTAGCCGTGTTAGTAGTGATCTGACGGCGGTTTCCAACAACGGCCAGGGAGGCGGGGCAATGAAGCGCACGGGCGTTCACCATCTGGGGCTGGCGACTCTCGACATCGATCGCACGATCGAGTTCTACACGACCAAGTTGGGCTGGGAAGTCGCGTGGTCGGACATCATCGAGCCGGAGCACGGTGGCAAGATCAAGCACGTCTTCCTGAACACCGGCGACGGCAGCCTGGTGGCGTTCATGTCTCCGGAAAAAGTTCCAGGCGTGCCCACAGAGTGGGCGACCGACATCAACAGCGCGCAGGGATTGCCGGGCGCGTTCTACCATTTCGCGTTTCATTGCGACGACGTGGCAGCGCTCGAAGCCAAGCGCGAGCAACTGATCGGACGCGGCGTGGACGTAACCCCGGTAGTCGATCACGAATGGTGCCGCTCGATCTATTTTCGCGATCCCAACGGCTTGCTGTTGGAGTACTGCGCGACGGTCCGCGCGTTCACGGAAGACGACAAGGTAATGAAGCATCACGATCAGCCGGGGCCGATGGTGACCGATCCCGAAGACGCGAAGAAAGTCTACAAGATGCTGATGGGGCCGCAAGCCACGCCGAAATCGAATCGCACGCCGGTGTGAGCGGACGCGCGCGCGGCTGATTGACGAATTGAAAAGAAGCGGCCGGCGATCGATCGCGCGGCCGCTTTTCTCTTTTCTTTCTGCGCGGCCCGATGCATTCTCCGACTGTCAATAATCCGCAGCAGGAGCTTTAACGATGGCAGAAATAGGACTCTTCGAGGCAATTTACTCGGCGCGATCGCTCAGGCGGTTCAAGCCGGACGCGGTTCCCGACGACGTGATCACCAAAGTGCTCGACGCGGCGATTCGCGCGCCGTCGGGCAGCAACGAACAGAGTTGGGAATTCATGATCATCAAGGATGCGGCGCAGCGCAAAAAGATCGGCGACGTGTATCGCAAGGGCGGCGGAATTTTGATGGCGCTGTATGCGAATCGCGTCAAGCCCGCGCACATGAGCGAAGACACGTACCGGAAACTGATGGCGTCGGCGACCTACCTTATCGATCACATGGCGGATGCGCCGGTGCTGTTGCTCGCGTGTCTCAAGCAGACTGCGCCGCCGGGAATGCCGCCCAAGCTTCCGCCCGAGATTGCGGCCGTGATGAAGAGCCTGGCGCGGACCTCAGGCTCGAGCATCTATCCCGCCGTACAGAATATTATTCTCGCGTGTCGCGGACTCGGTCTCGGCACGGTGCTCACGACGATTCATACGTTTTTCGAGGACGAGGTGAAGGAGATTTTGGGGCTGCCGCCCGAGGTCCAGACGTACGCGCTGATGCCGATCGGATATCCGGATGGAAAGTTCGGCCCGATTAAGCGGCGTCCCGTGAGCGAGGTCGCGTACCTGGACAAATACGGCAACCACTGGAAGGGTTGAGCAGTCAGTCGGGTTCGTTCCGCAGTGCTAATCGGGTTCGTTCCGAAGATCTTCGGTGACTTTGCCGGCCAGGTGGCGGACCTGGTCGTGCTGCGAGAGCAATGACGCGAGCATGGCGGGGTCGGGCTTGCCGCCGAGCCGGTACTCGTCGGCGGCGTGCGCGAATTTCTCGTACGCGTTGAGCAGCTTGACGAAATCGCGATGCGACGGACGCGACGACTCGCGCGGCGTCGACGATGAGAACGCGTTGGCCTTGTTGAAGGCGTAGTAGAACTCGCCCATCTCCTCGGACGACAGCTGGCGATCGTCGAGCTTGAAAAAGGTGCGGCTGTAGTCGGCGAGCTTGTCGGACAGATCGGAAAGCAGCGACACGTTCGCAGCCATCGTGCGCCGGTAGTCGGACGAATAGCACGCGTTGGCGGCGACGATGGCAATTGCAATCGCGAGAAAAAAGACGGGCCGGCGAAGACCGGCCCGCCTAAATGATTTCAACAAAACGCGACCATGCAGCTTCAGCCGAGATACTCTTTGAAGAACGCGATGGTGCGCCCCCACGCCTCTTTGGAATGCACGGGATGGAACGACGGGCGATCGTCGCACATGAAGCCGTGATCGGCGTCGGGATAAAAGACCACCTCGGCCGGCTTGCCGGCTTTCTTCAGCGCGTCGCGAAATTCGTCCACCTCTGTGATCGGAATGAACGCGTCCTTGCCGCCGAAAAAGGCCAGCACCGTGGCTTTCAGGCCGTCGACATATTCGATCGGCGGTTTCACGCCAGGCTGCCGCGACTTTACGATCCCGCCGCCGTAGTACGGCGCGGTGGCTCTGACAGCGGGGTTGCGGCATGCGGTCAGGAACGCGATGCGTCCGCCCATGCAGAATCCGACGGTGCCGAACGCTGGTTTTACTACTTCCTTCATCGCCTTGAAGTGATCGATCGCGGCGCCCATGTCCGCGACGACTTGATCGTCGTTGACCGAGCCCATCAGGCGAAAAGCGCCGGGAAGGTCGTTGTATCCGACCACGTTGTTGGGCTGGCGAAAATAAAGATTCGGAGCGAGCGCGACGAAACCCTCAGACGCGAATTGATTGGTGATGCGTCTGATCTGATCGTTGAGGCCGAACGCTTCCATTACAACCACCAGCCCCGGATAGGGGCCGCCGGACGCGGGGCGCGCGAGATGTGCCGGCATCTTCTCGGCGCCGGTGCTGACGGTTACCTCATTCGACACGACTTCCATGTTTGAAACCTCCTTCACGAGATTCGCTTCCGCCGCGGAGCGGATCGCGATCCTGAATCGCGTTTGACGTTGCGCCGATCCGGCGATCCTTCTCGCATACATCGAGGCTCCGCTCAAGCGAGAAAATATTAAGGAATCGGACCGCGGCCTATTGCTCGAGGCAGTAAACCGGCAG
Source organism: uncultured delta proteobacterium (assembly GCA_963833025.1). Taxonomy (GTDB): domain Bacteria; phylum Desulfobacterota; class Binatia; order Binatales; family Binataceae; genus Binatus. The sequence continues at coordinate 544,747 of CAWHWI010000003.1, read as the reverse complement.
AGAAGCGGCGCACGACGCGCTCGCACCTGAATTCCACCAGGTGTCGGTGACGTTGCTCACGCCTTCAGACCCGGTATCCGCCCCAAACGTCGTGCTCCAATTCTGGCAGGTGGTTGCCGGCGTGCCGACGACGTTTGGCGACGTCGATCCCGTCCACACCGAAGCCGCGAACTCGGTCACGTAGCCGCCATCCGCATGCTGCCAGATACCGCTGTTGAGAGTGATCCCTGCGGCGAGCGTCGGCGCGTCGGCGATCTCGATGCCGTCAGGTCGCACGTATGGCGGCGACATCGCGGACATGTCGAAGCGTGACGCGGCGGACGCCGTCGAAGTGGCCAGCAGCGCGAGGAATTGAGTGGAGTTTGCCAAGCCGGCCGCGGCCGCTTCACTTTGGCATAGAGCGTCGGCGCTGGGCATGCCCTGGCTGGTGGCGAATGATCCCTCGGACACGAATGCGATGCGCCCGGACGCTGGCGTCACGCTCAGCGTGCTGACGTGGCTGGTGTCGAAGCAATAGATGTGAGCCGGCGAATTGCAACCGGTTTCAACCGCGTCGTCGCTCCATGCGCTCGCTCCTCCGGTGCTCACACCTTGCTCGCCGAACGAAATGCCTGTGCCGATCGTCCAGTCCGCGCAGGAGGCGGAGTTGTTTACCGTCCCCGCGTCGGTGGTGCCGGTCCACACGCTCTGACGGCCGACATCAACGCCGCTCTCGTCAAGGTTGAGCGGATTCAGGATGATGCCGGCGGCGATACTTGAAACCTGATCGGCGAATGGCTCTCCGTCGGGCCGCACGAAGCCTCGCGCGCTTCCAAGTTTGGCGACAGCGTCGAGGCTCGAAGTCGAAAGCCATGCGCGGTAGGTGCCCGACGGCAAATTTGCGGCCGCGGCGAGGCTCGCGCAGTCCGCATCGGCGCCGGCCTGGCCTCCCAAGTCACCGTCGAAGGTCGTCGATGTCACGAATACTACGTTGAAGACAGCAGTGGAGGTTGCGGTCGGAGTCGGCGTCAGCGTCAGGGTCGCGGTCAGGGTGGGCGTTGCTGTCGGCGATGGTGTTACGGTCGCTGTCGCAGTCGGCGTGATAGCAGTCGGCGTGACCGTCTTGGTCGAAGTGGCAGTAACGGATTCGACGCCCGTTAGCGTCACCGACGGAGTGGCCATTGCGGTCCCGGTCGCAGTCGCGGTCGGAGTCGCTGAGGCGTCCTGAGTTGCAGTCGAGGTGGCAGTAGCGGCCGGGGTGCTATTCCCGGTCGTGGTTGCAGTCGGCGTTGCGGTCGTTGTTGCTGTCGGCGTCGGCGTGGCCGTGGAAGTCGCGGCGGGGGAGGGCCCGGTCAAGCCCACACCGATGAGTTTCACCTTTTGAGGGCTCCTGGCAGCGGTGTCGGTGAACGTCAGCAGACCTTGTTTGAACTTGCCTTTCGACGGCGGTGTGAACGTGACCGAGACTCGGCAGCTATTCGCCGGTGCAATCGAATTGGCGCATCCGTTTGTACCGAGGCTGAAGCCGCTGCCGGTAACGCTCACGACGGGAGCCGACATTTCGACGCTGCTCTTGTTGGTGAGAGTGACAACTTGCGGGCTGCTTTGCGTCCCGGCCGGCACTTTGCCGAAGTCGAGCTTGCGGGAAGACAATCCTACCTGGAGCTTGCTTTTGGCGGCTGCCGGACTCGGCTGCGCACTCGCGAGGCCGCTCAAGGAATGTATGACGGCACAGATCGCGATCACGACGGCGATAGCTCGGCGCGACGAGATCACAGGCTGACATTATATCAACACGCTGACTTTGCACAGTAACACCGTGTCAACAGCGGAACAATTTTTGAGTGGAATTGAGGGGCCCGATCGCAGGCCCGCCAGGCCGCCGACCAACCGTCGCTCCCTGCATACTGCCATCTCGCGCCGACCTGCCGCGCGCCGCTAGTATTGCTCGGCCGGTCGACCGATCCGCGTGCCCGGCCTGATTCCCGATGATTCCGCTTCGTGACAATGCCGCGCCGCGCCGTCTGACTCCGATTAACAGCCTGCTCATCGCCGCGAATATCGCGGTGTTCGCCTACGAATTGTCGCTCGGCGCGCGCATCGCGGTCTTCGTCGAGAGATTCGCGCTGGTGCCGGCGGCGGTGACGCGCGCGCTCTCGAGCAACAACAACACGCATCGCACACTCGGCGCACTCGCGCCGCTGATGACGACCGTCACGTCGATGTTCATCCACGGCGGCTTCTGGCACATCGCGGGCAACATGCTCTATCTCTTCATCTTCGGCGCGGCCGTCGAGTATCGGATGGGCGCGGCGCGGTACTTGATTTTTTATCTCGCCGCGGGAATTGCGGCCGCACTCGCGACGGTGTGGATCGCACCGGCCTCGAGCGTCCCCGTTATTGGCGCGAGCGGCGCGATTGCGGGCGTGCTCGGCGCGTATTTCATCCTGTACCCGCGCGGGCGCATCCTGACGATTCTGCCGATTTTCATTTTCGTGCAGTTCATCGAGATTCCGGCGGTCATCTACCTGCTGTTCTGGTTCGCGGTGCAACTTTACGCGGGACTCGAAGAAGGGAGCCGCGCGGGCGCGATGGGCGGAGTGGCGTGGTGGGCGCACGTCGGAGGATTCATGTTCGGCGTCGCGCTCGGGCCGATGCTCGCGATGAATCGTCCGCGCAGACGCTCGCGCTAGCCGACTCCAGGCATCGATTGTTGACAGAGTGGACAACCGTTGGCTTGCGGCTGGAGTAATAGTTGTAAGCGGTCATCGCATGGGAAATAATTTGCGTTCCTGGAATTGTGAGTGCGCGGTGGCTGAGGAGGCGGTGGTCAGGTGGCGGATTCGTCGGACGATATTCTAAAGCGCGTTCCCCCGCAAAATCTCGAAGCAGAACAGTCCGTGCTGGGCGCGATTCTGCTCGACAACGACGCGATTAACCACGCGCTCGAGATTCTGTCAGCGGAAGATTTCTATCGCGAGTCGCATCGCCAGATTTTCCGCTCGATGGCGGAACTCACCGACCATTCCCAGCCGGTCGATGCGATCACGCTGACGGACGCGCTGCGCACCAAGGGCGCGCTCGAGCAAATCGGCGGCCCCGCTTACATCGCGGAGCTGGCGTCGATCGTGCCGACCGCTGCCAACATCGCGCACTATGCTCGAATCGTGCACGACAAGGCGGTGCTGCGCAGCCTCGGTTCGATCGCGACTGACATCGCAAGCTCGTCGTACGAGGCGCCGTCGGACGTCGACGGTTTCCTCGACGAAGCAGAGCATCGCATCTTCGAGATTTCCGAGCGCCGCATCAAGCCGTCGTTCCACACGATGCCCGAGTTGACGCGCGAGTCGCTGAAGATTCTCGAGCGGCTGTACGAAAACCGCGAGATGATCACCGGCGTGCCGAGTGGGTTCGTCGACCTCGATCGAATCACGGCGGGCTTCCAGCCGTCGGACCTGGTGATCATCGCGGCCCGTCCCAGCATGGGCAAAACCGCGCTCGCGCTGAATATCGCGGCCTACGCGGCGATGGATGCGGACCCGCCCATGGGCGTCGCGTTTTTTTCGCTCGAAATGTCGAAGGAGCAGCTCGTGCTGCGCATGTTGTGCTCGGAGGCGCGGGTGGACAGCGCGCGTGCCCGGCAAGGATTCCTTGGAGAGCGCGATTTCCCGAAGCTCGCGCAGGCGGCGGCGCGGCTGTCAGAGTCGAACATCTACATCGATGACTCGTCGGACACGACGGCGATCACGCTGAAGGCCAAATGCCGACGGCTCAAGCGCGAACGCGCCAAGAACCTCGGGCTGATCATAGTGGACTATATGCAGCTGATGAGATCGGCGCGGCCCGGCGAGTCGCGCGAGAAAGAGATCGCGGAAATCTCGCGCTCGCTCAAAGCGCTGGCGAAAGAACTCAAGGTCCCCGTGATCGCGCTGTCGCAGCTCAACCGGCAGGTCGAGTCGCGCGAGAATCGGCGTCCGATGCTGGCGGACTTGCGCGAGTCGGGCGCGATCGAGCAGGACGCCGACGTGATCGCGTTCATCTACCGCGAGGAAATGTACAAGGGCAAGGAGAGCAAGGAGCCCGGCGTCGCCGAGGTGATCATCGCCAAGCAGCGCAACGGCCCCACCGACACCGCGAAGCTGACCTACATCAGCAACTACACGCGCTTCGAGAACTACACGCCGGAGACGGGCGTGTTTGAAGACACCGGCGTCTAGAATGAATATTCGGACTACTTGAGAGGCGGCAGCGCGTCGAGGAGGGCCTTCGTTCGCGCCTTAATGTAACTCTCCATCACGCGATCGGTGTGGACATAGAGCCGGTTCTCCTTCACCGCCGCCAGCACCATCTCGCCAACCTCGTCGGGAGCAACGCCGCGAGCCAGTTGCGCAGTGACTTGCTCGGTCACCGCTTCCCAGGCCTTGGCCTCTTCTGCGTTTCGTGCGGCCGGTTGCGTGATGCGGCTGTTCGCGACGATGTTCGTCCCGACCGGACCGGGGCATAAAACACTCACGCCTATTCGCTTCGGCTCGAGTTCTCGCCGCAGGGATTCAGAAAGACCGACGACTGCGAATTTCGACGTGTTGTACATAACGCCGCTGCCTTCCGCCGCGAGTCCCGCCCCCGACGCTGTGTTGACGATATGCCCGCCGCCGCCTCGCTCGAGCATCCGCGGCATGAACGTCTGTATCCCGTTGATCACGCCGTTCAGATTGATCCCCAGCATCCAATCCCAAAATTCGTATGTAAAACGGGTCGCAGCCGCCACGCCGGCGTTGTTGCACAGGATTGAGACCGGGCCCAGCTTCGCCTCGGCTTCGTCGGCGACGCGGGCGTAAGCCTCGCGGTCTCGCACGTCGAGGTTGAATGTCTCGACCGCGGTGAGTTTCGCGAGTTCGGACTTCGCCGCCGCAAGTGAGTCGGGTTCGATATCCGCGATCGCGAGCTTCATCCCTGCGCTGGCAAATGCGCTCGCAATACCGAGACCAATACCGCGCGCTCCTCCGGTTATGAAGGCTGTCTTTCCCTTGACGTCTTCCATGGTCAGCTCCTCTGGTTCTTCGGCGACTTGGTCTAGAAGGAGTCGAGTTCGTCTTCCATCGGCTCTTGCTTGGTCACTAGATGCGACGACTTTACGGTTAGCGCCGGCTTCGGTGCTTTGTCGATCTTGTAGTCATCGTAGGTGTACTGGTCGATCGCAAACGGCAATCCCTCGGAGGCCGGGAACGACGGCGCGTCGCAGACCTGGAAATGCAAATGCGGCTCCGATGAATTGCCGGTGTTGCCTAGATGCGCGAGCACGTCGCCGGCGTGAACCGTGTCGCCTAACTTCACCTTGAGCGTGCCGGGCCGCAGATGCGCGTACGCGGCGAAGTGGCCGTCACTGAGCTGCTGGATGATGTGGTTGCCGGCGAGCGTGTCGTACGTAATCGGCACCGCGAGTTTGCCGCTGTTCGGGACGTTCTCGGGAATGCCGTCTTTCACCTCGATGATCTTGCCGTCGCCGACCGCGTGAATCTCCTGATCCCATGCGTGATAGCTGCTGTTCTTGCTCTTGTCGCCGGTGAACGCGTTGCCGTCGTCGCCGAGCTGAATCCAGTCGATCGCATAGCGCTGGCCGATGTGCGGCAATCCGTTCACCGGCAGCATCGCGCGCCGATGTGCCGACGTGTTCGAGGGGCCGTTGGCCGCGAGCCAATTTTTGCCGCGAAGCGGGGAGTGAATGACGATCGGATCGTCCTGGTTCAAATCGAGCGGCGCGCATTGAATAGTTCCGGAGCCGCTGCGCTCGCCATGCTGTTCGATCGTTATCGCGGTAACGAAGTTGTCCGGATCGCCCTGGTCGGGAAGCCAATCGGCGAAGATAAAGAAGATTCCCGTCTCGCCCGGCTTGAGACTCGGGTCGTTGGGCCTGCGAGCGTCGCCGCCGGTGGCCGGCACGAACATCGCGGCCAGTTGCGGGCCGCTGGCCGACTGATTCACGACAAGCTTGTCGCCGTCTTTTCCAGTAACGTCGAGCTTGGTGACTTTCAGCGGCGTCCTGCCGAAATTCGTGACGTATAATTCGTATGCCGAATGCCGGTGATCGGCGCTGTCGAGGATTTGCGCCTCGGGCGGGTAGGGCGCCGCGATGACGCGCATGTAGAGCGGGTCATTCTCGGGAGCCGTCGGCGCTTTTTGCTCGGCGAACGACGATTCCGCGAACGCAAACGAAATCAGCGCTACGAAAATCAGCAGCCGAAGGCGATACATCGTCTATTAATCCTACCTTCGAAGTGAGGACGCGTCAGTGCGAATCTTCGTTTTTGTTGTCGTCGGAAGCCGCCGGATCGGACTCGGCAGGCCCTTCTGACGTGTCCGGCGCGGCAACGTCGTGCGTGGACGGCTCTGCGATCGCGGCGGAATCCTCGGGATGAGTCTCGATTCCTTCGACCGGCCCGGTGTTCGCCTGCTCGACGGCGCGCTCGATTTCGCGGAACTCGGAAAGGTCGGGCAGGCCTTCGAGGTCCTTCAGTCCGAACAATTCCAGGAACTCGCCGGTGGTCTCGTAGATTATCGGGCGCCCCGGCGCGTCCTTGCGGCCGGCAATCTTGACGAGGCGTTTTTCGAGCAGAGTTTCGAGCACGCCGCCGGTGTCAACGCCGCGCAACTGTTCGATCTCCGGGCGCGTGATCGGCTGTCGATAGGCGATTATCGCGACGGTCTCCATCAGCGGGCGGCTTAAGCGCGGCGGCCTGGCGGCGAGCAGCTTGCGAACGTAACCGGCGTGATCTTTCGGCGTGCGCATCTGGTAGCCGCCGGCGACTTCGTCGATTACGATGCCGCGGTTTTCGGCGACGTACTCGGCCGCCATCGCGGCAAGCGCCTTCTGCACCGTCGCACGCGGGATGTCGTCAAAGACGGCGGCCAGCCGCGTAATCGAGACCGGCTCGCCGGCCGCAAACAGCAGGCTGGCGAGAATTGATTTCAATCGCTCTTCTTCCACTCAAAAAAACCTCCGTTCATGCCGCGGCGGCGCGCTCGAGAAAAATCGGGCCGAAGCGCACTTCCTGAAAGGCGCGAACTTCGCGCCGGCGAATCAGCTCGAGCAGCGCCATAAACGTCGCGATTACCAGCGAGCGATCGTTCGCGTCCTCGAACAGCGCGGCGAATTGGATTCGTCCCGCGCCTTCCAGCGCGCGCATGATTCGCGGAATACACTCCGCCACCGGGATGTCGCGCAGCTCGATTGCGCGCGGGGTCTTGTCGGCGACGCGCTTGAGCACGGCGCCAATCGCCTCGACCAGGTCGAAAATCGAAACCGTGTACTGCCTGGCATTGGCGTCTTCGGGCGCGCTCTCGCCAGGCGTCGTGAAAACGTCGCGGCCAAGAAGTGCACGCTCCGAAAGCTTTTCAGCCGCCTCGCGATAGCGCTGATACTCGAGCAGCCGCCCGACCAGGTCGCGCTTGAGTTCCTCGGCCTCCTCGGTGTCGGCGAGCTCCGGATGCGGCAGCATCGCGAACGACTTGATCAGCAGCAGCGTCGCCGCCATCACGAGGTACTCGCCGGCCACATCGAGGTTCAACTGGTCGAGCAATTCGAGCCACGCCAGGTACTGCTCGGTGATAACGCTGGCGGTGACCTCGTGCGGGTCGAGCTCGGCGCGCTTGAGCAAATGCAGCAGCAGGTCGAGCGGCCCTTCGTAAATCGGGAGCCGGAAACGGACGCCGGCGTCGGACGCGAGCCTCGGCGGTGTGCTCGACTCGTTTTCGTTACTCACAGTTGCACCATCCAGGAGATCGCACCCAACGCCATGTTCATGATCGGATAGATCGCAACATCCAGCCAATGCGTATACAGCAGCACCAGCAGTATAAGGAAGCCGTAACGCTCGGTCTGCGCGTAGGCGCGCGCGGCGGCGATTGGCAGGATGCTGAACAGCACCCGCCCGCCATCCAGCGGCAACACGGGAAAAAGATTGAAGACTCCCAGTTCGACATTGACGATTACCGACGCTTGCAGCATCCGAGCCAGTGGTACGACGACCGTGGCGCCGAGCGCGCCGTGCATGAGCGCCGGCAACAGGCGCAGCAGAAGTCCGCTCACGATCGCCAGCACGAAGTTCGTCAGCGGACCGGCGGCCGCGACCTTCAACATGCCGCTCCTGCCGCCGCGCAACACGCGAAAATCAACGGGGACCGGCTTCGCGTAGCCGAGCACCGGCAGACCAAACAGATAGAGCCCGAACGGCAGGATAATCGTCCCGAAAAGATCGACGTGCGAAATCGGATTCAGCGTGAGGCGGCCGGCGCGAAGCGCCGTATCGTCGCCAAGGCGCAGCGCTACCACGCCGTGCATCACCTCATGCGCGATGATCGCGAACATGATTGGCGGCGCGACGATGCAGATCGTCGCAATGGTTCCGTTCAGATCGCCCAAGTCAGTCAGTACCTTCCGCTACGACGGCGCGGGTCGCGCGCGGATGAAAGGTGCGATGGACCTTGCGGAGGTGGCTCTTGGAGAGATGCGTGTAAATCTGCGTGGTCGAGATGTCGCTGTGGCCGAGCATCTCCTGTACGGCGCGGAGGTCGGCGCCGCCCTCGAGCAGATGCGTGGCGAAGCAATGGCGCAAAGTGTGCGGGCTGATCCATGCGAGTCGCGGATCGGTCGCGGCCCATCCTTTCAGCGCTTTGAAAAATCCCTGCCGGGTCATCGCGCGGCCGAGCCTTGTGATGAAAACGGCGGAGACGCGGCGCGGGATTGTTTTCTTGGCGCGCTTGCCCTCGGCTGCCGGATTCAGAATTTCATCGCGTCGCTCGAGATAGGCCTTCAGCGCGCGGATCGCAGCGCCGCCCATCGGCACCATCCGCTCCTTGCTGCCCTTGCCGAGCACCACGACGGTGCCGGCTGCGAGATTCACCTGATGCAGTTGCAGGCCGACCAGCTCCGAAACGCGCAGCCCGCACCCGTAGGCCATTTCGAGCATCGCGTGGTCGCGTAGTCCACGGGCATCGTGCGCGTCGATCGCCGCGATGAGATTTTCGATGTCGCGCGGCGACAGGGTGCGCGGGAGTTTGCGCGGATGCGGCCGCAGTTTCACAGCCGGCGCCGGATCGCGCTCGATGATCTTCTCATCCACCAGCTCGCGCGCGAGCCCGCGCAGACTGGCGAGGTGCCGGCGTTGCGAACTGACGGCGAAGCCCTGGTCCGCGAGCGCTTCGAGGTACGCGGTGAGCGCGGCGGCGTCGAGTTGCGCGGGCGTCAAGCCGGCCTCGCGGCACCACGATTGAAAAAGGCTGAGGTCGTGCGCGTATGCCTCCATCGAGTGGCGGCTGAGCCCGCGCTCGACGGCCTGGCGCGACAAATGCCGATCGATAAGCTCGTCCCAGCCGGCGTCGCTCACGCGGGCGCTCCGGCGCGGGGATTCTGTTCGACCTTCTCGAGCAAGGCGGCGCGCAGCTCGCGCATCCGATCGAGATCTTCGATCTTTCCGCCCGCGCGATCGCTCACGTAGAAGACGTCAAGCGCCTGATCGGCGTTGGTCGAGATGCGCGCGAGGTGAATCCGCAAGCCGAGCCGGAAGAGGGTGTGGGTGATAGCGAACAACAGGCCAACGCGGTCCTGCGTGAAAACGTCGATGACGGTGAACTGTTCGGAGGTGCGGTTGTCGACGGTCACTTCGGTCGGCACATGGCGCACGAACTTGCGGCCGGCGCTCTGCACGTGATGCGCCGCGGCGACCAGCCCCGCGATGTCCTGCTGGCCGGTGATGACGCCCTCGAGGTTGCGCTCGACTCGCAGCCAGCGGTCGTCTTCCAGCGCCATCGAGGCCTCGCCCATCTGATGCGATACGCGGAACACGTCCATCGCAATCCCGTTGGTGCGCGTGGTGATTCGGGCCGACAGGATGTTTAGATTGTTGGCGGTCAGCGCGCCGGCGATCATCGAAAACAGGCCCGGCTGGTCGCGCGTCACGACGATAAACTCGCTGAACTCCAGTTCGGGAAAGTGCCTGATGCGGCAGACCAGCGGACGGTCGTCGAGCGAGCGCATCAAGTCGAAGTGCAGCGGGATGTCGTCTTCCGGCACCGTGAAGAAGTAGCGCTCGGGCATCTCGTCGAGGAACGCGGTGACGTCCGCTTCAGGAGCCGACGCGGCAAGCAGAGTCTCGCGGACAGCCGCTTTGACGGTAGCCAGGCGGCGCGCGGGATCGACCGCCTCGCGATCGCCCTGCTCGAGAACCTTGAGCGCGCGCAAGTAGAGATCGCTCAACAGCATGTCGCGCCAGTTGTTGTAAACCTTTGGGGCGACCGCGCGCATGTCTGCGTAGGTCAGCAGGTAGAGCGCCTTGAGGCGATCGATCGAGCCGACGGTGCGCGCAAATTCTTCGACGGTTGTGTGATCGTCGAGGTCGCCCTTCTGCGCGACCCGCGACATCATCAGATGGTTGCGAACGAGGAACACGACCAGGTCGATCTCCTCGCTGTTCAGTCCGAGCCGCTGCGACACTTCCGCGGTCAGGCTGGCGCCGCGCTCGTGATGGTCATGGCCGTGGCCCTTGCCGATGTCGTGGAGCAGCAGCGCGAGGAATACGAGCGGCAGATGATCGAGCTCGCGCGCGACCTCGGTGAGCAAAGGCGTCGGATCCTTGAACTCGCCCGTGCGCAGGCGTTCGAGCTCGCGCACTGCCACCAGCGAATGCCGGTCGACGGTGTAGATATGGTAGAGGTCGTGCAGAACGCGCGCGTAGAGGTTGCCGAACTCGGGGATTATCGCGCCGAGCACGCCGGACAGATGCATTGCTTCGAGCGTATCGGCGACGCGCTGGCGCGCTGAGAGGATCGTCATCAGCGCTTCGGCGACGCGCGGGTCTCTGCGCATGTCGTCGTCGATCAAGCCGAGATTGTCGCGCACCAACTGGTACGTGCTGCCTGACAGGCTCACGTCCTGCGCCTGGCAGTCGGCGTAAATCTTGATCAGGTTGAGCGGATCGCTTTTGAAGAAATCGGGCTCGGCGATGCTGAGCAGTTTGCCCTGAACGATTACGCCAGGGCGTATCTTGCGGGTCGGTGTGCGGTGGAAAAAACGCCCGCCGCCACTGTTCTCGGTCACGCGTGCGATCAAACCTTCGGCGAAGCGATGGATCGTCGACGCATGCTGGTAGTACGCGCGCATCAATGCGGAGCCGGCCGCCTGTCCTTCCTCGGGCTTGCAGCCGAGGATCGGCTCGATTCGTTCCTGCATCTCGAACGTGAGCTGATCGAAATGGCGCCCGGTCAGAAAATGAAGCGAATTGCGCACGCGCCAGAGGAAATCCCGCGCCTCGATCACTTCGGCCGCTTCGGGCTCGGTGATGACGGCCTTCTGCACCAGCTCTTCGAGCGAATGGACTTTGTACTTGACCTTCGCCAGCCACATCGCGGTGTGAAGATCGCGCAGCCCGCCTTCGCCTTCCTTGATCTGAGGCTCGAGCAGGTAGATCGAATCGCCATACTGGGCGTGGCGTTTGCGGCTTTCCTCGAGCTTGGTCGCGAAGAATTTGTCCTGGTTGCGATTGAGGACCTCGGCGATCAGCAGCTTGTCGAGATCGGCGTAAAGTTTCTCGTCGCCGCACAGGAAGCGCGCGTCGAGGATCGCGGTTTTCTCCTTCAGGTCGTCGTTGGCGAGCCGCACGCACTCCTTGGCCGTGCGAACTCCGTGCCCAACGATGAGTCCGGCGTCCCACAGCGCGTGCAACATTATTTCCGTGACGATTTCGGCGTAGGGGCCGCGTTTGTAGTCGTGCAGAAACAACAGGTCGACGTCGGATTGCGGATTCAGCTCACCGCGCCCGTAACCGCCGCGCGCCACGACGGAAATTTTCTGGTTGAGCTTGGGAGCGCGCCGGCCGTGTTCCGCGTCCGCATAGTAAAACAGCGCGCGCAGCAGATCGTCCATCGCGGCCGTCATCGCCGCCGTGATCTCGCTGCCGCTGGCGCCGGCCAAATGACGCTCGGCGAGCTCGGCGCGGACCGAATCGAGGTAAGCGCGCGCATTGACGCCGGGGGTCTTGCTGGCGACGAATTGCGCGAGCAGCGCGTCCTGGCCGCGCGGCGATGGGTTGGCTGCGTCAGGCTCGGCGCGATTCGCGCCCGTGACGAGACTCACAGATCTCCCACCGCCAGGTCAGCGTCGAAGTGGTGCGCCACCGCCGTGGCGATCGCGCCGGCAAGCACGTCCTGGTATTGCGCTGACTCGAGCTGCGCGGCTTCTGCGGCATTCGACATGAAGCCGCACTCGACCAGCACCGCCGGCATATGCGCGCCGACCAGCACGTAAAATGGTCCCATCTTCGCTCCCAGCGCGTTCACGTTCAGTCCAAGTCCTGCATCGAGATCGGCGACCGTCTGCGCGTCGATCATCCTGGCCAGGGAAGCGGCTTCGATCGCTTTATAATTCTGGCGCAGGTCGGTCAGGATGTAGTTTAAGTTGGAGTCATTCGGTGCGCCATAGCCGTCGGCGCCGGCGTTCTCCGTTCGCGCGAGCCGAATTGTCGCCCGGTCGGTGGTGTTGTTCAGGTAATAGACCTCGATTCCGGTGGTCTCGGTGTTCGGACTGGAATTGAGGTGGATCGAAACGAATAGATCCGCGCCGGCGCTATTTGCAATTCGGGTGCGCTCGGCAAGGCTGATGAAAACGTCGGTCGAGCGCGTGAGTTCTGCGCGGATACCGTGGGCTTCCAGAGCGGCTTTGAGGCGCGTCGCGATTTGCAGAGCGAGGTCCTTCTCCAGCGCGCCGGCGGACGATTGAGTCCCGGGATCATAGCCGCCGTGCCCGGGATCGATCATCACGAGGAAGTGACCCGCCTGACGATTGGCGTCGTTCACATTAGCCGGCGCGATCGGTTGCGCGAGAGAGACGGGACGAGGGTTATCCGCGGGCGCGAATACCACCGGACGCGCGATGGACAGCACAGGGCGACGCGGGGCGTCGTCGTGGACGATCATGGGCGCCGCGATATTCGGATCGGCGCCGGCGGTGGCGACCCGGAGCACTATTTCATTTCTGCTTTTGAGGCGCGCGGCGGCGTAGTCGGCCTTGCCGATCATCTCGACGACAATGCGCGAAGTGCTGTCAGACTCGATAACGCGCACAGTCGCGAGCGGCGCCGTTTCGTAGCCGAAGAGCGGGCGCGGCGGGATCGCGACGCGCGTGCGCGCCAGTTCGATCCAGAGTTCGCTGCCATGCGTGCGAAGATCGAGCCGCGGCGCGGTGCCGCTGAATCCGAAGTGCAGTTCGAGGGTCGGGCCGCGATGCTCAATTCGCGCGGAGGTCAGAACTGACGCGGGAATAGCGGCACGCGCGCGAGAAACCATCGCGCAAATCACCGCCGTCGCGACCGCAACCGCCATCAATTTCCGCATCGCCACAACCGCTGCCCAGAAACCAAGGATAGCCGTCGCAGGAAGCAATCGCCACGCCCCTGAGAGGCGCTTACTTCTCTAGCTTGAGGCGGGCGGCCAGGCGGGCGAGGGCGTTTAGCGCGTCCACCGGGGTCATGCGCTCGACGTCGAGTGCACGGATTTCATCGACGATGCGTTCGTCTCTTGGCGAGAACAAGCCGAGCTGAGGCGCGGGGGTCGCGGCGCGGCGATCGCGGGCTATTCGCGGCATCCCGGCTTCGTCTAATTCGCCCTGCTCGAGGTTGGCGAGAATTTCGCGCGCGCGGGTGATGATCGAGTCGGGCAATCCCGCCAGCCGCGCCACCTCGATACCGTAACTTCGCGACGATGGCTGCTCGATGACGCGGCGCAGAAAAATCACCTCGTCGCCCCATTCGCGCACCGCCATGCTCAGGTTCTTGACGCGCGGACGCTCGCGCGCGAGGTCGGTCAGTTCGTGGAAGTGCGTCGCGAACAACACCTTGGCGCGGGTTTGATCGTGCAGGTACTCGGCGACGGCCCACGCGATCGCAAGCCCGTCGAAAGTGCTGGTGCCGCGGCCGACCTCGTCTAGCAGCAGCAGGCTGCGCTCGGAGAGCCCCTTGAGCAGGCGCGCCGTCTCGCTCATCTCGACCATGAAGGTGGACTCGCCGCGGCGAAGTTCGTCGCGCGCGCCGATTCGCGTCAGCACGCGATCGATCAGCCCGATAGTCGCCTCGGCGGCGGGAACGAAGCTGCCGATTTGCGCCATGATCGCAATCAGCGCCACCTGACGGAGATAGGTCGATTTGCCGGCCATGTTGGGGCCGGTGATCAGCAGGATTTGGCGCGTGTCGGGCTCGGCGTCGAGGTCGTTGGGCACGAACTCGCCCGGGCGCATCCCGGCTTCGAGTACCGGATGGCGTCCGTCGCGCACGCGAATCCGCAGGCCGGTGTTGATAGTGGGACGCACGTAGCCGCGATGCCGCGCGACTTTCGCCAGCGACATGATCGTGTCGAATTCGCCAACGGCGCGAGCGGTTTCGAGGATCGTGGCGGCGTGCGACTGCAAGTCGCGGAGCAGTTTCGTAAAAATTTGAAGCTCGAGTTCCTTGAGCGCCGATTCCGCGGTCAGGATTTTGCGCTCGAGTTCCTTGAGCGCGGGCGTGGTGAAGCGCTCGGCGCTGACCAGCGTTTGCTTGCGCTCGTAGTCGGGGGGCACGCGCTCGAGATTGGGCTTCGTAACCTCGATGTAATAGCCGAAAATGTTGTTGTAGCGGACCTTGAGCGACGGAATGGCGGTACGCTCGCGCTCCGTGGCCTCTAACTTCGCGATCACGCCGCGCGCACCGGACGCCAGGCCGCGAAGTTCGTCGACCTCGGCGCTGAGACCCGCGCGAACCACGTTGCCGTCGCGCGGATTCACGGGCGGCTCGTCGGAAAGCGTCGCGGCGATTTGCGCGACCAACGCCGGCATCGGCGAGATTCGCGCGGCTTGCTCGCGGATAAGAAGGCTCTTGAGCGCGCCCATCGCTTGCTTGAGCGAATCGGCCGCGCTGAGCGCGTCGCCAAGGCGGAGACAATCGCGCGGCGACGCGCGCATCGCGCCGATTCGTCCCGCGAGCCGCTCGAGGTCGCCGATTCGCTTCAACGATTCCGCAAGAGTGCCGCCGAGGTCAGCGTCGAAGAGTTCTTCGAGTGCGTCGTGCCGCGCCTGGATCGCGTCGAGCGCAAGCAGCGGATAGATGATCCAGTTGGATAGCGTGCGCGCGCCGACTGCGGTCAGGGTCTCGTCGAGAATCGACAGAAGCGAGCCTTTGCGCGCGCCGTCGGTCGACGCGATCAGTTCGAGGTGACGCCGCGTGGTCTCGTCGACCAGCATGTACTCGGCGATGCGGTAGAGACGCGGCGCCGCGATATGCGCGAGGTCGCGGCCGAAAGTATCTTCAACGTAGAGCAGCGCGATTCCCGCCGTGTGCGCAATCGATTCGTGGAGGTTGGCGGCGCCGTCCGCGAAGCGATTCGAAAATGCCGCGATCGCCCGCTCGGCGCTGAATGATTCACGATCGAGCGTCGTCAAGGGACAGTTCTGATCGTTGAGGAGCGCGCCCAATTCGCGATCTTCGCCGGCGACTACTATTTCGCGTGGCGCGATTCGCGCGATTTCCTCGCGCAGCGTGGCCGTCTCGCGAACCTGTGTGGCGAGAAATTCGCCCGTCGAGACGTCGAGCGCCGCCAACGTGAACCCGGCCCCTTCCGCGCCCGTGACCGCGACCAGGTAACTCTTCTCGGCGGCCGTCAGCACCATTTCTTCGCCGACGGTGCCGGGCGTGATCACGCGGACGATTTGTCGCGGCATCAGCTTCGGCGTTTTGGGGTCGGGCGTCCCCTGCTCGCAGATGGCGACCTTGTGGCCCGCCTTCAGCAGCTTGGCGATGTACGGTTCCGCCGAATGGTAGGGCACGCCGCACAGCGGAACGCCGTCCTTGTTGCGCGAGGTGAGCTGGATGTCGAGCACGCGCGCGCCGACTTCGGCGTCCTCAAAGAACATCTCGTAGAAGTCGCCGAGGCGAAAGAACAGGATCGCGTCGGGGACCCGTTGTTTAACGCTGAGATATTGCGCGATGAGGGGTGTTTGCTTGACTGCCACTGATGCGATTGCGGTTCACAATAGCAATAGCAAGCGGCGCGCGCCCACTTTTCGCTTTGCCGAATACATCTCGATTTACTAGAGTCCGAGTGTTAAGCAGGCTCTATACCGCTCTGACACATCACCGACAGGAGATTACGAAAAATGGCATCAGCATCAGTATCATCGTCATTGGAATCGGCGACTCGCGGGGCCAAGTCGAGCGCGGCGCTTGAGTTCCTCAAGAGCTCGCCCAAAAAACTTCTCATTAATGGAAAGTGGGTGCCGTCGAAGTCCGGCAAGACTTTCGAGACCCTCAACCCGTCCAACGAGCAGGTGCTGGCGCTGGTCGCCGAGGGCGACAAGGCCGACGTCGACGAGGCCGTCAAGCACGCGCGCAAAGCTTACGAAGACGGCAAGTGGGCGACTCTCAGCCCGCACGCGCGCACGCACTTCCTGCTGAAGATCGCCGAGCTGATCGATAAGCATGCCGACGAGCTGGCCGAGCTCGAGACGCTCGACAACGGCAAGCCGCTGTTCGAGTCCCGCAACATCGACATCCCCGGCGCGGCCGAGACCTTCCGCTACTACGCGGGCTTCGCCACTAAGATTTATGGCGACACCAACCCTTCCGACCCCTCGATGTTCAACTACACGCTGCGCGAGCCGGTCGGCGTGTGCGGACAGATCATCCCGTGGAATTTCCCGCTGCTGATGGCGTCGTGGAAGATTGCGCCTGCGCTCGCATGCGGCAACGTCGTCATCCTGAAACCCGCCGAGCAGACTCCGCTGACGGCGATTCGCCTCGGCGAGCTTATCTGCGAAGCCGGCCTGCCCGAAGGCGTCGTGCAAATCGTTACGGGCTTCGGTCCCGGCGCGGGCAGCTCGATCGCCGAGCATCCCGACATCGACAAGGTTGCCTTCACCGGCTCGACCGAAGTAGGCAAATTGATCCTGCAGGCCTCCACCGGCAACTTGAAGCGCGTATCGCTCGAGCTCGGCGGCAAGTCGCCCAACATCATCTTCCCCGACGCTGACATGCCGTCCGCGGTGTTCGGCTCCGCACTCGGCATCTTCATGAACCAGGGACAGGTCTGCTGCGCCGGCTCGCGCGTGTTCGTACAGGAAAGCGTGTACGAGCAGTTCACCGATTCGCTGTCGCAGATGGCCAAGGGCCTGACGCTCGGCAATCCGCTGGATCCGAACACCCGCATGGGACCGCTCGTTTCCAAAGAGCAGCACGATCGCGTCAAGGGATATCTGAAGACCGGCAAGGCCGAGGGCGCCAAGGCCAAGACCGGCGGAGAGCCGGGCAACCAGGAAGCCGGCTACTTCATCCAGCCGACGGTCTTCACCGGCGTAAACAACCAGATGAAGATCGCGCGCGAGGAAATCTTTGGGCCCGTCGCCTCGGCGATCCCGTTCAAGGACGAGGCCGACGTCGTCCTGCAGGGCAACGACACGACTTACGGGTTGGCCGCCGCAGTCTGGACCAAGGACATCAACCGCGCGCTAACTGTCGCGCGCAGGCTCAAGGCCGGCACGGTCTGGATCAACACTTACGGCATGATCGATCCGATGTCTCCGTTCGGCGGCTACAAGCAGTCGGGCTTCGGCCGCGAGCTCGGCAAATACGCGATCGATCTGTACACCCAGATTAAGTCGGTCTACGCGAAGATCGGCTAATCGAAGGTTTGGAATTGTCTGGAAAGGGCGCCCATCGGGGCGCCCTTTTTTGTTCCGCCCGGTGCGCGGACTCCGTTTCGGGAAAGTAAAAAAATCACGCTTTCGGGCCCTCGGCATGTTCCCCTTTGCCCGTCGATTACTTATATTAACGGCACTACGGTGGTTGGCGTCATGCTTGATTAGACCAATTGCGGTTGGCGCACGTCTTATGGCGTTAGGACGAGGCGTCCCTGCGAGACGGCACTAAGGTTCGGTGATGCGAGATCGGTGGCGCCGGAGCTCCGGCGGCGCGGCGGGGTTCACTGATGGCGGCCGAGAAGGACGATGATCTGATCGAGGCAATGCTCTCGTCGGAGACGCCCGCTCGCGCAAATCCACCTCAGGTCGAGACACCCTCCGAACAACCTACCCCCGCAGAAGCGCTCGAGCCGGAAGAGCCCCGGCGCGAAGCGCGTGCGCCTAAAGGTCCTCCGCTGCGCCCACCAAAGGTGTCGGCCTTTGAAGCGCGCCTCGAGGTTCGTCCCATCGGAACCCCGTTGGGTTTGCGCGAACTCGCCGCACTCCACAAGCGAACCTGGAAGATGCTCAACGTGCAGGAAAAACGCGTGCACGTCCTGCTATGGCCGCTCGCGATCCATTTCGGACTTTACTCGGTGGGTCAGGGCAGCGAGCGCCGCCGCCCGCCGCTGATTGGCGCGTTCTGGGCGCGATGCCTGGCGGACGCGCCGCTGACGCTCGGCCATCTGTATCCGCCGCAGTTGTTCAAGGGGCTGTATGCGTCGGAAGTGTTCGAGTTCGGCGGCATGGTCATCGACCCGACCTACCAGGGCAAAGGTCTCGTCAAGCTGATGTCCGACACCGCGCGATTGTTCGTCTTCTCGCGCCGCCCCAAGCTGCTGATCACGAACCCGGTCGAGCCGCTCTACGAGATGTACAAACAGCTCGGGCTCAAGACAGTCGGCCGCGAGCCCGTCGAGCATCCGCACGCGTTCAACGTCCGCGTCTGGCTGATGTACGGCAAGTTCGACGAGATGTCCAAGCCATACTTCATGTAGGATTCGAGGGTTTGAGGTAGGGCGTCATATCCAATCCGGGGTATCGTGCCGCGACATCCGCGATAGTCTGTTCATTCCAGTATTCGCTTCCCGGCGCAGGGAAGCCGAAAAGGTCGCGCTCGCGCGGCGTCATGCGCACGATTGTTTCGCGCATGCCGGGCGCATCCGCACGATGCGGCCAGCTCATCTTTCCCTGCCAACGCCAGCCTCGCTGCTCAAAATCGACGAGCATCATGAAACGCGAGCGGTTAGCACCAGTGAAATCGGAACCACGATGAAAAACGTCGGTCTTGTAGATCAGCAGGCTACCCGCCGGAGCCGTCGCCGCGACCTCGTCGTCGAACAGCTCGCCGAATCGCATCGCGCGAATTGAGAGCGGCAGCTCTCGCGAGAACTTCAACGGGACCAGTTTGGTCGGTGCATCATCCGCAGTCACGTCAGAGAGCAGCATGAAGGTCGTCATTTGCGTGTGCCGACGATCCGCGCGCGGCACGACCAGGTTGTGATTTCCATAGTCGCGATGATGAAACTGATCGTAGTTGACGGCTCCGGAGTACTTTGCCCACAACTCGATCTTGTAAATTTCCAGGTCCTGAGTTCCGAGCAGGCGCTCCGCGCTGTCAACGAGATCGGGATACACCGCGAGGCGATTCAGCGCCCATGAGTTGTAGGGGAACAATCGCAATCCGGCAAATTGCCCACGACTGAGCTCCGGATGGTCCTCGGGCGCTCTGAAATAATCCTCGGGCCTGGGGTAGATGTCCCACAGGGCTTGCTGAGCCGCCGCGAGCGTATCGGGATCCAGGAAGTTTTCGACGATGGTAAAGCCCTGATCCCAGACTTCGGCGAGATTTCGATCGGCTACGCGCATTCAGGTCCCCGCCACCACCTTCCCAACGTCTAAGACTTAGCTTTGTGTTCCGACTTGGCGTTGCCGCCGCCCATGAACGTTGCCGCGCCCTGCATGACCCTGGTGCCGACGCTCAACAGCGCGTCGGTGACGCCCGGGAACAGCGACGCGAGTTTTTCCGCGACCGCGGCTCCCGGAGGCACGTCCACTTCCGTCAGCCCGAACGCGGCCGCCGCCAGCACCGCCCACGTCACCCATCGCGGCGGCATCGCCATCATGGCGGACACGCCTTTGAGCGAATCGTGCTTGAGCGCGCTGCGCGCCATCGGCGTGTCGATCACCCCGGGCATCACCAGCGAAACTTTTATACCGGTGTTGAACAGCTCGACGCGCAGCGCCTCCGTCATTCCGACCAGCGCAAACTTGGTCGAGCTGTAGCCGCCGAGCGGAGGAACTCCCCGGCGTCCCGCCAGCGACGAGATGTTCACGATGTTGCCCGACTTGGCCTTGCGCATCACGGGCAGCACCGCCTGCATCGCGTTGAGCGCGCCGAAGACGTTCACCGCCATCATTTTTTCGAGATCCTCGGGACGCATCTGCTCGACCGGATCCGCGATCAGCAATCCCGCCGAGTTGATCAGGATATCGACTTTGCCGAAGGCCTCCTTGACCTGCTCTATCGCCCAGAACACGCGCGCGCGATCGGTTACGTCGCAATCGAGCGCGAGCGCCTTGCCGCCCGCCTTGTTGATTTTGTGCGCGAGTTGTTCAAGCTGCACGCGTCGCCGCGCGAGCAGCGCAACCTGCGCGCCCTGTTCGCCGAACGCGAGCGCGACGTCATGGCCGATGCCGCTCGACGCGCCGGTCACGACCACCGATTTGTCGAAGAAGTATCCGCGCACCGGTCCTTTGGATTCCCGCTTGGCTTCGGTCATAAAGGTCACCTCAATTGGGCGCCGGGGCACGGAAGAGAAGGTGGGGCGTCGCGTCTGGCATTGTGCGCCGGTCACACCAACATGCGCAAACTCTCGTTGAGGCGGGTTGCCGCAGAGACACGGTGTGATTACCTTCTACTCGGAGCAAGGGTGCGGAGGCGGGAGGGGAGAAAAAATAGTGAAGTCGAGGACTGTCATTACTGAAATCGCCGCGGCGGGGGCGTTGATCGGTTCGTATCCACTGGATTGGCTGGTCAGAAAGGGCGAGCCGTACTTCTGCGAACCGTCGAGCGAACCCGTCATTTTGCTGCACGGCTTCGGCGGCAGCCGCGCCAACCTGCTGGCGCTCGGGGCGTACATTCGGCTGGCGGGTTTCGACAACGTGTCGTATTTCGAATACCCGCGATGGCAGACGCTCACCGATTCTGCCGCGCAACTGGGACGCGTCGCAGAGGAAAAGTCCGGCGGCGACGGCGTTCATCTGATCGGCCACAGCCTCGGCGGCACCGTGGCACGGCGATACACGGCAAATGCGCCGAAACGCGCGGTGCGATCGCTCATCACGCTCGGCTCGCCGTATTCGTACGGTCAATGGAGCCCGCGCGAGCTCGGGATTTTCGGCGACGACGACCCTATCGTGCCGGCGCCAATCGAATCGCTGATGAATAGCGCCGCGTTCGGGCGAATCGTGACGCTCCACGACGTCGGGCATCTAGCACTCATCTTTCATCCCGAGGCGCTGCGAGTAATCGGCACCGAGCTGCGCGCAAATCGCGCCCAGGAAAGCAAAGCCGCGGCGTAAGCACTGGCGCGTCGATCGAGCAGGCCTTACACTCATCGCGTGTCATCAGCGAAGGAAGCCGGCGCGATCGTGCTGGTCGGCGGGCAGAGCTCGCGGATGGGCCAGCCCAAGGCGGCGCTCGACTTCGGCGGCATCCCGCTGCTCACACGGATAGTCGTCGAGCTCAAATGGTGGTTCGACGAAGTAGTGATCGTCGCGGCGCCCGAGTCGGCCGGGCAACCTCGCATCGAGATCCCGGGCTTGAAGATTGTTCATGACGAGACCGCCTTCGCGGGCCCGCTCGACGCGCTCCGGCGCGGCCTGAACGCGCTCGATCACGGCGTCGCCTTCGCCTGCTCATGCGATCTGCCGCTGTTGAATTCCGACGTTGCGGCCGACCTGGTCGCGATGCTCGATGACTTCGATGCGGTAATTCCGGAAGTCGGTGGCAAGCTGCAGCCGCTGCATGCGGTCTATCGCAAGCAATGTGCAAATGCGATCGCGTCGCTCGAGGCCAGCGGCGAGCAGCGGCTAACCGCCAGCGCCAGCGTGGTCAATGCGAGAAAAGTCAGCGAAGAAGAGCTCAGAGCGATCGATCCGCAGCTCACCAGCTTCTTCAACGTGAACACGCCCGACGATTACCAGCGCGCACTCGAGATGGCGCGCGTCGCCAAAACGCGTCGCTAGGCTTTCTTCTCCCATCTGAGAATCGGGCGGCGCGCGGCCAGCGCCTCGTCCACGCGCGAGACCGGCAGGGTCTGCGGCGCGTTCTTGACGCGCTCGGGATCGTTCAGCGCCTCGTCGTAAATCCGTTCCATCGCCTCGACGAAGCTGTCCAGAATTTCCTTGCTCTCGGTCTCGGTCGGTTCGATCATCAGCGCGCCGGGCACCACCAGCGGGAAATAGATCGTCGGCGGATGAATTCCGAAATCGAGCAGACGCTTGGCAATCTCGAGCGTGCTCACCCCGGCGCGCTCCTCGAGGTCGTGCGAGAGCACGCATTCATGCATCGAGGGCTCACCGGTCGCGCTCGGAAAGTGCGGTTGCAGCCGCTTGCGCACATAGTTCGCGCCGAGAATCGCCAGCCGGCTCGCCATGCCGAGTCCGTCGCCGCCGAGCGCGAGGATGTACGCATACGCGCGCACGATCATTCCAAAGTTGTTGTGAAACGACCGCATCCGACCGATCGAATCGGGACGCTCGGCGTCGAACTCGTAGCCGCTGCTGGAATGCTTCAGTCGTGGCATCGGCAGGAATGGCTCGAGATGCTTCTTCACCGCGACCGGACCCGCGCCCGGCCCGCCGCCGCCGTGCGGAGTCGAAAAACTCTTGTGCAAATTCAGCTGGACGATGTCCGCGCCCATATGCCCGGGTTTCGCAACGCCGAGCAATGCGTTCATGTTTGCGCCGTCGAGATAGAGCATCGCGCCGCGCTCATGCAACGCAGCTGCGATCTCCTGGATTTCCGGCTCGAAGATTCCGAGCGTGTTCGGGTTGGTGACCATCATCGCGGCCACGTCGTCACTCACCAGCCGGCGAACTTCAGCCGCTTCCAGGAAGCCGCGCCGATTCGATTTCGCGACGATCACCTCGAAGCCTGCGAGCGTGCAGCTGGCCGGATTGGTGCCGTGTGCCGTATCCGGGATGATCACCTTGTGCCGCATCTCGCCGCGCTTGCGATGATACGCGCGGACCATCAGCAGTCCCGTCAACTCGCCTTGCGCGCCGGCCGCGGGATGGAGAGACACCGCGTCCATGCCGGTTATCTCGGCGAGCGCTGCTTCCATCCGCGCGATCAGTTCGAACGCGCCCTGCGCAAGATGCGCCGGCGTCGCGGGATGCAGCCCCGCCATCCCCGGAAGCGCAGTCAGCTCGTCATTCACGACGGGGTTGTACTTCATCGTGCACGATCCAAGCGGATAGAACTGGAGCGCCTGCGCAAAGTTGAGCTGCGACAGACGCAGGAAATGGCGTAGCACCTGCGGCTCGCTCAGTTCGGGGAAGCCGGGAAGGTCCTCGCGGCAAAGCTCCGCGCCGATGATCTCAGCGCCGCGCCGCTCGCCGGCCGCACGCGGCGACAGGTCGGTTCCGCGGCGGCCCTCGGATGAAAGTTCGAAAATAAGCGGCACGCCTGCCACCGGCTCGATCCGGTCGGGAGTCGAAGGAGTATCAACGACCGCGACGGGGCGAATCCTGCCCGCACTTGCCATCACCGCACCTCCGCAATTGCCGCCGCAAGCCGAGTGAACTCGTCGCCGCGATTCATCTCCGTGACCGATACCAGGAGCGCGTCCGAAAGTTCGGGATAGTCGTCGCCGAGTGGGACGCCTGCAAGAATCTGCTTGCGCTCCGCCGCTTCCAGAGCCGCCGATGGGTTCGCCAGCTTCAACGCGAACTCGTTGAAGAACGGTCCCGAGAAACGTCGCCTGATGCCCGCAGTCTCGAGCACCGCGGCTGCCTGATGCGCCAGCTCGACATTTCGCTCCGCCAATTCGCGCAGTCCGACGCGGCCCATCAGCGAGAGATAGACCGTCGCGGCCAGCGCGCACAGAGAATGATTGGTGCAGATGTTCGAGGTCGCCCGTTCGCGGCGGATATGTTGCTCGCGGGTGTTGAGCGTCAGGCAAAACGCGCGGCGGCCGTCGCGATCGCGAGTCTGTCCCACCAGCCGCCCCGGCATCTGGCGGATATGGGCCATTCGCGCGGCCATGAATCCAACGCCAGGCCCGCCGAATTGAAGTGGCAGCCCGAAACTTTGACCCTCGCCGACCGCAATGTCGACGCCAAGCTCGCCCGGCGCGCGCAACAGACCGAGCGCGATACCCTCGGCAGTCGCGGAAATGGCGAGTGCACCCGCGCGATGCGTCATCTGGGCAATCGCGCCGAGCGGCTCGATCACGCCGAGCGCGTTTGGATAGCCGGTGACAGTGCACAGCAGACGATCGTTCGCGATACGATCGAGCGCGCCTATGTCCGTCGCGCCGGTCGCTTCGTCGAAAGGAACTTCGACGATCTCGAGTCCGTCCAGCGCGCTCAGGTAGGTGCGGATTGTCGCGCGATAGTCCGGCCACAGCGCTCGCGAGAGTGCGACGACCGGGCGCTTCGGCATCAGGCGTCGCGCCATCAGGACCGCCTCCGCCGCGGCCGACGCGCCGTCGTACATGCTGGCGTTAGCGACCTCCATCGCAGTGAGTTGCGTGATCAGCGTTTGAAATTCGAAAATCGCCTGCGTGGTCCCCTGGCTCGCCTCCGCCTGGTACGGCGTGTAGCCGGTCGCGAACTCGGCGCGTGCAATGACGGCGCGCACCGCGGCGGGCACGTAATGCCGGTAGTAGCCGGCGCCGAGGAAGTTCGCGAAACCCGACGCGCCTGTGTTGCGGGCGGCGAGCGCTGAAATTTCGCGGACCACGTCCGCCTCGCTGCATCCGCGGTCAAGATTTATTGTCGCGCTCGCGCGCAGGTTCGCCGGCACATGCGCGATGAGGTCATCGAGATGCTTTGCGCCGATCGTCTCGAGCATCGCCGCGACATCGCTGTCGGTATGTGGCATGAATCTCATCGAATCAACTTGTCCTCCCGCGCTCCGCCTCCGCTGAACCTACAATTCAATCACACACGCGCAGTTGATGCCGCATGTGGCTCATCGTGCCTGTAGAACGGCCGCGGCACGACGGTCGCGCGAGTTTTGCGCTCGCGAATTTCAACTTCGAGCGATTCGCCGACCGCCGCCGGATTTTTCGCACCATCGAGCGCGAGATATGCCATCGCGATCGGCCGCTGAATCGACGGCGCAAACGTCCCGCTGGTCACGACGCCGGCCTCGTCGCTGTTTCGAAACACTTTGTAGCCCTGACGCGCGACCATCCTGCCGTCGTCGGTCTGCAATCCGATCAATTTTTTCTTCAGCCCCCCTTCGTGTTGCGCGGTAAGAGCCTCACTGCCGATGAACGGACGCCCCAGCTTTACGAATGTCGCCAGACCTGCTTCCAGCGGCGACGAATTGCGATCGAGTTCGTGACCGTAGAGCGGCAGCCCCGCTTCGAGTCGCAGCGTGTCGCGCGCGCCGAGTCCGACCGGTTTGGCATCGGCGGGGAAGCCCGCGTCGAGTATCGCTTCGAACAATTGTCGCGCGCCGGCGTTGTCCACGAACAGCTCGAAGCCGTCTTCGCCGGTGTAGCCGGTGCGCGCCGCAAGGCACGTGATTCCCGCGACTCGTCCGTCGGCGACGCCGAAGCGCGCGACGTCGGCAATCGGAAAATCCGCTAGCGTCGCCAATATCGCGACGGCCACCGGCCCCTGGACTGCGATCAGCGCGGTGGTATCGCTCACGTCCTCGAACTTCGCGCGCCCGCCGTTGAGTTCCACGAGCCATTCGCGATCCGCCTCGATGTTGGAAGCGTTGACGCAGAGCATGTAGCGTTCCGATTCGAGGCGGTACACGATCAGATCGTCGATCGTCCCGCCGTCCTCCGCGCACATAATCGTATACTGCGCGTGGCCTTGCTTGAGCCGCGCCGCGGAATTGGTAAACGCGCGCTCGAGCATCGCGAGCGCATGCGGTCCGCTGATTTCGAACTCACCCATGTGGCTCAGATCGAAAATTCCCGCCGAATTTCGGACCGCAAGATGCTCCTCGATAATCCCGCTGTAACTGACGGGCATCTCGAAACCACCGAAAACCGTCATCCGTGCCCCGAGTTTTTGGTGAAGGTCGAACAGAACAGTGCGCTTGGGCGCATTCATCAGCGGCAAAATCTTAACAGAGCCCTTTGAGCTGAACGAGAGAGCCCCGCTCGATCTGCCAACAGCGCACGACTTCTGTCCACAGCGCCTTGCTCGCCGCAATCCGGTGCTATAATCGAATCATACCCGATGGCTGCGATCATCATGGATGGCCGGGCGCTCAGCGCGCATCTGATGCCGGAGTTGCGCGGCAACGTCGACGAACTCAAGAGCAAGTTCGGATGCACGCCGTCGCTGGCGGCGATCCTGGTCGGCGACGATCCCGCCTCACGCCAATACGTGAAGAACAAGCAGCGCGTGGCCGCCGAGCTCGGATGCGACAGCCGCACGGTGCGTATGAAGTCCGCGGACGCGACAACCGAGTCGTTGCTCGGCGTGATCGAGGAGCTCAACGCCGACGCACGCGTCAATGCGATCCTGCTTCAGTTGCCGATCCCCGATTCCGTCGATCGCTTCCGCCTGTTCGACGCGATCATGCCCGAGAAGGATCTCGACGCCGTCGGCTCGGCCAGCGTCGGCGGCTTTTATCGCGGTCAGTGGGGACGCTTTATTCCGTGCACTCCGCGCGGCGTGCTCACCCTGCTCGACTACTACAAGGTTCCCGTCGATGGTGCGCGCGCCGTGGTCATTGGTCGTAGCGATATCGCCGGCAAGCCGACCGCGCTGATTCTCGGCGGACGCCTGCGCAACGCGACAATCACCTGGTGCCATCGCCACACCCGCGATCTCGCCGCGATTTGCCGCGAGGCCGACATTCTCATTCCATGCGTCGGCGCCGACACCGGCCGGCCATATCTAATCACCGCGGATATGGTGAAGCCGGGCGCCTGCGTGATCGACGTCGGATTCAGGCGCGTCGGTCCCGGCAAATTCACGGGCGACGTCGATTTCGAAGCTGTGAAGGAAGTCGCGGGATGGATCACGCTCAATCCGGGTGGCACCGGTCCCATGACCGTGCTCGCGCTGATGCAGAACCTGATCGATGCGACGCGGTATCAACTCGGATTGCAGCGCGCGACTTACTCTGTCTGAAGCGTGCGCAAAGTTCGCGGAGCATTGCTTTGCGCAAGCTTTAACTTTCCCGTAGATTTGCAAATTGCACTAGGGAAATCGCCCGCACACTCGAATGTCATCACCGCCTACCGGCTCGAAGATCACCAGCTCGACCACCGAAAAGTCGGGCAAGCGCACCTTGAGCGACGTCCTTATCGGGCCGCCGCGCGACGTCCGCGACCCCGAAATCTTCCATAGTCTCTCGCTGGTCGCGTTTCTCGCGTGGGTCGGCCTCGGCTCCGACGGCTTGAGTTCGTCCTGCTACGGTCCGGAGGAAGCCTTCCTCGCGCTCGGGCACCATCAGTACCTGGCCGTGTTCCTCGCGATGCTGATGGCGCTGACGGTCTTCATAATCTCGGCGTCATATTCGCAGACGATCGACTTGTTCCCAACCGGCGGCGGCGGTTACCTGGTCGCAACCAAACTGCTCGGCAAATATTTCGGCCTGGTCTCAGGATCGGCGCTGGTCGTCGACTACGTGCTGACCATCGCGATTTCAATCGCGAGCGGCGCCGACGCGATCTTCAGCTTCCTGCCAGTCTCGTGGCTGCCGTACAAATTCTGGCTGTGCCTTCTGGTCGTGGTGTTGATGGTGCTGATGAACTTGCGCGGGGTGAAGGAGTCGGTGCTATCGCTGCTGCCGATCTTCATCGCCTTCATCGTGATGCACGTATGGCTGGTCGGCTACGCGATTCTGAGCCGCGCGCCCGAGCTGCCGTCGATCGTCGGCCACGCGATGCGCGAGGTCCACGCCAGTTCCCACAGCATCGGGATGCTCGCGCTCGCCGTGATTTTCTTCCGCGCTTACAGTCTTGGCGGCGGCACCTACACGGGAATCGAGGCCGTAAGCAACGGGCTGCCGATTCTGCGCGAGCCGCGCGCCGAGACCGGCAAGCGCACGATGATGTACATGGCGTTGTCGCTCGCTTTCGTCGCGGGCGGAATTTTGCTCGGCTACCTGCTGCTCAACGTCGAGGCCGAGACCGGCAAGACCCTCAACGCCGTCATGTTCGAGCGGCTCTGTTCCAACTGGCAGATATTCGGCCTGCACGTCGGAACGGGAATAATCACCTTCACGCTGCTGACCGAGGGCGCGCTGCTGTTCGTCGCCGCGCAGACTGGTTTCGTGGACGGACCGCGAGTGTTGGCGACGATGGCGTCGGACCGGTGGCTGCCGCGGCGCTTCGCCAACCTGAGCGCACGGCTGGTGACGCAGGACGGCGTCATCACGATCGGGCTCGCCGCCATCCTGCTTCTCATCGGTACCGAGGCGAAAGTTGACGTGCTGGTCGTCCTGTACGCGATCAACGTTTTCGTGACGTTCACGCTCTCGCAGCTCGGGATGACGACGCATTGGTGGCTCGAGCGCAAAACCGAGAAGCGATGGCTGCGCAAACTGATCATCAACGGGGTCGGCACCTTCTTCACGGCGACGATCCTGATGATCACGCTGACGCTCAAGTTCCACGACGGCGGATGGGTAACCGTCGTTATCACCGGCGGCCTGATCGCGCTGTGTTACACGGTGCGGCGGCATTACGAGCGGGTCTCGAGGGCAATCGAACAGCTCGAGGCCGACATTCTGCCGAAATTATACGGGGTCAAAAAGCTCGAACCCGCCAAGCGCGATCCCGACGCGCCGACCGCCGCCATCCTGGTCAGCGGCTACAACGGTCTCGGGCTGGCGACTCTGATCGCGGTTACACAATTGTTCAAGGACGAGTTCCGCAACGTGGTCTTTATCGGAGTCGGTGAAGTCGACGCCGCTCTGCTGAAGGGTCCTGAAGAAGTGCACGAGCTCGAAACGCGGATGACCGAAGATCTGAACGAATATTGCCAGTTCGCCGCCGACCTCGGGCTTCATCCCGAACTGCGCGCCGGTCTGGCGCCCGATGTCGTCGTCGAGCTACGCCGGCTATGCCTCGAGGTCGCGCACGAATTCCCGCACGTCGTCTTCTTCGCCGGCAAGCTTATCTTCTCCGACGAGATCGAAGGGTTCATCGGCCGCTTCCTGCACAATCACACGTCGGTCGAACTCCAGAACTGGCTGCAGCTCTACGGGTACAGTCTTGTGATTCTGCCGATCCGCGTCGGCGCGGGCTCGATGGCGATACCGCAAACTTCGCGAGCGGCGTAATCGCGCATATCATTTGGCGGCCGGCGTGATTCGGTAGAACGCCAGGTGCTCCATGCGATATCTCTGGACCACCGTGAAGCGCTTTGGATCCGGAAGCTCGGAGTTTATCGCGGCGCCATCCTTCCAGCTGACCAGCCATCCGCCGCCGGCCGACGACACCCGCTCCTCGATAGTCATTCGTGCGGCCGTGGGATCGAATCCCGGAATAGCTATTCGCGGATTGGTTCCCCTGAAGTAGTAATCGAACGGCACCGAGTAGAAGCCGAATGGAAATCCGCCGTTGGGAACGTTCGGAGCGTTTTCATTCGTAACAAACCCCGATTCAAAGAAAACCGGATCGGATGCTCCGCCCGCGCCCACTTGCGCGGCCAAATCCCGCCACGGCTGCGGCGTGACTCGATCGAACGGCATGACGATCAGGCACGCCAGCGCGACGCCTGCCGCCAGCAGATTGCGCCACTTCACGCTCATTCGCGCGATTACGACTGCCAGCAGCAATGCGAGAGTCGCCAGCGACGGCGCGACGTATCGCACCTCGAACATCGGGCGGATCGCGATCGAGCCCGCACCCAGCACGAGTCCCGGCAGAATCGTCCACGCGCCGATCCAGCGGAGTCGGTCGTCGCGATCCGATTCCGCGGCAGCGCCGAATACAAACCACGCCGCTGCCGCCGCCGCGATGAGTGCCGAAACAATTTTGATGGCGAGTGGAAACTCGTATGCCGTCCCGATCCAATCGAGCCAATGGCCCGCGAGCAGCGTCTGGCTCTGCGCGCGCAACACAGGCGCGTACGGAACGAAGAGCGCGAGCGTTATCGCCGTCGCGAGCCATCCCATCGAATTTCGACGGCCGTGAAAGTAGTCGCGCACCAGCATCGCCACTCCTGCTCCGATGAACAGGATGCCGCCCATGTGAGTATAGAGCAGCGCGGCGCCCGCGGCACCGCATAACGCGGCGACGCTCGCGCTCGGATGCGTGCGGATGCGCCACAGCATAAAGAGTTGCGCAAGCGCGAGCGTGATCAACATCGGATACATTCGCGCCGTGTGTGCGAATGCCACCGCGAGCGGATTGAATGCCCACATCGTGGCGGATGCCAGCGCCGTGGTGTCGTCGAACATTTCGCGGCCGAGCGCGAACACCAGCATCAACGCCGCCAGCATCAGGACCACCGACATCGAGCGCAAAGAGACCTCGCTCATGCCGAAAATCCGCGTGTAGTAATGCAGCGCGCCGTAGTAAAAAAGAAATTTTCCGGGCTCGTGCAGTATCGGCGTTCGCGCGATCGCGCCGATTCCCGGTTTTGCCGCCGACCACGCGCTGAACGCCTCGCTCGCGCCGAGCGGGTCGGCGCCCAGCCGATAGGAGTATACGAGCGCCGCGACCACGAATACGGCGCCGAAGAGTTGCATCGGCCGCCGCGACAATAGCTCCCGGCGCGCCGGTTCCTCCCGCGGCGACGATTCGATCGTGGCTGAACTTGCCGTCCTCATCTCCACACTCGCTTCGCGCACGAGATGTTACCGGATTTCGCACACGCGCACGATCTTGCATCTCCGCGCGCGCGCCGCAAACAGCAAACACGGTCCATTGACTATCACGCCTCCTGCTGGCGTAACTGTTCACAATCATGTCCGAGTTTCTCGAGTCCGCTCCCGCCATCGGCGCGCAGGCCGGCGTCGCGATGACCCTGCCGCCAATCGAGCGGATCCGCTTCGAAGTATGGGCGCTCGCGTGGCCGGTGATTCTGTCGTTCGGACTCGATTCGATTCTCAGTCTCTCTTCCATGTTGATGGTGGGGCGGCTCGGCGCGAACGCGGTCGGCGCGGTCGGACTCGCCACGCAAATCCTCGGTGCGGTGCGCGCCGGCATCGCCGCTGTAGGCACCGGCACCGTCGCGCTGGTCGCGCGTTATATCGGTGCGAGCGATCGTGACAGCGCCGAGGACGTGTTGAGGCAGTCGGTCGTCTTCGGCGTACTGGTTTCGACCATTATCGCGATCCCGGTAATAATTTTCGCGCGGCCGCTGATGGGGCTCTTCCAGGTTCATGGCGAGATGGCCGACATGGGCGCGCGCTACCTGCAAGTCGTGATGCTGTCGGAGCCGTTCCAGGGAATCTTTCTGATGTGCGCGGCGGCGCTGCGCGGCGCCGGCGACACGCGCACGCCGCTATGGATCGGCGGCATCATCGACGTGCTCGCGATCTTCCTCAACTACGTGCTCATCTTCGGCAAGCTCGGATTTCCCGCGCTCGGCGTCGACGGCTCGGCCGTCGCGACGCTGCTCGCGATCGCATTCGGCGGAATTCTGTTTTTCTACGCACTCTCGATCGACGGGATGGTGCTCAACTTCCGATGGAAGGGGCTGTGGCCCGACTTCGGCCTTGGCAGGCGAATCTTAAGCGTCGGCAATCCCGCCGCCATCGAACAATTGTTGATCCAGTTCGGCTTCGTCGCCTACGTCGGATTCGTTGCGCGCTACGGCGTCAAGGAAATCGCAGCATATTTCATCGGCGTGCGAATCCTCGCGCTGTCATTCCTGCCCGGCTTCGGCTTCTCGGCCGCCTCCGCGACGCTCGTCGGGCAAGGCCTCGGCGCGCACGACCCGAAGTTCTCGCGCAAGGCCGGATGGGAGGCAACCAGGATGTCGATAGTGCTGATGACCGCCATGGGCTTTGTATTTATCGTCTTTGCGCATTGGATCGCGGCACTCTTCATCGACGACAAGGTGGTCATCGCGTACACGGTGCAATTCATGTACGCGCTTGCCGCCGCACAACCGCTAATGGCAATCGATTGGACCATCACCGGCGCATTGCGCGGCGCGGGCGACTCGCAATTTCCGCTTTACGGTTCGCTCGCGGGCTTTTACGGAATGAGACTCTTCCTCACGATTCTAATCTGGTACCACGGCGGCAGCATCAACTACATCTGGTGGTCCCTGCTCGCCGACTACGTAGTCCGCTCGACAGTAAAAGTCTGGCGCTTCCAAACCGGCAAGTGGGAAACCATCGAAGTCTAAGTCCGCTGTTGGGCAACAGCAGGAGGCCTCGAGCTTCGCGTTTATGCGAGCGTCGGAATCTTTTTCAGCTCTCTACTCAGCCGGTGCGTCGCCTCCCAGGCATCATAGTCCGCCTGCATCGCAAGCCAGATGCGTGCGCCGTTGCCCACGAGTTTTCCGATTCGTGCCGCCATCGCCGGACTAATACTGATGTCGCCGACCGTGACTCGGTGCAGGGTCTGCCTGCTGACGCCCAGCAAATCTGCGATCTCGCCAACCGTCCGTTTCCTCCGGAGTTCCGGCATGACCTCTTCGCCGAAGATGACGCCGGGGTGAATCGGCTTGCGTGCGGCAGCCTTCGCTAGGTTCACCGGATGTTCCCGCGTCATGGTTCATGACCTTTCTTAAACTTAACTTGCAAAATGTGACTCGACAAATGATAGCTGCCCAATGGTTGCGGCTTCCAAACCGGCCACTGGGAAACCATCGAAGTTTAAGACCGCCTGATTTTTCCAGCCGTCTTCGAGTTGAAGCCCTTACCTATCGAGTTCAGGAGACCTTTGCATAGCTTGGCTCGCACTTCTTCCCCTCTCCCTGCAAGGGAGAGCGACTGTGTTGAGAGTCAAGGGAGCGGCATCATCCGCGCCACCCTCCAAAGGTGTTTGAGAGGGTGGCGCGGATGATGCCTTATGAGTCAGGCGACGACGGTGCATGGCGGCCTCCAGGGCGAATTGGTTTTGAGCATCGCGTTGAGGATGACCAGCAGCTTGCGCATGGCCGCGATGATGGCGACCTTGGCCGGTTTACCGGCCGCCCGCAGCCGGCGATCGTGGATGAAGGTGAGGGTCCTTGTGCAGCGCGCTATTCTGCGCGCGATTCAGGATTCCGCCTCTGCTCTGAACGCGTCTGCAGAGGCTATGTAAAGGTCTCGAGTTCAGGGATGAACTGTTCAGCCTGACGGCTGCGCGCGTAACGTGTTACCTAATAGGATTATGGTCAACAGCCAGGATATCCCACACTCGCTCGAGACTTCGGGCAACCTTCGTTTCGAGAACATCAAATTTGACGGAACGAAGCTACCGATGGTGGTATGCACCTCACTAGACCACAACTGGTGGTATAAATTGCCACTCTCTCCCGAATCGACCAGTCGCAATTCGGCATCGTTGCAGCCACAAATCGCCCCGATCGCTCCTGAATCTCGCCGGGAAGACCCTCATGTGCGCTCGTAAAATGCACGCCACCGAAGTCGACACCGACGCGTCTCTCGTCCGACGGCTGCTCGCGGCGCAGTTTCCCGATTGGGCCGACCTTCCCATCGAGCGCGTTCGCTCCGGCGGGACCGACAACGCAATCTATCGCCTCGGCGACGACATGTGCGTCCGACTGCCGCGCATCGAGCGGGTCACAGCGTCAATGGACAAGGAGGTTCAGTGGCTGCCGAAGCTCGCCCCGCATCTGCCGCTTGCCATCCCGGTCCCGCTCGCGAAGGGGATGCCCGCCGAGGGCTACCCATGGCATTGGTCGGTCTGCCGATGGCTCCCAGGCGAGAACGCGATCGTCGAGCCTTTCGCGGATCTTCGGCAAACGGCGACCGCCCTCGCGCAATTCGTAGCTGCGCTGCATCGGATCGATACCGCCGGCGGCCCGCTGCCCGGGGCACACAACTTTGGCCGGGGCGTCCCGCTGGCAATACGCGACGCCAGCACGCGGGCCGCGATCGCAAAGCTGGACAACGTGCTCGATACTCACGCGGCGACTGCGGCCTGGAACGCAGACCTCAACGCGCCCGCGTGGGACGGTCCGCCCGTCTGGATCCATGGGGACCTCCATGCTGGCAACCTGCTGGTCGACCACGGTCGCCTTAGCGCCGTCATCGACTTCGGCGGCTTGGGCGTGGGCGATCCCGCATGCGACTTTGTGGCTGCGTGGACGCTCTTCTCTGGCGACAGCCGTGACGCATTCCGCGCGGCGCTCTCGATCGACGACGCGAGTTGGGCCCGAAGTCGCGGCTGGGCGCTCTCAACCGGCCTGATAGCTCTCCCTTACTACCTGGACACCAACCCCGTAATCGTCGCGATGGCTCGGCGCCAAATCGACGAAGTCCTCGCCGATCGCAAGCGCACCTGTTGATGCTCGCGTCGCCTGAACTAGACGCCGCCCCCGTCGCGCGTAATCCTCTTTCCGTGGCACAAGCGGTTCATGCGGACGAAACGCTCGAGGGCATCCTCGATCAGGTCCTGTTCGTCAACGACAAAAACGGCTACTCGGTCGCGGTCGTGGTCGTGCCACTCGAGCATGGCGATTTCCGCCGCGTGACCGTCGTTGGCAACCTGGCCGGTCTTGAAGTTGGCTCGACCATCCGCGCACAGGGCGGCTTCGAGCAGCATCAGCGCTTCGGCGAGCAGTTTCACGTCGTCGATTTCGAAACGCTGCGGCCCGCCGGAGCCGTCGCGATAGAGCGATACCTCGCTTCCGAAATAAAAGGCATCGGCCCCCGGCTCGCGCGCCGAATCGCGGAGCATTTCGGCGATACCCTCGGCGAAGTGCTTGACAACTCGCCCGAACGCATGCGCGAAGTTTCCGGTATCAGTGCCGCGGTCGCGCGCACAATCGCGGCCGCATGGCGCGACGCATCGGGCCTGCGCGAGCTGACCGTCTTTCTGCGCGGGCATGGCCTGGCGGCCTCGCACGCGCGGCGCATCCACAAGTTCTACGGCAAGGACGCGCTCGAGGTCGTGCGGCGCGATCCCTACGTGCTCGCGCGCACGATTCACGGCATCGGATTTCGCACCGCCGACGCCATCGCCGAGAAGCTCGGCATCCCGCGCAACTCGATCCAGCGCGCGCGCGCCGCGGTCCTGTATATCCTCGAACGCATGGCCGACGAGGGCCACGTCTATTCGCCCTTCGAGTATCTCGAAGGCCAGTTCCGCACCGCGCTCGAGATGGAGCCTGACCTGGCGCACGACGCCGTCAACGAACTCGCCGCCAGCGGTGAGGTGATTGCCGAAGCGGCCGACGATCACATCGCGATCTACCTCGCGCGCCTGCACGAGGCGGAAGTGAATGTCGCAACGCGAATCGCCGAATTGAACGCCGGCCGCGCGATGAACAAAGATCTGATCGATCGCGCCGTCGCAGCCGCGATTAAATCATCCGAGCTCGAGCTCTCCGCCGAACAAAAGAGCGCGCTGCGATGCGCCCTGGCCAGCCGCGTCACTGTTATCACCGGCGGTCCCGGCACTGGCAAGACGACCTTGCTGCGGTCGCTGCTGGTGGCGCTGGCGGACGTCGGCCTGAAGCCTACCCTGGCAGCGCCGACCGGCCGCGCGGCTCGCCGGCTCCAGGACGCGGCGGGCCGCGACGCCAGGACCATTCACCGGCTGCTCGAATACGACCCGCAGAGCGGCGGCTTCATCCGCTGCAAGAATTTTCCGCTCCGCACCAACTATCTGATCATCGATGAAGCCTCGATGATGGACGTCGAGCTCGCCTCCAGCCTGCTGTCCGCGCTGATGCCGAACTGCTCGCTGTTGCTGGTCGGCGATCGCGATCAACTTCCGTCGGTCGGCCCCGGCAGCGTGCTCAAGGACGTGATCGCCTCCGACTTCGTGCCGGTCGTGCAACTGAAGGAGGTCTATCGGCAGGCGCGCCGCAGCCTGATCGTCGCCAACGCGCACCGCCTGAATCGGGGCGAGTTTCCGCAAATCTCCAATGACGCCGAAGGCGACTTTTTTTTCTTCGAGCGGCTCGCCGCCGAAGACGTGCTCGCGACGATCAAGCAGCTCGTGCAACAGCGCCTGATTGGACGCTTCGGAATCAACGACCCGCGCGAAATCCAGGTGCTCACGCCGATGAATCGCGGTCCGCTCGGCACGCATCTTCTCAATCGCGAGCTGCAAGCCCTGCTGAATCCCGCGGGCCGCGAGCTGCGCTCCGGCGACCGCACTTTTCGCGAGGGCGATCGCGTCATCCAGTTGCGCAACAACTACGACAAAGGCGTCTTCAACGGATCGATCGGCACGATTGTTGCGATTAATTCTGAAAAAGCGCGCGTGAGCGTCGCGTTCGAAGAGACTCACGCCGAATACGACCTGTCGGAGCTCGACGAACTCGCGCTCGCCTACGCGATTTCAGTGCACAAGAGCCAGGGCAGTCAGTATCCGGCGATCGTGATGCCGATACATTCGAGTCACTACCTGATGCTGCGCCGCAACCTGCTCTACACGGCGATCACGCGCGCCGAGCGCGTATGCGTGCTGGTCGGGACGAAGAGCGCGTTGCAGCAGGCGGTGCGCAATCAGGACGAGCGCCTGCGGTTCTCCCGCCTCGCAGCGCGACTGCACGTGGACTGATCGATCAGTGATGTCCCATCAGCCGGCTGAATATAAAGATCGCGAAACCGAGAACGAGTGCCACCATCAACGGCGGTATCAGGATCGCGACCAGCGCGCGCCACGCCGAGAATCGATGCACCTCGCCGATACACTTCAGCGAGATGACCAATCCCCACAGCCCGAATACCGCCTCGACCAGCAGGATTTTGTAAAAGGCCGGATCGACGTGCGGCAACTGCCCCGGCGTCGGAACCGGAAGCGGCACGCCCATCAGGACCGTGACCAGCAGGATGATCTCCGCGACGATTGCGGGTACTTGCGACCATGCCAGCGCGGCCCGCACTTCGACGGCGCTCGCGACTCCACCGAGCAGGCTTCCCGACCATCTGAAGAGCGCGCCCGTGACATACAGCAGCACGACTCCCAGCGCCGCCTGGAAGACAACGACGCCAGCCACCCACAGCGGCCACAACACCGACAGGTTGGCGTTGTTGCCGAGCGCCTTCGACCACTGACCCGCCAGCGCGTTGATCCCCGGCCCGACGGCCGCGAGCACGATTATGTGACGCGTCGGATCGGTGTCGACGATACGCCGAATCGTCGCGCGCGGTTGAGTCCAGATAGTGATGAAAGGTGTGTTCGAGTCGCCAGCCCCGTTCGCCATCGAAGCCCCCGTCCCGCTGCGAATTTCGTCACGCTAGCATCTCGACGCATCGCGCAACAGCATGCTCCTTCCGGTGAGTATTTGCTGCTAGCGGGTCTTCTTGGCTGGCTTCTCAGCCGGTGGACGACTGCGCTTGCCGCGCACCGGTCGCAACGAGCGAAGAAAACTCAGGACGGCCTCGGCTTCCGATCGCACCGCGTCGGGATCGTGCCCGGCTTGCTCGAGTTCCTTCTCGACTTCCGCGATCGTCTTGGCCCAGTCGTTTTTGTACTTGCGATTGAGTTCCTTCCACGGCAGTCCGGCCAGCGCGTCGGTGACGTTCGCCGGCGGACGATAGAATCCGCGCGCGAGCAGCACCGCGATGGCAGGATAGCCGACGTAGCCCCGCCAGTACGACGCGTTGTCGTTCGACGCGATCTCGCGCCCGTCCGCCGACGTCTCTACTTCGTAAGTCTTCGACCCGTCCGACGACGTCACCGTCGCCCGCCGCCCGTCCACGATCCGCACGCGTCCGTCGCCAATCGCCCCGAGCGCCTCGTACACCTTCACGAGCGGCGGCATTTTCCATTGCGTCGCTGGCATAGCCATCTCTATTCGATCATATTCGACATCACGTCAATCGATCTGGAGACCGCAAGCGATGGCTAATTCACCAATCGGCAAACTCGATCATATCGGCATCGCGGTTAAGAGCGTCGTCGAGGCGCGCAAGTTTTTCGAGGAGATTCTCGGCGCCACATTTCAATTTGAGTCCGCCAACGAAGCGGCCGGCTTCAAGCTTGCCGCCTTAGATCTGAATGGGCTCTCAATCGAGCTCCTGGAGCCGCTCGGCGCGAACTCGTTCCTGCACAAGTTTCTCGAAAAGCGCGGCGAGGGGATGCATCATCTGACCTTCAACGTCCCCGATTGCAAACAAAAGACCGCCGAGCTGAAAGAGCAAGGCGTGCGAATCGTCGACGAGACTAACTGGTCGCCATCCAGTTTCGAGTCCTTCATCTCGCCGCGCTCGTCCCACGGCGTCCTCATCCAGCTAGGCTCCGGCTACCCAACCCTAAACAGCGACCCCGCCTGGACAAAGAAAAAAGACTAGGAGCATGACAAATGTGCGGACGACGCTACACATCTTCCCTTGAATAGTTCAAACAGGGACGAAGTCCCGCATCTTCTCTTAGTACTGGGTGCAGGGGTCACCCCTGCCCAAGGAAGCATGAAACCCAGGAGGGGTTTCACATTAGATTAAGTGATCTACCCTTCCAGCGCGCCCGCGCCTTAACATCGCGCCGTCTATCTGACACGATTGCTGCACGCGCCCACGGCATTACAGATGAAAGAACTGATCGTCTCCATCCTTCGCGACGCAATCGAGCGGGCGCGCGCCGCGGGTCAGTTGACCTCCGAAATTCCCTCGATCGGAACCGAAGCGCCGCGCGATTCCGCCCACGGCGACGTCGCCTCGAACGTTGCGCTGACTCTCGCCAAGCCCGAGCGCAAGCCGCCGCGCGCGATCGCCGAGATAATCAAGTCGCACGTCACGCTTCCCGCCGAAGTCAGCGAAGTGTCGGTCGCCGGTCCCGGCTTTATCAATTTCAAAATGTCGCCTGCCTACTGGCACTCCGAGATGCGCCGGGCTGCGCGCGCCGAACGCGCATTCTGGAAGCCGCGCCCATGGGAACTGCGTCCGGGCGCCGGAAAAAAAGTCCAGATCGAGTTTCTCTCCGCCAATCCCACCGGCCCGGTGACCGTCGGCCACGGCCGCAACGCCGTCCTCGGCGACACTATCGCGCGCCTCTACGAGGCGGCAGGCTTCGACGTCACGCGCGAGTATTATTTCAACGACGGCGGCCGCCAGATGAAGTTGCTCGGCGAGTCCGTGCGCGCGCGCTACCTGCAACAGCACGGAATCGACGCGAAGATGCCCGAGGAGGGCTACCAGGGCGAGTACATCGTCGACATCGCGCGCGCCCTGAAAGCGGAGCGCGGCGATGCGCTCGTATCCGTCACAGATCTCGAGATATTCCGCTCGGTGGCTGTCAAAGCCATCTTCGCCGATATCAACCAGACCTGCACGCGTCTCGGAATCCGCTTCGACGTCTTCACCAACGAGCTCGATCTCTTCAACGCCGGCCTGGTTCAGGGCGTCGTCGACGCGCTGCGCGAGCGCGGCCTCACCTTCGAGCAGGATGGCGCCATCTGGCTCCGCGGCGAGCCGCTCGGACTCCCCAAGGACTCCGTGCTGGTGCGCTCGGGCCCCGACAAGCAACCCACTTACCGCACGCCCGACATCGTCTATCACATCGAGAAGCTCAAGCGCGGTTTCGATCTGATCGTCGACGTGCTCGGCGCCGATCATATCGCCGAGTTTCAGGAGGTCGTCGCCGCGGTAAAGGCGCTCGGCCACGACACCACGCCCATCCACGGCATCATCTACCAGTTCGTCACGCTCACGCGCGCCGGCGAAAAGGTCAAGATGTCCACGCGCAAGGCCACTTACGTCACGCTAGACGAGTTGATCGACGAGGTCGGCGCCGACGTCGTGCGATTTTTCTTTCTGTTCCGAAAGTCCGACAGCCAGCTCGATTTCGATCTCGAGCTCGCCAAAAAGCAGGCGCCCGAGAATCCCGTCTTCTACGTCCAGTATGCGCACGCGCGCCTCGCCAGCATTTTTCGCGAGGGCGCCTCCAAGGGCCTGACTTTGCCTGATAAGGTGTCGCCCAGCGACACCGATCTCGGTCTCGATGAGGAAGTCGATCTCGGCGGCGGTATTATATTGCCGCCGGATGAGCGACCGGTCGATCTCAGTCTGCTCGGCGCCGAGGAACTCGATCTCGCCAAGCGCGCGATGGGACTCCCCGACGTGATGTCCGCGGCGGCCGAGGCGCTCGAGCCCCATCGGATTCCCTTCTACCTGCTCGAGCTGGCTGGCGACTTTCATCGCTATTACAACAAGCCCGCGAATCGTATAATCGGACCGGATCGCGAGCTCAGTTTGGCGCGGATGTTTATGGCGCGGATTCTCAAGGATGCGGTCGCGGGCGGACTCGAGTTGCTCGGCGTGAGCGCTCCAGAGCGGATGTGAGGGTGGGATGCGATTCGAAATCAAGGGCGGCGGCGCGTTTCTAATACTAGTCGGACTAGTCGGGCTGTCGGGCGCGGTCTTCGCGCTCGGATTGGTTGCGGGCTACGAGATGGCCCGGCAGAACCAGCCCGACCTGAATCAAATCTCCTCGACCTACCCGATCCCGAATCCGCCAGAAAAGCCCGAGCCCATTTCCGAGATGTCACCGGCGGCCGCCGCGTCTCCATCCACCGGCGAGGCTCCCGCATCGGCGCCGATCAAACCGCGCGCGCCCGCTGTTGCCGAAATACCTCACGCCGCGCGCCAATCGCCTGCAACCGTCGCGCGCTTGAAACCGCCGCCCGAGCCCGCGGTTGCTCGCCCCGCGCCCGCCGAAGAAGAATCCGACGACGATTCCGAAACGGCGTCGGCTCCTGCCCCACCGCCGCACGCTCTTCCTCCCGGCGCGCGGCCGTACAACATCCAAATCGAAGCCGTAATGGACAAGAGCGGGGCGGACGAGATGGTCTCGCGTTTGAAGGCGCTCGGCTACAACGCGCAGGAGATGAAGGTCGCGCTCAACGGGCAGACCTGGTACCGCGTCCGCGTCGGCCCGTACGCCAGCGCCGAAGAAGCGACCGAAGCGCAAAACGAGCTACGCGACAAATACAAGCAAGCCTACACAACCTCGCATTGATGGCTCTGATTCTTCTGTTCCGTCTTCCTGTAAGGGAGAGCGACTGTGTTGAGAGTCAAGGGAGCGGCATCATCCGCGCCACCCTCCAAAGGTGTTTGAGAGGGTGGCGCGGATGATGCCTTATGAGTCAGGCGACGACGGCGCATGGCGGCCTCCAGGGCGAATTGGTTTTGAGCATCGCGTTGAGGATGACCAGCAGCTTGCGCATGGCCGCGATGATGGCGACCTTGGCCGGTTTACCGGCCGCCCGCAGCCGGCGATAAAAGCTGCGCAGCACCGGGTTGCAGCGAATCGCAGACAGGGTGGCCATATACAGGGCGCTGCGCACCTCGGCGCGGCCGCCGAAGATCGGGCTGCGCCCGCGCCACTCACCGCTTTGATGGTCATACGGTGCGACTCCGACCAGCGCTGCGACCTGCTTGGGCCCGAGCAGTCCCAGCTCCGGCAGCCGGCTGACCAGGATCGCGCAGGTCACCGGCCCCAGTCCCGGCACCTGCTCGAGTTGCGCGCAGCGCTGCGCCAGGCGCGGATTGTCCCGCAGCCGTTGTTCGATCTGATGGTCGATCGCACCGAGCTCGCGCTCCAGCGCCCGGACCATGCGCTTGATGCTGGACCGCACTGAGCGCGGCGCCTGCTGCACCCGGGTGCGTTCCGCCGCCAGCATCTTGATTACTTGCCGCCGGCGTACGGCCAGGGCCTTGAGTTCTTCATCCGCCGCCTCCGGCGGAGGCAGCGCTTGGGGCTGCATGCGCAAGCCAAACTCACATAGCCCACGCGCGTCGAGCTGATCGGTTTTTGCCAATTGCCGATTAGCTTGGGCGAAGTGATAGGCGACGCGCGGATTGATTAGCGCGGTCGGCATCCCCGCCGCCCACAGCGCCAGATAGGCCGGGCGCTCATAGCCACCCGAAGCTTCCAGCACCGCCAGCGCGGCGCCGCTTGGCCGCAGCCGCGCCAGCAACTCGCTTATCCCGTCCTCGTTGTTCGCAACGCTGAAGCCGCCGCCGTCGGACAACGCTACTTCCAGCGTGCGCTTGCTCACATCGATCCCAACCACCACCACCGCTGCTTGCATCCTACCGCCTCCACTGCTGCTTCCGGCACCGCCCATCCTTGCGCGATTCGGGCTCTGCGCCGTGCGCCGCCCCAGCGACTGTTCGGGCTCTTGGCCGGAGTTATGGGCGCGGCGACCACGCTCTCCCTCGGTCTCTATCGACCCAGGCCGAATCGGCCTACCGCGCCCTCGTCCTACTCCATCTTCGGACTTTGTCCGCAACATACAAGGATGAAGGCGCAAGCGTCTACCAAAAAAGACGGGCCGATGCTCGGGGAGAGCGATCGGCCCGTTCCTGACTGATCTAAAGGGTCAAACCAGTCAGGCAACTGTAGGTAGCTCTTTTCTACAAAAAAGCGACCTTTATGTCTACCCCTCCAATGCTGCCGTGATCGCAGGGCTGACAGTACCGTCTGCCGGTTGACAATCGCCCGCCTAGCATGGATCAATGATCTCACGATGAACCTCACGAGCCGAAACGTTTGCGCGGGATGGTGGCGTTGGCACCTCGATGCACCCGCCTGCGCGCCGGCTTTGTAATTCATCGCAAAACCGATTTCCCCAACAGGGCCGCAGGCGAAACCTGCGGCCCTGTTCTTTTTCTGGCGCGAACCTATGGAATCGGAAGTGAGCGAGAGGAAACGAGATGTTGCAACCGAGCGAAACTGAATTCGAACAACTGGCGGCGAAGGGCTTCAACCTCATCCCCGTCTTCGAGGAAGTCGCCGCCGACCTCGAGACTCCCGTCTCCGCCTTCCTCAAGATCGCGCGCGGCGACTACGCCTTCCTGCTCGAAAGCGTCCGCGGCGGCGAGAAATGGGGCCGCTACACCTTTCTCGGCTCCGATCCTTTTCTCGTGATGCGCGCGCGCAAGAACCGCGTGGACATCATTCGGCCCGGTCGCGGCGTCGAAGTGCGCTCCGTCGCCAACTCGTTCGAGGAGTTGCGCGCCGAGGTCAAGCGCTTCCGCGCCCCCGAACTGCCCAACCTGCCGCGCTTCTTCGGCGGCGCGGTCGGATTTCTGGCTTACGACATCGTGCGATGCTTCGAGAAGATTCCCGAAACCGCGCAGGACGATCTCGGCACTCCCGATTTCCACCTCATGTTCACCGATACGGTGCTGTGCTTCGACAACGTCCGCCAGACGCTCAAAATTATCGCCAACGTGCCGGTCGAGGAGTTCGCCTCGACCAAAATGGCCTATCAGAGCGCGCGCGTTAAGATCGACGAGATAATCGAGCGCCTCAAACGTCCCGCCGCGCCGCCGTTTCTCGAAGGCGCGAGCAACGTCGCAATCAGCGACGCGTCGATCACCTCGAACATGACGCGCGAGGGCTACATGGCGATGGTTTCCGCGGCCAAGGAATATATCGCCGCGGGCGATGTCATCCAGGTCGTCCCGTCGCAACGTTTCGAGGCTCCCCTGACCGCGCATCCGTTCAACATCTACCGCAGCCTGCGCACGATTAACCCGTCGCCCTACATGTTCTACCTGCGCCTCGGCGATCAGACGCTGGTCGGCGCGTCGCCCGAGGTGATGGTCCGCGTCGAAGGTCGCGAGATCACGCTGCGGCCGATCGCCGGCACTCGCCGCCGCGGCGTGACCGAAGCTGAGGATCGCGAACTCGAAGCCGAGCTGCTCGCCGATCCCAAGGAACGCGCTGAGCACGTGATGTTGGTCGATCTCGGGCGCAACGACGTCGGCCGCGTCTCCGAAATCGGCTCGGTGAAAGTGACCGAGCTGATGGTCGTCGAGCGCTACTCCCACGTGATGCATATCGTATCGAACGTCACCGGCGTGCTGCGCGACGGATGCGACGCGTTCGACGCATTTGCGGCCACCTTTCCGCAGGGCACCGTCTCCGGCGCGCCGAAAATCCGCGCCATGGGAATTATCGACGAGTTCGAGTCGGTGCGCCGCGGCGTTTACGCGGGCGCCGTCGGCTATTTCAGCTACACCGGCAACACTGACACCGCGATCGCGCTGCGCACGCTGCTCATCAAGAACAACCGCGTTTACATCCAGGCGGGAGGCGGCGTCGTCGCCGACTCAGACCCCGGCGCTGAGTTCGAGGAATCGGTGAACAAGGCTCGCGCGATGGTTCGCGCGCTTCAGGCCGCGCGCGATTTCGAAATCGCGGCGAAGAGGTAGCTCGTATGGCGAGCAACGAAAAAGTTCGAGTCCTGATGATCGACAACTACGACTCGTTTACCTACAACATCGTGCAGTACCTCGGCGAACTCGGCGCCGACGTAATCGTCAAGCGCAACGACGCGATCGACGTCGCCGGCATCCGCGCGCTCCATCCTGCTGCGGTCGTTATCTCGCCCGGACCTTGCACTCCCACCGAAGCCGGAATC
This sequence comes from uncultured delta proteobacterium, assembly GCA_963833025.1. Lineage (GTDB taxonomy): Bacteria > Desulfobacterota > Binatia > Binatales > Binataceae > Binatus. The sequence continues at coordinate 500,346 of CAWHWI010000003.1, read as the reverse complement.
TCGCTGAGGCTGCTGCGCGAGATGGCTGGCGAAGTGCCGATGCTCGGCGTGTGCCTCGGCCTGCAATGTATCGGCGAGGCGTTCGGCGGCAAGGTCGTGCGCGCGGATCGCCTGATGCACGGCAAAACCTCACCGATAATTCACGACGGCAAAACGATCTTCGCGGGCATCGCCAGCCCGTTCGACGCGATGCGCTATCATTCGCTGCTGGTGGACGCGGCGTCGATTCCGCCGGCGCTGGAAGTCAGCGCCCGCACCGCGGAAAACGAAATCATGGGGCTTCGCCACAGACAGCACGCGATCGAAGGCGTGCAATTTCACCCCGAATCGATTCTGACCTTCGAAGGCAAGCATCTGCTGAAAAACTTTCTCGACCGCGTCGATCAAGACCAGGACGGAACCGCGCGATGAGCGAACTTCACGACGCGCTGAATGCGCTCATCGACGGGCGCTCGCTCACCGACGCGGAGGCTGAACTCGCGATCGGAGAGATCATGGACGGCGGCGCGCACGAGGCCGTCGTCGGCGCATTCCTGGTGGCGCTGAAAATCAAAGGCGCCGAGGCGGACGAGTTGGCCGGCGCGGTGCGTGCGATGCTCGCGCGCGCGCTTCCGCTCAATCTTCGCAACGGCGGCGTGCTCGACACTTGCGGCACCGGCGGCGACGGCGCCAGCACCTTTAACATCTCGACCGGCGCGGCGTTGATCGCCGCCGCCGCCGGCGTGCCGGTCGCCAAGCATGGTAATCGCGCAATCAGCGGAACGGTCGGCACGGCCGACGTGCTCGAGGCGATGGGCGTGAAGATCGACTGCGACCCGGAAGGTCTGCGGCGATGCCTCGACGCGGCCGGATGCTGCCACATCTTCGCGCAAGCGTATCATCCCGCGTTCAAGAAGCTCGCGCCGCTCAGACGCGAGCTGCGAATTCGCACCATCTTCAACCTGATTGGCGCGGTCGGCAGCCCCGCGCGTCCGCGCTTCCATCTGTTAGGCGTCGCCGAGGACAATTTGATCAAACCGATGGCACACGCGCTCAAGGCACTCGGAACTCGCCGCGCGATGGTCGTGCATGGCGGCGACGGAATCGATGAAATCGCGATCAGCGGCCCGACGCGCGTCGCGGAACTTCGCGATGGCGTGCTGACGGAATATGAAATCACGCCGGAGAGTCTCGGCGTGTCGCGCGGCGACCATCGCTCGCTCGTGATCAACAATCTCGACGACGCTGTGCGAGTTCTGCGCGGCGCGCTTGATGGCGGCGCGGGCCGGGCGCAAGATGTGCTCGCGTTGAACGGCGGCGCCGCGATTTACGTCGGCGGCAAGGCCGCGTCGCTGCGAGAAGGCGTTGACGTGGCCCGCAAAGTTATTGCCTCGAGCGGCGCCCTCGATGTCCTCGACAAGATGCGGCGCGCCAGCAACGGAATACGATGACCTCGATACTCGACAACATTTACGCCGCCAAACGCGTCGAAGTCCGAGCTCGACGCGCCATCGTATCGCCGATGGCGATCGTGGCCGAGGCGGGACGCGCGCCCAAGCCGCGCGACTTCGTCGCGGCGTTGCGCGGACGCCGTCCCGCGATAATCGCGGAAATCAAGCGCGCCTCGCCGAGCAAGGGCGACATCATGCCGGGACTCGATCCGGCCAACGTCGCCCGCGAGTATGTCGCCGGCGCCGCAGCCGCGATCTCTGTTCTGACCGACGTGCATTTCAAGGGCTCGCTCAACGATCTGCGCGCCGTCCGCGCCGCCGTGGATGTCCCGCTGCTGCGCAAGGACTTCATCTTCGAGCCGTACCAGGTCTACGAAGCGCGCGCGGCCGGCGCGGATTGCATTTTGTTGATCGCCGCGATGCTGAAGGAGGGCGAGCTACGGTCGCTGTCGGCACTCGCGCGCGAGCTTGGGATGGCGACGCTGGTCGAGTCGCACGATGGCGCCGAGTTCGCGCTCGCGGAGAAAATCGGCGCGGCGCTGATCGGCATCAACAACCGCGACCTGCATACGTTCGTGACCGATATAGCGGTAACCGAGCGCCTGCTCACGGGCTACAAGGGCGACGCGTTGATCGTCACCGAAAGTGGAATCAATTCGCCCGACGACATTCGTCGGCTCGACGCGGCCGGCGCGCATGCGTTTCTAATCGGCGAGAGTTTGCTGAAGGGCGGTACGCCGGGCACGAAACTCGGAGAGTTGATGCGCGCGTTATGATAGTACGCGTCAAAATTTGCGGCGTCACGCGCGTTGAAGACGCGCGAGCGGCGATCGGTGCGGGCGCAGACATGATTGGTCTGAATTTCTATGCAAAGAGTCCGCGCTACGTCGACATTGATCGCGCGCGGGAGATTCGCGCGGCGATTGGATCACGCGCCGCGGTTGTTGGAGTGTTCGTGAACGCGGAGCGCGCGTATATAGATGAGCGGTTGCGCGCCGCGTCGCTCGATATGATCCAGTTTTCCGGCGACGAGGATGACGCGGCGCTGGCGGGCTGGTCGGTTCCGTCGATTGTCACAAACCGTCCAAAGCCGGGCAAAGTGTTGAGCGCGACGCCGCGGCGGGCGGACTATGTGTTGTTTGACGCGTTCGATGCGAACCTTCGCGGCGGCTCTGGAAGCCGTATTTCGCTGGATCTTCTTCGTGCAGTCGATTTGAGCCGCGCGTTTGTCGCTGGCGGCCTGAATCCCGACAATGTTGCCGAGGTGGCGGCGCTTGGACCTTACGCGGTCGATTGCGCCAGCGGGGTCGAATCGTCGCCGGGTGTGAAGGACCACGATAAACTGAGGAGCTTCATCAATAATGCAAAACGTTCCCGATAGCCGCGGCCATTTCGGCCAATTCGGCGGAAAGTACGTGGCGGAAACCCTGATGCCAGCGCTGTTCGAGCTCGAGAGTGCCTACAAGCAGGCACGTCGCGATCCGAAATTCCGCGTGGAGCTCGAAAATCGGTCGCGCGAGTTCGTGGGACGCCCGACGCCGCTCTACCTGTGCGAGAACCTGACGGCGCGGCTGGGCGGCGCGAAGATTTATCTCAAGCGCGAGGACTTGTGCCACACCGGAGCGCACAAGGTGAACAATACGCTCGGGCAGGCGCTGCTTGCGGTGCGGATGAACAAGTCGCGCATCACGGCCGAGACCGGAGCAGGACAGCATGGCGTCGCGACGGCCACGATGGCGGCGCTGTTTCGCCGCGAGTGCGAAGTCTTCATGGGTTCAGTGGACGTCGAGCGTCAATCGCTGAACGTGTTTCGCATGAAGCTGCTCGGCGCGAAGGTCACCCCCGTCGAGAGCGGCAGCAAGAGCCTGAAGGATGCGATGAACGAGGCGCTTCGCGATTGGATCGCGACCGTGCGCAACACCTACTACCTGATTGGCACGACGGCGGGGCCGCATCCGTACCCGATGATCGTGCGCGACTTCCAGGCGGTCATCGGGCGCGAGGCGCGCCGCCAGATTCTCAAGCATGAAGGGCGGCTGCCCGACGTGCTGGTCGCGTGCGTCAACGGCGGCTCGAACGCGATCGGACTTTTCTATCCGTTTATCAAAGATGCCGGCGTGAAGATGATTGGCGTCGAGGCGGCGGGTCTCGGCATCAGCGGACCGCATCATGCGGCCACGATCACGGCGGGCACCGTCGGCGTTCTGCACGGCAACAAGACCTATCTGCTGCAGGACGAACTCGGACAGGTCCGCGAGACGCATTCGATCGCCGCGGGACTGGACTATCCAGGCGTCGGCCCCGAGCATTCGTGGTTGAACGATGTGGGGCGCGCCGAATATACGTCGGTGACCGACGCAGAAGCGCTCGACGCTCTGAAGACGCTGTCGGAGACGGAGGGGATTATTCCCGCGCTCGAGAGTTCTCATGCTGTGGCGCATGCAATCAAGCTGGCGCCGCAACTGTCGAAGGAACAACTCATGATCGTGAATCTGTCGGGGCGCGGCGACAAGGATATGCAAACGGTCGCCAAGGCGCTCGGAGTGACGTTGTAGTCATGGCAGCCGAGCACAGAATCAAACGCAAATTTCGGGAGCTGCGCGCGCGCGGCGAGGCGGCGCTGATACCGTTTGTGGTGGCAGGCGATCCCGACATGGATACGACGCGGCGGCTGGTGCTCGAGCTTGAGGCTCGCGGCGCCGACCTGATCGAGCTGGGCGTGCCGTTTTCCGATCCTATGGCCGACGGTCCCGCCAACCAGCGCGCGCTGGCGCGCGGACTCGGCGCGGGCGCGTCGTTGGCGGCGATTCTTTCGATGGTGAGCGAGATCCGCGCGCAGACGCAGATTCCGCTGATCCTGTTCGGATACTACAACCCGATTTTTCACTACGGATGCGAGCGGTTGTGCGCGGACGCCGCGCGCGCGGGAATCGACGGAATCCTGGTGGTCGATCTGCCGCCAGAAGAAGCCGGCGAGCTCAGGCGGCCGGCTCGCGCCAACGGTCTCGACCTTATCTACCTGCTCGCCCCGACAACGCCGCTCGAAAGAAGTCGCACGATCGCGCGCTCGGCCAGTGGCTTCCTCTACTACGTGTCGGTGACGGGAGTGACCGGCGCGCGAGCACACCTCGACGCCGGCATCGCAGAGCACATGCGCGAGCTTCGCGGCGTGACCGATCTGCCGATCGGCGTCGGCTTCGGTATCTCGACGCCGGAGCAGGCGGCCGAGGTGGCGACGATGGCGGACGCGGTGGTAGTAGGCAGCGCGATTTCGTTACTGGTCGAGGCGCACGCCAAGTCCGGCGATGTGCCTGAGGCGGTGGGCCGACTGGTCGGCGCGATGAAACAGGCGATGAAAGCGGCGCGGCGCGTCGAGGGCGCGGCCGCGGCGGAGAATTCAGATGGCTGAGCGCGAACCGACGGCAGTCGCGACGCAGGCGCCTTCGGACGACATCTGGTCGAAGTGCCCGTCGTGCAAGGAGATGGCGTTCCGCAAGGAAGTGGAGCGCAATCTGAACGTGTGCCCGAAGTGCGGATACCATTTCCGCGTGACGGTTGCGCAGCGGCTCTCGATAAGCGTCGATCGCGGGACGTGGCGCGAGCTGATGGCCGAGATGGCGATTGGCGATCCGCTCGGCTTCGTCGATTCGCGGCCCTATCCGAAGCGGATGGAACAGGCGCGCGCGAACAGCGGCCGCAACGACGCAGTGGTGGTTGGAATCGGCAAAATCGAGAATCGGCCGGTGGCGATCGGGGTGATGGATTTCGAGTTCATGGGCGGGAGCATGGGTGTGGTGGTAGGCGAGAAGCTCGCGCGGCTGTTCGACATCGCGGGCGAGCGCAAGCTGCCGGTCATCGTGTTCGTCGCATCGGGGGGCGCGCGAATGCAGGAAGGGGCGCTTTCGTTGATGCAAATGGCCAAGGTTTCATCCGCGATCGCCCGATATCGCGATGCGCGGCTGCCGTATATTTCTGTGCTGTGCGATCCGACCACCGGAGGAGTGGCCGCATCGTTCGCGATGCTCGGCGATTTGAATATCTCCGAGCCTGGGGCGCTGATCGGTTTTGCCGGACGGCGAGTGACCGAACAGACCAGCAATCAACAGTTGCCCGACGATTTTCAGCGCGCCGAGTTCCTGCTCGCACATGGCATGCTCGATGCGATCGTCCCGCGGCATCAGATGCGCTTCACGCTGGCGCGAATCCTCGCGATGCTGACAAGGCCGCGCGGCAATCGCGGGGCGGGGCAGGGTGCGTCGAAGGGTAGGCGCAGAGGAGTGTCCTAGATTGAATTTCTTCGCGCGGCGGTGGGTTAGGTTCGTCGGGTGGGCGCTCGGCGCGGACGTCAGACACTGACACTGGTCCCACGGTAGTAGTGCTGTAAGATTTCTGTATAGGTCTTGCTCTCATTTGCCATAACGGCTGCACCTATCTGGCATAGGCCTACGCCATGTCCCCAGCCGGCCCCTCTTAGGACAAAGCGGCCGGACTCCTTGTCTACGACGAATGCAGAGCTATACAGGTGCGTGCGCGATAGAGCGCGACGAATTGCCAGTTCCTTGCCTATGATCATGTAGTCGCGTTCTCCCGTGACCTTCAGCCGATATATTCGGCCTGAGGGTCCGCGCGCGAGCACATCCACATCGCGAATCGGACCGAGGTCCGCGCCGAGCCTGGATCTGATCAGGCCGGCGAGTTCTTCGGGCGAGTAGGCTACCTGCCATCGATAGAAATCCCGGGTCTCCTGATCGAATCCCGGGAGAACGCGTGAGAGAAGTTCCAAATCGTTGGTATTGCAGTAAGCCGGGAGGCTTGAACGTATCCAGGTCTCAGGGTTGTAAGAGTGGGGCTGGGCGGGACCGTCGTAAATTGATTCAAGATAGGGGACATCTTCATCTTCCCAGGCGGTCGCATAGCGCTCTGTAATTCCGCCGCAGCACTTGGAAAACCGCGCGTCGCAGATAGCGCCATTGTAACGGAGAAACTCGCCGGCCGTCGCGTGAACCGCTTCGGCTGCGGCGGGAGAGAAGGCTTTCGTGATGCCCTGGTAGCGCTGGCAGTGGTCGTCGGCACACACGTCGAAATCCGGATGCGCTTCGCGGCCATACCAGCGAAGGATTTCGTGAGGATCAAGACTCGCGCGCGGCGCCGTGACAGTGGGAGATGGGTTTGCTTTAGGAAACCACAGCCAGCTGCGCGAAATCACCGCGTGAGCTTTCAGCAGTTCGAGCGGGCAGGACGCGCTCATCTCGGATGAGATCACGCTCGTGACGTAGTCTTCGAGCGGAACGTCGTTGATCACGGTCAGCCCGCGTTCCCGTCTAATGAGACGGAAAGCGCCGCGGAATGCCTGGCGTTCTTTACGTTCCCAATGAAATCCGAGTCCTATGGTGACGTCGTCCAGCGCAAACGCGCACGATGCCAGGTCCGACGGAGAGAGAGTAACTTCAGAAGAAAAGCCGTAGCGTCCGGGGCTGTAGGGCTTGCCGGAAGTATTGGTGAACGTCCCTGTCAATTCGACTTCGACCGCGGATAGTCCTTCGATTAGTCCTACCGATACGTTCAACGCTCATTCTCCAGCTTGCGGGCGACTTCCTGAAACTGATCGTCGGGCAAAGTGACCTCTCGAAAAATTGCGGCGATGGCGTCCGCCGTGATTCTTTCGAAATCGTGCGCCAGCGGCACGACAAATATTCCGCACAAATCAATCGATGCCGGACTGACAGTCAGTTCGCCCGTATGAAAGACCTGTGGTCGATGTTTTCCTCGCGGAAACAGATATGTGACCCACTCGCCGCGCTCATGAAAGACCGCGATGTTGACCAGCGGTTCCGGCCGTTTGCCCGTCGTTTCCGCGAGCAGATCGATGGCACGGTCCATTCGATCGATCAAAGCGGATCGATCGCGTCCACGAAACAGAAACACATGTCTTGCGTAGTCCGGAACAGTGAGGCCGGTCAGCCCGGCGGTGTTCTTCTCGATCGGAAACAATGCTCGGGAGCCAGCTTGAAAGTGCAGGTGGTCCGGTGCGGATGCGCCGCATTCCGGTCCGTTATAGACGACGAAATATCCGGCGAGGGCCGCGGCGATGTCGAGCATTCTTCCGAACTGGTTTGCGATGCGCTGCAAGCCGTGCTCCCGGTGAGCGATCGTCAGGTGACGATCAACGATTGGAAAAGGATTGCAGTAGATCGTGAAGTCCTTATCGAACTGCAGACCTTCTTCCTCAGAAGGCAGATTACCCGCACATAGGAAGCAGGGGCGTTTCGCAACCGACTCCCGGTCGACCGACGCTGTCGTGCTGGCCATACGATGGGGAATGTGACGGATGAAGATGTCGAACCAATCGATCCGGACCGGCAGAGTCTTCGCGCGCGTGAGGCATTCAAGGCCGTTCGCGAGCTGCGGCCACGCCCGCGCCTGCCGTTCGAACAACTCTTCGACTTGATGGGTCATCCGAGGACTCGCGCCTGAATCTCGAGAGTTCTGAGCCAGTCCTTGTACTGATCGTATCGGTTCGCGACCTCGAGCGGCAGTGCGCTGTCGCTATTGCCTTCCCATCGGCGGCAAAGATAAATGGAGTCGTAGATCCGGCCGATCTCGTAGTCGCGGCTGATGCGCAAGGCTACGGCGTAGTCCTCGCCATAGCTGACATTCGGAAATCCTATACGGCGCAGAACCGATGTATTGAATGCGCGCGGCGCGCCAAGACCATTGACACGGAGCGCATTGTTTCTTCCGTTCTCGCGAGTCCATTCGCGATGGTCGATAAGACCGGGCGGAATCTCCTTCAACGAAAAATCGACCATCGTATAGGAGCCTATGACCATCGCATAAGGTCCAGCTTCAAGTCGTGCAACAATCTGGCTAAGGACGCTGTCATTGAGGTATAGGTCGTCAGAATCAAGTTGGATGGCGTATTGTCCGCAGTCGCTGGAGTAAATCGCCTCGTTCCAGCATCCGCCGATTCCAAGGTCCCGGCGTTCGGGAACGATGTGTTTAAGACGCGAGTCGTTAATCCCGCGCAGGATTTCCGTTGTTCGATCGGTCGAATGGTTGTCGACGACGATCACATTGAATTGGAAATCGGCGCTCTGGGCGAGGGCGCTTTGAACGGCGTCGAGAATTGTCCGCTCTCGATTGCGAACCGGGATGACGACGCTGGCTTTTACGGAGAATGTTTCCGCCGCGGCTGGGACGTTCTCGAAATGAGGCTGCAACCAGGCGCCGATTCGTTTGAGATGAGCGGTCGCGATGCACTCCATTTCGATTTGGTAGTCGCGATTGCGCGGATCCACATAGTCGAATTGCTTTTGATTTGTTGTTATCAGCCGCGTATCAATCATCGACGCGCCGTACAACGGTTCTGGAATCCGCACGATAGCGTGTTTTTCCGAAATCCTTAGCCGTAGGTCGTACAGTCCTCCCCATTTCCAGGTGCTGTCGATTCCTGACTGACGCGCAGCCGGGACCGACACACCTACAACAGGGCCAAAGTCGAATCCGTCGCGGATACTGCCGCGTTGATAGTCGATACGAGGATGGCCCATCGCGTCGGCATAAATCCAGCCGGCGCCGGTTTCGCGGATGACCTGAGCCATTCGATCGAACATGCATGGTCCGGGATCGATGTTCACACGCGGATCGCCGAGAAAGAGGACATCGGAATCGGCATCGTCGAGGAGTCGTTGAATACTCGCGGACGAGTAATCCTGTGGATAGACAATGTTCACGAAAAGGCTACTCTACACCATATGTTGTGGTTCTGAGACGGGGCCACCACCATCGGTAGTTTCGTTCCGTCAAAAACTGTTTTCGGCACGAAGCGGGTGCCGGCTGATTGCGGACGAGTGCGCGAGATTCGGGCATCTTGGCAGTCAACCATACTGTCAAGGTAGCACGACGAACGCGTCGGCATCAGGCTGAAAAGTTCATCCCCAAACTCGAGCGAAATCCCCGACCGAACCAGAGCTGTCGTCTTAGCTAACAATCGCAATGCGTCGTGTCGACGCTTGCGGGCGCACGATGATTACGCCGGCCATCCGATTTGCCTTGAGGAACTCGCTCAATTCCTGTTGCACGACAAGGCCCTGGCTGCGCGACGCGTGACGCATGAGGAGTCTTTTGCCATCGCGCACGATGATTCCAGCATGAAACACGTCTAGATGCAGGCGGGTCGACGCAAAAAATATCAGATCACCGGTTTGCAAATGTCGTTGGAGTTGTGGCATCGCCCGCTTTGGTACACATTTCACACGAGTCCGCTGTGGATGGAGACCTGGTACGATATTAAGAACGCGTTCCCTGGTGAGTGTCGGTACCGCCGGCATTGAAACCGATCTGACTATTCCTTCGCGTACATTGTTGCGAATCCATCGCGTCATGTAGTGATTTCGCCGCTGCCATTGGATGTGGCCACGTTCATAGCGAATCTTTCGCAGCAACTCGGTGAAGTCGTCAACGCCCGAAGCGCGGGCGAGCGCCACAATTGTTTCGATGTAGGTGACACAGTCGAATCCGTCGAGGGAAGCCGTGAACACTTCGGGCGTGTGGGCAGATCCAGTCAACGGATTTGGCTTGTAGGAGTGTCCCAGGAAACGGCGGGAGAGCAGATCGATTCGGCTACCTATGGAAGGCTCATGGCTGGTTTTCGATAGAAGCTGCTGGACGTGCCGCCGGCTGATACCTCGTGGTAGAGCGTGCTTCATCAGAAACCTAACCAATAGCCCTTTCCCTCGAAGGGGAACAATCGCGGAGGGAATCTCGCAGCTTCGTTGATTCGGAATCAAGACCTAATCGGGGTCTGGCGGCTCAAGGAGCAGTGTGAATCCATCGGCGTTGTGAAAATCCGGTTTGTCGGCCGGATGGCTAAGGGCCCAGTACGAGAGCCCGTCGCTCGCCTCGATGACCGCAGAGAGTCCGATGCGGAGAGTAGCACGCGGATGGAGGGCAGACAGGACATTGAGGCGGACAACGGTCTCCAGCTCAAGCCGACGGCCAGTGGAGCGCACGAGAGTGTGCGGGCGCATCGCTTCGTTCGCCACAGGGCCACCTTTGCGATAGCCGCTAAAGGAGTAGATGGCCCACTCGCCCGACGGCGCGAAGTTGAGCTCGTGGTAAGCCGATTGCCCTTCCACTGCGATGAAGGCTTCGAAGCAGGTGTGGCGCCAGAGCTGAGTAGCGAAGCGGGGCACGGTTGGCGCGGAGATCGAGATTCGGGGAATATCGCCGTCGAGGCGGAAAGTCATCTGGAGCTCAGCGCTGGCTGAGCGGCGTACCAGTACTTCAATGGCGCGCACGGTCTCAGAGCGTGTTGACGGATGGCATCTGAGGTCGAGCTGGTGTTCGATGGTCATGAATCGAGAGCTAGAACCTCCATATGACATTGAGCGCGACGAAGTTAAGCCAGTTCGTCGAGTAATGCCCTTGCAGTGTTCCGGCGAGCGGGCCGCGGGTATTGCTGTAGGGGCCCGGTCCTGCGTCCAACAACTCCCACGAGACGCCGGCTGTGACGTCACGATTGATCTGATATAGGAGGCCGGTGCCGTAGCGCAACTGTCGATCGAGTGGTAGCACGGCGTTACGGTTAGCCGTCGAAACCGGCGCGGAGTCGTACGCGAATCCCGCCGACCACTGCCATTTTTCACCGATCTGCAATTGTTGCCCGATCGCGACATGACACGTATCCGAGAAATGGAGGTTGGCGTCGACTGTCGACGTTTGCTTGGGAGAAGAGATCCCGACCGGGAACTCTCCGAATGCCGACCAGTTCTGCCATCCGACGTCAGCCAGCAGACTCCACTTGGGCAGCACTTCGTAGACGCCGCTCAACATCACTTGTTGCGGCTCGGTCATGGGAACATTGACTTTTACTCCGCCGATTCTCTCGCGAAGACGGCTGAGAACGGGACCTAGACCCGTGATGTGCGGGCGAAAGCCGAACTTGTAATCTTCCGGTGATTGATAGGTGAGTCCTATGCGAAGCTTAGACATCGGCCTTAGCAATATGCCGACCTTGGCACCGAATGCTTCATCCCAGGACTCCAACGAGAGGCCGCCATCCGGCGCGCCCGGAGCCCCGTTGTTGATCTTCGATTGAAACGTCAGACGCCCGACGCCAAAGCTGAAACCGGCGCCCACTGAGAGCCAGTCGTTTACGTCGTAGGCGAGGGATGGGTTGACTTTGCCGGTGACCAGTTGGGCCGAGGTTATGTAATAACGTCCGACCCAGCTTTTGCCGTAGTCGCCGCCGAGACCGTAGTCCGAATAGACCGCGACGCCGAACCGTAGGCGCTCGGAGAGCTTGCGGACGTAGAAGAACGACCCAATCGGGAAAAACACGCCAGCGTTGCCGCCGCCACCGCCGCTGGTCCCTCCAAACGCGCGCGAAAGATGCGTTTCCGGGGCAACGTCGAAGTTGGTCGAGGGCAGGAGTGCGCCGGGCGAGGTCATCAATTGTGAACGGTCAAGGAGAGTCATCCCGGCGGGATTCTTGGCCGCGGTCGAGGCGTCTTCGGCCAAAGCGGCTTGTCCGGCGCTTGCCGTACCTATGTCCCCGATTTCATAGAGCTCCAGGGCGGCGCCCCGTGCGGAGGAGACAAATGCCAGCAGGATGACAGTCGCTAGAGAAACAGTCCTATGAACTCTGCGCGATGTCGATTGCATCATAAGCTCCGAGCGAAATTGCGTGCTGCACTATACTCTTAGGTCCTTCACTATGAAAGCATCTCTCTTATAGGCCAAACGCAATAGCTCCCTACTCATAGTTCTACCTGCGGCAACAGGAGGTTTATTTGAAATCTCAGGGCGAATTGCTCAGTTGCGGGGTCAAACTGTCGGTATACCATCCACTCACCAGACAAAGACGTGTCGATCGCGTAGCCCTCATCGAACTTCCAGACTTTCCCAAATCCCGCGCTAAGCGGTATTTCGGTCGAAGTGTTGTGACGCCAATTGACCTTCCAGGTCGCGTCACTCGACTTCAGATACCATCCGCGACCTAGCTGATACGAGAGCATCGGTTGGATCTGAAGCGAGCTGACCGGAACCGAATGCGACGAGGAGTACGCGAACGACGTTGCCTGCTGAAAAAGACCGGCGATTTGCAGCCTTGGGATTCCACGGAAGCCGAAGGCCCACGCCGGCCCCATCTGCCATGCTCCTTTGCCGGTGAATTGACTCGTGGAGGTTGGAAATACGAAATAGGGTCCTACCCCCCAGCGGAAGGCAGTCTCCTTTGCGTTCGGCCAAGGCATGACGAACAGGTCAAGAAGCTGGAAGTCATCGAGGGCGGTGACCGTTGACGCGCCTTTATTACGAGGAACGGTGACGATTTGAATAGTCGGCCGGATAAGCTGCTCGAGTGGGGTGAACAATTGAGGCCGAAGGGCTAAGAGCGGCCGAATCTGCAGGGTGTTGAGCTGTGCATTGGTGCCGAACTCGGCCGGTGTGTACACGTCCTGGATCTTGAACTGGGTCAGACTCGCGGTCGGATCGTATTCCTTGATAGCCAACGATTCGTCGTCGTTGCCGGCTGCCACGGTCTGCTGGGCGAGACTCGCTGAATGCCAGCCTAACAATATGAGAAGTGCCGCGCCGGCGGCACCGAGAAAACCAGAAGGCTTCATTTCGACATAAGCACCTTGCCGGTTGTGCTGTCGATGTTGAACAGCCAGAAGGCCGTCACGTCCTCCTCAAGAATCATCGCGACCATGCCGACGCCGGGTGCAAACAAGTTGTAGCCAGTGTTCTGCGTATGAGCCGGACCTACTTTGCCCTCGCACTGGACGCGGAAGAGAACCGCGGGGAAGGTGCCGGCCGGCACAGTTACCTGGTAAGTGCCGACGTAGGTGTAGGTGCCGTTGATAGAACCCGAGTATCTTTGGTCGCTCGGGTCGTCAAGGTAGTTTACTTGGACCTGCTGCGCGTAGGTCCGCGTCTCTCCCGGTTGCATGCCTTTGGGCACGAACGGATTGGCAGGCGTGGTGACGACGACCACACCCTCGCCCGAGTCGGTGAGGGCGGCCATTATGATGTCGCCCTGATCCGTCTCGCGCATGAACCCCGCCAAGGTTGGAGTCATCTGAAACCGCCAGGCCTTCCTGCCCCCTGGGCGCCTGGCCTGCCAGAGCCCAAGGGTCTGAACGGTTCCGGCGTGAGGGCCAGCGACGACCTGGAACTGCTGTGACTTCTGTTGAAGCGGGAAGTAAATAGACGGATCGCTTATGGGGTTGCTTGGCAACGCCGCGCCGACTACGCCCGGTCCAAGCTGAGTAGTTAAATTTTGCTGATCCTCCGGCGGCAGCGGCAACACGACACCTTGCGCGCGGGCAGTTCCCGAAACAAGCAGGAGGACGCAGAGAGTCACAGTTGTAAGCGTTCGCATTGGGGTTCCTCTCAGTTCTTCACCGACAGCGCCGAAGGCCCATTTACTGGCTAGGACCTTTGCTGGCCGCCTCCGCCTCTGCAATCTTTTTCGTCATCTCAGCTTTTACCGCGTCCAGGTTGAAACTCGCGCCCCGCTGCATCGGCGGGAAATCGAGGAAGGTCTTGAGTTCCTTGCCCATCAACTGCTGGACCAGCACAAAGCGCCAGAACTGAAACTTGAACCAATCGAAGTATTGTTCCGCACCTTCCTTCGTTCCGTCGTTGGGCCAGCCAGTGCGCTCGAAGGGATCCAGGCGCAGGTTGGTGATATAAGGCACGTCCGGATGGACCTTTGGACCTACCCAGCCTTCGGGTTGGTCAATGAAACGATACTTATAGTCGTCAATGCGCACGGCACCGACTGTGCTTTCGCCGAGGTAGAAGATTTCGTGACGCGCGGACGGCCCTTTGCCGGTGATGGCAGCCATCTGGTCGTAACCATCGAGATGGTTCTTGTAAGTCCGGTCGCCGATCGTCTTGCCCTTCAGCAATTCTTCGATGACGTTCGGATTGCCGGCCGCATCCACGAAGGTCGGCAGCCAGTCCATCCCTGAGAAGATCCCGTTCTGCACCGAATCCGCCGGCACATGGCCGGGCCAGCGCAGGAGGCAGGGCACCCGGAAACCGCCCTCGAGGACCGTTCCCTTGGACTGCGCGAACGGCGTCTGGCCGCCATCGGGCCAGGTGAAGACTTCGGTGCCGTTGTCGGTGGTGAAAACCACGATGGTGTTGTCATCGACGCCCATATCCTTGATTTTCTTCATCACCAGGCCGACGTCATCGTCAAGCTGGGCCATGCCGGCTTCCTCTTCCGACCAGCCATTCTCCGAGTTGCGCATGGCTTCATACTTCGGCGAGAGATGGGTGACGATGTGCATGCGCGTCGGGTTGAGCCAGACGAAGAACGGCTTACCGTCGCTGTGGGCCTTGTCCATGAATTTGATGGCGAGGTCGCGAATCTCGTCGTCCACCGTTTCCATCCGCTTCGGAAAGAGCGGGCCAGCATCCTCGATCTTCTGCTTGCCGATCTTGCCCCAGCGCGGCATCACGGTAGGGTCATCGTCTTCAGTGGCCCAGCTATGAACCATGTTGCGCGGGCCGACGACATTCAACAGGTTCTGCGGATAGTTGGGATGCGCGGGGTCTTCCATCGCGTCGAGGTGATACAGATAGCCGAAGAATTCGTCGAAGCCGTGGACGGTGGGCAGGAACTCATTGAGATCGCCAAGGTGGTTCTTGCCGAACTGGCCGGTGGCGTAGCCCATCGACTTAAGTATCGTGGCGATGGTCACCGCTTCCGCCGGTATGCCAATCTTGGCGCCGGCCTGTCCAACCGTGGTCATGCCGGTGCGAATCGGCAGCTCGCCGGTGATGAAGTTCGCGCGACCCGCCGTGCAGCTTGCCTCGGCGTAGTAGTCGGTGAACAGCATGCCCTCCTTGGCGAGTTTGTCGAGATTCGGCGTCTGCCCCGCCATCATGCCGCGGTGATAGGCCCCGATGTTCCACATGCCGATGTCGTCGCCCATGATGACGAGAATGTTAGGCTTCTTTTCCTGGGCCCATGCCGTGTGTGCGATCGACAAGCCTATGATTGCTCCGATAATCAGCGCAATCGCGATAGGTCTGCTCTTCCGACTAAGCATTTGGAACACTCCTGTGCTGATCGCTTTCTCTAGCTCTGCGCGGATTTTCCCTGCAGCTGCAAAATGCGATTTGGAATTTTCTGCGCCCAGTAGTCCATCGCGTTTTGCGCATCGCCCCATTGGAATGAAGCCGCACTCTTGATTCCCATGCCGCCGGCGCGTTGATCGACTGCTTCGGCCAGCAGTTGGCCAGTGACGGAATCGGTCACCTTCATTTCGGCTTCGGCGGAGCCCACGAATGCGTAGCTGTCGGTTACCATCGACTGTGCGAGGTTGAGCACACGCGCCTGCGGCACGATTACCGAAATAGTGCGAAGGCCAGGTACCGCGGTCGTCGCGTCCATCAGCGCCACCCGCAAGGTCATAACGCCGGGTCCCGGCTGATCAACTAAGGTAAAACTCTTGGAAAGATTGGTCTGTAGTTGGTTGTAGAAGTACTCGGTCAGCGTTGCCTGGTCTGCGGCTGGCACTTTCGAATCAGCAGCAGCCCAGAACTCGACCGGCATCAGCTGTATCTTGGTATAGTTGGCCCATTGAGCGTTTGGATTTATCCAAGCTAGCGCAGCGCCGCCCTCTGGCCCGGGAGCCAGCCTGGCGGCGTCGGGGCCGAGAAATCCTGTAACGGCAGAAGGCAGCGGAGCACCCGACTCCACGGCTTGCGCCGCCACCGGCGTGCTCTGGACGGTCGTCGAGCATCCCGAAGCGAGCACCGCCGCGGCCAGACTGGCCGCAGCAAAACTGGTCGTCATTTTTTTTCGCGAGCTCCTGGTCATTGTGCTTCCTCCGCAAGTTCAATCGTTTCGTTATTCAGATCCCGCGCCACTACTATTGTCCGGCTTGTTGGATCGACCAGCCGTTGGCCGTGAGTTGCTGGTGCGCGAGCTGCGTCATTTGGCCGGTGGTCAGGAGAACGCGGTGCCGCATTCCCATAAATTGGGGATCGGTCGCAAAGCCCGCGATGCGCTGAGTCCACGATATGTAGTCGACCGGCGCGGGCAATATCGTGGTGCCATTCTGATCGCGCGCAATGATCAGGCCGGGAGCAAGCATCCGGGTGATAGGACTCTGCTGCTGACCCCATTGGACAAGCATGTGCAGCGAAGTAACCAGGAAGCGCGCCTGGTACTCGGTCATCATGTTGCCGATGGCGACCGCGGCTGCGCGACGACCCGGAATGTTGCCTAGCGCCTCGAGGTCCTTGACGGCGCTAACTTGCAGACTCAATGGAATTGCGGTGTTGCTGGTAAAAGCCACGATCTCTTCCTGCGACAGACCAAAGCTCTTCAGCTTTTTTTGAACCAGGATAATGAGGTCCGCTTTCGGCGTCTGATAGACAAGATCATTGGTGACCGTGACCGCCGTGATGATCATTGAGCCTGGCACCGCCATCATGGCGCCAGAGACCGTCATACGGGCCGAGAACATGACCCATGCAACATGGTTCAGCTTCTTCGTGAGAATCGGATCGGAGCTGTAAGGATCGACGTGTAGCTCGTGCGCGAGCTGGCGGCGGACCTGGTCGTATCCCAGCGCGGCGAGCGTAGCGTTACCAGCCTGACCGGCGGCTTTGCCGCTGCCGAAGGAACTCGAAGCCGATGATGCTATCTGTCCCGCGCCCATACTGACGCGGTCGAATAAGTCTCCGACTCCGCCCGGCAGCCCGGTTACAGTATCCATCGGATGCATGACCATATTCGCGGCGGCGCCTACAGGACGTACAGCGCTCGAGACCAGCGCGTTGGCGAATACACTGCTATTACTCATGCCGTCGAGCTGAGCGATCGCTGGAATCTCGGATACGCGTATTTTCAGCATGTCAAGGCTTTCGACGTAGTAGGTGCCCGCGTCGTCATGGAAAACGCTCGGGTCGGCGACGATGGTGTATTGGCCCATCGCGCCGTTAGTGGGGGCCTGTGGTTGAACCGAATATCCCGGCCCCGAGAGCGGAATAGCAGGCGCCAGGTCGGCCACGTTGACGATCGGCGGTTCTTCGTACTGACCTCCAGCCGCACCGGGTTGGGCTGGCTGGACCGCTGCCATCGGCGGCGGAGGGGCGGCAGGTACGCTCGGCGCTTGTGCGGCCTGGCCCGGTTGGGACGGTGCTGTTTGAGAGCAACTCGCCAGCAAAAGTCCGGTGAGCAGGACGGATAGCAAACCTGTCGCGCGCATACTTCTGGAATTGAGATTCATTTTCTCCCTCGGGCTGCTTTTGGTTGACGCAAGACTGATCCATTTTTCCGGAGAGCGATATTGTACTTTGGTACAATGGCCGAAGGGCCGACGCGCGATGCACAATGGCCTGCGAGTGATGAGGCGGATGATCGCCGCCAAGCTCTGGGGAGCCGGCATCGCTAGTTGTGGGAAAACCTACCGCCACAGTAATTGTCGTCGATGACGACGCGTCGATCCGCCGCGCACTGGGAAGGCAATTGCAGATCCTGGGATTCAGCGTGTTGGAATTCGCGAGTGCGGAAGCGTTTCTCGAAAGCGATTTTCCAACCGACGACGCGTGCCTGTTGTTGGACGTCTATATGCCTGGAATGAGCGGGATAGAACTATGCCGAAGTTTGGCTGTATCCGGACGATGCTTGCCAACGATCCTGATAAGCGGCCGCGACGATCCGCAGACCAGGAAAATGATGCGCGATGCGAATCCGACTGCGAGCTTGCTTAAGCCGTTCGATGAGAAAATCCTGGTACGCGCGATTCGTAAGGCATTGCGGAGGCCCTGAAGTGACCTTTCTGACCGGAGCACTCGACGTTAAGCGAGGAGGAAGACGCGAATGATTTCTCAAACGTTTATGTCTCAAAGGCATGCCTCTCTGAGGTCCAGGCGATCGGCTCTATTTGCAATTGCCGGTGCGGCAGTTGCGCTCCTGTTGGCGAATCCGGCCGGATTGCGTGCGCAGGACACAGGAACCGCTATGCCTCAAGCAGCGCAGCAAGCTGCCCGGGCGCTCACGGGCGATCAGCAGACTGCGGCGAACAGCGCGCTGTGTTCGGCGATTGGAAGTCAGGTGCCGAATCCGGCGGCCGCCTCGCCGTCGGACTTGAGCAGTACGGCCGTAATTTCCGCGGCGGCTTCCACGTTTGCGGGCAGCACGAGTCTTCCGCTGCCGAGCGCGACCAGCATGCTGCAAGGGTACGTCGCGCAGCATGCTACCGACATCCTGGCTTCGTGCGCCGCCAGCAACGCGGCGAGTGGTGTGACCTCGAAAATCCCGGGGGCGAGTAGTTTGCCTTCGATGCCCTGAGCGCTCTTTTGGACCTTCGGCGCCGCGCAAATCAATCTCGCTACGGAGCCAAGATCGGCTCTAAGCGACAGGTACCGGAATTATCTCGTGAATTCTTGATGATCCTTTGGTTTGCTGGCGTCTATTTGTTCGCGTCGCCGCTTTGATGCAATGCGCTCTTCTTGTTATGGTGCGCAGCGAAGGGATCAGATTCCGTCTGGCTTCCATTCCGCGCACCTCCGCCTTAACCCCGGACATCAATCCCCAAAGCGCAGTTTCCATCGATGCAACGACGAGCCACCAGCGCCACTATCGAGCCGAAGCGTCGCAGGGCGCCGCGCGTCGGACGCGAACGGCGAGAGCTGGTACGCTTCGAGTCGCTGGTGGGCGAGCTGTCGGCGGCGATGGCGTTGGCGCCGGCTGACGCAGTGGATGGCGAGGTTGACGCCTGGTTAGGCAGGATCAGCCAGGCACTGGACCTCGACCGAAGCGCCATCTATGAGCGCGACGCGCAGGACCAGCAGGTACGTACGACGCATACGTGGCTTCGACCGGGCTTCCCGCCCTTTCCGCGGAACTATGATCCAGAGAAGCTCCTCCGGAAGAGCACCGAATTGGTCATGGCGGGCAGAACGCTTACCTTCGCGCGCCCCAGCGATATTCCGGTTGAAAACAAGGATGCGAGACGCTTCGTAGAGCGATACGGCCCCAAAGCTTCCGCGGCGATCCCGATGTGGGCCGGTGGCAAAATCATCGGAGCAGCGACGTTCGGAAAGTTCCGGTCATCCCGCGAATGGTCGGCCGAATTGCTCGCTCATTTGGCGCTCGCGGTGCGACTCTTTGGGAGCGCGATCGAGCGCAAGCAATCCGTGATTGCGATGCGCGCGGTCCGCGCCGAACTGAGAGTGGCTACGCGCCGCAACCTGATGAGCGAGCTGGTTGCCTCGCTCTCGCACGAAATCAACCAGCCGCTTGGCGCGATCCTGAGCAACCTCGGCGGACTCGCGCGCTTGCTGAGTCAAGGAAATCCGCAGCCCGCGATGGCGCTGGAGGCGGTCAACAGCGCGATTGAGGACACCAAGCGAACCGCCGAAATCGTTCGGCGGATCCGTTCCATGTTCAAGAAAGACACGGACCACAAGACCGCAATCGACATCGGCGCGCTGGTCGGCGAAGTGGTGAAGCTGACCGCCGGCGAGGCCGCCATCCGGAATGTCTCCGTGCAGGTTCAGGCTTCACCTTCGGTGCGACGAGTCACCGGCGACGGTATCCAGCTTCAGCAGTGCATACTGAATCTGATCATGAACGCCTTCGACGCGATCGCGGAAGCCAGGTCCGACCAGCGCGGGGTGACAATCAAGGTGGCCCCGGAGAAGACCGGATGGGCCGCGATCAGCGTATCTGACAACGGCGCGGGCATCGACGCTGCCGTCGCAACCCGGCTGTTCGAGCCTTTCGTTACCACCAAGAGCGAGGGAATGGGATTGGGGCTGCTGGTCACCCGGTCGATAGTCGAGAGTCACGGCGGCAGAATCTGGGCGACGCCGAATCCCGACCGCGGCGCCACCTTCACCTTCACCCTGCCTGTGGCGGAGAGGAAACGAGCCAGCGCATCAAGACGCAAGGATTGAACGCACCTTTTTAGGGTCGGCGACCCTTCAACTGAAGTGAATCTGCAGGATTCCCGCCATCCGCACCAGGTCGGCGATTGAGTCAGCGCCCATTTTGATCATCACGCTGGCGCGATGCGCCTTCACGGTCCGTTCGGTCGTTCCCAACTGGGCGCCGACTTGCTTGTTCAGCAGGCCGGTGGTTATCAAGGCGAAGACTTCGCGCTCGCGGGCGGTGAGAGATCGCTGGAGCGCCTCAAGTTCGGTCCGCTCAAATTGTTCGGCGCGCCGCCTGCGCGAGAGATGAGCGCCGCGGGCAATCGAGCTCAAGAGAGCTTGATCGTCAACCGGCTTTTCGAGGAAATCCACAGCGCCGTTCCTCATCGCGTGCATGCCGAGAGACAGATCGCCATGACCGGTGATGAAAACGATCGACGCGTGAGGGACGACGCGGTTGAGTTCCTCCTGAAGCTGAAGCCCGTTCATCCGCGGCAGGTAAATGTCCGCGACGACGCAATCGAACTCCATCGTTTCAACGACCGCGAGAAGTTCTTCGGCAGTCGAGTAAGCGGCGACTTCAAAGCCGGCGGTGCGGAGCTGGAAGGCGATGGCCTGGCGCACACGTTCGTCGTCTTCGATCATTGCGACCCTGATCGGTCCGGTCGCCGCAATAGTGCCGCGTAGATCTTGCATGTGGCTACTTTGAGGTCGATCACGAAACTTTGCGGATGCCGCCATCTTCCCTCCCATGGCGTGTAGCTGCGAACCGTAGCGAAATAGTACAAATCCTTGACTGATTTCAGCAATCGGACTTTTGGTCACATCTGACCTGACTTTCGTTTCCCGTGGAACACGATTGGATGCTCTCTATATCATCTTTCTGTTTCTGAATCGTGGCTGCCGCCGCTACCTTCAGGATCTGTTTTCAAGAGTCGTCCGTTGAGCAAAAAGAAAAAGCCCGGGAACAAGCGAGCTAACCAGGCTCGTCGCGCACAGCCCGCCTCACGAGCGCAACCGTCCCGAGGCCTACCGACGTCGCTTCGTTCGCCCAGGTTTGCAGCTTGGCTGATACCGATTTTCGTCGCAACCGTCCTGGTCGCTGCGCTCGTGACGCGATGGATCCATGAATCGGCGTCTCCGGTACTTTCGTTGACGAAGCCCTCGACGCTCGACGCGAAATTCGTCGGAGCTGCCCAATGCGCGACTTGTCACGAGCAGGAGAATACTCGCTGGCGCGGTTCGCACCATCAAATGGCGATGCAAGCGGCGTCAGATTCGACAGTCCTGGGAGATTTCGAACACGCGAGCTTCAACAACGACGGCATCACCTCAAGCTTCTTTCGGAATGGCTCGAAGTTCATGGTACGAACCGACGGTGCCGACGGTTCCCTTCATGACTACGAAATCAAATACACGTTCGGCGTATATCCGCTCCAGCAATATCTCATCGCGATGCCCGGCGGACGTTTGCAGGCACTCGGGATCGCCTGGGACAGCCGCCCGAGCGCGAGTGGCGGCCAGCGATGGTTCTTTCTCTATCCCGGTCAAAAGATCACGTATCGAGACTCGCGGCATTGGACGGGCATCGACCAGAACTGGAACTACATGTGCGCCGATTGCCATTCGACCAACTTGCGCAAGAACTACGACCTGCGAACGCGCACCTACTCGACCACCTATGACGAGATCGATGTGGCATGCGAGGCTTGCCACGGTCCCGGTTCCAATCACGTGGCGTGGGCGAAGAAGCAGGGCGACTGGCAGAAACTCGACATGACCGAGGGTTTGACGATCGCGCTCGGCGAGCGCAAAGGCGTTGCATGGCCGATCGATCCCGCAACCGGCAACGCGCGGCGAAGCTCGCCGCGTCAATCAGAGCGGGAGATTCAGATGTGCGCGCGATGTCACGCGCGGCGCGGTCAAATTCACGAAGATTATGTGCATAGCCAGCCGGTCGGCGACGATTATCGCGTCGCGCTGCTCGATGAAGACCACTACTTCCCCGATGGACAGATAAAAGAGGAGGACTACGAATACGGCTCCTTCATCCAGAGCCGGATGTTCCATGCCGGCGTGACGTGCAGCGATTGCCACGAGCCGCACAGCCTCAAGCTCCGGGCGGAGGGCAACGGTGTCTGTCTGCAATGTCATTCCGCGCAGAAGTACGATTCGCCGCAGCACCATTTTCATAAAGTCGGATCGGCGGGCGCGCGATGCGTCGAATGTCACATGCCAACGCGGACATATATGGTTGTGGATCCGCGTCGCGATCACAGTATCCGGATTCCGCGGCCCGACTTGTCGGTGAAGCTCGGCACTCCCAACGCTTGCACTAATTGCCACACCGACAAGTCCGCCCAGTGGGCGATGGATTCGGTGAATAAATGGTACGGGCACGCGCCCGAGGGCTTTCAGCGCTTTGCTGAGGCGCTAGACGCCGGGACGTCGGGCGCGCCCGGCGCAGAGCAATCGCTTGAACGATTGGTCACGGACGGTGAGCAGCCGGCTATCGCTCGCGCCACAGCACTCTCGCTGCTTACCGCCTACGTTCCGCCGCCGACAGACACAGCGGTGCGCATCGGAATTGTCGATGATTCTGCCCTGGTGCGCCGCGCCGCCGCGCACGCCTTGAGAGACTCCGAGCCAGGCGCCAGCGCAAATTCGTTGGCGCCTCTTCTAAGCGATCCAGTTCGCGCCGTGCGGATCGAGACGGCTGAAGTGCTGGCAGGGTTGCCCGTGGACAAGTTACCCGCAGATGTTGCCGCTGCTTTCAGTCGAGCGACCGACGACTACGTCAGCGCGCAGGAACTGAACGCGGACCGTCCCGAGGCGCATTTGAACTTGGGATTGCTCTACGCCAAGGAGAGTCATTTCGACAAGGCGGAGGCTGAACTCAAAACCGCATGGTCGCTCGACCCGAGTTTTGCGCCTGCTGCGGTCAACCTCGCCGACCTCTATCGCGCGGAGAACCGGGACGAAGATGGTGAACGCGTCCTGAAGGATGCGATCAGTCGTTCGCCGAACGACGCGTCGCTCGAGCATGCGCTTGGGCTGCTGATGGTGCGTGAGAAGCGCGATGTGCAAGCGCTCGATCTGCTGGGGGACGCCGCGCGGAACGATCCAGGCAATGCGCGTTACGTATACGTGTATGCGGTCGCGCTGAACGACGCCGGCAAGACCAGTGCGGCAATCGAGACGCTGGAGCGCTCTATCAAAGAGCATCCTTATGACCGCGATTCACTTGCGGCCCTGGTGACGTTCCTGGAACAGTCGGACGATCCCGCCAAAGCGCTGATCTACGCGCGGCGCCTCGATGAGCTGGATCCCGAAAATCCAGTAGTTCGACGGATGCTGAGGGAGCTGACCCAGCACCAGCCCGGCTGATTCGAAGTCCGAATCGACATCTCATCCATTTTACCGTGGAGAGGCATTGTACCTTGGTACAATAGCCGCCCCCGAGCCGCACATTTTAGAATCGTTGTCAGTAAATGACGCGGGCGCTCCGCCGACGACGATCCAGAGCAAACTGAAAGGAGCGTGGAGGAACAATTATGTGGCGTGTGAAATCGAAACTACATCGTAAAAGACTTTACACGCTTGCAATGGCGCTGCCGGTGCTGTTGTTCGCCGGAGTAGCCAGCGCCCAATACCCGCTGCTGGATGCAGCCGCGAACAGGACCATCCAGAAATACCAGTATTCGTCTTGCGAACAGTTGTGGCAGCAGAGAGGGCAGCCGAAGTCACAGCGAGAACAGGAAGCAGTGAATTTTCTGCGCAGCGATCCACAGATGCGCAGGATGTTTATCGACAAGGTCGCCGCACCCGTCGCCAACAAATTGTTTGAATGCGGAATGATCCCATGAACACTACAACTCGAAACAAATCAACCGGGTACGTACTGCTAGCTGCGCTGAGTGTACTTCTGACCGTGCCGGTTGATGCGCAGACGACACACAAAGCCTCGAAGTCCAAGGCGTCGGTCCAAGCTCTGCCGGCGCCCGCGTCGGTGCTCGAGCCCAAGGCGATCGAGATTCTGAAAGCGGCATGCGCGAAGCTGGCTGCGGCGCACTCGATGTCGTTCACCGCGGTCATCAGTTACGAGAACCCGAGCCGGCTTGGGCCGCCGCTCATTTACATGGTGCGCGATGATGTAACCCTGGAGCGGCCCGACAAACTCAAGGTGATAACCCCAGGAGATGGTCCTGCCAACGAGTTCTACTACGACGGCAAGACGATGTCGGCCTTCGCACCGGCCGAGAACCTGGTCGCGGTGGCCAGCGCGCCGCCTACGATCGACGCTATGTTGGAAGCGGCACATAGGGATGCCGCGATCTATTACCCCTTCACTGACGTGATCGTCGCCGACCCTTATGAAGGAATCGCCGACGGGATGACGACCGCCTTCTATATCGGGCAATCGCACGTGATGGGTGGAGTCACCACGGACATGGTCGCAGTCAACAACAACTGGGTGTTTGAACAACTTTGGATCGGCGCCGACGACAAGCTGCCGCGGATGGCTCGCGCGGTATTCCACGCCGACCCGGTCGGGTTACGACATCAGATCGAGTTCTCCAACTGGCAAATCGACGCGGCCATCCCGCCGAACGCCTTTACCTCGCCCGGCCTCGCCTCCGCGAAGCGAATCGCGTTCAGCCGTCCGGATCCGCAACTTCCGCCGGGTATCAATCCTCCGAAGAGAGCCATGACATCAAAGGCAAATTGAAGTGAAGGACAAATTGAGGAGTCGCGTCATGAAAAAAGCAGTCGTTGGCTTACTGGGTCTCTTGATCGCGGCGCTTGTGCCAAGTCTCGCGGGAGCATGGTCGCATGCGGGCAGGTATGGCGCTGCATCCGGCGGCGGCGGCTCCTGGAACGCCAACGGTTACCGAGGTGGTTCGGCATCGGGAGGGGGAGGTTCGTGGAGCGGTCACAATGCCTTTGGCGGGTCGGCGTCGGGCGGCGGCGGCTCATGGAATGCCCATGGTGCGGAGGGCGGATCGGCATCGGGAGGAGGAGGCTCGTGGAGCGGTCACGGTGCCTACGGCGGCTCGGCATCGGGCGGTGGCGGGTCGTGGCACGCGACCGGCGCCTACGGTGGCACCGCATCAGGTGGCTATAACACCTACCACGCGAGTAACAACTACGCCACAACAACATATAACAGCTCGGGCGCTTACTATGGTGGCAGCTATAGCACCTACCATCCGCCTACCACCGTGAACTATTACGGCAGCGGCTGCTACAATTGCGGGGGCTGGAACACCGCTGGAGCCGCCGCCGCGGGTCTCGCCGTCGGCGCGGTTGCTGGCGCGGCAGTGGCTAGTGCGAACTCAAACGCAGTCGCGGCGAACGCGTACAACTCTGGCTACGCCGCCGGCACCTACAACACGGCGTACGCTATGGGAGCGATCTACCCTACGACACCTGCCGGGTGTGTCCAACAATACGTCAACGGCTCAACCTATTACTTTTACAGCAACACCAATACGTGGTTCCTGCCATCCTACGGCGCGAACGGCGTTTACTATCGCGTAGTGCCTCCTCCAGATTGATTCGTTTCTCACCTAGCGAGCGCGATTGCTTGACTGTACTAATCCTCGGCGGCCATACCAGAGGCATCGCCGGGCAACTCGAGCTGAAAAAAGCGGTCCTGAACACAAATACAAAGAAGGTGAGCAAGGCATGAGCACTACTCCGAAAACTCTGCGCAACGTGGGTGCAGCGTTGATGATGGTTTGTTTGTTCACAGCTGTCGCGGCGCGCGCCCAGCAGATCACCGGCGAGCCGGGTTCGCCGAGCGCCACAATCACGCTGGACGGCAAACAACTTCCGCCGCCGCCGATGCCGTTCGGCGGCGTCATCAAGGAAAGCGCCAAGGATTCGAAGCCATGGTGGCCGCCGCGCGTGGTGCCGCCTAAGGGCGCGCCCAACATTCTGCTCATCATGACCGACGACCAGGGCTACGGCGTCTCGAGCACCTTCGGGGGCGTGATTCCGACGCCCGCGATGGATCGCATCGCCAATGCCGGATTGCGCTACACCGAATTCCACTCGACCGCGCTTTGTTCGCCTACGCGCGCTGCGCTGATCACGGGTCGCAACCATCATTCGGTCGGCTACGGCGTGATCGGCGAATTGTCCACGGGATATCCGGGCTACGACTCTGTCATAGGTCCGGACGACGCCTCGATCGGCACGATCCTTCGCGACAACGGCTACGCCACCTCCTGGTTTGGCAAGGACCACAACATTCCCTCCTTTCAGTACAGCGTGGCAGGTCCTTTTGACCAATGGCCGGTCGGCATGGGATTCCAGTATTTCTACGGATTTCTGGGTGGCGAGACCGACCAGTGGACTCCCTATCTTTATCGCAATACTACCCCGGTATTTCCGTGGGTCGGAAAGCCTGGCTACAACCTCACCACGGACATGGCGGACGATGCCATCAAGTACATGAGCAGTCTGAACGCGGCGGCGCCAGACAAGCCGTTCTTTCTTTATTACGTACCCGGTGGTACCCACTCGCCACATCAACCGACTAAGGAATGGATCGACAAGTTCAAGGGCAAGTTCGACATGGGCTATGAAAAGTTGCGCGACCAGATATTTGCCAACCAGAAGAGGCTGGGCGTGATTCCGGCGGATACTCAGCTCACCCCGTGGCCGGACGGCCAAGCCGCGTACGGTGGCGCAAAGCTGCCGAGGTGGGACTCGCTCTCGCTGCTCCAAAAGAAGCTCTACTCACGCGAGGCAGAAGTCTTCGCCGCCTATGCCGCCTACACTGACCATGAAATTGGTCGCGTGATCCAGGAGGTTCAGGACGAGGGCAAGCTCGACAACACGCTGATCATCTATATCAGCGGCGACAATGGCACTAGCGCCGAAGGCACACTGGAGGGCACCTATAACCAGATGACCGCCTATAACGGCATCCTGACCCTCCCGTTAGCTGCGCAGATGTTACATTACACGGACTGGGGCTCGGATAAGACCTACCCGCACATGTCGGTGGCATGGTCGTGGGCGTTTGATACCCCTTTCAAATGGACTAAGCAGGTAGCGTCGCATTTCGGCGGCACCCGGCAGGGCCTGGCCATAAGCTGGCCCGGTCACATAACAGACGTAGGCGGTATCCGCCCACAGTTCCACCACGTCATTGACATTGTGCCGACCCTCCTCGAAGCCACCGGCATCAAGGCTCCGGACGAGGTCAATGGGATCAAACAGAAGCCGATTGAAGGCGTGAGCATGGCGTATACGTTCGAGAAGGCAAACGCCAATGCGCCGTCGAAGCACGATACGCAGTATTTCGAGATGGTCGGCAACCGTGCCATTTACCACGATGGTTGGATAGCATCCACGACGCCTCCGGCGGCGCCCTGGCTGCTCGCAACGGGCCAGATGCCCGACGTCAACAGCTACAACTGGGAGCTTTACCACATCACCGAAGACTACTCGCAGAACAACGATCTCGCCGCGAAAATGCCGGACAAGCTGAAGGAGATGCAGGCGCTGTTCCTGACCGAAGCGGCAAAGTACAAGGTCTTGCCGCTGGATAACTCGGGCTTCGCGCGCATCCTGACGCCGCGACCGAGCGCGGTCGCCGGGCGAACTGTTTTCACCTACACGGGGGAGAATACCAATATTCCGGTCGGAAATGCTCCGAGCATTCTGGACAAGGACTACACAATCACTGCCGATGTGACGATCCCGCAGGGCGGAGCGGAAGGCATGATCGTGACACTTGGCGGCCGTTTCGGCGGCTATGGCCTCTACCTGCTCAAAGGCAAACCGGTTTTCGATTACAACCTACTTGACCTCACGCACTTCCGCTGGGAAGGGGGAGTCTTAGGCCACGGCTTGACGGCTGACGCGCTCAAACCTGGCAAGCACACAATAGTATTTGACTTTAAGTACGATGGGCCGGGTCCCGGCAAAGGTGGTACGGGAGTGTTTACCGTAGATGGCAAGGAGATAGCTCGCAAGAAGATCGACCATACTATACCGTTGCTTATGTCCATAGACGAGACATTCGACGTCGGGAGCGATACCCGTACGGCGGTGAACGACGACTATAAGCTACCGTTTCGCTTCACTGGCACAATCGACAAGCTGACGTTCAACCTCGGGCCTGAGCAGTTGACGGACGGGGACCGGAGGGCGATTGCGGAGAAACTCGCGCGGGCAAGGGACTAGGCGTCGTGGACGCTCTGCTGACCGCAACCGCGGTGATTGAGGCAGGAGCCGGCCTGGCGTTACTGAGTGTTCCATCGGCAGCGGTAAAACTCTTGCTTGGCGCGTCGCTGGAGGCACCTGACGCTATAACCATAGCGCGCCTGGGAGGGGCAGGGTTGCTTACTCTGGGAGTAGCATTCTGGCTTGCGCGCGGAGACTCGCAAAGCCGCGCCGCGAGAGGATTGGTGGCAGCGGTGGTGCTCTATAATCTCGGTGCAGTCATTATTCTCGGGGCGGCTGGCCTGCGATCGCAGTCGGTCGGCATCGCGTTGTGGCCGGCGGTTGTCTTGCATGCGGTCATGACGGCCTGGTGCATCGCGAGCCTGCTCACTGGGGGAGAAGAGTTACGCGGGTAGTTGCATGGGTGAAACACCGGTCGATAAAGGGGAGCGAAACAGAGTTGAGCTGTGGATCAGCGGCGCGGCTGTCATCTTACTCGGGCTTCTGTGCCTCCTCGTTCTGCGTCCATTTATATCTGCGGCGCTATGGGCTGTGATTCTTTGTTTCACGACGTGGCCCCTATTCCTGAGGCTTGAAGGACTACTCGGCGGACGACGAGCTCTTGCGGCGCTTATAGCTACATTGTTCCTCGCAGCCGCGATGGTCGCGCCGGTTGCTATCCTGGGAGCTACGCTGGCCGACAATGTATCGAGTCTTATCACTGCTAGTCAGAAGCTTATCCAGGAAGGTCCTCCGGGTCCGCCCGACTGGGTCGCGAGCGTGCCCCTGATTGGCGGCCATGTCGCCGACTACTGGAACGACCTTAACCAGAGCGGTTCGGTGCCGTTACATGAATTGGCGAAGCTGCTACCCACGGCGAAGAAGATTGCGGTGTGGGGCGGGCGGGCGCTAGCCGAAGGCATCATTCAGATCATTCTAAGTCTGCTGATCGCGTTCTTTTTCTATCGCGATGGACATACCGCCGCCAATCAACTTCAAGCGGCACTTCATCGGATAGCCGGCGAGAGAGGCGATCGGCTTCTCGACCTCGCGGGCGCGACGATCCGGGCGGTCGTTTACGGCGTTCTCGGTACCGCGCTTCTCCAGGGAGTCGTCGCGGCTATCGGCTTCGCTATCGCCGGAGTTCCCGGCTCCGTGTCCCTGGGATTCGTCACTTTTGTGTTGTCCTTTATCCCGGGCGGACCGCTGTTAGTCGCGGCGCCGGCTGCATTCTGGCTGTATCGACAAGGCTCGACGGGGTGGGCGGTCTTTATCATGGCGTGGGGAGTGATGGTCGGGATGCTGGACAATGTCGTGAAACCGCTGCTCATCAGCCGCGGCGGCTCGACGCCGATGATTCTCGTGATGCTTGGAGTGTTAGGAGGAGCGGTCGCCTTCGGCGTTATTGGGATGTTCCTTGGACCGACGCTGGTGGCACTGAGCTATAGCCTCTTCGAGCAATGGTCGCTGTCGGCGGCCAGGAGCCAGGAGAGCGGCACGACGATCTGACTGCGCCGACTGCCTGAAGATCGAAACGAGCACATAGATTCGCCGATTGTAGACGGAAGAGATATTGTACCTTGGTACAATAGCCGCGGCCGACTGCGCTGCGCAAAAATGAGCTTTCAGTATTCGAGTGGATAACCATTCATACAACCTGCCGGTCGGGGATACCTCGCTTGTTGCCTGTCTGCACTGCGATCTCTTGCAGCGCATCCCGGACCTTGCGCCCGGCGCGTCCGCGCGCTGCCCCAGATGCAACAAGGAGCTGTGGCGGAATCGTGTCGACTCGCTCAACCGAACGCTCGCGCTGTCGTTGGCGGCGGTGGTGCTCTATGTGATCGCGAACTCGGTGCCGATGCTCGGGCTCACGATCGTGGGGCGCGACGCTTCGACCACGGTGATCGGAGGCGCCCAGCACCTCTGGGACAATGGACAGAAGGTCGTCGGCGTACTGGTGCTGTTCACGGCAGTTATCGCGCCGGCGCTGCAAATCGGTCTGATGCTGGCGATCGTACTCGGCGCCATGCGCGAACGGCCGCCGCGATGGGTGGGAACGCTGCTGCGCTATCACCCGACCACGCGCATCTGGAGCATGATTGAGGTCATGATGGTCGGCGTGCTGGTTGCGCTGGTCAAGATTGCGGACTACGCGACGGTAATTCCAGGAATGGCGCTGTTCGTGCTCTGGGTGTTGGTCTTCATCCTGGCCGGGATGTCGGCGGCCTTCGACTCACGAGAAGTGTGGGAAAGGATCCAGTGGGCGGACGAAGCGCAGCGCGACGCTGTCGGCGATAGCCTGGCGGGGGAAACGTCGTGAGTTCGACGGGAATCACCGCGATGCAACAAGGTCTGCAAAGCTGCGAGGGTTGCGGACTGCTCTCCCGTCCCGCGCCCGGCGAGGAAGAAGGACGATGCCCGCGCTGTGACGAAGAGCTCGCGTTTCGCAAGCCGGCCAGCTTCCAGCGCACCTGGGCATACTTGCTCGCCGCGGCGATCTGCTACATCCCGGCCAATGTGCTCCCCGTTTTGACCACGACTACTGCGGCGGGCGCCGAGTCCGACACCATCATGCAAGGAGTAGTGCTGCTGTGGTCGCCGACCGGATGGCCGCTGTCGATCATAGTGCTGGTCGCGAGCATCATGATTCCCAGCGCGAAGATCCTGGCGCTTGGATACTTACTAATCACGGCGCAGCGGGGCTCGGTCGCCAACAATGAGCAGCGAGTCCGGATGTACAGGATGGTCGAGTTCATCGGACGCTGGTCGATGGTCGATGTATTCGTCGATACCTTCACCGCGGCTCTGATTCAGCTACAACCGCTCATGTCGGTAGAGCCGGGACCCGGCTTGATATTCTTCGCGGCGGTAGTGGTGTTCACGATGCTCGCGGTCGAGTCGTTCGATCCACGGCTGATCTGGGACTCGGCAAGTTCGCAAGCGGCAGATTCGAAAGAGGTTACCTATGCCTGATCGCGATCCACCACGTTCTTCGGTTCCCGAGTCGAGGAATGTGCCCAAGAAGCGCACACGGCTCTCGCTCGTTTGGTTCATCCCGATTCTGGCGGCGGTGGTCGGCGCATGGGTTGCAGTGACGCGGGTGATGAGCGAAGGGCCCAAGATAACGATCGTGATGAAATCGGCAGAGGGATTGGAGGCTGGCAAGACCAAGATTCACTACAACGGCGTCGATATCGGCACGGTTACAACGATCGAGCTGTCGCCGGATCATCAAACCGTGATCCTGAAGGCGCAGATGGCGCCAAAGACGGAAGCCTTTCTCGTCGCGGATACGAAGTTCTGGGTCGTGCGACCTCGAATATCGGGCGCCAACGTCACCGGGCTGGGCACGCTCATCTCAGGGGCCTACATAGGTGTGGAGATAGGCTCTTCGCAGGAAGACCGGCGCGAGTTTGTAGCGCTCGAAACGCCGCCGGTGATCACCGGCGAAATTCCCGGTCGCTTTTTCATTTTGAAGACTCCTGACCTGGGCTCGCTGGACACCGGCACGCCAATCTACTTCAGGCGGCTTCAGGTCGGACAGGTTGCGTCATACGCACTCGACAAGGACGGCAAGAATCTAACTGTCAAGGCGTTCGTGCAAGCGCCTTACGACCAGTATGTCAATCCCAACACTCGCTTCTGGCATGCGAGCGGAATCGACCTGTCGCTCTCGGCGAGCGGTCTCAGCGTGCAGACGCAGTCATTGTTGTCGATCCTTATAGGAGGTGTCGCGTTCGAGACGGCCCCGAATGTCCTGATCTTGCCGCCGTCCGACGAGAATGCCGTCTTCACCCTGTACAGCAATCGGACTGAAGCCTTCAATCCGCCTCCGCGCCATCCGCAGACCTATCAGCTCATATTCAAAGACTCAGTACGGGGTCTCTCGCCCGGCGCGCCGGTCGAGTTCCGCGGCATCCCGATCGGTGAGGTCTCGGATATCGCTGCCCAGTTCGACCTCAAGACCTTCGAGTTCTCGGTTCCGGTGACTATCAGTTTGGACCCTCAGAGACTAGGGGTCAAAGTCTTAGATCTGGGTCCCGGCGGGAACCTGGAGACTATGCGTCAGAAGCTGATCAACGCTTTGGTGGCGCACGGGGTCCGGGCGCAACTGAAAACGGGGAACCTCCTCACCGGGTCTGCGTATGTGTCGCTCGACTTCTTCCCCGGCGCACCGCCGGCAACGGTTGACTGGTCGCAAAACCCAGTGCAACTGCCGACGACTTCGGGGCAACTCGAAGCGACGGAGGCGACAGTCGAGAATATCATCGCGAAGCTCGACAAGGTGCCGTTCCAGGAGATCGGAGAAGACCTGCACAAGGCGATCGGCGAGCTGGATACGACGCTGGTGAGTGCGCAAGGTGCCTTATCGAGTGCGCGCGGCACTCTGGATAACACTAGCAATCTTACCGAGCCGAATTCCGCGCAGGTTCAGCAGCTCGGCAATACCTTGCAGGAGGTGAGTCGTGCAGCCAGATCGGTGCGCGTGCTCGCAGACTATCTCGAGCGCCATCCCGAGGCGCTCCTTCAAGGTAAGAAGGGGGGGCCGAAGTGATGGCACGGCGTATCTCACGATTAGTCTTGATCGCGTTGGCTATAGCGCTAGCGGCAGGATGCAGCACTACGCCGGCGCGGTTTTACTCGCTGGACTCGACCGCGGCGGCAGACGGCACGCCGGCGACGAGCGCCTCGGTGATGGTCGGCCCGGTCACGATACCCGCTGCGGTGGACCAGCCGGAGTTCGTCGTGCAAGTCGCGGCGAACCGCGTTGAGGTTGACGAGTTCAATCGATGGGTCGCGCCGCTGAACGACGCGATTGCGCGCGCCGTCGCCGGCGACCTGGTCGTGCTGCTCGGCACGCCGGATGTGGCCTCGTCACAACTTGCTAACTTCACGCCGGACTACAGGGTCACGATCGACGTACAGCGCTTCGAGTCGATTCAAGGCCAGGCGGCGACGCTCGAGGCAGTGTGGACAGTGCGTAAAGCCGCCGGCGGAGAGATTCGCTCGGGACGCACCGTGGCGCGCGAGACGGTGCAGGGACAGGACTTTGAGGCGCTCGCGGCGGCACATAGCCGGGCAATCGCGAAGATGAGCGCCGACATCGCAACGGCGATCCGCACCGAAGCCGAGCAGAAGCCATAGCGATTTTCCGGAGGAGATCTCTTTATGACGAAGCGCAATTTGATCTCAAGGAACGATATGACTGCAACTGACGCTGAGGTTAATCGAGAATGAAGTTACTAGCCAGACCAAAAGGACGAACAATCCCACTGATACTCGCGGCGACAGTCTTGATGTCCACGTCGCCGATGGTCACAGGTTGCTCGCGCGGTGATGATCAGCCTGCAGCGGCGTCGTCGTCATCGCAGGCGCCGCCGAGCGTCGCCGCGAATGCGCCACCACCGGCTTCTGCTGCGCCCGCTCCCACTGCGGACCTTGAGCCCGGGCCTCCGCCGGGCGCTGCCACTGCGCAGGAGTTGCAGGAACTGGTCTCGCCCATCGCGCTCTATCCTGACGTGCTGGTGGCTCAGATTCTGGCGGGATCGACTTATCCCACGCAGGTAGTGGAAGCGGATAGATGGCTCAAGCAAAACTCCAACCTGACCGGCGATCAGTTGGCCGCGCAGGTGAATCAGCAGTCGTGGGATCCCAGCATCAAGTCGCTGACCCAGTTTCCCAGCGTCCTTCAAACGATGAACGATAGCCTGGCGTGGACCTCGTCGCTGGGTGAGGCGTACTACAATCAGCCCGCCGACGTGATGAATGCGATCCAGGTCATGCGCAATATGGCGATTAACGCGGGAACACTGAAGTCCACAGCGCAACAGCAAGTTGAAGTGCAGCCCGCGCCTCCGGCCGCCCAAGGAGTTGCGCAACCCTCGGTGCAGCAGACAGTTATCATTCAGCCGGCGCAGCCGAACACGGTTTACGTTCCACAGTACAATCCTACCAGTGCTTACGGTGCACCAGTGCCGGCGCCGGCGGGATACAGCGGTAGTGACTTGCTCCTTACGGGAGTCTTATCCTTCGGAGCCGGGGTTTTGCTTGGGTCGCTTATCAACAATGGCAACAACAACTGGGGCTGCAATTGGTATGGAGGCGGCGGCCATAGCAGCTCGGTCAAGTATAACAACAATGTCTACGTCACTAACAACAACGTGTACCCGGGGCGACCTGGTGGTAGTTACCCAGGATACCGGCCGCCCAACGGTGGATACCCGCGTCCAGGATATCCGGCACGACCGATGCCATATCCAGGCGCTAAGCCACCCTACAACAATGGCGGCGGATACAATCGTCCTAACAACCCTGGAGTTCCGGCAACGCGCCCATACAATCCGAACACCGCGAGGCCGGCCAATCCCAATTTTACCAAGCCCAGCACGCTTCCGAGCAATCCGGCCGGAAACAATCCGAACCGGAAGGAAGCCGGGAGGAATCGACCCAATCAACCTAAAGCCGGGAAGAATCGACCTAATCAACCTGAAGCCGGAAAGAATCGACCTAATCAGCCTACCAATCCTGTAGCTGCAAATCGGCCCGCTGCTACCAAGCCTGCCAATCGCGCAGCAGACCCGGCACGAGGCTTCGCGAAAGACAATGCCAGCACGGGCGGCCGCGGCAGCGCGTTAGGTGGATATGAGGCCGGCGGAAATACGCGGGCATCCAGCGACCGCGGCCAAGCCAGCGTCAAGGCAAACCAGGGAGCGGCTGGCGGACGCGCCGGCAACGGCGGCGGGGGCGGCGGCAATCGAGGCGCAGCCGGCGGCAATCGAGGTGGCGGAAACGGCGGAGGCGGTGGCAATCGAGGCGGCCGCAAAAAAGGCAATTGAGGAATTCCAATGATGCTCAATCAAATGACTAAGGAATGCCTCGACAGCAGCTTGCGCCGCGCCGCAGACGTCACGGAGAAAAGGCCTATGTCGGATTTTGTCAATTATTCGAGAGTTGCGATGTCGTTCGTCCTTTCAACTCTTCTCCTTGCATGCCCGTTCTTCCTGCGTCTCGCGTTCGCGGACGATACGGCCACGCAGCAAGTGTTTGCGTCCCCGGACGCCGCGGTAAGTGCGCTGGTCGCCGCTGATAAGGCCGACGATATGAAAGCGCTGAGTTCCATATTGGGCCCGGATGCGGATCAGCTCCTTTCATCGGGCGATCGGGTCGCCGACAAGAACGCGCGCGACGACTTCGCGCGCCGTTACAGTGAAATGCATCGCCTCGAGTATGACGATCAGGGTCGCGTCATTCTCTATGTCGGTGCAAACAATTGGCCGAGTCCAATTCCGCTCGTAAAGAAAAATGGCGGTTGGGTATTCGATACCGCGGCCGGCAAGGACGAGCTACTGTATCGGCGAATAGGTCGGAACGAGCTGTTCACGATAAAGGTTCTCGAAGATCTGACTGACGCTCAAACGGAGTACGCTAGCGACGCCCACGATGGCGAAAGTGCGGGTCAGTTCGCTCGAAAAATCATGAGCGATGCCGGTAGGCACGACGGATTGTACTGGGAAGCCGCCGAAGGACAGCCCGACAGTCCTATCGGACCACTCGTCGCCACCGCTGCCGAGGAGGGCTACAAGAAGGACACCGGTGGAAATCCTGTCCCGTTTCATGGGTATTTCTACAAAGTACTGACAAAGCAGGGAAGAAACGCTCCGGGCGGCGCCAAGAACTACCTGGTCGATGGCAAAATGACGAATGGGTTCGCGTTCCTTGCCTATCCCGCCGAGTATCGCGCTTCGGGAGTGACGACGTTCATGATTAACCAGGATGGCGTCATCGTTCAAAAGGATCTTGGACCCGATACCGTCAAGTTGGCGAGTGCAATAGCCGGATACAATCCTGACAAGACCTGGCAAGAAGTGGACGAGTAATTCAGCGATGGCGCGCGGCGATCATAAGTCAGTCGAGGTTGGCCCTCTGACTCAGTTGCGGAGAGAAATCCGCCGCCGTCTCTTGCCACACCGGCATACCGCGCTGCTCGCCGCGCTCATCACCGCGTTTTTGGTGCGTCCATTTACCGGCGATTCGGGAGCCGGTCCGCCGCTGTTCAGTGTTGCGATGTTGCTTCTACTTCTGCTGGCCCTCTATAACATCGATGTCGATGAACTCGTAGGCGATCGAGAAATCCTGCTAAGTCAGAGGAGGAAGCGTAACATTATTGCCTGGGCGCTTGGTGTGCCCGCAATTCTGGAACGATTGGTGGCCCTTTTGGCACCCACGTATAAGCTCTACTACGGAGGTACTGTTCTGTGGTTCCTACTCTTTGCCTATATTACGTGGAATGAGTTGCGCGCGGTGCTCAGGCAGAAGGAGATTACGCGCGAAGTCATTAGCATGTCAATTTCCACCTATCTGCTGCTGGGATTTACGTGCGGCCTTTTCTATATAGCTCTTCACGACTTCCAACCGAATTCCTTCAGCTTCGGTGCCGGAGCTCCAGTCTCTGAGCAACAGACCATCCCGGTCCTAATCTATTTCAGCTTGACGACGCTTTCGACAATTGGCTTTGGCGATATCACTCCAGTAACTCTGCAGGCTCGTTATGTAGCTGTGGCAGAAGGTATCACCGGCCAGTTCTATCTTGCGATCCTGGTCGCCCGGCTGGTGGGAATGCAGATGACCCAATCTGCGGGCCCTCAGGTTGACTCTAAGGTCCGGGATACCGACTCATAGAGACATGAGCGGTCGTGCACGGAGGACGTACTCGTGAGCCCGACGGCCATTGGCTGGATCGTTCTGACTTGTGTCTTTGGAGGAGCGCTGCTCGGAATGGTACTTCGCAGGATTCTGCCCGAGAACCATCTGAGCACGGAGTCCAAGGACGTAATCAAGCTTGGTATCGCGCTGACCTCGACAATGTCAGCACTGGTTCTCGCGCTACTCATCAGCTCGGCAAAGAGTTCCTACGATGCGCAGAGAAATGAAATCACGCAAATGTCCGCCAACATCATCCTGCTTGATCGCTTGCTGGCCCACTACGGCCCCGAGACGAAAGAAGCTCGCCAACTAGTCGCTAGCTCAGCCACCGGCATCGCCGATAGGATCTGGCCCGAGAAGGGTGCTGAATCCAAGGCGTCCGAGTCGCTGACACCCTCGGGCGAAGCCTTTTTTGACAAGATCCAGGAACTTTCCCCGCAGAATGATGTTCAGCGCGCGCTTCAAGCCCAGGCCTTGAAGACCAGCATCGATATTGGGCAGACGCGATTGTTGCTGCTCGAGCAGGGTGGCCGCTCGATACCTATGCCTTTTCTCGTATTGCTGATTTTCTGGGTAACTATCATTTTCCTTAGCTTTGGACTTTTCGCGCCTCCGAATGCGACCGTTGTAGCTACCTTGTTCCTGTGCGCGCTTTCGGTTTCAGGCGCGATCTTCATGATCATGGAGCTGGACCGCCCGTTCGGCGGGCTGATTCAGATTTCCAGTGCTCCTTTGCGCAACGCCATAGCCCGTATCGGGAAGTAGCATCGCCGTTCGTCATCCGCGAAGGGCTGCCAGACATCCAGTTTGTTTGAGCACTGCGTCGATAGCACTCTTATCAGGCAGCGCAGTGTACTTCGCGCGTAGATTGGCAAGGGACTTAGCATGATACTTCTGTGGTTTCTGGGTCCAGGTCTTGCCCGCCAGTTCGACTGTGAACTCTTCGCGACCGCTTGCGATCGCATCCGCGTTGGCGACCGTCCATGGGATGAAAAGTCTGCCGACCTGGCGCTGAGTAACGGCGTCAAGGTGGGAGCCAGACTTGACCACGGCTCGAAGTCGCCTTCGGCCCTGGGCCATAGCATGCGATGGATCCATGCGAGCAGATTTGGCGTCGTCGCGTTGATGAGCCCGCCTGGCGTTGGATCAGTCCACGCGTTGTAGAGCTGACCCCACATCGCAAAGTCGCCGAACGCGGGGCGATTGCCGAACAGGTACTCACGATTGGCCAGGTGAGGCTCCAGGATCGCGAGCGTATCGCGGAAGGAGTCCTCGATTTGCGGCGCGGTCACGGGATTCGAGCCAACGAAAGATACTCGAGGCACCATCCGCTCCCGAACC
This sequence comes from uncultured delta proteobacterium, assembly GCA_963833025.1. Taxonomy (GTDB): domain Bacteria; phylum Desulfobacterota; class Binatia; order Binatales; family Binataceae; genus Binatus. The sequence continues at coordinate 461,782 of CAWHWI010000003.1, read as the reverse complement.
ATCGCAGTTCCGTTGGCGAGCTGCGCGTCGTCCGCCGTCGGCATCATCGAACGCGCGATACGTCCCGCGGCCGACAGCACATCGGCCTCGCGGGCCCATCGATAGTGGAACATCCACTTGTTGCCCCATTCGTCGCCGAACTCCTCGAGCAACACCGAAACAAACCTGGCGACGGGATCCGCGGGATGAATCGACGGCTCCGGATGAAGCGCGTCGACGGCCTCGATAATCGGCGTCGAGTCCTGGATGCCTTCATTCTTAGGCGTCACGACCAACGGCACGAGTGGAAGCTTCGCGAACTTCTGATACTCGCCGTCGGCGTCCAGACTGCGCGGAATCCATCGGTGCGGAATTCCCTTGTAGCGAAAGTACGAACGGACCTTCACCGAGTAGGGTGAGAGTTCGATGCCGTGGACGTGGTATTCGCTAGCCATTGGATGGTCTCCTTTCAAAAGCTTCTCAAGTCGCTATCGTGAACAACGTTAGTGAGTCTTCTTCCGCGCGGATAGCCCTCGCTGCTTCAGACGCCAGACGAGTAACTCGATCCGATCCTGTCCAAAGAACGGTTCTCCGTCGAAGACGAAGGTCGGAACGCCCCAATGGCCCGCTGCTCGATGATCCACCTGGTTTTGTTCGATCACACGCTCATAGGATTCGGGATCGGTCGCGATCTCGCGATCCATCGTCGCCAGATCGAGACCCGCGCGCTCTGAGGCCCGCGCAAGGTGGTCGCCCTGGTCCCAGCCCACGATAGCTCCGCCCCAGATTAGTCTCGACACCTCGCTGATGAATGGGAGGCCGCGTCCTTTTTTACTCGCGTTAACGCCCAACCGCGTGAGCCGATGGATGTAGGGCTGATTGGGGGCGGCTTTCTGAGTGTGATCCACCACCACCGGATCGGGGCGCGGCCAGCCGTAAGGTAGTTTCAGGTACTCGGCAATTCTCGCGGTGTCCCGGAACAGGTATGGGCCGAAGAGTGGATCGACGCGTTGGAAGAAGCTGGCGTCGCGAACCGCCAGCGGATAGACCGGTCGCACACGAAATTCCAGGTCATACTCAGCCTCGAGAGCTACGACGCGCGGGACGGCGAGATATGAGTAAGGACTCCTGAACGACCAGAACAAATCAACCTGCAAGCTCATTGGTCATGCTCCATTGCGTCGATCCTAAACAGACTGCCCGGCTGACTTCAGGACTGGCAAAACCTCCGCCCTGAACAATCCGAGAGATTGCATTGCGTCGGCAGGCGCTACGTCTGCGCCGGGCCCAACGATTATCAAATGATCGAGACCCAGTTTGAGGATCGCCTCGAAACGTTTCACACAGTGAGTGGGAGGTCCAGCGATGGCGAACCGATCGACGAAAGCGTCATCGAGGTATTGGGCATGACCGGCGTCTCCGCGCGCATGCCGCGACATATCGTACGTCTCACCGACTTTCTGCACGACTGCGCGATCGTCCGGGCGCATCCCCGCGGCCGAATCGCGAGACATGCCGGAGAAGTGGGCGATCGTCCCGACGGTTCCGCGCGCCATCGCACGCGCGCGGGCAAACTCGGGATGCACTACCACATTCAGATACGCGCCGAGCTTCAGCGTCGAAGGATCCAGTCCGGCCTGCTGGCGGGACTTTCGAGCGTGGTCGGTGGCCCACGTAAGCCGTTCGGGGTCGGCGCCGACGGCGAATGTGACCGACTCTGCCAGCCTGGCTCCCACCTCGATCACGCGAGGCCCGGTCGCAGCGACGTCGACCGGCACCTTGGGCAAAGTTCCGCGCGCGATCCACTCGTTGCGGCTCAAGTATCCGTTGTCGAGCGTGACCTCCTCGCCACGGAGAAAACCCTGCACCTGCGAAATGTAGCGCGCGAAATCTTTGCTCGACGGCGCTCGCTCGCCAATCTTGGCGACCGCGGAATCGCCTCGCCCGATTCCCAGCACCGCACGTCCACCGGACTCAGCTTGAACGGTCGCGATCGCGGAAGCGGTCACGGCAGGATGACGAGTCACCGGGTTGGTAACAGCAGTCCGCAGCTTCAGGTGCTTGGTCGCGTGCGCCGCGAGGCACAATTCGGAATAAGGGTCCGCGGCGAGATTCTGAGTGTCGACGATCCCGATTCCATCGAAGCCGCTTTGTTCAACCATCCGCGCCATCTGCGCGAAGGCTCCGGGAATCGGGAAAGTGATCATCCAAATTTCGGGATGGTTCTTATTCATGAGGGTTTTTTGGTTCCTTTTGCGCGCACTTAGTGTTGCGCAAAATGGGGGGATTTACACTGCTTGAGAGGGCTTTCTCGGCAATCCGCGAGGCTGAACGCGCAAAGGTGGAGCTGGGGCCGACAGACCGTTGTTGAAAACCTTCAGGAACCTAACCCCTAGCCCCTTCCCATTGTGGGAAGGGGAACCGGAATCGAGACTGAGCGGCATCCTAACCCCTAACCCCTTCCCATTGTGGGAAGGGGAACCGGAATCGAGACTGAGGGCATCCTAACCCCTAACCCCTTCCCATCGTGGGAAGGGGAACCGGAATCGAGACTGTGCGAGCATCCTAACCCCTAACCCCTTCCCATTGTGGGAAGGGGAACCGGACGCTGAAGGGGAGGCAACTTGGAGGGGGAAGCGGAGTCGGGGAGGGGAGGCAACCTGGGCAAATCGGGGGAAGTAGAGGAGTTCATACCATATGTGGTGGGTCTGGGAGGGTACTGATACCATCGGTAGTTTCGTTCCGTCAAAAAGTGTTTTTGCGAGCGGTGGGAGTCGGCTGATCTCAGGCACGAGCGCGGCGAGCATAGGGCGTGTTGGCGCATTGTCCATAACGTTATGCGTAGCACATAAAATCCGACTGCGTCAGGCTGAATAGTTCATCCCTGAACTCGCGGAGAATTTTTTTGGTCGCCGCGAGGCGTTCCATTGGGAACCGAAACTGAGGCAAGGAGTGCGATTTTTGAAGATTTTACTCAAGGGTCGTGAAAAAATTTCAGTTCGAGCCAGAGTCCTCCGAAGTGTTTTTGATGATTTGCGGCCCTTTTGCGGCAAATTTTCATTGGCAAACCTCTTGCTTTGGATGGGTCTCGACGGGAGAGCCTAAAGCGAGAGACAGAAATCATGGACATGAACATACATGCGACGGCCGATGACATGCCAAGTATCTTCCAGGGAATCGGTATCCTGCCGACGCAATACGGCAGTATGGGCCGCCGCAAGCTGCCTTCGGAAGGCGAGCGCAAGCTCCTGTTTGCGGTGCTCGAGGACGCGATCCGATGCTATCTGAAGCATCGCGACAGCGATGCAGTTTGCCGCATGGACCCGGAATTTCTCGAAGCGGCGGAGTGGCTCAGCTCAGACGAGGAATACGGCCCGTTCTCGTTCGTCAGGGTCTGCGACGCGTTGAACATCAATGCAGACCACCTTCGTTATGGTATCCAGAACCACACTGGGCGTCTGGAAGAGATTCGCGTCTGAGGGACAGGTTCGATCTTGCGAGGACGCTTCGATTAGCGAAACCGAAAGCTCGCGCTACCGTGCTGTCCCGCAAATATCTTTAAGAACAGAGCCCTAACCCCTGGCCCCTTCCCCAGAAAAGGGGAAGGGGATTTGAGGCAACTATCTGGCCACGTCCTATCCCCCTCGCCCCCTTTCCCGCGGGAAAGGGGGAACAGAAGGGTAGCGGAGACTGGAAAGCGCCGTGAGCGGCTGTTCCGGAACGAACCAGAGCATTTTAAAGATATTTGTGGGACGCGATACTAGCGGGGTCGGCTCAACAGCGCCTGCAGGCGCTCGATCTTCACGGGCTTGGTGAGATGCTCGTCGAAGCCGGCTGACAGGGCCCGCAGTTTGTCGGTCTCCTGCCCATAGCCCGTCAACGCCACCAGCGTGAGCGCTTTGGTGCTGGGGATCATCCGGATGCGACGCGCTACCTCGTAACCGTCGATGCCCGGCAGACCGATATCGACCAGCGCGATATCGAATGGCTCGTCGCGGACGGCCTCGATGGCCTTCAATCCGTCGGGAACCACTGTTGGCTGATGTCCGAACAGCTCGAGCAACATCGTCAGCGCTTCGGCCGCATCGGGATTGTCCTCGACCACCAGCACGCGCAATCGCGCTTGAGCGCGGATCTTGTTGTCGGTAGTTGAAGTCACTCGCGAGCGGCTGATCGGTTCGATCGGCAGGTGAACTTCGAACTCGCTGCCGGTCCCTGGCCCCGCACTATGCGCCTCGACTCGGCCGCCGTGCATCTCGACCAGCCGCTTGACGAGAGTCAGTCCGATCCCCAGCCCGCCGTGAGATCGATCCAGCGGCCGCTCGGCCTGGGTGAAGAGATCGAAAATGTGAGGCAGAAGCTCGGGCGAGATCCCGATGCCGGAATCGCGCACGCGCAAAATCACCTCGCTGTCGTTGTTTTGTTGGCCGACCAACACGTCGATACGGCCGCCTGGCGGGGTGAACTTGGCCGCGTTGTGAATGAGATTGGCGATCACCTGGCGCAGCCGCCCGGGGTCGGCCTCTAGCTGGACGTTCTCCGCTTGCGACGACACCATCAGGGAGAGCCGGTGCTGGCCGGGCTCGACCAGGCAATGCGCTTCTTCGACCGCCTGCCTGACGATGCTTCCAACCGACAGCGGCTCCTTCTTCAGCGCGATCCGTCCCTGCGTTATTCGTCCAACGTCGAGCAGATCGTCCACCAGTCCCGCCAGCTGATCGGTCTGGCGGCGCGCGATGGCGAGGGCGCGCTCGTGGTGCGTTTGGTCGAGCTGCGCAGTCGCGATAGCGTCGAGCACAGCAGCCAGCGGGTTGCGAAGCTCATGACCCAGCATCGCCAGGAATTCGTTCTTGCGTTGATCGGCCTGCGCAAGCTCGGCGAGCCTGACTCTGAGCTCCTCTTCCAGTTCGACGCGTTCCGTCACATCGCGAATGAAGCATCGGGTGTACAGAAATTTCCCTTCTTCCCACAGCCCGCTCGAGTGGATGAGAACGTGCTTGATCGATCCGTTCTTGCACCAGAGTGCCGCCCGGAAGTCGTAGATGGCCTCGCGGCGCATGAGCCGGTCCCAGAACTCGTCGAAGCGTTTTCGGTCCACGTAAAATTCGGCAAGGTGATGATCGAAGTACTCATCCGCGGTATATCCCAGCAGCTTGAGCTGCGCTGGATTGGCCCAGCGGATTTTCCCAGTGGGACCGACCTGCTGGAGACCTTCGACCGCGTTCTCGACGAAATCCGAAAGCTCCTGCTGGCGAAGATGAAGCGACTTTTCCGCTTGCTCGCGTCCAGCTTTCTCGATTTCAAGGGCCTTGGCCTTTTGTTGCAGCAAACTTACCGCGCGCAGGCGTTCGGCCGGTGTGGAAAGCTTGGTGTAACTCTCAGCAGGCAGGACCGGAGTATGTTGCGCGCAGACTTTGAGGAACATCGACGCGTCCGCGCCGGTGTTGAAGCCGCTGAGCGGATATGCGCAGCACAATGAAAGCGCGCGCGTCTTCATGAACGCGTTCCAGATCTCCTCGAGCCGGACCGCGGCTTCCCGCTTTCCCTCCTTCCACAGCAGCGCGACCATCTCGCCGAAGACGCGGCGCTCGCCATGCTTCGACACGCCGGCGAGAACCCGTTCGATCGTGCGAACGAACAAAGCTTCGTGCGGCCATTCGTCGACCATGAAGCTCGAGAGCGTACGCGCCGCATCGAGGCAAACGTAACGCCCCTGCGCGCGCACCATGGCGATGTCGATGCCGCGGCGCTCGAGCTGTTCGTCCAGGCTGATTCGATGGGCTTCGGTACCGACGAAGATGCAAGCGTCGCCGGCGCTCAAGCCGTCGCTGAACCAATTCGCCAGCGAGTCGATCAGGAACGCGTCATCTTCGTAAAATTGAACCAGATGCGAGTGCGGGCCGACTTCGCCCCATGCGGTCGGAATGGAAAACGATGCGTTCGCGAGATCGAGCTGAACGGTTCCGTCATTCATTGCCTAAAGTCCATGGAAAACCTGGTCGGCAGACTGCGTCGTCAGCGCTTGCAGAAATCGCGGTCCAACTATTTTGACGCAACTCTAAACCTTCCCTTACCCGTAGCGCCAGAATTCGCTGTCTGCTGATCGAGGAATGCAATGGGGATCGAAGCAAAATCTGAGCCAGAACTACATCTCGAAAGGACTGCGCTTTTCGCTCACGACGAACCGCTCTCATCGGTAATTCCGAAAAGTTTACCGCATCTTACAGGATGCCCTGATTTATCAGCGCCACAATGCTGTCCGGGCCGACGCTCTGCGCTATAATCACAAATATGCGGGACGACGAACCTAGAAGGCCGGACTTTCGCATCCTGGTCGTCGAGGACGATGAGGACGCACGCGAAGCGATGGTCGCTCTGCTGCAGATGAAGGGCTATCGCGCGGTTCCCGCTGGCAATGGCAAAGAGGCGCTGGACTACTTACAGCGGGCGCCGGTTCCCGATTTGATCCTGCTCGATTTGTGGATGCCGGTGATGGACGGCTGGGAATTTCGCCAGCACCAGAAACAGGATCCTCGCCTCGCGACAGTGCCGGTGGTGGTTGTCACGGCATTGAGCGATCGGACTGACGTTGACGCCGACGAAATAATCATTAAGCCGGTTGATGTCGAGCACCTCCTCACAACCGTAAGCCATTACTGCAGGCGGGAGCGGACTGCATGAACGCCATCGACGAGCGCAACGCGCGGGAGCTGAAGGAAATCGAGGTCCTCGAACAGCGCGAGGCGGAAGCGATCCGTGCTGCCGACGTTTCAACTCTGCGGGCGCTGTGGTCCGACGATCTCGTCGTCAACAGCACGGCGAATCTGATCGCGGGAAAGCAAATCCTGCTCGAAATGATCGAAAAAGGACTGCTTAAACTGGGTACCTATGAACGGCGGCCGGTACGCATCAGCGGGTTCGGCGATCTCGTCGTCAGCACCGGCAATGAAATTTCTCAGTTGGTTGGCAACGCGGCCGAGGTCAAGCTGTTCGTCAGCTACATGAATGTTTGGGCGAAGCGCGATGGAAATTGGCAACTGCTCGCGCGTCACGTCGGAATGATCAGGAGAGAAAAACCCGAACCTCTTCAGTGATCTGTCTTTCGAGGATCACGTTACCGGTTCCGCGGAACCTCACGACGCAACCGGCTTGTCGCCGCCGGAGCGTCTTGCTTCCACTAGCCGCTTGATAATTGCTGCCAGTTCGGCCGGATCGACCGGCTTCACGACATGGCTGTCGAACCCAGCCGCGAAGATATCAACCTTGTCTTCGACCCGGCCGTAGGCCGTCAGCGCGATCACTGGCAGATGCTGAGAAGTCCCGCTGGTGCTCTCCCGCGCGCGAATCTCTTTGACGAGTGAGTAGCCGTCGCGAACCGGCATCCCCAGGTCCGAGATGAGTACGTCGGGATTCATTTCAGCCAAAGCGGCGATCGCTTCCTCAACACTTTTCGTCTCCCGGCAGCTTGCTCCGAGCGAGATGAGCAGTGACCGCAACGCCTGGCGCGTCTCCGGATCGTCGTCCACCACCAGTGTGGATATTCCGTCGAGCCGAGGAACGCGCGCGCTATGCGCGACCGGCGTGACGGTCGGATGGCGGCGCAGAGGATCTTCCAACCCGGCGGTGGTGACAGGCAACGGAAGCCGGATCGCAAACACACTTCCCTTTCCCGGGCCATCGCTATGCGCAGTGACCGTGCCGCCATGAAGATCGACGATGTGCCGGACGATCGAGAGGCCCAGGCCCATCCCACGATCGCTGACATTGCGATCGCCGCCCTGCCAAAAACGGTCGAACACGTTTGGAAGCGCGCGTTTGTCAATTCCTTTGCCGCTGTCCGCGATGGTAATTTCGATGTGCGAGTTGATCCGCTCGAGGCGCACCTGCACCTTGCCTCCGCTTGGTGTGAACTTGATCGCGTTCGACATCAGGTTCCACACCGCCTGCTGAATCCGCTGTGAATCGCCCATTATCAGGCCTGCCCGCGGGTCTATCACCACTTGCACCGTGATCGATTTGCCCTCGGCCGCCGGGCTCATGCTGTCAACCGCCGACTTGACGACCTCGGCAAGATTGGCCGGCTGCACATCCAGGCGCATTTGCCCGCTTTCGATCCTGGAGACGTCCAGCAAATCTTCGATCAACTGCGCCTGCGCCTTCGCGGAGCGGGAGATTGCATTCACCCCTTGCTCGGTTCTCCCTTCGAGTTCTCCGCTCGAAAGCAGTGCATTGCACCACAGCAGCATGCTGTTGAGCGGGTTGCGCAACTCATGGGATACGACGGCCAGAAAATTGGTCTTCGCCCGATTTGCCTCCTCCGCGTTCTTCAGCGCATCCGCAAACGTGTCGCTCGCACCTCGAATTTCTGTCCATGCCACCCACGTCAGGCTGACTACCAGGATCAACGCGGCCAGCGGTATGCCCCACAGCGCGACGCGATATTGTAGATTCCGTCGCGTCTCCCTGCCGGTCCACAACTCCTGTTCAGCCGCCGAGACCGCATCGAACTGGGCCTCGACGTTGCTTCCGACCTCGGCCGCGCGGCGGGCGACATCGCGTTTCGTGGCGTCTGCGTAGTTTGAGTCCGCGCCGCGGGCGGCCTCGAGCCACTGGTTCTCGAGGCCGTTCAGGGTTATCAGTCGCTGTTCCTGGCTGGGATTGTCGGCAACCAGTGCGGCAAGCTGCTTGATGATTCGCTGGCTTTCGTTCCAATGCTCTTGCACCGGACCTCGGTCGACCGGATCTGAGGTAATCAGGAGACCTCTCAGCGCGCTCTGCGCCTCCAGGAACTCGGCCTTCCCCGTCTCGGCCAGCAGCATCGCTTGGTCGGTGTGCTCGACCCATTGTGTTTCGGACATCTGACCGTGCAATTCCCAGAGCAAAGCGATGGTCGCCACCGCCATCAGGATGGCCGGTACCAGAATTGTGGTATTGAGGCTCTTCCTGAGCTGGTTTGCTGGCATGCTGATATCCGCGCGGGCGGAACAACTGCTTGTAGCCCGACTCGCGCCGCCCGGCAATGGGTGCAGGCGGCAATCCGATTGCCTCCGCTCGACCGCCAAGCGGACGGCCACACGAATCGAAATGGAATGGACGGACTAAAGGAAAATCTGAAGGGAATTGGTGCCTGGCACGGGAAGACTCATGACGTCTCCCCGTGCCGTCGGCGGCCAAGGCTAGTTGGTTTCCTGGTAGGTCTTCTTCTGATAGGTCGTGGTGGTCTGGGTCTGTTCAGGAGCTACGGGAACCGTCGTCATAGGAGTCACAGTCGAAGTCTCGCTGTGATAGGCGCTTGAGCTTTCCTCAGTTGCGTTGTTGCCCATATCGCTGGAATCCGACGAGCGTTTTTCCTCAGTGGTTGTAACTGTGGTTGGCGGAGCGACTACGACCGGAGCCGGCTGAACGACAACCTGCGGCGGCGGAGCAGGAGCAGGAACGTAAGTCGTCGAAGAGACCTCTTTGACCTTTTCGGTTGACGAGCCGCATCCGTTGATGAAAGGCACTGCCGCGATACTCAGCAGAGAGAATGCTATCCTGGTTGAATACCTCATTGTATCTAACCTCCTTGGAAATCTCGCCGTCAGTCACTCAAAGGAGATTCGCCAGGGAATTTCATTGTTAACCATCTGCACGTCGGCAATGCTGTCGGCGACAAAAATTGCGTTTTCCGCAGCGTCCCAGGAATCGGCGGTGCCGGGCAGAGTTATCACCCCGTGATCGGTATGTACCTTGATCACGTTTCGCTGGCAGAACCCGGGATCCAGCTTCGGGATACGGAGACTGCGTAGCGCCGGAATGAATCAATGAAAACGCGGGACCGCCAACTGCGATAGTGGCGACTAGGGCCGTGGATAGAGCCAATTTTATTCGTGTTTTCATTAGTTTCCTCCTTGCGAGAATTCAGACGCAATAATTCCGGAGGTTTCGTGAGGTATGTAAATATTAGCAATCGCCATACCACTCGGGGCGGTACAGCAAATCAGGCTATTTTCCGGAACTGCGTGTGAAGTATTTTCTGGTCGCCGGACAGTCGGGAAAACCTGAGTCGGCCGGTCTATGGTTTAGCTAACGATACGACCTTAAATTCGCGCAAATCGCAAAAAACTGCCTATTTCGAGCAGCATGTTTCCGATGGCTCAGCTTTTGCTCAATTAGCGATACTACCCAAGCTAATCTCAACGGAGGCCATTCACATGAAAAGCATCGTAATATTGGGTGGATTCATCGCGCTAGTGGGCCTGATCGCTTTGGCAATCCCATCTTTCAATACACAGGAAACCAGAGATGTCGTGAGATTTGGCGACTTGAAGGTTCAGGCGAAGGCTCAAGAGACACACACTATTCCCCCAATCCTAAGTGAAGGAACCATAGTGCTCGGAGTCTTACTAATCGGGGCGGGCATAGCGATCAACCGCCGGTTGGGTTGATCCCGCTCCGGCGGTCGCGCAGCTAAAGGATCGAGTGTCTTACACTCTTCCGAGCAATGCTAGAACCAGGACTACGATTAGGATCGTTCCTAGCGCGCCGCTCGGATAGTAACCCCACTCCGCGCTGTAAGGCCATGCAGGCAATGCACCGAGTAGTAGAACAACCAACACGATCAATAGTATGAGGTTCATATCTGTCTATCCTGAATTGTTGTTACCGCGTCCTTAGTTCGCGGGGCCCATCTCCAGATTGTGGACCTGGTCGAGGATTTCGGTCGCTTACAGCAGGTGTCCAAGCACGAACCAAACAACGATGATCGAAGCAGGAACGCCAAGAAGCCATGCAATCGCGTAACGCATTTCAGTTATCTCCTATCGGTTTTAGTTCGTCGACCCGCTGGGTAAATCAATAAGAACCTAAGTAGCAGGAAGCGCGCCAATCGATAGAGCGATTTGAAACCGCAATCATCGCAAGGAAATAACTACTGTCGAGCCCGCATTTCTTACGTAGTTCGCGAATCCGCGCGGGCGCACGGTTACCCTATCGGCCTGACGAGGAGCGCGCGCAGATCCGCCTCCTGTACGAAAAGTACCAGCGCAAGAATTGCGTCGAGTGTTACATCGACGACTTCGAGAGCCACATGTATTTTCCAGGCGAACGCGAGCTGCGGCTGCTATTCCTGCACGCCGGCTTCGAGACAGGGAGCAAAACCACGGTGCGACCACTCCTACCGAAACTATTCTGACCTCGGGGCCGCTAATCGAGTAACGGAGTCTGGAAGTGTTAAGAGGAACTCCCCGAGACTTACGAAGGCGGTTCCCGCCAAATGCGCACGCCTATGTCAAACGCTGATCGGAATCAGCGCGCAGAACGCGCGAACGGCTTGCCTGCAAGCCGATCAATTCGTGATCATTCGGCGAACTATGACGAGGACTTCTGGCGGGGAACTTTAGCGCCGGCGCGCCGGGCTTCGGAGAGACCGATCGCGATTGCCTGCTTGCGGCTCTTGACCTTCTTGCCGGAACGGCCGGATTTGAGGGTCCCGCGCTTCATTTCATGTATCTCGCGCTCGACCCTTTCGCCGGCTTTTTTCGAGTATTTCCTGCCACGCGACTTCTTGGGGGGCATCGACTCGCTCCTGACGGATTCGAAGGTATAAGATCCTAAGAAAAAGGTCCGGCAGGATCGGAGCCGCAAAACGGGGGGAGGCGTCGCGGCTACCGAACCTGCCGGAGGGGGAAGGAAGGACCTATTGGTTATTCTTGCCGCAGCAGTCCCGGTAGAGTTTGCCGGAGCCGCATGGGCAGGGAGAATTCGGATTGGGTGTATTCGCCATCAATGAACCTCCGAGCACAGGTGCGATGGATTAGAGAAGCAAGCAACCGCCATGCCATCAAGCGTGGGCCGAACTTGTTAGGCTGTACGCGGGTTTTTTCCCGCTCAAAGCCATTCGGAAGTGTGAACCGTGTAATTTCTGATCGGAAAAATTCTACTGATCACCTTAAGAACTGCTTAACGGCCTGCTGCTCGCGAAAGTCGTGGAAATTACATCACGCCGCAATTTACGGGCTCAGACGCACGCTCGTCAGTGCGAGAACCGCGCAACAGCTCATTGCCTAAGAGAGGATCGGAAATTGCTTTGTGCCTCAGCATGCTGACTGAGGTACGCAAATGCGCTCAAAAACTTCGTCCCCCTTCATCCGGGATCACTCCGGGCGCTTCAGACTAGCAATCGCTGGATTGCTGATTCTCGGTTCCGCCGCGCTCAGCGGATGCGCATCGCAAACGAATTATCAGGACCGTACTTTCTTCCGAGACGAGTACGGCCTCGACACTCACGGACGAAAGACCTGGTTCGATCGCGCGGTCGAACTGGATCCCGGCCAGCTCAAGATACATATGGCCGACGATTACGAACAGGCTGCGCCGGCACGGATCGCAGTCCTTCCGTTTGCCGACCGCGGGTCGGCGCAATTCGTCGTCGATAAAATCCCCCTGACCCATAGAAACGGGCAAGAGCAGGCCGATTGGGCCTGGACCGACGGAAATCGGATGCGCCGCGCGGTAAATGGATTTCTGGCCCCGCGGGAGTTCCTCGATGCAAACCTGATTCAGGTCGATGCCGTGCTTCGCGAGCACAAGATCGATTCAGAAGAAAAATTGATGCAGGTTCCTCCCCAGGCGCTCGGGAAGTGGCTCGGCGTCGATGCGGTAGTGTACGGCGAGGTCACTCACTACGACGCCTACTACGCCTTTCTGCTGTCGGGGTGGCAGGTGGGGGCCAACATCAGGATGGTCTCCACGCATAATGGTGAAGAGCTCTTTTCCGCCGAAGGCAGTCGCTACGACGTAGACTTTTCGCCCGCGTTTGACCCGGTCGATATTGCGATTAACTCGGGCTTCTCGCTCCTGCAGTTGCGTGACGTAGAGCTCGCGCGCGCCGAAGAAGAAGATGCCCGCGAAATCGTCTTGCGATTGCCCAGATCCGAAAAGCTGAAAAGCGAGCTGATCGAGGAAACCCGCAATCGCGAAAACGAACAGGAACTCGACGGCGGCAATACGATTGAAGGCTTGGGCGGAACCCTGATACTGCCGGTCGTTTCCAGCTACTGACGTTCGTTGCCAAAGCGTTCGAGCTTGTTGTAGAGGGTTTTGGCGCTGACCCCAAGGATTTCGGCGGCGCGGGTTTTGTTGCCGGCGGTGAACTCGATGGTGCGCGAGATCATTTCCTTCTCGACGTCGTCGAGCGAGCTGCCCAGCGCAATCTTGATGAAGCCGCCGTCGCCGCCGCCGGCCGCGCGGAAGTCGTCGGGCAGGTCGGATTTGCGAATCGTCCGTCCCTCGCACACAATCAGCGCGCGCTCGACCACGTTGCGCAACTGGCGCACGTTGCCCGGCCACGGATGCGCCGCCAGCGCCTTCATGCATTCCTCGTCCACTCCGTTCACCTCTTTTTTGTTCTGCGCCGCGAAATGGTTGATGAACATCCGCGTCAGTTGCGGCAGGTCGTCGATGCGCTCGCGCAGCGGCGGCAGCGCAATCGTGAACACGTTGAGCCGGTAGTACAGGTCCGAGCGCAGCTTGCCCTCGCGCACCGCCGACTCGATATCGCGGTTCGACGCCGCCAGCACTCGCACGTCCAGCGGGATCTCGGCGGTGCCGCCCACCCGTCGCAGCCGCTGCTCTTCGATTACCCGCAGCAGCTTGGGCTGCAACTCGGGCTTCATCTCGGTCAGCTCGTCGAGCAGCAGGGTGCCGCCGTTGGCCACCTCGAAGCAGCCCTCCTTGCGCCGGTCGGCGCCAGTGAACGAGCCGCGCTCATGGCCGAACAGCTCGCTCTCCATCAGGGTCTCGGGAATCGCCGCGCAGTTGACCGGCACGTAGGCCGCGTCGCGGCGCGGCGACAGCTCGTGAATCGTGCGGGCCACCAGCTCCTTGCCGGTGCCGCTCTCGCCGGTTATCACCACCGACGCCGACGATTGCGCCAGCCGCTCGATAGCCGTGATCACTTTGCGCATCGGCATCGAGCGCCCGAACAGCGGCCCGAGCTCGCCGACCTCTGCCAGGCGCCGGCGCAGCGACGAGTTCTCCTCGCGAATATAGATGTTGTCGGCGATGTTCTTGAGCACCCGCTGCAGATGGGCCGGATCGACCGGCTTGCGCAGGTAGTCGATAGCGCCTTGCTTGAGCGCTTCGACCGCGTCGGGAATTTCGCCCTGTCCGGAAATCATGATGGTCGGCAGGCTGATTCCCAGCTCGCGGATATCGCGCAACAACTCGAGCCCGCCCTTGCGCGGCATCCGCAGGTCCGACAGCAGGATGTGCGGATTGAAACTCGAGATGAGCTCGAGCGCCCGCACCCCGTCCTCCGCTATCTCCCCGCGAAATCCCCATGCCTCCAGGGACTCGCGCCAGTCTTCGTGAGTATTCCCGTCATCTTCGGCGATTAGAACTCGTATTTCGTTGGACATATAAAGGCTTCTACTACGAAAGATTCTGCGGATTTAATGTGTTCTTGCCCGTTGTATGCAACAACCATGCGCAATGGAAGGTCGAGGCAGAAGTATCAAGGTTTATCTCGATTTTTACGCTCAAAAGGCAATCGAGGCGGCCTATTTTACTGTGTAATTCTTACTGACATTCCCGCCGAACTTTCGATTCGTCCCCTTTCAATATCGCAAACTGATGGCAGCCGACTTGCTTCTTTGCCTGTTGAGAGTGCAATCCACTTCACCAAGGAAAGGCTTCAAAATGAGCACCGCAAAAGTAGATGTTGATGGTCTGATCGATGAGGGCCGGGAGAAACTGAACGACTTCGCCGAGAAGGGAATGGACTACGTTTCGTCGGCCAACTCGGTGCTGACAGACTTCATCCGCGATGAACCGCTGATCGCGATTGCCAGCGCGTTCGCGGTCGGCTACGTCGCGGCGCGCATCCTCAACTTCGCGACCCGGCGGTAACGATCATGGCGCGGCAGCAAATCGATCTGACAGCAGAATTGCGCGGAACGATCGCCGAGTATCCGCAGCGCGCACTCGCGCTTGCCGTTCTCGGCGGCTTCGCGATTGGCGGGGGACTGAGCAACCGCACCTCGTTCCAGATAATTCTGATGGTGCTCGAGGGAGTCCTCGGAGACCGACTCATACCGGCGATGGTTTCGGAGACGCATAAAAATGGCAGACGCCCCCGACATAGAAGATGAAATAAACGACGCCAAGCAGGACCTGCGCGACGCGTTGCATCAGGTCAACGACCGCGTTGAAGAGCGCGTCGCCAGGCTGCGGCCTGACCGTGGCATCCGCAAGCATCCTGTGACCACCGCATGCGTCGCCGGCGCGCTGGGTTTCGCTCTCGGATCGGACTCAGGTGAAGCCGCGATGATAGGGCTGTTGCTACTGGGTGGCGCACTCATTTTTGGTCATGAAAGAAATGTCGACGAGTCCGATGAAACCGAACGAATCTGACCTCGCGATCGAGCGGGAGCCGCGCGAAGAGGAGCTGCCGGAGCTGGCAGTTCGGATCCTGTCGGACTTTGCTCGGATCGTCGCCGCCGAGGCCCGCCTGCTCGAATCTAACATCGTTGCTGCGGCGCAGACTCTCCTTGACCGGGTCTACGTCGTATCGACGCTTATCGTGCTTTCGGCCGCAGGCGTGGTCGCCCTACTAGCCAGCCTCGCACTCCTGCTTCATCAGTGGATGCGGTGGTGGCAGGTGCTGGGATTGATAGGAGTGTCTGCGCTTGTGGTGGCTGAAGTGTTAAGGCGCTCGCTGATTCCAGCGCCCGCATCCGAGTCAGGGCTTTCGTTCGAGAATCACGGCCCGACTAGGGCGTGACAACCGTAGTGGTTTGTCGCTGCACGTCTCCATCATTGTCAGTAGTCGTAGTCTCGGTGGTCGTCGATGGACCAGGAACAGTAGTCACTACGACGGGCGCCGAAGGAACCACCGGCGGATATTCGGAGTTGTACTGCGTCACAGTCTTTTTCTCGACGGTGCCATTGTTGAACTGAGTAGTAGTCGATGTAGTACTGGCGTTAGGGGGTACAGTGACTACAGGCTCAGTTACCACCGGCGCTGCGGTTACGATTTCCGGCGGCGGCGGCGTGGTGTCGACTTCGCGGGTGGTTGTGGTCTCGGTGACGTGTTCGGTGGAGCAACTCGACATCCAGCCCAGCGACAGGCCGACGCAAGTAGCCAGAGCGATGTTGGTCATAATCTTCATGGGGCGACCTCCGATGCTCTAAGAAGCTAAAAGCTAAAAAAGTCAGAGGGTTGCGCCATAGCCGCGGGGAGGAACGGGATGAGCAGGGTGATGTTGCGGGCTTTGGCGCACCCTCCGAGCTATATGGAGACCATTCAGCAATCACTGTGCCGGAAGCGCTGTCGCATAAAGAGACCAATAGACAAGGATTTCTCGGGAATGACGCACTTCGACAAAATCCGCGACTATGTATTTCCTACTTAGCGCCCGACTTTTGCGGGCGAATTCGCCTGAAAAAGGCCGCATTTGCGTTATTTTGGCGTCTTTAGTTAAGGACTTTTTCCTAGCGATGCCATGGCACATTCGTTGCTGTTTTCCTCCTGACGACATCGACGCGATTCGTCGAAAACTGATCGCCGGAGAACCGGCATGCAAAAAGCTGTTATCTGTATCGCGACGACCGAAGAGCAAGCTGCCCATTTCGCCGATCAACTGAAAGAGGCGGGATTGTCGGGTAACGACGTATCCGTGTTGCTGCCTGATCGCGCCGGATCTCGCGACTTCGCTCATGATCTTCACCATTCCAAGGCGCCTGAAGGTGTCGCGACCGGCGCGATCGCCGGCGGAGTTGCAGCGGGCATATTGGGCTGGCTGTTTGGGATAGGAACGATCGCGATTCCAGGTGTGGGTTCTATCATGGCAGCTCTCGGCGGTGCCGCCGTTGGTGGAATAGCGGGCGCAGTCGTCGGCTTCGGAATTCCCGCAGATGAAGCGGCGCACTACGAAGGCAGGGCGGTTGAAAGCGGCGACGCCCTGTTTTCGGTTCATGCCGAAGAATCCAAGGAGCACAAATCCGCAGCGCCTTATTGTGAATGGTGCCGGAGTGCGCGACGAAGGAAATCCTTGATGGCGCGCACGCCGGCGAGACCTCGGACACTGGCCAGGCCTCGGTCTGGCAATCTCCGGATGCGAACTACTTAACATAACCAGCGAGATTCGCCGGCGTCGGAGTTTTTTTCTCCGTCGCCTGCGGGTCTGCTTCATCGGCAACCAGCAAGCCCAATGTCCGCCACTTTTTGTCACTCCGCAGATACCAAAGATGCTGTGCGGATTCTCATTGTCGAGAGCGACCGCTCGAGCCGCGACACGCTGCGCGATCGAATAAGTTCGTGGGGCTTCCAGGTTCGCACTTCCGACAGCAGGCAACTGATCGAGGCGGCCCAGAGCTTCGAGCCGAATATCCTGCTGATCGATCTCGAAGGACAAGAGAAAAGCGCCGCGACGATTTTGCACGAACTGCACGCGCGCGGAGTCGAAATCCCGACAATCGTGATGGCCGACGAAGCGGAACTCGCGGCTGCAATCAGGACAATCAAGTTTGGCGCTTACGATTTTCTTTCCAAGCCGATCAATCCGAGCCACCTGCGCGTTGTGCTGAGTAACCTGGTGAGGCAACTCAGCGTTAGCGAAGAAAACCAGCGCCTCCGGCGAAAGTTGGTCGAGGCCGGTACGCTGGGCGCGATCATCGGCCAATCGTTCACGATGCGCCGGGTGATGAGACTGGTCGAGGAAGCGGCCTCCAGCTCCGCCGCGGTGTTGATCGTGGGCGAAAGCGGAACCGGCAAAAAACTGGTGGCGCGCACGATACATCAGCAATCCGCGCGCCGCGGCGGTCCCTACGCCGAGGTCAGTTGCGCGGCGTTACCGGACAATCTCATGGAGAGCGAGCTGTGGGGCCACGAGCGTGGCGCTTTTGCCGGGGCCGATCGCCGCCGCGACGGCTTCCTCGCGATGGCCGATGGCGGCACGCTGCTGCTCGACGAAATTACCGAGCTGAAAGTCGAACTTCAGGCCAAGCTGCTGCGAACGATCGAGGACAAGAAGCTGCGCCGGATGGGTGGCGGCCTCGAAAGCGAAATATCGCTGGACGTTCGGCTGATTGCCGCTTCAACCCGCAACCTGGCCGAAGCGACACACCACGGCAGGCTGCGCGAGGATTTATACTCCCACCTCAACGCGTTCAATATCGAGTTGCCGCCTCTGCGCGATCGACTCGAAGATATTCCTGCGCTGGCCGAAACGTTTCTCAAGCAGTCGGCGGCGGCCAACCAAAAGGCCGTCACCGGAATTGACAACGAGTGCCTGGAAATCCTTCGGTTGTATCGATGGCCCGGCAATGTCCTTCAACTGCGGAACGTTATCGAGCGCGCGACCACCGTTGCTCGCCGGCCACTGCTCGCCGCCGCGGATCTTCCCAACGACGTCCGGCGTTCTGGCCGCAAGGGCCCGCCCTTCGAGCTGCGCATCGGAGAATCCATGGACGAGGTGGAGCGCGAACTAATCTTCAAGACCCTGGATTTTACCAACGGGAACAAAGTGCGGGCCGCACACATGCTGGGGATCAGCCTGAAGACACTCTACAACAGGCTGGTGCGCTACCACGGGAAAGACCGCGACTCCGCCAGCGAGTCGTCGCGAAGCCACAATAGTTGAGAAGCTCGACAGCGACGAAACTGTCGGTGTCGTAACTCTCTTCAGCCGCGATCCCGATGAGCGCGTACTCGAACAGGATTTTTCCTCATACTCGAGCGGCTTCGACTATGACAGGTCGGAGTCTAAGCCTGGAAGCGTCTGCTCACTCGTTGTTGACATAGACAACCGTTTGTGCTATGCCGCAGAATCTATCGCTTCACATACGGGCTCTAATGAATACCCTACGAGCGCTCACCTTCTTATGCACGTTGTTCGTCGCATCGCCCGCGTTGGCCCAATCGTTGCCACTGCCACCGCCGCGAAGCCCTATACCAGGGACCGGCTCAGGCGGTGCCTACGGGCCTATCGTAGGCAGCGCGAGCGAGAGCTCAACCACGGCACCTAATGGATCCACGCGTGTCATTCCGCCGCCGACACTAACGACCTCTGGGCCGCCGCCTCTGCCGCCAGCCGCGCCGCTGCAGATACATAGCAACGATGCGACGTATTTCGATCTGTCCAATAACACTCAGCTAAGCCCGGATGAGACCGTAAACAGTAGCTTTACCGTAACTACTGGAGCTATAGACCTCGGTGGTGCGACTGACGGTAACCATATAGTCACGACGGACCAGGCTGGAAATATAGGCATATATACGATGGCAGGTTCGCCAGTAGCGTCAACTTCCCTTACCGCCATCGCTTGTCCGGGCCTTCCACTCTGCGGTAACGGCGGGTATGTGAGTGATGCCAGGGTCATTTACGACTCCAACCCTGGCTCTGGGCGCTGGACCTTTCTGCTTTGTGGGCCCAGGGTCCTGCTCCAGCTCAGGATATAATGATAGTATCTGGGTCGAACAATCCAACCGGCAATTGGTACGCATATCAGTTCCCTGCATGCGGCTCCTTCGACACGTGGGACGGCAGTGACCAGCCACACTTGGGTTTCAACAATCAGTGGATCGTAATCACGTCCGCGTGCGAATGTCAGTCTTCTACGAACGGCGCCGGTCTTGCGGTCTTCGACAAGAACAATCTTTATAATGGCGGCTCCCTCACTCTTAATTCGAATTGGTTTGAGTTCGTTGACGGTTACAGCGGCGGGATTTATTGCGATTTGCCAGGCTCAAGTTCCAGCAGCTCTCGCGACACGCCAGTGCGCACATACTCCGCGACCATTGATAATCGAGAATATCTGGTGACGGCCTTCTATAGCGCGAACGCCGGTGATGCCGAGGTTGTTTATAGTCATCTTCAAGGGAGCACAGACTCGCCGTTGTTCTACTCACCGACCGAGACGGTTACAACCAGTTTCGCGACGACCGGTGGGGCAGGCGCCGACATCGTGCCGTACGTAGCCACTCCTGACTGCTCAGAGGGCGCGCCATTGGTGCCCCCGGAGTGTATGATTCCCGCTACCAACGGTTGGATTCAGTCAGCCGGCGTGTGGGAGCTAACCAATGGGGACCCAGTCATATTGTCGACACAGACGGCCGGCGCGACGCAGTACAGCAACGAGATTCAGATAATCAGCGTCGCAACCGACACCAATACCGGTGTGGCCACCGCCCTGTCTCTGGCTGGAGGCGAAGCAGGTTCAGGCCCGATGGGCTCGGAAATCGCGATGCCACTTGTCAGGTTCAATGACAATGCACTAATCGGATACGATATGAGCAGGTCGGATTTTAATCCAGGAGTAAAGGACTTCGAGTGGAACATCGACAATAACTCAGTCGTGTCTGTGAATATTCTCAAAGAGGGTTTAGATGTACCACAGTTTAGCAGCTGTGCCGACCAAGGCAGATGGCTGGATTTCCTTGATGCGCTGCAGCCAATTCCGGGTTCTTTGAACGTGTTGCTGGGCGGTACGTTCGGATACGAACAGGCGGGCTCTGAGTGTTCTACCTATTGGGCAACCATAACGCCATGAGTCTCACCGTCATAGGACTGTGAGGTTGAGAGAACCGAGTAACAAAAACGGAGAAGAAACGTGCTAGTCAGGAAATGGCAAATCAAGGTGGTCAAGGCGATCACTCTCTTGCTATTGATGATATGCGCTTCTGCTTTCCTTTCCGGCACAGCTCAAGCACTAACGTCATTAACCGCGTGTGAAAACGATAAGACTCATAAAGTCCGTTTTCCGGCGGTTGGAATGTCCTGCAAATCAGATGAAACCGCAATTACGCTTGACGCACTTGGACCGACGGGACCATCGGGGCCATCGGGACCACAAGGGATACAGGGGCCAACAGGGCCATCCGGACCTCCGGGGTCTCCGGGCGGGCCAACAGGTCCAACGGGGCCTTCGAGCGGCCCAAGCCTTGAGTTGGAAGGTACGGGCGCCCTGGTGCCGACGTCACCGACTTGTGATGTTGAAGGTTTCTGCCCTGGTAGTCTGACTGCTTCGCTGACCGGCCCGCCCTTTGGGTCCTTGTCGCTGGGTATGGGCGTGTCGGTTGAGCAAACTGCGGACCAAACTGCGAGCCCGACTTCCTGTTACTTCACGATTGGCTCTGCTTCGATTGGCTCAATCGGCAGTCCCTCGAACGCCAGTTTTGAAGGCCAGCTTTGCGTGGACGTCTTCACATACGTGCTGAAGGGATCCCTGAGCATCATTCCGGTAAATAACTGTCAGTCCGCGCCGTTGATGGTTTCGGCGGGCGAGCTCACTGTATTCGGCGCAGTGCACACTGTCGGCGCAGTTCCGCCACCCGGAGGGAATCCCATTCCCGTCAACCAGCTCGGCGGCCAGGGCGGCGCGATCATCAGCATCATCGGATCGACGGGGCAGATACCGGCACCTTGTCCAAGCCCCTGATGCTTTGTATTTCAGGCGCCTTCTTTCGAGGCGCTGAGGTTGGCGCTGCGCAGAACAGCCACGGTCCGATCGGCCGCATCGTCGTCTACGATGATGATCGCGTATTTTGTCAGCAGCTTGGTTCCCGGATTAAATTTGATCCGCGCGTCTTGAAGCAGCCCGAGCGCTCGCACGAACATTTCTGCCAGATCGCTGGTGCCACCCCGCGGATCGATGATGATTCTCGCCATGGCATTGCTCCAAGTCGTTCGATAAGCGATCTATCGGTAACGAGACTCACATAGCCGAAAGAGATGGTCGTCGCTACCTACGGCGGCCTGAGAAACTCGGTTGAAGCGAGTGAATTAACGAACCCGTAACGTTGCCCAGGATTCCCCGGAAGTCGCGCAGGCGATCACTGCTGCTGCGATGGTACCTGTCCTGGTTTCTTTGGATGACCGGGTATTCACTATTAGCCAACCATGGCTATCTAACAGTTGACATTGGAAGTCGCGCTCGGCTAGTTAGAGAGTTGCATTCCTTTCGGCGAATCGAATTCTAACTCAGCGCAAGGACGGAGTGGGCACCGATGATCGAGCGCATTTCATATGCGGCGAACCGGCACGGGCCGTTTGCCAACGGCCAAGTGGTGGTACGGGTTTTAGCGATACTGTTGGTTACGGCAGCCGCCCTGCTCCTGACCCCGATCGCTCACGCAGACGTGGTCTACGTCTACGATACAGCCGGCCGGCTGAGCCAGGTGATTGATGCTTCCGGCAACGTAGTGGCTTACACCTACGATTCCGACAGCAACATTAAGATCGTGACGAACACGCACCCTACCGGAGTCACCGTCGATTCTCTGTCTCCAGACAGCGGTTCAACTGGCATAAGTGTGACGATCGTGGGTAACGGATTCAGCTCGAATCCGAGCCAGGATACCGTGACCTTCAATGGCATCGCCGCGTCTATTAACTCTGCAACGTCGAATGCAATCAACGCTAATGTGCCAGGCAACGCTACCACAGGGATCGTCTCGGTAACCTCACCGAACGGGTCCGCCAACGGCCCAACCTTCACAGTCAACTAGACGCACACGTTTGGAGAATTATGAAAGTTGGCACCCCTATCCGAACGGCCGCGCTCCAAATCGTATTGTTCATTGGGCTATTGCTGGCCTGCGGTTCGGCACAGGCGCAGCTCTTAGGCGGTCAGATAGCCACCATGCCAGGACCGGCGCCCGGCGAGGAATTCACAGAGCTTTCGAGCGGCATTTTCACATATTCGAAGACCGACCTCAGTCTGCCGGGTCCGATGCCTATCAACATCACACGCGTCTATCGCTCGTCCGACGTGAACGGTGCCACTTGGATCACGGCTGGCCGCGATTTTGGCATTGGGACACGGCTGAATTACGACATATTTCTGTATTCTTTCAGCGAAGTTGAAAATGGACAATTTGCGGACGCCGAGGTTGTGATGCCTGATGGGGGTATGATCAAGTGCATCAGAAGCGACTCACACCCGTCAACCGACTATGTGGATGCGCAATTTGCGTGCAATCAGCAGCCCACCGGCGTTTGGTTTGGCTCAACCATCAAATACAATTCTACGAACATCGGTTGGGACTTGGTGCGAGCCGACGGTACCACATATCATTTTGGCTATAACTCGCCTCTTCAGACGATCACCGATCGCTACAACAACGAAATCACTATCTCTTATGGCGGTACCGAGGTCTCTCCATGTCCGAGCCCTCACCAACTTTCGTCATCTTTGATAAGCTCTATTTCCTCGTCTAACCACCGTAGCGTTAGTTTTTGCTACGATGGTGCCTTGAGTACCGGGATTAGTCTCGCATATGACAACGCGAGTCCTACTATCAAGGAGGTAAGCTACGTTTATAATTCCAATGGCACTCTGAGAACCGCAACACAGAGTGCCTACAATGCCGAAGCCATCACAACCTATTACTACGACCAGGAAAATACTACCACGGACACCTACCCGGGGACGGGCGATCTAACAGAAATCGTCACAAATGATCAGTGCAGCGGTACCAACTGTAGCACTCTTGGGAAGTTCTATACCTATATCTATTATGCGACCAACGCCTTGGGTACCGTCGTTTCAAGCATCAGTTCGCAACTCCCGGCCAGCGGCTATGACTATAGTTATGACAGTATTCCTAGCGGTTGGACCTCTGCGCAGCAGGTCACGGTTACGCTACCGGATAACTCGAAGCGCGCCTTCATTTACGATCAAGCTGGCTACGTAACCAACGATCAACGAAACGTAGGTGTTTCCGGAACTAACGCCGAATATACAGTGTTCACGAGAGATACACAAACCATAGGTACGGTCGGTAATGCTGCCGGCACTACTGAATTCGTGGGTGAGGTCCAGGAACAGGACCAGAACCAGAATACTGTCCGGCAGACTAAATATAATTACGACGAGAATGGCAACGTATTGAGTATGATCGTCTCACCCGAGCCGGGAGCACCCGACAACGTAAATACTGACTGCTGCTCCACTTCGGCAACTTGGAATTATACCTACACGACCTTCGACCGCGTCGAGACGGCTGTCGAGCCATTGGCGTTCAATGGTACCGGCACAACCTACTCCTACACTGATACACCGTCAGCGCCAGCAATGGCTATCACCGATCCTCTTGGCCGGACGACGACCGCGAAGTACAATCCGCAGGGCCAACTAATAAGCGTAACTGATCCGATTGGCAATATCAGTCGCACGACCTATTTTTCTCCCTCCGGCGACGTTCAAAGCGAGACTGATGCATCTGGAAATACGACTACATATCAGACCGATCCGGATGGCCGTGTTAAGAACGTCACCTCGCCGCTCAATGAGGTCACGACATATAACTACGATCAGCTCGACGACGTAACTGACGTGTATGTCGATCCGGGGCATTTTAACCTGCACACCAACTATACCTACGATCTGATAGGCGAAATAGCGAGCGTGACGACGCCGAATGACAACATGACGACATACACTCGGACGGCAAGTCTGAACAAGGTCACGGTTAAGGACCCGCGCGGCTATACGACGATAACCAACATCGACACTCAGGGCGGCGCGACGAGTTACACAGACGAGCGTGGTGATGTGACGTCATATGAGTATGACGCTTTCGGGCGCATATCGGTGGTGGGTTTTAATGGAGCATTTGACGTAGTGGTCGGCATCAACGATACTGACGGCGCATATGACGCGCTTGACCGTCCGGAAAGTGTTTATTTGGAGACTGGGGAGGTGTATACTTGGCCAACTTTCACTTATGACAGTTTGGACAGTGTCCGCTCGGAGACAGGTTACCAAACCGGCGTCAACACCCCTTTATATTCACTTACGTATCAATACGATACGAACGGACGGCGGATTAGTCTGTTGCCGGCACTAAATGGCGTAAATCAACCCACGATAAACTATGGCTATGATTGCGCCGACGAACTGGTCTCGATGTCCAACAATGGCACCTCGCTTCAGAGTTGCGGTCCGGGGAACAACGTGACGAATGGCGATCCCTCGACCCAAGTCGACATTTACTACGAATCGGATGGCAACCCATGGTGGACGATAGTCGACGGTGTTTTAACTATCTTCACTCGCGATCCCGATGAGCGCGTACTCGAACAGGATTTTTCCTCATACACGAGCGGCTTCGGCTACGGATCTTTGTTCTACCTATATGACGCCGACGGCCGAGTGATTGACGAGTCCAGCTACCTCCTCCAGACGCCGGTGACCCTTCCGCCGGCAGACAGCGCCACTTACTCACTCACCGATCAACTGTCGGCCTGGAACGGGAACCCGACCAATCCTGACAAGGCCAACAACATTATCAACGATCCGGTGCTCACACTGACCTATACCTGGAATGCGCGCAACCAGCTTTCAGCCATCTCGGGAGGCGCCGCGGAGACCTACGATGCGTTCGGCCGTCGCGTGGCGTCGAGTTCCGCAACTAACAGCTTGAGCCTGATCCACGACGGGGCATCGATCATCGGATCGTCCGACACCACCTCGGGAAGCACAAATACCTGGACTTTCCTGCCGGGGGCGCTGGACGGATGGCTCACGTCAGGCGGGATAACCACCACCTGGGTGCCGCTGTTCGACGCGGCCGGATCCACGATAGCGCTGGTTAACGCGGCCAACACTGGAGTGCCTCCGGCGACTACTTTCACGTATGATCTGTCCGGGGTATCGACCGTGAGCGGCGCTTCGAATTCGTTCCCGTTCCTATATCAGGGGCTTGAACACGAGGTCACCGACCCGGGCCAGCTTTACTTCGAGCCGTCGGGCAATGTCTACAATCCGCAGATCCAGCGCGAGTTGTCGCTAATCGGCCAACAGGGAATAACCGGCAGCGGCTTCGGCGGGTTCGGTAATTTTGGCGCTCATGGTGGCTCGCCAGGAGGGCCTTCCTTATCGACCACATTCAGCGATCTCTGGACCGTCGGTACTGCGTTCTCCAGTGCGGAATCTCTCGGTTCGCCGTATGGTTTTCTATCGTTCGGCGGGAGCGAGAACCCGCTCAATATACCCATTGCATTGATCGGAAATCTGTTGAGCCTTTTCGGTATCGGCGGTGGCGAGCAGGCAAAGCCCTACCAGTTGGATCATGCTAAGAACCAAAACTGGAAGATTGTTCGGGTAGCGGACGGGCTAACGCCTGATCAACGTTCCGCCGCCCAAGGCTCGACGGATCCGATTACTCTGACGGGTAATGCAAGCTGGTATAACCCGGTGCCATCAGGAAAATCCGCCTGCAAAGACCTGGGCTATCCATATACAGACCCCAACGGTTTTACGGCGGCTATGAGGAATAGCGGCGCAAAGGGACGATTTCCATGCGGCTCTATGGCGGATGTTACGTATCGCCCCATCGGTTCGAACGTGCCCCGCACAATCACTGTCAAAATTATTGACTCTGGTCCATACAGAGAGGGCAGAGTCATAGACCTTTCCCCGAGCGCGTTCAAAGCGCTTGCTGGCCCAGATGCGCATAAAGGGGTGATTCCGGTCACTGTCAGATTTCCAGCTGGACCGAAGCCGCCCTTAACGGAGTAATTCATCTGGTCTTATGAAAAGGCTGCTGTTCACGCTCCTGCTCGTCGTTTGGTTCCCCGCATCTGCGATAGGTGCGTCTGGGAGCGGTGTTCCATCCGAGTACTTTGCCATGTCGGTGCCTCGTGTGAAGTTGGACCCCCACGAATCCATTTATGGCCTTAGGATCGATACTACAGGAGCCGTAATCGTACTCTGCAAGGTGCCGCTAATGTGGGATCTCACGATCGATAACTCTGAGGGAGAACGCTCGCATTTGAAGGAGACCGCTATCGTTGGAGCTTATGCTTTGGGAGAAGAAGGCCTTAGGTACTTCAAGAACTTTGCTACAATCGGTAAATACAAAAACCCACTTTTCACACCCTTTGATATCAAACTCACGCTAGATATCACTGACGACGTAACCGGGAACAAGAGAAAGATGGCATTGCCACTCGATCGAGTCACACTGACGCGATCTTCAGAACCATGAGTAACCGAACCGCGCTGCGCTGCACACGAGTTACGTGCTCCCACAATCCATCCGAAAGTGTTGCGTGGCGAACGAGTCTTTCTTTGTGGCCGATTCATGCCCCAATTATTGCTCTGGCCTGGTTTCTAGTGTTCCCGCCTCAAGCAGAGCGTTCGGGAGTGCCACTAATAGGCCCTGACCAGACTGCGCCGATTAGCGAGTGGCAGCCAATGCGAGGAGAGCAGGTAGGCGAGTCGGGCGCATTCCCAACGAAAGCTGAGTGCGAAGACTACCGCTCCAAAACCATTGCCGACGCAAGGAAGAGATTGCTGGCCGACGCCCCTTCGGGCGTCGAGAAGATGCCGTCGCAGAGCAGCACAGTACAGTGGACATTCGGCTTGGCCGCCTTGAATTCAAAGTGCATCTCCAGTGACGATCCGCGACTGAAGCCGAAATAGGGCCGCTGATCGATGCGTCGTCGCGAAATCACGATCTACGATGCGTTCGGCCGTCGGCTGATGTCGAGTTCCTCGACGGATGCGATCACTGCTGGTGCGATGGTAGCTGCTGGGCGGGCACTTCTGCTGCGATCTCCTCGAGCGGTATCGGTCGGAGCGACTTTTCGGTTGCGAAGCGCAGGATGGGATCGAAGTACGAGATCGCAGCCTTGTCGAAGCGTCCAAACCGGCGCAGTGCGATATCGCGCGGATGCGCCAGCGCCACAATCGGCATCCCGAGCGTGGCCATCGCCAACATTCGACCGCGGCTCATCAAATCGATTGAATCCCGAAAGACTACGCTGAAGCGAGAATCTTCTTCGTTGACGGCCCGCAGGCGGTAGTAGGCCGGCGGAGGAAAACCGCCCGCCGATTGCACTTTCGCGACGAATCCAGCTTCGCGCAGGAGCGCCTCGGCGCGCGGCGTGTCTCTCTCGAAAGGAAAGATCATCACGGGTTGAAAGCGAACGCCATATTCGCGCGTGATCTCATCCACCCGCGCTCGGCCTGCGGATAAGTGGGCTTCGTAATCCGTGATCGTTCGATGGTCAACATGGTGCAGATACCCATGCCACACGAATCCCGTGTTGTATCGACACAACACATTCAGATACCCGCGATGCGGACGGGTGTGCCATGGCGTCCACGCGAAATCTGTATGGATACCGGGGCACTGTCTCTCGAGATGCGCCAGAAACGCGTCCAACTTGCCGGCGTTGAAGTAATCGTAGTTGACGGGGCGATCGTCGATCACGAGATTGACCGGCGCCGGCGTTGCCGGGTCGCGGCCGGCTGCCCAATCGACCGCCGCGAGCGCGCCAATGCAGGCAGCTCGTCTCGACGGCGATGCGAGGTCCGCCAGCAGCTCCAGGTCTTCGACATCGCTGTCGGCGTGAAGATCGAAAATCGCCCGGCCGGCGCCGGCTTCAATCGCAAAAATCGACGGCCTTCCGGGTCCGAATCGATGCAGGCTCGACACTAACGGGCGAGCGCCATCTTCCAGGCCCGCCGCTTGCGGCATGTTCAGGCTCGTCGCTATTCGTTCGCCGGCGATTGCCGCGGGTAGTATCGGATGCTTGGAGAACTGGTAACCGTCGGCCGGTTTGATCGAGAACTCGAACCGCTGATCCGAAAACGGTTGCAATGAATACACGCGGCCCCGCTCGAGCGCGCCTCGTACATAGATCGTCGCGCCGCTTTCGGCGGACTCGCGCAGCCGCGCCTTCGCTTGAGGCCCGAGACGCGCCAACAGATCGAAACTGATCGCGATTAGCTGATTGCGCGCCGCAAACAGCGAAGGGAACGCAGCGGCATCCGCGGCGCAGAGGTCCACGTCGAGACCTCGAAGGCGCGCGATCCGTCCGGCGGCGAGCGGGAAATCCGGACGATTACCGATCAGCCAGCACTTTGGCTTCGACGGAGTGGCGTGACTCTGACGCGGGCTCAGAACCGGGACTGGGTCGGGATTCAAGTTCATTTGCACGTCGCTCATTGGAGTCCAGGATTGCTTCCAGCGCTGGCGAGGGCGCGATTTGAAGCAGCAGTTTGATGTTGGGGATGACGCAATGGCCGCCGATGAAGCCGGGAAAGTAACGCTTGCGCGGCAGGAAATCGACTTCGTCGAAGAAATCAACCGCCTCCGAGTAGTCGCCGCCGACGCGCTCGGCGTAACGGTTCATTTCCTGCGCGAACGCGATGCACACGCCGAAGTAGGTGGTCTCGGCGAGTTTCGCGAGCTCGAGCGATTCGACTTCGGCCATGCGCCGGGTTTTCATGCCGGCGGCCTGGAAGTGCGCTTCGGCGTCAGCGGCAACCGTTCGGTCCGGCGCGGCCACATACTTAAAGTAACGCATTAAGTCTTCCTGCATGCGGACATGCTTGCCGCGGACCGGGCTGAACGCGACCGGGCTATCGCTCTTTAGCGCAATCGAGCGAGTGGTCCCCGGCAACACCGTGCTGTTGATGATCGTCAGCGTGGGCTTGAAGCGGCTGATGTATCCGAGCGCCACGGTTTCGAACTGACCCGGCGTTTGAAACGGGATGCACAGGTGCATGGTCCCGATGGGCTCTTCAATCTTCACGCGGTCGAGGTCGTGGCGGAGCACAGTTTCATTGCGATCGAGGATTGCCGCGAGCGCGGCGCCGACCTCGCCGAGTCCGACCACCAGGGTCCGTGCTTTCGGTTTGTCATGCGCTTGTTCTTTCACGTCCATCGCATTTTCCTTTCCGGCAATCACGCGGTGAGCAGCGAATCGATTGCCCGATAGTATTCGCTTCTCTGGTTCTGCCAGTTCAGAGCGTCGAGCGAGTCCCGCGCCCGGTCGACCAGCCGCCCGCGCAAATCCGGATTGTTGTAGAGCAGGCGAATCGCACGCACCAGGTCGGTGACGTTGCCGGGCTCGAACAGTTCGACGGCACCGTCGCCGAAATAGTATTCGACCGTTCGCAGGCGCGCGGCGATTACCGGTATTCCAAGCGTCGCGTAGTCGAGCAGCTTCACCGGCAGCATCAGGTGGGTGGCGCTGCTCGGCCGATAGGGAACCAGCCCGACGTCCGCCTTCACGAGCAGCGCGGGTAATTTTTCGACGGGCACGAGGTCCATGAAGTCGACCCGCGCCGCGAGTCCCAATCGATCGACGAACGCGCGAGACGCCGCGAGCCGATCGCCCTCGCCAATCACCTTGAGGCGCAACTCGGGGATTTCCGGGCGCAACGCGGCGACGGCGGAGATGGCGAGATCGAGGCCGAGGCGCTGGGTCACGGTGCCGTGACAGATCAAGGTGAATTGATTGGGCGGCGAGTCGCCATTTTTGTGCAGGTCGAAGATCCTCGTATCGGGCGAGTTCATCACGACGTGTATCTTGCCGGCGGGCACACCCGCCTTTTGCAGGCGGTCGCGATGCAGATCGTGCACGGCGAGAACGCGATCGGCCCACCACGAACTGACGCGCTCCTCGAGCATCAGCAATTTCGCGCCGGCGGCGCCGCGCGTTCCGCCAAATTTGTCGCGATACAGTTCCGGCATCGTGTCATGCACGTCGAGAACCACTTTGCTGCCGAGGAACTTGGGCAGAATCGCGCATACGATGACGGCGTCAGGCATCGTGCAGACGATCACGACGTCGTAGCGCTGTTTGAGCGACATCCTGGCGGCCCGCTGCGCCGCCATCGAGAAAAACCGGGTGTAACTTCTCAGGTACGCCGATTTGCTCTCGCCCCGATAACGCGGCATCGGCAGACCGATCACGTTGACGCCGTTGGTGATTGGTGGCTGGCCGGTGGCCAGGCAAATGACGTCCACGTGATCGCCGCGCTCGGCCAATGCCTCGGCGTGCCGCTTGACGCGCCCGTCGTGCATGTAGGTTGTGTATGCAATCATTAAAAAACGCGCCACAGCATCACCTCAACGCGCCAACGGTTCGCTGGAGAGCCTCCGGGCGACCGCGCGCTCCGAACCGGGTCCTTCGATCGATGGAGATTTCCCGTCGCGGCTGACCGTCAGCCGCATTTGATCCCGCCGACGCCACCACGCCGCAACTTCAGACGGCAGCGCGCGCCATGCGAATTGGAATTCGCTCAGTTGCTTGAGAAGAGTTTCGTATTCCTTGAGACACGGGCCGGAGCCGCAATAGTCGGGATGAACGAGAGTTAGAATCATGCCACCCCGCGATTCGATCCATTGCGCCTTAGGTCCCCAAATCTCCATAGGACTCCGACGCAGCAGATGAATCAGCGTGTGATCCTGTGGCATCGTGTACGGCAACTCGACCAGGTTGGCGAGAAAAAAGGGAAACACGCTGCAGGTTCCGCCCGGTTGAGGCTCGTACGGATCGGAATCCGAGAAGCTGCAGTCGAAGTCGAACGAAAGTCTGCCGATCCATTCGGCGCGTCGAAGAGTCGAAGGCGCCCGGAAGCCGTTCAGGCCGTGCGTGCGCGCGAGTTGCTGGAGTTTAGGCGCGAGCTCGCTGAAGTCGTCCTCGCTGCGGAACAAACGGCCGTCATGCGAGAGTCCATGCGCGCCGAATTCGAAGCCGCGCTTGCGGAGCCGACCTATCAGATTCCAGTCGATTGGATACTGGGCCAGCGGCAGGTTCCACGCGGAGCGGAAATTGTAACGCTCCTCGAGGTTCGCCATCTCCTCCATCCGGCTCATGCCGAGCGGCCCTTCGACGTCGTGGGTGAGCACGATGGAGCACTTCAGGCCGTCGGGCCAAAATCCGATGTGCCAGCCGTCGCTCGCGTCGAGGGTCCGCAGGCT
This sequence comes from uncultured delta proteobacterium, assembly GCA_963833025.1. Classification (GTDB taxonomy): domain Bacteria; phylum Desulfobacterota; class Binatia; order Binatales; family Binataceae; genus Binatus. The sequence goes on along the minus strand of CAWHWI010000003.1, from coordinate 430,095 downwards.
GATTTGCAGCCAATCGCGCCAATAGTCGGTGAGCGCGCTTTCACACGGCCATCGCGGGAAGTCGCGCATGCCGCGCATCTTGATTGCCGCGGAGTTCAGCCGATGGCGCAGGGCAGCGGGAATCAAGCTCTTGATCCGATAGTAGGCCTGCATTCTGCTCGGCGGACGGCGATCTTCGCGTGACAGATATTCTTCGAACAGATAGCGCTCGACGGCGGCTTGCGACTCCGCCATCGTGGAATCGAGCGAGACTCTCCAATCCTGAGGCAGTTTCCAAAAAGAAAATGCATCGTTGTGGCCGCCGCCCGAAACGGGCTCCTCGCACAGCGCTGAGGATACGCGGTCGGTGTCGATTGTAGCGGTCAGCGCCATAGCGTCTCCTGAAAGAGCAGCCGGCGGTGCTGATGCCGGCGGATGAATCTGACAACTTCGGGCTCCGCGCAGCGTGGTTGGCCACGCAGATATCCGTTGAGGAAGCCGGCCAGCAACAAGGCCCCGTCAAACGGCGACGGGCGTGAAAACGTCTCGCGCGCCGCGCGCGCAACCATAAACAGCGGCGAATAACCGACTCGATACGCCGCGAGGCCTGCTCGCGTCCGGGCCTTCCATCCCGACGCCTCGCCTTGCGGGCGATGATGCCTGGCGGTGATGTGGCGGAAGCCGCGAGTGCGATAGCCGCGCACCATCGCGCGGGCTTCGTCCAGCGTGTCCCATCCAACGTCGGGATCGAGTTCGCCAATCGCGGAAAAGCATTCGATCGAGTACATCTTGGCTGGGCCGCGCGTGTGGTATTCGGGCTGCCGAATCTCTTGCCACGCCGAGCCGGTCGGTTCGTACAAAGTTGGGCCGGCGATCCCCAGCTTGGCATCGCGCACGAATTCTGACCGCAACAGATCGGCGAAGTCGGATTCGAAACTGACGTCGGCGTCGAGCCTCAGGATGTAGTCGTAAGGCCGACAGGTTTCGAGCGGGAGAAAACTGGTGATCACACACTCGCCGCCGGGAGCCCGCGGACGATTGCGCGGCAGATGATGAGGTTCGATCCACGGATAAGAGCGGGCGGCGTCGTCAAGAATCGCGGCGGTAGCGTCCGCGGAGCCGTCGTCGATAACTATCCAACGGTCGGGAGTCCAACTCTGCGCCGCCATCGAGGCAATCAGCAGCGGCAGGAATTTTTCCTCGTCGCGAGCCGGAGTGATTGCGATATATCGACTCATGCGAGGTACCTGTAGGTCACTCCGTTGAGGACTCGCGCTACCGGGATCGGCAGTTTTCGCCATACGCGGGAGGCGGTTTGCCACACGCCAGTCAGGTTTTCGGCGCTGGTCACACTCGGCATCTGCGGAAAGTAGCTGTACGGCAGATCGGTTGCGGCGGCGCCCAGCTGACGCTTGAAGCGCGACAGACCGTAGTTGCGGCTGTCGGTGCGGCCGAAGTCGAGTCCGCGGGCGCGTTGTGCGTGCTGCTCCGCAATCGACATGAAGATCAAGTGACTGGCTCCGTCGGGACTGCCGGCGGTACGCGCGGACCATTTCGCGTGCAGATCGTGGCCGTCGCGCAGGACGACGACGCCGGCGATACGTTTGCCCTGGTGCGAAGCGAACCACACCTCGATCGCGTCGAGCTTTGCGAAGACTTCGTGCACCAATCTGAAAAACTTCAGCGGCTGTGACGGAACTCCGAGGCGGCGCCTGCTTTCGAGCTGGAGCTCAAAGAAAGTCTCGACCGCTTCGGCGCTGCGCGAACATTCGACGCTGACGCCGGCTTCGCGTGCACGACGCATATGGCGCCTTACCTCGCGATCGGCGGCGCGCTCGATGGCCTGGAATGGGCGCGACAAATCGAGCGTCCAGCGCTGAAAGTGATGGAGAACGTGCCACGGATAAGATCCGCCGGTACCGCGGATCTCAAGCCTGGACTGAGCCGCGAGGCCCGGTAAGCCGAACATCAACGAGCGCAGCGCTGACTCGTCGACGGCGAGCGGCGGGCAGTAATCGGAAAATGGCAATGAGATGAGGCCGCGGCGAATTGGATTGCCGCCGCGAGCGAGCAGGCAGGCGGCTTGCGTCGAGTTGTATTCGCCGATAATCGCGACCATCGGATTGACGCCGAAACCGCGCCGCAATACCTCGAGCCACGGCCGGTGATGATAGAGAGTGGCGTCGGGATGCGAATCGGCGAAAGCTTCCCACGCGGCGCGCGAACGCTTGAGCGGCAGAAGTTGCAAGTCGGGCTCGGTCGATTCCTGGCGAAGGGCTGCAGACTGATTCATTGAAGCTCCTGGGCCACGGCGATTTGCGGGGCTTCGCCGCGGCCGAACGTATCCGCGAACATGCGCATAGCGGTTGAAGATTCGCGCCAGCAATAAACGAGCGCGGGCGGTCCCATGATGAGCAGCAGGGTTGCGGCTCCCTGGGTACCGCACGCGCTCGCCGTTATTTTTCCGGCAGTGACGGCAAGCGCGCACATCAGCGCCAGTCCGGCGCCGGGCAGAATCGCTACGACCAGATCGCCGAGCCCGATGCCGAGCAGGAGGCATGCGAGCCACTGCCCCGCGATGCTCATGACGACCTCGACGACGCTTCTGCCCATGCTCACGCCGACGAGGCCGGTGCTTGCGAGGCTGAAAATAGTCACGACGACGAGCACGAGGCGGGTGGCGTGAACGTAGAAGTCGAACTCGGGATGATTTTTTGCGTAGTAAACGGATCCAATGGCGAGGCGCAGGCCGACCAGCAGCAATCCGCAGGCGAGCAATTGCATCGGCACCGCGGCTGGCAGCCATTTGGGCCCATATATCGTTTTGATGAGTTCGGGAGCGGCGATCGCGGCGCACAAGACGATCGGCAGAATGATCCTGGAAAGGTAGCCGCAGAAATTCAGGTATGCGCGCGCGAGTTGGTCTTTCTGATCCTGCAAATGGCAAAAAGCCGGGAGCGTCACGCGGCCCGCAATTCGAAAGACGCGATCGGGAATGAATCGCAACAGGTCCCACGCCATCGAGTAGAAGCCCAGCGCTGAACTTCCGAGCAATCGGCCAATCAGGAGAAAGTCCACGTTGGACGAGAGCGCATCGACGGTTCGTCCGCCGAGAACCCTAAACCCGAACTGGCCCAGGTCGCGCGCGGCCGAGGATGTCGGAAGTCCAAGCGGGGTTTTTCCGCCAGCAACCAGGATGGTGACCGCGTGCACGGCAAAGCGCGCCGCGAGACCGCCGGCGAGACTCCAGGCCGGCAGCCGATACCACAGCAGCGCGAGCGCGACAGCCAGAAACGCGAACTCGGCGAGCACGTCGGCGGCAGCCAGCGCGGTGAATCGCAAGTCGCGTCGCAGCCGCGCGTTGGCGGTGACGGCCGCGCCCTCGAGAAGAAAAGGAATGCAGAGCAGACGCATACCCTGGCGCAGCCCGGGCATCTTCATGACATGCGCCAGTGCGGGCGCGCCGCCGTAGAGAAGGCTCGCAGTCAGAAGCGCAAGGCCGATGCTCATCCACCACGCGGTCGAATGATGCGCGGGACTCAGGTCGCGGCGCTGAATGAGCGCGTCGGGAATGCCGGCCTCATTGACGAGCATCGCGAAGGTCGAGACGACGACCAGGATTTTGAACAGGCCGAAATCGTCGGGCGAAAGCGCGCGCGCCAGCACAACGATCCCGCCGACGCGCAGCGCCTGAACGACGAACTCCGCGACCATATTGTCGCGAACCGAGCGCGCGAACGCCTTCCACAGCCAGCGGTTACGCTCGGCGCGATCAGGAGAATCGGCGCCGTTGACAGACTCGCGATCGTTCACAGTCCTTCTCCCCGAAGCAGAACGGGTATGGTGCGAAAGAGAATTCTGATGTCAGTGGTCAGCGACCAATCTTCGAGGTACTGAACGTCGAGCTTGACCATCTCGTCGAAGGAGACCCGATTGCGGCCGCTGACCTGCCACAGGCCGGTGATTCCCGGCATGCCTTCGAAGCGGCGATGATGCCAGTCCTGGTAATGTTCGAGCTCGTAGGGCAGGGCGGGACGCGGCCCGATGAGGCTCATGTCGCCGCGGACGACGTTAAAGAGCTGGGGAAATTCGTCGATGCTGAAGCGGCGCAGAAACCTGCCGACGCTGGTGACGCGCGAATCGTTGGCAAGCTTGAAGACCTTGCCGTCGTTGCCATTGCCGTTGGCAGCGGCGCCGGCGCCTGCACTGTGACCGTTGGAGATCCAGCGCCGCACGTATTGACGATGGACGAGATCGGCGGCGCAGGTTTTCATCGTGCGCAACTTCAACATTTCGAAACGACGGCCGAGTGCGCCGATTCGCTGCTGGCGGAAGAAAACGGGTCTGCCGTCGAAAATCATAATTGCGAGAGCGGCGACGGCGATCACCGGCATCGCGACAATCAAGATGAGCGAGGCGCAGACAATGTCGAAGGCGCGCTTGACGAGATAGTTGAGGCCTTCGACGTTCGAGCCGCGGCGCCCGACCAGCGGAATCAGGCCGACGGTGTCCACGCGGAGTCCGGCCGGCGCCGAGCGGTAAACCCACGGCACGACCCACCATCGGAGCCGGGACTGTTCGCAAAGCTCGACCATGCGCGCCTGCTCCTGGAGCGGCGCCTCGGGCATTACGACGGCGGCCTCGAGACAGGAATGGATGCGAACCAGATCGATCAACCGCTCCGGCGGTCCGAGCACGGGATAGCCGCGGTAGTCGCAGCCGGGCGCGCCGGCGTCGAGAAAGCCGAGGACTTCGTGCTGCGTCAGCTCTTCCTGAAGGCTATCGCAGAGGAAGTGAGAGACCGGGTTGAAGCCGATGATCACGAGCGGGATCGAGATGCCCGGACTCGAGTAAAATTGCTGAATCAGATGGCGCGTCGTCCCGCGCACCGCCAATTCGGTGCCGATGCTTAAGGCGTAGAAGATCGCGACGCTGACGCGCGAGACTTCGAAACGGGTAGCGAAGCCGGCGAGTAGCATCAGACCGGCTGCGGTCGCACATGCTTTGACGACCGCGATCGCTTCCTTACGGCTGCCATTGCGCATGCTGAAGAGATCGAACGCTCGAAAGACACCGATCCACACCAGAGCTGCCAGGCCGAGGCATTCGGCCAGCGTTTTGGGGTCGGCGCTTTCAAGATGCGCCAGCAGGGCGCCGTCCGGGTCGTGCAGGATGAATGCGGCAGCGAAGGCGAGCGCGAGCGCGACGAGGTCCGCGATCGCGAAGAGTACTTTTTGCTTTCTGCATTCGCCGGCAAACATCGAAAATCAACTCATGCGTTAGAGGATTCGGTCTCAACGGACGGTGAAGCGCTCCGGCGCTGCGGGGCGAGAGGTTCATTGGCGGCGGCTAGCGCGGAGGACACGGTCTCAACCGTCCGCAGGATTTCCTGTCCGTTCAGATGCGGATGCATCGGCAACGACAGAGTGGTATCCGCGAGCGCTTCACTGGCCGGGAAATCTCCGGATCGATAGCCGAGGTAGGCCAGTGCGGGCTGCAAATGAAGCGGAACGGGGTAGTGGATTCCGCACTCGATGTCGTTTTGCAGCAGCGCGTTGCGAATGGCGTCGCGCCGGACGCTGCGCACGACGAACAGGTGGAAGCATGATTCGACGCCGTCGGGTTCGAGGATTGGCCGGACGTCCAAGGGCGCGAGCAACTCGCGGTACGCGGAGGCGACAACGCGGCGGCGCTCGTTCCATTCGGCGAGTTTTTCCAACTTGGCGCGCAGCACCGCGGCCTGAATCGAATCGAGCCGCGAGTTGTAGCCGCAAATTTCGTGCGCGTAGTGCGACAAGCGGCCGTGATTGCTGAGCAGCGACACGCGTCGCGCAATTTCGTCGTCGTTGGTTACGACCGCGCCGCCGTCGCCCCATGCGCCAAGATTTTTGCCGGGATAGAAGCTGAAGCATCCGGCGTCGCCGAGCGTCCCGGCCATCGCCATCCCGCCGGCGGTGCGCACGCGGGCGCCGTGGGCCTGGCAGGCATCCTCGACGATTTTGAGATTGAACTCGGCGGCAATTTCCTTCAGCTCGACGATCGGCGCCGGCAGGCCATATAGATGTACGGGAACGAGGGCTCGAATCGCGCTGCGCTCGCTGGCTGGGCGTGATTCCAGAAAGCTCCGCAGCAGTGGAGCGCTCATATTTCCGGTTTCAGGATCGATATCGACGAAGCTGGGCCGCGCACCGGTTTGCACGATGGCAGCCGCGGTGGCGATGAAGGTCATCGGCACGGTAATGACTTCGTCGCCGGGACCGATACCGAGTGCGAGCAGGGCGACCCGGAGAGCGTCGGTTCCGTTGGCGACGCCGATGACGCGCTTGACGTTCAGAAATTCGCCGAACTCGCGCTCGAAGCACTCGACCTGCTCGCCACCGACATAAGCGGTTTTGGAATGGAGCAGATCCAGCTCGGATGCGACGCGCTGGTTGATTTCGAGGTTTTGCGCGGCCAAGTCGACGAATTTCACTTTCATTGAGACTGCCTTTCTTTCAACGCGGTTACGGGTCCGCGCAGGCGCGCGGGATGACCCGCGACAATCGCGCCGGCGGGAACGTCGCGTACAACCATCGCGCCCGCTCCGACTAGTGCGCCTGCGCCAATTTCGACTCCGCACATCACGATTGCGCCGCTTCCGATTGACGCGCCCTTCCTCACCACGGTGCCTTCCATTTTCCAGTCGCTCTCGGTCTGCAGCGCGCCGTCGGCGGCGGTCGCGCGCGGATAGCGGTCATTGATGAAGATGACGCCGTGACCAATGAAGACTTCGTCCTCGATGGTGACGCCGGAGCAGACAAACGTGTGGCTCGAGATTTTGCATCGGCGACCGATTTTGGCGTCGCGCTGAACTTCGACGAAGGCGCCGAGCCGGCTGTCGTCGCCAATCTCGCAGCCGTAGAGATTTACGTACGAGGCCAGCCGCACGCGCTCGCCGATGCGGACGTCGTCGGCCACGCAGGTGAATTGCGGAAGCTGGCGCTGGTCGGTCGCCGCGCTCATCGCACTGCATCCCCGAGCGGGACCATCAAGCCGCCCCTGCGCAGCGAATAGTTGGCGGCCTCGAGCACGCTGACGACGCGGGCGCCATTGACGCCGTCGGTGTTGGGCGTCTCGCCATTTCGGATGCACTTGATGAAGTGCTCGCACTCGCAATACAGCGGTTCCTTCTCTTCGATGCGGGGAATCTGGATGTCGCCGTAGCGATACGAGAACTGGAATTCGCCGTAAGTGTCGTAATACTTTTGCGCGGTGACGCCCTTGTCGTAGATGCGGATTTTTTCCTGCGGCGCGGTGTCGTCGTAGACCAGCATCTTGCGCGAACCGACCACCGTGGTGCGGCGAATCTTGTCGGGATCGAGCCAGCTCACGTGGATAAACGCGATGATGTTGCGCTCGAAACGCAGCGTCAGCATCGCGACGTCCTCGACCCCGTGGCCGTAGTGGCTTTCGCCCTGGCAGCTCACCGCTTCGGGCAGGCGGCCGCCCATCAGGTTTAGAATGATCGAGATGTCGTGAGTCGCGAGATCCCAGGTCACGTTGACGTCGCGCTGGAAGAGCCCGAGGTTGGCGCGCACGGAACTGATGTAGAACACGTCGCCGAGCTCGCCGGAGCCGATGATGTCGTGCATCTTGAGCACCGGCGCGCTGTACTCAAAGGTGTGCCCGACCATGAGCACGAGCTTTCGTTCGCGCGCGATCTTCACTAGTTCGTCGGCGTCTTCGGTGGAAGTCGCCAGCGGCTTCTCGACCAGCACTGATTTGCCGGCCTCGAGCGCGCGCCGCGCCATCGCGTAATGAGTGCCGACGGGCGTCGCGACCACGATGCCCTCGATGTCGGAGTCGTTGAGCAAGTCTTCGAAGCGGCTGGTGGTTTCGAGGTCCGAGTATAGTTGGCTGACGTGCGTTCGCCGCTTCTGATCGAGATCGCAGGCGACGATTCGCCGCGCAGACTGGCTCTGATGGAGATTGCGGACCCAATTGGGACCCCAATAGCCGAGACCAACGACGCCCACTCCGCGCAGTTGCGTGCGCTGTTCTTTGACCGCCGCGACAGGGGCGACGGGATGGAGGTTGGCGGTTAGATTGGGACGTTCGATCTCGATGGCGCCGTTGGGACTGTCCATTTTCAGCGAGCCATTCGGATGCCCATTTTTTGAGACGCCGTTGCGATAGCCGTTTTGAGTCAACACCGGTTTATCCTCGTCGATTGTGATGAAGTCATTCATGCTTGCAGGTACTCTGATGAGGAATCTCGCAACCGCGAGGGTCGCGCATTCATAATCACGCCTGCGACGGTCCTGTCGGCGACGCGTAGTGCGGCTGCCGTGGTCGCAAGCTCCTTGCGTTCGGTTTGTCCATAGCGAACCACCAACAAGATCGGATCGGTGGGCCGCATCAGCGGCAGCATCCGCGGATCGAGCCGCGCCACGCCGAGATCGATCACAGCCGCCGGGAACGTGTTGAGCACGCCCGCGAGTTCCACGATCGCGGCTTCGCGCTGATCGTCGTTGCCTTGCATGCAGCAGGTCGCCAGCGTCAGCCGTGGCCATCCGGTGGTGCGCAGTTGCAGCGAACCGTCCAGGGTGATCTGTGAGACGGTCCGCTCGGCCGGCGACATCACGCCGTGCAAGCTGGGACTCTGGAGATTCGCGTCCACCAGGATCGTTCGCATCGAGAGCCGCTGGCTGAGGTCCAGTGCCAGTGCGGCGGCGATCGACGACGCGCCGTCACGCGGGCGGCATCCTGTTATGGCGACCCGGCAGGACTTTTCCACCGCCGCGGTCGGCGCAATTCTTTCGCTCAGTTGACGAATTGCGTCCTGCCGCGCCAGCGCTCCCGGCAAGTCGTGCGGGAGCGGTTCGGGCAGGAAAGTATCGAGCGCGTCGGTCCTCGGCGCGACTTCGTGCGAAGGACGCTCGATCAGGTCTCGCGTTTTCGGCACGATCCTCGCCCGTGGTCGGGGCGATGGCAGAGGTTCTCGGATAGCGGCCGCGTTGCGGTTGATTAAGTCGTAGTATTTACTCACCGTACTTCACTCGCCTGCTCGTTGACGTGGGTGGATGGCACATAGACAGTTTCGCCGACGTAGAGGACATTCGGATTGCTTATTTGCGGATTGTCCTTGATCAATTCCCGAGCCCGATCTTTGGAGCCGAGATACTTGACCGCCAGATCGTGAAAGGTGTCTCCGGCGTGAATCTGAATTGCCGTGAAATCCGGCGAAGGCGCCGATTTCGTCGAGTCGCTCGGGATCGCAACGACAGATGCGTTGGCGGTTGATGCGGTATAGCCAAGGGTCGCCGCAGTCTGGTCACCGGACGCAGAAGTAGCCTCGGGACTCGCAGGCGCGGAGCCGGCAATCGGCGGAGCGGTGCGCGTGAGCTCGCCCGCCCAGTTGTGCACCGTCGGGATCGAGACGCTGCCGAGGCCGATGACGGCGACCGCTGCGCAGGCACCGACGGCGCGTATCAACGGTCGGCGCGGATCGATGGTAGCCTCCGCAGAGCGCGATTCGCCGGCGCGCTTGTTGAGTTTGGATGGGCTGACGATACTCTCGTAGTCCTTGACGACTTCTCGCGCGATGCTCCGCGTCACCTTGCCCTCGTCTTTCGAGTACGCGAGGACCAAGGCGTTGTGACAGAGAACATTGAGGCGTCTTGGAATTCCGGCTGCCGCTTTGACGAGAACCCGCAGCGCTTTGGCATCAAAGATCTGCGGCGTTCCATGTTCCGCTTCAAGCCGGCAGTTGACGTAAGCGACGCTCTCAATCGGGCTTAGCGGAAGCAGAGATACCTTGGTCGAGATTCGCTCGCGCAGCTGGCGCAGATTGTGGGCCGCCAGGCGATCGAGCAGCTCGGGATGTCCCATCAGGACAATCTGGAGCTCGCGGTCCTGCGAACCGATTCGGTTGGCGAGCAGGCGAAGATCCTCGAGAGTCTCATCGCTAAGGTCCTGTGCTTCGTCAATTGCGATAGCGGTGCGGTGACCTTCGGGTTGATTGACGACCACGCGCTCGAGTTCCTGGATCAATTCCAGCTTGCCGCGTTCATTGGTCGTCACGCCCAGCTGTGGCACCACGACGCGCATGATCTCCTCGAAGCTGAGCCTCGGGTTGGTGACGCAGGCGAGGTGAAGATTCGGGAGGCGGCGTGCGAGGATCGCGTTCAGCAGCGTGGTCTTGCCGGTGCCGGTCTCTCCCACCAGCAGCATGAATCCGCATTGATCGTGGATCAGCGCCCACTCCAGCGCGGCAAGGCATTCGCGATGAGAGCTGCCCAAGTAAAGCACCGCCGCTGAGGGTGAGAAGCGAAACGGCGGTCCATCGAGTCCGAAGTGCCGATAGTACATTGCCGTTACATCCGGTCATTCAAGACTGCGACAATCGGCAGTCCGGTTAGATCGTTTACGACGCCAGACGAGTAGATTTTCGAGTCGCTTTCCTCCGCCCAGTAGGCCGCCGCGCCCGCAAACAAGGATGCGAGTATGAGACCCACGGCCAGGTTCAACGGAACGCTGGGGAACGAAGGTATGACTGGAACAATCGGCGGCTGCGCGACGCTGACATTAAGGATCTTGTTACTGCTGAGCGCTTCCGACGCGCGCGCTTCTTCCTGCTTGCGAACGTAGGCGAGGTACGCATCCGAATCGGTGGACGCCTGCCGCTGCAGCCGCGTCATCTCGACGCCATTGGTTATAAGCGTCGACAGTTGCTGGTTGGCGACGTCGATTTGCTTGTCAAGCTCGTCGCGAGTGGCCTTTCCTGAGGCCTCGGAGGAATCCGCCTGCTTGAGGTCGGTCTGCATCGTGATCCAGACCGGATTCACGTCGGTGAGCTGCTCATTGACCTCGAGATGATTCTCGTTGTCCAGGATGCTCTCCTCGGAGGCCAGCTTCGCGTCGATCTCCTTGATTCGCTGGCTACCCGGCTGATAGCGGGTGAGCAACTCGGCTCTCTCGGCGCGCAGTTTCATCACCTGCGGCTTCAATTGTTGCAGCGCGAGATTCTGTTCGGAGCGGCTTTCCTTCTGAATCCGCTGCGGCGTACTGCCTAGCTGCGATTGAAGGGCCGCGATCTGCTGCTGGGTGCCTGAAACCTGCGCATCGGTTTTGGCAGCGGTACTTTGCAGGTCCGAAATCCGGGCTATGAGGGCGCGCTTTTGTTCATCGAGATTGCCGATACCGGTCTTCAGCTGATAATCGCGAAGCTGCGCGTCCGATTTTTCGAGCCGGTCTTTCAGAAGCTGGGTCTGCTGCTCGTAGAATTTCTCGGCCTGGGGGTCATGCGACAGACTCGCATGAAATTCCAGGTACCTGCTCATCAGGCGGTCCAGGAAGTCTTTCGTCCAACGGCGGTCGTGCGAACTGAATTCGATGTCGATGATATTCGAGCGTTTGATTACCGACGCATCGAGGTGGCGCTCGATATCCATTGCCCACGCGTCCCTGGGCGTCAGATTCGGGATATCGTGCAGCACGTGGTAGCCCTCGAGCGGCAGCCGCAGCATGCCTTTGACGGCGGCCATTGCCATCCCCGACTTGCGCGCATAAGAGGGCGGCACCGGAAGATCTTGCAGCGCAAGCCGGATCAGGTACAGGCTGGTGATCAGTTCGCGCTCGGAATTGAGGTCCTGCTCGCTTACCGGATTGCTGACCGTGGAGGGATTTTGCGGGCTGTTGCCCTGGATGTCGGGCGACACCAGCAGCTGCGCCCGATTGTCCTGCACCAGCACCGAGCAGTTCGACAGATAGACGGGCGGCCATAGAAGAGTTCCGAGCGCGACGACGCCGAAGACAGTCAGCCCCGCAATCAAGGCGGTGCGGCGGCGCCGATAGGCGATTTCAATCCAGTCTCTGTAGTTATTCGATAACATGATCTATCCACCGCAAATGAAACTCATCTGATTAGAAGGTCGGAGAAATGTACGGTTCCACCGGCAAGATGTCCCTTATGTGCTGCTTCACCCACAGGTCGGCGTTCGCGATTCCGCTCTTCGGCACCACGACCACATCGTGGGCCATCAACGCTACGTCGTTGGCTGTGCCGGGTTCTTTGGTCGCTGACGCCAGATCGATTTGCGATCGCTCCGGCTGTCCACACGCGTCGCGTCTGATGAGGACCGTACTCTGCGGGTCAGAACTGTCGGTCACACCGCCGGCCAGCGCCAGCGCTTGCACGGCGGTCATCCCGGGTTGAAGCGGAAAGGCGCCTGGTTTATTGACTTCACCCTCCACGTAGATCTGCCTGCCCGGCATGTTGCGTAGGTGAACTACTGCGCCGGGACTGCGAAGCTCGCTCGTGTAAGCCTTGTCGATCGATGCGGCCAGTTGATCAGGCGTCAATCCGGCGGCCTGCAGCGGACCAACCAGGCGCAGCACGACCTTTCCGTCCGGATCGACGGTGACGTTGTCGTTGAATTCAGAGTTCATGTAGAAGTCGAGCGAGAGCTGATCGCCGCGCTGGATCCGGTAGTCGGAGTCCTGCATCGCGCTTTCCTCGATGCTGGCGTTGGCGTGACACTGCTCGGCCGACATCCGGGTCGGAGCCGCCATAGCTTGCCGGTCGCTATCGACCTGGGGGCTCTTGGCGGAACAACCGCCGACCGCGATAGCTATCAGCATCGCGCAGACGGCCAGCCCGGGGTGGTTTGAAATCCCGCTACGATTTCGGCGTTCCGGTATCATGATTAAAACGCAACCTCGCAAAATTCTCTTCGAGATCGGCTCTCGCGATTCGATTCAACCCCGCCCTGATCCAGCGCAAGCAGTTGCGCTTTCGGGATTACCAATGGCAACTCGCGTGCCATCGTCGATCGATTCGAAACGGCGCAGATTTGGCCCACTAAGAAAAAAAGGGGCGCGTAACTGTGAAAGGATTACAAAGTGGGGTCGACGTAAATCGGCCCATCAATTCAGGAAGGTCAGTCTCAGCTACGAAATTGCGAGCGATAAGGGCGTATCGCGCGAGACTGAAAGCGGACGGGCCCGCGTTGTGATTGTAGTAATTACAATCTCAGCTACGTGCCCGCCCACATTCCATTCCGCGACCCTCACACGATCGCCGGCTTGAGTATTACAATTTTACCGGAACGCTAGTTTCCTACTCCTCCGGGCTGTAGCCACGTCTGGTCAGCCAGACATCTTTGAACTTGCAATATGTAACTCAGAGCGCCTGAATCGTACCAACTCCCCGAATACCACCATCCGACGCACTCTCCCTCTACAGGCTCCTGGACCTTTGTGCACCGACACTCGCGAAAGTCTCGGAGGTGCCAGACCTCGCGGAAGATGAAGGTCTAAAAATCGTCCGGGCTCACGGCCCCAGCGCCCCCATCCAGGTCACGTCCAAAATCAGGTTTAAATCCCCGGCATCCAGGACTGGGCTCCCGGCTTCCAGATGGGCGTCAAGGCTGCTGATATTGACGTACAGCGGGTTCATATTGCTGACGTCGTTCGAGCCCGTGGTGACGCCGGAGTAGGAGCCTTTTCCTAAGCTGCCGCCGTCGTCATTGTAATCCCAACCGATAGTACACCCGCCGGACACTTTCACCTGCCCGCCATCGAGGATGTTGTTCTCGACCGTCATCGACCCGCCAAGGCAGGTCGTGACATAGAAGGGGAAACTGGTGTCATAACATGTATTGTTGTAGTAGGCAGCGTCGATTGGTCCTGAGTTGGCCTGAAGGCCGAAACAGGCATAGCCTGAATACGCGCCGAACGCGACGTTCTCCTGATATATGACCGACTCAGTGAAACTCGCATCCTGTTCGGTATATAGCGCGTTGCCGTTGCAGGCCGGATAGGATTTCCCGTTGACGGTGATGGTCGATGGCAGGCAATAGGTCGTGTTGTCCTGGATCGTCACGCCCACCGAGCGTTTCATGTCGATGCAATTGTGAGAACAGCCGGGACCGACCTGGTTACCTTGCACGACCGCGCCGCCCATATCGCCGTCAACCATGATAGAGTTATGACCGCCCTCATAGTTGACGGTGTTGTTGATGATCTGAACGCCGTCGGGAATATTATAGTCGTCGTCTACGAAAGCAATTCCTTCATTATATCCGTAGTTATCATCGTCTGTGCCAAAGCCGGTCGCTCCGGGATAGGCGCCATATCCATTGTTGTGGACATAGTTGTTGGTGATCGAGATCCCGACCTGGTGCAGGTCGGAGAAGATGATTCCGCCACGGACCGCGTTGCGCACCTCAAAGCCGGTGACTGTAATATAGTTACTGGCGTTCTCATCACCGTTTTCACCGTAAGCATCTTCAATTCCGTATAGCCGCGTCGAACCGCCGTCGATCACCGGGCGGCCGGTTCCATAACTGCCGAAGGTGATGGGTCGAGAACTCGAACCATTGACGCCAGAGATGTCCAACTGCTCTTCCCAAACATCGCCGCCATTGAAGAACACACAGGCGCCGGCCTCGAGCGAGGACTCCTCGGCCTCCACATGGGCGATGGTCTTCCAGGGTGCGCTGGCAGAAGTGCCGCTGTTGGAGTCGCTTCCAGCAGCCGCAACGTAGTGGGCGGTTCCTGCACAGGCCGTCGACGTGGCCGTGGCGGTGGCGGTGGCGGTCGGTTTTACCGTCGGAGTGGAGGTGGGGGTCACCGTCGGAGTGGAAGTGGTCGTCACCGTCGGGGTGGAAGTGCGCGTCACCGTCGGAGTGGAGGTGGTCGTCACCGTCGGAGTGGAAGTGGGCTTTACTGAGGGAGTGGAAGTGGGCGCTACCGTGGAAGTGGACGTGGGCGTCACCGTCGGAGTGGAGGTGGCCGTTACCGTCGGAGTAGAGGTGGGCGCTACCGTCGGAGTGGAGGTAGGCGTCACCGTTGGAGTGGAGGTGGGCGCTGCCGTCGGAGTTGGAGTAGCGGCCGCTCCATTTTGAACGTTCAGATTGATAGATGCCGTCGCGATCAACGCGTTACTCTCGTTGTATCCATTGACGGCGATGGCGTGCTGGCCGTTCGAAACGCTGTTCGAACTCCATGCGAGGGTGAAAGGCGGAGATGATGCGACCCAGGTTCCGTCGACGTAGAAGTTGACCCAGCTGACCGGCTCGACGTTCTGGACCGCAATCGAGACTGTGCCAGAAACGGTCGCATCGGTCTGCGGCGATGTAATAGTCACTTGACCCGTAGGCGTGGGAGTTGCCACAGGGGTAGGCGTCGGAGTCCCTTTATTTCTTACGCGAACAGATCTGTCGGCAGTTGCGACCAGCTGCCCAGACGAGTCGAAGGCTTGCGCGGAAATAATATGCGTGCCGTTGGTGCTATCGGTCGATGTCCATGAAATCGGATTAGGGGTCGAAGCGAGAAAGACACCGTCTATATATACGTTCGCCCATGAACACCCGGTACCCATGGACAGGGAAATCGGTACCGCACCTCTCACCACGCTGCCGCCATGAGGCGATTTAATTTTCACCTCGGCGGCTGACGCGCCGATTGACGCGCCCAACCCGAACATCACGAGACTGCAAAGAAAAACTACGGTGAGACCAACAAAACCGCGCCCATTGCTACGTTCGCGCATGAAAATCGCCCTCCCCAGGCGTGCGCTATGTCTGCTCTCGCGGGCAGTATCGGGCCGGCTTCGGCGAGCAGGGGGAAGGAATACACTTCACCCTCGCCGGACAAAGGCCGGTCGGCACTCCCGCGGGTTTTACGCGGGCTATTTCAGTGGCGTGATGCCTTCGGCAGGTCTAGAACGAAACCCCCAACGGGACAGGTCTCTCCCCTGCGGACCTGGACTCACTGCCTCGGAGTCTGAAACTCCCCTCGCGATTTAGCTAACAATGCCCAAACAACGCCGGCTATGAATCGGTGCCGGAAGAGGCCTGCGCGCTTGGACCCGAACTATGTTCGCGGCGCCACGACTCGCCGCGCAGACAGAGTAGCAAAGGCATACTGACGGTTCAACTTTTTCAAGCGCGGCCTTGATTTTATTTTGTATATTTTCTATAGCTGGCAGGTTTTACAATTTTGTATATTTTACAATCGGCGGACGACAGGCAGCGCTCGCGCTGGCGGAGTCCGCAAGCCGCAGTTGCTATTGGAGTTTACTAAAGCTGAATAGCTACTTCGAGCGGACTGGCTAAACTAGTTACACTCGATCCTGCAAGTTAACATTCTCGCGGAATCTCAGTTGCCGCCCCGGCCGGCCGCACGATTGTCTACGTACACCATCGGTGCGGGGAAGGAATTCTGCTCGATGTCGCGGCCTGCGTTTGCCTCGAGCGGCATGTGAGCGGCGTTGGTCACGGTATTGTGTCGCACGGTCGCGGGCGTGATCAGGTAGATTCCCATCAACACGTTGGAGATCGAGTTGCCAAGAATCGTCGCACCCGAAGTACCTGCGTCGATTTGAATCCCGGAACCCGCGTCCCGGCACTGAGCCGCTGACGTTATACACCAGGTTATTCTCGATCGTGCCGTTGGCGCAGTATTCCTGGTAGATGCCGTTAGCCTCGGACGCGTCATGAGCGACGTTGGCGCGGATCACGACTGACGCCGAAATGCTTGGTGTCGAAGCCGTTGTGATTGAAATGCTCCGCATGGTTGCCGATGAGTTGAGCGCCGTCGGCGTTTTGTGAATTGATGGCGTTACCATGCCCACCGCTGTACGCGATTGTATTGTCGATAAACTCGGGAGCCGTATTGAGTTCGACGTGCTCGTCGAAGTGGATCGCGTTGTAGTAGTCATCGCCGTCAATTTGTCCGGTCCCGGTCTGTCTCACACTATTGTTTCGGATAGCTATTCCAGCGGGTCCTCTGCCGTCGTCGGCATTCGAGTAGACGTAGATCCCGTATCCGCCGGTGCGCTCGAATGCGAGACCGTCGACGACGATATTACTTTTCTCGTCACCGTCCGCGGTCGCGTTCATCCCGTAGATGCGCACGGCCGCCTCGACAGTGTGTTCGGCGGGATTGGAGCCGTCTTCCAGCCACACGTAGAGATCCGACGTCGCCGGATTCCAATACCAGCTACCCGCCGTCATCGGGCCGTTTGCGCACGAGCCCGACTGCGCGCATGACTCCAACGGCAGGCAGCAGGCGCGCGCCAGGCCCCAGCCCGGGCCTCCATCGACATAAACGTTGTTCGGCTTCGAACAGCGAGCGCGATAGATCGATCCGTTGCTCAGGCTCCAGCCCTTGACGATATCGCTGCCGCTGATGATCGGCGCGGGTCCATTGCCATAAGCCGTGAAAGTGACCGGACGGCCGGGGGCGCCGCCCGAGCGCGGCTCCAGCGTCTCGCGCCAGATCTCGCCGCGTCGAAAATAGACGGTGTCGCCGGGCGCGAGGGCAATCGAATTGACTTTTCCGATCGTACGCCACGCCGAGGAGGGACTCAGGCCGGAATTGGAATCGTCGCCGACGTTGGCATCGATATAGTAAGCTCGCCGCGACTCGGCGGAGGGCTCGGCGCGCGTGCATAGCGCATACAACACCGCCAGCAGGAGCAGCGACGCTCCGCTCAGCCCAACCGCGGCCTTGATTCGGCGGTCACGAGGCATGCGCCGCCTGCAGAGCGCGGACGATTGGGGTTCTCGATGCTTCCGCGACTTTCGCGCGCGCGGCGGCTTGTTCGCGCGCATAGAGTCTCTCGCATTCGAGCATTGACCAGCCCACCGCCATCATGAGGCCGGCGAATGAGCGGAAATCCACGACTGATTCGGTGAAATCCAGGATTAAGACGGGCAGCACGGCCATCACTGCTATCGCTCTCAACTTCCACGGATCGCGATTGGGAAGAAGGCACGCGAGAACCGGCCGCAGCATAAAGAACAACCAGAACAGCAGCGCCGGTATTCCGAGACTCACCGCACGGGAAACAAAGCCGTCGTGCAGAGAGCTCTGGTAGCCGAGGTTCCAGACCTCGTCCCAGCCGGGAAAGTAATGATTGTTGAGAATTTGACCCTCGACCTCGTAGCCGTAGCCCACAATCGGACTTTCCTTGACGCTCTGAACCGCAAAATCCCACGCGACCTCACGGCCCGTGAAGCTCGCGACATCGCCTCGATCCAGATAGCCGCGCATGCCGGGAATCGTGTATGCGGAGGTGTAAAAAATGGCGAACAGAGCCGCGACGGCGATCGCGCCTTTGATTCGATACTGCCAAACCAGGTAAACCGCGCCACCGATCGCAATCCCGATAATCGGCGACCGCGAGTCCGCCATGACGCCCTGCACCAAAGCGCTGAGCATCACCAAGGCGGCCAGGGTCTTCCTGCGTCCACTCGCGATCGGCCAATAGCCGATGCCTGCGCCGAGCGTCGCGAGCGTCAGGTTGCCGATCTCATTGGGCTCGGTGAGAAGCCCGGTGAATCGCAGCATCCCGCTGTCGGTATCGGGCTGCCACGGCGTGCACGAAGGAATAAACATGGCAAGGAAGTTGGCGGCGACGACGACTCCGCAACCGGCAAGCAAGACTCCCATCGCCTTGCGCGCATCTTCCGCACTTCGGACTTCCGCCGCTATCGCGCACACCGCGCAGAACGGGAGGATCGCCGCGATTGCCCGAGCCAGTGAAACTCCCGGCAATATCGAATAGGACACGCTGACCAGCGCCCAAACCAGGTAAATCGCGTAGTCGCGGAATCCTCCCTTGCTCAGGATTCCCGACTTCCACACCGAAGAAATGAACGGCAAGACAAACAGGAACCCCAATGGATATCTGACGAAAGCGCCCAGTTGTGGCAGGTCAAACGTTCCGGAGAAAGAGCTGGCCGCCACCCCTTCGATAAGTACGAACACGATCAACAGCCAGGTGGCGTGGTGGCTCGTGCGATAGATTGCCCAGGGTACGATCACTGCCGCAACCAGGACGAGAGCAATCATGGCGCCCCCCACCGGATGAGTCAGCAGACCCAGGATCAGCAGGCCGGCCGCCGCGGGCGCCAGATATTCGAGTCGACGAATCGCTTCCGGAAAACCGGGCAACCTCCGAAAGCTTCGAGCGCCCAGCTCAATGTCAAGTTTCGACCTTCGAGAGTTCTGTTCATTGGTGCGATCGCGCGGGAAGGTTTGTAAATCTTGCAACATGTTCAGGTGCTGAAAAAGCAACAGAGATGCCACGCCCCTGATTGCGCGATTTCACTCTCCTGTCCTTGATATCGAGCGGGAGGCGACCGTCAGGTGTGAACCTCGAAAGGGAAATTTCTTCACGAGTACCCAATTTGCCGCCCAGCGTAACTCACCAATGACTGACAACGATTTCGAGCTGGCTCACAAAAAGAACTGGTGAACAGCCCTTTTCTTCTGAAAATTCTCGATAGTCGTCCTTCCGAAGTGTGCCCTGATAAATCGGCACACAATCTGCATGTCTTAGCTGTGACAGCATTGCCGACGAGTACAAATTAGGTCCCTTAGCTCCGGTGGGCGCGGCCGGCCGAACGCTCCCCACCACGACGACAGGCCAGTTCCTGCGCCCGCCCGGAGCTTTTCCATAGTGCTAGCGTTGAATCCGGGGAGATTCCTGTAGCCACGACGCACGCCAGATAGACTGTATCAATGAAAATCCACTTCATTGGGCATGCGTGCGTGGTCTTCGAGTGTTCAGGCACGTCGATCCTGATGGATCCGTGGCTATCCGGTAAAATTTTCAACAATTCCTGGACGCTGCGCCCCGACCCCACATTCGATTCCGCCTTACTGGATCGCATCGACCACCTATGGATTTCGCATGAGCATCCCGATCATTGCCACTTTCCCACCCTCGCTTCATTTCCGGATTCCTTCAAACAACGTGTAACTATCCTGTTCCAGACCCGCGACTCCGAAAAAATGATTGCGGCTTTCAAGGGTCTCGGCTATCAACGCTTCCGACTTCTGCCACATCGCGAGCTATTGCCATTGAGCAGCGATTCGTCCTCTCCGGGAGGCGCGCGAATATACTGCTATCACGCGGGATTGATGGATTCGGCGTTGGCCGTCATCGACGACGGACATGTAGTACTCAATGCCAATGACGCGCGCATAAGTACTGGCGAATGCAAGCTCATTCTAAGCGACCTGAAACACGTCGATGTGTTACTCAACCAGTTTTCACTAGCTGCATACGCCGGATTCGAGCCGCCGGAGCGCTATCTGGCTGAGCGCGCCACGCAAATTCTGCACAATGTTTCGGAGACTCATCGCGCGCTGAACGCGAAAGTCACCATCCCGTTCGCAAGCTTCATCTATTTTTCGAGCGAGGACAACAAGTACGTCAATCCTTTCGCCAACACGGTCGGCGAGGCCTACGACTATCTGAATCGCCAGGGTCAGGTCCCAGTGGTTCTCTACCCGGGCGACACTTACGAGGTCGGCACGAGGCATGACTCTTCCGAGGCGCTGCATCGCTACCAAGCGCTGCCCAAGTTGGACGAGCTGCCATACGATCCGCTAGAAACAAAGCCACTCACGGCGATTTTCGCCGCGTATTCGGCAATGGCCGAGCAGATACGTGAGCGCTATTCTCACGCCCTGTTGTTGCTGTTGCGTCCGGTGACTATCAGGGTTCCCGATCTGGATAAGACTATTGTATTTTCTTTGGCAAAAGGGACTATCGAGGAAGTGTCAGCTTCGACTTTGCCTGACCTATCGATTAACTCTCAGCCGCTATGGTTCGGATTCAAGTTCCCATTCGGAGTTCAGACTCTCGGAGTATCCGCTCGATTCAGGCTTCATCGGAATTTTCGAAATTGGAAGATGCATAGGATTGTCTTTTCGTTGAACAACGGCGGCATCTACTTGAGGCCGAAGTACGTGTTAACGGCCGACTTCATGAACTACGTGCGCAGCAGACTCGCCGGCGGGATGACGCAGGCAGTCCACTACTATCGCACGTCACTCTAGAAGTCTTATTGCGAGAGGAGCTCCTCGCTCCTTGGCTCTTCGCCCCTTGCCACGCGCAATGCTCGCGATGCACGCTGCCAGAAGAGATTGTCCGGGTATCGCTGTGCCAGCCTGTTGATCACCGCATCGCCTTTCCACATCAGCAACGGCTTCGCCAATGGATTGAAGACCACATGGTCGGTGAAGGGCTGCATCGTGAAGCCCATGCTGGTTTTGAAGTAGTGGAGCCCCTTACCTACCGCGAGCGCTTTGGGCCCATGCGAGATGTAGCCGACCTCCGGACATGCCAGCTTGGTCTTCATTACGGTGAACAGCAGCGCGTTGTTTGGATAGTACTTGAGCAAGTCGGAAGCGCTCTTCTGCAAGTGTATGTAGTAGCAGTCCTCGACCAGCATCCCGACGATGAAGGTTGCCAATCGATCCTCGACGAAGGCGCCCCACGCCTCGAAGTCCGGCGAGCGGCGCGCGTTTGCGCAGAAGCGTTGCCATTCCGCCTCGGTGGTGCTCGGCATCGTGCCCATCTGGCGCAACGTCGTTTCCGCCGTCAAAGCGTAACCATGCTCCGCCAGATACGAGAACTCGATTTGTTCGATCCGGCATCGTGCCAGGCCCCTGCGTGTTTTGCTGCGAACGTTCTGCGACGTCAGCGTCTGGATGTCGTAGTCGCGATCGGAGCATACGTACATTCCGCCACGCGGGCCGGCTTGGTCCGGGGCTTTGGGATAGCGCAGCGCAAATGCAGGACCCTTGATCAGGACCTGCGCCAGTTCGGCCGCGCCAGGATCGACGAAACGATGAACTGGCAGACTCTTAAAAAGGAAAGGCTTTGGATTGTACCAATAGCAGCTCTCCGTCTGTATCACTCGATAACCGACGGCGCTGAAAAATTGGGCCAGCTCAGATGCGTGCATCGATCTTCCTTTCGACAGCTAGTCCCGGCTCAACCAGATTTCGCGCCAGTAGTGATAATTCGAGCGCTGGCAGAAGGAACGCTGACCGTCGCAATACACGGCCTGCAACACGATACATGGGCTACGGAAGCCCCTGAGCTCGCCGCTGCGCTCGTCGATCCGCCGCTGCATGTTGGAGATCACCGGAAACTTGCGGCCGCAGAACTGGAACATCTCGGGCTTGAATTCCATCCCGCGGTTACATCCGTTGCGATCGAGCGTGCGCAGGATTTCCAGCATTCCGCGAACCCGTACTACTTCGCCGAGCCGCAGATCGAGCGGCGTCGCCGGAGTCTTCTTGTATCGATCGGCATTCCATGGCGCGCGCGTCCATAGCTTGAACGCGGACAGGATTGCTTTGCCCCAGAAGTAAGTGACGAGCTTGCGCAGGTCGCTGAAATTCCTCTTCCCTGAAATGCAGTCTTGCGCGAACTTGCCGAAGTAGCGCGGCGGGCTCCCCAACGACACCGGGCAGGTCGCGGAATTCAACTCCGTCGCCTGACACATCAAGGTGTCATTCGGTCTCTGTGCGAACTCGCTCAGGAGACGATAGGTACTACTCGACTCGACGCTCGATGTCACAGGCGACGAATTTTCGACGCTATCAGCCGCGCGCCGCAGCCACGCTTCCTTCCATAAAAAGAGACAACCCGCCTCGCAGCCGCGATGCGCCGAGCCGTCGCATCTTAGCTGCTCGAGATGAACGGTAGCTTCGATGCGTCGAGGCTGGCCGAGCGCGCAAGTGTTATCGGCGCGCCGGGATACTCTTAGGCGCCGTCCGCAAAATGCCAGCATCTCGGGCATGAAGGGCAGGCCGTCGAGTTTGCCGTCGGCGTCGAGGCTCGACATGATTTCGGCAGGACTCCGGACTTCGACGAACTCGCCCGGTTTCAGGTCGAGGACGCGCTCGAAATCACCGAGTCCGCCCGGCGCCGGCTCGGCGGCCAAGGTTTGGCGTAGTTCCTGGTTGCCGCAAACCGATTTCAGAGTTGACGATTCCTCGAGCATAGACCCCGCCCCGGCGAATTCAACGCCGATGCAGAATAAAGCAAGAGACGTACTAGATGCTTGTCAGTTGCGGCCTAGGATTTACAGGCCCGCGGCGGCGTATCCCACAATTTTTCATTGTAAAATATGTGAAGTATGTAAGAACTACCGGCCAGCCCCAAAGCTATCGCAGCGTAGGGAAATTCAAAATGAATGCCGCTCCTCGCGGAGAGCGATTCTCGCCGCGAATACGCCCTCCTATCCTGGTCATGACATCGCGCGCCATCGAGAGACCCAGACCCGTCCCCAGCTCCTTGGTAGTGAAGAAGGGTTCGAACACTTGGTCGAGGATCTCCGCAGAAATGCCAACACCCTCATCGGCGACGATGACCTCCACAGAGGACCGAGTTTCCTTTGCCGCGATCGACAAATTTCCGCCGTCCGGCATGGCCTCTCGACCGTTGATGAGCAGATTCGCGAACACGTGCTTCACCTGATTTGGAAAAACCGGGACCTTGGGCAGCAACGCTGGAATTTCAGATTCGATTTTTATCGTGCCACCGTTCACGGTCGGGGTCTTTTCAATCAGGAAATCCACCATTTCAATTGCTTCGGTTATCAATACCGACAGGTCGGAAGATTCCAGGTTCTCCTGCGGGCGCGCGCTAACGAATTCCTGAAGGCCCCGAACTCTGTCCGCGGCCGCATTTACCGTTCTCGTTAGCGCGTCGACATCCGCGATCAAATCGTCGCCGGCCTTGGAGCGGAGAATGTTCAGCCTCAGGGTGCCGGCATTCAGAATGTTTCTGAGATCGTGCGCCAGGCCCGAGGCCATCTCGCCTATCGACCGCAGCCGCTCGTTTCTGAAGAGCTCATCTCGCAAGTGAAAGAAGCCGATAAGCGCCGACATATGCTGCGTGGTCTCGACGCCAACCGCGGCAACATGGGCTTCGTCGTCGATCGCCAGCGGAAATCTTACGACGAAAAGAGACCTACCTCGCTCGACCTGGTCGGTGGATACCAACGGGTTGCCACCAGACAGGACCTGCTCGTCCTTGCGCCAATAAACGTGACCAACCTCAGGGAACAACTCGTCATCGCTGGATCCGATCCATTTTTCGCGCTCGAGACCAAGCTCCGAGCATAGCCTTGAATTGACGAACACGTACCGCCCCCGCGCGTCCTTTATCCAGATGCGCGCAGGAATATTCCCCATCAAGAGCGAAAAAAAATGCTCTGGGTCGCCGTGCATGGACGGACCGCGATGCATCGATATTTTGCTCTTGCCACTCATCTAGCTAGATGGACGGTCATGCGAACGGCGCCGCGGACTTCGGTTCGACGAAAATTTGGCGAATTCAGCTGCCGAGCACACTGATGATGCCGACGAAAAACTACAATCGATCGGCTCTGTGCGTCAAGCGGCGTAATTGGCGAAATCTAAACGCCCACAAACCGGTGTAAACCGAATCGGGCGAACTGATTCGCTTCAGAAGATAATACTGAGAGCGTCACCGACGAGCCGGAATGGCGCCGCGATTATCGTTCCGGCCGCATTCGCCGTGGATCCAACGACACTGTCAGGCTCCGTGGTGGTCGTCGTCGTGGTGGTAGTGGATTCCACGGGCGGTTCACCCGGAGCGCCGCTCGTATAGGTGGTCTGACTGCTGGTATCCGCGCAGGAAGTAAGTACCAGGCAGCTGCAAAGGAGTGCGCTTAGACCTATAGCGGGAATAATAGACTTTTTCATAACAGTTACTCCGTCAGCGAATAGGATCGCAGCCAACGCGCGCGCGATGCTATAGACAGTCGCGCGCGCGTCGCTGAAATCCGGATCGCTCGAGCCTAATAGCTACGGGGCGACATAGGTCGTGGTCTTCTGCCGCTCGACGAGGCCATTGTCGGTCGTTGTGGTGGTGGTTGAGCTCGAGGTCGAAGGAACCGCTTCAACCACGGCCGGAGTCGTCTCAACCACGGGCGGAGCGGTCTCAACCACGGGTGCCGGAGACTGAGTCTCATCCACACTCTTGTGGTAGGAGAAGCATCCGGTGGCGATTCCGCACGCGGCGACGGCAGCTGGGATAATTGCGATACGATTTATAAGACGCATTTCTTGAACCCTCCATCGGGAACTTACCCTTAGTAACAGCAAGAAGCCGGCCAGCCGCTGTGCCGCAATTCTCCAAGGACGACCGGACGAAAATAGCGGGTTTTCCCTGTAAATCTTTCAGGGTCGCGGACTTCCAACCGCAAACACTAGCTGTGTGCTTGTCTGGCTTGAGCGACTTCGTGATCGAAGCCGGGAACGATAGCATTGACGAAAGCATTGGTGAGGAATTATCCTATCGCTTGCCACGCACTCATGTTAGGGGTGTTGATGACGGGCCCCGAGATATCAACCTTGGTCGCGACCTGCTGCGTCGATCGATTTTTCAACAGCTTGGCCGCGCCGCCGATCGCCAACTCGTAAGCCTTATGAAGAAGCGGTGTTTTCGCGTCCTTTTGTCTGTCGTGAACCTTCACATCGGTGAATAGGGGCTTCACATAGCCGTTCACCTGATGGTCCTTCACGGTGACTTGCGAGAAGACTGACACGCGGCCTGACGCCACATCGAATTTTCCGTACGCGCGAAGCAAGTCATTCAACGAAGTCAGATCGGTGTCGCGGCTCTCGAGATCGAAGTCGAAATTGGGTCCTTGATGCTCGGGACGTAGAACTCCGGTCAAGGTGGTATCGCCTGAGCCCATCCATTTGCCGCTGAACTGCAGCTTGGCAGATCCCGAGCTCAAGTGATTCGACAGGTTCGTCGCGCGAAGGTTCACAGCTGACACGACGAGCCTGTAATGCGGATTTCCCGCGTCGTTGAGGAGCTTCAGCTCACTGTTAGTGAGAACGACCTCGTGAGCCTTCAATTGCACTCCTGGCGCGTTGTTGACCTTTGCGGCTTCCGCCTTGACGGTGTTCATCCTGCCCGTCTCGGCCGCGGCGGACTGCTCAGTATGCACGTAGTCGAGATGAATCCCGTCGATGAGCGCATTTGCTACTTCGACTCGCGCCACTTTCGGCGAATATTCCACGACGCCGTTGCTTCGCAGCGTTCCCTGATAGACGTGGAGATTTGCGCGTTGGACCTCGGGCTCGAATCTACTCAACGGAATGCGCTCGACCTGGTAGTTCGCGAGAATACCCGGAAACGGCTCGGCCAGAAAATTCGCCTTCCCGTCGATAGTCATTCGCCCCTTATCGAATACCGCTGAGTCAGCATGAAACGGCGAAGGATATACCTGGTCCTTGTAGTGGATATTGCGGATGTTGTCGGCGCGGAGCGAAATCCCGCTCAGATGAAGCGGACGCTTTGGATCGGTATCGATATAAGTCGCTTCGCCGTTTTGTATCCTGAACAAATTGATCTTGAACGGGTAAACGGCCTCGATAGCGTCCTGCCAGCCCTCCTTACTCAGCGGCACTGGAGCCGCTTTTTCGGCGCGCAACTGGATGAGATTGATGTGCACGTGCGGGTGCGTCAGTAGCACGTCGGCGACTACGTGGCCCGACAACAACTCGCGCCATTGAATGTTAAATTCCATCTTCGGCAGATCGGCGACCGACGGAGTTGGATGAGCGTTCTGCCTCACGATCAGACCGTCGAGTATCAGCGTCCCGCTGAGCAACTGAACGTGCGCGTGGCTGAGCGAGGTATGATAGCCCACCAGCTTTTGATTCATAGCGGTCTCGACCCGCGCTCGAACTATCGGATCCAGGAAGTAGGAGGCGATGAATACGGCCACGACCAGGACGGCCAGCGTTCCGATCACCCAGCCGGCGACGCGCGATCCCCGCCAGCTGCGATCAGGCTCATGGATAGGAGGTAAGTTATGTGGTGCGGCTG
This sequence comes from uncultured delta proteobacterium, assembly GCA_963833025.1. Lineage (GTDB taxonomy): Bacteria > Desulfobacterota > Binatia > Binatales > Binataceae > Binatus. Next base: position 403,448 of record CAWHWI010000003.1, on the reverse strand, counting down.
CCATCTCTGAATCCTTACATCATCGGCGTCATGTATCCGGTGAGATCTTCCTTGAGTCGGTCGAAGACCGATCGCTGTTGCCATGCGTCAGAAGTGATCTGTCGGGAATTCTCCAGATCGCTCATATAGGTCGCGTTCATTTGCCGGCCAAATCGCACGCTCAGGATGACCGTGTTGATTTCGTCGTTGCGCGCGATGCTCCACCAATCGAGGTTCGAGGAACCAACCGTGGACCAGACCCCGTCGACGGTCGCGGTCTTCGCATGCAGCATCTTGCCTTGCCAGAGATAAATCTTGACTCCCGCATCGAGCAGCTCGGAAAAATCCGATCGCGCCGCCGACCCGATTAATGGCTCATTGATGCGCCCCGGGACGAGCAGGCGAACGTCGACGCCGCGCCGCGCCGCGGCCTCGAGCGCCTCTAGCATCTGTGCGCCCGGCGCGAAGTACGCGTCGGTGATGTAGATGTTGGTCTCCGCGTTGCGGATCGCCGACACCAGCGTCACGTAGATCGTGCTGAATTCCTCGGGCGCGCTTCCGAGTACACGCACGATCATGTCCCCCTGCTTATCGAGTGACGGAAAGTAGTCGGAAAACTTGAGCGGCTCGCCGCCTTGCTGCAGCCAGTTGGCGACAAACATTTCCTGGAATTCCGATACCACCGGGCCTTCGATCTCGACGTCGGTATCGCGCCACGTTTTCGCGGTCTCGTCGCGCGGATTTTTCCGCGCCAGGTTGTCACCGCTCGTATATACGCGTGAGATGTTGATGCCGCCGGTGATCGCCAGCCTGCCGTCCACCACCATCAGCTTGCGATGATCGCGATGCAGCCATGACCATCGAAACCCCGCGGCGAACGGATTGAGCGGGTCAAACTCAACCAGCCGGATTCCGCTCGAACGCATCCGATCGAAAAAACTTCCGCGTGTGAGCGCGGATCCCCAGCCGTCGTAGATTATGTTGACCTGCACCCCTTGCTGCTGCTTCGCAATCAGTGCGTCCGCGAACTGATTCCCAATCAGACCGCCCTCGAAGGTGTAGGTCTTGAGATTGATGCTATGCGTCGCGCCCTCGATTGCGGCGAACATCGCGCGGTACGTAGCGCTGCCATTCTCGAGCAGGGTCACTTTGTTGCCGACTACCAACGGGCTTCCGCTGATTGCCTGTTCGAAGGCTAGACGGCGCTCGAGGGTCCCGGTATCGCCGCTGCGTGCCTCGAGCCTTTTGATGATCGCCTCGCTCTCGTTGGCAGAAAGCGGTCCCTGGGCGCCGACTACACTGGGAGCCTGCTCATACATGCTCGGGTCGTGCATTAACCGGAACGCGTTGGGCATGGTTCCACACCCGAAGAAGCAGAGCGTGGCGAGAATCAGGACCAGCGCTTGCCGAGCTGTGCGTGCGAATGCCACCGGCCGTCAGGCTCTAGTCGACATTCTGCTTGGCGACGAATCCGGTCGCCCCCTTCATCGGTCCGTCGGTCACGGTAATCACCGCGCCGTTATCGTCGCTGGTCACAATCTGCACGGGAGTCTGATCGTCGATTTGCTTCGCAGTGAGGTTTTGCTTCACGTCACCGACTACTCCTACCACGCCGCCTTCCTGCTTCTCACGCGAGGTATTCAGATAGGCCTGTTCATCGGGATACACCGGTACCGCGTGCTGGTTTCCCGTCACTACCAGCTTGTGAGTGATGATCGGCTGCATTGGCTGCTGACAACCGATTAGTGCGAACGACAGGATCGCGGCCGCGATCGAGATAGTCTGTAGCTTTTTCATTTCACCTTCGAGCCTCCATAGGGGTTAGCAGGGTAGCTGAAGAATTGAGCATTGCACGTGCCAGCTTTTGAGCGCGCGGAAGGAGAGGTTTTTGCTCGCCGATCGAGCTAACCTTGAAAAAATGACATGCTGGAAAATCTTTCCGCATGACGAGAGCATAGCGCGATCTCATCTTCGCCGATTCCGGCCCGCCTCTTGCGACAAATCCGGGATAGTACCCGCCGTCAGGAGGATCGCGCGATGACTAAACTTGAAACCCTGGATCACCTCGTCAAGACCTGCGTGGATAGCGCCGAACGCTATCGCCGAGCCGCAGCCGACGTCGGCAAGGAGAAGCTCGTGCAGTTATTCGATCGACAGGAAGCCGCACGCAGGCGCGATGCCGACGAATTGAATCTCGAGCGCAAGCGTATGGGCGGCGAAGGCGAGAAGGCAGGCAAGGAATCGGGCAGCGTTGGTGGATTCATCGATCGGACCGCGATGGACTTGAGCGTGGTGATGAGCAAAGGCGATACCGGCGTCGTCGAATGGTGCCGCGAGGATGCCAACGACGTTATCGCCGAGTACGAAAAGGCGCTGCTCCAGGATTTCCCCGCCACCACACGCAGTACGCTGGAACGGCAGCTCGCGGAGAATCGCTCCACGCTGGCGGCTCTCGAAAAAGTATTGAAACCGTACGGGCACCCCAGGTCCTGAAGACCCTGGCTGACTAACTCCCTACGGATGCGTGGCCAGGAACTGCAGCATCGGCTCGGTCCACGTCAGCGGCCATTCGATATGATTCAGCGATCCGACCGTGACGCCCGGGACGTTGGAGCTGCTCCCGTCGGGGTCGGTGCCGCACAGCGGATCGCAAAAACCGACTTGTTGCTTGAGCGAGTCGATTATTACGTCGTCATCCGGATTGGCGCCGAGAGCAGCCGTCTGGCTGATGATCATCTCGCTGTTGGGGCATAGGCCCGCGATGTCGCAGGAGTTGTGCACCTGGTAGCTTTGGATTTTGGGATTCGGCACGGAAATCTCCGCGATGCTCGAGGGATGATCTTCCACAGGCGTCTGCGGACACGGATCGTTGAAGGCCTGGAACGGATCGGGCGCCGAATACACTGCGATCGCGTTCACGCTGGGACGGTTGAGCGCATAGATATAAGACATCGCCGACCCGTTGGACCATCCGGAGACAAAAGTCTTATCGATGAGCACGGTTCCAGTAGCTTGTACGACGCCGATGAAGTGATCGATGGTCGCGGCGTCGACATTTTCAGGATAACTCACACCGTTGACCTTGACCGTGCCCGGCGAGAACTGTCGATACCAGTTGTCCCATCCGGGACCTTCATTGTCGGGCGCCGGATAGAAGTGCGTCGTGTCGCGACCCTCTGGCGTCAGCAGCACAAAGCCCGTGGTGCCGGCGGCGAGACTGAAGTTGTTCTGGAACGACTGGATATTGGTCGAGATGATCGAGTCTGCCGTCACCAGCGACGGATGCAACCATACGAGCATCGGCAGCGGGTTCGACGTTGTGGCACTCGCCGGCGAGTACAGGCATGCATAGCGCGGTGTGCCGTCGGAGTCATCCCACGGTCCTAGCAGCGTCCCACCCACGCACTTCGGCACCTCATTGCTGATCAGCGGCTGCGGAGGATTGCCGAACGGGCCGCACCCGCTTTGCGCGATGGCGGGATCCGGCCATGCCGCGAGCATCGCGACGACCACGATAGCGAAAAGTGAAAGAGCTAGCCCAAGCTTCCGTACCTCGCGAACGTGCGACAGATGACTTACTCTCATTAGTGACTCCTCCTATGTCCCCAGTGACGTCCAAGCATACCGCTCGTGTTCCGTAGCTAGGTCATCAGACCGTGATCGTATTTCCGTCGAAGCTGGTGAACGTGAAGCCGGTATAGTTCTCGTTGTATAGGTGTGCCTGATCCCTTAGCAGGCTGATCGCGACCGCCTCGCCCAGAAGCATTCCTTGGTGGATATCCTCGCGCCAGTGTATTCCCGCTGACACTCGGCCGAAGCCCGCGTTCGACGCCAGCTTGTTCAGCTCGCCGCCCACGGTCAGCTGGCCCGCGTCTGACCCGTTATAGGGGACCGTCTCCAGGCCGTCAGAGGTAGTAGTCACCGGATTGGAGATTACAAAGCTCTCATCGAAGAACCACTTGAGTACTGTGACCGCCGCGCCCGCAACCACCGCATGTGCCGCCGGATAGGACGGATGCTGTGGGCATCCTTCGGGATAGGACAACGGCATGAGATAGGTGCCGTTGTTAGCAGCGAACACTGCCGCGGCTGCCTTCGAGTTCAGGACGCTGCTGTCGAGCGGATAGGTCTTCTGACCGGTGTTAGTGAAGTGGACCAGCCCGGCGATTTCCTCGGGACGGGCCATCCGATGCACAAACCATTTCTGGAACCATGCGTTCTTCAGTGCGCGCGCGATCACTTCCGCGACCAACACCTCGACCATCGGGATGCCGAAGGTGATGAAACCGGTTTCGGAGTGGTCCGTCGGCGGGTAGGGATTCCCCGAATTCAGCGGCGCTTGCATCTTAACCAGCATCAGCACCGCGTTCAGGTATTCCATGTACGGCACATCGCTGTGAACATATTCCGCCAGGTCGCGCGGGTCGCGGAGAAACCTCAACTGCGGGTCCGGGTTCTCAGGCGCAAGCGGCGCAGGCGCGCCGTTCTGAATATTCAGCCACGACGAAACTTCCGTCCCGAAATTGCCCGGCAGCGTCGTCTTGTAACCGTTGAATGGAATCGCGCCGTAACTGAACGGCTGAAGAAAGAGTTGCGACACGTACGGTCCGATCGCGTCGCCCGCAGTGAAGCCGCGAAAGATGCACTGCGAGGCGACCTGGCCGTCGATTTTGGGACCGCTGTAAGCCGCAAGGCTCGATAACTCCGCGCACGCGGCTGCTATCGTGGGATCGCTGCCCCACTGCGAATATGGGATGTCACGCGCCAGTGCCAGCCAGTACGACTCGATCATCTGCGCGGCGAGGCCGGGACTGGTCAGCACGTCAAACGGCGGAATCGAGTTTTGCGATACGTCGTAAGTCTCAAGGTCGTAGGCCAGTCCCGCCTGAGGGTCCACCAGCGGTACGGTGCCGCCCATCTCCAAGGCATCGAAATCAGCACGCTGACCCGTCTGCACTGCCGCCAGGTAGCTTTCATAGACCGAGGGGTCGACTTCGCCGAACGAGTTGTGATTGAAGCCCTTGGTGTAATTCGCGATCCTGGACGGATACAAAGCTTCGTCGCCGTTGTTAGGATGAGGCGGGACCTTGACCCCGCGATCGTCCTTGGCCGCACTGACACGTTTGTCGTATGCCTCCTTGGGACGACCGTTCACGTTGACTTCGTTTGAGCTGTTATCCGAGAGAACGTCGGGCATCCGCTCTATCGCCTGGGCCGCTACCCTTGCCGCGACCGCTGCGAGCGGAACTGCCGCGCCCGCGGCCCCGATCCCCTTAAGGAAGGCGCGCCGGCTGTGAGCAGGGCGCGGTCCATCGGGACGTTTCGCTGATATCAAGGGGTCCTGGTCGAATTCGTCCTTCAACTTTTTGTTCACTGGCAAGTTCCTCCCGGAAAAAAACCCGGAATCCCCATTTTTTGAGCGCTCAAGGCATGCCTTGGGGCCGCTGGTCTGTTTTTGCGAGCACGAGGCTTGACGCCGCCGCGCAATCACTGGGTCTGCGAAACCAGCAAACGATGTGCCGAAGTTGAACATCGAAGTTTCCAACATTTTCACCACGCGCCATGACTCCGTGCGCCCCCTCACCATCCAGGGAGTAACTTTTTCCGACCTGAGTCTCGCAAACGCGCTGACGCACCATCCGCCTTTTTGGACGTCCCGAATTTCAAACGAGAAAGCCATGAACTATGAAACAAATACCGGAAAATTTTTCAGGCCGATCGGATTTTCACAGGCGAAAGGCCCAATTCTCCCGCCACTTATGACGAAAAAATCTTAGCTATGATGGGCACTGTCTGCTCTATTTAATTCCTCATCTGGATCGGCACATTTTCTGCTTACAGGTACCGCTTTTCTACTTGGAAATTCTTCTTCATCGGGTACGCGCAAGATTTTTTTAAGAGGAGCGCTATCGAGTGGAATCCATCGAATCGAACCGCGGTCAGAACCCGGGTGACGACGACCAGTTGGCAGAGGGTCAGGCCGTAGCGGGCCACAAGACCAACGGCAACAAATTTCGGCGCAACGGCAACCCCGAAGCTCCCGATCGCGGAAAGTCCGACGAGCGCCGCTTCAGGAATCTAATCAAGGCCTTGTCGGCCGCCGGACGAGGCGATTTCTCGGTTCGACTGCCGATATCGCACAAGGACAAGCTGCTCGACGAGCTCGCGACCAAGTTCAACGCCGTCGTCGAGCGCAACGAGGCTATCACCAGCGAGATAATCCGCGTCGAGCAGGCGGTTCGCCGCGAGGGCCGCATGACCGAGCGCGCGTCCGTGAAGGGCGCGGTCGGCGGTTGGCAGGAAATTGAAGGCTCGATCAACGCGCTGATCGGCGGCCTGGTGCAACCGACCACCGAGGTCGCCCGCGTCATCGGTGCGGTCGCCCAAGGCGACCTGCGACAGAAGATGGCGCTCGAGATTGACGGCCAGCCGGTCAAGGGCGAGTTCCTCAGAATCGGCACCACCGTCAATGCGATGGTCGATCAGCTGAGTTCGTTCGCTGACGAGGTTACCCGCGTCGCCAAGGAAGTCGGCACCGACGGCAAGCTCGGCGGCCAGGCGCAGGTTAGAGGCGTGTCAGGAACCTGGAAGGATTTGACCGACAACGTCAACGTGCTGGCGCGCAACCTGACCGACCAGGTCCGCAATATCGCGACCGTCACCACCGCGGTCGCCAACGGCGACTTGTCCCAGAAAATCACCGTCGACGTTAAGGGCGAAATCCTCGAGCTGAAGAACACCATGAACACCATGGTGGATCAGCTGCGATCGTTCGCCGCCGAAGTTACCCGCGTCGCGCGCGAAGTCGGCACCGAGGGCAAGCTTGGCGGCCAGGCCGAGGTCAAGGGCGTCTCGGGTGTGTGGAAGGACCTTACAGACAACGTCAATTTCATGGCGTCCAACCTGACCACCCAGGTGCGCGGCATCGTCAAGGTCGTCACCGCGGTCGCCAACGGCGACTTGTCGCAAAAGTTGATCGTCGATGCGCGCGGCGAGATCGCGGCGCTGGCCGACACTATCAACGGCATGACTGCCACGCTGGGCCTGTTCGCCGAACAGGTCACGGACGTGGCGCGCACCGTCGGCGTGGAAGGAAAACTCGGCGCGCAGGCGGAAGTCCCGGGCGTCGCCGGAACCTGGAAGGATTTGACCGACAACGTCAACCTGCTCGCCAACAATCTTACCGCGCAGGTCAGAAACATCGCGGAAGTCACCACCTCAGTTGCCAAGGGCGACCTCTCGAAGAAGATCACCGTCGATGCGAAGGGCGAAATCCTCGAGCTGAAAGACACGATGAATACGATGGTCGATCAGCTCAACTCGTTCGCCTCGGAAGTTACCCGCGTCGCGCGCGAAGTCGGCACCGAAGGCAAGCTCGGCGGCCAGGCCGAAGTCCGCGGCGTATCGGGCGTCTGGAAGGACCTGACCGACAACGTCAATTTCATGGCGTCGAACCTCACCACTCAGGTCCGAGGCATCGTCCGGGTCATCACGGCGGTCGCCAACGGCGACCTGTCGCCAAAACTGGAAGTCGCGGCCAAGGGCGAGATCGCCGCGCTGGCCGACACGCTCAACGGCATGACGAAAACGCTGGCAATCTTCGCCGAACAGGTTACCAGCGTCGCGAAAACGGTCGGCGTGGAAGGCAAACTGGGCGCGCAGGCCGAAGTGCCGAACGTCGCGGGCACCTGGAAGGATCTGACCGACAACGTCAACCTGCTCGCGAATAATCTGACCGCTCAGGTCCGCAACATCGCCGAAGTCACGACCGCGGTTGCCCGGGGCGACCTCTCGAAGAAAATTTCGGTCGACGTCAAAGGCGAAATCCTGCAACTGAAAAACACCATAAACACGATGGTGGATCAGCTGCGATCGTTCGCGTCGGAAGTTACGCGCGTCGCCCGCGAAGTCGGCACCGACGGAAAACTCGGCGGACAAGCGGAAGTCCAGGGCGTCGAAGGTATCTGGAAGGATCTGACCGACAACGTCAACGTGCTGGCCGGCAACCTTACCGACCAGGTCCGCGGTATCGTCAAGGTCGTGACCGCGGTCGCCAACGGCGACTTGTCGAAGAAAATCTCGGTCGACGTCAAGGGCGAAATCCTCGAACTGAAGACCACCATCAATACGCTGGTGGATCAGTTGAATTCGTTCGGCGCCGAGGTTACCCGCGTCGCGCGCGAAGTCGGCACCGAAGGAAAGCTCGGCGGACAGGCGGAAGTCAAAGGCGTGTCGGGCGTCTGGAAAGATTTGACCGACAACGTCAATTTCATGGCGTCGAATCTCACGACCCAGGTCCGCGGCATCGTCAAAGTCGTGACTGCGGTCGCCAACGGCGACCTGAAGCAAAAGCTGGTCGTCGACGCGCGCGGCGAAGTCGAAGCGCTGGCCGTCACCATCAACAACATGACCGACACGCTGAGCACTTTCGCCGAGCAGGTCAGCACGGTTGCTCGCGAGGTCGGCGTCGAAGGAAAACTCGGCGGCCAGGCGCGCGTCCCCGGTGTCGCGGGCACCTGGAAGGATCTTACAGACAACGTCAATTTCATGGCCTCGAACCTGACCACCCAGGTCCGCGGCATCGTCAAAGTCGTGACCGCGGTCGCCAACGGCGACCTGACGCAAAAACTGATCGGAGTGGAAGCGAAAGGCGAGATCGCGGCACTGGCGGATACTATCAACAGTATGACTGAGACTCTGAGTATCTTCGCCGACCAGGTCAGCACGGTGGCCCGCGAGGTCGGAATCGAAGGAAAACTGGGCGGTCAGGCCCGCGTGCCGGCGGCGGCTGGAACATGGCGCGACTTGACCGATAACGTGAACCAACTTGCAGGTAACCTGACCGCCCAGATGCGAGCCATTTCGGACGTCGCGACCGCGGTTACCAAGGGCGACTTCACCCGATCGATCAAGGTCGAAGCGCTCGGCGAAGTCGCCGCCCTCTCCGACAACATCAACCAGATGATCGTGAATCTGAAGGAGACCACCCAGAAGAACCAGGAGCAAGACTGGCTCAAGACCAATCTCGCGAGATTTTCCAGCATGATGCAGGGTCAGAAGAACCTGGAAGCGGTGTCGCGAATGATCATGTCGGAGCTGACGCCGCTGGTCTCGGCGCATCAGGGCGCGTTCTTCCTGATGGATACCGACGACGGCGCTCCGATTCTCAAGTTGACGAACACTTATGCGTATCGCGAGCGCAAGGGCGTGGCGAATCGATTCCGTCTCGGCGAAAGCCTGGTCGGCCAATGCGCGCTCGAGAAAAAGAGCATCCTGCTGACCAACGCGCCCCACGACTACATTCACATCAGCTCCGGACTCGGCGAGGCGCCACCGCTCAACATCATCGTGCTGCCGATCCTGTTCGAGGGACAGGTCAAAGCGGTGATCGAGCTGGCGTCGTTCAATACCTTCAGCTCGATTCATCAGATCTTCCTCGATCAGTTGAGCGAGAGCATCGGCGTCGTGCTCAACATGATCATGGCCAACATGCGCACCGAGGAATTGCTGCAACAGTCGCAAAGCCTCACGCAGGAGCTGCAGAACCAGTCGAAAGAGCTGACCCATCAGCAGGAAACGCTGAAGAGCACCAACACGGCGCTCGAACGGCAGGCCCTCGAGCTCGAAGAAAAAGCCAAGCAGCTCGAAGAACAGAACACCAAGGTCGAGATCAAGAATCACGAAGTCGAGCAGGCCAGAAAGTCGCTCGAAGAAAAGGCCGAACAGCTCGCGCTGGTCTCGAAGTACAAGTCCGAGTTCCTCGCGAACATGTCCCACGAGCTGCGCACACCGCTGAACAGTCTGCTGATCCTCGCCAAGGTGCTGTCCGACAACAAGGACGCGAACCTGACCGAGAAGCAGCTCGACTATGCCCGCACCATCTATTCTTCAGGCACCGATCTGTTGAAGCTCATCAGCGAAGTGCTCGACCTCTCCAAGGTCGAGGCGGGCAAGATGGCGATCGAGGTGCGTCAGCTTCAGACCGTGGAGCTGGTGGAATTCGCCGAGCGCAGCTTCCGCACGCTGGCCGAGGAAAAGGGCCTCGCATTCTCGACCGACGTGGCGCCCGGAGTAGCGGAGGAGATTCACACCGATCGCCAGCGCATCGAGCAGGTGCTCCGGAACCTGCTGGCCAACGCGATCAAGTTCACCGAGAGCGGTTCGGTGAAATTTCGGATCGAGATGACCGAGCCGCGTCGTGACTTCGAGAGTGACGCGCTCAAGAGCGACGGCAAAGTGCTGGCGCTGTCCGTCACCGACACCGGAATCGGAATCGCCAAACACAAGCAGCGGCTGATTTTCGAGGCGTTCCAGCAAGCCGACGGCAGCACCAGCCGGCGCTACGGCGGCACCGGCCTCGGCCTCTCGATCAGCCGCGAGATTGCCCGCGCGCTCGGCGGCGAAATCCACGTCGAGAGCAGTCCCGGCGAAGGAAGCACCTTCATCCTGTACATGCCGGTCAGCTATGGCAAGGATGTCGAGTCCTTCGGCACGCGCGAGAACGACGCGGAGTCGCAGGCGCGGCTGGTCGATCAGATCGAAGACAAAGTCGCGCAGACCACCGGCGCGGTTCGCGCTTTCCTGGCTTCCGAGTCGCCATTATCGGAGATATCGACCGAAACGCTCGACAGCCTCAAGGGCAAGACCGTGCTGATCGTCGACGACGATCAGCGCAACATCTTTGCGGTCAGGAGCCTGCTCGAAGGGCACGGGATGAAGACCCTGACCGCAGAGAATGGCCGCGCTGGGATCGCGACGCTCGAGCGTCATCCTGAAATCGACATAGCGTTGATCGACATCATGATGCCCGAGATGGACGGGTACGAAACGATGCGCCTGATACGCGCGAATCCCGCCAAGCGCTGGCTGCCGATGATCGCGGTAACCGCCAAGGCGCTCAAGGAAGATCGTGAGCGCTGCATGGCGGCGGGCGCCTCGGACTACCTGGCCAAGCCGATCGACGATGGGCAGCTTGTGGAACTGATCCGAATCTGGGCAAGCGGCTCACCGATGCAGGCATCGGTGTAATCGACGCGGAGAGTATCGCCCGTGGAAGAGGGTGATGAGACTCAGGTTGAGGAAATGAAACCGCAGGAAGCATCGAATATCGAGCGAATCCCGGCGGGCGCGGCGATGAAAGCCGGCATCCTGCTGGTGGACGACCGCCCCGCAAATCTGCTCGCGCTTGAAGCAATCCTGGATCCGCTCGACCAGCGGCTGGTGCGAGCGATGTCGGGCGAAGAGGCGCTGGAGAAACTCGCAGGCGAGGAATTCGCGGTCATTCTGATGGACGTGCGGATGCCGGGAATGGATGGACTGCGGACTGCCGAAGTAATCAGTCAACGCGAGAGCGGCGCACGAGTTCCGATCATTTTTCTGACCGCGGTGCCGATCGGCAACGCCGACGTCGTTAGCGGCTACGCGCGCGGCGCCGTCGATTTTCTGCTCAAGCCGTTCGATCCCGAGATTCTGCGCTCGAAGGTGTCGGTCTTCGTCGACCTTTACCAGAAGGAGCAGATGATCAAGCGGCAAGCCGGGCTGCTCCGTCAGCGCGAGCGCGAGGCGTTCGAGCGGCGCAGCGAGTTGCGCTTCCGCTCGCTGATGGACGCGCTGCCGCAATGCGTATGGGTCGCGCGCGCCGACCTGACCTTCTATTACTGGAACAAACGCGCCGTCGATTACATCGGGATACCTGCTTCGGTAGCGGTCAGCGCCGATCAATTGTTCGAATTCGTGCATCCCGACGATCGCGACATGATCAGATCGGAATGGGAAGCCTGCACCGCCCATCGACGTGCGGCGGAAGTGCGGGTTCGCCTCAGGCGGCATGCCGACGGCGCCTACCGATGGTTCCTGATGCGCGGAGTTCCGCAGCACGACGAATCCGGAAAAGTAACCGGATGGATCGTCGCGGCAACCGATATCGATGCGGAACATCACGCGTTGGAAGAAGCCGAGGACGCCAGCCGCATGAAAGAGCAATTTCTCGCGACCGTGTCGCACGAGCTGCGCAATCCGCTCAACGCGATAATGGGCTGGGTTCATCTGCTGCGCTCTGGAAACCTCGACACGCCCAAGTCCTCGAAGGCGCTGGAGACTATCGAACGCAACGTGCATCTGCAGACCGCGCTTATCGACGACATTCTCGACGTCTCGCGGATCATCCGCGGCAAAATTAACCTGACTTTTCGGCCGATCCGGATGGGCGCCGTGGTTGAAGCCGCCCTTGCGGCGGTGCGGCCCACCGCCGATGTGAAGGGTGTGACGCTTGAACACGAGATGACCGCGGAGTCCGACGAAATCAGCGGCGATGCGGACCGGCTTCAGCAGGTCGTATGGAACCTTTTGGCGAACGCGATCAAATTCACTCCGCGCGACGGCCTGGTGACGGTTCGCGTGGAGAAGCATGGTGACGAGCTGACCTTGAGCGTGCGCGATACCGGCCAGGGAATTTCCGCTGATTTTCTGCCGCACGTGTTCGACAGGTTCACCCAGGCCGACAGCGGCAGCACTCGCGCCCACGGCGGCCTGGGCCTTGGACTCGCGATCGTGCGCCATCTGGTTGAACTCCACGCGGGCACCGTCGAAGCCAGCAGCGCCGGTCAAGGGCAGGGCGCCACCTTTTCGGTACGCCTGCCGATTCACAACTCCAAGGCGACGAACCTCGGCAACGATCACCGCAAGACCTCGGCGCTGCCGCTCAAGCTCGCGGGCGTTTCGATTTTAGTCGTCGACGATGAGTTGGATTCACGCGAGGTGCTGGCCGAAATTTTGCGGGAATACGGCGCTCAGACCAGGACCGCCGCCTCCGCCAACGAGGCGCTCGCCGAGATTGCTCGTTCAACGCCGCAGGTCCTGCTGAGCGATATCGGCATGCCCTCCGTCGACGGCTACGAATTGATTCGCGGAATCCGCGAGCGCATTCCGGACCAGGAAATGATCGCGCTGGCGCTAACCGGCCTCGGCAGCGGCAAAGACAAGGAGCGCGCGCTGGCCGAAGGCTTCCAGCAGTGCATAGTCAAGCCCGTGGAACCCGGACTGCTAGTGGAAACGATCGAGCGGCTTCTCTGGTCGCGGCCACATCCCGGTCAGCGGCAGTAGCGCGCGTCGTTGGAAAGAACGTCTAGTCACTACCGATCGGCGGTGCCGGCTTGAGATCGCCTGGGACCGGCCGCAGCTCAAAACCTTTGAGTTTTCGGCGCCTGCGGAATGCGATTTGCCAGCTTGCGCGCCATCCAATAAACGCCGAAAATACGCCTTACAGTAGAACTGCTCCTTGGGCGCTCTTTTGCGAATCAGGGGAATAACATGGAAATCATCGAGCAGCACCGGGACGAAATCATAGTCCTCAACCCCGCCGGCCGCGTTAACAATGATACGAGCCCTGAGTTTCAAGCCAAACTGCTCGCCTGCGTGGGATCCGCCGCAACCACGGTTCTGATCGACCTTTCCGGCGTCGAGTACATCTCGAGCGCGGGGCTGCGCGCGCTAATGATGGCCGCCAAGCAATCGAAAGCGACCGGTGGTCGTCTCGCCGTCGCCGGCCTTAGACCGATGGTCAAGGAGATTTTCTCGATTAGCCGTTTCTCCCTGGTGGTGCAGGTCTTCGAGACGAGTGCCGACGCTATCGCGGCCTTGCGCTAGCCACTTGCTGTGGAAGGCAGGCGCGGACCGAGAGGAATGGGAGACCTCTGGCGATGTTGATCCGCTTTTGGGGAACCCAAGGTTCGCTGCCCGCGCCGCTTAACTATCTTGCGGTGCGCAAGAAGATCCACGAAGCGCTGATGGCGGCTCGCGGCCACAAGCTGGACACCGCCGAAGCCATCGACCAGTTCATAGACCGCACCTTGCCCTTTTCGGTCCACGGCACCTATGGCGGCAATACCAGCTGCGTCGAGATCGTCACCGGCGGCGATGAGTACGTGCTATGCGACATGGGAACGGGTGCGCGCGAGTTCGGAAACACCGTTCTCGCGAAGCATGGTCCCAAGAGAAAAAATCACTTCAACCTTTTCATGTCCCATCTTCATTGGGACCACATCATGGGGTTTCCTTTCTTCACGCCCGCCTACATACCGGGCAACGTCGTCCGCATCCACGGCTGTCACAAGGGTATGCGCGAGGCCTTCCAGCGTCAGCAATCCCATCCGTCTTTTCCCGTCGATTTCAAAACGCTGGGTGCGACGATCGAATTCGTCAAACTGGAACCCGACCGCACCTACGAAATCGACGGACTCTCAGTGCAGGCGATCGCGCAGAATCACAGTGGCGATTCCTACGGTTATCGCTTTACGAAAGACGGACGGACGGTGGTATATTCCACCGACTCCGAGCACAAGTACGAAGCATTGGATGACAGCTATCCTTTCATCGATTTCTTTCGCAATGCGGACTTGCTGATCTTCGACGCGCAGTACTCGCTCGCCGAGCAGATTTCCATAAAGGAGGACTGGGGACATTCGAGCAACATGGTCGGCGTCGAGCTGGCCCAGCGCGCCGGCGTCAAACACCTGGTGATGTACCATCACGAGCCGGTCAACGACGATCAGATGCTCGAGCAGAATCCTCAACGAGACGCGCCGCTACGAAGAGATCAGCCGCCCGGAGCACAAACAAAAGCTGGTCGTTACTTCCGCGTATGACGGGCTCGAAATCGTACTCTGACGGCAACCCCGAGTTGCCGAAGGTACGACCATCGTCAGGCTTGTCTGAAATCCTAAGTGCCCCGGGACGCGCGTTAGCCCTGGTCATCCTCGGACTACTGGTTGTGGTGCGCGCGAGCGCTCCGGAGTTGGTTGTGCCTATCGCGTTGCGGGTCTTCGATCGAGAACAACGAATCGCGCCGCGCTCGCACCAACCGTTGCCGGTCCGCATCGTAGCTATAGACGAGAAGAGTCTGGCGAGATATGGCCAGTGGCCGTGGCCGCGAGAGCAGGTGGCAAAGCTGGTTCAGCGGATCGCTGCGGGCCATCCGCGGGTGCTCGGCGTGGACGTCATATTCGCCGAATCGGATCCTGACGATGCCGCCCTGGCCGAGGCATTCGGTGAAGTGCCAACTGTCCTCGCAATCGGCTCCTCGGATGTACCGGAGTCGGCGGCGCGCGGACCGTCACGCCTCACTATAGTTCGCCAATCCGGCCGCGATCCGCGGCCGTTCTTGACGGCCTACCCGTATTTTCTGCGGAGCATACCCGAGCTATCCGCTGCCGCGCGCGGACAAGGAACGGTCCTCGATAGCCCGGACCCGGACGGCATTACGCGCCGCTTACCGCTGTTCGTTATTGGTCAGGAACAGTTGGTGCCGGCGCTGTCGCTCGAAATGCTCCGCGTTGCGTCAGGAGCCGGCACGCTTGAAGTCGTGATGGCCGACGACGGCCTCCGGAGCTGCAGAATCGACGGTTTCTCGATTCCCACCGATCCTCACGGCCGTGTGTATCCGCATCTCATGCCCTCGTATGACTATCGTTATATCTCCGCCGCCGATCTGCTGGACGGATCCTACAACACGGTGACCTTGCAGGGCTTCTTCATACTTCTCGGAGTAACTGGACAAGGTGTCGCAGATTTAAGGCAAACGCCCCTGGGACTGATGTCGGGCGTCGATATCGAGGCTCAGGCCATTGAATGCATGCTCACGGGAAATCTTCTTCGCCGACCCGCGAAGCTTTACTGGATAGAGCTGGTGCTGGTCCTCGCGGCAGGCCTGATTACCATTTTCGCGCTCCCTTACAGTCAGCCTCGAATCGCCGGTGTGGCCTTTGTCATCTTGATCTTGATGCTCTTCGGCGCCTCGTTCGCGTGTTTCCGTTTCTTTAACCTGCTCGTCGATGCGACCTGGCCAAGCGTGGCGTCGCTCGCCACATTTGGTGGGATGCTCGTAGCAAGTTCGCGCGCCGCCGAAGCCGCGCGCCGGCGTCTCGCGGTCGAATTGGAAAATGAGCGTCAGAACGAAGCTCGTCTCGAGGGCGAACTCGGCGCCGCCCGATCGATCCAGATGGGACTTCTGCCGCATCGATTTCCCGGCCCTCCCGAACGCCGCGACGTCGATCTCTACGCGCTGATCGAGCCGGCGCGAATGGTCGGCGGAGACCTTTACGATTTTATCCTGCTCGATTCGTTACGGCTCTTCTTCGCGATTGCCGACGTCTCCGGCAAAGGCGTCGCCGCCGCCCTCTTCATGGCTACTACCAAAGAGGTTTTGCACGACGCGGTGGCGCAGCACGACGAGGCCCTCGATCAAGCGTTCGCGGCCGCCAACGCGAGGATATCCGCGACCAGCGGTGACATGGCCGGCGCGGGCGGGGACATGATGTTCGTCACTGTCTTCGCCGGAATTTTGAATCTCGCCACCGGGATGCTCGCCTATGTGAACGCGGGACACGATTCGCCGTTCGTCATCCGCAAGGGAGCCGAAACGACGGAACTCAACCTCGCAGGTGGGCCGCCGCTCGGCACGGTCGACGATTTTCAGTATCCCGTCGAACGCCGTCAACTGACGCCCGGAGATTTGCTGCTGCTCTACACCGACGGCGTGACCGAGGCTGAGAGTTCAGACCACTCGTTTTATACCGCTCGACGTCTGCAACTGCTGCTCCGCTCAGCGCCAACGGCCAGCGCCAGAGATCTGGTGGAGTTCGTGCGTGAAGATGTCCGTCGATTTGCCGCCGGCGCCGAGCAGACCGACGACATCACCCTGCTGGCCGTGCGATGGACCGGCGCCTAGCCTGCGACCGCTGGTTACCGGACAGTAATCTCGACCCTGCGATTGGCTCTTTCAGGTACATTCGGACCGGTCTGCACGGCGAGGTCGAACCAGCCGCGCCCGGCGACGGAAATCGACTTGGCATCGATTCCCTGTTTTATCAACTGATCCCGAATTGCCACCGCGCGTTTCAGCGACAGTTGCTGATTGTAATCCTGCGTCCCGGTCGTGTCGGTGTATCCTATCACCTCGACCTCGTACACGGGACGCCGCCTGATGTCTTCATAGACGGCTATGTAATCCTGCTGCGACAACTGCGTCAGAGTTGTAGAGTTGCTAGGGAAGTGGAGAACATGATGCTCCGGTAGAATTGGCTGCGCATGCAGCGCGTCACCGAAAACCTGCTGGACCTGTTGCGCATCGGCTGTGGTCGCCGCAACGCTGCCGCCCTCTTCCTCACTGGCGGCGTATGGCTTGTCCAGCAGTACCGATTTCTGACTATCGTGGACCGTTATCGCGCCCGAACTGCCGTCCGCATTCGGCAGAACCACGAACAGCGCCTGGCGCTTTTGCGCGCACCCGAGCGCAAAGACCATCAGCAGGAGTAGATAGCGTCGTCGCAAGATAGTAAGACAACTAGTTGGGTACTTCGACCACGAAGTGTGTGCCCCGCACGCCGAGGATCGCCGCCGGCGTCCTGACTTGCATCGCCGCCGGCGAACTCTTCGCGATATCGCCCGACACCATGTCGAGCGTGCCCTTGCGCATGTCCGCCAGCATCGAGCCTTTGAAGTTGTTCGAATCGAACTTGTACTCTTCGAGCGCCACCTCGCTGTTCGGGCCCGCCGACATCACGGTGTTGTCGATGAAGGTGATTCCGATCGCGCCGTCAGCCCCGGTGTCGATCGTGTCCTGTTCGTACAGGGGGGCTCCTACCTTGACGGCAACCTTGGCTCCCGCGCGCTGTATGAAGACCGTTCCGGAGGCGGTCTCGACTTCCGCAATCTGGGGACCTTTTGCCGAAATCTGGGGACTCTGTGTGGAAATCTGAGGACTCTGCGCCCACGATGCGGAAACGAACAGCATCGCGAAAACGCCGACACCCACGCCCGCGATCGAACGCATGCTGTGAACGATGATATGCATATTCTCCCCCCGGTCGATTTTCATGTTCCTGTCCGTGCAAAAAAACCTAGCGCGCGGCGGACTTAGAAGCCAGCGCGACAAAACTCCCTCGCCGCGCTACAATCTGGCTATGCGAGCCAGCCTGACTGTTCGCGTCCATAACCGGGCGATGGGCGAGCTCGAGGGCTTCGTCTGCGCATTCGAGGCCGAGCATCGGCTCGCGGCGGAGGACCGGGCCCGGACCCTCATCGTGCTCGAAGAGTTGTTCACGAATCTCCTGAGGTACGGATATCCCGGCCAGGCTGAGCCCGATGGCGTCGCCGAAGTCACGCTCGAGCTCGAGGGCAATCAGTTGACGATCCAGTTCGCCGACGATGGCCAGGCGTTCGATCCGTTCGCCAAACCCGCTCCCGATCTCGACCTGTCG
Source organism: uncultured delta proteobacterium (assembly GCA_963833025.1). Taxonomy (GTDB): domain Bacteria; phylum Desulfobacterota; class Binatia; order Binatales; family Binataceae; genus Binatus. The sequence continues at coordinate 385,215 of CAWHWI010000003.1, read as the reverse complement.
GTCGAGAGCAGACCTATCGGCGGACTTGGCCTCCTGATGGTCCGCCAGCTTGCCGACGAGTCTCACTATAGTCGCAGCGATGGCCGCAATGTTATCCGACTGACCCGCCGCGTCTCGATTCAGAGGACGGCATGACCGCAAGCGCCTTTTCCCTCCCCCGTTCGTGGGGGGAGGGTCAGGGTGGGGGCCGATTGCGGCGCAATTGTCCGGCGCGCCGCATGTCCGCTCAAACTAAGATACTAAGGCTTCCGTGGGATTGCGCTCGAGCGCGATCCGCCAATTTCTTTATAAAACTCGCCTGAAAGTCCGCTCTTTTGTCTGAGTATCTGCCTGTTGAGCAACGGTCGGACCTCTTAGATCTCCGTCACTTTAAGAACATTTTATTAAGTTATCTCGTGCGCCCCTTACTTAACGTTGGTTTTGTGGTAAAAATTCACCTAATCCACAGTGAGGTTGCTGCTCGGGGGTGAAGGAGACGGGAACGGCCCGTACTTTTTGTGGGTTCTTGTTATGCCCGCTCCGATTGAATCGGACGGAAAAGAGAGGGAAAAAATTGAAATCTGCCCATCAGGACGCCCGCCAACCGGCGGGTCGTATTGGAGCTGCTGTTCTCAAGGCACTGCTGATTGTTATCGCGGTAGCGATGCCGCTATCGGCGCAGGCGCCGGGCCTGTGGACGCTCTCCGGTAATCTCAACATCGCGCGCGCCAATCATGCGGCTGCGATGCTTCCGAGCGGCCAGGCGCTGATCGTCGGCGGCACCGGCAGTTCCGGCAATGCGCTGACGAGCGCGGAAATCTTCAGCCTGACGGGCAATACGTTCACAACTGTTCCGACCGGTCTGACGGTCGGCGTCTCCGGTCTGACCGCGACTGTGCTCAACGACAACACCGTCCTGCTTGCAGGCGGACTCGACGGCTCAGGCAACCCGGTCGCCGCGGCCCAACTCTTCGATCCATCGATCAACGGATTCATCACCCTCCCCGCGATGAACGCCGCGCGTAGCCATCACACTGCGACGCTGCTGGCGGACGGACGCGTGTTGATCGCCGGCGGCAGCGGCCCGTCGGGGCAACTCGCCAGCCTCGAGGTCTTCGATCCGAACTCGAGAACATTTTCCGCGGTGGGCAATCTGCAGAACGCGCGCCAGGATCATACCGCGACGCTGCTTGCCGACGGTACCGTGCTGATCGCCGGCGGCTCGAATACGGCGGGACCGCTGGCCAGCCGGAAATTTTCAACCCGATCGCCAACAACACTGTCACCGAGGCAGGGAGCCTCAACCAGGCGCGCACGCTGGCGACCGCGTCGCAGCTTTACAATTTTGACGGCACCGTGCTGATCGAAGGCGGCCAGGGGGCGGGCGGAACCGACCTGAACACCGCGGAACTTTACGATCCCGTCGCGCAGACCTTCACTACCCTCGCCGCGCAGATGATCACGCCCCGAAGCGGGCATGTAGGTGTGACCTTGCCTTACAACGGCAAGGTGTTGATCGCGGGCGGGACCAGCGCGGGACAGCCGGTGGCGGCCAACGAACTTTACGATCCGGTGGTCAATGCGTTCGTGGCCAACCAGCCGATGAGTGTAGCGCGCGACGAGTTCGCGGCCAATTTCTTCGCGGTGCCGGCGGTTGGGCAGGTGCTGATGAGCGGCGGCGTGGACGCGTCGGGAAATCCGCTGACGCTTAGCGAGATGTTCGCGTATCCGACCATCCGCACCGACAAGAGCGAGTACGCGCCGGGCTCGCCAGTCGTCATTTACGAAGCCGGATGGGCGCCGGGCGAGACGGTCACGACGCAGATCCAGGAAACCGACTCCGACGACACGTGGTTGACGGACACGGCGGATTGGCGGTTCATTCACCGACAATAGTTTCATGATCCAGGACACCGACGGCGGGGTGAAGTTCCTGATGACGGCGACCGGGGGGACGTCGGGCCAGACCGCGCAGTACAAGTTCGACGACGACACTGTAAATGGAGTCAATGTCAATCCGGGAAATCTATCTGTTGTCGCCGGTCAGACCTCCCCAGCCGATACGATTACGATAAACAACAACACCTGTTCAGGCACTATCGCACTTAGTACCACTGGCGCGAGCTCACCATTTTTGCCGGACGGGACAGTCGTGACTTTCAGTCCCGGTGGGACGACGACTACCACTGGCGGGACGACCGGCCCCGTCGGAATCTTCAACGTCGGCAGCTCCTCGACGGTGACCCTGAAAATCGCGTGCAGCACCTCCGTCCCTAACAACCAAAAATACGGTTTCAGCATCACAGCGACTGGCACCGGCGGCGCCAGCGGCTGTGCCGGCACCTCGCACACCTCGGGTGGGGAACAGCTGACGGTGAGTTCGGCGTCTTCGTGCGCGACGGCCACCGCCACAGCCACCCCGACCAACACACCCACCGCCACCGCAACGGCAAAGAATACCGCAACCGCGACGGCGACCAATACCGCAACCGCGACTTTGACCGCGACGCCAACTGCCACGGCCACCGCAACTGCGACGCCGACGAATACCGCAACCGCGACCGCAACGGCAACTAACACTGCCACCGCGACGAACACTGCGACGAACACGGCCACCGCCACGAATACGGCGACCGCAACGAACACGGCAACTGCGACGAACACGGCGACCGCGACGAACACGGCAACTGCGACGAACACGGCGACCGCGACGAACACGGCAACTGCGACGAACACGGCGACCGCGACGAACACGGCAACTGCGACGAATACGGCGACCGCGACGGCTACGCCGACCGCGACCGCAACCGCAACCGCGACGAATACGGCCACGGCGACGGCGACCGATACGCAAACAGCGACGGCCACGGCAACCGATACCCAGACGGCGACGGCCACCCCGACCGCGACCGCGACGGCGACTGATACGCAGACGGCGACCGCCACCGCGACGGCCACTGATACGCAAACGGCGACCGCCACTGCGACCAATACGGCAACCGCGACCGCGACGGCGACCAACACTGCAACTGCTACGGCGACCGATACGCAGACGGCGACGGTTCACGGCAACCGATACGCAGACGGCAACTGCTACGGCGACCGATACGGCAACCGCGACCGCGACGAACACTGCAACGGCCACGGCGACCGCGACTGATACGGCCACCGCAACGGCTACATCGACAGCCACGGCGACGGCGACTGATACGGCCACTGCCACTGCGACAGACACAGCGACCGCGACCGCAACTCCAACGGCGACGGCGACCGCAACGGCAACTGACACGGCCACCGCGACGGCCACCCCGACAGAAACGGCTACTGCGACCGCAACGGCGACTGATACGCAGACGGCGACGGCGACTGCGACGGATACAGCGACTGCGACAGCTACCGCGACCAACACCGCTACGGCGACGGCAACCGACACGCAAACGGCGACCGCCACGGTAACCGCGACCGCAACGGCGACGAACACCGCAACTGCTACGGCCACCGATACGCAGACGGCAACGCCGACGGCGACGGCAACCGCGACGGCGACTGATACGCAAACGGCGACCGCAACGGCGACGAACACCGCCACCGCGACCGCGACGAACACGGCAACTGCTACGGCGACCGATACGCAGACGGCAACGCCGACGGCCACCGCGACCGCGACCGACACGCAGACAGCGACGGCTACCGCGACGAACACCGCCACTGCGACCGCGACAGCCACGGCAACCGACACCGCCACCGCAACCAACACGGCGACCGCAACGAACACGGCGACCGCAACGAACACGGCGACGGCAACCAACACGGCGACCGCAACCAACACGGCGACCGCGACCGCAACGCCGACCGCCACAGCAACTGCCACGCAGACCGCGACTGCAACTGCCACGCAGACCGCAACGGGGACGGCGACCGCAACAGCTACCGCAACTCAGACAGCAACTCCTACGGCGACCCCCACGCCTTGTTACACCTTCCTCGGATTCGAGCCGCCGTATCAGCCGCCCAGCAGTGGCGGGACCTTCAAGATCGGTAGTTCGATACCGCTCAAGTGGCAGTACACCAATTGCTCGTCAGGAATGGTTGTGAACAGTTTGGCCGCCAACCCGACGCTGAGTATCTTTGGTCCAGTCAGCTGCGGCAGCGACAGTGGCGGCGACGAAATCACCGTGGATGCGCCAGGATCGACTGGCTATCAATACGACCCGGGAAGCAACACCTGGCAGTTCAACTGGAAGACAACTGGCCTGAAGCAGGGATGCTACAACATCTTTGTCACCAGCGGGCAGACGGGCCAGACGGACGGAGGCTTTCCTATTCAGTTGAAGCCGTGAAGTTAGCGGTGGGATCCTAGAGCAATGCGCCGTCGTACTGCGGCGGCTGAGGCGCAGTCAGTAGGCGATCATTCGAAGTCATTCACGCCGGGATGCGGGAGTTCCTAATCCCGCGACCCGGCGGTGCTTAGTCAAAACCTGAACCCGGATGCATTGACGGCAAACTGCCACGGCCACTGCAACTGCGACTCCGCAACGGCTAACCGCCGCGCCGAACACAATCGTCGTTCTGTAATTCAGCCGTCGCCCCTCTGCGGATCGTTTTGAGCACGAAAAGCAGGTCTTCCGTGGAGTGGAATTCTCCGAGCAGGGCGGTTCGCTCGAGCAACGCCATCTCGCGATCGCTGATTTGGTTGATCTGGCGCAGCGGCCGGTTGTCGCGGAATCGACGCCACATCTCACGCTTGGACGGCTCTGAGGAAATTTTGGAGCGTTTAAACTTGAGAATCTCCGCCATAGCAGCCTCCTGTGTGCTGTCAAGATGTAGCATTTTACTGCTCTTTTGACCAGAGGTTTTAACATCAAATCAGGAAGCTAGACGTAATAAATGACATTAAAACTCGGCGAAAATCCGCTTCGCCGTGCTCGCTTCTGGAGAAATCAGCGATCGGTTACTGCGGATCGAGACGATCTGCAGGATCAATCCGAAAGAGAAGGATAGAGTAGCCCGCCCGAGCGAACGGCAGGTAGTGCGTTTGCAGATAGGTCAACGCATCGGAGAGCGGCATCACCCGTGGCACGCCGTCGAAGTTGACACGGATCGGGAAAGTGCTCGCGCCCGGAAGGTGGAAGTAGACGCCCATCAGGTTGGTGACGCTCACGGCCACCACGTCTCCAGGTCCGAGGCTCGTCGTCCACTCCCGCGGCTGCCAGCAGCAAGTCACGCTCGGGAGCGCTGAATAGGGAATGCCAGCGTCGTCGGGACTGGCGCTCCCGAAGTAACTGAGGTTAACCCGTTTCAGATCGAGTCGTTGAGACAGCCTCGCAAGCTCATCGAGATCTTGACCCCAGTCGCAGTTGGAATCGACAAGATAGTGGTAGCCGCGCTCGGGGCCCCCGGCGAGCTCGTTGAAGAAGGACAGGAAATGAGGCGCGACGCGATAAGTGCCCAGCGCGTACCAGGCCAGGAGCACGACGGCTATCGGCCGCAGGCCATATCGGGTCCACAGAACCGAGACTTGCCGTCCACCCCACATGCATAGGAGCGGAAGAATCGGCAGCAGGTGTCGGTAGCCGATGCTGAACCCAAAACTGATCGCGCAGGCAAGGTAGACCGCGGCCGGCAACGCGACTGCCGCTGCTGCCAGCGGTGCATCAGTCTCCGGACCGCGAATGACCAGGGTCGAAGCGAGGAGAAGCAGGAGCGGAAGCGGGGTCTTCAGCAGTAACACCATTGGGAAGAAGTACCACCAGCCGCCCGGCGCTGAGAGTCCATGATAGAAGGTCATCTGGTAGCTTTGTGGTAGGTGGATCGTCTGGGCGATCCCATGCACGAACCCATCGGGCAGCAGGTGTCGATCGCGAATTGCGCCGAGCAGCACGCGTACCGAACCCTCCGGTACCAGCTGCTCGATCGGCACCGGGTTGCTTAGGTCGGGGCTCGCCCCCTCTTGAGTCTTGAAGCCGAACGCGGCCCACACTACCAGCCAGGCGGCCATCGCGATTGCGAATGCCAGGAGCAGCAGCTGCCTGCTGAGGCGGAGCGCTCCGCCGTGCTCGTCACGGATGCGCTTATCCAGCAGACTCGCGAGCGCCACCGCGGCGCCCATGAGGAACACCAGCGGAAAGCTATACTTCGTTACTGGCGCCAGGGCGAATGCGGCCACCGTCATAGCACCCCGGCCGAGCGTGGGAGAGCGGAGAAAGCTGTACAGTGCCCAGAGGGCGAGGGTCGTCACCAGGCTGATGCCGAGATCGAGGTTCGCGTAGTGTGAATGGGCAAGCAGCTCTGGATTGATGGCATACAGGAAGAGCGCCCCAAACGCGCACACGTTTCCCCACATCTGCTTCCCCCACATGAAGATGGCGAGAGCAAGCACCGCGCTCAGTGCCACGAACGGAAGACGCGCAAGCCAGAGAAGCCGCCGCGACTCTCCCTGTCCGTAAAGGAAGCGATAGCCGAAGGCCGAGCCATTGGCGATCTTCCAAAAGGGATCGTCAACAATTGGCAAGCGCGGGTGAATTTCACTGACCGCCAATCCGGCCAGCATAGGCATCAGCGGAGCGGCGATCGGTGTAAGACGATAGTCGTGCAGCGCGAGCCGCGCGTATCCGGGACCGATGTGCTGCACCTCGTCGTAGGTCGCCGACTCGCGGCTAGCGCTCCACAAGGAGGCGGATATGTGTAGCAGCAGAAGGACTGCTACCGCGAGTGTCTGGATGCCGATCGACATCCACGTCGCCGACCTCCTGGACATAGGACTGCATGGCCCGCCCTCGACGCTCATCCAGGACGTTCCATCAAGGCCACGGTTCCGAAACTAAAGGTAAACGCGGATGCGGAGACAGTATGGTAGGTGTCACCCTTGTGCAGAAAATCGCGCGTCAGTTGCCGCTTGATCTCCTTGTCAGCCTTCTCTCGTCGAACCCCGCGCGCGATAAGCTTCTGACGCCAGCGGTCGATCTCCGCCTCGTCGGTAGGCTGATAGCCCAGCCCCTCACTGCACATCGCGCGAAAGATCTGCTCCTTCTCTGACGTATCCAGCGGCGGAAGTATGAGTAGGACCAAATCGCTGATACGCGCCTGCACATTTTCCAGTCCCATGCGATGCATCAGGACCGGCATCTTCATCCCGATGTTGTAGTCGACGCCGCTTTCGTGCCGGATGCTGCGGTTGACGGTCTGGATCAGTTCCAGGTCCATATTTTCCTGCTCATCGCTTTCTCCGATATGGAGCAGCGCGTTGTGTCCGTTGCGGCTTGCGTCGCACGTGATCACAAGTCCGCCGGGCCGCGTCACGCGCATCATCTCTAGCAGTACTTGTTCGGGATCAGGCACGTGCATGAGAACGAGATGAGCGATCGTCACGTCGAAATAGCCGTCGCGCAGTGGGGCGTGATGCACTTCGCCCCGTACGAACGAGGCCGGGTAGGGAGACTCTGCGAAAATCTCTTTGCCCTTGGAAACGAGCGCGGCGGCGGAATCAAAACCCGCGTAACTGCTTCCGATTGGGAGTAGCGGAAGAAGCATCGAGGCGAACCGGCCGTAGCCGCATCCGAACTCGGCAATCTTCTGCGGCTGACGGTCGATTCGCCATACCTTGCGTACCAGGAACTCGAGGTAGTCGGCGTTGTGAGTGAGAACCCGGCTCGCGCGCAGCGACTCGAATCTGTCCTCCCAACTTTCCGCCATGCATCGTCTCCGTCTCAGCGTCGTATCTGTCCCTGCTATAGCTTGAATCCCACGCTGAAGTCGTGGCCCCGCAAGCTCGGCGCGGTTGCCTCGAAGACTGAGTGCCGGCTCCAGTCCATCACCAGCCCGCCACGACCTCAATCCGGAAAGCGCACCCGGACTGTCGCGCTGTCGGCTATCGCCTGGCACGCCAGCACCCATCCCTGCTTGAGGTCGTTCTTGTCCAACACTTGATTCTGACGCAAATGGACCTCACCAGCTTCGAGCGTGCACATGCAAGACCCGCATGCTCCGCTCTGACATGAGTGCGGCGCCTTCAGTCCGGCGCGCAGCATCGCGTCGAGAAGCGGTTCGCCGCGCGAGCAGCTCAACTCATGATGCACTCCGTCGAGCTCGACTTCGAGACGGATTTCGCCATTCGCGCCCGGCTCGACGACGGGCACCGCGTCTTCCTCGTCGGGCAACGAGACGAAACGCTCTACATGAATTCGCGCCGGCGCGAAGTTGAGCCCGCGAATCGCTTCGAGCGCACAGTCCATGAACGCCTCGGGCCCGCATACGTAACAATCCGCGCCAGTCCAGGGTCGCGACAGTTCCGCGAGCTGCGCGGTCGTCGGCAAACCTTGAACTGAGTCGAGCAAGTGAATCACCTGGAGCCGGGTCGGATGCTGATTCGCCAGTGCGTTCAATCGATCGCGGTAAATCACCGAATCCTCGTCGCGATTCGCATATATAAGGCAGAGGCGGCCGCGACCCGCGATGAGCGCCGACCTCAGGATCGAGAAGATAGGCGTAATACCGCTGCCGCCCGCGAAGAGCAGGAAGTCGCCCTCGATCGAGTGCGGCGTGAAGTGACCCGCGGGCGGCTTAACCTCGATCGAGTCGCCCGCTTTGATTTGATCGCACAGCCAGTTAGATACGCGCCCTTGAGCGACGCGCTTGACGGTGACTCGCGGCGGCTCCTCGACCAGCGGGCAACTCGCAAGCGAATAGCATCGCAGCAAGTGCCGCCCGTCGTGCGTGATGCGCAGAGTCAGGAACTGCCCCGGCTTATAGCGAAACGCTTCCGCGTGCTCGGGCGGGATTTCGAAAGCGAGCGACTTCGCGTCGGCGGTCTCGTCGATCACCTCGCGAACCCGCAGAGAGTAGTAAGTCATAACTCTCAGTGCGCGTTCGTGATCCGCAGTTGCGCTCCGCTGATGAACCGCGACTCATCGGAAATGAGAAACAGCACCAGGTTCGCGACGTCCTTGGGATCGCAGAAGCGCGACGTCGGGTCCGCATCGTAGCTGACGCGCGCCGGGTCGGGATTGCCCATCAGCGGGAGCGTCATCGGCGTCAGCACGCCGTCGGGATGAATCGAATTGCAGCGAATCCGGTAGCCGCAACTCTTGCAATGGACGGCGACGCTGTGAGTGAGCGCTGCGACCGAGCCTTTTGAGCCGCTGTACGACACCGCGAACGGCAGGCCCTCCGCAGCAATCGACGACATGTTGACGATCGAGCCGCCGCCGCTCGACTTCATCGCGGCTACGCCGTACTTGCAGCCAAGAAAGTAGCCGTCGGCGTTGACGCGATGGATTTTCTGCCACTGCTCGAGCGTCGCGTCCTCGATCGACCCCATCACGAGGACGCCGGCATTGTTGACGAGCCCGTCCAACCGGCCGAATCGCTCATGCGTCACGGCCATGACGGCTTTCCAGTTGTCCTCGTTCGAGATGTCGTGGCGGACGAACATCGCATCGTCGCCAATTTCTCGCGCAAGTGCGCGGCCGCCGTCATCGTTGAGGTCGGTGATTACGACGCGCGCGCCTTCGCCGGCTAGCAGCAGCGCATCCTGCTTGCCGATCCCGCTGGCGCCGCCTGTCACGATCACGACTTTTCCCTGAACGCGTCCCATGCCGTTTTTTCCCATCGTGGATCTTACGCCGATTCTCCCGCGTGCTTTGCGCTCGCAGCGCCGCCGCCAAAACGATCTGTAACGATGACCGCCGCGCCCGCATGGGCGGCCTCGATAGCCGCACAGGCTCCCGCGGCGCCAAAGCCGACCACGAGCACGTCGCAATCGTCATCCCAGCCAATCGATTGCTCGCCGTCGGCGCGGACGGGCGCGCCGATCGGAGTGGCTCCCGAATTGCTCGGGTCGATCGCCGTGTCAGCTCCGATGCTGGGCGTTGGTGGCAACGAAAAACCTCTATTCGATTACTATCGGCGAAAATTCGGTCGGCGGACCTAAATAACCGCGGCCCGACGGCGGCTGATTGCCGTCGATGTCCTTGACGCTGTAACGATCCGCGAGTTCGGCTGAGAAAAATGTCTGCCCGGTCAATTCCATCCGGCTGGGATCGTTGTAGAGCGCGTCGATGATGCGTCCGCCGAACTCGGGCGATTCCGCGACCGCCAGCATTGGGCCGTACTTCGACCGGTTGACGTCGATCATCATCACCTTTTCGGTCTTTACGAGGCCGAGCCACACCGAGACGACCACGACGCCGTGCGGTTTGAAGTCGTGCGCCATGTCGTGTGACATTTTATCAACACCGGCCTTGGCCGCTCCGTAAGCGGGTCCGTGCACGTACGCCTTTGCGCCCGGCGAGGACGAGTTGAACACCACGCCGCCGTTGCGGATGAGCATCGGCGCGGCGAGCCAGGTCGCGACGTAGTTGGAACGCAGGCCGACGTCGAGCACCTTCACAAAATCGAGCGGCTTGCTCCAGAACGGCCCGGTCTCAGTGAGGCCGTTGGGAATCGCGGTGGCGTTGTTGACCAGGATGTCGAGTCGCCCCGATTCCTTCTCGATTTGCTTGAACAGCGCGCGCACTTGATCGTCGTCGCTATGATCGCAGACCACGGCAATCCCGCGTCCGCGGCGTTTCGTGACCTCCTCGGCGGTGGCGAACACCGTGCCGCCGAAAGGATTGTCGCCGGCTTTGCCGCTGCGGCCCGTAACGTAGACGGTCGCACCGGCCGCGCCCAGCGCGATCGCGATTCCCTTGCCGACCCCAAGGCTCGCGCCGGTTACGAGCGCAACGCGACCTTTCAGCATCTTAAACTCCTGCCAGATGGTGCGCAGCTATGTAGCCGAACGTCATTGCCGGACCGAGTGTCGAGCCTGCTCCCGGATAGCTCGGACCCATCACGGCCGCCGACGTGTTGCCGGTTGCGTAGAGGCCGGGAATCGGCTGGCCGTCGTCGCGGATAACGCGCGCGTACTCGTCGGTGAGCAAGCCGCCCTTGGTGCCGATGTCGCCGGCGTCGATACGCATCGCATAGAACGGAGGCTTGGCGATCGGCGCGAGGCACGGATTCGGCTTGACGTTGACGTCGCCGTAGTAGCGATCGAAAGTGTTGCTGCCCTTGCCGAATTCCTGGTCGGCGCCGCTAGCGGCGTACTGATTCATCCGCTCGATCGTCTCGCGCAATCCTTTCGCGCCAACCTCGATTTGCGCGGCGAGCGCGTCGAGAGTGTCGCCCTTGAAATAAACTTTCCCGGCCCACGCCGCGGGCAGAGACTTATCAGGACGCACCATGCCTGGCAGCAGCGGACCGCATGGATACTTGCGGCGAAATTCGGCGTCGAAAACGAGCCACGCCGGCATGTTGGCGCTGCTCTTCTCGTGGTCGGCGTACATCGCGTAAACGACCTCGCTGTAAGGCGCGGCCTCGTCGACGAAGCGGCGGCCAAGGCGATTCACCATCACGCATCCGGGCAGGTTGCGCTCGACGAACAGCGCCCGCCGCTTCTCGCGGCCCATCACGAAAACGGTCGGCGCCCACCACGCATGATCCATCAGCGCGACTTGCGCACCGACGCCTTGTCCCGCGCGAATCGCGTCGCCGGTGTTCGATGAAGGTGTGACAGTCCATTCGGCGCGCGTCGGCTTGGGCAAATACTCGTCGCGCATCGCCTGGTTGTGCTCGAAACCACCGGCCGCGAGGATTACGCCGCGTCGCGCCGCGATGCGCACCGTTTTGCCGTTCTGCGTCGCAGTGATTCCCACGACGCGGCGCGCATCAGTGACCAGCGACTCCAGCGCCGTGTTGAGCCACAGCGGAATGTCGCGATCCATCATCGAGCGCCGCAGCGATCCGACCATCGAACTGCCGAGCGTGAGCCGCCGGTCGCGCTTACTGCGGAATCGCCACGGGATATCGAGCCAGTAGCGCGCCATGCGCCGCATGAAGAGCGCGATCCAGCCTCGCTCCTTGCACAGGATTACGTGCGCCTCGCCTGCCGTCATCGTAACGCGCCCTGCGATCAACGTGCCCGGTTGAGGCGGCCGCATTCGCGCGAATTCGTCGCCAAGCCGCGCGGCGTTGAACGGTATCGGATCCATCGTGCGATAACCGGGCTTGGAGCCGGGCAGGGCAGGGTAGTAGTCGGAGTAATTGGGCATCGCGCGATAGCGCAAGCAGGTCTTCTCTTCGAGGTAACGCACCATCCGCGGCGCGTGTTCGAGGTAAGCGAGGATGCGCGCCTCGGAGACCATGCCGCGCGTCGCGGCCTTGAGGTACGTGAGCGCATCGTCATGACTGTCGTTGGCTCCTGCAGCGGCGAGTAGATGATTGCATGGCACCCACACGCCGCCGCCGGAGATAGCACTCGTGCCGCCGTACTGCTCGCTCTTTTCCAGCACCATGACTGACTGACCGAGGTCATGCGCCGCGATCGCGGCAGTCAACCCGCCCGCGCCGGAGCCGACGACGACGACATCGAACTCGTGATCCCAATGCGCATCGCCAGGCGGCGCGCCGAGTCTCATCCCGCTGCTCATATAAAGAAGTCGGTGTTGCCGAGTCCGAGCAGCACGCCGCCATAGTTGCGCCCGAATTTGTCGGGATTGTTGGCGTAGTGCATCCGCGCCGCATGGATGTCCACGAAAAATCTCCCGATCGGATTGTCGGTGTAGATTCCCTGTCCGCCGCAGGCGTGGAACAGACGATCGACGTGCTCGGCGCATCGTTCTGCCACGGCGGCGGATTGATAGCGGTAATGAATCCGGTCGTTGACGTCGAGCGCGTCGCCACGCCGCAAAGTCGCCATCATCGCTGCGAAATTTCTATGCAGCGCCAGCTTCATGTCGTCGATCGCGAGCGCTGCGTCGGCCGCTGCCAGCGCGGCCGCGGGATCCTCGGCGGTGCGCCCCATGTCGTTGATGCTCACGCGTTTCGATCCGTACTCGCGAAACGCAGTGAGCGCGCCTTGCAACGCGCCGATCGACGCCGACGAAACTGCGCGCACGAAAATCTGTCCAAACGGGAGCCGATACAGCGCGGCGGGATTCGCGCTCAAGCCGGGACTGGTTCCCGCGAATCCATCCATCGCGCGATGTGTCCGATACTCGGGCACGAACGCGCCGTCGACGACGACTTCCTTGCTGCCTGTCCCCTTGAGGCCGACGGTGTGCCAGTTGTCGTTAATCGCGATGTCGGAGCGCGGCACCAGGAACGTCCGGTAGTCGGGCACGCCGCTTTTCGACGATACGATGCCGCCGAGGAACAGCCAGCTCGCGTGATCGACGCCGCTCGAAAAGCCCCATCGCCCGCTGAATCGAAAGCCGCCGTCGACGCGCTCGACCTGTCCCTTCGGCATGTAGCTCGATGCGATCAGCACCGAACTGTCCTTCGCCCACACGTCCTCCTGCGCGCGCGGATCGAACAACGCCAACTGCCAGTTATGCACCGCGACGACGCCGTAGACCCATCCGCTGGACATGCATCCTTCGGCGAGCGTCATCTGGATGTCGAAAAAAACGCCGGGGTCGAGTTCGTAGCCGCCGTAACGCTTCGGCTGGATGGCGCGGAATAGGCCGGCGCGCTTGAAGTCCGCGATCGTATCCGCAGGAATCGAGCGATTCTGCTCGGCCTGTGCGGCGCGCTTGGCGAGTGTCGGGACCAGCTCGCGCGCGCTCGTCAGCAGAGACGTCGCTAGGTCGGTCTCGCTACTTTCAGTGGCACCTTTCACGTCGTGCAAAGAGTCGCTTGATGTTTGCACAGATTCATCGTCCGAAGAGACTATGACTCGGCCGCTCAGCCGAGCCAGATCACGCTGCTTAACAGCACGCGCACCAAGGTTGTTTGGCGAGTCACGCCGATTTTCGAAAATATCGCGCGCAGATGAGCGCGGGCGGTGTTCTTGCGGATGTGGAGAGTGTCGGCAGCCTCGTCGAGTGTGAGCCCGTTGGCGAGAGCCAGCGCCAGCGACGCCTCTGCCGGCGTCAGGTCGAACAATCGGCGCACCATCTCGCGCGAGGCTTCTGATTTGCGCTCGGCGTCGCGGATGAAAAGCGCGACCGATGGGCGTCGCTTGCCCTTCGACCATCCGGTGCGCGGCAGGCTGCGGACCAGCACGCCCAGCTTGCCGCGCGACGATTTTCGCGTGATCGAGATCGCATCGACGACCGCTGGCCTGCCGGCCGTCTCTCCGCTGAGCGCCTGTTTCACGAGCCGTTGCAGCTCGCGATTCTCCGCGGCAACGTCGGCTCGTAGTGCGCCGTTGACGATTCGCAGGCCGTCGCCTTCGCGGAGCATTTCGTCGGCGACCGGGTTGCTCTTCAGCACCGCGCCGGTCTCGTCGAGCGTGACAGTGCCGACCAGCATGCGATCGACAGTGCCGGCATACAGGCGACGCTCGGAATCCATCAGCTCGAGCTGCGAATGCAGACGCACGGCGCGCTTGAGATGCGGCAGGACCACGCTGCATAGTGCCTTGTCGCTCTCCGAAAATGGCGGCTCGCGATGCGGCCTGGCCACGCGCAGCCGGCATTCGAGGCCGTCTTCCGTGCGGATGTCGGCGCCGAGCGCGTGCAGGATATCGAGCGGCTTCAGGAACTGCTTATAGAACTCGCTCTCACGCCAGTTCGCGTCGCCGATCAATTCGTTCACCGTGACGACGCGGTCCTGCGGCAAATCGACGAACGGATCCAGCGCGTAATAGTGCTTGTTGTATTCGGCTTCGCGAGTGATCGGCAGGTCGCCCGCCGAGTTCACCATCAGCGCCTCGCGATCAGCCGACGGCGGTCGCAGCATAAGAGTGACATAACTGGCCCGCAGGTGACGCCGAAGAAGGTCGAGCGCGCTCTTCCACGGCACCGCTTCGAGCGGACCTTCATATATAGCCGCAACCAGGTCGCTGAACTCCGCCAGCGACAGCGCGATCGAATCATAGGGAGATAAGTTGCTCCGCGACCGCCGAGCCGCCTTGCGCATCCCTCTCATCTACGCCAAGGCGTCGATAAGCGCGATACGCCCGAGAGAAAGGCTCTGACCGAAGGATCGTCGCTACAAGAGCCCGGAGAATTGCTCTACCGTAAGCCCAGCCTGACGAATGATCGATCGCAGCGTGCCGCGCGGCACGTCACCGGAATGGGACGGCACTGTAACGCGAAGCTCGGGACGGTCGCGATGTTTCAACTGAACGTGGCTGCCGGTCGAACGATGAATGAAAAAACCAGCCTTCCCAGGCGCGGTTACGACCTCACGCGCCTTGAGAACCGGAAGGGCAGGGCTCAAAGCGCTACCACAACCTCCTCACGAATCGGCTGGCCGGGCGGCGGCGTCTCGGCCGGAATCGCCTCGCCGTCTTTGCGTAGCCCTTCCAGATGACAGCGCAGCGCGTCGCGCGCCATCGCACGCGCCTCGTCGAGGGTCCGACCGAAAGTCACGATCTCCGGGAATGTGGGAAACACCACCGCGAAACTGCCGTCGGTCTGCGGCTCAAAGTAGACAGTGTAATGGTAGGATCCGTGTGACGCCGTCGTCGCACCTTGCTTCTTGCCTTTCGACTTCATCACTTTTGAGATTACTACGGCGAGCCTTTCCAGCGCCACTCCGAACGAAAAGTAACCGCCTAATCCTCGAACACGTGACGCGGTACCGGAGGCTCGGGCAATCCGGCGTTAAGCTCGACCACCTGCCGCTTGCGCACTTCCTCGGGAACCTCGGCTGCGTCGAGATAGAACTGCCGGTACCACTCGCGCAGTTGATAGATAGGCCCGTCGCCTTCGCATAACAGCGGATTATCGATGCGAACCTTGTTATCCCAGATTGCGACATCCTGGTAGAAGCCCTGCTGAATTCCCTTGATGTACGCGGCGACGATCTGCCGCGACATCTCGTCGCTCAGCCCCTCCATCTTGCGCACGATCATCCCGAAGCGCAGGTCGAAGCACTTCAGATGAATCGGCACGTGGCAGTTGAGCAGGATCGAATCGATCGGAAACCCGCCCATCTCGCCTTTCATCTCGGTGATCTGATACGCCGGCCCGAAATACGTCGCGCAGGTCGCGAGGCTGCCCGTATTTCCCTGCGTCCCCGAGCCGATCATTATCTGCGTCGCCTTGTGACCCTGGAATATGTTGGCGAAGTAGTCGACCGGCGCACCGTGCACGACCGGAAAATGCGCCATGTCCGCGACGTTATCGATCAGCTCGCGGCAGTTGGTGTTGATGGTCCACTTTTCGATCACCCAGTCGCTCCACTTGTCGGAGAAGCAGGCCTCGATGCGCGGGATCTCGACCTCCGGCGGCGGCGGGCTGTCTTCAGGATCGTTCCACACGAACAGCAACTTGTTCTGCTCGCAAGCCGGCCACGACTTCACGCGCGCCTTGGGCGGAATCCGTTTGCTGTAGGGAATATTGTTGCACTTGCCGTCCGCGCCCCAGCTCCAGTTATGAAACGGGCATAGCACTGAGTTGCCGCGCACCTCGCCACGGCTTAAGTCGGCGCCCATGTGCGGACAGTAACCGTCGAGGACGTGAACCTGTCCGTCCTCGCCGAGGTAGGCGACCAGCCGGCTGCCGAACGCATTGACGGTGTGCGGCTTGCCATCCTTATAGTCAGCCGCAAGCCCGAGACAATGCCATCCGCGAGCGTAGCGATCCGCGATCGGCGATGCCTCGATCATATGCGTCAGCGCCATGGCTAGGCCTCTGCACTTAACCGTGGCAATCGGATCCACAAGCGGCATCGTCTCTTTGGACGATAGCGATCATCGTGATTTTCCCACGTCCGGTTCCCCTTCCCTCGAGGGAAGGGGTTAGGGGTTAGGGGTTAGGTTCTTGTCCCTTGATCTTCCGGCCGCCATTGCGAGATTGTGTGGCGAGACAGGAGGAAACCTACGATGCCATCGGTAACAGGCGGATGCGCGTGCGGCGCGGTCAGATACGAATGCTCGGCGGAACCCATCATGGCCGCCAACTGCTATTGCACCGACTGCCAGCACTCGACGGGCACCGCGATGGCCTCGGTGCTGCTCGTGCCGAAGGCTGCCTTCAAGCTCACCGGCGAGTTGAAGCAGTACGAAGTCACTGGAGATAGCGGCAACAAGGTCAGCCGCGGATTTTGCCCGAATTGCGGCTCCCCAATTCTATCGCTGCTTCCCGCGATGGCGGACTTCGTCGCGCTGAAGGCCGGCAGCCTCGACGATCCCTCGCACTTCAAGCCGATGATGCAGGTGTTCATGAAGAGCGCGCCGCCATGGGCCCCCCTCCGCGACGATCTACCGAAGTTCGACAAGCAACCCGGCTGAACCTCGCCCCTGTGGGCGGCCGCACGGGATAGCGATATAATCCGTCGCGGAGAAATAGCCATGGGAACTGCCACAACCTTTGACCTTCGCGAGCGTGCCGACGTTCGCAGCGTCGTGGCCGAGCGCACCGCCTCGATTCCGTGGTACGTCTGGTGCCTCGCCGCCGCCACCGCCGCCGACATGTTCGGCGGCTACTGGGACATCTCGTGGCATATCTCGATTGGCCGCGACACTTTCTGGACTCCCGCGCACATGATGATCTACCTCGCGGGTGTGCTGGCCGGTATCGCCAGCGGCTACGCGATTCTGTCGACCACCTTCGGCTCCTCGCAGGAAGCCAAGGACGCGAGCGTCTCGGTGTGGGGCTTTCGCGGGCCGCTCGGATGCTTCATGGCGGCATGGGGCGGATTCGCGATGCTCACCTCGGCGCCCTTCGACAACTGGTGGCACAACGCCTACGGACTGGACGTCAAAATAGTCAGCCTGCCGCATTCGATGCTGGGCGTCGGCGAGCTGATGATCGAGCTGGGCGCGATGCTGCTGGTGTGCGCGCATCTCAATCGCGCGACGGGCGCCTATCAGCGCAAGCTCGACCGGCTGCTGCTCCTCGTCGGTGGCATCGAGGTGGCGGGCTCGGCTCTGTTCATCCTCGAATCGACGCCGATGGAATTCATGCACAACTCCGAGTTCTATCGCGCGGTGGCAACCTCGTTTCCCGTTGCATTGATTGCGATCTCCGTCGTCTCGAAGAATCGCTGGCCTGCCACCACGATGGCCGCGATCTACACTGCCCTGTTTCTCGCGGGGCTGTGGATTTTCCCGCTGTTCCCGGCCTCGCCCAAGCTTGGTCCGGTCTACCAGAACGTCACGCACATGATTCCGCTGTGGTTCCCGGTGATGTTGATTGCGCCCGCATTCGCGCTCGATCTTCTGCGCGCTAGGATGGGCCAGAACTGGGGCAGTTGGAAATCCGCGCTCGCCGCAGGATGCGTTTTTATCGCGGCGTTTGTCGCCGCGCAGTGGCCGTTCGGGGACTTTTTGATCTCGCCGGCCGCGCGCAATCCGATCTTCGGCGCCAACTATTTCGGATTTTTCGACGCGGCCGTTGTGCTCTACAACCCGTACCATTTCGTGCTGGACAAGACTTCCGGCGCGTTCGCGGGAGGAATGGCGATCGCGCTCGTGATGTCGATCATCTTCTGCTCGCTCGGGATGGCGCTGGGCAACTGGATGCGCACCGTGCGCCGCTGACGTGCGCCGCTCTCTCCCGATGCTGTCCGCATCGTGCACATCTCTTGTGCGGCGCGCCGCGATGCTCGCAGTCGCCGCGCTGCTGCTCGCCGTTCCCGCGAATGCGCACGTCGGCAGTCCCAACGTCTTTTACGAAGGCGACGCGGGCCCGTATCACCTGTTCGTGACGGTCAACGTTCCCGCCGTGATTCCCGGCGTCGCCGACGTGCAGATTCGCGCCGACTCCGACGATGTGCGCCAAGTCACCACCGCAGTGACGCGGCTGGCCGGCGCCGGTTCGCAGTATGCGCCCGTGCCCGACGCAGCCCAACGCTCGCCCATCGACAAGCATCTCTTCATCTCGAGCCTGTGGCTGATGGAGTATGGCTCGATGCGGGTGCTGATAAACGTCGCGGGCGCGCACGGTGCGGCGCAAATGTCGGTGCCGGTCCCGTCGGCCGCGCGCCGGATGCTCGCGATGCCGCCGGCGCTCGGCGCGTTGCTGTTGACACTCGCGATCGCGCTGGCAGTCGGCGCGATTTCGATAGTCGGCGCTGCCGCCCGCGAATCGCGCCTCGCGCCCGGCTCGCCCGTCACGCCCGAGCTCAAGCGGCGCGGATGGCGCGCGATGGCGATAATGAGTGGCATCGTCGCGGCGATCTTCTACCTCGCGTTTGCGTGGTGGAACGCCGACGCGCGCCGTTACGCAGCGATTACCAAGCTGTTCAAGCCGCCGAAGCTCGCGCTGACCCTCGTCGATGGCAATCGCCTGGCGATTCGCCCGTCGCCCGACGACAAGGCCTGGCTGCGATATAAAGTCATGGACGGTATCGTCCCCGACCACGGCCATCTGATGCATCTGTTCCTCGTGCGCACACCCGCGCTCGACCGCATCTGGCATTTGCATCCCGCGCGCCAGCCCGACGGCTCGTTCGTGGACGCGCTGCCGTCGCTCGAGGCCGGCCACTACTCCGTGTTCGCGGATATCGTGGACCAATCCGGGTTTCCGTGGACGCTAATCGGCTCGATCGACTTGCCGCAGATAAACGGCACGCCGCTGGCCGGTGACGACTGCGGCGGCGAAGCGTCCCCGCTCGCTCCCTCATCAGAGTCCGCCGTCGATGTCCTCAGCGATGGCACGCGCGTCGTGTGGCATCGCGACAACGCGCCGCTTCGCGCCAATGCGCCGATGCTCCTGCGCTTCGAAGTGCAGGATCAGAGCGGCAAGCCGGCGACCGACGTGAAGCCATACATGGGAATGGCGGCGCACGCCGAGATCGTCAGCTCCGATCTGCAGGTGTTCGCCCACATCCACCCATCGGGCTCAGTCCCGATGGCCTCGCTGATGATGGTCAGCTCCAACTCCGGTGGCGCGCCCGATTCGATGGCGGGCATGAACATGGCGGGCATGAACATGGCCGACATGAACATGGGCGCGGGCGCGAGCGGTGCGCCAAGCCTCTCGCCAGAGTGGTCGATGCCCTACGGCTTTCCCACGCCGGGTCACTACCGGATTTTTCTACAGTTCAAACGCGCCAACAAAATCGAAACCGCATACTTCGACACTGTTGTGAAATAAATTCCGAGGGAGGATGGGCAATGAAGTCTCACGCCGTCGTCGCAGTATTGATCGCCACAATGCTACCCGCCGCCGGCTACTCACGAGCAGAATCCACGCCAACCCTCAACCTCGAAGGACAGGGGATCGTCAGCACCGCCGGCATGTGCGCCAACCCTGTCGGATGCCCCAATTTCACCGCGACGCTGTCGGGTCAGTTGGCAGGCCCCGTCACTTCGGGCGAGCTACAGATTAATTTCCAGGTTGCGGTTCCCGTAGTGTCCACGAAGAAACTTGTGACGATGCCATTCGGATGTCGCAGCGCTGCTGGCACCGGCACCTTCGAGGGCACTCAGTATCGTATCGTCTTCAACGGGCAGTTCTGCTCCGGTCCTGGCAGCGATGAGGAACTCAACGGAACGATTTCGATCATCCAGAATGCCACCACCGCCGATATCATCTGGGCAACCGGCACTCTCGCCGCTTCGGGCGCAATTCACATCCCCGCGGCGCCCGGCGGCATTCCGATCAGTGGCCCGATGGTCGTGAGCATCGTAGGCGCCGTTGGCGAGATTCCACAATTCCTTCCGTAGGGTCGTTGGCTTTTCCCCTCTCCTGAAGGGAGAGGGGCTAGGGGTGAGGTTGCGCGCGTTCAAGATTCTGCCTCTGCCCTGAAACGCAGACTGAGACACAACCGGGTCGTCGTCCGGCAGACTCAGTACAACCCGTTTCTAGCTATATCGCGCGCGAGCGCGCTGTTGAAGTCCAGGCCCAGCAACTGGCGCAGCTTCGGCGTCGCGCGTTCCAGCACGGCAGGCGCGACTTCCGCAATATTCGAATGCAGCGGCCGAATCACCTTCAGACCGTAGTTGATCAAAAGAGCCACGCGCGGCTGCTCGGTGTGATTTTGCGAGGTGTCGTGCCATAGCAGTCCATGCGAAATGATCGCGTCGCCGGCGGCTCCTGTTATCTTGATCGCCTCGCGCGCGAAAACCTCGCGATTCGGCCGCGCGCATCGCAACTGACTGCGCGGCGCGACCAGCGTAGCGCCGTTCTGCTCGGTGAAATCCTGCAGCATCCAGATCACCTGGACCATCATCGGCGGCCGGAGCGTGAACGGCCCGCGCATCGCCCAGTACGGATAGTCGATATGCACGCCCATCTCGATCGCGCCGGGATAAAGAATCCGCGCCGAGTACGCGCCGAGCGTCATGTCGTCGCCAAGCATCGCCTCCCCAATTTCGATAAGCGCCGGATGCTGCACCAGGCGCTCGAAGATCTCACCGTTCGCCAACAGCCCGCTCACGTGTTGCTGGCCAGTCCTTTCATTGCGCCTGCCAAGCGTGGCAGCTAATGGCGACTCGGCGATTTCCAGCGCGCGCGAGCGCGCCTCCGCCGCCTCCGACGCCGTCATCAGGTCCGGCATCAGCACGAATCCCGCCCCGTCGATAAGTTGCTCCACGATCGCGGATACCGCTTGCATAGTAATCTCCATCGCGTTGCCTTGCCGCCATGTATATCAACTTCGCGGCCATCCGTGGATGCGAGCATCTTCCGCGACCGGTTCCCCTCTCGCAAGGAAGGGTTCTCTCCCATCCGGTCCCCCTTCCCGCGCGCGAAGGGGTTAGGGGTTAGGTTCCTTACACAGCGCGCAATTCCGTGCGCGATTCAGGATTCTGCGTCTGCTGTTGATAGAGAGAAGCTAAGAACAATTCTGTCCCCCTTTCCATTGTGGAAAGGGGGCGAGTGGGATAGGACGCTACGACTCCTGTCTCTCTATCCCCCTTCCACCAGGGGAAGGGGTTAGGTTCCCGATAAACGCCGTCACGCCAGGTCGCCCCAAAAGCCGCGTTTTATCTCGATATTTCGACCTTTCCAGGTGACTCCGCAAATCTTTCACGCTACTGTGAACCTCCCTGCAGTTTGCCCCTACTGGATTTCGGTCGCGGCAAAATATAAGAAGGCAGGTCCGGGGAAAGTTGATGGCGCCAAAAAAACGCCTGGGAACACGATTTGCTGTAGATTTGCCTTAAGACCCGCGTCGGAGGTTTGAAGTCATGCCAGCTCGTTCCATATCAACCGCCAGTCTCACGTTCGGACTCGTGTCGATCCCGGTGCGATTGTTCCCGGCCACGAGTTCTAAATCCGTCAGCTTTCATCTGCTGCACGCGCCCGACATGAGCCGCATCCAGCAGAAGATTTATTGCCCCAAGGAAGACAAGATTGTCGACCGAAGCGAGCTGGTGCGCGGCTACGAAATCGAGAAGGATCGATACGTTACCTTTACCGACGAGGAGCTGAAAAAACTCGAAGCGCAGGCCGATCGCGCCGTCGAAATTACCGAGTTCATCCCCGCTTCCGAAGTCGATCCGGTGTATTTCGAAAATTCGTATCTGCTCGGATGCGAGCCGACTTCCGCCAAGGCCTACCATCTGCTGCAGGAAGCGATGACCAAGGCGGAGCGGGTGGGCGTCGCAAAATATACTATGCGCGGCAAGGAACGGCTGGTCCTGATACGCCCTTACGACGGCGGCCTGATGCTGCATACGATGTACTACAACGACGAGATTCGGTCGTTCGGCGAGATCGATCACGGCGCCAGCGCGCCGGTAAAGGACTCGGAGCTGAGCCTCGCGCAGCGCCTGCTCGACGACTTGACGCAGAAGAAATTTAATCCGTCCGAGTTCAAGGACAACTACCGCGAGCGCGTGATCGAGGCGGCCGAGCAGAAGATGGCGGGCCACGAGTTGACCGAGCCGACCCCTGAAACGCACCACGGCAAAGTGATCGATCTGATGAGCGCGCTCAAGGAATCGCTCAAAAAGCGCGGCGTCGCCGTCAACGAAGATCGCGAAGAGGCTACCGCGTCATCGGAAGAAGAAAGTCGCAAGGTCGCAAAGGGAACGCGCAGAGCGTCGAGCAGCCGCCGCGCCCGCTGATTCCCCGAAGCCAGTCCCGGGGATGTCCTTTTAAGCCTGACCCTGCCGGATTTTCCGTGCTATTCATATGGTATGGACAGCCGTCGGGATGCTCCACGCTCGTCTGACCGCCGCTTTCTTTCCCCTCTCCCTGCAAGGGAGAGGATGAAGGTGAGGGTCCCTATCCAGCGCGCATTCTTCGCGCGCGATTCAAGATTCTGCCTCTGCTCTGAACGCCCGCGCATCAGTACGCACAGCGCTCCCCATCCGGTTCCCCTTCCCACTATGGGGGTTAGGTTCCTTGGACGCCACGAAAAAACAAAAAACATTTTTTGACGGAACGAAACTACCGATGGTAGTCGAGCCGTCCCAATACACCACATATGGTATGAATTCACCTCCCTCCCCATCTACGACCCAATGCCGCTGACTAAATACCGAAGCAAAAGAAGCGCGGCTCGCACCCCGGAACCATTCGGACGCGAGGCTTCAGCCACCACTTCCACCACCGGTGGCACCTTCGTCGTTCAAAAACACGCGGCGCGCCGCCTCCACTACGATTTTCGACTCGAGATGGAAGGCGTCTTGCGCTCCTGGGCTGTCCCGAAAGGCCCCTCGATGAATCCAGCCGACAAGCATCTCGCCGTCGCCGTCGAAGACCATCCGCTCGAGTATGGCGACTTCGAAGGCGTGATTCCGCCGGGCAACTACGGCGCGGGTTCCGTCATCGTGTGGGATCGCGGCGTCTACGATGTCCTCGAACCGGCGGGTTCCGCGGCCGACGCGGTCCGCAACGGAAAAATCGACATCAACCTGCACGGCTTCAAGCTCAACGGCGCGTTCACTCTCGTGCGCACCGGCGGTCGCCGCAATACCGACCCCAAGGACAAGCAGAACTGGCTGCTGATTAAGAAACGCGACCAGTACGCGACCACCGAAAACGTTTTCGAGGCCCATCCGCGCTCCGTCCTATCGGGCTTGACAATCGAGGAGTTGGCCGACGCGCCGGCCGCGGAGCGCCGAATCGCCGACAAACTCGCCGGGATGCATCTGCCCGAGCTCGGCACGAAGCTTAAGCATTCGGATTTTCCGCTGACGCTCGCCAAGTCAACCGACGATCCTTTCGACAATGACAAGTGGCTATTCGAAATAAAGTACGACGGCGTGCGCGTACTGGCTATTCGGCAAGGCGAGAATACTCATTTGTACGCACGCAAAGGCACCGATATTACTAATCGATATCCCGAAGTCGTGCTCGCACTGAACTCGATTGCGCTCGATCGATTCGTTCTCGACGGCGAAATAGTCGCGCTGGACGAGCGCGGACGGCCGAGTTTCCAGCTTCTGCAAAGAAGGATGCACGTCAACGACGCGCGGCAAATAGCGCGTCTCAGCGTCGCCGTTCCAGCCAGCTACTACGTTTTCGATCTGCTCGGCTTCGATCGTTTCGACACGCGCACGCTACCGCTCGAAGAACGCAAGCGCCTTCTAAGCGAGCTGATCCACAGCGAAGGGCCGGTGCGCTACTGCGACCACGTGGTCGCGCGCGGAAAGGACTTTTACGCCGCGATATCGGAACACGAACTGGAAGGTGTCGTCGCCAAGCTGCGCGATTCACCCTATCGCGGCACGCGCACCGGCGATTGGCTGAAGATCAAACGTCCACTGACCAAACAATTCGTGATCGGCGGCTACAGCAATCCCGACGGCACGCGAACTCATTTCGGCGCGCTGCTGCTCGGCCAGTACGAATCGGACGGCGCGCTCCGATACACCGACAAGGTCGGGACCGGCTTCACGCAAGATAAATTGCGCAAGATTTTCGCGATGCTCGAGGCGCGAGCGCAATCAGAATCTCCCTTCCGCAAACCAACCCCTGGACAGCCCTCTCCTGAAAAAAACGCGCATTTCGTTCGGCCAGAGCTGGTTTGCAACGTTCGCTTCACCGAATGGACCGACGCCGGCGGCATCCGCCAACCCAGCTTTCTGGGTCTCGTCGACGATGCCGACCCTCGCGATTGCATCTACGACGGACCCGGCGCGGATTCGGCGGCCGACGACGCGAATGACTCAACTACGGATACCGATCAGAGCGGAGGTGCCGGCGTGAAAAAATCCAAAGGACGCAGTAACTCCGCGACGGCCCCGGCTTCCGAGCCGAAGGCTTCCGTGACTAATCCCGAGAAAATCTTCTGGCCGAAGGAGGGTTACACCAAGGGCGACCTGGTCGCGTACTATCGCGCGATTTCGAAATGGATGCTGCCGTATCTGAAAGATCGGCCCGTGATGCTAACGCGCTATCCCGACGGCATCGAAGGCAAAAGTTTCTACCAGAAAGACGCGCCCGCATTCGCGCCGTCGTGGATTCGCACCGAGAAAATTTATTCCGAAGACTCGCAGCGCGAGATTTCGTACTTCATCCTGGACAGCGAAGAAGCTCTCGCCTACGTGGCAAACCTCGCGGCCATCACGATTCATGTCTGGTCATCGCGCATCCCCCATCTCGAGCGTCCCGACTGGCTCCTGTTCGACATCGATCCCAAGGGCACGACCACACGCCGCGCTGTCGAGGTCGCCCTCGCAGTAGCCGCGGTTCTTCGCGAGGTCGGGCTCGAACCGTGTCTCAAAACTTCCGGGCAAATGGGTCTTCACGTAGTAGTGGGTTTGGCGCCGAAATATACTTACGATCAGGCGAAGATGTTTTCCGAGTTAGTATCGCAAGTAGTAGTGAATAGGGTTCCGAAAATCGCCACTATCAATCGCAATCCGCATACTCGCAATGGCCGCGTCTATATCGACTACCTGCAGCTCGGCCACGGCAAGACGATTGCCGCGCCGTTTTCGGTGCGCCCGATGCCGGGAGCGCCGGTTTCCGCGCCGATGATGTGGAAGGAGCTGAAGCCGGCGCTCGATCCGGCGGTCTATAACATCAAAACCGTTCCCGCGAGGATGTCACGCCTGAAGCGCGATCCTTTCATCGACGCGATCGAAAAGCACGCCGGGCTCGAGGAAGCGCTCCCTCACCTGGAGGCGCTGCTGACCCGCTCTGGGAGCCGGTCTCAGGTCACGCCTGAGACTTCGGCGGCGCGGTCACTTCGTTGAACGCGCGAATCGCTTCGACCGCGGTCGGCACGCCGCTGTACTGCGAGACGTGAACGATCAGTTCCTTGATTTCTTCGGGCGGGATGCCGAGATTCAGCGCGCCACGCATGTGCAGGCGAAGCTCGGGCCCGCGCCCGAGCGCCATCAGGGCGGTCATCGTGATCAGCGAGCGCAATTTGAGCGGCAATCCGGGACGACTCCAGATCGTGCCGAACAGTTGTTCGTTGAGAAAGGTCGCGAACCCTTCGTCGAAGTTCCTGAGGAACGTGTCGCCATCCTTGGCGGCCTTTTCGCCAAACAACTTGGTGCGCACTTCCATTCCTTTCTTTGCGGAATCATCGGCCATTGGAAAATCCTCCATGCTCAAGTGTCACAGTTATGCGTTGCGAATCATCAAGCCTCCGTCAACCGGAATGATCGCGCCCGTGATGTACGAAGCGGCCGGGAGGCAGAGGCTGAAGGTGATATGCGCGACTTCCTCCGGATAGCCGTATCGCTTCAACGCGGTGCGGCGCTTCGCGAAAATCGTCTTGTGCTCTTCCGGAATCGCGTCCGTCAGCGCGGTGCGGATCGGTCCGGGGCAGATGCAGTTCACTGTGATGCCTTCGGGACCCAGATCGACCGCCAGCGCGCGCGTCAGCCCGATGACCCCGGTCTTGGCGACCGCGTAGGGGCTGTCGCCGGGTGTCGCGCCCAGGCCCTCCGTCGACGCGATGTTGACGATGCGCGCCGCGTCGGATTTGCACAGATGCTCGAGCGCGGCGCGGACCATCCGCTGTTGCGCGGTCAGCAAACCCGCGATGGTGCGGTCCCAGATACGGCCGTAGTCGTCGTCGCCGAGTCGAGCGATGCCCCCGAAGCCGGCATTGTTGATGAGTATGTCGAGACGGCCGAAGCGAGCGGCGACTTCCGCGACGACGCGTTTGATCTCGACGCCGTCGAGCACGTCGAGACGCCATCCGTGCGCGGTTCCGCCGCCGGCCGTTATCTCTTCGACCACGCTTGCGACCCCGGCCTCGTTGATATCGGTGACCGCGACCACCGCGCCTTCATCCGCGAACACGTGAGCGGTCGCACGGCCCATCCCGCTGGCAGCGCCGGTGATCAGCACGCCACGGCCTTTCACCGATCGGTCGAGTTTCCTGACTGCATCCATTTCACTTCTCCATATTTGTCGAGCTATCACACCCGACGCGAGTTGGGGTAATGAACCACAGTGACGTGACGACGAGAATTCAGAGGTCAGAGACATGGCGAACACCGAAAAGGAACGCGACGCATGGCTCGCGCAAATCAACGAGGCGGCGCTCGAGCCTGACCTGCCAATTGTCGACCCGCATCATCACCTGTGGGACCATCCGGGCAGCCGTTACATGCTCGACGAGATTATCCGCGACACGGGGTCGGGGCATCGCGTGCTCGCGACGGTGTTCGTCGAATGCATGTCGATGTATCGCGCGGACGGCCCGGAGCCGATGCGTCCCGTCGGCGAGACCGAGTTCGTCAACGGCATCGCGGCCCAAAGCGCGAGTGGACAATATGGCGAGACGCGCGTCGCGGCGGGAATCGTGGGGTTCGCGGACTTGACGCTCGGCGAGGCGGTCGTGCCGGTGCTGGAGGCGCATATCGCGGCGGCGCCCGCGCGATTTCGTGGGATACGGCATGCGGGCGGCTTCGACGCGAGTCCCGAGGTGAGGAATTCGCACACCAACCCGCCGGCGGATTTGTACGAATCGCCGCGTTTTCGCGAGGGCTTTGCCAGGTTGAGCGAGTTGGGCCTCAGCTTCGAGGCGTGGCAATACCATCCGCAGATGCCGGCGGTTACCGCGCTCGCGAAAGCGTTCCCGGACACGACCATCGTGCTCGATCACTTTGGCGGACCGCTGGGAATCGGTCCTTACGAAGGCCGGCGCGCGGAGACATTCAGCGAATGGAAGAAGAACATCGCGGAGTTGGCGCGATGCCCCAACGTCGTGGCCAAGCTCGGTGGAATCAACATGCCGGTGAACGGCTTCGGGTGGCATCGCAGACCGGCGCCGCCGACCTCGGACGAACTGGCCTCGGCGACGCGCGACTACTACCTGCACACCATCGATCAGTTCGGCCCGCGACGATGCATGTTCGAGAGCAACTTCCCGGTGGACCGGGTCTCCTGCTCGTACGTCGTGCTGTGGAACGCGTTCAAGAAGATCGCGGCGCGGTTCAACAAGGATGAAAAAGCGCAGCTATTCCATCGCACCGCTGCTGAAGTTTATCACCTGAAGCTCCCCGATATGGCTTAGTCGCCAGCCAAACAGCCGTATCGTTCGCTTCCGTTGAACCGAACGTTCAATGGCTTGTGACGCCTTATTTGCGAAGAGCTTGGTCCGAGCAAATGAGGCAGGTGATTTATGGCTACAACGCTTACCCGGCATCGCCCGACCGAAATACGTTCCGCCGCCTTCATCAAGCTCGATAAGGATTCGGAAATCCCGGGCTGGAACGCCGCGCTCGACCGCCTGGTCAGCGAGCTGGTCTGCGCATTCTTCATCGCGATGGCCGTCATGTGGGTCGTGACGACGATCGCCGGAATCTTCGCCTAGCCGCACCCCTCAGACGTTGACGGTGCTCATGTCGTGGTAGCGGCCGCCGGCGGCGAAGCCTTTGGGCGCGACTTCCTCGACGCGGGCGAGATCGCTTTTCGACAGCTGAATCTTTGCCGCCGCAACATTCTCTTCTAGATAAGTGCGGCGCTTGGTGCCGGGAATCGGGACCATGTCGTCGCCCTGCGCGAGCACCCACGCCAGCGCGAGTTGGCTTGGCGTGACTTTCTTTTCGGTGGCGATTTCCTTGATGCGATCGACGACCTTCAGATTCCTTTGCATATTCTCAGCCTCGAAACGCGGCGAGAGTTTGCGCCGCATGTCGTCGTCGGGTAACTCACGAATGTTTCCGCTGAGGAACCCGCGGCCAAGCGGGCTGAACGGCACGAATCCGATGCCGAGCTCGCGGAGCGTCGGAATCACCTCGTCCTCGTAGTCGCGGGTCCAGAGCGAGTATTCGGACTGCAGCGCGCTGATCGGATGCGTCGCGTGCGCGCGGCGAATCGTCTTCGCGCCCGCCTCCGACAGCCCCAGGTAGCGGACCTTGCCCTTGCGCACCAGCTCCGCCATCGCGCCGACGGTCTCCTCGATCGGCACCTGCTTGTCGACGCGATGCTGGTAGTAAACATCGATGTGATCGATGCCGAGGCGCTTCAGCGACGCGTCGCAGGCGGCGCGCACGTATTCGGGACGGCCGTTGATAGCGCGCTTGCCGTCGGGCAGGACCTGGTTGGCGAACTTGGTCGCGATGATCACGCGGTCGCGATATTTCTTCAGTGCTTTGCCGACCAGCTCTTCATTGTGACCGAGGCCGTAGACGTCGGCGGTGTCGAAGAAATCGATGCCGAGCTCAACGGCCCGCTCGAGCGTCGCGACCGATTCGTTGTCGTCGCGCGGTCCGTAAAACTGCGACATCCCCATGCATCCGAGGCCCAGCTCCGACACTTCGAGTCCCTGCGTGCCAAGTTTTCGCTTCTTCACGATTGGTGTCCTCACTGTATATTGACATAGCGAAACAGGACGGCGATCGAAAGCGCTGTTCTCATTGATACTCCGTAACGCCATCGCCCGCCGACTGTGAATAATGCACTTCTGCCGCTGCTATCGATCTTGCTAATCTCACACACTGGTTGTTAGCGGTGGCAGGCAGGTTTTTTTCCGGCCCGCCTGGACCGCATCGAGAGAGAGGGGGCTTGTGACGATCGTGCGGCGCTGGTTGCGGTTCGTATTCTTATCTCGGACGGTCGCGTCATTGCTGATCGCCGCAGGCATTCTATTTGTCGCCAGCGCGGATGCCCAGGTGAACGACGGCCCCCTGATCGGTCGCAGGCCGGCCGGGAGCATACTCACGGTCACGCCCACCAAATTGAGCTTCAGCAAAATCGCGCTCTCGAGCAGTACCGTAACGGAGACCAAGTCCTTCA
The DNA here is from genome assembly GCA_963833025.1 of uncultured delta proteobacterium. GTDB lineage: Bacteria > Desulfobacterota > Binatia > Binatales > Binataceae > Binatus. The sequence continues at coordinate 355,201 of CAWHWI010000003.1, read as the reverse complement.
CCATCAAAGACACGGGCGACAGTCCGCTCTCGCTCACCGTCGCGCCCCCAACCGGAAGCCAATTCTTCAGGATAATGTCGGGGCAGGGCGCGGCATCGCTTCAGCCGAACCAACCGATGACCGTGATGGTAGAGTTTGCGCCCACCAGAGATGGAGCGGACTTTTCCGGCAGCATCGCGATCACCAGCGATGCGACCTCTGGCAGCGCGACGGCTAAAGTTAAATTGACCGGCTCGGCCAAAAAACACAAAAAGCCGACCCCGACCCCCACGGCCACGCCCACGCGCACTCCAACCGCTACCGCGACCTTGACTCCAACTGCCAGCGCAACCGCGACCATGACTGCATCGGCGACAGCTACGGCCACACTTACTGCGACTCCTACGGCGACGTCCACCGCAACGGCGACACCAACGGCGACATCAACAGTGACAGCGACCGCAACTCAGACTGCGACATTAACAGCGACTCCAACGGCCACCGCGACCGTAACGTCAACGGCGACAGTCACGGCGACTGCAACTCCTACTGCGACTCCCACGGCGACAGCTACAGCAACCGCAACTCGAACTGCCACAGCTACGGCCACCAGGACTGCGACTCGGACTGCGACCGTAACGGCAACGGCGTCCACTACGCCGACTGCCACTACGACTCAGACTGCAACGACCACATCGACTACTTCGACTGTCACGCCCACCGCTACTGCAACGATTGCGGCAATCCCGACCGACGTGCTGACCTATCACAATGACATCGAGCGCACCGGGCAAAATCTCACCGAGCAGACGCTGACCACCAGCAACGTCAAGACTTCGTTCGGTCAGCTGTTCCAGGTTTCAGTAGACGGCCTGGTCGACGCGCAGCCCCTTATCAAGACGCAGGTAACTATCCCGGGTAAGGGCATACATAACGTGCTCTACGTCGTTACCGAGAATGACAGCGTTTACGCCTTTGACTCTGATAGCGGCGCGGCATTTTGGAATGTATCGGTGCTTGGGACGGGAGAGGTTGCTTCGGATAACCGAGGATGCAGCCAGGTAACACCCGAGATAGGTATCACGTCCACGCCCGTGATCGATCCAACAGCCGGCCCCAACGGCACTATCTACCTGGTTGCGATGTCCAGAACCACTAGCGGGACGAACACCTACTTTCAGCGTATCCACGCGCTGGACATGACGACCGGGGCCGAAGAGTTCGGCGGTCCGACGACGGTTACGGCGACATTTGCCCCCGGTCCGGCCTTTGATTCGAAGCAGTACAAGGAGCGGGCGGGTTTGCTGCTGCTCAATGGCCAGATAATCACCACCTGGGCATCGCATTGCGATAACACGCCCTACAATGGCTGGATCATGTCCTATAGCGAGAACCCATTGGCGCAGACTTCGGTCCTCGATGTCACTCCCAACGGCAGTGAAGGCGCGATTTGGCAGTCTGGCGGAGGACCGGCGGCGGACAGCTCGGGCAATATCTATCTGCTGGACGGCAACGGGACTTTCGATACCAGCGTCAACGCCAACGGATTTCCCACCAAAGGAGATTTCGGAAACGGCTTCCTGAAACTGTCCAACTCGAGCGTATTGCAGGTCACCGACTTCTTCGAGCCCTTCAACACTGTCACGGAGTCGAGCGAAGACGAGGATTTAGGTTCTGGCGGAGCGCTGGTGTTGCCCGACATGACCGATTCGACCGGCACGACCAGGCAACTCGCGGTCGGCGCCGGCAAGGACACCAACATCTACCTCGTCGATCGTACCAACCTGGGCAAGTTCAACTCCGCTAGCAATAACAACGCCTACCAGGTGCTGGCGGGCGCGCTGGACGGCGGTGCGTGGTCGATGCCGGCCTACTTCAACAACACTCTTTACTATGGCGGGGTGAGCGCACCGCTTCAGGCGTTCGCGTTTTCGCAGGCCAGGCTCGTGGCTATTCCATCGTCAGTGAGCAGCGAGACCTATGGCTATCCCGGAAGCTCGCCGAGCATTTCGGCCAACGGAACGAGCAACGCAATCGTGTGGGCCGTCGAGAATGGATCAAACGGTGGAGTCCTGCACGCCTACGACGCGACCAATCTGGCCACCGAGCTTTACAACAGCAGCAAGGTCCCGGCGGATAGTTTCACCGACAACAAGTTCATGACGCCGACGATTGCCGATGGCAAAGTTTACGTCGGGACACCCACTAGCGTGGCCGTGTTCGGATTAAAGTGAGTCGGCGCGCTGCTCCTGCGGGTGAGTGGCGATGAAGCGAAGCATCAGCTCGCGCAGCTCGGCGCCATACGGACCGAACAGGATCGCGGTACCGTGTGCGCGGCCGGGGTAGACCTCGATCGACTTCGGCGCTTGCGCCAGACCATAAAGAATTTCCGGCTGGTTGCCGACCAACGGATCGCCGGCCGAAGTGACAAATAGTATCGGCGCGCGAACGTGGCGGATTGAGTCGGTCACGGTCAGTCCGCCGAAGCTGGTCGGCGTCGAGATACAAATGATCCCGGCCACCGGTTCGCGCGCGGCGACCAGGATTGCGGCCTCGGCGCCGAGACTCGCGCCCGCGATGAAAATGCGCGAGACGCGAGGCCTCAGGAACCGGTAGGCGGCCATCAGATCGTCGCCGGCGAATTCGGTGCCCGAGGTTCCCTCCGATTCGGTGAATCCGCGGAAGTCAAAGGTCAGCGCCTGGTAGCCGTGTGCCGCGAGCACTTGCGCGAAGTCGGTCCAGTCGGATTGATCGGCGGGATACATGTGCGCGAGGATCACGCCGGTCGAGCCGGTGCCATAAAGATGACCGCGCAGCAGCACGCCGTCCGAGGTCGTGAACGAGACGTGCTCGCCGCCGAGATCTGCAGGCTTGCGCGTCGGATCCGGCGCGAAGCATCCCGCGACAAGCGCGAGTATCGCAGTCATCGCAACTACAGAGTGCTTTTTGTGAGCTTGAAAGGAACCTGATGGCTGATAGGATGCGGGCATCGGAGGCAGCAACAATGACAAAACTTCACGGAACTTCAAGATCGCGCAGTGCCCGCTCCTTGTGGGCTCTCGAGGAGCTCGGCGTCCCCTACGAGCATCTTCCGATGGCGACCACCGAAGCCAAGTCGCCCGCGCATCTCAAGCTCAACCCCAACGGCCATGTGCCGGTGCTCGAAGACGAGGGCGTCGTCGTGTGGGAGTCGATGGCGATCAATCTCTACGTGGCCGAAAAGTACGGGAAGAATTCGCTGTGGCCGTCGGAGCCCGCCGCGCGCGCCGACATCTACAAGTGGAGCTTCTTCGCGATGACCGAAGTCGAGCCGCATCTTGTCACGCTTCTGCGCAATCGAGTCATGAATCCTCCCGAGCAGCGCGACGAGAAAGCCGCGATGGCCGCCGTCGAGGCCTTGAAGGCGCCGCTCAACGCGCTCGAAGAATCGCTCAAGGGCAAGGATTATCTGCTCGGCAAGAACTTCACGATCGCGGACCTTAACGTGGCCGCGGTCATGAGCTGGATGCCGATGATGAAGCTCGACATATCGTCGACGCCGAACGTGCAGGCGTGGCTGAATAGATGTCTCGGGCGCGAAGCCAACAAGAAGGTGCGCGGGCTGAAGTAATCGTCCGCCGACTGAAGTGAGGTGAGCATCATGGGAGTGTTGTCAGGTTATCGCGTCATCGAGCTGGCCGGGATTGGCCCCGGACCCATGTGTGCGATGCTGCTTTCCGACATGGGCGCCGACGTACTGCGAATCGATCGTGCCGCCGAAGCGGGTTTGGGCATCGCGATGGATCCGAAATACAGCGTGCTCAATCGCGGCCGCCGTTCGGTCGCGCTCGATCTGAAAAAGCCCGAAGCGATCGAGGCAGTGTTGCGCCTCGTCGAGAAAGCCGACGCGTTGATCGAGGGCTTCCGTCCCGGCGTGACCGAGCGGCTTGGCCTCGGCCCCGACGATTGTCTCAAGCGCAATCCGCGCCTCATTTACGGACGCATGACGGGATGGGGACAGGACGGGCCGCTCGCGCATGCCGCCGGCCACGACATCAACTACATCGCGTTGTCGGGCGCGCTGCACAGCTTCGGCCGCAAAGGCGACGCACCTGTTCCGCCGCTGAACCTAGTCGGCGATTTCGGCGGCGGCGCGCTCTACCTGGCTCTGGGAGTGGTCGCGGGCCTGCTCGAAGCGGGTAAATCGGGCAAGGGCCAGGTGGTGGATGCCGCGATGGTCGATGGCGCCGCGTCGCTGATGACCGCGATTTACGGCATGCACGGCTCCGGGTTTTGGAACAACGAGCGCGGCGACAACATCCTCGATACCGGCGCTCACTACTACGAAGTCTACGAAACCAAAGACGGCAAGTACGTCGCGATCGGATCGATCGAGGCAAAATTTTATGCCGAATTGCTCCGGCTGTCGGGTCTGCAGGGCCAGGAGCTGCCGCATCAGCAGGATCGCAAGTCGTGGCCGGCGATGAAGGAGCGGCTGAAGACGCTGTTCCTCACCAAGACCCGCGACGAATGGTGCAAGATCATGGAGGGCAGCGACATTTGCTTCGCGCCGGTACTCAACATGGCTGAAGCGCCGAAGCATCCGCACAATAAGCATCGCGGAACTTTCGTCGAGGATGGCGGCGTGACGCAGCCGGGGCCCGCGCCTCGATTCTCGCGGACGCCGAGCGCAATTCAGGGTCCGCCGGCGCGCCCCGGCGAGCATACCGAGGAAGCGCTGCGCGACTGGGGCTTCGCCAACTCGGATTTGGAGCAGCTGCGCCAATGCGGAGCGATCTCAAAACCGAAGTGACGCGCGCGACCGTCAGACGAGCGCGCCTCTGAACTTCTCCTACTTCAGTCCCTCGCCGTTCGACCCGCGCTGCGGAACGATTCCTTGCTGGAGCCGCTCCTGCAGATTCTGCGGCCGCGGAATGCCGATCGCTGAGTCGCCCTCGAGCTTGTCGAGCATCTCTTTGCCGCCGACCTGCTGGATGAGCCGCTTCGGGAGCGCCTCGATCAGGTAGTCCGCCGGCATCTTGGGAGCGTCGTCGTGCTTGCGCTTCATCACCATCTCGATGATCGGCTCGAGCTCCTTCATCTTCCTGGCGCGGATGGCGACGTCGCGCTCCGCGAACTCGGGTAACACTTGCTTACCGAACAGCTCGATCGACTCCATGATGTGCTCGTGGCGGTTCTTCCCCGCCTGCATCACGAAAATCATCTGATCGACGCCGGCGTCCTCGAAGCGCCTGAAATACTCGCGCAACTGATCCGGCGTGCCGACCGCGCCGCGCAAGCCCTGCTGATCGCCCTGATCGTTGTCGAGCCGCGCGCTCAGCCGGCGCTGGCGCATCGCAATTGCGACGTCGGGCGAGTACCCGCGCTCGGCGCGCTTATTAGTGAACTCCTCCCACACGTTTGACACCCCCGGCTTGTGATCGCCGAAGACGTAGTAGTGGCCGAGTGAGTAGCCAAAGAAGTTGCCGCCCTCGAGCCCGCGCAGGATAGCCTCGCGTTCGCTCTGGTGGCACATCATCGGGGTAACGCACGAAATCTCGGGATTGATCGCGCTGCCAATCGGGACGCACTTCTCCGCGAGCGTCCTGCGGTAGTCGCCGACCCAATGCACCGCTTCCTCCGGATCGATGAACGAGAAGGTCAGGGCGCCGATGCCGCATTCCGCTGCGAGCAGGATCGTCTCGCGGCGCGAGCATGCGACCCACACCGGCGGATGCGGTTTCTGTACCGGCTTCGGCACCACGTTGCGCGGCGGCATCTTGACGTACTTGCCGTCGACGCCGCCGAACGGAACCTCGGTCATGCAACGCAGCGCGGTCTCGAGCCCCTCGCGCCACATCTCGCGTTTCAGAGCGGGCGTGAGATTGAAGCCGCCGAGCTCCGCGAGCGATCCCGACTCACCCGAGCCGAACTCGACGCGTCCTTTCGAGACCAGGTCGAGCATCGCGATTCGCTCGGCGATGCGCGCGGGATGGTTGTAGCCGGGCGCGGTCAGCACGATTCCGTGGCCGAGCCGCATATTCGTGGTGCGCTGGCTCGCCGCGGCCAAGAAAACTTCAGGCGCGCTCGAGTGCGAGTACTCTTCCAGAAAGTGATGCTCCACTTCCCACACATTGGTGAAGCCGAGCTTGTCCGCCAGCTCGATCTGGTCGAGCGCGTCCTGGATCAGTTGCAGTTCGCTCTTTTCCTCCCACGGACGGGGAAGCTGATGTTCATAGAAGAGTCCGAATCTCATAAGAGTCCTTCGCGGGTGCGGGGCGGAACTGGATTTACCTAACAGATGTTAGCCTGATGTCTGATATTCTGACAAGTCTGCGCGCCGAAATGAGCCCGTCGAGCAGGGCGCGTGACGCAACCGGGGCCCGCACCGCGAGCATCGCGCGCGGATCGTACTATTGACGAAAAAGTATCACGATTAGCGCAAGTATCCCGAGTATCGAGATCATTGCGGCGACTATCACTGCCAGGGAGCGCCGCCTGCCGACGTATTCCGCTCCGAGCCCTCGGATATCCTGGCGGTATTCAAGGGTCGCCAGGATCAGTGAGAAGAGTCCGATGCTCACCAGTATGAAAGCGAAGCCGCGTGGCCCGATCAGGCGATTCGGTCGTCCGGGCGGCGGCGCTTCGATCTGAAAGAATTTGTAGATGGTGAAGCCGAAGGTGATTAACGAAGTCGCCGTTCTGATCCACGCCATCATCGTCCGCTCGTACGCAACGCGCGTGCGATCAACGGCGAGTCTGGTCGAAACGTCGAGGGCCGGTGCGCTCTGCGGAGTCTGCTGCTCTGTCATTTGCGTCTGGGCCTTGAGTGTTTGGTTAGTCCTTAAGCCTGATGGTGTTCTCCACCGGCCGTTCCAGCATGTCGAGAGCGATAATCCGCCGATAAAATGTGCACGCTAACCACCAGCATCCAGATTGGGAAGACCAGCGTGATCCATTTCCAGTTAGCGATCACTGCCAATAGTATCAAGGCACACGCGTAGCCCAGGAATGCCAGCCAGCGCGGGAAAATGGCGGTGCGCAAGCCTATGGTGCAGGTTGTGAACATGAAGACTGCTGCCATCTTCATGGCGAACAGGTTCAGTAGTGCGTCGCTAACATGGCGATTAAAGTAGTAGGTCTCGTTTGCGATACTGCCTGTCGCCACCGACTCAACCAGCGCCGCCATCACCGCCGCAGAACCGAACAGGCAAGCCACATACAGCAATCCGCTGGCCAGAAATACGGTCGCGAAGAATTGATCTTCAAGCTCTCCGATGCGGTTGCGGAGCACACCGATGAACCACAGAAATGCGATTCCGGCAAATGGAACAAGGTTGAGGGCAAACCGTACCGCGTTTCGGTGGTGTGGCTCGGTTAGCCAGATACCAGGCAGGGACAGATCAGCCGGGACAGCGTAGCGGACGAGCCCCAGCCCAACGATCGTCAGCAACGAGAAAATCACGCCGGCGACGGCCGCGCCGCGCGGGGGCTTCAGGGCTTGCTGGCGATAAGGCTTTAGTGTGCTCGTCACGTTAACGTGGGATGTTCATCTATATGTGGCGCGCTCAGGGCGTCAGGATAGGTGCTGTGCCCTGCGCCCCCGCCGGACACAGCACCTTAGCTATCGTCGATGCCCGATGGCAGGTCAGTGGGGGCCGCTCCCGCTCGCGTCCACCAGTTTTCGCATCACCGCATCCAGGTTGAAGGAGGCCGGCTTCTGACGCGGGGGGAACTTCTGGAAGTTGTCGATCTGTTGGGCTACGATCGCCTGCATGGCGTAAATGATGTAGCAGTGTGCGATCATCCAGTCATAGTAAGTGTTCGAGTTCTCGTCGGCCCGCTCGAACGGATCGCGGCGCAGATGGAAGATCTTTGGGGCCCGCAGGTGAACGAAGGGCTCGAGCCAACATTGCAGCTGCTTGGCGCGTTGCTCCATCAGCACCACCTTCCAATCGCGCATGCGTATCGCCAGGATGTCACCGTCATCGCTGATGTAGAAGAAGAACTCCCTTGGGCTTTCCTTCACCTCGCCGCTAAGGTAAGGCAACATGTTGAAGCCGTCGATGTGGACCTTGTAGGTCTTGTTGCCGACCTTGTAGCCATTGAGAAGCTTCTCCTTGACGTCCGATTCTCCGGCGGCAGCCAGGAATGTCGGCAGCCAATCCTGGTGCGTGACGATGCCATTGACCACTGAACCTGGCTTGATCTTGCCCGGCCAGCGCACAAAGGCCGGCACGCGCCAACCGCCTTCCCAGTTGGTGTTCTTCTCCGACCGGAACGGAGTGATGCCGGCATCGGGCCAACTGTTGTAGTGAGGTCCGTTATCTGTTGTGTACATCACGATCGTGTCATCGGCGATGCCTAGGTCGTCGAGTTTGCCCAGCATCCTGCCGATATCTTCATCGTGGGCGACCATGATGTCGTTGTAATCCCCCTGGCCACTTTTGCCTCTGTGCCTTTCGGCCGGATGCGTGCGGAAATGCATCGCGGTGGTGTTGTACCAGAGGAAGAATGGCTTATCCGCCTTGTGACTCTCATCGATGAAGCGCAACGCATGGTCCGTTATTTCGTCGTCGATGGTTTCCATCCGCTTCTTTGTTAACGGCCCGGTGTCCTCGACCTTTTGCCCACCCTTGCCGTCAGCCCAGCAGTGGAGCACGCCTCGGGGACCAAACCGCTTCTTGAACTCGGGCATCTTCGGATAGTCCGGGTCCTCGGGCTCCTCTTCCGCGTTGAGGTGATAGAGGTTGCCGAAGAATTCGTCGAAGCCATGCATAGTCGGCAGGAATTCGTCCTTGTCGCCCAAATGGTTCTTGCCGAACTGGCCGACGGCGTAGCCATGCGGCTTGAGCAACTCGGCCATGGTTGGATCCTCGGCGCTCAAACCGACATCGGCTCCAGGCATACCGACCTTGGTGAGGCCGGTGCGGATCGGATTCTGGCCGGTGATGAACGCGGCTCGGCCCGCCGTGCAGCTCTGCTGAGCGTAGTAGTCGGTGAAGGCGACGCCCTCGTTGGCCACACGGTCGATGTTGGGCGTGCGGTAGCCCATTTGCCCGCGGCTGTTGTAGCTGATGTTCCACCAGCCGATGTCATCGCCCTGGAGGATGAGGATATTCGGCTTGCCTTGCTTCGCCATTTCAATCTCCTTTTGGTTAGCTCGCCAATTTCAGGTCATTCTCTCTGTTGAGCGAAAAAGCCGTTGCCACGATGGATAATCGCGACTTGGTCCGACCTTCTTCAGCGCTCTGCCTCGGTAATTACTCCGTTCCGGCACGGGCTGATATTGTACTTTGGTACACTACCCTTTCGATTTTTTATCGGCTTGACGACGCGCACGCGAAGGAGTTTCTGGAGATGGGCTGCGTGCGATTCAAGATTCTGGCTCTGCCCCGAACGGAGACTGAGACAGTACCCTCCTGCACCACGTAGTATTGGGTTCCAAGGGGTCAACCCTTGGCGCGCGCCGCGTAGGCGTGACTCTTATGCGCGACCGGTCAGACGGGCGCGCTCCAGCACGCCCTCGAAAATCCGCACCGCGACCGCATCGACGAGCATCCCGCCCGCGCCCGCGGCGCCCGCGCCGTCGCGCGTTGCGGCCTGGTAGGCCTCGGACATTTTGCGCGCGTTTTCGATCTCGTGCGGCGTCGGCGCGAAAACGTCGTTGGCGATTTCGATCTGGCTTGGATGTATCGCCCATTTGCCGACGGCGCCGAGTGTCGCGGCCCACGTCGCCTCGCGCCGGTAGCCGTCCGGATCCTTGAAATTGCCGAAGGGCCCGTCGATCGCGTCGATTCCGTTGGCGCGGCACGCGGTGATCATCCGCACCCGCGCATGATGCCACATGTCGCCGGGGTATCGATTCGCCGGATCGCTCGCGACGCCGAAGCGCATGCCCTGGCTGGCAGAAAGATCTCCAAACCCTAAAATAAGCGCCTCGAGCCGCGGCGACGACGCCGCAATTTCCTCGACGCGCGCGAGCGCTGCGCTCTCCTCGATCAGCGCCTCGAGGCCGATCCTGTTTTTCAGATGAAGTTTCGTCTCGAGTTGCGTCAGCAGCGTGTCGAAGAACCAGATGTCGCGCGACGCCTTCGGCTTCGGCACGATGATCACGTCGAGCTTGTCGCCCGCGCCTTCGACGACTTCGATCACGTCGTCGTGCGCCCAGCGCGTATCGGCGCCGTTGACGCGCACTGCGCGAATCTTTTTTCCCCAATCGAGATTGCGCAGCGCATCGACGGCATTCTTGCGCGCCGATTCTTTCTGCGCCGGCGCGACGGCATCCTCGAGATCGAGAAAGACCATGTCGGCCGTGGTCGCCATCGCCTTCTCGATCATTTTCGGACTCGAAGCCGGGGTCGAAAGCTCTGAACGTCGTAGTCGAAGCGTCATGATTGCTCCTTGTGCGCGATTGATATGCCCGCGTCAGCCAGCACCTGCTTGGTATGCTCGCCCAGTCGCGGCGCGCGCGCGTAAATCCCCGACGGGGTTCCCGTCAGCTTGATCGGGCATCCCGCCAGCACAATCGGCGGATTGTCCCCGGGCTGCTCGACCTCGACCAGCATCCCGCGCGCTTTGGGATGCGGGTCCTCGAAAATATCTTTGGCGGTGTTGACCGGGCCAACCGGCACCTTGCCGCCAATCGCGTTCACGACATCGCGGGTAGTGCGCGCTTTTGTCCAGTCCGCGATGTGATCGCGGACTAAATCGGCATTGGCAACTCGCCGGTTAACGTTGCGGGTACGATTGTCCGTCGCCAGCTCGGGCCGTCCGATCGCATCGCAGAGAATCTTCCAATGATTCTCGCCGGGCGCTGCTATCGCGACGGCTCCGTCGCGTGTTGGAAAAATATCGAATGGGCACAGCACCGGCGTCCCGTTGCCGCCCGGTTCCCGCACGATGCCGGCGCTCGAATAGGCGTAAACGATCATTTCGCACAGCGCGAGAATCGCGTCATACATCGCCACGTCGAGGAATTGTCCTTGCCCGGTCCGACGCGCCGCGTGAATCGCCGACACAACTCCCAGCGCGGCGAGCGTGCCGGGATAAATGTCGCCGACCGCGGGGCCGGCTTTGTAGCCACCGCCGCTTTCCGGTCCCGTGACCGCGACCAACCCGCCCATGCTCTGCGCGACGATGTCGAACGCGGGCCAATCCGCATACGGGCTGAGGCCTGTGCGCGGATCGCCGAAGCCGCGAATCGCCGCATAGACCAGCGCAGGATTTAATTCGCGCAGCCGCTCGTAACTGATTCCCGCGCGATCCATCACGCCCGTCTTCGCATTCTCGACGACCGCGTCCGCCGTCTTCACAAGCTGGAAAAACGTCTCGCGGCCTGCGTCGGTCTTGATGTCGAGCACGATGCTGCGCTTGTTGCGATTGACGCTGGCGAAGTATCCGCCGTAGTCGCACCCTTTTCGATCCGCCGGATGCGGTCCGAGGCTTCTGCTCATGTCGCCGGCGGGCGGCTCGACCTTGATAACGTCGGCGCCGAGGTCAGCCAGCAGCATCGTGCAGTACGGACCGGCCAGCGCCTGCGTCAGATCGAGCACGCGAACATCCGACAGCGGTCCCGTGCGCGCGATCATCGATTGCCCCAATGCGAGCGCCGCTTGATCAGCACCGTGCGCTCGCCTTCGAAGACGATCGTCCCGTCATGCTTGGTTCCCCAATGCTTGAAGCGCACGATACCGGCGTCGTCGCGATCGGCGTCGCGCTTTTCGAGCACTTCGCTGTAGGCATACAGCGTATCGCCATGAAAAACCGGCGAGGTGAACCTGATGCCCGTCAAGCCGAGTTCGGCGAGCGCATTTTCGCCGGTATCCTGCGTCGCCAGCCCGATGCACACCGAGCCGGTCACCAGCCCGAAGACGAGCCGGTGGCCGAATTGCGTCGAGCGCATGCGATGCTCGTTGTAGTGGCCGTCGGCGGTGTTCAGCACCAGCTTCGTGAGCATCTGATTTTCGATCTCGCCGATAGTGGTGCCGCGCGCGTGACGCATTTTCGCGCCAACCTCGAAATCTTCGAAGTAATTGCCGGTGCCGGTCAGCTTCGAGATTGATGCGCTCACTTTCTTACCCTCGGCAGCAGGCGATCGGAGATGATCCGCAACTGGATTTCGGAAGTACCCTCGAAAATTTTCGTCAGTCGCGCGTCGCGCCAGTAGCGCTCGAGCGGAAAGTCCTTGGTGTATCCATAGCCGCCGTGAATTTGCAGCGCCTGGCTGGTGACGCGCTCGGCCATCTCGGAGGCGAACAGCTTCGCCATCGAAGCTTCTTTGTCGCATCGCCGCTTGCTGTCGACTTCTGTAGCGACGAAGTACATCAGCTGTCGCGCCGCTTCGATCTCGGTCGCCATTTCGGCCAGCTTGAATCGAATCGCCTGGAATTCTCCGATCGGCTGCCCGAACGCGATTCGCTTCTGCGCGTATGCCAACGAGTCCTCGAGCCCGCCGCGCGCGAGCCCAATCGCTCGTGCCGCGGTATGCACGCGCGCCACCTCGAGCCCGCTGACCGCGCCGTAGAATCCCTTGCCTTCACCGCGGTCTTCGCGCTCGCGACCAAGCAACGCGTCAGCCGGCAGCTTGAAGTTGTCGAAGTGCAGCTCCCACGTCTTCCAGCCGAAGTAGCCGATTTTTCGAATCGGCGAGCCGGTCAGCCCCGGCGGAAACTTGCCGCGCTCCTTCAGCACCAGGAACTGGCTGATGCCCTCGTGGCGGCGGCGGGGATCGGACGGCTGCTTGGTGCGCGCCAGCACCGAGATGAAATCGGCGCCGTCGGCGAACGTGCACCAGGTCTTGGTGCCGTTGAGCATCCAGCCGTCTCCATCGCGCGTCGCTTTGCAAGAGACGTTGGCGAGATCCGAGCCCGCGTCCGGCTCCGACAGGGCAGCCGCGCCGAGGAATTCGCCGCGCGCCATCCGCGGCAGATATTCGCGCCGCTGCGCCGCTGTGAATCCGCCGCCGAGTCCGTTGCCGCGCGCGATTATGCTCGCGACGCTCATCCAGGCGCGCGCGAGTTCCTCGGTGATGAGCGCGTACTCGAACGCACCGAGGCCAAGGCCGCCGTATTCCTCAGGGATGACGACGCCGAAGTAGCCCATCTCGGCGAGTTTGTCCCGCAACGACATCGGGATGTCGCCTTGCTCGGGGTCGAGCTTGTTCGCGATTGGCAGAACTTCGTTCATCGCGAAGTCGCGCGCCGCACTCTGAATCATCCGCCGCTCGTCGGTCATATAGCTCACAATGGCGCTCCTCTGCGTTTGGCGACCAGGTTGGTCCGCTCGTAGCTGATGACGAGTTCGTCGCGTTGATTGCGGGCTTCGGTGCGCCACGTGACGATTCCGAAGTTGCCGCGACTGGCGGATTCGCGCGTCGAGACGACGGTGCTGCGCGCGCTCAACGTATCGCCGGGATAGACCGGGCGATGAAATTCCAAACCGTTGATGCCGAGGAACGGTCCGCCCGCTTCACTCAAGTCCTCGACCGAAAGGCCGACCACCGTGCACGCGACCAGCATCGGATTTACCACCACGTCGGGATGACCGTGCGCGCGCGCATACTCGGCGTTGAAGTAGAGCGGGCAATGCGCGAGCGTCGCCGTGGTGAATAGCGAATTGTCGCCGGCGTTAATCGTGCGGCCCCAATGATGCTCGAAGACCTGGCCTTCGCAGAATTCTTCGAACGAATGCCCTTTGTGCACGAGCTTGAACTGACTGAAATCGGGATCTGCCATAGACCAACTCCTGGCAAAACTCGCGGCATGGCGCGAATCTTTCGTCTCCTCGATCCTGGATCTGCGATAACTTACAACTATTTCGCGGCTTCCAGAAAATGGTCGAATCGTGCAAGATTGCGTTGATTCGCAACCATCGGAGATTCGCATGAAGACAGAGACAATCGAATACAAGGACGGCGACGTTACTCTGCGCGGCTATCTTGCTTTCGACGACAAGAAGTCGGGCAAGCGCCCCGGCGTTCTCGTGATGCCGGAAGCTTTCGGCTTGGGCGAACACGCGAAGAAACGCGCCGAGCGGCTTGCAGAGCTTGGATTCGTCGCGTTCGCCGGCGATCCGTACGGCAACGGCATCGAACTCGCAAATTTGCAGGAAGCGATGAAGCATGCTGGACCGCTATTTGCGGACCCGGCGAAACTTCGCAAACGCGGGCGAGTCGCGCTCGATCATCTCGCGTCATTACCGCAGACCGACGCCAGCCGACTCGCCGCGATCGGCTTTTGCATGGGCGGCACGTTCTCGCTGGAACTCGCTCGCGACGGCGCGCCACTCAAGGGCATCGTCAGCTTTCACGGCGGCCTCCAGACGCAGCGACCGGCAGAGGCTGGAAAGGTCAAAGCGAAAATCCTGGTCTGCACTGGCGCCGATGACGCGTTGATCCCGGTCGAGCAGGTGAACGCCTTCGAGGCAGAGATGATCAAAGCGGGCGCCGACTGGCAGGTGATCACCTATGGAGGCGCCAAGCACAGCTTCACGAACCCGAATTCGGACAGCCTCGGGATGCCCGGCATCGGATACAACAAACTCGTGGACGCGCGATCGTGGAAGGCTATGGATGATTTCTTCGAGGAGATATTCGCAGGTTAGTCGCGTGATTTCCTGACGCGAGCCTTAGCAACTCTTTTAGGTGTGGGCTCTTCGACAGGCTCAGCGCGACTTGAGGCCGTGAAGAGCGAGAGCATCAGGAACGCAGTCATCAAAGCGACGGTAGCTAAGGACGCATAGAGCGACCACCGACGGATGGGAGTAGGGCGCAATTCGACTGACACATTGTGTGTCCCGGCCGGAACGGTGAAGGTTATCTCGCCGCTGACTGATGCAGGCGAAGTCGCAACTTCCCGAGCGTCGACCAGCACCGTCCATCCCGGATAGTCGAAAATCGAATCCTGCATGAGCGTGGGTTCGCTTGCATCGACCGTGAACGACTGATTATGCGAGTTGACGGCAAGTTGATGTACGACCGGCGCGGAGCGGACGCCCTTGAGCAGGACGCTGTCGAAGTAAGGACGGTATTGCACGGTTCGCGGCTCGTACTCTTCGCGAGTCGACGTGTTCAGACCCAGGTGAGCGATTGAGTCTGCCGCGTAGTAGGCTTCATCATAAGTCTGAATTCCTTTGGGTGCGGTGTGCGTGACGTTGAGCAGCACAACGACTGCAAGCGCGGCGCACGCCAGCCGGGGGCCTAGTCGTTCGAACGCGTACAGAGCCAGCAGCGGCATGAACAGCGCCGGAACGCATAAGGTGCGCCACGGATAAGCGAGGTACTGGAGCGTTTCGACGTGCTCCCAAATCGTCCACGACAAATCGGTGGCTAGCAGTGCGGCTACAGTCGCTGCGCCGGCAAAGACGATGGCGTCAAGGCGGCGAGTGCGATTCGCCGCGCGTGTCGCGATAACGAGTCCCGCGACCGCCAAGGCTATGTGAGCGAGTCCGAGCGAGTACGAGATACCGTTGGTCGGACCGCGTGACGCGTAGCCGAATCCCCACGGCGACCAAAACAACTGTGACGGCCAGATAATGTAGTTGGTCCAATTGAGGAAGCCGGTGCGCAGAAGGTCGGTCTTTACTAAGTCGCGTTCAAGCAATGCCGGAAGCCAGAAAAACGCACTGAGTCCCAGTCCACCGACCATCACGCCAGCGCCGGCCGCGGCGGTTTTCAGCCGATGTTCGGAGACGATGGAACGAACCGCGACTATCGCCGCGAATGCCGGGAACATCAGGAGCGCGATCGCATTGTGTGCGAGCGGCAACATCGCCATGGCAAGCGCGCCTAGCAGCACACTGATTGCAGTCGGGCGTTGAAGAGCTATGATCAGCCCGAGCAGCGCCACGGGAGCCACTGCAATAGCGGACGACTCGGCGAATCGCGCAGACACGTACATGTCCAGAGACTGATACGGCGCGAACAGCCACGCGCCTGCCGCGCAGATCGACGCGACACGGGAAAACGAGAGTTCTCGGCCTATGAGGAATATCGCGATCGCGCCGAGAGCGAACAGAATTGCCGATCCAAATTGAAGCGAGTTCGCCAGCGAGAAGCCGACTTTGAAGAAAGGCAGTGCTATCGCGTAGATCAAGGGCGGCGCGAACTCGAAAAGCGGCTGTCCATGCCCAGCGCCGAGATCCGGCGCCCATACCGGCGGGAAT
Source organism: uncultured delta proteobacterium (assembly GCA_963833025.1). Lineage (GTDB taxonomy): Bacteria > Desulfobacterota > Binatia > Binatales > Binataceae > Binatus. The sequence continues at coordinate 339,079 of CAWHWI010000003.1, read as the reverse complement.
TGATGGTCGCCAAGTATTTTGGCGAATTCAGTCAGCCGAGGCGGGTACTCGAGCGAGTCATGGCCGTCGATCAGTTTGCCGCCGAACAGGGTGTGCGTGAAGAGCAGGATCAGAACTGCGAGCGCCAGCGCCGTTCGCGTCCTGGGAGTGTCCCAAGGGGTCGCGATTTCCGCCAGCCGCGCGGTAATCCTGCGTTCCATCGCAGCGTAGCTCGGCCTGCGCATCGCTTGCGCGATCAAGCCCACCAGGATGAAGCCGGCGATCAGCAATATCGGCTTGATAGGTCCGGGACGGTATCGCACTTCGATTTGATGTTCCCCCGTGCCGACCGGGATCGCACAGAAATCGGGATACACGCGATAGATTGGCGCGGGCTTACCGTCAACGGTGGCTTCCTGCCCTGGAAAGTACGTGATCTTGAGCAACGCGTAACAAGGTCGAAGCAATGCCAGTCGCGCGCTATAGGTCTCACCCTGTTTGCTTTCGGAAACCACTTCTCCGCGCGGAGTCAAAAATCGCGGATCGGGCGGCGGCAGTGCTTGAAACATTTTCCATTCCGGCACTCCCTTGAGATCGCCTCCGAGCGCGACCACCGCGCCGGCGCGCACCCCGGGATTTTGCATCCATCCCCAGTCGCGGTTGAGCACGCTCGATAAGGAACCATCGTAGCGCGCGCCAATATCCACCAGGCCGAAGTAACCCTCACTGGAAGCTTCGTAGACGGCGAGCTGGCCGTGAATTGCGCGACGCTTCCAATTGGGGGGCGCTGTGTGAGTCACGGGCGCAAGCACCGCGCGCATCGCGAATAGCTGGGCCTGGTAAGGATCCTTCTCGTCGAGTTCGGCCGTCACGTCAGCGCCCCACGACAAGCTGTGATAGAGAAAGCTGAGCTCATCGAAGCCGGCCAGCGTCAGAAACGAATACGGCTGCGACGCGGCGATTAAGAAACTCCTGGCCCACATTCCCGTCGGACCGTTCCATACGCGGCCCGGGCGCTCGCGCATTATCGTGCGGATGTCAGCCAGCGACGCGTCGAGATCGGGGCCCTCGCGCGCGATCTCGGCAAGACTTTCGTCGCCCCATAGGTTGTTCAGGCGCAGGTAACTCGCGCGCTCGGCGAAAATCACGATCGCCATGGCGCCCAATACGATCACGGTCGCGAGTTTAGCCGCGGATCCGGCCCGCCGGGCGACCTTGACGACTTGGGCAAACGCCCAGGCCGTCAACAACACGGCGAACAGTTCGAAAACAGATTCGAAACGGCTGACGTGAAACGTCCCGGGCAGTCCCAGCGCGAGCATGAAGTATCCCCAGGTCGTGCGGCCGAAAAAAATCGCCAGCCACACCGCGGTAAGAACCAGCAGACGTCGCGGCATCGGCCTTCTCCACCGATACAGCGCGAGCAGCGACGCGGCCGCAATCGACAGCGTCATAACAGGTAGGCGGCCGTCGTCGAAAAAGCGCCCCGAGAACAGCGTGTTGATTATGTTGCGCGCTCCCCACGAGTCGAACTTCCAAACGTCATCCCAGCGGCAGCGGTTCGCCTCGCCGCTGGCCAGCAGCATCGGAACGACGAACCACGCGAGTAGGATGACGGCGGGAATCAGGATCGATGCGGCGCGGACGACTCGCCGCGAGCGGTCGCCACGCGGTCCGACCAGCGCGATGACTGCTATCGAGACAATTAGCGCGTAGCCGAACACGACATGTGACAGTGCGGTAGCCGCAATCAGGAAAGCCGCCAGGATTCGCCGCCGGCCTGTGTTGAGCGAGTAGTTGGCGAGTCCTAGCGCCGGCATCAGCAGGTTGTAGGACATCAGTTGGGTGTAAAGGCCGGAACCGCGTCGAACATACGCACCGTAAGACAGCCCATAGCGGCTGAGGTCGCCGACCTCGCTAACTCCCAGGATAAGAATTGTCGCGAAACCCGCCGCGAGCGGCTCAAGACCTAATAGGCGCGCACCCAGATAGGTCGAAGCTGGTAACACTACCATCAACAGATAGTAGAGCACGGCGAATGACGCAGGTGCCGAAGCGAAATGACTCGTTATTGAAAGCCACAACCCCGCTACCATGTGCGGGAGCGGCTGATAGAAGTGCCACAGTGGATATCCCAGCGCCCATTGCGACATCCATGGGTCAAGGAACGAGTCACCCGTGGTAAGACTGTCAGCCAGGCGTTTCGATGCTGCGATATGGAAGCTCAGGTCGTTGACCGGCACCCGCTCAATGCGAACTTCCGGCCAAAGCAATATTGCATTGACGATTAGCGCAAGCCCTAGCAGCATCAGCCCAGGGACTTCCGCGCTGAGCCTCGGCGAAATGGGAATCCCAAACCACTCTCTGACCGGACGTGGTGCAGGGATTGTTGCTTCGATACGAGGCCTTGCTTTCGCTGCCGCCGGCATTCTTCGCTAACTGAGTCCGCGGAAATTGTAACCCTATGGGATTAGAAGAACCCTTCCGACTGCCTGCCGACTCTCGATGTAAGCGTGCGCCGCGGCGGCCTCCGATAACGGAAAGGTTCGATCGATCACGACCTTCAATTCGCCGCGGGCAGCCTCGTCGATCAGCCGCTGGATCATGTTATGGGCACGATCGGTGCCTATTTCGGCGCCCAGGAAAACTCCGGTCAGGGAGCGATTGCCCGCCATCAACGACGATACGTCAACCGTCATGGCTTCGCGTCCCGCGGCGCCGACCATCGAGACCCGCCCGCGATAGGCGAGTGATAGCAGGCTGCCCTGCAACGTCGCGCCACCTACAGGGTCAACAACCAGGTCGACGCCCCGGTTATGGGTAATCTTCATGACCGACTTTACGACGTCATCAGTCTTATAGTTGATCCCATGATCGAGACCTAGCGGCTTCAGCCGCTCCAGCCGCTCGTTGCTCGACGCTGTCGCCAGCACTGTAGCACCGGCTCGCTTGGCAAGCTGAATTGCCGCGACGCCGACACCGCTCGCGCCCGCCTGCACCAGCACTGTCTCTCCCGCCTTCAGCTTGCCGAATTCGAACAGGCAATCGTCCGCGGTGCCGAACGGAACGGGGATGGCCGCGGCCAGCTTGATGTCGAATCCGCGTGGCACCAGCCACGCGTTGCGCGCCGGCACCGATCGCAGCGCCGCATGTGAGCCCATAGCATTAACGGTGGTGACCTTCTGGCCTACCTTCAGGTCTGTCACCTCCGAACCTACCTCGACGATCTCGCCGCCGGCCTGGTAGCCAACAACATGAGGCTTACTGAACAGCGCGCCATGCCAACGATTGAGCGTGTCGCCGCCCTCGATACTTACAGCCTCGACGCGAATCACCACGCCTTTGGGATGGCACTCGGGATCGGGAACGTCCTCGTACTTGAGGACTTCCGGACCGCCGTTTTGATAGTAGACCGCAGCTTTCATTCAAGGTCTCCTCGCCCACTTACTCGACGATTGCCGAATAGATGATGTTCCTGAGTTGTCCGCGGAAGTTGAAGGTGGCCGACGGCATCAGCTGGGTCATGAAAATCACCACCATGTCTTCCTTCGGGTCCACCCAGAAGATAGTCGAGGCCGCGCCGCCCCAGTAATACTCGCCGCCGCCGAGACCGCCCGCCTCGACCTGTCCGAGCGTCATAGCGAAGCCGAGCCCGAACCCGACCCCTTCGTACGCAGTTTCCGAGAACGCGCCAATCGCCATCTGGCTTAGGTCTTTGCCGCCGGCGAGGTGGTTGCGATGCATCAACTCGATCGTGCGAGGTCCCAGGATGCGCGCGCCGCCCAGCTCGCCGCCGCGCCGCAGCATCTCGCAGAAGCGCAAGTAGTCCGCCGCCGTGCCGGTAAGTCCTCCGCCGCCCGAAAAGAAGGTGGGCTGCTTCAGATAGTTGCTGCGCTCCGGATCGTCGATCAGCTTCAGCGTTTTGTCGGCCTGTCGCTCGTAGTTAGCCGCGAAACGATCCGTCTTGCGCGGCGCCACCATGAACGACGTGTCCTTCATGTCGAGCGGATCGAAAATAGTCTCTTGCAGATATTGGTCGAAGCGCTTTCCCGAAATCGCCTCGACCAGGTAGCCGCATACGTCCGTCGACAGCGAGTACATCCAATGCTCTCCCGGCTGGTAACGCAGCGGCACCTTCGCGAGCTTGTCCGCAAACCCGCTAAGCGTCTCGCCCGCGCCGCGTCCCACGCCGACTTCGCGATAGGCACGGTCAACAGGATGATTGGTGGCGCCGTAGGTAAGTCCGCCACTGTGGCTCAGCACGTGACGCATCGTCATCGGCCGCGCCGGCGCCGCAGTCTCCATGCTCGCGCCTTCGCCCGACACCCACACCTTCTGATCGCGCCACGCCGGAATGAAACGCGACACCGGATCGTTGAGCTGAAAGTGACCCTGCTCGTAGAGAGTCATCAGAGCCACCGACGCGATCGGTTTGGTCATCGAATAGAGCCGGAAGATTGTATCGTCCGCCATCGGCTTGCGGCGCTCGCGATCCATCAAGCCTTGCGATTTGAAATAGGCTACGTGGCCGTGTCTCGCCACCAGAGTCTGGCAGCCGGCGATTTTGCTTTTGCTGGGCGCGATATAGTTCTTGTCCAGGTGTTCGGTGATTCGATTGATTCGTTCGGGCGCGAATCCGGCCCGCTTGGGTGCCAGCTCCATATGGCCTCTCCTCTTTGCGTCGATCAGCTTTACCGTGATGCTACTGTGCTAACTGCTCCGCGGCCAGCGTGATCCTAAAAGTAAATCGGATCGACGTACAAGGCGCGGGCGGCTGCGCCCGGTGGCTCCGGGATGCCGAATGAAATCACTACGTACCGTTCCAACTCGCTCGCCAGGGCGCGCACGCGCTCGTATCCGGCGGACGCCTCCGACGTGAACAGCGACAGTCGGTCCAGACCGCGATCGGAAAGCCATCCGCATTGCGCGCGGAGAAGCGCCTCGAACTCGTCTTCCGCGCCCGATAAAAACCCCCAATCCAGCGCGAGACCGCGCCGCGACTCGACGCGGTTGCCCTTCGACTCGATTATGAACCGCACCGTGTCGCCCGCCGGCCACACGCCCACCACCGCGCGATCCGTCATCCGCACTCGCTCCCAGCAGTAGTCGCGCGGCGACCGTTCGACGCGCGCGGTGAATGACTCCACCGTGTACGGCAAGTACATCTCGTCGGATTCGTGCGTTGCGTTCAGAATCTCGACGATTCGCGACGCATCGCGCGGGAGGGCCGGTCGTCCGACCTGCGGACCGGCGAGCGACGCGCACACAAGTTGCGCGCGAATCGCATGAATGCTCCATCGCGGCGCGCCGGCAAAGCCTCGCAGCATCGCGGCGTTATCAACCGACACGTACGCGGTTTCTCCGTCTGACGATCCTTTCGGATACTTCTGGTCGAAAACGCGGTTGATCGCGCCCCACAGGCCTTTCTTCTGATGCTCCGGAAGAATGCGCAGGTGTGCGAACGCGTGGGCGCGATAATTGCGCTCTCCCACCCGCACGGTATGCAGCGCGGCCACGTTGACGCCCGCCGGCTTTCCATCCACGCAACCCAGCGCGACCACGAAGTCGTCCATCAGCCGCGTAAACGCAAAGTAGTCGTCGCCCCGCTCGATCGTCATCGTGACGCCGTCGCCAAGCACGATTGGGCATCGCCGCTCGATGTCCGCGAGCACGGCCGCGTCCGCAATCGTCGCCTCGCACGACACTACCTCGAAATCCAGGATACGCTCGCGATTGAGCACGGTGATTCGATGCGGCTCGCGGTCTTCGACCTCGATCGACAGCCGAAATTTCTTGCTGGCGCTCTCCAACCTGGCTGTCAGGTGGAAGTCCGAAATCTGCTCGACCGACGCCACTGTGAAATCGCCGTAGCTCTCGCAGCATCGCTCCCATCCGCCGGTCATCACTTCGTGCGGATACGGAAACGGCGCGCGCACATTCATCTTCAGAGCGCATCGAGCGTCGAGTTCGGTCTCGGACGCGCCTTCGCCCGCGGAGCTGACGCGCTCGAGATACCACGCAAGCTGGCGTCCCGCGGGACTGTCGGGAATTTCGTAAAATTTCTGCACTGCAAGCCTCGCTGATGATCTCAGTACGAATTCGCGCAATTGTCGCGCATCGGCATGAGTGCCGCGACCGCATTTCGATTCGGAATTGTGGAAAAACTCGCGCGCCCCTCGAGGCGCGCTGGCGGGAGAACGTCAAAGCTCAGGCGTCGTCGCTAGCCATCCCGGGGCTCGCGAATCATCGTCAGGATCGCCAACAATTGATGTCGCGAAAGGACGTAGCCAAGCAGGCTCAATTCCTTGAACGCTCGAAGTTCGCGCCGCGTGATCTGATGCCGCTTGACGAAGGCACGATCGGTGATGAACTGACGCCACTCGTCAGCGGGTCGTTCGCGCGGTGGAATACTGTCGCTGGGATTCACCACCGCGGCAGACTCGGGATGCGTGAGAAGAAAAATCTGCTGTCGGCTGACGCCAAGCGCGTCTTCGAGCCGGGCCATCAGCGTCAACGACGGTTTGCGCTTTCCGCTCTCGAGGTATGCGACGTGACTTGCTTCGACGCCGAGCTGCTTTGCCAGCGCGCGCTGCGTCAAATCGAGTTCTTTGCGTTTTTGCTTTATCAGCCGCCCGAGACTGTTCTTCTGGCTCATAGATCGTACTCGGTAAGCAGGGCGCGTCTCAATTTTGCAAAATGAATCAGTCCAGCCAGGTACTGAAGTTTCCTGGTAGAGGGCAGCCTTTCGCCGAAACTGAGACCATATCGGACCTCAAAGTATTTGAGCACCGTCGCAGATACCGCGCCCGGAAGTTCTTCGGCGGCGGATCTCGGTATCTTCTTTTCCTCGGTGTTCATAAAAATTTTCCGCGCAACTGATTTCGGATACACCCCCAAGCTCACTAGGACGTCCGCCGCCAGCTCCTCCGGCTCCTCCAGATGCTCCCCGTAAGAGGTATAGGCCAGGAGCTGAGCGTGGTCTCTGTGCGAATCAAAGAGCTGGCCGGTCAGGTGATGGCCCATTTCGTGAGAAAATGCCGCACCGACCGCAGCCGGATGATGCGCCGTGTTCACGCAAATCAGAGGCAGCCGCGACCCGCCCATTTTTCGCACGTAAAACCCCAATAGGGCAAGACCCGCAGGTCCGCTCAGCTTGTCAGCCGGAACTGAACTCCCAACCCCGACCAGAATCGCGTGAATTCCCCCGGCGAAACCAGTCTCACGGGTTCCTCGTTCAAATGCGGCCATACCGAACGTCTGGCTTCCGCAACTATCGCTCGAATCTCGACGCGTCCCAGCGATCTACGCAGCGGGCGCGCGTAGTCGTGTTGCTCGAGAAACCGAATTTCCGAATGGACGCGGTGGGAAGCGGACGACAAAGAGCGCGAAGCCTCGCTGGTCTTCACTATATCGGCTGCTAATCCGTCGAAAGTCGAAGAACGCTTTCTTGTCACAATCATTGTCGCGACTCCTTCAGCAGACTTGACATTGGTTCTGTAAAATCAACACAACCTGTCTAGACGCTGCCAACGTATTGTTTACTTAACATAAAACAGGCCGGGAAAAGAAGCCGAGATTTTTTCGTGCCACCTGTTGACTCTGTGTTAGCGAATGGAGCTAAAAGTGACCCCAGGTCTACTGTTCCAATGATCGGATGTGCGAAATTCGGACCGCTAAAGAGTCAAGTTTTTACGGTTCAGTATCGCCGCCCGATAATTCCGACACCCCGCGGGCCGCCTGCGCGTTGATCCAGCCGCACCTCCCCTTCCATTTTTGCCGTCCATTTTTGCAATCGCTCATCAGAAAAAAGGAGATTACCAATGGAATTGCGCCTCTTAACCACAGAAGGCGAACGAAGCGTTTTCGCCCAACGACTAGCCGACGCGCGCGCCCGGCATGGCGCCAGCTACCAGGATGCGGGCGCCACCCGTGCCGCAAATATGGTTCGTCTGAACGCCGCGGATATTTGCGGGTTGTTCGAGACAGAACATGACCCAGCGGAACGCATGACGGCCGGTGTCGCGCTGCATAACCTCGAGGCCTTTCCGCAAAGCTGTCGCGAGCCTGATCTCTCGCATCTCGCGCCTCGGTCCGTTTTGGAGTGCAGCGACCATTGGTCGCTGACGCGCGGCGCCGGTATGCATGCCTGGCGCGGTATCGCGGTTCAGGTTGTTCGACGAAACCCGCGCGCGGTGCTGGTCTATCTGGCGGTCGGAAGTCATGGCGGATTTTACACCGCTATGGGCTTCGTCAACGCCGGCGCGCCCGTCGAGTATCCGTATCTCGAATGCCCCGGTCAGGGTCTGCCATGGGTTCAGCCGATGATTCTCGAAGGGGAAGCGCTGGCGAAGCTAACCTCGAACGTTCATCGGTTGAGGATCGAAAGCCCGGACAACTATCTGACTATCCGGTTCGACAATTCCGATCGGTTGAGGCCGGCGGCGAATCGCTTTGCGGCCAGAGTCGAGGAAATTCCTGCCGCGCACGCCCAGCTCTGAATCCGGCCCTCAGGCTTCCGAAGAATTGACTTCTCAATCCTAAAAACGAAACGAGGAAAAATATGAACATCGATTTGGCAAGCGAACGACTCGCAGATAGTCGTCCGTCGGACGACTTCGCGGGCAATATTCCAATCAAGCTCACGCGCGACGAACTCCACCAATTGTCAGCTCTGAGCCCGCTCAGAAGTACCTTTCACATCGTCGCCGAGTGGACGCTGATACTGGCCGCAGTCTGTCTATGCCGACGCTTCTTCAACCCCGTCGTGTACCTGCTGACAGTTGCGTTCATTGGAGCGCGGCAACACGCGCTGCTCATTCTGATGCACGACGGCGTTCACTATCGCCTGTTCAGAGGCCGGCGCCTCAACGACTGGACCGCCGAGATTATCCTGGCATGGCCGAACCTCATTTCGGCGCGCGCTTACCGCAAGAACCATTTCGCGCATCATCGCTATTTGAATACCGGCCAGGATCCCGACTGGGCGCGCCGGCAGGGCGACGCGACCTGGGTGTTTCCTCAGCAGCGGCGGCGGCTCACGATGTTGATGCTGCGCGACGTCTCCGGGCTCGGCGCTATCTACTATCTGAAGCTAGCGGTCATGCTTTTGTCGCGGGACACTGGCGTCAGCCGCGGCTTTCTGGCGGCTCGATACGGATTTTACGCCGCGGTCGTCGCGATGTTCGCATGGTTCGGCGCGCTTCATCTACTCGCGATGTACTGGTTTGTTCCGTTGTTCACCTGGCTGATCGTGATCTTCCGCGTCCGCAGTATCGCCGAGCATTCCGCCATCGAGGGCCGCGCCAACGCCTACGCGCAGACCAGGTCCACGCGCGCGTCCGTACTCGACCACATTTTCGTCGCGCCGAAGAACGTCAACTATCACATTGAGCATCACTTCTATCCGAGCGTTCCGTTCTATCGGCTGCCGGAGCTTCATCGTGTCCTGATGTCGAAGTCCGACTTCAAGGAGTCCGTGCACGTGACGCGCGGCTATCTCGGAGTACTCCGCGAATGCGTTCGCGACTCACATTCCACAGCGTGGGGGATCCGCCAGATTCTCAGGATGCGCCCGAGCCGCGCCGGAGTTTGATCGAGCCTTAAGCAGATGCGTGCGCATGCAAGAGCGGCGGCGGACTCTCAAGTCCGCCGCCGCTGAGCGGATATCACGCTAATTTCATTCGAGCTGCTAGGCACGGGCTTCTGAAAAAATCCGGAGAAAATTCTCCGAGTAGAACCGTTCGCGGATCGGCTCCGGCCGATTTCCGAGCGCCGCCTCGAAGCGGGCGATCGGATTGCGGCCGCCCTCGGTATGCGGATAGTCGGTCGAGAACAGGTACAGCTCCGGGTTTGACTGATCGATAAGCGCGCCGACGTCCTCGAACACAAACGGTGTGAACGCCATCTGCTGCGTGAGCTGCTCGGACGGCTTGCGCGTGAAGCGGGCAAGGTTCGTGTCAGTTTTGCTCCAAATCTTCACCACCCAGTCCAGCCGCACCAGCAGCGACGGCACCCATCCGGCGCCGAGCTCGATACATCCGCCGCGCAGTTTGGGGAAACGCTCGAACACGCCGTCTATCAACATCATCGAAAGGAACGTTTCCGGGCCCTCGTGGAGCACTGCCATATCCTTGGTGCGAAGATTCTCGCCGCCGCCCATCCAATCTTTGACCGGCGGACGGCCGTTGTTGATCCACGCCTTGTCGAGTTGCAGCGGCGAGCCGCCGACGTGCATCACGAACGGTGTATTCGACTCGACCAGCCTCGCCCAGAAACGATCGAGCTCGACGTGGCCGGGCGACCGGCCGCCGCACGCGTGGTGCGGCACCCAGATTGCCTTCGCGCCGCTCTTGAGCGCGAATTCGAGTTCCTCGAGCGCGAGTTCCGGTTCTTCCAGCGGCACGATCGCGACCCCCATCAGTCGCGGGTCATGCGCGCAGAAGTCCGCCATGTGCCGATTATGAGCGCGCGCGGCGCCGTACCGCAGCTTCGGCGCAATCTTCGAGCTCGGCGAAAACGGCATCGCCACACTATGCGTCGCGAACACGAGCTGTTTCTTGAAACCGAGCATGTCGATGGCCTTCGAGCGTTCACGCCCGTCAAACGCGCCCAGCGCCTGGATCTCTTTCGAGCTCTCGATGAGTCGATCGCCGAGCGCGATCATCTCCGCGACGTGCTGCTCCGAATGCCGCCCGCCACGCGCCATGATTTCCGCGACTTCCTCATCGGTGACGAGCGACGCGCTGTAACTGACCGCCGGGATGTCCGCGCGCAGGCCAGGCTCGGCGTACTTCTGCAGAAAATCCGGAAGCTCCATGATATGGCTGTCGGCGTCGTAAATAGCCCGGTCGTCAGGTGCATAAGCCATAAGCGGCCCTCGAACAATTTGTGCGATACGAGGCCCGATTAAATCACCAACGTCATCGCGCGCTCAAGGAGCGAGATCTTAACCTCTCCTTGTCCGAGGAGAGGTCGGCGTAAGCCGCGCAAAGCGCGGTGTCGCCGGGTGAGGTGCAACGCCTGACAGCGCACCAACGTTAACTCGTCTAATCGCAATTCACAGACACTGAGTCCGCTGCCCGACAGCAGCACAGCTACGCACAACTACGCCGGCCAACGTTGCACCTCACCCGTCGCTCACCTTCGGCTCGCGCCGACCTCTCCTCGGACAAGGAGAGGTTAGGATCCCGAAAAGAGCCGGGATTCTTCGCTTCGCTCAAGAATGACACAAAAAAATTTCTAACAGGGACCCTACGAGTACTCAGGGTAAACTCCGCCCGCATCTTTTCTTTAGTACTGGGTGCAGGGGGTCACCCCTGCCCAAGGAAGCGTGAAACCCACGGTGGGTTTCACTACAATTAAGTTCCCGTTCCCTAGGAGCAGCCGATGTCCCAGACAGATTTCTATTTCAACCCGTTCGATCCCGACTTCCGCGCGAATCCCTATCCGCACTTTCCGGCGCTGCTCGACGGTCCTCCGCGCCAGCTCAAGCTCTTCATGCCGACGACGATCATCGCCCGCTATGCTGACGTGATAGCCGTCCTGCACGACCACGAACGCTTCACCGTTCGCCGCCCGGAAATTCCATATCGCGAGCGCATCGATCCCTTCGGCGGCGCACCGACTATCCTCACCGCCGATCCTCCCGTGCATTCCCGCCTGCGAAAGCTGGTCAGCAAGGCCTTCACGCCCAGGCGCGTGCGCGAGCTCGAGCCGCGAGTCCGGGAAATAACCAACGAGCTGCTGAGCCACACGGCCGGCTCCTCCGAACTCGAAGCGATGGCCGCGCTGGCCAATCCTCTGCCGGTGATCGTGATCGCGGAGCTGCTGGGAGTCTCGGCGTCCGATCACGCCCAATTCAAGCAATGGTCGAACGATATGATCAGTTCATTCGGCCAGGACATGGCGGCCGGCCCCTCTCCCGCCGGCCTTGCCGCCAAGGATGCGCTCCGCCGTTATCTGGCGGAGGCGATCAAGCAGCGAAGCGCGAATCCCGCCGACGACTTAATCAGCGCGCTGATTACCGCTCGCGACGAATCCGACGCGCTCAGCGAAAACGAGCTGCTCGCGTTCGTAGTATTGCTGCTGCTGGCAGGAAACGAAACGACCACCAATCTGATCGGCAACGGTCTGCTCGCGCTATGCCGTCATCCCGAGCAGCAGGATCGTCTGCGCGCGAATCGCGAGTTGATCCCCAAAGCAATCGAGGAGATGCTCCGCTACGATCCTCCCGTTCAGATGACGGTGCGGATGCCGACGGCGGCGACCAACGTCGGCGGCACCGACATTCCCGAAAACAGCCTCACCTTCATCCTGCTGGCGGCAGCCAACCGCGACCCCGCGCATTTTCCAAGTCCGGAAAAATTCGACGTCGCGCGCGATCCCAACGAGCACGTGTCGTTCGGCGAAGGAATCCACTTCTGTTTGGGCGCGCCGCTGGCGCGACTGGAAGGCGCAATCGCGATCGAATCGATGCTCGAAAAATTCCCGCGCCTGCAATTGGCCAATCCGGATGCCAAGCTGGAATACCGAGGCTCAATGGCGCTGCGAGGCCTAAGCGAACTCCACCTGTCAGGCCGTTAGTCTTGGCGCCGGTCCCTCGCCCGAGTTAGCTCCATCTAACCTCTCCTCGGACAAGGAGAAGTTAGGATCCGGACCACTACAGCTACTCTGCAATTCCCCGCTAGTCGCGAATCGCGACCCTACATGATGAACAGCATCTCCTGATAGGTCGCCAGCGGCCACAGGTCGTCGGCGACGATGCCCTCGAGCTGGTCCGCGGTCTTGCGCACCGCCGCCATCGCGGGCAGCACCGCGTTGCACAGATGCTTGGCGTGATCGAGCTTGCTATGACCTCCGCCCTCGGCCAGCATCCCTTCGAGCTTCACGATTCCATCCTGCAGGTCCTTCACCAGCACCGTGACTTTGTCGAGCGTGTCGGTATCGAACACGTAGCCGACCGCCTTGAGATGCGCGCAGGTTTGCGCCAGCTCGCCCTGGTAGCGGATCGCCGCCGGAAAGATGATGGTCCTGGCCATTTCGATCACGGTCCGCGCCTCGAGCCCCACCACGAGGCAGTATTGCTCGAGGTCCACGTCCATCCGGCCGTGCGTCTCGCGCTCGGTCAGCACGCCGTACTTGGCGAACAGGTCAATCGCCTCTTTGCTTCCGAGCAGCGGCAGTGCTTCCACGCACGAGCGCAGGTTGGGCAGGCCACGGCTCTCCGCTTCCTTGTGCCAGGCCTCGGAGTAGCCGTTGCCGTTGAAGACGATGCTGCCGTTCTCGGCCATGATCTCTTCGAGTACCTTCTGGATGGCGCCGTTGAGCTTCGCTGGATCGTCGCCGCCCGCTTTCTCGAGTTTGGTTGCGATGTAATCGAGTGACTCCGCCACGATCGTGTTCATGGCTATCATCGCGCCCGCGATCGACTGGCTGGATCCGACCGCGCGGAATTCGAAACGGTTGCCGGTGAAGGCAAAAGGACTCGTACGATTCCGGTCGCCCGCGTCTTTCGGAATGACGGGCAGCGAGTCGACGCCAACCTTCAATGTTTCTCCGCCCTTTGAACTTTTCGCTCCGCCCTTGGTCACCTGCTCGAAAATGTCGTTAAGCTGATCGCCGAGGAAGACCGAAATGATCGCCGGCGGCGCTTCGTTCGCGCCCAGCCGATGGTCGTTCGAGGCGGACGCGACGACCGCTCGCAGCAGCCCGGACCATCGATGGACCGAGCGAATTACCGCCGCGCAGAATACCAGGAACTGCGCGTTGTCGTGCGGGTTGTCGCCCGGATCGAGCAGGTTGCCCTGGGTCGCATTGCCGAGCGAGAAGTTCACGTGCTTGCCCGATCCGTTAACGCCCGCAAACGGCTTTTCGTGCAGCAGGCAAGTCATCCCGTACCGCTCGGCCACTCGCTTCAGCGTGACCATTGTCAACTGCTGATGGTCGGCCGCGACGTTTCCGTTCTCGAACATCGGCGCCAGCTCGAACTGCCCCGGCGCCACCTCGTTGTGGCGCGTCTTGGCCGGGATGCCGAGCTTGAACAGCTCGCGCTCGGTCTCGAGCATGAAGGCGAGCACGCGCTCGGGAATGGCGCCCAGGTAATGATCCTCGAACTCCTGGCCCTTGGGCGGCAGCGCTCCGAACAACGTTCGTCCGGTGGCGAGCAGATCCGGCCGCGAGAAGTAGAAATGCCGGTCGATCAGGAAATATTCCTGCTCGCAGCCGGCGAAGGAGACGACGTGGGCCGGATTCACGATGTCCGAACAGTTTCAGAATTCGCTGCGCCTGGCTTGTTCAGCGCCTGCATCGAGCGCAGCAGGGGAGTCTTCTTGTCGAGCGCCTCGCCGGTCCACGAGACGAACGCGGTCGGAATGCACAGCGTGGTGCCGTTCGGGTTCTCGAGGATATAAGCGGGACTCGTGACGTCCCACATCGTGTAGCCGCGCGCCTCGAAGGTGTTGCGGATACCGCCGTTGGGGAAGCTCGACGCGTCGGGCTCACCCTGGGAGAGCGTCTTGCCGGAAAACTCGGCGATCGCGCCACCCTCGCCGTCGGGCGAGAGGAAGCTGTCGTGTTTCTCGGCGGTGAACCCGGTCAGCGGGTAGAACACGTGCGAATAATGCGTCGCGCCTTTGGACATCGCCCAGTCCCTCATCGCCGACGCGACCGTGTCCGCGATCGCCGGGTCGAGGCGCGATCCGCGTCTCGATCGTCTTCATCAGCGACTTGAACACCGGCTTGGGGAGCCGCTCCTTCATCGCCGCCTTGCCGAAGACGTTCGAACCGAAAAGCTCACTTGCCGAAACGTTCGCGAATGACAGGGGCGCTGAGGTGGGATGGTAGGTCGTGACGGCCTCGATAGCCTGCAGACGTGCCGAGCTTCCGCTCAATATCGTGTCCTCCGAAGTTTGAGTTACTTATCTCGAAGGCCGTGACGACCTTCACGAGATCAAACTGTCAAACACTGCAAGGACCGCGCCCCGCGCGTCGGGAAGGAATGTTGAAGCAACAAGCGGAGATTCCAAACGCAGCGCGGCGCGGGATGCCTCAATTTCCAACAGGATGCGCAGCAGACGGGCGATCGCTTGTAATCGTTCGATGTGTTCCCGATTATGATCAGCATATTGGAGAGCGAAGTGATCGAGGCAGTGATTTGGGATTTCGGCGGCGTGTTTACCAGCTCGCCGTTCGAGGCCTTCGCACGCTATGAGCGCGAACGCGGCATCCCGGTTGGCGTGATCCGCAAGATCAACTCGACCAATCATGAGAACAACGCGTGGGCGAGGTTCGAGCGCTCGGCTATCGACTTTGCCGGCTTCGACGCGGCGTTTGCGGCGGAAGCGAGGACGCTCGGCTACGAGATTCCGGGCCGCGACGTCGTTGCGCTGCTGGCGGGCGACTTCCGCCCCGAGATGATCGAGGCGCTGCGGCGCATCAAGTCGCGCTTCAAGACCGGCTGCATCACCAACAACATGCCGGCGGACGCTTCTGCTGCGGTACAAACGAGCCGCTCGATCTACTCGCGCGAGATCATGGAACTGTTCGACGAGCTGATCGAATCGTCAAAGGCCGGCATCCGCAAACCCGACCCACGCATCTACCTGATGATGTGCGAGAAGCTCGGCGTGGCGCCGGACGCGTGCGTCTATCTCGACGACCTCGGCGGCAACCTGAAGCCCGCACGCGCGATGGGCATGACGACGATCAAAGTCGAAAGCGGGCCGCAGGCGATTGCCGAACTTGAAGCCGCGCTCGGAATGAAATTGATCTGACCCGAAACGACTACGACCTGGGACCGCCGTACGTCCGCAATACTTTCTCGAGCGAGGCAAGCGTGGCGCGATTTTGAACCTGTTGCAAGGTGACCGCCGCGCGCGCTGACAGCGGCAACTCCTCTGCCAGGGCTTTCTCGTATTCGTCGATCGCGGATTGAGCGTCCTTGCGACACCATTCGACGACGCCAGTGTCACCCATGCTCATGATCACATTGAAGTCCATCGCGGCTCGATCGAGAAATCCGGAAAACGTGCCCGATTCTTCTCCGACTCCACCCAACCGCTTGCGCTCCAGGTCCAGATCATCCGCGTTGTGCTTGCGCGCCGCCGCCTGGTGGTTGAAAAATTGTTCGAGATTCGCCTTGCCGACATCGCTGGCGGCGCTCCGGTAGCGATCTTCGCTGTCAATGCAAATTTCGATCAGGTGGTCCAGAACTTCTATCGGTTTCATTGGTGAGCCTCATTCAGCAGTGCCGCAACTGATTCTAGGCTCCGCGCGGGAACAAATGATGCGGTCGGCAAGAGGAAACCGGCATTCGTTTCGAACGATCGCGGTTTAACGTCACGAGCGGCACACCGCCGCCGGTAGTTCAGCCCAGGGCGCGGGTGAATTCCTCGAGCAGGTCGCGCCAATGCTCCGTGCCGATCGAGATGCGCACGAGCGACTCGCTGATTCCGGCGGCGGACAATTCCTCGGGCGACAGTTCGCTGTGGGTGGTCGTCATCGGATGGCATACGAGAGTTTCGACGCCGCCGAGGCTGACGGCGTTCTTGGCGATCTTCAAACGACGCAGGAATTCGAAGGCGCCGGTCTTGCCGCCTTCAACTTCCAGCGACACGAGCGAGCCCGGGTAGTCGGTTTGCGCGTCGCGAATCTCAATCTGCGCGGCGTCGGTGAACAGGGAAGGGTAGATGACGCGTTTGACCCGCGGATGCTTGGCCAATTGTTCGGCTATGCGCTGTGCGTTCTTGCTCTGCCGGTTCATCCGCAGCGCGACGGTCGAAAGGCGCGAATCGAGCATCCAACATTCGTCAGCCTGCAGGATATTTCCCAAAAGCGCGCGCATCCCGGTCAGTGTCTGGATCAATTCGGGATCGGCCGCGACCACCGCGCCGGCGAGCAGGTCGCTGAATCCGCCGAGGAACTTGGTGGCCGAGTAAATCGCGAGGTCCGCGCCGTGAATCAGCGGATGCTGAAACGTCGGGCCGAGCAGAGTGTTGTCGATTGCGAGGAGGGCGCGCTTCTTCTTTTGCTGGATTGCGGCGGACGCTTGCGCGATATCGGTCATCATGAGCGTGGGATTGGCGGGAGTCTCGATCAGCACAAGGCTCAGATTGTTCGCATCCGCGATCGCCTCGGTCAGCGCCTTCGTGTTACCGGCGGGGACCGGGCGCGCGTCGAAGCCGAGCGGCTCTATCACCTGGTGGATGAGATGTTGGCTGCCGCCGTACAGAGGCTGCGTGTAGATGAGCGAGCCGCCGCGCTCGAGGAACGCGAGCATCACGGTGAAGATCGCGGCCATGCCGGAATTGAAGATGGCGGCGGAGTTGGCGCCACGTTCGAGCGGGACGAGCTGTTCCTCGAGGATTTCGGCGTTCGGATGATTCAGGCGCGCGTAGATCAGGTCGGGGCGATCGTCGCCGAGCGGACGGATTTTGCCAAGCACGATTCCGAATGCGCGCTCGGCCGCCTCCGGACTTGGAAAGACAAACGTCGAGCTGCGATAAACCGGCGGACGGGCGGAGCCAACCGACAACTTCGGGTCGAAGCCCCGGGTCAGCACGGCGGTCTCCGGCCGCACGCGATAGGAAATCTTCGGCATCAGCTATTCTCTCGCGCGACTGCCTCTCACGGAAACGTCGAAGTAGCCAATTCCCATGTGCATTCTGTAGCCGACGAGATCGCGCACCTCTTTGGTGAGCGTGCGCGCGATCTCGTATGGCACGTCGACGTATTGATTTTCTTCCTGGCGCATCCAGCCGAGCGAATACGAGAGGAAGACGCCGTAGCGCCAGTCGTCGGTGCGATTCGCGCCGGCGCCATGCAGCGTACCGCCCATCCAGAGCAGGACGGAACCGGCGGGCATCGCGGCCGCGACGACTTCGTCGCGGTGTGCGCGTCGATCGGCAGGCCAGAGATGGCTGCCGGGAACTATCAGAGTGCCGCCGTTGGCCTCGGTGAAATCGGTAATCGCCCACATGCTGGCGAGGATCATGTGCGGGCGCGGCACTTTGAAGAATTGATACGGATCCTCCTCGCGATGGAGCACTTGCTCGCGCGCGCCCGGACCGATCTTGAGCGCGGCGGTCGCATGCACCTGGTAATGGACGCAGTTGGGTTTCAGGATCGCGTCGCATGCCGACAGCATCAGCGGATGTGTCACGAAGGTGCGAAAAGTTTCCGACCGGGCGACCAGCGCGGTGATGCGCTTGGTCTTGCCCGGATAAAAATCCGAAGTTCCGCCATCCGCCTCATAGGCCTTGTTGATGCTCGCGTCGGGATCGACGATCTCCAGATGCGGCGCGAGCTCGCGCAGAATCGCGTCGCGCGTAGGCCTATCGCTCACACCAGAGACGACCACCGCGCCGTCGCGCTCGAGGCATGCGACGACCTGAGACGAGGAGTCGTTGGCGGACACAACAGGGATTGACGGCATCGGCAAATCCTCCGGTCTCAGTGCGCGAGCGGCAGCGGGCATCGACGCGCGCCCCACTTATTTCTTATCAACTAGCTGCCGCTGGCGACACTGGGTGCGACGGCGGGCGCGGGCGTTCCGGTTTGGAGAGCGTCGACGACCTGGCCGAGATGGGCGCGGACGACATCGGTCGGCACTTCACCCGCGGCGAGCCGGCGCGCGGGTCCAAGGCGCATCATGTGGAAGACGAAGATCGCGAATGCGAGCCCTCCCGCGACGACGATCAGAGAAGTCATCGCGCCGGGATCGGCCCGCAGCGAGCTCACGCGATGGAGAACATAGAAAACCGAGAGCATCGTGACCCCGATCGACACTGCCGCGACGGTGAGAACGTCGCGCACCGGCTGCGACGCGCCGCGCGCGAGATAGCGCTTCAACTCGCCGCTGGAAAAGTAGTCGAGGAACCAGCCAACGTCCTCGTCGTGACCGGGTGTCGGCGGCGGCACGATCGCAGCAGTTAATGGATCGATGGCAGCCTCGCCGCCCTGGTGAAGCGCGATTCCGTCAAGGATCTTTCTGTGGATCGTTTCCGTGATCGGGAACCTGCGCGCGATCAGAAATGAAAGAGCGGAGCAAGTCGCAGGCCCGAGCGCAAAGATCGCACGAATCGCGAAGACGACGCGCGGAACCTGTATCGCGTTGGGGATGTAGCCGAGCGAGGCGAGAATCGCGATCGGAACTGCCGCGCTCGGAATCGCGACGAACTTCGGGAGCATCGACCAGAACGCGGTGTACTGCGCCTCGCGCCGCTTGCCGGTGTAGAGCTCGTCGTAGTCGATCACGTCGGCCTGCATCGAGGGCGTGAGGAACAGGCCGGCGCCGAATCCGATGCCCGCCCAGCAAATCAGCACCATCAGCCAATGGATGTCGCCCGGCCGCAACAGGAACATCGCGCCGCCGCCGCTGATGCCGAGAAAAAAGCTGGTTAGCCACGCATTGAGCTTTCCGATTCTGCGAGCAATCCAGACCCACATCGGCAGCGACAGAAATCCAAATGCAAAATAGCCCACCAACAACTTCGACAGCCATACGGCGGGATCGGGCGGCCGAATCACGTAGGCGTTGAAGAATGGCATCATCGTCGCCGGAATCGCGCCGGCGATGCTGCCAACGACGTAGCTACCCAACAGAATTCCGAATGGACGGTTGCGCAGCGCTCGTCTGACGCCGGGAACCAGGGGATTCGATTCGCGCGCGACGAAGTCGGGCCGCTCCTTTATCGTCACCACCAGCAAGGTGTAGAGCACCGCGACCAGCAAGCCGAAGAAAATACCGAGCCGGAAGTACACCTGGCGGTCGGTCAGATGCCACGCCTTCATCATGACGCCGGGTGCGGCTGCGGCCACGATCGTGCCGAGGATTGTGAAGGACTCGCGCCAGGCGAACAGCGTGGAGCGATCATGATAGTTCTGCGTCAGTTCCGGGCCGAGCGCGTAGTGCGGCAGAACGTAAACGGTGTGAAATATAAAGTAAAGGATGAAGGTTATGCCGAACCAAATCGCCGCGCGGCCACCGCTCAGCGACGCCGGCGGATTCAGCAGGCAGAAAAAAGCCAGGCCGCACAGCGGAGCGCCGACCAGCATGTAAGGCCGGCGACGGCCAAGACGCGTGCGCGTGTGATCGGAGATCCAGCCCATCAGAGGATCGCTCAGCGCGTCGAGCGAGCGTGCGATCGCGATCGCCATGGCGAGGAAACCGAGCGGCACCAGCACCACGTCGGCATAGAACTTCGGCATGAGGATTAGGATCGGGATGATCATCGCGGCGCCGGCGAAACTCGGGGCGCCGTAGAGAAGCTTGGTCCTGAGACTCAATGGCTCGTAAGCATGGGCAGCAGTGGTGGCGCCTCCGTCGGCAATTTTCGCGTCCGCTGAATCCATCGAGACCTCCCCGGACCTAATCGAACCACAATTCCAGTGTGATGTTAGATTACTTAGCGGCTGGAAGGGAACGACCAAATGCAGTGGATACGTTGCATGCGGTGCCTGCGAGAACGACGCGCCAGCGGCCGTTCGTTCCCTTACGATTGACGCACGCGGCCCGACTCTTGGTAAATTAGAACCCATTCTATTTTGGTGATTTGCTTCCGGGAGGAATCCGCTGTGGACGTCCGCGAGATCAATCTGCTTGACCCACTCGTCTTCGAAAACAAGGTTCCGCACGAGTGGTTCACCTACCTGCGGCACAACGCGCCCATCTTCAGGCATCACGAGCCGGGCGGTCCCGGCTTTTGGGTCATCACGCGTTACGACGACGTCGTCGAAGTGGGCCGCGACGGTGTCACTTACTCGTCCGAGCAGTCGCGCGGCGGCGTGGTCGCGCTCGAGGACGTCGACGCGGCGGCCGATCTGTCGGCGCAGGGCCGCATGATGCTCACGATGGACGCGCCCGATCACACGCGGTACCGCTCGCTGGTGAATCGCGGATTCACGCCGCGCATGATCAACGCGCTCAGCACTCACATCCGGGCGATGGTGACGAAAATTCTCGATCCGGCGATCGAAAAACGCGATTGCGATTTCGTAACCGACGTCGCAGCCGAGCTTCCGCTGCAGGTGATCGCCGAGATGCTGGGCGTGCCGTACGAAGATCGGCACAAGCTCTTCGAATGGAGCAACCGGATGATCGGCAGCAAGGATCCCGAATACGCGGTCAGCCAGGAGAAGGTCCAGCAGGCCGCGATCGAGATGTACATGTACTCGAACGAGCTGGCGAAGCAGCGGCGCGAGCATCCCCGCGACGATATCGTCACAACCTTACTCAAACCGGATGCCAACGGCGACACGCTCTCCGAGATGGACTTCAATGTGTTCTTCCTGCTGCTCGCGGTGGCCGGAAACGAGACGACGCGCAACGCGATGTCGCACGGGATGCATGCGTTGATCGAGCATCCGGAGCAGTTCGCGATGCTCGTGGAAAATCCGGCGCTGGTGACGTCCGCCACGGAGGAAATCCTGCGCTGGGCGTCGCCGGTGATGTTCTTCCGCCGCAACGTTACGCGCGACACGGTGCTGCGCGGGCAAAAATTCAAGGCGGGCGACAAGGTCAGCATCTGGTACATCTCGGCGAATCGCGACGAGGACATTTTTCCCGACCCGTTCGTCTTCAACATCAGGCGCACGCCCAACCAGCACGTCGCGTTCGGCGGCGGCGGGCCGCACTTCTGCCTGGGCGCAAGCCTGGCGCGGATGGAAATGAGCATCCTGTTCGAAGAGCTCGTGAAGCGGGTTGCGTCGGTCGAGCGGACTGGCGCGGTGAAACGATTGCGCTCGAACTTTATCAACGGGCTGAAGCATCTGCCGGTCCGGCTGACGCCGAGCGCGCGTAAAGCCGCCTGACCGAGTCCGCGCAGGCGTCCAAATGGCGTCGCAACCTGAGCGTCCGCTGGCCGGCATCCGCGTGATCGATCACGCGGATGAATACGGCGAGCTATGCGGCCGGCTGCTCGCCGACCTCGGCGCCGAAGTGATCCGCGTCGAGCCGCCGGGCGGAGCTGCGTCACGCGCAATCCCGCCATTTCATGGAGCGACCAGCCTGTACTTCGCGGCGCGCAATCTCGGCAAGAAAAGCGTCACGCTCGACATTGGAACTGACGAGGGGCGTCGACGACTCGACGGTCTGCTTGACGCCGCTGACGTGTGGATCGAGTCGCATCGCGCCGATGATCTTGAGCGTCGCGAGGTGGTCGAACGTCATCCTTCACTTATCATCACGTCGATCACTCCATTCGGACTGTCGGGGCCGTATCGCAACTTCGAGGCGACCGATGCTGTCCTCGTTGCGATGTCCGGATTGCTCTTTCGATCGGGCGTGCCGGGCAAGCCGCCGCTGCTGCCGCCGGGCGCGCTCGCATCCGACATCGCGGGCACTACGGCGGCGTTCGCCACGGTCGCGGCGCTGTGGGATCGCGCGAAGACGGGACGCGGGCAGCATCTCGATGTCTCCGTGATGGAAGCGGCGGCGCAGACTTCCGATTGGGCGCTGCCGAACTTCAGCGCGACGAAAGCCCACGGCGGCACATACTTCGAACTTCGTAGCGGCAACGCGCCGCTCTACACGATGTACCGATGCGCCGACGGCTACGTCCGCTTGATCATCGTGAGTCCGCGGCAGTGGCGCGCGATGCGCGCGTGGCTCGGCGAACCGCAGGTCCTGCAGGCCGACCACTTCGACTATCTGCTGGCGCGGATTTCGATCCAGGCGGACATCCTCGATCCTATGTTTGCGGATTTCTTCAAGGACAAGACCCGGCTCGAGCTGTCGCGCGAGGCGCAGCGGCGCGGCCTCGCGATGACGCCGGTGCTGAGTCCTGACGAAGTGCTCGCGGCGGATCATTTCGCGGCGCGCAAGACTTTTCGCGATTCCGAAGCGGCGGACGGCGTGCGCGGCCCTGTCGCCGACGGCTTCTTCATCCTCGACGGACGGCGGCTCGGCTTCACGGGCCGTGCTCCCGCCATCGGCGAGCAC
This sequence comes from uncultured delta proteobacterium, assembly GCA_963833025.1. Classification (GTDB taxonomy): domain Bacteria; phylum Desulfobacterota; class Binatia; order Binatales; family Binataceae; genus Binatus. The sequence goes on along the minus strand of CAWHWI010000003.1, from coordinate 316,164 downwards.
GATCGCGACACGATCGCACCGATCGCAAAGGTGGCGCCGCCTGGAAACTCCGCGCAGCGCCGATATCCATTCAGCGGACTGCGCGTGCTGGACTTCGGAATCGGTGGCGTCGGCGTCGAAGCGGGACGGCTGTTCGCCGAGTACGGCGCGGACGTAATCAAAATCGAGACGCGCGCGCACCCCGACTTCATCCGCGCGATATATGGCACGGAAATGAATCCGTCGTTCGCCTCGTCGAGCCGATGCAAGCGAAGCTTCGGCATCAACCTGCGCACCGCGCGGGGCCTCGAGATCATCAAACGACTCGTCGCCGTCTCGGACGTGGTCATCGAGAACAGCGCCACCGGCACGATGGAAAAAATGGGCCTGGGGTATCAGCAGATGCGCGAAATTAACCCGCGCATCGTGTTCGCTTCGAGCCAACTCATGGGCGCGAGCGGTCCGTGGAAAGATTGGATCGGTTTCGGGCCGAATAGCCGCACCGCCGGCGCGATGAGCTGGCTGTGGAACTTTCCGGAAGGCGGGATGCCGCCCGGGTCGGGCGCGATTCATCCGGATCACCTCGCCGGCCGCGTGCTGGCTCTGGGAGCGATCGCCACGGTGCTCGCGCGCGAGAGTCGAGGCGTCGGCAGCCACCTGGAAGTGGCGCAGGTCGAAGTGATTATCGGCCTGCTGGCAGATCTGATGCTCAAGGCGTCGCTCGAGCCGAGCGCCGTCCAGCCGCAAGGCAATCAAAGTGATCGAGGCGCGCCGTGGGGCGTTTACCCATGCGCCGGCATCGAGCGATGGTGCGCAATCACAGTTCGCAGCGATGACGATTGGCGTAAATTTCGTGCCGCGCTCGGCGATCCGGACTGGGCGCGTGCGCGCGAATACGAAACTGCGCGCGGGCGAATCGAAGCGCGCGCGGAACTCGATCGACGCGTGACTGAGTGGACCTCCGCGCGCAGCGATCGCGAAGTAACGGAGATACTGCAGCGGGCCGGCGTGCCGGCCGGGTTCATGATGTATGCGAGCGATATGCCTGACGACCCGCATCTGCTGGCGCGCGGCTATCCTCAACCAGTGGAGCAGCCCGGAGTGGGCGTGATGATGTTCGAGGGGCCGGCTTTTCACGCGACCTCGATTCCCGAGCCGCGCGTCGCGCCGGCGCCCGCGCTCGGCGAGCACACGCGCGAAATCTGCCGGGCGTTTCTCAAGATGGAGGATGCGGAAGTGTCGAGACTGGTCGCTGAAGGCGTGCTCGAAGAGTCCCAGGGCGCGCGCGATTGAAACGTCAAAATCAGTCAATGGAATGCGCCAATGCCCAGGAATTTGGACGGGTACGGGCGCACTTCTGACTCATCGAATCCAGCCGAAACGGCAATTTCATACCATAGGTTGTGGTCTCTGGATGGCCTACCACCAAGGGTAGTTTCGTTCCGTCAAAATTAGTTTTTGCTTCCAAGGAACCTAACCCCTAACCCCTTCCCGCTGCGGGAAGGGGGACCGGATGAGAGAGAGCCCTTCACGCGCGGGAAGGGGGACTGGATTTTTTTGAGAGAGGCGTGGGAAGAGAGACTGGTGGAGCTGGGCGAGTATGAGGCAGCTTGACTCACATCCTACAGTAACACAAAAGGTCCGGCGGGTTCAGGCTGAAAAGTTCATCTCAAGCCCGGGCTGAAATCCGAATTGAACGAGCGCCGAGGAGGTTGACGAATTCACACTGCATTGCCCGCGCACCATCCGCTTGACCACGCCCATTGGAAATTGTAGCCGCCTAGCCATCCCGTCACGTCCACCGCTTCGCCGATGACGAACAGACCGGGCACGGCGCGGGCCTCCATCGTCTTCGAAGACAGCGCCGTGGTCTCGATTCCGCAGACGGTCACCTCGGCTTTGGGCCATCCCTCGGAGCCGGTCGGTTTGAGCTGCCAGCGTTTCAGCCGAGTCGCCAGTTCTGAAAGATCGCGGTCCGGAACATTCGCGATCGAAAGTTTGGATGCCGCATCGCTGGCGAGAGCGTGCGCGAGGCGCGTCGGCAGTATCTCGGCCAGCACGGTTTTCAATTCGGCCTTGGGCCGCGCGCGCTTTCGGTCAGCGAGATAGCTTTCGATATCTAGTGAAGGTGCGAGGTTGATCGACATCTCGTCGCCTTCATGCCAGTACGAAGAAATCTGCAAGATGGCCGGGCCTGACAGACCGCGATGCGTGAACAGAATATTTTCGCGAAAACTTTCGCGGCCGCACGAGGCGATCGCGTCCACCGAAACGCCGGCAAGAGCCTGGCAAAGTTCGAGCGTCTCGCCGGTGACTTTCAACGGCACCAGGCCCGGCCGCGGTTCGATTACCGCAAGGCCGAAGCGTCGCGCCATTTCGTAGGCGAAGCCGGTCGCGCCCATCTTTGGAATCGAGAGGCCGCCGGTCGCGAGCACCAACGCCGTCGCGTCGAAGCTGCCTCTGTTGGTCTCGACGCGAAAGCGGTCGGCGCGAGTGATTTCGCTGACTCTGTGCTGCGTGCGCAAATCGACGCGGGCGGCGGCGCACTCCGCCAGCAGCATCGCGAGGATCTCGCGCGCCGATCCGTCACAGAACAACTGGCCGAGCGTTTTCTCGTGATAGCGAATGCGATGGCGTTCGACGAGCGCGATAAAATCGTGCTGCGTGTAGCGGCTCAGCGCAGACTTGCAGAAATGCGGGTTGGCGGAAAGAAAGCGCTCCGGCGCTATTTCAAGATTGGTGAAATTGCAGCGGCCGCCGCCCGAAATGAGAATCTTGGCGCCCGCCTGATCGTTATGCTCGAGCAGCAGCACGCGCCGGCCGCGATTCCCGGCCGTCATCGCGCACATCAGGCCGGCCGCTCCGGCGCCGACGATCACAACATCAAACGATTCCATCGCCGGAGTCATTAGGCGCGTCGCGGTGCGGTCGTGCAAGGCTGCCCGGCTGGAGAAAATCTCGATTGTGGATTAAAGCTGATCGCATGAAGCAGTTTGTCCCGCGCGCAACAACGACGACGGAGGAACTCCTGTGACTGCGAGAAAACAACGAATCCCATTCCGCGATTTTTCGACCCTGAGCGCGGAGGACCGCGAGATGGGCGAGCGCAACAAGGTCAACGGCGAGGTCGTCAACATCTTCAGAGTGTTGATGCAGAATCCAAAGCTGGCGCGAAGCTGGTCGCGCTTTGCCGGCTACATTTTGGGCGGTCAATCGCTGCCGGCTCGTGACCGCGAGATTTTGATTCTGCGAATCGGATGGCTCAACCAGGCTCCGTACGAATGGGAGCAGCATGTGCGAATCGGCAAGAGCGCCGGGCTCACCGACGACGAGATCGATCGCATCAGCAAGGGACCGAAGGCGGGCTGGAATAAACATGACGCCGCGCTGATCCAGGCGGCCGACGACTTGCGCGAAAACTCTGTCGTCTCGGACGAGACCTGGAAGCAGTTGTCCGAGCGCTACAGCGTCGAGCAGATGATGGACGCGGTTTTCACCGTCGGGCAGTACAACCTGGTGTCGTGGGCGCTCAACAGTTTCGGCGTGCCGCTCGACGACTATCTGCCGGGCGCGCACAAGCAGGATGCGTAACGAGCAAAGACCTGGTGAAGTGAAAAATGGATCTTCAACTCAAGGAAAAAACGGCGCTGATTCTTGGCGGCAGCAAGGGACTCGGGCGCGGCGTCGCCGACGCGCTCGCGGCTGAGGGCGTCGCGGTGGCGCTGGTTGCGCGCGGACAGGAGGCGCTCGATCGCGCGGTCTCGGAAATCACGTCGCGCGGCGCCAAGGCTGCGGGATTTGCGGCGGACCTCGCGAATTGGCCGAGCCTCGAGGCGGCAGCCAACGCGGCGCGCGAGCAGCTCGGAGCGATCGACATCCTGCTCAACAATTCCGGCGGCCCGCCGCCGTCGGGGGTGGCCGGTGTGTCGGCCAAAGTCTGGGAGGAGCAGTTCAACGCGATGGTCCTGCCGCTCTTTCGGATCACGGATTTGTTGATCGGCGACATGCGCGCGCGAAAGTGGGGCCGCATCCTGAATGTGGCCTCGACTAGCGTGGTCGAGCCGATCGCCGCGATCGGAGTGTCGAATACGTTGCGCAGCGCAATTGTCGGCTGGGCCAAGACGCTGGCGACAGAGACGGCGCGCGACGGAATAACGGTCAACACACTTTTGCCGGGCGCGATTGCGACCGATCGCACTATTCAGCTGAGCCGCGCCGCCGCGGAACGCCAGAAAATTTCCGTCGAGGAAGCAATCCAGCGGAGTGCGCAGGCGATACCGGTCGGCCGGATCGGCACGACTGCGGAATTCGGCGCGGTCGCGGCATTTTTGGCGAGTCCGCTGGCCGCTTACGTGACGGGCTCGCTGATTCGCGTCGACGGCGGCGTGCTGCGATCGGTGTGAGGACGCGATAGAGGTGTGAACATGAGCGACGTGCTGCCGCTGAATTCGAAAGTCAGGTTTGGCGCGATGGCGACGGCCGCCGATCGCGAGCATGCGCTGAAGACCGTCAACACGCTGTCGGAGTGGGGTTACGACAGTATCTGGACGGGAGATCACGTTGCGTTCACCGGACCGATCGACGATCCTCTGACTCAGCTAACCTACCTGTGCGCGCTCAAGCCGAGCCTGATTTTTGGCACCAGCATCTACCTGCTGCCGCTGCGTCATCCCGTTCCAGTCGCGAAGATGGTCGCGACGGTGGACCGTCTGATGGGCGCGGGGCGTTTCATTTTCGGCGTCGGAGTCGGCGGCGAATTTCCGCCCGAGTACGAGGCGTGCGGCATCCCGCTCAAGCAACGCGGCGGGCGCGCGAACGAGGCAATCGAAATAATCAAGCGGCTGTGGAGCGGCGAACCGGTCGAGTACCGCGGCAAATATTTCAGCTTCGGGAAAATCACGATGTTGCCGAAGCCTCGCACTCCCGGCGGACCGCCGGTGTGGGTCGGCGGACGCGCCGAAGCCGCGCTCAAGCGTGCCGCGCGACTGGGCGACGGATGGATGCCGTATGTCGTCACGCCGAAACGGGTCGGCGAGGGGCTCGAGTTCATCGCGCGCGAGGCGGAAAAGGCGGGGCGCAAGTTCGAGCATTTCGGCACCGCGCTACATCTGTTCGTGACGCTTGGGACGAGCTACGAAGCTGCACTCGAGGTAGCGGCGACGCATCTGAGCAAACGCTACGCGATGGATTTCCGCGAACCGGCGAAGCGCTACGCGGCGATGGGAAAGCCGGCGGACGTGGCGGCGCGAATCGATGAGTTCGTCAAGGCGGGAATTCGCGACGTCAACGTCGATATCATTTCCGCTCCGGCCGAGCGTGACGCGCAGCACGAGCAGTTCGCGCGGGAAGTAATCCCGATGCTCCGGCGCTGACAGCTAGACCAGTCGGCTTGCGCCGAGGTCACCGCAATGGTTACCGCGAGCACGCCGAGGTGCGGAATGGCGGGCGGAATAGGCGAGTTTCGAGAGCGGCACAACTATAGTTCAACATGGTCCCATCGGCCGGTTGTGGCATAAAATAGCTGTAAGCCGCATTGCATCGGCTAAAACTCGGCTATGCCGCGTGAGTGACAGTGGCGGAAATCGAAAAGGAAATAGAGCAAGCATACGGCGAAAGTTACGATAGCTTCGCGCTGCTGTGGGTTGCCGTACCGATTTGCGCACTGATCATCGCGACCGCCGCGTTATACTTCGCCCGACCGGTGCTGCTCCCGCTCGCGATTGCACTCATCCTGAGCGTCGTGTTCAGTCCGGTTGCAACCCGCCTCGAGCGCTACTTCGGGCGTCTCCTCAGCGTCGCGCTGGTAGTAATACTTGCGGTCGGCGTTATCTCGGCGATTGGCTACTTTCTGACTGTTGAACTGACTAGTGTCGCCGACCAGGTCGCTGGATACTCGGATAATATCGGGAACAAACTGGCGGCGCTTGAAAAGACCACGCCGCCGTGGCTCCAGCATATCAAGGATGCCGTCACCGAAGTTCAGCGCCGCGTGGCGAGCGCCGAACCCGCGCCCCGCAAGACGCGCGAAGTGATGGCGGTGCCGGTTCCGAGTTCGCTCACCGAGAGCCTGAGACCGATTGAGCCAATTGTCGATGGCATAATCAATACGCTGCTGATCGTGATGCTGTTGTTCTTCCTTCTGTACAGCCGCAAGGATTTGCGCGATCGATTCGTCCGGCTCGCGGCGCTGGGGCGAGTTCCGATCGCGGCGCAAGCGATAGAAACCGCGGGTTACACCGTGGGCCGTTACCTGTTGCTTTTTTCGACGATCAATCTCGTGTACGGCATCGCCTGTGGAACCCTAGCCTGGTTTCTCGGATTGCCGAGCGCGCCGCTGTGGGGCGTGGTCGCGTTCCTGCTGCGGTTCATTCCATACGTAGGCGCGATGAGCTCGGCGCTTCTGCCGGCGCTGGTCGCTTTTGCGCTGTTTCCCGGGTGGAGCAAGGCGCTCGAGATACTTGGCGGCTTTGTGATTATCGATCAGATCGCGGCGCAATTTGCCGAGCCATTCATCATCGGCCACGGAATCGACGTTTCGCCGGTCGCGCTGCTGATTTCGGCGATGTACTGGTCATGGCTGTGGGGAATTCCGGGACTGCTGCTTTCGACCCCTTTGACCGCTTGCCTGAAGGTTGCCGGAGACTTCATTCCACCGCTGGCGTTCCTCTCGATTCTGCTTGGGGCGGACCGCGTGCTTGACGACTACCACGACTTCTACCGTATGTTGCTTGAGCTCAACCCGGACGGCGCCCGCGATGTCGCGATCGCTTATTGCGATGAGAACGGCCTGGAGCGGACCTTCGACGAGGTGATTACGCCGGCGCTGGTGCTGATGGGCGAAGAGCGTGCGGAGGACCATATCAGCGATGAGAATCAGCGGTTGATTATCGATACAACGCATCAGCTGATCGCCGAGCTCGGCAACCGGTTTGCAAAATCGCTGGTCTCGCCGAGCGTGAGAGTGCTCGGCGTGATGGCGCCCGGCGAAGTGCACTATCTCGGCTTGCTGATGCTGCTCGAGCTGCTGCGCAAAGAGGGCGTAGTGGCAACCTTTGCCGGCGAAGACAAATCGCAGGTCGAGATTTGCGAGCTGGTCAAGCGGTTCACGCCGGACTTCGTCTTCATCTCGTGCATGACCGCCGAATGTATGCCGGCCACGCTGGAACTGGTGCCGGCGGTGCGAGCGATCGCGGCTCGCGTGACGGTCATTGCTGGCGGGCCCGCAGCGGAAGAGCAGTCTGATGAACTAATCAATGCGGGATGTTCCCAGATCTGCTCGAGCACCAACGAAGCCCGCCGCGCAGTCCGCAATTTCATGCTCCAACGCGCGAAATCGCGGCTCCCCTTCGGAGCGATGTTGCCGCGGCGCTATGGACGCGTTTCGCTACCCGCGACCGAAAAAGCAAAGTGATCTGAGAGACCCGGTCGGGGAGCGATATCCGCTGCGATCCGCTCGGAGGGAGGCGGAAAGCATGGCAGGGTACTGGTCACCACGTAGTGATAATAGTTGCCGTTCCAGGTGAACGTCCCGAGCGGCTTGCCGAAATTCGAAGTCATCGCGGTGAGCCGATCGCCGTCGGCCGCCGTGACGAATTTCGAGGGCGTGTACGCCAGAAACCTGCTTGCCGTCTCGGGCACCACCGCGCCCAGCGGCGGCGAGAAGTTCATCTGAAGAAAATTGACCGCAGGACGCCAACCGTCGGCGGTCGTTCCATTTTCCGCTATCGGTGCCCATTGCCGCTCGTCGAGCGCATCGGTCACCTGCAGCTCGCGATATTCGGGCGCGCCGGCGGCACTTCTGCGCAACTCGATCACACCTGGAATTTCGACGTCGAGCTGTTCACAGGTATCGCCGCTGTTCATTGAACTTTCGCGACCCTCTTCTACTCTTTTCACGATATTGGCGTCCTGGTTCCTGGACGCGCCAACACCTGCCGTCAGCTCGACGGCTCCCTCGCCGACATACTCCGCCGCGCTCTCGGCGATCGGCGCGAGTTGAGCCGCCGCCATCCAGCATCCGCTGATCGCAAACGTAACCGCGGACGCGAATATCGCGACCACCGATGCGCAAAAATGTCGCCTCAAGCGATCGATATGACCCCCGGCCGAATCGTCAGCGCGCCGATGAACGCCTCAAGCATCGACGCCGCGATTCGGTTCCGATTAGCCTAGCAGAAATCGCGCGATACAAAATGCCCTCGCGGGAAAATTCGACGCAGGTTGATTTGGTGAAAAAAGAACGGCCGGGCTACGAGTGGGGACCGTGGTGGGGAGCCGACGGTTCAAGTAGCCCGGCCTTTGCTTGGGGACAGACGCTGTTGTCTCGGGGGAGGAGATTGTCAGCGCAAGAGGAAGAGAAGCAAGCATCGTGCCTTCGGAAAACCGAAGCGAATTCAAGGAATCGCCATCAAATTTTTTTCTCTTTCTGCGACGCGGGACACGTGAAAGTCTCGAATTCGGCCACTTTCCCGCGAAATTCGAGAGTTTTGCAAGTTGCGACCGCTCCGCCAGATGCGACCTTATAATGTTCGCATCTCAACGATGCGTTCTGCGGGGTGCTCCGACCTGACTGCACTGCGCAGCCCTGATCATGGGTTGAATACGATGATGCTCATGCCCCGCCGAATTTGTTTCGACAGTTCGCGCTTCCACTCGACGACGCCGTCATACACAACGATGGCGTGGATCGCGCTCGGTCGCATGAAAACATTTGTTGAGTAAAAATCGATGCGCAGAGGAACCTTGGTTGAGAGCCGATCGTCGGTGTGTTACTTCCTAAGGGCTCGGGGCGTAGCGCAGCTTGGTAGCGCACCTGCCTTGGGAGCAGGGGGTCGGCCGTTCAAATCGGCTCGCCCCGATTCGCGCCAGTAGCTCAGGTGGAAAGAGCAACGGCCTTCTAAGCCGTGGGTCAGGGGTTCGAATCCCTTCTGGCGCGCCACGGAGGCGAATTGTGAGATCGGCGGCTCGCGAGGCGCCGGGTTGATAGAATAGATCGAAGGTGGTGAGTGTAGCTCAGTTGGCAGAGCATCGGATTGTGGCTCCGGCGGTCGAGGGTTCAAATCCCTTCACTCACCCCAAACATCCTGCTACGTAAGCAAGTTTCGACGGTGGGCCGTTAGCTCAGTTGGTAGAGCAGCTGACTCTTAATCAGCGGGTCTGGAGTTCGAGTCTCCAACGGCCCACCAAAGTTCGGAGGGTTCGCATGAGGAGTCCAGAGCGCTTGAGGGACATTCGGACTCACCTACTGATATCTGTCGCGGTGGCTGCATTGATCGGGTTCACCGCCATGCGGGCCGTGGCGGATGGCCTGACGCCGCAAGAGGCACAGAAGATCGGGGTGGACGCATACATATATGGCTACTCGTTGATCACTAGCGACGTCACAGGTGCAGCGTTCATCAACGTCAAGGCTCCCTCCCCACGAACCTTCCAGGCACCGTTGAACCAGTTCGTTAGTCTGCCGAAGTACCCGCCGGCGGATTATCATGGTGTTACGGCTCCGAACGCTGACACGCTCTACTCCGGCGCATTCATCGACGTGTCGAAAGAACCGATCATACTTTCCTACCCCGACATGCACGGCCGGTACTTTCTTTTTCCCATATACTCCGAGTGGACCAATGTGATCGGCGCGCCGGGCAAACGAACACTTGGTACAGGTCCTCAGACCATCGCCATTACCGGACCTACATGGGAGGGAACCTTGCCGCAGGGGATCACCCAGCAAGTCAAATCTCCGACCGGTTCAGTTTTCATTATTGCACGCGTCTACGCAGAAGCTACCGCGAAGGACTATGCCGCGGTGAACGCATTACAGAAAGATTTTAAGCTCGTCCCGCTGAGTTCTCATGGCAAGCCTTACAGCCCGCCCGCCGGAACGATTGATCCGAAAGCGCCGAGCGTGAAAGACATCGTTCGGAACCTCATCAGCGCGATGGACACGCAGACGTATTTCAGCAGGATGGCCAAATCCATGGCTCTCAATCCGCCGGTTTTACCTGAAGACGCGCCTATCGTCGCGGAGATGGCGAAGATTGGCCTCGTTCCGGGGCAGACTTTCGATCTGAGCAAGCTCTCCACGGAGGTGCAAAAGGCCTTGGCCGATGTCGGGAAAACCGCTTACGATCAGATCGCTGAACAGCAAAAGAAAGGCGGCAAGACTGTCAACGGCTGGTTGGTCACCACCGGTACCGGCGCATATGGCACGAATTACCTTTGGCGCGCCGGGGTTTCCGCTTATGGCTGGGGCGCAAACCTGTCAAAGGACGCTGTCTATCCAAGTACAAAAGCAGACTCCGATGGCGCAACGCTGGTTGGGACGAATACCTACGTCGTCCATTTCGCCAAGGATGAATCGCCACCGGTCGACGGCTTCTGGTCTGTCACGATGTACGATAGCGAGTACTACTTCTATCCGAACCCGCTCAATAAGCTCACGGTAAGTCTGCGCGACCATCCGAAATTCAATTCCGATGGGTCGCTTGATCTCTACTTCGCGCACAAAAAGCCAGCGAATGCTCCACGGGCAAATTGGCTGCCGGCGCCCGCCGGCCAGTTCATCCTGATGATGCGGATGTACTGGCCGAAGGAGACGCCACCTTCGATCCTTGACGGTACGTGGTCGCCGCCGCTGGTGAAGAGGGCAAGCTCAGCCACGCCGTAGACGTGTGTGGGCGGATCACGCGGATCTGGAGTTCGAGTCTCCAACGGCCCACCAAAGACATAGCGGAACAGGAATGTTACGGGTCACCACGACGGAACGCTAGTCCACCGATTGTGGTTGAAGCCGTGCTTCAAGCTGACAATCGGTCGCGCTGACTCCTAATGTGAGAAACTCATTCCGAGGGGGTGGAGACACAGTGCTTGTTCCCGACGGCCATGCCGTTTTTACAGCCGGGAACGGGGTCGCCGGTACCAGGGGTGCCAAGAGGAGGAGTGCCAATTGTATTTTCGGCGCTTCCCTCCAGACTATTGCTATTGCTGGCGCCACCTTGGGAATCTTGAGCAGCGAGTTCAGCCGCAAGCAGGCCGCCGGGAGGTGTTTGAATGTCGCCGGTCTGGTTGCTGGCGGTCGAAGGCGCGTTGCCGCAATACGCGGATACGGCGGCGGCCGTAACCAGGAGCAACGCCATCGAGACAATTGTAAGAAAGTTCTTCATTGCTACACCAGTTTTGTTAGAAATTTACCGAGCGGAGACCTGTTTTAGTCACAATACTGGTTTTATCGCAAGCGATGGTGTGGCAAGCCGTCCGCTGCCCCATGCTCAGAGATATGACACGGCGATGCCGCCCCCTTTTTTGGGGACGGCATAGCCGCTCAGAGGTGGGTTCGTTGAGCCTATTTCAGCGCGGAAAACTTGGTCGGCGTCAGGATCGAATTGCTGAACGATGCGATTAGTGGGCCGCCTTCCTCGCTCTTATTGCGGGCCGCGATCCAGTCCGGATCCGCCTGAAATGCCGCGAATTTCTTCTGGCGCTCATCCAGCGAGTCCCACTTCAGAATGTAGTAGAGGTCCGCGTTCGATTCGCCGATTACTACCGTCCAGAAGCCAACTGGCTGGATGCCATGCTTCTCGAACAATTTGACGGTCGCGGTCTCGAAACGCGTCACGAGAGCGGGCAACTTACCCGGCATACAATGATAAATTCGCAGTTCGTATAGCATCGGAACCTCACTGTTGGATTTTCTGAACTACCATTTTCCCACATGTGCGCCACCATCGACGTGGAGCACTTCCCCAGTTACAAGGCGAGCCTCGGTGAGATAGAGCACCGCATCGACGATATCCTGGACGTCGACGATGCGTGCGAGCGGCGACAAAGCCTTTAGAACATCCTTGGGATCGTTCTCATGCATCGGAGTGTTGACGACGCCTGGCGCGACCGCGTTCACGCGGATGCCATCCTTTGCATATTCCATCGCGAGGCTTCGCGTGATGGCCTGGATCCCGCCCTTGGTGATCATCGGGACCGAAGCATTCACGCCGGCGATCGGATGGTCGGCCAGTGTGGTCGTTATGCTGACGATGCTTCCACCAGTTTTCTGCGCCACCATTTGTTTAATCGCGAGCTGAGTGATGTAGATGAAGCCTTCCAGGTTGGTGGAAGCGAGCGATCTGAAGTCGTCGGCCGTGTAGTCCGTGAAACGTTTGGCGAAGAAGATACCCGCGTTGTTGACAAGTGCATCGATCGACCTGAATTTGCTCGTCGCAACTTCGACGATCCTTGCCGCTGTTGCACTCGCGCCAATATCTCCGTCGACCAGCGCCAGCTTATCCGACGGTACGAATGCGCCGGATTTGATCATGTCGCGGGACGTCGCGACGACGGAGTAGCCTCGCTCCAGAAACGTCTTCACCAGGCCCGCTCCGATGCCCTGCGAAGCACCGGTTACGATGACTGTCCTGGGTTCGTTCGGCATAGACGAACTCCTTTCGTATTCGTTTGCGGCAACGGGCGGATCCCGTGCCGAATAACAACATCGGGTCCGGTGACTCTAAAAAAACTTCAGGGGCGGTCGGCGGATGGTTTCCTTCTTCGCGTGGCCATCTTCTTCGGCGCCTTCGTCGATTCGGGCGATTGCGGCTCATCTCCATTGTTAGATGAAGCCGACGCAACGGCGACCGCGGGCACGCGCCGCCGGCGAATCGCCGAAAGAGTCTCCGCGAGTTCGACCGCTTGTGGCGGCTCGGCGCGATCTCCGCGGACGACAAAATCGCTCAAAGATAAAATTCCGAGCAGCCGGCCGCGCGAGTCCACCACCGGGAGACGGTGGATCTCGTGCGTACGCATCAGGCGATGCGCCTTTTCCACGTCGTCGCCGCGCGCACAAGTAATCACCTGCCGCGCCATCACGCGCTCGACGGGTATCGCCGCGAGCGGCAGGCCTTGCGTGTACGCGGCCATGGCGATGTCGCGATCGGTGAGGATTCCGGCGAGCCTGCCGTGTGCGTCGACGACCGGCGCGGATCCGCAATCGTGATCCCACATTATGCGGGCGGCCGCGTTCAACGAATCATGAATCGTGCACGCTCGCACTTCGCGCGTCATCAAGTCAGCGACTTTCACTGAATGGCACTCCTCGCCGCAGCATTGGGCGGCCAGTCATTTCCAGGTTGAGAATGGTTTGATCGACAGGTTCGAACTGTAGTAGCGCGGGTCATCGCTCACTTCGCGGTCGATCCAGTCGGGAAGTTCGACCTGTTCCTTGGGTTCCTTGAGCTCGACTTCGGCGAGAGTCAGGCCGCGATTCGCGCCGCCGAATTCGTCGACCTCCCAGGTATGGCCCTTGAACACGATTCGATAGCGGGTTTTTTCGACGGGCGGGTGCTCGCACAATTTGCCCATAATCTCGTTCGCATCGGCAAGCGGGATCTCGTACTCGAATTCGTCGCGCGTGATTCCCGACGTGGCGCCCTTCATCGTCACGAACGCGCGGTCTCCGTATGTGCGCACGCGGACTGAGTTATGCTTCGAAGCTGACAGGTAGCCCTGGCGAATGGCGAGGCCGTCGCCGAGATCGCTCCATTTGCGCGAACGAACCAGGAATCTGCGTTCGATTTCCTTCGCCATGTCTTTCACTGTCCACGGCGGACGGTTGGCGATCTCCGAGCGTCGCCGACGGTTCGCGCACTAGTTTGCCGAGGCGCCGGCGCGCGGCGTCATTCCAGTCATCAGCTTCAGATGACGAACATAGTTTATGTTCGCATGCGAGTTCAGGCCAAGCCTTGCAATCGTGCGAAGGACTGCGGCCGGGTCTTCGGATTCGATGGCAACGGTTTCGGAGGTAGCGCCGCCGGCGATTCCAACTTCGGCGAATTCGGCGGTGTACTTTTCCGACGTGAACCGCCAACGCGTCTTCACGACGTCCACGACCGCGAGGTCGGGATGCGGCCGCACCAGGTCGTGGATAAACTCGCCGAGCGCGTAGGTCGGCTGAGCGATATGCGGAGTCGCGACAGTCAGATGCGGGAACACCTGCACGGCGATCGTGCGCGAGTCGAGCGGAAACTCGCTCTTGAGCGCGGGACGCCATCGCTCGAGGCGGCCGACCTGCTCGAACATCAGCTTGATCTCGAGCAGACCGGCGCGAATCTTCACGTTGGCGGCGTCAGTGGTGCGCGAGAGAATGTAGGTGTCCGCACCTTCGCGCGGCTCGGACGGCGCCGCGATCGCCGCCAGCCGATCTCGAAACGGGCCAAGCTGATTTCCCCAGACGCGGAATTCGAATCTTCCCAGCGGATTGGTCATCGTCGTCGCAACGGCACGTCATCGCGGCCGCGCACCACGATAGTATTAGTGCCGGGCGAGCGGGAAGATCAGGCGGCGACCCATTTTCAGTTTTCCAGGGTTTGTGAGTCTTTTAAGCGCCAGCCCCTTCTCTCATTCCTGCCCCTCGAGCGGACGAGCCGGGATCGCCGCCGTTCGATCGTTTGCGCGACGAGCGGCCGGCGCGCACGACTTGCCTGCGGCCCACCGAGCGCATCTGCTTGGTCGGCAGATCGTGGACGCTCAACAATCCGAGCCGCGAGCGCAACGCCTCCGGCTCGATTCCCAGCACGTCGCATACGTATTCAAATGAGAATGGACTGTGGATGCCCGATTCGGCGCGGAACCATCGCTGAACTTCGTCGAATTGGTCGCGGTCGGATCGGCGCGCCGAGTTGATCGTCTTCACGTAGCATCGCACGGCGTCTTCGAGGACTGCGAAGACCAGCCGCGTCTCGCCGTCGAGCATCGAGCGCCGCCGGGTCAAATCGAAAAACTGAACGGGCACCAGAAAATCCGGCTCGAAACGCGCGCTCAGCCACGGATCTGGCCCGGCGCATGCGTCGATCACCCGGTTCTGATTCGAAGGTCCGTATTGAAGAACCTGTTCTGACACAGCTGTAGACATGCTCCCGGGACCCTCCTTGAGCCGAATTTAGGAACCTGCTTGGTCAGCATGGTCTGTGCCAACTCGGCTACCGGCATGTTAAGCTAATAAATCGAGGAATTCAGAGGCTTTCCCGAGCCGACGACGCTGGATGCTGCTCAATTATGCGGCATCATCGCGATTGTCGTCTGTGCAATCTGACTTCGTCGGGGGCCGGGATTAAACTTAAAAAAGGCTCTCGCGTGTACCGCGCGATCCGGCTACACTGCCGCGGTCCGGGGAGCGCAAGCCCGATCAAGCAACCGATTTGAAACAATTTCCGTATATGGAACTACTGGACTCGACTTGTCCTGAGCAAGAGTATTGTGTTCGTTCGATCTTCTTAGTGTGGCGCGAGGCACGATCAATGCTGATATTAAAAACCGGATCGACGCACCTGAACGGTCCCGACAAATGAAAACTCGAACCAAAACTCGACCGACGAAAACCGTGACGAAAACCGTCAAGAGGCAGAAGAGCAAGATGGAAGCCGCAGTTAGCACCGGCGGACGACGGATCGATGCGCTCAAGCGCATGCTGGCCAAAGAGCGCGCCGAGACGCTCGCCCGGGTGAAGGAATTGATGCGCGAGCAGGCTCGCAACGGCGGGCAGCCGCCCGCTGATGAGATGGACGTGGCGCGATCGCTATCCGAAGTGGAGACGCATGCGGCGCTATTCGACCGCGCGCAGGAACGACTCGGCGCGATCGACGCCGCAATCGCGCGGCTGGGAGCGGGAGTCTATGGAATCTGCGCGCGATGCGGCGATGAAATCCCGCTGGCGCGGCTCCAGGTGATTCCGTTCGCGCAGTTTTGCGTCGATTGCCAGAACGAAGCGAACACCGAAGCTCGCAGCGGACAAAGTGGATTGGCCAAGCCGTTTGGCGGCCGCTGGTCCGGACCCGAAGAGCTCAGCAATCCGGATGACGCCGAAGAACATGTCGAGCCGGTCCGCAATGCCGATGACGATGTGCAAGTCGACAGTGCGTTCGGGCCGGATGAGGACGAGCTCGAAGCGACGGGCGTCGAGAAGCGTCGTCGCGGGCGTCCGCCGAAAGCGAAGAAGCCGGCCATGCAGAAGAAGATGCGCTAGGCAGGGGTGTCGGCCTCGAGGGAAGAACTTAATTTAATGTGAAACCCGTCCCTGGGTTTCACGCTTCCTTGGGCAGGGGTGACCCCTGCACCCAGTACTAGGAAAAGCTGCCGAGGCCTTGTGCTCGGAGTGTGTCATTGCGGGACGCGGATTGGTTTGTTGCTGAGCTTTCGATTGATCGATTCGCGATTGTCGTCGCTCTTGAATCCTGATTGTCAAGCATCTCATTGCGGTTTCGTCTGGGCGATCGAGGGCTTGCTCTTCGGCATGGCGATTGCTCCCCTCTGAACGCAGCGGCTCGATGGCCCGCGCGAGGATTTCTTTGGAATGGATTTGTTGCTGGTGGAAGACAACCCGACGGATCGGATGGTTATCCAGGCCCGGTTGCGGCACGGATTCCCCAGCGCGCGGATTCTAGCGGCTGACGAACCGATTGGGTTGAATGAGCATCTCAGGCGCGAAGCCTGCGATGTCGTAATCACCGACTACTGGCTGGGCTGGAGCGACGGATTGTCGGTCCTTCAGCGGGTGCGCGAGCGATGGCCGCGGACGCGGGTAATCATGCTGACCGGCAACGGCGGCGAAGAGGTCGTGGCGGGCGCGTTCAAGTACGGATTGTTTCACTACCTGTTCAAGCCTGAAGGTTTCGACGAGCTGGTGTCGGTGACGGGCGCGGCGATGGAGAGCAAACGGCGCGAAGATTCCCACGCGCTGATGGCGATGATCTTCAACTCGATTCCGGAAGGAGTTCATTGCGTGGACGCCGCCGGAACGATCGCGGCGATCAACGCGGCGGCGCGTCAGATGTACGGATACGCCGACCGCGAGATTGTCGGCCGCAGCGTCGAGACCCTGCTGCCGGCGGGCCGGCGCGACGAAATCCGGCGGCTGCTGGTGCGGGCGTTCAGCGGCGAAGTCACGCCCCGGTTTCCGATAATCCAGGTCCGCAGCGACGGCGTCGAAATCGCGGTGGCGATGACAATTGTCCCAATGCGTGACAGCGACGGCGCGGTCTCCAGTGTGGCGTGTATTACCACTTCAATCGGCAAGGCGGTTCGCCCGGTCGTCGGGCCGAGCAGACAGCATGAACCGCAGGCGCCGCGGCTTTCATTGGATTTGAGCATTCATTAGCGCGCCCGGGCGCGCGCCGGCGCTCGCCTGATCGCTTTGGATCGCTGGTTGCCGTTCTATAGGGCATTCGGGCCCTTATAGCCGCTACCTTGGCGCTCGCTGGAAGACTAAAGTAACCGGTCTGATGGCTCGCAATGACTCTCCCAGGCTGACGGAGCACGGCGCATTGAATCATGTGCCGCTGGTGCGCAGCCGGCCCGTGCGGATTGCGGTTTATTACGCGCTCGGTGGACTTCTCTGGGTGGCGGTATCCGATCGCGTGCTATCGCTCATGCCGGCGCATTCGTACTCGCTCAACCGGCTGATGTTCGTCGCGGTAAACTCGCTGCTGCTGTACCTGGTGGCGGCGCGCTACATGAAAACGATTCGCCTGTCGGTTGCGGCGCGCGAGGAAGCGCTGGTGCGTGCGCGCGGCTACTTCGAGTCGTCGGTCGAGGGAATTGTCTCGGCGGACAGCAACGGGATGATTCGACAGCTCAATCCGCGCGGGCAGGATCTGTTTGGCTACCACGAAATGGAACTGGTGGGTCAGCCGATCGAGATCCTGATACCGCAACGCTTCCACTATCGTCACGAGGCGCATCGCAGCGCGTTTTTTACGGCGCCAAAATCCCGCATGATGGGCCGTGGGATGGAGATTGCGGGCCGTCGCAAAGATGGCAGTGAGTTTCCCGCCGAGATCAGCCTCAACGTAGTGCATACGCATCGCGGCAAACTGGTGATCGCGTTCGTGACGGACATCAGTGAGCGGCGTGCGATGGAACGCGAGGCGCGCCGCAACGAAACGGTGGATGCGCTGGCCGCGGTGGCGGCCGGAATCGCGCACGAATTGAACAATCCGCTGGCCGTGATGGCCTCGCGAATCGAGCTGATGCTGGCGTCGGACCAGGATCTCAGCGTCCAGACGCGCGACGACCTGCTGGTGCTGCAAAAGAACATCGAACGCGCCAGCCGCATCTCGCACAACATGCTTTCACTGGCGCGTCAGCGCCCGGGCGCGCGTATCGCGGTGGATATGAACGTGGCGGTCGAAGAGGCGATGCTGATAGTCGGTGCGGAGGCCAAGGCCGGCGCGCTCCGATACGAAACGAGCCTGGACAGGTCGCTGCCGCCGGTGATGGCTGAGCCGACGGGCCTGGAGCAGGTGCTCATCAACTTCATACTCAATGCACGCGATGCGGGCGCGCACCTGATCCGAATCGAGACTGCGTCGGCGCCGGGGCGTGCCGGTCACCTGCAGCTATCGGTGTCGGACGACGGATCGGGAATCGAGAGCGACGTGCTCGGGAAACTGTTTCAGCCATTCTTCACGACCAAAGCGAAGGGGACCGGCCTGGGCCTGTGGCTGAGCCAGCGGATCATCCAGGATCACGGCGGCAGTGTCGCGGTCGAATCGGTGAAGGGACAGGGCGCCACTTTCAAAATAACGCTGCCGACGATGGCCGAGTCGTCCGCGGGGCGCGCGACGCTTGCTGCGCGAGTGGACAGGGCGGCGAATCCGCAAGTCCCCGCGGCGCGCAGTAATCAATCGGGGCACTGATGGATTCAGCTCCGAGGCTCGCGCAAGCGAAGATTCTGATCGTGGACGACGAACGCGACCTGGTTGACGCGTACGTGCGGCTGCTCGAGCGCTCGGGGCATCGATGCGTCGCGGCGTTCGACGCGAAAGAAGCAATTCAGATAATCGACGACGAATCACCCGATTTGGTGATTACGGATTTGAGCCTGCCCGATACCAGCGGCATCGAGATCATTCGCCATGTGCGTGCGAAATCCTCGAGCACGCCGATCATCGTGATGTCGGGGCACAACACGCCCGAACTCAACGAAGCGGCGCACGCGGCGGGCGCAAACATCTCGCTGCTGAAGCCAGTTTCGATCGCGATGCTGCGGCGGGTCATAGTCGAAGCGCTCGCGCGGTGAGCGGAAATTTTCGGGTCTGGGCGTTTTCGGACAGAATCAGCATCTCCTGCACGAAGGGCGGACCGATGATGTATCGGCAACATCGGGGCGAGTGCAGTGACCGTCGATGATGGGGGCGGAGATTGATAAGACTCGAACATCGTCCACATTATGTCATCATTGTCGGCGGAGCGTAAGGCGTAAAAGTTCAGGGGGGTGCGACCTCATCCTTCGACACGTTCAGGGCAGGCTCTTCGATCCTTGCCTAGCAGGGATAGGGGACAGAAAAGCGAGCCAGCGGGAAGGCGAACCTATATTGCGTTGGGGTGCCACGTGATATGCGGGAGTCGAGAATGAAGACCAGAGGACAGGCGGCGTGGCTCGTTCTGATAGGGATTGCCGCTCTCCTCATACGGCTGGCGCCGCTCGCCCGGCATGACCTGATGTTTCAGAGCGGTTGGGATGCGGCGGACTATATTCCGCTTGCCGAGGGAATTGAGCACGGATGTGGGTTTGCGAGATTGGTCAATGGCCATTGCGGAAGTCCGAACGCATCACGACCGCCTGGCTATCCGTATTTTGTTGCGCTGATGCCCAACCTGCGTGCTGTTCTTGTGGTCCAGGCAATTCTCGGTGCAACTCTCTGCGTGTGGCTCGGTTGGTTCGTCAGCGGGCGCTGGGGGATTAGGGCTGGTCTATTAGCGGAAACGTTACTAACCATCGACATACCCACAATCGTGTACGGCGCGATGATCATGTCGGAAGCGACGTTTCAATTCCTGCTAACCGGCGCTATCCTGTTGCAGCTATCGGCGATTACAGCCGCTGAGTGGACCTGGACAGCTACTGCGCGGGGAATCGCGGCTGCCGTCATGCTCGCGGCCGCGGCCATGATTCGGCCGACGGGCATATTCTTGCCGCTTTTTGCACCGATTCCGTTTCTGTTTTCGTTCAGACGAACGAATTCGTTCCGCGCATCGGTCTCCATGGTGCTCGCGTTCGCCATCGCAATGAGCGCTATTCTCGCCTGGACTGCGAGAAATCGGGCTGTTGCAGGCGTGAATGCGATCGACACTGATTCCGCGCATATTTTGTACTTCTATGATGCCGCTGGAGTTCTTTCCTACGCCACCCATCGCGATTTTTTTGAGGTACAAGACGACCTGCGCCGCCAAAGTAAAGACAGGCATGCTTTATCAACGGGTGGCATCCTGCGCGAGAGCCTTGAAGTATTCGTTCAGCATCCCATCGCGACGGCGGTCGTGATCGGCCAAGGCTTAATTTACGTCGCGATAGTACCCGCGCGGAACGAATTGAATGAACTGATTGGGACGAAGAACGGCGGACCGTTGAAGGTACCGCCATCGTCGGAGGTCCTGGTCCGGGTCAGGCAAGTTCTACGTTCGCCAACTCTTACCGCCCTGGTTTTCGTTCAGTTGCTCTTGATCGGGTTCATCTGGGTTGGGGTCGCGCGCGCACTTTTGCGCCTTGATTGGACGTCGAAGAGAGAGACCGCACTCTTGCTGATACCGCTGGCGATAGCGTTGATTATGCTCGGGTGTGCTGCAGGACCTGACGCTCATTCACGTTTCCGCGTGCCTGCGGTACCTTTCCTTGCAATGTTGGCCGGCATCGGTTGGCTCGGACTTAGGAAGTGCAGGGAGGTACTCGCGCAAGGTGGGCTCGCCGTTATTGACAGAGTATAAGGCGTAAAAGTTCAGGGGGGTGTGAACCCTCAGGCTTCGGCACTCTCGGGGGCAGGCTGTTCGATCCTTGCCTAACAGGGAGAGGATTTTTCACTTGACACAGGCGCGGCAGAGAGTATCGTCCGCGTCCTGGACGCATGGTGGGACCGAAACCAAGGGCGTCCTAAGGGGCGGTACTCCCATAACGGTATGCGTTGCAACCATTTGCACTGAGGACACGGTGATTGGTGCATCGGATCGAATGATCACTAGTGGTGATATTGAATTCGAGCCACCTCAAACGAAGATTCTTACTTTGACCAATTCCATTGCGGTCATGATGGCGGGTGAAACCGCGATACAGACAGAAATCCTTTACGATGTTAGACGTGGGTTTCGCCGCCATTGGTGTGGGATATTGGCACGCAGCCTCGCAACTCATGTTCGCTAAACACACAAGAGCAAAAGTAGGCGAAGTTGCGCTGTATCACACTTTCTCAGCAAAGAAACGCGCCGAAGTCGCACCTGGAGTTGGAGAAGGAACCGACATGTTTATTGTCGGCCCACAGCTCGGCTCCTATGTTTCTATCAATGCGAATGTCATTGGTCGACTAGGAGACATCTACATCGGTGCCCAACTCAAACATCAAATGGCCGATAACGCGGCCCTCGAGGATGTAAAGCAATATGTTCAAGAACTCGCGGTCGCCGCGGCCCAAACTGACAAGACTCAAGAGTCAACAACAGAAGCTAGCACAGCAGACACACCCGCTGACGGCCAAGACGCTAATCTCCCCGCTATTACGGACGGAACAACGAAACCGTAAGCCGAAGCCACTGCCAACTTAAGTCGCTTGGTTCGTTTTCGTCGTGAGTTTCTCGAATGGCAGGGAAGGAATGCAGAATCTTGAATCGCGCGCGGAACTCGCGCTGAATAAGGTCCCTCACCTTCGATCCTCTCCCTTCGGGAGAGGGGAAGAACTGCGGCGCGGCGGGAATCGCCAATGATGCGGGATGACCTAAACCCTGAATCCTAACCCTAAACCGTAACCCTAAACCCTAACCCTTAACCCTTAATCCCTAACCCTAACCCCTTCTCGTTGCGGGTAGGAGAACGGGAAGAGTTATGAGGATCGTTGCGTCCTATCCTCCTGGCCCCTTTTCCATTTTGGAAAGGGGGAAGGCGAATGTCTACGCATCCGCGGCAACGTCAAAGACTTACAGGGTGCGTTTGAAGGATACGCTGGCTAGTATCAGCATCAGGACCATGAAGACCAGCAGGAATGCTATGTCGCCGCTTACTGCTGTGAAGTCTGCGCCTTTGAAGAGGATCTGTTTTATCGCGCTTACCGAATGAGTTTCGGGATTGAAGTGCGCGAAGGCTCTTAGCCATGGTGGGAAACTTTCGACCGGGTAAATCGCGCCGCTGGGGAAGAACAGGATCACGTTCAGAAATCCCGAGAACGTCCCGACCAGGCGCGGATGGCCCGCGCGGCCTAGCATCGAGAAGGTCATCGCTAGCAGACCGGTCGCGCTGATGACGATTATTCCAATCAGCATCAATAGCGCCACGGGTCCGCCGAGGATTCGGCCGCGCGTGATCATCAGGCCCAGGAACAAGACCAGTATGCCGCCGACGCTGGTTACCGTTACGCCGCTGGCGAGGATGCCGCCGGCGATGTCCCATCGCGAGAGCGGAGTCACCAGGTAGCATTCCGTGACGCCCATGAATTTGTCCATCACCCAGTTGAACACGCCGGACATCAGCGAGCCCATGAAGATGGCCATCACGATGACGCCGGGGATGAGCGAGCGATCGTAGTCCACGTAGGGGAACAGCCAGCTCGGGCGCAGCGAGATGTCGTTGAGCTTGGGCTCGCGCGCGGTGACGAAGGCAACCCTGACGGTGGCGGCGGCCGAGTCGAGCACGCTTTCGAGCGTCTCGGAGCTGATGCTGTCGACGTTGTCGGTGAACAGCCCTATCTGCGCGATGCGGCCTTCGGCGACGTCGTGGCTGAAGTCGGGCGGAATGACGACGACGCCCTTGTAGAGGCCGTTGCGGACTTCGTCGACGGCATTTCCGGGATCGTTCTCGAAGGTGACATCGACGGTTTTCGGCCCCGCCTGCAGCGCCAGCAACTGTTCGACGATTCGGCGGGCGAAGAGGCCGTGATCCTGCTCGACGACGACGATGGGCAGATGCTTGAGCTGGCCCTGGAAGGAGTTGCCGATAATCACCAGATAAACGATCGGCATCAGGATGACCGAGATCAGCGTGATGGGATTGCGCGTCAGCTTTTTGAGGTCGCGGCGCATGATGGCGAGGAATTTGAGCCCGAACATCGTGTCTCTCCTCAGCGCTGCTGCGGCATCCCGGCGCCCACGAACAGGCTGACCTTCTTGGCCGGCTCGTCGCGGAGCGTGCGCCCGGTGAAGTGGATGAAGACGTCTTCGAGCGAGAGTTTCTGGACGGTGATCGACGTCACGTGGTCGCCGGCGGCGTCGATGGCCTCGAGAATTTTGGGAATCGCATGCGCGCCGTCGTTGGAGGAGAGCTGGAGGCGGTTGCCGCCGTCGCGATTCACCTCGCGCAAGTACGGCATCGGGCGCAGCATCTCGGCGATAGCGTCGGGATTTTTTTCGACGACGAGATCGATCCGGTCGGCGCCCGGGACCATCGATTTGAGTCCCACCGGCGTGTCGAGCGCGATTATCTTGCCGCCGTCGACGATTGCGATCCGATCGCACAGCGACTCAGCCTCGTCCATGTAGTGGGTGGTGAGCGAGATGGTGATCTCGCTTTCCTTGCGCAGCGTCTCGAGCAGGTCCCACACGGCGCGGCGGCTTTGCGGGTCGAGTCCGATGGTCGGCTCGTCGAGGAACAGCACGTCGGGCGAGTGAATCAGGCCGCGCGCGATTTCGAGGCGGCGGCGCATCCCGCCCGAATAGGTCGCGACCAGATCGTTGGCGCGCTCGGTCAACCCGACCATGTGGAGCAGGCGATGGCCGCGTTCGCGGCGCTCGCGGCGCGAGAGGCCGAAGAACTCGCCGTAGATATCGACGTTCTCCCATCCCGTGAGATCGAGATCAGAGGTGAGCGCCTGGGGGATGACGCCGATATTTTCGCGGACCTGGCGCGGGTAGCGGGCGACGTCGAAGCCCGCGACGAACGCCTGGCCGCCGCTCGGCGTGAGCAGCGTGGTGAGCATCCGCACGACGGTGGTCTTGCCGGCGCCGTTGGGCCCGAGCAAGCCGAATACCTCGCCGCGACGGACCTCGAAGTTGACCTTGTCGACCGCGGTGAAAGTACCGAAGCGCTTAGTCAGGTCTTTGGTCTGTATTGCTAGTGACTCGGGTTCCATCGGTTCTCGGAAAGGTGACTTCCGCGGTCATCCCGGGTTTGAGTTCGCCTTCGGCTTGCAGCACCTGGACCTTGACGTAGAACGTGCGGATGTCCTGGCGGCCGCGCCGCACGTCGCGCTCGGTCGCGAACTGGCCTTCCTGCCCTATAGCCATCACGCGGCCCGAGAAAATCTGCGGCGGCGTGGTCGGCAATTCGACCTGCGCCGCCTTGCCGATGTAGAGCGAGTTGAGGTCGGTTTCTTCGACGTCGACGCGCGCCCAGATCGTCGAGAGGTCGTCGACGGTCAGAACCGGCACGCCCGGCGTAACCCATTCACCGACTTCGAGCGCCTTGCTGACGATGACGCCGTCGACCGGCGACTTGATTTCGGTGTCGATGATTTGATCGGCGTAGAGCTGCACGTTGGCTTGTGCGCTCAGCACGTCGGCCTCGTCCTGCTGGACGCTGGTGATGGCATCATCGCGAGTCTTGGACGCAATCGCGTTGGCCTTGGCGAGCTCGTTGTCGCGCGCGAGGTCGCGCCGCGCCTGCGCCAGGTCGGCTTCCGAATGAGCGAGGTCAGCCTTCGACTTGGCGAGCTGATTTCGTAGATCGATATCCTCGATCCGGCAAACGACCTGTCCTTTCGTGACGTGGTCGCCCTCGAGCAAATCGAGCTGCTTGATGCGACCGGCGATGCGGCTGGTGATATTCACTTCGGGGGCTTCGATCATGCCGACGACTTTGATCGTCGAACGATCCTCGGGCGGCCACAGGTAGGCGCGCCCGAAAAAATAAAAGCCGAGCACGACACCGGCCAGAATCGCCAGCCGAATGAGGCGCCGAACCAGGGTTCGGATCATTGTTGATGCACCGGCCTGAAATGATCGGACGGTTCCGCGCCGAGCGAGCGCAGTATCAGGTTGCCGAGATCGCGGCTCAGCTCAGAGACCGGGCGGCCGGTGCCGTAGTACAGCAGCAGCGAGCGAATCGCGCCCTGAATCGCGAAGGTCGCGAGGCGCGGATCGACTCGCGCGAACACGCCGGCGCGGATTCCCTCTTCGATCAGCGATGCGAAAAAATTGAAGGCGCGCTCGCGCGAGCCCTCGATGATGCGATTGCGCGCCTCGCCCAGCCGCGGTTCCTCGGTCGCGTAGAACTGAAGAAAATCGCGGCGCTGATCGTAAAACTCGACCATCACCGCGATCGAACGGCGCATCCGCTCGACCACCGGCAGCCTGGGGTCGGCGCTGGCCTGATAGGTGCGATAGGCGGTGTCGAGACCGTCGCTCAGAACGCCGAGGTAGAGCGCGTCCTTCGACGGAAAGTAGAGATATAGCGTCCCTTTGGCGACCCCGGCGGCGGCAGCCACGCGGTCCATCGTGACGGCCTGGTAGGGCTCGTGCGCGAAGAGTTTGAGCGCGGCGGCGAGAATGCGCTCGCGCTTGGAGGCTTGCTCGTCGTGAACGTGAAAGGGGCGACCGTTGTGAATTTTAGTGTGATTTGTGTTTATTCTGTTCATATACTGACCAGTCAGTCACATATTTGAATGAGCGGACGTGCGAGTCAACAGACCGTACGCTGTGGGGAGGCATTGGTTGCACGCCCCGGCATGCGTGCCTAGACTCGTCGGGTTCGATGTCGATCACGCCAGCGCCCGTAGCTCAACTGGATAGAGCATCAGACTTCGGATCTGAGGGTTGGGGGTTCGAATCCCTCCGGGCGCGCCAGATACCAAAGCTAACTGACAGAAGAGAAATCCGTGCTGCTGGTCATCACGTAGATCGGTTTTGCGGACCTGCATCCGCACAAGACTTTCTGGCATCTTTCAGTGTGATAAAGAATAGCCTTGGGTTGTCTACGGAGACCTCAAATCCAAGCTTTTTGTAAAACTCCGCTGCATCATCGTCCTTAGCGACAACAATGACTGCGCGAACACCCATCGTGTCCGCAGCTTCGAGGACTCGGCGGAACGCCTCTAGAATGAGAAAGCGCCCAAGCTTACGGCCCCGATAGCGTTCGTCAACTCCAAGTCTGCCGACGAGTGCGACAGGAATCTCGTGTTGCGCGAGACCACGAATCACTCGGGCGGGCGCAGATTTGTAATCGACACTGGCTGCGGACAGGCAGAAATAGCCAGCGATTTGTTTGGTGTCCTGGTCTATCGAGAGATAAACGCGGGCACCACCACTATTGTGATTCTGCCAAGCATAGTTCTGGAGCCACTTATTGAGAGCCGGAACGCCGCAGTCGAATGATTGTGCGAGAGGCACGTCGCCGGCTTCCATGGGTCGGGGCCTTCCAAGCGGCACCGGCTAATCCCAAGGCGCAGTTTCCCGGAACAACTCAACCAACTCAGGAATAGCCTTGGCTTTGCGGTTCAAAGTGTCGTTGAACTGCTTCCACCCTTGCTTATCGAACATGAAAGTTTTGGCGTCGAAGAGAGCACTTTCGGCGGACCTGCAGGCGGACTCCAGAACGAATTCGCTGACAGATTTGCGCTGTACCTCAGCAGCCCGCCGAATCAAAGCGTCCTGTTCCGGCGTTGTCCGAAGATTAATTCTCCTGGCTTTCAAGGAAGCCATTGCGTTCTCTCCTCCTCACACAGTATCTCCTAGGTTCACAACGTACGTACATGCACTGTGTTGGTCAAGACCGCCTCAGAAGCAAAACCAAGCTGAACTGCATTGTATCCCTCCGGGCGCGCCAGACTGCACTTGGCGAGGTCGCATCTTTCCAGTTCGCGAGATCGTTTGAAAATGCTAAGATGGCGATGGCCACTGGCTGAAAGAGAGGGACAATGATGAGAGCCACGTTGATAGGGGTCGCTGCGGTTTTTCTGGTCGCATTCAATTTTTCGTCGGCAGGCGCTGAAAACACGACGGGAGGCGCCAGCGTAGTCTCTTCCGCGCAAGCGCCAATCATGAAGGGGACGACGAGTCTTGCGCTGGACTTGGCCCAAAGTACGCAAAACGGCCAGGTCGCGATTGCCGACGTATTAACCTACGGCGGTCCGAGACCGACGATCACCGCGCCCGACGGATGGGAGCTTATCCGCGACGACTTTACCCCGACGACCCGGCAGACGCTCTATTGGCACACAACCGGGGGCGGCGACCCCGGCACTGCGGAATGGACATTCAGCGAGCCGGTGGATGCGCAAGGCGCGGTCGTGGTGCTGGACAATGTTGCGTCAGATGCCCCGGTGGATGCGAGCAGCGGCAACACCGGCGGCTTGAACGGAACGATCACGGCCAAATCCGTTACGACGACCAGCGACGGGGACCTTATCCTTGCTTTCGACGCGACTGATTTCGGCTCCTTCCGCGGCGCCAGCTGCGGAATATGTGGCGGACTGAATCCAACGCTGCCGGAAAACGAGAGCGTAGTCCTGAATCAGGAGGCCACTGGGCTCGAATATTGGATTCTGGCGAGCTCTCAGAGTCAGATGGGCCAAACCGATCCTCAAGTCAGCGTCGCTGCCCAGTTTTACAACTGGGTCGCCGCGCAGGTAGCGATAAAGCCGGGTAATTGATTCGAGGCTGGTTCGGCTGTCGGATCAGTTAGCGTCGGCGGCTCTTCGGGCATGCCGGCGATTGCTGGGGGTGAGGCGCATCAACTGCGAGTCAGCCAGCCAGCGTGCGTTTGTCCTTGCGCGCGATTCGAAACTGCGATAGCCACATAGTGCAGAATAATTCGGGGGTGGGGGACAGATAGTTTACATGCGGTTTAAGTCGTCGACGCGGCCATCGGCTGCCTCGAAGGTGTTGTTGTTGCTTTTGCTTTCCTCGTTTGCACTCCTGATCGTGATAGGCGGAGTAGTGACCCGCTCGTCTGCGCAAAGCGCCAGCGAGGGTCCTTTCACGAAGACCAAAAAGCCGAAAGCGCTTACAGCTTCTCCGAAGAAGCTCAACTTTGGCGAGCTTGCACCGCTTGAGCGGAGCGCGCCGGTTACCGTAACGATTCACAACCCGAATTCAGGCGCGATCGATATCAGTTCGATCGTTGCGCTGGACCCCGAGTTCGTTCCCTCAGCTAACTGTGTGGCCAGCCTGGCAGCGGGGGGTGATTGCGTCGAGTCGGTCGTCTTCACCCCATCTTCCGATGGCAAGAAGTCGACAAAGCTGATGGTCGTCAACAGCGCCGGCAAACCGCTCAGTGTAAGTCTGAAAGGCGAAGGCATCGGCGCACCAGTCGCCACTCCAACCGCGACCGCAACACCGACTGCAACCGCCACGGCGACTGCTACCGCCACAGCGACTGCGACGGCTACCGCGACTGCAACCGTGACGGGAGCGACCGCGACCGCAACTCCGACGGCCACGCCGACGCCGATAGTGTGTCCGAACCCGGCCCCGGGGGCATGTTCGCCGTCGGGTCCACCGTCGGTCTCGTCGTTGATTCCGAGTTCGGGTGTGGCGGGCGGCTCGGATTTCCCGCTGACTGCATGCGGATGCAACCTGACGGCATCAACCACGATTCAATGGAACGGAGTCGGGCAGACCACGAGTTTCGTTTCGTCGAACCAGGTGAACACGACGATTCCCTCGGCTGACATCACCAACGTCGGGGTGGATCAAGTGACCGTCGCGGCGAACTCGGTGGTGTCGGCGCCGGAAATATTTTTCGTCGGAAGCACTGGCGGCCCCGGATATGCGGAACTGGTGATCAATCAGCAGTCCAATGACATCGTGAACGATCCGGTCAACGGGGTGATTTATCTCTCAGTGCCTGGCAGTGCGCCGACCAATGGCAACAATATCTCGGTACTCAACCTGGCGACGGGGCAAATATCGACCTCGCAGTTCGCCGGCAGCGAGCCGGACGTGCTCGCGATCTCGGATGACAGCTCGTTCCTCTACGCCGGGCTCGACGGAGCGTCGACGGTCCAACGCTTCACGCTGCCGGGCCTGGCGACAGACATAAGCTATCCTCTGGGCCGCAGCAGTTTTGCTGGCCCGTACTTTGCGCTCGACCTCCAGGTCGCGCCGAGCGCGCCTCAAACCACGGCAGTCACCCTCGCGGTTATGGGTGAAAGTCCGGCGGCACAGGGAGGAATCGTAATCTACGATAATTCCACGCCGCGTCCGACCATCGCTAAAGGATTCGGCCCAGGCGGTGGTGGAGGTGTTCTGTACGATTCGCTTCAGTGGGGATCCGATGACACCGCGTTGTACGCGGAGAACAACGAAGATACCGGCTTCGACTTCTATATCCTTTCGGTGACCTCAGGCGGAGTCGTATTGGCGGATGACTTTTCAAATGACTTTGACGAGTTCGGCGCAAGAATTCACTTCGATTCCGGGACCGGTTTCGTCTACTCGGATGACGGCCATGTCATCAATCCATCGACGGGAGGTCCGGTTGGGCAGTATTCGGCAGGGTTCAACAACGTGATGGTGCCCGACTCCACTCTGAACGAAGCGTTCTTCGTCGACTCGTCGGGCACGATCCAGAGTTTCAACTTGAGGGAATTCAGTCTGATCGGTTCGATCACGATCCCGAATGTTTCGACTACTCCGCTTCGGATAATCCGCTTCGGCAACAATGGGCTCGCCATCAATACCTACCAGGGGCCGGTTTACCTGATAGGCGGCAACTTCGTGCACTAGGGAAGCGGGATCTGGATCAATAGCCAAGAAAAAAGAGCAAGATCGTTTCGGCGCGTATGCGGTTGAGCTGTTCCTCGATGAGGATAACGACTGGCTGGCTCACCTGGTTGAACTGCCGAGAATTTCGGCATTCGGTCCAACTCCCGAGAAGGCGCTCAAGGCACTGGATGTAGCCTGGGCGGCCGCGAAGGAATCCTACGCGGCCCGCGGTGTCGAGGTTCCGGCGGCGCCTGCGCGGCGACAGTACCACGGCATCTTTCAGGTCCGCGTTGATAAGCGAGTACATCGCGCACTTGCCATCGAGGCAGAGCGCGCGGGAATCAGCTTGAACGCGTTGGTCGCGGAGAAGTTAGCGAAGAGTGTTTAGCGCTGCCCGTACTCAAAGTGCGGATCGCCTTAGGCAGCCCGGGGATCGGCTGTGAAGAGGCTAAGATCCGCCAGGAAGTCCGAGAACGCCCCATTTGGCAAACGGCATTCGGGTAACGCCCTAAAGTGCGGGAACACGGAGAAGAACTTTTCAGGATTGCGTCTTTCGTGTAACCACCATCTTCCCATCGTAGCCAGCCCGCTAAGTCGATTGAAGCGCGTATCCAAGAAGAGCCCGCGCGGGTAAACCGGCACACTTGGCTGATCATAAAGGCTGCGCTTCACCGAGAACTCGCCGCCCGACTCGTGCATTTCCAACTCCAAGTCGTCGACTACTACGAGCAAGGTGGGACGTTCACTCGGTAACCGAGGAGTTTCGGCATCGTCCGCAAAGCATGTCTTGACAAGGGCGCGCTCCACATCGTCGCGAAAGTCAAATGATTTAGATTTTGGATCGTCTCCATACTTGCGTTGCGAGTTTATCCGCCTCAGAGAATGTCTCTCGTTTATCAAGCAAGCATCCAGTTCAGCTTGACTCTCGCGGTCGCCGGCACTGAGACGCCGCGCTTTCAAGCTCTTGATTCGCTCTTGGATCTCCTGTGACCGTTCACCCGTCCAACTAGGGGCTTTTACCTCTACCAAGATTTCCGGCGAGCATGTTCGCAGGGGGACAACAATCGTGAAATCGGCAGTGTTGCTTTGACCGAATTCAGGTTCCCAATCTGTGACCGAATAACCACAAGCGCGCTCAATGAAATAAGCAGCAATAATTTCGGCGAAAGTTTCGTCACGCGCGCGCCGGGTGCCGCGCAAGCGGTTGATAACGCGTTGTTGGTATTGCGTTGGAAATGTTCCCGAGAACCAGCTCATCATTTGCTCGAACGCATCAGACCACTGTTGGTCCGATGGAAACTGGTCGTTCTCATCTTCTGCCCAGCGCGAGCCGGTCGCGATATCTGCGAGGAGAGGACCAACCCGGACTTTTCCGAAGCCGGTAGTGTGGAAAAGACGACCATCTTGAGAAGAAGTGAAATGCATGGTTGTCGCCATCTTTGGGACACCGGGCATTGTTCGCGCAGGGAAAAACCTTCGCGTGCTCGCGCTCCAACGCCGGCCGAACCAAACATTATCAGAAGGTCCTTGCTGTCTTAAGATCAGGAGTTCGATGCTGAGTCACAGCGGGATTGCGGTGCGAAACAGTATGAAGCGGCCGAGCATTTCGCCGACCAGGACTGACATCACTGCTATGTAGAGCAGGCCGGTTGCGGCCATCGTCTGCGGGATTTTCAGCGTCTGCCAGCACATCCAGACCAGCACGATGGTCGCGATTGGACCGAGTATCAGCCGAACTGCGAGTAGTCCGAGATGCGAGGCGAATAGATCTTGCACGGCGGCGGCGGAGCTGGCGCTGCCGAGGATTGCGGGCAATCCGATCGCGAGGCCGAGTGCGACGAGGTCCGCGACCAGCACGACTCCCAACAGCCGGATGAAGGTGCGCAGGTAGTCGACCGGCATCTCGAGATCGATGAGGTACCAATGGCCGAACAGCATCGCGCCACTGACCAATCCCAGCACCAGCGCCGACGTTATGGCGGTGAGTCCGTAGGCGACGGCCGCGGCGGCGCCGAAGCCGGGCGGCATCAGCAGCATCACGTTGGCGATCAGGGCGAGGAGGCCGAGGCCCAGGCCGAGCGCGTAGGATCGCGCGCGGATGAAGCCGTTTTCGGTCCACAACGTATATAGGTAGACGGCGACTGCCGCACTCGACAGGGTCCACAGCGCGGCTGCCGTCCACAATGCGCCCGCGCCTGGACCGGCGGACGCGCCGCCACGCAACGCCAGCAATCCGAGGCCGACGGCGGTCGTGATCGATGCGGCCAGGTAGACCGAAGCGCTCGATTTGTAAAAGCCGCGCTCGACGTTGAAGAAAGGCGGAATCGCCAGCGCGAAGAGCCCGCCCCAGGCGAGTTCTCCGAAGACGAGGATGAAGCAGGCAGCAAATCTGGTCACGCGGGAATACTACCGGTCACGGCGACGAACGAACACCGGAGCGCTTGCCACGTCATATCATCCGATGGAATAAATTCGTCCCGGACGGGACCGCTCGCGATTAGACAAATGCAGGGTTGCGACTATAATCGAAGTAGATAGAAGGGACCGATGGGGAACAACATGCGTTCGAAAATTCTAACCTGGATGGCGATTGGACTGGCGCTGTGGATTTCCGGCTGTGCCGCCGCGCGCGAGCAGGAAGTGCAAAAGCAGCAGGTGTTCGAGCATCGCGTCGACATGGCGCATATCTGGGTCACTACGGAATCGCCGCCGGCCGGCAAGCCATACTCGGAGCTCGGCGACCTGACTTATACGGTGCCGTTCACGCCCGATGCGATCGACGAGGCCAAGATCAGCGACAAGCTGAAGGCGATGGCATTTGCAAAATGGCCGGATACGATTGACGCGATCGTCGACGAGAATCAGACGACCTCGAACGACGGCTCGCAGATCACGGTCACGGCCAAAGCGATTAAATACGACTCGTCGGTTGACCGCGACGCGTTGCATCACATGAACGAGAATATGGTGGCGTCGCCGAACGGCAACTAGCGGTTCGCGATACTACAATGATCGAAGCGGGCGCGCCGCGGATACAGTCCGCGATGCGCCCGTCTTTATTTGCGCCTCAGTGGTGACCGCTGAAGATTCAGGCTGGCGCCGACTCGGCCAATAGACCGTCGAGCTTGCCGGAGTCGTTGAGGGCCTTCAATTCGTCGAAGCCGCCGACAATCTTGCCGTTGATGAAAATCTCGGGCACCGTGCGGCGTCCGCCGGACATCTCGATCATCTTCTCGCGCAATGCGTCGTCGTCGGTCACGTCGATTTCATCGAACGCGATGCCCTTGCTCTTGAGCAGGCTCTTGGCCCGCGTGCAGAAGGGGCAGTAGGTGGTGGTGTACACTTCGACTTTCGCCACGTTGTTGTTGTACCTCGCTGATGCCATTGTTATCCGCGCGGAAAAGCCTGTCCAGCGGATTAACGGCTAGCGGGTGTCGGAGTATATCCGTTTGAGACGAGCGGGCGGCACGCCGATCAAGTACATCGCGCGAATCAGCCACATTCTGAGCACGGTGCGCGCGACTCCGTCGCGATTCCATCGCCGCGCGGAGGTCGTCACGTGGGTGCGCAGGCATGCGACGCGTCCGGCGCGCTTCAGGCGTCGCGAGAATTCCAGATCCTCGCACAGCTCCAGCTCGGGAAAGCCGCCGAGGCGATCGAAGACGTCGCGCCGCACGAAGATCGCCTGATCGCCGGTGCCGGTGCGGCTGATTCGCGAGCGGAGGCTGATCATCGCGCCGATGATCCGGTAGACGACGGCGCTTGAGTCGAGCTTCACGTCGAAGCGTCCGCCGACTATCGCGGGATTCGACAAGGTCGACGCGATGTCAGCCGCGAATGTCGCAGGCACTATTGTATCCGCGTGGACGAAGACCAACGCGTCGCCGTGCGATGCGCGCGCGCCCGCGTTCATCTGACGCGCACGGCCGCGCGACGCGCTGATCACGGTGTCGCACAACGGTTGCGCTATCGTGACGCTTGCGTCGATACTGCCGCCGTCCACGACGACGATCTCCGCGTCGGGAGCGCCGCGCCGGAGCGCATCGAGCGTGCTCGTGATCGTGGCCGCTTCGTTGAGCATCGGCACGATGGCGGAAAGTGTGTTCACTCTTCACCTGTTGCGAATCAATCCAGCGGAGGATTCACGAGCGGCGAGGAATTCGGCTTGGCCGAATCGCCCTTGACGATAACGCGGCGTCCCTCAATCTCGAGGCGGCCCTGCTGAAAGAGCGCGATCGCGTGCGGGAAGATGCGATGCTCTTGTTGGAGGATGCGCGCCGCGAGGCGTTGTTCGTCGTCGCCGGGCAGCACGGGCACAGCGGCCTGCACGATCACCGGGCCGACATCGACGCCGGGCGTGACGAAGAAAACAGTGCAACCCGCAATCTTGACGCCGTATTCGAGCGCGTCCTTCGGCCCGTGGATGCCGGGAAACGACGGCAGCAGGCTGTTGTGAATATTCATGATGCGGCCCGGGAACGCGTCGAGCATCACGGGCGATATCAGGCGCATGAAGCCCGCGAGCGCGACCAGCTCGACGGAGCGATCGCGCAGCGCGGCGAGCACGGCGCGGTCGAAGTCCTCGCGCGACGCAAACTTGCGATGGTCGATGACGGCGGTCTCGATTCCGTGGCGGCGCGCGCGCTCGAGTCCATGGGCGTCGGTGCGATTCGATATGACGAGACGGATTTCAGCCTTGAGATCGCCGCGCAGAATCGCGTCGATGATAGCCTGCAGATTGGTGCCGCTGCCGGAAATCAGGACGCCGAGTTTGACCGTCGGATTTTCCGCCATCGGATTAATCGTTGCTCACTGGCTCAGCGAATCGACACTCCGCGCTTGCCGCGGGTTACTTCGCCGACAACATAGGCCGCAAATTCGCGGCGGCGCAAATGAGCGACGACGCGGTCGGCCTCACGCGCGGGCACGATCGCGACCATCCCGAGGCCATTGTTAAAGGTGCGATCCATTTCGGCGCGGGCGATTTTGCCGAGGCGCTGGATCATGCCGAAAATCGGTGGCGTTGGCCAACTGCCGCGTTCGACGATTGCGCGGGTGTCGGCGCGCATCACGCGCGGCAGGTTTTCGAGCACGCCGCCGCCGGTAATATTGGCGAGGGCGTTTATTTTGAAGCGCTCGAAGAGTTCCGCGACGACGCGAGCGTAGATGGTCGTCGGACGCAGGAGTTCCTCGCCGAGCGTACATCCCAACTCGTCGATATGCGCGCTGAGCTTGAGTTTCGCGCGTCGCAGAACGCGGCGAACGAGCGAGAAGCCGTTGGAGTGAAGTCCGCTCGAGGCGAGTCCGACCAGCACGTCGCCGGCGCGCACGCTCGACGGCTCGGGAATTCGCGCGCGCTCGACAATTCCCACCGCGAAGCCGGCCAGGTCGTACTCGCCGGGCTTGTATAGTCCGCTGAGCTGCGCGGTCTCGCCGCCGACCAGGCTCATACCGGCCTGATCGCATCCGCGCGCGACGCCCTTGACGATATCGAGCGCGATTTTCCTTTTTAGGCTGCCGGACCCGATGTAATCGAGAAAGAACAGCGGACGCGCCGCGTGGCAGATGATGTCGTTCACGCACATCGCGACGCAGTCGATGCCGACGGTGTCGTGACGCCCGGTTTCGAACGCGATCATGAGCTTGGTGCCGACGCTGTCGGTGCCCGCGACCAGCACGGGCGCGCGCATCTTGCGCGCACCGTTTAGTCCGACCAGCGCGCCGAATCCGCCGACGCCGCCGATAACGTGGGCGCCGGAGGTCGTCTTCGCGATCGAACCGAAGAGCGGAATCAGGCTCTGCTTAAGCGCGATGTCGACGCCGGCCGCTTTGTAGGTCATTTCGGGCGCCATCAGTGCGATATCCTTCTCGCTATCCTGCGCCGCGCGGCTATCGAGGCGCGAAAGGCGCGCTCGCCGTTCGGATAAGTGACCAGGCCTTCGCGGTACTCTTCGATCTCGAGGCCGTCCGCGAGCGCACGAAGCTCTCCATGACCGAGCAGGAAGCGCGGATCGCGCGGATGGCCAATTGTGGCCTGATCGATCAGGAAGGTATCGGCGATCAAAACACCGCCGGGCCGAAGCGCGCGCTCAAACTTCGAGAAGAGTGCGCGGTCGAGGAAATTTATATTCACGATGGCGTCGAGAGATTCGTCCTTGAGATGAAAGTTATCCAAGTTTGCGACCACGGGCCAGATGCCGAGGCGCGAGGTGCGCACAGTCGCGGCAAGGAGACGCATCGTTTCGGATGAGTAGTCAACCGCGACGACTTGCATGTCCGCTCGTGCGAGCGCCAGCGCGTTGCGTCCGCGACCGGCAGCGACGTCGAGCGCGACGCCGCGCGGGATTCGCGCGAGCATTGCAGCCAGGAACGGCTCGGCGTCGCCGGCCGTCTTGCCGCGATGGCGTTCGTCCCACTCTGTCCGTTGCGGTTCGTTCATGGCACGAGGATTTTTTCGACACCGAATGCCCTGAGTATGCCTCGATTGCAGTGCGTTTTCATCAATTAGATCGCGCTTGATCGCAGCGCTCTGCGGGAAAAGCGCGCGAGTCGCAAGCGACGAACGCTAATCGTTCTGCGGTGAGTCCTCCCGGGTCTTCGTGTTGTACCAAAGTACAATATCAGCCCGCGACGGCTCACAGTTATACTAAAGCGCGTTGACTCCAAAAGGTAACCTAGAAAACCCACCATCATCGCAGAAGTGGTGATGCCTGACGTTCGATCAGATCGCGAGGGCCTATGCAGTCGATAAGATCAGCGGTCTATTGCTGCCTTGCGGTGTTGGTTTGCGCGATTGCGCTTGCGACCACTCCCGTGTCCGCACAGCAAATCACCGGCGTGCCGGGTTCGCCTGACGCCACCGTGAGCATCGACGGCAAGCAAATTCCGCCGCCACCGATGCCGTTCGGCGGTGTAATCAAGGAAAGCGCCAAGGATTCCACGCCGTGGTGGCCGCCGCGCGTCGTGCCGCCCAAGGGCGCGCCCAATATCCTCCTGATTATGACCGACGACCAGGGCTACGGCGTTTCCGGCACCTTCGGCGGCGTCGTCCCGACGCCCACGCTGGATCGCATCGCCAAGGCGGGATTGCGCTACACCCAGTTCCACTCCACTGCGCTTTGCTCGCCCACGCGCGCGGCGCTGATCACGGGTCGCAACCATCATTCGGTCGGCTACGGCGTGATCGGCGAAATGTCCACCGGGTACCCGGGCTACGATTCTGTCATCGGGCCAGAGAGCGCCACTATCGGCACTATTCTCCGGGACAACGGTTATGCAACGTCCTGGTTCGGGAAAAACCACAACACCCCTACCTATCAGTACAGCGAAGCCGGTCCCTTCGACCAATGGCCGGTCGGGATGGGTTTTCAATATTTCTACGGATTCATGGGCGGCGAGACCGACCAGTGGACACCCTATCTTTATCGCAATACGACCCCGGTGTTTCCGTGGATCGGAAAGCCCGGCTATAACCTCACCACCGATCTGGCGGATGATGCTATCAAATACCTGAGCGGTCTAAACGCGGCCGCGCCCGACACGCCGTTCTTCCTCTACTACGTGCCCGGCGGCACTCACTCACCGCACCAGCCGACCAAGGAGTGGATTGACAAGTTCAAGGGCAAGTTCGACATGGGCTATGAAAAGTTGCGCGACCAGATCTTCGCCAACCAGAAACGCCTGGGCGTGATCCCACCGGATACCCAGCTCGTCCCGTGGCCGGATGGGCAGGCCGCGTATGGTGGCGCCAAGCTGCCAAGGTGGGACTCGCTCTCGGAGATCCAGAAGAAGCTCTATGCGCGCGAGGCCGAGGTCTTTGCCGCCTATGCCGCCTACACCGACAATGAGATAGGCCGCGTGATCCAGGAGGTTCAGGACGAGGGCAAGCTCGATAACACGTTGATCATCTACATCGTCGGCGACAATGGCACCAGCGCCGAAGGCACTACGGAGGGTACGTTTAACCAGATGACCGCCTACAACGCCATCCTGACGCTTCCGGAGGCAGTTCAGATGCTGCACTACGACGAGTGGGGCTCGGACAAGACCTATCCGCATATGGCGGTGCAGTGGTCGTGGGCGTTTGACACTCCGTTCAAGTGGACCAAGCAAGTGGCATCGCATTTCGGAGGGACTAGACAAGGGTTGGCGATAAGCTGGCCTGGTCACATCACCGACGTTGGCGGCATCCGCCCGCAGTTCCATCATGTCATCGATATCGTGCCTACGATCCTCGAAGCCACCGGCATCAAGGCTCCCGACGAGGTCAATGGCATCAAGCAGAAGCCGATTGAAGGCGTGAGTATGGCCTATACGTTCGACAAGGCGAATGCCGACGCAGCCTCGAAACATGACACGCAGTACTTCGAGATGTTCGCCAACCGCGCGATTTACCACGACGGTTGGATTGCCGCCACGACTCCCCCAGCCGCGCCGTGGATGATGGCTACGGGTAAGCTCCCCGACGTCAACAACTACAACTGGGAGCTTTACCACATCGCCGAGGACTACTCGGAATATAACGATCTAGCCTCAAAGATGCCGGACAAGCTGAAGGAGATGCAGGCGCTGTTCCTGACCGAAGCGGCGAAATATCAGGTCCTACCCCTGGATAATTCGCTCTTAATGCGCGCCGTGACACCGCGACCGAGCGCGGTCGCTGGGAAAGATGTTTTGACCTACAGGGGTGCGAATGCCGGTATCCCCATAGGTAATGCTCCTAGTATTTTGAACAGGGACTACACTATTACCGCCGAAGTGACTCTTCCCTCGAGCAAGGCTGAAGGGATGATCGCGACGCTGGGAGGCCGCTTCGGTGGCTATGGCCTCTACCTGCTCAAAGGCAAGCCGGTCTTCGATTACAACCTTCTCGATTTGAAGCATTTTCGTTGGGAAGGCGGCGTGGGCGGTAAAGATTGGTTAGGAGACGGGCTCAAACCGGGTAAGCACACGATCGTGTTCAACTTCAAATACGACGGACCAGGCGCAGGCAAAGGTGGTACCGGAGTATTGACGGTGGATGGCAAGGAACTGGCTCGCAAGGCGGTTCCGCACTCGATTCCGTTCCTCATGGCGATCGATGAATCCTTCGACATAGGGAGCGATACGCGCACAGGGGTGAACGACGATTACAAACTGCCATTCCGCTTTACGGGCACCATCGACAAACTGACCTTCAAGCTCGGGCCGTCGCAGTTGTTGCCGACCGACGAGAAAGCCGCTGAAGACGCCGCGAAAAGCGCGGATAACTAAGTAGTGGCCGTCGTCCCACTGTGTCCGTTGTGGTTCGTTCATAGGACGCGGGCGAGTGTGAAGACGTCTACGCTGGTTGCGCCTGCGGCGAGCAGCACGCGGGCGCATTCGTCGACGGTGGCGCCCGTGGTCATCACGTCGTCTACGATCAGAATACGGCGGTTCTTGATGCGCTCGGGACGCACGACGGCGAAGGCGCGGCGGACGTTCTTGATGCGCTCGTCGTGGTGACGCGAGGTCTGCGGAGTGGTGAAGCGTTGGCGGGCCATCGCGGTTGTATCGAGAGGAAGATTCAGCCGTTTCGCGACTTCCGCGGCTAGCAGGGCGGCCTGGTTGAAGCCGCGCCACCATAGGCGGCGCCAATGTAGCGGCACCGGGATGACGACGTCGTAGTCGGCGGCTGATAGCGGCAGGTCGTCGCCCAGGTATTCAGCGAGCGCGCGCCCGACGGATTGATCGAGGCCGTACTTGTGACGGCGAATGAGTGCGGGCAGGCTGCCGGGCTCGTCCTCGGCGGTGGCTCGGTAGCGTGCGATGGTGCGCGCGATTCGATAACGCGGCGGATGCGCGAGGCATCGGGCACATCGCGACGAATCGCTGACGGCGGACTCGAGCGGTCCGCCGCACACTTCGCAGCGCGAATCCGGCATCCGCTCGACGCGCGCCACGCATTGAGGGCACACGCGCTTATTTTGGCCGGCTCCCGATGCAAGCGGAGTTCCGCACGCGGTGCATCGCGGGGGATAGAGAAAGTCGAGTATCGTCGAAAAGCCTTGCGAGAACGTCTGGGCGAGCGCGGGCATATATGATTGATGCGTCCGATAGCGTCCAAACTCAAGGGGGTTGTGGTATAGAGAAAGCCATGAGTGGACCGCTTGACGGGATTCGAATTATCGACTGGACGATCTGGCAGCAGGGGCCGGTCGCCACG
Source organism: uncultured delta proteobacterium (assembly GCA_963833025.1). GTDB lineage: Bacteria > Desulfobacterota > Binatia > Binatales > Binataceae > Binatus. The sequence continues at coordinate 276,344 of CAWHWI010000003.1, read as the reverse complement.
CAGATGCTCGCCGACCTGGGCGCCGAGGTTATCAAGATCGAGGAGCGCGAGCGGGGCGACCCGGGGCGCGGAATCACGGCGGTCGCGGGCAGCGCGACGGTCAAGGGCGGGCGCAATTATTATTTCGAGGCCAACAACAAGCACAAGCGGAGTATCGCGCTCAACCTGAAGCATCCCGAGGCGCGCGAGATCGTGCATCGGTTGGCGGCGCGCAGCGACGTGTTCGTGCAAAACTTTCGCAAGGGTGTCGCGGCGCGGCTGGGGCTCGGCTATGCGGACCTCGCCACGCTCAACCCGCGAATTATCTATGCGAGCGCGTCGGGCTACGGCCCCGAGGGACCGGACAGCGGCGAGCCGTCGTTCGATTACCTTGGGCAGGCGCGCTCGGGAATCATGAACGCGGTGGGAAGCGGGAGCACGGCGCCGACTTATGTCTATGGCGGTATCGCGGATCAGATGGGCGCGATCATGCTCGCCTACGGAGTGCTGGCGGCGCTGTTCGCGCGCGAGCGGACGGGAATCGGGCAGGAGGTGGATGCGTCGCATCTGGGCTCGATGATGGCGCTGCAGGGACTGAATGTCGTCGCGCGGACTATCATGGGCAAGGAATTTCCGCGCAACACGCGCGCCAACGCGTACAATCCGCTGTGGAACCATTATCGATGCGCCGACGACAAATGGATTTCGCTGGCGATGCTTCAGCCCGATCGTTACTGGAAAGATTTTTGCGAAGTTCTCGGAAAAACCGAATTGATCGAGGATCCACGCTTCGCCGACGTGAAGATTCGCGGCAAGAACTCGGCGGCGGTGGTCGCGATATTCGACGAGGTGTTCGCGACGCGCCGGCGCGACGAGTGGATGCGAATCCTCAAGGGGCGCGGCGACTTCATTTATACGATCGTGAATTCGGTGACGGACTTGCCCACCGATCCGCAGGTCCGGGCCAACGATTACGTCGTCGATTACGATCATCCGGCGCTCGGCAACTTGACCCTGCTCGGGATGCCGGTCAAGTTGAGCGCGACGCCGGGCGAGCCGCGCGGGCATGCGCCGGAACTCGGCGAGCATACGGAGATTGTGTTGACCGAGATGCTCGGCTACTCGTGGGACGATATCGCGCGGCTGCGCGAGGCCAACGTGATTTGAGCGCCGCTCATCCTGACGCGGCAGGGGAGTTGATGCGATGGCGATAACAGGGACACTCGAAGATCGCGAGGAAGTTCGCGTCCTGCATGCGCGCTACTGCCTGATGATCGACACCTGCCGCTATGACGAATGGATCGATTGCTTCACCGAGGACGGCGTCTTCGAGAGCCCGCGCTTCGGCAAGCAGAGCGGGCGCGACGGGCTCAAGCGATTCACCGTGCTGTACAGGGAGTCACTCGGCGGCGCGCAGGTGTTACACGTCGTCGCGAATCCGGCGTTCGACCTCGACGGCGCCAGCGGCACCGGGACTTCGTACTTCCTCTACTACCACTGCAAGAACGGCATAGTGCAGCAATCGACCGTGGGATTTTACACTGACAAGCTGCGCAAGACGCCGGCGGGATGGCGCTTTGCGAGCCGCCAGGTGACTATCCTGGGGCATCACTGAAGCTGGACCCGAATTTGCGCGTTGATAGAATTCTCTTGAGGCCCTGACACACACGCCTGGACACGATCGAGGCGTGAATGCAGTTGAGGATCGACTATGGATGAATCGACAGGTGAACTGATCGGGCGGCTTTCACGGCTGGAACTGCAACAGGCCAAACTCCAGCGCAGCAACAAGCATCTGCGGCTGATGACCGGCGCGCTGATGCTGGTCTGCGGCGCGCTGTTCACGATGGCGGAGACGAGTTCGGTCGTCCCTGACACGCTGGAGGCGCAACAATTCCTGTTGCGCGACAGCACCGGCAAGCTGCGCGGCGCGATGGGCGTGATGTCCGACGGTGCGGTGGGTTTCAATCTTGAAGACCCCGCGGGCCGTACGCGAGTGACCGTCGATCTTGCCGCGGATGGCACGCCAGGTGTGGACTTGTACGATCAGAACGGCAAGATACGCGCGACCATGGCGCTCGGGGACGACGGCGATCCCGGAGTCGGCCTCTACGGCGCCAAGGGCCGTCTGCGAACCAGCCTCGATGTTCCAGCGGCCAAGACACCCGGGCTGGCGTTCTATAAGGACGACGGCAACCCGGCGTGGGGAGTGCCCTGACATGCGCTCACAGCGAAGATATTTCAGGCTGGGTCGTGCGATCGGAGCGATGATATTGCTCGGCGCGATCGCATTCGGTGCGAGCGGCTGCTATGACGAAGGCGGCTACTACGGCGGGGGTTACCCTTCGTATGGCTATGCGCCGTACTCATATGGTTGGGGCGGATGGGGCTACGCTCCCGGCTTCGACGTTCACCATTCGTGGGAAGGGCACTACGGTGGCGGCGGCCATCATACGGAGTTCTATCACGCCGGTGGCGGCGGCGGCTTCCACGGCGGTGGCGGTTTCCATGGCGGTGGCGGCGGTCACGGCGGCGGCGGGCATCGCTGAGTTCTTTTCGTCCCGCGCGAAATACAAAATAAAACAGCGCCGGATCGCGACACGATCCGGCGCCGTTTTTCGTTTTTCGTTTTTCGTTGACGACCGCCTACGCTAGAAGGCCGCGTACCACGGCACTTCGTGCGGATTCTCCACTTGCCAGTTGATATTGAACTGCTGCAACAGCGTGCCGTCAGAGTGGGCGAGCGCGAGCTTGGCGTTTTCGAGATCGACTTCGGCCTGCACCTGGTTGCCCTCAGCGCTCACTTCCTCTTCCTGGAATTGCAGCAGGTCGTGGGTGGTCGCCATCCCGACCTGGAACATCACATACTCATCGTGGAGCGCCTGGCGCGCGTAGTAGGTTGCCGAGGCGGTCGCGGCTGCGCGCTTCTGATCGGCGTACAGATTGGCGATCGAGCTCTGCACATTGACGACCGCCTGCGACAGCGCCGCTCGATACAGCACCCGCTGCTGCTCGTATTGCACGCGAGCCTGCGCAAGGGCGGCGCGCGGCACGGCGTTATCCAGCGGCATCTGGAAGGTCAACACGGCGGCGTAGTTGTAGTAGGTGAAACCCCACAGGCGATCGAGCGCGTCGCCATAGATTCCGCCGAAGGGGAGCTTGTTGCCGTTGGGACCGGGAGTACCCGGTTCAGGAACACGACAGTCAGGGGGTTCCGTGCTCGTACTCAAAGTTGACCTTATCTGGCAGGGCGTGGTTCCCGCGGTCGAAGTCAGGCCGAATTGCGCGCCGAGGTTCAGCTGCGGCAGTACCTGGTTCTCCGAGAATTTGACCTGCAGCAACGCGTCGCGAATCGCCTCGCGCATACTGCCCAGCGACGGCACGTACAGCACGGCCAGCTCGAGCGCCCGCTCCTCGTCGACGACTATCCGCTCCTGCGGATTGGGCCGCGTGAGCGGCTGGATCTCCTCGGGGATGAAAGTCCCGTACGGATTCAGCATCACATCCTGGCGGATCTGGACGCGGGAATTCTTCAGGTTGGCTTCGGCGGTGTAGACGTTGGCCTCGGCGGTAGCGGCCGCCGATTGCGCCTCCTGCAGATTGATCGGAGCAAGAGTGCCGACCTTGACGCTGATGGCGTTCTGGCGGACCAGGTCGAGATTGAAGACCAGCGCGGCGCGGGCGACCTCGAGGTTCTCCTCGGAGAGGACGACGTTCCAGTAGTCGTTGCCGATTTTCTGGACGAAATCCTGCAGCGCCTGTCCGTAAGTCCATTGCGCCTGCTTCTGGCCCGACTCGGCGATCTGGACGTTGATGGTCGCGAACTGCCAGCCGAAGTTCTGCAGCAACGGCTGTGAGAGCGAGAGTGCGAGGCTCGGCGTATAGGCCGGATTGACGCCGGCGAACGACGAATTGGACAGCGCGCGATCGTTGTTGAAGGTCACGCCCCAGGTTCCGTTGGTAATCGCAGAGACTTTGTTGAGGCCGAAGTTCCAGTCGTAGAATTTCTGCTCGTACGCGTCGGCGCCACCGGTCTCGAGCGCGGAGGTGACTGGCACGACGCTCTTCTCGATATCGCCCTGCGCGGTAAGGTTCGGGTCGAAGGTCCCGTTGGCCTCCCTGACGGTCTCCATCGAGGCGACCGGGTCGAGTTCGGAGGCCTTCAGCGACGGATTATTCTGCATCGCGATGTAGATGGCTTCCTTGAGCGTCAGGCCGCGCGCGTTGGGATCTTCGGAGCGCAGGTAGCGCTCGCTGATCACGTTGTCGGGCGCGAGTTCCTGGGTCAGCGACCACTGATGCGCGAAAATGCGCGGCAGATTCAGAAAATCGTCGTGATGCTCGAACTGGTTGCTGGCGCTGGGCGGCACGCTGCCCTGCGGCGGCGTCTGCGGCCCGACCGGCACGGACTGAAGCTCGATCGGTCCGGTCAGGGTAGGGGGAGGCAACGGCGTCGTGGGCAGCGAGCCGGTCACCTTGAGATTATTCTGAGCGAATCCGAGCGAGGTTCCGACCAACAGCGCGGAAACGATCAGCATCGCAGAAAAAAAGAATTTATATCTGGACATCGTAACGAACCTCCGTGATACCTGTTGCCATCACCGGCGATGGCCCGCCGCTTGTGCGCGGAGCGATTTCGCGATTGGACTCAGCAGCCGGAATCGATCTGCCTGCGCCGAATCGAACTGAAACGAAGCGCTTGCGCGCCGCCAATTAGCCCGCGATTATAACCAAGGCCGCCCGCCATGTCTTCCGAAATCGAAGGCGGCCGCGCTTCAACCCGAGAAGCACCTGGAGATGGTATGCGCGCTGTCAGGCTGGTAATCGCAATACTCATCGTGTCACCGATCCTGATGCTTGCCCTCAGCGAGTCAAGACTCTCGCGGCAACCATTCGCGCAAATTACCGCGGCGCCGGGACCAGCGCCACTGACCGCACCGGTCGCTCCCGGTCAGCCGCAGCCCTTCTCGACGATCGGAGCGCTGCCGGCGCTCGCACCAGCACCGGGGACCACACCGCTGGCCGCCGCAAGCGCGGCGCCGACACCGCGCGCATTTCGATGCACCTGTTCGGCGCCGGGAGTCTGGACCGAATGGGCGGGCATCGTGTCGTCGTCGAGCTATGTGCTCGCCAGCCAGTCTGCGAGAACGCAGTGCGCAAACTACATCCTGAACGCGAACGCGCCGTCGCCGTATATCGCGCAGGAGGCATCCACGCTGAACCAGCAACGGCCGACGATCTACAACGGTACGGCGTTCACGCAACGCGCGCAGGTGGCAACCTCGGTGGGGCAATCTTTTCTCCAGCAACGCTCGACGGTGGCGCTGGAGCAGAACAACCAGTGCACGCGATGTGCCTGCAACTGATGCGGGCTAATCGATAAGGTTCTTCAAATCGGGTGGGAGCGGCACGGTGACCTTGACGTGACCGACCGCCGGCGAGTCGAACGCCACGTCGCATAGATGCAGCCAGAAACGTCCGTGCGCGAGCGACGGGCTCGCGGGACCGCCATAAAGAGTGTCGCCGACGATAGGATGGCCGCGGCTGGCGAGATGCACGCGAATCTGATGGCGGCTGCCGGTCTTCGGCGCGATTGACAGCAGAGTGAAGTCACCGACGCGGCGGACTGGCTCGGCGAGCGTCGTCGCGGGACGGCCGGCGCGTTTCGGATTCGCGTTGGCGGCGTCGCCGACGACCATCTTGCGCGCGTTCTTGGCGTGATGCGCGATCGGCGCGTCGATCTCAGTCTTATGTTCGAACGCGCCGGCGACGAGCGCCTCGTAGCGGCGCGCGATCCGTCCGGCGCGAATCGCCTCGCGCAGTTTCTCGAACGTGCCGCGATTGCGCGCGATCAGCAACGCGCCCGAAGTGCCGTTGTCCAGCCGATGCACCAAGCCGCCTTCGAGCGGCTTCTCGCCAACGGTCGCGGTCTCGGGAAAACGCGCGACGACCGCGTTCATGACAGTGTCGCGCTCACCGGCATCCAGCGGATGGCATGGCATACCGCCGGGTTTGTTCACGACGATCACGCTCGCATCCTCGTGGATGACTTCGAGCGGGAGATCGGCGTTCGGTTCGATCGCGGCGCGGCGATCCGTCGCGGCAACTTCGACTCGATCCTCGGCGCCGACGATTTCGCTCTTCCTCGAGCGGCGTCCATTGACTCGCACCATCCCGCGCGCGACCAACTCCTGCGCAACCCGCCGCGAAGGCGCGAATCCAGTCCGCACGAGATAATGATCGAGGCGTTCTTTTGATGCGTCGGGCAAGAAGCTAGTGGCTCGCCGCGGCAGTGGGAATCGGCGCGGCGGGCGGGCGATTGTATACGGAAAATTGAAGAGTGGCGGCGTAGAGCAGAATCCCGAGCAGGATTACCGCGGTCAGTATGTCCATGAAGCCGAGTTGCGTTGCGCCCCGTGCCAGACGATTGAATTCCCGCATCCTTCCTCCTTGCCGACCTACCACTATACACCCGCCGCCGTGCGCAATGCCGAGCGCACTTGCCTGCCGCGGTCCGGTAATCCAAAGAGCCGCCGCAGCTCGCGGCCGGTCTCGGACTTTTCGCACGCCGCGATATCCAGCGGCGAGCCTGTAGCCACGACGCGCCCGCCTTCGTCGCCGCCGCCGGGTCCGAGATCGATTACGTAGTCGGCGTTCGCGATGAACTCGAGGTTGTGCTCGATCACGACCAGCGTGTTGCCTTCGGTGACCAGCCGGTTGAGCACTTTGATCAAGCGCTTGATGTCGGTCGAGCTGAGGCCGGTCGTCGGCTCGTCGAGGATGAACATCCGCGGCAGACGCGTGCCGTCTTCGCCCGCCGGCGCGGGTTCGAGATCGGCGAGCAGAAAGCGCGCGAGCTTGAGGCGCTGCGCCTCGCCGCCGGACAGCGTCGAGGTGGTCTGCCCGAGCCGGATGTAGCCGAGGCCGACCGCGATGAGCGCGTCGAGCCGCTTGACGATTGCGGGATGATGGATGAAGAACGCGCGCGCGTCCTCGACGGTGAGATCAAGCACCTGGTTGATGCTCAAATTGCGTAGCTTGATCGCGAGAATATGGCTCTGGAAGCGGCGGCCGTCGCACGCGTCGCACTTTACTTCGAGGTCGGCCATGAAATGCATCTCTATGGTCACGGTGCCGGTGCCGCTGCATTTCTCGCATCGCCCGCCCGTGACGTTGAACGAAAAATGCCGCGCCTGCACGCCGAGCCGGCGCGCTTCGGGACTGGCCGCGAACAGCTTGCGGGTCTCGTCGTAGATTTTCAGGTAGGTCGCGGGATTCGAGCGCATCGAGCGCGTCGGCAGCTCCTGTCCCATGTGGACCATCTCGCCGATCAGCTCGAAGCCGTCGATACGCTCGCACGCGCCGGGCTCCGCCGACGTGTCGCCGTTGCGGCGCAAATAATTGTTGTAGAGAACGTCCTCGACCAGCGTCGATTTTCCCGAGCCCGAGACTCCGGTGACGCAGACCATGCGCCCGGCTGGGATCGCGACGTCGATATCGGCGAGATTGTGCTCGCGCGCGCCGAAGATTCGAATCGCAGGATCGCGCTTGACGAATTTGCGCCGCTTCGCCAGCGCGCGCATCAGCAGCACGCGTCCCGGCGACGACGCCATGCTGTCGAGATTCGCCTTTGCGGGCGGACCCGAGTAAGTGAGTTCGCCGCCTTCGCTGCCGCCGCCGGGGCCAAGCTCGACGACGTAGTCGGCGCCCGCGATCATCGCGGGGTCGTGCTCGACGACGATCACCGTGTTGCCGAAATCGCGAAGACTGTGCAGCACCGCGAGCAGGCGGCGCGCGTCGGCGGCATGGAGGCCGACTGTCGGCTCGTCGAGGGCATAGAGCGTCCCGACCAGCACGCTGCCGAGCGCGCTCGCGAGATGAATCCGCTGCGCCTCGCCGCCCGACAGCGCGCGCGCCTGCCGCTCGACCGTCAGGTAGCCGAGGCCGACCTCGACCAGGTAGCCGACGCGATTGCGCAATTCGCGCATCACGACCGCCGCGCGCGTGGCGACTTCGGGAATCGATGCGATCCTGTCGAGCCACACCACGAGGTCGCGAATCGAGAGCCGTCCGACGTCCGCGATCGACTGCCCATCAACCAGCACGTTGAGTGCCTCGGCCTTCAGCTTGGCGCCGCCGCATGCGGGGCAGGTGACGAAGCGGCGATACTTGGCGAGCAAAATTCGCACGTGAGTTTTGTAGCGGCGCCCTTCGAGCCACTTGAAGAAGCCGTGCACGCCCGGCCACTTGTCCTCGTCCCACTTCCCGCGCGGACCTTCATCGCCGTCGAGCAGCCAGGTGCGTTCCTCGTCGGTCATCTCGCGAAACGGCGCTGACGTGCGGATTTTCCTGCGCCGCGCCAGCTTCAGCATCCAGTCGTTCATCTCGCGATACGCCGGCGTTCGCCACGGCGCGACGAGTCCGTTGCGCATCGACAGATTCGGATTCGGGATAACCTTGTCGAGATCGAGTTCGACGGTGCGGCCGAAGCCTTCGCATTCGGGACACGCGCCGATCGGGCTGTTCGAGGAAAACAGCGCGGTGGTCGGCTCGGCAAACGCCGTCGCGCATCGCGAACAGTTGAAGCGGCGGTCGAAGTCGATCGCGCCGACGCTGTGCGTGTTGCCGTTGTCGCGCTCGACGCGAACGGCGCGCGCACGTCCCGCACCCAGGTAGAAGGCCTTCTCGAGCGCCTCGCGCACGCGCTCGATTTCGCCTTCGCTTTTGTTGCCGACCGAGATGCGATCGACGACCACCATCATTTTATTGTCAGGCGGCGGCGCGGAACCGTTTTGCGCTTCGGCGGCAATCGCGCGCGCGGCGAACTCCGCGGTCTCGGTGATCGCGTCGTTGGCGTACAGGCGATGGTACCCGTTCTGAATCAGGTAGCCGGCCGCGTCGGGAATCGAGCGCGAGCCCGCGTCGAACGGCGCCAGCATGACGTAGAGCCCGGGCGCCGCGAGGATTTGAGCGCCGGCGCTCTCGACGCTGTCGCGGCTCACCTCGCCGCCGCACTTCGGACAAACGGTGCGTCCGACGGTCGCGAACAGCAGCCGAAGATAGTCGCTGATTTCGGTGACGGTGCCGACCGTCGAGCGCGCATTCTTGATGGTGTTCTTCTGGCGCAGCGCGAGCGCCGGCGGAATCTCGGAAATCGCGTCGACGTCCGGCCGCTCCATCCGCTCCAGGAACAGCCGCGCATAGGTCGAAAGGCTCTGCACGTAGCGGCGCTGGCCCTCGGCATAAACGGTGTCGAAAACGAGGCTCGATTTGCCGGAGCCGGAGACCCCGGTCACGACGGTCAGCTTTTCGCGGGGAATTTCGAGCGAGATATCAGCGAGGTTGTGAGTGCGCGCGCCCCGGATACTGATTGAGCGATCCAAGCTTGTTCCCAGCCACTTACCGAGGGTCTTCGATGGGGCGCGCCTTTTTTTTGCGCTCACCCGGATATTCGTCGGCGACCTTGGCGTACAACTCGGCAAGCTGGACGTCGAATTTCGCCTGGATGCGGCGGGTTTCGGCCTCGCGTTCGGCCGTCGGCATCGGAGCGAGCCGCGCCAGTTCCACTTCGAGCCGCTGCATCAGGCGATTTCGCGCCACCAGGTATTCGTAGCCGTTCATAGGCACCCAGACACCAAGAAAAAACCTCAAATTCCAAAGATCAGAATTATAGGTTATCCTGCGACGAGCGAATAGCCCGGTACCTCGCCGGAGTAACGCTCCGGTTCTGTGTTGCTGCCTTATAACGTGAAAGCAACAATGAATCGGTTACGAAGGAGTGAGCAAATGCGATTGAATCCGCATCTGTCATTTGACGGTCAATGCGAGGCGGCGTTCAGGTTCTACGAGAAGTGCCTCGGTGGCAAAGTTCTCATGATGCTCACCTACGGGGATTCGCCCATGGCCGAAAAAACGCCGCCTGAGTGGGGCAAGAAGATCCTCCATGCCACCTTGGCCTTGGACGACCAGGTACTGACAGGCGGCGATGCCGTTGAGCGCTATCAGAAACCGCAAGGCTTCTCCGTGCTGCTCCACGTCGGCGCTGCGATAGAAGCGGAACGAATTTTCAAGACTCTGGCAGAAAAGGGCGCGGTGCAGCTGCCGCTTCAGGAGACTTTTTGGGCGCTGCGCTTCGGCGAACTCGTTGACCAATTCGGCACGCCGTGGACGATCAATTGCGAAAAGGGGAAACCGGACTACAAGTAACTCGCCAACAGAGAATCAGAGCACTACCCTAGCCGCCGAGCACTTTGACGTGGGAACTCATACTGAAACATCATCCGACTCGACCAACGTCGAAATCATTCGCGCGTGGCCCGACGCGTCGATCTGCCACGGATTCATCGGGCGCTCGGGCGGCGTCAGCAAGGGCGCGTTCGCTTCGATGAATCTTTCTTACTGGGTCGGCGACGACGAACGTGCTGTCGATGCCAACTGGAAGCGCATCCGCCGCGAGGTGCCGGAGTTGGAGCTGGTCGCGCGGCTCAACCAGGTGCATGGCAACGTCGTGCATGCCGCGACTCGCGACACTGCGGCGCTTCGGCCGGCGGGCGATGGGATCGTCACGGCCGAGCCCGGCGTCATGCTCGGAATCTTCACGGCCGACTGCGTGCCGATACTGATGGTCGATTCGAAACGCAGAGTAGTCGGCGCGTTGCATGCCGGATGGCGCGGCGTTATCGCGGATATCGCCGATGCGGGCGTCCGCGCGATGGTCCAGCTCGGTGCTCGCGCCTCCGACATTCGCGCCACGATGGGCCCGTCGATCGGCCAGTGTTGTTTCGAGGTTGACGCGGAGCTTGGCGAGCGCTTCGGCCGCGAGATCGCGGGCGCGCGGAATCATACGAGGGCGGGGCGTCCCGGCAAGGCCTTCATCGACTTGCGCGCTGTCGTGCGCGATCAGCTCGAACGCGCGGGACTCGCGGCGTCGAATATCGCGAGCGTCGGCCCGTGCACTCGGTGCGCATCGGACCGGTTTTTCTCACGGCGCGCGGCCGGCGGAAAGACTACGGGCTTGCAGATGAGCTTTGTCGGCTTTGCGGAGTAGCAATATGCCGCAACGCAAACCAAAGAAGCATCGCGCCGGCGGCCTGATCGCGAAAATCCGCAAGCCGATGGCGCCACCGTCGAAAACGATCGAAGATCCGACCAAATACAAGCGCGAGCGCGAGCTGGAAAAGCTTCGCCGCGAGCAAAAATCCGGGAATTCCTGATGCCTACGCCCATTAACGGACAGGTTCGAGTTGGAATTATCGGCGCGGGCCTGATCGCCCAGACGCATTCCAGGATGCTGCGTTGGGTTGCCGATGCCACAGAGCAAAGCGTTCGCGTGGTGTCCGTTGCCGACTTGTCGCATCCGGCGGCTGAGCGGCTCGCGGCGCGATCGCAGGGCGCGCGGGCGCTCGAGTCGGCCGAAGAGATAATCGCGGATCCGTCGATCGACGCGGTCTGGATTTGCACGCCGACTGCGATGCATCGGCAGATCTGTATTGCTGCCGCGCGCGCGGGCAAGCATATTTTTTGCGAGAAGCCGCTCGCGATGACGGCCGCGGAAGCTTCTGCCATGGCGGCTGCGATCGCGGCGTCGGGGGTGACGAGCCAGGTCGGTCTCGTGCTGCGATTCTCGCCGGTCTACAACGTGATCAAAGCGATGTTCGAAGACCCGGACGCCGGGATATTGCTCAGCGTCGCGATGCGCGACGATCAGGACTTTCCGACGCGCGGTGCGCATGCGAGCGCATGGCGCAACGACCCGTCGCTGACCGCCGGCGGCACGCTCATCGAGCACAGCGTCCACGACTTCGATCTGCTGACGTGGATGTTCGGGCCGGTGACGAGCCTTTACTGCCGCACGCGCAACGTTAACGGTGCGGAGGGAGTTGAAGACTTCGGCGCGACCTCGATGGAATTTGCGGGCGGCTTCCACGGCCAGCTCACTTCGATTTGGCATCGGATGATCTCGCGCGCGAGCAATCGCAGGCTTGAAGTTTTCGCCGAGAACTTGTTTGTTGCGTGCGACGCCGATACGCTCGGGCCGATCGTTTTCCAGCGCGGCTCGGGCGCCAACGAGGAGACCATTGCGGCCGACGAAGTGATGGCGAAGTTCACTGAAAAAATTCTGCGCGAGCGGCCGTACCTGGCGCCAATCAAGGATCGGCTCGCGATTCCCTACGCCGCCGAGGATGCGACTTTCATCGCGGCGCTCAAGGGACTGTGCGAGCCCGATCCTGAATTTGCGGCGGGCGTCGCGGCGCAGCGGATGGTGGAAGCGGCCTACGAGTCGGCGCGCTCGGGCGCGGCGGTGCAAATCAAAACTTAAAGTGCTACTTTAACCGAGGATGCAAGCCAATTCATGATCGACTTTGAACTCAGCGAAGAACAACAGATGATCCGCGACAGCGTCGGAGCGTTCGCGCGCGAGGAGATTCGTCCCGCCGCGCGGCCCGCCGACGAAAGCGGCGCGATTCCCGCCGCGCTGATCGCCAAGGCGTGGCAATTCGGATTTGTCAGCGGCGCGATCCCGGAGAAATTCGGCGGCGGCGGCGACGCCCGCTCGGCGGTGACCGGCGCAATTGTCGCGGAGGAACTCGGGTTCGGCGATATTTCGATCGGGTTGCACGTGCTCGCGCCGCGGCTGTTCGCATTTCCGATCGTCGAGATGGGCACCGACGAGCAGCGCGCCAAATATTTGAAGCGATTCGCGGGCGCCGACTTCGCCGCCGCCACCGCGGCCGTCATGGAGCCGCGCTTCGATTTCGATCTGTCGGCGCAGCAAACCTCGGCCAAGCGCGACGGTGCGGGATACGTCCTGAACGGCGGCAAGTGCTACGTGCCGCTCGCGCCCGAGTCCGACACGATGCTGGTGTATGCGGCGACGGACGCCTCGAAGGGTTATGCGGGCGTCGACGCGTTTATCGTTCCACGCGGCGCGGCGGGCGTCACGATTTCCGAGCGCGAGAAAAACATGGGACTCAAAGCGCTCGCCACTTACGAATTGACGCTCAAAGATTGCCGCGTCGGCGCCGATGCGCGACTCGGCGGCGACAACGGTATCGGCTTTTCGCGCCTGATGTGCGAGGCGCGGGTCGCGTTTGCCGCGATGGGGGTTGGCGTGATGAACGCCGCGTTCGAATACGCGCGCGACTACGCCAAGGAGCGCAAGGCGTTTGGCGTGCCGATCGCGACCAAGCAGGCGATCGCGTTTATCCTCGCCGACATGGCGATTGAAATCGACGCGGCGCGCCTGCTGGTGTGGGAAGCGGCCTACGAACTCGACAAGGGCCGCGACGCGCTGAAGGCAAGCTACCTGGCGAAGAATTATGTTGCGCAGAGCGCGCTCAAAGTGACGGACAACGGCGTGCAGGTGCTCGGCGGCCACGGTTATATCCGCGAGCATCCGGTCGAGATGTGGCTGCGCAACGCGCGCGGATTTTCGGCTATCGAAGGAATCGCAACGGTCTAACCGGCCGCGACGGAGAAAAATCATGATCGATTTCGAACTCGAACCACAAATTTTGAACCGGCTGCAGATGTTCCATGCGGTTTCGGAGCACATGATGCGTCCGATTTCGCGCGACTGCGACGAGCATGAGCACACCAAGCCGACCCAGTTTTACGAGTCGATGTGGTCGGCGTCAGCCGCCGCCGATATCCAGGTCGGCAATGACCGGAGCAAGAAAGCCGACGGCGCGGGATCGTCGACGCCTCGACGCGCCAATCTGATGACCGTGCTCAGCACCGAGGAGCTGTGCTGGGGCGACGCCGGGCTGTATCTGTCGACGCCCAACTCGGGACTCGGCGGCGCGGCCGTGATGGCGGCGGGAACGCCCGAGCAGAAGGAGCGGTTCCTGAAGCGATTCAAGGAAGGCAAGCCGAAGTGGGGCGCGATGGCGATCACGGAGCCGGGCTTCGGTTCCGATTCGTCGCAGGTCACGACCACGGCGACGCGCGACGGCGACAATTGGGTGATCAACGGCACGAAAATTTTCTGCACCGCCGGCGAAATGGCCGCTGAGAAATCGGAAGGCTTCGTCGTGGTGTGGGCAACCGTCGACAAGAGTGCGGGACGTCCCGGGATCAAGCCGTTTGTCGTCGAGCACAACACGCCCGGCATGCAGGTAGTCAGAGTCGAGAACAAGCTCGGCATCCGCGCGTCCGACACCGCCGCGATCGTTTTCGACAACTGCCGAATCCCGCTCGACCATCTGCTGGGCAGCGCTGAAGTCCGCAAGGAGGGCGGCTTCAAGGACGTGATGGCGACCTTCGACGCGACCCGGCCGATCGTCGCGGCGATGGCGATTGGCGTGGGACGCGCGGCGTTGGACTTCGTGCGCGATTTTCTTAAAGAACAGAAAGTTGCGATCCGCTACGGTATCTCGCCGCGGCGCCTGACCGCCGTCGAGCGCGACTTCATGGAGATGGAAGTGCAACTGCAGGCCGCGCGACTGCTCACGTGGCGGGCGGCCTGGATGCTCGATACCGGCAAGCGCAACAGCCTCAAGGCCTCGATGGCGAAGGCCAAGGCGGGCCTCGCGGTCACGCTGATCACGCAGAAGGCGGTCGAGTTGCTGGGGCCGCTGGGCTACTCGCGCAAAATCCTGGTCGAGAAATGGATGCGCGACGCGAAGATCAACGACATCTTCGAGGGCACGCAGCAGATCAACATGATAATTATCGCGCGGAGAATCCTGAACTACAGCAGTAAGGAACTAAATTAAAATGCGGGGCTGCGCGCCCCGCACCCGCGGCAGGGGTGACCCCTGCACCCGGTATTCGGAAAGAAAGGATGCGGGCTGACGCCCTGTTAGGAAGTTTGGGCGCGAGGACGCGAAGAGTGCTCGTGCCCGGCGGCGCAGATACACCTCGACCGCGTTCCCCTCGAAATAGTTCTAACAGGCCGTGAGGCCGCATCTTCTCTTAGTGCCGGGTGCAGGGGTCACCCCTGCCGGGGGCGCGGGGCGAGGAGCCCCGCATCTAGTAGAACCACTTGCCCTGGTCCCATCGGAAGATCTCGGTGGTGTGCGTATCGAGGATGGCCCTTGGCTGCGCATGCCGGGCTTCATCCTCGGACTTGCCGGCCAGGTAATATTCGAATTCCTCGTAGGTGATCTTGCCGATCGAGTAGCCGTCTTTGGATTGATGGGTTTCGCAGGCGGCGATCTTGCCGTAAGCGGTATAGGTGGTGGTTTCGAAACCGTCTTTCAGGACGAACTTCAGTTTCGAAAGGTTGTTGAGCTCGCGATCGTGCAAATCCTGCTGCCAATGTTTGCAGAAATCAGGGAACAGTACGGATGCCTTTTTGTATTCGATATCGCGCTCGATGCGGTCGGGGGTAAGCTGAGCAACCAGCGCTTTGACCTTTTGCCGCAGCGTCTTCTTCGCCGCCGGCGAGGCGGCGGCGTCTGGCACGGCGGCGTCCGAATCCTGCGATTGGGCGTGCGCCGGCGACGCCGCAACTATCGCCACGAACGCGAGCGCGGCGACTGCGGCTGCTATACCTGCCCTTCGTATAAATGTCATCGCGATGGTTTCTATAGCAGAAATCCGCACTATCGTCAGCATGGACTGAGAGGTGCCGGAGAAAAAAACGGCCGCAGCCCGTTGACGGGACTGCGGCCGGTTGCGGACGTTGCAATCTCGGCCCGGGTTATTCCTCCGGCACCAGCTCGACGCGACGGTTTTGCGCGCGGCCCTCAGCCGTTCTGTTGGTGGCGACGAAGCCGGTCTTGCCGTAGCCGTGCACCCTCAACTGGGTCGCCTGAATTCCGCCATTGAGCAGGTAGTTCGCCACCGCGTTACCACGGCGCTCAGACAGCGCCAAGTTGTAATCCACGCTGCCGATCGCGTCGCAGTAGCCGTTCACGTTGATCACGACGTTCGGATTGGCCTTCAGAGTCGTAATTGCTTCATCCAAAACGGCGGTATCGCCCGGACGAATATTGTATTTGTTGAAGTCGAAGTGCACACCGCGGAGCACCAGCTTCTGTCTGAGCGGCGCCGGTGGCGGTGGTGGTGGAGGCGGCGGTGGAGGCGGTGATGGCGGGGGAAGCGCCGGCGACGGCGCCATGAGGTATCCGACCAAACCGCCGATTACAGCGCCCATCACAAACCCGGTGGGGCATCCGATCTCATAAGCCTCTGCGGAGCCATTGGTCGCAGCCATTCCGCACCCGAACCCTCCGCCAACAATTGCTCCGCCGGCCGCTCCATACTCAGTGTACTGTCTCTGCTGCGGCGTCCACGACGCGCACGACGAGACCGTCAACAGAACGACAGTCGCAGCTACGCCAATCCAGTTTTTGCACTTATGCACGGGTACCCCTCCCTAGGTTCAGGCTATTCGGGAACAAAACTCGCAAAATTCTGCCAGTTTTTGGAAGCTAGGTCCATTAGGCAGGCGAAGCCGTCCCATAGCGAGCGATTCGTAATACCTCGTTTACAAAAAAAAGCGGCCGCAGCCCCTAGACGGGACTGCGGCCGGTAACGGACGTTTCAGTTTCGGCCTTGCTTACTGGCTTACTCGTTGGGCACCAGCTCGACGCGGCGGTTCTGAGCGCGACCCTCAGCCGTGTCGTTGGTGGCGACGAAGTCGGTCTTGCCGTAGCCGTGCGGAATCAACTGGCTCGACGGGATGCCGGCTTTCACCAGGTAATCCACGACGGCGTCCGAACGCCGATCGGACAGCTTGAGGTTATATTCCTCACCGCCGATAGCGTCGCAGTAGCCGTTGACGTTGATGGTCACGTTCGGATTGGCCTTCAGAGTAGACGCGGCCTCGTCGAGAATTGCAGCGTCACCCGGCCGGATTCTCGACTTGTTGAAGTCGAAATGCACTCCGCGCAGCACCAGCTTCTGCCGAACAGGCGGCGGCGGGGGTGGCGGCGGAGGAGGAGGCGGTGGCGGTGGAGGAGGTGGTGGCGGCGGCTGGATTATTGGATCGCAGATGTAATGTCCGGCCAGGGTGCCCAGAACCAAGCCGGCGCCGCCGAGGCCAGTGGCCCAGGCAATATTGTTTTCGTGATCGCCGGTGTTCTCATTGATTGCGATCCCGATTCCCGCTCCGGCGCCTGCGCCGAGCAGCCCTCCGACCACAGCGCATGTACCCCAGCGGCGAGGCTGGGACAGATTTGCGCAACCTGAGACCGTTAGTAGAACGACAGACGCCGCTACTCCAATCCACTTCTTCGATTTATGCACGAGGACCCCTCCCAAGGTTCAAGCTCGTTCCAGAAATTAAACTTCGAGAATTGTGCCATTTTTTGGAAGCCAGGTCCATTCAGGTGGAAAAGCCGTCGGATAGCGCGAAATCCGTAATCTTTCGTTCATAGTAAGGAAGCGGCCGCAGCCCCCGACGGGACTGCGGCCGGTAACGGTCAGTACGGGCCTGGCTTACTGGTTCGGCACCAGCTCGACACGACGGTTCTGAGCGCGGCCCTCAGGCGTGTCGTTGGTGGCGACGAAATTGGTCTTACCGTACCCGTGCGGAATCAACTGCGTCGACGGGATGCCGGCTTTCACCAGGTAATCCACGACCGCGTCGGAGCGGCGGTCGGACAGCTTCAGGTTGTACTCCTCGCTGCCGATTATGTCGCAATAGCCGTTGACGTTGATCGTCACGTTCGGGTTGGCCTTCAGAGTCGTCGCAGCCTCATCCAGAACGGCGGCGTCACCCGGACGGATATTCGACTTATTGAAGTCGAAATGCACCCCGCGTAGGACCAGCTTTTGCGCGACCGGTGGCGGCGGAGGAGGCGGCGGAGGCGGCGGCGGTGGAGGCGGCGGCGCGGGCGGCGGTGGCTGGACGATTACCTCGTCGCAAATGTAATGGCCAGCGAGCGCGCCGAGTATTGCGCCTCCTGCTGCACCACCACCACCGGCCCAGGCACGGGAGTCATTGCTGCTGTTGCTGTGCGACCCTTGGGTGTTGTCGACGATGACAATGCCGATTGCCGCGCCCGCGCCTGCGCCGAGCAGTCCTCCGACGAGTGCGCAGGCCCCCCATTGGCGTGGTTGCTGCAAATATGCGCAACCGCTCACGCCCGACGCGAGCAGGGCCATGCCAGCGACGGCAACGACCGCATTCAAAAGCCTTGATTTCAGTCTCATGAGCTCCTCCTCACCCAAGTGCGTCTACGCGCGAAGCGAACCCCTCGCTTTGCCCCGAGCCCCGGATCATGTCCAAACAGGAACTACCCGCCCCAATTGACGGAGAAATATAGTTATATTTGTAACGAGAATGCAACACGTGCCCGGCGGATTTCTGCCCGCGCGGGCTGGCCTTCTGACGGACAGAGCCACGCCTGCCTGTGGATAAGTGGCGATGAAGTTGCGCTGGTCAGCCGGTCAAGCCCTGCTCATGTATATCGCGTTGAATGACTGCCCTATCTGGCAACAAGCAGACGGGCGGCGCGCTCATATGTTTCGAATCAGTATGGGTTGTGCTCACCGTGATGGACGTGATTGGGCGGCGGCGGCTGGTTAACCGGCGGCACGCCATACGGATGCGGGTTTCCCTGGTAGTGCTCTCCCTCGGCAGCATGATGTTCCGCGTTCGGGTACCAGTCGGGATGATGATCGCGAACCCAATTGGGGTCATGATCGTTCCACCAGTCGCGATCGTGCCAACTGTGATCGGGGCCGTAGCCGCCCCAGCGGTCTGCGTTCGGCAGCCTTCCCCAGGTACCGGGGTGGCTCTGCATGAACTCCTCCAGTTCAACGTGATGGCTGCGGAATCGCCGGTCGAAAATCAAGTTGGGATTTCGCTCCAGGTCGGCCCTCACATCCGGGTGATGATTGAGAAAATCCTCCAGGCGCGGGTCGGGGTACTGGGCCTTCGAAATCGACGGTAATGCCATCGCGAGCGCCACGACCGCAACTGCGAGAATGGTTTTGAGATTCTTCATATGCGATTTTCCTCCCAGGGACGATCGGTTTGGCTTGAACAGTAGTCGATATGCCGCGAATCGCTCGCGGCGCATCCTAGCAAATTTGCCGGATGTCACCTATTCCGCGCGTCGACAAATTCGCGCCTCCCCCGAAAACGTGCATGCGCCGCCAGATTTCGGATAAACGGGGCGTGTCAACCGCTGACACTAAACTCAGCTAGTATCTTTTCTTAATTCTGGGTGCAGGGATCACCCCTGCTTGCTAAAATATTTCACTCATCATGCTTTCACTCGCGCGCGGCAAGGAGGGGACTTTCAAGCTGGTCTCGGGTTACAAGCCTGAGGGCGACCAGCCCGCCGCGATCGAGTCGATCGTCGCCAATCTCAACGACAAAGTGCCGCACCAGGTCCTGCTCGGTGTCACCGGCTCCGGCAAGACCTTCACGATGGCCAACGTGATCGCGCGCGTGAACCGGCCCACGCTCGTGATGGCGCCGAACAAGACGCTCGCCGCGCAGCTCTACAATGAGTTCAAGAGCCTGTTCCCGGAAAATGCGGTCCGCTACTTCGTCTCGTACTACGACTACTATCAGCCCGAGGCGTACGTGCCCTCGACCGACACGTTCATCGAGAAAGACGCGAGCATCAACGACGAGATCGACAAGCTGCGCCATTCCGCCACCAAGGCGCTGCTCGAGCGCAACGACGTGCTGATAGTGGCGTCAGTCTCGTGCATCTACGGCCTCGGCGAGCCCGAGGTCTATTTCGAGATGCTGGTGTTCCTCGAAGAGGGGCAGACTATCGACCGCGACAAGATGCTGCGCAAGCTGGTGGACATCCAGTATCAGCGCAACGACTACGATTTTCATCGCGGGACGTTCCGGGTGCGCGGCGACACAGTCGAGATTTTTCCGGCCTACGAAGAGCAGCGCGCGGTACGAGTCGAGTTCTTCGGCGACCAGGTCGAGGCGCTGTACGAAATCGATGCGCTGCGCGGCAAGGTGATTCGCAAGCTGCAGAGCGTCGCGATCTACCCGGCGTCGCATTACGTGACGACCTCGGACCGGATGGAAATCGCGGTGCGCGACATCCGCGCCGAGCTGAAGGAGCGTCTCGAGTTCTTCCGCACCGAGAATCGGCTGCTGGAGGCTCAGCGACTCGAACAGCGCACGATGTACGACCTCGAGCTGCTGGCCGAGATGGGTTTCTGCCCCGGCATCGAGAACTATTCGCGCCATCTGACCGGCCGCCTGCCCGGACAGGCGCCGCCGACGCTGCTCGACTACTTCCCGAACAATTCGCTGTTTTTCATCGACGAGAGCCACGTCACCGTTCCGCAGATTGGCGGGATGTATCGCGGCGACCGCTCGCGCAAATCAGTGCTGGTCGAGTTCGGCTTCCGGCTGCCGTCGGCCCTCGACAATCGCCCGTTGAATTTCGAAGAGTGGGAGTCGCACGTCGTGCAGGCGGTCTACGTTTCGGCGACGCCCGGCGACTACGAGCAGGAGAAATCAGGCGGCCTCATCGTCGAGCAGCTGATTCGCCCGACCGGACTTATCGATCCCGAAATCGAGGTGCGCAAGGCCGGCACGCAAGTCGATGACCTGCTCGAGGAGATTCACAAGCGCGTCGCGGTCAACGAGCGGGTGCTGGTGACATGCCTGACCAAGAAGATGGCCGAGGATCTGACCGACTACTACCACGACCTCGGCATCCGCGTGCGCTACCTGCATTCGGATATCGAGACGATCGAGCGCGTCGAAATAATCCGCAGCCTGCGCAAGGGCGAGTTCGACGTGCTGGTCGGAATCAACCTGCTGCGCGAAGGCCTCGACCTGCCCGAGGTGTCGCTGGTCGCGATTCTCGACGCCGACAAGGAAGGCTACCTGCGCTCCGCCCGCTCGCTGATCCAGACCACCGGTCGCGCCGCACGCCATATCAACGGCCGCGTGCTCATGTATGCGGACGTCGTCACCAAGTCGATGGAACAGGCGATTGGCGAGACCAACCGCCGGCGCGCCAAGCAGGTCGCATATAATGAGCAGCACGGCATCACGCCCATATCGATCACCAAGGCGATCGACGCGTCGCTGGTCGAGATGTACTCACCGGAATGGGCCGTGGTCCCCGAAATTGGCGACGATAAGAAGGACGAGGAGTTTATCCCGGCACACGAGCTGCCGGACCGAATCACCGCGCTGCGTCAACAAATGATGGACGCGGCGGAAAATCTCGACTACGAGCGCGCCGCCGATCTGCGCGATCAGATCAAGAAGCTCGAGCGCCACGCCTTCGGGATGGATCAGCCGCGCCATCCGGTGCAGCCGTCGCTGCCACCGGGCTCAGCGCATCAGCCGAAGTACGAAGGCCCCAAAAAAGACACAACCGAAAAAGGCACCCCGGTGAAGACTCGAGGCCGCCGCGGCGCCGGCGCAGCAACCGGCGCCGCAGCAGGCGCGATACGCCCAAATCGCCCAGTCAAACAAGGCAAGCTGAAGCTAATCCCCGACGCCCCGAAGTAAGGCGGATAACACTGGCGAAGTACTTCGGTCCGAAGCGGGCGCGATTGAATGCGGGGCTCGTGCCCCGCTCCCCCGGCAGGGATGACCCCTGCACCCAGTCTTAAGAAAGATGCGGGCTTACTCGCGATGCCACTGTGGCGCTCTCTGAATGCGTCGGGCAGCGCTAGCGGGGCGTTCGCCGGACTACGTGCAGGCGCGCGACGGCGTCGGCGTCGCGTGAGTCGTCGCCAACCGCGGCCTCTTCCTCGCCCTGGAGCAGCTCGGCGATGGTGAGCAGTCCAATCAATGCGACCATCGACAACCATGCAAAGCCGTAGCACAGCGCAGCCGCGCTATATCTGATGCGTAACAAGCTCGTACCCCTCCGGAAACTCCTTTAACGCGAAGTTGACTACGTGACCACTCGAAAATAACAAATTGTTGATAACTTGTCACGCTCAGAACAATTGCAGGGTGAAACGGCGACGCTTTGAGGGAATAAACGCTCTTTTTTCTGCGCTTCTTATTTGTGCCATTCTGAAGCGACTCACGGAGCGTCACACATGGAAATCGGATGGATCGGAACCGGCATAATGGGCGCGCCGATGGCGCGGCGGTTGATTGGCGGGGGTCATCGCGTGCGCGTTTTCAATCGCTCGATTGAGAAGGCGCGGGCGCTGGCGGCCGACGGGGCGAGCGTGGCGGCGGACGCCGCCGCGTGCGCCGCAGGCGCGGCGGTCGTGTTTGTCATGGTGCCCGACACCCCTGACGTCGAGGCGACCGTCGCGAAGATCGAACCCGCGCTCAAAGCCGGCCAGCTGGTCGTCGATATGAGCACGGTTTCGCCGACGGCTGAGCGCGTGATCGCGGCGCGACTCAAGCTGGCCGGCGTCGATTACCTCGACGCTCCCGTCTCGGGCGGCGACGTCGGCGCTCGCGACGGCACGCTTGCGATAATGGTAGGCGGAGAGGCGGCCGCGTTCGCGCGGGCGCGGCCATTGTTCGACCTGATGGGCAAGCGAGTCACGCACATCGGCGCGTCGGGCGCGGGCCAGATGACGAAGCTGGCGAATCAGATCGCGGTCGCGATCAATCTCGAGGCGGCGGCCGAGGCGATCAAGTTCGCGCGCGGCGGCGGCCTTGACGCGTCGCGCGTCATCGAGGCGATCGGCGGGGGCGCCGCCGGATCGTGGCAGTTGTCGAATCTCGGTCCAAAGATAGTCGCGGGCGACTATCGGCCCGGGTTTTTTATCAAGCTGATTCGCAAGGACCTGCGGCTGGTGGCCGAGGCGGCGCGCGAATCCGGCCTGGCACTGCCGGGACTCGCGCTGATGGCCTCGATGTTCAACGCGTCGGCGGCGCTCGGTCACGACCTCGACGGCACGCAGGCGGTCGCCGCAGCACTCGACAGATTGGCGGACGTGAAATAGTGGGGCGTTTGATAGCTCTGTGGTAAGACGCTATCTTACACTCGATGACAACCCGAGTTTCCTCGAAGGGGCAAATCGTGCTCCCCGTGGAGTTGCGGCGTGAAGACCGCATCAGAGCTGGCCAGCAGTTCGATGTTGAGCGCGTTCGTCGCGGCGAGTATCGCCTGGTGCGCCGCCCGACTCAGCCAAACGAAAGGCTGGTTGACCTGCTCCTGGAGTGCCCTGAGAAAGGGTACTTCGTTCCCATCGAATCCGAATCCACCGACAAGCTGTGAGGTTCCTCGTCGACGCCAATGTTCTGAGCGAGCCTACGAAACCTGCGCCGGACGCGAATGTCGTCGCCTGGCTCAGGCGTTACGAAGGCGACCTCGCCATCGATCCTGTGATTCTTGGAGAGCTTCGGTTCGGCATACTGGTTTTGCCCGCGGGACGGAGACGCAGAAGGTTAGAGCTCTGGTTCGACGCAGTCGCCAAGAGCTTACAGTGCCTTCATTCGGAGGCAGAAACAGGTCTGCGATGGGCCGAGCTGCTCGCCCGGTTGCGATCTTCAGGCCGCGCTATGCCGATTAAGGACAGTCTCGTGGCGGCCACGGCGCTGGTACACGGACTCACGGTCGCGACTCGCAACCGTATCGACTTTGAAAAGGCAGGCGTAAAAGTCGTGGATCCCTTCGCGGCGCGATAAGTCGATTCGCCACGATGTGAAGACAGCGAATATGAATGCGTGGTTTTCGTGCCTGGGCGGCTGTGCGGCGGCACTCGACAGATTGCCGGACGTGAAGTAGTACCAGAGTGAAAGTGAAAAGTGAAAAAGTAAAAAAGTAAAAAAGTCGAACCCGGATTTTTTGGAGGCCTAAAATGGCAGACCTGCTGACTGAAGTGAAAGACCGCGTGCTGTACCTCACGCTGAATCGGCCCGACAAGCTCAACGCGATGAGCAACGAGATGATGGGCGCGCTGGTGGACAACCTGTCGCGCGCCGCGACCAATCCCGAAATTGGCGCCGTCGTGCTGACCGGAGCGGGCCGCGGATTCTGCTCGGGCGGAGATATCGGCGGGATGCGTGCGCGCAACGAAGGTGGAAGCGCCGCTGAGGCGACGACGACGATCGAGGATCGTGTCGCGGGCCTGCGCCGCGGCGAAGAGGCGTCGTTGATGCTGCATGAGATGGCCAAGGTGACGATCGCGGCGGCCAACGGCCCAGCCGCCGGCGCCGGCTTGAGTCTCGCGATGGCCTGCGACATCAGAATTGCGTCCGACGCGGCGCGTTTCGGCACCGCGTTCGCCAAGGTCGGCTTCTCAGGCGACTACGGCGGCACCTGGTCGCTGACGCGTCTGGTGGGTTCGGCGAAAGCGCGCGAACTGTATTTCCTGGCCGATGTGATCGGCGCGGACGAGGCGCTGCGCATCGGGCTGGCAAATCGCGTCGTGCCTGCCGCGTCGTTCCGCGACGAGGTGCATGCGCTCGCGTCGCGAATCGCCAACGGCCCGACGATTGCCTACGGCTACATGAAGGCGAATCTCAACGCGGCGGTGAATCACGAGTTCAACGAGCTGCTCGACCGCGAGGCGTGGGGACAAACGATGACGGGCCGCACCGAGGACCATCGCGAGGCGGTCAAGGCTTTCCTTGAGAAGCGACCGCCGACGTTCAAGGGTCGATAGCACCGCCGTTGCTGGCCTCAGAGCCGGCGACCGCTTCAGGGATGAACTTTTCAGCCTTACGCCGGAGCCGCCGACGTGTCATATCGATCGGTTATGGAGAACGCTCACTATGATTCCGCGCACTTGCGCATTCACAGGAAAAGCTCGGCGGTGACTCACCTCGGCAACCAAGGATTCACGCGTCCGCGCAAATCAAATTTGACGGAACGAAACTACCCTTGGTGGTATGGCCATCTCTGACCCACTACAGGTGGGTAGTGTCTCAGTTTGAAATCGGTCGTTGTCGGCATGGCGCGGCGGTGCCGAGCGTCCTATGATTGCGCTATGGATGACGCACGAGCAAACGAAATCAAAGCCACGCTTGATGCAGAATTGAGGAACGCCGATCCGAATGTGGGAATCGCCTTTGGGGTTGATCTGCTCGCTGCCTTCTGGAAGCGAGGTTGGCTGACCCTTGAAACATTCGGCGTGCTGGGCACGACTCTATTCGCAATAAAACTGCCCGCTTATGGAAAATCGCATTGCGCCTTCGCCACATGGGATGTGCCAGACGAAGGTTTCCGGGTTGGGAAAAATGCCTAAAGGTCCGCAAGGACAGAAGCGACCAGCCGACGTGATTGGTAACGCCGTCCGCGTCATGCAGATCGCGACTGGCGAGGTGCAAGACAATCCGCGCGATCCTGCATTGGAGTACGCTCGAAAAGGTGGATTAAAGGGCGGCAAAGCGCGAGCAAAAAAACTGTCAGACAGGAAACGTCGGGAGATTGCCCGGAAAGGTGCGCTTGCCCGATGGGGAAAGAAGAAGCGCGCCAAGCGATCTACTGAATAATCGGAAGTTTACCTCGCTGCCTGAGCAAATCGTAATACTCGACGGCGTCCAGTGTGCATCGAGCGAAGGTGAGCACTTCGCGTTGCGACAGGAAAAGCTGCTCTTTCAAGTAGTCCGCAGGCGTGGCCCTGCTTCCTCGGCTGATGCGAAACAACGCAACTACCGTGTCGTGCCAGAGGATTCCAACGGACGTGTGCTTGCGCCCTTCTCGCACGTCGGTCTGCAAACCCGGTTTACGGGAGATTTGTTCGGCGTGGTCAGTGGTCAATCTTGGCAAGGAAGGTTCTCAGATATGCAAACTGGTGCGCTGGCCCCGGTCCTAGCCTCGTTTCATTTTCCGAAAGGTAATCGAACACGTCGAGAACCTCAAGAACTAGATTCGTATATGCAGCGTCGAACGTCTCACCAGAAGTACCGATACGAGCTTCTGGAATCTCAGCGGTCCAATCAGTACCAACTCGCTTTATCACGCCTGATAATGGTTGCCGTACCATGTACGGCTCTCCCGAAGGAAGATCGGCTTGCTCTATAGTGACTGTCTCAACAAGTTTCTCGGTGATGCGGAACGTGCTGAGCGGAAAATCCACCAATAGTTTCACCCCTTCGGGCGGCAAGCTAACAGCGGACAGCTTGAAATGGGTATCGCTGCTTGGCGTTTGTCGCAGAGCGAACCCTTCCGCAATTGTCGGTCTGATCGCAGTATCCATAATTAGCTAATGCTTCTGGGATTGTTGGTACATTTGTATCTGTTGATTCAGTTGTCCAATCAGTTCAACTATCCTGCCCGGCGGCATACTCACCCGAAAGATCGCTTTTCCCGGAATCGTTTTTAGAGAGGCCAATTGCTCCGGCGTCGGCGGAGTGTGAAAAATTGGCTGCTCCACGAACCCGAAAGTGATGACAAATTCGTGTGGGGTCTGCTGAATCAACACGGCGTTCGTTGCCAGTACCGGCAATGACTCAAGCCCCTGCCACTCTACGCGAACCTGAATCGGCTGCGGTAACTGCGTTACGCCCATAATTTGCGGTAACCCCTGAACCCTTGTAGCTGTCGGACAAAGTGTCCGTCAAACCGAATCTAGTCATTGATCGCACGTCCATCAACAGCTACTCTACAGGGTTTTTCTCTGGCGGCAAATATTTGATTATTCGCATAGTTCTGTTAGAGCGCCGTGAACTTTATGCTTGACACTCAAGCAAAAATTTCAGATAGTATCGGCATGAACAGATTGCCGATTGCCAAGCGGGTTCAGATTCTTTCCCTTCTCTGCGAAGGGTCTTCGATGCGTTCGATCTCTCGGCTGGTGGACGTGTCGATCAACACGGTGACGCGCGAGCTGGTGCTAGCCGGGCAAGCGTGCGCAGACTTCCATGATCGAACGGTCCATCACGTCCAATCGAAGCGCGTGCAGTGCGATGAAATTTGGTCGTTCGTCGAAATGAAGGAAGCTGCTGCTCGCCAGAAAAAGCATCAGCGACCGGAGAGAGTCGGCGACACTTGGACGTGGACGGGAATCGACGCGGATAGCAAGCTGCTCATCTCGTGGTTCATCGGGTCGCGCGACGCGAGCGCAGCGACCACGTTTATGCGCGACGTTGCGAGCCGCCTTACTAATCGTGTGCAGCTAACGACGGACGGCCACCGCGCCTATCTGGATGCCGTAGATGCCGCGTTCGCTGGCGATATTGATTACGCGATGCTCGTTAAGCAGTACGGCACGCCAGCGGACGGCGAGCGTCGCTACACCCCGCCAGTTTGCCTGAGCGCGGAAAGCACGGTTATTCGCGGTAATCCTGATCGCGAGCATATCAACACTAGCTACGTCGAGCGCGCGAATCTGACGATGCGGATGCACATGCGCCGCTTCACGCGGCTTACCAATGCGTTCTCAAAGAAATTAGAAAACCATTGTCACATGGTCGCGCTGTACGCGGTCTGGTACAACTTCATTCGGATTCACAAGACGTTACGCGTGACACCAGCGATGGAATCGGGCATGTCCGGTCATCTGTTTTCGTTCGAGGAATTGATCGGAATTGTGGACGAATGGGAGGCAAATCAGAAAGAAGCGAGTTAGCCGTCCACTCTGGGACCACTTGCGCTAACTGATGGCGAACGACTAAGTTCAGGAATCCAAGGGAGGAATTGCCATGCCACGTGTATCTGATTTCTATTCCGTCAATGAGGCGGCCAAGCCAGCCGGGAATCGCGTCTATCACAACAACAGCACATGTCCGCCAGGTCGCGATATACCGACGCACGAGCGGAAGCCCGGCACAAACGGCTACAGGCTCTGCGAGGATTGCAAAAACCGGAACGCGCGAGGAAGCTAGTCTTTCGATTGCGCCGCGTATCTCGCTGTCGTATCGCGATCCGCCCACTGGGGCGAATCCCTCGGCGGCCAGAATGTCATTTCCCACCACGGACCGTGAATGGTTCCGTCGATGACGCCCCACGCGCGCCGTAGTCGGGCGATAGGCAAGCCGTTTTCTAGCGCAACGGACAGCGCCCGTAGCCCTTCCGCCGAACTGCCTTCAAACCGCACGGTTGGTTCGGAGAAACTATGCCCACGACCGCCTTCGCATGATTCAAACGTCTCGACGTGGTTGCGGGCTAGTGTGATAACTATATCGCGGATGCCTTCGTCCAGCGGCGGCTCAAAATGTAACTCTTGTGCCTCTTGAATTGTCTGTGGATCGGGTCTAAATGGCGTTTTCATGATACCAGATTTTAAGGGTCATCAGTTCGTAGAGGATTGGAAGCCGAACGAACCGCCATCACTGCATCACTGTGACCGATGCGGACTGAAAGCTAAGATGAGGCCGGATGGCTCGGTGTACTTCGACATTGAGCGAAGCGGCATATTTTTCAAGACCAGCACCAGCTTGCCTTACAACACGTCGCGCGTACCGCACTGCAAACCTGTTTGATCCCAATTCATCCCGCTTGGTTCCCCTTAATCCCGCCGATATTGCGATGAATTTCAAACTGAGACACTACCTACAGGTGGTATGATTCGCAACTTTGCCTGTGAATTGATCTGTCAGAATCGCGTGTGAAACGAACCTGGGAGGTGCATCAACTGTGGACTTCAAAACAATCATCTACGGCTCGCGCGACGGCGTCGCGAAGATCACTATCAACCGCGCCGAGCGGATGAACGGCTACAATGAGACGATGGTCAAGGAGATGTGCGCGGCGATCGATCTCGCGCGGCAGGACGACGACGTGCGCGTGTTGATCATCACCGGCAGCGGACGCGCGTTCTGCGCCGGCGGCGATATCAGCGGCGCGCCGGAGAGCCGCTCGCGCTTCCATGGGCATCCGATGGGCCACATGCTCGAGATGCGCGAGGGGTTCCATCAGCTCGTGATTTCGTTGCATCGCTTCGACAAGCCTGTCATTGCGGCGATTAATGGCGCGGCG
Organism: uncultured delta proteobacterium; assembly: GCA_963833025.1. Classification (GTDB taxonomy): domain Bacteria; phylum Desulfobacterota; class Binatia; order Binatales; family Binataceae; genus Binatus. Next base: position 247,629 of record CAWHWI010000003.1, on the reverse strand, counting down.
GTCGCGGGCGGCCTCACGCTCGCGCTGTCGTGCGACTTCCGAATCGCGTCGGATCAGGCGCGGCTGGGGGACACGGCGCTTAAGTTCGCGCTGCTCTGCGATGAAGGTGGCGCGTACCTGTTCCCCCGCTTCATGGGATTGGATCGCGCGCTCAAGATGACGCTGCTCGCCGAAGTCTATGACGCGAAGACGGCGCTCGAACTCGGGCTGGTGACCGAAGTGGTGCCGCATGCGGAGCTCGAGGCGCGCGTGAACGACTTCGCGCGGCAGCTCGCGGACGGACCGCCGTTGGCAATAAGGCTGGCCAAACGCATGATGTACAAGCAGCGCGACATGACGCTCGAAAATGCGCTCGAAGACGCCGCGCTCAACGTGATGATCACCAATCCGTCCGAGGACGTGCGCGAGGGGATCCGCGCGTTCCGCGAAAAACAGAAACCCAAATTCAAAGGCAAGTGAGTTTTTTTGCCGCGCCGCTAAGGAGACCTCGTCCCGATGCCGATGAAGAAAAAAGATATCGAGAAGCTGCTCAAGAAACCGATCGTCGCTGTCGTCGCGGTCACCGCGCCCGACGGCGCGCCGCACGCCGTGCCGACCTGGTTTGAATACACTGACGGGCAGGTCGTGTTTCACACGGCCGCCGATGCGTTCAAATACAAATGCCTGGTGCGCGACCCGCGCGTCACGCTGGTCGTCGATACCAAGAAGGCGCCGTACAAGACAGTGGTGCTGAAGGGGCGCGCCACGCTCGAGGAAAAGATCGACGACAAGCGCACGGAGCGGATGGCGGTCGAGTACCTGGGCAAGAAACTGGGCAAGGCGTACGCGAAATCGCTCAAGGGCAACAAGGTGGTGGTGGTGACGTTCAAGCCGTCGCACACGGTCTCGTGGGACTACAGCCAGGAGAGTCCATAAGACTGGCGTTCGCGCGATGGACGAGCGGCTCAAAGTCAATCTCGACGCGTGGAACCAGATGGCGGGGATCCATGAGGCGTCGCGCGAGTATCGGCTGGCGGAGTTCAAGGCGGGCGAGAACGTCCTCAAGCCGATCGAGCTGCGCGAAGTCGGCAACGTTCGCGGCAAGTCGCTGCTGCATCTGCAATGCCATTTCGGACTCGACACGATGTCATGGGCGCGGCTGGGGGCGAACGTCACCGGCGTGGATTTTTCCGATAAGGCGATCGCACTCGCGCGATCGATCAGCACTGAGCTGAAAATTCCCGCGCGATTTCTGCAATCCAACATTTACGACGCGCCCGACGTGTTGCACGAGCAATTCGATATCGTGTTCACCTCGTACGGAGCGTTGTGCTGGCTGCCCGACATCAAACGATGGGCGGAGATCGCGGCGCATTTCGTCAAGCCGGGCAGCTTCTTCTACATCGCGGAGTTTCACCCGCTGACGCAGATGAGTCCGAACGATGAGGGCACGACCAAGCTCGAGTACGAGATTTCGTACTTCCATACGGCGATGCGCGAAGATCCGCCCGGTCCCGACTATTCCGATCACAGCAAAATAGTCTCGGAGACTCACGAATGGATGTACCGGCTCGGCGACGTCGTCAGCGCGCTTGCTGCGACGGGCCTCAGAATCGAGTATTTGCACGAGTTCGCCGAGTGCATCTACCCGTATTTCCCATTCATGAAACAGGGCGGCGACGGGATGTGGCATATCGAAGGCGACCCGATCCCGACTATTTTTTCGATCAAGGCGACCAAGCCTTGAGTGGATCAGTCGCGACTTGTGCGCGACTAGAACGCCTTAGGGAGTCCCGCCTCTTTGAGCACCGCATTGGCGGTGTGTCGAGACAGAATTTTGTTATCGACTGTGAAGTAATTCTTCGAGACCGGGCTGTACCATCTTTCGTGATCGCCTTTCCCATGGCGGACGAAACTACAGCCCGCTTTTCTGAGGAGCTTTTTTAGTTGAGGAGTGAAACCAAGCGACACGCCACGCCTCCAGGCTTCCAACCTAAGCCGCGCGGAGTATTGCCGTAAACGGGGGAATTAATTCCCCCTAGTTGGTGGGCTAAGCTTGCAGACGAAGTCGTTCGTGATATTCGGCGCGGACTTCGAAGGGAACGTCGAGGACGGCGCGACCACGCTTGCGTCGCAACAACCCGTTCGCTTCGAGCAGCTCTGGAATCATGATGCGGAGTTTTTTGATCAGCGCGTCAACGTCACGCGCCTCGGTGGCGAGTCCCGGAACGTCGTCGCTGGTGGCAACCCAAACCTTAGCTTCCGTGTCCCAGAAAGCGTTTACGATGTAGGCGTGATTTTTCATTCCGGTGTGTTCATTATCTCCGCCGACCCGTATTGGTTGTCAACGAAGCGCGGCTATCACCAATGAGCGACCAAGCCCTGAGCGGCGAGGCGATGGCGGTCGGCGTAGTTGCTTGTTCAGCGTCCAGCCGCAGCCAGCGGGCGTACCTCGGCAGCTATCTTCGCGGCGCGCTCGTCCGTGGCTTTGCGCAATTCATACTTCGCCTGCAAATTCATCCAGAACTCAGCGGTCGTGCCGAGGTAGCGCGCGAGTCTAAGCGCCGTGTCAGCCGTGATCGCGCGCTCGCCCTTGACGATCTCGTAGACCCGCGAGATGGGCACGTGAATGTCCATCGCGAGCCGGTTGATGCTGACGCCAGCCGGGAGCAGATAGTCCTCGTTCAGTATCTCACCCGGGAAAATTGGGGATAGTTTTTTTGCGCGAGCCATGGAATCGACACTACTCGCTACACGGTTACCGTCAAACAGTAAGCGCAGCGCGAAAACCGTAAATCGTTGCCACAGGTGACGCTTTCGACGCTCTAATCCATCTGCGATAATCGCATTAGTGGCACGACAGGTATCCAACGATGCGGTTATCGAGGCGCTTGGGCACGTAAAGTATCCCGGCTACGACGCCGATATCGTTGCGCTTGGGATTGTCGAGGATGCCCAGCCGGCCGAGAACGGCGGTTACGCAATCACGATTCGGCAGGTCAGCGAGCGCGACGAGGTGATCCGCGAGCTCGCCGCCAAAATCCATCATGCGCTCACTCACGACCTCGGCGTGCCAAAAGTCGAGCTGCGGGTGCACCGGATTGAAGCCGAGCTGGGCGAGAAAACCGGGCGCGTGCGCCTCGAAGGGACCAAGCACATTATTGCGGTGGGAAGCGGGAAGGGCGGCGTCGGTAAATCGACCGTCGCGGCGAACATTGCGGTGGCGCTGGCGCGATTGGGGCTCAGCGTCGGCCTGCTCGACGCCGACATCTACGGGCCGTCGGTGCCGATGATGTTCAAGGTCGGCGATGAGCGGCCGAAGTCGGCGGGCGGACAGAATTTCTACCCAATCGAAAAGTATGGCGTGAAGCTGATCTCGATCGGATTCTTCCTGGGCGAGAAGGCGCCGGTTATCTGGCGCGGACCGATGGTGATGGGCGCGGTGCGACAGTTTCTCAAGGACACGCTGTGGGGCAGCCAGGATTTTCTAATCGTCGACCTGCCGCCCGGTACCGGCGATGCGCAGCTCACGCTCGCGCAGCAGGTCTCGCTCGACGGCGCCGTGATCGTGACGACGCCGCAGGACGTTGCGCTGCTCGACGCGACGCGCGCGGTCAAGATGTTTCGCCAGGTGCACTGCCCGATTCTCGGTGTGGTCGAGAACATGAGCTATTTCGTGTGTCCCGATTGCGGCGAGCGCGACGAACTTTTCGGTTACGGCGGCGGCGAGCGGATGGCCGCCGAGGAAGGGACGCAACTACTCGCGAGGATTCCGATCTATCCTGACGTGCGGCAGGCCGGCGACGACGGCATGCCGATCACCGTCGCCAACCCCGCGCATCCGGCCAGCGTGGCGTTCATCGACCTCGCGCGGCGGATGGTGAACGCCGTCGCGGATTGACGACTAACAACTTGCCCCACCTGCCGCGCGCGGATATTGTTGCCGTTCGGTCGTTTTGTTGAATTCGCGATTGTGCCCGGAGCTCGAAGATGTCCACGCTGATAACAGAAGAATGCATCAACTGCGGTGCGTGCGAGCCGGAATGCCCCAACACCGCGATTTACGAAGGCGGCGCGCAGTGGGAGCTCAACGGCGCGACCAAGCCCGCGATCAAGGACGATATCTACTATATCGTCCCCGACAAGTGCACTGAATGTGTCGGCTTCTTCGATCAGGAACAGTGCGCGGCGGTATGCCCGGTCGATTGCTGCATCCCGGACCCCAACATTCCCGAGACCGAAGAGGCGCTCATCGCGCGCGCTCGCGTGCTTCATCCCGATCAAACCTTCGGCGCCGAATTCCCGTCGCGGTTTCGCAAGGGCTGACGCCAGGGAGCTCTGAAGTTTGACGACCAAAGGTCCCGTCCCGATTGCGCCCGCGGACGGCAAGCTCGGCGTTCTGCTTCCCGGCATCGGCGCGGTCAGCACGACGTTTATCGCCGGAGTCGAGGCGGTCAAGCGCGGGCTCGGCGCGCCGATCGGATCGCTGACGCAGCTAGCCACCGTGCGACTCGGTAAGCGCACCGAGGGACGCACACCGCTGATCAAGGATTTCGTCCCGCTGGCCAAGCTGGAAGACCTCGAATTCGGCGGCTGGGACATTTACGAGGACAGCGCCTACGAAGCCGCGCTCAACGCCGCGGTGCTCGATCGCCGGCTCCTGGAGCAGGTGCGCGAGCCGCTCGAAAAACTTCATCCGATGGATGCAGTTTTCGACCAGGACTACGTGCGCAACATCCGCGGCCCCAATCTGAAGGAAGCGCGCACCAAGATGGACAAGGCCGCGATGCTGATGGACGACATCCGGCAATTCCAGAAGCGCACCGGTGTCGCGCGCACCGTGATGGTGTGGTGCGGCTCGACGGAGGTCTTTCATCAGCCGGCGGCGGTACATGAGACGTTGAAATCCTTCGAGGCCGGGCTCGCGAACAACGATCCTGAAATCGCGCCGAGCCAGATTTACGCGTACGCCGCGCTCAAGATGGGAATTCCGTACGCGAACGGCGCGCCCAACCTGACGACCGACACGCCCGCGCTACTCGAGCTCGCGCGCGAGACCAACCTCCCGATTTGCGGCAAGGACTTCAAGACCGGGCAGACGTTTATGAAGACGCTGATCGCGCCGGGGCTGAAGGCGCGCATGCTCGGGATGTCGGGATGGTTCTCGACCAACATTCTGGGCAATCGCGACGGCGAGGTGCTCGAAGATCCCGGCTCGTTCAAGTCCAAGGAAGAGACCAAGCTGTCGGTGCTCGATCAGATCCTCCAGCCCGAGCTGCATCCGCAGCTTTACAGCGACGTGTTCCACTCGGTGAAAATCAATTACTACCCGCCGCGCGGCGACTCGAAGGAGGGCTGGGACAATATCGATATCTTCGGATGGCTCGGCTATCCGATGCAGATCAAAATCAATTTTCTGTGCCGCGATTCGATCCTGGCGGCGCCGCTGGTGCTGGACCTCGTGCTGTTTCTCGACCTGGCGCATCGCGCGGGCATGCGCGGCATCCAGGAATGGCTGTCGTTCTACTTCAAGGCGCCGATGCATGCGCCGAACATCTATCCAGAGCACGACATTTTCATCCAGCTGATGAAGCTCAAGAACACGCTGCGCTGGATGCGCGGCGAGGACCTGATCACGCATCTCGGGCTTGAGTATTATGACTGAGCGCTCGGTCATGTTGATCGCGCCGCAGCGCCGCCATAATCTTGAGCTGCCGCGTAAACACGCGGGACGACATAGGCATCCGAACCGTGAGGCTGCAACCCCGTCGGATATGGCGCGATTGATCCACAGAAACGGAAGCGGGCATTTCCTGCTCTGCGTTCAGAACAGATCCTATCGCACTTCGCTGGAGATCCGGAAAGTTTATCGCGCGCTTCCGGATCCCAATGGCGAGCGGCACGGCCTCGTGCGGGTAGTCGACGAAAGTGGCGAAGATTATCTATACCCGCGCCGCTACTTTGTTGATATCGATGTGCCGAAGCAGGCGCATAAGTGCTTCTCACGCGTTCGGGCCAGCGCTCAGTGAGCCGAATGTCCCCGCTCAAGGACAAGACGATAGTTCTCGGGGTGAGCGGCGGAATCGCCGCTTACAAATCCGCGGAACTGGTGCGATTGCTCGTCAACTCGGGCGCGAACGTTCGCGTTATGATGACGCGCAACGCGACCGAGTTCATCACACCGCTCACGCTCCAGACGCTCAGTTCGAATGCGGTCGCCACCGACACGTTCTCACTCACGCAGGAATCCGAGATCGGACATATTCGGCTCGCCGACAGCGCCGACGCGATCGTGATCGCGCCCGCGACGGCTGATGTGATTGCCAAGGCCGCCGTCGGTATCGCCGACGACATCGTGACGACCGTGTTGCTCGCGACGCGCGCGAAAGTCGCGTTCGCGCCGTCGATGAACGTGCACATGTACGAGCATCCGACTGTCGCCGAGAACCTGGCCAAGTTGCGCGCGCGCGGCGCGGTGATAATCGATCCGGCTGAAGGCGCGCTCGCGTGCGGATACGAAGGCAAGGGCCGTCTGCCGGACCCGGCGATCATCGTCGCGGAAGTCGAAAAGATGCTCTCCGCGCAGGATCTCGCCGGCGAAAATATCCTGGTGACCGCGGGGCCGACGCAGGAACCGATCGATCCAGTTCGATTCGTCACGAACCGGTCGTCGGGCAAAATGGGGTTTGCGATTGCGCGCGCGGCATGGCGCCGCGGTGCGGCTGTGCGGATCGTCGCGGGGCCGTCTGCGCTCGCGACACCTTACGGCGTCGAACGAATCGACACGGTGACGTCAGCCTCGATGCTTGCCCAAACGTCGAGCAATTTTCCGTGGTCGACGGCGCTCGTGATGGCGGCGGCAGTTGCGGATTTTCGTCCCGCGAATCCGGCGCGCGGCAAGATCAAGAAAGACGCGCGCGGACTTCGACTCGAAATGGCCTCGATCGCGGATGAGATGCCGCGCCTGGCGGCGAAGAAGGGTACGCGCATCTTGATAGGATTCGCCGCGGAGACCGACGACCTCGAAGCCAACGCGCGCGCGAAGCTCAAGCGCAAAGGACTCGATCTTATCGTCGCCAACGACGTGACGCGCGAGGGCGCGGGCTTCGAAGTCGATACCAATATCGTCACACTCATTGGCTCCGACGGCAGCTCCCAGAGCCATCCGCAGATGTCCAAAGACGCGGTCGCGGACTTGATTCTCGATCGAATCGTCGCGCTCCGCGCCTCCAAACCGAAGTCCGGCCGCGCAGAAAAATCCTCGCGCCTGCGCGCCGTCAGATAGCTTTCACATGGACGCGTTATCGCCGCTCGATCGCCGCACGCTGGTCGCCACGATTCGCGACTACGTCGAGCAGTTGCGCGAGGAGGGGATGGAAGGACTTCCCGCTGCCGCGCCGCGCGCAACGCAGGCAGCATCGGTGCCGTCAGCGAGCAAGACTGCCGCCGCGCCGATGGCCGCCGAACTATTCTCGAAATATCCAGGACTCGAAAAATCCTCGACGCTCGACGAGCTGCGCGAGTTCATCGGCGATTGCCAGCGTTGCAAGCTCGCGCCGCGCCGGACCAATCTCGTCTTCGGCGTCGGCAACCCCAACGCGCAGTTGATGTTTGTTGGCGAGGCGCCCGGCGCCGACGAGGACGCGCGCGGCGAGCCGTTCGTCGGCCGCGCTGGTCAGTTGTTGACCGACATCATCGAGCGCGGCATGGGTATCCGCCGCGACGACGTGTACATCTGCAACGTGATCAAGTGCCGCCCGCCCGACAATCGAAACCCCGAGCCGGACGAAGTGGCCTCATGCGAGCCGTTTCTTTTTCGCCAGATCGATATCGTGCGCCCGCGCGCGATCGTTGGCCTCGGCACCTTCGCCGTGCAAGCCGTGCTCAAGGTGAAAATTCCCATCAGCAAGCTGCGTGGCAACTGGCAGGATTTTCGCGGTATCCGATTCATGCCGACGTTTCATCCCGCGTATTTGCTGCGCACGCCTGGCGACAAGCGGCTGGTGTGGGCGGATATCCAGGAAGTGATGAGATTCCTCGGCATGCCGATTCCGCGCCGCGGCGGTTCCGCGCCGTGAACACGCGCTCGGGGCTGGCCGTCCTCGCGGCGTTGGCGATCGCGATCGGAACGTTCGCATCGCGCGGGATCTTTGCCGCCGACGCGCCCGCGAAATCAGCCGCGCCTCCGCCTTGGGTCGAGCTGATTACGATTGACGGCTCGATCAATCCGGCCACCGCTTCTTACATCGAGGATTCGCTCGCGTCCGCAAATGCCGAAGGTGCGGGCGCGCTGGTGATCGAGCTAGACACGCCGGGCGGGCTGCTCAACTCCGCCGAGAAGATCGTCAAGGCCATCCTGGCCGCTCCTATACCGGTGATCGTTTACGTCGCGCCGTCGGGCGCCAGCGCCGCATCCGCCGGGACCTTCATCACCGAAGCGGCGAACGTGGCCGCGATGGCTCCGGGAACCACCATCGGCGCGGCTCATCCGGTTGAGGAGGGCGGCGAGGAGATCAAGGGCGCGATGGGTCAGAAGATCGAGAACTTCACGGCGACCTTCGCGCGCGCGATCGCGCAACAGCGTGGGCGCAACGAAGATTGGATCGAGCAGGCCGTCCGCCACAGCGTCGCGATTGGCGAGCGCGAGGCGCTTGCGAAGAACGTCATCGATATCGTCGCGCCCGATTTGCGCAGCCTGCTGACGCAAGCCAGCGGGCGCAAGGTCCAGGTCGCCGGCCATACCGTGACGCTCGCCCTTGCCGACGCAGCGGTGCGGCGCGTGCGGATGACGCCCGGCCAGCAACTGCTCAACGTGCTTGCCGATCCCAACATCGTCTATCTGCTGCTGATGGCGGGATTGATCGGGCTGTACTTCGAGTTCGCGCATCCCGGCGTAATCTTTCCCGGCGTGGCCGGCGCGATCTGCCTGCTGCTCGCGCTCGCATCGTTCCAGGTGCTGCCGGTAAATCTCACCGGCTTGCTGCTGATTTTTCTTGGGGTTGGACTGCTGATCTCCGAGGCCTTTGTCACCAGCTACGGAATACTCGGCCTGGGTGGGGTTACCGCGTTCGTCATAGGCTCGCTATTTTTGATCGACACCTCGAAGACCGACCTGGTGGTCGATCGCGACATTATATATGGCGCTGCCACCGCGCTGACCGTGATCATCTTAGGCATCGGATATATCGTGGCGCGCGAGCGTGGCATACGCTCGACTACCGGCGCCGAAGGCATCGTCGGCGAGGTCGGCGAAGTGCGCGAGGCGATCGCTCCGGGCGCGCCCGGCAAGGTGTTCGTGCATGGCGAGATTTGGCGCGCCGTCAGCACCGACGCGCTGAGTCCGGGCGTGCGCGCTCGCGTCAAGTCGGTCAACGGTCTGGAATTGCAAGTGCAGAAGCTGGCGTAGCGCCTGAAGATAGCGCAGGGTATCGGCATGCCTCGCGTGCTTGGGGGCGAAGGAGAATCGCGATGGCGAGCGGAGTCGGCATAGTCGTCTTCATCGGCGCAATTTTCATTTTGAGCGGCCTCAAGGTCCTCAACGAGTACGAGCGCGGCGTGGTGTTTCGCCTCGGCCGCCTCACTCCCTATCGTGGGCCGGGCGTGATTTTCGTGATTCCCGTGCTCGAGCGGATGGCGCGAACCGATCTGCGGACCGTGACGCTCGACATCCCGCCGCAGGACGTAATCACCAAGGACAACGTGACCGTCAAGGTCAGCGCGGTGCTGTATTTTCGCGTTGTCGATCCTTCGCGCGCGGTGACCGAGGTCGCCAACTACCTGTTCGCCACGATGCAACTTGCGCAGACCACGCTGCGCTCCGTCGGCGGGCAGACCGAGCTCGATGAGCTGCTCAGCCAGCGCGACAAGCTCAACGCGCGCATCCAGGAGATTGTCGATTCGCAAACCGAGCCGTGGGGCGTGAAGGTCACGCTCGTCGAGTTGAAAAATATCGACCTGCCGCAGGACATGCAGCGCGCGATCGCGGCGCAGGCCGAGGCCGAGCGCGAGCGCCGCGCCAAGGTGATCGCGGCGGAGGGCGAATTCCAGGCGTCGCAGCGGCTCGCGGATGCGGCCGAGATCATGAGCAAGAGTCCAATCACGCTCCAGCTCCGCTACCTGCAGACGCTCAAGGAGATCGCGACCGAAAACAATTCCACCACCGTCTTTCCGATGCCAATCGATCTGTTCGAACCGTTCCGCGCATTCGCAAAACTGGCCGGCGTCGGTGACGACAAGCCCAAGACCTGAAGCGCCGCATCGTTGCGTTCGCACCAAACTGAATTTTCGGAGAAAATTTCGACCCTATGGGCAAGCTGATAATGGTTCGCCACGGCGAAAGCGAAGGCAACGCGATTCGGCGTTTCACCACGTCGGGCGAGGCGAAAATCACCGACCTCGGCCGCCGTCAGGCACTCGAAGCCGCGCAGCGAATCAAGCGGATGTTTCAACCGATTCTCGTGATTGCGAGCACCTTCGCGCGCGCCCGCGAGACCGGACTGATCATCGCCGCGGAACTGGGTATCCCGATCGAATACGAGCCGGAGTTTCGCGAAATGAGTCTTGGCGACCTCGCCGGAAAGCCGTACGAGTCGATCGCCAGCGACCCAACCTACGATCCGAAGCGCTCGTGGATGTGGCGCGCGCCAAACGGCGAGAGTCATGAGGATGTGCTGAAGCGCGTCGCGCCGGTGCTCGATCGCGTCGCCGCAAAATATCCCGACGACGAGATCGTAATCGTCAGTCACGGCGGCGTGATGCGCGCGGTGTGGGCGCACGCTACCGGCAGCTGGGAAAATGCACACGTGCCGCCCAACTGCGGCATCGTGGTGATCGAACATCATGGCGGCCGCTATCGCGAGCCCGAAGTGATCTACGGAGAAACTCCGGCCCGCGAAACGGGCGGATGATCTTCAGTTTCTCAAACTTTACCCGCGCCCGGCAAAACTGAATCGAGAAATTCCTGGCTGCGCAGCCGCCGATCCACAATCGAGCCGATGAACCGCGCGAGTGCGAGCGCTCCGTCCGCGCCCGCCGCTTCCGAACCAGGCGAATCGCTCATCGGCAGCGTGCTCAGCCGCGCCAGGATTGCCGCACCCCAGCCCGACATCTTGATTGCGCCCTCCGCCACCGACGGCCGGCATTTCGCGCACACGATCCCGCCACGGGACACGACGAAATAAACCGCGGCGCCGTTGTCGCCGCTGACGACGTTGGCGGTCGCGCAGATGCGGCAGCGCGTGAACTCGAGTCCGAAGCCTGCCCATCCCAGCAGCCGCATCTCGAACGCCTGCCGGATTGCCGCATCCGCAAACCGCGTGCTAAGCGCGCCGAGGGCCTCCGACAGCACGCGATACGCCTCCGCCGCCTCGCTCTCCTCCGTAGTCAGCGCGTCGGTCAGTTCGAGCATGTAGCTGCCGAGCGCAATCTTGGCGAGGTCGTCGTCGAGCACGTGCTGCGTCAGGTCGGCCGCCTCCGCGCGCGTGATGAACACCAACTGCCCGTGAGGCCGGCGGCGGTAGTGCAGGACGACGTGCGAAAACGGTTCGAGCTTGCGTTCGAAGCGATGCCGCGACGCCTTGGCGCCCTTCGCGATTCCGCTGAGCTTGCCGGCGTGGAGCGTCAACAGCGTGACGATTCGATCCGACTCGGCGTAGTCGCGGGCGCGGAGCACGATCGCCGGCGTGGTTTCTTCGATCGGCATTTTCTAGTCGCCGACGCTTCTGCGGAACACGGCTTGCTGAATATCCTTGACCTCGACGCGCATCCGCTCGGCGTTGGCGATCGCACGCCCCGACTCCGACGCTTCCTTCAGCAGCACGTCGAAACGCGCCGCGATATTCGCAAGCTTGGCATTGGCCTCGGTCAGCGCGCGTCGCCGCAGCTCCTCGCTTTCCCACGCGCCCTCGGCGTATTCGCGCAGCTCGCGGCTCTCGAACACCAGCTCTTGCAGCTTGTCCTCGTATCCTCTGACGATTCGGCGCAACGCTTCGACGACCTTGGGCCGCTCCTCCGGATCTTTCCAGAGCACGTGCGCAAGGAACATCAGATCGTCTTCGGTCACTGCGGTCCGTCCCGCGACGACCGCATGCGCGCGCAAAATTCCGAGTGAATTCTTCCAGCGCCGATCTGACACCACGATTTGCTCGCGCGCCAGCTCGCGCCTGATTTGCGCAATCGCCTCGAGTATCGCTCCCGGCACTTTGACCGCCGCGACCACGGCGCGCAGCTCGTCGAGCTCCGCAAATTGCAGCGTCGTGCGCGCGCGCTCCGGTCCGCCCGCCATCATGCGGATAAAGCCGTGCTCTTCGGTGATGTAGTCGGCCATGAAACGCAGCATGAAACGATCGTAGAGCGCGGTCAGCTCGTCCTCGTCGGGCAGTTCGTTCGACGCGCCGAACATCGTGATGAGCGGCACCGCGACGCGCAGGCGCCCGTTGTGAAAAATCCGCTCGTTGATAATCGTCAACAGCGCGTTGAGGATCGACGAGTTGGCTTTGAAGATTTCGTCCAGGAATGCGATGTGCGCCTCGGGCAGTTTGTGCGTGGTGACGCGCCGGTAGTCGTCTTCCTCGAGACCCTTGAGGCTCACCGCGCCGAAAATTTCCTCCGGCGTGCTGAACTTCGTCAGCAGCCACTGAAAATAGTTCGCGCCTTCGATTCGCCGGCACAGTTCGTCGGCCAGCATCGATTTCGCCGTTCCCGGCGGCCCGATTATCAGCACGTGATTCGCCGACAACAGCGCCACAATTGCGCCATCGATCAAATCGATTCGCTCAAGGAACATCCTGTTCAGTTCCTCGCGGATTCGCGCGAGCTTCGATAATGTGGTGTCAGCCATTTGCCCGTTCATCATGATCTCTACCAGACCGCGACTAAAGACTTAACCCCACGCACGCTTCGAGACTTGCCGCCGCTCCGCTGCGGGCGCTAGATCAGGTAGTTGCAAGCGGAGGACGGTCGCAATGGAAAAGGCGCTGAGCGGAGTCAAAGTTCTGGACATGACGCAGTTCGAGGCGGGAACCTCGTGCACCGAGATGCTGGCGTGGCTCGGAGCCGACGTCATCAAAGTCGAGTCGCCAAAAATGGGCGAGCAGGGCCGCTGGCTGCTCACCGAAAAGCCGGGCGTCGACTCCTACTACTTCATTCTGCTCAACGCCAACAAGCGCGGCATCACGCTCAACCTCAAGAGCGAGAAGGGCCGCGCGATGTTCATCGATCTGGTCAAACAGGTCGACATGCTCACCGAAAATTTCTCGCTCGGCACGCTCGAGAGCCTCGGCCTCGGCTACGATCAGCTGCGCGAAATAAATCCGCGCCTCATCTACCTGACCATTAAGGGCTTCGGCACGCACGGACCCTATAGCAAGTACAAAAGTTTCGACATGATCGCGCAGGCGTCCGGCGGCGCGATGTCGCTCACCGGCTTTCCCGGTTCGCCGCCGCTCAAGCCCGGACCCACCATTGGCGACACCGGCACCGGCATGCATGCGGCGGTCGGCGTGCTTGCCGCGTACATCCAGCGCGAACGCACCGGCAAGGGACAGAAAGTCGAAGTCGCGATGCAGGAAGCGGTGCTGAATTTCGTGCGCGTTCCGATGATGGGCACTTACGTCACGCACAAACCCACGCCGCGCAGCGGCAATCGCGTCGGCGGCGGTGGTCCCGGCGATATCTACAAGTGCGCGCCCGGCGGCGACAACGACTACTGCTACATCCTGTGCACTTCGCCCGAGATGTTCGTGAGCCTGTGCGAAGTGATCGGCCACCCCGAAATCGTCAGCGACGAACGATTCGTTGGACGAAACCGCGCGAAGAACGTCGAGGCGCTGACCTCGATAATCAGCGAATGGACCGGCCGTCACACCAAGTTGGAGGTGATGCGCATCCTCGGTGAGGCCGGCGTCCCGTGCGGCGCGGTGCTCGACAGCGTCGAGTTGCTGAACGATCCCCATCTTAAGCAGCGCGGCATGATTGTCACCATCAAGCATCCCGTGCGCGGCGACTTCACGATGCCGGGATGCCCGGTGCGGCTTGAAGATTCGCCCGTCGATGTGACAGCCGCGCCGCTGCTGGGCCAGCACAACGCCGACGTCTATGGCGAGCTGCTCGGCCTCGGTGCCGGCCAGCTCGAAGACCTCAAGCGCGAAGGCATCATCTAGATGCGGCTCTCTTGACAGGGCGCGGCGACCTCTTCGAAGCGGTCGAGTACCTGCGCCGCGAAGGCGAGGGCATCCTCGCACGCTTCGCCCGCTCGAAGCGCGGCGTCGTGTACGCGGATCTGCGCTTCGAAGTAGTGTTCAATCGTTCCGGCGCGGCAGTGAATGGCGAGCCGCGCGACGGCTCTGAGAGCGAGAACGCCGCGTACGCAGTCTCGGTTCATGTCGCCGATCGAGGTGGTTCGGTCGGTCATGGACAAACTGGCGCGGAGATAGGCGCTCTCGCAGACCGGCCGGCGAAGCTCGTCGCCGAAATCCGCCGCGGCCTTGGCGAGGCCTACGATCGCGCGCGATTCAGCGCCCGCAAAAAGGCCGAACTCTTCGCTCACCTCGGCGACGCCGCCAAAGGACTCCTCGTCGCACAAATTCCATCGCGCGAAAGAGTCCGCGACGATGTCGACGCGAGCTTTCGCCGCGATCCACGTGCGCTCTCGACCGACGAGCTCAAGAAAATCTCGCTCGACGCCTCGCGCGAGGTTGGCGCACTCGGTGAAGCGATCGCGTTTCAGGTGGTTGCCGCGATGACCGAGTTGCGCCGGGAAATTTTCATCGATACCGCCGGCACTGTGGTCTCGCAGGCATACGCATTCTCGCAGGGCGACTGTTACGTCGTCGCGCAAATCGGCGACGGACACCAGGAGACATACGACTCGATCGGCCAGCAGCGCGGTCTCGAATGCCTGAGCGACGGATGGCGCGGCGAGTTGATGCCGAATCCGTCGCTGGCGAAATTTTGCGTCGACTTGGCCACCGAGGCGCGCGAACTCGCCGCCGCACCGGTCCTCAAGCCGCCCGACGGCGAGGTGGTCGTGGTTACCGACCCGCACTTCAACGCACTCGTCTCGCACGAGGTGATCGGTCATCCATGCGAAGCCGATCGCGCGCTCAAGATGGAAGCCGCTTACGCTGGACGCAGTTGGTTCCTGCGCTCGCTCGCGGACAACCAGTTGGGCAAGCCGGTCGCATCGCCGCTGCTCTCGGCATGCTCCGATCCGAGCCTCGACGGTTACGGCCACTACCGCTACGACCACGAGGGCACGCGCGGCCGGCGCGTGATGCACATCGATCGCGGCATCTTCAGTGGCTTTCTGAATTCGCGCGCGACTGCCGCCGTGCTCGGCGCGGAGCCTAACGGCTCGGCCCGCGCGAGCGAGGGATGGCATGTCCCGTTGATCAGAATGTCCAACACGTTTTTTCTCCCCGGTGAAACGCCGCCCGAAAAAATCATTGCCGACGTCGAGCACGGCTACTACGTATGCGGTCATCAGATTCCATCGATCTCCGAGTCGCGAGAAAATTTCAGAATCTCCGCACGCCGCGTCTACGAGATCGATCACGGACGAATCGGGCGGCTCTACCGCTCCGGCAGCCTGATAGCCGACTCGAAAAACTTCTTCACCAACGTGGACGCGGTCGGCAACGATCTGCGGCTAATAGCGATCCCCACTTGCGGCAAGGGCCAGCCGATGCAGATCAAGCGAATGTCCAACGGCGGACCGACGCTGCGCTCGCGCGCGCGGCTGGCGGGCAACTGATGCGCACGGTCACGGACCTGAAATCCTTCACCCGCGAGGCGGCGCGGATACTCGCGCGTGAGAAGGATCTGGCGAGCTACGAGATTTATTGCGCCACCGCGGAGCATCGAATCGCCCGCCTCAACTATACCTCGGACATTCCGAGCCACGGCCTCGAGGAGTTCAAGTCGCTTCATGCCGACGGGTTCCAGTTGCGCGTCGCGATGCGTCGCGATCCGCACGAAGTCGGCGCAGCATTCGAAGCGGGGGACTTCACCTCAGAATCCGTCCGCGACGCGCTCCGCCGTGCGCGCAGCGCGGCCGTCGTCGATCCGCATTTCCCCGGTTTCCCTAGTGTCGCGCTCGACCGCAAGCTGGCGCCGTCCGAAAAAAGCGATCTGGCGAGAGTGGGGGACAGTGCGATCGCCGCCGCCGCGTGGGACGTGCTCGACGGCGCGCTCGTCGCATTCGCCAAGCGCGCCGCCGCATCTCGAATCGAGCACCCTGGTCTGATCATCG
The DNA here is from genome assembly GCA_963833025.1 of uncultured delta proteobacterium. Classification (GTDB taxonomy): domain Bacteria; phylum Desulfobacterota; class Binatia; order Binatales; family Binataceae; genus Binatus. The sequence continues at coordinate 231,401 of CAWHWI010000003.1, read as the reverse complement.
GTGGAGACGTCTCTGTGATTCGCGATCGAATCGCGATCTTCAACTCGAATTTGGCCGAGGTGCGCACGGACGAAAGCGCGCATTTCAACGCGTCCGTCACGTCGATCATCGAGTCGCTCGACGCCAAGGGTACCGCGACCGCGCTCGGCGATTCCGCCGCTGCGATGCGCCGCGACGCCCGCGTGATTGGCCGCGACGCCGTCCGCCGCGCACTTGCTCTGTCCCACGGCGTCCGGCCCGCAGCGGGAAAATTTCGCGTCGTGCTTGGACCGCAGCCGATCGCCGAAATTCTCAACTACATGGTGATGGGCTCGCTTACCGCCGGCTCGTTTTACGCCGCCAGTTCCGTCTATCACGGAAAATTCGACGCGCCCGTGATGGATTCGCGATTGAGTCTCGCCGACGATCCGGCCTTGCGCGCCGGCGCGATTCGCCGCCGAGTCACTTGCGAAGGAATTCCCACGCGCCGTGTCGAATTGATTCGCGACGGCAAGCTCGTCGGCCTGCTCTCGAATTTCTACGACACCCACCGCATCCTCACCGACGAGCATCGCGCCGAAAAGCTCGGCGCCAGCGCCCCCGCGAAGCTCGACTTTCCTCCTCTGAGCGGCTACCGGCTCGGCGAGGGCGGTGGCCGGCGCTTCGACGCGAGTCCCGGCTCGGCGGGCACTAACGTCGTGATGCGCGCGCGCGGCGGAGTCACCGACAGCGAACTCGTGCGCGCGGTGGGCGACGGAATCTACGTCGGCCGCATCTGGTATACCTATCCAATCAACGGCCAGCGCGCGGGAGATTTCACCTGCACCGTCACCGGCGATTCTTATATCGTTCGCGACGGAGAAATCGCCGAGCCGCTGGCGCCCAACTGTTTGCGCATCAACGCGAACATCGCGCAGGTCTTCGAGCACCCGCTCGCGGTTGGTATGCGGCCGCATCCGGCCACGGTGTGGGGCTCGCCCGAGGCCTACTACGTTCCCGCGATCGCCGCCGGCGAGATCGCGCTCGCGGAAGTTGCAGCGACCTGACTAGGCGCGGCGCTCGATCACATCCGCGCGATCACGTCGCGCGAAATCTCGTCGATGCAGTCGTTGTAACCGTCCATCGGCGGATTGATAAACACCTGCGACAGACCCGCGCGCTCCATCGATCGCAGCCGCTCGACGACTTCTTCCTTCGTGCCGACAATCGTCGTCGCCGCGATCGTCTCCGGCGTCACGTACTTCTGCTCGAGCGGCGTGACGTACGTGCAATGCCCGATGTGCAATTCGAGGTAGCGCTCGGCGGGCGGCGACTTCATCTGCGCGACGTATTCTTCGTACGCCTTGTAGACCGGCGCGACCGCCTCCGGCAGATAGCCCGCGCGGGCGTAGCCCGCCGCGATCGCGTGGAAACTCGCCATCACCCAGTGCCCGGTCATCGCCTTCACGCGCGGCGAGTCGAGTTTCTCGCCCGGCCGCAGCACGCAAATGTGCGTCAGCGATACGATTGGCATTTTGTCCGTTCTTCGTCCCGCCTTCGACGCGCCGACTTCGAGACTTTTCCGCACGACTCCGACCCGCTCCCCGTCCGTGATTCCGGTCGTGATCGCGCCGTCGCCAAACTCGCCCGCTAGCGCCAACGTCTTGGGCCCGTTGGCCGCCACGTACAGCGGAATCCGATCGTCGAGGTTGATGAAGCGCCGATCGCGATGCAGGTACCTGATTTTCCGGCTGAGACCTTCGGTGTTGTAGATCGCTTCGCCGTCGTGAAGCAGATCGCGAATCACGCGCACCTGCTCGCGGAACTCCGCCTGCTTGACCGGCGGCAGTCCCATCACGCGCCGCCCCGTATGCCCGGTGCCGAATCCTAAAATCACGCGTCCCGGCGCGAGCTGGTTGATCGTCGCGATCGAATGCACCGTCACCGGCGCAATCCGGTTCGACGCAATCGCGACGCCGGTGCCGAGTTTGATCTGTTTCGTATTGACCGCGGCCAGCGCCATGCACGCGTAAGTGTCGCCCCAAATCATGTGCGAGTCGGGAATCCACGCGTGACTGAAGCCGCGATCCTCGGCGTACTTGACGTCCGTGATCGCGCGCTCTGGCTTGGTGAATATCAACGTTCCGAAATCCATAGTCAGGTTCCTCTCATGGAACGCGAATATAGCCGACCTTTACCGCCTCTCGTCAAAGCGGGCTACGGTGCCACGCCGATCGCCGCGAACACGCGATGCATCACGCGCATCGGGTCCTCGGGCCAGCGCTCCGCCAGCATCGCGCGCAACTCGTCGTCGAATGCCGCAACCTGTTGCGGCGCAAGGCTCGCGCCGACTCCCGCGCTCGCGCGAAGCCGCCCGCGCCATGCCTCATGCGTGTAGATCGCGTCGATGTCGAACGAAACCGTTTCGATATTTACAAAGCCCGCGACCGCCATGTCGCGCGGCCAGAGCGGATGGATTCCCAGGCCTCCGCCGAGCTTCCATTTCGGATTGTGCTTCTCGATCAGCTTCTCGGTTGCCTCGATCATGTTGCCGGGCAGCGGAATCCAGTCGAAATGCGCGATCACGAGCATCCCGCCCGGCTTCAGCACGCGTCGCGCCTCGGTAGCCGCGCGCGGACGATCGAACCAATGCCAACATTGTCCCGCCGTCACGAGATCGAACTCCGCCGCCGCCATTCCGGTCTCTTCCGCGGCAGCGGTGACGTACTTCACGACGACGCTGGCACCTCGATCGAGCTCCGCCGCCTGCTCCATCAGCGGCGCCGATCGATCGAGCCCGGTAACTTCGCATCCGCGCAGCGCGAGGCCCCGCGCGACGGTTCCAGTGCCGGTTCCGAGGTCGAGCGCGCGCATTCCCGCTCGGAGGATTCCCAACGACTTCAGCCGCTCGAAAAATTCGTCGGGGAAACCTGCGCGATGACGTCCATAGTCGTCCGCGGTCTTCCCGAAATCCGCGCGCAACTCTTTGAATCGCACCTCGGCCGAGCTCATGCGCTGTTCCTCCCGTGAGCTTGACTGTATATAACTGTCTCCATCTGGACGCAAGTTGATCGACCAGCACTTGACGGCGCCCATGCGCGCATGGCGTGATTCTGATGGTGGCGACTCGCAACTCCGAACGTGCCAATTCCGAACGTGCAGGCATGATAACCGCCAACGAGGCGGCCGATCAGCTCGGCGTCAAGCTCGGCACGCTCTACGCCTACGTCAGCCGCGGCTGGCTGAAAAGTTATCGCCGCAAGGTCGGCCGCCAGGCGCTCTATCGCCGCGCCGACATCGAAGCGCTGCGCGGGGTCGTCTCCACCGAGCGCGGACGGCGCGGACGCAGCCTGCCCGCCGCATCGACGTGGGTGACGGTCGCGCAACCCAAGAGCATCGACGACGGTGCGCCCGGGGTCATCGTCGCGGAGTCGGCCGTCAGCTCGATCAACGAGGGCAAGCTCGCGTATCGCGGCTACCCGATCGAGGAAATCGTCTCGCACGCGTCGTTCGAAGAAGTCTGCCTGCTGCTGTGGAGTGGCGAGCGCCCCGTCGCTGAAGAAATCGCCGCGCTGCGTGCCGAGATCCAGGGCGCGCAGATGCCGCCGTCGGTTGCCGATGCGCTTGCCGCCGTCGGTGACGACGCGCCCCCGCTGCTGCGGCTCGCCGCCGTGATGCCGAGTCTCGCCGCGTGGGATCGCCGTCAGCCGCCGCGTACGCGAATCGATCGCGCGAAGCTGATCATCAGCCAGCTGCCGCTGGCGCTCGCGAAACCTCCAGCGCCTGGCGTTCCCGGCGGATCCGGCATGGCGGGACGCCTGCTCGGATGGGTGCCCGGCTCGACCGCTACCGACTGGGAAGCCGCGGCGCTCGACCGCGTATTGATCGCGTGCGCCGAGCACGAGCTCAACGCTTCGACCTTCGCCGCGCGCGTCATCGCGAGCACGGGCGCCGACCTCTTCGCCTCGGTGCTCTCCGCGTTGTGTTCGCTGAGCGGACCAATTCACGGCGGAGCGTGCGATCGCATCGAGGCGATGTTTGCCGAACTCGAGACCGGCGCGCGCGTCGACGAGTGCCTCGCGGCATTCACTCGCGACCACCGGCTACCGCCGGGCTTCGGCCATGCGATCTATCCCGACGGCGATCCGCGCGCCGCACTGCTGCGGCAAGTCGCGCAGGCGACCGCCAAGCGCCGCGGCCGCCGGCTGTTCGAGACCGCGCTTAAAGTGGAAGCCGCCGTATCGAAACGCGAACGCCTGCGACCCAATCTCGACTTTTACCTTACCGTATGCGTCCGCATGCTCGGATTTCCGCGCTCGATGCCGGCCGCAATCTTCGCGATCGGCCGCGCCTCGGGATGGATCGCGCACGCGCTCGAGCAATATGCCGACAACCGCCTCATCCGTCCGCGCATGCGTTATCGCGGCGCTCCGCTGCGCCACTGGGAGTAGTCTTTTTACCGCCCGGGCGAAAATTATTTTGGCGAATCTTCTTTGACGCGAGCCGCCGCGCCGTCGTATTGAAGGTACTCGGAGGTTTCGCGAATCAAGGCGATCGCAAAGACCCGCCCCGCGCCCGGCGCGGAAGTGATCGACGCTCCCGTGCCGGCGCCGGCCGAAGGCACGCTGCTGGTTCGCGTCGGTGCGTGCGGCGTATGCGGCTCCGATCTGCACATCGTCGATTGGGAACTCGGCGCCGAGCGCATGGTCGCGCGCCTCCCGGTGATACTCGGCCACGAACCCGCCGGCGAAGTCGTCGAGGTCGGCGCGCGCGTCGCCAATTTCAAAGTCGGCGATCGCGTCGCGCTCGATCCTTTCGGCCATTGCGGGCGATGCGGTCCGTGCCGCGCCGGCCGCTTCCATCTTTGCTCCGCGCCCACCACGCTCTCCGGCGCGTTCGCCGAATTCACCGTCGCGCCGGTCGGAAATGCGCACCTCGTTCCCTCCGCAATGAACATGGAGCAGGTCGCGCTGCTCGAGCCGTTCGGCACCGGCCTTCACGCGGTTGAGCAGTCGTGTCTCAAGGCCGGCGACAGCGCCGTCGTCGAAGGCCCCGGACCCATCGGCCTCAGCATCGCGCTCGCCGCGCGCGCCCTCGGCGTCACCTCGATAGTAATGAGCGGGCTTGCGGTGGACGCCGATCGTCTCGCGCTCGCGCGCACGATGGGATTCAAGACTGTTTCGGCCGGCGATCGCGACTGGATCGAACAAGTGCGCGCGATGCTCCCGCCGGACGGTGCCGACGTCGTCTTTGACGCGGCCGGCGCGATCGATTCGCCGCGCGAGCTGCTCCGTCGCGGCGGTGAACTCGTGGAAGTCGGATGGCCCGCGCGCGATCTCAAGTCCGCCGAATTGCGCTCGTTGTTTTTCCATGGCGTGACGATTATCAACTCGCGTATTCGGACTCCCGAGACATGGCGCCGCGCGATCGCGATGGTCTCAAGCGGCGCGGTAGACTTACTCCCAATGATCACACACCGCTATTCTATCGCGCACGGCCTCGAGGCCTTCGATCTCTTGCGCGAGCGACGCGGAGTGAAAGCACTGATTATCCCTGATTTAGCTATTAGCTAATCGAATAGTATTTGGAGAATTAGCATGAAAGACGGATTCAAAATCGCCGATGTAGATACCCACTTGATGGAACCCGACTACGTATTCGAGCGATACATCGACGATCGCTACAAATCATCGGCGCCAAAAATGGGCGTCGCGCCCGAGTCTGGCCGCCGCACATTCCTGGTCGAAGGCGAACCGTTCACCCGCGAAAAAGGCAAATACCCGATGGCCGCGCCCGGCTTCCTCGACGCGGTGCGGAAAGCGATGAAACGGTTCGAGCGCGCCGCCAAGCTCGGTTTCAGCCCCGAGAGCCGCCTGATGGACATGAACGAGCAGGGTGTCGACGTGCAGATTGTTTATCCTACCGCAGCCGGCCAGATGCTGGGCCGCGAATTCCGCGATCCGCAACTGCTGGCGGCTTGCTGCCGCGCCTATAACGATTGGAGCGCCGACTACTGCTCGAAAACCAGCGACCGCGTCAAGTGGGCGGCGATTCTTCCCGTGCAGGACGTGGGCGAATCGATCAAAGAAGCGAATCGCGCCGCGAAAAACGGGGCCATCAGCTTTTACGTGCGGCCCAATCCAGTCCGTGGCCGGACGCTCTTCCACGACGACTACCTTCCGCTGTGGGCCGAAGTCGAAAAACTCGGGCGCCCGATTTCCACTCACGATTCCGGGTCCGCGTCCGTCGAGTCGTTCGGCGATCGGATGGATACTCATGTCACCGGCCACATCCTGTCGCATCCGTTCGAGGCGATGGCGGCGATGGCGGGTCTCATCTGGTACGGTGTCATCGAAAAGTTCCCCAAGCTCCGAGTCGTCCAGGTCGAAGCCGACGGCGGATGGGTTCCCTACTGGCTGCAGCGGATGGAACAGCATTGGGATTTCAGCGGCAACTCCGAGCACGAGTATTTGAGCAAGCGCCCGACTGAGTATTTCAAAAGTAACTTCTTCGTAGCCTTCCGCGGCGACGAACCAACCATGAAAGCCGCGCTGGATATAGTAGGCGACAACAACTTCCTTTGGGACACTGACTATCCACATCCTGATGGCACTTTCCCGTGGGGCATCGACGCACTACTCAAACAATCGATCCCATTCTCGAGTAAAAAGAAGATCCTGTGGGATAACGCGACCCGCGCCTTTGGTTTCAACTGAGTAATCAAAGTGTCGTCAACGAGGTACATGACATGGAGCTGGAACCACTTTTCGATATCACCGCCGAAATCGCGCCGCCAATATTAATCGCGGACACTCCCGACGGAACCCGCGCGATCGTGCACGTGACCGGCGGCAAATTCGAAGGTCCGCGCCTGAAGGGCACCGTGCTCGCCAGCGGCGGCGATTGGTTCCTGATGCGTCCCGACGGCGTCGGCGTAATCGACGTGCGCCTCGTGCTGAAGACCGACGACGGCGAGAACATCTACATGACCTATACCGGTCGCGGGAAGATGGGTGCGACCGGCCTGACCGGGATAAGCACTGCGCCGGTCTTCGCAGCGTCGATCAAGGGCAAATACGCCTGGCTGAACGGCGTCCAGGCTTTTGCAGAAGGTGAAACAACTCCCGCAGGCGTCAAGTACAAACTGTATCTGCGGAAATAGCCGATAGCCGTTGCCAGCCTTGCGTCAAGTTCGGTCGCCGCTCAGCCGGCGAGCTTTGCGCGCAGGAGGTCGTTGATCACTTTCGGATTTGCCTTGCCGCCCATCGCTTTCATCACGGCGCCGACGAAAAATCCGAATAGTTTGTCGCGGCCTGCGCGATACTCGGCGACCTTCTCAGGCTCTGCGGCGAGGATCTTGTCGCAGGCGCCGGCAATCGCGCTTTCATCCGATACTTGCGCGAGACCGAGTTCCGCGATTGTGGCTTCGGCGCCTTTGCGGGATTTTACCATCGCGGCAAATGCGGTCTTGGCGGCGTTCAGGCTTATCTTCTGCGCCTCGACCATCCGCAGCAGCGCGCCGACTTCGGCCGCAGCCGGCACCGCTTCGACGAACGGCTGGTTCGAGTCGCGGGCGACGCGCAGCACTTCGGTCATCACCCAGTTTGCGGCGCTCTTGCGATTCTTGAGTCCCGGCAGCGTCGCTTCGAAGTAGTCGGCGACGTCGCGGTCCGCGATCAGCACGCCGGCCTCGTATTCCGTCAGGCCCTCGCGCACGTAGCGCGCTTTGCGGTCCGCGGGCAGCTCGGGCATCGAGGCGCGCACCTGCTCGACCATCTCGGCCGGCACGATCAGCGGCGGCAAGTCAGGTTCGGGAAAATAGCGATAGTCATTCGCATACTCTTTCGAGCGCATCGGGCGAGTTTCCTTGCGCACGGGATCCCACAGGAGCGTTTCCTGCGCGACTCTGCCTCCCGCTTCGACAATAGCTATTTGACGACCGATCTCATACTCAATTGCGTCCTCGACGAAGCGGAATGAATTGAGATTCTTAATCTCAGTCCGGACGCCATACTCAGTCGCGCCGCGCTTGCGCACCGAGACGTTGCAATCGCAGCGGAAGCTGCCTTCTTCCATCTTGCCGTCAGACGCATCGACGTATCGAAGTATCGCGCGCAGTTGGCGCAAGTACGCGCCGGCGTCTTCGGTCGAGCGCAGGTCGGGCTCGCTGACGATCTCGATCAACGGCACTCCAGAGCGGTTGAAATCCACGAGGCTGGCGCTTTCGCCGTGGATATTCTTGCCCGCATCTTCCTCGATATGGATTCGCGTGAGCCTCACTAGGCGCGTCCCGCCATTCTCAGTCGGTGGCAAGCCGATATAGCCACCTTTACATATTGGAGTTTCGTACTGACTAATCTGATAGCCCTTTGGCAGGTCGGGATAGAAGTAACTTTTGCGATCGAAAATAGAATAGGGCGCGATAGTACAATGCGCCGCCAGTCCCGTTCGAATAGCCAGTTCAACGACGCGCCGATTGAGGACCGGCAGCACGCCGGGCATCCCCATGCAGATGGGGCAGACGTTTTCGTTCGGCCCCGCGCCGAAGGTTGTCGAGCATCCGCAGAAAAGTTTCGAGTGGGTCAGAAGATGAGTATGGACTTCGAGTCCAATCACCGCTTCGTATGCTTCCCGATTCATCCTAAGTGTCCGTCAGACCGCGGGCGTGCGCGGCTTGAATGCACCGGTGCGCTCGAACGCGTCGCCCGCGCGCAAAATTATTTCCTCTGCGAAGGGTGGCGCGATCAATTGCATTCCAATCGGCAGATTGTTCGCGTCGTGCCCGCACGGCATCGCCATCCCGGGCAGTCCGGCCAGGTTCACCGAAATCGTGAAGATGTCGGAGAGGTACATCGTCAAGGGGTCGTTCATCTTCTCGCCGATTTTGAACGCGGTCGTCGGCGCAACCGGCGTGACGATCAAATCGCACTTCTCGAACGCGCGCTCGAAGTCGTTTCGGATTAGCGTGCGCACTTTCTGCCCCTTCAGGTAGTAGGCGTCGTAGTAACCCGCCGAGAGCGCGAAGGTGCCGAGCATGATCCGCCGCTTGACCTCGGCGCCAAAGCCCTGCGCGCGCGTGGTTTCGTACAAAGCGATATTGTCCTCGGCGTTCACGCGCAGGCCGAAGCGGATACCGTCGTAGCGCGCGAGATTCGCGCTCGCCTCGGCGGTCGCGACCAGATAATACGCGGCGATTGCATAGCCGGTATGCGGCAGCGAGATGTCCACGGTCGAGGCGCCGAGCGATTCGTAATTCTTGAGCGCAGCGCGCACCGACTTCTCGACCTCGGGCTGCATCCCCTCGACAAAGTATTCGCGAGGCACGCCGATTCGGAGTCCCTTGACGTCGCCAGTGAGCGCGCGTTCGTAGTCGGGCACCGGACGCGCCGAGCAGGTCGAGTCGCGAACGTCCTTGCCGGCGAGAGTGCGCAGGATGATCGCGGCGTCGCGCACCGATTTCGTAAACGGGCCGACCTGGTCGAGCGACGAGGCGTATGCGACGACGCCGAAGCGGCTGACGCGGCTGTACGTTGGCTTGATTCCGACCACGCCGCAGAAGGACGCGGGCTCGCGAATCGATCCGCCGGTGTCGGTGCCGAGCGAGCCCAGGCATTCGTGCGCAGCGACCGCGGCGGCGGACCCACCCGACGATCCGCCGGCGACGCGCGACGTATCGTGCGGATTCAGCGTCGCGCCGAACGCGGAGTTCTCGGTCGAGGAGCCCATCGCGAACTCATCCATGTTGGTCTTGCCGATGAATACCGCGCCGTCGGCGCGCAGGCGCTCGATCACGGTCGCGTCGAAGGGCGGCACGAAATTTTCCAGAATTCGCGACGCGCAGGTCGTGCGCACGCCTTTGGTCGCATAGATATCCTTGATTCCGAGCGGGATCCCGCACAGCGCCGGCGCGTTACCAGCGGCGAGGCGCGCGTCAGCCGCGCGCGCCTGCTCGAGCGCCTCCTGCTCGGATACGGTGATGAACGCGTGGAGCTTAGGCTCGGCGGCGGCGATACGATCGAGGCAGTCGCGCGTCAGCTGCGTCGCGGTGATTTCGCGCGCGCGGAGCTTCGACGACGCCTCGGCGATGGTGAGTTTGTTCAGTTCCGATGCCATGCAGGAAATTTTTTTTGGACCGAGAAATCTACTCGATTATTTTCGGCACTTTGAAGTAGTCGCGGTCGCGCGAAGGCGCGTTCGCAAGCATCGCGTCGGCGGCAGGCCGGTTCGTCACTTCGTCATCGCGCATCGGCATGCCAGCCTCGCCGACCTGCGTCGTCGGCGCGACGTCCTTGGTGTCGAGCTCGTTCAACTTGTCGACGTAGGCAAGCATCTCGTCCATGTCGGCGCGCAGGCGATTTTCATCTTCGGGCGACAGTTGGAGGCGCGCGAGGAGCGCGACGTGGCGCACCTGCTCGAGGGTTATTTTTGTTTCAGCCATGGTGATTTCGCGCAAATCGTAACATTCCGGGCGATCCATGTCAGGGGCGTTCGCGAAATGGAGACAGGTAAATCACTTATTTTGATGTGAAACCCCTCCTGGGTTTCACGCTTCCTTGGGCAGGGGTGACCCCTGCACCCAGTACTAAGAAAATCGGCACCGCTGCGGGATGCGGGACTTCGTCCCTGTTAGAACTTGTTTTCGGTGAGGATTCGCGATTGGGCGATTTGGCGAAAAGGGGCAATTTATACAACCGGTAGTGGTCCGGCGAGTAATACACCACCATCGGTAGCTTCGTTCCGTCAAAATTGGTTTTTGACGGAAGCAAGTGTCGCCGGATTTTCGGGCGAGCGCTGAGCGTGGAATATCCTGGCGGTTGGACCATGTTGTAGGAATAGCACGGCAGGTTCGCGAGCGTCAGGCTGAAAAGTTCATCCCCCAATTGGAAGCGGCGACTCGGAACCGGTACCGGCTTCGCTCGCGCGAAGCTGTCCGGAGGCGCGCCGGAACCTAACCCCTAACCCTTTCCCCTGGTGGAAGGGGGACCGGAATAAAAAGTCCTGCTCGCGGTGCTCGGCGCGCTGTTGGGTAATCGCGCGGCCGGAACGGAAAGTCCGCTCGCGGTGCGGGCGAGATGACAAAAGCGGTGGCGATGCGCAGTTGGGGAATCGCTGTGCGGCGTGGTATTGGAAAATCGAAAGCTGACTCGGCCGGAGGCTTACGATGAAGATTTCGATGTTCCATCTGATGCCGTATCGCGATTTGCCTGACGACTTCGCGCAGAAGTATCACTCGGTGTGGGTCGATCCGCCGTATTTCGAGTTGGCCGATTCGGTCAAGGTCGGGCAGTACTACAACTGGACGCTCGACGAGCTGATTCACGCCGCCGACAAGGGGATCGACGGTATCTGCGTCAACGAGCATCATCAGAACGCGTACGGCTTCATGCCGAATCCGGACCTGATGGGCTCGATTCTCGCGCGGGCGACCAACGGCACCGACGTCGCGGTGGTGCAGATGGGTGCGACGCTGCCGACGACGAATCCGCCGACACGAATCGCCGAAGAATATTCGATGATCGATTGTATCAGCGGCGGCCGCCTGGTCGCGGGGATGCCGCTGGGGACGTCGCAGGACGTGAACCTGTGCGCCGGAATCCCGCCGATCGAACAGCGCGAGCGTTACTACGAGGCGCACGACCTCATTCTGAAGGCGTGGCAGTCGCCGGAGATTTTCGCGTGGAACGGGAAGTACTTCAAACTGCCGATGGTCAATATCTGGCCGCGACCGATTCAGAAACCGCATCCGCCGGTGTGGATTCCCGGCAGCGGCAGTCTTTCGACGTGGGATTTTTCCGCGCAGCACAATCACTGCTACTGCTTCCTGTCGTACTGGGGGAACAATTTCGGCAAGCGGGTGATGGACGGGTTCTGGGATTTCGTCGCCAAGGGCAATCACGATCCCAACCCGTATCGCGCGGGATTTCTGCAACTGGTGGCGGTGTCGGAGACCGACGCGCAGGCCGAGAAGGACTACTACAAGCACATCCGATATTTTTACGACAAATGCCTGCACATCCTGCCCGAATATTTTCCCGTCGCGGGCAACCAGGACTACAAGAGCCTGGTCAACAGCGTGACCAAGCTGAATCCGCAGTTGTTCGATTTGATGAACAAGATTCCGACGTGGAAGTACAAGGACTTCGTCGACAATCAGTTCGTGATCGCGGGCTCGCCGGCGACCGTGCGCCAGCAGTTGATGGAAGCGGTCAAGAAACTTCGCGTCGGCAACCTGATGGTGTTGCTGCATATAGGATCGATGCCGCACGACTTGACGATCAAGAATATCGATTTGTTCTGCAGCGAGGTGCTGCCGCATTTCCGCGGCGTGTGGGACGGCGAGTGGGAAAACAAGTGGTGGCCGGAGTCGCTCAAGGGGCCGCGCAAAATGATGGCGTCGAACGGAGCGCATGCGGCGGCGCGGTAGGCGAGTAGTAGCGAGCAACCTAACCCCTAACCCCTTCCCAATGTGGGAAGGGGGACTGGTCGCGGAGGGACGCCCGTCGATGCGGAGTCGGTTACGCAAAGGGCTCTCATAAGGACTGATATGGCGGCTGCAAAAGATAGAACTGTCAGCGTTTGGGGCGATAAGGTTCATCCCAAGGTCAGGATTCTCGGTGATGGGCCGCCCCTTGTCTATCTGCATGGCGGGTACGGCCCGATCGAGACGGAGCTGCTCGACGAACTCGCGAAGAGCGTCACCGTCTATGCTCCCGAGCATCCCGGGATTACGGCGGGTGACGAGGATTCCTACAAGGCGCTCGACGACATGTGGGATCTCGTCCTCTACCACTACGACCTGTTCGACAAGCTCGGGCTCAAGGCGCCGGCGGTGGTCGGTCATTCGCTCGGCGGGATGATCGCGGGCGAAATCGCGGCGACGGATCCGGCGCGCGTCGGCAAGCTGGTGCTGGTAAGTCCGCTGGGGTTATGGCGCGACGACTCGCCCATTCGCAACTACATCGTGACGCCGCAGGCCGACCTGCCAGCGCTGCTGTTCAAGGATCAGCATCACCCGGCGTTGAAGCGAATCACTTTGAATCCCGAAGATCAGGCGGGATTCATTCGCATCACGTGGGCGCTCGGATGCACGGGCAAGTTCATGTGGCCGATACCGGACAAGGGACTGCGCAAACGGCTGCATCGAATCGCCGCGCCGACGCTGCTCGTGTGGGGGAAGGACGACAAGCTGCTGCCGGCGGTGTACGCCGATGAGTTCCGCAAAGGGATCCCGGAGGCGAAGGTTCATCTGGTCGAGGGCGGCGCGCATATGATGCCGCTGGAGGAGCCCGCGAAGCTTGCGGCGACGGTCGCGAAGTTTATCAAGGGCTAGGGCGAGGGAAACGGAGGCAGAATCTTGAATCGCGCGCAGAACCTCACCCCTAACCCCTCTCCCTTCTGGAGAGGGGGACAAAGGGAGGCGCGGAGCCGGTTGTCAAGCTGACGACGCGAGCGACGCGAGCGGCAGCAAGGATCTCGGACAGCGGCGCGCAAGCGCCGCCGGTACCGGTTCCGACATCGCGCAGCGGTCCTTGAAGGTCTTCCGACGAGATCAAAATCGCTTGCGGATTCGCGACGCCTCGAATACTTCCATGTAGGACTGTTGGACAACCCTGATGCATGGACGGTTGATTGTTCGTGCGAATGCGAGTGGATAAAATGAAACGCAACTCCTTTAGAATGTCGTGCTTGGCCGTCGTGGCGGTGCTCGTGCTCGCCTCGGCTTGCAAAGGCGCAACGGATGGACTCCCAGTGAGAAACACAGGTCATTACGCAATTATCGACACCGAACGCGGCACCATCGTCATCGAGCTTTACCCCGAATCAGCGCCCAAGACGGTCGCGAATTTCGAGACGTTGGTGAACAAGGGCTTCTACAACGGCCTGACGTGGCATCGCGTCGTCCCGGACTTCGTCATCCAGGGCGGCGATCCTGACGGCACGGGCGCGGGCGGACCCGGATACACCGTCCCCGCTGAGATCAAAGAAAAGCACCTGCGCGGCAGCGTCGCCACTGCGCGTACGGGAGACGACGTAAATCCGAATCGCGAATCGAGCGGCAGCCAGTTCTACATCTGCCTCGAGCCGCAGCCGGGACTCGACGGCCAATACACGGTCTTCGGCGGAGTGATCAAGGGCATGGACGCGGTCGACAAAATTCAGAAAGGCGACCACATGAAGAAGATCACGCTCGCGAAGGAGCCGCCCAAGTAAGGTGGCCCGCCCAAGGCGGGCGACTCGGAACCGGAACCGGCTTCGCGTGGCGCGAAGCTGTCCGAGATCCTTCCTCCCGTCGCTAGCGCTCCCGTCGTCAGGATGACACAGCGTCGCTCATGTTAGTCGAATGACGAAGCAAGCGGGGCCCTACTTCAGCGTAGACCTGCATCTCCACACCAATCGCGGCAGCTCGGACTCGAACCTGGCGCCGAAAGACCTGGTCGAACGCGCGCGCGCGATCGGAATCGGCGCGGTCTGCATCACCGAGCACGACAACATGTGGGACTCGCGCGAGATGGCGGCGATGGCGGGCGACTCGGGCGTGATTTTTCTGCGCGGGATGGAAGTGACGACCGACATGGGGCACGTCGGCGCGTTCGGGCTCGAGCGATACGTCGGAGGAATCTACAAGCTGGCGGAGCTGCGGCGGGTGGTGGACCTCGAGGGCGGATCCTGATCGCGAATCATCCGTTCCGCTACAAACTCGACCCGCGCTTTTCGTTTATCAACCCCGATTCGGAACCTATCGATCCGACCTATCCGGAGCGCGCGGCCAAGTTGAAGATTTTCGAACTGGTCGATGCGATCGAAGTGCTCAACGGCGCATGCGGCGAGGATGAGAACGTGTTCGCGCTGAAAGTCGCGCGCCATCTCGGGATGGCGGAGGTCGCGGGCTCGGATTCGCATTCGGCGGGCTCGGTAGGATGCGTGACGACGCTGCTCGAAGGTCCAATCAAGGACGAGCGCGATCTGATCGATGCGATCCGCGCGAAGCGATGCCGCGCAGGCCGCGGCCTACTGAAGAGCGCGCTCGCGCCGTTCGAGCTGTCGTAGGCATGTCAGCTAGCGCACAGAAAAACCGTTGGAATAGAAGCCTTTTCCTCTCATTATTGTCGTCGCTTGGATTTGAGAGGAAATATGGCCGATTAACACCATTGAAAAGAAGCCAAAACTATTTGATTTTGTTATGTTTTCCTCTTAAAATAGTGTAGTATTGATTTGAGAGGAAAATGTCAAAGTTGAAAGAACTCACCGCCGAGCAGCGCAGAATCGCGGTCGATATTGCTCAGCTTTATGAGCACTTGCTCGATCTCCAAGCCGAGCAGCGAGCATTTCGCGGCGGATTGTACTGGAAGACAGTGGGCGACCGCGACTACCTGGTCCGCACGATCGGGCCCCATCGGGGCAATCGGTCGCTTGGCCCACGTTCACCCGAGACTGAGCAAACCTACCGAGAATTCACCGAAACCAAGCGCGACCTTGACGAGCGGATTCGATCAAGCACTGAAGAGGTCGCGCGCCGTGCCAAGTTTTGCGTCGCCGCATCGGTCAATCGAGTTCCGCGCCTTGCGGCCGACATTGTAAGGTCGCTCGATGCAAACGGGCTGCTTGGCGGTCATCTGATTATTCTCGGCAGCCACGCGATGTATGCCTATGAAATGGCGGCGGGCGTACAGCTCAAGGCGGGACTGCTTCAGACCGAAGATCTCGACAAGTTGTTCAACACCAAATCTGAAATCGAACTGGCCGGCTCGATCCGGAGCGCGGGACTCCTTGGAATCCTTCAGGACGTCGACGCAACCTTCAAGCCGCAACGGAAAAGATCGTTTCGTGCCGTTAACGCGAAGGGCTTCATGGTCGATTTGATTCGGGCGCCAATCGATTCTGGCGGGCTCGCGCTCACCAGCGTTGGCAGCGGATCCGATCTGATCGCGGAACAATTGCGCGGCCTCGAATGGCTCACCGCGTTGCCGCTGATGACCCAGATCGTAGTTGCAGACAACGGCTTCCCGGTCAGGTTCGTGGTACCCGAGCCGCGCGTGTTCGCGTTGCACAAGCTCTGGGTTTCGCTCCAGCCGACGCGAGATCCGATCAAGCGCAAGCGCGATCTCCGTCAGGCAGAGGCAATTGCGCAACTCTCGCTCGACTACTTCAATTTGAGGTTCGACGATCAGGCTATAAATGCGCTGCCGGCCGAGCTCACGTCGATGACCCGCGGCTTGGTCGAGAGACTCCATGAGCGGCGATCGAAGACGCAAAGCCAGGATGCCGCGCTTCCGCCGGGCTTCGAGGATCCGGGCGCCGACCCCGACGAAGAATAGAATCGCGCGTGGCGGCATTGTTCATCACGCTATCGATCCGATAAAATTTTCGCGCCGCTGCTGAGACTTTAGCTATGAGTGCCAACAAGGATCGCCTCGCTCTGATCGAGCATCTCTCGTCGATCGGCGGCGAGCATTCCGAGGATCTTCGCGAGACCCTGGACCGGGTCGCCTTCGCGATTGCCACCGGCATGGAGGCCGAGGTCTGTTCGCTCTACCTCTTCGATCCGCAGCGCGAGCGAATCGTGCTGCGCGCCACGGTCGGCCTCGATCGCGAATCGGTCGGCAAGGTTTCGATGCGGCTTAGCGAGGGCTTGGTCGGGCTGGTGCTGGAGCAGGACGAGCCGGTCTGCGTGCCCGACGCGATGAGCCATGCGCGCTACAAATATTTTCCCGAGACCGGCGAGGAGCGCTTCCATACTTTTCTTGGCGTGCCGGTTCGCGACGGCCGCAAGAAGCCGCTCGGAGTGCTGGTCGCGCAGACGCTCGAGCGGCGCAAATTCAACAAGAGCGAAATCCGTCTGCTCAACACCGCCGCCAACCAGGTCGCGCAAATCCTTTCTCATTTCAGGCTGCGCGAATCGCTCGTCACCAAGGAAAAAGAGCGGCTCGAATACAGGCGGCGCATGATCGAGGCCAACCGCCAGCTCAAGGATTACGAAAAAATCGGCGGCAAGACGCGGCACGCGCCGCCCGCCAAGATTCGCCGCCCGCGGCTGGCCGGACTGTCCGCATCACCGGGATTTGCGCAGGGCAACGCGCACGTGGTCGGCACGTTTCTGAGCAGCGTCGATCGTCATCAGAAATCCCGCGACCCCAAGGCCGAGGCCAAGCGCTTCGAGGAGGCTCTGACCCGTTCGCTCGCCGAGCTGGCGACGCTGCGGGTGCGGATGGAGCCGCTGATGCCCGAGTCGGACCTCAGGATCTTCGACGGCCATCGCATGATTCTCGAAGACGAGGAGTTCGTCGGCCGCATCCGCGAGACGGTTGCCAACGGCTATACCGCCGAGAGCGCGCTGTTCCGCGTGATCGAGGAGCTGAGCGCCTCGATGCTGGCGGTCGCGGATAATTATTTACGCGAGCGCGCGACCGACTTCCGCGACGTCGGCCATCGCGTGCTTCGTCATCTGCGGCAGGAGGAAAAGCGCGCGTCCTTCACCAAGCCGACGATTATCGTCGCCGAGGAGCTCACGCTCTCGCAGTTGACGATGGTCAGCCACGACAGGCTCGCCGGTATCGCGCTGCAATCGGGCGGCGTCACCTCGCATGCGGCGATCCTGGCGCGCGCGTTCGAGATTCCGACGGTGGTCGGCGTCGAACACCTGATGGAATCGGTACTCGAGGGCGATTCGCTGGTGCTCGACGGCAACGCGGGCGTCGTTTACGTCAATCCCGGCACTGAGATCGAGCGCGACTACGTCAGCCTGTCGCGGCGCTACGAAGCGTTCAAGAAGGAGCTTATCGAAGAGGGCAACGCGCCCACCGCGACGCGCGACGGCCATCGCGTCATGATGCTCGCAAATATCGCGCTCCTTGCCGACATCCAGCTCGCGCTGCGCTACGGCGCCGAGGGCGTCGGCCTGCTGCGCTCGGAATTTTCGTTTCTGACCTACGAGGATTTTCCCGACGAGACCCAGCAGCTGGCGCTGTACAGCAAGATGCTCGAGACGCTCGGCCGGCGCCCGGTGACGATTCGCACCCTCGACATCGGCGCCGACAAGTATCCGCCGTACATGCGCGTGCCGCGCGAGGACAATCCGTTCCTCGGCTGGCGCTCGATACGCATCTCGCTGGAGATGTCGGGCCTGTTCAAGGTTCAGCTCCGCGCGATTTTGCGCGCGGCGGCCAAGCACAACGTCCGCATCATGTTCCCGATGATTTCGAGTCTCGAGGAATTGCGCCGCGCGAAGGAGCTGCTGGCGGAATCGCAGGCTGAGCTCTTTAAGGAAGGACTCGAGCACAATCCCAATATCGAAGTCGGCATCATGGTCGAGGTGCCGTCGGCGGTGTGGCTGGCGCCGCGGCTGGCGCGCGAGGTGGATTTTTTCTCGGTCGGCACCAACGATCTAATCCAGTACCTGCTCGCCGCCGATCGCAACAATCCTAAAGTCGCGCACCTGTACGAGGCGCTGCATCCCGCGGTGATTTCCGCGATTGCCGAGGTCGTCAACGTCGCGCGCGCCGCCGACAAAGAGGTCTGCCTGTGCGGCGAGATGGCCAGCGACCCGCTCGCGGCGCTCCTGCTGGTCGGGATGGGTCTCGACGAATTGAGCCTGAGCCCGCTGTTCATCCCGGTGGTGCGCAAGGTCATCAGAGAGGTCGACTATCAGACCGCCCGGCTCATCGCGCGCGAGACTCTACAGATGGCCAGTGTCCAGGAAATCAAGGGGTACTTGGTCGAGCGCTATCGCGACCTGGGGCTCATCAATTTGGTCGAAATGTACCGCTAGTTACCCTAAATCAGGATTATCCGCGCTAATTCCTCGACTTTGACGCTATTAACGTGTTTCAATCGAATGGGTTGACATTCCCGGCCGAGATTTGATTACTTATGTGTCTGACCGAGCGGTTAGATGCTCCCCCGGCGTCTAAGGTATGATGGGCAGGGTCGGGTTGCTGGTTACGAACCAAAAGCAGAGGATCTATTGATGCTATTTCTCGTATTTCTTGGTGCATTCCTGGTTTTCGCCGCAAGCATCCTCTATTGGCTGTTGGGGACCAATCGCTATGGCGGTGACCGCCCGGCCGCGACGCTGCAGTTGACGGCCCGTGCCGGCGCGACCGCCGAGGCCGCGATAAAGCCCGAGCCTTGCCGCACAATTCGGGTCTATTTCATCAAACCGTCGCGCTACGACGAGGACGGCTTCGTCCAATACTTCCGCTACGGCGTCCAGCCGAACAACACCTTGACGGTGATGACCGCGCTCAACGAGGCGTTCAACAAGCGCTACGCGGTCGAGCGAAACGTCCGCCTCGAAACGGTGATTTGGGACGAAATCTGCGACGGCATCGTCAGCCCTGAGACGATCAAGGCGATTAAGGAAAAGGCGCAGGAAGATGGCGTCGAGCTGCTGATTGGGCTGGCTGGCGTGCAATCGAATCAGTATCCGCGCGGGCGGGACCTGGCGCTTCAGTTCGTCGCCGAAGGCATGCCGACCATGATGGGCGGTTTCCACGTCAGCGGCTTTCCGGATTCGTGCAAGTTCCTGAACGAATGCGGCGTCACGACCGTGGTTGGCGAGGCCGAAAACATCTGGGGCGATATCGTCGAGGACTTCCTGCGCGGCGAGCTGCGCATGAGTTACTCGGTCACGCAGGGAATTCGCGCGAAGACCGGCCAGGAAGACATCATCGTTCCGCTAATCACCGAGTCGCTGCTGCCGGTGCTCGACGATCGTTACCTCACGCGATTTTTCAACGACACGATGACCACGCTCGACACTTCGCGCGGATGCCCGTTCACCTGCTCGTATTGCAGCGTGAAGAACGTGATGGGCCGCACGATGCGGTCGCGCGAGCCCGATGCGGTCGTCAGCTGGGTGCGCGATGCGTGCCAGCATCATGGAATCGAGTCGCTGTTCCTGGTCGATGACGACTTTTTCCGATCGCCGCGATGGGAAGAGATTCTCACCGGGCTGGTCGAAGTGAAGAAGGAGTATCCCAAGCTCTCCTTCATGATGCAGGTGGACGTCGACGCGTCGTGCTACGCCAACGTCGCCGAGGGCGAGACCGAAACGGCCAAGCATCGGCGCAGCAAGCGTTTCACCGAGCTGGCCGCGGCCGCGGGATGCTACCAGGCGTTCGTCGGAATCGAGTCGCTCAACCCCGACAACCTGAACTTCGCGACCAAGTACCAGAATACGGACGACCGCCAGCACAAGGGCAAGCTGGAAGTGGTGCGCGCGCACGTGATCGACAAGTATCGGCGCGTCGTCGAGAACTGGCACAAGGTCGGCGTATCGGTGCATGCGGGCTACATGCTGGGATTCCCGTTTGACGGCCCCGATTGCGGCCGCGTCGCAGCTGCTACACTAAAAAAAATCGGCTTCGACATCGTGTCGTTCTTCATTATGACGCCGCTGCCGGGCACCGAGGACCAGGTGCGCTTCACCAAGGAAGGCGCCATCATCGACTGGGACTTCAACCAGCTCGACTCGCAGCACGTCACGCTCAAGCACGACAAGCTGGACAAGGAAAGCTGGCTGGGCGCGTATCGCGACGCTTACACGGGCTTCTACTCGATCCCGCGCTTCCTGCACACGATGTTCACTGTATGCGCGGGGCGCGGACTCGACGCGGAAGCGCGCAAAGGGGTGCTGCGGCAGTTCACGTATTATTTCTTCAGCTATCGCCAGGGACGGCATCCGATGGTTGGCGGGATATGGCCGATTCGTCGCCGCGACGTCCGTCGTGCGGCAGTGACCGACGACGAGGCGCGTCGCTTCTACCTGGGTGGGAAGCGCTTCGACGCAATTTTGCGCGGCGACGGGAACGAGGGATTCGCCGGAGCGCCGGCGTAAGCGACGCAAACTCTAGAAAAGTTCGCCAATACCGGCGCGATCCTGATTTGGGTCGCGCCGGTTTGTTTTCAGGTGCTTTCGCACGCCAAACGCCTGCCGGCCCGGAAATAATTCACGTCGTGCTTGCGCCCACGCCATGTAAACGGCTAGGGATTCCAGCGGGGATTTCATCATGATCACTAAGCCCGAAATCATCGTTGCCGTTGTCGTCCTTGCGCTAATGATTTTCGTTCCATTCCTGCGCCGGATACTCGGTCTGCTGATCCGCCTCGCGATCTTTGCCGTCGCCGTGGCGGTGGTGGCGGCGGGAATCACGATGATCCTGAACAACGAAACGATTTTCGAACGACCGGGCTTCGAGCAGCGCGTGGTCCGCTTCGTCACGATGAACTCCGCGGCCGCCAGCACCACCGGTTCGAGCTCGGTGACCTGCGTAATGGAAAATCCTCCATCGCCTCCGCCGACAACCGCCGCAGCCCCTCCCCACAGGCATCCCGTCAAGAAAGAAGGCCCGGCCGAACCTCAGATGACCCGCAACGATGTGACGAAAGCCGAGCCCGCGCCGCTCGACGATGTTTTCCCCGAATTGATTCGGCGCGAATATCCCGGTATCCCGCGCCAGACCCTGTTCAAACTATCTCAGGATACCGTCAACTCGCTCGGCGGATGGAAAATCGTCAAGGCGGATCCCGGCAACTTCACAATCAATTGCATCTACACGTCGCGCATTTTCAAACTTGAGGATGACGTGAGGATCACGATCGACCCGGGCGGCGAGATCGAAGTGTGCTCGCGTTCCGGACTGGCGCGGCCCGACGTGACCTCGATCCTGCGCTACTTCCCCGGTGACCTCGGCGCCAACGTCGGACATATCAAGGAATTTTACGAGACGCTCGAACCAAAGATGGACGAGGTCTACAAGGAGCAGCAGGACCAGGAGAACGCCAAGAAGCCGCCGACGCACTGAGCGGAATGACCGGTTCCCCTTCCCACAGTGGGAAGGGGTTAGGGGTTAGGTTCCGCTCGCCCTCAGGGGCGTGCTTCGAGCACCAGATTGAACGGCGTCGCCGTTGCGCGACGCACGCGGGAGAATCCTCCCGCCGCCAGCACCTGGCGCAGCCGCGCTTCTCCTGCTTGCGTGCCGAGGCCGAGTCCCACTTCCTGCGAGAGTGACGCGGGCACGCAGATCATTGTGGATGCGGCATAAAACAGCCGGCCGATCGGATTGAGATTGTCTTCGAGGCGATCGTTGCCGAACGGCTCCACGACCATCCAGGTTCCGTCGTCGGCGAGCGTGGTTTTCACATGCGCGGCCGCGCCCACCGGATCGCCCATGTCGTGCAGGCAGTCGAAGAACGCGACCAGGTCGAAAGTCCCCGGATAATCCTTGCTCGAGGCGCGCTCGAAGCTGACGCGGTCGGCGACTCCCTCGGCGCGCGCCACTTCGCGCGCGCGGTCGATCGACGGCTGGTGATAGTCGAAGCCGAAGAATCGCGATTTCGGAAACGCCTTCGCCATCAGGATTACCGACGCGCCGTGACCGCATCCGACATCCGCGACGCGCGCACCGCGTTCGAGCTTTTGCTTGACGCCGTCGAGCGCCGGAATCCACTCGGCGACCAGATGCATCGCGTAGCTGGGGCGAAAGAAGCGCTCGGTGCCGCGGAACAGACACGGGTCGTGCTCGTGCCATCCGACGCCGCCGCCGTTGCGAAACGCGTTGGCCACTTTGGGTTCATCGCGGACGGCGGCTGCCACTACCTCGTAGATGCCGGGAAAGAACGCCGGGCCGCCTTCGTCCGCGAGCACTATCGCTTGCTCGGGCGACATCGAAAATTTGCCCGAGCCGGAGTCGTAGTTGATATAACCGGCGGCGGCTTGTGCCGCAGCCCATTCGCGCACATAGCGCTCGACGGTGCCGGTCTTCGACGCGAGCTCGGCGGGCGTCATCGGTCCCGTGGCGGCCAGCGTCTTGTAGAGGCCAAACTTATCGCCAATCAGCACCAGCGCCGCGCCCATCGCGGCGCCGACGTCGCCGAGCATTTTGCCGATCAGTTCATTGAGCTTGTTTCCATCGATAGCCATCGCAATCCTCCGGCCCCCCCCGCGTGCTCTTTTCTTTAGAGCGGACACGCGCTTGCGTCAAACGCGGTGCGCTGACGATCGCGGCGCCGGCCAGTGCGGAAACGAGGCGCGTGGTTTTGACAAGATGCACTCGATCCGGTCAAGCTTAGATCGTATGGCGATGCGGGAGGCTCAGATCGACGCGCTGGCGACTCATCTCGTCAATGGCCTGATCGATCGCGGCCTGATCAAACCCAAGGCCGACGCCAAGGAACTGGTCGCGTGCGTGGTCGAGCTGATGTCGGCGAATTTCGAGACCGAAGCGCAGATCGACGAAGAGGCCGACAAGATGGCGGAGGCAGAGGCGCGCCGCGATACCCGGCTCGACGTCACGCGGCTGCGCAGTTTGATTCGCCAGCGCCTGGCCGAGAAGAAAAACTTCACGCTGTAGCTGGTGCTATCGAGTCCGGAGCAGCAAACAGCGTTCGGCAGAAACGAGATCTCTGGACGGCTGATTCTAAAAAAATGAAGCTCACCGAAGCACGAGTCCTGTTCCTGGCGCGCGAGTCGCTGGCGAAATTGCGCGACGAGGGCCTGGCCGAAATAGCGAATTTTCCGCTCGCGCTGCGACAGGCGCGCGAGATCGTCGCGCAGTTCAACGAGCAGGGCGACGAGCTCGACGCGATTGTGCGGCGCAAGATCAATTCGATCAAACGCGGCGTCGTCGAGGGCTCCAACGAATGGACCCTGCTATACAAGCGCTACCGCGACGAAGAGATGCGGAAGAAAGGCCCGCAGCGCTGAGTCGGGACCGTTGCGAATGCGAGCAACCTAACCCCTTCCCGCTCGGGAAGGGGTTAGGGGTTAGGTTCTTCGCGTTGCTACAATCCCCGACATGGACGACAACGAATTTCGCGAACTCTCCGATGTCGCGTTGAGCAAGGTCGCGAAATGGCTCGAGGACCTCGACCCCGACGAGGTGGATTACACCACTGCCGACGGCGTCGTTACGATTGAGTTCGCGGACGGCGCAAAGTTCATCCTGTCGCGACAATCGCAGATGAAGCAGATGTGGCTGGCAGCCGGCTCGCACGGATTCCATTACAGTTGGGACGCCGCGCGCGGTCTGTGGCTCGACGACAAGGACGGCCACGAGTTGTTCCCACGGCTGGCCCAGACGATTTCCGAGCAACTCGGGCACCCAGTTTCTTTTTGACATTTACGCGGCGCTTGTACCCCGTCCCGCGCCGTGCTCTTGATCGCATCCGATAGCCCACAATGAGCCTGGACGCCGACGTTATCGTTATTGGAGCGGGGCCCGCCGGATGTGCGGCGGCGATCCGGCTCGTCGCGGCCGGTTACGACGTGCTCGCGCTCGAGCGCAAGGAGCGCGAGGACGGCGACGATATCACGTCGGGCGAGGTGATGGTCGTACCGACGCAGAATGAGTGCGCGCAGTTGGCCGTCAAGTTCGAAGGGGATTGGGTCCTCGACCGGATCACCGGCTTCCGCAACGTCTATCCCGATCTTTCCTGGACGTACCATCCGATTCACAACGTCATATTTCCCGTGCAGGTTGACCGCGGCGGATTGAACGCCGCGCTGCGCCGCAGACTGGTCGAAGCGGGCGGGCGGCTGGTCTGGAACGCGCGCGTCACCGACCTCGAGTTTCGCGAAGACGCGGCGATCGCGATCACCGCCGACCGCCAGCAACATTCAGCGCGGATGGTGATCGACGCGGGCGGCCGCTATGCGCCGTCGCTGCGAGTGCTGAATCTCAAATCGGAAGATCCCGAGTTTTCGCAAATCGGCGTCGCGGTCTTCTTCAAGTCGTTCGACGGCACGCCCCTGCATACGTGGGATCGTCATCTGTACGGCGTGCGCGGCGCGATGATCAGCGGCTTAAGGATTCGGCCGGGTCTGTATCGCTATATCCTCGAGGCGGACCTGGCCGAAAAGCAGACCGACCGGCTTGGCGCGATCGAGTTTTACGAATCGGTCGCGCGGCAGCATGATCGATGGCTCTACGATCGCGTCGTCAGTGAGCCGCGGGTGGGCAGGCAATGGTCGATGGCGCCGCTCGGCTATCGCGTCAGCGCGGTCGCGCGAGACCGCCTGCTGCTGGTCGGCGATGCGGCGGGGTATTTGTCACCCATAACAGGGCAGGGCAATGAATTCGCGCTGCGGACGGGACGGCTGGCCGCCGCCGCCGCGGACAATGCTTTGCGCGCCGGCGACTTGTCCGCGAGCGCATTCGCGTCGTACATCGAGGGGCGCAGGAACGAGGTCGACCGACAGGTCGATTACGTGAGATCTCAGTTGCGAATCCTGCGCGACCGCGACGCTCTACTGAGGGCCTCGCGCGACGATGAGTACCGAGCATCGGTGTTCGGTCCATACGGAATCCCCGCGACTGAGCGGGGCTCGCTCGTGTGATGCGGGAAGGGGAGATCACTTAATTAAATGTGAAACCAGCGGTGGGTTTCACACTTCCTTCGGCAGGGGTGACCCCTGCACCCGGTACTAAGAAAAAGATGCGGGACTTCGTCCCTGTTCGAAACGTTTAGGGGGGAAGATCCGATCCTAACCTCTCCTTGTCCGAGGAGAGGTCGGCGAAAGCCGCGTGAAACGCGGTGTCGCCGGGAGAGGTGCAACGCTTGACAGCGCACCAACACCCACTCGTCGAATCGTATTTGCAGAGACACAGAGTCCGCAGCCCGACAGCAGCACAACGGTGCGCAACTGTGACTGCCAGCGCTGCACCTCACCCGTCGCTCACCTTCGGCTCGCGCCGACCTCTCCTCGGACAAGGAGGGGTTAGGATCCGGCGCTCTGAATTCAGCATTTATCCACCCCCTTATCCACACAGGACTTGCAATTCTCTGCGATCCGGCTAAGCTGCCATTAGCACTCGGACGTTGCGAGTGCCAATTGACAAAACCCGGACAGTTATTAACTTTCCGACGGCGGGAATCGTCCCGTCGAGCAACACTTTTCAGCAAGCAAGGAGGCTGCTGGTCCCCAATGAAAATAAAGCCACTGGGAGATCGAATTCTCGTCAAGCGGATCAAGGAAGAAGAGCGGACCAAGGGTGGAATTATCATCCCGGACACCGCCAAGGAAAAGCCCCAGGAGGGCAAAGTCGTCTCCGTCGGCAAGGGCAAATATGGCGACGACGGCAAACTTATCCCTATCGAGGTCAAGGCCGGCGACAAGATCCTGTTCGGCAAGTACTCGGGCAGCGAGTTCAAGCATGAGGGCGAAGACCTGCTGATTCTGCGCGAGGACGACATCCTGGGAATCATCGAGTAGGCATTTTTTTCTTTTTCGGCCTGCCCGTAAACGAGTCCCGCAATCCGATCGATGAAACCGTAAATTAGGAGAGGCAAAAGAACCATGCCCGCAAAGATAGTTCGTTTCGGACAAGAATCGCGCGAGAAGATCCTCAAAGGGGTCAACGTTCTCGCCGATGCCGTCACTGTGACGCTCGGCCCCAAGGGCCGCAACGTCGTGTTGGAGAAGAGCTTCGGCGCTCCGACCGTGACCAAAGACGGCGTAACCGTAGCCAAGGAAATCGAGCTCGAAGACAAGTTCGAAAATATGGGCGCGCAGATGGTCAAAGAGGTCGCCTCCAAGACCTCCGACGTCGCCGGCGACGGCACCACCACGGCCACTGTGCTCGCCCGGCAGATCTTCACCGAGGGCATCAAGATGGTCGCCGCTGGGCACGATCCCATGTCGCTCAAGCGCGGAATCAATCGCGCCGTCGAGGCAATTACCGGCGAGCTCAAGAACCTGTCCAAGCCGACCAAGGATCGCAAGGAAATCGCGCAAGTCGGGACCATCTCGGCCAACAACGACTCGACCATCGGCGACATAATCGCCGAGGCGATGGAGAAAGTCGGCAAGGAAGGCGTCATCACGGTTGAAGAGGCGCGCGGACTCGAGACCCAGCTCGAAGTGGTCGAGGGGATGCAGTTCGACCGTGGCTACCTGTCGCCGTACTTCGTGACCGATCCGGAGCGGATGGAAGCGAAGCTCGACGACGTGTTCATCCTGATTCACGAGAAGAAGATCTCGTCGATGAAGGACCTGCTGCCCATCCTCGAGACGATTGCCAAGACCGGCAAGCCGTTCCTGATTATCGCCGAGGATATCGAGGGCGAGGCGCTGGCGACGCTGGTGGTGAACAAGATTCGCGGCACGCTGTCGTGCGTCGCGGTCAAGGCGCCGGGCTTCGGCGATCGGCGCAAGGCGATGCTCGAAGATATCGCGATCCTGACCGGTGGGCGCGCGATTTCCGAGGAGCTCGGTCTCAAGCTCGAGAGCATCACGCTCAACGACCTCGGCCGCGCCAAGCGCCTGGTCGTGGACAAGGATAACTGCACGATTATCGACGGTGCGGGCAAGAAGGCCGATATCGAGGGCCGTATCAAGCAGATTCGCGCGCAGATCGAGGAGACTACGTCGGACTACGATCGCGAGAAGCTGCAGGAGCGGCTCGCGAAGCTGGTCGGCGGCGTCGCGGTGATTCGTGTCGGCGCGGCGACCGAAGTCGAGATGAAAGAAAAGAAAGCGCGCGTCGAGGATGCGCTGCATGCAACCCGCGCCGCGGTCGAAGAGGGCGTGGTGCCGGGCGGCGGAGTCGCGCTGATTCGCGCATCGAGCGTGCTGGATAACATGCGCGCCAGCGAGGCGGAGAAGGTCGGTATCGCGATTATCAAGAAGGCGATCGAAGGGCCGGCATGGTGGATCGCGTCCAACGCGGGATGGGAAGGCTCGGTCGTCGTCGACAAGATCAAGAACAACAAGGGGCCGTTCGGATTCAACGCGGCCAGCGAAGAGTTCGAGGATCTGATGAAGGCCGGAATTATCGACCCGACCAAGGTGGTTCGCAGCGCGTTGCAGAACGCGGCGTCAGTCGCGAGCCTGCTGCTGACGACGGAGTGCATGGTCGCCGAGAAGCCCGACGAGAAGGGTGGGGCCGGCGGCGGCGGAATGCCGGGCGGAATGCCTCCGGGCGGCATGATGTAGTCGAGAAGTTGATTGCGACGCTGAGTTAGCGCTCGGCGGTACGATTCGCGCAGCGGCGGGCCATCGAGGGTCCGCCGCTGTTTTTTGGCAGCAAGCGCGTTTGAGCAATGTCACCGCGATGCTACAAATCACTGGCGTGCTACGACCATCTAAGATTGCAATCCCGCCGCAGCCTGCACGAGGCGGCGAAACGGCAATGAATCGGCGCTGAATCCCGCGCCGAGGCTCTGCCAACGACGCGGGCGTCATAGTTCAAAGCTTACATTTCTTGGCCCCGCACTTGCTAAATGGTGAACGGAGCTGTGAACGCCTTGGGGACTGGGCTGGAGCAGTGCTCGTCCAAGGAGGTGCCGCCAATGGCGGTACGAGTGCTCATTGCGGACAGCTCGGGGATTACGCGCGACATCATTCGCAATCATCTTGAATGCGGTGGGTGTCAGGTGATTGCGGAAACCGAGACGGTCGCGCAGACAATCGATCTTTTCCGCACGACGCGTCCGGATGTCGTCACGCTCGACATCTGGCTGCGTGGTGCGGACGGGAATGACGCGTTGTCGCTGTTCAGGACGATTCGCCGCGAGTCGCCGCAGACGTCGATCGTGGTCGTCAGTGCGTCGCAGTCGCCGGACGACTCGCATATCTACCTGCGCGAGGGCGCGCTGGAATGCCTCGTGGAGCCGTTCGACAGTGTCGGCCTCGGGCGAATGTGGCGGCATCTGGCGGAGCTCTATCCCGAGCTCAAGCGCAGCGACGAGACGTACCTTGGCGTTGCCTCGCCAGGCCACCGTCGGATTGATCTCTCTAGCGCACCATCAGGCGTTCAATTGAAACGGGCTGGCCGGGCACGAAACTGACCCACAGCACCCATCCGGAGCTGTCGGTCGAATAGAGCGGCGCCGGCGTTCCGCAATAGAAGGCGCGCGTCGAGCCCTGTGACACGTCGCTCAGCACGTGCACGTGGCCGAGCGCGACGTAGTCGTAGCGCGAGCGCTCGATTTCCGCCGGCGTGATCGGCGAAGATCGCTCGAACTCGCCTTCCTCCATGAAGAATCCGTGCGCCAGCGCGATGTTCCACAGCCCTTCCTCGCGCTCGGGCACGCCGCTCATCGGACGGTAGTCCGGCGTGTGCTCGACCAGCGCCCGGCCCCATACGCGAGTCGCAAGCTCGGGGAAGTCGATGGATCTGCCCTCGGGCTCGAGGATGAGGTGCAAATTTTCGGGTAGCGCGCCGGGCGCGAGGGCCGCGTAGATCGATCGCTCGTCGTGCGCGTCATGGTTGCCGGGAATCATCACGACCGGCATCCGCGCCCGCGCGATTGTCCCGAGCGCGAAGCGCGAGGCCTTCTTCGGTGACGCGCGCCGAATCGAACAGATCGCCGACTATCAAGAGCATGTCGGCGCCGCGGTCGTTGGCGATGTCGATAACGCGGCCAAATGCGCTGCGAACTTTGTCGCGCAACTGCACGCCGCGCTCGCCCGACCCGAACGTGTCGGTCTCCAGGTGGACGTCGGAAGTGTGAACGAGCCTCAGCGGTCGATGCGGATGCTTAGCGGGCAAGGCAGGATCCTTGGACACTTCGATGGGTCATTCGTCGAGGTACTTCCGGGTATTCAGTCCGTCCCAAGGGCGCAGCCGCGCTCGGGACAGAACCTCCGGCGCCATCAGCCGCGCATTTACGCCCATGCGGTCGTACGTCTTGTCCACCGGCGACCAATGGGTCACGCACCCGCAAATCTTGCAGCGGTGGAACTCAATCTGCTTCGCACCTCGCATATACGTGTCGGTTAGTCCGCTTAGAACAATCACATCCTTGGGCGAGTAGTAGGCCCAGAGTGTGCCGTAGCGCCGGCACAGCGTGCAATTGCAATCCAGCACTTCGTCTGGATCGCGAGTAATCGCAAGGCGGACCGCGCCGCAAATACACGATGACTCGATCATGCTTACTCCTTCCTCAAAATGGCGGCAGTTCCGGTCGATGATAACATGCTGTAGAGTCAGATTTACTAGAGTTCGAGCGCCCATTCCATCGCGAAGCGTCACCGCAGGGAGTTTGTCACTTGATTGTCGTAATGAAAGCGCACGCCACCGAAGCTGAAATCCAGGCCGTTGCAAAGATGGTCGAGGAACTGGACTACAACGCGCACATTATCCGCGGTGTCGAGCGCACCGTGGTCGCATGCGTGGGCGACGAGCGTGGCGAGAAGCATCAACTGACCCATCTGGAGTCGGTGGCCGGGGTCGAGCGCGTGATGCCCGTCGTGCGGTCGTTCAAGCTGTCGTCGCGCGAGGTGCGGCCCGAAGGCTCGCGAATCAAAGTCGGCAACATGGAGATTGGCGGCAACCGCCTCGCGGTGATCGCCGGACCGTGCGCAATCGAGAGCGAGGCGCAGGTAGAGGCGGCCGCCGACGCGGTCAAAGCGGCGGGCGCGCATGCGCTGCGCGGCGGTGCGTTCAAGCCGCGCACGTCGCCGTACTCGTTCCAGGGGATGGAGGACGCGGGGCTGATACTGCTCGAGCACGCGGGGCGGCGCGTGGGATTGCCGGTGGTGACGGAAATCATGGACCCGCACGATATCGACCTGGTCGTCGAGCATTCCGACATGCTGCAGGTCGGCGCGCGCAACGCGCAGAATTTTTCGCTGCTGCGCCGGCTCGGCAGAATCAAGAAACCGGTGCTGCTCAAGCGCGGCATGTCGATGAAGCTCGAAGAGTTCATGATGGCGGCGGAATATATCCTGTCGGAGGGCAATCCCAACGTCGTGCTGTGCGAGCGCGGCATTCGTACCTTCGAGACGGCGACCCGCAACACGCTCGATCTGAACGCGGTGCCGTTGCTCAAGGAATGGACGCATCTGCCGGTGCTGGTCGATCCGAGCCACGGCACTGGAATCTACAAGATGGTGGCGCCGATGGCTCTGGCGGCGATCGCGGCAGGCGCCGACGGCCTGCTGATCGAGGTGCATCCGAAGCCCGAGAGCGCGCTGTCCGACGGCCCGCAGCAACTGAAGCCGTCGCGGTTCGCCGACCTGATGAAGGCGTTGAAGCCGCTGGCGGAAGCGGTGGGAAGAACGCTGTAGTTTGAGCTGAGCCGCATCGTGGGCTCTTCGGGACGCCTGCGCGGTTACTCTTTTCTGCTCGCTTTGTCAGGATGACAGAGGCTGCACTCGCGATGTTCGCTCGTCAGGAAGACAGGGGGCCCTGAGTGCGGTTGCACTCGAAATGCTCCAGCGGTAGTTGAGAAACTATCCGCGCTCGACGGGCTTGGCGGCCCAATTATTTGAATCGAGCGCGCAAAGGAGAAATCGTCATGGCGAAGAAAGCAGTCAAAACAATCCCGGACGGTTACCATACCGTCACGCCGTTCCTGAACGTGAAGGGTGTGGCGAAGCTGATCGACTTTCTGAAGGAGGCGCTCGGCGCCGAGGAGATCATGCGGATGCCCGGCCCGGACGGCACCGTCGGGCATGCCGAGGTGAACATCGGAAATTCGCGGCTGATGCTCGGCGAGGTGATGGGGCCAACGCAGCATCCTTCATCGAGCTACTTCTACGTGTACGTGAGTGACGCGGACTCGATGTACAAACGGGCGACCGGCGCGGGCGCCAAGTCCGTCACTCCGCCAACCGATCAGTTCTGGGGAGACAGAATGGCGACAGTGACGGACCCGTTTGGAAATACCTGGTCGCTCGCCACGCATAAGGAGGACCGGACTCCGGAAGAGATGGCCAAGCGGATGGCAGCGGCGAACCGCTAAGCCGACCCGACCATACTCGCGACGCGGGGATCCTCCTTCGGGGATCCCTCGCATCACATTTGTAGATCTTACCACCAAAATTTGCGTTTATCGCGCCTCACGGCCTTCGCAGTGCGTGCAAATTGCATTACTGTGCCGTCATCTTAGATAAGCGCGCATTCGACATAATCCGATGCAACGCAACCTCCCTACCAGAGCCACCAGTGCAAGGTTTGCAGAACAAGAGCCTGCCCGAGCCCGCGCGACCAAGGCGGTTGAGCGTCTGGAAAAGGCGCCGACCGGCATCAACGGTCTCGACGAAGTAACCTTCGGCGGACTTCCGCGCGGACGCGCGACGCTGATTTGCGGCAGCGCGGGCTGCGGCAAGACCATGCTCGGCGTCGAGTTTCTCGTCAACGGCGTCCGCCGGTACTCGGAGCCCGGCGTTTTCGTGGCTTTCGAGGAAACCAAAAACGAGCTGGTGGTAAATGCCGCTTCGCTTGACTTCGATCTCGACAAACTTGTCCGCGAGGGCAAGCTCGCGATCGATCACGTCCATGTCGATCCCAACGAGATTGCGGAGACCGGCGACTACGACCTCGAGGGACTGTTCATCCGGCTCAAGTATGCGATCGAGTCGGTCGGCGCGAAGCGGGTGGTGCTCGACACGATCGAGACGCTGTTTTCCGGCTTCTCGAACACCGCGCTTTTGCGCGCTGAAATTCGGCGGCTGTTTCAATTCCTGAAATCTTTCGGCGTAACCGCGATTGTCACCGGCGAACGGGGCGAGAACTCGCTGACGCGTTTCGGTCTCGAAGAATATGTCGCCGACTGCGTGATCCTGCTCGATCATCGCGTCACCGATCAGATCACCACGCGCCGCATGCGGATAGTCAAGTATCGCGGCAGCAGTCACGGGTCCAACGAGTATCCGTTCATCATCGACGAGCGCGGATTTTCCGTATTGCCGGTCACCTCGATGGCCTTGCAGCACAAGGTCTCGAACGAGGCGATTTCCACCGGCGTGCCGGACCTCGACGCGATGCTCGGCGTCGGCGGCTACTATCAGCGGCAGCACCGTGCTGATGTCGGGGACGGCGGGCATGGGGAAAACCAGTTTCGCCTGCGCCCTGGCGCGTTCGGCATGCGAGCGCGGAGAACGCGTGCTGTACTTCGCCTTCGAAGAATCGGCGCAGCAGATCATCCGGAACATGCGGTCGGTGGGCATCGATCTGCGACCCCATATCGACAGCGGACGCCTGCGGATCGTCGCGCAGCGGCCGTTTCTCTATGGCCTGGAGATGCACCTGGTTTCGATGCACAAGGAGGTCGACCGATTCCGGCCGAGCGTGGTGATCGTGGATCCAATTCGATCTCATACCTGGTCATCCGCTGGAAGTGAACGCGATGCTTACGCTGCTCATCGACTTTCTGAAAACCGAGGGCATCACCGGGTTCTTTACCGTGCTCACCGAAAATAGCGGACGGCTGGAAGCCACCGACGTCGGAATCTCTTCGCTCATCGACACCTGGATGCTGGTTCGGGATATCGAGGTTTCAGGCGAGCGCAATCGCGGCCTTTACGTTCTGAAGTCGCGCGGCATGAATCATTCGAATCAGATTCGTGAGTTTGTCTTGAGCGCGAAAGGGATCGAGCTAATCGACGTTTATCTCGGCCCGTCCGGGATGCTGACCGGCTCGGCGCGTGCGGCGCTCGAAGGGCAGGAACGCGACGCCACAATTCGGCAGGCCGATGAGAACGAACTGAACCTTACGCAGCTCGAACATCGGCGCAAAGCGATGGAGGCCCATATCGAAGCGTTGCGCGCCGAATTCGAGGCCGAGTCGGCGTCGGTGAAGAAGTCGGTTTCACTCGAAAACAAGCGCGAAAAGAAGTTGCTCGATAACAGATCCGCGATGGCGAAGAGCCGCAAGGTGAAGGGTCACTTGCCTCAAATGCCAGACCGGAAATAATGGGAGGTAGGATCGGCCGGTGAAGAAGAAGATCGCTTCACTGAAGAATCCGCGCAAGTCGCGGTCTCAGAAGGCGGCTGCTATGAAGAAGAACGCGCGACAGATCGACGAGTCCTGGATGATGCGCCTGTACGTGGCCGGGCAATCGACGCGGTCGCTCGCGGCGATTGCGAATCTGCGTCGCATCTGCGACACGCATATGCCGGGCCGGTGCACGGTTGAGGTAATAGACCTCCTGCGCAATCCGGAACTCGCGAAGGCTGACCAGATAGTCGCGATTCCGACGCTGGTCCGAAAACTGCCGATACCGGTGAGGCGCATCATCGGCGATCTTTCGGCGACGGAAAAGGTTCTTCTGACTTTGGAACTCAGTCCTGCCTGAGAAAACAGGATGGCGAAAATTCGTCAAATAAAAGGGACGCGCGCGCAAGCGTCCGGGCCTGCGCGCTATCTGTTGCGCCTGTTCACCAGCGGCAGCACTCCCCGCTCGACCAAGGCGCTGCGAAACCTGCGCGAGATTTGCGAGTCCAATCTGAAGGGCAGGTACGAGCTCGAAGTCATCGACATCTACCAGGAGCCGGGCCGCGCGACGGAATCGGACATCATTGCGGCGCCGACGCTGATCAAAGAGCGGCCGCTTCCATTGCGACGGATGGTCGGCGACCTGTCCGATCGGCCCAAAGTGCTCTTCAACCTGGCAATCGCGAGCGAAGCGAAATGACGACCGGTCTGAAACAATCGACACGCCTGGAACTTGACGAGCTTCACCAGCGTCTTCAGGAAGCCGAAGAAACTCTCGACGCGATTCGCAGCGGCGCGATCGATGCGCTGGTGGTCTCGGGACCCGCGGGCGAAAAGGTCTTCACGCTGGAAGGCGCCGAGCATCCCTATCGCGTGCTGGTCGAGAGCATGAACGAGGGCGCCATCTCGCTATCCAAAGACGGGACCATCCTGTACTGCAATTCGGCATTCGCGCGCGTGGCCGGCGTTTCACTGGATCGGATCATGGGTCACGAGGTGTGCGAATTTGTGCCGGCGGAGAATCGCGACGCAATCAAGAAGCTGATTAAGCAGGGACTACGCGCGTCGGTTCGCGCCGAAATGACCCTTCTGCCGATTTCGGGCGCCGCTCTGCCGACTCAATTTTCGTTGAATCCGGTGAGCCTCGGGGACCAGCCGTCGATCGGGGTCATAGTGACCGACCTGAGCGAGCGCAAACGCAACGAGCAGGCGGAGGCCGCGGTCCGGATGCGCGACGAGTTCCTGGCGATTGCCTCGCACGAGTTGCGGACGCCGCTCAGCACGCTGGTTCTTCGCCTCGGACTGCTCGAGCGTCACGCCCAGAACGGCGACATGAGCCAGGTCGGAACCAGCGTGAAACGAGCCCAGGATCAGACCGAGAGAATGCGCCGCCTGGTGGACCGGCTGCTCGACGTATCTCAACTGGCCAGTGGAAGACTCCAATTGGAGCTGGCGCCCGCCGACCTGGGCGAGGTGGTCAAAGAAGCCGCGGGACGCTTCTCCGAGGATGCGGCCAACACCGCCAGCGAACTTCAAATAGACGTCCCCAAAGGAATTAGCGCGCGGCTGGACAAGTTCCGGCTCGACGAAGCGATCGGCAACGTCATCTCCAATGCGATCAAGTACGGCGCGGGCAAGCCGATTGCGGTCGAGCTCAAGGCGACGGACCACAAAGCGGTGTTGGTCGTGCAAGACCGCGGCATCGGTATACCGGTCGACGATTTGTTGCGAATTTTCGGACGCTTCGAGCGAACTGCGATCAGTCAAAACTACGGCGGACTCGGGCTCGGACTCTACATCGCGAACCAGATCATCCAACAACACGATGGATCGATAAGAGCGGAGAGCCGAACCGGCGGTGGCGCGCGCATCGTCATCGAGCTGCCCCTCATTTCGAATACCGACGGAAAAGGAAAAGACTAGGCACAACTGTATCGAGCGCCGCTCTCCATGCCAGGCACTCACCGTCTTGCGAGCCTACTGTGGTCAAGGGTCTCAAAAAGCCCTCACGGCGCGACGATTTCAGGGATACTCCCGGCGACGCCGCGCCAAGGATTCTAGTGGCCGAGGACGATATCGATCTCGGTGAAACCGTCTGCGAAATCCTCAGGATGTCGGGTTATCGCGCGACCCATGCCGCCGATGGGCTCGCGGCGCTTCAGATACTTGGACAAGGCGGCTTGCACGACCTGATACTGCTGGACCTGATGATGCCGCGAATGGACGGATGGGCATTTCGTAAAGCGCAGCTCCGCGACCGCAAGCTGAAGAATATCCCGGTGGTAGTGCTGTCGGCGGCGGGCGAGACAGTCAAGCCAATCCAGGCCGATAGCCTTTTGCGGAAGCCGGTCACGCCCGAAAAGCTGCTGGCCACGATTAAAAGATTTCTCCGATGAAGATCGAAGGGCATCTGACTGGCCGCGCGCAAGCCGGTTCGCCTGGACCAAACGGAGGCACGCATGACGACGCAGTGAGTCAGTCCATCGCACCTCCGGACGTTGCGGCACATCTGGCGGCTATCGTCGCCTCTTCCGACGACGTTATTGTCAGTAAGACTCTTGAGGGCGTAATTACGTCCTGGAATCCGGCCGCCGAGCGAATTCTCGGCTACACGGCGGCTGAAGCGGTCGGAAAGCATATCAAGCTGATCATTCCGCGCGAGCGATGGGCCGAAGAAGACGACGTGCTGGCGCGAATCCGGCGCGGCGAAAGAATCGAGCACTTTGAGACAATTCGGCGCGCCAAAGACGGGCGGCTACTCAATATTTCACTCACTGTCTCGCCGATTAAGGATCAGAACGGCGCCATCGTCGGGGCGTCCAAGGTCGCGCGAGACATCACGGAACACAAGCGGGCCGAAGCGGAGCTCGAACGCCTGCTGGCCTCGGAGAAAGAAGCCCGCGCGCAGGCCGAGGAGGCCAGCCGTCTCAAGGACGAGTTCCTGGCGGTCGTGTCGCACGAGCTCCGCACGCCCCTGAACGCGATTATGGGCTGGGCCTCGCTGCTGCGGATGCGAAAGCTGGATGGGCAAACGGCGCGCGCGATCGAGACGATCGAGCGCAACGC
Source organism: uncultured delta proteobacterium (assembly GCA_963833025.1). Lineage (GTDB taxonomy): Bacteria > Desulfobacterota > Binatia > Binatales > Binataceae > Binatus. Next base: position 194,714 of record CAWHWI010000003.1, on the reverse strand, counting down.
GCAGACGCAGAATCAGCTCATCGGGGATCTGCTCGACGTATCCCGGATTGTTTCGGGCCAGCTGCGGCTCAATATCCGGCAGTTCGAGCTGGGGTCCGTAATCGAAGCGGCGATCGAAGTGGTTCGGCCGAGCGCCGATGCGAAATCGATTCGTCTACAGCCTCTCCTCGATCCAGCAGCCGGACCTGTAGCCGGCGACCCCGACCGCTTGCAGCAGGTTTTCTGGAACCTGTTGTCCAACGCGGTCAAGTTCACGCCGAAAGGCGGCCGGGTTCAGGTCCGCCTGCAACGAATGAACTCTCGCGCCGAAGTGATCGTCTCCGACACGGGCAAAGGAATCGATTCGAAATTACTGCCCGTCATTTTCGATCGCTTCCGACAGGGCGACAGCAGCACGACCCGTGAATACGGCGGACTTGGCCTCGGACTGGCGATAGTGCGTCATCTGGTCGAGCTTCACGGCGGCGTGGTTCATGCCCGCAGCGATGGAGAAGGGAAGGGCGCGGAGTTCACGGTGCAGCTGCCGCTATCAATCGCGGCCCGACCGGCACAACTCGACGAAGAACCCCGAGTTCATCCGAGCGTCAGCGAAAGTATCCCCGGTACGATGCCGTCGCTGGCCGGTTTGCGCATCCTGTTAGTCGATGATGAGCCGGATGCGAGGGAGATTCTCTCGGCCATTCTCACTGAAGCCGGCGCTGAGGTCGCCGCGGCGGCTGGTGCTCAACAGGCCATCGACACGATTGCCAAGTGGAGACCCGACGTATTGATCTCGGATATCGGCATGCCCGGTGAGGACGGCTATGACTTCATCCGCACGGTGCGCGCCCTTTCGCCCGACCAAGGCGGCCAGATTCCGGCGATCGCGCTGACTGCACTTGCTCGTACTCAGGATCGCCTCAAGGTACTCTCGGCCGGCTACCAGATGCACGTGCCGAAACCGGTGGAGCCTGTAGAGTTGGCAACCGTCGTAGCCAGCCTGACCAGGAGGCTCTGACGCCATTGCGCGCGACTGCTCACAGCGGCTTGTGCCAGAATTCCATGTTGACGCGATCCGGGCCGACGACGACTTGATCGAACCCGACTTTGCGGTAAAGACCGCGGGCGACGCGATTGTCCTGGCGCACTTCGAGCGTGATGCGGCAGCAATTCAACTCGCGCGCCTTGCCTTCGATTCGCTCGAGCATCATGCGGCCGATTCCTGTGCCGCGCATGGCGGAATCGACGAAGATGTCGTGGATGTTGATCAGCGGGCGCGCGTTGAAGGTCGAAAATCCCAGGAAGCAGATCGAAAAGCCGACCGGCAAACCGTCGCAATACGCAAGGAAGACGTAGCACGCCGGATGCGCGCGCAGGCCGGGTATCATTTGGCGTTTGGCCTCTTCCGACAGCGGCGCGCCGTCCTGATCGCGCATGAACGCGTCGAGCATCGCGACGATCGCATTCTGATGCTCGGGGCGCGACAGGTCCGCGTCGACGATCGTCACGTTGGTCGCTTGCTCAGCCGTCATGAGATTTTCTTGTCGTCCTTGTAGGTCTCTTCCCAGTTCTTGAAGCCTTGCGGGTCCCATCGCTTCCAGACGCCATCGCGCTTGCCGTCCTTGTACATTCCCTGCGCGGCGATTTTGCCGTCGGTGTACCAGCCGACGTGCTCGCCGTCCTGCACGCCGTCCTTGTAGTGGTCGACCGACTTCTTCTGGCCGTTGTCGTACCACACGGTCCATTCGCCGCTCTGCTTGCCGTCGAGGAATTGGCCCTCGAGCATCTTCGAGCCGTCGTCATGATAGAGGACGTACGGTCCTTCCTTGACGTCCTGGCCGTTGACGGTCTTCACGCAGGCAATCTCAGATCCATTAGGCGGTCCCTCGCCCACCTGTTTAGTTCCGGCCGGGCAGGTCGGCGCGGTTTTGCAGGCAACGAGCGCTGCGGCGAGGGCGAGGATTGCAATTTTGGCTTTCATTTTGAGGCTCGAGGTGGGTAAGAAAGTGCGGGTTTATACCATATGTTGTGGTCTAGGGACGGGTGTACCAGCAAGGGTAGTTTCGTTCCGGCAAATTTAATTTTTCGTTCGACCAAGCCCCGTCGAACGGTGGCGAGCGACGGAGGCAGGGCAGGTGAGGTGATGAACAGGATCCATAATGATCATTTAGCACGTCCGGGAAGAAATGATCAGGCCGAAAAGTTCATCCCCTGGAAGTGGGAAGACGCTCGATCGACAACGTACGAAGCTGCCTCCCGAATCGCGCGCGTCAAATACTTGCACCGTTGAGATTATGCGGCGCGACAGACAATTGCGCCGCATAAGGTCCCCCACCCTTACCCTCCCCCCTCGAACGGGGGAGGGAATGCCGGTTGTGGAATCTTGCTGTCCTATCCCCCTCGCCCCCTTTCCAGAATGGAAAGGGGGAACAGAATTTCTCGGCGAAAGAATCGCGCGCGGCAGAGTGTGCGGCGCGCCAGAGAGTTGCGATTGTCGATAAACAGAACTGCGTGGTCCTGAGGCGCTTTTGCCTGTTCCCCCTTTCCGTACCGGAAAGGGGGTTAGGGGATAGGACGGCGCGCGCGGCGATGACTTCTTCTGGTTCCCCTTCCCCATTTCTTCTGGGGAAGGGGTTAGGGGTTAGGGTTCTGCCTGTCCAGCGCCGCTCGAATCGCGATAATCACCGACGCCAAATCATCGCGCACCGATACGTTGGAAAGCCTCAGCACCCGGATCCCGCACCGCTTGAAATAGTCGGCGCGCACTCGGTCATATCCTTGTTGCGCGCGATGCGGGCTTCCATCGATCTCCACCACCAGCCGCGCGGCATGACAATAGAAATCCACAATGTACGGCGCGAGCACCTGCTGTCGCCGGAAGTGCGCCGCTAACCGATTACCGCGAAGCTCCTGCCAGATGACGCGCTCTTCGGGAGTCATGCGTCGTCGCAATTCCATCGCGCGGCCCATCAGTTCCGGATTTCTCTGTTCACGCAGAGTCAACGCTGGCATCCGGTAGTGACTAGCATTGGAAGGCGGCAAACGAAAAAACCCTAACCCTGGCCCCTTCCGCAGAAGAAATGGGGAAGGGGAACCAGAAGGAGTCATCCGGCGCGCGCGCCGTCCTATCCCCCTCACCCCCTTTCCAGAATGGAAAGGGGGACAGAATTTTTCGGATACGAGCGGCATTGAGGTTGACGATTCTGCCGCGTTGCGTCCTATCCCCTTAACCCCCTTTCCAGAATGGAAAGGGGGGACAGAATTTTTCGGATACGAGCTGCTAGTTCGAGCCTGTCGAGCCCAACAAATTGCCGCCCAGGGTTGCGTTGCCTACTGATACGTCGCCTATCACGTTGATCAGGGCCGGCTTGCCGGACTTAAATGCTCGCTCCAGGGCTGGCTTGATCTGCTCGTTGGTCTCGACCTGCTCGCCGTGGCAGCCCATCTCGGCGAAGATTTTGTCGTAACGGATGTTCGGCAGCATGTTGAACGGATCGGTGCGGCCCTTGAGTCCCGGCATCTGATCGAAGTTCGGGCCCCATGAGCTGTTGTTCCACAGCACCGTGATTACCGGCAGCTTGTAGCGGGCGGCCGTCTCCATGTCCCATCCGCCGATTCCTAGTCCGCCGTCGCCGCTGATTACGACGACCTGCTGACCCGGACGCGCGAGTTGCGCGCCGATGCCCATCCCAACGCCGTGACCGACCGGCGCGAGCGGGCCTGCGTCGACGACCTGGCCCATGAAGCGGCAGGTGAACGCGCGGCTCATCCATCCGGAGAGCGTAAAGCTGTCGATGACGGTGGTCGCGTTCTTGTCGAGCACGGCGATCAGGTCCTCGCACAGGCGCGCCGGATGAATCGGCTGGTTCTTCTGGACCTTCGCGTTCTGCTCCTTGATCTGATTGTCGAAGCGCTGGCGCGTTTCCCACACCTGCTTGACCCACGCCGAGGTCTTGTTCTTCGAAAAATCGAGCTTGAGTTCCTTGATCCGCTTGATCATCTGTTGCAGCACGATTTTCGGATCGCCGACCATCGGCAGGTCGGCGTTGACCTGCCATCCGATTCGCGTCGGCGTGGGATCGACCTGGATGTACTTCGCTTTGTCGGTCCAGGTCGGCGGCTGCCCGAAATGCTCGCCGCTCCAGAAGCGGAAGCCGATGGCGAGGATCACGTCGGCGCCGCCCGTGAACGGCTTCTTGAAGGCGCCGCGAATCGCCAGCGGATGCTCCTCGGAGACCACGCCCTGGCCGGCGCGGCGCGCGTAAATCGGGATGTTGGTCAGCTCGACGAACTCGCGCATCTCGGCGCCCGCCTGCGACCAGAACAATCCGTCGCCGCCGGCAATCAGCGGGCGCTCGGCCGCGACCAGCATCTCGAGCGCGCGATCGATCTTGGCGGGATCGCCGGCGGAGCGGACGTCGTCGATGGTGAACTCGCGCGCGCCCTTGCGCTGCCCCGAGTCTTCCTCGTGATGATAGAGAATGTTCTGCGGAATCTCGAATAGCGCGACGCCCTGCGGCGGCGAAATTGCCTCGCGGAACGCGGAGCGCAGATCGAACTGAATCGTGGACCAGTCGGTCACGCGCTTGGTGAACTTGGAGAAGCTGTCGACGACTTCGGAGCCGTAGGCCTCCTGGAACGAGCCGAGATGATCTTCGGTGTTGGGATGCTGTCCCGAGATGCAGACCACGGCGCTGTTGGTCAGTCCCGCGACGCACAGGCCGGTGACCGCGTTGGTGAGGCCGCATCCCGCGGTGACCATGCATACGCCGACTTCGCCCGAGGTGCGCGCGTAGGCGTCGGCCGCGTAGGCGGTGGCCTGCTCGTGGCGCATGTGGATGAGCTTGATGTCGTGGTTGCGCAACTGTCCGAGGATCGGAAACAGATGGCCGCCGTTGATCGCGAAACAATACTTCACACGATTTTCGCGCATCACGCGCGCGATTAATTCTCCGCCGTCAGCTTTCGCCATTACCAAACTCCTTTGAGGAAATTTTCCCGCCTGGTTCGAATCCTTGCACATTTACCGCGTCGCCGAAAAGCGGAGGCGGTCGCTACGAATCAATTGCAAGATGCAGTCTGAAAAAATGAACCGGGTGGGTTGATCGACGCGTGCAAGCCTGTCAGGTTTTACCATCGTTCGGTGCGGCCGGCTCGCGCGGATGCGAGCGTTTTTTTGGATGGCGGATGGGGGAGTGGTGGAGGAGTAGCCGAATGCCAACAGGCGAAATTTAAGTTCAGGATTCGACGATGCGGCGCATTCTCGCCACACTTATCTTAATCACCGCGTTTGTAATTGCCTCAGTTACGGCGCACGCCGACTCGTCCTCGGTGTCCACGGCTCCGGTGCCGTCGTCGTCGGTGGCAACGTCGTCGTCTCAATTCTCGCTGTTGGATCCCGGCACCTGGAGCTGGCCGCGCTACGACTGGAGCGCGTTCAAGCCGCAGGATCCCAACTCGTGGCCGTTCATCCCGGTGCCTGAAGTCGCGACCGATCCCAACGGCGGCGTCACTTACGGCGTCCTGCCGGTGTGGCTGTTCACCGACAACAAGAACGAGATCAGCAGCATCCTGGCGCCGGATATCAACTCCAACAGCACGCTGGGACCGGGCGGGAACTTTCGCTACCTGGCGTATCCCTCCTCGGACACCAATTGGTACGCGGAGGGAGGCGCGCAGGAGACTATCGCGCGCAACGCCGATATCGATTACCAGACCGGCCGTCAGCATAAGAACTGGTTCTCGTTCGAAGGGCGCTTCTTCTTCGAGAAAGACCCCACCGAACGCTTCTACGGGTCGGGCAATGACTCCCACTACGGCAACCAGACCAACTACACGACCAAGCAGATTTACGGCGAGGCGATTTTCGGCCTGAACTTCAGTGAGAAATGGCAGCTCTCGTTGATGGAACGCCCGCGCTACGTGCGAATCGAGAATGGCGGGTTCACCTCAGTGCCGTCGATTTTCAAGTTGTTTCCGGATCAGAAGGGCATCAACGGTGGCAGCGAGGTTCTGCAGCAGGTGCTGATCCAATACGACTCGCGCGACTCGGTGGATATCCCGCGCTCGGGCACGCTCGGGCGGCTCTACTACGGTAATGCGGATCGCAGGTTCGGCAGCTCGGTTTCGTACAATCGCTTCGGCGGAGAATTGCGTCAGTATATTTCGGTCGGCCAGCGCATCACCTTTGCGGGTCATATTTTCAACGAGTACGAGCCGGCGGGTAACGAGATGCCGTTCTGGTCGCAGGCGCGCCTGGGCGGCGACGAAAGCCTGCTCACCGACCAGGAAACGCTGCGCGGTTACGGCGCCGGCCGCTACATCGATAACAATCTGTTCGTCATGAACCTCGAGATGCGCACGCGAGTGTGGGACAAGACTATCTTCGGCACCCACGGCATCCTTGAGCTGGCGCCGTTCGCCGAAGCGGGACGCGTCGGCCACGATATGGGCTATAACCCGTTCACGAATCTGCACCCGGTCGGCGGAATCGGATTTCGCGGAATCGCGGAGCCGTTCGTGGTCGGCTTCGTCGACATCGGATGGGGTGGCGAAGGCGCCGCCGTCTTCTCAGGCATCAACTATCCATTCTAGTCGCGTGCCGACTCACTCGAGTATCTGCCATTCGGCTTGCGGCTGCTGATGACACACCGAATTCATGCCGCCGCCTGTTTGCGACTCGGGACGATGCTGCTGGTGCTGATTTCCGCTGCCTCCGCGATCGCCTCTTCGCCCGGTGGCCATCGGCCGTTGCCGCCGCAAGTGCTTTCCGATGCGCCGGGAATACATGCGTTCGGGAAAGGACGCCAATCGTGGTGGGGCATCCGGGTCTACGACGCGACGCTGTGGATCGTCGGCCCGCGATGGTCCGCGGCCGCGCCTCACGCGCTCGATATCGAACCGGGCCGGGATGTTGCCGCCGACACTTTAATTAACAACGCGATCGCCGAGATGCGCAGCCTCAAGGTTGGCGACGAAAGCAAACTTGGAATCTGGCAGGCAGAAATGAAAAAGGTTCTTCCCAACGTCCGGCAGGGCGATCAGGTTGTCATCTTCTGCCCGGACGCCAACCGCACGCTTGCCTATTTGAACAACTCGCGCACTGCTGAGGTCGACGATCCGTCATTCTGCCCGGCGGTCATGAGCGTGTGGCTCCATCCGCAAACCAAACATCAAGCAATGCGGAGATCGCTGCTCGGGCATTGACGGATTCGCGGCGAATGCCTCGTCGCACATAGCGCGCGCTCTCGTGGGCTGATATCTGAGAAGTGTCTGCTTTGCCTCAGATGCGGCTTTCTGAACTCGACTACGACTTGCCCGAGGAATTGATCGCGCAGGAGCCGCTGGCCCGACGCGACGAGGCGCGCCTGCTCGTGCTCGATCGCAAATCCAAGTCGGTCGAGCATTCGCGCTTCTACAAACTCGTCCGTCATCTGCGCGAAGGCGACCTGATCGTGCTCAACGACACGCGCGTGCTGCCGGCGCGGCTGTTCGCGCAGAAGGAATCGGGCGGCCGCGTCGAGTTGCTGATGGTGCGGCCTGCCAGTCCGCTTGAAGGTCCCGAAGGCGCATGGCTTGCGCTGATACGGACGCATCGCGTGCTCAAGGACAACGCGCGACTCATCCTGGGCGACGGTCATGCGCTCAGAATTGCCGGTTACGCGCGGCCGGGGCGCCCAATCGTTGTGGCCGAGGGCGAGACTTCGATCGAACAGATACTGCAAATCGGCGGCACGCTCGCGCTGCCTCATTATATACATCGCACGGTCGGTCCCGCCGACATCGACGATTACCAGACCGTGTATGCGGCGCGGCCCGGGGCGATCGCGGCGCCCACCGCGGGGCTGCATTTCACTGACGAGGTGTTCAAAGCGCTGGCCGACGCGGGTATCCGCACCGCGACAGTGACGCTGCATATCGGTCCCGGCACTTTCGCGCCGGTGCGCGCCGTCGAGGTCGAAAGTCACACGATGGAATCCGAGTGGTACACGATTCCGCCCGCGACCCAGGCCGCCGTCGAGCATGCGCGGCGAATCGGCGGGCGCATCGTCGCGGTCGGCACCAGCTCAACGCGCGCGCTCGAGTCGTGGGCGATAACCGGCGACCTCGAAGGCTTCACCGGGCTCTTTATTCATCCGGGCTTTCGCTTCAAGCTGGCAGACGCGATGCTCACGAATTTCCACATGCCGCGAACGACGGTGCTCGCGCTGGCGATGGCGTTTGCGGGACGCGATCAGATTCTCGCCGCGTACCGCGAAGCGATTCGCCATCGCTACCGCTTTCTCAGCTACGGCGACGCGATGTTGATTCTCTGATGGGCGGGCCGATCGAATTCAGCGTCACGGCGGTGGACGGTGATGCGCGCGTCGGGCGGATCGCGACTCCGCACGGCGCGATTGCGACTCCCGCGTTCATGCCGGTGGGCACACACGCCGCGGTCAAGGCGATGGCGCCCGACGAGTTGTGGGCGATGGGCTATACGATGGTGCTCGCCAACGCGTACCATCTCGCGATTCGCCCCGGCGCCGAGCTGATCCGCGAGATGGGCGGGGTCGCGCGCTTCATGGGATTTCCCGGCGCGGTGCTGACCGACTCGGGCGGGTTCCAGGCGATGAGCCTGGCGAAAATCAATTCGATCAATGAGGAAGGCATCCGGTTTCGGTCTCATCTCGACGGCGCGCCGCTGATGCTCACGCCCGAAAGCGCGATCGACATCCAGGAACAGCTCGGCGCCGACATCATGATGGCGCTCGACGAGTGCACGCCTTTCCCCGCCGAGCATCGCCGCGCGCTCAAGTCGCTCGAGCTTACCGCGCGATGGGCCGAGCGCAGCCTCGCGGCGCGGGTAAGCACGACGCAAGCGCTGTTCGGAATTATCCAGGGCAGTATTTTCGAAGACCTCCGCAGGACCAGCGCGTCGCAGATAACCTCGATTGCGTTCGACGGCTATGCCGCGGGCGGACTCTCGGTCGGCGAGCCGAAGACCGCGATGCTGGAGATGGCGGCGCTATCAGCGTCGATGATGCCGGCCGACAAGCCGCGCTACCTGATGGGCGTCGGCACGCCGTCGGACTTGCTCGCCGCAGTCGCGATGGGCTTCGACATGTTCGACTGCGTGCTGCCGACGCGAAACGCGCGCAACGGGATGGCCTTCACCAGCCACGGGCCTGTCTCGATCAAGCAGGCTGCCCATGCGCGCGACTCGTCGCCGCTCGATCCGGCCTGCGATTGCCGCCCCTGCCGGACCCATTCACGCGCCTACCTGCGTTATCTATATTTGTCGGGCGAGATACTCGCGGCGCGCGCGCTGACGGAGCATAATCTTCACTTCTATGCGAGCTTGATGCGCCAGTGCCGCGATGCTATCGCATCCGGGACTTTCAGGGCGTTTGCAATGGTTTTTTTAGCGAAAATTGAAGCTGGCTTGGTCGACGTTCCGGTTGAAGATTGAGTCTTGAGGACGTGATCTGATGTTGTTCGAAGGTACCGCCTGGGCGCAGGCCGCCGCCGCCAGTCCAGCCGACAATTCGTCGTTCGTCCAGCAGTTGATGACTGGGCCGTTGCCAATCATGGCGATGGTGGTCGCGGTCATCTACTTCCTGATCTTGCGGCCGCAAAACCAGAAGGCGCAGGAGACGGCCAAAATGCTGGGCGCGCTCAAGCGCAACGACGAGGTCGTGACGACCGGCGGAATCATCGGCCGGATCCAGGACGTCGGCGACAAAGTGATCACGCTCGAAGTCGCGCCCAACGTCAGGCTGCGAGTCGAGCGATCGCAAATCTCCGGAATTTCGAGCTATAAGACGTCATCGAAAAAAGAAGACAAGTAGGGGCTTCATCATAGTGGAACAGACTCAAAGTTTCGGACCGATCCTGATCCTGCTCGTGCTGATCGTGTCCTTTCTCTACATGCATTTCACCAACGGCAGCGGGCTCACGCGCATCTACATTGCCGGCGCGATCGTGCTGGCGGCGGTACTCATCCTGCTGCCGAGCCTCAACATCGATTTGCCCGACTGGTTCAAGGCTGGATTCGGCTCGACCAAAATTCAGCTCGGCCTCGACTTGCAGGGCGGGACGCATCTGCTGATGGCCGTGAAGCTTGACGATGCGGTCCAGACCCAGTTGCGCCGCCGCGGCGACGACCTCAAAAAAGAGCTCAAGGACAACAAAATAGATTTCGGCAGTGTCGCCGTCGACGATTCCGGCAATCTGATCGTCAAGCTCAAGTCGAGCGCCGATCGCACGCCGTTCCTCGACCTCGCGCAAAAATCGTTCTCGGATTTGATCGTGTCGAGCAATACCGATTCGTCCAGCGTCGGTCCGGCGTACTCGCTGGCATACAAGCCGCAGGAGTTGCAGACGATTCGGACCAACGCGATGGATCAGGCGCTGGAAACGATTCGCAATCGAATCGATCAGCTCGGCGTCCGCGAAACCACGGTCGCCAAAGAGGGCGATAACGAAATTTTAGTGCAGCTTCCCGGCATCCAGGACCCGGAGCGCGCCAAGGAACTGATCGGCAAGACGGCGGTGCTCGAATTCAAGCTGGTCGACGATTCGAAAAACGTGCAGGACGCGATCAAGGACGGCCCGCCGCCCGGCGACGAAATCCTCTATGGCAACGCGGAGAGTGGCGGCCGCGAGCCGTACCTGGTCGAGTCGCCGGTGCTGATGACCGGCGACGTCGTTACGGATGCGCGCGTGCGCCCGGGCGCGCGGCTCGAGGGTCCATACGTGGCGGTCGAGCTGGACAACCGCGGGGCGGACATCTTCGACGCGATGACCTCGCAGAACGTCGGGCGGCGCCTGGCGATCGTGCTGGATAACACCGTTTACTCGGCGCCGGTCATCAAGGAACGAATTCCCGGCGGCCACGTGCAGATCACGGGACGCTTCTCGATGGACGACGCGCACGATCTCGCGATCGTGTTGCGCTCGGGCGCGCTGCCGGCGCCGGTCGAAATCGAAGAGGAGCGCACGGTCGGCCCGTCGCTCGGCCGCGATTCGATTCGCCAGGGTGAGATGTCATTCGTGATCGGCGCGGGCGCCGTGCTGATCTTCATGGCCGTATACTACAGCGGCGCCGGACTGCTCGCGGACTTCGGTCTGTCGCTGAATATCCTGCTCCTGATCTGCGTGATGGCCGCGCTCGGCGCCACGCTGACCTTGCCGGGCATCGCCGGGATCGTGCTGACGCTGGGTATGTCGGTCGACGCGAACGTGCTGGTGAACGAACGAATGCGCGAGGAGTTGCGCAACGGCAAGTCGCCGCGCGAGGCGGTGAAGCTCGGCTATGAACGCGCGTGGTCGGCGATTCGCGATTCCAACATCTCGACCTTCGCGGCGGGGCTGATCCTGTTCCAATTCGGAACGGGACCGGTCAAAGGCTTCGCCGTCACCCTATGCGTCGGAGTGCTGACCGGACTCTTTTCATGTATTGTGGTTACGCGAGCTTGGTATGACTACAAAATTTCGATGAGAAAGCTAACCCGAATTAGCGTTTAATCACCGTTAGTGAAGCTAAAAGATGCAATCGAGTTTTCAGGATTCGCAGAAACTGTGGGCAAACTTTCAGTTACATGGCGCCTACTACCTTGACTTGGGCGATGGACGCGTACTACAAAATCGCGTCCCGACAAAATCCCTGAAAGGCGTCTTGTTGGACTCGCATGGCCGATAAAGACGACATACTGCTGAACTCCCGCGAAGTCGCGTTCCTGCTGGACCTGAGTCCGGACACGGTGAACGAATTTGCGCGGCGCAATATTATTCCGGCCTTCAAGAAGGGCCGCCAGTGGCGATTTCGCAAGCGCGATATAACTTCTGTCAAACGTCAGTTGCGAGGAGTCAACGCGGCGGCCTGACGCGACGCGCGCGAATCACGCGCGTTGCAATCCGGCAAGTCGCCGTCGTGAACATCCTGCCTCGCGCTGATCTCCTGGGCTGCGTCTGACCCAAGGGAGCTTTTCCGATGTCCCAACCGCATGAGAGCCGCGTCTACTCCGACCTGGCGCGCTTCTACGATTTCTTCTTCGGCCGGGTTTTTGTCGATCGCGAGCATGAGGTTATCGAGAGCCTGAATCTCAGGCCCGGTAACCGCGTGCTCGAGGTGGGCGTCGGCACCGGAATCGCGCTGGACGGATATCCGCCCTACGCGCACGTCGTCGCGATCGATCCCTCGGCCGACATGCTCGAGCGCGCACAGAAGCGCGTTACCGAGCACGGCTGGAAACATATCGAGCTGCGCCTGGGCGACGCGCTCAATCTCGACTATCCCGACAACAGCTTCGACTACGTCACCTCGTTTCACGTGCTGACCGTGGTTCCCGATCCGTACCGGATGATGTCCGAGATGGTGCGCGTGTGTAAGCCGGGCGGGCGGATTGCGATCACGACGCATTTCCAGAGCGCGAACCCGGTGGTCGCGGCGCTCAACACAATTTTCAATCCGATCGCGCGGCAACTGGGATGGACCACCAAGCTGCGCAAGAAGGACGTGCTCAAGGACCATCCGATCACGCTCGAGCGCAACGAAAAGATCAGCCCGCGGTCGGTGCATACGGTGATAGTCGCGCGCAAAAACGCGTGAGCGTCTTCGAGTAGTCATCGCGAGAAGACAAGCGCAGCGTGGCTGAATCGAACAAACCCGACTCTGACTCCCAGGCCAACGACGAACGCGTCGAGGAGCTTGCCAAAGAGCTCGCCGACCGTTTGCGCGCGATGCCCAATCGGCAGGAACTCACCGACTACGCGGTGAGCCTGCTGAAAGAGAGCAACGAGGACGCGGGCACGGCGGAGCAGGCGGCCGCGATGGTCGAGCGGGCGGCGCGCAACGATCCATTCAACCCGATAGCGTTTGCGATTCCACTGCTGGTGATAGGCGCGGTCCTGTGCGCAACAGGAATCCTCGCTGGCGTAGGCCTCGGCATAATCGGAATCGCAGTGCTGATGGTGCTTTGGGGCCTGATAGTAGCATTCTTCAGCCGCTTCCGCCGCACCCCGAGCAAGCCGCAATCATAGGAGAGGACTTCTTCCCCTCTCCCAAAGGGAGAGCGACTGTGTTGAGAGTCAAGGGAGCGGCATCATCCGCGCCACCCTCCAAAGGTGTTTGAGAGGGTGGCGCGGATGATGCCTTATGAGTCAGGCGACGACGGCGCATGGCGGCCTCCAGGGCGAATTGGTTTTGAGCATCGCGTTGAGGATGACCAGCAGCTTGCGCATGGCCGCGATGATGGCGACCTTGGCCGGTTTACCGGCCGCCCGCAGCCGGCGATAAAAGCTGCGCAGCACCGGGTTGCAGCGAATCGCAGACAGGGTGGCCATATACAGGGCGCTGCGCACCTCGGCGCGGCCGCCGAAGATCGGGCTGCGCCCGCGCCACTCACCGCTTTGATGGTCATACGGTGCGACTCCGACCAGCGCTGCGACCTGCTTGGGCCCGAGCAGTCCCAGCTCCGGCAGCCGGCTGACCAGGATCGCGCAGGTCACCGGCCCCAGTCCCGGCACCTGCTCGAGTTGCGCGCAGCGCTGCGCCAGGCGCGGATTGTCCCGCAGCCGTTGTTCGATCTGATGGTCGATCGCACCGAGCTCGCGCTCCAGCGCCCGGACCATGCGCTTGATGCTGGACCGCACTGAGCGCGGCGCCTGCTGCACCCGGGTGCGTTCCGCCGCCAGCATCTTGATTACTTGCCGCCGGCGTACGGCCAGGGCCTTGAGTTCTTCATCCGCCGCCTCCGGCGGAGGCAGCGCTTGGGGCTGCATGCGCAAGCCAAACTCACATAGCCCACGCGCGTCGAGCTGATCGGTTTTTGCCAATTGCCGATTAGCTTGGGCGAAGTGATAGGCGACGCGCGGATTGATTAGCGCGGTCGGCATCCCCGCCGCCCACAGCGCCAGATAGGCCGGGCGCTCATAGCCACCCGAAGCTTCCAGCACCGCCAGCGCGGCGCCGCTTGGCCGCAGCCGCGCCAGCAACTCGCTTATCCCGTCCTCGTTGTTCGCAACGCTGAAGCCGCCGCCGTCGGACAACGCTACTTCCAGCGTGCGCTTGCTCACATCGATCCCAACCACCACCACCGCTGCTTGCATCCTACCGCCTCCACTGCTGCTTCCGGCACCGCCCATCCTTGCGCGATTCGGGCTCTGCGCCGTGCGCCGCCCCAGCGACTGTTCGGGCTCTTGGCCGGAGTTATGGGCGCGGCGACCACGCTCTCCCTCGGTCTCTATCGACCCAGGCCGAATCGGCCTACCGCGCCCTCGTCCTACTCCATCTTCGGACTTTGATCGCAACATACAAGGATCGAAGGTGAGGGACCTTATTCAGCGCGCTTCGCGCGCGATTCAAGATTCCAAAGAATCAGAGCTCAGAACTTTCTCGATCTCGTCCAGTACTTCCCCAAGGCTCACGAGCACCTGATCATTCCGGAAACGAAGCATCCGATAGCCGCGCGAAGCGATGACACCGGAGGATCTGTTCCGCAGGAGTTTGCTCGCGGCACATTCTGCGAGCGGTCTCGTGAGATGCTTTTTCTTCCCCTCTACCAAAGGGAGAGGATCGAAGGTGAGGGATCTTATTCAGCGCGCGCCTCGCGCGCGATTCAAGATTCCGAAGAATCAGAGCTCAGAAATCTCTCGATCTCGCCCAGCACTTCGTCAGTGCTTTCCAGGACCTGATCATTCCAAAATCGAAGCACGCGATACCCCATCGAATTGAGCAACGACGTGCGCTTCTCGTCCTCGTTAAATCGTTCCGCATGCTGGCCGCCATCGAGTTCGACTATCAGTCGGCGTTCGATTGAACAAAAATCTATGAAATACGCACCGATCGGAAATTGACGTCTGAACTTCACGTTGCACATTCGTCTGCCGCGAAGATGACGCCAAAGGACCTGTTCCGCAGGAGTTTGCTCGCGGCGCAGTTTGCGGGCGGTTTCGTGAGATGCTTCGGACGAAGGCACGACTCCAGGAATTTTGCAGTTCCGGAGGGGAAGACAAGCCACGCGGAGAACCAAAAAAAACCAAAACATTGAATCGCGCGCGAAACGCGCGCTCCATAAGGTCCCTCACCCGCGCCGCGGCGGCGCGACCTCTCCCTCCGGGAGAGGGGAAGCGGCGGCAGAAGCGACTGAATAGTCCATCCGCAAAACTTGCATTTCAATGAGTCTTCTTTGTTGCAGAGATCGTTCAAAATTAGGTAGGCTTACGCCGGATTTCGAGCTGACTTGCGAGCATTAAAATCGTAACGGTTGGAATTTTTTACAGATTTTGCTGAGATTGATGTGAGCGTCCATTGCGGGCGGCTCCGTCGGAGTTTTGGGTGGTAGCGGATGGCTAAGTTTGACTGGAACGAAACGAAACGCCAGATAACCGATTCGCAGGCCTGGCAGTCGATCTTCAGGCATGGCTACGAGGATACGCCGCGCAACCGGATCCTGATGGTCTCCGGCAACGTGTGGCTGCATCTGCATCCGTCGAAAGTGCAGAAGCATACGGTGCGCCTGCGCTTCACCTGGTGCATGGGCGGCATCACGTTCCTGCTGTTCCTCGTGACCGTCGTCACCGGCGTGTACCTGATGTTCTACTATCGGCCGACGGCGGAATACGCGTACGCCGACATGAAGTACCTCGAGTTCGACATGCCGTTCGGGATGTTGATGCGCAATATGCATCGATGGGCCGCGCACGGCATGGTCATCGCCGTGTGGCTGCATATGTTCCGCGTGTTCATGACGGGCTCGTACAAACCGCCGCGCGAGTTCAACTGGGTGGTCGGCGTGATCCTGCTGGTGCTGACGCTGCTGCTGTCGTTTACCGGATACCTGCTGCCGTGGGATCAACTTTCCATCTGGGCGGTGACGGTCGGCTCGAACATGGCGCGCGCGACGCCGCTGCTCGGGCATGGCGGCCCGTTCCATGAAGTGCTGGGAGTGAATCCGGTTTACGACGCGCGCGCATTTATTTTCGGCGGCGCCGAAATCGGACCGCATACACTGCTGCGATTCTACATTTTGCACTGCATATTTTTTCCGTTGATCGCGAGCATCTTCATGGCGGTGCACTTCTGGCGAATCCGGCGCGACGGCATGTCGGGGCCGCTCTAGGACTGGCCGAGGCTGAGGATGGGAGACGTATTTTCGTGGTTTTTGCACCAGGGAATCGTGCGGGTGCTGTCGGTGCCGATCGGCATGTTGCTCTTGCTATATCTAATGTACGTGTTGGCAGCGCCGCCGCCGTGGAGCGACGACGACGACGGAGCGCCTCACTAAGGGATTAATCATGGCAAGCCCGGAAGGTAAGGATGGCGGCATCGTGATGCGCGCGGCGGGTGGGGGCGGAGCGGCGGCAAGGACGCCGGCGGCAGGCGGCGGCTCGAAGCGAATCGAAGTCCCGATCAAAAAGGCGGCCGGCGGCGTCGAAGAGAAGCTGCACACCTGGCCGTTCCTCGTGCGCAACGAATTCCTGATGACGCTGCTGGTCATCATCGTGCTGACGGTATGGTCGCTGTTGCTCAACGCGCCGCTCGAGCAGCCCTCGAATCCTACCCGCACGCCCAATCCGTCGAAGGCGCCGTGGTACTTCCTGGGCCTGCAGGAAATGCTGGTGTTCTTCGACCCGTGGTATGCTGGCGTCGTCCTGCCGAGCTTCATCATCGTGGGCTTGATGCTGGTTCCGTATCTCGACATCAACCCGAAAGGTAACGGCTACTACACCCTGCGCGAGCGGTACTTCGAGATCCTGACTTTTTTCATCGGCTTCCACATCTTGTGGGTCTCGTTCATCATCATCGGCACGTTTTTCCGCGGCCCCGGCTGGAACTGGTTCTGGCCCGGCCAGGTCTGGGATCCGCATCTGGTCGAGGCGCTGACCAACGTCGATTTGCCGTATATGTTCGGCTTCCGCGACTACCTGGCGTCGGCACTCTTCGGCTTGTTCCTGATAGGCGGCTACTTCGTGGTCGGCTACGCGGCGCTGTATTTCTGGATACGATCGCGGCCCGCGGGTGATCCGTGGTCCGCGTTTCCCGGCGGCGGTCCCGAAATTTTGCAGAAGTGGGGACCGGTGCGTTTCGGCATCACGGGATTTCTGTTGATCGCGATGGCCGGCGTGTTCATCAAGATGGCGTTGCGGCACGCGCTCAACATCAAGTACATCCTGGTCACGCCCTGGATTAACATCTGACGTGGCCGCGACGATTCCGTGTTCATCCTCGCCAAAGTATTGCAGGCGCTCGGACTCGCCGACGTCGGGTTCGCGCTTTACGTCGGCATCACGCAGCCGCACGGGATGGGACACGAGTACGAGTTCACCGGGATCGGCATCCTGGTATTTCTGGCCGGCTATATCATCGAGGGCTTGTGGGTTCGCGCGGGCAAATGACTACTGACTATTCGAGTGAGTATTTGAAAAGCAGCCGCGCGGCGGCATTTGGAGCTGAGGGTAGGTAGCGCCGATGGCGGGCAGACCGGGGCTTGATCCCACCGAAGAAGGGAAGTCATACAGCGCGTTGTTCGTGCTGCTGGTAGCGGTGTTGCTGGTCAGCGCGGTCTGGTCGATATGGGATGACAACATCTCGCGCCGCCCGTGGAAGCAATATCAAGTTGAGTGGGATCATCTCGCCTACGACAACTACATGAAGGACGCGGCTGACGAGCAGACGCACCTCAACGCCGATCCAACGTATCAGAAAGTCTCGAAGGACCTGGCCGAGGCGCGGAAGGAACTCGACTCCGGCGCCACCGCGGCCAAGCTGACGGATTTGCGCTCGCAGTTGGTCGATCTCAACAACACCGCCAACGACAAAGATCAGTTGGTGCGGTTCACCAAGTCGTACTTGACTGAGCGATGGTACGACTACAACCACGCTATCCAGTACAAGCAGGATCCGGCTCCGTACAAAGCTGAAATCGACAAGTTGAACGCGGAACTCGCGCAGGAACAGATCGTCTCCGACAAGGCCGTGGCCAATCTGCAGGCGGTCAAGGATCAGATCGAGGCGCTCAACTCGAAGGTCGAGAGCCTGACCGAGCAAATGAAGAAGCTGACCGCCAAGCGCGACGACTTTTTCGACAAGGCCGACTCGTGGATGATCCCGGTCAAGTTCCGCAGCACCATCCTGTTCCGCTATCCGAAAATTCCGAAGATTCAGCAGACCGCGATCGACGACTTCGACCGCAACGCCTTCGACGAGGCGATTGCGCGAGTCGATCGATGCCAGAGTTGCCACATGGGCGCCGACAAGAAGGGCTTCGAGAATGCGCCCGAGCCGTTTCGCACGCATAGCAACTTCGATCAGATCATATTGAAGCATCCGCCCGATAAGCTCGGATGCACTCCGTGTCACGACGGGCAGGGGCCCGCGGTCAGCTCCGTGCGGCTCGCGCATGGCGACGATAAGGATTGGGATTCGCCGATGCTGCGCGGCGACAAGATGCAGTCGCGATGCATCAAGTGTCATATCGACGTCGGCTCGCTGCACGACGCGGCCGGCAAACCGATCGCGGCGAACTGGGTCGAAGGCGAGCGCATGTTCCAGCAGATGGGGTGCGCGGGATGCCATCTGCTCGCGGGCTACGAGGACATGCCGAAGATCGGCCCGTACCTGAAGCTCGCGTCGGCGAAGCTCGATCCGTCGTGGACCGTGCGATGGATTACCGACCCGCATGTGTTCCGTCCGCACACGCGCATGCCGAATTTCATGTTCTCGACGGATGAAGCGACGCAGCTCGCGGCGTTCATCTTCGACAGCTCGTCGAAGAATTCGAAGGATTGGCTCACGGCCCATCCGGAGCTGCCGACGCTCGAGGCCGACATCAAGAATCCGGCGTTCGTCGAAGAGGGCGAGGGGCTGTTCGAATCGGTGGGCTGCAAAGGATGCCACGCGATCGAGCCGGACCAATATGGAGCACCGGTCGGCGTTGCCGAGGGCTTCAAGCCCAACCAGGCGCGCACGACCAAGGACTTCGCGCCCAATCTCGGCAAGATCGCGGAGAAAACTTCCGCGTCATGGATCTACACATGGCTGAAGAACCCGCGCGACTTCTCACCGCACACCGCGATGCCGTCGCTGCGCCTGAGCGATCACGAAGCTGAAGCGCTGACCGCGTTCCTGATGACGCATGGCGAGAAAAAAGAAGATGCCGGCGTCGATACCGCGCTCAAGGATCCCGAGAACATCAAGAAGGGCGAAGCGCTGGTGCGCAAGTACGGATGCTTCGGATGCCACGAGATCGAAGGGATGGACAAGGAGTCGCGCATCGGCGTCGAGCTGACGACCTTCGGCTCCAAGCATCTCGACGAACTGTTCTTCGGCAACCAGACGCAGATTCCCGAGACCTGGGATCAATGGACGTTCCATAAACTGCAGACGCCGCGCATTTACCAGACCAAGGACGTCGAGCAGTTGATGCCGAATTTCGATTTCGACGACGCCGACATCAACAACCTGGTCGTGTTCCTGGCGGGCATGACGCAGGGCACGGTGCAGGAGCGCTACCGCGACCCCGGCTCGGAGCATCAGACGCAAATCGTCGCGGGCCGGCGGATGGTCAATTACTACAACTGCGTCGGCTGCCATATCGTCGACAATCGTGGCGGCTACATCCGCCGTTTCTATCCTGAAGATCAAATCACCCTGGCGCCGCCAATACTCAATGGCGAGGGCTTCAGGGTACAGCCCGAGTGGCTATTCACATTCCTGCAGGGACCGACACCGATTCGTCCGTGGCTGAAGATCAGGATGCCGACTTTCCACTTCACCAACGGCGAAGACGACACCATCGTGAACTACTTCACGGCGCTCTCGGACATCAACGTGCCGTATATGTTCATCAACACCAACATGGTTCCACCGGCCGAACTGCAGGCGGGCGCGAAGCTGATGTCCAAGGATTATTTCAGCTGCTTCAGTTGCCATCAGCAGGGCGACAAGAAGCCCGAGGGTCCACCCGAGGGATGGGCGCCCGATCTTTCGCTGGCGTATCACCGATTGAATCCCGACTGGATACTGAAATGGATCGCGAATCCTCCGTCGCTGATGCCGGGCACCAAGATGCCGTCATTCTATCCCGGCGGCCCGACCGACATTCTGGCCGGCAATCAGGACGAACAGATCCGCGCGATGCGCGACTACATCTTCTGGTTTGGCACTCATCCGGGCGAGACACTTCCGGGCCAGGTGGCGGAGGTTCCGGCGAAAGTGAGTAATGCCGCGCCCACACCGGCGAAAGTGGCGAAAGTGAGTAAGAAGTAGTTTACGATCAGCTAGTCGATTGAGTTTTCAACTGATTATTGGCTAAGGTGAGAGTTTGTTCATCTGAGTAAAAGATCCGGGGAACTTTCAAGGAGATCATAGTAATGAAAAAGTATGCAGTTGTACTGGCGGCGTGCGCCGGTGTCGCGCTCAGCATGAGCGTCTGCCCCAGCCTCGCGAGCGCCGCCGGCGGCACGATTAGCGGGACCGTCAAGTATGACGGCACGGCGCCCGCGCCCAAGCCGGTCGAAGTGACCAAGGACAAGGAAGTTTGTGGGCTGCATCAGCACTTCCAGGAAGACCTGATCGTTGACAGTAGCGGCGGAATCGCCAACGCGGTCGTGATCGTGAAAGGCGCCAAGGGCGACCTGAAGCCCACCGAAGTAAAGTTCGATCAGAAGGGATGCGACTACGTGCCGCACGTGCTCGCGTTCCCGGCCGGCAGCACCGTCGATATCACCAATTCGGACGGGATTCTGCACAACATCCACACCTATGTCGGAAGCGATTCCCAGTTCAATGCCGCGCAGCCCAAGTTCCAGAAAGTGATTAAGCATGTGGTCGACAAACCCGATGTGATCAAAGTCACCTGCGATGTGCACAACTGGATGCACGGATGGTGGTACGTGACCGACACTCCGTACTTCGCGGTGACCGACGACAAGGGCAACTACTCGATCGCGGACGTGCCGCCGGGCGACTACACCGTCGAAGTGTGGCAGGAAAAGCTGGGCACCGACGATCAGAAAGCCAGCGTGAAAGACGGCGCGACCGCTACGACGAATTTCACGCTGAAGCCGAAAGGTTAGTCGCGGGACGCAAGGAAAAGTATCGTGAATGACGCGGGGCCGGAGCGATCCGGCCCTGTCTTTTCAGTGACTATGATTAAACGCCTCGACACTCTCGAAGTCGCGACCTCCGATCTTGCGGACGCGGCTTCGATCTACGAAAAGAACTTCGGCTTTGCGGTAGTCAGATCGGCGGACGGGAAATCGGCGTCGGTGAAAGTCGGCGGCGCGGAAATTCGTCTCGTCGGCGCCACGATCAATTCTGCGGGCGAAGGGATGATCGGTCTGTGGCTCGAGGCCGAAGACGTCGAGCAAGTTGTAGCGAATTTTCACCTTGCCGGCCTCGACGCCGGCGCGATTCAGATCGAGTCGGGACGCCGTATCCTGGCGATCGATCCCAAACTCGCCAACCAGGTCCCCCTGTACATCTTCGATCGCAAGGCCTGAACGCTCGCGGGCACAGGCATTGCTTCATTAGATCTCCAAGTACTTCTGGAGATTGCATTTATGTCGAAATTAAAGCGAATTATGCCGATTCTACTGACTGCGGGCGCGCTTTTCGTGCTTACCGGATGCGCGTCGCAGCAGGCCGAGTACACTACGAATCGAGTAACAAATTCCACATCCAGTACGGTCGGCTCGGTACTGGACGGTGTCGGTTCGGTGGTTATGTATCCGTTCCACCTGGTCGGCGATTTGTTCTCGTAAGTCGCTCGATCACGTACTCTGCGGAAACAGGATACTGTCGATCGCCAGCCGCTGCGCTTGATTGGGATCGTTCTCGATCCTGCATTCGCTGTTGAAGATCATCGTCGCGCGCTGCGATTCGCTGTACGCCGGCCATCGCGGCGCCGCGTCCGCATTGGGCTCGCCACTGCGCGCAAACGCGATCCATCGATCGCTCATCGCATGCGCAAGAGCGGTAACGTCGGGGCGGTCGGGCGTCAGGCGCGGCGCCAGCGCGGTGTTGTCGAACACGAACGGTATCTCGAGCGCATGCGGTGACTTGAGCCGGCCGCCCGCGACCGGCGTTTCCCAATCGAATCGGTACAGGTATGCGGGCGCGCCGTGCGCCGCCGCCTTGCGCTCCGCAATTTTTCTCGAGTAGGCTGCGGTCGGATACTCGGTTCCAATCAGGAACATCAGCTCCGAGGGACTCGCGCCGGGATTCTCCTTGCGAAAAATCTCGATCACGCGCTCCGCGTTCTCGCCCAGCAGACGACCCGCGCGCCGATGCAACCCGCTCTCGTCAAGTGCGAACGCCTTCGGATCGCCGGCGACGAACAGCGTCATCTCGGTGCGGTTGTAGCCGATGATTAGCGGCACATCAGCGGAAACGTCGGGCGCGGTCGGATCGAACGGATGGCGCGGCAACGTGACTCCGTCGACCACCGGCGAGAAACCCTGGATGAAGCCCGGGACGCGCGCACCGAGCTTGGCCTGGACCGCAGCCTGTGCGGCGACGATTCGCTCCACCGGCACCGACTGCGCCTCGCGGACCTGCGCGCGGCTGAGTCCAAGCTCGGCCAGCAGCATCTCCGCGACCTCATCGGCGTGACGAACGCGATTCATCTTGAGTCCCGGACCGCTCTGCACCACCGCGCGATGGAACAGGTTCTTCGCCGCCGGCATCGCGAGCAGCGTCGAGACTTTCTGCCCGCCGCCCGATTCACCGAAGATCGTCACCTTGCCGGGATCGCCGCCGAACTTCGCGATATTGTCGCGCACCCAATCCAGCGCCGCGACCAGGTCCAGCATGCCGACGTTGCGCGAATCGCCAAATTCGTTGCCGCCAATGCCGGCAAAATACGTATAGCCCAGTGCGCCGAGGCGATGATTGACGCTCACGACCACCACCTCGCCGCGCCGCACCAGGTTGCTGCCGTCGTAAATCGGCGGCGAGCCCGAGCTCGCCTGGAATCCTCCCCCATGCAGCCAGACCATCACCGGCCGCTGGCGATCGTCGTGCGCTTCTCGTGTCCACACGTTGAGCACGAGGCAGTCCTCGCTCTCCGCGATACCATCGGCGTCGGCGTACGCGGCAAATCCGCTCCGCGGATCGACCAGCCCGCGCATCGACGAGGGATTCTGCGGCGCGCTCGGTCCATAGCTGAGCGCGTCGCGCACACCAGCCCACGGCGCAGGCGCGACCGGCGGCATGAAGCGATTGCGTCCCGCCGTCGAAGCGCCATACGGAACGCCCTTGAAGCTGGCGACTCCCTTCGCGGCAACGCCACGAACCTTACCGTAAGCAGTCTCAACCACCGGATAAGATTGCGCCGACGAATCTTCAGGAACCGAAGCTGCGGTCATGATTCGACCTCCTCTGACTTCAGCTCTTGGTATAGACGCCCGCCCGCCCGCTCCGCAAGGTGACAATTCCGCGAGTATCTCCGGATAACAGGAAGCGGCTAAGAAATCCTCGCGCTAGCGCTCCGTCAAGGAGTGTACACCAGGCTTTTCTTCGCTCCCGTCCCCCCTCTCCCTGCTAGTGTGGTGTCCCGCAAATAACTTCAGAAAGTCGTGGTTCATTCTCGTACGACCAGCCAAGAGACTCTCCGGTCCGGTTCCCCCTTTCCGGTCCAGAAAGGGGGGTAGGGGGATAGGACGGCGGCATTCACCAGAGGATCTTCTGTTCCCCTTCCCCATTCTTTCTGGGGAAGGGGCCAGGGGTTAGGGTTTTGTTCTTCAAGTTATTTACGGGACACGACACTAGGGGAGAGGTCAATTGTTCTCCGCTGCTCTTGTTCCCCTCTTCTGAAGTGAGGGGGCCTTGCACGCGCTCAGGCCTCGGTCGTGAAGCTCGCGCGCACCGCTTCCTCGAGCTTGTGCGTCAGCTCGGTGCGGTCGGCGCTGCGCAGACCCTCGGTCGGGATCGGCTTTCCGATCCGCATGCGCATCGTCAGGCCCGGCGTCACGATCATTGCGCCGCGCGGGTAAAAGCGGCCCGACCCGCTGATCGACATCGGCACCGCCGGCAGCTTCGACAGGATCGCGAGCCACGCCGCCCCGTCTTCGAAATCGTGCACGCGGTTGTCGTTGAAGCGATGGCCCTCGGCATAGATGCAGACGTCGAGGCCACCGCGGATGATCTGGATCGCCTTGCGAATCGCTTTGCCGCCCGAGTCGCGGTCGATGAGGATGTGCCCGCCGCGTTGCATCGCGAAGCCGACCAGCGGGATTTTGAGCAACTCTTTCTTGGCGACGAAACGAGGCTCTCCCGGAATGAAACCGGCGATCGCGAAGGTGTCGAAGAAGCTCTGATGGTTGGAAACGAGAACGTACGATTTCAGGCCGTCGAGATTCTCGAGACCCTCGATTTTAACCTTTATGCCGGAAACCCCGATTATCCCGCGCCCCCAAGCGCGAGTGACGAGCGTCACCCAGTGCGGCTTGTTCATCAAAGCCGCGCCCGCCGCGCAGGTCGCGCAAATCGCGGTCCACACCACCGACAAAAACGTCGCGACTACGCCCCAAGCCAGGTTGAAGACCCCGCGCGGCGCAGCAGCGGTATACGGCGAAGCTTGCGGTTGACCAGCCATGCAAAACTACTCTGCCCGCATGGAGTGGCAGGGTGCAAGCCATAAGATGCAGTCATGCCAACCGGCTGGTAGACTCTCAAGACGATGGCATGGACGATCGCGAGCAAAGGGCAAGAAGATTTTCGAACTCATCACAACTACATTCGTTCGCTGAGACACCTTATAGAACGCTCAACACTCTCACATACTAACGTTCGGCGGATCACGAACGCATCAATACCTTCGTTAGATGAGAAGAAGAATCTCATCGACCTAACGAAAAAGTCTTTAATAGATGAGGCGAATATTGTTCGGACGGATCACGACTACTCGTACGCTTCCACAAGCTGGCTTCCAGTGAAAACCTACTATCTTCTGTTCAACTTGATGATGACGGTTGATTACCTCTTCACTCTTGATCCAAGGTCCTTCAAGATCTCGCATACGAAGTGCTCAACAAAATTCACGACACTGCTAGCAAAAGGAGAGATTGCATTCAGTGAGCCCAAGCTGAACAGAGTCTATAATCGGTCAATACTCTCCTACCGAGAACCGCCGGGCGCAAACCTGCGTTCCCCTTTGCTCAAGGATCAGCATACCGAATTAGCAATGAAGAAGATCGCCCTCTATAAGTTGGACGAGTGGCAACGCTTCAGAAAAATTCCAAGTTTTACGCGGCAGACGCATCGGCGTGCTAAAGAGGAATTCTTGAAGACGTTCCAACTCTCCATTTTCGATTTTCCGTATCACATGCGACTACGCGCCAGCTATCGAGACTTCGCTTTTATCGAGGGCGTTGAGTCGAGCGACACCGCAGCCTACTTCAATGACTACTTCGCATTTAGCAGATGGTTTTTTCGAGCTCTTGAAGGGCTGAAGGATCAGCTCGTGAAGGCTCGAACAGCTTAGTAGGACAGATCTACAGTGTGGGAGTAGAGACGAAACCGATACATTCCTCGCGGGTATCTTTGCGCCGATGCGGAGGAATAGGGTAGTTGCTAAATTTCTTGCCGCACATGACGCACTGGTGCTTCGGAGATTTCGGCTTGATTAGTGTGAACTTAGAGACGCGTTTTCGCACAACCGTGTATGGTAGCTCACTCTTGTACGAGAGCGCGAGTACGTCGGTAACCGAGTGTCGATTTGACCAGAAAGACCCGAGTTGCCAGATCTCCAGAATCTTGAATCGCGCGCGAACTGAATCGCGTGCTGAATATGGACCCTCACCTTCGATCCTCTCCCTTGCAGGGCGACGGGAAGATAATCGGAAACCGGTTGCCGATGCGGGATTCTACCTGCTGCTCACGATGCCAACAGTCCCCGGAGTCCCCTGAACTTTTACGCCTTATGCTTTCCAAATTATGCTGCCAGAATGTGTGCGATGTTCGACTCTTTCCGTTCACCGTCCGCGTCATACACAGTCACGGCACTGGAGCACCACCAAAAGTCACTAGGTGCAGAGCCCGGTCCTGAGCGAACCCGAAGGAGGTCACTCGTGCCCAAGGAAGGGTGGATCCCAGCGCGACGGAGGAGCGCGGCACTGGGGCACGACCAAAGTCACTGGGTGCAGGGGTCACCCCAGCCGACAACCGTTGTCATCACGCTCTGCCACAATACAAAGCATGAATTCCTCACTCCCCTCGACGCACTCACCTCGTATCAAGCCAATCCAGCCCATCCGAATTCATCATTCGTCTCTAAAAAAATCGCTCTGCCAGTGCGTTCCCACCGTCACACGCACCCGCCGAACGGAAGAGAAAGAGGAGAAAGTGCAGGAGATGCCAAATGTCAAAAAAACGCAATTTCCAGATTTAGAACCATGTTACCTTTCTCCAGCAGAGCCGCCGCCGCAGGATGCGATTAGCCGGACGTATCCATCGCCCCGGCAAAGTTGACATCGGCTAATGTCGTTGGTAACTCTGATCTCGGAAGACTGAGCAGACTGTCGAGGATTCTATCGTGCAAATTACCGGGTTTCAGCAGTTTCTCGAAATCCTGACCGTTCCCGACAACATCCCGATCATCGCCATGATGATCCTGGTGATGTTCTTCACCTATGTCGCCCTCAAGCAGGCCCGCCGCAACGATCAGCTCATCGAGCACGGCCATCGCGAACGCATCATCGACGAGATGAGGAAGTAGGCCACCAGGAAAAAAAATGCCATTCACGATCATCGCCGAGAATTGCACCGGATGCAGCGCGTGCGAAAAACGCTGCCCCACCGGCGCCATCTCGGGCCTGTCGAAAAAGGTTTATTACATAGAGGCCGCGATGTGCATCGATTGCGGTGCGTGCGGGGTGATTTGCCCCGACGACGCGATCATGAACAATCACAACGAGATAACCCACGTGCTCAAGCGCGCCGAGCGCCCGGTCGCCGTCGTCCATCCCGACAACTGCAACGGATGCGGCGTGTGCGTCGACGTTTGCCCGTTCGATTGCATCGCGCCGTCGCCGGAGAACACGGCGGTCTATCTCGGCAAGGTGCGGGTCAACGAGAAGACCTGCGTCGGATGCCTGCTCTGCGAAGAGGTCTGCGGATGGGACGGAATCTACATCATGCCGTCCGGCCAGAAGGAGGCGTTCCTGAGTTCGCTCGGCTACGAGAGCAGCGAGGAAAACGTTCTTTAGTATCTACCCGGATGCTACTCGTGCTTGCTGCGGTGCTGTTTGTCCCGCATCAACCAGCTCTTGCTGCTGACTTGTCAGCCGGGCCCGAGAACGGCCCCGAAGCGGCGTGCACCGAAATCAAGAATGCGCTGCATGCGCTGGCCGACTCGGAGCACGACGAGTCGCTGGCGCTCGATCTCGCGACGGGCGGCGGCAACTCGGCCGCGATCGTCGAGGCGCGGCTGTCGGTCCTGCTCGATCGCACGCAGGATTTGCGCGTCGCGCTGAAGCACGCGCGTCAGAGTGCGGTCGCGCGCGACCCGATGGTCGATCAATGCACGCGGATGGGCTTCCGCGCGCTGGTGATCTCCGAGAAGCTGAGTTCCGACGTGGAGACGGTCCTGTTCGGCGACGGCGATTCCGTCGCCGACGCGCCCGAGCCCGGCGCTAACCCCGCTGGGCGCGCTGCATCGCTGCGCGCTCCGCGACCCTGACTTGGCGGGCGGCGGCGTTGCGCGGGACGAACACGGCGGCCGCCGCGAGTATCAGCAGAAACGCCTGCGCGCCGAGCGTTTGAATCGTCGGGAACAGGCCCAGCATCGGAATCGTCGGCGCGTAGTCCACGAACGTGGCCGGCACCACCGACGCTTCCTGCAAGCTCGCGACGCCCTGGCCGACAAACACGATCGCCAGCGCGTAGAGCATGATCGAAGTCGCGTGGAAGAAAATCTTCATCGGGATTCTGTCCGCGGCGCGCCTGATGACCACGAACGACACGGCCAGCGCGACCGCGGCCGCGACGATACCGGCGGCCACCGCGTGACGCTCGGCAACTCCGGTCGCGCCGTTGGTCAGCGCCTGAAAGAAGACGATCGTCTCGGCGCCTTCGCGCATCACCGCGAGAAACGCGGTCAGCCCGAGCGCGATTCCTGGAATCGTGCTGCGCTTGGCGCTCTCGAGCTGGTGCGATATGAACTTCATCCAGCGATCCGACTGGCCCTTCGAGGTCATCCAGGAGCTGACATAGAAAAGCGTCGCGGCGGCGAACAGTTGGAAGACGCCTTCGAGCGTGTCGCTGGCGTCGTCGGTGATCAGATGATTGACGGCCCACGCCAGTACGATGCTCGCGACGATCGCGGCTATCGCGCCTGCGTAAATGTCGCGCGCGCGCCCGATTCGTCCCGCGCCGCGCGTGCCGGCCGCGAGCGCAACGACCACCAGCATCGCCTCCATCCCTTCGCGAAAGAGGATGCCAAGCGAGTAGAAGAAGTAGGCGACTGCGGTTTGTGTCATAGCGCGATAATTCTGAGAATGATTCTCAATTCCGATACTAGTCGCGACTCTCCGCGATGTCAAATGAGACGATCTTCGCCATACTTGCGACGATGCAGAGGCGGTAGTAACTTCAAAAGTGAAGCGGGCCCGCCGATTTTTTTTGTCGTGCGCACCGCCGCTTTTTTTTAGGGTCTTCTGTTTCAGGGTTGAGTGAGGCGGTCAATCTCCCGATGCGATGCGTCTACTGCAGCAAGCGCGCCGGCCTTATCCGCCGCGTCTGCACACCGTGTGCGAAAGTCGTCGCAATAGTGCATCGCGCAGGCGGTGAAGTCGGATTGGCCGGGCTGGTCGACATTTTCGTCGAGGAAGGACTCACTCGCGAGCAGGTCGATGTAGTGCTAGACGCGCAAATCGGCGCCGAGCCTACCATCCGCGACCGGCTGACCTCGAGCATGACGAATGTCCTCATGCGCAACCTCGGGATGCCGGGGCGGCAATCGCCCGAAGACGTGATGAAGGTGCGCACCGCGATGCGCAGCGGCGGCGGCGCGGGCACCTGGGTCGGTGGCGAGGAGCCGCCCGACCATCACTGATTGCAGAATCGACGATGGAAAAAGATCGCAGCGACTTCGCCGTGATGAATCGGATGATCGATCATATCCGGTTGCTGATCGCCGTCGATGACGAGGCGATTCCGGTCAAGAAAAAACTCGAAGCACAGGCGATTCTCAAAGACTTCCAGGCGCTGCTCGCTGAAGCGCCGGAGAACCAGGAGCGCGGCCGTGTCAAGGGTTACTACGAGATCCTGTGCCGCGAGCTTGGCGACGAGGCCGACGTCGCGGCGTTGCTCAGCTCGCTCAAGAATTATATCCCGTACCTCTAGTTCAGGACTGAGTACGTTTCGGAGAGACGAATGAGTTTGCAGCAGATCGGTGTCGTCGGTGCCGGGCAGATGGGTGCGGGAATCGCGCAGGTCGCGGCGCAGGCGGAAATTGCGGTCGTGATGCATGATATCGCGCCGGAAATGTGCAAGCGCGGGGTCGATACGATCGCGCGCAACCTGGACCGCATGATCGAGCGCGGGCGCTTCAAGCCCGAAGAGCGCGATCGCGTGATGCGCCGGGTCGAGACCACCACCAACCTCGAGGACCTGGCCAAAGTCGGCTTCGTGATCGAGGCGGTGATCGAAAACGAAGACGCGAAGATTGCGCTGCTGCAGAAGCTCGACAAGGTCTGCCCGCCGGAGACGATTTTCGCCTCGAACACGTCGTCGATTTCGATTACCAAGATGGGGGCGAAGACGTCGCGCGCCGACCGCGTCATCGGGATGCATTTCATGAACCCGGTGCCGGCGATGAAGCTGGTCGAGATCATTCGCGGACTGGCGACCTCGGAACCGACCTTTCAGCAGACCCGCGCGCTCGCCGAGCAGCTCGGCAAGACCACGATGACCGCGCAGGATTTCCCGGGGTTCATCGTAAATCGCGTGCTGCTGCCGATGATCAACGAAGCGATTTACACGATGTACGAGGGCGTCGGCGGCGTGACCGATATCGACACCGCGATGAAGCTCGGCACCAACCAGCCGATGGGACCGCTCGAGCTGGCGGACCTGATCGGGCTCGACACCTGCCTCGCGATCTTGGAGGTGATGCATCGGGTGCTGGGCGACGACAAGTACCGGCCGTGCCCGCTGCTGAAAAAATACGTCGACGCCGGATATCTCGGCCGCAAGTCGGGTCGCGGTTTTTATGTATATGATGAGAAGGGTACCTTGATTCCGCCACCGCGCTAATCGCGCGCGCGCCGGGGGAGGCGTGCGCCGGGAGGTCACGAGCATGGCCGTAAAGGCATTCATCCTTATCGACACGTCACCGGGCAAGGCGCGCGAGGTCGCGGCCAAGATTCGAGGCGTGCCCGGAGTTTCCGTCGCGCACGCGGTCACGGGGCCGCACGACATCATCGCAATTGCGGAGGCCGCGGACGTGACCTCGCTCGGCGAATTGATTGTGCACAAGATTCAAAGCGTGACCGGGGTGAATCGGAGCCTGACCTCGATCGTCGCGGATTGACGCAGGTTAAGAAAAGATTACCGGGTCGCTCGCGAGCGCGGCGAATCGTATAGGATATAAAGTAGATCCAGGAAGAATGTATCGATGGCTGAATTACCGGTAATCAAGCGGCTCAAAAAAGACCTCGAGACGCTCAAGCGCGAGCTCACCGTGGACCTGCCCAAGGAACTCGAGCGCGCGCGTGCGCATGGCGACTTGTCGGAAAACGCGGAATACGCGATGGCGAAGCAGCGCCAGGAGTTCCTGCGCGCGCGGGTGGGCAACCTGGAGACGCGAATCGCGGAGCTCACGATGATCGATCTCGAGACGATTCCGCGCGACACCGTCGGCCTCGGCAGCCGCGTGCGGCTCGAGGATCTCGATGAGGGCGGTATCGCGGAGTTCGAGATCGTCGTGCCGGAGGAGGTCGACGGCGCGCAAAACCGAATCTCGCTGTCGTCGCCGCTGGGCCGCGCGCTAATCGGCAAGGCGGCGGAGGACGATATCGAAGTCGTCACGCCCAAGGGCAAGCGCGCGTACATGGTCAAGCATCTCACGACGATTCACGCGATCCTGGCCGCCGAGAACGGAACAAAGTAGGGCACGTCTTAATTGAAAAGCGGGGCTCCTCGCCCCGCGCCCCCGGCAGGGGTGACCCCTGCACCCAGTAAATGGAAAAAATCTGGTCCCCTTCCCGGGGCGGGAAGGGGTTAGGGGTTAGGTTCTTAGAATCGAGCGCGAAGTTCGTGAAGGGAATCTTGAATCGTGCGCGTGGCGCGCGCTGAATAAAGTCCCTCACCTTCGATCCTCTCCCTTTGGGAGAGGGGAAGAAATTCGCTCATTCCCCGTACATGGAATCGATCTGATCCTTGAAGTGCGCTTGAACTACCTTGCGGCGGACCTTCAGTGACGGGGTCAGCTCGCCACTTTCCTGGCTGAACGGCTGCGGGACTATCGTGAACGCCGCGATCGCTTCCACGTCGGAGAGCTGCTTGTTGATTTCGCGAATCCGACCCTGCACCAGGGTCCTCAACGCTGGTGATTTCGCCAGCGCGTCCGCATTTCTGGGATCCAGTTTGTTCTCCGCGAGAAAATCCCCCAGATTTTCGTAGTCAGGCACGACCAGCGCTGCCAGATGCTTGCGGCGGTCGCCGATCACGCAGGCCTGGCTGATGAACTTGTCTCCCGTCAGCTTGCTCTCGACGTAGGCGGGCGAAATATTCTTGCCGCCCGACAGCACGATGATTTCCTTCTTGCGGTCGGTGATCGAGATGTAACCCTCGACATCGACCTTCGCGATGTCGCCGGTATGGAGCCATCCGTTTTCGTCGATTGCTTCCTTCGTTTCGGCCTCGAGCTTGTAGTAGCCCTTCATGACGTTCGGCCCGCGCAGCAGCAACTCGCCGTCGGGGGCGGTATCGACCTGGATGCGCGCCAGCGGCAGTCCCACCGTGCCGATTCGGGTTCTGCCGTTGTGCAGGTTAACCGCCACGACAGGCGCCGCCTCGGTCAGGCCGTATCCTTCGACGATCGGAACTTCGGCCGCGGACAGGAACCGGTTGATCTCGGTGGGCAGCGGGGCGCCGCCGGAAATCAGGTAGCGGATTCTGCTTCCGAAAATTGCACGCACTCGCGCGAAGACCAAACGCCGGAACAGCGCCATCGAGAGCGCCAGCAGCGGAGGAACCGGCTTGCCGCGATTGCGATAGTCGGCCGCCTGTTCGCCCGCCGCGAGCGCCATTCTGAACAGTCGCTGGCGCATCGGCGGCGAGGTCTCGACCGTGCGCATCACGCGGCTGTGTATCACTTCGAGCAGGCGCGGCACCGTGAGCACCACGGTCGGCTCGACCTCGGTCAGGTTTGATGCGATCTGCCCGAGGCTCTCGGCAAACGCAATCGTCCCTCCAGCCAGAGCCACCGTGTAATAACCCGCCGTCCGTTCGAACGAATGCGCGATCGGCAGATGCGACAGCGTCATGTCGGTGTCGTTGAGCGCGAGTGCGGCAAGCGAGTCCTCGGAGTTGGCAAGCAGGTTGCCGTGCGAGAGCATCACGCCTTTCGACGCGCCCGTCGTGCCCGACGTATAGATGATCGTCGCGAGGTCCTCGCTGCTGCCCTCGACGATCGCCGCCGGCGTCTCGGCGCTCAACGATGCCGCCGTCACGACGGCGGGCGTTCCGTTGGCGGCGGGCACGGATTCCGCGCCGGGATGCATCGCGACAATTGTCGTGACATCGGGAATCGAGGCGCCGAGGCCGAGAAGCTTCTTGATCATCTCGGGACCGTTGGCCGCGATGACTTTCGCACCCGAATCGCTGATGACGTGCGCGGTCTCCTCGACGCCGCTGGTCGTATACAGCGGCACGACTATCGCGCCGAGCCCCAGCACGGCCTGATCGACGACGATCCATTCGGGGCAGTTGTCCGAGAGGATGGCGACGCGGTCGCCGGGGCGCACGCCCAGGTCGAGCAGGCCGGCGCGCAGCTTTCCGGCGGCCTCGGAAACTTCGGTCCACGAATGGTCCGTCCAGACTTTGTCGCGCTTGTCCATTAAGAATGCGCGTGCGCCGTACTTCTGCGCCTGCGCTTCGAAGCATTGGGAAAGGGTCACCACGCGCTCAGCCATGAGAGACGAGACCTCCTCTTACTCGACTAGCTGTAGCCCAAAGACTTGTTCGCGCCAATCGCGGGCCGCAGCCTGATTGGCCGACGCGCATAGATGGCGAACCTGCGACCGCGAAACGCTTGAATTCGCTGGCGAAATGTGAGCGTCATGTCGGCGTTGATTAAGCAGGGCTGGTGGTGGTGGACAAAGATTTTTCATTTCACTAATCGTGGCGATGACGGGCATAATCACGCCGAATTCATGAATCCGAAGCCGTTGAGCGTTGCCTCGGCCGCCTTGATCGGCGCGGCGAACGCTCGTCACGGCATTTGCACTTTGCTAGCGCAGAGGTGACGCTTCGATGCTCGAGCACTTGTATTTTCCGCACGATATCTCGACCTTCGGTCCCCAGATCGACTTTCTCTTTGAGCTGATCTTCTGGATCGTGATGGTCGTTTGGGTCGCGGTGATGATCACGAT
This sequence comes from uncultured delta proteobacterium, assembly GCA_963833025.1. Classification (GTDB taxonomy): domain Bacteria; phylum Desulfobacterota; class Binatia; order Binatales; family Binataceae; genus Binatus. The sequence continues at coordinate 161,153 of CAWHWI010000003.1, read as the reverse complement.
GGTGGTCTTCATGATTCGCTATCGGACACGGCCTGGCCGCAAGGCGGAGTATATCGAAGGCAATTCGCGTCTCGAGATCATATGGACCACGGCGACCGCGGTGATTCTGATCGTCCTGGCGTTCATGAGCCGCTCGACGTGGGCCGATATCAAGGAGCATGGGCCGCCGGGCGACGTGTTCTACCAGGTGACTGGAAAGCAGTTCAACTGGGAAATCACCTACCCGGGACCCGACGGTAAATTCGGCACCAAGAGCAGTTTCGAGGTCGACAACGAACTGCACGTGCCGGTGAACAAGGTCGTGCGGATCGACCTGACCTCGAAGGACGTCATTCACAGCTTTTTCGTCCCGAACATGCGCCTCAAGCAGGACGCCGTCCCCGGCCGCATCATTCACGTCTGGTTCGAGGCGACCGAAGTCGGGCAATACGAAATTCCGTGCGCGGAGCTGTGCGGCTTCGGGCATTCGGGCATGAAGGGCAATCTGACGGTCCAGTCGCAAGAGGATTTCGACAAGTGGCTCAAAGACCAGTACTCGCAAAACAAGTGAAACACGCACTCGCCGGCCAGGTCGCGCGGAGGAGTTAGTCGAAGATGAGCAGCACGGCAGCGGTTGCGGCACATGGCGCCCACGAGGAGCATCATGCGCTCGGCTTTTGGCGCACATATATTTTTTCCGAAGATCACAAAATGATCGGGCGGCAGTTCCTGTTCATGGCGCTGTTCATGATGTCGATCGGCGGCCTGATGGCGATGCTGATGCGGTGGGAGCTGGCGTTTCCCGAAACCGCGGTTCCCGGATTTCACTGGGTGCCCGAGCCTTTCATGTACGACGGCGCGATTCCGCCCAACACCTACAACGCGATGTTCACGATGCACGCCACCATCATGATCTTCTTCGTGGTGATGCCCATCCTGGTCGGATGCTTCGGCAACTTTCTCATCCCGCTGATGATCGGCGCGCGCGACATGGCGTTCCCCAAGCTGAACATGCTGTCGTTCTGGGTGGGCGCGGTCGCGGGCGTGATCATTCTGTCCTCGTTCTTTGTGCCCGCGGGTCCCGCCGCCGCGGGATGGACCTCGTACGCTCCCCTGAGCGCGGTGCCTATCTACACCGGCGTCGATTGGGGCCAGGACTTGTGGTGTATCAGCCTCATCGTGCTCGGCGCGTCGTCGCTGATGGGCTCGATCAACTACATCACCACCATCATCAACATGCGCACCAAGGGGATGTACTTCTTCCGCATGCCGCTGGTGATCTGGTCGCTGTTCATCACCGCGATTCTGCTGTTGCTCGCGCTGCCGGTGCTGACGACGGCGCTGGCGCTGCTGCTGTTCGATCGCATGGGCGGCACGCATTTCTTTCTGCCTGCGGGCGGCGGCGAGCCGCTGTTGTGGCAGCACCTGTTCTGGTTCTTCGGCCATCCCGAAGTCTACATCATGATCCTGCCCGCGATGGGGATCACTTCGGAAATCATCGCGACGTTTTCGCGCAAGCCCATCTTCGGCTACCGCGCGATGGCCTACGCGATGATCGCGATCGCGTTCCTGTCGTGGATCGTGTGGGGCCATCACATGTTCCAGTCGGGGATGGATCCGGCGCTCGGCAGCAGTTTCATGATCACGACGATGATCATCGGAGTGCCGTCTGCGATTAAGACCTTCAACTGGCTCGGCACCCTCTACAAGGGCAACATCCATTACACCGCCGCGATGATGAACGCGCTGGCGTTCGTCGCGATGTTCGTGATCGGCGGACTGTCGGGAATCTGGATGGCCTCCACGCCGGTCGATATGTACATCCACGATACCTACTTCATCGTCGCGCACATTCACTACGTACTATTCGGCGGTAGCTTGTTCGGTATCTTCGCGGGAATTACCTATTGGTATCCGAAGATGTTCGGTCGCATGATGAGTGAGAGGTTGGGCAAGGTTCATTTCTGGATCACCTTCGTCGCGTTCAACTGCACGTTCTTCCCGATGCACATCCTCGGCATGGCCGGGCACATGCGCCGCATTTACAATCCCCAGCAGTACGATTTTCTGAAGCCGATCATTCCGATCAACGAATTCATTTCGATCAGCGCCTTTGTGCTCGGCGCCGCGCAGTTCCTGCTCCTGGCCAACATAATCTACAGCTATTACAAGGGCGCTAAGGCCCCCGAGAATCCGTGGAACGCGAACACTTTGGAGTGGACGACGCCTTCGCCACCGCCGCACGGCAATTGGCCCGGACCGGTGCCGATCGTTTATCGTGGACCGTACGAGTACAGCTCGCCCGAGGTTGCGGAGGATTTTCTGCCGCAATCGCAGTTGATCGAACACTCGACGGCCGCGGCGGATTAGTCAGTCGAATAGCTAGTGATGAATCAGTCGCCAACTGAGGTGGATAAGGCGCGCGGACTGCATCGATTTGCGGTGTTGACCGCGGGCGCCACCTTTTGCCTCATCTTCGTCGGCGGACTCGTCACCTCGACCGGCTCCGCGCTTGCGGTCCCGGACTGGCCGCTGGCGTTCGGCAAACTCATTCCCGCGTGGCAGGGCGGCATCCGTTTCGAATATGGTCATCGCCTCGCCGCCGGAACCGTCGTCATCCTTACTCTAGTGCTGATGGCGTGGGCGTGGCGCGCGGAGCCTCGGCGATGGGTCCGCAGACTCGTCATGCTCGCGTTCGGGCTGATCGTCGTGCAGGCCATCCTTGGCGGAATCACCGTCCTGCTCGAACTGCCGCTCGCGATCGCGGTGACGCACGCCGCCACCGCCCAGGCGCTGTTCTGCCTGATGGTGTCGATCGCCATCTTCACCAATCCGCGCTGGGATTCGACCCCGCTCGTCGACGATCCACCGTCACGCATCTTGCTGCCGACGCTCGCCGCCGCGACGACCGTCGTCATCTATATGCAAATTATCGTCGGCGCGGTGATGCGGCACATGAGCGCCGGCTTGGTCATCCCCGATTTTCCGCTCTCGTTCGGCTATGTAGTGCCGCCGTACTGGAATGAGTTCATCGCGATTAACTTTGCGCATCGATGCGGCGCAGTAATTGTGACGGCGATGGTTTTGTGGACGCTCGCGCGCGTGTTGCGGACTCATCGCGAGGTCGTCGCGCTCCGCCGCCCAGCGCTCGGGATGTTCCTGCTGCTCGTCGTCCAGATTTGTCTCGGCGCGATCACAATCTGGAGCGGCCGTTCCGTGATCCCGACCACCAGCCACGTCGCGGTAGGCGCCGCGGTCCTCGCAACCAGCCTGACGCTGACGCTTCGCGCATATCGCATTCTCGGAACGCCCCATCGCGACTATGCGCTCGAGTCGCACTCGGGTTCGCACGTCCTCAAACGGCAGGTGACCGCGTGAGCGCCAAAGTTGCGACCGCCGAATCCGCGCTGACTCTGCCTCGCGGCCGAGTGAGCGATTATTTCGAACTGACCAAGCCGCGCGTCGTGCTGATGGTGCTGGTCACGACGCTGGCCGGCTTTTATCTCGGTGGACGCGCGGGATTCGACATTACGCTCGCGCTGAATCTGCTCGCGGGCACCGCGCTGGCCGCGGGTGGGACGCTTGCGCTCAATGAATACGTCGAGCGCGACACCGACGCGATGATGGATCGCACGCGTCATCGCCCGCTGCCCGACATGAGGATGCGGCCGGCCGAAGCGCTGGTGTTCGGCGTGAGCGCGACCACCGCCGGTCTCGTTTATCTGCTGCTCGCGACGAACCTGCTCTGCACCGCGGTGATTGCCGCGGTCACGATCATTTACCTTGGCGCGTACACCCCGCTGAAGCGCTACACCTGGATGTGCAACATCGTCGGCGCGATTCCCGGCGCTCTGCCGCCCGTGGCGGGATGGGCCGCGGCGCGCGGCGGGCTTGGCTGGGAACCGATGATCCTGTTCGCGATCATGTTCCTGTGGCAGTTGCCGCATACGTTCGCGGTCGCGCGGCTGTATCGCACCGATTACGCGCGCGCCGGCATCCACTTGCTTCCGCAAGACAATGCGCGCGGCGGAAATGCGTCGAACCCAATCGTCATCGCTGGAAGCCTTGGACTCATCGCGGTGGCGATCATCCCGACCATGCTTGGCTTTGCCGGAATTACTTACCTGGTTATCGGAGCGGCGCTGGGCATCTGGATGCTGGCGTTTGGAGTGGCGATGGTGCGTTCACCCGGCAATTCCAAAGCGGCGCGACGATTGCTCCTCGCGTCGTTAGTTTATTTGCCGATCGTGTTGTTAGTACTCGTGCTGGATCGCGTGTGAGTATTCGAATGCCTACTCTGGTGACGCGCGGAGAGCGCAAAGCGGAAAACTGGCGGACGCTGAAGATCCTGATCGGCATCATGGTTTTGTTGGTAACGATCTCAGTCGTGACGATTATTGTGAAGCATCATTGATATGGCGCCGAGCGTGACAGCCTCGACCGCGAAAGTTCGCCCGTTGGTGGCGCCGTTGCGCCGCGGCCAGTCGTCCGACTCCGGCGCGAACGGCGATCAGGTCGAGCGACCGTTCATCAGCAGCGCGATGCTCGCGATCATGATGCTGATCGCCTCCGAGATGATGCTGTTCAGCGGCCTCATCGGCGCCTTCCTGGTCTTCCGCATGCAATCCGCCTTCTGGCCTCCGCCGGCTCTGCCGCGCCTGCCGATCGCGGTCACCTGGGTGAACACTTTCGTATTGCTATCGAGCGCGATCACGATGACGCTCGCGCTGCGCGCGGTGCATCGAAGCCGCCAGCGCTTGACGCGCCGCTATCTGCTGGCAACGCTCGCGCTCGGCGTGACGTTTCTTGCGGTGCAGGGCAGCGAATGGGTGCGGCTGGTTGCGCATGGCCTCAAGCTTTCCAGCGGCATGTACGGCGGCACTTTCTATTTGCTGATCGGATGCCATGGTGCGCACGTGACCGCCGGCGTCATCTGGCTCGCATGCGTCGTGTGGTTTGCCATGGGCGGCAGATACAACGCCCGCAACGCCCACGGGATTGAGCTATGCGCCGTGTACTGGTATTTCGTGTGCGCGGTCTGGCCGCTCCTGTTTGGGTTGGTATATCTAATGTAGGTTTTTTTGCTTGCCGGGAGAACGTGATGTTGAAAAGTACAAAGCTCAAGTCCGCGGCGATGACGATGGTGAGTGCTGCAGTCGCTGCCGCACCGCGCCTGGCAAATGCGTGCGCAACGTGCGGGCTGTCGGACAACGACCACGCCACCCACGCATACAAGACCAGCGTGCTGTTCATGTTGGCGTCGCCGTACGCTGCGTTTGCCGTAGTCGGCGGGATTACTTACTTCGCCTACCGGCGGTCAACCCGGCCGGATAGGAAATCAACTACCAAGTAGTTACTTCGAACGTACACTGACTATAGCTATTTGCCCCAAAGAGGATGGTTGCGATGAGCGAGGCTGCCGCAGTAGAGACCCACGAACACGGCGCGATGCGGGCCGACCAGCTGGAACCGTCGCTTACGCCGGGAAATCTCGGCAAGCTCGGGATGTGGTCGTTCCTGGCCGGCGACGCGATGACCTTCGGCGCGGCCATCGCCGCGTACGGAGCGCTTCGCATCGGCAACCCCAATTGGCCGTCGCCCGCCGCATTTCTCGGCATCACGACCACGGCGATCATGACGTTCATCCTCATCTGCTCGAGCGTCACGATGGTGGAGGCGCTCGGCGCCATCCAGCACGGCAACATGTCGAAGTATCGCAACTTCATGGCCTTGACCGTTCTCGGCGGCCTCACGTTTCTGGGGATGCAGGCATTCGAATGGCATCATCTGCTCGAAATAAAAGGCATGTCGATCAAGGTCGACCTGTTCGACGCGACCTTCTTCATACTCACCGGCTTTCACGGCTGTCACGTTTTCGGCGGCGTCGTGTACAACAGCGTGCTGCTGATTCGCGGCATGACTGGCAAGCTGACGCAGGCGAAGGCGAACCTGGTCGAAGTCGCGGGTCTGTACTGGCACTTCGTTGATTTGGTTTGGATCCTGATCTTCACATTCATCTATTTGATTTAGGGCGCCGTTTTTTCCAACGACTGCGGCTGGAGATGAAATTCAAACGATGACTACGCAAGCTGCGATTTCAGGACATGATGCCGAGCACAGCGGGCCGAACTACATTGCGGTATTTATCTACCTGTCGGTGCTGACCGCGATCGAGCTGGGCGTGTACGCGATGGGGTTGCCGCAAGTCGCCAAAGTCGGTCTGCTGGTCGCGCTCGCATGGGCGAAAGCGGTGCTGGTCGCCATGTACTTCATGCATCTCGCGATGGAAAAAAGGGCGCTCGCAATCATCGCGATAATCCCGGTGATACTCGTCACGTTTCTATGCTTCATGCTGCTGCCTGATCTGACGACGCGGATGTGGACCAGGTTCGATCATCCCCGACCGGTGACTGATGCGGCCGAGATGGGTGCGAATCCGGTCGCGCCTCCGCCGATGCAAACGCCATAGCCTGGCGAGCAGGTTGGATTCTTATCATTCGCTGGCGCCGCTGAACGCGTTCCTCAACGGATGCGCCACGGTCCTGCTGCTCGCGGGATTCATCTTCATCAAGAACGGTTGGGTGCGCGCGCATCGCGCGTGCATGCTGAGCGCGATGGGTTTTTCCGCGGTCTTCCTGACGTCATACCTCGTCTATCACTACAACGTCGGCAACGTACGCTTCAGTGGCCAGGGATGGGTCCGCTCGCTTTACTTCTCGATTCTGATTCCGCACGTAATCCTGGCCGGCGTGATCGTCCCCCTCGCGCTCACAACGATCTGGTACGCGCTGCGCGGCCGCTTCCGGAGCCATCGCCGAATCGCGCGATGGACCTGGCCGCTGTGGATGTACGTATCGGTGACGGGCGTGATCGTTTACCTGATGCTGTACCGCATGTACACGCCGATCTACCCGCTGCCGGCAACGGCTATCGCTCAGTCCGCCACGCGCTGAAGATAGTCAGCACCGCAGGCAGTACTTGTCATCCTGACAAAGCGAGCAACGCGAGCGGCAGGAAGGATCTCGGACAGCTTCACGTAAGCGAAGCCGGTACCGGTTCTGAAATCGCGAAGCGGTCCTATCTCGAAGCTATGCCTTCGAGCTCGGACGGCTCGACACCGCCTGATGCCATCGCGCGAGGTTCTTCTGATTCTCCTGGATCCTGATTCCGGTCGTCCGCCCGAAATCGATTCCAATCAACGCCGTGATATCCGCGATCGTGTACCGCGGTCCAGCGATAAATTCGCGATCGGCCAGCACCGTGTCGAGCCACTCAAGCCGTTTCACCGCCGCATTCTTGCAAACCTCGCCGTATTCCTTCACTTGCGGGATGCGTCCCTTGAAGAAGTCGCTGGTGTTGCGGAATGAGCCCGCCGCCATCGACAATACTTCGAGCTCCATCCGCCGGTTCCACATCTCGACCACCGCCTTGTCCTTCGCGTCGACGCCCATCAGGCGCGGCTCGGGCTTGATCTCTTCGAAGTAGCGGCAAATCGCGACCGACTCCGCGATATGAGTGCCGTCATCGAGTTCGAGCACGGGCAGCCCGCCCATCGGATTGATCTTCAGGAATTCGGGCTTGCGATTGTCTGCGGTCGCGATATTGACCTGCTCGAAGGGAACGTTGGTGATGCCTTTTTCCGCGAGAAAAACGCGCACTCGGCGCGGATTCGGAGCTCCAGTGAAATCGTAAATTTTCATAGTGGTTGCAATTTAAAACTGTGCGACGTTCTCGTCAACCCGCGAGGCTCAAGCTTTCGCGCTCGGGCGACTCGATACTGACTTATGCCATCGCGCAAGATTCTTGAGCGCCGGATCCGCCGTAACGCCCGCCATCTGCGCGGCGAAATCGACGGCGACCTCGGCGGTGATATCCGCAATGGTGAATCGGTCTCCGGCGAGGAACGGCTTGTTGCCGATTTGCGCGTCGAGCCATTGAAGCTGTTGTTTCGTAGCCTCGCGCTGCGTCTCGCCATACTCCGGCATCTGCTTGAGCTGGGCCTTGAACAATTCGTTGGTATGCTGAAACGCCCGCCCGGCGGCGCTGAACAAGCCCAACTCGACTCTCCGGTTCCACATCTCGATTTCGGCCTGCTCGCGGCTGTCCTTGCCCATCAGGTTAGGCTCGGGATGCAACCCTTCCAGGAAGCGGCAGATAGCGACCGACTCCGCCAGGTGCGTGCCGTCGTCGAGCTCGAGCACCGGCAGACCGCCGGCGGGATTCTTCGCGAGCATCTCCGGCGTGCGGTTTTGGCCGGTGAAAATGTCGACCTGCTCGACCGGAATCTTGAGTCCTTTTTCCGCAACGAAAATTCTGAGCCGTCGAGGATTAGGGGCGAAAGCAAAATCGTAAATTTTCATAGTGATTGCAATCTAAAACCAGCCGCGCCTCCGCGTCAACCTTCAAATCGTTAGCACGACTGCAGCGTCAGTCGAGGCGCTCGCGATGGTAGGCGAGATAGATCGCGGTGCCGACTGAGCCGACCAGCGCGATTGCCAGGTAGATCACAATGAACGGGATCGGTCGCGGCCCCGGCGGTTGCCGGTACCAGAACAGCACCAGGTTGTAGGGGACGTAGAACGCGTAGACTATCGAGAGCGGCAGCACCCACGCTCGCAGGTTCCAGATGCCGTAGGCGTAGGCGAGGAACACAATGCCGAAGAGCGGACCGAGCAGCAGGTTGTGTCCGACGCCGTGGAACTTGTCACCGAAGACCACCAGGCCGCCGACCGCCGGATTGTGTGCGAATTGGAGCGCCTTGGTGAAATCCGACAGCGCGAGCAGGACGAACAGCCCCGTCATCACGGTGAGGAATATGCCGCGGCGAGCAGTTTCATTTGCCATGCGCGCGAAGCTAATCGCGCGCGCAGTTATATTCAAGCGGTGAAAAGAGAAACGGCCGGAGCATCGATGCTCCGGCCGTTGTTCGATCGAGTGAGTTAGCGATCAGGCCTTCAAAAACTTCCGTATTGCGCCGACCAGCGCTTCCTGCTGCTCGTACATCACCATGTGGCCGGCGTTCTTGATTAGCTCGAGCTTGCTGTTCTTGATGCGGCTCGTGAATTCCTTCGCGTAGACCGGCGGAATCAGCTTGTCGTCGTCGCCCCACAACAGCAGCGTCGGCGCGTGAATTCTGTATGCGCGCTTCTTGAGGCCTCGGTCGGGGATCGGCCACAGGAATTTGCTGGCGGTCGCGAGCCGCTTCACCCGCTCGACGTACATCGTCTCGAGCGCTTTGAAGTCCGACGGTATCGCCGTCATCATTTGCGCCGCGGGCGAGTTGGGATCGTGGAACAGCAGCGGCGCAATCTCGGTGAGCTGCGCGGCGAACAGGTCGGGTATCGGCGTCTCGTCGATCCAGAATCCCGCCGGCGCTATCAGCACGAGCTTCTTCGCGCGATGAATGTCGAACGCCGCGACCTCCGCCGCCAGCATCCCGCCCATCGAGTGGCCGACGATGTTGGCGGTCGGGATGCCGAGTTCGTCCATCAGCTCGTGATAGAACAGCACCGCGTCCGCGATGTCGTCGATATACTCGTTGCCGGTGGACTCGCCGTAGCCGGGAAATTGAGGCGCGTAGACTTTGAAGTGCTTGCCGAGCTCCTCGAGGAACGGCTCGACGGGCATCAGGCCGCCGGCGCCATGCATGAACAGGATCGGCTCGCCGCTGCCGTAGACCTGCATCTCGAGCGAGAACTTTCCGTTTAGCAATTTCTGAGTGGTGTTCATTTCGCGCTCCGGACCTCCGCAGTGGCCGACGCCGACGCGCGCACGTTGCCATTTACTTCGGTCTTCTGGAAATGGACCGGCGCCGGCATCGCGATCTCATTTTGCGGCATCCGCTTGGGCGACCACTTGTCTTCGAAGTTGCTCCACAGGTCGCGCATGTGCGGCATGACCTCGGTGGCGAACAGGTTGGTGCTCTTGCGCACCAGTTCCGGTGGCATCGAGCCGATCTGCTGCAGGATCATCAGATGCCCGCAGTTGAGCGACTTCATCGCCTCGCGCAGCCGCTCGCGCACCGTCTTGGGCGAGCCCGCGATCACGTAGCCCTGATCGATAAAGTCCTTCCACTTGAGGCCTTCGCGACGCAGCGCCGCCTGGTCGCCGACCTGGCCGAGGACGCCGGCCTTGATCGTCTTCACCGTGCGATAACCCGGCGCGTCGGCGAAGCCGTTATAGACGTGCAGGCATCGGTTGTAGAAGTAATCCATGTGCGGCGCGTAGTCCTTCTCCGCCTGCTCGTCGGTCTCCGATACTGCGACTACCTGCGCGAACCCGAGGCTGTAGGGATTCAGCTCCTTGCCCTTCTTGGCCATCACTTCCCAATAGCCGTCGGCGACCTTCTTGCCCGCGATATACCCGAAGTAGGAAAGGAAGCTGTACTGGTAGTCGTGGTCGGCGCAGAAGTCGTAGGTCTCGACCGAGCCGCCGCCGGGAATCCAGATCGGCGGACGGGGCTGCTGAATCGGCCGCGGCCACAGGTTGACGTAACGCAGCTTGGTGTACTTGCCGTTGAACGAGAAGACGTCCTTCGAGGTCCACGCCTTGATGATCAGGTCGTGCGCCTCGTAGTACTTCTCGCGAATCGTCGCCGGCACCTCGCCGTAGCAGAAGTTGGTATCCATCGAGGTGCCGACCGGGAATCCTGCGACCAGCCGGCCGCCCGAGATAACGTCGAGCATCGCAAATTCCTCGGCGACCCGAATCGGCGGATTGTACAGCGCGATCGAGTTGCCGAGCACGACCAGGTTGGCGTTGCGCGTGCGCCGCGTGAGCGCGGCCGCCATGATATTCGGCGACGGCATCAGCCCGTACGCGTTCTGATGATGCTCGTTGACGCCCAGCCCGTCGAAGCCCATCGAGTCGGCGTATTCGAGCTGATCGAGGTAGTCATTGTACAGCCGATGTCCGACTTTGGGATCGTACAAGTCGCGCGGGATATCGACCCACACGCTGCGATACTTCTCCTTGAAGTCTTCCGGCAGAAACCGGTACGGCATCAGATGGAACCAGGTAAATTTCATAGTCGATTCTCCTTTGCTCTCGTTGCCGCCAATCCTCGGCGCTTACGCGGACGGATTGACGCCGACCTCTCTTAGGTTTGTTTCCGCCTCTTTCACTGAAAGCGCTCTGCGCTCTCGATTACCAAGCGACTCGTCGACCCTCTTCCCCTCTCCCTGCGGGGAGAGGTCGCGCCGCCGCGACGCGGGTGAGGGACCTTGTGCAGCGCGCATTTTTCGCGCGCGACTTAAGATTCTGGTCTTTTTCTTTCTTCGTACGCTCAACTGCGAGGCCGCCAGATGCGACTCGAGCGCCTCGTCGACAAAATGCTCGGGGTTGAGCCCGGTGACATCGCGGAAGAAATTGCCGTCGCCCATCAACATGAACGCGCCGTTCATGCTCGCCCAAACGACCGCTGCGGTCTTCTTCGGGCCCATCGAATTGGCGATAACGCCGCCGACGAACGCGCGCCTGATGCTGCTCTCCCAGAGCCCGAAAATCTCGTGGCTCAAGTCCATCACGCGCTGAAAATTGCGCAGTTCGGCGGGCCGCTTGAGACGCTGGTGAAGTTGCGAGAAGACCACCGAATGCTGCGACAGAAAGATTTCGCGCGATTCGCGCAGATGGTCCAGGTAGGCGGACGCGATCGCCTTGAGCTCATCGAGCGGCGCCAGCTGGCGCGCAAAAATTTCGAGATAGCGCGCGCGAAGCTGTTCGGCACGATCCGCGATAAGGTGCAGGCAAAGATCGTCGCGCGAGGAGTAGTAAAGGTAGACCGTCCCGACAGCGACCTCGGCCTCGCGCGCAACCATCTCGATAGTGGCGCCTTCAAGCCCATGCTTGGCGAAAACTTTCGCGGCTGCGGCGAGGATAGCCTGCCCGCGCGCATGCCGTTCGCGCCGATGCCGTTCCTGAACGCTCATCTAACTACGCGCAATGAATGAAGATTCATATTCTGAACTAAAGCTCATAGCCCGATCGGAAGAAACTGTCAAACGGCAGAGGAGGGAAGGGGAAATCACCTTATCTAATGTGAAACCCCTCCGTGGGTTTCACACTTCCTTGGGCAGGGCTGAGCCCTGCACCCAGTACCAGGAGAAGATGCGGGACTTCGTCCCTGTTAGAACGGGGTAAGGGGAGAGGCGGCCGATCTTACCTCGCTGACGCGACGCCAATCGGCGGTTGACACTGCGCGCGAGGCGCGTAATCTACTTCGGGATTCGCTCGGGGAAGCCGGTGAGAGACCGGCGCTGCCCCGCAACTGTGAGCTGAGTGCCGCATCTGAAATCGCGGCGCTCGTCGAGTCAGGCGACCGGGCGAATCGATGGAGCCGTAAGAACCTTCGCGGGAGAGGGAGGCTTCAGGAGTTTTTTAGTGACTACTGCCGGCGGTGTGCTGCCGCGTAGTTGCTCGTCGCTCCTGGCCACTTCGATTTCAATCCGCGAAGCATCGGCCGGGCGACGTTGGACGAACAGCACAAATCGCAATTTACCTACGACGCCGTCGCGGCGCGATCGCGCCGCCACTTGGCGTCGTTTGCGGCTTCGATCGCGGCGCACGCCGCGATCGTCGTGGTGATCGTGTGCTTCGCGTCGCCGCTTGCTCGCACGCAAGGCGAATGGGTGCTCGCATATCTTGTCGAGGGGACCGATGGTGCCGCGTCGGGACACGGCGGCGCTCGCGCCGGCGCGTCCGCGCCGGCGTCGCGGCGCGCGGACCGCGCGCCTCGCGCGGCGGTGCCTTCGGCACCGCCGCCGCGGCCGCTTCCGCATCGGCGTCGTCAACCGGTTGACGACGCCGATGCGGAAGTTGTAGCCCTGAAACGCCCGGTCGCGCGAGCGCGACCGGGCGCTTCAGGGCGTGAAGAGTCGGCCGCGTCGCCAGGCGACGCGACCAGTGCTCATGCCGCCGCTGTCGGTATCGACAGCGGCCCGGACCGTGGTGGGGCGGGGTCGCCCGGCGCCGCCGAGGGCGGCGCCGGCGCTGGCCCCGATTCGACCGCGCACGCCGACTACGCCAGCAATCCTCCCCCTGCCTATCCCGTGCTCGCGCGCAGGCGCGAGCAGCAGGGAACAGTGACCGTCAGGGTGCTGGTGGGTGCCGACGGTTCCGTCGAGCGCGCCGAAGTCGCGGATTCTTCCGGCTTCGACGCGCTTGACGCTGCCGCGCTCGAGACTGTCCGCTCGCGATGGTGCTTTGTGCCGGCGCGCCGTGCCGGAGTTGCGGTCGAAAGCTGGGTGCTCGTGCCGATCCGGTTTGCCTTGGTCGAGGCAAATGCCATTCGTTGAAGCTCTCGCTCCCGTGATGATTATCCGGACAAGCCGTGATATAAGCCCCATCCGAGGAGGGTGGGAAAGATGGCTCCGAAGGCATGTACTACTCTGGCGGTGGCGGGGCTGATTGTTGCGGCTGCGATGCTTGCCCCCGGCCGCGCACGCGCGATCGAAGTCAAGAAGGATCTTTACAACAACAGCGGTCCCGCCGGTCCGAGTGCTTCGGGTCCCGCCAAAGAGAATCCCATCCCCAAGGCGATGGCCCAGCAACTCAGCGACACTATCGCGAGCGAATCCGACACCTATGTCAGCGACGAAAGCGAGAAGAAGTCGTCAGGCCAGGTGTACGTCGATCTCGAGCATGCAAAGTTTCTGTATCTGCCTACTATGAAGGCGGGACATTGGACGGTGCTGGCGAAGCTGCAAGCGGCCGAGTACAAGCCGTCCAAAAGCGGCGAGGGCAGAGGCAAGCCGACCGGCAATCAAAAGACTTTGGTGTTCAGCTACAGACTGGACGGCAGCAAGTGGACCGAGATCGAACAGCCGAAATGGGAAGACGTCGATACGGGTAAGGCCGCCGCCACGAAGTAGCTATTGGAGTTGCTATTGTAGTTTCGGTGTAATCCAGATTTGTGAAGACTAAAATTCAGAACGATCTCAAGGCCGCGATGAAAAGCGGCGACAAGTTGCGCACGATGGCGCTGCGCGGCGTGTTGTCCGAGATCTCGCGCCTTGAGAAGGACGTTCGCCGCGACCCCAACGACGCCGAGATCCTGCAGATAATCAAGCGCGAGCGCGCGAGGCGCGAAGAGTCGCTCGAGTTCGCGCGCAAGGCGGCCCGCCAGGATCTGATCGAGCAGAACGAGACCGAGGCGAAAGTCCTCGATTCGTATCTGCCCGCCGCGGCCTCGCCCGACGAAGTGCGCGCTGAAATTGCGGCCGCAGTTGCGGCGGGCGCGTCGCAGATCGGTCCTATCATGAAGGCGCTGCGTGACAAGTTCGGTGCGGGCCTCGACGGCAAGGTCGCCAGCGAGCTCGCCAAGGAAGCGCTCGCGAAGAAGTCTTCTTAGTGACACTGCCTTTCTCTCTCCTCGCGAGAGGATGAAGGTGAGGGTCCTTGCACGGCGCGCGATTCAGGATGCTGCCGCCAAAAACTGCCCTGAGCCGTGCGGAGCTTACGAATAGGTCTTAGTTGCTGGACTTGCGGTTGACGCCCAAACCTTTTTCCCGCTAGCAGTTGGAGGTAATCCCGAGTCCACGCCCCGAGGTAAAACCACATGGCGATTGATTTCACGATGCCCCCGCACGTGCTCGAAATTCGCGACAAGGTCCGCGCGTTCATCGCCGAAGAGATCGAGCCGGCCGAAGCCGAGATGCGCAAGAACGGCAACTGGGGCGCCGGAATCATCGAGCTGCGCCGCAAAGCGCGGGAGCGCGGGCTGTGGCTGCCGCACATGCCGAAGGAATTCGGCGGGCTCGGACTCGACGCGATGGCGATAGCCGTGATCTCCGCCGAATGCGGCCGCACGCGGCTTGCGTCGTTCATCCTCAACGTGCAGGCGCCCGACGAGGGCAACATGCACACGCTCCTGCATTTCGCGACGCCCGCGCAGCAGGACAAGTACCTGCGCCCGCTGTGCGATGGCAAGATCAGGTCGTGCTTCGCAATGACCGAGCCGGAAGCGGCGGGCTCGGATCCGACGCAAATCAAAACCGCGGCGGTGAAGCAGGGCGACAACTGGGTGATCAACGGCCACAAGTGGTTCATCTCGGGCGCGCACGGCGCGAAATTCGCGATCGTGATCGCTAAGACCGATCCCGACGCCGATCCGCCGCAGGCGCGCAACTCGGCGTTTATCGTCGACCTGCCCAATCCCGGATTCAGAATCGTGCGCGACATCGACACGATGGCCGGTAAGGGAAATCACTGCGAGATAATGCTCGAAAACTGCGTCGTGCCTTCGGACAGCATGCTCGGCCCGCGCGGACAGGGTCATACGCTCGGGCAGGTGCGGCTGGGGCCTGCGCGCCTGGCGCATTGCATGCGATGGATCGGCAGCGCGGAGGTCGCGCTCGAGATGCTGGTGAAGCGCGCGATGGAGCGGCAGGTGCAAGGCGGCCTGCTGGTCGACAAGCAGGCGATCCAGTTCATGATGAGCGAGTCGGCGATGGAACTGTACACGGCGAAGCTGATGGTGCTGCACGCGGCTTACCTGATCGAGAACAAGCTGCCGTTCCGGCAGGAGGTCTCGATGGCGAAGCATCACGTGGCGAACATGCTGTGGAAGATCACCGATCGCGCGATCCAGGTGCATGGCGCGCTCGGCTACTCGACGGATACGCCGCTCGAATCGATGCTGCGGCATGCGCGCTCGGCGCGGCTGGTCGACGGCGCCGACGAAGTGCACATGACGCAGATCGCGCGCCACGTGATCGAGGCCTTCAAGCGCGACGGCTCGACGCGCGCGGCGACCGGCGCGGGCTTGCTGTAGACATCGTCGCGCGGAGGCTCCCATGGCCACTGAAAAGATCGAATCGTTCCGCGTCGAAGTTCCCGACGAAGTGCTCGCAGACCTGCGTGCGCGACTCAAGAACACGCGCTTTCCCGACGAGGTCCCCGACACCGGCTGGGAGTATGGGACCAACCTCGCGTACCTGAAGGAAATCGTCGAGTACTGGCGAACCAAATACGACTGGCGTGCGCATGAGCGCGAGATCAATCGCTTCGCGCATTTCAAGGCGAACGTCGACGGACTCGGAATCCATTTCATCCGCGAAAAGGGCAAGGGGCCGAATCCGAAACCGCTGCTCCTGATTCACGGTTGGCCGGGATCGATTTACGAGTTCATCCAACTGATTCCGATGCTCACCGATCCGGCGGCGCACGGCGGCGACGCGAAGGAATCGTTCACGGTTGTCGCGCCATCGCTTCCGGGCTACGGATTTTCGGATCACCCACGCGCTCGCGCGATGAATATCCAGGCGATGGCGGAGCTGTTCCACAAGCTGATGACCGAGACGCTCGGCTACAAGCGCTATGCGGTGCAGGGCGGCGACTGGGGCGCGGCGATCACGTCGCGAATCGGCGAAGTGCACGCGGACAGCGTCTTCGGCATCCATATTAACATGATTGCGATCGGTCCCGCCGAAGGACGCAGCGCGCCCGAGCTCACGCCGGAGGAGAAAGTGTTTCTCGGCGACCTGGAGAAATTCCGCACCGCCGAGACCGGCTACCAGTGGATTCAGGGCACCAAGCCGCAGACCCTCGCCTACGGACTGAACGATTCGCCGGCCGGAACGGCGGCGTGGATCGTCGAAAAGTTCCGCACCTGGAGCGATTGTCACGGCGACGTCGAGAAGAGCTTCACCCGCGATCAACTGCTGACCAACGTGACGATCTACTGGGTCACACAGACGATTAATTCCTCGACGCGACTGTACTACGAGGCGCGGCATCATCCGTGGCGTCTCAAGCCCGGCACGCGAATCGAGGCGCCGACGGCAGTCGCGTTGTTTCCAGCGGAGCTGGTGCGTCCGCCGCGGCATTGGGCCGAGCGTGTGAACAATGTCCGGCGATGGACCGTGATGCCGAAAGGCGGCCATTTCGCCGCGATGGAAGAGCCGGAGCTGCTGGCGAAGGATGTTCGCGAATTCTACAGGGAGTTGAGGTAGCGGCCGGAACCTAACCCCTAACCCCTTCCCGCGCGGGAAGGGGGACCGGAAAGAGGGATCAGGCGGAGGCGGGTTCGTCGAACTTCACGAGGTCGCTGTAGAGCTTTTCGATCTCGCGGCCGAGCTTTTCGTAACGCGCGATCAGATCGTCGGCGTCTTTGCGCGCGAGGTAGAAATTGGGATCGTTCATCTCGGTGGCAATCGTCCCGCGTTCGTTTTCCTTCTGCTCGATCTCGGCCTCGATCTGACTCCGCTGGCGCGCGATTCGTTCGCGCTTGCGAACCGCGTCGCGATCGTCCTTCGCCGCATGGTCGGTTTTCGGAGCGTCGGCTTTTTTCTGATGCGGGGCGTTGCCGTTGTTGCCGCGAGTATCGCGCAACTGCACCGGCGCGGACCGCGTCGGCTGCGATGACGGTGACGGTGCTTCGGTCTGCGCCTTCTTTTCGAGGTATTCGTCGTAGTTGCCGAGGTAGCGAATCGCGTGGCCCTGGCCGACTTCGAGCACCTCGGTCACCAGCTCGTTCAGGATGAAGCGATCGTGACTGACTATTATGACAGTGCCGGGAAATCGCCGGAGCGCGTCGAGCAGCGTGTCCTTCGCGACGATATCGAGATTGTTGGTCGGCTCGTCGAGCAGCAGGCAATTGCTCGGGCGCGCGAGCACCTTGGCCAGCGCCAGGCGCGCGCGCTCGCCGCCCGACAGCACCTCGACGCGCTTGTACACGTCGTCGCCCGAGAACAGCATCGCGCCGAGAATCGAGCGAATCTCCGCCATCGTGCGGCCTTGCGCGCTGTCGCTCAGTTCGTCGAGGACGGTCTTGTCATAGGAGAGCGACTCGGCGAGGTTCTGCGCGAAGTACCCGGCCTGCACGCTGGCGCCGACGATTCGCTCGCCGCCACTCATCGCTTCGACGCCCGCCAGCAGCTTCATCATCGTGGATTTTCCCGATCCGTTGGGACCGACCAGCGCGATTCGCGCGCCGCGCTCGATAGTCAGATCGACGCCGTCGTAAACGGTGAGCGCGCCGTAGCGTTTGACCGCGCCCTTGAGCTCGAAGACCCGCCGCGTGCTGCGTTCGCACTTCGGAAACGAAATCGCGGGCGGCTTTTGCGATCCTTCCGGCGGCTCGAGCCGTTCGAGCTTGTCGAGTTGCTTGATGCGGCTTTGCACGAGGCGCGCCTTGCTCGCCTGGTAGCGGAAGCGGCTGATGAAACTTTCCATGTGCTCGATTTCTTCGCGCTGCCGCTCGAACGCCGCCATCTTGAGCGCAAAGCGTTCCTCGCGCAAGACGAGGTAGCGCGAGTAGCCGCCGACGTATTCGGTGAGCCGCCCGCGCGACACTTCAACGGTTCGCGTGGTGACGCGATCGAGAAAGTAGCGGTCATGCGAAACGAGGATGATGCCGCCCTGGTAGGCGCACAGGTAGTCCTCGAGCCAGTTGCGCGCCTCGATGTCGAGGTGGTTGGTCGGCTCGTCGAGCATCATGAAGTCGGGCGCGTCGAGCAGGAGTTTCGCCAGCGCGATTCGCATCCGGATGCCGCCGGAAAATTCGGCGACGTCGCGGCCGAGGTCTTCGTCGGTGAAGCCCAGCCCGAACAGCACCGACGTGGCGCGACTCTCGGCGCTGTAAAAGTCGTGGCGCTCGAGCTCGGTCAGCACCTCGCCCAATTCCTCGAGCGCGGCGTCGTGCGCCGGCCCGGAATGCTCGCGCGCGAGAATCTGTTCGACTTCCTTGCGACGAACGTCGAGCGCCTGCATCCGGTCGAGCGCCGCCAACGTCTCGCGCAGCACGGACCTGCCGCCCATCTCGGGAGCGTCCTGCGCCAGGTATCCGACGCGGGTGCGCTGCGGGCGGGTGATTCGTCCCGAATCGAGTGGCAGCACTTCGGCGATCATCTTGAGCAGCGTCGATTTGCCCGCGCCGTTGAGCCCGACCAGGCCGACGCGGCCGTCGTCGGCCATCGACCAGCTGACCCCGTCGAGGATCCTGCGGCCCCCGTAGGACTTGGAAAGGTTGTCGAGACTAAGCATGGTTAAAGAAGTCATCCTACCAGCGGCGTTTGCGTGCCGAAAGCGACCCCCGCCCGCCATGCTGTTCGAGGGGCTTCCTACGAGGCCGACATTATGTTAGGAAATGTTACACTATGGCAAAATTCGCCCCCGGATATTCGCTTCCCAGGAGCGCCGACGAGTTCGAAAGACTCTGTCTGAAGCTCCTTCGGCGTCATTGGCAGCTTCCTCAGCTCGAGCGTTTTCGCGACCCTGATCGCGCCGAGAAGGGGATCAACCTGATCGAGATCAGCGGCCGCCCGCGACTCTCCGCCGTCAAGTGCGACCTGCGCGCTTCGCGAAGCGAGTTGACGGTCGCCGAGGTCAAGGATGCTGTTGACCGGGCCGCCAGCTTGAAGCTCCCAATCGGGCGCTTCGTCATTGCGACTACGGCCGCCAAGCCCGACGGCTTGCAGCGTTCGCTGTTCGATCTCAATCGCGCGAACCGTAAGGACGGCATCTCGGCGATCGAGGTGCTGACCTGGGACGATCTCGAGGAGCTGCTGGACGAGTATCCGCAGATCCTCACCGACTTCGGAACCGCCGCCAAGCGCCAGGCCCTGACCCGCGCCGATGCGGTCGTTCATCTCGAGGCGCGATGCGAGCCTGCGGCGGCGGGACCTTCGGATGCACTGGGAGAGGAGGTCTCCGCCGCCAAGGCGTTTCTCGATAGCCGCCAGTATCAGCTCGCCCGGCTCGCGCTGCTCAGACTGCGCGAGCAGAAGTGGAGCCAGCTCTCGAACGCCCACAAGTTCCGCGTGCTCTCGTACCTGGGCGCAGCGTGGTTGAAGGAAGGCGAGCCGCGAAAATCGGCGATGCTCTTCATCGCGGCGAAATCGCTGCAGCCCGACGAGGAGAACGCATGCACCAACGAAGCGCTCGCCCACGAACTGCTCGGTGAACGCGAGCGCGCGTTTGCGCTGGCGGACAAGCTGCGGATGCAGTTTCCGTCCAGCGGCCGCGCGGTTGCGTTGTGGCTCAACAATGCGCCCAAGTCGCTCGACGCGCGGACGCTTGAAGAAAACGTCGCGCCCGAACTCTCGTCCGATCCTGAAGTCGCGGTCGTTATGGCGCGCCGCGCGCTGATGGACGCGCACTTCGATCGCGCCGAACGCTATGCGCGCCTTGCCAGCGCCGCGCTGCCCAACAATCCGATCCCGTGGCTGGTGCTCGCACAGGCGATTCTGCTCAATGAACTCGAAGCCGCCGCGGCCGGTGCTGCCGATGCTCCCGTGCAAAACGACGAGAGCCGCGTCCGCGAGGCTGAGAGTTGCTTCACCCAAGCGCTCACGCTCGCGCAGACCGAGCACGACGCGCATAGCGAAGTGCAGGCGTTGATCGGGCGCGCGCAGGCGCGGATTGCGCTGCACGACACCGACGGCGCCGGCAAAGATATCGAGCTGGCGCATAGCCTCGAGCGCGAGGATGCCAACGGGCTGTGCGAGTATGGAATCGTGCTGCGATCGCGCGGCAGCCTGACCGAGGCTATCGAGGTGCTGCGCCGCGCCGCTTCCGTGGGCGGCCGCGACGACATCGACTATCATCTCGCGGTCACACTCCGCGAGCGCGACGAACCCGGCGATTTGCAGGAGGCCACCGAGCTGCTGATGCGCTCGATCGCGCGGCCGGACTCGATTCCCGCCGGCGATTTTCCCTTCGCGGTCGCCGCCGCGGTCGAAGCGCTCTCGACCGCCGAGCGTTATCACGACGCCGACGCGCTGTTGTCTTCGATTGCCGACGGTCGCCTGCCCGGTGTTACGATGCGGACGTTGCGCGCCAATCTCCGCCTGGCGCAAGGCAAATTCGATCAGGCGTCGAAACTTGCCGACGAGGCCCTGTCCGGGCTCACCCCCGACATCTCGGCCGACAACCGGCGCAAGCTGGCCGCGTTGCTCCACGATTTGGGACGTTACCGCGACGCGCTGCCGCTGTGGCAAACGCTCGCGCCCGCCGGCAGCGCCGGCACCGACACGCGCCGGCTGCTCGATTGCGCCAGCCGGCTTGGCCGCGAAGACATCGTGAACGACATCTCGCGCCAGTTGCATCCCGAAAAAGCAGCCGACGCCGGCGCAGTCGCGGGTCAACTCGACAAACTCGAACGCACCAATCCCGAAGCCGCGCTGGCCGGACTCGAGGAACTGCTCCACGAGCATCCCGACGACCGCGTGCTCCGGCTGCGTCGCTCGATCGTCGCGGCTCGTCTCGGCAAGGTCGACCTGGTCGTCGCCGATCCGAATGCGATGCCCCCGGCGCGCGAAATTCCGCCCGCGCTCGGCCGCGCCGCGGTCCAATTCATGCGCGACGGTGGCCGCGCCAACGAGGCGCTCGCCTACGCGTACGAATTGCTGCGCCGCCAGGGTGGCAGCGTCGATTCCCATCGCGCGTACCTGGCCGCGCTCGGCCCGGTCGGCCCGATACCGCACGTGCCCGACTTCGAATCCGCCGGCACTGGCGCCGCGCTCAGTTTCGTCGAGGAGGGATCCAACACCGAGAAATGGATCCTGCTCGAGGACGCCAACGACGCCGACGAGGCGCTCGACGAGTACGGCCCGCAGCATCCGATGATGCGCGCGGTCAAGGGCAAAAAGGCCGGCGAGAAATTTCAGCTCCCCGAAGGCCGCTTCAGCCGCCGCCAAGCGACCGTCAAGCAGCTCATGAGCAAGTACGCCTTCCGTTACATGGACGTGCTCAACAACTGGCAGGCGCGGTTTCCCGGCCAGGCCGAAATCGAGATGAGCTACGTGCGCGGCGACGCGATTCCGTGGAACGAAATGACTGACAGCTTCGAGTCGCTGTTCGAAGCCGGCCACGCCAACGGTAATGGTAACGGCAACGGTGTTGCCAATGGCAACGGCAAGGCCAACGGTACTGCCAACGGCCACGCGATCGGCGCCGGTAATGGCAAGCGCGAGGACCTGCTCAAACAGGCCGAGCGCACCTACGCCGATAACGCCGTTCCCATCCATGCGCTGGCGGAACGAATCAACCTGAACGATCTGCAGACCATGTTCATCCTGGCGCAACGCCCCGAAGCGCCGGTGAAGTGCTGCACCGGCTCGCCCGAGGAACTCGAAGCCGCTCTGGGAGCCTTCGAGCGCGCCAATGCGGTCGTGCTCGATCTGACCGCGGTGGCGACGCTGTGCATGCTCGGGCGGCTGAGCCTGCTGCCGACCTGGCCGCGTCAGTTCGTGATTTCGCAGTCGACGCTGGCCGAACTTCGGCGCCTGGCGTTCGACGATACTCTGCTGCGCCTGCCGCCGGGATTTTCCGCCTCACTCAACAGCAACGGCAACGACGGCAAGCGCGCCGACGTTCAGTTGAAGGGGCTCGCCGATGCGCTGCAGTCGGTGTGTCGCGTGCGCGACGGCGCGGTGCTCGCCTCGATCGATCAGGACCGCCGCGAGCGGCTGGTCAATTTCTTCGGCCGGCACGGCGCCGAGAGCATCGTGATCGCCTCGATGCCCGGGCACGTGCTGTGGACCGACGACATGATCCTTGCCGATCTCGCCAAGACCGAGTTCGGCGTGCGCCGCGTCTGGACCGAGGCGGCTTTGCAGGCGCGCGCGCAGGCGGGCAATCTCGATCCCGCCGAGTTGGCTACAGCCAGCACCAAGCTCGCGGGATGGGGCTACTCGTTCACCACGCCGAGCATCGAGACGCTGATGCGCGCGGGTTCGGTCGCGGTATGGAATCCCGATCAGTTCCCGCTCAAGCAGGCGCTCGATCAGTTTGCGGCCGATTCGATGAACATGTCGGATGCGGTGCGTCTGGCGGCCGAGCTGATCGTCAAGATGTACAACGACCAGTACCTGCGCGGGCAGCGTCGGACGGTTACCTCGCGCCTGCTCGACCGGCTGGCGATGCGCCCCGGTGGCCGCGATGTCGTCGAATCGCTGCCGCGTTCGTTGCCGATTCGCTTTGGACTCGATTTGATTCGAGCGCGCGAGCTGAGCGATGTGGTGCGGGGATGGACTGCTCAAAGCGAGTCGCCGCAGGCCGAGCGCCTGATGGCGGGCCGCTGATCTCGGATATCAATCGATCGGGTAGTGTGGCATCGACCCACTACCCGATCGCGACGCGTCGTGTTAGGCCTCGCGATCGAGTAGAATCCCGCCCGGAACAATAAGCGGGCACAGGAGGAACGCACGATGGCGGCAATCGCCGAGGGGGACCGTATCGTCCTCATCGATCGCAGGCTCTTTAAGGACGACAACACCCGGATTTTCGTGGGCGTCGTCGAGCAAACCGACGGCGACCTTATTCGCGCCCGCGGCTACGTCTTTCACGTCAGCTCCTACGAGGTTGCGGGACAGGAGCGCCGCGGCGAAGAGCGCATGCGCGTGTTCTCGATGGGTTCCGGGGACATCGTGTACCTGCTTCCGCAGGGACAAGACATCTCGCGCCTGATGCTCAAGCGCTCGCCCAAGTCGATGACGCTCAGCGACGGGCAATACGCGATGGACCTAAGCGACTTCCTGCTCCGCGCGTAGCGCCGCGACCTATCGAAACCTTGTCGCGAGCTGGATAGCTTCGCCGGAAGTGGCTGTCACCGTACTGGGGACGATCGTCCAGTTTTCGCGCGCAATCTCCGGCCGGCGTGCTTAAGCTAGCCCGCTGACCTTCACGAACCGGTGCTTTCAGTTCTCCGCATTACTAGCTGCAGTGTCTTACGATAGCTATTACAGCTGACCCGAGGTAGCTTGAATAAGCCGGGATCGATATAAGACTTGAGCCCGAATTGATCCAGCCACACGGCGGTCCTTCCACTCGCCTTTGACCGCGTTCCGCTAGACCAACCATAAATCACCAACAAGGCCTGAGGAGTGAAGCGGGAGTCGATCCCGCGAGGTAGAGTCTTATGCAAGTATCGGTCAAGCCGAAAAAGGAATTGTGTACTAAGATAGCCAGGCTCGCGGCGACGGTAGCGTTTGCCCTCCTGATTGGCAGCTTCGGGGTCGGACCGGCATACGCGGCCCACGGCCACGGCGGTGGCGGCGGCGGTCACGGTGGTGGCGGTGGCGGTCATGGTGGCGGCGCCTACCATGGAGGTGGCGGCGGCTATCACGGAGGCGGCGGCTACCACGGAGGCGGCGGCTATCACGGTGGCGGCGGCTACCACGGAGGTGGCGGCTACCACGGAGGTGGCGGCTACTACGGAGGTGGCGGCTACTACGGAGGTGGCGGCGGCTGGGGACCAGGCTACTGGGGTGGGGGCGGCTATCCCTACTACTACGCGGGTGGGCCATACTACTATGGTAACGGGCCGGAGTACTCCTATCGACCCGAAGGCGCTCACCTGTTCTTTGGACTCTGATAGTGCGGTCCGCTCGACGGTAGTGTCCTGATTCGAAATCAGGGCACTACTCGCCCGACGCATCATAGGTAATTTTGCAAGGACGATAATATGCGTTTGACTATTGTTGCTGGATTGATTGTGGGCGTGTCGCTGGGATTCCAGTCGATGCAAGCCGTGCGCTCCGAGGCCAAAGTCACTCACGCGGTGAGCGCCGTTCGCGTCCAGGTAAGCGCGCCACGGCACATCGCAATGAATGCGAGACACGGCGCGACGACCAGCGGCATCTCGCGGGATTCCGTCGCGTCTTAGTAACGACAGGTCGAAGTAATTGTTTAGAAACTGGAGGTAAGCGGAAATGAAGTATGGAATCGCATGGCTATTGGGAGTTCCTGTATCAGTCCTCGCGATCTGGTTCGTAGTTAGTCATGTACTTTGAAATATAGATAGCAGGCGCAATCACCGTTGAAACGAATTGCACGAACATTGGCTCTCCTATACCCGTGAGGCTTCTGTTCCCAAGGAAAAAATGGCGAAGCTAACCACGACAGTTCGCGGGAGAATTCCTGCTAAAGACTTTGGTGAGCCGGGAAAACGCGCGTACCCAATGCCGGATAAGGCTCATGCTGCTAATGCAAAGGCTCGCGCCACTCAGATGGTCAAGAAAGGCAAGCTATCAAAATCGGAAAAAAAGAAGATTGACGCCAAGGCAAACAAAAAGCTTGGAAATACATGACCGCTGGCGGTCTGGTTGAAGAAAAATAATTTTCACCGCTCGCTTCCTCTCTCTCTTTCTCCCGACGGGGTAGGATGCTCTGGGTAAGAAGACAATTCCTGCGCAGGGACTTGCAGCGCTTGAGTTTCTCGTAATTTTGGATAGCTTCGCTGGGAATGGCAAGGAAAGCTGTCACCGGCCGCGCGGGCCAAACATCGTCGACGAGAACGGTATCACCCTTCTCGCGACTGCCATCCAAACTGCTTCGTGGCTTTCTAAGACTGGGTCCGGGCATCGTAACCGGGGCCGCGGACGACGATCCCAGCGGCATCGCGACATATTCGCAAGTCGGCGCCCAGTTCGGATTCGCGATGCTCTGGACGATGCTTCTGACATACCCGCTGATGGCGGGTATTCAGGAAATCAGTGCATGGATCGGGCGGGTGACCGGGGTTGGCCTGGCGGCGAACATCCGCCGCCACTACTCACCCGTGACTCTCTATACGCTCGTCGCGCTTTTGCTGATCGCCAACGTGATCAACCTGGGCGCCGACATCGGAGCGATGGGCAGCGCTCTGCAAATGCTGGTCGGCGGTTCCGCGCTTTTGTATTCAATCGCGTTTGGACTGATTTCGGTGATAACCGCAATCGTCGTCCCGTATGAGCAGTACGCGCAAGTACTGAAGTGGTCGGCGCTCGTGTTGTTCGTTTACGTCGCGACTGCATTGACCGTTCATGTTCCCTGGCAGCCCGTCCTGCGCGGGACGTTTATCCCGTCGCTGTCTTTTTCGAATAGCTATTTGACCGCGTTGACCGCCGTGTTTGGAACTACCATCAGTCCGTACCTCTTCTTCTGGCAGGCATCGCAGGAAGTGCAGGAACAGAAAGCTGCGCCGGGGGAAAAAGCCCTCAAGCACGCTCCGCGGCAGGCGCCGCGACAACTCAGCCGGATGCGGGACGACACCTACCTGGGAATGGCGTTCTCCAACGCGATCGCCTTCTTCATCATCCTGGATACCGCCGCCGTCCTTCATGTTCACGGCATCACCGACATTCAGACCGGCGCCCAGGCTGCCGAAGCGCTGCGCCCGCTGGCGGGTGAGTTGGCCTTCCTGCTCTTCAGCCTGGGTATTATAGGAACCGGCTTGATCGCAATTCCGGTTCTGGCCGGCTCCTCAGCGTATGCGCTCGCAGAGGCCGTCAAGTTGCCGATCGGGCTCGAGCGTAAACTGGACAAGGCGAAAGGATTCTATGGAATCCTGTCGGTGGCGACGATTCTCGGGGTCGCGTTGAATTTTATTGGAATCAATCCTATTAAGGCGCTTTTCTGGAGCGCCGTGATCAACGGCGTCGCCGCCGTGCCGATCATGATCGTGATGATGCTGATGACGGCCAATGTGAAGGTTACCGGCTCGGTCCGATTGCCCCTCCCGCAAAAGGTAATCGGCTGGATCGCCACCTCAGTCATGTTTCTGGTGGCAGCCAGTATGATCGCAAGCTTCGCAAAATAGCCGGTTGATACGCGCGGCTACAGCTTCTCGACGAATTCGATAATCGCCGCGGCGGTGTCGCCGGGGTTGTCCAGCGGCACGTGATGAAACGCGCGCGGGATTTCCTTCAGCACCGATCCGCGAATCTTCCGCTGCATCCGCGCCATGTGCGACGGACTCACCAGCCCGCTCTGATCGCCGCGCAGCAGCAGCGTCGGCATCGTGATCTTCCTGATCTTCGGCCGGGTCATTTTGTTGCCGTGCTTGCGCCACGCTCGCGTTTCCGGATCGAAGCGAAACGCCCACGCGCCCGTGGGTAGCTGCTCCGCGCCGAGCAGCGCGAGACGCTCGACCTCGAGCCGCGTCAGATACGTCTGTGGCGGCTGCAGGCGGAACTTCCTGATGATGTCGTCGGCGGATCGCAGCTCGGGACGAACGCCGCCATGCGACCTTCGGCGCCATCGCCACATCAGGCGCCGAAACAGCGGCGGCGGTCCGTGCGGCGCATCGACGATTATCAACGCCTCGAGCAATTCCGGATGGGTGACTGCCACCCACTGCGCGACCGCGCCGCCCATCGAATGCCCGACCAGCACCACGCGCGTGCCGAGGCTCTCGATCAAGCCGCGAACGTCCTTCAGATACGACGGCGGCCCATAATTTCCCGCGCCCGCCCACTGGCTGCGTCCGTGACCGCGAAAATCAAGCGCGAGCACGCGCCCATACGGTGTCAGCAGCGGCGCGACGCCGTCCCACCAATGCGCATGCGCCGCGCCGCCATGCAGCAGGACGAAAGTGCGCTTGTCGGAATCGCCGCCCCAGTCCAGATAGTGAAGCTTGAGTCCCTCAACCTCGACGTACCGATGGGTCGGCTCCGTGAGCACGGTAGCCGCTTGCTGTTGTGCCATAACCGTCAATACTATTCGACGCGAAATCGTGAGCATAGATTTTCACGCGATGCCGCGTCGTGCTAACAACCGCAGCAGAATAGAGATTGCCGAGGAGTATTTTAGATGGCGCTCAGACTTGAAAACAAAAACGCATTGATCACCGGCGGCGCGAGCGGAATCGGACGCGCGACCGCGATTCGATTCGCCGAAGAGGGCGCCAATATCTTCGTAGCCGATCGCCATCTCGCCGCCGCCGAGGAGACCGCCGCCGCCGTCAAGAAACTCGGCCGCAAGGCCGGCGCTTACCAGGTCGACACCAGCGACGAGGCGCAGGTGGACGCGATGGTCGCGCGGATGGTGACGGACCTCGGCAGCGTCGATATCGTCGTGGCCGCGGCGGGAATCTCCCACGCGCATTATGGTGAAGAAGGCCAGCCCGACATCACCTTTCTCAGCAACAAATCCTTCGCCAACTGGCGCAAGGTGCTGAGCGTCAACCTCGACGGCGTGTTCCTGACCGATCGCGCCTGCGCGCAGGCGATGATCAAGGCGGGCAACGGCGGCCGCATCATCAATATCGCGTCAGCCGCGGCTCGACTCCCAACGCCCGGCGTCGGCGAGTATTCCGTCAGCAAGGCCGGCGTCTGGATGCTGACGCGGGTGCTCGCGACGGAGCTGGCGCCGTTCAATATCACTGCCAACGCCATCGGCCCCGGCTTCATCAAGACTCCGATGACCGCCGAGATTCAAAATATAGCCGACATATCGCCGCTGATGCAGCGTGTGCCGATGAATCGAATGGGCGAGCCAATCGACGTCGCCAACACCGCGCTGTTCCTCGCCAGCGAAGAGGGCCGCTACTACACCGGCTCGATCCTGCATCCCGACGGCGGCATCGTCATGCAGTGATCACCGAAATGCACGCGCGACTGGTCGCGGCGTTCGCCGCTTTATTCCTGGTTCTCGCCACGATGACGACCTCCGCACTCGCGCAGGAGGCGACCGCGACGCCCACGCCCATGATGCTGCCGGCGATTCCGTTGATTCAGCTTCAGACGGTGCCCGCTTATGGCCCGGCTCCGCTGACCGTCGGCTTCTTTGTATCGAGCACCGATCCGGCGGCCGCGCCTCTGACCAGCTATGTATGGAATTTCGGCGATGGCCAGGTTTCGATGCTCCCGCCGACCGCGCTCTTCCACACCTATACAAATCCCGGCAGCTACGTGGTCAACGTGACTGCGACCGATACCGACGGCCATCAGGCGACGACATTCGCCGGCGTAATCGTGACGCAGCCCGCGCACTAGGTTACGACTATTCCTTAAGCATCTCGATGGTGCCCGTGTCGAGATCGTAAATCCCGCCGACGATCTTCAGCTCGCCCGACTTGACCATCGCCGACAGCTCTCCTGAAGTGGCTAGATTCTTCATCACCAGTTTCACGTTCTCTCGCACCGCATTTTCGACCGGATCGCCCGCCATGCCCTTGCTTGCCGCCACCGCCGGTCTCAGCTCGCTAAGCATCGGGCCCTCATCCTGATCCGCAGTACCTTCATGACCCGCGACCGCCGCGATCACCGCGCCGCATCGGCGATGCCCCAGTACCATCATCACGCGCACGCCGAGATGCTTGACCGAGTAGTCGAGGCTCTCGATCACCACTTTGTCGGCGACGTTGCCCGCCACCCGCACCGTGAAGATATCGCCAAGTCCGCGGTCGAAAATAATTTCAGGCGGCGTCCGCGAATCGGAGCACGCCAACACCGACGCAAACGGATGCTGCCCCTTGGCCACTTCCGCCCGCCGCGCCGGAGTCTGATTGGGATGTTCCAGCTTGCCTGCCACGAAACGCTGATTACCCTCTAGCAAAAGCTGCAATGCTTGCGTGGCACTCATAGTAGGCGCTGCTACCTTGGCAAATACCGCACGCGTCGGTGTCCCCAACAGCGCGGCAATAGCCAGCAGCATCAAACTCCTTACAAAGATTTCTTTATGTCGAATCACAGTCGCTTCTCCCCGTCTGTTTTACGGCATTGACGACCGCGCCGCCATTCGCCAGTCGTGGTACTGGCGCATCGAGCAGCACGGCTCGCGTCGCATCGTATAGGAAACGGCAGCAGTTTCTCAAATCGGGAAGCCGCGCTTCATATTAACCGGGAAATTGTCGTCAGGTATCTGAGGCACTGAACAGAAAACAGTCATAAACGGTGCGCGCGATGTGCCTGATGACGCGCTCGTATTCGTCTACGGGCGCTTCGCCTTTGACAAACACGGCGATCGCAATGCAGCCTAAGTCATCCGGTAGCCGAATGATTCCCGCGTCATTCAGGCCGCAGCCCTCGAGCGATCCCGTTTTGTGTGCTACCTGAGTTCCCGGCGGAAGGCCGCCTTTCAATCTTGCCGGGCCCGTCTCGCATCGATTCATGATCGACAGCAGCAACTCGCTTTGCGCGTCGTCCAGGATCTTGCGGCGGTGCAATCCAGCAAGCAAGGTCGTCATCGCGGCGGGAGTACATGTGTCGCGCGGATCGTCGAGGAACCGAGTCCGCGCAGCCGAGCGGGAATCTGGCGTTGTCGCTGCGACCCGGGCGTTGAACGCGTCAAGCGACCATTGTCTTTCGCTTGGCGCGTCGGAGATCCCATAAAAGGAACACAGGAGCGATTTCGTCGATCGATCGACTCTCAAGTCCGCGATTCCGTTTGTCCGCATGAACGAGGTCACCGCTACCGGGCCGCCTGCGAGGCGAAGGATAACATCGCTGGCGGTGTTGTCGCTGACGCGAAGCATCAATTCCAGCAGACTCCGTGGCGACAAATGCGTTCCCGGATTCGCGATCAAAGCGGCAATCGTCCCGCTGCCGCCGCTGAGATCGGTCGCCATGATCTCTACGGGCTGATCGAATGAAGCGGCCGCCGCTTCGGCGAGACTTAGATAGCGCACGGCGATCGGAACTTTGTACGTGCTGAACATCGGAAAGCGCGACTCGGAATTGATCGCAATTCGCTTCTCCGATTCGACGTGAATCGCGCACATCCCAACTGATGCCTTTGCGCGCGACGCAACTCGCGTGATCTCCCGTTCTGCCAGGTCTATTGCCGTTGATCCCATTGTTTTCGACTCGTAACGAAGAGAATCGTTCTAGCTGCCGGCTCGCGTCGCATCGTATCGGAAACGGCGGCAGTTTCCCAAATCGGGAAGTTTCGCTTCATATTAATGTTCGTCATCTATCATTTGTTGTCCGCGCAGCGGTCTGATAACTCAGCCTCGATGAAACTCCGCCATGCCACCGCGAGCGTGCTTGTAGGATGGTATCTTTTGATTCCGCCGGTCTTCAGCCCGATGGGAGGCCATCCCCGGGCGTTCAACGATCTGAGCGCTCCGCTCAACAGATGGGATATCTGGGCAAAGTTCGATTCCAATACAACGTGCGCGAAAGAGAAAGAACGCATTCAGAATGAAGCTCCTCGGCGCCTCAAGTTTGCGCATGAGCATCCCGACCAGGATACGAACGGCAACATCGTAGCGGTTGCGGAAGCCTGGCAGCGGGCGCAATGCGTCGCCGCCGACGATCCGCGCCTCAGGCAAGACTAAAATGTACCGGCGCCTCGCCGCGCGGGAAAAATACTTGACAAGCCGGGTTTTCGGGATCGATAATTTGATCTGCTTCGGCGCGGGCGCGAGTTTTCGGGCCCGTGATCGCCAAGGAGTCACGCGGAGCTTCTTACTTCTCGTCTGATGAAAATCTCCGCCGACCCGTTAGTATTGTCGCAGAAGGCCCGCCTGCTTTGCGCGCAGGCAAACGTGAAGCCGAATTTCTAGCACCTGTCGAGAGCTAATGTCGCGGAGCGCGGCCGGCGCTGTCGAGTCATGAGCGCGTTTTCGTGATTATTCATCATAACGCCGTTGGTCTGTCGCTACGCCCGACGCCGAAGCTTCCATGTTTTGTACATTTTTGGGTCGCCCTAACGCCGCTTGGGCTGAGCGGTCACTTCTCACATCTGCCGCGCGGGATTCCTCACGCCTTTCAATCGGAACACGAGAGCCATGAACAAAACGAACGCATAAAACTCCGCCAGTTCGGCGCTGGGAGAGGTTGTGCGATGAGCACGCGACCGACGATGAGTTTCGAGCAGGATTCAATGGTCTGGGTGTGGGATTCGATGTGGTTGCCTGCGGTCGTCGTCGACCGGGCCGCGATGGATCGCGTACTAGTCAGGGTCGAGCACGGAGTGACGTTCGCCGCAACCATGGCAAACCTCCTGCCGCGTGACCCCGCTTGCCAACCGGCGCGGCCGCCGTCCTTACGACAAGGCGTGCACCCGAACGGGGCGGCGTTCGCACTTCGAAGGTAATTTATTTCTCTTGAAGGAGATCGACTATGCCCTCCATTGAGAAGTACGAAAATCTTGTCATCGGCAGCGGAGGATCCGGCAAGTTTATTGCCTGGACCATGACCGACGCGGGTCATCGCACCGCCGTGGTAGAACGTTGGTTGCTGGGCGGCGCGTGCCCCAACGTTGCCTGCCTTCCCAGCAAGAACATAATCTATTCTGCCAAGGTCATTTCACTCGCCAGGCGAGGCGCGGAATTCGGCCTCAAAACCGACTCGATGAGCGTCGACATGAAGACCGTTCAGCGACGAAAGCGCCTGATGGTCGAAGGCCTCCATCAGCTGCACGCCGATCTCACCGATAAGAGCGGCGCGGAACTGATCATGGGCAGCGCCCGATTCGTCGCACCACGCACGGTGGAAATCGAGCTCCGTGATGGCGGAAGAAGAACCATCGCAGGAGACCGCGTATTCCTCGACCTCGGTTCACGCGCGGCTATGCCCGAAATTCCGGGACTCAGGGCCGCGAACCCGATGACGCATGTGGAGGCTCTCGACCTCGAGCGATTGCCTAAACACCTCGTGGTGCTGGGCGGCGGCTACGTGGGCCTTGAACTCTCGCAGGCGATGGGCAGGCTTGGCGCGCAAGTGACCGTGATCGAAGAGGGCCCGCAGCTCGCAAGCCGCGAAGATCCTGACGTCGGCGCCGCGCTGCTCGATCTATTCGTTGCCGAAGGGATCGAGGTGTTACTCGGCACCGAAATTCAGCAGGTGGAAGGACGTTCCGGCGATCGAGTTCGAGTTCAAGCCAATAGCGGGAAAGGGAAGCGCACTATCGAAGGCAGCGACCTGCTGGTTGCGACCGGCCGTAAGTCGAACACCGACGGAATCGGTCTCGAGTTGACGGGAGTCCAACTCGACGAGCATGGCTATATCAAGGTCAACGAACGGCTGGAGACCACGAGCGAGAACATCTGGGCGATGGGCGATTGCGCGGGCAGCCCGATGTTCACGCACGTCGCCTTTAACGACTTCAGCATCGTTCACGACAACCTGAACGGCGGCAATCGAACTACGAAGAATCGCCTGATCCCGTTCTGCATGTTCACCGATCCGGAACTGGCGCGAGTCGGTCGAAATGAGACCGAGGCTCGGCGCGACGGTATCGAATATCGGCTGGCGAAAATGCCGATGGCGGAAGTGCTCCGGACGCGGACGGTCTCCGAGCCGCGCGGCCTCATGAAGATGCTGATCGCGAAGGACAGCGACGAGATTCTCGGCTTCACCGCGATGGGATTCGAGGCGAGCGAACAGATGGTCGCCGTGCAGACCGCGATGCTCGGCCATCTGCCGTACACAGTTTTGCGCGACGCGATTTTCACTCATCCGACAATGTCGGAAGGCTTGAACCAGCTATTGGCCAACGTTCCGGCCGGAAGCACGCGAACCTCACCTTGACACCTTGAATTGAAGCGTGAGTCGGGATCCCTGAAAGGAATGTTCAACTGAAGTTCTGACCCATTTCATCGAATCGGAAGTAGAATGGAGATCGAGATGAATAAGTTGACTGGCAAAGTGGCAATCGTTACGGGCGCGTCCAAGGGAATAGGAGCGGCTGTCGCGAAAGCATTGGCGGAAGCGGGGGCAGCAGTCGCGGTGAACTATTCCTCAGGCAAAGAAGGCGCGGATCGCGTCGTCTCGGAAATCACCAGCAGCGGCGGCAAGGCGACTGCGATTCGCGGCGACGTCAGCAAGGCTGGCGATGTGAAACGGCTGTTCGAGGAAACGCAGAAAAGCTTCGGTTCCGTCGACGTGTTGGTGAACAACGCCGGTGTGTTCAAGTTCGGGTCGGTCGAGGAGATTACCGAGAAAGAGTTCCATCGCCACTTCGACATCAACGTGCTCGGGACGATTCTTGCGACTCAGGAAGCGCTCAAGTATTTTCCGCGCAGCGGCGGAAGCATTATCAACATCAGCTCGATCGCGAGCGAAAATCCGGTGCCGAAGTCTTCTCTCTACGCCGCGACCAAGGGCGCAATCGATACGCTCACGATGGCGCTCGCGAAGGAGTTGGGGCCTCGACATATCCGCGTTAATACCGTCGCTCCGGGCCTGGTAGACACCGAGGGCAATCGTGACAGTGGCTTCGTCGGTAGCGCGGACGGAGATGCGGGAGCCGCGGCTACTCCGCTCGGCGCGCGATTCGGCCTGCCCAAGGAAATTGCTCCGGTGGTGGTGTTCCTCGCATCGGACGACGCGGCATGGCTGACAGGCGAGAGAATCAGCGCATCCGGCGGCCTGCACTAGATACGCGAAAGTCGGGGCGTGATTTGGTAGCTGAACCTTGGCGGGTCGGCATTGACACCGCGCGTCTATTCGCCAGTATTGGTGGCGATGCGACACAAATTCCTCGGCAGCGTACTTTCGATGTCCATGACGACCCTGGCGCGGCGAATCCTGCTCGCGATCGTAATCGGCATCTTCGCTCTAGTCGGCGCGGGATGCATGGGCGATCAGATCGCGGCCACCCAGACTTTGGTTCAACAGCAACAGGACCAGCTCGAAGCGCCAGCAACAGGAGATCGAGGCCATCAAAGCCAATCAGAATCAGGGCTACACGCCGGGTGTCGCGTCGTCCTCGCCGGGCGGCTGCGACCAGGCGGTTGAGGCGGCCGCGAGCCAGCGCGGCGGCGACCGATTTTCCGCCGGCGACTTTTCCAAGGCGCTCGGATACTACCAGGACGCGCTCGCGGCCTGCCCCAACGATGACCGAGCCGAGGTCAACGTGGCGCGCAGCTACGAGGCGCTCGGCAACAAAGCCGCCGCCGTGAAGTATTACCGAAAGGCGGCCGACCACAGCGGCCCCACCGTCAGCGACGCCTCCGAAGAGGCCCGCGAGGCTCTGGAACGTATGCAAGCCTCCCGCCTGCCCTGATCCGGACCGACATCAACCTCGTGTAAGCGCGAGGTTGGTTCAGCTCGTCCCTATCGTTAGATTCGATAGTGGAGCGGTTCTTCGTTCCGATTCTCCATGGACAACGGCGACAACGAATCTCCCGAATTGATAGCCTCGCGACCGCGCCGAATAGCAATTCTTACCGCCGGCGGCGACGCTCCCGGCATGAACGCCGCCATTCGCGCCGTGGTCCGCAGCGCGGCCGTCGCCGGAGTCGAGGTTATCGGCTTCAGGCGCGGCTACGAGGGCCTCATCCGCGACCTGGCCGAGCCGCTCGACGGCCGCTCCGTCGCCAACATGATTCAACGCGGCGGCACCTTCTTGGAGACCTCGAGATCGCCGGAGTTTCGCACGCCGGCCGCCCGCGGGCTGGCCGCCCGCAATCTGAAACGTCACCAAATCGAGGCGCTCATCGTGGTCGGTGGCGAGGGCTCGATGATCGGCGCGACGCTGTTCGGCACCGAGACCGGCGTCCCGGTCTACGTCATCCCGGCATCGATCGACAACGACATCCCCGGCACTGACTATTCGATCGGCTTCGATACCGCCGTCAACACGGCGCTGGAGGCCATCGACCGCATCCGCGACACGGCATTCGCCTACGAGCGCGTCTTTTGCGTCGAGGTGATGGGCCGCGACTCCGGCTTCATCGCAATCGCGGTCGCGCTCGGCGGCGGCGCCGAGGCCGTCATCGTCCCGGAGCTGCCGTTCAGCCTCGACGACATCTGCGATCGCGTCGAGGACAGCCATCGGCGCGGCAAGCGCTCGACCATCGTGGTGGTCTCGGAGGGACCGCGCACGGGCGGCGTCATCCCGGTCGCCGAGGCCCTAACCGCCCGGTTAGGGGTGCAAGCGCGCGTCGTCGTGCTCGGCCATGTGCAGCGCGGCGGAGCGCCCACGGCCAGGGACCGGCTGCTGGCAAGCCGGATGGGCGCGGGCGCCGTCAAGGCCATCCTCGACGGTGCCGGTCCGTCGCTGATTGGCGAAGAGCGGGGCGCAATCGTTCGCGTTCCGCTGGGCGACGTGGCTAATCGGCGCCGCCCGCTGGACCCATCGCTGCTGGAGCTAGTCCATCAGCTCTCGACCTGATCCAGCAACCCGCAAACTACCCCCCTCGACGACCAGTGAGGATGCCCCGAATGCGTGGACACTCAGGTTAGGCGGCCGCTGATTGATCATGACGTTGCTCGAATTCATTAGGAGACAGATAGCCGAGCGCCGAATGCCTTCGCTGGCGGTTGTAGAACAGTTCGATGTATTCGAAGACCGCGCTGCGGGCCTCGGCGCGTGTGCGCCACTGAGTTTGGTAGACCAGTTCGAGTTTGAGCGAGGCGAAGAAGCTCTCTGCCACCGCATTGTCCCAGCAATTGGCTTTGCGGCTCATGCTGCTGAGGATGCCGTGGTGCGCCAGCAGTTGCTGATATTCCTGGCTGGCGTAACTGGCTACCGCGATCCGAGTGATGCAGCAATCGGCGCGCCGGCTGTCGCTGCGCCAACCCCATCGTCAGTGCCTCCAGCACCAGCTTGCGCTCCAGCCGCTCGCTCAGCGACCAGCCGACCACCCGGCGCGAGAACAAGTCGAGGATTACCGCCAGGTACAACCAGCCTTCCGCGGTCCACAGATAGGTAATGTCAGTGGCCCAGCTGGTGTTGGGCGCGCGCACGGCAAACCGCCGCGCCAGCAGATTACGCTTTATCGCCATTGTGTGTTTGGAGTCAGTGGTGCAGCGAAAGCGCCGGCGTGCACGCAGCCCCGCCGCGCGCATCAGCCGCGCCACCCGTTTGCGCGCGATCCGCTGCCCGCGCTGGCGCAACTCCGCATGCACCCGCGGACTGCCATAGCGGCTGCGGCTTTGGGCGTGGATCGCCGCCACCTCCAGCGCCAGGGCCTGGTCCTTGAGCGTGCGTGCGGCGGCCGGCCGCTTATGCCAGGCGTAGTAGCCCGAGCGCGAGACTTTAAGCACCCGGCACAGCAGCGCCACCGGGTAGCAGGCCTTCTCCGTCGCGATCAAAGCGAACCTCACTGGTTCTCCTTGGCGAAGAAGGCCGTCGCTTTTTTTAGGATTTCGCGCTCCATCCGCAACCGCTGGTTCTCGCGTCTTAGCTCCACCAGCTCTTCGCGCTCGCTGCGCTTGAGCGCGCCAGCGGGCCCACGGCCGGCCTCAATCTCCGCCTGCTCCACCCAGCGCCGCAAGGCGGTCTCTCCTATCCCCAGCTCCAGCGCCAACTGCCCGATGCGCTTGCCGCTTGACTGGATCAACCGCACCGTCTCGGCCTTGTACTCGTCCGAGAACTTCCTCCGCTTCCCTTCCTTCGCCATCGTCCACTCCTCCGCGCGTTACTTTCGCGCTTTTCGGAGTGTCCATCAAACCGGGGCAAGTCCACAGTTCCCTTCCCACCATGGGAAGGGGGTTAGGGGTTAGGTTCCTGATCATCGGCGTCGCCGCTTGCAACCGAACAATCCGCGACCTTCCCCAGTCCGTATCTACATATGGCCGATTCAACGCAGCCGTTTCCGGGAACCAATGGCTACAGTCGATGGTTAAGAGAGCGCATGGGAATGGTCTCATCGGGGTTGATCTGACTTCCCGGCGGATTCAAGAGATGTCTGAAGGCTTCCAACTGAGTTCCGATACCACGGTCGAGCGCTTCGTCGGCCTGAACCAGATTCTCCCCAGCCAATACTTTGACGTTTCCGGCGGCCATCGCCTGACCGGCGAACAGCGCCTGATGCTCGCGTTGTTGGCCGACGCGATCAACGTCTATCAACAGGGCGTGCTGTCGCGAAATACGCGCAAGCGCCTGCTTTTTATCGACGCTGAACGATGGATTACCGCCAGCGCGAAGTGCCGTCACGCGTTCAGCTTCGATACTGTGTGCGACGCGTTGGGGATCAATCCGAGCCTGCTGAGGCGCCGGATGATGGCGTGGAAGCATGAACTTCGGCGCAACCTGCAGACGCGCGCCGCGACGCCTCATCTGCGGCTCAAGATCACGCCGCGCAACAAGCATCTCAGCCAGCGCCGCCGCCGCACCCGCACACAAGTAGCCGTCCCGGCTTTCTGACAAAACAAGTCCTAACAGGGACGAAGTCCCGCATCCCGCGGCGGTGCCGATTTTCTTAGTACTGGGTGCAGGGGTCACCCCTGCCCAAGGAAGTGTGAAACCCACGGAGGGGTTTCACATTAAAATAAAGTGCTCTCCCCTTCCCCCTCCGCGCCCCTCGCCAACGCGTCTCAACAGTGCGATAAATCTGAACGAACCCCCTCGGAGGATGTTTCCATTTTGAAGAATCCATTCAGTGTCGAAGGCAAAGTCACGATTGTGACCGGTGGCGGAACCGGTATTGGCGAGTCGATCGCCAAGGAATTCGCCCAGCGCGGCGCGCCGGTGCTGATCGCGAGCCGCAAGGTCGAGAACCTCGAGCGCGTGCGCGACGAAATCCGCAAAGCCGGCGGCAAATGCGAGATAGTCCAGGTCGACGTCCGCGACGCCGAGCAATGCGACAAGATGGTGGCGGAGGCGGTCACGAAGTTCGGCCGCCTCGACGTGCTGATTAACAATCACGGCGCCAGTATCACGACGCCGTCGCTGAATCTCTCGCCCAACGGATGGCGCGCGGTGGTCGGGATCAATCTCGACGGCGTGTTCTTCTGCTCCAAGTCGGCGGCGCGCCAGTTCATCGAGCAGAAAAGCCCCGGCTCGATCGTCAATATCTCGTCGACGGCGGGCGTGCATGGTTCGCCCACGATGCTTCCATACGGCGCGGCCAAGGCGGGCGTGATCAACCTGACGGTTTCTCAGGCCGGCGAATGGGGCCCGATGGGCATCCGCGTCAACTGTATCGCGCCCGGCCCGATCGACACCGAAGGCGCCGCGCCGCGCGTATGGCCGAATCCGAAGGTCAAGGAGATGGTCGCGCGATCGCGCGCGCTGCAGCGCTTCGGCCGCGTCGAGGAAATCGCCTACCCATGCATCTTCCTGGCGTCGGACGCGTCGAGTTACGTAACCGGCTCGCTGCTGATAATCGACGGCGGCGAAGGCATGATGCGGCTCGGCGGATAGTTGGACAAACTCCCGCATCAACCGTAAAAAAGTAAATAATTTTCGATTCCGTCGAGAGAGGTTGATTTCATCATGGCTGACAAGAGCGCTGTCGGTAAAACCGGCAAACCATTCAAGATGCACGTCGATTGGAGCAAGGTGCGCGAGTTCGCCCGCGCGATCAAAGACCCGAATCCGCTCTACTTCGACCCGGAACTGGCGAAGAAAGAGGTCGGCGGAGTGCCGGTGCCGGTCACGTTTCTGCAGACCAGCGCGTTCTGGACTGACGAGACTTCGAGTCCCGGCTTCGGCGGCTTCGACCTGCGCCGTATCCTGCACGGCGAGCAGGAGTTCGAGTTCTTCAAGCCGATCTTCGTCGGCGACACTCTCACCGGCGTGACCAAGGTCGCCGACGTGCTCGAAGAAGGAAGGCGGCCGCGGCGGCAAGATGACGTTGCTGATCACGGAAACCGAGTACACCAACCAGAAGGGCGAGAAAGTCGCGATTGCGCGCTCGACCCTGATCGAAACAGGACAAGCAGTCAAAGCCTGACTCACAGTCGGTGAAAAAACATGGCAAAATTGAAATTCGATTCCGTCAAAGTTGGCGACGAAATTCCGAAAATCGAAATTAAAGGCGTCACGCGTCCCGATTTCGTCCGCTACGCCGGCGCCTCAGGCGACTTCGTCCCGCTGCATTACGACCAGACCTTCGTCGAGGCGGCCGGAATCCCGACCGTGTTCGCGCAGGGGATGTTCACGGCGGGCCTGCTCTCGAAGGCCGTCACCGACTACGTCGGGATTGGCAACGTGCGCCGCTTCCAGGTGCGATTCGCCACGCGCGTATGGCCGGGCGACGTCGTCACGTGCACCGGCGAGGTCACCAACAAAGTCGAGAAGGACGGCGAGAAGCAAATCGAGGGCGACCTGATCGTGCTGAATCAAAAAGGCGAGCCCGCAATCCGCGGCAGCTTCCGCGCCGCGTGCGCATAGAGAACGTGGAAGGGTAAATCACTTGATTTAATGCGGAACCCGCCAGGGTTCCGCACCTCCTTGGGCAGGGGTGACCCCTTCACCCGACGCTAAAACAAAGACTTCTAACAGGGACGAAGTCCCGCATCCTCTCTTAGTACTGGGTGCAGGGGTCACCCCTGCCCAAGGAAGCGTGAAACCCACGGAGGGGTTTCACATTAAATTAAGTTTCCTAGTATTATAACCGATCGTCACAGTTAACTTCCGGTTTCGGCTGGTCGGTGGGGCGATGGTGCCGATTCGCTACAATGTTCGAAGCCTGCTCGAGAGGCGCGCGACGTCGGTTATGACGATGCTCGGGGTCGCGCTCGTCTCGATGATCTTCGTTATCGTTTTCGGATTTGCCGCGGGACTCAACGAATCGCTGCGCAATGCCGGCGAAGATCGCAACGTGATCGTGATGGCGCGGGGAGTGACCAGTGAGAACGAAAGCTTCGTTCCCCATCCGGCTACCGAGATACTCCAGGTGCGCCCGGAAATCGCCACCAACCAACAGCATCAGCCGCTTCTTTCGCGCGAGAGCATCGCGGGAGTGAACATCAGCCGGAGGGCCGGCGCCAAGGAATTCGCGCTGCTTCGCGGCGTCGATCCGATCGCATACGAAGTGCATCGGAACCTTCATCTCGTGGAGGGACATTGGCCGGTGCGCGGCAACGCGGAATGGGTTGTCGGGCGGAGGCTGCTGGCGCGTTTCCCATATCTTCAGCCGGGCACAACTTTTCACTACGGGCATCGCGAATGGAAAATCGTCGGGGTCTTTTCTGACAACGATAGCGCCCGCGAATCGGAAGCCTGGACCGACATCGACGATCTGATCAACGACCGTCATTGGGACGCCGGCGGCGCGTCGGCGCTGCACGTGGTGCTGAATCCCGGCAGCGTCAGCGAATTTGCGGATGCAATCAAATCCGACGGCCGCCTGACGCTCCAGGCCGAAACGGAGACCGAGTACTATGCCGCGCAGGCGTCGGTCGCGGGTCAACTGCGCATCCTGGGACTGATCGTGGCAATCGCACTGGCGATCGGCGCGACCTTCGGCGGCTTGAACACGATGTACACGGCGGTGACCCGGCGCGGTCGCGAGATCGGAGTGCTCCGCGTGCTGGGATTCTCGCGCGGCGACATCCTGAGCAGTTTCGTGATCGAGAGCGTCATCCTGGGCGTCGCGGGCGGCGTGGCCGGCGTCGTGCTCGCGACCGTGGTCGCGTGGGCGACAGGATTGACCAGCCGCACGATGAGCGTAGGTGCGATGTTCTTTTCTTATCGTCCAACCGCGGGCGCGATTGCGGCCGGAGTGGTGGCAGCCGCGCTTATCGGCGTGGCCGGCGGGCTGATGCCGGCGCTCCGCGCTTCGCGAATCGGCATCATCAGCGCGCTAAGGGAGGCGTGACGATGGCGGCCAAGCTGCTGACGCTCGCATTTCGCAACATGCGCCGCCAGCTTCGGCGCACGATCCTCACCGGGCTGACCTTCGCAATCGCGGTGTTCCTCTGCACGGTGCTGATCGCAGTGCCGTGGTCGATGGATCGAATCGCGTACAACGCCTCGAAGGGACTGCGCCTGGTGGTGACCGAGCGCAACAGCGGGCGGCTGCCGGCGCGGTACTGCGGTCCAATCAAGACGCTGCCGCACGTGATAGGATGCGCGCCCGAAATCGTGTGGGGAGCGGTTTACCGCGATCCCAAGGACCCGATCATCGCCTACGGAATAAATTCCGACATCGCGAGCGTCACCGGCAGCAGCGACTACCAGCCGCCGCCGGACATGGTCAAACAACTGCTGACGGACCGCCGCAACGCGATGGTTGGAT
Source organism: uncultured delta proteobacterium (assembly GCA_963833025.1). Classification (GTDB taxonomy): domain Bacteria; phylum Desulfobacterota; class Binatia; order Binatales; family Binataceae; genus Binatus. Next base: position 119,614 of record CAWHWI010000003.1, on the reverse strand, counting down.
ACGCGCTCATGCGCGAGCACGGATGGAAACTCGGCGAGCCGGTTACGCTGCGCAATCCCGGCAATGCAAAGCTCGCGTTGACCTTCATACCGATAGTCGAGTTTCCGACCGAATATTTATCACGGGCGTTTCTTTTCGATCGCAGGATGCTCGATGACGCGGTGAAGAATGTTTATGGCGCGAACATCCAGGACGAGGCTTCTTTCATCATGGTGCGGGTCGATAGCGCCGGGAACATGGGATTGGTGGCCAACGAAATCGACGAGAATTTTCACAACTCCGACGCGGAAACCGAAACGATGACCGAGTCCGACTCGGTCGCCAACGTCGTCAGCGCAATCGGCAACATCCGCACGATCATCTACAGCCTGTGCATGGTGGTGCTGATGACGGTGTTGCTGATCGCGGCCAATTCGATGGCGATGATGGTCCGCGACCGAATCAGCGAAGTGGCCGTTATGCGCGCGCTCGGATTCACGGGGACGCATATCGCGATTCTGCTCTTTAGCGAGGCGGCGCTGATCGGGCTCAGCGGAGCCATCGCCGGCGCGGGCATGGCACTCTGGATGTTTGGGAACGGTATCAGACTCGGCGAGATAACCGGGATGATTGGCTATGTCGAGGTGCGTCCGGCGACGGCGGCATTCGCGGTCGCCGGCGCGGTGATGGTGAGCCTCGCGAGCGCGCTAGGCCCAGTCATTCGCGCGATGCGCGTAGTACCGGCGATGGCCTTCCGCGAAATTGTGTAAGCGCTCGGCCCTGAACCGCCCTGTGGACGGAATTGTTGAACAATTGTGGATAGTTAGCGATCTATTTCTCTTTTCTGCTTGATAAGCTGAGCAGAATCCGGCAAAGAAGACGAATTAGCGCGGCTGCTCGCTCGGGGTTGGACTATCCCCGGCTGGCTCGGAGGCGCAACATAATCTTAATGGGTGAAGTTCGCCATATCATTATTCATGGGCATTTCTATCAGCCTCCGCGCGAGAGCCCGTGGACTGGTTTGATCAGTCCCGAGTATGGCGCGGTGCCGTTTCAGAACTGGAATGAGCGGATTCTCAGCGAATGCTACACGGCCAACGCTCATGCCCATACGATGTCGGGGTCGGTCGTTCATGTTCGCAACAATTACGAGTCGCTCAGCTTCGACGTCGGGCCGACGCTCGCGGGATGGCTGAATACGCATGGCAAGACCGCGTATCGTGCAATGACTCGTGGCGACGCGCTGTATGCCGCCAGCCACGGTGGGCATGGCAACGCGATCGCGCAATCGTACAGCCATTCGATTCTGCCGCTGCTTCCGCCGCGTGACCGGGAGTTGCAGATTGCGTGGGGTATCGACGATTTCGTTTTTCGGTTCGGCCGCAAGCCGGCCGGGATGTGGCTGCCCGAGTGCGCCGCCGACGACGAGACGCTCGCGTCAGTGGCGGCGGCGGGAATCCAGTTCGTCATTCTCGCGTCGGATCAGGGCAGGTTCGGCGGCCCGGGCGCCGAGTCGCGCGGTGCGGGACCGTTTTTGTGGCGCAGCGACGATTTAAATCTGGCGGTGTTTCGATTCGACCGTGAGTTGTCCAACAGCGTCTCTTTCGGCGACGGCTTGGCCGATGGCGCGCGGCTTGCGGATTGGATGGCGGACACGGCGCTCCAGCTGGAGCCCGGAGCCGCGCTGATGATTGCGACCGACGGCGAGACTTTCGGACATCACAACAAACACGGCGCCTCCGAGCTGGCGCGCGCGCTGATAGCGCTCGAAAATCGCGACGACGTGATTGTCACTAATTGCGTGGACTACCTGGCGGCGCATCCGGCCGTTGGATCGTTCGAGATTGCGGGGGCCACGTCGTGGAGCTGTCCGCATGGCGTCGAGCGATGGCGCTCGAACTGCGGATGCCGCAACGATGCGGGCACGTCGCAGGAGTGGCGCGCGCCGTTTCGCGCCGCGATGGATTTCGTGAAGTACCATGCCGAGGCGACCTATGACCGTTTCGCGCCGGCGCTGGTGAAAGACCCCGGCGCCATACTGCGCAGCGGAATCCGCTTGCTGATCGATCCGAATCCCGCCGTCCATGACGAGATTTTCAAGCGCTTCGGCGTTGCCGACGAGGTTAATCGCGAGGCGCTGCTGCGGATGCTCGAGATGGTGCGCGCGGGGCAGGCGGCGCTGACCAGCTGCGCGTGGTTCTTCGACGATTTCGGCGGGCTGGAGGGACGCGTCGCACTCAGATGGGCCGCGCGCGCGGTCGAGCTGGCAGGGGAGCATTCGGCCAGCGTCGAAAACGAGCTGCTCGAGCGGCTGCGCGGAATCAATTCGAACCGGCGCGAGAATGGCGACGCCGCGACTCTGTACCTCAGCCTGAAAACGCGCGAAGCTCGCGGTCGCGTGTAGCCAACCAGCAAGCACGCAAATTTTATCGACAGGTGTAGGCCGATGGCTTCGACCGAAGCGAGTCATATCGATTCGACGCTGACCGAATCCCGCAAGTTTCCGCCGCCCGCCGAGTTCAGTTCGCGTGCCTGGATAAAAAATCTCGACGAATACAAAGCGCTCTGTAAGCGCGCTGACGACGATCCCGAGGCGTTCTGGGCCGAGTGCGCGCGCAATCTGCATTGGTTCAAGCCGTTCGGCAAAACGCTCGAATGGAACTTCCCGTTTGCGAAATGGTTCGTCGGCGGCACGATCAACGCGTCGTACAATTGCCTCGATCGGCATCTCGAGGGACCGCGCCGCAACAAGGCCGCGTTGATTTGGGAGGGCGAGCCCGGCGACTCGCGCGTGCTGACCTACCAGATGCTTGCCGACGAAGTGGGCCGATGCGCCAACGCGCTCAAGCGCCTCGGCGTGAAGGACGGCGACCGCGTCGCGATCTACATGCCGCTGGTGCCGGAGGCGGCGATCGCGATGCTCGCGTGCGCGCGAATCGGTGCGATTCATTCGGTGGTCTTCGGCGGCTTCTCCTCGGAGGCGCTGGCCGATCGGATCAACGACGCGGAAGCGAAGGTCTGTATCACGGCGGACGGCGGATGGCGTCGCGGGCAGGTCGTCGAGCTCAAGCAGAACGTCGATGAGGCGCTGAAGAAGTGCCAATCGATCCAGAAAGTGCTGGTGCTCAAGCGCGTCGGCAACAAGGTCGAGATGCGCAAAGGGCGCGACGTGTGGTGGGACGAGTTGGTGGACGCGCAAAGTTCGAAGTGCGAGGCGGCGCAGCTCGACAGCGAGCATCCGCTGTACACGCTTTACACCAGCGGCACTACAGGCAAGCCCAAAGGCGTCGTGCATACGACGGGCGGATACCTGACGCACGTGCTGATGACGATGCGGTGGGTGTTCGACCTGAAAGACGACGACATCTACTGGTGCACCGCCGATATCGGATGGGTCACCGGCCACAGCTACACTGTGTACGGGCCGCTGGCTGCGGGCGCGACGGTCGTCATGTACGAAGGCGCGCCGAACTTTCCCGAGAACGATCGCTTCTGGAATGTGATCGAGAAATACAAGGTCAGCATCTTCTACACCGCGCCCACGGCGATTCGGACGTTCATCAAGTGGGGCGACTCGTGGGTGAAGAAGCATGACCTGTCGAGCCTGCGGCTGCTGGGCTCGGTCGGCGAGCCGATCAATCCCGAGGCGTGGATGTGGTATCGCAAAGCGATCGGCGGCGAGCGATGCCCCATCGTCGATACCTGGTGGCAGACCGAGACCGGCGGAATCATGATCAGCCCGATGCCCGGCGCGATCGCCACCAAGCCGGGCTCCGCGACGTTCCCGCTGCCCGGCATCGCGGCCGACGTCGTCACACGGGACGGGAAGACTGTAGGCGCCAATCAGGGCGGCCTTTTGATCGTGCGGAAGCCGTGGCCCGGGATGCTGCGGACGATCTATCGCGACCCCGACCGCTACAAGAGCAATTACTTCGCGCAGATCGAGGGCGCATACTTCACCGGCGACGGCGCGCGTCGCGACCAGGATGGTTACCTGTGGATCATGGGGCGCGTCGACGACGTGATCAACGTGTCGGGGCATCGCCTGGGCACGATGGAGATCGAAAGCGCGCTCGTTTCGCACACGACGGTCGCAGAAGCGGCGTGCGTCGGGCGTCCCGACGATATGAAAGGGCAGGCCGTGGTCGCATTCGTGACGCTCGAGGGCGGACGCCAGGGTGACGACAAGCTGCGCGAGGAATTGCGCGCGCACGTAGTCAAGGAAATCGGCGCACTAGCCCGACCCGACGATATAAGATTCACCGAAGCGCTGCCGAAAACGCGCAGCGGCAAGATAATGCGGCGCCTGCTACGTCAGATAGCATCAGGCGACCAGACCCTCGGCGATACAACGACGCTCGAAGATCTCTCGGTGCTGTCAAAGCTCCGCGACGACGAGGAGTAGTCTTTTCCCTCGCTCTTCCGTCTTATTCCCTCCCCCGTTCGTGGGGGGAGGGTTAGGGTGGGGGACCGCCGTGCGGCGGAATGGTCCGTTGCGCCGCAGATCTGAAATCCTCAGAAATTTGGTCCCCGACCCGCCGCTCGAAGACGAGCGTCGGCCTCCCCCCACTTGGGGCGAGGCAATTCAAGAAGAGAACTATCGCGGTGGTGTTAGGTAAAAATCAATAGTCAGTTCGACTGACTGACTAGATGACTAGCTAATTCGCTGACACGCGCAGGATCGACAATGACTATTGCCGCCGCGCCTACCGCGAACATGATCGCGAAGCCCGCCATCAGGCGCAGATAGAATGCCGGCTGATGGCTGGTGCGCGCTTCCGCGGACTTGAAGATTGCGTTCACAGCGTGCGCCAGCGTCAGCCCTATTACTGCGTCGCGCACGGCGCTGGCGCCGGTGTTGACGAAAGACGCCAGCGCCAGCGAGATCGCGGTGACGTCCACCAACCCGCTGATTGCCGATACCACCATCTGGCCGCCATACCCCATGTATTGCTTGGCGACGTGGGTGAGCAGCAGCACGACGGTGAAGACCACGCCAAATTCGAGCGCGGGGCGAATAGAAAACGGGTTGCGGAACGTGGCTTCATCAAGCGAAGAGCGCTCTTTCGCAACTGGCGCGAGCACCAGGGCGGCGGCGAATCCCGCAAGCATCATAGCGGTGAAAGCGGGAACGGCCGCAATCGCCAGCATCGGGCTGACCACGGCGACTATCAGCAGCGTGCGCGGAAACAGTATCGAATTGGCTATTAGCGAATAGCGCGCCGCCGGCACGGCAGACTCCGGTGAATCTGCCACCGCCTGGGAGATCCCGGCGGTGTAGGCAGTCGTCGAGGCTATTGCACCTACTATCGCAGTGAGTAATGCGCCGCGCTCGCTGCCGGTAAACTTGGTCAGGAAGTAACCTACATACGACACGCCGGACACCAGTATTACGAATAGCCAGATCTCGCGCGGCGCGAAAAAATTAAACGGTCCGTAGCTGCCGCTCGGCAACAGTGGGTAAATGATAAAAATCAGGCCGAGAAAGCTCAGCGTGTCGATGTATTCACGGTCGGAGATCGCGTCGCGCACAAAATGGCGGAGCTGATCGCGCTCCGCCAGAATGGCCGCCAGCACGATTCCGAGTCCGGCGCCGAACGGCCGGTCGGTCGTAAGGCACAGCCCCGCCAGTGCGAAGGTCGCCACGGCCGCGAGTTCGGTGGTGATGCCGTTGCGCTTGGGATGGTGCGCGCGCATCACGAGCACGGCGCCGATCGTGCCGGCGAACAATGCGATAGCGATTGCCGCGTTGCCGGAATGGCCGGCGATCGCGCCGAGCAATGCGATTATCAGGAAATCGCGCATCCCGGGACGCGGTGGTGAGTCGGGGCCGGGCTCGCGCGTGCGCCCGACCAGGAATCCGATCGCCAGCGCGAGCAGGAATCCCAGGGCGGGCGAGTTGGAGCCGGTAAGATCGGGCATCGAGAAGGGGATGTTACCGGAATGTTACGACGAATGCTTGAGGGCAGCGGGAATTTACCTCTCCCGAGGGAGACGTAAATTCCCGCCGCCGCCCTTACTAAGTTCTAACAGGGACCCTACGAGTACTCAGGGTAAACTCCGTCCCGCATCTTCTCTTATCACCGAGTGCAGGGGTCACTCCTGCCGAAGGAAGTTTGAAACCCACCGCGGGTTTCAAATTTAATGAGTGATTTACCCTTGGCTGGGGGTGAGGGGACTGGCTTCGAGCTGCATGCTCGCGCCCTCACCCGCGCCTTGCTGACACCTTGGCCGGGGTGGTATCTTGCTGACGTGAAGTGGGCTCGTGCCCACTTTTTTGTTGGTGTCGCAAAAAGGTTCGCGACATAAACCAGCGGCAGGTTTTTTGGCTTTCTTGGCCGCAACGAGCGTATAGGTGAGAGCAGATGAACGCCCTGACGCTTCATCCGACCGCCGAAAAGGTGGTCGCGCTGCTCGAGCCGCATATTGAGCGCCAGGGTTACGAGTTGGTTTCGGTGGATTTTCGCAAGGGCACGCGAAATTCCCTGCTGCGGCTGCTGGTCGACAAGCCGGGTGGCGGTATTGCTCTGAGCGACCTGGAGAAGTTGAGTCCGACGCTGGGCGATTTGCTCGACGTGTACGACCCGGTAGAAGGGCGCTACACGCTGGAGGTCGCCTCGCCGGGCGTCAACCGCCCCTTGCGCAAGCTGGAGCATTTCGAGGCGGTGAAGGGCGAGCGGGTCAAGGTGCGGACCCATCGCGCGCGCGATGGGCAGAAGTCGTTCATGGGCAGGCTGGTGGCGGTCGCCGAAAGTGGAATCGAGCTTGACGACGAGACGAGCCGCAAGCGGCAGGCGATTGGTTTCGACGAGATGTCTGGAGCGAATTATGAGTATGACTTTGACAAGTAGACGCATCGGCTCCCGATTGTGCGGAGCAACAAATAAAATTGGCGCACAACTCGTGCGCCCCGGGGAGGCGGTATGCAGGTCGATCTGAACCGGGTAATCGAGCAGGTCAGCAAGGAAAAAGGCATCGACAAAACGATCGTGATCAACGCGGTCGAAGAGATGATGCATTCGGCGGCGCGGCGCACGTTCGGGCCGGACCGCAATATCGAGTCGCGGTTCAATCCGGACCTCGGCGAAATCGAGCTGTTCGAGATAAAAACCGTGGTCGAGAAGGTCGCCAACGCGGCGGCCGAAGCCGACGTGGCCGAGGCGCGCGCGAAATACGATCCCGAGGCGGAAGTCGGCGACGAGATTCTGATCAAGCTCGACACCGCTACGATGGGCCGAATCGCGGCGCAGGCGGCCAAGCAAAACCTCATCCAGCATATTCGCGACGCCGAGCGCAAACAGATTTTCAACGAGTTCAAGGATCGCAAGCAGGAAGTCGTGTCGGGTATCGTGCAGCGCTTCGAGCGCAAGAACATGATCGTCAACCTCGGACGCACCGAAGCGATCCTGCCCGAGAAGGAACAGATTCCGCACGAGCGCTATCGCCAGGGCGATCGCATCCGCGCGCTGATCCTGGACGTCGATCTTTCCGAGAAAGGCCTGTCGATCGTGCTCTCGCGCACCTCCAACGACTTTTTGATGAAGCTGTTCGAGCAGGAAGTGCCGGAAATCTACGAGGGTATCGTCGAGATTCGGCAGAGCGCGCGCGAGCCGGGCGGACGCGCCAAGGTCGCGGTGTATTCCAAGGATTCGGACGTCGATCCGGTCGGCGCGTGCGTCGGGATGAAAGGCACGCGCGTGCAATCGGTGGTGCAGGAGCTGCGCGGCGAGAAGATCGACATCGTGCCGTGGACCGACGACCAGGCCGAGCTGGTATGCCGCGCGCTGGCGCCTGCGAAAGTTTCGAAGGTGATAATCGACGAAGACGAGCATGCGATGGAGGTGATCGTCCCCGACGATCAACTGTCGCTGGCGATTGGCAAGCGCGGCCAGAACGTGCGCCTGGCGCATCGCCTGACCGGATGGAAGCTCGACGTGCGCAGCGAAGCGGAAGCCGAAGAAGAGGCTCGCTCGGCGCGCGCGTCGCTCAACGCGATTCCGGGTATCGGCGATATCAACGCGGAACTGCTCTACCAGTGGGGATTCCGCTCGGCGGAGCAACTGTCGGAGGCGGATGAGACCGCGTTCGACGTCGAGGGAATCAGCGCCGAGCGCGCGACCCAGATAATCAACGCGGCGCGCGACCACGTCGCGAACAAGAAGGTCGCCGCCGCTGAAAAGGCGGCAGCCGCTGCCGAGGCTGCCGAAGCCGCTGCGGCTGCTGCGGTGGAAGCCGCGGCGGCATCCGCGGAAGTTGCGTCCGAAGAGGCGGCGGCCACCGAAGCGGAAGGCGCGGAGGCGGCCGGCGAGACGATCGCCGAGGAATCCGCGCCCGCTGCAACCACTGAAGATGCGGGAGAAAAATAAATAGCAACGTCGCCCGAGCGGACCTGCATCGGATGTATGAAGAAGGATGCGAAGGCAGCGATGGTGCGAATCGCGATCGTCAATGGGCATGCGGAAGCGGATTTCGAGGCGCGCCATACCGGGCGCGGCGGCTATTTGCATCAGACGGCGGAATGCGTCGAGCGGTTCGTCGGTTCAAAAGTTAAGGAATTTCGGGCGCTCCGGCGAAAAATAGAACGTCCCGAGCGGGACAAAATAGCGGCGGCAATAAAACTCCGACTGGATAGAAACTCAAAGGTCGAATAGTATAACTCGGATGGCGCGAAAGCGGATCAAAACTCTTGCTAGTGAATGGGGATTCCCGGTCGAGGATTTGCTCGCCGGATGCGCCCGCCTCAAGCTCGGGCATACGCAGTCCGAGTCCAGCCTTCTCTCGCCCGAAGAGGCGGACCGGCTGAAGTCCGACCTCGACGATCAGGCGCATCGCGCGACGATTCTGCGCCGCGAGACCGTGCTCGAAACGAGCAGCGGAAAAATCCTGGAAAAGCGCCTCAATGCCACCGTGATGCGCCGGCGTCATGCCGAGGGCGGCCAGCCGGCCGGTGGTACGGACACGCCTTTTCATTTTGAAGTCGAAGAGACCCGCGACGATTCGTTCGGAGCGCCGTTTCTCGGCGACTCAACCGCGGAGACCGAGACTCCGGTCATGTTCGACTCGGGGCATCACGCGGAGGCTCCAGTTGTCGAGCCGCATCGCGCGCCCGAGCCACCTGTCGTCAAGCCGGAGCCCGAAATCGAGGAAATCGGCGAGGCCGACTACGAGGCTCATCCGCCCGAGGCTGCTGTCCATATTAAGGATGAGGAACCCGAGCCCGAGCCTGAACGTGAGAATCGCTACTCCTGAGCCGGAACGCGCGCCGGTCGTGGCAGACGCGGCACCCACGCCTGAAGCAGCACCGGCATCGCCGGCGGCGCCGTCGTCGCGCTTCGGTTATCGCACCGATCGCGTGCGCCCGGCCGATACCGCCGAGCGTGGCTCGATCAACCTGACGCGCGGCTCGCAGACGGGGCCGACGCTCGACGACGGACAGAAGGGGCCGAAGGTCCTCGGCAAGATCGACCTGCGGCCGAAAGCGCCGCCACCGCGTCCCGCGTCGCCCGGCTCGCGAGCGGCAGCGGGTGCTCCGAGTGCGCGGCCAGGACTCACTGGCCGCTTCGCGCCGCAACCGCAGCAGCAGCCGTCGCAACCGGCGGACGGGATGCCGCAGCTTCCGCCCGATCAAGTGGCCAAGCCCGGCGGCGGCCGCGGAATCAAGAAAAAGAAAGTCGTCAAGAAGGGGAGCACCAATCTCGCCGCCGAGCGCGAGATGCGCGGGCTGCGCGTCCCGAAGAAACGGCGCGCTCTGCCCGGCAAGGAACAGCGCAAGACCGAAATCACCACGCCCAAGGCCTCGAAACGCGTCGTGCGAATCACCGAGGGCGTCACGGTCGGCGACCTCGGCCGCTCCATGGGCGTCAAGGCCGGCGACCTGATCAAGAAATTGATGGAACTCGGCCAGATGGCGACGCTGAACCAGGTGCTCGACGTCGACACCGCCACGGTGCTCGCGGGTGAGTTCGGTTACAGCGTCGAGAATGTTTCGTTTGACGCCGAGCAGGTTATCGAAGAGACGCCCGAGGAAGCCGTCGTGGGCGAGAGCGTCACGCGGCCGCCGGTCGTCACCGTGATGGGCCACGTCGATCACGGCAAGACCTCGCTGCTCGACGCGATTCGCCATACCAACGTGACGGCGCGCGAGTTCGGCGGAATTACGCAGCATATCGGCGCTTACACCGTCGAGGCGAATGGGCGGAAGATCGCGTTTGTCGACACTCCCGGCCATGAGGCGTTCACTGCGATGCGCGCGCGCGGCGCCAAGGTCACCGACATCGTGGTGCTGGTGGTCGCGGCCAACGAAGGCGTGATGCCGCAGACGCAGGAAGCGATCAATCACGCTCGCGCCGCCAAGGTTCCGATCATCGTCGCAATCAACAAGATCGATCTGCCCGACGCCAACCTCGACAACGTCAAGCAGCGCCTGACGCAGGTCGGCCTGGTGCCTGAAGACTACGGCGGCGACACGATCACGGTGCCGGTCTCGGCGCGCACCGGCGAGGGAATCGACAAGCTGCTCGAGATGATCCTGCTGCAGGCCGACGTGATGGAGCTGAAGGCCAATCCGTCGCGCGCCGCGCGCGGCACGATTATCGAGTCGCAGCTCGACCGCGGCCGCGGCCCGGTCGCCACGGTGCTGATCCAGGAAGGCACGCTGCATCAGGGCGATCCGTTCGTCAGCGGAACCTCGTACGGCCGCGTGCGCGCGATGCAAGATCATCTCGGCCAGCGTCTCACCGAGGCGGGGCCGTCGACGCCGGTCGAAATTTTCGGTCTCTCTACCGTTCCCGAGCCCGGCACCGTGTTCACCGCGGTGGTCGAGGAGTCGAAGGCGCGGCAGGTCGCCGAGTATCGCCGCGGCAAGCAGCGCGAGGGCGAACTCGCCAAGACCAGCCGCATCTCGCTCGAAGATTTGAGCCAGCGGATGGCGGCGGGCGAGGTCAAGGAACTCAAAGTTATTCTCAAGGGCGACGTGCAAGGCTCGGTCGAGGCGCTGGCCGACGCGCTCGCGCGCCTCTCGACCGAGGAAGTCAAGCTCGAAGTGATCCACGCCTCGGCGGGCGCGATCTCGGAGACCGACGTGACGCTCGCGTCGGCTTCCAAAGCCATCATCCTCGGCTTCAATATCCGGCCCGAGCCGAAGGCCGCCAACCTGGCGGAAAAAGAAGGCGTCGAGATTCGCCTCTACACCGTCATCTACGAAGCGATCAACGACATGCGCGAGGCGATGGAAGGTCTGCTCGCGCCGACTTACCGCGAAAAGGCGCTCGGACGTGCCGAAGTCCGCAAAATTTTCAACGTGCCCGGCGCCACTGTCGCGGGATGCATGGTGGTCGAAGGCAAGATTGTGCGCAGCGCTCGCGCGCGGCTGGTGCGCGACGGCCGCCCGGTGTGGGAGGGCAAGCTCGCCACGCTCAAACGCTTCAAGGACGACGCGCGCGAAGTCGCGCAGGGCTACGAATGCGGTATCGCGCTCGAAAATTTCAACGACGTGAAACCCGACGACATCATCGAAGCGTTCGAGATGGAAGCGATTCTGCGCAAGCTCACCGCGCCAACTCCCCAGACGGTGCGCGGCCAGGCGGCGGTCGAAAAGCAGCTTCAGCCTTAGAGTGGATGTTTGCTGGTCGTTCCGGGCGCGCGGCGTGCGCGTCGGCGGAAGGGGCGTATCATCATGGTTATCGGCGTCATGCGGCTGACCCTGTTTCTGCCGGAGAATCATTCGCTCAAGGGCAAGCGGCAGGTGCTGCGCGCAATCAAGGATCGCGTCCGCAACAAGTTCAACGTCTCGATCGCCGAGTCCGACAGCCACGACCTGTGGCAGCGCGCCGAGTTGGGCATCGCGCAAGTCGGCAGCGATCGCGCGTTCGTGGACAAGGCGCTGCGCGAGGTCGTGAACTTTATCGATTCGCTGGGGCTGGTCCCGCTCGGCGAAGAGCAGCTCGAAATTATCAACTACTGATACCGGAGAAAGTCGTTGCCTGAAGGCCGAAGACCGGAGCGCGTCGCCGAAGCTGTCTTGAGAGAGCTGTCGGGGCTGCTGGTGCGCGACCTGCGCGACCCGCGCCTGCGCGGCATCACGCTGACCGCGGTCAGGATGGACGACGACCTGCGTCACGGGCGCGTCTATTTCTCGCATCTCGAAGGTTCGGTGCGAGCGCTCGCCGCTGTCGCTGGCTTCAGGAGCGCGAGCGGCTTCATCAGGCGCGAAATCGGCAAGTCACTGGGACTTCGATACACGCCCGAACTGGATTTCGAATTCGACCCCGGCCCCGAGCGCGCCGCTCGCATCGACGCGCTACTAAAGCAGTCCGCGCCCAAGGACTAAGACATCCACTAATCTAATGTGAAACCCGCGGTGGGTTTCACACTTCCTTCGGCAGGGGTGACCCCTGCACCCACTACCAAGAAAAGAAAAGATGCGAGACTTCGTCCCTGTTAGAAGGGGTTAAGGGAGGAGGTTGTGCTGCGTCCGACTCTTACCTCGCCCGTTCTTTCTACGGGAGAGGCGGCCGGCCGCATCGCAGCCGGTAGGTGAGGGTTCTGCGGCTCCAGATGCACCATGACGCACTGTTATTTCGACAGCATCCGATCGCGATTCTCTGACTTCTCGCCGCGCTCGAGCAGTGGCTCGACGTTGCCCGTGATCAGGCGGGCGCCGCGATCGTTGCGTATATACATCCACGCCCATTCCACGATCACGATGAAGCGGTTGCGGAATCCGATCAGAAAGAAAATGTGCACGAACAGCCACATCAGCCACGCGATCACACCGCTGAGATGCAGCCCTGCTATGTCCGCGACCGCGGCGGCCTTGCCAATCGTCGCTATCGTGCCCTTATCGCGGTAGTGAAACGGGATCGTCGGCTCGCCGCGAATCAGTCGCACAACGTTTTTCGCCGCATGCCGCCCCTCCTGCAACGCGGCCGGTGACAGTCCCGGGACCGGCTTGCCGTCCGACGAGACCGACGCCAGGTCGCCAATCACGAACACGCCGTCGGCGCCCGGCACCGACAGATCCTGGTTCACGATCACGCGGCCCGCGCGATCCACCTTGACGTCCGCGCCGAGCGTCTTGCCCAGCGGCGATGCGGCCACGCCCGCGGCCCAGATCACGGTGCGCGAGTCGAGGCGCGTGCCGCCGTGCACGACCCCGCGATCATCGATAGCTGTCACCGGAGAGTCCGTGATGACCTCGACGCCGAGCCGCTCCAGTTGCCGCCGCGCGCTAGCCGATGATTCCGGCGACATCGCGGGCAGCACCTTCGGGCCCGACTCGATCAGCACGATTCGTGCGTGCCCCGGGTCGATTTTTCGAAAATCGCGCTCGAGCACGCGCCGCGAAATCTCGGCGAGCGCACCGGCCATCTCGACTCCCGTCGGGCCCGCGCCGATTATCGCGAACGTCATCCAGTTGGCGACTTCCGCCGCGTCGATCTCGCGCTCGGCCGCTTCGTACGCGACCAGCACGCGGCGGCGAATTTCGACTGCGTCCTCGAGCGTCTTCAAACCGGGCGCCGGCTCGAGCCATTGGTCGTGCCCGAAGTACGAATGCGTCGCGCCGGTCGCCACGATCAGGAAATCGTACGCCACTTCACCGTCGAGCAGCTGCACGATCTTTCGACGCGTGTCGATCGACGACGCCTCGCCAAGAATGACGCTCGCGTTGCGCTGGTTGCGCAGGATCCGCCGTATCGGCGACGCGATGTCGCCGGGATTCAGCGCCGCAGTCGCCACCTGGTACAGCAGCGGCTGAAACAGGTGATGGTTGCGGCGATCGATCATGGTCAGCCGCACTGGCGCGCGCTTGAGCGCACGCGCAGCCGCGATTCCGCCGAATCCGCCGCCGATGATCACGACGTGCTTAGTGGGAGCCAGCGCGTCCACAATGCTTGATCGTACCTCTTCTTAGTACCGGGTGCAGGGGTCACCCCTGCCGCGGGTGCGGGGCGCGCAGCCCCGCATACTAATGTTAGGCTCGTAGCGGACCCATGAACTCGATTGTGTTGGTAGATAAGCCCGCCGGAATCTCGTCGGCAGAGGTGGTCCGTCGCGTCAAATCGCGCGTCAAGCCGGCCCGCGTTGGACATCTCGGCACGCTCGACCCGTTCGCGACCGGTCTGCTGCCAGTCATGGTCGGCGAGGCGACCAAGCTCGCGCCCTTCATCGACGGCGGCGACAAGGAGTACGCGGGCCTCATCCGGCTCGGCGTCGAGACCGACACGCTCGATCGCGATGGCGCCGAAGTTCGCCGCGCCAGGGTGCCCGCTATATCAGCCGAGACGCTTGCGCAGGTCGCCGCGCAGTTCACCGGCCCGATCGAGCAGGTCCCTCCCGTGTACTCCGCGATCAAGCGCGCCGGCGTTCCGCTTTATCGGCTCGCGCGACGCGGCGACGACGTTGCGCCGCCCGAAAAACGCAGCGTCGAGATACGCCGCCTGAATCTCATTTGCGAAGCGTCCGACGCGATTCGATTCGTCGCGACGTGCTCACCGGGCACCTACGCGCGCTCGCTGGCCCGCGACATCGGCGTCGCGCTCGGGACAGTCGCGCATCTCGAGGAACTCCGCCGCACGCGCAACGGTGCATTCTCGATTGCCGACGCGATACCGCTCGCCGACGTCCTCGCAGCTCTCGATTCGGGCGCGCCCCTTTCTCACATGATCTCGCTACGCGCCGCGCTCGTCGGCATGCCGGAACTAATCGTCGATGAGACCGCTGAAAAGCGGCTGCGCAACGGCGATTCGCGCGCGCTCGACTCCCAGGTTCCACCCGGCGAGCCCCTCTTCAAGGTGATATCGCATAGCGGTGAACTAATCGCAGTAGCGCGAGCAACCTCGCGAGTGACGGCGACAGTCGAGCGAATTTTCAATCTCCATGCTGGCGAACTTAGCCCCTAATCCCTCACGCATTCCCCCGCCTTTACTCCTCTTCCCGGCTCTGTTAATTTGGTCGGCTAACGATAAAGGAAAAGGGAAAGTAAGAACTCCGAATGCCTCTTCCATCAGCCCGTAAGCGGGAAGTCATCCAAGCCAACGCTCGAACCACCAATGACAGTGGCTCGCCTGAAGTTCAGGTGGCGCTACTTTCGGCCCGGATCGACCAGTTGACCGAGCATCTCGCGGCGCACAAGAAGGACCATCATACGCGCCGTGGACTGTTGCGGCTGGTCGGCAAGCGTCGCCGGCTGCTTGACTACCTGCATTCGCGCGATTTTTCGCGCTACAAAGGGTTGATCGATAAGCTCGGCATCCGGAGATAGGCCGCACATATTCTGCCGCGACGCCCTCAACACCTCGGGCGCGCGGGCCTTGGCTGCCATCCTGGCAGGTAACAAGGCGCGTCCCCTGTGACGCCTCGCGGGCAGTGAAAAAACCGCAATCGTCGCGCGGCCTCAGATCCTCCCTCAGGTATCACTAATGTACGAGAAACTCGAAATTGATTTTGCGGGGCGCAAGCTCTCGCTCGAAACCGGCCGCCTCGCCAAGCAGGCGCACGGCAGCGTGCTCGCGACCTACGGCGATACCGTGGTGCTCGCGACCGCGGTCTCGCAGTATGAAGCGCGGCCCAACATGGACTTTCTGCCGCTGACCGTGGACTACGTCGAGAAGACGTTTGCGGCCGGCAAGATTCCCGGCGGTTTTTTCAAGCGGGAAGGGCGCGCCTCCGAGAAGGAAGTTCTCACCTCGCGCCTGATCGACCGCGCGATGCGTCCGCTGTTTCCCAAGGGCTACGATCGCGAAACCCAAATCATCACGACCGTGCTGTCCGCCGATCGCGATAACGATCCCGACATGCTCTCGCTGATTGCGGCCTCGGCGGCGCTGCTGGTCTCGGACATCCCGCACAAAGGCCCGGTTGCGTCGGTCCGGATGGGCCGTGTCGACGGCAAAATTGTCGTCAATCCGACTCACACCGAGATCGAGGGCAGCGACGTGTCGCTGGTGGTCGCGGCGAGTCCCGATTCGATAATGATGCTCGAGGGCGGCGCGCAAATCGTCGATGAAGAGGCGATCCTCGAAGCGCTCTTCGCGGCGCATGAGGCGATGCAGCCGATATTCGCGATGCAGGAAGAACTGCGCCGGCGCGCGGGCAAGCCCAAGCGCGAGTTCGCGGTCAAGGAACGCGACGCCGCGCTGTTGGCGGCCGTCGAGAAGAGCATCGGCGACGGAATCGAGAAAGCGCTCGCCACCAAGGGCAAGAAGGAGCGCGCCGCCGCGTTGTATTCGGTCAGCGACAAAGTGGTCGCCGAGCTCGGCGAGAAGTTTCCCGACCGCGCCAAGGAAATCGTCGACGCCTGCGACTACCTGGTGCGCACGCGTGTGCGGCTCGCGATCCTCGACGACGACAAGCGAATCGACGATCGCAAGTCCACCGACATCCGCCAGATCAGCGCCGACGTGCAGGTCCTCCCACGCGTACACGGCTCCGCGGTGTTCACCCGCGGCGAGACCCAGGCGCTGGCGACCGTCACGCTCGGCACGTCATCCGATGAACAGAAGATCGACGCGCTGCTCGGCGAGCGTTTCAAGAAATTCCTGCTGCACTACAACTTCCCGCCATTCTCGACCGGCGAGGTGAAGTTCCTCCGCGCGCCATCACGCCGCGAAATCGGCCACGGCGCGCTCGCCGAACGCGCGCTCTCTCCCATACTTCCCGACGACTCCGACTTCCCGTACACGATTCGCGTCGTGTCGGACGTGCTCGAGTCCAACGGCAGCTCCTCGATGGCCACCGTCTGCGGCGGCAGTCTCGCGCTGATGGATGCGGGCGTGCCGACCAAGGCTCCGGTCGCGGGCATCGCGATGGGCCTGGTGAAAGAAGGCGACAAGGTTCGCGTCCTCACCGACATCCTCGGCGACGAGGACCATCTCGGCGACATGGACTTCAAGGTCGCCGGCACCAAGGCCGGCGTCACCGCAATCCAGATGGACAACAAGGCCGGCGGCGTGTCGAAGGACATCATGCGCCAGGCGCTCCATCAGGCGCGCGACGCGCGCTTGTTCATCCTCGGCGTGATGGAAAAAGCGCTGCCGACGGCGCGCAAGGACGTCTCCAGCTACGCGCCGCGAATCGTCACGCTGCACATCAAGCCCGACAAGATTCGCGAGGTGATCGGTCCCGGCGGCAAGGTCATCCGCGGACTGGTCGAGCAGACCGGCTGCAAAATAGATATCGAGGACGATGGCACCGTGCTGATCGCGTCGGCGGACGGGACCGCGATGGAAAAGGCCATCAGCATGATCCAGGCGATCACCGCCGAGCCCGAAATCGGCAAAATCTACCACGGCACGGTCCGCAAGATCGTCGAGTTCGGCGCCTTCGTCGAGATAATGCCGGGCACTGACGGCTTGCTCCACATCTCGCAAATCTCGAACGAGCGGATTCGCCGCGTCGAGGATGTGCTGCACGAGGGCGACGAGATCAACGTGAAGGTGCTCGACGTCGATCGCAGCGGCAAAATCCGGCTCTCGATGCGCGAGGCCGAGCAGGAACCAGAAAAGGGAAATTAATCGGCGAATGATTCAAAAGAGCATTATTGGAAACGGCGTGCGGATTCTCACCGAGGCGATGCCGCAAGTCGTCTCCTCGTCGATCGGAATCTGGGTCGAGAACGGCTCGCGTTACGAGGACCCGGCCGAAAACGGCACCTCGCATTTCATCGAGCATCTGCTGTTCAAGGGCACCAAAAAGCGCACCGCCGCGCAAATCGCCGAGGCCTTCGACGCCGTCGGCGGCGTGCTCAATGCCTTCACCGGCAAGGAGTACACCTGTTACTACGCCAAGGTGCTCGGCAAGGACCTCGAGATGGCGACCGAGGTGCTCGCTGACATTTTTCTCGACTCGGTTTTCGATCCCGCCGAGATAGAGCGCGAGCGCCAGGTCGTCCTGCAGGAAATTTCGCAGGCCGAGGACACCCCCGACGATTTCATCCACGACCTGTTCACCGAAGAGTTCTGGAAGGGTCATCCGCTCGCGCTGCCGATTTTCGGCTCCGTCGCGACGGTAAATAAAATCGATCGCGAGCTGCTGACTTCGTTCATGGCGGCGCGCTATCGCTGGAGCCGCGTCTTTATCGCCGCGGCCGGCCAGGTCGAGCACGAACGCCTCACCGCGAAGTGCGCGGGACTGTTCGGCGGCGTCGCCGGTGACGGCAAAGTCGAAAAATTCTCGCCACCAGTGGACAAGCCGCTCGTGCTGACGCGCGAAAAGAAGCTCGAGCAGGCGCATATCTGTATCGGCGGGCCCGGCATCAGCCAGTCGCATCGGCTGCGCTATGCGGCCTACGTGCTCAACACGGCGCTCGGCGGCGGGATGTCCTCACGGCTGTTCCAGGAAGTGCGCGAGAAGCGCGGCCGCGTGTACAGCATCTACTCGTTCATCTCGTCGTTCATCGATTCCGGCTATTTCGGCGTCTACGCCGGCACCAACCCCGAATGGGTCGACGAAGTCCTTGAAGTCACGGTCGCCGAACTCAGAAAGGTAGAGCGCAACGGCCTCGAACCGGCAGAACTCGCGCGCGCCAAGAGCCAGCTTCAGGGCAACATGCTGCTAGGAATGGAATCCACCGACAGCCGCATGAACCGGCTCGCGCGCAACGAAATCTACTTCCGCCGCGACGTCTCGCTCGAAGAGTTGTCAGTAGGAATCGAAGCCGTCACCAACGACAACATAGTCGAGCTGGCATCGACCTGGTTCCAACCCGACAAACTCGCGATGGTCCTGCTAGGCGACCTGAAAGGCCGCAAAAGAGGCCGCGAAGTCTTCGCCCCGCTGGCGTAGGTTTTATTTGAACGCAGACGCAGTTCCGCTTACAGAGGATCCAGCCAAACCGAAATCGGAGGACGCTATGGCAAGCGTACCGACAGGCGCATTTCAACCCCGAGTGAAGGGAGCAACGACATCCCGATCACCTAACGTCGAGTCTTTGATGAACCAGCTTGCAGACGGCACCATTTTCATTCCCGACTACCAGCGGGACTCGTCGGAATGGGACTTGGCCAAGAAGTCTCTCTTTGTCGACTCGCTGATCAACAACATGACCGTCCCCCCGCTGATCCTTTACCCCGAAACAAATTCCGAAACTGGATTAGAGAAATCCGAGGTTGTCGATGGCCAGCAGCGTTTGGCAACCATCCGGGATTTCGTCAACGGAGCCTTCGCACTCGCTACGGAAGACGAAGTTGAATATGCGAGCAATGTCGGCGCCGTCATCCAAGGCCGACGGTTCGCTGAGCTACCTGATTCTATTCAGAGATCGATAAGGTACTATGTACTCAACCTAATCGTTCTACCTACGAATCTTGACCTTGGTCTCCGGCTTGAGATCTTTCGCCGCATCAACGAAGCCGGAACTCCACTCAGCCCCCACGACCTCCGTCTTGCGATCTTCGGCCAATGCGATCGCGTTTACTTCATTCGCCTCGCCGGAGTCTTCGACACAGGGCGCGAAGGGGCAACGCGCATGATTAAGGCCGCTAAGGAGAAGTACAGCCTCGATTACCCTTGGAAAGATCCAAGTGCTTGGAAAGATTGGTGGATCGATAGCGCTCAAGCGGCCGGACAGGCACCCTCGCAAATGTTTCTCTACTACGTCATCGCCCGAGACGTGCAGAAGGTCGATGAGCTGCTCGCGAGTGAGGCGCTCCAGAGTCGTCTCGGGCTACGGTACAACAGAACCACAATTTCGGTTTTGGACTTATACGCCGCCCAAATGCAACACGAAACTCTCCACCCGGGGGACGCGCCCAAGCTCCTGCCGAGTTTACAGACGCTGAAGGACTGGTTCGAATCTTTCGAGTTGTGGTTCAACACGATTAAACAACAAAAAGTCGCTCGCATCGGGACCAACTCCTCGACCAAGATTGCGCTGTTTATCGCTGCCGCCACGCAAGTTTGGGGGACACCGGATAAGATCACCGAGAAACAGTGGGAGCTCAACCAGATTTTCCTTACCCAAGGTCCAAGCGCGATCGAGCGAGACATCGGCCGCGCGTATCCGATTGCTAAGGGAAAGTGGCCTGGCCAGAAGAAACAAATTCTCGCCACGGGTGAGATATGCCAACAGATCGCTCGAAAGTAGGTGATGCTCCGCAGTTCATAAAGTGCGACCCTGTATCACGCTACTTTCCGGCTGGCTGGAAAGATGTTTGGTTTCGACGAATGGCAAGTCGCGACGAGGATGGCGTTGTACGTTATGAATGCCCCCTTTGCAATCGCAGGTTCGACCACATGGACATCAATTACCTTCAGGGAGATCACGTGTGGCCATACTCGCTGTTCGGAGATACGACCTGGGCAAATTATCAGCTGGTCTGTGGTGCCTGTAACGCCGCAAAGAGCAATGTATTGGAAACCGAAATCCGCCTTGCGCTTGGAAGTGGAGAGTTCAGGCGCATCGTGTCTCAATTTCTTAGCGAGCGACTTAAGGCAGGGAAACTATCCCAGTTCATACCCAGCCCCAGTTAGGATGTCGCGTTCCGCGCGAACCTGAATCGCGCCTCGCCCGCTCGCGGGCGAGGGTGCTGTGGCATCACCAGAGCGCTTGCCATCGCGCGGCTAATTCGCCATACGAGATTGCAACGATGCGACCGACCGTCAAAATCGCGCGGCTCCGAAAAAGTGCGCTGCCGATTCCCTCCTACCAGAGCGAGCATGCGGCGGGGATCGATCTGATGGCCGACATCAGCGCTCCAATCGAGATGGCGCCGCGCGAGCGTCGCGCCGTCCCGACCGGTATCGCCGTCGAGATTCCGGTCGGCTACGAGAACCTGGCTGCGGGCTCACTTCTTGCCATCCGGTTTCCCTTCCCTGAGTAGAGAGCATTGCATAGCGTTTTATGGAAGTAGGCTGAAGGCGAGGCCTTGCCACGCGGGTTCGCCTGCCTTGAAAAGCTTGCGGTTGTCCGCGGCGATCGCGCGGAATAGTCGCAAGGCAGCGACGTCATCCAACCCGGAAATATCCCTTTCGAGATGTTCCCGAAGGAGCTCGGACAACAGAGCGCGAGCGGTCTCCCGATCCCGGAATGCAGCGTTCATTTCGGAATTGCCGAAGAGCGAATGGCGATGCAGGTTGCACGAGCCTACGGTACCCCATTCACCATCGACGACCATGAGTTTGGCATGAACCCAAACCGGCTTGCGCTGTCCGTCGTTCCCCAATCCAGCGATGCCTGCCAGCGTGAAATTTTCGAAAGCTCCCAAGCTCACCAATCCCTCTGAAATTTCTCGACCAACACCACTGCCGGCTTCCGCTGCCCGCGGGGAGCCCTCTGCCTGCCCCACCGCCACAACCTCGACACCCCGCAGCAGAGCCTGCCGTAAACAATCGATGATCTCAGGGACCTCGACATGCTGGTTCTCGATATAGATCGAACGGCGGGCGGCACTGATCGCCGCGCAGTACTGATCGAAATTCGATCGTTCGCCCGCTTCTATATCGAATGGAGCACCTTCAGGCGTCGCTCGTCCATCACGGTACCTGCCGCTATGAATCGTCCTCTGAATCTGCACGAGGGCATCGCCTCGCCGGCTAGGAAGTCTGGTGGGAAAGGGCAAGTCGATCTCGCTGCCCGATCCCCACCGGCCATCTGCCGAATGACGCTCGCTTGCCTCGTTCCAGCGCTGGACGAAGTTGTGATGGACATCGACCGCTGACGGACCGGCCAGTTCTATGTAGACATCGTGGTTCTGGCCTTCGCCGCGATGGCCAGGAGCAACCATGGAGTGAGGATTGAGATTGATCCCGCCAAGGAAAGTGGTCTCCGACTCCGTGCCGGCATCGATTAGCCAGCTCTTTTGATGCTGACAGAATCCAGGCTGGGCGCGATCCCACCGGACGCGAATGGCGGAATCGCTCGTCTCGAGCAGGTCGATATGTTCCGGCGAGCCCCAGAAGGTATTCGCTTTGAACTTTTCGGTTTCGGGATCGGGTCGCCAGAAGATGAGTCGAACATCGAGGCCACGCGCCGCCGCGCGATTCAAGACGTCCAACGCCGACCCCCGACCGTCTGGCATCTGGAAGTCTGCCCACATGAAGGTCACCGTCGCCCAAACGCTCTGACTGGCAGCTTCGATGGCCTCACAAACGCGGCGGAATGCTGGCTCTCCGTCGACGAGTGGCCGCACCGCATTTCCCGGACGCGCGGGATATGATGCCGTTTGAACAAAAGGGATGGTGAGGTTTCGCGGATGTCTAAGCCATTGAGCGGCTTGCTCATGAAGCGGCGCCTGCCCGGAAAATCGGATTCCTGCCCATAAGAGCCCCCATCGCAGTTTCGGCAAAACCATTCCTTTCTTATATACGAAAGCGTATGTGCGCCGCGGCTGCAGGCGCTCGCTCCAGGACAACCGTTGTCATCAGCATATGTCATAATACAAACCATGAACTCCTCAACCGCTCCTGCCGGCGCACTCACCTCAGGTCAAGCAAATGCCACCCATCCGAACTCATCATGCGCCGCCAACCTCACTCCCCGCGATCCTTCGATCGAATCGCTCCGCAATTGCGTTTCCTTGATCATAGGCACCCACCTCGATGGAGGAGATCGAGGAGAAGTGCAGGTGAAGCCACAATGTCAACAAAATCCGGCGATCGGCCAATTTTCTCGGTTTAGAACAATGTTACCTGCCGATCGGGTTCTGCGACCTCGGTGGAGCGCTTGCCATCGCGCGGGCAATTCGCCATACGAGATCGCAACTATGCGACCCACTGTGAAAATTGCGCGGGTGCGCAAAAGCGCGCTGCCGCTTCCCTCCTACCAGAGCGAGCATGCGGCGGGGATCGACCTGATGGCCGACCTCGGCGCGCCGATCGAGATCGCCCCGCGCGAGCGTCGCGCCGTCCCGACCGGAATAGCCGTCGAAATTCCGGTCGGCTACGAGGGGCAGGTGCGCCCGCGCAGCGGCCGCGCACTCAAAGAGGGCCTCGCGCTCATCAACTCGCCCGGAACAATCGACGCCGACTATCGCGGAGAAGTTAAAGTATTACTTGTGAACTTGGGCGAGCAGCCGATCGTCATCAAGCCCGGCGATCGTATCGCCCAGCTCATCATCGCGCCGGTCGTTCGCGCCGATATCGTCGAGGTCGATGAACTCGCGCCCAGCACGCGCGGTCCCGGCGGCTTCGGACACACCGGCCGCTGATCGCGATCCACGAAAAGCGCGACCTCTCGATTGCTCCGGCAGCCTCGCGTACTTTAATTTCATCGACACTGAAAAAGTGAAAGACAAACCAACCGAGACCGACGCGGCATTGACCGCGGTGACGCCGATCGACGGCCGCTACCGCGCGCGCACCCGGAGCTTGGAGGCGTACTTCAGCGAGTTCGCGCTGATTCGCTACCGCGTCCGCGTCGAGATCGAATGGTACCTGTCGCTCGCAGGGCATCCCGAGATCGGCGCGCTGAAACCGATTCCCGCCGCCACCGCGAAGAAGCTCCGCGCCGTTTACGAGGACTTCACGCTCGACGATGCGCGCCGCGTCAAAGAGCTCGAGGCGGCGACCAATCACGACGTCAAGGCGGTCGAGTACTTCGTCAAAGAGCGAGTCGCCGCAATCGATCCGGCGCTGCCGATCGAGATGGTGCATTTCGCCTGCACCTCCGAGGACATCAACAACCTCGCCTACGCGCTCATCCTGAAGGAATTCGTCGCTGACGACCTGACGCCGCGCCTCGAGGCGGCCGTCGCGCCGATCGTCAAGCTGGCGCATCGCTACAAGGCTCATCCGATGATGGCGCGAACGCACGGCCAGGAAGCGTCGCCGACGACGGTCGGCAAGGAGATGGCGATATTTTCGACGCGCCTCGCGCGCCAGCTATCGCAGCTCCGCCACCAGGAATTTCTCGGCAAGCTCAACGGGGCGGTCGGCAACTTCAACGCGCATCATTTTGTGCATCCCGAGGTTGACTGGATCGCGCATTCGCAGAATTTCGTCGAGCGCTTCGGCCTGACCTGGAATCCGATGACCACGCAGATCGAAAGCCACGATTTTATCGCGGAGCTGTTCGCGATCCTGATGCGAATCGACACGATCCTGCTCGGCTTCTGCCGCGACATGTGGAGCTACATCTCGATCGGCTACTTCGCGCAGAAAGCCATTGCGGGAGAGACCGGCTCGTCGGTGATGCCGCACAAGATCAACCCAATCGACTTCGAGAACTGCGAGGGCAACCTTGGAATCGCGAGCGCGCTTTTCGATCACCTGGCGGCGAAGCTGCCGGTCTCGCGATGGCAGCGCGACCTGACCGACAGCACCGCGATACGCTCGATGGGCACGGCGTTCGGGCATCTGGTCGTCGCGCTCGCGTCGTTGGAGCGCGGGCTTCAGCGCGTCGAGCTCAACGAGTCGCGGATTGCCGAAGATCTCGAAGCCGAGCAGGCGTGGGAGGTCGTCGCCGAGGCGATTCAGACTCTGATGCGGCGCCACGGGCTGCCGAAGCCGTACGAGACGCTCAAGGAACTGACGCGCGGCCGGCGAATCGACGGCCGCATGGTCAAGGAGTTCATCGCGACGCTGCCCTTGGACGAAGGCGCGAAGCGCGCGCTCCTCGAGTTGAATCCGCGCAGCTACGTGGGACTCGCGGCGAAGCTCGTCGAGCGATTCGCGCCGCCCGCCGCAAAAGCGGACCTCGCACTGGCGAAAAAGGCGCGCGCGGCAAAGCGGTGAAGCCGTCTATCCACAACGCTCGCGCGGACGTTTGTGGACAACTGGCGCCGGCTTCGTTGTGATGCGGCAACCGGTCGGTAAGATGATTAGATTACAATATTCCAATCGAACCTAAGGGAGAACGCAACGTGGAAACGACTCCGCAGAAACTCGAAATGTTTTACGAGGGCAAGGCGAAGAAACTTTACTCCACGTCCGACCCGGACCTCGTCATCGCCTACTTCAAGGACGACGCGACCGCCTTCAACGGCAAGAAGAAGGACACCATCGAGGACAAGGGCGTCATGAACAACCGGATGTCGGAGCTGTTCTTCACGCTACTCGAGAAGCAGGGCGTGAAGACGCACTTCGTCCGACGCTTGAACGATCGCGAGATGCTCTGCAAGCGCCTGAATATCATCCCGGTCGAGACCGTCGTGCGGAATATCGTCGCGGGCTCGATGGCGAAACGGCTTGGGCGCGAAGAAGGCGAGCCGCTGCCGCATCCGATTGTCGAGTACTACTACAAATCCGACGCGCTCGACGATCCGCTGATCATAGGCGAGCATGCGATCGCGTTCGGATGGGCCACCGCCGC
The DNA here is from genome assembly GCA_963833025.1 of uncultured delta proteobacterium. Taxonomy (GTDB): domain Bacteria; phylum Desulfobacterota; class Binatia; order Binatales; family Binataceae; genus Binatus. Next base: position 94,389 of record CAWHWI010000003.1, on the reverse strand, counting down.
GGAGCTCAAGCAGGTCGACGCGATGGCGCTGAAGGTTAACGACATTCTGCGCAAGTTCCTGGACGAGCGCGGCGTCATCCTGGTGGATTTCAAGCTCGAGTTCGGACGGCATCACGGCGAGGTTCTGCTCGGCGACGAGATTTGTCCCGACACTTGCCGTTTCTGGGACAAGGCGACGCGGCAGAAGCTCGACAAGGATCGCTTCCGCCGCGACCTGGGCGGCGTCGAGGAGGCGTATCACGAGATGCTGCGGCGGGTTGAGAACTGATGGCTGACGGTCGCGCGCCAGAGGGAATGAGTTGCAAGTAAGAGTGTTCGTGACGCCCCGCAAGGGCATCCTCGACCCGCAAGGCCGCGCGGTTGAAAGTTCGCTTAAGAGTCTCGGCTTCAAAAACGTCTCAGGCGTCAAAGTCGGCAAGTACATCCTGCTCGAAGTCGAAGCGCGGACCGCGTCGGAGGCGCGCGACGAAGCAAAGAAGATGTGCGAGGCGCTCCTCGCCAACCCGGTGATCGAGGACTATCGCTTCGAGGTGGACGGCGAATGAAGTGGGGCGTCGTACGATTCCCCGGCTCGCTGGACGACGGCGACGCGCTGTATGCGATTGCCGACGTGATGGGCCAGGACGCGCGCATGCTCTGGCACAAGGACGAATGGCTAGGCGGCGTCGAGTGCGTCGTGCTGCCCGGTGGGTTCAGCTACGGCGACTACCTGCGCACCGGCGCAATCGCGCGCTTCTCGCCGATCATGAAGAGCGTCGCGAAGTTCGCCGCCGACGGCGGGCTCGTGATCGGCACCTGCAACGGCTTTCAGATTCTGTGCGAGGCGCATCTGCTGCCCGGCGCGCTCACGCGCAATCGCTCGCTCTCCTTTGTATGCGAGCGCGTGTGGCTGCGCGTCGAGAACGCGAGCACACCGTTCACGCGCGCGACGAAGCAGGGCGATCTGTTGCGGCTACCGATCAAGCATGGCGAGGGACTGTACGTCGCGCCCGAAGATGAGCTGCGCCAGATGGAAGAGCGCGGGCAGGTGATTCTACGCTACGTCGATGCGGACGGCCGCGAGAGCGACGCGGCGAATCCCAATGGCTCGATGCGCTCGATTGCGGGCGTCGCCAACGAACGCTTCAACGTCTTCGGCTTGATGCCGCATCCGGAGCATGCGGTCGAAGCGATGCTCGGCGGCATCGATGGGCTCAAGATATTTCAGTCGATAGCGGGGAGCGCGCGATGAGCGAGCGTCCCGTTTCGCTGACGGGCGAGCCGAAAGTTGACGTCGAGCAGGCCCGCGCGTTCGGACTCACGCCTGACGAGTATCGCAAGATCGAAGAGATCATCGGCCGCACGCCGACTTACACCGAGCTTGGCGTGTTCTCGGTGATGTGGTCGGAGCATTGCTCTTACAAGTCGTCGCGGCGTCATCTGCGGAAGCTGCCCTCGAAGAGCGAACTCGTCGTGCAGGGGCCGGGCGAGAACGCCGGCGCGATCGACGTCGGCGACGGCTGGGCGGCAGTATTCAAAATCGAAAGCCATAACCATCCTTCGTTCGTCGAGCCTTACCAGGGCGCGGCGACCGGCGTCGGCGGAATCCTGCGCGACATTTTCACGATGGGCGCGCGGCCGGTGGCGAGCATGAACTCGCTCAAGTTCGGCGCGTTCGAGCATCCCCGGACGCGTTTTTTACTGGGCGGCGTCGTTGGTGGCATAGGCGGCTACGGCAATTGCGTGGGCGTGCCGACGGTCGCGGGCGAAGTGATGTTCGACGCGGCGTACAACGCGAACATCCTCGTCAACGCGTTCTGCCTCGGGCTGGTGCGCAAGGGCGAGATGATGAGCGCGAAGGCGCGCGGCGTCGGCAACCCGGTGCTTTATGTCGGCTCTGCGACGGGGCGCGACGGAATTCATGGCGCGTCGATGGCGTCGGCGGAGTTCGACAAGGAAAGCGAGGCCAAGCGTCCGGCGGTGCAGGTCGGCGATCCGTTCACAGAGAAATTATTGATCGAGGCGTGCCTGGAAGCGGGCAGGACCGGCGCGATCGTCGCCATCCAGGACATGGGCGCGGCGGGGCTTACGTCGTCGTCGAGCGAGATGCCGTCGCATGGTGGACTCGGAATCGAGCTCGACCTCGACGCGGTGCCGCTGCGCGAAGCGGGGCTGACGCCGTACGAAATTCTGCTTTCCGAATCGCAGGAGCGGATGCTGATAGTCGCGGAGCGCGGGCGCGAGGCGGAACTGCAGGCGGTGTTCGAAAAATGGGACCTGCACGCGGTCGTGATCGGCCGTATAACCGACGACCAGCGATGGCGCGCGCGATGGCACGGGCAAGTGGTCGCGGATATTCCGATCGGCGCGCTGGCAGATGACGCGCCGCTGTACGATCGTCCCGCGGCCGCGCCGAAGACTCAGGCCGCGAAATCTTCAGTCACTCAGAAACATCCTGAGACTACTAGGGCGCTGCGTGCGCTGCTCGACAGTCCCAACGTTGCGTCGAAAAAGTGGGTCTATCGGCAATACGATTCGATTGTGCAAAGCAACACGGTGCTGGGACCGGGCAGCGACGCGGCGGTGCTGAGAATCAAGAATTCGCAGCGCGCGATGGCGCTCAAAGTCGATTCGAATCCTCGCGCGTGCGCGCTCGACCCGTATCTTGGCGCTGTCGCGACGGTCTGCGAGGCGGCGCGCAATGTCGCTTGCGCCGGGGCGCGGCCGGTCGGAATCACGAACTGCTTGAACTACGGCAATCCGGAGCGACCGGAGGTGATGTGGCAATTCATCCGCGGCGTCGACGGGCTGCGCGATGCGTCGATTGCGTTCGGCGCGCCGGTGGTCAGCGGCAACGTGAGCTTTTACAACGAGACTGAAGGCCACGCGATTCCGCCGACGCCGACGATTGCGGTGCTGGGCGTGATGACCGACGTCGAGAGGCACGTGACGCAGTTTTTCAAGAGTGCAGGCGATGCGATCGCGATCGTGCGCACGGCCAAACCGTCGCTTGCGGCGAGTGAGTACTCGGCAATCTTTGGAATCGACGGCGGACAGCTTGGCGCGATCGACCTGGCGCGCGAGGCTGCGCTGGTCGAGGGGCTGGTTGAAGGCGCTGAACAGGGGCTGATAAGATCGGCTCACGATATCGCCGAGGGCGGGCTTGCGGTGGCATTGGCTGAAGCCTGTTTCAATCCGCGGGCGATTCTGGGAGCCGAAGTTGAACTTGGGCACGCTGGAAACGCTGACGCGGTTGATTTTTTTGGCGAGGGCGCATCGACGGTGATTCTGTCGGTCGCGCCGGGCGACGTGGCCCGCGTCGAGAGTTTGTTTGCCGGTCGAGGATTGGAGTTTGCAGTTGTCGGACGCGTGGTCGCCGATCCGCGGCTGAAGATTGGCGAGACGCTCGATGAAGACGTTGCCGAGTTGCAGCGAATTTACGAAGACGCGATTCCAAGGAGGCTCAGAGGCGGTGACTGAAGAAGACTCGGTCCTTGCTGTCGAAGCAGTCGAAGAATCGAACCTCGACGTCTTCCACGAGGAATGCGGCGTGTTCGGCGTCTACCGGCATCCGGAGGCCGCCAACCTCGCGTACCTCGGCCTCTATGCGCAGCAGCATCGCGGGCAGGAGTCGGCGGGAATCGTCTCGTCCAACGGCAAGTCTCTGATCTGGCATCGCGGGATGGGTCTGGTCGCCGACGTCTTCAACAACTCGATCATCGAGAAGCTCGAAGGCACCAGCGCGATTGGGCATAACCGCTACTCGACGACCGGCTCGACGACCATCAGCAACTGCCAGCCGCTGGTGGTCGAGTACGCGCGCGGCGGGCTGGCGCTCGCGCACAACGGCAACATTGTAAATTTCAAGGAGCTGCGCGAACGGCTGGAGTCGACGGGCTCAATCTTCCAGTCGTCGTCGGACAGCGAAGTGATGATTCATCTGATCGCCGCGTCGCACGCGCCGACCCTGCCGGAGCGGGTCGCGGAGGCGCTGGCGCAGGTGCGCGGCGCGTACTCGCTGGTGGTGCTCACGGAAGATTCGCTGATCGCGGTGCGCGATCCGCAGGGCTTCCGTCCGCTGGTGCTGGGCAACCTCAACGGCGCGACGATCGTGGCGTCGGAAACCTGCGCGCTGGATCTGGTGCGGGCCGAATATATTCGCGAGATCAATCCCGGCGAGATGATCGTCGTCGATGAGGGCGGGCTGCGCTCGCTGAATCCGTTCGCGCATGCGCCCACCAAGCGATGCATCTTCGAGTACGTGTATTTCTCGCGGCCCGACAGCCAGGTCTACGGCCGCAACGTGTATCAGGTCCGCAAGCAGCAGGGGCGCGCGCTCGCGCGCGAGGCGCCTGCAATCGCGGATATTGTCGTGCCGGTGCCCGATTCGGGCACGCCCGCCGCGCTCGGCTATGCGGAAGAATCCGGAATCCCGTTCGAGATGGGGCTGGTGCGCAGCCATTACATCGGCCGCACGTTCATCGAGCCGCGCGCGTCGATTCGCCACTTCGGCGTGAAGATCAAATTCAACCCGGTTGCCGAATTGCTGCGCGGCAAGCGAATCGTGCTGATCGAGGACTCGCTCGTGCGCGGCACCACGCTTCGGAAAGTGATCCCGATGTTGCGCCAGGCGGGTGCGCGCGAAGTCCACATGCGAATCGCGGCGCCACCGACGACGAACTCGTGCTTTTACGGAATCGACACGCCCACCCGCGAGGAACTGCTCGCGTCGTCGCATTCGGTCGAGGAGATCTGCCGCTATATCACCGCCGACTCACTCGCCTACCTGAGTTGGGACGGGCTGTACTCGTTCAACGGCGAGAGCCGCGAGGGATTTTGCGACGCGTGCTTTACCGGCAATTATCCGGTCGAGATTCCGCGGGATACAGGGCCCGCGCAGCTGCATTTGTTTCTCGCCAATGAAGACGGCCTGAAGGCCGACCGCCGCTAGGCGGCGACTAACGGCTCCCCAGCTCCTCGTCGATCGCCGCCTCGAAGGCCGAGGGCGACTGAGCGCCATTCATCGAATGGGCTCCTACGATGAAGTGGGGAATTCCGCGCAGGCCAGCTGCCTCGCCCTCCGTCCGATCGGCGACCACGGCATCCTTGTACTTGCGCTCATCAAGGCACCGGTCGAATGTCAGCGAGTTCAGTCCAAGCTGCGAGGCAGTTGCCTTTAGTGCATCCGTCGAGAGTCCTGACGGACTTTCGAAGAGCGCGTCGTGATAGGCCCAGAACTGGCCCTGCTCGTCGGCGCATCGCGCGGCGATGGCCGCATCCATGGCGTAGCGGTGAGAAGACAGCGGGAAATCCATCCACACCAGCCGCACCTGGTCGCCATATTTTTCCATCACCTGGCGGACCGAGGCTTCGGCCTTGCGACAAAACGGGCACTGGAAGTCGGAGTATTCGACGATCGTTACCGGTGCGTTGTCGCCGCCGCGTTGTGGATGGCCGGCCGCTGCCTGATTGTCCTGCAAGCTCGGCTGACGCGCGGGTTCTGAATCCGAACGGGCGCCGGGTGAAGGAATCCGGACCCAATCGTCCTGGGCCAGCACGACGCCACCAGACATCAGCATTGCGGCGCAGATGATTGTCGCCACAATAGTGCTAGTTGCGTTTCGCAATGATTTCCCCCGCTAACGCTAGTTCGGTCCGTATTTTATGGCCGCCAGCCAAAACCACGCAAGTACCCCGCTGGCAGTACCTAGAAGCGAACCTATGTGACGTTAGTAGGGCTAGGGCGTTGAGTCGACGACATCCTGCACGAATTCCTTCATGGGCCGGCGGGTAACCAGTATGCAAATGCATCCGGTCCGCGGAAAGCTAAGGCATACGCTGTAGCCCTTGTATTGATAGTAGTGGTGCTCGGCGCCGTAAACGTTGTTGTTCTCGCCTTGATCCTGCGACTCGCCCGGCGGTGGCTGTAGCCCGTGCGACTTCATGTAGGTGCATAGGATCGTTCCCGAATCTCCGCGATAGAACGTGAACGCCACCGGGCTGCCGTCGGGCAGGTGATCCAACCGTGCTCCGACGAGCTTGTAACCTCGCTGCCCAAAGTCCCACACAAATCCCGGGAGCTCGTGCTCCATGTAAGTGTCCGATATGTCGGCGGGCGAGTTCGACTTCACATTGGGTTCGAAATGCTGGACGAACTGCGCGTAGTTGTTGATTGCCAGGTCGAAGGGAGGAATCGCGTGCGCTGGGGCTGGGCCGCCGACGCCATGAAGAATCACGAATGCGAAAACAGCGACTGCGGCCATTGCGACTGGCGCCCAGACTCGCGCGCCGCGCATCGACAGCCAACCTGCGCGATCCGCGCCGGCGGCCCGATCGCGCCCGCGTCCCGCGGCGCTGGTAGCGTCGGCCGCGTCGACCGCGTCGACTGCGTCCAGCGCGGCGAGGATCGATCCGCGGACCATCGCCGGCGTGCGGCGCATCCTGGCGCGCTCGCGCATCAACGTCTTGACGGCGCGCTCCTCCGCGAAGCGTGCGCGACAACTCACGCATCCCGCCAGATGCTCCTCGGCTTCGCGCAACTCCGACGCGCTCAACTCACCGTCAACATGAGCCGACAGGTATTTCTCGATGTAGGTGGAGCAGTCCATTCTTATCGTGCCCGACTCGCTACACTCCAACCGCCATGTTGGTCCGGAGTCAAGACCGTATTATCCCTCGCTCCTTGGCGAAGCTTGCCAACGTCTCGCGCAGCATGGCGCGTCCACGTGATACTCGCGATTTTACCGTGCCGATCGGTATGTTCAGAACCCCCGAAACCTCCTGGTAACTCAGCTCTTCTATATCGACGAGCACAATCGCCTCTCTGAACTCTTCCGGCAAAGCCGCCAGCGCCGTCTCGACTTCTCCCTCCATCCCTTGTCCGGACAGCATGGCCTCGGGATTCGACCCTGCCTGGTCGGTTCGCAGGCTCTCTCCCTCGACCTTGCGCTCGAACTCTTCGGCGGACGAAGCCGGCTGCTCGCGAGAGGATTTTCGATAGCCGTTGCGAAAGTTGTTGAACAGAATGGTGAGCATCCACGCGCGGCAGTTCGTTCCGCTCTCGAATTGATGAAAGAAGCGGTACGCACGTAGCACCGTTTCCTGGAGCAAATCATTGGCGTCGTCGGGATTGCGTGCGAGCCGGATCGCCATCGTGTAGAGCGAGTCGAGATGAGGCAATGCCTCGTCTTCGAATCGCTTGCGTCGATCCGCGCCCGTGCCGCTCTTGTCCGCCATATGCGAAGTTCAGAAACATAGCATCCCGCATCATTGAAATCTTGCATAGGCCCGAAATGTTCCCACTGGCGCGGGTTTATTTCGCGATCGATGCGATTGCCGCGACTCGCCGCGGAATCCGGTTCCCCGCGTTGTCCGTAGTATCATCAGATGGAACCGTCGTGCGGCCGGGGATGTTTAGACTCTGCCGCCGAGGTGTAGTAATTTTGGCGCGCAACACATAACTGAGGAGATAGCGACTATGACTAAGACCAAACTTACGGGCGCGATGCTGGCGACGGCCGTCGCGCTGATTTTCGCGGGCAACGCCGTGTACGCGGCTGACAGTTCCGATTCGACTGCCGCCTCACAGGTCAAGTGCGTCGGCGGCAACGCATGTAAGGGCCAGAGCTTGTGCCAGAGCGCAGACAGTAGCTGCAAAGGGAAGAACGCCTGCAAGGGCAAGGGCTACGTGATGACGCCGACGGCCAAGGAATGCATCGCGGCGGGCGGCAAACCGGACACGACCAACAAGACCGACTGAGCGCGATTGCGAGCATGAAGCGTTCCGACTTCCCGATGCTTGGCTACGGCGTCGGACTTAGACGCCAGCACTACAGCCACGTCCTTGAGACTCGTCCCAAGGTCGATTGGTTCGAAGTCATCTCAGAAAATTTCATGGTTGCGGGCGGACGCGCGCTCGAAGTCCTTGAAGGCGTCCGCGCCAACTATCCAATCGCGATGCATGGCGTGTCGATGTCGATAGGATCCACCGATCCGCTGAATCGCGACTACCTGCGGCAACTGCGCGACCTCGCGCGGCGCTTCGAGCCCGCGTGGATCTCGGATCACCTCTGTTGGACGGGAGTAGGCGGGCGCAATCTGCACGACTTGCTGCCGCTGCCATACACCGAGGAGGCGCTCCGCCACGTCGTCGCGCGCATCCGCAATGTGCAGGACGCGCTCGAGCGCCCGATACTCATCGAAAACGTGTCGAGCTACATGGCATTCGCCGATTCGACGATGACCGAGTGGGAATTCATTTCAAGTATCGCGGCCGAAGCCGACTGCGGAATCCTGCTCGACGTCAACAACATCTTCGTGAGCGCGTTCAATCATCGCTTCGACGCCAACGACTACATCGACGCGGTGCCGCCCGGGCGCGTCGTGCAGTACCATCTCGCGGGGCATAGCGACCACGGAACGTATCTGCTCGACACGCACGACCATCCGGTCCGCGACGAAGTCTGGGCTCTATATGAGCGTGCGGCGCGGCGCTTCGGCGCGGTGTCGGCGTTGGTCGAATGGGACGACAACATCCCGGAGTTCGCGGAGTTGGCGCGGACAGCGGAGCGCGCTCGTACCATATTTGGCATGACGGCGCTGGACGCTGAACATGATTCGCTTAAAAAATCTGGAAAGCCTGCTCTATCGGCTGATCACCGCGCCTAGCGGCGTCGCCGAGGGACTTGCGGCCGAGCGCGATTTGGACGCGGCGGCGCTCGGCGCGATCGTGCTCGGCGACGAGCGCCTGTCGACGGAAGCTCGCGTCGACATCTACGCGAACATGTATTTCTACCGCCTGCGCGATGCGCTCAAGGAAGACTTTCCCGCCACGCTCGCGGTCCTCGGCGACGACAATTTTCACAACCTCGTCACCGGCTATCTGCTCGAATATCCGCCGACCGAGCCGTCCCTGTACTATTGCGGCCGCTATCTCCCGGCGTGGCTGCGCGATCATCCCCTGCGTGAAGGCGCGCCGTTTGTAGCGGACCTCGCTGTCCTCGAACGGTCAATCGTCGAGGTGTTTCAGGGCCCTGACGCCGCCGCACTAGAGCTTGACGCGCTCCGCGCCATTGCACCTGCGGATTGGCCGGCCATGAAGCTCAAAATTCTGCCGTCGGCACAAATCCTCGCGCTCGATTGGCGAGTCTCCGACCTGTTGCGAGCCGTAGAGGAGGATCGCCCGTGGATTCCCGCATCGCGCGCCGCAGTAAAAGTCCTCGTATGGCGCCGCGACGCCCGCGTCTTCCATCGCGATCTCGAAACGGCTGAGGCAGATGCGCTCGACGCAGCTTCTGGCGACGCAACCTTCGCCGAAATCTGCGAACGCGTAGCAGCCAACGCCGAGATTCAGGATCCCGTAGCCGCAATGAATCAAATGCTGGCCCGTTGGCTCTCCGACGGTCTCCTCACGCGCGGATGATCCTTCCCTCTGTCTCCTCTCCCTGTAAGGGAGAGCGACTGTGTTGAGAGTCAAGGGAGCGGCATCATCCGCGCCACCCTCCAAAGGTGTTTGAGAGGGTGGCGCGGATGATGCCTTATGAGTCAGGCGACGACGGCGCATGGCGGCCTCCAGGGCGAATTGGTTTTGAGCATCGCGTTGAGGATGACCAGCAGCTTGCGCATGGCCGCGATGATGGCGACCTTGGCCGGTTTACCGGCCGCCCGCAGCCGGCGATAAAAGCTGCGCAGCACCGGGTTGCAGCGAATCGCAGACAGGGTGGCCATATACAGGGCGCTGCGCACCTCGGCGCGGCCGCCGAAGATCGGGCTGCGTCCGCGCCACTCACCGCTTTGATGGTCATACGGTGCGACTCCGACCAGCGCCGCGACCTGCTTGGGCCCCAGCAGTCCCAGCTCCGGCAGCCGGCTGACCAGGATCGCACAGGTCACCGGCCCCAGTCCCGGCACCTGCTCGAGTTGCGCGCAGCGCTGCGCCAGGCGCGGATTGTCCCGCAGCCGTTGTTCGATCTGATGGTCGATCGCACCGAGCTCGCGCTCCAGCGCCCGGACCATGCGCTTGATGCTGGACCGCACTGAGCGCGGCGCCTGCTGCACCCGGTGCGTTCCGCCGCCAGCATCTTGATTACTTGGCGCCGGCGCACGGCCAGGGCCTTGAGTTCTTCATCCGCCGCCTCCGGCGGAGGCAGCGCTTGGGGCTGCATGCGCAAGCCAAACTCACATAGCCCACGCGCGTCGAGCTGATCGGTTTTTGCCAATTGCCGATTAGCTTGGGCGAAGTGATAGGCGACGCGCGGATTGATTAGCGCGGTCGGCATCCCCGCCGCCCACAGCGCCAGATAGGCCGGGCGCTCATAGCCACCCGAAGCTTCCAGCACCACCAGCGCGGCGCCGCTTGGCCGCAGCCGCGCCAGCAACTCGCTTATCCCGTCCTCGTTGTTCGCAACGCTGAAGCCGCCGCCGTCGGACAACGCTACTTCCAGCGTGCGCTTGCTCACATCGATCCCAACCACCACCACCGCTGCTTGCATCCTACCGCCTCCACTGCTGCTTCCGGCACCGCCCATCCTTGCGCGATTCGGGCTCTGCGCCGTGCGCCGCCCCAGCGACTGTTCGGGCTCTTGGCCGGAGTTATGGGCGCGGCGACCACGCTCTCCCTCGGTCTCTATCGACCCAGGCCGAATCGGCCTACCGCGCCCTCGTCCTACTCCATCTTCGGACTTTGTCCGCAACATACAAGGATGAAGGTGAGGGTCCAATTACAGCGCGCCGCGCGATTCAAGATTCTGCCTCTTCTGCTATAAGATTCATTGAGCGCGCGATGCGGCTCAACTCATGGCGGCGAATCCCAAAGTTACCGGCGACACCATCAGCGTCGAACGTCCATCCAGCCGCGAGCAGCTCGAGGAGTTCGCGCGCCTGCCGTTTCAGGTCTACGGCGCGCGCGATGCGTGGTGGCCGCCCGACGTCCAGAACGAGATCGACCTGCTGTCGCGCCGCAGCCTGCTCTCGTCGCACCTCGAAGTTACGCCTTTCTGCGCGCGCCGCGCGGGCCGGGTCGTCGCGCGCGTCAGTGCGGTCATCAATCGCCGCTATATCGAACACTGGAACGAGCAACTCGGCCAGTTGATTCAGTTCGAAGCGCTTGAAGACGAGGACATCGCCGTCGCCGCGATGCTCGACGAAGCGGTGCAATCTCTGCGCGAACGCGGGATGCGCGCCGTTCGCAGCGGCTTCGCGGCTTTTCTCGACTATCCGTACGCGATAGACAACTACGAATCGTTGCCGTCGTTCCTACTGCGCGGAAATCCCGCGTCATACCATCGCTACTTCAAGGAGGCCGGCTTCGTTACCGAAAAAGGGCAGCTCGACTACACCGCGCCGCTCACCCCCGAAATCATCGCGCGCTATCGCCTGATGGCCGAGGCGGCCGCGCAGACTGGCGTCACGATTCAAAGCTGGCGCGAGTTCGGATTTCTGGCCGCGATTGACGCGTGGACTGACGTGACCAACGCCGCGTTCGATCGCCATTGGGGATGGAATCCCGTGACCCGCGCCGAGGTGCGCCCGATGCTCACGTCGCTTTGGGAAACTCCCGTCGCCGACCTCTCGATGCTTGCGACAATCGGCGGCGAGTGCGTCGGCGCAGTGTTCTCGGTGCCCGATCTGAGTCCCGCGCTGGCCCGCGTCCGCCGGGGTGTCCATCTCGACGCCCAGCGCGGGGGCGGTACGCGCGGCGCGCTCATCAATATCGGTGTCCTTGAGCGCGCACGCGGACGCGGTGTGGCGGTTGCGATGGCGGCGCGATCGTTCCTCGCGATGGCGCGGCGCAAGATGCGCTTTGCCGGCTATACTCTCGTGCTCGACGACAACTGGGCATCGCGCCACACGGCGCTTAGCCTCGGCGCTCACGTCACCGGCAATTTCGTGACCTATCGCCGCGATTTGCAGGCTTAATGCTCAGCCTCCGCTTCCTCGCTCTGTTCATTCATATCGTGGCCGTGATTGTCGCGCTCGGCGGCTCGCTGTTCAGCACTTTCGCACTCGCTCCCGTGCTGGCCACGGAACTCGATCCGCCCGCGCGCCTGCGCGTCGCCCGCCGAATCGTGCGCCGCCTCGGCGCGATCGTGCTTACCTCGCTGGCGGTGCTGGTTGTGACCGGCATCCTCAACGTGCTCTTCATCGGCGGCGTTTCGATTCTGCTCGCGTTCAAATTGATCTTCGTGGTCATCGCAATCGCGCTCGCGCTTTATCAATATGGAAGCCTCGGCGTGCAAATCTGGCGGCTTTCGGCCGCCGGTCCGAGTCCGGAAGTAGCAGACCTGCAGGCGCGCTTTCGCCGCGTCGGGCTCGCCGTCGGCACGATCGTCTTGCTGATTGTCTACCTGTCGCTCGGGCTCACGCGCGGCCCGGGCGCGATTGCCGGATGATTCGCTGAAAAGGTTCCTGGATGCTACGACGGAAACAACCGCGACGAACGCCCGCCTGGATAGAACGGCTCACCTCGCTGGCGCTCATCCTCGGCGTTGTCTTCACGCTCAGCTACGGCTCTGGCGCGCATATCGCCGTGCGATATTTCAGCCCGTCGTTTGGCGCGTGGTGGAATTCCAACGAGTTCGCAATCATCGAGTGCGCGGCATCAGCGCTCGGAATGCTGATCGGAATCCGCATGGGCGCGCGGCTGGTGCAAGCCGGTGCGCTCAGGAACCGCTCGATGATCGCGGCGGTGATCGTCGGCGCGCTCGCGCTGCCGATGGTCGGTCGGGTCGGCGCCGAAATCGCGCGCTTCAGATTCACCAGCGGCGCGTCCACCCGCGCATGGCTCATCGACCGCTTCGCCTATGACACCGGAATGTTCCTTGACAAGCTTCTGGCAGCGGGCGTTTACTCGATCAAAATCGCAGCCTTCGCGCTTCCTGTCGGGATGATTCTCTTCGGCTTGGCGATTGCTATCTTCATGACTGCCGAGCCTGTTGGCGACACCGCTGCCGCACCTTCGAAATGAGTCGAGACGATCGCAAGCCCCGCAAGCCGCACGCCATCAGCCGCCGATCGTTCATCAAGGGCGCCGGCGCGGTTGCGGCTGCGGCCGGACTGGTGCGCGTCCGGCCCGCATCCGCCGACGAGAAGATTCTGCCGGCGGGAGTGGTCGAGAAGCTCGGCCCCGACGCCGCGACGATCGAACTCAACATAAACGGAAAGCCCGCTGCGCTCGAAATCGAGCCGCGCGTCACGCTGCTGCGCGCGCTGCGCGAGCATCTTGGACTCACCGGCACCAAGCTCGTCTGCGATCGCGGCGCGTGTGGCGCATGCACCGTGCATCTCGACGGCAAACCCGTCACGTCGTGCATGATGCTGGCGATCGACGCGCGCGGTCATCAGGTCACGACTATCGAAGGTCTCGGCACGCCGTCGAATATGCATCCGGTGCAGGCCGCGTTCGTCGAGGCGGACGCGCAGCAGTGCGGATTCTGCACGCCCGGGATGGTGATGTCGGTCGCGGCCGCGCTCGAGCGCAACCCGGCTGCGACGATTGACGAGATCAAACATGCGACGGCGGGAAATACCTGCCGATGCGGCACTTACCCGCACGTCTTCGCGGCCGCTCTGAAAGCCGCCAAGCCGCGACCCGGCGAGTCCGCGCGTTCCATCCGCGCGGCGAAGGACGCCTGAATGTCGCGACGCGTCACGCTCAACCTCGGCTTCCAGGGCAACACGCGCGACGTCACGGTCGTCATTCCGGACGACGAGCCGACGCCGTGGGATTGGCGCGACCGCCTGTCGGTCGTCGGCAAGCCCACGCCGCGCGTTGACGGACCGCTGAAAGCGACGGGCGCCGCGCACTACACCTACGATATCGAACTGCCCGGTATGCTTTACGGCGCGATCCTGCGCAGTCCGTGGCCGCACGCGCGCATTCGCGACATCGACATGTCCGCGGCGCAGCATCTCGCCGGCGTACGCGCGGTGCTCCCGCTCGACGATCGCGAAATTCGCTTCGCCGGCCAGGAAGTCGCCGCCGTTGCCGCGATCAGTTCCGACATCGCCACCGACGCACTCAAGTCGATCAAAGTCGACTACGAAACCTTGCCGTTCGAAGTCGATATGGACGCCGCAGTGGCGGATTCAGCGCCGCGCGTTTTCGGCCGCGGGTCCAACGCCGGCAGGACTTCGAGCTCGAGCATCGGCGACGTGCCGCGCGGACTCGAGGTCGCGGCGAACACGATCGAGGCAACCTACACGACCGCCGTGCAGACTCACGTCTGCCTCGAAACGCACGGCGCGGTCGCGAGTTTCAACGCGGCGGGTGATCAGCTCACGGTCTGGTGCTCGACGCAGGGCGTTTTTTCCGCGCGCGACGACCTGGCGGTCTATTTCAGCCTGCCACCCGACAATGTGCGCGTGGTCTGCGAGTACCTGGGCGGCGGCTTCGGATCGAAATTCGGCGCGACTCCCGAAATGATTGTTGCCGCGCGGCTGGCCCAAGCGGCAGGCGTGCCGGTCAAGGTGATGCTGCCGCGCGGCGACGAGCATCGCTCGACGGGCAATCGCCCGAACTCGGAGCAGAAGGTCAAGCTCGGCGTCGATCGCGACGGAAAGTTGACCGCGATCGATTTGATCGCGCGCGGAAGCGGCGGAATCGGCGGCGGCGCGGGCAGCGCCGGCCCGTTCGCGTCGGTCTATCGATGCGCGAATATCCGCACTCAGGAAACCAACATCTATACAAACGCCGGGCCGTCGTCTCCGATGCGCGCGCCCGGCTGGCCCCAGGGATGCTTCGCGCTGGAACTCGCGATGGACGAGATGGCGCGCAAGGCGGGAATGGACAGGCTGGAGTTCAGGCGCCGCAACAGCGACAATCCGGTCCGCGCCGCGGAATACGAGATTGGCGCACGCGCTTTCGGGTGGGCCGAGAGGAACGAGGCGGCGAAGTCCAACGGCCCTGTCAAACGCGGTGTCGGTGTCGCGTCCGCCGAGTGGCACGCGGTCGGAGTGTCAGGCCCGGAGGCGCAAGCGATTGCGCATCGCGACGGCACGGTTGAGGTCCGCGTCGGCACGCAGGATATCGGCACCGGCACGCGCACGGTTCTAGCGATTGTCGCGGCCGAGGAACTCGGGCTGCCGGTGGATCGCGTGAAGTCCGAGATCGGCGACACGCGGTTTCTTTTTTCCGTGCCGAGCGGTGGCAGTCTCAGCGCACCGTCCAACTCGCCCGCGGTGCGCCAGGCCGCGGCGCATCTGAAGGACAAGCTGTTTCGGATCGCGGCGCCGATTCTTGGCGCCGAGCCCACCGACCTCGAAGCCGTCGCCGAGTCCATCCGCGTGCGCACCAATCCTTCGCGCTCGATTTCATTTACCGACGTATGCAAGCGAATCCCCGGCGATTCGATTTCCGCGCAGGGCGAGCGCGTGCCCAACTACGGCGGCTTTCGAAGCGACCAGGCTGGATGCCAGTTCGCCGAAGTCGAAGTCGATACGGAGACGGGAATCGTGCGCGTGACGCACGTCGTCGCGGTGCACGACGCGGGCCGCATCATCGATCCGCTGATGGCGCGCAGCCAGGTCAACGGCGGCATCCTGATGGGAATCGGGTTCGCGCTGTTCGAGGATCGCCGGATGGATCCGCAACTCGGCATCATGGTGAATCCCACGATGGACGACTACAAGCTGCTCGGCGCGCTCGACGTTCCGCAAATCGACGTGACGTTTTTCGAAGTCGCCAACGGCATCACGAATACCGGCGTGATGGGACTCGGCGAGGTGTCGCACGTCGCGAGCACGGCCGCGGTCGCAAGCGCGGTGTATGACGCGATCGGCGTGCCGGTGCGCTCGATCCCGATGACTCCGGACCGCGTGCTGGCGGCGCTCGGGCACGTGTGAACGAATTTTTTTGGAGCCGCAATGAACCGATTCGAAGTGATCACACCGGCCGACCTCGCAAGTGCGTCGCGGCTGCTTGCCGAAGATGGCCACGTGGCATTCGCGGGCGGCGTCGACGTCGTCGATCTGTCGAAGCAAAGCATCGTATCGCCGGCCGCGCTGGTGAATCTCAAGGGCCTGAAGGAACTAGGCGGAATCGCGGTGCGTCCGTCCGGGGATCTTCGCCTCGGCGCGACCGTCAAGCTGAGCGAAGTCGCCGAGCATCCCGCGATTCGCGCGCGGTTCACCGCGATTGCCGAGGCGGCAGGCGAGGCCGCGACGCCGCAGATTCGCAATCTCGGCACGGTCGGCGGAAATCTCCTGCAGCGCCCGCGATGCTGGTACTTTCGCAATCCCGACGTGAATTGCCTGAAGAAGGGCGGTGACATTTGTTACTCGATCGGCGGCCTCAATCGTTACCACGCGATTTTAGGCGGCGGGCCGTCGTTCATCGTGCATCCGTCGAATCTTGCGCCCGCGCTGATTGCGATGCGTGCGAGCGCGACCGTTGTCGGCCCGGCCGGTGAGCGCAGTATCGAGCTGGAAAAATTCTTCACGCTGCCGGTGGTCGATCCCAAGCGCGAAAATTCTCTCAAGTCCGGCGAGATAATCACCGAAGTGATCGTGCCCGCGCCGTCTGTCGGTATGCGTAGCCATTACCTGGAGGCGCGCGAGAAGCAGAGCTTCGACTGGCCGCTGGCCAGCGTCGCGATCGCGCTCGATTTCGCGCCGGGTGCGAAGACTGTCAGCGATGCGCGCGTTGTGATGGGCGCGGTGGCGCCGGTGCCGTGGCGATCGCCCGAGGCGGAGGCCGCGCTCAAGGGCGGGCCGCTCGACGAGTCGCGCGCGCGCGCCGCCGCCGAAGCCGCGCTTAAGGACGCGCAGCCGATGTCCGACAATGCCTACAAAGTCGTGATTGCCAAGGTCATCGTGCGCCGCGCGATCATGAGCGCCGCCGGTGTGGAGGCCGCCTGAAATGCCGTCGCCATTCTGCGCGCTGCTGCGCACCAAGACCGCGTATTACCGCACGCCCGATGGCGAGCGCATTTTCAAGCCCGACGAATCGACCGCGTGCTACACGTGTCTCAAGACGCAGCGGCCGGTGGGACCTGATGGCCGGCCCGTCGATGCGGATTCGTGCGGCGCGGACCGCGGATGCTTCGAACAGGAGTGAAAATGAAAGTGTTCGAGGAGGACCGACGGCGATGAGCACTCGCGCGAGGAATCAATTCCGGCGGGCCGCGTGCTATGGTTTGCCAAAGGAACGCATCGAGGGTTCGTCAACCTCGGAACAGAACGCCACCGTCATGTGGCGGTAGAGTTAAAGTGATGCTTTAGAATATGAAAAACCCGAACGGACCCGGTGTTCTAAGCCTCCTGTCCACTGTCGCAGTTTTTTTGGCGCTGACATTTGCAATCGCTCCGGTTCATGCCCAGGTCAAACCCGGCGACATGATCACCGCGAAGAATGCGGAGCAGGTCCGCGCGCTGGTTAGTCCGGGCACGTTCATCGCGGTCTCCAGGGGCATGCAGATGAACATCGTCGCGCCGAGTCGAGTCGTTTGGCCGCCGCCGTTCCAGGACGCGACCGAAAAATACTCGGGCCAGGTGCGCCTCGCCCCGGACCATCGCGACTTGCTTGGCTACGTCGCCGGACAGCCGTTCCCGTTGCTCGATCCCAACGATCCCGATGTCGCGACCAAGATCATGTGGAACCAGTACTTCAAGCCGATCTCGAGCGACGACTATGACTTGCGCTTTTTCGAATGCCAGGTCGCGAAGCAAAATCCCGGCGCTCAACAGTCGCTGATGACGCAGACCGAGGTCGGGCATCTGGCCGGTTACTCCGATATCGGACGTACCGAGGTCGAGCCACTGCCGGTCGATCCGGACTTCAAAATTACCGGCATCTGGGCGCGCATCGGGGCGTATCCCACGCTCGCGCCCGCCGAAGATCGCGGCAGCGGTGCAATAGTCTATCGCTACTGGGATGCGATGAAGGCCGACGACACGTGGGCATTCCTGTCAGGTACGCGGCGTGTGCGACGCGTGAATGAAGTGATCCTGAGTTCCTCGGTGGGACTTTCGACCTGGGACGCCGATCACGCCGGCGGCTTCGGCGCGAAGCCGCAGGAGTACAACTTCAAATATCTCGGCGACAAGAACATGCTCGCATGCGCGCACGCACAAAATTCGCCCGCGCATCCATGCGCGACTGATGGCGGCGCCACCTCATGCACCGACGATTGGGAGATGCGCCATCTCTACGTGGTCGAAGTTACGCCGCGTCCGGAACGAATCCAGGGCGTGCTGCAGTCGAAGACGATCGTGTACGTCGACGGCGAGGGATGGTTCAATCCGTACGTCGACAGCTACGATCAGAAGGGCGAGTTGTGGAAGACGCAGATTTATCTAAACACCTACCGCGATCGACCGGTGCCCGACGCCAAAATCGCCGTCTATCCGTTCAAGCGTGAGTTCATCGTCGCCGCCTCGAGTATCGACCTGCAATCCGGCGTCTCGACGACCTGCTACCTGCCCGGACCCGACACGCCCGAGCGCGAATGCTGGTACATCAACATGGGCGCGGTCGACAAGAGTTTCTTCACAACCGAAGCACTAACGAAAGCCGGCCACTAGCTTACTTGATCGCCAGCGCGTTCGGCGGCGAGCCGACTCCGCCCGGTATGTTGAGCGGCGCCGAGGTCAGGAAGAAATCGTAGCGGCCGTCGTCGGCGCAATCTTCCGCCAGCCCCTCGAGATTCCACATCTCGCCAATCGGCATCCCGAAGAATGCCAGCATGTGGAAATGCAGAAACTCCATTTCCTCGCCCGCGGGTTTCGGCAACGCCTCGAGCGCCGGCGAGTCCGACGCGACCGCCGCCAGGTGATTGTCCCACAGCCATCGCGCGGTGCGCTCGCTGCCTTCGATTCCCGGCACGACGGTCTCCTTCGCCAGCTCCGCCTTAATTTCCGCGCTCGCCGACAGGTAGAACTTCGTCCATCCGATCCGAATCAGCAGGATGTCGCCGCCGCGTAGCGCGACGCCTTGGTCTTCGAGCGTATTCTGCACGTCGGCGAGCGGGATTGACTCCGCCTTGGTGAAATTGATCGACTTGCCGATGCGATCGTAGTAGCGCGCCACGTCGGCGAGCACTCCGCGTCCCGCAATTCCACGCCGCGCCAGGTTGTCGATCCCAAGCCGCATACCGCCGCGTCCGGTCATCTCGCTGTCGGGAATCCCGTTGTAGGCCCCGTGCACCGGATGCTTGACGTGCGCGAGCGCGTCCCATTGCGACGACGCTTGCGGATAGAAATTGTCCAGGTAATCGTCGAGCACGATTGCTTCCGCTCCCGGGAATGGAATGACAGTATGCCGGTGTTTGCCACGCGTGAACAGCGGCGGGTCGGGGATGTTGATCGGCAGATTCAGCGCGAACACTTTGCCCGACCGAATCGACGACGCCGCCGCAACTACCATCTCAGGCGTCAGCAGGTTGATCGTTCCGACTTCGTCGTCGTCGCCGAACACGCCCCACGCCGCGCCCGCCGGCGCTCCGGCCCGTACCGGCAGGTCGTCGTAGCTGGGAATCTTCTGCGAATGCGTTACGGCGTTCCTCACTGCGCGCGTCGCGCGGACTGCCACTTCGCTGACTTTTCGCACTGCGGCGCGCTCCATCCGTCCAGCCGCGCTCTCGATATCGACCGATGCGCGCGTAGCTGCCGTTACGATGTCGGCGACCTTGCGTTCTATCTGCCTGGCGAGTTTCTTCGACGCCGCCGGCTTCGCAGTCTTGGCCGCAATCGGGCGTTTGACGCTTTTGGATGCGGCCTTCTTGCCCTTGGCCGCTTTGGGAGCGACTTTGCGGGACTTCGGCGCGGATTTCTTTATCTTCTTTTTCGATTTGGCCACTGGTTGGATCCTCCTGAATTGCTGAGCGCGATCGCATCTTCTCTTAACAGACCCCCCGCCAATGGCAAGACCAACGCCCTTCGCGCCTTTCGAATAGCCGCGATTTGGCCTTGAGACAGGGGTCCCGGCGATGGTACTGTACCGGATTGCTCCTTGCTCCAACCTGGGGCTGCAATCCGTAAGGAGGATTTAGCAAGCGCATGCGGCGCTACGAAACTATTTTTATTCTCCGGCCTGATTCGGGCGACCCCCAAATCAAGGAAGCCATCAAACGCTACGAGGGTATCATCGCCGCCGGCGCCGGCGAGATGATCGAAACCGAAGAGTGGGGATCGCGCGAACTCGCCTACAAGATCAAGGGCGAGCGCCGCGGCTTCTACGTTCGTCTCGACTACGTCTCGCCCGGCCCCGTGATGAATGAGGTCGAGCGCAATCTGCGGATCTCCGATACCGTCCTGCGCTACCTGTCCGTGCTGGTCGACGACGACGCCGACGTGGCCAAGGCACGCGAAGAACTCGAGGCGCGCAACCGGCGTATCGCCGAGGCCAGGGCGGCCCAGGAAGCGCGCGCGGCCGCTCTGATGGCCTCGCGCGAGGAGCGGTCCGCCGAGGCCGAGGAAGCGCCCGACGCTCCTGAAGAAATAATGGAAGCGGCGGCTGAGGAAATCGCCGGGCCCGAAGGTGACAGGGAACCGGATTGAGCTCGAAGGCCGGCTGCTCGAAGAGCCCGAACTCCGCATCACGCCCGCAGGCACGCCAGTACTGCGCTTCACCGTCGAATGCGGCGCGCCCGGCGAGGAACTGAGACTCGGGATCGTGATGACGGGCGAATCGGCGCTGGCGGCAGAGCCGCTGCTGGAGCCGGGTCGGCAGGTTAAGGTGGTTGGAAGAATGAGAGCATTGAAGACGCTGCGAACAGACGCCGTATTCGAAGTTGTCGCCGCGTCGGTCGAACGGAATGAATCGTGACTGAAATTTTCGTCAAGGAAAAGTTTCCAGGGAAGATAAATGGCTGACGAGGAAAGATCTGAAAGAGGCGGCGACCGGCCGCGCGAGGGCGGCGGCGGACGCTACGGCGGCCCGCGTCCTGAGGGCGATCGCGGCGGAGATCGTGGCGAGGGCCGCGGCGGTGAAGGTCGCAGCGGCGGGATGCGTCGTGGGCGCCCCGGCGGGCGGCGCAAGGTATGCCGCTTCTGCGCCGACAAGACGCTCAAGGTCGACTACAAAGACGTGCGCACGCTCGGCAGTTTCATCACCGAGGGCGGCAAGATTGTGCCGAGCCGAACCTCGGGCAATTGCGCCAAGCATCAGCGCCAACTTGCCGTCGCGATCAAGCGCGCGCGCGTCCTCGCGCTGCTGCCGTTCTCGACGCTCGGAGTCTGAAGGCGGGCTTAATCCAGTGACGCGCAAGGCTGTTATCGGGATGGTTCGCGCGGCCGCGCTGGCGGGGGCGTTTTTCCTCGCCGGTGGCGCGATACCGTTGCTCGGCGGCATCCTGATGATGGTCGCGCCAGCGCCGATCATCCTCTACGCGGTCGGTCGCCCCAGCCCAAACCTGCGCGCGACCATCGCGGTCCTGCTCGCGACCGCCTTCGTGGCGATCCTGGCGGGACCGTTCGCCGGTCTTGGCTACTTCGTGTCGTTCGGCCTGGCCACGGCGATCGCATGCTACATGCTCGAACGGCACTCTTCCTTTGAAATGATCACAGCGGTCGGCGCGGGCGCGATGGTCGCGGCTTCAGTCGTGGCCGCGTTCGCGATCCTGGGCGGTCCCGACGCGCTCATCAAGACCGTGCACGACGAACTCGCGCAGGGGATGGCGCGCGGGCAGGACTTCTACAAACTGATGGGGATGCAGGCGACGATCCCGGCCGACACAACCGCGAGCGTAATCTCGCTGACGATGCGTTTGTCGCCGGCATTTGCCCTGCTGGTCGCTGCGAGCACGATGCTGCTCAACCTGCGCGTGTTCTGGCGATGGGCCGGGCCGCAGCGGCTGGCGTACAACCTGTTTGGCGATTTTTCACGATGGTCGGCGAAGGAATGGCTGGTGTGGCTGCTGCTCGCCAGCGGCTTCGGGATATTCATCCCGGTCCCGGCGATCAGCGACATCGCGCTCAACGGCTTCATCTGCATCGCGGCGGTGTATTTTTGCCAGGGACTGGCGATTATCGGGTTCTATTTTCAATCGCTCTCGGTCCCGTCGATCGTGCGCGGCATCATTTACTTTGTCGTGTTCGCGCAACCGGTGGTGGCTGCGCTGGTATGCGTCGCGGGCGTCTTCGATATGTGGATCGACTTCCGGCGGCTGAAGCCCCCAAGCCCGGAAGCGAACAACCTGGGCGATTTCTTTTAGCGGGGCGGAAACACGAGGCGGTTAAGAAGATGAACGTGCAAGTCATACTCAACGAGGATCTTCCCAACCTGGGAAGGACCGGCGACGTGGTCAAGGTCCGCGCCGGCTACGCGCGCAACTACCTGCTGCCGCGCAAGCTCGCGGTCGAGGCGGATCAGAAAAATATGCGCGCCTTCGAGCATCAGAAGCGCACCGCGTCGCGCCGCCGCGAGATCAAACGCACCGACGCGCTGTCCGTCAAGGCGAAGATCGAGGCGCTCGCGCTCACGCTCCATGCGCGCGCCGGCGAAGAGGGCAAGCTATTCGGCTCGGTTACCAATATCGATCTCGAGCGCGCGCTTCGCGAGAACGGTCTCGATATCGAGCGGCGCAAAATTCACCTGCCCGAGCCAATCAAGCAGCTCGGAGAATTCACGGTGCCGATCAAACTCGAGTCCGAGGTTGAGGCCAGCTTGAAGATTACCGTCGCGGCGCAAGCCGAATGAGGACTTGCCCGATATGATCAAACTCTACGACTTCCTCTCCTGCCCCTTCGGCCAGAAGGTCCGCATCGTGTTGGCCGAGAAGGCTCTGACCTACGATCTGATCGCGGTCGATTTGACTCAGCACGAAAATCGCAAGCCCGACTTCCTGCGGCTCAACCCGTTCGGACGCGTGCCGGTGCTCGTCGACGACGACACGACGATTTACGACTCGACCATCATCAACGAGTACCTCGATGACGAGTATCCCGAGCCGCCGGTGTTGCCGCCCGTCGGTTCCAGCGCGATGCGCTCGCGCGCGCGGTCGTTCGAAGACTTCGCCGACACCTCGTTCACGCCGCCGGTCGGCCAGCTGATCGCCGAAGTCTCCAAGCCCGAGGGCGATCGCGATCAAAGTCGCGTCCAGCGGCTCCATCAGTCGGTCGAGCGAGTGCTCGACTACCTGAACCACGAATTGCAAGACAACAATTTTCTCGCCGGCGAGTTCTCGGTCGCCGATATCGGCTTTGCACCGCGGATGCTGGTGCTGAACGAAATCGGAATCGACGTGCTCGGCAACAACCGCAACAACATCGACGCATGGATCAAGCGGATGATGGAGCGCCCCAGCATCCGCAACCTGCAAGGCATCGCGGCGGTGCCGGTCGCCGGCGGCTGATCGCGATTCGTCGCCTTACGACGTATCTGAAAAACGCGTGCGCCGTCCGGTTTCCCGGACGGCGCGCGTCGTAATGATAAGACAACGGATCTAGTGACGGACTGGCAATTCTAGACGATCCGCGCCCGCGTTAATAGCGGGAATCCGCGCCCATCTCGTCGTCCTCGCTGCGCGTTGGCCCGATGCCGGTGGGGCGGAACAACAGCTTGGCCGCGAACAGCTTGTCTCCGATTCGTCCCTGCGACTTCAGTTGGCCGCCGTGCCGCTTGCAGTGCGGGCATGCCATCGAGCCGCTGAGCAGGCCGGCGTTTTGAGGGGTTATTTTGAGGTCGAACTTAAACCCGCAACCTGGATTCTGACAAATCGTGCGGTAAACTACTCCCGGGTTGCTGGTTGTCCTCGATTCTTGTCTGCTGACCGCTGGTTGCATTTTTTCTATCCTCCTCCATCGCGCTCCATCGCGAGAGGTTTATTTTCGAGTTTACAATATCGATCCTTAGCCACTTAGACGAAAGATGCTGATGGAAGTTTCAAGCAATTGACGTGCCTCGCGGAACAATTGGCTGAACGTGGCAATATCGAGTAAAATCAAGCTAAATTTACGGCTCCGACCCTCCACACTATGGCTGACTCTTGCTATTACCCGGAAATTCCTGCGGTGTCTGCTACAACACGCAATTTTAACGCTCGAAAAAAGCTGAATTTCGGTGCCGCGATCGACCTGCTTCCGCTGATACCGCGAGACACCTATACTTGGCGGGCTTGTGCTGATGCGAGCCGCCCAATGACGATTCGAGTACCCTTGCTCAAATGAGAACGCTGGCGCTAGTGATGGCAGGGGGGCAGGGCACCCGCCTCCATCCGCTCACTCGCGATCGCGCCAAACCTGCGGTCCCCTTCGGCGGCAAGTACCGCATCATCGACTTCGTGCTCTCGAACCTGGTCAATTCGGGCATCTACGCGATCTACGTGCTGGTGCAATGGCGCTCGCAATCGCTGATCGAGCATCTCAAGGACGGATGGCAGTTCGGCGGGATGCTGCCTGATCACTTTGTCATCCCGGTTCCGGCCCAGATGCGGATGGGTGAGTTGTGGTACCAGGGCACCGCCGACGCGATTTTTCAGAATCTCAATCTTATCGACGACACCAAGCCCGACCTGGTCGCGGTCTTCGGCGCCGACCATATCTACCGGATGGACATCCAGCAGATGATCGAGTTTCACACGGAGCGCAAGGCGGCTGTCACGGTCGCGACTCTGCCGGTGTCCGTCGATGAGGCGAACCAGTTCGGGATCGTGCAGGTCGATTCGGGGCTGCGCGTCTCGGGCTTCGTCGAGAAGCCCGACAATCCGCCGCAGATGCCGGGCGCGCCGGGGCGCTCGCTGGCCTCGATGGGCAACTACCTGTTCAGTCCCGAAGTGCTGCGCGAGGCGCTGATCGAAGATTCGATCAGGGAAGACAGCAATCACGATTTCGGCCGCGACCTCATCCCGTCCTTGATCGATCGAGTGCCGGTCTATGCGTACAACTTCATGACCAATCGAATCCGCGGCGACTCCGAGGTCAATCTCAGCTACTGGCGCGACGTCGGGACCCTCGACGCGTATTACGAATCCAACATGGATTTGCGCGACGCGCGCCCGCATCTGAACCTGTACAATCCTTACTGGCCGCTGCGCACCGCGTACTACGATCAGCCGCCGGCGAAATTCGTCTTCGACGAGAACGGGCGGCGCGGGTTGGCGCTTCATTCGGTGATCGGCGAGGGATGCATCGTGTCGGGCGGCGCGGTTCGCAATTCCGTGCTCGGGCGTTCGGTGAGGGTGCATTCGTACAGCCTGGTCGAGGACTCGGTCATCATGGACTATGCGGATATCGGGCGGCACGCGAAGATTCGCCGTGCGATTATCGACAAGAATGTCTATGTTCCCGACGGCGAAGAGATAGGATACGACCTCGAACGCGATCGGCAGCGATTTTTCGTCACCGATTCGGGCCTGGTCGTGATTCCCAAGGGCCCCAAGCGCGAACGGTCGGTGTTGTAGAGATGGCATCAGCTTCTCCCTCAGCCGGTCCCAAGCTCGATCCGCGCCAGTCGCCGGATCGGGCCGAGGACATGTTGAGGCGGAGCGCCGCGCCGGCCGGTTCGACCGATGGCGTGCCGGAGAAATCGGACTTTCCGCTGTCGCTCGGAAAGCTCAAGAGCACGCGCATCCGGCTGGGCACCAAGGATCGGCTGATCTTCTGGATACTGGTCGCCGCGCTGCATCTGCTCAGCCTGCTGCCCGACTTCATTCTCTACAAGCTCGGAATCGCCTGCGGTTTGATCTTCCATCGCTTCGACGAACGTCATCGGCGAATCGGAATCCGCAATCTCGAGATCGCATTCCCCGAAAAGAGCGACGCGGAGCGCAGGCGAATCCTGCGCGCGTCGTATATCAACCTCGGACGTACGGGAGCCGAATACGTTCGGCTCGGCGGATTCTTCTATCGCCGTCTTGCGCGCCGCGTCACTTACAATCGCCTCGACATCTGGAACAATCTGACGCCGAGGTACCCCGGCAAGGGCGCGCTCATCCTGACGGCGCACTTCGGCGGCTTTGAGCTGCTGCCCGCGGGTCATGCGCTGCACGGTTTCCAGATAGGCCTGGTGCATCACACGCAGCGCTTTCTGGCCGGCGACGACCTGGTGTCGTTCATCCGCGAGCGGGCGGGCGTGCAGATAATTCGCAAGCATACGGCGGCGCGCGAGATGCTGCGGTCGCTCAAGCGCGGCGAGATCATCGGCATCCCGCTCGATCAGAACGCCAAGCGCTCCGAGGCGGTCTGGGTGCCGTTCTTCGGCGAGCAGGCCGCGACGCCCGGCGGCTTCGATCGCCTGGCCATGATGGCGGGCGCGCCCGTCGTGCCCGTGTTCATAGTGCGCCAGCCCGACGGCGTCAGCCACGTGATAGAAATCTTCGAAGAGATCCCGCAGCAGCGCACCGGCGATCGCAACGCCGACGCGCTGGTCAATACCGCCCGCTACCAAAAAGCCATCGAAGAGATGGTCCGAAAGTACCCCGAGCAATGGCTCTGGACCCATCGCCGCTACCGCACCCGCCCAGTCCGCGGGACGCCCTCGCTGTACAACTAGCAGACCACGCTGGGCGCGATTCTGATTGATCGGATCAGGGCGGATTGAGCAATTCATACCATATGTAGTGGTTTTGGGACGGCTCCACCACCAAGGGTGGGTTCGTTCCGTCAGAATGTGTTTTTTCGCCGGAAGCGGGCGTCTCCGACTTTTAGGTGAGGAAGGGGGAGATCTGACGGTTGACCATTCTGTATGGATAGCACGATAAATCCGCCGCGGTCAGGCTGAAAAGTTCAGGGCTGAACAGTTCAGCCTCCGCTGGGATGACGACGCGGCGACTCGGAACCGGTACCGACTTCGCTTACGCGAAGCTGTCCGGAGGCCAGAAGCCAGTCTGCGCTCGCGTTGCTCACTTCGGTCAGGATGACGTAGTGCGCGAGGCGCTCACGGAACCTAACCCCTAACCTTTTTTCGGGTCCGCGCGGGAAGGGGAACCAGAAGAAGTTGGCGAATCTCAACGCGTCTGTGAAAGCGCCGCGCGGGTTGGGCGATTGCCGTCGGATGACACGGCGCTGTCTGATCTGGACGGGACCAAAGGCCGATAGACGCGCACCTCAGCCGCAGGATACAGGTGGGAAAGTGAAACACTGACAAAGGAGTATCTTTATGTATTTCACCGACGATTCGTTGCTGCCGGAGAACCAGAACCCGTTGATCATCACGGCGGCCCCGTGGGGTCCCTCATGGCTGCCCGGCGATTATCCCGAGGACATTGCCGTCAGTTGGGACGACCAGGTCCAAAAGGCAATGGATTGCTTCAACGCCGGCGCCACCATTCTGCATGTCCATGTGCGCGATCCGCAGACCGGCAAACTCTCGAAGAAAATGTCCGACTTCAACCACATGATCGAACGTTTGCGCAAAGCTGTCCCCAAGATGGTGCTTCAGGTGGGCGGATCGATCTCCTTCGCCCCAGAGAATGAGAACGACAAAGCAAAGTGGCTGGCGTATGACACCCGCCACATGCTGGCCGAGATCACGCCCAAACCCGACCAGGTCACCGTGGCGATCGGATCCTCGCAGTATGACTTGACGTCCATGCTGTCGGCAGACGACGTCGCCGGTACGCACATGGCTGATCCGAAAGTCATCTGGAACTATTCTCAGATGGTCGCCGATGCGACGCCCGAGTTCTATATCGAGCACCTCAAGCGTCTGCGGCAACATGAAATTCAGCCGTACTTCGCGTTGGGCCACGTCCACAATCTCGAAATTGTCGAACGCCTCATCCGGCGCGGTCTGTACATGGGGCCGATGAATGGTTTCTTCAGCATGGTCGGCGGTGGCGTCGCGGGCTGCAATCCGTTTGACTACATGGAGCTGATCCGCCGCACACCGCATGGCTCCATCTGGACCTATCAATCGATGATGCGCCTGGACTGGCCGATCCAGACGATGAGTATCGTCCTCGGACAGCACTGCCGCATCGGCATCGAGGAAAACCTTTGGGGCACGCGCAAGGGCGAGCGCATGCCCACCGTCAAACAGATCGAAAAGCTGGTCCGCATCTCACGAGAGTTGGGACGCGAGATTGCAACGGCTGAGGACGCCCGCCGCATCATGAAGGTCGGAACCTGGTACAACAGCGTCGAAGAGACGCTGTTCAATCTCGGCCTGCCGCCGAACCGCGAGAAGGGCCAACAGGGCTTCCGCGTATACGAAACCGAGGGAAAACTTCCAACCACACATGTGTCTGGTTCCGATGGGCATCCTCTTGTCGAATAGTGGGCGCACCCGAGAACCTTAAAGCCAAAGAGGAGACCGATCGTGAGACTTAAAGACAAAGTAGCCTTGATCACTGGCGGTGCGCAGGGATTAGGAAAATCAATCGCGTTGGCTATGGCGCGAGACGGCGCCAACATCGTCATTTGTGATCTGAAGGAAGATAAGTTGCAGCCGGTGGCAAAGGAGATCGAAGCATTGGGAAGACAATGCCTCGCGGTCCGGTGCGACGTATCCTCCCGCGAGAACGTCGGCCGGATGTTTGCCCAGACCGTCGAGCGGTTCGGCACGCTACATATCCTCGTGAACAATGCCGCTCGCGTACCGGACGCGCCAGAGGAAGAACAGCGGCGCAATCGCCATTACAATGGCTAAGTTTGCATGTCGGGCGGATCAGACGCGCACCGTTCTCGAAAGGAGATAATGAAGTGAACAAAACCGAGTCAGTAGTTGATCGACCTCGGGAAGCGGGGCCGTGGGAGGCAGCGCTCTCGCAAATCCGAGAGTGGGACCCCGATTGGGCCGACGCTTGCGTGAAGATGACCGCCAATCCATGGAGCTCGGCCGTCCTGCCTCCCAAGACGGTCGAGCTGATCAGCCTAGCGACGAATGCGGCGTGCACCAATCTCAATCCAGATGGTACCCGCCGTCACATCCGCGCTGCGCTGCGGGCGGGTGCGACCCGCGACGAGATTCTGATGGTGCTAAAGATGGCGTCCCTTCTATCGATCCATACGTGCAGCCTCGGCGCGCCGCTACTTCTAGAGGAAGCCAAAGCGGCAGGTGTGCAACCGGCCAAGCGGTCGAACAAAGCCCCAACTCCGACCTGCGTCAAGCTAAAGGCGGCCGGCGAGTGGAAGACCGCGTGGGATCCCTTTTATGAGCTGGACCCGGAGTGGACCGAACAGTTCATGGCCGCTGGCATCCCGGTTTACGCAGGTGGCGTGCTGACGCCGAAATTGGCCGAGCTTCTGAGCATTGCTTTCGACGCATCGTACACGCACATGTATGCACCAGGCACGCGCCGTCACATCAGGTCGGCGCTGAGGCTGGGCGCGACGATGGAAGAGATCATGGAGGTGCTGAAGTTGTGCGTCGTGCAGGGCGTTCAGTCATGCAACATGGGCGTGCCGATTCTCGCAGACGAGATCGCTAAGCTTTCAGCGACAGGTCCGAGAGGAAGAGCCTGACGGGCAGTGCACGACACCGAGAGGTGGAAACAATGAAGATTCGGAACGCTTCGAGCGACCAAGAATCGTGAATCGTCCGAGCGCTTATTCGCTATTCGTACCGAGCGTGAGTATGACGCCGCGGTCGGGCGGCTCAATGCGCTGGTCGATGTCGTCGGCGACAACACCAAGGACGCGCGTTATCGGCTGGTCGAGACGCTGCGCGTGCTTATCGAAGCGTATGACCGGGAGCATCACCGCCTGCCCGAAGCATCCGGTATCGACGTGCTTCGCTTCCTGATGGAAGAGCACGGTCTCGCTCAAAAGGATCTGCCCGAGATTGGCGGCCAGGGCGTCGTGTCCGAAGTGCTGGCGGGACGGCGCCGTCTCAACCTGCGGCAGATCCAGGCGCTCGCCGCGCGCTTCGGAGTGGGGTCCCACTGCCCTTAGCACGGCCAGCCAGAATCGGATCGAGCATTGTCGCCCCCTGGTCGAGAGTCGCCTCCGAAACAATTGCCGTCTTGCTGGCCAATCATCCGGGCTGACGCTCGGCGACTCCATCAGAAAGCACAGTGGTCTGCTCAAGATCGTTCAGATACTGCCGGTACCGCATCGCAATGCTTCTGATTCTTGGAGGACGACCCATGCCTTTGCCGGCCGGGTGGTTCTCTTCTATCTCCTTTGCGAACTTCTCAAGAAGCAAAATCAGCACGACATCTGATGATTCTTCGTTGAGGAGCCAGTCTTGTTCTCGGTGCTTGGTCAGATAGTCGTTGAATTGTATCAGCTTTTGTTTGGCGACTTCAGGAGTAAAGTTCGCATCTCCTCCAAGCGCCGCCTTCAGTTTCTTCAGAGAGGTCAATTGAAGCGCCTGTGTCTCATCGAAGAGCTGCCCGGAGTATAGGGTGAAGTCGGTATCGGGAAAGTGTCGCTTGAGCCTCGCGACGAACTCAAAAACATCTTCAAATTCGCCCGTCTGCACTTGTAGGCGTTCCGCATTGGCTTCCAGCAGCCGTGTGATGATCTCATCGCCTGAACGGGTCAGGTGGCCTAGTGCTTGAAGCAGGCCGCGCTCTTTCGCCTGAGGGCCCGTTCCCTCCGGTTTGTAGGCGATGTCGTGCTCAATTTCATTCCAGACATGCGCCATCATGGAGCAAACTTGGATCTCACAGCTCGTGGCCTTCAGGTTTTCATAGGTGCCCACCAGGTCCTCGTCCGGCAGAACCACCTGACAGTGCGTCGCACGATAAAAGCCTTTTCCGCCATGCGTGACCTTGTCTTTTTTCTCGGGTTGAACATTAACTCCGTCTGTCCCTCGAAAGCGCTTTTGAATCTCCTGAGTGACACGCGCTTCTGTCTCCGGCTGATAGGTCGCGACACGAACAGCAGCCAAATCGCCGATCACGACGAAGACTTCGTCAACGGTCTCGCATTTCTTGTCTGCCCTTTTTGAAAAACGTCTGAGCTTGTCCGCAAAGCTTTTTGCACTTTTCGCACGTGAGGTGACTTGAGCTCGTATTGCGTTCGCCTCCACGATTTCAGACCGACAAATGTCAGCGACCCGGGCGGCGAGTTTGAGATAGCGGTCACGCTCCCGCTCATAGCGAGCAGTGGCCTCTCTGATGATTTTTTCCGAGATCGGCACCTCTAGCGCTCTCCTCCTTGGTGGACCTTACACCGCGCCCGATTGTCGCCTTACCCCTTGCGGTATCCCACTCGTTGCCAGAGGTTGTCAATTGAGTCTGTGTCTGCGATAAACGCCAGAAATGCGGACATCAAACGACCACACGGGGCCGAAATCTCTACGCTGGCTGGCGTACCTTTTGCGGTGCGAATCAATAACCGGCGGACTCTAACTGTAAAGCGAGCGAAATCGCAGGTGCAAGCTAGGTCGTCTGGGAGCTGGCTTCTGGCCTCCGGACAGCTTCGCGCCAGCGAAGCGGGTTCCGGTTTTGAGTCGCTGCGACCACATCTGATGCCGATCAAGGATGCGGTGTCACCGCTACGATCATGATCTGATCGTTCTCACCGTAGTAGAAAAAAATCCGGTATGCCGCGGCAGTCTGGTTTTCCGCGTAGGCTTCGAAGACCGGTTCACCCTTTGGTCCCTGAAGCGTTTGAAATTTGTGGGTTCGCAGGCTTGGGTGCCGAGGATTCGTTTCGAGCATCCCCAGCGCCTTCCGAACTGACTTCAATCGTTTCCGCAGTCCTGCATCTCGCGCGAGCCCTTCGATGTCCTTCACGGCGCGCGAGGTGAAGTTCAATCGGAACTTCACGGAACTGCTTCATCTGCACCTGCGGAGATCACTTTGTCCATCATTCGATCTCGTCATCGGCAAACTTGGCGAAAGAGCCGAGATCGTGGAAGTCTCCTTCGGCCGCTTGAGCCAGGCCCTCGCGAACCTTTGCGAGCGCGACCGGGTTCCGGTACAGCCACATCTCCCGAACCGGGACCGTCAAGGCAGGATCAAGGAGAATTTGTCCAGCCGCGTTTACGTACACGCGGAAATGCAGAGCGTCAGGCGTGGCCGGCTCGGCGAAGCACTTTTCGATTTTTGTCAGCGCCTTGGTCAAAGAGAATCGCTTGCGTTCATCGATTCCGCCTTCTCCGATGTACTCGAAATCGTTGTCTATACTGATTTTTTTATTAGTCCTCATTTCGGGGTACCACAGCCTTCTATCTAGCCCATTCACCCTGATTATGCAAGACCCATTATGGGTTATGCCCCGGGCGTTCTCCTGACGGTTCCGAGAATGGCGGCCGTCTGACGTTCTCCGGTGATCGGGCGCAGCATCGCGAGAACGGCGATCGCGATTACCCAGGCGGCGGCGCCGCCGATTAGCGGGATTGCGCCGCCGCCGGCTATCCACCATGGGATTGCGGCACGATTCAGGACGACTTTCGGCCATAGCTTTGAGCCGAGCACGAAGCCGCTGTGCAGGCCGATCGAGAAATACACACTGCCCGTGAGGATATATGCTTCGCCGAGCACGAGGCCGAGCAGAAACAGGCCTATCAGCGTGGGAATTGCAACCGCGGGATCGGTGAATTGGTCGATGCTGTGGGCGAGCGTGATCAAGCCCGCGGCGGGATGGTAGCCGGTGACGTAGAAGCGCGCCGGCGAGCGCACGAGATGCGCGACGGCGTAGATTGCGGCGCTCGCGATTAGCGCGACGCGGTTGCCGAAATCGGTCTTCATGCCGCCGAGCAGGAATGCGCGGAAGAACGCTTCCTCGATGAATGCGATCACAATCGCCGCGAGCAGATACTTCGGTATCAGCGTCACGAGGTCGTGATCGGCGAAGTGACCGCCGCCAAACTCAAATGCCAGCGCGAACAGAATCGCGATCGTGCATATCGCCACGACGAATCCGCGAACGGCGTACCTGATGCTGGGCCGCGGCAAATGAACGAAGCCCTTTGTCATCAGTGAGATGAGCTTCAGCTCGCGCGCGGAATACAGCATCGCGATCAGCAACGTTGCCATCACGGTGCGATCGAAAATTCTCGGGAATGGGAAGCGCCATCCGGCGGCGGATACTGCGACGGCGACGACTGGCGCTACGATTGCCGCGGCGACGATTCCTGCGGCCAGCACGAGCGCGAATCGCGCCGTAAATGTCCGATGCACGCTAACCTAACCCCTAACCCCTTCCCTCGAGGGAAGGGGAAAATCGCGAAGAGAGTCGTAACTCAGTGGGGACGCTCCGGATCGAGTTGAGGCTCGAGGGTCACCTCGACCGGGCATGCGCCGGCGGGGGAGTTCACGATTTGCATTACGGCCTGCGCGACGTCGGCCGTCGAGAGCATTGCGGCGCGGTCGAGGCGCTTGTTGTTCGGAATCAGCGCGGTATCGACCAGGCCCGGGACAATCACCGTGAGCTTGAGTCCGCTCTGGCGCATCTCGTGGAAGGCCGCGCGCGTGAATGCGACCAGCGCGGCTTTGGTCGCCGCATAGACGGCCTCGCCGGCGGGAGTCTTGACCGCAGCCGACGATGCGACGTTGACGATCGTGCCGGCGCCCCGCGGTGTCATCGCGGCGGCGGCAAGGCGCGTCAGCGCGATTGGCGCGCGCAGATTGATGGCGATCATGCGGTCCACGTCGACGGGGCGCATTTTGAGCAGCGGCGTTCGCGGGGGAGCCCATCCGGCGTTGTTGACGAGCACGTCGATTCGTCCGTAGCAGTCGAGCGCGGCGCTAACGAGCAGGTCGGGCGCATCCTCGGTGGCGAGGTCAACCAGCACTATCAGCGCACGCTCGGGCGGGAGGCCGCTCTGGGAGCGGGCTTCCTCGAGTTCGTCGCGCGTGCGAGCGGCGAGGCATAGCGAATAGCCCGCGCGGGCTAGCGCGAGCGCGATTGCTCGCCCGATACCGCGGCCGGCGCCGGTAACGATCGCGACGCGGGCCTCGTCGCCGCGCGATGTCCCCGCAGGGGTCACTTTTGGCCATCTTGCACGGAGGTAATCGGTCGCACAGACTGACGATAATGAATTCGCAAGTATTCCGCGAGTACGACATCCGCGGCATCGTAGCGGACGACTTTGATGACGCGTTCGTGGTCGATCTCGGGCGCGGCTACGCGACCCTGTTGCATCGCGCGGGGAAGAAAACGATCACGCTCGGCCGCGACTGCCGCCTGTCGTCGGACCGGCTGCGCGATCGGCTCGTCGAGGGCCTGCTCGACGCCGGTATCAACGTGGTCGACGTCGGCGTGGTGCCGACGCCGCTCCTTTATTTTTCGGTGCTGAGCTGGAAGATGGACGGCGGCGCGATGATCACGGGCAGTCACAACGCGGCCGAGTACAACGGCTTCAAGCTGGGGGTTGGGCCGACGACGATTCATGGCGCGGAGATTCAGCGGGTGCGCGAAATAATCGAGCGGCGCGATTTCGTCACAACCGGTGCGAAAGGCTCGCTGACCGAGCGGCCGGTGATTCCCGACTACAACGATTTCATCATGTCGCAGTTCAAGCTGACGCCGGGGATGAAGGTCGTCGTGGACGGCGGCAACGGATGCGGCGGCGTGATCGCGGCACCACTGATGAAGCGGCTTGGACTCGAGACCATCGAACTCTACACCGAGATGGACGGGCGCTTCCCGAACCATCACCCGGACCCGACCGTCGAGGAGAACATGCGCGATCTCGTCGCGGCGGTGAAAAAAAATCGCGCGGCGGTCGGAATCGCATACGACGGCGACGCCGATCGTATCGGTGCGGTCGACGAGAACGGAAAGATCGTGTGGGGCGATGAGCTGATGGTGGCGTTCTCGCGGGCGATTCTGCGCGAGCGGCCCGGAGCGACGATTATCGGCGAGGTGAAGTGCTCGAAGCGGATGTACGACGACATCGCGCGCCACGGCGGCCGGCCGATCATGTGGAAGACCGGGCATTCGTTGATTAAGAGCAAGTTGAAGGAGGAGCACGCGGCGCTGGCGGGCGAGATGAGCGGGCACATGTTTTTCGCCGACCGCTACTTCGGATTCGACGACGCTATTTACGCGTCGTTTCGTCTGCTGGAAATCCTCAGCCGCGAGGGACGCGGTCTCGGCGCGATCCTGGCCGATCTTCCGCCGAGCCACATCACGCCGGAGATTCGCGTCGATTGCCCCGACGATCGCAAGTTCGAGGTGGTGCGGCAGGCAGCGGAATTTTTCCGCAAGCACTACGAAGTTATCGACATCGACGGCGTGCGCGTGAATTTTGCCGACGGATGGGGCCTGGTGCGCGCGTCGAACACGCAGCCCGCGCTGGTCACGCGCTTCGAAGCTACCAGCGAAAAAAGATTGGCCGAAATCCGCGCGCTGTTCGACGGCAAACTCCGCGAACTCGGCGCGATCTGACGCGATGGCTCGACGCTCCGCGCTGGATCGCGCGTCGGTGCTGATTATCGCGGGCGGCCGCGGCACGCGCTTCTGGCCGGCGAGCCGCGAGGCAAGACCCAAGCCGCTTTTTTCGATCGACGGCAACGCCAGCCTGCTGGCAGACACGATCGCGCGCCACGTGCCGCTGGTCCCGCGCGAGCGAATTTTCGTGCTGGCGGCGGCGGCGCATGAGCGGCCGTTCCGGCGCGAGCTGCGCGGTCTCATCCCAGCGCAGAATCTGATCGTCGAGCCGCAAGCGCGTGGCACGGCGGTCGCAATCGCCTATGGCGCCGCGATTATCAAGCGCAGGCTTGGCGACGGAGTAATCGCGGCGGTCGCTGCGGATCACTATATCGCGACGGCCGCGCAATATCGGCGCACGCTTGCCGATGCGATCCGTCTTGCCGCGGCAGGCGAATCGATCGTCGCGATCGGGATTCCGCCGACGGGGCCTGACACCGGTTACGGCTATCAGAAAATCGGCCCCAAGGTCGGCGCGGGATTCCGAATCGAGAAGTTCGTCGAGAAGCCGCCGCTCGCGATTGCGCGCAGGATGGTACGCAGCGGGCGCTACTTGTGGAATGCCTCGATGTTCGTGGTGTCCACGCGGACGCTGGCGCGCGAATTCGCCGCGCATTCCCCAGCGCTTGGCATCGACGCTGAAAAACTCGCGCGGACGCCGCGGACGAAGCTCGCGCGCGCATACGGACGGTTGCGGTACGATTCGTTCGACCGCGTGATAATGGAGAAGAGCGCCAACGTGCTCGGCGTGCGCGCGCGATTTTCGTGGCATGACGTTGGATCATGGGACCGGCTGAGTGATGCGGTCGGCGACGCGGGCGGCAACGTGATTCGCGGCAATGCGATCGCGCTCGACTCCGAGCGGGTGCTGGCGTATCCGGACTCGCGCCTGATGGTGCTGTTTGGCGTGCGCGATCTGATCGTCGTCGACATGGGAGATGCGATCCTGGTGACGAATCGCGCGATGTCGCCGCAGGTCGGGCGAATTACGCAGGAGTTGGAGCGACGGGGATTGAGGCGGTACCTGTAGCGAAGAACCTAACCCCTAACTCCTTCCCTCGAAGGAAGGGGAACAATCGCGGAAAAGGAAAGAGTGCTCGGGCAGTCAGTCGAGTGCGAGGGCGTCGCACAATAGTGCGAGCTTGCGCAGTTCACTTTCGCGAACGTCATCCTCGGTAGCCAGTTGACGCAGCTTGGCCGAGACCGCGTCGTCGACGGATTCCCACTTCATCGCGTTGTTGTGCAAGTCGGCCGCGAGCGCGCGGATCACCTCGAGGTCGCCGCTGAGACGCGCCCAGTTGTTCGAGCCGTCGTGCAGCGCGGCTTCCGGCAATTTCGCCCAGACGTTATGGTCGGCGAGAATTGCGTGCATCACCTTGACGTGCGCGGCTTCCGCTTCGGCGATCGCCTCGACTCCGGTTTTGATATTCGCGGAGGTTAGCGTCGCGTGCCGCTTCAGGCGATCGACGAGTCCCTGATTGCGGCCGGCGAGCACGGCCAGTTCCTCGAGCAGTTCTGTGCGCGCCGAAACCGGCGAAAACAATCTCTGAAAAAATCCCATACCAGTAGCCATCTCCCCACCCGACGAGCTTGATGTCATGCAGATGCGTGGCGCATCGCGACAATAGCTATTGGCATCGAAGCCGCGCCTGTCAAGGGAGCGCTAGGAGTTGAAGAGCGCGCGGACCAGCGAGGATTCGCGCTTGAAGAATCCCTGCGTGTGGTATGAATCGTCGAGCCGCAGCAGAGCGTAATCCATGTAGTGGCCGATTTCATGCATCAAGGTTCGCACGAACGTCTTCGGCTTGACGACGTCGTGACGCTGCGCCGTGCGCATCCAGAGCACGATGTACGGCGGCCGGCGCATCCGCGGATCGTAAGGATAGAACAGCCCGTGCAATTCGCCGCGCGTGTTGCGAGGGCGCACGCCGCGAACCTCGACGGTAACGGGAGGGGTCGCCAGGGCCCGGCAAATCTCGGCGGTCAACGCGCGCGCGCATGTTGTGCATGCGGCGAGGTTGCCGGTCTCGAGCACGCGCATCAGGGCGTCGAGCGAGTTGCGCGCGGCAGCGCTGGGGACGTAGTCGTAACGCTCGACGCTGTCGCTCTTCAGATAAGTTCGCTGTGCGCGCGAGGAGAGCCGGTAGAAAAACGCGGGCAGTCGTGTCTCAGTATTCGTGCGAAGGGTCAGACCGGTAGCCACCACACCTCCATTGCCGGATACTCACTTCCGGCACCGCATCCACGAAACTATCATCCGCGCAATAGTCACAAGGGGCAAGCACTATGCAACTGAGTATTGTCGAAATCGCGAAACCCGCGGATGCCAACGTGATCGTCGGCCAGGCGCACTTCATCAAGACGGTCGAGGACGTTTACGAGGCTCTCGTGCAGGCTGTCCCCGGAATCAAGTTCGGGCTGGCGTTTTGCGAGGCGTCGGGGCCGTGCCTGATTCGGCGTACGGGCACCGAGCCGGCGCTCGAACAGTCGGCGGTTGAAGCGGCGGCGGCGATCGGGGCAGGGCACGTGTTCGTCGTCATTCTCGGCAACGCGTTCCCGGTCAACGTGCTCAATCAAATCAAATCGGTGAGCGAGGTGTGCACGGTCTTCTGCGCGACGGCGAATCCGCTTCGCGTGATCGTTGCGGAGGACGGCGGCGGGCGCGGCGTGGTCGGCGTGATCGACGGCAGTTCGCCCGAAGGCGTCGAGAACGAAGGCCATCAGGCGGAGCGACGCGCGATGTTGCGGCGATTTGGCTACAAGCAATGAGCGTCGATGGATCAGACTTCGAGACGAGGCTAACCTTGTAGGAGAGGTACCATCCAGATGGGTGGCGGACAGCAGGCGCCAACAAAAGCGAAAGCGAAAGCGGACCCGGCGAAGAAAAAACCTGGCGAGTGGCGAATCCGCGGATGGCGTGTGCGAAATCTCGCCGCCGGCGGATTGCTGCTCGCGTTCTTCGCGATCGGGTTTTACGTCGCGCAATTGTACGGCGAGATTTCCGCGTTGATCGAGCAGCGTCGCGCGGCGCTGACCTCCGCGATTTTCTCCGCGCCCTTTCCGATCAGCGCCGGCGACGACCTCGATCGCAGCGGATTGCTGGATCGGCTGGCGCAGTTGAGCTATTCGCAGGTGCCCGCGGCCAACACTCCGGGCGAGTACACGAGGGCGAAGAACGCGATCGCGATTTACCTGCGATCGTTTCATGTCGGCGCGAAGGAATATCCCGCCGAGATGGTGCGGGTGAGCGTTGCCGGCACGCGAATCACGGGCGTTGCCGATTCGTTCGGCGTGACCAAGTCCGATGCGATGCTCGAGCCTGAGGTGATCGGCCGATTGCTGCCCGGCACGCCCGCCGAACGCGTCGAGGTCCAACTCGGCCAGCTGAAGCCCTACCTGGTCAAGGGACTGCTCGACAACGAAGATCGCTTCTTCTATTACCATCCGGGAATCGATCCGATTCGAATCGTCGAAGCCGCGATTGCCGATTTTCGCGCGCATCGGCTCGTCGAGGGTGCGAGTACGCTCACGCAGCAGTTGGCGCGGACGTTCATGGAACGCCACGAGCGCAGCTTCAGCCGCAAGTTCCGCGAGCTGGCGGTCGCGGCAGTGCTCGAAATCCGCCTCAGCAAGAATGAGATCCTTGAGCGTTACATCAACGACGTGCCGATGGGCGAGTATGAGGGCACGCCGATCGACGGGATGCCGCAGGCGGCGCGATATTTTTTCAACAAGGACCTGTCCGAGGTGACACCCGCCGAGGCGGCGACGCTGATCGGGATGATCCAGGCGCCGACGCTGTACGATCCGCGGCGTCATCCTGATGCGTGCCGCAGGCGGCGTGACGTCGTGCTCGGTGTGATGAAGCGGGCGGGCGTGATCGACGACGCCACCTACGCGGCCGCGCTCGCGACGCCGATTCAGATCACCAAGCCGCCCGGATTGCGCCGCGCGCCGTACTTCACCGACTACGTGATCGCGTTCGTGAACCGGATTCCCGGCTTCGACGGCCATCTCGCGGGACTCAAGGTTTACACGACGCTCGACACCGAGCTGCAGAGCGACGCCGTCGATGCGGTCACGGACAATATCGCGAAGCTTGAAAAGAACCACCGCCGGCTGCGCCGCAGCAAGGCTGACGGCCAGCTGCAGACTTCGCTGGTCGCGCTGGACGCCGAGAGTGGCGCGATTCGCGCGATGATTGGCGGCCGCGACTACTCTGAGAGCCAGTTCAATCGCGCGGCGAACGCTGAGCGTCAGCCCGGGTCGGCATTCAAGCCAATCGTGTACCTGGCCGCGCTCGATCCCGACCGCGCGCCGTTCTCGCCGCCGCTGACGCTGGCGTCCGTTCTGCCTGACGAGCCGATGACATTCGCCGACGGATGGACGCCCGCGAACTACGAGCGCAACTATCAACCGCAAGTGACGGTCGCGGAGGCGCTCATCGAATCGCTCAACGTGCCGACCGCATACGTCGGCAGCAAGCTCGGACCCGCGACGATCGTCAAGACCGCGCACGAGATGGGTATCCACGAGGATCTTCAGGCCTACCTGCCGATTTCGATTGGCGCCGACGAGACCACGCTGCTCGAGCTCACTTCCGCGTACCAGGTTTTTGCGACCGAGGGTCTGCAGTCGCCGCCGTATGCAGTCGAGGCGGTCGTCGATGCGAAAGGCCATCAGATTTATCAGCACGACGACGAGGAGAATCGCGTGATTCGTCCCGCCGTCGCGTATCTGATCACGGGCGCTCTCAAAGCCGTACTGCGCTATGGAACCGGCGCGAGCGCGGGACGCCTGGGGCTGGATTTTCCGGCGGCTGGCAAGACCGGCACGACGCAGGACTACAAGGACGCCTACTTCATCGGTTACACGCCGGCGATCGTTTGCGGCGTCTGGGTTGGCTTCGACGAACCGGAGAGCCTGGGCCTGACGGGCGCACAGGCGGCGCTTCCGGCATGGGTTCAGTTCATGCAGGATGCGGCGCCCGCGGACCCCGAGGATTTTCCCGAGCCGTCGGGAATCACGATGGCGACGATCGATCCTGAATCCGGCGGTCTTGCGACTCCGGCCTGCCCAAAGCAGGTCTCGCTGCCGTTCCTGATCGGCACCGAGCCGACGCAGATGTGCCCGCTGCACGGCGGAATGTTCGCGAGCGCCCCTGCGCCGATGCCGTCGACGATGCCGCCAATGCCAGGCTCCGTGCCTCCGCCGGCGGTGGCGCGGACGAATCCTTCGTCATCCGACGTTTTCAGCGCAGTCGGCAAGTTTTTTTCCGGGCTTTTCCACTAAATCGGCTTGAGCTTCAGGTCGGCCGCGTTTTGAAACTTTTACAGACCTGACTCGTCTAATCGGGGCGCTATAATGAGATCTGTGCGCCATGGATGCGGCAACTTTAATTGACTGCCGAGTTCGAAGAGCCGAGTACGCTTGCAAGAACATTTTCATACCAGCCCGCGATGGGCGCGGAATGCGTTTGCGACACTAGCCGTCATTGGACTGATCGGTCTGCTCGCGGCCAGCGGATGCATTAACGGCGAGACTATTGAATCGCCGTCGCACGACGAACCCGTAGCCGCCGCCAGCGCGGCCGCGCGCGGCAATCAAGCAATACACGTGAACCTCAAGGCCGCGATTCCCGCGGCGGGTGACGTGCTGATCGCGGGCGGCGCGGACGCGTCGAATCAAAGTCTCGCGAGCGCAGAGTTTTTCGATCCGTCGGCGGGGCAGTTCGTGGTTACCGGGATGATGTCGTCGCGGCGCGCGGGCGCATCCGCGGCGGCGCTGTCGGCGGGCCAGGTGATTCTTGCCGGCGGGTTCAGCGGCGGCGCGTCGATCAAGAATTTTTCGCTCAACCTCGAAGGCAGCGTGCTGAGCAGCGCGGAGATCTTAGACGAGGCGACCGGCGCGTTCTCGCCGACCGGCTCGATGGCCTCGCCGCGGCTAGGCTTCACCGCTACCGCGCTGAGCAACGGCAAAATCCTTGTCGTTGGAGGCCAGGACAATCTCGGCAACGTCCTCGACACGGCGGAGCTGTACGATCCAGCCACGCGCAAGTTCATCGCGGTCGCGAACACGATGAGCGATCGGCGCATGTTTCACACCGCGACGCTGCTGCTCAGCGGCAAGGTGCTGGTGGCAGGTGGCGCGACCAACCTGGCCGGCGACACGACCAACTCCGCCGACATTTACGATCCCGCGTCGAACTCGTTCGCACCGGCGACCTTCCCGATGGACCATCAGCGCGCGGCGCATACCGCGACGCTGTTTGTCGCGGGGCCGATGGCCGGCAAGGTGCTGATTACCGGGGGCGTCGGCGGGTCGAACTTCTTTTTCAAAGATAGCAGCGCCGAGATCTACGATCCCGCCACGCAGGAATTCACGCTGCTCTCGAGTTTCATGAACGAGCCGCGCTCGCTTCATACCGCCACGCTGCTCGAGGACGGGAGCGTGCTGCTTGCGGGCGGCTTCAACGGCTCGGTCGCGCTCGCGGGCGGCGTGCTGTCGGGCGCGTCGGGATTGACGAGCAATTCGGCGGAGACGTTCGATCCGAGCAGCGGCGATTTCACTTGCGTCGGCGGATTCAACACCGAAACGACGCGATGCAACCAATCGATGACCGCCGCGCGCGCGGGGCATACGGCGACGTTGCTCGCGACCGGGCCGTTCCCGCATCGAGTGCTGATTGCGGGCGGAATTGGCGCGGCCGATCCGGCTGCTCACGGCAGAGCGCTCAGCAGCGCGGAGCTGTTCAATCCCACGGCGGGCGGCAGCTTCAGCGCGACCGGCGCGATGTCCACGGCGCGCGCGCTCCACATCGCAACTCTCCTACACTAGACGCGCGTTACTTCGAGCGCGATCCGCGCCTGCCCGCTCATGCCGGCGCCTTCCTGCGGATCGGCAGGAGGCTGCGCGATGCCGTTGCCGTCAGTCGCGCGCACGCGAATCATGAAATCGCCCGCCGCGGATGGCGCGAAGCGATATTTCCAGACCGTCCACACGTACGGCGAGCTGTTCTCGACGAGCTGCGCGTTGTGCCAGGTGGCGCCGTCGTCCGACGACACCTCGACGCGTTTGATTCCCGACGGTCCCGCCAGCGCCCATCCGTAGATGTCCAGCGGCGCCGTTACCTTGGCCTTGCGATCGAAAATCGACATCAGCCCGCCTTCGACGCGCGGCGAGAAAAAGCCCGAGTTGACCTTGCGCCAGCATACGTCGCTCCATCCGCGGACTTCCCAGTAGCCGGGGATTTCGTGGTCGGCGAATTCGAGCTCGGTGAGCCACTTCGGCTGCTTCATCCCGTACTTGCCCGGGATGAAAATTCTGAGCGGATAGCCGTGCTCGGCTGGCAGCGGCACGCCGTTCATCAGGTACGGCAGAAAATTTTCCTCGCGTATCAGCTCGTCGACGGGCAACACCGTGTGATAGCCGTCAGCCCCGCGCATCGCGACGAACCTCGCACCCCGCTTGACGCGCGCCCGCTCCAGGAGCGGCCGCAGTTGCACGCCGGTCCAGTTGGCGTTGCTGATAGCGGTGCCGTCGGGCGGGTTCGAGATGCATTCGAGCGTCAGCATCTCGTCGAACTTCGGCAGCTTGCGAATATCCGCGTAGGAGAACTGGATCGGATTCTCGACCAGGCCCTTGATGCTGAAACGCCACAAATTGACATCCACTGACGGCGTACTTCCGGACGACGTCACGTAAAAGTTCGCGTTCGGCGTCGGCCCGCCGAATTTCGACGCCG
Organism: uncultured delta proteobacterium; assembly: GCA_963833025.1. Taxonomy (GTDB): domain Bacteria; phylum Desulfobacterota; class Binatia; order Binatales; family Binataceae; genus Binatus. The sequence continues at coordinate 51,464 of CAWHWI010000003.1, read as the reverse complement.
TCGCGGCCGCGCGCGCAATTCTCGCGCTCAGCGGGATGCCTGCGAGCGCGATCGCGGCGCCCGACGCCACGAGAAATTTTCGCCGCGTTATCATTCGAGCGGCTCGTCTGTATCGAGGCCGTCTGTCTCGCCCGGATCGGCGATGACGAAAGGCTCTTGCTGACTCGACGTGTCGGCGACCAGCTTGCGCGACACGATGATGAACGCGGAATGCGCGATCATCCTGAAATGCGGCCGCACGCTCATCCCCTTCACCTGCCAATGGCGCAGCAGCGTCTCGAAGCTTTCGATTTCGCCGAAATCGCTGCGCGCCTGAATCGCCTCGACGGTGTCCTTGAGCTGCACCGCGGTCGGCACGTAGCAGACCAGCACGGCGCCGGGCCTAAGTGCGGATGCGGCGACGGCGAGTGCGCGCCCCGGCTCCGCGAGATCGAGGAACATCCGATCGACTCCGGTTTCGTCGAAGCCCGCGTAGAGGTCGCGCACCTTGATTGTCCAGTTAGGCGCGTCGCCGAAAAATGCGGCCACGTTCTTGCGCGCGGCGTCGGCGAAATCCTCGCGAAGCTCGTACGAGACGACGCGTCCCGCCGGCCCGACCGCTCTCAGCAGCGCGATCGTCAGCGCGCCCGCGCCCGTGCCGCCTTCAATCACCGTCGCGCCCGGAAACACGTCGCCCCAAATTAGCAGCGGGCCGGTGTCCTTGGGATAAATCACCTGCGACGCGCGCGGCAGATGCGGGATCAGGTCGGCGTAGGTCGGCCGCAGCACCAGGAACGCTTCGCCGGTCGAGAACTTGACGCGCGAGCCTTCCTCGACGCCGAACAAGTCGTCGGCGCGCAGCTCGCCGCGGATGAGAATCTTCTTGCCCGCCCGCAGCATCTTCATGTAGCGGCGCCCCTTGCGATCGATAAAAATGACGGCGTCGTTTTCTTTCAGGCGCGAGTCCAAGGTGATTCAACGCTTGCACGCAGCGCTCGCGCGGGCAACACACGTGGACGCGTCATTCACTTTATTTAATTTGAAACCCAGCGTGGGTTTCAAACTTCCCCGGCAGGGGTGACCCCTGCACCCAGTACTAGGAGAAGATGCGGGACTTCGTCCCTGTTAGAACTCTTTAGACGAGGGCGAGCTATTGACTATGCGGCCTTGCGACCTTACCTTTGAGGATGCACCCGGCCAGATGGTAGCGACCGATGGCCGGGTCGTTTTGCGTCAACGTTGATCCGATTCCAGGTACAAATTCGAGAGCCGTAATCCCGTAATCAAACTCGAGAGCAATTCGCGTCATGGCAGAGAAAAAAGCAAAAACCGCTGAGAAGAACGCAGGCATCCAGCAGCGACACATCTGTCCCAGCTGCGGCGCCGAGAGCAAGGTGACCAAGTTCGCCGGTTTCGGCCGCAAGGGCTTCTACCTGGTTTGCGAAAAGGCCTGCGGCTTCGTCGGACGCACGCGCTGAGCGTGGAGGGGGACTAACGACGATGGGCAGAGCGCGCAAGAGCAAAACCTCCAAGCGCGACAAGTACGCGTCGTTCGGCGATATGGCGGATGAGGCGGAAGAAGATGCCGACCTTCCCAAGGACGAAGCCGGGCGGCGAAAAATCAAGCGCCAGTACGGCGAGTTGCTCGGCATCCGCATCGAGAAGCTGCGCGGCAGAATCCTCAACCGCGAGCGAATCAACAAGACTATCGAGGGCATCTACTTCATCTGCGCCTCATGCCTGAAGGTTTGTCACTCGCTCGACGACGGCCTCAGCGAAGATCCCGCCAATCTGAACAATCTGTGCGGCGAATGCGCCAAGGCGCTGGCTGCCGCCAACAGCGCCGCCGCGGCCGCCAAGGAAAGCGGCGGATCATCGCGCCGCTCGACACGACCGACACGTAAGCGCGCCGCCGCGAGCTGAGCATGCTTGTGCGCGTTACAGCGAAAAGCTAAACAGGGCCGATGTCTTTACAGCTCATCCGTCCCGACATCAATCTCGATTTCGTCGGGAAGCGTTATTTCTTCGTCGCACTATCGACCGCGATCAACATCCTGGCGATCGTGCTGCTGTTCACCAAGGGCCTCAACTACGGAGTCGATTTCGTCGGCGGCAGCGTCGCGCAAATCGAGTTCAGCAGCCGCACCAACGGCGACGCGATTCAAAAGGCGCTCGCACCGCTCGATCTTGGCGAAATTACAGTTCAGGATTTCGGCAAGGCGGGGCAGTCGTTCCTGGCGCGCTTCCAGACGGTCAAAAACATCGGCAGCATCGGGCCCAAGCTCGAGGGCGCGCTCGACAAAACCTACGGCCCGGGCGTTGCGAAGGTGGTGCGAGTCGAGAGCGTCGGCGCCAAAGTCGGCAGCGATCTCCGCCGCAAGGGCTTCGCCGCGGTTATCATCGCGACCATCTTCATGGGCGTGTATATCGCGATCCAGTTCCGCCACGTGAGCTGGAGTTTCGGCGCGGGCGCCGTGATCGCACTTATTCACGACGTGCTGGTCGTGATGTGCGCGCTCGTCATCAGCCAATATCAGTTCGACCTGACCACGCTCGCCGCGGTGCTGACGGTTATTGGTTACTCGGTGCATGACACGATCATCGTGTCGGATCGTATCCGCGAGGATTCGACCAAGCGCCGGCGCGAGCCGATCGCGTCGATCATGAATCGCGCGATCAACGAGACTCTCTCGCGCACCATCCTGACTTCGGGCACCGCCATCGTCGTGTTGCTGTCGCTGCTGGCGTTCGGCGGGCCGATCCTGCGGCCGTCGGCGTTCACGCTGCTGATCGGTTTCATCACGGGTACGTACTCGTCGATCTATATCGCAGGCCCGGTGGTGCTCTTCTGGGAAGGCGGCGCGGGCCGGACGCAGAAGGGCACGGGTTCCTCGCGCGCAGCTTGATCGTCCGTTGAACACCGGGCGCGGCATTTACGCGATCGTGAACGCTCGACCGATTGAGCGGACGGCTGACCATGTCGTGCTGACGCTGAGCCTCGAGCGGGCAGATGGAATCGAGAAGGTCGCGCTGAAATGCTGCATCGCGACAAGCTTGCTCGGCACTGCCGACTCTCCTGAGAAACTGATCGAGCGCATCGCGCCATGGCTGGAGCGCGAATTCGAGCAAACGCGCGAAGCGGCGCTGAAATCGATTCGCGCAGAGCACAAGCTGCTCGAAATTTCCTTCGATGCCGCTCACCCCGGCCCGTTCGCGTAAGCCCCGCGCGCATGTCGCTCGCGCCATGGTTGAGGGTGCGGATACCAGCGTCGAAAAAGATCCGGGATTCTTCGCTGCGCTCAGAATGACACAAAAAAAGTTCTAACAAGGACCCTACGAGTACTCAGGGTAAACTACGCCCGCATCTTCATCCTAGTATTGGGTGCAGGGGTCACCCCTGCCCGAGGAAGCGTGAAACCCACCGCGGGTTTCACATTCAATTAAGTGACCTCTGCCCGCGCGACACATTCGCGCTATCGACGGTGCGCTTCCTCAATCCATCGGCTATATCAGCCAGGCTTTTATGGACGAGAGCTTCCGAGGACGCGGGCTAATGAAGCCGATGCTCGAGGCCGCCTACGAATGGTTCCGCGACGCAGGGATTACGGTCGTCACGCTGAGCGTGCTGCATCGCAACTGGGTGGGAGCGACGGCATGGCATCGCCTGGGCTTCAGCGACTGGCGCGAGGAGCGCCGGATGGACCTGAAACCGCGCCCGAAATAGCTGGTTCAGGCTGATCTAACGGGTAAGCGTCGGGATGTTGTCGATTTCCTTGCCCAGGCGTTGAGTTGCTTCCCAAGCGTCGTAACGCCCCTGCAGATTCAGCCACAGTTCGGGCCCATTGCCGCACAACTTGCCGAGCCGCACTGCCATTTCCGGGCTGATCGCGGCCTGGCCTGCTATCACCCGATGCAAGGTCTGCCGGCTGACATGGAGCAGCGCCGCCAGCTCGCTCACAGTGCGACGGCCGAGTTCGGGCAGTATATCGCGCGCAAACAGCACTCCCGGATGCGTAGGCGCTCGTGTGATATTCTCTCGATTTACGAAGAATTCTTCGCTCAATGAACTCAGCTCCCTAGTGATATTGTTCGAGATCTACGCGGCGCGCGTTAGGCGCTTGCCATTCAAATGTAATGCACCAAGGCCCATTGATATGAATGCTGTATCGCACCGGTCTGGTGTGAAGCGGATGTAAGGCATAGCCGGGCAGGTTCATGTGCCCCAGGTCCATCGCGGCATCCAAGACTTCCATTCGATCCATGCACCGCTGTCGGAGGTCAGGTGGGACCTTTGCGCTCTGTCCCGTATCGAACAATTCTTTCAGCCCCTTGTGCCTGAAGCTCTCTATCACCTGCCTAAAGCTATGTATCGCTATGCGCTACATCTTGTCAAGCATTACGCGACAGCGATAGCCTACGTTTTGGCTTGTCTGACCGGTCGGTAAGGGTCATATTGTCCTTGACAGACGGGCGCAATCGCCTTACTAGACTGATTGGGTCCAGTATTCCGATTGAAGGACCGGCAGGGCTCTATTTCGTTTGACTGTTTCGGCGGAAGCCTTATACTATACCTAGCAGGTCCACTATTAAGGAATGGACACTGAAAAAATGAAGAAGCCCGTTTACATGGACAATCATGCGACCACGCGCGTCGATTCGCGCGTGGTCGATGCGATGCTTCCGTATTTCACCGAGAAGTTCGGCAACGCCGCCAGCCGCAACCATAGCTTCGGCTGGGAGGCGGAAGAGGCGGTCTCTCGCTCGCGCGAACAGATTGCGGCGCTGATTGGCGCGAAGTCCAAGGAAATTATTTTCACCAGCGGCGCCACCGAGTCCGACAACCTGGCAATCAAGGGCGTCGTCGAGTTTTACAAAGACAAGGGCAACCACATCATCAGTTGCGTCACCGAGCACAAGGCCGTGCTCGACAGTTGCCGCGCGCTTGAGAGGGCGGGCAAGGCGACGGTCACGTACCTGCCGGTCGACAAGTACGGGATGGTTGATCCCGACGCGGTGCGTCGCGCGATCACCGACAAGACCGTGCTCATTACGATCATGTGGGCCAATAACGAGATCGGCACGATTCATCCGATCGCTGAGATCGGAAAGATCGCGAAGGAAAAAGGCATCGTCTTTCATACCGACGCGGTGCAGGCGATTGGCAAGGTGCCGGTCGATCTCGAGAAGGCGGGCGTCGATCTCGCGTCGATCACCGCGCACAAGATTTACGGTCCGAAGGGAATCGGCGCGCTCTATGTTCGTTCGAAGGGACCGCGCATTCGAATTTCGCCTCAAATGGACGGCGGCGGCCACGAACGCGGGATGCGCTCAGGCACGCTCAACGTTCCCGGGATCGTCGGACTCGGCGCGGCGTGCGAAATTGCGGGCAAGGAAATGCCCGACGAAGCGCAGCGCCTGATTCAGTTGCGCAGTCAGCTGCAGGCGGGGCTGTTCGAGCGCCTCGACGAGATTTACGTCAACGGTCATCCGACCGAGCGTCTGCCGGGCAACCTGAACGTGAGCTTCGCGTATGTCGAAGGCGAGTCGCTGCTGATGGGTATCAACGATATCGCCGTCAGCTCGGGGTCCGCATGCACGTCGGCGACTCTGGAGCCGTCGTACGTGATTCGCGCGCTCGGAATCGACGACGAGCTCGCGCACAGCTCGATTCGTTTCGGCCTGGGGCGTTTCAACACGCTGGAAGAAGTCGATTACGTGACGGACCGCGTCAGCAAGGAAGTGAAGCGGCTGCGCGAGATGTCGCCGCTGTACGAGATGGCGAAAGAAGGAATCGATCTTAAGTCGGTCAATTGGAAGTCATAACCCGTAGAGGCGGCGCAGCAGGAAAAAATCATGGCTTACTCAGATAAGGTTATCGAGCACTACAATAATCCGCGCAACGTCGGCAGCTTCGCGAAGGACGAGCCGGGCGTGGGCACGGGCGTCGTCGGCGCGCCGGAATGCGGCGACGTGATGAAGCTGCAGTTGAAGATTAGCGACGCTGGCGTGATCGAGGATGCGCGCTTCAAGACTTTCGGATGCGGCAGTGCGATCGCAAGTTCGAGCTACGTCACCGAACTGGTCAAAGGCAAGCATATCGACGAGGCGATGACGATCAAGAACACCGTTATCGTCAAGGAACTGAACCTGCCGCCCGTCAAGATTCACTGCTCGGTGCTGGCCGAGGACGCGATCAAGGCCGCGATCACCGACTGGCGCAAGCGCAAAGGTGACGACGTCGCGGCGGAAGAGCATCCCAAGTCGAAGGAGGCGTAACTTCTCGTGGCTGTGATTTCACTTTCCGAGGGCGCTGCCCAGAAGATCAAGCAACTGGTCGCCGACAAGGGCGAAGGCGCCGGGTTGCGCGTAAAGGTCGTCGGCGGTGGATGCTCGGGCTTGCAATACCGGATGGAAATCGACGCCGCCAAGGAACGCGACAAGGTTTTCGAGCGCGACGGCGCGCGTCTGATCGTCGACAAGAAAAGTTTTCTCTACCTCAACGGCTCGGAGCTCGACTACGGCGAAGAACTGATGTCGTCGGGCTTCAAGGTCGTTAATCCTAATGCCAAGCGCAGTTGCGGATGCGGAGAATCGTTCGTCGTATGAACGAGCGGATGTGGGGACTGCTGTCTCAAGATGATCGAATGCCCATCATGTGGAAGGCGGCAGGAGCCGTCGCTGATTTGCGCTGAGTGCGGGTCGCCGCTCGCGGCGCCGCTGGTTTGTTTCGCCGCGCTCGGCATCCCGCGCAAACTGACGATCGATCTCGACGCGCTCGAGCGCCGCTATCACGAATTGAGCCGCAAGCTTCATCCCGATCGGTTCGCCTCGAAAGGCCCCAAAGTCCGCGACGCGAGTCTGCGCGCGACCGCGACTCTTACCCGCAGCTACCGCACGCTTCGCGACCCCGTCGCGCGCGGTCTTTATTGGCTCGAACTGAATGGTGAGAAGCTCGCCGAGAACAACAAGCGCGTTCCACCCGAGCTCGCCGAGCTGGTGTTCGAGGTACAGGAGCAACTCGCCGAGATGCAGGCTTCGTCGGACCCCGAAGCGGCGCATGAACGCGCGACGGAGATCGCCGCGCGCCGCGTCGAACTTCAATTCAAAATGGACGAGATGCTGGCCGGTCTCGACCGCAATTTCGCGAAATGGGATCAGCCGTCGGACGAAAAGATGCTTACATTGGAACTGAAGACGATCCTCTCCAACATCGCCTACCTGCGCACCCTGATTCGCGACGTCGATCGCGCGCTCGAGAACTCAAAAGCTGCCTGAGCCCTGACTTAATACTAAAAAAACTAAAAAGATGGGACGGATTTTTGGCATAGACCTCGGCACCACCAACAGCCTGATTGCCGCCATGGAAGAGGGCGGGCCGCGCGTAATTCCCCTCGGCGAGAAGGGCAGCGCACTGCTGCCGAGCGTCGTCGCGATTGCGCCTGATGGCGCAGTCACGGTCGGTGAGCGCGCAATCGAGATGGAGCCGCATCTGACCGTCGAGCGCGACGGACGCGTGAGCGCGGTGGGGTTTGCAGGCGGCGAATACGGCGCCGTGATTCGATCGGTCAAGCGCTACATGGGCCTGGGCGGCGACGAAGTCGCGCCTGAAGATCGCGCGCGCTACACGTTCGCCGATCTCAGCGGCCCGGTCGTGCGTTTCCAGGTCGGCAAGCGCGTCTTCACGCCCTCGCAAATCTCCGCCGAGATTCTGCGCGCGCTCAAGGACGGCGCCGAACGGGCGCTGCGTGCATCCGGTAACGAAGAGAAAGTCGAGCGCGTCGTCATCACCGTGCCAGCCTACTTCAACGACGGCCAGCGCCAGGCCACCAAGGACGCCGGCCGCCTCGCCGGGCTCGAAGTCGTGCGCCTGGTGAACGAGCCGACCGCAGCGTCGCTCGCCTACGGATTGAACAAGATGGCGACCGGCAACGTGGCGGTGTTCGACTTCGGCGGCGGCACTTTCGACATCTCGATTCTCAGCATCAAGGAAGGAATTTTCGAAGTGCTCGCGACCAACGGCGATACGCATCTTGGCGGCGACGATATCGACCGCGCGATCGTCGATTGGATCCTCGCCGAACTTCCCGACTCGCTCAAACTCGATCGCCACGTCTGGAACAGTGCGCGCATGGCTGCCGAGAATGGCAAGAAGCGCCTCACCGACGTCGCCGCGACCGAGGTCGTTGTCGAACTCCCCGGCCATTCGATTCGCAAGCACCTGACGCGCGACGCCCTCGAGCAAATAGCGGCACCGTTCATCGCGCGCACGCTCAAGCGATGCGAACTGGCGGTCGCTGACGCCAAGCTCAAGTCTGCCGCTATCGACGCCGTCGTGCTGGTGGGAGGCTCGACGCGGATGCCGATTGTCCGCCGCCGCGTCGCCGAGATGTTCCATAGAGAACCCCTGTGCTCGATAAACCCTGACCAAGTGGTCGCTTTAGGAGCCGCCGTCCAGGCTTCTGTGCTAATGGGAACGCAGGGGGACATGCTCCTGCTGGACGTGGTGCCGCTGTCGCTCGGTATCGAGACGATGGGTGGCGTGATGGAACGTCTTATACATCGCAATACCACTATCCCGACCAGCGTAGCCGAAGGTTTCACCACGGCTGTGGATAATCAAACACATGTTGATATCCATGTTTTGCAAGGAGAGCGCGAGCTTGCTAAGGATTGCCGTAGCCTAGCGCGCTTCAAGCTGGGGCCGATTCAGGCTCAGCCGGCGGGTGTCCCGCGTATCGAGGTCACTTTCCTCATCGATGCAAACGGGATACTAAATGTCAATGCGCGCGATGAGCGCACGGGCCGCGAGCACTCGGTCGACGTCAAGCCCAGTTACGGCCTGACGGACGATGAAATCGAGCGAATGCTTGAAGAGGCCATCGATCTTGGGGAGCAGGATCTCGAAGAGCGCCTGCTGATTTCGGCGCGTAACGACGCCGAGCAAATCCTGGGCGCACTTCGAATGCAACTCGGCGAGTTCGGCCGGCTGGTCAATGCCGGCGAGCGGGCGCGGATGGATGAGGTGGCGGAGCGGCTGGAGGCGGCGCGAACGGGAACCGATCGAGAGCTAATCGCAAAACTCGTGGAGGAGCTGAACGAGGTAACCACTCCGTTCGCGGAGCGGATAATGGATGCGGCGATAAAGCTGGCGCTCGAGAAGAAATCAGTCGAGGAGCTTTCCTAGCCGCCTGAACGCAACGGAAGTCAGCGCAGGGACGTACTTTTAAAGATGGGACTCAAGTGGGATCAGGCCGAGGAAATAGCGGAAGTGCTCGCGGAAAATCATCCGGGACTGGACCCGCTCGACGCGCGCTTCACTGACTTGCGTCAATGGGTGATCGATCTCGACGAATTTGACGATAACCGCGAGGGCTCAACCGAAGCAAAACTGGAAGCCATCCAGATGGCATGGCACGAAATATATAAAGAACAGAACGAGGACGATTCTGAATAGGCGTAGACGTGGCTGCGTCATAACTACGGGGAGGTGGGGTGGTGGATGCACGAAGTACAACGTTGAAGGCGGATAACGGAGAGAAGATGCAGGAAAAGGAAACACTGGACGAGAGATTGCCGGGGTTGTTCGAGCCCGACACGCTTTTGCCCATTCAGTACTTCGAAGCGATGCGCAAGAAGCATCTGCTCGAGGGCGAAAAGCGGCTCATCCTGAGCGTGCTCGAGGACGCGATCGAATGCTTCATGAAATGCATCGACGCGTCGACCAGCAAGGGCCAGCGATTGTTCCGCGACGCCGACGAATGGATTGCGCACGAGGACAAGCGCTGGGTCTTCTCGTTCGACAACGTCTGCGACATGCTCGACATCAATCCCGAGTACATGCGGATGGGGCTGCGCAAGTGGAAGGACAAGCGGCTCGACGCGATCGCGCGCCGGCGGGCGGCGCTGGTGCTCGAGACGGAGCGGGCGGCGGCCGAGGCTGCGATGCAGCCTGCGGCGCCGGCAGACGCGGCGCCGGTGGCGGCCGCGTCCGCGGCCGCAATCCAGAAGCCCGCGACCAAGGTCGCGGGCAAAGCGGCGGCGGCGCGCGTCAAGCGCCGCCCCGAGCGCGTTCGCGTCGCGAAGCGCTCATCGGCGCGCAAGCTGCGCAAAGCGCGCGCCTAGGACAGGAATCCAAGAGACGACGGGCCGCGTATCGCGGCCCGTCGCCTCTTTTACATTCACAGAGCGGCGCGCGTGTCTTCGACACGCGCGCCGCTCCGCGTTCTTTCCTATGCCCGCGCTTCCCCGCGCGGCCCCGACAGCCCTGCCACTATCACCCGCACGATCTCCCTGAGCCTCCGATGGTACTGCGCGCGGCTGGTCGCGGCGCTTTCGATTCCGTGCGCCGCCGCCACCAGCATCTGGGCCAGGTCGTCCGCGTCAAGTTCCATCCGCGACGGCTCCAGCTCTCCCGCGCGCGTCGCCTCTTCGATCATCTCGCGCAGCACCTTCATGTAGCGGCGTCTCGACTGCGCGAAGAGATCCGCCGACAGCCGGTTCTTCGAGTCCATCAGCTCGGCCGCATGCGCCGAGCGATACACCGTCTCGAAAAAAAACCCGAACTTGGCCTCGAGCACCGCGACCAGCCGCTCGTCGACGGGACCGATTGTCGCGCGCGCCAGCTTCACGGCGGAGTCTGCGCGCTCGATCAGGCTCTCGCAGAGCGCGCGGAAAATCTCTTCCTTGCTCCTGAAACTCAGGTAAACGGTGCCCTTGGCGATTTCCGCGTCGCGCGCGATGTCGTCGATCGAGGTGCGCCGGTAACCGTATTGGCTGAATAGCCTCAGCGCCGCATCCAGAATCGCCGCGCGTTTGGCTCCCGGCGCACCTTTTTTAGTGCGGTTCATCATGGCTTCTTTTTTTTGTTGGCCGCGTGCTTCCTTATGCTTATGCTGGCAACTGCAATTGCCGCTGCGGCCGCACCACCATCTCGAAGATATTCAGTTCTATCGGCTGCGTCACCGCGAACAGCACCGCGCGCGCCACGTCGTCGGCCGACGCCAGGAACAGCTTGCCGGCGGCTGCGATCTGGTCCAGCACCTCAGGAGGTAGTTGCCCGCCGGGCTTGATATCGGCTTTGATTCCCAGCGAGTTCACGATTCCCTTGACGAATTCTGGCGGGAAGTTGCGCGCGAAGTTGGTGGCGACCGCGCCCGGCATGATATTCACCACGCGGATTTTGTCGCTCTCGAGTTCCTTGCGCAGCGTCGTCGCGATCGAATTCACCGCCCACTTGGTCGAGCCGTAAACTCCCGAGGCGTCGTTGCGTCCCGCGACCGACGAGATATTTACGATGTGCCCGGCGGCGCCGCAACCGCGCATCGCGCGAATCGCCGCCTGCGCGCCGACCAGCAGCGCCAGCACGTTGACCTCGAGCATCTCGCGCCATCGCTCCGGGTCGCCCTCGATTATCGTGCTCGGGAACTCCAGCCCCGCGTTGTTAACCATGATATCGAGCCGCCCCGTCGCCTTGACCGCCTTGTCGACCAAACCCTGCACCTGTTTGACGTCGCGGGCGTCGAATGCGATCGCTGTCGCGCGTCCGCCGGCCTTTTCAATTGCCTTGACGCCCTCGTTGAGCGCCGACTCGGTGCGTCCCGCGATAAACACGTGCGCGCCCGCCTCGCCGAGCCGAATCGCGATTGCGCGGCCGATACCGCTCGACCCGCCGGTGACGATCGCGGTGCGGCCCTTAAGCGTTTGATTGTTTGCCATGACTGAAACCTCCGTGAGTTACTGAAATGACCAACTGACCGATTAATCTGAACCGGTCAATTAGACTAGCAGCCCCGGGAACGCGACGAAAGACGCTGCGAGCCAGGTAGCTCGCTGGAAAGTGCTTCGCAGGCGAGGAACCTAACCCCTAACCCCTTCCCCTGGTGGAAGGGGAACCGGAAAAAAATTGGTGCTATGTTCGTAAGCGCCATGCCGCTGCGGACGAAAATCGAATGCCCCGAGTGCGGCGCCGACCTGGTCGTCAAGCGCGGCGGCGTATGCCCCGGCTGCGGCGCGCGCATCAGCGAGCACGTCGCCCGCGTCCGCGCGCGCGAGAAGCGTATCGAGCAGGTCGTCGCCATCGTCGCCACGGTGCTGGTGGTCGGGGTGGCCGTCGTCACCAGCGGCGCGACCCTGCTCGAGGGAATAGCCGCCTACGCGATCGTCGGCGGCGTAATGTACTACCTCGCCCGGCGCACCTTCGTCTGACATTTCGTTTTCCATTTTTGATTTTTATCGGCTCGCGGCTGAACGTTCATTTATTTTTGAGGCCGCTCGACCGCGGTCCGACGACTCGTGTCTGAACGTTCGTTTAGTTCATGCCGCCAAAAGCTGAACATGCGTTAAGCTGTTCTCTCCGTTGACGTTTTCCGTTTTTTTTATTTTCGAATTCGTGTATCCAAATTATTTTTGTTGCGTATTGCTAGCCGATGACCAAGTGGGTTGCAGAGAATTTTTTCGGACAGCTCGATGGCATCTTTAATGCTCACTCAGTAGGGGAGAGGTAACCGACGATGAAATCCAAACGAGTTCTGATGACGATGCTGGTTGGGCTCGCGATGCTTGCGACGCCGCTTACCGCAGCCGCCTACGACCACAACTTCAACGGCCACAACAATTCGCACGCCGCGCGCAGTTTCGCCCGTGCGGTCCGCAACGGGAACCCGGCGGCGGTCCGCGATTTCCGCGCAGAGCGTGCCTTTGGCACCGCCAGCGAATACCGGAACTACGGCCGCCCCTACAACCGCGGCTACTATGGGGCTCCTGGTTATGTAGCGGCTCCTGGGTACGTAGCGCCTTATGGCGGCGGAGTGCCGGGTTATGCGGTCGGCAACGGATGCGGCCGGGCGCAGAGCGTGATGAACCAATATTATCGCGACCGGAACTACGGGCATCCCGCGGCTGCCAATGATTTGCTCCGTCAGAATCCGTGGGCGTTCCGTAGCGGCTGTGCAGGCGCAGCGCCGGTCGGCGGCGGGTTCGGTGGACTTGGTCGGCTATTCGGCGGAGCGCCGGCGTACAACAACTACCGGCCCGCGTACAACGGCGGTGGACTGGGTGGACTATTCGGCGGAGCGCCCGCGTACAACAACAACTACCGACCCGCGTACAACGGCGGTGGATACAACGGCGGCTATGGACAGCCCGGCGGAAGCTCGGGGCTGGGGTCGCTGCTTCAGTATATCCGCTAACCAAACCTGAAAACGCATCTCTGATGCGTTCCTTAAGACCCTCAGCGCGCCCCGTCTCCTCCCGGCGGGGCGCTTTCCTTTTTTACCGCTTATACCGCCGCGAGTCGCTCGATTGCCTTCAGCACCTTCACTCGGCGTTCTTCCGGCGTCCTCGCGAACGACGAGAACTGCAGCGCGGTGGTCGTGATTCCCGCGCGCGCGTAGTCATCGAGCCGCCGGCGGCATTTCTCCGCCGGGCCGAACACGAAAATCTTATCGACCATCTCGTCGGGAATCGTCTCGAGCGCTTTCTTGCGATCGCCGGCGTTCCACGCGTCGATAGCAGTCGCCGCTTCCTTGTCGTAGCCGATCTCGCGGAAGAACTTGTTGTACTGCGGGACAGTCACGTAGGCGGTCAGCGAGCGGCGGAACAGCGTGCGCGCGACGGCTTCGTCCTCGTCGACGGCGCAAATGATTCGGCACACTACGTCCAGCTTCGATGGATCCTTGCCGGCCGCGCGCATCCCGTCGCGCGTGTTGTCGAGCATCGGCGCGACCGTCTCAGGCGTGACGAAGTTGACGATCACGCCGTCGCCCAATTCACCCGCCAGCCGCAGCATCTTGGCGCCCTGCGCGCCGATATAGATTTTCGGCGGATGCGTAATCACTGAATCGAGCCGGAAGCCGTTCATCTTGACCTTCGCACCGGCCATCGTGACCTTCTCGCCGCGGAAAATCGCGCGCAACGCTTCGACCGTCTCGCGCATCTGCGTCACCGGCTTTTGAAATGGCACACCCATCCAATTCTCGACGATATTCGGCGTCGAAATTCCGAGCCCCAGGATGAAGCGGCCGCCGGCCAGCTCGTTGACAGTGACCGCCGACATCGCGATCAGCGGCGCCGGGCGCGTGAACACCGGGATGATCGCGCATCCGAAGCGCATCTTGTCGGTGAGCATCGCGGCCGCGGCAATCGGCGCGAACGCGTCGGTCGAGAACGATTCGTACGACCACGCGTCCGTGTAGCCGCATCGGTCGGCGGTGCGCACCAACTCAGGAAAATGAATGCCGTTAAACGGTTCGAACGGGATCGTGATTCCAAGTCGCATCTTTTTAGAACTCCTCAGTCCGACTAGACTATCGGAGCCGCCGCCGGTTCGCCTACTGGCCGCCAGCGGCCAGGTTCAGCACTTCCGCGAGATGCAGCGGGCGTCGCGTCGGGCAGAAGTGGCGAATCTGCGAGCGGCACGAGAATCCGTCGGCGACGATGATCGCGTCGGGCGGCGCGTTGTCGATCGCGGGAATCAAAACTCGCGCGCCTATCGCCTTCGACACCTCGAAATGCCTGCGGTCGTAGCCGAACGCACCCGCCATCCCGCAGCATCCCGCGTCGAGAACTTCGAGTTGCCCGCCCGCCGCGCGCGACAGCAGCGTGACCTCGTCGCCGATTCCCGCGATTGCCTTCTGATGGCAATGACCCTGCACCAAAGTCCGGCGGCGCAGCTCTGGCGGTCCGAAGTCTGGCGCATTTCTGACCAGGAACTCGTCGAGCAGGAATGAATTCGACGCGAGCGCGGCGGCTCGCGCGTCGTTGGGAAAGAGTGACGGCAACTCGTCGCGAAAAGTCAGGATACAGCTCGGCTCCAGCCCTACGATCGGAATCCCGACGGCGACGAAGGGATCGAGTGCGTCCATCACGTCGGTCAGGCGAGCTTTCGCGCGCTCCAGCATCCCCTGATCGTAGAGCGGGCGGCCGCAGCACAGCTCGGCGCGCGGAACGATCACGCGAAACCCGGGGCGCTCGAGGACGTCGACCGCGGCGATTGCGACCTGCGGCTCGAAGAAGTTGTTGAAGGTGTCAGGGAACAGTACGACTTCGCGCGTGCTCGCTCTGGGAGCCGCCCTGCGCTCGAACCACGAGCGGAAAGTCCGGCTCGCAAAACGCGGCAACTCGCGCTTCGGATGAATCGCGAATATTTTCTTGACGGTGTCGCCCACGATCGGTGCGTGCGACAACGCGTTCGCGAGCGACGGTGCGTACGATGCGAGCCGTGCGACTTCGTTCAATCTCCCGAAGAATGCCGAGGACAGCGGTCGCCGATGAATCCGATAGTAGTTGGAGAAAAATTCCGCGCGGTATGCCGCCATATCCACCGACGACGGGCACTCGGCCTTGCATCCTTTGCACGACAGGCACAAGTCGAGCGCGTCCTTCAGCGCGGGATCGCTGAATCCTTGCGGCAGTAGATCGCTTGCCAGTGCCTCTAAAAAAATTCGCGCGCGGCCGCGTGTCGAGTGTATTTCCTCGCGCGTCGCCATGTACGACGGGCACATCGTGCCGGCTTCGGTCTTGCGGCATTTCCCGATTCCCACGCATTTGAGCGCCGCGCCCGCCAGTCCGCCTTCGGCTTTGAAGTTGAAGTGCGTGGCGATTTCGCGCGGCCGATAGCTCGCGCCCAGCTTCAGATGCGAGTCGAGTGGATGCGGATTCACAATCACGCCTGGGTTCATCATCGAATCGGGATCGAAGATTCGCTTGAAATCGCGGAAGGCGTCGATCAACTCGGGCCGGAACATCATCGGCAGCAGCTCGGAACGCGCCAACCCGTCGCCGTGCTCGCCCGAAAGCGAGCCGCCGAGACTCGCGACGAGCTCGCCGAGCTCGACCATCGCGGCACGAAAGGTTTCGATTCCGGGCGCGCTGGCCAGATCGAAATTGACGCGCGCATGAACGCATCCTTCGCCGAAATGTCCGTAGTAAGTCGCTACCTTGAGATTGCGGCTGCTGAGGATGCGATCGAAGCCGCGCAGAAATTCGCCGAGTTTTGCGGGTGGCACTGCGGAGTCTTCGGCGCCTGGCCAAGTGCGCGGGCGGCCCGGGATGAACGCGCTCGAGCCGAGCCCGGACTCGCGAATCTGCCAGACCGCGGCCTGCTCCCGTGCGTCTGCGAGGTAGGCCACGCCGGTGCATTCGCGGAGTTGGCGTGCCTGCGCGATCACGCGTTCGGCGCGCTCGCGCGCTTCGTCTTGCGTCGCCCCGCCCAGCTCGACGAGCAGAAAAGCGCGTCCGACCGGCAGAAACCGCACGCCCGGCATCTTCTTGATGCGCGCGAACTCGGGAAGATTCTGGTCGAAGCCTTCCAGCGCTTCGGGGCGATGCTCGAGCAGCCACGGCGTTTGATCCGCCGCGATAAATACGTCGTCGAATCCGAGTACGGCCAGCCCGATATCATTCGGGCGTGGCACGGCGCGTAACGTTGCGCGAAGAATGGTGGCGAGCGTGCCTTCCGAGCCGACGAGCGCGCGCGCGAGGTTGAAGCCGCGCTCCGGCATCAGCTCGTCAAGATTGTATCCTGAGACGCGGCGCGGCAGCTTCGGGAAATGAGCGCGGACGGAATCCGCGCAATGGTCGCGGAGTTCGCGGATACGCGAGTAGAGCTTGCCTTCGCGGCCGCCGCGCGCGATTGCCGCGTCGAGCCGCGCGTCGTCAATCGAGCCGTTGAGCGAAAGTTGCGTGCCGTCGTAGAGGACGACCTCGAGCGCCTCGAGGTTGTCGACGGTCTTGCCGTACGCGGCAGAATGCGCACCGCAGGAGTTGTTGCCGATCATGCCGCCGATGGTGCATCGATCTTTCGTCGAGGGATCGGGCGCGAAGAACAGGCCGTGCGGCGCGAGCGCGGCGTTGAGATGGCTCTGGATCAGGCCGGGCTCGACCTGAGCGACGCGCGCGGCGGCGTCGATCGCGACGACTCGATTCATGTACTTCGAGAAATCGAGCACGAGTGCGGCGTTGCACGCCTGGCCGGCGAGGCTGGTGCCGCCGCCGCGCGGGAGAATCGGCATCGCGTTTTCGCGCGCGAGCGAAAGCGCCGCAATCACGTCGCCCTCGTGCCGCGGAATCACGACGCCGACCGGCACCTGGCGATAGTTCGACGCGTCGGTCGCGTATGCCGCGCGAGTGCCCGCGTCGAAGCGCACGTCGCCTTCGATTGTGGCGCGCAGTTGAGATTCAAGCGCCGCAATTGAACTCATGATCGACGAGCCGATTGAGCGGAAAAGGGCAATTCATACCACCCGTTGTGGTCCTGCGGGCGGCATACCACCAAGGGTAGTTTCGTTCCGTCAAATTTGTTTTTTAGTTCTTTTGGGAAGCGCGGGTTGCCCGATGCTGAGCGATATCCGGGACGATGGAATTTTGTCCGATGATGACTGGACACATCTGATCACGTAGCACGTCCGGGGCGGGAGCGTCAGGCTGAACAGTTCATCCCTGAACTCGAGCTGAAAAGAAAACTGGACGCAGCGAGTCAGAACCGGTACCGGCTTCGCTGCGCAAAGCTGTCCGAGGTCCTTCCTCCCCTCGCGTCGCTCGGGTCGTCAGGATGACACGACGGAGATTGCGCTCGCGTTGCTCGCTTCGGGAGACTGAAAATGAAATCCGTTGATTTCAGATTACAGCGGAAGGTCTTTCAGCCCGGGCTTCGGGGCGCCCACCAGCGCGACCATTTTGCCTTCGGGGGCGCGGTTTTCGTGCATTGCCTGGTGGCATTCGGGGATTTCGGCGAAGGTGTAGGTTTTGGCGAGGCATGGATCGATCTTGCCGTCGAGCACGAGCTGATTGAAGGCGTAGGCTTGCTCGTCGTTGGCGAAGTGCGAGCCCTGCAGGCGCTTCTGGCGCATCCACAGGTAGCGCAAGTCGGCGACCGCGTTGTAGCCGGTGGTGCCCGCGCAAATCACGACCATCCCGCCCGTGTCGCAGACGAAGACCGAAGTGGGAATAGTGTCCTCGCCGGGATGCTCGAACACGATGCGCGGATTTTTGCGCTCGCCGACGATGTCCCAAATCGCTTTGCCGAACGCGCGGCATTCCGCCGCCCACTTGTTGTACGACGCGGTCTCCTTCCAATGCGGCATCATGCCCCAATGCAAGTACTTTTTTCGGTTGATGCATCCCCTGGCGCCGAGCTTCATACAAAATTCGATTTTGCGATCGTCGCCGACGATGCCTACTGGAATTCCCCCTTCGGCCTTGACGATCTGAATCGCCATACATCCGAGACCGCCCGACGCGCCCCAAATCAGCACCACGTCGCCGCGGCGCACGACATGCGGCGCCCATCCCATCAGCATCCGGTACGCCGTCGCGCCCACCAGCGTGGGACCGGCGGCCTCCTCCCACGTGAGGTGCGCGGCCTTGGGCATGCACTGATGCGCCTGCACGCGAGCGAACTGCGCGAAGCTGCCCCAGTTGGTTTCGTAGCCCCAAATTTTGAACGACGGGTCGTACATCGGATCGTCGCCGTTGCGGATAGCGGGCGAGTGGCGATCCCAGACGCCGCAATGAATCACGACGCGGTCGCCGACCTTGACGTTGTGGACGTCGTGGCCGATCGCATACACGATTCCCGACGCGTCGCTGCCGCCGATATGAAAATCCGAATGATCGTACTTGGCTTTCTGGCGCGCGCCGATCACATCCACCGGCGAGCCGAGCGCGGCCCAGACGTTGTTGAAGTTGACGCCCGCGGCCATCACGTAAACGAGCACTTCGTCAGGGCGGATTTCCGGGACCGCGATTTTCTCGATCTTGAACGCATGCATCGGGTCGCCGAAGCGGTCCGCGCGGATCACCTGCGCGTACATTTGCTTCGGCACCTGGCCGATTGGGGGCACGTGCCCGATCTCGTAGATTTCCTTATGGTTCATCTATTTTACAACCGGTTACCACCGCGTGCCGATGCTCGCGATAACGGCCGGCTGAGGTTGGCTCCAGTTTCGGTTTCGATTTGCGGGTCAATAGCGTGCGGGAATAGGTACCTGTTTGCCGCAGGTTTGACAATACTAAGCGGACGGGCGTCAGGGAACGGGTCCGACTGGCCTGTCACTTCGGCCGAAAACGCTCGAGAGCGAATGACACGGCTAGCCCTGTTTCTCAGCACAGGGCAGCGGTTGATCATTGCCACGCGATGGTGCCATATTCAATGGTAAATGGCACACAAGAATGGCACACGGCTGAAGATCGATAATTCCGGGAGAATCGTCGTGCCCAAGCCGCTGCGCGATCAACTAGGAATTCAGCCCGACGCGGAACTGGAGATAACGGCGCAAGCGGGTGGGATCTTTGTGCGCGTTGTTGACGAGGAGCCGGCGCTGGTCAAGGTTGACGGGTTATGGGTTCATCGGGGAGCCGGGCGAACGGACGCGGGCTGGGAGGGCGTGATCGAGGAGATTCGGGACGAACGAATCGCTGCGGTCCTGAAGACCTGATTCGGTGAAGGTCTTTTTCGACACCAACGTCTTGGTCGCCGCCTCCGAGCGAAGTCATCCGCATCATGGGCCCGCATTTCAGGCGCTCCGTCGAGTGGCGGCGAGAAGAGATCGGGGGTTTATGAGCGTGCACTCGACCGCCGAGACTTACGCGGCGCTGACGCGATTGCAGGTGCAGCCGCGAATCCATCCTGCCGAAGCGGCGCGAATGATCGCTGACAATATCGTGCCCCACTTTCAGATGGTGGCGATCGCAAAGAAGGACTATCTCGAGGCAATGAAGGCCGTCGTCGACGGTGGATGGAGCGGCGCGAAGATTTACGACGCTTTGATCGTAGGTTGCGCGGCGCGAAGCGGCGCCGAGCGCATCTACACGTTCAATCTGTCTGATTTCCAGCAGCTCGCGCCGAATCTGAGAGACCGGATCTGCGCGCCGTGACAATGGCACACGTGGTTGTTGGCGTGCCGTTGGGCGGAGTGGGCGCGGCTTTAGAAGAACCTAACCCCTAACCCCTTCCCGCGCGGGAAGGGAAACCGGAGTTCCGGGGTTTCATTCAGATCAAGTCGTTCCAATCCTGCGCTTGGGACTCGGTTGACGCGCATCCGTTAATTCCATAAAAAACGGATTCGGCTTCAGGACTTTTCATTTTCGTTGATTCCGCGGCCACAGGAAGCAAGGCAGCCTGACCCATATGGCGGTGCGCAAAATCGAGCGTGGCCACTACTTCGAGGACTTCGAGGTGGGGCATTTATTCAAGCATCATTGGGGTCGCACTATCACCGAGGGCGACAACAGTTTTTTCTCGAGCGTCACGATGAACTTCAACCCGAGCTACTTCAATCGCGAGTACGCGCAGAGCCTCGGCTACAGGAACGTGGTCGTCAATCATATGCTGGTGATGAACGTGGTGTTCGGGCTGTCTGTCGAGGATCTCAGCGAACGCGCGATCGCGCATCTCGGCTACGAAAAAATGAAATGGCACGAGACGGTTTATCCCGGCGACACGATTACATCCGAGTCTCTCGTGCTCTCCAAGCGCGACACCTCGCGGCCCGACCGTGGCGTCGTGAAGTTCCGCACCACCGGCTACAACCAACGCGGCGAAAAGGTGCTCGAGTACGAGCGGCCGGTGCTGATTCGCAAGCGCAATCCGCCCGCCTAGGAGCACACGATGCCGCTAGTTACGCCTGAGCATGAATTTATCCGGCGATCGGTCCGCGAGTTTGTCGAGGCCGAGGTCAAGCCGATTGCCAACGATCTGGATCGGCAGAACAAGGAAATCCCCGAGAGCATCCTGAAGCAGATGGCGGAGCTCGGCTACTTCGGCGTGATATTTCCAGCTGAAGACGGCGGCATGGGGCTCGACTACATCTCGATGGCGATCGTCACCGAGGAGTTGTCGCGCGGATGGCTGAGCGTCGGCTCGGTGATGACGCGCAATATCATCACCGGCACTCTGATCAGCGCCAACGGCACGCCGGAGCAGAAAAAGAAATTCCTGCCGCCGATCGCGCGCGGCGAGATTCTGACCGCGGCCGCATTCACCGAGCCCGATTCGGGCAGCGACACGGCGTCGTTCAAGACGCGCGCGGTGAAGAATGGCGACGGCTACCTGATCAAGGGCTCGAAGATGTGGTGCACGTTCGCCAATCGCGCGCACATGCTGACCGTGATGACGCGCACCGACCCGGACCTCTCGAAGCGACACAAGGGACTGTCGCTGATCCTGTTCGAGAAGACGCCTGGCGACGATTTCATGCCGCCGACTCTGACCGGCTCGCCGATTCCGACCATCGGCTACCACGGGATGCGCAGTTATGCGCTGCAGTTCGACGACGCGTTCGCGCCCAAGGCGAACCTGATTGGCGGCGTGGAAGGGCGCGGGTTCTATCAACTGATGGCGAGCTACGAAGCGGCGCGAATCCAGACTGCGGCGCGGGGCGTCGGCGTCGCGCAGGCGGCGTTTGAATGCGCGGTGAAGTATGCGAAGGATCGCAAGCAGTTCGGCCAGCCGATCGGAGACTTCCAGGTGATTCGGCACAAGCTCGCGCACATGGCCGTCGAAATTGAAGCCGCGCGGCAGCTTTGCTATTTCGCCGCTGCCGAAAAAGATACTGGCAAGCGATGCGATTACGAGGCGGGGCTGGCCAAGGCGTTCGCCGCCGAGATGGCCGAACGGGTCACGCGCGAGGCGATGCAGGTGCACGGCGGCTACGGCTACTCGATGGAGTTCGAGGCGCAGCGCTTCTGGCGCGACGCGCGCGTGCTGTCGATCTTCGAAGGCACCAGCGAAATTCAGTACGAGGTCATCGGCCGGCGTATCATGGAGCAGAACTGACGCGATGAGCATCACCGGCGACGGCAGCTACTTCGAGGATTTCACGGTCGGCGACACGCTTGTGCATCAGCGCGGCCGCACGATCACGGAGGCCGACAATCACAACTTCACTTCGCTGGTGATGAACACGGCCGAGCTGCACTTCAACCAGGATTTGATCGACAAGAATCCCGGCGCGTATGTCGGCGGCAAGCTGCTGGTGTATGGCGGTGTCGTGCTGGCGTTCACGGTCGGGCTCGCGTCGGAGGACACCAGCGAGAACGCGATCGCCGAAGTCGAGATGGACAACGGCAAGCATACCAACCCGGTTTTCCACGGCGACACAATCTACGCCGAGTCCACGGTGCTCGAGAAGCACGACGCGGACCGGCCTGACGCGGGACTGGTGAAGTTCAAATTGATTGGCAAGAAACCTGACGGTACGATCGTCGTCGAAATCGAGCGCACCGTTTTGATCAAGCGCAAAACTCACTACCTGCCGGCCTGAGAAAATCAGCTATTTTGGAGAAATCGATCAATGTACGTACTGGACAAAGGCACACGCTTCGTAATTCCGCGCACCGAGATGACCTATCCCGGGCATAACATGAAGCTGCACATCACGGCGGCCGACGCGGTGAAGGCGCCCGTCGATCACGTGATGGCGGACTTCGAAGATGCGTGCCCGTATGAGTTCAAGGGCGAGAAGAGCCGCAAGGTGATGGTCGAGGCGCTCAACACGCTCGACTTCGGCAAGAAGGTCGTCACCGTGCGCCCCAACAATATCCATTCGAAGTTTTTCAAGGGCGACATGGAGGCGATCGTGCTCGGCGCGCCCAATCGCTTCCACGGTATCATGCTGCCGAAGACGCGCGGGCCTGAGGAGATTCGCGAAGTGTCGAAG
The DNA here is from genome assembly GCA_963833025.1 of uncultured delta proteobacterium. Lineage (GTDB taxonomy): Bacteria > Desulfobacterota > Binatia > Binatales > Binataceae > Binatus. The sequence goes on along the minus strand of CAWHWI010000003.1, from coordinate 28,830 downwards.
CTGCTCGACGATTTGGAGAAGCGCGGCGGCTGGAAGTACCGATCCAGATCGAGTCGCTTATCGAGACGCCGCACGCGCTGATCAAGGCGTATGAAATAGCGACCGCGTCGGACCGGATGTGCGGGCTGGTGTTCGGGATCGCCGACTACGCCGCAAATCTTGGCATCCGCGAGATTGTCGAGAATCAGAACCAGAATTTTCATTACTCGAAGCAGGCGGTGGTCGTCGCCGCGAAGGCTGCCGGGCTGCATGCGATCGACAACGTCTATCTGCGACTGTGGCGCAACACTGATTCGCCCGAGCGCGTCAAGGAACTGCAGGCAGGGCTGCGCGAGAAGAACGTCGGCGCCGCAAACCTCGGGATGGACGGAACCTGGGTGATACATCCGCAGCAGGCGGAGATCGCGAACGCGTGCTACACGCCGAGCGTCGATCAGGTCGAGGAAGCGCGCCGGGTGATCAAGCTCTACCACGAGAAGGGGGGCGGCTCGATGGCCGATCCCAAATCGGGCGAGATGATCGATGAGGCGACGATCAAGATTGGCCTGATGGATCTGGCCAAGGGCGCGCAGGCGGGCCTGGTCTCCGACACCGAGCTAAGAGATTGGTCGGCAAAGAGCCGCGAGATAACCGGCTACGATATCCTGGAGCTGATGCGTCGGGTTGCGTAACCGCCTCTCCCCCTCTGATAGGGACAGGGGAAATGGAGCGCGTACAGAAAAGTCGCAAGACAATGGAGGCCCTGAATCGGGCCGCGGCGTCGAACGGTAAAGGCTGGGACAAGGTCACGCTGGACCGGGCCCTGGATCATTTGATTGAAACCATGGATGGGGTCAATCGCGAACTAGACGATCTGCTCGCCAAAGCCAAGGAATAGGCACGTCTCGCGCATCGTTGAAAGGTTGGGCTCGCAGGAGTCCGGCCTTTGCTTTTTTGATCGCGCGCTACAAAAGCCAGTGGCGGGGGCTGTGGTTCCAAACAAGTGCCGACGCGCGCGCATTCCGCTCGCTCGCGTTGTTGCTACGGGTGCTGGAAAATGTAACAACAGATGGTTCGGGCGGGGTCGTAGTTCAGCCCGGTTAGAACGCCGGCCTGTCACGTCGGAAGTCGTGGGTTCAAATCCCATCGGCCCCGCCAAAAATTGACTCTATCAGGTGTACGAATTTGAAGCTGACCGAACAAACCCGCAGCATCTCGCGCGAGAATGGGCTGCGCGACCGCAACTGGGTGGTGATCGACGCAAGTGAGCGAGCGCTAGGACGAGTGGCGTCGCGCGCCGCCAGCCTGCTGACCGGCAAGACCCGGCCCGATTACACTCCCAACCAGGATACCGGCGACTTCGTCGTGATCATCAACGCCGCCAAGGTTCGCCTGACGGGATCGAAAGCGCTGGGCAAGGTGTATTATCGCCATACCGGATGGCCGGGTGGAATTCGCACGACGGCCGCGGGCAAGATGCTCCACGCCAAGCCGGAGCGGCTGCTCGAAATCGCGGTTAAGGGGATGCTGCCGAAGAATCGGCTCGGCCACCAGATTTTCAACAAGCTCAAAGTCTATCGCGGCCCCGAGCATCCGCACGCCGCGCAGAAGCCCAAGACGGTTGTCGTCTAAACAAGGTACGAACTTTCCATGGCAGAAAAGAAAAACATCATCTGGACGACGGGACGGCGCAAGACCGCGGTGGCGCGTGTGCGAATGCTGGCCGGCACCGGCACGATCACGATTAACGAGCGCACCCTCGAGGACTACTTCCCGCGGCCGACCTCGCGCATGCGGATCCTGGAGCCGTTCGAGGCGACGGAGACGGTCGGGCAGTACGATGTGCTGGTGAGCGTCGAGGGCGGCGGAATCGCGGCGCAGGCCGATGCGGTCCGTCATGGGATTTCGCGCGCGCTGGTCAGCGCGACCGAGACGCTGCGGCCGACGCTGCGCAAGGGCGGGATGCTGACGCGCGATCCGCGCGAGGTCGAGCGCAAGAAGTACGGGCGTCACAAGGCGCGCAAGCGGCCGCAATACTCCAAGCGGTAGGACGATCGAGTCCGCGCGTAGGTCGCGCGGGATTTCATTTTCGAGACGAGAGGGCGTGAGCGATGCTCGCGCCCTTTTCATTTTCTGCTGATATTACGGGCGTTTATGGGTGAGTGTTTGACAAATCCCGACGCGGACAAATACAACGAGAGCGCCAGCAGGAGAGGGCGGCGCCAGATGCGTCGAGAGCGAACTAGTTTTCGTGCCGGAGTTGGGGTGGGGCTTTTCCTCGTAAGCGCGCTGGTGCTCGCCGGATCGGGCCCGGCGATGGCGCAGACTGCCGCCGGATCATTCGCGTCGGTCATCGGCCAGGTGCAAATTCAGCGGGGCGGTGGCGCGACGTTCGGAGCGGCGGCCGGCATCGGCGTCAACGTAGGCGATCGAATCGTCACCGGCCCCAACGGTCACGCCGTCATCGTCCTCAACGATCAGAGCCGGCTCGAGCTGGGCCCGGCCAGCAGCATCGCGCTCGATCAGTTCACGATTAACGGCGGAGCCGCGTCGATGCGCGTCAGTTTGTTTACAGGCGTGATGCGATCGCTGCTCAACGCCGCTCCGAGCGGGGCGCCCGCCGGTTACCAGGTGCATACTCCAAACGCGGTCGCGGTGGTGCGCGGCACAAAGTTCGATACCGCGTACACCGAGAATGTGATCAGGCCCGGTTACCAGGGATGCGCACGATATACTGACGTCTCCGTCTATCAGGGCACCGTCAACCTGGCGCCCCTGGCGGCTCCCAACGCGGGCGAGGATATCAGCACGGGCTACGAGGCGACGCTGCCGTGCGACAAGCCTCCAACGGCGGCCGGACCGCTTGCGATGACCGGTGCAACATCGCTCGACAGCGCAAGCGCCGGCGGCGCCGGCTTCGCGGGACCGGCGCCGGGAGTGAGCGTCGCACCGGTGCCAGCCTGTCCGGTATGCGTGAACGTGACGACGGTTCCGGCGGCGGTCAGTGCCGGACATTTTTAAGCGAGGAGGTGAGACGTGGCGACGAATCGAATTCCGCACATTAGCATGACGGTCGCCCTCGCAGTTGCGATGACCGCGTATGCGATCGCGCCGCCGGCGCACGCGCAATGGTTTGAAGACACGTATCCCGGCTTCTTCTCGCTCCAGACGCCCGGACTCTTCAAGGTAACGCCGTTCGACGGCGGCCTCGCCAGCGACAAGTATGGCGTCCTGCAGGAGGGCGTGGAGGCCGAGCAAAGCGTCACGCCATACATCGGAGTGTTCGGCCGCGCGACCGGGTATCAACTGTGGGTCAGGCAGGGCTTCGAGAGTCCTCTGGCGCCCGGCAGTGGAAGTTTTCCGCGCTTGAACTTCGGCCGCTTCCAGGGCGGCGCCGATTTCACGCTGTCGCCGGGTACGCATCTCTACATCTCGGGCGGCCGCGACGTGGCGGATAGCGAGGCCAGCACAGTCGAAGGCGATTTATCGAGCTGGATATTTCTGCACAGTCAGCATCCGCTCAATGGATCGTTCAGCTCGATCCATGATTTTCAAAATGGCGTCACCAGCAGCGAAATCGATATGCAGGCAATCCTGCTTTCGAGCGAACAGTTCATGGTCCTTGGCGGAGTCGGGGGCGCGATGTACTTGGGCGGCTTCTTGACCGACGGCCAGGGCCAGGGCGGCCCCGATCTCGGCCTTTACTATCGGCCGTGGCAAATAGGCGTCAGCGCGCAGGCCGGCTATGGCAACGCTCATGAGTACGGCCAGATCAGCATGTACAAGCAGTTAAGCTGGTTCGAATAGCCGCGACGTATCAGGCAAAACAGCGCCGGCAGGAAGTTCGGGTCGCCGGCCAACGCCGTTAGCGGAGAGCGGGCCGCCGGGGTAAGCTCGGATCGCTAACGATGGCGAACGCACAACCATCACATACGGGTCTCAGGTTCTCGTGGCGCACCTTCCTGTTCGGAATCGTGCTGCTGGCTTTCTGGTTCGCCTTCCATCAACGCTTCTTCCTCGTGTTCGAGCGGATGGACCTGACCGCCTACGACCTCGGAATAAATACCATTCCACCGCACGCCTCCTCGGGCCTCATCGCGATTGCCGCGGTCGACGACAAGAGTATTGCGCAGCTTGGGCAATGGCCGTGGCCGCGAATCGTGCTCGCCAGGCTGGTGGACGCGCTCAAGGACTACCAGGTCAAGGTCATCGGATTCGATGCGATCTTCAGCGAGGCCGACAAGGGCGATATATCGCGCGGGCAAACAAGTGAAAAGCTCGCGGCGCTTGGTCTCCAGGCGAAAGATATCCGCGAGGTGCTGGGTCCGAGCAACGACGAGGCATTTGCCAATGCGATGAAATCGCAAGGCTTGACCGTGCTCGGCTATGCGTTCGAGAGTCATCATTTTCAGGGCAAGCTTGCGAATGACAAATCGGCGGGCTACCTGGACGTGATTCGAGATCCCGGGCCGCTGGGCTACGGAATCGTGCGGCAGACTCCGGGCAAGCCGCACGATTTGATCAAGGCGCAGGGGTATCAGCCACCCTTTGCGCTGCTCGAGGACGCGGCGCACGCGACCGGATTTTTCGACGTTGACGCGGACGCCGACGGCGTAATCCGCACCGAGATGACGGTGATCCGCTTCAAGGATCGCTACTGCGTGCCGCTGTTTCTCGCCGTCGCCGACGCGTATGCGGACGGCGCGCCCATGACACTGGGGATCGATTTCAATGGAGTCGCCGGGGTTACGATCGGCGGGGTGCCAATACCGGTCGGCGACGACGGGCGGATGCTGGTGAACTTCCGCCGCAGCCCCAATCCATTCCCGCACTATTCGATCTCGGACATCATCAATCACAAGATCGCGCCGGAGAAACTGAAGGACAAGATCGTTCTGGTCGGTGCAACCGCCCACGGGCTTGGCGATCGCGGTGTAACCCCGATCGACGGCGATATGGCTCGCGTCGAGATCCACGCCCACGCGCTCGACAACCTCATTGAGGGCGACTTCATCCAGCGATCCTACGAGGCCGTTGAGGTCGCGTTCTTCGCCGCCCTGTTGATGGGAATCGCGGTGGCGCTTGGCGTCGCGGGGATGTCCGCGATGGGGTCGGCGGCGTGGGCCGTGCTGCTGGCGGTTGGCTATTACGTTTACACGCGGTCGCGGCTGGTTAACGACGGCCTGGTCATCGGCGTGGTCTTCCCGTTGCTAACGGTGGTGCTCATGTACATGTTCCTGGCGGGCTATCGGTATATCACCGAAGGCCGCGAAAAGCGCCACTTGCGCACCGCCTTCGAGCATTACTTGAACCCCGACGTGATCACGTCGGTGCTGGATTCGCCGCAGGGTCTGAAACTCGGCGGCGAGAAGCGTCATCTGGCAATCCTCTTTGCCGATATTGTGAGCTTCACCAAGCGCGCCGAGAAGACCGAGCCGGAGGAGCTGCTGGCGCTGCTGAACACCTACATGACCTCGATGATCGACGTGATCTTCAAGACCGGCGGAGTGGTGGACAAGTTGATGGGCGACGGCATCATGGCGTTCTGGGGCGCGCCCAACGACCTCGAAAATCCGTCGCGGTCCGCTATCGAGTGCGCGCTCAAGATGCTCGAAGAATCTGCGCTACCTCCAGACCCACGATCCGCGGTTCGCCGACCTCGACATCGGCATCGGCATCTCGACCGGTGAGGTCGTAGTCGGCAACCTGGGCGGCGAAAACCGTTTTGACTATTCTTGCATCGGCGATACGGTCAACTTCGCTTCGCGGCTGGAAGGGCTGACTCGTCATTTCAAGGTCCATCTCCTGGTCAGCCGTCAGACTTACAGCGAAGCCGGCGCCGGCTATATCGGGCGCGAGCTGGGTCTGGTGAAGGTCAAGGGAAAAGAGCTCTTCGTGCCGATCGTGCACGTCGCCGGACACGAGAACGACAGCGTCGATCCCGCGTTCTATCGCGACTTCGGGGAAGTGCTGGCCAGGATTCGCGCGGGGGACATCACTTCCGCGCTGGCGGAACTCGAGCAGCTGGGCGAGGAGCGCCCGGATGACACTCCGGTGCAGCTTTACCGGGACCGGCTCGCCGCCGATCCCGAGCATCCGCCCACCGACATGGTCTTCGAGTTCGAGACCAAGTAACTGGCTCGGCGCGCGCAATTCTGATACTTGAGTCTTTCAGTCTTTCGACCCCGATTCGCAGAAGGAGCATTGAAATTCCGCAAGTGGCTACGCATGACAAGGTCAAGGTGGCTGTGGTCGGCGCCTCCGGATACTCGGGTATCGAGGCGGTCCGCATTCTCGCCAGCCACCCGTTCGTCGAGCTGAGCGTGCTCACCTCCGAGCACTATGCCGGGCGCGAGGTCGCCGACGTTTATCGCCACATGGCCGGCATCGACTTGCCGCCGTTCGAGGAATTGCGTCCCGACCTGGTCCAGGGTCGCGCCGACGTCGCGCTGTCGTGCCTGCCCGAAACGGTGGGCACCGCGCACACGGCAGAACTGGTCAAGGCCGGCATCAAGGTGGTGGATCTTTCGGCGGATTTTCGCTTCAAGGACGCCGCGCAGTTCCGCGCAACTTACGGCGTCGAGCATCCCGCGCCGCAACTGCTCAAGGAGGCGGTTTACGGGCTCAGCGAATTCCATCGCCACGAACTTCGCGAAGCGCGCCTCGTCGCAACTCCCGGATGCTTCCCGACCGGCGCGTTGCTCGCGCTGCTGCCGCTAATCAGGCGCGATCTGATCGAGCCGTCGTCGATAATCATCGACGCGAAGTCGGGTACGACGGGCGCGCGCCGCGCAGCGTCGATCGAGCAGCTGTTCGCCGAGGTCAACGAGAATTTCCGCGCCTACAAGGTCGGCAACCATCGCCATGTCCCCGAGATGGAGCAGGAAATCTCCGCCGCGCTCGGCCGCGACATCGCGTTGCTGTTCGTACCGCATCTGCTGCCGATCACGCGCGGTCTGCTGAGTTCGATTTTCATGCGCCCGCGCGCCGGCACCACCGAGAGCGACGTTCACGCCGCCTTCGAGGCCAGCTTCGCCAAGTCGCGCTTCGTGCGAATCCTCAAGCCAGGCGAGCTGCCCGAACTGCGCAACGTGCGCGCCACGAATTTCTGCGAACTGGCGTTCATCCTCGATCGCCGCAGCGAGACTCTGCTGGTAATAACCGCGATCGACAACCTCGGCAAAGGCGCTTCGGGGCAGGCCGTCCAGAACATGAACCTGATGCTGGGCTACGACGAAGCAGCCGGCCTGCTGGCCGCGGCGCCGGTTCCCTAGAACGGCGGTTCTCCCCTAAGGGACCAGCAACCTAACCCCTAACCCCTTCCCTCGAGGGAACGGGGACAATCGCGGGACCGCTCCACTGACTCTCCGCTGCTCTCCATTCATCAATTGAAAACTTGCCTCACCCGACGCCGTCAAATATTTTGAAAAATGCTCGCGGGTATGTGTAACCGTTGCCCGTTTCCAGGACCGCGCACTTAACCAGTTAACTACGGTCTCCGGCACACCTTATGTGGATCGTCCGCCTCGCGCTTCGCCGGCCACTCTCCGTCGCTGTGATGGCGCTGCTGATGCTCGTGCTCGGCGCGCTCTGCTTCGGCCTGATGAACACGGACATCTTCCCGGAGATCGATCTCCCGGTGGTTATGGTGGTGTGGAATTACCCGGGGCTGTCCGCGTTCGACGTCGAGCGCCGCATGGTGTTCATCTCGGAGCGCGCTTACTCGACCACCGTCAACGGTATCGAGCACATCGAATCCGAATCGATTAACGGCATCGGGATTCTCAAAGTCTATTTCTATCCGGGCAGCGACATCGGCGCCGCGATAGCGCAGATCAACGCGGTGTCCGAGACCATCCTGAGCAACCTGCCGCGCGGCGTGGAGCCGCCGCAGATCATTTCGTACAACGCCAGCAACGTGCCGGTCGCGCAGCTCAACATTTTTAGCGACGTTCTCTCGACGGCCAAGCTTTTCGATTACGGGCTCAATTTTATCCGTATCCAGCTCTTCACGATTCCCGGGTTTTCGTCGCCCGCTCCGCTGGGCGGCGTCCAACGCGCGGTGATCGCCAATCTCGACCCGACGGCGCTTTACGCCAACGGGCTTTCCGCCTACGACGTCGGCAACGTGCTCGACGCCACCAACGTGGTCATCCCGTCGGGCACGGCCAAGATGGGCAATTACGAATACAACGTCGACTTGAACATGTCGGTGCCGAGGGTCCCCGACTTCAACGGGATGCCCATCAAGTATCTCAATGGCGCGCCGGTCTTCCTGGGTGACGTCGCGCACGTGACCGATACCCATCAGCCGCAAACCAATGTGGTGCGCTTCAACGGACGGGACGCCACCTACCTGCTGGTGGTCAAGCACGCCGACGCTTCCACCCTGACCGTCGTTGACGACGTCAAGGCAAAAATTCCCGAGATCCGGGCCACCGCGCCCAAAGGTCTGAACGTGTTGCTGACGTTCGACCAGTCGGTATTCGTGCGCGCGGCGTTGAAAGACGTGGTGCAGGAGGCGGTCACGGCCGCGTTCCTGGTGGCGATCATGGTGCTGCTGTTCCTGGGCTCGCCGCGCAGCATGGTCATCGTCATCACCTCGATTCCGTTGTCGATTATGACGGCGATCATCGGCCTCAAGCTCAGCGGCCAGACCATCAACACGATGACGCTCGGCGGCCTCGCGCTGGCGGTGGGAATGCTGGTTGACGACGCCACCGTCGAGGTGGAAAACATCCATCGCAATCACGCGATGAACAAACCGCTGCTGGTCGCGATTCTGGACGGCGCGTCGCAGATTGCAATGCCGACCCTGGTCGGCACGCTGTCGATTTGCATCGTCTTTTTTCCGGTCGTGCTGCTGACCGGCGTCGCGAAATTCCTGTTCACTCCGCTGGCGCTCGCGGTGGTGTTCTCAATGCTCACCTCGTACCTGCTGTCGCGTACGCTGGTCACTACGATGGCGCGCTATTTGCTGCCCGACACCCACGAGGAGAACCTGGGCAGCGGCAGATGGGGGCGCGTGGTGCGCGGTTTCGACGCGCGCTTCGAGCGGGTCAAGCACTATTATCGGATCGGACTGGCCAAGTTCATCGCGCGCCGAGGTTTCTCGCTGGCTTTCGTCACAATCATCATTCTGTCTTCGTCTGCCATCCTGCTGGTGGTCGGCGAGGATTTCTTTCCCAGCATCGACGCCGGCATGATGAGCTTGCACGTGCGGATGCCGACCGGAACCCGAGTCGAACACACCGAGTATGTGATCGACCAGATCGAACGCGCGATTCGCACCGTGGTGCCGGCCAACGAGCTGGTAGGCATCAGCGACAACATCGGTCTGCCGCTCTCCTACGATTTGGCGTTCTATCAGACCGATACGATCGGACCGCAGGATGGCGATGTGCTGATCCAGTTGCAGCCCGAGCATAAGCCGACGGCGCTCTACCAGAATAAAATTCGGAATCTTCTGGCGCGCCGGTTTCCAAATATCACCACCTACTTTCAGGCCGCCGACATCGTCAGCCAGGTACTGAATTTCGGGCTGCCCGCGGCTATCGATGCGCAGATTAACGGCAACAACCTGCAGGCCGACTACGAAATCGCGCTTCGCCTCGAGAACCGGATGCGGCTGATTCCCGGCGTCAGCGATCTCCGCATCGCCGAGCCGCAGGATTACCCGACCTTCTATGTCGACGTCGATCGCGACAAGGCGCTGCAACTCGGCATCACGCAACAGGAGGTCACCTCGAGCGTACTCGCTACGCTCTCCGGCGCCTCGCTGTTGCAGCCGAACTTCTGGCTCGACCCGGTAAACGGCGTCAACTACAGCGTCATCGCGCAGTCGCCGCAGCACCTGATCGACTCGGTCGCCGCGCTGTCGAACATTCCGCTGAGCACTCCGGCGTCGTCTTCTGGAATCAACGGACAACCCGCGTCAACCGCGTCCGTCGACGGCACGACCACGACCCAGCCCCAACTGCTCGGCAACCTTGGCACCATCACTCACCGATGGGACCCTGCCGTCGTCGCGCATTACACGGTGCAGCGCGTCATCGACGTTGACTGTGCCGCCCGTGGCCGCGACCTCGGCAGCGTCGCCTCCGCCGTGCAGCGCGAGATCAACAACCTCGGCCCGTTGCCCGCCGGCACCCATGTCGTCATCCGCGGCCAGAGCCAGGCGATGCGCGATTCGTTCAAGACCCTTGGCGAGGGCATCATTCTCGCGATCGTCCTGGTGTACCTGCTGATGGTCGCGAACTTTCAGTCGTGGTTGGAACCTTTCATCATCATGATGGCGGTGCCGGGCGCGCTGGCGGGCGTGCTGTGGATGCTTGCGATAACGGGCACGACCATCAACGTCGAATCGCTGATGGGTGCGATCATGGCGGTCGGCGTCGGCGTCGCCAACGGCAACCTGCTTATCGTTTTCGCCAACGACCTGCGCGAGGAAGGTTACAGCCCGGTCGCCGCCGCCATCGAGGCTGGGCGCACCCGCTTCCGCCCGATCATCATGACCGCGCTCGCGATGATTCTCGGCATGCTGCCGATGGCGCTTGCGCTCGGTTCGGGTTCGGAGATGAATGCGCCGCTGGGCCGTGCAGTGATTGGCGGGCTGTTGGCTGCCACAATGATGACGTTGTTCGTCGTGCCGGCCGTCTATTCGATCTTCGGCCGCGATGTGATCGGAAAGAAGCAGCGCGACCGCGAGATCGAAGAAGTCACGCTGCCGGGTGCTTAGTATTAATATATGCCTGAGCTAGAAGACGATCCGAAAAATTTCAGCGTGCCCGCACCCGGCGGTTTTTTCTTCGCCGGATGGATCGTCGCGATCGTCGTCGCGCTGGTCGCGACCGCCGGCCTAGTGCTCGCCCGCGAGCTATGGATCGGCCGCCAGACTTCCGAACTAAAGAGTGAAAACCAGGCCGGTCCGCATGTCCTCGTCTCCGGCGTCTCGCAGGCTGCGCCGACTCGCGTGCTCAGCCTGCCCGCGACCATTCAAGGCTTCGATCAGACCGACGTTTACGCCAAGGTCCCCGGCTACCTGAAGACCCTCAAGGTCGATAAGGGCGACCGCATCCATCAGGGACAAGTGCTCGCCATCCTCACGTCGCCCGAACTCGATCAGCAGACCGCCAACGCGCGCGCGAATTACAACATCGCCCTCATCACGGACCAGCGCAACCAGATCCTCGTGCACCAATCCGTCATCCCGCAGCAGACCGCCGATGAATCCCACGCTACTATGCTGCAGACCAAGGCCACCCTGGCACAGGACATCGCCTATCAGGCCTACGAGACGATCACGGCGCCCTTCGACGGCATCGTAACGGCGCGGTACATCGATCCTGGCCACCTTGTGCCCGCGAACACTACCCCCGGCACGCCTGGCAACGGCGCGATCATCACAGTCTCCCGGATGGCTCCGCTGCGCGTGTTTGCCTACATGCCCCAGGACGTCGCACCGTTCGTTAAGGACGGCGACGCCGCGACGATCACGGCCAGGGGATACGCACAGCAGAAATTCACCGGCACCATCACGCGTCATCCCGAAGCGCTGTCACCCGACACGCGGACGATGCTGGTGGAAGTGGACCTACCCAACGAAGGCCAGGTCCTATACCCCGGAATGTACGCGACCGCCGAGTTCACAATAAGGATGGGCACCGGCGCTCCGATGGTCCCAGACGACGCGCTCGTATTTCGCGACGGCAAAGTCTACGTGCCAGTAGTCCGGAATAACCAGCTACACCTGGCCGAGGTAGTACTAGGTTACGACAATGGCCAGATGGTCGAAATCACCAGCGGCATAAACTCCAGCGACAAGGTAGCAGTAAACGTAGGCCAAGCCGCCCGCGACGGCGAAAACGTCCAACCAGTCGAAAATCCCAAGTAGCTGTTAGGTCAGCTAGCATCCATCGCGATCCCCTCAGCTAGCTCTCTCGCGCCATCGCGCGACAGAGCTGAGACGTACGACACCTGCACTTCGGTCTTGCCCAAAATCTGGCCCTTTGAAATCACCACATTGCTCGAGTCGACCATGTCGATCGCGCTTCCGCTGCCAGGACTCACCGTGTAGCCGCCAACCGTGCCTGCTCGACACTCGGTGAATTTGACCTTCGTATATTTGGCCAGCTTAGGCGTGTTGTCATAGGTCTCCAAAGCCTCGACGATCCATTCCGCACAGTTACCCAGCAGCGCTATCCCAGGAGGCGCCGCCACTGAGAAGAAGCATCCCACGCTCGTCGTGACATTGCCCAGGAAAATCGAGGCAGCCGTCGTCGAGCCCGGATGTACGCAGATAAGGCAGGTCAGCTCGTCGCCTGGTGACACCAGAATCGTGGTGATCCAGAAAGAACCCGCTGGATACCACTCCCACCACGGATTGAACTGATGCCGCAGCGCGCCGCCCGAACTCATCACGTCCGCATCGCAGCCGGCTTGCAGCACGTCGCCGGAGCCGTCGTCGCCATCGATTCCGATCCAGGTGGAAGCGGTGTACCAAATCCCGTGCTTGGCCCCGGCCGGCGGTGAGTCGTTCGGCATCGCCCAGGTGCCCTCGACCCATTTGACTCTGTCGACGCTCGATGGGAACACGATCCCACCCGACCAGATCGTCGAGGTCTCGGGGCCGTAGCCTGGCCTGAATCCGGGCAGACGCATGCGCCTTATCTCCCGCGGCCTGAATACCGGCTCGACGATGCGGAACTGCCGCGCCTTTGCCTCCCAGCGCTTCGCGAGATCGCGGAAGGCGACGGAACAGCGCGGGATTCCGTATATCGCGCGTTCGCGGTCACTGGCCTTGTCAAGGTCGAAAGAGGCGGGCGGTACCTGGTAGGTGCGGACGCTGAAACCGTTGGTTAGAACTGTTGTCGGCATGTTTACTCCTTTGTAAACAGTAAAAAAAGTAAAAAATTCCATCCCCAAAAACCACACAACTATTGATTACGACCGCTTTGATGAAGACGACGTCAGGAATGTTGCTCGGCCCGACGTCGTCAATCGGAAGTGAAGATTCCACGCCGTAGGTGCACCCCTTGCTCGCGTCAGAGGATGTAGGCGGGAATTTCAATTTGAATTTTCTGGTTCCGCCTCGCGTATAGAACAGGCGGCCAACCTTGGCAAGGCTCCAAACAAAAAAACGTTTTTTTAGGTTCTATTCCGACAAAGACTCATTCAGAAAAAGTGAAATTGTATGATTGTCGTCGCGAGCGAATATCAACCAGCACTCACCTCCGATAAACTCGCAGGATGCCCAAGCACCTGACGCTGCGCATCCACTTGCCGCCCGCGCTCGCGACCCAACTTGGCGCGCGACGCAAACAGACCGGACAAACGCTGTCCGCCATCGTCATCCAGGCCCTCGAGCGGTTGCTCGGCGACGAAGATCAGACTGTGTTTCAAACCTCGACCGTTAACGCGTTGATGCAAGGTGCTTCTACCGGCGATATGACGATGGGTGAGCTCAAGACTCACGGCGACTTCGGTCTTGGCACCTTTGACGGGCTCGACGGCGAGATGATCGAGCTCGACGGCAAGGTCTTCCAGGTGCGCGCCGACGGCCACGCGCACCCGGTCGAGGACTCGACGCGCACGCCGTTCGCGACGGTGAGCTTCTTCAAGGCCGACGAGAGCGCGCGGCTCGATCGCCCATGCGATCAGCCCGCGATGCTCGCGGCCGTCGCCGCGATGCTTCCCTCGCAGAACATCTTCCACGCGCTCCGGATCGAAGGGCGCTTCGACTACGTGAAGACTCGCGCCGTTGCCAAACAGGACAAGTCAGTCGGCCTCGAGGATGCGGCGCGCGACGAACCAATCTTCGAGTTTCACGACGTCGAAGGCACCATCGTCGGATTTTTCACGCCCGATTACCTGCGCGGCGTCAACGTGCCCGGATATCACCTGCATTTCATCACCGCCGACCGCAGCGCCGGCGGCCACATGCTCGATTGCCGCACCAGCGACGTGACGATCAAAATCCATCACACGCCGGAATTCGAATTGGGCACCCCCGGCACCGAAGAATTCCTGAAAGCCGACCTATCGCAAGACCAAACCGCCGCCATACGGAAGATCGAAAGCTAGCGCGTCACAGTGCGGCAAAATTGCGATTTTCGTGCGGCCAGGGCGGCGCGGCGGCGATCGCGTCCTGCACGTCTTCGGGGCGTTCGACGATCGACCACATCGCGCGATGCCGCTCGTCCATGAAACGCCGCTCGATGCAGCTCTCCAGGAACGACACGCACGGCGAATAAAAGTCCAGCGTGTTGACCAGCACGATCGCGCCGCTGAATAGTCCGAGCCGCTTCCACGTGATCGCTTCGAACAGCTCCTCGAGCGTGCCGCATCCGCCCGGCAGCGCGATCACCGCGTCGACTTCGTCGATCATCAGGCGCTTGCGCTCGTGCAGGTCGTTTACGATCAGCAGCTCGCTCAGCCCGCGATGCCCCCATTCGAGGTCGTACATGAAACGCGGCAGCACGCCGATCACGCGGCCGCCTTCGGCTAACGCCGCGTTCGCAAGATGCCCCATCGAGCCGACGCTGCCGCCGCCATAAACCAGGGTGATCTTGTTGCGCGCCAGCGTGCGGCCCAGGCGTGCGGCGGCGTCGTGATAGGCGGCGTCGCACAGGCGGCTCGACGCGCAATAGACACAAACTCGCTTGATGGCCATCGCGCGATCGTATCCGACCGATTCGCGCCCATCCAGACGCTGCGATCGAGGGCACGATCGAGCGGCCTGCTGGCAGTAGTAAGCCTACACAGGCCGGCGTAGCGATCCGGTGCCACCAGTGTCCCAACTTGCGACACACAGCATCGTGATGACGACTGTGAGCAAAAGCGGGATATGAGTCGGTCCGGGCGGGACCGCTGAATTACTCGAACGAACTCAACCTATTCTACGTTCTCTTCGTCAAGCATTCGCCTTCATTCTCAGGAATCAGTCTATAAAAGCGTAGTCGGCTTAACACTTGCTCTAATAGGCCTTGTGATGCGCGTTCATCGCTCGTCTCGGAGGATCCTTTAGTTGCAGAACAGCCGACCATTCATCAAAGCAAACGCCAATTACCTGGCTTTCGCGGTTGCGGCAGCGCTCGTTTTGGCCGGGGCGTCGGCTTGGACGCCCAGGCTCGTGACGCCCGCTCATGCGCAGATCTCGCCACCGGCGCAAGTTGAAATCGCGGGTCTGCAGGCGGTCGCAGCGAGACGCTCGACGACCAACTTTGTGGACGCGGCAGCTCGATCACTTGACGCGAAAAAGTACGACCACCCGGTTGCGATTCAGCGGCCGCTCGCTGGACGCGCGGGAATCTCTCAGGATGACGGCGACGGCTTCGATCAGGGCGACAATGCCGACGCGGCAGAGCATGGCGCCGACAGTTCGAAGCGGCGTCGCGTTCGCAAGGCGGAATTTCCCGGCGGCAGCGACAACGGCACGGTGACTCCGCCCGACACGCAGGGGACCGTCGGCCCGAACCATCTGATGGCCGTGCTGAACAGCAACGTGACGATTGAAACGCGCACCGGCGTGGTCCTGAGCTCAGTTCCGATTGCCTCGTTCTGGTCGAGCCTCGGCGGTATCAACGAGGCGTTCGACCCGCGCGTGCTGTTCGATCGGTACGCGAACCGATGGATCGTCTCGTCGGGCGCCAATCCCGTATCGGCAACTGCCTACATCCTGGTTGGGGTATCGCAGACCAACGATCCGACCGGTGGCTGGAATCTCTACAAGGTGCCCGTCGACGCGAGCGGCGCGAGTTGGGCCGACTATCCGACGCTCGGCTTCAACGGCGACTGGATCGTAGTACAGACCAACGTTTTCACTACGAGCGGCGGCTTTGTGGCGTCCAACATTTACGCATTCGACAAGGCAGACCTCTACGCGGGCGGCGCCGGCCAGTACACGGTGTTCCACGATCCCACTGGATTTACCGACTATCCGGCCGTGACCCACGACCTTACGCTCCCGACTGAGTACCTGGTGAGGAACTGGGACGGCCCAGGCGGAACGCTCCGCGTAAGCACGATCACGGGAGCGATCGGATCGGAGGTGCTGACGACGGGCGTCGCTTTTCCCAAGGCGGCGAACGGATGGCAGGATGCCGGGGCCGAGAATTTTGCGCCGCAGCTTGGCTCGACGTGGCGGATAGATACGGACGACGACCGAATCGAGAATTGCGTTTATCGAAACGGCTCGCTGTGGGCCGCGCAGACGGTCTTCTTCCCGCTCACCGGCATGCCGACGCACTCGTCGGCGCAGTGGTGGCAGATCGATACCGCCGGCGGCAGCCTCGGCGTCGTGCAGCAGCTCGGGGAGCGCGACGATCCGACGGGACAGTTCGATTACGCGTACCCGACGGTGGACGTGAACGCGAACGACGACATGATGATCGGCTACTCGCGATTCGGCGCGTCTCAGTATGCGAGCGCCAACTATTCGTTCCGGTTGCACGGCGATCCGCTGAACACGCTGGAGGCCGACACGGTCTTCAAGGCGGGTGAGGCGCCGTACTTCAAGGACTTCGGCACGGGAGACAATCGATGGGGCGACTACAGCAATGTTGCCGTCGATCCGATCAACGACATCGACCTGTGGACGATCCAGGAATACGCGGGCACCAACAATACCTGGGGCACTTGGTGGGGAACGATCGCGCTGAGCGGGACCGTTGCGACGGCGACGCCGACCGCGACAGCCACTGCGACGCCAACATCGACGCCGACCCCGACAACAACACGCACGCCAAGGCCGACCCGCACGCCCAGGCCGAAGCGGACTCCAAAGCCGACGCGCACACCGAAGGCGACTCCGACACCGAGTTAAATAGGGCGCAAAAACGCGAAACTGAGGCAAAGATCGACCGATTTTGAGACGATTTGCAACGGTGCAACTAGCATTTGTTAGAGGATTGCTACAAATTGGAGAGCCGCAAAGTCCGGGATCCAGACCGTCGGAAGTGAAGATTGGATAATAATCCGCCAAAATGAAGGAGAAAATTCACTTTGTCCGAAGCTCGCGCACGAACGCGGGCAGCATGCCGCCTTCCCGCGACGCGCGGTCCAAGTTTTGCGCAGACTATCAGTTGAGGACGGTGCGTTGGCGCCTTAGGCAAACACACCGGGAAGATCTGATGAGGATGCGAATCAACCGAAGAACAGCAGTTAAATCAGCTGACCTGATTCTGATCGTCGGCGCGGTACTGGCCATCGCAATGATGATTTCGGCGATGCGTCACAACCGCAAGAACTTTCAGCAAGGTTTGGGGATGCGGACTGCGGTGACTGCGCCGGCCGTATAGCGCTACATATTGATACAGCTTTGGGTCGCGACGCGGGGGGAGGAGACCCATCGCGGCCCAGCTTGGAGTAGGAGCAGGCCCGGAATTCCGGGCCTGCTCCCGTTTTTGAGTTTTCATGTGCGCGCTGAGCGGCGCTTCAACGCGATTGCACCTAGCCACTGCCGGTCATGGACGTTTCGAATTTACGTCAGTAAGATGCGCGTGCACAAAGGAATAGAAACATTCGGCGGACGAAGTGAAGGGGAGATCGCTGCGGGGGGTTATTGTGGGTGCAGCGGCGCTCGTCGGATTTACCTCAGCGGCCGGCATGAGCGGTTACGCGGCGGCCGCGACTGCGAGTATGACAGCCACGCCGACGCCGGCCGCAACCGCCGGTCCAAGTTCCGTTTCCGCGACGCTGGACTTAAGCCCCCGGTCAGTCACGTTCGCGAGCGAGGTGGTAGGCCATCGGGGCCCGCCGTCGAAAATAGCGATTGTCAACCACAATTCGGCCGAGGCAGTGACCTTGTGGCAGCCGACGGTGAGCGGTGGATTTTCCGTGACATCGAATAGTTGCCCGCGAGAGCTGCCGGCTGGCGCTTCCTGTACGATCGAAGTCGCATCGCTTCCGGTCGCTAAGGGTAAACAAAAAGGCTCGCTGCAGGTGAACAGCAACGCCTCGTTCGGATCGCACACCGTCAAACTGAAGGGCAACGGCGTCGCACCCAGGATTAAGGCGACTCCACAATCGCTGAACTTCGGAGCGGTGAAAGCGGACAACGTCAGCACTGCTCAGAGCATCACCGTCGTCAATCGCAGCCCGGTGCCAATATCGTTCGCGACGGCTCCTGCAGCCACTCCGCCGTTCAACGTGAGCGCCAACACGTGCGACACGATCGCGGCTAATGGGGGGACTTGCACAATCTCGGTTGAGTTCGCGCCGCACGATCGGGGCAAGTTCGAGGGCACGCTCGAACTCCACGATAATGCGGCCCGTAGCCCGCAACACATAAGACTCCTCGGGCGTTCGAAGTAGATTGTCGTCGCTCGACAACACGGCTTGCCGAGGATTTCGCGATCTGAGACCGTTATCGAGGTGACGCGCGCGTCGCGCGCGCAATCAACCGTGATGCAAGCCGCTCATCCACACCGTCCGTCAGAACCGCCGACGCTGCCTTGGATACCTCGGCCGCGCCGCTACCTGGCCGCGCTGTTCGCGATGCTGATGTCGGCGACGATTTTCGAAGGCTACGACATCACGATCTTCCACCTGGCGACGCCGGAAATCGCGCGGACCTTTCATCTCGCCGATCCAGCCATCGGCCTGATGGCGACCATCGTGCGGTTTGGCGGGATGCTGTCGTTCTTCGTGGTAATCCTCGCCGACCGCTACGGGCGAAAACCGATCATCTCGACGACCGTACTCTGTTACACCATTCTCACGTTGTTCACCGCGCTTTCGAGAGGTGTGCGATCGTTTACGATCTTTCAAAGCGTGGCCCAGATATTCCTCGCGGCCGAGTTCGGGATTGCCGTCACGATGATCAGCGAGGAGTTTCCCGACTCGCGGCGTGGACGCGCGGTCGCTGCCCTGCACATGGTTGCGTTTCTCGGCGTGACGGCCGCCGCACTCACCTACGCCATCATGGCGGAGTCGCGATGGGGCTGGCGCGGCATGTACCTGCTCGGCATCGCGCCGCTGGTGATGGTCGCATTTTTGAGGCGCCGCTTACGCGAGACCGGCCGCTACCTGGCGCTCGAGCGGGCGCGCGCCGCGGCTGGCCACGAGCGTCCCGCATTCTGGACGTCGATTCGCAGTTCCCTGCATCCGTTTGCAGGACCGTATCGATCGCGACTGTTGATGATGGCCGGGCTATGGAACTCGATCGGTTTGATCGGCGGCCCCACGGTTACCTACTTCAGCCTCTACGCCCGCCGCGATCATCACTGGAAATCCCACCAGGTCGCCGCGGCGATAATTCTCGCCTACGCGATGGGCACGGTCGGCAGCATGCTGAGCGGCTACCTGATGGACCGGCTGGGACGAAAGTTCACGACCAGTTTCTTTTATCTGTTGTCAGGGGCCGCGATGTACATGTTGTTCACCAGCGATGGTTACGGCCCGATCCTTGCGGCCGAAGTCGTCACGATGTTTGCGTATCAGGCGGCGCGCACCGCGACCTCTGCCCTCTCGACCGAGCTGTTTCCGACCGCGATTCGAGCCACCGGATACAGCCTGTGCGTGCAGGTGATCGGGCAGATCTGCTGGATGCTGTCGCCGGTGGTGATCGGGCTGCTCTCGGGGCCGCTTGGCGGTTTAGGCAATGCGGCGTCGCTCTTTGCCGCCGGACCGATCGCCGGCGTCGTGATCGTGATGTGGTTCGTGCCCGAGACTCGCGGCAAGACGCTGGAAGAACTCTCGCCGAACGTCGAAGAAACGCCTCCAGTTATCGGTGATTAGATCGATTGACGCACTAAAGCCCAAGCCGGGCTCTGATCGCGTTCACGACAGCTTCCGGAGCCATCGAGGCGTCGACGATGATCGCGTCCGCAGGCTCCTCCAGTGTGTCGAACTGACTTCCAAGAAGATCCGGATTCATGAAATGACCGCTGCGATTGCGCAGCCGTTCCGCGATGACCGGTTCCGAGACCTCTAGGTAGACCACCTTCACCGAGTTCCGATCCACGACCAGCTCGTCGCGATACGATTGTTTGAGCGCGGAGCACGCGACGACTCCGTTCCTGCCTTCCGCGAGCATCGCCTCGATCAATTTTCGAAGCGCCCTCAGCCACGGCGCGCGATCGGCGTCGTCGAGCGCGATCCCTTGATGCATCTTGCGCTTGTTCGCCTCGCTATGCAGATCGTCGCCGTCGTGAAACTCCCAGCCGAGCGAGGTTGCGAGCGCGCGCCCAATCGTGGTCTTGCCGGCGCCCGTCACCCCCATGACGATTAGAACCATGTAACTGGCGGACAGCGCCCAATCTTTCGCCGTGGGCTAATCATCACAGAGTCGTTGTTAGTGCGCGCCGCCACCAGGCTCGATGCTGATGACGATCGACTTGGAGGCCGGGGTATTACTGACTTCTGCGACGCTTCCGAGCGCGACCAGCGGATTCGTCTCCGGGTAGTAGGTTGCAGTGCAGCGCCGCGGAATGTCGTAGGGGATCACGCTGAAGTCGCGAACCGTTCGACGCTGGCCCTGGAAGTGGCTGGTGAGGTTCACGAGTTGCCGCTCTTTGAGTCCGGCTTCGGCAACGTCATCGCGATTCATGAAAATCACCCGACGCCCGCCGTGGATTCCGCGGTACCTATCGTCCAGACCGTAAATTGTCGTGTTGAATTGGTCGTGCGAGCGAATGGTCATCATCAGGTACTGATCGGCATCGAGTTCGATTGGGCGAATAGGATTGACCGTGAAGTTCGCCTTGCCCGTGGCCGTGTCGAAACGCCGCTGTTTGGCTGCCACCGGTGCGTAGAATCCACCTGGAACGCGCACGCGCTCATTGAAATTTTCAAACCCGGCCACGACCCTGGAAGCGCGGTCGCGAATCTGGTCGTAGTTGAGAAAATTCATCCAGTTCACGTCGCCCTTACCGCTGACAGTTGCCGCGGCGATACCGGCGATGATCGCAACCCCGCTTTTGACGTGTTCAGACACTGGCGTGAGCACGCCGCGCGACGAACTCACTACTCCCAGGGTATCTTCCACTGTCGTGAACTGCGGTCCCGACGCTTGCATATCGACTTCGGTGCGTCCCATGCAGGGCAGAATCACCGACGTCTGTCCCGTAACAAGGTGATTGCGATTCAACTTGGTTGAGATGAAAGCCGTAAGACTGCACTTCCTGAGCCCGCGCGCGACCACGTCGGTGTCAGGAGTTGCTGAAAGAAAGTTGCCGCCGAGACTTATGAACGCCTTGAGCTTCCCCGCGTCCATCGCCCGGATAGTTTCGACCGTGTCGTAGCCCTTGCGGCGCGGAGGGTCGAACTTGAATTCGTCTCGCAGGCGGTCAAGAAATCCGTCGTCCATCTGCTCCCAGATACCCATGGTCCGATCGCCCTGGACATTGCTATGCCCGCGTACGCATAGGACTCCGGCGTTTGCCTTTCCGATATTACCGCGCAGCAGGAGCAGGTTGACGAGTTCGCGGATGTTTTCAACTCCGTTTCGGTGTTGCGTCAATCCCATAGCCCAGCAGATGATCGTGCCGCGCGCCCTGGCTGCGATTTCGCCGAGCTCCAGGATCTGATCTTTTGCGATGCCGCTTTGTTCCTCGATCTGTCGCCAGTCAGAGGCCTTCACCTGCTCGCGGAATTCCTCGAAGCCGCTGGTGTGGCTGCGAATGAAATCCCAGTCGAGCACGGTGCCCGGCGAACGGTCCTCGGCCTCGAGCACGGCTTTAATTATTCCTTTCAGCAGCGCCACATCGCCGTTGATGCGAACTTGCAGCAGGCGATCCGAAAGCCGGGTTCCGGCGCTTAACAGATGCATCGGCTCTTGCGGATGTTTGAATCGCAGCAAACCCACCTCGGGCAAGGGGTTGACGTCGATGATTGTCGCCCCGTTCCGCTTGGCGGCGAGCAGCGAGGTAAGCATCCGAGGATGGTTCGTCCCAGGATTCTGCCCGATCGAGAAGATAAGGCCGGCGTGCTCGAGATCGCTCAGCGTCACCGTGCTCTTGCCGACGCCCAAGGTCTGGTTGAGCCCCCATCCGCTTGATTCGTGGCACATGTTCGAGCAATCGGGCAGATTGTTCGTGCCGTATAGCCGCGCGAATAGCTGGAAGACGAAAGCCGCTTCGTTGGTCGCCTTGCCCGAGGTGTAGAACACGGCTTCGTCGGGCGACTCAAGCTGCGTAAGCTCCTTGCCGATGGTCTGAAACGCGTCATTCCATGAGATGGGCTCGTAGTGAGTGGCGCCCGGACGCAATATCATCGGACAGGTCAATCGTCCCTGGCGATTGAGCCAGTAGTCCGACTTTTCGCTCAACTCCGCGATGCTGTACCGCGCAAAGAATTCAGGTGTCACGCGCGCGACGGTAGCCTCATCGGCCATCGCCTTGGCGCCGTTCTCGCAAAACTCAAGCGGATGACGGTTGCCATCCGGATCAGCCCATGCACAGCTGGGACAATCGAAACCCGTCTTCTGGTTAACCGCCAGCCATGCGCGAGTCATACGCAGCGGGCCCATCTCGCTCCAGCCATAGGCAAACGAATGAAGTATCGCGGGAATCCCCGTCGCCACTTTGGGGATCGCAGTTATCTTCAGACCTGCGATCGCTTCCGGTATCTGATCCGATACGATTCCGTGACCTGAGTCCTTGTTCGTGTCAGTTGACCCGGACTCTTTACCTTCATCGTTCCCGCCGGTTGCCATCACGTCACCTATCGGTCGCGAGAAAAAAGGTCGGGCTGATTACTTCAACGCCTTGCTCTTGGTCTCGATGGCGCTCAGCAGATCCTTCCACGAATCGACAAACGCCTTGGCTGCGTCGGTCTGCAGATCGGCGCCAAGCTTTGCCACGTCGATACCGACCCGGCCGAACTCCGCCAGGACTTCTTCACAGTCCGCACCGTCGCGAGGAATGACGCCGCTCACCCGGCCGTGCTCGCCAAACGCGAGTAAGGTCTCCTCGGGCATCGTGTTAACCGTGTTGGGTGCGGCCAGCGCGCCGATGTAAAGAACGTCGGACGCCTTGGGATCCTTGGTGCCGGTGCTGGCGAACAGCAGCCGTTGCGCGCGTGCTCCAGAGTTCGCCAGCCGTTGCCAGCGCTCCGACTCGAGTACGTCGCGATATGCCTTGTAGGTCTGCTGGCCAACCGCGACGCCCAGTTTGTCGCGATCCGGGTCGGGCACCTTGTCCATCGTGGCCTTGTCCCAGCGGCTGATGAAGAGCGACGCCACCGACCGGACGTCGGGGCTCAACCCGGCGGCGATCCGCCGCTCCAGTCCGCGCATGTAAGCCTCGGCGGCGGCCATGTAGTGATCGCGCGAGAAGATCAGAGTGACATTCACGGGCACGCCCGAAAAAATAGCTTCTTCGATCGCGGGCGCGCCTTCCCTGGTGCCGGGAATTTTGATGAACAGGTTGCGCCGGTTGGCTTTCTTGTGAAGTGCCGTGGCCTGCGCCACCGTATTCTTTGCGTCGTAGGCAAGCAGCGGCGAGACTTCCAGCGATACGAAGCCGTCAACACCGGCGGTGCGTTCATTGATCGGAGCGAACAGATCGGCGGCCCGCGTCAGGTCCTGCACGGCCAGCTCGAAGAACAAAACCTCCCCGGCGATGCCGGTTCCGACCAGCCGGCGAATTTCGGAATCGTACGATTTGCTGTGAGTGATGGCGTGGTCGAAGATCGTCGGATTCGAGGTCAAGCCGGTGACCGAAAGATCGCCGATGTAGCGTTTGAGCGTGCCGCTATCGAGCAGATCGCGCGTGATGTTGTCGAGCCAGATGCTCTGGCCCAGGTCGTGGAGCGCTTGTGTAGCCTTCATGATCTCTCCTCCAAAGTGTCGTTTTACGATTTCCGGGTTATCATACTTCGCGTCAATCTCCACGGTCCACGTGATTCGTATCGTTCCACAGTTGAATCGCTGGGTGGGACAAATTGTGTTCGTAGCCGAGCGCGCTCAGGCTCGCAGTACTCAGCACGAAGTACTTGCCGGCGGCAGGTTCCAGTCCGAGCCAACGCGCAGTCAGTACGCGCAGAAGGTGGCCGCTCGAGAAAATCAGCACGTTGCCCGCAATCTCCCGCGTTCGCCTCACCACTCGGTCCGCACGCGCGCCGACCTGATCCGGTGACTCGCCTCCCGGACAACCGTCGCGAAACAGTTGCCAGTCCGGGCGCTCCGCATGGATTTCCGCCGTACGGCGCCCTTCGTATTCGCCGTAGTTCCATTCGAGCAAGTCGCGATCGACTTTAGCTCGCCCGCCAAAGCCCGCCAGTTCACAAGTTCTGACCGCGCGCTGCAGCGGGCTGGTGAACACTTGGTTGAAACTCAGTCCTTTCAGCCGCTCGGCAAGCCGGCGTGCGTTGCGCTCTCCGCGATCGGTCAACGGCAGATCGGTAAGTCCGGTGTGCTGGCCGGAGATACTCCACGCAGTCTCACCGTGCCTCGCAAGGTAAACGACGGGCAGCGTCTCACTCATAGCGTCACTTTCCCTCAAATGCGCTGTTGTGAGAAATGGTCAGCAAACCAGCAGGCTTGATCCCGTGCGTTTAATTTACGATTGTTAAGCGCATAGCGGTAGCCGCTTCGGAGGTGTCGTCATGGCAGGCGAAGATATCCGCGAAAGCGAAATCAACGAACCCAACCGTTGGCGTCTGGAGACTCCCGGGCATTCCGGATGGAAGCGCACCGTGCGGCCCGGCGATCCCGACAAGTACCTGATGATCTCGGCGGACTGTCATTGCAACGAGCCGGGGAATCTGTGGTACGAGCGGATCGATCACAAGTATCGCAGTCGGCTGCCACGAGTTGAGGTCGATGAAAACGGCGTCAAGTGGGCGATTTCCGAGGGATGGGCGCGCTCGCGCCTGCTCGACAACCGTTTGGAAGGCGAGGACCATCTCCGCGCGAAGGCCGGCGCCGATCCCGAGCAGCGGCTGAAGGATCAGGTTCGCGACGGCGTCGATGCGGAAGTGATTTTTCCGAATAAGGGTCTTTCGATGTGGGCGACGCCCGACGCCGACTTTGCGCACGCGCAATGCCGCATTTACAACGACTGGGCATGGGAGACTTTCGCCAAGTACAACGACCGCATGTCGCCGCTCGCCGCGATCGCGACCGCCGACCTGCAGGGCTCGATCAAGGAAATCGAGCGCGTCGCGAAGTTGGGATTTCGCGGCCTGACGCTCCCGTGCAAGCCGATCTTCGGCGCGCATGACGCGCGTCATCCCAACTACAATCTGCCGATTTTCGATCCGATGTGGTCCGTAATTCAGGAAGCGGGTCTGCCGATCACATTCCATGTCTCGACCGGACGCGACCCGCGCGCCGCGCGCAAAGACGGCGGCGCAGTGATCAACTATGTCTCGCATTCGCTCGTCCCGACCATCGAGCCGGTCGCAAATCTGTGCGGCTCCGGCGTGCTCGAGCGTTTCCCGGGAATCAAATTTGCCGCTATCGAATCGGGCATCGGATGGGTCGCGTGGGCTCTGGGAGCCATGGACGAGGCCTATCACAAGCATCACATGTGGGCGCTGCCGCGGCTCAAGATGCTGCCGAGCGAGTATTTCCGCGCCCATGGATACGCGTCGTTCCAGGAAGATCCGGTCGGGCTCGATCTGGCGGTGAAATATAATCTGACCAACAACTTCCTGTGGGCGAATGACTATCCGCATCACGAGGGAAGCTGGCCGCATTCGGCTGAAGCGATCGAGCGCGAGATGGGAAGCCTGCCCGAAGACGCGCGCGCGAAAGTCCTCGGCCTGAACGCGGCGCGCCTGTTCAAGTTCGACGTGGACGCGCTGACGAAGTCGCATCGCGCTCGATTGACCGCGGCGAACTGAATCGGCTGCTCGATGCCGTCGTCAGAGTTTTCGCATCACTACGCCAGTCTCGACGGCGTGCGAATCCATTACGTCACGATGGGGCAGGGTACGCCGGTCGTTCTGCTCCATGGATGGCCGCAGACCTGGTACGAATGGCGCCGCGTGATGCCGCTGCTGGCGGACAAGTACTCGCTCGTGGCGCCCGACCTGCGCGGCCTTGGCGATTCCACTCGGCCAGCCACCGGCTACGACAAGAAAACCGTCGCCAACGACATCTGGTTGCTCATGCACAGTCATTTCGGGCACACGTGCTTCGCCGTCGTCGGTCATGATTGGGGCGCGCCGGTCGCGTTCCGCCTCGCCGCCGATCATTCAGCTGAAGTGAGCCACCTCGCAATGCTCGATGTCCCGGTCCCCGGCGATCAGCCGGCCGGCGCCGCGATCGGTGGCGGACAGAGATGGTGGCACCTGTTCCACCAGGTGCTCGATCTGCCGGAGGCGCTCGTCTACGGCCGCGAACGGCTCTATCTCGAATTCTTCTATATGAACGGATGCGACCAGGCCGGCGCGATTGGCGACGCCGACATCGCGGAATACGTGCGCACCTACTCGCAGGCGGGCGCGATGCGCGCGGGATTCAACTTCTACCGCGCGCTTCCGCAGGACGTCGCGGACAATCGCGCCACACTTGCGACCGGATTCAAACTTCCGATGCCGACGCTGGGACTCGGCGGCGGCGGACCCCGCGGCCGCGGCGATCTCGTAATCGAATCGCTTCGCCGCGTCGCGCTTCACGCTTCCGGCGGATCGATTCCCGACTGTGGCCATTTCATCCCCGAAGAAAAACCTGCGGAGCTAGCCAACCGCCTCCGCGAATTCCTCGCGAAGTGAGTTCCGCTTCCGTTTGTTTGAGGGATGAACTATTCAGCCTGACGGCGAACGATTTGTCGTGCTACACATAGGGTATGCCTAACTGTCTGTCTGACGCGTACTCGCCCGGTAGTGCCTCAGTTTGAAAGGACGAATGGGAAGCCAATCAAAAGACGGGACAGTCGGCATGAATCCTTCGAAGCTTTGGCCGGAGCGAATCCTCGTATTCGGACTCGCGTTGTGGTTTTTTGTAAATTTGCACAGAGAGATTCCAGCAGTCAGTAGAGTGTTTGCCGGAGCGTCGCTGACTGTTATCGGCTTATTGATCGTGCGTCTGCGCAATGTGCTGGGGCGATTTTCTTCGCCGATATGGAGAAGAACCGAGGACGAAGCCGAAGCGATGCGGTTCTTATATCTGGAGTTCGGTGTTTTGATTGCAATCGGTGGCGGAACTCTGCTGTTGAGGGCGCTAGCGTAGATGCCTAGGTCCCAGTTCATCCCGCTTGGTCCCGCTTTATCCCGCCAAACTCAAACTGAGACACTACCCTCGCCGGAAATCGGGCGACTACCGCTCCCAGCGAAAATTAATTTTGACGGAACGAAGCTACCGATGGTGGTGGGGCGTTCCAGGACCACTACATATGGTATGAATTTCTCATTCCGGCTCCATTCGGTCAGTCAGAACCGCGCCAAAAGAAGTGTCGCTTAAGGAGAATCGCCGTGGAGTTTACTATTCCTGCCGATGTAACCGCTTACCTGGCCGAGCTCGATGCGTTCATCGAAAAAGAGATCAAGCCGCTCGAACGCGAGAACGACAACATCCGCTTTTTCGACCATCGCCGCGAATGGGCGCGCACCGACTTCGAGCGCGACGGCCTGCCGCGTCACGAATGGGAAGCTCTCCTCGGCGAGATGCGCCGGCGCGCCGACAAGGCGGGACACTATCGCTACGCGCTGCCGAAAGAATATGGCGGCAAGGACGGCACCAACCTCGCGATGGCGATCATCCGCGAGTACCTCGCGGCCAAGGGGCTCGGGCTGCACAACGATTTGCAGAACGAAAGTTCGATCGTCGGCAATCTGCCGACCGTGCTGATGTTCCGCGACTTCGGCAACGCGCAGCAGAAAAAGGAATTCATTCCCAAGCTGCTCGACGGCTCGATGCGTATCGCGTTCGGGCTCACCGAGCCCAATCACGGCTCCGACGCGACCTGGATGGAAACCCGCGGCGTTCGCGACGGCGATCACTGGCGAATCACCGGCGCCAAGATGTGGAATACCGGCCTGCACGTCGCCACGCACGATTTCGTGTTCGCGCGCACCAGCGGCAAGGACGGCAGCCCGCGCGGCATCACGTGCTTCATCGTTCCCACCAAAAGCGCGGGCTTCAAAATCGAGGAATATTTGTGGACCTTCAACATGCCGACCGATCACCCGCGCGTCTCGCTGACTGACGTCGCGGTGCCGGCCGACTCGATTCTTGGCGATCCCGAAAACGGGCTGGCGGTGGCGCAGCACTTCGTCCACGAAAATCGCATTCGCCAGGCCGCCGGCTCGCTGGGCGCGGCGCAATATTGCATCAACGAGAGCGTGAAGTACGCCAAGGACCGCAAGCCGTTCGGCAAGCCGCTCGCGACGAACCAAGCTATTCAATGGCCGCTGGTCGAGCTGCACACCGAAGCCGAGATGATCCGCAACCTGATCCACAAGACCGCGTGGCAGATGGATCAAATGTCGAAGCCCGAGGTCGCGCTCAAGCTTTCCGACAAGGTCGCGATGTGCAACTACCGCGCGAACCGCTTGGTCTGCGAGGCGGCGGACCGCGCGATGCAGGTGCACGGTGCGATCGGGTACTCGCGGCATAAGCCCTTCGAGCACATTTTCCGGCATCATCGGCGCTATCGCATCACCGAGGGCTCGGAGGAAATCCAGATGCGGCGCGTCGCGCAATACCTGTTCGGATTTTTCAAGGACCGAAAGCCGGCCGAAGAGTAGGGCGGTAAAAAAATGAAAAAGTCGCGCGCCAGACAAACATGAGCAGCGAAGACTTCGCCGCGCGACTGCAGGCCGCAATCGCGCGTCACGTCGGAGCGACGGGAACGATCCACGATCTGCAACGATTGACCGGCGGCGCCAACAAAACGACATGGTCGCTCGACGCGGACGTCGCGGGTGCGCGCGCGCCATTCATCCTGCAACTCGCCAGCGCCC
>CAWHWI010000002.1:80000-229563 GCA_963833025.1 uncultured delta proteobacterium | reverse complement strand
TTCTAGGAGCACCGGGTGTGGCTGTCCTCAAGGACGGTGCGATGATGACCTGCTTTGCGTATCGCGGGCCTGACCTCAACTCAGCATCGCCTCTGGAGATTTCGGCTCTCAAACACCACACCAACCGAATCCTCTCGCATCATGGCGATGGATTCATGATCAGTACTGATCTCATCCGCCACCACAGTATTGACTACCCAACGGGCGGCGCATTTCCTGACGCGACGACCACGCTCATCGATCGCGAGCGGGAAATACACTACACCGCCGAGGGCAAACATCTTGAGACTAGCTTCGCTCTGAGCTTCACTTACCGACCGCCGCCCGACTATCAATCGCGTCCCGCGAAACTCTTTGTCTCAAGTCGTGATCGGCGTAAGGACAATGCGCATCGCACGCTCGAATATTTCTGCGAGACCGCCGCTGAGCTGGAGCAAGCCTTGAGCAGCCATATAAGAATCCGACGCATGGACGACGGTGAAATGCTCTCATTTCTGGAGAGCTGCATCATCGGAAGACCCACATTCGTGCGTCCACCGGCCACCTTCAATCACCTCGACGCTTTGTTAGGTAACTACCGATTCGTGCCCGGTTTCACACCGACAATCGAGGGTCGTCACATCCGCATCGTCGCGCCCGCGGGATTTCCGCTGGAGTCGCATGCGGAGATCACCGCATTCCTGAGTGAACTTCCGTTTTGTTATCGCTGGTCGATTCGCGCAATCACGCTTGACCCGACCACCGGCGTGCAGCAGCTTTCGACCATGCGGCGCAATTGGTTTCAGAAGCGCCTCGATTTTAAGGCGTTCCTCAAGGAGAGCTTCGCCGGTTCGAGTTCATCTCCAGCATTCCAGAATCAGCACGCGCTCGACATGGCGGCTGATGCGGATATGGCGGTCGCCGAGGCTCATGGGGCACTCGTTCGGTACTGCTATCTGACCATGAACGTCGTCGTCATCGAGGATGATCCCGAAGTCGCGGATGCGCACGCCCAGGAAGTGCGAAAGCATTTCATGCACCACGGTTTCCCCGCACGGATAGAAGACTTGAACGCATGCGACGCGTACCTCGGCTCACTGCCCGGCCACGGCCATCACAATGTCAGAAAGCCAGTCGTACACACTCAGAATCTAGCAGACTTAATATCCACGACCGCCGTATGGGCCGGTCTCGAAACCAATCCATGCCCGATGTACCCCCACGAGACGCCGGCATTTATTCACGCCTCCACGAGCGGTCGCACGCCCTTTCGGTATCATCCACACGTCGGCGACGTAGGTCACAATCTAGTCATCGGCCCGGTTGGCGCCGGCAAGAGCACGTTCCTCGGGGTCGTCGAGGCGCAGGCTTTCCGTGTCCCAGACATGCAAGTCTTTCATTTCGACAAGGGATACTCATCGTTCATCCTCACGAAAGCCTGTGGCGGAGACCACTTCGATATTGGAGAGGACGAGATCGCCGCGTGCCCGCTGATCGGCGTAGACGACGAGGGCGAAAGAACATGGGCGCAGGAATACCTCGAGAATTTGCTGCAGTTACAAAATCTCAAGGTTCTCCCCCAGCACCGCAAGGCGCTTTGGCGCGCGCTGGAGCTTTTGGGCGAGAGCCCGAAGCATGCGCGGACCTTCACGCATCTCATCGCGACGGTTCAGGACGAAGAGCTGCGCACCGCTCTAAGCGAGTACTCAATCGCTGGTCCGCTCGGGCGATTTCTCGATGCCGATCGCGACACGCTACTAGACAGTCGGTTCATAACCTTCGAGCTTGAAACTCTTATGGCGATGGGGCCGAAAGTCCTGATTCCTGTATTGCTCTATCTCTTCCATCGCATCGATCAGCGCCTCGACGGAAAACCAACGCTCGTCGTCATCGACGAAGCGTGGATCATGCTGGCCAACGAGCTCTTCGGCGCCAAAATCGAGGAATGGCTGCGCACGCTCCGCAAGAAAAACGCCGCCGTGATTCTCGCGACTCAAAGCCTCACCGAGGTTGCAAACTCATCATTTTGCGATGTGATCCTTGAGTCGTGCCCCACAAAAATCTATTTGCCGAATCCCGAGGCGCGCAATCCCAACACCGCTGCGCTCTATCACAGGTTCGGGCTCAGTCCGCGCCAGCGGGAAATCATCGCAGACGCCATTCCTAAGAGGCATTACTACTATGTCTCCCCTCTTGGCCGGCGCCTCTTCGATCTCGCACTCGAACCGGCGACCCTTTCGTTCGTTGGCGCAGGTTCCAAGGAAGACATCTTCAAGGCGCGGAGCATGATCCGCGAATACGGCGACGATTGGCCAGTCCAGTGGCTCCGCGCTCGCAACCTCTCAGAATGGGCCGAGTATTGGAGCGAACTGAGAGGCCGAGACAGCAGGGAACCAGACTCAGAACCGATGATTCCGAATAGCGAAGCCATCTACGCAAATGGCACAGCCCATTAATGGGAGGCGAGAACGATGAAGACGACAATACAAAGTCGGATCCGTTGGTTGCTCCTCGTTTGGTTCGTTGCCTCGCTGTTCGAAGGATTAGCTGCGCCCCTCCCTGCGCGCGCCCAATTCGGTGGTGGAACGATCGTCTTTGATCCAAGTGTGTATGCGCGACAACTCGCGCAGCTTCAGCAGGAAACTGCGGCAGTCCGGAACCTCGCTTCGCAACTTCAGTACATGATCAAGAACACCACTGGAGGTGGTGCGGGTGTATGGCAGTCTAACCAGAACTTGCTTACGAATCTCGGCGGATTGATTAGCGAACAAGAAGGGCTTTCTTACACCTTCCAAGGACTCTCGCAGCAGTTCCAACAGCTATATCCAGGCTACCAGGTGACCAGCACTCCGGGAGCGCAGAGTCCGCAGGCGATGACCACAACCACGCTCAACACTCTCAATGGTGCGCTCGCATCTGCACAGGCCCAGGCGCAGAATTTTACCGCCGAGCAGGCTACGCTTCAGCAGCTCGAACTTAAGAATCAAACCGCGATCGGCAATTTACAAGCGATTCAAGTGAACAATGAATTGGCGCTTGCGCAGGTCCAACAGATCCAGATGCTTCGCCAACTCGTGATGGCGCAGATGAACTCGCAGAACGTGGCGGCGGCCAATCAGGTCAATGCGCAAGTGCAGAGCAATCTGGCGGCGCAAGCGGTCTTCTCACAGCAATATCCCGGTGACAGTTTCAATCCGACGAACAACGCGCCCGCACCGTCCCAGCATTAAGGCAACATTGCCCAACGCCGGAGGATTCAGCGAGATGAAACGAATCAATCCCATCATCCTGTTTCTAGCGGGAATCGGTTTCTGCGCGGTAATCTACGGGGGCTGGCATTACTACCAAGAGAAACGAGCGGCGGCTCAAAACCAAGCCGTATTTTCCGCACCATACTCTGGCGATACCTTCAATCCAAAAAACAACGCGCCGCCGCCACCACAGCACTAATCCAATCGGGCGATCGAAAGAGTCTAATGCAGTTGGAGAAATTCGTATGGATCCAAATGCTATCGGTGGACAATTCACAGCCGCAGCACAGGCTTACGCAAATGGGATTCAGCCTTACGCGACCAAGCTATTCGCAGCACTCCTATTTATCGAG
Source organism: uncultured delta proteobacterium (assembly GCA_963833025.1). Classification (GTDB taxonomy): domain Bacteria; phylum Desulfobacterota; class Binatia; order Binatales; family Binataceae; genus Binatus. Next base: position 225,980 of record CAWHWI010000002.1, on the reverse strand, counting down.
ATTCTCGTAACCGCCATCCAATACATGACCGACCAAGGCGACGCGCCTCGATACATCGGGCGCTTGTTCAGGCACCTGTTTAGCGCTGGGTTCATCTATCTGATGCTGATCAACGCGTTCCCTTGGATGACCGGCGTCATGAAAAGCTTTTCCGCGATCGGTGCGGCGGTCAGCGGAGTTCCCAACCTCAGCCCCAGCACAGTTCTCGATCTTGGCGGTCAAATGGCTGAGACCATATACAACACTCCCGCTAGCACCGGCATGATTCCCAATTTCTCTATGGCTCTTGGTCAGACCGTCGCAGCATTCTTCATTCTTCTGTCGTTCACCATTATCGCGGCGCTCGCCCTATTGGTGGTCATTGAGATGTACCTCGTCGTCGGGGGCGCATCGATCCTTCTCGCGTTCGGCGGCAGCCGCTTCACCGCTCCGATCGCCGAAGGATATTTCGGCTACGTGATCAAGGCCGGCGTGCGTCTACTCTTCTTTTACTTGGTACTCGGGATCGGCGTGAAGATCGCTACTCAATGGAACAACGCGTTGGTAGCCGCCTGCGCGCCAGCCACCACTACCCTTCCTTGGTTTTCGGGCCTCGGCGCCGGCCCCCCATCGTCGATCATAACCAAAGTGTGTTCAGCGCCGATGAATTGGCCTTTGCTTCTGAACCTTGTTGCAAACAGCGTTATCCTCGCAATCATAACGACGGTGGTTCCCTCGACTGCCGCCGGCATTGTCAGCGGCACGGCCGGACTTGCGCTCAATCAAGCTTTTGAAGCGGCTTTCATCGCCCGCACGATCATCCAGCCCATCTCCAGCATGATGCAGGCCGTCGGCAACAAGGCGGTCCGCGCACTCGGAGGAAGCGACGGAAGCGTTGAGGCGCGATTCAGAGCGAACGAGGGCTTGCAAGCACCCAGGGCGTCCGCGGATGCTCCTGAAGCACGAGTCGGCGCAGCTCCAAGCGCCGCTGCGTCTAGTGATCCGAATGCTGGGACACAAGTCCTGAACTCCAAGCTCACTCGGCAGATGGGAGCCAAGGGCGGCGTTGGCGGCGGTTCCACCCGCTACATCGGTGGAAATGGGAATGGAAATGCAACGGGCAACATGGCTTCCGGAAACAAAGGTACAGCCAAGATCTAGTTTCTCCTCCTCGAGAGGCGAAAGCGGATGATCAGTGATGAGCAGTGTCGTCACCCGTAGCCAGGTCAGAAGACAGCTCGCAGCGATGGCGAGCGATTACCTCGACATCGGCATTCTGCGACCAAACGGTCGCATGCTCGTTCGCGAGGCGTGGACGGTGAGGCAGATAGAAGAAGCGATCCAGCGGCTCAGACGCGAGAACGCGCGTGGTGCGCACATCTTCGTCCGGCCACATGGCGTCCATGCGTTGAGCCTGGTCGACGATCTTGGCGTTGACGCGATTGCTCGAATGACGGACGCCGGATTTCAGCCGGCCCTGGTTGTAGAGACCTCACCTCAAAACTTTCAGGTCTGGCTAAGGCACGGACAAACTCTCGATCGCTACATGAGCAGTTGGGCCGCGAAGGAACTCGCGAAGCGATTCGGCGGCGATCTCTCGAGTGCGGACTGGAGACATTTCGGTCGACTCGCGGGCTTCACGAATCGGAAGCCCGAAAGACTCTTACGGAACGGATTGGCACCGTTCGCTCACGTGCGTCAGTGCGAGGGCTGGACCTACGATGCTGCTCACGACTTTCTTGAACAGTTAAAATCACTCGCGGAAAAGTCCGGCACCGTAAACGCGACACAGACAAGCTCTTGGTCGACCTCGAGCCAGAACCCGGTTCGGCCCATCGCTGAGTTTCATGTTGATCCGCGCTATCAGCACGATTTGCATCGCGCCGACATGGCTTGGGCGTTGCACGCAGCGAGCCGAGGCCTTTCAGAACGACAGCTTAGGAACGAAATACCGGATGCGCGCGACCTGTCAAAGAAAGGCGGACGGTCAAGGCAGATCGACTATGCAGCCCGAACTGCAATTAAAGCGCTCAGTACCGTCCGACGGATCGAGTGAGCGCCGCCAGGCTGTCAAGGCCGATCCAATGCTCAGCGAGTTTCCCACGAGAATGGCGTCCACGCCCAGAGCGAGAATCGCTGGGTCTTCCGCTACCTGGGGGAACGACCCACTTTTCATCAAGCGCAGGATAGCTTTTTCAGTTAGATGATCTGTGACTTGTAGACCAGAGAACTGGTTGGCGGTGCTTTCGGGGGCAGCCCGTGGCATCACTTCATGTGGAAAAAACAATTTCAAGTCCCAATTGCTATCGAAATGACGAACTCGGCGAGGAGCCAACTGGATATTTCCCATGCTCCGCTCAAATGTAATGGCGAAAGGGCAAGGGCGGCAGATCCGGTATCGGTGCCGCAGTCAATATCTCGCCAACCGCGTCCGCAAATCTAAGCGTCACGGGAGATCCGTCCGCGAAGATGCATGAATTAAAGTTGACCTTAGTCAGCCCCATGATATCTGCCATGACTTGGGTCAACTCTGCTTCACCGCGACAGACCTCGATCGAGAGCGGTCGCGGTACTTCCCAACCCGTGTATGTACCCAGGCGAGGAACGAACCCATTTGTCCACAAATAGCCGAGCCGTTCGGTCAACATTAGGGCTGACCCTCTTATTACTGGGTGTTTGCCGGGCCGAAACAGCTTTACGTCTTCGCTGCTACGGATACGGACGCCCACGACCTTCGTTCCCTCAGGAACTGCAGCTCGAAAGCCAGCCCACTCGTCGTCCGAGAACCACGTGCGACCGTGAATAAAGACCTCGGTCGGGGCCTGTCGGGGTGGCTCACCGACAGGCGCCTTGTACGATGTCACGACTGATGAAATGAGTTCCTTGGCTTCTTTGTAGTTGAGGTGGAAGTCTCCGGTCTTCTCGGAATGCCATGGGCCAACATGCCCTCGAAAAACCAGACCATCACCTGAGTCCAGAAACATCTGCGCTCCGCAGCAGGCATTCGCAAAGCCGTCAGCACGCGGAGCGGTGGGGTCTTGTTTGAATGCCAGTCCCACGTAACAGACTCCTGACCTTACATTCGCGATTTTCCAAGGCTTTCCGCCGCCTTTGAAAAATGCCGTGGTGCAAAGCTTCCAAGCTATCGTCGCCGGATCTTCCACCCTGCGTAGTGGTCTGCCGTTAGTTACGAAGTCGTCAGGTGTGAGCGTGGTTTCTCGGACTATTTGGATGACTATTTTCTCCTGGAGGAGGCGCGCCTTTAGTTGATTATGGAAGTTCACTTCGAACCGATAAATATCAGCGGCTTCCCGGTCTTGAGAGAACAACGATCCTTCAACAAGGATGTTCCTCGCCTGCTTCGCCGAAAGGAGGAGCTTTGACGGTGACTGCTCCGCCCTAGGTGGTCGCACCTGAGGTCGACCGAATCTGTACACTTCTTCCGGAATCACCACAAACCAAAACGCCGGGTCAACCTCCTGCTCGCGGCGATAAGAAAGCAGCTTTTCCGCGAAGATATCGACCGTTTGATAGATTGCGTCGTGACGATTGGACAGTCGTAGGACACGCGCGATCTTGTCACCTGATAGCGAAATCTCGGCAACAGGCTCAGCTGGCCAGTACGTGCGAAATGCAGCCTCGAAACCCGGAAAAGCGGAGTGAAAAGGTTTTGTCGCGTCATATGCGGGGATGTAATTTCTTGTGGCCATCAGCCAGTGCCGAAGACGACCTAACCCATGTATCGTTCCGATTGCGCCGACTCGTATCTCAGCAGGCTTTTTTTCTTCGAGTGGACCAAAAAGGAAGAGTCCGTCCTTCGGGTGCTCCAGGGTCTGCCCATGCCCAAACGTGAGGGTTGGTTCCGGCAGATGAATCAGCTTCGGCTCGAAGGTCATGAATCCTTGTCCTCATTGCTGTCCATTTGTTCGGCGTCGTCCCGCTGTTGCGTGTCATCCTCAATTTCATCTGGGGCCAGAAACGCCGGATCGTTCTCCCGATCTACGCCGTCGAAGTCGTCTTCATCTCCTTCCTCGCTTTCGCGAGGAACCTTATCTTCGTCCAGTAGCAGAGAAACGGGCGCGTCGAACGACATCGGCCGAGCAGCGACGCGAATGCCTCCGGTGCTGCCTGTTGGGAGCGTAAGGTCGTCTCCGTCTTCGGCCATGAAAGCTCCAAATGCCAGAATCAAATCCCGCCATCTGGCGTTGAACCAGGTCTTGCAGACACCTCGACGCTGCCTCATACCGAGGGGCGTGCGGCCGTCTCTTGAGAAGACGACATGTGGTTTGAACACAAGCCGCGTGGTTGAGAGAAGGTTCGGCACGCCACGAACTGCGAAGTGCCAATAGAGATTCCGAGTATTGTCTCGTCCGACGAGTTTCCTCCAGCCGCGCCTACCGTTGGCCCGTCTGAATCGACCGATATCACCTGGCAGGAGTCCTCTGGGTACCCACAAGACAGTTGAACCGCGCGCGTCGGTGTATGACTCCAAGCCTCTCGCTCTTGCGACGCCTTCCCAGGCCTGCCTCACTAGATTCGTGACCAGATTGCGCGCTGCTCGCAGGGCAATATACGGACCATCTGTAGCTGTGCCTGCGAGGAAATCCGTGAGACCCACGCTATAGACCGTTCGCAAAGGTGCCCGATCCTTCAGCTCTTCCCGGAAGTCATCAAGATCAGCAAATCCGACCAGAAGACGCAGGTAGGCGGCTGCCGGCCACGAAACTTCGTCCGCAAGGTTCTGGATTTCTGAGGGAGAGTCCAGAGGTCGGAGAACCTCGAAAAAATTGATGCGTTCGGGCATCGCGAGAATCGGAAACCAATTCGACACCAGCGGTTCGCTAATCGGCGCAAGCGTCTTTCCTTGTGCAGTGCGCGATTTCACCCACTGGTCGAGCGCTGCAGCGGGTGCCGATTGCCTCCGTGACACCCCATCTCGATCGAGGGCTTTCAAAACTAGCTCTAGGCCGTCTGCCCAGCCGCCCGAAAAATCGATGATGTTTCGAGGCATCACTTGAGGCGGCACTTCGTCGAAGGGAAGATCATCGATCTTGACGGGCAGCACGAATTCAGGCCGCCCGATTTTCCGGGCCACCGCGTCTGCAACAGCGAGCTCGTTCCGCAGCCCCTGCTTCTTCACTCCATCGCGGGAAAGAACGAGGATCACCGCCGCCGCCTGATGTCGAATCGCGTCGTCGATGTCCTGCCAGGTTTCCTCGCCACCAATGAGCCGTGTTAGATCGGACCAAACCTCATAACCGGCGGTCGTCAGACGAGTCCCTAGCCAAATCGTGAAGTCGTTGTCCTGGGGATTCGCGTGGCTGATGAAGGCAACCTTTCTCATTCCAATCTTTTCCGAGAATTCGACAAATCAACGATCAGTAAAATGGTAAGACCTTTCCTCGCCAACGCCGAGTGACCGTCAGCCTTTGCTCCTGTGAATCATTAAGATTTCCGAACCTGGATCGTCTCGAACTGAGAAATTCGTATACCATTTCCTGTTTGGCACTCGGCGTCGCAAACGCTTCGCTGCATCCCAAGATAGTTGGATCTCCTGGTATCCGGCTTTTTCCATCGCATCGAGGAAGCGCGGAAGATGGGCGTTCGAATTTCCAAAGGACACGAGTTGAACAACAACAGCATTGTCCGAGAGAAATGGTCGGACCGATCGAAAGGCCATATACAGTTGATTGAAATAGCTATCAATTCCAGCGGTTGAGTTGCGATTCCCGAATGTATAGTACGACTCCCCTTGTCCGTCATTGAGGTTCGCGATCCAATATGGAGCGCCCGTTTCACGGCGTCCTCTGTACTGCCAGCGATGATAAAGAACATGGACGCCAGGGTAAGGCGGTGATGTTATTACGAGACGAACTCGACGCTGTAACTTTCGCAGTTTTGGTTCATTCTCAAGCCCAATCGTGCTCCGATTCAGGAGGACTCGCCTTCCTGTGATCCTGTTCTTCCTCACTCCGCCTAGCTTGCATCTCTCGACTAGTTGTTGCAGACCTTGAATCATCGAGTGGACTACGGTCGGCAGTCGATCGTTAGCTGCAAGGGCGATTCGCGAGTGCGGCCTAACGCTCTCAAGGGCCCATTGCCCCAACCTCAAAAGCGCACATCTGGCAAAGTAGCGCCGCCGCGGTATAGCCATCTCCGCCTCCGCACACGAAATCGCGCCGGACATGAACTTTCTCAGGGCGGGGGGAAAGTTGCGAATCTTCAGCTGCTCTGATGCGCAGTGGCCGGAAAAATCAAAATCAGTCGAGGTCTTTTCCGCCCACGCCTCTATTGCAAGCTCGTCTTCTTGAGACAGAGGAGTAGTAGAAACACGTGTAACGAACTGAGCGAGAGCGTTAATATCGACTCCGATGGCCTTTCGACCGAGTGCGAGCGCTTCTATAACGCTCGTACCGCCCCCTGAAAACGGATCGAGCACCCAATCGCCCGGAAGAGTCAGTTCGCTGATGACAGCTTCGGCGAATTCCGGCGAAAATCTCGCGGGATACCGATAAAAACTATGTGTCTTGCCTGAAGCTGGTTTTGCGGAATGCGCCGCTTCGCGCAGCCTCGCGACCTTTGGCGCGTCGCCGGGACCAAACAGAACTTCCACGTCTCACCTCCACCCCTCACCTCTGTAGGTCTGGTCTAACCGGTCAGTAGTCCAACCAGTGGCTCAATGCGACACCCGCATCAGTCTAACCAGGGTGTCTGCGACTCGATTAATCTCTCCGCGCATCTGCACATCATTCGGAACGTTAATATCTTCTTCACCGTTCTTGTTCTTCTCGCGCTTCTTCTTAAGATCGAGATACATTTGCCACAGATGAAACGAGACGTGCGCATTGTATCTCGTAAGACGCGTCTGAACCGTCTTCTCGTCAAGCTTCTTTTCGATCATCTCAGCACTGTAGTTCTTGAGCAGATGCGCATCTACGTTGATCATCAATACAAGGGCCTTACCTTCGGCGGGTTCAGTAAAATACCCAGCGTCCTCTCCGCTCCACTCGGCACCGTTCCAACATGGCAGATTCGCCCAGTCCTTATTCTTGACATACTTTAGCTCGTAAGGAGGTCTCCTCTGCCCGGCAAGCTCAGGCCCGGGAACTTTCCGTGCCTCTGGCTTCAAGGGGGGCTCTACGACCTCCGCCCGAAAGACTGCGCTTAGCTTTCGTCCCGCCGCCTTTTCAACGCCTTCTACTTCAAACTGGAGCTCCTGCTTAGGAAGCATCCCGTGCGGTACGTCCAGTAGCAGTTCGAATTTGCCGCCGCTCGGCTTAGAGAATGTGATAGTTGGAAACGTCTCGAGATTCAGACACCGAGCATGAAATTGCCAAGCCGGTGGCGCTCCAGTTGTTAGCGAGTCGACCCCATCCCAACGAAGCTTTACGTGCACCGATGGACCACCTGGGAGTAGCTTCAACGGTTGGCGGCTCGTAACCCGCAGGAAAGTCGGATGCTCGTGCAAGACCGTCGGAGCAGGAGGCGGTGGAGGCGGTCCGGGACGGTACACGATCACCTGCTTCTGAAGCAGTCGTGGCTCGCTGTGACCTTTGACCGTAGCAAACACGCGGAGAGTCGTCGAAATCGGATAGTCTTCACTCTCGGCATCAGCTGGCTCGTTGAATAGCAACGACAAGGTTCCTTTAGTCCTGCCCTGTGTGACCGACAAAGAGAGCTCGTCTATCTTCGGCTCAGTCTGCGCCAAGACTCGCTCTACGTTTGGCCATTCACCCAGAGGTTCCGTCTGTAAAACTACTACCCGGCGCTCGTTTGGCTTGACCCTTATCAGTGCGACCTCGGGTACCGTGACCAACACCGGCCCCACCCCGGTTGCTCCAACGTCTGGCGACGCACCTACAATCACCGTACCCTTATCTCCGCGTACGGCCATGCTCAGACCTTGGTTCTTTCCTGCCTCGGCGTCTCCACCACCGACTCGGCTTCCTGCGGCATGATGCTCTTCGATCAGTTGATCTAGTTTCGTGCGAACCGCCTCGTCGCCTGTTTCCAGTTCCGCTATTTTCTGCTCAGCTTCAGCTTCTAAACGACGCAGATCCGGATCGCCCTTCAAAGTCGCAATGATCCTTTCATTAATCGCATGGTAAGCATTTCCGCGGAACAATCCTTGGCGAGAGCCTTGCACGATCTCCGCCACGGCTTCTGGGGCAAGGTCGTCCAGGTCTACTACGATCATTGTGCGACTTCGCAAGTACTTGAAGCCCAACGACCGCACCACGAAGGTGTTATCGAGACCCTCGTGCCTCTGGCCATGCACCAGAAACACTACACATTGCTTGCCGCGCCCTCGCGGTCGTTCCAAATAGGAATCGAGCGGCGTCTTTCCGCTGTCTATCGGCTCCTCGGCATCGTCACCCGGTAGGTCGTCGATCTCTGATTCCTCTGACTCGCCTGCAGCCTTTTGCTTCAGGACAACAACTCTCAGTCGAACCGTGCCGTAAGACGCACTTACCACCGGCGAAAAACTTTTGTCGAGATCAACAACTGCCTTAGCCATTAGTCTTGGTCCCCCCTACGCTGAACCTCTTGCGGTTCGAACCGCTTATCTAGATCTTTCTTACCTTCAGCTAGCCTGGAGAGACGATAGCCGTTACCCCACATCGGATCTGGGCGTCCCGGCGCTGGGCGCGTATATAGCTCGTATGGCAGGACTGGGTTAAAGAGGAGATGGTTCAGTGATTGATAAAGTTCCCGGGCAGGTTCCGATCGACCAAAATTGTAGTTGACATGACCGATCCGCGTACCATTCTTAAACCCGATATTCGATCCGAGATGATGAGAGAACCACGGTACTCTTCCGTCCGGATGAGCTGCGAGATAAGCGAAGTAATCATCTCGGCGACCAACTGGGAAAATGTGTTTGACTAGCGTCCAACCTACGCCGTCCGCACCGTCCCCCACCAATTCTACGTGCCGTCGAGACACTATCCACGAAAATTCGCTTGCGGCATACGCAGACGAGCCACCCTGTCCAAAGACACCAATCAGATATGGCTTATCCGGTTTGTCGCTTGAGCCCAGGGAAAGTAGTGTCTCGTGCATCTTAGAAGGAAGTTGGCCGATTCCATCGTCTTCGATCAACGCCGTATACTCAACCGGTCGCTTTGAGCGCAGGAGACGAAGGCGGATTCTCTCTGCCAGCTTCCGGGCGTATTCCTGAGCGCTTTTTCCTCGGATCGGACGATTCCACCCGGGCAATTCGTCTAACGGTGGGATTTCAAAATACCGCTGGACCGCCTCGCGAGGACTGCCCGGAGGAGGCAAACTAGCGTCCCGCTTCAATTCGAGTTGTCGCTCCAACTCAATAACTGCCTCAATCCCGTTTACGAGCCTTTCGGCCAAGGGGTTCTCAGGTGAACCGGCGAGTTTGATACGCCCTGCGTTTCCTCGATCACCGCCCACCGGATACCAGTGGAGACATCCCTCCTGCCAGCCCTTTTCCGGGTGCGCAGCGCTAAATGTGTAATCGTTTTCTCCGACAACCGGGAGCTGTTTCAGAATCTCCTTCACAGAAGCGCTACTGTTGGCAGCCAGAAGCGCTCGGAGGAATCCTGATGCATCAAGCTTGTCTTCCAATTCGGTCGGTCGAACCATTAAATTCCCCTCCCTACGCCGCCATAAACTGAGAACAAGTAGGTGAAGCCTCGTATGTCACATTGCGGCCGTCCCAGATCCGACTCATAAGCCCCAGGTCTACTGCCCTCGCCAGTAGTCCCGAGACTTGAGTCCTAGCCATTAGGTCGCTCCATTCCACCGGCAGTTTCCCTCGTGTAGCTTTCAATAAGCTGTCTGGCGTGTCTTTGCCGTTTATCACAGCGTTGACAATCAATTGCAGGTCGTGAAACTCGCCGGTGACGTTCACGCGGATGTGATTTCTCAAGAAAGCCCGTTCATCCTCAGTCAAGGTCGCTTTCAACTCAGCAATACCTTCGTCGAGTAAGGGATTCCGTCCTCTCGCGAATTCGAGACCAGCTTCGGTAAGAGCAAGCCGTTCACCCTGAAAGGTCGCAAGTGAATATTGGCATATTGCCCCTGGATAGATTTCTGCGGCACGTGTAACGCGTGCGATGTATTGGCTCAAGAATCGATCTCGCGAGGCTGGATTACCACGCCGCGGAAGGCCCGTAGCTAGTAGTTCATCCCTCTTACGTCCGGCTGCCAGGTCGATAGCCTCCAATATACTTCCAAGATTGGCAGCATCATCTGCCAAGGCATCGCCGATCTCTCCAAAAAGGGGCCACTCTGATCCGCTCGCCCTCTTGGCTAACCACCTGGTCGCCAACTTCAATGGAAATAGACGATTCACTTGACCCCACAGCCTCTCCCCAGCGGGCCGTGGCGTGGTTTGAACTGCGCCTGGCGCATTCAAGCCCCCGCCGACTGAGAGTCTCGCGCATAGCTCGCGCAGTTCTGTTTCAGGGTTCGCTGCTCTCGTCGTATCGGCTCGTATCGGTCGCCCGGTCTTTTCGGGAGATCGCAGTCTAGTGTTTTTGGGATCCCGAACGGGCGTTGCGCCAGGAGTCTCAGACTCCACTTCGCGGCTTCTTTCCCCGACACCAACCTGTCCAGAAATCGTGCTGTTCCGGTGACCGGCCTGGACCAGTTCTGCTGCGGAGACTCCGCGCTCCAATGCTAGTTGGTTAAAGGCCGCTATTTCGAGGAATTGTTCCAAGCCTCTGTACAGGCCTTTTTCGACCAATGACTTAATGTCCTCGAAGAGGGTGGCAGAAAGATTAACCGTGGCGATTGGCATGGTCTATAATCTAATGTCTTTCGGAAACTTTGTCAAGTGTTTCGGAAACGTATTAAGGCAATTTAGAGATCGGACTCGAATTCGGCGATTTTTTCTTAGTTCCTCTTGATTGTTGTCAGATTAAGCTCTATATTTCTGACATGACCTATCTACCGAAAGCCATCATGGAATACGTGAAAGGACGCCCTGAGGGGGCTCCTATCTGCGCTAAGGAACTTCTGCACCTAGGAAATCGGGCAGCTTTGGATCAAGCACTTTCACGTCTCGTTCGCGGGAAAAATCTCGTCCGCGTTGGCCGAGGTGTATATGTGCGACCCATCGAAACGAGATTTGGACCTCGCACACCATCGGCCTCACAAGTCGTCGAGGCTCTCGCAAACCTTCGTGGAGAAACGGTCGCTCCTCATGGTGCTGCCGCGGCTAATGCTCTCGGCCTCACCACCCAAGTTCCAATCCGCGAAGTTTATCTAACCTCAGGACCCAGCCGACGACTCCACCTAGGTGCCCAGACCGTGGAGCTCCGACATGCACCACGATGGCAATTGGCGCCAAAAACCCGCCTCGCTGGCGAAACGATCCGTGCATTGGCTTGGTTGGGACCTCAGCACGCGGCGGAGGCCGTACGGATCCTCAAGCAGAAGCGATCGAAGGAAGAACTACATGAAATCGCCGGCGCGCGTGCCCAAGCACCAGAATGGCTTGCCGAACAGATGAGCGAGCTCGTCGCGAATGGCTGACAACTTTTTTCAACTCTCTGCCAGCGACCGTTTCGACGCGCTGGAAGTCGCGAGGTCGACGTCGGGTCGTCCTTCGCACATCCTTGAGAAAGATGCCTGGGTCGTATGGTCGTTAGCACTCATGTTCGGCTCAGACTTCGGCGCACACCTTGTGTTTAAAGGAGGCACTTCGCTTTCAAAAGCATACAAGGCCATCCGTCGTTTCTCAGAAGACATTGATCTCACTTACGATGTTCGTCAGCTTGTGCCTGGGCTGCCTCCCGGGACTGGAGATGTAATACCGAGCAGCCGCAGCCAAGTCGACAAACTTACCAAGGCAGTCAAAGGCTTACTTCCGAAATGGGTCTCGGAAAAAATACTTCCTCTTATCGTCGAGCAGTTGGCTCAAGGCGCCCTCCCGGCCCGAGCTCGCGCCGAAGAAGAGAAGGTGTTCATCGAATACGATCCTCTCGTTGAGGGATACGGCTACGTCGAGCCTTCAGTAATGTTGGATTTCGGAGCCCGCTCGAGCGGCGAGCCTTGCGAAACCCATTCTGTGGTCTGCGATGCCGCTGCATACTTGCCTAGCCTCATATTTCCCGAGGCCTCTCCCCGTGTGATGCGCGTGGAACGAACGTTTTGGGAAAAGGCGACCGCCGCCCATGTATTTTGCCACCAGGGCATCATAGGGGGCGAAGCCTTCGCTCGCCACTGGCACGACCTCGCTCGCTTGGACGAAACTGGATACGCGCAACGCGCGCTCGCTGACCGTGAAATTGCTATGGCCGTCGCGGTTTACAAGAATGCATTTTTCAGAGAGAAAGACTCCGCCGGGAGCCTTATCGACTATAGATCGGCAGTCCGCGGATCTCTTCGGCTTGTGCCACAGGGTGCGGCTCTTGAGGCACTGCGGGCCGACTACTCCGAGATGGTTGATGAGGGTGCGATGCTGGAAGAAAGTGAGCCTTTCGAAAAACTGATGGAGCGCTGCTTCTCAATCGAGGAACGCGCGAACGCCGAATCCTCCAAAGCTAGCGGGGAAGAGCAATAGACTGGAACGTTGTCGTTCCTATTTGCGCCGGGCCACCGTATGGAAGTTCCAGAAAAGATCCGGGATGATCTCGAACTCCTTGACCGCCCGCACTTCCTGACCATCCGAGAGAACGAATTTAGACCCCATTTCGATCTTCACGGACTAAAGTATCTTCGAGACAAGGCGAAGAACGAACGAGATCTTCGCGAGCTCTACAGGGAGCGGGCACCATACGAATTGCTGCAGAACGCCGACGACGCTCACGCGACTAAGGCGTTTTTCATTCTGACGGCCACGGGCGTCGCTTTCGTCCACAATGGTGGCTGGTTTACAGTCTCGAACTTTAGAAGTCTCGCTGACGGATGGAGTGATAAAGACCCCGCCGAGTGTATAGGCCACAAAGGGCTAGGTTTTCGCTCCGTGCTCGACATCACGCCTGCGCCGCACCTTATCCGCCTCCACCGCGACTTCTTGGCGATTAAGTTCTCTTGGTCAATCAACAATGGCCATATCCAGGAGACGCTTAAAAAGCAGCCTCGTCTCAGAGAGCACTACGACAGCTGGACTAAACACGGTCAATCTGCATGCCCGGTGATGGCCATACCAGGAGAAGCAAAAAAGATCAGCCTAGGTGAAGGATCTCTTCTTTTCGACCAACTCAATGCCGGTCGCTACGACGCGTCTTGCACGACCATGTTTTGGTTCCCAGCAACCGATCCCGACACGCCTCGATCTGTTCTTAATGACCTCGGAGTCGTTCCATTCACCTCTGACGCTGCTAGTCAGAAGAAGCTGACCAATTTTCTGAAAAACGAGGTCCGAATACTTCTGCCATTTTTAACTAGTCTCCAGGAAGTTCGGCTCTATGACGGGACTCGATGCCTAGCCACAGCGCGGACCGAGGGATTCACCTCGAATGAAGCTACCGCGGAGGTTACTGTCTTATGCGAGGTTGACGGGGAACAGACCGAGACTCGGTTTTTCCAATTAAGGGCCGCTATTCCAATACCGGCTCACGTTCGCGACGCCCCGCAGACCCCGCGCGCCGTTAGACAACTGAAAGCGGCAAAACTCAAGATTTCCATTGGCCTGGACAACGGCGTACCCCGTGCAGATCCTAACGCCCGCTTCCATGTCTATTTCCCGACCGAAGAGGCTTCCGGCATCGGTTTCGATGTTCACGCGGACTTCTTCGTCAAGCCCGATAGAACGCGCCTAATGCCAGGTTCATACAACGAGTGGCTTCTCCAGAATGCCGCGAAAAGAGCAGCTGGCGATTTCCTCACAGCTATCTTAGATCGCTATCCACCAACCGCCAGCCTAGGCGCCATGGCTCCCACCAGGCCGCCGCAGACCGAAGCAGCCGAGAAGTTCATCTCTTCTTTTTCCACCGCGCTGAAGAACAGGACCGCTCCGTTCATCCCCACACGGCGCGGACTGTCCGTGCCAAAAGAGGTCATTATTCCCGCTAGCCTCGATACGGACGGCTTTTGGCAACGCCATTTCTCAGAGCCGGACTGTATTCTGCTCCTCAAGAAAGGACTGTTCCTCGATCCGGAGAGCGACAACGCGCGCGTCCGCGCCTTCCTGAAGCTTGCTGACGTGCTGCCCGTCGAACCGCTTACGCTTCTAGACTTGATCGAAACATCGGCGCAGAGGAAGCAACAGCCAATTTGGTGGTACGAGTGCTACAAATATCTCTCCTCAAACGAGCATTCCTCTCGCTGGGCGCAATCCGCACTCACTGGCCGCAAGCTAATACCAACTGACCAGGGCGGTGTATGCCCCGTCCCTCCTGAAGGTTCTTCAGCGGTATGCCTAGCGCCCCAAGGTTCCGCTGCCCAGATACGCGTGCCCCAATGCTTCGCCGACGTCTTCGTTTTCCTCGACTCCGAACTCTCCGCTTTAGTAATCGGCCGAGACGATCCCGTCCGAAGCTGGATGCTTCGGTCGCTTCAGATCGCACGATTTGAAGCAACCGACCTCTTACCTCAAGCCGTTCGGGCAACAGTTACTAAATTATTCGCTACTGGAGGCATCAAAGTATCACTAGCATACCTCCGCGACATCTGGTCGTTTGTTCAACGCATCATCTCTTCGTCGCGCGGTATACTCTCACCGGATTTCTGGCAGGAAATCGGACGTTTACCGGTTCCATCGGTCGTGCCCACCGACAGTTACGATTCCCTTGAACCCTCTACTCTAATCCCCGCATTCCTCGCTTACTTTCCGGATTCGCGACTCGGCACCGACGAGCCGATTGTTGGGATTTCCGGACTGCGCCGCGTCGCAGCCGACTTCCTGAATCCTCCAACTGACGACATCCCTTCAGATCAGTGGCTCCAGTTGTTACGCAACGCTCACGTATCCAGCGAGGTAAAGATTCTCACCTATCGCAGAATCGTCACCAGCACAGCTGATGTGCCTCTGATTTCTCCTATATCTCCGAGAAGTTACCAAGGGTTTTCGGGCGAACGTCAGCATGACGAGAACTTGGCGGTTCTCGATCAGTTGTCCGTGGAGCCGCTATGGGAATCCTTCCTTCGCGGCGCGCCCCTCTGTAGCCACCCCAGCAAGCCGGTCATACATTCTCTGACGCTGATCGAAGGAATCCAGCAGTCTGCCGCACTGGCGGACCAGGAATACCGAAACCACAACGAGAACTGGAGGCATCGCCTCAAGGCACTACTTAACCAGATTCCTTCCACCCTTCTCACCGCTCCAAGTTCCGATTCCGCGTTCTGTCGCGCCGGTGCTCCTGGGGGCCATTCGATTCATCTTGGTAACTACGCAGCGCTTCAGCTCGACACTTACCACTGGTTACCATCTACCTGCGGTCCCAGGTCACGCGCGGAGAGCTTCTACCGCGCAGCAACGAGACGCGTGATCTCCGCTGGCCCGACTGGCGAGGAACTGGGTGACACTCTATTACCGTACGTCGTCGCCGACTCTCTGAACGAGCAAGTACAACTCGCGAATCTCGGCATCGAGGCGTTGGATGATCTCCCGTCCGCCAGTACGTCCGCGATGACTCGGGCGCTCGTAGCGTTGGGAGAGCGCTTATCCACAGAGACAGCGATGTCAGAGATAGTTGCCGTCCGCGCGCGCTGGCGTCTTGTCAGAGGAGCCCTGCAAGAAATCTATCGGACCATCAACCAGCCAGCCCACTCGCCGGTTTTTGCTCAAGGAACAAGATTCGCCGCTAAACTCGGCACTGCAACAAGCTTTCAGAGTCCACCTCTATATCACGCCGAGTCCGGGTCCGCGATTGAGGAAGCATTCATCGCCTCTTTACCAATGTTCGATGCTGACCGTCCCTACACTAAGCTCTTCGATGCCCTCGGGATTACCCGCCTCATCTCCGGAGATACTGTCGATGAGACGTTGCTACCAAACCTATCTGCTCCAGCGAACGAAATCCGGGACGAGATAGTACAGCGCCTCGCGCCTTTCTTGCTTGCCGTTCTTATAGTCAAATCCGACCGAAGGTCTCATGTAGAACTGATCCGCAGAAGGCTGCTCACACGATTTGAAGTAGAACTCGCCCAACCTCTCTCAGTCCGCTTCTCTCTCAAGTCGGAACCCCACACAACTAGAACCATCGACCTGCACGGATTTTATCTTCAGCGAACACTGTCCCCCACCGCGGGCGCGATCGAAGAATTCCATTACACCCTTTACATCGCGGGGACCCCGCCAATCCGATTTTTCGATCTCGATGGCGACGCTCTGGGAGATGCCATAGCCCCCCTCTTTCTGGATGGAATCGCTGGAAGAGAACCTCTCCGCGCTCTTCCCCCGCATCACTGCGCGCTACATCAATGTGCTCGGTGATGAAAGCGAGATGCGCGAATTTCTTAAGTCTCACCTCGGCGTCAGCCCAGACGCCCAAGACGAAGCCCAAACCCCAACCAGCCAGCCACAACCACCACCGGCTATCACTCCACTTCCGCCTCCGCCCCTGCGCGTCGTCCCCTCTGGCCCAGTCGTCACAAGCACAACCCTGGAACAACGAATCGAGCAGCAGCGTACCGAGGCCACAGCATCCGTAAACAGCATCGTCTCTCAGATATCACACGCCACTCAGACACCACGCTCTCAACAACAGACACCAGTCCCCGGATCGCCATCAAGTCACCCTCAACCCTGGAGTGGATCTTTTCCCACACCTGAGCAGCAACAGCGGGGTAAGCTTGGTGAAATCGAGTTGTCCCGTCGACTTCGCCTCCCCGGCGGTTATAACGACCTCTGCTTCTTGGAAGATAAGACGAGCGCCGGATGTGGGTATGACTTCCTCTGCATCGCCGGCGAGCAGACCGTCGAAGTGGAACTGAAAACGTTCACCAAAGACGGCCGCATAGTATTGACCAGCACCGAACTCCAACAAGCCGCTGCGACCCGCGAAGCTTACTATTTAGTCGGATTGCTGGATGACGGAGGGCCTCCTGAGCAATGGCAGGGCCACGTTATCCAGAATCCCATCGGTAAACTGCTCACACTCGGTCAATTCGATATTCAAGCTACGCTTAAGGCGGTAGCCGCCACGATCTTTGAGTTTTAAGCCGGGTCCGGAGATCTTCACTTCTCTTCAACCGCTTTTTTCGAAGCGATCAGCCACTCTGCGGTGCCTCCGCACTGTCGCTCACTTGCGTTGCGTTCTTTCTGAACCCTTGCAGCAGATGCAGCGGTAGCGGAAGGCGATAATGGCGGCACGCCACAACAATCAGCGGCCACCATCCGCACTTTACCGCTGACAGTTCCTTGAAATACGGTTTCTGATCGCATTCGCCGAACACCTGCGCCAGCAAGTCTTCCTTTGAACGATCAATACAGGCATGTGAGAGGACGGCGCCGTGAGAGTCGTCATTCGTATAGAAATGCTGCTCCGAGCTGCCGTCAGGATACCAGAACTGGAAATTGCAATGTTGCAAGTGATCGCTTTTCAGTGCCGCGACCTTGGAGTACATCGCGTCATCATCGACAAGCGCAGCCCATAAAGCGATCAGAGGGTAGAGAACGCTGCCGCTTGTCGCGTTCTTGAGATATTCATTATCGCCCCTCTTGGGGTGCGTCAGCAACTCGGCGTAAGAATTCAACGTGCAAGGGTACGGCCCATGTGTGGCATAGGCGAACCGGGCGCGCTCAAGAATTTGAGACAGCCAATTCCTGATGTCGTTTTGATTGTTCGAATCGATGGCCAGAAGCCAAACCGCAATTGAGATGTCGATGGATTGACTGTCCTTTATTGGTAGCAGCAGTGCGGGATTGTTCGAAATCAGCGCCATGATAGCCGACATGTACAGGTGGACAACGCCCAGCATTTGTTGCTTTTGCTCTGCTTGTTCAGGCGGACAGCGCTGCGCTCCGAAATAAGCCCAAATGCCATCTAGAGCCAGCCGTCCAAGCAGATCGAACAGCTTAAGGTTGACGTCAACGCTGCACGAGGTGCGAACCGCAGTTGAGAGTGCGTGCAGCTTGTTCACATGCGGCAACACATTGTGAGTGAGGAACGTAGTGCTTATCTGCTGATGCGCAGAAAAGATCGAGGAAAACGCGGCCTCGATCGCCTGCGTGACCTTGTTTTTCTGGCCAGCGTAGAGCCTGACAATGCTCCACGCCTGCAGCAGCGTCAGCTCACTGCACAGGTACGCCGCTTCCATGTTGCCCACTTCGCGCGTCCATGCAAACAAGATCCACAGGCAAATGCTCATTTGCCGGATAGCTGTGAGGCGCTGTGTATCGCTCAGCGCACCAGCCGCCGACAGAGAACGGATGAGCGCTGCGAAATGCGTATAGGACGTGTCCGGCTCATCGATCATTGCGAGGGATTTGCGCAAGTGCGAGCGCGAACCCGTGGGAAGCAAATCCTCACGCAGAAAATTCGTCTGGATCAACGAAGCTAACTTGTCACCGTTCCATTCCTCAAAGGATACATTTCCTTTCGTGTTATGCTGGCTGAACCCTTCCAGGGCCGGCCGCACCTGCTCGACAATATCGCCGCCGCAACAGATACAGATGACAATATCTTTGCCGCGATGCTCGTTCGGAAGGCGCGTTGGGATGTAGGCGTCGAGGATTTCATTTAGCGATTGACGGACGGACTGCACTTCCGTGTCCCATGCGGCCCGCGTGAGATCGCCCGGCTTAATCGTAAAAAGATAGACCCTTTCCGGACCTCCGTTGAGACTGCCTACCGCCCCGACATCCACGCCGTCCTGGCGTGTTCCCCTGCCCGGACGGGAATAGACATTCAGACCCATCTGGCTCAGGAGGTCGGGCAGGATCGCGTCCAGCTCGCCGCGTTCCCGCAAGGAGGAAAGATACTCTTTGATGATGAGCTTCATACGCGCAGCCGTTCTATTCTGAAGACGCGCAGCATGTAATCCAGCCCGCAAGGATCGATAAGTGCCATGCGTGGATATTCAATCTCGGTTCCGTGGCTCTTAAGGTCCATCTCCATGCGATGAGACTGTCCATCGCCATCATAGATGTAATCGATCGATTTCCTTCCATAGAGCAGCACGCTTTTCGGAATGACGCTCAGGAGAGGCGATTGAGCTTGGGCGGCCTTGAACGCTTCGTTCATCGTGCGCGAGAAGTGGCGGTGATGCGCCTCGCGTTGCGCTTCGCTTGGGTAAAGGGCCGGAAGAGTCCCGACCGATCTCAAGGCTTGGAGATATTCATCAATCGCCTGCAGAGCGCGATCTATCGTTTCCTTGACCTTGCCGCACTCGATCGCCGACCGCTGACCGACGTACGTATCAACCGATCCGGTGAAATTCAAAAGAAGCGGGTTCACCAGGAGCGAGCCCAGCTCTTTCAGGGTCTCATCATCCGCCGCGTGCCGCATCAACGAGATCAATATGCCGGCGGCGCTGACGGGCTGGAAAAATAGATAGCCGACCGCTTTGCGCGCGACGAACATCATGTGGACCAAATCTCTTTGGCTCAATTCCTCCGCGTCAATCTCTAGTATTAGGTTGTTGCCGTGATGCGCACCGACGATAGTCTGTATTCCCTCGCAAAGCGCTGGATCGCCGCGCAAGAACCAACGCGTGAGAACCTTGCTGAGAAGCGCACCCTTGGCTCGAATTGCTCGGGCGGCGCCATCGAATACAGTCAACGTCAGTTTTCCCGGATGTGCGAGGAGCAAATCTTCGAGAAGCGGAAGTGCTTTCTCTGGATCGCCTTTCTTGAGCAGAAACGAAATTCCCCAATCAATGACATCCAGCGTTCCCTTATTGGTCGGCTGGACGTTCTTCAGATGAGGAAGCACGACGTCGATCAGCGAGGCTGGCAACTCGCTTGCGTATAAGCCGAAGACCTCGGACGCCGCACGCAGCGTCTGTTCGCCGCCCTTCGCTAGGGCGGTGGCAATCAGCGCGACGGCGCGATCTTCACGGCTCTTGTCCAGCTGCAAGAGCCCGAAGCTCGACCAAACAACGTTGGCAAGTATCTGATCATCGCTTTCCGCTGCGACAGATCGCTCCAGCGCGGCAAAAGCGGAATCCGGCACCAAATCCCCTTGCGGCCAGCTCAGCCTTCCTACGGAATAAACCGCGCGCTTCCTGAGTTCAATATTCTTGTCTTCGCACAGGCGAATTGCTTCAGCGAGGTAGTGCCGATTGTCGATGCGCGAGCCGGCGACCAGACTTGCCAGAAGCAAATCGGCATACATACCGGGATTTGCTTCAATCTCGTTCAGCGCATCGCGCGGGCGGGAGGATTCTTCCGCGCAAAAGCCGACGAAGCCCTCAATGATCCACCCCGCTGCCATATCCTTCCCGGCCTCCCGGCACAGCTGAAGCACGCAGCGCATCACGGGCGCGACGGGAGCGTTGAGATGCGGCAGTGCCTTCTGGAACACGTCCCTCGTAAGGAAGAAATCCGCCCCGGTGTTCGATGTGTTTTTCAGACCCGCGAACGCCGCAACAACATCGATCAGCCCTTGGTTGTGTAAGGCCGCGAGTTCCAGAGCGAGGTTATCTCGGTCGGTGCGATCTGATCGAAAGCTGGTATAAACCGTCTCCAGGAGTTCTCCTCTCTTGAAGCCTTCGACCAGTGCGTCCGTTCGGTTACTCACAATATGTAAGTCCGGTCTTTTTTCTATTAGCAGGACTCCTCCGTTGGCATGATACCCGGTCGGATGGCCTTGAAGAAGTTGCGGCGGCCCCACCGTAAGCGAGGAGCTGGAACCGTTCGGAATCGCAGCGCTGCGCTGTGAGACGCCCGCTCGGGCTCCGCAAGCTGCGCCACTCGCGCCCATCCATTCCCCCACCTGACCCAACCTGCGTCTCCGCTTCGCGCCGCTCTCAGTGGTGGCGTTCGCTGCGCTAGCAAGCCGCGCCAGCCCTCCGGGCCGCTGCGCTGTGGCACGTCCTGCCGCCCGCTCCGCTCGCGCATCTGGAATCTGCCCAGCGACCTCCAGATTTGGGTGAGAGGTCGCCGCGAAAAATGTTGCGCGGGAATGAAAGTAACACGAAACACGCCCTGCCGCAGGAGCGGAAGCGGGCAAAAGGAGAAACAGGTCATGCGCCGCAGGTTCAAATGCGATCCCAAGTGGATCACCGCCCGGTATCCGGCGAAATGCGCCGAGCCGAATTGCCAGACGGAAATCGATTCCGGCGAGCGAGCGTTCTACTACCCCGGCGATAAGGCCCTCTACGGCACTCGTTGCGGTCACGGCGAAAAGGCCGAACGCGACTTCCACGCCCACCGGATCGACGAAGACGGATTCTAAATCAAACAACGAAAGTAATTGGAGGTAAGTGTCATGTCTATCAACAAAGCAATCGTGGTCGGAAATCTGGGCCGTGATCCCGAGGTTCGCGCACTGCCATCAGGTCAGAACGTCGCGAATCTCTCAGTCGCAACCAAGGCCCGATTCAAGGACCGGAACGGCGAGCAGCAGGAACGCACCGAATGGCATCGAATCGTTGCTTTCGGGAAGCTCGCGGACAACTGCCAGCGCCTGCTTTCCAAGGGACGCCAGGTCTACGTCGAGGGACGGCTGACAACCCGCCAGTACGAGGCGAAGGACGGGAGCGGCACCCGCTATCGAACCGAAATCGTAGCGCTGCAAATGCGTTTGCTCGGAAATCGCGCGAACGGAACCGCTCCAGCAAAGGCGAAAGCGTCCGACGATATCCCCTTCTAAGCCTCATCAACGAGGAGAGAGCCGCAAAAGCGGCTCTCTCTTCCAAACCAAACAAATTCAACTCCGGAGATTACGACAGTGGATGTGTATGCGATTGTAACGGAAAAGATCATCAACCTACTTGAACAAGGCGTCGTGCCATGGCGCAGGCCGTGGACCGGAGGCGGATTGCCGCGCAATCTCGTGAGCAAGAAGCCATATCGAGGGATCAATCATTTTCTGCTTTCAGCGTCCAAGTACGCGCAGCCGTACTGGTTGACCATGCGACAAGCGAACGAACTGGGCGGACACGTCCGCAAAGGCGAGCAGAGCATGATCATCGTTTTCTGGAAGACGGAAGATCGACGCGCCGAGACCGAGCCCACGAGCGAAGCGGAAACCGATAACGAGTCTCGCCGCCGCTTTGTCCTTCGATACTATCGGGTCTGGAACGTCGAGCAGTGCGAGCTATCGGAACGCGCCCTCGAAAAACTGCCGAAGATTGAAACCCACCAGCACGATCCGATCGAAGCGGTAGAGCGGATCATTGCCGGAATACCGAACCCGCCCGCAATCGAGCATGCCGGAACCAAGGCGTTTTACAGCAGCGCCGCAGATCGGATCACGATGCCGCCCCGAAATCTGTTTGTCTCAGCGGAGGAATACGGATCGACGATTTTTCACGAGGCAATCCACTCGACCGGTCACGAAAAGCGACTTGCGCGCGAGAGCATTACAGAAGCCGCCGAGTTTGGGTCCGCCGTCTACTCCAAAGAAGAATTGATCGCAGAAATGGGAGGCGCTTACTTGTGCGCCGAAGCAGGAATCTCGAACGCAGTAATCGCGAACCAAGCCGCATACGTGGCCGGCTGGCTAAAGAAGCTCCGCGACGATCGTCGCCTTGTGATTCTAGCCGCAGCCCAAGCGCAGCACGCGGCAGACTTCATCCTCTCCCGACCTCACCCAGTCGCGTAAGCGGCGCGGCGCCCGCGCTTCGCGCGGGCGCCGCCTCGTTCCAAGCCTGCCATCTCTTTCGGATACCAGCGGCGAGAACTAACGGGCCAAACATCGGAACATTTCATCGCTAGCTTCCGAGTCGATCTGCTTAAATGCTTCAGCGATGAGGCTCCAACGCTTTCCTCGAATGTACTCACCTTTGATAACGCTCGTCTCAATACCCACGAGTTGAAGCCGTTGTTCCGGTGCGTGCGCGAGAAGACCCATCGGATCCGGCCTCACCGCCCACAGGGGGCTACCGCTGATTCCATGAACATCTAGTGTTGCTGGAATCTCCTTTCCTTCGAGGTCAACGAACCGATCCGGATACTCAAGTAGAAAATCGATCGCCGCATCGAGCGGAACCGTATCTCTGTGCAATTCTTTGTTGAGCTCTTCAAACGGCTTCTTCCGATATCTAGGTGAGACGGCTGTCAACCGACCGAGTGCTCCGTGCAATTCGGATTTGAACTCCCTGCGTCCAATCGGGTATCCGGCAAACGCAAACCGTTCGACCTCGTCGCTGAGAAGTCCGAGATCGTCAGGAACAATAAAGCGCCAGGCGGATCGTAGAGACCCAATCAACTCTGACGAATCGATGCGGAAAACTCCGAAGTCGAATTTGCCCCAATCGATCGGTAACACATGAAGACCGTCACCAAGGCTGGTCGGCTGAGCTTGGTCTTGACCATGGGGTACGCCAACCTCCTTCGGATGCTCCTTCAGCTCAACCAAGACGTGGCCGGCACTAACCAGATAATGCTCACCATTCACGGCAAACACACAGGCGGTCCCAAGAAGGTCGCTTCCCGTTATCTGATGGACCAGTGGAATTGCGAATTTTGCAACGTGTTGCTCCATTCGCTCACGGTCAGCTGCCGAAAATCGTTCCATATATTCTCTGCTTAGAGGGTCGACGACATCGCGTGTGAAAGCACGGCGACACGTTCCATATGGCGAACCGCGCGCAAATTGTCTGCGAGCGCCCGATGTTGTGTACAACGATTATCCCACATCGCTATTGAGTTCGTCTGCCACCGGAACCTGCAACTGAAATCGGGATTCTCTATGTGCGCGAAAAGAAATCTCAGCAACGCGGCGCTCTCGGCCGCCTTCATTCCCTTAATCGACGACGTGAAATGATAATTGACGTAGAGTGACTTGCGCCGCGTCTCCGGATGGGTGAGCACGACCGGATGCTCTGCGGACACGAGCCGGAGCGCATTCTCTCCTGAAGGTTGTTCGTTGCGGTACGCAAGTACCGCGAACGCGCGGCTGGTGTCGTGAATCGCGGTCAGATCCGAGAGCATCCGCTGCATCCTGTCGGAAAGCGCGTCGTGGGCCGCGTACATGCTTGCCCATAAGGTGTCGCCACCATACTCGGGAGCGACGACGCATCGGAGGATCGATGCGAATGGCGGTTCGGCCAGAAAGGTCGCATCTGTGTGCCATACCCCCGAAACGAACGGATAACTCCGGTCGCTTTTGAATACGATGAACTCAGGATGGCCTTCGTTCTTGAGCTGCTGTTCAAACGGATGAACGTGCAATGCCCCGAACCGCCCTGCGAACGCCTTCTGTTCATCTCGCGTGATGTTTTGATCGCGGAAGAACAACACCTGGTGCTCGAGAAACGCCGCCCGGACTTCGTCAAACGAATTGTCGCTAAGACTCGCCAGAGCGATTCCGTCGACCTCAGCACCCAATGCTCCCGCGATCGGTCTCACCCTGATGTGCCGCCAGTTCCTCATTGGCCTTCCTCCATCAGCGGTCCAAAAGGAGCATCCATCGCCAACCTCAGAAGGCGTGTTCCGTCCTCGATTCGGAAACTCGCCTCCCTCACGAATCCCTTCTCTTCAAGGAACGAAACCAGACCCGAGTCCTTTTCATATTCTTGAAACCACGCACGACGAGCGCCGAGGCTGATCAGTTCGTCGCGAAGTTTCTTGAGTAGCCGGCTGCCTAGCGTCCGCCGTGCCGACGGTTCGACCACTACGAACAAGCGATACTCGCCGGCCACGTCCTTCATGTGCCGCATCCACAATGGAGGATGCTCAGCGCAGGCGTAGCCGACGATCCGCCCGTCCACCATAGCGACGAAGTGTCGTTGGATGCCGCCCCATTCAGAAAATACTTTGCGGTTGTCTAGCCATTCCTTCACCCCGGGGGCGATTGGCGTTCCGGGTGCTATTTCGCTCAAAGACCTCTCGGCCAGAGTGCTGATCGTCGACCAGTCTTCATGGCGGATATGCAAGGCGCCGGGGGACTCGTGCGATTCCAGAATTTGTGCTGGCCGAAGAATGGCTTTCGCGGCGGCCATCAACTCAGCCCAGTTTCGAAGCCCGTATTCGTGGGCCAGAGACCGCTGGGCCGCAACCAGATTGACGCCACGCTCTTTCGCGAGGCGCTTCGCCTCTTTGCGTAGGTACTCCACGGATGCTTTTTCCGGGAGCGATCGTGATGGATGTTGTAGTGCTGGCATAACCCTTCCTTTGCGCCCGACGTCCGCTCAACGGGCAGAAGAGTTACACAATTTGAGATATGCTCGGTGGGCTTGGCCCTTTCTGCGGACAGGTAGCCGCCCTTTCGGCTTTTTATAGTGTAGCCAACAAAGGGAGGACTCACAAACGGAAAATCCCTTCTCCCTGCGCACCCTCACGAATCACGTGTACGGCTCTCTTGTCATTGCGAAGCGAGACGAACTTTGGATGGCGTAGACGCGCTTCCGGCGTCCATTCGAGGAATTTGATTGCTGCGACCAGCTGCGGCTTCAGCCAGCGGCATCGCTTCATGTCTTCGGCGGTCAGCCCATCGCCCCATCTGCCCTTTCTCGATTCCGGAAGATTCACAAACGGGCATTTGGAGATCGACAGACCCTCGAAACTCGAGAAAACCGTTCGACGCGAGGCTGGCGTGAAGCCGTTCCGAATTCGGCCCGCATACATCAGATCGCTTCCCTCGTAAAATCCGACCAGGATCGAATCAAAGGTTGTCGACGCAGGAATGTATCCTCCGATCACCAGTTCCTGCCCTCGATTCGCGCGCACCTTGACCCAGTCTCCGGACCGGTCTCGGGGCTTGTATAAGCTGTAGCGGCGCTTTGCCACTACGCCCTCAAGTCCATTGGAGCGAACTGCCGCCATCAGTTCCGCTGCTGAAGCGTCGAACGTCTCCGAGAAGCGAATCGCGTCAGGCAATTTTGAAATTAGCTCCCGAAGCATCTCGCGACGCGTTGACAGAGGCTTGCTGCGCAAGTCCATGCCCTCAAGCACCGGCACATCGAAGGCGTAGAAGAGAATCGCCGCAGCTCCGTCGCCGGAATTCTGAAGCGAGCTGAAGGACGGCTACCCATCACCGTTCACCGCGACGATTTCGCCATCGATAACGGTCTCGACCGGCAGCGCCTCCAGTGCGCGCGCAACATTCTGAAAACGGCGAGAGAAGTCGCGCTTGTTTCGCGACCAGAGCTCGACACCTGTTTTCTTCCGAACTCCGATGGCTCGATAGCCGTCGAGCTTTACTTCGTACTGCCAGCCAGGACCTTCCGGCAGCTTTTCGACCGCGAGGCAGAGCATCGGCTCGATGAAACTCGCGCCGATGCGTACCGGTTTTCCACTTCGCTCCTTCATCTGTCCCTGCATTTTACACCGGATCATGGCATATCGATCGCTAACCATCTCACATAGGCGGATTGCCCATCGCGCAAACATATGCGGCCTTGGCGTCTTGAATCCACACCTCGAAGAGCCGGCCCGCTGGGTCGGTTAAGTGCATGTTATCGTACTGGAAGACTCGCTTGCCGTCGTGGACGATTCCGCTACTACCTGCGGCCTTAGTATATGTCTGATTGCTCAACGCGACTAAGACAATGGCAGGGTTGACCGCTTCGACCAAATTGTTGAGAGGGAATCGGTGCAGGCATTCTCGGATCAGTTGGCCATAACCGAAGCCGGTCCGCATCTCACACTTGGCTACATTTGTATAAGCGACCTCTTCGGAACGTAAGTTTAGCCGTTCGCGTATCTTGGCAAATGTCCTCCACACCGTTCCGCCGTATTCCCAAGTGGGCGTAACTCGACGATAGAAATCGCGGACAGCGGCGAGGTAGGCACCATCGGTGGCACCAGAACGCCCCGACTCGACCCACGTCTTGGCGGCCAGTGCTAGCGGAGCCTTATCTTGTTCCAGAACCGGTTTGTTGTGAACCGCGCCCACCATGAGCACGCGGCCCAAGCCGTAATTGGCGCCGAGGCAACCGGTCCAGCGCTGCACCTCGTTTGAAGCGCCGGTAATACAGCACGTCATGAGACCTCCCTGTTCGATGAGGACCTTCCAGGCATAGTCGAGCCAGCGACTCTCGCAGCGGGCCTGATCGATTGTATTCATCGTCGCATCGTCCCTCCGGGGCCACTGCTACCACGCGGCCCCAATAGTATGCGATGCGCGCCACGCGACCGCGATCTCTGCATGCGCGATTTTAACAAACCACGTGAACTCTTCGATAAAGGGCGCGGGTCAAGGACTGCGGCGAAGATGGTCGAGTGCCGATGGCTACGGCCTCGACTACTTGCGCCGATCGAAGACCGGACCGACGGCAATCTCTTCGTGACTATTCGAAATGTCGGTGACTGGCTTGCGAATTACCGACAACTAAATGAAGCGCTCACCCCCGTCGCGACAGTTTCTCCTCCGTTCGAGCATTCAAGAGAGCTCGCAAGTCGCTCTTAAGCGCTTGTTCAGCAGGAGACTTTCCGTTCGAGGCGAGCCAGCTTTCGAAGTCTCTGATCCCCACCTTGTGCTCGACTTGAGGCTCCTTGACTGCGATCGTAATCGTCGAATTTTGATAGATCGTGTCGACCCAATCGTTCTGACGAAGAACATGCAGTCCCCGAGCTACCGCTTCAAAGAGGCTGCGCGCTGTGACTTCGACGGCATGTTCTGCGCCGGTAGCGTCGAAACAAGATACTTTGCAGGTTCGAAGATTCACGCCGGTCATTTTACCATTTCGTTTTTCTTTCGCTACTTCAGCTGCTCCTCTTTCGCTCGTTTGACCTTGCCGGTGGCGATGGTGTAGAGGTAGTAGCAGTGATTATCTATTTGCCTCTATGAGATACACATTTTACATCAACCTCTCAAATCCCTCTGCAACTTACCGCGAGGTTCCGTGTAACAGCGGAATTGAAATGGTTCCCCCACTCTTGGACGAACTCCGCCGACGTGGCGAGTCCGTGCAAATCAGGAACACTGCTGAGATGAACACGGAGGAATTAATGACCGCGTACATTAGCGAAGCGGCCGTCGCTGCGGTTTACGGCAAATATCGAGTGCGCAACGTCTTCGGGAGCAATCGGCGACCGGGATCCGCATTCGGGCAGGGGGTTCCTGCACTCTCCGTGCGCGATGCATCTGCCGACGCGGCGCCCAGTGTGTATCCGCACAACATGTCGGGTCGGTGCGTGACAATTTGCGAGTTCCTTACCCGGATACTCGCGGACCCCACTCACCTGGACTCATCGGATACTGAGAAATCCAATAGTTAGCAGGCAGCCGGAACTGAAGCAGGTACGACTCTGTCAAATGCGGGTGAGACGTGGATCGGCCTGAAAGATCAGTCGTTTGCAAACGTTGCGGCGCTACTCTAGTCAGTGACGCGAGGTTTTGCGCAAAATGCGGCTCTCCTACTGAATCGGCGTCAGGCCCCTCCCCATCTCACAGAGTCGGCACTTTTCGCGAGGCAATTCTAGTTGCGCGGGCGCGATGCACAGCAACAAAGATGCCCTTCGCGATTCGCTTTGAACAAGGGGCGAACGGAGTTTGGCAAGCTTGCGCCGCGTTCGCGATCTCCGAACGACAGCTCTCCAATAGGGCGTTCTCGAGTGACGAAGTAACTTCGTCCGCCTCGCTATCATCGAGCTATCCGGGCTGCCCTC
Source organism: uncultured delta proteobacterium (assembly GCA_963833025.1). Classification (GTDB taxonomy): domain Bacteria; phylum Desulfobacterota; class Binatia; order Binatales; family Binataceae; genus Binatus. The sequence goes on along the minus strand of CAWHWI010000002.1, from coordinate 197,416 downwards.
ACTGTGGATCTGACCCGCGAAAGGAGTTCGCAGGGGTCTCCTTCGTGAAGTGTTCCTGCGGTAAACTCGCGTGCAGCGCAGGCATCATTGGCACAGAGACTTTGTGCCCATGGTGCGGTCGTATCGGCATGCTTGCGAGACACGGTCCTCTTCCCGTCCTTGGTATAAAGGACCGCTAATCTGGCTGACTCGTTCGTAGGTTTTGAATTCTGGGGCAAGGGTGGACGGCATCCTGATTGATGCCGAAAGGGTTGTTTCTATGGCTGAAACGGACTGGTATGCCCCTGTAGAGGCTAAGCTCGGAGAGCAATTCTTTGGCGTGGCTGACGACGTCTACTTGGAGACGGGCGCTGCAAAGGGCTTTAGCGAGAGAATGAAGGCGGCGATTCCAGCGGGTCGAGAAATCGTATTCGCTTTCCTGCGCCGGAGGCCTGACATCCTCGGATACGTCAACAGAGAGTACTCGAAAGACCTCATTACAGTTGAAGTGAAAGAAAAGAGCTTAACCATCGAGGACATTTATCAAGCCAAAATGTACAAGGAAGTGTTTGGGGCTCGCTATGGGTTTTTGATCACTGCAACTGCTATTCCTGAGGCTTTAAAGCGCCTCTGTAGGCAGACTTACCAGATACAGCACTCCTCACACGATGACACATACAGTTTCCTGGCCATCGCTGAATATCATCGTGCAGCTGGTTTTGTTGAATGGTTCGAAGATAATCCATTTGCGAAAGAGTTCTACTGGAAGTGAGTGCTCAACGTCGATGAACCTCCGCCCCGCCGCTACTTGCGCTCATTGCGGGAATGCAGGCAAGCCACGCCGGCTAGGCGAGCTTCTACAATTTGATGAAAACGAGCCTGTAGTTGCGCTCTGCAATGATTGTCTCCGTGCGCTAAAGTACGCGGACGCCAAAACGTGGAAGTGGTTTCGCGAATTCCGCGATCGAATGATTTCCAGCCAGGACAAATGAATTTACGTTTACAAAACGAGGCGCCGTTTTAATGAACTTAACCACTAAAGCTTTTGGCTCTGGCGATCGCACTCACGTCGGCGGGATGTTCCTCATCGGCGGCGATACCGCAAATGGCGGATGGCACACAGTGCAAAGTGTCGTCTCATGCCTATCCCTGGGGCGGCTACGGCGACAAGATCTGCACCGACGCGAGCGGCAACACGACCACTACGCGCATGGTCTCCGGCGGGCTGTACGACTAGCGAGCGATTTGATCGCCGAAAAGGTTGACGGCGCGGCCGACACATTCGGCGGATCGAACTGTTGAAGCGGCAGGGGAAAGTGCTGAAAAGCGCATTCGCTTCTTCGAATTCTGCCACCTGTTGGGTAGCGCGCAAGTACCGGTCGTGCGCTGATTTCAACTCGCCAGCGACGCGTTCCTTCTCTAGGACTGCCTGCGACATCGCGGATATGGCTGCCTCAATCTCTTTATCGACTGCGACTAGTCGCTTGAGTGACCCGTCATTCTCTTTCGCAGCTTGGAATGGCGAATCACAAAGCGGACATCGACCCGCCAGAAGGCGTTCGTTAATCTTATGGGGGATAAGTTGTATCGCGCGAACGCTGGCCTAGTCTCGTTCTCGGTGCTGTGCGTCCATTGGTGATGGGCGTGAGTATTCTTTCGACGATAACGTGGTACGAGGTCGTGGCGTAAATCGTGAAGACCGAAAGGGAGTCAGAAATCAGCGCGCGTGAGCGCTACGCGGGAAATAAACATAGACACTAGTGAAGGAACGTCATTCAGTCTGCGGGTCACGAAGACATATCAACCGAGAAGTACACCGCGGAGCCGCCCAGCGCGTCATTCGCGCCGCCGGTGGTCGTCTCCACCGTGTCATACGCAACTGAACCAACCACCACGATACTCATCGAGAGATCCTGCCCTATTTCCTTTGCTTCAGATTCCTATTTCACGTATTTGCCGATTAACGGCCTGAGTTCCTCGACCAGCTTGGGCGGAATCACGCTGATTGCGCCCCGCAGCGCGTTGACACATCCGCAGGTTCGATCGCTCCCCGCGATAGCCTGCGCCAGTCCCGCAACCGCTTTCTGCGCCGTTTCGACGTTCAATCGCATGACCCGCAGGACTTCTCCGATATCCACCGCTGCGACGCTCTGATGCCAGCAGTCGTAGTCCGTGACCAGCGTCAGGAACGCGTAACAGAGCTCGGCTTCGCGGGCCAGCCGCGCCTCCTGCATCGCGGTCATGCTGATCACGTCCGCATTCCACATCCGGTACAGTCGCGACTCCGCGCGCGACGAGAACTGCGGTCCCTCTATGCATAGATAGGTCCCGCCCTGATGCACTTTCGCGCCGGCGGCGCGTGCCGCGCCCGCCAGCGCGGCGGTGAGTCGTGGACAAACCGGATCGGCGAGCGACACGTAAGCCACGATTCCGTTGCCGAAAAAGCTCCCGGGCCGCTTGAACGTGCGATCGATAAACTGGTCGGGTACTACCATTTCGCCCGGATGAATCTCTTCCTGGAGACTCCCCGCCGAGCTCACCGAAACCAGGTACTCCGCACCCAGCCGCTTCATCCCGAACACGTTGGCGCGAAAATTTATCTCGCCTGGAAGAATGCGATGGCCCATGCCGTGGCGGGCAAGAAAGATCACTTCCGCGTCCCCAATGCGCCCGCGGAAGAACGGGTCCGAGGGCTTTCCAAAGGGAGTGTCGACTTCGACCTGTTCGGTGCCTTCCATGCCCGGCATCTGGTAGAAGCCGCTTCCGCCTATCACTCCGATTGTCGTTTTCGCCATCTACTCCCCGGCTATCCGCCCTGAACGGTTAGCTCACCGCCTGCTGAGCCCGAACGATGATCTGCGTAGAGTTGCCCGCATGCCGCGGCGATATCGCGGCCCCTGCTCTCGCGGATGGTAGCGGTCAAGTTACCCCGATGAAGAATAGCTTGAAAGGCCTCTACCGCAGCGCGCGCACTGCTCTCGAACCCCGATTCCTCGAACGGGTTGAAGAAAATCAGGTTCACCTTCGCCTTCAGTGAAGCCAACAGTTTCACCAGCCGGCGCGTGGAGAAGAAGCGCAAACTCCCCTCCATCGCCCATCTATACGGGAGGGCGCCGAACGAGCGTTTGGTACGCCCGAGCCGCGCGGCTCGCAAACCTCGGTGGCAAGACAATCCGACCCGGATGCACGAGCGCAACTATGTTGTGATGTTCCCAGTCAAACACCTGACCAATTTTCAATGGCGGCCAAACGCCTCGATAAGACCTCGTCAGCGTCACTTCATAGGCCATTGAATTGTAGGGACTCACCCAAACTATGAGGGTCTCGAAATCACGCCATCCAAGAATAAGAATGTGACCGCGTGTCACCTGCAGGTCTTCGGTCTCCTCAGCGAGTAACGGTTTTGAGAGAATACGGACGAACTCTCGCCAATCGTCGCCCCCTTGATCGTAGCGGATGAATCGCCGTACCGGATCGAAGTTCTCGCTGAGAGCAAACTTCGCCCCCGCGTGAAACGCCATGTAGTTGAACGCAATTTTCGCGATCGCTCGGGCAAGGAGTCGGTCCACCTTCGATTTGATCTCGACGAGCATTTTGCCATCGATCCGGTCTGGCTGCGGTAGAGCGAGTTTTCCTTCCTCGCGAAATTTGGGAAATCGCGTCAGGACCAGCGCTCTTACCCGTTCGACGCCGGCATCGTCCGCCGCGAGTAGGCGAATACTCACTTTCTGGTTTGGCGGAGGCAATCGGTCGATGCCCTCCCCGGTCAACTCTTCTTCGGTGTGGTAGTGAAATTCAGTTTCTCCCTCAAGCTTAACGCCGACCTGTGGAGGCAGAAGCATGACAATCTCGCTGCCGTCCGGGCTTGGGGCGGGTTCGAGAACAACGCCACCGGCAGCTAGGTTACTGGGAATTCTGAACTTGAGCCGCTCGCCTTCGAAGCCGGCGAATTCCTCGGGTCGCTTCTGCCCGTGTCGCAACCGATAGACCGCTTCGATACTGTCGCGCCCGAATTTAAGTTCAAGGCTATTCGCGAAGTAGCTGTTGCACTCAGCGCAAACGGTCCGGAGGATTGGGCAATTCTCGAAAGAACCGAGTTGTTGGGGGACGACGTGTTCTCTGTTGAAACGATCTTCGGAAAGGTCCCGCACACAGTAAATGCACTTTAGCATAGGGACTCTTGATTTTACCCCGCGATTCTTTGCGAGTCTTCCTCATGCCAATTTCGGTAGTATCTCAGTTTGAAAGACTGCTCAGGCGCCTCGGATGCGCTGCGCGACCTGCGGCATCACTTGGTCCAGCAGAGCCAGGCAGTCCCGATAACCAGCCATCCCAAGTTCGTAGGGGTCCGAGATGCCGCCTTGATGTTCGTTCGCAACCATCACGCTCGCCGAGTCTGCGCTTAGGGCGGAACGCACCTCATCGGCCTCGTCGTGGCCGACACAAACGATCCATCGGTACTGGCCGAGGTCTAAGTCCCCGATCCAGCGGCTGATATGGCCGCTCAAATCAATCCCGCGTTCCTTCATGCACGCGACAGAGCGGTAATTAGCGGGACGGCCTGCCAACTCCTTACGCAAACCCGCACTTTCGACTAAGAAGGTGGTACCAAGGTGCTGCTGAAGAACCGCCTGCATCATCGGGCTGCGGCTGATGTTGCCAACACAGACGCAGAGAACCTTCTCCATCATCCGATGAAAGCACAACGGGCCACGGATTTGAACCTCTAGCGGCTGGACTCAATACAGGCCGGGCGGATGGGCGACGGTGGAGCCCCCGATCTACAGCGCCGCCGCGCGGAAATTCAAAGTAAGACACTACCCCAATCTCGCGGCAGTTCGGATTTCGGGTTGAACCATTCGGGCGAATGACGACGACCACGTGCTCGGACCGAGTGAGATGCCAAAGAGCGATTTCACCGTATCCGAGGCCATCGCGCGACGCGACCCGCCTATACCCGGTCACTGTAGAGCGAATCGTGCGGTACGCGGAAAGCGTAGCGGCCCGCCGCGTTCGAACTTGGCGGAAGCGCGCCCGTTGGCATCCCGAAGACGCAAGCAAATCGCACCGAGTTCGTCAGCATGCGCGAAGACGAATTCGCGCGGTACGCCGAGCGCGCGCGCCAGTTCACCGACGGTCATGAGGGGATAGTCTTGGGAATCGATCATACTCTACGAGTGAGCCGCAACTCTCGGCGTCCAAGTATTCAGTCGATTTTTCGAGAACTCCGCTCTACGCCGCGCGCCGCGTGGCGTGACGCCTCTCTCACGTTAGCCCGTTTCGACCGTCGCGCGGCGCGCGATGTCCGTTCCCACTGGATCGGCCGTTGGATTTGTGTCGAGCGTCGTAGCGCTCGAGTTTCCCGTACAGAGTACGCCGGGGGACTCCCAGCATTTCCGACGCTCGCGCCTTGTTTCCGCCAGCAAACGCGATGGTGCGGCGAATGTATTCCTGTTCGATCTCGTGGAGTGGCGATCCCAAGGAGACCGTAAAAGAAGTTTCCCGGTTCGTGGAGATTCTGACTTCCTCTGGAAGGTCATCCACCGAGAGTCGCATCGAGTGCGCCATCAGCACGGCACTCTCGAATACGTTACGTAACTCGCGAACGTTTCCCGGCCATCGATAGGTTCTGAGGGCGCACAGGCATTCTGGATCGACGCCGTCGACTTGCCTCTTAAAATCGTGGTTCGCTTGCTTGATGAAGTGATCAATGAGCGCCGGCAGATCGTCCAGACGATCCCGAAGAGGCGGAAGGTGAATGCTGGTCGCAGATAAGCGATAGTAGAGGTCCTCGCGCAGCCGTTCCTCGCCGATCGCCTGCTTGGGCGTCCGATTCGACGCTGCGAGAAATCGAACATCAATCGGGATTTCACGCGTTGCTCCAACCGGAAGCACTCTGCGCTCCTCGATAACGCGGAGGAGCTTGGCCTGCGCCTCGCTCCGCATCTCGCTGATTTCATCGAGGAAAAGAGTTCCGCCGTTCGCTCGCTCGATGAGCCCTGAGTGTCGCCGGTCAGCTCCGGTGAAAGAGCCCTTCTGATGTCCGAACAGTTCGCTCTCGATCAGGGTCTCTATAATGGCCGCGCAGTTGACGGAAATGAATGGACCTGTTCGACCGGATCGGTCGTGGATGGCTCTGGCCGCCACTTCTTTGCCGGTGCCGGTTTCACCTGTGATGAAAACGGAAACTCTCGCGGGCGCAACACGCTGGATCACTTCCATGATTCGGCGCATCGAAACAGACTGGCCAACCATGACAAACCCCAACAGACCTGTGGATTCTTGACACCTCCTCCACCCCCGCAGCCGTTGACAAATAATTGATCTGGCCGTAATGAGTCAAGAGTTTTTAGATCATTAAGAAATGGCTCGTACGATTTTCGGGTCAACCCTTGCGGATCCAGGCAAACCGTTCAGGTTTGTTGGGCGCTATTCCTTTCTCGATTTCATAAACACTGAAGCCAACGAAGCGGGTGATCGCGTCAATTTGTTGACTGACGATCGGGATTTTGTGGCGTGGCTCGTTTTAGCCAAGTTGTTCGAGCGGAATAAACTGAAAGTAGCATTTAAACAATGGCGTCAAGAGAAAACTGGAGTGCGCGTTTTGAAGGATGCGCTCGCGCTGCGTACGTTAATGCGTCGAATGGCTGAAGCGATCGTCACGGATAGGCCGATTCCGCGCGCTACTATTGATGCGATCAACCTCTTGATCGCGCAGTCTTCGGGCGTCACGAAAGTAGTCAAGACTCCGCGGAAGTTCGAGCGGAGATTCGAACTTGAACTGAATCAACCGAAACAACTTCTTGTGCCGCTCGCGCAGTCCGCCGCTGACTTGCTCTGCCGCGGAGATTTTTCCCGTCTGAAACGTTGCGACAATTCAAAATGCGGCGCTTTTTTCTACGATACGAGCAAGAACCGTATGCGGCGATGGTGCAGCGGGGTTGAATGCGGAAACCGGATGAGGGTTGCGAAATTTTACGCCCGGAGCAGAAGCGATGATTGAAAAGATTTGTGGCTCGTCGAACCGGCCGTCATGAGATGTGTGCAAAATCTGCACATGTGCCAAATCTGCGCACAGGTACTAGGGCGTGTACTGATAAATGGCGACTAAATGACGACCGGCCGATGGCCGGTATCGGCGGGAACCCTGATGTCGGGCTGCGAGCCGCTCGGCGCATCGGACCAAGTCGGAAGCCTAGCGGAAGGGAAGCTAGCTGACTGTCGTGGCCACCTCAGGCGATCCGAGGAAAGACGTCACAAATACAGAGAAGGTCGTCTTGGTAATCAAGGGACGGGTGAAAAAACGTGGTCACTAAAGATCGACCATGGTCATCTCGCTATCGCGGCGCGCGGGCGTCGCGCAGCCTACTCGTGGCAGCACGATTGAGGATATAGTCGGCTCCGTGTTGCGCCTGGGTCCGCTGTGTAAATTAAAGGTTTCCGATCATCGCGATCGATCGCTGCGTGGGGCTTAGTCTAAGGAGATCACATGAAGGGAAGCACGCCGATCAGGCGCAGCGGACCGCCACAAACACGGCGCGAGGACCTCACCGAGACCATTCATGGGCAAGAGGTGTCTGACCCTTATCGATGGCTTGAGGACGGCGCGAGCGCAGAAACTCGCATTTGGCTTGCTGCTCAAACGGAATACACCGCCCCGTTTCTGATCACGCCCGAACGTGATCGTCTTCGCCCACGGCTGGCAGAGATCATGAAAGTCGACGAAGTCGGCGCGCCAGTCTGGCGCAACGGTCGCTATTTCTTTACCCGCAGAGCCGCCAATCAACAACATCCTGTCATCTGCCAACGAGAAGGTCTCGACGGCCCTGAAGAGGTTCTGATCGATCCGTGCTCAATGGGCACGGACAACCTAATTTCAGTAGAAATTCTGGATGTTAGTTCGAGCGGCAAGTTGCTCGCGTATTCAGTCAGGCGAGGCGGCGAAGACGAACACGAAATTCGTGTGCTCGATTTGGCTTCCCGGCGAGATCTGAGCGACAGGCTGCCCAAAGACCGCTACTACAACAACCTCTCGTGGAGCCGGGACAGCACAGGCTTCTATTATTTTGTTTTGACGACCGAGAAATCCTGCGTCCGTTTTCACCGCCTGGGTTCCACTCAGGATTCGGACAAGGAACTATTTTCCACGCGGCCCGACTGGGGAATTTTCGTCCATGCGACGGACGACGGACGCTATCTCATAATTACAGTGATCCGAGGCGCGGGAGGCTCTTCCACGGAAATCTACTATCAGCGTTTGGACGACGTTGCCCCCCTCGTCCCCCTGGTCAACGATTTTGACGCTGTTTTCTTTCCGGCGTACGTGGGCGACGCCATTGTGCTGCGCACCAACCTGCAAGCACCAAACTGGCGCCTGATCCGCGTCGATCTCGACGATCCGGGCCGTACGCGATGGCGCGAAGTCGTTGCCGAGGGAAACGCGCCAATGCAGTCGCTCTCCGCGATCGGAGGCAAGCTGCTGGTGACACATTTGGACGATGTGCACTCGCGAATTTCCGTCTACGAACCGGACGGAAAATATATTCGCGACATCAACCTGCCAACTTCTGGAACCGCGGGGCCAATAAGCGGCAGTTGGCAACGCGCCGAAGCTTTCTTTTCGTTCATGTCGTTCAATGTTCCGCCGACGATCTACCGCTACGATGTATCATGCGATGCGCTCGGCATTTGGTCACAGCAAGAAGTTCCTGCCGACTTTGATCAATTCGAATTCCATCAAGCCTGGTGCGAATCGAAGGACGGGACGCGCGTGCCTCTGTATGTCTTTCATCGCAAGAACCTCGCCTTGAACGGCGCGAATCCAACACTGCTCCTGGGCTACGGCGGATTCAGCGAGAACTATTCGCCATTTTACTGGCCCCCCGGACTCTTATGGGTGGAAGCAGGCGGAGTCCTTGCCGTGGCAAATCTACGCGGCGGTGGAGAGTTCGGCGAACGATGGCACAGGGCTGGTATGCTGGAGAACAAACAGAAGGTCTTCGATGATTTCGCTGCAGCAGCACAATGGTTGATCTCAAGCCGCTATACCGGTGCCGAGCGTTTAGCGATCATTGGCGCCAGCAACGGAGGCCTATTGGTTGGCGCCGCCCTGACGCAATGCCCGGAGATTTTCAGAGCGGCAGTATGCTGGGCGCCGTTGCTCGACATGATTCGTTACCAAAGGCACCCCTTGGGCCCTTTTTGGATTCCTGAATTCGGCTCATCCGATGACCCGACCCAGTTTCCATATCTGTACGCTTACTCCCCCTACCACAACGTCAAGAAGGGCATTCGCTACCCAGCAGTGATGTTCGTTACCGGAGAATCGGACAGCCGGTGCGATCCAATGCATGCGCGAAAAATGACGGCAGCCCTTCAGTGGGCATCGTCGTCCGAAGAACACCCGATTATTCTTCACCATCGTACTGCGGCAGGGCACATGACCTCACTAGCTATCGATGACACTATCGACGAAGCGGCCGATCAGCTCTCGTTCTTGTTCCGTGAACTTGGTTTTCAATACTAGGGCGCGGATTTATGGGAGTAGGCTGAACGCAAGGTCCTTGCAGCGCGTCAGGTAAACGGATAGGCGTCAAGATGGATCAGAGCATACGTCTCATCGTGGCGAAGGAAACCGCCCCAGCATTGGCGAACAAACTGGGCGGATGGTTTGAGGCGGAATTTGGACCAAGGGCGGATCGCTGGCGCTCCGCAGACTATTACGTGCTGCTGAATCGTGACGGACAATTGGCGGGGCGTCTCGGAGTGCTCGATTCGAAAGTCTCAGTCGGAAATCAAATCATTCGAGTTGGCGGCATCGGCGGAGTCGCGACCAAGCCAGAGTTCCGTCATCGTGGCGTGGCGAGCGCGATGCTCGCTCGCGCGGCGGAATTCATGAGGAGCGACCTGAGGGTCGAGTTCGGATTGTTGCTCTGTCGTCGTGAAGTGTCGCCGGTTTACGCGAAGATGGGTTGGGTCATAGTTCCGGGTCCGACCACCTTCACGCGCGCCGGAGTAACTGCGACATATCCGAATGACACGATGATTCTCCCGCTTGCTCAGAAAGAATGGCCGCGTGGCCCAATCGATATGCTCGGATTGCCTTGGTGACTGAGCGAAGGGTGGTCGAGCGCCTCCCTGAGGGACAGAGGTACGGAATGCCAGATCGAACGATGGTGACTTTCATTTCCGGTAACGCCCGTTTCACATACCGGGTAGGCGCGATCATTATTCGCGACGACAACGTGCTTCTGATGCGCAACCTCGCCGAAGATTATTGGTTCGTTCCAGGCGGCCGGGCCGAGATCGGCGAGTCCGCGGCAAAAGCTCTTGCGCGAGAAATCGCCGAGGAGCTGGGCGTCACGGCGCGCGTGGAGCGACTAATCTGGATAAACGAAAATTTCTTCCGCGTCGGAGAGACGTACCACCACGAATTGGCGCTGTATTTCAGCGTCGCAATACCTGCCGAGATTCATCTGGACCTCTCGATGACGTTCTACATCGACGAGGTCGACGGTTCGCGATTCGAGGTGGCTTGGCACCGAAGGGACGCCCTCAAAGAAGTCCACTTGGTGCCCGCTTTCCTGACCGAAGCGCTTACAGATATTCCGGGCAGTGTTCGGCACGTGGTTCACGTCGACGATTCGGCTCGCGATTGGATATCTTGAACAAGGAAGAGCGTGGCCGCCGGGCCCGTCGATATGCTCGGGTTGCCGTGGTGAACTTGATCTCGTGATTTGGTGTGGGCTGAACCTGCGATGACCAAAGAGCAAGTCGATCGGATAGCGCGAGAGACGCTGGCCGCAGATTGCGGATGCGCGCCCGAGTTGTTCGGTTCAGAAAGAGTGTCCGTAGTTCGTTCGCTTCCTTCCGGCGGCAGGCGCTATCAGCCTGCCCATGCTTTGATGGTCGCGGCTTACGGCCAAGGCGCAGTGGTAGCTTGCTCCGACGGTCATTTCGAATGGGCGCGCCAGAACTTCGGACACCTCAGGCAGACCCAGTTGTTCTCAACCGCTTGCATTTCCGAACTGTCTAGTAGAATCGAGCGCGAACATCCAGGATGGGAACTTGGAGGTCCTCACCTGCGATTTCTCTGCGCCAGCGACAGCCTTATGCCAGAACCGCGTCTTGATGGAGTGGACGTACGGCTTCTGCAGCCCGCCGAGTTTGCGCACTTGTATGCACGCCGTGCAGAGCTGTCCAATGCGCTCGGCTCGCCCGGCGCAGAGAATGCGGACCGGCTGCTAGCAGCCGCCTACCGCGAGGGCAAATTACTCGCAGCGGCAGGCGCGTCCGACGACGCGCGGCGGCTGTGGCAAATTGGGGTAGACACGATAGATGGTGCGAGGCGCCGCGGACTCGCGGCGTTGGTGGTCTGGCAGTTAACCGCGCGACTGCTGCGCGACGGAATCGCGCCGTACTACTCGACACTGATAGGGAATGTAGTTTCGCAGCGTGTGGCGCAAAGGGTTGGCTTCTGGCCAGCATGGCTTGAGATGGAAGCGCGCCCCATACGACGTTAAGCTTTCGGCTGACAGCGCCAGGGGTGCAGCACGAGCGAAGCCGAGCTTGTCGTACTCGGGCGTAGGCGGTTCTAGGGCTTCAGGCCGACTGTGATGAAGAACGTCACGGCGTAGAGAAACTTTCCTGCTCGAACTGTCAGATCGAATTGTTCTTCCCAGCGAACCGCTTCCTCCATATCAATGTGGCCGTTTGCTGCGGCAGTTCGTGCCCAAGTTCTTAGGCCCATGACGTTGTCTACCGAAGTGGGGTCGCGAACCGAAAGAGTGAGCGGCTCAACTTGTATGGATCGGAACCCAACGTCGCGGAACATTCCGTCCATCTGGTGCGCCAGCGTGCCGTTCCGAAGCATGTGATCGGCTCGATAGCGAAGGACACGTCGCGCCAGCGTCTGATCCGGCAACTCCATGGCCTGGGTGCCGTAGTCAGGATCGACCGTGATAACGCGGCCACCCGATTTAGTAGTGCGTAGGATTTCAACCAGAGCACGTCTCGGATCGGGTAGGTGCTGAAACGTCCTGTCGACACGTGCAGCGCTGAAGACCTCATCGGCAAAGGGAAGATCGCTGGCATCGCAGACCAGGGCGGGGATGTGCGCTCGCTTGCTGCAGACCGTCGCCATCGTCAGGGACCGGTCCACGCCAATCACACGGCAGTTTGCGCTAGACGCGACGGCGGCCGAATCCTCGCCGGTCCCAGCGCCGACATCGAGATACAGCTCGCCAGACCGGGGTTGCAGCAATTCGATAACGCGATGCTTATATGCCGCGTAGAATGGCTCGGCACTCAGCTTGTCGAGCACACGAACCCAAGCGTTCGGGTCCGCCTGCTGGTCTACGGCAGTAAATCCGTGCTCGGGTTTCTCGTGCATGAGCGATTGTCATCCACTGCTTTTCCTGGACACTAGGCCCAGAAAGCGTCGGTCGCGTTCTGGTTCGACGAGAAAGACCAGAACTCGCCTACTGCGCCGTCTGAGATCCTGTAGACGTCGTATTCTAAGCAATCATATAGGCGGGCGTTACGTTCTCCGATCGCGTGGAGAACAGCAAAGGCGTACGCGTCGTTCGAGGCAACGCTGACGAGGCGGACTTGAAGCGTGCGGCGGCTCTTTTCCTCGAAGACCCGAAACGCAGCAAACACAGCGTCGCGTCCCCTGTAGTCTCGTGCTAGCGGATTATTTCCTTCCACATGCCAGACAACGTCGGGAGCAAAGAGAGCAGGCTCGGGATACCGGCCGGATGCGAAGGCTGTGTGAATCTGCTCGATCAGTGCTCGATTTGCGCCGTCCTTTGCAGAAGACGGCGTTGTCGCACGTCTGTCTGGATGCGGAAGTTGGTTTCCTTCGACGTGCGGCAGATCGTCGATGGTGTCGAACCAAGATAGCTTGTGCTCGACAAATTGATGAATCTGGGGCCTGACGCGCACCGGATCGTCGAACGTTCCGACGCGAACGGAGAAATAGCGACCGTCTCTCACGAGCGGATGATTCGGCGGGGCATATTCGCCGTAGAGCCCTGAGCCGCACGTTCCGCAGAAAAAGCTGCGCCCGGAATCGGATGTTTGATATTCGGAAGGAGATCCTTTCGTCAGCCGGAACGCATCGCCGGCGATTTGTGCCGTGAGTAGCACGGGCGCGCCGCTTCTCCGTCGGCACTGATTGCAGTGGCAGTAGATGACATCGAAGACTCGATCCACTTCGAACCGAATTGCGCCGCAGCGACATCCGCCCGTGAAGGGTCCCTCGATCATCGTCTTTCACCTTGCAGGTGCCGTTCGAAGAGTCGAGCGGTGTAGATACCACCGAACAGCGTCACGGTCTCGAGCGGTCGAAAGCCCCGTTCCTCGTAGTATCGACAAAGGGCGGCGTTCGAGGCCATCGCGTCGAGACGCGCGCAGCGGCGGCCTCGCGCGCGGATGGTATCAACCGCCCACTCTAACAGTCGGTCGCCCACTCGCATGCCCGCGATGCTGCGCTTGATGGCGATCGCATGGATGTATCCGGCGCTTCCATCGTCTCCTCGCTCGCCCCACGTCTCGGCGTCGTCCCAATGAATTCTCAGCGTCGCGACGGCCACGCCGTCGCGGCGCGCCAGATAGACCTCGTAATGTTCGATGCTGTCGCGCAGCACTCGCTCACCTATGTCGTCGTGCCAGTGGTTCCACCCCGCATCCCATTGCGGGTTGCCGCGGTCGGAGAGCCAGTCGGCAGCTTCACGGAGGATGGCCAGCACGGCATCGAAATCCGTGGCCCCGGCACGCGCGACTGTCAGTTGTCCAGCCTCGGTATCAAGATCCACGTCATACATTAGGGTTGCGGTGAATTGAGATTGTCCTTCTACCTTGATCCTAAGTGCGAGCGGAACAGTTCCAGAACCTTCTTCCATGAATCAGCACACGCGTGTGCGTTGTCCCTTGGATTCCCTCCGAGTGAATAGAGCTGTTTCGTGACCGGATGAAAGACCTGATTGAAGGTCGTGGCGTGAAAGGGAGGTGAGATGTGGTGTCCCGCGCCACGATAGACCAGATGTTCGAATGGGAACCGGAAGCTGTTCCGCGCCAGCCGCTCGATCGCAATCCTGGAAAATTGCATGGAGGGCCAAAGAGCATCTTCGTCGCCTGAGATTAGAAGTACCGGACCGTTGATCTTCTCAACTGGTATCGAAGCTCTCTCAACCGCCTGATGGTCCTTTAGTCTTTCCAATGCCCAAAGCTGGCGTCCGGCGGACTCACGAAACTCCGGTTTCACTTCCCCGGTCGAGAGCGGCTGGATTGGTTGGCCGCGCCATGTCCATGCGGGAAGTTGCTCAACGCGGGGCGTCTGAGTGACAGCGCCAAGGACGAGTCCACTGCCGACGTAGGAAACGACCGCCCGGATCTCCGGAAACATCGAGCCCAGAAGGAGAGCAAGCTCGCCGCCGCGCGATGAACCCACAAGTCCGATGGATTCGGAAAGAACGTTTTCGTGAGATCGGAACCAATTGATCGAGGTTTCGAAGTACTCCAGCGGGATTTCTTTCAATTCCTGCGGCAACCCTTCCATTCCGAAGTAGGCGAGCGCGAGCGTGGTGTATCCGTGCGCCGCAAGCAGCGCGGCCATTGACCCATCCATTCCTCCGCCCGATCCGCTGAGCACTATGATCCCAGGGCGTCGAACGCCGGGCCGATGGAACATTGAGGCGACAACGCCTTGCTCGCGTATCGCGCTGTAAGTAACTGGCGCTCGCGCATAGTAGGCAGTGCTAATGACCGGTTCACTCCGCTTTCCCGCGCACTCGGCTTGAAATGTTCTCTTGATGCGTACTTCGCGAGCAACCTGCTCGAAATGTCCGGAGCGCCACTTTTCCTTTCCTCTTTCGCGAAGCTCCATTGACCAGATAAGGCCCATAGGATCTTGCCCTTCGTATGAGCCGGAAACGGAGACCGCTTTCGAGACGTCAACGGTTCCTTCGCTATCGGCGATGAAATTGGATTGAGAGGTCCATTCCCAGTCGCCCTCTCCCATTTGCGCTATTACGCGTACTGTCTTGGACGGCTGGCATCCTGAAACTCGGACCGTGAGGACCTCGTCGACGCGGGCCAAAGATGGTGTCACTTCGAGTTTCATGTTGGCCAGAGCTGGCTGGAATCCGGGCGCGATTGCTCGGGTGGAGATTTATCAGGAATCGCGTGGACCTGCGAAGTCTCAGTCACGAGATTGAAGAATGGCCCTTCAGCAGGTCCTGCCTCCGCAGCCGCCTAGAATAACTCACCTCTTGAGGTGAGCTCCAGTCGGTCGGATTCGCCAATATAGACTTCTGAAAGTCGTGTGACATCCGCGTAATCGACACCTACGTGTGAAATAATCCCTTC
Source organism: uncultured delta proteobacterium (assembly GCA_963833025.1). GTDB lineage: Bacteria > Desulfobacterota > Binatia > Binatales > Binataceae > Binatus. Next base: position 182,068 of record CAWHWI010000002.1, on the reverse strand, counting down.
CCGCAAGAAATGCCTTAGCGACTCGTCTGAAAAAGTTGAATCCGGCACGTTCAGGCAGACCGTGTCCACCTGGTTTTCCTTGAGCAGATTTGCGATGCGGGCAAGCAATGCGTCATATCCTCCAGAAACCAGCAGGTCTGCGGGGAGCCATTTCGCGCTGGCCGTCGTCGTTATCGACGGGAACTTGGCCTTCAGTGCTCGGAGCATCTGGATGGGCGACCATTCGGTGACGAAGTCCGGCTCTCCCCGCAATCGACCAGCGTCAAATTTCAGATCCGAAACGAACGAGTGGACGAGGCAACGTTCCGGCCCAAGTTTTACCACCACTTCTTCTACCACCGGCCACGCCTCAAAGTGTTTGCAGTCAACGATGACCGGTATGGCGGAGCCTGCGATCAATTCGACCGCCTCCCACAGCGGCATCGAATTGAACAAGGGGTGGTACGTCTTGTCGTGATATTCTTTCGAATGACCGAGATACGGATTTCCCGTGTCATCGACGCAGACATCTAGATCCATGCTGCGCTTCTCTGCAATTGCGCGCATGAGCAATTCTCTTGTCACAGTCCAGGTGTGAAAGAGAACCACAGGGCGTTTGGACATCAGAACCCTTTGCGAGAATGACAGAGCCATCGCGATCCTAACCTACACCGGAGAACGCCTGTCAATCATCGCTCCCGCAGTTGATGAACTCTTCGATTCGAGACCGCAGCTGCTCGCGAGCGATGCGAAACGCCTCGGTGCTGTCTATGCCTGACCTTTCAAGGTCGGCAGGATCCGTTATGTTCCAGTGAAGCAGTCGCGCTGTTCCATCGAAAGTTGGGCAGACCGCTCGCGCCGTGTCGCAAACCGTGATCACGTAATCGAAGTCCTGTCCAACAAATTCCTCAATCGATTTCGACCGATGCTCTGACACGTCAATTCCGATCTCACGCATCACTGCTACGGTGGTAGGAGAAAGCCCTTTCGGCTCTGTTCCTGCGCTGTACACTTCGAATCGATCACCCGCGACATGTCGCAGAAAGCCTTCCGCCATGTGGCTGCGAGCCCGATTGCCCGTACACAAGAAGAGGACACGAAGCTTTTTCACTACCGATGCACCTGCCTTACGCGTTCAAAATCCTAGCCACTTTCGGAAGGCCAGCTCTACCGCGGAGTATCTAGGGTTCTTCGAGAACGTCGAGACACGGCGGGGGCGGCGTGTTCCATCTATAAGCCCGCACAATGTCATGCACGACGCGCCGCGGTCTTCGAGAGAACATCAAGAAGTGCGGTGGCCGGCTGAAAGCTGCTGAGCACCGTTGTCGCGCCCGCGCGCCGCAATCGCTCGGCGGCATCGCCGGTGCCTATTCCAATGAAGTTCCAGCCTAGATGCTGCGCGGCTTTGACGTCCCAGACACCGTCTCCTACGTATGTGACGGTGGAAAATTCGCGCCCATGCTTTGCGGCTGCCTGACGAGCCGCGTTCGCCATGATCTCCTCGCGAGAGGGCGCATCGTCGCAGCCCGCTATCGAGATGGACGCATCGAAGAGCCCTGCCTTGCGTAGCTTAAATTCAGCCTCAGGGAGGAAACACCCTGTTGCTACGGCGGCTTCAAGTCCCGCCGTTGCTCGAACCGCGGCCAACACGTCGGCGGCACCAGGCATTGCGCGGATGCACTTCACGTTCCTCCGGACAGCCGCATCAAGCATTGCTACAAGCCGGGCTTTGAACCGATCCACCTCGGACGCGCTGATTTTTCGCGCCAACGCCTGTTCGCACAGTTGCGAGACGATTCCGAGACCCGTGACGTCCTTCAATCCTTCAAGCCAAGTGGGATAGTTGGACGGCAGCCGAAAGATTTCTTTCGCGGTTTGCCAAAAGCATTCCGAGTCCACCGTGCGGGTGTCCGTCAAGGTCCCGTCAATGTCGAATACGACCAAATGCATTTCGCGTGTTGTCATAGCTTGACAGACAAACGGAGGCAGAAGCGACGGCTCGCGGCCTGCGTTTCGGCCATCTATTCACGGGACCGCCGTCCGGGACGGCTAACTTTTTCGCCTCTCTGACTCGCGTTTGCCCGCGTCTGCAGTCCATCGATCAGCACATTTAGAGCTTCCGAGACTTGAGCACGCGCCACCTTCGGGTCTTCAGAAGTGGCGATCGCGAGAGAGCCGCGGCATCGAAGGCTCCGCCAAGGATCGTTGCCACTTGCTTTGCCGCGGAGATTTTTCCCGTCTGAAAAGTTGCGACAATTCAAAATGCGCGGCTTTTTTCTACGATACGAGCAAGAACTGTATGCGGCGATGGTGCAGCGAGGGCTGAATGCGGAAACCGGATGAGGGTTGCGAAATTTTACGCTCGGAGCCGAAGCGACGATTGAGGCGGACTACCGCTTCAGGTACGCGTCGCTGTCCTGACAGTTTCGGATTAAACTAACACTTCGTCGCTCGAAGGTTGAGGTTCGCATAGCGCGTGCCTCAAGGGGTACACGCTGACACTGCATCGTTGAAGCAGGTAAATTCACCATGAATGAGGAAAGAAGGATTTTGCGGGCTCAAACCTTCGACGAGGTCGCGGATCTTTACGACCGAGCGCGTCGCGGCTATCCCGAGCAGCTCTTCGACGATCTTTTTGCGCTCGCCGAGATGTCGCCCCACGGGTCGCGAATTTTGGAGATCGGCTGCGGGACCGGGCAGGCGACGCGCCCCTTGGCGCGGCGCGGATGCCGCGTCATGTGCGTCGAGCCGGGGCCGAATCTCGCCCGAATCGCGCGCCGAAACATGGCGGAGTTTCCGCGCGTCACGGTCATCAACCAGCGCTTCGAGGATTTCGATCCGGCCGGCGCGACGTTCGACATGGTCTTCGCCGCGACGGCGTGGCACTGGATCGACCCGCAGGTGCGATATTCAAAGGCGGCGAGCGTGCTGAAGCCCGGCGGAGTCCTTGCCTTCACGTGGGGTACTCACGCCTTTCCAACCAGCTTCGATCCGTTCTTCACCGAGATCCAGAAAGCTTACGACGCGATCGGCCAAAGCTGGCAGGGTGCATGGCCACCACCACCGCCTGAGCGGGTCCCGGACTTGGGCGAAGAGGTCGAGCGCAGCGGCTACTTCGAAGACGTTCGAGTTGCACGCCACCTGTGGACCACCGATTTCACTGCCGAGGAGCATGTGGCGCTGATGAGTACCGCCTCCGATCATCGGCTCATGGAGCCGACGAAGCGCGAATGGTTGTTCTCGGAGATGCGCCGCTTGCACAACGCCCGTCCTGACGGCATAGTCCGCAAGCACGAGCTGACGATCCTGCACGTCGCCCGCCGAAAGCCCTGATTTGAAAAGAATTGTGGCTCGTCGAACCGGCCGTTAATGAGATGTGTGCAAAATGTGCACATGCGCAAAATCTGCACATATACGCCTTCAAAGGGGCGGACCCCTCACGGCCAATCCCTCGATTGTCGGACCGACCAATAGGCAGCCTGGTGGTCATCAACCTTTTTCCCAGTCACGATGAACATCACCCACGCAGCGAGGGTATGACGCCTAATCCGTTAATCCGAGAGACCATTCTCGCGGATTTGATCGAGTTCCTTTTCATCCAGACATCCGGCTTTGTACAGGTTAAGGAACTCGTGCGAAACGCTCTGACCGAACATCACCATGTCGTCGGTATTGACGGTCACCCGAACTCCCGCGTCAAAAAGCTTTCGAATCGGATGTGAGGCAAGAGTCTCGACCCTGCTGAGCATAAGGTTGGAAGTCGGACAGATGTTGAGTCGGATGCGATGCTCGGCGAGAAATCGCATTACGACCGGCGAATCCGCAGCCGCGATCCCATGCTGCACCTCATCGAGCTCAAGCTCCTCAACCGCGCGCCACACCGAATCGGCGTCACCCCACTCACCCACGTGTGCCTTGAGGCGGAGACCATTTGAAGTGGCGAGGCGATAAAGCGGCTTGAAGTTCTCGATCGGCTGCGCGAACTCATCGCCGGAGAGGTCCACAGTCCGATAAAAGCGAAGCGAAAGAAACGGTTCCATCCAGCGGCGAATATCTTCGATGCGACAATGACGCGACATTCCGAGTTGCGGAATCCATTCTACATTGGGCGCACCGCGTTCATGCGCCTGCCTTAGTCTATCGGTTACCTTTTCCGCAGAGCCATGAACTGTAATCGCCCATACGTCATCGCCGAGTTCATAGCGCACTAAGCCGTCCCAAGTCGCACGAGCAAACGCCGCTTCGAGTAGCAGAGGCTCCAGCTTTGGATCGAAGATTCCGAGATTCCTGCTGGCCCAGGCGTGCATCTCGGCAATCGAGGCGAGCTTGTGATTCAAGGGAGCAAACCTCCGACGGAGGATCGCCTCGACTGAAGCCGGGTCGACGCCTGCCCCGCCATGATTGTGCAGATCGGTTTTGGGACATCTGCGGACCGCCTCCAGGTCTTGGGCTTTGAGAGCTTCCTGAAAAGCTTCGTTCATGAGGGTATCTCAGGGCAGACTCACGTGTGACTTGCGTGCGTAGGAGAAGGACTTCTTTACCGCTTCGAAGACCAGGTATGAATCGATTTCGCGAACGCGAGCACCACCGAACACGCTGCGTAACTTGTTTTGGTACCAAGTCTCGCGCTTTGTGACGATGTACATCGTGCCGTCAAGAACAAGTCGATTAAATCCCTTCTCGATGAAGTGCTTCGGCACAGAAAAATCCACATGGTAAGGAGGATTGCAGATGATCTTGGTAAAACCGGCATCTCGAATACTCCGAAATCCGTCACTCATTACGACAGTGACACCCTCAACGCTGTTGAGCGCGCAGTTCTTAGCGGCGTACTCGACAGCCATTTGATCGTTGTCGGCCATCCAAACACGGTCCGCTCGAATAACCTTGGCGGCGTAGATTCCGATCAGACCATAGCCGCACCCAAGATCGAGAACCTTGTCGTTCGGCTCAAAGCCGATGCATGACAACATCGCGAGGGAACCACGATCCAGTTTTGCCGGCGAAAATAGACGGGGCATGGTTTCGAACTTCAGTTCAACGCCGGCGAGATTTGTGTGGATCACGTCGCGTACCCATCAGCGCTCGGGGTGGAACTCAGAGACGAGACACTCTTCGTGTAGTGGTGAGCGCGATCCACTTCGACGAAGCCACATGACGGATACAGAACCCGCGCTCGCTCGTTCACGCCCGCAGTCGCAACTAGAGCCGTGTGCATCCCACGCTCCTGCATCCTCCGCATGCCCTCGATAGTCACCGCCCGCGCATATCCCCGTCCAATGAAATCCGGACGGCACCCAACCGGTTCGAAATGGCCAAAGCCATTTGCGATGTCTAGCCATCCAATACAGTAGCTCAGGAATCTGCCGCTTAAATCTTCGAGCACCACATCCAGCTCGGGATCGTAAACCGGCGCACTTCGAAGGCGACGATAATTCTCGACGGTTGCCTTTGAAGGCCCCCAAACCGACCAGGCATCGCGATGGACATCCACTCGCGCCTCCAGGTCAGCGTCGGTCGCATTTCGCAGCCGCATCGACTTATCCAGCTTCGGTACTGAAACGGGATTTTTCAGGCTCCGCGAATAGAGGACATCGAATCCGTCGGTTCGTCTAAAGCCGTTACGCTCGAGGAGCGAAATCCGTTGATCATCGCTGTCGAGCGCCATCGTCAGACAGACCATTTCGTATCCGAGCATCGCCAGCACCTTCGGTATCCTTTGCTTGCCAGTTTGCGCCAGGCTACTTCGTCGACTCTCGGCCCACTTTAGAATCTCATCACCGACCGAATCGTAAAGCGCTAGTCCGGGTTGGACATCGAATTCCACGTTCAGCGGCGGCTCGAACAGCGCGTATGCGACCAGATCGGCACCATCGAACCAGAGTCGGATATTTGGATTCAGATCGGAGCCGGGCATCATCCAAACCACATCGCCGACCTTCTTGTAGGTGGATCGCGGCCAGCGAGCCTTCGCTGCTCTCTTTGCAAAATCGATTAGGAGATTTAAGTCAGGCGCGCCGGCATACTGACGCGAACTATAGTGATTCATAAAGAATCCCCCGCTGCGGACAGCACAAGACTGCCGCTCGGAAACGATCGTTCTCAGACGGGAACGAGGTGATTACTTAACGAATCATCGCCGGAAACTGTCCTGATGCGAAATGTATCAATCGTCACAACCGAAAGGAAATACCAAACCACCGCATTCCACCCATCTAGGCGGCGATGGGCGTGACCGCGACTGATACCGCCCGCCATACTCCGTCACGCTTGGCGAAGACGCGCAGGAAGCGCTGGTCTATGGAGATGTGGCCGTCCACATGCTCCAGTTGAAGGCGTCCCCGGGTTATAGCGCAGTCTCCGAAGAGACGTATTTGTTGCTCGCTGAATATGACCGATTTGATCATTTCGGAAGGTGGGTTGACCATCAGCAACGGTTTTGTGATGGGTTGGTTCAAGGCGGTCAAACCGGTGAAGTCATCCGCGAGGATTTGAGCCAGCGGCGAGCGGTCGCGCTGCCGATACGCTTCATTCCACTCGCTATCTAGGCGAAGTATCTCGGCCTGATCGTCTGCTTGCGTACCCATGATGCTCTCCTACGGCCTTCTCTATCGCTCCGCTTGTGAAAGCAATTCCTCGACCGGCCATAGCTGATTCGCGACGCCCGCTTCCATCGCAGGCGTACAGCGCAGCGTCCGATGCATGCGTACGAAATTGTAACGAGCGTAGTGAGATTAGGACACTACCACTTCTTTTTCCCTGTCACGATGAACATCACCCACGCAGCGAAGAAGCGACCCGCGTCGCTTCTCTCCTGAAGTTCAAGGAGCCAGGACCTCTTCTCGTCGGGGCTTACGATGCCTTCGTCTGCCGCATCCCCCGCTACCAACGTAAGATCGAGCAGCCTGTCAGCAACCCGAAAGTCCTGCACCGTGATCGGAAGCGCTTCGACACGCACTTCTTGCAGGCCACTCTCCCGAAAAAGTACGGGGACTCGACGGCCAATCCATCCATTGCGAATTTTCCCGCAGATGCGATCAAGGATCTTGCGCGTAACCACCTGGTCATTGGACTCGACGGCAACCAACCCCCAATCGCGGTCGACAATCTGCACTGTTCCGCCCGGCTTAGTCACACGAACGATTTCCTCAAATGCCACGCGCGGATCTGCAAGGTGTTGTAGGACTCGATCGGCTCGCGAAGCATCGAATGTGCCGCTGGAAAAACCAATGTGATGAGCTTCACAAACCACAAACTTCGGAAACGAACAAACGTCTTTTGCACGTCGCCGCGCCTCCGCGATCATCTCCTCGCTGTAGTCGATACCCACTACTCGACCCCGAACTCCGACCAACCGCTTCAATTCGCATGCGTCCTGGCCAACGCCACAGCCCACATCTAGAACGACCGCTCCACGTTTCAGCTTCAGAGCGCGGCAGGAGCGCGCTTTCACGTCATGGAAGTGAAAGCTCGCCATCTCCAGATAGGAGACCGCCGTATCCGCGTGCTCGCGCATCCAGGTTGCCCAAGAGAAGGAGTCCTCGGTGATGTTGAGAACCCCGAATATCGTCGGACTGCTGCCTTTCATGGGGTGGACCCTATGCCCGGAACGGGGAACCGAAGGCAATACGCTTCAACTTCGGAGCGTAGCGAGTCGAGATGTTGAGCATCTCCGGGACGACGCAACGCATTGAGGATCCAGGCGCTCAGCTTTCGCATGCTGTCCCGGTCCATGCCTCGCGTGGTGGCCGCCGGGGTCCCGAGGCGAATGCCGCTCGGGCGGAGCGGCGGTTTCGGGTCGTCAGGGATAATCTGTTTGTTGGTCGTAATAGCCGCCCGGTCCAAGGCCTGCTCTGCCGTGGCTCCGTTGATTCCGAAACTGCTGACGGTATCCACAACCATCATGTGATTTTGCGTCCCGCCCGTGATGAGCCGTGCCCCACCTTCGATGAGCGCTTCGGCGAGCGCTGCTGCATTTTTGACTACTTGGGCCGCATACGTTTTGAAATCCGGATGAAGCGCTTTGCCCAGTGTTATCGCGATCCCCGCAACAGCGTTCATGTGCGGCCCTCCCTGAAGACCGGGAAACACCGAGCGGTCGATCCGTGCGGCGAACTTCTTCCTGCAAAGAATCATTCCCCCGCGTGGGCCGCGAAGGCTTTTGTGAGTCGTGGTCGTGACTACGGCGAAAGCGTCATCGAACGGGTTTCTCATTGCTCCGCCGGCGATCAGACCGCCGATGTGCGATACGTCGGCCATTGTGATGGCGCCCACTTCATCGGCGATGGTCTTGAAAGCCGGGTAATCGAGGTCTCGCGGATACGAAGAGTATCCTACGAGCACCATTTTCGGGCGGCTTTGTAAGGCCATCGTGCGCAGTTCCTCGAAATCGATCCGACCGCGCTCGTCGGTGATCGTTTTGTAGCGTACAAAATTGAACAGCTTTCCCATGTGAGAAGCTGGAGCCCCGTGCGTCAAATGGCCCCCATGAGAAAGGTCCATGCCCAGAATCGTGTCGCCCGGCTCGAGCAGGCCGAGGTAGACCGCCTCATTCATCGCGGCGCCGGATAACGGCTGGACGTTCGCGTGCTCGCATCGGAACAGGCGGCGCGCTCGCTCACGCGCCAGTTCCTCGATCGTGTCCGTAAACTGTTGGCCGCCATAGAAGCGCCGCCCTGGGTATCCTTCCGAGTATTTGTTCGTGAAAACGGAACCTAGGACGGCAAGGACTTCAGGATACGTGTAATTCTCGGAGGGGATGAGTTCGATGCCTCGCCGTTGTCTTCGTTCTTCACCCAGGAGGGCGTCGTAGACTTCTGAGTCATTAAACGCGAGCTGTCGCCGATCGTCGTCGCCCATTTTTTGGACCTCATCTGAGACTCGTTTCGCCTTTGCTCGTTATGGTGGGTCGGTCTCGCCGCAAAGAATGCGCGCGTAGGTTGCGCGGTCAACGTTCCCGCCGCTCAGAACCACTCCCACCCGACGGCCGCGCATCCGATCGCGCTCTTTGATCAGCGCGGCAAGCGCCGCCGCGCCCGCGCCCTCGGCCACATTGTGAGTATCGGTGAAATAAACCCGCATTGCCTGTTCGATTTCTCGATCGGAAACGCTGACTATGCGCTCCACAAAATGGTTGATGATTTCGACCGCCTCCGCGTGCGGGACGCGAACCGCAAGCCCGTCAGCTAGGGTATTCGCCGAATTGGTCGAGACCGGTTTGCGCGCCGCGAATGAAAGCGCGTAGGTTGGCGCCGCGTCGGAGACCACGCCTACGACACTGGTCGTGAGCCCGAGCGCTTCGCGGGCCGCGATGCTTCCGCAGACCCCGGAGCCGAGCCCTATCGGCACGTACATCGTTTCTATCTCGCCAACGGCGCGCAGGAACTCAAGTCCGTAGGTCGCAACCCCTCTGACCAGCGCCTCATCAAACGACGGCACCATCGCGAGTTTGCGTTCCTGAGCCATCTGGATTGTATATTCGAGAGCATCCTGAAAGTCGCGACCGTGCTCGATCAGTTCAGCACCGAAAGCGCGAATCGCGGTGTTCTGCTCGACACTGTTGCCATGCGGCACGACAATCGTCGCGCGCAGAGCGCGTCGCCGGGCCGCAAACGCGATGCTCCGACCGTGGTTACCCCGCGTGGCTGCGATAATGCCGGCCGGCGCGGGTCCTCGGCGAAGCAGATCGTCAACGTATACCAGCCCGCCCCGCACCTTGAATGCACCGATTGGCGTGTGGTTCTCGTGCTTCACCCAGACCTCGACGCCGCAACGCGCGGAGAGTGTAGGCCAGCAAATTTCTGGCGTTGGCCTCATCGCTGACGCCACCAAGGTGGCCGCTTTCTCGAGTTGTGCGAGCCGTGGCAGAGTCATCGAGGACCCTTCTCGCTTGTCAAATCCAGTCGCATTAACACCGCACGCGGATCAGGATTATAGCGGTAGGGCGCGATCTCGCGGAAACCGAGCGAGCCATATAAACTTGGACCGCTGCTAGCGTAGGGCGTGCGACGCCTTTTCGGGGTCCGGAGCTCTGCATGTCGAAAGATGCTGTAAAGGAATACTACGCCGCATTTGGTGAGCGGGAGTGGACCCGTCTGATGAATCCGGATGATGGCGCGGTGGAGTTTGCCGTCACGTGCGCGCATCTTGCCGCCAATCTGCCGAAGTCTGGACGTATACTCGATATTGGCGGCGGACCCGGGCGATACACGATCTGGCTGGCACAACGGGGTTATCGCGTCGTCCTCGCTGACTTGTCACCCAACTTGCTCGCAATTGCTCGGACAAAGATCGCTGACCTCAAACTGACTGATCAAATCGAGTCGATCTCGGAAGCAGACGCCTGTGATCTTAGCAGCTGGCCGGACGCGTCGTTCGATGCGGTCCTGTCTCTAGGTCCATTCTACCATCTCCCCGATCCCAAAGAACGGAAGTTGGCGGCGAGTGAACTTGTTCGCGTGTTACGCCAAGGCGGTGTCGCGTTTGTTGCGTTCATGCCGCGCTACAGTCTGCTGCGGCGAACGCTCGCCATCCCTGACGAACGCCACAGGGTTTCTGACCGAGTTTGGGTTAGTCGCCTTTTGCGTGACGGAGTGTTTGAGAATGATATTTCTGGGCGCTTCACTCACGCCTATGGGGCTGATCCTTCCCAGATCGCGCCCTTCTTCGAGCAACACGGCTTGACCACCATTTCTCTCAGCGCTGCAGAAGGCGTCACCACGGGTCTACCCAACGTGCTGTCCGGACCTGAAGCCGACGATCGGTCATTTTCTCAGACCGTGCTTCAGTTGGTCATGCAGACCGCAACTGACCCATCCATTCTCGGACTCGCGAACCATCTCCTGTACGTCGGCCAGAAGATCGCAGTTGGACCGCCAAGCAACCGAGCCTGAATAATTCACGTCGCAACACCGCCTTCGTCTGTGGCGCTATGGTCTGACCGAAGGACCGCTTTGGGTCGATTCCGGGCCGGAAGCGAAGGGCCAGACAGCCGACGTTGCTGCCGCGTCCGACAAACACCAGCAACAGGCGGCCATCTGGAGGCGCATACTTGCCCGGCACGCCAGCAACTTCCTCGTCGAAGTTCTGAAAGCTCAGATCGATGCCGAGCCAGGTCGCGTATTCTCGGAACAGCAACCGTATGGTGTCGATTTCGGCAACTGTCGTTGCGGCCCTGCCGGACGCCGCGGCTGAGGGGGCGTTGTGCAGCGTTGCCCGAGCCGTCTTCTCCGGCACTCCCTCTATTTCACGAAGGCGGGGACGCCGGCTTCGCGTGCAGCTTCTTTCGCCTCCTCCGGCCAAGGCTGATGTTCGCTATTCGGGAGTCTGGAGAACTTCACAACCTTCCCTGGGAATATCAGCCAAGCGTCGCTGTCCGTATTCATGTCGCAGTACCAACCTCGTGGCTTGAGTGCCTTGCTCAGCATCTCGGCGGTTGGCTCTCCCAGAGCTGATTCACCTTCAAAATGGATTCCGGTCCAAGTATCAGGCATATAGTCGGCTTTCATGTGCTCGGGACACGGCATGGTTTCTGTCTTCGTGATGGTGAGCGAGTCCAAGACGCTTGTATCTTCCAGACTCTCTTTGAGCAGAAATCCTCTGAAGATCATCTACGCCTCCGTAGAAAGATCGAAGTCGAAGCCTCGTCGCGGCTTGAACGCAAGCGAAAAATTCCCATATGGGGAACTGCGCCATCGTCGCCTTCAAGCGACTGCTCGACCCCGAACTCCGACCAACCGCTTCAATTCGGATGCGTCCTGGCCAAGGCCACAGCCCACATCTAGAACGACCGCTCCACGTTTCAGTTCCAGAGCGCGACAGGAGCGCGCTTTCACGTCATGGAAGTGAACGCTCGCCATTTCCAGATAGGATACCGCCGTCGCCGCGTGCTCGCGCATCCAGGTTGCCCAGGGAACATCCGGACAAATTGGTGCCGGTGTGTCAGTTTCCTTTCTCTCCACCTGAGTCCAGACCTCCCCATTGATTTCTCTAACCGCCGATTGCTCAGGATAATGAACTACGTCGTTGGCGGAGTTGCCTCCCAGACGTTAAGAGAACAGCCGATGGCGTTCAACGGAAGACAACTTGATCCAAATTTGATGAACTTCAGCCCAAAAGCCCCTCCATATTTCCCTTTCGCGTCCGCGCTGCAGTGAGCGTCACGTTGGGTGTTCAGAAAGAATCCTCGTGGCCAAGTCGGCGGCGATCAAGTACAGCGGAGTGCAGGTGTGGCGCGCAGGAAAAGAGTTCGCGGAAACCGGTCGCTAAGCGCTCGGCAGACAGTGTATTGAGAATTCGGATCCGACCAGCGGCAAGTTGAGCCGTCGGGCAACGCTCTGAGACGAGATGTTGTCGAAGGTCGTGCCGTAGTAGGGCGTCGCGCCCAATGCGCGCACGGCGCATGCCCAGCCAGCGACCGCGTCGGCGGCAAATCCTCTTCCCCTGTATGCCGCAAGTGTTTCAACGCCAGCGCAGTGAGCCGTTCGAGAGGCTCCGACAGTCGCGCAGACCGCGACGGCGCGATGACCGTCAATCGCTGCAATGAAGGGTTGGCCCGTCTTAACGTCTGGCAGCCATTCCTCAAAGCCGTCGTGCAAAAGATGCGAGTTGCTTCTGTTGATCGCTGTACATCCGCCGCTGGGCGCGAGGACCTCCGGAAAGCTGTAGAGCGGTCCCGCTCTCATCGCCGCCACGCGGAAGTTCGGGGTGACAAGGGTGCTCAAATAGTCGCCGTACTCATATTGCCAGTGCGCTGGCCGACCACGCTCTCGTTGAGCGAGACCTTCGAGCTGACGTACAACTTCATCAGCAAGATCAGCGTGAAATCGGCAGATGACGTTCTGGGGTGTCCTTAGCAGATAGAAGTGTGGCGCAGAGCCCACCAACCGGCCTCGCGCATCCGTCTGGAACATGGCTTCGACAAGCCCAAGAAAATCCGAGAGGCCGAGCGCGCCGTTCGTCATGCCAGGAGCATGCAGAAGTGCTGGCGACTGTGCAATGTCACGCCTTCCTCCTCGAGCCAGCGGCGACATGAACAACGAGATTGGAGAGCCACGCGCCAGCCTGAGGCTGACCTTCTGCAGGATCTCCCCTTGTCGGTCCAGACAGCTCACTAGGCCGTCACAGGGCGAACCACCCGACTCGCAAAGCTTTAATTCCTACTCGCACCAACCCCGCCCGGCCGCCGCTGACTGGCGAGCGACCCGCTGAGCGCTGCTTTCTGCTACGACACGAGAAAGAACCGGATGCGGCGATGAGGGCCGAGCGCGGAAACCGGATGAGGGTGGCGAAATTTTACGCTCGGAGCCGAGGCGATGATTGAAAGATTGTGGCTCGTCGAAGCCGCCATTGGTCAAATGTGTGCCAAATCTGCACATGTGCAAAATCTGCACACGTGCGGATCAGAAATGCGGTAGACCAGACGTTATTTTACTCTCGCCAAGTTCGCTAACTTATGTACGGAAGCCTGAGCAGTCCCCAAGCCCGGAAATAAAAAATCTGGTTCAAGAAGAAGTGAGCGAATATCGAAGTCTCCAAGCCCCATTTCCAGAAAATATAGCCAAGAGTGAGGCCTACTAATGTCTGCGATTCAAGCCAAATCTCGATGTACCACGGGGCCCAATTGAGTTTCCACACAATAAAATGGATCCACGTAAAGACAAGGGTCTGCACCACGTTAGCAGTCCAAAATGCGGTCGATCGGAGGCGACAGTTCGCGTCGCCGGATACCGCTAACACAACCCGAGCAAGCAAAATAATAAGAGTGAAACGAAAGCAGATCTCCTCCAGCGTCGCATAGCAGAACAGGAAACCGGCCTCCTCGAAATATTTTAAAGTCGTACTCGGAGTCACTGGGCCTGCTGGCGGGCGATAATTCGCTGGAATTGGCACCAGAAGATGAACGAGATGATTCCATTGCGTAAGACCATAGGTGAGAACGAGCGCAGAGAACGCCCCGACCAGGAGACTCCGCACAAGATTTGGCCCGAAGCTCTTCTCTCCGGTCCGCCGTTGAATTACCGGCGCGACTGCGACACCCAGAACCGGGGCAAACATCACCGCAAGCGGCGACGCGAACAGCAAGAGGACTAAAACCGCGAGACTGAACGCGTTGCGCCGAGTGGGCAGCACCGTAGGCGCCACCGCAATCAGACAAAGGATTCCGACCCCAAGGAGCCAGCCGGCCTCGACCGAAGACAATCTCCGAACCAGCCCGGTGCTTCGGGGATTTTGTAATCTACCATTTCCATCCTTTTGTTCCATCCGCATGTCGTAAAGCGTGGGCGAAAAAGCTGATTTTTGTTCCGTCAACCTTTTGCGGAACCGCGGCGTTATACCGCAGCGCCACTTATACGCGTATGGCGACGCTGCGAACAATTCCGCACGCTCTTTGCGGCGCCGGTCCGCGTCGTTATCATCGTGCGTTGGAGCTGAAGCCGGCCTCGACCATTCACAAAATGTCCTCTCCTGAAGCCATCGCCCCGCAAATCGCGCCACCGCGGCGCGCCCAAGGTCCCGCGTAGCTGGACCTGACAGCGTCGTTCAAAACGTCCGTTTATAGAGTGCGCGGGCCAGTGCCTCAACGGCCTTGTGAGCGACCGCCGAGTCCCTGCCCGTAGCTCATCAAACTGCGGCCCCGATCCAGTTCCGATATTTGCCAGTTCTCCAAAGACTCTGAGAGCGTTTTCCTCTGCTCGAGTTCTCTACTCAACGCGAAGGCATTCGCGATCCCTTTCGAGGTGCTCGATGCCGTGTGGGGACGGATGACGAAGGAGGCATCCCCAGCCAGGATCGTCCGGTCAAACGCCAGCCGTGGACACGCGAGGTCCATAATCGCCTGCACAAAGGGCTCCTTTGTTGCCCTCAGCAGCGCTTTGAAAGCGGGCGGCAGAACCGATTCTGCGATGCTGCGCTGCTTGTGTTCTTGCTCGGGATGGAGTGCTCCGGGTGGAATGGCGTATGCCCGGCGGATCCCTTGGGCGTCAGTCAGCAAAGTCGCCAACTCTTTTTCCGAGGTGTTCCAGTACCACACCCAATTGAGCCGCCGCTGCCCAACCTCGGTGTTTCCTGATTCACTTGGAATCAGATAGCACAGCATGTGGCTGTCCGGCATTTGGAAAAAGGTGAAATGACTGGCGAACACCTTCAAAATCTCTTCCGGAAGGTCAACTTCAGGAACAACTCCACGCCACGCAACGTACCCGGCATACTTGGGCTGAATCTGCGGCAAGAGTAACGCACGAACACCTGACCTGAAGCCGTCTGCACCAATCAAGAGATCGGCTGAGGCGTGAGTCCCGTTTTTGAAACGCGAAATGACTGACGATCCACTTTGCTCAAGATTCTGAAACTCCTGGCCGAGATGATAGTTCTGCTCCGGGAAACTCTTTTTAAACCACGAGTAAAGGAGTCCCCAGGACGTCATGAGTTGAGGCATCGGCCTAGACGAGACTACAGAACCATCGGCCGCCAGATACTGCCTGGTCGCCAGTCTGACACCAACCTCGCTGTCGGACTTCGCCCCGCAGAGACCCAGCATTTCAAGGGTCTCTTGTTGCATCACTATTCCGGCACCGCGATCGGAGAGTATCTGCGAACTCCGTTCGAAGATGTTCACCTCCCAACCGATTCGATGGAGCAGTATCCCCGCAGCCAGGCCCGTGAGTGAGCCGCCAACGATTGTAACGCGCTTCATTCAATACACCCCGTCAAACCGCAGCCCGCAACGGCTTCCGCCCAGTCCTGGAAACCCAGGAATCCGCCAGTTTCCTGACTACTCCGTCGCAAGGATCGAACGAAAAGTCTGGAAGAGCGATCTGAAAATTGCCTGAAACGGACAGGCGTGATTTCGCTAGTTGTAAAGTGGCCAAGATGATCTGGATTGCGGTGGCTATTCCCGCGGTGGCCGCGAAACATCGGGCACGGGTAAGCGGCGCGAGCGCGCAAGCCACACGATGAAGGCTGTCAGCGGCAGCCATCCGATCACGCTGCCAAGACCGCCGGAAATCAATCCATCGTAGCCCGTAATGAAAACGAGCAACGCCCGCTGGACTGCGTTAATGGAGCCGTGGGCGATCGCCGGAACCCACACGCTGCCCGATGCTAGCTGGAGCCAGCCGAGGATGATTCCCACAAGCGTCGCGTAGACGACAAACGCGGGAATTCCGAGGAACGGATTGTTGGTGTACTCGAGGCCGAGCAGAATGACTGGAATGTGCCAGAGGCCCCAGATTGCGCCGCTTATCAGAAGCGCAGCCCATTCATTGAAGCCGGTGCGGACCAGCCGGCGCAATAGAAAGTCTCGCCAGCCCACTTCCTCTCCAATAGTCGTGAGCGCGTGCACCGGTGGTCCGATCAAAAGTGCGGTTATGAGCTGACCAATAGCAAACTGCCGCAGGTCTGCGGGCGGTGGTCTGCCAACCGTCGCGAAGAGGCTCTGAAGCTGACTGAAGTTTTGGTCTAGCCGGGCGGCATTGGTCAACAAATCAAGGCAGGCAGTTACCACGATCAAAATCGGGAACAGCATCCATGCCCACAAGTAGAACCGTGTTCGGCCGATTCGGAAGAGGGTCGAAGTACCGACACTCTCTTTGAGGATGAAACGTTGCACCCCCAGCGCCGCGAGTCCCGGAAAATACATTCCCGCCGTCCCGAAGAGGGCGAACCTGACGGTGTCGCCAGGGTTGATATGCAGGACCCACAGGAACGCCCACACGCCCCAAGTTGGAGTGAACGCCAGAATCAAGAACCATATCAGCGCGCAGCGGTCTCGCGCGTCCCCTCGGTGGTTCATCTGCGGTGAAATTTATCGCCCGGCACGTTGTGGCAGAAGTGCTGCGCGGAGGCCGTTCTCGCATCGGCCAGCCGTTCCCAGAATCTGACGTATGGAGTCCGCGAGCAACTCTTCTTTCTGGGCTCCGTTGGCAACGATTGTCCCCTGAAACGAGATTTGAGGAACCCCCCGAATGCCGGCAGATGCGGCCTTGCGCTCAGCTGTTTTCACTTCCCTGACGAGGGCGGGGCTATCCAGATCTTCAAGGCGCAAGATCGCTGTGACGCCGAACTCATGGGATATCCTGAGCAGTGTAGTCGGATCGCCTACGTCTTCGCCGTTGACGAAGTAGGCCTGGAAGAGGCGTTCGGCGACCAGATTTTGTATTTGCAAACCGTTTTTCAGGGCCGCAGCCAGCAATACATGCCCCCTGAAGGTATTCGGCGTACGTTTCATCAGGTCATGGCGAAATCTGATTCCGACCCCCGTTCCCGCAGCGGACACCTCTGCGTCGAGCCGTTGCGACTGTTCCCAACTCCCGAACTTTGCGGAGCGGTACAATCGCCGATCGAGGCCTTCGAGAGGCATCTCAGGGTTGAGTTGGAACGGATGCCAACGGATCTCGAGTGCTTTTCCCAGGATCGACGACGCTTTCTGCAGACGACGCTTCGCCACGAAGCACCATGGGCAAATCAAATCCGAAGTCACGTCGACGACCAGGCCGTCCGCGGGCTGCGCAATTCTGTTTGCAACATTCTCAATCATATCTGAAGCTCCAATCTTCATGGTTAAATCTAGCGACTAGGTAACCATTTGACTAGTAGGTACCGTTTGGTTACTATGGAGAAGTGAAAAAGGCGCCCAAATCAATCGATTCTGATCCCCAATACGATCCACAGTACCCAGCGCGAAAGGTATTACGAGTCATTGCCGACACCTGGACGCCAATAGTTTTGTTTTGTCTCAAGCGGGGGACTCGACGTTTCAACGAACTCCAACGTTCCATCCCTGATATTTCTCGGAAGATGCTGACCCAAACTCTGCGAAAACTAGAACGCCGCGGGCTTCTTGATAGGCTTGTTCACCCCGTAGTGCCCCCACACGTCGACTACACTCTGACGCCTGTGGGCACGAAGTTCGCGGAGGCCGTGGCGCTCCTCTGCGAATGGGCGGAGAAAAATAAAGTGATTTTGAAACGAGTCAATTTCAATGATTGATGTAGAGGTTTAGAGACTTCAATTCGCAGCCTGAACGCCAAGGACTGAGTGCGGCAACCGAATGAGGGTCGCCAAGTTTTTACGCCCGGAGCCGAAGCGATGACTGAAGATCGCAGTCCGTTGAAACACTCCGTTCATAAAGTGTGCGTGCCAAATCTGCACATAGCACACTTTCGGAAGGCGCAAAGATGACGCGAATCCTACAGTTCGTCGGATTTTTGGTCTGGCATCCAACTTGCGGTAGTGTTTTCCGACAGTTAACAGAAACTCATCGACAGCAACGCGTCCGAGTACCGCGATGAGGGGCATCATGAGCAGAGAAGACGCCGAGAGTGGATCGGCACCGAACGAGTACCTAACAGTACGCGAACTTGCGAAGATGGTTCGGCGTAATCGAAAGACGGTCTATGGCTGGATTGCGACGGGCGAAATCGGCGGGGCGGACGGCCTTTTTGTTGTCCAAGGCCGTTTCCTGATCCATTGGCCGACCTTCCGTGCGAAGCAGTTCAAGCCTCGCGAAAAACTCCGCGGCCAGGTACCAGATTTCAGGGAGGTAGCTGAAAATGGCGTGGCTCGAAACGGACAGACACGGCCGCCTGAGAATCGGCTTTAAGTATTACGACGGCCTCAAATGTCGCGAGCCGCTTGGGGTGTCGGCAAACAAGCAGACCATCGCCGAGGCCAGGAGGCTTTGCGCGACGATACAGCTCGAACTCAAGGCGAGAACTTTCGACTATGCCAAGCGATTTCCGGACAGCGACCGGATAAAGCAGCGCGGGATCGAGACGCCGGAAAAAATCCAATCGATGAGCGTCACTGAGGTCGCCGACAGTTGGCTGCTCAGCAAGCAAGGCGAGGTCAAAAAATCCACCCACGGCTACTACAAAGAAGTCGCCGGGATCTTCATTCAGCGCGACGCAATCGGGACGAAAACGGTTTCGGAACTACGTCAGGAAGACATCGACCGCTGGCGCGTCCGCGTTGACGAGAAGCAAACCAAGGCCAACGAACCGCTGAGCACGCGGCGGAAGAACATGGCGTGGGATGTCCTGAATCAAATCCTGGAGTTCGCTCGCGTCAGGAAACTGCTCAATGAAGACCTCCTGCTCGGGATGAAGCCATTTAAGGATTCCGGCCAAGCGAACGACGACGATTCCGAAATCTCGGACGAGCCCGAAGATACTGAAGTGATGCCGTACAACGCGGAGCAGATTGAAGCGATCATCGAGGCGGCCGAGGGCTGGGAACGCGCTCTGGTCACGCTCTATTTCTTTACTGGAATCCGACGAGGCGAAGCGCTCGCTCTGACTTGGGATCGGGTCTATCTCGATCGTGACCGGGCGCTGATCAACCGCAGCCTCAGTGTCCGCTACGGCATTACGACGCCGAAGACAAAGAGCAGCCGGCGCATGATCCAGTACGGTCCGAGGGTTCGCGCGGAACTGTCGAAGCAACGGGAAAGAGTCCAGCTGCGCAGCAAGTACGTCTTCCCAAACGAGAGCGGAGGTGCACCCAACGTGCGCTGGGCGACTGACGTGGTCTGGCGTCGAATTCTTGAGAGAGCCGAAGTTCCGCACAGACCGATCGGGCAGTGCCGTCACAGCTTCGCGGTTTTGGCCCTGAAGCAGCACAAACCGCTCAACTGGATTCAGCGGCAGATGGGTCATCGCACACTTCAGATGTTGTTGAAACATTACTGGCGCTGGATACCAACGGACGATCTTTCTGCGGAAGAAATGTCTTCCTTGGAGAGCGCAGCGGCGCCGTTGGGCTCAAATCATGCCCACCCTGTGCCCACCCGGCCCGAAAATGGCACCCAAGCGGGCTCGTAAAACAATGATTCAGATCGGAAAAAGCCCAATAAAACTGGCGGAGAGGGAGGGATTCGAACCCTCGGTACCGGTTACCCAGTACGCCAGATTAGCAATCTGGTGCCTTCGACCACTCGGCCACCTCTCCGCGTCGAGAGAACGTCGATTGTTCAACATCGATTGCTAGCGTGCAAGCCAGTTGAACAGTTGCACCCGAGCGCCGCGCCGAAGTAAAGCAACACTAGTGGACCCGAGCCGTGTAACAGAAAACTTCGTCGTCGAGAATGACGGTCCGATCACGACGATCACCTTCAATCGGCCCGAGCGTCGCAATTGTCTCGATGAGGCGGTCATCCTCGACTTCGAGCGCCGCCTGCATACCGTGCGCGACGATCGCGATTGCCGCGTCCTTATCGTGACCGGCAAGGGCGCCGCCTTCTGCGCCGGCGCGGACCATGCGATGTTCAAGGCTCCGGCCGGCGCCGTCATTGATTCCGCCGAGCGCCGCCGGCGCGTGGGCGAGTTCGGCAAACGATGGCCGCGCCTGATAGGCCGGGCGTTCGACGTGCTGGCGCATCTCGATCAGATCACGATCGGCGCGATCAACGGCTACGCGGTCGGCGGCGGATGGTCATTCGCGCTCGCGTTCGATTTTGCAATCGCTGTCGAGGGCGCGGAGTTCTGGGTGCCCGAGGTGGATCTCGACGTGCCGTATCGCGGCGCTCCCGCCAGCGTGCTCGCCGCGCGGCTCGGGCCGTGGCGCGCGAAGGAAGCGATCCTGATGTGCCGCCATTACAGGGCGGAGGAATTGCTCGCGATGGGTGCGCTCAACCAGGTCGTCAAACCGGACGCGCTGATGCCGACCGCGCGCGAGCTGGCAAAAGCGCTGTCAGCAAAATCGCGCGACGCACTGGCCGCGTCAAAGCGCGATATCAACGCAGTCTTCTTCGGCTCTCGCCTGTTCTAAAGACTCTCACTCGAGGCATGTGACGACAGCGAGGTTGGCGGCGCTCGCGTCGACGTAGAATTGTCGCAGCTGCCGGAAGGCGTCCATCAGCCACTGCCTATCGTCGGTGGCGACGAAATGCCCGGGATAGATGCCGAGGCTCGCCATCTGATCCGGATCGAATCGCGCATCCATCTCGGCTTCGAGATTCGGCCGACTCAGTTCGCGGGCTATCGCGGCGACTTTGGCGGCTTCGAAGTATCGAGCGGGTCCGTAGCCGAGGTCCTCGCCGACCTCCGTCCCGCCCATCACTGCCTGGCTCGCCAGGTCGGAGCCGGGTTGGATCTTACCGCACAGCAGGTAGTGCACTCCGTGCCACGCTTTATCGAGCGAGATGCTCGCGCCGCTCTTCGTCGACGGCTGCGCGCTACCGCCTGACGCGGGTGGCTGACCGGGCAAACGCGACCTCAGCTCTTGCAGGCGTTGGGCCATCAGCTTCGCGAGGGCATCGCCGCCTTCGCCGCGCGCGAGCGCGTCGGGATCGATGCCGAGGTTTTTCAGCGACTGTGCGAGTCTCTCGCGCAACTCCGGAGGCATCGCCGCCATCGACGCAGCAAGCATCTGCGGCGTTTGGCGCTGAAGTTGTCCCGGCAGCGCGCCCATGAGTTTCGGCATGGCCTGAACAGCCTGCTCGCCAGCGAAAAGTTCCTCGACGCCGGAAGGATCGTCGAGAATCTCCTGCAAGCGATCCGGCGAGATCTGAACAAAACGCCCCATCATCGACATGTCCGTTCCTCCCGCTCCCGATTGTAGGATTTCGCGCCGTCTGTGCCAACGTCACTCCGTCGGCATCTGGTTCGGCGCGTTTCTTGTTTGCGGCGCGCTGATCGGCTAAGTCCAAATCACACTCGCAGTGAGGGAAATTCAAATGGCGGAACTGAAAAATCGGCAATGGCTGCTGGCGGCTCGTCCGCAGGGAATCATCAAGGAAAGCGATTTCCGCTGGAATGAAACGGCTGTCCCCGCGCTGAAAGACGGCCAGGTCGTGGTGCGCAACCTCGCGTTCTCTTTCGATCCCACGCAGCGCGGATGGATGTCGATGGACACCTACATCCCGGCGATTCCGATCGGACAGACGATGAAGGCGGGCACTGTTGGACAGGTGGTCGAGTCGAAGCGCCCGGGATTTGCCAAGGGCGACCTCGTTCAAGGACTCTTCGGATGGGAGGACTACACGGTCAGCGGCGGCGAAGGCTTGATGGGCTTGCAGAAGCTGCCGCGCGGCACCGATCCGATACTCGCGCTCTCGCTGCTTGGCACGACGGGACTCACTGCCTACTTCGGCACGCTCTCGGTCGGCGCGGTAAAGGCGGGTGACACGTTCGTGGTCTCGGGCGCGGCGGGCGCGACCGGTTCCGTGTCGGGAATGATAGCCAAGATCAAGGGATGCCGCGTAGTTGGTATCGCGGGTGGACGCGAGAAGTGCGATTGGCTCTTGAAAGAGGCGGGCTTCGACGCTGCGATTGACTATAAGAATGAGAATGTAGGCGAGGCACTGACTAAGTCTTGCCCAAAGGGCATCGACGTGTATTTCGACAACGTCGGCGGCGAGATTCTCGATCTCGCCCTCGGGCGGCTGGCGCACGGCGCGCGGGTTGTGCTGTGCGGGGCGATTTCGCAATACAACAATCTCGGCGAGAGAAATCCGGTCGGGCCGAAGAACTATTTCAATCTGATAATCCAGGGCGCGCGGATGGAAGGCTTCCTGGTGTTCCATTTCCTCGCACGTTACCCGGAAGCGATCGCCGAAATGTCGAAATGGTATGCCGAAGGGAAAATCAAGAACCAAATAGATTTGCAGCAAGGACTCGAGAATGCGCCGAAAACGATCATCCGGCTGTTCACCGGCGCGAACTTCGGCAAGCAGCTGCTGAAGCTCGCCGATCCGCAATAGCGGGCTGGTACCATGATTGATCACATCAGCCTCAGAGTTTCGGATTTCCAGCGCAGCCGGGCTTTCTACGAGCTGGCACTCGCTCCGCTCGGTTACACGCTGGTGTTCGCCAACGACAAAGAGCAATACGCGGGATTCGCCGGACCCGATCGCGAGCGAATCTGGATCGGACACAGGGAAGGCGCTTCGCACGGCTATGCTCATATCGCGATTCTGGCGAAGGACCGCGCGACCGTGCGCAAATTCTATGAAGCGGCGATGAAGGCGGGCGGACGCGACAACGGGGGAGCCGGTCCGCGTCCGCAATACAGTCCGACCTATTACGGCGCGTTCGTGCTGGACCCGGACGGCCACAATATTGAGGCGGTTTGCTTCGAAAAGGGTGAGTAATAGGACTGGCCGATTTCGCTCGGCAGGGCGAATTCCACAATATGTAGCGGTTCCGGGAAGGAGGGACACCGTTGGTAGTTTCGTTCCGTCAAAAAATGTTTTCGCGCAGGGGCGATTGACGTCGCGATGCTTCGGACCATGGGCAAGGCTGTGGCGCTCTGAGTTTTCACCCATCCGTTATCAGTACCAAGGTCGGATGATCTGCGTAAGGCTGAACAGTTCAGCCCTGAACTTTTGTGTCATCGGCGATCAGGCAGAGGCAACCTCACCCCTGGCCCCTCTCCCTTTAGGAGAGGGGAACGCAGAGCCCTAACCCCTGGCCCCTTCCCCAGAAAAGGGGAAGGGGATTTGAGGCAACTATTCTGGCCACGTCCTATCCCCCTCACCCCCTTTCCCGCGGGAAAGGGGGAACAGAAGGGAGCGGAGACTGGAATGCGCGGTGCGCGGCTGTTCCAGAACGAACCAGACCATTTTAAAGATATTTTGTAGGACGCGATACCAGCAGGGAGAGGGGAAAAGGCCGTGCAGCCGGATATGTTGACGAATGGCTGTACAAGAATAAAATGGATCACCATGAAAAAGAAACTGCCGCGTTTCAAAAGCGATAAAGCGGCTGAGAAGTTTGTCGAGAAGGCGGATCTTACCGAATACGACTTGTCCGGCATGCGACCGATCCGATTTGAGTTTCAGCCCAAGGGTGAGCGGGTTAACATGCGTCTGCCGCGGCAACTGCTCGACGCGGTGAGAGCCTCGGCGGCGAAGGCGGGAGTTCCCTATCAGCGGTTCATCCGCCAGGCGCTGGAGGAAGCGGTGCAGCGCAAGCGAGCTTGACAGCCGGCCTATTCAGACTTTTCGCTTTTCACTTTTCACTTTCCACGAGTAGTCAGAAAACAGCTTCCGCCAACGGGCAACTACCCGTTGGCGTGCGCTTGGGCTGATGCCTATTTGTAACTGATGCTTGAGATCTCTAATGCACGCTGAACGGCGGTACGAAGGAACTCAGATCATAGGTCGTCGTAACTCCCACGGAAACCGTACCTGGTGCTGTCGTGCATTGGCCTGGCCCACTCACAGATTGACCTGAGTTGAAAGTCTCAAATGACGCGATCGATAAATTTGAGGACGGTAAAGCCGGATAGTACAGTGTGGTGCCGGGGGCACTCGGATCGGCGGTGGCATTGCTTACCTGACCCGTAACTGGCAAGGTCCCTGAGAATTGGTATCGAGGGCCGGAGCAGTCCGTTGACGTGTGATAGAACAACAAAATTGATGAATCCTCAGATGTGAACCCTTGAGGAGAAATACCAGTATTACCGGAATTCGGGCCTAAGATCACTAACTGGCTATTCACTGTAAGGACTACCGTATTCTGTTCCATCAGTGGTCCGACCGTCCGACCATTACTGTCGTACACATTGAGGCCGTTACCTGCGGGCCCGGTTGCGCCGGTTGGTCCCGCCACTCCCATTCCTTGCGGACCAGTTGCTCCGGTCGGTCCGGCTGCCGGTCCTTGCGGTCCAGCTACTCCCTTCGGTCCCACTGGTCCGGTCGCTCCGATCCGTCCGATGATCCCGGTAGCTCCGGTGGGTCCCGATGGTCCAATCACTCCCCTCGGCCCGATTGGTCCAGTCAGTCCCAGATGCCCAACGGGCCCGGTGGCCCCAGTGGGTCCTGACGGTCCAGTCGCTCCTTTGGGCCCAATGGCTCCCGTCGGTCCCGTCTGCGCGAGCGCATAAGACGGCGCAAAAATCGAAACGGCCGCAAAAAGGAATAGACCGATACAAAGGCAGCGCGAAAGGCTCTTCAGCAGCGCAGATGTCATTGATCTCCCCCCGGAGAGAAATGTTAGTTGCTTACAGCATAGTCATCTATCTTTAGTTCGCTTTTACGTCAAGCAGGACAATCTGGTTCTTTTCAGTTTTCACTGGGAATCTTTGGTAAGTTCAGGTGCTTTTTTCTTTCGGTCCTTGCGACTTAGCACTCAGTAGGCTCTTGGATTCCTGGGTTTCGAGTACCGGGCGGAAGCCGTTGCGGGCTAGATCGGGACGCACTACTTCGATTGGGTCGCGGGTGTCGTCGACGTAACCGAGGGCGTATGCGCCGAGCCGGTAGCCCATCAGTCTTAGCAGGTCGACTGGCAGGGTGCGCGCGACTTCCTGAGGTACCGATAAGTACTGATTTTCTTCCTGGCGGAGCCACGACACGTTGTAAGTGATGTTGATTCCGGTGCGGATGTCCTTCGAGTGATTCGCGCCGCCGCCGTGGTAGATGCTGCCGGTGTAGAACAGGACCGACCCTTTGGTCATCTCGGCTGGTTCGGTGTCGCTCTCGGTGAATCGCAGCTTGTCGTCGAAGCGATTGCTGCCGGGAATGACGCGGGTGGCGCCGTTCTCCGCGGTGAAATCCGTCATCGCCCAGATTGTGTTGCACTGGACCTCGTAGCCGCGCGGGAACGGGAAGAAATCGAACGCCCATTGGTCGCGATGAATGGTCTGGGCCGGTTCGCCGGGGCCGATCGAGATGATCTGCGTAAGGTGGAGCTGAAAGCTGGTCGCATGACCTAGCAATTTGCCGACTGCGCCGAGCACCGTCGGATGCATCACGAGTTCGCGCGATTTCGGCGAGCGCGCGATAAGTCCGCCGGTGCGGCGCGTGCTGCGTCCGCTGAAATCGTCGGGGCCGAACGGCGTCGCGTCGGTGAAGGGACGCAGTTCTTCGGCGACTTGGTCGAGCACTTCGGGGCGCACGACGCGATCGACGACGACGCATCCGTCGTCTGCGAGGGTTGCGCAGATCTCGTCGGGGGAAGCCGACGCGGGTAGGTGTTTGACCATTGTGTTGGGTGCTCCGTCGCGGATTCTAGCAACCATGACACAGTATCGCATCGTTGGCTAAATCGGTACGTTCTGAATCACGAACGGAGGAAGCTCTAATGGCCGATCCATCAGTCGAAAAAAGCAAGATTATTTCTGAAATCAAGCGCACAGCATTGGAGAATGAAGGCGTTGCTTTGGGAATAGAGAAATTCCAGACAGTCACTGGAATCAAGAAAACTGCCTGGTGGGGTAGGTATTGGCGCACATGGGGAGATGCTTTGAATGAGGCTGGCTTTTCAGAGAATAAACTCAACACGGCTCACGACAAAACTTTTCTGATCACATGCTTAGCTAAACTTACGCGAACCATCCGGCGATTCCCCACGAGTGTAGATTTAAGATTGGCTAGAAGACGTGACGATACGTTCCCGTCCCACAACTCTTTTGGCAACCTTGGTCCGCAATCTGCCAGAATTGCGCTTGTCAGAACATATGTCGCCGAGCATGAGGAATACACCGACATTCTTGAACTCCTTCCCCAATTTGCAAATGCAAGAGAGCTCCCCGATAAAGACGTAGCCAAAAATACAAATACGACAGAGGGCTTCGTGTATATGGGGGTGTTAAAAATCGACGGCAAAAAACGCTATAAAATCGGCAAGACCAATCTTGTTGAACGAAGAAGCACGGAATTGTCGCTTCAGCTCCCCGAAAAGTTGGAACTGGTTCACTGCCTCAAAACTGATGATATTGGTGGGATTGAGACCTATTGGCATAATCGCTTTGCAGAGAAGAACACAAATGGTGAATGGTTCAATCTGACTAGCGAAGATGTCCGTGCCTTTAAGCTCAGAAAGAAGTTCATGTGACGCCAAATACGCCGTGGGCAGGTCGTATAGTTCAGCCCCAAATCCGTGCCTGGAAACAAAGTTGGACGCGGCGACTCGGAACCGGTACCGGCTTCGCTGGCGCGAAGCTGTCCGAGATCCTTCCAGCCGCTCGCGTTGCTCGCTCCGTCAGGATGACAAACAAGGCACTGGGGAGGGGGGACCGGTCGCCCAATGGCGACTCTGCGTTCAGTCGTCGCGGCGGGGGCCGGGTTGCATGAAGGCTATCGCGACTCCGTCGAGCGGCTCTACGATGCGCGCGATCTGGCCGCCTTGAATCGCTAGCTTGGGCTCGGTTGCTTGTAGGCCTCCGGCGCGCGCGGTCGCCACTGCGTGCGCGATGTCGGAGCACATCAGCGCGACGCCCCAGCATCCGGGACGTGCGCGCGCCGGTCCCACGATTTCGAGCACGGTCTGTTCGAGCTTGAAAAATGCCTGTCTGGCGCCGTTGCCGACTTCGCGGATTCGCTTGCATGGGACGCCGATCGCCTCGTTGGCGGCGATCGCGTCTTCCAGCACGGGAGTCATCACGACGATGTGCTCGAGATATTCGACGCTGTTCGGATTGCTCCCGCAGAGTTTGTTGAGCGACTGGCGCCGGGACTCGATGTCAAGATTGATCGGAGAGGAAGCAGTAGCGACGCCCGACAGCCCCGACGAAAGCATCGCGGCTTTGATGGTACGCTCGGACAGGCCCGGCAGCTCGAAGAATTCTCGCGCGCCGGCGGCCGACTCCCCCTTCGTGCCCCAGACCCATCCGATCATGCCGCCGCCGTTGCCATCCCTGGTTGCTTCGCGCAAATGTTCAGCCAGGGGCGACCTGGATTTGGCGGAGAGTATCGCGCAGAGATCGATTTCCACCGCGCCGGCGCATAGCCGAGCGATGCGGAAGCCGTCACCGTCGAACTCTTCGGACGCGACTCCGAACCCGGCGCGTCGCCACTTTTCAGAGGACGCCGCCAAGTCGCGCACGGCGACGATGACTCTTTCAACGCAAATGATGCCCACGATCGGTACTCCCCGGCCGAGGGTATCGTCACTCGGCGCCGGATGCCACCCGTGAATAATTATCCCGCGTCCGGTTCCGCAAGGTTCTTTATTTGAGTCATTTTTAGTAGAGATAAGCGACGTTCACGCGTCTATACTCGTGTTGTAACAAGTTGTAGCTTTCTATGGCGGTAATGTTATCAATGGAAAGGGGTAACTAGATGACAATCTCCTGGCAGCCGTTTCAGCAGGAAGCGCTCGATTGCTTGCGCGCGCTGGTGCGGCTCGATACCACCAATCCGCCCGGCAACGAACGAATCGTGGCCGACTATATGGCGGACGCGCTGGGCGCTCATGGCGTGGAGTCGGTGATTCGCGAAAGCGCTCCGACCCGGGCCAACCTGGTGGCGCGGCTTGCGGGGACGGATTCGTCGGCGGGCGCCCTGCTGCTCTCGTCGCATACCGACGTGGTGCCGGTCGAGCGGTCGGGATGGACCCGCGAGCCCTTCAGCGGCGATATCGCGGACGGCTGCCTGTGGGGACGCGGCTCGATCGACATGAAGTCGAAGTGCGCGATGGACCTCGTGATGATGACCGCGATGAAGCGCGCGGGGGTGAAGCCGAATCGCGACGTGATACTGGCGGCGGTCGCGGACGAGGAGGCCGGCTCGGATTTTGGCGCGAAGTTCCTGGTCGAGCGGCATCCGGAACTGGTGCGCGCCGGCTACGTGCTGAACGAGGTCGGCGGCTTCACGGTGCATCTCAGGAATCGCCGTTTCTACCCGATCCAGGTGGCGGAGAAGGGCTTCGTCACGATCAAGATGAAGGTCACGGCGGCGCCGGGGCACGGATCGATGCCGCGCACGGACACCGCGATTTCGCGAATCTCCGAGTTGATCACCAGAATCGTGCGGACGCCGATGCGCAAGAACGTGTCGCCGTTCATGCGCCAGACGCTCGAGGAGCTGGGCGTGCCGGTCGAATCGCCGGGCCCGCTGTTCGCGCCGATGCTTGCCAACACTGTCTCGCCGACGATTCTGCGCGCGGGATACAAGGACAACGTGATTCCCGGCGAGGCGACGATCGTGCTCGACGGCCGCACGCTGCCGGGTGAAGACCCCGAGAGCTTCATGGCCGAGCTGCGTCAGATCGTCGGTCCCGAGCCGACCTTCGAGTTGCTGAAGACCGCGCCGCCGGCCGAGACGAGTATCGACACGCCGCTGTTCGAGCTGCTCAAGGCGACTATCGAGGCGGCCGACCCCGGCTCGCGCGCGATTCCGTGGATGATCCCCGGCGCGACCGACAGCAAGTTCTACTCGAAGCTCGGCGCGGCGTGTTACGGATTCTCGCCCGTCAAGCTCGATCCGCATATGCCGTTCGGCTCGCTGTATCATGGCAACGACGAGCGGTTGCCCGTCGAGGGGTTCTACTGGGGACTGAAGGTGTACGCCGAAGTGGTGCTGAAGTTCCTGGGGATCAAGTTCGACGATGTTTTCGGGTGAGCGGGGAAGGGGAGATCACTTTATCTAATGTGAAACCCCTCCTGGGTTTCACGCTTCCCTGGGCAGGGGTGACCCCTGCACCCGGTATCAAGAAAGAAAAGATGCGGGACTTCGTCCCTGTTAGAACTTGTTAGGGGGGAGAGGCGAGCGTTCTGCTACGCCGCCGGTAGACGGTCGGGCCAACGCTCACTTGGCGGAGCTGGTTTTCAGGGTTCCGGCTTGGGGGGTGAAGGTCATCAGGAGGCGCGGCGGGCCTTCCAGCGGCACGACCGCAAAATGCGCTACCGGCTGCGTGCTCAGGGTGACGGTCGTCCCGGCCGAGCTGCTCGAGATTTTGCAATCCTTGAAGATCGATTTGTCGAACACGAGATGAGTCTGCAAGGCCGGGTCGGGGGTCACGTCCTTGAGCACCACCGTCGCGGTCGAACCGTCGGTGCTGCTCTCGAGGGTCTTGTCAAAGCTGACAGGTCCGCTGAGCTCAAGAATCACCGACAGCGGCGGATCGTTCGATGACAACCTGATGGTCTTGAGAGTCGCGGGACCCGCGGTCGGGGGCTCGCTCAGCGACAACGGTGCGGACGAGGCTGCGTCTCCGGGCGCCGTCATCTGATGTAACGACGGCTCCGGCGCGGGCGCCGGCGTGTTCTCATGCGCGATCATCTGATGCAACGTCGAATCCGGCGGCGGCGCGTCGTCAGTCGCGGCCATCTGATGCATCGACGGCTCCGGTGCCGGCGCATCCGCGGTCGCTGCCATCTGCTGCGTCGGCGGCTCCGGCGGCGCCGAGGCGGCCAGCCCGGTCATCGCGCGCGCCTGCGCGTTGGCGGCACCGGCGATGCTGCCGGTGGGCGCCGGCAAGATAGGAGCGGGCGCCCGCATCATGTCAGGCGCGCCGGGCTGGCGGCTGGGAAGATCGGGCTGCGACGGATCGGGCGCGGGATTCGACGGCGGCGTGTCGAGCATTGGCAGGCCGTCAGCTCCGTACGCCGACGTGCCGGTGTTCGACGCAACGTCGGTGCCGCGCAGGTCGAAGCGCTGGCGCACGACTACTCTGTCGGCGTTCGAATCATCGGGATTCCCGCCGTAGCCGGTCTCGGCCAGCACCAGCGGCAGCGGGTCTTCTTCGGTGTCGATTGGTTCGTGGAGCTTGGCCAGCTCGACGCGGGCTCTTTTCGCGTAGTTGGTGGTCGGGAAATGCTTTTCGACGGCGGCGAAAGCCTGCGCGGCCGAGTATCGCTTGCCTTCCTTCTCGAGAGAAATCCCCAGCTCGAACAGCGCGTCCGGGGCGACCGGCGTCTCAGGATATTTCTGCAGCAGCTCGGCAAATCGCGATTCCGCCGCGCGGAAGTTCGCGCGCTTATAATAATAGTTGCCGACGATCATCTGGTTGCGCGCGAGCATCTCGCGGCATACCAGCACCTTGTCGTGCGCCAGCTCGGCGAAGTCGCCTTCCGGAAAGCGCTGCTCCAATTCCTGGAAGCGCTTGAGCGCCGCCACCGTCTTGCCTTGATCCTGGTCCTCGCGCCCGATCTGATCGTAGTAGCTCAGCCCGATGTAGTAAGTGACCAGCTCGAGGTTCTTGCTGGTCGGATGCATCCGCTGGAAATCGTCGAGCGCGCCGATCGCCTCGGCGTAATCCTTCTGCTGGTAGTACGCGAGGCCGATTTTCATCTCGGCATCCTCGGCGTACGGGCTGAACGGGAACTTATCGATCACTTCCTGATAATTTTCGATAGCGGACTTGTACTCTTTTGTCGCAAAATCAAGTTGAGCTTGCGCGTAGTAGTTCTCGCCAGTGGGCTTCTGGCGCAGACTGCAGGCGGCGGCAGGCAGCAGGGCAAAAGCCACCAATATCAACAGCAATCGTTTCATCAGGTGACGCGCAAAGGTTAAACAAGGCTCGACGGCATTGCAATCCGCGCCCGCTTCCCGATTCGGGGCGTCGCCACGATAATCGGGCCGATTCAGGTATTTTTGGACTCGCGCGGCTTGCGGAATGAGGCCGAAAATACAGGCTTCCCGGCCGCGACATACTTGCGCGCGAACCCGGTCCGCTCCGCGCCGGGCGCGGCTTCGACTGCCCGGATAAATCCCGCGGCGAGCATCATCGGAAAAATCTCGGCCGCGTAATTGCGCACGTCAGTCGCGACGTAGACAATCGCGCCCGGCTCAACCGTGCGAAACAGGCTCGCGGCGAGCGTCGGCGTGAACAGCCGATGCTTGAAGTGCCGCTCCTTGGGCCATGGGTCGGGATAGTAGATGTGATACGCGCTCACGCTCGCGTCCGGGAGCATCAGGTTGACGAGCGTGCGCGCGTCCATCCGCACGACGCGCAAATTGTCGAGCCCCGCGCGGCCGCATCGCACGGCCAGCACACGTGTGATCGTCGCGGAGAGTTCGACCGCGATAAAGTCGCGTTCGGGAAATTCGGCGGCGCGCTCGATGATGAATTCGCCCTTGCCCGCGCCGATCTCGATTTCGACGGGCGCGCGGCGGCCGAACATCGCCGGCGGATCGATCGCGAAAACGCGGTCGTCGGGCTTGAACAGTACGCGCTCGCCGATTTCGCGCGCCTTGGGGTTGCCCCAGATGCGCGCCGCCTTTCGAAGTCTCGCCATGAATGAGCATGACGATACTCGGCGGTGCCCTTCCTCGCCATCCGGCACGCCTGCGCAACGCTCCGTCCTAACCTCTCCTTGTCCGAGGAGAGGTCAGCGTAAGCCGCTTGAAAAACGGTGTCGCCGGGTGAGGTGCAGCGCGAGACGTCGCACCATTGCAACTCGTTTAATCGCAATGCAGAGACACTGAGTCCGCCGCCCGACAGCAGCACAACTACGCGCAACTGCGACGGCCATCGTTGCACCTCTCCCGCCGCGCTCCTTCGGCGCGCGCCGACCTCCCCTCGGACAAGGGGAGGTAAGGATGGACTCCGAATTCTTTTCGTTTAGTCGGGGCGTTTCAGGAAGGCGCGGACGCGATCGGATAGCGGCTTCAGGTCGGTGTTGTCGACCAGCGCACTTGCCATCCTGACCGGATCGCCGAAGAAAAAACGCTCGTAGAGAAGTTGTCGGCCGCCGAATGCGCTGCATGCGACTTCCCACGCCAGCCGATAAAGCGCGACGCGCTCCTTTGCGCCTGCGTCCGCGGCGGCAAAGTAGCGCTCGATATCGGGAAGCTCGGCGGGATTTGCGAAGTCGCTTGACGAGGGCGTCGCCATCAACGAGCTCGAACTGTTGAGCTGGATAATCTCGACCAGGCGCGGATACAGCCGCGGGAAAAGATTGCGCGCGGTGTCGAGCGGCGCTCGCGCCGGTGTGAACACTCCCCACTTGTCGGACGCGGCGTCAGCTTCTGCGGCGCGCAGGCACGCGCGCATCGTCTCGGTGGTCATGATCATCTCGGCGATGCGCTCGCGAACATGCGGCAGACTCATCGCGTCGCTGGCCTCGGCGATTCGCGCCGCTAATCCTAAGACGAACTCGCTCTTCGCGACATTTTTCACCGCGACCTGATGCATCATGTGGACGACCGCGTCGGTTCCCGCGTACAGCGCGTTGCATCGTGCGACGTCGCCGCACAGGAACACGCGCTCCCACGGGACGAGCACGTTGTCGAACACGACCACCGCGTCCATTTCGTCGAAGCGCGACGCGAGCGGGTTGTCGAAGCGCGAACGGCCCAAGTCGTAAGTGTCGCGGCACAGAAACTTCAGGCCTTTGGCGTTGCACTGGATTGCAAACGACAGCGCAAACGGCTCGGCAGCCGGCTCGGCCTTCAACACGGTCGATGGGAACACGAGCAGTTCTTCGGCGAGCGGCGCGAGCGTCGCGAGCATCCGGCATCCGCTCACGACGATGCCGTCTTTGGTCTTTTCGACGAGCTTGAGCGCGAGGTCGGCGTCGGTATGTCCCGCCCATCCTGCGGCGCGGCTCGCGCGCGGGTTGACGAGCGTATGCGTCGCGCACCAATCGTGATGGCGCGCCTCCATATAGTAGTTCCAGATGTTGTCGCCGTGGCGCGGATCGCTCTCGGCAAAAAATTCGCGCGCGGCGGCCATCGCTGCGAGACTCACGTTGAGGTAATCCGGCGTGCGCCCGAGCATCCCGCATCCGAAGTCGGCCCACGTCTTCATCATGCGCGAGCGCTTGCGCAAGTCGTCGGCGCTTTTCGGAATGATGAACGACATTCCCGCGCGACCGCCGTCGTCGGTGCGAAACGTCATCGTCTCGGGATGCTCCATCTGCATGTCGTAGAGCGACGCGACCGAGCGCGCACAGTTGGCAAACGCCGGATGTGCGGTGACGTCGCCGACGCGCGCGCCGCCGATCCAGATTTCGGCGCCGAGCTTTTTCAGCGACGACAGGTAGTTGTTGCCGGAGCGCGCGCCCATCTCAGATGACCTCGTTGAGCAGCGGCAGCCGCTTGCGGATTCGTTCGGCGGCGTCGGCCGGCGCCATGTACGGCGGCCGCGCCGGACCCATCTCGATTCCCGTCGCGACCGACGCGGTGACCTTGGTAGTGCCGAGATGGCCGAGCGTTTCCTCGCCGCCGCGCGGGAAGCATCGATTGAGGCGGCGCTGAATTTCCTCAGCGCGCTTGTAGTCGGCGGCCTTGTACGCATTGAGCAGCGCGACCGCGGCGGGCACCGCGAAAATATTGATGAAGCCGCCCGCCGCGCCGAGCATCAGCCCCGCCAGCATCGCGCGAAACGTATTGTAGATGTCCGCGCGGCCGCCGACTTCGTCGTACAGCGCCTCGAGATGCTGCAAGTCGGTCAGCACTTCCTTGAACGCGACGACGCCGGGAATCGTCGCGAGCATCCCCGCGAACTTCGGCGTGATGTTGAACTTGCTGAGCGCGGGATTGTGGTAGATGACGACGGGCAGGTCGCCGGCCTCGGCAATCATGCGGTAATGGCGCTCGACTTCGGTCTCGCCGCATCGCCAGTAGTACGGCGGAATCACCTGCTGCGCGTCGTAGCCGAGGCGCGCGGCGATTTTGGCATAGCGGAGAGTCTCGAGCGTGGTCGCTCCCGAGGTCATCGCAACCGCGGCGAGTCCTGCGCGTTTGCGCGTCTCTTCGATCACGATTTCGAAAACTCGCGTGCGTTCTGCTTCATCCATGTGCAGAAATTCGCCGATACTCGGCGCGGCGACGACGCCGTCCGCGCCCGCGGCAATCGCCCACTGGACTTCGCGGCGCAGCGCGTCCTCGTTGAGCCGATAATCGTCATGAAACGGCGTCACCAGCATCGCCAAAATTCCGTGTGCAAGTTTCAAACGCGCACCTCCGGCTGAGTCGCGCTAGGCTGCTTCGCGCTCGGCGCCGCTGAAAGACGGTTGGAAGAAAAAGATCGACTGGCCGGTTCCGATTGCGGCCTCGTATTTTCCGAACTGCTCGCCGCGCCAGGTCCACGAGTCGCCGCCCATCGCACCGGCCATCGTGATGTAGTGCGAGAAGCGGCCTTCGGGCGAGCAATGCGCTCGATAGTCGTCGGCGGCGGCCAGGACAGCGTCATGCCGCCCGGCCTTGAACCATTCCATGATGCGTTCGTCGTAGAGGCGGTTGGCGATTGAAGAGATGTCGTCGGGCGATGCCGATGCGCGGTCGAGAATCCGGTCGTAGTCCCAGAACTTGTGCGACATCCCGCCCGACGCCACGATCACGACCCGCCGATTAGATTTCCAGATAGCCTGTCCGATCGCGGCGCCATAAGCCAAGTCGTTTTTCACCGACGCGGTTTGACACACGCTCACCGAGAGCACGCGCCGGCGCGCCTCATGATTGAAATAGTACATCACGTTGAGCGTTGGATAGTGAATTGGCAAGTTAGTATGCGCCGACGCGATCGCACGAGTCCCGCGCTCACGCGCCTCCAGCTCGACTCCGCGCGCCAGCTCGGCGTCGCCCCGATAATCATAGTCGAGGTTATGCAGCATCGCGGGCAGCTCTTCCGATGTATACACACCCGACAGCCGCTCGTGCGCATTGAGTACATACTCCAAAGTAGAGAACCAGTGAGTATCGATTAGTAAGAAGGTATCGAAGTCGAGATGACGGATGCGTTCGCGCTCGAGCTTCGGCATCGCGTCGTAGAAAGTCGTCACGTTGCGGCCCATGTAGGCGCGGCGCGCGACTGGATCGGTGATCATCAGGCGCGGCACGTGCGTGGTGAAGACGGTCGCGACGACCTTACCCATCGTGGTCCTCCTCGCCGTATGCGACGCACACCAGTTTCGGCTCCGTCCAGAATTCCATGCTGAAGCGGCCGCCCTGCCTGCCGAGCCCGCTCATCTTTGCACCTCCAAACGGGACGCGCAGATCGCGCAGAAAAAAACTGTTGACCCAAACCATCCCGGTCTTAATTTTGTCGGCGATGCGCAGCGCGCGATCGACGTTCGAAGTCCAAACATAAGCCGCCAGGCCGAAGCGGGTGGCGTTGGCGCTCGCGATCGCGTGCTCCTCGTCGTCGAAACGCTCGACGGTCAGCACCGGTCCGAAGATTTCCTCGGACACGGCGCGCGAGTTCGCGTCGACGCCGTCGAGAATCGTGGGCAAATAGTAGAATCCGCGCGCGGGTTCGACCGGGCTTTTTCCGCCGGCCAGGACCTTCGCGCCGTTCGCCACCGCTTCGGCGACGAAGGAATGAACGCGCTCGCGATGCGCCGCGGAAATAAGAGGACCGTAGTCGGTGCCGTCGGCAAGCGGGTCGCCAATCTTAAGGAGCGAGATCTCGGCGGCGAGTAGCTCGAGAAAGTCGGCGGCGATGCGCCGGTCAATTAACAGTCGCGAGCCCGCCACGCACGATTGTCCCTGGCTGCGATAGATGGATCGCGCGACGCCGGCCGCGGTCCGCTTCAGTTTCGCGTCGGCGAAAACCAGATTTGGCGACTTGCCGCCGAGCTCGAGCGTAACGCGCTTGAGCGACTCCGCCGCGGACGCCATCACGCGCCGGCCGGTCGCGACGCCGCCCGTGAAGGCGATCGCGTCGACGCCCGGATGCGCGACGAGCGCCGCGCCCGCGTCACCGAGGCCCGGCACGATATTCAACACGCCCGGCGGCAGGCCAGCCTCGTTCGCGATCTCGCCGAGCGCGATACAAGTCAGCGGCGCCAGCTCCGACGGTTTGAGCACACAGGTATTTCCCGCAGCAAGGCACGGCCCGAGGTTCCACGTCGCGAGCATCAGGGGCGAGTTCCATGGAATGACGATCGCGCCGACGCCGACGGGAGGCCGATCCGTGACGCTCATCAGTTTCAGATCGCGGCCGAGGAATTTCGCATCGCTAGCGGCGGCCTCGTGAGTCCAGGTCTGCGCGGCGGCGGCGAAAAATCTGATGTTGCGCGCGGCGCGCGCGACGTCGTGATTGATGCACTCCGAGACCGGCTTGCCGACGTCGCGCGCTTCGAGCATTCCGAGTTCGCGCGAGCGCTTTTCGATTCCGTCCGCCAGCTTGCCCAGGATCGCCGCGCGCGCGTCGGCATTCATCCGCGGCCACGGTCCACGATCCGCGGCCTCGCGCGCCGCTTCGACTGCACGATTCACGTCGTCGGCGCTCGCGCTTGCGACGTCGGCCAGTTCGCCTTCAGTGGCAGGCTCGACGTCGGAGAAACGCGCGGACTTGGCCGCATCGACATAGCGTCCGGCGATGAACAATCTCGTTTCCATTTCGCTCGTAAGATGAAGTCTCGCGGATTCGCTGAAACATAGCAAAGACGCGCGCCCGTGGTATCTCCGCCGGCATGGGCGCAAATCTTATCGTGATCCTCGCGTGGCATAGCGGTCGCGGCTGTCGCCCTCGGCGCTGGTGAATGGTAGATTGCAAACATGAGTGGTACGCGCGCAAAACGCCCGTCTTCTCCGCCGAGGAAATCCACGAATCGGGTGGAGAAGGTCTCCAGTTCATCGATGAAAGAGATGAGTCCAAAGGCCGCGGCGTTCATTCGCAAGCATTGGCCCGCCAAGGGCCGTGCCGAGCGTATCGCACGCGCCGAGCAGGCCTGGAAGGAAGCGATGGAGATTGCCTCGACTTTCAAGAGGCTCGATCCCGAGACCGTAAAGTGGATCGCAGAAGATCCGGACCTCGAAAATATCTAGATGGCTCGCCCGCTGCCCGCACTTCCCGGCGGCACGCTCGTTTTCGTCGACGCTAACATTTTCATCTATGGTTTGCTGGGCTAGTCGCGCCAGTGCGCGGACCTGATAGAGCGCTGCTGGAAGGGAGAAGTCGCAGGTGTGACGACGACGGAGGTGGTCGGCGAGGTTTGTCATCGGCTGATGGTCAAAGAAGCAATGGATCTGGGCCTGATCAGTAGACCGGCAGCATCTGCCCTGAGGTCGAAGCACGACGGCATCCGAGGATTGCGCAAGTATTGGGAATTGACGGCTCGGATCTTCCAGTGGAACCTGGTCGTGCTCAGCTCCAACGAGGAGCGTCATCGCGCTGCGCAGCGAATCAGGAACGAACACGGTCTCCTGACAAACGACTCGCTCGTTGCGGCGGCATGCTTTGAGCGAGACATTCGATCACTGGCAACTCGAGACACCGATTTTGGGTTGATCCCCGAACTGACGGTGTACAGCCCTTCAGACCTAGGCTAGCGGCGCGCCGGTGGCATCTCCGCCGCGCTTCCTTGACGCCTGATCGTAACGGCCCTAACCTGAGCCTCAGGCGCCGACTCAAATCGTGGCATTACCGACTATCATTCCGATCTTTCCATTGCCCAACCTCGTGTTGTTCCCGGGGTTGAGTGTGCCGCTGCATATTTTCGAGCCGCGGTATCGTGAGATGATCGCCGACGTCGCCAATGCGCACGGAATCGTTGGGATGGCGCTGCTCAAGGGCGACTGGCAGGCCGACTACCAGGCCTTTCCGGATATCTTCGAGGTCGGGTGCGCGGGCAAAATCGGCGGCCTCGTCAAGCTTGCCGACGGGCGCTACAACCTGGCGCTGGAGGGCCTCGGCGAGTTTCGCGTCGTGCGCGAAATTCGCGATCGGTCGTATCGGCAGGCGCAAGTGAATTGGTGCCCGGTTCGACCTGACGCACTCGATTGCGACGCCGAGACGATGGACGCGCTGCGCGAGATGCTGTTCAGCTACCTGGGCGAGGCCGCGCATGAGGCTTGGGGCACGATTGTCGAGCAGCGGGGACTGCGCGGCGCCGCGCTAATCAACTTCCTGTCCTTTCATCTCGACATCACGCCGCTCGAAAAGCAGACGCTGCTCGAGGCGCTCTCGGATCGCGTCGATTGCCTGCTCGACGTGCTCACCTTCAAGCTCGAGGAGCGCAAGCGCGGCCCGGCAGGCGCCGGAGGCGGTCCCGACACGGTGCAGTAGCGGTATTTCGCGGAACCGGAAACGGACTTTTCTGCCAGTCAGACCCAGAATCCACTTTCCAAATTCCCGCGGTACGCCCTAAAATCCGGGTCCTGATGTGCAGCCTGTGAATGGCGGTTGTGCGACATATTGCGGACAGTTTGTGGCCAAATCGTAACGCATGTCGCAAATGAGTCAGCATGCGCACAAGCGTGGATAATTCGCATAATGCGGAACGGTTTGCGAAAAGTTGGGCAATTTCGTGAATTTCTCAACAAGTGGCGACCGAGTTGCGATTCATGAGGCCTTAACAAGCTGGCTAATTTCTATTAGGGCAGTTGCTGATAAATTCGGCATGATCGTTGCTTCCTTGATGTCGAACGAACAAAGTCGGAATTTCCCGACCCCCAACCGCCTGACTCCGCTTAAATCCGGTGCAGGCACGGTCGGGTGAGGACAAAAGTAAGATGGAATGGGAAAATAGCGCTCTCGGAAACCTCTTCGTGCCTGACGTTTTGACGCCTGAGCAGTTCTACGACAGCCGGCGCGACGACAGCACCATCCGGCCCGTAAAGAAGCTGATGATGGCAATCCTGGAGGACGCGCTGCGATGCTTCCAGAATAACTCGGACGCCAAGGGCGGACCGCGCAAGCGTCTGTTCAGCGAAGCCGAGCAGTGGCTAATCGGCGAAGGCGGAGAGGGGCCATTCTCGTTCGAGACGGTCTGCGAAACGCTGGGAATCGAACCGCAGTTTCTGCGCAGAGGTCTGCGCGACTGGCGCAATCAGCAATTGGCTGGGGTCTCGACGCGGCGTCTGGCGAGACGGTCGCCGGTGGTCCGCAGCGGCCGCATCAGCGCTCCCGCGCGTCGTGATGCGAAACGCGCGGCGACGGCTAACGCTCGCTAGAAGCTCTGCCTTCGGCGCGAATCGCGCCGAAATAAAATTCTGCATAATAAAAAGGCGGCGCGGCATCTCGGATGCCGCGCCGCTTAATTTTTTCAGCCAGGCGTGCTCAGTCTCGCGTCATCTGCGCGAACCGCTCGCACGCCATCAAACTATCAATGCGGGGCTGGAGCCGGTGCGCCAGAAGGGCTCGTTGCCGCCACCGCTCCGCCGGGAGGAGGAGGCACGTAACCTTTCGGCTGCGCCGCAACCCATTGCTCGCAAGCAGGAATGTCCTGTTCCTCGACCGATTCCTGTTGCATAATCTGCTCATTCGACCAGCCGTGCTTCTTTTCCCAATGTACGCCGGGGCACTTGACGGCTAAATTGAAATTTCTCGAGGTCTCCGTTACTGCAGGTGCTTGAGCCGGCGTCGCGGCACCGCCTGTCCCACCGCCGCTGCTACTTTGACCCGCGCAACCGGCGACCAACAATGCCAGCCCTGTAGCCAGCGCCAATCCGATCTTCCGTTTCATGGCATCCTCCTTCAATCTAGGGACCCCTCCACTAACCGAGTTCTAACAACATGGTTGTCGGCCGTTCGTTTAAGCAGGGCCAAAATACACCGTTCGGATTAATTAGCAAACCCCCCGTAATCCAATCATAACGCCTGGAACACAGTTCGTTCACCGCGCTCGGACCGGCGCGCGCGGCCTTCAAAACAGGCAAGTTCCAGGTGCGCGAGCGTTTCGAAAGTCGCGGCCATCACGTGGAAGATCGGCCGTTCTTCGCCGCCAAATACTTGTTGCGCGATTTCGAATGCCGTCTGCGGCGCTTTGCGCGTCAAATCGAGCATTTCGGCCTCGCGATATCGATGATGCTCTATCAATTGATTGGCGCGATGACGATGGTCGTGATACACGCCGCCATGCGCGGGCAGAACCAGTTCAACGTCGAATTTCTGGACCTTCAGCTGCGAGTTGATGAAGTCGCCAAGCGGATTGGTTCCGGCAGCGTCGGGATAGATACCGACGTGTGGCGTAATTTTGGGCAGCAGGTGATCGCCGACGATCATCACCTTCTCTTTGCGTAGGTAAATCACGTTGTGACCCGGCGAGTGTCCCGGCGTCCAGATCACTTCGAGCTCGCGGTCGCCGATTTTGACCACGTCGTGATCGTCGATGAACTTATCGGGCTGCGTGACGGGCCCGTACATCGACGTTCCCATCCACGCCGGGCGCATCCCGGTCGGCGAGAATTGTTCGATCGGAAATCCGTGCTTCGCGAAGAACGCGCGCGACTCGGGCCGGTCGTGAGGACTCATCCTCCCGAACTCGACCATTCTGCCCGCGCGCTCTGCTTCGAGGCGATGAATATGGGTCGTCGCGTGGCTGCGGCGGCGAATCTCGCCCGACGCGCCGAAGTGATCGATGTGATGATGGGTCGCTACGATCGCGTTGAGATCCTCGATCTTGATTCCGACTTCCGCGAGCGCTTCCTCGAGGGCCGCGATACTCTCGGGCGAGTTCATCCCGGTGTCGACGAGCGTCCACGCGCCGTGACAGTCGATCAGATAAACGTTGATGATAGTCGGCCGCATCGGCAGCGGCAGAAAGATCTCGTAGATACCCGGATGAACCTCAACTATTTTCGCCATCGATTACTCTCAGTGGCTGGTTTCGCATGACTCGGTAGTCCTTGCGCTCCGCCGCTTGCTTCGTGGCCGCAAAAAAACTCACGGATCACTCGTGCAGCTCGTCTTTCACCTGGAAAGTCACTTTGACTCTCACCTTCCATCGCACCACTTTGTTGGCCTCGACCAACGCTGTGATGTCTTCGATATGAGCGGTGTGGATTCCGTTGATCGTGACGCCGGCGCGTGAGATTGCCAATTGCACGGCGTCCTCGACCGAGTTGGCCGAGATGCCCGTGAGGTCGATCGTTTTTTCAACCATGACGCTCAGCCGCTCCCGGGGAGGTAATTCGCGCGCGATGGTTTGACGCTCGCACTCGCGCGGCGCTACGCTCGCCCCTGCACAGTGGTTAGCGCACGGCGAGATCCGAAACAAGGTGACATCGCGCAGCGCGCTATCCGCCACGATGAATGGAAGCGCGTGATTGGTCAGGCTGTCGGGGGAGTCAGTAGTTGTCAGTAAAAATCGAGTCGCCAGCGGGCGAAGAAGCGCTCACCGAGTTCGTTCTTTTTCAACATCGGGTCTACGAATATCGCAGCGCGCGATGGGCCGCGATGGTCGCGGTACAATTGCCAATCCTGATGGGCGAGGGACCGTTCGCCGAAGGGCGCAAGATCCGGCCGTTCATGGCCCGCGTCGACGGCAGCATCGTCGCGCGCGCCGTCGCGGTAATCGACGGCCACTATCAACGTCACTGGAATGAACCGCTCGGGCATATCGTAATGTTCGAGGCGATGCCGGGCACGCGCGACGCTGTCAACCTGATGATCGACGCGGCGTCGGACTGGATGAAGGCCAACGGCGCGACGGCGGCGCGCGCCGGCTACGGCCTGCTCGAATTTCCGTTCGTCATCGACGACTACGAAACCCTGCCGCCCGACATCGCGCGCCAGAATCCCGCGTACTACCACGCGCTGCTCAAGGACGCCGGGTTCGAAACCGAGCGCGGATGGGTTGACTACAAAATCGAGGTGACGCCGGAACTGGTCGCGCGCTACGAAAGCGCACTCGAAGCGAGCCGCCGCGCGGGTTTCCAAATCGTCGCGTTGAAGGACCTGCCTCCGGCGCGCCGCATTCGCGATTTCGAGTACACCTGGAACACCGCCTTCGCGCGTCACTGGGGCGCGACACCATTCACCACCGACGAACTCGTATTCCTGTTCGATTTTTTCGCGATGTCGGGCGCGCTCGACGCCTCGGTGCTCGCGTATCGCGACGGCCAGCCGGTCGGAGCCCTGATGGTCACGCCGGCGAATCCCGAGGGCGCGATTCTCAAGCCCGGCCGCAAGCTCGCCGACAACGAGAAGCTCAACTTTCTCGGAATCGGCGTACTCGAACAAGCGCGCGGCCGCGGCGTGAACCTCGCGATGGCCTCGTATTCGTACTTGCACCTGATCCGGCAAGGTTCGAAGTATCTGAGCTACACGCTGGTCCTCGACGACAACTGGCCGTCGCGCCACACCGCGGAAAAACTCGGCGCCAAAGTCTGCGCGAACTACA
Source organism: uncultured delta proteobacterium (assembly GCA_963833025.1). Taxonomy (GTDB): domain Bacteria; phylum Desulfobacterota; class Binatia; order Binatales; family Binataceae; genus Binatus. The sequence continues at coordinate 139,414 of CAWHWI010000002.1, read as the reverse complement.
TAACCTACCGCCGCACTTTCTGAGCGTTTCAATCCCGGTTGCTCAAACGGCCTGCGATGCTGTAAGAACGGAAACAGTAGCGCGTCTGCTCGCCAACCCTGTCTTCGAAGGAGGGATCTTTCGATGGCCGATTTCGATCTTCACATCAAAGGTGGAACCGTCGTCGACGGCACCCGCGTCCCGCGGTACCGCGCCGACCTCTGGATCAAGGACGGCAAGATCGCGCAGATCGGCGGCCGCGCCCCCGGCTTCGCGAAAAAGACTATCGACGCCGGCGGCATGATCGTCGCCCCCGGCTTCGTCGATTTGCATACCCACTACGATGCGCAGATTCGATGGGACCCCTACTGCACCATCTCGGGATGGCACGGCGTCACCTCGCTCGTGCTCGGCAATTGCGGATTCGGGTTCGTCCCGGTCAAGCCGGAATTTCGCGAGCGCTCGATGCTCACTATGACGCGCACCGAGGCCATCCCCTACGAATCGATGAAGGCCGGGATGAAGTGGGACTGGGAAACCATTCCGCAGTACCTCGACTCGCTCGATCGCACGCCCAAGGGCGTCAACGTCATCCAGTACCTGCCGACCTCATCGATTATGACCTACGTGATGGGACTCGAGGCCGCCAAGACTCGACCCGCAACGGAAGACGAACGCGCCGAGATGCGCCGCCTCTTCGCCGAGGGAATGGAGGCCGGCCTCGGCGGATTCTCAGTGCAGCGGCTCGGCCCCGATTCCACGCAGGCTGACTTCGACGGCTCGCCGATGGTCACCGACACGATGTGCGACGAGGACATCCTGAACTTGGCGCGCGTGCTGCGCGAGCGCGACGAGGGCTTCATCGAGATCACGCAGGCCACGGGCCATATCAAGGACGACCTCGCGTTCCTCGAACGCCTCGCCGCCGAGGCCAATCGTCCAATCCTGCACAATGTGATCGCGCCCGCTCGCCGCGATCCCAAAGTTCATCAGCGTAGCATGGCGTGGCTCAAGCGATGCCGCGAAAAGGGTCTGCCGATTTTCGGTCAGGCTTTCACACTCCGCACCGGATTCGCGTTCACTCTCGAGCATTGGAATCTCTACGACGCAAGTCCGGCGTGGCGCACCGTCACGACCGGCACCAACGCCGAGAAAATTTCCAAGATGAAAGATCCCGCACTGCGAGAGGCGATTAAGCGCGAACACGACGAGGCCAATCGCAAGCTGGAAGCAATCCAGGCCGGAGTCGGAGGACCGATTCGCCACCTGATCGTGACGTGGGCGGGAGACAAGCCTGAGCTCGAGAAGTATGTCGGCAAATCACTCGGCCAAATCGCGATCGACGAAAACAAGCATGAGATCGACGTGATGCTCGATCTGTCGATCGCCGGCGAGCTCAAGGTCGAGTTCCTCGGCCCCAATCGCGGTTTCAACCCCGAGTATTACGCCGAGATGATCAACGACTCGCCCTACACGATTCCCGGCGTGTCGGACGGCGGCGCGCATACCAAGTTCTTCACCGGCGGTGCCTACACCACCGATTTTCTCGGCTGGCTGGTTCGCGACGAACAGCGCGTCACGCTCGAGGAGGCGCACTACCGCCTCTCCGCGCTGCCCGCGCACGCGGCCGGCTTTCGAAACCGCGGCATGCTGCGCGAAGGAATGGCGGCGGACGTCGTCGTTTACGATCTCGATCGGCTCGGCGTCGAGCCGGATTGGATCGGCGATGTCGCGCACGACTTTCCCGGCGGCGAATGGCGTCGCGTCCAACACGCGCGCGGCTACCGCGCGATCATCGTCAACGGCGAGATGACGTGGAACGACGGCCAATGCACCGGCGCGACGCCCGGCCGGCTGCTGCGCGGCGGCCGCGGATAGCTGCGCCGATGGCGGTGCAGATTTACAGCATGACGTCGGTGCCCGACGCCGTCGCGACGGCGGACGCCGGCGCGGATCTCATTGGCCTCGTCGTTGCCGAGCCCGGCGTCGTCGCCGAGGCGATCGGCGCCGACCTCGCGCGCGAAATTCTCGCCGCGATCCGCCCGCGCTCGCGCGGCGTGGCGCTGTCGCTGTCGGACGATCGCGACGAGATTTGCGCGATGGTCGACGCGGTGCGCCCCGATGTTCTGCACATCGTCGCACGCGAGATCGAACCCGATGACTGCGCATGGATTCGCAAACGCATCGCGCCCGTCATGCTGCTGCGCGCGATTGCCGTCCGCGCCGGCGAAACCCTCACCGAAGCCGACGCACATCAGGAATGCGTCGACTACCTGATGCTCGATTCAGGCGCCAAGGGCCGTCCGTTCGCCGGCGCCACCGGCGAGACTCACGATTGGTCTATTAGCCGCACGGTGGTCGAGCGCTCGCGCATCCCGGTGATCCTCGCCGGCGGACTTTCCGCCGACAACGTCGCCGGCGCGATCGCCACCGTCAGGCCCTGGGGCGTCGATTCCTTCACGCACACCGATGTTTCCGGGAATCGCGGCAAAAAAGATCCGGCTCGCGTGCGCGCATTCATCGCGGCTGCCAGGCGCGGGTTCGCGCAAACTTCAAAGGCCTGACTCCGGAGGTCGCGATGAATCGCAAGCAGCTCGCACTTTCAGCCGCGCTGATCGTCTTGCTCGCGGTCGACGCCTACGCGGTCTATCTCTACGGCTATATCGGCTTCTTCCGCATGGTCCTCGCGAATTTCGCCGGCTTCGCCGCTTTCGTCGACCTCGCGATCGCGCTGATTCTCATCCTGGTCTGGATGGGCGACGACGCGCGCGAGCGCAAAGTCTCCGCGCTCCCATATATCCTGATCACTGTCGCGCTCGGCAGTGTCGGCCCGCTGCCCTATCTGATTCGCCGCTTCGCCGATCGCGCCGAGACACTCGCGCCGCGCGCAGTCCGCAACTAAACGCTACGGTTCTTTTCCGCGATTGTTACCCTTCCCACATGATAAGGGATTAGGGTTAGGTTTCCCCTCTAGGATCGCGCGCGGCGACAGTCTAGAATCCATCCCTTCCCAGTTCGCGCAAACGTCCCTTCGCCCCGGCGTCATTTCTCGGGAGGACAAAGTGATCCCGATTCGCTACAACTTGCGCAGCCTGATGGTTCGCCGCGCCACCGCCGCGATGACGGCGTCGGTCGTCGCGCTGGTCGTGATGCTGCTCTTCATCTTGTCCGGCTTCGTCGCCGGTCTGCGCGCGACCGTGATGCAAAACGCGCTCCCCGACAACTGGATCGTGCTTAGCCGCGGCACCACCGACGAAGGCGGCAGCTTCATCTCGCACGAGCAGTACGAGATCATCAAAAGCCGCCCGCAAATCGCGACGACCTCCGACGGCAAGGCGCTCGTCTCGCCCGAGGTGATCACCGGTTTCAATCCCGACCCCGCAGCGCCTGTAACCTCAGGCGTAATGTTCACGCTGCTTCGCGGCGTCGATCCGATCGGGTACCAGGTTCATGGCGGGATGCGTGTGGAGAACGGGCGGTGGCCAAATGGCGGCGCGGCCGAGATGGTCGTCGGGCGCAAGCTCGCCGCGCGCTATCCGAATCTGGCGGTCGGCAGCGATTTCAAATTCGGACCGCGCACCTTCAAGATCGTCGGCAGTTTTTCCGATCAGGACAGCGCACGCGAATCCGAAATGCTGACCGATCTCAACGTCCTGACCCAGGAGGTCCACGTCAACAACGGCTTCGAGGTGCTGCACGTCGTGCTCAAGCCCGGCACGCACGCCGACTTCGCAAAATCGCTCACGACCGATTCGCGCGTCAGAGTCGATACCATGTCGGAGCAGGATTTTTACGCGAAGCAGACCCAGTTCATCGATCAGTTGCGCGCGCTCGGCCTGATCGTCGCCCTCATTCTCGCCGTCGGCTCCGTGTTCGGCGCGATGAACACGATGTACTCGGCCGTCGCGCGACGCACCAGCGAAATCGGCGTGCTGCGCGTGCTGGGCTTCAGCCGCTTCAACGTGCTCACGAGCTTCGTCATCGAGAGCATCGTGCTCGCGATTGCCGGCGGCGTCATTGGGGAGGTTCTCGGCGTGCTGGTCGCGTATTCGACCGGCCTCAGCAGCCAGCTCATGAACGTCGGCGAGTTCATCTTCAGATTTCGCCTGACGCTCGGCGCGTTCGTGTCCGGGATGATCGCCGCAATCGTGATCGGCGCGCTCGGCGGATTGCTGCCGGCCTGGCGCGCGTCGCGCATCGGCCTGGTCGAGTCGCTGCGTTCGGTCTGAACGGGGTCCATCATGTTCAACTGGATCAAATTGATCGAACGCAACATGCGCCGGAATTTGCGCCGCACGATTCTCACGATCCTCACCATCGCGCTCGCAACCTTCATCTACACCGTGCTGGTGTCCGTGCCGGCCTCGATGGATCGCGTGGTCAAGGACGCGTCGGGCACGCTTCGCCTCATCATCAACAACAAGACCGCGCCCTGGGAGGATCTGCCCGCGCGCTATTGCGACGACATCAACAAAATGCCCGGCGTCGCCGCGTGCGTTGCGATCACGGGATGGCCCGCGACCTGGCGCGACGTCAGCGAGCCGGTGTTCGGCGTCGGCGCAGGGCCGGAAATAGGCGACGTGTTCCCCGATTACGCGCTGACCGAACAGGAGCGCCGGGGGACGCTGCGGGAAAAGCGCTCCGCCATCGTCGGCGAAATTCTCATGCACAAATACGGCTGGAAGATTGGCGACACCGTCACGCTACGCGCCACCGATTCAGACCACATGGAGATGACCTTCATCATCACAGGCACGATGGCGTCCAAGCGCTACCCCAACACCTTCCTGATGCGGCGCGACTACCTGATGGCGGCACGCAAGGCGCACGGCCTCCCCGACGAAGACATCGCCTGGAACATAATAGTGCGCGCCACCAGCAACGACGCGATGGCCACGCTCGCCAAACAGATCGACGAACACTTCGCCAACTCCGACGCCGAGACGCGCACCATGACCGAGAGCGACGCGCTCTCCTCGGGACTTTCAGCCATCGGCAACATCCGCGCAATCGTTTTCGCTCTATGCCTCGTCGTGTTGCTGACCGTCCTGCTCATAGCCGCTAACTCGACGGTCATGCTGGTCCGAGAACAAATCGGCGACGTAGCCGTAATGCGCGCGCTAGGCTTCAGCCGTGGCTCTATCGCTTTCCTGCTTTTTGGCGAATGCGGCGCGATAGGACTGTTAGGCGGCATCATAGGCGCCCTCCCCGCCCTCTGGATGTTCTCCGGCGGCATAACACTAGGCGCCGCACTAGGAGGCAACGGCGCCCTATGGGTAACCCCCGCCCAAACCTTGAACGCCCTTATAGCCGCCCTCGCAGTGAGTCTGGTCAGCGGCATAGTTCCAATAGCAGAAGCAGTAAGACTCCCGCCCGCCCTCGCCTTCCGCAAAGTCGTCTAAGAACGGCTCGGCAAGTTCGATGACGCAGCCCGCGCAAAACCTAATCATATTCGTGGTAGTCGGCGTGCAGGTTGGGTTGACGGTTCTCGGGATGGGCGGACTCGCATGGTTCTATACCCACACGGCGCTGATCGCGCTGGCGATCGTCGGCGGCGTAATGCTGATCGCGTCGCTGTTCACTGAGGGAAATCTGAGTTCTGGTGAGCGCGAGGATCGCGGCAATCGTTGGGTACTGCTCGCCTTCGGCGTGCTTATACTGATGGACTCATACCTGCCTCCCTACACGGACCGGATGGAGCTGTTGACGATCGACGGCGAAACGACTCGATGGATAGGCGTTGTGCTATTCGCCGTCGGCGGTGTGCTTCGCCTATGGCCGGTATTCGTGCTCGGGCGCAGGTTCAGCGGCCTCGTGGCAATTCAGAAGGGGCATACGCTGGTCACCAGCGGAATCTACGGCGTAGTTCGCAATCCCAGCTACCTGGGATTGCTGGTCATGACGTTGGGATTTGTGCTGGCGTTCCGTTCGCTGGCAGGGGTTGCGATCACGGCATGCCTCATACCACCGCTGGCGGCTCGGATTCGAGCGGAGGAGGCCATGCTGCGCTCGCAGTTCGGCGCCGAATTCGATGCTTACTGCGCGCGCACGTCGCGGCTGATTCCGGGCGTGTACTAAATCGTGTCCGACACCCCCGGAACAAACAGCGGCTCCATCGCATAGCGTGCGACATCAGCTTCCATCTCCGCGCGCGCCGGCGCGGTCGCCTTCTCGCTCGCCGCATCTAGGATATCGCGCAAGATAGTGGCATCGCTCGAGCTATTCAGGAACAGTCCGGGGCTGCTCAGCACAAAATGCACGCCGCGGCGAATCGCGTCGCGATCGCGCAGCGGCTCGTACCAACTGAATTTCCGGCCGTCGCCGTTTTGCCATCGCCGCCGCGCGACCGACTTGATCGTCTGCGTCGCCACTCCGCGCTCGCGGCATACTTTCAGCAGCGCTTCGAAGTCAGCCGCGTACTGACCGATATTCAGCATGGTGAAATTGTATGGGAACAGCACCGAGTCGAAGGCGAACCGCTCGAGGCTGCGGCGATGCATCGCGGCGACCTGCGAGCCGTGACCCGTAACTCCGATAAACCGCACCAACCCTTGCGTGCGCGCCTCGACGAGTGCCTCGAGCGCCCCACCCGTTCCGAGAGCCGTCGTCCATTCATTCTCCGCGACCAGGTTGTGCATCTGGATCAGGTCGATCTGATCGACGCGCAGGCGCTCCAGCGATCGATGGAGACTGTCGCGCGCGCCTTGATACGTGCGGTCGCCGGTTTTGCTGGCAAGAAAGAAGCGCTTGCGGTGCTCTCGCATCCACGGACCGATCCGCAATTCCGACTCGCCGTAAGAAGCCGCGGTATCGATATGATTGATGCCGTATTCGAGCAGCACCTCGAGCACGCCGTCGGCCTTATCCTGCTTCATTCCGCCGAGCGCGGCCGCGCCGAAGAGAACTCGCGTACTCTGATGCCCGGTCTTCCCAAATGGACTCGTTTCGATCACGATGCCACCTCGCCAAATTTCATTTGAACCTACATCTTACCGCGAACCGCAAAACATGGCGACGCCAGATTGTAACTCTCGTGAATCTCAGCTACTTTCGCCTCATCTTCCCAAGGGAGGTGCGTTTTATGATCACGAGTAAGCCACTTGCGCCTGAAAGCCGCGAAACGCACCTGCCGTCTCGCTCCCGCTAAGTAGTCCGCGTCATTTTCCACATTCGGCAGAGCGTTTCGTCAGGCGCTGTTGTGCGCTGCACGAAAGCCTCGCATCCGCGCGACGTTTCTCTGCGGCAGAAATCAACTACGTGAAAATCAGGAGCAACGAAATTGAACCTTTTCGAATTCTACGCAACGATCGAGCGATATCACACGATCCAGAACCCAACTTCCGAAGAGAAGCTGGATTTGGCCACACGTTACTGCGCGGTTCGCGACGGAATGCGCATCCTCGACGTCGGATGCGGCAAGGGATGGCTGCTGCGCCGGCTCGCGGGCCGGTTCGACATTCACGTAACTGGTCTGGAGGTTTATCCCACTTTCGCAGACGAGGCGCGCCGTCTCGCGGCCGCGGAAAAGCTCACCGATCGGATTCATATTGTGGAAGGGCCGGCGCTCGACTTTCGCGCAGAGCCCGCGAGCTTCGACGTCGTGATGTGCATCGGCGCGTCTTTCGCGCTCGGCGGCTTCGAGCCTGCGCTCGATTGGATGAGCCGAGCGGCGAAGCGCGGTGGCGCTATCGCGCTCGGCGAGGTGTTCGCGATCGAACTGCCTTATCCCCCGCAAGTGTCGCTCGGAGCTCGCGCCGACACTGACTACCCTAACCGCTCGTTGTGAACGACGGTCGAGGCGATGCGCGCGCGCGGAATGCGGCTGCGCGGAATTGTCGAAGCCTCGGTCGACGATTGGAATCGCTACCACTCGCTGCACATGCAGGCGGCGATAGATTGGACGCTGGAGAATCCCGGTCATCCCGACGCAGCCAAACTTAACGATCCCGCCGAGCTGCGCCGCAACCTGGAACTCGACGGGCGCTATCTGGGTTGGGCAATCTTCGTCGCGCGCAACGGGCTCGATTGAACGCATCGTTAACGAACCGATCATCGACGCGTAACCTCGCAAAACTCTTGCGCTTGCTCTATGTACATGACGAAATCGACTTGAGGATCAAAAATCGATGGGGCCAACAGGCAAAGCTATTTTTCTGACCAAGGGCGTCGGCAGGCATCGCGAGAAACTCACCTCGTTCGAGCTCGCGCTGCGCGACGCGCGAATCGCCGAATTCAACCTGGTTCGCGTCAGCTCGATTTTCCCGCCCGGGTGCAAAGTGGTCTCGATCCAGGACGGACTGAAGACCCTGACGCCCGGCCAGATCGTTTACACCGTTATGTACGACAACTCGACCGATGAGCCGCATCGGCTGATGGCGTCGTCGGTCGGCCTCGCGATTCCCGCCGACAAAGATCAGTACGGCTACCTGTCCGAGCACAAGAGTTTCGGGCAGACCGACGAGAAGGCGGGCGACTACGCCGAGGACCTCGCGGCGACGATGCTCGCGACGGCGCTCGGCGTGGACTTCGATCCCAACGTCAGCTACGACGAACGCAAGGACGTGTGGAAGCTGTCGGATAAAATCGTGCAGACGCGCAACATCACGCAATCCGCAATCGGCGATCGCGACGGCCTCTGGACCACGGTCGTGACTGCCGCGGTATTCGTAAATCTACCGACGACGGACAAGCAGCCCGGATGAACCTTAGCGAACTCGAAAAGCGGATCGCGGTCCTCGAAGATATCGAGGCGATCAAGAAGCTCAAGGCGCGCTACTGCGCGATCTGCGACGAGGATCACAATCCGGCGAAAATCACGGACCTGTTCGCGCCCGACGGCATCTGGGAAGGCGCCGGCGTTGGCCCGCATCAGGGGCACGACGCGATTCGCAAACTTTTCCAGGGCTTCCAAGAACGGATCAGCTTCTCGCAGCACAACGTCATGAATCCGATCATCGAGGTCAACGGCGACCGTGCGACCGGCATCTGGTACTTCATCGGCCCGTTCACGATGCGCAGCGGAAATCGCGCGATGTGGCTGGGCGCGCGCTACGAAGACGATTACGTGAAGCTCAACGGCGAGTGGAAGTTCATGCACCTGCGCGCAATCGGCCGGATGTCGGCGCCGTACGAAAAAGGCTGGGCCAAGTAGCCGCTATCTCGAATTGAACAGCTCGAGCCGCGAGTTGACCACCTCTTTCACCGCCTCGACGGCGCGCTCAAGAATTTTGTAGGGCGCCACCTCGTTGGGCTCCGCCGCCAGCCCCGCTTCGACTCCGCGCCGCCACGCGAGCCGCAGTTCGGTGTTGACGTGGACGATAGTCATGCCGGCCTTGATCGCGCGCTTGAAGTCGTCGTCGTTGGTGCCTGAGCCGCCGTGCAGCGTCATGAAGATCTTCGCCGCGGCCTTGATCTCCGCGATCCTCTCGATATTGAGCCGCTTCTGAACGTCGCCGTGAACCATGCTCGCGAGCATTCCGTGCATGTTGCCGACGGCCGGCGCCAACACATCGACTTTAGTTGCATCGACGAATTGTTTCGCCTCGTCAGGGGTCGTCAGGACTCCGACTCCAGCGGGAATCTTGTCGATCACAGCCGACGACGCGCCGATCCAGCCAATCTCGCCCTCGACGAGAATCGCGGGGTTGATCGATTTGATCGCCTCGATCGCCTTCTTCGTCTGCTTGATGTTCTCCTCGAAGGCGAGCGCCGAGCCGTCGAAGATTATTTCGTCGAAGCCCGCCTTCGCGGCCGCCTCAGCTTTGGCGATCGAGTGAGTGTGATCGGCATTCAGAAAAATTGGATAGTCGTACTCGTCGCGAACCGCCTTCACCAGGGCGGCGGCCTGGCGGACGCCGGTGAACTCGCGCTCGCCCTCGGACACACCAACCATCACGGGCAGCTTGCGGTCGCGCGCGGCGGCGACAATCGCGTTGAATGCGACCAGGTCAGAAAAATTGAAATGACCGACGGCGACTTTGTCCGCTTCGGCCCGCTTCAACACGTCACGCAGCGATGTCATATTCAGCTTTCTCTCCATTTGCGGCCGTTGTGTTTGAGCAGATCGTCTGAGGCGCGCGGTCCCCATGAACCGGCTGCATAGTTGGGGAAGTCGGTCGCCGGGCTCGCCTTCCATGCCTCGAGAATCGGATCGACGACGCGCCATCCGGCATCGACAGTGTCGGCGCGCTGGAACAGCGCGGGATCGCCGATCATGCAATCCAGCAGCAGCGTCTCGTAGCCCGTGCTCGGCGCCGAGCCGAAGTGATCGGCGTACTTGAAGCTCATATCGACGGCGCCCAGCTTGACTAGCGGCCCGGGAATCTTCGCGCTGAAGTTGAGCGAGATGCCCTCGTTGGGCTGGATATGCAGAATCAGCTCGTTCTGCTCGAGTTGCTTGACGCCGGTCTGCCGGAACAGCAGCAGCGGCGGCGCCTTGAACTTGATTGCGATTTCGGTGAGGCGCTGCGCCATCCGCTTGCCCGTGCGGAGATAGAACGGCACGCCCGACCATCGCCAGTTGTCGATCGCGAGCTTCATCGCGACGTAAGTCTCGGTGCTCGACTTGAGATCAACTTGTGGCTCCGAGCGATAGCCCGGCACCGGCTTGCCTTCGAGGGTTCCCGATCCGTACTGGCCGCGCACCGCCCAGTTGGCGACGTCGGCGGGCTTGAGCGGACGGATTGCGCGCAGCACTTTGGTCTTCTCGTCGCGCAGCGGCTCGGAGGCGAACGAATTGGGCGGCTCCATCGCGGTCAGTGAGACCAGCGCCATAATATGATTCGGCACCATGTCGCGCAGCGCGCCGGTTGCTTCATAGAATCCGCCGCGATGCTCGACGCCGACGGTTTCCGCCACCGTGATTTGCACATGGTCGATATAGTTGTTGTTCCACAGCGGTTCGAAGAAGCCGTTGCCGAAGCGAAACGCCAGGATGTTCTGAACGGTCTCTTTGCCGAGATAGTGATCGATTCGGAAGGTCTGATTCTCGTGGATGCATGCGCCAATCTCGCGATTGAGCGCGTTCGCCGATTCCAAATCGTGGCCGAACGGCTTCTCGATGATCACCCTTCGCCAGTGACCGCCGGTTTCCGTTGTAAGTCCAGCGCCGGCCAGTTGCTTGACGATCTCGCCGAAGAAAATCGGCGATACGGCGGTGTAAAATAGATAGTTTCCCGGCGTGCCGTGCAGCTTGTCGGTTTTCTCCAGCTCCGACTTGAGGCGATTGTACGTCGCAGGATCCTTGAAGTCGCCCGACATGTAGGAGAGCCGCTGATCGAAGAATTTCCAGAGCTCGGGGCTGACCTTGGTCGTTGCGAATTGCGGGACCTCTTCGGCGAGCTGCTTGCGAAAGTCTTCGGAACTCATCTGCTGCTTGCTGACGCCCACGATCGCGAATTTGTCGGGCAGCAGTTTGTTGACAAGTAGATTGTACAGCGCCGGCATCAACAGCCGCTTGGTCAGATCGCCGGTCGCGCCGAAGATAACGAACACACACGGATCGCCAGGCCGTCCCTGCGAGGATGCTTTCTGTGGTTCCGGATTCGGCATCGCGGGTGCCCTCAGGCTTTCTTCTCGACGTGACCGCCGAATTCGTAGCGCATCGCGGACAGCAGCTTGTCGGCGAAGTCGGCCGCGCCTCGCGAGTCGAAGCGTTCGTAGAGCGCGGCGGTGAGCACATGGGCGGGCACGCCCTCGTCGATCGCGGCGTCGATCGTCCAGCGACCCTCGCCCGAATCCGATACGCGCCCGGCAAATTTCTTGAGCTCCGGATCGCCGAGCATAGCGTCGGCCGTCAGGTCCAGCAGCCATGACGCGATCACGCTGCCGCGCCGCCATACCTCGGCGATGTCGGTGAGATTGAAGTCGTACTGGTAGAGCTTGGGATTGCGCAGTGGCGTTGTCTCCGCATCGTCCACCTGCTTCCGCATCCCGACGTTGGCGTTTTTCAGAATGTTCATCCCCTCCGCATACGCCGCCATGATCCCGTACTCGATTCCGTTGTGGACCATCTTCACAAAGTGACCGCCGCCGTTTGGCCCGCAATGCAGATAGCCGTGCTCGGCGGTGCTGCCCTGGACCTTTTCGCGGCCCGGGGTGCGCGGGGCGGAATCCATTGGCGGCGCGAGCGTCGAAAAAATCGGATCGAGATGCTTCACGACTTGCGGCTCGCCGCCGATCATCTGGCAGAAGCCGCGCTCGAGTCCGAAGACCCCGCCGCTGGTGCCCGAATCGACATAGTGAATCCCCTTCGCCTTCAGAGCTTCGGCGCGGCGGATGTCGTCGATGTAATACGAATTGCCGCCGTCAACGATGATGTCGTCGCGCTGGAATCGGCTCGACAGATCGGCGACGGTCTGCTCAACGACGGCAGCCGGCACCATCATCCACGCCACGCGCGGCAGTTTGAGCTTGGCGGCGAAGTCGTCGAGCGACGACGCGCCGATGGCGCCCTCCTTGGCCAATTCCTTGACCGCATTGGCGCTGACGTCGAACACGACGCACTCGTGACCGCCGCGCAGCAGGCGCCGCACCATGTTCGCACCCATTCGGCCGAGGCCGAGCATTCCCATTTGCATTTGATTCAGCTCCTTGTTGAACGGAACTCGTATTGAAAGACTCTAGCGCATCCCTGATTTATGACTTCCGTGCAGGGTGGTGTCAAAGGAGCGAGTCTTGAGTGCGAGGAGTTTGATGGTGATGGGGACGGCGTCGGACGTCGGCAAGAGCGTGGTCGTGACCGCGCTGTGCCGGGCGTTCGCGCGCCGCGGCGTGCGCGTCGCGCCGTTCAAATCGCAAAACATGTCGAACAACGCGGCGGTTTGCCGCGGCGGCGGCGAAATCGGACGCGCGCAGGCCGTGCAGGCTGAGGCGTGCGGACTTGAACCACGACTCGATATGAATCCAGTGCTGTTGAAAACGCAGTCCGACATGATTTGCCAGGTTGTCATTCGGGGCCGCGCGCGGTTTCAGATGGGCGTGAATGACTATGAGCGATATCGAACTGAGGCATGGCCCGAGATAGTCAGTAGCTACGACAACCTTGCGCGGGAATTCGAGCTGATAGTTATCGAAGGCGCGGGCGGCGCGGCGGAGATTAATCTGCGGCATCGCGATATAGTCAACTGGGAAATCGCCAAACTGGCCGACGCGCCCGTACTGTTGGTTGCGGATATCGACAAGGGCGGAGTCTTCGCCTCGATCGTCGGCACGATCGAACTGCTGGCGCCCGAAGAACGTCGCCGCGTCAAGGGAGTGCTGATCAATAAGTTCCGCGGCGACCTCAAGCTGCTGGAACCCGGACTGCGCTTTCTCGAGCAACGCACCGGCGTCCCGATAGTGGGAGTGCTGCCATGGCAGGAGAGCTTGGGACTGCCGCAAGAAGATGCCGCCAGTCTGGTCGGGATCGCGAAGCATCCTGCCAGCAGGCCCGTGACTATCGGAGTGATACACCTGCCTTGCATCTCGAACTATACGGATTTCGAACCGCTCGAAGACGAACCGGATGTGGCAGTGCACTACCTGAGCGATCCGGGCATGGCGCCACACCTTGACGTTCTGATCCTTCCCGGGACGAAGAGCACCGTCGCAGATTTGAAGTGGCTGCGCGCAGCCGGTTGGGAAGATTTGCTTGCGCGGCACCGTCGCGCGGGTGGATGGGTGTTAGGAATTTGCGGAGGGTACCAGATGCTGGGACGGCGCATCGTGGACGCCGATGGGATTGAGAGCGATACGCGCGAGACAGTCGGGCTGGGACTGCTCGAGATAGACACCAACTTTCAAACCGAAAAAGTCACCGACCAGGTCCGCGCGATTCATTTGCCGACGAGCCTGCCCATCTCCGGTTACGAGATATATTCCGGGCGCATAGCGGGAATCGCGGCCTCGCGGGCGCTGTTCAGATTGACTCACAGAGACTCAAGCGCGGTGAACGAACTGGAGGGTGTCCGATCGGACGACGGTCGAGTGATCGGCACTTCGATTCACGGAATTTTCGATAGCGCCGGGTTTCGGCGGAACTTTCTCGACGAAGTGCGGACGTCGAAGGGGCTCGCGACGCTCGAGTCCACGGGACGAGAGGACACCGACGCCAACCGCCGCACGGCCTTCGATCGAATCGCCGACGCCCTGGAAGCGTGCGTCGATATATCGCGCATCGCGGCGCTCGCAGGCGCGGTTCTGCGATAGCTGTCAGATCTGGTCGCGGTCTATTGACTTTCCGCGCTCCTCCTTGCATTGCTTGTAGATATCAATTGCTCGCGATGCCTTGTTTTGCTATGGTTTGGGCGCAAATTACCGCCAACTTCGGCGTTTGCTGTGGTTAGAGGCGCGGGTTAGAGGCTGACGCCGCTATTGGACTCAGGCATATATTCATTTTTTGTTTCCGGGGAGCGAGTTGATGCTGGAGAACAACCTTCCGCAATCCGCAGGTAATCCGTCGGTTTCGGGACGCAGGCGGCACGGTCTCGCGATTGTCCATCTGGCTTTGATATTTGGCGCGGTGCTGGCAGCCATCGCGTACAGCGGAGGCGGCGGAGCACAGACGCTTCCGAGCGATGTTAGCGGTTCGGCTGATGCCGGCATTTGCGGCGCCGCGATGCCTCTTTCCAGCGATAGCTGTAAAAGGGACCCCAAAAAAAACCTCGAAATAGGCGCCAGCGGATGCGGCCCGAGCGCTTTTGTCGATAAGAGCTACATGGGCGACGACCAGTTCAACACGATTACGATCGATTCCGGCGCCTCGCTATGCTTTCCCGATCAGTCCGTGACGATGGAGGTAGGCACTATCCTGGTCAAAGGCCTGCTCCAGGTGGGCCAGAAGACCCATCCGATAGGAACAATGGATCCGATGACGGTCGTTACGCTCGACTTCGTTGGCAAGCGTCCGTGCGCTGCGGGGACGACCTGCGCGAGCTTCAGCAAGGGAATCCAGGTACAAAGCGGCGGCTCGCTGGAGATGTTTGGGTTAAAGGGGGTCCCGCCGAACGGCCTCAACTGGACCTATCTTTCGCAACCGGCGGGACCATTTAGTGATTACGGTAGCGGCACCAAAGTGACAGTGCCGGTTGGGAACGACGGCGCGGATACGCTGCGGGTGGCTGACGACGTGACCCAGGGAACAGGTCGCTGGCGCGATGGTGACTGGATTGGGGTGGGCAGCACCAGCTTCAGTCCCTACGACACCGAGATAGTGAGAATCGCGGGTATCAAGAGCAAGCCGAAGGACAATCCTACGGGCAGCGACATTCTACTTGATACGTCGCTGCTTCATTACCACTTCGGCAGCACGGCGCCGACGCCGAGCCAGCTATGCATGGTCAACAACGTGCCGACCTACTATCAATGCGGCAAGGCTCCCGAGGGATGCACGAGCGCATGCACGTCGCAACCAAGCCCGCTCAACAACAATGACCCTGACACGCAGAACTATGGCGTTGATGAACGCGCCCCGGTTGGGCTGCTAAGCCGCAATATCGAGCTGACCTCCACGATCGCGGACAAAGATGCGGCCAATCTACATTGGGGCGGCGAGACCATGGCCATGATGGGTCTTAACGAAGTCTCGATTCAGGGCGTGGAGATACAGAAGTTCGGGAAGGATCAGCTCGGCAGCTATCCGATCCACTTCCACATGGCTCAGAACCTTAGCGGTAAGACGACGCTCGTCGACTCCAACAGCATCGATCACAGCTACAATAAGTGCGTGACGGTGCACTCGACTCAGAACCTGACGATTTCGAACACCGTATGCGTCCGCGCCGTGGGCCATCTCTTTTACGAAGAGATTGGCGACGAAACAGGTATCACCTTCCAGAACAACCTTGGCATGGGAGCGATGAGTAACTCGTTCGACATCAATAAGACCGATAAGTCCTCGCGGGACGACCTGATCAAGGATTATTGGTGGACCGGGGATTATCTGACTAACGGAAGTGTCCCCTCTGACGATATAGGTTACGACGGCTTCAACATCCCCGACATGGATGCGACCTCCAATCCGACTCACGGCAGTTGTACGTCATTTCTCGCCAATGGCGCCCTGGGCGGCTATCTACCGCCGCTCGCGACCGGAGGATGCCCGACCACATCGCCAGTTTACATCGAACCGGCAAGCGGCTTCTGGATCACCAATCCCGGGACGCAGTTGACCGGCAATATAATCGACGGATGCCAGGGCGTGGGGGTCGGCTACTGGTACGTTCCGCCCCAGGCGCCGAGTAACAACCAATACCTGCCGATAGGAACATTCAGGAACAACCGCGTCGGCGCCTGCTTCGACGGGCTGTTCGGAGAAGGGGCGTACAGCGAATCCAGCTCCTCGCTAATCCATCCTACCAAGGACGGTACGCCGAATACGCGTAATCTGCTGGCCGAGTTCGACGGCTTGACCGCGTCGCGCGTCCGCGATCGCGGGGTCTGGATGAGAGACCAGTGGTTCGTGATCAACAACGGCCGCTTCGCGACCAGCCGCGACAGCGCGTCGCTGCTGACGGCGGGCGGTATCGACGGCGCGACGCCGGGCGACTGGATGCTGGTCGAGAATTCAGTGCTGGAGGGGATGAGTCAGAACAACGTCGATCGCTTTGGTCCGTGTCCTATCCCAAACACCACTTATGCGGGTCAGTCGCCGATGTTGGGCTGCATCGATAGGACTCAAATCAAGGACGGAACGCCGCACAGCGGAGAGGAGGTCGGCAAAGGCTATCCCGATCCCAACTGGAACACGTTTGGCTATATGATCTACGACGGCCCGGCCCGTCTGATCCACGATCGTTTTGTCAATTTCAAGAAAAGTCCCGCGCTCACCAAAACCGACGCCGATGCGCTCGCAGCGTGGACGAAGGCAAATAAGTTGACCGATATAAGCGGCAACCCGGTGGACTGGGTCTACGAGGGCGACGCCGCGTTCGGCTGGTTCCAGTCAAACCAGAGCAGCTACCCGACGCTGGCGAACACCTCGCAGTTGAGCTTCGTCAATACCGATTTGCGCCATCAGGTCTATACTCAGTTGGTCAACCTCGGCAAAGACCCACTCAATCCAAGTTCGGGTTTCGGCGACGGTGACCAGAACACCGCGGTGATCGATCTCGACGGCACGCTGGCCGGGTTCGTCGCGGCCGACGCGAACAACAACGTGAGCCCGCGCTTCGACGGCGCCCATCCAATCTCGCTCAACGGACTGACTATCAACACGTCGAGCAACTCGGTGGATGAGTGCCTGGCGGAGGGCGCACAGGACACGGCGCTCGAGAACCGGCCGACCGCGCTGATGTCGCCGTCGAGCACGGCGACGCTGGAACTCCAGATGCTCTACCCGCCCAGTACCCTAACGAACCCGCCGCCGCCTGGCCTGCAGAAGCAGGCGATCACCTTCACCAAGGATGCGGTCGATTTCGGCGTGCATGGTTCGATGACGCTTACCAGCCGCAACGCCCTGGGAGTGTGGGAGCCCAAAGTAACCAGCGGCCTCAGCTATACGGTGGCGGCGGCGATTGACACGGTTGACAAGGGCACCGCAGCCGGAATCAATAAGATTCTCGAATTGGGCATCGTGGATGCGGACAAGCCTGCTATAAGTCCTACGAATCCATTCTATGTGCGAGTTGGTGTTTGCTACGCAAGTGCGAATGGCAAACCGGCGAGCGGGTCGTCCTTCACGGTGGCGCGCGGCTATCATTCCTACGGTGGCGGCACGATCGGGATGGGTCCGGACGATCTCGAACTACGACCCTACTATAACAAGCTGAATAATATTTTCATTGACTCCAACAATAATAATCAGGATTGCGACAATCTCGTCGGCAACAACCTGGTGCCCGTCAATGTGCCAATCAACCTTCAATGCCCGTCGAACCCCGTGCAGCCCGGATGCCCCTACAAATTTTCCCCCGATATGGGAAAGACGAATTTCAGCTACAGCGGATGCCCAGCCAACGGCATCACGCTGGCCTCGCAGGGATGCCCCACGGGTACGACGATGGCGAAAGACAATCGCGGCCAAATGGCTTGTGTGTATCCAACCGATACTCTGACCGCGGCCACCAGCCTGAGTGACATTACCAACACGGATGGGACCTACAAAAATCTGGACAAGTACTACTACGATTCGGCCACTGGTTGGTTGTTCCTCTACGTGGCCCAGCAGGATGGTAACGCGGTAGGTCCGTCGCCGCTCGCCAATTGCAAGGACCAGGCGACTCCGGATCCATCGTGTCCAAACAACGCGAACGGCGAGACCTATTACGTGTGTCCGGCGGAGGGTTGCAGAGATTACGTAATCACGGTCACCGATCCCAACTATGCGCCGGGCGTTTCGACCTGTCCCGATCCTTATTCTTCGACTACGAACTTCGGGGCTCCCGAACCGACGCCGCTCTATCATTTGACGACGGTTGAGGACACGACCACGCCGGTGGAGCGCAATCCTGTCTCGGACCCGAACTTTCCGCACTACACTCCGGTGAACGCGCCTGTGTGCGAGTAGCTCGCGCCGGGGAGGAAGAAGAGATCGACTTGCTGGAAATTATTCAAATTCCTCTGCCGCAGCGACCAGCGTCGTTTCCGGGAGGCTTGAGCGCGGGCGTGTGACTTGCCATGCCATCGCGGTCGAGCCGGCGATCATCAGTGCTGCCAGTAGATAAGGCGCACCAGGCAGGTGCCAATCGCGATTCGCACCGATGAAGCTCGCGAAGACATTTGTGAAAACGAGAGGACCGATCATGAACGCGATGCCGCGCAGACTGCTGAGCGCGCCCTGAAGTTGTCCCTGTTCCGAGGAGTCGACGTGCCCGGTCATCATGCCCTGCATCGGAGGTCCTGAAAGCCCCCACAGACCGGTGACAGGGAGCGCGGCCCAGAAAATCGCGCCGGTGTATGCTAGGCCATAAATCGTGAAACCAGCGGTGCCGAAGAGCAGCCCGGCGAGCATCGCGCGCCGCTCGCCGAAGCGAGCGACGACCGGCTCGACCAGTCCGGCGCCGACCACCGCGGAGCACACGCCCACCGCCGCGATCGCCAGTCCGACCGTGCGCTCGTTCCATCCGTAGCGATACATCGCGTACAGCACGAAGGTGGTCGGCAGCGCTTCGTGCGCGATACTGCCGAGGAAGTTGATGATCGCGAGCCCGAATAGTTCGCGATGCGACCGCAGCAGCTTCAGCGAACCGACAGGATTTGCGCGACGCCACGAGAAACGTTCGCGGCGCTCGATCGACAGCGACTCTGGTAGCACCAGTGAGCCATAAACGAAATTCAGAAAACTGAATCCCGCCGCGACCCAGAACGGCAGGCGCGGATCGATGTTGCCCAGCACGCCGCCGACCGCCGGCCCCACGACGAAGCCTAGACCGAATGCGGCGCTCAGCATCCCGAAACCAGCAGCCCGCTTTTCCGGCTGCGTCACGTCCGCGATATATGCGTAGGCAGTCGAGGTGCTCGCCGAGGTGATGCCCGAAATGACGCGGCCAACGAACAGCCAGCCGATGCCCGGCGCCAGCGCCATCACGATGTAGTCGAGTCCTAGTCCGAAGTTGGAGAGCAGGATCACTGGACGTCGGCCGAAGCGGTCGGACAAAGCGCCGAGCACCGGCGAAAATACAAACTGCATCAGCGCCCACACCGCGCCGAACAACCCGTAAATCTCGGCGGCGCGCGCGGTGTCGCCGCCGACGAAATCTTCAACCAGCTTCGGCAATACCGGCACGATCATCCCGAGCGCCAGCATGTCGAGCACGACCGTGATGAAGATAAAAGTCAGCGCGGCGCGGCGTGGAGTTGCAGCTTGATCGGGTTCGGTCATGACTCTAGAACCGAGTCGCGCGCGCGAAAGTTACGGCGAACACAATCACCTGCGCGGTGGGCGGCATCGACACCGTCGCGGGGGGTGACCCTTGCACCCAGTGTTCACTCGAATGCGAAGACGCGAAATCCCGCGGACGGGCTTTCGCGAACTTGGTTTGACAGAATAAATCACTGGGTTCCAAGGGGTCACCCCTTGGCGCCCGCCGCGTAGGCGTGTGATAGCTTTCGTGTAACCGATTGGGAGGAACGCTCACAATGCCCGACAAAAAATCGTGGACCGCCGATGATATGCCGGATCTTTACGGCCATACGATTGTCGTAACCGGCGGCAATAGTGGGATTGGCTATGAAGCCGCACTGGCGTTCGCAAGAAAGCATGCCGACGTCATCCTGGCTTGCCGCGACCTGGGCAAAGCTCGCACGGCGGCGGCGCAAATTGCTGCGACATCGCGCGATGCTGAGGTCGACGTTATGGAGCTTGACCTTTCAAACCTCGCGTCGGTGCGGGGCTTCTCCGACGCCTTCCATTTGAAGTATTCCGCACTGGACGTGCTGTGCAACAACGCCGGGGTCATGGCGATCCCTTATCGTCAAACGGCGGACGGCTTCGAGATGCAATTCGGCACCAATCATCTCGGGCACTTCGCGCTGACGGGGCTGCTGCTGGATCGCCTGCTCGCCACCGAGGGCGCGCGAGTCGTCAACGTCGCCAGCGGCGCGCATCGCATGGGCTCGATTCGTTTCGACGATCTTCAGTGGAAGAACGGCTACCGCAAGTGGCGCGCTTACGGGCAGAGCAAGCTCGCCAACCTGCTGTTCACCCTCGAGCTGCAGCGCAAACTGGATGCGGCCGGCAAGAAATTGTTGTGCGTCGCATGTCATCCCGGGTACGCGGCGACCAATCTGCAAGCCGTCGGACCGAAGATGTCGGGATCGTCGGTGATGGAATATCTTTCCGAGGCGGGCAACCGGCTGCTGGCGCAGAGCGCTGCGATGGGCGCGCTGCCGACCGAGTATGCAGCCGCCGCGCCAGATGTGCACGGCGGCGACTACATCGGCCCTGACGGGATGGGCGAGATGTGGGGACATCCGGTGCGCGTCGGCCGTAGTGCGGCTGCCCAGGATGCTGCGGCAGCCTCGCGGCTGTGGGAAATATCCGAGCAGCTCACGAACGTGCACTACCAGCTGTGAACGACTGACCTCGCGCCGACGCTTACGACGTTCGCGCGATCACGAATTTTCCGATCTTGTCGATCGCCTGCTGGCCTTCCGGCAGCAGTTTCGCGAACACGTGCCAGACATGAGGCATCTCGTCCCAGACCTCGAGCTCGACCTGCACGCCGGCGGCCTTTGCGCGCGTGGCGACTCGCGTCGCGTCATCGAGCAGAATTTCCGCGTCACCGACCTGGATCAGCATCGGCGGCAGACCGCGAAAGTTCGCGTGCACCGGCGACACCAGCGGATCCTTGGGGTCGTGCGTGCCGTAATATTGCTTCGCCGAGGACGCAAGATTGTCCTGCGTCACCATCACGTCCTTCGCAGCTCTCGTGCGCACGGATTCTCCGGTGCCTTCGAGGTCCGTCCACGGCGAAATCGGCACGGCGCCGGCTGGCATCGGCAGTTTCGCGTCGCGAATCGCGAGCAATGCCGCAATCGTGAGACCGCCGCCTGCCGAATCACCGGCGATAACGATTTTGCCCGGCTGGTAGCCTTCCGCGAGCAGCCAGCGGTATGACGCTATCGTATCGTCGACTGCGGCGGGAAATGGATGCTCGGGTGCGAGCCGGTAGTCAATCGCCAGCGCTCGCGCATTCGACGCGCGCGCGATTCTCGAGATCATCGCACGATGCGTATTGATCGAGCCGAGCACATAGCCGCCGCCGTGCAGATACAGGATGACCCGATCCGCCGTCGCGCCGGGCGCCGCGATCCATTCCGCGTTGACGCCGCCTGCGCTGACCTTCTCGCAAATCACGTCGGCCGGGACGCGCTCGCTGATTCGCTCCATCCCCGCGCGCCGTTGTTCCATCGACGCGTTCGGATTCTGCGGCTGCGACTTGATTCGCTCGATTACCTTGTTCAGTTGTTCGCTTGCCATTCTCTGTCTATCTCCATGCGCCTGTTACAGCGACGGCTATATCACGAAAATGGCGGAAATGGTGTGCGCTCGAAATAGAAAAATCGCGCCGAGCGACTATGAGCAACCCGGTATGATTGAAAAGGTCACGTCCTGAAAAAACGTCGCGCAGGCCCCGTCGAACACAACGGTTCCCGTCATCGCAGAATCGTCACCTGAGCCGAATCCGGTGACCAGACAGCCCGCACCCGCGTTGCCGTTGAATATGAACCCCGTCGAACTCACCGTGCCCTTCAGCGGAACGCGCGCGTACGCCCCATCGGTCCAATTGAGGTGAATGATGCTCCCTACCTTGAGTTTCTTCAGATTCGAATTCTGATCGAACTGGAAAGTGCCAGTTCCTGTGCCGTCCGCCGTGTCGACGATATCGCCTGACCAGCACCCCTTGATATCGAGCGGATGCACTTTGGTTTGACGGCTCGATTCGTCCGCACTGCCGGCGTCGGGTCCGCTCCAGGCACCCGCGTTCTGATCGATTGCGTCGGCGTCCTGCGCGTATGCGTGGTGCGCCGAGCCGATCACGCCTGCCGACAGCAGCGCCGCACAGGCCGCGATCGCAAGCGTCTTCGCCAATTTCGTCACTGACTTTCCACTCGTAGACGTACAAAACGTCAATAACCGAGCCATATATCTAGCCATTATGTCTAGATATTGCAAGTCCTACCAAGTCTTGGGTGATTATCTACCGCTAACGCTCGCGATTTGGGGCGAGAATAAGCGCGCGCGCCCGTCAAGTGGCGCGTGGGGGAAGTCCCGCGGCCCGGTAGACGTCGTCGATCACGCGCATGTTGATGATTCCCTGCGCGCCGTCTGTGGGAAACCTGGCTTCGCCGCGCACGGCCTTTACGAACGCGCGCAGTTGATAGGTAAATGTCGTGTCGCCCGGCACGGTCTCGGTCTTTTCTCCGCCCGAGTTCACCGTCAACTGATGCCCTCGATGCGGCGCGATCGGATTCGTCACACGCAGCTCGCCGCGCTCGCCGCGCGCCAGGAACGATGCCCTGAGTGGCGAATCCTTCTTCATCGCGCAGGTCATCCTGGCCGTCACCCGGCCTGCGAGCTCGAGGTCCGCATCCATCGCGATGTCGATGTTCTTCGGTCCAGTCTCCGCCTTGGCGCTGACTACACGGGGCGTCAGTCCCGAAAAATAGCGAATCATATGGAGCGGGTAGCATCCCAGATCCATCGTCGCGCCGCCCGCGAGGCTCCAATCGAAGCGTATATTCGTTTCCGGAATGGGTACGGAAAACACACCTTCGAGGTGCACCAGCCGGCCTAGCGTCCCGTCGCTCATGAGCGCGCGCACGCGATCCGCAAGCGGATGATAGCGGTAGTGGAAAGCCTCGCCGAGAATCTTCCCGCTTTCGTCCGCCGCTTTCGCCATCCGCTCCGCCTCCGCCGCGTTGGCGGCAATCGGCTTCTCGCACAATACGTGCTTGCCCGCGCGCAGGGCCGCGATCGTCCATTGGCAATGAAGCGAGTTGGGTAGCGGATTGTAAATGACGTCGAGCTCGGGGTCGTTGACGAGGTCGTCGTATGTCGCGTGCACCCGCGGGACGCCATGCGCATCCGCAAACTCCCGCGCTCGCACGGGGTCGCGCGCCGCAATCGCGACTACCTCGGCATCCGGCACGTTGTGAGCCGCTTTGATCAATGCATCGGGGGCGATTCGCGCCGCGCCGAGGATTCCAAACCGAAGTGGACGCTGTTCTGCCATGACACGATTCTATGTGAAACCCGCCGTGGGTTTCACGCTTCCTTGGGCAGGGGTGACCCCTGCACCCAGTACTAAGAAAAGATACGGGCGGAGTTTACCCTGAGTACTCGTAGGGTCTGTGCTAGAACTTTTGGGGGGCGGGAGCGCCCGACTCTGGCTTCGACACTGCGTCTACGTGCTCGGCGTTTTCGACGACCTTCGCGATCGCTTCGAGCAACGTCGATTTCTTGACCGGCTTGCTGACGTGCAAGTCGCATCCCGCCTCGCGCGTGCGCCGCACATCGTTTTCGAGCGCGGATGCCGTCAGCGCGATAATCGGCGTCCGCCGGCGCTTGTTTGCCGTCTCCCACTGACGAATCTTGCGGACGGCTCCGTAGCCGTCGAGCACCGGCATCTGGATGTCCATCAGAACCAGGTCGTAGGCGCGCGTCATGAAGCGGTCCAGCGCTGCCTGTCCATCCTCGACTTCGTCGAGCACGTAGCGGCTCTTTTTCAGATACGCCTCGATCAACAGGCGATTGTCCGACGAGTCATCCGCCAGCAGGATGCTGAGCGGGCGATCGAGCGGATGCGTCACGTGACCGTTCGTCTGCCTTTCCTGGCGGGGCTCGGCGGCCGGCACGGGCGGGGAACGATGCGCCAATGCGGCTGAAACTGCGGCGTACAATTCGTGGCTCTTCACTGGCTTCACCACGTAATGATTCACGCCCAGCTCCCTGATCTCATTCAATCGGCTGGTCAGTCCGTTGGAATTCACGAGCATGACGATCGGCACATTTCCATTCGGGCCACGCCGCATCCGCCCGATCATGTCGATAGCGTCCATCTCGAAACCGTCCACCGCCGGCATCTGCGCATCGACCAGCAGCAGGCCGAACGCCTCGGCCTTGCGATTCGCGGCGTCAAGCGCGAGCAGGGCTTCAGCCCCCGACGTGGCCTCACTGATTGCGGCTCCCTTGGCGCCAAGCATCTGGCGGACGATCGATCGAATGGTCGCGTTGTCGTCCACCACCAGGGTGCGGACCCCGGTAAGCTCGAGTCCGCGAGGCGCCGGCGTCTCACTTTCGCCGATGACGGCGGGCGGCAAGCCGAGTTCAGCGGTAAAATAGAAGGTGCTGCCCGCGCCGAATTCGCTTTCGACCCAGACTCTGCCGCCCATCAGGGCCACCAGCCGCTCGACGATTGTCAGACCGAGTCCGCTGCCGCCGAATTTTCGCGTGGTCGACGAGTCGGCCTGGGTGAAGGCCGAGAAAATGTTGGGCAGCACGTCTGCCGGTATTCCGATGCCGGTGTCGCGCACCGAAAACAGCAAGCTGCCGGGATTGGACGCGCCGGGGTTGAGCGCGACGTCGATCACTATCTCACCGCGCGCGGTAAACTTGATTGCGTTGCCGATCAAGTTGGTCAGCACCTGGCGCAGCCGCAGCGAATCGCCCACCAGCATCGACGGCAGATCCGGTCCGAATTGCAGCGCCAGCTCGATTCCCTTTTCGTGGGCGCGCACCGCGAGAGAATCGGCGACCTTCCCCGTGAGCTCGACGACGTCGAACGCAACCGCCTCCAGATGCAGGCGCCCGCTCTCGACGCGCGCGAGATCGAGGATGCTGTTGATGAGCTCGAGCAATGCGTTGCCGTTGCTGATGATGGTATCGAGGTAGCGCCGCTGTTCCGTGGCGAGATCGCTCTCGCCGATAAGGTCGGCCATCCCGAGGATCGCGTTCATCGGCGTGCGAATCTCGTGCGACATGCTCGACAGGAATTCGGTTTTCGCCCTCGAGGCCGCCAGCGCCTTCTGGCGCTCCGCCTCGAGGTCAGTGATATCGCGCGCGATCGACAGCGCGCACTTGCGCCCTCCGAGATCGAGCACCACGGCCGAGACCAGCGCCGGAAAAGTGCGGCCGCTACGGGTGCGGAACGTGGTTTCGAAGTTGCGGACCTCGCGCTGCTCGAGCAGGGTCGCGATGAAGAGGTCGAGCCGCTCGGTGCTTTCCCAGATATTGAGTTGAGCGAAACTTTTGCCAATCAATTCTGTTTTCGCCATCCCGAGCGATCGCACCAGCTCGTTGTTCACGTCGATGATGGCGCCGTTGCTCAGGTCGGTCAGCGCGATATTGTCGACGCTCGAGTCGAATATCTCGCGCAACATCGCTTCGCTGCTTTGCAGCTTGCGCTCCTGTTCCTTGAGCCTGGTAATGTCCCGGGCAATCGTAACTATGCGCGGCGCGCCGCCCAGCTCGACCACCACCGACGAGAGCAGCATGGGGATCTCGACGCCGCTCTTGCTGCGAATCGTCACTTCGAAATTGCGCACCTGGCCGGTAGCCCGCAGCGACTCGACGTATGCGCCTTTTGTCGCCGCATAAGCGTTGTCGGCGACTCCCGGCGATACCATTCCGATGATCTCTGCGCGCGAATATTCAGTGAGCCGCATGAATTCGTCGTTAACGTCCACAAAGCGGCCGTCAACGTCGGTGATCGACAGCGGGTCAAGGATGGAGTCGAAGATTTTCCGCAGGCTGGCCTCGCTGTCGATGAGTTTCTGTTCCGCCGCCACGAGGTCGCCGATGTTGCGCGTGATCGTCAGGCAACTCAGCTTGCCGTCCAACTCAAGAATCACCCCCGACATCAGGCATGGGATGAGGCTTCCGTCTTTGGCGTAGAAATTGGCCCGCATGTTGCGGATTTCTCCGGATCGGGCCAGAGTCGCGGCAAAGTTGTCCGATTCCTCGCGGCTCGGCCATACGCCGACTTCCCAGTACGTCTTGCCCAGCACCTCTTCTTTGCTGAAGCCGGTGGCGCGGCAGAATTCGTGATTGACGTCGGTGAAACGCCGCGTGGTCGGATCGCTGGTCGTCACCGAATCGAGATTCGCGTCGAAGATTTTGCGCAGCGTGGCCTCGCTGTTGCGCAGTTTGCGCTCCGCTTCCTTGACGTCCGAGATCTCACGAACCACGATAATCGCGCAGGGTTGATTGCTCAGTCGGACCACGACCGCGGATATCAATGCTGTCATCGGGCGGGCATAGCCGACGCCGTTGAGCTGGACTTCGAGGTTTTTCACTACGCCGGTTTTCCGCAGATCTGTCATGAATTGCTCGCGGACGCCCGGATCCGCGAAAAAATTGAAGTCGACCTCACGGCGGCCCAGGACCAACTCCCGCGGCACGCGGCTGCGAACGACGAATTGATTGTTGACCTTGAGGATCGCGCTCGTGTCGAGGTTGGTGACCACGACCATGTCGCCGCTTTGCTGGAAAATCTGCCGGAACTTTTCTTCGCTCTCCTTGAGTTTGAGATCGCTGCTGCGCAGATGTCCGAGGTTTTTCGCGATTTCGCGCCGATTCTTCATCTGCAGATAAACGTTTGACTGCCCTAGCCCCACTGCGGTCAGCAGTCCCAGCCAATGCATCGAGGGATCGGAATTAACGACGCCGTGCACCCGTGTAAGGCCGTAAAAGCAGGTCAACCCAACTATGCTAATCGCCGCCTGCCAACTCCCGTCCCACGGCGCCAGCGTCCCCGCGCCCACGACGATGACAAGCACGGACACGAAAAGCGCCTCGACGCTCATCGTCTCGGCGCAAATCGACGCCGTCGATATGAGCAACGCGGTGCAGACAATGAGGGCGAACAGGCGCCAATAGCGCGGCATCGCGGCGGTAAAGCTCGACAGAAGAAATATCACTCCGATCGCGATGTTGGCCAAATGAAGGCTCCGCGTCGCATCGAAGGTCGCCGCAGACGAGTACCGGTGCTCGGCTGCGTAGATTAGCTGGAAGAAGATCACCAGCACCGCACCGGCGCGCCACAAACCCACGACGTTGTCGTCGGCAATCTGCAAATCAGACAGAGTATTGCGCGCGCGCGCCAGCTCGTCGGGGGTCAAAGCTTCGGCGTTCGACTGATGATGCTGGGGGTCCCTCTCGTGCGAGGCCAAATCATGCGAAGCCAAATGGTTCTGCTCGGGCGAGGCGCCCATCCGATTTCCTTCCCGTCCCTGCCCGACGCAGGAATCCAGTTAGATCAGAGCAAGTCCAATGCCCGAAAATCTGTCCCATATCTGTAAATTAGACAGCGATCACTCATCAATGTGCGCAGCGTACGGTCCGATTAGACGCGATGTGTGCCGTTTTGGGATTTTAGTAGCCGGGCGCATGGCGTCGACGGCGTTTGTGAACTGTACGCGACTTCTGCGAGAATCCACCGCAATTCATTTTGCATCGAGGTTCATTCAGATGAGCGCGACTGTTTCCATCCATCAAGGCAGACTCGAAGGTGACGAGCAGGGCGGACTATTCGTCTTCAAGGAAATCCCGTTTGCGGCTCCGCCGGTTGGTGCGCGCCGATGGCTGGCGCCCGAGAAGCCCGCGCCCTGGACCGGTGTTCGCGACGCGCGCCGCTTTGGCGCGGTTGCTCCGCAGAACAAGCTGATGCTCACCGCGCTCTCCGCGATGGTGGTTGACGGCGAACAATCCGAGGATTGCCTGTCGCTCAACGTCTGGACGCCCGCGCTCGACGGCAAGCGCCGCCCGTGATGGTCTGGATTCATGGCGGCGCGTTTACGATCGGCTCCGGCTCGCAGTCGCTCTACGACGGTTCGGTCCTCGCACGGCGCGGCGACGTGGTAGTGGTCACGGTCAACTATCGACTCGGTCCGTTGGGCTTTCTGCGCCTCGCGGACGTGACCAACGGCAAGATTCCGTCGAGCGGCAGCGAAGGGATGCTCGACCAGGTCGCGGCGCTCGAATGGGTCCGCGACAATATCGTGGAGTTCGGCGGCGACCCCGGCAACGTCACTATCTTCGGTGAATCAGCCGGCGGCATGAGCGTCGGGACGCTGCTCGCGATGCCCGCTGCGCGCGGCTTGTTCCACAAAGCGATACCGCAAAGCGGCGCATGCCACACTGGCGCGCCCATCGAGCGCGCGAATCGCACGGCGGAGCGAGTGTTATCGAAGCTCCGCGTGCAGGCGGGCGACGCCGTCGCTATCCGCGCGTTGACGGCGGCGCAATTGCTGACAGGCACGCTGCTCGACGACGGCAGGCCCGATCCGGAACTGGGGATGGCCTATCAACCGTGCGCCGACGGTACTCATCTGCCGCGCACCGCGTTCGAGATGGTAGCAGAGGGCTCGGCGGCGGGTGTGGCTGTGATGGTCGGTTCGACGCTCGAAGAGTGGAAATTGTTCTCCTTGATGGATCCTGGGCTGCACAAGCTCGACCGCGCGGGCCTCGGCGCGCGTATCAGCAGGCGCCTGGATGCTCCCGCGGCCGACGCGCTCGTCGATAGCTACGAAAAAGCGCGCGCCGCGCGTGGCGAGTCGGTCGCGCCCGCCGATCTGTTTACCGCAATCGAGACCGGCCGCATTTTCCGAATCCCTGGTGTGCGCCTCGCGCAAGTGCAGCGCCGCCACGATGCGCGCGTATACAGCTATCTCTTCACGTGGCCGTCGCCCGCGATGGGCGGTGTGCTCGGCTCGTGTCACGCACTCGAGCTCGGCTTCGTCTTCGGCACCAATCACATGCCGGGGATGTGCGCATTCGCAGGCACAGGCCCGGCCGCCGAAAAGCTCGCGACGCAGATGCAGGACGCGTGGCTGGCATTCGCGCGATCAGGCGATCCGAGCAACCAGAACACCGGCGAGTGGAAGGCTTACGACGAATCGCGCAGGCCAACGATGGTCTTCGGCGCAAGCACGAAGCTCGCGGACGCGCCGCGCGACGAAGAGCGCCGCGCCTGGGACGCAACGCCGGATCGCATCCTCGGCTCGCTGTAGAAGTAGCGTAAAGTTCGAACGAAGATCACCGCGTCGGCTTTGCGGTTGGCGGCTGACCGCTCGATCCCTTCGCATGCGCGGGCTTACCTTCCATGAATCGATTGCATCCGCTGTTGCCGGAAACCCGCAGCTTGAACTTTTGCATTTTGTCGTCGATGCAAAGTCCCATCGTGGAATTCTTCACCGCCGCCTTGGGCTCGATTTGCCACCACTTACAGTCTTTGCATAGTCCCCACGCGCTACTCATCTAACTCCGACCTCCATCGAATACGCGTCACTCCAGCGACAGATCGACGCGGGTGGTCTTGCCCGGATCCTTGATTCCGGTGGCGTCCATTTTCGGCGCGATTATGAACATCCGGCCCGAGTCCACTTTTTGCTTGCCCAGGTAGGCGCGCACCGCGTTCGCTCGCGCGTCTGCAAGATTCTTCAGGTCCTGATCGGTCGCCGGAGTGTTCTCGAGGATGAGCTTCTTCATTTGATCGGGCGGCAGCGTCTTTGACAACCCAATCGCGTCGCGCGGCTTTTTGAAGTCGCCCGCGCTATAAACCTTCTTCAGATATTTGTTGTAGTCCTCTTGCGATAGCTTCGCGCTCGGCTTCGCGTCCGCGCTGTCTCCCGCGGACTGGTGACTGAGCTTCTGGATACTATGGTCGAGCGACGCTTCCTTGAAGCCTTCCGTGTCGAACTTCGGATCGACGCGGCCTTCGATGTTGAGCTTCAACGCTGTTCGATCCGCCAACGCCTTGGCTACCGTATCAAGTTTTTGCTGACTCTCGGGCGTCAGCGTCGAGTAGCCCGGCGCGAATTCGATGTACGCGAGATCTTGTGGCGCCCCGGCGCCGGTGACGCTGCCGAACGCCGACGCGATCAGCGAGAAGGGCGCCGTTGCGGCCTTGACGATCAGGTTCATGAACGCGCCCAGGATGATGCTGCCGATGCTGAATTGCGGATCGGACAGCGAGCCTGATATCGGCACTCGCACGTCGATTTGTCCCTTCGAGTTTTTGAGCAGCGACACCGCGAGCCGAATCGGCAGGTTGGTCGCGTCCGGGCTTTCGACATGGTCGCCGAACGTCAATTGATCGATAAAAATGTGGTTGTCGGCGGTCAGCTTGCCGGTGTCGAGCAGGTAGTGAACGTCGACCGTGAGCGTGCCCTTGACGATCGGATAGCCGGTGTATTTCGTCGTGTACGGCGAGAGCCCGGTCAGTTCGATCGCGTCCGCCTTCGCCTTGATATCGACGTACGCCGTCGGCGCCAGCGGATTTATCGACCCGTCGATATTGATCGGCGAGCTGCCGTTGATTTTTCCGTCGAGCGAAACCGGCGCGGGCTCCGTCGATTTCGTCCCGAACGCGCCGATCTTGCCCTCCATGTCAGTCAGGTTCGCCGTGTAGTTCGGCTTGATAAAGTTGTCGGTGTAATCGACTTTGCCGCCCTTGAGCGTTATCTTTCCAAGCTCGACGTCGGCGTTCATCGGCTGCCCCGCATAAGGCGCCGCGGGACTTGCCGACGCCGCCGGACTCGCTCCAGGAGCCGTCGCGGCGACCGGGCTCGGGGCCGCAGCGGGAGTCGGCGTCGAGGTCGGCGCGACTGGAACCGCACCCTTCGAGCCCGGCTCTCCCGCCGCTCGCGTCAGCGAGGTCGGCGCTTCCTGCGGGCTGGCCGTGATGTCCTTCAGGTTCAGCTTGCCGCTGCTGTTGAGAATGATCCGCGAATAAAAATCGTTCAGCGCAATCGCGCCGACGTGTACTTTCGGCGCGCCTTTGCCGAGCGCGAAGTCGATTTTGTTCACGTTGAGCGCGGCCATCCTGAAAAACAGATCGTTGGTCAGCTTGTCGAGCATCCTCACGCTGCCGAGCGACGCGTCGCCCTTGTAGCTGACGAGAAAATCCTTGCGCGCCTGCTCCAGGCCGACCGCGCCGTCCATCGTCAGGTTTGCACTCGTGATAACCGCGTTCAGGCGGCTACTCACGTACGGATCCGCGAAGGTCAGGTCCATGCGTTTGGTTGCGACTCTCAGATCGGCCTTGAGCGGAGCAATCGCGGCCTTCCCGGTGACATTGAAAGTACCCTTGCGATTGAGCGTGCCGGAGATGTCGACGTCAAAAGGTTTGGCGAAGTCGCTCGACACATCCTTGAGATGCAGATTCAGCGGCGCGACCGCGACTGTAACCGGTTTCGGCGCACTCTCGTCGACAAAAGTGGCGTCGGTCTGATCCATCGCGACCGACGCGACCTGGAACTGAAAACTCGGTGACGAGGGCGGCGCCGGCGCCGCGGGCTGAGCCGGTTTGCGCGCGGCTCGACGACGCTCGCGCGGCATTCGCCTCTCACGTCCCTCGCGCGCGGATACACGCTTGCCGTGTCCCGTTGGCGCCGCCCCCGCCGGTGGCGACGCGCCGCGCATCAGCGACTCGAGGCTCAACTTTCCATCGCGCCCGCGACGAACAAACAGATGCATCCCGTCGGCTTTGACCTCGGTAACTGTCGCCTGGCGCGCCGCGAGATCGAACTGTCCAACCGCGACGCTGAAATTCTTCCAAGCCACCGGCTTTTCTTTTTCATGCGGCGCGTCCACTTCGAAATTCTCGATCGCGGCGCTCGCCGGCTCCGCGTGAACGTTGAAGTGGCCGCTCGCGAAATGGGTCTGCACGACGGCCTTCGCGCTGAACTTGCCGGAAGCGATCGTCGCGGCCAGCATCGACTGCGCGAACGGCTGCAGTGCCGGCAGATCGATCTTGTCGATCGACACGTCGGTGGTAACCTGCGATTGCGAGAGATCCAGCGCGCCATTCACCGCGAGCGCGCCGCCGGTGTGAATGTTCCCGTTGACGTAAAACGTCGCCGGCGATTTCCCGAGCGTCCGAAGATTCTTTACTCCGACCTCGAGTGCATCGAGCGTCTCCGTCGCGGGAGTCGCGCTGCTGTTGTCCTGCAGGTCAACTCCGCTTTTCGTGAGAACGAACGACTCGAGCTGAAAATCCATCGGCGGTTTTGAGGTTGACGCTCCCGCCACCGGCGTGGCCGGCTGCGTTATGGTGCCCGCCGGCGCGGCTGGCGTTGGAGCACTCGCCGGCGCCGCCGCATTGCCGCCCGCCAGCGACGAGAGATTGTTGGTGCCGTCGGGATTGAGCTTCACATTCGCAAGCAGTCCGTCGATCCAGATCGATTTCAGATAGAACACCGCGCCGAGAGGTTCGACGTCGGTCAGCTTCACCTCGGCATGCTTGAACGCAACGAGCGGCGCGTCGGCGAGGTCGCGAACGTCGATCTGATCGAGCGCTACCGTCCCATTCAGGCGAATCAGCGGCTGCGCTTGCTCCTGGACAAAGTGCAGATAGAGATCAGTCGACAACGTCCCGCTCGGAATTTTCACCGGCAGCTTCGTCGGCGCGTAGCTGACGTAGAGCGGCAAGTCGAGCCGATGCAGTTTCAGGTCGACGACCGAGTCGCGCGTCGCCTGGAACGGCTTGGCCACGCCGGCAATCCGGAGCGGACTGCCATCGATGACCATCTGCACCAGCGGTTGCACGAACACGTCCACGTCCGCGGGCAGGTTCGCGATAAACGGCACATTGATCTGAATCTTCTCGACCTTGTGCTGCTTGCCGAGCAGCTGGTCGTCGATCGTCAGTTCACCGTCGCGCAGTTGAATATTGGAAACCGCGAATCGCATCGGCGCGCTCGGCGCCACCGGTTTCGGTTTTTCCGGTGCAGGCGCGCTCTCAAGCAGATCGGAAAAGTTGAATTTCTGCTGCGACTCCCGAACGACGTGGATCTTCGGCTGCGTGACAACAACTTCGCCGACGACCGGCGCAAATCTGAAAATCGAGGTCCATGAAACCTTCACCGTCAGATGTCCAAGATCGACGAAGGGCTTCTGCGGACTGTCGCGCTCGGCAACATGCAAATTGTCGATGTCGAGCTTCAGCCGATAAAGATTGAAGCGGATTTTACCGACGCTCACCTGGCGATGGATGCTCGCGGCGACGGAGCCGGTCAGCACATGCCGCAACACAGGCGGAACCGCAAGGTAGGTCGCGATACCCAGGAACAGCACGACCGCGACGACGATCACGCCGATTTTGCGCACCCTGCGCGAACGGCCCAACTCCTGTGTGCGCGCGACCCACGGTTTGCTCGGATGGAACGCCGACCTCACATGCCCGAGCGCGCGATTGAGAAAGTTGGCCATCAACCTTGAGTCCGCCTGACGCCGCCAGCGTGAGCCGTCGCGGGCAAATAGTCAATTCACCGCAAACACCTTAGATGCAGCTATCGATTGTGGATACCCAGCCAGCGCCGCCGATCCTCGACGATCGGCCGGCGGCTCTTCAGCAGAGCGTATGCTTCGTCAATCGTCATCCCGCGCTTCGTTTTCAGGAACCAGGCCACCACCAGCGGCGCGCGCTCGCATCCTTCCTCGCAATGGACGAGCACGCGATGCCCCAGCGCGAGCTCATCGTCGAGGAGCGCCGCCGTGCGCTCGAGAGACGCGACGCCCTCGGCAAGGA
This sequence comes from uncultured delta proteobacterium, assembly GCA_963833025.1. GTDB lineage: Bacteria > Desulfobacterota > Binatia > Binatales > Binataceae > Binatus. The sequence goes on along the minus strand of CAWHWI010000002.1, from coordinate 105,485 downwards.
ACGGCATGTGAATCGCCTGCGGCGGTTCGTTTTCCGGCACATCAGGCAGCACGCTGACAATCGTGCCGTCGAATTTCTGCGCGTCCTGCAGATCTCCAACGAACAGGCCCGGAATTATCTCGCTCTCTTGCCAACTCGCCGCCATACGATTTGTGCAGCTTGACGGGCGAACGGACATCCCGGCGAAGTCCGTGTTGCAGTCCGGCGCAAGCGGCGATGCGCTAGCTATATTTCCGTTCCTGCCACCATGGGAAGTAGGTGGGCATGTCTTTTGAAACCTTGTCGGGAAATTTTGCCGGACGTTTCTTGAGGAACGACGCGACGCCTTCCTTTACGTCCGCCGAGGAGCCGCGCGCGAAAATTCCGCGGCTGTCGATTTTGTGCGCTTCCATCGGATGGTCCGCGCCGGCCATCTTCCACAGCATCTGGCGAATCAGCGCGACCGACACTTGCGAGGTGTTGTCGGCTATCTCGCGAGCTAGCGCTCGCGCCGCTGGAATCAGTTGATCGGGTTTGTAGATCTTTTTGACCAGCCCCCCTTCGAGCGCTTCTTCGGCCGGGAAAACCCGCCCCGTGAATGTCCATTCCAGCGCCTGCGGGATGCCGACAATCTTCGGCAGGAACCAGCTCGAGCACGCCTCTGGCACGATCCCGCGCCGCGCGAACACGAACCCGAATCGCGCGTTCTCCGACGCCAGCCGCACATCCATCGCGAGTTGCATCGTAACGCCGACGCCGACCGCCGCACCGTTGACCGCCGCGACCACCGGTTTCAGGCACTCGAAGATGCGCAGCGTCAGCCGTCCGCCGCCGTCGCGAATCGCCTCGTTGCTCCAATCCACACTGCCATCGGTCCGGATCGCCGCGCGCCGATCGGCGCGATCCTCGCGCGTCGAGTCGAACGTCCGCGGCCCCGCCGAGAGGTCCGCGCCCGCGCAGAACGCGCGCCCCGCGCCCGTCACGATTATCGCGCGAACGTTGTCGTCCGCGTCGGCCTTGTCGAACGCGTCGAGCATCTCGTTCATCATGATGCTGGTGAATGCGTTGAGCTTCTCCGGCCGGTTGAGCGTGATCGTCGCGATATTGTCCGCGACCTCGTAAATAATCTGTTCGTACGCCATCTACCAATCTCCGTCTTCGCGCGGCTCGCCTACTTCACGAACAGCATCAGCGCTTCGTACACGACCGCCGGCTTTTGCGAACCCACCACCTGGATTTCGGTCTCGCGCGTGAGCATCGTGCCCATCGGCCGCGGCTCGACCGCGATCAGCCGCGAGCGCGCATGGACGCTGGCGCCGGCGGGCACCGGAGACACGAAGCGCAGCTTGTTCGCGCCGTAGTTCACCACGTTGCGAAATCCTGTGATCGCGTATTCGTCGGTGTTCTTGAACGCCGGCAGCAGGCTGAGTGTCAGGAAACCGTGCGCGACCGGTCCGCCGAACGGGCTTTCTTTCTTGCATCGCTCGATATCGACATGAATCCACTGATGGTCGCCGGTCACCTCGGCGAACTGGTTGATTTTTTCCTGCGTGACGTGAATCGGTTCGCTCCACGGCCCGAATTCCTTGCCGATCTTCGCGGTGAGCGCCGGTATATCGTCAAACTTGATCGTCTGCATCGTCGTGCCTCTCCTATATTTCGGTTGCAACGCGCACTCTGAAAGCTTCCTCGGTTCTAGCCGAGTCGGGTTTCATAATGCAACTGAAACCAGGGCGAGGCGCGATGCGCTGCCGGCAACCTAACTTCTTCCCATAGGGCGAAGGGGAACCGGCACGAAGAGGAAACGGCTTGGAGAGGTTTCAGTGGCGCGGAATCTGGATCGCGCCTGGACACAAGCTCGCCTCGGGAGGGCGACTCGTTATCCTGAGCGAAAAGCCGGGAGCGTAGGTTGGGCCGCCGGCTTGTAGATTGGCCATCTGCTGGAAGTCCGAAAGATTGCCGCGCAGGCCGGCGTTCGGATCGCAAATGCGGCGGGGAAAGCGCTCGGTGGCCGGGAGATCGCTCTGAGAAGTTCCACTTCCGTCTGACAGCACCGGCGACGGGATCGCCGACTGTTCATAGCCGCAATTCATCGATCCCGAACACTCTGCGCCCAACGCGTAACCGAGCGCGACGAAGAGCACAATCGTCATCCAGAATCCCAAGGAGAAAAACATCTTGGCCATCGCGGTCTCCCTCTGCGAAATCGAATGAGCATTTTTCATGCCCACACGAAACGCAGGAGAATTCGAGATGACCTGCGATGCCAGACCTGTAGATTTTACAGCGTGCCGAAACCCGTGCGATTTTTTCTTACTGGTTCGCGACCTCCAACTCGATCCGGTCCGCGTATTTCTTGATCGCCGCCTCGCGCAGCCTGGGGATGTGCTGAGTAGGGAACAATCCGTCGGTAGCTTTGTAGTCGCGCAACACCTGGCGCGCGAGCGTTATCTTGTGGACCTCGGTCGGCCCGTCGGCCAGTCCCATGTGGAAGCTCTGGATCACCTGCTCGACGAACGGCATCTCGCCGGTCGCGCCGAGCGAGCCGTGCAGGTGTAGCGCGCGCGCCGCGACGTCGTGGAAGACCTTGGGCATCAGCGCTTTGACGGCAGCGATGTCCTTGCGCACCTTGAGATAGTCCTTGTAGCGATCGATCTTCCACGCGGTGCGCAGCACCAGCAGCCTGAACTGCTCGATCTCCATCCACGAGTCGGCAATTTTTTCCTGCACCATCTGCTTGTCCGCCAGCCGCGAGCCCTGCGTCGTGCGCGACAGCACCCGCTCGCACATCATGTCGAACGCCTTGCGCACTTGCCCAATCGTACGCATCGCATGATGGATTCTGCCGCTGCCAAGGCGCGTTTGCGCAACGACGAAGGCGCCACCGCGCGGTCCGAGCATGTGGTCCTTCGGCACGTGGACGTCTTCGTAGCGGATGTACGCGTGACTGCCGCCGCGCTCATGGGTGCCCACGCCCAGGTTCTTCAGGATGTTCACGCCCGGAGTGTCCTTGGGCACGATAAACATCGACATGCGGTTGTATTCCTTCGCGTCGGGATCCGTCACCACCATCACGATGAGGAACGACGCCAGGTGCGCGTTCGACGAGAACCACTTCTCGCCGTTGATCACCCAGCTATCGCCCTTGAGCTCGGCGTGAGTCTTGAAGACCTTGGGGTCGGCGCCGCCCTGCGGCTCGGTCATCGAGAACGCGGACACGATCTCGTTGTCGAGCAGCGGCTGCAGATATTTTTTCTTCTGCTCGGGCGTCCCGTAGTGCGCGAGGATCTCGGCGTTCCCGGAATCGGGCGCCTGGCATCCGAAGACAATCGGCGCGTAGGTCGCGCGTCCCAGGATCTCATTCATCAGCCCGAGCTTGACCTGCCCATAGCCCTGGCCGCCGAGCTCCGGCCCGAGGTGGCAGGCCCACAGCTTGCGCTTTTTGACTTCGGCTTGCAGCGGGCGCACAAGAGCGTTGCGTTTCGGATTGCGCACGTCATAAGGGTGACAATCGAGCACGAACTCGAGCGGCTCGACCTCTTCGCGCACGAATTTTTCGATCCAGTCGAGCTCCTTCTGGAACTCCGGCTCGGTTTCAAAATCCCAACTCATGATGATTCGTCCTCCATGGAGAGTGTTGTCCCGCCGATAAAAAACTTCGGCTGAGACTCACGCTCGGATTCTCGCCAATGCGAGTCGCTTTTACCAGAGCACGGTTGTAGCTCCGCCTCTGGAATCGTTCTCTGGACAGACGCAAGATGACCCTGTAAGCATCGCCGTGAAACTCTCGATCATCGACCAGTGTCCCGTGCCCGCCGGATTCACCACCGCCGACGCGCTCAACAACACTATCGAGCTTGCGCGCCTTGCCGATCGCCTCGGCTACGAGCGCTACTGGATCGCCGAGCATCACGCGACCGGCGCATTCGCCAGCCCTGCGCCCGAGATCATGATCGCGCGCGTGGCCGCCGAGACCTCGCACCTCCGCGTCGGCTCGGGAGGCGTGATGCTCCCGCATTACAGCCCGATGAAAGTCGCGGAGACCTTTCGCGTGCTGCATGCGCTCTATCCCGGCCGCATCGATCTCGGCATCGGCCGCGCGCCCGGCGGCAGCCCGCTCGATTCATTCGCGCTGCGCCGCGATCGCAGCGCACAGCCGCCCGACGACGACTTCCCCAAGCAACTGCTCGAGCTGATCGCATTCCTTCACGGCGGCTTCCGCCCCGATCACGCCTTCAGCCGCATCCAGCTTTCGCCCGCGATGCCCGGCGCGCCCGAGGTCTGGCTGCTCGGCTCGAGCATGTGGAGCGCGGCGGCAGCGGCGCAGTTGGGATTGCCGTACGCCTTCGCGCACTTCATCGATCCCACGCACACGCGCGCCGCAATCGAGTACTACCGATCTCACTTCATTCGCTCGAATGAACTATCCGCGCCTCTTGCCATCCTCGGGATAGGAGCGGTCTGTGCGCCGACTGACGATGAAGCCGAGCGGATGGCGTCGAGCGTGCGCTTGTTCGTGCGTCACGCGCGCCAGGGCGATCGCGGACCGATCCCCACGCCCGAGGATGCGCTCGCGGAGCTTGGACCCGCGCCCGAAGACGTGATGCTGCGCGAGACGGGAGAATGGCCGCGCGCGATCATCGGAACACCCGACGACGTCCGAGACACGCTGGTCGACATCGCGAGCGTGTTGCACATCAACGAAGTGATGCTGGTGACTGTCGTTCACAGCCATCAGGCGCGGATGCGCTCCTACGAGCTGCTAGCCGCCGCCTTCGGCCTCGCGCCGAATCCGTCCTAGCCTGTTCAAACGCGACCCATCCAGAATAGTTCTCGAACCGATGCTTTTGGTGCTCCGCATTGCCAAATGGAGGAGCCCTGAGGTGGCTATCGCATCACGTCCAACGTAATGTGAAGGAGTCCGGATCGACATAGGAATCGAGTCCGAATTGATCCAGCCCAAACGGCGGTCCTTCCACTCGCCTTTGACCGCGTTCCGCTCGACCAACCGTTGTTTCAACCAGCAAGGCCTTAGGAGGCCGGTATGTACCTGCCTATTTCTCTGGGAGGCATCCTCGTGATCGTTCTCGTGCTTTACCTCCTCGGCGTAGTTTGACGAACCAGCGGCCGATAGGGCCGCGGTCCGACATTCCTGTAGGCCGTCGAGACTGAAACTGAGACTCACCGAATAAATGGCAAGACGACGTTTGCACGCGGCGTCGAGCTAGCACTCAGCGTGCGAAGGACGAACCCATCATGAAAAAGTCGACTATTTCGGCGATAGCACTTACCGCGATCTTATGCGCATGCCCAATGATCCAGTCCTGCGCGGATACGGGCAGCCAAACAACCTACACAACCACCAGCGATCCGGGATATGGCTATGGTTACTCGCCGGCGGAAAGTACCACCACGACGACCACCACACGCAATGAGCCCGACAGCGTCGTCGGAGACACGGCGGATACTGCAGGCGCGATAGTCGCTGCGCCATTTGAGATCGTCGGCGACACCCTGGGCATCATCTTCTAGAGCCCGCTCCCTTTCGCGAGGGTTAGGTCACGGACTGTAACCGCGAGTCAAGAAGGCGACCACGATTGGGTTTCCGGTCGTCGTGCTGGCCGCTGAAGGACTGGCCAGCACTATTGACCGGACCCGCTTAGCGGGATCGTCTGGTTCGCATTTGCGGCGTTATCAAAGATAGTTACCGTAGACGATCTGAAGCCCCGCGCAGCCGGAATAAATTTCACCGTCAGCGTGCACTGTTGCTGCGGGCCCAATTGCAGGGGGCAGTTCGTGGCCGATCCTTTAAACCCGAATACCTGCGGGTTGGTCCTCGGGACCCTGAATCCCGCCGGGCTCGCAAACGTGATCGGCGGCCCTTCCTCGGCCGAATTGCTCAGTGTGAATGTCACCGATTTTACCTGTCCTACTTTTGCATTCCCAAAATTGCCCGACGGCGGATTGATGATCAAGTTTGCGGGCACTGGGGTCGGGATCGGAGTGGGGGTCGGTGTCTTTTTCGGCTTTGGCGTCTTTGTGGGCTTGGGCGTCTTTGTGGCCGTCGCGGTCGATGTTGCCGTCGCTGTGGGCGTGGCAGTCAGCACCGGCGTTCCTGTCATCGTCGACGTAGCAGTTAAGGTGGCTGTGGCGGTCGCCGTTGGAGTTGCTGTTCCAGTCGCCGTAGCCGTGGTTGTCGAAGTCGCCGTGGCAGTAGCCGTAGCGGTCGCGGTTGCGGTGGCAGTCGCAGTCGGCGTCGATGTAGCAGTAGCAGTTTGAGTTGCGGTTGCCGTCGCAGTTGCAGTGGGAGCTGTGCCCATCGGCAGACAGACGGCGTGCGCCGGCGTTTGCTTCAGGCAAGCGACCAGCGGCGTCAGCACCGGGCGCGCCAGGCCGACGATCTCGGCCACGCTGTCGCTCAATACGTTCGCCACCCAGACGTTGCCGGAGGCGTCGATTGCCAAGCCGTCCGGTGTGTCGAAGTTGGCGCCGCTGGGAGCAAAGTTGCCGACCAGGGCGCCGCTGGAGTTCAACTCGGTCACGTTGTCACCATCTTCGTTCGCCACCCAGGCATTGCCGGCGGCGTCGATTTCCACAACGGCCGGGGTGTCGAGGTCACCGTCCGCATCGAAGTTGAGACCCGTGCAGCTTGAGTCGGAGCATCCCGCCAGTAACTCGCTCACAGTGTCTCCCGTGATGTTCGTCAGCCAGAGGTTGCCAACGGCGTCGAATGACAGGTGTGCCGGTTGGTCGAAGTTGGCGCCGCTGACGTTCGAGGTGGTGAAGTTGCCGGCGAGGGCGCCACTGGAGTTCAACTCAACCACGCTGTTGTTACCTGTGTTCCCTATCCAGGCATTGCCGGCGGTGTCGATTGCCACCCCTTGTGGGAAGTCGAAGGCGGCGTCGGCGGGATTGAAATTGCCGATCAGGCCGCCGCTGGAGTTCAACTCGGTCACGGTGCCGCCCCCCTCCACGCGGTTCGTCACCCAAACGTTGCCGATGGCATCGATTGCCAGATTGAACGGCGTGTCGAAGTCGCCGTCGGCATCGAAGTTGAGCGCGGTGCAACTCGAGTTCGAGCAGCCGGCGAGCAACTCGGTCAGGGTATCACCCCCGATATTCGCCACCCAGACGTCGCCGGAAGCGTCGATTGCTATCCCGTCCGGTTCGTCGAAGTTGGCGCCGCTGGGAGTAAAGTTGCCGGCCAGGCCGCCGCTGGGGTTCAACTCGACCACGCTGTCGCTACCGGCGCTCGGCACCCAGACGTTGCCTGCGGCGTCGATCGCCAGGAAGATAGGTTCGATCAGGACGTCGGGAGCGAAATTGAGCGCGATCTCCCAGCCGTCGGGCGCAGCGCTCAGATCGGGAGTGAACGGCGAAGAATCGCTCTGCAGAGCAAACAGCGTTGCTACGTTCGCGACGGGACTGGTCGCCATCACGTGCGCCGCCTGAAGCGTGGTGGTGCCGCTGCCCGTGTTGCTCAGCAGCGTGCTGCACGCGGTCGACGACGGTCCCGAGCTCTCCACGCACGCCGCCAGGATGTTCGCGATCGTATCCAGACGCTCCAGGCCGTCGCAGTTGACCGTTGGTGAACCGCCGGTGCAGCTCGCCTCGTTCACGCCCTGGCTGCTCCAGAAACTCGCCGGCCCGCCGCTCACGATGTCCGCGAGATTGGCCTGCACCTGGCTAACCTCATTGGCAAAGCCGGTCGGGCTTCCCGACGGCGCACCGATGACTTGCCCCGTCGAGTCGGTGAATTGCGCCAGCCCTGACTCGGCCGCCACGGTCGTCAGCTCGTTGATCGTGACCGACGCCGGCAGTGCGTTGGACATCCCCGCCACTCCTATCAACCCGATCGCCGAGTTGCTCCCGGATCCGGCATTCCCTCCAAGCACGACCAGGTAAAGAACCGTGGGCGTGGTGGGCTGAATATAGCTCACCGTGAAATTGCCACTGCCGTTAGTGGTTGTGCTCCCCAGGCTGGTAGGACCCGAGCCGTAAGCCGTTCCCGCCGCATAGAGTGTCACCGCCGCGCCAGAGACCGAGCTGAGCCCGCCTTGCACCGTCCCCGAAAGTTGGGACATGGTCTGCGCGTACGGCGTCTTCCGGCTTGCGAAAGCCAGGATCGCCAACGCGATAGCACCCAAAAAAACGACCGCGCCGATCCGTACTTTCCCAGAAAATGGTTTCATCAGTTCCCTCACCCAGTCGGATCCGCGCTCCTGAACATCGGGCGAGTTTTACGTGGTGTCACTTGAATTTGACTCACCGTTGAGGGTGCTTAGAAGCCCCCTGATTCCACGAAATCGAACTGCTTGATGAAGCTGAGCTGACCGAAGCCGCCTGCGGTTCCATAGCCGCCTTGAACGTCGACTCCGAAGCCCCACTTGCGAAAGTAAATGCCCAGATCCGGGCCGCCCTGTCCGCCCGCGCTGGTGATTTGTCCGCCCTGGTAGATCGCGCCGCCGCCGCCGAACGTGCCGAGATAATTTGCGGTCGAAAACGCCACCATCCGCAGATCGATCTCCGAGCTGGTCACGTGGTTCTCATAGTCGTGGCTCGCGCTGAACGAAAAGTTGAGCGGATGATGCGTATGCGTAAACAGCCAGCTCGAGTAGTCGCCCTCGATTACCGCGGCACTGCTGTCGCCGACGTCGCCGCCGCCGAGCAGAAACAGCGACGTGCCCGGATAGAGTGTCAGCTCGACGCCGCCCTGTAGTCGCGCGAAATTCAGCCGCGCCTCATGCGTGAACGTCGACGGCGCCAGCGGGTTGTTGAAGTGATCGCCGATCCACAATTGATAGCCCGTGACCCGTCCGACCACCCCGATGTAGGGTGTGACGGTCTGCTCGAGTTGAAAGCCTTCCTGTATCGCCCCGTAGTCCTGGCTGCCGAACCCGCCGCCGAACAGTATCGCGTCGAGCACCTGCGGGTTGGCCGGTCCAAAAAAACCGGGATACAGATTCTCCAGTTGTGCGCGGGCGTTGCCGGTCCATCCAAGTGTGCAAACCAGAACCAGGAGTCCGGCAATTCGCAAAGTCCGTAGCGTCCTATTTTGGCTTGTCATGCTAAGGTCCTGTCGTCGTGCCGAGAGGCGGCATTGCGGGAGGCGGAGGAGGTGGAGGAGCACCGGTGCTGCCGCCTCCAGGTGGCGGCGCCGAGAAGCCCGCGCCGGCGCTGACTGCTGATTCTGAAGCTCCGCCGCCACCACCGCCCTTGCCGCCCGCCGCTCCCGGTCCTTGCGCGCCTGCGATTCCCAAAGGTCCCGCGTTGAGCGGCGGCAACAGACATGGCACGGTCGTTTCGAATCCCGCATCCACATCAACCTCCGCCGTCGGGTTAGAAAGATTGCTCACCGCAACCACACCTTCACGTACCCTGACGTCGGTGTATCGTTGGCAGCCCTCGTAGCCGGGCCGGACTGTACCTTCGAAATAGCTGGTGTCGAAGTCAGTGCCTCGCACCGCGGCTGTCGCGTTGGGCGTATGAATTTCGAAGCTCTGCGTCTGCACCAGGGCCGGCACTACCGACCGCATCGCGCCTTCCAGCAGGCGCAGTCCGGTACTCCCGGTCCTGGCGGGACCGACCACCGCCTGGTCGAAAACCAGGCTGGTGTTGTAGTAGAGCGTCAGCGTGCTGCCGCTCGTCAGCGTCACCGTCGCCGTCGACCGCGCCGCGGTCGCGACCCGGTCGTGAAGTTCGACCGCGGTCCCCTGTGCCACCGGGAGATTCGCGGCGCCGCGCTGGATTTGCGCGGAACCAACCAACTGGGTGACGGTTCCGACGACTTGCTGCGCGCGCGCCATCGACGGGGCAAACGACACCATCAACGCCACGACGGCCACATATACAAATGCAGCCCTCCCCTCCGTGCGTTTTGCCATCCCGACCCTCCCTAGTCCGAAAAGCAATACTGATTTTGCGGATGGCTCTAATTAATAAAATATCGGGCCAAGATCAATCCGCTTCAGCTAAATCTACTGCCCAGCGGATAATCCTGGCGCGCCGTGGCTGTCACAAGCACGATCGGGCGATGCTCCGCTACAGCACCTCGCTATTGAAACATGTCGAAACTGCCGGCGTCGGACATCGTGCAATCGCCGGATCGTTCCGATCCTGCGCGCAAGCGACGGAACCGTCGAAGCCGCGATGCGCCGCGAGACTTTCAAACCGCCCCATCGCGAACATAGCCAAAGCGGTACCCACAACGACCAAGCCAATTTTTACGAGCATAATTCCCCCGTGCATTCGTTCCGCGACGCTTAGTACAGAAATCCTACTAAGAGTAATTAAATAGCGTAAATTAGTAGTACGATGCCAGCAGTCACGTTAACGTGAGAACGACCGAGCGGAGATCTCCGTATGAAATGCCGCCCGGCATCCGCAGAAACGCTCAGAACTGGTTTTGGAAACGAGCCGGCCTGGATCGACTTCAGTAAGCGACGAATCCGCCGCTTTGGATCAGCTTCACCTGAACCCCTTCGACGTCTTTCGGTGTGGCGGCTTGCGTCTCGGGCGTAATCTTCTTGACGTAGACGATGATCGCGGGTTGCCCGGGCTCGTCGCCAATTCCGACTCCCGTGCCGACTGCCCCCGGGATGCGCATCAGGTCGTCCTCGTGCCGGTCGCGAATGGCGGTTGCCGATGCGACGACTTCCTTGGACATCCCGACGTTCCCGGCTTCCACATCAGCTTGCGCGGTGTTCGATGCTGCCGACGGGGCGCATCCGCCCACCATCGAAACGTTCAGCCCGCTCAGCACTGCGGAGATTGGATTGGCTAGAGTCGCAGGGGTTCCGTTGCTCAAGGTCCCGCCGGCGAACAACAGGCCAACCGCCTGAGGGCAACTGTCCTGAGTCACGATGAGCGACCCGGAATCGCCGGCTGCGCCGAAGTCCCCGTCAATTTGAATCTGGTTGACAAATTTAGCGAGTTTTTTCCCGCCAGTATCGCTATAGTTTACAGCCACGTTGACGGCGACCACCGCAATCGTTCCAGTCGTAAGGCAACTCGTACGGCCCATTTTCTGAACCGCCAACCCGGGCACCGCCGTAACCACCGTGCTTGCGATCGGTCCGATATTGAGGATGTCGGCGCTCACGTCGGCTGGATCGACGGCCGCAATCGCCGCGTCGATAGTATTCGTAGCTTTTCCAAACTCGACTTTGACGGTACGACTGAACGTCGCAACAACATCCGATTTGGTCTTTTCGCACCCGTTGTCGATGAGGCCGGGTTGCACGATTTGCTGGCCTGGCTTGGCCTTGTTGATGTCGGCGAGCACGTGATTGTTGCTGAGAATATACTCATTGTTGCTCGAATCCTGCACCATCGAGCCCAGCGTCCCGCTGAAGCAGAATCTACGGCGACCGGACCCGCCAAACGCATTGATGTTTCCGCCCGAAACGCCGAGCGGAATCGGGCGAGTCAACATGGCTTGTTGACTGCAATCGGTCGCACCGGCCCGCATCGAGCCGGCGCCGATCGCCAAAACACAAAAGGCCAACGCGGCGCCTGTCGTTTGATATTTCGTGGTGATCTCCCCTGTTTGAAACCGAAATCCTGACTCGTCTAGATCACGTAACTATCTTTACATCGAGTAGCGACACTCTACTCCTTGAAACGTGTTGATGCACGCTGAGCGCGCGTTAACATGCGTCGAGCAGCGACCACAACGCGCCGAGCGCACGATCGCCGGACTCGACTGCAAGCTCACGGTCGCGATCGGTCACGCAATGCCGCGCGAGCAACTCGGCGCCGGTCCGCGCGTGCCATACGTCGGCCTTTTCGTGCACCGTAAAGAAGGCTAGTCCGCGCTCGTCGTCAACTCCGTAGAAGCGCCGGAGGCCATCGATCTTTGCCGTCGCCACCGGCGGAATCTGTGATTCGTACGCGTACAGTGCCGCCAGTCCGCTCGCGACGTGCCCGCTCGACGCGAGTTCCGTAAACGCGCGGACCAGGCTGGCGCTCGACGGCGACGGGGTCGCCTCAAGGACGCGCTCGCGCGGTACGCCGATCGCCTCGGCGAAGCGCAGCCAGAGCTCAGGATGGTTTTCCGCGCCGCGTTCTTCCTCGATTAGGTTCTCGAGGAGCGCCTGGCGAGTGGCAATGTCGGCGCATCGCGAATGAATCGCGCTCAGGTAGCGCGGGAACGCCGCGACGTGCGGATAGTACTCGACGGCGTAGTTCCGCAGCCGGTCGAGTGCGAGCGTTCCCGCAGTCCACGCCTGGTAGAACGGATGCTTGAGCAGAGAGCGCTCCGAGATCATCGAATCAAGACTAGCGACTACATCACGCGGCATCGTGAGCCTCCCGTATCGCCGGCGCAAAATGTTAAAGGTCGAGAGCGCCGATGGCCCGCTATGATGCTCAACCGGCGCGCGCGAATCAACGGGACATTTCGGTGCGTTCCTCAAAGTTGAGCTTCGGATGGGCTTGACGATTGACGCCAGCGCCCTACAATCAAGAGAACGAATTTGGCGACTGTTACGAAAAAAAACCAACGAGGTGATGGCGTGGTGCTTTATCACTACACAGCGGTTTTCGAACCCGCCGCAGAGGGTGGCTATATCGTATCCGTTCCCGCGCTCCCGGGGCTGGTTACCGAGGGCGAGACTATCGAGGAAGCCCGGGCGATGGTGAAAGATGCAATCCGAGGCTACCTCGAGAGTCTCTTGAAGCATGGTGAGGAAATTCCGATCGAGTCGGGCACCGCCAACCTGGAACGTGTCGAAATAACAATTTAAGCACCGATGCCGCGCCTGCCCTCTTGCACGCCCGCCGACGTTATTCGGGCGCTGCTCAGGGCGGGGTTTTATTTGGACCACGCGACCGGTTCGCATCGTTTTTTCGCCATCCGACCAAATCGGGCCTTGTCGTGGTACCCTTCCATCGCCGAGATCTTAAGCGCGGGACCCTCAATAGCATCCTCAAGCAAGCTGGCCTCTCGGCGCCTGAATTTGTCAATTTGCTCTGAACCCGGAAATTGCGAAATTCCCCACAGCCTAGATTTCTGGATGCTTCTCCTTCCAGGGGCGCGCGCGTTCGAACTCCGCTGCCAATGCAATTATGCCCGCTTCGTCGCCGGGACGGCCGACAATCTGAAGCGCGAGCGGCAATCCCGCCGCGCTGAATCCATTGGGGATCGAGATAGCCGCCTGGCCGGTCGAGTTGAACGGGAAGGTGAACGCGATCCATGCGTAGATTTCGTCGGCGCCAGTCGTCGGATTCGACGGCAACGTGCCGAGCCGCACCGCGGGACGCGTCAGCGTCGGCGCGAGCAGCGCGTCGTACGGCATCAACGCGTGGATAATTTCGCGCGACGTATTGTGCATTCCGGTGATCGCACGGATGTAGTCGGCGGCGGAAATTTTCGCGCCCCATTCATAGCTGCTACGCACCGCCGGTTCGAGCAAGTCGGGATTTGGAATGTTCAGCGCCGAGACCGACGCGCCGACGATCACGCGCGCAAATTTCCCGAGCTGCGCGCCGGGATCGAGTGTCAGCGGCTCGATGCGATGCCCCATCTCGCGGAATACGCCGCATGCGGACTCGAGGCCGGCGAGAGTTTCAGCGTCGGGCGTGCCGAGCGCGCTGTGGTTGATAACGGCGAGCCGGAGTTTTTTCGGATGCGCCGAGACTTCCTCGACGAACGGACGCGCCGGCGGACGCGCCGCGTACGGATCGCCAGGCATCATCCCCGCCATCGCATCGAGCATCAGCGCGGCGTCACGGACCGTGCGCGCGATCGGGCCGGTCGTCGAGAGTCCGCCCCATGCTTCGCCCTCCGACGGCGCTCGCGTGATTCGCCCGCGCGACGGCTTGATTCCGACCAGCCCGCAACAGGCAGCCGGGATTCGCACCGAGCCGCCGCCGTCGCTGCCCTGCGCCACGGGATGCAATCCGGCGGCGACCGCAGAGGCCGAACCGCCACTGGAGCCGCCGGCAGTATGCTCGAGGTTCCACGGGTTGCGCGCGGGCGGACACAGACCGCCTTCGGTGGTTGGGCGCAGGCCGAATTCCGGCGTGGTCGTTTTGCCGAGCAGGATTCCGCCGGAGTTAGCCAGCCGCACGGCGAGTTCCGCGTCCGCGGGCGCGTGCCAGTTCTCGTAGTTCTTCGAGCCGAAAGTGGTGCGAATATCTTTCGTCCAGAGCAAATCCTTGAGCGAGTACGGAACGCCGAACAGCGGAAGTTTGGCGGCGTCCGCAACGTTCATCTTTTCCAGCCGCGACGCGTCCGCAAGCGCGCGCTCGGCGGTGACAGTCATGAACGCGCCCAGCTTCGGATTCAGCTTCTCGACGCGCGCGAGAAAAAACTCGGCAACCTCGCGCGGACGAACTTCCTTTTTGAGCACCAGCGCGCGCAGCTCGTGCGCCTCGATGTATGGATTGAGCATCACGTTCACCTCCGCCGACAGAAAATTGTAGTTAGCTCAAAACGAAGCCGCCCGCCAACCAAGGGCGCGCATGATCAGCTCTCTTTACCTGATCATTGTCTGCTCTTCGTGTCATCCCGAGCGAAGCCGAGGGACCCCGGATCTTTTTCGATGCACGATAGTTCGACTTCACTGAAGGCACGCGGAGCGACCATGCTCCGAATCCGAAGGTAAGCTGATCGGGTCGACGAAGGGATCGGCGTCGGAGCAACGCGGCTTTGCGTGCCTCAAGTGGGGCCGAAGTGTCTTACGCCGAGAAAGATCAGGGGTCCCTCGGCTTCGCTCGGGATGACACAATGATAAGACTTATCAAAAGGGAGACCTTGCGATTGTTTGGTTCCGCGATTCTTTGGGTGCATGCTGCCGCTGGCGCAGTTTGGGTTGGCGCTTGCGCTTGCTTTGTGATCGCCGGACTTGCGCTCGCCGCCGGCAGCGACGAGCAGCGCAATTTTGTCGCGAGCGCGGCGCCCAAGATCGATCTGCTTGGACTCGTTGCCGCGGCGATGCTGCTTGTGACGGGGTTTATCAACCTGACTACGGCGGGAGTTGCGCGACGGTTTGTGTTCTCGACCGCATTTATGACCGTGCTTGCGATCAAGATTGTGTTGTTTATCCTTATGATCGTCGTGATGACCTGGTCGATGCGCGTCGGCGCTGTTATCAGGGCGGTTCTCGCGCGTGGACGTAGCGACGCGGTGCCGGGCGCGATGTCTCGGATGGTGAAGGCGCACGTCGCGATCGTCGCGATGGGCGGTCTCGCGCTGATCCTCGGAACGTGGCTGATGGGAAGTTGAGGACGCGAGATGGCTGAGACACCTCCGAAGATCAAAGTCGGCGCCTTCGACGTCGCGTTCCTTGCCGACGGCCTGTGGCGCAACGACGGCGGATGCATGTTCGGCGTGGTGCCGCGCGAACTCTGGAAGGGCAACCATCCGCCAGACGAGCGCAACCGTATCCGTTTGAACCTGACTTGTCCGCTCATCATGAAAGGGTCCGACGCGATTCTCGTCGATACCGGAATCGGCAACCGGCTGAGCGCCGTCGAGCGGCAGATCTTCGATCACGGCGACGGATGGCTCCCGCAGCATCTGCGAGCGCTTGGGATGGAGGCCGGCGACATTACGCATCTGATCGTGTCGCATCTGCATTTCGATCATTGCGGAGGAATCGTGCGGCGGCGGGATTCCGGCGCGTTCGAAGCCGCGTTTCCGCGCGCGCGAATCTTCGTGCAACGCGGCGAGCTCGAGCTTGCGGAAAATCCGCGCAATGAGCGGCTGCGCGCGGCCTATCGACATGCCGAGGAAATTCTCGCGCCGGTGCGATCGAGACTCGAAGCAATAGACGGCGACACCGACGTCATCGCGGGCGTGCGAGCCGTCGTGACCGGCGGCCATACGCGGGACCATCAGGCGGCGCTGGTCACCGACGGCGGCGAATGCTTCATGCATCTCGCCGATATCGTGCCCACGCGCTCGCATATCCGCGGGCCGTGGAACCAGGCGTACGACCTCGACGCACTGCGCACGATGGAACAAAAAGCGCACTATCTCGGGCTCGCGATGGAGCATCGATGGTGGCTGTCGTTCGCGCACGACGACACTGTGTTCGCGGCGACGGTGCGAAACGATCGCGGGCGAATCGTGCTCGGCGACATCGTGCCGGTCTCCGAGCGGCTATTTCAGTAGAGCGCAAATCAACATCCTGAACGCCTGTTAACACGGAACGCGCCTGAGTGTGTTGCTTTCATCTAACTTACTTGTTGCAGATTAATGGCTCCGATATACTCGATTGCAGATGGGCTCAGAAATACTACGGCCCCAACCGTATCCCGCGCTCCCCAAGCAGTATTCCTGCTCAACATTCTATAACCCGAACCCGAAGGAGATAGCCGATGGCGGATCTCAATAACTTCGAGCGAGTGATCAAAGAAGACCGCGCTGCACGCGAGTCGAAGCAGTGGCGTGGCAACTTGCTCGAATATCTCGAGGTCGTGAAAGCCGACCCGATCATGACCAAGCTGGCGCACGCGCGAATCTACGACTTGATCATTTCGGTCGGGCTTCATCCGCTGGCCGACACCGACGATCCGCGCACCAAGCGGCTTTTCAAAGATGAGCCGCTGAAGGTGTTCGATTTCTTCGCGGACGAGTTCTTCGGGATCGAGCGCACCATCGCGCAGATCGTCCGTTACTTCCATTCGGCGTCGCTCAAGGGCGAAGAGAGCCGCCAGGTCCTGTACCTGATGGGCCCGGTAGGTTCGGGCAAGAGCTCGCTGGTCGAGAGAGTCCAACGCGGACTTGAGCAGGTCGGACTCATCTATGCGATCGAAGGATGCCCGATGAACGAGGAGCCGCTGCATCTGGTGCCGCGCCATCTGCGGCGCGAGTTCGAGAAGATGCTCGGTGTGCATATCGAGGGCGACCTGTGCCCGGTCTGCCGCTATCGGCTGAAGTCCGAGTTCAACAACCGCTACGAGGAATTTCCGGTCGCCGCGCGCAACTTCTCCAAGCGCAATCGCGTCGGAGTCGGCGTGGTGCCGCCGGTCGATCCGAACAACCAGGACACCTCGGTGCTGATCGGGTCGGAAGACATCTCGAAACTCGATCAATATTCCGAGGGCGACCCGCGCGTGCTCGAGCTCAACGGCGCGCTCAACGTCGGCAACCGCGGAATCGTCGAATTTATCGAAGTTTTCAAGAACGAGACCGAGTACCTGCACGCGATGATCACGGCGACGCAGGAGAAAGTGATTCCGGCGCCGGGCCGGCACGGGATGGTCTACGTCGACACCTGCATCGTCGCGCATTCGAACGAGGCCGAGTGGCAGAAGTTCAAGGCCGATCACACCAACGAAGCGATCCTCGATCGTATCGTCGTTGTGAAAGTGCCGTACAACCTGCGCCTGTCGGAAGAGGTAAAGATCTACCAGAAGATCATCAGGAACTCGGATTTCCGCGCGCACGTTGCGCCGCACACCCTCGAGCTCGCCTCGATGTACGCGATCCTGTCGCGGCTGGAGCCGACTTCGAAGTGCGATCTGATGACCAAGCTGCGGCTCTACAACGGCGAGGAAGTCGTCGAGAAGGGACGCACCAAGAAGATCGACGTGCAGGAGCTGAAAGAAGACACCAAGCGCGAAGGCATGTCGGGCATCTCGACCCGTTTCATCATGAAGGCGCTCGACAACGCGCTGTCGGACAACGTCACCGGCAACTGCATCAATCCGATCAACGTGCGCGAGGCGCTGATCTCGATGACCAAGGAGGGCGACCTGCCCGACGACACGCGCAAGCAGTACCTCGAGTTCCTGCAGGACACGCTGCACAAGGAATATCTCGACCTGCTGGAAAAAGAGATCACGCGCGCGTTCGTATACTCCTACCAGGAGCAAGCGGAGTCGCTGTTCCAGAACTATCTCGATCATGCGGAGGCGTACGTCAACAAGACTCGCGTGCGCGATCGCAATACCAACGAGGAGTTGTCGCCCGACGAGGGCTTCCTGAAGTCGATCGAGGAGCAGATCGCGATCATTGGATCGGCGGCCGACGGATTCCGGCAGGAAGTGATCGCGTACCTGTGGGCAACCTCGCGGCGCGGCGAAAAGATCAGCTACAAGAGCTACGAGCCGCTCAAGGAAGCGATCGAGAAAAAGCTGATGACCTCGGTTCGCGACATCTCGCGCATCATCACCAAGGCGCGCACCCGCGACGAAGAGCAGGGCGAGAAGTACGGCTCGATGGTGAAGAACCTGCTCGAGAACGGCTACTGCGAGTCATGCGTGGACGTCGTGCTGAAGTACGCAGCGAACAATCTCTGGAAGGATTGAGCTTTTGTGTCATTCTAGAGCGAATTTTGACGGAACGAAACTACCAATGGTAGTGAGCGAGCCTCAGACCCACTATCTATGGTATGAGAACCACTCCAGCGCACAAGACGAAGATGCCAAAATTGGTCCGGAAAATGAGCGACCAAGGCATCCCATGAGTTCGTCTCGCAGCATCAGACCATGAGCGGCGATACTATTTTCCGCGAGTACCGGATCTCCGACGCTGAACGCTCTGATCGTTCGGCGGGCGACCGGCTGCGGCATCGGCAGAAGGTTCGCGAGTCGATCCGCGAAAATATCGCGGACATCATCGCCGAAGAATCGATCATCGGCAAAGACAAGGATCGCGTAATCAAGGTTCCGCTGCGCGGAATCAAGGAATACCGGTTCGTGTTCGGCGACAACTCGCCCGGCGCGTCGCAGGGCGACGGCGACTCTCGCCCCGGCCAGGTCGTCGGCAAGACCGGCAAGGACGGCCCCGGCAAAGGCGACGAGCACGCCGGCGACCGCCCCGGCGTCGATTACTACGAGACCGACGTCACGCTCGAGGAACTGATCGAGATCATGTTCGAGGATCTCGAACTGCCCAACCTCGAGCGGCGCGCACTGCGCGAAATCCAGTCCGACTATTCGTCGCGGCGCAAAGGCTACCGCAAGGTCGGCATCCGCATCCGGCTCGACAAGCGGCGCACCGCCAAACAGCGCGTGATGCGCATGCTCGCGTCCGACAAGCGCCACGACGCGATCGCGCGCTCACTGGGACAACCGAAGGCCGACCTTGAAGACGGCGCCGATGCCGACGTTGAAGGCGCGCTCGACGAGATCGCGCTCGAGGAAGGCACCCTGGACCAGGCGACGCTCGACGACGAAGGGCTCTCGCCTTCGACCGGCGCCACATTCCAGCGGGCGCATCGGCGCTTCCCGTTCCATCAGGACGACCTGCGCTACAAGCACGTCGAGGTGGACACCAAGGAAGAGTCGAACGCCGCGGTCATCTGCATCATGGATACGTCGGGCTCGATGGACACGATGAAGAAGTACCTGGCGCGCAGCTTCTTCTTCCTGCTCTACCAGTTCATCTCGACGCGCTATCGCAACGTCGAAATCGTTTTCATCGCGCATCACACGGAGGCCAGCGAGGTCACCGAGGAAGAATTCTTTCACAAGGGCGAATCGGGCGGCACGTTCATCTCGTCGGGCTACGCCAAGGCGCTGGAAATAATCGCCGCGCGCTACCATCCGTCGCTGTGGAACCTGTACGCGTTCCATTGCTCCGACGGCGACAATTTCGACTCCGATAATCCCGCCGCGCTGAAGGACGCCGAGGAACTCGCCGAGATTTGCAACCTGTTCGGCTACGGCGAGATCAAGCCGCTCGGATCGCGCTACTACGAATCCTCGATGCTCAACGTGTTCCGCCGAATCCAGGCGCCGAACTTTCACACCGTGCTGATCGAGCGCAAGGAAGACATCTGGCCGTCGTTCAAAGCGTTCCTGGCCAAGGACAGGGTGAAGGAAGCATGAGCGCCACTCCGAATGCGGACGCGGCCCGCAACATCACGGTGTGGAATCTCGACGACCTCGTCGAGTGGGACCGGCGCATCCGCGACAAGGCGGCCGAGTTCGGACTCAGTTGCTATCCGCAGGAGTTCGAGCTTTGCGATCACACCGGGATGCTCGGCTACATGGCGTACTCCGGGATGCCGTCGCACTACCCGCATTGGTCGTACGGCAAGTCGTACGAGAAGCTCAAGACGCTTTACGATCACGGCGTCAGCGGCCTGCCGTACGAGATGGTGATCAACTCGAATCCCGCGATTGCATACCTGATGCGCGACAACTCGCTGCTGCTGCAGGTGCTGACGATCGCGCACGTGTACGGGCACAACGATTTCTTCAAGAATAATTTCACGTTCAGATCCGCGACGCGCGCCGAGCTCACGATCGAGGCCTTCAAGTCGGCCGCGATGCGCGTGCGGCGCTACGTCGAGGATCCGTCGATCGGCGTCGAGAAGGTCGAACGCATTCTCGACGCGGCGCACGCGCTGTCGTGGCAATGCCGGCGCAATTTCGCGATCAAGAAACTCTCGCCGCTCGAGCAGATGGCTCGCGCGGAAGACTCCGCGCAGGGACAGCCCGACCCGTTTCAGAAAATCCACGCGCGCAAGCAGGTCGAGGTGCCCGACTTCCACAAGGTCCCGCTCGAACCCGACGAAGACGTCCTGCTGTTCA
The DNA here is from genome assembly GCA_963833025.1 of uncultured delta proteobacterium. Taxonomy (GTDB): domain Bacteria; phylum Desulfobacterota; class Binatia; order Binatales; family Binataceae; genus Binatus. The sequence continues at coordinate 85,013 of CAWHWI010000002.1, read as the reverse complement.
TCCGCGATCACAACCCGTTCCTCGCCGACTTTGAAAAAGATCTGCTCACCATCGTCGATGAAGAGGCCAAGTACTTCATCTCGATGATGGAGACGAAGATCATGAACGAGGGATGGGCGAGCTACTGGCACAAGAAACTCCTGGAGTCACTCGGCCTCGAGCAGGGACTCCATCTCGAATTCATCGTGAATCACAACCAGGTCACCCGGCCGATTCCAGGCCAGATCAACCCGTATCACCTCGGGCTCAAGATTTGGGAGGACATCCACCGCCGCTATACGAACCCGACCGCCGATGAGATCAAGCGCGACGGTCCGCCGACGAAGTCCGGCGACGAAAAAATCTTCGAGGTACGCGAGGTCGAGCGCGACGCGTCGTTCATCCGCCGCTACCTGACTGAAGAGCTGATGCGCGAGATGGACATCTTCGAGTACGAGGCGCGCGGCGAGGAGCTGGTCGTCAGCAAGGTGGCCGACGACGAGGGCTGGAAGGAAGTCAAAGCGACGCTCATTAAGAATGTCGGCACCAACTCGATTCCGGTCCTCAAAGTCGAGGACGCCGACTTCGGCCAGAACCGCACGCTCTACGTCAAGCACGATCACGACGGCCGCGACCTGCATATCGAGTACGCCGAGAAGAGCCTCAACTACCTGCAGCGGCTATGGGGCCGCGAAGTCGTGCTCGATACGGTGCTCGACGGCAAGCGCTCCCTGTTGTGCAGCAACGATCGCGGCTTTTCCGTTCGTGCGCTAAAATAGGCTCTCCGGTCTCCTCATCACCTTCGTCGCCCAACCGCTTGGGTAGGCTTCCGGACGGGTTTTTAGACACGTTGCTTTAGATTTGTTGGTCTTATAATTTCAGGCACGGACGATGCGGTTCGGGTCGGCTGCAAGGAGGCGCGGATGATGGAGTGGCCGAAGTGCCAGAAATGTAACAACGGCGCGTTGATTCCCCTGTCTGATTATGGACAGGAGGGCGCGTCGGTGATGTTCAAGGCGTGGGTTTGCACAAACCCCGATTGCGGTTTCAGCCTGCGTGTAGACAAAGGCGAAGTGACATACGGCAGGCGAATCGAGACCAAACACTGATTAGTGTTCAAACGGCGACCTAAAGGGCAGTCCGCGCGGGCTGCCCTTTTTTGTTGTGTCTTCGCCTATATGAAACTTCCGGCGGGGTCCGTCGTCTTTTGATCGTGGGCAGGTGGTTTCCAAATTGCCGCGGTCCGATGCGGCTCGCATTGATCTCGGCGGCCGCATGCTCGCTCTCCGGATGCATGTCGTACGGCGAGACCGTCGTCTATCAGCTCTATCAAACCAACGCCGACCGATGCGCGCAAAACGAACCCGACGCGTGCGTGGCGATGCTCCAGTCCAGTTGCGAAGCACCCGCGAGCGTTTGCACGGATTACGTCCCCAAATTTCAGGCGCAGGCCAGCCATCAGCTCGCGCGAGAGTGCCAGGCAAATGACGACGCGTCCTGCCACGCACTCGACGCCGTAGCTTGCGACAACGGCGACTCCGAAGTATGCGCCCGTCTCAGTGACGACTACGCGCAACTCTATTCGTCGTGCAAAGGGGGAAACGCGCGCGATTGCGATTCGATTTCGCTCTCGGTATGGCCGAAAGCTCAAATCGATCTCGCCAGCAACGCGTGCAAGAGCGGCGATACGATCGCGTGCCGAGTCGCCAGCTCGAGCGCCAGAGCGATGAAGGTGAACGTCGACAAGAACGCGCAATTCGCGATGTTCTAGCGCCTGCGATTCCGCGTCACGCGCCGGTGTCCGCGTAAGAAAACTTCGTCTTGATTTCCTTCTGTGGGACCGCCACTCCGTCGAGCTCGGCGTAAGGATAAATCAGATAGTTAAGCGGCTCGCCGTTCTGCGGAGGCTTCAGCACGAGATCGCGGCCCATCGTGAACGCAACTCGCGCCGCGTCGAGGTGCCCAAAATAGTAGTCGTGGCGGTCAGGATGCATTGACGCCTCGGACGCATCGACCGGCACCCACACTCCGCCGGCGTAAAACTCCGCCCAGCAGTGGTAGCCGGGAACGTCGCCCGACTTCGCCGAGCCGATCGGGAAGCCGATCGTAAACCTAGCCGGGATTCCTCGCGCGCGCGCCAATCCGATGAACAGCGAATGGAAATCGGTACAGTTACCGCGCCGGACGTCGCACGCGTAGAGCGCGTCGCCACGACCCCATCCTGTCCCGCTCTTGTCGTACTTCATGATCGACGTCACGTACTCGTAGTCGACGCGCGCCTGCTGAAGCGGGCTCACTTCCGCCTCGGCCAGATTTGCGCTGATCTGCGCGATTCTGCCGGTCAAGGGAACGAGACGGTTGGGCTCGAGGTAAGCGGCGAACTGACCGTCGGCCGGCTCGGGAAGGTGGCGCGCAGCCGCAGCCATGTCGGCAGCTTCCTCCCGGCGGGTCGTCGTGAACGTGATCGTAACTGGCACCGACGCTGGAATCGGCGCCGCAGCCTCTGAGATGCGCCACGCGATTTCCATTCGAGCCCTGGTCGACGATTTCAAAATGCACCGGTGTATCGATCTTGAGATCGCGAACTTGCTGGAACGCGTCCTCGCGAGGGAGCGGAATCCACGCTTCGAACTTCTTCGCCGACCGATTCGAGACCGGAATATCCGCGTGATAAGTGAAACTGAAGCTGCGCACCCGGTCGGGCGGTGCGCCCGATGCAATCTTAGAAGACTCCGCGCGCACGCCCGCGCACAGCGGGAGGAGAAGAGCGATCCCGACCAGAAGAGCGGCTACCCTCCTGGCGCACAGGGTCGGCGACGCGATTATGAGTCTAGAACGGTTTGTCGCCATTGATCGTCACCCTTTCCAGACGACGTTCAGCCGCGCGGTTGTCGGCGACCGCCCGAAAAGTGGCACGAACTTCCGCGACGGTGGCGTCATTGAGTTGCCCGAGATGGACGCCGCCCAGCTCGGCGCCCAAGGCTCCGGCGACTGGACCCACTGATATGTGCTGCCTACGGTTCATCCAGAGGAAATCCTGCTCAGCTTTCTCGTTCGAGGCAAGCCGCGATGACGAGTAGATTGTCACGGCCCTATTTGAGCGTGATTTGGGCAGTCCGATCGTCGCTTGCAAAAAAACATAGCCGAGAACCGTGCGAAGTGACAGAATTCGGGACGCGCGAGTGCGCATGAGAATTCGCCGACAACATTTTCTGTTACTTCTTGCCGCAACCGTACTGGCTTTGGCGGGGCGCGCGAGCGCGAGCGTGGTTTTTATTTCCATGGATGACAACGGCCGTGAGTTCACGCTCGACCGCGGCGACGCGCTTGAGATATCGCTGCCCGCTACTTCGGGGACCGGTTACACTTGGCAACCTCAGCCTGTAGCGGGCGGGTTCGTGAATCCGGTCGGTGAGCCGAGGTTCAAGCTTGACGGCGAGATGCCGGGCGCGCCGGGACATCAGATTTTTCTGTTCGCAGTGCAAGCGAGCGGGAACGGCACGCTCGAGATGCGCTACATCCGTCCGTGGGAGAAGGACACGCCGCCGGCCAAGGTCTTCAAGATCATGCTCATCGTCCACTAGCTGCGCCGCGCGATACGCGGTACTGCCGCTCGTATTCTGACTATTGCGCGCATCGCGCAATATGGCTTTTTGGGTTTTTCGCGCGCGAAAAAACGGGGCGGAGTCTTTCGACTCCGCCCTCTTGAGATTCCCCGGCCGCGTCCTACTCTCCCGTGACGCCTTCGGTCACAGTACCATCGGCGCTGAAGGGCTTAACTGCCGTGTTCGGGATGGGAACGGGTGTTTCACCTTCGCCATGGCGACCGGAAACCTGTTGGGCTCACCGTGGAGGTGAGCGCTCAAGCTCCGACAAATCTGAATAGTAGGGTCTGCAAGTGCAGTCGTTCGAACCTTATCTGTGACTCGACCTTTGCCGTCCCGTCCGGTTAGCGATTGAAACCCGGACAAGTATGCGGCGACTATAGCAACTCGAGTGGTTGGCTCGAATTGAAATAGGTAGTGGTCAAGCCTCACGGCCAATTAGTACCAGTCAGCTCCACGCCTTACGGCGCTTCCACCTCTGGCCTATCAACCTCCTGGTCTAGAAGGGGCCTTTAGGATCTTACGATCGGGATACCTAATCTTGGGGTGGGCTTCCCGCTTATATGCTTTCAGCGGTTATCCCGTCCGTACATGGCTACCCGGCGATGCGGCTGGCGCCACAACCGGTACACCAGAGGTACGTCCGTCCCGGTCCTCTCGTACTAAGGACAGCTCCCCTCAAGTATCCTTCGCCCACGGCGGATAGGGACCGAACTGTCTCACGACGTTCTGAACCCAGCTCGCGTGCCACTTTAATCGGCGAACAGCCGAACCCTTGGGAGCTACTCCACCCCCAGGATGTGACGAGCCGACATCGAGGTGCCAAACCTCCCCGTCTATGTGAACTATTGGGGGAGATAAGCCTGTTATCCCCGGCGTACCTTTTGTCCGATTAGCGATGGCCCTTCCATACGGGACCACCGGATCACTATGACCTGCTTTCGCACCTGCTCGAGCCGTCGCTCTCGCAGTTAAGCTCTCTTATGCCATTACACTCAACGGCTGGTTTCCACTCAGCCTGAGAGAACCTTCGCGCGCCTCCGTTATCTTTTGGGAGGCGACCGCCCCAGTCAAACTACCCACCATGCAGTGTCCCACACCCGGTAAGAGTGATGGTTAGAAGCCAAGAATCACAAGGGTGGTATTTCAAGGTTGGCTCCATGCGAGCTAGCGCCCACACTTCAAAGCCTCCCACCTATCCTACACATGAAATCCCTAGATTCACTGCAAAGTTATAGTAAAGGTGCACAGGGTCTTTCCGTCCTGCCGCGGGTACCCGGTATCTTCACCGAGAGTGCAGTTTCGCTGTGTTTGTGGTCGAGACAGCTGGGAAGTCGTTACGCCATTCGTGCAGGTCGGAACTTACCCGACAAGGAATTTCGCTACCTTAGGACCGTTATAGTTACGGCCGCCGTTTACCGGGGCTTCG
>CAWHWI010000002.1:0-75000 GCA_963833025.1 uncultured delta proteobacterium | reverse complement strand
TTCCCGATGCTGCCGAGGGTTCCCCTTCGCCCTTCAGCGCGACCGGGCCGGCCGGCGCTTCGCTGTACGATTCATTTTCAAGTGTGACACTGAGTGAAAGTTTTTTCTCCCGCCCCGGCGGCAAATCCAGCGGCACCGTTGCCGCGCCGTCGTCGCCCACCAGAAAATCCGCGGCCCAAATCGGCGCGCGATGTTTCGGCGTCCACCAGATTCGGTAAACCTCGAAGGCACCGGTTGGCTTGAGCCCGTTCGCTTCGAGCATTGCAGCGTTGGCCGATTCGCTCATCGCGAACCTCCCGGACGGAAGTTCCGCGCCGGCGATCGATTTGTCTTTTTCCTTGTCCTTCTCTTTCTCGACCGGCGCCGCGAGCTTCATGGTGCGAAGGTCCGGCGCGAACAGGATTTTCTCGAACACCTCGCCCACGGTTGCGCGTTCTCGCTCCGAGCCAAGCTTGCGTTGCTCGACCGCCGTCTGATGCCGCAAACTTCGCACGGTCGCATTGAGAGCCGCCACGCGGCGATTGACATAGTTGGTGCGGCGCGCGAGCGAGCCGGCGAGCTCGGATATCACAATCAATGACGCGAGTGCGATTGCGACCGACATCCCCGCAATCGCCTGCCAGAGCCTGACGCGCATCAGCCGCGGCGGCCGCTCGACAGCCGGCAACTCGCCGCCTTTACTTCCGTCCGGGCTCGGTTCCGGTTCGCCTTGATTCATCACCACATTCGGCGTCACGTCCACAGCATTCGATCGACGGTAATTATGCCCAATAGCTAGCGGCTTTGTTAGCCGCCCCCTTTCGGATAGAAATAGGAGTCACCTATGCGTCGAATTCAGGACGTCCACGTTCTCGCCGCCGAACCGCTCATCGCGCCGCATCTGCTCAAGAACGAGATGCCGGTGGACGAGGGAATTGCGCGCACCGTGGTCGAGGCGCGCGAGACCATCCGCGAAATCCTGGCGGGTCGCGACCCCCGGATGCTCTGTATCGTCGGTCCTTGTTCGATTCACGACCCCGACGCTGCGATGGACTATGCGCGGCGGCTTGCCAAGCTGAAGGAGACCACTTCGGATCGTCTCTACATGATCATGCGCGTGTACTTCGAGAAGCCGCGCACCACCGTGGGATGGAAGGGGCTCATCAACGATCCGCACATGGACGACAGCTGCGATATGCGTGAAGGATTGCGCATCGCGCGCAGATTGTTGATCGAAATAAATCGGCTGGGCCTCGCGGCGGGAACCGAACTGCTCGATCCGATCACGCCGCAATACATCGCCGACCTGGTCGCATGGGCCGCGATCGGCGCGCGCACCACCGAGTCGCAGACCCATCGCGAGATGGCCAGCGGGTTGTCGATGCCGGTCGGATTCAAGAACACCACTGAAGGGAATCTGCAGGCCGCGATCAACGCAATCCAGTCGGCGCGCCGGCCGCATTCTTTTCTCGGCATCACCCAGGACGGAATTTCCGCCGTGATTCGCACTTCGGGAAATCCCGATACGCACGTCGTGCTGCGCGGTGGACGCAAGCCCAACTACGACGCCGGCAGCATCGAGGAATGCCGCCGGATGCTTGCCGACGCAGCACTCGAGCCGCGCGTGATGGTGGATTGCTCGCATGCGCAGACCAGCAAGGATTTCACCAAGCAGCCCGCAGTGCTGCGCGCGCTGGTCGACCAGGTATGCGCCGGCAGTCGCGCGATCATGGGCGCGATGCTCGAGAGCAATATCGAGGCGGGCAGCCAGCCGGTCAGCTCCAATCGCGCCCAGCTCAAATACGGCGTGTCAGTCACCGACCCGTGCATCGACTGGCCAACGACCGAGCAATGCCTCCTCGACGCCGTCGCGATGCTTGGCCCGCAATGAGTATATCGGAGGCCGAGTGGTGGGCGGACAGATGAGTGATCGCGGTTCCAAGGACGCTTCGAATTTCGACGCGTACGCAGATTCCTATGATCGCGACCTGGCGCTAGGACTCGCCGCGACCGGAGAAGATCGCGACCATTTCGCGCGACGGCGGATTGAATGGCTCAGAAGATGTCTGGATAGCATGCAGTTTGTTCCCGAATCGGCGATCGAGTTCGGATGCGGGACGGGCTCCAATGTACCCTTCCTTCTCGAACTGGCCGGCGCGACGTCAGTGGTGGGAATCGACAATTCGGAAAGATCGCTTGAAGTGGCCCGGAACACCTTTGGATCGCCGAAAGCGCAGTTCCATGGTTTGCGCGAATACGACGCCTGGGGCAACGCCGACCTCGTCTTCTGTAACGGAGTGTTCCACCACATACCGCCATCCGATCGCGCGACCGCAGTAGAGTATATATATCGCTGCCTAAGGCCGGGCGGATTGTTCGCGCTATGGGAAAACAATCCGTGGAACCCGGGCACTCGCTACGTCATGAGCCGTATCCCGTTCGATCGAGATGCGATTACTCTGAGCCCGCCTCAATCGCGCCGCCTGGTGAGAGCGGCAGGATTCGACGTTCTGAGGACCGACTGCCTCTTTATCTTCCCGCACTTTCTTCGTTGGCTGCGCACTCTGGAACCGCACTTGTCGTCGCTGCCGATCGGCGGGCAATACGAGCTTTTGTGCCGCAAACCGAGCTAGCCGCTCTCCTCGACGATCGCGACCTACATCATCTTGACGCTGGCATCGTCATCGGTGCTCGAGGCCGAGAAAGCTGATCATGAACGCCGACAAGATCGTCTGGAATCCTAGCGCAACCATGGTTGAACCAGGAACCACCAGCCGCATCGTATGGGCATAGTCGAGCGGACCATAGTCCACGAGTCGCCATTGCTCGACTGCAAGTCCGAGTAGAACCAGGCCCAGGATCATCGCGGAGGCGGCGACCGCAAGACCCACTTCAAGGTTGACGGTATTGAAAAACCGCTCGAGCCGCGGGTCCGACGGTAACAGGCCTTCGTTGATCGCGAGCGTTTTGGCGAAGATCGCAAAAAATACCGACTCATAGCCGCATAGCATCGCGAGACTTCCAAATAACAGAGTGTGGGCGTCGAATTTTACTCCATGCAGGGCCATTCCAGGCAGTGCCAAGACGTACGCAAGGATACCTAGCAGGATAAGTATTACGCCAGGCACAAGAAACAATCGGTCCGGAGTACATAGCAGGAAAAACCGGAGAGTTCGCCAGCCATCCCGGAAAGTCCTCAAGTGCGGCGGGTGGACCTTGCGGCCGTCCGGATGAAGCGTGATCGGCACCTGAGCAGCCTTACCCTTGAGCAGAGACGACTTAATGATCATCTCAGTGGCGAACTCCATGCCGATGCATCGCTGATCCAGCCGCTCATAGTGTGACTTTCTGAAGCCACGCATTCCGCAGTAGATGTCTTGTATATGCGAATGGAACCATCGTTGCGCGATCAGCGAGAAAATGGGATTGCCGAACCACCGGTGCAGAACGGGCATCGCTCCTGGCATGATCTTGCCCCCGCCCGACGGCAAGCGGCATCCTTGCACCAGGTCGTAGCCTTCCCGCAACTTTTCCATAAATCGGGGAATCTCAAGAAAGTCATAGCTGCCGTCCGCGTCACCCATGATGATGAATTCACCGCGAGCGGCAGCGATACCTCCCATCAAAGCACTGCCATATCCTTTCGTGGGAACATTAATCAGTCGCGCCCCCTGCCCTTCTGCGATTTCAATCGACCCATCGTGGCTGCCATTGTCTGCAACGATTACTTCGCCCGCAATACGATTTTCGCGGATAGCGGTTTGCGCGGTCCTGACGCAGTCGGCCAGAGTGTCAGCTTCGTTCAGACAAGGAATCACCACACTCAGTTCTATTTCCCGAGGGTCGGGGTTGTGCTTAATCGTGGGACTGGTCATTAGCTAGCGGAGTTTGTCGGTTGCTGAACATTCTTCATCGCGCCAGGGAACTGGATGCGCGCCAGCTCGCCCCATTCGACTCGACTTCTCATGCACATCGCCCAACCCTCCCCTCGGCCTCGCGTCGGAATCCCTCCCCTGACCGTCTCCATCTTTTGCGATGCGTCGCAAGAAAACAATGGCTCCTTCGAGATATTGTGAACCGCCCGCGTTTCGGAGATTATGCTATTTATTTGTAGCCGCGGACAAGTTCAGAGCGTAGATCAATTGGCAAGAGACGACCGTGAATATCGTCGCATCAGCAGAGTGCCAGTGAAATTCCGGACTGGAGCCTCGTCGCGAGCGTGAGTATATCGCGGGCTGAGGATCTCATCTTCACCAAACGGCGGCTGTCGCTGTGGAGCTATGCTTTCCTCGCGGCCAATCTCGGCGCGTTCGCTATCCGCTGGTTTATCGGCAAATGGCTGATTGACTCTGCGGGACATCCTCTTATTAACGACTTTCTGGATTGGTGGGTTGGCGGTCAGTTCGGCCTGATGCGAGACGCTGCCGGAGCTTACAACTATCCCACATTTGCGGCCGCCCAAGCCTTGGCGCTTAAGTCCACCCATCCGGTGCCCTTCTATCACTGGGTCTATCCGCCAACGATGTTGCTGCTCTTCGCACCCTTCGCACGGCTTCCTTATGCGGCTGCATTCTTCGCATGGATCGTAGTAACCCTATGTTTATATGTGGTAGCTCTTTACGAAATCCTGCCTTATTCATTATCGATTGTGATAGCGCTTCTGCCGCTACCAGTTGTTAAAAATATTTTCAACGGCCAAACGTCCTTCCTGATGGCCGGACTCCTCGGCCTATCGATGGTTTTCATCGGCCGAAGGCCTTATCTAGCTGGAATGCTCCTCGGAATACTGACATACAAGCCGCAATTTGTACTCTTCTTTCCGCTAGCTCTTTTGATTACGGGGCAATGGCGGGTCATTGCGGGCGCAATCGCGAGCGGATCGATACTCTTCGGGGCAACCACTTTGGCGTTCGGCCCTAATGCCTGGCTTTTATATTTGCGCGCCTCAAAAGAACTGAATCCTACCACGTTCTTGCCTCCGCCCTTCAACCTCGCGTATGTGAATCAGACGGTTCTCGGCTTGATGCACGAAGTCGGCGCTGGGATGACCGTTGCCTGGGTTGTTCATCTGGCCGTGGCCCTGCTTGCCACCGCGCTCGCCTGCCGGATCTGGATGCTGCCCGTGCCTCATTCATTGAAGGCGGCGGCATTTTCGATCGGCGTGTTGACTGTGACGCCGTACATGCTCGCCTACGATCTCACTGCGCTCTCGGTGCCGGCTACGTTTCTGGTTCAGGATGCTCTTGCACGCGGTTTTGCTCCTGGGGAGCGATCAGTCCTGCTGGGCTGCTTCCTGGCGCTGTTCCTGTGTTTCAATTTCGCGGTCGGGCCGATCATCCTGCTCGCCTTGATGGGACTGGTAGTGCGACGAGTCCGGTATACAACGAACACGAACACGAGCGCACCTATCGCTGCCACAATCCTGAACCTGCAATCACCCGCGAGCTAGCTTCGACTCGAACTGCTGAAGTATCTGGATGTGAAGAAAATCGAAGTGCAGGCCGAGCCTCCGAAGCCCTTCACATACCTGCGCCCCGTCCCGGTTAGCTGCGCGATCGCTTCACTCGCGATTATTCATTACGTGTGGTTAACTTTGATCCCGCACGAGGATCTCGTCTGCTTTATTGCAGATGACGCATTCTACGAGCTCCAGATCGCGCGGCACTTCCTTAACTCCGGTAAATGGTCATTCGACGGAGGATATTCAACGACCACTGGCTTTCATCTTTTGAATGTCTATCTGATGAGTCTTATCCCGGGACTACTGGCTCACCCATGGCTGGCAATTGAATTCTGGATGGCCGTCGGCCTTTCTCTTTCGATTTTGAGCGCCTTCATAATCACGAACTTCGCGGACAAGAAATTCGGAGCTTTCGCCCTGGTTCCGACATTTCTGGTTCTGACCGCCCCGTCCTTCACGCTCTTCGAGTACCGGCTTGATGGAATATCCGTACGTAATTCTGATCGCAGCTCTCTATGTGAGCGCTATATTCCTGTGGCGCGGAGAACATCCTTCGATGCTTGCGGGCATCTTCCTTCTCGGTGTTATCGGCAGCATCGCGCGGAGTGATTTTGGAGGACTGCCTTTCGCTATCTTTCTGACCTGTTCGATTAAATTCTTTCTGAAGCGTCGCAGCGAATACCTGCTGAAGACTTTCTGCGGTTTGGCCGGTGCGGCGGTCGGCGTCGCCCTGGATTTTCTTCACAACTTCCTATTCAGTGGTCACTTCCTTTCCGACAGTGCGATGACAAAAGCCCTGTGGGGAAAGAGAGTGGGATACTCGGCAGGTCGGCCTATCGTACTCGTGCTCGCTACCCTGACGTCGTCGAGCCGGGTATTCGTATTGATCCTGATGTTTTTTGTACTCGTCCTGGCCGTTAGGTTTCTCGCCCTCGCTGTTGGCGGAGAGAGCGATTCGCAAAACAACCTACGGCTGGAGCAACAAGAAATCGTTGCGGAGGATCGTGCTTTGCTTGCGACTTGCGGACTGTCTGCGATCATTCTATACGTGCTGGTCTACGGTGCCGTTCCCGCTCTTCAGCCTTGGTACACCGTCAATTTCGTGATTCCTATGGTGCTTGTCCTGGGATCCACCGGCTACGTAGCCGCTCGCTATCATGTAAGGCGCACATACATCATCAGTGCCGTCGCGCTTCTGGTCAGTGTCAATATTGCCAATACATACCAGCCTACCTGGAATGACCAGCGGTACGTCTTGCAGATGGCTGAATACCTGCGAGCTCATCCCCTTGCCGGCCGAATAGGAGGATGGAATGTAGGTATCCCTGGATTTTTAACTGACGGAAAGATTATCAACCTCGACGGTCTGATAAACGATCAAATCTATCCATACGCGCTCGAAGGAAAGGTGGAGCAATACATCGACCTCGCCAAAATCAAGTATATCGTCGACTTTCCGCTGTTTGTTGAAGATCCGGGTAACTCGGAAGTTCTCGGGTTTGACGGAAAGCGCCTCGGTGCACGCTTAATGCCAGTGCATAAGATAGTAAGCGCTAATCGCAGCGACCCATGGGTTGACTATACCCTATTTGAAATTCAGGATCGGCCTTCCGGGCGCTAGGCGAACCCTACGTGGACAGCTCAGCCGTGACGCCGAATGCGACGAATCCCTCGACCAGCGCCAGCCCTGCTGCGCGAGTCGGGCTGTGGTTGTTCATCGTCACCGGCCTGATCTTCATGTTGTCTCCCGTCTTTGCGCTGTCAGACTCGAACTACTCGATGCTTCTGAGCGAGAGCATCATCCGCTATCACACGACGCATCTGAACGCCTACCGATTCCCGTCTCCGATTCGGGAAGATACGCGCTGCATGCCGCCACTGCCGCCGATACCGCTCGCGACACAGACCTTTCAATTGGCTCGAGTCGGCGGAGAGGTCGAGTATTGCTACCCGCACGGAACCTCTATCCTATCGATTCCGTTCGTCCTTTTTATGAGAACGTTGGGTATTAACCCCATAACTGCCGATGGGCAGTACAACCGGACCGGAGAAGCATTGACCCAGCGACTCCTCGCGTCGCTGTTAATGGCGGGCTTCACACTGGTGGTCTTCAGGACGGCGCTTCTTTTGCTTGGTGTGATGCCCAGCCTCTTCATCGCGGCCGGAACCGCCCTTGGCACCCAGGTATGGAGCACGGCCTCCCGTGTGATGTGGTCGCACACGTGGCTGATCTTCCTGGGTGGATTCGTCGCCTACTGGCTCCTACGGCGCGAGACGGGGCAGCCCAAACCCGGTCCGATAACTCTTGCGACGCTCCTCTCATGGATGTACTTCACGCGGCCGACGGCTGCAATTCCGATCCTATGCGTGACGGTGTACATGTTTTCGTACTACCGCCGCGAATTCCCGGCCTATGCGTTGACCGGCCTGGCCTGGTTCGGCGGGTTCCTCGCTTATTCGTGGTTTACCTTCGGAAAGCCCATACCTGACTACTACCTGTACCTGGACTCGCACCTGAACCTTCGCGGCTTGGCAACAGCATTGCCCGCAATCCTGATAAGTCCTTCGCGCGGACTATTCATCTATGTTCCTGTACTCGTCTTTGTGTTCTACCTCCTGATCAGGTACTGGAAGACGCTTCCTTTCCAGAAACTCGCCATGCTGGCGCTCGCGATGGTAGCGATGCAGATACTTACCATAGCTCTATGGCCAATCTGGTGGGGTGGCTATTCCTATGGTCCTCGCCTCCTTACCGACGCAATCCCGTGGCTCGCGCTTCTGGCAATACTGGGATGCGCGGCGCGCCTTCGAAGCGACAATACCGCAAGATTCGGTCGAAGCGAAGCTGTCACCGCGCTCGCGTTATTGGCCCTGAGCATCGCGATCAACGCACGCGGTGCAATCTCATGGCCGACCGCGCATTGGCATGTCGTTGTAGATATCGACAGCCATCCAGATCGCGCCTGGGATTGGTCCTATCCTCAGTTCATGGCAGGGCTGATTGCGCGGCCAAAGTACAAGTGAGCGAACCGCTCGGCGCGCGGCCTATTTGGCGGCGCTCCTTTACCTGCTAGTCGCCGTATTTCTGCTCGCGCGCGGACTTATAGGACATCCCGGCTATATCATCGGGCGCGACACGGATCCGCCGCAAACCATGTGGTTCTTCAACTGGTGGCGGTTTTCGCTCGCCCACGGACTTAACCCGTTCATCACCGATTGGGTTTGGGCGCCCTTGGGAATCAACCTCGCTTGGACGACCTTCGTCCCGCTCCCCGCCTGGTTCTCGATCCCTCTACAAGTCACGGTGGGCGAGCCCGCGACCTACAACATAGTGATAGCACTCGCGCTCCCGCTCGCGGCGTTCTCCGCTTTTCTGCTATGCCGGCGCGTGACCGGTGCATTCTGGCCGTCCGTCCTGGGCGGATACATTTTTGGATTCTCGTCCTACATGCTTGGCGAAGTACTCGTCCACCTCGATCTGGTTGCGGTCTTCCCAGTACCGCTTATCGTGCTATTGACGCTGAAAAGACTCGACGGCGAGATTTCGGCGCGACGGTTCGCGATTCTTCTCGCCGCGCTGCTCACCGTGCAGTTTCTTTGTTTCCCGGAACTGTTCGCGACGATCACGATCGTAGGCGGATTCGGCTTTTTGCTCGCGCTGTTACTTTTCGACAACCTGCGCGCGCGCCTTTCAGGTCTCATCGCACCCGCCATAGCCGGCTACGCGATTGCCGCCGCAGTGCTATCGCCATACCTCTATTACATGCTGGGGCGCGGGTTCCCCCACTCTCCAATCTGGAAGACGGGCAGCTATTCAGCAGACCTGTTGGCATTTCTGGTGCCCACACAGACGATCATGCTCGGCTCGACAGGCACGGCGGCCAATATCGCGCGGACCTTTGAGGGCGACATCTATGAAAACGGCGCCTACCTGGGCATCGCGATGATCGTGTTCGTCGAAGTTTTTCGGCGGCGGTATTGGCGCGAGCCCGTCGGGAAATTTCTGACGGTCTTGTTTGTCGTCCTCGTGATCGCGGCGATGGGTCCGACGCTCCATATAGCAGGCATGCCGGGAATATCGATGCCGTGGGCGATTGTCGGGCGGCTGCCACTGATTTCGATCGCGCTGCCAATCCGCTTCATGATGTACACGTTTCTGGTCGTGGCCGTGATGGTTGCGATGTGGTTTGCGTCGTCGCCGGCGCGACCGCTGACAAAATGGATCGTTGCCGCTGCGATTCTGATATCGATCGCGCCGAATCCGCACGCATCCTTTTGGGTAAGCAGCCTCGACATCCCCGCATTCTTCACCGACCGAACCTACGCGAATGAACTTGAACCGCGCGAGATCGTTTTGCCATTGCCATGGGGACAGCGGGGCAACAGCATGTACTGGCAACTGCGGAGCGACATGTACTTCCGGATGGCCGGTGGATGGACGGGAATCTCACCCTTCGAGTTCGCCAGAATGCCGGTCGCCAACTACTTCTACGGCGGGATTGATCTACCTGAGGCCAGCGACCAGTTGAAGGCCTACATCGCCCGCTTCGGTGTGCAAGCGGTCATCGCCGACCCGAAGGAACCGAATTTTGAAAGCTTCAAGCAGACCCTCGATTCGCTAGGAGTCGCGGGCCTGAACGAAAAGGGAGTGTGGATTTACAAAATCCCGCGCGATTCATTCGCGGCATACGCTAAACTCCCGGCCGCGCAGGTCGAAGCGCGAGCCGACGCACTGCGCTTCGATGCGATCCTCGAGGCGGCGGGTAAGTATCTCGCCGACGGACACGATCTCTCGAAGCTTTCCGCGCTCGAACTCAAACGGCTCGATCTCATTCCTCACGACTGGCTGGTCGACACCGCTCCTCACGCCTATTTCGATTGGCAAGTCGGACCGACAGCTGGCGGCGGAGCCGGCATCATCATCGTTGGCTCGTACGAAGGAGTGCGGCCGCTGATACAGCGCTATCGCGCAAGCGCGTCCGAGATCGCCTATCCCGCGCCGACGCGATGGACGCCCGATTCGCATCCGCGCCTCGATGTCGTCATGCCATTGCTTGTGACTTTCGACGCGGCTCATCTCGCCACCGCCGCAAAGAGCCTGCGAGACTCGCCGCCGCCAGAAAGAACGACGTCGTTCGTGGCCGGCGTTACAGCCGGCTTGTAGCTAATTAGTCCTGGCGCTTCTGCGCGCGCAATTTTTCGCTGATTACCAGCGCGCCAAGGGCTGCAGTCTGTCGCACCGGAAACTCCGCCGGCCGCCGGATCGCCTTGTAACGCGCATCGAGGGCCGTCAGTCCGTTCATCACGCGCTCGCGCGCCTCGGCGAGCGTGGGACGGGGCATGATTCGGCGGCCATTCTCCAAAACCGTCTCCATCAACTGAACCGTTTTCGCCGCGATCGGTCTGAACTCACGTGCGACCGTGGTCGCGCCCTCGTCGAAGATTCCGATCAGGTCCGCGAAGAAAGATCCGCTCGGCGCATACGCGCGGAACAACTGCTTGCGGCCTGGCGTTGAGATTTTTCCGGCCGAGGTCTTGAGCCGCGCGTGATCCTTGTAATCGACGAGCTTGTAGACGAAGTCACCCGCCGGCGCGTCGTCGCTGACAGCGAGCGCGGTGCCGACCCCGAACGCGTCGATCGGTGCGCCCGCGTCGACGAGTTCTGCGATTCGGTATTCGTCGAAGTTGCCGCTTGCCACGATCGCGATATCGCCGCAGCCGGCCTGATCGAGCGCGCGGCGCGCCCTGCGGCTGAGCTCATGGAGATCGCCGCTGTCGAGCCGCACGCCCTGGATTTTCACGCCCGCCTCGCGAACTTCGGCTGCGACCGCCTCCGCATTCTCGACGCCACGGACAGTGTCGTAAGTGTCGACGAGCAGCGTGCTGAGCGTGGGGAAGCTCGCGACGAAATCGCCGAACGCTTCGCGCTCGCGCTCATGCGCCATGACGAAGCTGTGGCTCATCGTGCCGAAGACCGGAATTCCGTAGCGCTTGCCGGCGAGCACGTTGGCCGTGCCGTGAAAGCCCGCGAGATAGCTCGAGCGCGCCACAATCAGCGACGCGTCCGCACCTTGCGCTCGCCGCGGACCGAAGTCCACGAGCCGCCTGCCGCCCGCGACTGCGAAGCATCGCGCGGCCTTGGTCGCGACGAGCGAAGCGAATCCGAGCTGGTTGAGCGCGAGTGTTTCGATGAGCTGGGCTTCGATCAGTGGCGCGCGGATCTCGACGATCGGTTCGCCGGGGAAATAAATGGTGCCTTCGGGAAGTGCGCGGATCGAGCCGGTGAAGCTGAGTTTCGAAAGAAATTCGAGAAACGCCGGCTTGAAAAGTTTCAGCGACTCCAGATGCTCGAGCGCGGCGCCCTCGAAACGATATTCCTCAAGCGCCTCGATCAGTCGCTCGATGCCGGCGGCGACCATGAAGCCGCGCCCCGGCGGCATCCGGCGCATCGCGACTTCGAACGAGGCGATGTCATTGAAGCCGTGCTCGAAGAACGCCGCGCTGACCGTAAGTTCGTAGAGATCGGTGAGCAGCGCGACCTCGGCCGGGTCGAGACGGAGATCTATCGGCATCCGGCACCTTTCCTAGCGCGGAGGCTCCGGCGGCGCGGGCGGTTTGGGCGCAGGCGTGTTGGCCGCGGGCTCCTGCACGACGCGAGTCTCGCCGAGCGGGCGATCGCGCAGAATGTCGGCCATGCGCTTGAGCCGCTGATCGACGAGATGGTTGATAGTGCCGGGCTGGTCGACCGTTCCCGCGCGCACACCGGTCAGGGCCTCGATGCCGCGGTCGATCGTATCGATCGGATAAATGTGAAATTCTCCGCGCTCGATGGCGCCGGTCGTTTCCGGATCGAGCATCAGGTTCGAGACGTTCGTCCGCGGCACCAGTACGCCCTGCGTGCCCGTCAGGCCAATCGCCTTGCACACGCGGTAGAAGCCTTCGACCTTCTGGTTGACGCCGCCGATCGCCTGCACGGTGCCGTATTGATCGACTGAGCCGGTCACCGCGAGATCCTGCCGAAGAGGCACGCCGGACAGCGCCGACATGAGCGCGTACAACTCGGTCGAGCTGGCGCTGTCGCCGTCGATTCCCGAATACGATTGCTCGAAGCAGATGCTCGCCGTCATCGCGATCGGATGCTGCTGGCCGAATCGCGCGCGCATAAATCCGCTCAGGATCATGATGCCCTTGTCGTGCGTCGAGCCGGACATCCGCGCCTCGCGCTCGACGTTGATTACGCCCGCCTGCCCGAGCGCCACCGTCGCGGTCACGCGCGACGGCCGCCCGAAGCTGTAACCGCCGACGTCGAGCACGGCCAGGCCGTTGATCTGTCCGACGCTGGTGCCGCGAATATTGACGATGAGCGTGCCTTCCGCGATGAGCCTGCGAATTTCTTCCTCGATAAAATTGAGCCGCAGCATCCGCTCGCCGAGCGCCCGCTCGACGTGCGCGGCGCTGACCCGCTGCGCTGCTTCGTTGCGCGCGAAGTACGCCGACTCGCGCGCCAGATCGTCAATCGGCTCGAGCATCGCGAGCACTCGCGATCGGTCGCCCGCCATCCGCATGCCGAATTCCACGATCTTGGCCAGCGCGCCCGCCTCGAACGGCGGCAGATTCTCCGTGCGCGCCAACGCTCCCACGCGCGCCGCATAATGCGCGGCAGCTGCGCCGTCGGCCGCCACCGAGGGCCGCATCTCGGCCTTCACCTTGAACAGGTCTGGAAAGTCGGGATCGTAAAAGTACAGCACGTTGTAAAGGTACGCGCCGCCGAGCGTCACGACTTTGTTGTGAATCTCGATCGGCTCCGGCTTCAGTCCGCTCATCGAGAAAAACGGGAGCGGCTCGAAAGTCTCCAGCGTCATGCGGCCCGACTTGAGGCTGCGCTTGAGCGTTTTCCATACGCCCGGCTCGATCACGGCGTCCTCGAGGTCGAAGACCAGAAAGCCGCCGTGCGATTTCAGAAACGAGCCGCCGATGATGCGCGTGAAGTTGGTCCCCGACCGCCCCAGCGGATCGATCCATCGCTCGATCGTGCCGAACAGGTTGCGATAGGTCGGCGCGTCTTCGAGCACGACCGGCGCCCCGCGCGTGGCCGAGTTGTCGACCATCACGTTGACCTGGTAGTCGAACCAACGCGCGGCGTCCTCGAACGCCGGCGGCCGCGGACCCTGCTCAGCCGGCGGCTGCTCGCGGAAGCGATCGAGATTGCCGAGCATGTGCTGCGCGACCTCGTCGAGGTACTTATCGACCGCGGGATTATTAAAGTGATGCTTTAAGTCTTCGGTCGACGGGGTAATCAGCCGCGCCGCGAACGCGCGTTCGATCGCGCGGATGTCGTCGATCAGCTCGCGCATCATCTCCTGCTGCCGGAGCGTCAGCGTCGCCAGCTCATCCTGCAGCTCGCCTTGCGCCTTCGCCAGTTGCTCGCGCTCGGCGTCAGTCTTCGCCGCCATCGCCTTGTTGAGCACCTCGGGCGACTCGGGCATCTTGCCGTCGATCAACGGGATGAAAATCACCTGGCCGGTCGGTGCGCTCTGGATCGCAAAGCCGCGCTCGCGGGCCCGCGTCTCGAGATTGCCGAACAGCTCCTGCGCGCGTTTGTTGTACTTGTCGCGCAGCGCCGCGCGCGCCTGATCGAAGTCCTCGCGCCGGAACGCTTTGGGCAACTGCTCGAGCACGAAGCTCACCAACTCGGTCATTCGCGCCCGAAGCTCAACACCTTGTCCCGGCTTCAGATAGATCGCGACGGGAGATTCGGAATTGCGAAAATTATTTACGTACACCCAATCGCCGGGCGTCGGCATCGTCGCGGCCTTCTCTCTGAGGATGCGCAGGACAGATTCGCGCTCGTGCCGCGAGCGCAGGCCGCTTACGAAAACGTTGTACCCGGGCGCGTCGATTCCGATCGCGAGCTTGATCGCATCGAGCGCGCGACTCTGCCCGAACAACTCGGCGTCGCCGTCGCTGGCCGCCGCACGTTCCAATGACACCGCATCGAGCGGCGCCGGCGCCTTGAGTTCGGATGCGGAGAGCTGCGCCGGCGGCGGTACGTGAATCAGCGCGGCGCTGGCGTCGGTAGCGATGAGGTCGCTCTTGTCAGCCATATTGCTGGTGGAATTCGGGGCGCGTCGATTAGGAGGCCTTGAGTGCGATTCGCCGGCCTTTTGTTTTCGGCAGAGTGATCACCAGTGTGCCTTCGGACCACTTCGCGGTCGACTCTTCACCGTCGATCGAATCGGAAAACGCGAACGAGCTCTCCAGCGTCCCGCCGAGTTTGTCGGGTATGTGCACCGCGAGGCGCTGGCCCGAGACTTCGGCCTGGATCTTCGCGGGATCGACCCCGACCGCCGCGATTCGCACTTCGTAACGATCGCCGCGGTCGACCACCTGCGCGCGATCGAATTCAAGGCCGGGCGTTCCGCTTTTCCATCGATCGATCAACATTTCGTCGAAGAACTCGTCGAAGGCGCGCTCGAAGTCCGCAATCAATCCGCGACTGGAAGCCATAGAGTGTCAGTTTCCCACGATTTCGCGCCAATTGTAATGCAGCGCCACCACGCCGGTCGAGTCCGCGCCATGCCTCAATCATCCCTTGCCACGGTCGCACTCGCGGCGTTATGGTTTTCGGGTGCCAACCTTCTCAAAAATTGTCGCCGCCACGGACTTCTCCGAAGACTCGAACCTTGCGCTGACCTACGCAAATGAGCTCGCGCTGAAATTTGCGACCGAGGTCGTGCTCCTGCATGTCGATCAGCCGCTTGCGCCGGTAATGATGACGCCAGAGCTGGGCCCGGCGATGGACGTCGGCGCGATGGGCCGGATCGCCGAAGAACAGCGGATGCTGGCGCAGAAGGAACTCGACAAGATCGCAGGCACGCTGCGCGCCGGGGACTCAAGGTCAAGGTGCTGCTCAAGGTAGGCTCGCCGTTCCTGGAAATTCTGCACACCGCCCAGAGCGAGAACGCCGACCTGATCGTGCTCGGCACCCACGGCCGCACGGGGCTGGCGCACGTCCTGATGGGCAGCGTCGCCGAGCGCGTCGTGCAAAAAGCGCCGTGCGCGGTGCTGACGATTCGTCATCCGGATCGCAAGTTCAAGCATCCGCTCGACAAGTAGCTTCCGCGCGCTTGTTCTGCTCCCAAGACCTCGTCCGTTATTTTTACGGAGCACCAGCCGACCGCATTTTTCGTGTCATCCTGACTGAAGCGAGCAACGCGAGCGCAGGGAAGGATCTCGGACAGCGGCGCGTAAGCGCCGCCGGTTCCGGTTTTGTATTGCTGCATTCCTTTCAATCCGGGGGCCTGCAAGACGACCTCAACAAGGCCCGCTTCGCGATTTCAAAACCGGTACCGGCTTCGCTGGCGCGAAGCGGTCCGAGATCCTTCCTGCCGCTCGCGTTGCTCGCTTCCATCAGAATGACGAGTATGCCGGCCTCGTTATTTGCCGGTGAACTTTGGCGCGCGCTTCTCGACGAACGCCTTGACGCCCTCTTTGAAGTCTTCCGAATGCGTCATCATCTCCATCGACGCGTCGTCGTCGCGCACTGCCGTGGCGAGGTCGGTGAACAGATGCTGATAGATCATCTTCTTCGCCTGCGCGACTCCGAGCGGTGAGCATTTGCTCGCGATCCCCGACGCGATCTCGCGCGCCGTCGCCATCAGCTTGTCCTGCGGCACCACGCGATTGACCAGCCCCATCTCGAGCGCCTCGTTCGCGTCCACCAGTCTGCCCGTGATCGCCAACTCGGTCGCCCGCGCCAGGCCGATGATTCGCGGCAGCATCCAGCTGCTGCCGTGCTCGATCGCAAGGCCGCGCTGCGTGAAGATGAGTCCCATCCGCGCGTTCTCCGACGCGATCCTGATGTCCTGGTAGAGACAGGTGGTGAAACCCAGCCCCACGCACGCACCGTTGATCGCGCCGATCACGGGAGTGTTGAGCGCCAGCGGCCACGAGTACGCGGTACGGTAGTCGACGCGTTGCGCAGCCAGCCATTCGTCGGGCGTTACAGCCGTGCGCGCCGACCCAGTTCCCGCCGCGATATTCGACAGCCCGCTCATGTCCGCGCCCGCGCAGTACGCGCGCCCCGCGCCCGTGACGATAATCGCGCCGACGGCAGGGTCGCGCTCGGCATCCAGCATGGCGGTGCGCATCTCCGCGCCCATCTTCGGCGTCCACGCGTTCATCTTCTCGGGCCGGTTCATAGTAACGGTGGCCACGCGATCCTTCTTCTCGTAAACGATTTCAGCAAAGTCCATTTTTTTCTCCACGACCGGTCCCCCTTCCCGCGCGGGAAGGGGTTAGGGGTTAGGTTCCGATCAAAGCACTTCCCGATCGCGAAATCTAACGCCGTGCGATTCCGCCCGGACCTACTTTCATCCGTCGGCGATGGCTGTTAGTAAAGCCGTGATGTTGATGTCGCGCCGAATCCAGCTTTGCACGGTTGCACTCGCGATCGCGCTATTCGTAACAGCAACAGCGCCCTGCTATGCCGCCGACGCGGCTCCTGATACCTCAGCCGTTGGCGTCCATGGAATGGTCGTGTCGGAAAGCGACGACGCCGCGCGCGCCGGCGTCGAGATCCTCAAGCAGGGCGGCAACGCCGTCGACGCTGCGGTCGCCACCGCGCTGGCCGTGGGCGTCACCAATCCCGCCTCGTGCGGAATTGGCGGCGGCGGCTTCATGCTCATCTATATGGCGAAGGCCCACGCCTTCTACGCGCTCGACTATCGCGAAACCGCGCCGCTGCAGGCCCGTCCCGACATGTACATGCGCAACGGCAAGCCCGACGAGGACCTCGCGCGCGACGGCGTGCTGGCGGTGGGAGTGCCGGGCGAGATCGCGGGCATCGACGCCGCGCTCAGGCGCTTCGGCACCATGAAGTTTCAGCAGATCGCGGCGCCTGCGGAGAAACTGGCCGGCAACGGCTACGCGGTGAGCCCGCATCTGGCGAAAGAAATCGAAACGCTCGCGCCGAAGCTCAAGAGCGATCCCGGGTTGAGCCAGGTTTTCCTGAAGCCCGACGGCTCCGCGCCCAAGGCCGGCGACCTGATCGTCGCGAAGAATCTCGCGGCGACGCTGAAAAGGCTCGGCGACAATCCGGTCGCGAATTTCTATCACGGCGAAGTCGCTGCCGCGCTCGTCGCGTTCATCAAGGCGCATGGCGGACTCGTCAGCGCGATCGATCTCGCCAACTATCGTCCCGACTGGCGCAACCCCATCAGCCACCGCTACGACAGGTACGAAGTGTATGCTATGCCGCCGCCGTCGTCGGGCGGCGTGGTGCTCGAGATGCTTGGCGCGCTCGATTCGGGGCACCTCGCCGGCCTTGGCATCGACTCGCCGCCCTACCTCGCGCGCCTGATTGAAGTGTTGCGCCAGGGTTTCATCGATCGCGAGCAATACGCCGATCCATCTTTCGTAGGCGTCGAGATCCAACAGCTGCTGACCGACACTCACATCCAGGAATTGCGCGAACGCGCGTTGCATAGAAAGTCACCGCCGCCACCGCCGGCCGCGGCGCACGATCACGGTACCTCGAGCCTGCTGGTCGCGGACAAGGACGGCAACGTCGTCGCGCTAACGACCACGATCAACACCGTGTTCGGCGCCAAGATGAGCGTGCCCGCCCTCGGCATCCTCCTCAACGACGAGATGGACGATTTCGCCGTCGCGCCGGGCGTGCCCAACGCGTATCGGCTCGAAGGCGAGCGCGCCAATGAAGTGCGGGGCGGCAAGCGCCCGCTCTCGTCGATGACGCCGATAATCGTCACCAAAAACCGGGTGCCGGTCATGACGACCGGCGGCTCCGGCGGCCCAACTATCGTCAGCGGCGTGTTGCAGGTCGCGCTCAATATCCTGACGTTCCATCTTGACGCTGCCAGCGCAGTCGCGGAGCCGCGAATTCACGAGCAAGGCGCGCCGGACGTGGTAATCGTCGAGCAAGCGATGCCCGCCGCAACGCGCAGCGCGCTCGAGCAGATGGGCTACAAGCTCAGGGTCGTGCCGCAACTGGGTGCGGTCGGCGCGATCACACTCGCGCCTGCGAACTTGCGCGGCGCGGCCGATCCGCGCAAAGGCGGCAGCGCTGTCGGCTATTAGCGATCGCTCCGGCACGTTAGACTCGACCCTCGTGTCCGGGATCGCTCGCAACGAAATCTCCTCGCCGGCCTTAGCCGCATTGTCGGCGCCTGCGATGCCGATCGCCTACGACCTCGCCGCAATCGTCGCGCTGTCGCTTGCGGTCTGCATGTTTCATCTCGGTTCATTCGGCCTCTGGGAGCCCGACGAGGCGCGCTACGCGGAGATTGCGCGCGAGATGCTGCAAAGCGGCAACCTCCTCGTGCCGCATCTCAATTACGTCGCGTATGTCGAGAAGCCGCCGCTGCTTTACTGGCTGACGACGCTCTCGTTCTGGATCTTCGGCGTTTCGGAATTTGCCGCGCGGCTGCCGGTCGCGCTGTCCGCGATCGTGGGAATACTCGCGACGTACTTCTTCGCGCTGCGCGCGTTCGGACGCCGCCACGCGATTCTCGCCGCCGCGATCCTCACCACGACTCCGCTCTACGCCTTGATGGCGCAAGTGCTCACGACCGACATGATGCTAACCGCGCTGGTGACGATCGCGACTTTCTCGCTCTACCTGCATTGGCGAGAAGGCGGTCGATGGTGCTGGGTCGCGTACGTGGCGATGGGTCTGGCCGTGATGACCAAGGGGCCGGTCGGTGCGGCGCTACCAATTTTTTCGACGCTTCTGTGGTTGACAATCAATCGTGAACTGCGCGGCGCGATCACGAAATTCCGCGCGGTAGCGGGTCTCCTGCTAATGATACTGATAGCCGCGCCGTGGTTCATCGTGATGACGGTTCGAGAGCCCGGCTTCGCTGACTTCTACTTCATTGGCGAGCATCTCAGACGCGTGTTCGAGACCGACTACAGCCACAGCGAGGCGTTCTACTTCTATCTTCCGGTGCTTGCGGTCGGGCTGCTGCCGTGGTCGCTGCTCGTGCCGTTCCTCACCTGGCGCGAGGTGCCGCGCAATCCCGCGCGAAGCTTCTGCGTCGTCGCGGCGGGCGTCACTGTGGTCGCGTTTTCGTGCGCGAACGCGAAACTGATTCCTTATATCCTGCCGGCCGTCCCACCGCTCGCGGTCTTGATCGCCGACGGGCTCGTGTCATGCGCATGGCCGGCCACGGACTCACGCGCCGCGCTGCGGCCGCCCGACTCGCGGATACTTATCGAGAGCGGGCCGATGCTCGCGCTGCTCGGCGCGGGCGTGATCGTCGCGGCGATCGCGGCGGGGCAATTCCGCACGCCGTACGTGATGGCGGCACGGCCGGCGATGTATGCAATCGGCGCGATCCTGCTGGCCGGCGGGGCTTTCACGACGTCGATGTTCGTTGCGCGCCGCACGGCCGCCGGACTCGGGGGGATTGTCGTCACGCTCGCGTTCGCGTTAATTGCGGGCGGATGGGTCCGGCTGGAGACCGAGCCGATGCGTTCGTACGCGGGACTCAGCCGCGCGATCGCCAGGACGGCGCCCGACGCGGAAATAATCTGTTACCATCGCTACGTTCAGTCGCTGCCGTTCTACAATCAACGCCGCGTGATTCTGCTTGGCGGCCGCACCGAGCTCGACTTCGGCTCGCGACTCGACCCGGATGCGCGCGAATGGTTCATGAACAACGACGAGCAGATGTTCCGGCGGTGGGAGAATCCGGGCCGCGTCGTGGTCGTGCTCGACGCCGGCGACCTCGCGCGAATGAAGGAGCGCTTCGGCGAGTTTGACGTGATCGCAATCGAAGGAAAGAAACGCGCAATTGTCCGACGGGAAAGAATCTCGCGCCGTGAACCAGCAATCCTCAACTGAACAAGCCGCATCGGCGGTGACGCCGGCCTCGGCCGCGCCACCGGCGCATCCGTATCGCGCGTTCGCGATGCGCGCGGGGTTGGGATTGGTGGTGGTCGCCGTTTTGCTGTCGCATTACGACGCGCGGCCGATTTTTCGAATCCTCAGCCGCGAGCGGCCCGCATACTTTGCCGCGGTCATCGCACTTTACCTTGCGGGGCAGGCGATGTGCGCGTATCGATGGCAGTTGCTGGCCGCTATCTTGAAAGTGCACGGCCGGTATCGCGAGTTTCTCGCCTACACCTTCGTCGCCATGTTCACGAATCTGTTCGTGCCAGGATTGCTCGGCGGCGACGCGGCGCGATCGGTCTATCTCGGGCGGCGGCGCGGCCGGATGGGCGAGGCGATCGCGTCGGTAGTGGCGGATCGCGGCGTGGGATTGATCGGCTTGTTCTGGCTGGCGGCGTTCGCAGCGATATTTCTGAACTTCGCGTCGATTCCACGGTCAGTCATCATGCCGACAGTCGCGGTCGGCGCGGTCGCGCTGGCAGGATTTCTGCTGTCGCCGCTGGTCGCACGCCTGATTCATCTGATGCCGCGGCCTATCCGCCGCGCGGGCGGAATCGTCGCGCCGTATCTGCACAATCCGGCGGCGCTGCTTGCGCCGATCGCGCTGTCAATCGCACTGCAAATCGGGCTGGCAGTGTGCCAGTACCTCCTGGCAGCCGGCCTTGGACTGGCGGTGCCGCTCTCGCTGTTTATCCTTTGCGTGCCGATTGCGAACGTGTTCGCCAGTCTGCCGCTGACGTTGAATGGGTTGGGGCTTCGCGAATCGGCCTACCTGGTGCTGTTCGGGATGGCTGGGATGCGAAAAGAAGACGCAATCGCGCTAGGACTGTTGTGGTTTGCAGCAACAATGGCCAGCGGTCTGACCGGCGCGATCGCATTCGCGACCACGCCCGCGGCGGCTGCAGACGCCTCGGGCAGTGAGGAACAGGAACTTAATTTAATGTGAAACCCGCCGTGGGTTTCACGCTTCCTTGGGCAGAGGTGACCCCTGCACCCGGTACTAAGAAGGATGCGGGACTTCGTCCCTGTTAGAAGGGTTAGAGGGAAGATTCTGATCCTGAATCTCTCCTCGGACAAGGAGAGGTTAAGATCCGGAAAAGAGTCGGGATTCTTCGCTTCGCTCTAGAATGATACGGAACATAGTTCTAACAGGGACCCTACGCGTACTCAGGGTGGACTGCGGCCGCATCTTTCTCTTAGTACTGGGTGCAGAGCCTGTCCTGAGCGGAGCCGAAGGAGGTCACCCCTGCCCAAGGAGGTGCGGAACCCGCGGTGGGTTCCGCATCTAATAGGAATTTAGCCTTTCCCGGCGGGCGGTTATTTTCCGGTGCCTTGTAGGTCTATTTGCTGGTTCGCGTTGGTGGCGTTGTCGTAGATGGTTACCGAGGAGGACTGCGGACCCTGCGACGCCGGACTGAATTGGACGAAGAGCTCGCACTTTTCCCTGGGGAGGAGTTGCGTCGGGCAGTTGGTCGAGAAGCCGAATTGCTGGGGGCTGGCGCTCGGGAGCGCCGCCATCGGATTTCCGAAGGTGATCGGCAGTCCGTCCTTGGCTGGATTGCTGAGCTTCACCGTTATGCTTTTGAGATGCCCCACTTTCACCTTGTCGAAATTCACTATCGACCGGTTGACCTTGAGCAACACTGGAACCGGGGTGGGTGTCGAGGTAGGTGTCGCTGTTGCAGTTGCAACGCTCGAGGTTGCGGTCGGAGTCGCGGTCGGAGTTGACGATGTCGGAGTCGGAGTAGGAGTTGCCGACGTCGCCGTCGCAGTCGGAGTGGGCGTCGGCCCGTTCGAGCCGAATGCCATCACAAGGTTGTAGGCATTGACGGTTCCTATCCCGGTCGCGAAATTCCATCCGGTGCCCGCCTTATACGCGGGTCGAAACGAGGAGTTCGAGGTAGAGAGGACGCCATACTTGCCCGACGGCGTGTAACAGTTAGGGCCGCCTTTGCACGGCACGTCTATGTCTCCTTCGGTCACGTCGTAAAAAATGCAGTCGCCGGCCACGCCGTTGCCCAGCGAGGACGTGCATGACTCGCTGCCGGTGGCGCCGTACTCGGTGTTGGCGAGCGAGTAATAAGCGGGATTCGGATTACCTTGCCGGCTGCCGGTCCTCTGGTTTATCAGCGACTGAATCGCGGCCATGATCGGCGCGCCGAACGAGGTTCCGCCGAATCCGGCCCAATTAGCCGGCGCACCCTCACATGACGCTCCGCCGCCTGCGAGGTCGGAGTAGCACGCCAGATAAAAGTGATTCCACACTCCGTCGGCGGCGAACAACGACACGTCGGGTGTGTCGCGCACACCGTCGGACGGGTTGCCAAGCACGGATTGCCAATCCGGCTTGTGGTATCCGGCGCAGCTACCGCCGACGACGCCATTGGTAGACGGCTTGCCCGTGGCGCATCCGCTCGGGCCGCCGCTGCCGGCAACTACTTCCACGCCCTGACCGCTGTTGCAAAGACCCGACGAGCCGTAGGTTGCGGGATAACCGAGGTAGCTTGCGATCAGTCCACTCGCGCACGAATCGTTCCAGGGAATTTCCGGAATATAGGAAAGTGCCGAGCTGTAGCCGGCCCCGTTCGAGCCGCTCCAGTAGGTGCTGTTATCGCCCGCGTAGGTATCTTCGAAATCGGTGCCGCCGATCGACACGTTATATGGCGTGGAAGTGAATCCGCTGACTGTGATTCCCTCGGTCGCGTAGTAGGCGCCGGCGTCGGAGCTGGCCGCGCCTTCATCGCCGGCCGATACGAACACCGACACGCCCGCGGCGACCGCCTGCTGGTACAAAGAATTGATGTACGCGTTTTGCGTCGCACCGAGCTGCGCCTCGGACTCGCCATAGCTGATACTCATGATCGCCGGCGGCATTCCCGATCCGTTGAGCAGGTTTTCCATCCCGATGAAGCCGCCGAAGGTGGTGGCGGTGTCGGCGCATGAGACCACTTCGATCGCGGCGTTGGGCGCGGCGGCGGTCGACCATTCCGCATCGATAGCCGCCTCACCGTCGGCGCCAACCTGGACGCCTGGGTCGGCGCAGTTCCCTGGATGAACCTGGCTGAGCGAGGCTTCCGGGTAAGCGCTCGCGAGTCCGAGCACACTGCGGAAGGTGCCCCAATCCGAAGTCCGATAAAGGTCGGTGTCCTCGACCACCGCGATAGTTTGTCCCTGGCCGGAATAGCCTGCTGCGAATAGCGGGTTCAGGTTGTAGATGGTGGCGAGGTCGGCGGGCACCACCGAGTAACACTCGATGCCGGTACCAGGAATCGCTCCGCATCCGGAAAATGTATATGCGGACCGCGGCTTGTTCATCGCGCGCGGTTTGAAGTCGTTCAGCGAGACCACGCCCACGACAGCCGGCGCCAGCGCAGCCGGTATCTGTGGATCGCTCATGTTGGCGGTATGCGCGTTGCCGTTCACCTCGAGACTATGAATCGCGGTGTGGAAGGCCGCACTCACCTGGCCGGCGGTGCCCGAAAAATCAATCACGATACCGTTGGGATAGATGCGGTTGACAGCGAATCCGTGCGACTTGAGCCAATTTGAAATCGCGGCCAGATCTTGAGCCGCCAATCCGTATCTCGCGCCGAATTCATCCGCGGTCAACCAGTGATGGTAGTTTGGCGAGCCGGGATCTTCGACTTCTTCGAGGTATTTCTCGAGCGCATCCTGCTGCTCGGGAGCGCGCCGCAACTGGAGCAGCATGTGCTCCATGGGAAAGTCGGCGGCAACCGGGCCGCGATCGTTGGCCATCGTCGCTTCCGGACGCGTATTACCGGCGAGCGTGACCAGGTTGGTCTCGCTTATCGTCTCTGTGATCAGAGGCCGCTGCGATACTGCGCCAGCGATCGGCAGGTAACCCACGAGCGCCGCCAAAAGGATCGCAGAGCACAACAAAGTTTTCTTCAAAGTTTTCTTCCGGCGAGGCAGTCGTATGCACGCAGCGGATTCGGCCATCCGAATGCGGCTCTCCGATGCCCGCGCGAGCGGGCTCGCGCCTTGCGCGCGGTTGCCGACGTAAAGGGCATCTCAAGCATAATACGCCTTGCGCGGCAAAACGGTACGCGCGACTTCGATCCTTAAGGAACGTTCAGGCGTCAGGGCAGTTGCGCTGCCCACGATGGCTCATCTCCTACTCATTTTCCGTTGCCCTGCAATGGGATCATCTGGTTCGCATTTGACGCGTTATCAAAGATGGTCATCGTGGCGGACGCCGGGCCTGGTGAAGTCGGAGCGAATGTCACAATCAACTTGCACTTTTGCTTCGGGAAAAGTTCCGTGGGGCAGTTGTTGGCATTCCCAATGAACTCGAATGTCGGGAAGTTGGTCACCGTTGCCAGCGGGTTCCCAAAGCTGATCGGCGATCCGGTCTTGGCAGTATTGCTGATAGTAAACGTTTGCTTTTTGGACTTGCCCTCTTTGATGGTGCTGAAATTCTTAAACGGCGGCGTGACCTTCAGGAAATCGGGAACCGCGGTTGGCGTCGATGTTGCGGTCGGAGTGACAGTTGCGGTCGCCGTGTTAGTTGCAGTGGCGGTGGCTGTCGCGGTGGCTGTCGCGGTGGCCGTCGCGGTGGCAGTGGCAGTCGCTGTCAGAGTCGGTGTCGCGGTGGAAGTTGCGTGCGTCAGTGTTGCAGTGGGAGTTGCGGTCGGAGTCGCGCCGCCGGTGGCGGTTGCGGTCGAAGTCGCCGTGGAAGTCGGCGTCGCGGTGGCAGTCGCCGTCGCGGTCGGAGTGGGGGTTGGCGTTGCCGCCAGGTAGGCATTGACGAACTGCGCGATATCGACACTGCCCCATCCGGTGCAGAGGTCATATCCAGGACCTGCCGAATACCCCGGTACCGTCAGCGGCTCCCCGTTGTTGTTATCGATATAGTTGTTGTTGCCTTGGGTTACATCGTGAAATCCGTTCGCCGCCTGCGACGCCGACGCCATCTGGTATATCCGAGGATTCAGGCTTCCCAGCCGCTTACCGCCGTTTTTCTGTTGAAGCAGTCGCGAGATGCCAGCCCAGACCGGCGCGGCAAGACTGGTACCGCCGGTGATCGCAGCTTCTTCCGCCGGTGTCGCGACAACATCATTCCCGCTGCCCTGATCCTCATCCTCGGTGATGAGAACCCCCGGATTCTCCGCGCTCGCGATCATTGCGATATCGGGGACATCACGGTTGCCAGTACTGTTCGGGTCCGGCAAACCGGTTTGCCAGCTCGGCCGTGAGTAGACCGAGCTCTCTCCGCCCGCGCTGGTTTCATTTTCGCTCCACGTATTGGGGTCATCCAGGCTCTGATCATTCCAAACGAACTCGGGGCCGTTGTAGCCGGTTGTATAACCGTTGCTTCCGTAATTGGCGTCGAAGCCGGTGCCGCCAACCGAGGTAGTCAAAGGATTGGCTGACAACTCGTTGATATTGGGCACCCCTTCTCCACAGGAATCCGCACCGCGATCGCCGGAGGAAACGAACACTGATTGTCCGTTCAATTGCGCCTTGTTGAACAAGGGCGACAGTGTATTCATGTAAAAACTGCTTGGCTCGCCGCAATCGGAATAGCTGAAATTCAACGCGCCGCATTTGTTGTCAGAGGTCATCTGCGTCAGCGCGTCGCTGAGGTTTTGCGCCTCGTTGAAGCTTCCGCCGGTCGAGTCGTTTCCATTGGTGACGTACAGGATTGTCGTCGCACCAGGTGCGACCACATGCGACCATTCGATATCCAGATATGCCTCACCGTCGGCATCGGCAACGACGCCCGGATCGGTCTCGGGTGAGACGATCTCGTGAGTCAGGGAAGGCACCGTCGAGAACGACGCGAAACCGGTCGGATTTTTGCTTGGATTCTGGAAGAAGGTGAAATAGTCGTAGATGATGCAAGGGTTGCCACCTGATCCCTCCTGTTGCGAGCAACTTGAGAAACCCTGCGCGGGCTCTTGATACACGTTGGTCCGGCCGTAGATCCCGATGCAGTCGTTGGAGTTCTGACCGGTAATGCCGGCGTTCAACAGCGGCCCCTCGTCGTAGTTGGCGTAGAAGTCCGGCGAGGCGAAGGTGAATCCGCTACCGCCGATCGTGCCGAGGTTGAATTGCGGACCGCCGCCCTTGGAACGTTTTGATTGCGGACCTTCCTTCTGTAGCGACCGCAAATGCTGAAGCTGGCGCGGCGGCAATACGTAGGCCGGCACCAACCGTCCAAGGTTGTGAAGCCCAAGGATGTCCCCGACCGTGCCGGCGAATTGCGCCGGTATCTCGGGCTCGGTGACGTTGCCGAACTTGCCGTTGCCGAAATCCTCGAGCTGCGTGTTGAAGGCCTGCTCCGCCTGCGCAACCGTGCCGCTGAATCGGATATAGCTGTCGCTCGCCGATCCTCCGGTTATCGTGAACCCCTTGCTGGTCAGCCATTTGCTCACCGCGTCGAAATCCCCCTGGGTGGGCGCGAATCGCTTCGCATAGATTTCGGGATTGATCCACTTGTGGTATTCGGGCGAACTGGGATTCATCTGATCCGCAATGAGCTTGTTGAGCGCCGCCTGATTGCGCGGCTTGAACCGGATGTCCAGGGTCAGGATTTTGTTCGGATCAAGGTGACGCACGACGGCCATCCGCTTGGCATCGGGCGGGACCGTGTTCTCGAGTTTGATCGTCTGCGCAAAGCTCGGCGCGGCGATTAGCGCGCTCGCAAAAGCGATTGCCACCCATCTGCCAATCCGTAGGACTCTGAAAGTGGAGTCAGGGCTCGTTTCCCTGGAACGATTCGTAGAACGAACTTTTGATGATTTCATTCTGCCTCCCCCGAGGCCCGTGAGCGAGGGATTCGCGCCTCGCGCACGGTCGTAAAACGTAAAAAGAACATCGGCGATAATACACTTTAGCCCCGCTTAATAAAACATCAAAAGACGCCTTCCTAAACCCCTAAGCGCCCTTAAACCGCCTCGCATCTCGCCTAAGAGATGTCACCGAAAGCACAAATGAGCCTCCAAGCCGATGAAGGCGGCCGCCCGCGATTTGGCCACGACGGTTCCGACTTTCCTAATGCTGGGTGCAGGGGTCACCCCTGCCTCCTGAGCGAGTACATCCGCATCGTCCCGTAATGCTTGGCGGCGGGGACCTGGCCCACATATTCGCAGACGAATTGCGTCAGTCCGCTGGCCGCCAGCACGGCCGCGAAAGCCTCGGTCACGTACACCGCGCCCTCCGGAGTGACGGGTTCGATTCGGGCCGCGCGGCCCACGTATGCGCCGATAAAGTTGCTGCGCTTGAGCACCGGATCGCGCATATGAAAGACCGGCCCCAGATGACCGCCGAGCCGCAGCGCCATGTATTCCGGCAATCCATGCTCGGCCGACACTAAGGTCGCCATTTCATCCTGCAGCTCGGTGGCGCACTTCGCCGCGGCCTCGACATCCTTGGTCACCACGTACAAACCGTCGCCCCAGGTATTGCGAAACAGAATCCCGCGCCGGTTGCGGTCGAGTACGCGGGCGAAGCGGCCCAGCATCTCGCGCACGAAGATCGCTTGACCTTCCAATTTGCAATTACGCTGGTCAAGTGATAACTGAACCTCAATTGTAGCAAACGACCTGTTTATTCTGTGACATAGCCGTATGGGGCACGTATTCATAAGCTTTTCTACCCAGGACAAAGCGTGGGCGGAACGTATTTGTAACGGTTTGGAAGCTCGTGGGTTTTCGTGTTGGTTTTCGGCGAAAAACTTGCCAGGGGGAGCGAACTATCCGCAAGCGATATCGCGCGCGATCGATGAATCGATTGCGATGGTTGTCATTATCTCCGCCGCGTCTGAGCTGTCAAGAGATGTGGAAACCGAAGTAGGACAAGCCTGGGGTAAGCGTCTGCCGATTCTGCCCATTCGGGTCGAGAACATAAAGGTCAAAAACCTTTCATACTATCTGGGGTATGCCCATCATCTTGATGCGTTTGACGTTAAGTCTTTGGCCGGGGTCCTCGACGATATGTCTACGTCGCTCAAATACCTGTTAGACAGGACGTCAATCCTCACACCCTTGCCACCACCACCCCGGCTTTTGTCGCCTCGGGTGCCGCTCTGGGTGCTAGCGATTTCGAGTTCCCTAACTCTAATTGTACTCTTTGCGTGGATGCTCTACGTTTTTGGACAGCGTCCAGCGAGTGTCGCTTTGTCACCGAGCAACGAAGCATCTCCGGGCTCGGCGTCGACGGGACAGACAGCCTCTGAAGGATCGACGACGGACCAAAGTGCGAGCAGCGGCGCGGCGATCAACGAGGCTTCTCCGGGCTCGGCGTCGACGGAACAGGCGGCCTCCGGAGGATCGACGGCGGACCAAAGTGCAAGCAATGCGGCGGCGACCAACGAGGCATCTTCGGGCTCGGCGTCGACGGAACAGGCGGCCTCTGGAGGATCGACGACGGACCAAAGTGCAAGCAATGCAGCGGCGACCAACGCGGCATCTCCGGGTTCGGTGTCGACTGAACAGGCCTCTGAAGGATCGGCACCAGCGGCAAGTGCTGGCAATAGTCCGGAAACTAGCGAGGCATCTTCTGCTAACCCTTCGGCATTACTGAATGCGGAACCGAGCGACACCGCAGCGCAGTTTGACCGAGGTCTCCATTACTTCAACCAGAGAGACTACGGCGACGCGTTCGTTTGGACCAAACTCGCAGCGGAGCACGGAAACTCTCGCGCACAAAATCTCTTGGGCTCGATGTATGAGGACGGATTGGGAGTCGCGCAAGATCATGCGAAAGCACTCGAGTGCTTCTTCAAAGCGGCAAAGAACGAAAATCCGAACGCTGAAGAGCATATCGGTGAGTTATATGAAAACGGCCAAGATGTCCCTCAAGACTACGGAAAAGCGCTCTTTTACTTCACTAAGGCGGCGGCACAAAATGCTGCGGCCCAAGCAAACCTTGCCTACATTTATCAGCATGGCTTAGGCGTCCCGCAAGACTACTCAAAGGCGCTTGACTTTTACCAAAAAGCCGCGAATCAAAACTATGCCGACGCTGAATTCCATCTGGGAGAGATGTACGAGAACGGTCTCGGCACACCACCTGATAACAACAAGGCTCAAGAATACTACCATCTCGCAGCCCAGCAGGGTCAGGTTGATGCCGTGAAGAAGTTAGATCCCTCAAAAGAGCAAGCTGTCAGCGATGCCCCTAGATCACGCAATCCGCTCACATGGCTTTTCGGTTCCAGTCCTGACGCAACAGATGTGAAGGCGTCCAGCCCCGGTGTTACCACCAGCACGCCGGCTTCGCCGGGTACCGCAAACAAGAATTCAGTTGCACCTTAGGTGGAAGACTGTTCGGGAACAAGTTCCTCCTGGCTCGATAGCGATTTTGCGGATGAAGCGCCCGAAGACGGGTCTTCACCGCCGCTGGAATTCAGCGGCGAAGCTCAAGACCGACGAGTTCCAGGATTCCGGGAAGAATACGTGCGAAGTCCAAATCGTATTGCTGAATGTCGGGCGGAAGCTCCTTCCAATCTACCAGATAGGGGTTCATTCGCTTGTCATAGTTCAGCGGCCCCGCTACCCATCCCGCAAGATAACGTTCAGCCATCCAACGCTGGTGCTCCATCTTCCCCAGAAGTTTGACCTCGTGTTCCGAGAGTTCTACTACCAACGTTCCCGGATCCTGGTTGTTGCGGGGCACTATATGGCAACCGATCGCGCGAGCCTTCACAGGTATGTGATCCGCCTGCTGACGGTTCGATTCAAGCAGATCGTCATCGAGATGTTCCCAGTCGCGTAGATTTCGATCGTCCGATGAAACGTTGCGATCTTGACGCCGTCTTCGTACGTAATCTTCGTGCATCGCGCGAGCCATAACATCTAACTCTTCATCTATGAGAGTTCCTCTGGCGCAAGCCTCACGGAAAGAACCGAATGTCGTAATTTGACGGCTCGGACCTCGGGCACCATCGCTGAAGGTCGTCAAGAAGGCCAGCCCCGATCCCTCGTTAAGGCGAATGCGAATTGGTACGTTCAAACTGGTGTAGTCAGTCAGAGATGACGCGAGAGACAGAGCTTGTGTGTCTCGGTCCACGGCTACGACCACCGTAGTGACACTGTTGGGCTCCGAGCACAGGTCGGCGATTCGCTTGAGCGTAGACGGCTCTTCAGCATCCAAGGTCAGAAATTCTGCGTCACACACCTCATGGAAGTTCGGATAACGGGAACGAAACAAAATCTCCCTTTTCGAAGCTTGAAGATCGATCACGGTAGCGCGCAAGCGTCTTCCATTGGCGTAGTGCCCAGCCTGAGCGGCTCGGATCAATACGGCCTCACCCATTCGCCCCAAACCAATGATCACTACTTGGACCGCTCGCTCGTCATCTTCCCTTATTCCCACATAGTCGAGTGGGTGGTTGTGAAGAAGCAAACGAGCACTGTTGTCGAATACACTAAAGACTCCGGCACGTGGCGGCTTGGGGTCCCCTTTATAGGACAGGGGCCATTGACGCAATGAGACACGCAATTGAGGGTCCGCAATGTGAATAAACACCTTCAGATGAGCGGGTAAAGTGATCGAACCATCGCGCATGATTTCCGCGACTCGAAAATACGCGCCGACGTTGGCGGTGTCGTCGTCCGCGGCGGAAATAAAATAGGCTGCCCGCGAAACGGATGCCCTTCGCAGAGTCCTTTGGCTACCCAGGTCGCCTATCAGTACGCTTGCGCCCGACTGAAGCGCGCTCACGATCCCAACATCTCCAATGTCTTGACCAACGACTAGCACCTTGTCACCTGCCCGACAGAACTCATCAACGAGCCAACGACCGATGGCGCTAAAACCGCAAATCACGACGTGGTTTCCGCGCCATGCCGTCCAAGAACGCCGGAGTTCAGTACCGAAAAACTCCATCACGAGAGCGACCCCTGTGGAGCCCACCGCAATTACGGCGAGAAGCCTTGCAGTATGCAGAAGATCGCGTGCCAATGGATTCTGGCTAGGAAGGTCGCCAAACGGCATGTTCATGAGCAGTAGTTGAACGCTAGAATATAGTGCTTCACTGAATCTTGGCCGCCCAATGTTTTCTAGCAAAAGGCAGAACGCGACATAGCTCAAGACGAGAGCAGTGCCAGCGGCAATTGTCGAGATCCACCACAAGCGGCGCTCCCGCCCACTTGACGATAGTATAGAGGTACGTGTGGCCATCTTTATGGATGCGAACCGAAGTTCATTTGGTGAGCGCCCAAGTGTTGCTTAAACGGCTTCCGGGCTGAAATCAAGCCTGCGATTGAGATGCGTCTGCGCTTCGAAGCGGGCGCGCCGTTCTCGGAATGCAGGCGTGCTGTAAGAGTGTCTGTCGAGCCGCTGCTTTAACTATGAGGAATAGTTGAGGCGTCGAGCACGGCACCCGGGTTCCTTCGCTCCTCTCAGGATGACTCAAAAAAGGATGACGCAAAAAAGAGTGAGCAGGTGGGCCCTTTGCGATGCAGGCGCAGAACCCTCACCTACCGGCCGCGATGCGGCCGGCTGTATTTCAGATATCCATGCGCCGATCGGTTTCGCAGGGACGGCCAATTTGGAGCTGCTTTCGTCAGGCATAACGAGTGACCGCCATCGCGGAGAAACCGTTCCGATCCGGACCAGGGCCACGACCCCCTGGAACCCTCAAGAGGAAGAGGAGCTAAGACTCAAGAGCTTATAGGGTCCTCGCTACACGGAAGCCATTTAGGTAATCGCGAACGCCGGGGATGGCCCCGTAGCGACTTGCGGAGCGAAGGAAGCTCGCGAAGAAACCCCACGAGCCGCCGCGCAGCGCCCGCTGCCCACAGGTTCCCGCCGTCCAGGCCGTCCCGTCCTCAGGCGCTCCTGTATAGTTCTCGTTCCAGCAATCTTCGGTCCATTCCCATACATTCCCCGCCATGTCGTACAACCCAAAGCCGTTTGCCGGATAACTTCCAACCGGCACAGTGCCGTGGTGAATGCACGGGCCACCGTTGGCGTATCTACAAAGGTCGGCGTCGCCATCGCCCCACCAGCATGTGGTGCTTGTGCCGGCCTGTTCCGCATATTCATATTCCGACTCGGACAGCAATCGATACTTGTGCCCGGTCCTATTGCTCAGCCACGCCACATACGCCTTCGCATCATCCCAGCTTACATTCACCACAGGATCTCTGCCCGTCTGCGCAAAGCCCGGGTTTTGCCATTCAGAGTTGGCGCTGGTCTCCGACGCGAACCGTGCATACTCGTCGCGCGTGACCGGGTACTTGCCGACCGCGAAGGAGTACCCGATCGCTACCCGGTGCTGCGGACTTTCGGCATCGTCGCCTCCCTGCGACCCCATGGTGAAGGTCCCGGCCGGCACCACGATCATCTTCGGCTCTCGAAATGTCTCCGCAGTCGGGAGCTCGCGTCCGGTTGGCTGCGTGTGCATTCGAGCCGCAGCCACCAGCTGAGCGAAGTAGTAAGGCGCGGCGAAGAAGGCTGCGGTTCCGACTAGTGCGATCACTAAAGCGACAATCGAGGGAACGATCCACTTCCGGCGGGTTCGCGCAGGGGCGACCACCGTAGGCGCTGCCGCGGCGCTTGGCTCTTCGCGAGCGGGCGGGGTCGGCCGCGGAGCCTCTGAAGTCGCACCATCGCCCTCGATACGTTCGAGCCAGAACTTGGCGGAATCCGCGATGCGGTCCAAATGCCGCTCGAACGGCGGAGTGATCGCGTCGAGCCAACGTGGTGTACTAAGGAAGTACGCGAAATCACCTGTGGGCCTCACGTCTTCGACCCGGACCGGCACGATGACTATTTCCTTTTGCACGGCGCGTTCAACTTCCCGCTTTATCTGGGGAGAATTGTTGGTGTGCGACGAAAACAACAGCAGCATCACACGCGCGCCGTCGATCGCTTCGACGATCGCGCCGCCCCAGCTCATCCCGGGCCGGATGTCGCGCGGTGCGGTCCAGCACCGGATTCCTCGCGACTCCAGCTTCGCGCAAACCGCGTCGGCAGCCGGTTTGTCGTGAGCCGAGTAGCTGATGAATACGTCGTGCGCCATTTCCCCCGAATCAAGTTGTTTAAATCAAAACGGCGCCGGAAAACATAGGGCGTGATGAGACCCGATTCCTCGAATGCGGACCTCAAGGCGTGCGTTTCGGAGTCGGCTTATTTGGTTGGCGACAAAATTAACTGGCCGGTTGCGAGGTCATGCTCGACTTTGCGCGCGCGCTCCATCGCCGCCTGCGGAATGCGCGACTCAAGCTTGGGGTTGAATACCACGCGCACCATCCCGTCCTGCATTCCGAATTCCAGCATCCCGGGATGAAAGCGCTTCTCTTTGACCTCGGTCGCGATCTTCAGGAAAGCGAGCGGCGTGGACGTCACGGCGCTGGCCAGGACGACGTCTGGCGCGACGTTGTTCTGATTGGTGAATACGCCGAACGCATAGGCGTGACCTTGTTCGGCTGCGAGGAAGACGCCTAGGCCGGCCGCGTCGGCGTTGTGGATCAACACGTCGGCACCTTGGCTGATTTGCGCGAGCGCCGCCTCCTTGGCCGCGCCAACATCGTCGAAATTGCCGGTATAGCTGATCAGAATGCGGCCCTTGGGCTGCGCTGAAAGGAAGCCGCGCTTGAAGCCCTCGAAGAACAATTTAATCGACGGCAGTTCTATACCGCCGACGGCGCCTACCACTCCGGTTTTCGAAACTCCAGCCGCCAGCACGCCTTCCACGTAGGTCGCCTCGTCGACGTTGAAGGTGATAGACGCGACATTAGCGGAAGACTCACTGCCCGAACTGACCACGAAGTAAGTGTTAGGGAAGCTGCGCGCCACCTCGAGCGCGGAATCGGTGTACTCGAAGCCGTGAGCGAAGATAAGGTCGAAGCCGCGCGAGGCGAAATCACGGAAGGCGTCCTCGAAGTCGGCGGGAGACTTGGTTTGCACGAGCGCGGTGTCGGCGCCGAGCTTGGCCTTGATTAACTCGAGGCCTTCGTACGCAGCCGCGTTCCATCCCGCGTCGCTGACGGGTCCGGGCGTGAGCAGCGCGACCTTAAGTGCGCCGGATGCCGTCTTTTCGCCGCTCGCGGGATGAGAGTTACAAGCGCACAAGACACCCACGAGCAGGAGCGCGAGAGCTATCCGCAGGAATTTCGACACTGGCTATAGCTATCCGGCGTAGATGGTGCGATCCGTGACGCCAGCCTTCTGAAAGGCCTGCTGACGCTCGAAGCATTTGTTGCATTGCCCGCAGTGCTGAGAGCCTTGAGGAGCCATGCAGGTCAGGGTCAAGTCGAGCGGTAAGTCTTTGAATGTTCTGATGAGGTCGTCCTTGTGGAAACCCCTGAGCGGCGCTTCGACCATCACGTTGTGTCCCAGTCCCATGCTCAGGGTGCTACCGAAGCTCTCGAAGAACTTCGGAGTCGCATCGGGAAAGGGATTGCTGCCGAGCGATCCGATTGCGATGCGTGAAACTCCGTGGGTGCTACCCCAGATAGCGGCCAGCGCAATGAGCAGAATGTTGCGGCCGGGCAGATAGGTGTTCTCGTCGGGCTCGTCGGCGCCGGGAACGCGCGCGCCGGTCACGCTCCAGTGGTCGCCGTAGAGGACGTCGGTCGGGGCGGAGAGGACAGTTGTGGCCATCACATTCGGATTGCGGAGCGCGGCGAGGAAGGACTGGAGGAACTGGATCTCGACGTCTTCCCACGCGAAGCCGCATCGCACGTAGATCGGATACACTTCGGCGCCGGCCGCCAATTTCGCGATCAGGGCCGAGCTATCCAGTCCACCGCTGGCCAGTACTGAAATCTTGTCCACGCTGACTCTCTCTCTTGGCGCAAGACCGTAGCACCATTGAAAGGAATGGGGCCACAGGATGATGGCGACTCGATCTTGGAAACGGGTTATGAGATTAAGTTGAACTGTCAATCCATTCGGACGGCTTGAGAGGGAACGCGATGGCATCGCAAGGCTCTGCCTGGTACGTGGATTTTTTTCGCAGCGACTATCTGAATGTCTACGGCCACATGTTCACGGAGGAGCGGGCGGAAAAAGAAGGCGCCTTCGTTGCGGGCGCGCTCGAGCTGAAGCCCGGTGCGTCGGTGCTCGACCTGTGCTGCGGGCAGGGGCGGCATTCGATCCAGTTGGCGAAACGTGGATTGCGCGTGACAGGTCTCGATCTGAATGCGGAGTACCTCGAGCTCGCGAAGCAGGCGGCCAAGGCGGGCAAGCTCACTATCGAGACGATTGCCGCCGATATGCGCGAGATCCCGTTCGAAAACAAGTTCGACGCAATCGTCAACATGTACTCGTCGTTCGGCTACCTGGAATCCGAAGCCGAGGATTTGAAAGTGCTCGAGTCGGCGGCCAAGGCTCTGAAAGCGGGCGGGCGGCTGCTGCTCGACATGCTGAACCGCGAGTGGGCGATCGATAACTATATCCAGAACGACTGGCACACGGGCGCGGACGGAACGCTGTACGTCGAGCGGCGCGACCTGGATCTCGCGACGAGCCGCATGCATGTGCATTTTATCGTGGTCGACCCGAAGGGCGGGCGCCGCGAGTCGATCGGGCATATCATCCGGCTCTACACGCTGACGGAAATGACGCGATTGCTGGAGCGCGTCGGCGTGCGAGTGACAGCGGTGTTCGGGGGATTCGAGGGGCAGGCATACGCGATAGGCACGAGGCGAATGATCATCGTCGCGCGGAAGGAATCTAATGCGGGGCTACGCGCCCCGCACCCCCGGCAGGGGTGACCCCTGCACCCAGTTACCAGGAG
Organism: uncultured delta proteobacterium; assembly: GCA_963833025.1. Taxonomy (GTDB): domain Bacteria; phylum Desulfobacterota; class Binatia; order Binatales; family Binataceae; genus Binatus. The sequence continues at coordinate 38,931 of CAWHWI010000002.1, read as the reverse complement.
CAGATGCGGGACTTCGTTCCTGTTAGAACTTTTCGGGAAAGGCGTCGCGCGCAAAAAAGCTTTGAAAAATGCGTTATTTTGGGCGGCGCCGACGGTCCGTGCACAAGCGCAAAACGGTACTCTTCGCCATTCTTGCCTTCGGTCGGCCTGGTTTGTATAGTCGCGGACTAACCAATCGGACAGGGCTGGGGTATGCTGCAAATTATGGATGTGATGAAAACACTTTTTCTGAATCCACCCTCGTATGATGACTTTGACGGAGGTGCTGGTTCACGTTACCAGGCGACGCGCGAGGTCTGGTCTTTCTGGTACCCGACGTGGCTTGCGTATCCGGCCGGGATGATTCCGGGCGCGCGCCTGCTCGACGCTCCGCCGCACAATTACACGGTCGAGATGACGGTCAACGAGGCGAAGAACTACGACCTGGTCGTGATTCACACCTCGACGCCGTCGCTGCGGATGGACGCGCGTACCGCGGAAGCAATCAAGGCGGCGAATCCGAATGCGATCATCGCGATGGTCGGGGGGCATCCGACGGCGCGGCCCGAGGAGACGCTGAAACTGTCGCCGGCAATCGACATCGCGGCGCGCAAGGAATTCGACTACTCGATGCTCGAGGTGGCGGAGGGCCGCGATTGGAGCACGATCGGGGGAATCAGCTGGCAGAAAAACGGCGGGCTGCATCACAATCCCGATCGTCCCGCTCTCACGGACGAAGAACTCGACAAGCTGCCGTTCGTGACCGAGGTGTATGAAAAGAACCTCGACTACCTGAAGTACAATAGTCCCTACTGCCAGTATCCGTACGTGTCGATGTACACCGGGCGCGGATGCCCGGCGCGATGCACGTTCTGCTTGTGGCCGCAGGTCACGCAGGGGCATCGCTACCGCGTGCGGAGCCCGGAGAATGTGTACGAAGAAGTGGCGGCGATGAAGTCGAAGTTCCCGAAGATGAAGGAGCTGTTCTTCGACGACGACACTTTCACCGCCGATCCGGCGCGTGCGCGCAAAATCGCGCAACTGCTGAAGCCGCTGGGAATCACGTGGTCCACAAATTCACGCGCCAACGTTGACTATGAAACGCTGAAGATCATGAAGGACGGCGGGCTCAGGCTGTTCGTGGTCGGCTACGAGTCCGGCAACGCGCAGATTCTGAAGAACATCAAGAAGGGCGTCGGCATCGATCGCGCGCGGCGCTTCACCAAGGATTGCCACGAGCTGGGGATCCTGATCCACGGGACCTTCATCCTAGGGCTGCCGGGCGAGAACAAGGAGACGATCGAGGAATCGATCCGCTTCGCGCGCGAGATGGACTGCGAGACGATCCAGGTATCGCTCGCGTCGCCGTATCCGGGCACGGAGCTGTTCGACTACGTGACCAAGAACGGGTTCCTGGCGGTCGATCCGCTGCTCGACGAATCCGGCTACCAGAAGTGCACCATCACCTATCCCGGCCTGAGCAACGAAGAGATTTACGGCGCGGTCGAGCGTTTCTATCGCAGCTTCTATTTCCGCCCGAAGTACATCTTCAAGTCGGTGAAGAAGATGATGACGTCGATGGAAGAGACCAAGCGGATGCTGAACGAGGGGCGGCAATTTCTTTCGACGATGCGCCAGCGACGGCATCAGACCGCGCAGCAGGCGTCGGCCTGACGGCGAATTTCCGGGGGCGGGTAACGGTCCGGCACGAGGTCCGCGGCAAGATGCCTGTGGCGCCGAAGGTCGCGCCGGGTAAGATTGCCGCGCCCGTCATTCGATGACGATCTGGCGATGACGATCTGGATGGCTTTACCGGCTGCGGCCGTGTGCGTTTCCATTTTCTATTACGCCGCGGCTACCGTCGCCGCGATCAGATTTGCAAAGCGTACGGCCTCTCCCCTGCCACCGCTGCCCAAGGTTCCGCCGCGCGTGGCAGTGCTGAAGCCGCTGCATGGGACCAGCAATTCGCTGGCTGCAAACCTGGTCAGCTTTCTGGAAATCGCGTACCCGCGAGTCGAGTTTTATTTTGGCGTCGAGAACTATGAAGATGCGGCCGCCGAAATTCCGGTCGCACTGCGCCAACGCTACCAATATGCAAACATCACGCTTGTGGTCGGCGAAGAGCCCAACTGCAGCAATCACAAGATAGCGAAGCTGGTGAAGATGGCCGATCGGGCCGAGAAGGCCGAAATATTCGTGCTGAGCGACGCCGATGTGTCGGTTGAGCGCGACTACCTGAAACGGATTGTCGGCGAACTAATCTCGGCTGACAAAGTCGGCATCGTGACGTGCGCATATCGGGCGCGACCGGGCGGCTCGCTCGCGTCGCGGCTGGAGGCGCTCTACGTCAACACCGATTTTCTGCCGCAGATTCTGTTCGCCGATATGATCGAACCAATGCACTACGCGCTCGGCGCGACGATCGCCATCAAGCGCAAGGTGCTCGAGGCCGCCGGCGGCTTCCGCGCTGTCAAAGACATGCTCGCCGACGATTTCTACCTGGGCAACTTCACCAATGCTCAAGGCTACGAGATCAAACTGTCCGATTCGCTGGTTACGTTGACGTGCGAGGAACAGAGTCTCTCCGAATTTTGGCATCATCAGCTTCGCTGGGCGCGCACTTACCGCACCGTACGCCCGATCAGCATCGCGACCATCCTGATGCACGGCCCGTTCTGGGCGCTGATGCTGCTCGCGGTCACACGCGGCAGCGCCGCGGCTTTGGCGACATTGGTGCTGGTGGTGGCGGCGCGGCTCGCGATGTCGGCGGCAATAGTCGGCCGCGTGCTCAAGATGCCCGAGATGCTGACTGAGCTCTGGATGGTTCCTATCAAGGACCTGATAATGACCGGGGTCTGGTTCGCCAGCCTGCTCAGCAACGAGGTGATGTGGGCCGGACGCCGGTTCAAGGTGATTCGCGGCGGCGCGATGCGCGAAGTGAAGGGCTGAACGCGTGATCCTCTACCTGTTCATCGCGATCGTCGCCAGCGTGCTGATGTCGCTCGGTCTGCTGATGATGAAAAGCCGCTCGGCGCTTCTGCCGGTGGCGGCCGGCGCGAATACGATCGGCGCGATCGTCGCATGGCTTCGCGATCCAATGTGGATCGGCGGACTCGGCGTGCAGACGGTGGGCTGGGCCTGCTACTTGATCGCGGTGTCGCAAGCGCCGGTCTCGATCGTGGCGGTGACGATGCAGTGCGGAATCGCACTGTTCGTAGTTGCCTCAGTGCTAATTCTGGGCGAGCGGGCGAGCGGTCGCGAATGGGTCGGAATCGGCGCGATCGTGGTCGCGATGCTGATGCTCGCGCTGTCGATTCAGACCGGCGAGACCGAAGGCGCGTTCGAACCTGGCACGCTGCTGATCTTCACCGCGCTGCTGACGCTCACAGCGTTGGCTCCCATGGCCGTCGCGCGGCTGACCGCCAGCGGCGCGGCGGCGGCTATTTTTTCCGGCGTTGCATTCGGCCTGGGCGCGTTGTTCACCAAAGCGATGACCGAAGAGTTCACCGCCAACGCCGCCGCTTCACTCGCGCTGCGAATCGCATCCAATCCTTACGCATACGGCATGGTCGTCGCCAACATCGCGGGGATCGTCACGCTGCAAAACTCGTTTCATTCGGCGCGCGCGATAATCGCGATGCCGTTGTCGGGAGCGCTGTCGAACATCGTGCCGATCGTCGGCGGGATAATCGTGTTCGGCGAGCGACTGCCCGCCGGTTCGATGCCCGCCGCGATGCGAGTCGGCGCGTTCATATTGACGATCGCAGCCGGCGCGCTGCTGGCCGGATCGCGCGAGCAGTTGCCAGCGGATCCCGTGGCGGTTCGAGCCGCGCTCTAGCGTCAAGAGTGAAACGCTAGAAGTTCGCTTTGGGCACCGGCAGGCCTGGCACGTCGGCACGCGCGCGGAAAATCGTTCCCTTGCGATTCGGATCGTCGGTATTGTCGGCGGTCACGACGTAAAGATCGCGCAAGTCGCGGCCGCCGAACACCAGGCTCGTTACCATCGTGGCCGGCAGTTTGATTTGCTCGGCGACCGTGCCGTCCTTCGAGAAATGCACGACCTCGCCGACGCGCACAGCAGCAACCCATACGCCGCCTTGCGCATCTAGCGCCAGCCCGTCGGGCATTCCCGCAGGCATTTTCGCGAAGATGCGTCGGTCCTTGACGCCCCGCTCGTGCGTGACGTCGTAAACCCACACCGCGCCCGTCGAGGAATCCGAGTGATACAGGTGTTTTCGGTCGGGGCTGAATCCGAGCCCGTTGCTGACCTCGATTCCGTCCCACAACTTCACTGGGCGCCCGGGCGGATCGATGCGGAACAGGCTGCCCGGAATCGGCTTGTCGTTGCTCAACGGATCGAAGTTGATCGTGCCGGTGTAAACGCTGCCGTGATCGTCGGTCGTGAGATCGTTCATGCTGACCGGCTTGCCTTCCCACGTGGCGAACAGGTCGCGGCTCTTGCCGGTCTTCTCGTCCCAATGAATCAGGGCGCGGCCGGTGAGCACGAGCCCGCCGCGTTGGTTGAAGATCATTCCGCCGACGCCCTTGCGCTTGGGGATCAGCGTTTCGACGTTGCCGCCCGGATTGCGCCGGTAAATTCCGCCGTTGGGGATGTCGCTGAAATAAAGGCGGCCGAGATCGTCGACACGCGGCGCTTCGAGCAGGCCGTAGCCGCTCGCGAGCATCTCGAATTCCATCGCTGCGATCCTCCTCCCGCCCGTTTACCACGGTTCGCGACGCGCGGCGAGGCTTGGCGATGATTGCGAGCAACGGTTCGCGCGGATCAATCCGGAAGATCCGGGATGTTGATCGGCTGCGTCATGCGCGCCCGGTTCTGATCGTCGAGGCGCAGCCGGCGATGGCACAGGTAGATCAACACCGGCTGCAGAATTCGGGTCAGTACCATGATCGCCAGCGCGCCGCCGATGACGACGATCGCCAACGGCTGCTGAGTCTGAGCTCCGATTCGGGTCGAAACCGCCGCGGGCAGCAAGCCGAGCGCGTCGACGGAATCGGTCATCATCGTCGCGCGCAGGCGGCGGTCCGACCCTGTGATAATAGACTCGACGAATGGATGGCCCTGCTCCCAAAGACTTCGGATATAGAAGCTCAGCAGGATTCCGTCCATGACTGCGATTCCGAAAATCGAAATAAAGCCCACGCCCGCCGACACGCTGAAGGGCGTGCCGGTGATAATGAGCGCGAGCACTCCGCCCAGACACGCGACCGGAATCTGCGCCATGATGACGAAGGTGTCGATGAGCGATTGAGTTGAGGCGTATAGGACGCCGGCGATCAGCAACAGCGCAAACGGCACCACGACCGCGAAACGGCGATTAGCGGCCTGCAATTCGCCGTACTCGCCCGACCACTCCATATGCACGCCCTCCGGGAGATGGACTTCCTTGGCGATTCGCTGCTTGGCCTCCACGATGGTGGTCTGCAAGTCGCGATCGCGCACCGAAAACCTCACCGGCACGTACCGTTGCAGCGCCTCGCGATAAATGAATGACGCGCCTTCGGCAGTCTCGATCTTGGCGACCTGATCGAGCGGAATCTGGCCGCCGCCCGGCAGGTTGACGCGAATCTGGCGCACCGCGTCGAGGCTCTCGCGGTACTCCGGCTTCCATCGCACGACCAGGTCGAAGCGCCGGTCGCCGTCGAGCACTTGGGTGACGGCCTGGCCGCCAATCGCGGCCTGCACGATTGCGCCGACGTCGCCAACGTTAAGGCCGTAGCGCGCACACGCGGTGCGGTCCGGGGTAATTTGCAAATTCGGCTGACCCATCGAGCGCAGCACTACTTCATCGACAACGCCGCGAACCCCGCCGAGCGTTTCCCTGATGTCGTTGGCGATTCGTTCATCGGTGGCCAGGTCCGGGCCGAAAACCTTGATCGCGTTTTCCCCGGCTTTGACGCCGGAAATCGCTTCGTCGATGTTGTCTTCGATGTTTTGCGAGTAGCTGAAGCTGACGCCCGGAAACGTCCGCGTAAGTTTATCGTCGATCTGCTTGATGAGTTTGGGTTTGTCGATCCCCGCGGGCCATTGATCGTCCGGCTTGAGATCGACCGAGAACTCGATGTTGAAAAATCCCGCTGTCTCAGTACCGTCGTCAGGTCGGCCGAGCTGCGACACGACCGTGGTGACCTCGGGGAAGCTTTTGAAAATGGCGCGCATCTGATTGCACAGCTTGGCGCCGTGCTCGAGCGAGATGGTCAGCGGCATCGTCGCGTGCGCCCAGATATTTCCCTCCTCGAGCTTGGGCAGAAACTGCCCGCCCAGCAGGGGGAACAGGGACAGCACGCCAGCCACCAGCAAAACAATTGCGGTCAGCGTCAGCCGCGGCCAAAGCAGGACCCGCTCGAACATCCCGTGGTAAAAGGCGGCGATCGCCGTCCAGATGGGATTGTGAATCGCTCGCATTCCGCGCGCGAAGAAAAACGAAGACAGCACCGGCGACAGTGTGACCGCGAGGATAATCGCGGTGCCAAGCGCAAACGCGTAGGTATGCGACATTGGTGAGAAGATCGCGCCCTCGACGCCGCGCATCGTGAACAGCGGCAGGAACGCGATCACGAAAATGATGGTCGAGAAGAACATCGGGCCGCCCACTTCCTGCGCGGCGGCCAGGATTCGAAGCCGATAACTTTCATGCGAGCGCTCGGGCGCAGTCAGGTGCCGCTCTATATTTTCCATCACGATGACGGTCGTATCGATGATGATGCCGAAGTCGATCGCGCCCAGGGAAATGAGATTGGCGGGCGTATTCGAGACGTGCATGAGCGTGAACGCGCCGCATAGCGCGAGCGGTATGTTCACCGCGGCGATGATCGCCGCGCGCAGGTTGCCGAGAAAGAAAACCAGCACCACGAAGACCAGCACCATCCCGACGGTAAGATTCTCGATCACCGTGTGAAGGGTGGTATCTACGAGTTGCGTGCGATCGTAATACGGCACGACCTTGTAGCCCTTGGGCAGGATGCCCGAGGTGTTGAGGTCGTGGACCTTGGCCTCTACGCCCTTAAGCGTTTCGAGCGTGTTGCCGTACTTGCGCATCAGCACGATGCCGGTGACGACCTCGTTCTGATTGTCCTTGCCGACAATTCCGAGCCGCGGCGCGTACCCCACCTCCACGTCGGCGACATTGGACACCTTGATTGGAATCGACTTGTTGCTGTTCAGCACAACGTCGCGGATGTCGTCGAGGCTGCGGAAAAATCCGAGCCCGCGCACGTCGAACGCCTGCTCGCCGACGCTCATATAGTTGCCGCCGGAGTTGGTGTTCGAGTTCTGCAGCGCCGCGATCAGGGTCGATAGCGGAACCTGGTAGTAGTTCAGCTTGTGCGGATCGACTTCGACCTGGAACTGTTTGGTCAGACCGCCGAAACCTGAAACGTCCTCGACACCCGGCACGGTCCGAATCTGCTTTTCGAGGATCCAGTCCTCGATTGTCTTCTCGTCGGTCAGATCGTGATTGGGACTCTGTACCGTATAACGGTAAATTTCGCCGATCGGGTTGTCCGGCGAGATTCCGGGTGTCACACCCTGCGGCAGCGTGATGAATGAGAGCCGATTGATGGTCTCGACGCGGTCCCAGTAATAGTCACTGTCCCACGAGAAATAGCAGCGAATGTCCGACAGACCGTACAGCGAAATCGAGCGCATCGCCTCGAGATCGCGCATCCCGGCCAGACCATACTCGGTCGGCACCGTGACCAGCTTTTCAACTTCTTCGGCGCTGAGACCGTTGGGCAGTGCCAGGACTTCGATCAGAGGTTGAACCGGATCGGGGTATGCTTCGATGTCGAGTTGCGAGAACGAAAAAGCGCCAGCCAGCAGCAGCATCAGCGCGATGCCGACTACGACTATCCGCTCGCGCAGTGCCAGCGCCATCAACGATCGAATCATCGCCTAGCCAAAGATTCCTGTTGCGATCGCCAATTACCGCCCGCTCTAGGAGCTTTCCCCGTGAGCCTCGTGCCAAAGCGCGTTCACCTGCAAGGTCTCGCCGCTCACCACGCGGTCGCCGGCCTTGAGTCCGGAGACAATGCGCGCGTAGCCGACTTTGCTCCACGACGCGATCGAAACTTTGCGATGCTCGAAGGTGCCGGGGCTGACCTCGACGAACGCATAGTAGTTGTCAATGTCGAATACCAGCGAGTCTTGCGGGATTACCAGCGCGTCGCCGGGGCGAGTGACGATGCTTACTTTCGCCAGCATCTGCGGCTTGAGCCTGCCGCCGGGATTTTTCACAACGCAGCGGATCTGAAGAGTGTGCGTGGTGGGATCGATATTCGGACTGATGCGATCAATCACACCCTTGAACACTTCGTCGGGAAAAGCGGTCGTTACCGCGGACAGCTCCTGACCGACGCGCACGCGCGCGAGGTCGTCCTCGTAGATGTCACCCGTGATCCAGACGTCGTTGAGCGTGCCGAGCGAGAAAAGTACGTCACCCGGATTGACGGCGCCGCCGCGCTGCACTTTGTTATCGACGACGGTGCCGCTGATCGGTGCGCGCATCCAGACCGTTGGATCGGGAGTCTTGATAGCCTGGATGTCGGCATCGCTCATGCCGAGAAACTCCAGTTTGCGTTTGGCAGCCATCGATAATGCGCCGCTGAAATCCGACGTACCGCCGACTCCCGGGGCCGCGATCAGGGTCGACGACTCGTGCGCCTGCAGATACTCGGCTTCCGCGGTCATGAAATCGGGGCTGTAGAGCGCAATGATTTTTTCGCCACGCTGAACGTTGTCCCACAGCGAGACGCGGGTCTGCTCGATTCGCCCCTGCACGCGCGAAACGATCGTCGAAACACTGCGATCGTCGTAAGTGATCTGCCCGGAAGTTTCCAGGACGCCGGGCAGCTCGATGTCCTGCACCTCGAGGATCGACAGGCCGGGAATGTCGTTGGCATTGAACTGGAGCAGCTCGACGCCCTGCTGCCTAACCAGGTGCACTGCGGGCGTCGCTTCGGGGACCGCGGCGGCGGGTTCGGCCGAGTCGCTGTGGCATCCCCCGATTGAAATTGCAGCGCCGAGGGCGGCTGCCACGGCAGCGAGCGCGACGAAATTGAAGTTGCGCCGGCTCATTGATGCAACGGCTCTCCGATTGCCTGCTCGAGCGAGACTTCGCCGGCCAGAAATTGGTTCGCCGCCTGCAGATAACTCACGCGCGCACCGAATTCGCTTTGCAGTATGGTCGAGAGCGTCGTGAAGTCGATTTTACCACCCTGGTAGGCGGTCAGCGCGACTCGAAAATTCTGCCGCGCCAGCGGAATCAGCGAATCGCGATAGAGGATGGTGGTTTCGTAGGCGTACTGTGCGTTGCGAAACAGCGTGGTGACCGCCGCGGCGGTCTGGATTCTGATCAGATCCTGGTTCGAGCGCGCTGCCGCCAGGCTGGCCTTCGCTCGCGCCACATCCTCATTCTGGTGGAGCCAGAAGAAGATCGGCAGATTGAAGCCAATAGAGCTAAACCAGTAGTCGAATTTATTAGGTTGAGGCCCGGCGCTGCTGAGAGTGTACTGATCGTTGCCAATGCCGGCGGTGAAATCGGGCAGGTATTCCATCTTTGCCAGATAGAGCGCGGTGTTCGCGCTGCGCTGCGCGAGCGCCGCCTCGAGAATCTCCTGCCGCGCCGCGTAGGCGCGATCGATGAGCGCATCGAGCGGATAGTTGAGTGCCTCGAGCTTCAGCGTTCGATCCACCGATAGCGGCGAGCCGACCGGGCGATAGAGTTCCAGGTTCAGCGCGGTCTCGTCGTTTGCAACCGCTGTCCTGTACTGGCGTTCAAGCTGGCGTGCTGTCGCGAGGTTGAACTCTGCGCTGATCACATCGGTCTGCGGCACCGCAGAGCCCGAGTAGGCTGTCTCGGCGACTCGGACGACCTGGTCCAGGTTCTGAACGTTCTCGGCGTTGACGTTGTACAAAGCCTGGTCGAGCACCAACTGAAAATAGCTGGTCTCGGTCGCGGCGCGAACGTCGCGGACTGTAGCGGCGAGCATAAGATGGGAAATTTCTGCGCCATCGATCGCTTGATCGCGCTGACGGAACGCCTTGCCCGGAAACTGAAAGGATTCGGTCAGGCTGAATGAGTGCAAAGCCGGGCGACCGAACGGACTACTGACGCTGTCGGTATTCGAATAGGTGAAAATTGGATCGTTGGGCGCAACGGTCTGCTTGATCGAATGGAGTGCGGCGTCCCAATTGTAGCGGGCGGTCTTGACCGCAGGATTGGCCTCGATCGCGATCTCCACGAGCTGTTGTTCCGAAAGCGGAGCGTCGGCCGCGCGCGCGAGCGAAGCGACAAATCCAGTTGCCGCGATCGCAAGTATGAGAGCACCGCCGAACTTTGCCGCTGGCATCGCAACTCCTGAGTCCGCACCGCCCATTCCAATACGTCGCCGGCCTGGAAAGGTTCCATCGCCGGTCACCCGAAATCGGTTACATAAACCAGTCAGGACCGCAATCGAGAATCAATTAAACCGTTTTGAATCGACGACCGAAAGCACCCCGGCGAGTGCACAATGCTATTTGTGGGAAGGTTCTGGCGTCGCTGCGGCGCGGCTCAGTTGCCAGCGACTTTGGCTTTTGCGGCCGCGGTCTGCATCGATCGGATGTACATCACGACCTGCCAGCGTTGCTCGGCCGGCATTTCTTCTGCGTATGAGGGCATTGCCAGGTTGCCGTCGCGAATAGTGCCGTAGAAATAGCCGTCGGGAAGATCCTTGCTCGTACCAACGACCAGATTCTTCGGCGGCTTTGCCAGCAGGTGCGCGACCGGGCCGTTACCGTGCCCTGATTCTCCGTGGCACGGCGCGCAATAGGTGCCGAACTGCTCCTTGCCCTTGGCGAGATTCTCCGGCGTTGGCTGCAAAGGATTGTGCATCTTGATCGTCGCCTGCTCGAGGCTCATCGGTGGTTCTCCGCCATGGACGGGAATCGTGTCCGCCGGTGTGACGCGCGGCGCCTCGGCGTACGGCTGAACCTCCGGCCCGCGGTACATGTCGATGCTCCATGGGAAACAACTAGCGGGCGCCGGCCATGACGCGATCGTAGTCGCGACGGCCAGCATCAATCCCCCGACGCGAATCGTCCTGGCAAGCGGACCAATCACGTTTCTGAAAATCTCCCGGCTGCTACTTCTTAACGACAACCACCCCGACCATACCTTCCTTCTCATGCGGAAGGCAAAAGTAGCGATAGGTCCCCGGCACGGTGAAAGTTTGGCTGTACTCGCCGCCGGGCGGGATGAAGCCGGAGTCAAACGCGACCGCGCCCCTGGGCATCGAAGTGTCCTTGCGGTTCTGAGCGTTGGCGGCGTTGGTCGAGACAGAATGCACCGTCGTACCGTCGTTTACCCATTGCACGGTCTCACCGACTTTTATCGCGACTTTTTCTGGCGTGTAGAACGGTTGCTTGTCGGCCATCTTGATTACGATTGGATTGCCTGCCGCCCTGGCCGGATCCGGCAGTAGTGCGAGCGCGGCGGCGATCGCAGCGGCTACGGCGACGATTGCCACGCGAATGATAAAGCGAGACCGTGGCCTGCGCGACGCGGCGGCTGCGATGCGGAGATCGATTGTGGAACTAGCCATTACTCATCCTTTTGTGATGCCGTAAACATCTACCGGGGCGCAGCTTTGGCATTAGCCAAGCTGATTACATCCCCAGACGAACATCACTATGCCTAAAGTGTAATGCTTATTTTGCGCGATGCAAGAGTGCCGGCGCAGGTCGGGAATTTCGTGAAATCTAGCGTGAAAACAGGCGCTTAGGCAGCCGTAGCCAGCGGCTTGCTGGAGAACTCCAAGCCTCGTGCGCCAGCGTCGACGGTGACTCGCGAGCTGTCGCGAATCTCGCCCGAGAGCAATTTTCGCCCCAGCGCCGTCTCCAGCTCGCGCTGGATTAGCCGCTTCAACGGTCGCGCCCCATATGAGGGATCGTAGCCATGCTCGGCCAGATAGTCGCGCGCTTTGTCGGTCAATTCGAGCTCGATCTTGCGCTCCTCAAGCCGCTGCCGCAGACGCACCAGTTGGACATCGACAATCTGGCGCAGCTCGTCGCGGGTCAGCGGATGGAACACGACGACCTCGTCGACGCGGTTAAGAAACTCGGGCCTGAAGCTCTGGCGCAAGACCTCGAGCGCCTGCGCCTTCATCTTCTCGTAATCCTGTCCTTTGAACCCGAGAATAATCTGGCTGGCGATATTCGACGTCATGATCACGACCGTGTTGCGGAAATCTACGGTGCGTCCGTGACCGTCGGTGAGCCGGCCGTCGTCGAGCAATTGCAGCAGGACGTTGAACACATCGGCGTGCGCCTTTTCGATCTCGTCAAACAGGATGACCGAGTACGGGCGGCGCCGCACGGCTTCTGTCAGTTGTCCGCCCTCGTCGAAGCCGACGTAGCCCGGCGGCGCGCCGACCAGCCGCGAGACGGTGTGTTTCTCCATGTACTCGGACATGTCGATTCGGATCATCGCGGCTTCGCTGTCGAACAGGAACTCGGCCAGCGCGCGCGCGAGTTCGGTCTTGCCGACGCCGGTGGGTCCGAGAAAAATGAACGACCCGATCGGGCGGTTGGGATCCTTGAGTCCGGAACGGGCGCGAATCACCGCGTCGGAAACGGCGATGACCGCCTCGTCCTGGCCGATGACGCGTTTGTGCAGATGCTCCTCGAGATGCGCGAGCTTCTGCACCTCGCCCTCGAGCAGGCGCGAGACGGGAATCCCGGTCCATCGCGCGACCACTTCGGCGATATCGTCCTCGTCCACTTCTTCTTTGATCAAGCGCTTGCCCCCAGAGTGCTTCTCGATCAGCTTTTGCTCTTCGGCGGCGAGTTCTTTCTCCAGCGACGCGAGCTTTCCATATTGCAGTTCGGCGACCTTGTTGAGGTCGTACTCGCGCTTGGCTTTTTCGATTGCGAGCCTGGTTTGTTCGATCTCGGCTTTGATTTTCGCGAGTTTCTCGAGTCCGCCGGTTTCGGTTTCCCACTGCGCCTGCAGCGTCGCGCGCTTGTCCTTGATCTCGGCGAGCTCCTTCTTCGAGTTTCTGCAGCCGATCGCGCGACGACTGATCGGTCTCGCGCTTGAGCGCCTCGCGCTCGATTTCCAGCTGCATCACGCGGCGATTGACCTCGTCGATCTCGACCGGCATCGATTCCTTCTCGGTGCGCAGCTTGGCCGCCGCCTCATCGACCAGGTCGATCGCCTTGTCGGGCAGGAATCGATCGGTGATGTAACGCTTCGAGAGCACCGCGGCCGTCACCAGCGCGGCGTCCTTGATTCGAATTCCGTGATGGACCTCGTAGCGTTCCTTGAGCCCGCGCAGAATCGAGATGGTGTCCTCGACGCTCGGCTCCTCGACCATCACGGGCTGGAAGCGGCGCTCCAGCGCGGCGTCCTTCTCGATATATTTGCGATACTCGTCCAGCGTGGTCGCACCGATACAGTGCAGCTCGCCACGCGCCAGCATCGGCTTGAGCAGGTTCGACGCATCCATCGCGCCTTCAGCCGCGCCCGCGCCGACGACGGTGTGCAATTCGTCGATAAACAAAATTATCTCGCCGGCCGCTTCCTGCACTTCCTTCAGGACAGCCTTGAGCCGTTCCTCGAACTCGCCGCGAAATTTGGCGCCCGCAATCAGCGCACCCATATCGAGCGCGACCAGCTTGCGATTCTTGAGGCTGTCTGGCACGTCGCCTTGGACGATTCGCCGCGCGAGGCCTTCGACGATCGCGGTCTTGCCGACGCCCGGCTCGCCGATCAGCACCGGGTTGTTCTTGGTGCGGCGCGAGAGGACCTGGATCACGCGCCGGATTTCCTCGTCGCGTCCTATGACCGGATCGATTTTGCCGGCCGCGGCGAGCTTGGTCAGGTCGCGTCCGTATTTTTCCAGCGACTGGTAGGTCGCTTCGGGATTCGACGAGGTCACGCGCTGGTTGCCGCGGACCTTCTTGAGCACCGCCATCAGCTTGTCGTGCGTCAAACCAGCTTCGCGCAGGATTTTCGAAGCGGCGCCCGGTTCATCGAGCATCGCGATCAACACGTGCTCGACCGAAACGTACTCGTCCTTGAGCTTGCCCGCTTCCTGCTCTGCGCGTGCGAGCACGCGGCCGAGGCGCTGTGTTGCGTAAACCTGCCCGCTGTCGGCGCCGCCTCCCGTCACATGCGGAAGTTTCGCGAGTTCGGCGCTGAGCTTGCGGCTCACCGCGTCGCGATCGACGCCGGTCAGCTTCAGGATCGACGAGGCCAGGCCTTCGTTGTCCTCGAGCAGCGACGCCAGCAAATGCTCGACGTCAACGGCCTGGTTATGAGCGTTGAGCGCGGCGTTCTGCGCGCGCCCGAGCGCCTCCTGGAGTTTTTCCGTGAATCGGTTGGCGTTCATATGACCGTCGGTTCGCCTGCCTATTCAAGCTAACCACTTTCCGGTTTTTGGCAAAGCGAAAATTACTGTTAGGCGGGCGATCAAAACTGCGCCCGACTGCAAGAGTCACAGTCGGGCGCATTTGCGTGGCTTTTCCTAGAAAGCGACGGGCTAGATATTCACGATCGGCGTCGCGGCGGGGCGTACCGTGCGGTTATTCGCGCGCACCCGGCGCGTCGCCGCACGCGCTGGCTCGAACGCGGGATGCAGCCCCGGCTCACGCGGAGCGGCGTCAGCGGTGGCCGGCTTCGGCGCGGCGATAACGATATGGCGCCGTCCCTCGCGAATCAGCAAGCCGCGCTCGGTCATTTCGGTGAGCAGCTTGCTGACCATCGGGCGTGAACTGCCGATCATCTCGGCGAGTTCCTCCTGCGCGAGTTCGGGCAGCAGCATCGTTCCGCGCGAATCGGGCACGCCGAATCGTTCCGCCAGTTCGCCCAGAACAATCTCCAGCCGTTTGCGCAGCGACATTCCTAAAAAAGTCGCGTAGCGGTAAACGACCGACGACCACATCGAATTGATCGCCTGGGTAATCGCGAGCAGCGCTTCGGGCTCAAGACCCCTGAGCACTTCGGCTATCTGATGACGTGTGAACAACGCGACGCAGCAGTTGGTCAGTGCGGTTGCCGCGAACAGCTGCGAACGCTCACCGTCGCCGTCGCTGAAATCGGCATACCCAACCAGGTCGCCCGGCCCGGCGAGCTCGACCAAAACCGGGTCGCTGTCGGCGCGCGAGCTATGAACTTTGACCAGCCCGGTCAGCACCGCGAAGACCACGTCGGCGGGCGAGCCCATCGTGAACAGCTCGGCGCCCTTGGGATAGCGCACCAGCATATGGCGCTCGAGGAGCGCGGTCGCCGCCAGGCGCGGCAGTCCCATCGATGAGAGCCTGGATAACAGCCTTTCCTGCGCTTGTGCCGAGACTTGAAGATTCATACGCATCTCCCCAGCGGCTGCACCATATGACGGCCGGTGTATGTAACTAAACTCTACAAAAAGTTATACCAGATGCGCGGCTACGTCAAGCGGGAGGGAAATACCGGTAAGAAATTATCGCAAGCGCTCAGGCGCCCGCGATCGTCATCTCGGCTATCTTGATGGTCGGCGCCGCGGTGGACGAGCGCCAGTTAAGGTCGCTGCCGATCATCTCGACGCCGGCCATCATATCTTTGAGGTTGCCGGCGATGGTGATTTCGTTCACCGGATAGGCGAGTTCGCCGTTCTCGATCCAGATTCCGCCCGCGCCGCGCGAATAATCCCCGGTCACCATGTTCACGCCGAAGCCGATGGTCTCGGTCAGGTACAGTCCCTGCTTCACCGAGCCGATTATCTGCGCTGGCGTATAGCTGCCAGGCTCGAGGTACAGATTGGTGGTCGAGACGCTGGGCGCCTCGCCAACCGAGCGCGCGGCGTTGCCAGTCGGAGCGAGACCGAGCTTGCGCGCCGAGTAGCAGTCGAGCAGGTAGGTCGCGAGCACGCCCTTGTCCACCACGTTCTTGCGCGAGGTCGGCAGGCCCTCGCCGTCGAAGGGTTTGGAGCCGAGACCGCCGGGAATCAGCGCGTCGTCGACGATAATAACGCCGGGTGCCGCGATCGATTTGCCCAACTGCCCGATCAGGAAAGACGCGCCCTTATATAGTGAGGGGCCCGACGCGGCGCCGACGATCGAGCGAATCAAGCCGGCGGCCATGTCGGGATCGAAGACGATCGGCGCGCGCGTCGTCTTGATCTTGCGCGCGCCGAGGCGGCGGATCGCGCGCCTGGCAGCGGTTATTCCGACCGACTCCGCATCTTCGAGTTTTCCGAAGCGGCGGTTCGAGGTGTACCAGAATCCCTGTTGCATCGCGTCGCCGTCCTGCGCGATCGGCTGCACGACGAGGGTGTACGAGGTGCCGGAATACTCGCCGGAAAAACCCTGGCTGTTGGCGAACAGGACCTGGTAGCGGCCTGAGCTGAATTCGGCGCCCTCGGAGTTCTTCATGCGCGGATCGAACTTCAGCGCCGCGTTCTCGGCGGTGCGCGCGATCTCGAGCGCGCGATCCGCGGTCACGATTCCGCTATCGGGATCCGCGAGCGAAAGCTCGGGCAATGACTTCGGATGCATCGCGGGGTCGGGCAAGCCCGCCCACGGATCGGCAGCCGACAGGCGCGCCAGCTCGACGGTGTTGGCGACGAATTCGCCGAGCGAGTCGCGCTCGAGTTCGGCCGTCGATGAAGTCGCGGACGACTGTCCGCAAAATACGCGCAGACCCAGCCGGCGCTCGCGCGAGCTCTTGAGCTTCTCGACTTCGCCTAGGCGTACGCCGGCGGCAAGAGACTCCGCCGTCACGCACAAGACTTCCGCCGCGCTGGCGCCTTTGCGTTTAGCCTCGTCGAGCGCCCAATTGGCGAGTTCAATATCAACCGTCGCCATCAGATTTTTCCTATCTTGTTAGGGTAATAACCTAGTTGACTCACCCGCACTCCCTGTGCTAGATTTGGAGCATGGACAAAGAAATCGCATGGCCCCGAACCTTGATGGAAGCGGTCCAGTACTTTTCCGATCTTGACCGCTCTCTCGCACTTCTCAGCAAATTGCGCTGGCCGACAGGCGTTGCCTGCCCGACCTGCGGCAGCAAGAGAGTGAGTTTCCTGTCTACGCGTCGATTGTGGAAATGCAGCCAGACCCATGACCGTCGGCAGTTCTCGATTAAGGTCGGGTCCATCTTCGAGGACAGTCCGCTTCCGCTGGATAAATGGCTGGTCGCTATGTGGCTGATCGTGAATTGCAAGAACGGGATTAGTTCTTACGAAGTCGCGCGCGATCTGCACGTCACTCAGCAAACCGCATGGTTCATGCTTCACCGGATTCGCAAAGCGATGCAGCGTGGTAGCTTCGAGAAGATGGGTGGAACTGGTCCAGTGGAAGCGGACGAGACTTTCATCGGCGGTCTCGCCCGTTTCATGCACAAGGACAAGCGCGCACTGAAAATCAAGGGTACTGGTGGAGCGGGCAAGGAACTGGTTGTAGGCTTGCTGGATCGCGAGACTGGGAAGGTCCGCGTCGAGCATATATCGAACCGTAAAAAGAAAACTCTGCAAGAGCACGTAAAGGCGCACGTCGCCAGCGGCGCGGAACTCTTTACTGATGAACTGGCGTCCTATACTGGCCTTGATTCCGATTACGTCCACAAATTTGTAAATCACGCCGAAGAATATGTTCGCGGAAACGTACACACTAACGGAATCGAAAACTTCTGGTCGCTGCTCAAGCGTGGCATCAAAGGCACCTATGTCAGCGTCGAGCCGTTTCATCTCTTTCGCTATCTCGATGAGCAAGCGTTCCGATACAACGAGCGCAAGGGCGACGATGGAATGCGATTCGTCGAGGCCGCAAGTTCCGTGTTCGGGCGACGGCTGACCTATAAGGAACTGACCGGCGAAAATGCGATCCCTGCGACGTGACGCTAAGCCACGCCAAGGTAGGGGACGATGCCCAAGAAAAAAATGAAGTTCCCGGAAGTGCCGGGCGACACGCCACGCGAGCAGTTTGAAAACCTCGTGCGCGGCGTGCTCTCTATCGCGAAGGCGGATATTCAGAAAGGACAGTCGGGAAAACGCCAGAGAACCCACAAGGGGCCAAATGAACGACGGCTCTTGCGCTAATTGCGGTGCATCACTCCTAGGCCGCAAGAAATTCTGCGGACATTGCGGCACACGCTTTCCCGCGAAGTCTCGACGGCTGACCGCGCGTGCCCTCCTCTTGACCCTCAAGCGCATCGTCAGCGCAATCGTTACGATACCCGTGCTGCTGATTGGCATCGCTTCGATTGCGGCCGTTTGCTTTTTCATCTTTTTTGTACCGCTAGCTCTCGCGTTTGGCATCTTCGGAGTTCCAGGAGCTATTCTCATGACGGTCTTTATCGTCGCTGCCATCGTCGCGAGGGTTCACCGGCGAAAAGAGGCACGTTCCTTTAGAACTTGACGAACGCTATCGCGTTGCTTTTCCACTACCCCCAGAAAGTTCGCTCGACAACATGTACATCAATCTCGCTGTCGCAGAATAAATGCTAGCAGCTACCTCACGACTTGGTTGGCTTTCCGTAGGAACGATCCTGCCGCCAGCATGATCCGCCTTATTCCTCCAAGCATTCTTCACCGCGTACATTTGGGGCAAGATGGCTTGCAGAAAGTTAAAGTGCTTCTGTATTTCGGGAGACAGGTCTGAGAATGTCGTGTTCTGGACAATGCGCAGTACCAAGTCTAGAGAACTGCCAAATGTTGACTTCGGGTCAGTGCTTCCAGCCAATTTTCCTAATTCTATAGCGCCATATTCAGCAATTCGCATGAGATGAAATACTGCCGCACCATAGCGTTCTAAAGCGAAAGATTTTCCAGCCTCTTCGATGTCTTGCATGGCATCTGGAATCCATTTAGATACGCCCGTCCAAGTCGCGAAGGGATGTTCATAGTACTCGGCGTCTGCCACGTAAAAGAACTTGCGGGTAGTCAGATCATCTTCGATGCTCATACGAAGATCGTTGATTGCATGCTGGAGAGCTTGTGGATATGCATCTCTGGAAAATTCCAATGATGTTTCGATTCTGTCAGCTTTGAGAAGCGCGGACCTAACTTTCAAGGGGCCGCAGTGTGCCCGCACGCGGACCAGTACGGCTTTGCACAACTGGACAAGGTTCGCAGGGGCGACAGCGTTTGGCTCGCTTTCATTAAGACTGTTTTCGAGGCTGCGCAGATCGTCGATGAGATCAACGAAATCTTTTGCCCAAAGTCTCAGCGTGTCCCAGAGGCTCAAGAACCTATCAGAACTCTGACATATTTGGGCTAGGTGAGTCAACTAGGTTATTACCCTTGTTAGTGGAGGCTCTCTCGCGGTGATCCTTCGGCGTGCCGAGTGCAGCATACGACAGACAAAAGCGCCCTAACCACTGGCCCCTTCCCCAGAAGAGGGGAAGGGGAAGCAAGGTCATCGGAGGGCGTCGCCGTCCTATCCCCCTGGCCCCCTTTCCGGTGCGGAAAGGGGGAACAGACAAAAGACCGCTCCCGCCGCTGTGGCTCCGATCTCCATTTTTCGGCGACTCGCACAAGGGGAGGCTGCTTAACGCGTCGCAATGCAAGCTATTCAAAAGGGCCTCCCTTGCGGTTCAGTTTGCGCGCGTGCCGCCGACTGTTATCCCGTCGATTCGAATCGTCGGCAGACCGACGCCCACCGGCACCGATTGGCCGTCCTTGCCGCAGGTGCCGACGCCCGCGTCGAGCGCGAGGTCGTTGCCGACCATCGAGACGCGAGTCAGCACGTCGGGGCCGTTGCCGATAAGCGTCGCGCCTTTGACGGGCCGCGTCACCTGGCCGTCCTCGATCAGGTAAGCCTCACTCGCGGAAAAGACAAATTTGCCATTGGTGATGTCGACCTGACCGCCGCCGAAGCTGACCGCATAGAGGCCGTTCTTGACCGACTTCATTATCTCCTCGGGCGTCGATTCGCCGTTGAGCATGAAAGTGTTGGTCATTCGGGGCATCGGCGAATGCGCGAAGCTCTCGCGCCGGCCGTTGCCGGTCGGCTCCATCTTCATCAGCCGCGCGTTCATCCGATCCTGCAGGTAACCGCGCAGGATTCCCTTTTCGATCAGCACGGTGCGCGAAGTGGGCGTGCCTTCGTCGTCAACGTTGAGGCTGCCCCGGCGATTCGGGATAGTGCCGTCGTCGATCACGGTGCAAAGTTCGCTCGCGACTTTCTGGCCGATTCGATTCGCGAACGCCGAGACCCCTTTGCGGTTGAAGTCGCCTTCAAGACCGTGGCCAATCGCCTCGTGAAGCAGAATTCCGGGCCATCCGGGGCCGAGCACGACGACCATCTCGCCCGCCGGCGCGTCGACGGCGTCGAGATTGACGATCGCCTGCCGCGCCGCCTCCAGCGCGTACTCGCGCCAGCGATCATTCTCGATGAAGTAGCTCCACTCGACGCGTCCGCCGCCGCCGTACGAGCCCATCTGGCGGCCCTTGCCGTCGTCGGCGATCACGGTGACGTTGAGCCGGCACAGCGGCTGCACGTCGGCGGCGACCTGCCCGTCGCTGTTGACGACCATCACGATCTTGCGCTCGCATGCGAACGACGCCATCACGTTTTTAACGCGCGGATCGGACGCGCGCACGACGCGATCGATCTCGCTGAGCAGCTTCGCGCGCTCATTAACGGGAACATCGAGCGGGGTGCTGTCGAGATCGTAAAGCGCATGACTCGCGACCGGCGCGCCGACCTGCACCGCGGCGGGGGTCGTGCCGCGCTGGTCGGCGATCGCACGCGCAGCCTCGGCCGCAAGGCGCATCCTGTCGATCGTGACTTCGTCGGAATATGCGTAGCCGGTGCGATCCTCGGCGCACACGCGCACGCCGACGCCATGGCTGACGCTCTTGCTGGTGTGATTCACCATCGACTCTTCGAGCCCGAGACCCTCGGCGCTGCGGTACTCGAAGTAGAGATCGGCGTAGTCAGCCTTGCGCTCGAGCGCGCTGCCGAGGATTCGCTTGAGCGCGCCGTGGTTCATGCCGAAATGGTCAAGGAAAAATTTATCGGGAGCAACGAGTTCGTTGGACATTATATTTGCCGCCTGTGAATCAACATTATCAAAGCGCGTGCTCGCCAAGAAGGCGCTCGCCGAAATCGCGGTGGAAGCGGCCGGGAAGCAAGAGAATAATCGCCTGCGCGGCGGGCGGCAGGGGTGACCCCTGCACCCAGTGCGAGGGGAAAAGGGTGCAGTTCATACCATATGTTGTGGTTCCTAGATGGAGCACTACCAAGGGTAGCTTCGTTCCGTCAAAAAACGATTTTTCTGGCGGAAGCGGGCGGGGTCGGATTTTCGGGAGAGTGGGGAGCATCAGGTGGCCTGAAGGGTTCTTCATACCATATGGGTAGCACGTTAAGGCGGGCGGGGTCAGGCTGAAAAGTTCATCCCTAACGCGGATTCCAAAGCTCGACGGGATTTGAAGTGGCGGAGCGGGCGCGAGACGGGTTAGATTCGGCCAATGGCGACGCGCGAGACATTGGCGCTGATCGATCGCCTGATGCTTGAGATGATCGCGCAGCAGGAGAGCAAGGTGCTCGCGATGGCGCGTGCGATTCATCCCGGGCTCACCGCGGAGGACATCCGCAATCCGAATGATTTCGCCGACCTGATGGCGAGTGGCGAGTGGAACTTCGAGGACGGAATCCTCGCCGGGCTCAAGAGCGCGCACATGGCACTGCGCGCGAAGCTGCTCGAAATCGCGCAATAGCCGCGCCCTTTTGGCTGATTTTCTGCGAAAAGTGGTGGCAGTAAGCTTTCGCTTTTGGGGCGAAAAATACCATATGTAGTGGGTGTTGAGAGCGGGACACCACTGTCGGTAGCTTCGTTCCGTCAAAATTACCTTTTTACCTTTCCTGCAGAGAGAATTGTTGCCGCGAGAACAAGCGGCGAGCTGCGCGAGAAATTTCGTGGGAATGGAAGAACGGGCAACGTGGTGAACGTCGCTCACTGGGATCAGACTAGCAGATTGTCGCGGTCAGGTTAACAGTTTGTGAGCGGACGGAATAGACTCCCTCCTACGAGAACCGAGAGGATCGCGAAAGCGCGTCGTCCGGCCGCAGCCGCTGCTCGACGAGGCCGCTCTGCCGTCGCGTCCTCTTTCTCCGAGAGCATCGAATGAATAAAGAGCGAGATATTCTCGCGTGCCTGGCACCTCGATAGCGTATCTCGCATAATCCTGAAACATGTACTAGGTAAAGTGAGATGCGAAGCCGATTTGCGAGAGAACAAAGAGGAATTGCAATAGTGAGATTGTCGTGAAGCTGATTCTCGAAAACATCCGGACTTTTTCCGGTTTTCATGAGATTCCGATCCGTCCTCTCACACTTCTGACCGGAGAAAACAGTACCGGCAAAAGCACCTTTCTAGGCATGCTCTCGGCTGTCTGCGACGCTGGTTTTCCGTTCCAACCGGCGTTCAACAACCCTCCATTCGAATTTGGAAACTATGACACCATCGCGACTTTTAAGGGCGGTCGATTCGGCCGCGCCCCCAGCTTCTCGTTGGGTCTTGACGATGAACTAGAGCCAAACAAGCGCAAACGTTTCATCGCCAAATATGTGAACAACCGAGGACGATTTCGCCTGAAGAACTTTGAACTCTCAGCGCAGAATTTCTCTCTGTCGTTAGAATTAGAAGAGGTTGACGATCGCAAACTCCGAGGCAAATACACGATTACTGTTTTGGACAAGACCGTGGCTAAGGATTTTTCGCTGGCTGATCGGTCTCTAGATACACGAGTAAATCCTTTGCTTGAGATCCTTTTCGAGTCCCTCAATAGAACGGACGTTGAAGAAGAGACCCGTAGAATAGTATTTGGAACGTTTGGTTATTTCTCTCCACTAGTCAGCACAAAAGCGATTTCGATTGCTCCCATACGAACCAAGCCCGAACGTAACTACAGCCAGATACAGGAAGCGTACACCCCGACGGGGGACCATATTCCGTTTTTACTAGAACAGATGCTACGGCCAGATACTGTAACCCGCAGCAAATTGCTGCGATCGTTGAAGCAGTTCGGAGACGAATCAGGATTGTTCAAGAGTCTCCAAGTGAGGCACCTAGGGGACCGAGCAACTGATCCCTTCCAATTGCTGGTGACCGTGGCGGGGCGTGCCTCAAACTTAGTAGACGTTGGCTACGGTGTGAGCCAGGCACTCCCGGTAATTGTTCAGGCATCTCTCATGGAGGGAGACCAGACCCTGCTGTTACAACAACCCGAGGTGCACTTACATCCTCGCGCGCAGGCTGCGCTGGGTACTTTCTTTGCGCTTCTAGCTGCGTCTGGGTCGAGCAAATTCCTAGTTGAGACTCACAGTGAGTATATCATTGATCGCGTTAGACAAGAGGTTACCAAGAAAACCATCCCACTTGAAAACGTTGGCATACTCTACTTCCAGAGGAACGGCCTTGAGTCGGATTGCGCCTTGCTCGTCCTGGATGCGAATGGAAATATAATCAATCCGCCACCTGACTATCGAGATTTCTTTCTTCGTGAAGAAGTCAATCTGCTTACGCGAACCGAGCGCTCGAACTAGCATCCCCGGATGTGCGTCATAGTCGATGTCAATGTCGCCGCGCGAGTGCTCTTGCGCGCCAACGATCAGGACTTCGCGCCCGTTTCTCTCAGAATACTTGGAAGATCGAAACGCCCGCTCATAGTTGTGTATGGAGGAAGGCTGCTCGACGAGTACAGTCGACACCATGCGCTCTCACGTCTCTTAGCCGTACTAGATCGGAACGGACGTGCTGCTCAACGTTCCGCGGCAGAGATTCAAGTTGCGGAGAATAAGCTACACAGCGACGGTAATTGCACTTCAAACGACGTGCATATCCTTGCGCTTGCTCTGATTTCGGGAACCCGCCTGCTAGTTTCCCTTGACCAAGCTCTGCATCAGGATTTTACGAACGCCAAGGTGTTAAGCAAACCGCGAGGAAAGGTCTACCAAAACAGGAGTCACCTTCCACTATTACAGCGGACTAAATGTTCGCACTGATTTTGCACATCGCGCTCTGCGCGAAGCTGCTCGAGCGCGTCAAATAAGAAAAGGCACGAAGAGACTATCTTCGTGCCTTTGCGGTCTGGTAGTGACATTTGAGTTGGATCAACCGGCGGCGGCCGCTGCTCGACGAGGACGCTCTGCGGTCGCTCCCTCTTTCTTCGCGGCTGAACGCTTGCGCGGCTTCTTGGCCTTGGTCTGCTCCTCGGCGCCGGTGAACTCGATCACCGACATCATCGCCGCGTCGCCGCGGCGATGACCGAACTTGATCACGCGCGTGTAGCCGCCGTTGCGATCCTTGAAGCGTGGGGCGATCTCGTCGAACAGCTTTTTCACGGCTTCGTGCGATTGCAACGCTGCGAATGCGCGCCGACGAGCGGCGAGATCGTTCTGCTTGCCGAGCGTGACCATCCGGTCAGCGATCCGCCGCAGCTCCTTGGCCTTGGGATCGGTGGTCTGGATTCGCTCGTGACGAATCAGCGCGAGCACCATGTTCTTGAACAGCGCCTTGCGATGCGCCGAGGTGCGATTGAGCTTGCGGCCCGAATTAAGATGACGCATCAGTTACTCCAAACCTAAAAAACGATCTAAGCCGACTCGCGGCGTTCCTGCTCTTCCCACATGCGGTCGAGCTCGCCGCGCGGCGGCAGATTCTCCAGGCGCATCCCGAGCGAGAGGCCCATGTCGGCGAGGACTTCCTTGATCTCGTTGAGCGACTTGCGTCCGAAGTTTTTAATCTTGAGCATGTCCTGCTCGGTGCGCTGCACCAGCTCGCCGATATACTTGATGTCGGCGTTCTGAAGGCCGTTGAACGCGCGCACCGAAATCGGCAATCCTTCGACCGGCCGATAGAGCAGCTCGCTCATCGTGGGACGCGCTTCGCCGCCTTCCGCGGCGCCGGCGGGCGCTTCGGCTTCTTCCTCGACGCCCGCGAAAATCGTCATCTGATCGCGCATCACGCGCGCTGCGTAGGTCAGCGCCTCGCGCGGGTTGATCGAGCCGTCGGTCCAAATTTCGAGCGCGAGCCGATCGTAATCGGTGCGCTGGCCGACGCGCGCGTTGGTCACGGTGAAGTTGACTTTGCGAATCGGCGAGAAGATCGCGTCGAGGCGAATGGTGCCGATGGTCTCCTCGTCTTCGGTGCGCTCGCCGGGGACGTAGCCGCGGCCGCGCTTGATGACGAGTTCCATGTCGAGGTCGGCGCCCTTGTCGAGCGACGCGATATGCTTGTCGGGGGTGAGAATTTCGAGGCTGGGTCCGCCGGTGATATCGCGCGCGGTGACCTGCGCCTCGCCCTTGACCTTGAGGGTCGCGGTAATCTGCTCGCCCTCATGCAGGCGCAGGCGGATTTCCTTCAGGTTGAGGACGATGTCGGTCACGTCCTCCTTGACGCCGGCCAGAGTGGAGAACTCGTGCAGGACGTTTTTGATCCTGACTGCCGTAATCGCGTAGCCGGGCAGCGTGGACAGCAGGATGCGCCGCAGCGCGTTGCCAACGGTGATTCCGTAGCCGCGTTCGAGCGGTTCCGCGGAAAATTTGCCGTAGGAAGGAGTGACTTCCTTCTCGTCGAACTCGACAGTCTTGGGTTTGATCAGATCTCGCCAGTCATTTTGCATAGTCTGTGCTCTTTTTTCCGATGGATTTCCCGCGCCCACACAGGTCCACCACGGACCGGGACGCCGAATCGGTGTGCCTCCGCCCTATCTGGAGTAATGCTCGACGATCAGCTTCTCGCTGATCGGCATCGTCAGTTCAGCGCGCGCCGGCAGCGACCGGAGCGAGCCGCGGAATTGTTCGCGCTCGAGTGCCATCCACGGCGGGACGCCGCGGCGCTGCGCCATCTCGATTGCCTCGACGATCACCTTCTTGGTGCGGCTCGCCTCGGCCACGCTGATTACACTGCCCACCTCGACCAGGGTCGAGGGAATCGTAACTTTCTTGCCATTCACATGGATATGACCGTGGCGAACCACTTGGCGCGCCTGCGCGAGCGAGCTGGCGAAGCCGAGACGATAGACCACGTTGTCGAGGCGCCGCTCGAGCAGCACGAGCAGGTTCTCACCGGTGATTCCGTCCATCCGCTCGGCCATTTTGAAGTAAGCCGCGAACTGCGTTTCCATCATGCCGTAGATGCGCTTGACCTTCTGCTTCTCGCGCAGCCGAATCGCGAATTCAGAAAAACGCGTGCGCGCCTGGCCGTGCGCGCCGGGCGGATAGTTGCGCCGCTCGATCGCGCACTTGTCGCTGTAGCATCGCTCTCCCTTAAGGAAGAGTTTCAGTCCTTCGCGCCGACATAAGCGGCAAACGGGCCCTAGATTCCTTGCCATGTTCTATATTGCCTTCTTCAATTGCGAGTACTTCGGTTCAGACTCGGCGCCGCTTTGGCGGACGGCATCCGTTGTGCGGAATCGGGGTGACGTCCTTGATCGAGATGACGCCGAGGCCGGCCGCTTGCAGCGCGCGCACCGCGGATTCGCGTCCACCGCCCGGGCCCTTGACGTGAACGACCACCGCGCGCATCCCGACTTCCGAGCATTTGCGCGCGCACGCCTCCGCGGCCATCTGCGCGGCGAACGGGGTGCCCTTGCGCGAGCCCTTGAAGCCGACGGAACCGGCACTCGACCAGGCAATCACGGTGCCCTGCTGATCGGTGATCGTGACGATTGTGTTGTTGAAGGTCGCATGCACATGCGCGACGCCTTCGGGCACGTTGCGACGCACCTTCTTGCGGCGCGCCGCAGGGACAGGCGCTCCCGCAGCGCCGGCGGCAGCAGGGGTAGTCGCAGCAGCCTTTTTTTCGGGCGCAGCTTTTTCTTTTACTTCTTCAGCCATTCCTTTCAGACTCTCATCATTGGATACGCTTAGAACCTAACCCCTAACCCCTTCCCTCGAGGGAAGGGGAACAATCGCGTGGGGTTTTCACGTCTGCTTTATCTTAATTAGACCTTAGCCTTTTGGCGGCGCCATCTTTTTGCCGGCGACTACTTTGCGCGGACCTTTGCGCGTGCGCGCGTTGGTGTGCGTGCGCTGGCCGCGGACCGGAAGGCCGCGACGATGCCGAATGCCGCGGTAGCATCCGAGGTCCATCAGGCGCTTGATCGACTGCTGGAAGTCGCGGCGCAGATCGCCTTCGACTTCGTAATCGGTGTCGATTACCTGGCGGATATGGACCTGCTGGTCGGCCGACAGGTCGTCGGTTTTGACCGAGGGATCGACCTTGGCGGCGGCGAGGATTTTGAGGGCGCTCGGCCGGCCTATTCCGTAGATATAGGTGAGCGCGACATCCATCCGCTTGTTTTTCGGGAGTTCGACTCCAGCTATGCGTGCCATCGCGAGACCTTCCTACCTATCCCTGGCGCTGCTTGTGGCGCGGGTTGGAGCATAGGACGCGCACGACGCCTTCGCGGCGCACGACCTTGCAGTTCTTACAGATTTTCTTTACTGACGCTCGAACTTTCATTTTTTTAGTCTTTTTAGTGAATCCGCATTTGTGCCGATAATTGGCGAAAATTTCCCTCGTGGCCGGCGTTTTTTAAGTCTATTCGTTTAGCGCATCCGGTATGTGATTCGGCCGCGGGTCAGGTCGTAGGGCGACAGTTCGACGGTGACTTTGTCGCCGGCCAGAATTTTTATGTAATGCATCCTCATTTTGCCCGAAATATGCGCCAGTACTTTGTGCCCATTGTCGAGCGTCACCCTGAACACTGCGTTGGGGAGCGCTTCCTGAACCGTTCCCTGTACTTCTATCGCGTCGCCTTTAGACATCAGCTAATTCACTAATTCACTCAGGATTTCCGGGCCGTTGGAGGTGATTGCGATGGAATGCTCGAAGTGGGCAGATAGTTTACCGTCCGCCGTCACCGCAGTCCAGCCGTCGGAAAGTATCTCCAAATCGGGGCTACCCTCGTTAACCATCGGCTCGATCGCCAACGCCATCCCCTCGCGCAGGCGCGGATTAGGCATCCCGGGACGGAAATAGTTCGGCACCTGGGGATCCTCGTGGAGTTTGCGGCCGATTCCGTGTCCCGCGAAGTCGGTGACCACGGAAAAGCCGGCCCGCTCTACCGTGTCCTGCACCGCGCGCGCGATATCGCTGATGCGATTGCCGGCGCGAGCCTGCGCGATTCCCGCGTAGAGCGAGTCGCGAGTCACTTGCAGCAGTTTCGTGACGCGCTCGGGCACGGGACCGACGGCGACGGTGCGGGCCGAGTCGCCGTAGAAGCCTTCGTAGACCACGCCGAAATCGAGTCCGACGATATCGCCGGCCTTCAATTTGCGGCTCGACGGGATGCCGTGGACGATCTCGTTGTTGACTGACACGCAGAGGCATTTCGGGTAGACGACGTCGCCGGGCTTGTAGCCTTTGAAGGCGGGCTTCGCGCCCTTTTTGTAGGTGAGGTCTTCGGCCAGCTTGTCGAGCTCCTCGGTGGTGACTCCCGGGCGTGCTGCGGCGGCTAACGCCGCGAGGATTTCGGCGACGATTTGGCTCGCCTGGCGCATCACGGCGATTTCGGCTGGGGTTTTAATTGTAATCATTGTTGGGTGGTTGTGCTTAGGAACCTAACCCCTAACCCCTTCCCTCGAGGGAAGGGGGACCGGATGGGAGAGAGCCCTTTCCCGCTGCGGGAAGGGGGAGCGGATCAGAGCCGGGTTGTTGCTTCGGTTTTTCACTTGGGGGGCGGCCCGGCTCCGTTTACTGCTGCGAGGATTCGCTTTTCTACTTCTTCGGTGCGGCCTACTCCGTTGACTTGCGCCAGCAGTCCGAGGCGGCCGTAGTGATCCAGCAGCGGGCGGGTGGTTTCTGCGTAAACTTTCAGGCGTTCGCGGACGGTTTCTTCGGCGTCGTCTTCGCGCTGATATAGTTCGCCGCCGCATTTGTCGCAGATGCCGGGTTTGGCTGGCGGCTCGAAGACCACGTGATACATCGCGTCGCAATTCCTGCAGGTGCGCCGTCCTGAAATTCGCTTCACGATCTCTTCGTCCGGCACGATCACCGCGACCGCCTTGTCGAGCTTGAGACCCGCGTGTTCGAGTCCCTTGGCCAGCGCCTCAGCCTGCATCACGTTGCGCGGGAAGCCGTCGAGGATGAAGCCGGCGCGGGCGTCCTTTTTGCGCAACCGCTGATCGACCAGCTTGAGCACCAAATCGTCGGGGACCAGTTGCCCGCGATCCATATAACTGGCGGCCTCGCGGCCGAGTTCCGATTCTTCGCGCACTACGCCTCTCAGCAGATTGCCGCTGGACACTTGCGGAATACCCCATAGCGCGCCCAGCGCCCGCGCTTGCGTACCCTTGCCCGCACCCGGCGGGCCCAGCAGCACGAGCCGCACCAGCTAGGCACCCCTCTTGGTCTTGACCCGTCCACGGCGCATGAAGCCTTCGTAGTTGCGGGTCAGCAGATGGGTTTCGATTTGCGCGACCGTGTCGAGCGCGACGCCCACGACGATCAGCAGCGCGGTGCCACCGAAGAAAAACGGCACGTTGAAGCGCGCGATCAAAATGGTAGGCAGCACGCATACGGCGCTGACGTAAATCGCGCCGCCGAGCGTGATACGCGACAGCACGCGATCGATGTAGTCGGCGGTGAAGCGGCCGGGCCTGATGCCGGGGATGAAGCCACCGTACTTTTTCAGATTGTCGGCGACGTCGACCGGGTTGAAGGTGACCGACGTGTAGAAGTAACAGAAGAAGACGATGAGGCCGACGTAAACCAGGTCGTAATAGAAGCCGCCCGGCGTCAGATAGCTCGAGTACGGTTTCAGGAACGGGACGAAGGTCGCCAGCGTCGCGGGGAAGACCAGCAGCGCCGACGCGAAAATCGGCGGAATGACGCCGGAGGTGTTGATCTTGAGCGGCAGATGCGAGCTCTGGCCGCCGTACACGCGGCGTCCGACCACGCGGCGCGCGTACTGAATCGGGATGCGCCGCTGCGCGGTCTCGATATAGACGATGCCGGCGATGACCGCGGCGGCGATCGCCAGGATGAAGATGAGCAGGAAGATGCTCATCTCGCCCTCGCGCACGAACTGCGCGGTGGTGCTGAGTGCGCTCGGCAGGCGCGCCACGATTCCCGCCATGATGATGAGCGAGATGCCGTTGCCGATGCCGCGCTCGGTAATCTGCTCGCCGATCCACATGAGGAACATCGTGCCCGCGGTCACGGTCAGCACCGTCATCACGATGAAGCCGGGGCCGGGGTTGTAAACGATACTGCCGCCGCCGGGAGCCTGAATCTTTTCGAGCGAGAACGCGATCATGGTGCCCTGGAACAGCGCCAGCAGCACGGTGCCGTAGCGGGTGTACTGGGTTATCTTGCGGCGGCCGGCTTCGCCTTCTTTGTAAAGCTCGTCGAGATAGGGGGAGGCGATTTTGAGCAGGTCGAGGACGATGGCGACCGAGATGTACGGCATGATGCCGAGCGCGAGGACCGAGAAGCGCTCGAGCGCGCCGCCGGAAAACAGGTTCACCCAGCCGAACAGCGTGCCGCTGGCGGCGTCGAAGAACGAGGCGAGGGCCTGGCCGTCAATGCCGGGAGTCGGCACGGCGACGCCGATGCGGTACACGGCGAGCATCATGGCCGTGAAGACCAGACGTCGGCGCAATTCGGGGATGCGCGAGGCGTTTGAAAACCCGTCGAGCATTCTTTTTAGTTCTTTACCGTTGCGCCGGCGGCGCTACCAACTCCGCGACGCCGCCCGCGGCGGCGATTTTGTCGAGCGCCGATTTCGAGAACGCGTCGGCGCGCACGTTAATCTTACTCTTCAAGTCGCCGTCACCTAAAACCTTGACCTTGCGGCCAGACGGAATCAGCCCGCGCGCGACGAGCGCGGCGGCGTCGATGGTGACGCCCGCGTCGAAGTCGCCGAGACGCGACAGGTTCACAATCGCGAACTCGTCGCGGCGCGCCTGGTTCTTCAGCGTGCGACGAAAACCCTGCTTGGGCAAGCGCCGCTGCAGGGGCATCTGGCCGCCTTCGTAGCTCGGCGGAGTGTTGCCGTGCGAGCGCGCGCCGAGTCCCTTATGCCCGCGGCCCGCGGTCTTGCCGTGGCCGGAGCCGATGCCCCGACCGACGCGGCGTTTGCGATGGGTCGAGCCGGGCGATGGTTTCAAATCCTTCAAATCCATGTCGAAGCCTTTAATCCTTGAGCTCGACGACGAGATGTTTCAACCGCTTGACCATCCCTTCGACTGCGGCGCTGCGCTTGAGCTCGCGCACGCTGCCGACTTTGCCGAGGCCGAGGCCCTTGACCGTCTCGCGGACGCGGCGTTTGGTGCTGATCGGACTGCCGACGAGCTTGACGCGAATTTTATCGGACATTTGTATTCACCGATCTCGCTAAACCTCGGTCACGCGGCGGCTTCGGGATGATTGGGGGTGCGGCCGCGGAGACGATTGATATCCTGAGTGCTGCGCAGCTCGGCCAGAGCCTCGAGCGTCGCCTTGACGAGGTTGTGAGGATTCGACGAGCCCAGCCGCTTGGTCAGAATGTTGCGGATGCCGGCGAGCTCGACGACGGCGCGCACGCCGCCCGCCGCGATGACGCCGGTGCCCTCGGCGGCCGGCCGCAGCACGACGCGTCCCGCGCCGAAACGTCCGACCACTTCGTGCGGAATCGTACCGTCCTGAATCGGCACGCGCACCAGGCTCTTTTTAGCCCTGTCGACGCCCTTGCGAATCGCCTCGGGAACTTCGTTAGCCTTACCGAGGCCGAAACCGACCAGCCCGTTGTGATCGCCGGCGACCACCAGCGCGCTGAAGCTGAAGCGGCGGCCGCCCTTGACGACTTTCGCGACGCGGTTGATATGCACGACCTTCTCTTTGATCTCGAGGCCCTGCGGATCGATGCGCTGCGTGACCGTGCCTTCTTTCAGTGTTCGTTGCCTGCCGTTCAAAATTTTAACCCCGCTTCGCGCGCCGCGTCGGCCAGCGCCTTGACGCGGCCGTGATAGAGAAATCCGTTTCGATCGAACACGACGCTGGAAATGCCGCTCTGAAGGCATCGCTCGGCGATGGCCTTGCCGACCGCTTTGGCGGCCGCGAGGTTGCGCTTGCTCTTGAGTTCGTCGCGCAGGCCGGCGGTCTCGGTCGAAGCGGCGGCGAGCGTGCGTCCGCTCTCGTCGGAGATAACCTGGACGTAAATATGATGCAGCGAGCGGAACACGGACAGCCGCGGGCGCTGGTCGTTGCCGACCGCCTTGCGGCGCACCCGGTTCTGGCGCAGCTTGCGTTTTTCCGATCGTTCTACAGCCATAGTCGCAACTAACCTTCTTACCTTACGCCGAAGTCGAACCCGCCGCGGCCTTGCCGGCTTTGCGGCGAATCGTCTCGGTCGCGTACTTGATTCCCTTGCCCTTGTACGGTTCCGGCGGCCTGAGTTCGCGAATCTGCGCCGCGACCGTGCCGAGGAGTTGGCGGTCGGCGCTCTCGAGCGTGACGGTCACCTGCTTTTCGACTTTCGCGGTGACGCCGGGCGGCAGCTGATAGACGATCGGATGCGAGTAGCCGAGCGTCAGGTTGACTTGCTGGCCCTTGGCTTCGGCGCGGTAGCCGACGCCGTTTATCTCGAGCACGCGAGTGAAGCCCTTGCCGACGCCCTCGACCATATTGGCGACCAGCTTGCGCATGAGACCGTGGATCGAGCGCTCTTCACCGGTGTCGCCGGGACGCTTCACGACGATTTCCGAATCCTTGATCTCGGCGGTGAAGCCGGGATGAAGCGTGAGCTCGAGCTTGCCCTTGGGACCTTCGACTTTGAGCTTGCCGTCGGTGACGGTCGCCTTGACGCTCTTGTCGAGATGAATTGGCAGTCTTCCTATCCGCGACATGGTTGATTACCAGACCCTGCAGAGGATTTCGCCGCCGACTTTGCGGCGCCGCGCCTCGCGCCCCGTCATCACGCCGAGCGGCGTCGATACGATTTGCACGCCCATCGCGC
The DNA here is from genome assembly GCA_963833025.1 of uncultured delta proteobacterium. Classification (GTDB taxonomy): domain Bacteria; phylum Desulfobacterota; class Binatia; order Binatales; family Binataceae; genus Binatus. The sequence continues at coordinate 6,027 of CAWHWI010000002.1, read as the reverse complement.
CGCGCACCTTGCCGATTTCGGCGGCGCCGGCATAGCGGCGATTACTGGGCTTGCTGATGCGGTCGATGCCGCGAATGACCGACTCGCGGGTGGGCGAGTAGCGAAGTTTGAGCGCGAGCATCTTCTTGGGCGCTTCGCCGCCGACTTCGACGCCCGCGAGGAAACCCTCGGCCATCAGCACGCGGCAAATCGCCTCGCGCAGGCGTGAATGCGGCAGCGTGAGTTCGTTGTACCGCGCGCGCATCGCGTTGCGGATTCGCGTAAGCAGTTCTGCAATCGGATCGGTCTGCGACATTATTGGTCTCTCTTACTCTTTTACGCTCTTACCAACTCGCCTTGATAACGCCGGGCAACTTGCCGTCGAGTGCGTTCTTGCGCAGGCATAGCCGGCACATTTTGAAACGCCGATAGTAGGCGCGCGCGCGGCCGCATAGCGGGCAGCGGTTGTACTGGCGCACTTTGAATTTTTGTTTGCGGGTTGCTTTGACCCGCAGGCACGTTTTTGCCATTCAGCTTATCCTTATGCTCCCGGCTCCGGCGTGGGCGGCGGCGTTGCAGCGGCCGCGACCGCAGCCCTGGCGGCGGCATGGGCCTGCGCGACCGCGGCCGCCTTGGCGGCGTCAGCCTCGCGCTCGGCCGCACCGCGCATCGGCATCCCGAGCGCGCGGAGCAGAGTCAGCCCCTCGAAGTCGCTGCGCGCCGTGGTCGTGATCGAAATCGTCAAGCCCTTCACCTTCTCGACCTTGTCGAGGTTGAGTTCGGGAAAAATCGTGTGTTCCTTCAGCCCGAGCGAGTAGTTGCCGCGGCCGTCGAAGGCCTTGTCGCTGACGCCGCGGAAGTCGCGCACGCGCGGCAGCGAGATATTCACGAGCCGGTCGAAAAACTCCCACATCTTTTCGCGCCGCAGGGTGACCATCACGCCAATCGGCATCCCCTGGCGCAGCTTGAAGTTCGAGATTGCCTTGCGCGCGCGCGTCAGCACGGGTTTCTGCCCGGCGATCACCTTCAGTTCTTCGAGCGCGGAGTCGAGAATCTTCACGTTGTCGCGCGCTTCCTGAAGCGCCATGTTAATCGTGATCTTCTCGAGCCTCGGCACGCGCATCTTGTTGTCGATTTTCAGCTCGCGCATCAACGCCGGCGCGATTTCATTCTCGAAGCGAACGCGCAGGCGCGCGGGCAGCTTGGGCTCGGGCGGCAGCGGCGCCGCAGCGGCAGACTTGGCTTCTTCGGCCGCCTGTTTCTGCTGAGCCTGGCGGGCCTTGCCCTCGCGCTTGGCCTTGGCCGCCTGGTCGGACTTGGCGGTCTGCTCGGCTTTAGCAGCCTGCTCGGCTTTGTCCGGCTTTTCCTTTTTATCGGCCATTAGTCGTTACCTATATGCTCGCCGCAGCGCCGGCAGACCCGGCTCTTGGAGCCGTCGTCAGCGATCTTGACCCCGACCCTGACCGGAGCGTTGCAGCGATCGCAAAAAATCATGACGTTCGAGATATCGAGCGGCGCTTCCTTCTCGACGATTCCGCCCGGGCTCTGCGCGCCGCGCGGCTTGCTGTGCCGCTTGACGATATTGAGCCGCTCGATCACGACGCGGCCGCGCTCGGGCAGCACGCGCATCACCTTGCCGGTCTTGCCGCGGTCGCGGCCGGCGACGACCATCACGGTGTCATTTTTTTTAATCTTGTACTTCGCCGACGCCATCACAGCACCTCCGGCGCTAGCGAGATTATTTTCAGAAATTTCTTTGCGCGCAATTCCCTGGCGACAGGACCGAAGATGCGGGTGCCGACCGGCTCGTGATCCTTGTCGAGCAGCACGGCGGAGTTGCCGTCGAAGCGGATGTAACTGCCGTCGTCGCGGCTGATTTCCTTGGCGGTGCGCACGATCACGGCGCGCGACACGTCGCCTTTTTTGACCTTGGCGTTGGGAATCGCCTCTTTGACTGCGACCACGATCACATCTCCGACCGACGCGTACCGGCGCTTGGAGCCGCCGAGCACCTTGATGCACATCACTTTGCGGGCGCCCGAGTTATCGGCGACATCCAGAACTGTTTGCACCTGTACCATCTTGTCGCGCCCTTACCCCGCGGCCTTTTTGAGTACGCGGCTGACGCGCCAGCGCTTGTTTTTCGAAAGCGGACGCGACTCGATGATCTGCACGCGATCGCCTTCCTTGCACTCGCCGCGCTCGTCATGCGCCATGAATTTCGTGCTGCGGCGCACGCGCTTGCCGTAAAGGGCATGCTCGACCATGCGATCGACTTTGACCAGCACGGTCTTGGTCATCTTGGCCGAGACCACAGTACCCTCGCGCCGTTTAATTCGCTCCCGCATTAACCTGCCTTCTTCTCCGTTGCCTTTTCGCCGCGCGCCTTCTCGCCGAGCAAAGTCATGATGAGCGCCAGCTCGCGGCGCGCGCGGCGATAGCCGGCGTGATTGTCCAGCTGGTTGGTGCGCAGCTTGAGGCGCAGGCGGAAAATTTCCTCGCGCGCCTCGTGCTCCTTGACCCGCAAATCGGGGGCGGTCATCTGCCGCATTTCGTCAAGCTCCAAGGCCGCCCTCCTCGCGCTGTACCATAATTGTTTTGATCGGCAACTTGTGCGACGCCAGGCGCATCGCCTCTTTCGCCGTTGCGTAATCGACGCCTTCCATCTCGAACAGAATCCTGCCCGGCCGGACACACGCGACCCATCCTTCGGGCGAGCCCTTGCCCTTGCCCATGCGGGTTTCGGCCGGCTTCTTGGTGAAAGGCTTGTCGGGGAAGACGCGAATCCAGACGCGGCCGCCGCGCTTGATGTGGCGGGTGAGCGCGATACGGGCGGCCTCGAGCGCGCGCGTGTCGATACGGCAAGTCTCGAGCGACTTGAGTCCGTAGTCGCCGAACGCGAGCGTGAGTCCGCGCGATTCGGCGCCGCGGACGCGGCCCTTCATCATCTTGCGCCACTTAACTTTTTTTGGTGCGAGCATCTTGGTTCGTCAATTCGCCTGCACAGGCGTTCCTGCGCGTTTCGCGTCCGCATCCTTGCGGGTTAAGACTTCGCCGCGGAAAATCCAGACCTTAACGCCGATTTGACCGTAGGTCGTGCGCGCTTCGGCAAATCCGTACGCGACGTCGGCACGGAGAGTCTGTAGCGGCACGCGACCCTCGCGATACCATTCCTGGCGCGCGATTTCCGCACCGCCGAGGCGTCCCGCGACGTGGACCTTGACGCCCTGCGCGCCCATCCGCATCGCGCGGGTGACGGCTTCCTTCATCGCGCGGCGAAACGCGACGCGGCGCTCGAGCTGGAGCGCGATATTCTCGGCGACCAGCTGCGGGTCGAGGTCGGGACGGCGGACCTCGTGGATATTGATGAAGGAGTCGCGCCCTTTCATCAGCTTCTGGATGTCGACTTTCAGCTTGTCGATTTCCGCGCCCTTCTTGCCGATGACGATACCGGGGCGCGCCGTGTAAATATTTATCTTGGCCTTGTTGGCCATCCGCTCGATTTCAATCCGCGAGATGCCGGCGTGGTAGAGCCGCTTCTTGATGAAGTCGCGCAGCTTCAAATCCTCGTGCAGCAACTTGGCGTAGTCGTGGCTCGCGTACCATCGTGAGTCCCAACTCTCGATGATGCCGAGGCGAAAACCGCGCGGATGTACTTTCTGTCCCATCTGAGACCTCAGGACGCCCGCTCGTCCACGATTACCGTGAGATGGCTGGTGCGTTTATGGATCGGCGTCGCATGCATGTGTGCGCGCGTGAGCGAACGCTTCCAGGTCGGCCCGGTGTCGGCGGTCGCGCGTTTTACGAACAAGTTGTCCTCGTCGACGTTCTGCTGATCGCGGGCGTTGGCAATCGCGGCGAGCAGCGTTTTCGAGACGAAGCGGGCCGCCTTCTTGGGCGTGAACTCAAGAATCGACAGCGCCTGATCGACTTTCTTGCCCGCGATCAACTCGCACACAAGCTTGAGCTTGCGCGGCGAAATTCTGATGAAGCGGGTTCGCGATATGGATTCCATGACTCTTACAACTTCCCCGCTTACGCCTTGGCCCCGGCCGGTGCGGACGGCGCGGCGGGTGCGGAAGGAATGGCGGCAGCCTTCACTTCGCCCTTGCGATCGCCGGCATGGCCGTGAAAAGTGCGCGTCGGCGCGAATTCGCCGAGCTTGTGACCGACCATGTTCTCAGTGCAATACACCGGGATGAACTTGTGGCCGTTGTGAACGGCGAAGGTCAGCGCAATCATGTCCGGCGTGATCATCGAGCGCCGCGACCAGGTCTTGATGATGCGCTTGTCGCCCGAGGCCGACGCAGTGGTGACTTTCTTCAGCAGATGCCCGTCGACGAACGGACCTTTTTTCAGTGACCTGGCCATAACGATTAATGCTTCCCGCGCGGCCGCCGGCTGACGATCAGATTGTCCGACGGCTGCTTCTTGCGCGTCTTGTATCCCTTGGCGGGCGTGCCCCACGGCGACTGGGGATGGTTACCTTTCGACTTGCCCTCGCCACCGCCGTGCGGATGATCGACGGGGTTCATCGCAACTCCACGCACATGACCGCGCTTGCCGAGCCATCGCGAGCGCCCGGCCTTGCCGATAGAAATATTTTCGTGGTCGAGATTCCCGACCTGGCCGATAGTGGCGCGGCAATCCGCCTGCACCATCCGCTGCTCGCCCGAGGGTAGCTTGAGGAGCGCCATCTTGCCCTCTTTCGCCATCAACTGCGCCTGCACGCCCGCGCCGCGCGCGAGCTTGGCGCCGGCCCCTGGCTTCATCTCGATTGCATGAACGACGGTGCCGAGCGGGATGTTCTTGAGCATCAGGGCGTTGCCGGGCTTGATGTCGGCGCTCTCGCCCGACTCGACCTTGGCGCCAACTTTCAATCCGTCAGGCGCAAGAATGTACGTCTTCACACCGTCGGCATAGTGGAGCAGCGCGATATTGGCGGAGCGATTGGGATCGTACTCGAGCGCGGCGACCACGGCCGGAATGCCGTCGCGGTTGCGCTTGAAATCGATCAGGCGGAGACGGCGCTTATGCCCGCCGCCGCGATGACGCGAGGTCATGCGTCCGCGATTATTGCGTCCGCCGGTGCGCTTGACCGGGACGAGCAGACTCTTTTCAGGCTCCTTCTTCGTGAGCTCCGAAAAGTCCGCTATCTGCATAAAGCGCTGCCCGGGCGTGCGCGGATTAAGTTGAATCACTGCCATCGTCTTATAGGCCTTCGAAGAATTCGATCTTGTCGCCTTCCTTCAGGGTTACGTAAGCCTTTTTCCAGTCGCTCTGGCGGCCCTTGATTGCGCCTTTTTTGCGTTCCTTGCCCATGAAGTTCGAGGTGCGGACCTTCAGCACGGTGACGTGGAACAGATGCTCGACGGCCTCGCGAATCTGGTCCTTGCTGGTGCCGGGACGCACGCGGAACAGTACCTGGCCGGCCCTTTCGTTGGCCATGGTGCCCTTCTCGGTGATGATGGGCGCGAGAATCAGGCTCTCGGGACTACTCATTTGATTCCCCCGCAGAGCGGGCCGTCGCTTCTCCCGCAAACCGTGCTTCGATCGCCTTGGCGGTCTGAGTGGTCATCACGAGTTCCCGGTAGTTGAGCACGTCGTATACGTTGAGGCCTTCGATTGCGAGCACCTTGTGCGCGGCGAGGTTGCGCGCGGCGAGCAGAAACTTGGCGTCGGCTTCTCCGGTCACTATCAGCGCATGCTCGACGCCGAGCTTGCCGAGCGCGGCCTTGGCGGCCTTGGTCTTCGGCTCGGGCAGGTCGAGCGACTCGACGACGAACAGCCTGCCGTTTCGAGCGCGATCGGAAATTGCCAGGCACAAAGCGGCGCGCCACGCTTTTTTCGGCATCTTGTAAGAATAGTCGCGCGGCTGCGGACCGAAGATCGTTCCGCCGTGACGCCAGATTGGGGAGCGTGTCGAGCCTGCCCGCGCGCGTCCGGTGCCCTTCTGCCGCCACGGCTTGCGGCCGCCGCCGGAGATGAGTCCCTTAGTCTTGGTGGACGCCGTTCCGGAGCGCCGATTGGCGAGCTGCATCCGGACCG
>CAWHWI010000001.1:0-2014522 GCA_963833025.1 uncultured delta proteobacterium | reverse complement strand
CAAATTATCATTGCCTGATCAAATTGGCTTGACGCGGGTCCGCTAAGGAGCTATGGACAAGACACTTCGAAAGTCAGGACGCAGATCGGGTCGCTTGGTGGGGGACCCTAGGCCCGCGGAAAGATTGCTCCCATCAAGAGGATGAGTCAATGCATTCGCTAGTTGGACGCGTTGGAAAGTGGCATCGGCGGCTAAGGATTACGGCAGCGCTGGTCCCCCTCGCGCTGTGTGCGGTGATTGTGCTGGCGAGCGGCACTACTGCCGACCGTGTGCTGGGGCAGTTCGATTTCGCGCATAGCGCGGCCAATCTCGTGGATGCCAAGGGGCTGTACAGCCCCGAGGCCGTGGCGATCGACGCAAGCGTCATGCCGAATCGAATTTACGTCGCGGACTACACCAACAACCGGGTGCTGGGCTGGAACAACGCCGCCTCATTCACCGACGGCGAAGCGGCGGACCTGGTGATTGGACAGGCCGATTTCATCTCCTACCTGTGCAACGGGACCAGCGGTACCGCCAGCGCAAGCAGCCTGTGTAGTCCAGCCGGAGTCGCGGTGGACGGGTCGGGCAACCTCTACGTCGCGGATATGGGTAACAGCCGGGTGCTGGAGTACGCGAATCCATATACGGCCTGCGCGGGAGTATTCCCGTGTGTGGGTGGTGCCGCCAGCCTGGTCTTTGGGCAGGGCGGTAGCTTCACGTCGAAGGAATGCAACAGCGACACGGGAAGCTCCACTCCCAGCGCCGTCGATCTGTGCAGCCCGGTAGGAGTCGCGGTCGACACGTCGGACAACCTCTACGTGGCGGATTCCGGAAACGATCGAGTGCTGGAGTACACCACCCCGCTGACCACCGGCGTCACTGCGGCCCAGGTCTTTGGCCAGGGCGGGCTCTTCACGTCGTCGGGATGCAACAGCGACACTGGAGATACAGCCGCTCCCACCGACGTCGACCTGTGCGATCCAAAAGGAGTCCTGGTGGACTCGGGCGATCTCTACGTGGCGGATACCGACAACAACCGCGTGCTGGAGTACAACACCCCGCTGACCAACGCCACGGCGGATAAGGTCTTTGGGCAGGGCGGGAAATTCACCGTGAGTGCGTGCAACTCCGACACCACCGACGGCACCTCCACCGACGTCGACTTGTGCGACCCGATTGGCGTCGCGGCGGATGGGTCGGGAAACCTCTACGTGGCGGATGAAGGCAACAGCCGAGTGCTGGAGTACAACACCCCGCTGACCAACACCACGGCGAATACGGTCTTTGGCCAGGGCGGGGACTTCACTTCGAATGTTTGCAATTTCGACGTCTTCATCGACGGTATCTCCACTGCCGACGATTTGTGCAAGCCGCAGGGCGTGGCGGTGGACGTATCAAATAACGTCTACGTGGCGGATACTTCCAACAACCGGGCGTTGAATTACATCACCCCGCTGACCACCGACACCACCGCCGACAGCTCGCTTGGGCAGGACAATTTAACGCATAACGCTGCCAACCTGGTGGACGCTCAGGGGCTGTACAGCCCTGAGGGCGTGGCGATCGATACGAGCGCTGCGCCGAATCGAGTTTACGTCGCGGATTACACCAACAACCGGGTGCTGGGCTGGAACAACGCAGCCTCGTTCACCAATGGCGAAGCGGCGGACCTGGTGATTGGACAGCCCGATTTCCTCTCATACCTGTGCAACGGGACCAGCGATACCGCCGGCGCGAGCAGCCTGTGCGATCCAGAGGGCATCGCCGTGGACAAGTCGGGCAACCTCTACGTGGCGGATTTTGGAAACAGCCGAGTGCTGGAGTACGCGAATCCATATACGGCCTGCGCCGGAGTATTCCCGTGTGTGGGCGGTGCCGCCAGCCTGGTCCTCGGCCAAGGCGATAGCTTTACATTGACGGGATGCAACAGCGACACGGGAACCGCCACTCCCACCGCTTCCGACCTGTGCGATCCTTCCGGAGTCGCGGTGGACGGGTCGGGCAACCTCTACGTGGCGGATAGCAGCAACAGCCGAGTGCTGGAGTACAGCGCCCCTTTGAGCACCGGCACCGCCGCCGCCCTGGTCTTTGGGCAGGGTGGGAGCTTCACCCGTTCGAACTCGGCCAACGACGCGTGCAATTACGAAAGCACCTTCCTCCCGATTCTGAGACCACCGACCGCCAACGACCTGTGCGATCCAACGGGAGTCGGGGTTGACGGGTCGAGCAATCTATATGTCGCAGACAGCGACAACAACCGCGTGCTGGAGTACAACAGCCCGCTGACCAACGACACGGCAGATACGGTCTTTGGCCAGGCCGGGAGCTTCACCTCGAGAAAAGCCAATGATGGCGGAGAAAGCGCCAACAGCCTCGACGGTCCAACCGCAGTCGCCGTGGATAGCCTGGGCAACGTATATGTGAATGATGGCACCAACAAGCGGGTGCTGGAGTACAACGCTCCGCTGACCACCGACACGACCGCCGATACGGTCTTTGGAACGTGCGGCAGTTTCACGTCGAATGCATGCACGGGGATTAGCTCCACGAGCCTGAGCGCTCCAGCCGGAGTAGCAGTGGACGCGTCGAACAACCTCTACGTGACGGATAAGGGGAACAATCGGGCGTTGGAGTACTCGGAGCCGATAGGGGGTCCCACGCCGACCGCAACCGTAACTTCTACTTCTACATCGAGCGCGACGCCGACGGCGACCAGCACAGCAACGCTGACAGCAACGGCGACAGCAACGGCGACAGCGACCGCAACTCGCACCGCAACACCGACGGCGACAGGGACTAGCGGCACGCCGACGGCGACAGCGACAACGACGAAAACTGCGACGCCCACGGCAACCGCGACGGCAACTCCAACGGCGACTGCCACGGCGACGGCAACCTCGACTACTGCGACCAAGACCGCGACTGCTACCGCTACCGCGACGCCGACACCAACTGCAACATCAACCGGATCGACTACGCCGACAGCTACTGCAACCAATACCGCGACGCCGACCGTGACGGCTACGGCAACCGCGACGGCGACGCCAACCGCGACCAGGACCGCAACGCCCACAGCGACTGCGACTCCGACATCAACATCCAGTTCGACTGCGACAGCTACGGCGACCGCGACCTCGACGCGCACCGCGACCGCAACTCAGACTGCCACCGCGACTGCGACTCCGACATCAACCTCCAGTTCGACTGCGACGGCCACTTCCACGCCGACTGCAACCGCGACCGCCACCCGCACGGCGACCGCGACGGCAACCGGATCGTCTACACCGACCGCAACCGCGACGGCGACTGCAACTGCCACACCAACTGCGACGCCAACGGCAACTGCGACGTCAACTGGATCATCGACACCGACGGCTACGGCAACGGCGACCAAGACTGCAACGGCGACGGCCACCGCGACTCAGACTGCAACGGCGACATCAACTGCGACATCAACCGGATCGTCGACACCGACGGCTACTGCAACCGCGACAGCGACGGCCACCGCCACACCAACTGCGACGCCAACACCTGGCGTCGGCGAGCTGAAGATTACACCCACGTCCGGGCTGCACTTCGGCAAATCGACCAGGGTTGATTTGGTCAGCAAACCCAAGCAGGTGATGATCAAGAACGACAGTGGGATTACCGTATCGATCACCGGTGAGACTGCCTCCCCGCCGTTCGCGGTCAGCAGCCCATGCATCACATCGTTGGCGCCGGGACAGAGCTGTAGAGTTTCGGTGACCTTCAGTCCGACGAATACTATGGAGCAAAACGGAGAGTTGATCATCAACGACGACGCGGCAGGAGCACCGCAGATGCGCCCGCTGTCCGGGACCGGCAAGGCCGCCAAAAAGTAATAGAGGTCCGGCGAGCACTTAACATCGCGCGCAACGAAGCGGCGGGCCTCAAAGGCCCGCCGCTTTGCATAATCGGTTGCCGAGCGCGCCTTACCGCGCGACATCTCGCCGAGATCGACGCGCTTCGCGCCGAATATTCGCCCAGCACCAGACAGCCGAACTGGTTGCCTCGAAATCATCGCGCATCTGTGCGAATGATTCGGCGCTTGTGCCTGGGAAGTGTCGCGCTGGGAATCGCCCTGACTTCTAGCAGACTGTGGTTGTTCGATGCAGCGGATGATCACCTTACCGATCTGGTAACTCATCGCTCGGGATTTCCCAGCGTTCTCGGGAATCTCGTGCCGAAGGATCTGGACAATCTGTTTGCCGATTACGACCCCGTCGCGCTGCGCGAATTCCTCGTCAGTCGCGGTACGCAAAGGCCCGCGGACGCGAAATATTCGTACAGCTGCTTCGGTATCGCCTTGCTCGGATTCACTCTGGCCCAGCTCGGAGGTGTTCTTCTGTCATTCTCGCGCGTGGCTCGCCAGTGAAACACTCGAAGGGTCCCAATCCTTCTGTGCAACGCCACAAAATTTATTACCAAAAAGCCGATACCCAAATTCGCGCGCTGAACCGCTAATTCTCGCCTCAAACCTCGACTTGCTGCGCCTCGACTGATTGCCGGACGGTCAGATAGAGCCATCCACACCCGGCCCATCGGTGAATTTCTAGCTACTCGAGATCTCTCTCTCACTCGTGCTGCTCGATTTGCCTTGCCCACATGAAAACAATTTGCTAACCCGCTACCTACAAGCTCAACTCCCTCGACTCGAAAGAGGAATGCGCCATGACCAAACGCGCTAACCTGTCCAACCGACCCTCACTGAGTCTCAAGCCGTCGCATCCAGCTCTCGCGAGGGTAATTCGCGCCGCAAGACTCACCGCGCTCGCTCTGACTGTCATTTCGATCCTGACCGCATTCGGCGCCGCGCCCGCGCTCGCCTCGGAAATAAGGTTGACCATCAGCCCGCTGGCGCTCTCGTTTCCGGAGCAGGAAGTCGAGACAACCTCCGCCGCCAAAAACGTAACCCTTACCAATCCGAACAGCTCTCCCCTCCAGATTACCAGCGTTGTCCCTTCCGGAGATTTCAGCCTCTCGAGCGATGGATGCAGCGGCACCACGCTCGCGCCCTCGGGAAACTGCGTTGTCAGTGTCGTGTTCACTCCGAGCCAGGCCGGTAAGCGCACTGGCGCCTTGACGATCACCGACGGCGCCTTCAACAGCCCGCAAACGGTGAATCTTTCCGGCACGGGCATCATCTTGAGGCCGACCTTCTCGCCCACTCACCTGAGCTTCGGCGAAGAGCCGCTTGACGTTCCCTCCGCCGCGCGGACGATCACCTTGACCAACCCCAACCAGGTTTCACTGAGCGTCACCAGCGTCGTGGTGTCGGCCCCTTTCACCACTACCGATGACACCTGCAGCGGAACACAGGTCGCCGCCAGCGGCACCTGCACTTTTGGCGTGATTTTCACTCCTACTCAAACCGGCGACAGCGAAGAGCAAATCGTCGTCACCGACAATGCGTACCTACCCACCCAGTCGATCACTGCCGCAGGCGTGGGCTACATCGTCACTCCCACCGTATCGCCGACCTCCCTGTCGTTTGGGAGAGTCGAGGTAGGCACAATATCCGCCCCCATGACCGTCACGCTCACCAATTCCAACGCAGTACCTGTCACCTTCAGTTCGATCAGCACCAGCGGCCCATTCGTCATAACAGCGAATAGCTGCGACGGCTCGGTGCCGGCGAATTCGAGCTGCCAGGTCTCGGTGACATTCAATCCGACCACTGATACTGATGCGAACGGGACCGCCGAAACTGGAAAGCTGACCTTTGTCGACGATGCGCAAGTGAGCACCAAAACGGTAGCCCTCGTCGGAGTCGCATTCGGTACGGCAGCAACGCCGACGGCAACAGCCACTGCGACTGCCACCTCCACCAACACAGCAACGGCGACAGCGACCGCAACGAACACCGCAACCGCGACCAACACTGCAACCGCGACCGCCACCAACACCGCAACCGCGACTGCGACGGCAACCGACACGCAAACGGCGACAGCCACGGCAACCGCGACAGCTACGGCGACCAACACGGCGACCGATACGCAGACGGCTACGGCCACCGCGACTGACACGCAAACGGCGACGGCCACACCGACTGCGACGGCCACCGCGACCGCGACCGACACGCAAACAGCGACCGCCACGCCGACGGCGACTGCGACCGACACGCAGACGGCTACGGCGACCGCGACCAACACCGCAACTGCCACAGCGACTGCCACCAACACTGCCACGGCGACCGCCACGAACACCGCAACGGCAACCGCCACCGCAACGAACACCGCAACGGCTACCGTGACCGCCACGGCAACGGCGACGCCGACGTCGACTGCTACGGCCACGTTGACGGCGACACCGACTGCAACGGCACCGACTGCAACGGCAACCGCGACGTCTACTACCAGCGGGACTCCGACTAAGACTGCGACCGCGACCAAGACCGCGACTGCCACCAAGACCGCGACCAAAACCGCGACGGCGACAGCGACAGCGACGGCGACCGCGACGGCAACCGCAACCGCCACCCCAACGGCAACTCCGACCTGCTCTCCGGCAGCCTCCGAGTCTGGAGGCATCCTGGTCGCCGGCGGCGACGTAGGCGGCAAGCTGGGCGGCGCCATCAACCTTGCCACCGCGACGGTGTCCAGCGCGTCCGCCCAGATTTTCAACACAACCGGTAACTGCTTCCAACTGGTGGGCTCGCTCAACACCGCGCGCGAGTCTGCAGCGGCGGTCGTGCTGACCAACGGGTTGACTCTGATCGTTGGCGGCGAGACCTGCTCGGCGGCAAGCTATGGCGGGACCAGTGGGTTCCAGTGCAACGCGCTGAACACGGCGGAGCTGTACAGCGAGAGCACCCAGTCGTTCACCTACGCCGGCAGCAACAGCGGCGGCGTGATGACCTCGGCGCGCAGCGGCCCGAGCGCCACCTTGATCGAGGGTAGCGGCACCGCACTGGACGGTCAGGTGCTGATCGTTGGCGGTTCCAGCGGTAGCTCGTTCCTGAGCATCACGACGCCGCCGCCGGGTTCGGGCGCACCGACCGGACAAGTGGGGTTGAACACAGCCGAGTTGTACAACCCAAGCACTGACGCCTTTACTGCCATCGGCTCGATTCCCGCTTGCCCGACAGGGACGACATGCTCCACCGGTCTTCCTTCTCTATGCGCAGGGCCTACGAGCGCCATCTCGTCCGCCTCCGAGAGCGCAAGCACGGCGACGATCACCATGACGACGGCGAATCCGTCCAACCTGATCGTCGGCAATCAGGTCAGCATCGCCAACGTCAGCCAGGCGGGCTACAACGGAACCTTCGTCGTAACCGCGATTCCCAGCGCCACCACGTTCCAGTTCACGGCGGCCTCGGGTTTGGCCGCCGGCACTGGTGGAACGGCTGCGGCCGACACTTCTGAGTGCGGCATGGTGGACCAGGGCGCAGCGCTGATCCCGAACGACGGCGGCCAAGTGCTGCTGGCGGGCGGTGACCTCGTCTCGTTCCTGGGCGAGTCGTCGAACCTGTCGTTCATCTTCAACCCGGCCACGCAGACCTTCACCCAGACCTCCGGGTCGCTGGCGACCCCGCGCGAACTGTTCGCGCTGGTTGCAATGGATCCTTCGGTCGTTACCGGCGCGCTGTCCGGCCAGCTGGTGGCGTTCGGCGGCATCGAGGCAACTTCGAGCGCCTGCACCGTCAGCTCGTCGCCAGTGCTGGCGACGACGCTTAACACCGCCGAGGTGTTCAACCCGTCGACCCAGACCTGGAGCCCGGCGGCCAACACGATGGGCACCAAGCGCGCGGGAGCAGCGACACTGCTCGAAACCGGCAGCCTCGCCGGCGAGGTGATTCTGCCAGGCGGCGTAGACGTCGAGGCAGGCACTGCCCCATCGACCTGCGCGGCCACCACCGGCATCAAGCAGGCGGCGCAGTCCGAGACCGACCTGTACGAACCGGGCACCGGGACCGGCGGAACCTTCGTCTCGAGCACCTCGCTCACGAACGGACAGCTCAATCAGCCGCGTGAAGGAAATGGCCTCGGCGTAATCGGAACGGGGACCGATGAGACCGATGTAATCGTAATCGGCGGCGCATGCACGACTCCGTCGCCGAGCCTGCAGTCGGTGGTCATAGGCAGCACACAGGCGACGACCACCTGCGGCACCGCCAACGCAACGAATGACTACTCGGAGCTGTACAGCCAGTCGAGCGGGACCTGGACGGTGGGCCCGAAATTCGCAGCCGGCTTCTCGCCGACCAACGGCGCAGCCTCGGTGGTGCTGCCATAAGCGGGGCACATCCAAAACTGACTTTACGTAACCGGCAACGCCGTTCCTCCTCGGGGGAACGGCGTTGCCGCATCTCAGCCACGGTCCCTTCTGAACTTCGTCGCGCTCACCGTCATTTGGAAAATCCGAATTTTTAAGTACAATTGCGGCAATTGCGGGAAGCGAATTTGTTCTCCAGCGGAGGAGTTCGTTTCCGCCAATGTACTTGGAGGATAGTGCCGCCCATGGACAAGCACATCAGCAAGCATCCCGAAACCGAGCATCTGGCGAGCGACGTCGTCCATTACCGCGAGTACAAGATCCTGCTGCAGCCCGACAGGTTTACGAGCAAAGACGGTTTTCTCGAATTTTGGGAAGCCGCGTCCAAGACTCTTAAGAAACTGGACCTTAAGGTAGATGTCGACAAACACGCATTCGACAGCCAGGTTCGGGAAGTGCTGTTCTATGACACTCCACAGTTCGATCTCTACAACAACCATTTCATCCTGCGAAAGCGCACCTTCTATGACCAGGGATGGCCGCGTCCCGGCCACGAACTGACTTTCAAATTCCGCGCCCCGGAGCTCGCGAGCGCCGCGGCGGTTGATGTGCGTCCGCAGTTGGGTGGACACGACGAGGTAAAGTTCAAAGAAGAGTTATTGCTCGAGCGCGACCGGCTGGGCGGGATGCGCAGCGTGTATTCTCATGGATGCGTCCTGACGTCACCCAAAATCGAGCTCGATCGCGGTATCGAGGACATCGCCAAAGCCTTCCCGACCCTCAAGAACATAGACATACGACCTAGAACCAAAATGATGCTGGTTAACAATGTCGCGGTCGAGGAAGTGCAGAATACTATGGGCATCATACACTTCGGGCATCACTTCAAGGGTAAGACTACTATCGCAATATGGCGGAGCCGGGCGCTGGAAAAGTCCCTATCCGGTGAGTTCGCATTCCAGTGCAAGTTCGAGCGGCTGGAAGAGGTGAGCAAGGAGTCCCTTGAGCTATCGGAAGAGTTCTACAAAAAAGTGCAGCTCGATTGCGCGGAGTGGATCAAACTCGGCACCACCAAAACCGCGATGGTATATGGGCTCGGCGACCGTCAGCAGCGGGTAAAGAACCACGAATGAGATGATGACGACCGGGTAGTGTCCTAACTTCAGAGTCAGGACACTACCGTCGAGCGGGTCCGGCTACTATCAAAGGCCAAAGAAGAGGCTGACGCCCTGCGGCGGCGGTTCGGGCGCATCGCCATAGTAGTAAGGCTCAGGCGCCGCGTAGTAATCCGGCTGAGGGGCGTAATAGTTGTCCACGACCGTTCCGCCGTAGCCGCCACCGCCTCCGCGGTAACCGCCGTGATTGTCGCCACCGCGATGAGCGACGGCGCGATTGCCACCTCCGCCACGGTGGTTGTCGGCGGCGCGCGCCGGCCCCACACCGAAGCTGCCAATCACGAGCGCAAACCCGATAGCCGCCGCAATCCTGGCTATCCTAGAGCATAATTTCATTTCCGGTTTGAGCGATACTTGCATAATAACACTGCCTCGCGGGATCGATTCCCGCTTTACTTTGCTGCGGTCTGTTTTGCTGCCGAGGCTTTTTCGCGGCCGCGGAACAGGGAGTCGGCGGTCTTCTTCTGCGCGTCCGACATGGTGTTGTAGAGAGCCTCGAAAGGCGGAACGAATTTCTTCATTCCATCTTCGTGCGCTTCGATTACGGACTCGTACGATTTGACGACTTCGACTGCGCTCATCGACTGCACGTCCGCGGTCCGCTGTTTCTGCAGATCGACCATCGCCTGCGCGTTATCGCGCATCACCAGCGTTAGTGCGTCCCACTGCGGCTTCTGAGCCGCGGTGATGTGGAGCTTCTTGTGAAGATCCCTGATGCGCGCCTCGACGGGCGCCTTGCCGGTGGGATCCGAAGTCGTCGACCCCATCGCCGGCTGCGAACTAGCGTTCGCCAGGACTTGATTCGAGGCCGCAAACGATGGGCTGGCCAAAGCGATTGCGCCGAGAAGAGTTACTGCCGCGCCTGCCGCGCGTGCGTTCCGATGCGTGAACAAAACCATGATGACACTCCTTGTCAGTTGCGTTTGCTGAAACGTTGACTACTCTCGTTGAAGTTGAATCCGCGAACTTCTGTCAGTCTCCGCCAAGAGCAAGGTAACTTCTATCTGCATTCGCCCAAGAACGTGCCTGACAGCACATCCGTGTGTGTAATCCTACTTACTATTACTCAAATGGTGCCACATATAACTCTATTCAACTCGGCTGGAGTATTTGTGGATGTATATCGCTAGACAAGAGAGTACAACATCAGACAGGAGCAACAATGAAATACAAACCCAATCTAGGAATCGCGATGGGAGTTGGTGTTGCGATGATATGCATAGTCGGCTGCGCGCCTACTACTCATGTCACGGAAACCACCACGACTAGGCAATACGATACTACCACTCCTCCAATCTTGGTGCCACCGGTAGCGGATGCCAACACTACCACCACCACTCAGTACGACAACGGCGTCGTGCAGCGGACCTATTCGCAGCCGGCTCCATATTCGTATACGCAGCCAGCTCCATACTCTTCGCCGGATCAAAGCACTACCACCGTAACGACTGACGGCGATGACGGGGCGGTACAGAGGCGCACTACGACGACCTATGCGTCGCCGTACTAGCATTCCCGCAAACGAAGTTCGTGATTTAGAGAAAATAGAGAAAGGAGAATGTCATGTTGCTACTAATCATCATACTAATCCTGTTGTTCGGCGGCGGAGGCGGTTACTACGGTTATAGTAACTACGGCGCGGCTGGCGGCCTGGTGCCGCTCATACTCGTCGTGGTGGTGGTCTGGTTGCTGGTCGGTCGCGGCGGGCTCTGACGAATTGTAATTCTTGCTGATTATCTTCGTTGGGTTTCGTTACCCGTGTAACCGAACCATAGGGTGCTCGACTGGACCTGATTTTCTGGCAAGCGTAGCCTACAGATTCGCACAGACAGCAACGCGGTAGTCCTTTGAAACAGTGGCAGCCCCCATGGAGTGCTCCGAGTGACTTTGGTCAATATAGTAGTGATTCTAGTCGTAGTCGGTCTGGTGATGTGGCTCATCAATACCTACATCCCGATGGCCGCTGCTATCAAGAGTTTGCTCAATATTGTCGTGTTCGTGGTTGTGTTGATCTGGCTGTTACAAACGTTTGGGTTGATCGGAGCCATACCCGGACTCAAAATGCCGGCGTTGAAGTGATCGGTGATAGCCGGCAAATGAAATTTATTCGAGGTAAATCAGCAAGGATCGAATCGACCGCTTCAAAAACGATTGTTCTTCCAGCAGCCCAGCGGTGTTCGTCGCGAGGTGATAGCTACGACGGCTGGTATCCGGGAAACTCCCCCTTCTCGGCTGCCCGCCACATATCCGAGCGGCGCCCATCGCGACGGTGATGGTACGACGGCGGGCATCCGGGAAACTCCCCCTTTCCGGGTGCTCGCCACATTTTTCGGCGTTCAACTACACAACTGGATTCGTTTCAATCGGAACCAACAACCATACTTAGAAACCCGCGAGACTCAGAGGTAACCGGAATGACATTCGAAGACACCGCAAATTCCAGCGTCCGCAGTGCAATGGACCAGGGCCGTCAAGCAGCCGACAAAGCTACCCAGGCCGTCAGGGACGGCTACGACGCCGCGCAGCAATTCGTCAAGGACAAGGGCGTTGACATGGACCTGCGCGAGTTCGTGCGCCGTGAACCGTGGCTGGCAATCGCGGTCGCATTCGGAGTCGGCTACGTCGCCGCGCAGATCATTCGGCGCGTTTCCTGAACGGCGAGCGAACGCCGTGAATAATTCAGCAGAGGCCGCCTCCGCGGATGAGAGGCTGCGCCGGCGCGAGCGGGACATCGGCGAATACGTCAGAGAGGAACCGCTGACGGCGCTGGCTATAGCCGGCGGCGTCGGATTCGTCTTCGGCGGCGGAGCCAACAGCCGCATCGGGCTCGCGCTTCTAACTTTGGTGGGACGGATCGCGCTGCGCGGGGCCGCCACCAGTTTCATCGTCGGGTTGGTCACCGGCAATCACGATAATCAAAAGCCCGATCGCGCGGCAGCTCGAGGCGGAAGCTATGGCAACGGACACCATGACAACGGAAGAACAGATTTCCGCGATCCAGATTGAACGCGACGACGCGCGCCAAAACCTGCGCGACACGCTGGCCGATGTCAACGACAAAGTTGAACGCGTCGAAGATGAGATGCGTCCCGACCACGTCGTCGAGAGCCATCCGGTTGGCTCCGCGCTGATAGCCGGAGCGCTGGGCTTTCTGTTCGGCTCTATAGTAACCAGCCGCGGCGCGGGTCCGGTCGTAATCGCGACGCTGCTCGGTTTCGCAGTCTCAAAGCACATGTCACATGACTCGGATGAAACCCACTAAAGGTATGCGTGGCTGATCTCATGTCAGAAAAACAGTTGCACACGGCCAACGGCGCGCCGGAGACCTTACAGGATTGGCCGACGCTGGTGGGCAGGGCGGTGGACGACGTCTCGCGCATCCTGCAGTCCGAGGCTCACATGCTGGAGACCAGCATAGGTGCAGCGCTGGAGACCCGGCTAGCTAGTGCAATAACTACTCTAACTGTGGTCGCCGTGATGATTTGCGGCGCAATATGCATGCTATGCGCGGGAATACTGCTGCTTCACGAATGGATACCGCTATGGCAGGCGTTCGGAATCGCGGGCATAGGCATCTTGCTGATCGGAATCGCGAGTAATGCGATCATGAAGTCTAAGGCTGGGCTAAAATCGAGTGGAGTCACAATCGAGTGAAGCCAATAGTAATGGTGGGAGTGATTATTGCCCTGCTCGGGTTGTTGGGGCTCGCGATTCCGGAGTTCACTACCAACGAGACCAAGAACGTGGTGACGCTTGGCGATTTGAAGGTCCAGGCCACTGAGCCCACCTCGCACAGCGTGCCGCCGCTAGTCGGCGGCGCGGCGATCATCATAGGTCTAGTGCTGGCCGGCACCGGCCTCTACCAGAAATCATGACGCGTTGACCGTCTTCAGGTTGGCTCGGCGACCGAGGTCGCGGCGGCGATCTGCGCCGCGTCGCGAATCTGCCCGAAGTGGATTTTGCCGAGATCGAATTCCTCGAGCGCCTTGATCATGCTCGCCAGCGCCGCCTTGCAGGTTGGAAGATTTTTTCGCGTGCGCGTCAGCGGATTGGATCGCGCGACGATAAAATTCTTCAGATAAGGATGTATCAAGCCGCGCTTCTTGCCCGCGGCCACCAGCTCGACCGCCAAATCGTCGGCGCGCTCGACCTGGGCCGCGCGCTCCTCGCGATCTTCGATCGCCTCCTTGAGCGGCTTGCTCAGGAATCCGTCCACCCGGCTAAGCAGCGGCGCGTAAACGCCACCCGAAAACCGGGGTTTCTTTTCATAAAGCAGGCCGAGCGTGATGAAATGCGCGCGCTCGAACTCGAACGCGAAGTCCTTCTCGACGGATTTTGGCCGCTCTGCGAGACGCGCGCGATACATCCGGATAACCTCGAGCGCCTTGTCGCGCAGGTTGTGAGCTTTCTCGGTGTTGAGCGCGAGGATTTGAAAAGCGACCTCGGGATCCGGCATCACGATGGCGGGAATCATCCTGGCGCCGGACTTCACCGCGGCGGCGCGCCGATGGTTGCCGTTGGGAGTCCAATAAATGCCGGCGGAGTGAACGGCGACGATCGGCTCGGTAAACCGGTCGAGCTTTTTCATCACCTCGATCATCCGCTTGAGATGCGCCGGCGAAAGGTCGCGCTGATATGGCGTCGCGTCCACTTTCGCGAGCGGGAGCATCGCGAACAGATGCCAGTGGTCGCCGATCGGCTCCTGGTAAGCGGCGAGCGCCGCACCGCCGTCGGCTTCAATCGTTGCTGCTAGATCGGATACCGCGGCCGGGACTTTTGCGCCGCGCGGAAAAGTCGCTAGTTCCACCATAATACAAGCTTGTATTTGATGGACCGCCTCGCGGACAAACGGATTACTGCGAAGGCGCGGTGGCGTTGACGGCCACGATATGAAAGCGAACCGTCGCCTCGTCGCCGGCCAGAATCGCGCCAAACATAACGCCGGGCACCTTGATGCCGAACTCTTCGTAATTGAACTTCACTTCGCCGTCGCCCGTGAAGCTGCCGTCCGCGCCGAGTATCGCGTGGACCGACATGGTCATGGCGTGCGCTTCGCCGTGGAGCGTCAGGAAGCCGGTCACGATCGCGGTGCCTTCGTGCGGACTGGTCTTCACGACTCCGACGATGCTGTTGCTCTCGAATCCGATGGTCGGGTATTTGTCCGCCTCGAGCGTTTTTTCGGTGATGGAGCGATCGCGCGACGCATTGTCGCTGCGATAGCTGGTCGCGTCCATCAGGATCCGCACTCTCGCCGTGGCCGGGATGTTGGCGGGGTCGCCGCTCACCGCTCCATCAATTATGCGAAACGTGCCGGTAGCGCTCCCGCGAATGAAGGCGACCGGCTCCGCGACTGTTACGCTGACCGTGCTCCGATCGGCGTCAACTTTGAATCGCATCAGCGCGGCGCCTGCCGCGCGTGGCTGGAAAACGGTCAGCGCGAGTGCGCCGGCCAGCGCAATCAGAGCGCGCGACCGGGCGTGGCGAAATTCATTTGCGGATTTACTCAATTGGCAAGTGCTCCATCGTCGTGCGATCAGCCGAAACGGCGGCGCGCGATTGCGACACCGATGACAGTGTAGATGATTCCGAATCCGAAATTGACGGCGGCCGGAACTACCGCGCTCGAGGCAGCCAGGTTGCGGATCATCAAATCGTTGAATGCGCGCATTGCCCACGTGGTCGGCAGCGCGAGCGCGACCTGCTGCATCCAATGCGGCTCGAAGTCGATCGGCCACCAGCAACCGCCGATCGCCGCCATCGTCATGATCACGATTGCTCCCACCGGCAGCACGGCGTCGCGCGTGCGTCCGATTCCGGCAACGATCAGGCCGAAGGCCGCGCCGGCGAACGCGATCGCCGCCGCGGGCAGAATCAGTGCGGCCGGCGTGCGGCCAAGTGAGATTCCAAACAGCACGTATCCGGCCGCGAACAGCACCGCCATCTGGATGAATCCGACTACGAATCGCGCGAGCAACTTTCCGGTGAGCGTCGTCCACAGCGGCGCCGACGCGGAGCGCAGCCGCTCGAGCGTGCCCCAATCATGCTCGTCGATCAGCGCCAGCGACACGCCCATCAACATCCCGATCAAAAGAAACGTCACCGCGAAACCTGGCACCTGCAGATCGAAGGCGTTGAATCCCGCGAACTCGCCGATTTCCTTGCCGGTCAGATCGACCTCGGCGAGTCCGAGCGTGCCCGGAATCGCGAGGCTCGGATCGATTACCGGCATCTCGGGAATTTTGAGGAGCGGAATTTTCGGCGCCGGCGGCAGCTCGGGCAGATTGAGATCGATCGGTGGAATCGTAAGCGCGCCTTCGAGCCTGCTCCTCGCGTCCCTGAAATCCTCGATGGGCGCGAGCTTGATTCCGCCGAGGTCCAAATCGGCCGGCAGCGTGGGGATAGTGGGCGGCGCGGGAATATCGGCGGCATGGCTGCCGGCCTGCTCCTTGAGTTGCTCGAACCAGGTCTCGAACTGGCCGTGCGCGACGTCGAGGCGGCTCAGGTAATCCTTAAGTTCGTCGAGTTTCGCCTGACGGGTAGCGGTGTCGGCTTCCAGCTTGCGCTCGATGCGGTCCATCTCAGTATCGAGCGCGAGCCTGGTTCGTTCGCGCGCGTCGGTCAGCGCGGTCTCGATGCGCGCGCGAATCCGGGGGGCGGCCGCCGCGCGTGCTGCATCGGCTGAAGCTGCCAGACGAGTAGCGTCGGCGCGAGCTTGCGCTGCGGCCTGGCGCGCTTGATCGAGCTGATTGGTAAAGTCGCGGGTTCGTTCGGCGGTTTGACTGCGCGCCTGCTCGGCGGCGGCGGCGCTGATTTTCCTGCACAGCTCCGAAAGGGTCAGCTCGATCTTTATGGTCTGCAGATACTTGACCGGATCGGTGTACAGAATGAGGCGCGCGGCGCGGCCGTGTTCGATCGCATCGGTGGTTCCCGCCGGAATTACGATTCCGACTACCGCCAATTTTTCCTCGCGGACAGTCCGCTGCGCGGCAATGCGGCTCGACGAATGAATAACCGACAAGTCGGGCTGATGGGTGATTGCGTCGAGGACCGCTCGCGCGACCGCGCCGTGGTCCTCGTCGAGAACTGCCACCGAATATTCGCCACGCGGCGCCCGCTGACCGCCATAAATTTTCGCCAGCGAAAACCCGGCCGCTGCGATGACGGCGATCGGCGCGACCAACAGCATGAACAGGCCGACCCGATCGCGCCGGATGAGCAGGAATTCCTTGCCGATCGTCAACCACACCGCGAGCAGCATCATCGCCTCGTGAAAGGACGGTCGGCGGTCGTGGAACGCATCACGTTCATGGCGTATCGCGAAGCGCGTGGCCGGTGAGTTTAAGGAACGCGTCCTGCAGGTTGGGGCGATGGACGTGAAATTCGACGACCTCGTCGCCAACCTCGGCGGCGCGGCGCATCACGTCGGGCACCTGATCGAGCGTGCGCAGCGTGGCCGCAACCGCGAAGCCGTCCAGCACCACCCACGGCAGCTCGTTGACTCCCGCGATTCCGTTCGACCATCCCGGCGGCAGCGCTTTCTTGGTCATGATTTCGATTCGCGGTTCCGTTCCCGCCAACGCGATCAGTTCGCGGTCGGTGCCTTGCGCCACTATTTTCCCGTGATCGATCAGCACGATTCGGTTGCATAACCGTTCCGCTTCTTCCATGTAGTGCGTGCTGTAAAGGATCGCGCCGCCGGCTTGCGCCGCCGCTTCGACCACCGCGAAGATCCGTCCGCGCGATTGCGGATCGACGCCGACGGTCGGCTCATCGAGCATGATCGCCGCCGGAAAATGAATCATTCCGCACGCGATGTTCAATCGGCGCATCATGCCGCCCGAAAATTCCTCCACCACGTCGTCGGCCCGATCGCTCAGACCAACTTCCTCGAGCAGGCCGCGCGCTCGGTTGAGAACATCGTGCGCGGGCATCCCCTGGATGCGTCCCCAGAACAGCAGATTCTCGAGCGCGGTCAGCGTCGGGTAGAGCGCGAGCGATTGCGGCACCAGGCCGACGCTTCGGCGCGCCAGGCGCGGCTCGGTCGCGAGGTCGTGAGTGGCAATCGAGGCATGGCCCGAATCCGGCGCGATCACGCCCGACAGAATCGAGAGCGTGGTGGTCTTGCCGGCGCCGTTGGGACCGAGCAGGCCGACGATCTCGCCGGCATTCACCGCAAACGATACGCCATCAAGCGCAACGCGTTCGCCATAATGCTTGCGGAGATCCTCCGCACGGATCATGGGACCCGAGTTCATCGGCAATGAACCGCGGACGCGCGGAATTTCAGGTCGGCATTCAGCGGTAACTCACCATCTCGAGCAGATTGCCGTCGGGATCGAGGAAGTAGATGCAGTCGTGGTCGTCCCAATCGATCGGCGCGGCGCTCTCTGCTCCTGCCGCCGCCAGCCGCTCGCGCGCGCCGGCAAAATCGCTCGCCGCCACCTTGAACGCATGATGCCCGCGGCCGAGCGGGTGGCCGATGATCGCTTGGCGCGCGGCGTCATCGAGCGGCGCCCGTGGCACCTGGAACAGGGCGAGGTTCTGACCGCCGCAATCGAGCAAAATTTGATCGCCGAAGCGATTGACCACCTCAAGGCCGAGAACACCGGTATAGAAGCGCTCCGCGCGGGCGAGGTCCGCCACTTCGATACCGAAATGATCCAGCCGCTCGAGTTTCATCGCGGGCACCGGATCAGATTATCCACGAGCATCGATGATTAGGAAGATGCGGCCACCGTGTGACCCTCGACCTCGAGGCGCTTCGATGCGACCACGCGTTCCTTCTCACTGCGGATAAAGGCGGGATCGAAAGTCACGATCAGGACCGGCAGAATGGTCATCGCACCGAGCATCGAAACGAACATCCAGACCGCCAGCAGCAGTCCCATCTCGGCGTCGAAGCGGATGCTCGACCAGTACCAGAACAGCACCGACGCGACCAGCGTCAGCGCCGTGAAGGCGACGGCTTTCCCCGACGTGATCAAAGCGGTGTAGGTACTTTCCTTGAGATCGTAGCCCTCCGCCAGCTCCTCGATAATCCGGCTTACTATGTAAATGGAATAGTCAATTCCGAATCCTACGCCGACAGTGACTACTGGCAAAGTGTTAATGTTAATACCTATGTCGTGCGCGCCCATGTAGGCATTGATCGCCGCATTGGCGAGCGCCAGCGGAAATAGCAAATAGAGTCCCGCCATGAACGACCGGTAGGTAATGAGTATTATGATGTAGATAGTCGCGAACGCCAGCACGTTGAGCAAAAGATCATTGTCGATGATCTCCTGGTTGGCGGCGGCGAGCTCACCGATTATCCCGGCGGCGAGAGAAAAGGTCACGCCCGGCACCTCATGCTGGGGCTCGGCGAAGAATCGCTGCGTGCGCAGCACGACTCGCTGCACGTTTTCACCCTCGCGATCCTTGGTGTACACCGTAATCTGGGTCGCGTCGCGGCGCGGCGTTATGATGTAGGCGATCGACAGCGGCGACGCTCCCGCCAGCAATCCGCCGAGCAGCTGTCCCGTTCCACGCGCGGTGGTCGGCAGCACGTTCCACTTGGGCTGAAATTCTCTGAGCGCCGAGCCGCCGTTCGAGAGCAGGTCGGCGACCGAAAATGTGCGCCCGACCGCTGGATCGCGCTCCATGTAGCGCTCGTACTCGTCCATCACGTGGTACAGCTTGGGGTCGTTGAGCGAATCGCGCTTGGCGAGTTCCGCGACGACGACGAACTGCTCGATCGCGCCGAACTCCTCCTGGATCGCGGCCATCGACTTGTTATACGCCGAGTTGGGCCACAGGATGGGCGATTCCGACGACGGGTCTCCCACCTTGAGACCGGTCCAGAAAAACGCGCACAGCGCAATTACCGCGGCGGTGGCGACGAAGGTGGCGATGCGGCCCGGCCTTTCCAGCATCGGTTTGGCGATCGACATGAGCATTCGTTTGAAGAAGCCATGCTCGCGGCGCTCGATCACGTCGATGCGCGGCGGGTCCAGGTAGTAGTACACGATCGGATTGAGTATCAGCTCACTCACGACAATCGCGGCGATCCAGAAGCTCGCCGTGATCGCGAGTTTCTGCAGAAACAGAACCGGCACCAGCAGGATGACCAGCACGCCGAACGCGTCGGTCAGAATTCCCGACAGCGACGGCACGAACAGTTCGGCAAACGACGACAGGATGGCCTTTTCCTTGTCGCGCAGGCGGTAAAACTCCTCGTAGTACCGATCGTGCATCTGCACTGAATGGCTGACCGCGCGCGCGGTTATCAAAAACGGGATGACCAGCACCAGCGGGTCGAGTCCGAAGCCGAGCAGCCGGATGAAGCCGAGTCCCCAGATGGCGCAGATGACGCCGGAGATCGTCGGCCGCAGCGCGCCGCGCCAGTCGTGGAAATAAAGATAGAGCAGGATCCACACGGCCAGCACCGTCGCGACAAAAATCCAGAGAAATTCCGGCGTGTAGTGATACACCCATCCATAGAGGATCGGCTGTCCGCCGTAATAAATGTGCACCGTCGCGTCGCGCTCGGGCTTAACCACGATCTTCCGAATCTCGTCGAAGATGCGCGTGTAGTCGAGCCGCGATTCCAGGAAGCTGCCCTCTATAACTGCGGCCTTGTCGTCGAGCGAGACGAAGCGCCCGAAGACCACGCTCGGATTTTTGTGGACGTTGCTCTTGAGTTCGTTAAGCTCGCCGGCGGTCTTTGGTATGTCGCCGTTAGGCAGCACCGGCGTATTCAGGATCACGCCGCCGGCCAGCGGACGAAAATAGCTGGCGGTCGCGAGCGAGCGCACCGAGCCGTGCTGGATCCCGTAGACGAGATCCAGGTTGTTCGTCATGTGCACGATCTTCTTGATGATCTCGGGCGTGTAGATCGTCCCTTCTTTCGCCTCGATCATGATCGTCACGTTGTTGACGCTGCCGAAGTACTGGTCGTATTTGTGCGCGATCTGGATGAACGGATGGTTCTGCGGGAGCAGGTCGCCGAAGCTCGTGACCAGCTGGGTTTGCGCCGCGTAGTAGCCGAAGAATGCCGTCAGCGCGCCGACGATACCCAGCACGATGAAGCGCCGGCGCAGAATCCATTCACCAAAACGATACCAGGTCATTGCGTTCTCCGAAGTCCCCGTGCTCGAGCGTTCGCGCTCAACCCTGGCAGAAGCGCCAGGTCTTGCCGCCATCCGCCGTGTAAAGGATGGTGCCGTAGCCGACGATCCATCCGTGCTGTGCGTCGAAAAACCGCGCCTGGCTCAGCGGGAACGGTATCGCCGGCACAGACGGGTCGTGCGCCCATGCGCCGTTGGGCTGCAGGCGCAGCACGGTGCCCGTCAGTCCGGTGGTGATTCCCTGGCCGCCGCCATACAGGCTGATTGAGAACAGCGGATCGCGCGCCGGAATCTGCGGCGCTCCCGGCACCAGCGCGTCAGGCGCCGCGCCCGGCTTGTCCGCCTGATGAGCGAAACGCCAGGTCTTGCCGCCGTCGTCGGTCTGAATCACCCATCCCTCAAGTCCGCACGCCGCGCCATGCTTTTGATCGCGGAACGAGACGCTGAAAAAAGTCGGTAGCAAAAAATCCGCGAAGCGCGAATCGTCGTTGGGTCCGAGCGGACGCTTCCACTGCGACACCAGCGATTGCTGCTGCTCCTGCCAGTTCCTGCCGCCGTTTTCGGTCGCCCAGATTCGCCCCAGCTCGCCGACCACCCAGCCGTGGTCGACGTCAAGAAAACTCGCGCTGTAAAGAACCGGCTCCTCGTACGGCAGCGCATAGTCGGCCTGCTCCGCCGGAAAGATCTTCTGCAACTGGCGCTTGGTGAAAGTTTCGCCGCCGTTGGTCGTGCTCAGCACCAGCGCGCGGTCGCCAACGAAGAAGCCGTGATTCACGTCGGGAAACGACAGCCCGAAAATAAACAGATGCGTCCGCGAGTTGAGCCGCTGCCAGGTCTTGCCACCGTCGCGCGTGCGCATCACCAGACCGTCCTGCCCGCACAAGTAGCCGTTCTGATCGTCGGCCATCTGGATTCCGAACACGCCGAGCTGGGTGCCGATGTCGATTCGCTTCCAGCTGCGGCCGCCGTCTTCGGTCAGCAGCACCTTGCCGCGATCGCCGACCACAAACGCACGCGTCGGGCTGGTCGGCCACACATCGAAAAACTTGTCAGTGAGCGTGATATTGCGCAGCGGCAACGGCGGCACCGCGACTTCGCGATGACACCCAGCACTCGCGAGCGCGATCAGAACAAAGAGCGCCTTGACTAAGCTGTATGCGCGGAGGTTTCGCACCATTCGGCCAATCCCATCGAAAAATTTCCCCTATACTCAAGCAAACCCGCCAGCTTAGCAAGCCATATTTTGCGCCCGGAAAATCAGCTTGAAATACCGAAAACTACAGATCCGCCAGCAGTACGCCCGTCAGGTATTCGCCCTCGCCGTGGCCGAGTAGCACGGGATGGTCCGGACCGGGGCCGAGATGCGCAAGCAGACGAAAATTGCGGCCCGCGTTGGACGCGGCGAATCGCACGGCGCGGACAAAATCGTCGGCGCTGACGTGCGTCGAGCATGAAAACGTCATCAGACGCCCGCCCGGCGCCAGCGCCCGCATCGCGACCGTGTTGAGTTCGACGTAAAGACGCCCCGCGCGCTCCGCGTCACCGCGGCTGCGCGCCAGCGGCGGCGGATCGAGGACGATAAGATCGAACCGGCCCGCCGTTTCGGCCATCAACTTGCCCGCCTCACCATGAACGAACTCGACGGCGCTCGCTGGATACTCGTTCAGCTCAAGATTTTGCCGCGCGACTTCGAGCGCCCGCGCCGACGTATCGACGGCGACGACCTTGCTCGCCCCGCCCGCAATCGCCGCCAGCGAGAATCCGCCCTGGTAGCAGAAAGCGTCGAGCACCCGCGCGCCCGCCGCCATCCTGCCGGCCATCGCGCGGTTGTCGCGTTGATCGAGGAAGTAGCCGGTCTTCTGCCCGTGCTCGAAATCAATCTTGATCCTGATTCCATTCTCGGATGCGATCGTTTCGGTCACAGGTTCGCCGCTGAGCACCGCTACATGATCTTCGAGCCCTTCCTGCTTTCGCACCGTGCCATGGCTGCGCTCGATGATCGAGCGCGGATGAAGCAGGTCGTTCAGCGCGGCTACGATCGTTGCGCGCATCCGGTCCGCGCCCGCCGTCAGGATTTGCACGACCAGCACGTCGCCGAATCGATCGACGACCAGGCCCGACAGCCCGTCGCCGTCGCCGTTGACGAGTCGGTACGAATTCGTATCGTCGTGGATGAAACGCCGCCGGATTTCGAGCGCACCCTTCAGCCGGCGCGCCACCAGTTCTTCGATTGCGGGAGCCTCTCCCCACGCAATCATCCGGATTGCGATCGTCGTCGCCAGGTTGCAGTAACCCATCCCGAGCATCGCGCCCGAGGCGTCATGCACCGTGACAAGCGCCCCGGCTTCAGGCGACTGAGGTTCAATTCGATCGATTGCCTGCGAAAAAATCCACGGATTGCCGCCGCGGACCGGCCCTTCCCTGCCGCGCTTGAGGAGGACCCGCGCTTTGTCAGCGCCTCGAGAATGTGCCGACGATGGATCCTTCCGCGAATTCACTCAAACGCTCCGCCAAGGTTCTGCACGAGGAACTCGCTTAGTCTTCTCTCCCGCTCTTTTGCAAGACAGAGGAGGCAGCCCGAGTCGAGATTGAGCACTGTGTAGCGACAACGGAGCGGCGCCACTGCAGAAACCAAAAGTCACTGGGTGCAGGGGTCACCCCTGCCGCACGAAATCCCCGCTGCGGCCGCCGCGTTTCGCGACCAGCCGAATCGCGCCGATTTCCATCGCGCGATCTATCGCCTTGGCCATGTCGTAAATCGTCAGCGCCGCCGCACTCACCGCGACCAGCGCCTCCATCTCGACCCCGGTGCGCGCGTCGGTCACCGCGCGAGCCTCTATCTGGATCGAGGAACTCGCCGAATCGGACGTGAAATCGACTTCGACGACTTCGAGCGGTATCTGATGGCAGAGCGGAATCATCTCATGCGTGCGTTTCGCCGCCATGATTCCCGCGATACGCGCCGCCGCCAGCGCCTCGCCTTTTTTTAGTCTCCCGCCGACTATCGCCTCCAGCGTCGCCGGCGCCATCCGGATCTCCCCGCGCGCAATTGCCTCGCGCCGCGTGATCGGTTTCTCACCGACGTCGACCATCCGGATTCGCCCGCGAGCATCAAGATGCGTCAGGCGCGCGGAGCCGGCGCGCCGCGTTGTGGATTGTTTCTTGCCCGCCATCGAGGAAATGCTCTAGCATCATTCTGCCTGCCTGAATAACCTCCCCCTGTCCGAGGGGAGGTCGCAGCGCGCCGAAAGGAGCGATGCGGGAGAGGTGCGCCGCTAGTCACAGTAAAAAAGTAAAAAACACAAATGCCAAGCTCATTGGTCGCGGCAAAGGGCGCTGGATGTCCACGATTGAAGACGAGTGCTCATGATGACTGACGATATCA
Source organism: uncultured delta proteobacterium (assembly GCA_963833025.1). Taxonomy (GTDB): domain Bacteria; phylum Desulfobacterota; class Binatia; order Binatales; family Binataceae; genus Binatus. The sequence goes on along the minus strand of CAWHWI010000001.1, from coordinate 1,990,637 downwards.
ACAAGGTAGTAATTCTTGGCTCCGGCCCCGCCGGACTGACCGCGGCGCTCTACACGGCGCGCGCCAATCTCAATCCGCTCCTCATCGAAGGATACGAACCCGGCGGCCAGCTCACTATCACCACCGACGTCGAAAATTATCCCGGCTTCGAGCACGGCATCCAGGGCCCCGAGATGATGGACGTGTTCCGCCGCCAGGTGACTCGCTTCGGCACGCGCTTCATGAGCGGCGCGGTGACCGAGGTGCGCTTCGGCAAGCGGCCTTTCGAGCTGGTCGCGGACGGCAAGGTAGTCAAGGCCGAGGCCGTGATCATCGCGACCGGCGCAACCGCCAAACTCCTGGGAATTGAGTCTGAAAAGCGCCTGATGGGCTACGGCGTCAGCGCGTGCGCCACCTGCGACGGCGCATTCTTCAAAAACAAGGAAGCGATCGTGGTCGGCGGCGGCGACACCGCGATGGAGGAAGCGAACTTCCTGACCCGCTTCGTCAGCAGGCTGAGCGTCGTGCATCGCCGCGACACGCTGCGCGCATCGAAGATCATGCAGGATCGCGCGCGCAAGAATCCGAAGATCTCGTTCATCTGGGATTCGACGATCGAAGAAATCATCGGCGAGCAGAAACAGGGCGTGAGCGGCGTCAAGTTGAAAAATCTCAAGACCGGCAAACTCACCGACAAGAAGACCGACGCCGTGTTCGTCGCGATCGGCCATAATCCCAGCAGCGCGCTCTTCAAGGGCCAGCTCGAGATGGACGAAATCGGCTATCTGAAAGTGAAACCGGGCTCGACCTACACCAACGTCGACGGCGTCTTCGCCGCCGGCGACGTAGTAGACAGCGTCTACCGCCAAGCAGTAACCGCAGCAGGCACCGGCTGCATGGCAGCAATAGACGCCGAACGCTGGCTCGAATCCAAGGGCGAGTAGCCAACAAACACTGTTTGAAAATGAAAAATCAGCCGATTTGCTGATTTTGTTGACATGTTGTTTCTCCTCCATTTCTCCGTTGGTATACGCTCGCGATGAAGGAACGCGTTGGGGAGGCCCCGAGACAATCCGATGATCAGAGGGAGTGAAGGCAAATTCGAGTGGTGAGTGGATAGTGGTGAGGAGGCCAGTGGCGTGCGGCCGTGAGTCGGCGGGAGCGGTTGCGGCAGTCATGGTGAATATTGTGCCATAGCGGGATGACAACGGTTGGCAGGGGTGACTTCCTTCGGCTTCGCTCAGGACAGGCTCTGCACCCGGTAATTTCTCGCGCTCCGTTGTCGCGAAGGTGAGGGTCCGATGAAGCGCGCATTTTTCGCGCGCGGCGAAGTTATCGAAGACGCAGCTTCGTGCGAACGCCCGAAAAGCCGCGAAGGCCGATGGGCCAAATAGTAACCTCACGTTTCGATTAGATGCCGCAAGATAGGCAGTACTTCGTCACGGATTTGAAAGGCTTGGCTTCGATGAATTTGCTGAAATGGGTTGTGTATTGCACTGTTCAACATCTTTGAGTGGAAAGCCATTCGGCTCAAACTGTGCTTTAGATAGTTCGTTTTCCCTCCAGCCCATGTGGGCGCATTCTTATGAAGGAACAGCAACATCTCCTCCATTTGCGGGATCACGTCCTTTTCATCTTCGGCTGATAACTTCACGCCATGTTTCCTTCGGTGATCGATAGCGAATTTTACAAGCTCGGCGTATTTATTCTGGCGTATCAAATTGGCGACCACCGTGGATTCGAAGAGCATCCTGATTACTGCAAGTCCCGAATAGGTTGAAGTCAGCAAGTCGAGGTCTTTACCTTCGTGGACTAACGCCAGATGCTTGTCAAAACAGAGCTTCTCGTCTACGTCGTCTGGAAGAACCGTGTTGCTCTGATTGTGGTCGACTTTTGTTACGGGTTTCGCGACCGGAGCTTTTTTGACTTTCTGGGCCTTCGGCTTGACCGGCTTCTTTGGGACCGGGTACGGCGGCGTGGCCGCTTTCTTACGTCGCTCCGAGAGCGCGCGCCACTTTTCTGCAAAGTGCCGCATATCAATCAGCGCCGTTTGATACGCCGGGTTGTTCAAATCGACATCGACCTTCGTAGTATTCCACGGCAATGCGACGGGATTACCTAAAAAACTGGCGAAGCCGACAAAGCCGTAGAACTCGCTATGGAATTTGGTATCCCAACCCGTTTTAGCGGTCTTGTCGGAAATGATTACCGCGCGATCATTGCACAAGACCGTCCAGCCGAACTGACTAGTCAACGATTTGTTACGTTCGAGATCGTAACCAGGTTCCTTCGTGAAACGATGGTCGGCGTGCTGACCATACTGAATGTGGATGGAGACGCCGCTCTCGGTTTTGTAGAATTTGTATCCGCCTTCGTAAGGACCGTCCGTGCGAATCTTGACCTCTTCGCTTTCCACCGGAGTCTGATTCACCACAATCGACAACCCTTTCGCGATGAATCTTGCGTATCTGCGGCCGATTTGTTTGCGAATCTCTTTTTCCCAATCGGTGTCTGCAAGCGCGCTCGCGATTTCGGTGCGCAATTTGCTGACTTTTATATCCGTCCCGATCTTGCCGGTAGATGGAAACTCCGTGGCGGTGAAACCCCAACCTTTCGATTTCAGGTATTCATCCGTGTCCAGAGTCAATTCCGAACGCTGGCCACCCGTATCGGTTTCGAGATGGCTTACGCGCCCTAACTTAAAGAGCGCCCTATTCAATCCGACTCCGAACGCGCCGATACCCATTTCATGCGCGGAGATTTGTCCAAAACGCAGGACTAGCCGCTTGAGATTGCTGACCGGGATACCGCCGCAGTTATCGGAAATCTCGAATGCAGACCCGTTCAGTGTCAGCTTTATACGGAAGTCTTCAAATGAATCCGGTAGCTGTTTACGTGCTGCTGGTGGCTCATTCTTGAAAATCGTATCTCGTGCGGCGTCGATCGAGTTGTCGATGAGATCGAAGACGCAGGCGTCGACGGTCAGATCGCGCGTTAGGCTGGTAACTACCGCAACTTTTGTTGGTTCAGTGTTAACCGAGAACGGCTTCCCCTTCTGCGCCATTTGATTGCTCTCCTCGCAGGAGAGTCAATGGTGACCGACTGTGTTCTACTTCACAAGAGCGGAAGTCTGCATTTTCGTGGCAATCGCGGCAAGGATACCGCGAGAAACGGCGGGCGAGACGCTGTTACCGATCATGCGGAAGCTGTGCCATTTTGTCGGATGAAATACGAACCAATCTGGAAATCCTTGTAGCCGAGCCGCTTCGCGTATGGTAATCACGCGCCCGTTGCCCGGATGTAGCGGGCGCACGGCCTGAAAAGCTCCCTTATCGCGGTCAGTGCCAGCGCGCAGCGTGGGGCACTGTCCATCCCAATCGAGACGGTAGGACTTGGTTATAGGATCGCTCTTTCCACTTGCGATTCTCGCGTAGCGACTCGCCACGGCGTGGCTATGTCGGGTAGACGTTAGACCTGAAATGAAACCATCTCTGTGCATACCGATCGCCTTACTCCATCCAAGACCGCTGACCGGCGGCATCCGCAATCGGCGCGCATATTTGGACAGTTTCGCAGAGTCGCCTGACGGATACTTGGCCCAGCCGAAACTGGCTTCTTCGTCTTTCGACTCGGGAACCGGTGTCGGCAAATCCGAAATAGCTTGCCGCACGGTCGCCGGATGCGTCGGAGGCTTCGGTTGAAACATAGGCACGATCAGCGGGTCGACCTCTTCCGGATCGTAGCCGATAATTACTACGCGATAGCGATTCGTTGCCGCACCGAAGTCTGCGGCGTTGACCATGAAGGGCGACAGCACGCGATATTTCGCCGCTAAGGTCTCCAGTGCGTGGGTCAGGACGGTGATGCGGTCATCGTCGAGGAGTCCCTCTACGTTTTCCATTATGAAAAACTTGGGCTTGAGTGCTGCGACATGCCTACAGAAGTGGTGGATCAGACTGTTGCGAGGGTCATCTTTTCGTCGTCTTCCGATACGGCTAAAGCCTTGGCATGGCGGACCGCCAATTACCCCGTCCGGCCTTACTTTCCCTATGAATTGGCCCCAAGCGGTGCCGTCGATTTCCGAAAGATCGCCTTCAATCGCATGCGAGCCGGGGAAGTTGCGTCGGAACGCCGATTGAAGAGTCGGATCGATGTCGACCGCAACCAACGAGCGAAAACCCGCCGATTCGGCTCCCAATGAGAAGCCGCCGCAGCCGCTGAATAAATCGATGACCGTGCCCCCGGTCTTTGCCCCTTTCGGTGCCATCTGCCTTTCCTCTCGGTAGGGCACAATGACATTTTCGAGCGAGCCTGTCGCTAGGAAGAAATTGGCGAATCTGACAGCGTCGGTTGCGCTCCACTACGCGCACTACAATTTCGTGCGCGTGCATCGGACGTTGCGCTGTACGCCCCTGATGGCTGCTGGCGTCTGAGATCGGCTATCGTCGGTCAAGGAATTGCTCGAACATAGTGGCGACGCTAGGGCGTGATGGATTCGGTAACTTCCGCAAAGCGAAGCAGCATGATGGCGCGTGTGCGCGCCGTGCATACCCGTCCAGAAATCGCCGTTCGGCGACTGCTCTATTCTCTCGGTTACCGCTATCGGCTTTATGCGCGGGAACTCCCTGGCCGACCGGACATCGTGTTTCGCTCCCGGCGCAAAGTTATCTTTGTCAACGGTTGTTTCTGGCATCGGCATTCGTGCAGGCGAGGCCGACCACCGAAAAGCAACCGAGACTTCTGGCTGCCTAAACTCCGTCACAACCGCCGCCGCGACTTGCTCAACTTGAGAAGGCTGAAAACGCTCGGCTGGTCAGCTTTGGTGATTTGGGAGTGTGCCCTCAAGAAGCCCGATCAAGTCGAGCGAGAACTCCGAAAGTATCTTAGGAATTCAAATTAGTAACACTGCGGAGCAAGAGAACCAATTGCTATCAAAAAATCACAAGAGTAATATGGTAAGAACGTAATACCCAGCAATTCAGCGATGAGAGGTTCCAGACATTCTGCCGTTCGAGCAATCGCAAGCAGCAGGCTGACGAGCAAGGGCCAAGCTACCGTGCCGCTACCGGTTCGCAGAAAGCTGCATTTGGAGCCCGGAGATACGGTGATTTTCGAGGAGTCGCAAGCCGGAACGGTCCGCATCCGCAAGGCCGAGCCTCTGGACCTCGAGTTTCTTGCGGCTCTGGAGAAGACTCTCTCGGAGTGGAACTCGGACCACGACGAGAAGGCTTACGGTGACCTGTAAGCGATACGACGTCGTCGTTGTGCCGTTTCCCTTCACAGACAGTCGGACCGTCAAGCGCCGCCCAGCGCTCGCTCTTTCATCAGAAACCTTCAGTAGTGCGAGCGGTCACACGGTGCTTGCGATGATCACGAGCGCCGCAAATCCGCCTTGGCCGATGGACGTGGCGATTGATTCTGCAGCGGCGGGACTCCGGGCGCGATCGAAGGTTCGAATGAAACTCTTCACCCTGGACAACCGATTGATCGTGCACAAGGCGGGAGGTCTTTCGGCCTCTGACCAACGAGCGGTGGCAACAGCAGTCAGGAAGTTGTTGGCCGCGTGAGGTAGCAGGAAGACTCAGGCGTCAGAGCGGTGGGGTCGCCATGTTGTTATCGCTGTGATAACAAACCGCTCTATGGCGCCAACTTCATTTCCGAAGGGATTTCTGTGGGGCACTGCCAGCGCTTCTTATCAGATCGAGGGCGGCTGCAAGGAAGACGGCAAGGGCGAGTCCATCTGGGATCGCTTCTCGCATACGCCCGGCAAAATTAAGCAGGGCGACACCGGCGACGTCGCATGCGATTTCTATCATCGCTATGCCGACGATATCGCGCTGATGGAACAGCTCGGTCTCAACGCCGCGCGCATCTCGCTTTCATGGCCGCGCATCATGCCCACCGGCAAGGGTCCTGCGAATCAAAAGGGCCTCGACTTCTACGGCCGGGTCGTCGACGAGATGCTCAAGCGCAACATCCAGCCGTGGGTGACGCTCTATCATTGGGACCTGCCGCAGGCGCTCGAGGACGCCGGCGGATGGCCCAATCGCGACCTCGCCGAATATTTCCGCGACTACGCCGCCGCGGTAGCCGACTCGCTCGGCGATCGCGTGAAGCATTGGATGGCGTTCAACGAGCCGTGGATCTTTACCATCCTCGGCTACCTGATGGGCGCACACGCGCCCGGACGCCGCGAACCCGACCTGGCGATCAAGGCGACGCATACGGTCAATCTCGCGCAGGGGATGGCGATCAAGGCGATCCGCGAATCCAAGAACAAGCCCGAGGCGGTCGGCACCGCCTTCAGCATGTCCTCGGTGCATCCGGAAACCGGGTCGCTCGAGGATCGCACGGCGGCCGAGCGGTGGCATCGATTTTACAACATGTGGTTCCTCGAGCCCGTGATGCACGGCAGGTATCCGCAGGCTTACTTGCGCGGTTCGGTCGAGGATCGCGTCGAGATGCGCGCGGGCGACATGGACGTCGTCAAAGCTCCGCTCGACTTCATCGGGATCAACCTGTACACGCGCGCCGTGGTCGCGCACGATTCGAACGATCACAATATGGGCGTGAAGCAGGTCAGGGCGCGCGGCGGTGAAGTGACCGACTTCGGATGGGAAGTCCATCCGCAAGCGCTGTCGGAAATGATCCTGCGCGTCACCAAAGACTACCCCGGTATTCCGATCTACGTAACCGAGAACGGATGTTCATACGGCGACCAGCCGGGCGCCGACGGCAAGGTCAACGACCAGCGCCGCATCAGCTTCCTCCGCCGGTTTATCAGCGAGGTCGGGCACGCGATGAAGGCGGGCGCCGACGTGCGCGGATATTTTCTGTGGACGTTCACCGACAACTTCGAATGGGCCGAGGGATTCCAGCAGCGCTTCGGAATCGTGTACTGCGACTTCCAGACGCAGCAGCGAATCGTCAAGGAGAGCGGCCACTGGTACGCGCAGGTCGCGCGCAGCGGCGCACTCGATTTCGACCCGGTCGTTTGATCAAGTGATTGAGCCGGTGCCGCGATGAGCGGCGGCGAATTCCTGATGTGGCTGCATCTGTGCGCGATGGCGTCGTACGTCGGCGCGCAGTTCGCGGTCATCTATATGCTGATTCCGGCCGCCGAGACCGCGCCCAATGAAGCCGCACGGCGCGCGAGCCTGATCGCGGGCTTCAAGTTCTACAACCCGTTCACGATCGGCGTGCTGGGAATTATTGTGATTAGCGGCGCGATGCGCCTGACGGATCTGAAAGCGTCGATGAAGTTCGACTACTTCGCGCGGATCGGTTCCGCGCTCGAACTGAAGCTGGGACTCGCCTTCGTGCTCATCTTCATCCAGACCTACATCACGTTCGGACTGGCGTTCAGAATCGGGCGCCAGGAAGAGGTGGCCGCACACGGCGACGGCGAGGCGTTCACCGTCGAACAGCTCAACTCGATGCTGCGGCGCATTCGCGCCATGTCCTGGTTCACGATCGTGCTGGCAGCCGCGGTCATCTGGATGTCACTCACGATGGTCTCGCGAGCGGTGGACGAGCCCGCCACCGCGTCGCGCATTTCCGCGCGCGCCACATCGGTTCGGATACTGACGCACCCGATGACGTTTGCGATGTTTTTTTGGCCGCGCGAATCGACATGACTTAGTGCGCGAGCGCGAGCAGCGAGCCGACGATGTACGCGACGGTGATGATCCCGAAAATCGCGCCCGGCAATTCGTTCAACATGCTGTACTGCGCGAACCGAATCTCTTCGCTGATAGGAGCTTCGACGACCGACCCGATTCCCGCGAACCCTGCTTCTGTGGTTGATGCGTTCATTTTATTTCTCCCATATTTTTTCGGACGATTTCAGGCCAATGCCAGCAGCGAGCTGACGATGTATCCGAGCGTGATCACGCCGAACACTACGCCGGGCAGTTCGCTCAGCAGGCTGTTCTGCGCGAGGCGCGTTCCGGCGGTCGATTCCGTCGCTTCGTTGGTGTTGGCGAGCACTGCGATTCCGGCTTCGTTGGTGGTTGCGTTCATTTCCAGGTCCTCCCGTATTCAGTTGCTTGACTGTGGTAAAGCAAGTCGGGTGCCATCGAAAAAACTCTCGATTTAACAAGGATCATCTAGCAAACTGCCAGGTTCCTCATGGCGGTCATCGAGAGAAATATTATTAAAATCAATAGGTTAACGAGAATCGCAGAATGCGAGAGGAAAAAGGCTCATCTTCTATTTTCGCGCTTAATTTCTTTTTTCGCGAATCGCTGCAAGCGCTGGCCCGCAGTCATTTAGCTGCGCATCGCCTCGCGCGCGGACCTCTTTGATAACCTCAAAGCATCTGCGAAAGTGACGTTGATGGCGAGTGAAACGAATCAGGACGCGCCACAATCCGACGGCAAGGCGACTGGAGGATTGAGGCCGACGACTGCGACGCTCCTCGCCGAGGCCATCGCCCACCCCACCGAGCGTCCGCATTTCATCCGCAGCCTGGCGTTGCACTTCGCGGAGACCACAATCTTCCTGCTCGCCGTCGTCGGCGCGATCGCGATGGGACTCGGCATCACTGCATACTTCGGCGAGCATCGCTATGTCCTCGCTTACCTTGCCGCCTACGCGGGCTTTTGCTTTTCCGATTTGATCGTGCGCGAGGACGCCGCGGACCGGCCCGCACACGTCGAGCTCAGCCGGCGCATCGCCGGGCAGCTCCCGCTGTTGGTGACGTTCGCGGCCGCCCCGTTCGAGCGCACCTACGTTTACGGCGGCGCGGCGCCGGCGTTCGTCAGAGCGCTCGGACTGTTACTTGAACTGCTGGGGATGTGGATGGCGCTGGGCGCGCGCGTTCAGCTCGGATTTTTCACGGCGGGCCGGACGGCCGAGCATCCGGTCCTCGTCAAGCGCGGTTTTTATCGCTACATCAGGCATCCGATTTACGCGGGCACTTTTTTAGTGACGTTCGGATGGACACTCATTTACGGAGCGCCAGTCACCGCGATTCTGACGGTGATAATCGGAGCGATTTTCGCGCAGCGGCGGATAAGGTCTGAAGAGGCCGCGATGCGCGCGCGCTTCGGCGACGAGTACGACACGTACATGCGCGAGACCGACGCGCTGGTTCCCGCTATCTGGTAGTTCAGCGATTGCGCGCGTCGAGTTGGCATCGGATCTGCGAACAATAGAGTTCCTCGCGAAGGCTTACAAACTTCGCGCCGCATCCCGCGCATTCGCGAATCGATTCGCCCGCCCTTAGCCGCGACTCAAGCTCTGCCGCCGCCGATGAGTCGTCGCTCTTCGATCCTTGCGTCATGCGGCGCGGCTTTCGCTTCTCCGACGTCGCACCGTCAGCAAGCATACGGCCGTTCGCGCCCATCAACGCGAGCTCGTCGGCGCGATTGTTGATCGGATCGGTGCCGTGTCCGCGCACCCATTCGAATCGCACGCGCCGCGCGGAAACTTCGGCATCGAGCATTTCCCACAAATCGTGATTCTTGTTGCGCTTATAGTGAAGCGTCATCGAATCGACGACGTATCTGCTGTCACTCTTCAGAACAACGTACGCGGCGGGTCCGGTCGCGCGCAGTCCTTCGATCGCGGCCATCAATTCCATGCGGTTGTTGGTAGTTGAGTCGTCGTGACCGTTGAATTCGGTCACGTTGCCGTCCGGATCGCGCACGACCACACCCCATCCGCCCGGCCCGGGGTTGCCGATGCAGGAACCGTCGGCGTAAACGAGATATTCGCGAGGCGCGGATGCCACGTTCCGATTCTAGCTGAGGCCGCGATCTTTTCGCAGCCGCGCGAACCACTCGACGTACTGGCGCGCCGCCCGCTCCCACGAGAAGTCCGCCGCAAAACAATTTTGCATCAGCCGTCGCCATGTGGCGCGATCCCGGAAGGTCGCGACCATCCTGCCGAGCGTCGCAACCATTTCAGCCGCGTCGAACTTCTCGAATACGAAGCCGTTGCCGATGCCGCGCTCAGCGTCGAACTCGCTGACGGTGTCGCGCAGTCCGCCGGTGGCTCGCACCACGGGCGCCGCGCCGTAGCGCAGCGCGTACATTTGGGTGAGTCCGCACGGCTCGAATCGCGACGGCATCAGGAAGGCGTCGCTGCCGGCCTGGATTCGATGCGCCATCGTGTTGTTGAACTCGACGATCACGCGAAGTTTTTCCGGGTAGCGCGACTCCGCGTCTCTGAAAAATTTCTCGAGCACCGCATCGCCGCTCGCCAGCATGACGAGTTGCAAATCTAGGCGCATCATGGCGTCGAGCGCGTCGCGGAGCAGGTCGACGCCTTTTTGCCCGGTCATCCTCGTTACCATCCCGACGACCGGCCAGTCTTCCCGATTGGGCAGCTTGAGCGAATCGCGCAGCGCGCGCGTGCACGCACGCTTGCCGTCGGGTTTCGCCGCCGAGTAAGTCGCGGCGATTTCGCGGTCGTTGACGGGATCCCACTCGTTGTAGTCGGCGCCGTTGAGGATTCCCACGAAGTTTTCGCCCTTGTCGCGCAAAACTCCTTCGAGTCCGAAGCCGAGCTCCGGATCTGTGATCACTTCGTGCGCGTAGGTCGGGCTCACGGTCGACGCGCCGTCGGATAGAGCGACCGCGCCCTTCATCAGGTTGAGGTGGCCGTAAAATTCCAGGTAGTCGACCGAGAAATATGGCGCGTCGAGATTGAGCAGCGCGAAGTCCTCGCGCTTGCCGATACCCTGGAAGGCGAGATTATGAATCGTGAAGACCGACAGCGCCTTCTTGAAGCGGCGACGGAGCGCGTTGTCGGCGCGCATCGCAATTGTCGCGGCGGCAGAATGCCAATCGTGCGCATGGATAATGTCGGGCGCGATTATCTCCGCGGACGCGATCGCGGCGGCGCGGCCGAAGAAGACGAAGCGCCGCATGTTGTCGGGATAGTCGTTGCCATTCTCGCCGTAGATTCCGGGGCGCCCGAAAAATCCGGGATGGTCGATCAAGTACATCGGCACGCCGCGCGGATCGGTCGCGCGCAACACCGAGAAGCGTTCGACGGCGGCGCCGAAGCGCATCGCGATATCGCGCATCACGGGCGCGGTCTCGACGTTTTCAACAATCGACGCGTAGCCGGGCACGATCAGCGACGGCTCCTCGCCCGCCGCCTTCAATGCACCCGGCAGCGAGCCGATCACGTCGGCGAGACCGCCGGCTTTCGCATGGGGGGCGGCTTCCACCGCAACGATCGCTATCTTCACGGGTTCAAGATTCCAATTCCTCGCCCGTTTTTTCACAGAAGAGGTTAGGTGAGGGTTCCGCGCTTATCGACGCAATGCAAGCGATTCGGAGTTTGGACCCTCACCCGCGCTGGAAGCGCGGCCTCTCCCTGACAGGGAGAGGGGAAAAAAGGCGAGTATTGCGGTCGAGTCCAGCCAACCTAACCCCTAACCCCTTCCCATTGTGGGAAGGGGAACCGGTCGCGGAGAAGTGAGCGGTCGTGAACCCCTTCACATCTAGTTCAGGACGGTTCTTTCGGTCCGCGCGGTCGCCGGAGTGGGTGCGACCGCCTCGGCGCCCGGCTTCACCGCGTCGCCGTCGCGCAGCGCGTGCCGGATGACCTCGTCGACGGTATCGACGAAAATCATCTCGAGTTCTTTGCGGACCTCGGGCTGGATGTCCTCGAGGTCGCGCTCGTTGCGGCGCGGCAGAATGATCGTCTTGATTCCGGCGCGCCTCGCCGCGAGCACTTTCTCCTTGATTCCGCCGACCGGCAGCACCTTGCCGCGCAGCGTTATCTCGCCGGTCATCGCGATGTCCGAGCGCACCGGCCGTCCGCTGAGCAACGACGCCAGCGACGCCGCGATCGTCACGCCGCCCGACGGCCCATCTTTGGGAATCGCTCCGGCGGGAACGTGGACGTGGATGTCGGATTTTTCGTAAAAGTCCGGCGCGATTCCAAGCGCCACCGCGTGCGTGCGCACGTAAGAGAGCGCGGCCTGCGCCGATTCCTTCATCACGTCGCCGAGCGAGCCGGTGAGGTTGAGGCCTTTCTGCCCGTTCATGCGGGTGCTCTCGATGAACATTATTTCGCCGCCGTTCGGTGTCCATGCCAGCCCGGTCGCGACCCCCGGTTCCTGCGTGCGTTCGGCGACCTCGGAAAAGAAGCGCGGCGCGCCGAGATACTTCTGCACATCGTCACCGCCGACGACGGCCGGCGCGGTTTCGCCCTCGGTTATCGAACGCGCGATCTTGCGGCAGACGCGCGCGATCTCGCGCTCGAGATTTCTAAGCCCGGCCTCGCGCGTGTAGCTGTGGATTATCTCGCGCAGCGCCTCCTCGGAGAATTCGATCTTCTGATCGCCGAGTCCGTTTTCGTCGAGTTGCTTGGGGATCAGGTGACGCTGCACGATTTGCAGCTTTTCTTCCTCGGTGTATCCCGGCAGCTCGAGCACTTCCATGCGGTCGCGGAGCGCGTGCGGAACCGGATCGAGCATGTTGGCGGTGGTCAGGAACAGTACTTTCGAAAGATCGAACGGCACGTCCAGGTAATGATCCGAGAACGTGTTGTTCTGCTCCGGATCGAGCACCTCGAGCAGCGCCGACGCCGGGTCGCCGCGGAAGTCCATGCCGAGCTTGTCCACCTCGTCGAGGATGAACAGCGGGTTGTTCGAGCCCGCGTTGCGCAGCCCCTGAATGATGCGGCCCGGCAACGATCCGATGTAAGTGCGCCGATGCCCGCGAATCTCGGCCTCGTCGCGGATGCCGCCGAGCGAGAGCCGCACGAATTTGCGGCCGAGCGCGCGCGCGATCGACTTGCCCAGCGAGGTCTTGCCGGTGCCCGGAGGCCCGACGAAGCACAGGATGGGTCCCTTGGTGTCGTTCTTGAGTTTGCGCACCGCGAGAAACTCGAGGATACGTTCCTTGATTTTCTCGAGGTCGTAATGGTCCTCGTCGAGCACCTGGCGCGCGTGCCGGATGTCCAGGTTGTCCTCGGTCGACACGCCCCACGGCAGGCTGACCAGCCAGTCGAGGTAGGTGCGCACGACGGTGTGCTCGGCGGACTCCGGCGGAATCATCTTGAGGCGCTCGAGTTCCTTGTCCGCGACTTTGCGCGCCTCGGGCGACATCTTCGCCTCTTCGATCTTCTTCTCGATCTCTTCGACTTCGGAACTGCGCGGGTCGCCCTCGCCCAGCTCCTTCTGAATGGCCTTGAGCTGCTGGCGCAGGTAATACTCGCGTTGATTTTTGTTGAGCTCGGTCTGCACCTGCGACTGGATCTTGTGCCCGAGTTCGAGCATCTCGATCTCGCGGCCTAAAATCGCGATCAGCTTTTCCAGCCGCCCGCGAACGTCGAGCGTCGCCAGCAAATCCTGCGCCTCTTCGATCGGAATCTTCAGGTAAGAGGCGACCATGTCGGCCAGACGGCTAGCCTCCTTCACCTGCATCGCCATCACCTGCAACTCGTCGGGCAGGTACGGCACGAGCGACACGAACTTGGAAAATTGGCTCACCAGATGCGCATGGAGCGCGTCGATTTCCTTGTCGGTCGATGCCGGCTCGACGCAGCCGCGTCACATGCGCGAGGAAGTACGGCTCGCGCTGGGTGAACTGCCCCAGCTCGATTCGCGCCAGTCCCTGCACCAGCACCCGCACGCTCTGATCCGGATAGCGCAGCATCTTGAGGATGCGCACGGCGGTGCCGCTCTTGAACAATCCCTCGGGCGCGGGCTGCTCGTCTTCCGGATTCTTCTGCGCCGCGAGCGCAATCACCTTGGACGTCTGCCCACAGTCCTCGATCAGCTTGAGCGACGACGGCCGCGAAACCAGGAACGGATGTATCTGACTCGGGAAAATCACGATGCCGCGCAACGGCAGCACCGGCAGGATTTCGGGTATCTCGGCCTTGCTCAGGTCCTCTTCGATCTCGAAGCGTTTTTCCCCTTTGGGTTTATCTGCCATAGGTCAATCGAACCTCGTAGGGAGGAACCCACGCCACACCTTCCACACAACCCAAATTTCACCGTAATATACGGTGGTGGCGCGGACAAGGTTACCTCTTACAAAAGAAGCTAATCACGGTGACCGGGTCGCGCTACTGATGAGGAAACGTTGCCTAATATTGCATTTGATAGGTTATTCAGCGAGGAAGAAGCTAACGAGCTGATACCGCGCCTGGAAATTTTGATGCGCCAGCTCCAGATGCAGGCGACATCGTTGCGCGCGCGTATCGACGAATTGTCGGTTACCGATCCGTCGATCGTGCATTCCGCGATGCAGCGAAATCGTCGGCCGCTATCCGGAGTTGCACTCGTTCGCGACCAACATGGCCGACGCCGCCGCGCAAATCGAATCCTTCGGATGCATCCTCAAGGACATCGACCTCGGCCTGATCGATTTCCCCTACGACGCCGGCGACGAAGTCGTCTTCCTGTGCTGGCAGTTCGGCGAATCGCGCCTCGTCGCATGGCACAGCGTCGACACCGGCTTCTCCGAGCGGCAGCCACTGCCCGGCGCGCCAAACAGATGGCTCAACTGATCGCGACGCTCGCCCCGCTGGTCACTGAAAAATGATCATAGTTTTGACGATTTACCTGGCCGCACTCGGATGCTGGCTCGGCGGAATTGTGTTCTTCTCGTTCTTCACCGCGCCCGCCGTTTTCACGATCCTGCCGCGCCACGAAGCCGGCCAACTGATCAGCGCAATCTTCCCGCGCTATTACCTGCTCGGCTACATCGTGGGAACGATCAGCCTGGTGCTCGCGATCTACTTCACCGCCGTCCGCGGGCCGCGAGTATGGTGGGGCGGCACGACGGTCGCGCTGGCAATCGCGCTGGGGATCACCTTCTATGCCGGCACGGTCATCCTGCCGCGCGCCGACGCACTTCGCGCCGTCACCGAGGATCCGAATCCCGACGCCGCCCGCAAAGCGGAGTTCGACAAGCTGCACCGCACCTCGGTGATTCTCAATGGCACCGTGCTGCTGTTGAATCTTGCCGCCATCGTCGGCACCGCGGGAGCTTTGACCCCGCGTGGCTGAGCATCGTTACAAGGCGGTCGTGATCGACCTGTTCGACACGCTCGTCACCTGGAATCCCGACGCGCTGCCGCTGATGCAATTTCGCGGGCGTGAAATCCGCAGTACGACGCCGCTGCTCTATCCCGCGCTGGAAGCCGCGATTGGTGAGCGCTTCGACCGGGAGAGATTTGTCGAGGCACAGGGGTCGGTTTTCGCGGATATATTCGCCGAGCGGGCAAAGCACGACGCGGTTGAGATTACCTGCCTCGAGCGGTTCTCGCGCACGCTGAAACTGCTCGACGTCGACGCGGATCAAGCCGCGCCGCTGGCCGAAAATCTGCGCCGAATCCACATGGCGCGCGTGCGCGAGGTCACCAAGGCGCCCGCCGCGCGCATCGACGCGATGAAGCTAATCGCGAAACACCATCGGGTCGGCTTGATCTCCAACTTCGACGATTCCGAGACCGGCCATCTCATCATGCTCGACACCGGCATCCGCGAAATCTTCGACGCCGTGATCATCTCGGCCGACACCGGCTGTCGAAAACCCAACCCGCTCATTTTCAAAAAAATTCTCGACGCGATGCGCCTGGAGCCCGCCGATATCCTGTTCGTCGGCGACACTCCGCTCGACGACGTGCTCGGCAGCAAGGGCGTCGGGATGCATTCGGCGTGGATTAGCAGGCGCGGCCGCGAGTTGCCCGCCGGAATTCCCGCGCCGGACATCGTCATCTCGGACCTGGCGGAACTACCCGCCGCGCTCGGCTTGCAAGAGTAATTCATCCGGCGGGCAGTTTTTTTGCGATGAAACGGCGGCAGGTTGTAGCGGTCATCGGCGCGGGTGATGCGCCGCGCGCCGTTTGCAAGCTCGCGTTCGCGCTCGGCCGCGAGATCGCGCGCAGCGGCGCCGTGCTGCTGAACGGCGGGCGCACGGGCGTGATGGAATCCGCGGCGGCAGGCGCGCGCAGCGAAGGTGGGCATACGATCGGAATCCTGCCGGGTCACGATCGCCGCGCGGCAAACCGGCACATCGAATTCGCTATCGCCACCGGCATCGGCGAGGCTCGCAACGCCGTGATCGTCGCGAGCGCCGACGCGGTAGTCGCGCTGGCCGGCGAGGGCGGCACGCTGGCCGAGATTGGCTTCGCGAAGAAATTCGGCAAGCCAATCATCGCGCTCGATTCCTGGCCCGAAATCGGCGGCCTGCACCGCGCCGACACTCCCGAAGGCGCGGTCGCGCTGGCGCTCAAGCTCGCCGCATCAAAAAAAATTCGCGACAGAGAAGTTGAATGACCGCCCAGGATCGAAGCCACTTCATCAAACTGCTCGAACGAGCGCCGTTCTCCGCGACGCTCGGCCTCAAGATCGAGTCGGCCGCCAACGGCGCCGCTATCGTGCGGATGCCGTTCGACCTGCGCCTCCTCAACGACGGCGGCCCGACCGCTCCCGTCCACGGCGGCGCGATTGCCGCACTCGCCGACGTGGCGGCATGCGCCGCGGTATGGAGCCTCGCCGCGACAACGCGCACCGCGACCATCTCGATCACCGTGAATTACACCGGCTTCGCCGTGAATTCCGACTTGATCGCCCGCGCGCGAGTGAAGCGCACCGGCAAGCGGATCGCGAGCCTCGCCGTCGAAGTCGCCGACGCCTCCGACACCCTCATCGCCGATGCGCTGGTAACCTACAAAATCGCCTGAGCCCGCCGCATCGATTAGTTCATTCGGCTCGCTTACAATAGACGTGGCCGATATTCATTTTGGGACGTGGAGGAGATGGGGCTATGTTTTCCCGCATTCGATTCAATCGCAACTGTATCTTCGCGACGCTGACCGCGGTGCTATCGCTGACTCTCGCTTCTGCAGCCCTCGCCGGCAGCGCCGCTCCCGCCGCGACGCCGACCGGAAGCGAGACCGTGCTCTACTCCTTCGGCGTCGCCGGCGGCACCAGCTGCACTTCTAAAATCGACGACGGCGCCGACCCCAAGGGCTCGCTGACCTACGTCGCCGCCACCGGCCTGCTCTTCGGCACCACTTCGACCACCACGAAAAACGGCGACGGCACGATCTTCCAAATCAATCCCGACGGGACTGGATACACGGTCGATAACTTCTTCGCCGGCGCGAAGACCGACGGCAACGATCCGCGCAACAACGCGATGACCCTGGTCGGCACCACCCTCTACGGCACCACGCTCACTGGCGGCGAGCACAGCAACGGCACCATCTTCAGCATCAACGACGACGGCACCGGCTACTCGTCACCGCCCCTGTTCGATTTTCCCAAGACTGCATCCGGCAGCAAGGGCGATCAGCCGTACAGTTGCTTCGTCGCTGTGGGTAGCGTGCTGTATGGCATGACTTCCGAGGGCGGCAAGCATGGCGGCGTGACCGGCGACGGCACTATCTTCTCCTTCGATACCTCCAGCAGCACCTACACCCTGCTCTACTCCTTCGGCGGCGAGCACGGCTCCGACCCGCACGGTCAGCTCATCCTCGATCCCAACGGCACCACGTTTTACGGCATGACGCGCTCCGGCGGTAAGTCCGACGTCGGCGTCATCTTCTCCTTCGACACGACCAAGAAGAAATTCAAAGTGCTCCACAACTTCCGCTGCCCAGGTAACAGCACGCCTACGTGCGTCGACAGCAGCGACGGCGCGACTCCCGACCACGGCACCCTCGTGCAATCCGGCTCGACACTATTCGGGCTGACCACCTTCGGCGGCGCGTACGGCAACGGCACGCTTTTTTCGATGGACACCGGCGGCAATCACTTCACCATCGTAAAGAACTTCGGCGCCACTGGAAGCAACGACGGTATAAATCCCTACGGCTCGCTGATGCTCAACGGCACCACGCTTTACGGCACCACCGAGCTGGGCGGCAGCCAGGGCAACGGCACGGTCTTTCAAATCGACACGACCGGCGACAACTACACGAAAATTTATCAGTTCCAGAATGGGAACGACGCGGCAAATCCCGTCGACAACGTCCTCCTGCTGAACAACACTCTCTACGGGACGGCTGAAGCGGGCGGCCAATGCGACGACGGCGCTATCTTCGCCATCGCGTTGCCCTGAGATCTTCGCGTGTCATCGACGCTCGACAAAATTCGCCGCGCCGCCACGCCGCATGGACTCAACCTGGTCGCGGCAACCCCCGTCGCGCGCTACGAGGCCTCGGTCAAGGAAATTTCGCGCGCCTCGGCGATCGATTCGCAATCACGCTCGATCGTCGTCATCGGCAACGGCGGCGGCGCGCTCTGGGACGCGCTCAAATCGCACGCAGCGCGCCACCCCGGATGGTGGAATCGTGAAAATCCGCTCGACGACTTCACCCGCGAAGTTGTCGAGCGCGACATCGCCGCCCCGATTCGCGCATCGGGCGCGCGATGCACCACCGTCTACCCGTTCATGAGCAACGGCCGCACGCTCAGCTTCATCGAGCTGGGCAAAGTTGCGGGCATCGCCGGCCCGAGCATCCTCGGCGTCACCGTGAATCCTGTATATGGACCGTGGATCGCATTTCGCGCCGCGCTGCTGCTCGACGAAGAGTTAGATTCACCTGGCGACGCGCTCGGCTTCGACCCGTGCCCGCGATGCACCGCGCGCACATGCATCCCCGCGTGCCCGGCCAACGCGGTGAGCATCGACTCAGGATGGGACATCCCGAAATGCCTGACCCATCGCGTGGAAGTTGAACCGGATTGCACCCCGCGATGCCACGCGCGCGCCGCCTGCGTGCTCGGCCCCGAGCATCGCTACCCGGACGACGAACTGGCCTACCACCAGATGCGCGCGCTACGCTCGATGCGCCCGCACTACGAAGCCCACATCAAACCGAACCGCTAATTCCGGTCGCGGGAAGGGGCTAGGGGTTAGGTTCCTACCTCCTATATAATCGACGCGTTACTATCGATGCCGTTCCCAATAAATCGCCCGCGCCGCTTGCGTCGCACCGAGACCATCCGCCGCATGATTCGCGAGACGCGCCTGTCCGCCGACGACCTGATCCTCCCGATGTTCGTATGCCCCGGCCGCGGCGTGAAGAAGCCGGTCGCGTCGATGCCTGGTGTGGCGCAGATGTCCGTCGACAATATCGTCGCCGAGGCGCGCGAGACCTGGGGCGCCGGCGTCCCCGCCGTCATTCTTTTTGGAATTCCCGAACGCAAGGATGCGCAGGGCAGCGAGGCATGGAACGACGACGGCGAAGTGCAGCGCGCGATCCGCGAAATCAAGGAGCGCGTGCCCGGGATGGCGGTAATCACCGACGTCTGCATGTGCGAGTACACCGACCACGGCCATTGCGGCGCGCTCTCCGGCAATGACGTGGATAACGACGCGACGCTCGAGCTGCTGACGCGCTCCGCGCTCTCGCACGCGCGCGCCGGCGCCGATATCGTCGCGCCGTCGGACATGATGGACGGGCGCGTCGGTGCAATCCGCTCCGCGCTGGACGGCAACGGCTTCAGCCACGTCGCGATCATGGCGTACTCGGCCAAGTTCGCCTCGGCATTCTATGGTCCGTTCCGCGAAGCCGCGGAGTCGGCGCCGAAATTCGGCGATCGCCGCTCGTACCAGATGGACCCGCCCAATGGCGACGAGGCCATGCGCGAAGTTGCGCTCGATCTGGAAGAGGGCGCAGACATAGTGATGGTCAAGCCGGCGCTTGCGTATCTCGATCTGATCTGGCGAGTGAAACATGAATTCAACGCACCGGTAGCCGCCTACAACGTCTCGGGCGAGTACTCGATGATCCGCGCAGCAGGCATCAACGGATGGCTCGACGAAGAACGCGCCACGCTGGAGGTACTGACGTCGATCAAGCGAGCCGGCGCCGACCTGATCCTGACCTACTTCGCCAAAGAAGTCGCGCGCAAACTCCGCCCGTGAATCACCGTCCATAGTACTTAGCAATCCCCTCTACCAACCCCTCAATCGTATAGCTCTTCGGCCTTACCACCACTTCGAATCCCTTCTCCTGCGCAGTAGCCGCCGTGATCGGCCCGATTGCAGCCGCTCTGAGCCTGCTGCTCTGCGCGCCGATCAACTCGCAGAAATTCGCGACCGTGCTCGAACTGGTGAACGTCACGAGATCGATTGCCCCCGACGCGATCAACTCGCGCATCCGCTCGATCTGCGCGCCCTTCGGCTTGACGGTCCGATAGGCAGGCGCGACGACGACTTCCTTGGCGCCCTTGTCGCGCAAAATTTCGGGCAGCGCCTCGCGCGCGACCTCGGCGCGCGGAATCAGGAAGCGCTTGCCGCGAATCCGCTTGATTCCAATCGCGGTAACGATCTGTTCGGCGCGATACTCGTCAGGCATCGCCGTCACGCGCAGCGCGTAGTCCGCCAGCCGCGCCGCGGTTGCGGGTCCGATCGCCGCGATCGACGCGCGCCCGAGGTCGCGAATATCGCCGCCGCGCGATTTCAGCCGTTCGATAAAACTCTCGACGCCGGTCGCGCTCGTGAAAATTATCCAGTCGAACGAATCGACACGTTTGGTCGCACGGTCCAGCGCCGCGTAACTCGACGGCGGCGCGGTTTCGATCGTCGGAAACTCCACGACCTCTGCGCCCAGCCGTCTCAGCGCCGTCGCGAACTCCGGCGCGGCTGCGCGCGAGCGCGTTACCACGATAGTGCGGCCGAACAGCGGCATGCGCTCGACCCACTTCAGATGTTCGCGCAGGCCCGCCAGTTCCCCGACCACGATTACGGCCGGCGCGCCGATTCCCTCGCGCGACGACGCATCCGCGAGTGTCGCCAGCGTCGCGCTAACCGTTTTCTGCGCGGCCGTCGTCGCCCACTGCACGGCCACCGCCGGAGTTTCCGCCGGCAATCCCGCCGCGCGAATTCGATCGAGCGTCGCGCGCATCCGCGCCGTCGCCATCAGGATCACGATCGTCCCGCCGCGGCGAGCCGCCGCGACCAGTTCGTCCCACGGCACCGTCGAGGTCGCCGTTTTGCTTTCGTCTTCATGCCCGGTGACGAACGCGACGAACGAGCCGTGCCCGCGATACGTCAGCGGCACGCCCGCGAACGCCGGCCCCGCAATCGCCGACGTGACTCCCGGCACCACCTCGAACTCGACACGCGCGCTCGCCAGCGCGTCGGCCTCCTCGCCGCCGCGCCCAAAAATAAACGGGTCGCCGCCCTTGAGCCGCACGACGACGCGCCCGTTGCGCGCGTGCTCGATCAGCATCGCGTTCAATTTCGGTTGCTCGATACTCTTTTCCGAGCCGCCGCGCTTGCCCGCGTAGATCAACTCGGCTTCGGGCGGCGTGAGCTTGAGCAGTTCGGGACTAACCAGGTTGTCGTAAACAACGACGTCGGCGCGACTAAGAACATCGGCGCCGCGAATCGTAATCAAGTCGGGGGCGCCGGGACCCGCGCCGACGAGAAAAACTCGACCGCGCTTCTGTTTCTTCGCGCGCTCGCTCATTCATGCCCAAGCATAGCGGCCGCGCCGCGCGCGAGCATTTTTTCGGCGAGCCGCTTTCCCGAATTTTCGGCTGCGCCGGCCGCAAGATCCCGCGCGAGAGGCTCTTCGATCGATTCCGACAACTCCCGCGCGCCGTCGGGACTGAACAGCATCGCCGCCAACGCCAGCGTGTCGCCCTCGATCCTCGCCCGCACTCCGACGGGAGTCGTGCACGACGCGTCGATCGCCGCGAGGAACGCCCGCTCCGCCGCTGTTTCGTAAAACGCACGCGCATCGTTGATCGCGGAAAAGGCGCGATTAAGTTCTTTGGAAGATTCGCCGCCATCGGCGAGCGTTTCGATCGCGAGCGCGCCCTGCCCTCCCGCCGGAATAAAATCCCGCGCGTCGAGCTCGACGAATTTTACATCCTTCACGCGCCCCAGCCGCTTCAATCCTGCCATCGCGATTATGATCGCGTCGAAAGTGCCGTCGGCCACGCGCGCCAGCCGCGTATCGACGTTACCGCGCAGCGGTAGGGTTTCGAGTCCGCGATTCTTCCTGAGTGCCTGGAATCGGCGGCGCGACGACGACGTGCCAAGTCGCGTGCCCGCGGGCAGCGCAGACAACGTCGAGCCGTCGCGCGTCACCAAAATATCGGACGAATTCTCGCGCCCGGGCACGGCAGCTATGCGAAATTGCGATGGCAGCACGGCGGGGAGATCTTTCATCGAATGGACGGCCGCGTCGATCGCGCGATCGGCGAGCGCCTGCTCGAGCTCCTTTATGAAGAGTCCCTTCCCGCCCACGTCCGCGAGCAATCCCGACATCATCTTGTCGCCGCTGGTGCGTATCTCGATGATTTCAATTTCGATCTCGGGAATTTGCGCCGCCAGCCGCGCGCGCACGATCGACCCCTGCGCAAGCGCCAGCTTGCTCGGCCGCGAACCAATTCTAATCTTCCGCTTGACCGCCATCAGGAGTCAGCGCGCTCGATACTCCGGTTAATCATTTATTTCCCGCCTCTATCCGGTTCCCCTTCCCACGCGGGAAGGGGTTAGGGGTTAGGTTCCGCTTTTTGTCGGCCGGCGGTTACTCGATATCCGCGTCGTCATCTTCGTCGGCGTCGTCGAGGTCGTCATCCTGCGCGTCGAACTCGGCGCCGAGCAATCGCCGCGCGACCTCGGCCGCGAACGCCGCGTCGAGCGTCTTATCGTCGCGCTGCTTGAGTCCCGACAAAATACGATGCAGCAATTTGTTGGTCAGTCCGCGCGTCAGCAGTTCGACGCGCTCGCGCTCCGCGGGTTCGAGCTGCGCCATCCATCCGCGCGCCCGCCCCAGTTCGTCGTCGCGCAGCCGCTCGACGCTATAGCGGATGTCCTTGATCGTCGGCGTCAGGTCGAGGCCCGCGAGCCACTTGAGGAACGATTCGAGCTCGAGCTCGACGATTTGTTCCGCCTTTTCGGCTTCGCGCTCGCGGTCTCCGAGCGATCGTTGAACCAGCGCGCCGAGATCGTCGATGTCGTACAGGTAAACGTTCTGCAGCGCGTTCAGCCGCTCGTCGAAGTTGCGCGGCACCCCCATGTCGATCAGAAACATCGGCCGGTAACGGCGCTCGCGCACGATCAACTCGAATTCGTCGGGACCGAGGATTGGCTTG
Source organism: uncultured delta proteobacterium (assembly GCA_963833025.1). Lineage (GTDB taxonomy): Bacteria > Desulfobacterota > Binatia > Binatales > Binataceae > Binatus. Next base: position 1,967,617 of record CAWHWI010000001.1, on the reverse strand, counting down.
GTCGACGCGACCGATCCAATCAGCACATCGACCATCTTGAGGTACGGTTTGTAGTTGTCGTACGGCACCGCGGTGCCGCCAAGCTCGCGCGCGAGCGCGACCGCGCGATCGAAAGTGCGCGACGTGATAAGGATCGACTCGACTCCGAGCGCGCCCAACTGCCGCGCGGTCAACTCCGCCATCTTGCCCGCGCCCATCAGCATCACGGTCTTGTCTTTCAACGTGTCGAAAATCTGGCCCGCCAGCGCGACCGCCGCCGAGCTGACTGATACCGACCCGTGACCGATAAGCGTGCCCTTGCGCACACGCTTGGCGACCGTGAACGCCTTGTGGAACGCGCGATGCAGAATCAAGCCGACGCTGCGCGCCTCCGACGCCTGCGCGTAGGCGAGCTTGAGCTGACCCAGTATCTGCGGCTCGCCGACGACCATCGAATCGAGGCTCGCACCGACGCGGAACAGATGACGCGCGGCGTCGCGCCCCGCGAAACTGTAAATCGACTCGGCGAACTCGGTTTGCCCGACGCTTCGATTCGCGGACAGAAAATTGAGCGTCTCATCAGCGGCGCGCGCTGCGTCTGCCGCGACTCCGACCACCTCGACGCGATTGCAAGTCGAGATAAGCGCCGCCTCTGCCACCGCGGGGCACGACTCGCGCAGTCTGTCCAGCGACGCGACAATCTCGTCGTCGGCAAACGCCAGCCGCTCGCGCAACCCGACGGCGGCGCTGCGATGGTTAATACCCACGATGAATAGAGTCTGGTCCATTTTCAGCCAAAGCTGCCGCCGTGCTTGCCCGGAAAGATCAGGTTAACGCCGACGAACGAACCAACCAACACGCTCGCCAGCACAATCGTCAGCGCCGCGGCGCGCCGCCCGCGCCATCCAACCGTCAAGCGCGATTCGAGCAGGCCCGCGTAGAGTATCCAAATGACCAGCGACCAGGATTCCTTGGGCTCCCACGACCAGAAATGTCCCCACGTCGCGTCGGCCCAAATCGCGCCGCTCACGATCGCCAGGCTCAACATTATGAAGCCCCATCCCAGCAGGTGATAGTTGATTCGGTCGAGCTTTTCGAGACTCGGCGCGCCTTCGTTGGCCGGGCCGAGCGCGCGTTTGGATTTGAGCCGCGACTCGTAAGCGAGATAGACGATACTCACGCTCGCCGCCAGCACGAACATCGTGTAGCCGAGGATTGCGAGCGTGACGTGAATCGGCAGCCACACGCTGCGGAGAGTCTCCGGCAATACCAGGCGTCCGCTGCTGGTCGTGAGCGAAGCGGCTCCCAGAGCGATCGTGACGGCGGGAGCCACGAACGCGCCGATCACCGCCAGCCGAAGCCGCACGATCATCACCAGCCCCGCCAGCGCGGTCAGCCACGCAAGAAACGACAGCGCCTGCGCAAAATTGGCGACCGGGATATTGCCGGCTTGCAATCCGCGCGCGGTCAAATCAAGCGCATGAAAGATTGCACCCGCGCCGAGTATCGCGACCGCATAGCCGGTCGCGCGCGTGCGGCCCGACGAACGATCGAAAACAAATAAAGCCGCGGAGAGCGTGTAACACGCGAGCGCGGGCATTAGCCATAGCGTATCCATTATTTTAGTTTTTCACTGGCGGAATTCAGCGCGCGGGAGGTTGAAGGCAGCCGGATCGATTCCGAGCCGCGCAAGTCCGACCCCGTCACCAAGATGCGTGGCAAGTATCCGCTCGATCGCGGTTACGTCGCCAACCGCAATCGCTTCGGGCAGCGCGGAGTTGGCGAGGTCCTTCAGCCGGCGCATGCGATCGGCGGGATCGATTTCATCGCTATGCAACCGCCGGCGCGCCGCGCGCAGCACTTCAAGCGTGAGCGCGTACTCGGCCCCGAACTGAGCCTCCAGCGTGCGTCTCAGCCGCGCCGCAAATGCGGGCGACGCACCGCTGGTCGAGATTGCGATTTGGAGCGCGCCGCGCTTCACGACCGCAGGCGCGATGAACGTGCACAACTCGGGTACATCGACGACGTTGATCGGGATCCCGAGCGCGCGCGCCTCGGCCGCAAGCTCGCGATGCAATTTCGGATCGTCAGTTGCGGCGTAAACCAGCACGCATCCGCGGATATCGCCGCGCGCATAGCCGCGAGCGATATGAATCACCAGCCCGCGCGCAACGATAGCTTCCATCGACGGCGACAGGCGCGGACTCACGACAGTTACGTGGGCGCCCGCCTCGAGCAGCGACTCGACTTTGCGCGCGGCGACCTGGCCGCCACCGACCACCGCGCATTCGCGGCCGGCCACGTCGAGAAATATTGAAATGTAGCGCATGAAACTGACGCGATTTTATTACATGATGAGGGAATGAGACAGTCCCGAACGCCCGACGCATCGACAACGTCGACCGTGCAAGCTTCGCTTCGAGCAGTCAATCAAACCCGCAGGACCGTGCTATGCGCTCGACTTGAGGACGCCGGCGGTCTCGCCGGCCAGGGTCGCGGTCTGCTGGGTCGCGACGGGCTCGAGCCCGGCACCGGGATGCTGTTCGAGAACGGCCGCTTCACGCCGTTCATGTGGATGCACATGTTCTTCATGCGCTTCGCGATCGACATCGTTTTCATCGGGCGCGGCGACACGGTGGTGAAGATCAACCGGCGGCTACGGCCGTGGCGGGTCTCGTCGATAGTTTTTGGCGCGCGACGAGCGCTCGAGCTGCCGGCGGGCGCGGCGGACGAGAGTTCGACGGATGTGGGCGATCGGATTGCGTTCGAGCCCGTCGACTGAAGTTCTACCATTGAGGCAATAGCCCAATGAATCCATGTCTGGTCTAAACCATCTTCAGCCATTTTAGACTCTCAACAGCACGTACTCTAAGCCCTTGTCTGTTGCGGCTTCGCAACCATCAGTTGCAACACTGCGGCTACCGTAGTTTGCCTTAAACCTAAAAAGTCGAACGAATTGCTGAATAGATCAAAGTGGCACAAGAGATGCTCTCCCCAAGTCTCTGCTTAGCACAGTTGAGCGCCGTTCTTTGAACGGGAGAGCAAACGATAGACCAGATTTGATGAGGATAAACGACGATCACGGGGATTGATTGACGGGAGATTTGTAGCTGTGTTATAGCATTACAAGTGTCATTTTGACACAGTAAAGCTGAGCACAAGCAAAAAGAGTTTTTCTTCGCGAGAAGACAGTCCAGGCATCAGGTTTGAGCATATTAACTACGGGGACAATGGCCGATTTTGGCCAAAAAAACAAATCGAAGGAGGACACGGGACATGGACAAGATCACGAGGTTGTTTGTAAAGGTGCGCGAGGCTCAGCGCGGTCAGACGATGGCGGAATATGCGTTGATCATGGCCGCAGTCGCGGTTGTGGTGTTCGTGGGCTATCAGACCATGGGCACGACCATCACCAAGCTGCTCGGCACCGTAGACGGCCAGCTCTAAATCTCGAAGGGTGAAATCCCAGGTGTGGCGGATCTAAATGCTCCGCCACACCAAAGCCAAAAAACCCTTCGCGCCTTCGGTTCGTTGGCGCGAAGTTGAGCAGGTCAGACCAAGTAACGGGGACAATGGCCAATTTCGGCCAAAAAAACGATAGGAAGGAGGACACGGGACATGGACAAAATCACGAGGTTGTTTGTAAAGGTGCGCGAGGCTCAGCGCGGTCAGACGATGGCGGAATACGCGTTGATCATGGCCGCGGTCGCGGTCGTGGTGTTCGTGGGCTATCAGACCATGGGCACGACCATCACCAAGCTGCTCGGCACCGTTGACGGCCAGCTCTAGATTTCGAAGGGTGAAATCGGGGTGGCGGACTAACCCACCGCCACCCCCAATCAAATTGAAAACCTGGCAGCTGTCCAATGGCCCGCGGTCGTTAGGAGCCGTGGTTTCTTAGAGGGGGTCCGAACAGACCCCCTCTAGGAGTGATGACTCCGGATAGAGGACGACAACCCTGGGAGGGGAGGTCAATGAAACAGCTGAAGAGCGTTTACCAATTGATAGCCAATCCGCGCGGTCAGACGATGGCCGAGTATGCGATCATTCTCGCGACGATCGCCACAGTATGTGTTGCTCTAACGCAAACTGCGGGTACTATTATCAAGGCGTTGACCATTAACGTGGTTAACCTGTTTAATTAGCGTGTGTTCGCTGTTTTAGGCAGCCATTCACGTTTTTTTGGGGAGGTTGTGATGCCGGCAGATTCAATTACGCGCCGAAGGAGCGTCATTTCGACTACCTGGTTCGAACTCGGTCCTATTCCACCGGCTCGTATTCATTTGTTTTCCCCACCGGCCTGTCTAGCTAATGTTGCGTTTCGCGTGGTAAAGAGGCAAATAGATACGGGTAGTTTGCTTTAAGTATTCGAAGATAGCCGGTCTGCCATATGAGCAGCCGGGGGGAGGGGCGATATGAGACGACCGATGGTATTCGTCTTACTAGCGGGGTTGGCGGCTATGCTGGCTTCGGTGATGGTGTACTCCGCTTTGAAGCGGAGGGAAGCCGAAGTGCAGAACGCGATGGCGCGTAACGTACAGGTCGTAGTCGCGGCGTACGATCTTCCACTCGGCACCAAGATCGACTTGGGCGAAGTAAAGATGACGCGCTGGTCGGCCGACAGCATGCCGGACGGTGCGTACACCGATCCCAAACAGGTAATCGGCAGCTACGTCAAGAACTCATTGGTAGCCAATGAGCCGGTGGTGCAAGCCAAACTCTTCACCGGGGACAAGACGGCGGGCGTGATGCCGCTATTGATCCCATTCGGGATGCGCGCCGTGTCAGTTCCGGTGGATGAAGTCAGCGACGTCGCGGGCTTCGTGCTGCCGCATACGCGGGTGGACGTGCTGGTCGCGACCACCAGCGGCGAGGGCTCCAAGGAGTTCTCGAAAGTAGTTCTGCAGAACGTGGAAGTGCTCGCCGTCGCGCAAGAGGTCGAGGAGAAGAAGGACGAGCCGACAATCGTGAAAGTCGTCACGCTGTTGGTTACGCCGCAAGAGGCCGAGCGCCTCGCGTTGGCGAGTCACGCGGGATCGCTGCGCCTGGCGATGCGCAATTACAATGACAACAAGATAGTACTGACCAGCGGCACCGACGTTGCCCAGATGCTGCGCGCCTACAGCCTAACGCCCGACGTTCCGGTGATGGCCGTGCAGCCGGAGCCGCGCCGCGTGGTGGCCGCGACACCGCATCGGCGCAAGCCGGTCGAGATCGAGATTCTTCGCAACGGGAAGTCGTCCGAGTCAGTCTCGTTCGTGAACGAAGCGGCGGCGGACAGCGAGGGCTCGAAGAGCTCCCGGCATGCCTCCAGCGATGCGGCAGAGTTCTCGGATGACGACAATACCACCAGCAGCGCCGCGTCAGATTCAACCACGGTGGCGAGCGCTCCTGAACCCGATCATCATGACCTCGAGACCGCTCCCGTGAGCAGCTACGTCGCTCCGGCGGGTGCACCGAATGTTGCGCCGGATCACGTCCCAACGCCCAGAACTATCGAAGTACCGTAGGCCGCGAAGAAGGCAAGGTGAAGAAGATGAAAGCAAAACGTGGATGTGGATTGCTTCCGTGGCTGGTTGCAGCTGTCAGCATGCTCGTGCTTCAGCCCGGCATGTTGAGCGCGGCCGATAGCGGGGTCACGGAAATGTCTCTCAACCTGAATGCGGGTGAGAGTTACGTAATCAACAACGTCAGCCCTGGCGAGACGCCGGCCGTAGACGTGATCACAAATCCGCACGCGCTGGTGGTACACAACGAAGAGCCGGGCAAAGTCGTGCTGATGGGCGCGGAAACCGGCGAATGGACCGTTTCTGTCAAAACGGCGGCTGGCGACACGGTCAAGTATGACGTCAACGTCAAATCGGTCTCCAACCCCTACGACATCAATCATCCAGGCACCAGTCCGGCGCCGATCACAGGCACCGGTGCTTCCTCGGGCACTGCGGCGGCTCCAGTAGTCGCGAAGCTCGACGCAGGCGCGGGTCCGGTGGGATCGTCGTCGTCAACTTCCTCGTCTTCATCGACATCTTCATCGATATCTGGCGGAACCAGCTCGACTGTGGGCAACCCGGAAACGGTCGCGGCCGCATCGCCTGGCGCGCCGGCATCGGCTCCGGTAGCGCCCGCTCCGGTAACCGCGCCGCCTCCTGCTTCTACGACCTTTGATTTCGCTCCGTCGACTCCGGCTGCTAATTACGCTTACACTCCGCCACCTGCCGCGCCCTCCAGTCAGACGGCTGCGGCGGCAGTGTCAAGCGAGCGCTACCGGATGGATCCCTCGATCAGTTTAAGCGGTGGCGAACTGCATTCAGGTGCGATTTCGGGTGGACGTCACTATCTGCCCGAAGATGGCGTTCAGTTGCAGACCGGCGCGTCGAAAATTATCGACTTTCCGACCCGCTTGCGCCGCGTGTCGATCGCCGATACCACCGTCGCCGATATCCAGGTGATCAATCCGTTCCAGGTCAACCTGATAGGCCACAAGCCGGGCTTCACGACGCTGGCAGTCTGGGACCAGCAGGGCCAATACAACGAGCGCCCGGTGCGCATAGATCCCAACGGTAAACAGCAGGTGTTGCTCGCGACGATGGTGGCTGAACTGGACCGCTCCGCTATCGAGAACCAGGGCACCAACCTGTCATTCGCGCTCACCCACCTGGGATTAGGGGCGGTCGGATTGCCCGGCGCGGTAGCGACACCGTTCTCGCCGTCGGTGAGCGTCACCTCCCCCGCTGGAACGGTTGCTTCAGTCAATCAATCGCTGGCACCCGCGGGAGAGCTTACCGGCCTCATACTGTCGCAGGGGCTGACCTACGGCCTGGCGTTGGGCAACAAGGATTACGCGTTGCAGGGATTCTTCCAGTACCTGGAGCAGCACAACCTCGGGAAGATTCTCGCGCAGCCGCAATTGCTGGCTAATTCAGGCGAAGAGGCAAAGTTCCTGTCCGGCGGCGAAATTCCAATTGTCATCGCGCAGGCATTGAACACCTCGATCGTCTTCAAGCAGTTCGGCACCTCGGTTGAATTCGTTCCGACCGTGGTCGGCCGCGATCAAATCGAGTTGCTGGTGAAGCCCGAAGTGTCGGAGCCGGATTTCGCCGAAGGCGTGCAGTTGTTCGGCTTCACCGTGCCGGCGTTCGTGACGCGGCGCGCTGAAACGATGGTCCAGCTCAGGGACAATCAGACGCTGATCATCGCGGGACTCATCCTGCACGAAAAGAAAACTAATATCGACAAAGTGCCGTACCTCGGCGACGTTCCGTACCTCGGCGGACTGTTCCGCAACACCAGTTATTCGAACACCGAAACGGACCTGGTGATGAGCGTAACGCCGCAAATCGTGCAGCCGCTGCCTTCGGGCGCCCAGGTTTACAATCCGACTTCGGTGCCGGAACTGACGCCTGAGCAGATCGAAACCCGTCGTTTGGCGCAGCCCGATGCAACTCGGCCGAGATTTTAATTCGGCGAAGGACGAGACATAGCCGAGAAATTAGTGCATGATGTGACACGACATAGGTAGACGAAGGGGAATGTGTAGTGTCATCGCTCGGTAAAAAAAGTGACGGGTCACGTAACGGCCTGAAGGTTCAATTAGTTGGCGAAGGCGGCGATCATCGCGCAGAAGTCAGGGATGCGCTCGCCGCCTTGGGGGATCCGGTCCTCAATATCCAGGAGCTGGAGCCGGATCCCGACGCCGCCACCGACGCCTCCGTCGACGTCACGATGGTGGTGTTCAACGGCAACGACGAACTATCTCTTAGTTATCTGAACACCCAGGCGGGGCGAGAGCCCCGCCCGGTCCTTTTCGCGCTGCTGCACGATCGTTCTCCGGACTTGATGAAGCGGGTGCTGAGAGCCGGCGCCGATGAGTTGCTGTTTCTGCCGCTGGATCCCGGCGACGCGACGCGCGCGCTGCTCAAGATCAGCGAGAGCCGCCGGCGCGAAGAAGTTCATGTTGGCGGCGGCACGATCGTTTCGCTGGTGAGCCTGATAGGCGGCACCGGCGTCACGAGTCTGGCGGCCAACCTGGCGCTGGCGCTGCGCTACACGTTCGACAAGCGGGTCGCGGTGGTGGATCTCGATTTGCAGACGGGTGGCCTGTCGGTGTTCCTGAACCTCGAACCCGAGCGCACGATCATGGCGCTGGCCGAGGGCACGCGAAAGCTCGATTCGATTCAACTCGAATCGGCGCTCAGCAAGCATGCGTCGGGCGTCTACCTGCTGGCCGCGCCCAAGCGGATCGAAGACAGCGAGTTGGTCAGCGACACGATCGTCGGCGCGATTCTCGATCTGATGCGCCAGTTGTTCGACTTCGTGATAGTCGATTGCGGCACGCATATCGACGCGAACACGGTCGCGGCCTGGGAGCGCTCGAGCCATCTGTTTTACGTACTCGACCAATCGATCGGCGCGGCCCGATGCGCGTGGCGATTCGTCGACCTGGTGGGACGGCTGGGGCTGACGGGCCTCGAGCCCAACTTCATTTTGAGCCGGTACGTGGCGAATCATCCGATAAGCGAAGAGCAGCTGAGCCATACGCTGGCGAAATCGATTCACACGCGTATTCCGCGCGACGAAAAAGTTCTGGACCGGGTGCAATTGAGCGCACAGGATTTGTGGCAGGTGGCGCCGAACTCGCCGCTGGCCAAAAGCATCGAAGACCTGGCGCGGCGGCTCGAGGTGGGCGAAGAGTCCACCGAAAGCGATTCTTCAAATTCGCTAGTCTCGCGCCTCTTGAATGTCATCGGCGCGCGCAGTTGAGGTGTCCGAATGAAGCTGGTTGAGAGAATTTCGCAACAGAACAGTGCAACGCCGATTCCTTTTCAGCGCTCGCTGATCGGCGGCAATCAGAAGCGTGCGGTCAAAGACGTTCAGGCCGAGGGTTTTCAGCAGCTCAAGCTTGCGGTCCACAACCGGTTGTTCGAGATGCTGGACGTTACGCGGCTTGAGAGCCTCGAACCGGTACTCGCGGCGCATAAAGTTACCGAGGCGATCACCGCCATCCTGGACGACGAGGGGCGCCTGCTCACCGACACCGACAAAGCTCATCTGATCGAGGAGATCAAGAACGAGCTGCTGGGACTCGGGCCGCTGGAACCGCTTTTGTGGGACGATGAAATCACCGACATCCTAGTCAACGGACACAACCAGGTTTACGTCGAGAAACGCGGCAAGCTGCACGCCACCGAGGTCAAGTTCCAGGACGATCAGCACTTGATGCTGATCATCGACCGGATCGTGTCGCAGGTCGGACGCCGGGTTGACGAATCGTCGCCGATGGTTGACGCCCGCTTGCCCGACGGTTCACGTATCAACGCGATCATTCCGCCGCTGGCGCTGGACGGCCCGGCATTGTCGATCCGGCGATTCGGGCGCAAGCGCTACAACATCGACGACCTGGTCGAGAAGAAGACCCTGCTGCCCGAGATTGTCGAGTTCCTGCGCACCATCGTGCGCGCGCGGCTCAACATCCTGATCTGCGGCGGTACCGGCTCGGGCAAGACGACCATGCTTAACTGCATGTCACTGTTCGTCCCGGCCGACGAGCGAATCGTGACGATCGAAGACTCGGCGGAACTGATGCTCCAGCAGCCGCACGTGGTCCGGCTGGAAACGCGGCCGCCCAACGTCGAAGGCAAGGGTGAAGTGAGCCAGCGCGACCTGGTGAGGAACACGCTGCGTATGCGGCCCGACCGCATCATCGTCGGCGAGGTCCGCGGCGGCGAAGTGTTCGACATGTTGCAGGCGATGTCGACCGGCCATGACGGCTCCATCGCCACCATCCACGCCAACACTCCGCGCGACAGCCTGGGACGCCTTGAGATGATGATGCTGCTGTCGGGCGTGTCGATTCCGCAGCGCGCGATGCGCCAGCAAATAGCGTCGGCGCTCAACATCATCGTTCACGTCTCGCGCCTCTCCGACGGCTCGCGCAAAGTGATGCGCATTTCCGAGATCAGCGGGATGGAAGGCGAGATGGTGATGATGCAGGATCTGTTCGACTTCAAGCGCACCGGAATCGGACCGGGCGGCGAGGTGCTCGGCCAGTTCGTCGCCACCGGGATTCGGTCAACCTACTCACAACGGCTTGAGGCCGCGGGTTACAAGCTCGACGCCAAGATTTTCCGCAGCACGATTGGATAAACCACCATGGACTTTTTAATGGCAAGCGGCATATTCGCGCTCGTCTTCATGGGCGTGCTGGTCTTCAGCAGCAGCCGCGGCAATGAAGTCGAGCAACAACGCGAGGTGGCACGACGGCTGACGCGTCCCGCCGACGATATCGATATCGATGTCATGCGCAAGCGCCGACCGGAGGAAGGAGTGCTGCTGCGCGGGCTGTATGGCTTGAACCTGCTACGCAAACTCGAAGAGATGATGTGGCAGGCGGGCTTGTACATGACGGTCCCCGACATCCTGCTGATCATAGTGCTGATGTTCGGCGCGGGACTGGTCGGAGGAAATATTTTGTTTCGCGACATGTGGTTCGCGCTCGGCACCGCGCTGATCGTTGGCAGCTTGCCGCTGATGTACATCCAGTTTCGCCGGACCCGGCGCATCAAGGCCTTTGCGGCGCAGCTTCCGTTTGCGCTGGACCTGATCAAATCGTCGCTCGAGGCCGGCCATTCGCTGCAGCGCGCGCTGCAGGTTCTGGTCAGCGAGTTCGCCGATCCGCTGGGCAGCGAATTCCGCACCGTGCTCGAGCAGAACCGGATCGGATTGCCGCTGCCGCGCGCGCTCGAAGACATGCTCAAGCGAGTGCCGGAAGACGACCTGCGACTCCTGATCGTCGCGGTCCGCGTGCAAACGGAAGTCGGCTCGAGCCTGGCTCAGATTGTCGGGCGGCTGTCCGAAATCGTGAGAACCCGCCAGCGCCTCAAGATGCAAATCAGGGCGCTGACCGCGCAATCGCGCATGGGCGGCATGGTCGTCGGCCTCCTGCCGATCATAGTGCTCTGCTTGTTCAGCTTGATTCAGCCGGGCTACACCAACCAGTTATTCCATGACCCGACCGGTCAGAAGATCCTGAAATTTGCGGTCGGATCGGACGTGCTCGCCATCCTGACCATCAGGCGACTACTGAGGATTAACTACTAATATGAGTCCATTCGCGATTGGCATATTCGTCTTCTTTCTGGCCGGCGCGGCATGCGTGGCCTTGTACCTGGCCCTTTCACCGCAGAACCGGGCGGTCGATGAACGGTTCGCGGATTTGGCGGTCCAGATGCGCGCGTCGCAGGGCGCGCTCACTGGTGACTCGCAGGACGAAGGCGTGCTTCGCATGCTTTTCAAGTGGGCCGTCAAGCGGGTCCCGCCGCCGGATCTGGACAGCCCCACCGGCGAGAAGCTGCAGCAGACTCTGGCGCAGGCGGGATTTCTGAAATCCAGCGCGCCGCAGACCTATCAGGCCGTCCGCGTGCTGTTGGCGATCGGATGCGGCGTGATCGGACTGTTAGTCGGAGCAATTTTTCATAGCTCGGCGGCTACGCCACTGCTGCTCGGAATCGGCGGCGTCGGGATCGGAATTTTCGTGCCCAGCTACATCCTGGGACGGCGCGCGCGGCTGCGCCAAAGCAACATCTCAAAGCAGCTTTCGGACGTGCTCGATCTGCTGGTGGTATGTGTCGAAGCAGGCATGGGATTGTTCGAAGCGATTCGGATCGTCGGCACGGAATGCGACCGTCATGGGCAGGAAATCGGCAACGAATTGAACCTGGTCGCCACCGATATTTCCGCGGGCGCGTCCCTGGGACAGGCTTTGCGCGGGTTGGCGGAGCGGACCGCGGTTGAAGATATCAAGCCACTGGCCGCAACCTTGATTCAAAGCGAACAACTTGGCGCGCAGATCGGACCGGCGTTACGTTCCAGTTCGGACGCATTGCGCACCCGTCGCCGGCTGCAGGCCGAGGAACAGGCGCAGAAGGCGTCGATTAAGATTCTGTTCCCGCTGGTCATCTTCGTATTGCCCGCGATGATCGCGGTAATCATCGGACCGGCAATGGTCTCGGTCCTCCGTACCCTCTCCGGAAGCTGACCGCAATCCAACAGCCTCTCCCAGGAGGCCTCGAACCCATCTCAGCAACGAGTGGGTTCGGGGCCTGTTTGTTTTGTGCGTTCGCACTTTTCAATTGAAGAGTTGCGGCTCCTTGCGATTTTCCGCGCGCAAAAAAGAACGGCCGCGGATTGGCTCCTCGACCGCTCGATAAATTCCGAATCGGTTTTCCGCGGCGTCTTGAACCGCCGCGCGCGTCCGATGCTACAGACTGAGACGCTTCATCAACCGATACAGCGTGGTCCGATCGACTCCAAGGGTTGTCGCCGCGTCGACCCTGTTACCGCCGGCTGCCGCCAGCGCCGCCTTGATCCGCACGGTCGCCGCGCGATCAAGCGTCGTTTGCAGCGTGCCCTCGTCCGGACTGTCTGACGCCTGCGCTGCCGCTTGCGTGTGGTTCGAACCTTGCGCCGATCCCGGCGCGGCGCTCGCGCTTGATGCGGACTCGACGGCGGCCGGCTGCGAAACGCCGGCGTGAGCGAGGTCGTCATCGAAAGCGTCGTCGTCGAAAGCAAACGCCTCGGGCATCAGCGTCTCTTGCCCACTCATCACGACCGCGCGCTCGATCACGTTTTCCAGCTCGCGCACATTGCCCGGCCACGAGTAACCGAGCAGCGCCTCCTCGGCCTCCGGCGAAAGCATGAGCGGCCGGCCGGCGTCGGTCGAATGAAAGGCGAGAAAATGATGCGCCAGCGGCAGGATATCCTCGCGACGCTCGCGCAGCGGCGCAATCCTGAGCGGAATTACGCTGAGGCGGAAATATAAATCTGCGCGGAAGCGGCCGGCGCCGACTTCACGTCGCAGCTTGCGATTGGTCGCCGCGATGATTCTGACGTCCACCTTGCGCGGTTTCGAACCGCCGACGCGCAGCACCTCGCCGTCTTCGAGCACGCGCAGGAGCTTGGCCTGGAAGTCCGGCCCCGCCTCGCCGATCTCATCGAGAAAAAGTGTGCCGCCGGAGGCGCGCTCGAAGCATCCCGCGCGGTCGCGGATAGCCCCGGTGAACGACCCTTTTTCGTGGCCGAACAGCTCGCTCTCGACCACGCCGTCGGCAAGCGCCTTGCAATTGATCGCGAGGAACGGACCGTCGGCGCGATTGCTCCAGTAATGAAGCATGCGTGCCACCAACTCCTTGCCGGTACCCGTCTCACCTTCGACTAGCGCGGTCGTGCGCGACGGAGCGACGCGCCGAATCATGGCGACCAGCTGGCGGCTCTTGGGAGCTTCGGCCACGAAGCCGGCGGCGATGCTGGCGACGTCGAGCTGCTCGCGCAACTTCCGATTCTCGCGCTGCAGCGTGCTCATCTCGACCGCCCGCGAGACGACCGCGTTGAGCTCATCGGTGTCAAACGGTTTCGTCACGCAGCCGAAGGCGCCGCCGCGCAATGCCTCTTTGGCCGACTCTGCGGCCGGCAGCGGCACGCTCATCACGACCGCCAGGTCAGGCTGCTTGCTCTGCACTTTTTTCAACAAGTCCATCCCATCCATCCCCTGCATCCTCATGTCTGCGACGATTACGTCTGCACCCTCGCTCTCGAGCACCTTTAGTGCGGCCTCGACTGTGGGACACGTTTCGCATTCGTAACCGGCCTGTGAAAGGACCATCGCGGCACCGCGTGCAACGTGGAACTCGTCGTCCACGATCAGGACACGCGCCCTACTCTGTTCGTTGCGACCTCGCACCCTCGTCTCACGTCCGCGTTTTCCTTGAGGGGCAAACGCGCCTTAGTGTAGCATTCTTGCCCTCGCCGGTAGAGGTGTCAATATAGGATAAAAGAGCCCAGTTTGACTGGATTTTTCCCAAAAAACCACGTTGTAAAGGTGAAACGGGCGCAGATCCGCAGCGCTTCAGCTGCGCTGCGGCTATGAAATTTCATCCTGGCTGTGCGGTTCCGCCACAGCCAAAGGCAAACGGCAGGAGCGTCAATTCAACTAGTTCGAGGAAGTGTTTCGCGACGTGAGCGGTATTGGCAGCAATCCCGGCGGCGAGGCCAGGTAGCCCAACGCGGGTTCATCCTGGTAGTCGGCAGCGTCGCGCGCCTGGCGAGCATTGTCGCGCGCTTCGCAGTCCTGTTGGTCCTGTCCCTGGCATGAGGTGATATCAGTGGAGGACGCGCATCCGTGGAGACCGGCGGCGGTCGCCAGTATCGCGACTGCCAGGAGCCGCCTGATGGTTCTATCAATCATGGTTCCGGAGATAACCGTAGCAGATTATTTGATCGGGTCGATACGGATTTACCTCGCCCGTTAGTTTTACGGGAGAGGCGGCCGGACGCATCGCGGCCGGCAGGTGAGGGTTCTGCGGCTCAAGATGAATGTGCGGTCACCGCTCATCCGGGTCTTCGAGCTTGCGAGCCAAGGTCTTGCGATCGACGCCGAGAATCGCGGCCGCCTCGCCACGATGACCGTTCACCGACGCGAGCACCGCCCGCGAATAATCTCGCTCGACTCTCCGCCAGCGGCATGCGCCGAGACGCGAGTTCCTCGAAGCGGGCAGGCGATTGATGATCGCCGGTGATTCTGTTCGGCAGGTCGCCTCGCGTTATCCGACCACCGGAGCAAAGGATGACCGCCTGCTGGATCGCGTTCTGCAGCTCGCGAATATTGCCCGGCCATCGATATCGCGTCAGGTACTCCGTCGTCTCAGCGTCCAGTTCAGGCGGGGCCTTTCCCGGCCTCGGCGCTGGCGCGCACCAGGAAATGCTTGATCAGCAGTGGAATGTCTTCGGGCCTATCGCGCAGCGGTGGCACCGCCATCGTCACCGTAGCGATGCGATAAAACAGATCCGATCGGAACGCGGCCGTCGGCAACGGCTTTTTCCAAATCGGCATTGGTCGCGGCGATAACGCGGACGTCGACCGTGGTCTCTCCCGTCGCGCCGAGCGGCCGCACGCGTTTGTCCTCGATCACCCTGAGCAGCTTGGCCTGAACCGTCGGCGGCATCTCGCCGATTTCATCGAGGAACAGCGTGCCGTGGCTGGCCGCCGCAAAGAGGCCCAGCTTGCTCTGCTTCGCGTCGGTGAACGCGCCGCGAGTGTGTCCGAACAACTCGCTCTCGATCAAACTTTCGGGAATCGCCGCGCAGTTGACGGGCACGAACGGGCCGCTATGCCGCGGGCTCAGGAAGTGAAGCGCGCGCGCCAACAAATCCTTGCCCGTTCCGCTCTCGCCGGTGATCAGCACGCTGACGGAGCTGTCGGCCACCTGCGCGAGCTTGCTCAACAGCGCGGTCATGTTTTTACTCGCGGCGATAATGTTCTCGAGGCCGTGATTGCGGGCCAGTTCAATTCGCAGCCGCTTGACCTCATCGCGCAGGTCGCGATTTTCCAGCGCGCGCGAGACGATCAGGAGCAATTCGCCGTTGCTGAAGGGTTTGGTGATGTAATCGAAGGCGCCGAGCTTCATCGATTCGACGGCGGTCTGAATCGATCCGAACGCCGTGATTATGATTACCGGCAAGTCGGGCGCAATCCGCTTCAGCTCGGCTTGCAAGCCGTGCCCGCTCATTCCGGCCATCCGGAGATCCGAAATCAGCACGTCGGGCGCATTTCCCGCTCGACGATCGCCAGCGCATCATGGCCCGAATTCGCGCTCAGCGGATGATATCCTGCCTGGCGCAAAATATCGGAAAGCGCGCTGACCATATCGTGGTCATCGTCGACCACCATGTATGGTCGCCTGCTCGCTATGCGCGCCGCTGTTGCCGGGGGCCAGGCTCATCTTCGACTCTCTCGCTGCATGCCATCGGGATCGCGACCACGAACCGCGATCCCCGACGGCCCTGAGCTGAACGTTATCTCGCCATCATGCTCGCGTACTATAGACTGGCTGACCGCCAGACCCATTCCGGTTCCCTTGCCCGGCTCCTTGGTGGTGAAGAACGGCGAGAAGACTCGATCCTCATGCTCGGGAGCGACGCCGGCGCCGGTATCCTCGAACGCGAGCATCGCGCGCGAGCCTTGCTGGTTGTGCTCCGTGTCCGCAGTTACGCGCAATGTTCCGCCGCCGCGCTGCATCGCGTCGAGCGCATTCATAATCATGTTGACGAACACCTGCTCGATTTGGTCGGCATCGCAATTTACCAGCAACGGAGTTTCTCCGAGTTGAGCGACGGTCTTACGTCGCGCAGTGCGTGCTTCCGGCTCCAGAAGCGCCAGCGCGCGTTCGGCGATCGTTCTCAGGTCGCAGATCGTCTTGTGCGATTCGCTCTTGCGCGCGTAATCGAGGAGCATCCTGACGATTCGCGCAATCCGATCGATCTGGCGGATGATGACGCCCAGCTTCACGCGAGACGTCTGCTGAAATCGTCTCGTCCTGCTGCAATGTCCTCCGCGCGCACGCGTATCACCCCCATCGGAGTGCCGATCTCGTGCGCGAGTCCGGCGGCCAGCGTGCCGATCATCGCAAGCCGGTCCGCGCGCTGAAGTCCGCGCTCGAGTTCCAATTCGCGCCGATGCCGCTCCTCGAGATCGGATGCGCGCCCGGTTGAGTTGCTTATCGAGCTTGAGGAATTCTTCGCCGAGCACTTCCAGCTTCGTTTCCTCCGTCGCGATCGGAATCGTCCGAGGAAAATTTCATCACCTTCGCCGACAACTCGTCGAGCGGCCGCGACACGTAGCGCCGCACGCTCAGCGGTATGACGATGGCAACCACGCCCATCAACACTATTGCCACGATTAACGACGCTGTGTATTGAGCGCGACTGTCTCTGGCTACCTTCGTCCAGTCCTGGACTTCGAGCAGGTATCCGATCACGTCGCCGCCCGGGCCCTTCAGAGGAACCAATTCGCAGAACCAGTTCCTCACGCCTGCCGTCGGTCCGAACTCCGCGGAGTTGCGATGCGCGATTTGCACGCGGGCGGTGTCAACGAGTTCAGCGGGAAAATCCGGCAGCGAGTACCAAAGCGTACCGTCCTTTCGGAGGATTGCGCTTCGCGTTCCTTCGGCATCCATCTTCCGGAATGCGTCTCCGACCTTGTTCCATTCTTGCGCGACCACGTCTTCGTCAACCGAAGGAGCCAGCCCGGAACTGGCGGCGCGGGCCGATTGCTTCAACTCGTTTATGTAGAAGTTGGACTGCTCGACACTCCAATAGGTGTACGCGGCCAGCACTGGCATTACGCATACCAGCAGGACCAGCGTCAGCCGAGTGCCGATTCTCACAGTCAGTGCTCCATTCACCACAAAGTTCATCGCCAGTTATATGCCATCGCCCGCGTTCCGCCTAAACCGCCGGATAGCGAAAGATCGGGAACAATGCCGCTGTACGAGCGGGAATTTTGACCCATCCCTTCGCGTACGATCCACACAATTAGCAGTGGATTCTGGCGAGTGAAGCCGCCCCCACATCGCTTGAGCAAGATTTTGTCCATCGAAACGCAGGGTTCGCGCGTCCAGGAAGACCGGCGCGCGATCGCAATCATCCGGGCACGTCATTTGCTGATGCTGTTCCTTGCGGCGGCCCGCCTGCGGATTCGGCCGTGCTGATTTCTGGGGATTGGGGGCCGGCCTGGTGGAAGCAGGTAACCCCGGGCCGCCGTACTTTCCACGATCAAGGTGAACCATCACTCGATGAAAACCAAACCAGCGCAGACCGCCTTTGCGGAGTCGAAGATGAATGAGATCTCGTTGCTCAACCGGGCAAACGTGTTCGAGGCCGGTCTCTTCTCGTGGGGGATTCCGGAGCAGACCGCAAAGGAGCTGACCAGGCATCATACCGAACTCGACTATGCACCTGGAAAGTTGATCTTCAGCCAGGGGTCGCCGGCCGACATCGTGCTCTGGGTCGTCAAAGGCGTGGTGCGGGAAATCTGTCCGAATGCGAACGGCACGCAAACGCTGGTGCGGCTCGCAACCGCTGGCGACATTTTGGGTCTCGCCGACAAGCTCAACGACAAGGGTCAGTGGATCCGGCGCTTCGAAGCCTGGACCGCCAGCAAGTGTGTGCTTGCGGTTGTCACGCGCCAACACGTGCGCAATTTGCTGACCAACATGAACCCCGAGGAGCTGCTGGCGCTCTCGGAGCGGATGAATTCCGCATCTTCGGAATGGGTCCACTATTACGCGACGTTTCTCGGACTCTCGTATCGCGAGCGGATCGAAATGGTGATGGCGGAGCTGGGCCGCAAGTTTGGCATCGCCGACCGCGAAGGTGTCCTGCTCACCTTTGAACCTACTCGTTCCGACCTGGCGGAGATGATCGGCAGCTCGCGACCGGTGGTCGGTCGCATATTGTCAGACCTGATCGAAGACCGAGAGATCGGACGGCGCGATCGCAAATACATTTTGCTGCGCGGCGGAGCGATTGAAGCCGCGCTGAGCGAAGTCTCTCACCACGCGAACACGCAGACGTCGCCGAGCATTGCTCCCGCAACGTCGAGGCGGCACAGCACAACCGTCCAGCGTCAGCACAGGTGGGGACAGCGATAGTAGTTCGAGTGGCGCAGGAACTTTATTTGATGTGAAACCCGCCGTGGGTTTGCAGGGGTGACCCCTGCACCCAGTATCAAGAGCAGGGGTGACCTCCCTCGGCTTCGCTCAGGACAAGCTCTGCACCCAGTGCCCACATCCCAGGTCGTTTGAATCGGAATAAAAGCGGGCCCACAATGGTCATCGAGATAGTGTTCGATGATTCACGAAGAGGGAACCCCTATGCTCAAACTGACGACATTGGTGTTTGCGTCGGCGATGCTACTTGCGAGCGGCTGCGCTGAGCATGATCAAATGGTTGCTCTTCAGCAAAGCTGCAGTAACGGCAATCAGAATGCTTGCCAGCAGATTGCCAAGAACGAGGGGCCTGAGAACTACCCGGCATATCCAAACGTACGTGTCTTCCCTAGCGGCCAAACGCCGGCGCCGGCGAATTTCGGCTCGTTCGGCGGGTTAGGTGGGATCGGCGGGATAAGATAAACGACGGCGCAAGGATGCCCGCGTTTGTCGGCCAGGTCAGCGTCATCGTCACGCCCACTATCTGTGTGCGCTTTCGCATCGCCCCTCTCCCGCGTCTATGAATTAGCCCTTCAAGTCTGGATACTTGGCAAGCTGTTTTCCGGAAGGTGGTTTTAATGCGCCGTGCGAACTGCGGGACAAGAAGTCCTTCGAGAAAGCTCTGGCTCTCGTGTCCCTCGTTAATCGTTCTGACGCTGTTGCTCGCTGCTGCACCGGCACGAGCTCAGCAGGCAACTCTTTCAGGGACGGTGCAAAGCGGTGGGCTGAGCCCAGTCCCGGTCTCGGGCGCATCGGTGACGCTCTATGCGGTAGGAACGTACTACGGCTCCAATCCTACACTGCTGGGGAGCGCGACCACCGATTCCAGCGGCAATTTCACGGTGCAATACACTCGGCCCGGTTCCGGCGCTTTTGTTGTCTATTTGGTGGCGCTGGGCGGCAATGCCGGATCCGGGAGCAACACCGCTATCGGGTTGATGGGGCTGGACCTGATTCCCAGCCTGACACCATCACCATTACGCGACGACTCTTCTTCAGGGGATACACCCGCCGCACAAGCTCCCGTCGCGATCAATGAACTGACGACCGTCGCAGCCGAGACCGCGCTGGCGCAGTTCACCGACTCCACGGGCGCGGTCATCGGTACGCCATCAGGCAACGCCACCGGCTTTGACAATGCGGTCAACCAGGCGGAAGCAGATCTGGTTAACACCTCGACCGGCTTGCCGGCGAGCTTCTGGCCGACGAGCTGCACCGGCGGTTCACCGCCGGTCAACTGCGACGGCTTGGAGCGGCTGGACACGATAGGCAATATCCTGGCGGCGTGCGTGGAAAGTTCGGGACCGTCGTCGAGCGCGTGCAGCACGCTGCTGAGCGACACGGGCAGCGTCGGCGGCACAACGCTTCAGGCGGCGCACTCGATGGCGACCAATCCCGTCATGAATGTCGGCGCGCTGTACAAGATTCAAGCCGCTTCTCCGCCTTTCACTCCCTATCTGACAACCAAGCCCGATGGCTGGGAGATCGCGCTCAATTTCGCGCCCGGCAACGCCGGCCTTAACGAAACGTTCTTCCTGGCAATCGACGGCGGCGGCAACGTCTGGGTGCCGAACTTCAAGGGCAATAGCGTAACCGAATTGAACTCTAGCGGTGGCCTCACTGCGACCTTCTATCCCAACGGCGCCGGCTTCGATGGCGCGGACGGTGTGGCGATCGATGCCGACGGCAACGTGTGGGTGACGAATCAGCTTGGCAACAGCGTGACCGAGCTCAACTCCCACGGCCAACTGGTCGGCGACTTCGCCCCCAGCGGCGCCAAGTTCAACCAACCGTTCAATCTGGCAATCGACGCCACCGGCAACGTCTGGGTCGGTAACCGCAACGGCAACAGTGTGACCGAGCTGAACTCCAACGGTGACCTGGTCGGCCGTTTCGCTCCCTCCGCGGCCAACTTCAACCTCCTCGAGGGGGTGGCAATCGACGCCGATAGCAACGTCTGGATAGGGAACACGAATGACAACAGCGTGGTCGAGCTGAACTCGAGCGGCAAGCTGGTCAAAAGATTCACTCCCACTAACGCCAACTTCCAACAGCCGGTAGACGTGGCAATCGACGCTGTCGGCGATGTCTGGGCCACGAACAACTCTGGTAACAGCGTCAGCGAGTTGTTCGCAGGCTGCTCCGCCTCAAAGTGCACGGGCCACAGCTTCGCGCCCAAAGGCGCCAAGTTCGACTCCCCGGCAGAGGTGGCAATCGACGCCGCCGGCAACATCTGGGTGACAAACGGTTCGGGAAGCGTGACCGAGTTGAACTCCAGTGGCGGCCTAGGGGGCAACTTCGCTCCCAGCGGCGCCGGCTTCGACGATCCGACCGGTATCGCGATCGACGCCGCCGGCAACGTCTGGGTGGCGAATGGACTGGGCAACAGCGTGGCGGAAATAGTCGGCGCCGCGCGCCCGGTTCTGACTCCCCTCGTTGCCTGCCTTACGCAAGTGCCGCCGCAGGCCGTATGCCTGGCCGGCGGCCCAGCATCGCCAACTGCCACGCCGACTTCGACCCCTACTGCCACACCGTCGCCCGGCGGTACGCCTAGCGCAACCCCGACGCCAACTTCGACGCCGACCCCTGTCGACGCCAAGCTGAAGATTTCACCTGCGTCGCTGAAGTTCAAAGCTACTGCGGTCAATTCGGTCAGCAAGCGCAAAGAGGTGACGATCAAGAACGACAGCTCGAAGAGTTCCGGGATAACCGTAACGATCGCGGGTGAGACTGCCTCCTCGCCATTCGCGGTCGCAGTCCCATGCGCCACATCGTTGGCGCCGGGCAAGAGCTGTAAGGTTTCGGTGACCTTCAGTCCAACCGATACCTCGGAACAAACCGGACAGTTGACAATCTCCGACGACGACGCCGGAGCACCGCAAACGGTCCAGCTGTCCGGAACCGGAAAGACCGCCAAGTAGAGGTCTCAGGCGCGAAGGGCGTAACCGTTAGCCGGGTTGGAATTTTGAATATGGCTCCCCTTCCTGGATACGTATTGAACTATGTGCCTCGCGCCGCAGCCAGAGTTCCGGGGCGTTCTAGAAGAAATTCAGGAGTTCTTTCTCACCGACTAGTGCTCTGTAACATTGAAATCGAAAGTAGGATATGCTATGAGTCGGTATGCTTGGAACAACCCTCCGACTGTCGCGGCCCGAGTATCAGGAACTGCAGGCGCGAGTGCGTTCGCGGGTGCTGCGCGCCGGTGACGTGCGCCGCGCGCGGCTGATCTTGATGCTGTCCGAGGGCCAGTCATGGTCCGCCATCCAGCACGGCTTGGGCTGTAGCTCGGCTTACGTCGCTCGGTGGCAGGCCCGCTTTGCGCAGCAACGGCTGGCCGGCCTGTTTGCCCGCCATCAGGGGCGGCCGGCGACCAAGCGCACGCCGCGGCTGGAAGCCCGGATTCTGGCCTGGACCCGCCGCGCGCCCAATGACGGCTCCACTCACTGGAGCAGCCGCAAGCTGGCGCAGGCGCTGGGGGTCAGTCACATGATGGTCGCGCGGGTCTGGCGGCGCGCCGGGCTTAAGCCCCACCGGCTGGAGCGCTATATGGCCTCCGATGATCCCGACTTCGAGCGCAAGGCCGCCGACGTAATCGGGCTCTACGTCAATCCGCCGCAGCACGCCGCGGTGTTCTGTGTCGACGAGAAGACCGCCATTCAGGCGCTCGATCGCCTCGACCCGGTGCTGCCGCTTAGCCCTGGGCGGGCCGAGCGCCACGGCTTCGAGTACTATCGGCATGGCACGCTCTCGCTCTACGCCGCGCTCGACACCAAAAGCGGCCAGGTCCTGGGTCAGACCGCCGCCCGCCATACCACCGAGGAGTTTGTGGCCTTTTTGGGCCAGATTGCTGCGCTGCAACCCAAGCGTCGCGAGATCCACATCATCGCCGACAACCTCTCGGCGCATAAGACCAAGCGGGTCGCGCAATTCCTGGCCGATCATCCTAAGGTGCACCTGCACTTCACGCCGACCTATTCCTCGTGGCTCAATCAGGTTGAACTCTGGTTCGGCCGGATCGAGCGCGAGGTTGTCGCCCGCGGGGTCTTCACCTCGGTCAACGACTTGGCGCGCAAGCTCATGCGCTATATCCGTCATCACAACCAACACGCCGCCCCCATCAAATGGACCTACCGCGACTTCTCTCACAGGATCGTCGCTACTTCCGGTTCAGCTGTTACAGGCCACTAGACCTGCATCGGCAGTTGGTCTGTCGAGATCAGATCGGTCTATATCAGCAGGCAAGAAGGCGGCACCAATGAGCTCGATTTCCTCACACGGCCGTTGGGTAGTGTCTCAGTTTGAATTTTGGCGGGCCGTTCCGCCCTTGTCCGTGACCTAGCTGCACTTTTCCAAAATCTCATCCACGACGCGTTCAATCGGCGCAGTGGCATCGATTACGACACCACCCTTCGGGACATCTTCTTTCGTTGCGTACAATCGCGCAATGAGTTCGCGTTCCTCTGGTTTTCCGCCGAAGTCAGTTGGGTCCACTGCCACTCGCTCATCAATCCGCCGGTTCATGGTGTCCAGGTCGACCTCCAGGACAAACACGGCGTCAAATAAGTCGATGAATTTGGCAAAATTCCTCGAGCTACCACAGAAAAAGGTGGCCGCCTCCTCCTGGTTGGCGACGAAGGCTTGTACTTTCTCTACATCCCAAATCTGGTGCTCGGACATCCAGGTAGCCGTCGGTGTACCCGTTTCCGGGGCCGTCGGTAGACCCGTTTCCGGATCGCCTCGATACACCAATTCCCGGTCACCATGAATGGCCTGGTAGCCGCGCCGCTGCAATTCTGTGCAGACCGCCGTTTTGCCGGCGCCGGAAACGCCTTCAATCAAATAGTTTCTGATGCCCATCAAACCGGCCCATCGCGGCCCCTAGTAGCTCCCGCGCTTCTTCGGCGCGTTCGCCGCGTCCATGATGGCACACAGATGCGTCATGTGCTGGAGTCTTGGTGGCTCCCCGGGCCGGATTCGAACCAGCGACATGACGGTTAACAGCCGTCCGCTCTACCGACTGAGCTACCGGGGAGTGTTTTACGTTTTACTTTTTACTGGGTGCGGTCTCGCACCGAGTCGGAACTACTTTCGATATACGCGCATCGATGCGAAATCAAGCGTTCATCCGATCGCGCCCGACATTATAGCCGTAGATAAGCCGTGCGAATCAAATCGAATCCGCATCGCGCGCGACTCGGGCTCACTGGGGAACTTTGGAGCCTTGCAGCGTTTTGTCCTGCACCGAGCCCATCGCCTTGACCGTCTCGGCAACGAACTTGGCCGGAAGCACGCCGGCCAGGCCCGAAAAAACCGGATCGGTGTTGAGCGAAGTATTGGCCTCGAGAATTCCCCACAGCGCAAACCGAAGCCCGGCGCTGACGAAGACCGGCGCGCCGCTGGAAAATCCGGGCGCGCCGCCGCCGTCGAGATAGCTGAGCGTCTGCAGGCCCGCACCGATGACCTCGGTGTCGGCGGGCACCGGAACCGAGACGTGGCCGAAGCGCGCGAGCGCCTCGAAGCGATGCTGGTTGACGCCCACGGTCGCGGCGGTCAGGTAGTACACCTGCGCTCCCGTTTCGGGGCGGGCGAGCGGATCGTCGTTGCCAAGCAGCGAGGCAAGCGCGATGGGCGCGATGCTGGCGCCCTTGGGCGTCAGCGGAGTCGCGGCGACGTCGGCTTTTTCTTCGTTCGGATCGAGCACCCAATGATTTTCGAGCGGCAGCGGATCCTCGCGCATCGCGCCGGTCTTGGAATCCTCGAGGGTGAGCAGCAGGCCGGCGCGTGGATTACCGTGCTCGTCGAGCAGGTTGTGATGAGCAGTCACCAGGTAAACGAATGAGCGGCCGGGAAACACCACGCTGGGCACGGCGACGAAAAATGCGGTACCGACCTGCACCACGCGCCCGCCGCTATGGCTCACGATGCCGGCGACGTTGCGCAGAGTCCCGGACGGAACGGTATCGGCCTCGTCGGCTCGTGACGTGGTCGGCGCGACAGCCAGGATGGACGCGAGCGCGACGGCGGCCGCCGCAATCGAGAGTGTTGCTTTTCTCATTCGATCAGATTCATCCAGGGTCTTGGGGGATTGGTTCGGTCACGTTTCGGCGCATTACGATAGCAGAAGAGCGCGCGCGTGGAAGGGTATCGCGGACTCGACGCGATGGGAAACAGTGCGGCGCGGCAGGAGCTATTCGCTCCGGCCGCGCCGTCAATTCAACTGTTCACTATTTATCTGGGCTACCAGCGGTTGCGGTTTCCACCGCCGCCACCGCCCTCGCGACCGCCGCCGCCACCGCCGCCACGCCGGCGATCTCCGCCGCCGCCACCTCCGCCACCGCGCGGGCCGCCGGTGCTGGCGCGAGCCTCGTCGATTTTAATCCGCCGGCCCTTTAGGTCGGTGTCATTGAGGGTCGAGATTGCGGTGGCCGCATCGGCCGCTTCCGCCATCTCGACGAAACCGAAGCCGCGCGATTGCCCCGAGAATTTGTCGCTGACTACCACCGCGCTCTCGACCTTCCCTGCCTGCGCAAAGAGCTCTGCCAGGTCTTCCTGCGTAACCGCGTAGGCGAGGTTGCCTACATACAACTTAGTGGGCATAAAAGCCCCTCCTTCTGAATTTGCCGGGAAGCTCCTATACAGACGACCCTGCGGGGTGACCGGGATCCGTGAGAAAGGCCGCGTCCGAGGCGTTTAGATCCTGAAATTAAGATAAGCGCGGCGCAATTCTGAGTAAAGTCGGGTTCGAAATGCGGTCGCGAAGCTACGCGAGTGGATGGGAATCGAGGAACTCGCGGACATACTGATTCACCAGCTCGGGTTTTTCCTGCTGCACCCAATGACCGGAATCAGGGATGTACTTGATCTCGAACGGACCGGTGAACAGGCCCTCCATGCCGTAGGTCAGCTCCTTGCCCAGCGCGAAATCCTGCTCGCCCCAGATTAGCAGCGTCGGCGCCGAGATCTTGCGATCGATCCATGGGTTCGAGCCGGGGCGGGCCATGAAGCCGGTCCTGAAGTTCGCGCGATAGTAGTTAATCGCGGCGGTAATCGAATAGGGATTCCGAAACGCCGCGCGGAAGTAGTCGATATCCCCGTCGGTGAAAACGTTTTTCTGAATCGTGCCGTTGCGCAGTGCGTCGATCAGCGCCTGGTTGTTGTTCCGGCGGAACAACATCTCGGGAAGGCGCGGAATCTGAAAGAAAAGCATGTACCAGCTTCGGATCAGCTGGCGCGGATTGCTCCGCAGCGCGTGACTCATCCGCTCGAGATGAGGACAGTTCATGACAATCAGGCGATCGACGACGTCAGGACGCATCATGGCGGTCGCCCATGCCACGGCGCCGCCCCAATCATGGCCAACCACCGTGGCGCGCTTGTGGCCGAGCGCCTCGATCAGTTCGGCGACGTCGCCGACCAGCTTGTCGAGCGTATAGTTGGCGACTCCCACCGGCGCGTCGGACTCGCCATAACCGCGCATCTCGGGTGCGACGCAATCGAAGCGATCCGACAGCGCGCGCATCTGATGGCGCCACGAATACCAGCATTCCGGAAAGCCGTGCAGCATAATGATCGGTTGGCCGCTGCCGGCGCGTGCGACGCGCAGAGTGATTCCGCTCTTGAAAGTGATTTTTTCAAAGTGCCAGGATTCAGGCATTCCCGTTCCGCGATTGTCCCCCTTCCCACTATGGGAAGGGGTTAGGTCAGCCCGCATCCGCACCCGCGTTAAGTTACGCGGCGACTTTGGTTGTGCCTTGCATCGCGGGCAATTCGGGGTTGCAGATGTAGCGAATCTTCGGGAGCGTCGCGTCTGCCGTCGTGAAGGTGGCGGAGATCGGATTGTCGAGGCGCAGGTTGGCGCCGGCTCCGAACGCGTCGTTGTCGAGCAGCACGACCCGCGGCTTGCCCCGCTCGGCCTTTGAGAAAACAAACTCGGGATCGACTTGCACCAGCACCAGCTTGCCGTCGTCCTTGTTGCGCGCGAGGTGCATGCTCGCGATGTACTGGATGTCGCCGCCGGAGATCATGTCGCGGTCGAGCAGCTCGCATTCGAGCACCGGCTTGCCGCCGGCGCTGACGCGCGCGACCACGCGGTCGTGGCGAATGTCGATCTTCACGTCGCCGGCGACCGTTGGATAACCCCATCGCGCGGCCAGCTCGCGGCGCGCGTCCTCATTGTCGCAGAAACTGCGGAGCACGAAACCGCGCGGACGAACGCCGGTGCGGCCCGAGACGCGCACCTCGGCAATCGAGAACGCGCCGACCGGAGTGTCGGGATAATTCGTCACACAGAAAATTGCGTACTCGGGAATCGACGGATGCATCGTGGCCGGGAGCAGGTTGTCGGCGGGATCGTCGTCGATCTCCATGTTGATGGTGAGAATTTTCGCGCCCTTCAGAATCCACGGCTCGGTTTTGTAGCCGTTGATCGTGGGCACCGACTTGCCCCATGCGGCCAGATCGAGCTTTCCGTAACGCGGCGGCATCAACGACCTCCTGCGGCAGCAAAAGCGGAAGCGGAATCACTCGCACCCTGAAAATGAGGCATCACTTCCTTGGCGAACAGCCGGATGGAGTCGAGCACCTTCTGCTGCGGCACGGTCTCGAGCGCGTTCAGGAGGAAGTTGACGCGATCAACGCCGACCGCCTCCCACTTCTTCATCTCGCGCAAAATGCGCGCGGGATTCCCGATCGCGATACCCTCCGGCGCGCCGGACGCATCGCCAGGCCCGGCCGCATCCTGGCGCAGCGACGGCAGCAGCCCAAGCGACGGATACGATTTGCTCGGATACGCCTCGCGCGCGGCGAGCAGTTGGGCGGCGAGATAGTTAAACGTGCCGGTGAGGCGGCGTCCCACCTTGACGCCCTCGGCATCGTCCTCATGGCAATAGAGAAAGTTCACGCTCGACACGGCTTCGTTGACGACCTCGCCGACTGGAGTGCAGTTACGAATGATCTTGCGATAGCGCTTGACCTTCTCGTCCTGCTCGGCGAATCCGCCGAAGGTCAGCCCGAGGCTGCCCATGCCGCGCTCGGCGGCGTCTATCTCGGTGCCGGGACTGGTAACTGCGACCCACAGCGGCGGATGCGGTTTCTGGTACGGCTTGGGCACAATCGTGCGCTGGGGCATCGACCACGACCGGCCCTGGTAGGAGAAGCGCTCCTGCGTCCACATTTTCGGCAGGCAATGGACGAACTCGTCCCAGGTTTTCTTGGTCTCGTCGGGGCTCGCGCGAAAGCCGGCCAGTTCGGTCCAGGTTGCTGAGCGGCCGGTGCCGACGTCGAGGCGGCCGCCGGAAAGAATGTCGAGGACGGCGGTGCGCTCGGCGATTTTGATTGGATGATTGAACTCGGGCACGCACACGATGATGCCGTGACCGACGCGCATTTTTTTGGTCTTCATCGCGCATGCGGTCAGGAACAGCTCGGGCGCGGGGCAATGCGAATATTCCTCGAGGAAGTGATGCTCGACGGCCCACACGGAGTCGAAGCCGAGCGAATCGGCCAGCGCGACCTGCTCGAGGCAGTTGTCGTAGACGGTTTTTTCGGTTTCGCGCCCCCATGGTCGCGGTACCGAGATTTCATAGAAGAGGCCGAATTTCATCGCATCACCTCCATACCGTTCGTTTAGCGCAATCGCGGCGAGATCGAAAGTCCCGCTATGGGGAAGGGTAAATCATTTTATCAAATGTGAAACCCGCGGTGGGTTTCACGCTTCCTTCGGCAGGGGTGACCCCTGCACCCAGTACTAATGAATCCGGTTCCCCTTCCCACAGTGGGAAGGGGTTAGTGGTTAGGTAGGTTCCTCATCATAAGTGGTCCTGTATATCGCTTGACATATGTTGATTGATGCGGTTTAGATCGAAGTCGAGGACCAATCCATGAAACACGAACTTATCGACGTAGCCGAGCCCAACCTTATCCGCGAGCAATTTCCCTACGACGCGGTGCCGCGAATCATCTTCGACGGCGAGTTCGAGAAACCCGACCCGGCGCCCGACTTTTTCATCACCGACACCACCTTTCGCGACGGGCAGCAAGCGCGTCCTCCCTACACGGCCGGGCAAATCGTCGCGATGTTCGACATGCTGCATCGGCTCGGCGGTCCCAACGGCATCATCCGGCAGACCGAGTTTTTCCTGTACTCGAAGGTCGATCGCGAGGCGGTGAATCGATGCCTCGCGCGCGGCTACGAGTTCCCCGAGGTGACCGGATGGATTCGCGCGGTGAAATCCGACTTCAAGATCGTAAAAGAGATGGGCCTGCGCGAGACCGGGATTCTGACCTCAGCGTCCGACTACCACATCTTCAACAAGCTCAAGAAAACGCGGCGCGCGGCGATGGACGACTACCTGGAGATCGTGAACGCGGCGCTCGATGCGGGCTTGCGTATCCGATGCCATCTCGAGGACGCGACGCGCGCGGACTTTTACGGCTTCGTCGTGCCGTTCGTGTCGAAGCTGATGGAACTCGGCGCGGCGAGCGGGATTCCCGTCAAGATTCGCGTCTGCGACACGCTCGGATTCGGCGTGCCCTACCCCGGCGTCGCGCTCCCGCGCAGCGTGCCGAAGCTTATTTTAGGACTTCGAAGCGAATGCGGCGTGAAGCCCGAACAACTGGAATGGCACGGGCACAATGATTTTCACAAGGTGCTCGCCAACGCGACCGCGGCGTGGCTGTACGGATGCATGTACGCCAACGGGACGATCCTCGGCTACGGCGAGCGTACCGGAAATCCTCCGCTGGAAGGGCTGGTGATGGACTACGTGTCGCTAAAGGCCGACGCGAACGGGATGGACTTGTCGGTCATCACCGAAATCGCGGAGTACTTCGAGCGCGAAGCCGGCTACCGGATTCCCGCCAACTATCCGTTCGTGGGGCGCGACTTCAACGTGACGCGCGCGGGGATTCATGCCGACGGGCTGCTGAAGGACGAAGAAATCTACAATGTCTTCGACACGGCGAAGATTCTGGGCCGGCCGCCGCGGGTGGCGGTCGACAAAACCTCGGGCGTGGCGGGGATCGCGTGGTGGATCAATTCGTACTTCGGTCTCGCGCGCGGCGCGCAAGTAGAAAAGCGCTCGCCCGAGGTGCTGGAGATCGCGAAGTGGGTCGACGCGCAGTACGACGACGGGCGGACGACGTCAATCTCGGATCAGGAGATGGAGGCGCAAGTGCGCCGACATCTGCCGCGGTTGTTCGAGGGTGGCGCAAGCGAGCGTCTCGCGGTATAGCGCACGAGGTCAGAAGAACCTAACCCCTAACCCCTTCCCGAGCGGGAAGGGGAACCAGATTTTTGGGAAGTTCTCTCATACAGAGGGATGGAGGTCGCGGCTCAAAACTCAAAGGCGCGAATATCTATCAGCAGATGCGCGAGCACGCAGGCCGGCAGACTTCTGCGCCAGAGATAGAGTGCGACAAGCAACAGCAGTATCGGAGCCTTTACCAACATGCCGTATAGCCCCCACACCGGCGCATGGACCAGCACGTTTACGACGAATGGCACCGATGCGCCAAACAACTTGCTTCCGGTTAGCTCTTCGATTCGCTCCATCGCATAGCCACGGAATCCGACTTCTTCAGCAATTCCGTTTGCCAGCAACCCTGACCAATTCAGCCAGAGCGGCAAAGACGCATACATACTGCCGCCGAGCGTCAACTGCGCAGCGACGACAGGTATTTTATCCGCCATCCAGCTCAGGCGTGGACTGACCTGAAGATACACAGGAATATTGCTATCGCAGCCAGGAAGTCCCAAATGGACAGAGCGTGGACACCGATCGATCTGAGCGATCTGCGTTCCCAATAGACGACAAGTAAGGGTAGGACGATGATCACCGTCAACTTGGAGATCAAACCGATACACTCCCATGCCGAAATCCAGGACAGCCCCCAAACTGACATAAGCACGTGAAGGAAAGGTTCCCGATAAGGAGGTATGGGGAGAAGCAGGGACATCGTCAGGCCGACCATGGTGGCCCAACTCAGTTCCTTGCTACGGAGTTTCAATTTCACGAGGCGCCGGAATGGAGGTTGCGGCCTTTGCGTTCGCGGCCGAGCAGGATTACGACTGCTGCGGAGAGCATCACGATTGCGGCTACGCCTGCTAACGTTGCGGCGTAGCCGAATCGTTCTGCGAGCAGGGCCTGGATGACGGCTGCTCCTGAAGCCAATAAGACTCCCGTTTGATACGCGAGGCCTGAGAACAGGCCGCGAACTTCCGGCGGCGACAGCTCGGTCAGATGCGCCGGGATTACGCCCCATGCGCCCTGCACCATGAACTGCATTAGAAACGCGCCCAGCGTCAGGACCGCGAGCGTGCTCGGATAAATCCACAACGGTATGACCAGGCCGGCGCAGATAACCGCGGTCGCCATCGTGCGGCGCCGTCCCCATCGATCCGAGAAGTAGCCGAAGGTCAGACCGCCGAGCAGCGCGCCTACGTTATAGATGAGCGCGATCGTCGCGACGGTGCGGGTGTCGAAGCCGCGCGTCTTTTCGAGAAAGGTCGGGTACATGTCCTGAGTGCCGTGCGACACGAAGTTCATCGCCGTCATCAGAATGCAAAGGTAGATGAACAATTTCCAGTTGGCGCGAATCGCGCGGCGAATCTTCGACATGTCGGGACGCGTGCGTTGCCATGCCTCGGACTCGGGCACCTTGGCGCGGATGTAGATAGTCAGCAGCGCGGGCGCGCCGCCGAGGAAGAACATCGCGCGCCATCCGTAGTGCGGAAAGACGAAGAAGAACGCGGCCGCCGCGAGCAGGTAGCCGACCGCGTAGCCCTCCTGGAGCAGGCCGGAGAAAAATCCGCGCCATCGCGGCGCGACCGCTTCCATCGCGAGCGACGCGCCCACCCCCCACTCACCGCCCATCGCGATTCCGTACAGCGCGCGCATCGCCAGGAACCATCCGTAGCTCGGCGCGAGTCCACTCAGCACTTCGACTACGGAATAGAAGATGACATCGACCATCAGCGGGATGCGGCGGCCGTAGCGGTCTGCTACCCAGCCGAATACCAGCGCGCCGACCGGGCGCAGCGCGAGCGTCGCGGTGATCGTGAACGCGATGTGCGAGATGGGACGATGGAACTCGCGCGCCACCGCGGGCATCACGAAGATCAGGATGAAGAAATCGAAGGCGTCGAGCGCCCAGCCGAGAAAGCTTGCGAGCAGGGTGTGCGCGGCCTCGGCGGACGTGATCGGGCGTACAGGCTCGACGCCGGCAATGGGCGAATCCATAGCCTGTGATGATTAATCGAACCGGCGCAGTCGCGAAAGGATCGCCAGCTCGTTGCGGATCATACCTGTCCCGTAACCCGATTCATCTTCCAGTTGAAGACTGACCCTCAAACCCGAGTCCATTTGTTCAGGGATGAACTTTTCAGCCTCTCAGCGGCGCGCCCGGCGTGCTAGTCATACCGCATGGACAAAACTGAGGTTGCTCCCGACTCGCCGTACTCACGGCTTTACTACATGCAGAATCACTACATTAGTGCGGTTGGTGTGCGGCGAGCGATCCTGTTCGGCGCTGTTGTCTTCGCAGCAGTTGCGGTCGGGTCGCATAGCGCGGAGGGCCAGACTCAGCCATCGGTACCTGACTCTCTCAGGCCGCCCGCCAGTGAACACCTGCGCGCGCACGCACATGCATCCGGGCAACAGATTTACACCTGCGACGGATCAAAATGGATTCTCAGCGGACCCGATGCCAAACTCTTTGATGAAGCCGGGCAACAGGTCGGGTCTCACTTCGCCGGGCCAACCTGGCAATGGTCGGACGGCAGCCGAGTAACCGCGAGACCTATAGCCAGTGCTACCCCCGATCCGGAATCGATTCCGTGGCTACTTTTGACCGCGACTGGTCACACCGGCGATGGCGTGATGAAGAACATTTCCAGTATCCAGCGCCTGCAGACGAAAGGCGGTAAAGCCCCCGCTAACGGCTGTGAACAATCGCACAAAGGCGCGCAGGCGCGAGTCTCTTATACTGGTGACTATTATTTCTACGTACCCCGATACACCGAGAGCAGATAGAGGGTTACCACTTCAGCCCCATCGCTTCAGTGAGAAATTTCATGAACGGCGATGCCGACGCACAGGCCCTCGAAAACAAATCCATGAACTCGGCCGAGCAGACTTCCTTGCGCGTGAATTGCGTGCCGCCTACGAAGTCCTTGCGCTTGAGGTCTTCGATCAGCGGATGACCTGCGTCGTAGCCTTTCGGCGGGCGCGACAGGATGTCGCCCATCATTTCGAAGCGCGCCTTGAATTTGCGATCGTTGATCGAGCTTTTCCATTTCGATGGGTGCGCTACGATCGCGTCGCGAATTTCGGCAACTGTGTCCGCTTGCGGATGCCATACGCCGACGCCGGCGAAAGCTTCAGCGGGCGAGAGCGACAGATAAAACGACGGCGAGTTGAAGTGCGCGCCGTCGCGATGGCCGAACGCGGCGGACGCATTGGTATGATACGGCGTCTTGTCGCGCGAGAAGCGCAGATTGCGGTATATGCGCATCATCGAGCCGCCGGTCGGGCGCGGGTCCGCGATATAGTTGGCGCTGATCTTTCTGAGCCGCGGCGCGAAATCCGCGATGAACGCCAGCATCGGCTCACGCACGTCGTGCTCGTAGCGCGATTTGTTCCGCATAAACCAGTCGCGATTGTTGTTACGGCTCAGTTCCTCGAAAAATTCGAAAAAACCCGGAGTGAAGTGGCGCACGCCCATCGATTTTCGCGTCACGCCAGGATGAATTCGTTCAAAATCTTGAAGAAACGATCCGGCTGATCGCGATGCGCCCCGTGGCCGGCGTTGTCGAACACTTCGAGGCGCGCGACGCCCGGCGTCATCGCGGCGGCGATGTCCTGCGAGTCGGCGACCGGCAGAATCGGATCGAGTTCGCCGGCGGTAATCAGCGTCGGGCATTTTATCCGCCCAAGGTCGGGCAGAAAGTTCAGAGTGTGCGATTCATGCTCGAAGAAATCCGCTGTCAACTCGAGATTCATCACCGCGCGCCGCATCACCTCGGGCGCCGACGGAGTGCGGTTGTACAGGGGGAGACATTTTTTCTGATAGTCGGGCATCGTCTCCGCCCCGGGATTCTCGAAAAATCGCCGCGCCACTTCGCGCACTTCCGCGCCGCCCAGCCGCTCGAACATATCCAGCGACCGGTCCTGTCGGCTCCGCGCCGCCGTGCTGCTCAGCACCAGTTTGCCAGGATGATCGGGATGGCGCGTCGCGTACGATATCGCAACCATCCCGCCGAACGACACGCCGAGCACGATCGGGCGCTCGATTTCCAGCGCCTCGCAAAACGCCCGCACGTCGTCGCCCCATTGCGGGAGATTCCATTTCGCGCGGTCGCCGCGATCGCTGCGCCCGTTGCCGCGATGGTCGAGATAGATGACCTGCGCGATTTCCGCGAGCCGCGAGAAGTCGGGCTTGAAGTTCGAATGATCGAAGCCGGGACCGCCGTGGAGCAGGACTACGGTCGGCACCTCGCGCATCGTCGCGCCGGCGGGCCGCAGCTTCGCGCCTTCCACGTCGAAGAACAGTCGAACGTCGCCGATGTTTACCCGCATCGGCGGACTTGTAACGCGAACACCCGCGATGCGCAAACGGTGAAAAAGCTAGCGCTCGATCCGAAGATGGAAGAGGCCGTCGCGCGTCTTCGATTCTAGAATCACGTAGCCTTCCGCTTCTGCCGCAGCGGGAATGTCGCGAGCGCCGCGCGGATCGTCGAGGGTCAGTTCGAGCACTTGGCCGGCCGCCATCTGTTCGAGCCGCACTTTCGCGCGCGCCCAGTTGAGCGGACACTTGACGCCTCGCAGGTCGAGCCGAACTGTTTTGCCGTGCGCATCCATGCCTGCACGATACTTACCACATCCGGCAGCCGTGAATCCGCAGCGCGAAATCGCTAAGCTGGCGCGATGTTCCTCGAAAGTGCCGAGCTCTACGACGCCATCTATCATTTCAAGAATTACGCGCACGAGTGCGAGATTTTGCGCGCCGTGATCGCCGTAGCCGCGCCGGGAGCGCGCACGATTCTCGACGTCGCGTGCGGCACGGGCGGGCACGACAAATTTCTGAAGGACAAATATGCAGTCGACGGCGTCGATCTCAACGAAAATTACCTGAGCGCGGCGCGCGTGAAGAATCCCGCCGGCCGCTACACCCGCGCCGACATGACCGACTTCGATTTGGCGACGACTTACGACGCGGTGACGTGCCTGTTCAGCGCGATCGGGTACGTGCGTACCGCCGATCGCATGCAGCGCGCGGTCGCATGTATGGCGCGTCACGTGAAGCCCGGTGGCGCGCTGATCGTCGAGCCGTGGTTCGCTCCGGATGCCTGGAAACCCGGCGCGAGCTTCATCCACGCCGGCGAAATAGGAGCCGACAAAGTCTGCCGCATGAGTCTCAGTGGCCGGGAAGGCAACCTATCGGTCGTGCAGATGCACTATCTCAGGAGCGCGCCCGACGGCATCGAGCACCACAGCGAACGCCTCGAGCTCGGATTGTTCACGCGCGACGAGATGACCCGCGCATTCGAGTCGGCGAACATGGACGTACGCTACGACACCGAAGGCCTGATGGGTCGCGGGCTTTATGTCGCACGCCCGCGCGCTTGATCCGCCGCACCCTTAACCCCTTCTAACAGGGACCCTACGAGTGCTCAGGGTAAACTCCGCCCGCATCTTCTCTCAGTTCTGGGTGCAGGGGTCACCCCTGCCGAATCGCTCGGTCGCGCGTTGCAGAATCGCGCGCGTCGCGTCGAGGCTCTGGGCACCAACCAGGGGAAATTCGCCGATGAAAAACGTCGGCACGCCGCTGACTCCGCGCTGATGTGCCGCCAGCGAATTGTTCTTGAGCCGCATCTCGTACTTCGGCGATTTGATCGCGTCGGCCGCCTCGCGCGCGTCGAGTCCAGCCTCTCCCGCCAGCCGCGCGACGACGCCCGCGTCGCCGATGTTCTCGCCGTCGTTGAAGTACGCGCGATAGATTCGCTCTTCGAGCGCTTCGTCGCGGCCCGACTCCCGCGCGAACTCCGTAGCCGCCAGCGCGGCGCGCGAATTGGTCAACACGGCGGGCGGCTTCATCGAAAATCCCACCGCCTCGGCCATCGCGCTGATCCGCTTCCAGAGCGCCTGTCGCGACGCCGCGTCGCCCGCCTCGCGCGCCTTGTCGGCCGGAATTCCTTCGGCCGGCCAGTCGGGATGAATCTGAAAGCCGCGCCATTCGAGCTCGAAATCGAATTCCGGCTTGAGCCGTCGCATCGTTTCGAAGCCGACGTAGCAGAACGGACAGATGTAGTCCGAAAACATCACGATCTTCAGCGCCATGGCACGACACCCATCTCGCCAATATATGACCGGCGCGCGAGCGCCGTCAAAAGCCAAAAGCGTCGCACTGTTTTGGACTGTCACGGCTATGTTATTGAGCTAGTGGAGGCGCCGCGGCGCGCTCGATCGAGGTGACGCTATGATTCTCGATTCATTCAAGCTCGACGGCAAAGTCGCAATCATCACCGGCGCCGGCCGCGGTCTGGGCCGCGCGATGGCGGTGAAGCTGGCCGAGACGGGCGCCGATATCGTAGCCGCCGCACGCACGCAGTCGCAGCTCGACGAGACCGCCGACGCCGTGAAAAAAACCGGGCGCAGGTGCCTGATCGTGCCGACCGACGTGACCATTTCGGCGCAGGTCAACGCGCTCGCCGAGGCGACGCTCAAGGAGTTCGGCAAAATCGACATCCTGATTAACAACGCCGGCGGCGGCGACAGCGGCCGCGGCAAGCAGCTCCCGGAAATCACCGACGACGAATGGCGCCGCGGCATCGACACCAACCTCAGCAGCCAGTTCTACGGATGCCGCGCGGTGATTCCACAGATGGTCAAGCAGAAGCGGGGCAAGATTATCAACATCGCGTCGGGCTACGGCCTGCGCGGCGGCAAGCACAACTTCATGTATGCGTGCGCCAAGGGCGGCACTATCCAGTTGACGCGTTCGATGGCGCTGAGCTACGCGCAGTTCAACATCCAGACCAATTGCATCGTCCCCGGCATCTTTCCGCACAACGAAGAGATGATGCAGTTTTTCAAGGGCGGCAAATTTATTCCGATCGGCCGCGTCGGCGACGACAGCGAACTTGGTCCGCTCGCAGTGTTCCTCGCCTCCGATGCGTCCGATCACGTCAACGGCGAACTGATCTGCATCGATGGCGGCGGACTGGCAGGCGGTATCGCGCCGACCGGAGTGTCGCCGGAGAATTCGAAATAAAGTCGCCACGAAAAACAGCGGAGCTAAAAAATGGCCTCCTCCAACGCGTCGAATGATTTCTCGCTCGAAGGCAAAGCTGCGCTGATCGTCGGCGCCGAGCATCCCGTCGGCCGCGCCGCCGCCGTCACTCTGGCAGAGGCCGGCGCAAAAATCCTGCTTGCCTCGCAGGAGCCCGGCACCGACAAGCAGCTCAAGGAGGTCGGCAAACTCGTGAACGCGGCCGGCATCAAGCCGGTGATTCGCGTGCAGGACGCGGCGACGCGCGCCGACGTGTCTGCCACCGCCGACTTGGCGGTGAAGGAGCTCGGCGGTTTGCACATCCTGGTCAATGCGCTCGACACTCCGGCCTACGGTCCTGCCGAAGCCGGCGACGACACGGCATTCGACAAAATAATCGAGAACAATCTGAAGACCGTGTGGATGTCGTGCCAGGAAGGCGCGCGCGTGATGCTCGCGCGGGGTGGTGGCGTCATCGTCAACATCACGTCGGTGCTGGCGGAGCGCGGTGTCCCCAACGCTGCGCTTTACTGCGCGGCAAAGGGCGCGGTGCTGAACCTGACGCGCGCGCTCGCGCTCGAATGGGCGCGCAAGGGTATCCGCGTCAATGCGATTCAGGCCGGATGGCTCGACGACGAGTCGAGTCCCGCCAACAAGGACGACGAGTTCAGCAAGACTCTGCTCAAGTACCTGCCCGACAATCGTCTCGTGAAGCCCGAAGACCTCGGCGGCGCCCTGCTCTACCTGTGTTCGCCGGCCGCCGCCTTCGTAACCGGAGAATCGATCGCCGTTGACGGCGCACTGCGCGCCCGCGTGTAGGATTCCGTCATATCAGATATGACTCGAACTAAATATTGGATTTGGATGGAACCGGCCGAAAATGACTACGCCCAGCTCATCGAGTTTTGTGCAAAGCGATGCCCCAACTGCACATTCGTTGTGCAGCGATCATTGCAATTTGGAAAAAATTGTCACCAGTTCCTGGCTAGTCAGAAAAATCATCTAATAGAGGTCGCTGATCAGATGGAGTGGCCTGGCACAAGACTGATGGGCCATACCGCCGCCCTTGTGTATCGGTATCGTGTGACCCCTGAGTTGATTGCAGCCCTCAAAGGGAAGGTCAGGAGCCTTTACGAGTGGGCGACTCCCGACTTACCCGAGGACCTCGCCTTCTATTGGCCGGACGGTAGCCCGCTATTAGGATCCTGTTCACATGAGCGGTTCGCATTCGTAAATCTCGGTGAGCAAGAAATCGATGAGTTCAAACGAGAAGTGCCGGGCTTGCCCTTGAACAAGAAACCGAACGGATAAAGGATCTCCGATGGAATCGAAAAAGAACGCTGCTACGTATGAATCCAGTCTCATCGCACGAAGTTTCGCCTCCCGAGTTGGTCTAACGGATTCACGCTCGCTGCGCGTTATCGTTCCGCGACGGTGAACATATAATCACCGCCGTCGTACGCGTACTTGCGAATCACGTCCCTGATGCGCCCCGACTCGATGTCGTCCGCGAGCCGCCGCACGCCGCGCGCGATTTCTTCCTGATCGGGAGCGTCTGCGAAACTAGAGATGCCGCTTCGGATGCGCGGATCGAGATACCGCTCAGGCTGGAGCTTCCCGCAACAGAGAAAAAAATCTTTCAGGTCGGGAGTGACGTCGTATTTTTCCTCGCATTCGATTCGGAACCCCGCCGACTCAAGCAAATCGATCGTCACGAATCGCCGGTAGGGCGCGCTCGCCTTCTCCATCATCCGTGGAAAATATTCGTTCATCCAGTAATGCCGCATCTGCTCGGCCGTGCCGTTGAGAATCACGAACCGCGCGGGCGGCGTCAGCACGCGACGCACTTCCTTGAACGCCGCGACCGGGTCCGCCATATGATGATGCACGAACGTGCAGGTCGCGCCGTCAAAGCTGCCCGACGCAAACGGGATCGCCTCGGCGCGCCCGTTGTGCCACGCAATCGCCGGTCCTTTCTCCTTCGCCCGCTTGAGCATCGTCGCCGAAAGTTCGAGCCCGCGAATCCGCACGCCCGCCTGATGCATCGCGATCGTGTAATTTCCGGTGCCCGATCCGACGTCGAGATAGCGTCCACTCGCACGTGGACGCAGATGATGTATCAGCCGCGAGAGCAGGTACGGGTCGGCCTGGCGCGTCGTGTCGTAACCCACTCCGATTCGGTCGTACAACGCCATCGCTACATCTGCTCGCCGCCGACCGTCAGCACGATCGCGCTCTCCTCGAGCGCCTCGACCGAATGCTCGATCGCGCGATCCAGCGCGACCATCGTCCCCGCCGTCGCCAGCTGCGTCTTGCCCTTCGCGATGAAATTGATCCGGCCCTCGATCACGCTCACCGTGATTGGCGCCCTGGTGTGATGCTCCTGCAGCTTCGCGCCCTTCTTCAGCATCATCAGCGCGACGTTGATCCCGTCGCCCTTGACCAGCGAGCTGCCGTGACGGTCGCCGCTGGCCCACGCCGGCTCGCTCTTGAGCCGCGCAATCTCTGCTTTGATATCGACGGCGACCAATCCGCCTTGCGCCAAAAAATTTTCGTTATGAGGATGCCTCGCCTGATGCGTTGCCTGATCGGCCTGCCGCGCCTGATCGGAATCTGTAACTTTCTGCGCCATCGAAGACCTCCGCGATAATCGTTGGATTGCACGCGACACCGGCTATTCTTTCGCCGCCCACAAATTTGCGCAATCACCTGCGAAGCCCCGCATCCTTCGCATAGACACTGGGTTGCAAGGGGTCACCCCTTGCCGCTCACCGCGCAGGTGATTCATCATCAGCCACATGAGCAAGTCCGCGGCGCCGTCCGCCAACCAAATCATCGAATACTCGAACTTCGCATCCGCCGTGACCGGCGAGGGTGATTGGATCCCCGCCGGGTTCCCGCTGCCGGACGGGGGCTTCTGGCAGTATCGCGAGCCCGACGCCGTCGTCATCGTGCAGGACGGCTTTCTCCGTGTCGCCGCCGTGCCTTACACCCGCGGCCACGACAAAATCCAGTTCCTCGACAACGCCAAGCACATGTATTTCAGCACGCGCACCTTCGCATGCCCCGACGGCGGCGCGATCGCGTTTTCGATCGACCTCGCCGCGACGATCGTGTCCGGCGTGCCCGGCGATCTCTACGACGGCTTCGTTTCGTTCAACGTGCTCGATTCCTCGACCGGCGCCGCACTCGATTTTTTCGTTGGCAACGAAACGATCGCGACGGTCTATGGCAAACTGCCATTCCCGGGTGTGCCGCTCGTCGATCCGGCGCACGGTCCGCGCCACTTCTGCCTGTTCGACGAGATTCGCGACGCGACCGCGCCCGGCCAGCTCCATCATTTCGAAATCGCGTACGACTCCGCCGCCGACCGCGTGACCTTCTCGGTTGACGGCCGCCAGGTCCGCCAATACTCGAACGTCCCGTTCAAGCTCGGCCCGTGCACGCTCGCGCTCGGCCTGATGAGCGAGAAAGATATCGCGCCCGGCAAGGGCAGCGTCTCATGCCACGGCCAGGGCGCAATCGGCAAATGGGGCAACATCCGAATTACAACCGCCGCCCACTGAATCAACAACCACGATCGACAGAGATACAACGCTCGCTGGGGACACTGAAAAGATGAAGTTCGCCGGATTTGGTCATATCACGCTGACGGTCAGCAACTACGATGCGTGCCTGAAATTTTACGACCGCCTGATGGCTCACATCGGGATGCGCCGTTACTTCGAGTCGCCGTTGGGAGTGGGATGGTTCGCGGACGAGTACATGTTCGTGATGGGACATGCGGCGCCCGCCGGCGATCGATTTTCGCAATGGCGCACCGGACTGCATCACCTGTCGTTTCGCGCGCGCAGCCGCGCCGAAGTGGATTCGTGTTACGCGATGCTCAAAGAGATCGGCGCGAAAATTATTTTCCCTGCCGAGCCCGGTCCGTTCATGGCCCGGCTACTATTCGGTGGTCTTCGAAGATCCCGACGGCACCCGCCTCGAAATGAACTACATTCCGCCCGAAGGCTGGGATGCGGTATCGGCCTCGGCCGACGCAATTGCGAGCCGCAAATCTCCATCATGACGGGGTACTTCAACTACGAGCATCGGCGGCCGAACGGCGGCGAATAGATCGATGAAGGCGGTCCTCGTCGGCATCGCGTGCGTCGTCGCCGCCTCTTGGATTTATCTTCTCGCCGGCGCGGGAATGCCGGCGATGGATATGGGCGGCGGCAAAGTGATGCTGATGCCGCCGCCGTCGTGGAGCATCGGCTACGCGGCAGTTGTTTTTGCGATGTGGTCGATCATGATGGTCGCGATGATGCTGCCGACTGCCGCGCCAACGATTATTCGTATTGCTGGCCGCGCTGAAGGAGTTTCGAGCGCCACGTTCTTCACCGCGGGCTACCTCATCGTCTGGATAGCATTCAGCGCCGCCGCCACGATGGCGCAGTGGGCGTTCGACTCCGCGCACCTGCTGTCAGACTCGATGGCAATTCGCAGCGAACTGGCCGCGGGCCTCATCGTCGTCGCGGCCGGCCTTTACCAGTTGTCGCCCGTAAAACGAACCTGCCTGCGCCGCTGCTGCTCGTCGAACAATCTTCTCGCCAACGAGCAAACCCAAAGCTCGTCAGCCGCGGCTCGAGCAGGCGTGACCTACGGTATCTCATGCCTGGGTTGCTGCTGGGCCCTGATGTGCCTGCTGTTCGTCGTCGGCGTGATGAACATCTTCTGGATCGCCGCAATCACGATCTGCGTGCTGGCTGAAAAAACGCTGCCATCGGGCTTACTCGTCGCGCGCTTCACCGCTGTCGGCCTGATCGGCTGGGGCAGCGTCGCGCTAGCGACCGCCGTGCTTTAGGAAAATCACTTCCGGCCGGCCGTTCAGATGCGGCCGTATGCGCGCAGGCAAATCAGCGCCTCGAGCGTCAGGCGCCCGCGCCATTCGATCGCCGCGCCGGGACCGGGGGCTTCCCACGTGATCGGCCAGCCACCGTCGGGTTGCTGTCGCGAGGCCAGGTCGTGAAGGTGCGCGGCGATCAGATCGTCTGAAAAAGCTGGACGCCCAATTGCTGTGGGCGTCGGACACAGCCCGAGCGGCGTCACCCCATAATCTGAGGTGCCGGCTTGCTCGAGAAACCATTTGCTGCGCGGCGCCTCGGTCGCAAGACGGATAGCAAGTTCGCGAGCGCGTTCACGCTCTGGCGCATACTCGAGGAACCGCAGCGCGGTCGCAATTTCGTGCGCGTCGCCGAGCGGACGCTCCAGCCGCCCCCAACACCACTCGCTGGCCTGCGCCAGCCACCGATGTTTTGCACCCTGGAAGTGCAGCAGTCCGCCAAGACCCGCGGTCGGATTGGGAGAGTCTGTTCCAAAGGATGGCGAATTCCAGTGGGCGGCGCGGGGGTAGTCGAAAATATACGGGAGCGCGATTTCGACGCGGCCGTCCGGCTCCGCAACCGAGGCCAGGAACTCACATATGCCCGCGGCTAGCGCGGGGTCACGAATATCGGCCTCGCGCAGTGCGCGGAGCGCATTCTCGCACGCGAGCGGTGTGCTTCCGGGCGCGCGGATATCCGGCTCGAGCGCGTTGCCGAACCCACCGTCCGCGTTCCGGTAGGCCGTCAACGCAGCGATTACGGCCTGGGACGAACCATTTGAAAATACCCGCCCGAAAATCGCCCGCTCCAACAGTCGCGCGTTGCGCCAAATGAAATCCGCGGCGGGCTCGATCGTGGCTGAAGCACTCTTGCTCATGCGCGCATTTTTCCCGCGTCTACAATGCGCGTCTTGAACGAATCGGACATCACGCGAGAGTCTCCGCGCTCGGCGGATTCCCCGACAACTTCATGCATTCGCGGCTCAGATGCGCCTGGTCGGCATAGCCGGCATCGGCGGCGAGCGATGCCAGCCCGCGGCCGGGAGTGAGACTCGCGAGCCGCCGAAAGTGCTGAAATCGCGTCACGCGCTCGAACATCTTGGGGCCGTAGCCGATCGCAGCGACGAAGCGACGCCGTAACTGGCGCTCGCTGATTCCGGCCAATCGCGCGAGATCGCGCACCGAGCGCGGCCGCGCAGGAACGCTTCGCACAATCTCCGCGACCATAACCGCGACGAGCGCATCCGGCCCAGGCGCATCCGCGAGCCGTTCCTGCACGAGATCTTCAAGCGCAAACATCGCCTCGCCGCGGCTGTTCGATCGATCAAGCCGCTCCCGCAGGCGCAGGATCAGTTTTCGAGGCCAGAAATCGGCGAGCCGCACTCGTCGATCCAGCAACTCAGAAACCGGAACCGCGAGGATCGGCGACGCAGCTCCCGGGAGAAAACGGATTCCCGCCTGCGGGGTGCCCTTGGGAACGCTCGCCGATCTGGCAATGCTATCCGGCCCCGCAACCCAAGGCTCGCAGCCGGGCGCCCATACGATATCGACCATGCCGTCCGGAAGAACACCGCGGCGCTTCCCCGAGGCGCGAGCAAGCCACACACAGGCGATCGCTTCCTGAAGTTCCAACCTGGACGCCCGTTCGCAATACATATGAATCACTTAACGCTGACGACGCGCAGCGTAAAGGCCGTCGACCATGATGGTTTGCGCACTCAGGTAGCCAGGTACTATTTTGGCATTCATCCGTACCCATGCGTAATCTCGATGTCATGCGGATAATTCTGCGCTGCTCAGCCGCGGCAATCGCAGTCGCGATAGCAGGATGCGCGTCCTCGTCGCGGTTTCCTGCCGTCGCCCCTTCTTCCGAGCACGTTAGCGCGCCGCTCAATCTGTGCGCTCCGGCTGATACACCTCCGAAAGAAGTTGCGGCGCAAGCAGGCTACGTTCAATACGTGATCACGGTGACAGACGCAGCGGGAAATCCGGTCGGCGACCTGAAGCAGTCGGATTTCGTAGCGTACGTCGGTAATCAGTCGTTGCCGATCAAATATTTTCGCGAGGACAGCGGCGATGCGCCGCAATCGATCGTAGTTGTGATCGACGAGTCGGGCAGCATGGTGAAAAAACTTGTTGTGGAAGATCCCAAGGACCTTCAGAGCGTGCGCGACGATATCGGCGAAGCCGCAAAAAGTTTTAACAAGTGCGACGAGGTCGCGGTGATTGCAGTGGGAGGTCATCCGGTTGACGATCCAGACGATAGAAGCGCTGGCATCAGGGTGATCCAACCGTTTACGACGGATCACGCGTTGGCTGTAAGTCGGATACCTCAGCAAATTCCATACGGTCAGACGCCGCTGTTCGATGGTATTAACGATGGGCTGGACTTGATCGAATCAGCGCACTATACAAATCGCGCGATGATCCTCATCACGGACGGAATGGACAACACGAGCATTACCGAGTCGAACAAAGTGATCGCCCACGTCCAGAAAGACGCAGTTCCGATCTACGCGATAGGAATGGGTAATCCGAAGCTGCCGTCGGGAGGGATCCTCATTAGTACTGGCCCGTTTACCATGGGCAATGACGATTCCGATGCCGCGGATGAGAAGACGCTGAAGTCCCTGTCCAGTCAAAGTGGCGGAGAGTACTTGATGGTGGCTGATTTAGCGAAGGACAGCGGTAGCTCGTTTGTCGCCGCCGTCGGAAAAATGGCCGACGCGCTTGGATACGGCTATTCGATCGGAGTGATCGCTCCATCATCGGCCGGCCAAACGGTCACGATCGGTCTTGCAAATCCTGGTGCTCTTCGCGTGACCTCGCGGCTGGAGTCCACATCAGCGGCCGCACCTCAATGAGAGGCGGCATCACTTAACGCCGGGGAAGCTTAGAGTGAAGCCGCCATCGACCATGATTGTTTGTGCGGTCAGGTAGCTGGCAGCGGGCAGGCAGATCAGGCACGCGACTGCGGCGATCTCGTCGAGGGTTGGCAGCCGCTTGAGTGCGGAGCGTTCGGCGCATCGGCGCTGAAAATCCTCGTAGTTGTCGCCCAGGTAGTTCGCGTAGAAGCGCGCCGAGTCGGTGTCGATGTAACCGACGTTGAGGCCGTTGACCGTGATGCCGCGCGGGCCGAGCTCGAACGCGAAATCGCGCACGAGGCTCTCCAGCGCGGCCTTCGCGGCGCCCAGCACGCCGTGGCCGGGCAGGTTGCGAATCGAGTCGATGCCCGAGATCATCAGCACGCGGCCGCCGTCAGCCATCACGCGGCTCGCCTCCTGCACCGCGGCGAC
The DNA here is from genome assembly GCA_963833025.1 of uncultured delta proteobacterium. Taxonomy (GTDB): domain Bacteria; phylum Desulfobacterota; class Binatia; order Binatales; family Binataceae; genus Binatus. The sequence continues at coordinate 1,922,669 of CAWHWI010000001.1, read as the reverse complement.
GAATCCGTTCACGCTCAGCGCAAAAGTTCGCGCGAGATTATGCGGCTTGGTCTCGAGCAGCGGCTTGAACGCGGTCGCGGCCGCGTTCGCAACCAGGATGTCCAGTCCGCCCAGGTCAGAGGCAGCGCGCGTGACCATCGCGCGCACCTGCACCTCGTCCTCGAGGTCGGCCTTGATGAGAATCGAGCGCGGCGCGATCGCGCGGACCTCTGCGAGCGTTTTTTCCGCGCTCGCCTCGTCGCGCCGATAGTTCATCGCGACCGTCGCGCCCATCCGCGCCAGCCCGAGCGCGATTGCGCGTCCGAGTCCGCGCGTGCCGCCGGTCACAATCGCAATCTTGCCGTCGAGTTCGCGCATCATCGCTATGAATTCAGATTCGCGTAGAGGACTTTGCGGATGTCTTTGGCGATCGACGCGCCATCCGCTCTCAACTTACGAGAGTTGAACCCCTTCAGCTCGACGCTCACCGTCAATTCGGCGTCGGAGACGTCGGCCGGCGTCGCGAACGCGACGCGACCGCTCTCGGGCGTGCGCGTCTCCGCGATGACGGTTTTGTTGTCGCCCTGGCCATGCAGCGTGACGCGCGCTTCGGCAACCGGCGGATGCTCGCCGTCGGGCAGGAAATCGTTGTCCAGCACGGTGACGCGAATGCTGCGCAGGTCGCGCGTGCGTTCGATCTCGACGCGCAGATCGCGCAGATAGATCATCGGCTCGGCGAACACGCCCTGGATTCCCGCGCGCTGCGGCTCGCGCGCCGGATTCGCCTTCAACTCGACGCGCTGCGCCGCCATCCCGTGGTCCGAGGTGACGACGAAGAGCGTGGACTCAAGCAGGCCGCGCGCGCGAAGCAACTCGAGCACCGCGCCGATTCGCTTGTCGGTGCGATAGAGCGCCTCGCGCAGGCCCTCGTGATGCGGGCCGTAGTCGTGGCCGGCGCCGTCGGTCAGCACGAATTCATGCGCGACGAACACGGGAGCGTTTTCGTTGCCGCAATGGTCGAACAGGTTGATCACCTGCGCCATGCCGCGGATGTCCACGATCTCTTCGCGAGTCATCGCGGGCACGTTGTCCGCCGCCCATCGCGGGCTGATGTCGGAGACCATTTCTGCCGTGAGCGCCTTGAGGCGCGCCTTGTCGCCTACGATGCGCCGCTCGAACACCGCATGATCGGCGCCCCGTCCCTGCGGTTCATGGATCGACGCCGTGATCGTCCCCGCACCGCCGGCGCGCTTGAACGCTTCGTAGAGCGTCTCGACGTCGGGACTCAGATAGCGCTCGGTCTCGAAGACGTTGCCCTGGATCGGCACGGTCTCACGATGCTCGCGCAGGTGGAAGGTGGGATTGACGACGTCGTGATGCCCGCACCAGGCGCCCGTCAGAATCGTAGAATGGCTGGGCCACGTGATGCTCGGGAAATTGACGATCGAGCCGTGCGAGAGCATCGCGCCTCGCTCGACCAGGCCGGCGAGATTTGGAATCGCACCCGGATTGTTATCGATCTGATGGCGCAGCTCCGAATGCGACAAGCCGTCGAGCAGGAACATGTACACGCGCGCGGGCGGAGTCGCGGTGTCGTCGATAATTTCGTCGAGGGGCCTGCCGTCCTGGCGCTTCACGTAAACCTCGGCGGGCGAGCCCGACGCGTCGCGGCCTGCGATTTTCGGGAGTCCCGCGATGCGCGCGATCGTCGGCGCTACATCGACCTGCCGGGCGTTCAGCTTGAAGAATCCGCGCCGGACTCCGGGACCGCTGAACACCAACGGCGCGCGGCATTGCACGACGTCGAGCGCGCCATGCTGCCCCGGCTGGATTCCGTAAGCGTAGGCCTTGGGGCTGACGACCAAGTCGGGCGCGCGCGGACTGTCGAAGAGCTGCGCGATTCGCTCGTAAGCGTAGGGATGGCTCATCACGCGGGGTTCGAAGTACGCGTGATTGGGATCGTCGGTGCGATTGCCGCTGCGGGCGGCGGCGTCGAGCTCTTCGCCGATCGTCGAAACGATGAACGGGTCCTGGTCGGCGATCGGGTTCTCGCCAATTTGCTCGACGACTTCGAATGACAGCGCGCCGCGTTCGCCGGCGAAGCGCTTGAATCGAATCATGCCGCGGCGCGACCACACTTCGTACGCGTCGGCACGCCATGTGATCGCGAGATCGACGTAGTCGGCGGCCGGGGTCTCGGCGAGCAGCGCGAGGATGGTCGCGTCGCCGGAGTCGTACTGATGCGGATCGAGTCCCTGGCCGCCGCGGCGTTCAGGTCCATGTTCGCGCAGCTTGTCGGAATCACGATTCATTTTTTTTCCACATCTCCTTGTCAAAAAGAACCTTGCGCCGCGCGACATGAAGCGTGCAAGCTGTTTATGGCTCGCTACTTAACGTTTCGTTCACATCGTCGATGCACGCGACAAGGATTGCGTGCGCGCGCGCATTCCCGCAATAGTGAAACCCCCAACGGGGAAAGGCAATCAGTATATGGCGCTGAACGAAGAATCGGGATTCGAATCAAAAATCGGAAAAGGCACCAAGGCTTCGGGGAAACTCAACTTTCGCGGCCCGGTAAAAATCGAGGGCGAAGCGGAAGGCGAGATCACCGGCGACGAAGTTATAATTGCAAACGGCGCTGTCGTGAGCGCGCGGATTTCCGCGGCCAAGGTGACGATCGCGGGCGCGTTCAGCGGCGAAGTGACCGCGCGCGAACGCGTCGAGCTGATGGCGACAGCGCGAGCGCAGTGCACGATCAACACGCCCAGCCTGGTCCTCAACGAGGGCGCGCAGTTCGACGGCGACTGCAAGATGCCGAACAAGAAGCTCGCGGCGTGACGCGCTGGTCCCGCCGTCGGATCTCCCAAAACCAGTTCTAACAGGGACGAAGTCCCGCATCTTCTCTTGGTACTGGGTGCAGGGGTCACCCCTGCCGAAGGAAGTGTGAAACCCACCGCGGGTTTCACATTAAATTAAGACGAGACCAGCACGGATTCGACTCCGCGCGAGTCGCGGCGGCGGAGCACCCGTCCCGAGTCGTCAATCTCGATTTCTTCGGCGTCGCCCATCCGCGGTTCGTAAATCCACAGATGCGGTTCGCTGCCACGCTGTCGGCACGATTGTTTGCTGGTTGCTGCGACCAGGGTGTTCGGATCGATTGCCGCCACCCGCCCGGTCCACCGCGTCTGCCCGCGTTCGCGAATGTGCGCGATGGTCAGAGCGCGGAAGATGATCAGATCGGCATCGACTTCGCCGTAGCGGCCAAGCTTGGCGGTCAGATCGTTGCGGCTGCCGCCCGCACTCACGTTGCCGCGCAGAAAATTGTCGATTGATTCGTAGCTGGCGTTGCGAGCGAATGGGCCGCGGCTGTAGCTGACGACGACGCGCCGCACGATGCCGGGGTCGTCGAGCTCCGCTTCGACTTCGTACAGGTTGGAGCCGCTGGGGGGGCGCCGGACGCCGTGAATCCTGCCCCATGCCAGCGTTTCGCTCTCGACGGCGATCAACTCACCGGCGCGACGGATCTCGTAGCGCAATTCACCGTCGGCAATCAGCATGCTCGAAAGCTAACCGCTCGGGTGGGGGCGGACAAGTTTGCCAGCGTCGGCAAGTTGGGCCATTGTGGCGACTCGAAGTCCCTAATCGAGGTTGGCGCTCAAATGAACTGGCACGAGTATTACCGATCTCGCACGATTTCAGCCGACGAGGCGGCCGCGATGGTGCAGCCCGGGATGCGGGTGGATTTCCCGTTCGCGGCGGGGACCGTGATGCAGCGTGCGCTCGCCGCGCGGGGCAGGCAGCTCGAAGGCGTCGTCGATCTCAGGATGGCGTCGCCGCTGATCGACCCGGGATGGCTGGGCGGAGACGTCGCGCAGCGTTTCAGGATCGAGTTCGAGCTGTTTATCGGCAACCTGGGGCGGCCCGCGCACGACCGGCATCAGGCTACCTACCTGCCGAATTTATTTTCGACCGGCTTCAAGCCGCACGACGAGCGGCCGGCCGAAGACAAGCCGATAGATTTCGCGTTCGTCAACGTGACGACGCCCAACGCCAAGGGATTCGTGAGTTTCGGGCCGCATCAGTGGAACAAGCGGATGTACGCGCGGCGCGCCCGTCATGCGGTGGCCGAAGTCGACGCGAACATGACGCGCACTTACGGCGACGTCTACATGCATGTCTCGGAGTTCGAATATTTCGTCGAAGGAACTCCGCCGCCGCCCGACCCGGCCGTTATCGAGCAGGCGCTGGCTGCTATGGACACTGACAAACGCGACGGCATCCGCGCGGTGATCGCGGAAGTGGGAGTCGAGCGCATCTGGCCGCTCGTTCAGTACCTGCAGCGCACGCCGCTTGCAAATTTGCGCGTGCTGCTCGGGCTGACGCCGCCGCCGGCGGAGTTCAAGGCCGTTGCGGGATATCTCAGCGAACTGATCGAAGACGGCGTGACGATTCAAATCGGAGTCGGGGATCCCAGCTCGCAGATGCCGCGGCTGGGCGCGTTCGACGGCAAGCACGATCTGGGGCTGCATACGGAGATGGCCGCGCCGGGAATCGCGCGGCTGGTCGACGCCGGGATAATCAACGGGCGGCGCAAGACTATCCATCGCGGCAAAGCGGTGGCGGTCGCGTGGTCGGGCTCGGATCCGGACGACCTGCGGATAATCGACGACAACCCGGCGTTCGAGATTTACGATCCCGAGTACGTGCTCAAGCTCGCGACGGTCTCCGCCAATCACCGGCAGACGTCGATCAACAACGCGCTCAGCATCGATCTGACCGGGCAGATCAACTCGGAGAGCGTGCTCGGCGCGCAGATGATGAACGGGACGGGTGGACAGCCGGAGACTCACATCGGCGCGTTTCTATGCCCCGGCGGACGCGCGATCACGCTGCTGCAATCGACCGCGGTGGGCGGCGCGATTTCACGCATCGTGCCCCAACTCGAAGCCGGCGCGTTGGTGACGATTCCGCGTTATTTCGCCGACACCGTGGTGACCGAATTCGGAATCGCGCGACTGCTCGGCAAGAACCATCGCGAGCGCGCCGCCGAATTGATCGCGATTGCCCACCCGGACCATCGCGGCGAGCTGCGGGAAGCCGCCAACCGGCTGTTCGGTTGATTCTCTCATCGAAGCAGGAGACGCATTGATGCCGATCGCGACACCGAACATCGCTCGCATCCGTGAAGATCAGATCGACATTGCCGCTGGAATCCTGGCGCGCGCATTTCAGCTCGATCCGCCGATGGTCTACACACTGCCCGACGCGGCAGAGCGCGCACGTCTGCTCCCCTCCTTCATGAAGACGTTCGTTACTTACGCGTCAATGTTTGGCGAGCCGCTCACGACCGCTGAAAAGCCCGAGGCCGTCGCGTTGTGGCTGCCGCTCGATGATCTTCGCGAAACTCCGGAGCGCGACCGCCAGGCGGGCATCGATCAAATTCCCGCGATATTCGGCGCCGAGGCTTTCCGCCGCATGATGCATATCGCAGAAACCTCCGGGCGGTTCCATCAGCGGTCCGCGTCCGGAAAGCATCTGTATTTAATGTTTCTGGGCGTGGAACCTTCGCGCCAGGGCAAGGCTTGGGCAGTGCGCTCATTGGTGCGATGCTGGCGCGCGCTGACGCTGAAGGTTTGCCCTGCTATCTCGACACGTTTCAGCCGCGGAACGTCCCGCTCTATCAAAAGCACGGCTTCAAAATCACGATCGAGGATGTCGAGCCAAACAGCGGTGTGCGCGGTTGGGGATTTCTCCGCGAGCCGCAAGGGTGATTCTTTGTCGCGCACGATCGGCTTGTAAATCTTTCCGATTCACAATTACCGCCCGCGATACAGTTCCGAATAGCACCATGAGGCTCGGCATATACCGTTAGGCTTGACCTAAGGCTGGAAATAGGCCAATAAGAGGGTCTATAGCGCAGGACAACTTTTGTGATAGTCTGTTTGCCAGCCTAAGAATGGGTAGGCACATTAAAGAGGAAGTGAACGAATGCCGTCCTCGACCAAAGTACTGACAGTGAACGAGTTGGCGGAGTATCTGCGAGTACATCGCTCGACGATCTATCGCCTGCTCAAGAAAGGCCAGTTGCCCGGCTTCAAGATCGGAAGCGATTGGCGCTTCAACGTCGAGGTAATCGACGAATGGCGGCTGCGCCAGGGGCCGGGCGTGCTGGAAGAGGAAGTCGCGGATTAGCGGACGGCTTTGTAACTCGACGGCGTTGTTCCGTCGACTTTCAAAACCGGCCGAGTTTCCGTGACCCGAACTGCCGCTGAAGTCACTTCGGATCCACAATATTCGTTTGTTTTTTAGGTTTGAGATTGACGCTCAATCTACTTGAGTTGTCGCGTGCACGCGCGCGCGGCTAGACTGCGACTTCGCACGGTAAACCGCGCAAAATCATGCCGACTGAAATTTCCGCCAGGACGCGACTGTTCACCGAATCCGTAATCCGCGAGATGACGCGGCGGGCGCTCAAGTGCGGCGCGGTGAACCTGGCGCAGGGATTTCCCGACTTCGCGGCGCCGGCGGAAATCAAGGAAGCGGCGAAGCGCGCGATCGACGAGGAATACAATCAGTACGCGATCACCCACGGCTCGCCGAATTTCCGCCGCGCGATCGCGGACAAGGTGCGCAGCTACAACGGCATCGCGTGCGATCCCGACCGCAACGTCACGGTGACCTGCGGCGCGACCGAGGCGATGATCGCGACGATGCTGGCGGTGATCAACCCGGGCGACGAGGTGATCATTTTCGAGCCGTTTTACGAGAACTACGGGCCCGACGTGATCCTGGCCGGTGCGACGCCGCGCTACGTGGCGCTGCGCGATCCGGATTTTTCGATCGATCGCGCCGAGCTCGAAGCGGCCTTCGGTCCGCGCACCAAGGCGATCGTGATCAACACTCCGCACAATCCGAGCGGCAAGGTCTTCACGCGCCCGGAGCTCGAAGCGATCGCCGCGCTATGCCAGCGGCATGACACGCTGGCGATCACCGACGAGATTTACGAGCACATCATCTACGGCGGCGCGCGCCACGTGTCGATCGCGAGCCTCAAGGGGATGGCCGAGCGGACGGTGACTATCAGCGGGCTGTCGAAGACCTACTCGATAACGGGATGGCGGCTGGCGTACGCGATCGCGAGCGAAAGAATCACCGGGGCGATTCGCAAGGTGCATGATTTTCTGACGGTCGGCGCGCCGCATCCGCTGCAGGAAGCCGGCGCCGTCGCGCTGCGGCTGCCGGAATCGTTTTATGCGGAGCTGACCGCGATGTACGAGCGCAAGCGCGGTGCGCTGTACGCGGCGTTGACGCGCGCGGGCCTGGAATGCAGCAACCCCGACGGCGCATATTACATCGTGGCCGAGATTGGCGCGCTCGGATTCAAAGACGACTTCGCGGCGGCGGATTTTCTGCTGGATGAAGTCGGCGTCGCCGCGGTGCCCGGCTCAAGCTTCTACCATCGGCCGGAATTGGGGCATCGGAAGATTCGATTCACGTTCTCGAAGAGCGACGAGACGATCGCGGCAGCCGCCGAGCGGCTGAGCCATCTGCAAGAAAAGCTGGCGGCGCGACGCGACTAAGATTCGGTCAGGAAGCTTTCTTGCCGCCCTGGATTGTGCGCAGGCGCGGGCGCTCGATTCCGCCCGACAGATACACCAGCACGGTCCACGCGCTGCGGGTGAGCGGGTAGCAGAGCAGCACGCTGCCGCAGGCGACCGCGCTCAGAATAAACATCTCGACGGCGTCAGACAGGTGCGTGGTGAGGGCGAGAATCGCCCAGCAGACCAGGAACGAGCCGGCCGCCACCGCGAAGTCGAGATACATCGCGCCGAGCGTTTCGCCGGGATCCTTCCAGAACACAACGTGGCATCGCGGGCACTCGCGATTCATCTTGAAGTGCGATTTGAAGATCGCGCCGTTGCGACATACCGGGCATCGGCAGTTGAGCGCGCACTTGATGAGAACGGATGCGGAATCTTTCGCCACGATCCTGATATAACCGCGCGGCACGCGTGAGGCCAGCGGCGATGTCGGCCGGGAATCAAAATTTCAATCGCCGAGATAGCGGCGCTGCACGAAGACCTCGCCCAGGAACAGCATGATTACCAGCGGAATCAGCCAGGGATCCGCGCTGCGGCGAAACGCCACGGTCTGACCGCTGTGGCGGGCAATGGTCGCGGGCGTCGCGTCGAAGGCGCCGTGCGTCGCGGCTGACAGCCGGCGCAGCAGTTCGAGGTTGGGCGGCCTGATGCGCAGTTCAGCGGTGTCGGCCGGGATCGATCCGGCGGCGGCGAATTCGCGCTGCTCGAGAATTTTTTCGGAATCGCCGGCTTTGAACATCAGCGTCGCCGCGTACTTGCCGCGCGGCAGCGGGCCGACTTCGCCGCGATAGGTCGAGGCGTCAGCCTCGGTCATCGCAACGTCGACGGCGCGTCCCGGCCCGGTTATCCGGCAGACCAGATTGCTGACGGGATCGGGATCGGCCTTCTCCGCCTCGATCGCAACGGAGCCGTCGGGCGCTCCGTGGACGCGCATCGTGAACATCCCGGAGTCGCCCTGGCGCATCGTCCAGCCCGCCAGCTGCGACCAGAATTCCACGTAACGGTTCCATCGAATCCAGCTGAGCGTGGCGAGCGAGTCGGGATCGGCGGCGAAAATCGCGGTGCGGCCGAGTCCATACTGCCACGACGCCAGCAGCGGCGCAGTTTTGTCGGCGCGCGCGACTTTGAGCGTGACTTGCGCACCGTCCTTGGGCTCAGTTGCGGCGAAGAAATCTATCGGCGGAATCTCCTTGATGCCGATGCCGGAAAGCATCGCGGTCGCCTCGCCGGCTTCGACGGTGGTGCGATCCTGCTTGCGCCGGTTCATCGCCTGGCGCGTCAGTCCGACCAGCAGGAGCGGCAGCTTCTCGATATCCTGCACGCGATAGAAGATGCCGCCGGTCGCATTCGCGAAGTCCTGCAGCAGTTCGAGATTAGCGAGGTCGGGGCCGATGCGGATGGTCGAGACGGGAATGTGCTGGCGCGCGAACTCGGCGATCAGGTCGTCGTGGTCGTGATACTGGCGGTTGGTGTCACCGTCGGTGAGCAGAATGACCTGGCGCACCGGGATGCCGCTCTGCAGGATCTCGCGTTCGGCGATTTCGAGCGCGTCTTTGAAGTCGGTGCCGCCGCCGGGTTGCAGGCGGTCGATGCGGTTTTCGAGCTCGCCGCGATCCTCGCCGAGCGGCTGCAGATGCGCGAGCACGTACGGTTGCGAATCGAACGCGATCACGCCGGCGAAGTCAGTATCGTCGAGCTGGCGGAGCAGCGCGATCGCGGCTTCCTTCGCGTAGCGGATGCGCTCGCCGTCGCGCACGGCCGGATAGCGCGAATCGTAACTCATCGAGTTCGATCGATCGATGCAGAGGTAAACGGCGATCGGCTCGCGCGACGGCGGCGGCGGCTGCGGCAGGAATTTCACGGGCAAGGCCTTTTCCAGCTCGCCGCCCGCCAGGCTTTCTTCGCGCAGCGTGTCTCCCGTCGCGACCAGGCCGCCGCCGTAGTCGGCGACGTAGCGATTGAGCGCATGCTGCGCGGCAGGCGTCAGCGATCCCGCGGGCACGTCGTCGAGGATGACGAGCTGATATGGCAGATAGTCCACGGGATGCTCGCTCAGGCTGCGCGGCGACACGAAATCAATTTTGTAGTTGCGCATCTTGAGCGCGGTCACGAGGCTCTCCGGCACCGTGGCCGAGACGATCAGAATGCGCGGCGCGCCGGTCACGGTGATTGGCGCCTCGACCCGCGGATTCAGCGCGACTCGCGGAGGAGCAATCGAGACTTCCGCGCTCATCAAGTATGCGCCCGCGCGATCGAGCCGATACGGCAGCTCGAAGCGGTTCAACCCGGGCTTCAGCGTAATCGCCTGCGCGCCGACGGCAGTGTCGTCGCGGTAGAGCTTGAGCGTGGCGGAAACCGGCGACTGCGATTCACTCTCGACGTCGATTCTGAATGCAAAGCGCTGATCGGCGCGCACCGAGTCCGGGGAATAGAAATTCGTGACCGCGACCCGCTCGGTGGCCGACGGCGGAGGCGCGGCGGCGAAGATTCGCACACCGTCCTCGAGCATCGCGGGCACCTCGGTCAGCGCGGAATCCTCGGTCTCGTTGCCGTCGCTCAACAACACGATCCGTTTGTCCGATTCCGGCGCGAACAAACTCTCAGCCGCAGTCAGCGCCCCCGCGATATTGGTGGCGCCCCCGTCGGCGCCGTCGCCGAAATTGCCCAGTAGCCGCGGATCGGTCAGAGGCGCGAGCAGCCGCGCGTCGCGGCCAAAGCCGACGATGCCGAGCTGGTCGCTCGGCGCCATCGCAGTCTTCAACTGTTCGATCTGACCGCGCATCCACTCCTGCTGATCGGGCGACACCGAGCGCGACTCGTCCAACACAGCCACCACCGCAACGCTCTGCGCCGCGATACGTCCCGGAATGCGCAATCCCGCTAGCATCGCAACCAGGGCCACGACGCACAGCACGCGGAGCGTCGCAGCCGCGACGCCCGCCAGCCGCATTCCGGCGCGCATCGCGAGAATTCCCGGCGTCGCGGCGAGCGGCACCAGCACGAGCAGCCAGAGCAGATGCGGCCGATCAAACATGGCGCATCCCCCAGCGGCCGGCGTGGCCAATCAGCATCGCGGATTCAATTGTGAGCGCGAGCAACGCCAGCGCGATCAAAATAAACATCAGCGGCTGCACTTGCGTTGGGGACTGCACGTTCGAAAGGGCGGCCGCTCTCCCGACCGGCGCGCTCGCTTCGGCCTGCGGTTTTGCGCCGATGTCGGACTCGGCGGCGTCGTAATAGTTGGCGAGCACCTGCGTCGTCTCGCCGCCCGACTCGATTGTGTAGCGTCCGGCTTGCAGCGGACGAATTCGCACGCGTCCCCATTTGTCGGCCGTGACTGTGCGGACGCTTGCGTCGGGCTGCGTGACGCGCGCGGTCCCGGTCGCGGGTACACTCACGTCAGCGCCGGTCGGCACGATCAAAATATCGCGCGGCGCGGTCAGTTGTTTGACGAGATCGACTGTCAGCACCAGCGCGTCGAGATGATCGGCGGCGAGCAGGAGATGATCGCGCACGTCGAATGCCAGCACGCCGACGGGACCGTTCGCAGCGCGTCCGATCGCAGCCAAAGGAATCGACGAATGACCGGGACCCGCCGCCGTCGCAATCAGATCCATCCATTCGGGGAGCGCGACGAGTCGCGTCGCACCCAGTGTCAGCGATTCGATCGCCGGCGATTCGCCCATCGCGTCGCCGCGAATATCGGCGCTCGCCATCGTTCCATAGACGGAGATTCCGGTCGCGTTCGACGCGCTCTTCAAGGCCTGCGGCGGATAAATGAGCAGCGTGGAGGCGGCCGCTACGGGCACGTAGCAGTCGTGCATCACAACCAGTTCGAGCGGCTTCGCGTTCGGGCCCGACGCGTTCGCGGGCGCAATGTACTTGGCGGGATCTGCCGTCTCGATTTGGAAATTCGCGTTGACCGCGAGCAGCACGCGCGCGATATCGTCGCGCACCGCGGCGTCAGGCGAGAGCACCAGCACCTGCGCCGCGCGATCGGACGGGGCGTACGCGTAGCGGCTGTTGTCCGCATCGATCGCATCGGGGGTCAGGATTCGCGCGTGCAACACACCTCCCGACTTGAGCGGTCCGAACGAGGCCACGACCTGTTCGCGCGGCGCAAGCATCATGGTCTGATGAAATTCCTCGTTGTCGCCGAGATCGATCGCCAGTTCCGCCGGATGAGGCCGCGCGGAAAAATTGCGGATGACGGCGCGGCCACGCGTCGAGCCCGGGATGCCGGGATCGAGCGACACGATCGCCAGATTGGAATCGCCGGAGCCGACCTGGTGGAAATTCACGCGCGTGGTCGAGCCGACGTCGGCGAGAATCGCGGGCGCCGGCGGCCGATCGGCGAACAGATCAATTTCCGACGCGCCGCGCGCGCGAATCAGCGCCGCTCTCAGAGCCGCCGTGCGCGCGGGCACTGCCAGCGGAACGAGATCGCCGAGCGCCTTGCGCAAATCGGCCAGGTTCGCCGTCTGCGGGTGACGTACCTGCGCTTCGAGCGCGTATGCGATAACGCTGAACTCGTCGCCGACCGGCGCTTGATTGATTATCTGCGTCGCCTGCTGGCGGGCTTCGTCCAGGCGCGTGCCTGAGCCGTCGCGCGCACTCATCCCGGCGCCGAGATCGAACACCAGCGCATGGCTGCGGCCGTGACCGGGCGACGGCGGCCTCATCACGTACAGTCCCGCGATCGCGAACGTCAGCGCAGTCAGCGTTAGCATTTCGAGCCAGAACAGCGGGTCGATCCGCACGTGACGGACGCTGGCGACCGGTGCGGGCGCTTCGTCGAAGAGCATCAGGCTCGACACTTCAATAGTCGGACGCGAGCGCGAGCGCAGATAAATCAGCACCAACAGCGCGAGGCTGAGTCCGTAAATGAAGTTCTGCGGATTCAGGAGGCCCACGGCTATCTCACAATTCCGAGAAGAGGCAGTTCGCGTTCCATGAAATTTTCCAGATTGCCCGCGCCGAAGGCCTGCGCGTAAGTAATCGCGTGCGCCGTACAAATCGCGCGAATGCGAGCTGCGATCTTTTCTATGTTGCGCCGCAGCGCCGCGGCCGTCGCCGGACCGAGCACGGTCTCGCGAACTTCGCCGGTCTCCGCATCGCGCACGCGGTACAGTCCCGGCGGATATGCGGCAGTGCTCTCCTGCTCGCCCATCACATGTATGACTTTTACATCGTGACGCGCCGCCGCCAGCCGCTTGAGCGCATCCTCGACGTCGATTTCGTTCACGAGGAAATCCGAGATGACGACGACCGTCCCCGCCGGCCGGCGCTGCAGCAGCAATTCGTCGACCGCCGCGCCCAGACGGGTCTCGCCGCCCGCTCTAACCGACGTCACGAACGGCTTGAAATTGAGGTACGACTCGCGGCGCCGATGGAACTGCGTTGCTTCGAGCTTCATCGTCCCGCGATGCATCGCAAACGCGCCGATTCGCACCGCGTCATTGTCGGCCATCCCGATGTACGCGAGCGACGCGCCGATCGCGAGCGCCAGCCCCAGCTTGTCGTCGCGCTGCGGCAATCCCATCGACGCGCTCGCGTCGACCAGCGCGGTAACTTCGACCTGGCGATCCGCGCGATAGGTTCGCAGCATCAATTCATCGAGCCGCGCGAACGCGTTCCAATCGAGGAAGCGCAGGTCGTCGCCCGGCGCGTACTCCTTGAAATTTTCAGGTTCGATTCCGAGTCCCTGGACTCTGCCCAACGCGCGCTGGCCCGTGCGCACGGTGCGGGCGCGCTTGATGCCGAGCACCAGGCGGTCGAGCTTGCGCAAATACTCCGGCTCGAACGCGCGCGCCTCCAGCATGTGACCGCCTATACTTTCGCGCCGCGAACCGACTTGATGACGCGCTCGACAATGTGCGCGGCGTCGATTCCGTCGGATAGCGCGGCGTAGTTGAGCATGATGCGATGGGCGAGCGCGGGCACCGCCACGTGCTCGATATCTTCACGCGCGACGTTGGCGCGCCCGTCGAGCAACGCGCGCACCTTGGCGCCCAGGATAAGCGCCTGCGCGCCGCGCGGGCTCGAGCCGAACATCACGTAACGGTTGACCATCTCGTCGTGCACGGCCCTGGCCTCGTCGGTCACGAAGCGCGAATTCTGCGGCTGCGTCGCCCGCACCAGCCGCGCCGCGTAAATCTCCATCGCGGGAGCAGCCATCACCTCGCGCACCAGCCTCTTCAGCGACTCGATTCGCGCGGGTGCTTCGTCAGCGTGGAAAACCGCCTGGATTCCCGCCTCTTCAGGACCGGTCGTCGACGAGATGATCCGCGTCAACTCGCCTTCGTCGGGATAGTTCAAACGAACTTTGAACAGGAAGCGATCGAGTTGCGCCTCGGGCAGCGGATAGGTGCCTTCCATCTCGATCGGATTCAACGTCGCCATCACGAAGTACGGCGGCTTGAGGCGGTAGGTCGTGCCCGACACCGTGACCTGCAACTCCGCCATCGCCTCGAGCAGCGCGGATTGGGTCTTGGGCGTCGCGCGATTGATTTCATCGCCGAGCAGGATGTGGCAAAACGCGGGCCCCGGCTGAAAGGTGAACTCACGGCGTCCATCTTCGCCCGACAAAATCACGCGCGTGCCCGTGATATCAGCCGGCATCAGATCGACGGTGAACTGAATTCGGTTGAAGCTCAGATTGAGCGCCAGCCCCAGCGTTTTCACCAGCGTCGTTTTGCCGGTGCCCGGCACGCCTTCGATCAGCACGTGGCCGCCGGCGAACAGCGCCGACAGCAACTCCTCGACGGCCTGATCGTGGCCGATGATCATCTTATGGATCTCGGCCTGGACACGCCGAAACGTCCGGGCGAAATCCGCCACCGTTGGCGTTTCCGCCTGCACGTCACTCATCTTTCGAAGACCTTCTTGATTGTGTTTCGATCGCCCGCCGGCACCGCGGCGCGCGCCACCGGTTCGTCCGGCTCCTGGTTCAGGCTGAGAGGAGTGCGGACTTTGGGCGGGACATATGCGCGGCCGGCGCCCTTCGCGCCGTGATCGACGGGCCGCGCTTCGATTGCGATTTCGAAACCCTCGTTGCCGAGCTTCGCCGTCGCGGGCGCGCCGAACAGGCTGTCAGGATCGGCGCCGATTCCATGCGCCTCGCCGCCGTTGCTGCTGTTCTCACCGCTCTGCTGGATGCTGCGATCGGTTGCGCTGTCGTCCTGGTTGGGGTTGTCCTTGCCCGCGTCGGATTCCACCCCCGCCTCGCCGGTGCCGCCGGGTGATGGCTGCGAATTCGGCTGGCGGGAATCGTCTTCGCGCGGCAGATCGATCGCGCCGTTGGACTTGGGCTGGTCCTGTTTAAACTGTCCGGCGACCTCGCCGTGCCGATTCTTCTGCGCATCGGGCGCTCGATGAATCTCATTTCGATCCTGATCGCCGCCGGCATCGGCCAGCCGCAGGTTGAGTCGTTCGTTGCTGGCCGCCTGCTGGCCGGTCAGCTTGTTCTGCAGATTCCCGGCCATGTCGCGCGCGCGGTTGACCAGCTGATTCAGCGAATTGCCGGCAACGTCGCCGCCGGCCGCACTCTCCCGAGCCATCTTGTCCTTGAGCCGGCGCATTGTTGCCGCGTCCGCCGTGACCGGCATCCCCGATTCATCGCCCGGTTCGGCGGGCCGCAGATGCAGGTCGTCCAAATCGACGGTCAGGTCGTCCTGCCCAGCGTCGCCGGTAATTTGCGGCGCGTGCTTGATTTTTGAAATCGGAAACGCGAGCGCCGCCAGCACGATTGCCCCGGCCAGCGGGTAAATGGCGCGCGAGACGCGGCGCCGCTCGATCCGCGCGGCCGCAAATTCGTCCTGATAGCCGAGCGTATCTTCAACGAGGTACGACCACAGCGGGCCGCGGGTCTCGCTATCCGCGAGCGCGACAATCGTCGAGAGACGCCCCTTCAGCTCGGCGCGATCGTCCGCGATCGCCGCTGCGCGGACCGCGCTGGCGCGCATCCGCCACCCGGCGCCGATCGCGCCCGCGATACCGATGATCGCGACGATCATCAGCGCCGCGCCGCCGATCAGGAAAACCAGCGGCGACAGCAGGTATGCACCCGCAAACACGGTCGCGCCGCCCGCGATCAGGATCGCAAGCGAGTAGAAAATCGCGTGCTGCAACGCCAGCGAGTTGAGTCGCCTGCGAACGGAACCGACCCGACCCAGGATTTGCCCGAGTTTCTCGTCAGCTCGCCTATCTTTCGAGGGAAACGACATCGATTGCGCCAGGCGCGTGAATCTAGGTTAGTTTAGCACCACCGACCAAGCAACGATGAATCTGCGGCGGATGGTTCCTGTCCCCAGAGCCCCCTGCTAGAACGTCCAGCCGACAATCGATTTCAGGAATATTCCGTTGCTCGCGCGCGTCACTCCAATTCCCACGCCGAGGTTGAGCTCGAGCTGCGGCAGAAAATCGAAATTCAGCGCCGGCACTATAAAATGCTGCTGCTCCTGTACCTTTGCCAGCGGCTGAATCGATCCCATGTCGGCGTAGTATTCGACCGCCGGCGACAGCCAGTCGTTGAGCTTGTAGACCAGCTCGCCCTGCGGTTCGAATTGAAACCCGCGATGCGCCCCCGGACCGCTGAATGGATCCTCGAACACGAAGTTCCCCACCAGGCGAAATCCCTTGAAGCTCGAGCCGACGATCGGTCGCAGCTCCAGCGTCATCGGGTTTTCCTCGGCCGCGTGCCGCATGTAGTCGAGCTCGATATTGCCGCCGAACTGCACCGGCCACTCGAAGGTCTGCGGGATTCCGAAATGCACCTTGGTGCGCGAGCCCAAGTATTCGTAATCGCCATTCGAGAGCTTCGCGGTACAGAAGTACTGCCCGACCTCGAGCCAGCGCACGACTCCGTACGTGGCCTCGACCGTCTCGTGTATCTGGTGAACGTCGATCTGGCTCTTCGCCAAATACCCCGTCGCGGTCGTGGTCGTGTTCGAATGCAATTCCAGCGTGAGATGACCGGCCGGCGCTGTGTCGGTGTCGTAGATCTGGATTTCGTAGAAGTCGATCGCCTGCGACGGGCGCGCGCCCGCAAGCATCGCGACGATGCATACCGCGAGCACGAAAATATATCGGGCGCCTTTAGTCATGCGCGTCTCCAGAAAAGGATGACACAAAAAAGGTTCCAACAGGGACCCTACGAGTACTCAGGGTAAACCCCGCCCGCATCTCTTTTTAGTACTGGGTGCAGGGGTCACCCCTGCCGAAGGAAGCGTGAAACCCACCGCGGGTTTCACATTCAATTAAGTTCCTCGGGCGATTCGCGTATTGGCGACAGTTCGGCGCACTCGTCAGCGCGATTCCTTGAGTCCGGCGTCGTCGGCCGCTCCCAGAGCGATCGCGGACCAGTCCAGGTCGGCGCGCCCCTTGGCAATCGCCGAGACGAATCGATCGCGCAGCAGGCTCGCCGTCGGCATCGGCGCATTCGCCGTGGCCGCAGTCTGCAACACCAAGTCGATATCCTTGAGTCCGAGCGGCAATCGAAAACCCGCCGGCGTGAACCGCCCGTGCGCGATGATTGGTCCATAGCCCTGGTACACCGGCGCCGCAAAGATCGTTTTGGCCAGCATCTTGAGCGCCGCCGCCGGATCGACGCCGCTCTTGCGCATCATCGCGACCGCCTCGCCCATCGCTTCGAGCGCCGCCGCGATCATGAAGTTGCCCGCAAGCTTCACCACGTTGGCCGCGCCGGGATTGTCGCCAAAGTCGAATATTCCATCGCCCATCGCCTCGAGGATCGGTTTCACTTTGGCCTTGGCGTCAGCCGGCCCCGAAACGCAGATTCGCAACTGCTTCTTCTGCGCGGCGTTCGGCCGCCCGAACACCGGCGCCGCCACCATCACGCTCCCATGCGACGCGTGATACGCGGCGAGCTCGCGCGTGGTAGCCGGCGACACCGTACTCATCGAGATATGAATTCCATCCGGCGCAAGATGCTCGGCGAGCGCATCTTCGCCCGTCACCAGCGCCTTGACCGACGCGTCATCCGCAAGCATCGACACGACGATGCCGCCGGGATGCGCAACGTCGCCCGCGCGGGCCGCGCGATGCGCTCCCTTGGCCACGAGTGGCTCCGCCTTCGACGCGGTGCGATTGTAAACCGTCAGATGGAATCCGGCGGCGAGCAGATTCGTCGCCATCGGCAGACCCATCGCGCCCAACCCAACGAACCCGATTTTCTGTGTCATGAATTCAAGCTATCACTCGACCCACTTGGGGCAATAAATCGGCTTCCCTACCTGAGAGTTCTAACAGGGACGAAGTCCCGCATCTTTACTTTCTTAACCCTGGGTGCAGGGGTCACCCCTGCCGAAGGAAGCGTGAAACCCACCGCGGGTTTCACTTTTGATTCTTCCTATCGCGCGTTCAGCGCGAGTGTACGACTCCTATCCGCGGGCATAGCGGCGCGATTTTGCATCGCGAGCACCACGGCGACGTCGGATGACAAATCGTCTGCCCGAACGCGACCAGGATTCCGTTGTACTCGATCCAATGCCGCGCGGGCAGCACAGCGCGCAGCGCAAGCTCGGTCTTGTCGGGAGTCTTGGTGCGCACCAGGCCCCATCGATTCGAAATGCGATGCACATGAGCATCGACGCAGATGCCCGGCTTCGCGTACGCCTCGGTCACGACCAGGTTCGCGGTCTTACGCCCGACGCCTTTGAGCGTCAGCAGCGCGTCGATCTCGTCAGGCACGCGTCCGTCGAATTTTTCGATCAAGTCGCGGCAAATTCCTCCAATAACGCGCGCCTTGGTGCGATAGAAGCCCACCGGAAAGATCAGCCGCTCGAGCGTCTTTGGCGACAGCGCAAGTATCGCGTCGGGCGTATGCGCCAGCGCGAACAATCGGCTCGACGCGGCGGCCGTAGTCGCGTCCTTGGTGCGCAAACTCAGGATGCAAGAGATCAAAGTGCGGAACGGATCGCGATGCTGCACCGCGATGAAGCTGACAATCGGCGCGTTCCACGACGGCGCCTCGCGCCTGAGCACCCGAAGGACTCGACTGACACCGCGCGCGTCGAGCGGTGCGCGCCGCGTAGTTTTAGCTTTGCTATTGGGGGCCATCCGTCAATCTATCGAATCGATCTATCACTCGCCTCCTGTCTTGTCGTACCATCGGCGCGTTGTTAGCTGTCCTGCGGTAAAAAGGGGAAGGGCCGATGGCAAGGGTTGCGGTCCCGACCGCCAAAGCTTCCGTATTCGACAGTCCCGAAGGGCTGGTGATTAACATCCCCGCCGCAAAGAACTGGTTTCTCATTCTTTTCATTGGGTTCTGGCTCTGCGGATGGGCCTTTGGCGAGGTCTCCGTAATTCGTCAGCTCGCAACGGGCAAGGCGAACGGCACCGGTCTCTTCCTGATCGGATGGCTGGGGGCTTGGACTGTCGGCGGATGCTTCTGCATCTCCATGTGGCTGTGGAATATGGCGGGTCACGAAATCGTATCGCTTACTCCCACTAGTCTGGCGATCCGGCGGGACATTTTGGGCTTCGGCCGCTCGCGTGAATATGACCTCCCGAGCGTGAAGAATCTTCGGATCGACAATACCCCCATCAACAGCCGTTCCGGTGGAGGATTTTCACTGCCTACGCCCTTTGGAGGGAAGATAGCATTTGACTATGGGTCGAAGACGTTCCGCTTCGGAGGCGGAGTCGACGAAGCCGAGGCGTCTCATCTGATAGAACTTCTGAAGTCGCGCTATCCGTTCGACTCTGCACCTCAATGACGAGGCGAGCTTGGGGATGAACTATTCAGCCTGACCAAGGCGGATTTGGCGTGCTACCGTATGGTATGGATAACCCTCAGGATGCCCCGGACTCGTCAGGCTCGCCCGAAACCGGGCGACAACGAACCCCCTTGCGGCAAAAACAATTTTTGACGGAACGAAGCTACCAATGGTAGAGAAGACGTCCCCGAACCACTACATATGGTATAGATTGCTCTTTTCGGCTTCATTTGATCGGTCAGAATCGGGCCTCCTTCATTCAGAATCGTGCCAATTTTGGCCCGATCTTCGGCTCAGCCCCACTTTCGACCATCGAGCAGTTGACCGGCCGCCCACGAGCGTGTTCCTTCATGGCGTGATCGAAACCTTAAACCGCGGCGCAACATGAACAGAGCATCCTCGGCTGCCACTTTGCGCCGACGTACGATGACCCGCGCGATTGCCGTCGCATGCCTGCTGGCTTGCTTTGCGATCCCCGGATCAACTTTCGCCGCCTCGCCAGCCGCTACGCCCAACGTGCTGCCGGCTGAGTCGATGGGCGTCACGCAGGCGCCGCCCCCGCAGCCGATTAATTGGGACCGGGTCACGCAGGAAGCGACCGACCTGCTGTCCAAGTACATCCAGATCAACACGACCAATCCGCCCGGCAACGAGATGGACGCGGCGCGGATGCTCAAGGAGAAATTTCTCACCGACGGAATTCCCGCGACGACCTGGGAGCCGCAGCATGGACGCGGAATCGTCGCGGCGCGCCTGCGCGGCATCGGCAAGCATACCAAGTCGATCATCCTGCTGAGCCACATGGACGTGGTGCCGGCCAATCCAAAGGAATGGCAGGTGCCGCCGTTCTCGGGCACCGTCAAGGACGGCAAAATCTGGGGACGCGGCGCGATCGACGACAAGGGCCCGGGTGTGATTGAGCTGATGGCGATGCTCGCAATCAAGCGCGCGGGCATCCTGCTCAATCACGACGTGCTGTTCGTCGCGACCGGCGACGAGGAGGAAGGCGGTAAGAACGGCGCGGGATGGTTCGTCGATCATGAGAGCAACGTCTTCTTCGACGCCAGCTATCTGATCAACGAAGGCGGCGGGATTCGCGCGCTCGCCGACAACAAGCGCAAGGTTTACGTCGTGTCGGTCACCGAAAAGACGCCGCTGTGGCTCAGGCTTACCGCCAGCGGGCAGGCAGGGCACGCGTCCGATCCGCCGGCGGAGACCGCAGTCACGCGCCTGGTGCGCGCGCTCGATAAATTGAGCGACTACAAAACGCCGATCCACGTGATCGGGCCGGTCAATGACTACTACCACACGATGGCCGAGCTCGATCACGGCCCCAAGCAAATGCTCGACCTCGCCGCGGCACTCAAGGATCCGGACTACCTCAAACAATTCCTTGACGATCCCAGCCAGAACGCGCGCGTGCGCGATACCATCACGCCCACGGTGCTGTCGGCGAGTCAGAAAACCAACGTGATTTCCGAAACGGCGTACGCCGAAATCGATTGCCGGCTGCTGCCCGGCAGCGATCCCAAGACCGTAGTGAGCGACATCAAGAAAGTGATCGGCGACGACACCATCAAGATCGACGTGATCCTGAACTTCGCGCCGATCTCGTCGCCGTCGCGCTCGCCGCTGATGTCCGCAATCGAGACCCTCGCCAAAGATCACGACCAGGCCAGCGTCGTGCCCACCATGGTCATCGGATTCACCGACAGCCACTACTTCCGCCAGAAAAAGATCGTCTCCTACGGTTTCATCCCGGTCGAAGTGAACGCCGCCGAGGCCAAAGGCGTCCACGGCATCAACGAGCGAATCGGCGTGAAGGAACTCGCCGACGGGATTCAGCGGATGGTAGAGTTGCTCAAGATCTTCGGAGGACAGCAGCAGGTGTCGAGATGATTCGGGCCGGCGTAGGTTTCTCGACCGCGCTCAATCCGCGCAACGCCGCCGCCGAGGCGACAGCCGCCGCGCTCGCGCAGGCGGGGATTAGCCGCGCGCAGGGCGCGCTCTGTTTCGCGACGCCCGCCTACGGCGCCGCCTATCCGATGATCCTGCGCACGGTGGCTTCCGAAGCGCACACGCGCGAAGTCGCGGGATGCTCGAGCATGGGCGTCATCGCCGGTGAGACCGAAATCGAGTCGGGACAGGCGCTGGCCGTGCTGGTGTTCGGCGGCAACGAAAACGAGATTCATGCCACCCGATTCTTCGTGCCTACCCTGCGCGGCCGCGCCGCGGGCGTAGCGGCTGAAGTGGCCTCCGCAGTGCGCGCCAAGCTCGACAAATCCAACCTGCTGATTCTCTTCGCCGATACTTACAACTTCGAGGCCGAGGCGACGCTCGAAGCTCTCGGCGCTGAATTGCCCGGCGTGTCGATCGCGGGCGGCGGTGCGAGCGAGGACGGCTCGATCGGCGAGACGTTCGTTTTCTGCGGCGACACGGTCAGCTCCAACGCAATCTCCGGGATGCTGCTCTCTGGCGACTTCGAGCTGACGATTGCGAACTCGATCGCCTGCGGGCTCATCGGCACGGCGCATCGCGTGACCGCCGCGCGCGACAATATCCTGATCGAACTCGACGGCCGGCCGGCCTTTGAGGTCTTCGCCGAAGCGGCCGGCCCGCTTGCCGCCGATCTGCGCCGCGCGCTGACCTACGTCTTCGTCGCGATTCCGGTGTACGAAAATGCGCAGACTATCGAGCGCGGAGAATTTGTCGTCCGCAACATCGTCGGCGCCAGCGAGGAGCACGGCGTTATCGCGGTCGCGTTCCAGCCTCGGGTCGGCGACACCGTCGGCTTCGTGCTGCGCGACGCCGAGCGCTCGCGCGAGGACTTGAAGGCTACGCTGGATGAATTGAGCGACCGCCTGGACAACAAAACCCCTCCCGCGTTCGGCTTGTACTTCGATTGCGTCTCGCGCGGCGCGGGCCTCTACAATATCCCGGGCCACGATTCCGCCTACATCAGGCGCGCGCTCGGCCCCGTTCCGATCGCCGGATTCTTCACCGGTTTCGAAATCGGCACGCTCGCAGAGCAGACCTCGCTGCTCCAGTACTCAGGCGTCCTCGCGCTGATCTCGGGAAAGAAATTGCTCAGCTAACCGCTCGCGCGTCTTCTGATTCCCTCCCCCGTTCGTGGGGAGAGGGTTAGGGAGGGGGACAACTGTGCGGCGATTGTCTGTTGCGCCGCACATTCGGACTCTCGGAAAATTTGGTCCCCCACCCGACACTCGAAGACAAGCGTCGGCCTCCCCCGACAAACGTGGGAGGCAGGATCAGCCGAGTTTGCGCGTCACCAGCATCGCGATCCGGTAGGTAAAATACAGTTCGCCGTCGATTCGCACTGGACGCGCGCCGCTCAGATCTTCGTCCGCGTCCCGCTCGACCATCGCGATTGCTTTCGCTGCGCGCTCCGGCGACGTATGCGCCGCCTTGATCCATTGCGAGACAGGACTGCGGTAGCCGTGCGAGGTGAACCGCACTATCTCGAGGCCCGCCGCGCCCATCATGCGGACAAGTTCGCTCATCGCAAGCGCGCTGGTATGCGACGTGTCGCGCAGCCGTTCGAATTCATTGTAATACGCGGCGCGCTCGGGCTGCTCGCTGGCGATCAAATCCTCGACCGCCACCAGTCCGTCAGCCCGGCACACTCGCGCCATTTCGGAAATAACTTTCACTGGAAAAGCGAAATGATGAATAGCAAACCGGCATACGACGACGTCGAATTCGCCGTCCTTGAACGGCAGGCGTGACTCGACGTCGCCCTTCTGGAAGCGGACGTTGTTGAGTCCCCCCTCGGCGCGCATCTGTTCGGCAATCTTGAGCGGCGCGTCGGTCAGATCGATTCCCACGACTTCGCGACAGACCGCCGCAAACGCCATCGCGACATGACCCGGCCCGGTCGCGACCTCAAGCACGCGCGCATCGGCCGGCGGCGCGACAATCTCGACCAGCTTGCGCAGATGCTCGGCGTCGCGAATCGCGGGCGCGGTCGCGTAGTCGTTAGCTTGCCGGGTGAATTCTTCGCGGACGAGATCTTTGTGTTCCATTTTTCAGTGAACCGGTGACCATTGTCGCGGTTCCTGCGAGCGAATCAAGCGCGCCACCGGCGCTACGGCGCCATTCCCGGCGCTTGCACGCCTGAAAGCCTTAATGGTACCTGAAACATGGATCTGAGCGGTTTCAAGCCGCAGGATTCCCCATCGACAAAACGGAGGAACGCAAGTTGGATTTCGGATTTTCGGAAGAACAAGAGATGCTTCGGGACGCGGCCAAGCGCTTTCTGGCCGACAACTGCCCGACCAAGTTTGTCCGCCAGATGATGGCGGACGCGACCGCGCACGACCCCGCCTTCTGGAAAAAGCTGGTCGACCTCGGATGGCCAGGGCTGCTCATCCCGGAGAGTTACGGCGGCCAGGGCGGCAGCTTCCTCGACATGACGGTGATCGTCGAGGAAGCCGGCAAGGCACTCGTGCCGGGACCCTTATTCACCTCCGCGCTGCTTGCGGCGCCGCTGTTGATTGAGGGCGGCTCGGATCAGCAGAAGAAAGAACTCCTGCCGCGCATGGCGAAGGGCGAGTTTATCGGTACCGTCGCGATCGCCGAGGCCGCGGGCCGCTTCGACGCCGAGGGAATTCAGCTCAAGGCGACCAAGAGCGGCAACGAATACACGATCACCGGCGAAAAGTTTTTCGTGCCTGACGCGCATGTCGCCAACGGGATGGCGGTTGCGGTCCGCACGGGCGGCAGCGGCGAAAAAGGAATCACGATCCTCGCGATGAACGCGAAGGCCCCCGGCATCACGATCACTCAGCTCAAGACGGTCGATATGACGCGGCGGCTATGCCACGTGAAATTCGACAATGTGAAAACTTCGGAGCTGCTCGGCAAGGAAGGCGAGGGATGGCCGATTCTGCGGCGCACGCTGGACATCGCAACCGCCGGCCTGGCGGCCGAGATGGTCGGCACGGCGCAGCGCGCGCTCGACATGTCGGTCGAATACGCAAAGACGCGCGTGCAATTCGGCAAGCCGATCGGATCGTTCCAGGCCGTCAAACATAAGTGCGTGGACATGATGGTCGCGGTCGAGAACGCGCGCTCGCTGACCTACTACGCGTGCTGGACCGTCGATACCAAGGGCGCGGAAGCGGCGACCGCGGTGCCGATGGCGAAAGCGTACGCGTCCGACATGGCGAAGAACGTCACGTCGGAGGCAATCCAGGTCCACGGTGGCATCGGATTCACCTGGGAGCACGACATGCACCTGTTCCATCGCCGCGCGCTCGCGGGCGAAGCAAACTTCGGCAACGCCCCAGTACATCGCGAAACAGTGGCAAAGTCCCTGCTCGGCTGATCGCGACTAGCTAAGATTGATAGAGGGCCGCGGGTGATAAACCCGCGGCCCTCTTTAGTATGGCGTATCCTAACCTCCCCTTGTCCGAGGGGAGGTCGGCGCGAGCCGAAGGTGAGCGACGGGAGAGGTGCTGAGCCGGCCGGCGCAACCACGTCCGTCTGCCTTTGCAGCAAATCAGAAAGTGGTGTTGCTGCGTGATCGCAGCCGGAGTGTCCAGAGAACTACATCAGCGTGTAAGCGGTGATGCGCTGACAAGCGTTGCACCTCTCCCGGCGACACCGCTTTTCAAGCGGCTTTCGCCGACCTCTCCTCGGACAAGGAGAGGTTAAGATCTTTACTGCGCTCGGAATGATGAGGAAGTGACTACGCGATCGATCTTGCTTTTTCTTCTTCGGATGCTGCTGTTCGCGCCGCCAGCCTATCGCGCATTGCGCGGTGGCTTTCTCGCGTTATTGGATAGCGCGAGAAGACCAGCGCGCTCATCAGGTAGATCGAGGCGGGGCCGATCGAGAATAGTGCGCGCAGATTGTCGCCCGCTTCAGGCGTGAGGCCGGCGCCGCCGGGCTTGTAGCCGACCCAGCTCATGACAGGACCGACCAGCAGCAGCGTGACCGCGACCGCCATCTTTATCGACATCGAGGTGATTCCGCCGTATGCGCCCTCCTGGCGCTGGCCGGTGCGCTCTTCGTCCCACTCGATCACGTCCGCCGACGCCGACATTTGCGTGACCCAAATTCCGATCGCCGAGAAGCCGCTGAACGCCATCAGGAAATAAAGCGCGACAGTGCTTTGCCGGGTCATCAGCATGAACGCGAGCGAGCCCATCGCGTTGCAGATCATCGCGACGACGAAGGCCGGCTTCTTTTCGAACCTGACCGTGATCCTGAACCAGAACGGATACGAGATGACCGAGCCGGCGAAGTACGCGAGCAGCCATCGCGCCGCCGCGTTCTCGTCGTGGTACCAGTACTTGGCCAGGAAACGCAGCAGCACCGTCGGGATGTTGATGGCCATGATGGCCAGCGCCGTCGCGATCACGAGAATGACGAACGGCCGGTTGCCGGCCATCGATTTGATCGACGCCCACAGCTTGAGCGCTCGCGCGTCGAGAACTCGGTGCGCTCGCGCAGGCCCGCGTATGCGATCATCGCGCCGCCGGCGACCGTCAGCCCGCAGATTGCGCCCGTCACTTTGAAGTCGGTGCCGCGCGCGAACAAGTAGGTCGCCGCGAACGGCAACAGCGCTCCGCTGATGTCGCCGGCCGTGCCGAACAGCATGCGGAACGTCGAAAGCTTGGTGCGTTCGTCGTAGTCGAGCGTGAGTTCCGGCATCAGCGCGCCGAATGCGGTCTCGTAAAACTTCCGCGACGTGAGCATCAGGAAGTAGAACCCGAGGAACCATAGGAACAGCCCCGCCTTGAGCAGCGGCGGCGACAGCAGCAGGTAGTAGCAGACCGCCATCGGAATCGACGCGAAGAAAAATGGCCGCCGCCGGCCCGACTTGAAGCGCGCGCGATCGGAAATATTGCCGACCAGCGGGTCGGTCAACGCGTCAATCACGAGCGCCAGGAAGAATGCAAGGCCGGCCAGCGATGGAGAGAGGCCCATCCGATCGGTATAGAAGTAGAGCAGATGCAGCCCGATCAAAGTCACGCACAGGTTGAGGCCCGTCTGCGCCTGCGCGTAGATTAGCAGGGGACGCAGGCCGATCTTTTCGCTCGAATCCCGGTTTGCCACGGTTCGCAAAGACTACTCGATGAACATGTCTACATACAAAGCGATTGTGACCTCCCGACTGCTGCTATGCCTCTTCGCGATGCTCATGACGCTCGCGCTGACGACGCAGGGATGCTCGTCGGTGACTTCGAAAGTCAAGTCGCTATGGAGTTCCGACGACGACTCGACCGATCTCGACGACGCGGCCAACGCCGACGAGGGTGAGCCGCTGCCGCCTCCGGTCGCCAACGTCGCGATCAGCTATCGGCGTGCAGGCGATGCGCTCACGCGCGCCACCGTGATCAAGTTTTTCGGCGCCGAAGTGATCGCGAACCATCAGCGCGACGCGTCGCATACGGAGTCCGTGGTGCGATTCGACGGCGGTGTTCCAATTTGGGAGTTCAAGGCCGACGAGAGCACGTTCGGCTCTATCACCGGCGTGGGCGCGACCAAGTACAGCCTCAAGAGTATCGAGTACTCGAAAGTGCCGACGCACTTTACGCAGGTATTGCCCGAGGAGGGCCCGCCCGAGCCCCTCGATCGCGGTGCTTACTACGTCTTCCAGATCGAGCGGCAATCGGGCTCGACCAGCTACCAGGCGGTCAAGGTGCTCGCCGACGGTTCTCTGCAGGCCTACAACGCTCAGCCGCGGGCCGGCAGCAGTTACCTGCTCTGTTGCAACGTCACGTCGGACTTCCCCGAGCCGGTGATTCTTCCGGATACGACTCAGGATTCGGGAGCCGAGGGCGCCGCGCCCGACGAAAATCCCGACCAATCGGGCGCGCCTCCAGACCAATCCGGTGGTTCTCCGCCGTAGTACTTTTATCGCTCTTTCAGGGCCATTGGCTGCCTGAATAGACTCCACTCCGAATCTTAAATTCCGCAATGAATTGGCGTTGTTCCTCGGGTTCGACAGTCTATTCATTAATGAATCTAGATTCAGTATTGAAGATGAAGTCGTAATTGACACATGATTCATTTTGGCATAATTTTTTGTCCGCGTGGAACAAGTTGCTCGACAGTCTGGCGATGCCCCGAACCGCTTCGATCGGCGGCGCGAAAAAACGCGCGTCGATCTGATCCAGGCCGCCGAACGCGTCATCTCGAGCAAGGGGTACCATCAGACGCGGATCGCTGACATCGCCACCGAAGCTGACGTCGGCCTCGGCACCTTCTACCTGCACTTCAAGACCAAAAACGAAATTTTTATCGAACTGATCGAGCATGGCGCGGCTGAACTGCGACGCAACCTCGCCGAGGCGAAGGCGGGCGTTCACACTCCGGCCGAGAAGCTCAAAATCACGATCGACACGATTCTCGATGCGGCCGCTGAGGCGCCGGAGCTGTTCCGGATAGTCTTCGGCCACAGCCCCGCGTTCCTCGATCTGATGGTCCGCGTGCACGAAGTTTTTATCGACGACCTGCGCGACGACCTGGCGCCGGCGGTCGGCGAGCGCGCCGACGCAATTGCACATCTCACGATCGGGATGTTGTCGCAGGCGATTTCGTGGCTGCTCGCGAGCCGCGATCTTTCTCATGCGGAGCTGAAAAATATCACCGTAAATTTTGCCCTGGGCGGACTCGAGCGCGCAGCACGGCTCGCCGCCCAGTAAAAAGTAAAAAGTGAATCTGGAGGATTTTCGAAATGGCCCACGACCACACCATTGTTAACACCGACCTGGAAAGCGTCTTCCACTGGGACTACAGCGTGAAGTTCCCGCAGATGGACCGCCTATATGAGAACGCCAAGCGCGATCAGTGGAACGTCTCCACCACCATCAACTGGGACCGCCCGATCGAGAAGGAAGTCCTGGACATGACGATGATGCCGATGTTCCAGACGGAGCTCTATCGATCGCTAAGCGAGGAGAACAAGTTCCAGCTCGGCCGCAAGTTCGCCGCGTGGCGCCTTTCGCAATTCCTGCACGGCGAGCAGGGCGCGCTGATGGTTTGCGGGCAGTTGGTGGACGCGGTGCCTGACCTCGACGCCAAGATGAACGCGGCGGCCCAGGTCTTCGACGAGGCGCGTCACGTCGAAGGCTTCCGCAAGTACATCACCAAGCTCGACCGCATCTACCCGATCGATCCCACACTCGAGCGGCTGCTGACCACGGTCATGGAGCACGATCGTTGGGAGCCCAAGTACGTCGGGATGCAAGTCGTCGCCGAGGGGCTGGCGATCGCGGCGTTCCGCTTCATGCAGCGTGAGACCAAGGACGATCTGCTCAAGGAACTGCTCGAGTACATCATGAAGGACGAAGCGCGCCACGTCGGCTTCGGGATGCTCGCGCTGCGCGATGCGGTCACCAAGCTCAAGGGCAAGGACAAGAAGGATCTCGAGGACTTCGCGTTCGCGGCGTGCGACATGATGGTGACCAAGGTCGTCGATGGCGTGCCCAAGGACGGCTTCCTGTCAGGCGCGTCGGTGTTCGAGGAAGTGGGCATCTCGATGAAGGATATCGAGGAAGAGATGCATCGCAACCCGGCGTGGGCAGCAGCGGAGAACGACATGGAGAAGCAGTTCAACTCGTTCCTGTTCGTCGACACGATCATCCCGTGCCTGCGGCAAATCGACCTGATCAACGACCGCACCGAGTCGTGGTACCAGCAGCTAGGCGTGATGCAGCTGGCATCGGCGGCATAGCCCGCAAGCCACACAGTCAGAATGATGAAGGGCCGGTCGTCAACGACCGGCCCTTTTCTCTTAAAAATCAAGCGGAGACTTATACACCGGTTCCCCTTCCCACATGGGAAGGGGTTAGGGGTTAGGTTTGCCCGCTCGTTCGAAGTGCCTCTCTGATGTATTCAATCACTGCCTCAAGATCACGCAGGCTTTCGTTTGAAATTCTCAGAACACGCACTCGGTTGCGGGAGATAACTTTGTCCCGAGATTCGTCATACTGCCACTGATCTTCATGCACGCTTCCATCGAGCTCGATCGCAAGTTTGGCGGCGTCGCAATAGAAATCGACGATGTATCCTTCGATCACCTGCTGACGACGGAAGTGAAACCCGTCTACCGCATTTCGCCGAAGCGCACGCCAGAGAATGCGCTCCGCGACTGTCATTTCGCGGCGCAATCGCTTCGCTAGTGAGAGCTTGTCGGGCTCGACGTTTTGACCTCGTATGATTTTGCCGTCTCGTTGCGGTTGGTCCAGCTAACCTAACCCCTAACCCCTTCCCATGTGGGAAGGGGAACCGGTTTAGGAGTGAGCAGCGGGTTTACCTCCGAAACTTTGCCAGTGCCGCGCCGGTGAGCTTGTAATTAGGGCAAGAATATACTTGACTCATCAACGCCGATCCTGTACGATTTGGATATGAACGAACCACGCACATTGAAAGACGCAGTTGTCTATTTCGCCGATCCTGATAACTGCCTGAATTACTTGGTTAAACGACGCTGGCCGAACGGCGTCCATTGCCCGATCTGCGGCTCGGCGCGAGTCAGCTTCGTTCCAAAGCGGCGAGTCTGGCAGTGCAAAACCCGACACGACCGATGCCAGTTCAGCATCAAAGTCGGAACGATCTTTGAGGACTCTCCGCTCGGCTTGGACAAGTGGCTTCCGACCGTCTGGATGATCGCCAATTGCAAGAATGGTGTTAGCTCTTGGGAGATTCACCGCGCTATTGGTGTTACACAGAAAACCGCATGGTTCATGCTCCATCGCATTCGGCTCGCGATGCAAAGCGATAGCGGCGGCAAGTTGGGCGGTGAAGTGGAAGTTGACGAGACTTTCATCGGCGGCAAGTCGCGCAATATGCATAAGAACAAGCGCGCCGAAAAGATTCACGGTACTGGCGGAGCCGACAAAGCAATCGTACTTGGTATGGTCGAGCGCGACGGGAAAGTCCGTGCGATCCATGTCAGTAAACGCCGCAGGAAGGAACTCCAAGAAGCGATCCGCGAAAACGTTGAAGCCGGTTCTGCAATCTTTAGTGATGAGTTGCCGTCGTATGTAGGGCTGGCCGCTGACTACGATCACGCAGTAATCAATCACGCCATTGAATACGTTGATGGTAACGTACACACAAACACTATCGAGAACTTTTGGAGTCTGCTGAAGCGCGGCCTGCATGGAACCTACGTTAGCGTCGAACCGTTTCATCTGTTTCGTTACATCGATGAGCAGGCTTTTCGCTATAACAATCGAAAGGACATGGATGACGGGGATCGCTTTAGCGCGGTCGTCTCGCAGATTACTGGTAAGCGGCTGACTTATCATCATCTCACCGGCAAGGATGGCTCTACGACGCCACTCTAAGCCCCGCCAAGGTCGCGGGAAGCGGAAGGTTTCAAAAAGGAGAAGATAGCCTATGCGGAGAGAAGATGAAAAGAAGCAACCGCCGCAACCGCAGCCACAGCGACCCGGCAGAGAGCGCATAAATGAAGATGCACCAAGACGACCCACGCCCCTAGACCCCGATCCCAACCCGGATCGTTTTGAAAAGTCCGATGATGACGGGGAGCAATGACGACGAAATATTCCAGAGGGTCATTATCCCAATACCTGTCGCCGATATAAATAATGCACGTTGCGCTAACCCTACCTGTGCGCTTTTTTCTAGATTATTTCGGCCACCAATCTGATGCACTGCATGGAAGCAGCGCGCATAAAAACGACGCAATCTAGTTACATCATTCTCACGAAGAAGCTCCGCGTTGAACCAGTCGTCCTCACTTAACGCGAAAAACGATTGAATCCGTAATGCCAGAGCCGCCCTAGCTAGCGCCCAAAATGCCGCAACGCCAGTAACACCTAAAACAATGCTATAAGGAAAGGTGAGCCAACCTTGCTTTGTGAGTGTCTCGTTGCTGGCGAGCAAAAATGCCAGCAGTGCGCTTGCATAACCAAGGATTGTTGCTGTTTTCCCGTCTAATTGGGCCGTGTTTTCCAGCGTTTCTACTGTGCTAGCAATACCATACTCGTCAAGCGCAGTAGCTATTTCTAATGGACAATCGGCAATTCGTCTTTTGACTTCCGTCGCCGTAACCGCATTCATAGGGAAGCGGGGAAATAACCATTTTCTAATGCGCATCTTCACTTGTTTCATTTCACTTTCCGTTTTGGTTTTGGGCCACGCTTGCGCGGATTCCGTGCAACCTGTTTTTGATACTCTTGCTCACGTCGCTGTATCTCCGAATGAGGCACGGATAACAGTCGATCTATCGTATCTGTGAAAGCATCGAACTCGGACGTAGGTGCTTTGTGTCTCACTGTTTCTATCCTTATTGAATTGAAGTCGGTATCGAGCTTTCCTCAACTTGGATTTGACCCTGATTTTGTGGGTAGTACCCAAAGTAAAGAAGCGACACCGCAGCTATTTGTTCGCAACTGATCCCGTGGATTATATTTCCAACAATAATACCGCGCTCCGGTTCGGTATATACCATCGGGATGCCTTGATACTCACCGATAGCCACTTGGGAGTTGTCGCGAAAGGCCAAATGAATACTAACGCCATCCCAAGCGACCGTCGTATAGTTAGAGACCAATATGTTGACTTGGCAACCGTTGGGTGCCGTTCCAAGTTTTTCAATCTTGACTGAGGCAAGTGGTGGGGGAGGCGGGCAATCCCGTATCGTCACGTCATGAATTTGGGCGGGGGTGAGATCCTTCGCAGTGTAGATTGCGTCCACTAGTTGAAGTTCAGAGGATTTTACTTCACTACTCATAGGGCTACTGAGCACAGTGCCATCAACCGATTCTTTGTCTACACCCATATCACGCTCCTTCGCGACTATAGAAGCAAAGTCGCCTATCGTACTCACGGGTCGTCCCTTAGGACAGGCCGACATAAATAGCTGATCTATTGTCGTAGCATCCATCGATTCAGAACTACTTGAAAGCGGCGGTTGTGAAGATGCACATGCGCAATAGAAAATCGACAATAGACATAAGACAGACAATGATAAGAACCTTGTCATGTGGCCTTCGACCGTTGATTGAATTGAAGTAGTAGGTCTTTATCCAACCAGAATGTTAGCATACGGCCTCGTGCATTCAGCCGCTTGATTAGTCGGTCCGGTTCAACTTTCAGGCCGTACTTCTTCTGTCGTCTAAAGTGTCGAATTGATGCCCCTACAACCAGATCGGCCATTTGGAGCGGCACGTCCTTCCTATTGTTACCGAAAGCCATATCGCCGAATAGGTCACTCGCAATTTCCTTTACGACCTCGTAATAAATCCTCGACATGTAACCTTCATACGTGGGCTTTCGATCAAATAGAAACTCAAGTGGCTTAGGAAGAGTTGGAGCTTTGAAGTGACGCTTCCATTTAGCAAGCGAGTCCAAACAGCAATAACAACAGCAATAGTAGATGTCCTTGAAGTCATGCCGCAGTGAGGGTTTGAGTTCTTGGTAATCCTCCTTAACGATTCCATAGGAGATGCCGAGCGTAGTAGTCTCGGAAACGATAGTCGCGAGTCGTTCGATAAAATTATCGCGCTCGGCTTGCCCTTTGTCGGTTTTCGGCCAGTCATACGGGAGTTCGCGAGCCATGAAATCCGTGAAGTGAAAGAACTCCACGCCTTTCCTTGTCTTCAGCACGCGGCCCCATTCGAGTTCCGCACGGGCCAGTGCTTCGTAAGAACCGATGATTCCCCCAACAGCAACCATGTCAGACTGATCGTGTGTACCACTTTCATCAAAAAAAGCGTTTTTCGGGACTGCGATCTGTGCCATTAGAAATCGGTTCCCGCGTTCACGCGGCTGGATCATCCGTAGTTCGGCGAGCCTGCGGACGCGACCGTGAGCAAGCTTCACTGCGCATCTCGCGAAACATCTTCACGCCCCCCAACTTGACAAATCAACCCTGATGAGTCAAGTATATTCTTGCCGTAATTAGGCTCGCCGAATTCTTCGTCGACGCCGCCCGTCGGCCTGAAACCCAGGCTTACGTACAACGCGGCGGCGCTCAGGTTAGTTCGGAAGCAGGTTAGCTGCACCGCTTCGCATCGCGGATAGCGCGCGACGATCATTTTGAGCACCTCGACCATCGCGGCGCGGCCGTAGCCTTTCCCCTGGTGCTCGGCGGCGATCATTATGTCGTCGATCCAGTAGTTGTCAGCGCTGTTCGGATCGCACGCGGTGGTCGCATAGCCGACTACCTCATCGCCGGCGCGAATCAGATGCGGCAGATGCTCGAAGTTGTCGCCGAAGAAGCGCACATAGCATCGCGCGAGCGTCCATCGCGGCGGCGTGACGAACGTGCGCTGCTCGGGCCGAAGCTGCATGTTGAACAGCTTGAGAAAATTGCTCCGGCCGATCGGTTCGAGGATTACTTTCAGGTCGTTGGTCTTCATGATTGCACATGCAGAAAAATATCGCGCGCGTGCTCGTCGCTGATGCGCTTCACCGACGTGATTCGATCGGCGAACTGCGCCAGCGACGACGTCTCCGCCGAGCCCACGTCGACCAGCACCGCGAAAATCGAGAACTCCAATTCGTCCTTGCGCTCGCGCAGCCGCGCCAGCCAATCCGGACTGACCTGCGATTCGCCGTCGGTGATAATCACGATGTCGCCGCGCTTGAGTTTCTTTTCGCCGAGCAGCTCGACGGCCGCGTCGATCGGCGTCTCGAAGTCGGTGCCGCCGCCGGGGAAGTACTCGGCCATCTCGACGACCTTGTTCAGGTCGGGCTGGTAGCGCCGCTCACGATTGAGGTCGAGCACCTTGAGGCTGACGTCGCCCGAGGAAAACATGACGGCGCGGAACAGCCGGCGCTGGCGCCGCGCGATATCCATCAGCGTCAGCGCGACCGCCTTCGACCACATTTCCTTGTCGCCCTGCATCGAGGAGCTGACGTCGATACACACGACCATCGGGCCTTTGCCCTTCTGCTCGTCGTCGCGCAGCCGGTACTGAAGGACGGTGCCTTCGAGCACCCGGCGATGGAAATCGCGCTTGAGCACGGGATGATGCATCGCGAGCATCTCGGCGGGAATCAAGCGTCCCAGCTCGGAGCCGAGCTCGATGTCGTAGGCCTCGGCGACGCCGCGCTCGAGCGTCTTGCGCTTCAGCGCGCGCGCGTCCTGCTTGAACCGCCCGACCATCCGAGCCAACTCGCCGAGCTTCTTGTTGCGCGCGAGACGCCGCCCGAGCTCGAGCCGCGCACCGGCCGCGACGCGTCCGCCCTGCCCGAATTCGCGGCTGAAGTCGTGACTGTCCTCGGCGGCTTGATCGATCTCGCCCGCCAGCTCCGCGGTCTTGAGCTGCATGCGCTTGAGCGCGCTTTGATCCGCGCCCTTGAGTTGAGTCTCGAACTGCCGCGACTTCTGATTGAGCCGCGCCTCGGAAACCTTGGCCGCGCGCTCGGCCGCATCGGCCATCTCCGCAAGCTCTTTCTTCGTCGCTTGATCTCTTTTTTGTTCGCCGGATTCGTCTTCACCCTCTTTCGCTTCCTGCATCTCGTTGACCGCCTTCACCGCCTCGGCGCGCGCTTCGAGGTCCTGCTCCTGGCGCGCGAGATCCCACAGATCGAGCATCTCGCTGCGATTGATGAGCTTCTCGGATTTCATCATCTCGAGCGCATGCTCACTCATCACGATCGCGGCGATCGCGGCCTTGTCTTCTTCGAGCGCGGTGCGCGAACGCAGCGCCTGGAACGGCGCCGACGGCACGATTTGCTCGAGGATAGTGCGGTTGAGCGCGGCCGCGAGCCGCACGTCGCCGGCTTTGCGGAAGATGGGGTTCATCTTGAACAGCGCGAAGAACATGTCCTGTACCAGCGCGCCGAAGTGAGGGACCAGCCGCTCGCCGGTTTCCGCGAGATCGGCAATCGACGGCGCGTCGGCGACGATTTCGTTCCAGGTCCGCCGGTCGTAGCCGTCGCTCTCGAACCACGACGCGTTGGCGGGCACCACGGGAACATAAAGGCGTCGCGGCTGGACTATTTTGGTTTTGGTTTTGGTTTTGCGCGCCATTGGGGATCGATCCTACGTCACTGAAAACCGCCTCGCCACGGCTTGAGTTGCGGCCATTGCGTTACGATGGTCCTTGAATGTATCGCTGGATGCGTAACAGAATTGTAACAGGGTCGTGCCGCGCGGCCTGCAAACGAAATGACGCAGGATTCTACAGGCAACACGCTCTCGAACCGCCAGCATGCGCTGATCCTCGCCGCCGTACAGGAGTTCGTCTCGACTGCCGAGCCTGTCGGCTCCGCGCAGATCGTCGCGCGTCATCAGCTGGGCGTGCGTGCTGCGATGGTGCGCAACATGATGTCCGAGCTTGAGGAGAGCGGTTATCTGCGCCAGCCTCATACGTCGGCCGGCAGAGTGCCGACCGAGAAGGCGTTTCGCTACTACGTCGATCATCTCGCCGCGGCGACGCGAATCGGCTTCGAGGATCGCGCGCAGATTGAACTCCATTACTCGACCGCCGTCCGCAACCTTGGCGAAGTCCTGCGCGACACGCCGCGCCTGCTCTCGATTCTGACGGGACAGGCCGCGCTGGTGATGGCGCCGCGGCTGGAGGCCTCGATCATCGAGCGCGTCAACTTCGTGCGTCTGCGCGACAACCAGGTGCTGGCGGTTTTCGTCGCCGCGAAAGGTGCGATGCAGAACCGTATCGTCGATACCGAGCGCGATCATTCGCAGGACGAGCTGGATCGCATGGCGCGCTACCTCAACGAGTCGCTCGAAGGGCGCACGCTCGACGAGGCGCGCCGCTGGATCGAGGAGCAACTGCGCCAGGAACGCGCCAACTACGATCGCTTCATGCACGATGCGCTCGCGCTCGGCGAGGCGATCGCGGATTACGTCGGGCGTCCTGAGCTGTACGTCGAGGGCAGTCTGCAGGCGCTCGAGCAGCCGGAGTTTTCGGATCGCGACAAGATGCGCGAGCTGTTACGCGCGCTCGACGACAAGACCGCGCTGCTCGAATTGCTCGAGCGCAGCCTGACCCACGCCGGGCTGACGGTGTCGATCGGCTCGGAGAATTACGACCCGCGCCTGTCGTCGTTGAGCGTGGTGACGGCATCGTATGCCAGCGGTTCGAGCACGCTCGGCAGCCTGGCGATCGTCGGCCCGGTGCGGATGGACTACGACCGCGTGATCCCGCTGGTCGAGTACACCGCGCGCGCCTTGTCGCGATTGATTGAGTAATCAGGTCCGGCTTCGCGCGCTCGACGGTGTCTTCAGGCCGGGTGTGAGGATGAACTTTTCAGCCTGACGCCGCCGGATTTTCCGTGCTATCCATACGGTATGGACCACCGTCACGGTACTCATCAGCCTCGCACCCAGATGGAACGCTCCGCTTCCTCCAAAAGCTAATTTTGACGGAACGAAACTACCGATGGTAGTCGAGGGACCTTAAACCACCACATATGGTATGAATTGCTCATTCCAGCTCTATTCGATCTGTTCCGAATCGCGCAGGTTCCGTCGCAATCCGACCTTCGCAACCACCAAAATCCAGCGATTTCGCACTGGCATGACCCGCGATCATGCTTAGGTTTAGCTTCGATCCGGTCTCATAGAAATGAACAAGCGACACAAGCATCCTCAGGATGGCAATCCGGGCATGGACGGAGAGTTTGATCCCGCGCAGCCGGGCACCGAATCAACGCCTGGCGAAGGCGGCGATCTGGAATCCCTGCGGGCGCAGCTGGCTGAAAAGGACAAGGAAATCGCCGAGCTGAAGGACAAGTATCTTCGCACGCTCGCCGACTCTGAAAATGCGCGCAAGCGGATCCGCCAGCAGAGCGAGGAATCCGTGCGCATCCAGCGCGAGGCGATTCTCCGCGACCTGCTGCCAATCATCGACAACCTCGAACGCGCACTGGCAGCGGCCCGCAATGGCGCCGACGCTCGGACGATTGTCGACGGCGTCGATATGACGGTGCGCGCGCTGATCGATTTCCTGCGCGCACAAGGCGTCACGCCCGTGCAGTCTGTCGGCCAGCCCTTCGACCCCAATCGGCATGAGGCGGTCGATCACGTGGCCTCAGATGCGCATCCGCCGAATACGGTCGTCGATGAATTCCATCGCGGCTATCTGATTGGCGATCGAACTCTGCGGCCAGCCCGCGTGTCGGTTGCGAAGGGAAACGGGACCGATTCCGGGAGGCGAAGCGGAGGCGAAAGTGATGCCTCCGACGTTGAAAATCAATAAAGCGTGATTATCTCTATCTTAAGTTCTATATCAGGGGACCTTTAGGAAAATGGCAAAAGTTATCGGAATCGACTTGGGCACGACCAACAGTTGCGTCGCGATCATGGAGGGAGGCGACCCCGTAGTTATCGCCAACTCCGAGGGCAGTCGCACGACGCCGTCCGTCGTCGCATTTACGGAAGCCGGCGAGCGGCTGACTGGTCAGATCGCCAAGCGTCAGTCGATCACCAATCCAACCAACACAGTTTTTGCGATCAAGCGCCTGATGGGCCGGCGGTTCGACGACCCCGAAGTTCAGAAGGCGATGAAAGTGCTGCCCTACAAGATCGTTAAGAACGACGACGGCGCGGCCTGGGTCGAAATCCGCGGCAAGAAATATAGCCCGCCCGAGATTTCGGCGTTCATCCTCCAGAAGATGAAGCAGACGGCCGAAGACTACCTTGGCGAGAAAGTCACTGAGGCCGTAATCACCGTGCCGGCGTACTTCAACGACAGCCAGCGTCAGGCCACCAAGGATGCCGGCCGTATCGCGGGCCTCAACGTGTTGCGCATAATCAACGAGCCGACGGCGGCGTCGCTGGCCTACGGTCTCGACAAGAAGAAGGACGAAAAAATCGCCGTATTCGATCTCGGCGGCGGCACGTTCGACATTTCAATTCTCGAACTGGGCGAGGGAGTCTTCGAGGTCAAGGCGACCAACGGCGACACCTTCCTGGGCGGCGAGGATTTCGATCAGCGCATCATGGACTACCTGGCCGACGAGTTCCGCAAGGATCAGGCAATCGATCTGCGCAAGGATCGCATGGCGCTGCAGCGG
The DNA here is from genome assembly GCA_963833025.1 of uncultured delta proteobacterium. Lineage (GTDB taxonomy): Bacteria > Desulfobacterota > Binatia > Binatales > Binataceae > Binatus. The sequence continues at coordinate 1,884,358 of CAWHWI010000001.1, read as the reverse complement.
CTCAAGGAAGCCGCCGAGAAGGCCAAGACCGAGTTGTCCACCGTGACGGAGACCGACATCAATCTGCCCTTCATCACTGCCGATCAGTCGGGACCCAAGCATCTCAATATGAAGCTGTCGCGCGCGAAACTCGAAGCGCTGTGCGCCGACCTGCTCGACCGGCTCGACGCGCCATGCGTTACCGCGCTGAAAGATGCGGGCCTCAAGGCGAGCGAGATCAACGAGATCGTGCTGGTCGGAGGCATGACCCGGATGCCCGCGGTGCAGGAGCGCGTGAAGCGCCTGTTCGGCAAGGAAGGGCACAAGGGCGTCAATCCCGACGAGGTCGTCGCGATCGGTGCGGCAATCCAGGCGGGCGTGCTCAAGGGCGAAGTCAAAGACGTGCTGCTGCTCGACGTGACACCGCTGTCGCTCGGGATCGAAACGCTCGGCGGCGTGTTCACCAAGCTTATCGAGAAGAACACGACCATCCCGACGCGCAAGAGCCAGGTGTTCTCGACCGCGCAGGACAATCAGACCGCCGTCACGATTCGCGTCTTCCAGGGCGAGCGCGAGATGGCGTCCGACAACAAGCTGCTCGGCCAGTTCGACTTGATCGGGATTCCCCCGGCTCCGCGCGGGATGCCGCAGGTCGAGGTCACGTTCGACATCGATGCGAACGGAATCGTGAATGTGCATGCCAAGGACCTCGGCACCAACAAGGAGCAGTCGATCAAGATTACCGCGTCGTCCGGTCTCAACGAGGAAGAGATCAAGAAGATGGTGCGCGAGGCCGAGGCGCATGCCGCCGACGACCATGCTCGCCGTCAGCAGGCCGAGGCGCGCAATAAGCTCGACAACCTGATCTATACAACCGAGAAGACGCTCAAGGATCACGGCGCTGAAGTCGACGAGGCCGGGCGCAAGCAGGTCGAGGACGCGCTCGCGGAAGCCCGGACCAAGCTCGAGTCCAAGGACGCCGACGAGATCAATCGCGCGGCCGAGGCGCTGCAGAACGCGTCGCACAAACTGGCCGAGGCGATGTACAGCAAGTCCAGGGCCGGGTCGGGACCGCAAGCGGGCGCCGGCCCTCAGGATGGCGCCGGCGGGCAGACTGGCTCTCAGAGCGGGAATGGCGAGAGCGGCGCGAAAGAAGACGTGGTCGATGCGGACTACAAAGAAGTCAAGGATCAGTAGACAGCGACGGGGCCGCGCAAGCGCCGCTTAGGTTCGTATGGTTGAATTGTCGATCCAGGGAAGTGATCTTCACGTCGAGGTACTTGGCTGGGATAAGTTTCTCGGAATGAAAAGCAGCATCGATGTCCCCCTCAGTTCAATAAAGAGTGCGACCGCGGCCGGGGGACTACCCGAGTTCCAGTGGACGGATATCCGTGTGTTGGGCACAGGTATCCCCCGAAAAATTGCTGTAGGAACGTACTGGATTGGCTCACCACATCGCTGGGCTTTCCTGGATGTTCGCAAAACATCGAAAGACGTGGTCTCTTTGGAGATAGAGGGCCAATTCTACAGCAGCATAATCGTCGAGGTGAAAAACGCTCAGGCCGCCATACAGCAGATCCCCGTTCGAACTGAACCAGTGCCCATATGAAGCCGACAATGGCGTCGCCTCGGATGTTCGCATAGAATCTTTGCGCGATGCCGCCTGCACACAAGCGCGATTATTACGAAATTCTCGGTGTCAACCGCGGCGCCGGCGAAGCTGAACTGAAGAAAGCCTACCGCGCTCTCGCTATCCAGTGTCATCCCGATCGTAATCCTGGCAACAAGGAAGCCGAGGAGCGTTTCAAGGAACTCAACGAGGCCTACCAGGTCCTCTCCGATCCCGAACGGCGCGCGCAGTATGACCGCTTTGGGCATGCCGCGTTCCAGGGACCGCAGGGTGGTCCGGGCGGATTCGGCGGTTTCGACTTCAGCCAGGGCTTCGAGGAAGTTTTCTCCGACATCTTTGGCGATTTCTTCGGCACCGGCCGCGGGCGCTCGCGTTCACGCACCCGGCGCGGCGACGATCTGCGCTACGATCTCGAAATTGAATTCGAAGAAGCGGCGCGCGGGATCGAGAAAGTCGTGAAATTCCAGCGCCTCACTCAATGCGAAGGATGCAACGGCACTCGCGCTCGCGGCGGCTCCAGCGGCGCACGCCAATGCCCCAATTGCCGCGGCAGCGGCCAGGTGCGCACTCAGCAGGGGTTCTTTTCGATCTCGACGACGTGCGGGCAATGCCGCGGCGAGGGCATGATCATCTCCGACCCGTGCCCCAAGTGCCAGGGACAGGGACGCATCCGCAAGCATGAATCGCTCGCCGTGAAAATTCCGCCGGGCGTGGACAACGGCTCGCGGCTCAAGCTGCGCGGCGAGGGCGAAGCCGGCTACGGCGGCGGACCGCAGGGCGATCTTTACGTCGTCATTCACGTCAAAGAGCACGAGATGTTCGTGCGCCAGGACAACGACGTGATAATCGAAGCGCCGATCAGCTTTCCGCAAGCTGCGGTCGGCACCGAGATCGAAGTACCGACGCTCGAAGGCAAGGTCAAGCTTAAAATTCCGCCCGCAACGCAGTCGGGAAAGATCCTGCGGCTGAAGGGCAAGGGCATCGTCGATCTTCACGGCTACGGACGCGGCGATCAGCTCATCAAGATAATCGTCGAGACGCCGCGCAGCCTCACCGCGCGCCAGCGCGAACTACTCGAGGAATTCGCGAAGCTCGACGGCAAGGCCGTCAACCATCCGCTCTCCAAGGGCTTCGTGGACAAGCTCAAGGAGATGTTCGGCTAGCCCGCGTCGCGAAGCATCGTTCAGAAAAGGAGCTAAAGCCATGGCCTGCAACTCGTGTGAAAGCAGCGGGAGATTTCGGGCGAGCTATTGCGACGATTGCGAGCGATGGACGTTCCATGTCGACAAGCGCGACCTCTTGATCGCAGCGGGTCTCGTGGCAGTTGCCGCGGTGATCATCCTCCAGCCGGAGCTACTCGCGCCGGCCGGATTCGTGCTCGCGCGGCGCGTAGTCGGCGCGCTCGCTTGAGCAACACGTCCGCGTAACTAACTTTGTATCCGGCCGAGCGTATTGAACAACGCCGCGCGCATCACGCCGGCCGGCGGCGCGACTCGATTGAACAACTTGAACGCGAGCTCGCCCTGGTTCACCAGCATCCCGGCGCCATCCGACGCGCGCCGTCCCGCGGCAAGCGCGGGCTTCAGGAACGCGGTCGGCTCCTCCGAATAGATCAGATCGTAAAACAGACAATCGGCGGCAGTTGAGTCGTACGCGAGACGCGCGAATCGGCCCGTCGTCAGACCCATCGAAGTCGCATTGACGATCAATCGCGCCCCGGCCAGCAGTTCGGGGTCCATCAATGCGTCCAGGCCGCGAGGCTCACCGGCCGCGCGCGTCATGCCTTTCGCTGAAAGGCGGCGCGCGAGCGCCACTGCGCGCGCAGGTGTGCGATTCACGATCACGACCCGGCCCGCGCCCAGCCGCATGCATGCGAGGACCGACGACGCCGCGCCGCCACCCGCGCCGATCACGATTGCAAGCCGCCCGTGCAGCTCGCATCCGAGATCGCGCAAGTCGCGCTCGAGGCCGCGCGCATCGGTGTTATCGCCGCGGAGTGTGCCGCGCCTATTCACCACGCAATTGACCGCGCCGAGCATGCGCGCCTCTCCGCTGAGATCCTTGATGAGCCGCGCCGCCGCTTCCTTATGCGGCACGGTCAGATTTACGCCGACGATACCGAGCGGATGAATCGCGCGCAGCGCCGATGCGAGATTCGCCGAGGTGACGCGGAACGCCACGTAGGTTCGGTTCATGCCAAGCGCCGCGTAGGCCGCATTGTGCATCGCGGGCGACCTGGAATGCCCGACGGGATCGCCAAAAATTCCCGCGACCGCCGTGTCGCGATTGGTCTCCAAGCGAAATTACCCGGCGACGGGATGAGCGGCGCGCTCGGCGCGCACCTCTTCCGCGGTGAAGACCCAGCTGTACTTCAAGCCGGCGCGTGCGAACGCGTCGACGGCGCCCTCGCCGCGCTCGACCAGCGCGATTGCCGCGATGACGTTCGCGCCCGCCGCGCGCATCGCAGCCACCGCTTGCAGGCTCGATCCTCCGGTAGTGATCGCATCGTCGATCACAGCGGTCTTCAGCCCGGGCTTGAATGCGCCCTCGATCATTTGTTGCAGCCCGTGCTGCTTGGTTTCCTTGCGCACGAAGAAGCCGCGAACGTCGGCGCCGCCGCGATGCGCCGCGGCCATCACCGCGTCCGTCACCGGCAACGCGCCGGCCGCCATGCCGCCGATTTGCTCGACGCCCTCCGCCTTCACAAGGTCAAGCACCAGTTCTCCGGCTAGATACGCGCCACGTGGCAGGTACAGCGTGCGTTTGCAATCGACGTAGTAGTTTGACGCGCGTCCCGATGAGAGCGTGAGTTGTCGCTCGAAATACGACTCTCGGGCGAGCATCGCCAGCAGTTCGACGCGTTCTTCGGATTTCATAGTTGAGGGATCTTAACGGATGCAGCGCGGGGCACAAGAGCGATATAATATTGGTGGCGCGAGTGATAGCGTCAAAGATGTCCGAAGGCAACAATGGACCGCGCGTTACGGTCTGTCAGGCACCAAAAGGAGAGATAGCGTGTCGCCATGAGTCCAGCGACTCGGGCGCCACGCGATATAAGTGATTAGCAACGATTCACCCCGTGTGATCGGAACCGGCACTGCGTTACCCCCTAACTACGTCGATCAGGAACAACTGACCTCGCGCCTGCGTGAGCTGTGGGAGCGTCGCTGGTCGGATCTGCGCCGGTTCGACAAAATCCAGGGCGCGCTCGGAATCACCGGGCGACATCTCGCTCTGCCGATCGAGGAATACTTGCCGCTCGACACCTTCGCGAAGACCAACGACGCGTGGCTGCGCGTTGCGCCCGACATCGGAACCGCGGCGGCCGAAATTGCGCTCGAGCGCGCCGGCCTTAAGCCTCGCGACGTCGATCATCTGTTCTTCGTCACCGTTACCGGCATCGCCGTTCCGAGCATCGACACTCGCGTCATCAGCGCGCTCGGGATGCGCAAGGAAATCAAGCGCACTCCCATCTTCGGGCTGGGATGCGTTGCGGGAGCGGCGGGCACGGCGCGCGCCGCCGACTATATCCGCGCGTTTCCGTCGGAAGTCGCGATGCTGCTGTCGGTCGAGTTGTGCTCGCTCACGCTGCAGCGCGAAGATCTCTCGATCGCCAACATCATCGCGTCGGGGCTGTTCGGCGACGGCGCCGCCGCGATGCTGATAGGCGGCAACGATCACGCAGTGACGACTGGCCCGCAGGTAATCGCGACGCGTTCGCTTGTGTTCCCGAACACCGAAGAAATTCTCGGCTGGGAGATCGTCGACAGCGGGTTCAAAATTGTTCTGTCGTCGAAGCTCACGGATCTCGTCCGCGCCAACATCCTCGACGAAGTTGATTCATTTCTGACGACGCAAAAAATCGACCGCTCCCATATCAAGCACTGGATCGCGCACGCCGGCGGTCCCAAGGTGCTCGAGACTCTCGAGGGTGCGCTCGCGCTACCCGAGGCGGCGCTGGCGCGTTCGTGGCGCTCGCTGCAATCGGTCGGAAACCTCTCGTCCGCGTCGATCATGTTCATCCTCGACGAATTGCTCGAAGACCACGAAGCCGCGCCCGGCGACTACGGCATGATCATCGGAATGGGTCCAGGTTTCTCCGTCGAGTTGGTCCTCCTGAAATGGTGATCTCGCTGAAGTGGTGATCTCGCTTCGCACCTATCTACTGATCCTTGCGCTGCTCGTAGTCGAGCGCATCTTCGAGCTCGATCGCGCGCGCCGCAACGCGCGCCGTGCGTTCCAGCATGGCGCGGTCGAAGTCGGGCAGGCGCACTATCGCGTGATGGTCGCATTCCACGCGCTTTTCATCGCGTCATGCGCCGTCGAGGCGACGTTCTTCCCGCATGCATTTCCGCCCGCGGTTGCGTGGCTCGCGCTGTTCGCCGAACTGGTCGCGCAAGCGCTTCGCTACTGGGCGGTCGCGACGCTCGGCGATCGATGGAACACGCGAATCATCGTGAGCCCCGACCGGGCCCCCGCGACCAACGGACCCTATCGCTTCATGCGCCATCCCAACTATCTCGCCGTCGTGATCGAGATCGCGGCCGTGCCGACGATCGGCGGCGCGATCTTCACCGCGATCGCATTCTCGATCGGCAACGCGCTGATTCTCGCTGTGCGAATCCCCGCCGAGGAACGCGCGATGGGCGGGCGCTACGCCGACGCACTCGGCTCGCGCCGCCGTTTCTTCCCCGGCTTGCGACACGGCTAAGATACTCCGGTGTTTTTCGCACCGTTCCTCGCCTTCTACGCGATCGTTTTCTTCCTCATCCTCGCGTTCTTTTTCATCCTCCTCGAAATCCACGTCATCAGCTATGCCTTCGTCACGCTCGGCCTGCCGCCTGAGATGGCGTTTACGGCTCTGCTTGTCAGTCTCGTCGGCAGCTACATCAATATTCCCATCACGCGCGTCGCCAACGGGCAGCCTCATCCCGACGCTGTGGTCCGCAGTTTCGGGATTCGCTACCGAGTGCCGACTCGCTACGGCACCGCCTCGACGATCATCGCGGTTAACGTCGGCGGCGCGGTCGTTCCCGTGCTGATCTCGGTTTATCTGCTGACGCAGATGCCGACGATCATCGCGCCCGCGCTGATCGGAGTCGCGATCGTCACTGCTATCGTCCATCGTTTCGCGATGCCGGTGCCCGGGTTGGGAATCGCGACCCCGATGTTGATTCCGCCAATCGTCGCCGCCGCCTGCGGCTACTTCCTCGGCTCTTCAGAGCATCATCGCGACGCCGTCGCCTTCATCAGCGGCGTAATGGGCACGCTCATCGGCGCCGACTTGCTCAACCTCCGCAACCTGCGCGATTTGGGCGCGCCGGTCGCATCGATCGGCGGAGCCGGCACCTTCGACGGAATCTTCCTGACCGGAATCGTCGCCGTCCTGCTGGCGTGAGCGGGAACAGTCACGCGGGCTTGAACTTCACCAGCGTGCAATCCGGCGTCACGTCGTCGAAGAAAACCTGGACCGGCATCGCGACGCGCACCTTCTCCGGCGCCGCTACGATATTGCTCGTCATGCGCGGACCCTCGGCCAGCTCAACGATCGCCAGCACGTAAGGCGCGTCCGCAAATGCGCGGCTCGACGCTCGCCGCACGACGGTATAGCTGTACACCTTGCCTCGTCCGCTGACGCGCTCCCACGCGAGCTTGTCCGAGAAACATTTCGGACATCGATCGCGCGGATAGTAGATGAACTCGTGGCACGCGCCGCAGCGCTGAAGCGTGAGCTCGTGACGGCGCGCCGCCTCCCAGAACGGACGGCTGGTTGGCGATGGCTTCGGAAGCGGTTTGTAGTATTCGCTCATGATCTGCGCTCCAGCACGAGACTTGCCTGCTCGCTCATGATTCCACCGTTGCCGTTGACATAGCCGAGCGCAGCGCCCTTGACCTGGCGCTCGCCGCCGCGCTCCATCAACTGCCGAATCGCTTCCGTGACGTGACTCATGCCGCCCGCCAGCCCCGGCTGGCCGAACGATAATTGCCCGCCGTGCGTGTTGCACGGAAAGTCGCCCGCGTACGTCAGGTCGTGCTCGGCGACGAACGGGCCGCCCTGCCCTTTTTTGCAAAAGCCGGCGTCTTCGAGCGTGACGATCACGGTGATCGTGTAACAGTCGTACGGACACACGAGGTCCATGTCCTTCGGCTGCAGACCCGCCATCTTGAAGGCAGCGGCGGCGGCCGGCTTGATCGGCGACTCCGTGATCGACGGCGCATACGTGATCGTCGAATGATTCGCGTACTCGCCAGCGCCCAGCAGCCATATCGGCGGATTCTTCGCGCGCTTCGCGACCTCGGGCGACGCGACAATTATCGCGGCAGCGCCGCTCACCGGACTGACGATTTCATATAGATGAAGCGGATCGACGATCATGCGCGAGTTCAGCACATCATCGATCGTGAGCGCCTTGTCATTGAACGTCGCCAATGGATTCTTGAGCGCGCTGGTGCGTTGATCGACGGCGACCTTCGCCATCTGCCGCGCCGTGGTGCCGTATTCGTGCATATGGCGATGCGCGATCATCGCGTAGCCGCAGTTGGCGCCGATATTTCCGTACGGAGCTTCGAACTCGCGCTGCACCGATATCACCGGCGGGCGCTGGTCGCCGGCCTTGTTCAAATCCGCGACGATGCAGAGCACCGCGTCGCACATTCCCGCGTCAATCGCCGCCGCCGCGCGCCAGATCATCCCGGCCGGACTCGCGCCGCCGATATCGACCTGGTTGAGCATCCGCACGTTCAGCCCCAGCACCTCGGCTGCGGCTGCCGGGTAAATCATGCCAGGATCCGAAAACGGCACGCCCACCAGGAAGCCGTCGATATCTTTTTTCTCGAGCCCCGCGTCGGCGATCGCCTCGGCCGCGACGCGCGCCATCAGCCCAAGCGCGGTCAGATCGCCGGGTTCCCTGACCGGTTTGAGTTCGCCAATTCCAATCGCCGCAGCTTTTCCCTTCAGGCTCATTGCATCGACTCCCGCGTTTGCATGTCTCCGAGATCGCTTACCCGCACTCGATCACGACTACCACAGATCGCGTCTCGCGAGCCCGCCGTCGCGCGGTTCAATTCAGTGAAAAAATCTTATAGCTTGGTTCGTTCGAGGTGCTTTTAACGAAATGGCATTTATCATCTGTGACGACCATAACCTTGATGTAGAAGCCGACGGAATCGACAACCCCGTCGCTAAGCAGTTGATGCTGATTGACGCAAAGCCGGACGCGACCCCGCTCGAAAAGGAGATCATCGAGTTCGGCAGAGTACATCGCACGTGCAACATCCGGATCCTCGCGGGCTAGTTTTGTATTCGATTAGGTCCGCGACACGATCGCCCGCTCAACGCTGAGATCGTCGCTTCCACACGCCCACGCGCATTTTACGCATTCGATGTTGACCGGCTGACCGACCGGCAGATACACTGCCGAGGCGGGGTGGAGCAGTCTGGTAGCTCGCCGGGCTCATAACCCGGAGGTCGAAGGTTCAAATCCTTCCCCCGCAATTCCTCTGCGCACCTCACAACGAAACCCTGCCGCGTCCTGGTAATTTATTTCGCGGAGCCTTTAGTACCGAGCCAACATGCTCGGTGCCAAAAATCGAAGGTTTTGGGTAGCGACAGGCCTTATTTCGTAACGAGCACTCGGCGAATCGCACTGAAAAAGTCTTGATTCCCAAGTTTTTTGGTGCGATCCGAATCTGGCACCGATGATGCTTCCTATATAGGAGCAGGAGGTGGCTCTCATGAAACTCAAAAGAAAGCTGATTATGAGTTTGTTAGGCGGCGCGATGCTGGCGCTACCAGCGACCGCGCCGGCATTTGCGGAACCATCTTACGGCACAAATTCAAATTACATCCAGCCGGTCGATTGGTGGTGGGATCATTATAGAAACGACCGCGACGGGTACTCCAATCGTGGTTGGCACCAGAGATACTACGAATATGGCGGCCGGCGGTATGCCTGCGACCGCGCCCGCGGTCTCCAGACCCAGGTGTGGCAAGATCGGAGCACGGGGCATCCTGCCGCGGCTAGAGACGTAGAGGCTGAAGCTGCCGCGGCGCGAGTCCGCTGCTAGAACCGATAATTGATAGTCTTCGACTCCGCAGACTCGCCGCAGTAAATGCTCATCGGCTGATTTTCCGCGAGAGCCAAGCTACCGCGCGAGCAGCTCGAGCAGCGCCTTGGCTTCCTTCAAGTCGGCGGTGTCGAAACCTTCGGTGAACCAGTTGTAGATTTCGGCGAGCATCGCACGCGCCTCGTCGCGGCAGTCGGTACTCATCAGCATTCGCGCGAGCGAGGTCGTCGCGCGCAGTTCGAGCGATTTCGCCCCCTGCTGTCGGGCCTTCTTGATCGCGTGCTCGACCGACGCTCTCGCCAGAGCCGGATCGGAAGGACTCTGACCCAGGAGCAACTCGCCGCGAAGACGATTAATTTCCGCTTCCCAGAAACATTCGCCGCTGCGACGGACCAGGTCCAGGGCGTCGCCGATTGCCTTCAAACCATGCTCGATGCGTCCGGCTCTCAGGCACGCATCGGCGAGAGTCGCGAGACTGAGCGTGAGCCACAACTCCTCTCGGTTGGCCGAAAGTGCATCGGTTTCTTCGCGTATCTGCCCTATTCCCTCCTCCGCTCTTCCAAGCTCGGTTAAGGCCCACCCTTTGATAACTCGCGCATGGCGCAGAACGTAGAGGAACCCCACGTCCTCCGCTGTGTTTATCGCGGCCCCGGCGATTTCCAGCGCAAGCTTCGGTTCCAGCATTATGCGATGAACGAGTGCCTTCTCGTACAAGGCGAAAGCTGCCGACATGGCGTCTCCAAGTTCATTCGCAAGTGAAACGGCCCGCTCCGCGCATCGCCGCGCCGCATCGGGACGACCGCGCAGCCATGATAGCTGCGCGTCCCATGCATAACCGCACACGGCCGGATGATGAGCGGTGTAGAGCGGGACGGTAGCCGAACGAAGCTTCGACTCGAACAGCTTGAGCCCCCGCTCGACATGGCGTTGCGAGGCCTCCAGCTCACCTGCGGAAAGCGCTACCGACCAGTCATGATGGATCGCCTCGAGAAGGAAAACGGGATCGGGGTGGCGATCGACGAAATCCCAGATCGGCTTCTGCCGTTCGCGGGCTCCGCTCAAGTTGCCGCCGACGTAGAGCAGTCCAAACAATCCAACCAGTAGCGCGAACTGCTGCTCGGGTGTGGCTCCTGTCTCAGCAAGCTGCTGGGCGCGAAGATAGGCCCTCTCGGTTTCCGGCGCCGCCCACCCTTTGGTGGCCATCAGCGCGGGACCAAGGCTGGTTTGGAGCGCGAATTCGCGCCGGTCCCGCTCGGGGCTAGATGGCGTGCGTTCAAGTAATTCCAAAGCGGCGGTTAGGTTCCGCATCGCCTCGCCGTACGCCAGTCGCCCAACGGCTCGGAGACCTGCGCTCTCGAGATAGTCGAGTGCCTTCGCGGAATTTCCGCTGCGGCTGTAATGATGGGCCAGTTCGTCGAGGTAGTCGTCGATTGAATTCGCGTAGAGCCTCTCGAGAGCCGCACCGATTCGTCCATGAAGTTGTCTGCGCCGTTCCATCAGTACCGAGTTGTACGAGACCTCCTGGGTCAGCGCGTGCTTGAAGGTGTATTCAGAATCACCGATGGCCGGCTGCTCGTAGATGAACTCGCCGAGCTGGAGGACATCGAGCAGCCGCCTGGTCTCGTCATCCGGGATCGAGACCACCTCGCGAATCAGCGACAGCGGAAATTCGCGGCCAATTACCGCCAGCGTCTGTAACAGGTCTTTGGCATCCTGCGGCAGGCGGTCGATGCGCGCGGCGAGAATCGCCTGAACTGTGGGCGGAATCTTCAACGCCGCCAGCGACCGGGTGAGCTTCACCGCCCCGCCGTCACGCACCAGCGCGTTCTCGTCGAACAGGACCTGCACCGTCTCTTCCATGAAGAACGGATTGCCCTCGGTCTTCTCGACAATCAGCCGCTTGAGCGGCGCGAGTTCGGTACCGTCGCCGAGCAGCGCGGACAACATCTCCTCGGCGGATTCTTTGCCCAGCGGGTCCAAGCGTAACTGAATGTAGTAGGTCTTGCTGTTCCACTGATGCGAGTACTCGGGGCGATAATTGACCAGCAGCAGGATCTTCGCCGTGCCGATGGATTCTGCCAGCAGGTTCAAAAAGCCTTGCGTCTCCTCGTCGATCCAGTGCAGGTCCTCGAAAACCACCATCAGCGGCTGATTCATCGACTCTCGCAGCAGGATGCGCTTGATCGCGTCGAGCGTGCGCCGCCTGCGCACCTGCCCGTCCATTTGCGCCAGCGGATCGTCGCCCTCGATAATGCCCAGCAGTACGAAAAGGTACGGCAACGTATCTTCAAGGGAACGATCGAGCGTCAAGACCTTGCCGTTGACTTTCTCGCGCCGCGTGCGCACGTCGTCATCCGAGGTGATGCGGAAGTAGCCGTGTAGCAACTCGACTGTGGGCAAATACGCAGACGCTTTCCCGTGAGAGACGGAAAAGGTCTCCAGCACCATCCAGCCCGACTGGTGCTTGGCCTTGAACTCAAAGTACAGGCGCGATTTGCCGGTGCCGGCCTCGGCCATCGCGGCGACAATCTGTCCACGTCCAACGCGCGTGAGTTCCGACGCGTTGCGCATCGCCTCCATCTCGCGCTCGCGCCCGACGAACTTGGTAAGCCCCCTCCCCGCCGAGCGTTGCAGCCGCGTGCGCAACGGCCCGAGCCCGGTCACCTCGTAAACATTGACCGGCTCGGTGACTCCTTTGATCTTGGTCGGCCCGAGCGGTTTCAAGGCGAAGTAGCCCTCGACCAGCTTGCGCGCCGGCTCGCTGATTGCGATCGAGCCGGTTGGTGCGAGCGCTTGCATCCGCGATGCGAGATTGGTGGTGTGCCCGATCGGCGTGTATTCTGTGTGTCCGCCGCCGGTCGCGATCGAGCGCACCACGACCTCGCCGGTGTTCACGCCGACGCGCGCTTCAATCGGCAGGTTGCCCGCTTCACGCAATCGCGCTGAATAGCGCTTCAATTCCTCCTGCATCCGCAGCGCGGCGTACAGCGCGCGTTGCGGATGGTCCTCATGCGCGACCGGTGCGCCGAACAGAGCGAAGATGCCGTCACCGGTCGATTGCACGATGTAACCGTCGTAGCGGCGCGCCGCATCGATCATCAGCTTCAGCGCCGGATCGATAATCGCACGGGCTTCCTCGGGGTCGAGATCCTGCTCCAGTTCGGTCGAGCCCTTGATGTCCGCGAACAGCGCCGTGACGGTCTTGCGCTCGCCTTCGGGAATTTCGCCGGTCGCATCTGTGCGAACCCGGAGCGTAGACTCGGCAGTCTCGACGCGAGCCCCTGACGATGGAGGGTGGGCCGCCGGCGCGATGGAAAGCGCGCCCCCGCAGCCGCCGCAGAACTTCTCTCCGGGCTCGTTCGATGCCCCGCACGCGGCGCACAGCGCAGCAAGCGGGGACCCGCATTCTGCGCAGAAGCGGCGCTCGGCGCGGTTGTCGTGGTTGCAGGACGGGCAGCGCATGGTGTCTCTGCTCGCCTTGGTGACTACCACACGTGGCGCAGACTTCGGAAACGAGCCGGTGCTCTTAAAACGACTCGACGAAGGCTCGAACAACGGGGCTTGGCGGCACCTCCATCACGCTTCGGGCTTGACGGCTCTGGGCGGTGGACTTGGTCACCCGTTTACGAAATTGTGAACCTCTGCCTCGACAACCTTTAGCGCAGATTCGCGCGAAATTGCTAGCAGACTGTTGATACAGGTGGTTTAAATCTGGACGGGATCGCAGTACCACCGCCGCCACGAGCGCGGACCGCGTGCCGAAAAGGAATTCGACCCCTGCCGAATTGCGGCGCGCTCGTAGTCGTGACGGGCACGCATGTTCGCGCGGAGCATGTTACATAGTTGACGGCGTCAGCTTTGCCGGATGTTAACCGGGATCGCAGTCGCACCAGGATGACCCCAACTCGCAGATTCGCACTCGCAGTCTCCCTGGTCGCACTGATGACCGTAATTGGTGCGACCGGCTACATCCTGATCGAGCACATGTCGGTTCTGGACGCCTTTTATATGTCCGTCATCACCATCTCGACGGTGGGCTTCCAGGAGGTAAAGCCGCTCAGCCCGGCCGGTCGTCTTTTTACGATAGGACTGATAGTCACGGGTGTAGGCAGCGCGATTTATTTGTTCACAGTGATTGGCGAACTGGTCGTTGAGGGGCGCCTTAGAGAGTTTCTCGGGAAGAGCGCGATGAGTCGCAAAATTCACAATCTCCAGGAACACGTCATCGTATGCGGTTACGGACGTTTCGGCCGCGCGGTGGTCGAAGAGCTGACGCGCAACGCGGTGCCGATGGCCGTGATCGAGGCTAATCCCGCGAAGCAGGCAGAGCTGGACATGGTGGGCGCGTTGCACGTTACAGGATCGGCGTTGGAAGATTCGGTGCTCGAGGATGCCGGCGTCAGTTCAGCCCGCGCGATAATCGTCGCCACCGGATCAGATGCGGACAACGTGTACATCACGCTTTCGGCGCGGGAGAAAAATCCGAAGATTCTCATCTACGCCCGCGGCGACTCGGACGCGGGACTGCGGCGGCTCAAGCTGGCGGGAGCGGACCAGGTCGTCGCAGCCTATCAATGGGCCGGGATGAGGATCCCGATGACTTGCTGGTCGCGATTGGCGAATCCGACAGAACTTGCCGAAGAGATTGCCGCCGTCGAGGCATCCGTCGTCAGTGAGGTTGAAGATCTACTGCTGTCCGTTGACGATGAGGAGCACCTGCTTACCGTCGACCTTGTAATTGGCGCGCACCGTCTGCTCCATCATTGAGATGTTCACCTCGTTGCCCGAGATAAATTCGAGCTTCGACATTACAAGGCCGTTGCCCATGCCGCCGCCCTTTGGAAGATAGGTTCCGCTCAGGCTGTTGTGACCGCAACCTGCGACGAAAAGACAGAGCAACGTGGCAAATGTGATCGACTTCATTGCTTCTCTCCTGAACCCGGCCGCTCACAGTGGCCGCCACGTAAAACATCGCGCAGTCATAGGAGCCTGCCGCGAGGTTTTGTCAAGCGCACCGCTCTCCTGCCCGTTAAATTTACTTGCCCCAAGTGTCGAGATAAGCGAGCTGCTCGACGGGACGCCGAATCAGCGGCCCGTGCCCGCGCCCGACCGGATAGCCAATCGGAATCGCCGCCGCCGTATACCACGGATCGGGAATTGCCAGTAGCTTGCGCACTTCGGGCTCGCATTCGCATAGCAGCGTCGTCAGCACGCATCCCAGTCCTTCGGCACGGCACGCGAGCAGCAGGTTCTCGACAGCGGTGTAAACCGACCCGCCGCCGACCACCGAAACTCGCGCCTGCTTCGCGTCCGTGATCGCCATATTTTTCGGATTGAAGCAGAACAGCGCGACCACCGGCGTCTCACCGAAATGAGTGCCCAGATAATCGCCGGCCGCCAGCGTGCGTTCCGCTCGCGCCCGGGCTTCCGGCGACGCGCTTGCGGGAATCGCGCCGCGGTATTGCTTCGAGTACGCAATCCATCGCTCGTTGTAGAGTTTGCCCAGCGGCTCCTTGAGCGCGCGGTCTTTCACGACGACTATCCGCCATGGCTGGACGTTTCCGCCGGTCGGCGCCCAGGTTGCCGCCTCGAGTATGCGATGCAGCACGTCGTCCGGTATCGCGTCGGGCCGCAATCGCCTGACGGCGCGCAGCGTGCGCATCGTTTCGTAGATTCCCATTTCCTGCATTTTGATTTCTCCCGCGCTTCATCCCGCGCCGAGATGAGAGTGCAACAACCCGATCGCCGCCAACGCGAACAGCGTTACGTCCATCGACGCGTGCGCGACGATCGAGGCCTCAAGGCCGCGGCGTAGATACAAGCGGCCGAACACCACACCTTCCCACGTCTGCGGCATTACCAGTCCGCCGATCAGCAGTCGCCACGAACTATGGAACAGCGTGCCGGCCAGCGGCGCCAGGTGAATTAATCCGAATGCGTAGCCCTGCGCTATCGTCACGATCCAGAGCGCGCCGCGTCCCGGATGGCCGCGAAAGTCGCGCGATAGGAGCCGCGCGATCCAACCGAGGAGCGCATACAGCACCATTCGAAACTGGATTTCCTCGCTGACAGCCGCTGCGATTGCCGCCAACGCTCCGACAATCGCGATACGCCCCGGCGCCACCGTCAGCATCGGGGTTTTCGGGAACTTCAGGCCCGCGCCGCCGTGATCAATAAGCATCAGCGGCACGATTATAATCGCCAACACGCTCGCGCCCGCCGTCGCGGCCAGCAGCGCGTAACCGAGCGAGACTCTGATCAGGCTGCGAATCGGGAAATGCAGTTTCTCGCCCGCAACCTTCGCCGCGATCAGTGGCGCGCCGGGTAACCCGAG
The DNA here is from genome assembly GCA_963833025.1 of uncultured delta proteobacterium. Taxonomy (GTDB): domain Bacteria; phylum Desulfobacterota; class Binatia; order Binatales; family Binataceae; genus Binatus. The sequence continues at coordinate 1,868,348 of CAWHWI010000001.1, read as the reverse complement.
CTCGCTGTTGAGGCGAAGCGTCAGCGGTATCAACGACGCGAGGACCAGGGTCAGGCCGAGGAACGGCAGCGCGTGCCAAACTTCCGATCGGTCGAGCGACTTGATTGCCATCGCGAGCGGATACTCGATGACCGCGCCGGCAATCGCCAGCACGATCAGAATCGCCGACTCGCGCCGCCACGTCGCGCGGTCCGCCGCGGCATCGCCGAAGTGATCTGCCGCAGGCTCGCTCACTTGATCGTCGCGATGAATTCGGGAATGTCTTTCGACGGCTTCATCTTCCACTTCGGCTTGCGTTTCTCTACGAACGCGCTGACGCCCTCGTACGCGTCCGGCTGCTTGCCCGCCCACACGAACGCGCGCGTGTCCGCAGCCTGCGCCTTTTCCATTTCCGGCTCCGCCAGCAGTCCGTAGATCAGCCGCTTGGTTATCGCGACCGACACCGGCGCCGTGTTCTGCGCGATATCGAGCGCCATCTCGCGCACCTTCGTCGTGAACTCCGCGTCGGGCCACACGTGGCTCACGATTCCGAATTCGAGCGCCTCGCGTGCGCTGATAATCCGCCCGGTCATCAGCAGTTCGTTGGCCTTGGCCACGCCGATCATTCGCGGGACGGTCCACAGGCTGAGCGCCTCCGGAATAACTCCGCGCCGCACGAACACGAAGCCGATTCGCGCGCTCTCGGCGGCGACGCGGATGTCCCATTGCATCGGCAGCGTGATTCCCATTCCCACCGCCGGGCCGTTGATGGCCGCGATGATCGGTTTGCGCACGTTCCACGGGCGAATCGCCGGCGCCGGCCGATTGCGGCGCTCGTCACGCGCGTCGGCGTCGAACGTATTGCCGCCGCCCGACAGGTCCGCGCCGGCGCTGAACGCGCGTCCCGCGCCGGTGACGACGATCACGCGCACGTCGTCGTCCTGGTCGTACTCGGCGAACGACGCGTAAAGCTCGGCGGCCATGGTGCCAGAGAATGCGTTCAGCTTCTCCGGACGATTGAGCGTAACCGTCGCGACGCCGTCTTTAACTTCCTTCAAAATGTGTCCGCTAGCCATGTGAGTGCTCCTTGCAGAGTGACCCCTGCACACAGTGTTAAAATAGTGCAGAGCGGCGCTACTTCTGCGCGCTCGGATTTTGTGTTGTCACTTCCTATCGAACATAGTCGAAACGGCGAGCCGCTGGCGAGTGGAATGCTTCGTCTACATCCCGGTTAGCTGCGGCCCAGACGGATATCAAACGCACGGGGCATGGACTAACGATTTGGATCGCCGCGAGCCGCATTTGAAATGAACTGCGCGTTCCGAAGACGCCTGACGCAAAACGCTTGATACATCGCGAGCCGCGAAGATCTGAAGGGGCACGCAAGATATCTTACCATTTGGAAATCTGCTAACCCGTAGCTAAGTTCCGCCACACGAGAGGCGTATGCGCTATTTTCTCAATCTTTTCTCACCCGAAACGTACGAAGCTTGGAAGCGGTCGGGGCGAGATGTCTCGGGGTTTCGCGTTCGCCAAAAGAACGCCGCTGAGAGGATCTCACCCGGTGACAAGTTAGTCTGCTACATAACCAGACTTTCACGCTGGTTCGGGCTGTTTGAGGTTCTAAGCGGACCGTACATAGACGAGTCGAACATTTTCTATCCAGAAGCGGATCCCTTTATCGTTCGATTCAAGGTGCGACCTCTTTTGGTGCTCGAACTCAAGAAAGCTGTGCCGATTCACGAAGATTCAGTCTGGCAGGCTCTCTCGTTCACAAAACATCACGACAAGGCACTCTCGACTTGGACCGGCAAAATACGGTCGAGTTTGACGCAACTCGACGATGCAGACGGCAAGTTCATTGAAGAGTTGCTCTTCCGCCAGCAGAACAATGGCCGGCTCTACCCCGTTGATGCCGACGAATACCAAAAACTCTTTGGCAACACTGTCCGGAGAGCAGATAAGATTGTTACGGTTTCCGTACCAGACGATTCGAAGATCGAGGAACCGCGATCGACCGATGTTGAAGTCCGGGAATCGATCAGAGTTCAAGCGCTCATAGCTGAAATCGCTTTTCGAATGGGCTTGAAAGTATGGATACCTAAGTCCGATCGGGCTGCGATCGCGCGGGAAGCGCTCAGCGTCGTGGACTCGATGATTGAGCAGTTGCCCTTTAGCTACGACGAAGTGACGCTTCGCACAATTGAGAACATTGATGTGCTTTGGCTGCGCGGTCGCTCGATCGTGCGGGCTTTCGAGGTCGAGCATACAACTTCCGTATATTCTGGAATCCTTCGAATGGCCGACCTACTGGCCTTGCAGCCCAACATGGATATCAAGCTGCACATAGTAGCTCCAACCGCGAAGCGTGAGAAGGTCTTTCAGGAAATCCGACGGCCCGTATTTTCCCTTTTGGAACATGGCCCGCTCGCGGAAACCTGCACTTACTTGTCCTATGAAAGTCTGCGGGAGCTTGCCGAGCAAAAGCATTTGGCTCACTTGTCCGACACCGTACTCGACGAATACGCTGAGGAAGCCGAGTAAAGCACGCACATCTCTCTCAACCTCAGAGGTGACAGGGGACTCGCACCGGTTCTTCTCCGATAAAGGCTACAACGAAAAAGGTGAGACCTCGTGAATGATGACCTGTACGAAGAGAAGGAGCGCGAGTTTTTCTTGAAGCTCAGGATGATGCATGACCGTATCCAACGGATCGCAAACGAAATATTGCATACAGCTTTCACTAAGGACTATACACGGCAACAAGACCTGCTTCGTCAACACGAAAAAGCCGTCAAGGCAGACTTAGAGCTGATCGATGAGTTTGAGAGGTTCCATAGCGAGCGCTCCAAGAAGAGGCCCTGAGCCACTGACGCGCGGCCGTCAGCTTTTTTCGTTTTTACTTCCTGAAATCGATTGGTTGTGGGCATGCGGAGTTCATTGCGGCGACTTTGGCAGCGCTAAACAATTCAACATGAACTGATATTCGATCGCTGTCTCACGCAACCTCTGAAATCGGCCGGATTTGCCGCCGTGGCCGGCTTCCATATTGATCTTGAACAGGATCGGATTGCTGTCAGTCTTAGTGGCACGCAGTTTTGCGACCCACTTGGCAGCCTCCCAATACGGAACCTGCGAGTCCCACAAGCCACTGGTCACAAGCATTGCCGGGTAGGCCTTCGGTTCAACGTTGTCGTAGGGTGAGTAGGACAGCATGTAGTCGTAATAGGACTTCTCTTTCGGATCACCCCCATTCGTCAAATTCATTGGTGGTGAGCGGAAGCGACTCGTCGAGCATTGAAGTTACTATGTCGACGAATGGCACATCCGCGATGATGCCTCGATAGTCCTGTGGCGCAAGGTTCGCTGCCGCGCCCATCAGCAGGCCTCCAGCGCTGCCGCCGTGCGCGAAGACTTTGTCTCGCGCGGCGTATTTCTCGCGCACAAGATGCCTGGTTACGGCGATGAAATCCGTAAAGGTATGTTTCTTGTTCAGCAGCCTGCCTTGCTCATACCAGGCGCGACCTTTCTCCTGCCCGCCGCGAACGTGCGCGATAGCGACGACGAATCCGCGGTCCATAAGACTCACCCAGTTTGACTGGAGGGCCGGATCGGTGGATAGGCCGTACGACCCGTAAGCGTACTGATACAGCGGCGCGCTTCCGTCGAGCTTGGTCCTCTTACGATAGGCGATTGAAATCGGTATCAAAGCACCGTCACTCGCGGTCGCATGCAGGTACTCGGTCGTGTAGTTCTTTGAATCGAATCCTCCCAAGACCGGCTCAGTCTTAAGTATCGTCTTCTGGTCGGAGACCATGTCGTACTCATAGGTCGTTTTCGGCGTCGTCAGCGAGGTGTAGTTTCGTAGATTTGATTCCAGGCGTAGGAACCAGTTGCGTCGTGTAAGAAGGTTCTGCTGAAGCGATCACGAAGTCCCGGTTTCCGTCCCACGATCTCACGTGCAGCTTCATCAGTCCGCCGGAGCGCTCGTTCACCACGACATGACTGTTGAATACCTCGAAGGCTTGCAGAAATGTGTCGTCTCGCGCTGGAGTCACTTCCTTCCATGCCTTCTTGTCGGCGACCTTCTTAACCGGTGCACGAACGAGGCGGAAATTCGGCGCGTCCCAGTTGGTGCGCACGATGAAGTCGCCGCGCACATGAGCCATGTGGTACTCATGATTCGCTTCGCGAGGAATCGCAACCTTGAATTCGAGGCGCAGGTCGGCGGCGTCCGCGTAACGCCATTCGCTTTGCAGAGTACTTCTAAGTGCTATGAATAAGTACTTATCGGACTTACTCCTGGCGACGCGTACGTAATAGCTGCGATCCTGCTCTTCGTATACCAGGGGATCTCGAGCAGGATCGGAGCCAACCACGTGTTTACGAACTATCCGGCTTAGCAGAGTGACGGGATCCTTCTCGACATAGAGCAGAGTCTTATTGTCATTCACCCAAACCAGGTTCGGCTCCACATTAGCCACGTTGTCCGCGAGCACCTCACCAGTGTCCAGATTCTTTATCCTGAGCGTGTACTGGCGGCGGCCTACATCGTCTTCCGCGTATGCGAGCATGCGTCCATCGGGACTGACGGCCCACGTACCTATCTGAAAGAAGGCTTTGCCGGCCGCCAGCGCATTGCCGTCGAGCATTACGTGCTCCGGCGCGCTCATCGTATGCCATCGTCGCGCGTAAACTGGGTATTCGCGCCCAGCCTCATAGCGCGTGTAGTACCACCAACCATGCCGTAGGACAGGCACGGACGCGTCATTTTGCTTGATGCGCCCGACGAGCTCTTGGTATAGCTCATCCTGAAGGGTCTGCGTCGGCGCGAGCATGGCGTCAGTGTAGGTATTCTCAGCGTCGAGATAGCCCAGCACTTCCTTCGATCGACGAGTGTCGTCACGCAACCAGTAGTAGTCATCGATGCGCGACCCATTGGGAGTAGACACTTGATATGGCCTCCGCGCGGCGATGGGTGGCGATGGAATAACAGCTTGTGCGACGACCGGCTTGGCGGCCTTTTGTAGCGCTGCGGCGGAATCACGACGCATTCGGCGGCTTGCTCCTATGCCTCAGTCACTTCTTCGGCTCCGCGTTAAGCGCGTCGGCGAATGCCATCATCTGAACGATCTGTTCGCGGACGAGCTCGGGCGTGTTACCCGCCGCTTTGTCCAGATCGCCAATCTCTTCCGGGACATACCAATGGAGCTTGTCCGAGTGATAGGCCTCCCAGACCACTTTCGCCACTTCGATTGGTGCAATCAGCCGGAACATTCCTTCCTTGGGCGCGCGCTCCGCGGTTCCGGGCGGAAGTATCGCCGTATCGATCAGACCTGGCAGAGTGTCGGCCGCGCGCACTCCATAGCGGCGGAACTCGATCGAAAGCGCCTCGGTCAAACCCTTGACCGCATGCTTGGTGGCTGAGTACACGGCGATTCCCGGCATCCCATAGGTGGCCGACGAGGATGACGTCGTGAAGCAAAGCGATCCGGGCGTGGCCTTAAGCAGGCCGATCGCGGAATGAATCCCGTTGAGCACGCCGATGAAGTTAACGCGCACGACGCGCAGAATGTCCTCGAACGGAATTTCGTCAAAGTAGCCGCCCACGCCGATCCCGGCATTGTTAAAAAGGAGGTCCATCTTGCCGCCGGTCGCCGCGCCGAATTCCGCGAGCGCGCGCTCGTAGTCCGGCTTGTCAGCTACGTCGAGACGCCGCACGACGCAGTTGTCGGCGCCCAGTTCCGTCTCAAGCGCGCGCAAGCCGTCGGCGTTAACGTCGTAACAGCCGATAAACCATCCTTTCTCCCGGAAGAGGCGCGCAGTCTCGCGACCCATCCCGGATGCCGCGCCGGTGATAAAGATCGATTTGCGTCCGTTTGCTGTTCCCATAGAGTTCTCCAGGTGTGGCTGCTTCGGATCGAACATAGTCGAAATTCGAGGCCGCTGGCGACCTCTGCCCTCACCCCTCTCCCTTTTGGAATGGGAAAGGAAAGATGAGATGCAGTGCTTCGTGTACGTGCTCGGTAGTTGCGGCCCCGGTGGATATCGAACGTACGTCGGATGGACCAACGATCTCGATCGACGTCTCGAGCGGCACAACGCCGGAACGGGCGCGCGCTCGACGCGCGGCCGCGCATGGTTCCTGCTGTATGCCGAACGCCACCAGTCGCGCGAAGAGGCGATGAGCCGCGAATGGCATTTGAAACGCGATCGCGCGTTCAGAAAGCGCATAGCGCAGGGCGGCTAATTCGCTGGCCTGCTCTTCTACTGCGATCAGGCCGGGAGAGGAACGCGTCAGTGTGCTTGTCTAGCGTCGATAGGGACGGGCTTCGACCGTCGAACCGACGTCGTCGCCGCCGAACATCTCGCGCCATCCCTTGCGCCGGGTGCCGGGCAATCGCGCGCCCAGCCGCTGCAGGTGCAACTCGAGAATCTGCTTGAGTTCCTCGTTGAGGCGCTCGATTTCGACTTCCTCGGGCATCTTCGGGCGCGGCTGCCCGTCGGCAATTCCGCCGCGGCGCCGGCCGTAGAGCTGCTGCAGCCGCAACTCCGCTTTCGCGAACATCGCCTTGTACTTGTAGTCGAGCCGGCTGAGCGCGTCGGTCATCGCGGCCAGCGCGACGAATCGGCGCCGCATCCGCCACCATTCGAACAGCGTCAGCAGCACCACGCCGAACATCACCAGTGCGAATATCGCGAGGCTGACAGCGGTCGCGCGCCACCACGGCAGTATCTTGACGCCGAGCTGCAAATCCTGGTTCTCGCCGGTGAGTTCCTGAACTTGTGTCTGGAGCGATTTGACCTGCTCCTGGGCCGCGTCGGATTTCTGCTCCGCCGCCTGCTGCTGGGCGCTCAGCGCCTCAACTTGAGATTTGAGCGTAGTGACCTCGGTAGTGAAGGGATGCGGAACCTTCAGCACCTCGTCGACTTCCAACTCGTCGTCAACGTGCATCCGGTTGGCGCGGGCGATGTCGTCGGGGGTGACTCCGAACATCTGGGCAATTGCACCGATGGAGTCGCCGGAGCGGACCGTGTACGGGATGATATTCGCAGGATGATTGACGACCGGCTTCGGCGCCGACTCGTCGTCGGACGTGTCCGCTGCGTCAGGATCGGACGACTCGGCCTGGGCAGACGGACGCGCAACTCGCGCGCGGGGCGCCGCAGGCGGAACCGTACTCTCGTTGAAGTCGGACTGCGCGAACGCAAGTCCGCAGCCGGCAACGATAAACGCTGCCGCGAGGGCGAGTTTGGCGAAAATCGACCTATGCCATCGCGCGATCATGATGCACGTCCAAATTGCTACCAACCACTACCAGTATCCATCAGATTTCGCTCAGGGTCTAGGATGTAGCAATCGTGCTACCGGCGCGTCGGTGGATGCAGGGCGGCGTAGGCAGCGCCGACGACGCCGCCTTGGGGACCGAGCGCCGCGCGCACTATCTTTGCCTGCGACGCGATCGCCGTGAAGGCTCGCTCGCGCACCTGGACGGTCATGGTCTTGCGCATGTATGGGAGCGCGCCCGCGACACCTCCGCCAAGCACGACCAACTCGGGGTTGAAAGTGTTAAGAAAGGAAGCAACCGCGATTCCCAGGTAATGGCCCGCGGTGGCGAACGCCTCGAGCGCGAGTTTGTCGCCGCGGCGAGCTTGGGCCGACAGGCCTCGCACCGAGAAATCACCTTCCGCATCGACGATTTGGGCTGGTAGCGGCGAGCCCGGCGGTAATCCAAGGCGCTGCTCGACGAGACCACGCAGCCCTGACGCCGACGCGTAGGACTCGAGGCATCCGTGCGAGCCGCAGTCGCATGGCGAGCCGTTCGGATCGACGGTGACATGCCCCAATTCACCCGCCATCCCGCTTCGACCATGTACCAGCTTGCCGCCGACGATCAGTCCGCCGCCGACACCGGTGCCGAGCGTCAGCAGCACGACGTCGCGACGCCCGCGCGCCGCGCCGCGCCAATATTCGCCGAGTGCCCATGCGTTGGCGTCGTTGTCGAGGACGATCTTGCGCCCGATGAGAGCTTCGAGCTTGCGACGCAGTGGGTATCCGCGCCACGCGGCGACGTGCGGCGCCTGCATCACGATTCCAGTGTTCACATTGAGCGGTCCCGGCACCGCGACTCCTATCGCTCGCGGCGATCCAAGTCCGCGCCGGCGCGCGGTGTCGAGCAGATGAATGGTCTGCGCGGCGATATTCTCAGCGACGGCCGCCGCCTGGCGCGACGCGAGCGACGGCCCGCGCTCCATCAGCAGCACGTCGCCGGCGACGGACACGGCTGCGCACCGGATATTGGTTCCACCCATATCCAGACCGACGGCCCATTCGCGCGTCATTTTCGGGGTTCGCCCGGGAATTTCATCAGCGCGAGGTATTCGCGATTACCAGCCGCGCCTTCAATCGGCGATTCCAGCGTGCCGACCACCTCGAGGCCGATCTTCTCGGCGAACTCGACGATCCCCGCGACCGCTTCGCGCCGCAGCTTGTCGTCCTTGACGACCCCGCCCTTGCCGACCTTGCCCTTGCCGACTTCGAACTGCGGCTTGATCAGCGCGACTATCTCGATGCGCGGCGCGACCAGTGCGAGCACCGCCGGAATTACCAACCGCAGCGAGATGAAGCTGGTGTCGATCGTCACGAGTTCGGGCACGTACGGCAGGTCGGCGGGCGAGGCCAGCCGGATATTCATGCGATCGAGCACGGTGACGCGCGGATCCTCGCGCAGCTTCAGCACGAGCTGGCCGTAGCCGACGTCCATCGCGATGACGGCCTTGGCGCCGCGGCGCAGCAGCACGTCGGTGAAGCCGCCCGTCGATGCGCCCACGTCCATCGCGAGCTTGCCTTCGACCGAGATGCCGAAGTGTTCGAGCGCGGCGATAAGCTTGTAGGCTCCGCGCGAGGCGAACTGCGGCGGACCCGCCATCAGCGCGATCAGGGTTTCCGAATCGACCTTGAGGTCGGCTTTGTAGGCCGGGCGCGAGTTGACGCGCACGCGCCCCGCCATTATCAGGCGCTGCGCGATCTCACGGCTGTCGGCCAGCCCGCGGCGCGCCATCTCGGCGTCGAGCCTGAAGCGGGCCAGCGGCGCCGAGGAGCGCCGCGACTTGGTCTTAGGCCTGGGCTTCGGGCCGGTATCATTGCTAGAAGGGTGTTTCGTCGTCGTCCTCTGCGCCGGCGGGATGTTCGTCATTGGGCGATGCTTCAAAGGGCGCCGTGCGCAGTTCGCCGCCGGCGCTCCGCGTTAGCAGTTCGACCTTGCGCTCGACTTCGTCGAGTTTCCCATTGAGCGCCTTCACCAGCATCACGCCGCGTTCGAAGGCTCCGATCGATTCTTCGAGCGTAAGCTCGCCCGAATCGATTTGACTGACGATCGTTTCAAGATCCTTGAGCTCGTCCTCGAATTTCTTTGTTTTAGTACTCATTCCTGGATCCAAGCATCAGCGACCGATCGCGCGGGCCCTGAGCCGCCCCTTTGACAGCCTGATATCCAGCTCGTCGTCCAATTTCACCGTGGCTGCGTCGAGCACCGCGCGCGAATCGCGCTTATTAACTACCACGGCGTAGCCGCGATCGAGAACCTTAAGCGGCGACAATACATCGAGCATCCCCACCTGCGCACCGAGCTGGCGCCGCCTGGCTTCCAGAGCGGACCGGACGCCGTGAACAAGGATACCGCCGAGCCGCGCCGTCCGCAGACGCATCTCACGCACCGTCGCATCGGGACTGCGCAGCCGCAGCCGCAATTCGCGGACAATCCGCCGATGGTCCGCGATTCGCGAGGAAGCCACGTCCGCCAGTTCGGCCTCGACGGCGGCCACGCGCTCGCGCGCCTGTGCAACAATGCCGTCGGGATGACGTATGCGCTCCGCCAGGTCGTCCGCCGATTCGCGACGGCCCGACATTTCGCGCTCCATCACGCTCAAGAGCGATGCGCCGAGCGACTCGACGCGCTCCTTCAGCTCGACCAGACTGGGCACGACCATCTGCGCGGCGGCGGTGGGAGTGGGCGCGCGCAGGTCGGCGACGAAATCGGCAATCGTGTAGTCCACTTCGTGGCCGACCGCGGAGATCACCGGGATCGTAGAGCGGAAAATCGCGCGCGCGACGATCTCTTCGTTGAACGCCCACAAATCTTCGAGCGAGCCGCCGCCGCGTCCGACGATCAGCACCTCGGCGCGGCCGTCGCGATTGAGATCGGCGATCGCATCCGCGATCTCCCGCGCGGCGCCGTCGCCCTGCACCCTGGCGGCCCTGAAGATCACGTGCAGGCTCGGGAATCGATCGAACAAAATACGCAGCATGTCGCGGAGTCCGGCGCCGCCGCGCGCCGTCACGATTCCAATCCGGCGCGGCAGATACGGCATCGCGCGTTTGCGCGCCCGATCGAACAGTCCTTCAGCCTCGAGCCGCCGCTTCAACTGCTCGAATGCGACCTGCAACGCGCCGACGCCGCGCGGCTCCATCTCGTCGGCGTAAAGTTGCAACGCGCCGCGCTGTTCGAAGACTTGAACGCGGCCGTGCACGATTACTTCCATCCCGTCGACGGGTTTGAAGCGCACGCGGTTGAATGCCGTTTTGAACATCACGACGCTGATCGCGCTGCGGGCGTCTTTGAGCGTGAAATAAAAATGATTCGAGGGCGCCAGCCGCGCGTTCGAAATTTCGCCGACCACCCAGCACTCGCTGAGGGTTGCATCGAGCGCGTCGCGAACCATCCGCACCAGGTCCGATACGGTGATAAGGCCCGCGCGATGGCCGCGCAGCGAAAGATCGAGCTGCCCCTCCATGGTCGCCTACCTTATCAGAATGGGTTGCCGGTCACCTATATGGCGCATTAGATGGGCTTTTCGATTTTAGTCGACCACTTGCGGAACGTCTCTTTTGACAGAACTGTTGTTCTTGAAAGGAGCGTCAGGGCAAAGGATACTAATGGCATGAGTGGAAAGAGCAAGAAACCGGCGACAAAGATTCCAGCTGACCCGAGCAGCCGTGAAGCGGTTAAGCGTTTCCGTGAAGCAGCGGCGAAGTTCACGAAAGAGGGGACACGGTCCAAGGAATCCGCGATGAAGGTACTGGTTGAGTCGGGGATTTACACGAAATCCGGTAAGCTCAGCAAGAATTACCGGGCCTAGCCACTCATTGCCCGCCCTCCCTTGCATCAGCTGGCTGCGAGTTTCATTCTCGGCTACCACGGATGCGATAAGGCCGTTGGCGAACGAGTCCTGGAAGGCGAGCTCTTCAAGCAAAGCAACAACGATTATGACTGGCTCGGTCCCGGAATCTATTTCTGGGAAGCCAACCCACTTCGCGGTCTCGACTTCGCCCGCGAGGCTAGGAGACGTCGCACCTCGGACATCAGGAAACCGTTCGTCATCGGCGCGGTCATCTCTCTGGGCTTATACTTGGACCTGACGACCGCTGCTGGGATCGAGCAGGTTCGAGCCGCCCATAGCAGCTTGGTGGAGTTCGCGGCTGCAGCCGGCCGCAAACTACCCGAAAATGGCTCCGAGGGTTTGTTACGCCGCCTTGATTGCGCGGTGATTCAAATGGTCCACACCATCCGGAGCGACAAGAACGGTGAGCCCGTCGATACGGTGAAAGGTGTATTCATCGAAGGCCGACCGGTCTACAAGGGTTCGGGCTTCTTCGAGAAGACTCACATCCAAATTGCGGTCCGTAACTACGACTGCATCAAGGGCGTATTCCGCGTTCCAGCCGCCCAGCTTTTCGGTCCGTTAAATAGAGGTGAGCTTATTATGGCGCACTAGACGAGCTTTTCGACGATTGTTCTTGCCAGAGGCTCGCGATGACGGATTCTGCCCAGGTAGGGAGCGCGCACGATTCGATTCAGCGATGTCTCGTTGGCGTCGGTTGCGGATGGATCGCAATCGCAAAGAATGTAGCCGGCGACTTTTAATTCACGGCTCTCGCACCGTTGCAGAATTTGCACCGTTGCATCGACACATCCGGGACGATTCCCCACGACGGCGATGACTTCGAGGCTGAGCATCGCGGCGAGGTCGGCGAAATCGATCGTGCTCGCGCTTTCGACCAGCACGACGTCGTTTTGCGCGGCGATCGCGTCGAAGCATCGTGAGATGTGCGCCAAGTCGGGCGCATCCGCAGGAGCGGGCGCCGAGCTGTAGCGACATGGACAAATCAAGTCTGTCGACAGATCGGAACCAACCGCGATTGCCAACGCTTGCGCATCCTTTGACTCCAGCGAATCGACCGGCTTCATGGCGCCGACGCGCATCCCGCGCGCTCGCAATGCGAATCCAAGCGCGCATCCGACGGTGGTCTTGCCCACGCCAGCGCCGGTACCAGTGATAAGGAATCTTCGCCCCATCGCGTGATCACACAGGACTTTGAAGCTACCATCAAGCCGATGCTTTTGATCCAGAGCAGGGGGAGGAATCGATGACCAACGAACAGTTTATCGAAAAATGGGAACGGCAACGCATCCGCCACGTCCATCGCCACAAGCCCGTTATCAATATCAACCAGGTTGACGCCGAGAAACTGACGCGCGGCCAGCGAGTCGCGGACGGGCTGGCGGCGGTGATGGGCAGTTGGTCGTTCATCATCGTGCAATCGATTATCCTGGCGATTTGGATCTGCGTGAACGTAGCCGGCTACATCAATCATTGGGATCCCTACCCGTTCATCCTGCTCAACCTGGCGCTGAGCTTTCAGGCCGCGTACGCCGCGCCAATCATCATGATGTCGCAGAATCGGCAAGCCGCGAAGGATCGGCTGATGGCCGAGCAGGATTACGAAGTCAATTGCAAGGCCGAGGACGAGTTGAAATCGATCATGTCGCATCTCGAGCAGCAGGACGAAGTGATGCTCGATATATTGCGCCGGATGGAGGGCCAGCATCAGGTGATCATGGGCAAGTTCGGATTGATTGCGCCCGAAGCCGAGAAAGCGCCCGCCTGAAAAAAAACGCGCCGGACATCATCGTGATGCCCGGCGCGTCGCGCATCTATTCCACTGCGATCGTCTAGTCGCCCTTGGTCTTGCCGCTGTCGCTCTCGGCGGCGGTTGCGTCAGGCTGCGACTCGCCCTTGGCAAGCTGGAGCTTGAATGAGTTCCAATGCTTCAGGATGTCGATAGCCTTATCGAGTTGCACGTCCTTTTCGACTTTTTCCTTGCCGCCCTTGGCACCAGGGCCCTTGTCGCCTTTTTCGTTGCCGGGGGCGGGCGCGGTGCTGACGCCAGTCGAATAGGTATTCGGATTCTTGTCGTCCTTCTTCTGCCCGTTCTGGAAATGATGCGGCAGGTCGGCCTCGTGGATCTCGGGATTCTCGTTGATCTCGGCGCCCTCCTGCGTTATCGACGCGAGCGTTTCCTTGGGCGGCTGGACGTCGACATCCGGCGTGATTCCCACGGCCTGGATCGAGCGGCCGGTCGGCGTGTAGTAGCGCGCCGTGGTCAGCCGCAGCGCGGAATGATCGTCGAGCGGCAGAATGGTCTGCACAGAGCCTTTGCCGAAGGTCTGAGTGCCGAGAATGACGGCGCGCTTCTGATCCTGCAAAGCGCCCGCGACGATTTCGCTGGCGCTGGCGCTGCCGCCGTTGACCAGCACCACCATCGGATAGTCAACGAAGCCGGACTTCTTGTGCGAGAAGTATTTCTGCTGCTGATTTTCCTCGCGGCCTTGCGTGTAAACGATCAGGCCCCCGTCGAGGAAATCGTCCGAGACTTTTACTGCCTGGTTCAGCAGTCCGCCCGGATTGTCGCGCAGGTCGAACACGATTCCCTTGATCTTGCCGTGGTCCTTCGATTCGAACTCGTCGATCGCCTTCTCGACGCCGTCGCCGGTGTTCTCCTGGAACGTGGTCACGCGGATGTAGCCGTAGCCGCCGTCAAGCGTCTTTGACTTGACCGACTGAATCTTGATGACGTCGCGCGCGAGCGTCACCGTGAACAGCTCGGGCACGTTGTTGCGATGCAGGGTCAGCTTGATCTTGCTGCCCTTGGGCCCGCGCATGCGCTTGACCGCGTCGGTAAGCGACATGTCCTTGGTGAAGTCGTCGTCGATCTTGATGATCTGGTCGCCGGCCTTGAGTCCCGCGCGATATGCCGGCGTGTCCTCGATCGGCGCAACCACGGTGAGCGCGCCGTTCTTGATCGTGATTTCGATTCCGAGTCCGCCGAAGCTGCCGCGCGTCTCGACTTCGAGGTCGCGGTACAAGTCGGGCGTCAGGTAGGCGCTATGCGGATCGAGCGACGCCAGCATCCCGCTGATCGCGCCGTCGATCAGCCGTTTGGTAGTGACCGGTTCGACGTAGTTTTTCTGCACGATTGCGAGCACGCTCGCGAACGTGTCGAGCTCCTGGTAGGTGTCGTTCGAGAGCGCCTGCGCGCGACGGACGGCAACCTCCTGGAGGACAAGGAAACAGGCGCCCAGTGAGACCGCCAACGTGATGGACCATCTGTGTTTTTTGATCATGAAATTTAGTTACTTCAAGAACCCGAGATTGCGATTGCGAGGCTTCATTTAAGCAGATGCGACGCTCTGATGCATACGCTCGCGAAACCGTGTCGTTACGTCGATAATCCCATTTATCACCCCTGTTTTGCGTCGAGCAGTTGCTGCAACGCGTCCTTTACGTCGGGCCGCGACCAGTCAAATGCGCCCATATGGTGCGCGACAATCTGCCCTTTGCGGTCGATTATGAAGGTTTCGGGCACTCCGCTGACATCGTAAGTCTCGCCGATTTTGTTCTCCGGGTCGAGCAGAATCGTGAAATGATACCCGTTTTTCGCGACGTACGGCGCGACCGCCGCGCGGCCCTTGGTATCCTGGCTTGCCGCGAGCATGACGAAATCCTTGTTGCCCTTGAAGCTGTCGTACAGCGTCTGCATCGAGGGCATTTCCTCGCGGCAGGGCTCGCACCAGGTCGCCCACACGTTGAGGAACACAACTTTGCCGCGCAGCGATTCGAGCGAGACGGTCGTTCCGTCCAGGGTCTCGAGCTTGAAATCGGCCGCCTGGCTGCCGGCCGCCACCGGCGCCTCGGACTCGCTGTTAATTCCGGATGGAGTTGCGATGCGCGCACCGCGATGCCCGTTGAGCGCCACGATCGTCAGGCCGGTCGCAACGACAATCGCGGCGGCCGCGTAGAGGACTCTGTCCTGGATCTCCATCGTCAGGCCTGCGCCGCGTTGATCGCGGGGCGCCGGTCACCTTCTCCCGACTGCCGTCCACTTTCCGCGTGATCTTTTTCCCTGGTGAGAAGCAATGCGATTCCCCCGACGACCATCATCGCGAACGCAATCAGTTGCGCCTCACTGAACATATAGAAAACTCGCGGATTGATTCGCCAGAACTCGACGAAAAAGCGCGCGCCTCCCGCCAGCAGCAGGTACCAGTACATCACGCGTCCCGCAGGATGAGACGTCTTGCGCATCGACCACAGTATTACAAACACGCCGAGATACAGAATTGTTTCGTAGACCGGCGCCGGATGCACTCGCACGCCAGGGAAGTAGCCCGAGACGAGCCGGTAATGCTCGTCGAGTTTCAACACCGTATCCGGCCCCCAGCCGACGATCGCGCGCGGATACGCCGTCGCCCACGGCACCGTGGACGGCAGCCCCCAGTCGCCGTCGCCGGCGAGCTGGCATCCCATTCTGCCGATAGCCTGTCCGATCGCGAGCGCCGGCGCGCACATGTCGATCGTCGCGCCGAAGCCGATCCTGTACCACCGCGAAACCAGGTACGCGCCAAGCAGTCCGCCGATCATGCCGCCGTAGAACACAAACCCCGAGCCCGAGAAAATCATCGACTTGGGATCGGCAAGGTAAGTCGGCAGATCGTCGAGAATCGCGTAGAGCCGCGAACCGACGAGCCCCGCCACGGCGGCCGCGATCACGATCGACGAGGAATATTCCGGATCGTAGCCGCGGCGTATGCATTCGAGGCGGATAACGTAGTCGGCCGCCAGGAATCCCAGCGCCATCATCAGCCCGAAGCTGTAAACGGTCAGCGGGCCCAGGTGAAACAAGACAGGAATCATTGTTGCTTCGAATTATAGTATGCGAGCGCCCGCGCTGACCACAAAGGGTTTTTTGGGCTTTTCAGTGTGCGGCTGGCGCAGACTTGCGGCTCTATATATATGACGCAACTATGCGGGCAGTTGTTCAACGCGTCAGCCGCGCCGAGGTGCGAATCAACGGGCGCCTCACCGGCAAAATCGCGCGCGGATTCGTCGTGCTGCTGGGCGTCGCCAGCGGTGACAGCGAGGCCGACTCGGCTCATCTTGTCGATCGAATCCTCGGGATGCGGGTATTCGCCGACGATGCCGGCAAGATGAACCTCTCGATTGCGCAAGTTGAAGGCGCGCTGCTGGTAGTATCGCAATTCACGTTGCTCGCTGACACGAATTCGGGCCGCCGCCCGTCGTTCACCGCGGCCGCCGCGCCCGACGAAGCGCGCCGCCTCTACGAGCATTTTCTCTCGCTCGCGCGCACTCGCGATGTTAAAGTTGAGACGGGCGAGTTCGGCGCGACGATGGACGTTGAGCTCGTCAACGACGGCCCGGTGACAATCATCCTCGATAGTCGTGACAACGTGAAAAAATAATGCCGCGGGCTGGTTTCTATACCGTTGAATCGGGGAAAATCTCGTTTCGGCGCGACGGCAACTGGTACAGCGACGACGAGCGCATCGACAATCCGCGCATCTCGCTGCTGTTCAGCCAGAGCATCAAGCGCAATCCCGACGGCAGCTACTATCTGCAAGTCGCCGAGGAACGCGCGCCCATTACCGTCGAAGATACGCCCTACGTCGTCAAGGCGCTCGAGGACGACGAGCTCGGCGGCTTTGTGATGGTGCTGAACGACGACACTCGCGAGCCGCTCGATCCCGCCGCGCTCGAAGTCGGCGCTGGCAACGTGCTGTATGCGCGCGTCAAGGGCGGCGACGCTCGCGCGCGGTTCATCCGCTCCGCCTATTATCATCTCAGCGACCGCTTCGAGTCCGACGACGCCGGACGTTTCTACGTCAATCTAAGGGGCCATCGGTATCCGCTCGGCGCTCCGGCTGATCGCAACTAGTCCACGATGCAGCTTGACGAGCCGAATCTGCACATCGTCCTGGTGCGGCCCGAGATTCCGCAGAACACCGGCTCGATCGCGCGATTAGCCGCTGCCATCAAGGCCCGTCTTCACCTGGTAGGCCCGCTCGGCTTCTCGCTCGAGGATCGCTATCTCAAGCGCGCCGGTCTCGACTACTGGCCGCTGGTCGATCTGCGGACATACGACGGATGGGAGCAGTTTGCCTCGATGCATCACGATTCGCCGCGAGTGAAAGCGAAATTTTTCTCGACGCATGCGCCGACATCCTATCTCGACGCGCACTACAAGCGCGGCGATTTCCTGTTCTTCGGCGGCGAAACGAAAGGTCTCGGCAAAGAATTCCTTTCCGAAAGAACGGACCGGGCCTACCGGATTCCAATCTTCGAGGCGGGCGTGCGCAGCCTCAATCTGTCCAACGCGGTATCGATCGTGGTCTATGAAGCGCTGCGCCAGACGGGCGCGCTCAGTTCTTCTTGACGCTGCAACTGCCGCAGCCGGTGCTGCATGCAGTCTTCTCTCCCTCAGCGGGCGGCGGGCCGAAATAATAACCCGCTTGTTCAAGCTCGCCGGGCGAGACCCACTTGAGAGTGTCGGCAACCGGCGAATCGCAATGCACGCAGACGCGGCGTTCGGCGTTTTCGTTGTCGTCATCGAGCGCGACATACGTCAGCACCGCTTTGCCGCAAGACGCGCAATCCGCCATCGGGAATGACGCGTCTCTAAGTGCGAGTAGAGGAGTGGGCATCGAAGATCACATTACACGATTGTGCGAGTGAAATTCGATGCCCTTAGCAGCGGTCAGCCGCGATGGTGCGATTCGCTGTGTCCTGAATGGGCGACCGCGTGTCCGCCATCACTGTGTCCGCCGGCGTAGCCGTGTGAGCCAGCAAAGCCGTGTGCGCCGGCGAAGCCCTGTGCGCCAGCGAAGCCATGTTCACCGGCATAGCCGTGGCCAACAGCATAACCATGACCCCATCCGCCGTAACCGTAATGGTCGTAGCCGTAGCCCCACGGATGGCCGACGTATGCGGGACCGTAGAAAGAAGAAGGACGGTAGGCGTATGCCGGGTATCCTCCACCTCCACCGTAGTAGCCACCTGGATAGCCAGCGTCGTAGCAGCCTTGCGTCGAAACTACGCACAATCCGAGCGACAGAGCTGCCAGGACTGACAGGATTTTTCGTTTCATTGCTCTGTACCTCTGATCTGTTAGACGACCCAGAACAGCGGCGGTTTCAGAGCGAAAAATTCAAGAATAAACGCGACAAAAATTGTAAAATTAACCACCTATTGGCCTCTCGTCAGCGGTCAACCGTGAGGCTGAGTATGGCCGGGCGGAATCTGAATCGTCTTCGGAGGTCCGACTGGATTCGCTGCAGGCGGCGGCAGGGCAAAATCTGAATAGCCGTCGTCTAACCAGCCATAGTCATATCCATAGCCCCACGGACCACCGACATAGGCCGGACCGGCGATCGACGTCCCGTACGCCCCGTATGCGGGGTATCCGTATCCGTTGCCGTAGTACCCACCACCTCCTGGACCAAGGTAGGAGCCCTGCGTCGAAACTGCGGCAACCAGCAGCGACAGAGCGGCCAAGCCTGTCAAAAATTCCCGTTTCATTGTCTTCAACCTCCAAAGCAAAAGGCGTGAAGAATCGCCGCACAATCCGCTCGCTACCCGATTTCACCTCTTAGCACTGGGTGCAGGGGTCACCCCTGCCGAAGGAAGCGTGAAACTCACGGCGGGTTTCACATTAAATTAAGTGATTTACCCTTCCCCTTCCCCTACTGCCGCCGGTAAGGTTCGCCCAGCGCGCTCGGCGCCGCTGCTTGTCCTCCAAATCCTGCCAGCACCACGAGAGTGAGCGCGTATGGCAGCGCGAGAAATAGCTGGTATGGCGCCGTGGTGCCGAGCGCCTGCAATCCGAATTGCAACGCCATCGCGGCGCCGAACAGGATCGATGCGGCCGCGAGGCCCCACGGATTCCATCGCCCTACGATCACTACCGACAGCGCGACGAAGCCGCGGCCGGCCGAGATGTTCTCGACGAAGGTGTTGGCGTACGCGAGCGTCAGAAACGCGCCGGCCAATCCCGTCAGCGCGCCCGACACGATCAGCGCCTGCCATCGCGTCGCGATTACGCCGAGGCCGAGCGCGTCCGCCGCTTCGGGACGCTCGCCGCAAGCGCGAAGCCGGAGTCCGTAGCGCGTGCGCGCGATCACGTACCACAGGGCAGGCACGAGGATGAACGTGAAGTACACCAGCGCGTTGTGATCGAAGAGCACCGGACCGAGCAGCGGGATTCGCGCGAGCGGACCGAGCGGGATTTTTGCGATCGGCGCGACCATGAACGCCTTGCCCGTCACGCCGAACAGCTTGCGATAGAAAACTCCTGTCAAGCCGAGCGCCAGGATGCTGACGGCGGTCCCGGTGACGACCTGGTTGACGGCGAGATTCACGACGAGGATCGCGAAGATCGCGTTGATCGCGACGCCCGCCGCGATCGCGCCCGCCAGTCCAAGCGCGGTGCTGCCGCTGAAGTACGCGATCGTCAGCGCGGCGAACGCGCCCGCCAGCATCGCGCCTTCGATACCGATATTGACGACGCCGCTTTCCTCGACCAGCAACTCGCCCAGCGCCGCCAGCAGGATCGGTGTCGCCATGGTGATCACGGAGACGAGAAACGCTTCAAGCATCGGGCGTCTCCGCAACCGGCGGCACCGTTGCCGCGTCATCGCCAGCCGCGCCGAAAATATTCTCGCGAAGTCCGCTCCACGCCGGCGTGTCAAACGCGAGGATGATCAGAATGACGAGACCCTGGATGACCTGCACCAGCTCGGGCGAGATTCCCTGCGTGCGCTGCATCGCCTGCGAGCCGTTGTCGAGCGCACCGAACAGGAGCGCGGCCGGGACGATCGCGAGCGGATTCAGGCGCGCCACCAATGCGACGGCGATAGCCTCGAAGCCCCATCCGGGCGAGAGCTTCTCGTACAATCGATGGGAAATCGCGGAAACCTGGACGGCGCCGCCGAGCCCCGCCAGAGCGCCCGACAACGCCATCACCCAAACTGTGAGCGCTGGAATCCGGATACCAAAAAAAGTCGCGGCGCGGCGGTTGCGGCCCATCGCCCGCAACTCGAATCCGGCGCTGGTATTGAACATCAGCACGTAGCACGCGGCGGCGAGCACGACCGCGAGCAGCATGCCCAGGTTCAAGCGGCTCGGCGCGAAGTAAAAATCGAGCTGCGCCGCGGATGCGATCGGCGAGCTGGTCGGATACGCGCGCGACGGTTCCATCAGCGGGCCGTGCACGACCCAACTGAGCGCCTGCACGGCGACGAAGTTGAGCATGATCGTGCTGATGACTTCGTTCACGTCGCGCCGCGCGCGCAGCCATCCGGCAAGCCCACCCCAGACCGCGCCGCCCAGCGCGCCCGCGGCGAGAATCGTCGCGATTGCGATCGCATGCGGAAAATCCCCGAGATGCGGTCCGATCGCGCCGGCTGCGATCGCGCCAGTGGTAAGCTGTCCGTCGGCGCCGATATTCCACAGCGCGCCCGAGAAGGCGAGCGAGATCGCAAGACCCGTGAAGACCAGTGGAGTGGATTTTACGATCGTGTCCACGCACGCATACCAGTTGCCGAAGGCGCCCTCGCCAAGCGCGGCGAACACGCCGAACGGAGACGCGCCGAGCGCGGCGAGAACGATCGAAATCAGCGCGGCGGCGAGCGCCAGTGCCGCGAACGGTTTCGCAATCGAGGTCAGCATCAGTCGCGCGCCCCGGCCATCAGCAGGCCCAGCCGCTCGGGATCGCGCTCGCCGGGATTGGTCTCGCGAATTTTACCGCGGCTGATGATCAGCAGCCGCCCCGAAATCGCCAACAACTCGTCGAGGTCGCTGGAAATCAACAGCACCGCGCCTCCTCCGGCCGCGAAGTCGAGAATCGTGCGATGCACTTCGGCGGTCGCCGCGAGATCGAGGCCGCGGCAGATATTGTGCGCGACGATTACGCGCGGCCGCGACGCGATCGCGCGCGCCACTTCCAGGCGCTGGCGATTCCCGCCCGAAAGCGCGCCGGCAAGAGTTTCAGGACCGGGCGCGCGAATCCGAAAACGCTCGACAAGCTCGCGGCAAAGGCCGATCGCGCTCGAGGTGTTCAACCATCCGTGCGACGTCACCCGCTCCCGGAGCGGACGCGCGAGAATCAGGTTTTCCCACAGCCGCATGTCGAGAATCAGTCCGTCGAGGTCGCGATTTTGCGGTATCACCGCCACCGTGCCGTCCGAAGTTATTCTTCCACTGCTGGGATGACGCACGCCCGCAAGCAGTTCGACCAGTTCGGTCTGCCCATTGCCGTCAACGCCCGCCACTCCAACGATCTCGCCCGCCGCGACGCGAAACGAAAGTCCATCAAGAATCTTGCGCCCGGTGCGATCTTCGAGCGTGAGATTTTCGATTTGCAGAATCGGTTCGCTGGGCTGCAGCCGCGTTGCGACAGCGTCGGGTTGAATCACAATTTCGCCAATCATCAGGCCGGCCAGTTTTTCCTCGCTGGTCTCAGCCGGAGTCGTGCACGCGACCACGCGCCCGCGTCGCAAGACCGTGATTCGATCCGCGACCGCCATCGCCTCGGCCAGCTTGTGCGTGATCAGCACCACGATTCGCCCCTCGCCGCGCAAGTTGCATAGCAAGCCGAGAAACGCGGCCAGCTCCGAAGGCGCGAGCACGCTGGTCGGCTCGTCGAGAATCAGCACGCGCGGATTAAAGCTGAGCGCGCGCAGTACTTCGAGCCGAACGCGTTCTGCGACCGAACGATTCTCGACAGTGGTGCCGGCGGGCGGCAGTTCGAACCCGAGTTTCGCGGCGAGCGCGCACGCGCGCGCCGCGACCGCCGCGAGATCGAGTGCGCTACCATCCGGATCGAAGCCACCGAGCGCGAGATTTTCCTCCCACGTCATCCGTTCGAACAGCATCGGGCTCTGATGCACCGCCGCAATCCCGGCCGCCAACGCCGCGCGCGGCGAGCCTGACCGCAGTGGCAGTCCGTCGAGACGCGACTCACCGCTGTCGGGCGCGAGCGCGCCGGCCAGCACGTTCATCAAGGTGGTCTTGCCGGCGCCGTTCTCGCCGACCAGCGCGTGAATCTCTCCGGGACGCGCCTCGAAATCGACGCCGTCGAGCGCGAGCGTACGGCCGAAGCGCTTGGTTATGGCGTTGGCGCGGAGCAACTAGGCGGCGCTTGCGCCGTAATGGGCGCGCACGTATTCGAGCGCGGCTTCGCGAGTTTCGAGCGCGCCGTCGAGCTGATGATCCTCGACGTCCTTCAAAATTTCCTTGAAGCGCGGCCCCGGGGTGAATCCTAGCCGCTTCAAGTCCTCGCCACCAATCAAACGCGGCGGACGAATCTCGGCGGCGGTCATCGTCGTCATCGCGTGGCGGCAGAAATGCCAGAAGCCGAGGTACGAACTCGACGCCATCGCGTCCATGAACGCGACCTCCATCAACTCGTCGAAGCCGTCTTCCGCGAGCATCCGCTTGAGCGTCGACGGACGCATCCGCGGCGCCATGCAGAGCTTCAGATGATTCTTGACGAGGTACGCGACCCGCTCCTGCACGGCGCGCGAGCGTTTCAGCCGCGCGAGCATGGTAGCCGCCATCACAGCGCCGTGCTCGGTATGCCCATAGAACGTGACCTTGTTGTTGTTGCCTACGACCGCGCGGCATTTCGGCTTGGCGATATCGTGCAGCAGGATTCCGAACGCGACGGTCTCGGTGCATTCCGCGGGCAGCATCGCCACGCCAATCCGCGTGTGCGTGTAAACGTCGCCTTCCGGATGGAAATTTTCGGGCTGCGCGCATCCGCGCATCAGGACGACTTCAGGCAGCAGGATTTGCATCAGGCCGCTGTCCATCATCAGATCCATCGCGCGGGCGGCGGCGCCCTCGGTCATCATCATGACGATTTCTTCGCCGATTCGCTCAGCCGCAATGCCAACAATCGTCGGCGCGGCGCGCTTCATCGCGGCCCAGGTCGCGGGATCGATCGTGAAGTTGAGCCGCGAGGCAAAGCGGGCAGCGCGCAGGATGCGCAGATGGTCCTCGTCGAAGCGATCGTACGGATTTCCGATCGCGCGGATGATTCCGGCGCGCAGATCGCGCATCCCGCCGACCAAATCGATCAATCGATCCGCGATGGGATCGTAAAACATCCCGTTGACTGTGAAGTCGCGGCGTATCGCGTCTTCCTCGATAGCGCCGAAGCGCACCGACGACGGCCGGCGTCCGTCAGTGTATTCAGCGTCGGCGCGGAAGGTCGCGACTTCGATCGGCTTGCCTTCGCCGAGCACTACGCCGATCACGCCAAACTTTTCGCCGACCGCGACAGTGCGGTCGAACATCCTCAGCACAACCTTGGGACGCGCGTCGGTGGCGATGTCGTAGTCCTTCGGCTCTATGCCGAGAATTCGATCGCGCACACATCCGCCCGCAAAAACGGCGCGAAAGCCGGATTCGACGAGACGGTGAACGATATGCAGCGCGAGTTGCTCTCTGTCGCTCATCGGCGACGCTCCAAACCGGTCATTTTAGACAGCAGGCTTATGCGGCGCCACAACGAGCAACTCATAGTTTTTGGTGTTCCTCAAGGCGCCGTAAAAGGCAGAGATCGGCGAACACCTACTACATATTGTGGTCCGGGCAGGCGATACCCCTATCGGTAGTTTCGTTCCGTCAAAATTTGATTTTTCCTGAGAGGCTACCGGACCCCAGAATTGCGCGGCGGAGATCTGTTCTATTGGTAGTCCTTTCATGCGCCTAGTCTAGCAGAGTCGGGTGCCGCGTTATCAGGCTAAAAGTTCAGGGTGAACTCTTCTAAGCACTGAAAGGTAGTTCAAGCGAGATCGTATCTGTTGATGCATGTGCGTGCGCCCCCGCCTGCAGCGCTCACGCTGCTTCTTTGCGGGTGCCTGAGTATTCCTTTCTATAAACTTGCAGGAGGGAGGCGAACACCGACATGATTGCCGGGCCCAGGAACAGGCCGAGCGGGCCGTAGGCTTCAAGGCCGCCGAGAATCCCGAGGAACAGCGCGATCGTGGGCAGGCCGGTGCCATGCTTCATCGCGAGCGGCTTGATGAAATTGTCGATCACGGCAAGCGCGATCGAACACCATATAATGAGGCCGACCGCCGCCGACCAGCCCGACGCAAACCCCAGGTAGAGTGTCGCGGGAATCCATACCAGCGCGGTGCCGCCGATTGGCATCAGGCCCGCGGCCGCCGATGCGATCGCGAGGAATAGCCAGTACGGCACGCCGAAGATCAGCATGCCAAGGCCGATCGTCACACCCTGCAGCACCGCGGTCAGCATCAAGCCGCGCATCACCGACGACAGCGTCGTCCGCAGCGTATCGAAAATCGCCTTCTTGTCATCTTCATGCAGCGGGGTCAGGTCTTGCAGGCTTTTGTAGTAGTAGTCGCCGTCGCGCAGCATGTAGAAGAACGCGAGCAACGCGATACCGAAGTCGACGATAAACCCGAGGACGTTTTTCGCGGCCGAAGTCGCATTCTTGGCCACGTAATCGCTGGTTATCTGCGCCGCTTGCAAAGTGAGCTTGGGCAGCTCTTCGTCGAGTTTGTAGCCGCGTTCCGCCATCTTGTTCGCGATCCATGCGCCAAGGTCGGTGTGGACCGCCCAGTCGTGCAGCTTTGTCACTCCCCCCGTGTTCACCATTTGGGCGGCTTGCACGTATAGCGTCTGCGCCTCGACCACCAGGCGGCCCGAGAGCCAGATGGCAGGCAGTATGACGCCAAGCCCGACGACGACGCTGATGATCGCCGTCGACAGCGAGCGCCGCTTGACGTACTTTTCGACCTCGATAAGCGCCGGATGCGCCATGAAGGCGAGCAGTATTCCCCACGCCAGCGGCGTCAGGAACGGCAGCATCAGCTCGTACAGCTCGTAGGCCATCACGGCCAGGAAGCCGAAGAAGAAGAGCTGCACTATGCGCTCGCGATCCATTTTCTGAGGCGTGGCGTCCCTCCCGGCGCGCGCGATACTTGGCGCGGGAGCTTAGCAGATGCCCCCGCTACGGTCGCCTGCCGCGCGCGGTGAATCGTGACTCGCGAAACTTCGGTTGCCCGCCAGCGCATAATCCGTTACCGTTGGCGTTTGCTTGATCTGTCTATTCAATACCCCTCGCCCGTGAAGGCACGTAGCTCAGTGGGAGAGCGCTTCCTTGACACGGAAGAGGTCGGCGGTTCAATCCCGCCCGTGCCTACCAGGTCCGTGCCCACACCTGCGAGCGCGAATTTTGTTGACTCCCGCCACTTCCCCGCAATGATTAGAATCTTCGCTTGATGAGTTCCGAAGTAACCGTAACCTTGGGCGGCGAATCGCGCGTCCTGCCGGTTGGCACTGTCGTCCGCGACGTCCTGAACGGAATTCCAAGCCGCGACCTGGTAGCCGCGCGAATCGACGGCAAAGTCGTCGATCTCACGCGCAAGCTCGAGCATGACGCCGCCGTCGAGCCGGTGATTGCCGACTCGCCCGAGGGTCTCGAGGTGATCCGCCATTCCACCGCTCATCTGATGGCGATGGCGGTGCAATCGCTCTATCCGGGCACGCAGGTGACGATCGGCCCGGTGATCGAGGACGGCTTTTTCTACGACTTCGCGCCCGCCACGCCGTTCACGGTCGAGGATCTGCCGAAGATCGAAGCGAAGATGCGCGAGCTGGCGAAGGCCGATCGCAAAATCCAGCGGACCGAAGTCGCGCGCGCGGACGCGATCCGCAAATTCTCGGCGATGGGCGAGAAGTACAAGGTCGAGATAATCCAGGGCATCGCGGACGATCACGTTTCGATCTACAGCCAGGGCGACTGGCTGGATCTCTGCCGCGGACCGCACGTGCCCTCGACGCGCTACCTGAAGGCATTCAAGCTCACCAGCGTGGCCGGTGCGTATTGGCGCGGCGACGAGCACAACGCGATGCTGTCGCGAATCTACGGCACCGCGTTCGCGAGCAAGGAGGCACTCGAGGAGCATCTGAAGCTCGTCGAGCTCGCCCGTCAGCGCGACCATCGCAAGCTCGGCCGCGAGATGGGCCTGTACATCTTCGATCCAATCTCGCCGGGCTCGCCATTCTACCTGCCCAAGGGCGTCATCATCTTCAACGCGCTCATCGACTACATGCGTCGGCTGTACCGGCGCTACGGCTACGACGAAGTCGTCACGCCGCTGATTTTCAAAAATGAGATGTTCAATACGTCGGGGCATTGGGAAAATTTTCGCGAGAATATGTTCCTCTCGCCCGATCCCGACAGCGACACGCATACCATCGACACCGGACCCGACGGATGGCATCACGGGTACGGGCTAAAGCCGATGAATTGCCCTGGCCATACGTTCGTGTATCGCGCCGAGAAGCGCTCGTATCGCGACTTGCCGCTGCGATTTGGGGAGTTCAGCCGGCTCCATCGCGCGGAACGCTCGGGCACGCTGCACGGCCTGATGCGGGTGCGCGCGATGTCGCAGGACGACGCGCACATCTTCTGCCGCGAAGATCAGATCGTGGATGAAGTGAAGATGAATCTCGAGATGGTGCGCGACGTTTACGGTGCGCTGGGTTTCGAGCACGTCGAGTTCAAGCTCGCGACCATGCCCGAGCAGCATCTCGGCACCGAAGAGCAATGGCAGATGTCCGAGGGCAAGCTCGCCAACGCGATGAAGTGGGCCGAAATCCCGTTCGAGATCAATCCGAAGGAAGGCGCGTTCTACGGCCCCAAGATAGAAATTTACGTATCCGATGCGCTCAAGCGTAAGTGGCAGGTCGCGACGATTCAGCTCGATTACAACATGCCCGAGCGCTTCGACCTGACGTATACGAACAGCGCGGGCGTCGAGGAGCGTCCCGTGATGATACATCGAGCGATCCTCGGATCGCTCGAACGCTTCATCGGCGTGCTGATCGAGCATACCGGCGGCGTGCTGCCGCTGTGGCTCGCGCCCGAGCAGGTGCGCGTGCTGTCGCTCAGCGAGAAGGTCGAAGATTATGCCAAAGAGATCGCCGACCTCCTCAAGCGCGAGGGATTCCGCGCCCATGCCGATATCCGCGACGGGACGCTTAACCGCAAAGTTCGCGAAGCCGAACTCGCCAAGGTGCCGTACATGGTCGTGGTCGGCGAGCGTGAGGCTGCCGATCGCTCGGTCTCGCTGCGGCTGCTGCGCGGCGAGAAGAGCAATGCGATGCCGCTTAAAGACTTAGTCGAAAAATTAAAGAAGGAGCCGGTGCCGGCTTAGGAAGTTCATCCGGCCATCAAGCCGGAGGAGGTGCTTTATCCGTAGAGATTTCAGAACCCCACCCTCAAGGGAGCCCGCGATTCGCGTCAATAACCTGATTCGCGCGCAAGAAGTCCGTGTAATCGACGCCGACGGCAGCCAGGTCGGAATCCTGCCGCTGCGCGAGGCTATCAAAGTTGCGGAGAGCCGCGGCCTGGACCTCGTCGAGGTCTCGTCGACGGCGACGCCCCCGGTCTGCCGCGTCACCGACTTCGACAAGTACCGCTACGCGCAGAAGAAAAAGTCGCACGACTCCAAGAAGCACACCATCAGTATGATCAAGGAAGTGAAGATGGGATCGGCGACCGGGCAGCACGACGTCGACTTCAAAACCGCGCACATCAAGCGCTTTGTTGGAGAGGGTCATCGTGTTAAGCTCACCGTTTCGTTCCGGGGCCGCGCGATCACTCATCCGGAACTCGGACGCGCACTGATCGAGAGAATTATCGCGACGGTAACGGATATCGCGCAGGCGGAAGGCACGCCACGGATGGAAGGACGCAACATGTCCGTGCTGCTGACGCCGCGATAGCATTGAAAGAAAATTTTTCAGGAAAGAAGCGACCATCGTATGCCGAAAATCAGGACCAGCCGTACCGCCGCCAAGCGCTTTTCCGTGACCAAGAGCGGCAAGGTCAAATTCAAACACGCGTATGCCCGCCATATGTTCTCGGCCAAGAACCCGAAACAGAAGGCGCGGCTGCGCAGGACTGGGATTCTGGGCAAGGCCGACGCCGAAAAAGTCAAAGTAATGATGCCGTACGCGTGAGCGCGGCCAACAAAAAATTAACGCACCGCATATCTACCAAGGAAGGATTTCACCACTCCGATGCCTCGCGCCAAAGGCGGACCCAAGACGCGCCGCCGTCATAAGCGTCAACTCAAGCTCGCCTCCGGTTTCGTCGGTGGGCGCAAACTCTATCGGCAGGCCCGCTCGACCCTCGAAAAGGGCCTTACCTACGCCTATCGCGATCGCAAGGCCAAGAAGCGCGACTACCGCACGCTCTGGATTGCGCGCATCAACGCGCTCGCCCGCGAAAGCGGAATCTCGTACAGCGCGCTGATGAACGGGCTGAAGAAGGCCGGCGTCGAGGTCGATCGCAAGATGCTCGCGAAGCTCGCGCAGGAGCGCGACGCATTGTTTACCGAGCTGGTGCGCACCGCTATCAGCGCGCTCGGCTCAAAAGCAGCATAGAGCCGCGCCGCTCGAAAGCGCCGCGCACCAGGAAGCCATGTGGGTGATCGCCCACGTGGTTTTTTGTTTTTGTTTTTGGTTTTTTCAGTGCGCGTGCAACATTGCAGAGGTAAAGCGGATATGAAGCGGTCCCCTTATCAGATTTTGGTAATGCCATTCAGAAAACTGAAGGGCGGTGACCTGTTGTACGCTATTTTCCGCCGAGCCGATTGCCGTTTATGGCAAGGAATCGCTGGAGGCGGCCAATCTAACGAGTCGCCCCCGGAATCGGCCCGACGTGAAGCGCTCGAAGAAGGCGGAATACCACTGAACAGCAGCTACTTCGCGCTCGACTCGTTGTCGACGATTCCAGTCGTAAACATTTGCGGCTTCAAATGGGGACCTAATGTACTGGTCATCCCCGAGCATAGCTTTGGTGTCGAAATGAATTCTCCGGAAATTACTCTTTCGAGGGAGCACACCGAATATAGGTGGGTGCCGTATGCCGCCGCTTACCATTTGCTGGAGTGGACCAGCAACAAGAACGCGCTCTGGGAGCTCGACACCAGAATAAAGACACGGAAACTGGGAACGCAACGATGTCCAGGAGTGAAGGGCCAGAGGGCTTACCCGCGATGAGAGAACAACTCGAAGAAATCAGGCGCCGCGCGATGGCCGAACTTGGCGACGACGCCAGCGAGGCGCAGATTGACGCCGTTCGCGTGCGCGTGCTCGGCCGCTCCGGCGAGCTGACGGAAATCATGCGCGGGATGCGCGAGGTTCCCAACGCCGAGCGCCCCGCAATCGGCCAGCTCATCAATCAGATCAAGCGCGAAGTCGAAGCGCGCATCGAGGCGCTTAGCGAGAAGCTCAAAGCCGCGGCGCTAACGAAGTCGCTCAATGAAAAACGCCTCGACGTGACGCTGCCGGGGATGCGCATCGCGCGCGGGCGCATCCATCCAATCACCGACATTCTCGAAAAAATGCTCGGCATCTTCGAGTCGATGGGCTTCGAAGTCGCGATGACCCAGGATATCGAGGACGACTTCCACAACTTCGGGGCGCTCAACTTCCCGCCGCATCATCCGGCGCGCGACATGCTGGATACCTTCTACGTCGAGGGTGGGATGCTGCTGCGGACGCATACCTCGAACGGCCAGATCCGCGTGATGGAGAAACGCCGGCCGCCGCTGGCGGTCGTGTGTCCGGGGCGATGCTACCGGCGCGACGACCTGTCAGTGCGCGCCTCGCCGATGTTCACGCAGATCGAGGGCTTCATGGTCGACAAGCGCGGGCGCATCACGATGGCGCATCTGAAGGGCGTGCTGGCGGAATTCACGCGCGCGTTTTTCGGCACGACCGCGGTGCGTTTTCGCGCCAGCTACTTTCCATTCACTGAACCGAGCGCCGAGCTCGACATGCATTGCCTGATCTGCGACGGCGCCGGCTGTCCCGTTTGTAAGCATTCCGGATGGACCGAGGTGCTCGGCTGCGGAATGATCCATCCGAACGTGATGCGCGCGGTCGAGTACAACCCCGACGAGTACCAGGGCTTCGCGTTCGGCATGGGCGTCGAGCGCACGGGTCTGATGAAGCTAGGCGTCGACGACATGCGCCTGTTCTTCGAGAACGACCTTCGCTTCCTGAGCCAGTTCCCGGCACTCAGCGGAGGTGTGCGATGAAGCTGCCGCTCAGTTGGATGCGCGACTTCGTCAGCGTCGACGCGCCGGTGGAGGAAATTTCGCGACGGCTCAGTTTCGCCGGGCTGGTCGTCGAGAGCGTCGAAAAACTCAAGCCGGGATTCGCGGGCGTGTTCGCCGCGCGGGTCGTCAGCGTCGAGAAGCATCCCAACGCGGACCGGCTGAATCTCTGCGACGTCGATGCCGGCGAAAAAGGGAAATTCAAAGTGGTGTGCGGCGCGCCCAACGTGAAGGCCGGCATGATCGCGCCGCTTGCTCTCGTCGGCGCGCAGCTTGGCAAGGAGCCGCCGCTGGAGGCAGCCGTCATTCGCGGCGTGCAGTCGGAGGGCATGCTCTGCTCGGAGCGCGAGCTCGGCCTGTCGCAGGATCATGCGGGAATTCTTGCGCTCGGCGCCGACGCGCCGCTCGGCGGCGAAGTGGCCGCGTATTTGCACCTCGACGACACCGTGCTCGACGTCGAGATCACGCCGAATCGTGGCGATTGCCTGTCTGTTCTCGGCCTCGCGCGCGAGGTCGCCGCGTTGTTCGCCGCCAGGCTGCGCGCGCCCCGGCTGCGCGCGGCGCATTCGGCCGGCCCGCCCGACGGCGAGCGGTTTACGATTTCGGTTTCGATCGATGCGCCCGATCTATGCCCGCGCTACGCGGCACTGGCGATGACGGGAATTAAAGTCGGCCCTTCGCCGGCGTGGCTCAGGCGCCGGCTTGAGCTGTGCGGGATGCGCGCGCTGAACAACGTCGTCGACGCGACCAACTACGTCATGCTCGAGCTCGGCCAACCGTTGCACGCATTCGACTACGGGAAAATCGCCAGCGGCAAAATCGTCGTCCGCCGCGCCGGCGACACGCGCGAGTTCGTCACGCTCGACAACGTCACGCGCGCGCTCGACCAGGACGACTTGCTGATCGCCGACACCGACAAGCCGCTCGCGATTGCCGGCGTGATGGGCGGCCTCAACTCCGAGGTCAGCGATTCGACGAATACAATTTTGCTCGAGAGCGCGTACTTCGAGCCGATGACCGTCGCGCGCACGGCGCGGCGCCTCGGTTTGCGCAGCGAGGCGAGCTACCGCTTCGAGCGCGGCATCGATCGAGCGGGACAGGTCGGCGCGCTGATTCGCGCCGCCGAATTGATCCGCAAGATCGCGCGCGGACGCGAGGCGTCGCCGATCGCCGACTTCGAGCCGCGCAAAGCCGAGCCGCGCGAGATTGCGCTCGACCTCGGCGCGATGGAATCGCTGCTCGGCGCCGCGATACCGCCAGGAGTCGCCCGCAGCCGCCTCAAATCGCTGGGCGCGCAGGTGAGCACGCGCGCCAAGGGCGTGCTCGCGGTAGTGCCGCCGTCATTCCGCTCCGACCTGGTCGAGCAGGCCGACTTGATCGAGGAAGTCGCGCGCCTCGGCGGACTCGAAGACATCCCCGCCCTGCTGCCGCCGCGGATCGCGGCGCTGGCGCCGGTCAATCGCGAGCGCGAGTTCATCAAAGGCACGCGCGAGGTGATGCTGGGATGCGGCCTGACCGAGGCCGCGACCATTGCGTTCATCGCACCGGCCGACAACGCGCGCTTTTCTGGGATTCAAGCCGCGGCACGGCCCGTCAAAGTTTCCAATCCGCTATCCGCGGAACTCAGCGAGCTGCGCGTGAGCCTGATGCCGGGACTCGTCGCATCGCTCAGATTCAATTTGAATCGCGAGGCGCGCGCCTTTCACGCGTTTGAAATGGGCAAGGTCTTCCGCATGGACGGCGACATCGCGACCGAGCATCAACATCTCGCCGCCGTCAGCTACGGACCCTACGCGCTCTCCGCGATTGGCGAGCATAGCGTCGCGGCGGGATTTTTTTCGATCAAGGGGATTCTCGAGACGTACTTCGACGCGATCGGAATTTTGCCGCGCGTGGCATTCAAGGCGATCGACGGTGCTGACAACGAAACGCCATTCCTGCATCCCGGGCGCAGCGCGATCGTTACGCTCGACGACGCGCGGATCGGTTTGATTGGCGAGCTGCATCCGGCGGAGGCGATGCGCCTGGACCTGAACGATCCGTGCGCGGTCTACGAACTTGACTTGAGTAGGCTCATTTCCTATGGTTTCTCGCCGCGCAAAACTTTCTCGCCGCCGCCAAAATTTCCCGCTATCAGGCGCGATTTGGCGTTGGTGCTGGATCGGAATTTCCCGGCGGATATGGTAGTGAAAACCATTCGGGAGTGCGGCGCGTCGCTGCTGGAGAGCGTCGAGGTCTTCGACGTGTACGAGGGGACGGCGGTGGCGGCCGGAAAGAAGAGCGTGGCGTTGGCTTGTCGTTACCGTGCAAAGGATCGCACGCTGACCGATGAGGAGGTTAACCGCATTCATGCCGTGCTGATCGAGCAGGCGCGGACGCGGTTGGGGGCGGAGTTGCGGTAGTTAAGCGTGCCTAACGCGAGCGGGTGGGGATCGTTACGCCGCAGGGCATGACTAAAGCCGATCTTGTAGATCTGATCTACGAGCGGGTAGGCTCCTCGAAGAAGGAAGCCTGTGATGTGGTCGAAGCGGTGTTCGCGATCATCAGGGATTCGTTGCGCCACGGTCAGAAAGTGAAAATTTCCGGCTTCGGCACCTTTCTCGTCAACCAGAAACATGCGCGCCGCGGGCGCAACCCGCAGACCGGCGAGCCGATCACCATCGATTCCCGCCGCGTCCTCTCCTTCAAGCCGAGCCAGGTGTTGAAGGAACGGGTCAACAACAACAGCGCCAAGCCGGAGGTCTGACGCCGATGCCACGCCAGACATCGGTTCGGCACCGAAAGCGAAAACCCGCCGCGCCAAAACCAACCGCGATGCCGTTGTTCCCGGAGCGCGGCTTGAAGATCGGCGAGGCGGCGCGAGCGCTGGGCGTCGAGACCTACGTGCTGCGCTTCTGGGAAACCCAGTTCCCGTTCCTGAAACCCAAGCACACCCGAACCAAGCATCGCTTCTACCAGGAAAAAGACCTCGACGTGCTGCGCCTCATCAAGCGCCTGCTGCACGACGAAGGCTTCACCATCGTCGGCGCGAACAAGCACATCAAGGAATTCGGCATCGACGCACTGATGAGCGGCAAGCCGCTCGTGAAGCCCGCGTCTCAGTCAGCCGAGCGCGCACCATCGGATTCGCCCGGCATCGACGGCCAAGCCCGCCGCGTACTAAACGAAGTCCGCCGCGACCTCGAATCGATCCATAAAATCCTGGAAGACTGATTCCGGTTCCTCGTCCTGTATGACGAATCCTTTTTTGCAAGGCAGAGATCGCGACGCCTGGGGTCCCGGCTCATTAGAGGTGGCGCTGCCATTGATCGAAGCAGCACGCATCCAGCCCGGGATGAGAGTGCTGGAAGTAGGTGGCGGGTCGGGTCAAATCGCGACGACACTGGCCAAACATTGGGACGTGACAGTTTTCACCTTGGAGCCGTGGTTCGGCGGCGCGCATATACAAACCCGAGCCGCCGACGAGGGTGTGTGGGAGAGAGTTGTCGGGCTCAAGCTTAAGGCGCAAGAACTCCCGTTCGCCGACGAAACCTTCGACGCCATCATAAGCGTCGGCTCGTTCGAGATGATCGGTGGCGATCGGCCGAGTGCGCTCGGCGAGATGGTGCGAGTGGCCAAAGTCGGAGCCCGTATCGGAATCGCAGAACCGATGTGCATGCCGATGCCAATTCCGCCCGATGTCGCCGAGATCGATCGGGCCGGCAACTTGACGTTCGAGCATCATTTCCGCTCGGCAGAGTGGAACGCGGAGCTATTCCGGGGCACCGGCCTTAAGGTCGTCGAGCAATCGTATTTCCCCGACGCTTTTCGATTGGTGGCTGAAATATTCGGAAGAAGGTCCGGCTTCAGCCAGTCTTCAAAAGCTTATGCCTTCGAGCCGGCTAGCCTCTCCCCGGAAGAATCTCGAACGCGAACTCATTCAACGCGACGGCGGGCGTTGGATCTCGCTTGGAATGGTGGTGGGAGAAAAGCCCCAGCGAGTTGCGGTTCGCTAGTCGGCGATGCGTTCCTGCGAGGCTAGCTGCGCGCGCGCTGGCTTACGCTCGGACGCCGCCGCGTTCCACGGTTGAAAGCTGACGTTTCAGAGGACTGATTCGCCTTATTTTCGAAGTTGGACGGTGCCTTTGGGACCGTCGTAAACGAGCACGCAATCACGTAACTGGCTTCGACCCAGAATTGCTTGCCTGCCACCCAGGTCCTCGAGGACAACCTCAGTCAGTTCGCGTAGATTCAGGGCAGGAATTTCAATTTCAGCCAGAAAGATGTGGGTCGAGAACTGCCCACCTGCACCTGCGAAGCGCCCCGGCCCTGTCACTGGAAGCGGTGCCCATCCTTGGAGACAACGACTTTCTACAAATGTCAGTTGAGAACCGATGTCGATCAATGCTTGCAGCACGACTTCCCGGCCGTCAATTGGCGATCTAAGGACAATGTCGATGGTCGCGCCTTGTCGGATGAGCGCTGCCGATGAACCGGGACCGCAATTTAGCGTCGGCAAGGTTTAATGGTGACGCAAATGCATGGCCGTGTCGGGGTCTAGACCGATGGGGCTTCCAATTTGCTGGATAAGAAACGGCCCTCTTTTGGATCGCGAAAGCGCTGCCCTCCCCGCAGAATCGAAGTCTGGATATGCGCCGACAAACTTACCCTCGAAAAACAATGCGAACTGGCCCAGGTGCGTCCGTTCCAATTCCTCGCGAAGGTTTTCAAACGCAGCGATCTCCGCGTCCAGCACCTGCGTCCCAATGGAATTATTCCGCTTGCCGGCCTGCATGAACTAGCAGTTTATTCGATTCTTCGGGAAATCGCTACGACGACCCTATAGAGCCGCTTGCGTCGGGCGCTCTGGACGACTGGAGTAAACTAGTCGGCGCCGCGCTCTTGCGGGGCCAACTGCGCTCGCGCTGGCTTGCGTGCGGATGCTGCGACTTCCGCGGTTGAGGGCTGACGTATCAGGACGCCGAGCGGCGCGAGATTCAGCTCGGTGGCGCATTCCTCGGTCGCGCGATGCGCGAGTCGTGCGGCTTCGAGCATCGCGGATGCTATGCACAGGGCGCCGGCTATCGTGAGCGCTGCGAGGCCGAGCGCTATCTCCGGCAGTCCTGCCACAGCCGCGGCCGCCGCGCTAAGCACGCCCGCCGCCAGAGCCATCGTGCTGATTCGCGTGAACTTTATGCGCGCCAGCACGTGATTGGTGACTTTGCCCGCCTCGTGCTCTTCGTCGGCGGTCTTCAGCTCGATTCGCGTCCACGGATTCGGCCGAATTTCCAGGTCGTAGTCGTTCCATCCCGCGTCGACGATTGCGCCGTGCCCGGTGCGCGCGAACAGCTTCAGCATCTTGTCCATCAGGCGGTCGCGCGTGATGCTCTCGTTGTTCCAGTAGTCCAGCCGCACGGTGCGTCGCAGCCAGTTGATCGTCGGGCGCTGGCGCACGCCATCACTGCCGCCGATTCCCGTCAGGGCTTTCGCCCGTGTCTTGTAGCGCGTCATCGTTCGCACCATCGGCCCCGTGTAAGCGAGATACGCGATCAGGAGTCGCGCGGTGAAACTCTCGTGAGATTTATCGAGCGGTGCATGCCACGCATAGTAGAGCGCCCAAATCGGCCCGAGCGCCAGCATCGCCGCAGCCGGAATCAGCGATACGCCGAGCACCATCGACGCGACAATCGCGACCGCCGAGAGCACGGTCCATTCGAGCGTCTGCGGCAGAACTTTGAGCAACGTCAGACCGGGATCGAACAGCGTCTGCGCGCCCGCGGTCGCGTTCCACAGCACGCGCTTGCGGCTGCCGCCGGGAATCGTGCGCGCGAGACCGGGAATCGTCCCGCGCCACGCAATTTGTCGCATCACGTTGAAGCGCTCGGGATATTTCGGATACAGCATCGCCTCGGCGCGTCCGTATCCGCGCTGCTGTCCGTAGTAAGCCTTCACCGTGTTGCGCCGGAAGTGCCAGACGAAGGCGGCAGGCGAGAAGCCCAGCTTGAAGCCCGCGTCGAGCATTCGCCAGCAAATATCAACGTCGTCGCCCGCGGCCGTGAATTGCGTATCGAATCCGCCAATCTTCGCGAGCGCCGCCTTCGAGAAAACCATGTTGCAGCCCGCCAGATGCTCTGCGCGATCCTCCGCGACCAGCACGTGGCATGGCGCGCCCGGCGACGCCGCGCAACTCGCTTCGATCCAGCCGTCTTCGTGAGGCGCGTAGTTCGGTCCGCCGCATCCGTCGAAGTTGTTTTCGACCATCGAGCGCATCATCAGCGTCAGCCAATGCGGATCGACGACGCAGTCTGAATCCGTATACGCAATGAATTCGCCGCGCGCCGCATGCATCCCGACGTTACGCGCGACGCTCAGTCCTTTGTTGGGCTGGCGGATAAGCCGGAACTCTGGAAAGTCCATCGAGATGTCCGCGGTCTTGTCACGCGAGCCGTCATCGACGATGATGACTTCGAAATTCGGGTAATCAAGGCGCCGCAACGACTCCAGGCACGGCCGCATCGTGCGCTCCGCGTTGTACGCGCAAATCGCCACCGACACCATCGGCATCTTCGCCGGTCCCGGCGGGCAAGTGCCGTTGAGCGTCACGAATGGCATCACATCGGACGCGCGCATCATCCGCACGCCGAGCCAGTCGTGAGAGACTGGGGCAGGAACAGGAGGAGCAACTACGCCAGCCGCACCCGTGCCGAACGCCACTGCGACCGCTTCGTCCTGCCCCGGCGATGCATCCTTGAATTCGATCACCACCGGCCGCGCTTCGGCGACGTTGTGTAAGGCGACGACGAAGTCGCGAATCTGGACCGGCTCGAGCGCAGGAATTTCAGCGTAGAGAAAATCTTCTTCCAATATCGAAAGTGCGCGGGTTTCCGGCCGCACCTTTATTCCGACCATCGTCTCCGGCGCGCGCCCCTTGATAGTCTTCACGACGCTGCGCACGCGCCGCCGCGCGTTTTCGAGTCCACCCGCGCGCAACGCGTCCTGTCCGATTTCGCAATCGAGGATGTAACCGACCAGCGCCGGATGCCTGCCGAAAATATTTGCCGTGTGCGCGATTCGCGAGACGACGGACTTCCATCCGCGGCGGCTCGTCAGTTCATCGGTCGTGATTCTCAACTCGACCATCGCGACCAGCCCCGACTGCGCCGCGATGTCAAGGCAGGGTTGCGACTGCGCCTCCGTCAGCACCAGTCCGGTGGTGTGCGCCGCTCTGAGATCGTCGAGCCGTTTTCTGAGTTTGAGCTTCTGCCCGAAGTCGAGCGATCCGCTCACGTCAGCGAGCCGCATCGCCTTGAAAAAGAATTTCTGACCTGCGCGAGAAAGGAACTTACCGTGAGGGGTGACGCTTTGCGCACGGCAGGGATTGGTAGGCATGGATGTTGGTGTCCTCTCGATAAGGACCTAAGTGCCAAAGCCGTGCCACCGGAAAAATCCCGCGAATGTGCGGCTTTTTCGGCAATCGCCCGCTCTGCGCAAACCAATTGGTATAGCGCTGTACGATTTGCGCCTCGCGAGGTCTACGAGCGAACGTTTCGCGGGGTGCAAAATCAGGCATCATGCTGCCCCAATGCACACGCTAGATTGGTTATTTTGCGAATGTTATACGTCAGTTGAAGTAATCGCTTAGAAAAAATTTTCCATCGGGTTTTACCGAAATGAAACTATCGCTCGCCTGCGGATGCCACCGACCACCAAAGTCAAAATCACAACGTGAAACGAACGACGCGCTAATTGAGCCGACCCCCGAAGAAGTACAGGCGATAAGGGACCAGCTCGCCGAGATCGAGCAATCCTTATCGCGCCTGTGGGGTCCGACCATCTGGAGCCGCACGCCCGAATGCATCCAGATTCGCGCCGAGGCCGCCGATCTGATCGACCGGCACTTCGACGGCATCGTCGAGCAGTGGGGAGAATCTATCGCCTACATCATCCACGGGCACGCCAAGTACGACGCGGGCGGCCGCAAAGACAACATGGTCAATTCTCTCATCCGCTTCATCGACCATCTGCGCGATCCCGACAACATTTGCACTTACATTTATCTGCGCCGACATTGCCAGGAGGGGATGCTCCAGCGGCTCATGCCGTCTCAATTCAACGTCATCCACATCGCGCTCAAGCAGATCATTCTCGAGCACGTCAAATCCACGATGACCGGTCCCGCGATGGAACGGGTGCGCGACCTGATGGTCGCGGCAATCGACGAGCGGCGCCTGATGGTCTCGCAGTTCTACATCGAATCGCGCGAACGGCTGCTCCGCGAATCTGAAGAAAAGTACCGCAACACCGTCGACCACGCGCCGGATCCAATGTACGAGATCGAGCCGCACACCTGGATTGTGATCGGGATGAATGCGGCCGCCCTGCGACTCCATCAGATGGAATCTGGGCAGGGACATGAAAAGGATTGGGACGAATGGGAACTCGGGCACACTAAAAAGCAGGATGTCATCGGACACTCCCTACAGGAGTTGGTGCCGCCGGAGCGGCGAGCGGGCGTGATCGAAAGCCTGGAGACGGTTCTCCACCAGGGCTCGGCACAGGTCTCGGAATTTCCGATCGGGCCGTTTTTCTTCGACGTAAACTCCGCACTCATCACCTACGGCAAAAAGCAATTCATCCAGATGATCCTGCGCGACGTTACGCAGCGGCGCGAGATGCTCGGCTCGCTGATCAAGGCGGAGCGATTGGCCGCGGCGGGCACTTTTGCGGCGGGCGTGGCGCACGAGGTGAACAACCCGCTGGCGTCTATTTCGTCGCTGGTTCAATCGATTCTGACCGGCGAGACCGACCCCGAGCGCCGCACCACCATGCACACCATCCTGTCCCAGATCACGCGCATCTCGAGCACGCTCAAAGACCTGGTGAATTTCGCGAGGCCGACCACCGCGCAACGCAAGCAGGTCGACGTCAACGGGCTCATCGCGGAGACGCTGCGGCTCATCACCTACAACAAACGCTTCAGCGGCATCAAAGTTGAACCGATTCTTGCTCCCGACCTCCGCCGCGCATTCGCCGACGACAACGAAATTCAGCAGGTGCTGCTCAACCTGCTCTTCAACGCCGCCGACGCCGCTCCGGCCGAGGGCGCCGTCATCAAGGTGATCACCGAGAACCAACGCCCCGGACAAGGCGCGGACAAAGCGCGCCGGGTGTTTATCAAGGTCGTGGACAACGGCATCGGAATCCCGCGCGAACATCTGGAACGCGTGTTCGATCCATTCTTCACCACCAAACCCGCCGGCGCCGGCGTCGGACTCGGACTGTCGCTATGCCAGCGCATGATTCTGTCCAACCAGGGCACGATTCGCGTCGATAGTGAGGTCGGTCGTGGCACCGCGGTCACCATCACGCTGGCGGCGGCAGAGGAAGCGGTGCGCGCCCAACAGGCCGCCGAAATGGCAGCATCCTGAAGATCGATCCGATGAACAACGACGCATCATGGACGGCACAGGATCGCGGACCCTACCGGCTGCTGATCGTCGAAGACGAACCGCTGATGCGCTCGATCATCGTGCAGCTCGCGCGCAGCGAGGGCTACGAGGTCATGGAAGCGCCGGCCGCCGAAGTCGCGCTGCACATCTTCGAAAAAGAGAAAGTCGATCTCGCGATTCTCGACCTTAACCTGACCAGCGGCGGCAGCGGACTCGACTTGCTGCGCAAGATGCGCGAACTCGACCCCGAGGTGATGGGCATAATCGTCACCGCCTACGCCAGCGTCGAGTCGGCGGTCGAGGCGCTGCATCGCGGCGCTTACGACTACATCACCAAGCCGTTCGCCAACGATCATCTGAAGAAGGTGATGCGCAACGCGCTCGAGGGCAAGGCGCTGTTCCGCGAAAACCGTTTTCTGCGCCAGGAACTGCGCGAGAAGTATCGCTTCGAGAGCATCATCGGCAAAAGCGACGCGATCGAAAGCACGTTCCGCGTGATGGAAAAAGTCGCGCGCACCGATTCCAGCGTGTTGATCACCGGCGAGTCCGGCACCGGCAAGGAACTCGTCGCCCGCGCGATTCATTTCAGCTCCGAGCGCGCCAACAACCGCTTCCTGCCGATCAACTGCGGCGCGCTGCCGGAGAATCTGCTCGAAAGCGAACTGTTCGGCTACAAACGCGGCGCATTCACGGGCGCCGGGCAGGACAAGGTGGGGCTGCTCAAGGCCGCCGACAAAGGCACCATCCTGCTCGACGAGATTGGCGAATTGCCACTCGCGCTGCAGGTGAAATTGTTGCGCGCGCTGCAGGAGCGCGAGGCCTACCCGCTGGGCGCCAACGATCCAGTGGCGTTCGACGTGCGCGTGCTGTGCGCCACCAACAAAAACCTCGAGGCCGAGGTCAAGGCCGGCCGCTTCCGCGAGGAACTGCTCTACCGAATCAACGTCATCAACATTAATCTGCCCGCGCTGCGCGAGCGCCAGGACGACATTCCACTGCTCGCCAACCATTTCCTGCGCAAGTATGAAAAGTCGCTGTCGCGGACCGCGATGCGCTTTTCCAAGGGCGCGATGCGCCTGCTGATCAACTACGCATGGCCGGGCAACGTCCGCGAATTGGAAAACAGCATCGAACGCGCCGCGATTCTCGCCGAGACCGACGTAATCCACTCGCACGACTTGCCCGACAAGCTCCGCAGCACGTCGCCCGTGATGGCGAGCATCGAGAATACCGGGCTGACGCTCGAAGAGCTCGAGCGCGAGCATATCAAGCGCGTGCTCGACAAGGTCGAAAACGACAAGGTAAAGGCCGCGCAGGTGCTCGGGATTCACCTCTCGACGCTCTATCGCAAGGTCCAACGGTACCACCTCGACGACGGCGCCCCGGTGCATCAGGAGCCCGCGCGCTCGGCGTGAGCGGCGGGAATAGACTTGGCATTCCGGCAGTCAAGGATATAGACTTTCCAGTGGGACGGCAGGTCGCCGCCGGCCCGGAGAAAAATATGGACCTCTTTGCGCCAACTCACCTGCTGATCATTTTGCTGATCATCCTGGTCATCTTCGGGCCCAGCAAGCTCGGCGATGTCGGCGGCGCGATGGGCAAAGCGATTCGCGATTTCAAGCGCGCGATGAACGAGCCCGACGATGTGGCCAAGACGGTCGCCAAGCCCGACGAAGCAAAGGCCGCCGAAGCCGTAAAGCCCGACAAAGTTTCCTGATCAGTCCGAATTCCGCTGACCTCCGCCATTCTGCACCGCTTCGAGCATGCGAAACGGCCTCAAGCGAATCGCGGCGGCGGTTGGCGGCCTCAGTCCCGGAACGAAGCTCCTCCTGGCATATGGGTTAGCTCTCGTTCTGACTTATTTCCTACGAAGTTCGCGCCCGGTCCAGCTGTTCGCACTAACTGCGGGACTGCTCGGACTGATAGCGGGACTCTTGTGCGGACTGACGTTCTGGCGTCGAGCGCGCGTTGAGATAGGACGCCGCCGACTCAAGTACCGCAATCTACGCAAGGTAACAGGATGGGCGGCGGCCGCGGGAATTTCGCTCCTCATCGTCAGCCATTCATCCGAGCGGGTCACGCCGGGTTCGGACTCAGTATCAACGTCCGAGGAAGCCAGATGGTCAATCATGTTTCCGCCGCTGGTGGTTCGTTTGGGAGTAATTTACATGGAGCCGAATACCACCGCAGCTCTAACTGAGTGGAGACCTATGGAGGGACCGACCTTCGACTCAGAGACCGCCTGCAAAAATGCCCGTTCAAATTTGGCATCGCATGCAAAAGACTTACTTGTCGGTGCGCCGGGCGATCTTGCGAATAGGCCGCTCGAGAAGACCGAGACGGACGGAAAGTGGGTCTTCGCGTTGGAGGTTACGCAGTCGCGGTGCATCTCTACCAACGACCCCGGGCTAAGGGGGAAGTAGCACCTGAGCCGACGATTCTGCAGAAGATGAAACGATACATACTGACCGGCACGCCGGGGTGCGGAAAAACTTCGATCATTCGATCGTTGGAACTCGCCGGGTACCCGGTTGTGGAGGAAGCAGCGACAGACATTATCGCTCTGCGACAGGCGCAGGGCATTGCCGAAGTATGGAGGCACGCTTCTTTCATCGACGACATCACGAATTTGCAGAAGCAGCGGCAGATGCAGGT
The DNA here is from genome assembly GCA_963833025.1 of uncultured delta proteobacterium. Taxonomy (GTDB): domain Bacteria; phylum Desulfobacterota; class Binatia; order Binatales; family Binataceae; genus Binatus. The sequence continues at coordinate 1,825,984 of CAWHWI010000001.1, read as the reverse complement.
TGCTGACCTATCGTCAGGAGTGCAGTTCTTCGACCGATCGCCGCTATGCACCTATGCGCTCAGCGTCTGGCTGGGCTTCCCAATCTCGACAACTCTCGTCAACGAGATAGCACGACTAAGAGAAGAACCAATTTATCAGCAGCAGGTGTTCTTCATCGAGAACCTGGGATTCTGCGAGCCAACTCAGGCTAGAAAAATCAGCTTCGAGGATTCTTTGCGGTTTGAAGAAGTCCACGAAGAAACTTACCGCTCCTTCGGTTACGAATGCGTGAAAGTCCCGCCTGGAGAGCTATCCAGCCGAGTCGAACAGATTAAGCGCTGCGTTTTCGCTTGCGCCTGACTACGCGTTGGAGACCTTTGCGCCCGGCGCCGCGCCTTCGAAACCGGATCGCGCCAGGTAGCGGGCGGGAAAACGACTATTGAACACGAAACCGCAAATCAATAGTGCCATCGGAATCGCAATTCCAAGACCTACTCTGCCGAACAGTCCGCCGACGATGACACCTACGACAGCCAGACCGACGTTGATTGTCATCAATCCGCACCAGACCAGCGTCATCACCAGGTTGAGCCGCAGAAAAATCGGATGCGCCCAGAACTCCGGCGGCGCACTTTCGCGGGCATACGCTGTCGTGAACGGATGGCCTGCGGCGACCGAGCCCCACGTGGCAATCGCAAAGCATGACCACACTACTAGCGCACTGTAGACCGGGAACATCGTCGAGCGCAGGCCTAAACTCAAACCTGATGCGATCGCGAAAAACGTCAGCGTGGTCCAGTCCATCAGTTTGATCGAGCTGCCACGCCGCAGCATCACGGCCAGATATGCCGCGCAAAGGATTAACCCGCCGCCGGTCGCGACGCGCCAGTGATTGAAGCCGGAAGCAAAGCCGTAGAGGATCCAAGGCGCGAACGCCGTCAGGCTCGCTACAACGCCCGAGAGTTTTTTCTGTTCCGCCACGCGCGCGTCCTGTTTGATGGACAATATCAGAGCGGCAGGCCCCGGCGCGACGCTAATTCGCGTCGCGAACAGGTCTGCCGCTCCGCAGGCGAAACGGGGTCCTAGTTGTTGCTGTTGCTGGTACTCGATGAGTGCTCACTCGAGTCGCCACTGGGTGAGCTGTTGCTCGACGACGATGAGTGATGTTCGCTGGTTGCGGTCGAGGGCTCCTCGACTACCGGTGCCCCGACGACCATCGGAGGTGGAGGCGCAACCACTATCGGGGCCGCGTATGCGACCGCAGGGGCAGGCGCCGAAGTTGTGGTCTCGCTCGTCTTCGAGCTTGAGGAGTCAGTGGTTTGCGCGAATCCGACGGATGCGCAGCCGAACAGGGCCGCGACACCGAAAGACAACGCTGCAGTTTTGAATGAGTGTTTCATAATGTATCTCCGTTAGTTCTCCTATGACTGTGTCGCTCTCAGAGTAAGGACGGATTCTTCTTCGCAGCAAGGACGTACGCGGTGTTGACTGCTGTTTGAGTGCTGTGGAGAACTGGCGTCGACCATATTTGAGCATCGCCATCAGGCCGGATTTTCTCTAGGTATTCTTTCCCTCTCTTCTAGGCACTTTTACCGGGCTATCTAGGTGATTTTCCGATTCACCTTCGCACTCTTTTGCTTCAAGTTAGATAGCAATTGGCGCGCATAGCTCGCATCGAAAATTTACTGCGCAGCGAAGCCAGCCACCGATCAGAAAGGGCAAGCGGAAAAAAAGCGGTTGTCGAATCTGTCAAATAATGGTCACGCGCCCGGCGCCTCCGTCGAGTCGGCTGCGAGCGCGAGCATCCACTCGGCGATGCAGCCGGTTCAATGGGAACAGGGACTGCATATGGAGGCGCTGGCCGATCTTGCGCACGAACTACGCTCTCCGGTGCAGGCGATCCTCGGTTATCTCGACATTCTGCGCGACGAAGTGAGCGAAGCGCTGGAGAGTCGCCACCAGCAAATTATCGAACGCATGAATGCCAACGCGCACGACCTGGCGCAGACGGTCGAAAACGTGATGGACTTTTCGGTTGCGGGCGCGAGGGCCGAGTCGGCAGCCGAAGAAGAAATTCGCCTGCAGGATCTGATTGGAGAGCTGGCCCCGGCGCTGGAAGCCGCCAACGATTCGAAGGGCCTGGAAATCAAATTCGATCTGGAAGCCGCGCCGGCCGTCTTCCGCGCGCGGCGACGACCGATCAAGTCGATATTGCTCAACCTGGCGGTTAACGCGATCAAGTTTACCGATCGGGGCAGCGTCACGATCGCGATTCGGCTCGCCGTATCGTCGCAGCTCGGCTCGGCAGTTGAACTGGAAGTACGTGACACGGGACCCGGCATCGAGGCCGAGATGGTCGCGCAGGCGTTCGAGACCTGCGCCCAGCTTTCGCACTCGAGTATCCGCCGCCACCGCGGAATGGGTCTGGGGCTAGCGGTAGTTCAGCGCAATGTGGAAGCGCTTGGCGCCGAGATTATCGTCAAGAGCGCGCTCCGTCAGGGCTCCGTCTTCGTCGTGATAGTGCCGATCGCGGACCCGATAGCCGACGCGACTCATCCGATCCGCACTTAGGCGCTCTCCTCCCCAAAACCGTTCTAACAGGGACGAAGTCCCGCATCTTTTCCTATTACTGGGTGCAGGGGTCACCCCTGCCCAAGGAAGCGTGAAACCCACGGAGGGGTTTCACATACAATCAAGTTCCCGGTTCTCTCTTCCGCGTGCTCAGCGGTAGTGACGCATCAGGCCGACCACCACGCCGCGAATCGCCAAGTCGCCCTCGCCGACCATGATCGGCTGCATCGCAGAGTTCGCCGGCTGCAGCCGAATCTGCCCGCCCGATTCACGGTAGAATTTCTTGACCGTCGCTTCGTTGCCGATCAGTGCGACCACCGTCTCACCGTTGTCGGCGCTGTCGCGGCCTTCGACGATTATGTAATCGCCGTCGCGGATGCCGTCTTCGATCATCGAGTCGCCCTTCACGCGCAGGCAGAACGTATTGTCGCGCCGGATGAAGTCGTCGGGCACGCTGATTGTTTCGTTGTTCTCGACCGCTTCGATCGGCGCTCCCGCCGCGACGGTGCCGAGCAATCTGATCGACGTCGGCGCTTCATGCTTCTCCGGCGTCGCGACTTCGAGCGCCCGGCTGTGATTGTGCTGGCGCTTGATAAACCCTTTTTGCTCGAGGTTGTGCAGATGCTTGTGCACTGTGGCCAGCGACGACAGCCCGAAGTACTGGCCAACTTCGGCCAGCGTGGGTGCGTAGCCGTGTTCGCTGATATAGTCGCTCAGGTAGTCGATTAGCTGCTTCTGCCGCTTGGTCAGCGTCGCCATAGCGCTTCTCCCGTTGCTCTCCGGATCGTTTCCGATGATGGCGAAAATCAGGCGAAGATGCAAGCCGGCGCCGCGATTGGCCAAGGGCGGTTTCGCCGCCTCGACGCAGCGCATAATCTCAGCTACGACCCTGATCCGATGGCGAAACTGCGAATACAATTCGAAAACGGCGACCCCGAAAAGGTAATCGAGTTCGATCCCGCCAAGGCGCCGTTCCATCATGACGGGAAGCCGGGCTCGATTCTCGACGTGATGCTGGGTCACGGCGTGCATCTCGAGCACGCATGCGGCGGCAATTGCGCGTGCACGACCTGCCACGTGATCGTCAAGCAGGGATTCAACAAGCTCGGCGAATCCAGCGAGCAGGAGGAGGACCTACTCGACAGGGCGCCGGGGCTCACGCCGACGTCGCGGCTGGGATGCCAGGCCGTCATCGAGGACCCCGACGCGGAAATCGTCGTCGTAATCCCGCGCTACACGATTAACCAGGTCAGCGAGGCGGCCGAAGAATGACCGGCGAGCCATCTCCCGCGGCGGCCGCCAGGCGCGCGACGCTGAATGCGCGCGTCGAGCGGATTTTCGATCACGCCGCAGACACGCGCTCGCTTTTTCTCTCGCTCACCAGCGGCAAGCATCTGCGATTCGTCCCCGGCCAGTTCATCTCGATAACGATTCCGCTCGGCGACGAAACGCGCTCGCGCCCCTACTCGATCGCATCGGACCCCGAAGAGCGCGGCCCATTCGAGATTTGCTTCAATCGCGTCGAGGGCGGGCGCGGCGTCACCTGGATGTTCGAGCGGCGCGTCGGCGACACGCTCGACTTCAGCGGGCCGTTCGGCGCCTTCACGATCGATCGCGCGCCCGAGGCGGAGCTGTGCTTCATCGCGGAGGGCACGGCGATCGCGCCGATTCGCCCGATGCTGAAGCGGGCGCTCGCGTCGCTGCGCAAGATCCATCTGATTTACGCGGCGCCCGATCGCGAGCACATCCTGTACTCCGCCGAACTCGAAGCGCTCATGCGGACCGCGCCGAATTTTTCCTGCCAAACCGTGATCGTGCCCGCTGAAGAGATTTACGATCGTCTGCTCGAGCTGGCGCAGGCGCAATGGGTCATCGCCGACGCCGATCGCACGCGCCATTTCTACATCTGCGGCGTCGGCAAGGGCGTGATTCGACTCCGCGACCTGCTCCGCGGCGCCGGCTATGAACGCCGCGCCGTGCACTACGAGCAGTGGTGACGTTCGCCGCTACTTCGCGAATGCTTTGCGCAGCGCCGCGGCGGACTCGTCGATCGCCAGCTTGCCCTTGTCGAGCACTTCGTACATCGAAAAGAATCCGTGGATCATTCCCTCGTAGCGCGAGACGGTGACGGGAACGCCGGCCGCGCGCAGCTTCTCGCCGTAGGTCTCGCCCTCATCGCGCGGCGGATCGAATTCCGCCGTGATAATCAGCGCGGGCGGCAGGCCCTTGAAGCTCTTCGCCAATGCGGGCGCCACGCGCGGATCTTTACGGTCCGCCGCGCTGGGCAGGTAATGCTTCCAGAAATAAATTATGTCGTCCTTGGTCAGAAAGTAGTCGGTGAAAGTTTTGTGCGAGTAAGTGTCGAGCTCGGCCTCGGTCGCGGGATAGATGAGCAGTTGGAATGCGATCTTCGGCCCGCCCGCGTCGCGCGCGAGCTGCGAAATCACGGCGGACAGGTTTCCACCCGCGCTGTCGCCGCCCACAGCCAGCCGGTTCGCATCGGCGTTCAGCTCTTTGGCATGCGCGGCGACCCATTTGGTCGCGGCAAAGCAGTCTTCGACACCGGCGGGAAATTTATTCTCGGGCGCGAGCCGGTAGTCGACCGACACCGTCACGCATCCGGCCTTGTTGGTGAGCGCGCGGCACGGCCCGTCGTGCGAATCGATGCTCATGATCACCCATCCGCCTCCGTGGAAAAACACCAGCACCGGAAACGGGCCCGCGCCTTCGGGCGTATAAATTCGAATCGGGATCTCGCCGGCCGGGCCGGGAATTTTGCGATCTTCAACCTTGGCGACCTTCTCCGCTCGTTCCACCGGCACTCTGAACATGTTGGCAGTCAGGCGGCGCGCGTCGGCCGGCTCGAGCGAGTTCAGCTTGGGGCCGGACGCGGCGGCGAGTTGATCCATCAAGGCCTTGGCTTGCGGGTCGAGCGGCATGGTGTTCCCTCCGAATGTTGATCGAACGTAACTATATCCTTAAACCCGCATGTTCCAGGTAACTGGACTGGCGTTCTCGCTCCTCACTTCTTCCTATGCGCAAGCGCGTCGGGATTCGCGACTCGAATCGGCGCGCCGTTCGCGAACGCGGCCACCGCTTCCAGCGTGTCGGCATAAAATGCGGTCAGCGCCTCGCGCGTCACGTATCCCAGATGCGGCGTGACGGTGACGTTGTCCATGGTCCGGAATGGATGGTTGGCCGGTGGCGGTTCCTCGTCATAAACGTCGATTCCAGCGCCCGCGATTCGCCCCGCGCGCAGCGCCGCTATCAGATCGGCCTCGACCACGATCGGCCCGCGCGAGGTGTTGATCAGATACGCACCCGGTTTCATTAGCGCCAGCTCGCGCGCGGTCACCAGTCCGCGAGTGCGATCGCTCAGACGGACATGGATCGAGACGATGTCGGCGAGGCGGAACAGATCGTCCTTCTCGACGCGCTTTGCCCCGGCCGCGGTTGCCGCGTCGTCGGTCAGGTTCTGACTCCATGCAATCACCGGCATGCCAAAGGCGCGGCCATACCCGGCCATCCTCGTGCCAATCCTGCCGAGCCCCAAAAGCCCGAGCGTGCGCCCCGAAAGGTTTACTCCAACTGTTTGCTGCCACGCGCCTTCGCGCATCCGCCGGCCTTCGAGGCTGATATGGCGCACCGTCGCGATCATCAGCCCCCAGGTCAGCTCAGGTGTCGCAGGGAAGAGGTCGGCGTATAGCGGATTGGCGAAATTGGAATGCGAGACAATCACCCCGTGCTCCGTCGCCGCCGCCATGTCGAGATTCGGCAACGTCATCCCAATGATTGTGACCAGCTTGAGATTCGGCAGTCGCTCGAACAGGCTCCGCGGCAAGCTCATCCGCTCGCGAACTGTGCAGAGCACGTCGAATGGCCTGAGCGCGACGGCAGCCTCCTGCTCCGTGAGATGCCGCTCGAAGACGGAGACCTCGGCCTTGCCGTCAAGCACAGACCAGTCGGCGCACTGAAGCGCAATCTTCGCGTAATCATCCAGGATAGCGACCTTGATCATGCCTTTTAAGTTAGACAAGGACCGTCTCCAGCGACAAGCGCCGGGTGCTACGCGAAGCTGGAAAGGAGACTGACCGCACCCGGGCGTCCGTCGATTCTCACGCCGCGGGCAATCACGCCCTCGCGCTCGAGTCGGCGCGCCGCACCTTCGACCAGCGACGCGTCGATTCCGAGCTGCCGCGCGATCGCGCGCTCGCTGCCAAATCCCGCGGTCTCGAAATATTTGGCGACGATTGCGTACGCGGCCTCCTTGCGCGTGAGCCTGCGGGCCTGCGCAATCGCGTCGGGCCATCGATGCTCCATCGTGTCCCACACGTAGCTGAACGGGTCGGCGCGCTCGTCCACTTTGAGCGCGAGAAATTTTTCCTGCAGCTCCGCCATCGCGCGATCGAACACCGCGCGGCGCGACGGTTGCGCGTAGCCGCTCGACAGTTTCAGCACGCGAGTCTCGGCCGCACCGCGTTTGGAGAGCGCGTCCATCACCAGTTTGCCGCAATGCGACAGTCCGCCGCGCAGGTACAGCTTGCGATAGCCGCCCGGCTCGATGCGGAGCCGGAGAAACGCGCCGAGCATCCCGCGCGCGATGAAGCTCGGCCGCCGCGCGATCACTTTTCCGTAGTAAACCGCACGCCGCTGCGGCAGCGAGTCCTTGATCCGCCAAGTCATCCCGATCGCGTAGTCGTGCTGGATGTGCTCCGGCATCCCGGGTTCGCGCGTCCCCGAGATCGCCTCGCGCAAGCACGGCACACCCACCCCGGCCGTGAATCCGGTGCAGAATCCGACCTCGTCGATGAATTTGAGCGCACTCTTCTCGCCAGTCACGCGCCGCGCCGCAACTCGCCTGAAGTGAAAATCGCGATGCCGCTCAAGCGCGTCGAGAATACGGCTGTCAGCCCCTTCCACGACGAGCGATGGTAGCGCTCGGTCCTGTAGGGGTAAAACGGCAGCGAGCGCCGCGTGATGATCGTTACGAAAACGGCTATGCTGTGATCAAGCGAATCACGCGACAATGGAAATGAAGAAGCCGAACAAAAAGCAACCGGCGGCCGAAATAATCTTCTCGGTCGAAGAATCGCCCGAGGGCGGTTTCGAAGCCCACGCCTTGGGCCATTCCATTTTCACGCAGGCCGACACCCCCGAAGAGTTACGTGCGATGGTTCAAGACGCTGTTCGTTGTCACTTCGAGGACGCAGACCGTCCTCGTGTAATTCGCCTCCATTGGGTCAAGGACGAAGTGCTTCCGGCTTGAGACTTCCGCGCGACCTGTCAGGTGCGGAACTCGCCCGTTTGCTTCACCGGTACGGCTACGAAGTAACCTGACAGACCGGCAGCCACCTTCGCCTTACTTCCACGATGATGGGAACCGAACATCACGTAACGATTCCGGCGCACAGAGATTTGAGGCTCGGCACTCTGGCATTGATCTTGACCGATGTGGCGGCCTACCTGAAAAAGGATCGCGAGACTCTAGCTGACGAACTCTTCCGGCCATGACGGCTTTTGACATGGCTCATCCTGGAATTCGCTCGACGCAGCGCGCGAAGATTCGCCGGTAGTTGGTCTTTACCGCGAGCCCGCGCGTGATTCCCTCCAGCCCGACCAGCGCGCGAATCAAAAACACGCTGTGGGCGGGCGACTTGTAGAGTCGATTCACCAGCGCGAGTTCGCCGACCATCGCTGCCTTGCCGACCGTGTCGTATTCGATCGGATCGACCGCGCGATCCACTCGCATCGGCTCGAACAGGATATGAATAATTCTCACCATCGGCGCCGCGTCCTGAGTGCGATCGAGATAACCCAGCTTGACCATCGCCGCCGCCAGCGATTTGTCGTCGCCACTCAGAATCGCGCGCGCGACTTGCAAGTTGGCCTTGCGCACCGGCTCGGGAAAGCGCCGAATCGAGCCGAAGTCGAGCACGCCCAGGCGCGGATGGTGACTCACCAGGTAGTTGCCCGGATGAAAATCGGTGTGCAGCATTCCGAACTCCAGAATCTGCCGCCACGCGAACTCGTGAATCTTGATCGCGACCCATTCGCGTAGCTCGGCATCGACCTCCGGCCCCATCACGTCCGCCAGCGGATAGCCGTCGACGTACGTCATCGTCAGCACGCGCCGCGAACTGAGCTCTTTGACGACCCGCGGAATCATGATTTCGGAATCCGCACCGAGACGCCGGCCGAATTCCGTCATGTTGCGCGCCTCGTTGACGTAGTCGAGCTCTTCGCGCAGGCGCAGCTCGAGTTCCTTGTAAACCGCCGCAGTATCGATCTGCTGGCGCATCACGTCATGCCCAAGCGCCTGCAATGTCCGCAGCAGCAGCTTGAGATTCTGCAGATCCTGCTCGACGGTATCCTCGACGCCCGGATATTGAATCTTCACCGCGACGTCGACACCGCCGCGCGTGACCCCGCGATGCACCTGTCCGAGCGACGCGGCGGCAAACGCGGTCTGGTCGAAACTCCTGAAGAGCGCTTCGGGCCGTTTGCCGACCTCCTTGCGAATCTGTTCCGAGATTGTCGCGTAGCTCATCGGCGGCACGCTCGATTGCGTCGCGCGCAGCACGTCGAGCGCCTCGCCGGGCAGCAGGTCCTTGCGAATCGAGAGCATCTGGATGAGCTTCATGAACGCGCCGCGAAGCTGCGTCGAGCTCTCGACAATTCGCTGCGCATTGCGGATGTGAGTATCGAGGAGTTCGCGCTCGCGCGCGGGCGCGCTCAGAAACGGCCGCCGCAGTTGATTCCACAGGTAGCTGGAGCCGACTTGCGACGCGAGCTCGCCCATCTTGATCGCGCGGCGCGCGCGTCCGCTGGTGATTGACGTGCGTTTCGCCATCAGCGGCCGTCGCGCTCGATTCCAACGCGGTTGATCAACGTGGCCGCCAGCGCCGCGCCGAAACCATTGTCGATGTTGACGACGGTTACGCCGCTCGCGCACGAATTCAGCATTCCCAGCAGCGCGGCCAGCCCGCCCATCGAGGCGCCATAGCCGACGCTGGTCGGCACGGCGATCACTGGCTTATCCACCAAGCCTGCGACGACCGAAGGCAGCGCGCCTTCCATTCCGGCGACGACAATGAGCACGCTCGCCTCGCGAATCACCTCGAGGTTCGCCGTCAGGCGATGAATTCCCGCGACGCCGACGTCGTAAACGCGCGCGACGCGATTTCCGAACAGCTCGGCGCACAACGCGGCTTCCTCGGCGACCGGAATATCGGAAGTGCCCGCGCTCAGCACCATTACGATGCCGTGTCCCGACGGCTTCACGCGCTCCTTCACCACCACGCCGATGCGCGCGTCGCTGTGGTAAACCAGCGCCCGGATTTTGCGTTTGACGATGCGCGCCTTGTCGGCGGCCAGCCGCGTGATTATCAGGTTCGTTCCCGACGCGAGCACGCGCCGACCGATTGCCGCGAGCTGCTCCGCGGTCTTGCCCTCGCCAAAAATCACTTCGGGAATTCCGCGCCGGATGCTCCGATGGCTGTCGAGCTTGGCAAAGCCAAGATCCTCGAATGGCAGCTCGCGGATGTGTTTGAACGCCGCGCCTGCGGTCATGCGGCCCGCGGCGACACCGTCGAGGATTTCGCGAATTCGCTTTTCGGTCATCGCCGCTTGAGGAGTTCAGGGCGGAGCGGATGCGCCAGTGTCAACATCAGTTCGCGCACCGCCCGCGCGTCGCTACGCGTGACGGTGATCGTCAAATCGCCCTCGATTAATTTTTCGCCGGGCTTGGGAATATGCCCGAGTCGTTCGACCACCAGTCCGCCGATGGTAGCATACTCATCCGCCTCCGAAAGCTTGAGGCCAAAGCGCTCGTTCAGCTCCGCAATCGGCGCGCGTCCGAACACGGACAGCACGCGCGGACTGACGATTTTCGCGAGCTCCTCGCCGAGGTCGTGTTCGTCTTCGATATCGCCGACGATCTCCTCGATCAGATCTTCCAGCGTGAGAATTCCCGCGGAGCCGCCGTACTCGTCGACGATCACGGCCAGATTCTCGCCGGTGCGCTGCATCGCCACCAGCGCTTCGTCGAGCGGCATCGATTCGGGAAAATAACTGACCGGCCGCATTATGTCGCTCACCGGGCGGCTGAGATCGGGCGCCTGCAGAAGATCGAAAACGTGAACGACGCCGACGATGTCCGTGATTCGACGCCGGAACACCGGGATGCGGCTGAAGCCCTCGCGCCGGACAGTTTCGATCGCCGCGGCAAGCGAGGAGTCCTCCGGGATCGCGTCGACTCCGACCAGCGGCACCATCGCCTTGCGCGCCTCTGCCTGCGAGAAGCGAAAGATTCGACTGATCATCAACTGCTCGGCGGGCAGGATGGCGTCTTGCGGCTGCTCGGCCGCGTCACTCGGGCGCCGGCGCATCAAACGCGCCAGATCGTCGCGGCTCAGGAACACGCTCTCGGCGTCGGCCGGCACACCCGCGAGCCGGCGCAGCAATCTGCTCAGAACAGTTTCCGCGTAGAGCAGCGGCGCGAGCACCGTCGCGAGGAACCGCAGCGGCCGCGCGGCGAACAGCGCAAATGCGTGCGGATTCACAAGCGTCAGGAGCTTCGGTATCGATTCGCCCAGCACTAGGGTAATCGGAGTCAGAATAAAAGGCGCCAGATAAACCAGGTGCGGCCGGGTCCGATGCAGAAAGCTGGTGAGCACGACCGCCGCGACCACCGTCGCGAGGTTGGTTCCGGTGAGAGTGAGCGCCAGCAAACGATCGCGATTGGCCAGCAGTCCGCCAAGCACTCGCGAACGTTGGTGGCCGCCTTCGCTGCCGGCGCGGACTTTCAAATCGTCGGCTGAAACCAGCGCGATCTCGGAAGCGGCGAAAAACGCCTGCACCACAAGGCACCCGGCCAGCGCCGCGATCAGCCAGACCATCGTCATCGATGCAGCCTCACCAGCTCGACGGCCGCCCCGCGCACGCGCTCGATGGTGGCTTCGAATTCTCCGAGCCTCAGCTTCTCGCCCGCGCGCGGCACGCGCCCGAGCCTGCGCAGGACCAGGCTGCTCAGCGTCTTGCCGCCGCCATAAACTTCGATCACGCGCGCGGGAGCGAGCGCGTCCGCCAACTTGCCCAGCGCGACCGCGCCCGACGCGGACCATTCGTTGTCGGATATTTTCGTGAGCTCGGGAATTTCACTGTCGAACTCGTCGCGAATCTCGCCGAACAATTCCTCGAGCAGGTCTTCGAGCGTCACCAGGCCGAGCACCCGCCCGTACTCGTTGACGACCAGCGCAATCTGGAAGCGCCCGCGCCGCATCTCGTCAAAAAGGTCGGCGAGCAGCTTGCCCGGCGGGACAAAGTACGCCGGCCGCACCAGGCGCTCGACGCGCGGCGGCGATGGCTCCAGGCGCCGCGCCGCGAGATCCTTGGCGTGCAGAATTCCGACGATATTGTCCTGGCTGTGCCGATAGACCGGCACCCGCGAGAAACTTTCGTGCGCGATTTCCGCCACCAGCTGCGCCACCGGCATCTCGATGTCGAGCGAGAAGATTCGCTCTCGCGGCGTCATCACCTCGGCCGCGCGCCGCGCGCCGAAATCGAACACGCGATGAATCATCGCACGCTCGGCGGGTTCGACCTGTCCCTGGTTCTCGCCGAGCCTGAGCAGCGACTTGAACTCCGCCTCGGAAACCGGGCCGGGACGCGGCGCCTCATCGAGCGGCGTGAAATGCCGCGCGAATGGGTGAACCAAATCGGCGAGCACCGCCAGCGGACGCGCCGTGATCCACGCGAGCGCGCCGGGAAATCCGAGTGCGAAGGTCTTCGGCGTGATGTCGCAAAATAAAAGTACGATCGCGAGCATGGCCGGCGCCGCGACGATCGGTCCCCATTTATCGCCGAGCCACGCCAGCAGAATGATCGTCGCCAGGCAGTCTGCGAAGATGTTGCACGCTTCGTTCAGCCCGATGATGACGATCAACGACTCGAGCGGCCGCCGCATCAGGCGGTCGAGCGCATGCTGCACTGACAAGCTCAGTTGCTCGCGCGTATGCTCCAGCCGCGCCATCGAGAACAGCGCGGTCTCGGACGCGGCCAGCATCGCGCTAAGCACAATAAGGATCAGGACCGCGAGAGGCAGAATCGACATCATCGTTTCTATCTAGCCGCGCGATTGCAGCTGATCCCATCCTGCGACAATCGGCGCGCTGTCACCAATCAGTTTGACCTGCTTGCCCCGAACGATCGTGCCGATTCGCCTCACCTCGACCCGCAGGCGCCGCGACAATGCCGATTCGCTGTGGCCGGGCCTCGCGCAGAAGAGCAATTCGTAATCCTCGCCGCCTGTGAGCGCATGCACGAGATTGCCGCCCATCACCGCACGATACGCCGGCGAGACCGGAATTCGCGACGCCTCGACTTCGGCGCCGACGCCGCTGCGCTCGAGGATGTGACCCAGGTCCTGCATGAGTCCGTCGCTGATGTCGATTGCGGCAGGCGTGGGCCGGATAGCCGCAAGCCGCTGCCCGGCATAAAGCCGCACATGCGGACGCATAAATCGCCTGATAAGATATTCTCTCGCCGTGCGATCATTTTTCCTATTGCCGAGCGCCTTCAGCTTGCCCGCCAGGATGCGCCAGCCGAGCGCTGCATCGCCGAGCGTGCCGGTCACGAAGATCTCGTCGCCGGGACGCGCCGCGTCTCGCCGCATCGAAGCTCTCCCGGCCTCGCCGAGCAGCGCGATCGTGATCGACAGCTCACGCGCCCGCGTAATATTGCCGCCCACGATATCTGTCGAGGCGTCGCGCGCCGCGGTGCGCAGTCCAGCATAAATCAGTTCGAGCGTCCGTGCCGTGATTCCTTCGCGCACGCCCAGGTTCACGACGCAGGCCGTCGGACGCCCGCCCATCGCCGCGATGTCGCTCAAATTAACCGCGAGCGCGCGCGCGCCCAACGCCTGCGGAAGCCGCCATCGCAGATCGAAGTGAACATTTTCGACCAGGCTGTCGATCGTAAACAACGTCCGTCCGCGCGGCCGCGAAACAATCGCGCAATCGTCGCCGACGCCGAGAATCGTCCGGCGGCCGGGACGGATTCCCGCGCTCAGTCGCGCGATCAGTTCGAATTCGCTGGAGAGTTTGCCAGACGCCCCGGGCAGTTTGCTCACGGCGTGCGCGCTTTCGGCGGTTGCGCTTCAAGTGGAAATTCCGCGACCAGCGTCAGTCCCCGCCGGCCGTCGGTGAACCGCGCCTCGACCCGGCCTCCCGCCGCTTCCGCCATCGCGCGTGCGATATACAGTCCGAGTCCGCGCCCCGTGCTGTGATTCCCGTTTTTGTTTGGGCGCTCGAACAGCGCCGCCATTTCGGGCGGTGAAAGAGACGGGCCACTGTCGCTGACTTCGATCGTGAGCGCGTCGTTGCGCATAGCCGCATGCAGCGTGACTTCGCCGCTGCCCATCCTTCCGATCGCGCACGCCAGCATGTTTCTCACGACGCGCTCAAAATGCCTGCGGTCCAGTTTGCACGCCGGCAGCCGCGCAATCTCGACGCGCAGATTCAGCCGCCGCCGCCGCGCCTGCAACGCGCAGTCCTCCGCGACCTCGTTGAGCACCTGGTTCGGGTCCAGCGCGTCCGGCGCCGCGACGAGATCCCGATCCTGCGCCTCGTAGTAGTCCAGCACGTTGCTCACCACCAGGTCCATGTTCCACGCGGTCGAGCCGATTCGCCCCAGCAGGTCGGTCCGCTCCTTTGGACTGATGTCCGATTCCTCGAGCAGATTGACGTAGCCGCTCAGCGCCGCGACCGGGCTGCGGATGTCATGCGCCATCGTTGCAATTTGCGTCTGTCGAAACCGCGCCGCTTCCTCGAGGTCGTGCACCTGTTTCCTGAGGCGTCGGCGGTACCGGTCGATGAAGATCGTCGTGTATTGAGCGAAAAACACCGCCGCGATGAGCCCCATCCATCGGTAGGCCGCGTACGGCGTTTCGATCGGCACGTAATATTCGCCCGCCGCGTAACCAATCAACGACGTCACCGCCATCGCGAACTGCCAGCGCGTGCCCCAGCTCACGAACGCCGCGGTCGCAATCGGGCACAACATGATCGCGATGAAGCGCGACTCCGGATCTATCGTCGCACGGCTGATCAGGATGAAAATCGCGATCAGGAAAAGATTGTACGAGAGGATCCAGAGTTTCCAATAGCGCTTGAACGCGCGCGTCCACACCAGTCCGAACAGCCCGCAAGTCACGGCAAGGATCAGCCAATGCAGGCCCATCCCAGGCGCATTCACTCCCAGCGCGTGCTGATCGTACGCAAGATACGCCAGCAACAGGAATATACCGAGCGCGCCGCCGAGCTTCAGCACGCGGATCGATTCCTCGTCATCCTCGGTCCAGACGAACTTCGAGGCGGCGCGGCCGGGCTCGGAAGATGTCATCCGGGCCGAGCCGTTATTTTTGCTGTCCTCCGCCAATCAGGCTCCCCTTGTACCTGTCCTGCGCCGGTTGCAAGAACCTCTCTCGATCTAGATACCCTGACCTCAGCGCCGCGCCGCATCAAGCGCTTTCTTCATCGCGCTAAACGCAAAATCGACCTCGTCCGGCGTGATCGTCAGTGCCGGTGCCACGCGGACCACTTTGTCCGCGTTCAGCGTCCAGTTCATGACCACTCCATGCGCTAAAGACTCCGCCACAAAGCGGCGAGCCAGCGCCGCGTCGCGAAACTCGATTCCCACCAGCACCCCCAACCCGCGCACCGCCGCGATTTCCGGCGCGCGCATCGCCAGCAGCCGTCGCACGATCTCAGTGCCGATCGTCGCCGCACGCTCCCAGAGCCGCTCGCGCACGATCACGTTCAAGGCAGCCAGTCCGGCCGCGCACGAAAGCGGATGGCCGCCGAAAGTCGTGATGTGCCCCAGCGGCGGGTCGTGCGAAAGCGTGCCGAGCAGCTCGTCGCGGCTGCACAGCGCGCCCAGCGGCAGACCGCCGCCGAGTGCCTTGGCCATCACGACAATGTCGGGCACGACGCCGAAATGCTCGAGCGCGAACAACTTGCCGGTGCGGCCAAGGCCCGTCAGCACTTCGTCGAAGATGAGCATCGCGCCCACGCGATCGCATCGTTCACGCAGCGCGCGAATGAATCCAATCTCCGGTATTCGCACGCCGCCCTCCGCCTGCACCGGCTCGACTACCACCGCCGCGATCGTCGAATTGATTTCCTCGAGCGCGCGCTCGTCATCGAACGGCAAATGCGTCACCGGCCCGGGCAGCGCGCCGAACGGCTCGCGCATCTCGCGATTCCCGCACAGCGCGAGCGCGCCCATTGTGTCACCGTGATACGCGCCATCGAACGCTACGAATCCCGCGCGTCCCGTGAACTTGCGCGCCACCTTCAGCGCGCATTCGATCGCTTCCGCGCCGCTGTTGGTGAAATACAAGCGCTCGAGCGGCCGCGGGAGAAGCCCGGCGAGCCGCCGCGCCAGCATCACCTGGCTCTCGATCACATACTCGCCGTACACCATGACGTGCAGATGGCGTCGCGCCTGCTCCGCGATCGCGGCCAGCACCTCGGGATGCCCATGGCCAAGCGCCGACACCCCAATTCCCGCAATGAAATCCAGATAGCGCCGCCCGTCCGACGCGATCAGCCACGAACCCTCGGCGCGCGCTATCTCCAGGCCGATCGGGGCGTCGGAAGTCTGCGCCAGGTTCTGCCGGAAGAAATCGCCAAGTTCGCTCATCTCGGTTCCACCATCATGTCGAGGAACCGGCCGCCGCCGTGGCGCCAATCCAGCGGCGGCGATTGCATCTCACCGGGCGCGCACACATACGGTATTCCGATTTCCTTTATTGCCGCACGAATTTCAGGGACTTCCGATTCGTCGCCGGCGACCGCGATCGCTTCGAGCCGTCCCGACACACCCGCGACGCAATCGCGAAACTCGCCCAGGTCGCGCACTCCCGTCACGTGCACCGTCCTGAACCCCGGCGACACTTTGAACGCGTCGTCCAGGCCCGGCCTTGGCTCGAAGACCACTGTCCATTCAAGTCCGCGCCCCTCAAACAGCTCGACCGGCTCGCTCGCAATCGCACGCCAGCGGGCGCGCTCCCGTACTCCGCGTATTTGGGCAGCGTCGCGCAACGGGATGCGCGCCGGCGGCATCGATTCGCCGATACTCGTGAGCGCCGCCGCCATTCGAATCGCCAGTCCGCGCGCCGCACTGGCCCCCGAATTCACCACGAACACATGATGGAGCGACAAGCAGCCCAGTTGCTCGAACAGCGCGACGTCGCGCGCGAGCAATTCCGCGACCCGGTCGATTCGCGACGGATCGATAGCACCCGGCGCGACTACGGCGGCACTCACCCGGCTGCCGAATCCGATCACGTTGCCACGATGAAGCGACTCGATCGTCGCGTCGTCGCCGTACCCCACCACCCGCTCGCAATTCGCAATCAACGCCGCGTTCAGGTCGGTGCGGGCGCGGCTCCAGTGAAGAACCTCGATGCGCGCGCCGGCATCGCGATCGATTTCAGCGAGCGTGCGCGCAAACTCCGCGAAAAAAATCGGTTCGGCCGACGCGGTTTTGATCGCCACCCTCGCGCCCGCAGTCAGCGCGATCGCAATCTCATGGATTCCGGCGCCCGCCACGTTGCCCGCCGCGATAAATCCAACCGTCTTTGGTCTTTCGATTTCGCGGCCGGCGGAAATCCGCGCTGCCATCGACTCCAACGCGTCGATTGTGAATGGCTTCAGCAGTGCGTCGATCGAGTTTTCGAGCAGTGCGACCGAATATCCCGCCGAGTGCGCGATTGCGGCTATCGCGTCGCGTCGGCGCGCGTAACTGCTGCTGCGCCAGAGTGCGAACGCGCGCGCCAGTGCGGCGGCCATTCGATCCGGCCTGAGGCTGGTGCTATCTACTCCATCCCCGCGCACCGCGCTGGCGACGCTCGCGCTCATCGCCGAGCCTCCGCCCGCCCCGGCGCGGCGCCCATCCTGCGCGCAGCTTCAGTTGCCGAGAATTGCGCGATTGCCAACGCGCATCCGCGAGCTTCTCCCGCCGCCGCTCTGCCGAGCACGTGAACTCGTCCGCGCTCGACCCGGCCGAGGTCCTCCGTCATGACGGCAGAGACCGAGTCGACGTTGGCCAGATCGAAAAACGTCAGCAGCCCGATTTCGCCGTCCGGCATCGGCCGCAACGTGATCGGATCCCGCGCTGTCACACGCATCCACGGCGGCGCAACTTTGCACCGGTCTTCTATATTCGTCCGCGACACGCCCGCGCTGTTGAACGCCGTCGCGTCGTAAAGCTGCGAGCACAGCTCCGTCATCCCGTATTCGTTGATCGCCATCGCCGGCTCGATCGCGAGCAATTCTCCCGCCCGCGCGATCACCTCCGAGGCTCGCATCGGCTCGGCCTGTCCTTTCGCCCCGCCGGTGTCCATCATTCGCGAACCCGGCTCGAGCCGAAGCCTGACTCCACCGTTGTCGAGCCTGGAAAACAACGCCGCAAAGGCAGCCGTCGTCCCCAGGATGCAAACCGGTTCGCGACGCGCCTCGCAGTCGGCAAGAAACGCGGCCGCCGCCTCAACATCGACGCGGTCGCGCGACGCCGCCACTTGCGCGCGCCTCCCGAACTCTTCGATACACCAGCCGATCATCGCCGCCAGCGACGACTCGGGCATCGCGTCCGCACTCGGATGCATCGCGAGGATCGCCATTCGGCGGGCGTCGGGAAACAACATCGTGCGCAGATGAGCAATCGCCGACGCGCGATAGATCTCGGGCCGCGCAACGATATGGCGTCCGCGCCGTTCCCGCCCCTGAGTCGTCCCGCTGGTGAGGAACACGGCGGCGTCGGGCGATTCCGCGGCGCCCTCCATCGCAAGGTCGGTATACTTGAACGCGACATTGCTGACCGCCGGCACCTCGTCCACGCTGCGCACCGCACCCGGCTCGGCGCCGCGCCCCTCGCAGTAACGCCGGTATGCCCCAACTGTCTCCAATTGATGGCGAAATACGTCCAGGGCCAGCCGCTCGAACGCCTCAGGCTCGGGCCTGTGGATAAACGTGAGAACCTGTTCGTAGATGGACATTGGCCTCCCGCCACAGCCCTTCCGGGGCATGATCATGGCACCGCCGCTCGCCCTCGTTCAATCCTGACGGTTTCGCGAAAGGCCCCAATTAGACTGAGAAATGGCCTGTTAACGCCCTATTTACCTAGCTCTACAAATGTTCTACGCTCTCATCTGTTGTGGGTGGCGGGGACGCCTCGGCGGCGGCCAAAGAGGTCGGGTAAGCGAGGCTTTCGATAGGTTACGACGTTTTTATTGATTTTATACCGTCCAACGCACCCCGATTTGGAACGAAACCAAATTTGAGCTCGCGACGTACTTTTGCTAAACAGAATGATAACGGGTCTGGGGAGAACCATCGCGAAATGAAGAAATTTGCCGCCGGCGTGATGCTAGGCTTTGTCGCCAGTTGGGCTGTTGCTTTTGCTTCGTCCAACGTTAGCCACAATGGCAATTTCTGGAACCGCCTCAACGGCACCGCCAAAGACGGTTACGTCAATGGCTATTCCGACGCCATGCGTGTCAGCGTCGGCAAACTCGACGTCCTGAATTCCGCCGCCGACCTGTTTCATTGGAAGGGCGCGCGCCGCATTATCCATCAGCTCTCGGGGCAGCTGTCGATGAACGAAGTGAGTGCGAATCAGGCCGTCAAGCGGCTCGACGACTTGTATTCGAATCAGAAGTACAGCGAGCTCGATCTCGGCGAGGCGCTGCAGACGCTTTCGATTCGCGCCAATGAAACCGCGATGCCCGATGCTCCCGTGAATAGCGCGAAGTAGCACCTCTCGATTTTCTCATCTGAGGTGGTCTCGTCGGGGACCGCCTCTTTTTTTGCGCCGTGCCGTTGAACGATCGCGCTTGAAACCGCGGGTCAGCGGTCCTAGCCTAATTCACGGGACATCATCGTGAACGCGCCTCCATTTCTGCTCGACAAAATTCTCCGCGCCACCGTCGGCGTTCATTCGCACATCCCCTCGACGCACGTCTCGACCGCAATTGGCCTCGGCACCGATCGCCGCGGCACCGGCACCGTCGTCAGCCCCGACGGCCTCATCCTCACCGTTCACTACCTGTTGCTCGGCGCGCAAAACGTGATCGTCACGATGCCCAGCGGCGACCAGCTAGAGGCGAAGATCGTCGGCAAGGACTACAGCACCGGAATCGGCCTGCTGAAGATCGATCGCGGCAAAATTCCCTGCGCCGAAGTGATCTCGTCGGAAAAATGCGTCGTCGGGCAGGAGGCGTTCACCGTCTCGAGTCTCGGCGGCGAGAAGCGATGCGCCGATTGCGGCATCATCACCTATCTCGGCCCCTTCGACGCGGTCTGGGAATTCGTACTCGACAAGTGCGTCTGCGTCACCGCTTCGTCGCTGAACATCGGCATGAGCGGCGGACCGATCTGCAACCTCCAGGCGCAAGTGGTCGGCATCAACTACTTGAACTTCGCCGACTTGAGCCGCGCGATACTCGGCGTGCCGGGCGAAAGCTTCCTCGCCGTGCGCGACGAGATCGTCAAACACGGCCACCGCACCACTGCCGCGCCGCGCGCCTGGCTCGGCGTGCTCTCCTACACCTTGCGCGAGCACGTCGTAATCGCGGGCGTGATGCCCGGCGGTCCCGGCGAAAAAGCCGGCTTGCAGCAGGGCGACCTGGTAATCTCCGTCGACGACACCGACGTGAACGACCGGCGCGTGCTCTACGAGGCGCTCGGCAACCATCGGCCCGGCGAGAACGTCAATCTCAAGGTCCTGCGCAACAATCGCGTTTACCAGCTCGATATCCCCGCCATCCGCGCCGAAGATTACTTCGCCTGAACAAGTTCACGGAGCGTCTCCCGATGAATGAACAAAGATCGCGGCTGCGCGACCTGCTCGCCGGCCCCGAAATGATCGTCGCGCCATTCGTCTTCGACTGCCTCCAGGCAAAACTCGCCGTCGCCGCCGGCTTCGACGCCGTCTACATGACCGGCTTCGGCACGGCGGCCGCGCGCGGCTATCCCGACCTCGGGCTGCTCACGATGTCCGAGATGGTCGCCAACGCGCGCTCGATCTCGCAGTCGGTGAACGTTCCCGTCATCTGCGACGCCGACACCGGCTACGGCAATCCGCTCAACGTTTGGCGCACCGTGCGCGAGTATGAAGACGCCGGCGCCGCGGCACTGCACATCGAGGACCAGGTATTTCCCAAGCGATGCGGTTTTCTTGCCGGCAAGCAGGTCATCGCGATGGAAGCGATGATTCCGAAGGTGCGCGCCGCATGCGACGCGCGCCGCGATCGCAATCTCGTCATCATCGCGCGCACCGACGCCCTCGCGGTCAACGGATGGGACGATGTCGTGCGGCGCGCGCGCGCTTATCGTGCGGCGGGAGCGGACCTGGTCTTCGTCGACGGAATCAAAAGCCTCGACGACCTCAAACACTACGCCGAAAAGCTCGGCGACCTGCCGCTCATCTACAACGGCGACCTGCTGCCACTAGAGGAACTCAAGAAGTACCCGTTCAAAATTACGATCCACATCGGAACGATGCTGACGATATTCGACGCGATGCGCACCGCGATGATCGAACTAAAACGCAGCGGCAAACTCAGCATTGGCACCAGCTCAAACGCCTTCGAAGACTTCGTCCGCACAATGGGCGTCGCGGACTACCAGGCGCTCGAAAAGAAGTACAACGATTAGTTTTTCCTAACCTCCCCTTGTCCGAGGGGAGGTCGACGCGCGCCGAAGGAGCGCGGCGGGTGGGGTGCAATGCACGTCAACTCACCAAAACTAAATCGTTTAACAGACCCCATGACACACACTCCGCCGTTCGCATAAGCTCAAACCAAACTGAGAAAAAACTCACTGACTAGAAGTGCTACTGCGGAATCCAGACGAAGTACTGACCATGGAAATCGCGTATCTCGCCGACCATCCCGACTTCGCACCGACGCTCGCCGAGTGGCACTACCAGCAGTGGAATCGTCTGCGCGCGAACGATTCCGTCGCGCGCCGGCTCGAGTCTCTGAGAGCCGCCGCCAACCGGCGACGAATTCCTTCGGTGCTCGTTGCCGTCGAGAACGGTGAACTTCGCGGCTCCGCGACCCTCGCTTAGTACGACATGGAGACGCGGCGCGATTTGACGCCCTGGATGACTGACGTATTCGTCGCGCCCGAGTTTCGCCGCCGCGGAATCGCCTCCGCCTTGGTGCGCCGCGTTGTTGAAGAGGGCAAGGGGCTGGCAGTTCCTCAACTCTACCTGTTTACCACCGGACTCTGGCGAGAAAGGCTCTACGCGGGCCTCGGATGGTCGGTTGTCGACCGCCCCATTTACCTGGCAATCGAGCGAGTGCTTATGACTACACGTCCTTGAACGCTGCCTTCTTCTGCGACGCCTCGATCGCCGCCTGCGCCGCCGCCAACCGGGCGACCGGAATCCGGTACGGCGAGCACGACACGTAGTCCAGGCCCAGCCGATGGCACAGTTTGACGCTCGCGGGATCGCCGCCATGCTCTCCGCAAATGCCGATCTTCAATTTCCGGTTCGACTTGCGCCCGCGCTCGATCGCGATTCGCATCAACTCACCAACGCCGACCGGGTCGAGCTCCGCGAACGGGTCCTTCTTGTACACTCCCGTGCGGATGTAGTCAGGAAGAAACTTCCCGGAGTCGTCGCGCGAAATTCCATACGTCATCTGCGTCAGATCGTTGGTCCCGAATGAAAAGAATTCCGCCACCTCGCCGATCTGATCCGCAACCACGCACGCGCGCGGCACCTCGATCATCGTGCCGATCGTGTACAGCACCTTGATGCCGCGTTCCTTGAACACCGCGTCCGCCACTTCGCGAATCTGCGCCGCCAGGATGTCGAACTCGCGACGCTCGCCGATCAGCGGCAGCATGATTTCCGGCATCGCCTTGACGCCCTGCTTGCGCAGCTCGCACGCCGCCTCGATAATCGCGCGCGCCTGCGCCTGGTAAATCTCCGGGAAGCTGATTCCCAGCCGCGAGCCGCGATGCCCGAGCATCGGATTCACCTCGAACAGGCTCGCGCGCACCTGCTTCAGATGCTCGAGCGTGGTGCCGATTTTTACGGCGAGGTCGCGCAGCTCGCTGTCGGCATGCGGCAGAAATTCGTGCAGCGGCGGATCGAGCAAACGGATCGTGACCGGCAGTCCCGCCATCGCTTTCAGGATTCCGACGAAGTCCTCGCGCTGCATCGGCAGGATCTTCGCCAACGCGCGCCCGCGCTGCGTCGCGTTCTCCGCCATGATCATTTCGCGCACCGCCGATATTCGTTCGGGATCGAAGAACATGTGCTCGGTGCGGCACAGCCCGATTCCTTCGGCGCCGAAGTCGCGCGAGATTTTCGCGTCGTTGGGAGTGTCCGCGTTGGCCCGCACGCCGAGTTTGCGCACCGCGTCCGCCCACGACAGAAATTTTTTGAAGTACGACGGCATCTCGGGATCGACCGTCGGCACGCGTCCCTCGATCACTTCACCCGCCGATCCGTCGAGCGTGATGTACTCGCCGCGGCGGATCACTGCGCCGTTGGCCGACAACGTGCCCGCGCCGTAATCGATTTCCAGCGCCGAGACGCCGGCCACGCACGATTTGCCCATCCCGCGCGCGACAACAGCCGCGTGACTCGTCATCCCGCCGCGCGCGGTGAGAATTCCTTCCGCCACCTGCATCCCGTGGATATCTTCCGGCGACGTCTCCAGCCGCACCAGGATAACTTTGCGCCCGGCTTCCGCGACGGCGACTGCTTCGTCCGCCGAGAAGACCACCTCCCCGTTGACCGCGCCCGGCGACGCCGGCAGCCCCCGCGCGATGACGTGCTTTTTGCTCGACGGGTCCAGCCGCGGATGCAAGAACTGCTCGAGCTGCTCGGGCTCGACGCGCTTGAGCGCCATCTTGCGATCGATCAGCTTCTCGTCGGCCATGTCCACCGCGATTCGCACCGCGGCCTGCGCCGTCCGCTTACCGTTGCGCGTCTGCAGCATGAACAGCCGGTTGCGCTCGATGGTAAATTCCATGTCCTGCGTGTCGCGAAAATGCTTTTCGAGCCGCGCCGAGATCTGCAGCAGTTGTTTGTAAACCTCGGGGAAGCTCTCCTCGAGTGTCGAGTACTGCGCCGCGCGTTCCGCCTCGCCGATTCCCGCGCGTGTCGCCCACGCGCGCCCCGCTTTCAGGCTTATCTGGCGTCCCGTGCGGATTCCCGCGACGACGTCCTCGCCCTGCGCGTTGGGCAGAAACTCGCCGTAGATTCCTTTCTCTCCCGTGCCCGGATCGCGCGTGAACGCGACGCCGGTGGCGCAATCGTCGCCGAGATTGCCGAACACCATCGATTGCACCGTGACCGCGGTGCCCCAATCGCCAGGAATATTGTTGATGCGCCTGTAAGTGATCGCGCGATCGTTGTGCCATGAGTCGAACACCGCGCCAATCGCCATCCACAGTTGCTCGCGCGGGTCCTGCGGGATATCGCGCCCCACGCGCGAGCGAATCAGCGCGCGGAACTCGCTGACCAATTCCCGCAAGTCATCGACGTTCAGGTCGGTGTCGTTCTCGACGCCGCGCGTCGCCTTTTTGTGTTCGATAATTTGCTCGAACGGATCGGGATCGTTCTTGTTCTCCGGCTTCAGCTTGAGCACCACGTCGCCGAACATCTGGCAGAACCGCCGGTACGAGTCCCACGCGAAGCGCGGATTGCCGCTGATTTCCGCCAGCCCCGCCACCGTCTTGTCGGTGAGTCCGAGGTTCAGCACCGTGTCCATCATTCCCGGCATCGAGACGCGCGCGCCCGACCGCACCGACACCAGCAGTGGATTCTTCGCGTCACCGAACTTGCGCCCGAGCGCCTTCTCGACCCGCGCGACGCTCTTCGCGACCCCTTCGGTCAGCCCCTTCGGATACTTGTGGCCGTGATCGTAAAAGTAGTTGCAGACCTTCGTCGAGATGGTGAATCCCGGGGGCACCGGCAGCTTGAGCCGCGCCATCTCGGCGAGATTTGCCCCCTTACCCCCCAGTAAATTACGCATCTCGGCGCGTCCTTCCGCCACGCCCGCACCGAAAAAGTAGATCTCAGGATGAATCCGACCCATGTGAAAACCGTTGCTCCCGTCTCCGCATCGCGCGGCGACAATTTTAATTTTTAATTTTTTAGTTTTTACCGTGTCCAGCCGATTCGATTGCCGATCTCTTCGACCAGTCGCGCCACTGGTACGCGCTCCTGCGTCATCGCGTCGCGATCGCGGATCGTCACCGTGTCGTCTTCCATCGTCTGATGATCGATCGTCACACCGTACGGCGTGCCGACTTCATCCTGGCGGCGATAGCGCCGGCCAATCGAGCCCGCCTGATCGTAGGCGACCGTGAAATGCCGTTTCAACGCGTCGCGAATCGCGGTCGCCTTCTCCGGCTGCCCCGCTTTGCGCAACAGCGGATAGACCGCAACCTTGATCGGCGCGAGCCGCGGATCGAGCCGAAGCACGATTCGCTCCTCGTTGTCGACCACGTCTTCGTCGTATGCGTCGAGCATGAACGCGAGCATCGCTCGATCCACGCCGAGCGCGGGCTCGATCACCCACGGCCGAAAGCGCGTCTTGGTGTCCTCGTCGAAATAAGTCAGGTCCTTGCCGCTGAACTTCGCATGCTGATCGAGATCAAAGCTGCCGCGCTTGGCCACGCCCTCCAACTCGCCCCATCCGAACGGATACAGGAACTCGATATCGGTGGTGCCGCTCGAATAATGCGACAACTCGTCGGTCGCGTGCTCGCGCTTGCGCAGATGATCGGCCTTGATGCCGAACTTGACGTGCCAGTTGAATCGAAAATCGACCCAGTAGCGATACCACTTCTCTTCTTCCTCGTGATCGGGACGAACGAAGAACTCCATCTCCATCTGCTCGAACTCGCGCGTGCGGAAGATGAAATTCTCGGTGGTGATTTCGTTGCGGAACGACTTGCCCTGCTGCGCGACGCCGAACGGCAGCTTGACGCGCTGCGTATCCACGATGTTCTCGAAGTTCGAGAAAATTCCCTGCGCCGTTTCCGGCCGCAGGTAGACCACCGCCGCCGTGTCCTCGACCGGGCCCATGAACGTCTTGAACATCAGGTTGAAATTGCGCGCCGGCGTCAGCTCGCCGCCGCATTCGGGGCATTTGTCGCCTACGATTTTATCGGCGCGAAAACGATTCTTGCATGCTTTGCAATCGACCATCGGGTCGGTGAAATTTTTCAGATGCCCCGACGCTTCCCAGGTGCGCGGATGCTGAAATATCGCCGAGTCCAGCCCCAGCACATCGCTGCGGTACTGCACCATCTCGCGCCACCACGCCTCCTTGACGTTGCGCTTGAGCTCGACGCCAAGCGGGCCGTAGTCGAAGGTGGATCCGAGTCCCCCGTAGATGTCGCTCGTCGGAAAAACAATTCCACGGCGCTTGCACAGGTTCACCAGCTTTTCCATCGTGACCGCGCGTTTGATGGCGGGCACTGCGTTTTCCGCGGACAAAAATTCCTCCTGGATCGCTCGTGGCCGCCGGCGCTGGGGCCGGGGCCGATTCGAATTGCGATTTGCTCCGGGCACGTTTGCCCGCCGAGCGAACCGTGAAGCCTATCATGGCCCCCAATCGCCCGCAATTTTTGCGATTCCGCCCGTGCGTGCTCTGTCAGGAACGCGTTTGCCGGTAGTGCGTCACATTGAAAGGTTTGCAATTCGCGCGGACCAGGCGCGGACTGCGGACCTCCTGACTACTTTCTGTAGCGGAGTCGCAACCGACAGTTGCATCGCTGCGCTGTTGTAAGCGTGCGTAACGGTGCGTTACCGGAGAAACATGAATGATAACGTGAATAACTTACAGTGGCACAAATGATGCTGTGAATCGCATGGCCAATATCGGCCAATAAACATTCGGAAGGAGAATACGGGACATGGACAAGCTCACGAGGTTGTTTGTAAAGGTGCGCGAGTATCAGCCGGGCCAGACAATGGCGGAATACGCGCTGATCATGGCCGCAGTCGCGGTAGTGGTGTTTGTAGGTTACCAGACGATGGGCACGACCATTACGGCCCTGCTGGGCACCGTAGACGGTCAACTCTAGGCTGTCGATTCTGCATCTGTGCGCTCTCTTAGCGGGGGCGCGCCGGTCGAGCCCCCGCTAGGAGATTTCACTTCAGAAGATTTACGACAGTCCGGTTCTTCGGCAAACGCAGCTTCACGAATCAAAACCAAATCCCTCGAACCCCAAAAAACCAAAACAAGAAAAGATGATCGGCGATCCCTGATTCCGTCGTTTGACTCCTTTGGATGGCCGTTTTCCCGAAGCTCGTGCTACAAGTGCGGATCGGGGGGCGAGGAGCATTCTCGATGCGAATTTCGACGCTGGTCGTCTGCGCATTTACCATTGGAGCTTCACTGGCGATCGCGGGATGCGGTCATAAGCTGGTCGCGCACAATGGCGAGAGCACCGTCGCCGTCTATCCGGACGAGAATACCTTCACCAAACTGAGCGATCTGAAAAAACAGGGAGGAGTCGTCGGCGGAGTGATCGGAGGACTCGGCGAAGGACTCGCCACCAAGCAGATCGACAACAACACTCCCGTGCGAATCATCAACAGCGACGACAAAGGCTCGCAAGTCGAGATCCTCGACGGCGCATTCAAAGGCACGCAAGGCTTCGTCCCGCAAGACAACGTGCGCTGAGTGTCTTCCCCTCTCCCTGCGAGGGAGAGGATGAAGGTGAGGGTCCTTGTCCAGCGCGCGCCGCGCGCGCGCTTCAAGATTCCGCCTCTGCCGTCCTGCTCAATTCGCGTTTCGTTCTCCTGAACTAAAAACGTTTCACGTGAAACCTTTTCGCCTAAACACCCAACAGTTACCCGTGTTTTACCGAAATAGGCGAAGATCAGGACACGCGTCATCCCGCCGCGCTGATGGTTCGATCAATCGCTGGCGTCGCAGAAGCGCGCCGCTAGACCTTCGGCACTTCCATGCCCTTCTTCACCGCCGGACGCGCGCCGACCGCGGCGATCCATCGCGCAACGTTCGCGCCTTCTCCCACCACATCGGGCTTCACGGCTTTGATCGCTGGGAAACCAACCACCAGCCACGGATAGGTCGCGATGTCCGCGATCGAATACTCGCCCGCCATGTATTCGGTCTGCGCCAGCTGATTGTCGAGCACCTTGATCAGTCGTGCTGATTCGGTGGCGTAACGATCGATCGCGTAGGGAATCTTTTCGGGCGCCGCGTTCACGAAATGGCCCGCCTGTCCGAACATCGGACCGACATTTGCCATCTGCCAGAACAGCCATTCGAGCACTCTCGCGCGCCCGGGATTCTTCGCGGGGAACAGCTTGCCGGTCTTCTCCGCCAGATGCACGAGGATCGCGCCTGACTCGAATATCGAGACGCCCGCGTCATGATCGACAATCGCGGGAATCTTGCTGTTCGGACAAATTTTGACAAACTCCGGCTTGAACTGGTCTCCGTTGCGAATGTTTACCGGATGAACCGAGTACTCGAGGCCGCACTCCTCGAGCATGATTGCGGGTTTGCGGCCATTAGGCGTCGTCCAGGTGTAGAGGTCGATCATTTTAGTGTTTCCTTTCCGCGTAGCGTGATTCTCGGTTCCTATCACACTGCCAGATCTCAGCCCACTATATTTCTGTTGCCCGTCCGCGCTTGTCAGGTGGCTGCGATGCGCGATAACGATCGGGATGCGCGCCGCCGCTCACGAGGAGAAGTATCATGCAAAGTGTCGCTGAAATTGAAGCTAGTCCCGAAGTCCAGGACTTGCGCAATCGCGTTTCAGGTTTTTTGAGCGAGCTGATTTACCCCAATGAGAAAATTCTCGAGCGAGGCGGGGAGGAGTCATCGCGCACGTTCAAGGCGATCCAGGCCGAGGCGAAAAAACGCGGGCTGTGGGCGCTCGGCCTCCCTAAGGAAATCGGCGGGGGCGGACTCGAGTTCATGCCCTACGTGTTCGTCAATGAAATCGTCGGGCGCAGCGAGTACGCGATCGCCGGCCTCGGCACGCATTCCGCGCAGGACGCCACCATGCTGCACCTGTACGGAAATCCCGAACAGAAAAAGCGCTGGCTCGCGCCGCTCGTCAACGGCGACATCTATCCAAGCTTCTCGATGACGGAACCCGAAGTCTCCGGCGCCGACCCGACCGGCTTGCGCACGCGTGCGGTGCAGGACGGCGACGAATGGGTCATCAACGGCCACAAGTGGTTCACCAGCGGCGCCAACGTGGCAGCCTTCTCGACCGTGATGTGCGTCACCGAGCCCGACGCGCCCGCGCACGAGCGCTTCAGCATGATCGTCGTGCCGACCGACACCAAGGGCTACCAGATCGTGCGCATCGTGCCCGTGATGGGCGAGACGTCGGGCGGGCACTGCGAGATCAAATACACCGACGTGCGTGTGCCGCTGACGAACCTGCTCGGCCCGCGCGGGCAGGCGTTCAAGATTGCTCAGAAGCGGCTCGGCCCGGGCCGCATCTACCATTGCATGCGCTGGCTGGGGCAGGCGCAGCGCGCGTTCGAGCTGATGGTGGATCGGGCGATCAATCGCCACGCGTTTGGCGGTCCGCTCTCCGACAAGCAGACGATTCAGAACTGGATTGCCGACTCCGCCGCCGAGATCCAGGCCGCCCGACTGCTCACGCTCAACGCGGCCGCGAAAATAGACGCCGGCGACGAGGCGCGCGTCGAGATATCACTGATCAAATTCTTCGGCGCGAAGGTGCTGCACGACGTTATAGATCGCGCCATCCAGGTGCACGGCGCGATGGGCGTGTCGGAGGACACTCCGCTGGCCCGGATGTACCGTCACGCGCGCTTCGCACGCATCTACGACGGGCCCGACGAAGTGCATCGGATGGTGGTGTCGCGGCGAATCGTCAGCGAGTTCAAGAAGGGCCGCAAGTGGGACTTCGGCCGCGGCATCGCAAGCAACGGAAGGAAAAACTGATCTGTTCGGTTAGCGCAACCGCTACAGCGCGTTGACGCCGCGCTCGCCGGTGCGAATCCGCACCACCTCTTCCATCGGCATCACGAAGATTTTCCCGTCGCCGATTCTGCCGGTTCGCGCCGCGCGCTCGATAGTCTCGACGACCTGCGCCGCCAGCTCGTCCGACACAATTATCTCGAGCTTTACCTTGGGCAGAAAATCCACGACGTACTCCGCGCCGCGGTACAGCTCGGTATGCCCCTTCTGACGGCCGAATCCCTTCACTTCGCTGACCGTGAGACCCTGCACCCCGATACTCGACAGGGCCTCTTTGACCTCGTCGAGCTTGAACGGTTTGATGATCGCCTCAACCTTCTTCATAAGTCTCCTCTCGGTCCTATTCTCAGACTGGCCGCGCGCGCGCCGCCCGCTCGATAGTCTCGACGACCTGGGCCGTCAGCTCGTCCGAAACAATTATCCCGAGCTTTACCTTGGGATGGCCGAATCCCTGCACTTCGCTGACCGTGAGGCCGTGCACGCCGATACCCGCCAGGGCCTCTTTAACCCTGTCGAGCTTGAACGGTCTGATGATCGCCTCAACCTTCTTCATGAGTCTCTTCGGTCGCATCTCGGACTGCCAGCTCGGGACGTCGGCCGGCCGACCCCTCATCCACAATAACCTTTCCCCCAAGATGCCGCCGGTTCAAGCCCCCGTTTCGCGCCCGCCGCGACGGTTCCCCTCGGCGCCGGCTAGCTGAAAAAAACCTCCCGCGCGTGATTGGTGTCGTTATACTCGCGCACCTCGGCAATCTTATCGCCGTCGAAGCGGATGTCGAAGTGGTAGAGATTATTGTATTTCTTGCCGTTGGCCGCGACGGTGTTCGACTCCGCCTGAATCGCGCAGCGGTCACCTTCGCAGATGATCGTCTCGATTTTGAGGCCGAGTCCGCCCGGCATCGCCGCCTTCAGCATTTTCGCGAGATTCCTGAGTCCTTCATGCCCCTTCACCGGAGGCATGCCTTCCATCCTGGTCATGACCTTCCACTCGAAGTCGTTGGCGACCATCGTGGCGAGCCGCACCGGATCCGGATCTTCGAACTCGCTGAGAAACTCCGTGGCTAATTCCTTTTTTTCCTCTGATGTCATGGCGTCACTCCTCACTGGTTACAAGCAGATACCTAGTCCATCCAGCGGGATTGCGCCAACATCCGGCGCAGGGGATCAACGCAAGCGCGATGCCAACGAGCACTGGCCGTTGCGATACGCATTGCTGCGTCACAATTTTTTCAGGTTCGGTTTCCGGGATGCTCAACTGGCGGGCGTCCGATTAATTGGCAGGCACTTGCAGCACCCTGCTACGACGCAGCGCGGTCGCTGCGCCTGGGCTGAAATTTGGGCTCCTCGCCGCGCGACAGGCGCTGGATATTCTCGCGATGGCGAAACAGCGCAAGCGCCGTCATCAGAATTGCGAGCAGCAAATAGTGATGCGGCAAGCCAAGAGCGGCGACCGTCGGCGGCAGCGCGATTGCCGCGCACATCGACGCCAGCGACATGATCCGGCTAATCGCCAGGACCACGACGAACACCGCCAGCGCGAACAGAATCGCCATCGGCGAGATCGCCAGCCATATTCCCAGCGCAGCGGCGATCCCCTTGCCGCCTTGAAAAAAGAGAAACACCGAGCAAATCGCGCCGATGAACGCCGCCAGGCCGACCCATGCGATAATCGCGACGGGAAAGCCGGCAGCTCGCGCCACAATCACGGGAATCGCGCCTTTTAGGATGTCGCCGACGAACGTCATCGCCGCGGCGCTCATGCCGCCCGCGCGGATGACGTTGGACGTCCCGATATTGCCGGAGCCGACCGCGCGCGGATCGAAGCCGCGCATCCGGCCCACGATCACGCCAGTCGGAATCGAGCCGACAAGGTACGCGCCAACGATCAGCAGTGTTTCAATCATCAAATTCGCAGCGGCAAGCCCGCAGCACCAAAGCGCGACAGCGCCGACTTGCGGAGGAGGTTCACTAAAAGAATCGGGGTGACTGGATTTGAACCAGCGACTCCTGCGTCCCGAACGCAGTGCTCTGGCCAGGCTGAGCTACACCCCGTCTCCGGTTGAACGTGATCGGGAGAATACAGACGAGTGGTTATAGCATCCGAGGGCGGTACCGCGCGAGTCCGGCAGAATCGAGTCCGAATGATTCGTCGCTCATCTGGATTTCAAATACAATCGCCGTGGGAACAAGCCCAAATCAGAAGCGCCCAAAAGCCCAGCATGAAAGGCGCTCCAATTAGGAGCCAGAGACCGCGAGTCCGGTAACGTACTAAGGCGATTATGACCAACACCAGCCAAACTGGTGGTAGCACTACCGCCAAATCGCTCTTGAATCTCGTACTATCCGTAAACAAGTTTCTATCGAAGAACAAAGCGAACTCAATCGCGGCCATGATGATTGAAATCGTTAGCGTCAGTGTGAATCCTCGTGCCTTTGTCTTCACGAACTAACCGGCGATCGCCCGCGTCCTCCCAACCAGTTCGCGCATCTCGCTCATGATTTTGACGTAGTCGGGCTTGCCGAAGATTCCCGAGCCTGAGACGAATACGTTGGCGCCGGCGGCCTTTACGTCCGCTATATTGTCGAGCTTCACGCCGCCGTCGATCTCGACGTCGATAGTGAGACCGCGACGCTTCAGCTCGCGCCGGATGTATCGCAGCTTGTCCAGCGCGGCCGGGATAAACTCCTGGCCGCCGAAGCCCGGATGCACGCTCATCACGAGGATCATGTCGAGATGCTCGGCGAACGGCAGCACGCGGCCGGCGTCGGTCTCGGGATTGATTCCGATCGACGCGCGCGCGCCGAGGTCATGGATTCGCTTCGCCATCGCCGGGATGTCGGGGCAAACTTCGCAATGCACCGAAATCGAGTTGGCGCCCGCCTTCACGAAGGCTTCGACGTAGCGCGCCGGTTCCGAGATCATGAGGTGCGCATCGAGCGGCAGCTTCGTTATCTTGCGCACCGACTCGAGCACCGGGATTCCAATCGACAGATTGGGCACGAAGTGCCCGTCCATCACGTCGAAATGAATCATGTCGGCGCCGGCCTTCTCGACCGCGTGAATCTCGTCGCCGAGCCGCGCGAAGTCAGCCGACAGAATCGACGGCGCTATTTTGTCGTGGAAATCTTCGGCCGGGGAAGCCATATGCAGAGATTAACCGCAGCGTGAAGCGATTGCGACTCGGGGGAGCGCGCGCAACGCGCGATCAGGAGACCGGAACCGGCTTCGCGTGCGCGAAGCTGTCCGAGGTCCTTCCTCCCCTCGCGATGCTCGGTCGTCAGGATGACCCAAGATCTAAGATGCGGTACGCGCCTGACGTTGCACAGCTCGATGCAGATCCCAATCAGCCTGCAGTCGCATCCACAATTGCGCCGAAGTCTTAAGAAAACGCCCCAATCGAAGCGCCGTATCGGCGGTGATAGCGCGTTTGCCGAGAACTATCTCATTCAAGCGGTTGAGTGAGATGCCAAGGCGGCGGGCAGCCTCGACCTGTCCGAGGCCGAGCGGCTTGAGATATTCCTCCAGGAGGATCTCGCCGGGCGCAACCGCGGGACCCAACCACTTTGGCTGTCTAGTGATAGTCTTCGACGCAGACTTCATAGGCGCGACCGCTCTCCCATCGGAACGTGACGCGATACTGATCGTTGATCCGAATGCTATACCGGCCCGCGCGATCGCCTTTCAACCGCTCGAGGCGATTACCGGCGGGAATCAACAGATCTTCGAGGCGCGCTGCCACGTCCAGCAGTTTCAACTTCCGTTGAACAGTGCGCCAGAGCTCGCGAGGAATTCGTCGGGCCGAACCGGTATTCCGCTCCCGAAACAGATCCGCCGCCGTATGGTCGCGAAATGACTGGATCAACTCATTTGATTACACACTACTTGAGTACTATGTAATTGTCAATCGTTCGCGGTCAGCTTCTGGCGGTACAACGCCACGAGATCGGTCACGCCGGGATCGTGCCCGAGCTGACTCAGCAGAGTCGTGATTTGTCCGCGATGGTGCGTTTGATGGTTGAAAAAATGCGTCACCGCGATCCACATCTGCACGCGATAGCGGCCGGCCGCTGACATCGCGTCATAGACCATCTCGCGCGCCAGAAATTCGGGCGTGATTTCGTTGCTCGTTGTCCACGCCTCGATCAGGGCATCGGTCTTCTCGCGCTCGCGCCGCAGGGTTGCGAAATCCGCGTACAATTCCTGGTCGAGGGAGCGAATCTCGATCGGGCGGCCGCGATCGTCGAACGATCGCATGCGATCGGCGCCGACAAACCGGCCCATCTGCACGCGATCGGTAAGCAGCAGATGGTTGAGCGTGACATGAATCGAGCCGAAAAATGCGTGCAAGTCGCGCTTGCGCTCCTCGTCGCTGAGCGCGCCGCAGGTGTCGTAGATACTGCGGTTCATCCACGTGTTGTACTGCGCCATCGATCTGAACTGAGTAATCAGATCCATCGCGCCCAGCTCAGCTGCAAAGCAGGCGCGCGGCGAAGCACTCGCGAGACACTCAGAACCGCGGGAATGCGCTCGAGAGCCATGCACCGATCGGATTTGCAACAATCCGCCGCGATGAATATGAGTTATAAGAGTGATAGTGACGCCGCCTCGGTCTGACGTACGTATAATGTGACCGGTACGAAACGTACCTCACGTTGCGCGGCTCCGCAGCGACCGAGCTTTCAGCGTAATCCCCACCGCTCCAGGTCGCAGACGGCGTGCTTCTCGCGGTGGGCGTCACCTCCACCCTGCCGACGCCCTTTCCAGTCAGCCCGATTTGCTGAGCGGCGCCATGCGAAAGATCCAGCTAGCGCCCGCGCACGAATGGGCCGCGGTCGTTGATTCGCACCACCACCGATCTGCCGGTGTCGGGGTTCAGCACCCTGACGTGCGAACCCAGCGCCAGCGTGGTGGAGGCCGCCGTCAGGCCCTCGGGATTGTAAATCTCGCCCGTGCTCGTAGGTCGTCCCGCGAAGCCCGGTCCATACCATGAAGCGACTTCGGTGCGTGTCCCTCGATAGCTCCCCGAGGGCGTGTAGTAGCCGGTGGCTGGAAGCGGGGTGAAATTCTGCGAGGAGCATCCCGCGAGCATGAACGCGAGCACGCTCAGCGTGAACGCCAACGCGATCGTACCCGAGTAATCAGGATTCGAGTCTGTGCCGGCTCTGGCCGCCCCCGCGATCATTCAATCACCGCCAAGTCCTGAAAAGTATGAAGCGATGGTCCACGTGCGTGCGCCGCAATTAACTAAAATATTAGCGCCGAATCAGCCGCGCCGCAAAGAATCCGTCGAGTCCGCCGACGTCCGGCCGAGTCTTCATGAAACCTCGCGCGTCGATGACGTCTCTAAACTCGTCTCGACTCGCTAAACCTCGATCAATTTCGAAATCGTGGTGACCTGCGAGAAATCCATCGACGACGCCTTCGCCCTCTTCGTGCGCGATACTGCAGACCGAATACACGATCGCGCCTCCGGGACGAACGAGCGCGGCCGCGTTGTCGAGCATCCGCGATTGTATCGCCGCCATTCGCGCGAGGTCGCTCGGCTTGAGCCGCCATTTGATCTCCGGATGCTCGCGCAGCGTTCCGATTCCGGTGCACGGCGCGTCGAGCATCACGTACTCGAAGCTCG
This sequence comes from uncultured delta proteobacterium, assembly GCA_963833025.1. Classification (GTDB taxonomy): domain Bacteria; phylum Desulfobacterota; class Binatia; order Binatales; family Binataceae; genus Binatus. The sequence continues at coordinate 1,790,769 of CAWHWI010000001.1, read as the reverse complement.
ACGGCCAAAGCGGGACGGCAGCCGTCAGGTCGGCGCAAACATACTCAACATTACGATGCCGCAGTCGATTGGCCAGGCCGCGAGCGTTCCTGAGTCCGTTGAAATTAAGGTCCACGGCGATCACCCGTCCGCTTTCACCCACCATCTCCGCAAGATGCGTCGCCTTGCCGCCGGGAGCCGCCGCGCAATCCACGACCGTCGCGCCTGCACGCGGCGCCAGCGTCCGCGCGGCCATCTGCGACGCCTCGGACTGCGCGTGAAACAGGCCGTCGCGATACGCGCGCGACTCGAAATGCGGCGCGCCGCTCAGCACGACCGTCTCGGGCGCGCGGCCGGGCGCGCCAATCTCGAAGCCCTCGGCGCTCAGCTTCTCGATTATTTCAGCGCGGGACCCGCGCGCGAGATTCAGCCTGATGACATTTGGCGCGGCGTCGTTGTTCGCCGTCATCAGACGCTCCGCGTTCGCGACGCCGTACCAATCGACGAATCGCTCGACCATCCAGCGCGGATGCGAATACGCGATGGCAAGAAAACTTTTTTCGTTGCTTTCGCGCGACGGCATCGGCGCCGTCTCGCGGGTCGCGCGGCGCATCACGGCGTTGACGAAACCCGACGCCTTGCGCGCTTCCGGAATTCGTTTGGCAATGCTGACGGCGGTATCCACGACCGCATGCTGCGGAATCCGATCCAGGAATCGAAGCTGAAAAAGCCCCATCCGCATGATCGCCAGCGCCGCCGGCTGAATCCCATCAAGCTTGCGTCCCGTCAGATTCGCCAACTCGTGGTCGAGGCGGCCGCGCCACGCGAGCGTCCCGAGCACCAGGCGCGTAATCAGCCGGCGATCGGCGGGCGCAAAGTCGGGGAGCCGGGCCCCGAGCAGAACGTCGGCATAGCCGGATTCCTGATCGACGCGATAGAGAATCTCCACCGCTGCCTGCCGCGACACGAGGCCTTCGTCGGTGCGCGAGCTCGATCGCGCGGGCGGCTTCGCTTTCGCATGCTCCTCGCTCATCAGCCGAATCGCGCTCCGGCTTCGATGCGCTTGCCGCGCAGGAAATCAGCGGCGGAAATCCTTTTTCGCCCCGGCGCCTGCACCTCGATCAGCCTGAGTCGTCCCGCGCCGCATTGGACCACGGGGTTCGGCTTGACGTTCACGATCGTGCCGGGAGAACCGCCCGAACCGTCTTCGACTGCGGCACGCCAGACGAGAACTTCGTCGTTGCCCAGACGCGTCCTCGCCACCGGCCACGGATCGTACGCGCGCGTCATCCGCTCGATTTGTACAGCGCTCAACGTCCAATCGATCACGGCATCCTTCTTCTCGACTTGCGCCGTGTACGTCGCGAGCGTTTCGTCTTGTGGCGTTTCGACCAGTCCGCCGCGCGCCGCGAGATCGATCGCCTCGAGCATCGCGGACGCACCAGGCTCCGCGAGCTTCTCCTTGAGCGTTCCCTGCGTATCGTTCGCTTCGATCGGAATCTTGCGCTGCAAGTACATCGGGCCGGCGTCCATCCGCTCGACGATCCGCATGATCGTGACTCCCGTTTCGGCGTCGCCCGCCAGGATCGCGCCTTCGACCGGCGCGGCGCCGCGATGCCGCGGTAATAGCGACGCGTGCACGTTCATCGGCGCGATTCGTGGAACGTCCAGAACCGGGTTTGGCAAAATTCGTCCGTAGGCAGCTACCACCAAAAGGTCGGGCTCGAATGCTTTCAGCTCGTTCAGAAATTCCGGCGTGCGAATTTTGACCGGCTTCAGCGTCGGAATTTGGTGACGCTCCGCGACTGCGCCGACTTCGCTCGGCTCCGTGCCGAGCCCACGCCCGCGCGGCCGGTCTGGACGCGTGACGACGCCGACCACGCGGAGGTTGGCTCTTGAAGCTGTCACGAGGCGTTCCAGGATGTGGGCCGCCAAGGCCGGCGTACCCATGAAAACGATCTTTAGTGGCTCTGCGATTTTAGATCCGCACCGTGGAGGGGCGCACGCTGTCGGCCTTGCCCTCCTTGATTAACTTCTTCAGTTTGCGCTTGTAGAGCTCGCGCTTGATTCGGCTGATGCGATCGATGAAGAGCTTGCCGTCCAGGTGATCGATCTCGTGCTGGAGCGCGACCGCGAGCAATTCGTCGGCTTCGATCTCGATTTCCTTCTCGTCGGGCGTCCACGCACGCACCAGCACGTGCGCCGCGCGCTCGACGTCGGCCGTGTAGTCGATCACCGACAGGCATCCCTCTTCCCAAACGATCTTGCCCTCAGCCTCGACGACCTGCGGGTTGATGAGTTTCAGCAGACGCTTGCCGGGATTCTCATGATCGGTGTCGAGCACGATGATCCGCTTCGACTCCCCGACCTGCGGCGCGGCAAGACCGACGCCCGGCGCTGCGTACATAGTCTGCACCATGCTGTCGATCAGGCCTTCGACGTTTCCGTTGATATTCTTGACTGGAGCCGCGGGCTCCTTGAGTTTGTCGTCGGGGAATTTGCGAATTTTCAGCAGCGCCATTTCGTGTTCCGATAATTTATAAATCTATCAAAGGGTAGTTGGCGCGGCGAGTCCGAGCGGCGCAAGAAACGATTCGACGGCGCGGATGCATTCGGCGGGGCGCTCGATTTGAAGAAAATGCGACGTGCCCGGAATCGCTTCGTACGGCAGCCGCAGCTCCTCGGCCATCGCGCGCCCGATCAGTGCCGGCGGCATCACTTCTTCGAGCGTGGGATCTCCGCACACGAGCTTCACCGGCACCGGGCAATGCGCCATCTGCGGCCACAGATCGGGATTCGCGCCGCTGGAAAACACGTGCGCTTCGTATTCGCGCGGACACGCGAGGATCCAGTCGCCGGTCGCACGATCGTGCCGCAGCGTCGCGCGCGCCATCAGCTCGTAAGCGTCGGGCACCCATCTTTTGAAACGCCGCTCGAACTGCTTCGCGAGCTCCGTCGGATCCTTATAGCGCTCGGGACGACGCGCGGCGCGCGACGCGAGCGACTCCTTGTCGGATTGCTGCAGGTTGCGGACAGGATGCCCTTCGCGCGGATAGACCGGCGGATCGAAGAGCACCAACGCGTCGAATCGCCGGCCGTTCTTGAGCGCGTGCATCGCGGCGGTCACGCCCGACAGCGAATGAAACAAGCCGGCGGCCGGCTTCGCACCAAGCTCGCGATTGACCGCGTGCCAGACGGCGTCCATATCGGAAATAAAGTTACTCCACGTATGCCCTTCGGCCGTGTGCAACGGGTTGTGGCCGTGGTTGCGGAAATCGAAGACGATCACTTCGTAGCGGTCGCGCAGCGGTCCCCAAAACGGAAAGTAGCCGTCGATCGCGAGCCCGTTGCCATGACTGAGCACTAATCGCGGCGCGCCGGCGAGACCGTGCTGACGAATATGAATCGTCGCGCCGTCCTTCATCTTCACATCGAAGGCGTGACGCGCGCGCGGCACGTGATGCGTCGTGTGATGTTCGTTGGTCTCGTTCATTCGTTTTTTTAGTGAATCCGCTTGGGTGCTCGCGGACAGGGCGAAAATTTCACTAGCTGTCCGCATTCTATACGTTTTAGGCTCACAGCATCCTTACCGGATCGATGTCGATCGCGAGATATATGTCGTCGCGCTCCGCCGACGGCCCGACTTCGGCGCGCATCGCGGCAATTGCGGCGCGCATCGGTTTCAGTTCGCGCGATTTTATCATCACCTGCCACCGGTAGCGCTGCTTGATTCGTTCGATCGGCGCGGGCGCGGGACCCAGCACGCGAATCGTGTCGGGCGTCGAACTCTTTGCCATAGATTTCGCGACCGCCTCGGCCGTACGCATGACGAGTCGCGGCTCCGCGCCCTCGATTCGCACCATCGCCAGGCGCGCAAACGGCGGATACATCAGGTCGCGGCGCAGTTGCAGCTCGCGGCGCATGAACCGCGCGTAATCCTGATCCTTGGCGGCGCGGATGCTGTAGTGGTTGGGCGCGTACGTCTGGATGATGACTCGGCCGGCGCGCTCGCCGCGTCCCGCGCGGCCTGCGACCTGCGTCAGCAACTGAAACGTTCGCTCGGCGGAACGGAAGTCGGGCATGTTCAGCGCCATGTCGGCGTTCACCACGGCGGCCAGCGTGACGCCGGGAAAATCGAAACCCTTGGTAATCATCTGCGTGCCGACGAGGATATCTATTTCGCCCGCGCGAAGCTCGGCCAGCATCCGCGCACGCGCGCCGCGCAGACTGCTGGTGTCGGAGTCCATCCGCTCGATGCGCGCGCCCGGCATCATCTCCGCCAGCGTCTCCGTGAGCCGTTCGGTGCCGAAGCCCTGCCCCTTGAGCCCGTAGCCTTTGCATTCGGGGCAGGCGTCGGGCGCCGCAGTATGATTGCCGCAGTAATGGCATCGCAGCGAGCGGTCGCGCATGTGAAACGTCATGCTGACGCTGCAGTTCGGGCACGCGATCACGTTGCCGCAGATGTGGCATTGCAGAAAATTGTGAAATCCGCGGCGGTTGAGGAACACCATGCTCTGGCCACCCGACGCGAGATTTTCGCTCAGCGCCGCGACGAGAGTCGTGGAGAGGGGCACCGCATCTGGAACTTCGGCTGCTCGAGGCTTCGCTGCCGCCGGTCCCGCTCCGTTGGTAGGCCGGCCCGCCGCGGCCTTGCGCGCGTCGGCGACTTCGCGCCGCATATCGACGATTTCCACCGATGCCATCGCGCGATCGTTCACGCGCCGCAGAAGTCGCAGCAGCCGGTAGCGTCCGCGCCGCGCGTTGGCATACGACTCGCTCGACGGCGTCGCCGAGCCAAGCACGACGGGGCAGTTCGAAAATCCCGCGAGCGCGACCGCGAGATCGCGCGCGTGATAGTAAATCCCTTCCTCACTTTTATATGACGCGTCGTGCTCCTCGTCGACGACGATCAACCCGGCGTCGTGCATCGGCGCGAAGATCACCGAGCGCGGACCGATCATCACGCGCGCCTGCCCGCCCAGCGCCGCCATCCAGCTCGCCCATCGCTCCGACACGCTCTGCGCACTGTGCGCGATGCCGACCAGCGATCCGAAACGGGCTCGAAACGAGCGCACAATTTCGTCGGCAAGCGCTATTTCGGGCACCATGATCAGCACGTTGCGCCCGGCCGCGAGCGCTCGCGCGGCAAGGTTCAGATAAATTTCGGTCTTGCCGCTGGCGGTGACGCCCCACAGCAAGAACGCCTCGTAGCGCCGATGCTCGATGGCCGGCGAGATCGCGTCGAGCGCGATTTGCTGTTCGTCGGTGAGATCGAACGCGGCGGCGGCGACGCTGTGGGCTGTCGCCGGCGCCGCGTCGAGCGCGATCAGCCCGCGACGCGCCAGGCTTTTCAACACAGCGCTCGCGCCATCGATTTCCGCCTTCAGATGCTCGACTCGCACGCCAGCGGCGCCGGCGTTGGCGATCGCGCTCAGGACTTCGCGTTGCTTCGAGCCGCGAATGCTCTCGATGCTTGCACCTTCGGCGACTCGCGCGAGAAGATCCGACGCATCGCGATGCCGCCCCGTGGTCGCGTCGCGCCGTTCGAGCGTACCGTCCGCGATGAAGCGCGCGATGGTGGCGCGCACTTCGCTCGGCGGACCGGCTTTTCCGAGCTGGCGCGTCGTCGCCGCGCGCTTCGCGATCGCTTCGATAATCGCGCGCTCGACTCGCGTGAAAGCGGCGCGCGCCAGCTCGTCGGGGGGAGACGCGAGTCTGTAAGTAGTGCTCGACTCGACGCGCGCGACGGCTGGAATAACGCTGCGGTACGCGTCCGCAATCGAAACCATGTAGTACGACGCGAGGAACTCCATCAGTTGCAGATGCGCGCGATCGAACAGGGGCCGCGACTTGAGCACTTCGAGGATGGGCTTCAGTTGCGCCGTGGAAAGCCGTTCGCCGACCTCCGTGACCACGCCGGTCACCTTGCGCGAGCGCAGCGGCGCGAGCACGCGATGCCCCGGCTGGACATGGCCGTCGAGCGCAGGCGGTATCGAATACGTCAGCGTTTCGAATCCGCGCGTCGCCCCGACGATCACTATATTGGCCTGCATCCTGATTCTCTTTGCGCACCGCGCGCATGCAAACTTACACCCCGCGCGAGCGCTTCGGCGAATCGCCACGCCGCCGAGTGACCCCTTTTCTCGGACGCGTCGAGTCCGTTCGCTAGCACGCCGAAGCGAGCGCATCAGCGATCGTCTTCAAGGGCAAGACCAGTTTCAGAGGATCATCGAGCAGCCGGACTGCTCCGAAACGCTGGTACCATTCGGCAGCGCGTTCGCTTTTCGCGTCGATTGCGAGCGCAATCCCGCCGACCTCGGCGGCGACCGAGAGCGCGCGCCTGCCGGCAGCTAGCAAGAGCTCTCCGCCGAGTCCGCTCCCCTGACTTGATCGGCCAACGGCTAGACGCGCGAGGCGGAATATGGGCACTTCGTACCGGCCGAGTCGTCGAGTTATCGCGGCGGGGACCTTCGCGAACTCGATTGCGCCGGGACTGATCGTGTAATAGCCGAGTATGCGGGCAGCGTCGTCTGGCGACACCGCCACAAAAGTTTTGGCGCCGCCGGATTCGTGATTTTGCCGCGCATAGCGGCCTAGATACTCGTTGAGTTCTTGAGAGACACAATCGAAATTCTTGCGATCGTGGCGGCGGCTGATTGCTTCCTCACGCCAGACGATTCTACCGCTCACGCCTTTGCGAGCCGCCTGGCTGCGGCAATCAGCGCTGCGGTCGGCTTCGGCGGTTTCTCCAACAATTGCAGCACGCGCCTCGAGTCACGCTGCGAAAGCACGATGCGCTCGGACCGCTCCAGTACGCCGCGCGCCACCGGAAGAACGCTTCGCATGATGAACCGCGTGATGTCGAGCTGCTCATGCGCCGCTGCCTGAGAAATGAGCTGCTTTTCCTCGCGTGTAGCGCGTAGTTCGATTCGATCGTTTCGAGTAGCTGCGGTTGCCATACCTCGGCCTCACTATTCTCCGGTCTGGCGTGGAATCTAGCGCACGTACGGCGTCCGTACAACGCTCGGCGGAAGTTTCGCCATGCCCCATTTTACTAACGAAACGATGCGAGAGAGGCGAAAACCCGCGCCCAAGACGCCGCGGGCGACCTACAACACTAAAGTCAGAGCATTACACGATCGAGCCCCGCTTTCGCGGACGCGTCCAGTCTGGTTGAATCGGTGGATGGAGGCCTACTTGAGCCAACTGGCGCCGGAGGCGAAACAAAACCGATGCTGCGATTTCTGACTGCCGGCGAATCGCACGGCCCCGAGCTGGTCGCGACCGTCGAAGGCGTGCCGGCCGGTTTCGACATCGACGTTGCCGCGATTAACGCCGACCTGGCGCGCCGCCAGAAGGGCTACGGCCGCGGCGGCAGGATGCTGATCGAGAAGGACGAAGTGCGCCCGGTTTCCGGCATCCGCTTCGGCAAATCGCTCGGCAGTCCGATCGCGTTCATCATCGAGAATCGCGACTTCAAGAATTGGGTCAAGAAGATGTCCGCCGATCCCAACGATCGTGGCGCGGCGGAGGTCGTGACGCGCGCGCGGCCCGGCCACGCCGACCTGGCGGGCGTGCTCAAATATAATCTCGAAGACATCCGCGACGTGCTCGAACGGGCGTCCGCGCGCGAGACGACGGCGCGTGTCGCTATCGGCGGGCTGGCAAAGCAAATCCTGTCGCCGTTTGGAATCGACGTGCTCGGCTACGTCGCGAGTATCGGCGCGACCGAGGCGAAAACGCCGGCGGAGTTGAGCGTCGCGGAACTGCGCCGCATCACAGAAGCGTCGCAAGTGCGCGTGGCGGACGCCGATGCTGAAAGTAAAATCATCGCCGAAATCGACGCGTGCAAAAAAACCGGCGACACGCTCGGCGGCATCGTCGAGGTCGTCGCGACCGGGCTGCCGGTGGGCCTTGGCAGTCACGTGCAATGGGATCGCAAGCTCGACGGGCGGCTCGCGTTCGCGCTGCTCAGCCTGCAAGCGGCCAAGGGCGTCGAGCTCGGCCTGGGATTCACGGCGGGACGGATTCGCGGCTCCGAGCTTCACGACGAAATCGGCTACGACGCGGCGCATCGCCGCTTCACACGTCATTCCAACAACTCCGGCGGCACCGAGGGCGGCATGAGCACGGGCGAGCCGTTGCGCGTGCGGGTTGCGTTCAAGCCGCTGTCAACGCTGATGCGGCCGCTGCGCTCGGTCGACATCAAAACCAAGGCGGAGGCAGTTGGAGCAATCGAGCGATCCGACGTATGCGCGATTCCCGCCGCCGCCGTCATCGCGGAGGCAGTGGTTGCGTTTGAGCTCGCAGCGGCTTTCCTCGAAAAGTTCGGCGGCGATTCAATTACCGAGATTACGCGCAACTTCAAAGGCTACCTCGAACAGGTTCGCAACTACTGAGACGGCGAGCGCGCCTGGCCGCAAAGACGCGCGCGCCACGATTCGCGCGGCAACCGATATGACGCCCAAACTGATCCTCACCGGATTCATGGCCACCGGCAAAAGCTCGGTCGGGCCGCTGGTCGCGCGCCGGCTCGGATGGGAATTCGTCGACGTCGACACGGTAATTGTCGCGCGCGCGGGAAAACCAATCGCGCAAATTTTCGCCGATTATGGCGAGGCGCACTTTCGAGGCCTCGAACGCGAAGCGGTCGCGCATCTGGCGAGCGATCGCCGGCGATGCCCCCATTGCCACGGGCCGTATCCTGAAGTGATTTCGACGGGAGGCGGCGTGCTGGTCGACGAATCGAATTGCGTGGCGCTCAAGCGCGTCGGCGTGATCGTATGCCTCACCGCGCGGCCGGAAGTCGTCGCCGCGCGCGTGGAACGATCGAAAGCGAAGCGTCCGAAACTGACTGAGGGCGGCAAGCCCACCCTGGCTCGAATCAAAGAGCTGATGACCGAGCGTGTCGACGCTTACGCTCGCGCCGACGTCCAGGTCGACAGCTCCGATCTGACGGTCGAGCAACTCGCCGATCATGTCATCGCAGCCTTCGGCGCACACGCCGCGCGGCGAGTCCTGCCATCGGCATCCGCCTAACGATTACGATGCGCACCATCCGCCTAGAACTGGGACCCGCGGCGCATGACGCTCACGTCGGCGCGACTCTCCTTGAGCGGCTTGGCGAACTCGCACGCGGCGCCGGATTGAAGGCGGGAGTTTGCGCCATCGTCACGGACGCGAACGTAGAAAAGCTATACGGCGCGCGCGTCGAGGATGCGCTTCGCAAGAGCGGCTTCGCGCCCGTCGTGATTTCGGTGCCGCCGGGCGAAGCTTCCAAGTCTCTCGCGACACTCGAGCTGCTCTACGACCGCATGACCGCGGTCGGGCTCGACCGCAACAGCACGGTGTTCGCGCTCGGTGGAGGCGTCGTCGGCGACCTCGCGGGATTTGCGGCCGCGACTTTTCTCCGCGGCATCGCGCTCGTGCAAGTGCCGACCACGGTGGTCGCGCAAGTTGATTCCGCGCTCGGTGGTAAGACCGCGATCAATCATCGTCACGCGAAAAACCTGATCGGCGCGTTCTACCAGCCGCGGCTGATTGTCGCCGACGTGACTACGCTCGCGACGCTGCCGGACCGCGAGTTTCGCGAGGGCCTGGCCGAGGTCATCAAGTATGGCGCAATCATGGACGCGCCGATGATCGCCGACCTGGAGCGCGACCTCGACGCGATCCTTGCACGCCGTTCCGACCTGCTCGAACAACTCGTCGCGCGATCGCTGATGCACAAAGCCGCGGTAGTCGGCGCCGACGAGCGCGAGAGCGGTCTGCGCAAGACGCTCAATTTCGGGCACACCGTCGGGCATGCGATCGAAGCGAGCGCCGGCTATGGCAGCTACTTTCATGGCGAGGCGGTTGCGATCGGAATGGTCGCGGCGGCACGGCTGTCATCGCGATACGCCGGCTTGTCGGCCGACGAAGCGTCGCGTTTCCAACGCCTGATCGAGCGCGCCGGCTTGCCGACCGCGATGCCGCCCAAATGGCGCAGCGACGAATTTCTCCGCGCGCTCGGCCTCGACAAGAAGCGCGCTGCGGGCGGCATCGAATTCGTGCTGCTCGACCGCCTTGGGCATTCGTTGACAAAAAGTCTCGCTATTGACGACATCGTGTCATCACTCGACGAAAAATCTCGAAATGTGTGACTTCAAGTGTTCCTTGGGTGACTATTTGTCACGAAAAATCGGCTTGTGTGCTTGGCCTGCCTGTGATGTGTTTAGTATGTAGTGAGTTGCGTACGCAGGGCTGATTCAACCCGTACATGGTTAAGAGCCGAGAACACGGGAGAAACGCGCGTAACGCAGAGGTGTCATATGGATCGATTCGATGAAATGAGGAGCAGGGTCCTGACGGTGCAGGAAGTGTCTACGTACCTGCGGGTGCATCCTTCCACCATCTACAGGATGCTGAAGAAAAATCTGCTGCCCGCGTTCCGCGTCGGCAGCGATTGGCGCTTTACTGTCGAGGCAATCGACAAGTGGCGTGCGTCGGTGGAATGTGGCGTTCCCACTCCCCGCGAGCCACAAGCGCAGAGTTCGGCAGTCGCCGGATAGTCCCCCGGCTCAACGGAAAATCTACGCGCCGGTCCGCTGATTCTGGATATACCGGCGCGGATTTTCCTCCTCCACATCACACGGCCTTCGCCTCTTCTTCGCCTGTCCGCTTCGGCGTCGGGGCGATTTTCCTGAAGACGCGGGTCAACTCAACCGATTTGGCTTGGGCTCATCGTCGCCGCCAAAGAACGACACCAGGATTATCAGCACGACGCCGATCGAGATGGCGCTGTCCGCCACGTTGAACACCGGGTAGTTGAGGTCGTAGTAGTGCGCGCGCATGAAGTCGATCACGCGGCCGCCGCGCAGCGCCCGATCGATCAGGTTTCCGGCCGCACCGCCCATGATCATCGCGAACGCGACTGAATTTATCGAAACGCGCTCCGATCTCACTATCAACACGGCCAGCACGATTATCGCCGCGCATGACATCGACAACAGAAACGCTCGGCGCACCCACGGCGGCGCTTCCGCCAGCATGCTGAACGCCGCGCCCGGGTTCAGTGTGTAGGTGATGTCCAGGTAGTTCGGAATCAGCGCGATACTCTCATACAGCGCCATGTGCGCCTGCACGAACAGCTTGGTTGCCTGGTCGAGCACGATGATCGGAATCGTGATGCCGCCGAACAGAAACAGAAACGGCCTGCGCGGCGCGCCGCCGGCCAAATCTTTTCCTTCTCCCCGCCCAGCGAGCACCTCGGGAAGAGTTTTCGCGCTCGATCGTTCCGCCATCGGCTACGCTCCCACCACCGCGCGGCATCGCGCGTCCAACTGATCGCCGCCGCCGTCGTCGAAGTACTTCCAGCATCGCGCGCACTTCACACCCGACGCATGACGCCCGACGAGCGTGATTGCGGGATTCGCGGCGGCTCGCGCGAAGGTGCCATTTTCACCGAGAACGAAATCCTCGCGGTCAGCGGCCTGCCGCCTGATCTCGGCTGCTTCCGCATCGCCCAGAAATGCGACGTCCGACACGATGAACAAGTCTTTCAGCTCTTCGCGATACCGCTTTAGCGTGTCAGCAAGCTTGCTCTCAGAGCCACCGTCAGCGCCGAGACTGATTGCGGCATCGAGTGGCGCGCCGATTGTCCCAGATTTGCGCATCGCCTCGAGCAGCTTGAGCGCCTCGTCGCGAACCTTGAGCAGCCGCTCCCAGCGCGCCTCCAAATCTTCATCGCGCCACGACGGATTCGCGGGATGCATCGTAGTCAGGTGCACGCTCTTCGAGCCGCGTCCCCGGCATATACCCGTAAACTTCCTCGGCCGTGAACGGAATCAAAGGCGCGAGCATTCTGACCAGCGTGTCGAGAATATTGAACAAGGCGGTCTGTGCCGAGCGACGCTCGCGCGATTTCTCCGCCGCACAATAGAGGCGGTCGCGCGCGACGTCGATGTACAGCGAGCTCAAATCGACGACGATGAAATTCTGCATAACCTGGAAAGCGGTCTGGAATTCGAACGCTTCGTAAGCGCTGCGCACTTCGGTCTTGAGCCTCTCGGTGCGCGCCAGGATGAACCGATCGAACTCGAGCATCTCCTTGTATGCGACCGCGTCGCGCGCGGGATCGAAGTCAGCGAGGTTGCCCAGCACGAACCGGCAGGTGTTGCGAATCTTGCGGTACGACTCCGACACCGCCGCGAAAATCGTCTGGCTGAGCGTGATGTCGGCGGTGTAGTCGAGCGACGCGTACACCAGCCGCAGCACGTCGGCGCCCATCCGCCCGGCGGCATCGACGGCGTCCTCCGAGTTGCCGAGCGACTTCGACATCTTGCGGCCTTTCTCGTCCACTGTCAGCCCGTGGTTGATCACGCTCTTGAACGGCGCGGTGCCGCGGTCCGACACGGCGCAGACCAGCGACGAGCTGAACCATCCGCGCGCCTGCTCGACGGCCTCCAGGTACGCGTCCGCCGGCCACTTCAGTTCCGGCCGCGCGGCCAGAACGGCGGCTTGCGACGAGCCCGAATCGAACCACACGTCGAGGATATCTTCTTCCTTGAGGAAAACCGCGCCGCTGCACTTCGCGCACTTGACGCCCGGCGCTACGAAGTCGGCCGCCGGCCGGCTGTACCACGCGTCGGAGCCTTCGCGCGCGAAAATCTCCTCGACGCGATCCATCGTCGCGAGCAGCGGCGCGACCTCGTCGCATTCCGCGCATCGGACCGCCGGAATCGGCACGCCCCACGCGCGCTGGCGCGAGATGGTCCAGTCGGGCCGCGTCTCGGTCATGTTGCGAATGCGATCGCGCGACCACGCTGGATACCATTTCACGTTATCGATCGCGTCGATCAACCTGGCGCGCAGTCCGTGATGGTCGATGCTCACGAACCACTGCTCGGTCGCAAGAAAAATCAGCGGATTGTGGCATCGCCAGCAATGCGGGTAGCTGTGCGAGAAGTTTTGCGCATGCAGCAGGGCGCCCGCCGCGCGTAGCCTCTCGACGATCGACTTGTTCGCCTTGAAGACGTTCTGCCCCTCCCACTCTCCGCCGTCCCTCGTGAACACTCCGCTGCCGTCGACCGGCGTGAACGGCGCCAGCCCGTACTTCTGGCCCACCACGAAATCTTCGTAGCCGTGTCCGGGCGCGGTATGCACCAGGCCGGTGCCGGTGTCGGCAGTGACGTGCTCCGCGTACATCAGCTTCACGTCGCGCGGGAGGAACGGATGCCGAAAAATATCCTGGCCGTCCAACGCTTTAATCGCCGCGCGATCGAGCGCGATTCGTTTTTCGACTGCGAGCCCGCAGGCCTCTTCGACCTGGTCCGCCAATCGCGACGCCACCACGTAGTAATGGTCGCCGACCTTCAGCGCGACGTAGTCGAAGGTCTCATTCAGTGAGATTCCGAGATTCGCGGGCAACGTCCAGGGCGTCGTCGTCCAGATTACCGCCGACAGTTTGCCGGCCTTGTGCGCAGCGGCCAGCTCGGCGCGGTCGTTGGCTTCCGCAGCCAGCGCTCCCGCATCCTTGAGATTCGAATTGAACGCGAACGCGACGTAGATCGAGGGCGAAACGTGCTCACGATACTCGACTTCGGCCTCCGCCAGCGCGGACCGGCAGTCGAAGCACCAATGCACCGGGCGCAGTCCGCGGTACACGTAGCCGCTCTCGACCATTTTGCGCAGCACGCGGATTTCGGCCGCGTCGTACTCCGGCGCCATCGTCAGATACGGCTTGAACCAATCGCCGATACATCCCAGCCGCCGAAAGTCCGAGCGCTGCAAATCGATCCACTTCTCCGCTTCGGCCCGGCACAGCTTGCGCACCTCGAGCTTGGGTGTCGTGCGCGCCTTATCGCCGCCGAGGTCGCGCGAGACCTTGTACTCGATCGGCATCCCGTGACAGTCCCATCCCGGCACGAACGGCGTGCGATATCCGAGCATCGAGCGCGACCGCACCACGAAGTCCTTCAGAATTTTGTTGAGCGCGGTCCCCAGATGCACCCGCCCGTTGGCATACGGCGGCCCGTCGTGCAGCACCCACAACTCCGCAGTCTTGCGCGCGTCCATCAGGCGCGCGTACAGGTCGAGATCGTCCCAGTGCTTGAGCGTTTCCGGCTCCCGCTTGGGCAGATTCGCCTTCATCGGGAAGTCGGTCCGGGGAAGTTTCAGCGTCGATTTGTAATCGGTCTCAGCCACTCGCTAAGGAATCTCCTTGGCCACTCTCCGGGATAGATTGTGCGTGCGATTCAGATTAACGCACGTGAGGTTCCTTCGCGAGCATCGAGTCTCAATTCGCTTTCGCTGCCTCCAGGTAACCGAGGATCTTCTCAAGCCGCTCAAGCGGGCTGCCGCATTCGAGCAAGGCCTGCTGTTCCGCCGTTTCTATGTCTAGATGGCGCGCAAGCTTGTAAGAAACGACGGCGGGGTCAGCAAGTTTCTCGATCGAGTCGGCTGTTTCCCGTAAGCTTGGCCTCTGCCCGTATGCAAAGCTATGGAACGCGGAGAGCACCGAGCGCATAAGAGTTTCGGTTCGGGCAGAGCGGTCGGAACTGGAAACGCCAAAGCGCTGAGCTTGAGCCTCAAAGTCTCCCGTATCTGCAACCTGCTCAACTTCGGCCTTGAAGAACGTCTGGTCGAACACGAAGCGTTTGACTCGAACGCGCTGCCTGCCTTCAACCACGATTCTCGCGGTGCCGCCGGATTGTCGCTGCCGTTGGACGATGACGCCTAAGGTGCCGACTTCATACATATCGGCGGCAGTAGGCGCGGCTACTTTCGCGTCGCGCTGGGTTACCAGCAAAATTCGAGAGCCTGCGTCGACGGCATCGATGGCGCTCAATGACTTCTGACGCCCGACAAAAATCAGATAAACTTCGTGCGGAAACGCGACCAATTCTCGTAGCGGCACGACCGGTACGAAGCGCGAGGCGACGGCGCGCATCAGCTCGGCCCAGTTCCCATAGCCGTACTCGATTGCGAGCCGGCGCTGCGCGGCAGCGAGTTGGAGGCCCTCTTTCTTCGCCAACTGCTTGGCCTGTTTGCGGAGGTTTTCCTCGGACGGATGTTCCGGGAGCCGCTTGCGCGGCCCGTTGGGCGTGGTCATGACAAACCCCTTCCTTATGCCCGGCGTCCGCTAACGGGCAGGAAAAGGTTTATGTGAATCGAACAACGAGGGTGGGCTGAGCCCTCTCCGCGGACAGGTGGCCGCCTGACGGCCAGGAAAAATCGTAGTTCGCGCACCGCCGCAACGCAAGAAAATCGTTCAAGGTTGTCATCCCGACCGAAGCGAGCAACGCGAGCGCAATCGTTGTCATCCTGACGACCCAAGCAACGCGCGGGGAGGAAGGACCTCGGACAGCTTCGCGTAAGCGAAGCCGGTACCGGTTCCGAGTCGCCGCATCCAATCTTGTCATCTCAGAGGGGGTGAACTTTTCAGCCTGACGCCCGCCGATTTGGCGTGCTACACATAGGGTATGCGACAGGATGCCCCACACTCGCCTGGCTTACCCGAAATCGTGCGACGCCCGCTTCCGGCGAAAACTAATTTTGACGGAACGAAACTACCGATGGTAGTGTACACCTCCCAAAACCACTACATATGGTATGAATGGCTCTCTCCCGCTCCATTCGATCCGTCAAAATCGGGTCGTGAAACCGTACCATTGCCCAACCTGGACCACTCTCACGTCCGTTTGAATCCCGCCGCTGGCGTCCTATATTCTCTCGCGCATCATTGGATCACATACCCTGGAAAAAATTATGGGACTAAGAAAAGTAACTTTTTTCGATAAGGAAGGTACCACCCTCGTTCTGGTCGAGGACGACGGTCAGGCCAAGCCCGCCGTAATGGGCGTGCGATGGGTCAATCCCGACACCTTCGAAACCATTCGCGTGCGCGGCGGTAAACGCACCGGCCCGAAAAGCGAAGTCCTGATGGAAGTTCCCGCGACGCTCGACATCAGCGCGTTTGCAATCGAGGACCTGCCGCCGCCCAAGGTCAAGGAAGAGCTCAAGGAAATCGAGAAGCCCGCCGCAGCGGCGAAGAAATCATGACACAGGCCCCCGGCGCGCTCGCGGGCCTGCGCGTCCTCGACCTCACCGGCCATCGTGCACAACTTTGCGCGCGACTCCTGGCCGACATGGGCGCCGACGTCATCGAGATCGAGCCGCCCGCCGGTGACGACGCGCGCCGCATCGGCCCCTTCCTCGACGACCTGCCGCATCGCGACCGCAGCCTGTTCTTCTGGTTCTACAATCTCAACAAGCGCTCGCTGACGCTTGATCTCAAACATTCCCGCGGCGCCGAAATTTTTCTCCTGCTCGCTCGCACCGCCGACGTCGTCATCGAGAGCTTCGCGCCCGGCACGCTCGACCAGCTCGGCCTTGGCTGGGACGTTCTCCATCGCGAGAACCCCGCGCTCGTGCTGTGCTCGATTGCGCCGTTCGGCCAGACCGGACCGTATCGCGACTTCATCGCCGACGACACCGTGCTAAGCGCGCTCGGCGGGATGCTCTACGTCAACGGCTTCCCCAACCACGCTCCGGTTCGTCCACTCGGCCTGCAGGCGTATCATTCGTCGGCGTACTTCGGTGCGATCGCCGTGATGCTCGCGTTGCTCGCGCGCGACAGCACCGCCGAAGGCAATTGGATCGATCTCAGCATGCAAGAGGCCACCGCCGCCGCCGTCGAGCACGTCGCCGGCGGATACTTCGAGCGCAACGAGGCCGAGCCGCGCCGCGGCACTCTGCATTGGAGCCGTTTCTTTCGCGTCGGCAAATGCCGCGACGGTTACATCATGCATTGCACGCTCGGCGACTGGACCTCGCTCATCGAATGGGTCAAGTCCGACGGCAAGGCTGCCGACCTCGACGACTCCAATTACCAGCAGCCGATGTATCGCTACCTGATGGCGGAGCATGTCTTCGACGTGCTCGACGATTGGGTCAAGGATTATCCGCGTGACGAGCTGCTCGAGCGCGCGCAGCTTCTGCGCCAGCCCTATGCGACCGTGCGCCCGCCCGAGGCGCTGTTCGACGACGACCAGCTTATCGAGCGCGGCTACTTCGTCGAGGTCGAGCATCCCGAACTCGGCCGCAAGTTCCGCTATCCGGGCGCGCCGTATCTTTTCAACGGTACGCCGTGGCGCGTCACGCGGCGCCCGCCACTCGTCGGCGAGCATACCGGCGAAATTCTGTACGACGAGCTCGCGATGGCTCCTGAAGCGCTCGCGGTGCTCGCCGCCGAAGGAGTGATCTGAGCATGTCCAAGATGCCGCTCGACGGCGTGCGCATCCTGGACTTCACCTGGGTCGTCGCCGGGCCGGTCGCGACGCGCATTCTCGGCGACCACGGCGCGCAGGTGGTCAAGGTCGAGCGCAAGCATCCGCCGCCGCTCGGCAATCGCAAGCTCGGCCTGCAATGCGACCTGCATCGCAGCAAACTTTCGGTCGCGCTCAACATGCAGCATCCGCGCGGCGTCGAACTCGCGCGCCGCCTCGCCGCGATGAGCGATATCGTGATGGACAATTTTTCCGCGCGCGTGATGCGCACCTGGGGGATGGATTACGAAAGCCTCACCGCGGTGAAGCCCGACATCATCTGCATCAGCATGTCGGGGCTGGGCCACACCGGCCCGCGCTCGAGCTACGTCAGCTACGGCCCGACTCTGCAAGCGCTCACGGGATACACGCAGTTGATGGCCGAGCCCGACGGCACGCCGGCCGGCTACGGCTATTCGTACGCGGACATGGTCGGGGGATACTCGGGCGCGCTCGCGGCGCTGGTCGCACTGTGGCATCGACGCCGCACGGGCCGCGGGCAGTTCGTCGATCTGTCGCAGTTCGAGGCCGTCGCGAGCGTGATCGGCCCCGCGCTGCTCGACATCTCGGTCAACGGCCGGGTGCAGTCGGCGCCCGGCTACAACTCGCAGGAAGGCCCTGGCGCACCGCACGGCGTTTACAAATGCCGCGCGCTCGACGGCGACGACGATCGATGGGTCGCGATCAGCGTCGGCACGGGCACCGAATGGCGACGATTCGTCACCGCGATCGGCTCTCCGGAGTGGGCAAGCGACCCAAAATTCCGCACGCTCTACATGCGGATGCAAAACAGCGCCGAGCTGGACGCCAACGTCTCGCGATGGACCGCGCAACACAGCGCCGAAGACGCGATGGCACTCTTGCAACGCGCCGGCATCGCAGCCGGCGTCGTCGAAAACGGCGTCGACATGTGTGCGCGCGATCCGCAACTGAAAGAACGCGGCTTCTGGCCGGAGGTCTCGACCAAAAAGGGCCCGCCAACCCACGTCACGGGCATCCCGTTCAGGCTCTCCAACGGCTCAGGCGAGGTTAGGAGGATCGCGCCCGAAGTCGGCGAAGATTTCGATTACGTCCTAGGCGAGTTGCTAGGCCTCGGCAAAGCAGCGCGCGACGACCTGGTAGCCGACGGCGCCGTCTGGCCTTGACGCCGCTTTAGCAAGTGCGGAGCTACGGGCCGGCGGGACCGATCGCGATTCCTTGCGGGGAATAAAGCCCCGTGAAAGGACCGCCGATGGCGGCGGTCGGCGCGATATCGCCGTGACTGCCGGCTGCGAAGATCTCAATAGGGGCGTGGCCAGTGTAGATTGCACCAGAGCACCCATCGAAAATTCCCGTGCCGTTGTTCAACACATAAAGGTTCCCGTTTGAATCGACCGTGATTCCGTAGGGAAGCGAGATTCCGGTGCTCTGACCTTTGATCGTGGCGATGGGCCTAACGTCGCCTTTGCTGCCGGGGGCATAGACGTTGACGCTCCCGGGGCCATTGGTAGAACAACAGCCCTTCACGCATTTCGCGGGCCCTTCGTCCGTCACATAGATTTGTCCGCTCTCATCCACAGCGACTGCGGAAGGGGAACCAAGCTGTGTCTTGGGACCGCTGATGACGGTGCTGGCCTTGGCATTACCATCGCTGCCGGCTGGATAGACAGCGACGCTGGGGCTGCCGATTTTGAGGCAAGATCGCCGATGACATTTCACGACGGCGAGATTCGTCACATAGAGGTCGCCGTGAGGGCTCACTGCCATGCCGGTCGGAACGTTCTTTCCGCTGCTGTCGATATTGATCGTGGCGTTCGGCGTCACATCGCCAGCGCTACCCGCCGGATACACCGTGACAGCATTGTCGCGATTCAATACAAGGATATTGCCAGCGGAATCCACTGCAATTCCCAAGGGATAATTGAGTCCCGTGTTGTCTCCCGCGATCGTGGCGCCAGGCGTACCGGTGGCATAGCTGCCGGCGGAATAGATATCGACACTGCCGCCGCCCGACTCGTTAGCCACGTAGATGTTCCCGGTGGAATCCACGGCAATACGAGACGCCGAAGGGAGTCCCGTGAAACTGCTGGTGATCGTGGTGGCCGGTACCGCATCGCCGGTGCTGCCTGCCGCATAGACGGTTACGCTGCCGCCGCCGGTTGGCCCGCCGCCGCTGTTAGAGACGTAAAGTCTCCCGCCGGCGTCCACCACTATGCCATTGGGTCCGGCGAATCCCGTATCGGCCCCGATGATGCTCGTGAGTGGGGACACGTTTCCGTTGCTCCCCGCCGCGTAAGCATTAACACCATCGCCACCACCATTTACGTAACCTTCCGTGTACAGGTTCCCGCTCGAATCCAGCGCTACGCCCTGTGGATAGTAGAGACCTGTGTCATTGCCGGTGATGGTCCTGATTGGAGCGACATTACCTGTGCTGCCCGCCGAATAGACCGTAATGCTCGCCTCAACCGTAACGGTGACCGTACCGAAAGTATACTGACCTTCGCCGTTGCTCACGTAGATATTGCCCTCGGAATCCAGCGCAATACCAAGTGGATTGACCAGTCCTGTCGCGGCGCCGAAGATCGTAGCAGTTGGGGCGACGTTTCCGTTGCTGCCGGCAGAGTAAACGGTAATGACGCCCGGAGCGTAAGTATCGCCCGGACCGATCGGGCCACCCACTGCGTTCGCGACACCGATGTTTCCCCGGGCGTCAACTGCGATACCGACCGGAAAATCAAGCAGGGTATTGGAGCCGGCGATGTCGGCAACAGGAGCCTCGTTGAGAATTCCGGTGTTGGCCGCCAGCGGCGGATAGACCGTGATGTTGTAGGAATATCCGCCGTTGAGCACGTAGATCTTGCCGCTCGCATCCAATGCGATCCCGTTTGGATTGGAGAGCATGGTGTTGGCGCCGCCGATTACGGCGATCGGCGGCACGTTGCCGCCGGCGTTCGACGCATAGACCGTGACCGTGTTGGTTACGGTATTTGCAACGTAGATCCTGCCGCTTCCGTCTCTGGCGATGCCGTTGGGAGCGGCCATATCGGGCGTCAACGCGGTTGGCGCGACATCGCCGCTACTGACAGCGGGGTAGGCGGTCACGTCGTAGCCATTGGCGACGAAGATTGTAGCGTTGGAATCCGCACTCGGCGTCGTTCCCGTCGCCGCGTCGCGGACAAGCGCAATCGCAACGATGCCAAGCAGAACAGCGGCAGCCACCGCGACCTTTGCGACTTTCATCCCCTTCGGTCGATCCCCCGAAACGCAGATTACGCCGCGGCTTCCATTTGCGATAGCTCCGGCTTCGAGGTTGCCAGCGCGAGCATCGCGGTGTAGCCCGGCTGGATTTCCATCCGCGGGCCGTAGCCCTTCGCTAGCATGATCTCATGCGCGCGCGGCAGGTTGTAGCACGGCACCGCCATCAACAGATGATGCTCGAGGTGATAGTTGACGAAGTACGGTGCGACCAGCGCGCGCATCAGCCAGTTCGCATGCGTCGTGCGCGTGTTGCGGAAAGGATCGTCGTTGTCGGGCGCCATCGAATGCTCGGCGATACTCCGAATGCGCACGACCAGCTCGTGAAACGTCATGTACGGGAACACCCACAGCGCGGGAAACAGCCACCAATGTCCGGACGCCGCGAGTATCGCGAAAATAATTACGTTGGTGACGATCGCGCCGTGCAGCCGCTTCCAGGCCATCGCGAGCCGCTGCGACGCCGGCAAGTCCGCGCTCCCGAACGCGCGCCGAATCAGCGCCGCCTTCTGCTTGTAGGCGGTCTGCCCGGTGAGATCGCGGATGACCTTGCGCCGCATGCTGCTGCGCGTGATCGGAAACGGCGCCGTCAGTCCGAGGTCAGGATCGTTTTTCTGTTGCGTAAACCGATGGTGCCCCGCGACGTGATAGGGCCGGTACGCGTACATGTCGCCGAACAGCGCGTAGTCCGTCAGCCAGGTGCCGGCGAAGTCATTCACCTTCATGTTGCTGAACAGCAGGCCGTGCGACGCGTCATGCGACAAAATGGCGAGCCCCAGCTGCCGCGCGCCGATTATCAAGGTCGCGGCGATGAAGGTCAGCGGATTCGGCCAGTATACGAACAGCGCCATCGCGCCGAAGATCACCGCCCACGCATGAAATATCATCCACGCCGCGCGCCATTGCGATTTGCGCTTGAGCATCAGCAGTTCGTCGTCGGAAAAAACGCTACGCGCCTGGAACATGATATCCTCCAATCTTCCGTGGCCATTCGCCGGCGAGAAGTATCAGGGTTCGATCCATCACGGATTTTTATATAACAGACGATGGCAGTGATTGCAAATCCTCGTTATGTACCGCGACACCTCACCGCGCGCGAGCTGGTGATCGACTTCCTCTCCAACCGCTACCCGCGCGAGATGTCCGCGCAGGAAATTATGGGCGTCGGCGCCGCGCTGGGATTCTCCGAGCAGAGCCTGCGGATGGCGCTCACACGGCTGGTCGAACAATCGGTCGCCGCCAACACCGGACGCGGCCGCTATCGCCTGAGTCCGTCGGGCGAGGCGATGCGCGACGAAGTTCGCAAATGGCGCCACGTCGACAATCTCGCCAAGCCGTGGTCGGGCGCGTGGATCGGCGTGTTCGACGCCGCGATTCCGCGCAGCGATCGCGCCGCGCTCCGCCGACATGAACGCGCGATGCGGCTGCGCGGCTTTCGCGAACTTCAAGGCGGTCTGTGGATCCGTCCCGCCAATCTGCGCGACTCGACCGCCGAACTGCGCGACCACCTGCGTGCTCTCGGTCTTCATCCGGACGCGCTGGTCGCCGGCCTGCACGACCTTGACGACGATCTGCGCGCGAAGGCGACCAGGCTGTGGGACACTGCCGCGATGCTCGCGACCTACCGCGCACTCACCGGCGAGCTGCTCGCGAGCAGCGCCAGGCTCGAGCGCATCGCGCTGGACACTGCAGCCGCGGAATCCATGGTGCTCGGCCGCGACGTCATTCGGCATATCAATCTCGATCCCGTATTGCCCGAAGAGCTGATGCCGAATCGCGCGCTCGCGACGCTGATCAGCACGATGACGGACTACGATCAGCAAGCGCGTCAAATCTGGCGCCGCTTCATGAGAGCGCACGCCCGCGCGACCAACGTGTCCCCCAGGTAACAATGTATCCCGGATAACACGCATCGCTCGCGGGCCTTGGTTGCGCTACTGTCAACTGGCTGTTAGCAGCGAGTGGACACAATTGCATGCAAGCGTAATATCGAGCGCGCTGGTTGGGGTGGACGCGTTCCCGATCGAAGTCGAAATCGACATCGGCGCCGGGGTACCGCCGCATCGCCTGGTCGGCCTGGCCGAGGGCGCGGTCAAGGAGGCGCTCGATCGCGTCAAGTCGGCGCTGAAAAATTCCGGCTTCGATTTCCCGACTCGCAAGATGACCATCAACCTCGCGCCCGCCGACACGCGCAAGGAAGGCTCGGCGTTCGATCTGCCGCTCGCGCTCGGAATTCTCGCCGCGCAGAACGTGTTGAAGGACCGCGAGCGCCTGCGCGCCTACCTGGTGCTCGGCGAACTCGCGCTCGACGGGCGCATCAAGGGTATCAAGGGCGCGCTGCCGACCGCGTTGCTTGCGCGCTCGGGCAAGTTCGCGGGCGTGATGCTCCCGCGCGAGAACGCGTCGGAGGCATCCGTCGTCGGCGAAGGCACCGCGGTGCTGGGCGTCGAGAGCCTGCGCGAGGCTTTCGAGTTCTTCGAGGGCCTGCGTCCGCTGCAATCGATTCCTGCCGATCTCCCCGCGACGTTCGGCTCGGCAAACATTTACGATGTCGACTTCAGCGAGGTCAAAGGCCAGGAGCAGGCCAAGCGCGCGCTCGAGGTCGCGGCCGCCGGCGGCCATAACGTCCTGATGATCGGCCCGCCGGGCTCGGGCAAGACGATTCTCGCGAAGCGTCTGCCGTCGATTCTGCCCGCGATGACCTTCGAGGAGGCCATCGAGACCACCAAGGTGCATTCCGTGATGGGCCTGCTCGACGGCCGCGCACTGATCACGACGCGACCTTTCCGCGCGCCGCATCACACCATCTCGGACGCCGGCCTCATCGGCGGCGGTTCGATTCCTCGCCCTGGCGAGGTCAGCCTCGCGCATCACGGAGTTTTGTTCCTCGACGAATTGCCCGAGTTCCGCAAGAACGTGCTCGAGGTCCTGCGCCAACCGCTCGAGGACGCGCGCATCACCATCTCACGCGTGATGGGCACGCTCACCTTTCCCGCCTCCGTGATGCTGGTCGCCGCAATGAACCCGTGCCCGTGCGGCTTCTACACCGATCCGCAGCACGAATGCTCGTGCTCACCAATCTCGATTCAGCGCTATCGCTCGCGCATCTCAGGCCCGCTGCTCGATCGCATCGACATTCACATCGAAGTGCCCGCCGTGAAGTACAAGGACCTCACCGACCGCGTCGCGCGAGAGCCGTCACTCGCCATTCGCGAGCGCGTCAATCGCGCACGCGAGGCGCAGCTCGCCCGCTTCGCCGGGATGCCGTTTTTCTGCAACGCGCAGATGCGCGCGAGCGATCTCCGCCAGCATTGCCAAATCGAGTCAGGCGGCGAGCGCCTGCTCGAGCTCGCCATCAACCGCCTCGGACTGAGCGCGCGGGCCTATACGCGCATCCTGAAAGTCTCGCGCACGATAGCCGATCTCGACGGCGCCACCGCGATAGCCGCCCACCATGTCAGCGAGGCGATTCAATATCGTTCGCTCGACCGCACGGCCCCCTAAGAAAAAGAAAAAGCGGGCGGCTCGAGCTGATCGAGCCGCCCACCAATCCACCAATCGCCGCGATTTCCAGCTTCAGTGCAGTTCGTATCCAGCCACGAACTGATCGAGGGCAGCTTCCTTGCCCTGCTCCTTCACCACGAACGTGCCCGAGGCCACCGTGTTCGCCGTGAAGTACTTCTTCGGACCCGTCACGGCGTTGCCCTCGGCGTCGGTCGATATCGCGATGCCCGTATCCACGTCACCAGAATCGTCGAGGGGCCTGAAGAACAACTCGTAGTTGGTGTTCGGACTCGCGCCAACCAAACCTACGCTGACCTGGCCGCCCGCTTCCACTTTGTAAAAACCTTCATCGAGCGGATCGCTTCCGCAATTCGCAAGGATCGGATCCGTTACGCTTCCGCACGGAACCAGGCTCGACCCCGCAACTTTCAGAGGCACAAACTTCTCATCCACTCTGAATCCCGACACGAACTCATTCGTGCCGCTGCTCTGCAGTACGATCGATCCCGAGCCGATCGTACTTGGCTTAAACTCAGGGTCCATGATTAGCGTGCCGTCTCCGGCGGCGTTGGTTGGTCCAAGTGTTCCGAGCGGGGTCGACGTACCGCCCCGCGAAAGCAGGATCGCGGTGTAACTCGTCGCGGGCCGGGCGCCGGACACATGGATCGAAAGGGCGCCGTCGTCGTTTTCAACATCGACGTGGCCGTAGGTCAAAGAATCGCTGCCACAATTGGAAAGAGTTCCAGGCACGGTCACATCCGTGCAGCGCACGAGAGCCGGCTGGAAATCGCGCGCCGACTCGAGTCCGTTGCTCGAGATCGATAACCCCGTGACGAACTCCTCGCTGCCGCCGCTACTCAGGACCACATTGCCGGCGCCGACGGTCCCGAATTTGAAAAGTGCATCCTTTCGAAACCAGCCGTTTCCATCCGCGCCGGTCATCAGGCTGCCAAGCATGGTGGTCTGGGTGCCGTCATTCGAGACGAAACTGATGGAGTAGGTAGTGTTGGTCGCCGCCCCAATCACGATGACCGTCACGTCGCCTTGATTGCTGATCGTGGCTCCGCCTCGTTGGAGTGGATCCTGGACCGAAGCGCAGGTCGTAAGCGCGGCCGGCGTCGTAACCACTTTGCATTGGACCAGCGGTGCGTCGAAGGTTTGCGCGCGCGCCATTCCCGATAGCAGGCAAAGCGCCACCAGCGCGGCGAATGATATGACCGGCCATTTTCGTCGTGATTGAAACATAAAGATTTTCCTCCTCACTGTATGTCGATTGCCCGCGCGATCGACGTTTAAAAATTTGCGGTTCGAAGGCTAAGACGCGCGCGACGGCAGGGTCGTTTACAGATGACTCAAAACAATTCGATCGACGCAGCTGGCTCGAGTCTTTTCTTAGTACTGGGTGCAGGGGTCACCCCTGCCCAAGGAAGTGTGAAACCCACGGAGGGTTTCACATTTAGATTAAGTTCCGTAGTTCTATCCTACTGCGGTGCCCGCGGATGTTGCCGCCACAATCCCAGCCGCCGGCGCGCTTCGCGACGCTGCTCCGGCGTCATCTGCTGCCAACGATGATAGTTCGTCAGCACCCTTTCGCGCTGTTCCAGCGGCAACTGCTCGAATTGCTGGTATCGCTTCATCACCCGCTCGCGCTGATCGGCCGGCAGGCCGCGCCAGTGCGCGTAGCTCTGCTGCAATTCCTCGCGGCGCGCTTGCGGAAGCTGACGCCATTTGCGCAATCCTTCCATCACTCGCCTGCGCTCTTCCGGCGGCAGATTGCGGAAGGTCTGGAAGTTCTGCTGCACCCGTTGCCGCTCCTCAGGACGCATTGCCTGCCAGCGCCGGTAGTTCTCGAGCACGCGCTGACGCTGCTCCGGGTTGAGCTGCGCCCATTCGTATGGATGCTGTGCGACGAGCGCGCGCTCGGCGTCGTTCGAGGGCTCCACCGATGCCCCCGGCGATTGCGCATAAGCGAGAACCGCCGGACGCCATCCGGACAGGACCAACACCACGAACATGGATGCGAGTGCGATGCGTCGACTTCGCGTCATGGCTGTGGCCCTTCGACGTCTTCGCCAGGCTGGCTCGCCGGCTTAGCCCGTTGCACGGGCGCCTCGGCGGGCGCGACATCGGCGGCAGGTGTGTTGCCGACGGCCGCTCTGGGAGCCGCCTCACCGTTTTCACCGGGCTCAACCCGATTTCCCAGGTAACCCATCGCGTCGAGCGTCCGTATCTGAGTCAGCATCGAGTCGTCAGCCGGCGGACTCGAAGATGCGGCCGGAGACGGCGCACCACTCGCGTGATTGGTACGCGGCTCGAACAGATCCAGGTTCATCAACATTCTCAAATCAGGCGTCGTGTCCTGCGCCGAAGTCCTTCCCGTTTCGGTACCGACAAGCATGGCCGCTGACAACATGATCGCGGCCGCTTTACGACGGAGTTTCATCGGTCTGGTGATTCGCGGGCCCCAGCTCGTCCAGATGCTCGATCACGTCATAGTTCTCGAGCAAGTCGAGATGCTCGACGACGCGATAGTTGGCCAACAGGCCGACATCCGCGCTGCTCAGCTCCTGTTGCAGCTCGAGCTGATCGACTCCCGGCGCTTGCGGACCTGCGGATCCGCGATGCATCACGATTGCGACCGCGAGCACCGCGACCGCCGCTGCGCCCATCGCCATCGACGGCCAGCCGAGGACCGGCAATCGAAGATCGGCCCACCGTCGCCGGCGCGCGGGCCCACCGCTCGCCTGCGCTGAGCCCAGCTTGCGTTTAAGCTCGCCTCGGTACGCCGCCCAATCCGGCTCGCGGACCTCGTCGACCGCGCGCGCGAGACTCGACAGTATCGCCGACGAGGCGTCGGCGGTCTCGCGGCATTGCGCGCATCCCTCCAGATGCGCCCTGACTCGCGCGTGCTCGTCCGCGCTCAACTCGCCGCGCAGATAGGGCACAATTTCGATCTCTGGATGAATAACCGCCATCGTAGTCAGTAGTCTCTCAATTAGTCAGTCGTATACTCAGTCACTTCTCGAATAGCCAGTCGTTTTGCAGCAACTTCCGGAGCTGCGCGATCCCGCGATGCACGTGTACGCGCGCCGTGTTCTCCGAGCACTTGAGCACCTCGCCTATCTCGCGGCTGGTGAATCCTTCCTGAGTCTGCAGCAACACCGCGGCGCGCTGCTGCGGCGAAAGTTTTTCCAAAGCGGGACGAAGCCGGCTTATCGATTGTTTCAGCATCGCCTCGCCCTCGGGACCCGCCTCGCCCGACGGCGGGTCGAAAGCGCGCTCGTCGGGGTCGTCGCCGCCGGGAGTCGCAAGCGGCGCGAGCCGCCGCCACCATCGATTTCGCCTCTGATGGTCGATGCACAAGTTGACCAGGATGCGATAGAACCAGGTTGAAAAGCGCGACCGCCCGTCGAACCGCCCGGCAGATTCGTACAGCCGGATAAAGGCGTCCTGGGAGACGTCGCGCGCGTCGGCTTCGTTGCCGAGGATCGACGACGCAAGCCGGTATGCGCGGGCCTGATGGCGGTCTACCATGAGCTCGAATGCGTCCGCGTCGCGCGCGGCGATTCTTTTGCAAAGTTCCTCATCCGAAGGCTCCACTGTAATCAGTCCCAAGGCCCATCAAGCCAAAACGGCCGGCTGCAGGACCGATGCTACAATTTCCCGACGTGTTTGACGAAACAACCTTAAGGTTCGTTTACACGCCTCTCAGGCCAAACTGCGATCCGCCATCTTTTCTTCGATTGCTCCCCTTCCTTCAAGGGAAGGGGTCGGGGGTTAGGTTCCTGTAAACGAATCCCGGACCCGCGCCGTCCAACGCTCATTGAGAAAACAAACGGCGGCGGCAACGCCGACTGAAACACTCGTACTCAACAGGAGACCATCGTGAAAAAATCCCTTACAACTCTCGCGGCAATCGCTTTCGTCGGCGCGATAGCCACGACTGCGTTCGCCGGTCCCGTCGGCCGCTTCGACAACGGCTACCTCGACGAGCATCCCGAAGTGGCACGGCAACTCGGCCGCGATCCGCGCCTGGCCGACAACCCGCAGTTCCTGGCCACTCATCCCGGCCTCGACGGGTACTTAAGCGACCATCCGGAAGTCCGCGACGATCTGCTGCATCATCCCGACCGCTTCATGGCTCGGGAGCGCTATTACGAAAATCACGGCGAATGGAACGACGGCAGATGGTATGGTCCGCATCCGCTGGCGAGCACCGATCGCTACATGGATTCTCATCCCGAGGTATCGCAACAGCTAGAGAAGGATCCGGCACTGGTCGACAATCGCGGTTACGTCGACAGTCATCCGGGCCTGCACGAGTATCTGGAGACCCACCCAGTAGCGCGCCACGACTGGAAGTCGCATCCCTTCCGCTACATGCGTGCCGAGAACCACTACGATCAACGCCACTAACCGATAACTAGACCACAAGAAAGGCGCCGAGCGATCGAAGATGATCGCTCGGCGTCATCATCCTATCCATCCGCTCGGGCGCTTTGACGGTGAGATATCTCGTCTGCGACATCATGCGGCTGATAGTCCTCCTATGATTCGACTGATAACACCACGACTAATACCTATAGCACCTTCTTCCCTGAAAACGTTCTAACAGGTACGAAGTCCCGCATCTTCCTCTTAGTACCGGGTGCGGGGGTCACCCCTGCCCAAGGAAGCGTGAAACCCAGGCGGGTTTCACATACAATTAAGTTCTTCCCTTCCGCTCTCTATGGATATGGCGCCTCATAGGCCATATAGCGCGATATCTTCCAGCTTCCGTCTGGCTGGCGCCGGAATATATCCATGCCGAGTTCCCGCTTGGTCTCTTCGGGTCCGTCTTTCGGCTGCACCTTAAGAGTCCAAACGAGTCTTACTACAGCTAGGTCGCCGGAGACCAGGATTTCCTTGATTTCCAGATCGTAATGATAGGTCTTGGCCTGGTCCGACAATGCCATCTGCATATTGGCGCAAAGAGAGTTATAGGTGTCCTCGGGCTCACCTCGAAAATTTGAAATCAAATCCGGCGCGAACAGCGAGCAGACCTGCGACGCATCGCCGGCGTTGAAGTCGAGCTTCCACTTCTCGAGCTCGACGCGAATCTGATTACTGACCGCCGCCGTGGATCCGTCATTCGCCGCCGACGCCGAGGATACCGCCAACATCAGCGCCAGAGCGCATCCCGCGATTGCTCGCACCCACGCGTGCACGACTCTCATGACTTCTCCTTCTCACGAACTCCCGACGCCGCGCAATCTACGCGAGTCTCTTCTGCGAGATTCGCGCAGTGCTGGCACTTCTCTCGATTTCGCGCGGGTGTGCTCTTGTCTATTCTGACGAGACGGAGACCTGAGTGAGCGAAGCGCCGCCCGAATTCGTTGCAAAGCATGGTCTCGCGCTGGCGCGACTCTGCAAGCGCGCCCGCGCCGCGCGATGGAACGTCGGCGACGAGTCGCTCCGCGATGCGGCCTGGCGCGGTGCGCGCGCGGCGGCCGCACTCGACCGCGCCGGCATCGATTCGTTCCTGGACGCGCTCCACGCCGAAGACCTGGGCCTGGCAATCGCATGCCAGGCTGGGGAGTCCGCGCCGTGGGAGCACTTCATCACCAGTTTCAGGCCGGCGCTTTATGCCGCCGCGCGCGCGATTGCCGGCGACGACGCGCGCGGCCGCGAACTTGCCGATTCGATGTGGGCCGACATGTACGGCCTCGAGGTTCGCGACGGCCGCCGCCGCTCGATCCTCAGCTACTACCACGGCCGCAGCTCGATTCTGACCTGGATGCGCGCGGTGCTGGCGCAGCGCCACGTCGATTACATCCGCTCCCAGAGCCGTATTCAGCCGCTTGACGATCATGCCGAACAGGCCGCGAATTTCAGCGACGATCATGGCGACGCGTCCCGCTCCGACCGCGCCCACTATGTCGCGATACTGGGTAAGGCGCTCGACGCCGCGCTCAAGTCGCTCGCGCCGCGGGACCGGATGCGGATGGCGTACTACTATCGCCACGATCTCTCGCTCAAGCAGATTGGCCGCGTGATGGACGAGCACGAGTCCACTGTGTCGCGACGGCTTGCGCGCACGCGCGACGAGCTCAAAGGCGCGATCGAGCGCACGCTGCACGACGACGACAAGCTGAGCCAGGATCAAATTCGGCTGTGTTATGATTTCGCGGCGGGCGATTTGCAACTCGATCTGTCGCGCGCGCTTCCGGACGTGAAATGAACCATCGCGACGAGTGCAATTTTCCGGCCGCAGTTCGTTCCAAGAGAGAGGAATTTTTGTTGTGACGCTTTGAAGGACCCGGGGAAAAATAGCGAGCCGCTCGACGCGATCCTGCGCCGCGCGATGCGCGAGTGGCCCGATGCGCCGACGCCCGAGTGCGCTGACCAGGAATCGCTCGCCGCGTACTGGGACAAGTCGTTGGGCGCGGCGGACCGCGAGCGCCTCGAAGCTCATTTTGCCGACTGCATGCGATGCCAGATGCAGTTGGCGGCGATCGCTCGCGCCGAGGAGCCGGCAATCGACGCGAGCGCAGTATCCAAAGTCCCGTGGTTTCGGCGATGGCGCCTCGCGATTCCCGCGCTTGCGGCCGTCGCCGCCATCGCCGTGTTCGTTGCGATGCGGCGTCTCGTGAACGAAGAATCGCAGAGTGATCAGCTCGTCGCGATGGCCAAGCATGAAGCTCCGGCAGTGGAACTCGCCCAACCAGCCGCCGCGCCGGCCGCGCAAGTCGCTGCGCCCGCTTCGCCGCCTGCCGCGCCAGCTTCGAACGAGATCGCGATGAATGAACCGTCGACCCGGCCGGAGGCGATGGCGAAGCGCGAAGCTCCGCGCACGCATCACGCGGAGCAGGCGCCAGCGCCTGCTCCGGCAGTTGCCGCGTCCGCATCGAACGAACTCGCAACGAATGAAGCAAAGCCGGAAGCGGCGCCTCGTGCGGATGCGATCAGTGCGGCCGGTCCGCGTGCGTTCGAAAGACAGGCGGTCGCTCCCAGCGCACGAGCGATGACGATGACCGCGCAGGCCGGGGCGGCTCCGGGGAACGCTGGCGCGCATCCGCTCGCCGGCGCGGCGATTGGCGCAGCCGTCGGCGCGCCGATCGGTGCGGTAAGTCAAAATTACGCCGCGGCGTCGGGAGCAACGATGCTCGTGACGGTCTCGCCGCTCGATCGATCTGTTATGTGGATCGTTGGTAAGAACGGAACGGTTCGGCGGCGCGACGCGACAGGCGAGATTCAGATCCAGCATAGCGGTGTCAGCACCGACCTGCTTGCAGGCGCGGCGCCGTCGGCGACCGTATGCTGGATCGTGGGCCGCAGCGGAACGATCATCCGCACGACAGACGGCGAGCATTGGACGCTCATCACATCGCCAACTGCAGATAACCTCGTGGCGATGGCGGCGAGTAGCGCGAATGAGGCGACAATCACGACCGCAAGCGGCCAAAGTTTCGCCACGTCCGACGGCGGCGGGAGTTGGCATCCGCAATAGCCCGCTACGGATTTGGCGGCGGTGCGGGCGTTCGCGACCATAGCGTGAAATGGTCCGTCGTCAGGACCGCGCGAAAGCCATTGCTCGACAGAAAGTCTTCGGGGACCAGCACCATCGGTAACAATTGAATCGGCGAGTCGCTGATGACGGCGGAGACCTTTCCACTGCCAATCGCGTCGCGCATCTGGTCGGTCCAGAAGTGGCGCGTGTCCGAGATAAGCTGGAAAAAATCGGCCGCGCCCAGGCGCCGGCGCGCCGCGAAGAAGCCGTCGCGATCGTACTCGAGTTTCCCCTCGCGATACACGCCGTAGGTTTCAGGATAGCGGATCAATTCGCGGCGCCCGGCCTCGAAGCATACGAACGACGGCGCGATCACGTCGTCTCCCGGTTTGCTGGCGGCGCGCAACGCGTCGGCGAGTTGCGAGATTTCCGCGCGCGGCACGAAACCGAAGCCATAGACGGCGCCATGCAGCCAGTTCTCGTTGATGAGCGGCGCGATCCAGACCAGAGAAATCGCGATCAGCGCCGCGCCGGCTGCAAGCAACTGCCAGTGTTGCGATACGTTCCGGCCCGCTTGCACCAGGGCCATCGCGCCGAATGCCGCGACGATCGCGATGAACGGCAGCGGCTCGAGATAGTTGTGGCCCCATGCGGTCGGACTCAGCACGCCGTAAAATGCGTACTCGGCGGCGACGATCGCGAGCACGAGAATCACGCCGCGGCTGAAAGTGCGCTCGGCGTAGATTCGCCAGCATCCGAGCACGAACAGCGGCACCAGCACGTCGAGGATCATGCGCGGATAAGTCGCGATGCCGCCGACAGTGTCGCGACCCTTCAGAAAATGAAACACGAACGTCTGGAAGATGAACTCGTCGCCATACAGCCGGTAGAGAACCGCGCTGAATGCACCGAGCGCCACCGCGAAGATCGCGCCCGAGGCCATCGCGCCCGCGATTCGCCGATACGCGACGGCGACAAACACCAGCATCACGGCAAACGGAATCACGGCGGTCAGCTTGATCGCGCACGCGACGAAGAAGATCGCCGCAAGAAGCGCGGCCTGACGAAGCGCCGGCATCGTATCGTCGAGCGTGACTATTGCGCCGAGGACCATCAGCGGCGCGACGAAGCTCTCGCGCTCGTAAGCGTGGTAGCGAAAGACCAGCGAGCTGTAGGCGTACAGAATCGACGCGGCGATTGCGGCGGGACGGCCGGCGACTCGGCGCGCGAACGCGTAGGTCAGCACGCTGGTCGCGAAAATCGCCGCCTCGTTCAGGATTTCGATCGACAGATAGCTTGCGCCGAACAACTTGAGGTACCCTGCCGCAATCCATTCGAGCAGCGGCATATGCGGTTGAACGAAATCGATGTACGGGCGCATCCCGACGGTCACCAGCCACGCGCTTTCGAGGTAAAAATCGTCCTCGACCCAGACTTCGGGATAGAGCATGCGCGCGATGCGCGGGATGAGCAGGATGACGATGAGCCACGCGCCGATACTCGTCGCATCTACGTTGTCGGCGGAGACGCGCCGCGATGAGCCGCGCGAAGTCATCGAAGGCACCCGCGGTTTCTGAGAAGCACGGTCCGGTGCGCTCTCGAGATTTTCTGATCACCGCGCCGATCTTGGTGCTGATGCTCTTTATCGACAGGTCCGCCGGCACGCGGCGAGCGTTCGAACTGATGCCATGGCCGGACGGACTCGAATACGCGGGAGCCACGGTGAACCTGGCGAAGGGGCGCGGGGCGGTGTTGCATTTCGCTGGATATACTTACCCGTCGCGGTATACCGGGGGCTACCCGTTGCTCCTGGATATCCTTTCCCGAATATGGGGTGGACACTTTCAACTCTTCGCTGTCGGATCGTCGATGCTCGCGATGCTGTCGATGATTGCCATTTTCCTTATTTCGCTGGAACTCTATAAGCGGACGAGTGCGACGATTGCGGCGATCGTGCTCGTGCTGTCGCCGGTATTCATCACGTACTCGTCGCTGGTAATGAGCGACGTGCCGACGCTGTGCGTGACGCTTTGCGCGGTGTTCGCATTGATGTCGGCAACTTCGGCCGAATCGACTCAATGGAGACGACTTGCGGCGTGGGCATTGTTTGGTTTCTTCGCGGGGTTCTCGACGATTATGCGGCCGACCAACGCGACTATACTTGTAGGACTCGGGGTTTGTGTCGTTATAGTGCCGCTCGAACGTAGCAATCTCGCGAGCTTGCTGAGAGCGGGCATCGCAGTGGCCATCGGTTTCGCGATCCCGGTCGCGTGGCAGTTGCATCAGAACGCGATCAATCTCGGCAGCGTGTTCGCGAGCGGATATTCGTGGTGGGTGCCGGAAGTCTATGGCGCGGGCGGGAGGACATTCAGCGCCGCTTACCTGTTCGGTCCCACGATGCCGCGAAATCCGCATGGCAATGTGATCGTGTATCTGACGACACTGCTCGGGCTCGACGGGATGCTTGGCGATCGCGGCGACTCGCGCTACTTCCTCTATCCGTTCGCGGCGGCGGCGTTCGCGATTGTCGGTTTCGTCGCGATCCTTCGCACGGCCGAAAAATCCCAGGCGCGGCGGCTGATGTGGTTTGGTCTTGGCTATCTTGGCGCTCTCGTCGTGCTCTACTGCTTTTACATTTTCACGGACGTCGCGTTTATCCTGCCCGGGGCGTTCATATTGTTCATTGCGGCGGGCGCCGGAGCGGTGACCGCGAATCAATGGATGCGCGGCGTAATGCGCGAGCCGAATCGTAGTGCTCGTCAGCTCGCGACAGTTGCGGGCGTGATCGTGCTCGACGTGCTGCTCGCGATCTCTCTGGCTACAGAAGCCGTCGCACGGTTGAGCACGCAGCCACAGTCGTCTGTGATGGTCGAATCGCTGGAGTCGCTGGATTCGACGTTGCCGCGCGATGCGACTGTGGTCAGCAATATCTCGCTGCAGTTTCTCGATTTGTATCTCGGAGAGACGAGAAACTATGTCGGTCTCAATTCGATGGATCCGGGCGAGCGATTTACCGACTACCATCTGCATCGCCTGTACGAGAAGCGGGCCGCGGGATGGAATGGGCCGGTGCCGGCGGTCGTGTTCGACGGCGAGCAGATGTCGGCGGCGGAGGCGGACTCGCTCGCATCGGCGATTGGCGCGAAGACGCCGGTCTATCTTCTGATCGCGGCGCCCGAGTCGCAGCAGTATGCCGACGTGCTGAAGCGCGAACTCGACCAATTGCAGGGCAAATTCGCCGTCGAAACGGTCTCGCAGAACGAGGCGGTCGCGGTGTATCGGCTGACCGCGCGCAAGTAGAAAGTGGCAATCTATACTATCTGTTGTGGTGGTGTGTTGGGCATACCACTATCGGTAGCTTCGTTCCGTCAAATTTTGTTTTTTCCTGAAGATGGAGCGCGTCCTGGTTCCGGCGGTGACATTTTGTTGGCTGAGTGGCGTGAGTGTCGTTCACAACTGATGGTGTAGCACTCAAGGGCCGATGCGGTAAGGCTGAACAGTTCATCTCCAGGCCACTCAGGAACCTAACCCCTAACCCCTTCCCGCGCGGGAAGGGGGACCGGACGCGGAGGGGGAGAGCGGAATCTTGAATCGCGCGCGGAAAAAATCGCGCGCTGCAATCGGACCCTCACCTCATCCTCTCCCTTACAGGGAGAGGGGACAGACAGCCGTGCGCGGCTCTTACGCGGTGATGCTGGTTGGGGGCGGATCGATTGCGGGGGGGCCGCCGTATTGGCGGCGGCAGATTGCGTAGGCGGGCCAGACGCATACGCCTAGCGCGATCGCCAGGATGAAGTCCGCCTTGGCTACGCCTGCTGAGATCGCGAGGCCGAAGGTTGCGATCCAGGTCAGCATCGGGAGTATTGCGACCAGCGCCAGGCCGGCGCGGCCGCCGCCGATTGTGAATAGCCCAGTGCGATCCGGCATCTGTTTGCGCAGGCGGATCAGTGCGAGGAGCTCGAGCGCGAGCGCCGCCATGTAGAAGAAGACGTCGAGCACGACCAGCGCGACGAATCCGACCGGCACCAGCAACGTGAAGACGACGCAGCAGAGCAGAATCGATTTTCCGGGGGTCGCGGTCGAGGTCCAGAGCTGCGCCAGCGGCGGTGACAGGTAGCGCTCGCGCGCGAGCACGAACGGCATCCGCGACACCCACAGCATCGCGGCCTCGAACACCGCAAACGACATCACGGCGCCGCCGATTGCGAGCGCGCCGCCGAGAGCGCGTCCGCCGATGACGTAGCCGGCGTGCGAGAACGAGCCGGTGCCCCAGTCGGCGGCCGTGGTTGCGCCGGAGACGGAGACCGCGAGCGGCAGCACGTAGCCGGCAACGATGATCGGCAGCGCGATCAGGATCGCACGCAGATAGTTGCGTCGCGGATTTTCGATTTCCGCGGACACAACGCTCAGGTTTTCCCATCCGCCGAAGTTCCAGATGACCACCGTCAATCCCGCCCCGAGCGCGCCCCAAGGATTCGCGCCGAACAGCGGCGGCGTCGGCATCGCGAAGTGAATCAGCCGCGGCAGGCCGACGATCACCAGTATCGCGAACGGCGAGACGAGGAGCGCGGCGAGTACGATCGACGCCATTCCGACCGGCCTGACGCCGAGAAAATTGAGTCCGCCCGCCAGCCATACGAGCGCGACCCCAATTGCGATTTGCGCCGCCGGGCCGAGCGGAAGAATGAACGAAAGGTAGCCCGCGAAAAGCACTGGATAAATCGCCATGTCGACTGCCGTGTAAAGAATTGTCAGATACGCCTCGGCGAAGCCGGCGAACGGTCCGAGCGCTTCCTTGACCCAGAAATAAAAGCCGCCCTCCACCGGCATCAGCGCCGTCAACTCCGCGGCCATCAGGGCGGTCGGCAGACTGAGGGTCAACGGCACGATGAGGCATAGCAGGAGCGTCAGGCGCGGCCCGGCCAGCCGCACGGCATCTTCGAGGCCGTACGCACCGCCGCTCACGACCAGGTACATCACGCATATCAGCGGGACGAGGCCGAGCTTTCGCGGTGAATGGTGCGGATTTTCCGTGGGAACGTGCGACAATTGCGCGGCGGCTCCGGCTCCCTCCCTAGCCGACGCGATGCGCAGTGGCAAGCAGGCGGGAAATAAAATTGGAATTACACGGTCGCATCTGGTGGCCGATTTCTTGTAAAGTAAAAGATGCGCAAGGGGGTCCGCAGGCGATTGTAACGTCGCTGGAGGCCTTCGCGTAGATCAAGTAGCGTGGTGCGAGCCCCAATTGAGAAGCTTTCCCGGGAATTTGTTTTAGCGATGATATCTTTCATTACACGCGCGATGATCGCGCTTGGCGTCGCGTCTGTCGCGTTCCTCGGCTGCACGTCGATCACGAGTGCGAAGCCGGAGTTGCTCCGCAGCGCCAGCGTGGGTGGCGATAATCCCTTCGGCGGCGCGCCGGCGGTCGACGTGCCCTCGGATGCGCGCGCGATGAGCGCGTTCCTGAGAGCCGAGGTCGCGATGAACGAGCCGGATAACGGCGGCCGCGAAGAGGCGCTCAAGGATTACGCCGAGGCGGTCCAGTACGATCCCTCCAACGCCGCGCTGAAGGTTCGCCTCGCGACGCTCTACGTCCGCGACGGGCGCCTGAAGGAGGCGCTCGCGCAGGTTAACCAGGCGCTCGCGATAAATCCGGATTCCGCCGACGCTCGGCTGCTCGGCGCGGGTATCAGCTCGGCGCTGGGCGACGATACCACGGCGGAAAAGGACTACCGCGAGGTGCTGCGCCTCAATCCGAAGAATCAGGAAGCCTATCTCTATCTCGGCACGCTGTTCGCCAAGCGCGGCGATTACACCGAAGCCGAAAAGACGTTCGAGGAGCTGATCGCGCTCGATCCCACTTCATTCCTCGGCTACTACTACGCCGGCAAAGTAATGGTGGCGTCGAAGAACTACGCCGGCGCCGAAAAATATTACCAGAAGGCGCTCGACCTCAATCCGCAGTCGGAACTGGTGCTGCTCGACTTTGCGCTGCTGCGCGAGCGCCAGGAGCGCCCACAGGACGCGCTGGTCTATTACAACAAGATCACGCAAATCAATCCGAACAACGAACTGGTCCGCAAGCGCAAGGCGGAAATCCTGGTCGGTCAGAAAAAGTACAACGAGGCGCTTGATGAGCTGAAGCGCGCCGAGCAGGTCGAGACCAATCCCGCCGACACCCGCACCAAAATCGGCCTGCTCTACGTCGAGCAGGGCAATTTCGACGACGCCGCCACCGAGTTCAACCTAGTGCTCGGCTCCGAACCCGACAACTACCGCGTCCACTACTATCTCGGCACGGTGTACACCGAGCTCTCGGAGAACGACAAGGCGATATCCGAGTTCAACAAGATTCCCGGCGACAACGAGCACTACGTCGAGTCGCGCCTCCAGCTCGCCTACCTCTACGACAAGCAGAACAAGTACGACGAGGCTCTCGGCGCGCTGAAAGACGCGCTCGCCAAAAAGCCCAACGATCCTGAAATCATCGGCTTCATGGTCGGCGTCTACCAGGAAAAGAAAGATTACCCGCAGGCGATCGAGCTGGCGCGCAAGATGGTCGCCGCCGATCCCAAGAATGACAAATTCCACTTCACGCTCGGCGCGGCGCTCGATCAGAACAAGCAGCGCGACGAAGGCATGGCCGAGATGAAGAAGGCCATCGAGCTGAATCCCGCCAACGCGCAGGCGCTCAACTACCTCGGCTACAGTTATGCCGAGCAGGGCACCAACCTGGTTGAGGCCGAAAAGCTAATCAAGCGCGCGCTCGACATCGAGCCCGAAGACGGCTTTTACGTCGACAGCCTCGGTTGGGTTTATTATCAGAAGGGTGATTACAAAAAAGCCGTCGAGCAGTTGGAGAAGGCCGTCAACCTGACCGGCAGCGACCCCACCATCACCGAGCATCTCGGCGACGCGTATCGCAAGCTGGGCAAATCCAAGGAAGCGGGCAACGAGTACGCCGACGCGCTCAAGAAGTCGCAGGAAACCGACCAGGTCGCGCGCCTCAAGGATAAAATCCAGGTCCTGCAGAATGCCGCCAGCGCGGGCCACTGAACGCGCTCGGCGCCTGAAAACAGTTTCGCTCGCAGCGGTCGCATCGATGCTCCTGCTGGCGATGCTGTCCACTTCCGCCTGCATCTACGTCGAAACGAAAGAGCCGCCAACGCCCGAAACTCCGATTCCGGGCTGGGACTTGAACAAGTACCAGGCCGGGAAATTAGTCGACGCGCTGGCGGAGCGTGACCGAAGGCTCGCCTCGATGCAGACGCCCGCCGTCATGGAATACACGGCCGGCGATCAGCACCTGAAAGCCAAAGAGGAAATCACCGTCAAGCGTCCCGGCGATTTGCGCGTCGAGGCGATGTCGCCGCTCGGCGTGGCGTTGCTGCTCGCGGCGCAGGGCTCGGAGCTCGCGATCTTCGAGCCGGGTCAAAATCGCTTCATGCGCGGCCAGGCCAACGCCGAGACGCTCTACAGATACGTGCGAATCCCGATGGCGCCCACCGACGCGGTGGGTCTGCTGATGGGACTCGCGCCGGCTGATTTCCCGCTCAGCGCCGCCCCGGACCTGGTGGCGAAGAACGGTGCGATGACGGTCGCGACCTTCGGCAACAGCGAGTCGGGGACTCGCGAGCTGGGATTTTCCGACGGTAATCTCGCGATGATGCGCGAGACGGCGGCCGACGGCCGCGTCATCTACGAGGTGCGTTACAGCGCCTATCACGATATCGGCGGTGTGATGTTTCCGTACGTCGTCGATGCGGACTTTCCGGCGGCCGGCAGCCACGTGACGTTTCGCTATCTGCGGCCGATCGTCAATGAAGTAATTCCCGATTCGACGTTCGTGCTGACACCGGCTCCAGGAGCCACTTTGATGAATCTCAGCCTCGACGAGATCCGCGCCTTGTCAAATGATAGCTGAAAGCCTGCGCAACCGGATTCTGCCCGCTCTAACCTGCGCGATTGCCCTGTCGGCGCTCGCGATTTCCACCGGATGCCACGTGAGCCGGTCCGGCAGCGATCACGAGAAAAATCAGATCCTGTACACTTCCGTGCTCAGCGATCCGCGCACCTTCAATCCAATTCTCATCACCGACGAGACCTCGTCCAGGCTTACCAACGATCTCTACGAGAGTCTCATCCGCGTCAACCCCGTCACTACCTTGCCGGAGCCGGGGCTCGCCGAGAAATGGGACCTCGCGCCCGACGACAAGACGATCACGTTTCATCTGCGCCACGACGTAAAATGGTGGGACGGACAGCCCGTCACCGCGCGCGATGTGCTGTTCACGCTCGACGTCATCTACGATCCCAAGATAGCCAACAGTATCCGTCCCGCTCTCACCATCGACCACAAGCGCATCGTCGCGGAAGCGCCAGACGACTACACGGTGGTCATGCACATTCCGCGGCCCTTCGCTCCGCTGCTTTATTCAATGAACATTCCTGTCATACCGGCGCACATCCTTCGAGCCGGTATGGAAGGCCGGGAATTTCAACCACACCTGGGGCATCGACACTCCCCCGGACCAGCTCGTCGGCAACGGGCCGTTTAAGATAACGCACTACGCGCAGAGCCAGGTCGTCAACTACGAGCGCAACAACGATTACTGGATGAAGGACGAGCACGGCGGTCAGTTGCCGCGACTGCACGGGAAGGCGGTGACCATCGTGCAGGACCGGAACGCCGCCTATCTGCGCTACCTGTCGGGGCAAATCGACGTTTACAGCCCGCGCGCCGAGGAGGTTTCGGCGCTACGGGACAAGATCAAGAATCACGAACTCGACATCACGGTTCAGGAAATGGGTATCGACACGGGCTCGGAGTTTTTCAGCTTCAACCGTAACCCGCATCATTACGTCAAAAACGGCGTCACCAATCCGAAGCTCAACTGGTTCACGGACCTGAAGTTCCTGCAGGCGATGGCGCACACGATCGACAAGAAATCGATCATCGATCTGGTCTATCATGGGCTCGCCGAGCCTGCCGTCGCGGACATCTCCCCCGCGAACAAAATCTTTCATAATCCCAATCTCAAGGATTACGACTACGATCCGAAACTGGCCGCCGATCTACTCGAGGCGGCCGGCTATCACCTCGTAAAACCCGGCATGCGTACCGATCCTAAAGGCAATCGTCTCGAATTCGACCTCACCACCAACACCGGCTCGCCCGAGGCCGACAAGATATGCACAATATTCAAGCAGGACGTCGAGAGCCTCGGCATCAAGGTGAACTATCGGCCGCTCGAATTCACCACGCTGGTGGACAAGATCGATTCGTCTTTCGACTGGGACTGCGTGCTGATGGCTTTCACCGGCGGCATCGAGCCTAACGGTGGCCAGAACTTTTATCGCTCGTCGGGCAATCTTCACATCTGGAATCCGAATCAGCCCACACCCGCCACGCCGTGGGAAGCCGAGATCGACACGCTGCTCGACGAAGGCGCGTCCGAGATGGATATTACCAAGCGCCCGCCGTACTACTGGAAACTTCAGCAGATCCTCCACGACCAGTTGCCGATACTCGAAACGGTCCGCCCGCAGCACTTCGCGTCGTGGAAAAACTCGCTCAAAAACTATCAGCCCACGGTGTGGGACCCGGTCTTCGGTTACAAGCCGGGGTGGATAGAGTTCAAGGCCGACTGAACATCCGGCGCGCCGCCGACGTCGAAATATCAGGCCGATGACACGATGACCCGCTTCCTGATCCGTCGCCTGCTCAACATGATCCCGCTCATCCTCGGGATCACTTTCATCTCGTTCCTCGCGATGTCGTTGGTGCCCGGCGACTTCGTCTCGAATCTCAAGCTCAACCCGACCATCACGCCCGAGGTGATCCATCAGCTCGAGGCGCAGTTCGGCCTCGATCAACCGCTGATGGTCCGCTACTTCAAGTGGCTGTGGGGCGTGCTGCATCTCAATTTCGGGTTCTCGCTGCAGTACCGCGTGAGCGTCACCGGCCTCATCGCGTCGCGCGCCTTCAACACCATCATCCTGTCGGGAGCCAGCATGATTTTCTCATGGCTGATCGCGATTCCGATCGGGATCGTCGTCGCGGTGAATCAAAATTCGATCTGGGATCGCTTCCTTTCGTTCATGGCGTTCTTCGGGATGTCAGTGCCGAGCTTTTTCCTCGCCTTTCTGATGATGTACTTCGCGCTGAAGACCGGCTGGTTCCCGATTGGCGGCACCTACTCGCCCGACTACGCGACGCTCTCTCCGCTGAACCAGGTCGCCGATCGAATCAACCATCTGATTCTGCCCGTGTTCGTGCTCGGCATCTCCGGCACCGCGGGCCTGATGCGATTGATGCGCTCGCAGATTCTCGAAATCAAAAATTCCGAATTCGTGCGCACCGCGCGCGCCAAGGGCCTGTCCGAGCGCGTCGTCATCTACAAGCACGTGCTGCGCAACGCGATGAACCCGTTCGTCACGATGGCGGGATATTCGCTGGGCGACCTGCTCGGCGGCGCCGCCCTGGTCGAGGCCGTGATGAACCTGCAGGGGCTCGGGCTGCTGATGCTCGACGCGGTGCGCTCGCTCGACATCTACCTCGTCATGGGCTCGGTGCTGATGGGCACGATTTTGTTGCTGGTCGGCAACCTGCTCGCCGACATCGCGCTGGTCGCGGTCGATCCGCGCGTCGATTTCTCATCGGTGGCGGCCGAGTGAGATGAACGCAATCCCCGCAATACCTGCCCATCTCCAAGGCGCCGCGGTAACCGCGCGAACGACGTCAGGCGCGGCCCGCGAATGGCAGCTGGCGTCGCGGACGGTGCGCTTTTCCGCGATCTGCCTCGCGATCTTTTACCTGTTCGCCGCCGCGTCGCCGTTCTTCGCGAGTTACGACCCCACTTATCAGAACCGCGAGATGCCCGATTGTCCGCCGATGGCGCTCCACATCAGCGCGCCGTCCGACTGGTCGCGCGGGATTTTCTACACCCATCCGATGCGCATGCAGGACGCGACCGCGCGCACCTTCGTCGCCGACGCGTCCCGCCGGCTCGACATCCATCTGTTCTCGCACGGCCATCTGTTCACCACCGACAGCGAGCGCGAGCCGTACTTCATGCTCGGCAGCGACGGCCTCGGGCGCGACCTCTACTCGCGGATCGTGTACGGCTCGCGCGTGAGCATGTGCGTCGGCCTGATCGGCGTGCTGATCACCTTCTCGCTCGGCATCACGATCGGCGCGCTGTCGGGCTACATCGGCGGAACGGTCGATTTCCTGATCATGCGATGGTCCGAAATCGAGATGTCGCTGCCGTCATTTTATTTCCTGCTCGCATTGGCGGCGGTCATTCCGTCGGGTTTGAGCACGGTCACGACGTTCTTCATGATCGTCGCGATCATGAGCTTCATCAGTTGGGCCGGCTTTGCGCGAATCATCCGCGGGATGGCGTCCTCGGTGCGCTCGCGTCCGTACGTCGAGGCGGCCCGCGCGCTCGGCGCGTCGCGATGGCGCATCATCACGCGTCACATCATTCCGTCCGTGATGGGCTACGCGATCGTCGCCGCCACGCTCTCGATCCCAGGCTTCATCCTCGGCGAAAGCGCCCTCTCGCTGCTAGGCCTCGGCATCCAGGAACCGGCAGCAAGCTGGGGCAACCTCCTCGCGCAAGCGCAAGACGTCCAAAACCTCGCCCGCTACCCATGGATCCTGATCCCAGGCATCTTCATTTTCCTGGCCGTAATGTCCTTCAACTTCCTCGGCGACCACCTCCGCGACCGCCTCGACCCAGCCACCGCCGCATGATCTCGCATCGGGCTGGATGATACGCTGAACGTCACGTGAAGCCGCTGCTCGAAGTTAAATCGCTGCGCACCTCGTTTTTTACTGAGGCGGGAGAGGTGCGCGCGGTCGATGGCGTTAGTTTTTCCGTCGCGCCGGGTAAGCTGTTGGGAATCGTTGGCGAGTCGGGGTCAGGCAAGTCGGCGTGCATGCTCTCGATCATGCGGCTGCTGCCCGAGTCGGCGCGAATCGTTGACGGCGAAATCATTTTCGAGGATCAGGATCTGCTGAAACTCAGCGAACCCGAGATGCGCCACGTTCGCGGCGCGCGGATCGCGATGATCTTCCAGGAGCCGATGACCTCGCTGAATCCGGTCTTCACTATCGGCAGCCAGATTGGCGAGGCGGTCCGCCTTCATCAGCGCACCAATCGCGCCGAAACTCGCAATCGCACCATAGAGGCGCTCCGGATGGTCGGGATTGCCGACCCCGAACACCGCATCGACGACTATCCGCATCAGTTGTCCGGCGGCATGCGCCAGCGCGTGATGATCGCGATGGCGCTGTCGTGCAATCCTCGACTGCTCATCGCCGACGAGCCGACCACCGCGCTCGACGTAACGATCCAGGCGCAGATCCTCGATCTGATTCGCGAGCTGCAGGTGCGGCTCGGCCTCGCCGTGATCCTGGTCACGCACGATCTCGGAATCGTCGCCGAGTATGCCGACGACGTGACGATTCTGTACGCGGCGCGCGTGATGGAGCAGGCGCCGACCGCCGAGCTGTTTCGAAATCCGCTCAACCCGTACACGCGCGGGTTGCTCGAGTCGATTCCCGGCATCGACGGCAGCCGCCAGCGCCGCTTGCAGGCGATTCCCGGTTCGATTCCGAGCGCGCTGAATCCACCGGCCGGCTGCAGATTTCATCCGCGCTGCGTCCGCGCAATTCCTAAATGCTCCGACGCGGAGCCGCCGCTCGAAAACAAGGGCCCCGACCACTATGTCGCCTGCATCCGCGCCTAGTCCCGAATCGTCCGCCGGCAATACCGCCGCGACCGCGTCCGGCGCGCCGCTGGTTCGCGTCGAGCATCTCAGCAAGGAGTTCCCGGCGG
Source organism: uncultured delta proteobacterium (assembly GCA_963833025.1). Classification (GTDB taxonomy): domain Bacteria; phylum Desulfobacterota; class Binatia; order Binatales; family Binataceae; genus Binatus. The sequence goes on along the minus strand of CAWHWI010000001.1, from coordinate 1,746,406 downwards.
GATCGACGGGCATCATCGGCGGAAAAAAGCTCACAATAAAAGCGGTGGCCGGCGTCAACCTGGAGATTCAATCCGGCGAGACGCTGGGATTGGTCGGCGAGTCGGGCTCGGGCAAATCTACGCTTGGACGGTTGATTCTGAAGCTCCTCGAGCCGACCGAAGGCGCCGTCTATTTCGACGGCCGCGATCTCTCGACGCTTGGCCGCGCGGAACTTCGCGCGCTGCGCCGCCAGATGCAGCTCGTGTTCCAGGATCCTTACGCGTCGTTGAATCCGCGGATGCGCGTGCGCTCGATCGTCGGCGAAGGAATCGAGATTCACAAACTCGCGCGCGGTGCGGAAAAGGAGCGGCGAATCGCCGAGCTGCTCGCGATGGTCGGGATGAGTGCTGACGCGATGGATCGTCTGCCGCACGAGTTCTCCGGCGGGCAGCGCCAGCGAATCGGAATCGCGCGCGCGCTCGCGGTCAATCCGCGCTTCCTGGTGCTCGACGAGCCGGTGTCGGCGCTCGACGTGTCGATCCAGGCGCAAATTATCAACCTGCTGCAGGACCTGCAGGAGAAGCTGAAGCTCACTTACCTGTTTATCGCGCACGATTTGCGGGTGGTCGAGCACATCAGCAATCGCGTCGCGATCATGTACCTCGGCAAGATTGTCGAAATCGCCTCGCGCGACGAGATTTACCTGAACCCGCGGCATCCCTACACGCGCGCGCTGCTCTCCGCGATTCCGACTATCGACACCGAGCACCGGCCCGAGCGCATCAAGCTGCCCGGCGAAATGCCGAGCCCGATGAACCCGCCGCCCGGCTGCGCCTTCCATCCAAGATGCCCTTATGCGAAAGATGTTTGCAGTAGCATCGAACCAAAATTGGAAACCGGGCGCGGCGGCCACGCGGTGGCGTGTCACGTATTCCCGGCGCCGTAGCAGATGGATTCAACACAGATACCGCAGGACGCAGGCGCGGCGTGGGCCGAAGCGCGCACGCGCGTCGCGGTCGGCCGCAACGTCAACGTCTCCGGCAAACTGATCTTTCACGAGCCGGTCAGAATCGAGGGACGCTTCCGTGGCGAGGTTCGCTCGGTCGAGCTCGTCGTGGTCGGCGAAGAGGGAATGATCGAGGGCAAAGTCTTCGCGCCGCGACTGCTCATAATGGGCGAGCTGCGTGGCGACGTCGTGGGATGCGATCGCCTGGTGCTCGGGCCGCGCGCCAGGTTCATGGGAAATATCGAGACGCGAAACCTGACGATCTCCGAAGGCGCCTACGTCGACGGCAACGTCCACATGACGCGGGCCTTCGTCGAATAGACCGCCGCTCAGGTTGCGACGTCGAGCCGTGCCGCTTTGCCCGACAGGTCGCGCAGGTAGTACAGCCGCGCGCGCCGCACGCGGTTGCGCGTCAGCACCTGCAAGCGGTCGATTCGCGGCGAATGCATCGGGAAGATTCGCTCAACGCCGACCCCGTATGAAATCTTGCGGACGGTAAAGGTCGCGCGGTTGGCGCCCCGGTTCATTTTGATTACGATGCCTTCGAAGGACTGGATGCGCTCCTTCTCGCCTTCGACCACCTTGACGTGAACGCGAACCGAATCGCCGACGCGGAATTCAGGCAGGTCCTTGCGCAGGCCCCGCTCTTCGAGCTTCTGGATAACGGTATTCATGGGAAGAAAGACCTCGAGTCGAGCCAATTAACCTACCCAAATGCGCGCTGCTACTCAATGGGTGCAGGGATCGATCTATGGTAACCTGTCAGTTTGAACCTTTGATAGGGAGAGGACTTCAGCAATGCAGAACCGTTACGTAGCCGACATTGGAGACTACGTGAAGTTGGCGATCCTTCGGCGACTCGCTTTCGGCCGGCGTCTCGGTGTGGCATGGTGGCTTTTTCCGGACGAGCATCACAACACTGATGGTGCTCACAGGGAATACCTGGGGCGACAGAATGAGTGGAAGCATTTTGACCCTGATCTGTTTGAAGCTCTGCTAAATATCGAGAATGAGAAAAAGTGGAATGTGGGCGCCCTAGAGGAGGCCGCTGTTCTTCCGAATGCGGTGTTCGCATCCGATCCGGTTCCTTCCGGAGCACGGCCACGGAGCGTCTGGCTCACAGGAATCAAAACCAAGCTCAAGGATTGCAACCTCGTCTTCCTCGATCCGGATAATGGCATCGCACCCGAGAGATTAAAGCTGGGACAGCGAGCTGCAGGAAAGAGCGTGACGATTGACGAGATCAAGGCTCTTCAAGAGAGCACACGAGCGATGGTGATTTATCATCACCAGACGCGTTTTCCGGGCGGGCATCTTTCTGAGATCCGCGATCTCGCTACACGGCTAAAGAAGAGCGGACTTCAAGTCTCAGGCGCGCTTCGGGCAAAGGCGTGGTCCCCTCGCGTGTTTTTCATCATAAATGGGGACAAGGAGCTTCGCGACCGAGCGAAGAGCATGGCGGAACTTTGGGAAAACCGGATCTCATGGCATCCGGATGAAGAAATCCTGAAACGTCCAGACTGACCCACTACTGGCTGTAAGCCAAGCGCGCCGACGATCATTTGCCGCGGAGGCGGTCGAGGATGATTCCGGCAGCGGAGCGCACTGATAGATGGTTGTAGTCGCCGGGGCCGATGATCGGCGCGAGCACGATGTCGGCGCGTTCTGCCACCTCGGGCGACATTCCAAATCCTGTCCCGAGCAGGATCATCATCGGTGGCGCGTCCGGGGCTTCGAGCCGGGCTCGCAAATCAGCGTAGCTGGTGCCGCCTTCGGTGCGGGCCGAGGTGTGCACGATTAGCGGGCGCGCGCCCGAGATTCGGGTGGCCTCTGCAATCGCGTCGTCGAGTTCCGCGACGATTTGCACGCGCTCGAGCGCCTCGCGCCGGCGTGAATCGTGGGCGCGGCCGAAATCGAAGCGCCAATGATCGATTACGCTCGCCGCGAATTTCCGCTGCTCGGGAATCGGATGCACGATAAACACTCCCCGCACTTCGTAGGTTCGCGACGCGCGCGCGATATCGTGGATGTCGAGGCTGGTGATCGCCGACGTGACGATCTCCGCGTTCCGATTGACTACCGGATGATGAATCAGCGCTACGAAAAGGTCGGACACGCTCAGTTCTTGCGCCGTTCGAGCAGGTCGGGACGCCGCCGCGCGGTGCGCCGCTTTGCTTCGGCCTCGCGCCACGCGCGAATCTTGCCGTGGTCGCCGCTGAGCAGGATTTCCGGCACGGTCATGCCGCGGAACTCCTCGGGCCGCGTGTATTGCGGATACTCCAGCATCCCGGCGGCGAACGATTCCTCGTTTAGCGACTCCGGATTGCCGAGCACGCCCGGTAGCATCCTGCCGACCGCCTCGATCACCGCCATCGCGGGGATTTCGCCGCCGCTCAGCACGTAGTCGCCGATGGAAATTTCCTGGTCCACCAGCGAGCGCACACGCTCGTCGATACCTTCGTAGCGTCCCGCGACGATCATCAGGCCGGGCGCGCGCCTGGCGAGGTCGCGCGCCATCGAATTGTCGAACACCTCGCCCTGCGGCGTCATCAGGATGCGCCACAGACCCGGACGCCGCGCGTTGACCGCGTCGATAGCGGCGGCGATCGGCTCCGGCCGCATCACCATCCCGCTGCCACCGCCATACGGTGCGTCATCGACTTGCCGGTAGTTGCCGAGGCCATGCTCGCGCAGGGGATGGGCTTCGATGGCGATCAATCCCTGCTCGATTGCGCGTCCGATCATGCCGCCGCGAAACGGCGACTCGAACATTTCCGGGAACAGTGTGATTACGTGAAATTCCATTGCGCGAATCCAAGAAACCAAAATCCAAAATCCAAATCTATCCGGGTGCGCCGGTTCGGGCCAGACGGCGCAGGCCGATTGGTAGTGCCCTAATTTGGAAAACGCGCGTCACGCATCACATTCCAGGTGAATATCTTCGGGTTCCAGCTCGAATAGCTCTGGGTCTGGCTCTGCAGCAACTGCACAACCCAACCGCAGGTAGAAGTTAACAGTGTTTTCGGAAGCCGATGCCGAGATATATAGCCGCCTGGCTCCCCTCTCGTGTGCGGCAGCCTTGGCGCGTTCAAATAGCTGTGTGCCCAAGCCACTATTTCGGAATGGCCTGCTCACGTGAAGGAACTTAAGCTGGAGTTGATCTTTTTGCTTGCCGACAGGCTTGTTCTCCAGGACGACGACTCCGACCAGTTCTGTGCCCTCGAACGCGCCAAGGAACCATCCGCCCGGGTCGAAGCAGTCAAGGAGGATCGGCGTCCATTCCTCAGCTTGGCCAGGTGGCCAGCCGGGGACATCAACATGATGGGGTCTGAGCACCAAAGTTCCATTCTCAAAGCGATAGATGTTCTCTATCATTTCACTGCGGTCGATATTCCAGACCTGCGCGATTTCTTCCCGGAGCAGTTTCCTGCTGCTAATCACAGATGACCTTCTGTCCACGCTGTCTTTCGGTGCGTTCCTCGTTCGTGACGGCTTCAATCAAGATTCGCCGCCGCCCGCTGCCACAGCGGGCGTTACAGCAGCACTAGCAGGCAAATTCAAATTGGGACACTACCCGTTGATTTCAATCGAGCAGGCCGGGAATCGGCTCGATCGTGACGCGCCGGGCCGCGAGATCCATCGCCTTGACGACGTCTTCGATTACCGGGACCAGCACTTCGCGCTCGACGTCGCGCACCACCCAGATGTCGTGGGCGCCGTTCGAGAAGATTTCCTCGATCGTGCCAAGCCGGCTGCCGTCAGTCAGAAACACCTCGCATCCGATCGCCTCGTAATAGTAGAACTCGCCCGCCTTCGGAGCCGGGACGTCTTCAGTCGCGAGCATCACGATCGCGCCCTTGAGCGACTCTGCCGTGTCTATGTCCGCGACGCCCTCGAGTGTGATTCGCCGCGTCGTCGCATTGAGCGGCGTCATGGCGGTCAGCCGAAACTCGCGCGCCGCTGCTCCCTCGCGCTCGAGGAAAATGCGCTTGACCTGTTCCAACGTGTCTGAGTCGGGATTGTCGGGCCGAAATCGCAGTGCGCCTTTCAGCCCGTGGGCGCCGGTTATGCGGCCGACGCGGAGCATCGACGTGGTGACGCGATGAGCGTCACCGTGCGGAAGGCGGCTGCACGATCAACGGTCCTCGACTATTTCGAGGACCACTTTGCGGTTGGTGCGCGAGGCGACCGCATTCAGAATGGTGCGGATCGACTTGGCGGTCCGCCCTTGCTTGCCGATCACGCGTCCCAAATCCTCTTTCGCCACGCGCAATTCGAGTACCGAGGCGGTATCGCCCTGCGTCTCCTTCACGTCCACCGCGCTAGGATCGTTCACCAGTTGTTGCGCTAGAAACTGAACGAGCTCCTTCATCGGATGCCTCCGTTGCAGCGGGTCGCATCAGGCAGAGACCGTTGCTGTTTCGGCTCGTTTGATTAATTTTCGTACCGTGTCGCTCGGCTTGGCGCCAGCCTTGAGCCACTGTTCGGCGACGTCCTTTTTGATCGTGACGCGCGGCGGATCGAAGGCCGGATCGTAAGTCCCGACCTGGGCGACGAAGCGTCCATCGCGCGGCGAGCGCGAGTCGGCCACCACGATGCGGTAGAAAGGTTTTTTGCGCGCTCCGTGGCGGCGCAACCTGATTACAAGTCCCATGCGATTCTCCTATTGCCTATTCTAGCTCCCGAGCCCCATCCCGCGCATCATCATTTTTCCCGCGCCGGCGCGGGTGATTTTCTTCATCATTTTGCGCGTTTGCTCGAACTGTTTGAGAAAGCGATTCACGTCCTGGACCGACGTGCCGCTGCCGGTGGCGATTCGCGCGCGCCGGCGCCCGTTGATAATCAGATGGTTGCCGCGCTCCTGGAACGTCATCGAGTCGATAATCGCCTGGATGCGCCCGAGCTCGCGCTTGGCCTCTTCGGAATCCGCCGCGCCCGCGAGTTTCTTGAGTCCGGGAATCATGCCCATCAGCTCGCCGAGCGATCCCATCTTCTTGATTGCCTTGATCTGCTCGGCGAAGTCCTTGATCGTGAATTCGTTCTTCTTGAACTTACGCTCGAGCTCCTTGGCCTTGGTCTGATCGTAGTTCTGCTGCGCCTTCTCGATGAGCGTCAGCACATCGCCCATCCCGAGGATGCGCGAGGTCAGCCGGTCCGGATAGAAAATTTCGAACCCATCGAGTTTCTCGCCCGTCGCCGCAAACAAAATCGGCGCGCCGGTGATAGTCCGCACCGAAAGCGCCGCGCCGCCGCGCGCGTCGGAGTCGAGCTTGGTCAGAATCACGCCGGAAATCCCGAGCCGCTCGTGGAATCCCGCCGCCACGTTCGCCGCTTCCTGCCCGGTCATCGCGTCGGCGACAAATAAGATGTGATGCGGGTTGAGTGCGGCCTTCAGGCGCGCCAGCTCGTCCATCAGCTCTTCGTCGATTTGCAGGCGTCCGGCGGTGTCGATCAGGATCGCGTCATGCCCGCCGGTCTCGGCGCGGGCCATCGCGTGCGACGCAATCTCGACCGGATCCTGATTCTCGTTGCTATCGACGACCGGAACCTGCGCCTGCGCGCCGAGCACGCGCAACTGTTCCATCGCGGCCGGGCGATAGACGTCGGTGGACGCGAGAATCGGATGGCGCTTGCGCTCCGACTTGAGCCATAGCGCGAGCTTGGCAATCGAAGTCGTCTTGCCCGCGCCTTGCAGGCCGACGACCATAATCTTGACGGGCGGCTTGACCTTGAGATCGAGCTCACGCGCCGAGGCGCCCATCGCGTTCTGCAGCTCGGTCGCGACAAACTTGATCAGATGCTGCTCGGGCGTCAGCGAGCGGAGCACTTCGGCGCCGAGCGCCTTGGATTTGACGTGCTCGATAAAATCGCGAACGACCTTGATATTGACGTCGGCTTCGAGCAGGGCGAGCCGCACTTCGCGCAGCGCATCCTCGATATTGCGCTCGGTGATGCGTCCCTGGCCCTTGAGTTTTTTGAAGACGCCTTCGAGGCGGTCGCTAAGCGTGTCAAACATGGGTAAAAACTCGGTTATAACAGGTCGAGGTAAGAAGCTCCGGCCCAATCCGGCGAGTAAAATAGTATAGCAAACCGCCAAGCCTAGGGCACACCCCACCCCCTGTCAATGCGGAGATGCCCGGCAGGGACTGTCTTAATTCGGGGCTGAGTATCTGAATTTCAAACCGTGACTGGCTTAATTTACGGGATCAGGCGTGCTGAAGTGGGATCTAGTCCGTCGGCTCTCGCAGTAGGTGCCGATTTCCCTTAAGACGCGGATCGTCACTCGCAATACAGGTCGCATGATCCCTTAAAATCTTGTCCATCTGCGCGTAGCGCCGCCGCTCCTCTTCGGTTCCGCTGGGACCGCTCCCCTTGCTGTGCCGGGCGCGAAAAACGTTACAGTCGCGCTCCGATTCACCCGCATAGATTCCCGTCCATTTTGATAGAGGCGCTTTAAGGTCTATCCGTGCATCGAGGAAGATGTAATGGAGGTGAGGGTCTGCCTTGGAATCGACCACTGTTTCCTTTTCCCCCTGGATCAGCGGCATCATCAGATACCAGCCCACAAGCGCGAGCGCGGCAGCGTGGCGGGGCTTCATGCGCTGGTTTTATCCCAGGCGGATGGTCCTCGTGAAGCCCTGCGTGCGCGGGGCCGCGATACGGCCCCGCGCGCATCCGCACAGCACTCGCGTCACGAGCCCCAGATGCCTTGCCACCATGGCTTTGGCTGCGAGTCCGGCGGCAGGCCGGCCTTCTTGATCACGTCCTGGAGGTTCCATCCCGTTAGATTCGCTAGCGTCTCTGCTTCCTGCGCTTTGCGCTTGTTGAGTTCGTCGAAATAGTTCTTCGCTGCCTCGCATGTGTTGGGCGAGCCGTCCCATGGACGATGCATCACGTATCGCGCCTGGAAGTTTTCCTGATCCTGAGTCTCTTGAAAAATCAGATCCTCGGGAAATGTGTCGGCGCTGTAGCGGACGTGCAGCCGCGTGAGCATCACCGGCATCGCGCCACCCATCGGCTGCGGATACGGCATGAACCCGCCGGGGCGGCGATACATCGGCGACGCGCCGCCCGGCTGATCGTCGAGCCAGAACACGCCGAGGCTCCGCAACTCGTCGCGCGACAGCGGCGGCCCCGCGCACGGATCGCACCATCCCATGTTCCACACGTACTCGGTGAAGACCGCGCGCATGTCGTTGCACTTGACCTGCTCGTCGAACATCGCCTTGTAGAAGTCGCCGAACTCGCTGCGCACGTATTCGGGGATATCCACGCCGGTCGGCAGTTTCACGGTGCGATAGTTGGTGGTCTCGACACGGCCGTTCTCGGTGAGCATGTAAACGACGAGGTCCTGCGGCCCCTGCGAGTTAATCATGCCGAGCCGAATCGGCAGCATGAACTTTGGCGACTCGAAAGCGAATTGCAGCGGCCGCAGGTAGGTCAGGCCGGTGCGATTGTGCTCGGCGAGGTTGACCTTCGCGACGAAGAACTTCATATCGCTTCGGATATACGGCTCGAGCGCCCGATCCGCGCCGAGCGGGATCTTGTAGCCGCTGAGCTGCAGCCAGGTTTGCAATCCCATCGATTCCTTGGCCGACAAAATCACGATGTCGTATTCGCCGACGGTGTATTCAGCCTCGACCGTCACGCCAAGCGCCTTGGCCGCCTCATTTCGCACCTCGGCACTCTCAGGCATCGCGATCGCTCGGCCCGCGGCTCCCATGGCCATCGAATGCATCATCAACTGGCACGGGTCGGAGTCGTAATACTCGACCAGGCGCGGCGAACTGTAGGCGTCGATCTTCTGGAACAGTTCGCGATCGCCGATATGCACCTGCCCTTTCTGCAGCACGACCGGCACCGGCACCACCAGCGCGAATTCCGACGGCTCGCCCTGGTAGTCGTTCATCAGGCTGATGACGGTCTTGTCGTCATGATGCGCGATCACGACCTGCGACGCGTGATTGACCAGCGGCTCATCGGCCTTGCCGACGTAGAAGCCGCAGAACGCGTGCGCGTCATGCGGCGCGCAGAGAATCAGCGCGACGATCGCTAATGTCACGAGAATCGGGATGCGATGAAGACGGTTCATGACAAACTCCTTTTTGTGTCCATTCGAATTTGCGGGCGGGCCAAATCGCGTCCCACAGCGGAACGGACGGCGCCGCGATAAACAAAGCCCAGATGAGTCCGTTGGTGCGGTAGAGCCGGACCTGCCACGCGTACGCGATGGCGGCGACGAGAGCCGCGTGCGCGATTCTGCCGCGGCGGTCGTTGGGGCCGGTCATCGGATCGGAAATCATGAAGAACGCGAACAGCAGCAGCGCGCCGCTCTCGAGCTGGTGCGTCCATACGGCGAATCGATTGCCGAGGTACTCGATGCGAAGCGCGAGCGCGCCGAGATAGAAGGCGAGAAACGTCCAGCTGATGTCGCCGCGGCGCGCGCGATTCGTCACCAACACGCCGAGCATCATTACCCATCCCGCGATCGCGAAGTCCTGGCCCCACTGACCCGGCGAGACCCAGGTGCCGGGCAGAAGAATGATCGCGAAGATGACGCCGAAGGTCGCGGGATTGAACAGATGCTTGCCGCGAAACCGGAACAGCGACTTCGAAGAGATAGCGGCCGCTGCCGCAATCGGATGCGCGAGCAGATTGTCTGCCCGCAGCAGCAGCGACAGGGCGAGGCAGGTGATGATGGCGCTGCGCAATGTGCGCGGCTTCGACGGGGTAAGCGTCCAACACGCGGCCTGCGTCAGCAGACCGGCGGCGAAGGTCAGCACGACCTGCTCGGGACGGAGGCTGAAATCGCGCAAGTACGCGCCGGCGGCGAGCAAAATGCCGAGGGAGAAGATTTGGAACAAGCGAGGATCGGCAAGCGCCGAAGGTATCGGCCACGGCTTGAGCTTCGAGCTGAATGCGTCCATCGAGTCGTCCCTCCCGACTCTTTGAACGCGCGCGCCAGCTTTTCTTGCAGAGTTATTACTTCTTACGTCCGCGTTTCGGCGGCGGGTTGTAGAGGTGCAGGAATGAAAATGCGGCGATCGTCAGCGCGTGCATGACTTTGCCCGACGCGATCAGGCCGCGTATTTCGTGCATCGGGACCATCACGACTTCGGTTTCTTCGTCGCCGAGCGATACGACTCTCTCAACGCGGCGAACATTCTCGGCGAGGAACGAGAAACAGATGTTGCCCTGGATGGCGGGATTCGGATGGACCTTGCCGAGTGCGAGGATCTTGTCGGAATCGAAACCCGTCTCCTCGACCATCTCGCGGCGCGCGGCATGCATCGGCGACGGATCCTCGGGATCGACCATCCCGCCCGGCACCTCGAGCGTGAAGTCGGAGATGCCGTGACGCCATTGGCGAATCATCACGACGTCGCCGTTCTTCGCGAGCGGAATGATATTCACCCAGTTAGGCGCGTCGAGAATGAAGAAGTCGCGCTCGCCGCGCCGCGAATGCGTCGAGCGACGGCGATGGAGATCGAAGATCGGCGTCCGATACGCGACGTCGCTCGTGAGCGTCTTCCACTTGCGCGGCTTCATCAGAAAGAGATGCCCGCGAGTTTCACTTTTGCTCGAATTCGGCTTCGACGTCGTGACCGTAGAGCCAGGCGTTCTGAGGCAGCGGGGCGGTCGCGGCCGACGCCAGGTTGGCGTCGCGTTCTCGTTGAGCCTCGCCGTCGGCAAGATGGTACATGATGGCGTTGCGCCGCGATCCTTCCTGGCATCGCGATGCGCGGGGTTTGCGCGTCTGCTCGTAGCGCGAGAGGGCAGCGCTCACATCGCGCGCGTCGGCACGCTCGAGGCATTTCGCCAGCACCGCGCCGTCCTCGATCGATTGCACCGCGCCCTGCGCCATGTACGGGAGCATCGGATGCGCCGCATCGCCCATCAGAGTGACGCGCCCGACGGTCCATCGCGGCAGCGGGTCGCGGTCGTAGAGCGCCCAGCGGTTGGTCGTCTCAACTGCGCCGATGATCGCGCGGACCTGCGGATGCCATCCTTCGAACTCTCTGAGCGCGTCGGCGACCTCGCCCCTGGCGGTCCACGACTCGACGCGCCATTCGCCGGGAGTGAGCGCGACCCAATTGTGGTAACGGGCGCCGGCGCCGACATAGTAGTGGACGAAGTGATGGTCGGGGCCCCACCATACGTTCGCCGCGAGCTCGACTCCGAGATGCGCCACGCGATCGGCAGGAACCAGCCCGCGATAGGCCACGTGTCCCGAAAATCGCGGCGACTCCGGGCCCATGACGGCTTTGCGCACCGTCGAATGAATTCCGTCGGCGCCAACGACGACGTCCGCATCGGCGGTCGCGCCGTTCTGGAATTGCACTTCGACGCTATCGGCATGCTGGGTAAGTCCGACGCATCGATGGTCGAGATGCAGCACACCGTCGGGAATCGCGGCGGAAAGAAGGTCGAGCAGATCGGCGCGATGGAAGTTATAGTAGGGCGCGCCGAAGTTACGCTCACATGCGTCGGCCAGCGGCTGTCGCGCGATTTCGCGCCCGTCGTCCCATCGGCGGATGACGATTGCCTGCGGCCGCACTCCCATGCGGCGCATCGGCTCTTCGAGTCCGAGCCGCCGGAGGATTCGCGACGCATTGGGGCTGATCTGGATGCCGGCGCCGACCTCGCGCAATTCGGCGGCCTGCTCGAACACCTGAACCTCGAAGCCGGAGCGTCGAAGCGTCAGCGCCGCAGCGAGTCCGCCAATTCCCGCGCCGATCACTATGATTCGCATGGAATGATCACCGCCTCAGAACAGGCGCGCGTATTCGATGGCCGGGCATCGATCCATGACGACTGTCAGGCCGGCTTGCTGGGCGCGGGTGGCTGCGTCGAGGTGGATCACGCCGAGCTGGCACCAGAGGATGCGCGCGCCCTTGGCGATGGCGTCTTCGACGATTTGCGGCACGAACTCTGAGCGGCGGAATACGTCCACCATTTCGACGGGTTCGGGAATCGAGGCGAGGTCGGGGTAGCACTTCTCACCCAAGGCGGCGCGGAGCGCGTCGGCGTCGAGTTGCGGATTGACGGGGATCATCTTGAAACCGTGCGCTTTCAGCAATTTTGCGATTCGAAGCGAGTCTCGCGCCGGGTTGTCGGAGCATCCGACGACCGCGACTGTGGTTGGCCGTGACAAAATCGCTCGAATCTCGGCGTCAGATGGGTTGGTGAATTGCATAGTGGGTGCGGTCCATCAATGCGGTTGGTCGATAGTCAAAAAGAACCTAACCCCTAACCCCTTCCCGAGCGGAAAGGGGAACCGGAAAGGGGAGGTGTTGCCATTTGGGAAGAGGAACCGGAAAGGGGAGGCGTTCCCCACTGTGGGAAGGGGGACCGTTCGCGGAAGGGCGAGCGGCGATGGAGAGGCGATTCTGACTGGCCGAATTGGCCAGGAACTAGCGATTCATACCATATGTTGTGGCTCTTGGACGGTTCCACTACCAGGGGTAGGTACTGCTGCACTTTCCTTGCTAGAATTTTCAATGAGATGAGAAACAGAAGGGCCAGAGGACTTAAAATCAGCGAGGAGTGGGCGGACGCGATCCCGTATCGCGGGCCGTTCTCGCGGATCAAGGTTTCTCTGGCTTGCCAATTGGCCCGGCAATCGTATCGCTATTAGCGATGATGAAGCAACGCATTTTGACGAGATCAACAGTTGACGAATATTCGAGCGATGCTCATGCACAGAATTTGCCGGGTATTTTCCTTCACGATGTAATTGAATTTCGTTTGCAAACGATAATATTATGAACGATGCCAGCGCTGGCATGGTAACGCAGGGTGAGCGAATGTTTGAAGACGGAGAGTGCGGGATTTGAACCCGCGTGCCCCTGAGAAGGGGAAGCCGATTTACAGTCGGCTCCGTTCGACCTTACTCCGGCAACTCTCCGCATGGGACGCAGCAGTAGGAGACTGACACATAGAATCCGTGTTCCGCTCCTCTCCCAAGGTTGAGAGCACTAGACTCTGAATCCTGCTGCTGCTGTCCCATTCCGCATCTTACTGATTTCGCGTTATCCCGTCATCAGGGCCAGCCCGCTTAATCCACACGTCGCTCTATTGAGTCTCGATTATTCTGCGTCAGCGAGGGCTGCGATTTCCTTAATCGACCAGAGATGATCGCTGACTCCTGCTTCCATTGCGGGCGAGCATCGGACGGTCTGGCAGATGCGCGCGAAGTTGTAGTGCATGAAGTGTAGGGCGACGGCGTACTTATGATTCGCGAGTTTCTTACTGTGCCCGTTGGTCAATCGCGCGAAACGTTTTATGTGCGTTCGCATCGTGAGATTCTGGCGCTCGACGTAGCTCGTGTTGATGTGTTCGCGGTCGGGGTTGCCGCGAATTATCCGGCTCTCCGCGCTTAGACAGACCGATGGGCTGTAGTGCCGCTCGCCTTCTGGATCGGTGCCATACATTTTGACCAGCATCGCGTAGTCGATTCCGTGCGGGAATGCCGCGTCTACTGCGTTCAAGTAGCAGTGGAAACCATCGGTCGTTAGCTGCACCGGATTGGCGAGTCTGCTTGCCACGTCGCGCATGAACTTCATCGCGTCTTGAGCATCGCGGTTTCCAACGTGCCAGCAGGGAACCAATTTGCTGTCAGCATCGATTGCCGTCCATGTCCACACGTCTCCGATGCCGGGCGTGCCGCGAAGCTCTGCGGGTACGTTCTTCTGCTTCGAATGACAGAACGCCCAAATCTCGTCACACTGGATGCGTCGGCAGTTGAGATTACGCAGGTGCTCGTCTTGGTATCGCTGACAGGCTTCGCCAACGTCCGCCAGCAACTTGAGAACCGTATGCACGGAGACGCCCGTGATGCGCGTGATCGGGTTGATTCCAGTGCACTCGACCAGCAGAGAAATGATTTGCGCGCGCCGTTCTAGGCTCAACTTGTTCATACTGCATAATATACTTAGCGCTTGAGTACGAGTCAAGGGCGCAAATCGGCGCAGCGGTCGTGAGCCGCTGGCGCATGACAGGAAAAGTTTTTATGCAGTACGTTTCTTGGCTTCGCGCCAACGGGAAGCGATGATGTCTTTGACGAGGGCTAAATCAAACGGATCGATTCGCTCAAACTTCACTTTCTGCAACAGCGCTTCATCACCGTGTTTCTTGGCAAGAACCCCGAACGATTCATCAAAAAAAGACACGGATGTTATCTGCATCCCTTCAAAGTCGACAATCACAGGCGGGGTATTGGCGAGTGCCTTCTCCAGAAGAGCACGCATCGTTTTGCCGTGTTCACGGCTCACAACGTTTTGACCCAACTGAGTTTTGACTTCAATGCGCGTCATTGTCCTTCACCATTTTCATCGTCCAGAACGTACAAACCTCGCTTCGTGGACGCAAGCGACAGGAATACCGCTGTACCAGGAAAGCTTCCATCAATCCGATCCAGCATCGGTCGCCGGTCTGACCGAAACCGCACGCGCCCATCGCCAGAAATTATAGTCATCGCGCCGCCGTTGCTGCGAACGAACCGTCGAATAATCGTCAAGCCGCGTCCCCGGTTACCGGGAAACGACGAAACACCGTCTTCCGTTGCTAATTGTATAAGATGCGGGTCTCGGTGGCGACGATATTTCGGAAGCGTTCGGAGAGTCGTCGGTATGCCCTTCCCCATATCAAGAACGCACAAAGTGATTCTGTTTTGGTGCTTTTGCCCCGTCGCCCAAGCGCCAACAGCAGACCCTGAGTGATCGGCGAAATTTTGGACCAACTCGATCAGCGACATCCGGATCGAGCCTCGCAGTCCCGGAGCGAAAGGCATATTGCTTTCCATGAAATCAAGCAGACTGTCGATGAACTCTGGGTTAAGCGTATGGATATGCGCCAGATCAACTTTATTTCCTGCGGGTCGCCGAGGAGGAAATCGATCGCCCAATCCGATCGCTTCATAGATTCCAATATCTTGTAGGTACGTGTGAACCTTTTCTCGACGGGGCCGACGAATCAAGATTTTCTTTGTGTCGCTCTCTGCCTCGCATCGCTGTAGGCAGGCCGGCAGATAAACGATGCCGAACGAATCTAGAAATTCAACTTCTGATAAATCGATTGAAAATTCCGCTGGCAAGTCTTCCGAGAGCAGCGGCAAAGTCTGACGCAGTAACGGATTTGCCCAGCCGATAGTCGCCAATCGATAGAAGGAATATCGGGGAGCCTCATCCACGGGGCTCGAACAATGGCATCAACTGGCCCAACCGCTCAAGACTTGCGATTTTTGCGATGCTTGCGCCAACGCGCATTGACCGCTTTGCGGGCGATTTCGGAACGGCGTGCTTTCGGTAGTTTGGTTCTGCGCGCCTTGCCGCCTAGCTGGCCGAGCGCGACGGCAGCGGGATTCTTGACGGGCGGTTCCGGCTCTGGCTCGACTGGTTGCCCCGTCGCGAGTTTGACGATTTCCCCGGCCAGCAGGTTCGTATCGCGCGGCATCCGCTTTCGACGTATCATGCGGCGAGTATGCCACGATTGTTTTCGTATTCAAATGCGAACCGATTTCAAAGTGCAGCAGTACCCAGGGGTAGCTTCGTTCCGTCAAAATTCGTTTTTGCGTGAAGCGGGGGGCGGGCGATTTCTGGTGAGGCAAGCGACTGTGAGGCATCGTGACGCATACAGTATTAGTAGCACGACGAATCCGCCGTGGTCAGGCTCAAAAGTTCATCCCTGCGCTATTAGCTTCGTGCGAGGCAGCGGCGCGGCGAGCGGCGCTACTTCACGCCCAGCAGATCGATGTCGAACATCAGCGTGGCGCCCGGTGGGATGTCGGCGCCGGCGCCGCGTGCGCTATAGCCCAGGTCCGGCGGAATGATCAGAGTGCGCTTGCCGCCGACATGCATGGTCGCGAGGCCTTCGTCCCATCCTTTGATGACTTGGCCCTGGCCGAGCGTGAAGGAAAACGGCTGGCCCCTGTCGAGCGAGCTGTCGAATTTCTTGCCCTTCTTGCCGTCGACGAACAGCCATCCGGTGTAATTGACCGTCACGGTCTGGCCGGCCTGCGGCACGGGTCCGGTTCCCGGCTTGACGTCGATGATGCGCAGGCCGCTGGGCGTGGTGACCTCGCCAGCGGCGAGGACGGGGCGGGAAGCCAGGGCGCTGCGGCGAGCGCCAGGAGAATTGCAAACATGAAAAGACGCGAGTGGGACATGAGGCCTCGTGGGTGAATGACAGAGTTCAACGGCCGGCAACCGCCAGCCCCGATGACGCGCGACAGTAGCATTCATCGGGCCGGTGCGCGAGAGGATGGCAAGCCTTTGCAGTGTTCTAAGGCGGCAGTGTCTCAGTTAGAAATCCGGGCGCGATCAGCTTTAAGCTAGCGCCACCACCGCGATCTTCACGCGGGATGGGCCACCCACACCAACCCGCTCCAAGCTCCGACGCCGCTGTAGTCCACCGTGAAATCGCGAGACGGAACGCGTTGCAGTCGCAGTCGGTCCATCACTGCCTGCGATCTCAGATTGTCTGGTGCCGTATAGGCGACGACCTCCTTCAACCCTACGCGCCCGAAAGCGTCGTCCAGTGCCGCTCGGGCAGCTTCGGTGGCGTAACCGTGGCCCCAGGCGTTCCGCATCAGCCTCCAGCCGATCTCGAAATGGGGGCCGAGCGGATGGTCCGGAAGCGAGGGCATTACCCCGGCGTAGCCGAGGAAGTCTCCGCTTTGGCTATCGACAGCCCAACGGCAGAATCCATGCTGGCAAAAGGCGGCCGCATATCGGTCGAGCTTTGCGTCGCTCGCCGCTCGACTGATCGGTCCACCTAGATCAAGCATCACTTCCGGGTCGGCGTTCATCTCGGCGAACTTTTCCTGGTCGGCTCGCCGCCAACAACGAAGCCGCAAACGAAGCGTTTCGATAGTCACCATCCCTCCTCTTGTAAGACCCGGCTTCCACACAACGAATAGCACTCGGGTGCTCGCAACGTCATGCTTGTCAACGGAGCTGGATTTCAAACTGAGACACTACCCAACTGGCCGTAGTCATATGATCGCGCTGGACGCGCGACCGCGCTAGTTGTGAAAGAGGCGGTCGATGATCGTCGGGACGAGGCGATGGATTTCCTCGCGGCATTCGGCGAATACGAGGTCGCCCTTTTCGTAGGGGTCGTCGATGTCGCCGGCTTCGCCTGCGAAGGAGCGAAGCGTGAATACCGGACGCTCTTTTGCGCCGGGAAAGCGCTCGACGAGCTCGCGCGCCTGCTGTTCGGTCATCGCGATGATGAGATCGGTCTGCTCGAGCATCTCGGGATGCCGTTTCAGGTCGGTGGAAGTCGCTTCGTCGCCGATGTCGATACCGACTTCGCGCAGCGCCATCCGCGTGTCGAGCGAGACCAGCGCACCGTCGCGGGCGTAGGGCGCGATGCCCGCGGAGGTGATCGTAATGTTGTGCTCGAAGCCGAGCGCGTCGAGTTCGCGGCGCAGGATGTGCTCGGCCATCACGCTGCGCGCGGTGTTGGCGGCGCAAATGAACAGGATGGAACGAAAGCGCGGCTCTCGAGGAGCCGCGCTTTTAGGTTTCGTATCAGCCGTCAAAAATCTACACGCCCCCGCCCATCACCTCGCCCATGCTCTCCTTTTTGGTCACGCCCTTGGCGAGCTCTTCCCTGAGCTTGGCGCCGAGTTCGGCCGGCTCCCACATCGAGCCCTTCTTCGAGACCTTGGCGCCGGTATGCCATCCGCGCATCAGCCACACATTGCCCAAGCCGACGCGGAACACTTCGCCGTGAACGTCTTTGGCGTCGTCGCTCGCCAGCCACGCGACCAGAGGCGCGACGTGCGCGGGCGTGAACGCGTCCCATTCGCCCGCCTTCTGCGCCATGCCGGCGGCGGTCTGCGGAGTCGCCTCGACGGTGAGGCGCGTGCGCGCGACCGGCGCGATCGCATTGGCGGTGACGCCGTAGCGGCTCATCTCGCGATCGATGATTATCGCCATCGCGGCTACCGCCGCTTTCGCCGCGCCGTAGTTGCTCTGTCCCGCGTTGCCGAGGATGCCCGAGTCGGAGCTGGTGTTGATGAGCCGGCCGTTGAGCACGTTGCCGGCCTTGTGCTGCTCGCGCCAGTAGGCGGTCGCGTGGCGGGAGACGTTGAAGGTGCCCTTCAGATGGACGGCGACGACGGAGTCCCAGTCCTCTTCGCTCATGTTGAAGATCATGCGGTCGCGCAGGATGCCCGCGTTGTTGACGACGATGTTGAGCTTGCCGAAGTTATCGATCGCGCAATCGACGATCCGCTTGGCCGACTTGAAGTCGGTCACGCTCTCGAAGTTGGCGACTGCTTCGCCGCCGGCGGTGCGGATTTCCTTGACCACATCCTCGGCGGGCGAGCGCGACTGCCCGGTGCCGTCGAAGTGTCCGCCGAGGTCATTGATAACCACCTTGGCGCCGTGCTTGGCCAGCAGCAACGCTTCTTCGCGCCCGATGCCGCGGCCGGCGCCGGTGATTACCGCAACTTTGCCTGTCAATAGTGCCATCTCGCTAATTCCTCTTCTCTTTCTCGCTTGGATTTGGATTCGGTGCTTGTTGGGCGATATCGCCCGGTCCTTCTATATCGAAGTCTTCTTTGGGTTCCATCATGGATTCGTCGATGTGAGCGGGCAGCTCGTAGATGAGATCGATCGTCATCTTGGCCTTATCCTGATCGCTCGGGTACAGCATGATGCTGCCGGGGCGCCCGTCGTAGTTGAAATCGCACGACCAGGTTTTGCGCGCCGGCATGATCAGCGACGAGGTGATGTGGAAATCGCCCTTCTTCAACTGGTCTTTGTAGTAAGCGACCATCTGGGGCATCTGCGCGTCGGAGCTGAACATGATTTCGCGCATCGCGCCCTTGGGTTTGCGGACGTGATCGACCGTGGCGCCGGGATATATGGGCATCGCCTTGTAGAGGTCGGCGGGCAACGCCTTGCTCGGCTCGTCGGTCGGGCCCGTCGACTGCGCGACGGGAGGTGCAATCGGTGCGGCCACCGGCGCTGATTTGCAGGCCGCGAAGAGGAGCATGCAGGCGGCGGCCACCGCAGCCGGCATGAAGAGAACGGGCCGATTCACCGTCTTAATAAATGGTGGATGCAGATTTCTCAAAAGCGTCAATCGACCCAAAAAAACAATGACCGCATCGCGGTCAACCTACGGCACCTGCTGTCAAGCTACTTCTGGATAGACTTGAGGGGCCGAGAAGTCAAGGCGACCGGTGGCTTCGCGGTGCCGCGAGCGACGAATCGGACTAGTCCCGGGCATGGCCAAAAGCGTAGAGTAGGTAACAGGACGACTCGACAAACGAGGATGGGTGCGAGGGTTGCGCAGTGTGGGCTAGCGCAGCAAGCCTCAGGGGCTCATTCGCAATCGTGGACGAATCGGTCAATATTTTTGCTTACGCACGGCGACTCTTGACAAATACTTGCCATTGTTGCATTCAGACTTTCCGCGCCATCACGGACAACTTTGACCGGCTGGTGGGAGCCCAGTCTATTAAAATTGGGCTGACGACCGGATCAAGGGAGAACCGCTAAGGCATTTTGGTAGAGTTATCGCAACGGTTCGAGCGGGCCGAAATTTCGTCGCTCAAATTTATTTCAATCTCGAGAGGATAAGAGATGCAAAGCCAATTCGGTATTTTGGGCATGATTCAGCAGGGCTACTACGCCACGTATCCCCTGCTCTTCATTTCGGTCGTCTGCCTGGCGATCATTTTCGAACGCGTTTGGGCGCTATGGGGCGTCGGCCCCAAGACGGCCAAGCTCGCCGACGCGCTGATCCCGCAGCTGCGGCAGGGCAAGTTCAACGAAGCGTTGCAGGCGACGCAGGCGCGCGGCACGGCGGCCGAGCGTATCTATCACACGCTCATTTCGGGCGCACAGACGATGGACCGCGACCATCTACTCGAACTAGACGACGAGCGGCGTTACCAGGAAGGCCTCGAGTTCAAGCGCTACATCTGGGTGCTCGCGACGGCGGGCGCGTCGGCTCCCTTCATCGGGCTGTTCGGCACGGTGGTCGGTATCCTGGTGGCGTTCCAATCGATGGCAATCATGGGCACCGGCGGTTTCTCGGTCGTCGCGGCCGGTATTTCGGAAGCGTTGATTTCCACGGCGCTGGGACTGGCCGTCGCGATCGTCGCGGTTATTTTCTACAACTATTTCTCGGTCAAGGTTGAGAACATCAGTGCCATCCAGCACATCAACGACGACCGACTGATCGACGCAGCGCTGCAAGGGAGACAGACGCGTGGCAATTAGCGGACCACATGGCAGCGAAGGCGGCGTTTTCGCCGACATCAATATCACGCCGCTGACCGACATCTTTCTGGTTCTGCTGATCATCTTCATGGTGACGACTTCCGTCACTATCGAGTCCGCCGCTCACGTCGATCTGCCCAACGCGACCAACACCGCGCCGGAGAATAAGGGCGTCATCGTCACTTACACGGCACAGCACGAGCTGTTCGTGAACTCCAAGGACGTGCCTGAGCGCGAACTCCGGTCAGCGCTGAGCGACGCATTGGCCAAGGTGGACCAGAAGATCGTCGTGTTCCAGGGCGATCGCAAAGTACTGCTCGGCGACATGGTGCGGATCCTCGGGATTGCCAAGCAAGCCGGCGCCGAACAAATTGCAATCGCGGCCAAACGGGTCACGGGTGCGCAACTGTCCAACTCCTCCGGTGGAGGAAGTTGATCGCGGCCCGTAGAGGTATCTGACCATGGCAAGAGGAAAAATGACGAGCAACAAAGGTGGCGGGGTGTTCGCCGATATCAACATCACCCCGTTGACCGATATCTTTCTCGTCCTGCTCATCATCTTTATGGTGACTACCGCGGTGACGATCGAGTCTGCGGCGCACGTCGATTTGCCCAAAGCTGAAGCTACCGCCGCATCGACCGACAAGCCCAAGGGCATCATCGTCACTTACACGGCCGAGCATCTGGTCTATCTGAACGACAAGCAGGTCACCGAGGCCGAGTTGGTGCCCCAGCTTCATGACGCGCTCCAGAATTCGACCGACAAGATTGTGATTTTCCAGGGCGACCCGAAGGTTATACTTGGTGATATGGTTCGCATCCTGGATTTGGCCAAGTCGGCAGGCGCTGAGGCGATCGCGATCGCGGTGTCTTCATTGCCGCCTGGCGGTGGCGGCGCGCCGGCGCCGGGAGGCGGAGCGTAGGAATTTGATTTTCGAACGGCTCACGCGTTGCCGCGACGATCGCGCGGCCTTAGATTTAGTAATTGAGGACCTCGGCCTCGGCCGCGCCGTCAAGCGTGGCCCAGGCGGGGAGCACATTTTTATATGATCGTACCAATAATCATTTTGCTCGTGCTGTCGACGTTCGTCGTCGCCTTCATCTTCTATCGCATTATCGGCAAGCGAGAGCTCGAGGCCGAGGCGCGCCGCGATGTAGATGAAGCCGACGCGACCCGCCTGCAGAAGATGAAAGACGCGCTCGGTCTGCTGATCGGGCCCTTTCCTCTGTCGGTCGCCCTTCACGTACTCGCCCTGCTCTTCCTGATCATCACGGTGCACGAGCAGCGCGGGCGCGAGTTGATCATGGTGAACCTGGAAGCGGGCGGCGGTGGCGGTGGCGGCAACGAGATGCAGGATCTCGACATGCCCGAAGTGCCAATGCCCGACACTGCTCCGCAGCAGATGGAGCAGCCGACCGCGGTCGACACCTCGCAGGCGGTCGGCCTGGCCAATGACTACGTGCGCGCAGCCGGCGGCGGCGGCATCGGAATCGGCCGTGGCGGCGGCATGGGCTCAGGCTACGGTCACGGTATCGGCTCGGGCTTCGGCGGGTTCATCGGCGAGCTGCGGCGCAAGGGCCTCGACGTGGTGCTGGTCATCGACGGCACCGGCTCGATGCGACTGATTATCGACGACGTCAAAGCCAAGATGCAGCAGCTGGTGCAATCGATTCACCGGCTGGTGCCTATCGCGCGAATCGGAATAATCGTGTTCGGCGGCAAGGGCGAGAAGATGAGTATCCAGCCGCTGACGCTGTCGCCGCAAAAGCTGAGCGACTTTCTGAACGGCATCCAGGCGATGGGCGGCGGCGAATGGGAAGAGGACACGCTCGGCGCGGTCGAGACCGGCATCAACAAGATGGACTGGAAGCCATACGCCAAGAAGGTGGTGGTGCTGGTCGGCGATTCGCCCCCGCGCACGGAAGATTTCGCGCCGCTGCTGGCGCTGATACGGCAGTTCAAATCCAACAACGGCACTTTCAACACAGTGGACGTGGCGGCCGAGGAGCACGAGCGGTTCGAGCGCGAGTTCTGGCTCAAGGTGCATCGCGAGGAGCCGCCGAAGATCTCGCCGTTGCCGGCGTTCTACCGGCAGACGCAGGCGGCCTACAAAGTGCTGGCCAGCGCGGGTGGCGGCTCGATGAAATCGCTGAGCAAGGACGCGCACATCAATCAGCAGGTGCTGATCCTCGCCTTCGGCGACCAGTGGCAGTCGCAGGTCTCGGCGTTCGGCCGCGGGCTTAACAACAGCAGCGCGAGCCCGTAAATATTTGCGTCCGGCCAATCGTCTACTATGATGATGGCCGGGACGACATGAAAATTTCGAAGATACTCAGCGCGGTCGCCCTTGCGGCCGCGCTCTTTTTTCCGCTGAATGCGGCGCGAGCGTATGACCTGCGCCACGCCCGAGCGCAGAAGGATCTCACGCCGGCGCTCCAGCAGTCGCTCGAGGACAAACTTTCGGATGTGACCGGTCCCTACTTCGACGAGCAGGACGAAAAAAAAGCCCATGGCCAGGTGTACATCGACCTGTTGCAGAAATTCGAGTATCTGCCGACCTACGGTCCGCACAATCACCTGGTCGTGAGCTGCAAACTCGGCGGCGTCGAGTACAACCCGGTCAAGCCGGGGACGACCAAGGGCCTCGCCACCGGTAACCTCAAGTATCTCGTGTTCACCTACGCGCTCGATGGAGGACAGTGGGTCTCGGTCGCGAAGCCCAAGTGGGAAACGCAGAATCTTGGCGCGGCGGGCACGGCGCAGATGAGGCAGAATCTCGCGCACGGCGAGCAGCGCAAAGCCGCGATGGAAAAAACCGCTCAGACCCACGCCGCCGCTGCAGCCGCGGCGGCAGCCGCGCAGAAAGCAGCAAACCGCTCCGGACAGTAGGCGCTCCGGGAAGTCACCGCTTCGTGAAGCCGTCCGCGCTCCACTGTTCCGAGCCAACTCCATTGTGGACGAAGAACAGCCCGTCCGGATCGTATTTCTTTTTAATCTCAACGAGGCGCGCGTAGTTGCTTCCCCAGTATGCGTGCTGCCAGTTCTTCTCGAAGTAATTGCTCTCGCTCACGTACGCTCCCGTTTCCCCTGTGACGGCTCGCAGCTGATTCATGCATTGATCAATGCGCGCCGCGGCTTTCCGTCCATCTACAACCGATGGCTCATGCCCGGGAATTCCCGGATATGCGGGTCCCTGGGCGTCGCCCACGATCGCCAGCGCGAAGGCGGTCAGCACGGCGGGATTCGTTGCGGTGTCCGTCGCCCTGGCGATTGCGTCGGGTGGCGCTCCGGCGAGTCCCTTATTGCAGTGCAGTTCGAAACCTGAATATCGGGAGGCTGCAAACATCGCGTCAGCGAGACGCTGCTGCGAGTCAGCCTCGAGTAGCGAGGCCGGCAGCCACAGCGACTCGAAACCCCAAATGAACCAACCGACCTGCCCCGCGTCTCCCTTCCACCACGCGTTATTGGGTCCCGCGCCCGGCCGATTGTCGAAGTCGAAAGTGGGCTGCTGCATCACCTGCAGGAGGACGTCGTCAAGCAGGCCGTGCAGGAGACCATCACGAGGAAAAGCGATTTCAGGCCAGCTCTCTTTCCACCATTGCACGTCCCACCAGTGTCGCGCCGGTATGCTTCCGATAACCACCCGCCCGTCAACCGAATACGCCTGCGGCAAGCCCCTCACCCAGTCCAGAAACGGTTGCCAGAGCGCTTTCATCTGCTCGGTGTCCAACCCGTGGGAGACCATCCTGATCTCGAGCGTGTTGTCGGGTTTCACGTGGAATTGCTCTCCCCAATGTTCGTTCAAGAGATTCTCCCGGTAGAAGCTCACGAACTCGCGGATCAGGCGACGATAGGCATCGTCCGACGCCGCCTTGATCGTGAAGTTGACGGCGCCGAAGAACTCGGGAAGATCGTGAACACGGAGCGTCATCTTGCTCACCACGCCGAAGCTGCCGCCTCCGCCGCCCTTCAGTGCCCAGAACAGATCGGGGTTCGTGCATGCGTTCGCGATGCGGATCTGGCCGTCCGCAGTGACTACTTCGGCTTCGAGCAAACCTCCTGCGGCAGTGCCGTAGTGCTTGGAGAAACTTCCGAAGCCGCCGCTTGCAACCAGGCCCCCCAAACACACAGTCGTGCATCCGCCTCCCTGAACGTATTTCCCGCCCTGGGTCGTAACCGCCTGATAGGCCTGCATTCCGATCGTTCCAGCGCCGAGCGTCACAGCCGGTTGCGGTTGCAGAGTATGCTCGCATCCTTGCGGAACGAATGCGGGATGCATCGCGATGTCGTTCATGTGCCGCGTCCAGATGAGAAGCGAATCAGGCGCGTTGGACGTGCCCTGGTAGCTGTGACCGCCGCCCTTGACCACCAGGCGCAAGTTATTTTCGCGCGCGAAATTCACCGCTGCCGCAATGTCATTGGCATTTCTTGCCGCGACCGCGTAAACGCTTGGTTTGGTCGCCCACGCATCGACCCATCCCAAGGTCTGCGTGAGACCCGGCTGATCGCCGATGTAATACGGATTTCTGATGTTCTTCGACACCAGTTCGGCGGCGGCGCTGTCAGGATCGGTCTTAGACACCGAAAGTGGAAAGTCGACAGGAATCAGATTTCCCCCGACTGCGTCATTGAGTTGCTTCCACGCCGACTGCGATGGCCACGTAGCATCCGAAGGACGTCGCCGGCGGAAACTCGTGCTGGCAGAAAGTCGGCGCGGCAAAATCGGCAGGAGCGCCGCCGTTCCGATTGCTCTCAAGAATGCTCGTCTGTTCATTGATCCAGCCGTGCAGTCACCGCGGTGCCGGGATTTTCGCCTATCTGCCCGAGGCGGCCGCTTGCTCGACTACGTTGTTCTGCACCTTGCTGTGGAAGCGGCCGTAGCTGAAATAGATGACCAGCCCGATCAGCAGCCACACGAAAAAACGAATCCAGGTGACCACCGGCAGACTCGCCATCAGGTAAACGCAAAATACGACGCCCAGAATCGGCACCAGCGGCACCAGCGGCGTGTGGAACGGGCGTTTCATGTCGGGCTCGACGTGGCGCAGGATCCATACGCCGAAGCATACCAGCACGAACGCGAACAGCGTCCCGATATTCGTCAGCTCGGCGATTTCCTGGATCGGCAGCAGCGCCGCCGTGATTCCAACTGCGAATCCGGTCAGCGTCGTCGGGATGTACGGCGTGCGATACTTCGGATGTATCCGGCTGAACGCGGGCGGCAGCAGGCCGTCGCGCGAGACCGCGAAAAATACGCGCGACTGCCCGAGCATCAGCACCAGCAGCACCGAGGTCAGGCCCGCGACGGCGCCGAGCGAGATGAATCCCGACAGCGCATGCATCCCGCGCAGCACGAAGGCCGACGCCAGCGGCGCGTTCACGTCGATTAGGTGCGCAGGCACCATCCCGGTCAACACGCCGGCGACCAGGATGTAGAGCAAGGTGCAGACGAACAGCGAGCCGAGGATGCCGAGCGGCAAATCGCGATTCGGATCGACGACTTCTTCCGCCGCCGTCGACACCGCGTCGAACCCGATGTACGCAAAGAAAATCACCGCCGCGCCTTTCATCACGCCCGCCCATCCCATCGGCGCGAACGGACTCCAGTTCGCGGGCCTGACGAAGAACGCGCCGACGACGATCACGGCTGCGATCACGACCAGCTTAATCCCCACGATGACCGAATTGATTCGCGCGCTCTCCGATATGCCGATGTACAGCACGTAGGTGATGAGCATCACGATCAGCAGCGCGGGCAGGTTGATGATCGCGCCGGGCGCCGAGCCTGGCGCTTTGGTGATCGCGACCGGCAAGTGAATGCCGAGGCCGTCCAGGATGACGGTCAGGTAGCCCGACCATCCCACCGCGACGGCGGCCGCGCCGACCGCATATTCGAGCACGAGGTCCCATCCGATGATCCAGCCGACCAGCTCGCCCATCGTCGCGTACGAATACGAGTACGCGCTGCCGGCCACCGGGATCATCGCGGCGAACTCCGCGTAGCACAGCGCGGCCATCGCGCACGCGAATCCCGACACGACGAATGAGAGCACGATCGCGGGTCCGGCGTATCTTGCGGCGGCGACGCCGGTGAGCACGAAAATTCCCGCGCCGACGATCGCGCCTATCCCGAGCAGCGTGAGGTCGAGCGCTCCCAGGGCCCGCTTCAGCCCACCGGTGCGCGAGTCCGCCTCCGCCATCAGGGCGGCAGCCGGCTTGCGCCGGAAAAGTTGCGCTCGAAGTCCGGTATCGCTCATCCCCGCTCCACTCCCGCCGCTGTCACCACGCCTGGTATCCGCCGTCCACCGAAATCACCGACCCCGTAACGTAGCTTGAAGCGGGACTGGCAAGGAAGATGACCGCGCCGCGAATCTCATGCGCAAGGCCGAGCCGCTTCATCGGCGTGAACGCTTCCATCCGCTCCCTGTTCGCGGGCTTGGCGATTCCGCCCTCGGTCGCCTCGGTGGGAATCCATCCGGGCGCGATCGCGTTGACGAGGATTCCGTAGCCGGCCCATTCGACGGCCAACTGGCGCGTCAGATTCGCCAACGCCGCCTTGGTCGCCGCGTATGCCGACAGCCGGTACACCGAACTCGCCACCGACGCGTAGATAGAAGCCATGTTGATGATTCGGCCCGGCTGTTTGGTCTCGATCAGGCGGCGCGCGACGCGCTGCGCGAGCATCATCGGCGCGGTCAGATTCACGGCGATCGCTTCGTCCCACGCTTCGCGCTTGAAATTCTCGGCGCGCCCGGTCGGCGAGACCCCTGCGTTGTTCACCAGGACGTCCACGTCGCCGAGCGCGGCCGACGCCTCGGTCATTACGCGATCAAGGTCGTCGTCGCGCGTCACGTCGGCGCCGATTCCGATGGCCTTGACGCCGTGGGCCTTCGCCAGCTCTGCGGCAATTCGCGTGACGCGGTCTTTGCGACGCGCGACGAGAGCAACGTCGGCGCCCGCTAGCGCCAGCGCCTTTGCGCATTCCACACCCAGCCCCGACGACGCGCCGGTGACCAGGCCGCGACGCCCGCCCAGAGAGAACAGCGATTCGAGCGAGTCCATTGAAGGTTTCAGTCGCCGAAAACTTCGCCGGCGGCTTGTGCGGCGGCCGCGACCGTTCGATCGATGTCGGCGCGCGAAATTCCATGATGGGTCACGGCGCGAA
Organism: uncultured delta proteobacterium; assembly: GCA_963833025.1. GTDB lineage: Bacteria > Desulfobacterota > Binatia > Binatales > Binataceae > Binatus. The sequence continues at coordinate 1,719,010 of CAWHWI010000001.1, read as the reverse complement.
ACGATGTCGCTTCGCGCGGCGAGATGAGAACGCCGCGCTCTTTCATCGCCGCCGCGAAACGCCGCGACGCGTGCGCGTCGCCGTCCACGTCGAACACGACCATGTTGGTTCGATTCGCGACGGCCCGCACGTTCAGTCCCGCGACCAGCGCGAGTCCCTGCGCCAGCGCGCGTGCATTCTGATGGTCCTCCGCCAGCCGATCGACCATCCTCGTCAGCGCGACGATTCCCGCCGCCGCGATTATTCCCGCCTGCCGCATCCCACCGCCCAGCACTTTGCGGGTCCGATGCGCGCCGGCGATAAATTCACGGCTGCCGCACAGGAGCGAACCCACCGGACATCCAAGCCCCTTCGACAGGCAGAACGAGACGGTATCCGCGACTCCCGCGATTTCCTTCGGCGTCGTCTCCAGCGCCAGCGCCGCATTGAAGATTCGCGCGCCATCGAGATGCAGTGGAATTTTTCTACGATGCGCCGCCTCGGACACTTCCGCCATGTGCGACAGCTTGATCGGCGCGCCGCCGCATCGGTTGTGAGTGTTCTCGATCACCACCAGCGAAGGCTGCGCGAAATGATCGTCGGCCGGCGTGCCGAGCTCGCGCGCGAGTTCGTGCGTGTCGAGCTCGCCGTCGTCGGTGTTGGCGATCGCGGTCAGCACGATGCCTCCCAGAGCCGACGCGCCGCCTGCCTCGTAAAGATTGGTGTGCGACTGCGAGCCGACTATCGCCTTGGTGCCGCGTGCGCAGTGCGTCAGCATCGCGGCCAGGTTGCCCATCGTGCCGCTCGGCACGAGCAGCGCCGCGTCCTTGCCCACTATCGACGCCGCCATCGCTTCGAGCCGGTTGACTGTAGGGTCTTCGCCGTAAACGTCGTCACCCAGCTCGGCGCGCGCGATTGCCTCGCGCATTTCCGGCGTCGGCAGGGTTACGGTGTCGCTGCGCAGATCGATCAAGACGCGATGCCTGTCGCGCGAGGCTTACTGCCCCGGCGGATAGAGCGTGGTGAAGTTGCCGCTGGTCGTATCGACGACCTCGACGGCGTTTTCGGTGGTGTCGGAGAAATACAGCTGCTTGCCGTCGCTCGTGAGCGCGCATCCCGAACCGATATGGCCGTTGACGAGCGTCAGCTTGGTCACGGTGTTGGCGGTCAGATCGATTTTGCGAATGGAATGATTGTCGGCGTCGAGCACATAGAGCATCGCGCCGTCGGTGCATAGCGCGCCCGGATTGTTGAACTGCGCCTGCGCAGCGGGACCGTCCTTGTCGCCTTCCTCGCCGGTGCCGGCAAGCGTACTGCTCTGCAGCGTGTTGATATCAATCTTGCGGATGATGTCGTTGCCGGTGTCGGCGACGTAGATCGCTTTCTTGTCCACCGCGACGCCGCGCGGACCGCTGAACAGCGACTTGTCCGAGTTGCCCTCGGTCTTGCCGGTCGTGCCCGCCTGCCCGCCGACGGTCTTGACCTTCATGTCGGCGAGCGTGATGCGCCGGATCGTGCTGTTGCCGCTGTCGGCGACGTATAGCGCGGTGCCGTCGGTCGCGATCTGCGTGGGCAGGTTGAAGTGCGCGGCAGGGCCAGTGCCGTCTTCGGTGCCCGAGATATTTGCCGTCCCCGCAATGGTGGTGACCGTCCCGTTGGCGACGTTGATCTGGCGAATGTCGGAATTGTTGGTATCGCAAAGATAGAGATTCTGTCCGGAGATAGTCATGCCGTCGGGGCTGTTGAAGCGCGCCGAGTCGCCGACGCCGTCGTTGCTGCCTTCCTGGAAGAGCTTGCCCGCGACGATGCGCAGCGATTTCGACGTCGCGTCGATCGCCTCGACCGTGTTGTTGCGGCTGTTCGCGACGTAAATCGCGCGGCCGTCGGTCGCGAGTCCGGCAGGGAAGTCGAGACGCGGGCCCGACTGCGCCTGCAGCCCTTGCAGCTCCTGAGCTGTGGCGGATTTGCCGAGGGCGAGCATCGCGAGCATCGCGGCCGAAGCCAGAATCATTTTAGAGTTTGCGGAGACTCTCATTTACGCGACCTCGCTGGATTGGTTGGAGTTATTCGCGTCGATTCACGAATCTTGCCGCAACTTATGGAAAGAACGCTTTTACCACTTCGTCGATCGCGCGCTTGCTGTCCGCTTCGTCGGTCAGCGACCAGGTGACCGCGACCGTCGCCGCGCGCCGCGGCGCGATTCCCTGGCGGATCAGTTCGCCGGCGTAGATCAGCAGGCGCGTCGAGACGCCTTCTTCCAGGCCCGACGCCTTCAGATGACGCACCTTTTCGCCGAGCACCGCGAGTTGCAGCGCGATATCCTGCTCGACGCCCGCCTCGTGCGCGATAATCTCGACTTCCTTGTCGGCGGGCGGATAGTTGAACTCGATCGTCACGAAACGCTGGCGGGTCGAGTGCTTCAGGTTTTTCTGGATGCTCTGGTAGCCGGGATTGTACGAAATGACCAGCAGAAATCCTTCGTGGGCCTCGATGGTCTCGCCGCGCTTTTCGATGGGCAGAATCCGTCGGTGATCCGACAGCGGATGAATCAGCACGGTCGTGTCCTTGCGTGCCTCGACCACCTCATCGAGGTAGCAAATCGCGCCGCGGCGGACCGCCTGCGTCAGCGGACCGTCAACCCATACCGTCTCGTCGGCTTGAATCAGGAAGCGGCCGACCAGGTCGCTGCCGGTGAGATCTTCATGACACGCGACCGTGATCAGTTCGTTGGGGCCGTTGGCGAGCGACGACAGTTGATGCGCCATGTGCTCGACGAAGCGCGTCTTGCCGCATCCGGTGGGACCCTTGAGCAGCAACGGCAGTCGCGCCTTGTAGGCGGCGGTGAAGATTTCCACTTCGTCGCCAATCGGCAGGTAGAACGGTGCCGCGGCCGGGTCGAGATGCTTTACCTCGGGGCCCTCAGCCTGCAGCCTGGTGTCGAACTTCTTTAACTCAATCCCCATCGGTTCCTTTTGGCGGTACGATCGGACTCGTCAAGCCGCGATTCTAAGAGACTTCCGAGGAATCATTCAAGGCAAAGCAAGTAGGTCACGACCGGCGCTGGTAGGTTGCGGTGCCGTCGCGATTGTCCTTGACCTCGAAGCCGCGCCGCTCGATTTCCTTGCGCAACTCGTCGGCGAGCGTGAAATCTTTCGCCTTGCGCGCGGCAGTTCGATTGTCGATCAGTTGCTGCACGTCCGGCGCGATCGAGCCCGCGCGCGCCGCGTTGCGATGCTTCCGCAAATCGAGGCCCAGCATCGCGTCGAGCGCCTTCAGTGTCGGCCAGGCCCTGAAGTCCTTGCGCCGGTACGCTTCCGCGACCAGTTCCAGCGCCGCCGCGAGCGCCTGCGGCGTGTTCAGGTCGTTGTTAATCGCGTCGTGAAAGCGCTCGTAGTGCTCCGCGGCCCATCCGGGCGCCTCGACGCCGTCGGCGGCCGCGTCGTCCGGCACGCTGCGCGCGAACTCGCGAAAATAATCGAGGTTGTTCTGCGACGCCCGAATCGCGTCGTCATTGAATGCAATCTCGGAACGGTATTTCGCGCCGTAGCAAAAAATCCGAAACGCCAGCGGATCGATTCCCGCCGTCCCGAGATCGCTCAGCAGCGGGAACTTGCCCGCGCTCTTGCTGATCTTGGTTCCCTCTTTGCCGACCAGGAACGCGTTGTGCACGAAGTACCGCGCGAACGGCTTGTGCGTCGCGCTTTCCGATTGGGCAATTTCGTTCTCGTGATGCACCGGGATGTGATCGATACCGCCGGTGTGGATGTCGATAGTCTCGCCGAGGTACTTCATCGCCATCGCGGAGCATTCGATATGCCATCCCGGATAGCCGCGTCCCCACGGACTGTCCCATTGCATCAGATGGTCCGGTTGGCCGAGTACCCACAGCGTGAAATCGTGCGGGCTGTGCTTGTCGGCTGAATGCTCGAGGCGCTGTGCGGCGTTCTGCTCGTCGAGGCTCTGGCGCGAGAGCCGGCCCAGCCGATTCTCGCCGCGATACTTCTCGACGTCGAAGTACACGCCGCTTTTAGTGACGTAGGCAACGCCGGCGTCGATGATTCTCGCGATGAGCGCGAGCATGTCGGCGATATGATCGGTCGCCCGCGACCAGACCTGCGGCGGCTCGAAGATTGAGCGCCGCGCAATCGCGCTGAAACTGTTCGAGATAATAATTGGCGACTTCGAGCGGCGATTTACCTTGCGCGCGTGCGGTTTTCTCGACTTTGTCCTCGCCCTCGTCCACATCGCCGGTCATGTGGCCGACGTCGGTCACGTTCATCACGTGACGCACGCGATAGCCGTTGAATTCGAGCGCGCGGCGCAAGCTGTCGACAAATACATAGGCGCGCAGATTTCCTAGATGCTGCGGCAGGTAGACCGTCGGCCCGCACGAATAGAGCGTAACCTCGGGCGGCTTCTGCGGCTGGAACTCCTCGACGGCGCGGTTCAACGAGTTGAAAATGTAAAATGGTTTCACGAGTGCGAGCGTCAAGCTTAGCGTGGCCTCGCGAGCTCGGACAAGGCAAGGAGTGGGAAGGGGAAATCACTTTATTGGATCTGAAACCCGCCGTGGGTTTCAGACTTCCCTGGGCAGGGGTGACCCCTGACCCAGTACTAGGAAAAGATGCGGGACTTCGTCTCTTTGGAAGGGTTTGGGGGAGCAGCGGTCCGACTCTTACCTCGCCCGTTATTTTACGGGAGAGGCGGCCGGCCGCATCGCGGCCGGTAGGTGAGGCTTCTGCGGCTCGAAATGGAGCGCTAAGTGGAACAATTTTTCGGCGGCGTTAGTGTTGTTCGGCGGGTTGATCTTTCAGGCGGCCGCTCGCGTCGCGCGCGTAGCGGGTCGCTGCGATGCGCTTGTACTGGCGGTCCGCGAGCCATGCGTAGCCCGGGACGTACCACAGGTACGCGAGGTAGCCTTTGAGGCCGCGCTGGCGACACAGGATCTCATTGATAGCGCGCGCGCCGCGGAACACGCGGCCGCTCTCGTCCACCGCGTGCAGTTCTTCGAGCAGGTTTTCCAGCTTCAAATCGGGAAACTGCGCGCGCACTTCTTCAACATGGAGATCGAGCGGCTCGATTTGTCCCGAATTGTCGAATTTGCGGATTCCGTCCAGGCTCGCACGGCACATCTCGCACGAGCCGTCGAACAATATCGCGAGCTTGCCGGCAGACGCCTTGCCGACGCTGGCCGCCTGCTGGTCCGCGCTCATCGCGATCGCCTCGGCCGCGGCCTCTGACCGTTCAGCGGTTCGACCATCGCGGATTCACGTTCATGCGGCGCATCCGCGCTTTCTCGTGGATGATTCGCCATTCATAACCGTCGAGGAGCGAGACCCATGCCGCCTCCATCGTGTTGGACGACTTGGCCAACGTGGTCCAGACCAGGTCGCCGTCGGCAAATTTCTTCACTGATACGACGTCGGCCTCGGTCGAAGCGCCGGTCGCGTGCTGGTAGGTCTCGATCACCTTGACCGGCTCGAGGAACGGAAAATATTTCAGCAGGGCTTTGCGCAGCGCGACGTCAAGCGCATGCAGGACGCCGACGCCCGACGCGGCCTCGGTCTCTTCGACGTCGCCGATGCGGATGATCAGCGTCGCGTCGACGGTCATCTTGCCGTCGTAGACGTCGTCGATCACGCGGCGGCGCACGATGTAAAACGGAGCCACGTAGCCGCTGGAGGCGCGCAGCTTCGCCAGTTCGCGCGACGCCTGGGGTGGTTCCGCTTCGTAAAAATCTGCCTGACGTTCTGTGCTCATCGGGCTTCCCCGCAATTTCTGGGCGATGCTGCTAACTTGATTATCATCAGCGCGCCAACGGCTTACAAGGAGAAACGCAGTTGCCATAATAGTTGACTCGTGGAACAAGTGCGCGATCAACACCGTGCGGCCCAGTCGCCATTGTGACCAAAACCTTCAATTCATGAACCTCGTCCACCGATCTCTCTTCTATCCGCGATTGTTCCCCTTCCTTCGAGGGAAGGGGTTAGGGGTTAGGTTGTGGATATTCATCGCAGCGACCGTCGCAATCTTCATGACGCGGCCCGCGCCCGCGCACGCATCGCAGGTGCGCATCCCGCTTACTATCGACTACATCACGCTGCGCGAGGCGCTCAAACGTAAACTCTACACCGCGCCCGGCGGACGCGCCCCGCTTTGGAACGGCCTCGACGATTGCCAGTTTCTGTACGCGGAAAATCCCGAGTTCTCGCGCGCTGCGGAGGGCGGCGCGGCAACCGTGAAGCTCGAAACCGCGAACAGCCTCGGGCTGGGTGTCGCGATGGGCTCGCAATGCGTCGGCGCGATCCAGTGGAACGGTATCGTCGAGGCGCTGGGCGTCCCGTATATCGCGCCGGGCCTCCACCTTAAATTTCATTTCACCGATTTGAATCTCTGCGACGCGGCGCATCAGAAGTCGCAGCTCGTCAGCCAGGGCTTCGACCTGATCAAGAGCTATCTCGTGCCGCGTCTCGACGAATTTTCTTACGATCTGAATCCGGCGGTTCAGCAGCTCGCGGCGATGATTGTCGATTCGATTCCGGCCGACGCAGCGGACCGGGTCCGCGCCGCAATTGCGAGTCTCACCGTCGAGCCGAACATCGCCGCGCTCGACGACGGGATCCGCGTCACGCTCGTGATGACCGTCCCCGACATGCCGGCGCCGCCCGCGAATCCGGGCGCGGCCTCGTCGCCTACGCCCGCCGAGCTCAAGGCCTTTCAGGACACGCTCGATCAATGGGATGCGTTTCTGGTTTTCTCGATCAAGCAGCTTGGCGATTCGGTCGGCGACCAGCAGTTCCGCGAGCAGTTGCTGCAAATCCTGCTCGACAGCCGCTACCGCCTGGTGCAGGCGTTGAAGAGTCCGTCCGGGACCGCTGGACCCGATCCGGTGCGAATTCTGTTCCTCGACGAATGGCGTCAGTTGCACGACGCGGTGCGAGCGGCCGCGCGGCGCGGGATGCTGGGGGCGCGCGCGCTCGAATTCATGTCGTTCATCTCGGCCGGCGACGCGCTGTTTGCGCTCGATCAGGCCGCGCCCGCGCTCGGGATGCGCATCTCCGCCGCGGACCTTCGCCGCCTCGCGCATATCATGGCGCCGGCGGCGACGGGAGACCCGCTCAAGTTCAACTACCGCGAAGATCCCGACATGAAGAAACTCTTTGAGGTGCCCGAGCCGCCACGGAGTCGCCATCCAATTGAAGAAGAAGACATCCCGCCGTCAACGCCGGCCGCCGCGCCGACGCACGGCTCGATTCCGCTTCGCGCTCCCAGCGCGCGATTGTTCCGGGACTACCTCGCCCGTTATTTCACGGGAGAGGCGGCCGAGCGTAGCTCGGCAGGTGAGGGTTCTGCTTTCGATCCGCTAGCGGTTAGGTTGCTGCGGCTCCTCTCCCCTGACGAAGCGGAAGCCGCCGAAGACAGCGGGTCGATGCAGATAGCGCGCCTCCAGGACGTTGCCGACCGCCTCTACCGCCTCGTCATCAACGAAGAAAACGCCGATAGCTACCGCCATGACATGGCCCTGCTCCTAAATCTCAGCGCCGAGTATCAACTCGCCGCAAAGTCCACCGGCATGAATGCGCTCGATACTGACAACGGCCGCGCTTATATCACGCTGGTGCTCAGTACCGCATGGCAGGAAAGCTGCTGGCGGCAGTTCGTGATGGACGGCGAGCGCATCCGATGGCTCGAGTCGGCCACCGGCGATATCGGCGTGATGCAGGTGAACAAGCATGTGTGGCGCGGGTTTTACGATATCGACCGGCTGAAGTGGGACGTCCTCTACAATGTGGGCGCGGGATGCGAGATCCTCGCGCGCATGATGCAGTTTGCGTACGGCACGCAACCCAAGTTCGATCCCGTGCGGATTTCCAGCCATCTCGCGCGGTCGGCGTATGCCGGCTACAACGGCGGTCCGGGCGCGTGCGATCGATGGCGTCGGCGCGAACCGGCGGCGCTCAAGCAAGTCGACTCCAGCTTCCTGGAAAAATACCACGCAGTCGAAGACGGAACCCAGATCGACATCCTGAGCTGCGCACGCTCGTGGGGCCACTGAATTCTCTCTTACGGAGGAGTTCACCGAAACGTCGCTGACAATCAGTTGATCCGACCTCGGACAATGAGTCACACAGATTGTGCGTGAAACGTCGCGCGATCGGTGAAAAAGCCTTGTGCCTATTGAGTTTTAGGATCAAAACGTTTCACGTGAAACGTTTTTAGTTCAGGAGAACGAAACGCGTAACGGTTCCATATGGAACCAGTCCGGATGTAGCTAGAATGACACAAAAATAAGGCCTCTATGACTCAGCACTCGTAATCCATGGGATAAAAGTCTGACCTTCTATTTACCGGTGCCGCTCAACGACACTGCCTGCATGCTTCCTTTGGCGTTGTCGGTGATCGTCAGGGTTCCGGTCTGCTTCCCCGCCGCGCTCGGCGTGAAGGTCACCGCGATCGTACAAGATAAGCCGGCGGGAAGACTCGCGGGACAGCCGTTGCTAGCCATGAACACTCCCGGCGTGTCGGAAATCATCTTGAGCAACACCGCAGACCCCGGATGCTTCTTCTTGCCCTTGGGATTCGACACCTTCACGTTTTTAGGTTTGCTCGACGATCCGACCGTGGTCTTCGAGAACTTGAGCGCCTTCGGCGTGACCTTGAGCGTCACCGGCACCGCCGTCGGCGTGGCAGTTGGCGTCGCCGTCGCAGTTGCCGTCGAGGTCGCAGTTGCAGTGGCGGTTGCAGTTGCTGTGGCCGTTAAGGTCGCCGTTGGCGATCCGGTCGCAGTCGCAGTCGGGGTGGCGGTAGAAGTCGCGGTCGCCGTTGACGTAGCAGTTGTCGTCGGCGTCGCCGATCCAGTCGATGTCGATGTCGCCGTCGCAGTTGCCGTTGGCGTCGCTGATCCAGTCGATGTCGCCGTCGCGGTCGGCGTGGCAGTCGCGGTCGCGGTCCGTGTCGCAGTAGCGGTTGCCGTCGCGGTTGGGGTTGGGGTGGGCAAGAACCCCGCTTGCAGCTCAAAGGCACCGATGTCGCACGCGGTCTGTCCAGGAGCCGGTCGGGGGTCGCCGCGCTGGTCGGTGGTGATAGCCGTCATCCCATCGATCTCGGTGCAATAGTTGGTCGGGCTGGTCGGGACCGCAAGGACAGCGGGGCTCGCAGGCAAAAGCGCGATGGTATCGGTGGGGCCGCCGTTGTTCTGCGGGCCACTCGAATCAAGCCCGGCAGCAGTGTTGTTTATGTCTCCGGTTCCGGTGAAGAAGCCGTTGCAGGTCTTATCGTCCGACAAATTGTGGCCATCGGAGGTGAATGTCCCCGCGGAAGCGCAATTCCCCCCGAAGCTGTCTGCCACGATCGTATTCTTCAGCGTGGCCGTTCCGCCTGTTTGGACCAAGATGCCGCCGCCGATGTCGAATGCCGTGTTGCTGGAGATGGTGCTGTTGGTCACGGTCAAAGTGTGAGAGTCAAGGATGCTGCCGCCGGTGTCTGCTGCCGTGTTGCCGGAGATGGTGCTGTTGATAACGGTCAGCGGGCCTTCGCTGAAGATGCCCCCGCCGGAGCCCCCCACCGCCGAGTTGTCGTTGATGGTGCTGCTGGTCACGATCATTGTGCCCTCGTTAAAAATGGCGCCGCCGTCATTGCTCGCGGAATTGCCGTAGAGCGTGCTGCCGGTCACGGTCGTCGTGGATGACGAGAATGTGGAAAGGGCGCCGCCGAATGACGCAGAGTTGTCGGAGAAGGTGCAGTTGGTCACCGTCAAAGTGCCAGCGTTATCGATGCCGCCGCCGGCGCCGCCGCCGCCGCCGCTCGTCGTATTATTGCCGGAAAACGTGCAGTTGGTGACCGTCAGCGTGCCGGCGTTGCCGATGCCGCCGCCATCGCCCGAACTAGAGTTACCGTTCTCGATGGTGATGCCGGAGATAAAGACTGTTGCGCCCGTGTCGACCTCGAAGACCTGGCTGTTTCCTCCCCCGCTGACCGCCAGGCTTGACGCGCCGGGACCAGCGATATTCACAGGATGTTGAATCTCAAGGAGACCGCTGGTCAGGGTGATCGTGCCCGTGACGGTCGGCCCCCTTCGGTGGTAAACGTGATGACGCTTTCGGCACTGTCGGCGGCATTGGCGTCTGAGAACCGCCTGGCGCAGCGAACCTGCGCCGCTGTCATTTGTATTGGTAACCGTGAAGACCAGGAACGCCGATGCCGGTGAGGCGCTGAAAAGGGCCATCATTAGCAGCCCGGCCCCAACGGCCATCACGGACTTTGTCGATAGTCGGATCAATCTGCGATGCCTTACCTCGCAAGAGTCCGAACGAAGGACACTAACCTAGTAACTATGCGGGTGTACGGCAATCATCCCAGTGGCGCTCGAATGTAGATCTTCTACTTGGCGGTCTCACCGGTTCCCGACAGCGACACTGTCTGCATGCTGCGGTTGGCCCTTGCCCCGTGTTTCCGGTCGTCGTGCCAGCCGCTGAAGGACTGGCCAGCGCTATTCGCCGGACCCGCTTAGCGGGATCGTCTGGTGCGCACTCGGTTGCGAGCCAGAGGTGATCGCATTTGCCGCGTTGTCAAAGATAGTCACCGCCGAGGGAGGTTGCGGGCCCTTCGAAGCCGGAATAAATTCCACCGTCAGGTTGCACGTTGCCTGCGGGGACAATTGCTGGGGGCAGTTCGTGGCCGATCCGGCAAACCCGAATTCCTGCGGCGTCATCACCGGGACCGAAAATGGGCTCGTAAAGGTGATCGGCGGCCCTTCCTCGGCCGAATTGCTCAGCGTGAATGTCACCGATTTTTCCTGTCCTACTTTTACATTGCCGAAATTACCCGACGGCGGATTGATAACCAGGTTTCCGGGAACTGGGGTCGCGGTCGGAGTGGGGGTCGGTGTCTTTCTGCCCTTCCGGACTTTGCCTGTCCCCTTGAGTGTAATCGTCCGCGACGGATCTGTTCCATTGTTCGCGATGACGAGCGTCGCCGTGCGAAGGCCCGTGTCGACGGGGGCGAAGGTGATCGCGACCTCGCACTTGGCGCCCGCGGCGAGCTGACCCACGCAGTTCTGCGAGGCGGAGAACTCGCTGTTGCTGGACTGGATCGAGATGATCGCGATGGGTGCGTCTTCTGTCATTTTATCGCTGAGCGTGAGCTTGGCAGGCTTGCTCACCGAACCAAGGTGAACGTCGCCGAAGTTAATCGCGTCCGGCTTGGTCCCGAGCGTCGCTTGTACCGGCGTTGGCGTGGCCGTAGGCGTGACGGTCGGAGTGGCTGTCGCGGTCGATGTCGCCGTCGCTGTCGGCGTAGCGGTTAAGGTTGCAGTCGGCGTTGGCGTCGTCGTGGTTGCGGTCGCAGTCGGTGTTACCGTCATGGTCGGCGTTGACGAAGCGGTCGTCGTAGCTGTCGCAGTTGATGTGGCAGTTACGGTCGCGGTTTGAGTCGCGGTCGACGTCGATGTGGCAGTTGCGGTTTGAGTCGCGGTCGTGGTGGGCGTAGCCGACCCGGTCGCGGTCGCAGTTGCGGTCGGCGTGGAAGTTGACGTTGCGGTTGCCGTCGCAGTCGCAGTCGCAGTCGCGGTTGCTGTTGCGGTCGCGGTCGCCGTTGCGGTGGCTGTGGCAGTCCGTGTCGACGTTGCGGTGGCTGTTGCAGTTGCAGTTTGAGTCGCCGTTGCTGTCGGAGTCGCTGTAGCGGTCGCAGTCGCCGTTGCCGTCGCGGTGGCGGTCGCAGTTGCGGTCGGCGTCGCCGTGATAGTCGGGGTTAGCGTGGGCGTCGCTGTAGGCGTGGGAACCAGGAAGTCCCCGTACTCGAACGCGCCGATGTCACAGGCGCTGTATCCGGGCGCGGGACGCGGCCCGCCGCGCTGGTCGGTAGTCACCGTGCAATCGGCAAGCGGAACCGCTGCAACCGCGGGACTCGTAGCCTCGAGCGCGATGGTTTGGGTAGGCCCGCCGTTATTCTGCAGCCCACTCGGATCGAGCATCGGATTGACGTTGTCGCCGATGGTCTTGCCATTGGCGCCGGTGCTGGTTCCGAAATCGCACGAATCGTCGTCGGAGATGTTATAGGCGTTAGCGTCGGCGAAACCGCAGTTACCGCCCGAGGTGCTGTTAGCCAATATGGTGTTATTGACCGTCAGCGTGCCGTCAGCATTATAGATGCCGCCGCCCTGGACAGCCGAGTTGCCCGAGAAGGTGCTGTCGGTGAGCGTCAGCATGCCGCCTTCATTTTCGATGCCACCGCCGTAGCCGCCCTCCTCCTCGACGTTGGCGGACGTGCTGTTGCCGGAGAATGTGCTGTTGGTGACCGTCACCGTGCCATTGTTATTATCGATGCCGCCGCCGCCAAAGACGCTGTCCAACGCGCTGTTGCTGGCGAAGGTGCTGCCGGTGACCGTCAGCGTGCCGGTGTCAACATCGATACCGCCGCCGCCCTCGTCCGTAGACGCGGTGTTACTGGAGAAGGTGCTGTTAGTGACCGTCAGCGTATCGTTCTCATTTTCGATGCCGCCGCCATCACTCGCCGAGTTGTTGGAGAAGGTGCTGTCGGTGACCATCACGGGTGTTTCGGTAACAAGATTCGATACCGCCGCCCTGGGTAGCCGCAGTGTTGCCGGAGAAGGTGCTGTTGCTGACCATCAGCGAGCCGGAAGCATCTTCGATGCCGCCGCCCTCGCCATCCGACGCCGAGTTGTTGGAGAGGGTGCTGTTGGTGACCGTCAGCGTGCCCTGATTTTCGATGCCGCCGCCCTCGTCCGACGACGAGTTGTTGGAGAGGGTACAGTTGGTGACCGTCAGCGTGCCCTCATTTTCGATGCCGCCGCCACCTGTGAATGACGATGCGTTGCCGTCGGAAATCGTCAGGAGGTTTACAGTCAGAGTCGCGCCCTCGTTCACAACCAAAACACCGTACTTGTTGGCGCCGTCCACAGTGATGGTCTGCCCGGTCCCATCAATCGTCAGCGTGTTCACGATCCCGGGGAGCGTGCTGCTTAACGTGATCGTGCCGCTGACACTGAAATTGATCGTGTCGGTGCCGGTGCCCGCCGCACATCCGTTCACAGCGGCCTTGGTGTTGGCTGCGATGATGGCGTCGCGCAAGGCGCAAACTCCGGCCGAGCCTGGGTCAGCGGTCGTGTTGACGATTATCGTCGGTGTCGATGTTGCGGTGGCGGTCGGGGTCGCGGTGGCAGTCGCAGTTGAAGTTGCGGTTTGAGTCGCGGTCGGGGTCGATGTTGCGGTGGCGGTTGCGGTCGCAGTCGCCGTTGCCGTCGCGGTCGCCGTTGATGTGGGCGTAGAGGTCGCGGTTGCGGTCTGAGTGGCCGTGGCCGTCGAAGTTGCGGTAGCCGTTGCGGTCGCTGTCGATGTTGCGGTGGCAGTTGCGGTCGCGGTTGGCGTGGGTGTTGGAGTCCCAGCCAGCGGCTGATTGTATTCGAGTACGCGGTTGTTTTGCCAGTCGGCGATGTAGAGGTTGCCGCTGGCGTCCACTGCCACGCCAGGGGGTTGGTTGAGGCTATTGGCGCTCACTCCGCCGTTATTCGCGGTGTTCGAAGTGAAGCTGCCGCCCTGCCCAAATACCAAATCGGCAGTCGTGTTGGTCGTAAGCGGGGCATTGTATTCGAGCACTCGACTGTTGGCGGTGTCGGCGACGTAGAGGTCGCCGCCGGCGTCCAGCGCGGCCCCCTCGGGGTCGCATAGGCTGCCGGCAGTCACCCCATCGGTGTTGCAGGCGTTGGAAGTGAAGCTGCCGCCCTGCCCGAACACCAGATCGGCGGTGGTGTTGGTCAGCGGGGTGTTGAATTCGAGCACGCGACTGTTGCCGTAGTCGGCGACGTAGAGGTTGCTGCTGGCGTCCAGCGCAACGTTAACCGGGTCGCAGAGGCTGCTCGCGCTGACCCCGCCGGCGTTGCAGGTGTTGGAAGTGAAGCTGCCGCCCTGCCCGAACACGCGATCGGCGGTGGCGTTGGTCAGCGGAGTGTCGTATTCAAGGACGCGGCTGTTTTGGTAGTCGGCGACGTAGAGATGGCCGCTTGCATCCGACGCAACTCCATAGGGTTCGTACAGGCTGTTAGCGCTCACCCCGCCGTTGTTCGCGGTACCCGAAGTAAAGCTGCCGCCCTGCCCGAACACCAGACTGGCGGGTCCACCAACGCAGGGGAATCCATCGCAGTGGGCGAATGGAGTGTTGTATTCGAGCACGCGGCTATTGCCCTGGTCGGCCACGTAGAGGTCGCCGCTGGCGTCCACCCCAACCGAAGCGGGGCCGCACAGGCTGCTCGCGCTTGGGGACTCTTCACCGCCGTTGCAGGTGCCCGAGAGAAAATCGGGCTGACCAATCACCAGGTCGGCCGGACCGCCGTTCATCAATGTGGCTACATCCTTGTAGCCCAGCACGCGGCTGTTCCCCGAGTCGGACACGTAGAGCCGGTTCGGGACCGTGCTTGCGTCGATCGCCAGGAAGACTGAAGAGTTAAGGCTGCTGGCGTTGATGTAGTTCGGATCGTTGTGGGAAAAGTCGCCCTGCCCCAGCACGCGATCGGCGGTGGTGCCGGTCGTAAGCGGGGTGTTGTATTCGAGGACACGGTTGTTGAATATGTCGGCGACGTAGAGATTGCCGCTGGCGTCCAGCGCAACGCTATAGGGGCTGTACAAGCTGTTCGAGCTCACCCCGCCGTTGTTCTGGGTTTTCGAGGTGAAGCTGCCGCCCTGCCCGAACACCAGATTGGCGGTGGTATTGTCGGTCGTAAGCGGCGTGTTGTATTCCAGCACCCGGTTGTTGTTATAGTCGGCGACGTAGAGGTTGCCGCCGGCGTCCAGCGCAACCGCAATAGGGGTTTCTAGGCTGTTCGCGCTCACCCCCCCATTATTCTCGGCATTCGAAGTGAAGCTGCCACCCTGCCCGAACACCAGATCGGCGGTGGTGTCGCCGCTCCCCGGAGTCGAGGTTACGGTCAGCGGAGTGTTGTATTCAAGCACGCGGCTGTTGTAGAAGTCAGCGATGTAGAGGTTGCCGCTGGCGTCTACCGCAACCCCTATTGCGTTGTCCAGGCTGTTTGCGCTCACCCCGCCGTTATTCGGGGTGTTCGAGGTGAAGCTCCCGCCCTGGCCGAACACCAGATCGGCGATGGTGTCGCCGCTTCCCGGAGTCGAGGTTACGGTCAACGGAGTGTTGTATTCAAGCACGCGGCTGTTGCTATCACTGCTATCGCTGCTGTCCGCGATGTAGACGTTGCCGCCGGCGTCCACCGCGACTCCCTGGGGCGCACACAGGCTGCTCGCGCTCACCCCGCCGTTGTTGCAGGTGCTTGAAGTGAAGCTGCCGCTCTGACCGAACACCAGATTGGCGGATCCCCCGACGCAGGGGAATGAACCGCAGCCGGCGAATGGAGTGTTGTATTCGAGCACGCGGCTGTTGTCAGTGTCGGCCACGTAGAGGTTGCCGCTCACGTCCACTGCAACCGCGTAGGGGACGCACAGGCTACTCGCGCTGATTCCGCCGTTGTTGCAGGTGGCCGACAGAAAGTCGGGCTGACCGATCACCAAGTCAGCCGAACCGCCGTTGACGAAGGTGTTTACATCCTTGAAGCCCAGCACACGGCTGTTTAGGTCGGCGATGTAGAGCCGGTTCGGGACCGCGCTTGCGTCGATCGCTACCGACAAGGGCAAGTCAAGGCTGCTGGCCTGGAGGAAATTGGGAGCATTGTGGGAAAAATCGCCCTGCCCCAGCACGATATCGGCGGTGGTGTTTCCGCCCATCGCCCGCACGATCAAGGCTGACAGCGCGAGCATAGGGATCAGCGCGGCCGCGATACCTATCCAGGTGCGCCGTCGGTTCCCCCCACCTTCTTTGTTCATACTCCCCCAAAAGCTCGGATGGCCTATCTGGCTAACACATAGTTCATTTTCAACGCAACTCGAACCTTTGGGTCACCAATTGCACGGCCTCTACGACGACAGCGGCATCAGGGCCGCTTCGCGATTTCAGAACCGGAACCGGCTTCGCTGGCGTGCAGCTGTCCGAGATCCTTCCACTGCGGTCGCGCTGATCCCTTCGGTCAGGATGACAAACTGAGAAAACAGCGCGATGTCTCGAACGGAGCGGCTACAGGTTGAAGGTTTTTAGCGCGGTCAGAATTCTCGACGTCAGCTCGGCGTTGAGGGTCTGGCCCTCGACATCGCGTCGAGGATCAGGACCACTATCTGCGGGATCAGATCGTAGTCGGGGCCGGCGCCATCGGGCCGCGGGAAGAGTTCCTTGAAGGATCGATCGATGAATTCGGTCGCGCGATCGTTAGCGGCGCTGACTGACTGGCGCAGATACGAATCGGTGCGGCTGGCGACGATCAGCTCAATCCAGGCGGTCATCAGGCGGCCGTTGGCGGTCTCCCACATCAAATCTATCGCCATCGCGCGCCGATCGTTCACGTTGGTCAGCCGGCTGACCTTCTCCTTCATCTCGCCGAACATCAATTCGAACAGATGCTCGACGGCGCGAGTGAGCAACTCCTCTTTGGTGGGAAAATGGTAGAGCTGAGCGCCGCGGGAAAGGCCGGCGCGCTCGGCGATTTCGGAAGTAGTGGTGTTGGCGTAGCCGCGATCGATAAGGCATACGATCGCCGCGTCGAGCAGGCGGCGGCGGGTTTCCGCGGTCTTTTCGTCCTGCGTCAGCCGCGACCTGAAACTGCTGCCGGTTGGTGGAGAGGCGCCCATAACGGCGACAATCGTAGCAGACCGGGAAGGGTTATCAAGGAAAGTTTTACACAGTGGAGGGGGAAGCGCGGGCACGGCGGCCCGCGCCACTGGCTGGGGGAAGGTGATATGAAGTTCTCCATGCCGGCGGAACAGGATGTTGCATCGGGGGCGAGTGGCGTGACTGGGTGGCGGCGTTCGCTGGCGCAATACAGCGATCGGCGCGTGCTGCTTATCCTGCCGCTCGGCTTCGCCAGCGGATTGCCGCTGGTGTTGACGGCCTCGACGCTGTCGGCGTGGTTCGCGACGGTGGGCGTGAGCCGCGCGACCATCGGCGCATTCGCGCTGGTCGGGATGCCGTATGCGCTGAAGTTCCTGTGGTCGCCGCTGATAGACAGGTTGCCGCCGCCGATTCCGCTCGGACGGCGGCGCGGATGGGGCATCGCAATTCAGCTCGCACTCATCGCGGCTACACTCGCGCTGGGTGCCTGTCAGCCGAAGACCGAGATTGCGCGAATGGGAGCGCTCGCTCTGCTGGTGGCGTTTCTGTCCGCGAGCCAGGACGTCGTGATCGACGCGTACCGGGTCGAAATCCTCACGCCCGAGCAGCAGGGTCCCGGCGCCGCGATGATCCAGACCGGGTACCGGCTCGCGATGCTGACCTCGGGTGCCGGCGCGCTGATCATCGCGGCGCGCTACGGATGGTTCGCGGCCTACGCGACGATGGCGGCGCTGGTGAGCGTCGGGATGCTGGTTTTCATCTTCGGGCCCGAGCCGGCCCCGCCGGAGGTGCGGGCATCGAGCGCAAGGTCCCGATGGGAGGCGATCCGCGAGTGGCTCGCGACGGCGGTCACGGGACCGTTCGCCGACTTCATGCGGCGGCCGATGTGGCCGGCGATCGTGATTTTCATCGTCGGTTACAAGCTGGGCGAAGCGATGGCGGGCGTGATGGCGACGCCGCTGTATATCTCGCTCGGCTACTCGCTCAACGAGATCGCGGCGGTCTCGAAGCTGGTCGGATTCTTCGCGACGGTGGCCGGCGCGCTGATCGGCGGCGTGGTGACGACAAAGCTCGGAGTGATGCGCGCGCTGGTCCTGTGTGGAGTCCTGCAGTCAGCGGGCAATTTGTTTTACGTGCTGCAGGCGGTCGGCGGCCATCGGCTAGATTATCTCGCGCTGTGTGTAGCGGCAGAGAATCTGACGGGCGCGATGGCGGGCACGGCGTTGGTGGCATATCTCTCCGGGCTGTGCTCGCCCGCGTTTACCGCGACGCAGTATGCGCTGCTGTCGTCGCTGTCGGCGGTGGGGCGCACGATGGTCGCGTCTTCGGGGGGCGTGCTCGCGGACAAGCTCGGTTGGGTGCCGTTTTTCCTGCTGACGACGGTGGCGACGATTCCGGCGCTGGTGCTGCTCATCTGGATCGCGCGGCGCGATGTTACGCCGTTGCCTGCGAACAGGAATCATTTGTTACATAGATAACAAAATGCGTCGAATGAACTTTATGTTGCGCGCCTTATTCTGCACGCACTCCAATGCGTCTGATACATTGACCGGATGACTGCTGCGCGAGCATCCGGCATCCGAAGACTGCGGGGCCTTAAGAACATCTCATGGCTTACGGCGCGCCAGCTCGACAGGCTGTCGTCCGCGCTGACAGTCAGCATGGTCGAAAAGCGCGCGATCATTTTCGACGAGAAGCATTCGCCAACTTCAGCGTACATCCTGCTGGCGGGCGTGGCGCGAATTACGTGCCGCAATCGCAAGGGTCAGCGCACGCTGGTGATCATGGTGGCGCCGGGGATGGTACCGGGCTTCCCGCCGCCGGTCCCGGGCATCAGTTACAATTTTCGCTGCGAAGCGGTCACGATTTGCCGCATCGGGACAATCGACCTCGAGTCCTTCGTCGAAATCTCGCTGGGCATCGCGTCTGCCGACTTCAAGCGCATGGCGGAGAGCTACCTGGGCCGCTGGGATTTGGTGCAACTGCGGTGCGCAAACTTCATGGGCTGCACTTTGGAAGAGCGGTTGGCGCTGATTCTTTTGGAATTGAGCGAAAATTTCGGCATCCCCGATCCAAAAGGGATTCGGCTGACGTTGCCGGCGCGGCATCGGGATCTTGCTGAACTGGTCGGCGCGTCGCGGCCGCGCATCACCGAACATTTGATTACGTTCGAGCGCAAGCATCTGATTTCGCGCAACAGCCGTCAACTGGTTGTCAATCGCGAGCGCTTGGAAAACTTCCTGGCGCAGACTCATATTTCAGCCGCAGAGATGGAGCCCAGGAGAGCGCGCCGCAGCTTCGCCTAGCGAATTGTTGGCGGCTGATGCCAACGTTTGCCTAGGGCCGTCGGCGCTCATTTCGATGGTTCTTCGCAGCACATATCGTTTGTTATACAGGTAACAATTCATTTCTTTTATCGATGATAAGAGAGTAAGGTCAGGGTCTGGACGGTGCAAATTTGAATGAAAGAAATACTTCACGTGAAACTGATCTTGACAGGCTGAGCCGGCTCAAGGCTCTGTCGTGGCTTTCCTCCTCTGAGCTCACACTTCTCGTCGGCGCGCTGGTGCTGGCGAATTACAAGCGGCATTCGGTAATCCTGCGCGAGGTTGCGCTCGCCCAGAATGCTCACATTTTGTTAGCAGGCATCGCGCGCATCACGTGCCGCAACGCGCGCAATGAGCGCGTCACGGTGGCGATGCTGGCGCCCGGACCGATTTTCGAATTTCCGGCACTGCCGCTCAGCCAGTCCGCTTTTCAGTGCGAGGCTTACAACGATTGCCGCGTGGGCACAGTGAGTTGGGCGGATTTCGGCGGCATCACCCCCAACGCTCCCCAGTCCGCCTTCCAGCAATTTCATCGCAACGATTTGAAGCAGTGGTATCGCCTGCTGCTGCGCAGTTCGAGTTTCCTGAACCTCGGCCTGCACGAGCGCATCGCGATCGCGCTGCTCGAACTGTGTGCAGACTTTGGAATCGAGGAATCGCGCGGCACTCTGCTGCGCGTATCTTTCAGCCACAAGGATATCGCCAACCTGGTCGGCGCCTCGCGGCCACGAGTGACAGAGCATCTGGCGCGACTCGAGCGCGAAAAGTTCGTGATTCGGCAGGGACGGCAGATGGTCGTTGCAGGTGGCAAGCTGTTCGATTCCATGAATGCGCGAGCCGGTGCTCATCTGAACTGAGTCGCGCTGCCGACACGCGGAAAGCGGCTGTCGGCAAGCGCAGGGTCCGGGAAGGTTTACAGATCGCGTCAGGAAAGAGAGCCCAATCGCGTCTGTTGTAAATCAGGACTTACGGAGAGCCTTTTGGAATCTCACCTCAATTTGATACGAATCGAGTTGATCGACGACCCGGCCATGATCGCGGAATTCGGGTTCGAGGCCAGGTGCGAGGGCGACGATTTGATCTGTCGTCGCTGCGGGGACGCGAGGCTGTCGATCGCGGCAATCCTGGTGGTGCCGGCGGGCGGACACGCTCGATGGGCGCTGTGCGCGAATTGTTTGCTGGAATTGCCCTGAAACAAGGGCAGGAGCGGTAAGCGATGTACAAGATTGTCGACCCATGGGCAAATCCCGGTGAACTGCTGCGCGCGCTACTGGAAGGGTGGGTAGTCGCTGAGATAAGCGAGGTAACCTCGCCGCCGAGGCCGCCCGAACCGCCAATCGAAGCGCGCCGGACGCCTGGAATCCAAAGCGTCAGAGCGAGCCGGATTTCAGTTTCGGAGCGGTTCAGAGCTGCTAAGTAGAATCGCCCGACAAATCACGAGCTCAGGCCGAGCCGCATGCGAGCGTAGAGTTCGGCGGAATTGTCGAAGTCGATACTCGCGTGCTGCGCGCCGACGTTGACGTTCCGAAATGCGGCCTGAATGGCGCTCTGCCTATACACCGCGTGCGCGCCCGATCCCGAGAACATCCGCGCAACGGCGCGGCGGCATAGCTCGGCGGCGTAGGCGGCCTGCCACTTTGCGCGCACGCGGTGATGGTTGTCGAAGGTCTCGCCGGTGGCCATCAGGCGATCGAATTCCCCGAGTATGTCGTGAATCAACAGGTCCGCCGAATGAATTTCGGCGGCGGCTTCCGCCAATCGCACTTGCGTCGGCCCGTGTTCAGCCTTTCGTGCACCGGTCAGAATGACGCGGCGCTCTTTGGTGCGCTCGATGAATTGACGCAGCGCGAATTTCGCGGAACCGAGGACCGCGGTCGCTACCGACACTGAGAGCATCGCCTCGGCCGAGAGCCGATACAGATTGGTGGCGTGATTCGCGGCGTGAGGACTCGTCCCGCGAAACAAAATCCGCGTGTCTATCGTTCGATGCGCCGGCACGAAAACATTGTGCGCGACTACGTCCTTGCTGCCGGTGCCCTGCAGGCCCATCACGTGCCAGGTGTCGTCCAGCTCGAGCTCGGCGCGCGGCACGACAACGTGGACAATCGGCGCGTGCGTCGCGGCGTCGGCGCATCCGAGGATTACCCAATCGGCATGATCGACGCCGCTGCAAAACTGCCAGCGTCCGTCGACCCGGAAGCCGCCATCGACAGCGCTCGCGCTGCCCTGCCACGACAACGTGCCCGCGACCAGGCCGTCGCGGCCGTCGCCAAAGACGTCATCCTGCGCCGCTTCGGGAAACGAGCCCATGCACCAGTGATGAGCGCCCATGACCATGACCACCCAGCCGCTGCTGGGGCAGGCCTCGGAGAGGCTGGTGACGGCGTCGGCGAGTGTGCGCAGACTCAGCTCGTAGCCGCCGACCCGGCGCGGTTGCGGAATCCGGAACATGCCGGCATTGACGACGGCGGCCATGCTCTCGACGGTCAGCATGCGGGCGTCGTCGCATTCGCGGGCATGCGCGGCGAGCGTCGGCGAAATTGCGGCGGCGCGCCGCATGATTTCATCGTGGTCAATCTGCATAGTCACTCCAGTAGTCAGATCGCGATTGAAATGACTACTCTCATTAGCCAGTTCAGCGCGGCGCGAGCGCTTCGAGCGCACGCTCGTCCGGCGTCGCGCGCTCGCGGCTGCCTCCCGTCGCGAGACTCCACGCCCCGGCGCTGCCTTCCGGTCTAAGCAGCGTGAGACAGACGTGCGTCGCGCCGGCTTTGTACTGTGCCGCGACGCGATCGCGGATCGCCTGCTCGTCGCCCCACGCGACCATCGCGTCGACAATGCGATCGCTGCCGCCACCGGCAAAGTCCGTGTCGTCGAATCCCATCAGCCGCAAACTCTGCAGGTAGTTGGGAAGACCGAGGTAGAAGCCGATCAAGCCGCGAATCGCGGACCGCGCCTTGCCGGCGTCCTTTTCCAGCATCGACACCTGTTGTACGCAGATCAATTTTCCGGGACCGATATCGGCGCGAATCTGCGCGGTCCGCTCCGGAGTCACAAAGGTCGGAATCGTTCCGTCGGTCTCCGCCGCCGCGAGGCGGATCATCTTCGGCAGCAGCGCTGCCACCAAGATCGGCGCCTCGGACGATGGCCGCGCTGCGCCGTACGGAGCGTCCTTGAGGCGGGCAATATAGTCGCGCATGAAGCTCAGCGGCTTCACGTAGTTGATTCCCACCCGCGCCATCATCGGCCCGTGGCTGATTCCAATGCCGAGCACGAAGCGCTCGGGAAACAGTTCGGCAAGCGTGCGCGCGCCGCTCAACATCGCCATCGGCTCGCGTTTCCAGACGTTTGCGATCGCGGTGCCGACGATCAATTTGTCGGTCACGGTCAGCAGATGTGCGGCGAGCGCGAACGGATCGCGGCCGAAGGCTTCGGGAAACCAGAGCGCGCTGTAGCCGAGCTGCTCGACCTTTTGCGCGAATTTCGCGAGCTCGATCCCCGTCATGGAATCCATCAATGCGTCGACGCCGACGGTGCCAAGATTCATCGGGTGAAACCTCCAGGGGGCAAGAAAACAGCAAGAGCCCTTGCGACCTTTACCCTCCAAAGTCGAGACTGACAAGCAACGAATCCAGGGCACCGGTTCAGCTTCGATGAAGGAGTTTGGAGATGAACTTTTCAGCCTGACCCCCGCAGACTTTCCGTGCTACCATGGCGCATGGGCACCGCGCCGCCCCCCTCTTCCATTTGTTCCCTTCCCGCTTTCCTTCGGCCTCGGGTTCCCCTTCGTGCTCGGGAAGGATTCCCTCCCATCCGGTTCCTCTTCACACGAGGGAAGGGGTTAGGTTCCTGTATGAGCCGAAAAACATTTTTTGACGGAACGAAACTACCGATGGTAGTGGAGCCGTCCCAGAACCACCACATATGGTATAGCTCGCTGTTTCTGGCGATGATCGCATGCTTACTTTCGTGCAGCACCGCGGCCAGGGGCAGCGACGCGCAGACTCAATGCGGACGGTATGGCGATCCTTCAGCGGCGGTAATTTCGGACGGCACGCCCAGCTGCGGCGACGGCAAACTGCTCGGTCCGTGGAAGGACGCGGACAGCATGGACCGTTACGCCTGCCTCTATGAGCCGAAGGCCGCTGGCGGCAATAGCAAGTTACCAATGATCGTATACTTACATCCGTCGCTGTTTTCAGCGGGGTGGATTACTATCACCAATATACTTGACCTGCAGAATTCAACCTCACTTAGCGACGATCCGAAGAAAGTTGGATACATAGTGCTGGCTCCCGAGGGCCGCAAGACGACGCACTACTATCCATGGCCGGACAACAAAGGTGTGGGATGGGACAATTGGTATCGCCAGTTGAATCCGGCGGGTGACGTAAAGATCGGAGACACGACCTGGCGGGAAAATACTGACGCGGCCACGATCGATCACTTCATCGCGGCCGAGGTGGCGACCGGAAAAGTCGATACGGCGCGGATATATGTATCCGGATGGTCCAACGGAGCCGCGATGGGTTATCTGTACGCGGTGAATCGTCCGAATATCGCGGCGGCTGCTGTCTATTCCGCGCCCAATCCGTTCGGCGCGCTCGGCGATCCTTGCCCGCAGCGGCCGGTCGCGGGAGCGCCCGCAAATGACAAACAAATTCAGATCTTCAATCCCGTCGCGCGAACCATGCACGTTCACAACGCCTGCGATGTCGGCGGCATCTGTCCCAATGGCGAGCAGATGGCGAGCGAGTTGAATGCGTTGGGAGTGGTCGTCGATGACGTGATCCTCGACAATCGCCATAGCCGCGTTTCCTCATGTACGGATTCGTGCGGCACCGACCCCGACGCGCCCGAAAAATCCAACGCGACAGTTATGGGATCAATAATTGGTCTTGGTAATCACACGCGATGGCCGAAAGAGTGGACGACGACGATGCTGGATTTTTTCAGGCAGCATCCGCTGAAGACGGCGCACTAGGGAAATCTTGAATTCGCGCGATTGTGTTGAATCAGACTGTGATCGTAAGGTCGAAAAAACGAGGTCGCTGACAGCATGCAAACCAAGGCCGCTAGTGAATCCGGCCCGGCGTCGCACTCGCCCGCGGATCTGATCGATCTCGAGCGCTATCCGATTCTCAATTTGAGCGGCGCCGCCACGCGCGAATTGACGCGTCATTGCCGCGACCAACTCGACCGCACCGGCGCGTGCGAGCTGCCGGGATTTCTCAAGCCGGATGCCGTCGCGATGCTCGTGCGCGAAGGCGATTCGCTCGCGGCATGCGCGTATCACAGCGTCGTAACGGGCACGCCTTACCTGGCGGCTCCCGATCCTGCGCTGCCGGAAGATCATCCGCGTAAATTTTTCGAGCCGACCTCGGTCGGCGTCGTGGCATACGATCAGTTTCCGCAGGATTCGGCGATGCGACGACTGTTCGAATGGGATCCGCTGATGGAGTTCATCGCGGCGGCGCTCAAGAAGGAGCGGCTCTATCGCTACGCCGATCCGATGGGCGCGCTCAACCTCGCCGTGATGGGAGATGGCGAACGCCTGCACTGGCATTTCGATCAGACCGACTTCGTCACGTCGATTGCGCTGCGGCCGTCGGAAGCGGGCGGCGACTTCGAGTACGTGCCGCTGATTCGCAGCGCCGCGGATGAAAACTATCCGCGCGTCCAGCGTCTGCTCGAGGGTTCCAGCGAGGACGTGGTGCGCGTCCCGATGCATCCGGGGACGCTGCTCCTGTTCGAAGGACGCAATTCGATTCATCGCGTCACGCCGATTGCCGGCCGCACGACGCGGTTGGTGGCCCTGCTCGCGTACGACACTAACCCCGGCACGCGGAGCAGCAAGGGGCTGCAGATGGCCCGCTATGGCCGCACCGCGTAGGGCAGCCACGCCGCGGCGCTCGCGCGGATTGATTCGCAAACGGTTCAACGCGCCACCCGGAACTCGCATCGAGAGCGACTTGTTGGGCGAATGCGCAGTTCCGGCCGACGCGCTTTACGGAATCCACACAGTCAGAGCCGTCGAGAATGTGGGATTCTCCGGGCACATCCTCGGAAACTATCCCGACTACATTCGCGCGCTCGCGATGGTCAAGAAGGCCGCCGCACGCGCCAATCGCGAGGCGCACGCGATCGACGCGCGCCGCCAGGATGCAATCGAACGCGCGTGCGACGCGCTGATCCGCGGTGAACATCTCGCGCAGTTTCCGGTCGACATGCTCGCGGGCGGCGGAAGTATCGCGGTCAACATGAACGTGAATGAAGTGATCGGGAATCTGGCGAGCGAGTTCCTGGGCGGCGCACGCGGTACTTATCAGCCGGTGCATCCCAAGGTGCACGTCAACGCTTCGCAATCGACGGCGGACGTTTGCCATACGGCGATTCGGATGACGGCGTTGAGTCGATGGAGCGGACTGCGGCGCGCGCTCAGCCGATGCGTCGCGGCATTTCGCGCCAAGGCCGCGGAGCTGCGGCCGGTCATGACGATCTCGCGCACCTGCCTGCAGGACGCCGGGCGGGTATCGCTCGGTGAACTGTTTGGCGGCCACGCAGAGGTGGTTGCGCGTCGAGCCGGCGAACTGGTGCGAAGCATGTGCGCACTCGAGCGAATAAACCTGGGAGGCACGGCGATTGGCTCTGGGAGCGGAGCGCCGCCGATCTATCGCCGCGTCATTGTGAAGCGCTTGAACGAGATCGGCGGGCAAAAACTTACGCTGCGGCGCAATCTGTACGACGCGGCGCAGAACATGGACGATCTCGCGGCCGTGTCCGCGCAGCTCGCGATGCTTGCGGAGGTGCTGATCAAGACAGCGCAGGACCTGCGCATCCTCGCATCGGGTCCGGAAGGCGGCTTCGGCGAAATAATTCTGCCGGCCGTCCAGGAAGGCTCGTCGATCTTCCCGGGAAAAATCAATCCGGCGATTCCCGAGACGATGCTGCAATGCTGCTTCCAGGTGTTGGGCTGCGAACGCGCGACGCGGCTCGCGCTGGAGCGAGGAGAATTGAACTTGAATGTCTTCGAAGGGGCGGCGGCCGCAAATGTCTTCGATGCGATCGCGATGCTGCAGCGATCGATCGCGCTGTTTGCCGAGCGCTGCGTCAGCGAAATCGCCGCGAATCGAAAACGATGCCGCGAACTCGCGTCGCGCGCACGATATTGACTAAAGGTTGTTCTTGTAGTCCTGTTCGACCGCCAGATCGACTTGCCGCGCAAGTTCGTCTCCGCCACCAACCTTCGCGGTCAGAATTTTCCCGAAGGAAATCTTCTTTCGCTCCGACCACGTCTCCGGCTTCCAGAGCTGCGAGCGGATGAAAGCCTTGGCGCAGTGGAAGAAACATTCCCGCACGGTGACTCGAATCGCCAGCAGCGCAGGCGCGCCGCGAGCGCTGAGCCGAACGAGCAAATCGGGATCGTCGCTCAGCTCCGCCGTGCCGTTGACGCGGAAAGTCTCGTCGGTGCCAGGAACGAGAAAAATAATTCCGACTTGTGGATTGGCCAGGATGTTCCTGAGACTGAACATCAGCCGATTGCCCTTGCGTTCGGGGATTAGAAGCGTGTGCTCGTTTTCAACGGCGACGAAGCCCGGACCGTCGCCCTTGGGCGAAGCGTCCTGGTTGCCCTGAGCGTCGGCAGTTGCAAGCACAAGAAACGGTGATCGCCCGATGAAATCGATTGCGGCTTCATCGAGAGCTGAAAAAAGCTTTTTCGGTGTCAGCGGATTCGGCTCGCCGATCAGGGTTTGTAGTTGTGCGACTGTTTCAACTCGATGGTCGCCAGAATTCTCCACTTTAGCGGTCCTCCAAATAGTCAGTCCCTGTTCGATTCAAACTCCTGATTCCAGGCTTGGATCGACTGCGCGATTCCATTTTCCAGGGTCGTAAAGTGCTCAGCGCAGCCGGCATTTCTCAACCCACCGAGATCGGCTTGGGTGTAGCTTTGATACCTGCCCGCCAAGCTAATGGGAAACGGAACATAGTCAATCGCACCGACACCGAGCTGCGCGATAATTATTTTGGCGGCGTCGTTGAAGCTGCGCGACTCGCCAGTCCCGGCATTAAAGACGCCTCTGCGCACGGGACCGTCGGCAAGCGCCAGGTTCACGCGGACAACATCATCGGCAAAAACAAAATCGCGACGCTGTTCTCCGTCGGCGTATCCATCGGTGCCCGTGAACAGGCGCGCGCGCCCGCTCGACTTCAACTGCCGGTAGAGCTGATACACCATCGACGCCATTTTCCCTTTGTGGGATTCGCGCGGACCGTAGACGTTGAAATATCGGAGACCGGCGACAGTACTTTCAAACTTCGCGGCGAGGCTGCGGACGTGATTATCGAAGGCGAGTTTTGACAGCCCGTAAAGGTTGAGCGGGCGTTCATTTTCGCGCGACGGCGCGAACGCTCTCGATGCCCCATAAACGGCCGCGCTCGACGCGTATACCAGTGGAATCTTGCTCGCGAGCGCGAAGTTCAGAATCGACTTCGAAAACGTGAAATTGTTTTCGATCATGTAGCGGCCGTCGGTGCTGGTGGTATCGGCGCATGCGCCCTGATGAAAAATCGCTTCGATTCGATCGGGAAGCGTCTTGCGTTCGAGCGCTCGGGAAAATTCCTCGGGCAGCATGAAGTCCGAAAATCGAAGATCGCCAAGGTTGCGGAAGTTGTCGCCCCGGCGATCGACTACCAGGACGTCGGTGATGCCTTTGGCATTCAGCGCGCCGAGCAGGTTACTGCCGATGAAGCCGGCGCCGCCGGTTAGTATGATCATGCTTCCATGTCCGCCTGCGAGCATATAGTGGATTTGGACGTCGCACTAACCGCGGTACAGGCGCGCCGCTCGGGCATGGCGCTGCGCTACTTCCTTGCGCAGAGCGGCGGGCTTCAGCACTTCAATCCACGGCCCCATGCTCATTAACCAGTTCGCCAACTCGGTCGTACCCTTAACAGTCATCGTCATGATCGTGGTGCCGTCGCGGCGATGCGAGAAATGCTGGCTTGGATGAATCGTGCGTGAGCGGACGTACGCCGCGGTTTGCGCGCTATGAATCTTCAGCTCGACTTTGGTCTCGGGACCGTCGACGATTCCGAAAGTTCCTTCGGTGTGCGCCGCGGGATCGAAGCCGCGCGGATAGAGAAACCGCGGGATGCTGCCGTCCTGTTGACGGATGAATTCGACCGAGCGGATGCGCTCCACCGCAAGGTAAATGATCGCGCCGCGCAGATGGCTGTAGCCGAGCAGATAGAGACCGCCGCGATAGGAAATCAGCGAGTACGGGTCGAAGTCATGTTGCCGGCCCTCACCGGTCAGACCGGCGTAGTCGACCTTAAGCCGCGTCTGATCGAGCAGCGCTCGCAAAATCACGTCGAGTTGTTCGCTGAACTCAGCGTAGTCCTTGGGCGCGTATGGAACCGCGTAAAACTTGTGCTCGAGGTCGGACAGCCGCGTGCGCTGCGTGAAGGTCAGGTTCTGAAAAATCTTCTCCCACAATCCTTCGACGCCTTCCTCCAGCACCGTACCTTCCAGGAACTTGAGCACGGTCAGCGAGAAGTACAAGAGAGCGACCTGGTACGATGACGCCTCGGCGGCTTTCATCGAGCTGACGAGTCGAAGTTTGCGGTCGCTTCCCGCGCCGACAACTTCCACGAGCGGAGCGCCGAGCGGGTCGCGCAGATCGCTGCGCAGCACCGAGACGTAACGCGCAAGAGTACGGTCGGAAATATCCAGACTCTCCGCGATAGCGGTGAAACCCCAGCCGTAGGGTTTCGAAAACAAGCCGGTGGCGATTCGGGCCAAACGAATCGCGGCGCCGTAGGTCGGTTTGCGGCGAAGTTTCTTCATGGTCGTCCCGATCCAATCATCTTACAGGTGCAGTGACAACCGTTGTCAGTGCCCGAATGTATGTTCCTCGAAGGGAAACCGCGTATAGCTGAGCCGCGATGATTCGTCTTCACTACTCAAATCGACTGGAAAATCTGATCGCGCCGCTGGCGGAGTCGGTAGCGGCCCATCAGAGGCGCGAGCCGCTTGAGCCGATATCGATCGTCGTACCGAACCGCGTGGTTGAGCAGTTCGTCCGCTATCGGCTGGCTGAATCGATAGGCATCGCGGCGAATTTGGAGTTCCCGTTCCTGCGGAACTATCTCGGTGAACTTCTTCAATCGGCCGACAAGAGCGTGAAGATCCTGGACGCTGATGAGCTCCAACTGCTCATCTTCGAGTGCCTGCGAAATTCCAGCGACGACTCCGACTTGCAGCCGGCCCTCGACTACATAGCGGCAGGATCCAAAACGGACGCCGATGTCGAGCTGCGAACCATTCTGCTGTCCGCGCAGTTGGCGCGGATATTCCGCGAATATTCGATTTCCAGGCGGCGCATGCTCGCGAAATGGCGCAGCGCCCGGCGATCGGAAATTGACGCCATGAGCGAGACTGAGCGATGGCAGCGTCATTTGTGGCAGTCGGTTTTCGATTCGCACGGCCGTGTGCGCGAGCGATGGATCTTGAAGCCCGAGATTCGACTGATGTTGCTGCCCGAGGCGTTCGAGGCGAGCGATAGCCGGCAACTGAAACCCGCGCTGCCGGAGACGCTTCACGTGTTCGGTGCGTCGTACGCGGGAAGTGCTTACGCGGATATTTTCGCGAGACTCGGCGCGGTCGGCGATATTCGAATTTACGCGCTCAATCCATGCCGCGAGTTTTGGGACGACGTGGACACTTCCCGCCGCGTCGCGCTCGGCGGGTGGGCTCATCGCCAGGATAGAGTCGGGGAGAAGCTGATTGAAGCCGAGGACCCCTTTTCATTGAATGAATCGTCCGATCCGCCGGCTCTGAGGCTCTGGGGGCGGCCGGGCCGCGAGTACATCCGGCTGCTGAACGAATTGTCGCAATGCGATTTCGCGCCGCTCTTTTCCGATTCGGTCTGCGGAGAATCACCAACCCTGCTCGAAACCGTTCAGCAGAACATTCTCGATCGCGAGCCGCAGCCCGCGGAAGTTGAAGAGGGCAAGGGCACGCCATGCGAAGCGCAAATCCGGTTTCTCGCTTGCCCAGGAATTCGGCGCGAGGCCGAAATCGTCGCGAACGAAATCTGGTCGATCGTCAGCGACAACGAAACCCTTGCAGCAGGCGGCACCGCCGAGCGCATCCGGTTCCACGAGATAGCGGTGCTGATTCCAGACGGGGCGGTTGACGACTACGTGGCGCATATCGAGAACGTGTTTCGCAAGCAGCACCGAATCCCGATCGATCTCGTGAGCCGCAGTATCGCCGGCGCAAGCCGGGTCGCCGAAGCCGTCGAGTTGTTGCTCGAACTGCCGAGCGGCCGCTTCTCGCGCACGGAAATGATTCGGCTGCTGACGCACCCCGCGTTGATCAACGAAAGCGAAACGCAAATCGTCGAGAGCTGGCCTCGGTGGAGCGAGGCGCTTGGCATTTTCTTCGGCGCCGACGACGACGATCTGAAGGATACGTACATCCCGCACGGCCTCTATCATTGGGATCAAGCGATCAAACGTCTCGCGCTGGGCACCATGATGGCTGGCCAGCGCGGCGGAGATCGGGAATTTTATAAAACTGGAGCTGACGGCCCGGGCTACCTGCCGTTTGGGATCGCGCAGGATGAACTCGACGCTGCCGCGCGATTCATGCGCGTGGCGCGGTCGCTGATTGCCGATGCGCTCGCGATGCGCGATGCGCGGCTGACGCCTCGGCAATGGTCGCGCATGATCATCGAGTTTCTGAACGCATACCTGCGGCCGGCGAGCGCGATCGACGAACAAGCGAGGGACAATTTCTTCACGACGATCGAGTCGATGGGAGACTCGGATCTGAACATTGGCCCGATGTCGTACCAGTCGGCGCGCGAAATGATCGGCGCGCGAATCGCCGACCTCGAATCGCGGCGCGGACAATACTCGGGGCGGGGGGTTGCGGTTGGATCGCTTACTTCGCTGCGGTCGATCCCATTCAAGGTGATATTTGCACTCGGGCTGAACGAAGCGACGTTTCCAGAGCACGACCGCCGCGATCCGCTGGATTTGCGGACGCTCAATCGCGTCGCGGGCGACGTCTCTCCCAGCGAGCGCGACCGTTACCTGTTTCTCGAGACGATGCTGGCGGCGCGCGAGCGGATTTATTTCTCCTACATTGCCCGCGACGCCAAAACTGGCGACCCGCTCGAACCGTCGTCCATCATTCGCGAGCTCCAGTACATGCTGCGGGGATTCGTCGATGAGAAAATGCTCGCAGAGCTCACCGTGAAACATCCGGTGAGCCGCTATGACCTGAGGTATTTTCCAGAATTTACCGGCGTCCCACCGGACAGCGATCGCGAATTGGCGAGCTTCGATCCCGACGCGCGGCGCGGCGCGCGGATGCTCGCTTTGCGAAAAAAGATCGACGACGCCATCCCGCATCGGGCAAAGCCCGACGACGATCGCTTGCTGGATCGTCTCGGGGGTAAGTCGGGCGAGCGCCTGCGAGAGGATCTGCAATTCGCCAGATTCGGAACGGCGCCCGCCGCGACCGATCGGACGCAGGCGCTCGCGCTTCCGATTGCCGCGATTCGAAAATATCTTGAATGTCCTTCGCAAGGCGCGGCGCGTTATTCACTCGGAATGCTGGAGGACGAAGACGCGCCCGAGCAGACGGAAGACGAACCGGTCGAGCAGTCGCGTCTTGATCGAACCGTGATGCTGCGTGACGTTTTCTGGCGCGCCGGCAACAAGCTCGAGGTGCTCGACGAAGAGTACGCGCGCGAGGTCCGGGTCGCACAGGCCATGGGTCACGCACCCGCCGGGCAATATGCGCAGGCGGCAGAAGATTTCGACGTCGAGACGCTTCATCAATGGATGGCGCAGGCTTCCAAAGCCGGCGTGGCGGACTTCGGCGAATGGAAGGATATCCGGATCGGACGCGCCGACGAATTCGCCGACGCTGGCGCGATAGTTGCCGCGATCGAGCTGAACGCCCGCGTGCGCCGCCACGATGGAAAGACAGAGACGCAGCGCGTGAGTATCTACGGCACGATTCGGGGCGCGTCACGGGAGGCAGGCGCGGCGATAAATTGCGTGCTGCACAAGAGCGTCAAGGCGAAGGATTTTCTCCCGCCGTTTTTGAATGCAATTGTCCTCGCTGCCACGGGTGCGCGACTGCCCGAAACATTCCGCGCGATCGTGATCGGAACGCAGTCGGAAAAGCTGACGGAATGGACTCGCGAGTTCCGGCCGATCGATCAGGACACGGCGATCGCTTACCTGACCGACGTCGTCAGCGATCTGCTCTCGACGGGTAACGACTACTTCCTGCCGATCGAGGCGGTCGAAGAAGTCGTAAAGGAAATGCGCAAGCCCGAGGACAGTCGCGACCTGATCGAAGCTGTCGAGCGCATCCTGTTGAATGATTTCCTGAAAAGCAGTTCCGAATACGGGCCGGTGCGTAACGCCACCGATTTCGACCCGCCGGACGAAGAAAAGATCAAAGAAATAGTCGCGCGCCGGTTTGGCCCGATTATCGGGATGTTCAAATGAGCGCGCCTGCAGCCAACGCCAACATCGAATACTATCGGCCGGCGATCCTCGATGAAATTCTCGGCGGCGCGCACAAGATCATCGACGCCAGCGCCGGCACCGGCAAGACCTTTACGATCGAGCACATCGTCGTCGACCTTCTCCGCACCGGCGCGGCCGTGCTCGATCAAATCCTGGTCGTGACGTTTACCGAAAAGGCGACCGCCGAACTCCGCTCACGAATCCGCGCGACGATCGAAGGAGTTCTGTCCGGGCATAGTGCGGACGCCGCGCGCGGATCGCAGCGCAGGCGCCTCGATGATGCCGAGCGGGAAAGACTCGACGCCGCCTTGTTTTCATTTCATAGTTCGCCGATTCACACGATTCACAGTTTTTGCCGCCGGATGCTTAGCGAGCTCGCTTTTGACAGCGGCGTACGTTTTGGAATTGATCTCGCGAGCGGCCGCTTCGAGTTCCACGAGGCCATCCGCGCGGACTTGCGCGAGCGGTTGAAGTCGGACGAGCGCGTCCAGCAGCTCATCGGCAGGTGGCTTTCGGAGGAGCGACGTACTTCAGATGACCTCGAGGAGCTGCTCTGGCGCGCTCACTCCCAGC
Organism: uncultured delta proteobacterium; assembly: GCA_963833025.1. Lineage (GTDB taxonomy): Bacteria > Desulfobacterota > Binatia > Binatales > Binataceae > Binatus. The sequence continues at coordinate 1,685,897 of CAWHWI010000001.1, read as the reverse complement.
GCTACCTGCGCACCGCTGGGCCCCAACTCAACCAGCAGGCGTTAACCGACCTGCTGAACTCGTTCGACGCAAAGGCGTTGATGGATGCTTACCGGCTCGCGGCGATCACCGACGACGCTCGCGCGGACGCGACCGCCGCCGCCGACGAGCTCGTGCTGATCGTGGCGCGCGCGGCCGGATCACGCACCGCCCTCGTGGACAGCCTGTGCGAGTTTGATCTCGATCGCATCTGCGATCCGAAAGGTGCGCGCCGTATACGATCTGAAACGCGGCCGAGTTTTCCCGATGAGATGTCACAAACCGTCCGCGCGATCGTCGATGCGGGAAAGCGCGTTCAGGCGGCGGTGAGCATCGAGCAACGCGTGGTCGACGAGGTGCTGTTCGCGACAGTCAATCGAATGGACGCGCGAAAGCGCGAGCGTGGAACGCTCGACTACGAGGACATGCTCGCATGGCTTGCCGACGCACTCGACGGACCTCGCGGCAAATCGCTCGCGGCGACCTTGCGCGAGCGCTATCGCGTGATACTGATCGACGAGTTCCAGGATACGGACGAACTTCAGTGGAAAATCTTTCGCCAGGTGTTCGTCGAAGGCGGCGGTAGCAACGCGATCTACGCAATCGGGGATCCCAAGCAGGCGATTTACGGGTTTCGCGGCGCCGACGTGCACGCTTACCTGGAAGCGCGGGAGCAGCTCTCCAAATCGGGAGCGACGACCGTTCAATTGCGCGAGAACTTCCGATCGACATCGGACATGATCGACGCGTGCAATTTACTGTTCGATCAGACCGCCAACCCGCCACTGTTCACCGGCGAGATTACCTACAGCCATCCAGTCACATGCGGGCGTCCCGCTCTGAGAGCCATCGCGGCGAGTGGCCAGGCGATCGCACCCGTCAGCCTGATGAAGTTCCAGCCGCGCGACAGCCGATACAGGTTTTCGCGGCGGATGCGCGAGGCGATAGGCCCGCGAATCGCGCAGGCGATACGGCGAATTGTTGCGGACCCGGAGCATGCGATTGAAATTTGCGATGACGGCAAGGAGCCGCGCAGGATTTCAGCCAAAGATGTTTACGTACTGACGCGGACCAACCGCGACAGCGCGGAAATTGCCAAGTATCTGCGGCAGACCGGCGTTCCGTTCGCCTTCTACAAGCAGGACGGGCTGTTCCAGACGCGCGAGGCGGCCGACATTCTCGACCTGCTCAGAGGAATCGAACAACCCGGCCGGCGCTCGAACCGGCTCAAGGCGTGGGCTTCGCGGTTTTTCGCGGTCGAGTACCGCGACCTCGCGCGCCTTGACGATCAGCGGAGCTCGCAGCCGATGCTCGAAAGATTGTTCGAGTGGCGCGCCCTTGCCGAGGCCGGACGTTTCGCCGAATTGTTCGACGCGTTGCTACATCAGAGCGGATTGGTTGAGCGTGAATTGCTCTTATCAGATAACTGCCGCGAACTCACCAACTACGAACACATCTTCGAGATTCTGACCCAGCAGGCTTACCGGCGCGGAATCTCGCTCGCGGAAATGATCGAGCTGCTCGATTCCTACATCACGATGCGCGCGATACCGCCGGGTGACGATCCCAATGTGCAGCGCTCCGAAGAAGATCGCGACGCCGTGCAAATCATGACGATCCACAAGAGCAAGGGCCTCGAAGCCGACGTCGTGGCACTCTATGGAGGATTCTTCGCCAGCACTGTCCCCGATCGCGTCAGTATCTATCACCTCGGAAACGAACGGCGCCTGGCGATAGGCAAGCCGGCGCGGGAGATGGCAAAGAGTGCGATCACAAAAGAGAAGGCCGAAGAAGATCAACGACTGCTCTACGTGGCGCTGACGCGCGCGCGCGCCCAGCTGATACTGCCGTACATTCCGCCGGACACGCTAAGTCGAGGCCGCGACCTGACGGGTTCGTATGCGCAACTGAACGATCGGCTGCGCACACTCGATCGCGAAGCTCGGCTGGGGACGCTGTTCGCGACTGAAACCATATTCGTTCCCGCGCTCTCTGATTCGACGGATGAACACGGCGAAGTCGAGACGCCGCTTGACGACGATGCGTTGTGCGATTGGCTCGCATCGACGTCCCGGGCCGCTCGCCTTGACGGCGAGTTCGCTGAGTTGCTGGAGGGGCATCGCGGCTTGACGATCGAATCTTACACTTCGCTTCAGGCGGCGGAGCCTGATGAGTTCAAAAGCAGCGTCGACGCAATTGAGGCGCGTGCGGATAGCGTCGACTTGCCCGGCGGACGCCACGTCGGCATTTTTCTGCATGAGGCGATCGAAAAGCTCGACTTCAAATCCTTTGGCGATGTACCGGACCTGTTGTCCTGGATGGCGCGGGACGACGTGCGTGAATTGTTCGCGAGCGTGATGCGTCGCCACGGCCTGAACGATCCGCGCTGGCTGGCGCGCGGGCGCGAGGTGGTCTTCAACGCGCTCACCTCGCCGGTCGCGCTTGGCGAAACGGTACTCGAGGGCGGACTGTACCGGCTGCCGGGAGTTCGCGAAATGGAATTCGCGTATCCGATTCCCGAGAAACATCATCCGATGCTCGGCGACGGCCGCGACGGCGAACGAACTGTCGGGCGTGGCTACGTAAAGGGGTTTATCGACCTGGTATTCCGCCGAGACAAGGTAATGTACTTCGCCGACTGGAAGGGCGATCTGCTGCCGTCGTATGAGCCTGACGCAGTCGCGCAGCACGTCGAGCAGCACTATCGGTTGCAGGCGCGCATCTACTCACTCGGTGTCGTGCGCCTGCTCGCAATCAACACCGAGCGCGATTACGACTCGAGATTTGGCGGACTTCTGTACGTCTTTCTTCGCGGCGTCTCGCCGGCCGGCAATGGCAAGTCCGGATTCTATTTCGCGCGGCCATCGTGGAATGAAATAGTCACTTACGAATCCGACCTGTTGAATCACGGATCCAACTCCGAGCTCAGCGCGTGAAAGATAGATACTCACTTCTAGGAATGGATACTGCGTGGCGACGCTTTGATTCCGCTCGCGGCGGTGGCCGTTCCGCATTTGACGCTCGCATGCGCGCGCTCGAAGCCTCGGTGATTGGCCTCAACCTGGCTCCGGAAACCGTCCATCTGGCGGCCGAGCTTGCGGCCCTGGAACCGGCTCTGGAAGGCGACGAGCGGATAGCACTCATCGTGCTGATCCTCATCTCGCTCGTCGCGCTTCAGGAGGGAAGCACTCGCTTTCCGGTAACGGGCCCGCTCTCACAAGCGCCAATGCGTCGCGTGCTGGGTTCGCTATGCGATGCCGGCTCGAATGCGGAGGACATCGACAAGATAGCCAGTTCGATCGAAGTTCTTTTGCGATCGGATCGTGCGTCGGCGGTAGTGGGTCAGCGCGAGGATGAGTACAAACCGCTACTGTACATTGCGCCATACATAGTGCATCACAATATCTATCGGTGCGAGCGTGAACTGGCTATTCAACTGGCCGCGCTACTGACTACCTGCATCCAGGAACAACCGGACGCAGCGAAACTTGCTCGCGCGCTTCAGGACGTGATTGCTCGTCCCGTGATCGTGCAAGGCCGGCGAATTGCGATGTCTGACGAACAGCGCGAGGTGGTCGCAGCTTCGGCGCGCGCGGGGCTGACGGTTGTTTCGGGGGGGCCGGGGACAGGTAAGACTTCGATCATAGTCGCGATCATGCGTCTGATGGTGCGCCTTGGCGTCGATCCCAACGAAATCGCCCTGGCGGCGCCGACCGGGAAGGCCGCATACCGGATGGGCGAATGCATCGGCGAGTCGCTTCTGCAAATTGATCAACGCGATACCGTGGACCAGGCGCTCCTCGACGCGCATCTGGAGCCCGCGACGATTCACCGCCTGCTGGGTTACTCGCCGGAGTCTGGCCGCTTTCGCCATCATCGCAATAACCCGCTTTCCGCGAAGGTGGTGATCGTCGACGAAGGCTCGATGCTTGATGTGACCTTGATGGAACGGCTGACGAATGCGATCGCGCCGGGTACGCGATTGATCCTGCTCGGCGATGCGAAGCAATTGCCGTCGGTCGCGGCGGGTTCCGTGTTCCGCGATCTGGTCCCGACGCCCGGAGGGGATCGCAGTCCGCTCACCGAGTCGTTGAGGCGGCTCGAAGTTAATCATCGGATGAAGACCGAAAGCGCGGCCGGGCGATCCATATTGCACGCGGCCCGAGCGATTAACCGTGGCGACGCCGATTTTCTGAATTCAGTCGACGAATCGAATACTCCGATCGTGGCGCGGCGCTCGTCGCCGGGAGAGCTGACGTTCGCCGGCGTCGAATTTATCGCAACCGCCTCGCGTAGACTCGGTCCGTTTCTGGATCGCTGGTACACCGATCGCGTGCGTGGCGACAGGGAAATCGCGGAATTGGTTAGGCATGAGTACGTCGAACGCGATGGTCGTTTCGATGACGCCGACTGCGGGCGCTTACGCATGCTGTTCGCACACGCCGGAAAATCGCGCATCCTGTGCGTGACGCGCGTCTTCGAGACCGGCGCCGAGCGCATAAACGCGCGCCTTCATTCGCGTGCCGCCGAGTCCGCGGGCGTCGCCGCGGAGCGCGCCCCATTCGTGGTCGGAGAGCCGCTGATCGTGCTGCGCAACGATTATGAACGCGGACTTTTCAATGGCGACCATGGAATCAGACTGTGGGTCCGGCGCGGCGACGGCTCGCAAGCGCCGATGGCGGTATTTCCGCGCGGCGACAACTTCGTCGCGTTCCGATTCGATGCTCTGCGCGAATTTGTCGAGCTAGGCTACGCGATGACCGTGCACAAGGCGCAGGGCTCCGAGTTCGATTCGATCGCCCTCGTTTTGCCGGAGAAACCAATCGCGGTTTCGACCCGCGAACTCATCTATACCGCCGTCAGCCGCAGCAGAACGTCGGTCGTGATCGTCGGCGACGAATCAACGCTGAACCACGCCATCGCGGCGCGCGTCGAGCGATTCTCCGGGCTCGCGGATCGAATCAAATTGGCGCTCGCCGGTTAGGCTGACTCATTTCTTCGGCGTATGCGCGACCAGGAATTCGCGCACGCGCTTTACAGTGGCGCCGATCACGTCGGGCGTTTTCCAGTTCTCGACAAGTTGAGCGTTGGGTGCGAGCGCGGCGATGTCCTTCGAGGTTTCCATCGGATGATAGTCGTCGTTGCCGCAGAGAATCAGCATCGGCGTTTTGCACGAGCGCACGAACTCGCGCGACACGTTGAAGACGAACTCGCTGCCGTACATGCGGTCGCGAAATTGCCGAAGCGCGGCGTCGTCAAGGTTTGGACGCCCGGCCTTCAGCGCATTCGCCCATCCGTCGAACATCGCGAAGAACAAGTCGCGATTGCGCGGGCTTAGTCCGATTGGATTTTGGAGAATCGCGGCACTGATGCGCTGCGGCGCAGCTTTGATAATGCCGAGTGAGTACGACCCGCCGATGCGTGCGCCTATCACGTGGCATTGCTTGATTCCAAGATGATCGAGCAGCGCGATATGATCGCCGGTGTAGGTGTCCCATCCGTCGTCAGCGGTGATGGGCGCGGTCGACTTGCCGGCGTTGCGCTGATCCATCGCGATCACGCGGAAGTCGGTCGCGAGCTCCTTAGTCGGATCGAATGGACTCTTTTCCCAGAACTCGATACTTGAGCGCATCCCGCCGGGGGCAAACAACAGAATCGGATATCCAGTGCCGTACTCCTCGAAGTATATCGACACATCGCCACGCTTGAAGGTTGGCATTTTCAGACTCCTTTTGCCGATCACTCTTCGGCGAAAAAACGGCGGCGCACGCTCTCGTCGGCCGGCAAGTCGGGTCCGCCGAAGATATGATCCGGCATCCGCGACGGATCCTGCGCCAACAGTGGAAGCGCCCGCGCCCGGCGCGCGTCGGCCTCGGCACCGCGATCGAGCCACATCTCGCGCAGCCAATTCTCGGATTTGTGAATCACTCCATAATGATAGTCGTGACCGTCGGCGTACGCGTGGCAGGCGACATCCCAATTGGTATCGGCGAGCAGACAATCGCGCATGACATGCACGTCGCGCATAGTCAGGCTCAGTCCCTGTCCCCAGGTAGGATCGCTCGACGCCGCGGCGTCGCCGATCAGCGCGAGCCCGTCTCGATACGGATGATCCACCCAATGGTCGGCTGTGATGAATGAGGCCAACGGGCCGGCCGGCTTGGCGCCCGCGTAAAATTCCGCGGGAGCGCCGGTGCGGATCGCTTCGTCGATGAACCGCGGAACCTCGCCGTCGCCCTGCAGCCGCCACGGTGCGTCCGCCTGATAGACCACGTACGCGCGCACGCGTTCGCCGCCCTGCGGAAACAGAAAAGCGATCTGGCCGATGAACGGATTGAAGACCGCGATGCTCGTCTCTTGCGACGCCGGCATCGGATCGAACAGCAAGCCCGCAATGTAGAGCCGGTCGAGTTCGCGCTTGACCTCGAAGCCTCCCCATTTTCGCATCGCCGAACTGCGGCCGTCGGCGCCGACGACGATGCGCGCCGATACCTCGTCGCTGCGGCCGGCCTGCTCGACAATCACGCTCGGTCGCGCGCCCGGATTGACGGCGCGAACGCTCGCGCCGCGACGAACTTCGGCGCCGGCCTTCGCAGCCGCAGCGATCAGCATTTCCTGCAGCGATGGATGGTAGATGCCGAGCGTCGGGCAGTTGTGCGCAGTGGTTGCGATGCAATCGCGGCGGCCGAACAGGTTTGGTCCGATATAATTGTCGATCGACGGAATCTCGTGTCCCGTCGCGCAAAACATCTCGTAGAGGCCGAGCTTGCGCGCTTCGGCGAGTCCCCACTGCTCGATATATTCGCCTCGCACGCGATCGCGAAACTGCGTCTCACGCTCGAGTACGAGCACGCGCGCGCCCGCTTCCGCCATTACTTTCGCGAGCGCGGAGCCGCCGAGGCCGCCGCCTACGGTTATGATGTCGTAACTGCTTTCAGGCATAGAAATTCGACCGTCGCCAATCAGTCTCGCGGTGACAGCGGATGCGATTGTGGCACTGTCGTTCGTGATCTACCAATATGTTGAACAGTGAACCAGTCCGGGGAGGAATTCTATGCTTCGGAGCGATTCCCGTATTCTAACTACGCACACCGGCAGCCTGCCGCGGCGGGAAGCACTGACCACGATGCTCGTGAAGAGCAGTCGCGGTGAAAAGGTCGATCGTGCCGCGATGCTCCGCGAGATCGAAGAATCCACGCGGCACGTCGTGCAGAAGCAGCTCGAAGCGGGAATCGATGTCGGCAACAACGGCGAGCAATCGCGCGAGAGCTTCGTCACCTACGTGCAGCATCGGATGACCGGCTTCGGCGGACGAAGCGAGCGGCCTATCATGCGCGATCTTGTCCGCTACCAGAGCTCCCTCAAGCTGCGCGCGCCGATGTTTCAGCGCTCGATGGTCGATCTGCTCCACGCCCCGAAGGCGATCGGCGAGGTCGAGTACCTCGGCCAGGGCGCCGTCGATCTCGAATGCACCGACACTCTTCGCATCCTGGATGATCAGCCCGACAAGTTCGCCGAGCCGTTCATGAGTGCGCCGTCGCCGGGGATAATAGCATCGGCGATGCTCAATGAGTATTACGAAAACTACGAGAAGTATGTAATGGCGGTAGCGAAGGCATTACATACTGAGTATTCGCACATAGTATCGAAAGGATTCGTGCTGCAGGTCGACTGCCCCGACCTCGCGATGGAGCGGCACACGTCGTACGCGGACCGCCCGCTCACGGATTTCCTCGAGTACGTCGAATTGAACATCGCCGCGATGAATCATGCCCTGCACGGAATCGCGCGGGATCGCGTGCGCATGCACGTGTGTTGGGGAAACTACGAAGCGCCGCACGATCTCGACGTCCCGCTCGCCCAGATCCTGCCGCTGCTCTACCATGCCAACGTCGGGGCGCTGGCTCTGGAAGCCGCCAACCCGCGCCATCAGCACGAGTATCGCTGCTTCAAGGAATTCCCGCTTCCCGATCACATGAGCCTCATCACCGGCGTCATCGATACCAAGACCAACTACGTCGAGCATCACGAGGTTGTCGCCGACCGGCTCGAGCGGGCCGTCAATGCGATCGGCGATGTGCACCGCGTGATGGCCGGGACCGACTGCGGCTTCGAGACGTCGGCCGGACTCGGCGAAGTCGCTGAAGAAGTCGTGTGGGCAAAGTTGCGCGCGATGCGCGCCGGCGCCGACCTAGCCTCGCACCGCCTCTTCCACTGATGTCGGCGAGTTTCTAGTTTCTCAGTTGTGCCATGGCTCGACGAGGATCTTGGCGTGCGTCTCCGGTGACGCGAGATCGTCGAACGCCTTCGCCACTCCTTCGACGCCGACCTTGCCGGTGATCAGCGGGTCGGCGTTGACGCTTCCCTCGGCGAGATGGCTCAGCGTCGCCGCGAATTCCTCGGGCGCATAGCCGAGCACGAACTGGATGTTGAGCTCCTTGCTGATTCCCGTTAGCGGCTCGATCTGGTCGCGCTCCATGCAGACTCCGACCACGACGATTCGCGCGTTGCCCGGCGCCGCCGACATGATTCCTTCGATCACGCCCGGCACTCCGACGCATTCGAAAATCACCGCGGGCCGCACTGCCGGTCCCGGCATCCACGGCGGCAACATTGGCGCCTTCGACGGATCGGCGTAGACCGCCATCTCCCGCCAGCTTGTGTACGGCGACTTTTCCTTTGGATCGACGACCACGTCCGCGCCCATCTGCAGCGCGAGTTCGCGACGTCGCGGAGAAAAATCCGCCGCCACGATCGGATGCACGCCTGCGAGCTTGAGCGCCGCGACCACCGCCAGGCCAACCGGCCCGCACCCGATGACCAGCGGCGCGTCATCTTTTGCGAGCCGCGCTTTCTGCACCGCGTGATATCCAACCGCCATCGGTTCCGTCAGCGCCGCACGCTCGGTGGAAAGCCCGTTGGGCACTTCGAGCAGCAGAAATTCGGTCAACCGCATCAGCTCGCCGTAGCCGCCGGGATTGTCGTTCGAGTAGCCGACCGGCTCGACGCCGCGCGCGCTGATCAGCACCGGCATCGCGCACACGCGCGTCCCCGGCTTCAATCGCTTTTGCGTCTGCGGGCCGTAATCGACGACCTCGGCGCAGAACTCGTGGCCCATCACGATGTCGCGCTTGAGATCCATCACGAACGGCGCCCCCGCCTTGCGCGAGCCCGCGACCATCTTCTCGGCATGCTTGAGCGCGTGCAGATCGGAGCCGCATATTCCGCACGCGAGCGTCTTCACCAGCGCCTCGCCTGCTCCAGGAGCCGGTGTGGGGATATCATCGACGACGAGTTTTTTGTCTCGCATTACTGCTGCGCGCATGAACTTTCTCCTTCAGATTCCAATACTCTAGCAGGGTTGCTCCATCGCGCGTAAAGTCCAGCGATGGGCCACAAGATTCTGTTCATCACCACCGATCAGCAGCGTTACGACTCGCTCGGATGCAACGGCGGCCGTATCGCGCGCACGCCAGTCGCTGATTCGCTCGCCGCCGCCGGCATCAACTATAGGCGCGCCTACAATCAGAACACTGTCTGCATGCCGGCGCGCTCGACGATGATCACCGGCCAGTACGTCCGCACTCACGGTGGGTTTGGAACGACGCCGGCCACGCGAAGTTGAAATCCGATCTAGTCGGGGACCTGTATGCGAATCTGCCAGCCGCGCGTACTCCGCAACTGACAGTTGACGCCCCTGTCTGACGGGTCTTGGCTCGTTCATCTCTGAAGAACCTAACCCCCAACCCCTTCCCGCTGCGGGAAGGGGGACCGGAGGGGGAAGGCGGAATCTTGAATCGCGCGCGGAAAAATGCGCGCTCGATAAGGAACCTCACCTTCATCCTCTCCCTGGCAGGGAGAAGGGGAAGATCGAAAGGCTCTCGCATCGCGAGACTAATAGTATTAGTTAAATGTCTATGACAATTAGTACCCCAACAAATCTCGTGGCCGCGGCGGCCGTTCTGACCGTTGCCGCGGCCCTCCCGGCGCGCGCCGACCAACAGCTTGCGACTGCGGCGACTCAGTTCCTGAAACTGCCCGGCGGACAAATCGCTTACGACGACTCCGGCGGCAGCGGGCCGCTGGTCATCTGCGTCCCCGGCCTCGGCGATATGCGCCAGCAATATCGCTTCCTCGCGCCCAAACTTGTTGCCGCCGGGTTTCGAGTGGTCACTATGGATCTCCCGGGGCACGGCCAATCGAGCGTCGATTGGCCCGGCTACTCGCCCGCCCTGGTCGGCGCCGATATCGTCGCGATGGTTCGTCATCTCGGTGTGGGCAAGGCGTTCATCGTCGGCAACTCGATGGCGGGGGGCTCCGCGGTTTGGGCCGCCGCCGAAATTCCCGATCGCATTGCCGGTATCGTGCTAATCGATCCGTTCACGCGCGTGATTCCGACCTCGTCATTCCTCATGGCGTTTCTCAAAGTCGCGATGGTGCGTCCGTGGGGACCGTCTTTCTGGTCGATGTACTACGGCTCGCTCTACAAAACCGCGCCGCCGTCCGACCTCGATGCGTATCGCGCCAAGCTGGTCGCCAATCTCAAAGAGCCCGGCCGAATCGAGGCCACCAAGGCGCTGATCTTCGCGTCGCAAGCCCCGTGCGAGGCGCGCATTCCCGACGTTCACGCGCCCGTACTGGTCATAATGGGCACGCGCGACTCTGACTTCGACGATCCCGCCGCCGAGGCGGACTGGGTCGCGACTCATCTTCATGGGAAAAAGCTGATGGTCGATGGCGCCGGGCATTACCCGCACGTCGAGTATCCCGAGGTTGTCGCGCCGGCGGTTATCGATTTCGTGAAGGCGGCTCAAGATGGCGAAGCGCGTCGGAATTAACCGGGATGCGGTCATCCGCGCCGCCGCGAAAATCGCCGACGACGATGGCTGGGACGCGCTGACACTTGCGCGCGTCGCCGCGAAACTCCGTATTCGTTCGCCCTCGCTCTACAATCACGTCGGCGGCCTCGAGGCGTTGCGCCGCGAGCTCAAACTGCTCGCCCTGCGGGACCTCAACGCGGCGATGAGCCGAGCGACGATCGGTAAATCGCGCGACGCCGCCGTGCGCGGAGCCGCCTCGGCCTATCGCGCCTTCGTCAAGCGCCATCCGGGAACTTACGCGGCCACGATGGTCGCCGCGCCGCCCAAAAACGATCCCGCCCTCGAAGCGGCCGCAGGACAAATCGTCGAGACTCTGCTGTCCGTGCTCAGCGGTTACGGATTGGATCGCCGCGCGGGCCTGCACGCGATCCGCGCCGTGCGCAGCGCCGTGCATGGCTTCGCGGCGCTCGAAGTCGCGGGCGGCTTCGGAATTCCGCTCGACGTCGATAAAAGCTTTGAGTGGCTTATCTCGGCACTGCTCGAGGGCCTCTCTGCCGCGCGCTCGCAACAATCTTCCTGAACTGGAATTGCGGTAAATTTTGACACTCCGCGCGCTGGCTTATAACTGGGCGAATTGCTACAAGCGGCAGACCTAATCAGCCTGCGGGTACACCGCGGCAGCCACGGGGGTGGTTTCATGGCTTCCGAAACGCGGCAGACCGGCACCGGCACGTACGCAACCCTTTCTGAAAAAACTCTCGAATCGAGCGGAGCGCCGAAGTCTCCGGGACGCCGGCGCTTCATCGCGGGACTCGGCGCGGCGACCGCCGCCGTATCCACTGGAGTCCTCGCTCCGCTCGCCGCCGCATCCCCGGCCAATGCGCGCGAAGCGAGGGAGTCCGACTTCGCCCCCGCCGCTTCTGCCACTGGACTGCCGGCGGGTGTTACGAACGGCAGGGTGATCGAAGCTTTCGAGCTGCGGGTCGGGGAAGCGACTCAGGACGCTCTCGTTGGCCCGGCGGTTAACGTCAACAACGGCGATACGGCGCTGTACGCCGACAAGGGCGGCACGTACACCAAAGGTCTTCCACACGACGACTTCGGACGGGTGAATTTGACCGCGTTCGCAAGCTTTACGAAGGCGTTGAACAGCGGGAAGTTTTCGGATTTCCAAAATATCATCGTGGGCGGCACGCGCACACAAAACGGCCCGCAAGGCGGTCTGGCCTTCGACCTGGAAGCGCTCGACAACGCGCAGTTCGGGCAGCCCGAGGTGCCGCCCGCCCCTAAAACCGCCAGCGACCAGAACGCCACCGAGTTGCTCGAACATTACTGGGCTTCCCTGCTTCGCGACGTCGCCTTCATCGACTATGGCTCGAGCGCGTTGGCCGCGCAGGCAGCAACGGAATTGGGAGCCCAACCGACCTATTTTGGGCCGAAGAACAACAGCGGCCACGTGACGCCGAACTTGTTGTTCCGCGGCGCTTTCCCGGGCGAGACGCTGGGCCCTTACATCTCCCAATTTTTTATTACGCCGACGGACTTGGGCGTCCAGCCCATCAGCCAGCAGATGATGACCTATCTGCCGGACATCGACTACCTGACCAGTTTTGCTGACTGGCTGACGGTGCAGAATGGCGACGTCACCGGCGACCAGAATCAGGTCGATCCGCTACTGCGCTACCGGCGCAACGGTCGGGATCTGGCGGCGTTTACCCACGTCGACGTGCTTTACCAGGCATACTTCACGGCGCTGCTGGTGCTCGGCACGATTGGCGCGCCGCTGAATCCCGGCAACCCTTATATCGGTTCGAGGACGGAAAACGGCTTCGGCACGTTCGGTGCGCCCGACTTTGCGGCGACGCTGGCAGAAGTGGCGGTTAAGGCTCTGAATGCCGTCTGGTATCAGAAGTGGTTCGTGCACCTCCGTGCTCGGCCAGAGGCCATCGGCGGCATCGTCCAACTGATCAAGACCGGGCAAAGCGGCGACACCGATGTAACTCTGAGTCCAGTGATCCTGGAATCGCAGGGACTTCAGCAGAGTTTCAACAAGTATGGGACGTGGCTGCTGTCGCAGGCGTTTCCCGAGGGCTCACCGACGCATCCGTCTTATCCGACGGGACACGGCACGGTCGGCGGCGCTTGCATCACAATTCTGAAGTTCTTCTTCGACGGCAACTTCGTGATCCCAAATCCTCTCGTACCCTCGAGCGACGGGCTTTCGCTGTCGCCCTACACCGGCTCGGAACTGACCGTCAACGGTGAACTGAACAAGCTCGGACACAACGTCAGTTTCGGTCATGGGATCCACGCCGGCATCCACTGGCGCAGCGACACGGACACATCCTTGTTGCTGGGAGAGGCGGTCGCGCTCAGCTTCCTGAGGGACAGGGCCCTGACTTACAACGAGCCGTTCACTGTCCATCTCACCAAGTTCGACGGGACGACGGCGACTATCTCCAACCCGGGTGACCCGTGATAGAAACCGGGCACCTACTCCAGAGTTACGGGTAGGGTCTCACTCGGCCAGCGGCTGGTGCGCGGTTTCCTTAAGACTCAGCACGAAGATCGCGGACACAACTGCGGCCCCGATGAGTAACATGGGAGGCACCATCTCATTGTCGGTCTTGTCAATCAGATAGGTCGCGACCATCGGCGCCGTGCCTCCTAACAGTGCTATGCATAGGTTGTGACTGAGTCCTACCCCGGTGCATCGCACGTTGGCCGGGAAAGCCTCAGCCGCGGTCGCGGGCGCGACGCCGTCGAAAGTCGCTATCAGCAGCGCAAACCCCACCTGGCCCAGCAGCGGCACGTGGAACATCGGATGCCATAGCAGGTTGAACAGCGGCCACGAGCAAATGATGATCGCGCCAGCCGACAACAGCAGCATTGGCTTGCGCCCGACGCGATCCGATATGGCGCCCGCCACTGGCAGCATGACCACCGCAGCCGCCATCCCGATCGTGTTGATCGCGAGCGCGCGGCTCTTGGCGATCCCGACGATCTCGGTCAGGTAGGTCGCCGCGTAGACGAACATCAAATAGAAGCCGACCGACTCGAGCACCTTGAAGCCGGCGACTTGCAGCACGCGGCGCCACTGCGTGCGGAGCACCTCGCCAATCGGCGGCGGCGCGATGTGCGGCACGTCGCCGGCATTCTGCAGCTCGCGCCGGATATAGTAGCCGGCAATTCCAATCGCGACGCCCGCCAGGAACGGCAGCCGCCATCCCCACGAGGCAAGCGCTTGCGGGGACATCAGGGCCGCGACCACGGCTCCGACCGCAGATCCGAGCATCACGCCGGCAAAAGCGGCGGCCGCGCCAAACGCGCCTATTAATCCGCGTCGATTGCTGTTCGAGCCCTCGACCATAAACACGACCGAGGTCGTGTACTCGCCGCCGACGGAAAGTCCCTGGATCAAACGCAGCACGACCAGCAGGATCGGCGCCATCACGCCGATTTGCTGGTGAGTCGGGAGCAAGCCGATGAGCACCGTCGGCACGGCCATCGCGACGACCGAAATCGTAAGCGCGCGTTGCCGCCCGTAGCGATCGCCGATTTGCCCGAACACGAGCGCGCCCAGCGGCCGCATCAGGAAGCCCGCGGCGAACACGCCGAACGCGTCGATCAGCGATGTGGCCTTGCTATGCGAAGGGAAAAAGTTTTCGCCGATCGCGTACGCGAAGAAGCCGTAGATCGAAAAGTCGTACCACTCGAGGACGTTGCCCGCCATGCCGGCGATCACCAGCCTGCGCTGCGACTTCCGCACCAGCTCCGTCCCCACTATGGTCCTCCCCGCCCCGCTGATTTTGCTTCGAGCCAGTGACAGTTATTCGAGCGCGACTTCGTCGCCGAGCGCGATGGCTCCGGCTTTCGCGACTGTGGCATAGGCGCCGAGATTCTGCGCCGCGTCGCGCACGATCGTTCGCAGCACCGACGGATCTTTGCGCAGGTTCGGCTGATCGAGCGTCGGTATCACACATCGCACGGTCGGCATCTCAAGCTTGATGCGCGTCGCGCCGATTCGAAGCGTCCGCCCCGACCATTCGGCCTCAACTAATCCTTCGATGCCGTCCCCGGTCTCGACCAGAACGTTCGGACGAAACCGTCGCGAGTCGAAATCGGCGGTGGGATTGCGGCTGGCGAGCGCGCGCAACGACGCGGTGGTCAGCACCTGGAATGGAAACGCGTCGAAGAATGTGCCGAACGGCGATGTAAATTGAACAATCTGCGGCGGAAGCGTCGAGAGATCGGGCAGCGGCTCACTTTCCAGACGGCCGAAGACTTCACGCAGCTCCGCCATCATGTCGGGATTGTCCGGCGCGGCGCGGCGAAGAAAGTCGCGCTCGGATGGCGGCTGGATCGGCCAGATCGAGACGGGGCGCCCGAGCATCTCGGAGAGTCTCGCATTCGCCTCGGCGGAGTCGGAACGAAACGTCGTCCCGTCGGGCAGCGTGATTTGCGCGGGCGGCACTTTGTTTTTGTCGTCCTCCGACGGCTCGCGCAGATAGACGGCGACGCAATGCAGCAGCTTGGGCAGCTTGCGAGCGTTGCGGATCTCGCCGGCCTTTTCGTCGCGAATCGCCCATCCGCGGTCGCCATGGATTCCGAGCGCGCCGACGTTCGCATGCTGCAGGCGTTCACCGGCCATCGACTTGACCGGGTACCGCCAGATTTCCTTGACCGTGCCGATTACTTGCATTGAAAAATCCCTCGCCTCAGATGCTACGCGCCGTCAGCTCTCCCGAACAGTTCGGGCAGACGTGTTTCATTTGGTCCGCGCAGTCGGGGCAGAAGGTGCATTGAAATGAACAGCACTGGGCCGGCGTAGGGGGCGCCAGCGCCTTGCCGCACTTCTCGCACGCGTCCTTGACGGCGGTCATCGTCTTGAGCAGCGCGGAATTCTGCTCCTCGCGCTCGGCGCCGGCCAGCAACGCTGCGCGCGCCTTCGCGTTGCGTTCGTTCGCCGCGAATGACTGATAGATTCCGGCGCCGCCGTGTTCGAGCCGCGCGAGAATCACCATCATCTCGCGCCGCGACTTGCCTTCGAGCAGCGATGCGATCACCTGGTCGGGTGTTAATCTTTTGTCGGCCATTTTGTTTTCCCTAATCGGCGCGATTGACGGTGTGAGGAGGTTTGGCATCATTTGTGACTATCATCAAGCGCGCGACGCGACGTTCGCAGAGAGCATCGACGGCGTATTATATTGCGGGCAGCGCGCTGGAATCGTGAAAGTAAAAGCAGCAATCGCGAACAAGGCTGGACAGCCGCTCGAGGTCGCCAGCGTCGACCTCGAAGGGCCCAAGGCCGGCGAAGTACTGATCGAAATCAAGGCCACTGGCGTCTGCCACACCGACGCCTACACTTTGTCGGGCGCCGATCCCGAGGGCCTCTTCCCCGCCATCCTGGGGCATGAGGGCGCGGGCGTCGTGGTCGAAACAGGGCAGAGCGTGACCACGCTGAAGCGCGGCGACCACGTCATCCCGCTTTATATCCCCGAATGCCGCAACTGCCCGGCGTGCCTCTCGGGCAAGACTAATCTGTGCACGGCGATTCGCGAGACGCAGGGCCGCGGCGTGATGCCCGACGGCACCAGCAGGTTCGCGCGCGACGGGAAGGCGATTCATCACTACATGGGCACGTCGACGTTCGCGAACTTTACCGTGGTGCCCGAGATCGCGCTGGCAAAAGTTCGCGACGACGCGCCGTTCGAAAAGATTTGCTACATCGGATGCGGCGTCACGACCGGAATCGGCGCCGTCCTGAACACGGCGAAGGTGCAGGCGGGCGATCGGGTGGTGGTGTTCGGGCTCGGAGGAATCGGTCTCAACGTCGTGCAGGGAGCGCGGATGGCGGGCGCGTCGATGATCGTCGGCGTCGATCTCAATGCCGCACGCAAGTCGGTCGCCGAGAAGTTCGGCATGACGCATTTCGTGAATGCCGCGGAGGCCGGCGACGAGCTGGTGCCGCATATCGTGAACCTCACGCGCGGCGGCGCGGATTTTTCGTTCGAATGCGTCGGCAACGTCAAGCTGATGCGCCAGGCGCTGGAATGCTGTCAGCGCGGATGGGGCACCAGTGTGATTATCGGCGTCGCGGGCGCGGGCCAGGAGATATCGACGCGTCCGTTTCAGCTCGTGACGGGACGGACGTGGAAGGGCACCGCCTTTGGCGGCGCGCGCGGACGCCGCGACGTTCCGAAAATTGTCGATTGGTATATGGAAGGCAGGATCAATATCGACGACCTGATCACGCACGTGATGCCGCTCGACAAAATCAACGACGCCTTCCACCTGATGCACGAAGGCAAGTCGATTCGAAGCGTGGTGACGTTTTAGGCGGAGCCGATGCGGTCGAAAATCGAACGCACGATCGTGTTCTCAATTGTCGCGTGTGGAATTGCGCTGGCGGGATGCTCGAGCCAGAAAACGCAACAGCAAAAATTTATCGACGCGATGAATCACGGCAATGCCGCGCAGGCCAATCAGATTTGGCTACACATGAACGCCAGCAGCCGCGAACAATTTGCGCACAGCCAGGGGATGCAACCGAACATTGCACCCGATGAATTGAAAAAGCAGGTCACGCAACATTACGAGGAGGAGATGAACGGGAACGGCAACGACACCGGGGAAACGGTGGAGCGGCCGACGCCGAACGTCCATCTCGGCGGACTGGAGAGCCTTCCCGGCTATGTCGGCCCGTCCGGCCAGCCACCGCAATCCGCGACCGTGCCGACGCAGGACGCGCCGTCGAACTGAGGGTCGCGACGACGATGGAGTTTGCCCTCAGCGCCGAGCAGAAGCTGCTGCAGGAAACGCTGCGGGAGTTCGCGCGACGCGAGCTGCTTCCCAACTATGCGTCGCGCGACGCGGATCAGGATCTGCCGCCGACGTTGGCGAGGAAACTCGGCGGGATTGGTGTGCTTGCGCCTATGGTCGATACGCAACTCGGCGGTTCGCGGCTGGACTACGTGTCACTGGGGCTCGCGCACGAGGAAATCGCGCGCGGTGATTTCAACGCCGCGTACGTGATGCTGCTGGCGGCGCTGGTCGGCGCAATAATCGCGCGCAGCGGAGATGCGCGTCAGCGGGCCGCGTATCTTCCGCCGATCTGCCGGGGCGAAATTATCGCGGCGCTGGCAGTGACTGAACCCGGCGGCGGCTCCGACGCGGCACATATAATGATGCAAGCGCGCCGCGACGGCGATAATTACGTCCTGAACGGTGAGAAAACTTCGATTTCGTTTTCATCGTCGGCGGGCGCTGCGCTGATGCTGGCGCGAACCGGGACTGCGGAACAGGCCGCGCGAGGCGTGAGCGCATTTTACGTCGACCTCAACTCAGCTGGAGTAACGCGCACGCGCTTTCGGGACATGGGCTCGCGAGCAATCGGCCGCGGCCAGCTTTTTTTCGACGGCGTGCGTGTGCCGGCCTCCGCACGCATCGGCGCGGAAGGCGCGGGCTTCGTGGACGTGATGCAGGGATTCGATTTCAGCCGCTCGCTGATAGGCCTGATGTGTATCGGGGCGGCCGAACAGAGCGTCGAAGAGACTTGCGTCTATGTGGCAGAACGACATGCGTTCGGTGCGCCGCTCGCGCGATTCGAGGGCGTGTCGTTTCCGCTCGCGGAGGCGGCGGTCCGGCTGCGCGCCGCGCGCCTGATGTGCTACGAAGCGCTGTGGCTGAAAGATCGCGGAGAGCCGCATGGATGGCTCGCGGCCGGGGCGAAATGGCTCGCGCCCGAGCTGGCCGCCGACGTGTTGCATCAATGCCTGCTGCTGCACGGGCACCTGGGGTTCAGCCTCGATCTGCCGCATCAGCAGCGAATGCGCGACGTGATCGGACTCGAGATCGGTGACGGCACTGCGCAGATCATGAAGACGATTGTCGCGCGCGAGATTATCGGCAAGGCTGCTCGCCCGTACTAGATGGTGTTGCAGATGGCTGGAGCGAAATGGCCGATTACCTGGGATGCGCGCTGGATTTGGGCCGGGCCTGCGCCGCTGCCGGTTTCTCCGATCGGAGCTGCGGGGATTCCGCCGAAGGAAACCTGGAATCGATTCTGCTACCTGCGACGGACGGTGCAACTCGAATCGGTCCCGGCGTCGGTCCCGGCACGCGTGACGGCCGACTCGCGGTTCGTGATGTTCGTCAACGGCGTCGAGGTCGCGCGCGGACCGGCGCGTTCGATACCCGAGCGACTGGCGTGGACGGAGATCGATCTCGCGCGATATCTTAGCGCGGGCAGCAACGCAATTGCGTCGCTGGTGCGATTCTATGGGTTGCCGGGACCGTGGTGGCGGCCGGCGACGCCGAGCTTCCTGCTGGGTTTCGGATCGTTCGCGTTTGAAGCGCCGGCCATCGGCGTGATTTCGGACGCGACTTGGAAAGGACGCGCCGCGCCGTATCGGCAGGATGTGGTGCGGAGCGGAGCACTGCCGGTGCCGCCGATCGAAATCCTCGACGGCGCCGCGATTCCAGCGGGGTGGAACGAAGCGGCGTTCGATGATTCCGATTGGCTGCCCGCCGTCGAATTGTCGGCCGGCACGTTTTCGCACAACCGCACGCGAATCCCGGTCGAGCCTTTCACCGCGCCCGAGCCCGACGAAATTGCGCCGCTGACTTCGATTCAAGTCGCGCTGAATGAACTCTCACGCCGTGGCGTCGCGACACTCGACAGCGACGATCCGCGCGGCGCGTATCCATCGGCGGAAGATAGCGCGGACGGTCCCGACACGATCGTGAATTTCGACGCGGGGATGATCACGCTCGCGACGCCGTGGGCCGTCGTGCACGGTCCCGCAGGTTCAACCGTCGACATGTACTGCGGCGAGGATTTGCGCGCTGACGGCAGCGCGGAAACGAATCCTCGACAGTTTGCGATGCGTTACATCGTGCGCGGCGACGCGGCGGAACGCGTCGAGTCGTACGAGTCGGTCGGGTTTCGCTACCTGTCGATCGTCGCGCGCGGCGGTGCGCAGATCGAATCGGCGGGCGCGGTAGAGCGGCGTTATCCGCGCGGCGACGAGGCGTACTTCGAGTGCGACGATCCGGCGCTCAACAAAATCTGGCGGGTTGGCGCGCGCACGCTGGAACTCTGTTCGACCGATGCCTTTATCGACTGTCCCGGCCGCGAGCAGCGCGCGTGGCTCGGCGATTCGTACATTCACGCGCTGCTGACGTATGTGACCAACACCGATTGGCGGCTGGTGCGGCGCCATCTGCGAATCTGCGCGCATTCGCGGCGCGGCGACGGCCTGCTGGCGATGGCCGCCGCGTGCGATTTTTCGATTTCCTCGACCACTATCCCCGACTATTCGCTGCACTGGATTCGCGCGCTCGCGCGCTACTTCGAGTATTCCGGCGACGCCGCGACGGTTCGCGAGCTGATGCCGACCGCGGCCGGCGTGCTGACCGCGTTCGAGCGTTATCGCGCACCTGACGGACTGATTCGCGGGATGCCGGGCTGGATTTTCATCGACTGGGCGATGACCGAGCGATCGGAAGTGACCGGTGCGCTCGACGCTCTGTACGCGGCGGCGCTGGATGACTTCGCGTCGCTGGCCGAGACGGTCCTGGCGGACTCGCGCGGCGCGTTCGACGCTCGCGCGCGGGCCGAGCGGACCCGGCGTGCATTCGAATTGCTTTGGGACGAGGCCGCAGGCGTTTACGTCGACGCCGCCGATCGCAACGGCCCGCGCCGGCGAGTAAGTCAGCAGACCAACGCGATGGCAATCGTGGCTGGATGCGCCCCGCGAGAGCGATGGCCCCGGATGCTTGACTACGTACTCGATGAATCGCGCGTCGTCGTGACGCCGACGATTGCCGACAATCTGGCGGCGTACTTGAGGCAGCGGATGGACCCCGCCGAGCACATGAAGTTCGACGTCGAGCACGAGGTCGTGGCGGCGCAGCCATTTTTTTCGCATCTCCTTCACGATGCGATCGTCCGCGCCGGCCGCCGCCATCTGATTCTCGCGCGATGCATGAAATGGTGGCCGCAGATCGAACGCGGCGACACCTCATTCGAGGAATACTGGGACGCGCGCGCCGGCACTGGGAGCCGATGTCACGCATGGTCGGCGACGCCGACCTACGATTTGACCACCTGGGTGCTGGGCGTAAGGCCGGCCGCGCCGGGCTACTCGCGCGTGGAAATCGCGCCGCTGTTCGGCTCGCTCCGACATCTCGAAGGCCGCGTTCCGACTCCGCACGGGCTCATCGAAGTGCGTCTGGATCGCGAAGCGGGCGGCGAGATCGTGATTCCGGACGGGGTCGCGGCGTCCGTGCGGTTCGGCGACGCGGCACTCACAGGCGGCGAATTCGGTTCCGGACGCCATCGCATCTCCCGTTGACCTAAGTCCGCCCGACAGCGATAAGAATCGGGCGGCGGCTCAATCCAGCGTCCATTGCGCAACGTATCTGAAGTAGAAGCCAGGTGGTGACTCCGGCCGACAACAGAGTTTCCGATGAAGCACTCGTGTCTGCCATGGCCGCCGGCGACCAGGATGCCTTGGCCACGCTGAATCAACGTTATGGACGGGCGCTCAGCGCAGTCGCCGATCGAATCCTGCGCGACCGGGCCGACGCCGAAGAAGTCGCGGCCGATGTCTTGTGGCAACTCTGGCGCGAGGCGGCGCGATTCGATCGCAGCCGGGGCTCGGTTGGCGCGTGGGTTATGATGACGGTTAGAAGCCGCGCGATCGATCGACTGCGCGCCCGCAAGGCCCGCGAGCCTCGGGGCGACAATCCCGCCGAGCCCGCGTTCGTCAACGATCCATCAAACGGGATTCACAGCGCCGAGCGGCGGCGCAAGGTCGAAGGCGCACTCGCAACCCTGAACGACGGCGAACGCGACTTGATCCGGCTCGCGTATTTCTCCGATCTCTCACAATCGGAGATCGCCGAGCGCACCAGCATCCCGCTCGGCACGGTGAAGAGCAGGATGCGCAGCGGCTTGATCAGGCTGCGGGACGCGCTTGCGGGGAGCGTGGAGTAAGCGCAGATGGACCACGCGGAAATCAAGGACCTGATCCCGCTCAAGGCGCTCGGCCGGCTCGACGACCGGGAAGCCCGCGCGGTTGACGAACATTTGGGCACGCAATGCGTCGAATGCGAGCGCGAACTTGCGTCGTTTACCGACGCGCTCGCGGCGATGGCGGTCGCGGAAGCGGGCGGCGACGGTTCCGCGGATCGGATCTGGAGCCGTCTGCGAGCGCGCCTCGACGCCGAGCGCGACGAGGCACAGCCGGCGCGCGTCGCAAGTCATCCAGCACAGCGGAGCGCGGATCGATCGGCGCGCGAATCCTCACGCGGGCGGGGCTTTGCGATGTTTGGCTCGGCGGCCGCGGCCGCGGTCGTCGCGATCGCGGCCAGCACGATTTTCTTCACGGTGCGGTTGCGCGGCGTCACTTCCGATACTTCAAATGAGATTGGAGCGCTCACCGCCCGGGTCGTCGAGGTTCAGCGCAGCCTCGATGCGACCGGCGATCAGCTCGCCGCGCTTCAATCCAAGGTCGCCCAGACCACCGACCTGACCCTGGCGAGCCTCGGTCCCGACGCGCGAGTAATCCGTCTGGCCGGCCTGCCGGCGGCGCCTTCGGCCGGGGGAACCGTCGCGCTCAGCCGCGCCCAAGGCTCCGCGATGCTCGCGGTCAGCGGCCTTCCGCCGGCGCCTGGCGACAAAATATACGAGGTCTGGTGGATTGGCGAAAAGCAAGGCCCGCTGAAGGCGGGATTGTTTGAGCCGTTGAACCAGGGGGCGACGATTGTTTCGCTCGACCCGCCGCCGGCGGGAGAAGTTGTGCTGGCCAGCGCGATCACGCTCGAGCCAAGCGGCGGAGTCGAAAAACCAACCGGTACGATGTACCTGAAAGGCGATTTTCCGCGCCGCTAAGGGGGCCTCACGCGCAATCCGATCGATATTGCACTTCGTATATCGGGCATGGACCCGAACGAAACCACCTTCGACCTCGATCGCTACCTGCGCTTCTCCGGCGCGACCAAGCCGGAGTGTTTCGACTGGACGACGCCGCAGCCGCGCCTTGGCGACGAAGCGCTGTTCACGATTGCCTACATGATGGACATCGAGTCGCACACGATCGTCTATCTGCGCGATTTGCTGTCGACACGCGTGGTTCGCGACAACCAGGTCACCGCGTTCCTGTCGTGCTGGGTGTACGAGGAATTTTTTCATTCACAGCTGTTGCGCCGTTTTCTCGCGACGCAGGGAGTTGCGATCGACGATCAGCGGTTCGCCGATTTGCGCAGCAAAACCAGTCTCGCCGATCAGATAATCCGTCCCGGCATCGCGATCCTGTCTCGCCTCAACCGTCATTTTCCCGCGGTGCATATGACCTTCGGTGCGATTAACGAAATCTCGACGCTGACCGGCTACCAGGCATTGATCGCCCGCACCGATTCGGCGCATGGACGCTCTGAGAGCCCTCGCCCGCTGCTGACGACGATCCTGGAACGAATCATCAAGGACGAACGCCGCCACTTTGCTTTCTACTTCAACCAGGCGCGGCAGCGGCTTCGGGCACGCGCCGCGCGTCGGCTGACTGCATTCCTGGTGCGACATTTCTGGACCCCGGTCGGCGTAACCGTGCGCGGCGATCCCGCGATGCGCCGGGTGTGCGCTTACTTGTTCCCCGATGAAAGCGGCGTCGAGTGCATGGCGGCGGTCGACAGATCGATCGCGCGCCTGCCTGGCCTGGAGTGGTTCGACCTCGGTGCTCGCTACGCGCGCCGTGTCCAGGCGAGCACGCACCAAATTTTCTTTCCCACCGAGATTCCTTCCAGCGGCTAGTTCAGCGTGTTCACCGGCATCGACCATGTCGCGATCGTCGTCGACGAACTGGAAGCAGCGATTGCGAGTTATTCGCGCGCGGGATTCACAGTCGTTCGCGGCGGGAAACATCCCATCGGGACTCACAACGCGCTGATCGCGTTGGCCGACGGCAGCTATTTCGAGCTGATCGCATTCCTCAAATCGAACACCGGGCATCCGTGGCAGGCGGCGCTCAAGAAAGGCAGCGGCATCGTCGACTTCTGCATGGGCACCGACGATCTTGCGGCGGACGTCGAGTCGATGCGTCGCGCGGGCGCGAAGATTGGCGATCCGTCGCCGCTGAGTCGCGAGCGTCCCGACGGCTATCGCCTGAGCTGGATGCTCGCGAATCCCGCGCCGCCGTTCAACGGCCATCTCCCGTTTCTCATCAAGCACGACACTCCCCGCGATGAGCGCGTTCCCCACGAGCGTTCACATCGCAACGGCGTGAACGGTATCCGCACACTCGCGATCGCCGTGAATGATCCCGGCGCGACCAGCCACTACTATGCGCGTGCGCTGGGACGTCCCGGCGCGCCCGTCGAGCGCGATGATCTCGAAGCCGCGGGCGTCAGCTTCATTATCGGTCCCAACGAAGTGCAATTGCTCGCGTCGAAAACCGAAAATGGACCGCTGGCGAAGTGGATTCGCGATCGCGGTCAATCTCCCTTCGAGGTGGTCCTCGCAAATGCAGGCGACGCCGCGACGACGCTCGATCCCGCGCTCCTGCAAGGCGCGCGCGTGAGGTTCGCGTGATCGCGTTGTAGTAGTATCGCCACTCGCGATGGCTCCATCGGGCAAAATTCCGCGCGTCGTGATCGCGGCAACCGGCAGCGGCGTCGGCAAGACTACGGCGACGGTCGCGTCGATGGGTGCGATGCGTGCGCGCGGCCTCAAGGTCGCGGCGTTCAAGTGCGGCCCCGACTATCTCGACCCCACCTATCACGAACGCGCCGCCGGCATTCGCTCGCACAACCTCGACGGTTGGATGATGGATCGCGACGCGGTAATCGCGACATTTGCGCGCGCGTCCGCCGGCGCCGACGTCGCGGTGATCGAAGGGATGATGGGTCTGTTCGATTCGGCGACGCCGACCGGCGATGAAGGTTCGACCGCCCAGATTGCGAAGTGGCTCGACGCGCCGGTGGTCCTCGTCACCGACGCGTCGGGCGTCGCGCGCACGATTGCCGCTGTGGCCGTGGGGTTTGCGCGCTTCGACCCCGCCGTTCGCGTCGCGGGCATGATCTGCAACCGCGTCGGTTCGCGCGGGCATCTCGATCTATTGCGCGCCACCCGGCCCGAGGTGCCCATCGTCGGCGGATTTCCCGCCAGTGCCGAGCTCGCTTTTCCCGAGCGCCATCTCGGCCTGCTGATGGCAGACGAATCGGCAGTACCGCAACGGCTGCTCGACGGCTGGAGCCGGCTTGCAGCAGATTGGCTGGACCTCGACGCTATCCTCGAGATTGCGCGCTCGGCGCCGGAGCTTGAAGCGGGCTCCATGTTCGGCACGAGTGAAATAGATTTGGCTTCGCGGCCGCGCTGCCGAATCGGCATGGCTTACGACGCTGCGTTTCATTTTTACTATGAAGACAATTTGAATCGGCTCCGCTCGTTCGGCGCGGAGATCGTCAACTTCTCGCCGATCCACGATCTCGGGTTGCCCGATGTCGACGGACTCTACTTCGGCGGCGGATATCCCGAGGTGTTTGCGCGCGAACTGTCTTCGAATAGCGCGATGCTCGCGGCCATTCGCGGCTTCGCGGCGCGCGGCGGCGTGATTTACGCGGAATGCGGCGGCCTGATGTACCTGACTGACGGCATCCGCACAGTTGACCGCGCGATGTGGCCGATGGCTGCGATCATCCCCGGCGTCGCCGCGATGTCGGATAGGTTGCGGGCGCTCGGCTACGTCGAGGTCGAGACCCACGCCGACTCGATCGTCGGTCCCTCGCAGACGCGATTTCGAGGCCATCAGTTTCGCTACTCGACGCTCGAGGGCTCTGAGAGCGGCCAGCGGATCGATCGCATCTACAATGTGGCGCCGCGATGGGGCGGCGCGCCGTTCGTGGAAGGCTATCGCGTCGGAAATGTCCTCGCCTCATACGTCCACGCGCACTGGGCATCGAATCCCGATGTTGCGGAGGCTCTTGTCGGTGCGTGCGAGCGTTCGCGCGTTGCAAGACAACCGGCTGCGTAGCGTCTAGAATTGGCGCCATGAGTAGCGACCGTCCCGAGCAAAATCGAGGCAAGGAGCGCCCGAAGATTCCCGCCGATTTTCCCGCCGCGCCGCTTACGCTCGAAGGCTACAGCATTCTGCATCAGATGTTCCGCGTGCGGCGTCGCGAATTGCGCGCGCTCGACGCCGCGAAACGCGACGCGGCTCTCGAGGACGCGTCGAAGCTGTTTGGCGAGATGTCCGCGCGCGAAGACGGCGAGACTGCGCTCTTCTCCGCGCTCGGCCACAAGGGCGATCTGATGATCGTCCACTTCCGCCGCAGCTTCGAGGAACTCGGCCGCGCCGAACTCGCCGTCGCCGCGCTCGCGCTCAGCGATTACCTCGAACCGACCACGTCGTATCTGTCGGTGATCGAAATTGGCCTCTACGAAGCGACGGTCGCGCTCTATCGCCGGCTCGTCGAGAGTGGCGTCGGACCCCGCTCGCCGCAATGGAAGTCCGAGATAGAGTCCGAGATCGCGCGACAACGCGAAAAGATTTCGCCGCGCCTGTATCCGAAAATTCCCGTGCGACCTTACTTGTGCTTTTATCCGATGGACAAGAAGCGCGACGGCGCCGACAACTGGTATCGCCTGCCGATCGACGAGCGCCAGCGTTTGATGCACGATCACGGCATGGTCGGGCGGCGTTTCGCCGGCGAAGTGACGCAGATTATCTCGGGCTCGATCGGATTCGACGATTGGGAATGGGGCGTCGATCTATTCGCCGACGATCCGCTCGTGTTCAAGAAGCTCGTTTATGAGATGCGTTTCGACGAGGCCAGCGCCTCGTACGCGAAGTTCGGCCCCTTTTACGTCGGCATCCGACTCGAGGCGGCCGAGCTCGGCAAAATCTTCTGGACCTGATCGACCAACGCGCGTTTCAAAAAAAATCACAGCAGGAGACAACGATGATCACGCAGGGCGACGATTATCCGATTCATCAGACGCCGGAGCCGGTCCAGCAGGTCTTCACCAGCGATCGCAACTTTTACGATCGATTTTTTTTCAACGGATACTTTCGCGAGGGCGAGCCATACTTCGCGGTCGCGATGGGAATCTATCCGAACGTCGGAATCCTCGATTGCGCGTTCAGCGTCGTCGCCGGCGGCGTGCAGCATTGCGTGCGCGCGTCGCGGGTGCTCGGCGCCGAGCGGATGGACACGCGGGCCGGCCCGATCTCAATCGAGATCGTACGGCCGATGCGATCGATCCGTCTTCGCGTCGATCACGAAGCCGTAAAGGCCGACCTAACGTTTGAGGCGCGCGCCGATGCGATCGAGGAGCCTCGCTTTTCGCGCCGCGCCGGTCCGCGCCTCGTCATGGATCTCACGCGGTTCACGCAGCACGGCGGCTACAGCGGCAGCCTGACGGTAGCCGGCAAGACTTACGACGCGAAGCCGTCACGAGTGTGGGGTTCGCGCGATCGTTCGTGGGGCGTGCGCGGAATCGGACCGCAGGATCCCGCGGGCGTGCCGTCGGCCGCGATGGGCCAGTTCTACTGGCTGTGGGCGCCGACTAATTTCGAGGACATCTGCACGCATTGCGACGCCATGGAAAACGCCGACGGCTCGCGATGGCATCAGTTCGGCGCCGTCACGAGCGCGGAGCGCGGCGCCCCGCTCGATCTCGCAACCGGTGTCGACTTCAACATCGACTATGCTTCCGGGACGCGTCACGCCAAAAGCGGCGAGATAATTTTGCGTTCGCCGCGCGCGGGCGAGAGCCGCATCGAGCTGAAGACGCTCTACAACTTCTACATGCAGGGCATCGGCTACTTTCATCCGAAGTGGGGCCACGGAATGTACGTCGGGCCCGACGCCTCGACTTACGAATCGTTCAAAACAGCCGACGTCAACGAGCGCGACCTGATGCATCAGCACATCCAGGCCGTGTGCCAGGCGAAAATGGGCTCGCGCGAGGGGATGGGAATTCTCGAGATGGCAATCCTCGGGCCGCACCAGCGCAGCGGCTTCAAGGAATTCCTCGACATGCATCCGTAGCGGATCGATCTGCGGTTGGGCGATGTCGCTCAGTTTCTGAGCTTGCCGAGCATGCGGTCGACAAATCCGGTCGGCTTCTTTATTTCGACCGGCTGAGGCTCGCGGCCTTCTTTGAGCGCCGCGAAAATCTCCTCGACCTCGCCCTCAACCGGGAATCGGCCGGTGCTCGACTTCGAGAAGGCCAGCTTGCCGTTGACGATCACGTCGAACTGACCCGTCTTGCCGGCGGTGATTTCCGTCTTCTCGCCGAAGGTGGAATCCAATGAGGCGGCCAGACTGGCCGCGCGTGGCTTATAGCCTCAAGCCGAGCAGTAGAGAATTTGTGTCGCCATGATTAAAGACTACGCGCCACTCTCGCGCCGTTCAAACTACTTGCCGTTGGGGATATCGACGAAGACCGCGGCCGCGACCACCGACGACCACAGTCCGTCGCGATCGCCGATGGCCGACTGCGTGACGTTGCGGGTCGTGACGATCTTGTCCGACATGCGCCACAGATCCTTGCGCTCGTCGTAGCTGAGATTCGGATCGAAATCGACGCCAAGAATTGTCGCGAGCATCATCGCGGCCAGGTCCTCGGCATAGTCGCCCGCCTTCTGATCGGTCTCGCCGGTGCTATGATGCTCGGAAAGGTATCCATACTGGGCCGGATTGCTGGGCAGCGCGACGCCGACCGACGACGCGATCAGCCGATGCGGTTCGTTGGTCGCGTTGTCGCTCATCACGGCAAAAACGATCTGTCCCGGCGTCAGGTACTTCAGGCCTTCCTGCTGGCTGAGCAGTTTGCAGTTGGGCGGAAAAATCGATTTGACGCGCACGAGGTTGAACTCGGCGATTCCCGCGGAACGCAGCGCCAGCTCGAAAGAAGTCAGCTTCTCGCGATGGCGCCCCACGCCCTTGGTCAGAAATGTCCCTTTCGGGATCGGCCCCATTTATTTTCTCTCCTCTCCGATTCCGTTTTGTTTTATACGAATCGCGCGGCCGAACGCTATACGGTATTCACCGGCAAATACTCGCCGAAGACCTTGCGCATCGCGTCCGAGATTTCTCCAAGCGTGCACCATCCCCGCACCGCATCGACTATCGGCGGCATCAGATTCTGACCGTCGCGGGCAGCCGCTTCGACCCGCTCGAGCGCCTTGTTCGCCGTCTCCGCGTTTCGTTCCGCCCGCACGCGCGCAACGCCCGCCTTCTGTTTCGCCTCGAGCTCCGGCTTGACCCGCAGAATTTCCGACGGCGGCTCGCCGCCCTCCGTAAACTGGTTGACACCTACGATAATTCGATCCCCGGTTTCAATCTCGCGCTGGTAAATAAATGCCGCGTTCTGAATTTCGCGCTGCATGTAGCCGCGCTCGATTGCCGCGACCGCACCGCCGAAGTCGTCGATTTTCGACAGGTACTCGACCGCCTTTTTTTCGAGCTCGGTCGTCAGCCGCTCGACGTAGTAGGAACCGCCGAGCGGATCGATCGTGTCCGCGACGTCCGACTCATGCGCGATCAGCTGCTGCGTGCGCAGCGCGAGCAGCACCGAGGATTCGGTCGGCAGCGCGAGCGCCTCGTCCTTGGAGTTGGTGTGCAGCGATTGCGCGCCGCCGAGCACGGCGGCCAGCGCCTGCATCGTCACGCGCACGACGTTGTTGTCGACCTGCTGCGCGGTCAGCGTCGAGCCGGCGGTCTGCGCATGAAATCGCATCATCATCGAGCGTTCGTCCTTCGCTCCGAAGCGCTCTTTCATTATTTTCGCCCACAGCCGCCGCGCCGCGCGAAACTTTGCGACTTCTTCGAAGAAGTTGTTGTGCACGTTGAAGAAGAACGACAGCCGGCTCGCGAACGCGTCGATTTGCAAACCAGCTTTCAGCGCCGCGTCGACGTATGCGATCCCGTCGGCAATCGTGAACGCGAGTTCCTGCGCCGCCGTCGAGCCGGCTTCGCGAATGTGGTAGCCGGAAATCGAGATCGTATTCCAGTTCGGAACTTCCTTCGTCGCGAAACTGAAAATGTCGGTGATGATCCGCATCGAGCCGCGCGGCGGATAGATGTAGGTGCCGCGCGCCACGTATTCCTTCAGGACGTCGTTCTGAATGGTGCCGTTGACCTTGTTCCAGCTCACGCCGCGCCGCTCCGCAACGACCAGGTACAGCGCCAGCAGGATCGACGCGGTCGCGTTGATCGTCATCGAGGTCGAAATCTTGTCGAGCGGCAGCTCGGCGAGCAGCGTCTCCATGTCGGCGAGCGAGCAAATCGGCACACCGACGCGTCCGACCTCGCCGTCGGCCAGCGGATGATCCGAGTCGCGGCCCATCTGTGTGGGCAGGTCGAACGCGACCGACAGCCCGGTTTGACCCTGGTCGAAGAGATAGCGGTACCGGCGGTTGGATTCCTCCGCGCTGCCGAAGCCGGCGTACTGGCGCATCGTCCACAACCGTCCGCGATACATCGTCGGCTGCACACCGCGCGTGAACGGGTACTCGCCGGGAAAGCCGAGGTCGTTCACAAAATCGAAGTCGCTCAAGTCCTCGGGATCGTACGCGCGCTTGACGTCGATTCCCGAGCTGGTGACGAATTTCGGCTTGCGCTCGGCGCCGCGCTTGAGCGCGGGATTCAGCTTGCGCTCCTCCCAGCTTTTGCGCGCGGATGCGATTTTGCGATCGTCTTCAGCCATCGTGCTCTACTCGATAACGATCATCAGCTGGCCTTTCTCGACGGCCTGGCCCGCGACTACCTTCACCTCGACGACCTTGCCGGCCTTTGGCGACTTGACTTCGTTTTCCATTTTCATCGCCTCGACGACGATGATCCCCTGCTCCGCTTTTACTTCGTCTCCGGGCGCGACGAGCACGTTGACGACCCGCCCCGGCATCGCGGATTTTATTTCCACGCGGCCGCTGACTTCGCGCCGCTTGCCGGCCGCGCGCGCCGTGCGCCGAGCCGCATCGGCGATGGTGAGCCGCGTCGATCCGATCCGCGAGGCGACTACAGTTTCCTCGCCGTCGCGCGCCACGTCAAAATCGAACGAGCGATTGTCGACGATCACCGAAAACGACACCGGGCCGACTCTGCGCAAATCGGCTTCGAAGCGATTCTCGCCGAAACTAATCGAGAACGAGTCGGCGGCGAGCTCTTCAATCTCGATTTCGTGTTCATTGCCGTCAAGAATCGCGAGGTATCGCATCGACAGGTTCCCGGCTATCGCCGCAGCATGTCGAGGCGGCCGATCATGCGCCATGCGGACGCACTCGGAGCCGTCACCGGCTGCGCGCCGGCGCCGTTGGCGTGATTAGTGTTCTTCTGCGCCGCAATCGCGGCGAGAAAAATCGCCGCCAGCTCCGCACCGCGCGGCGCGGCGCCGTTTTCATTCGGATGAAATTCCTGATTGATAAAATTGGTGTCGAAATCGCCTTTCAGAAACCTGGGATGCGTCATGAGCCAGCGATGGAAGTCGAGGTTGGTGCGCAAGTCGCCGGAAATCACGAATTCGCCGAGCGCGCGCCGCATCCGGTCGATGGCCTGCTCGCGAGTTGCGCCCCACACCGCCAGCTTGGAGATCATCGGATCATAAAAGACCGGCACTTCGGCGCCCGCATAAACACCGGCGTCGTTGCGCACGCCCGGACCGTCGGGAAATCTTAGCGTCTCGATCTTTCCGGGGGCCGGTACGAAGCCGGCCGCGGGATCTTCCGCATAGATGCGGCACTCGATCGCCCATCCGCGCTGCGTGAGATCCTTTTGCTTGAACGGCAGCTTCGCGCCCGCAGCGATTTCGATTTGCGTGCGCACGAGATCGACGCCGGTCACCAGCTCGGTGACCGGATGCTCGACCTGGATGCGCGTGTTCATCTCGAGGAAATAAAAGTTGCGCTCCGCGTCGACCAGGAACTCGATGGTTCCCGCGCTGACGTAGTTGACCGCCTTGGCCGCGCGCACCGCGACCTCTCCCATCTCGGCCCGCATCTTGGGCGTGATGAACGGCGACGGCGATTCCTCGACGACTTTCTGATGGCGCCGCTGAATCGAGCATTCGCGCTCGAAGACGTGGACCGTATTGCCGTGCGCATCGGCGAGCACCTGCACTTCGATATGCCGCGGCTGCTTGAGAAATTTCTCGACATAAAAGCGACCGTCGCCGAATGACGACTTGGCCTCGCTCGCGACCGTGCGCACCACCGACGCGAGGTCCTTGTCGTTCTCGACAAAGCGCAGTCCCTTGCCGCCGCCGCCCGCGGCCGCTTTGACCATGATCGGAAACCCGATCTTTTTTGCGATCGCGGCGACTTCCGCTTCGGTCTCCAGGGTTCCCGGCGAGCCCGGCACTACAGGCACGCCGGCCGCCGACATTAATTTGCGCGCGGCGACTTTGTCGCCCATTTGCTCGATAGCCTCGGGCGGCGGCCCGATCCAGGTGAGGCCCGCCTTCTGCACCGCGCGTGCGAACGCGGCGCGCTCGGAGAAAAAGCCATAACCCGGATGAACCGCGTCAGCCTTTGTGCGTTTCGCGGCTTCGAGAATTTTCGAGGTGTTAAGATAGCTCTCGGCCACGGGCGCCGGACCGACCGGGTAGGCATGATCGGCTTCGCGCACGTGCAGTGCGGCGCGATCGGCGTCCGAGTAGACGGCGACCGATTCGACGCCCAACTCGCGGCATGCGCGGATGATCCGCACGGCTATTTCGCCGCGGTTGGCAATTAAGATCCGCTTGAACATCAATCTTCCCTGGCTAACCAAATTTTATACTGAATTCGGCGGACGCGAGCTAACCGCGCGCGGTTGCGTGAGATCACCAAGAACCTAACCCCTAACCCCTTCCCGCGCGGGAAGGGGGACCGAATGTGGGAAGCGTCCGCTTTCTCAAAGCGGGATGTTGCCGTGCTTGCGCGGGGGATTCTTTTCTCGCTTGTTCGCTAGCGCCTTCAGTGCGCTGATTACCCTCGGGCGCGTGTCGTGCGGCATGATCACTTCATCTATATAGCCGAGTTCCGCGGCCTTGAAGGGATTCGCGAACGTTTTGCGATAGTCCTCGGCCAGCCGCGTGCGCTCGACGACCGCATCCTTGGCCTTCGCGAGCTCGTTGCGAAAAACAATGTTGATCGCCTGCTCGGGGCCCATCACCGCAATCTCGGCGCTCGGATACGCAAAGTTGAAATCGCCGCGAATGTGCTTCGACGACATGACGTCGTACGCGCCGCCGTACGCTTTACGCGTGATCACCGTCACTTTGGGGACGGTCGCCTCGCAAAATGCATACAGAAGTTTCGCGCCGTGCCGGATAATTCCGGCGAACTCCTGCTGGGTGCCGGGCAGGAAGCCGGGCACGTCGACGAACGTGACGATCGGAATATTGAACGCGTCGCAGAAGCGCACGAAGCGCGCGGCTTTCACCGACGCGTCGATATCGAGAGCGCCCGCCAGGAACGACGGCTGATTCGCGACGATACCAATCGAGTATCCACCCATCCGCGCAAACCCGATCAACATGTTCTGCGCGTAGTCCTTCTGTACTTCCAGCAAATGGCCGTCGTCGACCACGCGCCGGATAATCTCGCCCATGTCGTAGGGCTTGGTGGGATTTTCGGGAACGATCGAGTCGAGCGCGGCGTCGACGCGGGCGGGATCGTCCCCGCTCGCGACAAATGGCGGATCCTCGACGTTGTTCGACGGGATGTATGAGATCAGTTCGCGAATCATCGCGAGCGCGCCCGCGTCGTCGTCGGCCTCGAGATGGCAGACGCCCGACTTCTGGCTGTGCGTGTCGGCGCCGCCGAGCTCCTGCATCGTGACTTCCTCATGGGTGGCGGCGCGGATCACGTCGGGACCGGTGAGGAACATGTACGAGGTGTCGCGCACCATCACGATGAAGTCGGTTATCGCCGGCGAGTACACCGCGCCACCGGCGCACGGTCCCATGATTACGGAAATTTGCGGAATAACTCCCGACGACATTACGTTGCGCAGAAAAATATCCGCGTAGCCCGCCAGTGACACGACGCCTTCCTGGATTCGCGCGCCGCTGCCGTCGTTGAGCCCGATCACGGGGCATCCCGTCTTCATTGCCAGGTCCATCACCTTGCAGACCTTCTCCGCGAAGGCGCCCGACAGGCTGCCGCCGAAGACCGTGAAGTCGTGGCTGAAGATGCAGACCTGGCGTCCGTCGATCGTGCCGTAGCCGGTGACCACGCCGTCGCCGGGGATTTTCTTCTCGGCCATGTCGAAGTCGGTGATGCGATGGGTCTTGAACTTGTCGATCTCGACGAACGATCCGCGGTCGAGGAGAAACTCGACGCGCTCGCGCGCGGTCATGCGGCCCTGTGCGCGCTGCTTCTTGACGCGGTCGGCGCCGCCGGCGGCCTCCGCCTCGCGGGTGAGCTCCTTGAGTCGTTCGAGATTTTCTTTAAGGCCCATTTTTCACAACCGCGATAAAGCAGGATAGACGGCAAACAAAAAGGCGCCCGTCACGCGCCACGGCAAGATAGATACCGCATGTGGGCGGCCGGTTAAAGCGGGCGCCGTGCGTTAGGAGGTAGCGGCGAACCTCGGCGGAGCGTCGAAATTTGTCGCTCAGCCGATTGTTGCGCCAGAACTGCCAAATCCTGAAATGCTCGAGCTTCGAACGGACTGCCACCCCGTTCCGTACGTATCTTGCGAGCTGCTTTCCTCAGGTCGCGGTAAATTGCGTCCAGGTCCGCGAGTTCGGGGCGATGAGTCGCTCGGGTGAGAGCGTTCATCAACCCTCGAAGCAGCCCGTTGACAGTACCTTCGTGAATGTAAGGATCGGTTCCGTTCAGATCGCTCAGAGATTTCGAGAGTCGGTGAGGCCTGGATTCGAAAACAAACCATTCGTGGCTGGAGCCGGCTCCGAGAGACCAATCGACCGCAAGTCCCAGCTCGAAGGGCATGTTGAATCGCGGGGTTGGCGGAGAATTGCGGTCAAGCTGGACTCTCGAAAGATCGTGAAAGAGTATCGGCATCCTTGAATCAGCTCGATTATGCGCTCGAGCCGTCGTTTCGCGCCCGGAATCTCAATTGTCGCTCGGGGTCTCAGTCCGAACCCGCACAGACCAGCGATAACGGCCAGATAGAGACTCTCGCAGCGGTGGTCGTACGGAATGTTGAGGAATGCGGATTCTTGCTCGGCGCGCGTGCGCATCGCGCATCAGCCTCGAACCAAGGTCATGCTCGCGAGCTCGCCTTCTTTTTGCGCTTCGCAATCGCGGGCGAATTTCGAGATTTTTTTGAACCGTCCCCACTAATCTCTTTTGCGAGCGCCTTCAAGCGGCGCAGTCGTGTTTTCGATATGCCATAGGTTTCGGCGAGATCTTCCGCAGTCGGAAACGGCGTCGTAATGACAACTTGCTTTCGCATCCTTCGACATTACTCCGCGCGAACAGTTGCTTAAAGCGGCGGCTATTCCGAGGCGTGGGTTGAGAAGCCGGAGAAGTCGAGACGGTCGCCGGGTCTGATTTGGTGCTTGGCGCAGAAACCGCCGTTCACTTCGAGCACGTACTCCGAGTTGCCTTCGACGCCGAGCACCTTGTCGGAGAACGGTTCCGCGTTCGCGACGATTCCCGTCACCCTGCCGGCCTCGTCCGCAAAAATCATGTCGAGCGGAATCGGCGTATTGTGCATCCAGAAATTTCGCGGCGCCGCCTCGGGAAAGACAAAGATCATGCCGGCATTGTCGTCGAGGTGTTTGCGATACATCAAGCCGAGCTCGCGCTGAGGCCCGGTGTTCGCCACTTCGACCGCGACCGTGGCGCGCGGCTTGCCGTCAGCGCCGACGATCGAGACGCATGGACCGCGCGCGCATCCGAGCAGCGCGAACAGGACGGCGACGAGCGCGAATGGGCCGACCCGGATGCGCAAGCGTCGATGCGGCTCTGCTTCCATGTCGGCGCAAATCTAGCGCGTCGATGAGTCGCGGGGAATCAGATCACGTTCGCTTCAGGAGAGATTTCCTCGAGCTCACGTCCCGAGGTCTCAGGGAGGAACCACATGATCGCCGGCGCGACCATCCAGAAAACCGTCAGGTAGCAGACCGCGCGCGCGTGCGAGCCGGTAAAGTTGAACAGCACGCCCTCGAGGAACAGCCCGAGTGCGCCGCCGGTGGTGCCTGCGACTGCGAGCGCGCTGCCCGCTGTCGAACGATATGAGGTCGGGAACAATTCCGCACTGTACGCACCGAGGATCATGCCCGCCGCGATGTCGAAAAATGTTTCCAGTATCCACGCCGGCACGACTGACCACCCTGGCGTCGTGTACATCCAAATGGTCAGGATCGGCGACAGGAACAGGAATGCGGTGCCCATCACGCGCCGCCCGTAGCGATCGCTCAGCCGGCCCGCGACGATCGAGCCCATAATTCCGAGCGCCCCGCCGAAAAAAACCAACGACGAGACGTTTCCCGGCGACCAATGATGCGCCTCCTGCAGAAACTTCGGAAACAGAAAGCCGGCAGCGTTGCCGCCCATCGAGCCGAGGAAGGCAATCGACAGCATCATGACGAGCCGTCCCGGATACGCGCTGTAGAGCTGAGCGAGCGGCTCCCAGATCTTCACCGGCCGCAACCCCTCGAGTTTCTCCTTCTCGAATCGCGTGCTTTCAGGCAGTACGCGGCGCAGCGGAATGATCAGCACGAGCGGCACCAGCGCGATCGCGTACAGCCCGCGCCATCCGTAAGGAATCGTATTGATAAATGCGAACACAATCGCGGCCAGACCGTAGCCCACGTTCGACACCGCGCTGAGAAGGCCGATTGCCCAGCCACGATGGGCGGCGTCGACTTCCTCCGCGACTATCACCATCGCGATCGCGGCTTCGGCGCCGGCGAACGCGCGCGCGATTATTTCGAACGCAACGAAAGTCCGCGCGTTCGGCGCGATCGCGATGAGGCCGGTGAAAATCGTGTAGCCGAAGACCGTGTAGAGCAGCAGGCGGCGGCGCCCGAACACGTCGGCAAAGGGCGTCATCAGCATCGACAGCAAATAGCCGAGCCGGATCACCGAGAGGACGGCGCCCAGGCGCGATTCGGCGATCTTGAGGCCGGCCTGGATTTGTTTGAGCGCAAGACTCAGAAGCGCGCGATCGTATTGATCGAAAAATCCCGCCGTCGACGCGATCCAGAATACCCGGCGTTGCCGTTTGGTGAACGGTGGCGTCCTGCCTAGGAATCCGAGGCGGACGCTCTTGCGGTCTGAGTCCTCGGGCTCAGGTTTCAACTCGAGAATGGCGGCAGGGTCGTTCATCGCGATCTAATCGATTGCAAGCGGCAATGATTCGAGGCCGCGCAAAAAATACGATCCTTTGTAGACCGGCTTTACCGCGGGATCCTTCAGCCGTAGCCGCGGAAACCGCGCCAGCATCGCCTCGAACGCGATCCTCGCCTCCATCCGCGCCAGCGGCGCGCCGATGCAGAAGTGGATTCCCTCGCCGAACGCGACGTGGTCATTCGGATCCCGCGCGATGTCAAATTTCCCCGGATCCTTGAATTGTGCCGGGTCGCGATTCGCCGCCGCTACGATCATCAGCGCGAATGCTCCCGCGGGAATCGCGGTTCCGCCGAGCTGTACGGGTTCCTTCGTTAACCGCACGGTCGATTGCACGGGGCCGTCGTAACGCAGCATCTCTTCGATCGCGCGCGGCAGCATTGCGGGATTGCGCTTGAGCGTTTCGAATTGATCGGGATTGCGCCCGAGCGCGAGCGTGCCGTTGCCGATCAGATTGGTCGTTGTCTCATTGCCCGCTACCAGCAGCAGCGTGACGAAGCTCAGCAGATCCGCCGCCGACATCACCTCGCCTTCGTCGTGCGCGGCGACCAGCGCGCTCACCAGGTCGGGCCCGGGATTGGCGCGGCGCTTTTCAATCTCAGCAGTGAAGTAGTCGCCCAATTCATCGATCACGCGCACCCTCTCGGGCGTCTGCGGACTGCCGGGCGCGTTGTTGTCGCCTGCGATGATCGAGTCCGACCAATGCTTGAACCTGGCGTTGAGCTCCGGCGGCACGCCGAGCATCTCCGCGATCACGGTGACCGGCAGCACGTTGGCGAGGTCCGCCATCAGGTCGAACTCGCCCTTGGCTTCGACCTTGTCGAGCAGTTCTTTTGCGATCTCGCGGATGCGTGGCTCGAGATCGCGGATTCGCCGGGGCGTGAAATCGCGCGACACCAACTTGCGCAGCCGGGTGTGTTGCGGCGGATCGGAACCGAGCATGTTGCGCGAACCCTTGAAGCGGCCCTGGTAAATCTGCTCGGGCGGCGGCATCGGCTGGACGCTCGACAGATGCTCATGGTCGCGCAGCCCGGCGGTGACGTCGGCATAGCGCACCACCAGCGCGAACGTCATCGGTCCGGCATTGACGAGAGGCGGCGGTCCCGCCAGCAGCGGATCATAGTGCGGATATGGATTCGCGCGGAATTCGGGATCCCAAATGTTGAAATACACTTCTGTCGCTTCGGCCATGATCGATCCTTCGCTCAATCAGTCGCCATCATGAGCGACGCCAATCCGCGCAGGAAGTAGGAACCTTTGTAGGTCACCGGCGCGGCGGGATCTTTCAACCGCAGGCGCGGGAAGCGCTTGAGCATCGCGCCGATCGCGATCGCTCCCTCCATCCGCGCCAGCGGCGCGCCGATACAGAAGTGGATACCCTCGCCCAGCGCGACGTGGTCGCGAGGCGGGCGTGCGATATCGAAACGATCGGGATCTTCGAACTGCGCCGGATCTCGATTTGCCGCGGCCAGGATTATGAAGCATCCCTGGTTGGCTGGCAGGTCGGTACCGCCCAGGTTTATGTTTTCTTTGGTGAAGCGAATCGTCGATTGCACCGGTCCGTCGTAACGCAGGATTTCTTCGATCGCCCGCGGCATCAATTCCGGGCTTTGCCGGAGCAGATTCATTTGCGCGGGATTGCGGCCGAGCGCGAGCATCCCGTTGCCGATCAGATTGGTGGTGGTCTCGTTGCCGGCCAGCAGCAGGAGCAACACGAACGCCAGCAGCTCGTCGGCGTTCATCGCCTCGGCGTCGTCGTGCGCGGCGACGAGCGCGCTCACCAGGTCGGTCCCGGGACTCTTGCGGCGGCGGTCGATCTCCTCGGCGAAATAATTGCGCAACGCATTTTTCGCGATATGAAATTCCTCGGGCAGCGGAGTGCCGGGCAGCGTGTTGTCGCCCGAGACCACCGTGTCGGACCAGTGCTTGAATTGCTGATAGTGGTCCGGCGGCACGCCGAGCATCTCCGCGATAACCATCACGGGCAGCGCGTTGGCAATCCCGCTCATCACTTCGAGCTCGCCCTTGCCATCCGCGGCGTCGAGAAGGTCCTTCGCGATCTCGCGGATGCGCGGTTCCATGTCGCGGATTCGACGCGGCGTGAAATCACGCGAGACCAGGCGGCGCAGCCGGGTATGCAGGGGAGGATCGGAAAACAGCATCGTGCGCGCGCCGGCGAACGGTCCCTCGTCGTTGGGCTCGGAAGGATCGCGCGGCCGCACGCTCGAGAAATGAGCATGGTCGCGGAGCACGGCCGTCACGTCGGCATAGCGAGTGACCATCGCGGTCGGCCCGAACAAATCGAGAATCCGTGGCGGACCCGCCAGCAGCGGCTTGTAATGCGGATACGGATTGGCGCGAAACGCGGGATCCCAGGGGTTGAAGTATATGTTTTCCGCGGCCTGGTTCATGGTGAGACTTCCTTTTGCGTAGATTTCACTTTTGTTCGCAATTCATCGCACGTCCCGCGCGTATGCGCCGCGCACTAGGCTGCAAGCCCAGTGCCACCGCAGCACGTACACCAACCCGCGTGTTTTCATCGCGTGGACCTGCATCGATATGACTGCACGCAGTCCCGCGATGTCACTTGAGCGCCATTTCGAGACGGCTGAGTCCGCGCAGGAAATACGAGCCTTTGTAGGTGACAGGGGCATCGGGATTTTTCAGCCGGAGATTAGGGAATCGTTCGAGCGCACTGCCAATCGCGATCGATCCTTCCATCCGGGCCAGCGGCGCGCCGATGCAGAAATGGATTCCCTCGCCGAACGCCACCTGCTCGTTGGATTCGCGCGTGATATCGAATTTTTCAGGGTCTTCGAATTGCGCCGGGTCCCGATTCGCCGCCGCGATTATCACGAACACGCCCATCCCGGCCGCGATTGGCGTCCCGCCGACTGTCGTGTCCCTGGTTGCGGTGCGGAACGTCGCTTGTACCGGCCCGTCGTAACGCAGCATCTCCTCGATCGTCCCGCGCAGCAGCTCGGGCTTCGACCGCAGCGCCGCCATCGAGGCCGGATTACGTCCAAGCGCGAGCATCCCGTTACCGATCAGATTGGTCGTCGTCTCGTTGCCCGCGAGCAACAGCAGCACGACGAATTGCAGCAGCTCGTCGGCGCTGAGCGCTTCGGCTTCATCGTGCGCCGCGACGAGAGCGCTCACCAGGTCGGTGCCGGGATTTTTGCGGCGTCGCGCGATCTCCTGGATGAAGTAGGTCCTCAGCTCACCGAAGGCGCTCTTGATTTCGTCGGGTATCGGCATGCCGGGCAGAGTGTTGTCCGCTTCGACAATTTTGTCTGACCAATTTTTGAACTGCTGGTATTCCTCGGGCGGCACACCGAGCAGATCGCTGATCACCATCACCGGCAGCGGATTTGCGAGATCGGCCATCACGTCGAACTCGCCCTTGCGTTCCACAGCGTCAAGGAGATTTTTCGCGATCTCGCGGATGCGCGGTTCCAGCTCGCGGATTCGTCGCGGCGTGAAATCGCGCGAGACCAGCCGTCGCAGCCGCGTCTGCGTCGGAGGATCGGAGCCGAGCATGGTCGGCGCATCGCCAAATACTTTGGCCTGTTCGTCGAATCCCATCCCGACCGGCTGCACGCTCGAAAAGGTCGCATGGTCCGTCAGGATCGCGCGCACATCGGCGTAGCGCGCGGCGAGCACGAACTTGAAACCCATGTCGATAATTCGCGGCGGTCCGGCGAGCAGCGGGCGATAGTGCGGATACGGATTGGCGCGAAAATTCTCGTCCCACGGATTGAAGTAGATGTCCTGTGACGTCTGAGTCGCGGTTGCCTCGCCCATGGTCAGTTCACCTCCCGCTTCTCGCTTGGTTCCGATGCGTCCAGCTCGCGCACTATCGCGGTCGCGATCCGTTTCGCCGTTTCCAGCCCGCGCACGAACTCCGGCGGATCGATCTCAGCCGGCGCGAACAGCACCCGCTCGAGCGCGAGCGCTTCGAGTTGTCCGAAGACGATGCTGATCAAATCGTCCAGCTTGTTTTGCCGATCGGCGGGCCAATCGAGCAGCGCGGCGAGCCCGACGCGAAATCCCTCGCCGAAACGCTCACTCGCCTCGCGCACCGTGTCGTTGAGCGCGGGATCGGTGCGGCTCGCGACCACCAACTCGAGCCACGCATAGAACGTCGGTCCTTTGAACATCGGCCACATCGTGTCGATTACCACGCTCAGGCGATGCTCGCGGCTGCCGGACGGCGGCTCCGCGATTGCCGCACTCATTTCGCTCAGCCTCAGCTCGAAGACGTGCTCGAGCGCGCCGACTACGAGCTCGTCTTTCTTCGGAAAATGATGCAACTGCGCGCCGCGGGACACTCCGGCGCGGCTGGCGATTTCTGTCGTCGTCGTGCCGGCGTATCCACGCTCGAAAAGGCAGGCCACGGTAGCGTCGAGCAGCCGCCGCCGAGTCTCCGCGCTCCGCTCTTCTTGCAGCGATGACATTGCCACTCCGTTAACATGCAAGCGTGACTGTTGCAAGCAGGCGTGACTGTTTCTTAATGAAATGACCTCATTTCATTAACAAATTCGTTACGCAGAGGACTCAGCGGCCCTTGAATTCGGGTCGGCGCTTTTCCAGAAACGCGCGGACGCCTTCACGGTAGTCCTCGCTGTCGAAGCATCGCGCGACCATCGCGGAGACCGACTTCGCGTCACGCTCCTCGCGATCTTTCAGGCTCTCGCGAATCGCCAGCTTGGCGGCCGCCATCGTCAGCGGCGCGTTGGTCGCCATCTTGAGCACGTAGTCGCGCACGTTTTCCTCGAGCTTTTCAGGATCGACGAGCCGGTTGATGAGGCCCATCTGGAGCGCCTCTTCGGCGTCGAACAGGCGCGCCGACAGCAGGATGTCGCGCGCGTTGGCGGGTCCCACGGTCTGCGCGAGCATGTTGACGCCCTCCAGCGGATACGCGAGTCCCAGCCGCGCGGCAGGAACTCCGAAGCGCGTGCCGCGCGCCGCAATCCGGATGTCGCATGCGAGCGCGACCTGCACGCCGCCGCCGACGCATACGCCGGAAATCATCGCGATGACGGGCTTGCGGCATTCGACCAGCGCCGCGATTGCGCTGTTGGGCGCGTCGCGATAAGCACGCGCCTGCGCCGCGTCGGCGCGCATCGCGGGAAACTCGGAGATATCCGCGCCCGCGATGAACGCCTGCGGCGTGCCGCCGCGCATCACGATCACGCGAATCGCGTCGTCGGTCGCCAGTTCCGCGACGCCTTCCGCAATCCGCTGCCAGGTCCTAAGATTGAGCGCGTTGCGAACCTGCGGGCGGTTAAGCCGCAGCCATCCAATCGGCGCCTCGTGGGTTACTATCAACGGATCGACTGAAGTTTCATCCTTCACGGGACATCGCACCTCTGGCGGGATTTACGACGATAACACCGGCGAAGATTAGGATGGAACCTTAAGAGACTCAATTAAATGTGAAACCCGCCGTGGGTTTCGCTACAATTAAGTTCTCTCGCGCTGGCTGTGGGGGCCATTGTGTCGCTGCCAGAGTTCCTGTATCCTTGCGGCCAAGTCAATCGTGACTTTATGCGCGCGTCGGATTCCGTGACGCCACCCTCTCAACTCATCAGACCCACAAGTTCGGCACTTTTTTTCGAACTGGAATCCGGGGTTCTGAACCATAGGATACAGTTTGTCGTTTTCTGAATTTCCCGTATCGCCAGAGATCCATCGTTCAATCAAAGACCGCGGTCATCATACACCGACCCCGGTCCAGGCCGGAGCTATCCCGGTCGCGCTCAGCGGGCGCGACGTGGTTGCCACGGCTGAAACCGGCAGCGGCAAGACCGCGGCCTTTCTGATCCCGACTATAGATCGGCTGCATCGCAAGCATACGCGGCATCTCGCCGCGCTGGTGATCATGCCGACGCGCGAGCTGGCCGCACAGGCTGCGCGCGAGTTCGATCTGATCGCACGCCACACTCACATCCGCTGCGCGACCGTCGTCGGCGGCGAATCCGAGCGTCACCAGATCGACCAGATTCGCAAGGGCGCGCAAGTGCTGGTCGCATGTCCCGGACGGCTCATCGACTTCATCGAGCGCGGCATCGTCAAGCTCGACAAAATTGAAGTCGTGATAATCGACGAAGCCGACCGCCTGCTCGACATGGGCTTTTTGCCCCAACTGCGGCGCATCATGCGGATGGTGCCGAAGCAGCGGCAGACCATGATGTTCTCGGCGACGATGGCGTCCGGTCCCGAGATGATCGCGCGCGAATTTCTGACCACGCCCGAGCGCGTCACGGTTGGCGGCAAGTCCGCGCCGCCGTCGCAGATTCGCCAGTCGATTTACCCGGTTACGCTCGAGAACAAGGGGCCGGTGCTGCTCGAGATTCTGAAAAGGCCCGAAGTGGAGAGCGCGATCGTCTTCACGCGCACCAAGAGCCGCGCGGACCGGGTCGCCAAGCTGCTGATACGCGCCAATATCAAGGCGGTGCAGATTCACGGCGACCGCTCCCAGAGCCAGCGCAACGCGGCGCTGGCGGGATTCCGCGCGCACAAGTTTCGCGTGATGGTGGCGACTGACGTGGCCGCCCGCGGACTCGACATCCCCGACGTTTCGCACGTGATTAACTTCGAT
The DNA here is from genome assembly GCA_963833025.1 of uncultured delta proteobacterium. Taxonomy (GTDB): domain Bacteria; phylum Desulfobacterota; class Binatia; order Binatales; family Binataceae; genus Binatus. The sequence continues at coordinate 1,642,146 of CAWHWI010000001.1, read as the reverse complement.
CTACCCGACGAGACCGACGGCTATATCCATCGCATCGGCCGCACGGCCAGGATGGGCAAGGCGGGCGAAGCGATCAGCCTGGTGACGCAGGACGAACGCGTCAACCTGGCGCGGCTCGAACGCACGCTCGGCAACGCGCTCGATCGCGAGCACGTCGAGGGTTTCGAGAAAATCGAAATTCACGCACCCAAGCCGGTGACCGTGTTCCGCTCGTCGGGCGCGCGCAATCGATCGACGCGCAATCGCCCGCGCTCGCGCTGGGCGTAACCCGTAATCACCGCAATCTCCCTGAAATGAGTCCCACCGCCGAGCCGATCGCAACCGCGATCGGTTCGGTGGTCGCGACGACGTGATGGTACCCGAATCCACAGGTCGTTTCTTCGCGCGCCAGTACGAAAAATCGCTGTACTGATTCGGCTCGGGGCCGCAAGCGACGCGCCTCGCCGTTCTGTCCTTTTTCCGAATCTCGTATCGAGTTAGAGTTTCGTTATCAAATAAAATGAAGCGCCATAATCCTGTCTCCATCGTCCTCCGCTGCGCGCTGGTCTCGACGTACGTCCTGCTGCTCACCACGACTTCATGCAGCTCGGTCAAAATGGTGCTCGCCGGCGGCGAAAAGCAGGTCAAGCATCATCTTCGGCCGGAGGAGGGGGGGCCGTATGTTTTGATTTTCGCTTTTGACGGGGCCGGTCGCGACCAGCTCATGGAAGCGATTAACTCGGGCAAAGCACCTGCGATGGCGAAGATGCTTGGCAAGCCCGGGGAAGACGGCTTGTACGAGCATGCGTACTCCGTGCCGAACGCCGTCACTATCCTGCCCTCGACTACCATCGCGGCATGGTCGGCGATTTTCACCGGTGCGCCGACGGCCTGGAACGGGGTGCCGGGCAACGAATGGTTCGTGCGCGAAGATATGAAATTCTACGCGCCAGTGCCCGTGTCGGTCCCGGAGATGGACGACAACCGCGCCATGATTGTGGACGGGCTGGTCGGCAAGTCGCTCAAGAGCCCAACCTTGTTTAAGCAGGCCGGCGTGAAATCCGCCGTCTCGCTGAACCCGGTTTATCGAAGCGCCGACTATTTCACGGTTATCGATCCGATCTCGATGGTCACCCTGTACACGGAATTCATAGCAAAGGGCGGCGGCGAGAATTCACCCGCGAAGATCGATATCTACCAGAAGATGGACCAGGATTCGGTGCCCAAGCTGCTCGATTCCATCGAGGCTCACGGCATCCCCAAAATTCAGGTTGTTTACTTTCCGGGAATCGACTTGTACACACACCTGGCCAGCGATCCCTTGCCGATGGAGGTCAACTACCTCGAGACGGTAACCGATCCGCTGGTTGCTCAAGTGCTCGCCGCCTACCAGAACTACGGCATTCTCGATCAGACGTACGTGATCATAATCGCCGATCACGGCCATACTCCCGTCTTGAGAGATTCGCGGCATGCCCTCGGCTCCGATTCCAACCACGGCCCGGCAGACGTCGTCACCGCGGCAGGGTTCCGGCCGAGAAAATTTGTCCTGAACCCCGGCCCCAAAGAACAGGACTACCAGGCCGCTTTCGCGTACCAGGGCGCGATCGCCTACGTCTACCTGGCCGACCGCTCGACCTGTCCGAATCCCGGCACGACTTGCGACTGGAAGCGTCCGCCTCGCTACAAGGAAGACGTGCTGCCGGCTGTGCGGGCATTTTACAACTCGAACAAAACCGGCAAGCCGGTGCCGCAGATGAAGGGCACGCTCGACTTGATTTTCGCGCGCGTTCCGACTCCGGCGGGAAAAGATACCAACGAGTTCGAAATCTACGACGGTCATCATCTGGAGCCGATTTGGGAATACCTGCTCTTCCATCACCGGCCTGATTTGATCCAGCTCGACCGGCGGATGCGATGGCTGAGCGTGGGGCCGTATGGCAATCGTGCCGGCGACATCCTGCTGCTAACGAAGTCGGGACTGAACAACCCGATTCAGAATCGCTACTACTTCTCAGGCCCGTATCACTCGTGGCATGGCAGCGCGTCGCCGCAGGACAGCTACGTACCGCTGATCGTCGCGCGGCAAAACTATTCAAGCGCCAAAATCAGGAGGATCGTGGAAAGAGCCGCGGGCCATGAGCCTTCGCACCTGTCGCTGGTGCCGATCGTTCAGGCGCTGCTCGCGACGGAACCGACGCAAGGCCCACCTGGCGCGACGCCGTTGGCATCTGTCGCGACGAATCCGGTGCCCGCCGCGCCGCCGCCTAGCTCGGGATCGGCCCCGTCAGCGACGCCCGCTGCGAAATCTCAATGAAGTTGCCGTCGGGGTCGCGGATGAATGAAATGCGAGCGACCGCGCCCAGCGTCACCGGCGCGGCGCCTTCCCACACGCCTATCGACATGAAGCGTCGATGCTCGGCGTCAACGTCGCGCACCTGCACCGTTATGTAGCGCATCCCGACCGCGCGCATCGACGCGAGCGCGTCCATCGCGCTGCCCGGCGGTGACTTTGGCGCGCGTGTCGCCGCGCCGTCGCGATGAAAGCTGATAATCGTCTCGCCGAGCTTGAAGCGCCCGGCGCCAAGCCGCTCCGCACTTAGCGCGTCGCTGTAAAAGTGCTCGAAGGCGGCCTCGTCAGTGACGCCGATATGGATGTCGATCTGATTGACGCCGCGCTGGCCGCTCGGCACCAGCTCGAGGTCGTTGCCGTCGGGATCCTGCATCGCAAGCGGCATCGGCGTGCGCGGATCGGAAATCGAAAGTTTGCGGTAGCCGCCGGCGACTCGCGACGGCAGCGGATCGCGGGCGTGATTTATCTTCAGCACCGAGCCGAGCAATCCGTAACGATATTGCCGCACGCCGCCGCCGACCGGCAGCAGCTCCTCGTAGGGCAGGCGGACTCGCTCGCCGTAAAATGCGCGCATCTCGTCGAGCCGGTTGGTGAAAATCCCCACGTCGACGAATCGTTTTGCCAATTCCATTTTCGATCTCCCGCAACTATCCTCGCGCATCTCGCGATCTCTGTTCAATCGTCCGCACGCAAGCGCGATTGTTCCCCTTCCCTCGAGGGAAGGGGTTAGGGTTAGGTTTCCGCTCAAAAAGACACACGAAGACTGTTGCGTCGCGCAGATTATTAACTATAGTTAACTACATGACGAACACCAACCAGAGCTGGGACCCCGACGTTTACGCGCGCAACGCCCGCTTCGTCTCCGACCTCGGCGCGCCGGTGGTCGCGCTGCTGGCGCCGCGCCCATGCGAGCGAATCCTCGACCTCGGATGCGGCGACGGCGTGCTCACGAAGAAGCTCGCCGAGCTGGGATGCGAGGTCGTCGGCGTCGACGCGAGCGCGCCGCAGGTCCAGGCTGCACGACGCCTCGGTCTCGACGCGCGCGTCGCCGACGGCGCGCGGCTAGCCTTCGACGCCGAGTTCGACGCGGTGTTCAGCAACGCCGCAATACATTGGATGAAGCCTGCCGACGACGTGATCGCCGGCGTATGGCGCGCGCTCCGGCCCGGCGGCCGCTTCGTCGGGGAGTTCGGCGGCCACGGCTGCGTCGCGACTGTCAAGCGCGCGCTGATCGACGCGCTGCGGCGCCGCGGTATCGACGGCGACGCCCTCAACCCCTGGTATTTCCCAACTGTCGAAGATTACTCCGCGCGGCTCGCTCGTCTCGGATTCAGCGTCCGTTATATCGCGCTGATTCCCCGCCCCACTCCGCTGCCTACCGAAATCAACGGATGGCTCGAGACGTTTGCGCAGAGCTTCATGGCGCAGCTGGCGGACAACGATCGCGCCGGTTTCATCGACGAGGTGTGCGAAATGCTGCGGCCCGATCTCTGCGACAGCGACGGCAAATGGTCTGCCGACTACGTTCGCATCCGATTTGCCGCCGACAAGCCGCGCGCCTGATATCTCGGCGATTGAGTTCGCGCGCTTCAGACGGCAGTATGGCCGGGGGGAGATGAGCATCTTTCGCGAGTTGACAGAGGGACTGCCGCGACAAGCGCCGGGCTCCACAGCGGCCACGCTGCGCGCGCTCGGCATGGTCCGCGGGCTGCCGCCGCGCCCGCGAATTCTGGACGTCGGATGCGGTCCGGGGGCGCAGACTATCGATCTCGCACGCGGGACCGGCGGCTGGATCGTGGCCGTCGACATCCGCCAGCGATTTCTCGACGAATTGACCGAACGCGCCGGCGCGGCGGGAGTTCTGCCGCAAGTGACGACGGTCAACACCTCGATGTTCGACATGGATTTCGCCGACGCGTCGTTCGACCTGATCTGGTCTGAGGGCGCCATCTATATTGCGGGGTTCGCCGCCGGTCTCGACGCGTGGCGGCGTTTTCTGAAACCGGGCGGATGGCTCGCGGTCTCCGAACTGACATGGCTGGTGCCCGATCCGCCGCCGGAGGCCGCCGAATATTGGGCGCGCGGCTATCCCGGCATGGGGACGATCGAGCGCAACTGCCAGATCGTCACGGAAACGGGATACGCGGGTGCCGACGGATTCGTGCTGCCAGCGCAGGATTGGTGGAACAACTACTATGGGCCGGCCGAGCGGCGGGTCGAGGAGTTGCGAGAAAAATACGCCGACGATTCCGACATGCTCGCAACCCTCGACGAACATCGGCGCGAGCACGATCTCTTCCGCGCGTATCACAACGCGTACGGCTACGTCTTTTACGTGATGCGCAAGCCCGCCGCGTGACCTGACTCGCTCGCTTTCATTTCCGCCCAATCTGAGTTACCTGTTGCGATATAAGTCATCAGCCTTGCGAGGAAAAAAATCGAAATGGACTTTTCGCTGACTCCCAAGACCGAACAGTTGCGCAAGCGCGTCTCCGACTTCATGGACCAATACGTTTTCCCCATCGAAAAAGAAGTGCAGCGCGCGATGGGCGAGAGCGGGAACACCGAGCCGCAATCGCTCAAGGACGTCCGCAAAAAAGCCAAGGCCGAGGGCCTCTGGAATCTCTTTCTGCCCGACGAAAAATTCGGCGCCGGCCTCAAGAACTACGAATACGCTCCGCTGTGCGAGTTGATGGGCCGCAGCCAAATAGGCGCGCGCGCGTTCAACTGCATGGCGCCCGACACCGGCAACATGGAAATCCTCGCCGAGTTCGGAACCCCCGAACAGAAAAAGCAGTGGCTGCAAAAATGCCTCGACGGCGAGATTCGCACCTGCTTCTCGATGACCGAGCCCGATACTCCGGGCTCCGATCCGACCCAGCTCAAGACGCGCGCGGTTCGCGACGGCGACAACTACGTGATCAACGGCCACAAGTGGTTCACCTCGAATGCGATCGGCTCGGCGTTCGCGATCGCGATGGTCGTGACCGACCCCGACGCGGAACCGCATCGCCGCGCCAGCCAGATAATCGTCCCGACCGACACTCTTGGCTTCAACCTCATTCGCCCGGTGCCCGTGATGGGCCACACCGGCGGCGGCGGGCATTGCGAAATAATCTACAAGGACTGCCGCGTGCCGGTGACCAACCTGCTCGGCGAGGAAGGCGGCGGGTTCGCAATCTCGCAGGCGCGCCTCGGCCCGGGACGCATCCATCATTGCATGCGCACCATCGGCATCGCGGAACGCGCGCTCGAGCTGATGTGCAAGCGGGCGAGCACGCGCTTCACGCACGGCAGTTTTCTCTCTGAGAAGTCCAACATCCAGGAGTGGATCGCCAACTCGCGAATCGAGATCGATTCGTGCCGCCTGATGGTGATGCACGCGGCGTGGAAGATGGACACCGCCGGCAAGAGCGCCGCGCGCAACGAGATCGCGATGATCAAAGTGATGTGCGCGAACATGGTGATGATCGTGCTCGATCGCGCCATCCAGGTGTTCGGCGCCGCCGGCGTCAGCGACGACTTCCCGCTGGCGCGGATGTGGCGCGACAGCCGCGCGCTCCGTATCGCCGACGGCCCCGACGAAGTGCATCGCATGACGATCGCGCGCCGCGAACTGCGCAAGTACAAGTGACGTTGGTCGCACTGCATCGCGCGCATGGCTGAAGCTGTCGAAATCGTCCCCGAATTCGGCGACGTCCGCGACGAGGAGCAGCTCGACTGGGCCAAGCTCGCCGCCTACTTAAGCGGCAAGATTCCCGGCGCCGACGCTCCCATGACCGTCAAGCAGTTTCGCGGCGGCTCGTCGAATCTCACCTACCTGCTCCGCTTCGGCGACCGCGAATGGGTGATGCGCCGGCCGCCGTTCGGCCCGCTGCCCGTTGGCGGTCACGACATGGGCCGTGAATACAAAGTGCTCTCGCGCCTGTGGGAAGTCTTCAAGCCGGCGCCGCGCGGGATGCTCTACAGCGACGACGCGTCGATCGTCGGCGCGCCATTCTTCGTGATGGAACGCCGCACCGGCATCGTCATCAAGAACCGCCAGCCGCTGCCCGTCGAGCTCGGCAACGATCCCGCGGCGTTTCGCGCGATGTCCGAGGGATTCATCGACACGCTCGCAGATTTGCACGGCGTCGATTACGTGGCGATCGGCCTCGGCACGCTCGGCAAGCCCGACGGATTTCTCAAGCGTCAGATCACCGGCTGGATGGCGCGATGGGAGAAGGCGAAGACGCGCGAAGTGCCGCTGATGGAAAAACTCGGCGCCTGGTTTCTCGACAACATGCCGGCGTCGCCGCCGCCGGTGCTCGTGCACAACGACTTCTACCTGCACAACGTGATGGTCGGTGCTGTGAATCACGGCGAGATAGTCGGTGTCTTCGACTGGGAAATGTCGACGATCGGCGATCCGCTCGTCGATCTAGGCATCGTGATGAACTACTGGCGCGATAAAAGCGACCCGGCCGAGCTGCTGGCGACGTCGCAAGGCGAGGCGCATACGATGCGCCCCGGCTTCCTGACCCGCGACGAACTCCTGCATCGCTACGCAACCCGCACCGGCCGCGACGTAAGCGGGATGCCGTACTACTGGGCGTGGGCGCATTGGAAAACCGCGACGGTCGTCGAACAGATCTACGTCCGCTACGTCCGCGGCCAAACCACCGATCCGCGCTTCGCCCTGATGGGCCCAATGGCCCCAGCCCTCGCCCTCGCCGCGGCACAAGTAGCGTCGCGCCTGGGCTTCAAAGGCTAGTTCTACCGGGCTCGCAGTTTCGAACGCTCGCAACGTTGGATGCCTCTAATTGGATGCTTCACATACAATGCGATACGTGCAATATTTGATTGTGTGATCCGGAGCTTTCGCGACCGCGACACTCGGGCGATCTTCAATCGCGAATGGGTTCGGAAATTCGAGAGCATCGCAAACGTGGCGCATCGCAAGCTCCGTGAGATTCATAGGGCCGCAAGCCTGTCGGACCTTGCAGCGCTGCCCGGCAACCGGCTTGAGGTGCTGAAGGGAAATCGAGCCGGCCAACATAGCATACGGATCAACGACCAGTACCGCGTCTGTTTTCTTTGGGACCTGAAAGATGCGTACGACGTGGAAATCGTGGACTATCACTAAACCTTCGAGAAATCCTGGAGGTAGGCAGACATGCCACGCGGAAAGAAGATACCGCCGCTTCATCCCGGCGCAGTTTTGTACGAGGACTTCATCGTGCCGACTGGCATGAGTATCCATCGGCTCGCGATGGATTTGCGCGTGCCGGCCAATCGGATCGCGGAAATCGTGAAGGGTGAGCGCGCCATCTCGGCGGACACCGCGCTTCGCCTTGCCCGTTATCTCGGCACGTCGGCGGAATTCTGGCTCGCGCTGCAGAGCGACTTCGAACTTGAAAAAGCGAAAGACGAGCTGGCGCCGAGAATCGAGCGCGAGGTCCAACCGCGCAAGCGCGCTGCCTGACGCGCGCTTGTCCGGTCGTGCCCTTTTCAGCGCTCGGCAAGTAAGCTATCCAAGGTGTAAAGGCGGGTATAATCTTGACCCGACCGGAGGTTTTCCAGTCTTGCACGCCATCAATTACGAAGCCCCAAGCACGCTTGAGCAGGCGGTCAGTATCCTCAAAACTCATGGCGAAAATGCCCGCCCGCTCTGCGGCGGCACCGATATCCTCATCCAGCTGCGCGCCGGAGTCCGCCGCACCGAGCATCTCGTCGATGTCAAGAAAATCAAGGAGCTGCAAACTCTCTCCTTCGACGCCAAGAAAGGATTGCGGCTCGGCGCGGCTGTGCCGTGCATCGAGATTAGCGAGAACGACGTGATGCGCCGTCATTACCCCGGCCTTACCGAAGCGGCGCATCTGATCGGCTCGCTGCAGATTCAGAATCGCGCGTCCGTCGGCGGCAATCTGTGCAATGGATCGCCCGCCGCGGACACGACGCCCGCGCTGATTGCGCTTGGCGCGCGCGCCCGAATCGTCGGCCCGAGCGGCGAGCGCGAGGTGCCCGTCGAGGATTTCGTCGTGTCGCCCGGACGCACCGTGCTCAAGCCCGGTGAGTTGCTTGTCGAATTGCTGATTCCCGCGCCCGCGCCGCATTCGAGCGACGCATATCTTCGATTCATCCCGCGCAACGAGATGGATATCGCCGTGGTCGGCGTGGGAGTGTCGGTCACGCTCGACGGCGACAAGGTGAAGGCAGCGCGCATCGGACTCGGCGCGGTCGCGGCGACTCCCCTGCTCGCAAGCAAAGCTGCCGATGCGATCATCGGTAAGAAACTCGACGATGCGGCCCTCGAGGCTGCCGGACATGCGGCGAGCGAGGTCTGTAAGCCTATCGACGACATGCGCGGGACGATCGAGTTTCGGGTCCACATCACCGGCGTGCTCACACGGCGAGCGCTGACTATCGCCGCCGAACGCGCGAAGAAAAACTGAACATCGAAATCAACCACGGCATATAGAACATGTCCAAAAAGACACTGGTAGAAGCGACAATAAACGGCGAAGCGGTCGAGTTCCTGTGCGAGCCGCGTCAAAGCCTGCTCGAAACCCTGCGCGACGTGCTCGAGCTCACCGGGTCGAAGGAAGGATGCCTGACCGGCGATTGCGGCGCGTGCACCGTGCTGGTCGACGGCCGCGCGGTATGCTCGTGCCTGATGCTCGGCGTCGAGGCGCAAGGCAAAAACATCGGGACCGTCGAGGGACTCGCCACCAACGGCGTGCTCCACGTTTTGCAGAACAAGTTTCTCGAACACGCCAGCCTGCAGTGCGGCATCTGCACCCCCGGCTTCCTGATTTCGGCGAAGTCGCTGCTCGATCGAAATCCGAAACCGACCGAGCCCGAAGTTCGCTACGCGCTGGCCGGGAATCTGTGCCGATGCACCGGCTATGACAAAATTGTGAAAGCGGTGCTCGACGCCGCCGCCGACATTCGCGCGCAGGGCGAAGGCAAAGCGGCCGCGCGATAGGGCACAGCAACGACGCTTAGATTCGAGAGGTAAAAAAAGGCCATGGCGGCATCGACCACGACAGATGATTTCAAAGTTATCGGCACGCGTCCGATTCGGCACGACGGCGTCGACAAAGTGACCGGCCGCGCCAAGTACGGCGCCGACTACGCGTTCCCCGGCATGCTGCATGGCAAGGTGCTGCGCAGCCCGCACGCTCACGCGATTATCAAATCGATCAAAGTCGACAAGGCGCTCGAGCTTCCCGGCGTGAAGGCGATCGTCACCTCGAAGGATCTCCCGCAGGCCGAGAACAAGCTCGAGCAGTCTGGCGAGATGGTCATCAACCCGATGTACCTGTCGATGAACATCCTCGCCCACGACAAGGTGCTCTACGACGGCCATGCGATCGCCGCCGTCGCCGCGACCAGCCCGCATATCGCCGAGGAAGCGTTGCGCCTGATCGAAGTCGAGTACGAAGTGTTGCCGCCCGTGATGACCGTCGACGCCGCGACCAGGCCGGGCGCTCCGATACTGCTCAAGGACCTGCGCAACAAGGAGGAAGGCGACAAGCCGACCAACGTCGCGCAGCACTACCAGTTCAAGCGCGGCGACCTTGCGGCCGGATTCAAGGCGGCGGACTACGTCGTCGAGCGCGAATTCAACACCGCGATGGTCCACCAGGGATACATCGAGCCGCACAACGCCGTCGGCATCTACAACTCCGACGGGCAGGCGACGATTTACTGCTCGACGCAGGGCGCCTTCGACGTCCGCTCGCTGAGCGCGCAGGTGCTCGGGATGTCGGTCGGCCATATCAAAGTAGTGCCGGCTGAAATCGGCGGCGGCTTCGGCGGCAAGACCACCATCTACCTCGAGCCGCTCTCTGTGCTGCTGTCAAAGAAAACCGGCGCGCCGGTCAAGCTCGTCATGTCGCGCTCGGAAGTGCTCCGTGCCAGCGGTCCGACCTCGGGCTCGAAGATCAAAGTGAAGATGGGCGCGACCAAGGACGGCAAACTGGTCGCCGCCGAAATCTGGATGGCCTACGAGGCGGGAGCGTTCCCCGGTTCGCCGGTGGGCGCGGGCGCGACGTGCATCATCGCTCCGTACACCGTCGAGAATTTTCAAATCGACGCGTACGACGTGGTCGTCAATCGCCCCAAGACCGCGGCCTATCGCGCGCCGGGCGCGACCAACGCCGCATTCGCGTCCGAGACGGTGATCGACGAGCTCGCCGAGAAGTGCGGAATCGATCCGATCGACTTCCGCATCAAGAACGGCGTCAAGGAAGGCGCGGCGCAGGTCGTCGGCCCGCCGTTCAAGCGCATCGGATTTTTACAAACCTGCGAAGCCATCAAGAACAGCGAGCAATACAAGTCGAAGCTGACCGGCAAGTTCCGCGGACGCGGCGTCGCGTCGGGATTCTGGTTCAACGCCGGGATGCAGTCCTCGGCAACCGTCAACATCCACACCGACGGTACCGCCAGCGTCGTGACCGGCTCGCCCGACATCGGCGGCTCGCGCGCCTCGATGGCGATGATCACCGCTGAAGTGCTCGGTCTGCCGGTGACCGACGTGCGCCCTATTACCGCCGACACCGATTCGATCGGCCATACGGACGTGACCGGCGGCAGCCGCGTCACCTTCGCAACCGGGATGGCCGTGTACGAGGCGGCCAAGGACGCGGTGCGCCAGCTGATCGAGCGCGCCGCCAAGGTCTGGGAGAAAAAGCCCGACGACGTGGATTTTCGCGACGGCAAGCTCTACGCGAAAGGCAACGGCGTGCCGCCACTGTCGATCAAGCAGCTCGCGCCCCGCTTCCCGCGCACCGGAGGACCGATCACCGGCCGCGCGAGCGTCAATGCGCGCGGCGTCGGCCCGGGATTCGCGACCACGGTCGTCGACGTCGAGGTCGATCCCGACACCGGCAAAGTGCAACTGCTGCGATGCACCGTCGCGCAGGATGCCGGCAAGGCGATTCATCCGAGCTATGTCGAAGGACAAATGCAGGGCGGCACGGCGCAGGGACTCGGCTGGGCGCTCAACGAAGAATATTTTTACGACGACAAGGGTACGCTCCGTAACTCCGGATTCCTCGACTACCGGATGCCGACCTGCCTCGACTTGCCGATGATCGAAACGATCGTCGTCGAGGAAGCTAACCCCGGCCATCCGCTGGGCGTGCGCGGCGTCGGCGAGGTGTCGATTGTGCCACCGGTCGCGGCGGTCGCCAATGCGATCTATCGCGCAGTGGGCGTCAGGATGACCGAGACGCCGATGTCGCCGCCGAAGCTGCTGAAGGCGATGCTGAAGCATCGCGGCTCGACACAACATTCCGCCGCGGCGGATTAATCAGGAATGATCAAAAGGGGCGGGCCAAGTCGCTCGCCCCCTTCGCTTTTACGATGCCTACCGTTGTTATTCCCGCACTGTTACGCAAATTTACCGGTGGCATCGAGCGCGTTGACGTCCCCGGAAAATCAATCCGCGAGCTCGTTCGCCATCTTGGCCAGCAGTTTCCAGGGATTGACCAACAGTTGCTCGAAGATGGAGACATCCGGCCGTCGATAGCCGTGTCAATCGACGGTGAAATCGCAACCGGCGGCATACTGGATACCGTTGGCGAGCATAGCGAAGTACATTTCATCCCCGCCCTTGGCGGCGGTGACGTCTGATCGCACCAAAAACTGGCACAAAAAACCTAAATCTGCGCCTTCGAGGGCAGAATAGGGAAATATTGCCGCTTCTTGCAACATTCGCGGAATTACGTACAATACAGGTGCTGGCCGGGGTTTGCCCCCCTTTTCCCGGTTGGCTACGGGCCGGGTGGAGCAATCCGCCTGGCCCTTATCATTTGTTCAGAACCGTTTTTTCCTGACCGAATCGCTCGCCGCCGGCGCCAAGCAGGATCCGAGCGCGGAATCGACCTCACCATACGCTCTAATACTACTATCAGCAGAGCTAATAGGGTTGGCCCGTCCTGCGGGGGTGGCGCGTGAGGCTGTACTAACGACGGCGGCTGCGCAATCAGCTCATGAAGACTTCGCGCACGTGGTTCACGTCATTGTATTCGCGAACCTGCGCGATCTTGTCGCCCTTGAACAGGAAGTAGAAGTGATAGCGGTTGGCGTATTTCTTCCCGTTGCCCGCGATCGTGTCCGATTCGGCCTGAATCGCAACGTTCGGGCCCTCAGCGACCGTCGAGTGAATCTTCAGTTTCAGGCCGTTGGGGAACATCGCCTTGAGTAGCGCCGGCGTCGACTTCAGATACGCCTGTTTGCCGCGGATCGGCGCGACTCCCGGCAGCCGCCCCATCATCTCGAATTCGAAATCGTCGGCGATCAAATCCTCGAAGACCTTTACATCCGCCTTTTCGAAGTTCTTGAGAAAAGCGAGCGCGCGTTCCTTTTGTTGTTCGAGGTTCATGCGGGAATCTCCAATCACAAGCCGGCCACCGCGCCTCACGCGCACGCGGCCGCCGGGAATATAGCGTCGTCCAGGCTCAGGACCGGTCGCGCGGACGGAAGACCAGCACCGAGCATGGCGCGCTGCGCACGATTTTCTCGGTCGTTCCTCCGATCAGAATATGCTCGGCGCCGCTTCGTCCGTGCGTCGCCATCACGATTAGATCGATGGCCTGCTCTTTGGCGTAGTCGAGGAGTTTCTGAACCGGATGGCCGACCACCGCAAACGTGAAGACCTTGTTCGAATCGCCGAAGTCGTCCTTCTTGATACGCGCGAGCTCCTCTTCCGCCTGCTCGATCATCGCGGCTTCCCGCACCAGCTCGCGGCTCTGCTCGGCGCTGGTGGCCAAAGGCAGCGGGATGAAATGGTGATGCGGCGCGATTACGTGCATCAGATGAACTTCGGCGCCGGTGTCCTTCGCCAGTTCCATCGCGGCGCGCATCGCTTCCATCGAATGTTTCGAAAAATCCATCGGCGCGAGAATTTTCTTGACGTTCTGAATCATAAGAGCCTCCAAGTGCCCAGAATTTGGAACTACCACGCGCCTCGCCACCTCTGCAAACCCGCACCCGTCTATGCCATTATCCCGCCAGTTCGCCGCCTCTGTCGACACTGGCGGTAAAGAAGGAGACCTCTGCTTAGGCAACTGTGACGTTGAAGCTTCGCGTTGAAAAAAACTTCTAACAGGGACGAAGTCCCGTATCTTTTCTTAATACTGGGTGCAGGGGTCACCCCTGCCCAAGGAAGCGTGAAACCCACGGAGGGGTTTCACATTAAATTTTGCACGTATTGAGCAGCAAGTTCGTTCACGCACAGCTTTCAAGGAAGGGACTACAATGAAAGGAACTGTCTTCCACGGCCCCCACGACGTCCGCGTCGAGCGCGTCGACGACCCCGCGCTCCAGACCCCGACCGACGTGCTAGTGCGAATCACGCGCGCCGGAATTTGCGGCTCCGACCTGCACCCTTATCACGGCGCAATGCCCATCGAGCCCGGCTTCGTGCTGGGTCATGAAGGCGTCGGCGTGATCGAGGAAGTCGGCGCCGGCGTCGACCGCCTGAAGAAAGGCCAGCGCGTAGTCGTGTCCGGCCTCGTCGCATGCGGCCGATGCTTCTTCTGTCGGCGCGGCCAACCCTCGCAATGCGCTGAAAGCGGCTCCGCGGTATTCGGCTACGGCGCGAGCGCCGCCGGCAAACTCGGATGGCTCGGCGGCGAGCAATCCGAGGCGGTGCGCGTCCCGATGGCTGACTACACCTGCTACCCTCTCCCCGACGCGATCGACGACGACGTCGCGGTCTTCCTGGCCGATATCCTACCGACGAGTTTTTTCGGCGCGGTCAACGGCAACATCCGGCCGGGCGACACGGTCGCGATCTTCGGATGCGGCCCGGTAGGCCTATGCGCCGTGATGAGCGCAAAGCTGTTCGGCCCCGCCGAAGTGATAGCCGTCGACAGCATCCCGTACCGCCTGGAACTAGCACGCAAGCTAGGCGCTCTAGCTGTGGACACTGAAAAGGCGCAACAAACAATATTGGATCGCACAGAAGGCCGCGGCGCCGACGTAACGATAGAGGCAGTAGGCAACGATGCCGCCCTAACAGCCGCAATAATGGCCGCCCGCGGCGGAGGCACAGTCTCGGTAATCGGCGTATTCGCGATGCCGTCGTTCAACTTCCCAATCGGCTACGCCTTCGCCAAGGACTTAACCTTCAGTATAGGCTTAGCCAACATCAACGCCCACATCCCACAACTAGCCCGCCTAATCGAGCACGGCACCCTAGACCCGCGCCCCCTGATAAGCCATATAATGCCGCTAGCCGACGCAGCCAAAGGCTACGAAATCTTCAACGCAAGAAAAGACAACGTAATGAAGGTCCTGCTGAAGCCGTAGGCGGGCCGATTGGTGTTCGCACGATGTCTATCGCGCAGCGGTAGGGCGGAAACGTTAAATCGCTGCTAGGCGTCTGCAGCCATGGGCTGCCGAAACCGCACATCGGCACGAATAGAGTTTTGAGCAAAGACGAAGATTAGCGCTTGGATTTACTGGAATCGCTAACGATGTCAGACTCTACTTCTCTGCCGTTATGAGCGACGACCTGAGCCTGTTGCCCACTCCGCTTCAGATAGGCGTCAAAAAGGCGGTCAGACAATTCGCGTACCTTCTGCGGGTCCGCTTTCCCCATCGGCACGGCGAGTAGCGATTCAGAAACCTTAGTCATTTCGAAGTTTATGCTATCGTCTCGAGTACTCTGAGGCAAGCATCTGCCACCGCCTGAGAAAAGTTGCTGTTGGTTGTTCGCATATCTTCCTCAGTCAGATCAACCAGTTTGGATGCTGGATCGCTCGAACTGATACTCAGCACAGCAAACATTTCCTGCGGGTTTTCTTTGCTACAAAGTGGGACCGAGACCATCACCGCCGGCATCTCGCCTCCATCGTCGGAAACGTATTTGTCGCTGACCGGCAAATAGTAGAACGGTAAATTATTGTCTATAGCGAACCGTTTCACGACCACCATAGCGAAATTGTTCTTATAAACCCGTCCTGCGATTCCATCGCCGTAGGGGAGCGGCCAGCTCCATCGAGGATCTTTCGGGTCGGCAAAATTGGCGGCCGCCACACGGAGGGCCAGCTTTTCTGGGTCATAAACCCATTATACTGAATTCGAGTGTATTATCGCCCTGCTTAAGATCGAATGCTTCACTTGCAACATTAAGTATCGCTGCCCCGAGCATGTTAAGCGGACTGTTGGACGCGTCCGACTTCGCCAGCTTGAGTAATGTTTTTGCTGCATTGATGGTCCGTCCCTTTTGGCTCTGAGCGACAGGCTTGTTCGGGAGCCCTTTGGGGAGGGGCCACACTTCTGGAAGAGGCCACTCAAGACGATAGACGCGATCTAGCGGCGGAAACGAAACACGCATAGTAATCAGGTTGAGAATCGGATCGTAACGCAGGTTGCCCTGCAGAGCTTTCTGCAACTCGATATCGGCACTATCGTCGAGACGAAACACCGAGAGCCCCGGCTTCCCGTTAACTTTGATTTTAAACCCCTCAGGTAGCCGAACAATGATCACGAGTTCGGCTGTAGGCACATTGCTTACCTTCGCGTAACACGATTCTGTCGGTTGATCTTTGCTTGGAGGATACATCTCCCTGAATTGTCGCTCAGACATCGCATACGCGTTGATCGCGTAATATCGCAACGCGAAATTGACGGGCTCGTTAGCCGAATCCAACGGAGGCTTAAATCTGACCTTGGCTGAGTAAGTGCGGAGCGTCCGACTCGGATCTTCCGGAGTTATCTGCTGGCCCGCAGAAGACGCCAGCGTTTCAAGACGAATGCGCTCCAGATGGCCGACTGTCGAACCTGCCCCAATTTCCGGCCCTACATCAAGATAGCGCCCTCGAATCGGGCGGAGCCGGAGGAACTCTATCGATTGTTGCGCGTCGCCATCCGCGTTGATGTCGAACGTGTTGTATGTGCGGTCGCAATAGCAGCCTTTGGCTTGTTCGTTGACCCGAAAAAACTGGCGCGCCGCGTCCTCTGCCGAGCGCGCCCAGAACGATCGAGACTCTTCAAACGGGGAACCCTTGTGCGACCAGTACGGCGTGATTTTTGCCGCACCCCAACGGTTTACTGTTATCAGATTGAAATTGTGGTTCTCCTCAGTTCCCGCAGTCGCCGAACCCGTTGATAGAACCGCAATTTCTGTGGGGTTCTCGGCATCCGCCGCGACCGTCACTCGCGAAAAGGCGAAGCGATGGCGATGGCCATGAAGAACAAGAGAGATACCGAGACTGCCCGCTTGCTTGAGTAACTCGCCAGCATTGCGTAAGACCATCATCGGCTCTGCTTCCTGCTCGTAAGGGATCGGTATCGCGTGATGATGAAGTACGCCGATGCGAAACGGTCGGGATTCGGGGGCGGCCTCTCTTCGCTTCTTTGATTGTTCCTTCGAATCGATGAACTGTCGAGGCGCGATCAGCCCTTGCGCCCAATACGGACCGACGGAGGCGGAATCAAAAGTGAAAATCTCAAGCCCAAGATTGTCGAACACTCTGAGGTGTTCCCCCTGAGGGAAGTAGGAAGCGAATTTTCCGATCAGGGCAAATCTAAGAGCGATCGAGATCGCGACGACAATCAGAAGATACCAACCGAGGAACGGCACTATACCGAAAGCGGTTGCCGCTGCTAGAAGCGCTGCGAAGGCGAACAGAGTGGGGTAGATCCAAGCAACCGGGAAAATTCCAAAGATACGGGTGTCATGGTTACCCGGCACTGTAAGACATTCAGGGGACCCGGCCTTCGCGCGCAGCTTCTCTATCTTTCTCTTTGCATCTCGGAAGCACCACCGCCAAGGGCTGTTGACGAAATCGCCTGAGACTATTATCAGGTGCGGCTTGTTATTCTCGGACCAATTCAGCAGATCTTTCCATTGGTCGTCCTTGAATCCATACCCGCAATGCGGGTCGGAGAAGTGAAGTATTTTAACCTCCTCCGGCGGCTGTGGAGGAGCAGCTTGTTCTTGGATTTCCGTCTTCTCCCCTCCGATTTCCAACTCGTCTTGTAGATCGAATCGGCGTCCCCGCACAAGGTTCCGGACCAGTTTTGTTCACTCGGTGTTTCCGGCGGCAGCGAGTGCGGAGTTTTGAGTCTGGCTGGCTGCGGCGGTGACGAGTTCATTTGCAATCCCGATCGTTACTCTGGGCGGAAAGTGGAATCAGAGTTCGAATCGAGGGTGCGGTTGCGCTTATCGCGCCCAACCGCCCCGAAAACCGACAACACCACTGACCTGGCCATGCTTCACACTATTTCGCGAGGGCAATCCACGAACTCGATCGAACTCATGTTCGCTCAACATCCGCGCGCAAATCTTGACGACTCCTGAATCCGAGCCCTGGGGGTGAACTTTTCAGCCTGACGCCGGCGGATTTTCTGTGCTACTCATACGGTATGCATCAAGATGTCACACGCTCGCCAAGCCTGCCCGAAGTCGGGCGATGCCTGCTTGTCGTAAAAACATTTTTTGACGGAACGAAACTACCCTTGGTAGGGGAGCCGTCCCGAAACCACCACTAATGGTATGAATAGCGAGGTATCAGTCATGGCGGACAATCCAATCAAGGTTCGAGTCGACGGTGAGATTGCGTATATCGCGCTCAATCGGCCTGAGAAGCGCAACGCGATTAACCAGGCAATGCTCCGCGCGATTCCCGAGGCGATCGACGAGGTCGATCGTCCCGAAGTTCGCGCGATTATCATTTACGGCGAGGGACAGGCGTTCTCGGCCGGCATCGATTTCACCTCGCTCGCCAACGACACCGGCGCGCAGGGCGGTCACGGCGGCGGTCCCGACATGCAGCGCTTTCGGCGCTTCGTGGCGGAGTCGCAGGCGTCGCTGAACCGCATCGAGAGTATCGAGAAGCCGGTAATCGGAGCGCTGCACGGCTTCGTCGGCGGCCTCGGCCTCGAGCTGGCGCTCGCCTGCGATGCGAGAATCGCGTCGGTGGGCGCGCGGCTCGGGATGCCCGAGGTGCGCATCGGCCTGGTGCCCGACGTCGGCGGCACCACGCGGCTCACGCGGACGGTCGGCTATGCGCGCTCGAAGGAACTGATCATGACGGCGCGGATGATTGAAGCAGCGGACGCCGAAAAGATCGGACTGGTGAATCGCGTCGTCGCCGACGGCGCGCATCTCGCGGCCGCCGAAGAGTTGGCGCGAGAGATGGCCCGCAACGCTCCGCTCGCGGTCGGGCTCGCGAAGCGGATCATCGACAAAGGCCACGGCCTCGACAAGATGACGTTCCAGGAGCTCGAGGTGCTGGCGCAGAGCTCGTTGCTGATGACCGAAGATTTTCGCGAGGGCGCGGCGGCCCTGGCGCAGCGGCGCGAGCCGCGCTTCAAGGGGCGTTGAGGCGAATCTCGAAGCCGGCCTCGAAGGTCTCGCCAGGCGCAAGCTGGCGCATCCCGGCCGCGACGCCGCGGGCGGCGAGATTGAAAGCGTCGGGCGCGCAGGTGTACGGCTCGAGCGCGACGACGGGATTGTCTGGCGGCGCGAAGACAACGAAGTCGCCGAACGCGGCGTCGGCGCGAACCTCGAGCGCGATTTTCAGCGACGGATCGAACAGCCGCGCGCGCGGCGCCAACCGATCGTCATCCGAGATCGTCGCCATCCGGAATACGTCGTCATAAGTGTCGGTACCAATCGGACGCGGCGCGCGAAGATCGTACTTGCCCGCGAGCGGCTCGGTCGCGCCGGTCGGAATCAGCCGCGCGTCGAGCGGCCATCGCGCGTCGGCGTCGAGCTGTATAAGCATCGCGTCGCGCTTGCCTTTGGGATTGAGCGGCGCGTGAAAGTACGGATGCGCGCCGAACCCAAATGGCATGCTCGAGTCGCCGGTGTTGGTGACGCGGGCCTTCAATCTCAGTCCATTACCTACTTCATAGTCAATCTCGAGCACGAACGGCCACGGCCAGATCGAACTGAGATCCGAATAGTCAGAAGAATTGAGAGTAGCCGTGACGAAGTACGGTCCGCGCCGCGTCACGCGAAAGGCACGTTCGCACGCGAAGCCATGAATCGAGTGCCCGCGTGCGGGTTCATTCACCGGCATCCGGTACTCTCGGCCGTTGAACGTGAAGCGTGCGCCTGCGATGCGGCCCGGCCACGGAAAGAGAATCGGGATGCCGCCGCGATGCGGATGCTCGCGCCATCCGTCGGGATTGGCCGGCCCCGCGACGACGTCGAGCGTGCCCGCGCGATAGCTGAGGCACTGGCATCCGGCCTCGGGCACAATCACCGCGCGCTCGCTGCCCGCTTCAAGCGTTATGAGTTCCACGTTGATGCTTCACTACACAGAGAGCTGAGCCGCAATGGGCTCGGCCCGAGAATCGAGCGTCCCTCAAGTGGGTAGTATACTTCACGGCGCGACGAAACGACGAATAGGAATCGCCCGCTATGCAGAAATGTGCAAACTGACTAGTGGTCGCGTCCGCCGCGGCGTTCACCACCGCCCCCACCGCCACCACCACCGGGTCCGCCGCTGCGCGCCTGTGCTTCATTGACGCGGATCGGGCGGCCCTTGATGTCGCGACCGTTCAGTTTCTTGATTGCGCCTTCGGCTGCTTCATCGGTCGCCATCTCGACGAATCCGAATCCCCGCGAGCGGTTGGTGGCGCGGTCGATGATGACTTGCGAGCTGTCCACCTTTCCTGCTTCCGAAAATACGTCGAGCAGATCCTGGTCGGTCACAGTCCAAGCCAGATTCCCAACATACAGTCTGCGGCCCATTACCCTCTCCTCGCGCGCCAACCGGCTGCCCCGGGCGTACTCCGTCTGTATCTATAGGCATTCGGTACAGACACCTAAGTGGTGAGGCGATACCTGCGGCGCGCCTCTAGTCCGAAATTCCGGAATGCTTATAGCATCGCGCCAAGCGCAAACATAGTAGTCGCGCTGCTCATTCCAAGGCCTTTGAGATAACAACTTGGTAATGGAAAGGTCGCCGATCGTATGGGGCTTCAGACCAGGGAATCGAACGACGCCTATGCAAGATATTGTATGCATTGTGATTCCTGGTTGAGTCTAAAATCGTTATATCGCACGAGTGCTCGTGACTTGCCGTTCCTTCCATTGTTTCGATTCGAGGGCCACGAGTGCGTCAGGCCTTGCGAGGTCGGCACAGAGCGACGAGAGCAAGTTCATCTTCATTGTCTAACCTTGGTGAACGTTTGGTTCTCTGGATAGACATCTTCGATTGGTCGAAGTGACTATCTGCTGGATGAGTGCAACGCCGTGGTCGGTAGTTGAGTCCAGCACAAGTCGAAATACCTAACAGCTATATCCAGTCGGCGGATGTTGGTAATGGACAAAATGACTTTGATTCTTGTGAAGTTAGGTTTGATTGTGTAGATTCAAAATCTATTAGTACTCACAATTCCCCCGAAAGGAGATAGCTACATGCCTCGAAAGAAAGCCTCACGCGGAGCCGCATCTGCCTTCCAGCAAGTTCAGCGGCAAGCGCGCACCTTGCTCGTCAATCTGCGCAAAGACATCCGCTTGAGGGAGTCGATACTGAGTAAACTCAAACAGGAGGAAGCGCGGCTGAGATCGTTGATCGGTCGCGGCGGCGGTGCATCGAAGGCCATCAGCAGCGGGCCGCGTGGCCGGGTCAATTGGCGCACCGTGCTTTCGGCGCTTCCCAAGCAATTCAAGGCGGCCGACGTCCGCGAGGTGCGGGGACTCAAGGGTAAGCGGCCGTCGGAAATCTTTGCGGCGATCACGCGATGGATCGATGCGGGAGCGGCGAGGCGAAAAGCGCGCGGAGTGTACGAAAGAGTCTAATCGAAGCTTCGCGCACACTGGCCGCAATCCGGTAGTGCGCGATGTGAGCATAGTTAAGCGGCGCCGCAAAGGATCAGCAGCGCCGTTTTCTTTTGATTAGTTCGCAGCAAACAAGTGACCGCGCCGCGAGGTTGCTATAAGCTATGAAACCTCATTCGCGTGCGTACGAGTCAAACCACATGGCCGTGATGACTATTGAATGGCGGGCGGACACAGTCCGCATGATCGATCAGCGCCTGCTGCCGGCACGCGAGGTAATTCGGACCTATCGCGACTACCGTGGCGTGGCCGAGGCAATTCGCACGATGGTGATTCGCGGCGCACCCGCGATTGGCGTCGCAGCTGCGATGGGTGTCGCGCTCGGTATCAAGGGCACTGCGGGCGCAAAGGCGCAAAAACGCTTCGCGGTGGTCGCAAGGGCTCTCAAAGCCACCCGGCCGACTGCGGTAAATCTGGCGTGGGCGGTGGATCGAATGGGCCGCGCGCTCGACGAGAGCATCGCGCTCGACGCGGCAGAATTGTTTCGCCGCATGCGCACCGAGGCGATCGCGATTTACGATGAAGACCTTGCTGCGAATCGCGCGCTCGGCCGGTTCGGCGCCGAACTCATCGGAGATCCCGCAACCGTGTTGACGCATTGCAACGCCGGCGCACTGGCGACTGCTGGATACGGCACGGCGCTCGGGGTCGTTCGCGCCGCTCGCGACGCGGGCAAAAAGATCCGGGTGTTCGCCGACGAGACACGGCCATTTTTACAGGGCTCGCGCCTGACGGCGTGGGAACTCCACAAAGATCGGATACCCGTCACGGTGATCGCGGACAACATGGCGGCAACGGTGCTCTCGCAGAACAAGATCGATTGCGTGGTGGTGGGAACCGATCGCACCGCAGCGAACGGCGACGTCGCTAACAAAATCGGCACCTACCCGCTGGCGGTGATGGCCCGGCGACATAGCGTGCCGTTTTATGTCGCGGCGCCGCTATCATCGATCGACCTGGACTGTCCCAACGGTGCGGCGATCCCGATCGAAGAGCGCTCTGGTCGCGAGCTGACCGAGTACGGCGGCAAGCAGATCGCGCCGAAGGGCGTCAGCACGTTCAACCCCGCATTCGATGTGACCCCGGCCGAGCTGGTGACCGCGATCATCACCGAACGCGGCGTCGCATATCCGCCCTACTCGGAGAGTTTGCGCGCACTCAAGCGGCGACAGCAGTCGACTGACTACTCCTCGAAGTGATCCAGGTACTCAGAAAGTCCATAGCCAATCTTGCCGTCCCAGTTCCACTCGGTCATACCTTCTGCGATTCGAGTGACTATACCGGTGCGCCGGTTGCGCAGCGGAATCATCGATAGCACTTTGCCGATAATGACTATTGGCGCTCCTCCCTCGGCGGTCTGACATGTCACCTTGATCTTGTCGTGCAGCTGCTGCTCGCCGACGAATTCCGTCTGAACGTCGACCTTGACGATATTGAGAAAGGGCCGACCCTTGCGCGCAACGAATCCTCCGGGGCGTTCGCTACCGTCGCGATTCACCGTGATTGTGGCCATCGCGCCGAGATCCTCGTCGAAGTTCATCGTCAGCCATCGGTAGAACTTCGGCGCCTGCCAATACCGCGGTCCCCAGCTGTGATCACGCAGACCGAGCGCATCGATTTTGAACTCGCGGTCGACGCCGTCTGTGGTCAACACCAGCTTTCCCGTTGCGTGGCCGAGCTGTTCCAGGTGCCCCTTGGCGAATTGGGCTTCGGGGTCACCGGAAGGCTTCGGCGAGACCCATTGATCTCCGATTTTTTCGCGCAGTTCGCCGCCCCATCCGGGCGAAACAGCTATATAGTCAATCTCGAGCGCGGCTCGTGAGTACGGATTACTCTTGAACGCCTTGGCGGGATCGGCCATCTCGAGCGGATTTTTCAGAATGCAGAGTCTGCCATGGTAGCTGACGCGATGGCGTTCGAACGGTTTGACGACTTCGAACCGCGCACCGCCGGCATCGTGGGCCTTGTTGTCCTTGATCTCGGGCCGCTGGAACATGAAGCCAACGGTTCCGTCGGGAAGGTACAGGCACGCGGTCATTTCGGCGTAACCTTCGTTCGCGCGATTACCCAGTCGAATGAAACCGCCCAGGCGCTGACTGCGATCGAAGAAATTGTAGTATGCACTCTCGTTGAAATTGGACTCGCCGGTGTTCGGGTGCATCAGATCATCTTGCTCGAGAAGTACTACTTTGGTTTCCGGCATTAGTCAGTTCTCCCTTTGCCCTTTTACTCTTTTAGGCTTTTGCGGCGTCGCGAATTGCGATGTCGTTCTCCAGGTATCGCGGATTGGCGATACGCAGTTTGTCCTCGACGCTCCGACGCACCACCGCCAGCACTTCGCGCCGCCGGTCGCCATCGTCCGCCTCGCCCGCGCGAATCTTCGCGGTCAGCTCTTCGCCCATGCCGGCCGCGGCGGTTCGCAGATCGTCGAGGCTGTGCAGATGCGGCGCGTCGCGCCCGAGCAGTTGCGCCAGAGCCTTCACTTCACCACGGACCAGGGGATCTTCCAGCTTTATTTCGCGCGCGACGATTCGCATGACGTTGGCAACCACTCGCGCATGGAACTGGCGCGCACCTTCGATTGCCGGCACAAGTTCGCGATCGACGAAGTCCGCGGCGGCTTCGAGCAACTCAATTGAGGTCGGCCGGTCTTGCATATTGACTACTCACTCCATGTTCGATCACTACCATGTTGCTATTCAATTAAGTTTAGCAGCTCTAGCTCGGTTTCCGCAGTTCGCCGTCCGATACTAGCCAGTTCGATGCTCTTTACGAATCCGTCGATATGTGTCCGGGCCTGGCCGATGGTGATTATGCCCCAACGCAGGTTGCCGAATACCTCCCAGAAGCGCGCCGCTTCAGGGTCGACGGCTGGCCACTGGCTTTTTCGTAGGCGTGAAAGAAATCCTCGCGGGAGCCGAGCCCTCCGACCGGCTTCTGATCATTGCCGAAACGCCACGCGCGCACGCACATCCATCCGACGTCCTCCATCGGATCGCCGAGATGCGCCAACTCCCAATCGAGAATTGATCGCACACCCTCCGGGCCGAAAATGACATTGCCGATTCTGTAGTCGCCATGTACGAGCGTCTTGCGCGGTGTTCTTGGAACGCGCTTCAGGAGCCATCGGAAGGCCAGTTCGAACGCGAGATGCGGTTCGAGCGCGAGGCGCCGGAAATTTTCCTCGTAGCGTCTGACCTCGGTCAGCGCCGCGTTGTCGCCAGGCTCGGCAAGGAAATCGAGCTTGTGCTTGACCGGATCGATTCGGTGAATCTTCGCAAGAATTTCGGCAAGCTGCGCCAGCATCAGCTCGCGCGCACGGGCGTAGGTGTCGTCGCGGAGCAGACGGCGCGCCAGAGTCTCGCCCTCGACGCGCTCCATGATGAAAAACGCGGAACCGAGAACCGCGGGATCTTCCGAAACCCAGAACACCTCCGGAACCGGAATGCGCTCTTCGAAAGCGGCTCGAATCACCATAAATTCGTGACGGCGATTGGCAGAGATGTTGTGAGCGCCAGGATCGCGCCGCAGCACCATCGCGCGCCGACTCGTCTTGCCGCCGCGCTCCATCGCGCAGTCGAACGACCAGATCTCGCGCGACGCGCCGCCGGGCATCTTGCGGAAATTCTCGATCGCGACGCTGTCGAATCGACCCTCCGCGCGGATGAAACCGGTCAGCCGCCGGACCATCTCGGTGGTTTCCATTCTCTCCATGCGCGCACTCGCTTCCCAGTCAGAATGAGTATCACGAAATTTCGGCGCTCCGTACACCGAGCGACAACGGTCAGGCGCGATGCCCAACTTTCTGCGCGATCCCGTCGCCGAGCAGGTTGAAGCCGAGAATCGAAAGACCGATCGCGAGTCCCGGCGCGGTCGTAAGATGCGGAGCGACCAGCAGAAACGCGCGGCCGGCGTCGAGCATGTTGCCCCAACTGGGCGTGGGTGGCAGCGCGCCGAGGCCAAGGAATGACAGAGCGGCCTCGGCGCCGATGATGCCGCCGATGCCGAACGTCGCCTGCACCGCAAGAGGTCCGACGACGCCGGGCAGCAGATGGCGCATCAGCAGGCGCGACTTGCTGGCGCCCAGGCTTTCGGCAGCGAGGACGTAATCGCGCTCGCGCAGCGTCAGCACTTCGCCTCGCACGATGCGGCCATAGCCGGTCCATCCCATGGCAGTCAGCGCGATCGCGAGATCGATCAGACCCGGGCCGAGGATCGCGGCTAGCGCGATCGCCAGCAGAATTCCCGGAAATGCGAGGACAATATCAACGCCGCGCATCATAAGGTTGTCGATTCGACCGCCCGACAGCGCGGCGGTTGCCCCGATCAAGCTGCCGACGACGAGAGAGATCGCGACAACGACCACGGATATCGAGAGCGAAAGCCGCGCGCCCGACAGGACTCGGGCAAGCACGTCGCGGCCGAGCGCGTCGCAACCGAACGGATGCGCGCGACTGGGACCGGCGAGCGTGTTGGCAAGATCGATCGATAAAGGATCGACGCGAAATACTAACGGGCCAAGAATTGCGGCAACCACAATCGCAACAACGATAGTCACTCCAATAGCCAGTGACGGATTGCGGAATCGCACGATCACGAGATTCTCACTCGCGGGTCAATGACTACATAGACGAGATCGGTCGCCATGTTCACGACGACATAGGTCATCGCAAACGTGAGTACGCATCCCTCGACGACGGGATAGTCGCGGGCACCGATCGCAGTTATCAGCAGGCGGCCGATACCCGGCCACGAAAAAATTATTTCAGTGATGAGCGTCCCGCTAAGCAGCGCACCCATCTGAAGTCCCACGATGGTCACGACGGATGTGAGCGCGTTCTTGAGGCCGTGGCGAACAAGCGCGGCCGGCGCGCTCAAGCCCTTGCTGAGTGCGGTGCGCATATAGTCGTTCTCGCGCACGCGAATCAGGCTTTGGCGCAACATGCGCGCCAGGATCGCGGCCAGCGCGGTGCCGAGAGTGACGGCAGGCAGCACGAGATGCTCGAAACCGCCGCGGCCGGTGAGCGGCAGCCAACGCAGATCGAGCGAAAACAGAATCATGAGCAACGGACCGAGGTAGATGTGCGGAATGGAAATGCCGACGATCGCAAAGCCCATCGAGCCCAGGTCGCCGGCGCCGCCGGGATTCGAGCCCGCTACCAATCCCAGCGGGAATGCCAACAGCACAGCGACCAGCATCCCCGCCGCGGCGAGCTCGATGGTGGCCGGAAAGCGTTCTGCGATGAGGCGTGAAACGGGCTTTCGATAAGAAATCGATTCGCCGAGATCGCCGACCGCGAGTCCACCGAGATATGCGGTGTATTGCTCCAGGAGCGGACGGTCGAGGCCAAGCTGATGGCGCATCCCCACAATGTCGGCGGGCACCGCGGTCTCGCCGAGCATCGCAACCACGGGATCGCCCGGCACCAGGTGGATAATCGCGAAGGTCAGCGTCGCCACGCCAAGGGCGACAGGCACCAGCGCGAGCATGCGCCGCACCAGGTAGTTTATCACTGGATCACTGCGCCGGCTCTGCGCCGCCGCCGTCGCCGATGAGGGTCAGCGTCGCGAGTGAACGGAAGCTGCCGTTGGGATATGCGTCGAAGCCGACCAGCCGCCGATTCATCACGGCGACGTTGTCGACCCACCACAGCGATACGTATGGCAACTCTTCGGCGGCGAGTTGCTGCACCTGTCCATATATTGTTTTTCTCGTGTCGGTATCGACAGTAGTCATTCCGGCTTCGAGCAGGCGATCCATTGTGGGATTTGAATAGTAACCTCGATTCTGTCCGTGCGGCGGCGTCTTCCTGGAATCGAACACCATGTAATAGCTATTCGGATCGTTGATGCCGACCCATTGGAGCGAAGTGAGATCGAAACTCCCCGCCTGAATGTCAGCATAGTAGGTAGCAAAGTCGAGCGTCCGGATAGTCAGTTCGATACCAACTCGCTGAAGCATCGCCTGAAACACTTCACCCATGCGTGCCCCTTCCGGCGTTGTCTTGTATTCGAACCTCAGCTCGCGCATCCCATTGCTTCCAGCCCTATGGCCAGCCTGGTCCAGCAGTTGACGCGCTTTTTCCGGATCGTAGGAATAGGTAGTGACATTTTTCTCGTATGCCCAATTCTCGGGTGAGAGCATGCCAGTAGCTACTCGGCCGGTACCACGCAAGATGGTATTGACTATTGTATTGCGGTCGATGGCATAGGCAATTGCGCGACGCACACGTACATCGCGCAGCTGAGGGTCGCGAAAATTGAATGACAAGTATCTATAGGTAGTCCCGGGAGTCTTGCTGACCTCCAGAGAATGGTGCGCTGCGAGCCACGGCAGCACGTCGTACTCGATATTGTTGCCCGAGAAATCGCAGACACCCTCTGCCAGTTCGAGCGCGCGCACGGTGGGGTCGGGAACGATCTTGAAAAGGATCGACTGTGCTACCTCCGGCGGATGCGGATAGTACGGATTGCGCTCGAGCCGCACGGCTTCATCGCGCGCGTAAGCTACCATCGCAAACGGGCCGCTGCCGATGGGAGCAGACGCGGTTTCCTTCGACGGCAGCAGAGTTCCTGCCGGTACTACTCCCTCCGTCGCCATCTCGAGCGCGGGCGCGTACGGACGAGCGGTGGTCATGACGACCGTGTAGTCGTCCGGCGCGTCGATAGACTTCAACTCCTCGAGGCTGGCGCGTTTTGGCGACATCGATTCGGGGGCGAGAATCGAATCGTAGGTGAATATCACGTCGCGTGCTGTCAGTTCGCGGCCATCGCTGAAGCGCACCCCATGCTTCAGATGAAAGACAATTTCGGTTGCCGAAGGACGCTCGATATTGTCCGCGAGATGACCAACGAACTGGCCGTTGCGATCGGTCTTCACCAGCGAATCGAAAATGAGTTCGTTGATCCGCGATGACAGCGCGTCGGTGGCAAAGCGCGGGTCGGTCGACGTCGGCGAGATTTCGATGTCGACCTGGATAGAGCCGGGGGATCGATCTATACGACGCCCGTCGCATCCCGCGAGCGCGACGAGCGCCACGGCAATCTGCGCGGCCAATCGCAGGAGCCCGGCTGTCGTCTTCCTCGTCCACACAGTTGACGCAATAATAACATGACGATGAGCAAAGATTGGCGCGCGAAGATCGAGCTGCGGCAGGGCGACCTTACGGACGCCGATGTGGACGCGATTGTCAACGCCGCGAACAACGATCTGATGCTGGGCGGCGGCGTCGCGGGTGCGATTCGCGTCAAGGGCGGCCCGTCGATTCAACAGGAATGCGATCGAATCGGGCCGATTGCGCTTGGCGAGGCGGCGATTACAGGCGCGGGACGCCTGCGCGCGCGGCACGTGATTCACGCGGCAAGCATGCGGCTTGGAGAATCGACGTCGGAGGCGAATCTGCGCGCAGCGACGCGCAACTCGCTTAGGCGTGCCAATGAGAACTCGCTCAAGACGATCGCGTTCCCGGCGATCGGCACCGGCATCGCGAGTTTTCCAATCGAGCGATGCGCCCAGGTGATGCTCGAGGAAGTGCGCGCGCATCTCGGTGGTCCAACGACGCTGGACCGCGTCGACTTTGTGCTGTTCGATCACCGCTCGCTGGAAGTATTCGAACGAGTGCTCGCGGCGATGAAGGATTAGCCCTCAAAAACAAATTCGACATTCTCCGTTCATCGCGCCGTAACGCGGATCGCTTCTAATCGTCGCAGGTTGAGTGCGCGATCTTTCCGCGCGCCGGTGCGGATGTGGAGTCATATGGATGACATCGAGGGCCTGGGACGTTACCTTCTATCCATGCGGCTGGGAGCCATCGATGTCGGATCCAACTCCGTCCACATGATCGTTGCGGACGTGAGCCGCGAGGGTCACCTCGAGGTCGTCGATCGCGTCAAGGAGATGGTGCGCCTTGGTCGCCGCTCGTTCACGACGGGGCGGCTCACCGCGGAATCGATGGACCTGGCGGTGCGCGCGCTGGTGAACTTCAAACGCCTGCTGCGAGTGCGCCGGGTGGACAGGCTGCGCGCGGTCGCGACCAGCGCCGTGCGCGAGGCACGTAACCGCACGGAATTCATCCGCCGCATCAAGCGCGAGACGGGATTGACGGTCGAGGTGATCTCCGGCCTCGACGAGGCGCGGCTAATCTTTCAGGCCGCGCGTCATGCACTGGGTCTCGACGGTGGGCCTCATCTGCTGGTCGACGTCGGCGGCGGCAGCGTTGAGCTGGTTCTGGTGCGTGACGGCAAGCCGCTGTGGATGCGCAGCGTGAAGCTCGGCGCGGCGCGGCTGGCCGAGAGATTCCTGCTCGACGACCCGCCCTCGCGCGCGCAGTTGAGCAAGCTCGAGGCGCATCTCGAGCGCGCAATCGGCCCGCTGATGCGGAAGGCGCGGCGCGCAGGCGCCGTCCGCGCGGTCGGAACGTCGGGCACCATCAACACCCTGGTCGCGATGGCGCGATCGTCGCGCGGCGAGGAACTCGGCCGCCTGCACGGCGCGAGCGCCTCGGCCGGCGAAATTGCCGATCTGACCCGCGACCTGGTCGAGGCCAACGCGGCGCTGCGCGTCGATCTTCCCGGCATGGACGCCAAACGCGTCGACCTGATGCCCGCTGCGGCGACCCTGGTGAACTTCATCCTGAAGAAATCCGGCGCGCCGGAGCTGATCGCATGCACCTGGGCGCTGCGTGAGGGCGTGCTGCTCGGGCTCGCGCACAAGATCGACTCGCGCTCCGCGGCCGACGCGCGACGCCGCTCGGTCGGCGCCCTGGCAGCTCGATTCGCCGGCGCCAACGAGCACGGCAAGCAGGTCGCGCGGCTTGCGCTCAAGCTGTTCGACGCGACGGCGCCGGTTTTGGGACTGCCCAAGTCCTCGCGAGAACTGCTTGAATACGGGGCTTTGCTGCACGATATAGGCCACGCGATTGATCATGACCGGCACAATCGTCATTCTTACTACCTGATTAAGAATGCGGAGCTGTTCGGCTTCAACACAGACGAAATCGAGGTCATCGCACAGGCGGCTCGCGGGCACCGCAAGCAGGCCCCCAAGCTCGATTCGCCGGATTTGAAATCGCTCAGCCCCGCCAAGCGCCGTGTGATAAGGGGCCTGGCCGCGATTTTGCGTGTCGCCGACGCGCTGGATCGAAGCCACTTCGGTGTGGTTAAGAATATCGAGGTCAGGTACTCTCCCGGCCGTGTGATCGTCGGAGTCGATTCGAAGCGCGAGAAAGCCGACCTCGAACTATGGACATGCGAGAGAAGGACCGACTTGTTATCGAGACTGCTGGATCGCCAGGTGGTGCTGCAACGGTAGAGCTGCCCGCCGCCCCCATCCCTTCGCCTTCGCCCAACGGCCACGTTACTCCATCGACCCCGCGCAAATCCGCGCCGCGCACCGCACCGAAGACCCTGCTCGAGACGCCGCATCCCTATCGCGGCCGATTGATCTGCGTCGAGGGAATCGACGGCTCCGGCAAATCGACGCAACTGCTGTTGCTCGAGCGATGGCTGCGGGCGCGCGGCTACCCGGTCCATTTCACCGAATGGAACTCGTCGCGGCTGGTGCGGCGTTCGATGCAACGCGGCAAGAAAAAGAACCTGCTGACGCCGACGACGTTCTCGCTGCTGCACGCCGTCGATTTCGCCGATCGCCTCACGTATCAAATCCTGCCGCCGCTGAAAGCCGGCATGATCGTGCTCGCCGATCGGTACGTATACACCGCGTTTGCGCGCGACGTTGCGCGCGGCGTGCATCCCGACTGGGTCCGCTCGGTCTACAGCCCCGCGCTGCGCCCCGATTTGACGCTCTACTTCCGCGTGCCCATCGACATCTCGCTCGAGCGCCTGCTGTCGGGACGCGCCAAGCTCAAGTACCACGAGGCCGGCATGGATGTAGGTCTCTCCGCCGACCCGGTCGAGAGTTTCCGCATGTTTCAGAGCCGCGTGCTCGAAATTTACGATCAACTGACCACCGAGTTCGGGATGCGTCCGATTGACGCTACCGCCGAGATACCCAATCAACAGAAGGTCGTGCGCACGATGGTCCAGGAAGTCCTTCACGACTACGACCTCAAGCGAGCGAACGGAAAAAATGGCGTCACCCCGCAGCCACGCTAAGACCTGGTACGGGCACGGGCTGCCGTACATCACAAAAAAGCGGCTGCCCGGCCATTTGATCGTGATCGAGGGAACCGACGGCGTCGGCCGCTCCGCGCAAATCGAACTGCTGCGGCCGTGGCTCGAGCTCGAGGGCTACGCCGTCAGCAACACCGGATGGACGCGCTCGCCGCTGCTCTCCGAGACTATCAACGAGGCCAAGGCGGGGCATCAGCTCACGGTCACGACCTTCTCGCTGCTCTACGCCGCGGATTTTGCCGATCGCCTCGAGCACGAAATCCTGCCGGCGTTGCAGGCCGGCTTTATCGTGATCGCCGATCGCTACATGTACACCGCGTTCGCGCGCAACTCCGTGATGGGCGCCGACCCGGATTGGACGCGCGAGGTGTTCGGGATGGCGCTGGTGCCCGACCTCGTTCTCTACCTCGACATCGACGTTGAATCTCTCATCCCGCGTGTCATCATGGGCAAGGGCATGGATTACTGGGAATCCGGGATGCATCTCGCGCTTGGCACGGACCTGTTCGATTCGTTCGAGCATTACCAAAGCCGCCTGATCGACGAGTACCGCCGCTTATCCAGCGAGTTCGGCTTCATCTCGGTCGATGCGCGCCTGCCGATCGAGGAGTTGCAGGGCGAGATTCGAAAACACATCGCCGAATATCTGTCCGGCGCCAACGGCAAGTCGCATCCCGAAGCGGGCGACCACGGCGTATCGACGCGTAAGGAATAGCAGGGTGATAGATGCTTCGCGCTCCGATGCGCCGACGCGCAGAGTAACGCTTTCCCCCGGAGAAACCGTCGCCGACGCCGCGCGCAAGGCGATCGCGTTTGGCGCCGAAGCGCTGTTGCGCAATCAGACGGCGGCCGAGTCCGGCGAGGCGGAGCCGCTGCATCAACTGCGCGTCGCGACCCGGCGCCTGCGCGCCTCGATCGAATTGTTCTCGAGCGTCATTTACGCCGCGCAGCTCAAGTTCTTCCGGCGCGACCTGCCGTGGCTCGGCACTCAAGCCGGCGCCGCCCGCGAATGTGACGTGACGTCGGCGCTGATCGCCGCTCGCGCCGCGAAGATCGATCCCGATCTGAAAGACGCGATCACACCGATGCTCGCGGCGCTCGACGAACGGCGCAAGTCCGAGCACGCCAGGCTGTACGAGCTGCTCGAGTCGAAGCGCTATCGGAACCTGATCGCGAAACTGTCGCGTCCGGCGATCAAGAAAGTCGGGGCGGATCGGCGACTCGGCATCGTCGCCGCTCAATTGATCCGGCCGGCTTCGCGCGGTGCGTCCCGCCTGGGTGACAAACTTGCCCCCGACGCTCCGACTCCCGTTTTCCACAAGCTCCGTGTTCGCATCAAGCGGCTGCGCTACGAGCTCGAAGATGATCGCGCCGCTCGGCGCCAAGCGTCATCGCAAGACCCTGGCGCGGCTCGAGGAGCTGCAAGAGATGCTCGGGCTCTATCACGACACTACGGTCGCAACCGCCTGGCTGCTGTCGTATGCGGAGACTTCGACCGCTCCGCCCCGGACCATGCTCGCGGCGGGAGCGTTGATCCAGTCGCTGAGCAGCCGCGAAAGCAAACTGCGCCGGCAATGCATGAAAGCGTGGCGGCGCTTCGAGCGTTCCGACGCGATGCGCGATACGCTGGAGGAAATTCGACAAGCCGGCAGGCTGAGCCTGATGTCGGTGAGCTCGCCGGCCACGGATGCGATCGAATCTGATCCGCCGGATCAATCGCAAATGGCGCGCGGTGATATTGCGGACGCACCGCACTCCAATCACAATTCGATGAACTCCCATTCCGGGATGGACACACTTTCATGAGGCTCTATATTCTGCGACACGCGACCGCCGAGGAG
This sequence comes from uncultured delta proteobacterium, assembly GCA_963833025.1. Lineage (GTDB taxonomy): Bacteria > Desulfobacterota > Binatia > Binatales > Binataceae > Binatus. The sequence goes on along the minus strand of CAWHWI010000001.1, from coordinate 1,609,046 downwards.
GCCGCCTCGAGCGGCGACGACGGCGCGCGCAAGCTTACGGAACGCTCGAAGGAAAAAATGTCCGGAGCGGCGGCGGGGCTGCGCGCGATGGGTCTGAAGTTCAATGTGATCCTGACCAGTCCGCTCGCGCGCGCCGCCGAAACCGCCGAGATCGTGTCGGCCGCCTACGAGAATACTCCGCCGCCGCAGGTTCTCCCCGCGCTCGCAACCGGAGTGGCGGCAACAGACGCGGTGACCGCGCTGCGCGCATTTGCAAAGCATGAGGACGTGATGATCGTCGGACACGAGCCGCAACTCAGCTCGGTCGTGTCGATTTTGCTGACGGGAGCGAGCGACGTCGTTCATATGAAGCTGAAGACCGGCGGATGCATCGCGATTGACCTGCCCGCGCGCTTCGACCGCGGCGGCGGCGAGTTGCGCTGGATGCTGACCCATCGCCAGTTACGCACGATGCGCAAGTAGATCTCTCTCCTCATACCATATGTGGTGGTGTCGGGACGGCCGCACTACCAAGGGTAGCTTCGTTCCGTCAAAATTAGTTTTCCTAGCAAGCCTGTAGAGTCCGATTTTTGGCGAGCCGAGCGAGAGTTGGACATCCTGTCCCATACAGTAGATGTAGCACTTCAAATCCGGCGGCATCAGGCTGAACAGTTCATCCCTGAACTCGGTCAGGAGAAGTTGGATGCGGCGACTAGGAACCGGTACCGGCTTCGCGTGCGCGAAGTTTTTTTGTCCGAGATCCTTCCTGCCGCTCGCGTTGCTCGGGTCGTCGGGATGACGGCGGAGGCTCGCGTTGCTCGCTTCGGTCAGGATGACTGACAGGCGCTCGCGTTGCTCGCTTGGGTGAGGATGACGGAGTGTCCTAACCTCCCCTTGTCCGAGGGGAGGTTAGGATGTGCGGAATCTTGAATCGCGCGCTGAAAAAAATCACCCTCACCAGCGCCGAAGGCGCGGCCGCGATTGAAGAAAGCTTCTCGCGTGTCTTGCTTCGGTTGGGATTCCGTTTCTGCCATCGGCGGCCCGGTCACTCCCAGATTACCTTTACGGGGACTTTGTCCGGCTCGGCTTTGGCCGCTGCGCTGTTCCCGTATCCGACTGCGCTCTCGGGAAACTTGTCTGCCATCCAGATTTTTCCCGGCGTGAGGGTCGTTACGACTCCGTCGGGCCTTACCTGGTCGCGGATGTGAATCGCGCATGACCATCGCGCGGGCTCGCCGTTCACAGCCGGCAGCGTCCCCGTCATCGCCTCGCAGATCGAATTGTCCGCGAGCCGAAATACCCACGGTTCCACTTTCAGTTCGCTACTCGAGGGCTTGGGCAGCGGCTTGGTCAACTTGAGAACGAAACCCTCCCGTTTCAGCGCCGGATCAGCATCGCAAACAAGCTGATCGTGATTCGCCGCCATTGTGAAACACGGATCGCTGATCGCGTTGCCCACCGAGCATCGCCACGCACCTGGCCGGGTGACGGCGATCGATTCAGTCCAGCACGAGCCCTCGCGTGTATCGCCGCTCGGAACCTGCGGCTCGAACCGAATCACGCTAGTCTTCGTCACGATCAGCGGACTAACCGGCATCTGCGCCCGCGCCGTGGCGACGCAAAGCGTCAGCGAGAAAGCGAAGAGCACGATGGCAGTTCGACCAAACATGCGAGATACCACTCCGCCCGGCCAGTATGACGGAGCCCGCAGCATGCCAGATCAATTGGAGGGCAACTGCAGCGGCAAGTTTGGGGAGGGCTGCATGCCGGAGTGCACGGCGGTCGTGGCGGCGCCGGCGAGGCTCAGATACCAGTCGCTTGGCAGCGGGCAGCCGTCGGCGTCGAGCGTGACGAACGTGTATCCGGGCGGGATTCCCTGCACGGGGGCGCCGGCGGCGTCGGGCAGCATCTTGAACATGGAGGTGCCCTCGTTGACCTCGTCGAACATCGCGCCGTAGAGCATCGTCGCCCCCGTCCCCATCGCGTCATACACCTGCCGCCAGTAGAAGCGGCCGCATTGGCGCGGTATCTGGTTGCTGATCGGCACACCCTGGTTCAGGGCACGGTTGGTGTTGGCGAAGGAATAGCCGGGAAACACCACCGGCATATAGTCGACGCCGAGCGCGCGCGTGGCTGCCAAATCGGGCTGCCAGACGGTGGCGCTATAGCTGTCCGCCGAGGCGTTGTCCGTGAACCGGCCGACCGACCAGGGACTCAGGACACCGAGCTTGGGCCAGACCTTCTGCCATTTGGGGTCGGACGACGCATCGAGCGTTCCCGTCCGCCAATAGGACGGCACGCCGCCCATGATTGTCACGCCGCCGTATTTCGCGCTGGCCTTGTCGAGCGATTTGAGCAAGTTCAACGTCTCGGACGGAGTGAGAGAGCGGCCCGCGAAGCCGAGGCCCCAGACCGCGAGCAGAGGATGCCCGCGATGGTGCAGATAGGCAGGGCTGCTGGTGATTCCCTCGTTCTCGAGCGTCTTCCAGTCCTTCGCGACGGTGCTCAGCTTGGAGTCAGGCAGGCCGGTGAGATCGTACATGACGAAAAACACGCGGCCATTGTCCTCCGCCGCCTGGCGCACGTTGGCGAGGACGATATTGCGCGCCTCGAGCGTCGGCGGATTCAACAGGTCCACCGAGAAGCGCTGGAGCGCGACGCCGTCGAGGCCATATTGCTGCATCCAGGCGAATTGCGTCTCAACGGTTGCCGGGTTCGCGTCGCTGAAAAGATTCACCGGATTGCCGGCGGCGTCGAGCATGGTGGTGACGCATTGTTCAGCCGTTGGGTAATCGGCGGCGTTCGGCAGAAAGTCCACGGTGGGGTCGGATCCCGTGAACCAGTGCCACCAGCCGACCGTGGTGCCGTCGCCCGGACAGTTGAACCATCCCTGGTAACCCATAATCAGCTTGCCGGTCAGCGTGCTGTTGTCGACGGTGTCGGCGGTCTTGACGAATTGTGTCCTGACGATATGCGCATCGCGACGAATCGTCTGGGCGTGGGCGTGGCTGGATAGGATCGCCACGCTGCCAAAGGCAGCGAAAGCGAGAGCCAGCTGCAGAAGGCGGTTTCCGGTCCGGGATTTCATGAACCTAACAGTCGGTAGTCTGACGTATTATGAAATGGAGATCGCAAATCCGCAATCTTAGGCGCGACTGCAAACGCTGCAGGCCTGCCAATAAATTAGCCTTGACTAATGCATTAGTGGTCGCTAACGTATCTGCGTGATGCAAAACGCCACCGTCGATGCCGTGATGCGCACCCTCGCCGACCCCACGCGGCGCGCCGTGTTCGAGCGGATCGTGAAATCCAAAGAAATAACCGTGGCCGAGCTGACGCGCGGCAGTGGGGTGACGCAATCGGCTATCTCGCAGCATCTGCGGTCGTTGAAGCAAGCCGGCCTTATCGCCGACCGGCCCGAGGGCCGCAATGTCCATTATCGCGCCGACCCAAAGGGGCTCGCGCCGCTCGTTGATTGGATGGCGCTCTACGGCGTCTTCTGGCGCGAGCGCTTTGCCAATCTCAGAACGTTGTTGAAGGAGATCGATCCATGACTGAGGCCCCAACGAAGGTCGATAAGAAGGATATCGTGGTCGAGGAGATGCTTCCGCATGCGCCGGAGACTATTTGGAAAGCACTGACGACGGGCGAACTGATAGCGCGCTGGCTTATGATGCCGACGACCGGGTTCGAGGCCGTGAAGGGCAAGCGCTTCACGTTCCAGACGACGCCGGCCGGCGCGTGGGACGGCGCCATTCAATGCCAGGTGCTGGAGGTGGTGCCGAACGAACGCCTCGTCTATTCCTGGAAAGGCGGACACGAGGGAAATGTCGGATACGGCGCCCCGCTGGACACGGTAGTCACGTGGACCCTTTCCAAAGTTAAAAACGGAACGCGCCTTCGCCTTGTCCATTCCGGCTTCGTGCTCCCGAAGAACGATACTGCCTTCAAGAACATGAGCGAAGGGTGGAAGAAGGTTGTCGGCAGAATCGGCGCGATTTCCGACGAGCAGAAGGCCGGAAAAGGGACTTCCAAAGGAGAGAAACGATGACCGACAAAAGCAAAAACCACAAACTCGGAACACGTGAAGAGTGGCTGGCGGCTCGGCTGGAGCTGCTCAAGGCTGAGAAGGAACTCACGCGGCGCAGCGACGAGTTGGCGCGGCGACGCCAGGAGCTGCCGTGGGTCCGGATCGACAAGGAGTACCGATTCGAGACCGATGAAGGTAGCGCCTCGCTGGCAGATCTTTTTAGAGGACGCTCGCAGCTGCTCGTCTACCACTTCATGTTTGGCCCCGACTACGCGGCAGGGTGTCCGTCGTGCTCGGCGATCGCGGACGGGTTCGACGGCTCCGTCGTCCACCTGGCCAATCACGACGTCACGCTTTCTGCCGTGTCGCGGGCGCCGCTCGCGAAGCTGCAGGCGTACAAGCGGCGGATGGGATGGACGTTTCCCTGGGCGTCGTCGCACGGCGGCGACTTCAACTTCGACTTCTACGTCTCGGTCACCGAGGAGCAACAGCGCGAAGGTACCGTCGAGTACAACTACCAGCCGAGCCGCCAGAGGCTCGACGTAAAGCCGAAAGCCGCCGGCGAAAAGCCCGAGATACCCTCGCGCGCAACACCCGACGGGGCCGCCAAGGGCGCTGCCATGACCGGCACCGACGTGGCCACCTATGCGCGCGAGAGGCCGGGAATGAGCGCGTTCGTGCTCGAGGACGGCGTCGTGTACCACACCTATTCCACCTATGCGCGCGGACTGGACGGACTATGGGGCGCGTACCAGTGGTTCGATCGTGCATCCAAGGGGCGCAACGAGACAGGCTACTGGTGGCGTCGGCACGACGAGTACGGCAAGGGCTGAGCGAAAATCGTCGACGCGACGGCCTGGCGCGATGGACGTCAGAAAATCGGGAGCTTGATTCCCGCGGTGACCATCGCGCCGCTCGCGACGCCCATCAGCGCCTCGCCTGCTACCAGGCCTGCTGCGAGCAGAATCCCGGGGCCGCTCTCGGCCTCGTCCTCGGGTCCGAAAATCGAATGCGCCAGCGCGCCGATGAAAATCGCGACGCTGAGTCCGAACGGGAGATACAGACCGATCGCGGCGGGCATGATCGGCGTGCGCCACTTCGATCCGCGGCGTTCCAGGTAGCGATCGCTGAAGCCGAGCATCGCGGCGAGCGCCGCGCCGGTCGCTATAGTTCCGAGCGGCAGGCCGCCGTGGAAAACTCCCTGCGTCACTTTCGCCATCAGGAACGCTTGCGGAGCGGCGAGCGCGCCCGCCCGCGCGGTGGGAGTGCCTGCGATTCCGTAGCCGGCGATCAGCAGGTTCAGAATCGGCGCCATCAGAAATGACGACGCGATCGCGCCGACCAGCACGCCGATCTCGAGCGAGCGCGGCGTCGCGCCGACGTGAAAGCCGGTCGCGAGGTCGTGCGTCGAATCACCCGCCATCGCAGCCGACGTGCACACGATCGCGCCGAAAAGAATCGCCAGTTGCGGGCCGACGCTCTGCGAGACGCCGATTAATTTCAGAAACAGCGCGACGGCGAGCAGTACGATTACGGTCACGCCCGAAACCGGATTGTTGGACGCGCCGACTATTCCCGTGAGATAGCCAGCGATGGCAGTCGCGAAGAAACAAATCAGTGTCAGCAGTACCGCCAGCGCCGCGCTGAGCGCGACTTGCCCGCTCAGCTCCAGGCAGATGGCGAAGATTACGGGAACGCAAAGCGCGACCGCGGTCAGCACCGCGCGCGGCGAAAGATCGGTGTCCTCGCGCGCCGTCGCGACGGCTTGCGTCGAGCGCACGACGCGGATGCTGTCGGCGATTGCGGACGCGATGCGCGTGCGCAACTTCCACAGCGTCACGACTCCGCCGGTGAGCATCGCGCCGACGCCGAGATAGCGCACCTGGCCGCTCCACAATTGCGAGGCCGTGGTCGCGGCGTCGCCCGATCCGCTGCCGCCATGAAAGGCGGTGAGCACGGGAATTGCGACCAGCCATGCGAACGCGCCGCCGGCGAATACCAGCGCCGCGATTCGGATTCCTATGATGTAGCCGACGCCGAGCAGCGCCGCCGAAATGTCGAGCGACCCGGCGACGGCAGCGCTGCCGACCCATCGCGCGCCCGAGAGCGCGCCGGGAATTATTCCCGCGACGTCCTGAAGCGCTTTGAGAGCCGCCGAGATCAAACCGCCGACTACCAGCGGGCGAACATTCGCCTGAGCGTCGCCGGCGCGAAGCACCTGCGCGCACGCGACGCCTTCGGGGAACGGTAGGCGCTCCTCGACGATGTACGCGCGGCGCAGGAACACTACCAGCAACGCGCCTATCGTCGCGCCCACCACGCAGAGCGCTGTCACCTCGACATACGGCAGCGTTTTCACGCCGCCCAGAATGACCAGCGCCGGAAAAGTGAAGATCGCGCCTGCCGCGACCGCCTCGCCCGCCGACGCAATCGTTTGCACGACGTTGTTCTCGAGAATCGTCGAGCCGCCGAGCATCCGCAGAATCGCCATCGAGATGACGGCGGCCGGGATACTCGCGGACACGGTGAGGCCAGCGTACATGCCGAGGTACGCGTTCGCAGCGCCGAGAATCAGCGCGAGCGCGATGCCGAGCGCGATACTGCGGGGAGTCAGCTCGCGAATAGGCTGTGGAATCGGAGTGGGAGCGTCGCGCTGCACGCCGACACTATATGTCGTCGTGCGCCTCAGTTCAGCGGGTTCTGCTCGAAGAGCCGGGCTACCATCGTGGAATCAAGATAGGCGCGCACGCGCACAATGATGTTGTCGCGGAAGTAGACCACCCAGCAGTACCGATTGTCGAAACGCATGCCGTTTTTAGCTGTGGCTTCAGAGTGGAGCTCCACGACCGCCTGATCGTCGCTCACCAGTAAATACTCGACATGCAGCTGGGCGCCGCCGGGCAAAACTTTACCCAGCTTCGCAAAGGTGCCCGCAATGAAGTCGGATTTCGACTTGTAGCGGCCGGCCAGCGGATGCGTCCCCATGACGATCCAGTCGACGTCATCCGCCACATGCTCGAAGAAGGCAGCACCGTCGCCGTGCTCCAAGCCGCTGAAGATCTTTCGAACGAAATCAGCTTTGACTGCCATGTGGGTGTCTCCTTGTCAGGGAATCGCAACACCGGATGCGGCGACGGCAACGCGAGGGCAGACTCAGTCGTTCTTCGACTCTTTGATGCTCGGGTAGTCGACCGGCTTGCCGGCTTGTTTCCAGCCCTCGATGCCGTCGCTCATCACGCTCACGTCCGTGTAACCTGCTGCTTCCGCCCGCCGGGCGGCTTCATGCGACGCGGTTCAATGCAGGTCGGCGCAGTAGAAGACCAGCTTTGCGCTTTTGTTGGGCGGCAACTCAGTCGCGACGTTGTACTTGTCGTCGCTGCTCAGAAGATGCGCGCCCGGAATCACGCCGGCGGTCGAACGCAGGCCCCATCCGTTGGCGTCATAGATGTTGACGTGCGAGTTCGTATCGGCCATCAGCGAAGCAAGCTGATTGACGCGGATGATCGCGAACTTGTCCGGCTCTTTGGGCTTGTTGTTGAGGAGCGACCCGATATCGAAGGCGAACACCGGCGCGGCAGCACAAAAAACAATCGCACCGACGATCACAGATACAATCGAACGGCGCGTGCGCAAATGCATACTCATATTGATCAGCCTACCAAACGCATTTACGCGGGCAAAGATAAAATTGTTCCTGCTAACGCATCGCGGCAGTTGCTCGCGTGTCGATTGAACGGCCGAAGTCAGGGCTTTTGGGGAGGCCGATTAAGGGAGTTTTGACTGGTGTGGCTGCGCCCACGAGTTCGAGCATCAGTCCGGTGATTCCTCCGCCGAGTTCCAGCCCGCCGTTGCCGAACCAGACATTTCCGGAAGGATCGATTGCTATTCCTCTGAGACCAAGAACGTCTGAATCGTCCGTAAATCCGCACGAAGCTACCAAGTAGCCGAGATCGGGCGAAATTGGAGCTCCGTTGGGATCCAGCACGGTGATCTCGTAGGCCGCGTCTCCCCCTCCGCAGGGAAGTGGAACGTCAGCCTCATCGAGTATCCAGACGAGTCCGGCACCGTCTATCGCGATCGCGGATGGCCGATTGATCCCTCCGCCACGGTACCCCTTTGATGGAGAAATAGGCCTGCCATCGGGTTTGAGCTCGGCTACGTTGTCGACCAGTTTACCCGCAATCAAAACTCCTTGGTTCGCTACCCAGACGTTTCCGAGATTATCGACCGCGATACCGCCAGGGTACGAGATATCTCCAGCTCTATACCCTTTTTTGGGCGAGAGCGGTTTACCCGTGGGGGCGAACCGGCTCACACTGCCCTCCTTCACTGGAATTGGCGCCCTCGGCGCTTCGAGTGAGCCATTGGCGACCCACACATCGCCGCTTGAACCGATCGCTACCGCACCTGGCTGGAAAAGTCCTCTTCCCGTAAAACCCGCGCTGCCGGAAATCGGTGCACCGTCTGAATCCAGCTCAAATAAGTTGCCTGTCTTGCCCGGAGAGTTTGGATTATCGTTTGTCACCCACACATGGTCCGTCTGATCGATCGCAATCCCGGCCAAAAAGTAAGCTGGGACCTCGTATCCAGTATCTAGTGAGAGCGGATTCCCACTCGAGTCGAACTCGCTCACGGTCGTAGCTGGATAACCGTTGGCGATCCAAATGTTGCCATTGGCGTCGATCGCCATTGCTGCGGCGTACCATGATGGTCCTTGGACACCCCCGCCTGAGAAGGGCGAACCCGGTGCTACAGCTCCTGTCGGGCTTATTTTCGTAATCCCGCCGGTGGCCCCGACCCACAAGTCACCGGAGGAATCTATCGCAAAGACTCCGCCGCCTCCGTCTTCTACGGGGACGTTGACCGAGATGAGCCAGTTCAGCATGGGTCGCGGCCAAGCGGGACCGTAGGCGCTACTCTGGCTAGCGACCGCATACGGGGATGTCAGATTGAGAGTGGAATTATTCGCGAGGTTGAAGGCAGCCGCGATCGTGTTTGACGGGGCGGCCTGGTGGGGCAGAGTAGTCGCGCTGAAGAGCGCGGAACAAGTTGGCGACGACGGCCCGCTGGTGCCCACGCTCGCGGCCAGCAGGTTCGCGAGTGTGTTCAATTTGGCGGGAGAATTAAACAACTGAAACATCAGGGGCGACGGCAGTCCGTGTGTCACGTCGGACAGGTTCGTTACCGTCAGCACCGCGTTCTGCAACCCCGGCGACGGTCCGAAGATGCTGCCACCTGCATGAAGGAAATTCCTCATCGACCAAATCGAGGCGATGGTCGTGAGCTCGTCTATGACGATCGGCGAATTGTAATTCGAGCCCGTGCCGAACACGTTCATCAAAGCCAGCGCCGAGTTGGTTCCGTAGCCGGCATCGCCGCCGCTCGCCACCGCATAAAGCACGACGTTACCGCCCGGATTCGCGATTGTAATGGAAACATTCCCGGACGAGTCGGTCTGGCCGGATCCAATTGCGGTCGCGGCCGCCGGACCCGCCGCATAAACATCCACCGTCGCGCCGACAACCGGGTTGCTTGCGCCGACGACCACAACTGAAAGCGAGCTGGCCGCAGGTGTCGTACCGGGTTGGGACAAGCTGAGCAACACCGCGGCCAGAAATGTCTCGCGGAGACGAATACTCATTTATTTAAGGGAATCGTCGCGCGCGGCGGAGACACGAAGCCCGAGATGTCGCGGACTATCTCGCCGCGCTCGATTGGGATGCATTCGGCGGGGAACTCGCGCGTTAGGCGATGCCCCGCGTCTTCGAGCGCGCCGATGAAGCGATCGAGATGGCTCATCGCGCGCGGCAGGACGTCGTGCATCACGACCAGCGTGTGCGGGCGCGTCGCGGCGTCGCGAAGCGCGCGATCGACCCACGCATCCTGATCGATCCAATCTTCGGGCACGCAATTCCACAGCACGCAGGTGTAGCGGTTGGCGACCAGGTGATCGACCGCGGCCCGGCTCAGCAGATGCGGCCCAATCTTGCCGCCGCCGCCGAACGGACGAAACAGTTTGGGACTCTCGGCGAGCGCGCCGATCAACTGCTCGGTCTTTGCGATTTCCGAATCGACGGCGTTCGCTGCCGGGTCGTCGCCCAGCGGAATGCGATGCGTAAACGAATGATTGCCGATTCGATGCCCCTCGGCTGCCGCGCGCTCCGCCAGCTTCATCCGCTCCGGCGACGCGAGATGCTTGCCCAGCACGAAGAACGACGCCTTCACGCCGCGGCGCGCGAGCACCTCGAGCACCGCCGGCGTAACCGCCGGGTCGGGGCCGTTGTCGAACGAAAGCGCGACGTCGCCCATACCGCTACTGCGCGACGCTGGACGCCGTGAATCGGAACGAGTCGCCGCTCTTGGTGATCTTTCCCGTCGACGGCGTCGCGAAGTGCGTCCCGAACACGACGACGTTGGTGTCGGCGTACTTCTCGCAGAACGCGCGCCGCGTCTTCTTCGCCATCGCGAGGTCGGAATCGAAGCCGTCGTCCCATTCGGGAAATTTGCATTGAATCGGGTGATGCATCAGGTCGCCGGTGATGACGGCCTCGTGCCCTTTCGACGAAATCCGCACGCTGTGATGTCCGGGCGTGTGTCCGGGAGAAGGCTCGAGCCATACTTCGTCTGTGACGCGAAAATTTGAGTCGATGAGATCGGCCATCCCGGTGTCGACGACCGGGCGCACCGAATCCTCGACCGGATCGCGCATGTCCTTGCCGTCGAACCTCGACCAGTAGTCCCACTCGGTGCCGCCTATCAGGTAGCGCGCGTTGGGAAACGTCGGCACCCACTTGCCGTCCTGGAGCATCGTGTTCCATCCGACGTGGTCGACGTGCAGATGCGTGCAGATGACGCGGTCGATGTGGTCGCGCGCGTGCCCCGCTTTTTCCAGGTCGCTCAGGAACGGCAGCTTGAGATTGCTCCACTGCGGATTCGAGCGAACCTTCTCGTTGCCGATGCAGGTGTCGACGATGATGCGCTTGCCCTGCGACTCGATCACGAGCGCGTGGATGCTCATGCGGAGCTTGCCCTTCTCGTCGGAGAAAGTTGGATAGAGCCAGTCGGCTTCCTTCTTAACGTTCTCGCCGGTGGCGTCAGGCAGGAGCCAGGTGCCGGGCCATGGCGCTTCGCTTTCGATGATGCGGGTTATCTTGACGTCGCCGACTTTGAATTGGTTCATCGCGATCCTCCTGCGCTCGACGCCAACTTAGCCCGATTTCCGGAAAATCGCCAAGCGTGAATGTTTTTTTTGATGCGAAGTGAGATGTAGCTACTCGCGTGCGACGCGCCTGACAACAAAAGAGGAATCGCGATGGCAAAAATTCGCGGCGAAGGCCCGCAGAAGGATATCGACGAAATCGTGCGGCTGCACAATGTCTGGACGGAGGCGAATCGCACGGGCAGCATCCCGATGATGCGCGACGCGTTCGTCGGCGGCGACAAGTTCTTCGGATGGAACCTCAACGGGTTTGCCTATGACGGAATCGAAGAGTGGGCGACGCTGTGGGAATTCCTGGCCACGGTGAAAGCGAAAGCCAAGCTGGGCGAGGACGAAGACCTGCGCGTGCGAGTCCGCGGCGACATGGGATGGCTCTCGTGCAGCGCCGACTTCACAATCTGGCTGGCGGACGGCAAGCCGTTGCCGGGCAGCGGCAAGTTCCGCAGTACCGAGGTCTATGTGCGCGAGGACGAAGCGGGGAAGCCGGTCTGGAAGATGTGGCATTGCCACTTTTCGTGGTACGCACAGGGCCCGCGGATGGCATTCGAGAACGAGAAGAAGGCGTAGGCGACGGCGATGGCCAAAGTTCGCGAATTCGGCGTCGGTTTCGAAAGCCCGCACGCGCGGGAGTTCGTCGCGCACGCCAAACGCGCCGAAGAACTCGGCTTCGGCACATTCTGGGTGCCCGAGGATCCCTTCTACCGCGGGGCGTTCGCGCTCGGCTCGGCGGTCGCGTGCGGGACTACGAAGATCAAGATTGGATTGGGCGTCGTGAATCCTTATACACGGCATCCCGCGCTGACCGCGATGGAGTTCGCGGCGCTCGACGAGGTCTCGGACGGACGCGCCATTCTCGGAATCGGCGCGGGACTGAAAGACTGGATCGAGGGGCGCCTGAAAGTTCCGTACACGCGGCCGACCGCCGCGATGCGTGAGAGTATCGAGATCATCCGGCGATTCTTTCGCGGCGAAGAGGTCACGCACTCCGGACGCGTCTTTCAGACGGAGCGAATCAAGCTGAGCTTCAAGCCGGTGCGCGCCGAGATTCCAATTTATCTCGGCGTGCTCGGGCCGAAAAATTGCGAACTGACGGGCGAAGTCGCCGACGGTCTGCTACTCAGCGTTATGTCGTCGCCGGCGTATGTGAAGTTCGCGATGGAGCACGTGCGGCGCGGACTTAAGAAGTCGGGGCGCGACGCGCGGGCGTTCAACGTCGGCGCATATATTTTGTCGTCGATTTCGGAGGACGAGCGTGCTGCGCGCGACCGCTTGAGGCCGTTCGTCGCGATTTTGATCTCCTTGATGGCGCCGCAGCCGACCACGCCGATCTTCGCCGCCGCTGGGTTGCCGGCCGAAAACACGATTCGCGCGTTCGGCGAAAGTTTCGGGCGCGGAAAGGTGCCCGCCGACATGGTGACCGACGAGATGGTCGATGCGTTTACGATTGCCGGCAGTCCCGCGCGATGCCGCGAGAGCCTGGCCCGGCTTATCGAAGCGGGGATGACGGCGCCGGTGTTTTTCGAGGTGCCGGGCGTGCCGCCGCAGCAGACGATGGACGATGCACATCGCCATCTGATGCCGTATTTCAGCTGATATACGATACAGAAGAGGATTCGACGATGGCATTCGAAGTTCCCAGTGCGGAAGAACTGAAGAGAATCGCGCACGCGAATCATATCGAGCTGACGGCCGCGGAACTCGCCGCGCTTCAGAGCATGATGCCAGGGCAGATGGCAGTGCTCGAGCACATCGATGCGCTGCCGGCTGCGCCCGATGAGTCGGCTACACGCTATCGCGACCGAGAGGCGGGGACGCGTCCTTCGCCGAAGGACGATCCGCTCAACGCGATCGTCACGCGATGCAGTGTCAAGGGCGCGGCCAGCGGTCCTCTCAAGGGCAAGCGGGTCGGGGTGAAAGACAGCGTGTGCGTGGCGGGAATACCGGCGAGCGGCGGGTCGTCGGTGCTGAAGGGCTACGTCGGGGAGCGCGACGCGACGATCGTTGCGCGGATGCTCGACGCGGGCGCGGAAATCGTCGCGACGCTGAACATGGATGACTTCGCGCTGTCGGGCGACGGCCGCACCAGCATGTATGGACCGGCGCGCAATCCGCACAACCCGGAGTATTGCACGGGCGGTTCGTCGTGCGGCTCGGCGGCGGCGCTGTACTACGACGATATCGACCTGACGATAGGGACCGACCAGGGCGGATCGATCAGAATTCCCGCGTCGTGGTCGGGTGTCGTTGGTATCAAGCCGACCTACGGCCTCGTGCCTTACACGGGCGTGATGAGTATTGACCCGACGCTCGATCATGTCGGCCCAATGGCTAACAGCGTTAGCGACGTTGCGTTGCTACTCGAAGTAATCGCGGGCAAGGATCCGCTCGATCCGCGGCAGCGTGAAGTGACGACCGCGCCGTATCGCGAGGCGCTCGGGAAGTCGCTCGACGGAATCAAGTTGGGGGTCGTGCGCGAGGGCTTTACGCAAGCGGGCGCCGAGGCCGACGTGAATGCGTCGGTGAATCGCGCGGTCGCGGCGCTGGAGAAACTCGGCGCACGTGCGACCGAGATTTCGATACCAGCGCATCGCGACGCCGCCAACGTGCTTTACGCGATAGTGCCGGAGGGGATGGCGATGCTGGCGCGCACCAATCTGCAAGGGACGCATCATGCCGGCAAGTATATGCCGGAACTCGCCGCGCATTTCGGACGGCATTACCCCGAGCGGGCGAACGACGTTGCGCTGACTGTCAAGTTCATGCTGGTGTTCGGGAATCTGATGCGCGAGCGCTATCACGGAAAGTTCTACGCGAAGGCGCAGAGCTATCGACCTGTGTTGACGGCGAAATACGACGCGGCGCTCGGCGAGTACGATGCGCTCGTGATGCCCTCGACGCCCATGAAAGCGCATCGCATTGGCGAACGCGCGCCCTACTCTATGATCACCAACACTGCGCCGTTCGATCTGAGCGGGCATCCGGCGGTCAGCGTGCCGTGCGGGATGTCCAACGGGCTTCCGGTGGGTTTGATGATCGTCGGGCGGCATTTCGAAGATGCGACGGTACTTAAGATCGCGTATGCATACGAGCAGAGCGTCGATTGGCGGAGCGTGTAAGTGGGGGAAGGGGAAATCACTTGATTTAATGTGAAACCCGCCGTGGGTTTCACGCTTCCTTGGGCAGGGGTGACCCCTGCACCCAGTATCAAGAGCGGGTGCGTCCGCTTGACACATCTTGGTGTCAGGCGGCAGGCTCGATCGAGGGAAGAGTCCGGCGGCAGTCATCGGGCCGGAAGATCTGATGATATCCAGGTTCCATAACGGGAGAGCGGCGGGGCGCGCGATCGCGATTTTCGGCGCGGCGCTGATGCTCGTTTCGCAGCTGATTGGCGTCGCTCATTTTCATGAGGGCGCGGCTTCGCGCAACGGAGTCGTAACCGCCGCACTCAGCGTCGACCCTGGATTCTGTCCTGTCTGCCAGCTCGCGTTGCATTCGCCGGGCTCCGTCGCTGCGGCAACAACCGTCGCGCGCGGACCGGCGATAGCCGAGGCTGTATTCCTCGCCGCGCCGGTCCGATCCGAGTCGCCGGTGTTGTCGACCGCGCGCGTGCGCGCTCCGCCCGTATCGCTCTAAAGCCCCCTGTTCGACAGATTCGATTCTTCGCGTGCGCGCGGCCGTTTCGCGCGCCGCCACCCGCGTCCTGGAAGGCGTGGGCGGAAACCTGAACCGATGGGAGCTTGAGATGCGGAGGAATTTATTTGTGCGGATCTCGGTAGTCGGGATCCTGACCCAATTGGCTTTTTGCATGCCGGCACTGGCGGCTAATTTGAAGACCGCGACGACAACGAAATATCGAGTCACAGGCGTGGTGAAAGACGCGCTCGGCAGACCTATCAAGCAGGCGGATCTATCGCTGCAGAGATCCGACGGGCGGATCGTGGCTCATTCGACGAGCAGCGATGCGGGAGAATTTTCGTTCAACGCGATCGCGCGCGGCACCTACGCGGTCGTAGCGACAAAGGGCGGATTCAAGACGGCAACTGCGATCGTCACGGTCTCGCCGAAGGGCGCGGCGCCGGTGGTAGTCGCGATGGAAGCCGAGAAGGCGGTCAGCCTGAAGGTCGCGGCGACGCGGCTTAACAAGGCGCGTAATTCCTTGTCGCCGGACACGGGCGGCAGCAAATACACGTTCAGCCAGCAGGCGATCCAGGAATTGCCGCAGGGCTCGAATACGCCTCTGAACCAGGTGATACTGCAGGCGCCCGGCGTCGCGCAGGATTCGTATGGACAGCTCCACGTGCGCGGCGACCATGCCAATCTTCAGTACCGGATAAATGGCGTACAGCTTCCCGAGGGGATTACCGGCTTCGGACAGGTGCTGAGTCCGCGCTTCGCCCAATCGATCAGCCTGCTGACGGGCGCGCTGCCGGCGGAGTATGGGCTGCGAACGGCGGGAGTCATCGATATCAAGACCAAGGACGGGTTGCTCGACAACGTGGCTGACGTGGATTTTTACGGCGGCCAGCGCGGGACGACTGAGCCGAGCTTCGAGTACGGCGGGTCGAAGGGCAACTTCAGCTACTTCGTGACGGGGCAATACCTGGGCACCGATCGCGGCGTCGAGCCGCCGACGTCAGGGCCCACGGCGATTCACGACACCAGCAACCAGGGCGCGGGTTTCGGATACTTCTCGTACTTTATAAATTCGACGACGCGGTTGAGCCTGATCTCGGGAACCGCGATCAATCACTTCCAGATTCCCGCGAATCCCAATCAGCCGCAGGTATTCGCGCTGGCAGGGGTGCCGGTCTATCCGTCAGCTAAGGTCCGCGACAACCAGTTCGAGCAGAACTATTTCAACGTGCTGGCGCTGCAGGGAACCGTTGGAGAAAATATCGATTACCAGATTGCGCCGTTCAGCCGCTACTCGGCGGTTACTTTCAATCCCGATCACACTGGCGACCTGATTTACAACGGCGCCGCGTCGCGGGTCTTTCGCAGCGACTGGGGCAACGGTTTTCAGCTCGACACGGCCTATCATGGAATTGCCGATCATACATTTCGGCTGGGCGGGTATTTCGACGCCGAGCGCGCCGAAATCGACAATCATGAGTCGACATTTCCCGCCAACCCTATAACCCTCAAACAAATTTCTGATGTCCCGATTTCGTTCGTCGACAACGTCGGACTGCAGACCTGGATTTACAGCGGGTACATGCAGGACGAATGGAAGCTGACGCCAAAACTGACGTTTAACTATGGCGTCCGCTTCGACCTGTACGACGGCCTGGTGCGAGCGGATCAGGCCAGTCCCCGCGCTGCGTTTGAATACAAAGTGTTTAAGGGCACCACGCTGCACGCAGGCTACTCCCGCCAGATGACACCCCCGGAGACCGAGCTGGTGCTGGTCAGCGATATCAAGCAACTAGCAGGCACGACAGGCGCGCCTCCTTCGAAGGGCAACGGGACGCCGACCGTGGAGCGCGACCATCTGTTTGATGCGGGAGTAACCCAGGAGGTGATTCCCGGACTGAACGTCGGTATCGATTCGTATTACAAGAAGGCCGCGGATCTAATCGACGAGGGCCAGTTCGGGCCGGCGCTTATCTTCGAGACATTCAACTACAACAAGGGGCGCGTTTGGGGAGTCGAGTTCACGAGTTCGTACAATCACGAAAATGTCTATGCCTACGAGAACTTCGCCTATAGCGTCGCGCAGGGCACGCAGGTCGAGTCGGGGCAATTCAACTTCACGCCAGCCGAGCTCAGCTACATCAATAGTCATTATATCTTTCTGGATCACGACCAGACATTCACCAACTCGGCCGGGGTCGTTTACAACTGGCGCGGATGGGTGTTCAGCATCGATGGTATTTACGGCAGCGGGCTGAGAAGTGGCTTCGCCAACACGGGAAATCTGCCATTCTATGTCCAGGTCGATGCCGGCATCACCAAGCGCGTGCCGGTGCCCAACAATGGCGGGGTGCTCGAATTTCGCGGCGCCATCGTGAATCTCAACGATCGCACTTACCTAGTTCGAAACGGCACCGGTATCGGCGTGTTTGCCGATCAATTCGGCCCGCGCCGGGCATTATACGGCGGGATAAAATGGGAACTTCCATTCACGAAACCCGCGACCGCCACGCAATGAAACCCAGGCCGCAGATCGGGCGTCAGGTAGTAAGGAGAACTGATAAATGCAGGAACTAGGAGTAGCATGGCAGGCGCTCAAGTACGGCGGCGCGATGGTATATCCGCTGCTGGCGCTGGGCGTGCTTGCAATCGCAATCATCATCGACCGCGCCGTGCTCTATGCGCGATGCCTGCGGATGCCGCCGACGCTCGCGGACCTGGTCGAGACCTTCGGATTTTCGTGGGTCGAGCTCGAGAAGCACTTGAAAAAACTGGGCCCGCGCAACGCTTACGGACGCTTCCTTCAAGTGATCGCCGACAATCGCCATCAGCCCGCGTGGTGGGTCGAATCGAGAGCCAGCGATGAGGCGGGCCGCATCGAAAAGACGCTCGCGCGCGGACTGTGGGTGCTCGAGACGGTCGTGACCGCGGCGCCATTGCTGGGACTGCTCGGCACCATCACGGGCATGATGCAATCGTTCAACGTAATCGGATCGTCGACGCTGGTCGCGCCGACGCAGGTGACGGCGGGCGTCGCGCAGGCGTTGATTGCGACGGCGCTCGGCCTGCTGATCGCGGTGCTCGCGCTGTTCGCCTTCAACCTCTTCTCGCGGATGCAATCGCAGTCGCTCGACACGATGGAGCGGCTGGGCTCGCGGCTCGTCGATCATATCCGGCTCGATCAGGAAGGCGGCGGCGAGTCCGCAGTGGAACTCCGTCCCGCGGCGGTCGCGCGATGAGCGCGCGCATCGGAAAGATACGATGAAAATTCAACGAGCGCGACATTTTCGACACGGGCGAATCGAAATCATCCCGATGATCGACGTGATGTTCTTTCTGCTGGTGACGTTCATGCTGGCGTCGCTGTCGATGCAGAGTCTCAACTCGATTGCGGTCCATCTGCCCAAGGGCGACGCCGAATCGATGGAGCATCAGGAGCCGATCACGCTGACCGTCACGCGCGACAGCAAGATTTTCATCGACAAGACGCCCGCCACGCTCGACCAGTTGGCATTTGTGCTCAAGCCGATGCTCAAGACGAATGATCTGGGCGTGGTGGTGAACGCGGACACCGACGCGCCGGAAGGGACGGTAGTAGAGGCGATGATCCAGGCGCGGCGCGCGGGCGTCGAGAAATTTCTGATCGCCGTGAAGCATTGACCGTGGCCCACGCAGCCCATATCGCGATTCGACCGCCGGAACTGGACGAACCGGCGCGTCGCCTGCTGTGGATCATTCCGTTGTCGATCGCCGTATGGGCGGCTCTGCTGAGCGTATTTTCACTCATCCTGACTCGCACGACGGTACCGCGCGAGGAGTTGGCGCCGATCGAGGCGCGGCTGGTCGAGATTCCGCACGAAGTCGGCGGCCTGCAGGGCAACGGCGGCGCGATTCATCCCGCGGCGCCGGCGATTCCTCATCCAAAGGCGGCGCCGATCGTCAAACCGCATCCTGTTGCTCACGTGAAGAAGGTTGCGCCGCTGCCGCCGGTGATCCGCTCTCCCTACGGCACCGAAAAATCCACGGCGGCTCCGGGCGTCGACGAAAAACCAGGCGCGGCCGCGGGGAGCGCGACGGAAAGCGGCGAGAGCAGTTCGGGGACCGGCGAAGGATCGGGCGGCGGAATCGGCAGCGATACGGTGGGCGCGCACGCGATTTATGCGCCAACGCCGGTGATACCTGACGAGCTTCGCGAGGACGTGATGCAGACCGAGGCGGTCGCGCGCTTCAACGTGTCATTCGACGGCACCAGCGTGGTGACGCTGGAAAAGCCGACCTCGAGCCCGCGTCTCAACCAGCTGCTGCTGGACACGCTCAAGCAGTGGAAGTTTTTTCCGGCTGTGAAGAATGGCGTCGCGATCGTATCGTCGTTCGAAGTTCGAATACCAATTTCAGTTCAGTAAATCATGCGACGCCGCACAGGCGCTCGATCACTTTGTGAATCATCGCGGGGCCGCGCTCGAAGGCGTCGCGCCGGATGTGCTCGTTGGGCTGATGGGCCTGCTCGAGATCGCCGGGGCCGCAGATGAGCGACGTGATGCCCGAGCCGGTGAACCATCCGCCGTCGGTGGCATACAGCGCGCCGCCTGAAGTGTGCGCGCCGGTGACCTCGAACAGCGCGGCTTCCAGAGCCGTCCCGCGCGGCGAGTCCAGCGGCGGCACGACGTTCGAGACTCCGATTTCAATTTTCGCGGGATGTTCGCGGCCCGTGTAGTCGTGGCGGTCGAGCGCGGCGAGCCGTCGCTCGATCTCGCGGTAGAGGTCGAGCGGATCGGCGTCGGGCAATGTGCGATAGCTGACGCGCAGCTTGCATTCTTCGGCGATCATGTTGCCCGCGATTCCGCCGTTCACCGTTCCGAAATTCAGCACATCGTGCGGCGCGTCGGGAAAAATCTCGACATATTCTGCCGGGCGGCGCGCCGCGAGCTCCTGCTGAAGGCGGCCGATCGTGTCGATCACGCGGGCCATCACCGCGATCGCATTGACGCCCCTGGCCGGCGCGCCGCTATGACCGCCAATTCCGCGAACCGTCACGCCGAACGACACGATGCTCTTGTGCGCGTGAGAAACTCCCCACGAGGTCGGCTCGCCGATCCATGCCAGCCGCGGGACCGGGGTTTCTCCCATGATTTGTTTGAGGGCAGGCGCGACGCTTTTGGCGCCGAGGCATCCGACTTCCTCGCTCGCCGTGAACACGAATACGAGCGGGCGCTTGAGCCGGGTTGAATCGAGGCCGCGCGCCGCGTCGAGGCATTGCGCGATGAACCCCTTCATGTCGGTGGTGCCGCGACCGTAGATTTTCTCGCCCGCGGGCTCAAGCTTGAGCGGCTCTCGCTCCCATCCGGGCTGTCCGTCGAAGGGGACGGTGTCGACGTGTCCCGAAATTATCAGGCCGTCGGCGCGGGGCGGTCCAACCCACGCGACCAGGTTGACCTGCGCGACGCCGAACAGCTCGATCGGTTGCAGCGCGGTCTTGAATCCACGCGGTGTAAGCTCGCCGACGATGTATTCCATCGCGTCGCGGTCACTATTTGCGCTGACAGTGTCGAACGCGACGAGCCGCTTCGCGACGTCGTACAAATAATCTTTCATGATGGCACCGCGGCGATTACCGGTCAGCAGAATCGCACAATCGACACGTCGAGAACAAATCGACATCTTATAACATGGCGGAAATACACACGTATTCGGCAGCGTGGGGACGGGATAGGCAATGGACCGCGCGGGCGGCTAGAATGCGTGGGCGGGGATGGGAGGCAGGATGGAGTTGGACGAGCAGATGGGCAATCAAGCGGATAATCACGGAATAGTTGCCGCGACCTCAGTCGCGGATGTGGCGGCGCCACAAAATGGAGTCGCGATCGATCCGCCGGCCGCAGCAGCTACCGGCGATGCGCCGGTTATTGCGGCCGAGAAGACGCCGCCGCCGCGAATCGACAAAGACCTTACCTCGCCCGACCTGTTTCTCAATCGCGAGCTCACCTGGCTCGCCTTCAATCGGCGCGTTCTGCATGAAGCGGAAGACGAGCGAAATCCGCTGCTCGAGCGGCTCAAGTTTCTCGCGATTACCGCGTCCAACCTCGACGAATTTTTCATGAAGCGCATCGGCGGCCTGAAACAGCAGGTCGTCGCGGGGATGCATGAGCTGACCGTTGACGGGCGCTCGCCGCAGCAACAGATCACGGAATGCTACGCGGTGGTGCGCGAGCTCGAGCAGCGTCAGCGCGAGGTCGGTCCGCAGGTTCTCCGCCAGCTCGAGAACCACGGCATTCGCGTGCGGCTCTACGCCAGCCTCTCGGACGACGAGTGCAAGTCGGTTCGCGAGTACTACTACAAGAATATTTTCCCGCTGGTCACGCCGCAGGCGATGGACCCGGCCCATCCGTTCCCGTTCGTCTCGAACCTGTCGCTCAACCTGCTGGTCACGGCGCGTTACCAGAACGACTCGGACCCGCTGATGGCGCGGGTGAAAGTGCCAATCGGTTTCGGCATCCCGCGCTTTATACGGGTCGGCAAACAAAATGATTTTGTGCGGCTCGAGGACGTCGTCGCGAACAATCTTGACCTGCTGTTTCCCTCGATGCTGATCGATTCGTACGAGCTTTTCCGCGTAACCCGCAACGCCAACACCGAGCGCGATGAGGACAACGCTGACGACCTGCTCGCGCTGATCGAATCCGAGCTGCGCGACCGCCGTTTCGCGCCGATCGTGCGGCTCGAAGTGCTGGCCGGAATCAATCCGGTTCATCGCGGGATGCTGGCGGCTGAACTTGGACTGGACGAGCGCGCCGACGTGTTCGAAGTCGACGGGATGCTCTCGATGCGCGACCTGGCCGAGCTTGCGGCGATCGACGAGCCCGCGCTGCACGACCCGCCGCATCATCCTGTCGATCATCCGCGGCTCACGGTCGGACGCAGCATCTTCCACGTCATTCGCGATGCTGGCTCGTTCCTGCTGCTGCATCCGTACGAGTCGTTCTCGACTTCGGTGGAGCGGTTCTTGCGCGAAGCGGCCGACGACCCGAAGGTCCGCGCGATCAAGATGACGCTGTACCGGACTTCGCCCGACTCGAAGATCATCGGCTACCTGTGCGATGCGGCGCGCAACGGCAAGCAGGTGGCAGTGGTCGTCGAGTTGAAGGCGCGCTTCGACGAAGCCGCCAATATCCAGTTTGCGACGCGGCTCGAGGAATTCGGGATTCACGTAACTTACGGCGTCGTGGGGCTGAAAACTCACAGCAAGGTGATCCTGGTGGTTCGCCAGGACTACAACGGTCTGCGCCGCTACGCACATATCGGCACCGGCAACTATCATCCCGTGACGGCGCGATTTTATGCCGACTACGGACTGCTGACTTGCGACGACACTATCGGCGAAGACCTGACCGAATTGTTCAACTACCTGACGACTGGCTATATGCCGAACCGTCCTTATCGCAAAATTCTGCCCGCGCCGACCGTGCTGAAGCGCGCGCTGCTGATGCGAATCGAGCGCGAAATCAAGGTCAGTTCGGCAGCGTCGCCGGGGCTGATTCAGTTCAAGATGAACGCGCTCGAGGACGTGGACATCACGCGCGCTCTTTATCGCGCTTCGCAGGCGGGCGTGAAGATCGATTTGATCGTGCGCGACACATGCCGTCTGCGGCCGGAAATCCGGGGCCTGTCGGAAAACGTGCGCGTCGTGAGCCTCGTCGGCCGTTTCCTCGAGCACGGCCGCATTTATTATTTCCGCAACGGCGGCGCGGAGGAGTTTTTCATCGGCTCGGCGGATTGCATGAAGCGCAATCTCGAGAGCCGCGTCGAAGTAGTCGCGCCGGTCGAGGATCCTCAACTGCGCAAGGAGCTGCGCACGGTGCTCGACATCCAGCTGCGGCCCAATCGATGCCAGTGGGAAATGATGTCCGACGGCACTTACGTCAGGACCGCCGCCGCGGAGGCAGCCCCGGCCTGCCAGCAGGCGATGATAGATTTCGCGGAGACCCGGCAGACGGAAGCGACCAAAATCAAGAAGCGCCGCGCCAAAGGCTTCGCCCGCCGCGCGGTCCGGGAAAGGAACGACGAGTGACTGCAGCGTCCGCCGCGGGATCGAGGAATTCTTCCCCGCGCGTTGAAGATGCCGGCGGGGCGGCCGAAAAAGCGGCGTTATATCGCGACCAGCGAATAGCACATTGGAACAGTTACACTCGGCGCAGTTCGAGCAACTACTACCATCGCAGACTGACTGAGATATATCAGTTTCTCATTCCGCCGGGACAGCGCGTTCTGGAGCTCGGCTGCGGCGAAGGAGATCTGATCGCGTCGCTCAAGCCGTCGACCGGCGTCGGAATCGATTTTTCGCCGGAGATGATATCTCGCGCGCGAAATAGACATCCCGAAATCGAGTTCCTGGAGCAGGACGTTCAGGAATTGGATTTACCCGGAACGTTCGACTACATAATCGTTTCCGACCTCGTGAATGAATTGTGGGATGTCGAAGAGGTATTCGATCGGATCGCCGCGATGAGTGGGCCGCAGACCCGAATCGTGATCAATACCTATAGCCGTCTGTGGGAACTTCCGCTCGCCATGGTACGGCGGGTCGGTCTCGCCAATCCAACAATCGCGCAGAACTGGCTGACGCCCCCGGACCTCGAGAACATGCTCTACCTGAGCGGGTTCGAGATGATTCGGCGCTGGGAGGAAATTCTGTTTCCGCTGCGGGTCCCCGCGGTTGACGCGTTGTGCAACAAATACCTGGTCAAGATTGCGCCGTTTCGGCTCGCGGCGCTTACGAATTTCATGATCGCGCGTCCTTCATGGCAGCGCGACGGCGCGCGCGATCGACAACCGACGGTGAGCGTGGTGGTCCCCGCCCGCAACGAAGCGGGAAACATCGAAAATATTTTCCGTCGTGTGCCCGAGATGGGCGCCGGCACGGAACTGATTTTCGTCGAAGGTCATTCCACCGACGACACCTTCGGCGCTATCGAGCGCACGGCGGCGAACCATCCCGCCCGGCGTGTGAAGATCATTCGGCAGACTGGACGCGGCAAAGGCGATGCGGTTCGCGCGGGATTCGCGGCGGCCGAAGGCGACGTGCTGATGATCCTCGACGCCGACCTGACGGTGCCGCCGGAAGACCTGCCGCGCTTCTACGAAGTATTGCGCTCAGGCAAGGGTGAATTCGTCAACGGCGTGCGACTGGTTTACCCGATGGAAGCGCAGGCTATGCGTTTCTTCAACCTGATTGGAAACAAGTTTTTCGCGGTCGCATTTTCGTGGCTGCTGGGGCAGACCATCAAAGACACGCTATGCGGCACCAAGGTGCTGAGCCGGCAGAACTACGAGCTGATTGCGCGGAATCGAGGCTACTTCGGGGAGTTCGATCCGTTCGGCGACTTCGACCTGATCTTCGGCGCTGCCAAGCTCAACTTGAAGGCCGTTGACGTGCCGATTCGTTATGCGGAACGCACTTACGGGGAGACCAACATCGCACGCTGGAAACACGGCTGGCTATTGATCCGGATGGTGATGTTCGCCTGCACACGGATCAAGTTCGTCTGAACCGCTGGAACGAATTTGGCTCCTCTTGAGTCCCCTTCGGCCCCGGCCAGGAACGAGAACGCCGGTGGAATCATCGGCGCGCGACCAGGCGGCGCCAACGAGGACCTTGTCGCGCGTGCCGCGATAGTCGCGATATTCATTTTTTTCACGGTGCGTACCTGGGGGCGGTGGGGCGATCTCCAGATCGACTGTGGAAGAGAGGTATACGTACCGGTCGAAATCCTGAAAGGCCGGATGCTTTATCGCGACCTGTGGTATCCATACGGGCCGCTCGTGCCGTATATGCAGGCGATCCTTGTATGGTGCTTCGGTATACATCTGAATACATTCTATTGCTTCGGCCTGTTCCTCAATCTGAGTATAGCCTGTTTGATATACAGTATCGCGCGGCGCCTGATTCCGCCGCTGGCGGCGGTGGTTGTTTCAATAGTATGTCTGCGCCAGGGATTCAGTGAGTTTATATTCAACTATGTTTTCCCCTATAGCTATTCGGCGGTAGTTGGACTGACACTGGTACTGGTCTGCATATTCTTTCTATTCCAGTATGTAGATACGCGAGTCGATCGCAAGCTGATTTTCGCGGGCCTGGCCGCGGGACTCGCCCTACTCTGCAAGCAGGAGTTCGGTGCGGCGGCGCTGATGGCGATTGGGTTCGTCATCGTTTGGGACTTGGTCGAAAGCCGATCGTTGGTTGGGTTGTTTCGCCAGGTCTTGACGATCGCACCCGGCGTGCTGCTGGCCGTGCTCGTCTATGGATGGTTTTTCTGGCGACTTACGCCGGACTTCATGCTCAGGGAAAATTTCTCACTAAGCCCGAACTCACAATTCATGAAGACCGTTGGGCCGCGATGGATCGCGCTGCAAGGATTTCGATTCGTGCCTAGTGAGATGCTTGCGACGTTCGCCATCGTCGTGTTCTCGCTCGCGATCTGGTTTCTCGGCGCCTGGTTATTCAGTGGCGCCGTCAGTAGTCGCTGGATGCTCCCGGTAAGCGCGTGCATTTTGACCCTCGTGCTTCTCGGCGGTGTTTCCTCATATAAGTGGGCGCAGATTCCTTACAATCTATCCTATGTCGTGACATTTCCAATTGGGATGTACTGCATCGCGCCGGTTATCCTGATCGCCGCGATAGCCGGGCTGCCGCGCTGCTTGGACCGGGCAACGCGCTGCATTATCGCGCTGCTGGCGGTATTCGCCATGGCCCTGGCACTGCGCGTGATGCTCGTTATCTTTCCGACAGGGTACTCGGTCTACTACGACCCGCCGCTCTTCATACTTTTCATGATGGTCGTGACTGTTATGCTATGGTTCGCGGCCCGACACCTTACTCGAGCCGACAGGATCCATCTCGTCAACTGCTTTCTGCTGATGGACGCGGTCTGGTTTCTGCTGGCTCCTTTTCCTGTTCACCTGCATCAGCCGGTGCCTGTCGAGACTCCTATTGGAACCATCTATTCACGCCCGGCGGAAGCCGTCCTGGTGCCGCAAATGATTTCATTTGTTCGCGCACAAGCGGCGGCAGGCAAGCGCGTGCTCATTCTTCCGGATTTTCCAATGCTGTATGTGATGGGCGGGATGGAAGCGCCCTCGCGATGGTACGAACTGGTCCCGGGATTGCTCGACAGCGGCGATGAGAAACAACTCATGGCGGATGCCGAGTCGCAACACGTCGAGTATGTGATAGTCACGAATCGCCCGACGTTCGAGTATGGGTATCCATACTTTGGTGTCGACTGGGGCATGGAGACCTATAGTTGGATTTATAGCAACTTCGAGCAGAGCGGCGAGTTCGGAAAATTTGAGCGCAGGATTGACGCGCCCTTCGCGGCGTTACTATACAAGCGACGAACTGTCTCCGCGCAAACTAACAGTAGCCAGGAGCAGAACAAGTGACTTCACCAGGACTCAGGGAGAAGAAGCGAGAAAGCGACCCGGATTCCGGCCCAGCGGACTACTCCGAAGAGGTCCGGCGGCAGCGAGACGTCTGGCTGAAGAAGCCGGTGCTTCGCCTATTGTACAACCATTGGTATTCGCAGTGCGCCGCGTTCTTTTCCAGTGAGCGTCCGGTGGTCGAGATCGGGGCCGGCTCCGGCAACTTCAAAACCTATTATCCAGATGTCATATCGACGGACGTTTTCCCGTCCGGACCCTGGATCGACCTCGTTATGGATGCGCACGTTCTCGCGTTGGCCCCGAACAAGACGGGAAACGTCTTCGTTTTTGACGTGTTGCACCACTTGCAGCGGCCACTCGATTTTCTCCGCAGCGCGGTCGCCTCGCTCAAGCCGGGAGGACGACTGGTGGTGTGCGAACCGGCCTTGTCGCCATGGTCACGATTCGTCTACGGGGTTTTTCATCACGAACCGGTTGATGAACATTGGGACTTGTTCGCGCTCGACGGCAAACCGCTGCTGGAGGATCGGCGCCATGAATTCGCCAATGCGGCAATTCCTGAATTGCTGTTCTGGAAGAACCGGGCGACGACGATAGCCCTACTGGCGCCGTGCCGGCTGATGCACGCACAGAAATTCGGATTTCTGCTCTACCCTCTCACTGGCGGCTTTGGCTATCGAAGTTATTTACCCAGCACCGGCTTTGCGACCCTGCAAAAGCTCGAGGATCGGATCATGCGCCCTTTCTCCGGTTGGCTGACCGGGATGCGAATGATCGTAGTGCTGGAAAAATCTGGATGAACAGTTGTCGTAAGCAAACGAATCGCCAATCAGGAGTGCGTTTTCGAGCGCCAGGCTTTGCGATCACGTTGATGCTGCTGCCGGCCGGCACCATCGCGTGGATTCGGCGTGCGTCCATCGGCAGTTCCGATTTGTGGTCGAGATGAAACATCGAATAGCCGGCGCGGGACAGCAATGACAGGAGATCGTCGAGAGATTTGCCGTGCTCCGAATAGAGACACGGCGACAACTCCATCAGGATCGCGGGCCGGCAGTTCTCCAACGTCGCCATCGCGCCGCCGAGGACATGGCACTCGAACCCGTCAACGTCCATCTTGATGAAATCCACTTTTTTCACATTGAGGCTTTGCAGGTGGCTGTCGAGCTTGAGTGCTCTAGACCCCTCGGTCGATTTGAGTTGGCCGCGATGACCGGCGTGCACATTTTTTTCGCCATTCAAAGGCCAGCTCGAGTAGATCTGATGTTCCGGAGTCCGATCGTCGGAATCGGTGAGCATCATTTGCGCGACGGTAACGCGCTGAACGAGGCCGGGATTCAAAGCCAGGTTTTGCCGCAGCTTGCACACCGCATAGGCGGTCGGCTCGTACGCGACTACAGCGCCGTTGCTGCCGACGAGTCTGGCCAGATGAAGGGTATGCGCTCCGACGTTTGCGCCAATGTCGAGGACCGTGTCGCCCTGCCTGACAATTTTGCGGTACGCATTCACCGTCGAGCGCTCGAATGCACCCAACAGGTAGATTGCGAGATCGATGCCCTGCTCCAGGTCCAGCCGCCACTTCAGTCCGTCGCGGACGACTTCGACTTCGTTGGAATCGCGGCCGGCCAGACTACGCGCGGCGCGAACGGTCCTCGAAAGTGCGCTGGCAATCTTGACCTTGGTATGGGTACTAAGCATCGGTTCGACGGGGCTACAGGGTAATCAAGTGACTAGCGCGGGCGCATCGCATCGCGGGCGCAGCTATAGTAGCACTATCCAAACTGGTCGGAATCATACGCGGTGGAGTTGCGGCGGCGAGGCACGAAATGATGGCTGAGCAGACGGGAAATCGGCTGGCTGGAAAACGGGTGGCGGTCACGGGAGGCGCGGGATTCCTCGGCAGCCACGTGGTCGAGGAATTGCGCCGGGCCGGATGCGCCGAGGTATTCGTGCCGCGTTCGCGCGACTACGATTTGCGCCGCGTTGAGGCAGTCGCTCGGATGTACGCGGACGCGCGCCCCGAGATCGTGATTCATCTGGCGGCGGTAGTCGGCGGCATCGGCGCTAATCGCGAAAATCCGGGACGTTTTTTTTACGACAACTTGACGATGGGCGTCGAGCTGATGGAGCAGGCGCGGCAGCACGGCGTTTCGAAATTCGTCGCGGTCGGCACGGTCTGCGCCTATCCCAAATTCACGCCGGTGCCGTTCAAAGAAGACGATCTGTGGAGTGGCTATCCGGAAGAGACCAACGCTGCGTATGGATTAGCGAAGAAGATGCTGTTGGTCCAGGCTCAGGCGTACCGCGAACAATACGGTTTCAACGCGATCTATCTGCTGCCGGTGAATCTGTACGGCCCGCGCGATTCATTCGATCCGTCGAAGTCGCACGTGATTCCGGCGCTGATCAAGAAGTGTCTCGATGCGGTCGCGGCCGGCGCATCGCGCGTCGAAGTATGGGGCACGGGCTCTGCCAGCCGCGAGTTTCTGTTCGTCGAGGACTGCGCGCGGGCAGTGGTCCTCGCGACGCAAAGATACGACAAGCCCGAACCGGTGAATCTGGGCGCGGGGAGGGAAATCAAGATTCGCGAGCTGGTCACCCTGATTGCGCGCCTGACGGGCTTCACAGGCGAGATCGCGTGGGATGCGAGCAATCCCGACGGGCAACCGCGGCGATGCCTGGATGTATCGCGCGCCGAGCGTGAATTCGGCTTCAACGCGTCCACCGAGTTCGAGACCGGACTGCGGCGGACGATCGATTGGTACCGGAACGAGTCCGGGACCAGGGCCGCTTCCTGACGGCAGCCCGCGGCGCGCGGCCTCAGGCCGGCCGGATCCGAATCAAGCTGCCGAGCGAGCGCTGCTATTCGCCGGGACGAGGCGGAATCGCAACGTAATTGCCCGGATTCGCCGCCATATCCTGACGAATGTCCGGATGCGCCGAGAAGAACGCGCCTAGTTCCGGATGGTCCTTCGCATATCCGTCGTCATTGATCAGCGAGGAATTGTGGGCGAGCTCGCTGGCTTCTTTCGGATGCTCGCTCGCGAAAGCGTTCCATGTATGGAGCTTTCGCATGTCAATATCGCTGGTGTCGGCGGCCTTGAACACGGTCGTGGTACTTCCACTCTGGACGACGCCCAGCGTTTTCCCTTCCTGCGCGATCGATGGAGCCGCGAAAGCGACCGGCAGCGCAACTGCAATCAACAAAGTCGATAACCGATTCATCTTTTCACCTCTCACTGGACACAAGAACTATCGGCAAACCAATACATCTTAGTAGGGAGCAAATCTGATACCGGAATGTTTCCCACTAGGCGGTTGATAAGTCGTTAACTATCCGGAAGTGGGAAAACATTACTTACATGCTATATCGTTTTGCCCGGTTTTCGCCTGTGTCAGCAGCTATCATTCTAGTGGGTCGCGTTTGAATTGCAAAAGTTTCGCGCGTGCTGTCAGGAACATTAACGCGCGATTGGGAAATCCCAACTCCAAAGCAGCAAATCTCATACCGATGATTTGAGCTTCAGGAGATAATCCTACGCCAGCACGTAGTCTACGGCGATGAAATGCGAGCGCCCTTCGAGTAGTTCAGTTTCGGTGGTGCAGCCGCGCCGCCCGACATGATGAATGTCATCGCTTCGTTGATTGTCCAATCGAGCATGACCAGGCGGCTGGTCGGTACCAATTCCATGTAACCCGAAGTCGGATTTGGCGTGGTCGGGACATAAACAGCCGCAATCTCCTCGCCGGTGTCTGCGTCGGTGAAAATCCTGGTCACCAGGCCGACGGTTTTCATTTCCGGCGACGGAAATTCGATCAATACGACGCGCTGAGCACCGCCAGGCTTGGTCTGAAAGCTGGTGACGAGTTGGCGCGCGGCGCCATAGATGGATTGTACGACCGGAATTCGCGCCATCAGGTAGTCGAACGCGGCCAGCAATCGCCGTCCCGCGACGGCGGTCGCAATCTCGCCGAGAACATACAGACCCGCCAGCACGATCGCGACCGAGATCGTCCCCTGGAACCACTCCGCGGAAAATCCCGCGGCGAGCGTCGGCGAATGAATCCGCAGCCACGATACATACGCCCTGACGAACGGACTGCCGAGCGCAACCAGCAGACCGACCAGGAAGCTGATCACCCAAACGGTGATCCAGATGGGAATGAACGTCAGGATTCCCGCCACGATGTTGCGACGGATCTTTGCGAGCATCGATCGACTCCTCCCGGCTTTGCGCTTCAACCTTCCACGGACTTGGCGATGGCGCGATGCTGGACATCTGCCGCCGGCTCGGCGCGCCGGATTCGCGCGGCGCTCGCGATCGGGCGCGCGTCGTCAGCTTCCAGCCCGCGTTACCTCCCTCGCGCGGCGGCGCAACGCAGTCGCGGCGAACACTGTTACCGCGATCGCGACGATTGCGATCGCCGCAAGCATCCAGAGGTACGCTTCGACCTCGGTGCCAATCACGGCCGCGAACGCGAGCACCGCGCTGACCCAGTAGAAGCTTCTTTCGATGTATACGCCTGCCATGAAGCAGGTCACCGCGAGAATCACCAGCGTCATCAGCGCGGCCGCGTCAGCGTCCATTTGCCCGCGCTTGAGTTGCAGGAAAATTATCCGTACCGCAACGATCGGTCCAAGCCAGTGCAGCACCTGCCGCAAAATTCGCTTCCACGCCTGTTCCGGTTGGCCGCTCGGCCCGAGCAATTCCTGCCAGAGGCTCGCGATGCCGAAGATCGGAAACATCGCGCTCCAGTAAAAGCGCGCCCAGAGGTGATTTACGTTGGTCAGGAACAAGCCGATCATCACCAGCACGGATAGCGCTCCGACGATCAGCAGCCGTTGCAACAGATGCGCTTCGAGCCTGCTCATCCAATCCGGCGCTGCCGGCGCCGGTGGCGACGGGGCTGGCGGCGACGCGATCGTTGGGCGATCAGCCGGGCTCTCCGCAACAGTCTTTGATTCTATTTCGCTCACGTCCCGATGATTTAATAACGGTCGCGAAGGCGCAAGCTGCATGCCGATATTCCGCGCGACGCCACGTCACCAGCTATCGACGTTGGGACGCTTCTTACCGGTGCGCGGCGCCTTCGCCGGCGTCGATCGCAGACCCGCGACGATCCATTTGCGCGAGTCGAGCGGATCGATAACGTCGTCAATCTCGAAGTGCGACGCGGTGTTCACCGCCTTCCCGTGCCGATACATCCGCTCCACCATCTCGTCGAACAGCGCCTTGCGCTTCTCGGGCTCCTCGACCGCCGCGAGCTCGTTGCGATAACCGAGCTTCACCGCTCCCTCCAGTCCCATCCCGCCGAACTCTCCGGTCGGCCACGCGACCGTGAAAATCGGCGCCTTGAAGCTGCCGCCTGCCATCGCCTGCGCGCCCAATCCGTAGCCCTTGCGCAGTATGATCGTAAAAAATGGCACGCTGACGTTCGCGCCCGTCACGAACATCCGCGACGCGTGCCGCACCAGCGCCGTCTTCTCCACTTCGGGACCCACCATGATGCCGGGAGTGTCGCACAGGAAGAGCAGAGGAATGTCGAACGCGTCGCACAGCTGCATGAACCGCGCGGCCTTGTCGGCCCCGTTGCTGTCGATCGCGCCCGCGAGATGCACGGGGTTGTTCGCGATCAATCCTACCGGGCGTCCTTCGATCCTGATCAACGCAGTGACCATGCCGGGGCCGAAATGCCGGCGCACCTCGAGCACCGACCCGGTATCGGCCAGCGTCTCGATGACCGCCCGCACATCGTAGATGCGAAGTCGATTTTCGGGAATGATCGTACGCAACAAGCGCTGATCGGCGCATAGCCAGTCGCGAACTTCACCCTGAAAGTACGATAGGTACTTCTTGGCAACTAGTACTGCTTCCGCCTCATCTTCAACCGGAATGTCTACTACGCCATTAGCTACTTGCACGTCCATCGGCCCTACTTCTTCCGGCCGGAATATACCTAGTCCGCCGCCTTCGATCATCGCGGGACCGCCCATTCCTATATTCGATCCCTTCGTCGCGATTACTACATCGCAACATCCTAGTAGTGCTGCGTTGCCGGCAAAGCACCTGCCCGAGTTGATACCCACCAGCGGCACCAGCCCACTCAATTTCCCCCAGTAGTTGAACGCCATACAGTCGAGTCCCGCCACACCCAGCCCGTCGGTATCTCCCGGGCGTCCGCCGCCGCCCTCGGTGAAGAAGACCACTGGCAGGCGCGACTTCTGCGCGATCTCGAACATCCTGTCCTTCTTGCGATGGTTCTGTTGCCCCTGCGTGCCGGCCAGCACGGTGTAGTCGTACGACATCAGGATGCACTGCGCCCTGGATTCCTCGAACAGGTCGCCGTTGACGCGCCCGATCCCCGCGACCATTCCATCCGCCGGCGTGTTCTTGACCAGGTCCTCGATCGTGCGACGCCGCCGCTGCGCCGCGATCACAAGCGGACCGTACTCGACGAACGTGCCCGGGTCGCAAAGGTCGTCGATATTTTCGCGAGTCGTACGCTGCCCGGTCTTGCGCCGTCGCGCGACCGCGTCGGGCCGTGCGGCATCGAGTCCCAGCGCGTGACGCTCCGCCACTTCCGCCAGGTCCGGACGCACAAGATCCAAATCCACGTCGCGATCCTCTGCGCTATGCGTCGTTTCGACATCGGCCTCCTCGATGAAAGCCAGCGGATGTCCTTCGAAGATTGCGTCGCCCTTGGCAACCGTGATTCGCCGCACGATCCCGCTCTTGTCGGCCGCGATGACGTGTTCCATCTTCATCGCTTCCATGACGAACAGTTGCTGCCCGCGATGCACCCTGTCGCCTTCGCTGACGTCGACGGACACGATCGTGCCTTGCATTGGCGCCTCGATCGCCACCGTGTTCTCCGGCGCCGTGATGTCATGCACCTGCGGCGTCACGACCGTGGTACTCGCCGCCAACGGCGACGGCGCATCGCTGCCCGATTTCCCGTGATGGAGCACGGCCAGCGGATCGCTCGCGTCGATCTTTGCTCCCGCGCGCCGCGCACCGGCATTCTCGACACCCGCTCTGGGAGCCGTCGCTGGACGATCGAAGAACAACCGGCGATGCCCGGATTCCGCGCCGCCAACCAGCGCCGCGATATTGTCCTCGACAAAGCGCGTGTACACGCGGTTCGCGATGAACTCGGGATGCTGGAGCAGGCTCTGCAGGAATCCAATATTGGTCGGCACGCCCTCGATTCTGAATTCGCACAGCGCGCGATACATCTTCGTCACCACGTCGGCAAAGTCCGCCGAATGCGAGTGCGTGATCAGCTTGGCGAGCAGCGAATCGAAATTCGGGCTCGTCGTGTATCCGGCGTAGGCGAACGAATCGGTCCGCACGCGCGGTCCCGACGGCGCCTCGAACGCGGTGATCGTCCCGCCCGCCGGCTTCGCGCTGCCGTCGGCGCGCATCGACTCCATGTTGATTCGCACCTGCATCGCAAACCCGCGCGGCTTCGGAATCTCCGCCTGCTGCATCCCAAGCTCCGCGAGCGAGCGCCCTGCCGCCAGTTGAATCTGCAGCTTGACGAGATCGATGCCCGTCACTTCCTCGGTGACAGTGTGCTCGACCTGGAGCCGCGGGTTGGCCTCGATGAACGCGAAGCCCGCCTCGTCGTTCTTCGCGGACGCGTCGCTGTTCACGAGAAACTCGAACGTGCCGAGGTTGTCGTAACGCACTTCCTTTGCCATCCGCACTGCCGCCGCCGTCAGCCGATCGCGCAGCACCGGCTTGAGTCCCGGGCTCGGAGCTGTCTCCACGATCTTCTGATTGCGCCGCTGGATGCTGCATTCGCGCTCCCACAGGTGGCTGACGTTGCCCGAGCCGTCGCCGACGATCTGCACTTCGATATGCCGCGCGCGCGGCATCAACTGCTCGACGTACACGTCGCCGTTGCCGAACGACGACCGCGCCTCGGACTGGCAGCGCTTGAATGCTTCCTCGATTTCCTCGGCGCGCGAGACGGTGCGCATTCCGCGGCCGCCGCCGCCCGCGAGTGCTTTGATCATCATCGAAGCGCCCTCGCCCAGCGACGAAAAAAATTGCCGCGCTTCATCCAGGCTCGTCGCGGCCGAGGTCCCGCGCATGATTGGCACGCCGCATCGTTCGGCCAACGCTCGCGCTTGCACCTTGTCGCCAAACAGTTCCAGTATGTCCGCGCGCGGCCCGACGAACGTGATTCCCTCGATTGCGCATCGCCGGGCGAAGCCGGCATTCTCGCTGAGAAAGCCGTAGCCCGGATGGATCGCGTCGCAACCCGCCACTTTGGCGAGCGCAATAATTTGTTCGCCGTCGAGATACGCCGCCGCGCCCACGCCCCTTAGACGGCGGGCCTCGTCGGCCTTTCGCGTATGCAACGACGCCGAATCGTCGTCCGGGAAAATTGCCACGGTGCGGATGCCCATTTCGGCGGCCGCCCGCATGATGCGAATCGCGATCTCGCCGCGGTTGGCGATCAACATACTGTTCGGAGGCATACTTCTCTCGTCTCTTTTTCAGTACGCCGAAGCGCGCGCCTGAAGTTGTATCTAAAGCATGACGAGCCCGCCGCGCGAAAGCGCCGCGCTCCGGCCTGATCGGCAGCCACGTTGAGCGAGTGCCCAGCCGCAGCTATAGTTTTGCTGTCTGATCGTATGCGATTTCGCATCAAACACGTCACCCGATACGTCTACGAACGCCCCGCTTCTCATTCGCACAACGACGTGCGGCTCACTCCAATCGACGCGCCCGACCAGAAATGCGTCGCCTTCAGGCTCGATGTAACCCCGGCGGCTGAAATTTCTGAGTATCAGGACGCGTTCGGCAACCTCACGCACTCGATCGTTATCCAGCCGCCTCACACCGAACTGGTTATCAGCTCGACTTCGGTCGTCGATCGGCTCGAGCTGCCACATCAACCGACGGCTCAAATCACGATTCACGATTATCTCGCCGGCGACTCAACCCGTATGAAGGAATACGCGGATTTTCTGAACCCGAGCCGCTATGTGCCATTCAGCGATCGCTTGCGAAGATTTTTCTGGTCCGTGCGGCCCCAGCTATCCGAAGATGTCACCGCGTACACTGAGCGCATGATGCTCTATGTGCGCAATCAATTCGGCTACGACGGCGGCACCACCCACGTTCACTCCACCGTCGATGACATACTCACGACGGGCGGCGGAGTATGCCAGGACTTCGCGCACCTCAGCATAGGTCTGCTGCGCCTGGCGGGAATTCCCGCCCGCTATGTAAGCGGCTATCTGGCCCCAGATCCGCGCCGCAAGCCCAACTCCGCTCCTCCCGAACTCGCCAGCCACGCATGGATCGAAGCACTCCTACCCGGCGCCGGATGGACCGGATTCGATCCAACTCATCGCACCCGCACCATGATTCGCCACATCCGCCTGGCGGTAGGCCGCGACTACAACGACCTGCCACCCGTGTCCGGTGTCTACAACAGCGAAGGCGGCAGCCGCCACATGGCCTATGAGCTGGAAGTAAGTCTCGCCTGACTTTCTGTCCCTGGGATTAGGACTTAATCTCTTCAACCCCATCCAATCGCTTCGATAGGTCTATCGGATCGCCTATTCTCACTTCCCCAGGATCGACCTGATACGCCCATACCTCGAACCTGGTCATCCTCGCCGGCCCATAAACACTCGCAAAGGCGCATTCCACTGCGTCCAATCCCTGCGCGATCTTTATTCGACCTATCCTGGGTTCGTTGTAGCGCGCATCAAAGACATGCCACTGACCACCTAGATACACTTCGCTGTAGGCGTGAAAGTCCATCGGCGAGCCGGGATCCACATGTCCTATGTCCGGCAGATGACCCGTGACGTATCGCGCCGGCAGGTTCAAGGCCCGGCATAGCGCAATCGTGCAATGAGCGAAGTCGCGGCACACACCGTAGCCTCGCTCGATGATTTGCGCGGCAGAAATTTCCGGGCTTCCGGAACCGAAGCGATACTCGATGTTGTTGTGAACCCAGTCTGAGATCGCCTGCACGCGCTCGCCCGCGTCGTATATGTACCCGAACTTCTCCCGTGCGAACGCAAATAGCCTGTCCGAATCGCAATACCTGCTCGGTAGCAGGTAACGCAAAAATGGTGGCTCGAGTGTCGCGACCGACGGTGCGTTTCCGAATTGCTCGGACTTGTCTGATGCGACAGGCACCTCCACCATTGCGTCGTGCAGAATCTCGTTGAGCCCGGGTGCGAGAATGACACGGTACGCGACGTTGCCGTCTGCGTCTGTAAACGATTCTGACTTCGTGGCCCCTTGGAAAGTGAGTTCTTCCTGCCGTATAGGACGCTCGGGATCGAATTTCGGATTTACCAGCAGGATAACCGTCGCCGACGATTCGCATTCAAAGTGAACATTGCAGCCGACGCGAACCGTAAGCATCTTATCCGCCGTTGCGAACTCGATCGAAAAATTCGTCGAACAGCGAAAGGTAAAGCTGATCCCGCTCGGGATGATATTGCACCCCGATAGCATAAGGATGCGAACGCAGCCGCGCCTGCTCTACTATTCCGTCGCTCGCCGACCATGCTTCGACCTCAACTCCGTCGGCAAGCTTCTCGAGCGCCTGGTGATGCGAGCTGTTCACCGCGGCGAATCGATGAATGGCCTTCGCGCTGTGTCTCAGCGCCTGGACGTTAGCCCGCTCGTCATTGTCGTGACCGGGAATATCGATATGTAACGTCCCTCCCAGCGCGACATTGAGTACTTGCAAACCTCGGCAGATCGCAAGGACGGGCTTTCCTAAAAGGAGCATCTCGCCGACTGCCTTGAACTCCCATTCATCGCGCTCGCGGTCGGTGTCGACAATCAACGACGGCTGCGCGATCGGCTGGCGCAGAAAGCTGGCCGAAATGTCGCCGCCTCCCGTCAACATCAGCGCATCCATCTGGCCTGGGTCGACGGCATGCGTTCGAGCGTTATGCACCGTCAGATGCGGATAACGGCTGAATATGAGTGTGAACCAATGTTCGTCGCATTGGCGCATCCAGGTCGCGATACTCGGCATTTCTAACCTATCGGGAAAACCTCGATCATCGAAAAAACCCAAAAAAACAAAAGACCCAAACACTCGCGTCGATAACGACGAAAGCTCCCTCTTGAGACTACGGATGCCCCGGCGTTGTCGCAATTCGCCCGCGGCGCCCTCTTGCGACGAATCGGCGCGCCACCTATGTAACAGTGTCATCGCGAGGGGCAGGGGAGCCGTGAAAACCAGAAAAGTGAAAAATGAAAATTCCTAAATCCGCGCTGGCGGCATCGATCGTGACACTGTGCTGCGGCATCGCGACGAGCTACGCCTTCGCCGCCGGTTCTCCTGCTGCGGCTCCGACCGCCAACGCGGCGCCGGCCGCGAGCGCTGCGCCTCAAGGGCCCGGCGATCTGAATGCTCTGATCGCAGCCGGCACGCTCCCGGATTTGCGCTGGCAGAATTTCACCGACTATCGCACTGACGTAAAGGAATTCTACGACGCCGGCGGGAATTCGCTCGCATGGATCCAGAACGGCAAAGCCAGCCCCCAAGCCGTCGCGATGATCCTGCTTTTTCAGCAGGCCGCGTCGAAGGGCCTGAACCCCGAGGACTACGACGCCTCGCGATGGGACGCGCGGCTCGCCAAGCTCCAACCGACCGCGCCGAAGCCGTCCGACACCGACCTCGCACACATCGATCTGGCGCTCACCGTATCCGCGATGCGCTACATTTCCGACCTGCGCGTCGGAAGGGTCAACCCTCAACACTTCAAGTTCGGCCTGACCGTCGGGCCTAGAAAATATGACCTCGCGGAAGAGCTACGGACGCAGGTGCTTCCCGCGTCGGACATCGCCGCTTTGCTCGCGAAAGTCGAACCTCCTTACGATGGTTACAGGCGCGCCGAAGACGCGCTCGCGACCTACTCGAAGATGGCGAGCGCGCCTGATGCTCCGCTCATACCGGTGCCGCAGAAGAGCGTGCATCCGGGAAATTCCTTTGCGGCGATGCCTCGGTTAGTAGCCAGATTGCGTCAGCTCGGCGACTTGCCGTCCAACGCCGACGTGCCCGCCGGCTCGACCGTTTACGGCGGCGCGGTCGTCGCCGCGGTGAAAAACTTTCAGCGTCGCCATGGCCTCGATATCGACGGCGTGTTGGGTAAGGGCACGGTGGCCCAAATGAACGTGCCGCTCAAAACCCGCGTGCAGCAGCTCGATCTCACGCTGGAGCGCTATCGCTGGATCCCGCCCGATTTCCCCGAGCCGCCAATCGTCGTCAA
Organism: uncultured delta proteobacterium; assembly: GCA_963833025.1. GTDB lineage: Bacteria > Desulfobacterota > Binatia > Binatales > Binataceae > Binatus. The sequence goes on along the minus strand of CAWHWI010000001.1, from coordinate 1,570,484 downwards.
TATCCCCGAGTTTCGATTGCGCACGCTGCGCCGCCAGCCGGCCAAATATCTGACGATGAGAGTAATCGTCGGCAAGGCAATGCGCACGCAGACGCCGGTCTTCGCGAACCAAATGAAGTACCTGATCTTCCGCCCGTATTGGCTGGTTCCGACGTCGATCCTGCGTAACGAGCTGATCCCGAAGACGCGCCGCGACCCTGACTACCTGGCAGATCACGATTTCGAAGTAGTGGACGGAAGCGGCAACGTGGTACCGTCGTCGCCGGCGTCGGACGATGTCATCAGCGGACTTCGTTCCGGCGACTACAGGGTTCGGCAGAAACCCGGACCCAAGAATGCGCTGGGCCTGGTCAAGTTCATCTTCCCCAATGAGTACAATGTGTACCTGCACAGCACGCCGGAGCAGGAGCTCTTCTCGAAAGCCCGGCGCGACTTCAGTCACGGATGCATCCGGGTCGAGGATCCCGCCGCGCTGGCGGCATGGGTGCTGCGCGACAAGCCCGAGTGGACGATGGATAAAATTCAAGCGGCAATGAAGACCGGCGCCGACAACGTTCAGGTGAATCTCGCCAAACCTATTCCAGTGCTGATTCTCTATAGCACCGCGGTAGTAGAGCCGGACGGCGAAGTAAGGTTCTTCGACGACATATACGGTCATGATAAATCGCTCGCGAAGGTACTCGCGAATGGCCCACCGTATCCAAGCGGAATAGCCACTCCAATAGTCAGTCACCCATACTAGTCTCAGGCCACGCCGTGTTCCTTGAACCAGGCCTGCATCCGCTTCCATCCGTCTTTGGCGGCTTCCGGATTGTAGCTGGGACGATAATCGGCGTTGAACCCATGCCCGGCATCGGGATAGATAACGATTTCCGACGGCTTGCCCGCGGCCTTGAGCGCGGCGCGCATCTGCTCGATCTGCGCAACCGTGATTCCCATGTCTTTGCCGCCGTAGAGACCCAGCACTGGCACGTCTATCTGATTCGCCAAATCGATCGGGTTCTTCGGCCTCAGATCCGACGGCGGCGACTGCAACGGCCCGTACCATGCAACTCCCGCTTTGATCGACGGGTTGTGCGCGGCATAGAGCCAGACCTGACGGCCACCCCAGCAGAACCCGGTGATGCCAAGTTTCGTGGTGTCGGCCTTGCCCGTGCTCTTCGCCCATGCCACCGTCGCGTCGAGATCGGACGCAACCTGCTTGTCGGGCACCTTGGCGACGACCTTCGCGATGATCTGCTGCACGTCACTCATGCTCGCGACATCGCCTTCGCGCGAATAGAGCAACGGCGCCACCGCAAAGTAGCCCAGCTTGGCCAGCCGCCGGCAGATGTCCTTGATATGTTCGTGGACGCCGAAGATCTCGTGCACCACCAGCACGGTCGGGAAAGGACCGCCGCTCGCCGGCATCGCGCGATAGGCGGGAATCTCGCCGCCCTCGACCGGAATCTTGACCTCGCCGGCGACCAATCCGTTGCTGTCGGTCGTAATCGTGTCAGCCGACACCGGCATCACGGCCAGCGCGAAGCCAGCCGCGAGACTTCCCACCACGAACGCGCGACGCGAGAGTTGAGTTTTCATTTTTTTAGCTTCCTCAATTTTCTGTAAGACGGTCGCTCGAACGCAAGGGAGTTTCGCGCATGAAGCGGATCGTATCGTCCAAGTCGCGGATGCCGGCGTCCGAGCCCAGGCCTTGCGCCACCAACGCCGCCGCGGCATTGCCGAACTTCATGCATTCCGACAGCGGCCAGCCCAGTCGCAGCGCGCGAATGAAGCCGGCGCAATACGCGTCGCCGCATCCCGACGTGTCGACTACCGCGACATCGTGTGCGGCCAGACGTATCCACTCGCGCTCGGTCGTCAGCAGGCTGCCGCCGTCGCCCATCGTGAGTACGACTCCGCCCACGCCAAAAAGGAGCAACTGAATGGCTGCCTGTTCGGGAGTGTTGGTCTCCGTCAGCTTGCACGCTTGATCGGCGTTCGGCATGAACCAATCGACGAACGGCAGGCACGGCTTCAGGATGGCGAGCAGTTTTGGCGAGCCTTCGCTCAGGATGTCCATGCTGGTGGTCGCGCCGCCGTCACGCGCGCGCCGGAGAATCTGCGCGGCGCCATCGCGCCCGAGTCCGCGCATCGAATCGGTGCCGCCGAGATGCAGATGCGCCGCGCTCTCGATCGCCGGCCAGGGTACGTCGTCGATCGAATAGACGGCGTTGGCGCCGACCGCATGAAGTGCGGGCCTGTCTCCATTCGGGCGAATTGGAAGAATGCTCGCGGAGGTCTGGACTCCCGACTTGCGAATGACGTGGCTGGTGTCGACGCCGAAACTGTTCAACGCGCGGATTAGTACGTCGCCGAGCGTATCGTCGCCGACGGCGCCGACTGTCGCGACCGCGAGTCCCAATTTCGCGAGGCCGACCGCGGTGCCCGCCGCGGATCCGGCCGGTGCGAGGCGAATCTCGTCGAGCAGCACGCTGCCTTGCCCTTCCGGGATGTGCGTAACGTAGCGGCCGAGGATGTCGAGGACATGCGCGCCGACCGTCACGACGTGATCGCTCATCAGTGACCCGGCTCCGGCGCTTGAACGGCTTGCATCCTCGCAACGCGTCGTTCTTCTTTGCGCGCGATTTCGCGATCCTGCCGCGCGATCACCGCCGCGTGAAGCTGCGAAACGGTTTTTTCAGGAAGCACGGTCACCGGCTTGCCGGTGGAGAGAGCGTCCATATAGATGTGCGCGGATTTCTTGAGCAGTTCGACGAAAGTGAAAGTCTTGTCGAGGTCGGTGCCGATGCAAAGCGTGCCGTGGTTCTGAAGTATGTAGCAATGGCATCGATTGGCGAGCTTGCGCGCGACGCTGTCGTGCAGCTCGCGAGTTCCTGAAAGGGCATACGGCACGACGTCGATCGTATTGCCAATCGCGAGCGCTACTTCGTCGAACAGGGGAGGAATAGGCAGGTTCAGGATGCTGAGCGCGCTCGCGTACGTCTGATGGGTATGAATTAGGGCGCTGACGTCGGCGCGCACCTTATACGCCGCGACGTGCATCGGAGTTTCGATCGACGGCTTGCGCTCGCCCTCGATTCGCGCGAGGTCGAAGTCCACGACGCAGATGTCTTCGACCGTCATGGCGTCGTACTGAAGGCGCGTCGGCGTGACGACGACCGCGTCCTCACCCTCGACAAGCATCGAGACGTTGCCCGCGCTGCCCGATTTGGATCCGAAGTAGCCGTCCGCCGACAGCCGCTGGCTGATTTGCAGCACGCGCCGTTTGTAGTCGTCGTAACGTCCCATTTCAGAAAAACACCGCCCCCGGGTATCGCTTGGTTCTTACGATACCGCGGGGGCGACGCTCAAAACAAATTACGACAGCTTTACGGAGTTCACTACCTGGATTTCCGTGAAGCCGAGCAGACCCCACGGGCCGTTCTCCACGCCAATGCCCGACCACTTGGCTCCGCCGAAGGGCAGATTTGGTGCGATCGCGAGATGCTGATTGACCCACGCCGAACCGCATTCCAGTTGCGACGCGACTTCTGCGCCGCGGGCGGAATCGTTGGACCATACGGAACCGCTCAGCCCGTAGTGAGTCCCGTTCGCGCGGCGGACGGCGTCGTCCACATCCTTGTAAGGAATGATCGGGAGCGCGGGACCGAACTGTTCTTCATCGACCAGGCGCACGCCATCGGAAATATTTCCGACGATGGTCGGCGCAAAGAAATAGCCTTCCTTGCCGACGCGCGCGCCGCCGGAAACAATTTTGGCGCCGTGCTTTTTGGCGTCCTCGACCAACTCGGTCACGCGCTCGAATTGCATCTTATTATTGATCGGGCCGAGCTGGGTGCCCGCCTCGAGACCGTCGCCCACCTTGACACCCTTCGCAATCTCGCCGAGGTTGTCGACCAACGCGTTGTACATCTGTTCCGGAACGTACACGCGCTTGATCGCGCTGCAGATCTGCCCGGAGTTTTCGAACGCGCCCCAGAAAATCTTCTGCGCGACCGCCGCGGGATCCACGTCCGCCAGGATGATCGCGGCGTCGTTGCCGCCGAGCTCGAGCGTGACCCGCTTCAGATCAGGCGCGGCGGCCGCGGCGACTCTCTTGCCGGTCGCGACCGAGCCGGTGAATGAAATCTTCCGCGGGATCGGATGGCTCGTCATCCACGAGCCGAGTTCGTCGCCGCCGGAGATCACATTAAGGACTCCGGGCGGAACGATGTCGCGCAGAATCTCGCCGAGCATCAGCGTCGTGATTGGAGTGTACGGCGACGGCTTCAGCACGACAGTGTTGCCGGCGAGCAGGGCCGGCGCGATCTTCCACATCCCGAGCATCAGCGGGTAGTTCCACGGCGTGATCGCGGCGACGACGCCGAGCGGCTTGCGCTTGATTTCGATTTTGCCCTGCGGCGTGTCCTGCAACACCTCGGCGGGCAAATCGAGCATCGCGGTATACGCGCACCACATCGAAGTGCCCATGATCTCCTGCCCCGCCTTGTCCAGCGGCTTACCCTGCTCCTGGGTCAGCGTTCGCGCGAGACCTTCAGGCGGCTGCTGTAGCGCAGCCGCGCATTCCTGGAGGACCTTGCGGCGCGCGTTGATGTCTTTGCTCCAGGCGGGGAACGCCTTTTGCGCCGCGTTCATCGCCTGGTCGAGTTCAGCCTTGGTGCAATCGGGAACTTCGGCGAAGACTTTTCCAGTGGCGGGATTGATGACGCCAGTAGATTTCGATCCCTTCACCGACTTGCCGTCGATAGTCATCGTGTATCCGGGCATGTGAGTCTCCTTATATGCGGAATCCGCGCGGGCAAACGTAATTGATCCATTACAACGCCGGTCGCGTTGCGCGCAAACGGTGCTCGATGACCGCGGTTGGCGACGGCGGATAAAAGTAGCAAGCTTCAAAAGGCTCCATCGATTTGTCAGTTTTGTTCGCGAAGCATAAAACGGACTCGAAGACCATGAGAATCTTCGCGCAAGCATTCGGCTTCTTCAATTGGGTCGGGATCAGCCACTTCATCAACCTGCTCTTCGTCAGCTTACTCATACGCAGCGGACTGGAAATCCTGAGTGCGCATCCCAAGCTCTACTGGAATGATGACTGCCGTGTCGGTAGCGAATGGCTCAAATTCACGCACAAGGTGATGCCGGCGGATCGGCTCTGGACCGCGTCGGACGAGCAGGAACCGTTCTCGTCGTGGCTGGCGCTGCCGGGTCATATGAATCTCGGGATGGGCCGTCATTGGCATTTCTTTTCGATCATCTTCTGGGTGCTCAACGGCGTGATTTACGTGCTCCTGCTGTTCGCGATCGGCGGATGGCGCCGGCTCATCCCGACTTCATGGAGCATCGTCCCGGCTGCGATTCAGACTGCGTGGACGTATGCGCATTTCCATCTCCCCCCGCCGGGGCATCCGTACAATCCCGTTCAGCAACTCGCCTACGCCGGAATTGTTTTTGTGATCGCACCGATGATGATCGCAACGGGTGCGGCGATGTCGCCTGCCGTTGCTGCACGCTTCCCCGGATATGTGCAGATGATGGGCGGCCGCCAATCCGCGCGCAGCATCCATTTTCTCGGGCTCGTCGCGATTTGTCTTTTTACCGTGGTGCACGTCACGCTGGTCGCGATCGAGGACTTCCCCGCCAACATGAGTTACATCGTCCACGGGCGGCATGCGCTGGAAGGTCTCTCGGTCGCGATCGGGATGGGCGGACTCGTCGTCGTTGCGATCCTTCATCTGTGGGCAACCCGGGTGTCGCTGCGCGATCCAAAGTTCGTGCAGCGCGTCCTGGGGATCGCGATCGAACCGGTCCGCCACAGTCTGCTGCATCATGTTGTTTCGCGTCAGGCGTACCCAAAGTCGGCAATATCTGCATACTTCATAGTCAACGGCCGGCCGCCAGAGGGCGCCGAATATCAGCAGATGACGCGCGCGAACTTCGAGAGCTGGCGGCTCGAAATCGGCGGCTTGGTTGAAAATCCGCTCCAGCTCGGGCTTAAGGATCTTCGCGCGATGCACCAGCACACCCAGATCACGCTGCACCACTGTATTCAAGGATGGTCGGGCGTCGCGCAATGGACGGGAGTAGCGATCACCGACATCCTGGCACGCTGCCGGCCGCTCGTTAACGCGCGCTACCTCGTGTTCCGTTCCTGGCAGGAGCCCGAGCCGGGGGTCAAGTACTACGAAGTGATCGACCTTGAGCTGGCGTCTCACTCGCAAACGATTCTGGCTTATGAGATGAACGACGCGCCGCTGCAAGTCGCGCACGGAGCTCCCTGCCGTTTGCGGGTCGAGACGCAGTTGGGCTTCAAGATGGTGAAGTGGGTGCGTTCGATCGAACTCGTCGAGGATTACCGACAGTTGGGCGAAGGTCAGGGCGGATACCGCGAAGACGTTCAGTTCTACGGTCCTGAAGCGGGAATCTGACCGATGTCCTGAATTGCCGGGCGACTCGCGACCAGCCGAAATCAGCCGGCGTTTTCCTCCTTCAGCCCCGCTAGCTTCAGCGCTTTTCGCTTTGCGCCCTTCAAGTCGTAGTACCTGCGCGTGACGATTCGCTGCGCGTAGAGCCCGCCGCCGGCTTGCACGTTGGTGACCGCCTTCCACCCGCCGTACGCGTCCGCGGTCAGATCGCGGATCGCATGAAACAGCCGCGCCCGATATTCGCCGTCGATTCCATTGCTGGTGCCCATGTACTTGCGAACCAGCGGGCCGGTCACTTCGTTCTCGAGATCGGCTACGCCCGGCGCGGTGAGAATCGAGCCGCCCGAGATGTCGTGCAGATGCCGCACCATCAGGTTGTAGTTCGCAGCGCCGTGATACTTGCCGGCGTTGGTGTAAAGCTCGTCAGGAAACGCACCTTGCTCGGTGATCTGGCAGTTCGCGATTGCCGCCTCGAGCGCGGCGCGAATCAGAGTGGCGTGGATGAGCATCTCGGAGATTTTCTCCTTGATGTGCCCCTCGCCCGCCAATCCGTTGGCCTCCGCGACGAGCTGCGCGAAGCCCACGAGTTGGTCCCCCTCTTCCGCCATTGCTGAAAGCCCGCCCAGCCGCTCCCAGAGCCCGAGCGAATGCGCGAAGACGGCGGCCTGCTGCACGGCGCCATCGAGAAAAATGCGCTCGTTCGGTACGAAAACGTTGTCGAGGATCACGAATCCCTCGGGCATATGGATTTTCGCCGAGACGGGGAACGTGCGGGTGTCGGGATGGCGCGGCGCAAAAGTCGTGTCGATAATCTTGACGCCCGGCGAATTGACCGGCACCGCGCATCCGATCGCGTAGGCCTCCTCGCCGGGCTTCATCGCCTTGGTCGGGATAACCATCAGGTCATGCGCCATCGACGCACCGGTGATGTGCAGTTTCGCGCCGCGAATCACGACGCCATCGATCCGCCGCTCGACCACGCGCGTGTACGCGTCGGGATCGTCCTGCTTGCCGGGTGGGCGCGAGCGATCGCCCTTCGCGTCCGTGATGCATTCGACGATGCGCACGTCGCGGCGCTGCGCGGCCTGCACGTAGTGCCGAATGCGCTCCGCATATTCGGGCAGGATGTCGGCGATGCGCGTGGCCGCGGTCGTCAGCGTCATGATCGATTGATAGGTCACGTTGGCAACGATGTCGGACTCGAGCAGCAGTGGAATCCGGTCGCGCAACTCGACGGCCGAACGCGGAATTGCCATCAACGGGCTGACGGCCCCCGGCTCGGGTGAATAGAATTTGTCGTAGCCTTCCGCTATTCGCGAGACGCATTCGCCGAGCAGCGGATGAGTGACGATGTCGCGCACGAGCTCGCCTTCGAAGTAGGTTTCGCGGTTGTCATCGAGCGACTTCTTATATTGTTGCCCGGTCATCATCGCGGTTTTGTCTCCTTTAGCTTGGCGCAAGCGAACTCGGCGGTCTTTCGCTTCAAGCGCAAAAGCCTAATGCGGAATGGCGTCGGATAAAAGGTCTGGAACGCGAATAGCACTGAAAGAATCCCGGACAGTGTGACTTCGCGTAACTTCCCATTTCAGAAACTTAATCGCTCCTTCACAAGAAACTCGCGCAAATTAATCTCCGTCTCATCATCGCGTAACCACCGTTCTCTATCCTCCCGACGCTGCTGAACTTTTTTCTCGGTCACATCCATCAAAACTGGGAGGAACAGGAAAATGCGAAAGAAAATTGCGCGGTCGCTCGCGCTGGGCCTTGCGGGCCTGCTGCTTCAACCGGGTTGGGCCTTTCCAAAGGGGCCGCCGGACAACGCGTCGTCGACCACCACGCCCATCCAGCATGTGGTGGTGATCTTTCAGGAGAACGTTTCGTTCGATCACTACTTCGCGACCTATCCGAACGCCGCCAATACCGATGGCTCTCAATTCACCCCGGCCGACGGCACGCCCACGGCCAACGGTCTGGGCACGCTGGTCAACGGCCTGCCGTCCGGTGTTCTGCTGACCAACAACCCCAACTTTTTGAACGCCCCGAACACTCCGCCGACTAATCCGTTTCGCCTGAGCCATTCCGAGGCCTCGACCTGCGACCAGGATCACGCCTACGGGGACGAACAGAAAGCCTTCGACATGGGACTGATGGATTTGTTCCCTCTGCACGCCGGACAGGACTCCTGCCCTTCACAATTCGCGTATGGCATGGGCAAGGGCGTGGTGATGGGCTATTTCGACGGCAATACCGTAACGGCGTTGTGGAACTACGCGCAGAACTACGCGATGTCGGATGACTTCTTCGGGACGACCTTTGGCCCCTCGACCCCGGGCGCGCTCAATGTGGTCGCGGGCAACACCTATCCAGTGACCCCTACGGTCTCGACGGGCGCAACGCTGAGTGCCAACGTCGTACTCAACGCCGATGGTAAGTACACAATCTCCGGCGATCTCGACCCCACCGGAGACGTGTGCTCCCTCTCCGCGGGCACCGCTAAGGGGACCACCATCCAGCATAACGGCCAGAGTATCGGCGACCTGCTGAACGGCGCGGGAGTGACCTGGGGTTCGTTCATGGGCGGCTTCGATTTGACCGTCACGAATCCCAACGGCACCACCGGATGTCTTCGCAGCAGCCCGGCGACTCCCGCCAATGGGGGTCCGACCGAGGACTACATCCCGCATCACGCGTGGTTCCAGTATTTCGCATCGACCGCGAACCCTATGCATACGCGGCCCAGCGTACCTCCCAGCCAATACGGTACGAGTGCGGACACCGGCGCCAACCACGAGTACGACACTCATGACTTCTTCGACGCGTTGAACGCGGGCAACCTCCCCGCGGTGAGCTACCTGAAGGCGCCGGCGGACATGGATGGCCATGCCGGTTATTCCGATCCGCTGATGGAGCAGGAATTTGTGGTGAACGTCATCAACGCGCTCCAACAGTCGGATTTCTGGGAGAGCACGGCGATCTTCGTCACGTGGGACGATTCGGACGGCTGGTACGACCATCAGATGAATCCGATCGTTAACTCGTCCGCGGAGACCACCTCATCGGCGTCCACTAGCGACCAGCTGAACGGTTCGGGCAAGTGCGGCAATGGCACGCCCTTGGAGGACAACGGTTTGTACAGCGGTGGGAACGTGATCCAGGGACGATGCGGCTACGGGCCCAGGATTCCGATGCTGGTCATCTCCCCATACTCGAAGCAGAACTTCGTCGATCATGGGCTGAGCGATCAGAGCTCGATCGTGCGCTTCATCGAGGACAACTGGAACCTCAGCAGGCTTGGAGGCGGTTCGTTCGACGCGCTGGCCGGGCCGCTCGACAACATGTTCGACTTTACGCAGAAGGTGAACCCGGGCCATCGCCACCAGGTATTCGTGGATCCTTCGACCGGCGAGGTGACCGGCGGCCACATGTAAGCGCGATTGTTTGTGATTGATCGAGGCGGGCGCGTGCGGATCCACGCGCCCGCCGATTTTTTCCGCCGGAGAAGCCGAAAAACCAGATCACACTCATGCAACACAACCCTGATGTGCCCGTAAGGTGCGCTGCGTATACCTGCGGTTCGCAAAGACAGACCGACTGGGAGAGGGGAGAACGCCATGGCAGCGACTATCGAAAGTGCAATTCCGGCGAGTGGTGCGGTCAGCGATAAACTCGCGAGAAAAACGGGTACCGGCCCGATAATCATCTTTGGATTGATTCTCGCCGCGGGCTTGTTCTACGTCGCCACCCACTTGATTTCCGATCTTAGCGTCGAGAAAGCCACGACGATTCGCCCGTTCCTGATGCTAGGAGGCGCGCTGCTCATCGCGCTTGGCTTCGAGTTCGTAAACGGCTTCCACGACACCGCCAACGCTGTTGCGACCGTTATCTAGACGCACTCGATGGAGCCACACATCGCGGTTGCATGGTCGGGAGTGCGTAATTTCCTGGGAGTGCTGCTTTCCAGCGGCGCCGTAGCCTTCGGCATTTTGTCGCTGCTCACTGTAGAGCTGATTTTGCAGGTGGGCAGTGCCGGCGGCTTCGCGATGGTGTTCGCGCTGCTGGTTGCCGCAATGATCTGTAACCTCGGAACATGGTATCTAGGTCTGCTCGCGTCCAGCTCTCATACTCTTATAGGATCGATCATAGGTGTTGGCATCGCCCGGCCCGCAACTCGAGACGGTGCGTAACATCGCGATGGCGTGGATTCTGACGCTGCCCGCCTCGATCATGCTGGCGGCGTTCCTGTTCTGGCTGTTCCGCCATGCGTTCTAGGCGTCATGAGCATACGCCAGGGAGATGAAATGGTATTCCCGTTCAAACGAATCCTGGCGCCGGTGGACTTCGACGAAAGCTCGCTCAACGCTCTCGAGCTGGCCGCGAAATTGGCCAAAGAGCACGACGGCACGGTCTTCGTTCTGCACATCGTCCCGGTCGATATCGACGTGAGCGGGATGCCGCACTACGTGGATCTCATCAAGCGCCAGGAAAGCATCGATCGCGACAAGCTGACCGCGATCGCGAAGCAACACCTGGCGGAAGTGAAATGGGAGGTCCTCGACCAGATGGGCCCGCCCGCCGACGTTATCGCCGAGGTCGCAACCAAGCTGCCCGCCGACTTGATCGTGATGGTCACGCATGGCCGGCGCGGGCTGGCGCGGCTCGTCGAAGGCAGCATCGCCGAGAAAGTGTTACGCAGCGCTCCGTGCCCGGTCCTCGCAGTCCGTCAGGAATAAAAATCTCGTCGGTTCGCTTAACGACTGCGTCCGCCGCGCGCGACTGTCCTTACGTCAGGTCGTCCAAAAAGTGAAAATCATCCGCGATGCCTGATTTTGATTTCGATCTTGCCGTCGTGGGCTCCGGTCCGGCCGGACATCATGCGGCCATCCAGGGCGCCAAGCTCCGCAAACGCGTGATCATGATCGAGCGCAAGCCGATCGTGGGCGGTATCTGCGTCAACATCGGGACCATTCCCAGCAAGACCATGCGCGAAGCCATCCTCTATCTGTCGGGCTATCGCGAACATGCAATTTACGGCGATTCCTACCGGGTCAAGGAGAAAATCACTTTTCAGGACCTGCTGGTCCGGGTCGATCCGGTTGTGCGTCACGAGATCGACGTATTGCGCCATCAGCTGCTGCGCAACGGCGTCGATCTGACGACCGCGAGCGCGAGCTTTGTCGAGCCGCACGTTCTGCACCTCGAAGACAAATCGAGCGGTCTGCAGAGACGGATTTCTGCCGCAACGATTGTGCTAGCCGTTGGGACCCAGGCGGCCCGCGACGCGCGCACTCCGCTGGATGGAACCTGCATCTTCTCCAGCGACGATATCATGCAGCTCGACGAGCTGCCGCGCACGCTCGCGGTGATTGGCGCGGGCGTCATCGGATGCGAATACGCCAGCATGTTCGCGGCGCTGGGCGTGCGCGTAACGCTGATCGACATGCGCCCGCGGCTGCTGGACTTCGTCGACGCGGAGATAGCCGAAAGCCTGGTCTACCATTTGCGCGAACGGCGCGTGACGCTGCGGCTCGGCGAAGAAGTTTCGTCCATCGAGGTTTTCCGAGAGAACGGCCAAAACCACGTGCGCACCTGCCTGGCAAGCGGAAAACAGATAGTTACCGACAAGGCTTTGTCGAGCACCGGCCGCAACGGCGCAACCGGCGAGCTGAATCTGGCGGCCGCCGGCCTTGCGACCGACGCGCGAGGCCGCCTGAAAACCAATAGCGACTACCAGACCCAGGTCGAGCACATCTACGCCGTCGGCGACATAGTCGGGTTCCCCAGCCTCGCGTCCACATCCAAAGAGCAGGGCCGAATCGCGGTGTGCCGCGCCTTCCAGGTTTCCGCGCTCCACTCGCCCGAATTGTTCCCCTACGGAATCTACACAATTCCCGAAATCTCATTCGTCGGCGCCACCGAAGAGAGCCTGACCAACAAGGGCGTCCCGTACGAAGTCGGCAAGGCTTCCTACCGCGAAGTCGCGCGAGGCCACATTCTGGGTGACAACAGCGGAGTCTTGAAGCTGCTGTTTCATCGCGAGACGCGCGAACTGCTCGGCGTCCATATCATCGGCGAGGGCGCCGTCGAGCTGGTTCACATCGGCCAGGCCGTAATTTCGCTCAAAGGCACCATCGACTATTTCGTGAATACCGTTTTCAACTACCCGACTCTCGCCGAATGCTACAAAAATGCCGCGCTGGACGGCATCAATCGCCTAAACGCCTAGCCGATCGCCCCAATCTCGTAAGCGATCGCCGTGCCGATCCGGCGTGCCAAATCAAATAGCTTCAGCATCGGGGCGAACAGCGTCTTGTGCTCGATTTCGTACGACAGGGCCGGCTCCGGCCGGTATTGCGATTTCTCACCGAAATCGTCGGGCGTATCCGCGACGCCCTCATCGTGCGGAAAAATCAGCCGCAGCCGCTCGACCGCATTCGGCACGTCAAGCTCCAGAACTCGCGCCAGGATATCGTCGCGGGTCACTCCAAGCTGCGGACTGAAATTCGGAATCTCCGCTGCCAGCAGGCAGATCCGCTGGATCACCGCGACCCGGATTCCATGCAGCAGGATCAGGCGCCGCCTTTGCACGGTCTCAGCCGGCTCCATCGCCTCGAGCAGCCACAATTGATCCGCCTGCAGACGCCGCACCAGCCGCGCCAGCCGGTCATACCGATCGAGTTGTCCTGTAAGCCGCGCCAATTCGCGCAACGCCTTCGCCCGCGCCGGACGTCGCGCGCGTCCCGCCCCATTCAGCCACATGGCAGGACTGACGGTATTCACATACACACGCAACACGTCGATCTCCGTACTGTCGAGCGCCGCCGCAACCATCTGCAACGCCCGCCTGAAGCGCGCCGACCGCTCGCGCATCGCCTGAAACAATTCCGGATCCTTCGAGATCGCCCGCCCGATCCCGTAGAGCGTGTTCGCCATGAAGCCGAGTTGCTGCAGAATCGCGTTGTTCGGTATCGCCCTCATCTGCGACGGATGTGCGATCTTCGACAAACGGGCCCATTCTTCCGCCTCGCGCGCGACCGGCCGCGACCCGGTCCGATAGAGCAGGTTCGCACCGAATAGGCTAAGCAACGCCGCATAGTCAGGATCGTCGACCAGGTTGGTGAACTCCTGCTGCACCGTCGCAAAGAATTCCGCCGCGTAGTCCGGCGCCGCGTAGATCGGATCGTTGCCGGTCTCGTCGCTCACATCGAACGCGAAGCCGAGAATCTGCCGGATGCTCGCGGTCGCCGCGGCCGGGGTCAGGAACAGCAGATAGCCGTCCCCGCCCTGAAAACTTACCTCCTCCTTCACCCGCACCCCGCGCCGCTCGAACTCCGCCCGGCTCGTCGGGGGCGCCGCGTAGCGCAAGCGATCGGCGAACGTCAACGGATGTCCGCCACGGCCGATCGATTCGCCATGCGTATTGAAAAGGATCGCTTCAAGGCCGCTCAGTCCATGTCGTTCCAGCAGTTGCGCGATCCGCAGACGCAGCCGCTCGATTCGAAACGTCGCAGCCATTTGCCCGATAAATCGCCCCGAATCGGAAAATCCGAATTGCACAGCCAGCCGCCCGTGCCGTTCCAGATATGCGCGATAGTGCGAGCTCTTCAACGCCTCCTCGATCACCCGCTCGCCGCGCTCGAACGCCTCCTCGGTCTCGAACAGCGGCGAAATCTCGATCCGATCGTCCACCCCAAACAGCCGCGCGTAGTAGAGCGCCGTCAGCAGCGTGAATCCGGTCTTCGTTTCCGCGATCAAAAACCGGATGGGCGTGTCGGCGTCGATAAACTTGACGATCTGCGCCACTGTCATCATCAGCCGCTTGGCCGACGCTCGCTCCTCCATCAGCGATTCGAAGCTGATCGCCAGCGGCCGCACCCGCCCCAGCAGGTCGTTGATGATGTTGAAGTACGAGCGCCGATTCGCCGGATCGTTCGGTTCCGTCTCGAGTCCCACCAGCCGTCGCGCCGCGTTGTGCAATTGCGACGCGTTGAGCCGCACGTGGATATGCGCCAGTCCCAGGCCATGTGTCGCCAGGCTGGCGCGCATCACCAGGGTCGCCTCGCGCCGCTCATCGTCGGGAGCCGCCTGAAGCGCGCGTTCGATCAACGCGGCCATCGGCTTCGTCTCGATGAGGGCCTGCTCGCGCTCCGCCACCATCGCGCGGCCGAACGCCGCCGTCGACGATGGATCGCGCTCCGCCGCCGCCAGTAATTCAATCTGGCGCCCGACGGTCGCGCTCGCCGTCGCGAGCATGGTGTGGAGGCGTTCCAGCGCCTCCAGGAAGTCACCGCTACCCGTGCGCTGCAGTGCTTCGACTTTGCCGCGATAGCGTTCGATCATCGCGAGCTTGTCAGCCAAGCGCACTGCGATCGTTCGCGTCCAGGTAATATCTGTGCGGCCGTCCTGGTCGTATCCCACCCACGAAGCCAGAGTCAGCAGCCGCGGCTCGAGCCTGGTCCATTCCTCCGGCCACTGTTCACGCGCCACCCGCAGTGCGGTCCGATGCACGCTGTCGAGCGCATCATGCGCGTGATTCAGCGCTTCGGTCACCCAGGCATGCTCGACCTCGAGCGTCAGTTCGGCAGGCGGCCGATGCTCGACGCGCATCGCAGCGTCCATCCGCTCGTCGCGTCCCGCCTGATCGAGCGTCACGCCCGCGACCGTCTGCCCGGTCGCCAGTTCGGCCAGGCTGCGCGCCAGCTCCAGCGTGATCGAAAACGTCGGGTGGGCCGTGAACACAACGCCGAGGACGCTGCAGGCAAGCGCCGCGCGAAACTCCTCGAAGCTCCCGCGCGCCTTTCGCTTGATAAGCTCCGCGAGTGCCCACTCGTTCGCCGCGATGGCGGTTTCGCCCAGGTAATTCTTGAGCCGCTCGGCCCGGTCGCCAAACGTCTCCCGGGTCAGCTGCTGCACCACGGTCTCGAGGCCATCGAGATCGATCTCGCCGCGGTCCATGCGCAACGTCAGATCGAGCGCGAACAGCAGAATCGGATTGCTGAACGGGTCAGCCGCCGCCTGCGTCCGCACTCGACTCAGAATCGAGCCGAGCATCGCGGGATCGATCGCGCAGGGAGTAAGTCTGGCCACTTCCCGTCGATGCTAGCCGACGGAAGAAGTTATGGCACACGCGTTCCGCGCGCTGGCTAGTGGTGAGACCTAACGCACTCGACTATGCGCGCGCCGAAGTCGATGATTTTCTTTTCGCCCATCCCGCGGATCCCGCGTAGCTCTTCGACGGTTGTGGGCTTGACGCTCGCGAGTTCGCGCAGCGTGGCGTCGTGGAGGATCACGAACGCGGCAACCCCGCGCTCGGAGGCTATTTCGCGCCGCAAT
Organism: uncultured delta proteobacterium; assembly: GCA_963833025.1. Taxonomy (GTDB): domain Bacteria; phylum Desulfobacterota; class Binatia; order Binatales; family Binataceae; genus Binatus. Next base: position 1,554,729 of record CAWHWI010000001.1, on the reverse strand, counting down.
TTGCGCAGACTCTCGAACATCGCCTCATCGACGTCGCGCCACGCGGCTTCTTCGATTCGCGTCCTCTTCGACCTGGACTCTTTCGCCTGTAGCAGGCTGACTGTGCGCCGGCCGCGCATCACTTCCCATGACATCGCGTTCAGCTTCAGCGCCGGGCGGTCGCCTGGCGTGCGCTCCAGCATGCCCGCGTCGACCAGCTGATAGACCAGGTTGGTCAAGGTCTTGCGCGGCACATCCTTCATGATGCCATAGGTCGAAAGCTTTTCGTGGCCCCATCGACGCATCCGTTCGCTGCTCGCGCCGCTGAGCACGTCCACGACGTGCTCGACGCCGAAGCGCTGCTCGACGCGTGCGACGCACGACAGCACTTTTTGCGCGAGCACCGTCGAATCCGCGACGCCCTCGACCTCGCCGAGGCAAAAGTCGCACGCGCCGCAATTTGCTCCTTGATAGGTCTCGCCGAAGTAGGCCGACAGCGCGGCGTGGCGGCATCGAACGACCGTGGCGAAGCGGCGCATCTCCTCGAGTAGCCGTTTGCCGCTCTCGGCCACTTCAGGAGCCGCCGCCGCTTCTTCGGCGCTCCGCTCCATCAGGTTTTGCCAGCGAATAACGTCGGCCGCCGAATAGAACAGCACACATTCCGCCGGCAAGCCGTCACGCCCGGCGCGGCCGGTCTCCTGCTGGTAGGCCTCGATCGATTTCGGGATCGCCGCATGGATGACGCATCGGATGTCGCTGCGATCGATTCCCATGCCAAACGCAACCGTCGCCACCACCACGTCGATTTCCTCGGCGGCGAATCTGTCCTGCGTGCGACGCCGCTCATCCGCCTCGATCCCGGCATGATAGTGAGCCGCGCGCACGCCCTCCGATACGAGGTAGCGTGCGATCAGCTCGGTGTCCTTCCGGCTGATGCTGTAGACGATCGACGCCTCATCTTTATGCCGCCGGATCGTATCGGCGATTTGCGCGTTCACATCCAGTTTCGGACGCACGCGGTATAGAAGATTCGGGCGATCGAACGATCCGACCAGCACCGCAGGGTCTTCGAGCCCGAGTTGTTCGACTATGTCGTGGCGCACGCGCTCGGTCGCGGTCGCCGTGTAGGCGTGGATGCTTGCGTTCGGGAAGCGCGTCTTCAGCTCCGCGAGTTTGCGATATTCGGGCCGGAAATCGTGCCCCCATTGGCTGATGCAGTGCGCTTCATCGATCGCGAAGCTGGAGACCTTGAGGCGCGCGGCAAGCTCCAGGAAGCGCGGCGTGAGCAACCGCTCCGGCGCGACGAATATAAGGTGATGACGGCCATTGGCTAGCTCGCACTCGAGGCCGCGAATCTCAGGTTGGTCGATCCCGCTATGCAGCGCCGCCGCCGGATAGCCGCATGCGCGTAGCGCATCGACCTGGTCCTTCATCAGCGCGATCAGCGGCGAAACCACGACGTCAGTGCGTCCGGCGACCGCGGGCGGCACCTGGTAGCACAGCGACTTGCCGCCTCCAGTCGGCATCACGACGAGAGAGTCGCGCCGCTCGAGCCCGGCCTGGATCGCCTCCAACTGCAGCGGCCGCAAATTCTCGTAGCCCCAGAACCGCCGCAAAACGGCAAGCACTTCCCCGGAAGCACCACCGCCGCTCCCCGCGTAAACCGTCTCGTCAACGCTCTTCATATTTCTGTCGCCACGACTTCAAACCGTTCGGCATTATTAGTAACAGCATCGACGTCGCCCGGAAAACCAGTCAGTGTCCGGGTTCGCTCCGAACCCGTGCCGCAAGGCACAAAGTAAACAAACTGTGGACATTATCCTTCGGAGAGAACTCTGAAATGAAACTGTTGGAGGTAACTACTTTTTGCTTGATAATCCGACAACGACTATGGTTAGTTTGGCAACTCGCCCATCCGGGCATTTGGGAAAAGGAGGTTACGTCGCATGCCCAATTTTCGAATCCTCTCCTGCGATGGCGGTGGAATCCGCGGAGTGCTGAGCGCGGTTCTGCTGAATCGGCTGTCAGGGGCTTATCCTGCCCTGCTGCAGGATCGACCTGGCACAATCACGATGTTCGCCGGCACCTCGACGGGCGGAATCCTGGCTCTCGGCCTGGCTGACGGCATGACCCCCGCGCAGATTCGCGACCTCTATGTTACCAACGGAAAGCTGATTTTTGATTCCTCGTGGACGCGCGACGTGGTCGAGCTCGGCGGACTTAGCGGATCGAAGTACGACAATGTGAATCTCAAGCAGATCCTGCAGGAGACCTTCGGCGCCAAGAAACTCCAGGACTTGAAACCACGAGTTCTGGTCGCATCGTTCAGTTTGGACAACGCACTTGACGAGTCCCAGCGTACCTGGAACCCGAAGTTCTTCCACAATTTTACCGGCGACGACAGCGACGGCGAGTCTCTGTTGGTTGATGTCGCCATGTCTACCAGCGCGGCTCCTACCTACTTCCCCTCGTACGGCGTGTTCATCGACGGCGGCGTGATTGCCAACAACCCGAGCATGGCCGCCGTTGTGCAGGCGATGGATGGCCGTAACCAAGCCGGCGAACGCGCGACGACAGTGAACGAGATCACGCTGCTGTCCATCGGCACGGGCGCCTCGCTGCAATATATCGACGGTCAGAACCACGACTGGGGCGACGCGCAATGGATCAAGCCAATCCTCAACGTGATGATGGACGGCAGCGTAGGCGTGGCTAATTTCGAATGCCAGCAACTACTCGGCAATCGCTATTGCCGCGTCGAGCCCATATTCCCAGCCGGAAAGTCCTTCGCCATGGACGATGTCAGCAAGATCGTGGACCTGATGGACCTCGCAAATTCATTCGATCTGACCAGCACCGTCGCATGGTTGAATAGCTCCGAATGGTGACGCGCGCCCACGGCTGCCGCGGGTCGCGCGTCGAATGGACTATTCGGTCGGCGGCCTCTCGCCGCGGTACTTGAGGTTGAGCGCCCCGACTCCGGCCGCGACGTTCAGTCCGTTCTGCCCTTCGACGGATACAGGCTGAAGCGCGATCGACTGATCGAAGCCTCCTACCAGCACGTTCGCGCCGGCACCCACACCAAGCGTGAGGCTCGCGCTTGCACCAGCATAGTGCCCCTGCAACGCCCCGGGCTTGAGATCGTTGGTCGGCGCCGCGACCGCCCACAGGATCACCGCTGATTTGAGATAGCCGATATCCGCGCCGAACTTCGATATGCTTCCACCGTAGTACTCGACTCTCCCGCCGTTGCTGGAGTAGGAGCATCTGAGTTCGCGCGAAGACCCGAAGATGAATCCCCATCCTGAAGCTTCATGGCAAGTGAGATAGCCGGTCTTGACCGTCGCGGCGTGCGCCGGGATTGACCAACAACTAAAAAAGAGAATAGTGGTAGCGGCAACTGCGATACGAAGTCCTGGTTTCATCTCTTCCTCCTGCAGGTAGATTGTGGTCGTTCCTTATCGGCGCTAGCGAAAGAAGCTCGCCGATCTCAACTCTTCCCATAAACGCTAGACCGAACGACTTTTCTGGGCAAGGTCTGGGCGCCAACATTGGGTGCAGGGGTCACCGGTGCCCAGGGAAGTGTGAAACCCACGGCGGGTTTCACATTAGATTAAGTGTCCTACCTCAAATCGCGGCCGGTGTAGCCTAGGATCGAGCGCGCGATTATCAGCCGCTGGATTTCGCCGGCGCCTTCGTAGATGTCGAAAATGCGGCCGTCCCGGAAGCATCGATCCAGCGGATGCTCTTCCGACAGCGCCTCCGGGCCGAGCAAGTCGATGCATCCCTGCGTGATCTTTCGCGCTGCTTTGCCGCCCGCCGCTTTCGCAATCGAGGCTTCCACTTTCGGCGGCACTGCCTGCTGCTCGAGCCACTTGGAGCGCATCACCGTCAGCAGCGCGGCTTCGAAAATAGCTTCCAGCCTGATGAAACGATCGACGACCGCCGAGCGGCTCCGCGTGCCGCCGCGGTAGCTCACTTCGATTCCCCGCTCCGCGAGCTTTTCGCGCGTGAAATCCAGTGCCGCGCGCGCGACGCCAAGCGCCATCGCGCCCACCATCGGCCGCGAGTCGTTGAACACCGACATCGTCGACTTGAAATCGCCCTTGATATGGTTGAATTCCGGAATCCGGCAATTCTCGAACAGCAGGTTGCAGGTGTCGTGCGAGCGGATGCCAAGCTTCTTGAGCTGCGGCCCGACGGTGAATCCGGGCGTGCCCTTCTCGACGATGAAGGTCGTCATGCCGCGGCTTCCGTCCGGCGCGATAAATCGCGACAAGACCATCGCGGCGTCACCCGATTGGGCCTGCGAGATAAAAATCTTCTCGCCGTTGAGGATCCATTCGCCGGTTTCGCGATCGAAGGTCGCGGTCGTTCTGATGTTCGCCGGGTCTGAGCCCGCGCCGGGCTCGGTAATCGCGATCGCTATCGTGTGGTTCTTCCACTTCTCGAACTGCTCGGGAGTCGCGACCGTCTTGAGGACAGTGTTGCCGAGTCCCCATTTGCTGCGATGCAGCGCTATCCCGCCCCAATAAATTTCCAGCATCACCAGCGAATGCAGAATCCTCGATCCGCTGCTGCCGCTGATGCCGTCCTCGGCCAGCGTGATCGGGTTGGGCAAACCCGCGGCTTCGGGAAATTCCGCCGGCTCGAGTTCGTCCTCGTGCTTGTCGTAGTAGCGCGCATAGCGCCGGCCGATCAGCGCCTGCTCGTGCGCATTGTTCAGAACCTTCTCGTCAGTCGCAGTCAATTCAAAATCGATCATCGCAGTGCCCTCGTTGTAGTCGGCGAAAAGTAAAAAAGTAAAACACTAAACTCCGACCGCGCCTTCCAGCACCGACACCGTGCGCGCGTCGCGATACCACATCTCGACTGGGTTATCGCGCAGGTAACCGTGTCCTCCCAGCATCTGGACGCCCTCATCGGCAATCCACATCGCCTGTTCGCCGCAGTAGGTGTAGGCAAGTTGCGCCTGCCGGGTGGCGTCGCCGCCCTTCTCAAGAATCGAGGCGGCCTTCCAGGTCATCCACCGCATCGCGTCGGTTTCGATCCGCATATCGGCGAGGCGGAACGCGATCGTCTGCTTCTTCGCCAGCGCATCGCCATGCACCACGCGTTCCTTCGTGTATGGCATAACGAACTCCATCACGGCCCGGCTCGTGCCGGTCATGATCGCCGACAAAGCGGTGCGCGCCGAATCAACGATGCGCTGAACCACGCATCCCGCGCCTTCGCCGAGACGGGCGGCGGCGCTGAGTTCAACATCCTTGAACCCGACGGTCGCCATCTTCGAGCGCCCGCAGTCCTATCCCCGGCTTCTTCTCGCCGACGGTCACGCCGCGCGTGTTCCGGTCGACGATGAATGCGTCCGCGGCGCCGTCACATTGCGCGACGACGATGAAATGGCTGCAAGTTCCCGCGAGCGGAACCAGTCCCTTCATCCCTGACAGCCGATAGCCGTCGCGCGTCTTGATTGCGGCGGTGCGAATCGCGGAAACGTCGAAGGCGAAGTCAGGCTCCATGATTGCCATGCCCGCGCATCGATACTTGTCGCCAGTAAACAGCGGCAGGAGATTCTTCTTCTGCGCGGGCGAGCCCTGATCAGCGATCGCGCCAAGAAATCCGATTGGCGCCGCGGCCGCGATCGCGAATGCGGCGTCACCCACGGCCAGTTCCTCGAGCAGCATCGCATTCAGCGTCGCCGATCGAGCGGTCGCGTCAGCTTGAGATTGGATGATCCCAGTTGCCCAGATCTTGTCGAAAATCGTCGACGGGATCGCCTCGCGGTCGTCGGCAGCGCGCGCCGCCGGTCGCAGCTGCGAGCCGGCCAGCTCCTGGACCATCGATTGGGCGAGCTTTTGTTCCTCGGTGAGTTCAAAAGAGATCAATGCTCATTCCTCCGTCGGGATTTGGATTTCAATTCGCGCTTGACATTCCGGATGCATCGGCTCAGGATACCAATGGTTGAACCAATGGAACATATGAGCGATACCAATGTCAAGCGGAAGAAGCCCGCGCTCGTGGCGACGCCGCGCCGCGTCGAGTTCAGCCGCATCCGCAACCTGCGCGCGTTCGAGGAGATCGCCGATCAGATTCGAAAAGAACTGTCCGATCGGCGGCTGAGAGCTGGCGACCGGCTGCCACCGGAGCGGATGCTGGCCGAGCAGTTCGGCGTGTCGCGCAATACGCTGCGCGAAGCCCTCCGCTCGCTCAAGAACGCCGGCCTGCTGCGGCTGCAGAAAGGCGCGACCGGCGGTGCGTTCGTGCGCGAGAGCACGGGCGACGCGATAGTCACCGGGCTGCGCGACATGTTCCACCTGGGCGCGATCCAGCCCGAGCATCTGACTGAGGCGCGCGTGATGATCGAGTCGAGCGCGGTGCGCACGGCGTGCGAGCGTGCGACATCGGAAGATATCGCGGCGCTTAACGCCAACATTGCGTCGGCGGCGAAAGCCGCACGCGACGACATCGACTTTTACGACCAGGCGGCGATTCATCTCGATTTCCACCGCATCATCGCGCGCGCCACCAAAAATCCGGTCATGGTGATCGTGATGGAAGCGCTGCTCGACGTCATGCAGCACTTCATCAGGGCGATCGGGCAAAAGCGAAATCCTTGGGTGTTGCCGTCGCGCCGCCGATTCATGAAGCACTTCGATGCGGGCGATGCCGACGCCGCCGTCGCCGAGATGGAACAGCACCTCGAGCGCCTCAATCGCCACTACCTGTCGCTGGTGAAAGAAAAGGATCGCGCCGAGGCCGCCGATGAATAACGAGATCCTGCGCGGCGTGCGCGTGCTCGACTTCACGACGATTGTGTCGGGGCCGTATTGCACGCGCCTGCTCGCCGATCTTGGCGCCGAGGTAATCAAGCTTGAGCCGCCCGAAGGCGACTTCATCCGCACGCAGCCGCCTCTTCGCGCGGGCAAGAGCGCGTACTTCGCCCATCTGAATTGCGGCAAGAAGAGCCTCGCGATCGATCTGCGCCAGGCCGGCGCGATCGAGTTGGTTCAGCAACTCGCGGCAAAGTCCGACGTGGTCGTGGAAAATTCCCGGCCTGGCGTGATGCAGCGGCTCGGACTCGACTATGCGACGCTCGCGCCGCTGAATGCGCGAATCGTGTATTGCTCGATCTCCGGCTTTGGCCAGAGCGGGCCGTGGGCGACGCGCAGTGCTTACGCACCGATGCTGCACGCGGCCAGCGGCTTCGACCTCGTCAATCTCTCGTATCAGGACGGGCTCGAACGGCCGCTCAACACCGGCATCTACGTCGGCGACGTGCTGGGCGGGACGTACGCGTTCGGCGCGATTCAGTCCGCACTGCTCGCGCGCGAGCGCACCGGCCGCGGCGATTGCATCGATCTCTCGATGATGGACGGCGTGCTCGGCATGCTCATCTACGAGTTCCAGGAAGCGCAGTTCCCGCAGAAGAAGCGCAACAACACTTTTCAGCCGACGCGCGCCAGGGACGGATTCGTGATGATCGCGGCGGTCAAGCAAAATAATTTCGAGGCGTTGGCGCGCGCGGTCGGGCATCCCGAGTGGATGGCCGATTCCCGGTTCGCCACGGCAAAGGGTCGAGCTGCGAATTGGGCGACGTTCATGTCGATGCTCGATGAGTGGGCTTCGACTCGAACCGCCGAAGAGTGCGAGGCGACGCTCAGCGCGGGCAGCGTTCCGTGCTCGCGGTATTTCACTGTGCGCGAGGCACTGCAGCATCCGCATCTCGAGGAGCGCGGCAGTTTCAACGTGATCGATGACGGCGCGGGACCGCTCAAGGTGCCGAATCCCGCGTTCAAATTCGGCAACGCCACAGCAGAGGCGCGCAACTACGTGCCCTCGCTCGGCGCCGACAATGCGGTGGTGCTTTCGAGCGTGCTGGGGTATTCCGAGGATCGCATCGCCGCGCTATACGAGAAAAGGATCCTTCGCGACGGCAGCGGCAGCGCCACTGGAGGAGATGCAAATGGGTGAGATTCTTGCTCTCGGAATAACTCACTACCCGCCTCTTGCCGGCAGCGACGAGACGATGTCGTGGATTTTGAAGCGCATGCTCCAGAATCCGTATCTGCCGGAAAAATTTCGAAGCGCCCAAGGCTGGCCGGAACCGATGCGCGCCGAATGGGGCAACGACGAAGGCACCAGCGCCGCGCACATTCATCGCGAGCGCCTGCTGCAATCACTGCGCAAAGCGCGCGCGCAAATCGACGCCTTTCGCCCCGACCTCATCGTCGTGTGGGGCGACGATCAATACGAAAATTTCCGCGAGGATGTGATCCCGCCGTATTGCATCTACGCGCACGAAAAGTTCGAGTTCGGGCCGCCGCCGCATAACGTCTGGAACGAGCGGGCCGACAAGAAATTCCATTCGCCGGGCAACGTGGCGGCCGCCAAGTATCTCGCGGGGGGTCTGATCGATGCCGGTTTCGACACCGCATACTCGTACAAGCCGCTGCATCATCCGCTCGGCCACGCGTTCGCCAACGCGGTGATGTATCTTGACTACGATCGCAAGGGGTTTTCGTATCCGATCATTCCGTTCGCGATCAATTGCTACGGGCGGAAGGTGATCGCGCAGCGCGGCGGTCTGCCCGCGTTCGAAAATCCGCCGTCGGAAGCCCAGCTAGATCCGCCTGCGCCCACGCCGCGGCGATTGTTCGACCTCGGCGCCGCAACCGCGCGCATCTTCGCGAACGGTCCATGGCGGGTCGCGCTGATGGCGTCATCGGGATGGTCGCACGCGTTCCTCACCGCGAAAAATCACTTCCTCTATCCCGACACGCCCGCGGACCGGACTCTCTTCGAGGCATTGCGCACCGGCAACTACGACGCGTGGCGGAACTATCCCGCGACGTCGGTCGAAGCGAGCGGACAGCAGGAAATTCTCAACTGGATGTGCCTGGCGGGCGTGCTCGCCGAACTAAAACGCAAGCCCAAGGAAACCGAATTCATCGAGACGTGGATCTTTAATTCCTCGAAGTGTTTTTTGACGGCGCCGCCGCCACGCTGAATCGTATGAAGCTCGACGGAAAAGTGGCGCTGGTCACCGGGACCAGCACGAATATCGGCGGCGGCATCGCCGAGGGTCTCGCGGCTGAGGGCGCCGCGCTCGTATGCGTCGATTCGCGCGCCGAAAACGCCGCCGACTGCGCGCGCTACATCAAGAGCACAGGCGGCCGCGCGGTCGGCGTGACTTGCGACGTCACCGACGAGCGCCAGGTGATCGCCGCGATCGCAGCCGCGCGCGAATCCTTCGGCGGCATCGACATCCTGGTGAACAACGCCGCCATCTTCAACAAGAAGGGCGTGCTCGACATGCCGCTCGACGAATGGCGGCGGCAGCTCGAGATCATTCTTGGCGGCACGTTCCTCTTCACCAAGCATGTTGCCAAGTCGATGATCGAGCAGGGCCGCAAGGGCGCCATCGTCAATATCATCTCGACCGCGGGCCATCAGGGCGAGCCGAACAATATCGCGTACTGCACCGGCAAGAGCGGCCTGCTGAACTTCACACGCTCGGCCGCGATGGAACTGGTCGCGCACGGCATCCGCGTCAACAGTCTCACACCGACGGCGACCGATCCGTCGGAGTCGCTCGAACGCGCGGCCAGATGGGGCCGGCAAGTTCGCAGCGGCGATCAACTCAAGAACGCCCTCGAGCCTTTTCGAAAGGGCGTTCCTATGCAGAAGCTGCCGAGTCCGCGCGACTATGGACGCGCCGCGGTGTTCCTGGCGTCAGACGACGCCGGCATGATCACGGGGACAGACCTTCGCGTCGATGCGGGCGCGATCGCGCGTTACTGGGCCTGGAATCCGTCGGAACCTCTCCCCTAACCCCTCTCCCTTCAAGAGAGGGGAACAAAGGATGGCAGGAGAAAGAAATATGGATAAGTCGGCTGAGAGCTACATCATAGACGATCAGGACGCCGGACTGTTCCGCGTAAATCGGCGGGCCTTCACCGATCCTGATTGTCTCGCGGATGAGCGGCGCCGCGTCTTTGATAAGTGCTGGATCTACGTCGGTCACGAGTCCGAGGTATCGCACGCGGGTGACTATCGTTCGCGCAACGTCGCTGGACGCCCGATGATCCTGGTGCGCGGCGATGACAGCCTCGTGCGCGTGCTGCTCAACACCTGCACCCATCGCGGCTCTCTCGTATGCCGCCAGAAATCCGGCAACGCCAGGACCTTCCAGTGCCCATACCACGCGTGGACCTATAACTCGCGCGGCCAATTGGTCGGCGTGCCGGGCGAGGACTCCTATAGCGACGCATTCAAGCGCGAGGACATGGGACTAGCCGCGCCGCCTCAAGCGGATAACTATCGCGGATTCATCTTCGCATGCTTCGATCCAGCCGCGGATAGCCTCTATGACTATCTCGCCGGCGCGCGCGAGTACCTGGACCTGGTCGCCGATCAGTCAGAGCTGGGAATGAACATTGTCGCCGGCCAGCAGTCCTATAGCGCCCGCGCTAACTGGAAGCTGCTCGTCGAGAACAGCTATGACGGCTATCATGGCCTGCCGACGCATCAGCGCTACTTCAGCTTTCTCAGTGACATTGGTATCGACATGAAGGGCCGCGATGTCGCGGCGCCGTCCTATCAGAGGGCTGTCGATCTCGGCAACGGTCATGCGGTGGTGGAGTACCAGAGCGCGTGGGGACGCCCGATCGCGCACTGGGTCGCGCCTTTCGGAGAGCATCGCAAGGCGCACTTCGAGGAGGTGCGGCGCCGTTTCGACCAACGTTTCGGTCCGGAACGGGCGCGACGCATCTGCGAGACCAGCCGCAATCTCGGGATTTTCCCGAATCTCGTCATCAACGACATCATGGCGATCACGGTGCGCACCTTCTATCCGGTGTCGCCCGATTACATGGAGGTGAATGCGTGGGCGTTGGCGCCGGCCGACGAGAGCGCGGAGGACTCGGCACTGCGCCTCGACAACTTCCTCACGTTCCTTGGACCCGGAGGATTCGCCACGCCCGACGACGTCGAGATGCTCGAGTCGTGTCAGCGTGGCTTTGCCAATCGTGAAGTCGGCTGGTCAGACATCTCCCGCGGGATGAAGCGCGAGCATCCCTCGATCACCGATGAGCTGCAGATGCGCGCGTTCTGGCGCCGATGGAACCAGCTCATGACGGAACCCCGCCTGAAGCGCGCGAGGAAAGCCGCATGAGTAGCATCGAACTACCGACCAGGCAGGAAGTAGAGGATCTCCTATATAAGGAAGCGGCGCTGCTCGACGAGTGGCGGCTGGACGAATGGCTAGGACTCCTAACCGACGACGCTGTCTACGAGGTCCCGCCGACTGATGTTCCCGAAGGAGATTCGCGAAATACTTTGTTCATCATCGCGGATGACGCGGTGCGGATTCGATCGCGGGTGAAACAGTTGCTAGGCAAGGCGGCGTGGTCTGAAAATCCTCGTTCACGCACGCGGCGAATGCTAGCCAACGTGCGCGTCGTCGGCGCCGACAGCGATAACATTCTAGTGACAGCTAACTTTGCCGTATATCGAATGCGCTATGAGTCGGTGGACACTTACATAGGGCATTACGACTACAAGCTGATTCGCGTGGGTAACGATCTCAGAATCCGGGAGAGAAGAGCTATCCTCGACAACGAGGCGCTGCGTCCGCACGGCAAAATCAGCTTCATCCTTTAACTACACCGCTTGCGATCACGTCGGAGGACGCGATGGATGTCGTCGACATGCACAACCACTTCATCGCGCCCGCGGCAATCGATTTTCTGGCGCGCGAAGGCAAGCACTTCGCAACCAGAATCGTCGAGCGCGACGGCCGCCGGTTTCTTTTGATCCAGGAGAAGGCGATGCGGCCGATCGACGGTCCGATTTCGAACGCGCGGGCGCGCATCGCGGACATGGAGCGCGAGGGCATCACCGCGCAGGCGGTTTCGTGCGTTCCGTTCCTGATGTATCCGGACGTCGAGGCCGCGCTCGGGCTCGCGATCGCGCAAATCAACAACGACACCATGGCGGCTCTGGGAGCCAGCGATCCCGCTCATTTCGTGCCGCTGGCGAGCGTCCCGATACAGAATCCCGCGGCGGCCGCGAAAGAACTGGAACGCGCCGCGAAGCTCGGCCTTCGTGGAGTCGAGATTCCGCCAAAGGTGGTCGAAAGGCAGCTCGACGAGCCGGAGTTCGAGGTCTTCTGGGATGCGGCCGAAGCGCTGCGGATGGTCGTTTGCATCCATCCATTCGAAGCCGCGCCGGCCGGAGCGCTCACCAGATATTTTCTTGGCAATCTGGTCGGCAATCTTTACGACACTGGTCTCGCCGCCGCGCTGTTGATCTACGGCGGCGTGCTCGAGCGTCATCCGAATCTGCGCGTGGTTCTCTATCACGCCGGCGGCGCGCTGCCCGCGCTGGTGGGTCGGCTCGACATGGGATACAGGCTCGTGCCCGAGTGCCGGAGCGCAATTCCGCGGCCGCCGTCCAGCTACGCAAATCAATTCTACTTCGATATAATCGCGCACAGTCGCACAATGCTGAGCCATCTCGTGAAGACCTACGGCGCCAATAGATTCGTAGTCGGAACTGACTATCCCTTGCCCGCTGGCCTTGCTCATCCGGTGGAAGAGGTCAAAGCGCTCGGCCTGGCGCCCGGCGACGAGAATAAGATTCTTGGTACTAATGCTAGCCGACTGCTAGGACTCCAATCGGGAGGTGACTGACTAATGCCGACTACGCCGCAAATGCTGCAGGGATACCGGGTCCTGGATTTCACGCAGTTCGTCGCGGGACCTACCTGCACGCGACTGCTCGCCGAGATGGGTGCTGAAGTTATCAAGCTGGAACTCGCGCCCTTCGGCGATCGCGTGCGCGCCGACGGCCTTAAGTCTCTCGCGCCTGAATACAAAGGTTCGAGCCATAGCACCTACTACATGCAGCACAACCACTCGAAGCTGAGCTTTGCGATTGATCTCAAGAAACCCGGCGCGAGAGAGCTAGTGATGTCGATGATTCCGCAGGTCGATGTCGTAGTCGAGAACTTCGCGCCGCGCGTGATCGACCGGCTGGGATTTGCTTACAAGGACGTCAAGGCGGTCAATCCGAAAATTATCATGTGCTCGATCTCGATGGCGGGACAGACGGGTCCGCTCTCGAACAAGGCCGGCTACGACTTTATCGGGCAGGCCTATGCCGGCATTACCGACGGAATCGGGCAGGTTGACGGTCCGCCCGCTCTTACTACTATGGCTATCGGCGACGTTTCCACCGGAGTCGCCGCCGCGATGGCTATAGGCTTTGCGCTGTTGCATCGCGAGCGCACGGGCGAAGGACAATATCTTGACGCGTCGTTGCTGGACACCTACTTTCATATGCACGAGAAAACCGTGCCGATCGTGTCGCTGCGTGGCGACAAGTTTCATCCAACGCGAAGTGGTTCGTTGCATCCGGACGGCGGCACCACCGGCATTTTTCATTTCCGCGGTGACGAATACATTCAGATTACTTCAACACCGCATCAATGGCCGCAGTTCGTGCGCGCGCTCGGGATGCCTGAATTGGCGACCGATCCACGTTTTAAGGATGCGCGCGGCCGCCGCGACAACAAGGAACAACTGAGAGACGTGATCGAGGAGTGGCTCTCGAAACTTCCGAGCCGTGACGCCGCGATCGCCGCGCTCGACGCTGAACGCGTGCCGTGCGCTCCCGTGCTGACGGTCAACGAAGCTGTAAAGCATCCGCATCTCAACGAACGCAAGACAGTTCGCTGGATCAAGGATCCTTTGTTGGGCACAGTCGCAATTCCAGCCGTGCCGGTAAAGTTCTCGGCATGGCCCGATAGGACTGAAGTGCGATCCGCGCGACTAGGCGAAGACAACGAGCGCGTTCTGGACGAACTGCTCAAAATGCCGGCCGAGCAGATTCGCAAGCTCTATGCGGATGGAATCCTGGTCCGCGATCCGACCCTCGAAAGCAAACCGTCGTAGCTTTAAGGCGGTCTACTCGGCGAGCATTGGATTCGGTTTCGGGAAGCCAAGCTTTGCCAGCGCTTGGTCGAGGACGCGCACGTCTTCGAGCGGAGCTGGCTGGCGCTCGGCGAGCGCGTCGACGCGGCGGCGCATTTCCTTTAGTTCGGCGTAGAGACCGCCCGACAGGCGCGCGATCACCAGGAAACAAATCCACGGGACGACGACGAGTGCCACAATTGTAATCGCAATCATCGTCCGGGCTTGCGATTCGGCGCTGTTGGCGACCGCTATCAGAGCGGCGTCGTCGAGACTCATCAGGTCCGCGACGGTGCCTTGCAGATCGCGCAGCCGCGGCTCGAGGCTGTCGTCACCCGGTGACGCGGCGCGCATCGCGTCGAAGAGCGGCCGCGCGTCGTTGGCGATTTTCTCGATCCGCGCGGCCTGCTCGGTGCTTCCGATATGCTGCCGCGCGAGTTCGATTTCAGAAATGAATCCGCGCTGCTGATCGATCACGATTTGCGACGCGTCGGGCTGCGTGCGTCCCCAATCCATTTTGTAAAGCGCGTTTTCCATCCCCTGAGCCGCGCGCGCCGCCGCATATTCGTTCTCGTAGATTTCGCTTGGCACCGTGCCGAAGAAGTGCAACGCGCCCACGATCACGGCGGCCGCAAGCAACAGAATCGCCGGCGCAATCGCGGCCATGAAACGCAGCTTGGTAACGATAGTCAGGTTGTTCATGCTTTTTTTTGGTTTTGTCCTGTCGTTGTTCCAAAGGATGCCCGCGACGGATGCGAAAACGCAACGCCCGATGTGACCTGCCGCCCACGGTATGCAATAATGCCGGCGATGAACTTTGCCGATCGCCTTGCACAAGCGTCGCGTCTCAAGGACAGCGTCGTGGTGCTCGGCATCGACCCTCAGCTCGATGCGCCGGGCGCGCCCGGAATCCCGAGCGGTTACACATTGACCAGCTTCTGTTGCGAGATCGTCGAGGCGTGTGCGCCTTCCGCGATCGCCGTCAAGCCGCAACTTGCGTTTTACGAGGCACGCGGGATGGAAGGGATGCGCGCGTTTTGCGAGGTCGTCAGGCTGGCCCGGCGCCTGGGCTTGATTACGATCGCGGATGCGAAGCGCGGCGATATCGGCACGACGTCCGCCGCATACGCGGAGGCGTTTCTCGCAGACGGAGACTTCGGCTGCGACGCCATGACCGTCAACCCGTACCAGGGCAGTGACACGTTGATGCCGTTTCTCGCGAAGGTGAAGAACGGCCGCGGCGTGTTCGTGCTTGTGAAGACCTCGAATCCCTCGTCAGGAGAATTTCAGGATCTTAAAGCACCCAATCAGCCAATCTGGGAGTCGGTCGCTGCGCGGGTTAATGCTTGGGGCAACGACTTCGTTGGCGCGAGCGGGCTCAGCTCGGTCGGCGCGGTGGTTGGCGCAACCTATCCGGTGCAAGCGCGGCGCGCGCGCGAATTGATGCCGGCGGCGACGATCCTGGTGCCGGGATACGACACGCAAGGCGGGACGGCGGCTGACGCGGTCGCGTCTGCCCGCGCGGACGGCGCAGGATTCATCGTGAATGCGAGCCGCAGCCTGATGTACGCGCATCGGAAGAAGGACGGAAAGAAGCCCGTCGAGGCCGCCGCCGAGTATGCCGAGGCGATGCGCCTGGAGTTGAACGCCGCGCTCGCGGCGCGGCGCACCGACAGCCTGGCGCGCACCGCGTAAACTCTTCGAACCGTGTTACTTTGATGACGCGGACGCGTCATTGCCTTTCAGATTCGCCGACAGGAACTTGACGCTTCGATTCCACGCGTCCTGCGCATCGTCGGCGTTGTACCAGAACGAAAGCTCGGGAAAGTTGAACGCGTGATTCGCGCCTTCGTAGATTTTCATTTCGTGCGGACGATTGTCCTTCGTCAACAGCGCGTCCAGCGCGTGTGCCATTGCTACCGGCACCAGCACGTCCTTGTCGCCGTGCAGAATCAACACCGGCGGCATCGACTTGGCCCCGTTCCGCAGGGCCGGCGGCAGTCCGCCGTAGTACTCGACGATCGCGGCGATTTGGCCCGGATCGATCGTGCCGACGGACAGTGAAAGGAACGAACCGAGCGAAAATCCCATCATGGCGACTCGATGGGGATCGACCGACGGATTCTTGTCGAGCGCGTCGAGCCCCGCAAGGATCTCCTCGAGCCAGACCGGGAAGTCTTCCTTCATCTGCGCCGGCTGTTCCGGGCCGACTGCGTCGGTCTGGCTGTAGTACTCGATGAATTCCGTGTAGTAGCCGAGGCCGGCGAGCTCGCCGCACATCTTTTCGTATTCAGGGTTGCCGGAGTCCTTTCGCTGCGAAGCGCCATGCAGCATCACGACCGCGGGATGCGGGCCATTGCCCTTCGGTACACAATGATATTCATGAACCGGCTTGCCGTTGGAGGTGAATTCACCGGCGATCCATCCGGCGTGAGCGGACGGGGCGAGAAATAAAAAATTGCGGCCGCGAATGTGCCGACGGCTGCTTGCAATGAACGCACTGAGATCGATTCGACGGGATGCTCGCGCCTACGCGCGCATCAGCTCGGCTTCGTCGGCGGCGATAGTGGCGTAAACTTCGCGATCGATCTTGCGGTAACGCTCGAGCGACTTGTCCGCCTGCTCTTCGTGGCCCTGCTCTTTGGCAATCTCGTGCATCTCTTTTTCGATCCACGACAGATGCCACGATTCGTCCTTGGTGACCGACTTCAGCACTTCCATCGTTTCCGCGTCGACGTTGGGCAGCGCCATGTGCGCGTTGTAGCGGCTTTGCGCGCGCTCTTCGACCACGACCGTCAATGCGAGCAGGTCGATGATCGTCTTGGGCACGCCGGTGCGCAGGCCGAGACGCCGCTGGTAGCCGTCGTCGATTAGGATGGGAGCGCCGCCGAGGTCCGAGATTCGCTTGGTCCAGAGGAAGGCGTGCCGGGTTTCGTCGGCCAGATGGGCGGTCATCTTGAGCTGGGCTTCGCCGTCCTTCATATGGCTCAGGAGATTAAAAAGTAAGCGCGCGCCTCTCAGTTCGGCGTCGCGATAAAAGCTGAAGACGAGAATCTGCTTCTCAGTCGCGGACATTCCAGTGAAATCCATGTTCCCCAGTGATGCGCTCAATACCAATCCTCCGTCAGCCGTCAATAGGACGACGGCCAATGTCTAATAGTAACAGATAAGAGGGTTGCGCGTAACTTATGCGATTCGTTTCGAGGGGTCAAGAAAACGCACCGCGATTTCTGGTTGATCGAGTGAGACTGGAAAGAGCAATCCACACTACCTGTGGTGGTCTTGGGATCGCTCCGCCCCCAAGGGTAGTTTCGTTCCGTCAAAATTAGTGTTCGGCGTGCCAGCGGGGAGCGCGCGATTTTGGGTGAGCCAGGCGAATGTGACGGATCCTGTTGCATACGCTACGGTAGCACGACGAATCTGGCGGCGTCAGGCTGAATAGTTCATCCCTGAACTCATTGGGCGCCGCGACTCGGAACCGGTACCGGCTTCGCTGGCGCGAAGTTTTTTTGTCCGAGGTCCCTCCACTGCGCTCGCGATGCTCGCTTCGGTCACGATGACGGAGTTGGACTGAACCGGTATCGACTCCAAGACTCACCCCTGCCGGGCTTCCCGAGGGTACAACATTTTGGGGATGAGGTTGCGAATCTCTGACGTTGATAACATCCAGATAGTGAACATGAACTTGCAGTCAACCTCTGATCTCTGCTAATCGCCGTGTAGGGACAAGGAGAATTCTTTCAGAGTGGATCGTCAAAAGACGACTGCTGAGATGATTTCTGAATATCTCAGAGAGGCGGCGGTTTTGGCTGGGGTATTCATCCCACTGGATCGCATTCTGTCGCAAGGGAAGGCCTTCACCCGCCAATGGTTTTGGATTACTGTCGCAGTGAGTGTCGTCCTGCTGGTCGCAGGCATAACTCTCGAACGAGTTCGCGGTGCAGGCGCGTGAGGGGCGGCCGGCTTTCCCATGGAGGCCATGATGCAAGAGTATTTGCCCGCGTTGTTGCCGCTGGTCATTGGTTTGAGCGCCTTTGCCGTGGGTTTGATATTCGCCTTGCACGAGCGGAATGCCAAGGAATCGCGTAAGCACGAGCTGGTGCGCGAGCAGATGCAACACGAGCCCCGCAAGACTGGCTAATGGTGCGATTTCAGCCCCCGGGTTTCGAGATACTCCTGGCGCAGCGCCTTGTTGATCGTGTCTTTGTCGCGGGTGGTGCGCGATGCCTTCACCAGACGTTTATTGGCTTGCATTGAGACGCGCGCGCGGAGTTGGTCCGCGAACCTGCAAGCTGCTGATCGAGAAGTTCGGCGCGCCCGAGAAAATTTTCCAGCTCAATGCGGACCAGATCGCGGCGGCCGGCGTCCCACGCAATACGGCAAACAGTATTGCCGAGTTTCGCGACTTCGAGCCGCTCGAGAAGGAACTCTGCGAGCTGCCGAATATCGGCGCGCGCCTCGTTAAATGGACCGACGCCGACTATCCGCCCAACTTGCGCCAAATTGCCGACCCTCCGCCGTTTCTGTTCGTGCGCGGCACCGCGCAACTCACCGATCCCACCTGCATCGCGATCGTCGGCGCACGCGCGGCCAGCGATATCGGCCGGCGGATGGCGAATCGGCTCGGCCTCGAGCTCGCCGCCAAGGGCTTCAGCGTCGTGAGCGGGCTCGCGCGCGGAATCGACGGCGAGGCGCATCAGGGGGCGCTCGACGCGCACGGCAAAACGCTTGCCGTGCTTGGATGTGGCGTCGACGTCATCTATCCCGCCGAGCATCGCAAGCTGGCCGAGGCGATTATCGAGGGCGGCGGCGCACTCATCAGCGAGCTGCCGATTGGAATGCAGCCGCTAGCGGAGAATTTCCCGACTCGCAACCGCATCCTGTCGGGACTCTGCCTGGGAGTTGTAATCGTCGAGGCGGCTGAGAAGAGCGGCTCGCTGATCACGGCGCGGATGGCGCTGAGCAGGATCGGCAGGTGTTCGCTGTCCCCGGCAGCCCGCTCAGCGGCAAGACTCGCGGTAGCAATCGACTGCTGAAGGAAGGCGCTAAGCTGGTCGAATGCGTCGAGGACGTGATCGAGGAGCTGGCGCCGCAGATGGCAGGCCCGCGGGCGGTATCGAGACAGCCAGAGGCTCCGCCAGCGCCGGTTGCAGCACAGGTTATGGTATGGGCAACTTCTACAGGTAAGAAAACTAAGGCCCCGCCGTCGGCGGAGTCGGCGGAAGGCGCCAAGACACTCGAAACAGTTGTTGATAGTGCCACGACTATCTTGAACAATCTAAAAGATTCTGAAAGACTCCACGTTGACTCGATCATCGAGTCGTCCGGGCTAAATGCCCAAACCGTGCTTAGGTTACTTCTGGAACTGGAACTCGAAGGCCGCGTCACCCAACATCCAGGCAAGCTTTTCTCGCTTGCATAAGTCTGGCAGGGTGTAATCCCTGAAGCGTCGGGCGATTTGCGCTGGCGCGAAACCTGCGAGGCTGATACGGGAGGCTGGAGGCGCCTAAATCGGTGGCAAGAAATCTCGTAATCGTCGAATCGCCTGCCAAGGCGAAAACCATTAAGCGTTACCTCGGCAGTGACTACCAGGTTATGCCGTCGGTTGGCCACGTCGTGGACCTGCCCAAGAGCAAGCTGGGAGTCGACATCGAGCACAATTTCGCCCCGGATTTCGTCGTAATCAAGGGCAAAGAGAAGATAATCGGCGAGATTAAGAGCGCCGCCAAGGGCAAGGATAACATCTACCTCGCCAGCGACCCTGACCGCGAAGGCGAGGCTATCGCGTGGCATATCGCCGACCATCTCGGCAAGACCAAGTCCAAAGTCAGCCGCGTGCTGTTGCATGAAATCACCGCGGCTGCCGTTAAGGAGGCCGTCGACAATCCTTCGAAGCTCGATCATAACCTGTTCGACGCGTACCAGGCGCGCCGGGTGCTGGATCGGTTGGTCGGCTACAAGCTGAGCCCGCTGCTGTGGGACAAGGTCAAGCGCGGCATCAGCGCCGGGCGGGTGCAGTCGGTCGCGCTCAGGATAATCGTCGATCGCGAACGCGAGCGCGAGGCATTCCGCGCCGAAGAGTACTGGACGCTGGACGCACGCCTGTCAGGCGCGAATCCTCCGCCGTTCAAGGCGCGGCTGTACAGCTACAAAGACGACCGCATCGACAACAAAGCCTACAAGCTGCCCGAGGCGCGGGCGCGCGAGATAATCGCGAGCGTCGAGAAGACGCCTTTCACTGTAAAGAGCATCGAGCGCAAGGAAGTCCGCCGCAGTCCTACGCCTCCGTTCATCACGTCGCGCCTTCAGCAGGAGGCGTCGCGCAAGCTCTACTTCCAGCCGCGGCGCACGATGCAGATTGCGCAGAAGCTGTACGAAGGCGTCGAGCTGGGCGATCAGGGCGCGATCGGCCTCATCACTTATATGCGTACCGATTCGCCGCGCGTCTCGGACCAGGCGCTGGAAGTCTGTCCGCAACCATATCGTCACGCGCTACGGCAAGGAGTACATCCCCGAACAGCCGAACACTTACAAATCAGGCAAGCAGTCGCAGGGCGCGCATGAGGCGATTCGCCCGACCGCCGTCGAGCGCGACCCCGAGTCGATGGCCCGCTACCTCGAGAAGGACGCGCTCGCGCTCTACACGCTGATTTACAACCGCTTCGTCTCGAGCCAGATGACGCAGGCGGTATACGACCGCACCACCGTCGATATCGAATCCGCCGACGCGATTTTCCGCGCCACCGGCCAGGTGATGAAGTTCGACGGCTTCATGCGCGTGTATATCGAGGGTCAGGACGAGGCGCCCGAAGATGAAGAGGGCACGCTGCCGATGCTCAACGAAGGCGAGACGCTGACTCTCCTGGGCCTCGACCCCGAGCAGCATTTCACGCAGCCACCGCCGCGCTACACGCAGGCCACGCTCATCAAAGTGCTCGAAGAGCAGGGAATCGGGCGGCCGTCGACCTACGCCGCGATCATGACGAGCATCCTGCGCGTCGAGTACGTCGAAGAAGACGAGAGCAAGCGGATGCGTCCGACGTCGCTCGGCCGCGTCGTCAACGACATGCTGGTCAAGGCGTTCCCCGACATCCTTGAGTCCAGCTTCACCGCGCAGTTCGAAGAGGACCTCGACAAAGTTGAAGAGGGCACCGAGAACTGGGTGAAGACGATGAAGCGCTTTTACGGGCCGTTCGCGAAGGACCTTGCCGACGCGAAAAAGAAAATGCCCGAGGTGAAGCACAAGGGCCTGCCCACCGGGCTCAAATGCGAGCTCGACGGCGGAGACATGGTGATCAAGTGGGGGCGCAACGGCGAGTTCCTCGCGTGCTCGAACTACCCCAAATGCACCAACACCGGAGAGTTCGCGCGCGACGACCAGGGCAATATCACGCTCAAGCCGCCGTCGGCGCCGGTGCCTACCGACGAGGTTTGCGAGAAGTGCGGCAAGCCGATGGTCAAGCGGCGCTCACGCTTCGGCGAGTTCCTGGGATGCTCGGGGTATCCGGACTGCGACGGAATCAAGCGCCTGCAATCCGAACCGGTGAAGACCGGGGTCGCATGCCCGGAATGCAAGGAAGGCGAAATCTTCGAGCGTCGCAGCCGCCGCGGCAAGATTTTCTACGGATGCGGCCGCTATCCGAAATGTAAATTCGCGGCCTGGAACAAGGTCGTACCGCATCCATGCCCATCGTGCGGCGCGAACTACATGGTCGAGAAGGACTTGAAGCGCACCGGTGTCACCTGGCAATGCGCCAACAAGGAATGCGGCTACAAGGCCCCCGCTCCGGCGGTCGAGCGGGAGCGCCCGGCACCCGCCTCGACGCCCCCGGCGGCGTAGCAATCTTCAACACCGGCGAGACGGCCGCCGCCGCTACGAAGGCCTCATCTTCGCCGATACTTCCTCGAGCCGACGGCGGATGAATCGGCGCTCGGGGGCGCTGCCCACTCGCGCCAGCGCCGCGCGATACGAGTCGGCCGCCTCGTTCCATCGCTCCAGCCGCCGCAACAGATCCGCTCGCGCCGACCACAGCAGATAGTAATCGCGCAGCTCGCCGCTGCTTTCGATCGCCTCGATCAACTCGAGTCCAGCCGCCGGACCGTCAGCCATCGCGACCGCGACCGCCCGATTCAACTCGACCACCGGTGACGGACGTATCGCGGCAAGGAGTGCGTAAAGATCCGCGATCGCGCGCCAATCCGTCGCGTCCGCGCGCTCGGCGCGCGAGTGAGCCGCCGCAATCGCGGACTGAATTACATACGGCCCGTGCGCGTTCGCTGCCATCGCGGCTTCCGAACAGGCCAGTCCTTCGGCGATTTGCGCGCGATCCCAGCGCGACCGATCCTGGTCATCGAGCAACACGAGTTCGCCGCGCTCGTCGATTCGCGCATCGCGCCGGGAGTCGTGCAGCAGCATCATTGCGAGCAATCCGCGCGGCTCGGATTCTGCCGGCATCAGCGCGACCAGGATACGGCCGAGGCGAATCGCCTCCGCGCATAGATCAGTCCGCAACAGGCGTTCGCCGGAACTCGCCGCATAACCTTCGTTGAAGACCAGGTAGATTACAGCCATCACGGCGTCCAGGCGCTCCGTCAGCACCTCCGGCGACGGCACCTCGTAAGGAATCCGCGCCGCACGGATCTTGCGTTTGGCGCGGACCAGCCGCTGCGCCATCGTCGCCGGCGCCGTCAGGAACGCGCGCGCGATTTCCTCGGTCGTCAGCCCGCACAGCGTGCGCAGCGACAGCGCGACGCGAGCGTCATCCGCCAGCGCGGGATGACAACACGTGAAGATCAGCCGGATACGCTCGTCGGGCAACGCGCCAGCCGCGTCAATCTCCGGGCCATCGCTGCCGCTCTCGGACATTCGGATCAACTCGTCGCGACGCTCGTTGAAGCGGCCCTGTTTTCGGATTCGATCGATCGCCTTGTGGCGCGCGACGCCGATGATCCACGCGCGCGGATTCTCCGGCAGTCCATCGCGAGGCCATTGTTCGACGGCGCTGGCGAACGCCTCCTGCGCCGCGTCTTCCGCCAAGTCAAAGTCGCCAAGCACGCGAATGAGCGTGGCGATTATTCGCCCGAACTCTTCGCGGTAGAAGCGCTCGATACCGGCGGCGGTGTTGTCCATCGGAAAGCCCGTCCGATCGCAGGCTAACCGCCCGCCGCCCATGCCGCTACCGCAAGACTTGTCCGTCGTCCTGATCCAGATAGTCGTTCCAATCTTGATTCAGTTCTTTCGAGCATAGGCCTGACTTCAACAGCTGAGTTGCCAACGACGGGAAAGTGCTTCGCCCAATCGATGGCTTCCTCTTCTGATGCACACTCAAGAAAGTAGCCGCCTACCGCCTGAGTACCGATCGCAAGGCCGCCTGCAGGCATCTGGAAGGTCACCTCGGCGCAACTCCGCTAGCCCGACGGCCGCTCAGTGGTGCTCGATGCGACAACCGATTAATTCTGCGCCGGATTTACACCGACGCTCGCGAAGGCCGCGGCGATGCGCGGGGCCGCATGCGGGCGCGCGTACATCTTCGTCATGTACGCCTTCAACCCGGGAAAGGCTTCCAGCATCTGAAACTCGTTCGCCCAATCGATCGTGTATGCCGTCACGAAGTCGGCGATGGTCACGGTATTTCCCACCACGAACTGGCGTCCCTTCATGTGCTCCTCGAGCACTGCCGCCATGCTTGCGAAATCCTCGCGCGCGCGAACTATGTCGGCGGGGATGCGTTTGTCCTCTGGATACAGGAATGTGTTGCGCGAGATGCGCCATAGCGGTTGTTCGAGCTCCGTCGCGGCGAACATGAGCCATCGGTGCAGTTCGGCGCGCTGCCCGAGGTCGCGCGGCATCAGACCTTTGTCGATATATTTTTCACCGAGATAGAGAACGATCGCGATGGACTCGGTAAGCGTCAAGTCGCCGTCCACGAGCGCCGGAAGCTTGCCGGCAGGATTGACCTCGAGGAACGCCGGGCTCTTGTGTTCTCCCGCGGTCATGTTGACGGTGATGGATTCGAAATCGACCGCGAGTTCCTAGAGCGCCCAGCGAACGCGGATCGAGCGAGTGGGAGGGAACTCGTAAAGCTTCATTGAAATACCTCTCGTTTAAAATGAATTTCATATTTCTCCCAATAGAGAAAATCGTTCCTCCCGTGCGAGGCGGAGGCTCATCTCACGACGACGGCCCTATTCGTGATAGACCCACCAGCATCCTTCGACCGGCCTGACTTCGATCGAGTCGCCATCGCGCAAGGCCAGTTTGTTCGCCCACGCGATTGCCTCGTCCATCGACGCGCACGCGACCAGGTTGAAGCCGCCGGCGACTTCCTTGGTCTCCGCGAACGGTCCGTCCGTCACGAGCCTGCCGCCACTTTTCCGTCGAATCGTTTTGGCCTGCGCGGAAACCTGCAGCCGCGCGCCGACCCACAATCCGGGCTCCTGATCCAGCATCGCGCGGCTCGTGACGTATTCGGCGCCGACGCCCTGATGCTGTCGGATGATTTGCGTGCGCTCGATCTCGGGGAGGCTCAGCGTCGCGCGCTCATTCTCGACCGACGTGAGCATGAAAATCTTCGACGCCGCTTGTCCGGACGTTTGCGAAATCCACCAGAACTCGCGAATCGGCCGGACTTCGGTAACGAGACTCTCGTGAGCACCCTCGTATTTCGCAAACTCGACCGCTTCTTCAAACGAGTCGAAGTCGATTATGTCGAAGCCGCCGACCAGCTCCTTGGTTTCCGGGAACGGCCCGTCGATCCTCAGATGCTTGCCGCCGCGATTCTTGATAGTGACCGTCTCTCGGTCGCGCCCGAGTCCCACCGAAACGTTGATCAGCCCCCCTTTTCCGCTGCGTAGGCGCGCGCGGAGAAGTTCGTCGAGTTTCTGCTGATGGAACCGGACGCGCCGGTTGATTTCGTCCGCGTCGAGACGATCCGACTCACCCCGCAGCTCTGCGCCAGTGATCATGTACTTCATCGCGATTACTGCTCGCCTACATGTCGAACTTCAAGATCGGCCGCACTTCGATCGAGCGGTGTTTCGACCCAGGAATCCGCGCGGCAATCGAGATGGCCTCGTCGAGATCCTTCGCCTCGACCAGGTAGTATCCGCCGAGCTGCTCCTTGGTCTCCGCGAACGGCCCGTCCGTCACCACGGTTTTGCCGTTACGCACGCGGACGGTGGTGGCCGTCGACGTCCCTTCGAGCGCGTTGCCGCCCTTATTCTTCCCGCTCTTTGTCAGGTCCTGCGTGAAGGTCATGTACGCCTGGTGCATCTCTTCCTGTTCGGCGGCGCTCATTGCCTTTCCATCCGCCTCGCTGTTGTAGATCAAAAGCATGTATTCCATCGCACCTCTCCTTGTTGAGCGATTAGGGTTTGCGTCTATTAGTCGAACGGCGATGCGCCAGATCGACACCGGCCACTGGAAAGCGGAAGGCCCGCGCTGGGTTGTAGTAATTGCAAACCAGCGCGGGCCTGTCTCATTTCACCCCGCGATCTTCCCCGATCGCGAGTATTACAATTTTACGAGCCTAAAATCCTACTCCTCCCGGCTGCCGCCACGTCTGGTCCGACAGATATCCTTGAACTTGCGCTATGTAGTTCAGAGCGCCTGAATCGTACCAATGCCCCGAATACCACCATCCGACGCATCCCCACATCATTTCTTCAGGGCTACCGTTGGGATAGGCGGGGTATCCCGAGGGTGGCAGTTCGGATGTCAGGTAACTGATCCGCCCCTCGAAACATGCTCTTTGCTGGGCCAGCTTATAGTCGGCGGCAAAGGCGGTGCTGAGGTACGAGTAGCAATCCGGGCGCGTGACGTCCGCCGTATTCTGGCTCGACGCAACTGATTCGCAGGTGGACGGGTAGTCGCTTGATTTGATTTGCAGGATTCCCAAACTCGTTCCGTTGCCGACGTCACCGATCTCGGTCTGCCGCCAGTGAGTCTCGTTGACCGCGGTGGCGCGCGTTACGTTTTCGTCGAAGCCCCACTTGCATGAAGCCCACTTGAGAATCGCGTCGGTGGTGCCGGCAAACTGGCCATCCACACGCAGCAGATAACTCTCAGGCGCGCCACCCTCGCCGCGAGAAGCCTCGGACTTGTAAGTCTCAAGGTCGGAAGCGCTCGGCATGAAGTCGTTCTCTGGCGCGTTCCGGGGCGCAGGCTCAAACGTGTCGCCCGAGGCGCCTGCCGCGCACGCGCCGTCCGACGGCAGGGTCGAGCCGGCCGGCAACAGCGAATAGTATGGGGAATTGTACGGCCTCGCCGTCGAAGACCTGTCGCCGAGCGCGACCGCTATCGCAATCGCGCAGACCGCCAGCATGGCGCTTTTGGAGATTCTGTACCGGGTTTTAGGGTTCCATCTTATGATAGAGTGCATCCTCATAATTCCTTTGAGGTCGGCTCTCTCTCTTGATCGGCAGCAGGGGTTACCGACTGAAGCGCGGGGTCGCGCGTCGAAAGGGGCAACTCGCGTGCCATCGTCGGTACGATTTGAAAACGGCGAAAAAAACGGTGTGTTAGGCCAAAAGGAGCGCGAACTGTGAAAGGATTACAAGGGCGAGGACGCCCAATCCTCCCCCGTTTACACGACCGCCGAAAAACGCCACGATCGCCTTTCGCCGGCATTTTCCCGCTCCCTGTGAGGGAAAGGATGAAGCATTTCTGAGTTCCCCTCTCCTGAAGAGAGAGGGGCCAGGGGGTGAGGTCGCCCGCGATTCATCGATTCCGCCTACTGTCATGAGTGAAAGCAAAGTAACCGTTGTCGGAGCGGGACTCGCGGGCAGCGAGGCTGCCTGGCAGCTCGCGCGCAGGGGCGTCCCGGTGCGGCTCGTTGAGATGCGGCCGGTCAAAATGACCGAGGCCCATCAGACGGCGGATTTCGCGGAGCTCGTATGCTCGAATTCGCTGCGCAACGATTCGATGGAGACGGCGGTCGGCGTGCTGAAAGAGGAAATGCGCCGGCTCGGCTCGCTCGTGATCGCGTCTGCCGATCGCGCGCGCGTGCCGGCCGGTTCCGCACTCGCGGTCGATCGCAATGATTTCTCGCGCGCCATCACCGCTGCGCTCGAGCGGCATCCGATGGTCGAGATTTCACGCGCCGAGGCATGCGAGATCCCCACCGGCCCGACAATTCTCGCTACCGGCCCTCTCACCAGTCCGGATCTTGGCGAGGCGCTCAACCGCCTGATCGGTCCGCGCAACTTGTATTTCTACGACGCGATTGCGCCAATCGTCACCGCCGATTCGATCGACATGAACGTGGCGTTCAAGGCCTCGCGCTACGGCAAGGGCGGCGATGACTATATCAACTGCCCGATGACCGCTGCTCACTACGACGCGTTCATCGCTGCGGTAATGGAGTCTAAAAAAATTGAGCTGCATCCGTTCGAGAAGCCGATTTATTTCGAAGGATGCATGCCGATCGAAGAAATGGCGCGTCGCGGCCCGATGACGCTCGCGTTCGGCCCGATGCGTCCGGTCGGGCTCTCAGAGCCGCACAGCGGGCATCGGCCATTTGCGGTGGTCCAGCTGCGGCAGGACGACGCCGAAGGCCGCATGTACAATATGGTCGGCTTCCAGACCAAGATGACGTATCCCGAGCAGCGCCGCGTGCTGCGAATGATTCCCGGACTGGAGAAGGCGGAGTTCGTGCGCCTCGGCTCGCTCCATCGCAATACCTTTGTCGACTCGCCGCGCCTGCTGCTTCCAACGCTCCAGCTCAAGGCGCGCGACGATTTGTTCCTCGCCGGCCAGATGGTCGGGGTCGAAGGCTACGTCGAGTCGGCAGCGGCGGGATTGCTTGCTGGAATCAACGCCGCGAACCTGGTTATGAATCGCGAATTGGTCGTTCCGCCGCCCGAGACCGCGGTCGGATCGCTGGTCGCGTACATCACCGATTCCGCGCGGCGCGATTTCCAGCCGATGAACGCGAACTACGGCCTGATGCCTGATTTGAAGATTCGTGCGCGCGGCCGTCAGAAGAAAATCGAGATGGCTGCGCGTGCGCTGTCGGCAATCGACGAGTGGATAGCGCGAAATCAGATCGAACGCAGTCTGATCGAACTGTCCGCACCTATGGCGCCGCGCGCGGTTCGGATATAGAAAATCGCTGGAGGTCTCCGTCGATGACCAAAGCGGAATTGATTGACACGATCGCCAAGTCCACCGATCAGCCCAAAAAAATTGTCGCCATCACCGTCGACCTCGCGTTCGAACAAATTGCGCGCTCGATTCGCAAGGACAAGCGCTTCTGGGTGCCCGGCTTCGGCACCTTTTCCGTGCGCCGGCGCCGCGCACGCGCCGGCTTCAATCCACGCACCAACGCGCCGATGACCATTCCGGCCGCTCGCACGGTCGGCTTTCGTCCCGCGCCACAGCTAAGGAAGGGTCTCTGACGACGGCCGCTTCCAAAGCCGGCGCGCGCGATCAACCTCGCGATCGTCCGCGCGATCAAACGACCTCCCGCTCGATCGTTTCAGCCCGTGCGCTCAGTATCGCGCTGCTCATCGTCGCGCTCGCCGCCGGCACTGCGCTGCGCTTCAGCAATCTCGGCGCGCTCGAGATGTCGCCCGACGAAGGCGCATCATGGGCGGCCGCCTCCGCGCCGACCGCCAACGAAGTGATCGCGCGCCAACCGGCGCTCAATCCCGGCGAGCTGCCGATCCATGACCTGATGCTGCATGGATGGATCGCGCTTTTCGGATCGAGCATGGCCGCGATGCGCGCGATGTCGGCGGCCTTCGGCGTGCTGTCGATATCCCTGGTCTATATAGTTGTGATCGAATTGTTCGCTCCGGGTTCTGAGAAAGAATCGGCGCTGACCGTCGGCGACATCGGCCTGCTTGCGGGGCTCGCGGCGCTGGTCTTCGCGGTGAACCTCGTCACGATCAAGTACTCGCGCGAGGCGCGGATGTATCCGCTGATGCTCGCGGCGATTCTCGCGCAAGTCGCGATGTTCCTCCGCGCGCTTCGCGTCGGCGGCCTCGCTAACTACGCGGCGGTCGTTGTGCTGACGGCAATCGCGATCGCCTCGAACTTCGCTGCCGTGTTGATACCCGCGACCGAAGGCTTCTGGCTGCTGAATATTGTCGCGCGCGCGGGGTGGCGTCCTGACCATGCGCCCGCGCGTCGTGCGTGGACGCTCGCGATTGTGCTCGCGGCTGGCGGATTGATCCTCGTGCCGAAACTTTTTTCGTCGCTGCACGCGGCCGCGGCCGGAAACGTCGGCAGTTGGCGCAAGCCGCCCGCCTGGTACGAGCCCTTCGCGCTGTTCAACAAGGCGACCGGCAGCTTCGCCTTCCCATTCCTCGCGGCGCTCGCGATTTGGGGCGTCGTCTACGGATGGCGCCGCGGCACGCGCGACGCGATCGCCTTCGCGCTGCTCTGGATGTGGGCGTCGCCGGTCATGATGGTCGTCGCGTCGTACACGATTGCGCCGGTGTTCGTCGAGCGTTACGCGCTGTCGTGCTTCGTCCCGTTTTTCATTCTCGCCGCGGTGGGGATATTCGAGCTTCCCGGCCATTTCGTCCGCGTCGGAGCGCTCGTGCTCGCGGTCGCGTTCTCGGTCGGCCATATCGTCTCGTACGATCGCAAGCCGCACGACGCGCAGTACCGCGAAGCGATCGCCGCCGCCGACTCCGCGCTCAAACCGGGCGAGGTCATGACCGTGGTTCCCTCGTATGCGATCCAGGTGCTGCGATATTATCTCCCTGCTGACCAACTGAATCGCACCGTGCGCTTTGATCCGTCGGCGCAACCTGCGGCGGTGTTGATACTTGGCGATCAGAACCTCGCGCCCGGCGCCGCTCAGTCGTATAGAAAGGAATATCCGAATGTGGTCGCGCGGCTGCGCGGCGTAACAGTACTGCGAAGGTGAAACTGCGATGAGCGATCAGAATCCCGACGATTTGAAAATAAAAGGCGCGCAGAAGGCCGCGTGGGACGACAGCGCCGAGGGATGGAAGCGATGGTGGCCCACCTTCGAACGCGCGGCGCAGACCGTCAACGATCGGCTCGTCGAGATTGCCGATGTGCGCGCGGGAAATCGCGTGCTCGATATCGCGACTGGCAGCGGCGAGCCCGCGCTGACCGCCGCCCGCGCCATCGGACATTCGGGGCGAGTGGTCGCCGTCGACATGTCGCCCGGAATGCTCGCGATTGCGCGCGAGCGAATCGACGCGGCGGGCCTCAAGAACGTTGAACTCGTCGAGTCCGACGCCGAGTCGCTCCACCTCGACGCGCATTCGTTCGACGCCGTGCTGTGCCGATGGGGCCTGATGTTCATGCCCGACCTCGACGGCGTTGTGCGCTCGATGCATCGCGCGCTCAAGCCGGGCGGACGCTTCGCGACCGCGGTCTGGTCGGTCGCGGACAAAGTGCCGATGTTAGGTCTCGCGCGCGACGCGATACGGCGGATTACCGGGATCGTGCCGCCGCCAAACGCGCCCGACCCGACCAGCCTCGCGGACACATCGATCCTCGAGCGCGCGCTGGCCACTGCAGGC
The DNA here is from genome assembly GCA_963833025.1 of uncultured delta proteobacterium. GTDB lineage: Bacteria > Desulfobacterota > Binatia > Binatales > Binataceae > Binatus. The sequence goes on along the minus strand of CAWHWI010000001.1, from coordinate 1,524,268 downwards.
TTCCGTGACGTAACGATCGAACGGCTGATCGTCACCTTCGAATTTCCCTCGCCGGAGGCATACGCGGACTTCCGCGGCCAAATCGGCGGCACGCGCGCGACGCTCTCGAAAATGCCCGCCGACGTCGGCCGCCAGGTGCGCGAGGCTGTCGTGGCGTCGGCGCGTGAATACGCGGTTGCCGGCGGCGTCGTGCGCCTCAGCAACGAGACGATCTGCTTCGGCGCGCGCACATAGCGGGAGACCGCGGTGAGCGCAGGTCCCGCTCGCGTTTCGCTGTTGCGCTATCCCCCGGCACTGATCCTGTTCTCAATCGTGATCGCGGACGCGCGGCAGCATAGCGATCCTGATCTCTGGGGACACGTGCTATGGGGCCGCGAGCTTCTCGCTCAAGGCTCGCTGCCGCACAACAATCCTTATTCCTATTCGGCACCGGGCTTCCCGTGGCTGCGTCATGAATGGTTGAGCGAAGTCGTGATGGCCGCGATGTTCGACGCGTTCGGCCCGTTCGGTCTGAAGCTGCTCAAGTTCGCGTGCACCGCCGGCACGATCTGTTTTGTCGCGTCCGCCGAATCGGAAACCGGCGCGCCGGTGACGTGGCAGGCCGCGATTCTGCTCGTAGTCGCGCTGATCCTGGCGCCGGTGATGCAGTTCCGGCCGCAGCTCTTCGATTTCCTGTCGCTGTCCGCGATTATTGCGCTGCTTGCGCGTCACAATTGGCGCGGGTCGGCGCCGCTGTGGATCGCTATTCCGATCGTCGCGATTTGGAGCAATTTTCACGGCGGATTTTTTATCGGCCTGGTTGCGATGGGCGTGTATGGCGCAACGACCATCTTGTCCGACATCGTGGCGGGACGCGATCCGGGTCGCGGGCTCGGAATTATTGCGATTACCGTAGCCGCCGCCGCATCTACTTTGTGTACGTTTCTGATCCCGCCCGCGCGCGACACCTGGTATACGCTGATCCACTCGATCCTGAACCCGATGACGCACAGTACGATTGCGGATTGGAAACCGCTGATAGCTGCGCTGACCAGCGCGGATAGCGGGAGCGTCGAGCAGAAGTATTTCGTCGTGGTGCTGTCATTTTTTGCCGCCGCCGTTTTATCAGTGATGTTTAAGCCCGGCGGTGGAGACGCGCCGATGATCGCGGTCGCCGCCGTAATGCTCGCGGCAGCCTTCACCGCCGTCCGCAACGTGCCGATTGCGGCGATCGCAATCGCGCCTGTGATCGCGAACCATCTGGGCCGCCTCGTCGCGGGACGTATGACGGCAACGCCGCGCGCCAACGCCCGTCAGACGCATCGGGCGCCGAGGCTCGCGATAGAGATCCTGGTGGCCGTCGCCGCCATCGGGTTCGCGCGGTACAACGGAATTCTGAAACCCGGAATCGACGCATCCGACAGTCCTGCCGATGCCGTCGACTTCATGAACAGCCACCGGCTCGCGGGAAACGTGCTGGCCGACTACGCCTGGGGCCAGTACGTCATCTGGCATTGCGCTCCAGGCACGAAAGTTTTCATTGATAGCCGCTACGACCTCGGCTATCCGCCCGCGGTGATCCGGGACTACGTCGCGCTCGACAACGGCACCGCCGGCGGATCGCATACGCTGGCGGCGTATCCGCATGATTTCGTTTTGCTCAAGAAAGATTCGCCGGCCGCGAAGCTGATGGAATCTCAACCCGCCTGGCGGCTCATTTACTCCGACCAGGTCGCCATGCTGTACGCGCGCAGGGGCGCCGATGCCGCGAGCGTCTCGGCGATTCCCGTGTCGGGCACGAGCCATCGCTGGCAATTCCCGTAGTCCCGGACGGAGTAGTCGAAATATGTTGTAAACTGCTTGATATTTCAGACGGTTAGTCCTAGCCTTCAATCTCTTAATAGGCACCGGGCGTTTTGGGGGAACGTTTCTGTTGTTTAGATCCAAACATCGTTCCGCATTGATTCTCGCGGTCCTGCTGATAGCGGCGGCGCCGATGCTCGGATACATCGCGGCAGTCGCGGCGAATCCAGTCGGCGCGCTGCCCGACGCGAAAGACCACGGTGCCGGCGAATTGAAGATCAAGCCCGAGAAACATAACTTCGGGCAAGTCACCGAGTTCACGAACAGTGCGCCGCTGATCCTTAGGACAACCAACCACTCCAAATCAGCTTCGATCATCTTCACCAGCGTCGTTGCGTCAGCGCCCTTCATGATACAGAGCAACGGATGCACCGGCGCATTGGATGCCGGCAATTTCTGCGAGGTTAAGGTCGTGTTCAGTCCCGTCGAAGTGGGAGGGGTGAGCGACCAGCAAGCCCTGACGTTCACTGATTCGGCCAAAAACAGTCCCCAACACATCGCGCTCAAGGGATTCGGAATACCCACTCGCATGCCACCTTCTCCGACCGCGACTCCGACCATGACACCAACGCCGTCGCCTTCGCCGAGCGGTTCACTCACACCAACCGCCTCGCCGACGCTGACGATGACGCCAACCACGACAATAAGCGCGACCCCGACGACTCCGACCATGACACCAACGCCGTCGCCTTCGCCCACTCCCACTAGGACCAACACCGCCACGTGTACTACCCAGGCAACGCCTGCTATCGCGGGGCGGGTCTTGATCGCAGGCGGGCAGGGATCCGATGGAACTCCTCTTAACACAGCGGAGGTCTTCAACCCCGTTACGAACACCTTCACGCTTACGACCGCGCTCGGCGGCAGCAATATGACCGATGCGCGGTACAGCCATGCCGCGGCAGCAACCAGTACAACATCAGCTTTCGCCTCGGTGACCGTGACCGGCGGGATTGATGCTAACGGCGCGACCGATTCGACCGAGACGTTCTCCAGCATCACTAATAAGTTCACCGCTGGTGGTAACATGACGGACTCGCGGCAGGGCCATACCGCGACGTTCCTGGTCATGCCCGCAGGGGTGCTTCTGGTTACGGGCGGACGCGATGCGAACGGCACAGTCCTGAAGTCCGCCGATATCTATACTCTCCCATTCGACGAATACGCCACATCAACAATGAATACGGCGCGGGTGAACGCGGCCGCAGCTGGTGAGCAATTTTATACTCACGTTGGATGCTACTCTTCGGAAACGGCGTTGATCACCGGCGGTTCCGACGGCATGAACGCGTTGCAAACCGCCGAGGTGTTCGATACTTCCACCGACGCCTTTACTCTCACCGACCAGCTGGGAGGCGGCAGTCAGATGAACGCGCCGCGCGTCTTCCACACCGCGACTCTCTACAGCGGAGGAATATTAGTCGCGGGCGGCCAGGGAGCTGCGGGAGTTGCTCAGGCGAGTGCCGAAGTCTTCGACTTAGCGACGAACAAATTCACCCTGACGACCGGACTCGGCGGGACGAATATGACAGTTGCGCGCGCGATGCACACTGCCACATTGATCTCGATCTCGCCCAACCAGGTTTTGATCGCGGGAGGCATCGACAGCTCAGGGAACGCACTGGCCAGCGCCGAGGTGTTCAATCCCACCACGAACTCGTTCACCGCGGTCGGTTCGATGCATAGCGCGCGATTCAATCATGCTGCCGCGCATCTGCCCAACGGCGACGTGCTGATCACAGGCGGCGAAGACGGCAGCGGAAACACGCTCAACACTGCGGAAATCTACGATCCAGGTACGCAGACCTTCACGCTGACGACGGACGCCTCGCTCGGCGGCAACAACATGAACGCCGCCCGCAAGCTGCATACAGCAACCGCATATTAGCGACAAGGGATTCGAAGCGCGCTATCCCGAGCGCGCAGCACCGCCAGTGCGATGCACTGGAAATGCGCCGTCAGTGTGGTAAGTAAAGTGATCGCCAGGGCGTTCGCGCGCGCAGGGGGAGAATCTTGCTCGCGCGTGCTGCCGACACTATCGCCACACTCAAGGAGCACGAAGGAATGAAAGCCGCAGTTTTTCACGGGCCCAATTTGCCCCTCAGTATCGAGGACGTCGAACTCGACAAACCGCAGGACCGCGAAGTCCTGATCAAAACCGTCGCCAGCGGCGTATGCCACAGCGACCTCCATTTCGTCGACGGTCTCTACCCCTACCCCGCGCCCGCGGTGCTCGGCCACGAAGCCGCCGGCATCATCGAAGAAGTCGGCAAACAGGTGACCTACGTGAAGCCGGGCGATCACGTAATCTGCTGCCTGTCGGTATTCTGCGGTTACTGCGACCAGTGCATGTCGGGGCATCCAAATCGATGCTCGAACAAGTCCGCCACCCAGCGCAATCCTGCGGACAGGCCGCGCATCTCGCAGAAGGGCAAGCCCGTCAACCAGTTCCTCGACATTTCGTCCTACTGCGAGAAGATGCTGCTGCATGAGAACGCGGTGGTGAAGATTCGCGAGGACCTGCCGCTCGATCGCGCGGCGCTCATCGGATGCGGTGTCACCACTGGAGTCGGCTCGGTGCTCAATACCGCGAAGATCGAGCCCGGCTCGACGGTCGCGGTGTTCGGCGCAGGCGGGGTCGGACTCGCGGCTATCCAGGGCGCGCGAATCGCAGGCGCGCGCAAAATAATCGCGGTCGACAAGTTCGAGGGCAAGCTCGCGATGGCCAAGCGACTGGGCGCGACGGATACCGTCGACGCGTCGAGCAGCGATCCCGTCGATGAAATCCGCAAGATGACCGGCGGCGGCGTCGACTACTCATTCGAAGCGATTGGCCTAAAGGCGGTCGCCGAGCAGGCGTTCAACTCGCTCAAGGCCGGCGGCACCGCGACCGTCATTGGCATGATCCCCGTCGGCCAGAAGGTCGAAATCGACGGCTACATGTTTCTGACCGAGCGTAAACTGCAAGGCTCCAACATGGGCTCGAACCGCTTCCGCATCGACATGCCCAAGTACATCGACTTCTACCTGCAGGGCCGCCTCAATCTCGACGACATGATCAGCCAACGCCGCAAGCTCGAGGACGTCAACGACGCGTTCCGCGCGATGAAGGCCGGCGAGGTCGCCCGCACCGTCCTGATGTTCAACTAGGCGGCACTGAAAAAACTGAAAAAGAATTCGAGGTTCTAAAAAAATGAAAGCTGCTGTCTTCCACGGTCCCGGTCAGCCACTCACTATCGAGCAGGTCGATATCGACGAGCCCAAAGAGCGCGAAGTCGTCGTGCGCACCGTCGCGAGCGGCGTATGCCACAGCGATCTCCATTTCGTCGACGGCCTCTACATGTGGCCGACCCCCGCCGTCCTCGGTCACGAGGCCGCCGGCGTCGTCGAAAAAGTCGGCTCGCAGGTCTCCTACCTCAAGCCCGGCGACCACGTAATCGCTTGCCTGTCGGTCTTTTGCGGCTACTGCGAGGAATGCATGTCCGGCCATCCCAACCTCTGCTCGAACAAGGCCGCCACCCAACGCACCGCCAGCGACAAGCCGCGCCTCTCGCAGAAGGGCAAGATGGTCAATCAGTTCGCCGACCTGTCGGGCTACGCGGAAAAAATGTTGCTGCATGAAAATGCGCTGGTGAAAATCTCCAACGACGTCCCGCTCGATCGCGCCGCGCTCATCGGATGCGGCGTCATGACCGGCGTCGGCGCCGCGCTTCACACCGCCAAAGTCGCGCCCGGCTCGACGGTCGCCGTGTTCGGCGCGGGCGGAGTCGGCCTCGCGATCATCCAGGGCGCGCGCATCGCGGGCGCGCGAATGATCATCGCGGTCGACAAGTTCCCAGCCAAGCTCGAGCTCGCCAAAAAACTCGGCGCGACTCACGCCGTCGACGCGTCAAAGGGCGACGCCGTCGATCAGATTCGCGCGCTCTCTGGGGGCGGTGTCGAGTACTCATTCGAAGCGATTGGGCTCAAAGTGGCAGCCGAACAGGCGTACGAATCGCTCACCGCCGGCGGCATCGCCACGATTGTCGGGATGGTTCCGCTTGGGCAGAAAGTCGAAGTGGACGGCTTCTCGCTCCTGTTCGAGAAGCGCATCCAGGGATGCTTCATGGGATCGAATCGCTTCCGCATCGACATGCCGCGCATCATCGAACTCTATCAGCAGGGGCGGCTCGACCTCGACGACATGATCACGCGCCGCGGCAAGCTCGAGGACGTCAACGAAGCGTTCCGCGCAATGAAAGCCGGCGAAGTAGCGCGCACGGTGCTGATGTTCGACTAGAACCGCCAACTCGAATCAATACTCAGAAAGGCCGAGCGGCATCCCCGCCCGGCCCTCTCTATAAGTCCGGTTCCCCTTCCCGCGCCGGGAAGGGGTTAGGTTCCTTAGTACTCGCTACCCCTTCAGCAAATCCGCGATTCCCGCTTCGATCGAGACGCGCGGGCGCCATCCCAGCACTCGCTCGGCCTGCGTGCGATCCGCAAGCGTATCGCGCATGTCGCCGGCGCGCCCTTCACGATGAACGATCGTTCCGCCGATCATCGCGGCAACCCGATTCACGCTGACGTTCTCGCCGCGCCCGATATTTATCGCGCGCCCATCGGCTATCTCGCAGTCCATCGCGAGCATGTTCGCCGAGACCACGTCGCTGACGTGCGTAAAATCCCGCGTCTGCTCGCCGTCGCCGTGAATTTCGAGCGGACGGCCCTCGCGCCGCGCCTTCAGGAACGCCGCGATCGCCAGCACGTACGATCCCTCGTACGGCATTCGCGGACCGTAGACGCCGAAGTACCGCAGCGTAATCGTCTGCATCGCGAACAACCGATGAAACATGCACGCATACTGCTCGCCGACGTGCTTTTGCAGCGCGTACGGATTGAGCGGATTCAGCGTCATCGTCTCGACCAGCGGCATCTTCGCCTGCTCGCCGTAGACCGACGACGATCCCGAATAGACGACGCGCCGAACCTTATGATCGCGCGCCGCGATCAGCACGTTCAGCGTCCCGACCACATTGGTCATGTGCGTCTCGACCGGCTTCGCGATCGAAAGCGGAATCCGCGGCAGCGCCGCGACGTGGAACACCGTATCGACATCGTCGAAGGCGTCGGCAATCGATGACGCATCGCGGATATCGCCTTCGACGAGCTTGGCCGCGCGGTTTACATAGTCGCGTCGGCCGGTGGCAAAGTTGTCGATCGTTCGCACTCGCAATCCGGCGGCGATGAGCGCGTCCACCAGATGCGACCCGATAAAACCCGCGCCTCCGGTTACAAGCACGAGACGTCCCGGCCCTTGTGATTGCGATTTTGTGCTCATTGAGAGAAACGGTTTGCGTTTGGCGTGCGACCTCACCCCTGGCCCTTATACTGACTGTCATGCAGAACCTAGCACATCATTCGACAGGATGTTCCCGACTGATGAAGCGTGCAAGGCGCGTACATCCTTCCAAGCGCAAAGCAGCGCGCCGAAGACGCTGGCCTAAAAGAGACAAACCTCAATCATCTAACCGGTGAAGATTTGAGTAGATTCGACGAGGTCCTCGGAAAGACGTTCGGTTCAGGTTCGTCCACCCTGAAAGCTCGAAAAAACCGCTGATTTACTCGATCTTTTTCGCCATTTAGACGTTCCTCTTTGCCTATCTCGTTTGACTTCATGCTACGATTGTGGCTGGAAGGTGCAAGTCAAGTGGCGGAAGAGCGATATAAAGATTTGAGTTTGTACGGTGGCGAAGACCCTCGTCACATGCCGATCTATACGCTGGATGAAGCCGCGCACATAGTCTTTCTTGCTCCTTCAACTCTGAAAACATGGACGATGGGTCAAGCATGGCACGATCCATCTGGTAAAGAACGTCAGTTTATACCTCTGATAATTCCCCCCGTTTCCAATGAGCAACTGCTTTCCTTCACAAATCTAATTGAAGCTCACGTCCTTCGCGCTATACGTCGCGTTCACAAAGTTAAGATGTATGCGGTTCGAGAGGCTATGACAGCGATCCGTGTGGAATTTGAATCGCTGCATCCTCTGGCCGAGATGGATCTATACACAGATAGCAAAAGCATAATAGTCAAATTCGGCGGCTACATGAATATGAGTCGCGGAAAACAGATGGAAATGGAGACGCTGGTCGAGGTCTACGCCAAGCGTATAGAACGTGAAGAGGACAAGCTTGCTCGCTTCTTTCCGTTCTTTAATCAACCGAGAATAAAGGGTCCTGGTATTGAAGAACAGCCGAAGATCGTTTCGGTCAACCCATTCATTTCGTTTGGACGGCCCGTTATCACGGGTACGAACATTCGCACAGAAGCAATCGCCGAGCGCTTCTTCGCGGGCGACTCTATAGGCGATCTGTTAAATGACTTTAGGTTGGATCAAAGCATTATTGAAGCCGCGATTCGTTATGAAAGACCGCGACCCATCGCTGAGTTGGCGATATAAATCGACTACACGCCATCCGCACGAACGTTTTTCACAGATGCTGATTCTGCGAGTCAGCTTGTCGCCGACGCTATTGCCTTGAGCAGTGGATGGCGTGTCGAAAAGCACGACAGCCACTTCTCCCAAGGTACTGAGGACATAGTTTGGTTGCCTGTTGTCGGAAACAATCAATGGGTCCTGATTACGAAAGACCAGAAGATCAGAAAGCGTCCCTTTGAAAGGCAGGTTCTTGTCAATTCCGGTGTTAGAAGTTTTGTCTTGTACGGCGGAAATCTAAAAGCTGCCGAAATAGCTGCTATTTATACTACTGCGATGCCCGCGATGCTGAAATTGATTGCTGACCAACCGGCCCCTTTTATCGCAAAGATTGACGAGCAAGGAGTTGTCAGTTTGACCTATCCACCGCCTTAAAGTCGTATCTAGAAAAATCAGCTACTCATCTGCGCCTTCTTTTTGTAGGTCTGTTTCTTCAACTTGTTTCTGAATAAAAGAAATCTTCGACATGCTAAGGCTGATGAACGATCCGCAATGACTAACTTTCGGAGAACGTCGCTTTTGGGTAACAAGCGAAAGCATCCGTCTCTTCAAGCAGCCGACTTAATCACGTACGAGACCACGCGGCATTGGATCGAGGTCGAGCATCAGGGGACCAGATGGACCTGCATCGCGTGGTAAAGATTCTAAACAGAAAGGAAAACCTGATGGTTCCAGAGGTCTCCCGACTAAAAGACGAATTGATCAAATTTCGTGAGTTTCTTGACGGATACGTTGGACCGATGCCGGAAAAGCCTCGCAAATTGAAACTGAGTCATTGCCAAAGAATTGCGCAAAATTGCGCGGTTTGTGTCGCTAGGATAACTTAGTTGGTTGCCGCCCGCACCTGAACGGGCACCCAACAATGACCACCGATGCGCACAGGATCAAGCTCCTCAAGGAGTTGCTCGCCGAACGAATCCTCGTTCTGGACGGTGCATTCGGCACTTTCGTGCTCGGCGAAAATCTGAGCGACGCGGACTACGGCGGCGCTCGCTACGAGGGATGCAACGAGAACGTCGTGCGCACGCGGCCGGAGCTGATTCGCCGGATGCACGACGGCTTTCTCGAAGTCGGCGCCGACATAATCGAGACCGCGAGCTTCCAGGCCAGTCCCATCGTGCTCGCCGAGTACGGTCTCGAGCCCGAAACGCGCGAGATCAATCGTCTCGCCGCGACGCTCGCGCGCGAGGAGGCCGCTCGCTTCAGCACCGCTGACAAGCCGCGCTTCGTGGCGGGCTCGATGGGCCCGACGACCAAGAGCATCTCGGTCACCGGCGGCGTCACGTTCGATCAGATGCGCGACGGTTACCAGGTGCAGGCCGAAGGGTTGATCGAAGGCGGCGCCGACATCCTGCTGCTCGAAACCGTCAACGATACGCTGAACTGCAAGGCCGGCCTGGTCGCGATCGAGGCCGCGATCGCAAAACTCGGTGTCGCGCCTGCGGTCGCAGTGTCGGGCACGATCGAGACGATGGGCACTCTGCTGAGCGGGCAGGATATCGAGGCTTTCTACACCTCGCTTGCGCATCGCGACCTGCTCTGGATGGGCCTCAACTGCGCCACCGGTCCCGACTTCATGACCGATCACCTGCGCACTCTCTCGGGCATCTCGAAATTCTTTGTCGCGTGCGTGCCCAACGCGGGGCTGCCCGACGAAGAAGGGCATTACAATGAGACGCCCGCGATGCTGGCGGGAAAAATCGCGCGCTTCGCGGAAAACGGATGGGTCAATCTGGTCGGCGGATGCTGCGGCACGACGCCCGAGCATATCCGCCTGCTCGTTCAAGCGGTCGCGGGCAAGCGTCCGCGAGAGCGCTCGACGCTCAGGCGCTCGGTCGTTTCCGGCATCGAGACTTTAGTCATCGACAACGACACGCGGCCGGTGATCGTCGGTGAGCGGACCAACGTGCTCGGCAGCCGCAAGTTCAAGCGGCTGATCGCGGACGGCAAAGTCGAGGAAGCTTCCGAAGTCGGCCGCGTGCAGGTGCGCCGCGGCGCGCACATCCTCGACGTATGCCTGCAGGACCCGGATCGTGACGAAATGGTCGACGTCACGCGCTTTCTGGAACTCGAAGTCAAGAAAGTGAAAGTGCCACTGATGATCGATTCGACCGATCATCGGGTGATCGAAGAATCGCTCAAGCGCACGCCTGGCAAGTCGCTGATCAACTCGATCAATCTCGAAGACGGCGAGGATCGCTTCCAGAAGGTCGTGCCGCTCGCGCGCCGTTTCGGCGCCGCGCTGGTCGTCGGATGCATCGACGACGACAAGCAGCAGGCGCAGGCCGTCACGCGCCAGCGCAAGCTGCAGGTGGCGGAGCGTTCGTTCAAGCTGCTCACCGAAAACTACGGCGTCGAGCCCGAAGATATCATCTTCGATCCGCTGGTATTCCCGGTCGGCACCGGCGACAAAAATTATATCGGCTCCGGCATCGAAACCATCGAAGGCATTCGGCTGATCAAAAACGCGCTGCCGAATTGCAAGACGATTCTCGGCATCTCGAACGTCTCGTTCGGACTGCCAGAGGCGGGCCGCGAAGTCCTGAACGCCGTGATGCTCTATCATTGCGTGCAGGCGGGCCTCGACCTCGCGATCGTCAATTCAGAAAAGCTGCACCGCTACCCGTCCATTCCAGAAGAAGAGCGCAAGCTCGCCGAGGATTTGATCTGGTGGCGCGGCGACGATCCGATTGCGCCCTTTGCCGCGTATTTCCGCGCGCACAAGAGCACCGTCACTGCCGAGGATCGCAAGTCGATGCCGCTCGACGATCGCCTCGCGCGCTACATCCTCGAGGGCTCGAAGGACGGCCTGACCGAGGACCTGAACGAGGCGCTGACGACCCGCGGCCCGCTCGAAATCATCAACGGGCCGTTGATGAAGGGCATGGACGAGGTCGGGCGTCTGTTCAACGCCAACCAGATGATCGTCGCGGAAGTTCTGCAGTCGGCCGAAGCGATGAAGGCCGCGGTCGCGCACCTCGAACCGCACATGCAGAAGTCCGAGACCGCGACCAAGGGCAAGATTATTCTCGCCACAGTCAAGGGCGACGTCCACGACATCGGCAAGAATCTGGTCGAGATAATTCTCAGCAACAACGGCTACCGCGTCGTCAATCTCGGTATCAAGGTTCCGCCCGAGGAATTGATCAAAGCTTTCCGCGAGCACGGGCCCGACGCGATCGGTCTGTCGGGCTTGCTGGTGAAGTCGGCGCAGATGATGGTGGCGACGGCGCAGGACTTGAAGACCGCGGGCATCGATTGTCCGATCTTGGTCGGCGGCGCCGCGCTGTCGAACCGGTTCACGCGGATGAAAATCGCGCCCGAGTATGAGGGCCTGGTCGCGTACGCCAACGACGCGATGAACGGGCTCGACCTCGCCAATCAGATCATGGACTTCGAACGGCGCGAATCGCTCAAGCACGTGCTCGCCGACCAGTCCAAGAAGATGCTCGAGGCCGCGCCGAAGGTCGTCGATGCGCCCGCGGACGCGGCGCCGCGCACTTCAACGGTGCGTCGCGACGTCGAGATTCCGAAGCCGCCCGACCTGAAGACTCACGTGATCCGCAACTACGATCTGGGCGAGATCTTCGAGTACATCAATCCGAAGAGTCTCTACGCCAAGCATCTTGGCTTCCAGAATTTTACCGAGGCGTTCGAGGCCGGCGACTTAAAGGCGCGCGAGCTTCACGATCGCGTCGAGGAAGTCGCGCAACAGATCCTGGCGCGCGCGGACATTTCCGCCAACGCGGTTTACAGGTTTTTCCCCGCACAGTCCGACGGCGCCCGCACCGTCACGATCTATTCGCCCGACGGCAAGACTGCGCTCGAATCGTTCACTTTCGGCCGCCAGAGCGAACCGCCGCATCTATGCCTGGCAGACTACGTCGCTGCGCGCGACTCCGGCCGCACCGACTATCTGTGCATGTTCGTCACGACGATAGGCACCGGCGTGCGCGCTCTCGCGGAAGATTGGAAGAACAAGGGCGACTATCTTCGCTCGCACATCCTGCAGGTGCTCGCGCTCGAAGGGGCCGAGGCGTTTGCTGAACTGTTGCACGTGAAGATTCGCCAGATGTGGGGAATCGGCGACCCGCCGGGGCTCGCGCTCAAGGATCTCGTGCAGGCGCACTATCGCGGCAAGCGTTTCTCGTTCGGCTATCCCGCCTGTCCGCGTCTCGAGGATCAGGAACCGCTGTTCCGCCTGCTCGAAGTCGACAAGAACGCGATCGGGGTGCAACTGACCGAGGGCTTCATGATGGACCCCGAGAGCGCGGTCAGCGCCGTCGTCTTCCATCATCCGGAGGCGAAATATTTCAGCCTCTCGCCCGCCGACATCGAGCGGCTCGAGCGCGAATTCGAAGCCGCCGCCATCAAGCGTGCCGCCAGCTAGCCTTCTACCAGGACTTGCTAGTGCGCCTTGCTGCGTAATTCGCGCTCGGCAAGCTCAAGGTCCGCCTCGATCATCAATTCGGCGAGCCGCTCGAACTTCACCTTGGGCGTCCAGCCGAGTTGGCGCTTGGCCTTCGACGCGTCGCCGATCAACAGATCGACTTCCGCGGGACGGAAGAACCGCTGATCGATCTCGACGTGGTCCTGCCATCGCAGTTTCAGGCGATCGAATACGACCTCGAGAAATTCGTGCACCGAATGTGCCTCGCCGGTCGCGATTACGTAGTCGTCGGGCTGCTCCTGCTGCAGCATCAGCCACATCGCCTCGACGTAGTCGCCGGCGAATCCCCAGTCGCGGCGCGCGTCGAGGTTGCCGAGCGCGAGCTTCTCCTGGATGCCCAGTTTGATTCGGGTCGCGCTGCGCGTTATTTTGCGCGTCACGAAATTTTCGCCACGCCTTGGCGACTCGTGGTTGAACAGGATTCCGTTGCACGCGAACAGCTCGTAGGCCTCGCGATAGTTCACCGTCTGCCAGTGCGCGTAAACCTTGGCGCACGCGTAAGGACTGCGCGGATGAAACGGCGTGGTCTCGCGCTGCGGAGTTTCCGCCACCTTGCCGAACATCTCCGACGAGCCCGCCTGGTACAGCCGCGCGGCCCGCCCGCGACGCTTATTGTGATCGCGCAACGCCTCGAGCAATCGCAGCGCGCCCAGGCCGACCACGTCGGCGGTGTATTCGGGCTGATCGAATGAGATGCGCACGTGCGATTGCGCGGCGAGATTGTAGACCTCGTCGGGACGCACCTGCTCGATGATTCGCCTGAGCCCGGTGCCGTCGCCGAGATCGCCGTAGTGCAATTGCAGGCCCTCGGAAGCGGTCCCGAAGCCCTTGCGCAGATGATCGATTCGTCCGGTGGCGAAACTCGAAGTGCGCCGCACCATCCCATGAACTTCGTAGTCTTTTTTCAGGAGAAACTCGGCGAGGTAAGAACCATCCTGTCCGGTCACGCCGGTTATCAATGCTATTTTTGCCAAACTAGACTCCGCGTCAAGTGCCGAAAAATATACCACGTCCTCACGAGGGCAAAAACCGTCCCCGTCGGGCTAACGAAAAGGCGCGGTGTATTTCGCCGCGCCTGGATGGGAACATAGAACGACTCGCGTCAGTCGTGGATTCAGTCGCCGGGCACCAGCCGATGGGAATCGCTGTCAAAGTGCTGGGTGGAGAATTCAAACAGCTCGGCGTCTTCGAGCGCTTCCATCTGATGCACCAGTCCGATCGGGACGTCCATGCACTCGCCCGCCGTTAATTCGAACTCCTCGATCGTGGCGCTGTCGGGCGACTCCTTGACTCGCACGATCAACCTGCCGCTGCGCAGGTAAAACGATTCGGTCTTGAGCTTGTGGTAATGCAGCGAGCACTTCTTGCCCTTGCGAATTTCCAGAATTTTCCCGCAGTAGAGATCGCCGTTGGCGATCCATACCTCGCGACCCCATCCCTTGGGCACAATCTGGACCGGCTTTCGTGCTCGATTCATCGGTATGATGATACGCACTTACTTACGCGCAGGCGATAGCTGATTCTCCGCTACAGCGAACGTTTCAATCGCGCCGGAGTGACAACGACTTCCTGGAAATTTCGGCCAACCTATCCTGCGGGCCACTCGATCATCCGTCCTGGCGCCGGGATAATCTGTGCCGTCCGCCAGGCCGCGCGGAATGCCGGCAGGAACTGGCTGGCGCGCAATTGTGGCAATCCAACCCGCACAATGCAGAATTCATTGTGGACCTTAAGCGCCTGCGCCGCGGATTCGGCGAACAGTCGATCCCGGGTCAGAAGGGCGGTAAATTTCGCGCGGACAGCCGCGTTCACCAGGCTGCCGTTGCTGAGCGTGTTCCAGCCGCGGGCTACAGCAGAGTCGGCATCGATGCCCAGTACTTCGAGCAGCGCGACGAGCTGCACCGGCATGTTGGCGTCAAGCAGCCACATGCCCGGAATCGAGCAGTTCCGAGGCCACCTTCATGATTTCGGGGAATGCCTCTTGCGGAAACGGCCCATAGGTCTGCGCGATCTCCTCCGTGCTCATACCCTCGGCCAGGCACGCGAGCACAAACGAGACTGACAACCGAGTGCCACGGACCGCGAGCTTGCCGCCGAGCAACTCGGGGTCGCGAACGATCCACTTGCAATCGCGATAAGGCTTGGGTTTCCAATCACGCATGGCTCTTCACAGCCCCTGATTCTACTCCAGGCCCTTTCGGAGAGCGAAGCATCGCCTTCCGCTCAAACAGGTGTCAACGTGTAGTTCGGACATTGACGTCTCGTATCGTGACAATCCCAGCCGTCAGCTTACCAGCAGTGCGTGGACAATCCTGAGCGCGGGCCGGCGCGGTGACCGCATCGGTCAGGAATCTTTCGCGACCGCCGAGGCTGACAACACTACGCGCAGACCGCCCGATTCGACGGCGCTGAGCAGAATCGCCACTCGCTCCGCCCCTGACAGATAACGCTGGAAGATCGCCTCGAATCCTCGGAACGGACCGTCAACGACCACCACGCGCTCGCCGGTGCCGAATGGCTTGTCGGGGATTTCGATCACGTCGTCAACGCCGCGGCGGCGAATCTCCGACACGATCGGCGCGGGCACCGCCAGCGGATCCATTCCCGCCGACACGATCGCGCGCACCCCGGCCAGATACTTCACGTCGAAGTACTGCCGTTGAAGATCGAACCTCGCGAACACGTAACACGGAAACAGCGGCGCAACCGACACCACCATCCGTCCCCATCGTGGCGCCTTTACCTTGAGCATCGGCAGAAACACTTCCGGCACCAGGTTGGCGAGTTGGTCGCGGACCCAGCGCTCCTTGCCGGTCTTGGTGCGTACCAGGTACCAATCTGTCTGTGAGTGATCGTCCATCGCGGCGTGCGCGCGAAATAAAAAAGAAGACGCCTGTAGAATACGCCACAGCCGTTCGATCAGTCCAATCGACGGCTAGATTTCGTACGTGAACGTGAACTCGAGTTCGTTGAACCGCTGCTCGCGGCTCAGGATGTACGGATCGGTGTAACGGCCGCTGCGCCCGATGAACCACTGGGCGTTGACTCCGAACAGCACGTTGCGCGAATACCGGTAAACGTTGGTCGTCGAAAGCTCGCCGACGTTGTCGTCGATGTCCCACAGGATCAGATTGCCCGCCGTCAACTGCCCGTTCATCAGCCAGTTCGTCGCGTTGAGGAACGCCAGGCTGCTGAGCTCACGCTGCTTGCCGGCGGTTATTCCCGGAGCGGGCGCGCCCTCCGCATTGGCCGGACGATCGGGGTACCAGGTCTCCGTGAACTGCGCCGTCAGGAACGTATGCTGCTTCGATAACCAGGGTATGTAGGTCGGACGGTCAGCCGCGATAATCCAGCGCGTGAACTCGGTCCATTCGGACCCGCCCGGATTTCCGCTGGCAGGATGCCGGCTCGAGGCAGCGATGAACGGAACGCCAACCCCGATGTCCGGCTGATACAGAACGTCGTAGCGGTACACGATGTCGGTCAGGTCTTTGTCGTAATAGGTTCCGGTCAAGCCGAAGAAATTGTTGCGCCGATAGTCGGTGGTACTAACCAGCTCAACCGTTCCGCCCACCGGCACACCGGCGCGAGGGTGGTGGAGAAAGAACCCGGGAATGAGGAACGTGCCCGGTGCAACCGCGACCGCGCCCGGTTCTCCGGTGACGCTCCCTGGGCAAGTGACACAGCTCGAGCTTTTCGGGTCGCGAAATTCATACAGGTAGATGAAGCTGGCCTGGAGTCCGTTTCCAATCGGCAGCAGGCTCGAATAACGCAGTCCGAATTCGCTGTTTTCCAGCGAGTTTGACGGGGGGCGGCTGAGACTTTTCGAGTAGAAGTCGTAAAATGTACCAAAGTGGGTGGGGAACCCAATGGGCAGGAAGATCATCGCTTTCGCATCAAGATTGGGCGCCTCGTTGACGTTGAGCCGCTGGCCGTCCTGGTTGATACTCAGCGGGAACGCTGTCGCAGGAGTCCCCCCGCCTAGAGCGACCGGCGGAATCCACGGACTGCGCGGGTCGGAGGTCGATATAAGTGAAGCGCTCTCAAAGTCGCCGGGGATTATGAAGCCTTCCATCTCGTTGTTGGCCATCTTCAGGAAGTCGGGCAGGATGTAGTTCAGCTTGATCATGCGGAGGTTCGTGCGCACGTCCTCGGCCGACTCCGCACCGTAGACTCCGTGCCACGACACGTTGGCCGGGTTGGTGACTTCGGTTCCTGACAGCGCGTCCGCTTCCGACCAGATTACCTGCTGCTTGCCGATACGCGCGGAGAAGTTGTCGGTAAAGTTCAACTGGCCATAGTACTCGCGCAGATCGTTCTTGAAGTATTCGTCCTGCAGCGACGGGGCCACGGCCGTCGACTTGTTCAGTGAGTACGGAATCGCATCCGTGTTGGGTTCCGCCCTGCCCTTGTCCTTCAGCGATCCGAACGAATCGTACCAGGGCCGGTAGTACGCGAAGAAGTCCGCATCCTTGATAAACAGCGTGTCAAAGCGGCCCAGCAACTTGTAGTTCTTGATCATGTGGTAATCGGGCCGCACGTCCGCAAGGTTGCGCTGCTCGGCCAGGTCCCAACGATTGAAATCGAAACTGCCGCCCGTCATCCCGAACGACTGCCCGGGTCTCGCGAACCCGGTCGGAGCAATCCGGGTCGGCGTCGAATCCCTGCTCGCGCTGCCTTCGCCCCAGTGACCAGCCTCGCGAGTTTCGAAGAATCCATAGATAGAAAAGTCGCCCTGCGTGATAGTCGCCATTACGACCGAGGTCCATAGCGTCCCGGCGATGGCCATCGCGGCGACCATTAGACTCCGCCACCGCGTTATTCGGCAGAACCCCTTCTCCCCGTTCCGCATAAGCACCCCCGGATTGGTTCGTCCCTTTCCTTTTCATCGACCGCCGGTCGACACGGTAATGCTTTCGTCCTGGCGAAAAAAAAGGCGGCTGCAGCGTAAGCCACAGCCGCCTGGTCAGTCCAATTGACTGTTAGATCTCGTACGTGAACGTGAACTCGAGTTCGTTGAACCGCTGATAGCCGCTGAGCAGATACGGATCAGTGAAACGGCCGCTGCGTCCGATGAACCACTCGGCATTCACTCCGAACAGCACGTTGCGCGAATACCGGTAAACGTTGGTGGTCGAAAGCTCGCCGACGTTGTCGTCGATGTCCCACAGGATCAGATTGCCCGCCGTCAACTGCCCGTTCATCAGCCAGTTCGTCGCGTTGATGAACGCCAGGCTGCTGGTCTCGCGAACCTTGCCCGCGCTGGATGTGGGGGTCGTCGCGCCGGCCGGACGATCGGGGTACCAGGTCTCCGTGAATTGAGCCGTTAGGAACGTGTGCTGTTTCGATATCCAGGGAATATAGGTCGGACGGTCGGTCGCGATAATCCAGCGCGTGAACTCCGTCCATTCCCCGCCCCTCGCATCAAACGCGGCCGGAACCCCGACGTTAATTTTCGGCTCATACAGAAAGTCATAGCGATACACGATGTCGGTCAGATCTTTGTCGTAATAAGTTCCCGTCAAGCCGAAGAAATTGTTACGCCGATAGTCGGTCGTACTAACGGTCTCAACCGTTCCGCCCACCGGCACGCCCGCGCGAGGATGGGTGAGAAAGAACCCGGGAATGACGAACGTGCCCGGGGCGACCGCGACCGCGCCCTGTTCGCCAGTGGCGCCGGGCCCGCAGTAATAGCAGGTTTTGCCGAGGGCGTTGCGAAATTCATACAAGTAGATGAAGCTGGCCTGGAGACCGTTTCCAATCGGCAGCAGGCTCGAATAACGCAGTCCGAATTCGCTGTTTTCCAGCGAGTTGGAAGGAAATTTGCTGAGATTTTTTGCGTAAAAGTTGTAAAATTCACCAAAGTGGGTCGGGAACCCAACCGGCAGGAAGATCATCCCCTTCGCGTCGAAATTAGGCACCTCGCGGGCGTTGATCTGCTGGCCGTTCTGGTTGATGTTCACGGGGAAAATGCCGTCCGGGCCGGTACCACAGGACACGCAGCCGCCGCCGAACGGGGCCGGGACAACGTACGGATTGCGGGGGTCGCTTTGGAGCTCAATTGAAGCGGCCTCGAAGTCGCCGGGGATGATGAATCCTTCCACCTCGTTGTTGGCGGTCTTCAGGAAGTCCGGCAGGATGTAGTTCAGCTTGATCATCCGGAGGTTCGTGCGCACGTCCTCGGCGGCTTCCGCGCCATAGACTCCGTGCCACTCCGCATTAACCGGGTTGGTGACTTCGGTTCCGGACAGTGCGTCGGCTTCCGACCAGATGATCTCCTGCTTGCCGATTCGTGCCGAGAAGTTGTCGGTAAAGTTCAACTGCGCATACCACTCGCGCAGATCGTTCTTGAAGTATTCGTTCTGGAGCGAGGAAGTTGGTACGAGCCCGTTGTTGTTGCTGTTGTTCTGTGAGTATGGAGTCGCATCCGTGTTCGGCTCCGCCCTGCCCTTGTCCTTTAATGAACCGAACGAGTCGTACCAGGGCCGGTAGAACGCAAAAAAGTCCGCATCCTTGATAAACAGCGTGTCAAACCGGCCTAGCAACTTGTAGTTCTTGATCATGTGGTAATCGGGCCGCACGTCCGCAAGGTTGCGCTGCTCGGCCAGATCCCAGTGATTGAAATCAAAGCTGCCGCCCGTAATCCCGAACGATTGCCCGGGTCTCGCGAACCCGGTAGGAGCAATCCGGGTCGGCGTCGAATCCCTGCTCGCGCTGCCTTCCCCCCAGTGACCGGCTTCGCGGGTTTCGAAAAATCCAAAGACTGAAAAGTCACCCTGCGTGATCGTCGCCATTGCGACCGAAGTCCATAAGGTCGCGACTGTTGCCACAGCGGCCACCATCAGACTCCGCCACCGCATTCCGCCGAATCCCTGATTCCCGTTCTGCATTGTCACACCCCCAAGCTGGAGCCCTCGCGGTTACGTCGAACTCCTCGCCTGATTTATTTCCACCAGGCAAGCCGTCAGACACTCAATCCCCAATTCGCGCGTACGTGCGAACGCGGCTTAGCTACCATTCCACTGTGTACCTTGTCAAGAAGGGTGCATGAAGCTGTCATATGTTCGCAATAGTCCGAAAATAGTCACGTGATATTGGCGACTGCGGATTTCGGCTGTCTCGATTCGATACACCTGGCGCTCGCCGCTGCCATACAATTCAACGCTCGTCGACTCGGCCTTGATTGCGGGACTAACCCGGGGCCGCGCTCATGAACAAAGAATTACGTCGCACTTGAATTTGTCATCTGATCAGTGTAGGTACGACCACCGAATGGGCGTCCGAGGGGATTCCGAACCTTGCTGGGCTGGGGCTGCCTTTGCCGGGGAATGGAACGAACCGATGGCCGCGTGGGTTTTTAAGGCTGATTGGGTGCGCAGACGGGGACACCGATGACTCGGCGGGGGTTAGAAACAATGACGCATGGAATGATGCAGACGATGACTCAGGGCATGGATGGGATTTCGTTGGCGCCCAATAGAGCGCCCGGGCTGATGAGGGTCGCTCGTCGTCGGCTTTCGGTCGTGGCCGCGATGCTCGCGATGGCTGCGTTCGTCGCGGGTACCGCAGGCAGCGGCTACGCCGGCTCAGGCAACGGGCTGGTAGACCCGGTGACTGTGTCGAACTTTGGTGCGCTCTTCGCTGGCAGCCTCACGACATATTCCGCCGGCTCCGGGCACCATGCCAAGCCTCAATTTCGCGTCAAAGGCACGAACAGCCTGTTGAGCCTCGGGCCGTACGGCGACGCCGTGAGTTCGGTCGATGGTCACTCGGCGGTGGCGATGCCCTTCGACTTCGTCGATCTAAGCGCCGGATTGGGGAACGTTGTAGGATGCGGTCCTTTTGGAGTACCCGCGGCCTCCCCACTCTTTGGGACTGGCTTGGTCGCGCTCTACTCTTCGAGCGCGAGTGGTAACTCGGGGCCGGAAGCCGTAATTTGCTCACCGGGTGTCGCGGTAGGATTCCCCAACACGACGGGTGTCTTCTTACCTCAGGGCACGGCATTTGAAAGCCCCTTCGATGGGAACCCCAACGTTCCTGCCGGGCACGAAATCCTGGCGGTTGCGAATGCAGTGCCGGAGGTAGATCAAGACGCGGCAGAGTGCATGGCCGCAGGATTGCCCACGGTGACCTTGGGCACGATTACCATGTATGACCGGCAGACGCTTACTCCCGGCCTCGACAACGTGGTACCTTTCCAGAACAATCCGGTGAGCGCGATCAACCCCTTTACGAACGCTACTTACACTCAGAATGCTACCATCGGCGGATGCCTATCTGCGATGGCGGGTCCACGCAGCCTCGCGTTCGACACCAATGGCTTCCTGTTCGTCGTGAACAACGTTCCCCCCTTGAACGCAACCCTCGCGGCGGTACCTAAATTCGTAACCGTGTATAGTGCCGGCATGTATGGCGATGTATTTCCGACGGCTCTCATCGGTCTCGATTCGCCGCCTAACGAGACTTCGGGCACCTTGATCAATCCGATCGGGATTGCGGTCGCCACCCTGGGCTTCGAAGACGATCTGATCTTCGTCACGGACACCGGCGATAACAGCATCAAAATCTTCAATCCTTTCACGAATTCGGATGCGGGACTCGGCTTTGCGTTCGCGGGTGAACTGGTGGGCACGATTCAGGGCGGCTCCACGAAATTCAAGCATCCCGAGGGCATCGCGCTCAGCGCGGACGGCGACACTCTTTACGTCGTGAACCAGCTTACAAATACGCTCTCGATGTTCAGCGATATACAGACAATACCAACGGACCCCACCGGGGTCGCTCCACCGATCGACAACATAGCTCCGACCCTGTCGATTTCGGGAAATCAGGCTCAGATGAACTTCCCAACCGGCGCTGCCGTCTTCCCACAGTTCACGTCCACGTCTGATTAACTATCCACTCGCGAAACCAAACGGCGAACGCCGAATCCGGAATCCCGGATTCGGCGTTCGTGTTTCTGCACCATGCTGCCGCGATCGGTCAGCGCAGATCCTCCGCCAGCGACGCCGCCAGCAGTCCGCCAATCTCGCCGCGAGCCGCCAGGCTCGGATGATCCGCCTCGACCGCAACCTCGCCCTTGCCTGCCCGTTCGAGAAGCCGCGCCGCATCGATTCCCTCGACGCTGAACCTGACAAACTGCACCGCGCTGATTCTCTCGTCTGACATCTGCCGATCGTCGAATCTCAGCCGCGATCTTTTGCGCGCCAATCTTCAGCCACAGATGCCGTTCCAGGCCGACCAGCCGCGCCAACGCCGCGTCACGCTCGCGCGGCTCGGCGTACTCAATCAATAACGTCGCCGCCAGTTCGCCGGCCGCCGGAATCAACTCGTTGTAAGTGTCGATCTCATGCTGGATCGCGCCTCGCTCGGTCATTTTCTCGGTTCTGATCATTTCCTCGATCTGGTACCACGCGGTCTGCGCGTTCTCGAAAATAAACGTGAGATGCGACCCGACGTGAAGCCGCCGCCGCTCCTTCTCGTGAATAAACAAGGGGCGCAGCCGGTCACGCATGCGTTCGTAATCCGCCAGCGCGAGAATTTCGTCGAACGTGATCGCCTTCAATCGTCATTCTCCTTGCGTCGGCCGCGGCCCAGGCACCGCGTCTGGAAATCCGTCGCCCTTGTACGCGCGCGCCAGCACTTCCAGTGGATGGAGCGGACGCACTCCCGTCGCCTGCTCGATTTGCACGGCCGCCATCGGACAGTCGGTCGCCATCACGCGGGCGTGCGCCTCGCGCATCCCGGCAAAAGCCTTCTCGCCCCACTTCATCGAGAGCGCGAAGAACTCTTTTTTCATCGCCCACGTTCCGTCATGCGCCGTACACGCATCGACCGTCGTCACTTCGACACCGGGAATCTCGCGCATCAGGTCTTGCGAGCACGGCCCGATGTCCTGCGCCTTCAGATGACACGGCACGTGATACGCGATCGATCCTGGCGTTGACTGAAACTCGTTGTTGAACTTGCCGGCGCGGTGAAGTTGGTCGAGCAGCTCGTGCGAATCGACGATTGCCGCCGCGAACTCCTTGACCTCGTCGCCCGCCAGCAGGTTCGGATACTCCGCGCGCATCATGAGCGAGCAAGTCGGATTGATAGCCGCGATTTTATAACCCTCGCGCACCAGCGGCAGCATCGAATCGATATTCGCGCGCGCTTCCTTGCGCGCGAACTCGGCGTCGGCGCTGTCGAGCGCCGGCATCCCGCAACAGTTCTGTTTCGGGCATTTCACCGCGCACCCGTTCTTCGCAAAGACCTCGACCGCGGCCTTGCCCGGCCCGGGGTTGAAGTAATTGACGAAACAGGTCGGGAAAATCACGACCTTCGCGGTCGGCTCGGCCGGCATCGCCGGGATCGGATTGCGCGCGAGCCACTTGTCGAAGGTCTCGGCGGCAAAGTCGGGAAGCAGCTTGTCACGATGTATCCCGAGCAGCTTCTCCATCGCCACGCGCTGGAATTTCTGCCGGCACATCATGTTTGCGAGCGCCGGCGCCGTCGCGCCCGCCAAGCCTACCTGATCGGGACGCGCCAGCACCCGCTCGCGCAGCTTGACGCCGTTTTTTTTTGCCTTGACCAACCTGGCGCGAAGCATCAGGCGCGGGAAATCGAGCTGGAACTCATGACCGTCGTGCGGCGTGTAGGGACATTTCATCTCGCAAAGCTTGCATCCGTAGCACAAATCGACGACGCGCTCTTTCTCGGCCGCCGTCAGCCCTCTCACATCGCCGTCGTTGCGATCGGTCGCGTCGAACAGGGCAGGAAACGACGGACACAGATTGAAGCACAAGCGGCAGCCGTGACAGATGTCGAAAACGCGCTCGAGTTCCCCGTCGAGTCCGGCGCGATCCCAGTACTTCGCTTCAGTGGAGTTGTAGCAAAGGCCGTCGGTAGGCCGTGCCTCGATTCGGTTGCTCATCGGGGAAAAGATCCTGGCTGCGAACTTTTCGGTGTCCGCGCGCTCGTCGCAGGACGCGCGCGATGCCGCCGGAGATTGTTCGCGCGCTACCTGCTAGAGCGTGGTCTGCGCCTTGGCGAAGCGTCCCGCGTGAGACTTCTCGGCCTTGGCCAGCGTTTCGAACCAGTCGGCAATTTCGGCGAAGCCTTCTTCGCGCGCCGTCTTCGCCATCCCGGGGTACATGTCGGTGTACTCATAAGTCTCGCCGTGAATCGCGGACTTGAGGTTCAGCATCGAATTGCCGATCGGCTGATCGGTCACCGGATCGCCCGCCGGCTTCAGATAGTCGAGATGCCCATGAGCGTGCCCGGTCTCGCCTTCGGCGGTATCGCGAAACAGGCCGCCGATATCCGGCTGGCCTTCGATGTCGGCGATCTTGGCGAAATAAAGATACCTGCGATTGGCCTGGCTCTCGGCGGCGAACGCGTCCTTGAGATTCTGATGCGTCCTGGTTCCTTTCAGGTTTGGCATTTTTTTTGCGCCCCCTCGATGGACTGGCCTGCTGCCGATTTAAGAAAATCGTCCCGCCAGGTTCGAGTCCTGATGCGACCTGCGAATCATGCGGGCAAAGCGTGCGAGCGGCGTTTCAAGTGGTTTTGAAACGCCGCTCGCATGAGATCAGGCAAGGTCGAAGCGATCCAGGTTCATCACCTTGGTCCACGCCGCCGCGAAGTCTTTCACGAACTTCGCCTTCGAGTCCGCGCACGCATAGACTTCCGCCAGGGCGCGCAGCTCCGAGTTCGAGCCGAAGACCAGGTCGACACGGGTGCCGGTCCACTTGACCTCGTTCGTCTTCCGGTCACGCCCCTCGTACACGCCTTCGGAGCCGGCCGACGGCTGCCATTGCGTGCTCATGTCGAGAAGGTTGACGAAGAAATCGTTGGTCAGCATTTCCGGCCGCTTGGTGAAGACGCCGTGTTTGGACTGCCCAAAGTTGGCATTCAGGGCGCGTATGCCACCGACGAGAACTGTCATCTCAGGGGCCGTCAGCGTCAGCAACTGCGCCCGATCCAGCAGCAGTTCCTCCGCCGGTATTTGCTGTCCTTTGCGGTTGTAGTTAATGAACCCGTCTGCGATCGGCTCAAGTACCGCGAATGACTCCACATCGGTCAGCTGCTGCGAAGTATCGGTGCGCCCCGGCGAGAAAGGAATTTTCAAGTCGTGCCCAGCCTTTTTCGCAGCCTCCTCAACGGCCGCGCCGCCGCCAAGAACGATCAAGTCGGCAAGCGAAACCTTCTTCCCGAACTTCTTTTGGATCGCTTCGAGTGTCTGCAGAGCTTTCGCCAGCGCAGCCGGCTGGTTCACTTCCCAATCCTTTTGCGGCGCAAGGCGAATGCGGGCCCCGTTCGCTCCGCCGCGCTTGTCGGTGCCGCGGAATGTCGCCGCCGACGCCCAGGCAGTCGCGACCAGTTGGGAGATAGACAATCCGGATTTGAGGATCTCGACCTTCAGAGCGGCAACGTCTCGCTCCCCGATCAATTCATGATCGACTGAAGGTACCGGGTCTTGCCACAGTTGGTGCTCCTTGGGAACGAGCGGGCCAAGGTATCGCGAGACAGGTCCCATGTCGCGATGCGTCAGCTTATACCACGCCTTGGCGAACGCATCTGCGAACTCCTGAGGATGCTCGTAGAAGCGCCTTGAAATTTTTTCGTAAGCAGGATCGAGCCGCAGAGAGAGGTCGGTGGTCAGCATGGATGGCGCGCGACGCTTCGACTTGTCATACGCGTCCGGCACCGTACCGGCGCCTGCACCATTTCTCGGTGTCCACTGATTTGCGCCGGCCGGGCTCTTGGTCAGTTCCCATTCGTAGCTGAACAGGTGCTTAAAGTAGTCGTTGTTCCACTTGGTTGGCGTTGTGGTCCAGATGACTTCTATGCCGCTGGTGATCGCGTCACCTGCTTTGCCCGTGCCGTATTTGCTCTTCCAGCCGAGGCCTTGCTCCTCGATACCGGCGGCTTCCGGCTCCGGGCCGACCAGCGCCGCATCGCCGGCGCCGTGGGTTTTGCCGAAGGTGTGACCGCCGGCGATCAGCGCGACCGTTTCTTCGTCGTTCATTGCCATGCGACGGAACGTCTCCCGGATATCCCGCGCTGCAGCGACGGGGTCCGGTTTTCCATTAGGCCCTTCCGGATTCACGTAAATCAGGCCCATTTGAACGGCGCCGAGAGGATTCGCGAGCTGACGATCGCCGCTGTAGCGCTCGTCCTCCAGCCACTTGCGCTCAGGCCCCCAGTAGACCTCGTCGGGCTCCCAGACATCCTCGCGCCCGCCGCCGAAGCCGAAGGTCTTGAAGCCCATCGACTCGAGCGCGACGTTGCCCGCGAGAATCATCAAGTCGGCCCAGGAGATTTTCCGGCCATACTTTTCCTTTATCGGCCAGAGTAACCGGCGCGCCTTGTCGAGGTTGGCGTTGTCTGGCCAGCTATTGAGCGGCGCAAAGCGCTGCTGACCGGCTCCTGCCCCGCCACGACCGTCGGCGATTCGGTACGTACCAGCGCTGTGCCACGCCATCCGAATGAAAAGCCCGCCGTAGTGTCCAAAGTCGGCCGGCCACCAGTCCTGCGACGTCGTCATCAAGACATGGAGGTCCTTGATCACGGCATTCAGATCGAGGCTCTTGAATTCTTCGGCATAATTGAACTCCTTGCCCATCGGATCGGACTGGGGGGAGTTCTGACGCAGGATCTTCAGGTTCAGCTGATTTGGCCACCAGCCCGCATTCGCAGGGGCCCCAGCCACCGTGTGTCTGAACGGACACTTGCCCTCGGTTGATAGATCGTGATCAATTGCCATTTCTCTTAACTCCTGATTCGAACT
Organism: uncultured delta proteobacterium; assembly: GCA_963833025.1. Taxonomy (GTDB): domain Bacteria; phylum Desulfobacterota; class Binatia; order Binatales; family Binataceae; genus Binatus. Next base: position 1,497,727 of record CAWHWI010000001.1, on the reverse strand, counting down.
TTGTTTGATTTGACTTAGTCGGTTTGAAATCAGCCGCGGGGCTTTCCGATCCGCTTCGCCCTTGCGCGCTTGGCGCCGCATTCTTCGCACAGCGCATGAATCTCCAGCGACGAGCCGAGCACCGTGAACTCGCCCAACTCCGATCGCCCGGCGAGCAGGCGGTCGAGATGCGGAATCTCGATATCGCGGATGCGCCGGCATTTCACGCACACCACATGATGATGCGGCGTGATATTGCCGTCGTAGCGCGCGCTGTCGTGCAGCATCGTCACCTTGCGCGCCTCGCCGATATCGCACATCGTTTCCAGCGTGCGATGCACGGTGGCGAGCGAGATATGCGGATGCTGCCGGCGGACCGCCGCGTAGATCGCGTCGGCGCGGGGATGCTCGCCGGAGCTGAGCAGCGCCTTGATAATCGCCAGGCGCTGCGGTGTCACCGCCAACCCGCCCCGGCGGCATCGCGCGGCGAACTCGGACAAGCGCTTGGCGGCGTAAGGCCCGCGGCGCCGTTCACTTACAATCTGTAGTTCCATAATCTAGATGGTAACGACTATCATCTGGTTATTGCTGCTGTCAATGGGGAGAGTGCATGAGCCGCGGAACCCTCACCTACCGGCCGCGATGCGGCCGGCCGCCTCTCCCGTAAACGAACGGGCGAGGTAAGATTCGCTGCGCTCAGGATGAAACCAAAAAGGTTCTAACAGGGACGAAGTCCCGCATCTTTCTTGGTACTGGGTGCAGGGGTCACCCCTGCCGAAGGAAGCGTGAAACCCACCGCGGGTTTCACATACGATAAAGTGTATTGGCTTTGGGACGGGGCCTACAGCCGCGGCGCGATCGGCGCTCTGCGGCAATCCGGCTTGGTCAGCAGCATCTGCACGTCGCCGATGTAGCGCTCGCGGAAGCCGCCCTCGCAGTAGCAGAGATAGAACTCCCACATCCGGATGAATTCCTCGGGATAGCCGAGCGCGCGCACGCGTTCGATGTTCTTGAACATCCGGACGCGCCAGTTTTTCAAGGTCTCGGCGTAGTTGGGCGTGATGTCTTCCAGATGGAACAGGCGCATGTCGCTCGCGCTCGTGATCGAATCGCACAGAGCAGTGACCGACGGGATGAAGCTGCCGGGGAAGATGTACTTCTTGATGAAATCGACGCGTTTGATCGCGCCTTCGTACTCGCGGTCCGCGATCGTAATCGCCTGCAACAGCATCATGCCGTCCGGCTTCAGCAACTCGCCGCATTTGCGGAAATACGAATCGACGTACTGATGCCCGACGGCTTCGATCATCTCGATTGAGACGGCTTTGTCGAACTGCCCGGTCAGATCGCGATAGTCCTTGAACAACACGGTGATTCGCTCCGACAGCCCCTCGGCGGCGATTCGCTTGACGGCGTAGTCGTGCTGCGCGCGCGAAATCGTGGTGGTCGTGACGCGGCATCCGTAGTTTTTGGCCGCATGAATCGCAAACCCGCCCCATCCCGTGCCGATCTCGACCAGATGGTCGTGCGCGCGCAAGTCGAGCTTGCGGCAGATTCGATCGACTTTGGCCGTCGCCGCCTCCTCGAGTGTCGCGTCGGGGCGCTCGAAGATCGCGCACGAGTACATCATCAGCGTGCGATCGAGAATCAACTCGAAGAAATCGTTGCCGAGATCGTAATGCGCCGCGATGTTGCGCTGGCTGCCGGTCTTCGTGTTGCGATTGAGGTAGTGGATGAAGCGGCGGACCGGATTGGCGATTCGCGCGAGGCCGTTATCCATGCCCTCCGTCACGTCGCGGTTGCGAATCATGATTTGCACCAGCGCGGTGAGGTCGTCGGTCGTCCACGAGCCCGCCATGTACGATTCGCCAGCGCCCATGCTGCCCGCGAGCGCAAGATCGGAATAGAAGCGGCGGTCGTGGACGCGGATGGTGGCGCGCAGTTCGGCGTCGAAGGCCTCCCGGCCGAACGGGATACGCTCGTCGCCATCTTCAATCACGATGCGCCCGTGCTTGATTCCCGCCAGGCGGCCAAGCACCGCGCCGCGCGCAAAACGATCGATGAAGGCCGGACGACGCGCCCGGGCCGCATCGACACCCGACGCGACTATGGAGTCAGTTTTGGCCATCTCGACGCATCGATTACACCGCAGTCGCGTCGCGGCGCAAGCGGGGGAAGAGAACGACGAACGAAGAACTTAATTTAGTGTGAAACCCACCGTGGGTTTCACACTTCCTTGGGCAGGGGTGACCCCTGCACCCGGTACTAAGATAAAGATGCGGGCGGAGTTTACCCTGAGTACTCGTAGGGTCCCTGTCAGAACCTTGTCTTGTGTCATTCTTGCGCGAAGCGAAGAATCCCGGCTCTTTTCTGGATTCGTTACGCTTCGGCGGCTGACGGCGACGAGTCGGCGGGCGCCAGCGTGGAGTCGAGCGACGACGCGAGCACTATCGACGTCGCGCTTGCGACCGCGATCGCGGGAGGAGTCGCAACGCTCGGGACGCGGGCTTTGCCCGGCTTGTCGAGTAGCGACTCATCCAGCAGCTCTGGCGGTACCTGGCGGAGGTCCCAGATTATGCCGACGGCTTCGAGCAGCTTGAGCGTGTAGTACGTGATGTCGATTTCCCACCAGAAAAAGCCGTTGCGCGCGGCCGCCGGGAAATGGTGGTGATTGTTGTGCCATCCTTCGCCGAGCGTGACCATCGCGAGCGCGAAGCTGTTGCGGCTGTCGTCGTTGGTCTCGTAGCGGCGGCGGCCGATGACGTGCGCCAGCGAATTGATCGTAAAGGTGCCGTGGCCAAGCGCGACAGTTGAAATGAAAAAACCCCAGATGAGCATTTGCGCGCCGGTCGTGTGCAATCCCGGCGCGTGCCGCTGCAGGAAAGCACCCAGCCCGAACAGCGCGAAGCCGAGAATCGTCGGGACCAGCACATCGAAGCGATCGAGAAACACCAGCTCTGGAAATTTGGCGAGGTCGCGAACGACGCGCAGCTCGGAGCGGAAGTTCGCTTCCGACGTGATCCATCCGATGTGGCTCCAGATGAAGCCATGCTGACGCGGCGAATGAACGTCTTCAGGCTCGTCGGAGCGCTGATGATGCAGGCGATGATGCGACGCCCACCATAACGCTCCACGCTGCACCGCGGTCGCGCCAAGCACCGCGAACGCGAACTGGCCCGCGCGCGAAGTCTTGAACGAGCGATGCGAAAAGTAGCGATGGTAAAAGCCGGTGATCGCGAACATCCGAATGAAATACAACGCGACGGCGACCCCAGCCGCGACCGGGCTCCATCCGACCCAGATCACGCCGAGACACATCAGATGGACAGCGACGTACGGGATGCATCGGAACCAATCGGTCTTCTGCGGCAGATCGGCGGGAGAATCGCCCCCAGCCGACGTGTCGAACCATCGCGCGATCGCAACCAGAAATCTGCCGGATGTATCCGCTGTCCCTTCCGTCATTCTGTCTCCCCGTTCCGTGCCGAAAAACCCCAAACCCACCGCACGGCGCAACCCTCATCATGCCCACATTTGCGCAGTTGTGTGAACAAGCACCGAAATGGCGTCACTTGACGGGCGTAAGCATTTCGACGTCGTCGAATCGCGTGTAGTCGACGCCTTGGCTGCCGTCGGGGTGGCTCACCAGCACGTCGGCGAAGCGCGCGCCCCAGATGATCTCGTCGAGTCCGTAAGCATGGCGGGCGTGGATGGTTTGCGAGAAGACCTCGTCGAGGCCGGTGATCGATACGATGATTTGCGGCTGGCAATTGGCAAGCGAGTCGCGCGTCTCGCCGAACAGCGGACTGCCTTCGACGATGCGATGCACGGCGGTCCACGACAACACGAATAGCGAGCTGACGTTGCGGGTCATCGTGAGGTCGTAGAAGCGGCGAATCGCGTCACCCTCGGCGGTGATTTCCTGACGGGCGAAAACGGCGTGGATGTTCGCCTCGACGATTCGATCCGCGCGCTGGTTGGCCATCCGGATCATCAGGCTGGTCACGCCGTCGCGCGGGCCGATGACCACGTAGCGGCTGAACCGGACGCGCGCGGTTGGGCGCGAGAATTTTGCGAACACGAGACCGGTCATGAGCGCCAGCGCGACCAAGCCGGTCAGCGCCTCGATCGAGACCAGGATGTTCGCCACCATCGAGATCGGCACCAGCTTGCCGTAGCCGATCGTCGCCATTGTCTGCACGCTGAAAAAAAACATGTCGGCGAACGAGCCGCGACGGGCATTCTCGATACCGCCGTCGAGGTAGTAGCCGACGGCAAACAGGAGATTGACGACGGTGAACGCGGCGACGATCAGGCCGATCAGGGCAGGCCATGAAGACGTCACCAAAAAGTGGTAGAGGTCCTCGAAAGCGCTGGTAGGTGCGCCGCGAATCAAGCCGTCGCCCTTCAGGCTGCCGAGCTGGGTTGGTCGTTTCGCCATCGCGCAGCAATATAGCGGACCGAGCGCCGCGCGGAACAGCAGAGGAAACACCCTCCTGGAAAATGCTAACCTGCGCGCTGGGATGCAGTTGGTGGCGGAGTCGTTACAACGCGACGATAGCGGAAGAATTCTCCGGCTTCAGATAGTCCTGTTCCTGTTATCGCTGGCGGTGTTCCTGGCGGCGCCTGTCATCCAGGTTTCCGATTCGCGATATTCGGTTCTGCTGAGCGAGTGCCTGTTGCACCATCGCTCCGCCGAACTCGACGAGTACTACAAGGTGCCGGTGCCATGGCTCACCGGAGACGCCAGCCTTCCCGAGGACGCGAACGAATACCAGCTCGTCAACGCGCGTGGCCACGTGACGTATTTCTTTGGGCATGGCAGCTCGATGTTATCGATGCCGATCGTCGCCGCAATGAACCTGGCGGGAGTGTCGGCGGCGACGCCGGACGGGCGCTTGAATCTGGCGGGCGAGATTCTAATCGAGCGGGTGATCGCGTCGCTGCTGATGGCGGCGCTGACGTGCGTGTTTTTCGTGATGGCGGCGATGATGCTGCCGATGTCGTGGAGCGTGATCGTCGCGCTCGGCGCGTCGATGGGATCGCAGATCCTGAGCACGGCGTCGCGCGGCCTGTGGGCGCATACCTGGGAGGTCTTCCTCCTCGGGCTTATTGCGCACTCGATCATGAGCACGGAGAATCGCGGCGCGCGAATCCGCCGCGTTTGGCTCGCATCGCTCGTGGCATGGACATATTGCGTGCGGCCGACCGGATCGATTGCGATAGTCGCCGTCAGCATCTACGTGTGGTGGCTCCATCGCGAGGACTTCATCGTATACGGCGCGACGCTCGCGGGATGGCTGGCGGCGTTCGTCGCATACACGTGGTCGGTCTTCGGCACGATAATTCCGCCGTATTACACGGGCTCGCGCCTGCAATTTCATGGCATCGCTGTGCCGCTGGCCATCAACCTGATCACTCCGTCGCGCGGCCTGCTGGTATTCGTGCCGACCACGATGTTCGTGCTGTACCTGCTAGCGCGCTACCGCAAGCACCTGGCTTACAGGCAGCTTGCCATTCTCGCATTGGCACAGATCGTCGCGCTCGCGATCGCGATGTGCGCGAACAAGTCGTGGACGGCGGGACTCTGTTACGGGCCGCGATACTTCACCGACGCAATCCCGTGGTTTGTGCTGCTCGCGATCCTGGGGCTTGACGCGATGCGCCGCGCGCCGGTCGCGTCCCATCACAGGATTGAGATTGCGGCGGCGATTTTTCTGCTGGTGCTGAGCGTCGCGATCAACGCGCGCGGCGCGTGGTCGTTTGCGGGCCTGGAATGGAACCTGGCCGAGTGGCATTCCCACGGCATCTTCGACTGGCGCTATCCGCAATTCATGGCACGCCTGATCGAGCCGCCAAAGGACTGAGGCGGACAGATGACACAAAAAGAGTTCTAACAGGGCGAAGCCCGCATCTTCTCCTGACATTGGGTGCAGGGGTCACCCCTGCCCAAGGAAGCGTGAAACCCACGGAGGGTTTCACATTCAATCAAGTGATTTCGACACGCGCGCGCATCCGGCACGCCGACTAGCGGGCGAAGGCGACCTTCAATGCGTCGGCCGCTTGCCGCTGCCCCTCTTTGCCTTTGTCGAGACCGTCGGCGAAGCTGACGAAGCCGTGCGTGACGCCTTCGTAACGCGTGCAGGTGGTTTTGACGCCGGCGGCGATCAGGCGTCCGGCGAATCGCTCGCCCTCGTCGCGCAGCGGATCATGACTGGCAGTGAGAACGAGCGCGGGCGGCAGGCTCTTCAAGTCTTTCGCGCGCAGCGGGCATGCGTACGGATTGTTTTTTTCCGCGACGATGTCGGTGTAGTTGTTCCAGAACCATTCCATGTCGGCGCGCGAGAGCACGTAGCCGTCTGCGGCGAATTCCTTCTGCGAAGGAGTGTCGAGCGCGCAATCGGTGACGGGATACAGTAGCAACTGGAAGTTGATCGCCGGACCGCCGCGATCGCGCGCCATCATCGAGACCACCGCGGCCAGGTTTCCGCCCGCGCTGTCACCGCCGACCGCCAGTCTCGCCGCATCCGCGCCAAGCGAGTCCGCATTTTCGGCAACCCATTTCGTGGCGGCGTAGCAATCCTCGGCTCCGGCCGGAAAAACGTGCTCCGGTGCGAGGCGGTAATCCACGGATACGACTACGCATCCCGCACCGTTGGCGAGCGCGCGGCACACGCGGTCGTGACTCTCGAGATCGCCGAGCACCCATCCGCCGCCATGAAAATAGACCAGCACGCCCATCGGCGGACTGCCCTCGGGAGTGTAAACGCGCGCCGCGACGCTGCCGTCGGCGCCGGTGATATGGCGATCCTCGACGCGATAGATGGGCGGCAGCGGAATCGGATTCGCCTCGAGCAGCGCGCGCATCTTGGCGCGTGCCTGCTCGGCGGTCTCCGCGCGCAGGAACATCGGGCCAGCCGCGTTGAACACGTCGAGCATGATCTTCATCTGGGGATCGAGAGGGGTGGCCATGCGAGATCATTAAGCGAGGGGGCTACAAGAGGCAAGCCGCGTCGCGCGAGCTAATTCTCGAACCGGCGGAAGTCCGCGCGCCAGTGTGCGCGGAACCAGGGCGTGCCATCGCGAGTGCCGAACACGTCGGCGCTGACCATCATGTCGTCGCCGCCGATGCGGCAGTCGAGATTGGTGACCTCGTCAACCGCGAACGTCGGTGAAAAACCGTCGCCACGCACTTTGTATTCGTCGAAGTACAGCCGCGAGCGCATCGACGCGTAGGCACGCCCGTCGGTCGAAATCGGCACCACGTTGCCGTGCGGATTGAGAATCTTGTCGTTTAGCTCGACACCGGTTTCGGAAAACGTGAGCGTGAAGGGTTGATTGCCGACGCGCTTGTAGCACAGCCGGTACGTCTTGGGCGTCCAGAAACCGATTTTCGGCGCGCCGGGCTCGCGCCTTATCCAATCGAGGTCCGTCACTTGCCCACTCCAGCATCCCTTGAACACTGCCGGCAGCGCCGGAGCCGCCTGCGCGGTCATCGGCGCGACGTTCATGGGCGGCGGCGCGGGCGGAGGAATGGGTTGCGGCGGCGCGGGCGCGGGATTCGAATACTGCGGCAGCAGCTGAATCGTAGTGCCGCTGTCACCGTCCGATGGCGCCAACCTGATCAGCGGCTGGGGCGGCGGAACATACGGCTGATTCTGATTCGCCGGCCCAGGGACTTCGAGAGTTCGCTGCGCGCGAGCCGGTCGATTGGCGATCGCGGTCAGTGCGCACGCAAGCGCGCATAATATGAGGATACGGATGCGCATCGAGCAGCTCGGTTCCATTCTACTATTATAGTACGAAGCATATCCGGCGCGGCTTCATCCGGCGTGAATCCGCCGTAGATTGACCGCGAAGCGACAGCTACCATCGAAAAAAGTTCGCAGCAGTTTCGCGTCAGAGTTGGCCAATAAAAAACAAAAAAATAAAGATGAGCGATCAAAATGTAGATTTTGAAGCGGCGTGGGCAATCAGCCAGGCGCCTGCGACCGGACGACGCGCCCAGGCGCATCGATTGGCCAACGCGATGCGTCGCGTGATCGACCATCTGGTGCAGGTCGCGGCGCCCGAGGAAGACTTGTCGGCCGCCGCCGACGCATTGGAGCGATACGCCAAGCGTCTGTCGAAGTATCCGATTTCGCGCAGCTACGAAGGCTTTGCCGAGAGCGCCAACGCCGGCGATCCGCACGCGTTTTTCGATCACAGTCCGCTGATTGGAATCGCAAATCCGCTCGCGCCGCCGATTCGGTTGGCCGTGCTCGGCGACAAGGTCGAGGGGCGCGGTACGTTCGGCGTCGCTTATGAAGGTCCGCCCGGCCACGTGCACGGCGGCTTTCTGGCCGCCGCGTTCGACGAAGTTCTCGGGATGGCGCAGTCGCTGACCGGCAATCCCGGCATGACGGGCACGCTCACGATTCGCTACCGCCGCCCGACGCCGCTGCTGACCGAGCTGGTCTTCGAGGCCTACGTAGATCGCGTCGAGGGCCGCAAGATCTTCACCCACGGAACGCTCTCGGCAAACGGCGTCCTGACCGCAGAAGCCGAAGGCCTGTTCATAGCAGTAGGCCAGGAACGCTTCGCAGCAATGGCCGCGCTGGTAACAGAGCGCGCGAATTCGGCGAAAAAGTAGACCAGCCATCCCGTGTCAAGGATGAACTGTTCAGCCTGACCGCGCCGCCCACGAGCTATGTGATCATTTGTGGTCAGCAATCACTGGACCACAGCGTATGCGTACCGGGTCAGTTTGAATTCTTCTTTTGATTCGCTTCCTTTTTATCCGCGATTCCGACCATATCCTCATAGAGTTACATTTTCGGTTCCGCTTAAGAGGCCAACTTCGATTGACTTATATGTCAATTCTAGAGGATATTGAGAAGCGCTGCAACGAGCAGCCGCCAAAACTCGTTTTGTATGAACCGTTCGATGAGGTTCCGAGAAAGCGGACGATCTATGTAGGGGCTGACTTACACAAATTCATTATTGGACCGTGGCTCAGCGAACGCGATGAGCAACTAAGCATGGAAATGAAAATTGACCTTGACCGGTTTGTCTCTGGTGCTGCAATCACGGTCGCTCTACAAGCGACAGCTAAGACGAAAGTAGCCGACGCGAATTTAAAGCGCCTGTATAGGAATACTGAGGTTTGGGAAATCCGCATCCGTGGCTCTGACCCGCAGCAAAGGGTTTTTGGTCGATTCGCCGAATGGAATAGATTTGTGGCGCTTTTTCGCGAGGAAAAACCAGTTAACTACGACGAGGCAAGCGAACGGGTTTATTCAGAATGGAAACGTCTGTTATCGCGGAACCCAGCCAAGGAAGGGAAAAAAGCAAATGACTACGTCTCGGAGCCAGTCGTTCCTCGCTAATGTCGCTCAGTCAGAAATAATTTCTGAGACGGCGTTCGTCTATTTTCGCGGGCATCTTCAAAACGACGTGCACGTACTGATCCTGGAAGCATTTCTGCGAAGTGGGCTCAGCCAAAAGAAACTGGCGCACCGCACAGGCAAATCGACGTCGGTCGTGAATCGCTGGATCGGCGCGACCGGAAATTGGGAATTAAATAGCATCGCTGAGTTTCTAGCTGGCTTGAACGCGCGGTTGAAAGTCTCGCTCGACTACTTTGATGAGAGACCGGTTTTTCAGGATGTCACGCGGTCAATGCAGGAGTCTCCGTCACCACAACTTCGCCACCGCGACGACGCCGATCTGCTCCTGAAGTCTCAGAGAGAAAGATTTGAACACTCAGCCAACGCGACTGCATGAAAAATCACACCGTACTCAGTGCTTCTGTCATTCGCTCATTTGGACCGAGATTGCTTGATCCTATCGTTAGCGAATTTCAGAGCGCTATTAAATCCAAATATCGCTTTCAGATTGGCCCACAGGCGAATCCGCAGATCGGATTGGTCGCAGCTTATCAAGCTGGAAGGTTCTCTCGGAAAGGCAAGTCAATACCTATAGACCAGCTGAATATAACTTATATCGACGCCTCTAGAGTCACTTCCATCGGCGTTCTTACGAAAGGCGCCACTGACGACGGTGTTGGCTTTCTTGACGACCTAATGAGTTGGGCCAAGCGGAAATATCGTCTCAACGCTCCCGAGACGTTCCCGACTTTTTATCACAGTCAACTTGAAGTCGTTTTCGACGTGTCACTCAGTCAAGGGTTTCCCACTCTGCAATCTTTGGGAAAGACGGTCCAGAGTTATCTATCCAAATACGGAACTAAGTTTCCTGAGTATGAACCGACGAGCATCGTCATGTTCACGGACACATCAAATGTACAGGTGCCAGTGCCGACGCCCTTAGCAATCGAACGGAGGGTTGGAGCGCCATTTTCTGAGAATAAGTTTTTTTCTCAAGCACCGCTAACTACGAAAGACCATTTGGCGGTGCTGAAACAATTTGAAAAAAGTCTCAGTTAACTACATCTTTGTCGAGTGGCTCTTGACTCTTTTCTCCGCCCCCTGACAAGGATGAACTTTTCAGCCTGATAGCGCCGCCCACGACCTGATAGTGTGATCCTCTGTGGATCAACCTCAGGTCAAATCCCCGCCGCCATTTGTCCAAAACCGTCCTACCAGATTTCATCGCCGAAAAACTAATTTTGACGGAACGAAACTACCCTTGGTGGTATGCTATTCGGGAGCCACTACATATGGTATGAATTCCCCTTTCACGTCTTCCCGACACTCAATCAGTCGGGGCGTACCAATCCTGACAGGCCGGCGAATAGCAGCGGCGTGATCGTCCAGCCGGCCAGGATGTGCAGCCACAGGTACCATCGCAGCAGGCGGCTCGGGAATGCGCTTTCATCGCGCGGCTCTCCACTGCGAGTCGCTCTGCCCGACACGCGATGGCGCGGATTGGGGCGCCAGTATTTGTCCTGATGCAACTCGACGACGGGCAGGAAGTTCTCGAGCGAGTAAACCAGCGGATTGAAGACCGGATAATGCGGCGGCGCGTCTCCGCTCGCGACGAACTCGCGGTAGGCGGCCTCCTCGGTCGGCGTGATGATGCGCATCCGATAACCCCATCCGAACAGAATCGTGCCGAGGCCGACGAAACCCGCGATCCACCAGAGCGCGCGCAGCGGCACGTAGCCGAAGCCGATCGTGTATTGCATCATGAGGCTCCAGGCGCGCTGCGTGAGGCTCTCATGGCCGAAGCGGCGCTGCGCGATTTCCTTGGCGATGCGCACTTGAATCGCGCCATCGTCGCGTCCCATCTCGCTCAAGACCTTTGCCAATTGACGAAACGGCTGCGGATGGTACTCCGGCTGCTGCAACCCGAGCCATCGCAGGCGCGATTCACCGTCGCTGGGACCGCCCGCGATTTCGCCGTAGACGAAGCCGTTGATCGCGAGATTGCCCGGCGCGGGCCAGCTCGCCTCGTCGTCCCAGATTGCGCCGGCGTGCACGTCCTCGAGGTCGAGCACCGTCTTCGGCGTATGCTTGACGTCAACCCAGTAGAACGTGCCGTCGATAGTGGCGCGCTCGGCGTCGAATTGCGCATCGCCCCTGAACTCGGCGCCGTGAACGCTCAGGTCGTGCCCGATCTTCGCCAGCCGCGCGTACACGATACCGTCGGTGGTGAAGCCGTCATGAAGCAGCACGTCACCGGCGACGTTCGCCTCGACGAGATTGACCGCGTTGTCAGCAGCGTTGAGGATTCGAGCGCCGCTCAGGTCGAGAGACCCGTCGATTCGCGCGCTCATGAAGCTCAGCGGGCCGAAGTCGCCCATCAGAAACGACGCGTCGCCGTGGATGTTCGCCAAATTGCCGAAGACCGCTCCGGTGCGCGAACGCCGCACGGTGATTTCCCGCAGATGTGCCGCGAGCAGGTTGATTCCGTCGGGGACGTAGCAGCGAATCAGCGTCAGCGGCTTGTCGACGGTGTCGTAAGAGAGATCCAGGTTCCCCGAAATGCGCGCGCCCGCCAGTGCAAGTCCGCTGGGATGCACGAATCGCGACGCGCCGGCGTCGCTGAGGAGCCAGGCGACCACTTCCGCGCGCACGGTGCGCTCGGCGCCCCAATTCTCGCCGTGAGCGGGGTCGTTAGCAGCATTGTCGGGATCGTCGCTGGGACCGAGCCATGGCACGTCGCGCAACGGTGCGGCATGCAGGAGCTTTCGCTCAGCCGCGCTCAGCGCGGCGCCGAACTTCTGCTGCGCCATCAACTCAAGCGCGGCACCCGGACTCGCAGACGCGTCGGAAACTGCGCCGCTCGATCCGGCGGCGAACGACGGCGATGCAGCGAACGTCACCAACGCGATCGCTATGACGACGGCGATTGCTTTTCGTTCCATGAACATTGTGGGAGCCAACGCTTAGATGCCGCCGCAGTGCGGCGGTCGCACGGGAAATATCAGCGGCGCGCCAGAAGATGCAACTCGGGCCGAGCCGAGGCGCACGCCGTGCTGGCCACGGGTGAGTCACTCACCCGTCGCCCACTCTATCTAGACACTGGGTGCAGGGGTCACCCCTGCCGAAGGAAGTGTGAAACCCACCGCGGGTTTCACATTAAATAAAGTGATTTACCTTTCCCTGGCCAACATTTGCGGGCTGCTAGTACGCCTCGAAATTGTCCGAGTGGATGCGCGGATCGTCGGCGGCGACGCACTTCCCCGCCAGCACGCGCCTTTGAATCACGGTGTAGTTGATGTTGCCTGCTATGACCGCGGCCAGTTTGGCAAGTTCGTTATTGCACGCGGCGGCGGTATCGTAGTTACCAACCGTCTCCCAATGCGCAAGCGGAGCATTCTTCTCGACCAACTGGCGATTCTGGGAAAGCGGCGGCATTATCAAGCACCAGCCCACAAGCGTGACTGCTGCTGCGCGGTGGGGACTCACTCTTTCACTACCCTTCTCTCTGCTCGGAGGAGTTGTTCGAATCGAGAGATACACCAGGATGCAACACAAGTCGAACTTTTTTACTTTCTTCTCATTAAAGGAGTCACATGTGGAAGCTGCACAGAAAGAGAGACTGGCCGCGCTGCTGGCCGAGGTCCAGGTCGCAATACTTGTCACGCAAGGCGAGCAGTGGCCGACGGCGACGATGCAGGCCTTCGCCGAGACTCCAGAGTTCGATTTGTTGTTCATCATGAACGACGCGAGTGAGAAGTTTCAGAATCTCCTCAAGCATCCGCACGTGACGGTGTACCTGGACGCGCGCGAAAAGGGCAAGGTTGAGACGTTCGAGATCTCACGCGTGCTGATCCAGGGAATCGCCGGCGAAGTCGCGCGCGATGGCGCCGAATGGGAGCCGCTGAAGGAACTATTTCTGAAGAAGAGCCCCTTCGAAGCGCCGTTCTTCAAGTATCCTACCCTGCGCATGATGCGGGTGCGGCCCAAGCGGCTGTCCTACGCGGGCGCCGACCGCTTCACGTTCAAGGCGGAATTCTGAGAATTGCGAACGCGCATCGCGTACTGTAAGAGGAGAGCTGTGCCAAGGATTTCTGAGTGACGACTACAACTCTCGCCAACAAAAACAAAATCGCACGGTACGCCGCTGCGTTCCAGCGCGACGGCTTCGTGATGGTGCCCGACCTGCTCGGCGCTGACGAGCTCGAGCGCTACGGCAAGGCCGTCGACGAAGCGGTGGCGCGCCGCAAGCGCTTCGACACGCGCGCGCTCGGCGAGAAGACGCCCTACGAACAGTCGTTCATCCAACGCATCAATCTGTGGGAGGATACGCCGGCGGTTCGTCCGCTCACGTTCCATCCGATTGTTTGCGAGGCGGCGGCGCGCATCCTCGGCGTCGAGAAGATCCGCCTGTGGCACGATCAAGCGCTCTACAAAGAGGCCGGCGGCCGCGTGACCGATCCGCATCAGGACCAACCGTACTGGCCGATGGTCGAGACCGACACGATTACGGCGTGGATTCCGTTCGACGGCTCGTCGCACGCGACCGGATGCATGGGCTATGTGCCGGGCTCGCACGCGGTCGGGCTGCGCGTCTTCGTGAACATCTTCAAGCCCGAGGACGCGCTCGAAATTCTGAAGATGCCGGAAATCAAAGACACGCCGCCGGTCTGGATCGAGGTGCCGCGCGGTGGAGTCGCCTTCCATCACGGACTGACGGTGCATATGGCGAAGCCGAACACCGGGCCGCGGACGCGCCGCGTGCATACGATGATTTTCTTCCGCGACGGATCGACGCGCAAGAATGAATTCCCGCACGACTCCGTCGAGCGTTACCACATCAAGATCGGTGCGCCGATCGACAGCCCGGTGACGCCAATCGCATGGCCGCGAGCGGCGGGCGACCTGCCCGAACCGCCCGACGCGCCAATTTCGAGGATCTTCGCGAAGGCCGTCGAGCTCGGGGCGTTTCCAGATAAGGCCGGCCGCGCCGACCGCTAGCTGTTAGCCAGCAAGTCGGGCGCGGCCAGCGCGTCGGGGGGGGACTACATCATTCCAGGCGTGCCGTAAGGGCTTCCGCCTATACCGGAACCGGAGCCCGATGACTTCTTGGTCGTGACGTCGAACTTGCCGAAGATTCCTTCGGTCTCCATGTTCGGGCCGGCCGTGAAATACAGCGAGGTGGTACTCGCGTTGTTGGAGCCGTCGCCGAAAACCAGCGCCCACAGTCCATCGACATTCAGCGGCGTGCCTTTTTTGTCAGTCGGCTGACCAGCCAGCGTGCCGCCGGGGGTGTAGGCATTGATATTTCCGTCGCCGAAGTTTCCAATCCAGTAGTCGCCGCCCAACGGACCGAAGGTTGACGGCGTAAGCACCATCCCCCACGGCGCGTTGAGGTTGCCGCCGGTCGCGAAACGCTGCATGAACACACCGTCGGTCGTGAAGATATCGACGTAGCCGGCGCCTACCTGATGCACCGGATCGTGCTTGGCACTATCCTGCATCGCATAAGTGACCCAGAGGTAGTTGTTGTCAAAGAGCGTAATTCCAAATGGCGCGAAGCCTGTCATCGCGTTGGGGTCGGTAAAGGTCCCGCTTAGGGACGTTACCGGATTGTAGGAGCTATCGAAGACATCGACGTTGCCCGATCGGAAATTGGTCGCGTAGAGGAACTGGTGTCCGTTGAGCGTGGCGAGGGCAAGGCCTTTGTACACCGCGCCATTTGCCGAGGTGGGCACCGAAGAGTTATCGACGTGGAGCACCGCGCCGGTGCCGTCGGACTGTTGCCATCCTGAAATCGTCCCGTCCTCGGTGGAAAATATAAAAAGGTCGCCGCCAAAGTCGGAGGTGACACCGTTGAAGACGATTCCATCCGGCGCCGCAACGGCGTTGCTGCCGTTAGGAGGCGGGACCGTGACGACGAAAGGCACCATCTTTTTGCCATCAGCTACTGTAAAAATGTTTCCGTTGCCGTCATAGAGAGTGGATACTCCCGCGTTGTTGTCGGAGATCCAGAACGGCGTCGGTCCCTGCACCAGGCCCCAGGGGTTGGAAAGATTCGGGTCGTGGATCTTCGCCTTCAGACTCTTCATCGAGGTGACGAGGTTGGTCTGAGTGTAGAAGGTCGTCGCTTTCTTGCTGCCGTCCGGCATCAACGGCATCTGGGCAAATGCACTCGCGGCAGCGGCGAGCGTGATAGCGCACGCGCCCAGCAATGTTAGGGTTTTTTTACGGCTCATCGTTTTCCTCCATATCGAAATCCAGCGCGAGAAAATTTGCACCGGCTCTTGCGGCTAAACCGACGATCGACCCGGATGGTTCCCGAAGCCGCGAGGAATTCGATATGGCTTATAAAATTCCGTGTTGACTCCCGCGAGCCGCGAACGGAATATCACGCGTTGACAGAAGGATTAGTCGGTGGCGCACGCGTCGCGATATATTAGCTATCGCGATACGCTATTGAAGGATTAGTCAGTCGATCGTGATTGACTATTCGCAGTTGACCTTCTTGACTACGCGGCCGCCCTCGCCGAAGCTGACGTTGCGCTCGTAGGTGACGTCGCATCGCGTGGCGTCCGCCGGCAATCGGCGATAAATCTGCGCCGTGGTATTCGCGTAGTCGCATTGCAGCCAGTAACCGCGATCGCTCTTCGCCAGCCGCCAGGTCTGGATGACGGCGCCCTTCGTCGTTTTCTCGTTGTCGGGCACCAGCGAGGCTTGCTGCGAGGGCGGGCCGTCGAAGATCGTGACCCCGGCGACAGCGGTCTGAAAGCCTGAGTAAGCAACGGTCCAATCGGCAGCAGGGGCAGAGGCTTTCTGCTCGACAGATATGGCCGGCGGGCATGTCGCCTGGGCGCATACGATCTGTGGCGCCGCAATCGTGCACGCGAACGCAATCAGGCTAAGTGTGACTCGCTTCATCTCGCATCTCTCCGGCGTGGGAGCGAGTTTAGAATGCGGCGCGAGGAAAAACGAGTGCGGGGCGGAGTCGCGATGACAATTCGCGCTTCCGCCCCGCGGATGGGGATATTAGCTCGCGGCGTCACCGCCGCCAGCATGGGCCTGGTGTTACCTCTCTGCCCTTGGTCTCTTGTAGAACGGCTTGGCCGGCCCCGCGATTATCACAACCGCTATAGCCAGTCCCGCCAACAACGATAGTACTTCCATAGCCATACTAATAACTCACTTTCGCACGCGAACTTTGCGATTGATCCCAGCAGCGCGCGATTTCAGGTCGATTGTCCTTTGGCTCGCCGAGCCGCACTTGCGAATCGCTCATGCGTTGTCGCCGCGACGCGCGCATCTTTCAGGAATTTTCTCAGGAACGCTCCGGGAAGCCGATCGAAGTCGATTCGCCTCGAATCGGGTCCTTACCGTGCGTGGTATGCGATGCGTCGATTACAGGCTCACGAACGAGAGAACGATGTACGCCAGCGTCAGGAACGCGAACGTCACGCCGGGCAATTCGCTGAGCAGACTGTTCTGCGCGATACGATCGGCGGCGACAGTCTCGGTCTGCTCCTTCACCTGCTGAAAGCCTGCGAGCCTCTGATTAATTGTGGTAGCAGCCATTTTCCTTGCCTCCCGCGAAAGATTCGATGTGAGGGGTACAGCAAGGCCGATGCCAATGACCGAAGCCTGTATTTCATTCAACTATTTTCAGCGACCGCAGTCCTTATCATTTGCGATTCGCAAAACGTTTCCCGCGATGCGCGAAAACTCCGCCTTCTGCATAGGATGCGGCGCTCCTCGAGGCGAAGCAGTCGCCCGACTGCATGCAGCGGATTCACGTCGTTGGGATTGCCGCTCTTTGTTACCAACGCGTTACGGCGCTACGGCCGCGGCGGCATCGCGATGGCTCCCACGGCGTACGCGACGGCCGCCGATGACGTCAGCAGATCCGCGCGGCTCTGGACGATCGTGTAGCGCGCGTTCGCGAGATCGCGATCGGCGGTGAGCAACTCGACGATCGTGCTGAGTCCCTGCCTGTAAGTGTCGAGGTTGGCGTCATAGGACTCCTGCGACGCGGCCAGCAGCGCGCGGGCATACTCGTAGCGGCTGAGCGCGGTCTGGAATTCGTAGTACGCGCGCCAGACGGAGCTTATCGCATCGACCTCGAGCGACTTGAGCTGCGCACCGGCGGCGTCGCGAGCGGCCTCGGCCTGGCGAACGTCATTGAGGCGTTTGAAGCCTGTGAAGATGTCCCAGTTGACTGTCAGCAGCGCGGTGTATTGCGGCTGGTTGGCGTCGATGTTCGGCGTATCATCGTATTTGAAGTCCCAGTTCTGAGTGCCGTAGCTGCCCATGATTCCAACCGTTGGATAGAAGGCGGCCTTCGTTCGTTCGACATCAGCGCGGCGCGCGTCGAGCGTCGCGACCTGGGCCGCGAGGTCAGGACGACTGCGCACGGCGGTCTCGATCAGTTGATCCACCTCGCTGCCCAGTCCGGCCGGAATCGGCAGGCTCTCGAGGCTTGGCACGTCGAGCGGAGTGTTGGCGGCGACTCCCAGCGCGACGGCCATGCTCGCCTGCGCTTCGCGCACCAGCAGATGGGCGCTGGCGAGATCGTACTGCGATTGCGCGACGCGCTGGCGCGACAGCAACAGCTCGGGCTCGGTGGCGAGACCGAGGTCGACGCGGCGGCCGACGGCCTCGTCGTCGGTTTTCGCGAGCTCGACGTTTTCTTCCGCCGCCCGCACCGCGGCCTTCGCCGCGCCGATCGCATAGAACGAGCGCTGCGTCGCGAAGACCACGTCCTGCAGCTTGCGGTTGAACGAGTAGTTCGCAGCCGCAAGCTGCGCGCGCGCAGCCGCTGCCCCGGCGTCGCGGCGGCCGAAGTCGAGCAGCGTGTACGTGAACTCGAGCACCGGAGTTATCTGCCATTGCCTGAGCACGGCGTTTTGGCCGGGCAACTCAAATATTTCGCGTTCGTATCCGCCCGGAATCTGCGTCCCCACCAGCGGGTAGTACGGCGCGCGCGAGACTCCGAAGGCATCCGCAGCGGCCCGCGCTTGATACCACGTCTGCCGGGTGTCGGGATTGTTGCTGAGCGCGATATCGATCAGCGCGGGCAGGTCATATTTATTGCCGGCGCTGGAGACGCGCGGCTCGGGCAGCGTACTTGGTGGCCGCGCCTGCGTCGGTATCGCGTATTCGTTCGCCGCGCCGGACCGGGGAGTCCACGCACGATCCGATTCCTGCGGCGAGAATTTGTCGGGATACACCTCGGGCTGCTCGGCAAAATAGGTGCAACCGCCCGCGCATAGCGCGAGGCCGAGTGCTGCGATGACGAGCTTCCATCCCGCGCGACGCATTTCAAAATCTATCTTCATATAAGGGTCCCCACATGCCACTAGATGCGCTTGGCGACATTGAATATCGCGACGTGCGTTTTCACAATCCAGCTTGTACAATCTTTTCCGCATGCGATCTTCCCACGCGGCACGAAATAAATTCACGCTAACGATTGCTGCGACGCTCCTGGTCGCCGGGTGCGATCCTGTCGTCAATATCGCGGGCGCGAATTTCCCGAGCTGGCTGTTCTGCGCAATCTGCGGCGCAATTTTGACCATCGCGATTCGCCCCGTCTTCGTCGTGACGCGCGTCGAGAACTACCTGTGGCCGTTGCCGATCGTATATCTCAGCCTCGCGATTCTCATGGGATGCATCGTGTGGCTCATCTTCTTCAATCGAATCTGATGAACACCGCAATGCCGCCCGCCACCGAGCGCGAAGCATCGCTGACGCTGCGATTGGCCGGGTACATTCTCAGCGCCGCGATCGTCGCAGCAACTATCGTCGTCGGTCTCTACGTGGCGCGCCTGTACTACCTCTATCCGCGCACCGACGACGCTTACGTTCGCGCCAACTCGGTTGGTATCGCGCCGCACGTGAGCGGACCGATCACGGAACTGCCGATTGTCGATAATCAGTACGTCAAGCAGGGCGACTTGTTGTTCGTCGTCGATCCGCGGCCCTATCAATCGGTGCTGGACTCCGCCACCGCCAAACTTCAGTTGACCGAGCTCGATATCAGGGCGCTCGAGGATGCGATTCGAACCGCAGACGCGGATCGAATCCGGCTGGAAGCCGATGCCGCGTACGCCAAACAGTATCTCGATCGGATTCAGCCGCTGCTGGCCAAGCATTTCGTCACCGCCAACGACGTCTTCAACGCGCGCTCGCGGGTCAACGCCGCGGAGGCCGCCGTCGACGGCGCGCGCTCCGACGTGCGCAAGGCGCAGAACCAGCTCGGCCAGTACGGCAATATCAACGCACTGCGCAAGGCCGCGGAGGCCGCGGTTTACGACGCGAAACTCAACGTCGGTTATTGCTACGTGCGCGCGCCGTACAACGGGTACGTCACCAATCTCAACATCGCGGAGGGCCAGTACGCCAACGAAGGCCGCGAGGTCGTCAGCCTGATCGACGATCGCAAGTGGTACGTGATCGCAAATTTCCGCGAGACGTTTCTCTCGCATATCCAGCCCGGCATGACCGCCGAGGTTTTCATCCTGGCCTATCCCAACAAGCGCTTTCGCGGCCGCGTGCAAGGCGTGGGATGGGCGCTCTACCAGGAAAACGGCGCGAGCGTCGAGGGCTTGCCGCAGGTTGAACCGACGCTCAACTGGGTGCGGCTCTCGCAGCGCTTCCCGGTGCGTATCGTGCTCGAGGACCGCGACCCGAAGTTCCCATTCAGGACGGGCACGACGGCAGTCGTGACGATCCAGGGTTTTCGCGATCAAAATTATCGCGATCAGGATCGACGCGATCAGGATTCCCGCGAGCAGAGCACTCACTGAGATGGCCGGCTTCGCCAAACCGGAGCTCCGTTTCGCGCAGCCGATTGGTTGGTTCGATCAATTTGAGGCGTTGCTCTCTCGAGAGCTTGCGCCCAGCTCACGAAAACTCCGCACCGCCCTTCGCATGACCACGATTGCCACGCTCGGCGCAGGCCTGGTCGCGAGTTGTCACGTCAACAACGAGCTCGGCACTTACATCGTGTGGCTGCTGGTGGGCGCGGGACCAATGATGTCAGCTCGCAAGGCGCTTGCGTTTCTGATCGCGGAAGCGTTCGCGCTCGCTGCATCGGTGCTGATGGCGGGGATATTGGTGGAAACGCCGTGGCTCCTGCTTCCGTTTCTCTTCGCGATGATGTCGCTCTCGACCTACGTGGGAACGACTTTCAAGCTCGGCGCCGCGCTCCTCCTCATTCAGGTCGTCTGCATCGACACCTTCTACAACGTCGTGTTTGCGCCTGACCAAATCGGCTGGGCGGCGGCCGGCATTTTCGGTGGCAGCGTGATCGCCTTCGGCACGATCGTCCTGTTCGACAACTGGCTGTGGCCCGACCGCGGCGAACAGATCCTGATGGAATCGCTGGGAGCGAGCGCCGCGCGCGCTCGTTCGCGGCTCCTCGAGTCTTCAAATTATTATCTGGATCGCCGAGACGCGCCGCGACCGCCGATTCCACCGCCGACTTCGGATCTTCCCGAACACGTGGCTCTTCTGAATCGAGCCGCCGCCGAGGGAGCGTCCGAGCATCGCCAGGCTATCCTGCTTGCGGCGGTCACCCGCGTGGCGCGCATCGGTCTCGAAGTGGATCGCCTGACCTTCGCGGCGCGTCAGAACGTACCAGGAGAGATTCGCGCGATGGTGCGGCCCGAAATTCAGGCATCGGTGGACGCGATTGCGGCGGTGTTGGACGAGATGTCCCACGAACTGCCGACGCACATCGCTGTTGGCGTTGACAAACCGCCTCCCGCCTCGCGGACCCGCGCGAAAACGATGCTGAACGCCCTCAGCGCTCGCGTCCTCCAGGTCAGACCGACGTATATCGGTCAGACGAGTCCCGCGGAGATCGAGAATTTCGCGGATTTTACCGATGCGCTGGCTGCGCTGACCGGACATATCGAGCGTGTGCTCGACGAGCCTCCAAAGCCGCCCGCCGCGATGGCGGCGAACAGCGCCGCGCCGCGGCCGACCGACGCTCTGGATCCTGCGGTTGTCCGCTATTCCCTGAAGGTCGGTGCCTGCGTGGTGATCGGTTATATGGTCGGCATCGTTGACCACCGCCCCGAGCTGAATACGATCCTGACGACGGTAATAATAACCGCGCTTCCCACCTACGGCGCAGCGCTCCGCAAAATGAATCTGCGGATCGTCGGAGCGATAATCGGCGGAGCGATTTCTCTGCTGACAATCATCATCGTCACGCCCAACTTCACAACTCTTCCGGCTTATCTGATCGCTGTCTTCGTAGTCTTCTATATCTCCGCGTATTGCTCTCTCGGCAGCGGACGTGTTGCGTACGCAGGAAAGCAGATCGGTACGACCTTCGCGCTGGTGTTCACCGGCTTGAGCCCCGCCCTCGACATCTATGAGCCGCTCTGGCGTATCTGGGCAATTTTGCTGGGCACGCTGGTGGTGGCATTCGTCACTTTCCTGTTGTGGCCGGAATACGCCGGTGACTCCTTGTTACCGAGGCTGTGTAGAGTTATTCGCGACACGCTATCTCTGGTGCCCGGCGGCCCGGCTTCGAACGCCGAGAATAAGATCCAGCAAGCTAACTCGGCGACCATGGGCACGCTCGCCGAAATTCTGGAGGTCGCAGCTGATGCTCAAGTAGAGGGCCGCACCGCCACGGTCAACCACAACGCGATCGTCGAGGCGGCCGGAACCCTCCGGCGCATCGCGAACCGGCTCGCGCCAATTGCGACCGGGCGCATCGTCACTCCGATGCCACCGCTGGATCCGGTCACCGAGTCGGCGCGCGCGGCCGTGCTCGACGCAACTCGCCGGCACCTTCAGTCGTGGCTCGACTTCTTCAGCGGCGCTGACTGCCTCAGCGCAACGGCCGCTCAGGCAATCGCGCGAGCAAACTCCACCGATGACATGGCAACGCCCCTCGAGCAGTTCGGCTCGCGGCTGGAGGAGCGGGAATACGCTCGCATCGAATCGTGGACTCTTCGAGCAACGGCGCGCCCTCCTCGCTGAATTGCAATCGATGCGCCGTCTCGAATACCTGGTCTTCCAGTTGAATCGATGGTTCGCGCAAATTCCAGGGCACGCGCCGAACCCCGCGCGCTCCTGATACCGAGTGCAGGGGTCACCCCTGCCGAAGGAAGCGTGAAACCCACCGCGGGTTTCAAATTAAATGAAGTGATTTACCCTTCCCAAAAACAGTTTGACCGCGCAGTCCGAGTCGGCCTTTAATGCGCGTCATGGCTGGAATTGTTTCCTACGGTTCATACGTTCCTTACCGGCGCCTCAAGCGATCCGCGATCGCCGCCGTCCTCGGCACGCCCGCCGGCAAGGGCGAGCGCGCAATCGCGAGCTTCGACGAAGACGCGGTCTCGATGGCGGTCGAGGCGGCTCGCGACGCGCTGAAAGCCGCGCCGCCCGGCGACGTCAATGCGCTCATCTTCGCAACCACGACGCCGCCGTACGCGGAAAAACTCAGTGCCGCGGTTATAGGCGCGGCCGCGATGCTGCCGGCGGAAATTCGCGCGTCGGATATGACCGGCTCGGTGCGCGCCGGGCTGTCGGCGCTGCTGCAAGGCGCCGACGCGATCGGCGGCGGCGCCAAACGCGCTCTCGTCGCCATCGGTGACTGTCGCCTGGCTGCCCCCGAGGGCAAGGCCGAGCAGACCACGGGCGACGGCGCGGTCGCCTTCGTGCTCGGCGCCGACAATGTGATCGCGGAAATCGAGGCGAGCGCCTCGCTCACGCGCGAGTTCCTCGATACCTGGCGCGCTCAGGGCGAGCGATTTGCGCATTCGTGGGAGGAGCGCTTCACGCTGACGCAGGCGCATTCCCCGTTGCTCGGCACCGTCATCAAGAACGTGCTCGAGAAGGCGAAAGTCGCGCCGGGCGATCTGTCGAAGGTAATCCTCGACGCACCGAACGCCCGCGCGGCCGACGAAATCGCGCGTGCGCTCAAGATCGATCCCGCGAAAATCTCCGATTCGTTCGCCTTGACCATCGGACAGACCGGCGCCGCGCACGCGGGCCTGATGCTCACGGCTGCGCTGCCGTCCGCGAAGCCGGGGGACAGAATTCTGGTCGCGACGGTAGCCGATGGCGCCGACGCGATCTTGTTCCGCGTCACGCCCGCCAACGCCGGCTTCAAGCCGGTGCATTCCGTGGGCCGCATGATCGAGTCGAAGGGCGACGTGACTTACGCCAACTATCTCAAGTGGCGCGAGATTCTGCCGACCGAGCCGCCGCGCCGTCCCGATCCCGATCGGCCCGCGGGACCACCGATGATGCGCTCGGAAAAATGGAAGTTCGGCTTCGTCGGCTCGCGATGCACCAATTGCGGAACGCCGCAGCTTCCGCCGCAGTTGGTCTGCGTGAAATGCCATAAGCGCGGCTTCATGGAGCCGTACCAGTTCGCGGACCGCACCGCGAAAATCGCGACCTATGCGATCGATCGCCTCGCCTATTCTCTCAATCCGCCGACTGTTAACGTCGTGATAGACTTCGTCGGTGGCGGCCGCTTCCTGTGCGAGATGACCGACTGCGAGCCCGACAAGGTCGCGATTGGCGACGAAGTCGAAATGACGTTTCGCCGGCTCTTTACCGCCGACGGCGTTAACAACTATTTCTGGAAAGCGCGCCCAAGGCGTTAGCGCCGAGGAGAAACTTCGATGGCAAGCAGAGGAATCAAGGACCGCGTCGCGATCATCGGGATGGGATGCACCAAGTTCGGTGAGCATTGGGACAAGGGGCCCGAAGACCTGCTTGTCGACGCCGCCTACCAGGCCTATGAGTCGGCGGGCGTCGAGCCCAACGACGTCGACGCGTACTGGCTCGGCACGATGGGCTCGGGAGTTTCGGGCCTGACGCTTAGCGAGCCGCTCAAGATTCAATACAAGCCCGTCACCCGCGTCGAGAATATGTGCGCGACCGGATCCGAAGCGCTTAGGCAGGCCTGCTATGCGGTCGCGTCGGGCGCGTTCGACGTCGCGATGGCTATAGGAGTCGAGAAGCTCAAGGACTCAGGCTACTCGGGCCTGGTCATGAACGCGCCGCCCAACGACGGCACCGAGGGCAGCATGACGGCGCCCGCGTCGTTCTCGCTGCTGGCGCCCGCCTACTTCAAGAAGTACGGCCTCGATCCCGACAAGGGCAAGGACGTGCTCACCCGCATCGCGTGGAAGAATCACAAGAACGGCGCGAAGAATCCCAAGGCGCAATTTCAGAAGGAAGTGTCGCTCGAGACTATCAAGAACTCGCCCAAGATTGCCGACCCGCTCGGAATCATGGATTGCTCGGGCGTGTCGGACGGCTCGGCGGCCGCCATCGTCGTCCGCGCCGAGGACGCGCACAAGTACTGCAAGAATCCCATCTATATCAAAGCGCTTTCGTTCATCGCAGGACCTGCCGAAGGGCCGCTGTCGCAGGACTACGACTTCACGACCTTCCGCGAAGTCGTCGCCACCGCCAAGGACGCGTACGCGCAGGCGGGTATCACGAATCCTCGCGAGCAGATCTCCATGGCCGAGGTTCACGATTGCTTCACGCCCACCGAGCTCGTGCTCTACGAGGATCTCGGCTTCAGTCCGCGCGGGACCGCATGGCAGGACGTGATGGACGGGTTCTTCGACCTCGAAGGCAAGCTGCCGGTCAATCCGGACGGCGGTCTCAAGTCGTTTGGGCATCCGATCGGCGCATCGGGCCTGCGCATGATGTACGAGATGTGGCTGCAGATGCGCGGCGAGGCAGGCCCGCGCCAGCTCAAGAATCCGAAAGTAGGACTGACGCACAACCTAGGCGGCGCACCCGGCCGATGCGTCAGCTTCGTGTCGGTAGTAGGCAGCCAGATCGGCTGCCGCTCGTGTCATTCTAGAACGAAGCGAAGTGATCCCAACGGCCGGCATTGTAAGATGCCGGCCGTTTCCATTTCCACGACTAAGATGCAGAACTATCTCCATTACTCAGTCGAATAGCCACTGCAATAGTCACACTAGTAATCCTTCTGTACGTCGGCGACTTTGTCGTGAGGATTGAGAAGCGAACCAACCGGAACCTGCCAAATCACCAAGTTGTACGCGGTACTTCAAAAGGACGGCAAGACCGAGTACGAAGCCGGCGAGCCGTGAGTGCAGACCTGCGTCAACTCGATATTCCCGCACCTCGGCTACAGCCCATGCTGGTATCTGAAGCGCCACCAGACCCAGCAAATCAATCTCTAGAACCGCCGCGAGTTGCCGTTGGCCGCTATCGGGCGATTCCTCCTTGCGAGCCGGTGGAACCGGTGTCCGCATGATGGTGGATCAGCTTCCATTTGCCGTCTTCGAGCCGGAAGATGTTGGTCGCGCGCTGTTCGAACTCGACCATCGGACCATCGGCCGAACGCAATTGGCGGTCTCCGTTTGCAGACCGAAAAACCCATGGTCCCCGTCCTGCTCACGATGACAATCTCCTGCTGGCGCGCTCTCGGCCGCCAGGATACTGCCGCGACGCTGGTTCTGATCATCTGTGTGACCCTCTTCTATCCCGTTGCGCAGCCAGCCGATGCCGCGGTAACGTTTGCAAGTCCGGGCGGTGGGGCCGTCACGGCGCTCAGCGGACCCGAGTCGCCGTTCAGGGCGCTTTGTCCGTCCTAAGCGAAGCATTGTCACGACGCGGATCTACTACTCTCGGCCGCACACCAGAAGCTCTATGGGAGGCTTGCGAATTTGCGCGTGCGGGGCGCGCGAGTGCCGGCGCGAGGCAGAAGCACCGCAATTGCAGTCATCACCAGGCCTGGTTTCCTCGACACGAGTGTAGTTCCACGCTACTTGCGGGTTTCGAGGCCCATTCTGCGGGCGATTATTACCTTCATGATTTCGTTGGTGCCGGCGTAGATTGATTGCACTGCCGCGTCGGCGTAGTCGGTTGAGACCGGGTATTCCATCATGAAGCCGTAGCCGCCGTGTAATTGCAGGCATTGGCTCGAAATCTTTTTTGCAGGTCGGTCGTCCACCATTTTGCCATGCTGACTTCGGTGACTATCTCGTCGCCGCGGACGTGCGCGACCAGTAAGCGATCGACGAATGCCTGTCCGACTTCTACTTCGGTCATCATTTCGGCGAGCTTGAATTGCGTGTTTTGGAACTCGGCGATCGGCTGCCCGAACGCGCGCCGATTTTTGCAGTAGGCGATCGTATCCTCCAGCGTACGCCGGCAGCTCGCGATCGAGGCGACGCCGATGCAGAGCCGCTCCTGCTGCAACTTCTCCATCAACATTTTGAATCCCGAACCTTCTTTCCCGAGCAGGTTGCCGGCCGGGACGCGGCAATCCTCGAAGAACAGCTCGCTGGTGTCCTGGCCGCGCAGCCCGAGCTTGTCGAGTTTGCGCCCGCGCACGAAGCCGGGACTAGTCGCGTCCACCAGGATCAGGCTGACGCCCTTGTGCGGCGGATTGGCCTTGAGATCGGTCTTGCAGACTACGATTACCAGGTCGGCAATCTGGCCGTTGGAAATGAAAATCTTCGCGCCGTTCAGCACGTAGTGATCGCCGTCGCGGCGCGCCGTGGTTTGCACGGCGGCGAGATCGGAGCCGGTGCCCGGCTCGGTCATCGCGATCGCAAGGATTGTTTCTCCCGCTGATCGCGCCGGGCATATAGCGGCGCTTCTGTTCGTCGTTGCCGAAGCTCGTGATGTAGGGCATGCAGATGTCCGAATGCAGCGACATCATGAGCCCGTGCGCGCGCACCGCGTGACAGCTCTTCCATCACGATCGCGTCGTAGATGAAGTCCACGCCGCCGCCGCCGTATTCGGCGGGCGCGTTGGCGCCGAGGAAGCCGGCCGCGCCCATCTTGCGCCAGCTCGCGCGATCGCTCATCCTGGCGCGATTCCATTCCGGCACCTTTGGCTCGATTTCGGTATCGACGAAGCGGCGCACCTGCGCGCGGAACATCTCGTGCTCTTCGCTGAAGATATCTCGTCGCATCATTCTGGCATCTTCGTTTTAGCGCGCAGGGCGATCAAGCCCGGCAGATCGTATTGCGGGAGGTCGTCGGTGATCTCGAACCAGGGCGACTTGACCTCGATGAAAATGTGCTTGTCGGGCTTCATCCCGGGGTCGTCGTCGAGCAGTCCGGCGGGAATTTCGAGCAATCCCGAACGGCCGCGAGTCCTTTGCGGTTCTGGATCCGGATTCGGCACCGGCGAACCGCATCGACTGCAGAACGATGCGCGATAGGCGGGCGGCTCGCGCAAAATCGGCGCCTCGTAGGTGGTGATGAGTTCCTTGCCCTCGACTAACCGGAAATCTTCGACGCGCACGTAGAGGCCGGAGAAGAATGCGGAGCCGGTGACCTTGCGACATCGCCGGCAATGACAGAGCTCGAACGGGCCGGCCGGTCTGGAGAATTCGAACCGAATTGAGCCGCAGAGGCAGCTTCCATGGATCATTTTCGAGTACCTTTTTGGCCGAAAAAATAGCGACCCATACTATATGTTGTGGTTCCGAGATAGCGTGACCACTATCGGTAGTTTCGTTCCGTCAAATTTAGTTTTTCGAAAGGGCGACCGACTCGGCTTGGGAGCGGCCCGAAATCGGGCAGCATTCAGACGTTTCTCCATTAACCTAGTGATAGCACATCATGGTGGTGCTCCATCAGGCTAAAACGTTCAGGGTCTGATTCGCTCACACTCTCTGCGGGACAGAAGGCGAAATGGTTAGGGTTCGAGGCACAGGCAGAATCGCAAATCGCGTGCGAACGGAATCGAGCTTTGCAATCTTACTAAACGATTGGTATGGAAATGGAATCACGGAGGATCCCTCGATGAAAGTTGGTGGCGCTGTTATTTTTCAGAATCCGCTCAATGCTCGATCGGACCGCGACGTTTATATTGAAGATTTGCGGATCGGCGACCTCTACGAACCGCTTGGATTCGATTCGATCTGGAGCGTCGAGCATCACTTTGACGACTACACGATGTGCCCCGACGTGCTGCAGTTCCTGACCTACTACGCGGGGCGCACGAAGACCATTCAGCTCGGCTCGATGGTGGTCGTCATGCCGTGGCATGACCCGATGCGCGTCGCGGAGCAGGTGTCGGTCGTCGATCACATGTCGAACGGGCGCATGATCCTGGGCCTGGGACGCGGGCTTGCGCGGATAGAGTTCGAAGGCTTTCGCGTACCGCTCGGCGAATCGCGCGAGCGCTTTATCGAATCGGCGGAGATGCTGCTCGAGGGACTCGAGAAGGGCTACTGCGAATACGACGGCAAGTTCATCAAGCAGCCACGCCGCGACATCCGGCCCAAACCATTCAAATCGTTCAAGGGACGCACTTACGCGGCCGCGGTCTCGCCCGAGTCGGCGCGCATTATGGCGAAGCTGGGCATCGGCATCCTGATCATTCCGCAAAAGCCGTGGGAGGCTGTCGCGCAGGAACTCGGCGAGTATCGCACCATCTACAAGCAGGTGAACGGCGGAGAGCCGCTGCCGACGATCGCGGCGGGCTGGACGTTCTGCGACAAGAGCGCCGACCGCGCGCGCGAGATGGCGGTCAAGTACATCGGTGGCTACTGGAACACCGCGCTGCGGCACTACGAGATGGCGAGCGAACATTTCGGCAAGGCCAAGGGCTACGAATACTACGAGATGATGGCGAAGAACCTGAAAGGCAACACCGACGCGTCGATCGAGTACTTCCTGAGCCTCCAGGTGTGGGGCACGCCCGAGATGTGCTTCAACCGGATCAACGAAATCCGGCAGAAGGTCGGCGCCGACCATTTCAGCGGCGTGTTCAGCTATGCGGGCATGCCAATCGAGGATGCGGAGAAGAGCCTCCGGCTGTTCGCAGCTGAGGTGATGCCCGAGGTGAAGAAGCTCAACGGGGTGAAGGCTGAGGCGGCCTGAGTCACTTACCGAGGAACTTGCCGGGGCGGCGTTCGCTGACTGCCTTCACGCCTTCGCGATGGTCTTCGGTGCGGAACAGCCACGACTGCTCCTTGAACTCGTGATCGGTCTGCACCTTGACGGCATCGGCGAGACCTTGGCGCATCGTGGCTCGCGTCGATAATAGCGCGAGCGGTGCGCTTTCGGCGATTTCCTTGGCCAGTGCCAGCGCGGAATCGCGGAGTTTGTCCGGCTCCGCGATCAAATCGCACAGTCCCCACGCCAGCGCCTCTTCGCCAGTGACGCGGCGCCCAGTGTAGAACATCAGGCTGGCTTTTTGCGCGCCGATCAGACGCGGGAGAGTATAGGTGAGTCCGAAGCCGGGATGTATGCCAAGCTTGACGAAGTTCGCGGCGAAGCGAGCGTCCGCGGTCGCGACGCGGAAGTCCGCCACCAGCGCGAGTCCGAAGCCTCCGCCAATCGCGGCGCCTTGAATCGCGGCGACGACCGGCTTGCCGCATCGGAACAGCCGCACCGCCTCGACGTAGAGCGGATTTTCACCGGCGCGAGCCGTGGTCTCGCCGCTGCTCGCGTCGCGATTGGCAAAATTCGCGCCCGCACAGAATGACTTGCCTTCCGAGCACAGCATCAGCGCACGGCATTCGGGCTCTTTGTCTAACGCCTCGAACGCGTCGGCGAGATTTTGAATCAGCTTGAAGTCGAAGAAATTGTGCGGCGGCCGGTGAATCTCGAGCTGAGCCACATTGGCGTCGAGCGTGACCGATACGTCGCCATATTTTGGTTCCAACATCTGATGCTCCTTTGGCGCCTATAGCCTTGTCGCGCGCAAGCTGCTACAAGCTTATACGTCGAACGTTAGAGGAAGGCACGCCAGGATGAATCCGAACATCGAAAGGACCCGGGGAACCTCCCGTGGTGGTGTGTCTGCGACGTTCGGTCATCATTGACTCAATAGCATAATCGAAACGCGTCAGACGGCCACGGGTGCAAGCACTCCGTGGCCGTTTTGTTTTTTTGTGTTTTCCGGATGACAACGCACGCGCGTTAAAGGCAGGTAATTCGATGCTGGTAGTAGAAGTGGAAAATCTGAGCAAGACCTTCGGTGAGTTTCGCGCTGTCGACGACGTCAGCTTCGGCATCGAGCGCGGCGAGATCATCGGGATGCTCGGGCCGAACGGGGCCGGCAAGACCACGACGATCCACATGATCCTCAGGGCTGATCACGCCGACCTCGGGGCGCATCAGCATTTTCGGGAAGTCGATGGCGACGCATCGCGGCGAGATCCTCGAGCAGATGAACTTCACCTCGCCGTACGTCGCCTTTCCGTTCCGGCTGACGGTGCTCGAGAACCTGATGGTGTTCGCGCGGATCTACAATCTGAAAAAGCCGCGCCAGCGGATCGACGAGCTGCTCGAGCGGTTCGGAATCACCAAGCTGCGCGACAAGGCGATCGCGCGGCTGTCGTCGGGCGAGAATACCCGCGTCGGGCTGTGCAAGGCGTTCATGAACGATCCGCAACTGCTGCTGCTCGACGAGCCGACGGCGTACCTGGATCCCGAAGTGGCGTGGCAAGTGAAGAACGCACTCCTCGACACTCAGCGCGATAATGGCACAACCATTCTGTACACGTCGCACAACATGGAGGAGGTCGAGCGGATGTGTAAGCGGATTATTTTTCTGCATCACGGGAAAGTGATCGCGGCGGGCAGTCCGATCGAAATCACGCAGGCGCTCCTCGAAGAGGAACGCGAGGAACCCGCGCTGGAGGAAGTTTTCCTGCGCGTGGTGAGGGGCAAGGCAGCATGAAGATACATCGCATCAACGCCGTCATCGTGCGGCATGTATACGAGTCGCGGCGCAACTTCGATCGCGTCGTCGACATGGTCTGGTGGCCGGTGCTCGACATCATCATGTGGGGCTTCTTCACGGTTTACCTGTCGCACAGCAATCGGCTGCAGCCGACGGTAGTGAGCTGCCTGCTCGGCGCGATAATTCTGTGGGGAACTTTCTACAGCTTTCAGCGCGACATGGCGATCGGCTTCATCGATGAACTATGGTGCCGCAACCTCATCAACTTGTTCTCGACGCCGTTGACGCTGGCGGAATATATGGCCGGACTTCTGACGGTGTGCCTGCTCAAGGTGATGGTCGGACTGGTGCTGGCGTCGGCGATCGCGTGGGCGGCGTACTCGTTCGACATCGTCCCGTGGCTGCCGAAGTTCGTCCCCTACATGGCGAACCTGTTGTTCTTCGCGCTGGCGTTGGGAATCGCGATCACGGGCATGATCTTTCGCTACACGACGAAAGTGCAGGCGCTGGCGTGGGGCTTCGCGGGGCTGCTGATGCCGGTGTCGTGCGTGATGTACCCGATGTCGTCGCTGCCCAAGTGGCTGCAGGACATCGCGTGGCTGATGCCGACGGCGCATTCGTTCGAAGGCATGCGCCAAGTCCTGGCCGGCCAGGGATTCTCGCCCGTGCATTTCTGGTGGGGCGCCGGATTGAACGTCGTTTACTTCGCGCTGGCGATCGTATTCTTCCTCTGGATCTTCGAGAAGGCTCGCTCGCGGGGATTATTAGTCAAGCAGGAATAGGCGTCATGGACGAATCGGGGAAAATCTTGCGGCGTAGGTGAAAAAGTGGAAGACGGGCCGATTCTGTGAGTCGTAGAGCGTATTTGCGGTCAAGTCGCTCCTACTCCGCCAGATTTTCTAGGTAAGTCAAGGCTTTTTCTTACGGAGCCTCCCTTACAACGAACCCCTTCGCCTTTGTTTCGCATAGAACTGGCGGCATGTGCGATTCGGTTTCAGACGCCACCCCTTGCGAAACATTAATGCAACATATATGGTCTATTAGATATATGAGCGCAGAAATTCATTATTTGACTCCGAATCCTGAACCGATCGGCCATTTCATCCGAATCGGCGCAAGTCATCACCAACTGGAGACACTTCACAGCACTGGCAGGTTTCCAGTCAATCGAGTCGTAGCAGAGGCTGCTTCGCTCAAGGCTCAAAGTGGTTTGCTGGGCGCGGTAAGAAGCGCAAACGCAGAGATCACACTCGATACGAGATTTGCAGAATTGAGCGAGCCCGGAAGCTTCGTGCCATCAGCACAGTGGCTCGCCTGCGCCGATAAGACGCGTCCTATGATTCCCCGAGATTTCTCGGGCGAGGGCAGTCGGCGAATTGCAGTTGAGGTGGCGACCTTCGCCGTCACGAACGCCATTCATGCTGTCCTGGCACCATCCCATTTCGTAGCGAACGCACGGAGTGCATGGTGGCAAATTGACCTGCAGCTTTGCGAAGATCTACGGCAAGCCTTAGACACGATGGGTCGAGGCGACATACGAATCGATTACTCTTTGATCACCACCTACGGCACACTGCGCGAGCCTGAGCAACGCCGTGCGTTCCTGGGCGGATTGCAGAATATACCATTCGACAATTTGTGGTTACGGATCTCGGGCTTTGGAGCGGACGCGACGGCCACCGGTGTGACACGTTGTATTTCTGCGCTGGCCGACTTTCATACACTCAACCGTCCGCTAGTTGCAGACCATCTCGGTGGTTTAGCAGGGTTGGCGGTGGTGGCTTTTGGCGCGACCGGAGCGATCGCACGTGGTGTGTCCGAAAAAGAACGTTTTGACGTCCGGCGATGGCTGGGCTCAAGAAAACCCGGTGGCGGCGGCCAGAGCGGACGTGTATACCTTCCTGCCCTTGATCGCTATTTCAAGATTGACGAGGCGCGTGCTCTTTTGGAAGTACGAGGAGCCCGTCGCTTACTAGCCTGCGCAGATCGTGATTGCTGTCCGCGAGGTGCCGATGACACTTTCAACGATACCAAGGCACACTTCATTACGCAGCGACTCACTCAGTTGGCTGACCTGTCTACGACGCCAGAGGCACGCCGAGTTAGTCGATTTCTAGATTTTCATCTTGCATTTGCAGACCGGCAAGCTCGCCAAGCGGCCAGGCTTGATACTGGCAACTCCGCAACGAGGCTGGCTCTCCAAAGAGCAAGTCTTCGTCTTGATCGGATGCGCGTCGCATTGGAGAACCTCGACCAGACAATAGGCCGCGAGCATTCAAGATCTCTCTTGCCGCGGCAGCGCTCCAATCGTGGCCGAACTGGCCAAAGTGGAGGCTAGGCAACCAATGAGCGCAGTAGCCCGAATTCTGGATGACCTTGAGCAGCGCGGGGGACTCAAAGGCTCCGATGTCGCAAACATCGTCAACGCCTCGCGGCCAACGGTGTCGCGATGGAAGAGCGGTAAAGCCTCGCCCCCCCTCGCGACCCAGACCATCATCGCCGACCTGCGCTATGTCGTAGATCGATTGTCAGACTTCTACACACCAGCAGAGACCCGGCTATGGCTTCATGCGAAACATCCGCTGCTCAACAACGAACGCGCGATCGACCTAATCATCGCAGACCGTACCCAGGAAGTTCTGGCCGTTATCGAACGTCTCGACGCCGGCGCCTACCTATGATTGCCCGGGCATGAACTGCGATGCCGGGAGCACGGAAGCCGCGCGATCCCACACTGCTCGACGCGCTCGACGCCTTCGCTAGAGTCTCTTACGCTGGAGAGACTTGGCGGGTCGTACGTGACGGCCGAGACCCTCTACAGGGAAGCGCTTCCGGCGGACGCTGGGATCCAACGCTATTTGACGTGCTCTATACCTCTCTTGTTCCCGATGGAGCCGTTGCAGAAGTTTATTTCCACCTGTCATGGCAGCCGGTCTTTCCGTCAAGGATCAGATACGGATTGCACCGGATCAGAGTCAGGACTGCGAAGACTCTGAGGTTTCCGGATTTAGACGCGATGGTTCCGTTTGGTGTCAATCCGGCCCGATACCGCGAGATCCTCTACGCGCCAAGTCAGGCAATCGGTGATGCAGCTTACTTCCTGGGTTTCGACAGTATCATCGCGCCGAACGCTCGGTGGCCATGTAACAATTTGATCCTGTTCACCGATCAGATCGCAATTGCGGACCTCGAAGTCATCGAGTCGTCGGAAGTCAACTGGACCGAATGGCGCAAGAAGCTGAAGTGAGTCCCACCAACTCGCTCGCGGGGACTACTGGTCAAGCAGGAATAGGCGGATGCGCCGTTCGGTTAACCACTGAACTGCGCGGCGTTGTTTCATTGCATTTCGATGAAGTCTGCACTGATGAGCACGATGCATATTGAAATGTTACACGATCGAAAGGTGCAAAAGACCTTATGGAATGGGCCTTCCCCTCATTGGCACACGCAGTGCTCCTAGCCTTGTCGGAGCGAGATCCGACGGAGGCTCGCAGTTCGAATGAAACAAGCGGTAGCGGCGTCAACGATGCGCCACATGTTTACGATCAAGGTGCTGGATAAGCTCCCCGGGTTGTTCGGGGCGCATCGGTACCTGTATCACTGCGCGCGTTGCAAATGGTCGTTCATCATCAACGACGGGCGCCGCGGTGTGCTGACTCCGATCGACGACAAAGGCCAACCGCTCGCTCACGACGAGGCCGTCGCACGCGCCGCGACATTCGCGCTCGGCCCATGCCCGGCGATGCACCGGTTGGCGGAGGCGCATGCGCACGTAAACGGATCGAGCGGCCGCACTCCTGCTCACGTCGAAGGCGTCGGCCATTCGGGACTCGATCCAAAATAACCGCCGCAATAAACTTTGCATTCGGGAAAGTAGTATGTGGGATTTGCTTTCAATTCTCGCCAGCATCGCCTTCTTCGCGATCGCGATCGAATACGTTCGGGGGTGCGACAAGTTATGAGCCCGGTTGAAACTGTTCTCGGCGGCGTGTGCGCCGTGTTGTTGGGCGCCTACTTGATCTATGCCCTGCTGCGCCCCGAACGATTCTAAGTCGCGCCCGCCGGTACATTACTAAATGCTATCCAATTCGATTGTTCAGCTCGCCGTCTACTTCATTCTCGTGACGGCGATCAGCGTGCCGCTCGGCCTCTACATGGCGCGAGTCTTCTCCAATGAGCGCACCTTTCTCGACCCGGTGCTGACGCCAATCGAGCGGTTGATTTACAGAATCTGCGGGATAACCCCCGCCGTCGAGATGGGCTGGGCGGCATACGCGATCTCGATGCTCGCGTTCAGCTTGATCTCCATGATCTTCCTGTACGCGTTGCAGCGCTTGCAGTACTACCTGCCGCTCAATCCGCAGGGACTCGCCGGAGTCCCGCCCGGGCTCGCCTTCAACACCGCCGCCAGCTTCACCACCAACACCAACTGGCAGGCGTACTCGGGCGAGCAGACGCTGAGCTACCTGACGCAGATGGTTGGGCTCACGTCGCACAACTTTCTCTCGGCCGCCGCTGGCATCGCGATGGCGGCGGCGGTGATTCGCGGCTTCGCGCGCCGCAGCGCGACTACGATCGGCAACTTCTGGGTCGATCTCACGCGCACGACGCTTTGGGTATTGATGCCGCTCTCGCTCATCTTCGCGCTGTTCCTCGTATGGCAGGGTGTGCCGGACAATTTCAGTCCATATGTAAATGCGAAGACCCTCGAGGGCGCAACCCAGACCATCGCCGAGGGACCGGTCGCTTCCCAGGAAATAATCAAGGAGCTTGGCACCAACGGCGGCGGCTTCATGAACGCCAATTCGGCGCATCCCTACGAGAATCCGACCCCGCTGACGAACCTGCTCGAGATGCTCGCGATCTTTTCGATCGGCGCGGGCCTTACTCACACCTTCGGCAAGATGGTCGGCGATCGCCGCCAGGGATGGGCGCTGTTCGCGGTGATGTCGATCCTGTTTCTCGCCGGCGCGGCGCCTGCAATCTGGGCTGAGCAGCATGGCAATCCGCAGTTCAGCGCGATGGGGATCGATCAGCATGCGTCCGCGGCGCAAAGCGGCGGCAACATGGAGGGCAAGGAAGTCCGAAACGGAATCGTCGAGTCCGCGATGTGGGCGACCGTCACCACCGACACCTCGTGCGGCGCCGTCAACTCGATGCACGACAGCTACACGCCGCTCGGCGGGCTGGTGCCGATGGTCAACATGCAGCTCGGCGAGGTGATCTTCGGCGGCGTCGGCTCCGGCCTGTATGGGATCATCGTGATGGCGGTGCTGGCGGTGTTCATCGCGGGCCTGATGGTCGGGCGGACGCCCGAATATCTCGGCAAAAAAATCGAGGCGCGCGAGATGAAGCTCGCGATGCTCTACGTGCTCATCTTCCCAGCCGTCATTCTGATACCGACCGCGGTCGCGACCGTCTTGCCCGCGGGCCTGGCGGGCATGTCTAATCCGGGGCCGCACGGCTTCTCGCAAATCCTCTACGCATACACGGAAGCGGGCGCGAACAACGGCTCGGCCTTCGCCGGCCTGAACGCCAACACCGCCTTCTACAACGTGACGCTCGCGATCGTGATGCTGCTCGGCAGGTTCATGATGGCGATTCCCGCGCTTGCGATCGCGGGCTCGGTCGCGGCCAAGAAATCCACCGCCGCCAGCGCCGGAACTTTTCCGACCGACGGTGTCCCGTTCGTGTTCCTGCTGATTGGCGTAATCGTGATCGTCGGCGCGCTGACTTTCTTCTGCGCCGTCGCGCTCGGACCGATCGTCGAGCAACTGCTGATGTCGGCCGGGAAACTGTTCTAGGTCTGGTGTCTCAACTATGAGTGATCGCAAGGCCCCCGCACTCTGGAATCGCGAAATCGTCTCGCGCGCATCGATCGATTCGTTCGTCAAGCTCGACCCGCGCCTGATGATCAGGAATCCCGTGATGTTCGTCGTCGAGGTCACCAGCGTGCTCGTGATGTTCACGCTGATTCGCGACACTCTGGCTCACAAGATGGCGTTGGCCGGCTTCGAATTTCAAATCGCGATGTGGCTGTGGTTCACCGTCCTGTTCGCGAACTTCGCCGAGGCGATGGCCGAAGGGCGCGGCAAGGCGCAGGCCGATAACCTGCGCAAGACGCGCACCGAGACCCAGGCCAAAGTGATTCTCCCGACTGGCGAGACCAAACTGGTGCCGGCAGCGCAGCTCCGGCGCGACGACATCGTGATGGTCGCCGCCGGCGACGTCATTCCCGGCGACGGCGAAATCATCGAAGGCATCGCCGCCGTCAACGAGGCCGCTATCACCGGCGAATCCGCACCGGTCATTCGCGAGAGCGGCGGCGATCGCAGCGGCGTCACCGGCGGGACCACCGTCATCTCCGACTGGATCAAGGTGAAAATCACCGCCAACCCCGGCGAGACCTTCCTCGACCGCATGATCGCGCTGGTCGAGGGCGCTCATCGCCAGAAAACGCCGAACGAAATCGCGCTGAGCATTCTGCTCTCCGGCCTCACCATAGTTTTCCTGCTCGTCGTCGTCACGCTCTACCCGTTCGGGCTGTATGGCGGCACGAAGCTGGCGCTGCCGGTGTTGGTGGCGCTGCTGGTATGCTTGATTCCGACCACCATCGGTGGATTGCTCTCCGCGATCGGAATCGCCGGCATGGATCGCCTTGTGCAGCACAACGTGCTCGCGATGTCGGGCCGCTCGGTTGAGGCCGCCGGCGACGTCGATACGCTTCTGCTCGACAAGACCGGAACCATCACGCTCGGCAATCGGATGGCCGCGGAGTTCATTCCGGTTCAGGGCGTGGAACCGGCCGAGCTCGCCGAGGCCGCACAGCTCGCATCGCTGGCCGACGAGACACCTGAAGGACGCTCGATCGTCGTGCTGGCCAAGCGCGAGTACAACCTGCGCGGCCGCGAACTCGGCGAGGACGGCGCGACCTTCATACCGTTTTCCGCGCAGACCAGGATGAGCGGCGTCGACATCGGCGGCCGTCGAATCCGCAAAGGCGCCGCCGAACAGGTTGCGCACTTCGTCCAGGAAAATCACGGCACG
The DNA here is from genome assembly GCA_963833025.1 of uncultured delta proteobacterium. GTDB lineage: Bacteria > Desulfobacterota > Binatia > Binatales > Binataceae > Binatus. The sequence goes on along the minus strand of CAWHWI010000001.1, from coordinate 1,459,663 downwards.
CCGCCGACGGACTTGAAGGCAATCGTCGAGCGCATCGCGCGCAGCGGTGGAACTCCGTTGGTCGTAGCGGACGAATCGAAAGCGCTCGGCGTGATTTATCTGAAAGACGTGGTCAAGGAAGGAATCCGCGAGCGGTTCGAGCGGCTGCGCGCGATGGGCTTGCGCACCGTCATGATTACCGGCGACAACCCGCTGACAGCGGCCGCCATCGCCAACGAATCGGGCGTCGACGACTTCCTGGCCGAGGCCACTCCCGAAACCAAGCTGCGCCTGATTCGCGAAGAGCAGAACCAGGGCAAGCTGGTCGCGATGATCGGCGACGGCACCAACGACGCGCCGGCGCTCGCGCAGGCCGACGTCGGAATCGCGATGAACGCGGGCACCCAGGCCGCGCGCGAGGCCGGCAACATGATCGACCTCGATTCGAATCCGACCAAGGTGATGGAGGTCGTCGAGATCGGCAAACAGTTGTTAATGACGCGCGGCGCGCTCACGACGTTCTCGATCGCCAACGACGTCGCCAAGTACTTCGCCATCATCCCGGCGCTGTTCATCGTCGAGTATCCCGAACTGCAGCGGCTCAACGTGATGCATCTGGCGACGCCGCAGAGCGCGATTCTGTCGGCGGTAATTTTCAACGCGCTGATCATCATCGCGCTGATTCCGCTGGCGCTGCGCGGCGTGCAATACCGTCCGGTGGGCGCGGCCGCGATCCTGACCCGCAATCTTATTATCTACGGCTTCGGTGGCGTGATAATTCCGTTCATCGGCATCAAGGCCATCGACATCCTGGTCGCCGCGCTGCATCTCGCCTGAGGTTTTTTTAGTGAAGTCGTTCAGACCCGCTCTCATGGTGACCTTGGTGCTGACCCTGCTCACCGGCATCGTCTATCCGCTGGCGATATGGTGCTTTGCGCAGGTTATTTTCCCCAGCCAGGCGGGCGGCAGCCTGGTCGTCGTGGACAACAAGGTCGTCGGCTCGAGCCTCATCGGCCAGAATTTTTCGTCGCCCCGCTATTTTCAGAGCCGGCCGTCCGCCGCCGGCGACAAAGGCTACGACGCCGCCAACTCGGGCGGCTCGAATCTCGGCCCGACCAACAAGGCGCTGATCGACGCGGTCAAGCTGCGGCTGAAGAACGTCGTCGAGAGCAATCCCGGCACCGATGCGCACCAGGTTCCTATCGACCTGGTGACGGCCTCCGGCAGCGGGCTGGATCCCGAGATAAGTCCGGCTGCGGCCGACTTGCAGGTTGCACGTGTTGCTCACGCGCGCGGTCTGAGCGAAGATCGGGTCCGGCAGTTGATTGCCGAGAACACGCGGCCGCGATCGGCGGGAATCTTCGGCGAGCCCGGAGTAAACGTCTTGCTCCTGAACCTCGCGCTCGATCGCTCCGCGCGAAATTCCGGTGATCGCGCCGCCGGAAGTCACGGCGGAACGCCCGGGACTTGAATGAGCGATGACAAACGACTCGAGCCCGAAGCTTTTCTCGATCTCGTGCCCCAACCTCAACGGGGACGTCTCAAAGTCTTTATTGGCGCCGCCGCGGGCGTAGGCAAGACATACAGGATGCTCGAGGAGGCGCATCAACTCCGCGATCGAGGAGTGGATGTCGTGCTTGGCTTCGTAGAGACGCATCACCGCCGCGAGACCGAGGAACGGATTGGCGACCTCGAGATCGTTCCGCGCCGCAAGCTTTCGTATCGCGAGGTTACGCTCGAGGAGATGGACGTCGATGCGATCATCGCGCGCAAGCCCGATGTGGTTGTCGTCGACGAGCTCGCGCATACCAACGTTCCCGGCTCCAGTCACGAAAAGCGCTATCAGGACGTCGAGCAGATCATCGGCACCGGCATCAACGTGATAACCGCCATGAACATCCAGCACGTCGAAAGTCTGAACGCGCTGATGCGGCGCGTCACCGGCATTGACGTGCGCGAGACAGTGCCCGATTCGTTCCTCGCGCGCGCCGATCAAATCGTCAACATCGATGTGCCCGTGGAAGCGCTGCGCGAACGGCTGCGCGAGGGGAAGATTTACCCGCAGGATCAGATCGAAAACGCGCTCAAGAATTTTTTCAAGCCGAGCAATCTCACTTCACTGCGTGAACTGGCGCTGCGCGAAGTGGCGCGCAGCCTCGATCGCCAGCGATCGGACCGTGAGTCTATCAAGCGCGAGGGCGGACGCCGCGCGAACGTGACCGACCGCCTCATGGTCGGACTGTCGTCCAACGCCTCCGACACCGGACAGCTGCTGCGCAAGGCTTCGCGCATCGCCGGACAGCTCAACGCTGAATGGTTCGCCGTCCATATCGAGACGCCCGCCGAATCGGTGAAGAACATCGGCACCCGCGATTTCGTCGCGCTGCTCAACAACATCAATGTGGCCAGCGACCTCGGCGCTGAGACCGTCTGGCTCAAGTCCGACGATGTGGTCAAGGCGTTGATCGACTTCGCGCACGACAAGGGCGTGTCGAAAGTGATCGTCGGGCGGACTCATCAACCGCGATGGCGCCGGTGGCTCAAAGGCGACGTGGTGGCGCGGCTGGTTGCGGACGCAACCGACCTCGACGTGGAAATCGTCGCGACCGACGAACGGGAGGAACCGCGATGAACGCACCCTCGATGCAACGCCAGATTCGCAACGGCACCTTGCTGATGCTGGCGTTGGTCGTTCTGCTCGGACTCTACACGTTGCCGCGGGTATACGCTCTCGGCGGCGCAATCCGCGCGACCCTCTATCGCAACTACATCAGCATCGAGGCCGCGCAGAACATGCACGCCGCGCTCAACACGTTGCAAGTGGCGGAGCACGACGGCAACGCTAAGGACGCGCTGCCCGCCGGGCGCCACAACTTTTTGCAGTGGCTGGACGTCGAAAACCACGACTTCACTGAAGTTGGCGAGCCGGAACTCGCCGCCGATATCAATCAGCGCGCCAACAAGCTGTTCGCCGACGTCGCCACCGCCCCACCCGGCACTTATCACGACCGCGAATTTGCGGAATTGAACGGCCGCCTCGACGATCTGATCGCGATGAACAAGGCCGCCATGTTTCGCGCGGACAGCCGCTCGGTAAAACTGGGCAAGCACCTGGCTTACGAATTCGCCGGCGGCCTCGCGCTGGTGCTGCTGGTGGGCGCCGCCGTCTCGTGGGGTCTCGGATGGCGGCTCTCAAAGCCGCTGACCGAGCTCGCCGAGCGCCTGCGCGGTATCAGTCAGCGCAAGTCGCAAGTGCGGCTGGGGCCCCAGCCGCTCGCCGAGCTCGAAGCGGTCGCGCGCGAATTCAACCAGATGGCCGAGCGCCTCGAGCAATACGACAAGCTCAACGTCGAGCGCCTGGTTTATGAAAAGAGCAAGACCGAGGCAATCATCGAGAGCCTCGAAGACGGCGTCGTGCTGATCGATTCGGAAGGAATCGTCGCGCACATAAATGAGATCGCGTCGCTGATCCTCGGCGTCGATCCCCAGGACTCGCTCGGCAGTCCCTTCGACGATCTCAGCAGCAACCATCCTCATTACCTGCGCGTTCGCGACGCGCTGCGCACGCTTCAGCGGGCCGGTCCGAACGGCCATCGCACTGAAATCGATCTTCACGTTCGCGGCCGCGATCATTCCTACGTCTTGAAGCCGGTCCCGCTTCATCACGCCATCGGTAAGTCGCTCGGCACGCTGCTGATTCTGCAGGACGTGACCTACATCCGCGATCAGGATCGCGCCCGCACCAACCTGGTCGCCACTCTGTCGCACGAACTCAGGACGCCGCTTACCTCGCTGACATTGTCGGCGGAATTACTGAGCAGGGAGAGTGCGCGGGAGTCGAATCCCAAGAACAACGAACTGCTGCAGGTGATCCTCGAGGAATGCTCGCGGATGCAGCAGCTCACCGACAACCTGCTCAATCTCGCGCGCGGTGAAGTTCCCGCGATCGCCGTGCAGCAGAAGCGTCTCGATCTTGCCCGCCTCGCGGCCGACGTGACCAAACGGTTCGCAATTCAGGCGCGCGAAAAGCACGTCGAGATCGAAGAGCACATCGCGCCGGTGCCCGAGATTATCGGCGATCCGGTGAAGCTCTCGTGGGTGATTTCGAATCTGCTCGGCAACGCGCTGCGCTATACCCCCGCCGGCGGAACCATCAAAGTCGCGGCGCTCGGCACGGAGCACGGCACGCGGCTTGAAGTCACCGACTCGGGCCCCGGAATTCCGCCCGAGGTGAAGGACTATATTTTCGAGCGTTTCGTGCAGTATGGTTCCGAGGGCTTCGAAAAAGGATCGGCCGGACTGGGCCTGTCGATCGTCAAGGAAATTGTCGAGGCCCATGGCGGCCGGATTTTCGTCGAGAGCGCCAACTCTCACGGCTCGCGATTCATCGTCGAAATTCCCGCCGCGCAGGAGATTTGATGGTCAAGCTGCTCATTGTCGACGACGAGCGCAATATCCGCCGCAGCCTCGTCTCGTTTTTCGAGTCGGTCGGTCACGAGGTTCGCGCCGCCGAGAACGGCGCGCAGGCCGTCGCGCTCCTCGCCGAGAAGCAGTTCGATCTGGTTCTGACCGACTACAAGATGGCCGAGATGAGCGGCCTCGAACTGCTGCGTGACATCAAGCGGCGCCAGCCCGAATGCCTCGTGATCCTGATGACCGCTTTTGCGACCGTTGAAAATGCCGTCGAGGCGATGAAGTCCGGCGCCTACGACTATGTCACCAAGCCGTTTTCGCTCGAGCAGATTCAGCATACCGTCGATCGCGCGCTGCAAGTCGGCATCCTTACCGCGGAAAATCGCGCGCTGCGCAGCGCCATCGACGAGGAGCCGCTGCTCGACTCGAAGAGTCCCGCTATGCAACGCCTGCTCGAAACCGCCCGCCAAGCCGCCGCCAGCGACGCCACCATTCTACTCACCGGCGAGAGCGGCACCGGCAAGAACGTCATCGCTCGCCAGATTCACCGATGGAGCCCGCGTCAGAGCAAGCCGTTCGTGGTCGTCAATTGCACCACGCTCTCCGAAGAACTTCTCGAAAGCGAACTGTTCGGACACATGCGCGGCGCGTTCACCGGCGCGGTCAAGGACAAGCCGGGCCGACTCGAGGCGGCCAACGGCGGGACGGTTTTCCTCGACGAGATTGCCGACCTGACGCCGACCCTGCAGACCAAGTTCCTGCGCTTTCTGCAGGATCAGAACTTCGAGCGCGTCGGCGGCGAACGCACCATACACGTCGACGCGCGAATAATCGCCGCGTCCAATCGCGATCTCGAATCCGAGGTCGCCGCGCATCACTTCCGCGAGGATCTCTACTACCGCCTCAACGTCATCACCCTGCGCGTCCCGCCTCTGCGCGAACGCCGCGAGGACATTCTGCCGCTCGCGCAATGGCTACTGAACGTCGCCGCCATCCGCAATTCCCATCCCGGCCTGGCATTTTCACCCGGCGCAACCGCAGCGCTCACGCGCTATCGATGGCCCGGAAATGTGCGCGAGCTGCGCAACGCGATCGAACGCGGCACCGTCCTGATGCGCGGCGAGACGATCGCTCCCGATGACTTGCCCGATTCGCTGTTTCACGAATCGACGACCGAGGCGCTCACCGGCAGCACCAACGCGGCCAGCCTCGATGACGTCGAGCGCGAACACATCTCACGCGTGCTCGCCGCCAGCGCCACTCTCGAAGAGGCCGCCGACACGCTCGGCATCAACGTCACGACGCTGTGGCGAAAGCGCCGCCGCTACGGAATCGAATAGCCACTTAAGTAGCCAGTTGAAAATCTCCGAATAGCTAGTCGCCTGGTAATTCGGCAAACTCCCTCAACCTCTCGAACCAAATCAACTTGTGCTTGAACCCCGGATAACTCGCATTCAGCCCGCTGGGATTCGGCAGCACGAAAACCCGCGCGCCGAAAATCTCCTCGTCCTTCGCGCCAGCACCTTCCCCGCGCACAACGCCGAAAAATCCGCGGTAGATACTCACACCCACGAACGCGACCACTCGCGGACGCACCCGCCGAATCTTCCGCGCGAGCACTCGTCGGCCAGCGATAATCTCGGCCGTGCTCAGCTCCGCCGCCGCACGCGTCGCCCGTGCACACAAATTCGTAAGCGCCAGGTCGAACTCCACCAGCCGCGCATCGTCTTCGCACTTGAGTTCCACAGGCACCAGCCGCGCCGCATGCAGCAGCCGCCAGAACGGGTTGCCCGGACTCGCAAAATGATGCCCCATCTGCTCGGAGCGAAGGCTCGGATTGATCCCGACGAACAAAATTCGCGGCCGCGGTTTCAGGATGTCGCGCAGCTTTGCCATCCGCCGAATATTGGCATCTTCATCGCATTCGCGCTTGACCCGCCGCGCGCGCTGCCGTAGGAGAGTGACAGGATCTCAGGAGTACTTACCCGATGACCACCCCGAGCACTGAAAATGCCACGGCCAGCAGTCCCGATCACGTCAGCGGCGTTCTCAACTACCTCGCCGACAAAGATCAGCATCCCGTGAGTTATAACTTCAAGCCGCCTCCGGGTGTCCCCGCGCGGACCGCCACCTACGCCAGGTTCACCGTGCCTGTTTGGAGCGCGCGCGCAATCATGAGCGAGCTGTCGCTCGACCGCCAGGGCTTTGCGGTAACGCATCAGAACACCGCGGTGGCAAAGTTTTACGACCCCGAAGAAGTTCGCCGGGTCTACTATCCGGAAGTCGAGCGGATGGTCCGCGAATTTACCGGCGCCGTCAAAGTGCACGTGTTTGACCATAACGTCCGGTCGCGCCCGATGGCGAAACGTCGCGAGAACGGCGCGCAGGAGCCGGTCAAGGTCGCCCACAATGACTACACGCTCAAATCCGGCCCACAGCGCGTGCGCGATCTTTTGCCCGATGAGGCCGACGCACTGCTCAAGAATCGTTTCGCGATAATCAACGTATGGCGCCCGATTCGCGGACCCGTGCAGGAGTCGCCGCTGGCCGTATGCGACGCTCAGAGCATGGTGCAGGACGACTTCGTCAAGCACGTGCTCAAGTACCGCGATCGCGACGGCGAGGTATACTCAGTCGCGTTCAATCCGAATCATCGATGGTACTACATTCCGAATCAGCTGAAGGAAGAAGTACTATTGCTCAAGTGTTACGATTCCGACGGGCGCCGCGCGCGATTCACCGCGCATTCCGCCTTCGAGGATCCGTCGAGCCCGCCTGACGCCGCGCCGCGCGAAAGTGTCGAAGTGCGAACCCTGGTCTTCTTTGCGCCGGAAGTGGCCGCCTGAAGCCGCGAGAAAGGATCCGTCATCATGGAATATCGCAAACTTGGCAACTCGGGTCTCAAGGTTTCGGCCGTCGGCCTCGGATGCAACAACTTTGGCATGCGATCCGACGCGGAACAGACTCGCGCCGTGGTACATCGAGCCCTCGACGAGGGCATCACGCTGTTCGACACCGCCGACATCTACGGCAATCGCGGCGGCTCCGAGGAGCTGCTCGGCAAGGCGCTGGGTGATCGCCGCCGCGGCGTGATCGTCGCGACCAAGTTCGGCATGGCGATGGGCGACGGTCCTTATATGCGCGGCGCGTCGTATCGCTACGTCATGGCGGCCGCCGACGCGAGCCTCAAGCGGCTGGGCACTGACTATATCGATCTGTACCAGATTCACATGCCCGATTCCGAGACGCCACAGCATGAAACTCTCGAGGCGCTGAACGATCTCGTTCGCGCCGGCAAGGTGCGATACATCGGACATAGTAACTTCGCCGCGTGGCAAGCCGTCGACGCGCACTGGATATCGCGTACTCGCGGCTTCGCCTCGTACATTTCCGCGCAAAACCAGTACAACCTGCTCGACCGCCGCATCGAGCGTGAACTAATCCCCGCATGCCGCGAGTTCGGAGTAGGTATCCTGCCCTACTTTCCATTAGCTAGTGGATTTCTCACTGGGAAATACAAGCGCGGCGCGGAACCGCCAAAGGGCACCCGCCTTTCGCTCGTCCAGCGGATTGCACAGCAGGCGCTCACCGACGAAAACTTCGCGACGCTCGAACGGCTCGAGAAATTCGCGGGCAGCCGCGAGCATACGATTCTCGAACTCGCCGTCGGATGGCTCGCGTCGCAGCCGCAAGTCTCAAGCGTAATCTCCGGCGCAACCAGCCCCGACCAGGTCACGCAGAACGTAAAAGCCGGCAACTGGAAACTTTCCGCCGAAGAACTCGCCGAAGTAGACAAACTAACCCGCCGCTGACCGACCGGCGCCGCGAGATGGTCTTGTATTACACGCTGTGATACAGATACCAGCCATGGGCGCTCTCAATGTCAGAATCGATCCGCGGACTGCCGCCTTCCTTGAGCAAGTCGCGCGGGAGACCGGACTTTCCAAGTCCGAAGTCGTGCGCCAGGCGCTCGCGACGCTGCGCCAGAAAAGAGCGCGGGCGCGAACCCCTAAGCCTACGCCCTTCGAGCTGATGGCTCATCTGATCGGCTCCGGAGATAGCGGCGGAATGAACCTGTCCGAGCGCACCGGCGAGCGGTTCGCTCGAATGCTGCAAGAAAAGAAGAATGACAACCGTACTCGTCGACGCCGGCCCGCTCGTCGCGCTGATTGATCGGACCGACCCTTATCATCAGCGGTGCGTTGCCGCGCTCGCGACCCTTCACGACCCGCTCTGGACTGTCTGGCCCGCGTTTACCGAAGCCATGTATCTATTGCGGTACGATGCTCGAGACCAGCGCAAGCTATGGGACATGGTCATTGTAGGTGGCGTGCGGTTCGCCGAAATCGGTCTCGACGATTGTCCGCGCATGCGCGAGTTGATGTGGAAGTACCGCGACCTACCGATGGACCTCGCCGATGCCGCGTTGGTGCGGGTCGCCGAGCGTGAAGGTCTCCGCCGCATCTTCACCATCGACCGCCAGGACTTCGAAATCTACCGTCCGCTGCGCCTCGGACGGTTCGACATCCTTCCCTGACCTCTCACCTTCCGCGCCCCTTTCGCCGATTGTTCGCCACAGTTCGTGGAAAATTCTCGCCGTTGGCCCAGATTGAACAATTCGTTCAGCGCGCTTTAACGCCTTGGTGTTGAGAACGTCTCGGAGGGAATTTGAGTATGCACGATTTATCGGCCGTGATTTTTGGCGTCGTGACGCTGATATGGGTCGTCGGAGCCGTCGGTTTGCTCCTCCGCTAGATACGGATGAGGATCGATCCGGACATTCGCCGGCGCATGACAGAAGTGCTTCAACTGGTCGGACCGCTTTCCACGCTGCTCGAAGAACCGCTGCCCAGCCGCGTGGCCGCTCGGATGTAAAGCCCACATCGACCGCTCGGTACAACTGTCTCAAACGGCTGTCACGCCACCTTCGGCGGTGGCGTCGCAGTAAACTGCGCTAAGTCCGCGATTCCTAACGATTGCCCGATCCCTGCGATCTGTTTGACGGCGTCGTCGAAGCCGTCCTTTCCGAATTGCTTGTGCTCGATTTCTTCGAACTTCTCGCCCATCTCGTGGTAATCGTGCTCGCCCATCGTCTTATGCCACGCGGGAAAAACGATCGTGTCTTCGCGAGCAATGCTCCTGGTACATGAGAACAAATGAGTCCAGGGCGCTGACGAGCTGATCCGCTGCGCTAGCAGTACTTGGCCATTGGTTGAAGCCAGAATGTAATCTGTGATCTCGCGTCCGCGTTGGTGCTGGGCGAGGAGCACATCGATGTAGACTGACGCTTCGCCGCCGGTGCGCTTGACCGCGGGGAATATAAAGGGCTCCTCTAACGCCCGCTCGTGATAGTCCTCGCCGAATGTACGAAACAGAGTCGCGGTTTGCTGGAGCGCTTATGGGCGAACGTCTTGCGGATTCGTGTGCAGCTTCTGGGCCGTCAGGAAATAGCCCAGAAGAGCACGCCGGAGCACGCCGTGCTCGCGCATCAGATCCTCGTTTGCGGTGACTTCGGGCTCCTCCTTCGCGCCGGAACAACTTACGAGCAGCTGACTGCCGGCGATCACTCCAGAAGCTGTCGCCAGGGCAGAGACCAGGAATTTTCTTCGCGTATTCATTGTAGTCTCATTCCATTTGTGGAGGTTAGCGTGTGGCTAGCGGTGATTGTTGGTCGCCCGAAGGAAAAGGCAAGGCACGTGCCAAGCCGACAACCGGCTGAACGCGTCTCTCATCATCAGGGAGCAGATCGCGCGATGTCGGAGCACGGACTATGGACTCCATACACGCGCGAGCGACCCCGCTCACGGCAGGAATTTCTTGATCGCGTCAATCGGATTCGGAACCGACGGAATCGCCGACCCCGCCGAAGGCGCGCCGACGAGCGATCCCACCGCGTTGACTCCGCCGCGGATAATGTTGCCCGGCGTGTTGATCGCACCCATCGCCACGCGCTCCGCCAAGGTCGGCACGTCCGGCAGCACGCGCACCCCGGGCAGTTGTCCGCTCACCGTCACCGGAATCGCGACCTGCAGCCCGAGCGTCAGCCGGATGTCGGCATTCATCTCGATGTTCTTGTCCATGTCGAACCAGCCGTCGCCCGCAATCGCGTAGTCCGGCGACTGTGCATACAGATCGTGCGTCGTGAACCGCGGCCCCGTCTGCTGAAAGCTCATGCTTGCCGATTGCAGCTCGGTGTCGGGATCGACCAGCAACCCATGATGGCTCGACCTGAACCCCACGTTCACGAGTTGGCTGACGCCCGGCGCCGCCGCGACCGCGTTGATCGCGTCCGCGACGATATTGACGCCCACCAGCTTGCCGTTGGCGATTGACACTCGCCCGCTGCCGCGGATCGTCGGCCTGATTCGGCGCCAGTCCGAGCCGCTGCCCGACGCCGCCACGTTACCGGTCAGAAATCCGCGCACCCTGCCGGCCGCATCGATATTTTGCGATCGCAGCGCTTGTTCCATGTCGAGATTTCTCATCGCGAGCGTGACGTTGAAGGTTGGCACGTCGCCGAGAACCGCATCCGCGTTCGCTGTCAGCGATCCGCCAAACACGCCCGCGTTGAGGGGACGCGCCGACGCGCGCCGGTTGAAGTATGCGGCCGTCAGATCGAGATTGCGGTATGAAACATTTTCGAGCGATCCGTCCGTCGATTGGATCGTCGCGCTGATTCGCGGCCAGGCTATCTCGCCGTCCACCATGCCTTGGACCGTCAGGCCGTTAATAACGTCGCTGGGCGGACGACTGGCAAAGATCTGCGCAAGTTTCACCGAGTCGGCCTTCAGCGTATAGCTGGCGTTCAGCGGATTCAGCGATTCGAAACGAATCGAGCCGTTCAGATCGCTGATTCCGCTCTGAACCGATGGCCCCAGCTTCATCGCAGCCTGTTTCAGCGTCACAGTTCCATCGATCGCCGGCGCGTTGGCGCCCAGCTTCACCGTGCCGTGAATTTCGCTTGTGCCGGCCAGCTCGTATCCCGCCACCGCACTTATCATCGGGCCCAGGTTCGCAAGGTTGAAGCTGTTCGAATCGATTTGCGCGCTCAACGGTTGCGGGCCCGGTGAAAAACTCGAGAACCGGCTCGCCGTCAATTCGAGATCGGACAGCTTCAGGTCCACACTCGCTATCTCGAGCTGGTCGCCCCAGGTGCCATTCGTATTTATCGTCATCGCGGTCCCGGCCGGTTTGCTGAATATCGTCGCGTACGCGACCCGGTTCGCAGTCAGGTCGGTGCTGAGCGCAATCGCGAGTTGGCCGAACGAGCCGCGCGCCGTACCGGTGATAGATGCGGGATCCGGAATCGAAAGCCCGGCCGGTATCTTCGATCCCATCTCGGCGAGCGGCCGCAGACTGTCGAGCACGATCGAATCGATCTTCAAGTTCAGATCGACGGGGATTCCCGACGCGTCCAGCACGCCTTTATCCAACAGCGGTCCGAGCTTTCCCGACGCCTCGACGTTCTGCTGCTCGGCCGGAAAGGCGAACTTGGTCTCGACGCCGAAAGACGACGATGCGTTGAAATCCGTCACGTCGAAATCCAGGTGACGGACGCGAATCGGCGCCGCCTGCTCGCTGAGATCCTTGAAATGGACTTCGCCGTCCTCGATGCTGAGCGCCTTGATCGACAAGTCGGCGAGCGACGATCGCCTTTTCGCATGCCGGCGCCGCGCCGGTTCGGTTTCCTGGCGTGCGTCCTCGGGACTGACGCCAAGAGAGCTCAGGTTGAGGTCGCCCGCCGCATTCATCACGATTCGGATGTCGGGTTTGTTCAGTTCGAGTCTTACGACCTTGGCGTCGCCATAAAGCAGCGGGAAGAACTCGACATCCACCGACACGTCGTTGGCAGCGAGAAACGGTTTGGTCGAAAAGGCCGGATCGTCGGCAATCGTGAGACCGCTCACCTCGACCGACACGCCCCATCCCACCTGCGCCTGTATTTTCGCGACCTCGACGCGGCGGCCAAGCGCGTCGCTGACGCGAGCCAGGATGCGTTTTTCATTGTGCGCGACGAGCGAACTCAAATTGAAGTATGCGTAACCGATAAGCCCGCCCGCGATCAGGACGATCGAACCAACGACGATACCGGAGATGAGCAGTATCCTGTGCAACGTCATGCCTCGGCAGCGTCGCGGTCAGTCTCCTTCGAGCATCGCGGTCTCGCTGTCCGTTAGTCTGATACAAAGGCCAAAACGAGGGCTAAAGGCGATCGGAACGGGACAATTTCGAGCCGAAATAGGCATCTTTACGTATAAGTGAGATTCACCGAAATCGTCAATTTCTACCATATGTAGTAGCCTGAGCCAGGTACACCCACTACCGGTAGCTTCGTTCGGTACTTATTCCCTTGAAGCAAGTTCACGGCAGAATTAGCACCGACGTGACAGGTCGGTAGTGAGTTTATTTTAACTCACGTTACCTGCGAAGCTGGACCGTGCCTTGAGGACCATCGTAAACGAGCACACAATTCCGCAATTGGGTGCGACCGAGTATCGCTTGTCGTCCTTCCAAATGATCCAACACGATTTCGGTAGTTTCGCGCAGGTTCAGCGCCGGAATTTCGATTTTCGCTATGAAAATGTCCCTTGAGGTCTGCGCACCCATACTAGCGAATGTGCCCGGTCTAGATACTTTGAATGTCCAACCTTGAAAGAAATCGGCTTCTGCGACGGTCAGTTCTGTGCCTGGATCGATTAAGGCTTCCAAAGTCACTTCTCGTCCAAGCGACCTGATGACAATTTCAATGGTAGCGCCATTCTGAACCAGCGCTGCTGACGAACCGGGACCGCAATGTGCTGTCGGCAAAAGAGCTAACGAGAACTCAGGTGACGGGCGGTATCAGCGTCGAGACCGATGGGCCGTCCGACTTGCTGAATGAGGCAGGGATCTGTTTGAGATAGCTGAATCGCGGCCTTGGCAGCAGAATCGAAGTCTGGAAACACGCCGATGTACTGACCCTGAAAGCACAGCGCAAATTCGTGCATATTATAAAGCTCTAATTGCGGTCGCCGCTGTTCAAACGCTCGAATATCCGCAGCTAGAACGTGCTCGGCTTTGCCATTCGCAGAGTGATTGCGTTTGGTCGCTTGCATACAGGAGCAAGCGTCCAAGGTAAGGCGAGCAACTTCAAGGATAATCGATCGGAGACGCTTATCTTGAGATGGGTGTTATTTCAGCGTACTTTAAAGACAAGCGGGCAGTGGCTGGGAGTGTCGGGGATGCGTCTGCCAAACAACAAGCCACCGACTCTCGGCTCACGTGCCCGCCCACGGATAGGTGGCAGAGCGGTTTAATGCTCCAGACGCAAAATCTGGCGGGCGACGCCTCGAAAGCAGCCCCGCGAGTTCGAATCTCGCCCTATCCGTCTGATAGAATAATCCCTGTGCGGCGGATACGTAATAGCAATGCGCAAGAATTTCTCTAGCGGGCGTTATTGATGGCTGAATTTCTCAAAGAAAATCTTCTCAAGGATGTCCATGATCGTGGCCGACGAGTCAAGGAACTAGAGGACGACGCTAAGGAAGTTTCGCGCGAAATTGAACGCCTCAAAACGCGACTCTTGGAGATCGCTGAAGACCAAAAGAAGGAACTGTCCGTGATCCAAGCCCTCGAAAAATATCTGGATGAACCCGAGCGCTGGACTCAGTGGCATCGCACGAACAAAAAAGATGGCGATCCGCTTTCCCTCGCGACACTGGTGGCTGAAGTTCTTGAAGCCAAGCGCACCGGCCTGCCCGCGCGAAATATATACGTTGAAATTTGTAAACTTGGGTGGCGGACAGATTCCAAGAAGCCGATCGTGATGGTCGTAACTACCCTTCATCGGCGCAAGGATATTTTCTTCCATCTCAAAAACAAGAATTGGTGTCTAACAAAGTATGCGCCAGATCCGAGGGAGAACGTGGTGCACCTCAAGGCTCAATCATGAAGAAACGACCATTCACGAAATCGGATTTCGAGGGAGTGTTTCGAGCATTGGTTCTTTCGTCGGAGTCGGCTTCGAAGAAGGCAGACGCGAAACAAGCGCGCGAAACATCGAGGTGCCGTCGCGCCGATGGTTCCAGCGGAAAGTGTAAGCGTTGAGATAACCCTGTTGGATACCGGCTTCTCACGCGGCGATTCGAACCGCGTATTCCGTTCTTCGCGATGAGTAGTATTCTGCGCAACGCTGCCCCCTGTCGCGAACTAACTGGCTATTCAACCAGTACTCGCGTGAAGTGATCGGCGAGCACTTTTGCTACGCAGCAGGTTACCTTTTTTGCGGTTGGGATGTGGAGGAACTCGTTGGGGCCGTGGGCGTTGGTGTGGGGGCCCAGGACGCCTGTGATCAGGAATTGCGATTGCGGGAAGCGCTCGCCTAGCATTCCCATGAACGGAATCGTGCCGCCTTCGCCCATGTAGGCGGTCGGCTTGCCGAAGTAGTCATTCGAGGCCGCGTCGAGGCTGCGCTCGAGCCACGGCGCCAGGGCTGGAGAGTCCCATCCGGTGGCGCCCCAGTTGGCATGGAAGGTCACCTTGGATCCATACGGCGGGTCGTTCTCCAAAATGCTTTTCAACTTCCGCGACGCGACTCTCGCATCGACAGTTGGCGGCAGTCTGAGCGACAAGCTGACCCCTGTGCCCGCGCGCAGCACATTGCCGGCGTTGCCGGTCGGCGGCAAACCGTCGGCGCCGATGATCGACAGCGCGGGCCGCCACGCGCGGTTGAGGATCAGCTCCGTCGTGTCGATACTGACGGGACGGGCGTGCCCGACGAATGGAAACTTGGTGCGGAAGTCGTCGCCGATCACCGCGCTGGTCGCGGCCGCCTGCTTGAGGCGCGCATCGGGAATCGTCGCGTGAAATTCCGGCGCGAGCACCTTGCCCGTCGCCTCATCTTCGACGCGGCTCAGCAACTGGCGCACGATGCGGAAGCTGTCAGGGACCACGCCGCCCGCGTCGCCCGAGTGCACGCCCTCCGTGAGCACGTCGACCTGGAGTTTCCCGCCGACCAGGCCGCGCAGCGAGGTGGTCAGCCAGAGTTGCTCGTAGTTGCCGCATCCGGAGTCCAACGCGATGCACAGGCTCGGCTGCCCGATCCGCGCTGCGAGGTGATCTATATAATGAGGGAGATCGAAGCTGCCGCTCTCTTCGCAAGCTTCGATGACGACCACGCATCGCGCGTGTCGAATCGAGCTGGCCTGCAGCGCGCCGATCGCGCCCAGACACGCGAACATCGCATAGCCGTCGTCGGCGCTGCCGCGGCCGTACAAACGGTCGCCGTCGAGCACGGGATCCCACGGGCCAAGGCCTTCGCGCCATCCCGACATCTCGGGCTGCTTGTCCATGTGCCCGTAGAGCAGCACGCAATCTTTGGAGTCGCCGGGGATTTCGATGAACAGTAGCGGGGTGCGGCCTTCGAGGCGCACGACCTCGACCTTCATGCCGCGGATCGGCTGGCGGCGCGCCCAATCCTCGAAGCGCGCGACGACGCGGTCCATGTGCCCGTGCGCTTTCCAGTCGCGATCGAACGCGACCGACTTGTTGGGGATGCGAATGTACTCGACCAGCTCGGCGACTACGGATTTATCCCAAAGCTGCTCGACGTGACTTCGGATCGCTGACTTGTCCATGGGGAGAGCCTACGCGAGATGAGTGGCGATTGGCAAAATGTGGCGCGAGCGCGATCGCTGATGTCGATTCCGCGCGAGGGTTCGAATAGAAACGGTAGGGCGCTCCGACAAACCGAAGATGGATTCCTCGCCTGCGACCGCAAAATCAAGCGCCCTCTCGCATCGCGACTTTCGTCGTTTTCTGAGCGCGAACTTTCTCGCAATCCTGGCGTTCCAGATTCAGTCGGTGGCCGTGAGCTGGCAAGTTTACAGTATCGCGCGGACGCCGCTGGCGCTCGGTTACGTCGGGCTCTTTCAATTTCTTCCGATGATGGCGTGCACGATTCCGGCCGGGCATTTTGCGGACCGGTTCGATCGCAAACTAATCCTGATAGTCAGCAATCTATTCACTGCGGTTGCATCCGGCGGTTTTCTGATGCTGGCGCTGACGAGGACCGTGGTCATCTGGCCGTTCTACGCAGTGCTCATGCTGTTCGGAGCGGCGCGCGCTTTTGCCGGACCGGCCGCGCAGTCTTTCGTGCCGCTGCTGGTGCCGCAGGATCAGTTTACACAAGCGGTCGCGTGGAATTCTTCCGCATCGCAGGTCGCGGTGATCGCGGGACCCGCTGTGGGCGGCGCGATTTATATTCTCGGGCCGGCGGTGGACTACAGCATCTGCACTATCCTGTTCGTCACAATCGCGATCGTGATGATGAGTATCCGGAGCCGCAGCGCTCTCTACGAGGTGGAGGCCGATACCACGATCTTCGAGCGGATCACGGCGGGAATCGCGTACGTGTGGCGCAAGCCGCTGATTCTCGGCGCCTTCTCGCTGGACTTGTTCGCGGTCCTGCTCGGCGGCGCGACCGCGCTGTTGCCGATCTATGCGCGCGACATCCTGCATGTCGGGCCGCTCGGACTGGGAGTGTTGCGCAGCGCGCCCGCGCTCGGCGCCGCGATGCTCGGGTTGGCGCTCGGCCAGCGGGCACTGCAGCGGCGCGCGGGACTCGCGATGTTTGTGTGTGTCGCGATTTTCGGAATCGCGACTATAGTCTTCGGCTTGTCGCGGAACTTTGCGCTTTCGATCGCCGCGCTGTTCGTGCTCGGCGGCTCGGACATGGTGAGCGTGTACGTGCGCGCCACTCTTACCCAACTGGCGACGCCCGACGCGATGCGCGGCCGCGTGAGCGCGGTGAACAGGCTGTTCGTCGGCGCGTCGAATGAGCTGGGCGAGTTCGAATCGGGCCTCACGGCGACGTGGTTCGGAACGGTACCGGCGGTCGTGATCGGAGGCGTCGGCACGCTCGTAATCGTCGCAGTGTGGTACCGGCTATTTCCGAGCCTGCGCGAAGTGGATCGGCTGTCGGAAGTGACGCCGTGAATGTGCGGCCGAAAATTCGCTTTATTTAATGTGAAACCCATCCGTGGGTTTGCAGGGGTGACCTCCTTCGGCTTCGCTCAGGACAGGCTCTGCACCTTGGTGTCACTCTGAGGGCGAGCCGTGACTGTGATGGCTAGTCAGGTTGGTTTCGGCAACGGCATGGTTTGGATCAGCAGATTCAGCGCTGCTGACGCGAAGGTGCGCATGTTGGTTAGGCGATCGGCGCTGCCGGTCTCGACGGTTAGCGAGCGCTTGAGTGGGCCGGCTACTGCTATGCAGCTGTGGCCGGCGGCGTCGCCGTAGCGATTGCCGGTGGGTCCGCTCGCGCCGATCTCCGCGATGCTCCAGGTGACTGCGAATCGCGTGCGCGCGGCGCGCGCGAGGATCATCGCGCCTTGTTCGGTGACCGATTTTATTCCGGCGAACGCGGAATCTGGGACGTCGAGCATCGCGCGGCGCGCTTTGAGCGTGTAAACGACGGCGCCGCCGATGAAGTACGCTGACGCGCCCGGGACGCTCAGCAGCGCGGCCGAGATGAGCCCGCCGGTACTAGACTCGGCGACCGCGACGGTCTCGTGGCGGTTTTTCAGAATCGTGGCGATTTTTTCCGCCAGTGGCAGCAGATCCTGCATGTCGACCTCCTGGTAGTGCCTCAGTCTCCGTTCAGCGCAGAGTCAGAATCTTGAATCGCGCGCGAAACCCCGCTGCATAAAGTCCCTCACTTTCGATCTTCTCCCCATAGGGAGAAGGGGAAGAAGGGATCTTCTACCTAACAGGGAGAGGGGACAGAACCTAGCGCGGGGCGCATCCGGCCAGGAAGATTGACGTTACAAAATCGACGGCGCGGTCGGGGGTCGTGTATTCGCGGCCGTAGCGGTTGATGCCGCGTATCATGCCCAGCAGCGATTCGGCTGCGATGCGCGTGTCGAGGCCGGACCTTATCGCGCCGCGCTTGACGCCGTCGTCCAGAACTCCGCTGATCATTCGCGACAAGTCATTGCGTTGAGCCAGATACTGGCGCTCCTGCACGGGCGGCAACGCCTTGGGATCGTGCAGGAGGGCGAAGAACTGGCGGCGGGTCCAGAAAAATTTGAGCGCGTGACGCACAATGGTCGCGACTTGATCGCGCATCGAGGTGCATCCCGCCAGCGCGGTGCGAATTTCGCGCTGCAGTTCCGCGAAGCCATCGATTACGGCCGCCGCGTAGAGCTCCTCTTTCGATCTGAATTGGCGGTACACGCTGCCCTTGCCGACGCCGGCGTGAGCGGCGACCTCGTCGATCAAGACCAAATCGAATTCCCGTTCGGCAAACAGTTCGGCGGCGCTGCCGAGGATTCTCTCGCGCAGGAACGGCGTTGAGGGTCTGCCGCGGCCGTCTTTGCGGCGAATCGGCGGCGAAACTAATTTGCGCTTGACGCTCAAAATTGGAAACCTGAATTCATCGGATTCGTAGACCGGTAATTGGCGTTCACAGATCCCGTCGTTACATCCAGCACCTCTGAAATATGGACTGGCGGGTCCAAAATTGCAAGAATAACAACCGGATCGCCATTTGCTAGATTGGATACAAGTGCTACGGAGAACATGATGGATTCTGACGGCCCGACGACCGGAAAACCCAGCGCCTCGCGATATATGCAGGAGGCCGAAGTGCGCAGTTGGAGCGACAAAGCTATGGAACGATGGCGTCTATGGCTGGTCGTGCTGGTCGTTGCGATAATTGCGATTTACTATTTCAGCGGCCGGAGCAGCACTGATTCCGCCGCGACTGCCTCCGCGACCGCGGTGCACGCGGCCGTTCCGGTCGCGGCGGTGCCGGCGAAGCTCGGCGATTTGAAGCAGTACATCTCGGCGATCGGAACCGTGACGGCCTACAACACGGTCACGGTCAAAAGCCGCGTGGACGGCCAGCTCAATACCGTAAATTTTACTGAAGGACAGGTCGTAAAGGCCGGCGACCTGCTTGCCCAGATCGATCCGCGTCCTTACCAGGTGGCGCTGACCCAGGCTGAAGGCACGCTCGCGAAAGATCTGGCGTCGCTCGAAAACGCGAAGGTTACACTCGCGCGTGACAAGGAACTCTTCGACCAGAAAGTCCTCGCGCGTCAGGACCTCGACAACCAGGAAGCGGCGGTCGGACAGTATGCCGGCTCGATCGAGAGCGACAAGGGCGCGGTGGACAGCGCCAAGCTCAACCTGGTCTACAGCCGCATCACTTCGCCGATCACGGGGCGGGTCGGGCTCCGGCTGGTGGACGCGGGCAATATAATTCATGCGACCGACGCGACGGGCCTGGCGGTTATCACGCAACTGCAGCCGATCGCGGTTGATTTCAGCATTCCGGAGGACGACCTGCCCAGCCTCGAGACCGCGATGAAGGCCGACCCGCAGTTGCCGGTCGAGGCTTACGATCGCGACCTCAAGCACAAGCTCGCCGCCGGGTCGCTGCTCACGACCGACAATCAGATCGATCAGACAACAGGCACGATCAAGCTCAAGGCGTCGTTTCCCAATCAGGACAACGCGCTGTTTCCAAATCAATTCGTCAACGCGCGGCTGCTGGTCAACACTATCCCCAACGCGACTCTGATTCCGGCCGCCGGGCTCCAACGCAGCCAGCAAGGTTCGTTCGTCTATGTCGTCAAGCCTGATAAGACCGTCGAGATGCGCCCGGTGACGGTGGGCGCGACGCAGGGTGACGTGATCGCGATCAGCAAGGGTCTGCAAGTCGGGGACATGGTCGTCACCGACGGCGTGGACAAGCTGCAGCAAGGCTCGCACGTGAGTGTGCAGACCGCGGCTATTCCGCCTCAGAGCGCCACTCCATGAGTCTTTCGCGCCCGTTCATTCTGCGGCCGGTCGCGACTTCCCTGCTGATGGTCGGGCTGCTGCTGGCGGGGCTCGTCGCGTACGGGCAACTACCCGTCTCGGCATTGCCGCAGGTGGACTATCCGACGATCCAGGTGATGACGTTCTACCCAGGCGGCAGCCCGGACGTGATGGCGTCTTCGGTAACGGCACCGCTGGAGCGGCAATTCGGAGAGGTGCCGGGGCTAACGCAGATGACCTCGAACAGCTCGTTCGGCAGCTCGGTCATCACGCTGCAGTTCGACCTCAACTTGAGTATCGACGTTGCCGAGCAGGAGGTACAGGCGGCGATCAACGCGGCCGCGACCTACCTGCCGACGGATCTTCCGAACCCGCCCGTTTACAGCAAGACCAATCCGGCCGACACGCCGATTCTCACGCTGGCGCTGACGTCCAAGGAACTGCAGCTGGACCAGGTCGAAGATCTGGCCGACACGCGGCTGGGCGAGAAGATCTCGCAACTGCCCGGGGTGGGCCTGGTGAGCATCGGCGGCGGTCAGAAACCTTCGGTCCGTGTGCAGGCCAATCCGACCTCGCTGGCGTCGTATGGACTGACGCTCGAGGACCTGCGAACCGCAATCGCGGCGGCCAACGTCGACGAGGCCAAGGGCAACTTCGACGGCAAGCAGCAGGCGTACACGATCGGCGCCAACGACCAGCTCCTGAAAGCCAAGGATTACATGCCGCTGATCGTCGCCTATCACAACGGCGCACCGGTCAAGCTTTCCGACGTCGCAACCGCGGTCGACGACGCCGAGAACGTCAAGGCGGCGGCGTGGATGAACCTCACGCCGGCCGTGATAGTTAACGTTCAGCGCCAGCCCGGCGCCAACATCATCGCGGTCGTGGACCGGATCAAGGCGTTGATGCCACGCCTGCAGGCCTCACTGCCGTCGTCGGTGAAGGTGCAGATTCTTACAGATCGCACCACTACGATTCGCGCGTCGGTGCAGGACGTGGAGTTCGAGCTGATGCTGACGGTGGCGCTGGTCGTGATGGTCATCTTTCTGTTCCTGCGCAGCCTGTCGGCGACGATCATTCCCAGCATCGCGGTGCCGCTCTCGCTGATCGGAACGTTCGGCGTGATGTACCTGCTCGGCTACAGCCTGGACAACCTGTCGCTGATGGCGCTTACGATTTCAACCGGCTTCGTGGTTGATGACGCGATCGTGATGATCGAAAACATCTCGCGCTTCATCGAGGAAGGCGACAAGCCGCTGGAAGCCGCGCTCAAGGGGGCGGAGCAGATCGGCTTCACGATTCTGTCGCTGACGGTCTCGCTGATCGCGGTGCTGATTCCGCTGCTGTTCATGGGCGACATCGTCGGCAGGTTGTTCCGCGAGTTCGCGGTCACGCTGGCGGTGACGATTCTGATGTCGGCGGTGGTCTCGCTGACGCTGACCCCGATGATGAGCGCGAAGCTGCTGAAGCATACGCCGAAGGATCAGCAGACCTGGTTCTATCGCAAGTCGGAAAAGGTCTTCGAAGACACCATCGCATTTTACGGGCGCACGCTCGAATGGGTGCTCGAGCACGAATGGGAAACGCTGATGGTCGCGATCGCCACGCTGGTCCTGACTATCGTGCTCTACATCGTAGTGCCCAAGGGCTTTTTCCCGGTGCAGGACACCGGCGTCATCCAGGGCGTTTCCGAAGCGCCGCAGGATGTGTCGTTTGCCGCGATGGTGCGCGGCCAGCAGGCTTTGGCGAAGATCATTTTGCAGGACCCGGCGGTGGAGAGCCTGTCGTCGTTCGTCGGCATCGACGGCACCAACATCACAGTCAACAGCGGACGCATCCTGATCAATCTGAAGCCGCTCGATGTACGCAAGGTCGACATCACCACGGTTATCAACCGTCTTGCGCCGAAGTTGGCCACCGTCAACGGGATCACGCTCTACTTGCAACCGGTGCAGGATCTCACGGTCGAAGATCGCGTGAGCCGTACCCAGTATCAGTACAGCCTCGAAGATCCGAGCGCCGACGAATTGAATCTCTGGACCGGGAAACTTGTCGCCAAGCTCAAGACGCTGCCTGCGCTGCGCAACGTCGCGACCGACCAGCAGAACGACGGCTGGGAAGAGCATGTCGTCATCGATCGGCTGACCGCTTCGCGCCTGGGTATCACGCCGAACCTGATCGACCAGACCTTGTATGACGCCTACGGACAGCGGCAGGTGTCGACGATTTTCACGCAGCTGAACCAGTATCACGTGGTGCTCGAAGTCGCACCGGAGTTTCAGCGCAATCCGCACGCGCTCGACGACATCTATATCCGCTCGAGCACGGGCGGCGAGGTGCCGCTGAGCGCCTTTACTCACTTCGAAGCGGGTTCGGCGCCGCTCGCGGTCAACCACGAGGGCCAGTTTCCCGCGGTGACAATCTCATTCGATCTTGCATCGGGTTACTCGCTGGGCGACGCGGTCACCGCGATCGACCAGGCGCGCGCGGAAATCGGGATGCCCGCAAGCATCGAGGCTTCGTTCCAGGGCACCGCCGCGGCGTTTCGCGCGTCATTGAAGAACGAGCCGCTGCTGATCCTTGCGGCGCTGGTAACCGTGTATATCGTGCTCGGAGTTCTTTACGAAAGTTACATCCATCCGGTCACGATTCTCTCGACGCTGCCGTCGGCGGGCGTCGGCGCGATCCTGGCGCTGATGATCTGCGGTCAGGACCTAAACGTGATCGCGCTTATCGGCATCATCCTGCTGATAGGTATCGTGAAGAAGAACGCGATCATGATGATCGACTTCGCGCTCGAAGCTCAGCGCCAGGAAGGCAAGCCGCCGCGCGAGGCAATCTACCAGGCCTGCCTGCTGCGCTTTCGGCCGATCATGATGACCACGATGGCGGCGTTGCTCGGTGGATTGCCGCTCGCGCTGGGAACCGGAGTCGGCTCGGAGTTGCGCCGCCCGCTGGGTATCGCAATCGTCGGCGGCCTGCTCGTGAGCCAGGTGCTGACGCTTTACACGACGCCGGTTATTTTCTTGACCTTTGACCGCATGGCGGCGCGAGTTGCCAGGTGGAGGACGGGCGATGTAGTTGCGGAGACCGTTCCTGCTCAAGCGTCATGATTTCTGAAGTCTTCATAAGGAAGCCGGTCGCCACCACGCTGCTGACTATCGCACTCGCGCTGGCGGGCGTGATCGCGTTCAGGCTGCTTCCGGTTGCGCCGCTGCCGCAGGTCGAGTTCCCGACCATCCAGGTGCAGGCGACGTTGCCGGGTGCGAGTCCGGAGACGATGGCCTCGTCGGTGGCGACGCCGCTCGAGCGCCAGTTCGGCCGAATCGCGGGTCTGACGGAACTGACCTCGACCAGCTATCTCGGCGCCACCAGCATCGTTTTGCAATTCGACTTGAACCGCGATATCGACGCCGCCGCGCGCGACGTGCAGGCCGCCATCAATGCCGCGGCCGGACAACTGCCGACGACCCTGCCGAGCAAGCCGACCTATCGAAAGGTCAACCCCGCCGATGCGCCGATCATGATTCTCGGGCTCACTTCGAACTCCGTGCGGCCGGGAATGATGTACGACGCGGCTGATTCGATCCTTGAGCAGAAGCTTTCGCAGATAGATGGCGTCGGCCAGGTGCTGGTCGGGGGAAGCGCGCTGCCCGGGGTCCGCGTCGAACTGAATCCAACGCAGATGAGCAACCTCGGCGTCGGCCTCGAGGACGTGCGAACCGCGCTGGCCGCCGCCAATGCGAACCGGCCCAAGGGCGAGGTGGCCAACGATAACCGGACATGGGGGCTGAGCACGACCGATCAACTGCTCAAGGCCGACGACTACCAGCCGCTGATCGTACGCTACAACAAAGGCTCCGTGGTTCAGCTTTCCGATATTGGGTTGGTCAGGGACTCCGTCGAGAACGTCCGCGCCGCGGGAATGGTCGATGGCAAGGCGGCCGTCCTGGTCATCATTTTCCGCCAGCCCGGCGCGAATATCATCGATACGGTCGATCGAATCTACGCCGCGTTGCCTCAGTTGCGCGCCTCGATCCCGGCCGCGATCGACCTCACCGTAGTCCTGGACCGTACCACCACCATCCGCGCCTCGGTGAACGACGTCGAGTTCACGATGTTAGTTTCGATCGCGCTCGTGATCATGGTGGTGTTCCTGTTCCTTCGAAATCTGCGTGCCACGTTGATTCCGGGAGTGGTCGTTCCGCTCTCGTTGATCGGAACCTTCGGCATCATGTACGTGCTCGGGTACAGCCTCGACAATCTATCGCTGATGGCGCTGACGATTTGCACGGGCTTCGTGGTCGATGACGCGATTGTCGTTATCGAAAATATTTCCCGCTACCGCGAACAGGGAATGGCGCCGTTCGAAGCCGCGATCAAAGGCGCTGCGGGCATCGGTTTCACGGTGATATCGATCAGCATCTCGCTGGTCGCGGTTTTCATCCCGATTTTGCTGATGGCCGGAATCGTCGGCCGGCTGTTCCGCGAGTTCGCGGTCACCTTGTCGGCCGCCGTCCTCGTTTCGCTGGTTATTTCGCTCACCACGACGCCGATGATGGCCGCGCACCTGCTCAAGCCGCACAACCAGGAGAAACATAACCGCTGGTACGTGGCGAGCGAGCGATTTTTCAAAGGGATGCTTGACCACTACGAAAGCAGCCTGCTGTGGGTTCTCGATCATCAGCCGTTTACTCTGATGGTGTTCCTGGTGACGCTCGGGCTCAGCATTTTTCTGTTCAAGGTCGTGCCGAAGGGATTCTTCCCCCAGCAGGATACTGGACGCCTGCAGGGCTCGGTGCAGGCCGACCAGGACACTTCGTTCCAGGCGATGAAGGAGCGGCTTACCGAACTGGTCGCCGCCATTCATAAAGACCCGGCCGTTGAGAACGTCATCGCGTTCACCGGCGGCAATGGCGCGACCAATACCGCCAATATGTACATCAGCCTCACGCCTCTGAGCCAGCGAAAGATCAGCGCCGATCTGGTTATCGGGCGCATTCGCAAGGAGGTGGCCCACATACCCGGCGTTAATCTCTATATGCAGGCGACCCAGGATTTGCGAATCGGCGGTAGAAGCGCCAACGCGCAATACCAGTTCACGCTGCAGAGCGACGACCTCGACGAGCTCAACCAATGGGCGCCGAAGGTGCTCAAAAAGCTGCGCACCGTTCATATTCTCACCGACGTCAGCAGCGATCAGCAGAATAGCGGGCTTGAATCCAACGTCGTCGTCGACCGTGACACCGCGTCGCGGCTGGGACTCTCGCAGCAGGCGATCGACGATACGCTCTACGACGCGTTCGGGCAGCGGCAAGTGTCCACGATGTACACGCCGCTGAATCAGTACCATGTCGTGATGGAAGTCGCGCCGCAGTTCTGGCAGAACCCCGATTCGCTCGACCAGATCCACGTGAGGTCCAGCACCGGGGGGCTGGTCAAGCTCAGCGCCTTCACTCACTTCGCGAGCGACACGACCGCGCTCGCGGTTAATCACACTGGACAATTTCCTTCCGTGACGATCTCGTTCAATCTCGCGCCAGGCGTCGCCCTTGGCGACGCGGTTGACGCAATCTCGCAGGCCGAGGCGCAGATTCACCTGCCGGCCGGCATTCGCGGAACCTTCCAGGGCACCGCGCAGGCGTTCCAGGACTCGCTCAAGAATGAAGGCTTCCTCATCGCGTTCGCACTCTTCGCCGTGTACATCGTGCTCGGCATCCTCTACGAAAGTTACATCCATCCGATCACGATTCTCTCGACGCTGCCCTCGGCCGGCGTCGGCGCAATTCTCGCGCTGCTCCTGTTTCACATCGACCTCAGCGTGATCGCGCTTATCGGAATCATTCTGCTGATAGGCATCGTCAAGAAAAACGCCATCATGATGATCGACTTCGCGCTCGAGGCCCAACGCGGCGGGGGCAAGTCGCCGCATGACGCGATCTACCAGGCGTGCGTGCTGCGCTTTCGCCCGATCATGATGACCACGATGGCCGCGATGCTCGGCGGCTTGCCGCTCGCGCTCGGCAACGGCGTTGGCTCCGAGATGCGCCGCCCGCTGGGCATCGCGATCGTCGGCGGCCTGCTGGTGAGCCAGGTCCTGACGCTGTACACGACGCCGGTGATCTACCTGTACATGGACCGGCTCAGCGCGGGATGGTCGAGATTGTGGCGGCGAGCCCTCGGCCGCCCAACCGCGGTACCGGCTGAAACGCACGCAGCGGACTGACTACCAGGTCCAATAGCCACTTAATTAGCTACTTAGTAATGACGGCGGCCGCTTCGTGACCCAGTTGGTCGCTTGATCGTACGCGTGTGCGAGTTGCATGCAGGCCAGCTCGGCGTGATTCGGGCCTACTATCTGAATGCCCATCGGCAATCCGCGCTCGTTGAAGCCGGCCGGTACGCTGAGCGCCGGGCAACCGGACATTGAGATCGGAATCATCACTTCCATCCAGCGATGGTAAGTATCCATCGCCACGCCGCCGACCTCTTTGAGCCAGTGGGTCGCCGCATCGAACGGGAAGACCTGGCCCGCGGGCGCGATCATGAAATCATACTTCTCAAAAAATGCGCGCACCGCTTGATACCACGCCGTGCGCACCGTGAACGCCTCCGCGATTTGCAGCGCGCTCGTCTTGAGGCCGCTTTCGATCTCCCACTGCAACTCGGGTTTCATCAGCGCACGCTTGGCGGGATTGGCATAGGGCTGGTTGAACTCCGACGCGATCTGCCAGCCGCGAATCCTGCACCAGCTATTCCACACGGGCTCGAGCGGATAGTCGGGCATCGCGGGTTCCACGATACATCCGAGCGCCTCGAATACGTCGAGCGCGCCTTTGCAGAGATCGAGCACGCCCGGATCGAACGGCATCTTGCCGCAGAAGTCTCCGACCCATCCGATGCGAGTGCCTTTGAAGTCGCGCCCGAGCGGTCGCGCAAACTCGGCCGGGTCTTCACGAATTGAAAGCGGAGTGCGCGCGTCGTATCCGGCGATCACCGATAGAAACATCGCGAGGTCGGGCACCGTCCGCGCCATCGGGCCGTGCACCGTGATCGACGGCATGAAGACCTCGAAGAATTGCGATGGAACGCGGCCAACCGAGGTCCGAAGCCCGAACACGTTGTTGAACGCCGCTGGATTTCGCAGCGATCCGCCGTTGTCGCTGCCGTCCGCTACCGGAGCCATCCTGAGCGCGAGCGCGACGGCGGCGCCGCCGCTGCTGCCGCCGCAGGTCTTCGATTGATCGTATGCGTTGAGCGTAGTGCCAAACACTGGATTGTAGGTTTGCGACCCCAGGCCAAACTCCGGGACGTTGGTTTTGCCGATAATGATCGCGCCCGCGCGCCGGATTCGCTCGACCATGATCGAGTCCGTACGTGGCACGAAATTCTGGAACAGCGGCGAGCCCATCGTGGTGCGGATGCCGGCGGTTGGCTCGAGATCCTTGACCGCGTGCGGAAAGCCGTGCATCCAGCCGCGATGCTCACCACGCGCCAGTTGCGCGTCGCGTTCCGCCGCCTGCTTGATCAGCCCTTCGCGCGGCTGAAGCGAAACGATCGCGTTGACGCGCGGATTCAGGCGCTCGACGTGATCGAGATACGCGTTCATGACCTCGACGCACGAGACCTGCTTCGTCCTGATCGCGGTCGAAAGCGCGACCGCATCGAGATTTACGATTTCCGCGATGACCGCCGGCTTGCTCACGACTTGGTTTTGGCGCGCTCGCACTGCTGCGCGACTTCCCATCCAAGCTCGGCCGTCAGTCGCGCTTTCGCTCCACGCAGCGCCGCGTCGGGACCGCTCGCATTGCCGAGTTTCGCGCGCATCGCAATTCCCTGCGAGATCGCAGCGCCACGAAAGAACGAAAACGCGACGAAGAACATCAGATCAGGGACGCTCGCCCGGCCGGCGCGTCGGCAGTATGCGGCGACGAATTCCTCTTCGCTCGGAATTCCCCACGCCTTGAGGTCGATGCCCTGAAAACTCAACACGCCGTCGAGGCCGGGCGGGCAATGGTACGCACGGCACGCCCACGCCAGGTCGCCCAGCGGATGCCCCAGCGTCGAGAGCTCCCAGTCAAGCACCGCGACCACGCGCGGCTCGACCGGATGAAAGATGATGTTCTCCATGCGGTAGTCGCCGTGTGCGATCGTGGTCTCGTCGGCCGCGGGTATATTGCGCCCGAGCCATTCGATCAGGCGATCCATCTCGGGGATCTCGTCGATTTTCGAGGCTTCGTACTGCCTGGACCAGCGCGCAAGCTGGCGGGCGACGTAGGCCTCGGGCCGGCCGTAGTCGCCAAGTCCGACCGCGCGGAAATCGACTTTGTGCAGGCGCGCGAGCACGTCGTTCATCGAGTCGTAGCACGCCGCGCGCTCGCGCGGGCTCGCGCCGGGCATCATCGGATCGCGCATGATGCGCCCTTCGACAACCTCCATCACAAAGAAGGCGGTGCCGATGACACCGGCATCCTCGCACAGCAGGTGCACGCGCGGCACCGGCACGTCGGTCGACGCGAGCGCCTTGATGATTCGAAATTCGCGCTCCACCTGATGGGCAGACGGCAGCAGCGCGCCCGGCGGTTTCTTGCGCATCACGAAGCGCGCGTCCGGAGTCTCGAGCAGAAAAGTTGGATTCGATTGCCCGCCGACGAACTGTCGAACGGCAAGCGGACCCCGAAAATTCGGCATCCGCTCACGCAGATAGTGCTCGAGGCGGCCCTCATCGAAACGATGATTGTCGGGGACCGGTGTGACGTCGTCGTCGATCGGCATTACTTCGAGCTCCCGGTCTGCGGAGTCTGCGGTTCCTGCACGCAGCTCTTAATCTCGGTCTGCGCCTTGTCCGTGTCGACTGGATTGAGATGCGGAGTGGCGGTGAGCCAGCCCCATCCGAGTTCTTCTCTCACGTAGTAGGATCGCCGCTCGGTCTGGAACTCGACTTCGTCGGCGCCCTGGTCGGTCTGGATACTGCAGACGACCTTGTCGCCGGCGGGAACTGTGAACGCATGATAGGCGCCGGGACCGATTCGCGCAGTATCCTCGCCGCAGGTAACCGCCGGGCGGAGCGCCGATCCCGCGTAACTGTAGGGCCGGTACACGTAGATCACGGCTGTGCCTGGAGGTGACGTGATTTTCTCGAACGGCGGTCCTTGCACGGCGCATCCGACGGAGGAAATCCCGGCGACGCCGAGCAAAAATAACAGAAGACGGCGATTCATTGGCCGACGGACGCGGCCGGAGATTTGCCGGCGCCGGTGGCGGCCCGCGCCAGCCTGGCTTCATCCTTATACAGCTTCTGATCGATTCTTTGACGGACAGCGGCGAGCGCGGCGTCGTCCACCTCCTTGTGAGTGGGCTGCTGCGAGTACATGTTGTACGACTTGGACACGTGCTCCTTGGCGGTGTAGTCGCCGATGATAGTGTCGCCGGCGCTGATCGACAGAGAAGCAAACGCGGTCGTGCCGATATCGCCGAGCGGAGCGCCGACCAGGTTGGCCGGATCGAGAGCGCTGACGATCAGCGGCACGTGATAGTCGTCGTGCGTCAACTCCTCGCGATAGGTGAATGTCACCGGCGCGGAATCCGACAGCGACATCGCAACCGCGGGCGGAAGTTCGGCCAGGTCGCCGGAGATCAGCTTGCCCTTGAATGGCAGCGGATGCGCGGGAATGTCGTCGACCTTGGGCGCGATTACAAGTTGCGAATCCGACTGAGGCGCGCCGACCGTTTGCGATTGCGACTGAGTTTGATCCGGTTGCTGAGTGCCGCATCCGAACGCGGCGGTCGCGGCAAGAAGCGCCGTGAGAGCAAGTGTATGTCTCATGACCTGGCGGCGTCGCGAACCGGTATTAAGAATGGAATTTTTCACTGCCTCGCGACGGCATATGCAAATAGTATCAGAAAAGGCCGCGCTACTTTACGACGCCGCTGGCGACATAGACGGTGCCGCCGAGCATCTGCTCGACCTCGAGCCGTGACAGCATCGGTTCGAGATGGCTCCATGGGCGCGCGAGGCCCTCGAGCGTGCTCGTCGAGCGGAGCGCGGCGTTCCACACGAAGAGATTCAGCGGCATCGCGCGGACGGGAGCCCACTTGAGTCCGGCCGCGACGATCCGCGCGTCGGGCCTGAGGTGGCCGACGACGTTGGCGAGTGCTTTGGGCGTACGCATGATGTCGTGCGTGAAATGAAACAAGGCAGCGTCGGCCGCGAGCGGGATATCGGCTTCCTCGACCGAGGCCGAGACGAGCGTGATGTTCTTCCAGTTGTTCTCAGCGGCCCGCGCGCGAGCCCGCTCGAGCATCTCCGGGCTCTGTTCGACTCCGACGATCGAGCCTTCAGGGCCGATCAGACCTTCCACGGCCGCAAAGCTCAGCCCGGTACCGCATCCGACATCCAAAACCCGGTCGCCGTGTTTCAGATGCAGCAAATCGATAGCGCGTTGCCGCACAGGCTCGAACAACAGAAGCTCGAGATCGTAGATGCGCGCGCGCGAGCGATACTGGCGCAGCGCTGTGGATCGATTCGGCGTGAGCCATCGCGTCAGGCGTTGAAACGGCTGCGAGCGGTCGTCACGAGGAGCGTCCACCTTCGATGCCTCGCACTATCAAGTATCACGAATGTGTGCGAACTTCGCGCCTGCGGCCCGATTGAGCGATTAGACGCTAAGGCGCCGATCTGCTAGTTAAGCGGCTCGTATATACAGAGTGGCGTGATTATATGCTGCATGCTACAGATTGGCGTGTTTAATTGACCACGTTTATGGGCAAGCGAAGTCTGGTCATAGTCCTGGCGCTGGCGATCAGCGGGATGACGGTGAGCGTCCTGCCGATCTCCGCGCGGGCGCTTGCCACATCGACCTCGGCGCCGGCTCGAATCACCGATCCGGCTGACGACAACGACCTCTTCGCGGTGCCGGGAAACGTCCGTCCCGAGGCGACGGCCGCCAATGATCACGGGCGCGTGGCCGACGATTTTCCGCTTGACCATCTGCTGCTGCTACTGCGACGCTCGCCGCAGCAGGAGCACCAACTGGAGCAACTGATCGGCGAGCTCGAAGATCCAAACTCGCCAAACTATCACCAGTGGCTCACCGCGGATGAGTTTGGACGGCGTTTCGGGGCAAGCCCGCGGGATATCGACACGATTACCGCATGGCTCGGAGCGCACGGGTTCAAGGTGAACTACGTTTATCCGAGCGCGATGCTGATCGATTTTTCGGGGACCGCTGGATCGATACGCGACGCTTTCCACACTGAGATTCATTGGCTGGCGGTGAATGGCAAGAGCCATTTCGCCAATATGAGCGACCCCGAGATACCGGCCGCGCTCGCGCCGGCGCTGGCGGGAGTGGTGTCGCTCAATGATTTCCGGCCGCATCCGATGTATCGGCAGCGCACCGACTACACGACCAGCAGCGGTTACCAACTGGTGGTGCCGGCCGATCTTGCGACCATCTACAACTTCAATCCGGCTTCGCCGCGGGATATTCGGGCCAGGGACAGACGATCGTAACGGTCGAGGACACCAACCTTTACACAACCGCGAACTGGACGACCTTCCGCAGCGTCTTCGGCCTTAGCAGTGCGTATCCGTCCGGCACCTTGACGCAGGTACATCCGACCGGCACCGGAGGCACTTGCACCAATCCAGGAGTCAACGGTGACGATGGCGAAGCGGCAATCGACGTCGAATGGGCCAGTGCGGCGACGCCGAACGCGGCGATCGAATTGGCCTCGTGCGCGGACACCAGCACCAACTTCGGCGGATTCATCGCGTTGCAAAATCTGCTCAGCGAGTCCAACAAGCCGCCTGCAATCGTGAGTATCAGCTACGGAGAGGCGGAAGCGTTGCTGGGCGCAACCACCAACGCCTACATCAACGGGCTGTATCAGCAGGCGGTGACGGAAGGCGTGTCGGTGTTCGTGTCGTCAGGCGACGAGGGCGCGGCCAGCGCCGACGCGGATGAGTCGGTAGCGACGCACGGTATCGCAGTGAGCGGATTCACCTCGACGCCGTACAACGTGTCGGTGGGCGGCACCGACTACGGCGACGCCTACGCGGGTACGACCAGCACGTATTGGGGGTCGACGAACGGCTCCACATATGGGTCGGCGCTGTCCTACGTTCCGGAAATTCCCTGGAATGATTCGTGCGCCGGAGAACTCCTCTCGACGTATGCCGGCGCTTCATCACCGTTCGGGAGCGCCGGGTTTTGCAACGGCACTCTCGGAGAGACCTACTACCTGACCACCGCGTCTGGAAGCGGAGGACCGAGCGGATGCGCCACGGGAGCGCCCTCCCCCCCAACGAGCGGAGTCGTAAGCGGAACCTGCGCCGGGTATAACAAGCCCACCTGGCAATCGGTGGTTGGTAATCCCGCGGATAAAGTCAGAGACATTCCCGACGTCTCGCTATTCGCGGCCAACGGATTGTGGGGGCACTACTACGTAGTCTGCTATTCGGACACGAAAAACGGGGGCGCGTCGTGCTCGGGAGCGCCGGATACCTGGGCCGGATACGGTGGGACGTCAGTTTCGTCGCCGATAATGGCGGGAATCCAGGCGCTCATCAATCAGCGCACCGGCAGCCGGCAGGGAAACCCGAATCCAACTTACTATTCGCTCGCGGCGGCGGAGTACGGCGCCAGCGGCAATTCGGGGTGCAATTCGAGCCTGGGGAACGCCGCCAGTCCATCGTGCATCTTTTATGACGTGACGCTCGGCGACATGGACGTCGATTGCACGGGCAGCTACGACTGCTACTTGCCATCCGGCACCTACGGAGGACTGTCAACCTCGGATTCCGTGCTTCAGACGGCATTCGGCGCCGGCGTCGGATGGGACTTTGCCACCGGAATCGGAACCGTCAATGCGAACAACCTGGTGATGGCCTTCGGCGCACCAGTCGCCACCGCCACGCCGACTGCGACTGTCACCGTGACGCCGACGCGCACTGCGACCGCAACGCCTACGGCGACTACGACCGCGACATCTACGACTACTGCGACGGCCACGCGGACTGTCACGGCGACCGCGACGCTCACGGCGACGGCTACCGCCACTTCAACGGCAACCGCGAGCCCGACTCAGACATCAACGTCGACTGCTACGGCGACTGCGACAGCAACGGCCACCGCCACCGCAACTCCGACATCGACTGCAACGGCAACCCAGACTGCCACTTCGACGTCTACTGCGACCGCGACATCAACAAGGACCGCCACGGTCACGGCGACATCAACACCCACGTCAACCGCGACCGCGACTTCAACCGCGACTGCCACTTCAAGCGCGACAGCCACGGCGACGCCGACTACGTCTATGACGGTGACTGCTTCGCTCGTCTTCGGAAACACGGCGGTAGGGCAAACGGCTTCGAAGACTCTGACCGTCAATAACACCGGGGCGGCCAACGCGCTGATCATCTCAAGCGCGGTCTCGACCGACTCCGCTGAATTTGCGGTCACCAGCGCAGGAACATGCGGTGCGATTCCCGTGACGCTCGCGCCCAAGACGTCGTGCACGCTGGGGGTGGGATTCACACCCGACGCGGTCGGCGCGCCCAGCGCATCGCTGACGCTGACCGATAACGGTGGCGCCGGGTCACAGAATGTGTCGCTCAGCGGCACCGGCATCGCAGGCCTGACAACTTCGGTGAGCAGCCTGATTTTTGGGAACGTGAAGATCGGATCTGGCGCTGTGAAGGCCTTCGGCGTGACCAACCATCAAACACAGGCGGTGACGTTAAGCGAAACCTTCGGCGGGACGAACGCCCCCGACTTCTCGATTAGCGGCGGCACCTGCACGGCGACTCTCGCAGCCGGCACCGCGTGCACGCTCGACGTTACCTTCACCGCGAGCACTTTGGGAACCGAATCGGGGACGCTATCTATCGCTGACAGTCCCGACCCGTTGAGCCCGTATACAGTCGCGCTCAGCACCGGGCAGACGATTCCGGCTACCGTCACGCCGGTCACGCTTGCGTATGGCACGCTGACGTCTAAGACGACGTCCAAGACCGAGAACGTGACGGTCACCAACCTGTCGAATACGGCGTTGTCGGTGAGCGAAAGTTTCAGCGGTGCGAACGCGGGCGACTTCGCGGTGACGGGAGGTACCTGCGGCGCTACGGCGGCGCCTGAATCGAGCTGCACAATAGCGGTGACCTTCACGCCCACGGGCGGCGGATCGGCGGAGAGCGCGAGCATGGCGGTCAACGTCGGCGATGATCCGAGCAGCCCGTATAGCATCAGCCTTACAGGGACCGGGCCGTGAGTCAGCCGCCAGCCCATTCACCTTAGCCGGGAACAAAGGTCAGGCAGGAAGCTGCTTGCGGCCCATGCGCAGGCGGCGCCCAGTCAGGCGATTGCCGGTATTCTCGTCGACGACGACCGGCCGAACTTCGCGGCCCGTTTCATTGTCGATGAGCATCACCGGCGGACCATCTTCGCCCCACAGCCAATCGCTGCCCCATCGCCACATCGCGGCGAGAACGTCCCAGAAAGCGCGGCCCTTGTCCGTCAGGCGGTATTCGTAACGCGGCGGATGCTCTTCGTACGCGACTTTTTTCAGCAGACCTTCGTCGACCAAACGATCGAGGCGGCGGGCAAGTACCGCGCGCGGAACTTTCAGCGCGCGCTGGAAGTCCTCGAAGCGGCGGCGGCCCGAGAATACCTCGCGCATCACCAACGGCGTCCACCAATCGCCGACCAGGTCGGTGGTGCGCGCGATTGGGCACGGCCAATCGTCGAAGCGGGTTCGTCGCATCAGGCAACCGCCTCGATTCGAGCCGCGACATGCTTGTGAAACGGCGTGCCCGCGAACCAGTCGCGATCCTCGGTCATCGTCAGCTCATTGGGCGCGACCCCGTGCTGAAATTCCTGACCTTCGCGGTCGGGGTACCACAGTCCCGTCCCATTCGGCAGCGCGACGTGACCGGGCTGCATCGTATCAGTCAGCATGACGACACTCTCGGCACTCGCACGCTTGGTTATGATGCGAACGCGGCCGCCGCTTTGAACTCCAAGTGCGGTGGCGTCGGCAGGGTTCATCCAGAGCGCGCCCGCCGGATCCTTTGGACGCCAACCCGGATCGCGGATGATGGTGTTCGCGGTAGAGGAGCGTCGCTGGCCGGCGGAGAGCACGAACGGGAACTCCGGATCGCGGGACGGATGCTCGTCGCGAAGCGACTTAAGTTCGGGCATCAACTCGGGGATCGTAAGATTGATCCGCCCGCCATGAATTCTTCGCCATGTTTCCTCGTACGGGTCGATGCTGACCGTTACGCCTGAACGATTCTTCAAAATCGCGTCGAACAACGCGTCGCCGAGCGCGGGACCTTCGCCGCTGAAGCCCGCACGACGCAGCGACTCCGGATACCTGCGCGCGAAATTGTGCGCGATACCCCAGACCGACGCGGCGTTTTCGTTTCCAGCTCCCAGCGTCGGACCGAGAGTCTCGTACAAAAGCACCGTCATCAACTCCGCCAGATGAGGCCGCTCTGAAAGGACGCGCATCAGCTCCATTCCATAGGCGGCCCTTCCTTTGCCGGCGGCGGCGTGCAGAGGCGCGACGTCGTCATCGGTCATCGCGCCAATCGCGCGGACCAGCCGGCGATGGATTTCTCCCTCGGGAAGCGAGCCGGGGATCGGATCGAGAATCGGGGCGCGGAGCGTAAACGTGTTCGCGTAGTGCGTCTCGGTATGGACCGCCGCGCCGAAGAAGGTCGCTTCCCACTTTTCGTACTGCGACGACGCCGGCAGGACGTAGTGCGCTTCGCGCGCGCTCTCGCTCATCGCGACATCGATGACGACGACAAATTCCAGCGCCCGCAGCGCTTCGCGCATCCGGGTGCTGTCGGCGACGGAGTGCGCGGGATTTTCGCTTTCGATCAGCATCGCGCGGAACCGCTTGGGATGGTCGGTCAGGATTTCATCGGGGATCACGTTGGCCGGGATCATCCCGCCGATGATGCGATGACCGCCGACCGGGCTGGTCGCAGACGAGAGCGCGCCGCTGAAGAGTCCAGTCAGACTTGTTCCCGCATTCATGGCGCCGGGCTTACCGATATTCCCGGTCACCGCGAAGAGAAGTTTCTCGAGATAGGAGTTGAGCGTGCTGTGGAGCGACTGTTCGATGCCGAGGTCTTCATAAACCGAAACGCTCGCAGCGCGGGCGATTCGCCGCGCCACATCGCGAATCAAAGACTCGGCGATGCCGGCGCGCTCACAGTAATCAGCGACCGGAACCGCGTTCAGCGCTGCGAACAGTTCATCGCTATTTTCAGTTCGATCTCGAATGAAGTCCGGATTGATCAGATCCTCTTGTGCTAGGACCCCGAGAATTGCCGCGAGGCAGAAAGCGTCGGTTCCGGGACGTACCTGCAAATGGTAGTCCGCCATCTCCGCCGTTTCCGTGCGACGCGGGTCGATCACGATCAGCGCCCGGTTCGGATCGGCCGCAATGTCCCGCAAGATCGGACGGGCGCGCTGAAAGCCATGGGACTGCCATGGGTTCTTGCCGACGAATATCGCGACCTCAGCGAACTGGTAGCTTCCGCTGAGGCCGGTCCCAAAGAGCATATGGTCCACCCAGAACTCGCCGGTCTTTTCCTGGGCCAACGCGTTGGAGCTGAATACCGAGCCAATCGCGCGCCGCGTCGAGGCTCCATAGCTGCCGCAGAGATGATTGCCCTGCCCGCCGCCGCCGTAATAGAAGATGCTCGCTCCGCCATAAGTGTCGCGCACGCGCCGAAAGCCGGCGGCAACCTCGCGAATCGCGGTGTCCCAGTCGATCTCCTCGAACGAACCGTCGGGCCGGCGCCGAAGAGGCGAGGTCAGCCGATCGCGGCCGTTCTGGTAGTAGTCGAGCCGCTGCGCCTTCTCGCACGCGTAGCCATGCGATGCGACATGCTCGCGATTTCCGCGCACGCGGGTGATATGACGCCCCTCGAGCTTCACGTCGACGCCGCAATTAACACTGCACAGTATGCAAATGGTCTTCTGCCAGTCGTCACTCATCGCGCTTCTCCCTAAGTTCATCTAACGAACTACATAGTTCAACGAGAGAATGAACTACAATTCTGTATGAGGCAACTGGCGGAGGGGGGAGGGAGTCGAACCCTCCGGCAACAATATTAGCCGCCAAGCCGGTTTTGAAGACCGGTGGGGCCACCGGGCCCCTTCCTCCTCCGGACTTCTGATTTATCTATACTCTTTTGGCCTGCGCTTCGAGCCGACGAGCGTGTCGCCAGTGAGTCGTGGCTAACGAACGAGAAAATTCAGTCACAGTGTTGGACCGAATGTCAGAGCGTTTGGGCCATCGATGCTGTTGCGCTTCCCGTCCGTCGTGATGAATAGCTCGGGCTTGGGGCTGCCGCTCGTTTCGATGGATCCGGCCGAAAACTCGGCCAGGCTACCCAGACAACCTCCGTGGGTTCGGTCATTCGCCACAAACAAGTCACCCGAGCCGTCAACCGCAAGGCCGTAAGGACCATCCAGGGTCCGGTTACAGGCTCCGCCACGGTGGGCCGCGCTCAGCACTACGGCAGGAGTGAGATTCTGCGAAAGTCCGGTTCCGGTCAATTGACTCGCGGAGAACTGGTAAATGTTGTTGCCTTGCTGATCTGCCTCCCAGAGATTGCCGCCGCCGTCGAATGCAATGGTTTCAAGGTGTACAAACCCCGGCAGGGCGATTCCAAAAACCGGATCGATGTTTTGAGTTCCCGCCGTCAGACCGGTGATTTGGTCCTTGTCGTATCTGAAGATCTCGCCGTTGCCACCTTGCCCGTTAGCTCGGTCCTCGTCGACCACCCACAGATTGCCGGCTGAATCGAAAGCCAGGTGCGAGGGCGAGCTGAACTTGAAGCTGTCCGCATTCAGGATCACATTGGGAGTAGGATTGCCGCTGGCCGCGTACTGTGCGGGTGTGTACATTAGGATCACTTTTCCGTCCTCCGCTCCAACCCACATATTTTCCGAAGAGTCGAAAATAATTCCTTCCGGGCCGTCCAGATTATGGCCGGCGTCCTCGGAGATGGTGATGGTGGCGGATGGATGCGAATGCTTTTCTACCGCGTCCTTTTCCCATTCTGACTCACTGAACTCGGTAATCGAGTTGGCGTTAAAATTTGTAACCCAAAGGTTCTCATTCTGATCGAACGCGATGGTCGACGTTCCGTCCAGGTCATTGGCGTCATCTATCAGGCCGTCAGGAGACTTCGAGCCGCTTTTGAGCGTGCCTTGAAATTCCGCGAGAGTCGGCGAATTCTCGTTGGCGAGCCATAATCCAGTTTGCGCTGCCGCGCTGCCTGCAGCGATCAACAGGCCAACCAGCACTGCCGTCAGGCAACGAATCCGAAACATGCCGCGAGCATTGACGGGGTTGAGTCGATGGTGCTCCAAAGTGTTTTCCTCCGATGGTGATTCTGAAGACCGGTGGGGCCACCGGGGCCTCATCGGCCGTTCCCTATTTTCTAGGAATTTTGTTGATTGGCGCAAATCCGCGCGTCGACCGGAATCCTAATGAGTTCGAC
Source organism: uncultured delta proteobacterium (assembly GCA_963833025.1). GTDB lineage: Bacteria > Desulfobacterota > Binatia > Binatales > Binataceae > Binatus. The sequence goes on along the minus strand of CAWHWI010000001.1, from coordinate 1,420,932 downwards.
ATTCCAGCACCGTCTGATGTAAACGGTCATGAACGTTCGGCAAGGAGTCGTGGATATGGCATTGAAAGTCGTCGGCGCCGGATTCGGACGAACCGGCACGCTATCACTCAAGAACGCGCTCGAAAAACTCGGCTTCGGTCCCTGTTATCACATGGCGGAAGTTTTTCCCCGGCCCGAGCATGTCGCGATGTGGCATCGGCTGGCGTTCGGGCATCCGATGGACTGGGACAAAATCTTCGATGGCTTCCGCGCGACGGTTGATTGGCCGGCGGCGCGATGGTGGCGCGAAATCGCGGCTCACTACCCTGATGCGAAAGTGCTGCTCTCGGTGCGCGACCCGGAAGCCTGGTACAAAAGCATGAGCGATACCATTTACCAGCCGATGAAATCGCCGGCGCCCGACGGCGCACCGGAACTCGTCAGGCTCCAGACCGAGATGGGCCGAAAGGCGATCCTGGCCGAAACGTTCGACAACCGCTTCGAGGACAAGGCTCACGCCATCGAGGTCTTCGAGCGGCACAATCAGGAAGTCCGCGACGCGATCGATCCCGCGCGCCTGCTGGTGTTCGACGTGCGGGAAGGTTGGGGGCCGTTGTGCAGCTTCCTCGAGGTGCCAGTTCCCGAAGAACCGTTCCCGCGGCTCAACGATACGGCTACGACACAGTCGATGATCCGGATGATGCGTGAAGCAATTCGCAAAGGTTGATTAGGGACGGCGAAGGTCCGCAGCCGATAGCCTCGCTGAATCAATTTTTTTCAGGTACGGCTCCACGTCAGGGGCGAACGCAGCGTGCTTGCACAGCTTGGAGAAGTGAGCAAAGGCTCGCGGAAATTCCGTATCCACGCGAGCATGCAGAATCGGATCGAGGCCCTTCTTCTGTAGCTCTGTGAATCTCACCCTTTCGTTGAAGAACAGACTCACTTCGGCAACGAAGCAGATGTCAGCGATCGATATGCTATCACCCACCAGGAACTCGCAGTCGGGCGACAACGCCTGGTCGATTCCCGATGCATAGACCTGAGATGCTTCGCGCGTTCTCGCGTGAATCTCAGGCGAAACAGTTCCACTGATTAGCGACAGGAGATAGGTCTGCGTATCGCGCGCAAATACAAGGCTGGCGTCAAGAAAGCTGTCGATACGCGACGCTTCATAGGCATCGCGGCCATACAATGGAAATCTGCTTTGACCCAGCCGGGCAACGGCTCGCATGATACTGTTGGATTCGAAAATCCCGGTCTTGCCATCTGGACTGAAGGCCGCCGGAACGGTGCCAAACGGATGCGCCTTCATGAAGTCATCAGTCTTATGAAGAGTCCCAGTGAAGCCGACCTTGCCTGTCTTGGTGTCACCCGACAATGCCAGCTCGCTACCTGAGAGCGGACGTGCGTCAAAGTCCCATAGCCATGATCGCAGCTCTTTAGGCGAGCTACCCCTTATTTCAATATCAACACCAGCCAGACGCGCTGCTATCGTAGCTTTCCAGATGCGTGGGTTGGGCAAATATGAAAACATTCGCAGGTCACTCATGAGTCGTCCCTCACATAGTCGGGCCTATCTCTCACCAGGTCTCGCGAAAGGGTCTGATTTCGACGTTGAATGACCACGCGCAACGATCCTGATGCGCAACATGCCAGATTTCGTCGGCGATTGCGGCGGGCGTGATAAAGAATTCGTTGGGAGCGTCGGGAAAGCGCTTGCGCGTCCACTCCAGGTCGATAACCGCGTCGATCAGCACGTAGGCGACATGCACACCTTTCGGTCCCAGCTCGCGAGCCATGGATTCCGCGAGAATCCGCTGCGCGGCCTTAGTCGGGGCGAACCCGGCAAAGCTGGCCTTGCCGCGAAGGGCAGAAGTGTTACCGCTGGCTACTATGACGCCCTCTCTGGCCGCGACCATCGCGGGCGCGAGCCGCCGCGCCAGGTACAGCAGCGCCATCGTGTTCACCTGGAAGTTCTGGTTAAGGACCTTTGGATCGATTTCCATGAAGTTCCCGAAGGCGCCGCCGACCGCGTTATGGACTAACACCTTGGGCGCCCCGAGCTCCGTGCGTATCGCATCGATGGTAGCGTCAAGCTGCGCTTCGTCGGTGACATCGCATGGAAATGCGCGCGAGTTGGCGACGTCCCGTTCGAGCGAGCTGAGGCGCTCGCGATTTCGCGCTAGCATCGCAACCGCGTATCCTGCCCGCGCGAAGCGGCGAGCGATCGCCGCGCCAGTTCCTGGACCTACCCCGGTCACGACTGCAACTGGTTTCTTTTCAGCCACCGGCGGATTCCTTTTTTGGTTGGCTATGCACGACCCGGTTACCTTCGAGTTGCGCAATGTGGTCTGCATCGTAGCCCAATTCCGCGAGGATGGCGGCGTTGTCCGCGCCAAGCATCGGCGCCAGCTTACGGATTGTAGCCGGCGTGCGATCGAAGCGAGCCGCCGCCCGCGGCATCCGCACTCTCCCGAATGCCTTACTGTGAAACTCTTCGAGAATGTGATTCTCACGGACCTGATCGTCCTGCAGCAGCTCAAAACGGCTTAGGACCGGTGCGGATGGGACATCGTTGGCGAGCAGCCGCGGCAGGATTTCAGCCGCCCGCCACTTCTCGAGCTCCGTCGAGGTTATACCGCGGCGCTCGACGGCGTTTATCGATCGGTCGCGCGCCGTCGTGAAGCGAGGATCGTCGATGAGATCTTCCCGATTCAGCGCCCGGCACATCCCGGCCCATTCGTCGTCCGACAGCGCCGCCGCCGTGATGTAGCGGTCCTGCGTCGCAAACACGAGATCAGGGCCTACCTCTCCGTCCGAAGGATCGGTCTCATCACCTACAAAGGTCAAGCTAGGCATCGCCTCAGGCCACAGGTAGGAGATCATTGCGTCCAGCATCGATAGCTGTACGTGCTGTCCTTCTCCCGATCGTTCGCGCGCGAAAAGCGCCGCGGTTATAGCCTGAGCTGCCGTCAAGGCGGTGGTGTAGTCGGCAATTATCGTTCGCACCATCCTGGGGCGCCCGGTATCTCTCTCACGTTGGATGTCCGCCAGTCCCGACATAGCCTGAATCACCGGATCATAGGCGCGCTGGTTGGCATAGGGACCCTTGGTTCCATATCCTGTGATCGATACATAGACGATATCGCGCCGAATAGCTCTAACAGCCTGCTCGCCAAGACCCATCCGGTCGGCAATTCCGGGACGGAAGTTATGAACAAAGACCTGCGCGGTAGCTATCAGCTTCTTGATGATCTCGAGACCGTCAGCCGATTTAAGATCGACGGCCAACGAGCGCTTATTCCGATTACAGCTTAAGAACCCGGCATTCATGCCGTTGCGCCCGCGGCTGATATGGCGCATCAGGTCGCCATGCGGGGACTCGACCTTGATGACATCGGCACCCTGGTCTGCGAGCATCATAGTCGCCACTGGGCCTGCGACCATCGTCGTCAGATCAAGAACCCGCACTCCATCAAGCGCACCCGGCATTTCCTTACTCCTCAGATCCTCTCGCGTTCATCGGGAGTTATATCCTGGCAGGAAAATTCCTTTCCAAAGCTTTTTGATAAGCCGGTCGGATAGCAACGCGCGAGCGATACTCATGTAACCTATCGGATAAGGGGATTCGGTCCGTGACAGCCCAATCCAGACAAGTCATCAGAAGGATATCGGCGATGCTGAACTGGTCGCCCATCAAGTATCGGCCCGACTTCGCTATCCTCGGAGCCATAGCTTCGGCATTCTCCATGAAATAGTTCCTGGCAGCTTCAACGGCCTTTGGAGCTTCTCCGTAGACGTGTTCCAACCCCACATGGCGCCGCATTACGTAGAGGGAACCCGCATCGAGTTCCGTCGCGATAAAATAGCACCACTCGTTGAGGGCCGCCCGGTTCTCAGCATCGCGGGGCACCGCCATCAATTGGGGATTGGTAAAGGTCTCACTCAGGTACTGGATGATCGCAGCGCTCTCGGTCAGTATGAAAGATCCGTGACGAAGGACGGGAATCTTATGCCTGGGGTTGAGCCGCATGAATTCGTCGGTTTTAGTTTCTCCCGTGCGCGATCCTATCGCATGAAACTCGTACTCCAGGCCCAGCTCGAGCAGCATCCAATGAGGCCGCATCGTGCGGCTGGTCCCGACTCCCCACAGGGTTAGATCATTCGTCATTAAAACAGCTCGCGGCAGGCGGCCTAGAACTTTTCCTTGAAGGGTCTGACATCGAGTTGGTGACTCCACGCGCTCCGATCCTGATGTGCGAGGTACCAGAACGCGTCGACGATCGCCGACGGCTTGAGGAAGTCTTCGTCTTTTGAATCGGGGCGGAACTTCCTGAGCAAAGGCATATCGATGCCGCCGTCCACGTTTACGTACGCGACGTGGATGCCTTGTGGATGAAGATCGCGCGACATCACCTCGGCCAGACCTCGAACGGCGAACTTGGCCGGCGCGAATGCTGCGGAAGTCGGCCATGGCCGGACGCCGGCGGTCGCGCCAGTGATCAGAATCGAGCCGCTGCCGCGCGCTAGCATATCCGGCACGACCTGTCGCGACCACAGAAAAGCGCCGAGCGTATGCAAACGCCACGTCTCCTCGAAGACTTCGGGTGTGGTTTCCATCAGGCGCCCCATCGGGCGCCGGCCACCGTTATAGATGAGAATTTCTAGCGGACCGAGCTCGCGCTTGATTCTTTCATGCGCGGCCGCAATCTCGCCTTCGAGCGTCGCGTCGCTCTGAATTGGAAGCGCGACGCCCCCGGCCGACTTGATCTCGCCGGCGGTCTTCCCAATAACCTCGGCGCTCCTGGCGATAAGCGCCACCTTGTAGCCGGCGGCGAAGCGCAAGGCCAGCGCCATGCCAAGGCCTTCGCCGACGCCGACCACCACACATGCGTTGCCTGATTTAACCGAGGAAGAATCGCTCATGGTCATTTTCACCGGCCCTATTGATGGCGGTCGTCATGTTTGGCATATTAATGACGCTCGTAATCATATGTGTCAAGAACCAATCGACAAATTCGGGGAGCTGGATGCGAGTTTCTAAAGAAAGAGCTGCGCAGAACCGCGAGCGAATCCTGACCTCTGCCGCGCGCCTGTTCCGCGAGCACGGCATCGGCGCCACCGGCGTTGACTCGATCACCAAAGACGCGGGGCTCACTCACGGCGGGCTGTACAGCCAGTTCGGATCCAAAGAGGTCATCGCAGCCGAGGCGATTCGTTTCGCGCTGGCGCGAGGCAAGCGCGTCTGGAAACGGGCGGCGGAACGCAACCCGGGCAAGCGGGCGCTGCCCGCGATCGTGGACGGCTATCTGTCGCGCGCCCATCGCGATGCGCCAGGAACCGGCTGCGTGGTAGCGGCCCTTGGCAGCGACATCGCGAGGCAGCCGCGCCACGTTCGTGAGGCTTTCACCAGGCAGTTCAAGGACGACCTCGAATTCCTGTCGCGGCTGATGCCGTATGACCGCCATGAACACCGCTACGAGGGCGCGATCGTCGCGTTCGCTTCCATGGCCGGCGCGCTGATTCTCGCGCGTGCCGTCAACGATGGCGCGCTTTCGGATTTGATATTGAAAAGTACCGCTAAGCGAGTGGTCAAGCGCGCCAAAGATCGGACTGCCGGTCGCCGTTCCTAGACGGAGGGCGATGGTCAAGGAGGATTGCCCTTGGAAAAGAAAAATGCGACCGCGGCGGTTATTGGAGCCGGCGATTACATCGGCGGCGCGATCGCCAAAAAATTTGCGGCCGAAGGCTTCATCGTTTTCGCGGGACGCCGCCAGGGCGACAAGCTCGCGCCATTGGTCGCCGACGTCGAGACTAACGACGGAAGAATCTTTGCGCGGTCGCTCGATGCTCGCAAGGAAGACGACCTCACCGCTTTTTCTGCAGGACGCCGACAAGCACGCGCCGCTCGAGGTTTGCATTTTCAATATCGGCGCAAACGTCAATTTTCCGCTGCTCGAGACCACCGACCGCGTGTTCCGCAAGGTCTGGGAGATGGCCTGCTACTCCGGCTTTGTGGCGGGCAGGGAAGCGGCGCGCTTGATGATTCCGCGCGGGCGCGGCTCGATTTTCTTTACCGGCGCTACCGCCAGTCTGCGTGGCGGAGTTGGATACGCGGCGTTCGCGGCCGCGAAGTTCGGCCTGCGCGCAGTTGCGCAAAGCGCCGCGCGAGAACTCGGGCCGAAGAATATTCACGTTGCTCATCTAGTAATCGACGCGGGCGTCGACACCGCGTGGGTGCGCGATCGAATCCGGGAGCGTGAGGGCGACGAGGCGATGAAGAATCTTGACGTCAACCGGCTCATGAGGCCGGCTGCCGTGGCCGACGCGTATTGGCAGCTCTATCAGCAGCCTCGCGACGCGTGGACATTCGAGCAGGAAATTCGTCCCTTCGGGGAAAAATGGTGAGACCATGGTCAAGGTGGAATTTCATTTCGACTTCGGCAGCCCCAACGCGTATCTGAGCCATCTCGTGATTCCTGAAATCGAAAAGCGCACGGGAGTGAAGTTCGAATACGTGCCGGTGCTGCTCGGTGGCGTCTTCAAGCTGACCAACAATCGCTCGCCGGCGCAAAGCCTGGCCGGCATCAAGAACAAGCCCGAGTACGAACGGCTGGAGATGGCCCGCTTCATCAAGCGTCACGGGATTACGCGATTTCAGAGCAATCCCTTTTTTCCGGTAAACACTCTTATGATGATGCGCGGAGCGATCGCCGCGCGGACGCTCAGCGTGTTCGAGCGCTACGTCGACGAGATGTACCGTAATATGTGGGCCGATCCCAAAAAGATGGACGACCCCACTGTGTTTCGCGCGGCGCTCGATGAGGCAGGGCTGCCGACTGCGCAAATCTTTGAGCTGATCGAGACCAAGCCGGTGAAGGACGAACTGCTGGAGAATACGAATCGCTCGGTCGAGCGCGGCACGTTCGGCTCGCCTACATTTTACGTCGGTAACGAGATTTTCTTCGGCAAGGATCGGTTGCGAGACGTCGAGGAAACGATCGTGGCGTCGAAGTAGCCGCAGCCAAGTTAGTTCCACACAAGCATACCGCGCCCTTTGCCCTAAGCTCGTGAACGGCCTAGGCTATGGGCTCGCGAAATATTGGCATCGGAGGGCTTACTCATGCCTGGCAACGACGATGACCGCGAGCTTTTCGACGACGAACATCCTGGCCCCCAAGTCCTTGAATCCGCGCTCGCCAACACTGCGCTTAGCGAAGTGGTCTCGCAGCCGCCGCTGATGGTCTCCGCATCGACCACTCTCGCCGACGCAATTCACTTGATGCAGCGGGAGCGGCGCGCGAGCGTGCTGGTGATGGAGGACGACCGCCTCGTGGGTATCTTCACCGAGCGCGACATTCTGATGAAGGTGGCGGGCCAGCCGCTCGACATCATCCACACCCCGGTGTCCGCATCGATGACTGCCGATCCGTTCACGCTTCCGGCTGACGCCAACGTTGCGTTCGCGCTGAGCAAGATGGTGCTCGAGGGCTTCCGGCACATCCCGCTGGTTGACGACGACGGCCGTCCGACCGCGGTAGTCTCGATGCGCAACTTGATTGAGTATCTCGGTGAGATTTATTCTCGCGAGTTGCTGACTATGCCGCCCGAGCCGCATCAGCACCGTTTCAAGAGCCGCGAAGGCGCCTGACCACTTCGTCGTTCATCTTGATGCGCTTGAAGAACCTTCGCGCGCTAGCTCTCGTGCTGACTCTTGGGCTGGTGCTCGATGGGCTGTCGGGATGCGGCGTCAACAAGATCCCGACTCTCGACGAGCAGGTGAAGGCCGCCTGGAGCGAAGTGCTGAATCAATATCAGCGGCGCGCCGATCTTATTCCGAACCTTGTCGAGACGGTCAAGGGCTATGCCCGCCAGGAGCAGACTGTCCTGACCCAGGTGACTGAAGCGCGCGCGCATGCGACGCAGATGCAGCTTCCAGCGGACATCCTGTCGAACCCGCAGGCGTTTCACCAGTTCGAGCAGAATCAAGCCGCGGTTACTGGCGCGCTCGGCCGCCTGCTCGCGGTGGCCGAGGCCTACCCTGACCTTAAGTCGAATCAGAATTTCCTCGCGCTTCAATCACAGCTCGAGGGCACCGAGAATCGGATCGCCGTGGCGCGCCGCGATTACATTCTCGCCGTGCAGGAATACAACACGACACTCAGGACCATCCCAGGACGATGGGTAGCAGCGATCATCTATCCTGATATGAAAGTCCGCGAGACTTTCACAATCACCGAGCAAGCCCAACAGGTGCCCCAGGTCAAGTTCTGATGCGCGCTCGCTGCGCATGCGCCGACCATGGCCTTCGAGCTGTATGGGCGACGCTCATTCTGCCGCTGATTTCCTTTCTGCCGATCCTCGCGTCATTTGCCCTCGCCGCCGAACCGAAATTTCCGCCGCTCACCGGCCGAGTCGTCGATAACGCCGGCGTCCTGAATGCATCGACCCAAAGCGAGCTCACCGGGATGCTGGCCGATCACGAGCGCGCGACTGGCCAACAAGTCGTGGTGGTCACGCTGCCTTCGCTCCAGGGATATACGATCGAGGACTACGGCTATCAGCTCGGCCGTCACTGGGGCATCGGACAGAAAGGCTCGAACACCGGCGCGCTGCTTATCGTGGCGCCCAAGGAGCACAAAGTTCGCATCGAGGTGGGTTACGGCCTCGAAGGAACGCTTACCGACGCCATCAGCGCGGCAATAATCCAAAACTACATCCTGCCCAGCTTCAAGCGCGGAGATTACAGCGCCGGCGCCCTGGCCGGCACGCAAGCTATCGTGCGGGTGCTCGGCCGCAATCCGCTCAGCGCGGAGCCGGTGCCGCGCCCGGTCGCGAATTCGGAAGCGGCCACGCGAGCATTCGTTATAGTCTGGTGCCTGGTGTTCTTTGGTCCGTGGTTAATTTTCTTCATCAACTGGTTTCGCCATCGCCATGACCCGAGTTGGTGGGCACAACACCGCGGTGCCCTGATACTCCAGCGGGTCAACAAGGGATCTTCGAGCTGGGGCGGTGGCGGAGGCTGGGGAGGTGGGTTCTCCGGCGGTGGCGGATCGTTCGGCGGCGGCGGCGCCTCGGGTTCCTGGTGATGGCATTGAGCCCGCTTACCAGCATCGAGCGCGGTCGTATTGAGGCCGCGATGAAGAGCACCAGAGATCAGACCAGTGCCGACTTCGCCCTGGTGATTGTTCCGGCGAGCGATCGATATACGCTCTATCCCGTATTGTGGGCCGCGATCATCGCGCTTTCGGCGACGGGCATCGTCGCTCTGCTACGCCCGGAGTACACGATCCGGACTGGCTTCATTGTCGACGGCGCGATATTCATCGCACTGGCCCTGTTATTTGATTGGATGCCGCTTCGGATGCGGCTCGTCCCGGCCGAAGTGAAGCGCAGGCATGCGCGCGAACTGGCACATCGCGAGTTTGCAGTCCGAATCGTCGCGCCGGGGACGCATCGCGACGGCGTGATGTTCTTCGTTTCCATCGCCGAGCGTTACGTGGAAATCCTGGCCGATCGCGACACTCATGCCCTAGCGCCCGCCGGCACCTGGGACAAGATCGTCGCTGACTTTCTCGCGAATGTGAAGGCTGGCCGGGTCGCCGACGGCGTTCTCGCCGCTATCGAATCCTGCGGCGCAATCCTGAAGGAACACCATCCCGCGTTGAACGCATCGTAATCCTTGACGCGGCGCCTACGCCCGCGCTAAGCCCACAGCTATGCAAACGATACACGCTGCCGACGTTGAATGGGGCGAAGTTTCGGGGCATCGCTCGGGCGGAATCGACTTCAAACGCCTGCTCCAGGGCACGCCCGGCACGCCGGACAATTTCGAACTGAGTATCGTGCGAACGGCTGGCGACTATTTCACGCCGCGTCATCGCCACAATTTCGATCAGGTCCGTCTCTGCCTCGAAGGCGCGATGAACTACGCGCCCGGCAAAGACCTCAAGGCCGGCACGGTCGGCTATTTTCCCGAAGGAACTTTCTACGGCCCGCAGTCCGACACCAGCAAATCCGTCGTGCTGCTGCTCCAGATGGGCGGCTCGGGCGGCTACGGTTTCATGAGCTACCAGCAGTTGAGCGCGGGCTATGAAAAAATGTGCGACCTCGGGCAATTCGACGGTGGAGTCTTCACCCGCCGCAGTCCCGACGGCCGCGTCATTCGCAAGGACGGCTACGAGGCGATTTGGGAACACGTCAACGGGCGCGCCGTCGAGTATCCGCCGCCGCGATACGAGGAGCCCATCGTCATTCATCCCGACGGCTTCGGATGGATCGCGACGCGCGACCCCGGCTTCGAGTTGAAGCATATGGCGACGTTCGGCGAGCGCGCCGTGAACATCGGCCAGATTCGCGCCACGAGCGGCGCGTGCCATAAGGTGGATCGGCATCGTGCACCTGAGCTCCTGTTCGTCGAGCGCGGCGCGATTCGCGACGTGACCTCGGGCGAGGTGCTCGACACTCACTCGGCGTTCCGCGTCGATCCCGCCGACACCAGCCGAGAACTAGAAGTCGTGGAAGACTGCGTGCTGTTCTTCGTCCAGCTTCCAAAATTCGACTCACAATCCGCGGCCGCGGCGGCCTGAGATCTTCATCCACTGGCACCGGAGGTTCCCGACGATGGCATCGACGACCGCTCTATCGCGCGCACGCGGCGCCCGCACCAAGACGCCGGCGGGATTCCATCAATCATGGTATGCGATCGCGCGTTCCGACGAAGTTGGCGCCGGCGAAGTGATCGGCCGCGACTTCCTCGACGGCCGCGCTATCGCCTATCGCGGCGAGAACGGCCAGGCGGTCGTGATGAACGCGTACTGCCGCCATCTCGGCGCCGACCTCGGCATGGGCAAAGTCATCGGCAACGATATCCAATGTGCGTTCCATCATTGGCAGTACGGCCCCGACGGCAGATGCACGAAAATTCCCGCGTCCGAGAAAATTCCCAAAGCCGCCCGGATGTTCAAATTTCCCACAGTCGAAAAGTGGGGACTGATTTGGGCGTTCAACGGTACCACGCCGCTGTTCGACGCGCCCGAGTTTGTCGACTACGTCGAGCCGGATCTCGACATCCGCACGGCGGAGGCATTCGATTTGCCGGTCGAGCCGTGGGTGCCGTTCACCAACTCGATGGACTTTCAGCATCTGCGCGTTTTGCACGGACTCAAGATCGATTGTGACCCCGACGCGATCGAGGTCGGCGACTACCGCATCCAGTACGACGTGCGCTTCGAGGATCCCAACCTCGGCGTATTCGATCAGCGTATCCGCGTGACCGGAACCAACACGATCGCGCTGGCGGGACGCCTCAATGGCATGGCGATTCTCTCGATGGCGACCGGCACGCCGACGCCCGACGGCCGCACTCATGGATGGTCCGTCACTGCGACGCCGAAATCCGAGGGCAACGACGCCGAGCGCGAGCAGCGGCTCCAAATCGGCGAGGTATTCTTCCGCCGCCTCATCCAGGAAGACGAGCCGATCATGAAGACCATCTGCTTTCACGACGGACTGCTTATCGACGCCGACCGCGCACTCGCGCGCTTCCTTCAATACTTGCGGCGCTTTCCAACCGCGCGACCCGCCGCGGTCTAACTAACAGGAGGGAAAATCATGGCTCGCCTGACGGGCAAGGTAGCGTTAATCGTCGGTGGCGGCGCGGACGGGCCGGCGAAGGCCGGCGATAAGCTCTCGATCGGTAACGGGCGCGCGACCGCGATGATGTGCGCGCGCGAGGGCGCGGCCGTGATGGTCGCGGATCGTTCGCTCGAGTTCGCCCAGCAGACCGCCGCGGCGATTCGCGACGAAGGCGGACGCGCCGACGCGGTCGCCGCCGACGTGAGCATCGAAGAGCAATGCCGGGGCGCGGTCGAAGCCACCACGCGTGCGTTCTCCGCGCTGCATTTGCTCGTGAACAACGTCGGCATCGCCATCGGCGGCAACTTGTTGAAGACCTCGACCGAGCAGTTCGACAAGATGCTGGCCGTCAACCTGCGCAGCCACTTCCTGATGATGCGTTACGCGGTGCCCGAGATTGCGAAGGCCGGCGGCGGCGCGATCGTCAACGTTTCTTCTCTTGCCGCGATGCGCTCCAACTCGCAAATTTCCTACGAGGCGACCAAGGCCGCGCTACTTGGACTTTCACGCTCGGCCGCGGTCTCGCACGCGCGCGACAATATCCGGGTCAACACTATCCTGCCAGGACTGATCGACTCGTCGATGGTGCGCCGCCTGGTTGGCGACCGCGAGAGCACGGTCGCGCCGCGAATCCCGATGCGCCGGCAGGGCACGCCGTGGGAAATCGCAAACGCGATCGTCTTTCTGCTCTCCGACGACGCGTCTTACATCACCGGCACGGAGTTAATCGTTGATGGCGGTCTCGCCGCCCGCTGAGACACCCGCATGCGCAAGGTGAAAGTTGGTTACCAGCTCGATTTCCGCAATCCTCCGGGCTCGGCGCTGTCATTTCGCGAGCTCTACCGCGAATCGCTCGCGCAGGTTCAGGCCGCCGAGCAACTCGGCTTCGATTCCATCTGGCTCACCGAGCATCATTTTACCGACGACGGCTACCTGCCCGCCCTGATGCCCGCGGCGGCTGCTATCGCGGCGCTCACGACCCGCATCACCATTGGCACCTACGTCTTGCTGGCGCCCTTTTTTCATCCGCTGAAGCTGGCAGAGGACGCGGCGTTCGTCGATGTAGTCTCCGGTGGCCGGCTCCGGTTGGGAATCGGTATGGGCTACCGCGCAGAGGAGTTCGAAGGCTACGGCGTGCCGCGCGCGCAGCGACTCGGCCGCACGCTCGAGACCATCGAGATTCTCAAGCTCGGGTGGACCGGCGAGCGATTCAGCTTCGACGGCAAATATTTCCAGTTCCGCGACGTGCGCGTGCTGCCGCGCCCCGTGAGCCAGCCGCATCCTGAATTGCTCTGGGGAGCGGGCGCGGCTAAATCGATTCGGCGCGCCGCCGAGCTCGATCTCGGGTTTGCATGCGTCGGCGGACGCCGGGAAATCGGCATCTACCTCGAGGCGCTCAAGGCCGCCGGCAAGGATCCCGCGCGCTATAGCGTCGTTAACAGCCGCGTTGTTTATATCGCCGACAGCGAGGAGCAGGCGTGGCGCGACACCCGCGACGCGCTCATGTACCAGGCCGAACTTTACGGCAAGTGGCTCTCGGCCGCGGCAGGCACCGCCGACCAGAGCAAGGTGCTGATTCGTCCCGACCCCGGGCGGCTCAGACGCACCAGCGTGCTGGGAACGGCCTCCGAAGTGGCAGCGAAGCTCGAAGAAATAGTCGCCTCGACTCCGATGACCGAGCTCATCGTCGTGACGCAGTTGCCGGGCCTCGATCCGGCCAAGGCGCGGCGCTCGCTGGACAGGTTCGGCGCCGAAATCATTCCGCGTTTCAAATAGCCCTGCTTCGCGAGCAGCCGTGCAACGCTTATGGTTGCTCGCCGCTTCTCCCGGAGCGGCGCGGCAGGGCAGTTGCGGCGGGCGCTCTACGGCAGACAGACCGTCGCGGGCGGCGTCTTCTGGAGGCAGGCGACCATCGGGGTCAGGACCGGAGCCGCCACGACAATTCGAAACAAAAACTTCTCTACCTAGCCCCCGGTCTAAGCCAGGCCCGCCCCCCCTCACGGTTGACCCCTCAGCCGGATATGCCGATCGTCATCTTAGTTTAAGAAGACGGAAGCGGAACTGCGCGAGGAGCCAGACCAACCAGCGGGTAAAATCCGCTCGCGATAACTATTGAACCTGGTTGACGATAGAGTTCACGGGGAAAATTGCGAGTGTGTTGGAATCGAACTCCGTCAGATAAAGCAATCGGTGGTCGGGCGATTCGGCCCATTGCCGCGGGAACATACCCGCATCGAAAGTGCCCACCGTAGCCGCGTCGCCGCCGCTTTTCAGCGCCGTATCGAAATTGAGAATGCTGACCGTGCCGCCGGCCCCGGGACACACATCGAATCGGTTTGTGTTCGCCACCGCCATCAAACGCGTACCAAAAAAAGGCTGAGCGCCGTCGGGTTCGATTCCTACCGGCGTGGTCGATAAGAGCGCATTGGTGGGATCGTTGATGATCTTGCTGGTGTCGAAAGCGAGCAGACTGTCAGAGTCACGCGCGGAAACCCATGCTACCGTATCGTTGTTCGTCAGAATGACCCGCGTCGGGGAGCATCCGGCCGGAATATCCGCCATTACTTTGCCAGTCTGGATATCCACCACCGACAATGTCCCGGGGGGACCGTAACTCATGACCGGGAGACAGCCGTCACTGGCAATCTCGCAAGAGTTCTCGCCCGATAGCGCTTTCTCGTTGGTGACGTAGAGATTACGGCCGTCGGCGGAGACCGCGAGTCCGACCGGCGCGCGGTCAACCGGGATTGTGCCAACGATCGGCTCTGTGCTCTTGCCGGATACGAAAGCGAGCGCCTGCTTGAAATCGATCGCACTGACGGTATCGGGATCGCCATCCTTCTTGCCGGCAAACTCATTGGCTACGAAGATAATTCCGTTTTGGCCGGTTCCATTGTCGACCGAAATTACCACCTCGATCGCACTGGGATCGGTCCGAACCGTTCCCATCGCGGCATCGGAATCGCCGGCAATTGCCTTTCGCACATCGATAAACTGCACTCCGTCGGAAGTTCCGCCGGAAGGACACGATTTACCTTTCTGGACCGTAACCAGCAGATAGCGCCCGTCTTTGCTCATCGCCATGCCATGGGCAGAGCCGCAAGTCGGGATGTTGTGTTTGATGGTCGCGGAATTTTCCCCCTGCCGGATTACCTCGACGCCGCCGGTGCTCGTTGTAATGACCATCGAGACAAAGACGTAGCGCCCATCTGCGGTTGTGACCGCGGCGAATGGAGAGCCCGGCAAGGAAATTTTCTGCTGGACCGGCTTGATAGTTTGAGCGGACGAAGGATCCGAAATGCCTGGGATCGCCGCGCACAAAATGATGGCGCTCAACACCAGGCAGGACCAGTCGAATTTATTTGATGATGACATTCCCTTTTTGCGGCGAATTTCCTTTTCTGAGATTCGATCCTGCGATCTGTAGCCGTTGGGGCAGTCGCGGCGGTCCCTCTACGGCAGACAGACCGTCGCGGGCGGCGTTTTCTGGAGGCAAGCGACCATCGGGGTCAAGACCGGAGCCGCCACGCCGACCAGTTCGGTTACGGTACTGCCACGGCTGTTCGTCACCCAGAGGTTGCCCGAGCTGTCGATCACCGGAAATTCAGGTTCATCGAAGGTCAACCCGGTCGGAGCAAAGTTGCCGAACAGGGTCCCGTCGTCGTTAAGTGCGGTTACGGTATTGCCAGAGGAGTCCGTCACCCAGACGTGGCCCGAGCTGTCGATGGCCACGCCGAATGGTCCATCGAAGTTCGACCCCTTCGGGGCAAAGTTGTGAGGTATGAATCCGAGAGAGGAAAGCTCGGTTACGGTATTGTTGCCTTGGTTCGCCATCCAGACGCCCGTGCTGGCGATCGCCACGCCGAATGGTTCGTTGACGCTCGACCCGGACGGCGGGGCAAAGGCAAAGTTGCCGTCCAGGGTCCCGTTCCCGAAAAGCGCGGTTACAGTACCGGCGTCGCCGGGGCCGCCGGCGGGGTTCGTCACCCAGACGTGGTTCGAACTGTCGATCGCCACGCCATTTGGCTCGTCGAAGTTCGACCCGCTGGGGGCAAAGTTGCCGTCCAGGGTCCCGTCGTTGTTAAGCGCGGTTACGGTATCGCCACCCAGGTTCGTCACCCAGACTTTGCCCGAGCGGTCGATCGCCACGCCTTCTGGAAAGAAGAAGTTCCCGTTCCCGGAAAACCTCAGCGGCATCGACCAGTCGTTTGGTGCGGATGCCAGCGCGGGGCTGAACAGAGCCGCTTTGGTCGCCACCTCGTATACTCCGGCAACCGACACCAGTGCCGGATTGCGTGCGATCGACAGGGTGGCCGCCAAAGTATCTGCAACCGACCCGACGCCTCCCGTGCACGCCCCGGAACTGAACGCCGCCCCGGGCAGCGCGCAGTCAGACAGCTCCGTGCAATCCGCCGACGAAGGTCCGCTGGTCTGAACGCAGGCTCCGAGCGCGTTGGCAATCGAGTTGAGATTCTCCTGCGGCGCCGTGCTGGCACCGCCTGGCGTCGTACTGAGCGCCGCTCCGCTCGCCACGCTCACCAGGTTGGCGGCATTAGCGAAGGCATTGGCCTGCCCGGTCGCGTTGGTCGAAGGCGCGCCCACCGTCCCGGAACTGGTCGTGCTCAAGAACTGCGACAGCGCGTAAACAGAGCCAGCGGTGGTCACCTCGTTGACGATAACCGGGGTGCTCAAACTGATACTGCCGCACGGGCCCAGCGCCGCCATCATCATCAGGCTGCTGTTGCTCCCCCCACCGGCGTTGCCGCCCTGCGCGGTCAGATAGATTTGGGCGCTCGCCGCGGGGCAGCTGGCAAGCGCGATAGTGAAGCTGCCGTTCGCAGCGCTGGTGGCAGTGCCGAGCTTGATCGCGCCCGTTCCGTAACCGGTAGTCGAAGTGGCGGTGGCAGTGGGGGTAGAAGTCGTGGTCGGAGTGGCAGTCGCGGTTGAAGTGGCAAGAAGTGTCGTACCCGCTTGCCACAGCGTAACGCCAGAGCCTGGCACCGGGGTCACCCCGCTCATCACGTAACCGCAGATCTCCCCCGCCGAACAGGACGGAGTCGCCGTAGGAGTCGCAGTAGCGGTCGCGGTCGCCGTGGCGGTGGCGGTGGCGGTTGCCGTTCGCGTCGCGGTTGCGGTGGCGGTCGCGGTCGCCGTGCGGGTGCCGGTCGGTGTTGGCGTCGAGGTGGCAGTTGCTGTCGCCGTGCGGGTGGCGGTCGGTGTTGGCGTCGAGGTCGCGGTTGCTGTCGATGTTGCGGTTGCGGTCGCCGTCGCAGTCGCGGTGTTCGTCGCGGTTGCGGTCGCCGTCGATGTTCCGGTTGCAGTATTCGTCGCAGTGGCAGTTGCAGTATTCGTCGCCGTTGCAGTTGCAGTCGGCGTTGCGGTCGCAGTTGCAGTATTAGTCGCGGTTGCAGTCGCGGTGCGCGTCGCACTCGCGGTTGCGGTCGCAGTATTGGTCGCAGTTGCAGTATTGGTCGCGGTCGCGGTCGCCGTGTTGGTCGCGGTCGCGGTGTTGGTCGCGGTCGCGGTCGCCGTTGCGGTATTCGTCGCAGTGGCAGTCTGCGTCGCCGTCGCGGTGCGCGTCGCACTCGCGGTTGCGGTCGCAGAATTGGTCGCAGTTGCAGTATTAGTCGCGGTCGCCGTCGCTGTGTTGGTCGCGGTTGCGGTCGGCGTTGCGGTCGCGGTGGCGACAGTCGCGGTCGCCGTTGCGGTCGCGGTAGCCGTGGCGGTTGCGGTCGCGGTCGGGGTGCCACCCGTGGCCGTTGTAGTCGGCGTCGCACTAACGGTTGCAGTGGCAGTACTGGTTGCCGTCGCAGTCGCGGTCGGCGTGACGGTCGGCGTCGCGGTCGCGAAGGTCGCCGCCGACTTACCCTTCAGCTTGACGGTCGCAGTATTTTTCCCTTTCTCCGCGTTACTGCTGATGTCCACGCTGCCGGTTTCACGCTTCTCCGGTGTCGTGCTGGTGAACTCGACCGTAGCCTCTCATGCGTGGCAGATCGCCCGCGGAGCGTCCAGCCGAATTGGCCTGCGCATAGGTCAACCCGTAACGCTTGATTCAGTTCGCCAAGTGAGTGCCCTATCGGCAGACCTTGTATGCCGGCGAGCCGCGGATAGCGAAGAACGTGGTGGGAGGAACGCAATCAGCTCTAGCATCTGGGCAAGCCGGTGCGATCTACGTCGTCAAGGCGGAGGCGGATTTGAAGATGTAAGGCCGGCATTCAGCATATAGGCGATGTTATTCCGGGCGGGTGTGAAGTTTGGATCCTCACGTAGCACCTTTTCGTAGAGCGACATCGCTTCGTTCGTGCGTCCCGCATCCTGTTCCAGGAGGCCGAGGTCATAGCTGGGAAATTTCCACGACGGATATATAGTGAGGGCCATCGCGAAATCTTCCTCGGCCGATACCGCGTGTCCCGCCTGCTGCTCCGCGATCCCGGCGTTGAGCAAATCGTACAGGTGGAGGTTGAGGGCCTCGGTGAGCGGGCGCGACATTGCGAATCCGATCATAATCGGCAGCAGTGCGGCCGACACGATTGCAATTGGGAATGCGCGCGAGTCGAGGTTGGCAGGCTCCGCTTCCGGCGCGCGAAAGAACTGGAATATGCGCCGGCCGCCAAGCCATACGATCACGACCAGGATCATCAACAGCACCAGGGTCGGGTCTGGAACTGCCAAGGCCCGGATTGCCCAGGGACTTAGATTCCGCCAGGCCACGAGTTGTTTAAGATCGCACACAATCGGGGAGGTGCTCGGAACAAAGACCCATGCGTTGTTGCCCACGACGCCTGCCTCGGTGCGATACCATTCGTTCACGGTAACGTACACGGCGACCCCGATTAGTTGCACTATGAATCCAAGGGCCACTACCGCGGCTACCGCGATTACTGCTCGCCGCGACGCGAGATCGGCGGCCATCTCGAAGGCAGGCAGCGTCAGCGGCATCAGTAACACGATCGACTCCAGCATGTACCTGGGTCCGTACGATAAATCGCCGCTCCAGCCCCTGGTCAACGAAATGAACAACAGATGCGCAACTGCGGCCGAAATCAATGTGACCGTCTCTAACGGCCAACGGCGATACGCTTGGCGGCCTACCGCGAGAGCTAGAATCAGTGGTGGTGCGAACACGAAGATACTTAGCCCAGGACTCACGAGATAACCGGCGATCGCCTTTGCAATGTGGGCCGCGCCGATTACGAAATTGTCTTGATTTTGCGTATATCCGAACCGAATAAAGCTCCCAAACCTCAGGTAGTTGAAATACAACGAACCTGCGCCTGCGCCGAGCAGGCCGGCCGTCGCGAGTGCTGCGTGGCGTATCATTCGCGGCCATCGATCTGGCAAATTCCTGAGCAGCGTCCACGCCACCGCCGCGCCGTAAACCCATATGACTACCGCCGCGGGACCGGCGTCCGGACGCGCCAGGATAGCCACCCCAAGGCTCAAGCCTCCGAACAAAGCCCGGCTCGCGAGGTCCTCGGTTTTCTGTCCGCGGAAAAACCAGAACGCCAGGAGTACCATCAGCGCGTCCAAGGCGTGCTGATAAAAGTGGGTCGCCTCCGACATGACCAGGGTCGCAAGCCCCGCCGCTATTGCCATCAGCAGTGCGGCCCGCGGCTTCGGCGAAAGTTGCGTACCGACCATGAAGAGAACGGCGACAATCGCGCCGCCCGCGAGCGCGTTGACAATCAGCGAAGCCGAGATTACCAGCCGCCCGCTCGAGCGCAGCGGTTGCTCCTCGGCCCCGATCGGCGGCCCCGCAAGCTCGTCACCGTTCATCGAGCCAAACGTATCGTCCAATTTCAGCCCGGCGTATACAAACGGCAGCGCGACGAACGCCAGTCCGGCGCTCTTGACGCTGTATAAGCAGCGCCCGCGCCCGACCCGCACATCGTTCATTGCCGGCACGTCGAGCGTACGCCTGACGAGCAGTGCTTGCGCCGTCTCCTCCTGCGCTACCTCATCGACACCGAAGTAGTTGCCGGGACCGATCGCAAAATAGAAACATGCGAACGTCACCAGCAGCACCGCCGGCGGCGGCCAGCAGCGGAACGGCTCGCGTATCGCGCCGCCGTCCTTAGAGCGGTGAATCTTCCGCATCTGCGTCGGCGTGACAACGCCCGCTTCGGGGGCCTCCGCGCAAGCGATCACCTGTTAGAGAAGGGGGAAGCCGGCAAAGTCTGCATGGGTACGGCGGAACTGGATGTCTCATAACGACGCGTGAGCGATGGCAGCCTCTCGGACTCCACGCACATAAAGTAGTCGGGCATCTTCTTCAGATCGCCGCGACAGGCGGATTCATTCCGATACGTGGCAAAGGTCAGCCATCTGCCGACCGGCACCGTGAGGTCCACCGCGTAGTCACCACGAGAATCCTTGACGGGCGGCATCTTGGGTGGCGGTAACATCAACAGCCAGGTCAGAAGTCCGGCAACGGGAAGGCAATACTTTTTCATGGGACGTACGTAATATCAAATTGGTATCCGCCAATGAGAAGGCCGGGACCGCCTTGTTGCGGTCCCGGCCTGTGCTTCAGACCAATTTCAGTTGCACGTTTAGTTCTGGTCGTTGTGAATGTAGCTCATCGAGAACCTCACGTTCACGTTGCTCGTCGGCGCTGAGCTATCCGCCTGCGAAACAATGATTGCCACTGAGTCACCCGGATTCACCGGGAAAATCTCGGTGCCGGGACCCGATTGTTCATCATTCTCGCAACTGCAAGAGCCTGGGTGAGCGGGGTCCGGGCAAGCAGTGGCGTTCGTTCCGTTCTCACCGGCCGTAACGGTACCCTGGGTTATCGTGCATAGGGCAGGGGTTGGCGGACTAAGAGCGCAACTCGGATTGGTTGTCAGATCGCACACGAAAAAGTTGTATGCGCCGCCTGCTCCACCTGGTCCACCCGGGCCCGGATTGATCGTAAAGTGAAAGTCCTGCAGCACACCCCCAGTCGGGTCGTTCGGATTGTTGGGAATCGGCACGAACGTCTCCGCTTGAAGGTGCCCTTGTATCTGCGCACCGTTCCCTGAACCAATCGTGTCCGATTCGCCTGGCTCCGCCTGGATGCCCGCCTGGAAGCCGATTGTCGCGCCCAGCGTGCCACCGGTCAGAACCACCACGTCTTCAGTATTAGCGCCGTGGAATCCCGTTGCTCCGGTGGGGCCCGTCGGCCCGGTCGGGCCAGTAGCTCCGGCTATTCCAGCAGGTCCAGTGGGTCCGACTATCCCGCCCTCTCCGCCGAAAGGATTCGGATCGCCCGGGCCGCCCTGGTCACCCTGAGGACCCGTGGGTCCCATATTGCCAACCACTCCGGGGATCCCAATCGGTCCAGCCGGGCCTACATTGCCGGTCACGCCCGTGGGTCCGTTGGGCCCTTGAGCACCCGCAGGTCCCTGCTGACCCTGAGCCCCTTCCGATCCGGCAGGGCCTGTTGGTCCAGTAGGCCCAGTCGGCCCCACCTGCGCCCAAGTAACGGCAGTGGTGTTACCTGGGCAGGACGATTGATTGATTGCTTTGACTAGCCCGTTACCAGTGACGCAAAGCGTTATCGTTTGAGCATTCGCATGTGCTGGCAGGCTCATCATCAGCGCAAGCACCGCCGCGCTTCCCGCCAGCCACAGCCAACCTCTTTTTCCTGAGTGTCTCATTCCTTTCCCCTCCCGCGCCGCAATGGCGTCGAGGCATTCATTGCGCTTTTCTTGTCGATTCACAGTTCGCCTCTCTCCAGCCTTACCCCGATCACGGCGCAAAGGGAGGATTACAGGGTCCGTTCTCGGTGAAGTCTAATGAGCACGAATGGACGCCCTCGCCAGGGCAGTCCGTATCCGTGAAGCACTGCGTACTGGTGTTGGGGGCGCTGCACCGGCCCGGTAGCTGGTATGACGCCGACCACGAGATACTGGATTCGAGGCTGGCATTTTCATTCACATCCGTGTTTCCATTGGCCACGCCTCGAATAACGAGCATATCGGCGACAGCCTGCGCGGAAGGCACGCCGTCGGCGCCAGGACCAGTCACGCCCATAAACTTATCGGCAGGACCAGTCACGAGTGTGGACACCGAGCAGCTAGTAGCACCCGAACCAATGGTGCAGAAGTTGTGCCCGGCCGTGGCAGTGGTCACACCTGTCGTGGCGTTATAGGTAATGTGCCACACTTGGAACGAGTAGTTAGAAGCGGGACCTGGACCCGCGACAGCCGGTGGCGGTGGATTGCTGCTCGTCACCGTTAAGTACTCAAGGCATCCCGTGGGCATCGGCACCGCAGTGGTGTTGTTCTTCAATACCGCGATTCCAGCCGGATCACCGGTCGGAGCAATGGCTCCGGGTCCCTCAGTGGCGGTCGCACCAACTGTCGAACTAGGACCTGAGCCACTGCCAGGAGGAGTACCTGTTGAGTTGGTCTGATTGTCGAAGCACTCCCCGGCACCGGGAACCTCAAGATCCGCACAAGTAGGGGCAACGGTGTTGCTGCAGCCAGCGGGACCGGCTGTGTTGCAGAGCGCCCGTTCCGATCCGTTTCCCGGACCCATCGCGATGGCCCGTTCATTGGCGATGGCGCCAGTCGAGTTGACCGATCCAAGGTCAACATCTGCTACTAGTTCGCCGCTTGGACCGTCATCGGTTCCTACACTCACACCCAAGGTACCGCCCGAGAGGACCGCAAGCTGGTCACCACCGGGAAAGGGAACAGGTAGCGGATTCAAGGTCGAGCCAGCCGGGCCCATTCCGCCGATACCGATGGCACCCGTAAGACCAGTCGCACCGGTTGCTCCCGCTGCACCTGTTGAGCCGGTTGGACCGGTTGGTCCATTGAATCCTTCGCTGCCGACGGGTCCAGGAGGCCCATCGATACCAGTAGGTCCGGTGGGACCCTGAACACCCGGAGGACCCAGGACTCCCGCCGGGCCGGAAGGCCCAGTCGGTCCAGTCGGTCCATTAAGGCCGGTAACGCCCGAATTTCCGTCAGGACCGGCGGGGCCAGGATTGCCCGTCACGCCATCAGGGCCGGCGGGGCCTTGAACTCCCTGCACTCCAGTAGCCCCGGGGAAATTCCAGACCAGCCTGGTTTGATTGTTGCCGCAGGTTTGGCTGCCGACCCGGACTACTTCACCATCTGTTTTAACGCAAATCGAGATCAGCTGCGCGCTCGCACTCGCAGGCAGCGCGATAATCAGCGTCGCAAGGGTCGCGGCTGCAGCGACTGCCCCCAACAGCTGACGCAACGCTCGCATTTTACCGTGAGACATGCTCTTCCCCTCCCTCGTGACCAAACATCTTTCGAAGTTTCCCGTACTCATAGTTCCACCGCATCCCCAAGCCGCCGAGCCTAGAAAGGCACCCCTGGGCATCCCGGAACCGCCGAAGGACTGCCAACCGGCCCGCAGTCACCGTTCGCGAACCGGCTGTACAGCATCGACCACGAAACCTGGCTTGGATTCAGGGGAAGACCGCCAACTGGCCCCAGCACTTGGGTTACCTGAATGGAAACCTGATCGCTGTTGTTGATCGACACAGTATCGACCGTGTCCGAGCAAACATTCCCGTTAGTAATGGTGGTGCCGCTGCCGGCAATGGCGCATGTCAACGTCGTTGGTATGTTGCAGACATCGTTTACGCACACGGCGAACACGAAAGCATCCGTGCTTCCCGGCGGTGCCGTTACCCTCACCAGGAGATTGGACAGCGTTCCAGCAGCCGCTCCGCCACCAGAAGAACCCGCCAACCCGACTTTCTGCCATGAGCCAGGCAGGGGGATGTCCTCAGAACTCTGGACCGCATCCATTCCGTTCCCGGCTCCCAAGAACC
The DNA here is from genome assembly GCA_963833025.1 of uncultured delta proteobacterium. Classification (GTDB taxonomy): domain Bacteria; phylum Desulfobacterota; class Binatia; order Binatales; family Binataceae; genus Binatus. The sequence continues at coordinate 1,397,516 of CAWHWI010000001.1, read as the reverse complement.
ATAGGACGCCTGCTTCTCCCAATTCATTTCCCGACCCGGTCGCCACGTCGAGACCCAAATTGCCGCCGGTCAGGACAGTCGCATTGAAGCCGTCAGGTCCCGATGGCCCTGTCGGTCCAGTCTCCCCACGCTCTCCAGTGGGGCCTACTACGCCGGTCGCCCCTTGAATTCCAGTTAGTCCCGGAGGACCAGTAGGTCCGGTCGGACCGGTAGCACCGTTGGGGCCAATAAGACCATCCGGCCCCGGAACACCCACCGGTCCCATCGGGCCTTGCAGCCCTGGATCCCCGGTGGCTCCCTGCTGACCCTTGGAGCCTTCAATTCCAGCCGTACCCGTCGGACCGACCGGGCCGACTGTACCCTGAAGGCCAGCTGGACCTTGGGGACCCGCAGGCCCTGCCGCACCCGGGACTCCCGCCGTAAGGAACGAGAGTTGTGTCTGATGCCTTCCGCAGGTGCCATCGATGTTCACGATATGTCCGCCTGTGGTAATGCAAAGCGTGGTCGTCTGGGCATGGCCAATCGTCGGCAACCACAGCATGACAAAAGCTGCCACAGCGCTCACTGCCCAGCGCCGCGCATGAATTAGAGTCCCCTGCATTCTCTTCCCCTCCCTAACCTGCGACGCTGACGTCGCGTCTTTTGTAATCCCTATCCGTATCAAAACGAGATCGAGAAATTGATGCGTACTCAAAGAACCCCTCTCCTCGTTACGACCCGCCCCAAATCGAGTGGCATACCTTCTGCCAGAAAAATGCTACCTCAGTCAAGTGGGGCCGTTTTTCCTCAGCGTTATGCGTTTCCTGCGCAATCTTCTGCTCACACTGCGATAACGAGCAGCGCCGGACCTCAACACGCCTGGCCTGCCTCGCCCAAATTGGGAGTCTTGTAATCTACTATTGACCCCCCCGGGCCATTAATCCGCAGACATTCTTGGCAGAAAACCATGGGCGGAGTCAATCACCTCATGAACATTATTTACCGCCAGCCGTCGGTAACAGCCGCATCCTTCACTCTCCTGTAACTTACGCATCCATTGGGGGAGTGGGTGATGCTCGCGCATCGTCTGAGACCCGCACGCTTCAAAGGCACGTGTCGCGAGTGAATATTTTGCGACAATAATCGTCTCTCGCGGTACATCTGTCATTTGAGAAGTCTCCCACCACGGCGCAGCCCGCGCCGCATTTGCCGATTCCTTTATTGCGATCGTAGAGTGACAACGAAGAACACGATGCCAGTCGAATACATATCTCGCACGCGCGATCTCTACAGCGATTTCACGCCCTACCGATGGGTCCACAAGGAATCGGCGCCATTCACTCCGCTCGCCAAGCCCGTCGCCGAATGCAGAATCGCGATGATCGGTTCCGGCGGAATCATGTATCGCGATCAACCGCGCTTCCATCGCGAGGACGCGTCGTACCGACGTATCCCGATTCACGCGCGGCGCGACGAACTCAGCGTGTGGCACTTCGGTTATCCCACTGGCGACGCCGAGCGCGACGTCAACTGCGTCTTCCCGCTCGAGCGGATGCGCGAGCTCGCAGCCGCCGGCGTTATCGGCGAACTCGTCGATCCGGCGTTCAGTTTCATGGGTGGAATTTATTCGACGCGCAAAGTCCGCGACGAACTCGCGCCGCAAATCGTCGACGAGCTCAAGCGCGCGCACGCCGACGCATTTTTCCTCGTCCCCGCATGACCGGTATGCCATCAGTCCGTTGGACTGATCGCACGCGCGGTGGAAGAAGCGGGAATCCCGACGCTCAGCATGACCTCGGCGCTCGACATCACTCAGTCGGTGAAGCCGCCCCGCGCGGTGTTCGTAAATTTTCCCCTCGGCCATCAGACCGGACCACCCGATCAACCCGATTTGCAGCGCCAGATCGTCGCCGATGCGATGCGCGCATTCGAGACCATCACTACTCCCGCGACAATCGTCGAACTGCCCTACGTGTGGGACGCCAACGATCGAACCTGGGAAGACGTCGACTACACCAAGGGATGGATGCCCGCGCGACCGTCCCGCGAAGCCGCCGACAACCTCGAAGCAGCGCGCCAGGCAAAATTCCGCCGTAGCTAGATCCGCATCTCACGTCTCGCGCTTTTCGAATTGCGCGAGTACTTTCATCCGAGCGGCCGGCGCCGCGCGACAATTTCGCGGGGAGGTACGATTCATATGTTTGGGGGACGCGCACTTGATGTGGTGATTCTGTTGGCGTTGCTGGAATACTCGATTCTCGGCGTGATGGTTGGGCGTGCGCGGCAGACATACGGCGTCGAGGCGCCCGCCACCACCGGCAATCCCGACTTCGAGCGTTACTTCCGCGTGCACGAAAATACGCTCGAGGCTCTGATCGTCTTCATCCCGGCGGTATGGATATTCTCGCTGACCGTCAACTATCACTTCGGCATCGCACTCGGTTTGTTGTTCTTGATCGCGCGGATCATTTACGCTCGCGGCTATTTGAGCGCGGCAGCCAAGCGCGGACCGGGCGCAATCGCCACCGCCGCAACCAACGCTGTCCTCATACTGGGCAGCTTGATCTGGATCACAATCAAAATCCTCTAACAGGAACCGCTTCTTTTCTCAGTACTGGGTGCAGAGCCTGTCCTGAGCGAAGCCGAAGGAGGTCACCCCTGCCCAAGGAAGTATGAAACCCAAGGATGCGTTTCATTAGAATCAAGTTCCCCGTTCCCCTCCGCTTTACCTCCTGCCCACACCGCGGCTAAAGTTTGTTTTTCAATTTTCAACTCATCATCAAGGAGAATTCTCATGGCGGAAGAACGCAAAGGCGCCGTTACGATGCGGGGAAACCCGATGACCCTGGTCGGCCCCGAAATCAAAGTCGGACAAAAAGCTCCCAACTTCAACGTGGTCGGCAAGGGGATGGCGCCGGCGACGCTCGATCAGTTCAAAGGCAAAGTCAAAATCATCACGACCATCCCGTCGATCGACACTCCCGTATGCGACGCCGAGACGCGCCGCTTCAACGTCGAGGCGAGCAATCTCCCCGGCGACGTGCAGATTCTCTCGGTCTCGATGGATTTGCCGTTTGCGCAGGCGCGATGGTGTGGCGCGGCGGGCGTCGACAGGGTCACCACGCTCAGCGACTGGCGCAGCGCGAGTTTCGGCACCGGCTACGGCGCATTGATCAAGGAACTGCATCTGCTCGCGCGATGCGTGTTCGTCGTGGACAAGAACGACACCGTCACTTATGTCGAGTACGTAAAGGAAATCGCCAACCAGCCCAACTTCGAAGCCGCGCTCGAGGCCGCAAAGAAAGCCGCCGCTGCGTAGCAGCTAATGTCATTCTGAGCGCAGCGAAGAATCCCGGATCCGGTGCGCGGGCGAGCACTGTTCCGGGATTCTTCGCTGCGCTCAGAATGACAACTCTATGGACTCCGACAAACCCAATCGTCACGCCTTCGCCGACGCGCTCAAGCGCGGCCTCTACGAGGCCATTTTCCGCCGCCGCGACATCCGCGAGTTCATCGCCGATCCGATTCCCGACGAGGTCCTCGCGCGCGTGCTGATCGCGGCCCATCATGCGGCCAGCGTCGGCTTCACGCAGCCGTGGGATTTCATCGTCGTGCGCAGCCTCGAGCAGCGCCGCCGCGTAAAAGAAGTCTTCGAAGCCGAGCGCCAGAAAAATGCAGCCCAGTTCAGCGGCGAGCGCCGCGAAAAATATCTCTCGCTCAAGCTCGAAGGCATCCTCGAAGCCCCGCTCAACCTGATCGTCACCTGCAAGCCCGACCGCTTCGGACCCGCCGTGCTCGGCAAGACCAGCATCCGCGATGTCGAGATTTACTCGGCGTGTCTGGCGGTCGAAAATCTGTGGCTCACCGCGCGCGCCGAAGGCCTGGGCATGGGATGGGTCAGCATCATGCGCAACGACACTCTCGCGGAAATTTTCGGCATCCCCGACGACGTCATTCCGATCGCCTATCTATGCGTCGGCTATGTCCGCGAGTTCCCCGAGCGCCCGATACTCGCCAGCGCGGATTGGGCGCAGCGCCTGCCGCCGAAGTCGCTGATCCATTTCGATTCGTGGAACGACGCGAACAACCGAAACTCGCCCGCCAACGAATCGTTGCTAAAGAAGATCGACGATCATTCCATCTGGCTAGCGATCTTCCCCGAAGATTCGCCCAACAAACCGCCGTCGCGCGACTAACTCACGAAAGTGACTCCGATGAATCTGCGACTACCGCTAATGACGCTGTGTTCGCTGATCGCGCTTGCAGGATGTAGTGCGCAGAATCCCGCGGCGCCGAACTCGTCTCCCCAGCCACCGCAAACCTCGTCTATATCTGCATCCTCACCGCCAAGCTCTTCGATTCTTCAACACGACCGATGCACGATCGACCTCGCGAAGGTCTGCCAGTCTTTCATCGATCAGCCGCAATTCACCTACAACGGAGAGGAATACGACTGGGCGCGCTTCCAGCAGAGCTCGTCGCGGCATCCTGATGTCGAGATATGGGCCAGATATCCCGACGGCAACGTCGTCGCCGACATCGAATGCCATGTCGACGCGCAAAACCGCAAAATCAATTGGGCGCGCCTGCTGGCCAATCCGCCCTTTACTGATAAGTCGTGGGACTATGCCAAGAGCAAGCGATGGTGCCAGGAGGACTCGCCCGACTACAGCGCATGGGGTGAATACTGGCGAAGCGGAGCCTCGCAGCAGTAAGCAATGTCTCACTTTCACTCTTCCCCTCTCCCTGCAAGGGAGAGGAGCAAGGTGAGGGTCCTTATACAGCGCGCTATTCCGCGCGCGATTCAAGATTCTGACTCTGCCAGCCGTAGCGCTGGTGCCTGCCTAATCCACAAGACCCTTCTTCATGAAGTAGTGAGTATGCCCCTTAGGATGATCTTCCAGCGTACCGACGACCCGGTAGCCGAGCTTCTCGTACATCGGACGCGCCTGGAAACTGAACGTGTCGAGATAGGAATAGGCGCATCGACGCTCCAGCGCGAGATGCTCGATCGCAGTCATCAGCTTCGTGGCGTAGCCTTTTCCACGGATTCCCGGATCGACCCACACGTCAGAAACATAGAGCCACAGCCCCCAGGTATTGCCGAGCGCTCCACCCAGGATCTCGCCGTCATCGCTTTGTATAAAGACATTGGCCACCGACCCAATCTGCTCGGGAAGACCTATCGCCGCATGGGCATGGCCGTGGATGCCATCATTTATGATCCTCTGCACCTCGGCTGAGGCATACGGCTGCATCACGACCTTCACTGCATCCTGCGGATCGCGGCGCTTGGCATCGATTCCGCGGAGCGGCCGCTTGGTCAGGTAGTACCGGCGATGACCCTTCACCGGATGATCATCAATTTCAATGAATACGCGGTAGCCCAGCTTTTCGTATAACGGCCGAGCCTCGTAGCTCGCAGTTTGAAGAAATGCCGCGACGCATCCTTTCCCGATTGCGTATCGCTCGGCCGCCGCCATGAGTTCGGTCGCGTAGCCGCGCCCGCGCCACAAGCTATCGACCCACAACGATCGCACGCGCAACCATCCGCGGGAGATATTTCCCAACAGTCCGCCCACGATCGCGCCGCCTGCATCCTTGATAACAAACCCCACCGGATAAAACTCGACAATCCCGGTAGCCGCGGTGTTGTGATCGTGCAACCCGCGCTCGACCACCTCGATCCAGGCCCGAGGCGGCTCCGCCTCAACGATGATCCTCAGTTCGCTCATAACCCTGCCGCAATGTGGCCCAAACCTCCGAACCCAGGCAAGCCGCAACCGCCGCGCGGCCGGTCAGGCATTTATGCGTCGAGCTAACGTGCGTGGCCCCCACACGACTGTGACGATTGCGGCCACGAAAGTCATGATCAGGCCGGTGACACGCGGGTCGTAGTACGAGCCGTGGATCGGAAACAGTTGCCAGCTGACGTTGATCGTGGTGTGGAAGAGAGCCGCGCCGAAGACGCTCCTACCCGTGTTGTTGTAGAGCCAAACCATCACGACCCGCGTCGCCACAGTGCCTAGACACCACCAGGCGATCCACGCGGGTGATCTGTGAGCCTGCATCAACGGTATAATGTGCCATGCGGCCCACACCAGCCCCAGTAGAACTCCGGCCTCGAGCGCTCCCCACCGCTCCTGCATTGGGTCGGTGACGTATCCAGACCAGCCCAACTCTTCGCCCAGCGCGGCGATAAAGAATGCAAGGAACATCGCGATCGCCGGCACAACCGGGAATTGCGGGGCGGGAAGCGGCACCCCCGTCAAGCGCATCAGCCCATACGACAAGACCATCACGGCGGGCATCAGGAGCAGGACCGGTGCGTACCAGGCCTTCGCTCTGATTCGCTCGAAATCGAAGGATCGTTTCAGCAGCGCGATTACTCCGGCGGTCTTGTTCTCTCCGTAAACAAGAATCAAAGCGGCAGCCACTGGACAGACGAACATGAGCGCAGCCACCGGGAGTCCAGGCAACAGCTGTAGCCCGGTCGCGGCGCCGACCAACCAGAACGGAATCGAAAGAGCAAAAACCAACCAGAAGAACTTCAGCGGCGACCTGCGCGATGTCGCCATATTCGAGGAACCCTCATCAACTGATCGCGAGAATGGTGACATCTGCTGCGGCCCCTCAATAAAGTCTCGCCGATCGAGCGCCTCCGTTTCTTCTTGTAAGCCGCCGTCGCGCGTGATGCGATCACGCCGCATGTCTTTACTCAAACAAACTATCGCCTCGATCCTTCCGATCGACAACGAAGCGGCGTGGGCTGCCGACGCGCGCCTTAACTCTCTCACCAAGCCTCCCGGCAGCCTCGGCTATCTCGAGGAACTCGTGCGCCGCTACGCCGCAATCCGCCACAACGAAAATGAATCGGTGAAATCCGGTCGAGGCGCAATCGCCGTGTTCGTCGCCGATCATGGCGTCGCCGAAGAAGGCGTCAGCGCGTTTCCGCAGGCCGTCACGGCCGAGATGCTTCGCAATATCGCCGGCGGCGGCGCCGCGATCAGCGTGCTCGCGCGCCGCTTCGGCTACTCGCTCAAAGTCGTCGATGTCGGCGTCAAAACCGACACCAGCGTAGTAGTAAAACCGCTCGCGGGCGTGACTTATCGCCGCGTCGGCGCCGGCACCCGCAACTTCCTCGACCGCCCCGCGATGACGCCCGACGAGACCACGCGCGCGCTAGAAGTGGGAATTGAAATCGCGCGCGAGCTCGCCGGCGACGGCGCGACGTTGATCGGCATCGGCGAGATGGGAATCGCGAACAGCACGCCCGCCGCCGCGCTCCTCTCCGCGCTGACCAGGATCTCGCCGCGCTCGATAGTGGGCCGCGGCACCGGCCTCGACGACGCCGGCGTGCGCCGCAAGACCGAAGTCGTCGCGCGCGCGCTCGAGATTCATCGCGCGGCGCTGGCTTCGGGCGAGTCGATGCTGGCGGCGCTCGGCGGTTTCGAGATTGCCGCGATGGCCGGTGCGTGCCTCGGCGGCGCCGCCTCGAACGTCCCGGTCGTCGTCGACGGTTTTATCGCGACCGCCGCCGCCGCAGTCGCGGAGAAAATTCATCCCGGCCTCTTCGATCATCTTTTTTTCAGCCATCGCTCGGCCGAAGGCGGCCATGCGCTCGCGCTCGATCACTTCAGGCTCCGGCCGATTCTCGATCTCGATCTCAGGCTCGGCGAGGGCACTGGCGCCGCGCTCGCGATGAACGTGATCGAATCCGCACTCGACCTGCTCAACAACATGGCGACGTTCGAGGGCGCCGGGGTCTCCGGCAAACTGCGATGACTGACGAGCTTCGTCTCGCGACAAGCTTCCTCACGATCTTTCCCGTGATCGATCAGCGCCGCGCCTCCGATGACACGGTCGCCGCCTCGTTCGCGTGGTTCCCGATTGTCGGATTCGCGCTTGGCGCCGCGCTCATCGCCGAGGATTGGATTCTCGCCCACATCTTCGCGCAAGTGATTCGCTCGGTTCTTATCATCCTCTCGCTCACCGTCATCACCGGCGCGGTTCATCTCGACGGACTGGCGGATACCGCCGACGCGCTCGGCGCCGGCCGCGATCGCGAGCGCGCCCTCGACATTCTCCACGACAGCCGCGTCGGGACCTTCGGCGCGAGCGCAATTTTCTTCGACCTGACGCTGAAGATCCTCGCGCTCTCGACGCTCGCCGGCCATCGCCGATACGCCGCCCTGCTCGTCGCGCCGATGCTCGCGCGGTGGGCGATGCTCCTGGTCGCCTCCGGACTGCCTTATCTGCGCGCCTCCGGCGCAGGCTCGACGCTGCTGATCAACAACAAGCTCGGTTCACGTTCTGCCTTCGTCGCAGTTTTCACGATCGCCGTGATGCTGATACTCAGTGCGATGCGCCCGATTGCTCTCGCAACCGCGGTCGCAATCATAATCGTGTTCAAAATGCGCTGGTTCTACCGGCGATGGATGGGCGGGGTGACGGGCGATTTGATCGGCGCGTGCGGCGAGCTGGTCGAGATTGCGGTCCTCGTCACGATGGCGTCATGACGGTCACGCTCACTTCAGTTTCAGCGGCAATCCAGCGACCATCATCAGCACACTATCCGCGATGGCCGCGACTTTCTGATTGGTCCAGCCCAGCAGATCGCGGAAGCGGCGCGACTCGGCGTGATCGGTCGGCACGATTCCCGATCCAACTTCATCGGTCACCACGATGCTCGCGAACGAGGCCTCCTTCAGCGCCGACGCGAGCCTGTCCGCCTCTGTGAGAATCGGCCCGTCCGCTGGGTTACTCAGCATCAGGTTGGATATCCACAGCGTCAGGCAATCGACCACGACCAGGTCCGCGCTTTTGCCGAGCTTCTCGAGCGCGGCGACAATCTGCGCAGGCTCCTCGACGGTCTTAAAGTCCGCCGGCCGCGTCGTGCGATGAAACTCGATCCGCGCCATCATCTCGTCGTCGAGCGCCTGCCCGGTCGCGACGAAAAATTTGCGTTGATAGGGGAGCGAGAGCTTCAACGCCTGCATGCTCTTGCCGCTGCGAGCGCCGCCGGTGATTAGCGTTATCGTGCCCATGCGAATCATCCAGTGTACACGATCGCGCCGCGCGTGACTAAAAAGAAACATTTTCGCTCGACTCGCGCGCCGTTGACTACCATCTGTGCCGCGCGTAACTTCTGCGTCGCACCCGGTGCACGGGAAGCCGGTTAAAATCCGGCGCTGCCCCGCAACTGTGTGGGGGGACGACGGCCCATGATGCCACCGCTTCGGCGGGAAGGCGGGCCCGAGGATGAACCCCAAGCCAGGAGACCGGCCGGGTCACTAACTGTCTGCCTTCCGCGGGGAGGGTGGCCTCAGGCACGATTTTCCTGAAGCCCGATTCCTCGATTCGCGAGAGGTCGGGTTTTCTTTTTGGTGGCCTGACTCTCCTCAGCGCGACGGCAGCCTTTGAACTCGGAGGGAGTTCATGCGGTTTTTTCAGTTTTTACTTTCAACAATGGTAGCGGTGTCTATCTCAGCCCAGATCGCGCGAGCGCAGGCGCCTGCGGCGGCGTCATCACCGGCGCAAACCCAGACGACCAACTCCTCACCGGTAAAGAAGAAGGGCGCTCAGCCGGCGACGCCGCCCGCGAAGCAGGAGGCACAGAAGCTGAGTCCGATCGTCGTCACCGCGACGCGAATCCCGCAGCCAATCGGCGAAATCGGTACGACGATCACGGTGGTCGAGGATCCGCAAATCCAGGAGCAGAAGATCCAACGCGTTGCGGACGTGCTGCGCCAGGTGCCCGGCGTGCAGGTCACGCAGAGCGGATCGCCCGGCGCGGTCACCGACGTATCGATTCGCGGCGCGACCCCGTCGCAGACGCTGGTGCTGGTCGACGGAGTCGAAGTCAACGCGGGCGCGACCGGCAGCTTCGACCTGGCCAACCTGACCACCGACAATCTCGATCGCGTCGAGATCCTGCGCGGCGCGGGCGGCTCGCTGTACGGCTCGCAGGCCATAGGCGGCGTCGTCAACGTGCTCTCGCAGGAGGGCGAGGGCCCGCCGACGGCGAGTCTGCTTTCAGCGGGCGGCAATCGCGCGACCAGCCAGCAGGTCGCGACCGTCAGCGGCGCCCAGGGAAATCTCGGCTACTCGGGCGCGGTGTCGTACTTCTCGACTGACGGGTTTCGACCGGTCAACGACAACTCCGACAATCTCGCGCTCAACACGCGGCTCGACTACCACCTCGGCGACGACACCGTGATTCGCGGCTTCGCGCGTTACACCGCGTCGAACGTGAGCCTGCCCGATTTCCTGGTGTTTGACGGCGTGCCGCTCGATTCGACGGCGCATCAGCGCAACGAGTTCATGCTGTACAAGGGCGAAGTCGAGCATCACTTCGGCGAAAACCTGCTCGCGCGCGTGAGCGCCTTCTTCGTGCGTCAGGATCTGCGGCTGAACGCGCCGCCATTTCCGGGCGGCGTCGTTTTCGGAGTGCCGTACTTCGAGACGGATTCGATTCCGGAGGAGACCCGCGGCGGCAACGCCGAAGCGATCTATACGTGGCCTTCCGCCTTGCCCGGCTTCCGCACGCTGGTGGGCTTCGAATTTCTCGATCGATGGCTGCACTCAAGCAGCTCCTGCAGCTTCTGCCAAACCGTGTCCCCGTTCGGGGCCGGCGTAACCGAATTTCACGCGCGCCGCCAGGAGTACGCCGGCTACCTCGAACAGGAAGGCAGTTTTATCAACGGCCACGTGCTTGTCACCGGTGGATTTCGCGTCGATGGCAACAGCGAGTTCGGCGAGGAGGTCAGCCCCGCGTGGTCGGTCGCGATTCCGATTACAAAAATCTCGACGACCCTGCGCGGCAGCTACACTGAAGGCTTTCGCGCGCCGGCGTTCAACGAGTTGTACTTCCCGAACTTCGGCAATCCCAACCTGCGGCCTGAGATTTCCAGCGAGTACGACGGCGGATTCACCACCAACTTCGGCGAGCGCGCGTCTCTGACCGCGACCTACTTCTCGCGCCGCGTGAAGAACCTGATCGTCACCGTGCCATGCAAGGTCGGCCCGACCTGTGTGTTCGGATCGGAAGCGGGCAACGCGGCGCGCGTGGACGTGCAAGGCGTCGAAGTCGTGCCGAGCCTCACTATCTTCAAGGGACTGACCCTCAGCGGCAACGTGACCGTGCTCGACGAGACGCACGCCGACGCAGCCGGCTCGACGGCAGCTCCCTTGCGCGTCGCAAAGCACACGGCGTCTGCGCTGCTGCAATACGAGCGGAGCGGGAGTTTTCTGCCGCACGATAAAATCACCGCCGGCGTGAACTACATCTTCATCGGCGATCGCGACGACATCACGGTGAGCGGAGTTCCACCGGTCGCGAATCACTCCGCGTACAATCTGGTCAATGCGGTAGTCTCGTACGAGCTGGGAATCCCGCTAAGCCACGTGCACAACGAAGAAATTTTCGCGCGCGTGAACAACCTGATGGACCGCGACTATTCGCAAGCCTTCGGCTTCAAAGCCCCAACGATAAACGTCCTGGCAGGAGTAAAACTGGATTTCGAGTAACCGCTCCTCAGGAGCCGCTCGCCCGCATGGCGGCTTTAGTGCCATTTTTGGGGCAATATTATAGGGAATTCCTATAATTGACCGACTGCCCGGAATAGGCTGCCCGCGACGTGACAGGGAGGTATGATATAAGCGTCGAACCGAGAGGATACGCGCGTGGCCACCGATGTAAAGGCGTTCAGTGCTGAACATGTTCATCGGCTGACTGGACTCAGCCACGCCCAGCTACGTTACTGGGATCGAACAGGCTTTTTTGATCCGACCTACGCGGATGAGGCTCGTCGCAGCCCGCACAGTCGCGTCTATTCCTTTCGCGATTTGGTCGGCCTCAGGTCGATCGCGCTCCTTCGGAATCATCATCACAAGCCTTTGCAGACGCTCAGAAAGGTCGGTCAGCTACTCAAACAACATCACGAAACGCCTTGGTCGAGCCTCGTGTTATTCGTGGCTGGAAAGGAAGTTTATTTTCAAGAACCAAATTCTGACGTTGTCCGAGATGCGGTCGCGGGTCATCAGCAAGCTGTTCGTCTTGATCTGAAAGCCGTGGGCGAGGATTTGCGCAACGCCGCGAATAAGCTGCGTGATCGAACGCCCGACGAATACGGAAACGTGGAACGCCGACGTTACGTGCTTCACAACCAATGGGTGATAACTGGCACTCGAATACCAACAAGCGCGATACTAGAATATAGAAACGCGGGCTACGATACGGCAGCGATCCTCAAAGAGTTTCCCCGTCTCACTCAGCAAGACATTGAAGCTGCGATAAAGCACGAACGGAAATTACAAATCAGACGCCCTCTTCGCCGCGCGAGTGCATAAACGCCAGTGCTCATCGGGGGGATTCTAATCCATCTGGATGAGTGTGTTCCGGAATCTGTGGGCGACGTCTTCCGAAGTCGAGGGCATACGGTTGAACCAGTGCGCCTTATCGTACCGAAGGGCACGGCAGATTCGATCATCGCAGCAATAGGTGAACAAGATGCAGCAGCTCTTGTCACCGTAGATAAGGATTTGCGAGCATTGGCACCTCGCATTCCGAAAGAACGTCGGCGCTATAAGAAACTAGGAATAACCTCAATTCGTTGTCCAGAACCGCAAGCAGTAAATCGCGTTAGACAAAACATTGATCTTATCGAATTTGAGTATCATCGGTCGCAAGCATTGCGAGACCGACGATTGATGATGTCGATCGGATTGAATTTTGTGTGGATCGAGCGCTAGCCGGTTCGGCGTTTCCGCGTGCGTCTTTGCTTAGCGATCATTGCACCCTCGGGCTGGATGTCGAACTAGGACACCACCGCGGCGGTGAAGTAGCGGTCGAAGATCGCGCGGATGCGATCGCGGCGCTGGCCAGTTCGGCGAGCATTCGGGCTGCGCCGTCCGCGCCTTCGAATCCCATCCGGCGCGCTAGCGGTCGCAGCCAATCACGGACGTGGTGGCCGGCCCACGCTGGCTGGTCGCTTTCGATGCGAAGCCGATTTTCCAGACGCGACAGAAACCGGTAGTCGTCCTCGAGCACGGACGCGTCGGCGCGCGCCAGCAGATTGAGTCTGTCGAGCGCGTTGAGCAATCCCATCGTGTCGCGCACGCGCAGCTCCCGATGGCGATGGCCGTGCGACAGCGCCATCATCTGCGCCAGGAACTCGACGTCCACCAATCCGCCGTGGCCCTGCTTGATATTAAGGCGCGTCTTGCCTTCGGCGCCGATCTCGTTCTCCATCCGCCGACGCATCGCGGCGATCTCGCCGACTTCGCGGCCGTCAGCCCGCGGCCGAAGACGAATTCCTCGCGCGTCGCTTCGACTTCGCGGCCCAGATCGGGGTCGCCGGTAATCACCCGCGCGCGGACCAGCGCCTGCCGCTCCCAAACCGCCGAACTTTGCCGATGGTAGTCGCGAAAGCCCTGCAGCGACGTGACCAGCGGACCCGCGTTGCCCGATGGGCGCAGGCGCAGATCGAGCTTGTACGCGTATCCTTCGCGCGTGCGCGATTCGAGTATCGCGATCAATTTCTGCGTGATTCGCGACGCGATCTCGCGGCTGCCGAAGGCCACTTCGGCGCGATCGTCGTAGACGAAAATCAGGTCGAGGTCGGAGTTGTACGACATCTCGCCCGCGCCAAGCCGGCCCATCGCAATTGCGCATAGCCGCATCGTTGCGGGAATCTTGAAACGCGCCTCGGTCTGACTTCGCGCTAGCGCCATCGCCGCGTCGAGAACCGTCTCGGCGAGATTTGTGAGCTCGCGCTCGACCTCGAACAGCTCGAGATCGCCGGCCAGATCAGCGATTGCGATGCGCAGAAATTCCTGATGCCGAAACGCGCGCAGTGCGTCGAGCTTGCTCTCGAAATCCGGACTCGCCGCCATCTACCCGGCGATTTCTCGCGTCAATTCGGTCGGCTGCGCCGCGTCGCCGCGAGGTCCGAGCGCACCAGCGTGTCCAGCATGTCGGGATGGCGGATAAAAATTGTCGAAAGATAGGCGCTCGATGCGAACAGGCGGAGCAGGATTCGCCGCGTCGCCGGATGCTGCTCGAGCAAGGCCAGGAACGAAGTGCGCGCGCCGATCGCGGCGATAAACTCGGCCAGGTTCATCAGCGCGAGGTCGGGATCGGGAAGCGGGCCGATTTCGTCGAGCAGCATCGGGCCGAGCCGCTCGAGCAATTCGCGGCGCCGCGGACTGGTCGGCGCGTGCGAGGGACCGCGCGCGAGCAGCTCGAGATGGCGCGCGCTTTCGTCGGGGCGGTCGAAGCCGAGCTCGCCCAGGTACGGCGTCGCGGCATCGGGATCGAGGGCCGAATTCCACGCCAGCTCGGCGGATCGGAAGATACCGCACCGGCGGCGATTCCTCGTCACCGCCGGCAAGCGTCTCTCGGAATTGCATCGCGACCATCGCGCGATGAGATTTGAGCCGCGCGCTGAATTCTTCCATCGCTCGCCGGCTTTGCCGAAGCCCATTCGCGCCGCCAGCGAGCGCATCCCGCTCTCGGTGTCGGCGGAGCACGTGGGTTTGCAGGCCGGCGACGACTTGCAGCTTGTGCTCGACGTCGCGCAGGAACAGGTACGCGTCGGCAAGTTCGTGCGCGCGCTTCGGACGGCAGATAGCCGAGCGCATCGAGCTTCTCGAGCGCGGCGACAGTCTGCTCGATTCGAAGCCGCGGATCGCGTCCGCCGTAGATCAGGGTCAGCGCCTGCACGATAAATTCGAGCTCGCGAATACCGCCGCGGCCGAGCTTGATGTTCCGCTCGATCATCGCAGGCGTTCGCAGTTCCGCCTCGATCTGATGCTTCATCGCGCGCAAATGGCGCAGCGTGTCGAAGTCCAGGTAGCTTCGAAACACAAAATGATTGAGCTCGGTGCGCAATTGATGGCCGATTTCGAGATCGCCGGCGACCGGCCGCGCACGCAGCAGCGCCGCGCGTTCCCACGGCTCGCCGAGGTTCTCGTAATAGTTGATGGCGCCATCGATTGGCGTGACCAGCGGCGCGGAACGGCCGCCGGGGCGAAGCCGCAAATCGATTCGAAAGCATCGCGCCGACAGAATTTCGGTAAACCATTCGCCCAGGCGCGACGCCGCTTCGGAGCTGCCGCCGAATCCGAGGACGCGTGAAGATAAACCAAATCGACGTCCGAGCTGAGGTTGAGCTCGCGCGCACCAAGCTTGCCCATCGCAAGGATGCAAAATCGCCCGATCACGCGCGCGCGCTCGCCGAGAAAACGAGTCGCCAGCTCGAGCGCGGTGCGAATACATTCGTCGGCCAGCTCCGACATCGCGAGCGCCGTCTCGCCGACGCTGAGGCGGTCGAGCAGATCGGCAATCGCCACCTGGACCATCATGCGGCGCATGAATTGCCCGAGCACCGCGGCGGCGGCCTGCCGGTCGGGCGCGTCGATGGTGGCGCGTGCCGCTGCGCATCGCGGCGACGAGCCCGTCGACAGTCTGCGCGCGCGCGTCGAGAAAAATCTGCGCCCATTCGCGGCCGGCCAGAGACAGCTCGGTCGCGATCAGCTCCGACGAGCCGAGGCAAAAGATGAGGTCGGCGCCGGCGTCGCGATCGCGCAGCACGTTCCTTCAGCGAGGCGGCGGAATTTTCGGCAAGCTTGGTTAAAAACGCGAGCGCCAACTGGTCGTCGGGCGCACGATGCTTGACCGCCGCGAGTGCACTATCGGCCAGGCGATCGTTGCCCAGCCGATCCTTCAGCCGTTGGGCCAGGACTGCGAGCTGCGGGGATTGCGCGGCGGTGCGGGGCATCACCTAAACGATAACAGACGCAGGCATACACGCGCTTGCCAGGATTGCGATGGCCGCGTCGCGCGCAACCTCACCCCTAGCCCCTCTCCCTTCAGGAGAGGGGAACAGAAGATCAGGCTTTCTGCGCTACAGTCTTTTTCGAGTGATGGGTCTTTGCGGAAATCTTGTGCGTGTGTGACGTGTGCGATTTCTTCGAGCGTTTCGGCCTCGCGAAGTCGGCCTTGATTGGCGCGGGCCGAATCGCCTCCTCGTCCTCGATGCCGGGGAAGTACTTGTCCTCGTCGCGATGCACCTGCAAGGCGGCCAGGAACTCCGCGTAGTAGTTCTTCACCGCGAAGCCAAAATGCGGTCCCTGGTAGTGCTCGACCATTTCCGAGTAGTCGCCGCCGTAGATTTCAGCCGCGCGCGCCACTCCGCCGGTGCCGTAGTTGTAGGCGGTGATCGCCAGCGGCCAATCGCCAAGCGTGTCGTAGTTCGCGCGCAGCAGCTTGGCGGCCGCGAGCGTCTCGCGGTCCGGTATCAGGCGATCGTCGTGATAGCGCGTGATTTTCATGTAGTGCTTGCCGGTGTCGCGCGTGAACTGCCAGATGCCGACCGCGCCCGCGCTCGAGCGCGAAGCGCCGTGAAAGCCCGACTCGACGCTCGCCAGCGTCACCAGCTCGGGCGGGAGTCCGGCGTTGCGGAAAATCCGCTCCATCGTGGGCATGTAGTAGCGGCTGCGCAGCAAGCCCTCGTGGAACTGCTCACGCAGTCCCTCCTGCACGCGCAAATTCTGCGCGGCGGCGGCGTAGGCGCTCGGCGGCTCGCCCTTGAACATGGCGGCAACTTCACGCTCTTCGTCGTTGGCAGGTTCGCGTCCGGAGGCGAGGTGATTCAGAATGTCGCCGTATTTTGTTTTGAGGTATGCGTTCGCCCAGTCGATATCGGTGCGGGTCGGCTGACCGTCACCGGGCAGATGAAACACATGGTAGATGCGCTGGATGTTGTCGCGATCGACGATGACGAAATCGTTCTCGGAGTACTTGGTGAAGATGTCGACCCAGAAATCGACGTTGGGCTGGATGGATTTCGGATGCGGGAACGGGAGCTTGGTCTCCGACGAGGCTTTGGGCGGCGCGACAATGCCGAATGCGATCGCGAGCATGAGTGCCGCGACAGTTTTTGCAATTCGGTTTACCGACAACTTCGTCCCGCGCAACGTCTTCTCCCCAGGATGCAATCGGATCTAATGAACTACCCGCCATTGCCGCAATAGTCAATAAATTTCGCGTCGTGGCTCCAGGCGAGCCCTGCAATCAGCCATTTAAGTGTTGGACCGACCCGTCTGTTATGTCGTTCAGCGGACGACCCGCGGCTTGACATCGTGAGCCCGGTGTTGTAAATGAGAATCATTCTCAATCTCAGGAGCGCTAGGAGCATCCTTTTGACTGTTAAATTCACCTCGACCATCACCGCGACCGCGATCGCGTCTCTCGCACTGCTCGCAGCGTTCGCCGCGCCGACGGCGCGCGCGGCTGACGATTCCTCGCAACTGCGCTTTCGCGCCGGCACTGTCGAGCCCGCGAGCCTGACGCTGCCCGCCAACACTCCGGTCAAACTGCAGGTCACCAACGCCGGCGATGCCGCCATCGAGTTCGAGAGCTTCGAGCTGCATCGCGAACGCGTCGTGCAACCCGGACAGACCATCACCGTTTTGATTCCCGCGCTTGCGCCGGGCATCTACCCGTTTTTCGACGATTTCAGTCACGGCGCCGTCAAAGGCGAGATTGTTTCGCGCTGATGGCCGAAGCGGTCGCGCGCTCCGCGTGATCCTTTGGTCAGCCTCAGTCGCAATCGTGGCCGCTCAGTTGGTGCGCGTCGATCATTCGAATCCCGCGGTGCCGGGCGACCTGTCCGCGCCGCCGGTGGTCAAGGACGCGCTCGCGCGCGCCTGTTACGACTGCCATTCGAACCAAACGCGGTGGCCGTGGTACAGCGCGGTGGCGCCGTTTTCATGGTGGATTCGCGACGAGGTCGATGAAGGGCGGCGGCGGCTCAACTTCTCCGCGTGGACCGACTACACGTCGGATCCCGGCACCGAGGATCAGAAGCTCGACGAGATAGCGCGCCTGGTCGCAAGTGACGCGATGCCTCCGTGGTACTACCGCGCGATGCATCCCGGGGCGCGCCTGACGCAGGGCGAGCGTGCCGCGATCACGCGATGGGTCGTCGAGGAAAAATCGTCGCACGCACTGTCGGGTGGCGAGCGCTCTGAACAGGGCGCGCGATGATCCTGCGTGCGAGCGTTCTCGCCGCGGTGCTATTAATAATCGCCACCATCGCATCCGCACAAGTCGATCCCTTCGAGTTCGAGGTGTACCCGTATCAGACCGAAGGCAAGGGCATGGTCGAGCTGGAATCGCTCAACAGCTTCGTGCCGAACGGCCATAACCACGGCGCCGACGGCACTTCGGCCGGGACGGTTCCGAGCCAGGATATGTATCGCACGGCGTTCGAACTGACTTACGGCTTTACAGATCACGTCGAGGGGGCGGCGTACCTGAATCTGGCGAAGCCGAACGCAGAGTCGTTTCAATACGCGGGCTCGAAGTTCCGCGTGAGGGGCAGCCTGTTCGAGCAAGGCGAGTTGCCGGTCGATTTGGGCTGGTACCTCGAGCTGGAATGGCATCGGACGCCGCAATTCGACGACAACCAGCTCGAGCTCGAGCTGAAACCGATAATCGAGAAAGACTTCCGCAAGTTCGAAATCTTACTCAATCCGATTTTCGAAAAGGGCGTGTTCGTCGGACCCAACAAGAACAAGGGATTCGAGTTCGGCTACGCCGCGGGAATCTACTACGACTACCTGCGCGAGATTTCGCCGGGGCTGGAGTTCTACGGTGCGCTCGGTCTGATCGACGACAACGATCCGCTGCACGCGCAGCAGCACTACGTCTTTCCGGTGCTCAAGGGCGAGCTGCCGGGCGGAATCGAGTACAGCGTCGGCCCGGGCATAGGACTGACGCGCGGCTCAGACCGCGTCGTCACCAAGGTGAACCTCGAACTCGAGCACTTCGTCGGCTCGCTGTTCTAAGTTTTCTTTTTTTAGAGTCTAACGAACTGGTCGGTTGCGCGGATTAGTTCCTGCGCGATGCTCGAATTCGTAGCGTCGTGGCCGGCGTTATCGACGATCACCAGATTTGCGCGCGGCCATACGTGCTTGAGATCCCACGCCCAGCCTACTGGCGCCTGAAGATCGAAACGTCCGTTGACCATGATGCCGGGAATGCCGGCAATCGCGGGGGCGTCGCGGATAATACTCCCGTCCTCAAGCCACGCATAGTGCTGGACGTAGTGAGTCACGATGCGCGCGAACGCCATCCTGAAAGTTGGGTCTCGAAACCGCGGTGAGAGACCTTGCGCAGGCGGCCAGGCGGGGGTCGCGGATTCCCACGCGCACCACGCCAGCGCGGCCTGATCGCGAATCGCGGGATTGGGATCGTTGAGCAGTCGGCAGTAAGCCTCGATGATGTCGCCGTCGCGCAGCGCCAGTGAAACGGCGTCGCGCAGACGCTCCCACTGTTCGGGAAACAGGTCAGCCAAGCCGCCACGGAACGACCAGTCGAACTCCTTGTGGCGTCCGGTGGTGACGCCAAACAAAATGATCTCCGTGACGCGATTCGGGTACCGTTCCGAATAGGCGAGGGCCAGCGTGCTTCCCCACGAGCCGCCGAGCACCAGCCATCGCTCGATTTCGAGGTGGTCGCGGAGTCGTTCGAGGTCCGCGATGAGATTGGCGGTGTTGTTGCTCGCGAGATTCGTATCGAGCGCGCTGGCATGCGGCCTGCTCCGTCCGCAATTGCGCTGATCGAACAGCACGACGCGATATGCGGCCGGATCGAACAGCCGGCGATGCCACGGCGTACATCCCGAGCCGGGACCACCATGCAGGACGACGGCAGGCTTGCCGCGCGGATTGCCGCACGCCTCCCAGTACAAACGGTGGCCGTCGCCAACGTCGAGCATGCCGTGCTCGTTGGGCTCGATCGGTGGATACAGATCAGTCACGAGGGCATTCAGTCTTCAGGACTCAACACGATCTTGATGCCGTACACCGAGATCGGAATCTCCCTCTCAGCCTCGGGCAGAAGCTCGCGCTGCACACCTACTACGGCCGTGCTAAAGTCGCAGGTGTCTTCGTTGTCGCACTTGGGCCCTATTCCCATCACCCCCGGCAGATCCATCCAGCTATCGCCATAGTCCTGGACAACTTGCGCGTAAGCAGGTTCATACTTCGCGCGAGCCTTTTCACGTTCCTCCATTTGGCGGGCGAGTCGAGCGTTTTCCGCCCGATCACTCGACCAAGACCCCACCGCGCCGAACACGGGCATCTTGCCGGGAACAATCACGACCGGAATCCCATCCACCGATGTCGGGATCAGCTTTTTCGCCGAATCCACGGACGCAGTTTCGACATGAACTTCGATGTCCGGGACGCCGTCGTGATAATCATCGCCCGCCTCGACACTGTACACGCCCTCGATATCTATCCACCGGTCTTGATATTTCGCGAGCGCGGCGTCCACGGCAGGATTTTCGTCGGCGTCAGTACACGGATGGCTAAGCTCTGTTCCGGGACCATC
The DNA here is from genome assembly GCA_963833025.1 of uncultured delta proteobacterium. GTDB lineage: Bacteria > Desulfobacterota > Binatia > Binatales > Binataceae > Binatus. The sequence goes on along the minus strand of CAWHWI010000001.1, from coordinate 1,377,133 downwards.
GCCACACCACATTTCGGCGCGCGACTGCCGCACGATCAGCACCAGAACGAACGGTAAGAGCACGACCACCGCAAGTCGTGGCGCGAACGTGTTCATGTTGCCGGCGAGACTCATACCACCTGAATCTTCATTTTGGATTCTGATTCAGATTGGCACCATCGCCAATCAGTTTGCAAAACGTGGCGTTCGCCTCTTGACACCGCAGCGTTATGCTGAGGATATACTCACTGAGTAGATACTCAGTTCAGGATGAGGGATCGATGCAGGCGGCGACGCGGCAGGAACAGAAGGTGGTTACGCGGGACCGGTTGGTCAACGCGGCTATGGCGCTGTTCGCGCGCCAGGGTATCGCGGAGACGACCACTGCCGACGTCGCGCGGTCGGTGCGCATGTCGCACGGCGTGGTCTTCCTGCATTTTCCGACGCGCGACGACCTGGTGATCGCGGTGATCGACGAGTTCGGGCGCCGGCTCGCGGCCGAATTCCGGCAGGCCTTCGAGCATGACCTTGGGCTGCGCGCCGTCTTGCGGGCGCATCTGCGGGTGCTCGCGGAGCTCGAGCCTTTCTACGCGCGGCTGGTGACCGAGGCGCCGATGCTGCCGCCGAAAGTGCGCAGCACATTGATGTTGCTGCACGCGGCCGTGTCCTACGAGCTGTTCCAGGCGCTGGAGCGGGAACGCAAGGCCGGGCGCGCGCGCAAAATCGAGCGGCCGCTGCTGTTCAACACGTGGATCGGACTGGTGCATCACTACCTGGTCAATCGGGACGTGTTCGCCACCAGGGACTCGGTCATCGCTGAGCAGGGGGAGACCCTGGTGAATCATTTTATGACACTCGTGAAACCGTAAAAGGAGATAAGACGATGGCTGAAAAATGTCCCGCTTGTGGTTCGTGTGGAATGCCGTTGGAGAAGCCCGAAGACTACGCGCTTGGCGACGTGACGCGCCCGTACTGCCGCTATTGTACCAATTCGCGCGGCGAATTGCTGTCGTATGAGCAAGTGCTCGAGACCAACGCCCGCTTCTACGTGGAGTCCCAGGGAATCACGCCGGCGGCGGCGGACGCGATGGCGCGCGCGATGCTCAAGGACATGCCTGCGTGGCGCGGCCGTAACTAAAGATTCGAAGAACGAAACTCAGAAACTCACGACAAGGAGAGAGAGTAATGTTTGATCACATCATGTTGAAGGTGAAGGACCTCAAGGCGAGCAAGCGCTTCTATACAGCCGCGCTGGCGCCGCTTGGATTCGGGGTCGAGTACGAGGGCGACGGAATGGTGGGCTTCGGACCCAAAGGCGCGCCGGCGTTGTGGTTGGCTGAGGGCGCGCCCAACGGACCAGTCCATGTCGCTTTCGTCGCGAAGGAACGGGAGGCGGTGAAAGCATTCTACGCGGCCGCTCTTCCGGCCGGCGGCAAGGACAACGGCAAGCCCGGCCTCAGGCCTGAGTATCACGCCAACTACTACGGCGGGTTCGTAAAGGATCCCGACGGCAACAACATCGAGGCCGTCAGCCACAAGGAAGAATAGCTGAGGCATGGGACTGCCTTGATCGGGTACGTCGATCGGGGCAGTCCCTGCGTCAAAGGAGGTTCCTATGAGTCTGGAAGGTGGATGTTCATGCGGGGCTATCCGCTATAAGCTGACTAACACTCCGCTGGTCGTTCATGCCTGCCATTGCCGCGACTGCCAACGCGTCACCGGCAGCGGCTTCGTGATCAATATCTGGATCGAGAAGCGCTTCGTGGAACGGACCGGCGCCGTTCCGAAGTCAGTCACGCTCAAGGGAGGCACCGGCAAGGATCATGAGGCGTTCTTCTGCGAGCAGTGCGGGACCTACGTGTGGAGTCGCTACCAGGTCGCGCCCGGCGGCGAGGCGTTGTTCGTGCGGGCCGGCACGCTCGACCATCCGGACGCGGTCACGCCCGACATTCACATCTTCACGAGGAGCAAGCTGCCGTGGCTGAGACTTCCTGAGGGTGCGACGGCGTTTGAAACGGGCTACAAGATCGACGAGGTCTGGCCGGCCGAGAAAAGAGAACGGCTACGTCGTCGCAATGTCGAGGCAGATAGCTAGCCGATTCAGGTCACCGTCACGGATTGGACGTGGTACCGCCGTTGTCCAGCCCGCCACTGCTGTGGCTGCCATCGAGTCCGCTACGGCTGTAGGTGGTGTCCAGCCCGTTGCCGTTGTCGCTGAAACGATCGGACGAAGACGACAGTTCGGTATGCTCGGGGAATCGATTCTGATCGCCAAATCTACTGGATGAATCGCCGAACCTGCTTGCTGAGTCGCCAAACCTGCTTGACGAGTCGGGAAACTGCGATTCTGGGAAGCGCGAGCCCCCGCCCGCTCGCGATTCGAAATTCCCGCCTGAGGCCGACTCCGCTCCGGCCCTCTCATCAAAGCTGGCGCCCAAGCCATTGGCTGACCAGGTACTCGAGCCTCCACCGCCGTCGTTCGGGAGGGGGGGAGGCGCGATGCTGGTGCCCATCGATCCGCCTCCACTTGTGACACCCGCGGTCGCGGCCGCGTACTCGCCCATCGTCTGTGCGCCGGCTTGAGGCGCGAACAGCGCGAGCGCCGCAATCATCGCGACCGGTACAATCAACGTGCTGAGTTTCATGGCGTCCGACCTCCCCATGAGCCTACTGCCAGTAACTTTGGATACTGTAATCGTAGCGTCGGGTATGAGGCAATAACCTGTTATCGAGGGCTTACGTGGGCAGTCGCGCTTGTGACCGGCCAATCGGCACGGTTAATCTTACAGATACTCAAGAAAGCAAACCCTGTGGATGAAATCGAAATCGTTCCTTTGACACGCCCGCTTGACGCCCGCGTCGTGCTGCCCGGCTCCAAGAGCATCACGAATCGCGCGATGGTGCTGGCCGCGCTGGCGCAGGGACGCTCGGTCATCGAGTCGGTGCTTATAAGCGACGACACGCGCTACATGAGCGACGCGCTGCGGGTGATGGGGTTCACGGTCGAGATTGACGAGTCGGCGCGCAGAATCACGGTCAGCGGGCGCGGCGGAACGATCCCGGCGCATGGCGGCGAAATTTTCGTCGGCGGGGCCGGCACCGTGATGCGGTTTATCGTCGCGATGGTCACGCTCGGCGAGGGGCGTTTTCGGGTCGACGGAAATCAGCGGATGCGTCAGCGTCCGATCGGTCCACAGCTCGACGCGATGCAGCGCCTGGGCGCGAGCGTATACAGCGAGCGCAACAACAACTGTCCGCCGGTGATCGTCGATGCGTCGCGGGCACGCTTCGAAGGCGGCGAGACGTCGATCGACGCGCGCGTGTCGTCGCAATTTGCGTCCGCGATGCTGATGCCGGCGCCGATATGGAAGGCCGGCCTCAAGCTGCGGGTGATCGGCGACGCGGCGCGCCCGTTCATCGATATGACGATTCGGCTGATGGAAGCGTGGGGAGCGCACAGCTCGGTCGAAGGCGAAATGATCATTGTGCCGGGCGGTCAATGGTATCGCGCGCAGCGATTCGTCGTCGAGCCGGACGCGTCGAGCGCGAGTTACTTTGCGGCGGCCGCGGCGCTGGTCGGCGGGAGCGTGCGAATCGAGGGCCTCACGTCGAACTCGGTGCAGGGCGACCTGGGTTTTCTCGGCGTGCTTCAGCAGATGGGCGCGCGAGTCATGTGGCATCCCGATCACGTCGAAGTCGCGGGAACCGGGCAGCTTGCCGGCGTCGACGTCGCGATGAATTCGATGCCGGACATGGTGGCGACGCTCGCGGCGATTGCGCCGTTTGCGTCGTCGCCGACCAGAATTCGCAACGTCGCGTTCATCCGGCATCACGAAAGCGATCGCATCCGCGCGCTCGCGACCGAACTGCGGCGGCTGGGCGCGACGGTCGTCGAGCACGATGACGGACTCGAGATTGCGCCGTCCGCGATGCATCCGGCGGCGGTCGAGACCTACGACGATCATCGAATCGCGATGAGCTTTGCGGTGACGGGTCTGAAGCTCGGCGGCTTGAAAATCAAAGATCCAGGCTGCGTCGCGAAGACGTTCCCGGATTTTTTTGAGCGACTGGCTGCGCTGAGGATTGGAACGTAAGTGCAAGCATTGTGAACGATCCACGCTTACCTAACCCCTAACCCCTTCTCATTGTGGGAAGGGGAACCGGTCGTGGAAACGAAGCGGCATGTCACGATTCGCCGAGGGCTTCGCGGATTGAGCGGTGGAAATGGTCGAGGGCGTTTTCGTAGCGGCCGTACGTCACTTTTCTGATCGCGCCGGATTCGAAGTTGTGCTGGATTCCCTCGCCCAGCGTGAAATCCTGGTCGACCACGCCGAGCAGAAGGTCCATCGTGCGCGACCATTTTGGCGACGGCGCGGGCGCGAGGATGCTGATGGCGGTGACGCTCTCGCCGACGTGCATGCCGTCCGGAAAGATGCGGTAAACCTCGGCGTGATCGGATTGCATGACGAGGATGGTGTTGGGAAACAGGTTCATCAGGATGGTCGCATGCGGAAGCAGGTCCCACTTCTCTTCGGGCAGGTCGCGCAGCTTCTCGATCGACTTGCGCACGCCGATGTAGCGCGTGTTGCGGCCGAACGCGTCGAACATCGCGAGATTCTTGACGAACAGCGGTGCGACATTTTGCGCGTGCAGCACCTTTATGTGGTACGCCTCCCAAAACGTGTCGCTGACCAGCTTCCAGTTCATCCGGCGGCGGACCACGCGCGTCTCCTGATGCGTCATTGAGGCGATGCCGTACGATTCGATCTCTGCGCCGAGCCCGGAGAGCATCGCGTCGACGTCGATCGAGTAGTTGTTGCCCGGCGTCGGCGTCACGAAGATGAGGCCGTACTTCTCGGCGACCGGGAGCGCGACGAGACCGCTCGCGGCGCGATCGAGACCTTCGAATCCGTAGTCGTCGGGAATCGCGACTAGACGGCCGTCGGTGTCGTAGCTCCACGCGTGATAGGGGCATGAAAACAGCTTCGCGGTGTTGCCGCATCCGGCGACGAGCTTCGCGCCGCGATGGCGGCAGATATTGACGAACGCGCGCAGTTCGCCGGAGGAGTTGCGCACGACCAGGATTGGCACGGGGGCGAGATCTTCGGTCAGGTAATCGCCGGCGTTGGGAATCTGCGAGCTGAAGCCGGCGACGATCGGATGATTGCGAAACAGCACCTCGCGCTCGCGGGCGGCGCGCTGCGGCGATGTGTACGCGGAGGTGTCGTTGCGCGTGAATCGCTCTGCCATCGGCGGCGTGCCGCGATCGATGGCGTCGAAGATCTGGTGGATGAGGTGGACTTGGGTTGAGTGTTTCATCTCGGGAGCTATATACCACCTGTTGTGGGTCGGCTATGGCTGCACCACCAAGGGTAGTTTCGTTCCGTCAAATTTCATTTTTCGGAAACTGTCGGGGGCGATCGAGTTTGGAGCGTCCTGAGCGTTGTTCATGCACTATGCGTAGCACGTCTGGCGCGCTGGCGTGAGGCTGAAAAGTTCATCCCTGAACTTCTGTGGCTTCAGATTGGACCGCTTCGCGATTTCGGAACCGGTACCGGCTTCGCTACGCGAAGCTGTCCGAGGTCCCTCCTCCCCTCGCGATGCTCGGGTCGTCGGGATGACACAGAGGAGAGGCTCGCGTTGCTCGCTTCGGTCAGGATGGCGCGGGCGTTTGATCGAGTTGGTTGGGAATTGTCAGAATTGCTGAGGCTCAATCATGAAACGGAATCGAACTTCTATCATCGATGCGCTGCTGCGTAGCGACGAGCCTTCGGTTCGGTGGAAGGTTTTGGTTCGCGTGGCTGGGGAGTATCCGCAGGCGCGGAAAATTCGGGAGCTGCAGGAGGAAATCAGAACGTCACTGCGGGCGCGCGCTTTGATCGCCGGGCGCGACCAGCGGTTCGTTCGCGAAGCGTATGTGTACGCCAACTGGCGCGGCGCTCATTGGACGCTGGCGATGCTCGCCGAGATTGGCTATCCGGCGGGCGATGAGTCGCTGCTCCCGATGCGCGAGCAGGTGCTCGATCACTGGCTGGGCCACGCCTTCTACATGGAGTTCGAGTCGAAGAGCGCGGTTCCCAAAAGCCGAAGTGCCGAAGGCGTTCCTATAATCCAGGGGCGTTATCGCCGATGCGGGTCGCAGCAGGGCAACGCTCTCTATTCGATCACCAGGCTGGGTCTTGCGGACAAGAGAAGCGACGGGCTGGCCGAGCGCCTGATGCATTGGCAATGGCCCGACGGCGGATGGAACTGCGACCGGCGGCCGTCGGCGCACATTTCATCGTTCAACGAGTCGTTGCTGCCGATGCTGGGACTCCATGCTCACGCGGAACGCCGGAAAGATGACGCGGCGCGCGCAGCAGCCTTGAAAGCGTCGGAAGTTTTTCTTTGCCGGCGGCTGTTCAGGAGCCGCACGGACGGTAAGGTGATTTCCCCGCATTGGGTGCATCCGAAGTATCCGCGCTATTGGCATTACGACATGCTGGGCGGACTCGTGGCGATGGCGGAGATGGGACTGATCAAGGATCCGCGCTGCGGCGATGCGCTCGAACTGCTCGAGCGAAAAGAATTGCCGCGCGGGGGCTGGGCCGCGGAAGGCCGGTTCTACAAGGTGTCGGCGAGTATGGATATGAACTCGCGGTTTGGATCGATCTCGCTGGTGGACTGGGGCGGGAGCGGAAAGGCTCGCATGAACGAGTGGGTCACGGCGGATGCGCTGTACGTGCTGCGCGCGGCGGGGCGCAGCTAGCCCCTAACCGGAGCAGGGAAATTCCGGACGCTAATTTTTTGGTCCGAATCTTGTATATGCAAGCACTGACGGCAGTGAAATGTGGAACGTCATTGAAGATAAAGGCGAAAACATTTCGCGAACGGCCAAAGCTGTCGCGATTTGCGAGATGGCTCGGTCGCTAACGGAAGAACAGGTGAAAATCATGAACCTGGTGATTCTTGTAGATAACACGCAGATGTTCTTTCGGAATTTCGGCCACCGGCACGTGATCGCAGCGTTGGGTAAGTTTGGTATCGAGCTCGCTGGTCCGAAGGCTGGTCGGATAATCGTCGCGCTATTCTCAAGACCAGCTGATTGGTTGCGATTGCGACCGGGTCAGTGAATTGAGTCGGGTTTGCGAGGAAAGAGAGCGTTTGACACAAAAAATACGTACGTCCATATTTTATTGGTCGGCCTCAACTGAGCCGTCAATTGCTCGCCAAGGAGTTTCACCATGAATACCCCCGTGGTTTTGATCACTGGCGCCCTCACGGGCATCGGACGCGCCACCGCGATTGCCTTCGCGAAAGAGGGCGCGCGCATCGTTGTCTCCGGCCGACGCGACGAAGTCGGCCAGAAATTGGTCGCTGAACTCCGCGAGATCGGAGTTGAGGCGGAGTATTGGCGTGCCGACGTGCGCCACGAGGACGATGTGCGCGACCTGGTCAATAAGACCGTCACGCGCTTTGGCCGCCTGGATGTGGCCGTCAACAACGCCGCAACCGAAGGCAAGCCCGGGCCGGTTACAGAGCAGACGGCAGAGAGTTACGCCGCCACTTTCGACACCAACGTGCTGGGCACGCTGCTCAGCATGAAACATGAGCTGCGCGTGATGATTCCGCAGGGCAGCGGGAGCATCGTCAATGTTTCATCGGCCTATGGAAGCGTCGGCGCTCCAGGAGCATCGGTTTATGTCGGGAGTAAACACGCGGTGGAAGGAATAACCAAGTCCGCCGCGCTGGAAGTCGCGGGCACGGGCGTTCGCGTAAACGTGGTGGCTCCGGGCACGACAGATACGGGGATGCTCACACGCTTCACCAATACAGATGAAAATAAGGCGGCGCTCGTCTCGACGGTGCCAGTCAAACGTCTCGCAACGCCGGAGGAGATCGCTCATGTGATCGTCTTTGTAGCCTCCGCAAGCGCCTCATACATGACCGGCGCGTCCGTCCCAGTGGATGGAGGAATGCTGGCTGGCTGATTACCTCCCAAGGAGAACCCAAATGAAAACCCCTGTCGTTTTGATCACAGGCGCCCTCACGGGCATCGGACGCGCCACCGCATTGGCCTTCGCGAAAGAGGGCGCGCGCATCGTGGTCTCCGGTCGGCGCGACGACGCCGGCCAAAAATTAGTTGCTGAACTCCGCGAGATCGGCGTTGAGGCGGAATATTGGCGTTCGGACGTGCGCCACGAGGATGATGTGCGCGACCTGGTCGACAAGACCGTCGCTCGCTTTGGCCGCCTGGATGTGGCCGTCAACAACGCCGGCACCGAAGGCAAGCCCGGGCCGGTTACAGAACAGACGGCAGAGAGCTACGCCGCCACTTTCGACACCAACGTGCTCGGCACGCTGCTCAGCATGAAACACGAGCTGCGCGTGATGATTCCGCAGCGCACCGGCAGCATCGTCAACGTGTCGTCGTTCTACGGCAAGATCGGTACGGCTGGCGCGTCGGTCTACGTGGCCAGCAAGCACGCGGTCGAAGGGCTGACGAAGTCGGCGGCGCTCGAGGCGGCGGCATCGGGCGTGCGTGTCAATGCGGTCGCACCCGGGCCAATCGACACGGGGATGCTCAATCGATTCACGGGCACAGCGGAGAGGAAGGCCGGCCTGGTCGGCGACGTACCGCTAAACCGCATAGGGACGCCCGAGGAGATCGCTCAGACAATAGTGTTCCTTGCGTCCGACAAGGCGCCCTTCATCACGGGTGCGTCTTTCGCTGTCGATGGTGGCAAGACCGCCCAATAAGCTCTGACCGCAAGGAGGCACGTGATGGCTCGCGGAAGCATAACTCATATCGCGCTGGCGGTTAGCGACCTGGAGCGCTCGACAGCAATTTACGACAAAGTGTTTGAGTTCATCGGGCTCAAACGCGTCGAAGTTCCGGAATCGACTCAGCAAGCGATGAAGACACGGCTCACGGCTTGGGTCGGGCATGGCAGCAATGAAGACAATTGAAGAAGCGAACAAGGCACTTGTGCTGGAAGCGTTCGATACGCTGTTCAACAAGCGCGACTACAAGGGCGCCGAGCGATTTTGGTCGCCTAACTATATTCAGCACAGCGCTCACATCCCGCCGGGACGTGACGGACTTTTCAATCTGATCAAAAACGCGCCGCCAACGTTGCGCTACGAACACGGCGTGATCCTCGCTGACAAGGAATATGTGATCGTCCATGGCCGCTTTTCGGGCCATGGACGGCCGCGCAGCTGGATCGCGGCCGACATCGTCCGCATCGCCGACGGTGTACTCACCGAGCACTGGGACGTCCTGCAAGACGAAGCATCCAGGGAAGATTCGCAAAGCGGCGCGCCTATGTTCGGCGCGACATTTCCAAAGTAGAGAGTCTTAAGAGAACGCAACCGCCTTCGATAGGAGGTCTTCAATATGCCTCTGAACGGTGAGTACGAACCGAGCCAGGACGACGTCGCTCGTTCTGGAGCCTCTCCCTTGACGATTTAAATATGACCGTACATATTGCGGCTATGGCGAAACCGTCGAACCGGGAAAAGATATTGACGGAAGGCCTGCGCGTCGTGCACGAGCGCGGGTTCGCAGGCGCGAGCGTTCGCGACATAGTCCAGGCGGCGGGAGTGCCGCAGGGATCCTTCACCAATCATTTCGTTTCGAAAGAAGCTTTCTGTCTTGAAATACTCGATCTCTATTTCAAAGACGTCCGCGCGACGGTCCAGAGAACTCTTCGCAATGACTCGCTGCCGCCGCTCAAGCGCTTGCGCGCCTACATCGATGCGCAGATCAAGTATCTCGACCGGATCGGTTGGCGAAACGGATGTCTCGTCGGCAATTTCAGCGCCGAGGCGAGCGAGCACAGCGAAATAATCAGGAAGCGACTCGTCGAGATATTCGAAGAGATGCGGCAATCCGTCGCGTACTGCTTAAGAGCAGCCGTGAAGATTGGCGAGTTGCCGCGGAAAACTGATTGCGATGAGCTGGCGGGCTTCCTGATAGCGTCATTGCAGGGCGCGATACTTCAATCGAAGACGGAGCGCAACGCAATCGCCATCGAACGGTTCAAGATTCTGATTTTCTCAATGCTCCTGCGCGTCTAGAGGATGTCGCGAACGATGAGGTCGGCACCTCCCTTGGCAAAGCTGACATTGACTGGATGGACTAGACCGGTGGCGCTCGTAGGCGCGATCGGTGTGGCCATACTCCTGGTCATTTGCGGCTCCTGGGACGCCTTCGCACTTCGGCGATCGACGGAGGCAAAATCGAAAGCGCAATTGCCGCTCGCGGCGGTGCGCCCGCGTCGGGCCGCGCTGGTGCTGATACCGGGCGGAGATGTGAGGATCGGCGACGACACGGCGCCTCCCGACGAACGGCCTGCGTTTCGATATCACGCCGTCCCGCTGTTGATGGATCGCACGCCAGTCACGGTCGGTCAGTTCCGCCGATTTGTGGCGGACACGGGCTTTGTGACGGAGGCCGAACGGGCGGGGTATTCGGCGGTGCTGGATACGCGTGACGGGGGATGGGTCCGAGTCGCCGGTGCGAATTGGCGAAGGCCAGGTGGACCCAACGGTCCGCCGGCAGTCGAGGACCATCCCGTGACGCAGGTGAGTTGGCATGACGCGGACGCCTTTTGCAGTGCGTATGGAACGCGGTTGCCGACGGAATTCGAATGGGAGCGAGCGGCGCGCTTGGGACAGACACCTGACGGTCACGTGTTCAAGGCTGGAGACTCACCGGTCCGCGGCGGTCGATACGCGGCGAACGTCTGGGAGGGAATCTTTCCACTGTACGATTCGGGCGCGGACGGATACCGCACGACCTCGCCGGTCGGCGCGTTCGGCACGGCTCCTTCGGGGCTGACCGACATGGCCGGAAATGTGTGGGAGTGGACGGCGTCGTGGTATCGGCCCTACGACCATCTCAACGACGCGTTCCATCCCGTCGCGACCGATGAGCGCGTGCAGCGCGGCGGCTCATACATGTGCGATCCGACGTTCTGCCAGGGATATCGCGCGACGGCGCGCGGGCGTGCCACACCGGACTCTTCGTTTGTTCACGCCGGCTTCCGATGTGTTGTTGAACCTGATCGCGTGTCGTCGCTCGCGGGCCAGGTAATGAGCGTCAGGACGGCCCGGTTGGCATCGAGCGGAGACAGTGACCCACGCAGGTGAGGAGCAGATGCAGGTGAGAATACGGAAGTTGATCTCCGCGGGATTAACGTTGTGGTGCGTCGCGCTGATCGCCACTGGCAGCGCATCGACGGCTCCCGCTCAAGCGGCGGCGAGCCAGAAGCCTAACATCATCGTGATACTCGCCGACGACCTTGGATACGCGGATATCTCGGCGTACGGCATCCACCGGATAAATACTCCGTACATCGATTCCGTGGGGGACGGGGGAATCAAGTTCACCGACGGCTATGCCAGCGCGCCGGTGTGCGCGCCGTCGCGAGCGGGATTGCAGACCGGCCGCTATCAGGAGCGCTTTGGCTTCGAGTTCAACAACGGCCCAGCCAGACGCGACATGGAACAAGGATTGGGACTGGCGGTCGGCGAGATCACGCTGGCGGACGAGCTGCGGCAAAACGGGTATCACACCGGCGCGATCGGTAAGTGGCACCTCGGCTCACAGGATCAATTTTATCCGACCAACCGCGGCTACGACGAGTTCGTCGGGTTCCTGCCCGGCGAGACTGCCTACATCGATCCCAGTCTGCCGGGGGTTCACTTCTGGAACCCGCAGCATATGGATGACGCAGACGCGACTGGCGAGCGGGTCCGACCTACCCGACATACCCGAGGACCATTGTCGCAAGTAGTCGAGGGACCCAACCGAACCGTGGTGCATAACGAAGCGCAATACCTGACGGAGTACTGGGCGGATCGTGCAGTCGACTATATCCATCGCAACAGCGGGCAGGCTCGTCCGTACTTCCTGTATCTCGCGCCCAATGCCACGCACGCGCCGTTCATGGTGACGGACAAGTACTACAATCGCTTTCCGCAAATTAAGGATGAGGGGCTAAGGGTATACGCGGGAATGATATCGGCGCTGGACGACGCGGTCGGGCGGGTGCTCAAGGCGGTCGACGAAAGCGGGCAGGCGAACAATACCCTAATTTTTTTCATGACGGACAATGGATGCGCCGGCTATATTCCGGGCATCTGCAGCTGTCAGCCGTTGCGCGGTGGTAAGCTGACGCACTACGAAGGCGGCGTGCGTGTGCCGTTCATGGTGCGATGGCCGGCGAAGTTGAAGCCGGGGCAAGTTGACCATCGAATTGTGTCGTTGCTGGATGTGTTTCCGACCTCGGTTGCCGCCGCGGGTGGGACGCTGCCCAAGAACCGAATCTATGACGGGGTCAACCTTATCCCTTATCTGACCGTCGACAAAAGTGGCGCGCCCCACAACGAATTAATGTGGCGTCGTCGTCCGCTGGTGTCGATTCGCAAGGGTGATTGGAAGCTATGGGAGTCGGTCGGGACTGAGTACGGAACCTATACCTTGCTGTTCAACCTGAAATCGGACCTGAACGAATCCACAAACGTCGCCGCGAAGTATCCCGACAAGGTCAAGGAGCTCGAGGCTGACATCAAGCAATGGGCCAAGGACCTGAAAGACCCAAGTTGGCCCTCTCGTCCGGCGGTAACCTTCGACGTGTGTGGGACGCCGTTCACGTTGCCTATCTAGCGGCGAGCGATGGAGTTAGCGCGCGGTGGATTTCAGGGCGGCGGCTTCTACTCGGGCTTGTGCGAGCTTGAGGGCGTCCTGGGCTGCGGCGTAGCCCGGGTCGTAGTAGCTCATATTTGAGAATTGTTCGTCGGCTTGTTGGACTTGGGAGGCTGCGTCGGCGGCGTTCACGGTTTCCGGGGATTCCGCGGTGTTCGCCAGCACTGTCATCACGCCGTCTTTCACTTCGGCCAGACCGCCTGACACTACCCAGTGCATCCTGGTGCCGTCGGGCAGCCGAGCTTCGAGCACGCCGGGTACTAGCGACGTTATGAAGTTGATGTGCTCGGGTAGGATGCCGAATTCGCCGAGCGGACCTATCGCCGAGACTTCTTCGGCGTCGCCTTCGAAGACTATCCCGGTGGGTGTGAGCAGTATGAATGGGAAGGTTGCGGCCATCGTTAAGATTCCGGGTTAGCGCGCTCCCTCGCGCGCGATGCGTTCGGCTTTTTCGCGCGCGTCTTCGATGGTGCCGACCAGGAGAAACGCCTGCTCGGGCAGGTCGTCGCATTTGCCGTCGAGGATTTCGGCGAAGCCGCGCACAGTGTCCTTGCGCGTGACGTACTTGCCGGGAGTGTTGGTGAACGGCTCCGCGACGAACATCGGTTGCGAGAGATAGCGCTCGATGCGGCGCGCACGCGCGACGACGGTCTTGTCGTCGGCCGACAATTCTTCCATCCCGAGGATCGCGATGACGTCCTGCAGATCCTTGTAGCGCTGCAGAATGGCCTGCACCCGGCGTGCGACGTTGTAGTGCTCGTCGCCGACTACTTGCGGATCCAGAATTCGCGACGTCGAGCCAAGCGGATCGACGGCCGGGAAAATTGCTTTTTCGAAAACCTTGCGATCCAGCGTGCAGATGGCGTCCAGATGGCTGAAGGTGGTCGCGGGCGCCGGGTCGGTAAGGTCGTCGGCGGGCACGTAGATGGCCTGCACCGACGTGATCGCGCCTTTCTTGGTGGTGGTGATGCGCTCCTCTAGCTCGCCCATGTCGGTGCCGAGGGTTGGCTGGTAGCCGACGGCGCTGGGCATGCGGCCGAGCAGCGCGGAGACTTCGGAGTTGGCCTGCACGAAGCGGAAAATGTTGTCGATGAAGAAGATGACGTCCTTGCCTTCCTCGTCGCGGAAATATTCGGCGACGGTGACTCCGGTCAGCGCCACGCGGGCGCGCGCGCCGGGCGACTCGTTCATCTGGCCGTACACCAGCGCGGTTTTCGAGATGACGCCCGACTCGGTCAGCTCGCGATAGAGGTCGTTGCCCTCGCGCGAGCGCTCGCCGACGCCGGCGAACACCGACACGCCGCCGTGCTGCTTGGCGACGTTGTTGATGAGCTCGAGAATCGTGACGGTCTTGCCGACGCCGGCGCCGCCGAACAGGCCGATCTTGCCGCCGCGCGCGAACGGGCAAATCAGGTCGAGGACCTTGATGCCGGTCTCGAGGATTTCGGCCTCGGGTGCCTGGTCGGCAAACGGCGGCGCGTCGCGATGTATCGGCATCAGGGAAGTGCCCTGGATCGGCCCGCGCTCGTCGATCGCGCTGCCGGTGACGTTCATGATGCGCCCGAGCGTGCCGGGGCCGACCGGTACCGAGATTGGCGCGCCGGTGTTGGCGGCTTCCATCCCGCGCACGAGGCCGTCGGTCGAGTCCATCGCGATGCATCGGACGGTGTTTTCGCCCATATGCTGTTGCACTTCGAGCACGAGGTTGCCGGGCTCGTCGCTAATCGACGGATTGCTGACGCGCAGCGCCGAGAAAATCGGCGGCAGCGTGCCGGCGCCGAACTCGACGTCGACGACGTTGCCGAGCACCTGGTTGATTTTTCCTGGAACGGTTTGAGTACTCATAAACGGTGATTTCCTATTGTCAAAACTGTGCTTCGGAACCTAACCCCTAACCGGAAAGACAGCACCTTTGCAGTGAACTTCCGTTAAACGAATCGGTGTCAGTGCGATGTCGAGCGTTGCACCTCTCCCGTCGCGCTCCTGCGGCGCGCGCCGACCTCCCCTCGGACAAGGGGAGGTTATTAAGGGAAGACCTCGCTCACTCATCAGCGGAGGGCCTCGGCGCCGCCTACTATGTCCATCAGCTCGCGCGTGATTTGGGCCTGGCGGGCGCGGTTCATCGCGAGCGTGAGCGATGAGATCATGTCGTCGGCGTTGTTGGTCGCCGCGTCCATCGCGGTCATTCGCGCACCCTGCTCGCTGGCCTCGGCCTCGAGCAGCGCGTGGTAGACACTTGCCTCGAGATATCCGCGCAGCACGACCGGCACCAGTTCCTCGCGCGACGGCTCGACGAGATAGTCGATTTTGGGAGCGTCGGATTTCGAGACCGCTGCTTCAACGTTCGAGCTCTCGTGGATGCCCGCGTCGCTCGGCGGCTTGATCGGCAGCAGGCGCTCGTAAACCGGCTTCTGCACGACAGCGGACTGGAAATGAGTGTAGACGATGCCGGCTTCGTCGATGGCGCCGGAGCTGTAGTCGGCGAGCATCTTGGCCGCGATGTCGCGGGCGAGCGCGATCGTGGCCAGGCGCGGAAAATTATCGACTCGCGAGAGCGCGACGGCGACGTTGGTGCGCTTGAAGTGATCGACGGCCTTTTTGCCGACCGCGAACAGCTCGATGTCGAGTCCGTTGCCGCGGATTTCGCGCTGCGTCGCTTCAGCCGCGCGGAACAGGTACGAGTTGTAACCGCCGGCCAGGCCGCGATCCGACGCGACCACCACCAGCAGAGATCTTTTTTGCGCGCCCTCGACGGGACCGACCGAGATGCCCTCTGACGTGAGCAGGGAATCGGCGATGCGCGCGAGCGCCTGGCTATATGGCAGCGCGTTGACGAGTGCTTCCTGCGCGCGCCTGAGCCGCGCGGCCGAGACCAGCTTCAGCGCGCGCGTGATCTGCTGCGTCGATTTGGCCGACGCTATCCGGCGCCGGATTGCCTTGAGTGATGCCATCGTCGAGCGTTATCGCGACTACGCCGCCGGCGCGGGCGCGGCCGTTTTGTTTTCGGCCAGGAACGATTGTTCGTAGACGTCGAGTCCGGCCTTGAGCTTTTTCGTCAGCTCATCCGAAATCTGTTTCTGATCGCGAATTTCGGCGAGCAGATCGGCGTGGCGCGAGTCGAAGTTGGTGTACATTCCCGCCTCGAACGGGCGAATCTGCTCGACCGAGAGCTTGTCGAAGTAGCCCTCTTTTGCGGCGAAAATGATGAGCACCTCTTTCTCGACCGGCAGCGGGCTGTACTGATTCTGCTTGAGCATCTCGGTCAGCCGCGCGCCGCGGGCGAGCAGACGCTGCGACGACGCGTCGAGGTCGGAGCCGAACTGCGCAAACGCCGCCATCTCGCGATACTGCGCGAGGTCGAGCTTGAGCGTGCCACCCACCTGCCTGATCGCCCTGATGGCGGCCGAGTATCCGACGCGCGATACCGATAGCCCGACGTTGACGGCCGGACGCACGTTGGAGTTGAAGAGATCTTTGTCGAGAATTATCTGGCCGTCGGTGATCGAGATGACGTTGGTCGGAATGTATGCCGACACGTCGCCTTCCTGCGTCTCGATTATGGGCAGCGCGGTGAGCGAGCCGCCGCCCATCTCGTCGCTCATCTTGGCGGCGCGCTCGAGCAGGCGCGAGTGAAGGTAGAAGACGTCGCCGGGGTACGCCTCGCGGCCGGGCGGGCGGCGCAGCAGGAGCGACAACTGTCGATAGGCCTGCGCGTGCTTGCTGAGATCGTCGTACACCAGCAGCGCATGCTTGCCGGAGTCGCGAAAATATTCGCCCATCGTGCAGCCGGCGTACGGCGCGATGAATTGCAGCGGGGCGGCTTCCGAAGCGGTCGCGGCGATAACCGTCGTGAACTCCATCGCGCCGGCGCTGGTAAGCTTCTCGACGACCTGCGCGACGGTCGAGCGCTTCTGCCCGATCGCCACGTAAAAGCAATGCATGTTCTGGCCTTGCTGATTGATGATCGTATCGATGGCGATTGCGGTCTTGCCGGTCTGGCGGTCGCCGATGATCAGCTCGCGCTGACCGCGCCCGATCACGAGCATCGTGTCGATAGCCTTGATGCCGGTCTGCAGCGGCTCCTTGACGGGCTGGCGGCGGATGATGCCGGGCGCCTTGATTTCGATTCGCCGCGTCTCAGTCGATTTGATCGGCCCCTTGTCGTCGATTGGCTGGCCGAGCGCGTTGACGACGCGGCCGAGCATGCCCTCGCCGACCGGGACTTCGGCGATTCTGCCGGTGCGCTTGACCTCGTCGCCTTCATGGATGGCTTGCGGGTCGCCGAAGATGCACGGCGCCGACGTTGTCCTCCTCGAGGTTCATCACCATCCCGAATACCTGATGCGGAAATTCGAGCAGCTCGCTGAATGCGGCGTTCTGCAATCCGTAGATTCGGGCGATACCGTCGCCGCATGAAAGCACGCGGCCGGTTTCGCGCACCGAGAGGCTGCCCTCAAATCCCTTGATCTCGTTTTTGAGAATTTCGCTGATTTCCGATGGTCTGATTTCCGCCATATTTTTTTCGTTGATTCCCGGCTAGCCCGCGAGCCGCTGCTTTGCCTCCGCGAGTCGAGTTGCAAGGCTGCCGTCGTAGATTTTTCCGCCCAGTTCCGCGGTCACGCCGCCGAGCAGCGCGGCGTCGATTTTCACGGTCGGAATGATTTTCAATTCCGCGATGGTTCGAGTCCGCCGACCACGCGCGCGACTTCAGCGTCCGACGGTTGAATCGCAAAAGTAAGCGTCGCGCGCTCACGGCCCATCGCCTGATCGAGTAAGTCGCGATACGACTCCGCGATCGCGCCGAGCTCGCGAATGCGCCCGTGGCGCGCGACCACGACCGCGAACGAGCGGAGCGGAAAGCTGAGGTTGAAGCGCTCGGCAATCTTCGCCATCGCCTCCTGCCGCGATTGCTCGGAGAGCTCGGGCGACGCCAGACGGTCGATAAGTTCGGGCGACTCGACCATCGCGGCCAGCCGTTCCAGCTCGACGCCCCACTTTTCCTCGCTGCCCTTGTCTGCAAGATCGAGCAGGGCGCGCGCATAGCGCTTGGCGACTCGCGAACCTTTCATTGCCGATCACCCGGGGCGAGCTTGTCCATGAACCCGTCGATCAGCCGGCCCTGGTCGGTCGGTTGAAAATTGCGGGCGATCAGATCGCTCGCGAGGGTCGCGGCGGATTCGGCCAACTGTGCGCGCACGCGGCGCTTCGCGGCTTCCGACAGCGCGGAACTGGTGACCTCGGTATCGCGATGGATTCTTTCGGCCGTCGATTTTGCCAGCTCGGCGACTTTGCCGACCTGAAATCTGGTTTCCTGGTCCAGCTCGTCGGCGAGTTTCTTGAGCTCCGCCGCGAGCGCGGCCATCCGGGCCGCCGCCTTGTTGGCCAACGCTTCGGCTTCGGCAAATGCGCTCGACGCGCGCGACAGGGAAGTGCGAATCGTGACCGCGCGATCGGCAAAGAACTTCCGCGCCGCCGGACCCGCGAAATGGACGAGCGCCCATACGAACAGAGCGAAGTTGATCGTAAAGAACATCAGCAGCAGCCATGAGCCGTGCTCGGCGCCCGCGCCCTCGGCCGCCAGCGCGGCGCGCGGAAAAAAAGCGGCAGCGAAAATCGCCGCCGATGTGATCCACTTCTTCATCTGGTGTTGAATCAGTCGCGCTCTAGTTGCTCTTACCCGTCGCCGCGCCGCCGTTGAGTGGCCGGCCCAGCACGCGCTCGGCCAGCTCGCTCGCCAGGCTGTGTCCCATCCGTTCGAGTTCGCTCTCCGCCGCCTTGAGCTCCGTTTCAATTTTAGTCCGCACCTGCTCGAGCGCCTCTCGCGCCTCGGCCTTGGCCGCTTCCATCATCTGCGCAGCTTCGGCTTCGGCCTTGCGCCGCTCGGTCTCGCGCCGGGCGATTGCACCCTTGCGAACTTCGGCGAGCCGCGCTTCGCGTTCTTCGTCGGCGGCGCGCGACTGCTTGATCAGTTCCTCGGTGCGATCGTTCAAGTCCTTGAATCTGCGCTCACGCTCCGCCAGCAGGTTCAGGAACGGGCGAAAAAATAATCGGCTGAATATAAACCAGAAAACCAGGAACGAAACAATCAGCGCAAAGAACGTCCCCCAATTCGGCGGGATATGCATTTTACGGCGTCTCCCCTGCGGGGACTTTCGAAACTCTCTCCATCATTCGGGACTCGGGAACGCGGACTACACTAGCTGAGCCTGCCCGGGGAATTCAGGCCTGCTTCTGCCCTCCGGCGGCCTGCGCCACGCGTTCCTCCTTGGGGAATACGGTGATTTTGCGGTCCTCGCGGATGCCCTCGGGCTGCATCGAGCAGTGCCCCTCGAACAGCGCGCCCTCTTGAATCGAGAGCACGGGCGCGGTGACGTTCCCGCTCACTTTTGCCGACGGACGAATCTCGATTCGCTGGGTCGCGACGATGTCGCCGCTGACCTTGCCCGCGACCGATACCGAGGCGGCGCGAATCTGCGCGGTCACCACGGCGGACTCGCCAATCGTGAGACTGTCCTTGGCGTGAATCTCGCCGTCGACCTCGCCGTCGATTCGCGCGGGGCCTTCGAAGGAAATCTTGCCAGAGATTTTCGATCCGCGATCGAGATATGCGCGTCCGTCGGACTGCGCAGGCCCGTTGGCTCTTGCCGCCGGTGTCGCGGATGAAGTCGAGGGTGAAGTCGATGCTGGAGGCGTAGGTGTCGGTGTCGAGGAAGCTTGCGGAGCAATCGCAGGTTGGATCTTCGGATTCTTTTCTGGTTCTTTTGTAAAAAGCGCCATCGAAAAATACTCCCTGGGCGCAATCGGGCATTCCCCCGCGCCGCGTTCCAAAGTATGAGCTTAGGCTTGGCTAATAACGCATGCAAATGTAGGTGTCAAATTCATCCGGCAGTTTGTGTCACAACCGCCGCCGAGGTAGCTGAAAAAGACAGTTGCCTCAGGCGGGCGATTGTCTAATCTTGACCGTATTCCGCCACTACAAGGAGTACCCGCGATGGCATCGAACACGATTCCCGAGAAATTTCTCGACCTCCTCACCACCAAAAAGCCACTGGCGAATATAGCAACCATAATGCCCGACGGTTCGCCGCAAGTGACTCCAGTCTGGTTCGACTATACAAACGGAAAAATCCGCATCAACACTGCGCGCGGGCGTGTGAAAGCAAGGAATATGAAGGTCGGGTCGAAGGTCGCGCTGGCGATTGTCGATCCCGACAACGTTTACCGGTACATCGGAATACGCGGACCGGTCGTCAGCGAAGAGGAGAAGGGCGCCGACGCGCATATCGACAGCCTCGCCAAAAAGTACCTGAATCAGGACAAATATCCGTTCCGCACGCCAGGTGAGAAGCGCGTGACGTACGTGATCGAGCCCGCATCAGTGCACGTGATGGGCTGACGCAGTCCGAGCCCGTCTGCAACTAGTATTATGATGAGCGCGATGGTTTTCGCCGCGTGCTTAGGTTGACTGTCACTATATCGTACGATATACCCTCCATCATGTTTGACGTTGTTGCGGCAGGTCCATCGACCGCGCGTGCAACCGACACCTTGGAGGTTAATCATGATGGTTTGCGGAACTCGACGTTTTCAAAGACGCGGACACTGGGCGGAATTCGGCATGATGGGGATGCGGGCGCGATTCTTCGGCCCCGGTGAAGTTCGGCTCGCGCTTCTGTCGCTAATCGCGGACGGCCCGAAACACGGCTACGAGCTGATGCGTCAGCTCGAAGAGCGTTCGGGCGGAATTTACAGCGCCAGCGCCGGCACCGTTTATCCAACGCTCCAGCAACTCGAAGATGAGGGCCTGATTTCTTCCGACTCAAAGGAAGGCAAGCGCGTTTACGCGATAACCGACGCCGGCGCCGCCGAACTCAAGCGCGAGGACGAGACCGTGCGGCGAATCTGGTGGCGGGCGCGGCGATGGGCCGGATGGCGTCACGCAAACGATCCGGACGCAGCAGAGGTTCGCGGACCGGCAGAGCGCCTGGTCAAGGCAGCGTTTCGGGCAGTGGCGGGCGAGTCGGCGTCGCAGGAGCGAATCGACAAGGTGCGCGAAATCCTCGAGCGTGCGATGCGCGACCTAGACGGAATACGCGACAAGCCGTAAAGAAGGGCAAATCACTTTATCGAATGTGAAACCCGCCGTGGGTTTCACACTTCCATGGGCAGGGGTGACCCCTGCACCCAGTGTTAAGAAAAGATGCGGGACTTCGTCCCGGTTAGAAGTTTGGAGGGGAAGAGGTGTCGAAGGATCAACGGATTCCGGTTGGCGGCGGCGTCTCGATCGTTTCGCCGCAGGTCGAGCCGCAATCGGGGCATACGTACAGGTACTTGTCGCCTTGCGGCAGGACCAGCAGCAGGCGCTTGCGCACCTTCACCGCGCGCTTGCATTGTGGGCACGCCAGCAAGGTGGCTTCCATCCGCTCGAACGATGGCCGGCGCTGCTCTCGCATCGATCTGCTTGTCTAACGAGTCTTCGCAGAAAAGAATTCGGAAATTATCTCGATCGTCCCTACTATGCTCTTGTTGAATTCGGGGAGGTCAGCCGCCGGAATCCAATACTTAAGGTGCTCTGAGCCACCGGCGGTCTGGACCTGATATCGATCCAGAAAAGACCGCAAAACCGCAAAGCGCGTTACATAACCCGCGCCCGAGGCCTTTACGTTCCAGTCACGCGCGATCTTAGTCGCATAGGCCTCGCTGATCACCGGATAAAATATCGGCTGTTGAGGCAAGCGGGGCGGGAAGCGACGAAATCCACTTTCCCGAACGAGTGCGAGTTCCTCGGAACCAACCGGACGGTACAGGGTTATGGTGTCATCTACATTCATTGAACAAAGCCCTTATGGAATTTAGGTCTCGCGAGGATTTCCGGCAAGGCTCAGGCTCGAGCGCGTTGTATCGACGTAGCGGCGTAGCCTAAGATTTCGTTTTGTCCAATGAACGATCGCATCACAAGTACTGCGCACCCGCGGGTCTACCTCGAAACCTACGGATGCCAGATGAATGTCGCCGACTCGCAAACGGTCAGCGCCGTTCTGCGCCGCGCGGGATACGTCACGGCGGATGGGGTCGAAGATGCCGACGTTGTCCTGCTCAACACCTGCGCGATTCGCGAGCACGCCGAAGAGAAGGTGCTGCACAGGCTGCGGGAGCTTGCACGGCTCAAGCATACGCGGCCTGAAGTGAAAATTGGGCTGCTCGGATGCGTGGCGCAGCACAATCGCGTCGCGATCATGGAGAAAGCCGCGTTCCTCGACGTCGTCGCCGGGCCTGACAGCTACCGCCGCCTGCCCGAGATGCTTGGTAGCGCGGGCTACGACGCGTCGATCGACGTGCGCCTCGATCGCGCCGAGACTTACGCCGACATCACGCCCGACTACGGCGGCGGCGTGCGCGCCTACGTCACCGCGATGCGCGGATGCGACAAGTTCTGCGCGTTCTGCGTGGTGCCGTACGTGCGCGGCCGCGAGCGCTCGATTCCGCCGTCCGACTTGATGCGCGAGATTGGCGAACTGGCCCCGCGCGGCGTCAAGGAGGTCGTGTTGCTCGGACAAACCGTCAACGCCTACCGCTTTGGCGAGACCGGCTTCGGCGCGCTGCTCAGGATGATCGCCTCCATCGACGGCATAGAGCGGATTCGCTTCACGTCGCCGCATCCGAGCGACATGAGCGAGTCGATCATCGAGGCGATGGCGACGGAGCCGAAAGTCCAGCCGTATCTGCATCTGCCACTGCAGTCGGGCTCGGATAGAATCCTGGCCGCGATGGAACGCGGCTACACGGTCGCGGATTATCTCGACCTGGTTGCGCGCGTGCGCGCTGCGATTCCCGGCGTCGCGCTCTCGACGGACATCATCGCCGGCTTTCACAGCGAAGAAGACTCTGACTTCGAGGCGACGACGTCGATCATGCGCGAGGTCGGCTACGACTCCGCGTTCATGTTCAAGTATTCGGTGCGCGAGCATACCCGCGCGTTCCGGCTCGGCGATTCCGTCAGCGAAGAGGAAAAAGGCCGCCGGCTTACGACGCTGATCGCACTCCAGGAAGAAATGTCGCTGGTGCGCAATCGCGCGATGGTCGGCCGCGAGTTCCCGGTGCTGGTCGAAGGACCGGCAAGGCGTGGCGGCGGGATGCTCGCGGGCAAGACGCCGCAGTTCAAGACGGCAATCTTCGCGGGGGTCGAAGGAATCCGCGCAGGCGACACCGTCAACGTCCGCGTCGACTCCGCCACGGGGCATTCGCTGATGTGCTCGATCGCGTGAAGGCGCAAGTTGCTTTGGCACCGGCATCGTGAGCGATTCTCGCCAACCTAACCCCTAACCCCTTCCCGCGCGGGAAGGGGAACCGGATATAAGAAGCATCTTTTCTTTTTATTGGGTGCAGGGGTCACCCCTGCCGAAGGAAGCGTGAAACCCACGGTGGGTTTCACATTCGATTGGTTCTTCGCGTCCAGCGCGCTCATCGCACGTACACCGGATTCGACATGATCCACAGTTTTCCGCTGCGGTAGGCTTCGATTCGGTATGCGCCTGGCGACTTTGGCGCGAACTCGAGCGTTGAGGCGTTGTCGGCTGACGACACTTCGGCGCCGTTTTGATATATCGCGATTCGATCTGCCGGCGCCGGCAGCTCGGCCTTGAGTGTCAGGCCCGGTGCGAGGTGCACTTCATCGCCCATCATCGTCGTCGTCTCGCCGATGCGCGCGAAAAACGCGAACGCGCCGACGTAGCCGAGGTAGTCGAAACTCGCGTACGAATGTCCGAGCCGGAGCGCTTCGAGAATCGGCTCGGTATCGCGCTCGCGCGCAATCAGATGCGTCGTGCAGAACAGAAAAAGTTGCGGCAGTGTCCCGACCTTCGCGCCGAGCACGTTCAGGTTGTCGGGCTCGCCCATCCCCGCGAGCATCGCGACCCGCGCGCCGGCGGTCATTCGGTCATAGAGCGCGAGGTTCGCGTCGGGGCGCAGGTCGAGACCCGACAGAAAATGATCGGTGCCGAAGAAAATCGCGCGCAGGTACAGCGTGGCCGGGCTTTGCGCGAGCCACGCCGAGCGCTGGCTGTAAACTTCCATCGCGTCCGCCAGCGCGTAGTCTTCCGACGACGCGAACTTCGCCGGGTCGGACGCAATCGCGAGTCCGCCCTGGTCGTGAATCGCCGCAATCAAATCGTTGGGCGCGAGGTTGGGCTTGATCGGCTCATGGAGGTTCACGCCGATTATCTCGCTGCCGCCGACTTCGAACGCTCCGCCCGAAACGAACAGAATGTCGCTCGTAAATCCGGCGATTCCGAAGTCCGAGTCGCTTTCGCTTTCACCGGGTTGGACACGATCGGCAAGAAAAATGAAATCGATTTGCGCGGTCTTGGCCAGGTCCGCGATTCCCGATTGATCCATGCCCGACGCTTTGATCGGCAGATCGATGATTCCGCGGTAGTCATGGAAGCCGGGAAACTCCGGCGCCGTCTCGATATACCGCGCCGGCGGAAGCTCGGTGGTCGGCAGCGGCGAACTGCATCCCGCAAGGAGAACGGCAGCAACGCCCGAGAAACAGAATTCTAAAAGGAGGCGCGGACGCATCATCAGAGGATCGAACGTCCCTGCGCACCGTCCACCGGGATATTCGCGCCTGTGATCCAGCTCGCGCGCGGCGACGCGAGCATCACGACCGCGTACGCGACTTCGTCGGGACGCCCAAGGCGCCCGGCCGGCATCTCGTGGCTGACGAAGTCCTTCTCGAAGGCCGGATTCTCGCGAAAGAGCTGTTCCCAGATTCCGCCCGGCGTGAGTATCGAGCCCGGTGCTACCGTGTTGACGCGGATATTTTTCGGCGCGAACTCTCGCGCGAGCATCTTGGTGAACGAATGCAGCGCCGCCTTCGACGCGTTGTAGGTCAGCGGCCCGCCCGCCTCGCGTCCGTAGATCGAACCGATATTGATAATCGAGCCGCCGCCGCGCTTTTCCATGTGCCCCGCGCAAAGGCGCGCCAGCCGCACCGGCGCGAACATATTCAGATCGAATTCCTCCTGCCACGCCGACTCCGGCAACTCGGCGAGCGCGCCGGGCCGCGCCCCGCCGGCATTGTTGACGAGCACGTCGATTCCGCCGAATTTTTTGACCGTCTCGTCGACCCACTTTTGCGCATCATCAGGCTTCGTGATGTCGCCGACGAATCCCATTGCCGGCCGCGGCACCGACCCGGTGTAGGTCAGCGCAGCGACCGCTTCGGTCAACGTCTGCTGCGTTCGCGCGCATACGCTCAGGTACATCCCCTCGTCGGCGAGCGCATGAGCCATCGCGCGGCCCAATCCGCGGCTGGCGCCGGTGACCATCGCGACTTTTCCCGTCAAACCCAAATCCATTTCGAAGCTCCTTCTTGATACTGGATGCAGGGGTCACCCCCCCGCAACGGTGTCGATGCCGCCGACCGCGCAGGTGATTTCTTTTACCAGACGCGGGTTGTGCGCATGAAGAGGAATTGGAAACTAGTAGATTTTAATGTGGGGCTCCTCGCCCCGCACCCACGCGGCAGGGGTGACCTCCTTCGGCTTCGCTCAGGACAGGCTCTGCACCCAGTGATAAGAATGTATGCGTCTCGCGATGCGCTGGTTGACTCTGACGTAACGCGGACTTAGACTCGACGGCTAAGCACCGGACGGACGGAGGATTATGGAAATTCGGGTCGAAGGCTCTCTTGATCAGGCGATGCGAGTGCTCAAACGCAAGCTGGCCAAGGAGGGCGTCTTCAAAGAAATGAAGAAGCGGGCCTTTTACGAGAAGCCCAGCGTCCGCCGCAAGCGCAAGCGTTCCGAGGCCCAGCGCCGTCGCCGCAAGGAACAGCGCCGCCGTCGCGCCTCCGCGATGTAGATACGAAAAATTCTAATTGCTAATCGGGTGCCGGAGAAATCCAGCGCCCGTTTCTTTTTAGTGAATCAGCTTTTGTGCTGATAGTTGAGCGAAAATTTCCTTAGCCGCCCGCGTTGTTACGCCGGCAACGGGCGCCAGGTGAAGATCACCTGCCCGCCCGCGACGTAGCAGTCCAAATCGTAGTGAGGCAGGCAGTCTTCGGTCCGGCGCAGGCGAAAATTCTCGACCGCGCGATGCAGCGCGTCTGGAGTCAGCGCTCCATCGACGCACTTGCCCTCGAGCTGCTGCGCGCGCACCTCGGCGCCGAGGTG
This sequence comes from uncultured delta proteobacterium, assembly GCA_963833025.1. Lineage (GTDB taxonomy): Bacteria > Desulfobacterota > Binatia > Binatales > Binataceae > Binatus. Next base: position 1,351,285 of record CAWHWI010000001.1, on the reverse strand, counting down.
GACCGGGATACATCGGCTGCCGCAATGCTGATCGAGAGGGCCGGCGCCCACGCACGAGCATCGCAGGCATAGCACCACAGGCCCGCGGTCGTCGCTGGGCGCGGCGAAAAATTCGCGCTCGAGACGATCGAGCCCCATCGCGCATTCACACCACGCCTCGCGCGCGCGCTCGGCGGAAAATCGCCGTATCGCCCGCGCCAGCTCGCGCATCAGCGTTTCGTTCGAGCGCGGCTCGAGCGCGACGATCGAGTCGTCCTCGATGCGCATCGAGGCTCCCAGTTGCTCGGCCAGGAAATGACGCAGGTTGATAGGCAGACGGCTGCCGAGCTGCAAACGCTGGGTTTCGAACGGCGCGGGCTCGATTGGCACGCTGCGGGTTGGACGCGAAAACGCCCGCGGGTTGCCGAATACCGATAACGATTGCAGACGCTCCAACGGCGACGGTGCGCCGTAAGCAAATCGCGATGCGTGGGCGCGTCGATGAACCAGGGGTCCGTTTCGCACAGTCTCAACCTCCCAGGGCTTCGTGTTCCGGTCGGCGTGTCGCGCGTGCAGGCTTGCCGCCGGACACCATCAGGGGCCGTTGGATGGATATTTCAAATTTTGAATCGGAACTTTGAGTGATGTGTGCGAAATCGATTTGGGAAAGGCGGGTGATGGTTCTTATCGCCGTCGCGCCGCGCCAATAACGCCGGCCGCGGCGCGCGGCGGCGCCGACTTCAGGGCTGCAAGATCGAAAAGCGCCAAAACAAACTTGCGCCATGCGCACCGGCTCTTTTCATCAGACCATCAGCCCGCTCAGCATCTCGCGATGCCCGCCTGCCCTGCCCGCACCACACTCGATTCCAAAGCAGCGGCTCGATGGATATGCGCGCGGCGAACTCGGTCGTCAAATCCCCCGACTTGGCCGTTTCGATCCGCGCGACGTTTTCAGGCCACCAAGAGTAACAATCAGTAAGGACGGCTTCCTAACTAGCGCGCGTACCGTGGTCGGGCAACATGGCGCGTTCGATTAAGATCGGATTGCAAACTTGACAACCGATGGCCCAAGTGCCCTTTTTCGCTCGCGGACCAACGTGCCGACAGCCGCAAAATGAGACGCGCTAATGGACCTCGCCGGCGTTTCGACATGCCGATCCGCAAACGTCATCGACATCGATTATCCACAGCCGCAAGCCCGGAGTGGGTTTGTCGCCTATGCGACAGTTGCGACTGCGGTCTCCAACGGTGGCGGATGCGGACGCGTCGCGTCGGGATCCATGAGCGCGCGGAGATTAAGAGAACAAATCCCAGGTTCCCGACGCGATGACCGCAAGGCCGTTGGCCGTCTTACAAATTATTTTTTCAGTGCGCGGCTTCCGCCGGCAGGTTGCGCGTGTCGCGCTTGAGGAACAGGAACGTCGGCACGAGGATGAGCATCAGCACAGTCAAGTCCCGGTAGATGTCGTTGAACGACAGCATCGCCGCCTGCCGCTGCACCATCCCGTAGAGCATCATCATGCCGTGCTTGTGTCCCATCGCGAATTCATTGCCCATGTTGAGGCCGCCCGGCATCTGCATATGCGGGAGCGTGAAGACTGTGATGTGCTCGACCAGGTAACTCTGGTTGACCTGCTGGCGATGTATCAGCAGCGTGGTCAGGTACGACGTGCCAATAGCGGCGCCCAGGTTGCGCGTGACGGAATACAGACTCGCCGCGCGCCCCATCTTGAACTTTTCCATCGAGCTCAACGCGGCAGCCGACAAGCCCGGGAATATCAATCCGGTACCGACTCCCTGGATCACGGTGGGCCACACGATTCGCCGCACGTCCGAGTCGAGATTCAGGCCCGACATCCGCCACATCGCGACGCCGACCAGGATAAAGCCGATCCCAACCAGCGGCCGGATGTCACCGCCGCGGCGCGCGTAGGTGCCGAGTATGATCATCGAGAACATCGTCCCGAAGCCGCGCGGCGCCATCACCAGTCCCGCCTTCGACGCCGTGTAGCCGAGCGTCTCTTGGAGAAACACCGGATTCAGAATCGCGGTGCCGTAAAGCGTGAAGGTCAGGAAAATTATCAGCACCACCGGCAGCGTGAAGTTCATGTTCTCGAGGATCGAGAGATCGACGACCGGATCCTCCGTGTGCAGCTCGTGATACACCAGCACCGCGAGCGAGATGATCGCTGCGGCCGTGCAGTAAACCACCCACGGGCTGTGGAACCAGTCGGCGCGCTCGCCGCGATCGAGCACGATCTCGCCGAGCCCGAGCGTGATGAACAGGCACGCGATTCCGAGCAGGTCGACGCGGCCGCGCCGCAGGTTGCGCATGTACGACGGATCGTCGACGAATCGATACACCATGAACGCCGCCAGCGTCCCGATCGGCACGTTAATATAGAAGTTCCAGCGCCAGCTCCACGCGTCGGTGATATAGCCGCCGATGGTCGGCCCCATGATCGGCGCGACCATCATTCCGATTCCCCACACCGCCATCGCCATCGCCTGCTCGCGCGGCGGAAACGTCTCCATCAGGATCGCCTGCGACAGCGGCATCATCGCCGCGCCCGCCGCTCCCTGCATCAGGCGGAAAAAAACAATCTGGTTGAGCGATTGCGCCACCCCGCACAGCGCCGACGAGACGATAAACATCGTGATCGACGCGACGAAGTAGCGCTTGCGCCCGAAGCGCTCGGCAATCCACCCGGTCATCGGGATCATGATTCCCGCCGCCACCAGGTACGACGTAACGACCCACGCGATCTCGTCGACGCTGGCCGAAAAACTGCCCTGCATGTGCGGCAGCGAAACGTTGACGATCGACGAGTCGAGCACCTTGAGCACAGTGCCGAGCATCACGGAGAACGCGATGATCCACTTACGCGTCGAGGAAAACTCATGCACCTCGTGCGTAGGTTGAACAAGCGTTTTAGGCGCAACAGCCATGGATGAAGTCCTCGCCTACCGTACAAAGCAGCGACGATGGATGCAAAAGACTGAGAGCGTCGATACGGTCATCTCTCGCCTCCCCCGTTCGTGGGGGGAGGCCGACGCTCGTCTTCGAGCGGCGGGTGAGGGACAAATTTACAAATTTCAGAGATTCCAAATCTGCGACGCAACAGACAATCGCGCCGCAAAAGGTCCCCCACCCTGACCCTCCCCCGACAAACGGGGGAGGGAAAATGCTCACTTTCGATCTACTGATCTACCCTTCCCCGCTTCACCCGAGCGTAGTAACTCTCGCGCCATGCCTCCTTCCGCCGCGTTGCCGCCGGGTCCGCGCCTCTTCGCGACTTTCGATTTCGTCCGCAACCCGTTTCGATTCCTCGATACGTGCGCACGCCGCTACGGCGATTGGTTCACCGTGCGCGTGCCGGGCGTCTCGCCGTTCGTATTTACCAGCGAGCCGGCGGCGGTCCGCGAAGTTTTTCTCGGCGACGCCGACGCGCTTCATGCCGGTGAGGCGAATCGCCCGCTCGGCGCGTTCATGGGTGAGCGATCGTCGCTGTTCCTGGACGGTGCCGAGCATCTGCGCCAGCGCCGCCTGCTGCTTCCGGCATTTCATGGCGAGCAGATGGCGTCGTACGCCGTTGCGATGCGCTCGGCGGCCGACGATGCGATTGCGTCGTGGCCGATCGGACAGCAGTTCGCGATTCATCCGCAGATGCGCGCGATTACTTTCGAAACGATCATCCGGACCGTGTTCGGATTCGCCGATGATGAACCCAGCACGGAACTGCGGAGGCTGCTTCTAAAAATATTCGCGCTCTACTCGAGCGGGCTCGGCACGCTGTTCTCTCTGCCCGCGATGCGAATCGACGCCGGCCCGTGGAGTCCATGGGGGCGAGCCGTCCGGCTGACGCGCAAGATCGATTCGATTCTGTACGCGGAATTCGCGCGGCGCAGAAGCGACGGCGTCGCGGGACGCGCCGACATCCTCTCGATGCTGTTGGCGGCGCGCTACGAAGACGGGCAGCCGCTCCCCGACGGAGTAATCCGCGACGAGATGTACACTCTTATGCTCGCGGGACACGAGACCACGGCAGCCACGATGGCGTGGGTAATCAACCGGCTCGTGACGAATCCCGACGTGATGGAACGCGCGCGCGCCGAAGTTTTTTTAGTTTTTTCAGTATCAAGTCCCGCGCCGCTCGACTCGTCTCACGTAGGTAAATTGAGATACATCGAGGCGGTGATCAACGAAACGATGCGCCTGGACCCGGTCGTTCCAAACATCGGCCGCGGACTGACGAAGTCGATGACAATCGCGGGCCGCCAGCTGCCTGCGGGCGTGACAATCGCGCCATGCATCTACCTGGTGCACAGACGCCCCGAGCTATGGCCGAACCCCGATCAATTCAATCCCGACAGATTCCTCGAATCCCGCCAAAGCCCATACGCATTCTTCCCCTTCGGCGGCGGCGCCCGCCGATGCCTGGGCGCAGCCTTCGCGACGTACCAGATGAAAATAGTAATCGCGCAAATCCTATCGCGCGTAGAATTGAAACCGGTGACCGGCTACACAGCAAGCGCCACCCGCCGCGGGATAGCATTCGCGCCAAGCGAGGGGCTTCCGGTGATCGCTTCAAATCGTTCCTAACAACGAGTGCAGCCTTTATGGCCTTCCCCTCAATGGGGGAAGGCCGACGCTCGTCTTCGAGCGTCGGGTGGAGGACCAAATTTTTCGGATTGTGGATCTTCAGCGCATGCAAACAATCGCGCCGCAACAGGTCCTCCACCCTCGCCCTCCTCCCACGTTGGAGGAGGGTATTTTAAGACACTGGGTGCAGGGGTCACCCCTGCCGAAGGAAGCGTGAAACCCACCGTGGGTTTCACATTCAATATAGAGTGATGTACACGCCTCGCATGATCACTCTTTCCGATCTTCAGCACTCGTTGACTCATTTCACGAACCTAACGTATGTTAGGCAAAGGCCGTAAACACCACACCGCGGACGGGACACTAAAAAAATGCCTCATGAATCTCGATTGAATTTTTCTGCTGACGAAATTCTTGCCAACGTTGATACTCGCGAGCCGCTTATTGTCAAAGGCGTTAAGTGTCATGGCGGGTTTGATGCTGACGGGCATTACCGGTCGCCGCGGACTGCTTTTCGCGTGCCTGCTATCCAGGCCTGGCAGGAGCAGCATGTTGCTACTTCGGGGACTGCGCTGTTTGAGATTCCGGCCGATACCGTTTCGCCGCAGGTGCCTAATGTTGCGCAGGTGAAATTCCTGCTGCGCTCGGGCGTGCGCGAGCCGATGGTGCGATGGCTGTCCGAAATCGCGATCGTCGAGGGCTTCGGCGCGATGATTCGCGAGCTGCCGGTGCCTCCGCTCAACACTTTCATCCGCGAGGAGACCGCTGGCACCGCGCTGGCTCATCTCACCAGCGGCCTGTTCGAAGCGCATGCGCGCGACGAGGCGGGATGGTCCGAGGAGGGCGGCCATCGCCAGATGTGGGACGCGGCGCGCGACGCGGCGTTGTCCAATCCCGTTATCTCGCCGGAAATTTACTCCGCCATCATCGCGCGGCGCGGCGGCCAGCCGGTCGCGATGTTCCCGGAGCTTGGCGAGCCGGTGGAGCGGTTGATTCGCTTCATGGCCAACGTGCTCGCGATTGAAGTCTTCGCCGCCTCGACGTTTGCGTGGGCCGAGCAAATCCTGTCCGACCCCGAAGTCTCCGACGCGCCCGACGATGCCGCCAACCTGGTGCGCTTCATCCGGTCGGACGAAGCTCCGCATGTCCAGTACCTGCGCACGGCGCTCTCCGAAATCCAGGCGCGCACGCATCCTCACGCTCGACGGCAAGCCAATAGCCGGCCGCAAGGTCGTCGACGACCTGGCGGATCGCGGGATTCGCGCGATGGTTCGTCAGCGGTTGAACGAGCGGCCGGTGATGGTCCGCGACCTGATCCGCAAGACCGCCAACGTCAAGGATGTCGACGCGCTGATGAGCGAGTTCGACGCGCTCGCCACGCCATGGACGCCGCCCGCGCGCTACGCAGACCTCGCGCCGACGGCAGGCGCGTCCGCGCCTGTGGGGTATTGAGCTCGGAAAGACCAGAAACCTCATAGATGTGAAACCCACCGTGGGTTTCACGCTTCCTTGGGCAGGGGTGACCCCTGCACGCAGTATCAAGAAAGAAAAGATGCGGGACTTCGTCCCTGTGAGAAGGGGTTTGAGAAGATGTCCAGCCCGACGGTGTGACCCGTGCCAATCGAACTGTGATCGGGGGTCGTGGTAAAGTTTTTCTTTGGCTTGCCTGCCGGGTCCGGGCTATTCGCGATGCATCCCCGCCGCAAAATCTCGATTCCATCAGCCAGCGCGCGAGTCAGCATCGCGGGCGCGTTTGCGATTGCATTGGCAATCGCGATCGCGCCTGCGTTCGCGCAGAGTCCTGGGACGACGCCGCAGGCTGCACCGTCAGCGCCGTCAGCGGCGGCGCCGAGCGCCGCCGCTGAGCCTGTGGCCGCGCCGCGGCCGGACGCCGCGGCGAGTCCCGCGGCGGCCGGCGTATCGGCGGCCGCGCTGCCTCCCAGTGCGCATACCGTAATTTCGTACCTGGGCGACGTGATCAACTGGTACGGCCATCTCGGCGCGGAAGCGCAGCTCGTGCGCGATCCCGACGAGACGCTCTTTTTCGCCGATGATCGCCAGACCGCCGGCGAAGTCCTGAAGCTGGCTTTCGAGTATGCGCGCGCGCAAGCGGCTTTCATCGCCAAGACCAGTCCGATCGCCGCCGCACCTGGACCTGGTGGTGCGCTGAGCGCCGCCGGATCGAGCAACGTCACACAGACCTATAAGAAGCTCGACGCGGCCGCGGACGTGCTTCGCACACGCATCACGACTTTGCAGGCGCAACTCGCGAAAGCGCCGGCGCGACAGCGCGACGCGCTTGCGTCGCAAATTCAGGATGTGCAAAACCAGCTCGATCTGAACCAGGCACGCGGCGACGCGCTCAAGGCACTCGCGCAATTCGAAAGCGGCAGTTCGTCGCCCGAGCAGAGCGGAACGCTGGCGGCTCAGATCGACGAGCTCGAGCAGTCGATTGGCGATACCAGCAAGAAGACAACCACCCTGCCGGCCGACGCCGGCCTGGTCGCGCGGCCCGAGCCCACCGGAATTCTGAGCCTTGTCACCGACCTGTTCGCGCTCAGCAGCAAACTCGACTCGCTCGAGCAGAACAGCGCGCTCGCGCAGGGACTGGCGGCTCGCGCGACCGCGGTCCGCAAGTCAATCCTCGCGGTAATCACCGGACTCGACGCGCGCGGCAGCGCGCTCGCGCAGGGAACCGGGGCGGCCGACGTCGCCACGCTGACGGATCGCAAGAAATCGTTCGAAGGCCTGCTCGAGACGCACAAACTCGCCAGCGCCGCGGCGTTGCCGCTCAGCAAGCAGATCGTGCTGCTCGGCATTTACACCAACAACGTGGGCCGCTGGCACGCCTCCGTCGAAGATCGCTGGAACCAGGAATTCCGCAGGCTCATCGTCCGCTTGATCGCGCTGGGCGCTTCGCTGCTGCTGATCTTTGTCGGTTCGATAGCGTGGCGATGGCTCACCAATCGCTACGTGACCGACATTCGGCGGCGCGGGCAGGTGATGGCGGCGCGCCGCCTCGTACTCGGTCTGCTCATCCTGATCGTCGTGTTGCTCAATTTCTCCGACGAGCTCGGCTCGGCCGCGACCGTGGTGGGATTCGCCGCCGCCGGCATCGCCGTCGCGCTGCAGAACGTGATCCTGTCGATCGCCGGCTACTTCTTTCTGATCGGACGATTCGGAATCAAGGCCGGCGACCGCGTCCAAATCGGTGGCGTAACGGGAGACGTCATTGATATCGGGCTGGTAAAACTCTCGCTGATGGAACTAGGCGGGACCGGGACGCATCGCGAGCCCACCGGCCGCGTGGCGGTATTTTCCAACGCGATCGTGTTTCAGCCTTCGGGCAACTTCTTCAAGCAGGCGCCCGGCACCAGTTTCGTATGGAACGAAGTGCGGCTCACGCTCGCGCCCGATATCGACTACCGGCTGGCCGAGAAGCGCCTGCTCGACGCCGTCGACGAGGTGTTTGCGCGCTATCGCGACCGCGTGATGCGCGACTACCGGCATCTCGAGCGCGACCTCAACGTCATGCTCGAGACACCCAAGCCGCAAAGCCGCCTGCATCTGAGCCAGTCCGGGCTGGAAATAGTCATTCGCTATCCCGCCGAGACTTACACCGCGCCGCAAATCACCGACGAAATTTCGCGCCGCGTGCTGGACGCGATCAACCGCGAACCGAGCCTGCGCCTGGCGCAGCAGGGCACCGCGAATATCCAGTCGCAAGTCGTGCCTCCGGCGGCCGACAATGAAAACGGTGCCGATCAGCCCACCGACGGACAACCGGCCAGCGATGCGCCCGGCGGCGCCGCAGGAAAGGCAGCGGGCACCACGGCGCCGAACAAGTAGGGTTCTCAGCGTGCTGCGGATCAACAAAGACCGCTTCGCGATTTCAAAACCGGACCCGGCTTCGCTAGCGCGAAGCTGTCCGAGATCCTTCCGCTGCGCTCGCGTCGCTCGCTTCGGTCAGGATGACATTCAGAAGCGAAGTCAGGCGGCTGGAGTTCCTGCGATGCTATCGACGATGTCGGCCAGCTCGGGAATCCGGTAGCGCTCGCCGTTGTACGCCTCGTACATCAGGAAAACCCAGAACACCGCCAATGCGATGTCGATTAGCGTCAGAATGAAATTGAGCAGCGATCCCAATCCATGCGGCAGCACCGCAATAAATACGCCGAACACGATTCCGATCGCGAACCACGCAACCGAGAAGCCAATCGATTGACGCGCATGAAAGCGGATGAATTCGTCCTGGTTGTACGGTTCGAGATACAGAAAAATCAGGCCGGTGACGAAGCCCAGCAGATATGTGAGCGCCGCAATTACGTTGGCTTGCGGCTTTCGGGTCTCACCGTTCATCGCGAATCCTCCTTCTCATCTGGAACGATGATCCTGGAAGCGATTTCAACCCAGAACAATGGCTGGGCTTTTAATTTGTAGTCGAACGCGTCAGGTGATCGCAATGCGCTCGCGTGCAGCGCCCGCACTGCGGTGGAATGCTACTTGTTGCTCGCGAAGCGGCCTATTGGGAGCGAGTCTTATGCGCTTCGAGGCGATCCATCGCGGCGGTCGCATTGCGGGCCGTTTCGACCACTTCAAGCTGCGCACGGACGCGGCTGGCAAGCTGGCGACGGAAGACCGGCTTGGCCAGGAAGTCGCTGACTCCCAGGCGCATACCCTCGGCGCGCGCGTCCAGATCGTCGCGCGCGGTAATCGTGATGATTGGTATTTCGGCGGTCACGGGATTGCCCCGGAGTGCCTTCACGACCTCGAAGCCGTCCATCCCGGGCATCATCAGGTCGAGGAGAATCACGTCAACTTCGTTTTCATGGACCAGTTTGAGACATTGCTCTCCGGAGTTGGCCTCTATCGGGACAAAGCCTTCACGTTGCAAATGCCGGGCGAGGATTGCGACGGTGTCTTGGTCGTCGTCAACCACCATTATCTGTGGCGGCCTGATTGCTTCATCCATACGATTCCAAACTCCGCCTAGCCTTCCTCGCTTTCGTCCAAAGACGCCGGAGCTATCACGCCGCAGCGCCTCAGCTTCGCGGAAAATGTCGTCCGCTTGAGCCCGAGTAACCGCGCCGCACCCTGTTTGTTGCCTCCGGTTTGCTTGAGCGCATCGTTTATCAATCTACCTTCCAATTCCCGTACCAAGTTGTTCAGGCTCACTCCGCCCTCACTCAGCTTGACCTTGACCGGAGGCGTCGCCGGCCGCACGCCTGCCACCAAGTTCTCCGGCAAAATCGACGTGTCGATAATCGAGCCCTCGCATAGAATGGACAGCCGCTCGATCATGTTCTCGAGCTCGCGCACATTGCCCGGCCAATCGTACGTCCATAGCGCCACCATCGCCTCGCGGCTGATTGCGATTGCGCGCCCGGGAGCGCGCTCGCGGATGCGGTCCAAAAAATGTTCCGTGAGTAGCGGGATATCCGAACGGCGCTCGCGCACCGGCGCAATCACGATCGGCACCACCTGCAGCCGATAGAAGAGGTCCTCGCGAAACGCGCCCTTCTCGACCGCCTTGCCGAGATCGACGTTGCTCGCCGCGATCACGCGTACATTCACCCGCGTCGCCCGATCCGCACCCACCGGCCGCACCACGCCGTCTTCAAGCACGCGCAAAAGTTTCGCCTGCAAGCCGTTGGGCATCTCGCCGATTTCGTCCAGGAAGATCGTGCCGCGATCGGCCGTGGTCAGCAGCCCGTGACGCGATCCCGCGGCGCCCGTGAACGCGCCCCGCTCATGCCCGAACATCTCGGACTCGAGCAGATCGTGCGGAATCGCCGCGCAGTTCACTGGCACGAACGGCTGATTGCATCGCGGCGACAGCGTATGGATCGCGTGCGCGACCACTTCCTTGCCGGTGCCGCTCTCGCCCGTGATCAGCACGGTCACTTCGGTCGGCGCGACGCGCTCGATCAACGCGCGCAGCTTCACAATCGCCGGATGCTCTCCGACCAGCGCCCGCTCGACCGCAAACGGCGCCTCTGTCTCGGCAAATTTCGGTTGCAACGCCACCCTGCTTTGCTCCGTAACCGGTGAATGGAAAAATCCCCGCTTACGTGCAAAATCGTCTCACGCCGCGCGCGCAGTTAACAGCATGATGACTACGAGTGAGCAGGATAGACCAAGCAAGTCGCGCTAATTGTTACTTGGAGAACGCGATCAGATGTCGCCGGTCGCGTTGCGATAGTGCGCCGACTGTCCCGGGCCCTCGGCCACCGAGATTTCCATCGTCGTCACGAGCGTCAGCGCACCGCACGCCTTCAGCGCCGCCGCCAACTCCTCCCAGATGTACCGCGCGAGTTCTTCCGCCGAGCTATGCACGATCGGCACGATACACACGTCGGCAGCAGGCAGCATGAACTCGTCCTGCTCGTAGCGGATTCGCACGACGCCGTCCCTGGGTCCGTCGATCGTCAGGCAGTCGCTGTCGCGCGGCACGATCGTGCGCTCGTCGAGCCGATCGACGATCTCCCTGGTCAGCTTTTTGATCAGTCCGAAATCGATCACGTAACCAGTCTTGAGAAGCCGCCCCTCGACGTACACGCCGACCTGGTAGTTGTGACCATGCAACGACTCGCGAAATCCCGGGTAGGCGATAAAATGCGCCGCCGAAAATTTCAGATTCTCTTTCGCAACATGGATTGAAAATTTCTCTGCCATCGGGGTGTTCACATCACTATACAACGCCCGCCAGCTTTAGCAGCGCCGCCAGGCCAGGCGTGCGCCGAGTCGAGAAGCGCTCGGCGTAGCGCGCCGCGTCGATCGACGTAGCCTCGAGAAACCGCTCGCGCTCCCCACGCGCGATCGGCTCAAGATGCGCGGCCAGTTCGCGCGTCCACTCCGCGTCCGCGTCGAAACCCGCCGCCAGGTCAGCGACGTCCACGCCGTGCAATCCGCCGAGGATACACATCGCGTAATATCCTATCTGCCCGGCGCGATCGAAACCGGGAAGTTCGACCCGCAAAGACTCGTCGAGCGACAGCAGCCGCTCCATCCCGAATTCCCGCCGGCGCGAGACAATCCTCGGATCTCCGCTGCCTTCAAATCCCGAACCGATCGCGATTATCGCGACACGCCCATCGTCGACCGCCACGGGATGGAAAATATATCCCGGCGATGTGTAATCGAGCGTCGCGCGCAGCGCGCTCCTGTAAGCGAGCAAATCGAAATTCGTACCGCTGGCAACCTCCATCAGGTATTCGCCAAGCGGCATGCCCGCGCTATCCGCAAGCGCCATCAACCGCTCGAAAGCATCGGCCTTGTAGTCCTCGCGTTGTGCAATTTTGCGTGCATCAATTCGATCAAACGACAAGAGCAAACCGCCGATTCCCGCACCGTCCAATTCCATAGATGCGGAGATCGGGGCTGCGCGATCAACGGGCTCGATATCCATGGCCAAATAGCTCCCATGGCTAGACCATTTGGCCAGTCCGCGCCGCGCGTTGTGAATCGAAACGGGGTACACGTCACGCGCGACGAGCCGAGTCCTATTCAACCCATAGCCGCTGAGCAACGACCCGTATCCGACGACAAGGATTTCGCGATTGTGCAAAGTTGTCCGACTCGATCCGCGATTTCTCCATAACCTCTCCTTGTCCGAGGAGAGGTCGGCGTAAGCCGCTTGAAAAGCGGTGTCGCCGGGTGAGGTGCAACGCCAGACAACCCACTCACACTGATACCGGGCCAGCACAGCTGCGACGGCGAGCGTTGCACCTCTCCTGTCACTCACCTTCGGCTCGTGCCGACCTCTCCTCGGACAAGGAGAGGTTAGGATTGGACGAGCCCCGCATCCTTTCTTAGTACTGGGTGCAGGGGGTCACCCCTGCCGAAGGAAGCGTGAAACCCACCGCGGGTTTCGCATTCAATTAAGTTCCCAAGTTTCCCCCTCTTCCTTATATATCCTCCGCGCCCGGGTAGTACTTCCCCTCGGGCAGCGCATCGACCGCCGCCCAGAACTCGGGACCGCCCGCCTTCATCGGATCCTCGAGCGCCCACGCCTGCCGCTTGTAGTTCCAGCTCTCCGGCCGCAGCCGCTTCGCCTCCTCGAAATACTTCTTCGCCGCATCGGCGTGTCCGTTCTCGAACAGATATTCGCCGAGCCTGAAATTCGCGGCCGCGCGCACCTGCGCGTCGTTCGGCGTATGCATCCGTTTGAGAACCTCCGGCGGACTGAGCGCGAAGCGACTTTTCGATCCGTTCGCCACCCAGTCGCGAAGCGCGTTCAGGTAAGCCTTGCGCCGCGACTGCAGCTCGTTCATCGCGTCGGCGGGAATCGAAAAGTTGGTGCGGTTCATCTTTCGGAATGCGTCCGAGACGCCGGCGGGCTCGCTGGGCCGCACGATTTTTCCGCGCTCGTCGATCCAGACGGCGGTCGGCACGTTGACCATGTCGTAAAGCTCGGCGACGATATGGCGCCGATCGATCAAGCATGGATAGGTGGGCTTGGCCGCCTTGATCCACGGCTCGGTCGCCGCGATGCCGCCGGTGTCGAATGCGATCGCGATCGGCACGAATCCTTTGGGTCCGAGTTCTTCGTGAAGGGCCTGCCAGACTGGCAGGTCAAAGCGGCATCCTCACCACGAGGCCCATGAAACGACGAAAACTTTCTTGCCGCGATAGTCGGACAGCGAATGCACCTTGCCGTCGAGGTCGGGCAGGCTGAAATCCGGCGCATCGAGCGAAGTAAGAGTCCGCTTTCTTTCCGAGGCAGCCTCGCCGATGCACCATGCGTTAAACTCCGCGTCAGTTACGACGGGCTGTCCGAGCAGACCCGCCAGGGCAGCGAGATTGCAGCGGCTGCCGTCGACGAACTCGCTCTTTCGCTCCGCGGGCACCGGCACGCAGACCTCGCCCTTGCAGAATCCCTCGGGCTTGAGCTCCCATCCGCTAACTCGCTTAAGGTCGCCGGCACTAAGCCACAGCCCGCCACTGGATGATTCAGCATCGACGCCCGCAGTCGCCCGTTCGCCATATATAATGTCCATAGCCATCGCCAATTCCCTCGGGTCGGGATTTCAGCACAAATCCATCAGAGGCACCAAGCACTCCGAATCCAGACCTCCCCTTGCCCGAGGGGAGGTTAGGATCCGGAAAAGAGCCGGGATTCTTCGCTTCGCTCTAGAATGACTCAAAAAAAGTTCTAACAGGGACCCTACGAGTACTCAGGGTAAACTCCGCCCGCATCTTTTCTTAGTACTGGGTGCAGGGGTCACCCCTGCCGAAGGAAGTGTGAAACCCACCGTGGGTTTCACATCAAATAATGTGATCTACCTTTCCCCTATATCCATAGTATTGCACCGCCGGCCGGCCTCCCGGTACTCTCCCTCACCGCGCGCACGTAGAACCTGATCTGCGCGCGATATTCGTCGAGGCGCGGCGCGACCTCGACATCGGTCTTGAAATCCACCACCGTCCAGACCGCGCCATCGCCGGTATTCTCCGCGAACGCCAGGTCCGCGATTCCTTCGACCGCGGTGCCGTCTTCGAGCCGGATCATCAGCGGACATTCGCGCATCACCGTTTGCGCACCTTTGGCGCGCTGCATGAGAGCAGACTTGAGCGCGGCTTGCACGGCCTTCACCGCGGCAACGACTTCGTCCTGAGGCGCGCCGATCATTTTGGCCGCGCTCGCCGCGATTTTCCCGATCTCGTCCGCGGCCGCTTCGATCGGCGCACGCAGCATCGTCAGATGCACGAGCGTGCCGAAGCGCTTGCCATGCGGCCGTCCAGCATCGCGACGCGTCTCTTCGATCGCGATCGCTTCCGCCGATGCGGGCCCGTCGGCGGGTGCCGCGCGCGCGAGTTCGGTAGCAGTCGCGACGTTTACCGTCGGTGTCTTTCCCGCCGCGAGCATCGCCGCCCTGCTCGCGCTCCATTCTTCATGCATTTTGACGCCGCGATCCGACACGAGCTTATTCTCGTCGGCTTGCAGCAGCTTGTCCTGCCGCAGCCCCATCTTTTCCTCGACTTTGAGAATCAGGAGGCGCGGATCCCACCAGACAGTCTCAATCTGATGCGTCCCCTTTTGCACGCGATGTAATCCCGGCGCCACCGATTTCACTTTGCCCGGCGCTTTCGCGGGCCGAGTCAGCACGGTGTCGTCGCCGAATTCGGGACATCCCGGCGGATGCGTCGACGCAGGCGCGCGCCGCTCCGTGTTCGCCGGATAGATGACGGGATTCAGCCGCCTGAGCCAGCCGTCGGACTCTTCGTCGCCTACCGCCGGCACTACGACCAGGTCGCGCGCGCGAGTCGCCGCCACGTACAGCAGGCGAATCGATTCTTCGACGTCGCGTTCATGCTCCTTCGCCGCATGCTCCTGCAGCTCGCGCGGCGCGCATCCCGCAAGTTCCATCGCGGCAAGCTTCGATGCGGGCTCGATGTACCGCGAAGCGTTCTCGCGAGTCTCGTTGCAGGTGATATCGGCCAGGATGACGACCGGGAACTCGAGGCCTTTCGCGCGATGCACCGTCATAATCCGCACGCCCTCGGTCCCTTCCTCGACGATCGGCGTCTCGCTCGCCTCGTCGCGTTCGGCGCGCGCTTCGAGCTCGTCGACGAACGCCCGAAACGACGTGGTCCCGCCGCGCGCTTCGTAACGCCGCGCCTGGTCCATGATTCGCATGACGTTCGCCAGCGCCTGCTCGCCAGTCGGCCAAATCGCGAACCCCGCGTGCGCGCGAGTAGTAGCCAGCAGCGTCGCGATCGTCTCCGCGATCGGCCTTCGATTCCGCCCGCGATGCAAATTCTTAATGACGTCGAGCGCGCCCTTCACTTCCTTCAGGCTTGCGGGCAAGGCCTCTTCGTCCAGCTTGCGAAACGGATGCAAGCTGCCAAGCGTCATGCGGAATTCGAGCAGCGCCGCGTCCGACAGCGCGAACACCGGCCCACGCAGGGCGGCGAACACCGTCAACTCGTCGTCGGGCCGCTCGATCGCGCCGAGCAGATTGCGCATCGCGAGCACTTCCTCGCGCTCGTTGAACGATCCGCCCTTGACCAGCACGTGCGGCAGATGCCGCGCTTCGAGCGCGCGCAAGTAAGGCCGCGTCACGTCGCGCCCGAACGAATTCATGCGGCGAAACAGGATGCAGATATGGCGCGGACGAATCGGCACGCGCACGTCGGGCGCCTCGCGCTCGGTCACCGTCCATCCGCTTTCATGCACCAGCCATCGCGCGTACGCGGCAATTGCGTCGGGAATCGACTCCTCGATTTTCCAATTCGTAACCCGGCCAAAGTCGCCGTAGGGCTCCGGCACCGGCAGCACCACGATCGACGGTTGCGTCCCCGGCGCTGCGCGATACGGCGTCAGCGGCGCGTATGCCGGCTGCGTGCCCGATTCCTCGCTCATCAGCGGCGCGAACGCGGCATTGACCATCGTCTGAATCGCGGACGTCGCGCGAAAGCTGACGGTCAGATACTCGAGTTTGCGCGCCATGCATCAGCAGCAGTTGTTTGACGCCCTGGTAAAGCGAAACGTCGGCGCGCCGAAAACGATAAATCGATTGTTTCGGATCGCCGACGATAAAAAGTTTCCCGTCGATCGGCTTGACCTTCAGCCAGTTGGTCTCGGCGGGATCGGCCGCCGACAGCAACAGCAGGATTTCCGCCTGCAGCGGATCGGTGTCCTGGAATTCATCGACGAAAATATGCGTGAAGCGATTTTGCAGCTCGGCGCGCACCGCCGGATTGTCGCGAACCAGGTTGCGCGCGACCAGCAGCAGGTCCAGGAAGTCCAGCCGCCCCGCGCGGCGCTTCAGGTCTTCGTAAATGCCGACGATCGGCCACAGCTCGTCGCGCAGCAGAGGCGAGAGGTTCGCGCCCGCGTCGTCGCGAAACTTTTTGAGCCGCTCGTGCAGCCTGGCGCGCCGCCGGAAGACTTCCTCGCGGGTCAATTCACCAAAGCCGCCGCCGTAGCCCTTCCAGTTCCAATGCCTGCCCGTGCACAGCCTGATCAAAACAGACTCGAGCGCGTCATGGTCGCGCCCGCGGACCGCCTCCAGCCGCGTCGCCTCGGCGACAGGCCGCGCGATCGCATCGAGGCCCTTCGCCAGCCAGTCGTCGTCTTCGCCAAGTTCGGCAAGTTTGCCGAGCACTTCGACCTCCGCGATTATCGCGTCGATCTCGGCGTCGCGCTCGAACGGCGAATGCATCCACGGCGAATCGAAGTCGCGCCAGTTCATCAATTCGAGCGCGGCGTGTCTTGCGATCTCGCGCGGACCGGTGCGTGCCGACAGATCGCGCCGCCGCAACAGCCGCCGCATCCCCTCGCCGGGTTTGTCCAAAACTGTCTCGAACCATCGGTCGAACGCGGCGTCGAACATCTCGCCCGCAACGTCCTCGGGCGCGACTTCGAACATCGGATCGACTTGCGCCTCGACCGGCCGCTCGCGCAGCAGGTCGGCGCAGAACGAATGGATCGTTCCGATGCGCGCTTCTTCGAGTTGCTTGAGCGCCAGGTCGAACCGCGCGCGCGCTTCGCTCGAAGGTTCCGTATTTTGGCGCGCGCGCTCGATTTCCGCGCGCAATCGCAGTTTGAGTTCGCCTGCGGCCTTCTCCGTGAACGTCACCGCGACGATCCGCGCGAGCTCGCCGCGCCCCGACCCTATAACCGACACGATTCGATTCACCAGCGCGGTGGTCTTGCCGGTGCCGGCCGCCGCTTCGATGACGAGCGTGACGCCAAGGTCGTCGCGAATCCGATCGCGCACCGCCTGATCTGAAATGATGGTTGAACTCGCGAGCGTCATGGCATAGCGCGCAGCCGCTTCAGGGCTTCCAGCCGCGGTTTCTGTGGTTTGATTTTGGAGCGGCGCTCCTCGTACGGACCGCACACGCGCTTGTAGTCGCACCAGTCGCATTCGCGATCGTCCGGTGCGGCCGGCAGAAAGCCCGCTTCGAGCGACTCCTTGACGATCGCGACGAACTTTCGCGCCGCATCGCGCGCCTCGTCGTTGATTTCGACCACGCGTTCTTCGTAACCGCCGGTTGCCGTGCAGTAGTAGAGCCGCCCCGCATAAATCTTCTCGCCGAGCACACTTTCGGCCGCGAGCGCGTATAAAACCGGCTGCAGCGTCTTGCCGCCGCCGATTACGAAGTTCTTCTCGGCGCGCACCTTTCCGGTCTTGTGATCGGTCACGCGAATTCGCCCGGCCGGGTCGCGTTCGAGCAAATCAATCGACCCGCGCAGGCTGAGCCCGCCTTCGATCGCCACCGGATCCGCCGAGCTATGCGGGTCCGCCTGCGCGCGATCGCTCAGCCCGAAGCCGAGTTCGAACCATTCGGGCCGCCAATGTTCCGAATCCTCAGCCGCGCGCCGCATCCACTCGCGCAAGTCGGCGCGGATACCTTCGATACCGTCGAGCCACACGCGCTCGATCGCCGGCGCCAGCTCGTCATGCTTTTGCGCGGCAACTTCGTCAAGCTTTCGGTCGAGCAGCTCGGACGCGTCCTCCAAATCTTCCGGCGTGACCGGCAGCACGTCGAGTCCCCTCAGCGCCGACAGGATTTCGTATTGAACCTCGGCGAAAATACTGCCGCGCGTCAGCGGGTCGAGGGTCTCGATCGCCTCGGGCTCCTCGCGCGGCTCCAGCCGATGGATCGCCTGGAGAAAAAAACGATACGGGCACGCCGCGAAATTCTGCAGCGCGGTCGGCGAGTACGAACGCTTCGCCAACTGATGCTTCCCCAACGCCGCGAGCGCCGCCGCGTCAGGATCGACCAGCCCGTCGGCCGGCGTCCATCGCCTGAGCCACCGCCGCGCCCGCGCGCGCAGCGCCCGCCCCAGATGCACGTTGGCGGCGAGCAGATAGTTGGCCGCGCCAGTCGTCGTATCCGGATCGGCGTCGACCAGTTTGTCGAGCACGGCCAGATCGAACTCCGCGTCATCGATCGCGTCGGCGGGATTCACCGGCGCCGGCCATGAAAGCCGTGTCGCCGGCTGGGACGCCGCACGATTCGCCAGCTCGTCGAAGCCGGGCAGGCGGCCTTCCGCGGCGCGCAGAACTTCCAGGGCGTAGAAAGACGGCACGCGCGGCCGTCCCTGATCGAGATCGAAGCGCGGATAGGAAAACATCGCACGCTCGCGCGCCGCGCCCGCCGCAATCCGGAGCGCAAGCCGCTCCGCGCCAACCCGCCGCTCGTTGCGGGCGAGATACGGGCTCAGCCGCGCGCGCGCCGCGTCGGAAAGAATCGGATCCTCGGTCAGCTTGCGCGGAAACATCCGCTCGGCGAGGCCGGGCACGATAACCACATCGAAGGCCATGCCGCGCGCGCGATTCGGCGGCGCAACGAACACCGCGCCGTAGCGGCGAACGCGCGGCGGAGCCTCGAGCCGCCCAAGCCGTTCGTTCAGCACCAGACGGACCTCGTCGAGTCCGACCGGACCGACCGGCGCCATCGGCTCAAGCTCCGCCAGCGCGGCGAGAACCGGTTCGCGATCGCGAATCGCAAGCTCAACCAGCTTGCGAAGAAACTTGAGCCACTCGCCCCAGCTCGCGTCGTGCGGCGTGTTTTCTGCGCCGAGCATCGAGAGGATCGGCATCGCCACTTCGCCGAGATGCGCGAGGTCGAGAATTCGCCGCTCGAGGCCCGCCGCGCGCGCGTCGTCGTCGGCAATTTCTCCGCGCCGCGCCATCAGCTCGTTACCCAGACCGGCCAGCCGTTTGCGCCATCGCTCGGCGCTGCCGATCACGGCCGCATCGACGAGCAGCCGTTCCCATCGCCATGGCGCGCGCGCCATTCCCTCGATCACCGGAACCGGATCGGAAGCGTCAACGTTGTCAACTAAAGCGGCGTCGCGCTCAACTTCGAGATCCGACCCGATCGGCGCCGGCACCAGTTCGGCGTCCGGGCTGATTGCAGGCCCGTCTTCGCGCGGCCGATCGGCGTCGGGCACTTGAGCCAGCGAGAGATATTCGGCGAAGCGGCGCGCTGAAAGATTTTCGGAGGCGCAGCAAAGCAGCGCGAGCAACGCGCGTCCTCCCGGTTCGGGCCGTCGCGTCCCGCGCGCGAAGTATGCCGGGATGTCGGCGCGGGCGAGCGTTTCCTGCAGGTACGGCGCGTAGCGAACGGGATCATGGAGCAGCACGGCGATTCGATCGAACGGCACGCCGCGACGCGCTTCGGCGGCAATTCGGCGCGCGATCTCGACGCACTCATGCATCTCGCCGGGGGCGGAAATCACCGTCACGGTTTCGTCTACATCGCGCTCGGGCGGCGCAGTGTCGGCGAACAAATGTGCCTGCAGACGCTCAGAGCGAGGGCGCATCGCTTTCGTTCACGGCCGGCGATAGCGCGGTTGCGCGCACCCCGAGCGCATCTTCGAGGATCGTTTGAACTGGAGAGTCGCCGGCCGGGAGCGTCGCGAGAATCGACGGTGAGCGGGCCGCGAGCGCCGCGATAAAGTCGCGGTCGAGCCGGCTATCGACCGACGGGTCGAGCAGCAACACCGGCAGTCCGACGAAACGCGGCGGATCGCTCGCAAGCACGGCGCGCGTCGCGACTTTCAGCATCCCGGCCCGATCGATCAGCTTGGCGTCGGCCAACTCGGCGTCGAATTGGGCGAGCGTCGCGGCGATCGCCTCGCCGGCGCCGCCGAGCGCGCGCAACTGGTCAACGGCGACGTCGTTCCATCGCAGCTCAATCAGCGTCCGCGCGAGCGCGCGCGAAAAGCCGGGACGATCAAGGACCGGCTCGAAATGCGCGAGCGCTCCCGATGGCGCCAGGCGGAAAACCGCGCGCGCGGCGACCGCCTCGACGGCGAGACCGTCGGCGGGCGCGAGGCCGGCGTCGGCAAGCTCTTCTGCGGCGAGCAATCCGACCAGCCGGTTGAGCGTCAGGCGATGCACGCCGAGCATCGCGCCGCGCGAAAGCGCGAACGCGCGAACCAGGTCGTCGCCGGCTTCCTTGACCGACGCGATGACCAGGATTTCGCGGGCGGACGGCTGCGACTCGAGCCACGCGCAGGCGGCGGCGATACGCTCGGCGGCGCGCTCGGAGATTATGATTTCACGAGAAGCTGGCATCGGCGCGGCGCGACTCGACGCCGCGCCACGTCACTATCGTCTGCCCCGACTATCGGGTGTCGCAAGAGGCCGCGCGGTGGTGTTTCCACAGCGCGGACAACGGCTGTCAGCGCGGTTTTACGGAGCAAGGAACCTTAAATTGAAACCCCTCCTGGGTTTCAAGCTTCCCTGGGCAGGGGTGACCCCTGCACCCAGTGACAAGAAAGGCGGGACTTCGTCCCTGTTAGAACTTTTTTGGTTTCAGCCTACGCGCAGCAGAGGAGTCCGACTCTTACCTCGCCCGTTGTTTTTACGGGAGAGGCGGCCAGCGGGCGCAGCCGCCGGGTAGGTGAGGGTTCTGCGAATCAAGATGCAAGTTGTTGTGCGTCGGCGCCGGCCTTTTTTTGTGTGCTTCCGTTTCGCCGGCAGATTTGGTACGTGCAGGCTCATGAAACAGCGTCTAAACGCGTCAAACTGGCGAGGCGTTCTAATCCTGTCGATACTCGCGGGCGTAACCATGCTGCCAGCGGCAACGGTCCGCGCCGGGCAAGCGTCGCGGGACGCCTACCGCGTTCACATTTTCTCGAAGGGCACGAAGACCACCACGAAGCCTCTCATCGATCACGGCGGCCCCGTTCTGCCCACGACAACGGCATACGTAATCTACTGGGGCAATGTCCCTGCGGACGTTTCCGATGCGCTTGCCACATTTCTCGGCGGATTCGGCGGCAGCAGCTACGCGAATATTCTGACGCAATACATGCGCGGCGGATCGGTGCCCGAGACAGCCTATGCACCGCTCGCGCCGGATCCGAGTTCTCCTCCGGTGCGTTCGCCTAAAGTCAGTACGATTGTGAATGAAGTGTGCCATGCCCTGGGCAACACTCTGCCCGATCCCAAGGGCATATACTTCGTAGTCACTGGGAACTTTCCGAAGGGCGGCGACTTCTGCGCGTGGCATTCGTTCGGCACCTGCAACGGCGTCTCGATTCCGGTCGTGTATCTTCCGAACGTCACGGGCGTCAGCGGTTGCGACATCGTGTCGGATCCGGCGAATCCTTTTATGAACGGCGGACAGTCGATGGCGAACGATGCAGCCCACGAACTTTCGGAGTCGATCACCGATCCTCTTATCAGCGCATGGTACGATCAGTCGGGCGCGGAAGTCGCCGACAAATGCCAGACGCAGTACGGCAGCCCTGTAACACTCTCGGACGGAACGGAGTGGTCGTTGCAGGAGGAGTGGTCGAACAATGCCGGCGGCTGTATTCAGTCACTGCCCTGAGCAGGGGTGACCTCCTTCGGCTACGCTCAGGATAGGCTCTGCACCCAGTACCAGGAGAATCGGCACCGCCGCGGGATGCGGGACTTCGTCCGTGTTAGAAAGGGGCGCAGCCGCCGGTAGGTGATGGTTCTGTCGTTATTTCGAGCCGCCTTTTTCTCGCATCGAGACTTCGTCCCACAACAGAATTTGGTAGCCGTCGGGATCTCGAAGTTCGGCTCCGTAGCCCCAGAAATATTTGCCGGGTGGATTTACAAACGGCACTCCCTTCGATTGCAACTCCTTATATTTGGAATCGACGTCTTTGACCTGGAGAGTTAGCGAGCACTTGGCGCCGGAGAGCGGCGCTGCTTGCTCATAGACGAAGATCGTAAAGCCCGCGTCGTCCTGGATTGCGGAGGTCTTGCGATCGGGAACTTCAAACTCAACTTTGAAGCCGAAGTTGCGCACGTACCAATCGCGCGATGCCAGGTAGTTCGTAACCGGAAGGTTCATGTGATCGAATTTGACCATTTTGCGCCTCCCTAGATCTCACTTTTGTCTTGGGTGCACTGCGTTGTAGTCGCGGATTGCTTTGAGGATTGCGCCGCCGGCTTTTTCCATCAGGACTGTCTTGTTGGCGGTTACGCGGGCCGCGGATGCTTCGATCGGTTTGATCAGGCCCTGGCATCGCGGCATCACGTAGCGCGCGAGCAGTTCGTAGCTGCGCATCATTTGCGGACGCGTCGCCCAATCGTGCGCGAAACTCAGGATGGTGCCGAAGCCGCCCGAGAGTTTTTGCAGGCGCGCGATGCGTTCGAGCGCGTCGTCGGGCGTGCCGAAGATAGCGCCGCCGTATTCGCTCATCCGTTTGGCGGCCTCGTAACCGTCGGGAAAAATCGGACGATTCGGAGTTCCCAGAATCCCGACGACGTACTGGTTTTGCCACTTCTGGAGGCCGTCGGCGACTTCGCGCATCGCCTGCTCTTTCGATTCGGCCAAATGAAAAGGCATCACGATTCGCCAGTCCGCGCGATCGATCGTATTGCCGAATTCCCTGGCCGAGGTCTCGCCGAAATTCCACTGCGTCGGCAGCGCCATCAACCCTTCTTCAGAGTACGACGCGACCGACAGCACGCCCGCGCCGTACTTGCCCGCGGTCTTCATCCCCGACGGCGAAATAGTCGACGCTACCGCGATTGGAATTTTTTCCTGCAGCGGCCGAATCTGCAGCGCGGCGTCGTGCAGCTCGAACCACGAGCCGGTGTAACTGAACGGCTCGTCGGTGTTGAGCAGCCGGAGAATCACGCCGAGGCCTTCATCCATCCTGTCGCGCTGCGTCATCGGATCGATGCCGAGCATGACGGCGTCGGAGGGCAGCGCGCCGGGCCCTAGGCCGAGCATCGCGCGGCCGTGGCTCAGATGATCGAGCATGACGATTCGCTGCGCGACGTTGAACGGATGATGGTACGGGATCGAAACGACGCCGGTGCCGAGCTTGATTCGTTTGGTGCGCTCGGCCGCGGCGACCAGGAACATTTCCGGCGACGCGATCGTCTCCCAGCCGGCGGAGTGATGCTCGCCGACCCAGAACTCGTCGTAGTGAAGTTCGTCGAGCCATTGGGCGAGTGCGAGATCGCGCTGAAACTGGAGCGTAGGATGCTCGCCGATAGGATGATGGGGCGCGAGGAACACGCCAAAACCGAGACGCTGGGTCATAACTCGACTCCTTTTTTTAGAACACTCGCGGCGTGCGCTCCTGCTTGGTCTTCCTCTGCGCACGCGTTTTAGGACAGCGACAGAATCCCGAATCGCGCGCGCAATAGCGCGTTGTATAAGGACCCTCACCTTCATCCTTGTATGTTGCGATCAAAGTCCGAAGATGGAGTAGGACGAGGGCGCGGTAGGCCGATTCGGCCTGGGTCGATAGAGACCGAGGGAGAGCGTGGTCGCCGCGCCCATAACTCCGGCCAAGAGCCCGAACAGTCGCTGGGGCGGCGCACGGCGCAGAGCCCGAATCGCGCAAGGATGGGCGGTGCCGGAAGCAGCAGTGGAGGCGGTAGGATGCAAGCAGCGGTGGTGGTGGTTGGGATCGATGTGAGCAAGCGCACGCTGGAAGTAGCGTTGTCCGACGGCGGCGGCTTCAGCGTTGCGAACAACGAGGACGGGATAAGCGAGTTGCTGGCGCGGCTGCGGCCAAGCGGCGCCGCGCTGGTGGTGCTGGAAGCTTCGGGTGGCTATGAGCGCCCGGCCTATCTGGCGCTGTGGGCGGCGGGGATGCCGACCGCGCTAATCAATCCGCGCGTCGCCTATCACTTCGCCCAAGCTAATCGGCAATTGGCAAAAACCGATCAGCTCGACGCGCGTGGGCTATGTGAGTTTGGCTTGCGCATGCAGCCCCAAGCGCTGCCTCCGCCGGAGGCGGCGGATGAAGAACTCAAGGCCCTGGCCGTACGCCGGCGGCAAGTAATCAAGATGCTGGCGGCGGAACGCACCCGGGTGCAGCAGGCGCCGCGCTCAGTGCGGTCCAGCATCAAGCGCATGGTCCGGGCGCTGGAGCGCGAGCTCGGTGCGATCGACCATCAGATCGAACAACGGCTGCGGGACAATCCGCGCCTGGCGCAGCGCTGCGCGCAACTCGAGCAGGTGCCGGGACTGGGGCCGGTGACCTGCGCGATCCTGGTCAGCCGGCTGCCGGAGCTGGGACTGCTCGGGCCCAAGCAGGTCGCAGCGCTGGTCGGAGTCGCACCGTATGACCATCAAAGCGGTGAGTGGCGCGGGCGCAGCCCGATCTTCGGCGGCCGCGCCGAGGTGCGCAGCGCCCTGTATATGGCCACCCTGTCTGCGATTCGCTGCAACCCGGTGCTGCGCAGCTTTTATCGCCGGCTGCGGGCGGCCGGTAAACCGGCCAAGGTCGCCATCATCGCGGCCATGCGCAAGCTGCTGGTCATCCTCAACGCGATGCTCAAAACCAATTCGCCCTGGAGGCCGCCATGCGCCGTCGTCGCCTGACTCATAAGGCATCATCCGCGCCACCCTCTCAAACACCTTTGGAGGGTGGCGCGGATGATGCCGCTCCCTTGACTCTCAACACAGTCGCTCTCCCTTACAGGGAGAGGAGACAGAAGGCTTCGATTGAATCACATACTCACCCCACCGCTCGAAGTGGCCGAGGGCTGAGCGGTCGGACTCGCGGTGGGCATGGGGGCAGGTATCGGCGACGACGTGGATGCGGACGCGGATGCTGCGGGTGCAGGCGGCGGGCTGGAGGTCGCCATCGAAGTCGGCACCGAGACGGTGGGAAGCGGCTGCGAGGAAGTCGGCTCCGACGCGGGACTCGCGGCTTCCGACGGAACCGGAGCCGCCGCCATCAGCGCGGTGCCGGCGCCGTAGTCGTATACGAGCACGCCGCCCAGATGTCCCTGGTACCCTAGCGCCACAATCGCCAGCAGGGCGACGATGAGATAGATCGCGCGCGAGCCGGCCATGAAGCCGAACGCCTGAATCATGATTCGCCACACGGCGAGAATGCCGAAAGTAATCGCGAGGTACTCGCCCAGCTCCGCGTGCCGCTTCAAGACCTCGCGCGCCGGCTCACCCAGCGCGTTCCAGATGCGATCGGCCTCCATGTCGCCGGTGAGATAGGAACCTCCAGCCGCGAGCGCGCCGAGGATCATCAGCAGCACGGCGGTGTAGCGGAGCCAGATGCGATTGGGGGCGGTGCTCGCGACGAGATCGATCAGCACCGCGACGAACAATAGCGCGATCGAGAAATGGTCGACGACCGGATGCAGTTGGTAGGGTTGCAGGATTTTCACAACAGCGTCCATCGATGCTCCTTGAGTGGAAAGAGGATCAGAATACGCGCGGACTGGCGCGATGCGCGATCAGTGCAGTTTATCGCAAAGCACCCGCCCGCACGCAAGAATTCAGGGAGTCAGGAACCTAACCTGTGCGACCGGGATGATCGGTAACAATTTAGACCGGCATGATGGGTGACACCTTTTGCTGGTTTGACCGGAAGGCTCCGCAAAGCCGCCTGACACTTCAACCATTACTTTCTTGATAGGGGTCAGGTTCCCAAGGCGCGATCGAACGCCCGGGCCCGCTCGCATTCGCCCCCATCTCCTGTGATACGAATTCGGTTGAGGCTCATCGAATGACGACCCGCCCCAACATCGTCCTGATTCTCGCCGACGACATGGGTTACGGCGACTTCGGATGCTTCAACTACGGCGCATCGCGCACGCCGACTCTCGATCATCTCGTCAGCGAAGGCGTATCCCTGACGCAACATTATTCTGCGTCTCCCGTCTGCGCGCCGGCGCGAGCGTCGCTGATGACCGGCCGCTATCCGCATCGCACCGGTGTGATCGACACGCTCGAGACGCGCGGCCTCGATCGCCTTTCGCTTCGCGAATTGACGATAGCCGAACTTCTGAAGCGGGCGGGCTACGCGACTGGGCTGATCGGCAAATGGCACAACGGCGCGTACGATTCGCGCTACCATCCCAACCGCCGCGGCTTCGACGAGTTCGCGGGATTTTCCGGCGGCTGGCAGCCCTACTACCAGTGGAATCTCGATCGCAACGGCTCGATCTCGCGCGCCGACGGCCGCTACTTGACCGACGTCTTCACCGACGAGGCGACCGAGTTCATCCGGCGCCATCGCGGCGACCCGTTTTTTCTATTCCTCGCCTACAACGCGCCGCATTTTCCCTTCGAAGCGCCCGAAGCCGACGCCGCGCCGTACAAGGCGTGCGGTAACTTCACGCCCGCAGTCAGCCAAATCTACGCGATGATCGAATGCATGGACCGCGGAATCGCGCGCGTGCTCGACGCGCTCGATCGATCCGGCCTGGCCGACAACACGGTCGTGATGTTCTTCGAGCGACAACCGTCCGCAGTTCGGGGGCAAGGGCGAGATGTGCACCGACCGCTTCAATTGCGGCTTCGCCGGCGCAAAGACGCTCGTGTACGAAGGCGGAATCCGCCTCCCGATGGTGATCAAATGGCCCGCAAGACTCGAGGGCCGCCGCCAGGTCCATGACATGGTTCATTTCACGGATTGGCTGCCGACGCTTCTAGCACTCGCGGGCGCCGAGCCGCCGCGCGATCTCAAGCTCGACGGAATCAACGTGACGCCGACGCTACAAGGCGAGCGTGGCAAGGTCCCGACCCAGCGTTTCTGGCAATGGAACCGCTACACACCCGACGGCGAATGCAACGCCGCGATGCGCGACGGCCGCTGGAAGCTGGTGCGTCCCGCAATCCGCGAGCTGATGCAGGTAACAAACGAAGACCTGGCCATGGACATCCAATCCAAATACAACCCCGAGAACTTTCACGACATCGCTCGCACCCCGATGCCCGAGCGCGTCAAACCCGCGCCGCCGCCAGCGCAACTCTTCGACATCGTCAACGACCCATTCGAACGCAACGACCTGGCCGCGAAACAACCCGACCGCGTATCGAGAATGACCAACGCACTGGCGTCATGGTTCGAAGGACGTCGAGCAAGACCGCCTGGCAATTCACGATTGAATCGTCCTAATCCGGTCCCCCTTCCCACAGTGGGAAGGGGTTAGGGGTTAGGTTCCCCGTATGGATTGAATTCATCCGCGGTGGTCTGATTTAAGAGTCTGTTACAGGCACCTTCGCCACCGGTTTTCCGATGGAGCGCACATGAACGAGCAAGTCACCCGCCAGATCCTGTGGAACGTCCCCGTGCCGTTCATCGTGCTGATGTACGCGCTGCTCGGGCTGCTCATCGCCGCATTCATTTACGCCGGCGTCAGATGGTATCGCCTTGTGAGTCTCGGCGTGTCCGACCAGCGTCTCGATCACCCGATCGAGCGGCTCCTGCTGTCGCTGCGCGATTCGTTCGGCCAGGGCAACGTGATTCGCGAGACCTGGGGCTGGATGCATTACGCGTTCTACGTCGCAATGGTCGGACTGTTCATCGGCACCACTATCGTCGGAATCAACAGCGACGTGCGCGACCTGTTCGATCTGTTCGGCCTCGACTTTTACTTCTACTACGGCGACTTCTATCTCTACTTCAAAGCCGCGATGGACACCTTCTTCCTGCTGCTCATTCTCGGCGTGCTGATGGAAGGCATGCGGCGCGTCGTTCGCAAACCCACCGTGCTCAACGAGCCGCCCGCCGAGAAGATGCGCGACGATCTCGAGAACCGGCTTGGCTATTGGTTCCCGATGTCGATGATGGTGCTGGCTGCCGTCACCGGCCTGATGCTCGAGGGCGCGCGCATCAACGCCGCGCATCCCGCGTTCACCGAATGGGCATACGTTGGGCGCGTCGTGGGACATATCGAAGGCGCGCTCGGCGCCGGCGCGACCTACCATCGATGGCTGTGGCTGGTGCACGTGCTGTTCGTGTTCGGCCTGCTGTTCTGTTTCCCGTTCACCAAGCTGCGTCATCTGATGTTCGGGCCGCTGAATCTTTTTTTCCGCAATATGGGTCCGCGCGGACGACTCGCGCCGATCAAGGATTTCGAAAACGCCGAGACCTTCGGCGTCTCGCAGGTCGAGCAGTACACGTGGAAGCAACTGCTCGACATGGGGTCGTGCCTCGAGTGCGGGCGCTGCACGATCAACTGTCCCACCGTCGCAACCGGCAAAACGCTGAATCCAAAGTATCTCGTGATCGAACAGCGCGAGCATCTGCTGGACAAGGCGCCGTTTCTGCTCGCGACGAAAGCCAACGGCAAGACGGGAGACAACGAAAGCGCCCCCGCGTGGAACGGCCCCGACATGATCACGCAAGTCGCGACCGAAGAAGCGGTCTGGGGATGCACGACGTGCGGATGGTGCGAAGAGGGCTGCCCTGTCAGCATCGAGCACATTCAGCGAATCGTCGACATGCGGCGCTACGACGTGCTGATGGAGTCGAGGTTCCCGACCGAGTTGACGGGAGCGTTCAAGGGAATCGAGAACCAGGGAAATCCGTGGGGCCTCGCGCAGGAAAAACGCGCCGAGTGGGCGAAGGGACTGGAGATTCCCGAGATCGCGGAGCTCGAAGATCCGTCAGATATCGACGTGCTGTACTGGGTGGGATGCGCCGGCTCGTACGACGAGCGCAATCAGCGCGTCAGCAAGTCGTTCTCGGGCTTGATGAAACAGGCGGGCGTCAAGTTCGCGATCCTCGGGCGCGAGGAGACCTGCACCGGAGATCCGGCGCGCCGGCTCGGCAACGAATACTTGTACGCGACGGTCGCCGCGCAGAACGTCGAGACGCTCAATCGTTACAAGCCGCGCCGGATAGTCACGCAATGCCCACATTGCTTTCACAATCTCAAGAATGAGTATCCGGATTTCGGCGGCAACTATACTGTGCTGCACGAAGCCGAGTTTATCGACGAACTGATCCAGGCCGGACGCTTGAAGCCGCGCGGCGAGATCAACGAGCGCATCACCTATCACGACCCGTGCTACATGGCGCGGCATAATCGCAAATGGGACAGCGCTCGCAGCGCGCTCGGCGCGATTCCCGGCACGGAGATCGCTGAGATCGAGCAGTCGAAGAATCGCACGTTCTGCTGCGGCGCGGGCGGCGGATGTTTCTGGAAAGAGGAACGCGAAGGCACGCGGATAAATCAGAAGCGCTTCGATCAACTGCAAGAGGCCAAGCCCAAGTGCGTCGCGGTAGGATGCCCGTTCTGCATGACGATGATGGAAGACGCGGTGAAGTCGCGCTCGCTCGAAGAGACGATGCGCGTCCGCGACCTCGCGGAACTGATCGCAGAATCCACCGGTGCTAACACGAAGTGATCACGAGGTGATAGAATGCAATTCCGGTCCCCTTCCACCTGGGGAAGGGCTTTAGGGGTTAGGATCTGATGGTCCATTTCAACGGGGACACTTTAACGTTTACGAAACCGGTCGGAACGAGTTCGAAAAACGAGTATTTGACGGAACGAAGCTACCGGTTGTGGTAGGACACCAACAAACCCACAACTAATAGGTAGTGGGCGGGAAGGAGACAAAGCGAATGCAATTGCGAATCAGCACTGTAGCGTGGCTGACGACGACCGCCCTGCTTGTGGGCGCCATAATTCTTGGAGCCGGCATCGTTCGTGCCGCTTCCAATGACGAGGAAGCCGTGCGAAGAGTGGTGAATGGATTTCCCGAGGCATGGAATCGTCATGACATGAATGCGTACGGAGCGCTTTTCACCCCGGATGCCGATTTCGTGAACGCGAGCGGGCTTCACTGGAAGGGCCGCGAATCGATCCAGTTGAACACCGCGTTCCTTCACGGCGCGATTCCCGCAGACTCGGCGGGTGTCACCCTTCCCAAAAGCGCCTACGGCATTTTCAAGACAAGCAACTGGACTCTCAAACAGGTCGATGTTCGTTTTCTGCGTAAGGACGTTGCGGTGGCTCACCTCCAAATCGAGTTGCAGGGTGTTCGCACGAAGGAGCCGAGACGGTACCTTCTGGTGATGATTCTGACCAATGAAGACGGTCGGTGGTTAGTCGCGGTCGCTCAAAATACCGAGATCAATGGCCGCCCGCTCTGAACCGCTAACTCGGAAAGCAGTTGGGATATTCTTCAAAACCGCGTGCTGGAAGCGAACCGCACATTGGCTGAGGAATCGTGACCACCTCGATAACAGGCGCGCCTGCGCTGCATACGCTGAATCATGGATTCAGCTGGACGCCGGTGCGCGGGCCGTTTCGCCTGATCACTGATGAGCAGGCGCGATCGTTCAACGAGTGCGGCTTCTTCGTGCTCGAGAATGCACTCGATCCCGCGGCCATCGTCGACGTGCGTGATGCTATCGATCCGTTCGAGGCGAAGGCCGAGGAGTTTCTGCGCTCTCGTCCCGACGGCCGGATGGGCATCGCGCAGGCTGACGGAATAACCTTCACGGTGCATCTCGTCAGGCTTTCGAGCGTGCTTCGCGAGTTCTCTGCGAGCCGCGCTTTCCAGGATCTATGCCACGATCTGATCGGCCCCGACGTGCGCCTGTATTGGGATCAAGCGGTTTACAAAAAGCCTGAATACCCGAAGCCGTTCCCGTGGCATCAGGACAACGGCTACACCTACATCGAACCGCAGGCGTACCTGACTTGCTGGGTGGCCCTCAACGACGCGACCCTCGACAACGGTTGTCCATGGGTGATTCCGGGCGGGCATCTGCGTGGGACGCTCGCGCACCGATTGTCGAAACTCGGTTACGTATGCCGCGAGCAAGACGGCGCGGAGGCGCTGGCCGTGCCCGTGCGCGAGGGGAGCGTCGTGGTATTTTCTTCGCTGATGCCGCATCGTACGGGCCCCAACGTCACCACCGGCGTTCGCAAATCGTACATCCTGCAGTACGCGCCCGACGGCGCGCGAATCGTGCAGACCGACGCCGCCTGCGACGAGCCAAATCGCCAGTACCTGATCCTGAAAAACGGCGAACGCGCCTCGCCGCCGCCGATCGAATAGCGGTTCTACTTTTTCAGATCGGAAATAAACTCAAGGATCGCCGCGCTCACCTCGGCCGGCTTCTCCTGCTGCGTCCAATGGCCCGAACCCTTGATCAGCACGGTCTTGCGCAGGTTCGGCACCCAGGTCTTCATCCCTTCGGCCATCTCGGGGCGCAGCACCACGTCGAGTTCGGCCGTGATCATCAGCGCGGGTTGCTCGACGCGGTCGGTCTGGCTGGCGCTTTCCTCCCAGTTTCGATCGATACATCGATACCAGTTCAGGCCACCGCGAAAGCCGCTCTTCTTGAACGCGCTCACGAAGACTTCAAAGTCCGCGTCGGTGAGAAATTTCCCATGCGGGCGATCTGGAAGTCGATCGAGCAGACCTCCGCCTGCCGGTCCCCACACACCCGGCGGCGCCTTGCGAGTCGCGGCTCGATCGATAGCCGTTGGGTCCTGATAAAAGCCGCGCAGCGTGCGGGCGACATCGCGCTCGAGTTCCGCTTTCGCCGCCGGCGTTTGAAAGTAGAGAATATAGTGGAAGCCGCCCGCCGCCATCGCGCGCATCGCATCGGTCGGCTTGACCGGCGAGCGCGGGATGAAAGGCGTGTTGACGCCAATCACGCGTTCGACGCGCTTCGGCGCCATCATCGCCATATTCCACGCGACCATCCCGCCCCAGTCGTGCCCTACGATCACGCACTTGCCGATTTTGAACACGTCGAGCATGCCGACGATGTCGCCGACCAGTTTGCGCTGCGTGTAGGCGTCGATCCGAGTGGGAGGGCTGGTTTCGCCGTAGCCGCGCTGGTCGGGCGCGATCGCACGAAAGCCCGCCTCCGCCAGCGCCTTCATCTGATGGCGCCACGAGTACCAAATCTCGGGAAAGCCGTGGCAAAACACCACCGGGAAGCCGTCACCACTCTCCACCACGTGCATTATGATCCCGTTGGTCCGAAGGAAGCTGCGCTTGAATTCACCCATCGCGTGCACCTCGGGAAGTATTGCGTCGAGGAACATCCGATGAGCCGTTCCGACCGTCCGACATTGCGGGCGACCTCGACGCGAAACTCTGGGCCAATCCCAGGAATTGCTCGCGAAGAACCTTGGCCGGCTCGAACGCGCCAGCTAGATGCGAGAGTTGGTCTTGAAGCGTCACCGCCGGTCCGAGCGCGTCGGCGAGTTCGCTCAAATGTTCGGCGAACGACGCGCAAAGCCGTTTGAGCGTCTCATCGAGAGCCTCCAGCGGAGCAAACTGGTTCGGGACCGGACGAAGGCGGTCCTGGAAGTTGTGCATTGACTCAAGCACTCTGGCCAGGTCGCTGACCTGCATCGCGAACTTGCGTAACTCGTCAAACACGCTTGCCAGCTCGCCGAGCCGCTGCATCGGTTCGTGAAAAGACGCGATACGAGCGAGCTGCGTCTGCAAAGGCTCGACCTGGTCAAAAACCGCCGACACCGCCAGTCGGGCCCGAAACGCGTTGGAATCTTCCCGCTCGTTCGAAGGCGGCCCGTATAGATCGGCTTTGATATCAAACAGTATCATCGTGCTTTTCCTGGGGCCTTTCCCACAATCGCAGACTCGCGCGGCACTTCGCGCCAGGAAAAATGGGCCGACCGCCTGCTTCGATCTTAATTGGGCAGGTCCGTCGAGCTTCGCTCGAAAATTCGAGCCAGCGCAGAGAATTCCTGGCGAAGATCCTTGGCCGGCTCAAATGCAGTACACAGATGGGCGAGTCGATCCTGAAGAGCTGCAGCGGGTTCGAGAGCCGTGGCGAGTTGGCACAGACTTTCGCGGAACGACAAGCAGAGCTGGCTGAGTTCCTGGTCGAGCGTTTCCAGCGGTGAGAACTGTTTCAACACCTGCTGAAGTTGGTGCTGGAAGTCGTGCATCGGCGCGAGCACTTTAGCCAGGTCCCTGATCCGTCCCTCGAACTCGCGCAGAGGTTCGAACACGCTTGCAAGCTCAGAGAGCTGCTGTATCGGTTCCAGGATAACCACAATCTGCGCCAACTGCTCCTGGAGCGGTGCGATCTGATCGAAGATCGTCGATACCGCCAGACCGGGCTCAAATGAAGTTCGCTGAGTTGCCATCTTAATCCGTCCCTAGCCTTTTTGGCTTCTTAGCTTTTTAGTGGCGAATGGTTGCAAAAGTATAGAAATGCGTCAAATAGACAATTTTAGCTTTAGCGATCTTGGCAGCATCGTACAATCCATACATCTCTCGCAAGCCGCAGCGTCGCGACAATCCACAGGAGCCAAGTTGCTATTGCTGTGGCCTGACGGCAAGGTACAGACCAATCGACGGTCAATGAAAGTGGCTGTTGTTGGGAGGATAGACTCGAATGGCAGGTAAGCAGACTTCGTTTCACCCCACGCTCGCGGTAGAGGCGGTGTTTGAACAGGTAAAGCCGCTTCAAGATCAACTCGCTCAGATAGCGTCGATTCTGGAACCCATAGGGCAGCTTTCGGAGCTTGGGAGTGTGTTTGAACCGCTGCGCCAGTTTGGGACGCAAATCAGGGAATTAGCCAAACTGCTCGAACCGATGCGCAGTTTCCAGGACCAGCTCCGACAGGTTCTAAATCAATTCGGTCCCCTGCAAGCTCTGGATCAGGAACTCGATCAACTTTCTGAAGGGTTCTGCCAAAGCTTAAGCCAGCTTGCCACTGCGCTCGAACCGGCGGTGACGCTTCAGGACAGACTCGCGCATCTCGCGAACGCGTTTGAGCCGGCGAAGACCCTTCGCGAGGACTTCTCGGCGCTGGCGCAGGGTTTCGAGCGAAGCTCACAAGGTTTATCGGAGCAAGCTTGAAATATAGAGAAGACTCGCAACGGCGGGATCAGAGCGCAGGGTAATGGACAAACCGAAAGTGACCGACGCGGCTGTCGGCGCCGAACAAGTGGTGCGCGATCTGGTCGACGCCTTAAAGTCGCTCCAAAAAAAACAGCCGCCGCTCAGTTCCTCGCCGCCTGGGGAACAAGAGGTGCGAAAACCTCCCGAATCGCGCGGCGGCCGTTCGAAGGCAACCACTCTTCTTGGGGCTTTGCCGGGCGTTTCAGATGTCGACGAGCCAGGGCCAGAACAAATCCCGGAACTCGAAACCGCCGAGAATTCACACAGCCCAGGCTTCGAAGTTCAATCTGGCGAGTCCGGAATCGTTCAGGGATTTTGCCGCAACCATGGAGTCGTCGAGCGCTTCCGGGTGACTCCTGAGGAACTAAAGGCGTTGTCCAGCGCATCTCTGCTCGGACCTTTGATTTGCGAGCAAGACGTGAAGTTCATGCTGCGCCAAATTCGCGAGGCAAGTAAGCCCGCGGAACCGCAGGCCACCGTCGCGCCCGCGCAAATCAGGGTCCCATTTCTCCTGGACGCCGACTCCTCGCTCGAGCGCGCGGAGAATGGCTCGTCTGGCCCGTCGGGAAAC
This sequence comes from uncultured delta proteobacterium, assembly GCA_963833025.1. GTDB lineage: Bacteria > Desulfobacterota > Binatia > Binatales > Binataceae > Binatus. The sequence goes on along the minus strand of CAWHWI010000001.1, from coordinate 1,316,560 downwards.
AAGAGCGAGGAACGCGAAATAAACGATCGCCAGACCGAGGAGGAAAAAGACAAGAGCCAGGGGTCGGGCGCCGCGCTCAACGGTCTGTCCAGCCAAGCCGCCGCTCAAACCGAGCCGCGTAAAAGGCGCAAGCGTCGAACCAGAACCGGCACCAAGGTGGCCATCGGCATTTCTATCACCAGTCTGTTGCTGTGGGTGCTGACTCTTGGGGTCTTGTATAAGTTAGTCGACGCTTATCGAAGGCACGTAACCACTATAGCCACGCTCAACACGATCATTGGCAAGCAGCGCGAAATCAGCCAACAAACCATTTCAGAAGTGCAGGCGCAGGCGGCCGCCGCCAAACAAGCCTCCCAAGCGGTCGAATCCCAAGCCGATAGCATCAAGACCCAGGCGGACGGCAGCAAGATCGACGCGGACTCTGCCAAGACTCAGGCAGACGCTGCTGCGGTCTCCGCGCGCAGTGCACGCGATATGGTGGTGATCGCCGAAGCTGCGCACGTCAATGTAGATGCAATCTACTGTTCTCCTCGCACTGCATTGAGTCTCGATACGGTATTGACATTGCGTTACCGCAATTCGGGTAGAACTCGTGCCGATAACCTTGAGTCATCTTTCTCCGGCGGAATTCCTGGCGCTACGCCGACCGAGGAATCAACAGATCCGGCCAGCAAAGTCAGGGCTGCTTCGGTAAGCGCAGGTGCGAGCGTACCAGGCGGAACCACGGGAACAGTCAGAGACATGCTCTCGAAGAGTTTAGACGGTGTTCCTCCCGAACAAACTTTTAAGAAGATTGTCGCGGGGCAGCTCAAGTTCGGGATTTGGGGAACTACTACCTATACTGACGTTCTGAACGAGAAACATCAGGAGAAATTCGAGTACATTTGGGATCGCAACTTTCCGAACGCTTGCCTGTTCACCGTTGCGCGCACCGGTGAATAGAGCCCCGCGGTAGCGTCTACAGGGTTTGGCAAGGCGAATGCGCGTTTCGTCAGGCGCGTGACGTAGCGCTTTGGCGAGTCCCTCTCGGCGAGCGATCTCGTATCGATGCCAGCGCGCGCGGGCGCTAACAAAAACCGCAATTGACTCATCCGCGGACGCCGCCTTATGCTCTGGGTTCCAACCCGCTGAACGCTCGTTTAATTGGAACGGGTTCAAACCAACGTGGAGGAACACCGATGAGCCGCGATTTTGAATTCCAACAACTGCTGCGCGCCTACCGCAAGGGAATAATTTCCCAGGCAACGTTCGAGTCCGAGATGGCATCGTTCGAAGCCGGCACGCCGACCACCAACGGCAACGGCAATGGCAGCGGTGGTTTCAAGGCCTTCGGCCGCACTTACAAATCCGAGCGCGCGGCAATCGTCAGTTTTCTCGACAAGGTCCGCGCGGGCGAGGCCAATGGCGGCGAAGCGTTCGCGGCGTGGGCGGAAGTCTGCACCACGGATTGCATCCGCACCGGCATCCGCATGGTCGCCGAGCGCGAAGCCTATCACTCGCGGATTTTCGCGCAGCGCCTGGCGGAACTCGACGGCGAGCCGCGCGCCACGGCTTCCGAAGACGGGCGCAAATTCACCGCCTACTTGGGTAACTCGTCGATTCCCGACAACGAAAAACTGCTGAGCTTCACCAAACGCGTCGGCAAGCCGGAAGATGCGATTAAACCCATCTGCGAATTCGCCGAACTGCTGAAAGAAGATCTGTCGACCAAGGAAGCGTTGCGGCTGTTTGCCGAAGACGAGCTCTCGACCGCGAAATGGATCTGGGATGCGTGCGCTGCGCTCAACCCGCCCAAGCGGCAAGCGTCGGCGTCAGCCACGATGTAGTTTCCACGCTGGATTGAAACGACGAGCGGGGCCCCGACGGACCCCGCTCTTTTTTTGTGTTCAATTCGACTCGCGACGGCCGCATCGGCGCGCGAGTCTGCCCGGACGCGTCAATGCGCCGCTGCTGACGCTCCCGCCGCCGGTGCGGCCGCGGCCGGCGCGCCCGCAGGTGGTGCCATCTTCATCGGCGGCATCTTCATCGAGCCCGGACCCGGCAGTTCTCGCTTGGTGAAGCCGGCGGGAATATCGAAATCGCTTTCCGCAAGTCGCTTCGATTCGATCTTCTCGACCTGCGTGTTGGTCACGACCGGCGGTCGTTTCGCCATCATCTCGTTGATCTTCGCCGCTTGCTCCGGCGCCATCCCCGGAATGTTCATCTTGCCCATCTTCATCGACGAGTCCAACGCGAGCGGCACTCCGCCGGGAATTTCGCCGTTGCTCTGATTGGTGCTCACGGTCTTGAGCTTGTCCGCCATATTTTTTTCGAACTTCGCGAACTCCGCGGCGCCAGGCGCGCGGGTCGAGAAGCATTCCTTGACCGTGTAATCGCCGGTCATCATGTGCCCGCCGCCCTCGTAGTCAGTGCACTTGAACCCGGCGACTTCGCGCGTAGTGCCGGTCTTTTTGAAGTTCATCGCGGCGTTACTGCTCGCCGCCATCATTGCCGCCATCTGGCCCTGGGGCGGAAACTCGATCTCGAAGTAGGTCTTCGCCTTCGGATCGAGCACGTACATCTTCCCCTTGTCCAAGTCGGTGATGATCGTGTGGCGCTCCGTGACCATCTTCTGCTTGTTACCCTGCACCGAAATCGTTTGTTCCGAGTCGCGAGTGTTGGTTCCACTGGTCACGTGCTGTTTCTGCGTGATGACGACCCCGGCGGCCGCGGGCAGCGCGGTCATTGCGAGCGTCATTCCCGCAACCAGGGCGGTTAATTTCCTCATAGCGATTGCTCTCCTTGTGCTCGTTGCATTTTCATTACGGAGTCGCGCCCGGCTGCGGCGCCCGTCATATCACCGCGCTGCTGCACGACCATCCGATGTATCATCAGGCTAAGCAGCCCGAACAACACCCATACCATTTCCTTGATTCGGCGGAGAAACCCGACCACGAAGCCGATTCCCGGCGGATAGCCCAGCAGTCCCAGGATCAGCGCCTTGCCGCCCTCCTGGCTTACCAGCTTGGCAGGAATCAGAAAGGTCGCGCGCTCGATCAGCAGGCCGACCGCCTCGACCAGCAGGGCTACCTGCAACGACGCCGGCTGATGGAGCAGCCGCAGCAGGATATAGATTTCGAGCGGCCCGAAACTCCATGCGGCCGCATAGCACAGGCACGACGCGGCGAAGCGGCCGCGATGGCGCGCGTAGAAGTCGAGCAGCACCGCGTCGGCTTCCGCGGCGGACTCGCGGATTTCGCCGGTGTGGATTGGCGCGATATTGAACCTGGTCGCGGCACTCCACAGATGCGAAAAGGGCCGCTTCATCTGCACGAAAAAGAAGCCGCCCGCCAGCGCCACCGCCAGCGCGAAGCCGGCCACGATCGCCCAGTAGAGATGGGCTCCCACCGGTATCAGGCGCAGCGAAATCGCCAGCGCGATCGACATAAACACGATCTGCCCAACCGCTTCCGCCAGCGACGCGACGACCACCGTCGCCAGCCCCACCGGCATCCGCAATTTCTCGCGCACGTCGACCGCCATCACGAACTGCCCCCCGAGCTGCGCCGACGGCGTCACATAGTCAATCGCCTCGCCGCCAATTCGCGCCGCAAACAACTCGATGAACCTGAGCTTTGGCGGATAGTGCTCGATAGTGACGCGCCAGCCCAGGGTGTTCGCGATTCGGGAGAGCGCCTCGAGCGAAATCGTCAGCGCCAGCCCCCATCCCGCCACCCGCACGTAGCCAATCACCTGCCGCGGCCCGTAATGCGTCAGGAACCAGGCGTAAAACGCGATCGCTATGATGATGAAGAATGTCTCGACACGGCGCATCGGCAGGTGGAGGCCGCCGGAATCGACGGGCGGCAACCGGTGCATTCTTTCAGTCGCGCCCTACATGCGCAACCCGTGTATGCGTGACTTATCCGCTGCTCTTTGGCGCGACGAAGGCGCGGCGAAACACGCGTTTACCCCTTGGCGCGGACTAACCCGGCGAACTTGTCGAGCTCCTGCTCATTCAAATCCGACACCACCCAGCAATTCATCCCCGCGACCATCAGTTGCTCGACGTTGTATCCATGTTCCGTCTCGATTCGCTCCGCGCTCGTCGCGTCGCCCGCGCTGGGCCACATGAAAACGTTGATCACGTGCTTGCCATGCTGATACACGAGCGCCGCGACCGGCCGATCGTCGATATAGTCCAGACGCCCGCCCACCAGCGGGAATCCGTCTTTCGCGAAATCGGTCACCGGCGGCGAGAAATCCAGCTTGCCGTTGAACCACGGCTTGACCGTGTGCTGATCGGTCGAGACGACGTCCATCAGATGCGCCGCCATCAGCGACCGCACGTGACTGGCGACCACTTCGCTCGCGAGCCTCTGATCGAGTGACGGGCCAATCGTGCGCGGCGCGATAATCAGTGCGAGCATCGCCCCAATCGCCATAGGCACCACGACGCGGACTGCGCGCGGCATCCACGTTTCGCGCCGCGACGGATAGCCACCCGACCGCGACGGTGCCGACCGCGACGGTGTCGACGCAGGTATCGCGCGGCGAATCTTTTCCTTCAATGCCTCCGGCGCCTCGAACCGAAACGCCTCGTCCTTGAGCCGCGTGCGCATCGCACGCATAGTGGCGTACTCGCTGGCGCATCGCGGGCACTCCTCGATATGCCGCTGGACCTCCAGGTCGGTCGCGAGGTCGAGCTCGCCGTCGAGATGCCCATGCATCAGCAGTCGCGCGTCGTCGCAGTTCACTTCACCTGCTCCTTCCCGATTCGCTCCTGGAGCGAACGCGCGAGCTTGCCGCGGGCGCGAGCCAGCCGCGACATCACGGTCCCAATCGGCACGTCGGCCGCGTCGGCGATTTCCTTGTATGAAAGTCCCTCGATCTCCCGCATCACGATCACTTCGCGAAACTCGTCCGCCAGCTCGTCGAGCGCCGCACGAATCATCGCGCCGTCGGCCTTGCGAACGGCTTCTGCCTCGAGGCCGCTGTCCTCGGTGGACCCGCCATGCATCTGCTCGTCGAATTCAGTTGGCGAATTGGATCCGCGGTTGCGCTTGAGCCAGGTGAACGCGGTGTTGCGCACGATCGCGAGAATCCAGGCGCGCGGATCGCCGCCGCGAAATCCACCCGCAAACTTGAGCGCGCGCAGGTAGGCCTCCTGCACGACGTCCTGCGCGTCGTGATCGTCACGCACCAGCCATCGCGCGAGGTTATACGCGGCATCCATATGCGGGAGGAACGTGCGGTCGAAGTCGACAGCTTTGGTCTCGTCAGGCAATCGCTTTTCTTTCGCCCGCGTGCCTCGTTTAGTTCCAGACCGCGAGCGCACCGATCTTATTCCCGACGACCTTTGAGCCTCAATCGCGGGAATTTTCTCTCATTGGCGGAGTCATCCACGGTGAAAGAACTGAAAAACAATTCAGCGCGAGGTGATTCTTGATGGAAAACAAATTTGATCGTCGATCGTTCCTGCGCGTCACGGGAACCGCCCTCAGCATCGGAGCGCTCTACAGCGTCTTCCCCGCGCTGACACCCGACGCCGGCGCCGAAGGGATGTTGCGGACTCTCGCCGAGCTCAACGGCGAAGCTCCCGCGCCATTCTCGTTCATCCAGTTGAGCGACACGCACGTCGGATTCAACGGGCCGCCCGACCCGCTCGGCACCAAGGCGTTCGAAAGCGCGGTCGCCACCATTAACGGGCTTAAAAATCGCCCCGAGCTGGTCATCGTCACCGGCGATCTGACCCACGACGCCGACTCTCCCGACGAACACGCAAAACGGTTCAAGCTGTTCAAGGAGATCTCGGGCAGAATCGGCGCCGCGCAAATCAAGGTCGTGCCGGGCGAGAACGACGCCGCGCTCGACGGCGGCGAAATGTTCCGCGAATTCATGGGACCGACCCACTATTCATTCGACCATCGTGGCGTTCATTTCATCGCGCTCGACAACGTCTCCGCCGGACGGCCAGCGGTAGGAGCCGAGCAGCTCGCATGGATGAAGTCCGACCTCGCACGCTTCCCGAAAACCGCGCCCATCATTGTGTTCACGCATCGGCCGCTGTTCGACCTCAAGCCCGAGTGGGAATGGTTCACCAGCGACGGCGACGACGTGATGAACGTGCTGGCGCCGTACGAAAACGTGACTGTGCTCTACGGCCATATTCATCGCGAGAACTTCCATCAGGCCGGCACCACGAAAATGTACGCGGCGCGGTCGCTGATCTTCGCATTCCCTGACCCTGCAATGCCGGCGAAAAAGCCGCTGCCCTTCGACAAGACGCAGCCGTTCAAGAACCTGGGAATCCGTCGCATCAACGGCAAAGCCGACGGCAACGATTTGCAGATCGAAGAAGTGGAGCTCGCGACGGCCGAGTTCTCGGGCACGGTTGGAATGGATCAAATGCTCAAACATGGAAGCAACGACGCAAAGGACGAATAGGAAAATGAAAACGACAATATTCAAGAACAAGATCGTCACTACGATGGTTTTCGCAGGCGCATTCGGAATCGCGCTGGCTGTCGTCGCGCCGAGGACCAATCTCGTCAACGCGAGCGACAATCCGAAAGTGATCGAGATCACCGCGAAGAAATTCGAATTCTCGCCGAGTGAGATCACGCTCAAGAAAGGCGAGCCGGTGATCCTAAGGCTGACCAGCTCGGATCGCGTGCACGGCTTCATGTCGAAGCCGCTCAAAATCGATACCGACATCCCGAGCGACGCATCTAAAGATGTCGCCGTCACGCCCGACACCGCCGGCGACTTCACGGTCATCTGCGACCACTACTGCGGCACCGGCCACGGTGGCATGAAGATGAAAGTAACCGTCGTCGAGTGAGGGCGAGTTCAATGTTTGCTCAACTGGTCAGCACGTATCACCTGCATCCGACTGTTGATCACTTCACGATCGCGCTGCTGACCTTCGGGATCGCCGCGGAACTCCTCGCCGCCGCGGCGGTCCTGTTCTCACGCGGCAGGGCGGCCTTCGCGTCGATTTGTGGCCAGAAGCTCCGGAGCACGTCGCTCATGCTGATGGTCGGCGGAGCGGCCGCCAGCGTCCTGTCGTATTTCAGCGGAGACGCCGAAGCCGATCGCCTCTGGGACACGATGTCACCCGCCGCGCAGCAGATTCTCGCATCCTCGAACGGCGCTCGCGACTACCTGTCTCACGCGGTTCTCGGCCAGTACCTTATGTATGCGTTTTTGATTCTTGCCGCATGGCGCGTGATGCTTGAGTTGTCGAGCCGCCTGGAACGCACCCGAATCGCGTTCTTAGCTGTGGCCATAGTCGCGGCGGGTGCGCTGCTCTATCAGGGCAAGACCGGCGGAGAACTCGTTTACGAACACGGCGTCGGCGCTTCGAGCGCGCCGCCCCCAACCACTTCTAACAGGGGCGAAAGCCCCGCATCTTCATCTTAGTACTGGGTGCAGGGGTCACCCCTGCCCAGGGAAGCGTGAAACCCAGGAGGGGTTTCACATCAGATTAAGTTGGTTCCATCCTCTCCTACTGCCCCTCACCCTGCTCGAACAATCGCATCAGCTCCTCGACCGTCGCCGGCGGCTTGCGCGCCGTCTCGAGCGTGTCGCGAACGTGGTCGGTCGACGTCATCCCCACCAGCGCCACTTCCACGCCTGGCGTCGAGCGCACGAACTGGATCGCTCGCTGCGCGTCGGTCGCGAAACCGCCGAATGCATTCGCGACGATCGGCGGTAGCCCGCGCGCTAGCTGTCCCTGCAGCAGCGCCGCGCTCGCCGAGACCGCGAGTCCCAAGGTCTTCGCCGCGGCCAGAGTAGTCGCCTTGCCAGCCTGCACGAATTGATTCGAGCGTGTGACCGCTTCCGGCATCGCGAGGTTGTAGGGCAGCTGGATTGCGCGAAAATGATGAGCGTCGCCGGCCACCTCGCGCGCGGCGCGCATCAGCTCGTCGAGCGACAGCCATCCGCGCTCCGTTGGCGCCGCTCGGAGACCGTTCCACGTCGCGATGCCGTAGACGCCAATCTTTCCACCTGCGACCGCGCCTTCGAGGAACTCGAAAATCATCGCGATACGCTTGAGGAACTCCTTGCGATCGATCGCTTCGAGCTGCGTCTCGGGATTGTGAACATAGTAGATGTCGATCGTCTCGAGATTCAGGTTCTTGCGCGACAGTTCGAGCATCGCGCCGATATATTTCGGCGTCATGCAATGCGACCCGTCAACCAGGTCGGCAGGCGCGACGATTCCCGTCTTCACGTAATGCTCTTCAAACCACGCGCGCGGATTGGACGGCACTTCGCCGTCGAACGTGATGTAACCGCCTTTGCTCGCGACGACGACCTGCTCGCGAGCGAGCTCGCCCGCCACGACCAGCTCGCTGAGCGCAGCCCCGATATTCCGTTCGCTGCGCTGGAAGCGGTAGTTCACCGCCGTGTCGAGCACATTGATCCCGCCGCGGAGGCTGGCCTTGATCGCCTCTTCGTAGGCGCGGTCGGTTTCGTTGTCGGGCTCGCCCAGGTAGGTGCCGATTCCAATCGACGAGACCGAAACTCCCAGCGCCGGCCGGAAATGCCCCGGCAATTCCGGAAACCGGCTCGCGTATGTGGCAGTGGCTTCCGCGGTCGCGCGCCCTTTGAGCATCATGCGGTGTCTCCCGCGCGCGTCGCGCGCTCAACTCTTAAGATGAAAAAAATTGCGGGCTGATCGTCGGTTCGTAGAGCGCCTGTATCAGGTTGCCGTCCGGATCGCGGATGTAAAACGATACCGAGCCGTCGCGATGATGCTTGAGCGCGTGCACGATTTCGACGCCGGCGCTCTTCGCCCACGCGTAACCCGCCTCGACGTCGGCGATCGTCGGCACGATAAACCCGAGATGGTCCAGGCGCTGTGCATTGCCGCCGAACTCACCGCGATGGAGCGCGAGGTTGTCGCATCCCGAGCTCAGGTACGCATTGTCCGCGTCGGGCTGCCAGACCAGCTTCATCCCGAACACGCGCACGTAAAAATCCTTGGCGCGCTCGACGTCGGAAACCTTGAGCGCGATATGTCGCATGCCGCGATTTTTGATCAACTCACTGCCTCTCGCGTCTTGTACCCAACGACCGCCCAGATTGGATCCGACGGCGGCGCAGTCGGCGCGCTCCGGTCGATAAAATCTATATTCTCAAACGCGCCGCTCTCCATAAAGTAGCTGCCGACCAGCTTGCCGTGATCGTAGTCGTCGAGACTCTGCCAAATCGCGACCGCCTTGGTCGGGAACATCCGGTTCGAAAACGTCGCGACGAACGGCGCACCCGGCTTGAGCACGCGCCCGACGTCCGCGAACGTCTTGAGTGGCCGCGTCATGTATTGCACCGAGACCGTGACCACGGCGCCGTCGAACTCCGCGTCGCCAAACGGCATCCGCGGCGCGCGATTGAGATTGTGAATGACAATCTCGGTGAGCGCCGGATTATCTTCCATCTCGGCGCGGTTCATCCCGAGTCCAACCACTCGGGACGGCCTAATATGCGCCGGCAGATGCGACCGCCAACTGCTCATCAGGTCGAGAATCGCGCCGCCCTGTGGGAGCAACTGCGCGTAAATCTCGCCGACCTTCGCGATCGCGCCGTCGTCGATATGCGTAACGAGCCGCGGCTCCGAGTAAAATACCTCATCATCGTCGTCATCGACGCGTCTGAAGAAATCGGCGGGAAGTTGTCTGGGCATGCTGAAATCCTGTTTTGAGACCTTGTTGATAGATTTATTTTATCGTTAAATATCAGTTGCTTAGCGCCAATTTGCAAGAATTTTCGGAGCACCGTTGACATACTTTGCACGCGTCGCCTAAAGTAAAACACTTTTACATACTGCGGTTCGCCCGTCCCGCGGATCGCCGGCGTAGACACTAAAACAATGGTCCGACGCGATAAAACCAACTATGTAATCCAATCCGTCGCGCACGCGCTCGACGTGCTTGAACAGTTCTTCGGCGACGTCGACGAACTCGGCGTGACGGAACTTTCCAAGCGGCTCAAGCTGCATAAGAACAACGTCTTCCGGCTGCTCGCGACACTCGAAGCGCGCGGTTACATCGAACAAAATAAAGCCACCGAGAATTATCGCCTCGGCATCAAGTGCCTGCACCTCGGACGCCGTTACATCCATCATATGGGCCTCGTGAGGCAAGCGCGCCCCATCCTCGCCGACGTCGCCCGCAAATGCCGCGAAAGCGCTTACGTCGCGATCGTCCGGCGCGACGGCGTCGTCCCGCTCGAAGCCGCCGAGGCCGAAGATCGCGCCGTGCGCATCACGCCGCCAATCGGAATCACCCTGCCGCTGCATTGTACCGCGGCCGGCAAGGCGCATCTCGCCTTCGACGCCGAGGGTCAGCTCAAATCCGCGCTGCCCGAATCGCTGAAGCGCTTCACCGATCGAACGATCGTAGACCGCGCAATCTTGCTCGCACAGCTCGAAGCAGTCGCGCGCGACGGCTACGCCACCGACTCAGGCGAGTTCATCGAAGAAGTCTCGTCGGTAGCAGTCCCAATCCGCGACTACACCCGCTCAGTCGTCGGCTCAGTAGCAGTAGCCGGCCCAACTTATCGAATAGGCCCAGAACGAATAACCGCCGAAATAGCCCCAAGCCTCCTCGACGCAGGCCGCGAACTATCGCATCGCCTCGGCTACAACGAGTAAGTTCACGCGCGCGAGGCGCGTCGTGCACTATCGACGATTGTGTGCGAAACCCGCCGTGGGTTCCGCGCCTCCCTGGGCAGGGGTGACCCCTGCACCCAATGTTCAGGCAAAGATGCGGGACTTCGTCCCGTTAGAAGGGGTTGGGCGGACGGGGAATTACCTCGCCCGTTACGTTTACGGGAGAGGCGGCCGGCCGCAACGCGGCCGGTAGGTGAGGGTTCTGCGATCGGAGCACAAGTGCCCGCTTGGCCACTTTTGACATAAAAACAAACACCATCCCCCGCGCCCTTAGCAACACTTCCGCGTTGAAAAAGTTCTAACAGGGACGAAGTCCCACATCTTTGTCCTAATACTGGGTGCAGGGGTCACCCCTGCCCAAGGAAGCGTGAAACCCACGGCGGGTTTCACATCTGGCATTAGTTCTAGCCGAGACGATGCGACAATTCGCGGCCGGCTAGAGGGATGCGCGCGATTTTGGCGCCCTTTGCGCCGCCGCCCCGCCATTAGTATGGTTTGACTGGCTGGCCGACCGCTGTTAGAAATTTTGCGTTTGTCGGCGCTATTCCCTGGGCAAAAGACCTCATCGTTCCAGATTCAATCGATGCATGAATCAATGCGTGGAGTGTTAAGACTTTGAAAATCCTGGTTCCAATCAAGCGCGTTCCCGATCCCGCCACCACTATCCGCGTGCTGCCCGACGGCACCGGTATCGCCACCGACAACGTTAAATGGGTCATCAACCCGTTCGACGAAATCGCCATCGAAGAGGCGCTCCGCATCAAGGAGAAGCAGACCGGCGAGGTGGTCCTCGTGACGGTCGGCCAATCGACATCGCAGGAGCAGTTGCGCACGGGGCTCGCGATGGGCGCCGACCGCGCAATCCTGGTCAAGACCGACGCCGCGCTCGACTCGCTCGCAATCGCGCGAATCCTCGCGAAGCTCGCCGGCGACGAGAAGCCCGACCTCATTATATTGGGCAAGCAGGCTATCGACGACGACGCGAACCAGGTCGGCCAGATGCTCGCCGAGATGCTCGGGTGGCCGCAGGCGACCTTCGCCTCGAAGGTCGAGATAACGCCCGAAAAGACCTCGGTCGTGCGCGAAGTTGACGGTGGGCTCGAGACGGTCGCGTTCAAACTTCCCGCCGTCATCACCACCGACCTGCGCCTCAACGAGCCGCGCTACGCCTCGCTGCCGGGAATCATGAAGGCGCGCAAGAAGGAGCTGAAAGAAGTCGCGGCCGACAGCCTCGGCGTCGATCTCACGCCCAAGCTCAAGATTAAGACGCTCGCCGCCCCGCCCAAGCGCCAGGCCGGGCGCAAGGTCGCGTCGGTGCAGGAGCTGGTCGCGGTTCTTCACACCGAAGCCAAAGTTATTTGATTTCGACTACTACGATTCCGAACGCGGAGTGAAATGGTATGGGAGTGAACTGACATGGGTGACGTTCTGATTTTCGCGGAGCATCAGGGGGGACACTTCCCCAAGACTACGCTGACCGCCGTTCACGCGGGCCTCGACCTGGCGAAGAAGCGCGGCGGCAAGGCGATTGCGGTCGTCGCGGGCGACGCGCCCGAGGCGGCGGCGGGCGAAATCGCCAAGTACGGCGTCGCCAAAGTGATCGCGCTGGCGCATCCCGCGCTGAAGAACTATCTCGCCGACGCGCACGCACAGGCCTTTGCCGCGCTGGCGAAAAAAGAAAACGCGGAATTCGTGCTCGCGACCGCGACTGCGATGGGCAAGGACCTGTTTCCGCGGCTGGCCGCGCGCCTCGGCGCTCCGATGGCGTCGGAAATCACCGCGATCGACGACGAGCATACTTTCGTGCGCCCGACATACGCCGGCAACGTGATGGCGACGGTCGAGCTCGACGGACCTATCAAGGTGCTGACGGTGCGCGGCACCGCGTTCGACGCCGCCAAGCCGGGCGACGCGGTTGCGCCGGTCGAAAAGCAGAATGCCGAAATAGACGCCGGCGCGCTCAAGATGGAATTCGTTTCGTTCAACGCCACCAAGAGCGATCGCCCGCAACTCACCGAGGCCCGCATAATCGTTTCGGGCGGCCGCGGCCTCAAGTCGGGCGAAAACTTCAAAACGGTGCTCGAGCCGCTCGTCGACGAGATGGGCGCCGCGATGGGCGCGTCGCGCGCAGCGGTCGACGCGGGCTTTGTGCCGAACGACCTGCAAGTCGGGCAGACGGGCAAGGTGGTCGCGCCGGAACTTTATATCGCCGTCGGAATCTCAGGCGCGATTCAGCATCTGGCCGGGATGAAGGACTCGAAGGTCATCTGCGCGATCAACAAGGACGAAGAGGCGCCGATTTTTGCGGTCGCCGACTACGGCCTGGTCGCCGATCTGTTCAAAGCGGTGCCCGAAATGGCCGAGGAAATCAAAAAGCTGAAGCATTCGTAGTCCGCGCGCGCGAAGAGAATCACCTGCGCGGTGGGCGGCAGGGGTGACCCCTGCACCCGGTGTTAAGAAGAGGACACTCGATGGCAGAACTGCAGCACAAATTCGTCGACACCAACGGCATTCGGATGCATTACGTCGAGCAGGGTGCGGGACCGCTTGTCGTCCTGTGCCACGGATGGCCCGAGTCGTGGTACTCGTGGCGGCATCAGATTCCCGCGCTCGCGGCGGCCGGCTTTCGCGTGGTCGCGCCCGATCAGCGCGGCTACGGGCAGACCGACGCGCCCGCGCCGATCGAGTCGTACAACATCCTGAACCTGGTCGGCGATATCGTCGGGCTGGTCAACAGCCTCGGCGTCGAGTCGGCGGTGATCGTTGGTCACGATTGGGGCGCGCCTGTGGCATGGAACTCGGCGTTGTTGCGCCCCGACATCTTTCGCGCGATCGCGTTGCTGAGCGTTCCATATTTTCCGCGCGGTTCGATGCGTCCGACGGACGGTATGAAGGCCCTCGCGGGCGATCAGAATTTTTACCAGCTCTATTTCCAGGAGCCGGGCAAGGTCGAGAAGGAACTCGACGCCGATCCACGCCGCTCGATGGCGATGGTGCTCTATTCGGCGTCGGGCGACGTGCCGCGAACGGGCGAGTTCTCGTTCCTGTTTCCCAAGACCAAAAAGTTTATCGAGACCGGGATGGTGCCCGACAAGCTGCCGCCGTGGTTGACGGAAGCCGACCTGGATTTCTTCGCCGGCGAGTTCAAGCGGACCGGCTTTCGCGGCGGCGTCAACTGGTATCGCAATGCGGATCGCAACTGGGAGCTGACGCCTTTCCTCGACGGCGCCAAGCTGCGCCAGCCGGCAGTGTTCGCCGCCGGCGAGCATGACGTGGTCGGCAAAATGATCCCCGGCGGCTACGAGATGGCGGGCGCGTTCACACCTAACCTGAAAAAGAAAGTGATAATCCCCGGCGCCGGCCATTGGGTGCAGCAAGAGCGGCCGAAAGAGACCAATGAGCTCCTGATCGAGTTCCTGAAAGGAATTTAATTTACTCGGTACGCGTAAACGTGCGGTCCCATCGCTCGTCGTGGATGCGCGGGAAGACCGGCTTGCGCATCGGCCGCTTGAAACCGCCGGCGGGATAGCCCATCGGCACCAGCGCAATCAGCTGATACTGCTCGGGCACACCGAGAAGAGCCTTGGTTTCGGATTCCTTGCTCGTGAGCATCGTAGTCATCGCGGTGCCGATACCGAGCGCGCGCGCCGCCAGCATCATCAGCTCGATCGCAGGGAAGATCGAACCGTAGGTCGCGCCGAAATTGAACAGATCGGCTGCGCTGCCCCGCTCGACGCGCATTTTCGGCCGATCGAGAAACACGACGACGTGAACCGGCACGATAGCGAGCTGCGCAGCGAACTCGTCGCCGGTCTTGAGCGCCTTAACGGCGCGCGGCGAGAGCGAGGTGCGCCCGCGAATGATCGCGCTGTCCTTGTATGGACCCCAGACCGCGTCGTACAGCCGCTGAATTTCGCGACGGGCCGCGGCGTCGCGCACAATCACGAACTCCCACGGCTGCGCGTTCGAGCCCGACGGCGCCATGTTGGCGGTCTCGAGAATTTTAACCAGCTCCGGTTCCGGAATCGGCCGGTCGACGAAGCGGCGCATCGTGGGCGTCGAGGTGGCGACTTCGAAGAAATCCATTGGCGGCCTCCGCACTTGGTGGCTGGGCTCTTAGACCAGTTCGATCGGACGTTCGCGGCGAGCGACCACGCGGCCGACGATCGCGGCCTCGCGATGCCCACAGTTCTGAAGCTCCGCGAGCAATGCGAGCGATTGCTTGTCCGGAATCGCGATCAGCAATCCGCCCGAGGTTTGCGGATCGAACGCAATCGTCGCGATCTCCTCGGCAACTTCTTCGGAGATACTGACGCTCGGCGCGTAGTACTCGCGATTGCGCTCGCCACCGCCGGGAATCATTCCGGCGCGGCATTGCTCGAGCACGCCCTGCAGCAGCGGCAAGTCGGACTCCTCGAACACCAAAGTCACGCCGCTGCCCTCGGCCATCTTGAGCGCATGACCGACGAGCCCGAAGCCCGTGATGTCGGTGGCGGCGCGAACGTCGTACTTCAGCATCGCGACGGCGGCCGCGGCGTTGAGTTGCGTCATCGAGCGGACGGCGGCCTGGTAAGCCTCGTCGCCGAGCGCATCGCGCTTGAACGCGGTCATCAAAATTCCCGTGCCGAGCGCCTTCGTCAGCACGAGCGCGTCGCCAACCTGCGCGCCGACGTTGCGCACGATTCGGCGTGGGTCGATCACACCGGTAATAGCCATCCCGAATTTCACTTCCTCGTCGGCTACGGTGTGACCGCCGACGATCACCACGCCGGCCTCGCGCGCCTTGTCGGCGGCTCCGCGCAAAATCTCGGCCAGCATCTCCCCGGGCAGGCCGGTTTGCGGCCAGCATACGATATTGAGTGCGGTGCGTGGCACTCCGCCCATCGCATAGACGTCCGACAGCGCGTTGGCGGCGGAGATTTGTCCGTAGGTGAACGGATCGTCGACGATCGGCGTGAAAAAATCGACGGTGTTCACGATTGCGAGGTCGTCGGAAAGACGGAACACTCCGGCGTCGTCGCCTGTCGAGATTCCGACGAGCAAATCAGGATGGCTCGGCAAATCGAGCCGCGCGAGGACTGCGGAGAGGTCCGCCGGACCGAGCTTACCGGCTCAACCCGCAGCCTTGCACCGCGCCGTCAGGCGAACCAGCTCGCCCCGCGAGGGATTGTTGTCCGTCGATTTGGACATCGCGCCCATTGTCGCGCATCGCGCGCGCGAAGTCAGCCGCTGCGCAACCGGCGCGCGTCGCCGACGCGCGTCGTTACGCCGGTGTGGTCGAAGTGATCGAGGAGTGCGATTGCGAACTTGCGCGATGCGCCTAGCAGGTCGCGGAACGTCGCGGCGGTGATTTCCGGGTGAGCCTCGAGATACTTGACCAGGCTATCTTTTGCGGTGTCAGCCGCGGCTCGGCTGAAATACAGGTCGGTGGCTATTTTTACGACGCGGCCCTGGCGCTCCATCGCGAGCAGCACCGTTCTCAGATGCGGTAGTTGGTTGGCTGGAATTTTCAAGGCTTCGGCTAACTGCTTGAGATCGGGCGGCTGGAACTGCGCGCGCGTTAACAGGTCTTCGATGCTTGCGCTGAGTATTTCGGCATCGCCGCCTAGTTGCACGCGATGGCTTTTCAGGCGGAGCACACTTTCCTCGCGCACGATTTCAGATTCGTGACTCAGGCGATCGACGATCGGACGGAACGCGCGCGCCCCGATTTCATAGGGCAGCCGCGTGCGCATCGCTTCCATCTCGAGGCCGGGCGACAGCGGCTCGCTCTTATGATGCTTCTCGAGCGCGTCGAGCGCGAAGCGTTTCAGCGCGTCCCATCTGGTGCGCGTGGTGAAAGCTTCTTCGTCGCCAACTGACAGCTTGATGAAGCGTGGTCCGTCGCGCAGCGCGGCGTCGGCCTCTGCGATCGGGATGTTCATCAGAGTTGCAATCCTGATCGTGCCCAGCGCGAAACTTTCCTGCAGATTGATCAACGCTTCGAGCGCATCGCCGCCAGACGAGTCCTTGAGCATGCGCAGGTTGGCGCGATAGGCCTCGACGGGTTTGCGAACGCGGCCGCCCATCGGGTTCAACACGACGCCGCCGCCGAGAGTGCGCGAATTGGTTTCGTCGCGGATGACGAAGCGGTCACCCGACAGCGCGACGACGGGAGTTTCGCTCACGAGCTGCGCGAAGCCGGCCGCTTTGGGAGCGATCGCGCCTGCGTCATCGAGCACGATCGCGCGCGCGATGGTCTCGGCGGTGCCGATGAACAGCCGCACGCGGGTGTTGTTCTTGAGCGCGCGCTTCGCGGCGGGACGAATCTCGAGCCACGCGTCGAAACGCGCGGTTGCGGAGTCCACGCGCTCGTCGGCGAGCACATCACCGCGGGCGAGATCGAGCTTTTCGGCGCCGGTCAGATTCAACGCGACGCGCTGGCATAGGCCGGCGCTCTCGACGGAGTCCGAATGCACCTGGATCGAGCGCACGCGGACCTCGTTGCCCGACGGCAGCACGCGCAGCTTGTCGCCGACCCGGACCTCGGCGCCCATCGCGGTGCCGGTGACGACGATGCCGTGTCCCTTGATGACGAACGCGCGGTCGAGTGGCAGCCGGAAGACGCCGGTGGCGCGGCGCGCCTGGAAGCCGTCGAGCTGGCGGACGATCTCGGCGCGCAATTGGTCGAGGCCGGCGCCGGTGGTCGACGAAACCTCGATGACCGGTGCGCCGGCGAGCGTGGTGCCGTCGGCCAGCAGCTCGATCTCGTCGCGCACGTCGCGGATGCGCGCGGCGTCGGCGAGGTCGGCCTTGGTGACGACGAAGATGCCGCGGCGGGTGCCGAGCAAGTGGAGGATGTCGAGGTGCTCTTCGCTCTGGGGCATCACGCCGTCGTCGGCCGCCACGGTGAACAGCACGAGGTCGATGCCGTGGGCGCCGGCGAGCATGTTACGGACGAAGCGCTCGTGACCGGGGACGTCGACGACGCCGGCGCGGGTGCCGTCGGGGAGAGTGAAGTAGGCGAAGCCGAGGTCGATCGAGATGCCGCGCTCCTTCTCTTCTTTCAGGCGGTCGGTGTCCTGGCCAGTGAGCGCCTTGATGAGCGCGGTCTTGCCGTGATCGATATGGCCGGCAGTGCCGATGATGGCGTGGGTAACGGATGGGGCCATCGTGCAGTGATGTTACACCGGCCAGGGTTGGTGCGGGAGTGGGGAACCTAATTCACAGGAAATCCTCGCAGTGATCTCAAGTCATGCGGCGTTGCCCATCATCTCGGCGAAGTTGCGGCTGTAGAATCTCTCCTTCGCTTGCTCGCTGACCTGGCCCATCGTTGCCTCGAAGCGTCCGATCGGATCCTTGGTCCCTTCGGGATGAGGATAGTCGGTCGAGAACAGCAGCATCTCGGGTCCCGAATTCTCGATGATCCATCCGACCGGCTCGTTCGGGAAAGGCGTGAACTTCACCTGGCGGCGTAGATAGTCGGACGCTTTGAGCGGCAGATTCAGCGCCGGCTCCGTCTTGCGAAAACTCTGCTGGCAGAGATCCAGGCGTCGCAGCAGCGCCGGCAGATACATCGCACCCTGCTCGATCACACCGCCTCGCAGCTGGGGAAACTTTTCGAAGATTCTGTCAAGCACCATGCAAGCCAGGAATTGCTCCGGCGTCTGATGGATCACCATGTAATCTTTCGAGCGGACATTTTCGCCGCCGCCGAGCCAGTCGGTGGTTCGCGCGAGTCCATTTTCGTTGAAGGCGCGGCGCAGTGTGCGGCCGCCTCCGCCGATATGCAGCATGAACGGGATGCCGCGCTCCTGGAGCATCGCCCACAGCGGATGGAAATCAGGATGCGTGGGCGACTTCGTGCCCGGCATCGAGTTCACCAGGATCGCGCCGCATCCGGCGTCCAGTGCGGCTTCGGCCTCGGCGCAGGTGTGCTCGCCCCACGGTACCGAGCCGACTGCAATGAGTCGGCGGTCAGCGGAGCAGAAATCGGCGATCGCGCGGTTCAGCGCGCGCGTACCGCCCCACAGAAGTTCGGCGTCGCCGCCGAGAAACTGTGAAAATGCAAAGGTCGGGAAGACGAGCTGCCGATCCACCCCGATCAGATCGAGTGCGCGACTGCGCTCGGCCGGGTCAAACGCGCCCAGCGCGAGCCATCCCTTGGCCATCATCACATTCTCTTCGAGTTTGACCGTCGCGACCGGGTCGGCTGCGCGCGCCTTGGCCTGCGCAATAAGCTCGGCCGCTTTGGCTCCCGCTCCACCCAGGTAGAGCGGGCGAATCCGCTCGCGAACGCCGGGGTCGGCGTACTTTGGGAGCCACTCGCTCAGCTCCATGAGGTGACTGTCAGCGTCGTAGAAAGTGCGGCCTTGGGCGTAGGGCATCGAGGACCTCTTGACTATAATCTCGTTTTCCTTTCGACTTTCTCAAACACCCAACCATTAGCTCACCGCAGAATTTAGCGTCAAGTCATCGCTATGATTGGTCGACGAACTTTACCTTATCCGGCGTGAAGTGGCGCGGGAGCGAGGAACCTAACCCCCTAACCCCTTCCCGCACGAGAAGGGGGACCGGATTTGAAAAAGAGGGACTAGGACATCTGCTTGGTGTACATCGCCATGTCGAAGTAGTCGCGCCATGCGCTGATCTTCGAGCCGCTTACTTCGAAGACGCCTGCCACCGGCAGCGAGATTGTTTTGCCGTTGCCCAGGTCGAAGACGTCGATGCGTTCGTTGAAGACTACGTTGCCGGCGCTGGCGGTCTTCAGGACTTTGAAGTGGAGCGACTTGGCCATCGGGAGGAAAGTGTTGATGACGGCCTTGATCGCTTCCTTACCTTTGGCGGGTTCGAGCGGGATGTTGTGATAGACGGCGTCGTCGGTGAAGAAGCCGAGCAGCTCGTCGACGTTCTTGCGCGGCCATGCGTTGCAGAATTCGGTCACGACTTTTTCAGCATCTGTCGCCATAGCAAGCTCTCCTTATTCGTTGTCGAGATAAAAGCGGTCCTCGTCCTTGTTATAGCCGAACAGCTCGGCGTAACGCCCCCATCCAACCATGGTGGAGAATTGGCGCTCGGGCTTTTCGCTCGGCAGCAGCATCGCGAGATGTTCGAGCACGACTTCCCTGGTCAGAGACTTGTTCTCCTGGCCGTGCAGGAGGCGGATGAAATAGCTGAAGAGGCCGTGTTTCTTGAGTTGCTCGCGCACTATCAGCTTGCGCTCGTTGACGTCGGCGGCGAGATATTGTTTTCCGAGCGGCTCGACCACGACATCGCCGGCCGGAGTCGAAACCAGGCCGAGGATTTCCGCGGCCTTCATCACCTTGAGCAGTTCGCCGAATCTGAAATTCAGATCGCGCGCGATTTTGTAACCGTCCTCGCGCCCGCCGCGGTCCTCGAGCAATTCGAGCAGGCCGAAGACCGCGGTCAGCGCGCAATCGGGAAGCGGAGTTATCGACGCAGGGGACATCAGCCGCGCTCCTCGATCAGCGAGAAGACCTTGTCGGTCAGCGCGTTGAAACTTTCCGTGCGGCGGTCGCGCGGTCTTGGCAGTTCGACCTTGAGATCCTTGACGACGCGTCCGGGGCTCGCCGCCATCACTATTATGCGATCGGCGAGCTCGATTGCCTCTTCGATGATATGGGTGACGAGCACGATATTTTTCACCGGCATGTCCGGCGACTGCCAGATGTCGAGCAACTCCTCGCGCAGCGTGATCGCCGTCAGGGCGTCGAGCGCGGAGAACGGCTCGTCCATCAGGAGCACCTTGGGCTCGACGGCCAGCGCGCGCGCGAAGCCGACGCGCTGTTTCATCCCGCCCGACAGCTCGCGCGGGTAGGCCTCTTCGAAGCCGTCGAGACCGACCTTGTCGATGTAAATTCCGGCGCGCTTCTCGCGCTCGGTCTGCGGCAATCCCTGCGCTTCGAGACCCAGCTCGACATTGGCCTTGACCGACAGCCACGGCAGCAGCGCGAACGATTGGAACACCAGCGCGCATTCGAGATTGATGCCGTCGACCTGGCGGCCGCGATACAGCACCTGTCCGGTAGTCATCGGCACGATGCCGTTAATGATGCGCAGCAGCGTCGACTTGCCGCATCCCGAGGGCCCGACGATCGCGACAAACTCGCCCTCGTCGACGTCGAAGGTGATGTCGTTGAGCACCTGCAGCGTGCCCTTGGCGTGCGAGAAATCCTTGAAGATGTGTTTGAGCTCGAGGAAGGCCATGGGTCAGATGAATCCGAATCGCACATCGTCGTGGACGCGTCAGTAGTCCAGCCTGTAGCGCTCAGTGGCGAGGTTGTACAAGGGCCGCCACATCAGCCGGTTCAACATTAGCACTACCGCTATCATCGATAGCAGGCTGAGCAGGATCATCACGCCGTTGCCGCCGGCTTCATAGGTTGCAGCGTCGAGCAACGAGCCGATGCCTAGCACCTGATGGGTCTGATTTTTATAAACGAAATATTCGGACAGGATTAGCGCGTTCCATCCTCCGCCCCAGGCGGTGATGCTGCCGGTGATCAGCGAAGGCGCCACCGCCGGAAGAATCAGCTTGCGCCATCTCGCGACGCGGGACAGCCCGAAAGCGCGCGCGGCTTCCTTCAAGTCCTCGGGCACCTGGTTTACGCCCGCGAGCAGGTTGAAGAGCAGGTACCACTGCATCCCGGTCAGGATCAGCAGGATGGACGCAAGATTCATCCCGCCGGTGAGCTGGATCACGAAGACTACGATGACCGGGAACAGCGCCGTCGCGGGCATCGAGCCGACAATTTCCGCGATCGGCGAGAGAACTCGATTGAAGCGCGGGCTCTCGCTGGCGGCCAGCGCGCAGGGCACCGTCCACGCGAGCGAGATTGCGTAGGCGATCGTCATGCGAACTGTCGAGAGAAGGATAGCTTCGGGAATCTGTCTGGCGTCGGACGGCCACGGCTGCGAAAGCGTTCTGACCAACGCAACGAAACCGCGAGCCAACGCCCACACAGTGAACAATACGATCGCACCGATCACCAGCGTTCGCACGATCGCGCTCACACGCCGGCTTTGTTCGGGCGTGAGCTCCGGACCGCGTGGAAGCGCGTCGAGTGCGGCGGCAATCAGCCTAATCGGAGGCATCAGGATCGATCGCAGCGCGCGCGTGACCGCGGGCCCGACGCCCGCCAGCGCGTCGAACATCCCCAGCGACTGCACGGCGCCGGACGACGCCGCAAATTCGTAGCGGAACTTCTCGGCCCACGTCGACAGCGGCTGCCACACGATCATGTCCATCAACACGATGATCGCGAGCAGGGTCAGAAGCCCCGCGACGAGATCGAAGTTGCGTCCCTTCTCGGCGGCCTCCCACAGGAAACTGCCGAGCCCCGGCAGCCGGTAGCTGGCGGGACCGACCGTGATGATTTCGCAGGCGATGAGGAAGTACCATCCCGCGACCCACGACAGGATCGAGTTGTACACCAGCTTCGGCACGCTGGCCGGCAGCAGCAGGCGCGTGAACTTGAGCCATCCGCGTCCGCCGAACGACTCGATCGCGTCCTTCGAGTCCTCGGGAATCGTTTTGACGGCTTCGTAAACGCCCAGCGCCATGTTCCACGCCTGGCTGGTGAAGATCAGAAATACGGCGGCCATCTCGACGCCGAGCCGGCTGCCGTGCGCGAGCGCGACGAAGAAATAAACCGCAGCGGGAAAAAAACCGACCACTGGCACCGACTGCGCGATGTCGATCGCAGGAATCAGGATGCGCTCGTAGAGCCCGCCGCGCGCCGCCGCCATCCCGTAGACGATCGAAAAAATCAGCGCGATGATGTAGGCGGCGAGCATCCGGTAAAACGAGCAGAACGCGTAGTATGGAAGGTGCGCGAGCGAGACGGGAACCTTATGCGGAATGAGATGTTGGGCGTGGCTGCGATACGCGAAGAACAGCGCGATGATCGCGGCCAGCGCGAGGAACGACAGCGTGCCGTTGACCACGCGTCGCGCATCTATTTCTCTGCCGAAGATTTTCACGTGACTCGAAACTTCCAGCATAGCCGCGCCGGCGTTTCACTCAAGGGCAGATCGCATTTCGGACGCATTAATTTTTCGGCGCGCCGCCGTTGACAACCCGCCGTCCGGGCAATACCGACAACAATAATGGCGAGTCCCGAAAGAATTCCCGACGACGAGTGGCGGCTCGACGAAGAACCCATCGAGCGCGCCGAGCCCGAGCCTCGACTCCCGCCTCCCACGGCCAGGATCGCCTTCAACCTGAGCCATCAACGGCTGACGCGGGCGGTTTACGTCGTCACGGCCGAGCATCTGGGCTGGTACCTGGTTGCGGCCTATGCGCTGATCACGCGCACGATTGCTCTGGGAGCACGTCCGCTCGATCCGGCGCAGGCAACGGATGCGCTCGCGGCGTTCCTCATCGCGGGGCATGGCCGCGCCGCATTCGCGTTGTCCGACGCGTCGTGGGTCACGATCGTCCAGGGCTGGATCTTCGCGACGGCCGGCGCGACCGACGCCAACTCGCGAATCGTCGTGATGCTATGCGGCCTGCTGCTCATCGCGATAGGATTCGCGATGCGACCGGTCCTCGGCCGCGCGGGAGCGCTCACGTTTGCCGCTTTGATCGCAATTTCACCGAGCATGACTTATTTCTCGCGCGGCGGTTCGACCGCGATCGCGTCGGTCGCGTTCATGATGATCGCGATCGCAATCGCGGAGAGCATGCGCCGCCGCCCCGGCGTGCTGCGCGCGGCGGGACTGGGCGTGGTGATCGCGTTGTGGCTCACGGCGGATCCAATTGGCTACGTGACGGCCGCCGCGGCGATCGTAGCGTTGATTCTCGTCGGCGCCGCCAACGCCGTGCGAACCAATCATCGCCGCTTACGCCTCCGGGTATGGTGGGTGCGTCGCCGCCTGCTGGTGATCGTCGGTGCGCTCGCCGCCGTTGGCGTGTGGCTCATCCTGACGACGGCATTTTTTCACCGATCTCTCGCAACGGAACTCGACTATTGCTTGCACGCCGCGTTTGCGCGGCCGCCGATTGCTTTCCAACGCGCAGTTCGCCGCCTGCTCCCGATTCTCGCGGCTTACGAATTCCTCATCGTGACTCTTGCCATAGTCGGCGCATTCGCGATCGTCTCGCGACGCGTCGGCGACCGCTTTGCGGCGTGGTCGATAGTATGGTCGATCGTCAGCATAGCCGCATTCGCGTCGGTGGGAGCAAATCGATCCGACGCGATCGTCGCGATCGTCCTGCCGCTGGCCGTCGTCGCTGCCTACGCCGTGGATTGGACGCATCAGTTGGAGCGATGGAGCTCGATTCGCTATGCGATCGCGGCGGGCGTCGCGCTCACGCTCTACGTTCAGTTCGCCACCAATTTTATCTATCCGGCGCCCGACGTGAGCGAGGCTCCGTGGCGCCGGCACGCGCTGCTGTTCTGGTCCGAGCCGGCGACTTCGATTCAGACCGTCCGGGAATGTGCGCGTGTGCGAAGTGCGATCCCGCCGGCCGGCGCCAGCGCGATGACTCCCGACGACGCGCCGCAGATTCAATGGTACCTGCGCGACTATGCGCCGTCAGCTTCGCCCGCATCGGCAAACGTCGTCGTGACGATCGCCAGGACGCAAAGCGGCGAGCTTGCGGGCGACCCCGACGCGCCGCAGTTTGGATTCGAGGAGTGGTGGACGCCGAATTTCCACACTCTAACGACGGCCCGCGCGCTCCAATATTTTTTCACACAACGCGCATGGAGCGACGTCGAGATCCGCGATCTTGAAATCGCGACGCCGCCTAGGAAACCCAACCCCTAACCCCTATCAAGAAAGTGGCGCCGGCAGTAAGTACTATTACAAGTCAAGGCGTTATAATTGATGCTATCTTGCCTTCATCCGTCACGATGCGCGTAGCGCATCACAAACTAACCCCTTCCCCTGGTGGAAGGGGGACCGGAACGAGGGACAGAATTTTCAATCGCGCGCGAAGAGAATCGCGCGCTGAATAAGGTCCCTCACCCGCGCCGCAGCGGCGCGACCTCTCCCCGATTGGGAGAGGGAAAGCTACTCGCGCTCCTGAAAACCTTCCAGGTTGCGCGATCTGCCCGTTTGGCGGAGTTTGCGGAGAGCCTTGGCTTCGATCTGGCGGATGCGTTCGCGCGTCACGGCGAACTGCTTGCCGACTTCCTCGAGCGTGTAGTCGGTTTTCTGGCCGATGCCGAAGCGCATGCGCAGGATTTGCTCCTCGCGCGGCGTCAGCGTGGCGAGCACCTTGCGCGTCTGCTCGCCCAGGTTGCCCTGGATTGCGGCCTCGACCGGCGATGGCGCGAGCTCGTCCTCGACAAAATCGCCGAGCGAACTTTCCTCTTCGTCGCCGATTGGCGTTTCGAGCGAAATCGGTTCCTTGACGATCTTGAGCACCTTCTGGACCTTGTCCAGCGGCATCTCCATCTGCTCCGCGATTTCCTCGGGCCCAGGCTCGCGGCCGAGGCGCTGCACGAGCAGGCGCGTGACACGGAGCAGCTTGTTGATGGTCTCGACCATGTGCACCGGGATGCGAATGGTGCGGCCCTGGTCGGCGATCGCGCGCGACATCGATTGTCGAATCCACCACGTCGCGTAGGTCGAAAATTTGTAGCCGCGCTGATACTCGAACTTGTCGACCGCGCGCATCAGGCCGATATTGCCTTCCTGGATCAGGTCGAGAAAGCCAAGACCGCGATTGGTGTAGCGCTTGGCGAGGCTGACGACGAGGCGCAAGTTGGCCTCGGTCAGTTCCTTTTTGGCGCGGCGGCTCTTGTCCTGTCCGGCCGCGATCGTCTCGAGCTTGCGCGCGTAATCCTCGCCGTCATCCTTCGCCTTTTTTTCGACTTCGCGAATCGTTTTTTGGGCTAGGCGAATTCGGGCAGCGATATCGAGCAGGTTTTCGCGAACGTCATTTATCTTCAGGACGTGGCGGCGGTCCTCGGCCTCGGCGGCTTCCTTGAGCAGGTTGGTGCGCGAGCGGCCGGTCGCCTCTTCGTATTTCGCGATGGTGTGATGCGCGATGCGGTACTGCTGCAGGAAGTCGCGCATCTCGCCGATAACGGCTTCCATCAGGCGGCGCGACAATCCCATCCCGCGCAATTCTTTTTTCACGCGCTCGCTGTAGCGCGCCAGGTTCTTGTCGAGCTTGGGCTTGCGGCGCGGACCGGGCTTGTTGCGGAGTTCTTCTTCGATTGCGTCGATCTTGGTGCGCAGGTCGGTCAGCTTTTTGGTCGCGACACTCAGCTTCTTGAGCTGGCGCTCATCGGCTTCGGGTCCGCGCTCTTCGTCGGGATCGTCCGGCGCTTCAGCGGCGTCCTCGAACACATCGCGGAGGTCGGCCTCGCCCGCCTCGACCCGCTCGCCGACGCGAATCACGAAATCGAGCATGATCGGCGAGCCCAGCACTTCCTCTTCGACTTCGTTTTCGCCGGCCTCGATGCGCTTGGCAATTTCGACTTCCTGCTCCCTCGACAGAAGCTGGAAGTTGCCCATCTCCTTGAGATAAAGCCGGACCGGGTCCGACGACTCGCCAAGCGAATCCGCAGCCGGGGGCGCGGCCTCGGGCGCTTCTTCAGGCTCTTCCTTGCTTTCGACCTCGGCGTCGTCGGCGCCGTCGGCCGGGACTTCCTCGAGCACCTTGATATCAAGGTCCTCGAAGCTGTCCAGCGCGGCGCGCAGGTCGGTCGGCGAGGCGACGTCCTGCGGCAGGTAGTCGTTGACCTGCTCGAAGGTCAGGTAGCCCTGCTCGCGCCCGAGATCGACAAGACCTTGTAGGTCCTTACCTTCGTACTTCTGCTTCATTCGTTTTGCTTCCGTGTGGCGCGGGCGTTTTTTTGAGCCGCCGATGCGAAATCTGAAAATCGGCGCGCAATTCGGCCGTTACTGCGACCGCGAGCCGGGAATCAAATGGCCTCATTTATACAGACGAGAATTCAAAGGCAAGTGAGCGACACCAAAGGCCCAATCTAAAGATTACTGCCATGCGAGTCAACTAACGGGTCGCGATCATCGGGCAAATGGCGCTCTGCCTGGGCGGCCTTGTCGCGAATTCGCGCTCGTCGATGGCCGCTGCACATATTATACGCATCGTTTGCCGGTTTGGCTGCATCGCGCCAGATCTTTTTCCTGAGACTCAACCCGAGCCGCTCGAAGATGCGCGCGCACACGCTGGAAATCGCGGGTCGGCCTCTCTATCCTCGACGCTGCTCCGATCCTGCGAGCAGAATTTTGGCGATCCACGCGACAATCCTGGGCCTCAGCTTCGCGATAATCCTCGTGGGCTCGGAACTTTTTACCAATGGGGTCGAATGGGCGGGCCATCGATTGGAGATTGCCGAGGCCGCCGTCGGAAGCATTCTCGCTGCGGTCGGAACGGCTCTGCCCGAGACGTTCATCCCCGCAGTCGCGCTGCTGACCGGCCGCAATTCCGCGGACGCGCACACTGCCGTCGGACTCGGCGCGATTGTCGGCGCACCGCTGATGCTCTCGACGGTGGCGCTGTTCGTCATGGGCATCGCGGCGATCGCATTTCGCGAGCGACGCGGACGAGTCGCGCTGCGAGTCGTTCGCGAGGACGCGCGCCGCGACCTGGCATTCTTCTTCCCGATTTTTTTATGCCTGGTGATCGCCGGCACGCTCGACATGAGCCCGACGCTTCGCCACGTCCTCGCAGTCGCACTGTTGATAGTGTACGCGAGCTACTGCGTCGTGATGCTGCGGCTCAAGCGCGCGGCGGACGCCGAGGTCGAGCACGGACTCTATTTCGAGTCGATTTTCCGCGGCGATCCTCTCGAGCCGAGCGCGTTGGCAACGGCGGCGCAAGTGATCGTCGGCACGCTCGCGATCCTGTTTGGTGCCATCGAGTTCGTCGATAAGATCGTGCTGTTCTCGGCGCATGCTCATTTGAATCCGGGCGTGCTGTCGCTCATGTTGAGCCCGCTCGCGACCGAACTGCCGGAAAAATATAACTCCGTCGTCTGGATTCGGCAGGGCAAGGACCATCTCGCGCTCGCCAACATCACGGGCGCGATGGTCTTCCAGTCGTGCATCCCGGTTGCGCTGGGGCTTGCGTTATCGCCGTGGCATCTGACGAATCCGGAGCTGCTGGCGGGATCGATCGCGCTCGCCTCGGTGGTGATTCTCTATATCAACCTGCGCGACTCGGAACTCGGCACGCCGACGCTGATGATCGGCGGTGCGGCATACGCGATCTTTCTGATCGGCCTCGGCTACCTGGGCGTGCTCTGAATCTTTATCAGCGCGGACGCGTTGTCTGACGCGACCGCGCGGGTGCACAATCGTAATATTCGGATCGGCATGACCACCTATCAGGAAATCTCGGCGCAGTTTTACAGCAACCGCCTGCTGTTCGGCGATCCCGCCGATCCGGGCGTGGTCGCGGTCGAGGTCGCGTCGAAGACTGAGATCGATGTGTACAGGCGCATCGCGGGCAAACTTGCGCGCGAGCGCCGTCCGATT
The DNA here is from genome assembly GCA_963833025.1 of uncultured delta proteobacterium. Taxonomy (GTDB): domain Bacteria; phylum Desulfobacterota; class Binatia; order Binatales; family Binataceae; genus Binatus. Next base: position 1,288,443 of record CAWHWI010000001.1, on the reverse strand, counting down.
CGGCTGTTTGCGCTCGTGGAGAATATGGCGTTGCTCGATGGCTTCCGGGCGCCGCATGAGACGCGGACGCTTGAGGGCGATTTTCGCTACCGGGTGCTCATCACCTTCGACTCGCTGGAGGCTCTGGAAGCCGCCCGGCGCCATCTCAGGAACGTGACGGGCAAGGCGCCCAACGCGCCAGACGCGCCGTATCTGGTGCTGGCCGATCCAGTCGAGCAGCATCTGATGCTGACCGGGACGACGTTTTTCATCGGGATGGATTTTGCCGAGCTGCGGCGCTTGCAGCTCGACATCGAGACCTACATCTCGCCAGGCTTTGAGTTTCCATCGGCGGCGCGCGAGGGCGATCGCGTAATCGCGATTTCGCTCACCGACTCGACCGGCTTCGAGCGCCTGCTCAAGGGCACCGAGATGGACGAGCGCGCGATGCTCGAGGAGATGGTGCGCATCATCCAGGAGCGCGATCCCGACGTCGTCGAGGGCCACAACCTTTTTCGCTTCGATCTCGAATACCTGGAGGCGCGCGCGCGCCGCCATCGAGTGAGGCTCAGCCTCGGGCGTGATGGCGGTGAGCTTCGTGCACGCCCGTCGCGAATGCAGATTGCGGAACGTTCGATCGCGTACAGACGCTACGACATCCCCGGCCGCAACATCATCGATACCTGGATCCTCGCGCAGCACTACGATATTTCGAGCCGCGAACTGGAGAGCCTGGGGCTGAAGCAGCTCGCGCAACATTTCGGGCTGGCACGCAAAGGCCGCGTCTATATCGACGCGTCGAAAATCAGCCACTACTTCGCGCACGAGCCGGAAAAGCTTTACGAGTACGCGCTCGACGATGCTCGCGAGACGCGCGCGCTGGCCGAGACGCTCTCTCCCAGCTACTTCGTGCAGGCGCAGATATTTCCGTACTCGTACCAGAGCGCGGTGCTGCGCGGGAATGCGACCAAGATTGACGCGCTCATGATGCGCGCGTACCTCGCGGCGGGGCATTCCATTCCCGAGCCGTCGCAACCCGCGCCGGTCGCGGGCGGTTACACCGAGGTTCGCCGATGCGGTGTTGCGCACGGCGTCCTGCACTGCGACGTGACGTCGCTGTATCCGTCGTTGATGCTGCAATACCGGCACGCGCCGGCGGCGGATCGTCTCGGTGTGTTCCTCAAGCTGCTCGGCGATCTGCGCAGCCGGGCAGCGCCACCGGCCCGATCGCGTCTCGATAGACCACCAGGATCGGATCGCCGCCGACCGCGTCGTTGACGACGCCCGAAGTCCGGTTGAGCGAATCGAGCGGATAGGCCTTCGCGCGGCCGCCAATCTGCACTCCATAAACCGACGCCTTGTCAGGCAAGGCGAGGCTTCGGCGCCATACTGGGAACATCGTATCCGGCGATCCGAAGTATCCACCGTAGGGCGCGCCCGCAACGTAGGGGCGCTGGTAGCCCGTGTCAGGATCGAGCACCAGCGTGCTGGGATGCTCGCGCCGCCATTCCGACCACGAGGTCACTACCACCGGCAGCATCTCCAGCCGCACTTTGCCGCGAGCCAGCTTGCCGATCACCGGCTCACCGGTAAATTGGTTCCAAAGCGTCCAGGTCTCACGGTCGTACATCAACTTGTTCGAGCGAAACAGGAACCCCGACGAGTCGAAGACATGAGGGCGACCGTCGAAGCTGGTATCGTAAAGGATCGCCGAGCCGCACAGCGTGCAGTACGAAAGTGCGATCGCATGGCCGCCGACGATGTCATCGGCCATCTCGTGCCAGTCCATGATTCGCTGCGGGTAGGCGCGATAGTCGCCGCTGATGCTAACACCGAACACCGCCTCATCGTCTCTCAGATAGCTGGCCGCGCTCGCCTTGATCATGCGCGGATTGACCAGAGCTGGGATGCCGCCGACTTTGACTCCGCCCCAAACTACCTCGCCCACGCGCACGGTGGCGGGCTCGCCGCGATAGAAGAAGCGGGCCATCCGTGGGTCGACCATCTTCGCATAAAAGCGGCCCTTCCACTGGTCGTAGCCGGGCGGGGGACTCAATTCAGGGTGCTTGCCGTACCAAACCACCAGCCTTTCGAAGATGGTCCAGCCCGATTGTGCCTGCAGTGCGGAGCCGGGCGCGCCGATCGCATCCATCATACCTAAGGCCTGCAACGCTCTTGAGGGATTGACCTGCTTTTCGGTCAGCGCCTCAACGGTCTGCTGGAGTAGCTCCTGCGGCACCGCGTAATTGGTGTTTGAATCGGTAAAGCGCTCGATGTCGGTCAGCGGCGCCAGAAAGCGCTGGTCCCCGCTGCGCCCTATCTGCTTCAGCGCATGATCGAGCGCGCCCGAGGTGGACGACGGCAGCAACGCGTCGAGCGTGCTAGCCACCGATTCCGGCCGCATCTCCAAGATGCGCGCGGCAGCGCGTTCGGCGGACAGGAGCGCAACGATTAAGAGTAGCGCGCCAAGGCCGCTTTTGCGTCGTCCCAAGTTCGCCATCGTAGATATGCCGGGCACCGCCGCCTACAAGGGTTCTCGTCTCTGACGTTCCGATCCGACATGCTTTGAGACCTATAAGGTACTCAAATCGAGCGGCGCAAGGGGTCTGCGTACTTGAATACGGTCGCTTACAACAGCACCCACAATCGAGGCCAGCGCCAGCTCCGATGGCCTTTGAACTCACTAAGCCGCACACGCCCGGATATCGGAAGTTCTCCGGAGAAAACTCGACCTCCGAGGACTCGCTTTTGGAGCGCAGTCGTCTGGAACTCTCCAGTGACTTTCTCGCCACAATGATTGCTTTCTGCTAGTGAGCAAACCCGCTCTGGACAAACACACTGCCATTTGGTCCCATTCGGACACACTCGGCGTTGCCGTTGTAATCGGGGTTGCAAATTGGCTTGTCGACCGCGGGACACTTGTACAGATTCACATCGACCTGCTGGCACGCGGCGAGATTGAAATGCATCGCGACTTTCTGCGCAACCTGGGTCTGAGGAGGAGTCGACGACGAGCATCCAACCACCGTCAATAAGCCCACCACCGCGATCGTTGAAATCACGGCTGTTGCGATCGCTGCGGGATTGAAGGTTGAGTTTCGACTTGCCATAAAACACCTCCCGTCAGTTTTCATATGTGCGGGGCCGTGCATTGTATCATTCTACTGGTCTGCTCCTGTATTACGATGATATTGATGCGAGCTTTGGCACGGATGGTCGCGCCTCTTTTGCCGACAGGCTATGGCCATGAGTTGGGCGTCATTTACTTGAAACTGACTTTCTCCGCTACCGTTGATATACGGCAAAGTGATCGATTCCGAAGGATTTTCTCATATATCTGGGACCGGTTTTTTCCACTTGCGGCGGTCACATCTGCGACACCGAGTTTGCAGATTGGACTCATCGGAACCGCCGCCCTTGCTGACCGGTATGAGATGGTCGATCTCCCTGTTGGTAGCACTCCGGCATCTGCGACAGCGTCCACCGTCGCGTACGAGTACCGCCACGCGCACCCTGTCCGGGATAAGAACCCTGGCGGCGCTGTCCCTTTCACACGGCTGGGCGCCGCAGATATAACGGATGAATGGCCGGAGCCCCTCGAGTTCCACCGGCTCGGTCGCTCCAATCAGGGACTCGAGCTTGTGCGGATTTACGGGCAGCGCGTTGTCCATGCGCGCCGCCAGCTGCAACTCTCAGCAATCGCCAATCGTCGAGCACGGCGATAGGGTCGGCATCGAAGGAGGATGTCTTGATGGGAGTGCGCGGAACGGAAAAGCTCGATGGGCGTTCGACGGCGGACCTCCCGCCGCTCGTCGAGGCAATGATGCGGCCCCAGTTCTATCCGGATTCGCCTGCGCGCGTTGAGCTGAAGCAGACCCACATTTCTTACGTCTTCATTGCCGGTGATTTTGTCTACAAGATCAAGAAGCCGGTCCATTTTGCGTTTCTCGATTGTTCCAGGCTTGCGGATCGCTTCCTCTACTGCTGCGAGGAGGTGCGGCTGAACGCGCGTCTTTCGCCGCGTGTATATCTCGGGGTGTTCGCGATCGTTAAACGTGCAGACTCCTTCGTGCTCGGTCCCGAGGTAAGCGCGGAGCATCCCGACGCCGTCGAGTACGCGGTCAAGATGCGCCGGCTGCCAGAGGACCGAATGCTAGACCGGCTTCTCGCCAAGGGCCAGGTGGACGACGCCTGGATTGGCGCCATTGCGGCGCGGGTCGCGGAATTTCACGCGAGTGCCGCGTCAACGGGTGGATGGAAATACGGTTCGGCGGCGGCGATCTGGAGCAACGTGATCGGGGACATCGCGCAAGACGAGGCCTTCGTCGGTTATACGCTCAGCAAATTCCAATTCACGGCTATCGACTCCTTCTGCCGCGCCTTTATCACGGCTCACTGGCGCCAACTGAACGATCGGGCGCACGGGGGCCGCGTCCGCGAAGGCCACGGCGATTTGCGCGCCGAGCATATCTGCCTGATGGACAATAAAAATGAAATCGACGTGATCGATTGCGTCGAGTTCAGCGAGCGGCTGCGCTACGGCGACGTCGCGTCGGAGCTTGCGTTCCTGGCGATGGACCTCGATCGACTCGGCGCACCAAGGCTTGCCGATGAGCTGGTCGAGGCCTACGCCGACATCTCGGGCGACGAACAGCTGCTGGTGTTCGTCCCGTTTTACAAGTGTTATCGCGCAAGCGTGCGCGGCAAGGTCGAGAGCTTGAGAAGTCTCGAGCGCGAGGTCGATGCGGCCGAGCGCGAGCGAGCGCGCCAGCTCGCGAGCAGTTATTTCGCGCTCGCATCGCGCTATGCGCGTGGCGCGGCGCCCGCCTTGATCGTGGTGTGCGGGCTTTCCGGTACGGGCAAATCGACCGTCGCACGCGCGCTTCAGCATCGCAAAGGCTTCACGGCGATCAACTCGGACCGCGTCCGCAAGCGCCTGGCGGAGATCTCTCCGCACGAGCACGTCCGCACTGACTACGGAGCGAACATTTATTCCGACCGGTTTACGAAAATCACGTACGACGCGATGCTCGCCGAAGCGGAGAGCCTGCTGAGCAGCGGCCGCGGAGCAATCGTCGACGCGACGTTCAAGGCGTCGGCGGACCGGCAGCTTGCACGCGCGCTGGCAGCCAGGCGGGGGGTGCCGGTGCTTTTCGTCGAATGCGTCGTCAGCGAGGACGAGGCGATACGCCGGCTGAAGCAGCGCGCCTCGAAGGAGGACGAAGTATCGGACGCCACACCGAAGGTGTACAAGCGGCAGCGCGCCGAGTTCGAACCGATTAGCGAGGTTCCCGCGCGAAATCACCTGCGCATCGATACCACCCGTTCGAGCGAGCAGCTCGTTGCGGAAATCGACGACGCGCTCGAGCGCCTGGCTTGATGACGCAGGTGGGCACCGCGATCAGCGCGCCTTGCGCGCGAGCAACAGCGTCTCAGCCGCCTCGAACGTCTCTGCGCCGCGCTCGGCCATGACCTGCTCAAGGACTTGCTCGGCCGCGGCGCGAATCGAGTCCTCGATCACTGGAATCCACCGGATGTGGAACCACTCGACCAGCTCGGCGCCCGTAACCGTGAAGGGAAACTGCTTCCGCTCGACGTCGAAGCCTGCCGCTTCGCACGTTTCTCGTATCAGCGCGCGTACGCCGCGGGTAGCTTCGCCTCCACGCCGCCCGGTGCGGAGTAGGGCGCGCTGCTCATCGGTGAGGCTCGCGAGCAGTTGACCGCCGGTCGGGTCGCCGCCGCCGGCGACCGCCAGTAGTCCGCCGGGCTTGAGAACCACGCCGATCCCGCGGACGCAGCCGGCGAGGTCGGGCACCATCTGCAAGACGTGGCTGCAAAACACTACGTCCCACGCGCCCGTGCGGAACGGCAGCGCCATCGCGTCGGCGCATACCAGCGGGATACGCGCGCCGGCACGCTGGCGGCGGTCGGCCTCGGCGAGCATCTGGCGCGAGAGATCCGCGCCGACGATCGCTTCGCAGCGGATCGCGTCGCGCAACTCGAACAGGTTCGCCCCGTTGCCGCAGCCAAGGTCCAGCAGCCGCGGCGCGCCCTGGATTTCGCCGCGCAATGCGGCAATCACGGCATCGCGCCGCTTCCCGTAGAACGTGCCCGCGCCATAAGTCTTCGCGAGACGGCCAAAGTACTGCGCGATTCCGGGGCGCTCGTTGGGTGACTCCTCAGGCATGATTGATTCTCACTATAGCCGACCGCGAATCCTGTCGGCCATCAGCTCGGCGATCATCACGGTGCTGAACTGTGATTCTCGCGAAGTCTGCCTTGTCGATTTGCATGTCAGCGAGCCGGATTGAGCCGCGAGTTCCTCTAAGCTGCATAAGAGCGCAGAGCAAAGATCGTCGCAACCTCGCTCAGGAACAGCGGTTCCGCCGAGTCAGATCGGTAAGACAAAGCGCTGAATCTGTGTACTTTCGATTCAGAAGGCGCCAGCATGAAAGTTTTTCCAGGCATTTCGATGGATCCGGCAATTCGTTTCGGAAAGCCTTGCCTCGCCGGGACCCGAATCGATGTTGCGACGATTCTCGGCGATCTAGCCTCCGGAGCTTCCGCTGAAGAACTCGAGGCGGAGTACCGACTCTCGCGCGAGCAAATCACCGCCGCTCTCCGCTACGCCGCTCACGTGGCACGACCAGAAATTCCTTGAACGGTCTCTCTCTCGCTCGATTGTCATAGTCTCGCGGGTAACCCAAAGCCAGCCGATAACCGTACCCATCGAGATTTGGCTCAAGGCAATTCGCGAGTACTTCTCTCACGATTGGGCGCAGACGCTGTTCGAGGTATTCGACGACGGAAAGCTACGCCCCTGGCAGAAGCTCGCGGCCAAGGATCCTGAATAAGAGACCATCTCAAGCTTGGGATAGTGTCCTGCCTTCAAAGCTCTGATAAGAGTTCTGCACGGCGTCGAGTCGTTGGGCGCTGGGAGGGGATTGCACATGCATCGATCGATTCTCAGGTTGCTGTGCGCGATTGCGCCCGCGATCGGCCTGGTCGCGAGCCTTTTGGTGACACTAGCTGTCGCCGACGAAGCGGATCATTTTCCGACCGCCACGCCTATCAGGCATCTGGTGATTATCTTCCAGGAAAACGAGACCTTCGATCATTACTTTGGGACTTATCCCAGCGCCGCCAATCCTCCCGGCGAGCCCGAGTTCGTTCCCGCTTCGGACACGCCGTCGGTCAACGGACTGACCCCTACTCTGCTGAACTTCAATCCCAATGGCGTCAATCCGTTCCGTTACGATCGCTCGCAAGCTTACACCTGCGACGGCGACAACGGTTACATGGCCGAGCAGCAGCAGTTCGACATGGGCCTGATGGATCAGTTTCCCACCTTTACCAAGCTTCCCCCGGATGCCCCGACTACGATCATGGCAGCGCGTTCGTGATGGGCTATTTCGACGGCAACACCGTGACCGCGTTGTGGAACTACGCGCAGCACTTTGCGATGAGCGACAATTCTTACGGCACGACCTTCGGCAGTACCCTGCTCGGGCATATCAACCTGGTCTCGGGACAGACTAACGGTGCGATACCTACTCCGCCGAACCCGAAGCTCGTCCTTGACGGCACGTTGATCGCCAATGCGCAGCCGACCGGCGACGTTTGCTTCGCCAGCGCCAGCCAGACGGTTCAAATGTCGGGAATTAACCTTGGCGATCTACTGAATGCGAAAGGGGTAAGCTGGGGTTCATTCGAGGGCGGCTTCAATCTGCAGACGGTCAATCCCAACGGCACGACCGGATGCGACCGCAGCCATACTAATCCGGTCACTAACCTGGTCGTTAAGGATTACAACGGTCAATACACGCCGTTTCAGTACTATCCCGATACCAGCAACCTAGCTCACACTCGGCCCGCCGATATCTCCGAAATAGGGCATTCCGGACAAGCCAACCACGAGTATGATCTCGACGACCTTCTAGCCGCCGCGAAGGCCGACAACCTGCCCGCGGTGAGCTACGTCAAGGCGGTGCGCTATCAGACCGGGCATGCGGGTGGAATTTCGGATCCGATCGACGAGCAGGTGTTCCTGGTCGATACGATCAACGCACTCGAGAAGACGCGGCAGTGGAAAAGCATGGCGATCATAATCGCCTTCGACGACAGCGACGGCGACTACGATCATCAGATGAGCCCGATCTTCAACGGCTCGACGTCGCCTATCGACGCGCTGAATGGGACGGGGATCTGCGGATCGGGCGATCCTTCGCTTGGCGACGCGGAGGTGCGATGCGGTTACGGGCCGCGATTGCCATTGCTGGTAATCTCGCCCTATGCGAGGCCGAATTTCGTTGACCATACGATCACCGACCTGACCTCGATCACGCGCTTTGTCGAAGACAACTGGTCGCTGGGCCGGATAGGTGGCGGCTCCTATGACGCAATCGCCGGCCCACTGAGCAACCTGTTCGACTTCACCGGCCATCCGCGTGCAGGCCAAGGCGCTCGCGCGCGAACTGAAGGGCGATGAGAGCCGCAATGCGGACGCGCTTCAGCTCACGTTCAAGATTCTCATCAATTCGTTTTACGGCTACCTGGGATTTTCGCTCGGGCATTTCAACGACTTCGCCGAGGCTAACGCGCTTACGAAGCGCGGACGCGATTTGATTCAGCGCGCGGTGGCGGAACTCGAGGAGCACGGCGCGCAGGTTGTCGAGGTCGACACCGACGGAATTTATTTTGTGCCGCCCACCGATGTCGCCGACGAGAAAGGCGCGGACCGGCTCCTGGAGCAGGTCGGATCGATCATGCCCGAGGGAATCCGGCTGGAGATCGACGGCCGTTACGCCGCGATGTTCTCCTACAAGATGAAAAATTACGTGCTGCAAGATGACGCGGGAAAGATGACGATTCGCGGCTCGGGGCTGCGCTCGCGGGGACTCGAACGCTTCCAGCGGCGCTTCATGGAGCAGATGTTTCGGCTGCTGCTCGAGGATCGACGCGACGAAATTCCGAAACTGCACGACGAATATCGCGCGCGGCTCGCGCGCCACGAAATCGGAATCGCGGATCTGATGAAGACCGAGACGCTGCAGGATTCGCTCGACACGTATCGGAGCAAAATCGGCGACAACAGCCGCAACCTGGCGGCCGCCTACGAACTCGCACTCAAGGCCGAGCGTCCATATCTCCCCGGCGACCAGATTTCATATTACGTCACCGGGCGCCGCGCGACCGCGAGCGTGAACGCGTTTGCAAAGATGGCGTCGGAGTACAATCCCGACGACCCCGACGAAAACGTCGAGTACTACCAGTACAAGCTCGCCGACCTCTACGAAAAATTCCGAATCTTCGTCGAGCGCCCCGGCCTTTTCGTGCCGGTCGCGGAAACCGACGACAATCCGGCCCAACTCTCGCTATTCGGCGCCCCGCAAGCCAAATCCGAAGAACCTGCGATAACGGCTGAAGAGTAGCCTATGGCCGAGTCAGCATTCTGGGAGAAAGTTCGCGCGGCGGCACCAAACTCCAATCGCGCTTGTCTGGCCACGACCGACAACGGCCAACCCAAGGTCCGCGTGGTGTTTCCGGCGTTCGAAGATCGCGTTGTCTGGATTGCGACCCAGCCGCACTCTGCGAAAGCGGAACAAATCGCGCGCGATCAAAGAGTCGAACTCTTCTATGAAGTCGGGTCTCAGCGCCCCATCACTCATCTCACCGTCACCGGAAAAGCGAAGCTGTTCGATGATCTTGAAGAAAAAATCCGCGTCTGGAATCGGCGAATATTCGGATATGACCTCAGAGAGTTCTGGCCCTCGGGACCGGATTCGAAAGATCTGACTCTCATTCGTATAGATCCGCTTCGAGTTGAACTGGGTATTCAGCCCGCAATGTGGCTGGGTCAAAAGCCCGAGGTCTGGAAAGCCTAGCCGCGGATGCCCTGATTGATCGATACTGCCGGTCTGCGGAGGAAAACGATGGCTGACGACAAGCAGCAGCTTGATTGGGACAAGATCAAGAATTTCTCGAAGCAGGTATCGAACGATATCGGCGCCGCTATGCTCGGGGCGTTGAGCTACATCGGCGACCGGCTTGGGATTTTTAGCGCGCTGGCCGGAGCGGGCGCGGTCACTAGCGTGGGACTGGCTGAACGCACAGGACTCAGCGAACGGTATCTGCGCGAATGGCTTAGCGCGATGGCGGCGGCTGGGTACGTGAACTACGACGCGTCGGCGAAGACCTACACGATGCCGGCCGAGCATGCGATGGTGCTGGCGCGCGACGACTCGCCGTTCTTCGCCGGCGGCTTCATCGAAATGATCGTTCCGCAGATGTCAATTGCGCCGAAAGTGATGGCGTCGTTCAAGGACGGGCGCGGCGTTGCGCAGAGCGAGTATCCGCCCGAGACGTGGGAGGCGATGGAGCGTTCGTCGGCCTCGATGTACCGGCATCAGCTGGTTCGCAAGTGGCTGCCCGCGATGCCGCAGGTGGTCGCCAAGCTGACCGAAGGCGGCTCGTCGCTGGACGTTGGCTGCGGGAGCGGCCGCGCGGCGATCGCAATCGCGTCCGCATTTCCCAAGGCCAAAGTTTTCGGCTTCGACGCGCATGCCGGCTCACTAGAGCGTGCGCGCGCAAATGCGAAGGCCGCCGGCCTCGGCGATCGAATCAAGTTTGAGGTCGTCGACTGCACCAGGCTGCCAGCCGCGCAGTTCGATTTCATCTCGACCTTCGACGTCGTGCACGATTCCGTCGATCCCGACGCGCTGTTGAAATCGATTCGTGGCGCGCTCAAGCCCGACGGTACCTACCTGATGGTGGAAGTGAACGTGTCGTCGAATCTCGAAGACAACCTCAACCCGATGGGGCGGCTGATGTACTCGATGAGCACGCTGTACTGCATGACTACCTCGCTCGCGCACGGTGGCGCGGGAATCGGCGCGTGCATGGGCGAGGCGAAGGCGCGCGAGCTGGCCGCGGGTGCGGGCTTCAAGCACTTTCGCCGCCTGCCGATCGAGGATTTGTTTTCGGCGCTCTACGAAATACGCGGGTAGCCGATCATTTCAGGCGCTGGAAGGCATCCTGCAGAGGGGGCAGCACGCTCTGCCAATCTGCGACGAGCCCGATATTCGCGCGCTCGAAGATCAGCGCGTCGGCGTCGTTGTTGATCGCGACGACCGTCTGCGCGCGCTTGAGACCGCAGGTATGGTTGGGCGCGCCGCGCACGCCGACGGCGATGTAGAGGCGCGGATCGATCGATTTGCCGGTCAGGCCGACCTGCAACTGCCGCGGCACCCATCCTTGATCAGTGACGCGACGTGTCGCGCACATCGCGGCACCGAGTGTACGCGCGAACGCGGCGACTCTCGCGACGCCTTCGGGTCCACCGACGCCCGTGCCGATACCGACGACAACTTCGGCGCCCTCGAGCGGCACGATCGTGCGATCAAGAGTCGAGTGCGCCTTTATGAGCCGGCTCTTCGGCGGGCTCACCTCGACGCGCGCGGTCTGAACTTCGGCACGCCGGGCTTCCGATGGCGCCGCGAGTTCGAGCACGCCCGGCCGCACCGTCGCCATCTGCGGAAACGTTTTCGAGTAAATCGGCGCGACGATGTTGCCACCGAAGGCCGGCTTGAGCGCGACCATCCGATTCTCGGAATCGAGCTCGATATCGATCGCATCGCCGGTGAGACCAAGGCCGAGCCGCGCGGCGAGCCGCGGTCCCCAGTCGCGTCCGCGCTCGGTGGCGCCAATCAGAATCCCCCACGGCGAGTGCGTCGAAACGAGTTGCGCGACAGCCTCGGCAGCCGCCTCGGGAGTGTACGAAAGCAAGGCCGGATGCTCGAGCGTCAGCACCCGGTCGGCGCCGAAACTCGCGAGCAGCCCGGCGTGCCGCGCGACGGCGCCGTCGAATCCCACGGCGACCAGCGCGCCGCCGAGTCGCGACGCGAGTTCGTCGCCGCGCGAGAGCAGCTCGAGCGTGCCGCGCGTGATGCGCCCTTCAAGGTCCGTCTCGCAGACGATCCAGACGTCGCGACCGCGACTGCTCGCGCGATGGGCCGTCGCGATCGGGCGGCGATTGTGCTCGCGGGGCTTGAGCGCGCCGAGCGATTCGAGCGCCGACATGACTTCAACCGCGGCGCGTTCGGCGTCGGTCGCGTCGATAAATTTGCACTCGGTCTTCGGCGTCGTGACGACGCGAACTTCCTGCACCCACGTCGGCGAACCCGCGAGCCCGAACGCGTTCGCGTCGGCGCCGAGCTCCGCCGCGCGCACCGCTTGGATCGGCTTGGTGGCGGCCTCATCGGAAGCGCCCGGCTTCACCTTGACCGGCTGCGCGATCCGCTCGGCGCAAGTGATGACCGCCGGCATCGCGGCCTCGACTTGGTCGAAACCCTCGTCGCTTTCGCGCTCGGCGCGGAGCGTGCGACCGTCGATTTCCAGCTTGCGCGCGCCGGTGATTTGCGCAGCTCCGATCAGTTCCGCGATCTCGGGGCCGACCTGCCCCGTTTCCGCATCGAGCGAGTACTTGCCGAGCAGGATAAGATCGAAACTCCCGCGCGCCAGCCAAATCGCGAGCGCACGCGCCGTCGCGAGCGTGTCCGCGCCCGCGAACGCGCGATCTTCCAGGTGCACCGCATGGTCCATTCCCATCGCGAGCGCATCGACCAGCGCGCCGCGCGCCTGCGGCGGTCCCATCGTGACAACGGTGGTCTCGGCGCCGTGGCGATTTTTCAGCTCGACGGCGAGCGAGATCGCGCGCAGATCGAACGCGCTGATGACGTTGGGCCCGTCACGCTTGATCGTTTTGGTCGCGGCGTCGAAGTTGGCTTCCTCGATGAGCGGTATCTGCTTGATGCAAACGGCAATCTTGAGCACGTCGATGATCCTCGCCCCGACGAGGCTAGTTGAGCGCGTCGCGTGGATGCAACAAAGCGCGAAGATCGCTTACGGGCTTACGGGCGCGGGCGCGATCAGGTAATTTCGCGAGGTGGGTTTGTATCGACTCGCGGCCGCCGCCGCGCTCTGCGCATATGCACTTGCGTTTGCCGCGCCGGCGCACGCGGCCGCGCAGATGCGAATCGTGTCGCTCGCGCCGAGCGTGACCGAGACGCTGTTCGCGCTCGGCGCGGGTCCCGAGGTCGTCGGCGTTTCGCAGTACTGCGACTACCCGCCGCAGGTGCGTGACTTGCCGCGCGTCGGTTCTTTCCTGACGCCGAATCTCGAAGCGATCATCGCGCTGCGGCCCACGCTGGTCGTCGGGCTTGAACTGTCGTCGGACGTGCGCCAGATTCGCGCGTTGAATTCGATGGGCTATCCGGTGCTGCTGGTCAGCGACGATTCTTTGCAACAAATCGAAACCAGTATTGAAAAAGTGGGCGCGCGAATAAATCGCGAGGGCGATGCGCATCGCCTGGTCGCACAGATCCAGGCACAAATCGCGGCAGTTCGTGATCGGCTGGCGAGCGTAAAACCGCTGCGCGCGTTGATGCTCGTCGGTCATCAGCCGATCGTTGCGGTTGGCCCCGGCACTTATCTCGACGAACTCATGCGCATCGCGCGCGCCGACAACATCGCCGCGGCGGCGGGCGAGCAATGGCCGCATCTCAGCATGGAGTTCATCATCGCGATGCGTCCCGAGGTTGTCCTCGACGGGGCGATGGGCACCGATTCGTCGTCGAGCGATTTCTGGGCGAAGTATCCGACCATTCCCGCCGTGCGCGACCATCGCGTGTTCGGGTATGCGGAAGACCCGATGCTCCATGCCGGTCCGCGCGTGGGGCAGTCGCTTGAGATAATCGCGCGCAAGATCCATCCCGAGGCATGGGCGCGCGACGGCGGCGGTGGCGGCAAATGAATGCGCCTGCGAGCAAACCCGCACCCGCCGCGCATCTGACGCGTGCGCGGCTGTTCTCGATACTCGGCGCGCTGACGATTCTGCTACTCGTTTGCGCGATCGCCGGCATGCTGTTTGGCACGGCGCACATCAGCCTCGCGCGCGCTTTTTCCGATCCCGACAGTCCCGACCACGCGATTTTTTTCGGCGCTCGATTGCCGCGCGTCATCATGGGCGTCATTATCGGCGCAATGCTCGCGGCGGTCGGAACGGCTCTGCAAGCGCTCGTGCGCAATCCGCTCGCCGAAGGCGGCATCCTGGGAATCTCCGGCGGCGGCGCGCTCGGCGCGATACTGGCGCTCGTGCTGTCCGCAAAACTCGGTGGTGGCGAGGCGCTCGTCCCGCTGTCCGCCTTTGGCGCGGCGCTGCTGTCGACCGTCGCGGTTTACCGGCTCGCGATGGTCGACGGCCAGCTCGAGCCGTTCACGTTGCTGCTCGTCGGCGTCATTTTCAACGCGTTCTGGGGCGCGGCAATCATGCTCGTGAACAGCGTCGTCAATTTCTACTACGCGCACAGCATCCTGTTCTGGCTGATGGGCAGCCTCGAAGCGCCGACCTACGACGAGGCGGCGATGGTCGCGGGCCTGGGACTGGCAGGCTTCGCGGTCCTGATGTATCGCGCGCGCGATCTCAACCTGCTGAGCCTCGGCGACGAGTCGGCGGCTGAACTCGGCGTCGACGTGGACCGCTTGCGGCGCATCGTCTTCGTCGCGACCTCGGTGATGATCGGCGCCGCGGTGTCGGTTAGCGGAATCATTTCGTTCGTCGGGCTAATCGTGCCACATACTTTGCGATTGGTATTCGGCGCGGATCATCGGCTCCTGCTGCCGGCGTCGCTGATCGGCGGCGCGGCGTTCATGGTCGCCGCGGACTTGCTCGCGCGCGTCGCGATCGCGCCGGCCGAAATTCCCGTCGGCGCGATCACCGCGCTTTGCGGCGGTCCGTTCTTCATCTATATGCTGCGCCGCGAAGGCCGGAGACCGCTGTCGCTATGACGACGCCGCGCGACACCGTGATTGCCATGAGGGCGAGCGCGATTCATGCGGGCTATCCCGGCGTTCCTGTGCTGCATGGCGTCTCGATCGAAGTCGCGGCCGGCGAGATGCTCGCGATCGTCGGGCCGAACGGCGCCGGCAAGTCGACGCTGCTCAAGGTGCTCGGCGGCTCGCTCAAGGCGAGCGCGGGCAGTGTCGAACTTTTCGGCCGCACGCTCGATTCGATCGAACGCCGCGAATTCGCGCGCACGGTGGCGTCGGTCGGCCAGGAAAACGCAGTCGCGTTCCGCTTCACGGTGTTGGAAATCGTGCTGATGGGACGCGCGCCGCATCTCGGCGCGTTTCGCTTCGAGAGCCCGCACGATTTGGAGATAGCATCGGCGGCGCTGGCGCGCTTCGACCTGCTCGATCTTGCCGCGCGTCACGTGCAGGAGCTGTCTGGTGGCGAGCGGAAGCGCGTGTTCCTGGCGCGCGCGCTCGCGCAGGAGCCGCGGATTGCGCTGCTCGACGAGCCGACCGCG
Organism: uncultured delta proteobacterium; assembly: GCA_963833025.1. Classification (GTDB taxonomy): domain Bacteria; phylum Desulfobacterota; class Binatia; order Binatales; family Binataceae; genus Binatus. The sequence continues at coordinate 1,273,099 of CAWHWI010000001.1, read as the reverse complement.
TTCCTGGACCTCAAGCACGTCGCCGAAATCTTCGCCCGCTTCCGCGAGCTGTGCACCGAGCGCCGCATGGCAGTAGTCGCGACGCTGCACGATCTCAATGCCGCCGCGCTCTACGCCGATCGCGTGCTGCTGCTCGCCGGCGGCGCCGCTGTCGCATACGGAACTCCCACCGAAGTTCTGACGGCCGAAAATCTACGGCGCGTTTACGAGACCGACGTTTACGTCGGGCGCAATCCCTCGACGGGCGCGCTAATCGTGCTGCCCGCAGCGCTTCCCAACTCCCGCGCCTAGCTCTTTGATCGTTTCGCGACTAGCCAATTGCCCGCATCCGCGCGCGTCGGTACTCTGTATATAGATGTTCTCTTCCGCGACTGAGTCCTTGAATCTCATCTTCGACGCCGACGACACGCTCTGGGATTCCAATATCCATTTCCTCGAGGCGTTCGATCACTTCGCTGCGGCCGTTGGCGACGCGGGCCTTGGCCTGTCTCGCATCGAGATCCACGCCGCGGTGCGCCGCGCGGAAATCCGGCTGATCAAAACCCACGGCTACGGACGGCGTCCTTACCTGATGGCGCTGCATCAGGCGACTGCCGAGCTTGCGCCCGCGGGTCACGACGGGTTGCGCGACGAGATCGAGCGAATCGGTGCGCATCTGCTCGAGCGCGAGTGCGCGTTGCTGCCCGACGTCGAGCCGACGCTGCAGGAATTGTCGCAGCGTCACCGGCTGCTGATGTTCACCAAGGGTCAGCGCGACGAACAACTGCAAAAGCTCGCGCGCTCCGGCCTCGGCCCGCTGTTCGATCGCGTCGAGACGCCGCGCGAGAAAGATGTCGACGCGTATCGACGCCTGGTGCGCGACGCCGACCTCGATCCCTCGCTGACGTTCATGATCGGGAACAGTCCGCGCTCGGACATCAATCCCGCGGTCGCGGCCGGCCTGCGCGCTGTTTTCATTCCGCATCCGCATACCTGGGAACTCGAGCACGAAGAAATAAATGAAGCCGGCGACAGGATTATCGAACTTACCTCCTTTCGCCGCCTGGTCGAAGTATTCTAGTATCGTTGATCCGATGTCCACTGCCGAACTAGTCGATCACGTGCCGGCGCGCGAGCCTGTTCTTGCCGCCGCCGGGCGTGCAAAGGCGAAGCCTCCGCTGGCGCTGCGTCCGCTCCATCGAATGTGGCGCAAGACGATCGACGAGATTAAGGTGTCGGCGCTGGACCTGCCGGTGCGCGGATTGCCTGCGGCTCTGCGTGGATTGGTCGCATGCCAGATAAGCGATTTTCACGTCGATCGCGACGAGGACCTTGAGCGCCTCGCGTCGGCGGTCGAAGCCATCAATCAGCAGCAGCCCGACCTCATCTTTCTCACCGGTGATTATTTTTCCGGCCCCGACACGATGCATCGCTATCTCGGCGCGTTTCGCGACGCGCTGAAACATCTGCGCCCGCGGGCCGGCCTGTTCGCGATCCTCGGCAATCATGATCACTGGTCGTCGGCCGAGCGCATCACCGAAGCGCTCAAACATGCCGGCGCCGACGTGCTCGCCAACGACAGCCGCAGGCTTTTCATTCGCAACGAGAAACTGATGATCGTCGGTATTGACGATTTGTGGTCGCGACGCGCGGAGCCTGCGCGCGCATTTGGCGAAGTCAACTACGACGACTGCACGATCGTTCTAGCGCACAATCCCGACACCGCACTCTACACGCGCCATCTGAGGCCGGGCGTGATGCTTTCCGGACACACGCACGGCGGCGTCGTCCGAATTCCGTTTTACGGATCGCCGCTGAAATCGATCCTGCGCATCGGCAAGCAATTTTACTCGGGCCTGAACCGTTACGAAGATTTTTACATCTATACCAATCGCGGCCTCGGCACATTTTGGCTGAGGATTCGCATCAACTGCCCGCCGGAAGTCTCGCGCTTCTCGCTGACACCTCTCGTCGACGCAGCCCTGGCCGAGAAACCGGCGTCGAGCGCCAAACTGCATCCGCTGAAGCGCGTCCGCCGCCGCCGCACACCGCGCCCAGTCACTCATCGACCGCATCGAAAGCACGTATAGCTTCGAGTCGCCGCGATGCTCGATCTCGCGATCGTCGGCGCAACTGTAGTAACGACCTCGGGCGTCGCTCGCGCTGACGTTGGCGTGATCGCCGAAAGGATTGCGAGCATTGCGCCGCCCGGGGCACTGGGCGCTGCGCATCGCACCATCGACGCTCGCGGGATGCTGCTGATTCCGGGCGCAGTCGATCCGCATACTCATCTCGACGCCGAGATGTTCTCGATGCACACCATTGACGATTTCGAGTCGGGCACCGCTGCCGCAGCAGCCGGCGGAGTCACGACGATCATCGACTACGCATTCCAGGCGCAGGGCGGATCGCTCGCCGATGCGATCGAAAAATGGAGCGCCAAGGCGAGGGGGCGCGCGATCGTCGACTACGGCTTTCACGTTGCGCTGCTCGATCCGTCGCCCGAAGCGATCGCAGAAATTCCGCGAGTTGTTGAGCGCGGCGTAACCAGCATCAAGATCTTCATGATGCTCGGTTTCGAAGCCCGCGCGCGCGACTACTTGCGGGCGTTCAAGGTCGCGGGCGACAGCGGCGCGCTGCTCGCGATTCACGCCGAGGACGAGCACCTGATCGGATATTGCACCGAACGCCTGCTCGCCGCCGGCAATGACGACGTCAAACACTTCGCCGCCAGCCGACCTCCGCTGTCTGAGGCAGCCGCGGTGCGTCGCGCCCTCGCGATGACCGAGTTGTCGGCCGCACCCGCCTACTTCGTGCATCTGTCGAGCCGCGAGGCTGTCGACGAAGTGCGACGCGCGCGGACGCGCGGCTGCGTGGTGCTCGCCGAGACCCGCCCCATCTATCTGTATCTGACCGAAGAACTGTTCCTCGAACCGAACGGCGCCAAATACGTGGGCTATCCGCCGCTGCGCAGCGCCGAACATCGCGAAGCGATTTGGGCGGCGCTTGCGGACGGCACCATCGACGTCGTCGCGACCGACCATTGCAGCTGGGCTCTCGAGCGTAAAGTTTCCGCCAACGGCTTCACGCGGATGGTGCCGGGGATGTCAAATCTCGAGACTCTTGTGCCGATGCTCTATTCAGAGGGCGTCGCGAAGGGCCGCATCTCGATTTCGCGATGGGTCGATCTGACGGCGACCAACGCCGCGAAAATTTTCGGCATGTACCCTCGCAAGGGCGCAATCGTCGAGGGCGCCGATGCGGACCTTGTGATCTTCGATCCCAGTTGCAGAGTCGTGATCGACAGCCGTGAGATGCACTCGCGCTCCGACTACGACCCGTTCGAAGGATTCGGAGTCACCGGCTGGCCGAAGATGACAATCTCGCGCGGCGTGCCAATCGTCACCGATCGCAAAGTCGATGCGCCAGTCGGACGCGGCGAGTTCATTGCACGCGCGCCCTTCTCTTCGAGCTGGCGAAGCCAATAGCCTCGCCGCGCGTTCAAGCACAGAATCGAACGATGGACGCAAAAACCGTCGCGCTCGCGGGCGGCTCGGGGTTTATCGGACGCGCGATCGCGCGCCGCATGCTCGCATCCGGCGGAATCAAGGTGCGCGTGCTCTCGCGAAATCCGGAGAAGGCGCGCGCGCGGCGCGACCTGGCTGGCGTCGAGTTTGTTCGCGCCGATATCGGGCAACCTGCATCGCTCAAAGACGCGCTCCAGGGCGCAAACACGATCGTCGACGCGATCCAGTTCGATGGTTACCCGGTCGAAAATCCCCGCCGAGGCCTTACCTTCGAGCGAATCGACTACGGCGGGACGGTCACGCTCATCGACGCGGCGAAGCAGGCGGGCGTCGATCAATTCATCTACATCAGCGGCGCGGCGGCCGACGAAAACAGCGCGCATCCCGGCTTTCGCGCCAAGGGCCGCGCCGAGCGCGCGATCCGCGAGTCGGGATTGACGTGGACAATCTTCCGCCCGTCGCTGGTGTACGGACCCGAGGACAAAGTCGTGAACGGTCTCGCCCGCGCGCTCCGTTTCGCGCCGGTCTTCGGCGTGCCCGGGACCGGGCGGCAGAAAGTTCAGCCGGTGCTCGTCGACGATCTCGCCGCGTGCGTGATGCTCGCGGTGTCGGGGCGCGGCCGCAATGCTACTTACGAAATCGGCGGTCCGGACCTGATGACGTTCGACGAGATGATGCGGATCATCATGGACGCGAGCGGCCATCGCCGCCCGCTGTTTCATATTCCTGAAAACGTTATGCGCGGCGTCGGCGGCCTGCTGGAGAAGCTGCCGAAACCGTTGCTGTCGCGCGATGCGGTCACCTTCGTCACGGCCGACAACGCGTGCAACATCAAGCCTCTGATCGAGGAGTTCGGAATAAATCTCACGCCGGCCCGCATCGGGATGGCGTATCTCGCGAACAAGTAACTTTTGGTTGTCGCTACAGTCTCCGCCAGCCTGAGCCTTCGTGTCCAAAGTGGAATAGCTCGGGATGCGTGATCTCGGCGAGAATTTCCAATGACTCGGCGATGCGCGGGCCGGGCCGGTTGAAATACTGGTTGCCGTCGGCCATGAAGACGCGCCGGGCGCGCACCGCCTTGAGTCCGTTCCACTCGGCGCGATTCGTTAGCGCGGGCAGGTCTTGCGCCGCGCGATCCATGCTGAAACCGCACGGCGAAATCAAAATCACATCAGGATCTTTGGCGGCCAGCTCGTCGAATTTCATCCACGGCGAATGCTGGCCCGCTACGCCAAAAAGATTTACTCCGCCGGCCATCTCGACCAGCGTCGGCATCCAGTTTCCGCCCGCCATCAGCGGATCGATCCACTCGATAGTGGCGACGCTCGGCCGTTGCGAGGCGCCGCGAGCCTGGTCCGCAATTTTCGTCAGTCGCGCGCGCAGCCGCTCGACCAGTTCAATCCCCTGTGCGCGCGCGTCGAGCGCGTCCGCGACCCGCTGCATGTCGGTGAAGATGTCGTCGAGGCTGTATGGCGCCAGCGAGACGATCTTCGGCCGCGCGCCGAGCCATTCTGCCACCGCGGCTTCGACGTCGCGCTCGCTGACCGCGCACACTTCGCATTGGGATTGTGTGACGATGACGTCGGGATGAAGTTCGCGCAGCCTGGCCGCATCGACGCGATAGACCGAGAGCGCGTCGCCGACTATTTTCTTCACCCGCTCGTCGATTTCCTTGCTGGTGCCCTCGGGATTGAACTTCGGTTCCGTCAAGGCGGGAAGGCCTACGACCGAGCGCGGGTAGTCGCATTCGTGCGAGCGGCCGACCAACTGATCTTCGAAGCCGAGCGCGCAAACTATCTCGGTCGCGCTCGGCAGCAACGTTACGATTCGCGGCATTTCATTCAATTCTTGATTCCCACGCGGCTGCATTCCTTGATTTCGTCCTCGCCCACCGCGCTATCCATCAAGGCCAGTCGCGTATGAGTGGTGAGCCCGCTGGCCTCGACCTCTTCCTTGATGAAGTATCGCTCGCCCGCGTGCGCGTCGAACTTGTACTGGGTCTTCGTGTCGCCCTCCACCGCGCAAGTGAGTTGTCCGCTGTCCTCGACGAACTCGTAGAACCCGCCCGGCTCCAATTCGATGCTCTCATGTCCGCAGGTGATCATGGGAATCGACTGCGAGCTGAGAAACTGGTACGGCCGGTAGATGTAGATGACGCTCTGCGACGCGGGCAGCGCCCTTCGCTGATACGCTTCGCCCTGCGCGCCGCATCCGGCGAGCATCATACAAACGGTTGCTGCGAGGACGTGTGTCGGCGTGCGAAACATTCGTCGTCTCACGACTTCGACGCTCGAACGTACAAGAACAAGGCGATGTGATCGCGAAACTTGCGAAAGGCTTCCGGATACAGCACGCACGCGGACTCGGGCGCGCGCGGCTCGCGAATCTCCTCGAGCCGCAGACCGGCCGCGATGCTCGGATTGATGTAGTCGGCGAGCGTGCGATCGAAGCGCGGCACGCCGAACTCTTCGACCTCCGACGCGTTGGGTGCATGACCGAACTTCCAGTGCTCGATCCACGGCTCGCTATTGAAATAGTCCGCTACGGTGAATTTGATCGCGCGCCCGGAGTCGTCTCTAATCCAGCCCATCCCCTTGGTCGCGAAACATGGATGCAGGATGCTGTACGCGAGCGTGCCGCCCGGGCGCAGGACGCGCGCGATTTCGCGCATCGCGCCGGGAAAATCAGGACCGTCCATCAGCGCCATCGTCGAGATGACGGCGTCGAATGATTCGGCCTTGAACATTTCCATGCCGGTGAACGACGCGCGTTCGTAGCGGATTCCCAGCGGTTCGCGAACTTCCTCGGCGCGCGCGAACTCGAGCATTTTGGCCGACAGATCGACGCCTGTTATGCGCGCGCCGCGCCGCGCGAAGATCCTCGTGTTAGTGCCTTCACCGCATCCCGCGTCGAGAACCGTCTTCCCGCTGATTTCGCCCACGAACTCGATGAATGCCGGATTGTTCCAGTGCCCCCGAAAGATGTCGTGCTGTTTGCGAACCTGGTCGGCCCAGACGTCGGCATTTCGATCCCAATTCGCGGCGACTTCAGACTCCGAAATTTGCGGCGGCATTTTTTCCCTCCTGCACGGAGCGCGGCGCGAAAAAAATGCGGACGAGGAAATCTCGTCCGCTAGGAAACTCGGTTGTGGCGGATAAGCGGTCGCAGCGCGATCGTCATCCTGAGGGTTTGGCGAGTATATGCGCGTCGCTCAACGTTGACAAGAGTCCGACGCGCCTTGATCGTGAACGCATGATGCAGGAAGTCTCCAGCGCTCCCGCCGCGGCTAAAGTTGAGGCGGTCGGTCTCGATTTCGGCACCACCAACAGCGCTATCGCAATCGTCGGCGCCGACGGTTCGCCGCGCCTGGCGCGGTTTCCCGCCGCTGAGGGCGGCGATCCGACCGAGACGTTCCGCTCGATTCTGTTTTTCGAGGCGCCCGAGGAAACCGGCGGCACCGATTCGGCGGTGTCAGTCGGCAATGACGCGATTCGGCGCTACCTTGCGGCGGCGGGCAACGGGCGGCTGGTGCAATCGCTCAAGGCGTTCCTGGCGGACAAGACTTTCGAGTCCACAGACATCATGGGCGAGACGTATTCGCTTGGCGATCTGATTGCGCCGATCATCAGCGCGCTCCGCGATGCGGCGATCGCGCAGTTCGGCGAGTTGCCGCCGAGAATCGTGGTCGGCCGCCCGGTTCATTTCGCCGCGGCCGGCAATCCGGACGAGGCGCTCGCGCGCAGCCGGCTGGATATCGCGATTCGGCGCGCGGGATGGACCGACGTGGTCTTCGAGTACGAGCCGGTTGCGGCCGCCTATGACTACGCGCTTCGAATCACGCGCGACGAGACAGTGCTGATTGCGGACTTCGGCGGCGGCACGAGTGATTTCTCGGTGCTGCAGTTGAAACCTCGAAGCGCCGCCAAACATGGCGCGGCGCGTTACGAGATTCTCGGCAACGACGGCGTCGGCATCGCGGGCGACGCCTTCGACGGCCGCGTAATGCGCCATCTGGTCGCACCCGCGCTCGGGCGCGGCACGAAGTACCGCTCGCCGTATGGGATGGTGCTGCCGGCGCCGACGTGGCCGTACACCAAGCTGGAGAGATGGCACCATCTGTCGTTCCTGAAGGCGCGGGCGACGATGTTGAGGTTCGAGGAGCTGAAGCGCGAATCGTTCGAGCCTGAAAAGATCGCGGCGCTGATTCATATCGTGGAAAACGACCTCGGCTACTTTCTGTTTCGAGCGGTGGAAAAGACCAAGCTCGAGCTGTCGGCGCTGGAAGCGGCGGACTTTATGTTTTCCGATCCGCCGGTTTTGATCGAGAAAATAGTTGCGCGTCCGGATTTCGAGCATTGGATCGCGCGCTATCTCGAACAGATCGCCGAATGCGTCGATCGCCTGATGAAGACCGTGGCGCTCGAGCACGACGCGATCGACAGCGTGTTCCTGACTGGAGGATCGTCGTTCGTGCCCGCGGTGCGGCGTATTTTTATCGAGCGCTTCGGCGCCGATCGGATCCGCATGGGCGACGAGTTCACGTCCGTCGCGCGCGGCCTCGCCTTGCGTGCGCTGGACGCCAGCGATTGACGGGGCTGCCGCGGCATTCAGGTGGCGGGCGAAAGATTTACCTGTCGCAGAGCGTGCGCGCGGATAACTTCATTCCTGCGTACCACTTATTTCTGGCATAGGCCCTGCATCGTTACTCGAAACGGCAATCTGCGAGCACCCGCCTGTGCTCGTGTAAAAATTGCCAACACTTCAGGAGAGGTAGATTTTATGAAGCGACTAGTACTCACATTGGTAGCAGGCGCATTGGGTTCGCTGTTGGTGCTTCCGATCGCGCACGCGCAGGACTACCAGGACATGAGCAACGACGCCCACACCATCCATCAAGACCAGCGCGACATCCATCATGACCAACGGGACGAGCGCAAGGACCTGCAACATGGCAATTTGGGCGCGGCGGCTGGTGAGCAGGCGGATATCGCGCGCGACCGCGCGAACGAAAATGCGACCAAGGAAGATCTGAGCAACGACGCGGCCAATCACGATGACGACTGGGCCCGCCATCATCATCACGATGACGACAACGACTAGCGCCTGAACGTTCACACCGCGCCGTCGAGAAATCGGCGGCGCGGTCGTTTTTTGCGCGATAGTCTTAACCCGATCGAGGGAGGTGACCTATGCGGTTCTTTTTCTCTATCCGGTCATGCATGCGAGCTTCCACTATCGGTGCGCTGTCGATTGCACTTGCCGGCTGCGCAACGGTATCGGTCACTCCGCAACCAGTTAGGCCGCCTGATGCTTCGGTCGCCTTGAATGCTATCGAGGCTGAGCCGACTGCTCCCGCGCAGATCGCAGTTCGCGATTTTGGCTTCTCTTCATCGTCAGTCACCGAAAATCGAAGCCCGCTGCATCGCGCGACTGACCTGGTTCGTAGCAGTTCGGCGGAGTCTCGCCGCGTAGCGATCGGTCGCGATGCGGCTGCGGTGCTTTCGGAGCAGACGGCGAAGCGACTGGACAAGCTGGGTCTTCAGGCCACGCGAATCGCCAGTGACAACGACATGTCACTGTCCGGCAATTTTCTTCTCGTCACCGGCCGTTTGATCGACGTCGACGAAGGTAACCGCTTCACGCGCGTTGCGCTTGGTCTCGGTGCGGGCGAGTCCCGCCTCGTCACCGAGGTTCATGTGTTCCGGGTCGTGAACGGTGAAAAGGCCGAAGTGCTTTCATTCACCACGCATGCGGACAGCGGAAGGATGCCCGGGATGGCGGCCTCGATGGGCTTTGGAGAACTGGTGCTAGGCCCGATTACAGCGATCACCGCGATTGAGGATGCGGCCTCTAGTGGGCAGAAGATCTACAGCTCGCAGATCGAGTACCTGGCCAACGAGACCAGCGACCAGGTGGCGCGCTATATGTCGCAATATTCAGCGGATGAGGGTTGGATTCCCAGGAGGAAAGCGGAGTCGGTTCATCTAGCCAGTTAACCGGATTTGACCGCTGCGGCGAGAGAGTTATTGGCGCGATTTTCGATGAGCTTGTTGCGGACTTCGACGTCGTACGGAAGCGGCGCGCCGGGACACAGTTCCGAGAGCCATTGCCGGGTGATCAGATCGGGTAGCTTGCGGAAGCGGAATACCGAAACGTAAACCGCGTAGCGCTCGCCGGTCGGCGGGTCCTCGACGAAATCGCGCATGCATCGCGAGCAATGATGCTGAACGAGTTGCCTGCCGGGCTCGATCTCTACGCGACGCCCCTGAGCGCTAGACCATACGTGGCTGTTCCAAACGTCGCGATCCATGGGAATGTCACCTCCCTGGGTGAAAAACTGAGCGACGAACCGATGGAGATCTAATAGTGCAGATCCAGCTCCTATGACAAATGGTCTCAAAACCCCTTAATCGATGAAGATTGGCGAAGTCGAGACGGAATCGAGTGACTAAATCGAGCGTTCAGGATTGAGCGCACGGGCGGGAGGTCGGCGCGCTTGATCCCGGTGCGTGTCTCACGGTATCAAGCGATGTATAGGTTTTTACTGTTTTCGTGTCGCAAGCTAATTCCTCTTCAGGAGCCACTACATTCGGTACGGCGGATGGTATCAGATAGCCTTTGAGAAAGACCTGAACTCAGACCTCACCTCGGTCAGCACGGGCGACCGCAGACTATTGTGCGTCCGCCCGGCGGGCGGCTTCGACTTTTCCGACGCCGTGTGCCCGCATCGCGGCGCAGACCTCGGGGTGGGCGGCAAGCTGGGGGAGGGGTGCGTGATCTGCCCCTACCACGGCCATCGGATCGCGCTCGGGACGGACACAGCGCTGAGTTCAAGGTCCACAAGTATCCCTCGATCACGGTCGGCGGCCTGGTGTTTGCGCTTATCGGCTACTTCAAAAAAGGTGCGCTGCCAAGCGAAGATGTTGGACTACCTGACCGCACGCGGAGTGGCCCAAGGTGCTAGCGGTCGATCGAATGGCGCCCGGGAGTGGAACGATAAAGATTCGTAAAAATGGGCGCACTTCCCGCCGGTGCACGACGTTCTCAGTGACCTACGGAAGCCGTGGCGCCGACGGCGTATTCCCGGGGGAACGTCACGCTTGAAGTCTGGCCCTCGATGTGGCAGGCACCGATGACGGCACGCATGATGACGACGGCAGCACCTGGGTCGAGGTGCCGTTGCTGGCGCGCGCTTACAGCCCTGTGTCTTACGATCACCCAAGTCGCGATCGGCGGCGGCGACCATCCGCACTTCCTGATTCGCCTCGCAGTATCCGCGCGGACGGAACGTCGACGATCCGTTTGCGGTCGAGCTGCTGCTCAGTGACGACGGTTCCGCGCCGACCAAAGATATGGCCGACATCATCCTGCTTATGCGGGATGCTGGCCCCGGAAAGATCAGCCGCTGTGGGAAAACTTGTCAGTCAACGCATCGTTCGCGCTCACGGCGTGGACTCCATCGTGCTGGCGATCCTGCGAGTGGTGTAACCGCTACAGTCTCGAGCGCGTCGCCGCCGGCCCACATCCGGCGGCGCGATCGCACGCACGCGGACGGGTCGTCGCTCGAAGAGGGGTAGGCCTAGTCAGACCGCGCGGAGTTTGTCGGCCGGCTTTGCACCGCGCGCGCTGCCGGGGGCGTTCAAGCGCCGAGATCCGATGGATTCACGCGGCCATCGAAGAAGTAGAAATCTCGGGTTCAACTCGCCGCCCTACGGATCTGGTCGTTGCGGCGTCGAGTATCCATCTGGATGGACCGTCGAGCGAAGTAGCGCGATTACCGGCCACGCCAGCGTCAGCAGGCCCGGAATTTTGGGACGCCGAATCATCAGCAGGCCAAAGCTCCGGTTGCGCCGCTGCTCAACATCAAGCGGAACGTACGACGCCCACAATCGAATCGCGGGTACCTCCGAATGCGCACGATAGACCGTCAGCCCCTGATGCGGATAGTCGGTACGGATGGTCATCAGCTCGTAGTCACGATCGACCGCCGCAGTTTCATCCTTGCCGCCCATTACCAGAAAGTCGGCGCCGACATGCTGCTTGCCGCCCTCGAACTTGTAGCGGGCCTCGATCCCACGTTTTGCCGACGCGATAGTCGATCATCGGGCTGGATGCTGCCGATCAGGCTGCGATGGAGGAACTGATGGTTCATGTCCATCAGGTTCTCGTGCATGAAAGTGTAATGACACTTCACTTCACGCGAGAAATACATCGTCCGGTAGTCCGGCGACGAAAACTCAGGCACCTCGGGAAGCGGCACGCGATCAGCCATCTCCGGAGCGCCCGGGAAGATGAAGACAAGTCCATAGGCCTCGCGGCACGGGTATGAACGCACGCCGCGCGCCTCCGGCGGTAGCTTGCCCCCATCTGCAAGGTACGGAATCCGGGTCAGCTTACCTTGAATGTCGTAGCACCAGCCGTGGTAGCATCACTTGAGCTTCTCGCCCTGGACGCGCCGAGTGGGCGGGCCTCGGAGCTGGTGGAAGATCAATTCGTGTGCGATTAGCCGAGCCGCTGCTGGTCCATCGCGGTTCGAGCCGGTTGGCCACCGGACTTACCGCGCCGCGTCGCCCGGTTCACTCGCGAGCGAGCGCTACTCGGATGCCAGAATTCGGGATCGATCCCGACTGGCGCGCAGATCAGGCAGGTTGTTACGACGCTCAGGCAGTTCCATTTGCGCTTTCCGTCCGCAGAGGCAAGTTCGAGGAGTACAACTCGAACGGGAATTCGCTTCCAGTTTCTGCCGGAGATCCCGGGACGATGCGCCGGGATTTCCTGTTCTTCAGATTCGAATTACCCAACTCCGCTTCGTGGTGCAAGAGGTCTGGGATTCAGGCCAATGCGTGGGGATAGGTGGCTGTGAGCGACGGCATTTCGAGGCCTAGCTGTTCGCAGCGGCGGGAGAGCATCGTTACGTACAGCTCGGCCAATTCTTCGTTGTCGCGGGACTTCAGGCCGTAGCGGATGCAATCGTAGGTGAAGCCGGTGCCGGGCGGGTGGGGCGGTGTGACCAGAGCGCGGGGGTCGGCTAGGCGAGAAGCGTCGGGGTAAATTAGAGGGTCAGCGCCGGCATCCCGCGGCCCAGCTGCCGTCGCGCGCCCGGGACGGGATGATCACGTTCGACACTCAGTGCAATGACGCGGCAATCGGATGAATTTGTTCAAAGCCGAGTTGAAAGCGCGTGAGTGACGAACCTGGCGCATCTGCTCGCCAGGCCGTCGGCTATCGAGACGACCAAATGATTGAGTTCTGCACATCCTTGATCTTGACTTTTCAGAACTCCTATCATATGGTTGTTTTCTTATTCTGAAGGGAACCATATGGTCGTTTATCTGAAAATATCTGCTATTGACACGGCGAGATGACAATCATATGGTTGACCATAGTGAGTGCAAGCGTAACGATCTTCCGGATTCCGTCCGAAGGGAGATCGCAATTCTCGCACGACAAAAGCGATGTCGAACATCTGTGTGGACAGCAGACGTACCAACCCAGTGGCAGCCCCATACGGTACGGGATCGAAACGGCGAGATCTTCACGGACACAGGCGCGTGGGAATTTGTGGCTGATTTATTTGAAAGCGGTTTTCCGGTGGAGCCGGTTGTTCTGAATCATCCGCCGGGGAAACGAGCTTGGGCGATTAGCATTCGTCTCAATCCAGATGTGCCAGAGATCTATATAAAAATCCGGTTAGGCTCTGGGAAGCTAATAGGTTACAGCTTCCACTACACCATGTTCTTCTAGCCGCAGGTAAAGTGAAATGGACAGAAAGGCTGCGGATACAGCTCTAAAAATTTCAAGTGTGCAGTCGTGTCCTGAATGCGGCAGCATTGCTGTAGCGACTGAGTTTCAAAGGCAACAATTCCCATACGGCGAAGGAAATCGGGCCGTCCAACTCGAAGCTCTGCTGCCAGTAAGGCGATGTTCCGAATGCGGCTTCGAGTATTTGGATGACGCCGCTGAGGAAATTCGACATGAAGCGGTCTGCAGGCACTTGGGGGTACTGACACCCCACGAGATTCGGGAGCTAAGAGAACAATATGGGCTTTCTCGGATGGCATTTTCCAGGCTAACTCATCTGGGCGAAGCCACGCTAAACCGATGGGAAACCGGCGCGCTCATACAAAATCATGCGTACGATCGGCTTTTGCGCCTTCTACGCTTTCCGGAGAACGTCAGGCGCTTAGACCCCAGTACATTCTCGGCAAGTAAATCGGAGCCCCGCAAGAGATCGTCGGTTGTTTCCTACAACTTCCGACTTTGTAGGTAGTAGCAGGTTTCGAAGCGCAGATTGGACGTTTCGACTTCATAAGCGGGTCGCATAACTCAGACTGGGTAAAGATGTACGTCACAACGTTCTATTCATATAAAGGCGGCGTCGGTCGAACTATGGCCTTGGCTAACGGTGCCGCGACTTGGTTCCTGACGGCCGGAGGGTACTATTAGTCGATTTCGACTTAGAAGCTCCGGGACTTGATAAACCTTCAGGCATTTATATCCACTTATTCAAGACTTGGTATCGTCGAGTACGTTTCTGATTATTTAACTACGCACTAAAGTCCGAACGTGTCCGACTACGTCTATGAAGTTTTCTTACCTGAGCGTTCGTCTGCTCAGACTCTTAGAAACTATGTCGAACGCGCTACTATGGAAGACATCAAGGACAGGAACTCGCCAGAGGAATCTCGGTCCAACGGCCGCGGCCGCCTCTGGATAATGCCGGCGGGCCGTCGCGATGCGTCGTACACAAATATCGAGAAATAATCTTCTTGGCCGTCGCTCTATGAGCTGCCTGATTGCTTCCTGAATTTTTGTAGATTTGAGGAATAATAAAAGCAGACATTCGGACCCGATTATGTGTTGATTGATTCGAGGACCGGTCACACGGACGTTGCGGGCATCTGCACTAGGCAATTGCCGAATGCTGTGATCCTTCTTTTCTTCCCAAATGACCAAAATCTGCGAGGTCTCGAAGGTATCGTAAAAGATATCCGCGAAGAAGCACAACTACCTCGCAACAAGAATGTAGTCCTTCATTTCGTTATGTCCAACGTTCCCGATTTGGACGTCGAATATCACATTATTCTAGACCGAATGGTCGAGTTTCGGTGCAGATTTTTATTCCGACAACTCTTATTAATTCACCACTATAATAGCCTTGCTCTCTTGAACCAGAGCATTTTCTGCGAAGAAAGATCACGCAGCCGATTCGCCCAAGAATATCGGGCGCTGGCACGTCAAATCACTTCTCAAAACCCTGAAGACAAAGAGGGCGCGTTGCTCTTCCTGAGACAATATATCGATAAAGACTCGAGAGGAATTACCTCGGGGACGGAGAAACGCTTACGCAAATCGCGGTGAAGCACGCCGAAGATAGCGATATTCAAACGCAACTAGCATTTCTGCGCATGGAGGATGGCGAGCCAGATAGAGCGAAAAACATACTTGAAAAAGCCATAAAACTAACCGCTAGCTCTCCTGGCACCCTAGTCCGACGAGCTCAATGCAGACGACTGCTCCTTGGAGATCGCTGAAGGAGCCGCATCAGATGCGTATTAGCTCTGAAATTCCGAGGAATAGAAGAGATCGATTCACTCAAGAGCTGTTCGAATGTTGGGCGAACTGAAGGCAATCGATTTGCTGCGTGAACTTATTCCACTCTCGGAAGATGGAACATTCTCGCCTCGTGTTCGCCGAGTCATCGCTTTGGAGCTCTCCCAAAGCGCCGCGGTATGCTATCTAGTTGCGTCTTCGTCTTAACACCGCCCATACCGTTTTTTCACCCGATTGATACCGCAAGAGTTTTGTTTGGCATTGAAGAAGAGAGAACCATTCCGGACCGGCTAAATGATTCGTAGACGAAGATAACTATGCGCATGTCCGAGAAGAAAAACACCGCCGCAGCTTTTCACCCGGCCTGGCGTGGAAGGTTTCCTAGCGAATCGTCACTTCCGGAGCGCAGCGACGTCAGTTAGCTGCTGGTTCTAGGCGCGCTTATAGCGCCTAATTCCTAAATCACCCGAGTCCCTGATAGGCGATGATCGGAATTGCAAAGCTTCGGCGTTACCTAGGGTCCTCCGATTTTGCAGGTTCTCGCTTCCACGTCCGCCGTAACGCCGACGGAGTCAGCAAGACGTTTTTCTCCTCAAGAGATGTCGCGCTTTTTCTCGCACTAGCGCTCTTTATCTAAATTTTCGATCGTTCAAGCGGAGTGAGGATAGGGGGCTGTTAGTGCCGGCAGCTCGAGGCCTAGCTGCTCGCAGCGGCGGGATAGCATCGTTACGTACAGCTCGGCCAGTTCTTCGTTGTCGCGGGATTTCAGGCCGTAGCGGATGCAATCGTAGGTGAAGCCGGTGCCGGGCGGGCCGAAGAAATTCACGGCGCGCGGGATCCATCGGCGCAGAGCGGTGTTGACCGAGCGGACGCCGAAGCGCTCGACCGCGTCGCCCAACTGCCGCGACGCGAAGATCTCGTGGTCGGCTTCCTCGTCGAGAATTATTTCGGCGGCGCGCGCGTGCGGCGCGTAGCTGGACTCCTTGTAATTTTCGCCGATCATGATGAGGCCGGTGGTGTCGAGGCTGAGCGACGCCATCAGGAGGTCGAGCTCGCCTTCGGCCTTGGAGGCGAAGTAGCTGGGCGCGTCGAACGACGGCGCCTTGAGCACGGCGATCATCGAGCGGTCGGCGGCTTGCTGGCTGACGCCGAGTTCCTGGAGCGCGTGGTAGATGAGCCGCGCGTGTTTCTTTTCTTCTTCGAAATTCTTCTCGACGATCGGGCGCAGCTCAGGATTATCGAGTGTCGCTAGCGCGCGCTGGTAGCCGAGCGCAGTGAGCTTCTCGGCCATCGCATGCGCGGCGAGCAGGCGGATCAGCACCTTGGTGTAATGCGAATCGACGCGGCCCTCGTTGAGGGCCTCGGCGTTCAGCGATCGCGGCGGGAACTCGCGCCGGATCGGCATCGCTGGTTACCTCAACGGCTCGCGGCGCGCGAGGGCAGCATGACGGTGGCGGAGCCGGGGGTGGTCTTTTCGCCCTTGGCGTTTTCGAGCCAGATTTCGCAATCGACCAGGTTATAGCCGCCGTCGGTGTATTTTTTGGAGACCTTGCCGCGCGCGACGACCTTGGCGCCCGGCTGATCCATCCCGCGATACTGCACGCCGAGCTTGCGCAGCCATCCGAGCTCGCCGGCGAAGTCGGTCATCAAGTGGCCGAGGAACGCATTCTTCAACGCGCCGTGCAGGATAACGCCGGGGAGGCCGTTGCCGAGCGCAAAATCCTTGTCGTAGTGAATCTGATAGAAGTCGCCCGACGCGCCGGCGTACCTGACGAGTTGCTGGGTGGTCGGATTCTTTTCGAGCGGCCCAATCTCAGTGCCGACTTCGACATCTTCGAAATAGATTTGCTTCGCCATCGTGGGTGTCCCTTCGAGAAACTCTAGTAACGGATTCCGGTCGAGCGTTGAACGACGCAGACCTCGCCGTGCTGGTTGGTGTAAGTGGTCTCGACAACAGTGAAGACCATCGGGCCGAGGCGGCCGGCGGCCTCGCGCAAATCGACGAGCTTGGACTGCACGGTGATGCGGTCGCCGGGGCGAATCGGCACGAAGTACTCCCAGTCGGAGCCGCCGTCGAGGCCGCGCGCGGTCGGCATGTCGAGCCTGATGTCGGGGATCGGCGAGCCCATCGAGCGGCAGAAGGTGGGCGGTGCGATCATGCCGCCGAAGCGGGTGTGGCGCGCGTCGCGCTCACTGTTGAAGAGCGGATTGCGATCCTCGATCGCCTCGGCGAAGCGGCGAATCGCGCCGCGCTCGACCTCGTAAGTGCGCGGCTCGGAGGTCTTGCCGATTTGCTTGCGAGCTTCGTCGGTAACGTATTTGTTCGCCATTATTTTAGGGTCCCTTCCGCACGTTTCGACCTGGTTGCAGTCGATTCTGCTTGCAGTCGATTCTGCTTGAGCCTGTATTACCACAGGCGCGCGCGACGGGTATAACGCCTCGCGCTCCAGATGGACTATGATGAAGTGGCGGTAACGATTTCTCCTGGAGGATCTCAATATGGCGAAGCTCAGCGCGGAGCAAATCAAAGAGAAACTGAAGGCGATTCCCGGATGGGAGTACAAGACCAACGCCATCAGCAAGATGTTCAAGTTCAAGGAATTCATGCAAGGTATCGATTTCGTGCATAAGGTCGCCGAAATGGCGGAGGCCGCCGACCATCATCCGGACATCACGATCAACTACACGCGGGTGACGTTCTCCTGCACGACGCACGACGCGGGCGGAGTGTCGGACAAGGACATGAAGCTGGCGAACAATATCGAGATCGCGTTCAAGGATCTCGACGCGTAGGGGCGCGGCGCGGAAAGTAGTCTTCGGCGCCTGCCTCAGGAACCTAACCCCTGACCCTTTTTTGGGCCCATTGTGGGAAGGGGAACCGGGCGTCAGCGCGATTTCCAAATCGAATATTTCGGCGGCCAGCTACCGTGACCGCCCGGATATTTTGCGTGCATCACGCTTTCGATGCGGAACTCGAACGGGAGTTCGTCGTTGGTGGTGGTCATGCCGCGGCCGACGAGGTCGGTGCGGACGGCGTCGGCAATGGCCGCGCTGTCGATGAACGTCGCGCGGCCCATCACGAGTAACTCGTCGTCAACGTCGACGGGAGGAAAGGTGTGCAGCGCGTAGCGGCCGTCGCGGCGGAGGTCGGCGCGCTTGGGGGTGGGACCGATGAGCGCGTAGAGGTGGCCGTCGACGATGGTGGGGCAAATCGGATGCAGGCGCGGCGCGCCATCCTTGCGCAGCGTGGCGAGGAACGCGAGGCCAACGCCGAATTGATAGAGCATTTGTCGTCCGGCAGCCGCGATGTCAGGTGCGTCCGTTTCGAATTCGCTCCAGGTCGCCATTGATTTGTCCTCCTTGAAGCGACCTAGTTTCGCTATTTTTTCGCTTATGTCAAGAGCTGGGGTCAATAGAACTTGTTCCAGCCGCGAAGAGGCGCGGTATCTGAGTGATCGAATAGAGTTGAAAGGAGCAATTCACACCATAGGTTGTGGTCTTGGGCTGTTCCACTACCATCGGTAGCTTCGTTCCGTCAAAAAATGTTTTTTGCCGGAGCGGGTGTCTCTCCCCGCTTTCGGTCGACGCCTGCGAGTATGGGGGCATCGTGAAGGTTGACCATACCTTATGCGTAGCACAGAAAATCCGCGAGGGTCAGGCTGAAAAGTTCATCCCTGAACTCGGGCGCAGCGACTCAAAACCGGTACCGGCTTCGCGTTCGCGAAGTTTTTTTGTCCGAGGTCCCTCCTCCCCTCGCGTTGCTCGGGTCGTCGGGATGACACAGGACGCGGTCGCGTTGCTCCCTTCGGTCTTCATGACACAGAGGACGCGCTCGCGTTCCTCGCTTTGGTCTTTATGACAATGACCCACCGACGGGGACGGGAGATGCGCGGACTGCGCGCTCGAAGGCCCAGCTACGAATGTGATTGATCTGTTCCTTCATGGTGCGCGCCAGCGGAACCAGCTCACCGGCGGCCCGGAAGAGATCCTGCTCGGTAACCTCACGGTCCTGGAGCCGCGCCTTGGTCAGCGCCGATACGACAGTCTGCTCGATTTCGGCACCGGTCCAGCCTTTTGTGAAGGCCGCGAGCCGATCCAAATCAAACTTGGCTGGATCGATTCCTCGGCGGGCGAGATGAATCTTCAAGATTTCGGTCCGTTCGGCAACCAGCGGCATGTCCACAAAGAAGACCTCGTCGAAACGTCCCTTGCGAATCATCTCGGCCGGAAGAAGGTCGATTCGGTTGGCGGTGGCGGCGACAAAGAGCCCGCGCGCCTTCTCCTGCATCCAGGTCAGAAAAAACGCGAAGATCCTGCCTTGCTCGCCGCCCGGATTCCCCGAGGTAATCCCCATTTCAATTTCGTCGAACCAGACCACTGCGGGCGCCAAATCCTCGAGCGTCTTGCAGGCCTGGACGAATGCTCCCTCGGGCTCGCCATGCCTGCCGGAGAAGACCTCGATCATGTCGATTCGATAGAGCGGCAGCTCGAAGTGCGAGGCGATGGCTTTGACGCACAGGCTCTTACCACATCCGGGGATGCCCATTACGAGGACGCCCTTGGGCACTATGTCAGCGCTCAGGCTCTCGCGGAGTTGAAACAGTTTGCGACGCTCGAGCAGCCATTCCTTGAGCTTCTCGAGGCCACCGACCTCACCGATGGTGGTGCTGTCGGCAACGTACTCGATGACGCCGCCGCGGTTGACCAGGAGCCGCTTTTCCTCGAGCATGGCCGGCAACGACTCGGCGTCGAGGCCTCGCCCCGCAGCCAGGGCCCGGCGCACCGCGTGGCGCGCCTCCTGGAGCGTTACTCCCTGCAGGGCGCGCGCGAACTGGTACAGGGTGGCCTCGCTCGTGTCGGTTCTGACGCCGGCCGCCGAGAGTTGTTGAGCCTCGCCGCGCAGGAAGTCGGCCAGTTCGACGAGATCAGGCGGCCGCAGCTCGAGATACAGCAGAATCCCGCTCGACTTCCTCAGGGACGAATTTCACCGGCGAACTGATGACGACGAACTTGTTTTGATCGAGACAGCTTTCGTACAGGTCTCGAAGACGGCGCCTGACCTCGGGCGATTCGCGCAGGGGCTCGTGAAAGTCCTTGAGATGGAAGATGGCGGCGTCCTTGTGAGCGGCGACGAAGTCCAGCGCTTCACGAGGTTCGAGAGTGCCGGACTGGGCCACGCCGTCGTCGCGAAGCAATCCTTGCGTGAGGCTCCAGGTCCAAACGGGCACCGGAGTGGGCGGGTGCAAGGCACGGCCGACCTCCTGCAACACCCTTCCGATTCGGTACTCTTCGGAAGAGCGGATGTAGGTGAGCGGGCGTCCTGATTGGAAGGCCTCGCGCAGCATCTTTGCCGCGCGGCTCTCAACCGGCTGAGAATTTGTAGAATTTGTAGAATCATTCATAAAGCAATCGCGAGCGTTGCAAACCTGTGCTCGACTCCTTCGGACAAACAATTCTAACGCGCGCCGAGGTGGCCGGGCGAGTCCGCACTTGGTTCAGTTTGACTGGAACCATTCGCGAGCATTGCCAGTAAAGACCAGATAAAGAGCGACGATCTGCGCTAGGTTCTGCACACTAAAGAGAGTTGCCACGATCAGACCGCTACGCAGTATTTGCCGTGCTGTGGGGAGAGCAAACGGTATTCCCAGAATGAAAACTATGAGCAGACCCAGCGCGCCCAATTTTTCCGTCGCCTTGCAATTAGCGAAATGAATAACACGGTCAACGCAAAAACAAATATCTGGATAAAGAGTATGAATCCTACGCCACGACCGATTGCATGAGCCGAATCAACCATTCGATTCCATTGCAGGATTGATTGAACAACGCCTATTCCAAGCGAGAGGTACATCAACTGCTCGAACCGCACTA
Source organism: uncultured delta proteobacterium (assembly GCA_963833025.1). Taxonomy (GTDB): domain Bacteria; phylum Desulfobacterota; class Binatia; order Binatales; family Binataceae; genus Binatus. The sequence continues at coordinate 1,252,169 of CAWHWI010000001.1, read as the reverse complement.
CGTTCGATGGCCGAGTACTCAACGTGACTGGCAACTCTGTCATCCTCTCGATCTTAGTTAGTTGCGGACGCAAACTGAACCAGTGCAGCGAGTCACCGTGTCAGGCGTCACCCTTGCTTTCAACTCTTGCGGGGGACGAAGTATTGGGTGCCGGGGCCGGCGCGGTCGATTTCGCGAATCAGCTGGCCGAGGTCGTCGGGGTTGGCGACGAAGTCGATTTCAGAGGTGTCGACTACCAGCAGCGGGGCTTCGTCGTAGTAGAAAAAGAAATCGCGGTAGGCGGACGAGACGCGCTCGAGGTAGTCGAAGCTGATGTGACGCTCGAAATCGCGATTGCGCTTGCGCAGCCGCTCGGCGAGCACTTCGATAGTCGCGCGCACGTAGACGACGAGGTCGGGCTTGGCCATCTCGGCGTCGAGCAGCTTGTAGACGTTGTCGTAGAGCTTGAGCTCGTCGGGCGCGAGGTTCATCGCGGCGAAAATTTTATCTTTGGCGAAGAGATAGTCGGCGACGGTGGCCTGCGTGAAAAGATCCTGCTGATTCAGCTCGCGCTGCTGGCTATGGCGGGTGAGGAGAAAGTAGAGCTGCGCGGGAAACGCGTACTTGTCGGGATCGGCGTAGAAGCGGGGCAGGAACGGGTTGTTGTCGGCGTCCTCGAGCATCAGGCGCGCGCCCAATTCGCGCGCGAGCGCCTGCGCGAGGCTCGTTTTGCCAACCCCGATAGGCCCTTCCACCGCGATATAGCCGCGCCGCCGCATCGGCGTAGATTGCGCCTCAGCTCATCTCACTTGCGATGCTTCTTGGCCAGGTCGCGGAGTTTGCGAACCTGGTCGTCGGGCGCGCCGCCGCGCTCTTCGAGGTCGGCGGCGGTGTCGTAGTCGGGCGGAGTCCTGCTCAGATAGACCTGCGCCAATTCGATGTTGGCGACCTTGTCGTCGGGATAATCACCGATCACGTCATTGAACAGCTTGAAGGTCGCGTCGGGGGTGCCGGCGGTCCTGGCGGCTTCGCTCATCTTGTGCATCATCGGGTCGGCCTCGGTACCGAGCGTGTCCTGCTTGTGGGCCCTGGCCAGGAGCATCGCGGCGCGGATGCCCTGCTCATAAGTATTGATGGCGTCGGAGTACTTCTTATCCGCCACTTGTTGGTCGCCGACTTTTTCGATTATCGGGAGCGCATCGGAGAGCGCGCTTACCGCTTTCTGCTGGGCCGAGGGAATCCTGGTCGTCGTAATGATGTCCTTGAGCTGAGCGACGCCCTCTTCGACCTGGCCCGCCTTGATCTTGTCGAGCGCCTGGCCGGAAGAATTCGCCATATCCTGGAGCTGCTTGAAGAGGCGAGCCTTCTCGAGGAGTTTCTGATCGGTAGGATCGAGCGCCGAGGCGGCCATGAATTCCTTGCCGGCGCCTTCCTCATCGCCGAGCGCGTTATCTACATTGGCGAGCGACTTGTGCGCGTCGAGGTTGTTGGGGTCGGCCTTAATGGAGAGCTTGAGTTCTTTTTTGGCGCCGTCGAGGTCGCGCTTTTCGAACAGATCTTCGGCGGCGTACAGATGTTTCTTCGACTCCGACTGGCATCCGCTGACTAACGGGATTGCCAGCAGGACGGGCAGTATCAGCGCGTGCGCGATGGCTGTTCGCATCGGAATCTTCCTCTCAGGGTTCGCGGAAATCGGGATGAGTCTGCAAGCAATGGCGCGGAATTGTCAAGTTGAAAACGCGACGTCCGCCGCGTGCGCCGATGCGTCGCGAAGAGGACGGCGCGGCTCAGTCGGCTGGGAGCGGGAGCGGGAAATGCACGCGCTCTTTGGCGACGCTCAGCAGCTCGACTTCGGCGCCGGAGCGCGCGAACGCACCGATAATTTCCTCGACCAGCCACTCGGGCGACGACGCGCTGGCGGTCAGGCCGAGCGAGCGCACCCCCTCGAGCATCGCGGGCTCGACGTCGGCGATCGAATCGACCAGGAACGCGCGCGCGCCGCGCATCCGCGCGACCTCGACCAGCCGGTTGGCATTCGAGCTCTGCTTCGAGCCGACGACCAGCACGGCGTCGCTGACCTGCACCAGTTCCTTGACGGCGTTCTGGCGATTCTGCGTCGCGTAGCAGATGTCGTCGGTCTTCGGCGCCTGCATCGACGGGAAACGCTCCTTGAGCGTCTCCATGATCTCGCGCGTGTCGTCGACGCTGAGCGTGGTCTGCGTGACGGCGGCGATACGCCCGGGATTCTCGACCTTCACCGTGCGCGCCTCGGCGACGCTGCCGACCAGGACCACCTTGCCGGGCGCTACGCCGAGCGTGCCCTTCACTTCTTCGTGGCCGGCGTGGCCGATGAGGATAACGGTGCGGCCTTCGGTGTCGTATTTTTTGACTTCGAGATGAACCTTGGTGACGAGCGGGCAGGTGGCGTCGATAACGCGCAGCTCGCGATCCTTGGCGCGGTCCCATTCGCTCGGCGCGACGCCATGGGCGCTGAAGATGACGCGCTGGCCGGTGGGAACCTCGTCGAGGCTCTCGACAAATATCGCGCCTTCCTTCTCGAGTGCTTCGAGCACGAAACGGTTGTGCACGATCTGATGGCGCACGTAGAGCGGGCGACCGTAGGAGCGCAGCGCGCTGCGGACGGCCTCGACCGCGCGATCGACGCCGGCGCAAAACCCGCGCGGCTCCGCCAGGATGATCTTTTCAACGAAGGTTACGCTCAACGCCATCCTACCTTTGTAACTGGTAACTGTCCGCGCGGTCAATAATGGGTGCTGAGACGCCTATTCCAGCGCGGGTGGGTGCGAGGTTTGGCAGCCGATCCATACCTCGCCGCCCTTGAAGTGCTCTTTTTTCCAGATTGGCACGATTTCCTTCAGCCGATCGATTGCGAAACGGCACGCTTCGAACGCCTCGGCGCGATGCGGCGCCGAGACCGCGATCGCGACCGAAGTCTCGCTAATCTCGACGAAGCCGACGCGATGCGCGATCGCGATGCGCGTGATTTTCCATCGCGCGCCCGCTTCGACCGCGAGCTTGCGCATCTCGGAGAGCGCCATCGGCTCGTAGGCTTCGTACTCGAGGCGAATGACCACTCGGCCCGCGTTGTCGCGGCGAGTGGTGCCGGTGAACGATACGATTGCGCCGGCGGCAGGGTCGGCAACTTCGCGCTCGAGCGCGGCGACGTCGATAGGGTTGCGGCCAATCGTGATTTTGCCGACGTACGCTGGGGCATCGCCTCCGCCACTGACCGGCGGGATGAACGCGATCTCGTCGCCCTTGCGCGGCTTGAAGTCCGCGTCGACGTATTCCTGATTGACGGCGAAGCCGACCGAGTCGCGATGCCCGCCGAGCTCGGGAAATTCAACGACCATCTGCCGCCAGATGTCGGCGACAGTCGTACCGTCGGGAAATTCGCGCGTCAGCTCGGCCGCATGCGCGCGCTCGCGCAACGTCGCGAACAGTTTGATGGTGAACTTGTTCATTTGCTGAGCAGGTACGTGATGTGTCCGAGCTGGGGAATCAGCAGCTTGTCCATCGCGAGCCGGCAGGCGTCGGGAGAGCCGGGAAGCGCGGCAATGAACTTACCGTGACGCACGCCGGCAATCGCTCGGCTCGTCATCGCGGCCGCGCCGATTTCCTGATACGACAGCATCCGGAACAGTTCGCCGAAGCCTTCGAGCTCCTTGTCGAGCAGCGATTTCACGACTTCGGTGGTGCCGTCGCGCGCGGTAATGCCGGTGCCGCCGTTGACGATGATCGCGTCGAGATTCTCCAAGTTGCGGACGATTGCCGCGGTAATCTTCTCGGCGTCGTCGGGCAGGATTTCGTAGTAGTCCACGCGGTGGCCGGCCGCCTCGAGCATCGTGTGGATGAGCTTGCCGCTCTCGTCGGTTTCGGGCGCGCGCGAATCGCTGGCGGTGATGATGCCGACCTTGAGGTTCATCCGCGCGTGCTTTTCGTGCTCGTGGACCGACATGCGGATTAGAATTACACAATCCTCGATGGCATTATAAGCAGTCCGCGTCGGTGATGCCCGCGGCGGAAACCAAAAACCAAAAAACCAAAAACCCAAAAACCCAAAAAGCCAAACTGCCGCACCGCGAGTCAGCAATCCCGGAACCTTGAGATGACCCCAGCGTCCAGCCGAGCCGCCGCTATCTTTCGCCCGAAAATTCTGCTGATCGCGATTGCCGCGATCGCGATCCTGTATGGCGCGCATCGCGTCGGCGCGGGACCGTGGCTGACCAACGCGCTCGACTGGATTCGCGGGCTGGGGACGCTGGCGCCGGTCGCGTTCATCGCGATTTACATCGCGGCGTGCGTCGCGTTTCTTCCTGGATCGATCCTGACTATTGGCGCAGGTGTGATTTTTGGTGTGGTGCGCGGATCGATCTACGTTTCGATCGCGGCAACGCTCGGCGCCACGGCGGCTTTTCTCGTGGGTCGGTATCTCGCGCGCGATTGGATCAGCAAAAAACTGGAAGGCAACCCGAAGTTCAGGGCGATCGACGAAGCGGTCGGCAAGGAAGGCTGGAAGATTGTGATCCTCACGCGGCTGTCGCCGGTGTTCCCGTTCAACCTGCTCAACTACGCCTACGGGCTGACGCGCGTGACGCTGCGCGATTATTTTTTTGCGTCGTGGGCCGGGATGATCCCCGGCACGATTCTCTACGTGTATATCGGCTCGCTGAGCGGCGACCTCGCGGGCGCGGCCGGCGGCAGCGTCAAGCGAACGCCGGCGGGATGGGCGCTGACGGCAGTCGGGTTCATCGCGACGGTCGCGGTGGCAGTGTACGCAACGCGAATCGGCGCGCGTGCGCTGCGCGAAAAGACTTAAGCCAGGGGACACATCGATGGGATCGCACGCGCTGAAGCATGAGCCGCTCGACGCTTACAACCTCGCGCTCACGGAAAATCTGCATCCAGCGGGATGGATAAACCCGGAGCCTGCCGACCGCTACAACCTGGTCGTGATTGGAGCTGGCACCGCCGGGCTCGTGACTGCTGCGGGCGCGGCGATTCTCGGCGCGAAGGTCGCGCTCGTCGAACGCGACCTGATGGGCGGCGACTGCCTGAACTTCGGATGCGTCCCGTCGAAGGCGATGATCCGCTCGGCGCGCGTGGCCGCCGCGGTTCGCGACGCGGGCCGCTTCGGCGTCGAAGTTCCGCCGGGTGTGCGCGTAAATTTTCCGGCAGTGATGGAGCGGATGCGCAAGCTGCGCGCCCAGCTCAGTCCGACCGATTCGGCAAATCGATTTCGCGGCCTGGGCGTCGACGTGTTTATCGGCGATGGACGTTTCGTCGCGCCTGACTGCGTCGAGGTTGACGGCAAGCGGCTCAAGTTCAAGAAAGCCGCGATCGCCACGGGCGCGCGGGCCGCTGCGCTGCCGATTCCGGGTCTCGCCGAGGCCGGCTACCTGACCAACGAGACGGTTTTTTCGCTGACAGAATTGCCGCGCCGAATCGCCGTGATCGGCGCCGGTCCGATCGGATGCGAGCTCGCGCAGACATTCGCGCGATTCGGCGCGCAGGTGACGCTGCTCGAAGTCGCGCCGCAAATCCTGATTCGCGAGGATCGCGACGCCGCCGAGCGCGTCGAACGCGCAATCGTCCGCGACGGCGTTGTAATTATCACCGGATGCAAAATTTCCGGCGTCGAAATCCGCGGCAATGAAAAAATAATTGCGACCGAGCGCGACGGCGTCCGCCGCGAGATTGCCTGCGACACCATATTGATCGGCGTCGGGCGAGTTCCCGCGGTCGAGGGGCTCAATCTCGAAGCTGCGATGATCGAATACGACAGGCAGAACGGCGTGAAGGTCGACGACCACCTGCGCACCACGAATCCTCTGGTGTACGCGGGCGGCGACGTCGCTTCGCCATACAAGTTTACTCACATGGCCGACGCGCACGCGCGCATCATACTGCGCAATGCACTATTTTTCGGACGCCAGCGCGCGAGCCAACTGACTATTCCATGGTGTACTTACACCGACCCCGAAATTGCGCACGTCGGACTCTACGAAGCCGAGGCGAAGCAGCGCGGAATTGCGGTCGCGACCTACACGCAGGAACTGGCCGAGGTCGATCGCGCGGTGCTCGACGGAGAGACCGACGGTTTCGTTAAGGTGCACGTCCGCGCGGGCAGCGATCAAATCGTGGGCGCGACGATTGTCGCGAGCCATGCCGGCGAGATCATCTCGGAACTCACCACAGCGATCAAAGCCGGCGTGGGACTGGGCGCGCTCGGCGACGTGATTCATCCATACCCGACGCAGGCCGACGCGATTCGCCGCGCCGCGGGGCTCTACACGCGCACGCGGCTCACGCCATTCGTCGCGGGCCTGATGAAGCGCTGGTTTGCTTTCTCGCGATGAGGAAAATCAATCGCGGAATTAGCGCAGCCGCAGGTTGAATGCCTGCCGACCTTTCTCGCCCGGGCGGACGTCGAACTGAACCTCGTTGCCCTCGCGCAGATCGTCGAAATAAACCTTGGGCGAGAGCGCCGAGCGATGGAAGAAAACTTCGTCGCCGCCGTCGTCCGCGATGATGAAGCCGAAGCCCTTGTCCTTGACTACCTTCTTGATTGTGCCGAACACGCGATCCCTCCCCGAACAATATTTGCGCGCGACTTGAGCTTACGACGCTGACAATTTAAGTAAAGACGTACACCGCGAGGCGTGCACAATGCTCAAGGCCGTCACACTGAAGGAAATTGAAAGAATCTTCGCCGTGATCGATCCGATGGGAATTTCGCGCGAGGCGGTCGAGATTCCACTGCGCACCGAGCATCCGGGGCGCGTCTCGATTTTGAAAAATGGCAAGCTGGAGATAGTCGTCGAGCGCGACGGCGACTTCGAGGATTGGATCACCCGGCTCGAGGCGCAGATTCGCGATCTGATGAAGCCGGAGAGGGACTGAGTTCGATGAGCACGGCGCCGTGATCGACGGTCTGCCCCTCCTCGACGCGAACCTGCTTCACGATCGCAGCGCTCTCGGCGGCGAGCGTCGTTTCCATTTTCATCGCTTCGATCACGACCAGCGCCTGTCCCGCTTCGACCAGGTCGCCGTCGCGGACCAGCACCTTGAGCACCTTGCCCGGCATCGGCGCGGTGATTTCCGCGGCTGCGAGTCCGTGCGCGCGGCGCCGCGCAGCCGCTTGCGCCGGCCTGAACTCGAAAGACGCTGGGCCGACTGAAACGAAGATCGATTCCTTTTGCCGCGCACTGAAAACCGGATAGCGTTGGCCGTCGATTGCGAGGATCCCGCCGCCGTCCGCGTTCGGCGTAAACTCCGCCGCGAGTTCCCGGTCCCCGATGCGGACGCGAATCGTGTCGCCGTCGTGGGAAATTACTTCGGCATTGATCTCGCGCGAGTCGCCCGTCCGCATGAGCTTCATCGCCGCGATCTCCACAGCTCGAAGTTGTTCAGGACGTCCCACGGCGACCGCCGCTCAGCGCCAGTTCGTGGCGCGGCATTTTCCACTTGCGGATCGCCGGCGGCGATCGCTACTGCGACAATTGCCGCATCGAGGTCAGACCCGTTGACCTTCCACTGCGAAAAAACTCGTCGATAAAGTGCGTCGAGAGCCTGGCGTCGCGAAACTGATCGCTCGCAACGATATCACGCAGGTAGGCCGCGTTGTTTGTCACGCCGAGCAACGCGAATTCGCCGAGCGCGTTGACGAGGCGGCCGCGCACCTCCTCGCGATTCGCGCCGTAGCAGATCAGCTTGCCGAGCAGGCCGTCGTACCACGGCGTCACTTCGGCGCCGCGCGCCAGGTGCGAGTCGAAGCGCACGCCCGGGCCGCCGGGAACGCTCAGATGAAGCACGGTTCCGGTCGCGGGACGGAAGTCATGCTCGGGATCCTCGGCGTTGATTCGGCATTCGATCGCGGCGCCGCGCGGAGCGGCGGGCTCCGAGACCGCGCCGCCCGACGCGATCCGCAATTGCTCGCACACCAGGTCGCATCCGAAACGCATCTCAGTCACGGGATGCTCGACTTGCAGGCGCGCGTTGACTTCGAGGAAGTAAAAGTTGTCGCCCTCGACCAGGAACTCGGCCGTGCCCGCGTTGGTGTAGTGCGCCGCGCGCGCGAGTTTCAGCGCCGCGTCGATCATCTTCGCGCGCATCGCGTCTGACAGTCCGGGCGCCGGCGATTCCTCGATAATCTTCTGATGCCGCCGCTGGATCGAGCAATCGCGCTCGCCGAGCGCGACCACATTACCGTGCTCGTCGCCAAGAATTTGTATTTCGATGTGCCGCGGGTGCGCGAGATATTTTTCGATGAAGATCCGCCCGTCGCCAAACGCGGCCGCCGCTTCGCGCGCAGCCGCTTCCAGAGCGCCTTCGAGCTGCGCGACCTCCGCAACCACGCGCATCCCGCGCCCGCCGCCTCCGGCAGCGGCCTTGATGAGGATTGGATAACTGACGAGCGCGGCAAACTCGCGCGCGGCGGCGATTTCCGCAGTCTCGATGCCCGGCACCACCGGGACGCCCGCAGCAACCGCGATCCGCCGTGCCGCGACCTTGTCGCCCAGCGCGGCCATCACCTCAGGCCGCGGCCCGACGAACACGATCTGCGCATCGGCCGCAGCCTGCGCGAACTCGGGACGCTCGGAGAGAAATCCGTAGCCGGGATGAATCGAGTCGGCTCCAGATTGCTGTGCGGCGGCGATTATCGCAGCGATATCGAGATAGCTCTTTGCGGCCTCGGCGGGTCCGATCGCGATTGCCTCGTCAGCGGCGCCGACGTATGCGCTTTTCTCATCCGCGGCGGAATACACGGCGACAGTCTTGAGGCCGAACAGGCGCGCACTGCGGATGATTCGAAGCGCAATCTCGCCGCGATTTGCGACCAGCAGTTTTGTGAGCCGCCGAGCCATCGATTGGTCGAAGGTAGCATAATCAATTGCAACCGGCGCTCCCGTCGTATAATTCCCGAATGACGCCGCGCGCCGGCACCGGGAATTTCATGGATCAACTGTACTTCGTCGTTCACACGCACTGGGATCGCGAATGGTATCAGCCGTTCCAGCAGATGCGCGCGCGGCTGGTCACGATGGCCGATCGCATGATTCCGCTGGTCGAGCGCGGCACGATTCCGTCGTTTCACTTCGACGGCCAGACGATTGTGCTCGACGATTACCTCGAGATGCGTCCGCGCGCCGAGCCGCGGCTGCGCAATCTGATTCGCGCGGGCAAAATCCAGGTCGGGCCGTGGTACGTGCTCGCCGACAGCTTCCTGGTCAGCGGCGAGTCGCTTATTCGCAATCTTGAAATCGGCATGGCGATTGCGCGCCGCTTCGGCCGGCCGCTCGACGTCGGCTATCTCCCCGATCAGTTCGGACACATCGCGCAGATGCCACAGATTCTTGCCGGCTTCGGATTCACAACCGCGGTCTTGTGGCGCGGAGTCGGCGCGGACGTGAATCGCAATCGCTTCGTCTGGGAGGCGCTCGACGGCAGCTCGGTGCTGACGGTCTATCTGACCAATGGCTATTCGAACGGGGCGAATCTGCCGCTTGAATCGGTGGATAGCTTCGTCGCGCGCGCCGAGCAGATTGCGCTCCGCGAGCGCGACTTCGCCGCCGGCACGCCGATTCTCGTGATGAATGGAACCGATCACGCCGAACCCGACGCGCGCCTCTCCGCGCGAATCAACGAGGCGCGCGAGATCTCCGCGATGACGTTCGAGACGGGCTCGCTCGAGAACTACGTCCGCCGCCTCGCCGATCTTCCGCTCGACGGCACTCCGCGTCATCGCGGCGAACTGCGCTCGCCGCTCCGCTCGCATCTGCTGCCCGGCGTCACCTCGGCCCGCACGTGGATCAAGCGGCGCGACTTTGAGAATTGCCGCGCGCTCGAGCGTTTCGCGGACCCGCTCGCGGCGCTTGCCAACGCGCTCGGGCGTGGCGCCGGCCTCGACGCATTCCTCGAGATGGCGTGGCGAACCGAAATTCAGAACCATCCTCACGATTCTATTTGCGGATGCTCGGTCGACCAGGTGCACATCGACATGCGCTATCGATTCGATCAGGCCGCAATGCTCGCTGAGACGGCGGTGCACCGCGCGGCGTCGGCGTGCCTCAATGCGCGCAAGGCAGACGCGTCCGAAATCGCGGTCTTCAACCCGTCGTTCGCCCGAATCGCACTCGTCAGCGGCGAAGCTGAACTTGAGAGCCCGCGCGCGCACCATGCCGTCGAGACGGCGGATGGCCGACGCATCGCGGTCGCGATTGACGCTGGCCGCGAGCAGCGCGCGCTCGATTCCGACCTGCAGGCGGTAGAATTCAAATCGATCGTGGGCGGCTTGAGCCAGCCGGTCGTCTACGGACGCACCGTGAATCGCTTCGAGATTGTGGCCGCGCCGGACGGACGCCCGCAGGTGAATCTGTTCGTGAGCCGGGCCGCGTTCAGCGATCTGAATCTCGAAGAATTCAAGCACGCGATTCGCACCCAGCTCCCCGATTCGGGAACGATCCGGATCCATGCGACCAGCGCCGCGCGATGCACCGTCAATTTCGTCGCCGACGATCTCGCGCAATCGGGCTTCAGTTTCTATCGCTTGATTCGCGACGATTCCCGCGCCGTGCCCGCGAACTCTGAGCCGGCCGCGTCGATCGAGAACGAATTTTTCCGCCTGACGCCGACGGCGCGCGGCCTGGAGATTCGCGACCTCACGCGCAGCACGGCTATGGAGATGTATTTCGAGGACGACGGCGACCGCGGCGACGAGTACAACTACGATCCTGTCGGCGATGGTGCACCAATCGCCAATCCTGCCTCGATTTCCGCGAGCGTGGTCGACGATGGCCCCGTGCGTAGGCGCATCAAAATCTCGATGACGTTCGAGCTGCCGGCATCGCTCAGCGCCGATCGGGGCTCGCGCTCGGCCGAGAGCGAGCAACTCGACGTCGCTCTCACCGCGACGCTTTATGCCGGCCTCGACCGCATCGATTTCGTCGCCGACGTCAACAATCGCTCGCGCGACCATCGCTTGCGCGCCGCCCTGCGAACGCCGATCCTCGCGACCGACGCCGTCCACGACACCAGCTTCGGCGTGATCCGGCGCCCACTCGCGCCGTCGGAACCGCGGGGTACTGAGGACATCTATCCGACCGTACCGCATCGCACGTTCACCGCCGTCGAGAGCGCCGATTTCTCGGCCGCGCTTGCAAGCCGCGGTATCCTCGAGGTCGAAGCGCGGCCCGAGCCCGTGGGTACGACGATCCTTCTGACTTTGCTGCGATGTGTCGGATGGCTATCGCGCTCCGACCTCGCGACGCGGCGCGGCGGGGCCGGGCCCGAGCTGGAGACGCCGGGCGCCCAAGAAATCGGCGAGCATCGCTTTGAATTCGCAGTCACGACTTTTCGCGAGAGCTATCTTGAAAGCGATCTGCTGCAACGTGTCGAAGCGTACACGTCGCCGCCGCGTGTTTTTCCTTTTGCCGGCCGGCGCGGAGATCGCGATCCCGCCGCTGCCGCTCTGATGGGATGCGACAATCCGCGAATAATTTTCTCGACGGCGCGCCCGCTTGCCCGCGCGGGCTCCTACAAAGTGCGCGTTTACAGCGCGTCGTCGAATCCCGAGACGGCCCGCTTCAGCTTCGCCGACGGCAGCAGCGTGCGCCTGGTCGACCTGGCCGGGCGCCGCGTGAAGCGCGACGGCCTCAAGCGCTCGCGCGACGGCGCGATCACGCTCGAACTCAAGCCGTTCGAGCTCGTCACGTTCGAAGTGCGATCCCGGCCTCCGGCGGCCTGAAGATTTTTTCGAAATTGATCGTCAAAAGGATTGATCGACGCCGCGATTTCATTATGGTGGTTGATTCGACTTTGGATTTCGGTCGCGCGTGGTTGCAGATTTGAAACAAAAGAAATCGCGGTGCGTATATGACGGGAGAGACTAACTGACTTGAGGAGCGCGAGCGCGAGAATGAGCGAGAAAATCACGGTCCGTACCGTGTACGACTTCCCCGTCGCCGGTCATCTGTGCGACGACGGAGCCGTGCGTTACGTCAAACTGGTCCGTCGCAGCGGCCAACAGCCCGAAGGCACCTGCCCGCTGTGTAAGATTTCGTTTGTGTATCAAAAACCCAAAGCCTCGAAATCCGCACGCCATCCCGACGGCGAGGGCATCGTCCACTTTTAGATTTTCCGGAAAATTCAGTTCGGCTATTTCGTACCGCGTGATGCACTGCGCCCATCGCCACGCGTCTTCACGAGCATGATTCGCGGACCTTTGTAGTAGCGCGCCGACTCGTCGCCGACGAACTCCAATCTGTCGTTCGGATCGAACCACGCGTGGAGCTTGGGCACGAAGGACGCAACGATCACGTTCAACCATCCGAAATCCGGGCGCACCTCGACTCTAATCGCCTCGGTGCCGTAGGCGGTCCACACCGCATTTCCAGGATCGACCTGCACGCTGATCGAAAATATTTTGGGGCTGGGCGCGCAGCTGAAGACGTGTAGCGGACGGCTCACGCCCCTGACGCCCGCGCGTAAGATGTCCTGGATCGGAATCACGACGCTCGCGCCCGCCCAGGTATCCTCCGGGATGCTCAGCACCTCGGACTGTTCGCTCTTCTGCGCGCCCGAATTGTCGGTGCAAGTAGCGGCGCCCGACTTCGCATCCAGGTGAGCCCGGAACAGAATCGATCCGTCGGCTTTGTAGAAGGTGTGGTCGAAGTCCAGCAGCCTGGGTAGCTCGCCGCCCGCTCCCAGCCGCAGATGTGCGGTCTCGACGTCGGTCTGACCGTCGAAGTAACCATTCTCACCGCGGAGCGTCGCGCTGTCGCCGGAACTTTCGACGCGGTAGCGGCTGCGTCCGATCGCGACACCGGTGTCGGGATTCAGGATTGCGAAACTGGTCGGCGGAAAGATGAGCGCATTCGCTGAATACGCGGGCCGCGCGCCCGCCACTACGAGAATTGTCGCGAGCACCGCGACCGTCCATCCTCGCTCCCATTTCGTAATCATGCCCTTGCCAACGCGCACCCTTGTCTGGAACGTTAACTCGGCTGGTTAGCTGCGCGCCAGCTTCGCCAGTAGAGGCAATGGGATGCTTGATACGATCTTCGGCGCGAACCCCGACATCAAGCGGCTGCAGTCGCGATGTGCCCGCGCGCTTTTCAGCGTGGGAATCGGCGCGAACACTGCGACGATTCTCGCCGCGCTCGCCGGCATCGCGGCCGGATTCGCGTTCGCGCGCGCTCACGTGATGTTCGCGATCGTCGCGCTCGCGGTAAGCGCGGCATTCGACGCGCTCGACGGCACCATCGCGCGCGAATGTGCGGCGCCCAGCGCTCTAGGAGGCGTGCTGGATCTCTCGGCCGATCGCCTCGTTGAGGCGTGTGTAATCGTAGGCATCGCGTGGCGCGATCCGAGCCTCTATTTTCCGGCGCTGGTGCTGGTCGCCACCTGGTACGTGAACATCACAATCTTTCTCGCGGTCGGCGCCGCCCTCGAGGGTCCCAGCGCCAAGTTGATCGAGTATCCGCCGGGAATCCTCGAGCGCACCGAAGCGATCATCTTCTTCATCGTGCTCGGATCTGTCGAAGCGACTCCGCTCCTGCGGCCGATAGGGCCGTTACTGTGCTATGCGATGGCGGCGCTGGAGATCGCCACCGGCGCCCAGCGCCTGCAGTTTGGTCTGCGGATGCTGCGCCACGATTAAGGAGGCAGGGATGAACCACGTTCACCACGTGCACCTCTTCTCGCGAGACCTGAATGCGGCGATCGACTGGTACGTCCGCGCTTTGGGTGCGGAAGTATATTTCGATGGCGATTTCGGCGGCGCGCGCAACGTCTTCATGAAGATTGGCATAGGCCGCCTACATCTATATTCGCAACCGCCGCGCGACGCGGGCCATGGCGCCATCCATCACGTCGGGATTCGCACGACTGACCTGGCAGGCCTGCATCGCCGCTTACTTGAGATGGGGACGATGTTCAGAAGTGGGATTCGTGAATTCGGCACATGGCGCTACATCATGTGTCCGGCGCCTGACGACGTGCTCCTGGAACTTTTCGAGATCGACGTTGACTCGATGCCTCCGGAGCTGGCGCGTTATTTCGACGACGAGACCGCCCGCTAAATGTGAAAGTGTCGCGCGCTATTGTGAAAAGGTATTGAAGCTCGGCGGCGCGGAAAGGCACCATTCGGTCGGCGTGGCTTGCGTGGAACTCATTCGTCTGCGATAAGCGAGTTGAAATCTTCAGCAAACGAGGAATCGACAACGATGAAGCTCTACAACGTGAATCTCTCGAATTTCGCCACCAAGTCGCGGCTCGTCATCTACGAGAAGGGTCTCAACATCGAGATGGCGCCGATTCCGGGCGCGGGTCTGAGCTCGCCGGAATACGCACAGGTCAATCCGCTCGGCAAAACCCCGGCGCTCGACGCCGACGGCCTGCTGATTCCCGAGTCCGAGGTAATCAACGAGTACCTCGAGGACAAGTACCCGACCCCGCCGCTGCTCCCCAAGAGCCCCGAAGGCCGCGCCAAGGTGCGAATCCTGACGCGATTCCACGATCTCTACCTCGAGCCTCCCCTGCGCGCGCTGTTCGGCCAAATGAATCCGAAGACTCGCGACGAAAAGATCGTCGGTGAGAAGGTGACCGATCTCAAAAAGCGCCTCGGCCAGCTCGACAAGATGCTCGCCGATGGCGGCTATGCGTGCGGCTCCGACTTCACCCTCGCCGATTGCGCGCTCGCGCCCACGATGTTCTTCGTGACCAACCTCGGGCCCGTCTTCGGTGTCAAAGCTCTCGACGAACATCCAAAACTCGCCGCGTGGTGGACCCACGTCCAGACGCGGCCGTCGGTGAAGAAGGCCCTCGGCGAGATGGGCGAAGCGCTGGCCGCGATGCAGCGTGGCGGCCGTTAAATATTCGTCGCGCGAGTTCTCGACGCTCGAAGAAAAGCGGGAGCGTCCGCGATGCTCGCGCGTTCGCCACCGTGCCAGGATGATCTGACTATGTCCTATCTCGATCGCGATGGAGTCTGCATCTATTACGAACAACGCGGCGCCGGGCCCGCCGTTCTGCTCTCGCATGGCTACAGCGCGAGCGCGCGCATGTGGCAGGGTCAGATGGACGCGTTGTCGGACAGCTATCACGTGATCGCGTGGGACATGCGCGGCCACGACCGCTCCGATTCGCCCGACGATCCCGCGCTCTATTCGCACGAAGCCACCGTCCACGACATGGCCGCGGTGCTCGACGCATGCGGCGCCGCTCGCGCAGTCATAGCGGGCTTGTCGCTGGGCGGCTACATGTCGCTCGCATTTCACTTGATGCATCCGGCGCGCACGGAGGCGCTGATGCTGTTCGACACCGGGCCGGGCTACAGGAAAGACGATGGGCGCGCGGGATGGAACCGGCTCGCGGACAGCATGGCGGCGGCGTACGAGAAGAACGGGCTCGCGGCCGCCGGCGTCAGCGCCGAGGTGCGCGTCGCGCAGCATCGCAGCGCGCAGGGCCTCGCGCATGCGGCGCGCGGGATGCTGTCGCAGCGGGACGGCCGTGTGATCGAGTCGCTTGCCACAATCGCGGTGCCGACGCTGGTGCTGGTCGGCGAAAACGACACGCAGTTCCGGCCGTCGGCCGATTACATGGCGGCGAAGATTCCATCCGCGGAAAAAGTGATCCTCGAGCGCGCAGGTCACGCCGCCAATATCGATCAGCCCGCCGCGTTCAACACCGCCGTCCGCGCATTCCTGGATCGAGTAACTGACTAGGACGGCGTTCGGTAGTGCCTCAGTTTTGAGCTGAACGAACAGGTACCTCTCACGCTCGCAGGGAGACTCCAATAAGAAACTTCCCTCCCACGTTCGTCGGGGAGGGTTAGGGTGGGGGACCGATTCCGGCGCAATTGTCTGGTGCGCCGCATGTCTTGAATTCTCTTAGCTCTGATTCTCCGCGGCGCTTGCTCAAAAAAAGCGCATCCGCGATGCGTCGAACAACCTGGTCTCGCGCGCGGAACACCAGGCGTTGCCCGAAACTGCCAGCCCGGTCGAAAGGCTTGAGAGTGGGGCTGAGGCCAGTCACTTCGAACGTTCGGTAGTGTCCTAATTCGGAAAACGCGCGTCACGCATCACATTCCAGGTGAATGTCTTCGGGTTCGAGCTCGAATAGCTCCGGGTCTGGCTCTGCAGCAACTGCACAACCTAACCGCAGGTAGAAGTTAACAGTGTTTTCGGAAGCCGAAGCCGAGATGTATAGCCGCCTGGCTCCCCTTTCGCGTGCAGCAGCCTTGGCGCGTTCAAACAGCTGTGTGCCTAAGCCACTATTTCGATATAGCCTGCTCACGTGAAGGAACTTAAGCTGAAGTTGATCTTTTTGCTTACCGATAGGCTTGTTCTCCAGGACGACGACTCCGACCAGTTCTGTGCCCTCGAACACGCCATGGAACCATCCGCCCCGGTCGAAGCAGTCAAGGAGGATCGGCGTCCATTCCTCAGCTTGGCCAGGTGGCCAGCCGGGGACATCGATATGATGGGGTCTGAGCACCAAGGTTCCATTCTCAAAGCGATAGAGATTGTCTATCATTTCACTGCGGTCGATATTCCAGACCTGCTCGATTTCTTCCCGGAGCAGTTTCCTGCTGCTAATCACAGATGACCCCCTGTCCAGCGCGATCTGCCAAGAATTAGGACACTACCGACGTTCCGCTCAAGCGACGCCCATCGAGTATCAGCACAAAGGGTTCAGGGCTGAACTAGTTCAGCCTGACCACGGCGGATTTTCTGTGCTACCCATAGAGGATGGAATCGACAACCGTCGCGATGCTGCATCCTCGCAAGGCTCGCCGGAAATCGGGCCGACGCTCACCTCCAAAAAATTCTAATTTCGACGGAACGAAACTACCGATGGTAGCTGAAGAGATTCAAACCACCACATATGGTATAGGATTACTGTTTCCTGCCCTGTTCGGTCAGCCGGAATCACGCCGCTCGGAGCGTCATCTTGGTCGAGGCAGCACGTTCGGCCCCGTTAGCGCGCGCGCTCCTCGATCATCAAACTGCATAGCTGCCCATCATAGAGTCAATTCTTTTCGTCGTAGCTTCGCTTCTGGAGTACGGTCCTCCGATTCGGCAATATTAAGAGGTTGCCGATTTCGGCGCCGCGCTCAGATTGGCGACAAGTCTGCAAACCTGATTGATCAAGGGATCCCGAGATTCGTTTAGGACTGACGTTAGAATGGCTGTTCCTCCACTTTCTGAGATCAATCGCACCCTGTTCAACAAGCTGATCGATCATCACATCCGATTCTCGCTGGCCAAGCTGCGGATCGATTTGACGAAGCACGACTGGTATCGCGCGACGGCGCTGGTCGTTCGCGACATGCTGGTCGAGAAGATGCTGGCGACGCGCCTGCGTTTCGATCGCAACAATTCCAAGAAGCTCTATTACCTGTCGCTCGAATTTCTGATCGGCCGCTCGCTGGAAAATAATCTGTTCAACCTCGGCATCATCGACACGTGCCGCGACTTTCTGGCCGAGAACGGCATCGACCTGCAAATTCTGTTCGACGAGGAGCCCGACGCCGCCCTGGGCAACGGCGGCCTGGGCAGGCTGGCCGCGTGCTTCCTCGATTCGCTGGCGACGCTCGATCTGCCCGGCTACGCGTATGGAATCAACTACGAGTACGGGCTTTTCCGCCAGGAGATTCGCGGCGGCTACCAGGTCGAACGCCCCGACGCGTGGCAGCGCGAGACCTCGCCATGGCTGGTGCCGCGACCCGAGCAGTCGTGCCGGATTCCGGTGTACGGGCGAATCGAGCACCGCATCGACAAGAAGGGCGAATACAATCCTATTTGGGTGGATTGGCGCGTGCTGGTCGGCGTGCCGTCCGATCTGCCGATCGCTGGGTTCGGCGGACGCACCGTGAACTTTGTCCGGCTGTATTCGGCGGGCGCGTCGGACGAATTCGACATGCAGATCTTCAACGCCGGCGATTACATGAAAGCCGTCGAGCAGAAGATGCTCTCCGAGACTATTTCGAAAGTGCTGTACCCCTCCGACGCGGTGGCCGCCGGCCGCGAACTGCGGCTGCTGCAGGAATATTTCTTCGTGGCCTGTGCAGTTCACGACATAGTACAGGGATTTGTCGCGCGCGGTGAAGACTTCAATGATTTTTCATCGCAAGTAGCTATTCAACTTAACGACACGCATCCCGCATTGACTATTGCGGAGTTGATGCGCGTTTTTATCGACGAGTACGATCTGGAATGGGCCTCGGCCTGGGACATTACGCGAGCGACAGTCGCATATACTAATCACACTCTACTGCCCGAGGCGCTGGAAAAGTGGCCGGTGAGCCTGCTCGAACGAGTCGTGCCGCGCCATCTGCAGATCATCTACGAGATCAACCGGCGCTTTATGGCGAACGTGGGCGCGGCCTTGAAAGACGACCCCGAACGCCTCAAGCGCGTGTCGATTCTGCAGGAGGGCTACGAGGCCCAGATTCGCATGGCGCATCTGGCGATCGTCGGCAGCCATTCGGTGAACGGCGTGTCGAAGTTGCACACCGAGCTCGTCAAGACGCGGCTGGTGCCGGACTTTTATCAACTGTGGCCGGAGCGGTTCAGCAACAAGACCAACGGCGTCACGCAACGGCGATGGCTGTTGATGGCGAACCCGGGGCTGGCGAGCCTGCTCGACGCGACGATCGGTGCGGGCTGGGCTACAGACCTCGAGCAGTTGAGCGCGGTCGAGAAATTCGCCGGCGACGCCGAGTTTCAGCGCCGGTTTAAGGCCATCAAGCGCGCCAACAAAGAGCGATTAGCCAGAATCGTGAATCGAGTCGCGGCGGTTGACATCGATCCCGCCGCGATGTTCGACATACAGGCCAAACGCATCCACGAATACAAGCGCCAGCTCCTGATGGCGTTGGGGATCGTGCATGAGTACCTGCGGATGGTGGACGACGGCGTCGAGCCTCCGGTGCCGCGCACGTATCTGCTCGCGGGCAAGGCGGCGCCCGGCTACTGGGCGGCGAAGATGATAATCAAGTTGATCAACAACCTCGGCGAGGTGATCAACAACGACCCGAAGACGCGCGAATTGATCAAGGTCGCTTTTCTGCCCGACTACCGGGTCTCGCTCGCGGAAAAAATCATTCCGGCCGCCGACGTTTCCGAACAGATTTCCACCGCCGGCCGCGAGGCGTCGGGCACCGGCAACATGAAGTTCGCGATGAATGGCGCGCTCACGGTGGGGACGCTCGATGGCGCGAATATCGAGATTCGGGAAGCGGTCGGCGCTGAGAATATTTTCATCTTCGGGCTGACCGCCGACCAGATCGAGGAGCTGACGTTGAAGGGGACATACCGGCCGCGCGAATACTACGAGGCGGACGCGCGGCTCAAGCGGGTGCTCGACGAGTTGGCGTCAGATCGATTTTGTCCCGCCGAGCCGGGACTGTTCAGATGGGTTCGCGACGTACTGGTCAATCGCGATGACTATTTCCTGATGGCGGATTTCGGATCATATGTGGATATCCAGTCCAAAGTACTGACTGAGTATCAACACCCGGAGATTTGGACGCGAAAGGCTATACTCAATCTGGCGCGGATTGGCTATTTCTCGAGCGACCGGGCAGTTACCGAATACTCACGCGAGATATGGCACCTCGGCCAATCATGATTTGATCTCTGCCGCCCCTCCGTCAGTTTTTAGGTTTGTAGGAGAATACGTGGTAGGCGGTACTATCCCAGGCGTTGTGGATGCCGACGAAGAGCAATAGCAGCGCAGCGCCCCCAACGCCAAACAGTGCCTCGCGCGTGCGGGACGGAGCTGCGACTGCCGATAACGCGAGCATCGCGTACGCCGCCAGAGGCAGCAGAGCATGAAATAGCCAGTCCTCGAACTCCGGTTGGTATACGGTTTGCCGGCGCATGCGCCGAGCTACGACGAGCGCGTACGCTACTCCGCAGAAGCCGATAAGGCCCCAAAGAGCTGCGGCGGGAATGATCGATTGCCATGGAACTCGTGAAAGTGCCGACAAGAGTAACGCGATGCTGAAGTGAATGATCGTCGGCGTGGCAAATGCGGCGCCGGCCTCCGCCGCGCCTTGCGGACGCCTCGCGGCAACCAGCGTCATAACGACGAACTGCAATCCGATCAGGGCGCCCGCGGCCGAGCCGACGATTACGTAGAAGCTATCCCATGTGGCGAGCTCTGACATATCGACGAACGCGAGCTTACATCTCCGAGCGGGTAGGGCGAAGTGCGACTAGGGCTGACCGAGCGAGGAGAGCGCGGCGCTGATTCGTCTGCCGAAGTCGGCCGGCGCACCGGGCCGATAGATCACCTGCATCGACTCGGCCAGTTTCAAAATCCCGGCATTGCGTTTCAGGACGTCGCCGATTTCATCGAGATACGCTGCCAATCCGGTAGAAGAAGGATCGGCGGCGAACTCGACTGGCGCGCGCTGGGTCACGAACATCAGGCGGTTCAGATCTTCAACGGCTTCTCGATGCGTCGCGCAGAGCTGTTCGTAGCGCAACGGATCTCGAAAGTAACTCCAGATCTTCTCGTCGGGCATCGCGAACCTGAGATCGGCGGTGAAGTCCATGCGGTGGCATGGAATGCCGCGCGCGGCGCAGACCTCAGCGACCTTGGCGGGAGGATCGTCGATCGCGACCGCGGGCGTGTTGCTGTGAGCCACCGCTGCGGAGTTGCTGCCGTAGCGGGCGCGAAAGTCCTGGAAGCTGAGCGGCACTTTGGCCAGATGATACAGGATGCAGATGCCGTCGTCGGCCAGAACGTTTTGCGTCACGTCGTCGATCAGGCGCTCGGCACTCCCCGGAGTTTCGCAGTGGTAGAGCACATGCGAGGCAAAGACGATTCGAAACTCGCGCGAACGCGCAGCCCTGCCGTTCGATCCCAGCAAGTCGAGCAGATGTCCCGCGAATGAATCGCCGGCTCGCGCTGAGAAATCGACGAGCTTCAGCGTACCCGCCGATTGCGCCGCCGCGAGAGTCGCGAGCGCCTCGCCGCGGCGTTCGTCGGCGTACTCGATGCTGAAGTCAGTCGCCCGGACCTTGAAGCCCGCGTCGAACTTCACACCGGTAAGATACTTTACGAGCGTATCGCATGGGCCGCTGCCGATATCGGCAATCAGGATGGGATCGGTTCCCGTCAAAACGATGCGCTCGCTGGCGAGTCTATTCAGAAACGCGGCGTTGATGCGCGCAGTCTTTTCTTTTTCGTCGGTGGCCGCCTTGAACGACGGGTAGATCTCTTCGTAGCGGTAGCTGTCGATGGTGATGCTCACGCGATATTCCGGAGAAAGATGGTGGTCCAAACGGGATTTGAAATCCAGACCCCATTCAGGGTCCGACACCTGATTCGGTTTAGCGATCCATCGCTTAGAATCGGCGAAGCGATTTGTCGAAGGCGCGACCAGCGTCAGGATCGCAGGCTAGCCTGAATTTTTACCGAGTCGATGATGAAACGGCGGCGTTCGCGTTTCACGACGCCTTCAGCAACCAGTTTCTTGAGGCACTCGCTCACTTTGGGCCGCGAGGACTCGACCAGGTCCGCGATGTCCTGACCGCTTAGACCCAGATCCACGATCATCGCGTGGTCGTCTCGCTGACCGAACTTGCGGCCGAGGTCGAGCAAGGCGAGCATGATTTTCTCTCGAACGGTTTGATTGAGAAAGTTTGAGTGGCGCTCCAGCAGCGTCCACCATCGGCCGACCGTCAAATTGAGCGCCTCATTGAACTCGCGAAATGGAATGCCGACGATGCCTTCCACCAGCGCGGTTGGGCTTATCAACCCGATTTGACAATCCGTAAAGGTCTCGCAGGTGAGTTTATTATGAATATCGGGCAACAATGACGGAATCTCTATCACGTCGCCTGGTCCCAGCACCTCGAGCAGATTGCGTTTCCCTTTTCGATTGAGGCAGATAAGCCGGGCGATGCCCGTGAGCACGATGTACACGGCGTCATCCGATTCCCCTTCCTTATAGACGATCGAGTGTTTGGAAAACTGCCGAATCCTCATCCTGGCGCGCAAGGCTTCCAATTTGCGTAAAGAAAGGCCCGCCAACCCTTGCAATTTCCCTAAATCCTGAGCGCTGACTGCGCGAGGTTGAGGCGGCCTGGCCCCCCTTTGCCTGATGGATCTGCCGCGTGACGAGCGTGGTGCCATGGGTAAGAAGATTGAAGCGATCTCGGCGTCCCTTAAGTCTAACTTGTGCCCCTAGAATCGCAGCCGTCGAGCGCAGTCGCCGGATGTAACGACAATCGGTGCGGGAACGCAACCGAGGATTTGTACCATTTGTAACAGAATCGGCCTTGAACGTAACTTCATTTGGCCTAGAACATGCTTCAAGATTCAGGCTGATCCGTTGCAAGCGCCAACGGTGTATACGCCCGATCCCGGGCGGTGCGATTTTGAATGAGAAAAAAGCTCCTCGCGAAACAGACCTCGACAGACTAAGCCGACTCAAGATTTTGTCGTGGCTTTCTCCGTCTGAGCTTAGACTTCTGGGAAGTACCCTCTCGTTTTCCAACTACAAACGACACGCGCTTATTCTGCGCGACGTTGCACAGGCCCAAGGTGCTCACATACTGTTGGCGGGAATTGCGCGGATCACCTGCCGCAGCGCGCGCAACGAGCCCGTCACGGTGGCGCTGCTGGCGCCGGGACCGATTCCGGAATTCCCGGCGCTGCCGCTCAGTCAGTCTGGTTTTCAATGCGAGGCTTACAACGATTGCCGGGTTGGAACTGTGAGCTGGGCTGATTTCAGCGGCATTACCCCAAATGCTCCCGAGTCCGCCTTCAAGCAATTTCACAGCAACGATTTGAAGCAATGGTACCGCCTCCTGCTGCGCAGCTCGAGTTTTCTGAACCTTGGCCTGCACGAACGAATAGCCATCGCGCTGATCGAACTGTGCTCGGACTTTGGAGTCGAGGAATCGCGCGGCACGCTGCTGCGCGTAGCTTTCAGCCAGAAGGACATTGCCAACCTGGTGGGCGCCTCGCGGCCAAGAGTTACCGAGCATCTGGCACGATTGGAGCGCGAAAAGTTCGTGATTCGGCAGGGACGACAGATGGTTGTGCAGGTCGCCAAGCTTCTCGATTCCATGAATGCTCAGGCCAGCGCGCATGTTTCGCGGGTCGATCCGCGACAGAAGTAAGGCGAGCAGTTCGCCCGAGGTCGGGTCTTAGGATGGACCTGGCAAAATCGCACTGGGATAGGTCTCGCCGAATTCTGGCGATTTGCGCCGCACGAAGCGTTCTCAGGGTCCACGCGCGATCCTCAATCGCGCGCACACGCGGGCTTTTAGAGCGATTCTCCGCGATGTCCGAAAAACGAGGGATTGGATGGTGGAGCAGAAGGGAGTTGAACCCTCGACCCCTACGTTGCGAACGTAGTGCTCTCCCAACTGAGCTACTGCCCCATCTCGGTACTATTCTGAGATAACCGACTTCAGGTAGGCTCGCAACCTGCCGGCCAGGTCGGCGCGCTTCAAGCCGAAGCCGATTTGCGCCGAGATGAACCCCACGCGATCGCCCAGGTCATAGCGGACGCCCTCGAACTCGTAGCCGTAAATCTTGCGGCGCGCGGTCAACGCCATCAGCGCGTCGGTCAACTGAATCTCGCCGCCGGCGCCCGGCTTGCCCGCGGCGAGCAAGTCGAAGATGTCGGGCGTCAGCACGTAGCGTCCCATGATTGCGAATTCGCTCGGCGCTTTTTCGGGCGCCGGCTTTTCGACCATTCCGCGAAGTTCGTAAGTGCGCTCGCCCACGGCTTTCGCATCGACGATGCCGTACTTCGAGATCTCGCTGCGCGCGACTTTGAGCAGCGCGACCACCGGCGCGTCGCGCGTTTCGGCTACGTCGAGGAGCTGGCGCAGGCACGGCCGCGGGCAATCGAAGATGTCGTCGGGGAGCATCACGGCGAACGGCTCATCGCCGACCGCTTCGCGCGCTTGCAGCACCGCGTGGCCGAGGCCGAGCGGCAGCAGCTGTTCGGCGATCGTAATCCGCGCGGGATTGTTGCAGCGCCGGACTAGTTCAAGGATATCGTGCTTGCCGCGATCTTCGAGATGACGCTCGAGCTCCGCGTTGGGCTTGAAGTGATCGACGACAGTGGTCTTGCCGGGGCTGATGACGAGAATTATCTCCGTGATGCCCGACGCGACCGCCTCTTCGACGACGACCTGGATCGCCGGCGTATCCACCACCGGCAGAATTTCCTTGGGGATCACCTTCGACGCGGGGAGCATCCGCGTGCCCATCCCGGCGGCGAGGATGACCGCTTTTTTAACTTTCATAGCAGCGCGATCTTTTTTTTCCGATGGTTGGAGGGTTTGGAGGAGTGCTCAGATCTTCGACTCGCGCGCTTCCTGCGCGGATTTGCATGCGATGCAAAGGGTGGTGACGGGGCGCGCCTTCAGCCGCTCGATGCCGATGTCGCCGCCGCATTCCTCGCATTGCCCGTACGAGCCGTCTTCGATTCGCGCGACTGCCTCGCCGATTTTGCCGAGCAGCTTGCGCTCGCGATCGCGCATCCGCAGCAGGAAATTGCGATCCGATTCGAGCGCGGCGCGGTCAGTCGGGTCAGCGTAGGCCTCTTCCGACTCATTGTTCATGGTACCGACCGCGCGCTCTGATTCCTGGAGAATGTCGCGCTTGCGGCCTTCGAGCAATTTTCTGAAGAGCTTGAGGTCTCTTTGCCTCACGGTTGAACAACCCGCTACGAGCCGAGTTTTTGATTCTATAGACGCCCTGCTACCATGTAAAGATTGCGCGATGAAAACGGCTTATCTCGACGCGTTCTCCGGCCTCAGCGGCGACATGATCGTCGGCGCAATCCTCGATTGCGGCGCTGATTTTGGCGAATTTGAGCGCGCGATCGACTCGATGCCGCTCGCGGGCTACCGGCTCTCGACGCGGCGCAAAACTCTTAGCGGGATTTCGGCGCTCAAGTTCGACGTTGAGGTGACAGAGCCACAACCGGAGCGTCACTTCGGCGAGATTCGCGCGCTGATCGACGCGTCGACGCTCGCCGCAACGGTCAAGCGTCGCGCGATTTCGATCTTCGAGGTGCTCGCACAGGCCGAGGCGAAGATTCACAACACAACGCCCGACCGCGTTCACTTTCACGAAGTCGGCGCGGTCGATTCGATTATCGATATTGTCGGTACGGCGTGGGGACTCGATCAGTTAGGCGTCGGCGACGTGATCGTGTCTGCGCTCCCGATGGGCAACGGATTCGCGCGCTCGCAGCACGGCGTCATTCCCGTGCCGGCGCCCGCGACAGTCGAGCTGCTGTCGGGATTCCCGCTGAAAATCGGCGACGGTGCGCACGAGATGGTCACGCCGACCGGCGCCGCTGTCGTCCGCGCGCTGGCGCGTCCCGCGGAACTCCCGCTCAACTTCGAAGTCGAGAAAATCGGCTACGGCGCGGGCGCGCGCGAGCTGGAAGATCGGCCCAACGTGTTGCGTCTGATGCTAGGGCACGAGCGCGCCGTGCTCGATAGCGACGAGATGATCGAAATCTCCGCGAATATCGACGACCTCAGTCCGCAGATTTACGACCACGTCATGAATCGGTTGTTCGACGCGGGTGCGCGCGACGTGACGCTCACGCCCACGATGATGAAGAAGGGGCGTCCGGCGGTGATGCTTGATGTGATCGCGAAAGCCGTAGATCGCAACATTATTGCTGAGATCATTTTCGCTGAAACCACTACGATTGGCTTGCGATCTCATGTTGTCCAGCGGTTGAAACTGCATCGCGAGATTCACGAAGTCGAGACGCGATGGGGCAAAGTCCGCGTCAAGATATCGGGCGCGCATGGCCGCGAGCCGGCTACGGTTTCGCCGGAGTACGATGACTGCCGGCGAATCGCCGCTGAACACAAAGTCGCGCTGCGCATCGTCATGGAGGAAGCGCGTGACGCCGCACGAACGCTAGCATCACTCTCCCAAAAAAAATGATTTCCGAGCGGCTGCATATCAACGAAATTTTCTACAGCATCCAGGGCGAATCCACGCACGCGGGCCGTCCGTGCGTGTTCGTGCGGCTCACCGGATGCAACCTGCGATGCAAATGGTGCGACACCGAGTACGCATTCTATGAAGGCCGGCGGATGCCGATTGCGGAAGTCGCGGAAATAATTCGCGGCTACCGATGCGACCTCGTCGAAGTGACGGGCGGCGAGCCGCTGCTGCAGGAAGGCGTGTATCCGCTGACGCGCGAGATGCTCGAATCGGGCCACACTGTGATGATCGAGACGTCGGGAGCGGCCGACGTGAGCAAGCTCGACCCGCGTGTCATCAAAATTATGGATCTCAAGTGTCCGGGCAGCGGTGAATGCGAACGAAATCTCTGGAGCAACCTCGACCATCTCACGATGCGCGACGAGATCAAGTTCGTCGTCGCGGATCGCGCGGACTATGAATGGGCCAGGGACGCGATCGTCACGCGCGGCCTGGCGACGCGCGCGGGCGCACTATTGCTGAGCCCGGTGTTCGGACAACTTGAGCCGGCCGCGCTCGCATCGTGGATACTCGAGGATCGATTGCCGGCGCGGATGCAATTGCAGATGCATAAACAGATCTGGCCGGGCATCTCTCGCGGCGTGTGATTCCGAATTGCCTCGCCCGTTCGTCGGGAAAAACTGCGCCGTCTTTTCCGTTCTCAGCGCGTTGGCGCCGCTGAATGCTGCCTTGCGGGATCGCCCGTCATCAATAGCTGCGCCTTTTGGAGCGCCGCTTCCGTCTCGCGCAACAAATCCGCGAATACTTCGGCCGCCGGCTTGATCTCGTGAATCAATCCCGCGCCCTGCCCGGTGGGCATGAAGGTGCGATTCGGATCGACGTCGGCGCCGCCGCGTCCCGTGTAGTTCATGACGCCGTTGCGCGACGAAGTCTGCGCCTGCAGCGGGAACGGCTGAATCTTCGACGGGTCCTTCTCCCACTCGAGCGCATATTCGGTGCGGATGACGCGGCAGGTCTTGCCGGTATACGCGCGCGTGCGCAGGGTTGAATCTTCGTGCGCCCTTACGATCGCGTCGCGATAGCCGGGCGCCGCCTGCGCCTCGGGCGTCGCGATAAAGCGCGTGCCGATCACGACGCCCTGCGCACCGACCGTCAGCGCCGCCGCGATCTGCCTTCCGTCGGCGATTCCGCCCGCGGCCAGCACCGGCAGCTTCACCGCGTCGATCATCTGCGGCACCAGCGAGAGCATCCCGATCTCGCCGGTATGCCCGCCGGCCTCGGTGCCTTGCGCGACGACCACGTCGGCGCCGGCATCCTGCGACTTGACGCCGTGATGCACCTTGCCGCACATCACGACGATTTTCATTCCGTTGTCGTGCATCACCTTGACGAATTCCTGCGGCACCGAGAGGCCCGCGACGAACACCTTGACCTTTTCCTCGATCATGACGGGCACGTGCGGGCGCATCATGTCGGGAATCGGCGCGAGCAAATCGACGGCGAACGGCTTGTCGGTCAGCTCGCGAGTCCTGCGGATCTCAGCGCGCAGATCGTCGGGGCTCAGCGACGCGGCGCCAATCACGCCGAGTCCGCCGGCGTTGGAAACCGCGGAGACGAGCTTGTGCATCGCGACACCGCCCATTCCGGCGAGCAGAATCGGATACTTGATTCCAAAGTAATCGCAAATCGGCGTATGCAGCATCGAAACGTTCTCCAGTAGTGAGCCGTCTGTGCGACTGGCTCCTGATGACTTCTTTAATCTGCCCGATGTGGCGCGATCAAGCACGCGCCGTATTGACGAATTTTCTCCAGCGTGAGAAATGCGCGTGTCCAAATGCGCAGCACGCGGGCCCGGCTGCTGCCCGCTTCGGCGTCATCTGAGCAGCACCGAGTCATGCGAGCAGGCCGCCGCGCTTATTTCTCTTTAATTGCCTGAGAGGTCGAAGAGGTTGCCTGTCAGGCACTTCGCTTGCATAGTTGCCTACCAGGCAATTTTAGTCGTTCGCTGGCCGCTCGGGCAACGGGTGCCAGCGGGCTCAGCCTTGGAGGGAATGTTCCATGAATGAACCTGGCAAATCATTACGGAAGGAATGTCTCGGCTTCTCGGGCATCACCGCGATGGCAATCGCGCTGATTTCGCCGACCATGACGGCCGCGCTGATTGTGCCGTTGATGTACAGCAACGCCGGCAATGCGAGCTGGCTCGCATATCTGTTCGGCACCGTCATGCTGCTCTTCGTGGCGCTGAATCTGAACCAGTTTGCCAAGCGCTCGACCTCCGCGGGATCGATGTACGCCTACACCGTGATGGGACTGGGCACCACCCTCGGCAATCTCTCAGGCTGGTGCCTGGTGTGGGCCTATCTGTTTATCGGAACCGCGGGCATGACCGGCTTCACCATCTTCGCGAGCACGCTCTGCGACATGATGGGCATCCACGTACCAGCGCTGGCGCTGTTTGCCGTATGCGCCGGCAGCATCTGGTACCTCGGCTACAAGGACATCCGTCTATCAAGCGGCTTGATGCTGGTGATGGAAGGGTTGTCGGTTGTGTTGATTCTCTTGCTCTGCGCGATCGTTCTGTTCGGCCAGAAATCAGCGATTGACCCGGCCCAGATTAGACTGGAAGGCGGGTCATTTTCAGGAATCAGCCTCGGCGTCGTGGTCGCGATTTTCAGCCTGGTCGGGTTCGAGTGCGCCACCGCGTTTGGCGAGGAAGCCAGAAATCCGCTGACTACTATTCCCAGAGCGGTGATCTGGAGCCTGCTGCTGACCGGAGCATTCTTCGTCCTCGTTTCTTATACCGAGGTGCTCGGCTTCGCCGGCTACAAGACGACTCTCGACAAGATCGATGCGCCGCTCAACGTGCTCTCTGACATGATGCACGTCGGATGGCTGAAGGCGCCGATCTCGTTCGGTGCGATGGCGAGTTTCTATTCACTGGCGCTGTCCTGCATGAACTCCGGCGCGCGGATTCTCTATCCGATGGGAAAGCTGGGCGTGTTTCACGGCTCGATTGGAACTTCGCACGAGACCAACGAGACCCCGCACGTCGCTGTGACCATAATGTCAATCCTGATTTTCATGTCGACTGTCATTTTGACCCAGGTGTTCAAGCTCGAAATTCTCGACGCCTTCAACGACGCCGGAACGTTTGGCGCCTTCGGCTTTCTCGGAGCGTACTTTCTGATTTCGATTGCGGCCCCGGCATATCTCAGCAAACGCGGTGAACTCAGCGCGGGCGCAGTCGCGCTCTCGGTGGCATCGGTCGCGTTACTGCTGGTCCCGGCGGTCGGTAGCGTTTACCCGGTGCCGTCGTGGCCGGTGAATATCTTCCCGTACATTTTCCTGGGCTATCTCGCGATCGGATTCACCTGGTTCATGATTCTGCGGCGCAATCCTGACTTCATCGACAGCGTCAAGGATCGCATTCACGCCGAACACGGCGCGGCGCCCGTCAACTTGAGAGTGGTGACCGCCCCGGACATCGAAACCCGCGAAAAGGCGACAGCCTGATGAAGGAGAACGGACAAGCGATGCAATACGAAGCAAACGCCGGCGGCTCGATCGTCTCGCTGTGGCGCTACCCGGTGAAATCGATGATGGGAGAGGAAATCAATTCAAGCCTGGTCACCGAGCGCGGACTACTGGGCGATCGGTACTATGCGTTGGTGGATCTGGCCACCGGCAAAGTGGTTAGCGCCAAAAATCCGCGCAAGTGGCCGGCCATGTTCGCCTTCCGCGCGGCTTATGTCGAACCTCCCGATATGCACGAGGGCATTCCTCCGGTCAGAATCACGATGCCGGGTGGCGTAACTGCCACCAGTACGCAAGACAATCTCGACAGCCTTATGTCGCGCGCACTCGGCGCCAGCGTCTCCCTGCAATCGAAGCCGCCCGCAAGTCCGCAGCTCGAGGAGTATTGGCCTGACATCGACAATCTGGCCCATCGCGAGACTGTCACTGAAGAGGCGATGCCGCCGGCCACGTTCTTCGACGGCGCCGTCGTGCACATCCTCACCACCGCGACGTTGAAGAAACTTCAGAGCGTCTATCCGCAAGGCAGTTTTGAAGCACGGCGCTTTCGGCCTAACCTGATAGTCGATCCTCATGGAACCGACGAGGGCTTCGTCGAAAATTCATGGGTCGGACACACGCTGGGAATCGGCGATCAGGTGCGGCTGAAAGTCAGCTGCGTCACCGGGCGCTGCGTGATGACGACCTTGCCGCAAGGCGATCTGCCCAGGGACCTGGGGATTCTGAAAGCCGCGGTTTCGGCCAATCATGCAAACGTCGGAGTCTATGCAACGGTCGAACGCGGAGGAGTAATCCGCGCCGGCGATGCGGTACAGGTCGAGGCGGCGTAAATCCGCGGGGGAAGGACGGTCACCATCGAGAAAATGTTGGTTGCCCTGCAGGCATGCTTGATGTTAGTTCAATCCCGATGGGGGACGGAATCGGAATTGCGAAACCGCTGGAGCGGGTTCTCTCCTCGCTCGGCACACGGCTTAAGACGTTGCGTGGTCAGCGCGGATGGACGCTGGAGAAGCTGAGCGAGCTCAGCAAGTTGTCGGAACCGTACCTGTCGCGGCTGGAAAGCGGAAGTCGCCAGCCTTCGCTCGCGGCGCTGCTGACGCTGGCCCAGGTTTACGAGATCCCGGTGCGCACTTTGCTCGATGGCGACGGACTGGCGATGCCGCCCTGCAGATTCTTCGCTCAAGAACTTCGGCGCCGAGAATTGCCAACGGTCTTGCCTATCGCGCGGTGTCCGGCGGTGGCCCGCTGACGGGCTTGCAGGCGATGGAGATGCGAATTCCGGCGAGCCGGCATCACGACAAATTCTACAAGCACGAGGGCGAGGAATGGCTGTACGTGATTTCAGGCGGGTTGAGCCTCATTTTCGAAAACGAACGACATTCGCTGCAACCCGGCGACGCGGCGCATTTCGACGCGCGCACTCCGCATCGCCTCGCCGCGCTCGGAAAGCGCGATGCGGTCGTGCTGCTGGTTGCGTCGGCTGTCTCCGCTCCGCCAGCGTCTTCATAGAGATCGCCCGTTCCGCCAAGCTGCTACGGTCTGCAAGCTCGAACCTGGAGCATTTTCGTCCGCACCTCGAGGCCTGTCTGATTGGCTAGCGGCTTGTTGAGCGTCCTGGTCGCGAACCTTCAAACTCACGAACTGGCCCCGCGTGTTTAGGTGATGCATAATCGCGTTCGCGCGCGGAGAGGTGGCCGAGCCCGGTTTAAGGCGCACGCCTGGAACGCGTGTAGACTCGAAAGGGTCTCGGGGGTTCGAATCCCCCCCTCTCCGCCACACAGTCTGTAGCGCTTCCCTACAATCTGGAGATGGCGGCAAATCCGCGCGGGACGTGGCGGTTTTGCGCTCAATGCGAACCGGAGAAAGCCATCTCGGTGCGGATTCGCTGAATTGCGCGGGTTTTTCTCCACGCGAGGAAAAAACGGGTCGCTTCAGGGTTCGAACACTTTCGAGTCGAACGTCGCCCACCAATCGCCCTCGCTCAAATCAGCGGAGATTTCAGTCGATCCCGAGCGCGTTTAGCTGCGCCGACCATTCCAGCGGCAAATCGATCCGGTTGAGCAGCATCTCGGCGTTTAGATCAGCAGGCTGACGTCCCTGGCAGATCGCTTCGACGATTCGGGGTGCTACGAATGAAAGCCGCGAGAGACGCTCGACGTAGCGCGGCGCTATCTTCTCCCGCCGCGCGATGTCGGTCAGCGAGCGCATCTGTCCAGAGGCAAGCTCTTCGAACCACGCCCTGGAACGCGCCACCGCCTTGAGCAGCGCCGGGTCTACCTTCCGCGGCAGATCTTCGCCCTCTGCCATGATGATTCGGGTTTCCACGCCGCGCCGCTTCATTCTCAGCGGCAGGAAGCGCGATAGATTTAAGATGCTGTTGGTCCGAACGCCTGCCTGCGAGCAGGGAACCTCGATTCTGAGTGTTACCGATATGCCGTCATCGCGGAGTTCGGACCTCTCGATGCTCTCGACGAGGCAGTCCGCCGTGTCGGCTTCATTGTGCAGCCGCCGGAGGAGATTCGATGCCGATTCGAGGGTTGCTCTAACATCGGGCGAATCGATTCCTGACTTCCCAAGCGCCTCCAGCAGTCCCGCCCGATCGCTCAGGATGTGTCGTGCGGCGATCGCTACCGCGCGCTCAAGCTCGGTCGCCGAGAGTCGCCACCCTTTTCCCTTGTCTCTCGCCGAGCCATTAACCAGGCACTTCGAGACGTAGTAACGGTAGCGCCGCCTGCCCTTGGTCGCTCCCTGCACGTACAGCGGCTGACCATCGGCGTCAAAGAGCTTTCCGGCAAGCGGACTAGTAATAGATCTGTTTGATGTACCACGACCGCGTGCGGCGTTCTCGTTGAGCCGGCACTGAACTTTCTCCCAAAGTTCTCGTGGAAGAATCGCTTCGTGCTGACCCGGATGGCGTTCCTGCTTGTGCCGGATCTCACCTATGTAAATCGGGTTAGCCAGCAGCTCGTACAATGCTCCACGAGAGAACCGGCACCCTCCCGACTTGATGCCGTTGCGCGAGACGCGGACTTTCGACTTCTTCCCTCTCTGCTCCAATTCCTTGCTCAGCTGCCGGACGCAGCCCAGTTCCAGGTAGCAGCTCATAGACGTGCCTGACAGTTTCGGCTTCCGCAGGATTAACGACCAGCCGCCGCTCGCGAACGTCATATCCCAGCGGCGGCACGCCTCCCATCCACATGCCCTTGCGCTTGGAGGCAGCGATCTTGTCCCGGATGCGCTCGCCCGTGACCTCGCGTTCGAACTGGGCGAAAGACAGCAGGACATTGAGCGTAGCCGGCCCATCGAGGTGGTGGTGTTGAATTGCTTAGTGACCGCGACGAACGAGATTCCATGCGCATCGAACAGTTCGACCATCTTGGCCGAAGTCGGCCAGCGAGCGGGTCAGGCGATCCACCTTGTAGACGACTACGACATCGACGAGGCCTTCACCGATATCGGCGAGTAGGAGTTTGAGCGCCGGCCGCTCCATGGTGCCGCCCGATAGTCCGTCGTCGTCGTAAGCGGTCTTTACAAGTTTCCAGCCCTCGCTTGCCTGGCTCTTGACGAACGCCTCGCACGCTTCGCGTTGGGCGTGCAGAGAGTTGAAGTTCTGCTCGAGCCCTTCCTCAGAGCTCTTGCGCGTGTATACGGCGCAGCGTCGGGTTTTGGGCTTAGACTGTTCCATCGCCTCGCTCCTGATGATTCGATTTCAGTCCGAAGAAGCGCGGCCCCGACCACTTGGTGCCGGTGATTCGGTAGGCGACCTCTGACAACGACTTGTATGGCTTGCCCCGGAAGAGGATGCCATCCTCGCGGACGATCACCTGATGCTGGGTGCCGTGCCACTCGCGCAGCAACACTGTTCCCGGCTTGAGGTTGGGTTCGGGTGCAACTTCGACGGGCCGGTTGGCCGAGGCGTGGGCGGCGACCTTAGCCAGCAACCGGCGCGTGGAGGGCTTAAGCCCACCGAGCGCCTTTTCCTGGATGCGATAAGCCAGCGCGCGCACCAGCAGGTCGCGACTGATACGTCACGGCGGTTCATTGCCGTAGAGCGACCGCCAGCGCTGCTTGAGGTCGGCAGGAGTAGCCTGTCGTAGCGCCGCGATTTCGTGCGCCAGTGCCGAAGTAGTTGAAGATACTTTGTGTTTCATGTGCTGCCCGCCTCCAGCGCGGGCAGTCACACACATCGCTCTGGTTCGCCTCCCAAGCCAGTCAACGTGTTCACGCTCCGTTCGCCTTCCCATCGCCTTCGCTCGCGCTGGCAGGTCGCAGGAAAATGAGCGCTCACCGCTCGCTCCGGGGCCGCAACAGAGCAAACATCCGCGGTCAGCCGCTACGGCTGAAGGAGACCAAGAAAATGGAACGCGCGAAATTGGCAAGTGGTAAGAAGACCGAGCCGACCGAAACCAAGCATCGGCGACTGCCCGGGAACAAGGCCGAGCGTAAGCCGAAGGCAGCGAAGCTCGTATGCCGCTACTGCGGCTCTGACGACCTGGCGCCGAGCTTCATCAAACGACGCGATCGGCGCTGCCGAAAGTGTTTCAGCAAGCGGTACAGTTCGGCGGCGCGGGAGAAGAAGGCGAAAAACAAAAAGTAGCGACAAGAGGCGCGATTGGGATCGGGCGCCCAGACACTCGGTCCCTTTCCTTCTCGGCAGATTCCCGTCCGTCGCCGAGGGAGTTGCCTGAGAGTTCGAAAAAACTACAGTTCCACCCTCGGAGCGAGAAGCCCAGCCGCTTAGAATGATTGGCCCTTACGGCTCAAGGAGATTTGGAGCGAAATGGAAACCGCGCGAAACTCAAGAAGTGATTTGACTACGACCTGGGAAGGGGACCGGGCCAGAAAGAGGCTCGGCCCCTTCAGGGCTACTTCTGGGGACGATGCTGACTGAAAAATTCTCTGGCTCCACAACCGCCCGACTATGGAAACGGCGGGCAACAACCGAGGTGACGTCGCGCCGCGCGGAGCGCCGGAAAGCGATCGCTCGGCTACAGCTACTTTCTGGTGAAGGAAAAGTGCTCCTCCATCCGTGCTTGTACCTCGGTCAAGTGGTTGCAGTACTGGAAGAAGCCACCATTGTAATTACCGTCCTGACGGCGCTGAAACTCGCCCTCGAAGTTGTAATAGCCCGGCGTGCATTCCTGATTCCGGTTGGTCTTGCCGCGGTGTCTGATGACTTGCTGCACCCACCATTCCTCGGCCTCCGGTGTCGCATCGATGGCCTGAAGTCCATGTCGACGAGCGTACTCGATGCACGCGGCGACGTGATCGCCTTGGGCCTGGAGCATGTCGGTCAAATTGAATTGGAATGAGGCCTGATAGCCGCCCATGATGAAAAGATTTGGATAGCCCTGCGAATGGATTCCAAGAAGGGTGCGTATGCCTTCCCGATACTTATCGTTGAGTTCGAGGCCGTTCTCGCCTTTGATCTGATTGTAGATACCGGTCTTTTGCACCTCGAAGCCTGTGGCGTAGATGAGGACATCGAGCTCGTACTGCTTGCCTTCGAACACCGGTCCCTTTTCGGTGATCTCCGTGATGCCCTTGCCCTTGGTGTCAACTAGACGGACGCTGGGCCGGTTGAAGGTCGGCAAGTAGTCATTGTGGAAGCATGGGCGCTTGCATAGCAGCATGTACCAGGGCTTGAGCGCCTCAGCAGTCGCTTTGTCCTTGACGGTCGCATCGATGCGCTGATCGATCTTCATCATAGCCTCGATGTTCGCATTCTCCTGCCGGCGGATTTTCTCCTGTGGTGACATCGCGGCCTGCTTCGCCTTTTGCTCCTCGGTCAGACGCGGTTCCATCCGTGCCCGCGCTCGCCGCCGGGCCTGCCATCCTTGAGGAAGCCTTCGCGCCCAATTGGGATCGGTCGGCCAGTCGTCGCGAACGTCAATCGATGATGGCGTGCGTTGGAAAACATATAGCTCTTTCGCTGCCGCGCCCAACCCGGGAATGGCCTGAACCGCCGTCGCACCGGTCCCGATGATGCCCACGACCTTATCTTCTAGGCCCGAGAGATCTGGCTTAGTGTAGGTGTAGTCCCAGCGCGAGGTGTGAAAGGAATGACCCTTGAACGTTTCGAGGCCTTTAATCTTCGCCAGCTTGGGCTTGGAGAGAGTGCCGTTGGCGCAGATGACGAACTGCGCCTTCATCCAATCGCCTCGGTCCGTGGCGATGTTCCAATTCTGTTCGGCACTGTCCCAAACGGTGGAGGTGACGGTGGTCTGAAAGGTTGCAAGCTCGTACAGGTTGTATTTTCTGGCGATAGCCTGGCAGTGCTCGAAAATCTCGGGGCCCCTGGCGTAGTGATCCTTGGGCACATAGTTCATTTCGTCGAGCAGGGGCAGGTAGTCATACGCGACGACGTCGCATGCCACTCCGGGGTACCGATTCCAGTACCATGTGCCGCCGACATCCGCTCCGCGCTCGACGATGCGAATGCTTTCAACGCCATGCTCCCGCAGTCTCGCGGAGGTCAGGAGCGCTGAGAACCCTCCGCCGATGAACAAGACTTCAACCGTATCGTTGATTGGCTCGCGAGGCGTGATCTCCCCCGCGTATGGGTCAACTTCGTACTTCGATAGTGCGCCGGTCAGATCCGACGTGTACTGCGCGGTGCCTTGCGGGCGATAGTTCAGCCTGAGGTCGCGTTCCTCAGCGAACTTCCGCTTAATGCTATCGTAGAATTCTTGCGGCCGCGTGGGTTTCGCGGTCATTCCAATGGGCTTATCCAGAGACTCCGTCATGTACGTGCTCTCCGTGCGTGATGGTCATTGCGTCGCTTTTATCCAGCAGGTAGTCAACGCCGACGAGCCGATCCGAATTCGCAGCTTGCCACGAGATCGGTCGAGGTTTCCAGTGCGCCTGAACATAGGTCCACAAACGAGCGTAATGCGCCTACGATGCTCGTGCATTTCGAACGACGGACCTGTGGCTCCTCAAAGCTTGGTCCGCCCGACCGGAGACTCCAAGGGTGTCCAGGACGGCTTGAGGCGTCCGACGACGATGCGAGTCACGTTCGTGTTTTATTCGCTCGGGTCAATATCATTTGCGCCTGACTCGAGGTAATCGAGAAGGCTCTTCAGGAATTGATCAACTCAAGGCACCTATACCAATCGGTTAGCGCAGATTTCGAGCCTTGTGTCACAGAACAAGCCCATGAAGCATTCGTGAGGGGACAGAGAGGGGATCTTCCTTTACGGAAAGTCTCCAAAGAAGCGATCACAAAAGAGTTGCTCAAGGAACTAGATGCGAAGGATTGGTATTTTGGGTCTCTTTTTGCAGGTCTCGCTTTTTTTCTCACTGCCTCCTGTCCGGTTGCTGTGCCCTGTCTGTGACGATATTGAGGCGTTCAATTTTTGGGGCAATGAATCCGCGCAGCAGCCGATCTCCCTTGGCAGCCCAGGCAAACAGGCTTTCTGCTTCCCGCTTCAATGCCAGCGCTGTAAAACCGCAGTCATAGTTTTGTTGGTCCGAAGGATAGGGCGGAAAATCATGCTCACCGGTCGAAGCGAGTTCGAGGAGGTCAAAGCACCGTCACTTATACCGAAGGATCAAAGAAAGTTCTATTCGCAAGCAATAATAGCGTACCAATCGGGGCGGGCTCTTGCCGGTGTATTCCTGCTACGAACTCTAATTGAACAGCATATGCGTGCGGTGACAGGAAATTCTGCGGAGCTAGGGGGTTATGATCTATGTGATAGTTACGCAAAGTCTTTGCCGTTGGATTTCAAACAGCAGTTTCCATCGCTGAAGGAGATATATAAGAAACTAAGCGACGCTATGCATGCTGCGAAGGCAGACAACGTATTATTCGAATCACAACGCAGTGAGATCGAACGACACTTTGATGCGCTCCGGCTTTTCAAAATCCATCAATCCTAATGTTTGATTTTCCGCCGTTTACATTCTCTCTCTATTCGGAGAGGCGGACTACAGTTGATTCTCGGTTTCGAGAAAAATCCCTGTCGCTTCTCACAATTTGGTCTGGCCCGAATTGCTTCGCAAATCTGAACGGCTGTGGTTCCTCAAAACCTGTGTGTGGCGAATTGCTGATTCTGGGAAAATTGGTAATTCGCCACGCACACGTCAACATACGAGGTCGGTCGTCGATTGGCCGAATACAAACGCCTCGTGCGACAGTCAACGCTAACTCGGCGCAGCGCTGCTAGGCGAGGTCGCGGTCTTCAACGCCTTACACCCAAGCACGCCATACGCGTCACTTATTGAGCTTTTCTTTGTCGTCGCCTTTTCTTTGGCTGGCCTCGGCGCGACTTGGGCCAGGGGTGCGCCTGACTATCAGGCCGACCTCATCGAGTCGCTTCGTGACCGAAAGGTTATCGACCTTTCGATGACAATGAGGGAAGCTAAGACAAAGGCCGACGAAGAATTCGGAAGTAGGCCAGAAAACGTGGCCATGGGGCGATCCGAGAGTCCGCTCGTTTTAGAGTTACCTTGTGCCGCCAAGTATTTTTTCTCTGCCGCAATTCTTACTGCAATCCCGGCCTTAACCATCATCTTATTGGCCTTCCTTTCCTGGCGCCATCCCCTACCAAGCCCGTTTCCCCCTTATAACGCCGAATCGGAGCAATTCGACCTCGAGCGCTTTTTTTGTCACGAACTCAGGCAGCACGAGCAACGACACTGTATTCGTGGTGAATTCCGTTTAGGACTGGGCGAGCGACAATTGAAACTGGTCGGTCGAAACGGTGTCGGTGGCGTTGCAAGAACGGGAAGGCTGCATGTGGATCGGGAACACCGGGCCCCAAGGAGGAATGTGGTCTGCCTTGGTTGTAGTGGGCCATCCAGGACACCAGAGTTTTCCTCAAATGCCCTTCGCTCAGGGGAATGATCCAATCGAGGCACTCTCGGCGCAGAGTCCCGATCAGCCGTTCGCAAAGCGAGTTCGCCTGCGGACTACGCACCGGCGTGGTGATCACCTTGAGGCCTAGGTGCGTCAGCGAAGCGTTCAACTCGGCCGAAAAGATCCTGTCGTGGTCGCGGATGATGAATCGATACTCGTGGTCGGAAGGGAAGGGATGGCTTCTCGCAATTGCTGAAACGTCCAGGAGGCGGTGGGATGAGCGGTGGCGTTTAAGTGAATCAATCGACGCGAGGCATGCTCCATTACCACAAACACGTAGAGGACTCGAAAGGTGGCGGTCACCGCGACGCAGAAGTCACACGCAATGATCACCCGAGCGTGATTCCTTAGAAAAGTTGCCCACCGCTGGTCGCCCCGCGGTCCTCCGGGCGGCGCCGCCCGCAACTTCGGCATGTACTTCCTGATTGTGCGCGGCGACACGCGCAGACCGAGCTTGAGCAGCAGCTCGTTTGCGATCCGCTCCTCGCCCCATGAGGGGTTATCGCGCGCCATCCTTCGAATCAAGTGTTGGAGCGCCGCGGGGATCGGCCGCCTGCCAGCTTCGGACTTCCAGCGCCAGAAGAGGCGGAAGCCCTTGCGGTGCCAGGCAACCAAAGTCTTGGGTCTCTACGACGACCAAAGCGTCGCGCCAATCGAACCAGCGGCTGAGCAGCACCAGCGTGGGCGGGTCGGATTGTCCGCACGTCGGGGCTTGACCTTGCGCTCTTGATAAAAGGCGAGCTGCTTGCGCAGGAACAGATTCTCGGCCGCTAGCGAGGTTCTGGAGCGCAAGCCGAGACACAGAAAGTGGACTAGATCACCAAGGATCCTGAACCAACTCAGTCCCGCGCGCATGATGCAAGAGGCCCCCTGTCGTTCACGTTGCCTGCTGAAAATTGCTAACAGCTATTGGGGCTTCATGCCAAGAGCGAAACGTTTTTGCGGAGCACAAGTCCGCCGCTCGCGCCAGTCCGGCGGCACCGCCGACGCAACCGAGGCCGAAGATCGGAGTGCGCTTGATGTCGGCCGCATCGAAAGCCGATTCACGAGTTTGGCGTCGATGCTCGGCGACGCGATGCCCGTCACCGTAGTGAAAAATATGTGGTCAACGTCCGCGGGTGACAGCCCCGCGCGCGCGAGTGCCGATAACGCCGCCTGTTCGCCGAGCTCGGCGGCGCGGTCCACCCACTTGTCGTTCACTTTCGAGAACGAATCGAGCGCGCGATAATCTTCCATCGGCGGCGCAAGGTGTCGCCCGCGCACGCCGACCGATGCAGGCGGTTGAAACGGTTGCGGTCTTCAATTTTGCCGTTCCACTCGTTCCACAGGGCCGTCGAGAGAATTTCCTGAGGATAGTTGGCGGGAAAAGAGCCCGACCGATAGATCGCAATACCGGGTGCTTGGCGCCGGAGAACTGATTTGTCACGGCTTCGTCCATCTCAATCGGGATTCGCAGCCGCTCGCTTCGTCAGCGCGCTCTTCATCTCATCGCGGCTGATTGCCAACGTGGTCAACAGCGGCCACACCACGCGCGCGAGAAAAACCCGCGGACTTATTCCAGCTCCCGAACTCTCCAGCCGTCGCCGATAGTCCGGAATCAGACCGTCGCCGGGCATCTTGAAGTTCGAGAGGACATGAGCCAGGTCGGCGACGGTCTCCTCGCGGTCGTGAATCAGCTCCAAGTGGATCATGTCGCGATAGAACCCGGCATGCGCCGCCTCGTCGCGGCCAACGTAAAGGAAGATCGCCTCCAGCACCTCATCGCCAGCCTCGCGCGCTTTATTTCTCTGCAGGTTGTACGCAGTAAAGGTCGCACTCTCTTGGAGCGCGCCATAGCAGGCCATCTGGCGAATCGTTTGAAAGGGCAGTTTCCACTCCTTTGAAAACGTCCCCCTCGCCAACGCCTCGAACTGCGCTGGCGAACGAAGACCTGAACGGGTCAGGTATTCGCGAAAGGCCAGTCCATGCCTGGATTCTTCAAAAGCCCAACAAGTTTGAAACCACGCCATCCCGAACATCGAGCGCGACAAATCGAGTCCTTGGGAACTGTAGTCCGGTACATAGAGTTCTTCGGTGCAGAAGATCTCCACGCGGTCTCCGACTTCGTCGGTTGCTTTGCTGGCGTCCAGTTTGTCCCAAGGTACGTCGTTGAAAATATTCCAGCGCCGCTTGTTCTCAGCCGTTTCGAGGAATTCGAGATAAATCCGATATGCCTGCTCGCGCATCGTTGAGGGCATTGTCTCACTCGTCTTTTTGTCGAACGCGGTCGGCTCAATGAGCTCGCCGGCATTTTGAAGCGGACGTCCCGACGGACGTTCAAGGCACGATTCACGTCGTCCGCGCGTGGAGGCGATGTTATCCGTATGAAGCAAAGCGACAGCGACAGGTGCTCGTACTTAGCAAACGGCCTGCCATTGCTTTACGCAAGTATCGTTGGGCAATCGCGCGGCTTCTCATCTCCGCGTCTCGACAAGGACCTCGATTAGTTCAAAAATTTAAACATGGGAAAGATCGAACGTACAAACTTTTGAACGAGGAGAGTCGAGGCATCTTCAGAACTTCTGCGATTGTTGACGAATTTTAATGTTCGATGGCGGCATCGCGTTTGCTCAATGGACCGCGCAGCGATGCGCCGACCCTCATCAACATGATCGAGAACAAACCGAGCAAGAATCTGTGGGCGCTTAGCTCGCTGGCGAGCACGATCGGCGCGGGCGACTTCGCCGTCGAAGATCACGATTCGTTTCGCCGGCAGGAATTCGTCTTTGCCGCCCTCAATCTGCTGCTGATTGGCGCGCTGTTTGCCCTTCAGGCGATCTCGCGACTCGTACGCGGCCGGCCGGACGAATCCGTCATCATCGTCCTGACCGCGGGTTTTGTAATTCAGGGGGCTTATTTCATCTGGATTCGCGCGAGAAACGCAGCAATTTCCAAAGGCACCCGCCGCTTCCTCACTTATTGGTCTCTCGGCTTCAACTCGATACTCGCGTTGGTGCTTACCTCGCTGACCCTCAGGGGAGATACCGCATATTACGCGCTGATGCTGCTTCCGATACTCGAAGCGTCGTTCAGGCTCGGCCTTGGCGTGACGATCGCGGTGATCGCGCTGGCCGACTTCATCTGCTTCGTGGGCGCGTACGGCCTGAAATTTGGCGAGTACATCGAAGCGGGCGCGATGGCGGTGATTTACAGCGTGATGGGAGTGCTGGTGTGGCTTCTCGTCAACAATCTCCGCAAGCGCGAGGCAAAGTTCGCGCGCAACATCGAGGAACTCGAGCGTACCCGTCAGCAATTGCTATCTGAAGAGAAGCTCGCTGCTATCGGCAGGCTGTCTCGGGCGATCGCGCACGAGATCCGAAATCCGGTCGCGATGATCTCCAGCTCCTTGGCGACCGCCAACCGGCCGGGTCAGGGCGAAGCCGAACGAGAAGAAATGTTCTCGATCGCGGCCAAAGAAGCCGAACGTCTCGAGCGACTGACCACCGACTTCCTCGTCTACGCGCGCCCGCGCCCCGTGCAAATCGCGCGGGTGAACCTTGCCGATACGCTGAACTACGTCGCGACGGTCGCCCGCGCGCACGCCGCGAATGAGGGTGTGGCCATCGATGTCGCCGTCGATAGCGATCTCGAGGGTGAGTTCGACGCAAACCAGATGCATCAGGCGCTCTTGAACCTGGTGCTGAACGCGATCGACGCCTGTCACCGCGGCGACCAGGTGAAGCTCAACGCTCAGAAGAACGGCAATGGCACGATCCGAATCGACGTAATCGACCCTGCCGGACCGATTCCCGTTGAAACCGTCGAGCGGATCTTCGAACCGCTGTTTACCACCAAGCAGGGCGGCAACGGATTAGGACTCGCGATCGCGCGCAATATCGCACGCGCCCACGGCAGCGACATCGTATTGAGAATCAACGAACCGCGGCGCGTATGCTTTTCGATTGAGATACCGGCGCACACCGGGAGCCAATCTCTCAGATAAGGGACGGGCTATGGGGAAGATACTGATTGCAGATGACGAACCGCATTTGCGGCGGATTCTCATTTCCAATCTCAAGCAGGAGCATCACGAAGTCGTCGAGGCTGCCGGCGTCAACGACGCCCGGAGCGCGCTTGCCGAGCATACATTCGATGCCGTCATAACGGACCAGAAAATGGGCGACGGCGAAGGATTGGACGTCCTCGCCGCGGCGCGAGAGACCGATCCGACACTGTCCGTCGTGTTTCTTACCGCATTCGCGACAATCGAACTTGCGGTCGAGAGCATGCGCCGCGGCGCATTTGATTTCATTACTAAGCCCTTCGTTCCTGAAGTTCTGCTAGCATCCGCGACGCGCGCGATGGAGCACACCCGGCTTGTGCGCGAGAACAGCAGGCTTCGCGACACGGTGGTCCGTCTCGAGGGCTCGTCGGAGATCACGGGGCGCAGCGCGGCGATTCTCCAGCTTCACGAAAAAATTGCGCGCGTCGCGCCGACGAACGCTACCGTGCTCATCACGGGAGAAACCGGGACCGGAAAGGAACTCGTCGCCCGCGCGATTCGTCACAACAGTTTGCGTGCCGGGAAGCCGCTGGTCGCTGTCAATTGCGCGGCGTTTACCGAAACGCTTCTGGAAAGCGAGCTGTTCGGACATGAGCGGGGAGCATTCACGGGCGCCGATCGCGCGCGCGAGGGCGTCTTCGAAGCAGCTCACGAAGGCACCCTTTTTCTCGACGAAGCGGCGGAACTGTCGCTTCCGGCACAGGCCAAGTTGTTGCGGGTGTTGACCGACGGCCTGGTCACGCGACTCGGATCGACCAAGCCGCGCCACACCGACGTGCGACTGCTGGTGGCGACCAACCGGGATTTGAAGCGTCGCGTGCATGAAGGCCGTTTTCGCGAGGATCTGTACTACCGGCTCGCGGTAGTTCCGCTCACGGTTCCCGCGCTGCGCGATCGTCGCGAAGATATCCCCGAGCTTTGTGCTCACTTGCTGGCGCAAGCAGTCTGCGAGCTCAAGACGCCGCCGCGTAGAATCAGCGCCGAGGCAATTCAAACCCTGCTCAGCTACGAATTTCCGGGGAATATTCGCGAACTTCGCAACCTTATCGAACGCGCATGCATTCTCTCCGCCGCGGAGGAAATCACTTCGGAGAACTTCCCGGTGTCAACGCCGCGCAGCGCAAACGGCGTAGTAACCCGGAACTCCGCGGAGCTGACAGCGGACCAACTCGCCGAGATGATTCCGGACACGCATAACCTTCGAGAGTTTCTGGCGTCGTTGGAAAAAGCGGTAATTCAGCGCGCGCTGAAAATAACCGATGGCGCCCAGGCCGAAGTCGCGCGCCGCCTCGGAATGTCCCGTAGCGATCTTTCGTACAAGCTGGGCAAACATCGCATCAAAGACGCGAGC
Organism: uncultured delta proteobacterium; assembly: GCA_963833025.1. Classification (GTDB taxonomy): domain Bacteria; phylum Desulfobacterota; class Binatia; order Binatales; family Binataceae; genus Binatus. Next base: position 1,208,420 of record CAWHWI010000001.1, on the reverse strand, counting down.
TGACTGAAGGTTTGGGTTAGTAACAGGAGACGAAGAATGAGATCTGAGTTGAAACAAATCGAAAAGACAAAGCCACATCGGACCAGGCTCGCGTCGTCTGTGCTTGCAATCATTTTCCTGTCAACTCCTGCCTTGAGCGCGGAGGTCGCTCCGACGTTGATGAACCCAGTCGCCACCCAATCGGCCGCCGGCAGCCAGACGCCGCCGGGCGAAAACAATCTGGGCGGCTACAACGATCCCTTGTCGCAATTCAACGAGCCGATGTTCAGCTTCAACCTGAAGCTCGATGACTGGGTGCTCCATCCCGTCGCGAGCGGGTACGCCGACATTGCACCGACGCCCGTGCGCGAGAGTGTGGGGAGATTCTTCGACAACGTCCGGGTCATACCGCGTTTCGCCAACAACCTGTTTCAGCTCAAATTAGCGGAGGCTGGCGGTGAAGCGGCCCGTTTCGGAATTAACACCACCGTCGGCGTCGCAGGCTTGTTCGATCCCGCCGATAAATGGTTCGGCCTCAAGGAGCATCCGAACGATTTCGGCCTGACCATCCGCTACTACAACCTCCCGACCGGTCCGTACGTGATGCTGCCGTTCTTCGGACCCTCGACCGTTGGCGACACCGTCGGCCTGGTCGCAGATGGTGCTATGGACCCCATCAGCTACTTCGTTCCATGGTACGTCTCGATTGCGGTGGCTGGCGGGCAGCGCGCGGTTGAAGCGGTGAATTACCGTTCGCTGAATCTTAACCAGTTCGAGGAAGCCGATCGCTACGCGATAGATCTCTACGGCTCCGTTCAGGACGCGTACCTGCAAACCCGCGACCACGAGGTCAAGCAGCTACACGCGCAAGAGTGGTAAGCCGGTACGATGGATCCTTCGAGCTGAAGCTTGCCGGCGACAATACGCGGCCGATTCCTGGGTTGACCCCTCAATCTCAATTTTGCTGAATCGGCCGCTCATCGGTTGACTTCGCGGGCACGACTTTTATGTTCTCTGCGGAGCATATTTTTCGTCCGACAGGTAACATCTATTTCTCTCTTGCCTGCCAAAAGCGTATGGTCAGAACATCATACGAATCGTGCAATATTGAATGAACTCAAAAGTCATCGTTATACCGACCTCGACCACCTGAGCCGCCTTAAAGCTGTTTCCTGGCTTTCCCCCGCAGAGCTCACCTTGCTGGTCAGCGCTCTCGCGGTCGCCAACTACAAACGACGCGCCGTGATCCTGCACGAAGCCGACTTCGCCTCCGAGGCACATATTCTGTTGACAGGCACTGCGCGGATCACTTGCATAAACGCCCACAGCGAGCGGGTGACGGTCATGCTGCTCGCGCCCGGTCTGATTCCAGAGTTTCCGGCTCTGCCGATGAGCCGGTCCCATTTCCAATGCGAAGCTTACAACGATTGCAGAGTGGGCACCCTTAGCCTCGAGGATTTCGATGGCATCACAGCGAAATCCGCCGAATCTGCGTTCAGGCATCTCCACAAAAACGATTTGAAGCAGTGGTATCGGCTGTTGCTGCGCAGCAGCAGTTTTCTGAATCTCGGACTTCATGAGCGAATCGCGATAACGCTGCTCGAATTGTGTGCCGATTTTGGAATCGCGGAATCGCGCGGCACGCTGCTCAGAGTAACTTTCAGCCAGAAGGACATCGCCAACTTGGTCGGAGCCTCGCGGCCCAGGGTGACCGAGCATCTGGCGCGGCTCGAGCGTGAAGCTTTCGTGGTTCGTCAGGGACGGCAACTCATTGTGCGGGTCGCCAAGCTCCAGGAATCGATTGGGACGCATGCCAAACTAGTCGGCTTGCCAGGCTAGCCAGGGGGCTGTTTCGCAGGGGGCGCATCTCCAATCGACGGCGCGCTCGGGCGAAGCTTGAGATTGTTGTGCCCGACGGGCTGCCTCGCGATGCAGAGCTACCTACGTTTGTTGTCTAACACCAAAGTGAGCTAGTCGAAAAAGGAAGGCACGCGTTGACTTCACCATAAGGGCATGTGGCCAAGCGTGCCTTCGGCTCGCGGGGGAGGGAGAGCCGACGATCTTTATTTAGTAGTTACGCGCGGCTAACGATACCACTGGCCCGTTACTACAGGAACCGACCAGAACGTTTGCTCATAGCGAACTGACATCATCAGTGACGGGAAGCTCTATCCGGGTGATTGAACCGCAGACTCCCGGCTCGCTGGTCGTTGTGTAGGTTATCTGAATAACGAAGGCAGACGACTTGAACATGTCTAACCGGCGTTAGGCTGATATAGTAAGTGATCTGCAACAGCATAATAACTGGACAGAGCAAGAAGATTGCTAAATATGAAACTTAAATCGACCGCCACAACTTCTCGCACTAGTGAAGGCGCTCGCGATTCGCGGAAGTAACTGACGTGGAAATCGTACAGCTCGGGCTTGAGGATCCAGGCAAACAAGGTCTTGCGTCCGAGATCATCGACTTGTTGTGCTTTTACAAAACCGGAGAGGGCAATCCGCGAGACATCGTCACGAAAATGCGATTCGTAATCGAGACCTATTGCACCTTGACCTATCCTGCTTTCTTCGGTTCGGAGGACACGCTATCGAGCATTATCGAGAAAATCCGCAATACTGGCGAGCAACATCCCGCTTGCGCTCTTCTCGATGAACTCGACGAGATCCACGACTACTCGAGGGACTATCTCAGCGGTGACGATCCGGCTGGCGCCACCGAGCTGCTCGACGTCGAGCAACTGATAGGTTTCGTTGAGCGTACCTTGAAGATCGTTGGTGCAATAGGAACCTTACCTGAGTCGAGCTGCGAGCAGGGGTAGGACGCTGATAACTATTGTCTCGCTATATTCTCAACGATGATTAGCAGTCCAGGCATCACTCGCAGAATTCCGAATAGCGACGGCAATCCTCGATTGACTAGATGAACACCGTGAGCTGGCGCCAAACCATTTTCCTGGGAGCTTCGCTCAATCAGCGCGAAGGGTATAAAGAATGACGCTGGATGCGTTTCAGGTTTTTCCGCCGGATGGGCTTCTGCCTGAGCGGGCAAGTTGCCCAGTCGGACGCGCTTGATCTCGTTCTCGAGTTCCTGACCTACTGTCTCCGCTTCAATCTTTCTCGCATCGGCTCTTGCCCTGTCCGCATCGGCTCTTCCCCTCTCGGCATCGGCTTTTGCGCTTTCAGCGTCGCTTCTTCCCTTTTCGGTACTTCGGTTCTGCCAATTCAGAGTCAGATCGATGCACGTGTGAACTGAGGTTCCCGGTATGACGGGAGCAGAAATCACGCCGACCCCGCACGCAGCGAGTAGGCTCAGCCCGGCGACGACCAAACCAGGACCGGTCGCGAGAAAATCCACCGAGCCTGCGAGGACCCGCACTGTCGGCATCACGGCATCCGCCCCAAAAGCACGATTTGCCGCCAACAGCGATGTAACGAGTTCTGTCAGCGCCAATGAGGTGGCTGCGACTTCCGAGAGTGGAAGCCCACCATCGACGGCACCGCGCATCGCCGGGTGGTTGAAGCGAACGAGAAATTCGCGCGGCTCGAGCAGACTTCGGTCAAAAGGCAACATTTCGCTTTGAATGAGCTCGACCATCTCATCATCTGAAGGATCAATTCTTCGTAAGAGGTGCGGGAGTATCTTGGCGCCGTTCTGAATTACCCAGGAATCGGCCTCTTCCGGAAGTCCGTCTTCTTTGTCTCCGCGTAAGAGCGACGGCCTATCGTCACTTATCGCAGCCTCGCGGATTAGCTCAAGGCGATCGGGTTCGGTAAGTTTAAGAATGAGCTCTCGCAATACTTCACCAGGCATAGCAACACCTCCCGGGGACCCTGCTCCTGACCGGCATAGCGAGCCTAGGCTCGCACACAATTTATCCGGAAAAGCATGAGTGAGCGCGTTTTCAAGCTCAGCGCCTGATCGCGACAGTCATGTTTTACTCTAAATTTGGAAAATCAGCGTAATGAAAAGCGTATTATCGAAGTTCTCCAGAGAACCCTTCACGATGTGTTTCCAGCAGAAAGGCTTGCAGCCCATCGCGGTCTACTGCCAAACGCACGCCTTGCCAGGAAATCAAGTGTTTTCGCGCAAACTCGAGCAGATACTCTGTTACTCGCGATCGTGAGGCTCCAACCAGATCAGCCAGGTCGCCGCGGCGCAACTTCACGCTCAGTTGCACTTCACCAAGTTGGTTGGGGACGCCGAAACTCTCGCTCAAATCGAGCAAAGTTAACGCCAAGCGTTCCTCGAGCGTACAGCCTATCAGGTTAGAGCATCGCACGTGCACCCGGTCCCAACGTCCCAAAAAACTGCCGACCATATTTTTATATTCGGCCGATCCGATCCCAAGGCAAATTCTCAAGAAGCTATCCAATCCCAAGGCTCCCACCTGGCAATTTGTAACCGCTTCGCATCGAAAATTATAGGTAATGCCTCTCACGGGTGTTGGAAACGCAGGAATCAATCCGGGCGACACCAGGATCGCCATGGTTCGGTGGCCCTTGCGATTGTCGCAGGTAATGCGAGCAACGCCGGAAAGCAAAATGTAAGCGGATTCGGAGGAAGATTTGTCAGAGAAAATGGTGCTGCGCTTTTCGTGGCGCGTCACCGCCATTGTCGCGGCCACTCGTTCCAGCTTGCCGGCGGTGAGCCAGGAAATGTTCGCGAGTGCATCCAGCATTCGCACTCTTGGGATTCGCGCGGATGCCATCGCTGACCTCTACGTCGTATAATTCCTGCACAGTACGCCTGATGCGTGTACTTCGCTAGCGAACGCGGCCAAGATTGTCATTTTTGATTTCGATTAACTTGCGGCGACTTGGTGGCGGAGCGATGGAATTCTGAGGAGCGGCCAGCGTCGCTGCGGCCTCAGAGTGGTGGATGGCAAGAGCCGCTACTGCGACAGCAGGACTCGTCTCCAGTGACGAACCGATCACGCGTGGCCACGACCGTCGTTGAAATTTGAGAGCTAAATAGTTGTAAACAAGATATGAGAATCTGAAAAAGGATATTTTCTAATAAAGTTTCGATAATCAGACCATTCGAGGCTTGACTAATCCTGTATTTCAGTCAATAGTGAATTAACTGTCACGCAAAGTACCTAAACGGAAGGTCTGATACATGCCACGATCGCGATTGAACAATGATCCCCAGCCGGAGTTTTATACCGTCGGGCAACTCGCTGACTTGCTGCAGCTGACGCCTATGACAATCTACCGCATGGTCAGGCGAGGCGACTTGGCGTGTCACGCGATCGGACGAATCAAGCGCTTTCGACGTGACGATGTAGAAACGTTTCTCGAGAATTCCCGGCAGCCGGCCTCCGAAGCCCCACAATCGTAAAAAGGGCCGGACGCGCCGCCAAACTGCGGCTAAGGCAGGCGGCTGCCGCAATTTGGTCCGATCTCTCCCTAGCTTCACGCAGTTTTAGTGTTTTGGAGAGCCCGCTCGTCGTGGGTGGAGGTCACGCTCAAACCCAGGTAGCTGAGTAGTGTGAGGCAGTTGAGACCGTGAGCCTGCGATGCGGCAAAAATCTGGTTCCGTATCTCGTTTTGGCTGGCGCGAACCGGATAAGGCTGCGTCTCGTCGAAAAACAGCTCGTCGTGCAACTCGGGCAGGCGGCCGAATTTTTTGGAAAACATCGCGAACCGGTAGCTGGTCAATCGAATCATCGAGCATCGAATGCACGGAGAACCGGGATTGCAACACGACTGTTGGCGGACGGGCTGCGGTGCCGGTGCTCTGTCGAAATATTGGGATTTACTCATGGGATTCCCCTCCGGGGATCTGGCGGAACAATGTAAGGAGTATTGGGATAGGAGAGTTAAATCAAATGGAACTCAGTAAATTAAAGAAAATAACAGATAAGCTGTGCCTAGGGTAACGGGAGTAGAGTTATTATTGGTGAGTGCTGAAAATCGGAGGCAATCTTGTAAGCGTTCAGTATATGGCGGTCATGCCCAAGCTTTGAACCAGTAGAATATGCAAAATGAGCATAAGAAAGGCTTGACAGACGCGCTCCATTCACAAAGGATAACCGCGTCCGTAACGACCTGGGGATGCGTAAGGAGAGCGGGGGAAGATGCCACGATCACGACTGAGAAACGACGTCCAGCCTGAATTCTATACTGTCGGACAACTCGCTGAATTACTGCAACTGACGCCGATGACCATCTACCGGATGGTGAGACGAGGCGAGTTGACGTGTCACGAGATTGGGCGAATCAAACGCTTTCGACGCGGCGATGTAGAAGCTTTTCTGCAAAGAGCCCGAAGACCGGTGGCGGGTTAGCCCAACTCAGACTTGATCGTGCGCACCGTACCCACGGTACCCATGTCGATTTTGCTCGCGGGTTCCGATTGCCCGGGAAGAGTGCCGCCTCCTGCCACCCATTGATCGACCACGCGCACTTCGAAGCGCATATCCCGCCCCACCCTGATGGCGCGTAACTGGCCCGTTCTAACCAGCCTCCGAACCGTGGCTGGATTCACATTCAGATAGTCTGAAACCTCACGCAACGTGAGCATCCGCTCGGCCATGTGCTGGCCTTTTGCTAGCAGCTCCATTTGATCCGGTAGCGAGTTCGCGAGGGTCTCATCGCGCTCGCCTCGCTGTTTCCGCCATTCGGCGGCCGCGCGAGGTTTTTCCCATTCTGGAACGGCATTTTCATTAGAGTGGCTAAAAGCATTCAATTCGTTTTCTTACAACTAGCAATTTTCTGGAGCCAAAGCAAGCGGTTAAAATATAATTAAATTAAAATAAATCTACAACTATCCTAAATTGCATTATATGTTCTTTCTTTGATTTATGTTGACTTGCTTCTTTTATCTTTTTCTGTCATCTTCTCACACAGCGCGCATCTCAGACGATTAACGCGTCGGATCGCGTACTCACGTAACGGGTGGTGCAGACAGTATGAAAATAAAACTATCGGTCGTAGCTCTCTTGTGCTGCTCGCAGCTTTGGATGGGCTGTGCGGCGAACAATCCGGAAGAGTCCGACGTCAAGGGAACGCTCACTGCGACGGCGTCGCCGGTCTGCGATGTCGCGGCGACCATCGACGAGCCGCGCGTGTATCGGATCCAGCCCGGCGATCAGATCGATGTCAGTTTCTACCTGAGTCCGGAGCTCCATCAGAATCTTACCGTCCGCCCCGACGGCGACATCTCGATACCGATCGCCGGCAACGTTCACGCGCAGGGACTCACACCGGAGCAGCTCGAAAAATCTCTCGACCAGCTGTACGCGCTCGAACTGAGGGACCCGAAGAGCACGGTCCGCATCGACAAGAGTCCGTGGCAGGTGGTGTACGTCGAGGGTCAAGTCGGCAAGCCGGGCGCGGTACCGCTGCAGCCCGGGATGACCGCAATCCAGGCGATTGCGGCGTCGGGCGGACTGACCGATGCGGCCGGCGCCAGCAAGGTGGTGCTCATCAGGCGTGACGCGTGCGGGAACCCGCACGGCGAGAAGCTGCAACTCGACAAGGTACTGAGCCAGAAGAACAACGAAGAAGACGTGGCGCTGCTGCCGGCGGACCTCCTGATCGTTCCGCGCAGCGGAATCGCGCAATTCGATCTCAACATCAAGCAGTACGTGCGCGACGCGATGCCACTCGAAACGGTCATCGCGCCGGGATTCTTTTGAGCCTCGAGGATTAATCGGATGAACAATGAAGCTTTGATTCAGTGGGTAGAGCAAATGTTCCGGCGCCGGGATTTGGCGCTGAAAGTTGGGTTGATTGTCTTCGGCGTGATCGCGTTGGGCTCGCTGTTGTGGGCTCCGACCTACGAGTCGGTCTCCGAAATTCTGGTTCAGTCAAATCGCGCGCAACTGCTGGTCTCGCCGGGACTCAAGGAAGATGCGGCCAATCAAGCGACCCAATCGGTGCCGGTGGGCGAACAGGACCTCAACTCCGAGGTTGAGTTGCTAACCAGTCCGATCCTGATCCAGCAGGCGCTGGCCGGGATGAAAGTGAGCCCGCGCAGCGGCGGCTTCCGAAGCATGGTCGGTTCAGTCGTGAATCTGCCAAGCGAAGCGTACCTGGCGCTGCACGGAGGACCCAATGCGACTTCGAAGCAGGAAGAAATTCAGAAGATCGCGAATCATTTGAGCGCGACCGTCATCAAACGCTCCAACATTATTGAGGTCGAGATCCGCTCGCACGACGCCGTTTGGGCGCAGGCTTTCCTGGCGCAGTTGATGACCTCGTACCTGGCGCTGCATGGGCGGCTGTCGCAGAACCCTGAGGCGCAGGCGTTTTTTCAGCAGCAGCGAGAATTGCTCGACCAGCGATTGCAGCAATCGGAAAAAGAGCTGCGCGGCGCGCAATTGCAAACTGGAATTTCTCAATACAGTGAGCAGCAACAAGCGCTGATAACCCAGCTATCCGCGGCCGAGGCGAACTACCGCGCGACCGGCGTGCTGCTCGATTCCAGCGTGCAGCGAATCGCCAGCCAGGAAGCCGAGCTGAAGCAGACTCCCGAGCGTCAAATCAAAGAATCGAAGACGGTGCAGAATTATGCGCTGCAACAGTTGAAGCCCCAGATGCTTCAACTCGAAACCCAGCGGGCCGAGCTGCTGACGCGTTACCAGCCCGGCAGCTCGCGCATCCGCGAGATCGACGCCAAGCTGAACGCCGGCCGTGACATCCTCGCGCGCGAAAAACAGAGCAACATCCAGGAGACCACCACCGATGTGAATCCGACCTGGCAGGCGCTCGATGGCGATTTGGCCAAGGCGCGCGCCGAAGCGGCATCGTACAAGGCGGCCCAGACCACAGAGGCGGCCCAAGTCGCGGCGCTGCGCGGCCAACTCACCGCGATGACGACCGACGGCGTCACGATCGAGACGCTGCAACGGCAAGTCGACAGCGACAAGGAAGCGTACCTCTCTTATGTGCGCAAGGGCGAAGAGGCGCGCGCGGCCGAGGCGCTCAACCAAAGCCGGATTCTCAATGTCAGCGTGGTTCAGGCTCCGACGATGCCGATCGAGCCGGTTTCTCCGCGAATCATGCTGAACCTGATCACGGGGCTGCTATTCGCGCTGATGCTGGCCGCCGCCGCGGCGTACTGGTCCGAGGAATACGATCCCGAGGATTTGTTCGACGGCTTCGATTTTCAAGGACACCGGCCTGAACACGGTCGCGATCCTCGACGACAGGATGTAGCCGATATGTATTACGAACACTTCGGACTGAGTGGCGCTCCCTTCGAGTTCAATCCCTCCGCGTCGGTGCTGTTCATGAGCGCAGGCCATCGCGAGGGATTGGCCGCGCTCGAATGGGGCCTGCGTGAGCCGAGTGGATTCACGATGCTGGTCGGCGAAATCGGGGCCGGCAAGACTACGCTCATCTACTCGCTGCTCGCGGCCCGACATCAAGGAGTTCGCAGCGCGTGGGTGGCGAATCCGCGACTTAGCTTTGCGGAAATGCTGCGCCAGATTCTCGGCCAGCTCGGCGTCGAGCCTATCGCGAGACGTCGGATAAGCTGGCCTTGCTGCAGGCGTTCGACGCGCAGCTCGCGAAGCTCGGGCCCGATGAATGCGTCGCGGTGATTATCGACGAGGCGCAGGACTTGAGCGATGACGCGCTCGAGGACCTGCGGCTGCTGTCCAACTTTCAATCGCTCGAGCGCAGACGGCTGCAGATTGTGCTGGTGGGCCAAATCGAGCTCGCCAGGCGGCTGGCCGCACCGCAAATGCGCCAACTGAATCAGCGGATCGGAGCGCGCGCATTGTTGCCGATCCTGCAGGGCAAGGAGATCTACGACTACGTCGAGTACCGCCTGCGCTCGCGCGGCGGAGATATCGAGCGGCTGTTCACGCGCGGCGCATTGCGTGAACTGACGCGCTCAAGCGGCGGGATACCCAGGCGGATCAATGTGCTGTGTCATAACGCCCTGCTGCTCGCTTACTCGGAGGGTGAAGAGTCCGCTGCGGTGCGACACGTGCGCGACGCCGCTGACGACTACGACCGTCTAGTCACGAGCAAAGCATCGGCGCCCGTGAAGATGGCGGCGTCTGTAAGCGAGGCGATCGGATCGGCGTCGGCGCGGTTCGCGCGGAAGGCGACGCCGGCCGCATCTCGCAGGCCGGTGATTCGCGCGGCGGCGAGAGGAGCCTTCGCGGCGCTGTGTCTGCTGGCGATCGCGGGAGCAGGAATTTCCGAGCTGAGGCCGGTTCGCGACAATCTTTCGGCGCTGTCTGCGCGATTCGCATCGCAAGAGAAGAAGCCGCAGCCGCAAATCCTGGCCGAGGGGACTCCAGCGCAATTCAAGACTCAATCGTATCAAGCCACGATTCCGGCGCGGAAGCCGATCGTATCAGCGCCAATCAACGTTCATGACGGTTCCGCGGGAAGCGCGAATGAATTGATCATGCCCGGCGCTGCCGAGGGTCCTTCAACAACTCAACCCGAGGCTCCCGAAGGACGGAAGCCCGAAACGACTCCGGCCTCGAATATCACGCGTGTAAAGTTTTCGTCGCCCGGAAAGGTTTCGGCACCTGCTCAAGCTTCGGCGGGCGCGACGATATTGGTTCAGGCGGGCGATACGCTCAGCAAAATAGCGATGCGAATTTATGGCTCGTTCGGAACCGACGAACTCAGCCGATTGACCGCGGCAAATCCTGAAATCAAGAACGCGAATCTGATCTTTCCTGGTCAGTCCCTGCGCGTGCAGCAAACAGCAAATAATCACTGAGGGGTTCAAGCAATGAGTAGATATTTCCAAGCAATGGAGCGGCGCAAGACCGGTTTGGTCCCATACTCCGATTCCAGAATCAAGCCGCCCTCCGAAGTTGTAGCGCGCACTCAACCGATGGCGCTGGTTCCGATCCTGGAGGCGCAAGGGCTGCTCGATTCGATCGCGTCCAGCCCCTCGATCCGCAACTTGAGCGAGCAGTTGGGAGCCGCGAGCGCGTACAACGGTCCGGCCCGAATATTGATGACCGGCTGCAGGCCGGGCGACGGCGTGTCGACGGTCGCTGCCGCGATGGCGCTGGACCTGAGTCAGCGGCTGGCCGCGCGCACGGTACTGGTTGAAGGGCAGTCGCGGGTCACTGCGATGCATCCACTTTTCGGCCGCGCCGGGGTGCCGACTCCGACGACGGCGGCGGGTACGTCGATAGCGGTGCAAGGAACGGGATGGCCGCGGCTTGAGACCGCGCGTCCAGAGCAAATGGCGGTAGGAGAGCATCCCGCCCGGCTGCTCGAAGACATGGACGAATTGCTGGCGCGCTATCGATTGGCGGTGATCGACCTCGGCGTCGTTCGCCTGGATCCACGAATGCTGGCGCTGGCGCGGCCCAACGATCCGATCCTGGTCGTGGCGCGACATCTGCGGACAGATCGGGCGGAAATGATCGCCACGGTAAATCTTCTGCGCAACACAGGTCATCCCGTCGCCGGGGCGATTCTGAATGGATACAAATCGCCGTTGCCGACGCTGGTGCGGCGATTGATTGGAATGGAGGTTTAGTCATGGAAGACGTGATTTCGCTCAACGGCAACCTGGCCGGTTCAAGCAACGGGTTTCACCTGCCGTCGAGAATCGCCGCCATCTCAACCCAGCGCCAGATGCGCGGGATTGCGATCGTGGGGCTTGGCTATTGGGGACCGAACTGGGTGCGAAATTTTTCGCAGACACCGGGAATCGAGCGGGTGGTCTGTTGCGACTTCAGCCGCGAACGCCTCGATCACATCAAGAGCCGTTACCCATCGGTCATCGTGAGCGATCACCTTGACCAGGTGTTGAAAGATCCAAGGGTGGACGCGGTGGTGGTCGCGACGCCGGTCAATACTCATTTCGAAATTGCGAGTCGCTGCCTGAAGGCGGGCAAGGCGACGCTGGTCGAGAAGCCGCTCTCTACTTCAACCGACGAGGCCGAGCAGCTCATCCAGATGGCGCGCGAGCGCGATCTGACGCTGATGTCGGGGCATACCTTCGAGTACAGCGCGCCGGTGATAAAGATCCGCGAGCTGATCGACCGCGGAGAATTGGGCGATATCTTCTACATCAGCTCGGTGCGCGCAAATCTCGGCTTGTTTCGGCGCGACGTCAACGTAGCCTGGGACCTGGCGACTCACGACATCTCGATCATCCTGATGTTGCTCGGCGAGATGCCGCTCGAAGTGACCTGCCAGGGCGAGAGCCATTATCACGATCACGTCGAAGACGTCGCGCTGCTCACGCTGCGCTTCGCCAACAAAGTGATCGCGTACGTGCACGTGAGCTGGCTCGATCCGAACAAGATTCGGCGCACGACGATCGTCGGTTCGCGCAAGATGCTGGTCTACGACGACACGGCATTGCAGGAAAAAGTTCGCGTCTACGACAAGGGCGTGACCAAGCATCCTTACTACGACACCTTCGGCGATTTTCAGCTTTCGTACCGCTACGGCGATGTGAATATCCCGCGTATCGATGACTCCGAACCGCTCAAGGTGGAATGCGATCATTTCGTAGATTGCGTGAAGCGCGGCGTTTCTCCGAACAGCGACGGTCACAGCGGACTGCGGGTCGTGAAAGTGCTCGAAGCGGCCGACCGCTCGCTCAAGAATCACGGGCAGCCGATGCCGATCACGCCAACCCTGAGGATCTGAGTCAGACGACGAGGATTGAGATGTCGATTCACGAACTACCATCCAACGTATGCGCCTCGCCCGACGTGATTCTGGGCGACGACGTGCGGTTCGGACCGTTCGTAAATCTTTACGGATGCAGCGTCGGAGACGACTCGCAGATTGGCGCGTTCGTCGAGGTTCAGCGCGACGCGTACATCGGCAAGCGCTGCAAGATTTCGAGTCACTCGTTCGTTTGCTCCGGCGTCACGATCGAAGACGAGGTTTTCATCGGCCATGGCGTGATGTTCATCAACGATCGGCATCCGCGCGCGACCAACTCCGATGGCAGGCCGAAGAGGCCCGACGATTGGGTGATGGAACGCATCTACGTGCGGCGCGGCGCGTCAATCGGAAGCGGAGCGATCATAATGTGCGGCGTAGAAATTGGCGCCGGGGCGATGGTCGCCGCCGGCGCGTTGGTCACCAGCGATGTTCCCGCGCGAGCTACCGTCATGGGCCTACCGGCGCGTCTGTATTCCAGCCGCCGCTCCGCGCAACTCCAGAGAGTCAAACGATAATGACAATCAAATTTTTGGACCTTGCGGCACAGAACCGCGAAATCATGTCGCAGGTCGAAAGCGGATTCGAAGAAATCCACGAAAAGACTTCGTACGTCGGTGGCCCCCAGGTAGCCGCGTTCGAAAATGAATTCGCCAAATTCCTCGGCGCGCGTCACGTAGTCAGCGTGTCGAGCGGGACGGACGCGCTCAGGCTTGCCCTGCTCGCGACCAGAATCGGACCGGGCGACGAAGTCATCACGACACCGATGACGTTCATCGCCACTGCTGAGGCGATCGTGCAGACCGGTGCGCGGCCGGCATTTGTGGATATCGATCCGAACACCGGCAATCTGAGCGTTCCGGAAATCGCGCGGTACCTCGAGCGAGCGCGCTTCACGTCGCCCAACGGTCCGCGCGCGATACTTCCGGTGCATCTGTACGGGCTGCCGGCGGCCATGATCGAATTGCGCAATCTCGCGCAAGCGTGCGACCTGAAAATAGTCGAGGACGCGTGCCAGGCTCACGGCGCTCGCCTCAACTACCAGGGGCAATTGCTGTATGCCGGAACGATCGGAGCGGCGGGTTGCTTCAGTTTTTATCCCGGCAAGAATTTGGGTGCATGGGGCGAAGGCGGCGCCGTCGCCACCAACGACGACGAGCTGGCCGCGGAGATACGCACGCTGCGCGACCACGGCCGTCTTTCGCACTACGCCCACAGCGCATACGGATACAACGCGCGGCTCGATACGATCCAGGCGGCGGTGTTGCGTCCCAAGCTCGAGCGCCTGGAGGATTGGAACGCGCGGCGTCGTCGGCTTGCCACTCTTTACCGTGAGACTCTGCCGCAGGACGGCTTGACCCTGCTCTCTGAACCCGAGGGGAGCGAGTCGTGTTACCACCTGTTCGTCATCCGCAGTGATCGGCGCGACGTAATCAGGACGGCGCTGCTACGCGAACAGATCGAATGCGGCATCCACTACCCGGTCCCGCTTCACCTGCAGCCTGCATGTCGCGGCCTCGGATACACCCATGGAGATTTTCCGCACGCCGAGGCGATGGCTGACAGCGTGTTGTCATTGCCGATGCATCCGTTCCTCACCGAGCGCGACGTGATGACGGTCAGCCAGGTCGTAAAGCACGCGCTGGCTACAGGATGATTTGTGTTAGGCGGGGAATTACAACGTCAGAAAGCGTTACTCGCGGCCACGGACGCGATTGCAGTCGTGGGCGCGGCGGCTCTGTCGCAGGTGATCAGAGCCCGCGACCTATATCCGCTTCAGCCCGGCAGTTGGGGTCGAGGCGACTGGCCGGCATGACGATGCTGGTCGCGGTGTGGATTCTAATCGCGCGGGCGGTGGGCCTTTACCGAAACGGGCGCCGGCATGAAATCAGGTCGATCGTCAAGGCCAGCGGCGTGGCGTGGATCACGATGGTGGCGATCAGTTTTTTTCTTCATCTTGCGCCGTCGCGATTAGCGGTGGGTATCGGACTCCTGCCTGACGATTGGCTTCGTCATGACAGCGCGCATACTGGTGCGCCGCTGCATCAAGTTCTTCTACACGCGGCCCGCTTTCGCGGTGCCGCTGGTGATTGTGGGCGCCAACCCGTTCGGCGTTTACCTGCGCGATCGAATCAGGGATGAACTCACGCAATACGAATTCCTCGGCTTTGTAGATGAAGACCCGGGCTCGAACGCGTCAAACGGATCGAACGGACACGCGCCGCCGCCTGTAATCGGAGGTCTTGAGCACGTCGCAAACTTGTCGGCCGCATACTCCAACCTGGAGGCGATGATCGTCCTTCCGGAGCGCGATCATCAGCAGGTCGAACGCATCATCGAACTTTGCGAGCGTCATCGAGTTCGCTGGCGGGTGATGCCGCGGGTGGCGCAGTCGATGGCTCTCACGGTCGAGATGGTCGGCGCGATTCCACTGATCGGGCCGCCGGGATCGAACATCGAAGGGCTCAACTGCATCGTGAAGCGCGGCTTCGATATCGCCGTAGCGACGCTGATGATTCTGGCGGTGTCGCCGATCCTGGTGCTCGCGGCAATTGCGATCCGGCTTGTTCGACGGATCACCTTTGCTGTTTCGCCAGACCCGGATCGGCATTCACGGCACGCCGTTCGAGCTGCTGAAATTCCGAACCATGCGCACCCACTGCTCGGATACGGTGCATCGCGAGTACGTCAAAGGATGGATTCAGCGCGACACGGCCGAGCTACCGGACGCGGGCGCCAGGCGAAGTTTACAAGATTGGAAGCGATGCGCGGGTTACCGCCAATCGGGCGATGGCTCCGGCGATTCAGCATCGACGAGCTGCCGCAACTGCTCAACGTTCTATACGGAAACATGAGTCTTATCGGCCCACGGCCCGCTATGCCGTACGAGCTGGAGTTGTACGAGGAATGGCATCGGCATCGGCTCGACGCGCCGCCGGGAATCACCGGCTTGTGGCAGGTCAGCGGGCGCAATCGATTGTCGTTCGAGGAAATGGTGCAACTCGACATCGAATACATCGAAGACTGGTCGCTCGCAGGCGATATGGGAATCCTGCTGCGGACGCTGCCCGCGATGCTGCAAGGGAGCGGAATGTGAAGCCGGCACCGGGTGATATCAGCGCCGTCGCGAACGTCGAGGGCTGGCACTCGCCGGCATTCGCGCGCGGCGTGCGCGACAACGTGGTCGGCGAGGTCGGTCTCCAGGTCGTGCGGATCGGCGGACTGATCGTGCTCGCGCGTGCGCTGAGCCCGTCGGATTTCGGAATGTTCAGAGTGCTGATCACAGTCAGCGCAATAATAATGATGGTCAACGATCTGGCCGCGGCCGATACCCTCGTGCAGCGCCACGAATTGACCAGCGCGCACGAAAGCTCGGCATGGTGGGCGACGATCTCGGTGGCGATCGTCACGTGCGGTGCGCTCTACCTCGTCGCGCCGTTGATCGCGCAAGCGATGGCGATGCCCGCAATTTCCGGTGCGCTGCGTTTGCTATGCATCCCCATCCTGCTCGAAGGCTCGGTCTCGGTGCCGATCTCGAGAATCACGCGCAGACTGGAATTCAGGACCCTGGCGCTGGCCGAGGTGGCTGGAGAATTGGCATTCCTGGCCGTCGCGATAGCGCTGCTGGTGACGGGTCGTCCGCGCTGGAGCCTGGCCGGTGGACTGTCGGCGCGAATGGCCACTCATGCTCTGCTGCTGTGGTGCGCTGAACCGTATATCCCGCGCGTCGGGCCAAGCCGCAAGGCGATCCTCGAACTCAGAGGCTTCGCCAGCGGTGCGATGGGCGGACAAATCCTTCACGCCATTTCATCCAACGCGGACTACCTGCTGGTTGGACGAATGCTGGGCAGTTCCGCGCTGGGCTTTTACGGGATGGCGTGGGACCTGCTCCGTTTCGTCCCCGACCGGCTTTACAAAGTGGCAGGCCGCGTGACGGTGCCGGCGTTCTGCCGCATGCAGCACGAACCTGAGCAACTGCGGCGCGCGTATCTCAGCTTTCTCGGGTACATGAGCCGGCTCATCGTGCCCCCGCTGGCATGTATCGCGGTCGCGGCGCCTGAGCTGCTGCGTCAGATATATGGACCGCAGTGGAATGCGGCCGCAATTCCGCTGCGCATCCTGAGCGTCGGAATAATCACGATAGGCCTGCGCGCTGGAATGGGCGCGATTTATTACGCGCTGGGACGCCCGGTCTTCGACATGTACCTGCACGGCCTGCGACTCGCTCTGATCGTGATCGCTGTGATGTTCACGGCGTCGAGCGGATTGCTCTGGGTCTGCGCCGCGGTAAGCGCAGTCGAAGCCACCTGCAGCGTCATCGGCCAGGTGGCGGCTTGCCGCATGCTGGGCGTCGGCCTCGGGGAAGCATCGCGCGTCTTGATTCCCGGATTCATCACCGCAGCGGGCTGCGCCGCGGCTACCGTCGCCGGACGAATGCTCGCGAACAATCTCGGCGTCAGCGGCATGCTGGAACTCTTGTTGATGATCGCGCTTCCTGCCGCTCGCATTCCTCCTGATCGAAGCTCGTACGGTCCGCGAAATGCTCGGTGGCGCGCTCGGTTCCGTGAGTGTCGACGATCGACTTGCCAACCAGAGTGAAGGGCGGGCGTAGCATGGCGCGAATACTTATCATCGCCTACACGGCTTACGCGCGCGACGGACGCGTCAAGCGGCAAGCCGAAGCTTTGACCAGTCGTGGGGATCAGGTTGACGCGATCTGCCTCGCCGACGGCGAGGTCGCCGATACTCGCGGAGTCAACGTCATTGGTCTGCTACTGCCGCGTTATCGTGGCGCGAGCCGAATTGACTATCATTCGCAGCTATATCAACTTCTTCAGCCAGGCCGCCGCGCTTGCGGTTCGGCGCAGTCTTCAGGCGCGCTACGATGTCGTGATCGCATGCACGATGCCCGATTTGGCAATACTCAGTGCATTACCCTGTCGGCTGTTCGGATCCAAGTTAGTGCTCGATGTTCACGACACCATGCCCGAGTTGTATCTGGACAAGTTCGGCGGGCGGCACGGACGAATCGGCGCACGGATGCTGATGCTTCAGGAGCGCTTGAGCGCGCGGCTGGCGGATCGGGTGCTCGCGGTGCACGACTTGCACGCCGAACGCCTGCAACAATCCGGCGTGCCGCAACGGAAGTTGGTGGTAATTGCCAACTCGCCCGATCCGCGCATCTTCCCGGTCGCGGACACGAATTGCCAATCGCGTCGCGTGCGAAGCGAACCGCGAGGCGGAACATTTTCGATCATCTGTCACGGCACCATTTCCAGGCGCCTCGGCCTCGATACCGCGCTGGCGGCGTTGGCCTTGCTGCATCAGCGATTTCCTCTCATCCGGCTCAGAATAATTGGTGCGGGCGACTATCTGAACGAGCTCAAGACGCTCAGCAGGAAGCTCCGCGTCGAGTCCGCGATCAGTTTCGACAATCCGGTTCCGATTCAGGACCTGGCGGCGAAACTCTGCGACGCGAACGTGGGACTGGTTCCCAACAATGAGTCGAGCGCCACGCATCTGATGCTGCCGGTCAAGCTGTTGGAATATGCGACGCTCGGGATTCCAGTGATATGCGCCCGCCTGCGAACCATCGAGCACTACTTCGGCGCTGAATCGGTGCGCTTCTTTTCTCCGAATAATGCGGGACAACTGGCAAGAGCAATCCAGGACCTGTATCTCGATCCTGCGCTGCGGGACAGCCTCTCGAGCTCGGCCGCGAAAGTGGTCAAGAGCTTCAGCTGGCCCATCCATAGCCAGCGCTTCTGCGATGCGGTCGATTCGCTGCTCAACAATTAAGGAGGAATCAAGTGCGGAACGCAAATACATTAGTGGTCGGCCTGGGTGAAGTTGGCAGCTCGCTCTCGCAAGTGCTGCGGCGCACCGGCCGCGTGCTCGAACACGATCTCGAACGGTGCGAGTTCGACGAACCGATCGGCGTGATGCACTTATGCATTCCGTTTGCGCGGCAGGCTGATTTCGAAGCAGTCGCGCTTTCCTACATCCAGCGGTTCAAGCCGGCGCTGACGATCATCAACAGTACCGTCGTTCCCGGAACCACCCGAGCCATAGCTGAGCGGGCCAAAGTGCCGATCGCTTACAGCCCGGTGCGCGGCAAGCACATCCGGATGGCGGAGGACCTGCTCAAATTTCGCAAGTTCGTCGCAGGCACCGATGAGAACACCGCAGCTCGCGCCGCCGAACACTTCCGCGCAGCCGGTATGACTACTCAATGCATTAGTAAGTTGGAGACCCTCGAGCTGGCCAAACTGGGAGAGACCACTTACTTCGGCGTGTTGATTGCCTTCGCGCAGGAACTCAACCGGTATGCGAATCGAGTCGATGGCGATTACGCGGAAGCGCTGGACTTCTTCGAGGAAATCGATTTCCTGCCGCAAACAAAATACTACCCCGGCTTCATCGGCGGTCATTGTGTCATTCCAAATATCGAATTGTTGAGCACGATCGCACCGTCGCCGCTGCTTGACTGGGTGCTCGCATCCAACCGGCGGCGAGCCGAAGAACTGGCCAACGAAGGCCGAATGGCGTTGAGCCCCGAGCCGAAACTGAACTCTGTCCAGCCGAGCCGCAAATCACAATCGCAGGCTGCGATGCGCCGCTGACCGCCGAGAGAAGTCACATGGAATTAGCACTGCCATCGAGAATATACAGGGCGCCCGCCACACCAATCCTGATTGGCATGTCGGCAGTGGGCGTGCTGGCTTTGCTGATGCTCAATTTCCCATCTCTTATCCTGGGCGCCGCGGCCGTCGCTGGCGGAATATTGATCGTGTGGGCCGCGCGGCGCGTGCAAGGCAGCGGCGCCCATCTACTTTGCGCCCTGCTGCTGATCGAAGAGCTGAGCGGGGCAAGCTTTTTACCTTTGACCAATGATCAGCTCTACCTGTTCCGCTATCCATTGCTGATAGCGTTCTGCGGAGCCTCGGTTTGGACTGCATTCCAAAATTCGGAGATTTTACAAGGTGGGTTTCTTGACTACCTGATATATCTCGGAATGGGCGTTATAAGCATTTCCTATTCACTATTGCCAAGCTATTCGACCGCCAGAATATCGGCCGCAATTCTGATGTTTATGGGAATAGTCAGAATTGCTCGTGCAGTAGCTAGTCGCAAAGACATCGAAGAGCTACTCAGTTGGTACTTAATCGGAACCGGAATTGTTTGGACCGTGATTCTGATCAGCTTGGTATTTATGTCCCCGGACGTGGTCTGGGACGTGGAGGAGATGACCGGCCTGGTGCGGCTGCGTGGCATCTACGGCTCCCCCAACCAGATTGGTGAAATCGCACTCGCGACGGTCGGCGTGGGCATGGTCATCTGGAACTCGACCAGTGGATGGAAGAGAGCGATGCTCGCAGTTCAGATGGCGACAGCGGTGGTGCTCGCCGGACTGGCGGATTCGCGCTCGCCGTTTGTCGGTCTGGCGGTCGGCGGACTGCTCTATCTGGTCTGGAGATATCGCCTGCGGGCGGTGCCGATCATTCTTGCGGTGAGTGTGGCGGGTTACATCCTCGTAGCACAGCTGGATCCCGAGTATCTCGATCGCGGAGACGTTGCGAGCCTCACCGGACGCACCGACATCTGGAAGTTTGCGGTCGAGAAAATCAAGCAACGTCCTCTGATTGGCTATGGCTTCGAAGTGGAAGGCGAAATCCTGAAGGCCCGCGACTTCCCGATCTGGTGGGGACCATGGGAAGAGGGGCCGCGCAGCTCTCTGCACAGCAATTACCTGTCGAAGGCGGTCAGCCTCGGGATTCCGGCGCTGGTCTTTTGGGTGTTTTTCTTCATGCGCCCGTGGCTCGCGCTGCTGAGACGCGAGGACGATCCGTGGAATTTGAAACCGCTCTTTTTCCTCGTCGTCGTTCCGATCCTGCTCCTCGATTTTACCGAAGGCACGGCGGGTGACTGCCGCTTTGCGGTAGGGATGATCTCGACGCTTTGTTGGGCACTGGCGGAAAGGCAGCGATTGGCGATCAAGCACCGGCATCCCGCGGCGGTCTCGGAACAGTCGGTCATGCCGACGATGACACCGTTGCTGAGACGGGTGGCTTGACGGAACCGCACTATTTGGTGACGCATGAATAACAGGACTAATGACCTTCCGATTCTGATGTATCACGCGATCTGGCCTGCCGCTGACACGGCGCTGCCCGAGACCTCGAGTATCGAGCACGCGGTCGACGCGCGCGATTTCCGTGCTCAACTCGACGCGATTGTCGATGGCGGTTACCGCGCCATCAAGCTCGACGACCTGGATCGTCCTGCTGCCGAGCCCAAATCGGTCGTCATCACCTTCGACGACGGCCACGAAAGCGACCTCATCGTGGCCGCGCCCGAGCTTGCCAGCCGAAATCTGCACGCGATCTTTTTCGTCGTTTGGTCGTATCTTGGCCGCCCCGGCTATCTGAGTCGCGATCAGGTGCTTGCGTTGCGGGCGGATGGATTCGAAATCGGCTCGCACGGACTGACTCACGCGCGGCTTACCCGGATAAGTCCGGCCGATGCGTCGAACGAGCTGCTTGAATCGAAGCGGCGATTGGAAGACCTGCTCCAGGAGCCGATTGCAGGGCTCGCGATTCCGTTCGGGCATTACAACGATGTTGTGCTCGAGGCCGCGTGGGCCGCGGGCTATCGGCGAGTCATGACGTCGGATTTCAGAATTGCCAATCGCGAGCATCGGGTGATGCCACGGATGGGAACGATGGCGGAAACCAGGCTCAAGGATTTTAAGTGGATGCTCGCAGCGAGCCGCGGCGCCGCGATTCGTCATCGCGCGATCGAGGCGATTGGAGAGCGACTCCGGCGGCTTACCAGCTATGGAGAAGCGCTGCTGACGCGCGCTACGGACATGGAGGGTTTAGCGAAGTCCGAGAAGTGATCGGAGCGGCTAGAGACTAAACAAAATGCGCGAAAATCAAATGGCCGGCTTCTTCCGATCCCTGGGCTATCGAGTCGTCCAGACCAGGAGTTGCTTCTGGTATAGCTCGCAACGCTTTCTGTTCAAGAGCTTGCCGATTCACCGCAACGTGGATCCCTCCAAGTCCGAGCTGGCGAAGGTGATGTTCCGCGGCGCCGCGTTGGCTATTCGCTATCCGGGTTCTCTTGGCGAAGCCAAAGCGGACGGCGGAGTTTACGTCTGCCAGGACAGGAACTACGACTTCGCGACGCTCTCGGCCAACGCTCGCAGTCATACGCGGCGCGGACTTGCCCGCTGCACTGTCGAGCAGGTCGACTTCAAGGATCTCGCAGTCCAGGCCTACCCGCTCATCACGGAAACCAACGTGCGCCAAACCGGAAAGCAACCGCACCGCAGCGAGTCGAATTGGAAATCGTTTTGCGACCTCGCGCGCCGCTGGCCAGACCTCGAGGCATGGGGCGCGTTCGTCGACGGCGAGCTCGCCGCCTTCATCGTCGCGATGCTGGTAGAGGATTGCTATTACATCCACCTGCAAAAAAGCTCTTCGGCCCAGCTGAAGAACTATTCAAACAACGCGCTCCTGTTTACTGTGATGAAGAGCAGCGCTCGCGCGTCCCGAAGTTGGCTGGATCTCGAACGGTCAAATCGCACTCGCCGCGAAAGAGGGCCTCTATCATTTCAAGACCAGCATGGGCTTTGAAATTCATCCCTTCAAAGAGCAGATGGTGTTCAATCCGCTGATAAGACCCGGCCTGCGGATAGGCAGGGCGGTGACGAGCTGGCGTACGAGAATCGATCCGGAAAATCTTTTCTGGCGCAGGGCGTCGAGGGCCTTTGACCTGGCGGGAGATTGAGGGCACTAAAGCTCCGGGAATCTTTTCGAGGAAATATCAGAACTTGATTGAAACGATTCAGACGCCGATCGCCGGCACACAGGTCGAGAATGAGAACGCATCATTCGGCTACCTGACGCGCGGTACTATCGATGCGGTCGAGCGTTTTTTCGGCTGGCTGCACAAATGGCAGCGAGTCGAACCCTCGGCTCAACCGGTTAAGGTGAACCTGGGTGCCGGACTCCACGTGGCTCCCGGATGGATCAACATAGACAGCAGCATAAAAACCCTGTTTGCGAGGCTGCCGGAGTTCGCACTGCGCTGGGCGTTTCCGCTGGCAACCGTCAGGGACACGCACTCGCGCGATGAATTCGTAACCTTGCTGCGCGATCACCGTTTTGTTTGTCACAATTTGAAATACGGGATACCGCTTCCAGATTCCTCGGTTGATTTCATTTTTTCGTCCCACGTGCTGCATCACCTTTATCGTGAAGACGCTCTGAAACTTATCCGGGAGGCGCTGCGAGTGCTGAGGCCGGGTGGCACGATGAGAATCGCCGTGCCCGATCTCGAACTCATCGTGGCGCTGTATCTCGAAGGGAGACGCGAACAGGCGCTCGAGTACTTCTTCTATTCGAAGAGGCCTAGGAGCAACTTGAGCACGCGTTGCTACCAGTACGATTTCGTACTCTTGAAGGACCTTATGGAGGAAGCTGGCGTCAGGAACGTGAGACGCTGCAAGTTTGGCGAGGGCACGGTTCCGGACCTCGATCGGCTCGACCGGATGTTACAGGAAACCCTGTTCGTGGAAGGGGAGCGACAATAGTGGACGAGCAGCAGTCGCGACCCGAGTCGGAAATCCGCTCACTTCACCATGCGCCCGAAAATACCCGCGTGTAATCCTTCGAACATGTGATACCGATTGACGATCCTCTCGTGACCGACCCCAGCCAGGAGCGGGAGGAAGTGAAACCCCGGATGTCGTGGCTCTGGCTCCCATGTTCGGAGTTCGATCCGCTCGAAGCCCGCCTTACAGGATTCAGCGTAAACGGTTTCGCTGGAACTCAAGCGGTAGTTGGCGGGCCATGGGTCGTGCGCTCGGGCAGGATTTTCGCGCGCCCAATTCACGCCCGGGTGATGCAACCAGTCGGGCGTCAGGTTCGCAATTATCGCTTCGTAGAGCCAGGAATTAGGAGCACGAAAAAGAAACACTCCGCCTTTTTTGAGGACTCGATACACTTCACGCAGGAATTCATCGGGCGAAGACAGATGTTCGAGTACCCAATCACACAAAACCGCGTCGAATGTATTGTCCTCGAACGGCAGCGTGTGATCCGAACTGATTGCGCGGGCTTCATCCAAATCCGAGGTGTCAAGCGCCGCGGGATCAGTTTCGGCACCGACGACCCGAGCAACTCTGCCATGGAAGATGCGCATTGATCCGCGGTCGGCGGGCGGCCCGGCGCCCAAATTGAGCAAGACAGTTTGCGGCGTGCTCTCCTTCCGCACCCAGCCGTAAAAGGCCATCGAACCATCGCGAGTCTGGTCCGAATAAAAGCGATTAAAGGTATTCGTAGATATCATAAAAGAACCTGCGCGCCTCTCAGCAACTGTACTTAAAATATTAGAACAAGCAATACAAAGCAAGACAATACAATTTAAAGTAATTTAAATGATGTAGAAGAATATAGACAACAATATAGTGACTGCGGTAGTATATTCTTTTCGGCAAGCACTTTTCGAACCTCATGCTCACAATCAAGTGTCCGAGGAATCCAAAAAAACGAACTTCAGATGCCTCGCGCAATGGGCATACGGAAAAGCCGCTCGAAGTCCAATCGCTATTCAAGCTTTTCCCGGCGCTTGAAGCCGACAAAATCGCACGGCTGGCCGCCGAGATGTCGCTCGTGCGTTTCAAACGAGGCGATCGCATCCTCGTCGACCCCCAGCCACCGACCGAAAGCTTCCTCGTTTTAAAGGGAGCGATTGCCGTCAGCTGGCAAGGCGATAGCCGCCATCAGGTGCTGGTCACCGTACTGGCGCCAGGAGAAATATTCGGCGTCTCGTCCCTGCTGCCTGAAATGGCGCAAGGCCTGAAGGGACATGCATTCACCAACAGTCTGGTCGCAACGATCGATTCGACGCGGCTTCTTGACATAGTGCTCGGCGTTCAACTCGGAGCGTTCAAATCCGCGGTGGAAATGACGTTGGGATGGTCGGTGGAAACGCTCATACGATACATCAGGATGTATCACCTGTCGCCACGCGACCGGTTGGTGATTGCGCTGATCGAAATGGGGGCAAAGTTCGGCGTGCGAGACTCGAGAGGCCTGATCCTGAATCTGCCGATCACTCAGAAGGATCTGGCCGACCTGCTGGGCTCATCGCGGCAGAGTGTCAACGCGCATTTGGCCGAGCTGGTACGCTTGGGCGCGGTGAGCAATCTGAGCCGTCAGATCGTCCTGGTCCCGGAAAAGCTGTTCGCACTGATCGGCGGTCCCGGAGTCCGCTACCACGCGCCTGCGGGTAAGCATTTTGCGGGCAAATCGAATGACGTCCCGGCGCCGTCGAGACGCGAACAGTTGCATCTGTAATCTTCGGCCGCTTCCGGCAATCGGCGCTAAAACCGTGCCGCAGTAATTCTCCAAATCAGCACGTTTGCGTGAGCGTCGCGGACAAGCCGCCAGCTCATGGTCCCACATCCCGTTAAATAATCAGCTCGGCCGCATTCTGCCCGCCCGCAACCGATTGAAGGGCGATCCGCCACTCTCTCCCATCCAATGTCAATGTCGCGACACTTTATTGCTTTTCTGAACCAATAACGACCGGTATGTGCTTGAAGTGACGATTTTTGTTGTATAGCTAGTTCCCTCAGGAACGTTTTCGTCGGAAATCGCACCGCCAAAATCTACTCACTTGGCGCGTCGACCAGACCTCGGCGTGAGTAGGGAAAGGGCAGAGCGTGTTCCGCTTGGCAGATCGTTCTCGCTGGCAGATTCCGTTTCTAACGGTGCATGCAATCGTATTGGTGCTACTCGGCTGCGCCGGCCGCAACTCGGCCATCGCGGAAACCCGGGCGGTCGCTCCGACGCCAACCTCTGCTCCTAATCCCACTGGCACAACCTTTTACGTCTCGCCCACCGGCAGCGACTCAGCGGCAGGGACCTCGGCCGCGCCGTGGCGAACGATTCAGAAGGCGGCCGACACGCTGCGGGCGGGACAGACCGCGATCGTTGCGGCAGGCAACTACGGCGAGCGTGTCTCGATTGCTCATTCGGGGATGCGAGCGGAACCGATCACCTTGCGAGCCGCCAACCAGGCGGACGTCCGGTTGCTGGGCTTCGATCTCACGGGCAGCAACTGGGTGCTGAGCGGGTTTGACATCTCCACCCAGTCCAACGGCCGCGATCGGTACGGCATCGATGTAACCGGTTCGGCCGCGTACGACACGATCCAGAACAACTACATTCACGAACTTTGCCACGAGGGGATTTTCATGGAGCCGGGAGTCTCGCACATCTCGGTTCTGAACAATCGCATCTGGCGCGCCGAGATGGCCGGTGCGCAGGTCGATGGCACCTACGATCTTATCCAGGGCAACGAAGTCTGGGGTACCCAGCAGAAGCCGGTCCTCGCAGGTGGAATTTATTCGGGATGCGTGACGCCCGGCGGCGCGGATGCGGACGCGTTCCGGTTCTTTGGCCAGCATAACGTGTTCCGATCCAACTATCTGCACGACATTTATACCGCATTGCCGACCAACCCCAATCCACACACCGACTGCTTCCAGACCTGGGGCAGCACTGTGATGAAGGTGGACGACATCCTGATTGAGCGAAACACCTGCCGCTGGCCGGTCGCGTCAACCACGGTGGATGCATCGACCGCGATGATCGAGGGAATCGACGGGCCGGTCGGAACGGTGACCTTTCAGAACAACGAACTGTCAGACATGCGGCAGGGAATCGTGGTGGGGAGCAAGGTCGGCGCGTTGAAAATCTACAACAACACCTGGGACCACATCGTGGAAGAAGCGCTGATCTTCAACGATTCTCGATCGCCGGCAGACGAGATCATCAACAACATATTCTACGATGTCGGCGCCGGCGGCGATGCCTACGCGTCGGTTCCGAGCGGCAACCCGATATTCGAAGCCAACGATTTCTACATGCCCGGTGGTGCCCGCGTCGGTGCCTATCCGAGCGTGGAGCCGTTCATAAGCGTCGCGCCGATGTTCCTTAACAACGGCGACTCGACCGGCGCCAGCGCGGATTTCCATCTGCAGCCCAACTCGCCGCTGAAGGGCGCCGGAGTAACGCTGCCGCAGGTCACCAATGATTTTTACGGAGACAGCCGAGGAGCGACTGCGTACTCAGTCGGCGCCGCCAAATGATTGCCATCGCGTGGAAATTGGCGCACGCGCATCAGGGCTCGGACACGTCGGATTTCCCTACGATAGGTAATGAATCGCCATGAATAGCAGGGCACATTCTATGCTCCGAAGACTTTGCCGGTCACTGCGCGAGCGCTTGTCGCTATCGGGTGCGCGCTGGAGCGGCCTTGTCCGCTCCGTCGCGGGCTCATGGCCCAGACGCGGACCGGCAAAACGCCGAATTCGCGGGGGGGAACTTGCTGTGAATTTGTAGCCGCGCTGCGCGCGGTCGCTTGACTGATTTTTTTGTTTTTTTGTCGCCTGACACCACACTATTGCCTTTAGTTTTTGTGGTGCCGGCTCGGGGGAGAAAGGATGGCATCTCGAACGGTTTGCTGCCTGCGCAGGCTTACGCTTGTCGCAATGGTTGGTCTGATTCTAGCGCTATTTGACCGTGGCCAGGCGTACGCGGCAGGTCCGATAAAGATCCACAAGCCGGCACCGGACGCGACCGTCTCCGATATGGTGACCACGTCGGTCCGGATCAAGCCGGAGGTTGCGCAGGTGGCCTTCCTGCTTGACGGCACCTTGCTGTCGTCGTCTTCGTCCACCAGCTTCGTATGGAATTCGACGCTGGTTTCCAATGGTACGCATACCCTTTCGGCCCAAGCCTATTCGTCGTCCAACCAGCCGCTGGGTACGGTCTCTGAGAAGGTGAGAGTCTCGAACAAACGTCGTAAGCCGACTCCCACCGCCACCGCCACCCCGACGGTTAAGCCGACACCGACTCCCACTGCAACGGCAACCGCAACGCGGACAGCAACCGCGACAGCTACGGCCACTCAGATCGCGACCGCGACGGCGACTCCGACATCGACTGCCACTGCAACGGCAACCGCAACTGCCACGCGGACTGCAACGGCGACTCAGACCGCGACCGCAACTGCAACTCCGACCGCGACCGCGTCACTGCACGCGACCCCGACTCCAACGCCAAGCGCTTGCGTCACCATCACGGCTCCCGTCTCCCAACTCGGCCGTCAGCGGCACCGTGCCAATCAACACCAACGACCTCTGCACCGGCAATTGGTTTGAGTCGCTCTACGTCGACGGGACGCATGTTGGCGATTTTTCTACCGGCCAGGTCGTGTTCACCAGTACCTCCTACGCCAACGGCACTCACACCATCGAGGTTACCAGCCAGAGCGTGAATCCGGGTTCGGTCGTGCTTGGCAGCTCGTCGGAAGCATTGAACGTGCAGTCGGGGTTCGCCGACCGCGACAGCCACCGCGACGTCCACGGCCAAAGCCGCAACGCCCACCGCGACACCGACGTCGACTGCCCATTACTCGATGGAGGGCCCCGGGGCGTCTCTGCCGACGGAGTCGTCCTGCGTCAGCGCCGTGAACGCGTCGCCAATTCGCGGAGAATGCGCCGTGGAACCAGGATGATGGCACCGGTTACAACTCGAATGTGCCGCCCGCCGGCGGTGTGCCGGCTTACTTCTACGCCAACGCGCCGTGCTGCAACGAAATGCCGAGCGCGGATTTTGCGGCCGTTGATGGCAACTATTCGGGTTCCACCGATGACCTCATCCGAATAACGGCCTGCAAGTGGGGAATCGACGAGGACTACATACGCTCGCAGGCCTGGATCGAATCAGATTGGCATCAGGACTGCGCCGCGGCCCATGGCGGCTCCGGCTGCAACGAGGGCGGCGATATGAACAACCCGGGCGGCGACCCGTCCGGCCTGGCGGTCACCGCGATAACGCCGGGAGGCGTCTTCAACGCCTTCAACGGATTTGGAGATCCCGGCAGTGGCACCGACCACTGGGATTCGTGGAGCATCGTACAGACCAAAGTGTACTACGGCTGGATGACGTGGCCGATGATGGAGGAGTCCACCCCGTTCGGCCTCGACTATCGCTACGCGGAAATGCGAGGTTGCGTGAACGGCGACGAGTATAGCTTACTACAATTCCCAGTCGTCCGCGCAGGGAACTGACTATCAGAATGCGGTGAGCGCCGCCCGCACCAGCCCGAACGGAGCATCGCGAGTCACGGGCTGGACCAACCTCCAGTACCTTTCATATGGCTGCATTGACACGCACTATTCCGGCGATTGGTTCGACGGCACCAGCGACAGCTATTTGACGGAGTTTCTGAACAGGCTGGAGACCGCGCCATGGCCGGGCGGTCTATAATATATCAATAGCGATAGTTACAGCGAGGTTCGATAATAGTGAATTGATTGCCGCAATCCGCCGCCCAGCCTGGTGCGGATGTAGCCAAGCATTTCCGGCGTCAGCAGATATTTCGGGCGCAGATAAACTCCGCCGTTGTTGAGCGAAAACAAAATACGGTGGAGTTTCCAGTTGTTGAAATTGCGCAGCAACTTGAACCGCGCCGATACTCCCAGCGTCTGGATGCCGAACGGGAACTTGAACCCAAACCAAAGCGGCTGAGAGTTGATCACCAGGTCCGGCTCGATCGAGTCGTCGATTTCCTCGAGCGAACCGCTCGCCAGCCGGAACGCGACCGTTTTGCTCGAGGTCCGGTATCCCGATCGTCACTCGACGAAGCATCCGTAGCAGAAGCATCGAGTATCTTTCGCGCATGTTTGCCGCGAGACTCTCGTAGGCGGCGACAATTTCCGCCATCGTCTTGCTTCGGCCGGATAGTAGGCGCGCTCTTCGACGCCCGGAAGCTGGTCGAATTGCGCCAGCGCGTGGGATGAATCGTGTTCGGCGCCGACCTCGTAGCGTGTCTCCCGGGTAAAGCACCGCCGTGCGCTGGCCATGCCGTCTCAAGAAACCGTCGGTGTGGCGCGCCGAATTCACGAAATTGTTCACGTACTTGTTGTCGAGGCTCGAAAAGTACATGAAGCTCGCGAACGGGATCGTGACTTTCGCAGTCAACGCGCGATGCACCGACGAGACGTTCTCGAGAATCTGCTTCGCGCGTTGCGGCAGATATTTTTCGTGAGGCTCAAAGCCGGCGTAGGCGGCAAGCGAGAACTGGCTCAGGAGCACATCGACCTGCTCAATGTCGGCGAGAATCCCTTTGCATTCGCCGACGCTGATGCGCGCGTCGTTCGCGTTGAATATCACTTGTCGTTGGCCGAGGACCGCCAGCGCCGAGTCCATGAGCCCGGCGTGGTAGCAATAGACTTTCGTCGCGTCGGGCTTGTCGGACAGCGGTACAACCACGCGGTGCGGCAGCCGCTTGAATCGCTGATAGCCAATCTTGCGCAGCGCCGCGAACACCTTTGTGTAATCGCGGTCCTGAAAAAGTATTGTCACGCGCGCTTTGAAGGGCGCCGGAAACGAGTCGAGAGTTGGAAAGTGGCAATGGTCAGGATGCTCGTGCGAGAGCCATATGTAGTCGATCTTGTCGAGCATCGCCTCGTCGAAGTTCGGCTCCGGCAGCAGGCTCCAAGAGTCGTTGAAAATTTTCCCGAACAGCCACGGGTCCATCAGGATCGAAGTGTCGGCGCATTCCGCGACGATGCAGGCATGTCCGACGAAATGTATTTTCATTGAATTCTCTCCGTGACATGAAAGGTCTGAAAAAGCAATTCAATATAGGTCACGAGATATAATATCATATATTTTCAGGAATCAGCATATTTATTGTCTATTTATTTTAACTTTCATTACTTGTAGTAGCTTCTCATGTCTGCTAGGGTACTGATCGAGCCGACCTAAAGTCGAATCGATCAGGGACGAAAAGGAACTCGTGTTCCGAAACTCTCAAAGCGCCTGCTGTGGTTAACTAATGAAAGTCACTCTGGTTTCGCATGCGTCGGTGATAATCGAGTCGCATGGCCTTCGAATCTGGACCGACCCCTGGCTGAGCGGGAAGGTCTTCAATGAATCCTGGTCGTTGTTTCCGGCGGCCGCATTTGATCCGGCGAGCCTGGACGGAATCGACTATCTATGGATTTCGCACATTCATCCGGATCACTTTCACATTCCGAGTCTGAACTCGCTGCCACCTGAGTTCAAAGCGCGCGTCAAGGTCCTGTTCCAGGACAATCATGCAGATCGTGTTTTCGAAGTACTGGAAAAGTGTGGATACAAGAACTTCCAGGTCCTGCGGCATCGCAAGCGGACACCGGTCGGCGATCGGACGGCAGTGTATTGTTACAGTGCGGGGACGCTCGATTCGTGTCTTGGCGTGATCGAGCCGGAAGGGGCGCTGTTCAACATCAATGACTCGCGGCTGAACGCGACCGATTGTCGCCGTGCGAAGTCGGATCTCGGGCGGGTGGATACCGTGCTTAGCCAATTCTCGCTTGCCGTGTACAACGGGTTGCAGCCGCGCGAATCTCATCTGACGCGCGGGGCAGCAGCGGTGCTGGAAAAAATCTTCGGCAATCACGAGGACCTGGGCGCGAAGGTCACGATTCCATTTGCGAGCCTGATGCGTTTTTCGCTGGTGGACAATCGCTACATGAACGCATTTGCCAATCGTCCGCGCGAGGTATGGGAATTTGCGCGCCGGCGCGGTCTCGGAGTAGCGCTGCTGTACCCGGGCGACACCTACGATTCGTCTGCGAGCTACGACTCGGCCCGCGCGCTTACAAAGTACGATGCGCTTTATGACACGATCGATCAGTTTCCCTACGACACGCCGGCGGCCGTTCAGTTACCTCCGATAGAGGAAGCATTCCACCTGATGGTGAGCCGTCTGCGTGAAAAGTATCCCGATCCGATACTGCGAATGCTGCGGGCGGTAGTGGTGAAACTGCCGGACATCGACAAGACCGCGACATTTTCCATTGCGGCCGACTCTTTCAGCGAAGTGGAATCGTCGCAACCGCCCGACCTCATCATGGGTTCGCAGGCGCTCTATTTTTGTTTCTTCAGACCCTACGGACTGCAGACGCTGTCGAACTCGGCGCAGCATACAGTGGTGCGAAACCTGACGAACTGGCGGATTCATCGGGCGCTGTTCGCGTTGAACAATGCGCAGGTATACGGGCGCGCCAGGTATCTGCTCAGCAGCGACACCATGCGTTTTTTCGCGAAGCGGATCCGGGCCGTGGTTCGCTATACCGATCTCACGCGCGCTCGAGTCAAATACCATGACAGCTTCACGCCAAGGTATCGCGCAAACATTTCAACCGATGCGGGCCGAGTCTTAGGCTCGCTGGATCGACCTGAGCCTGAGATGGATAGATATATTGCGATAACTCCGGCCCGCGACGAAGAGCAATTACTTCCGGGGCTGATTGCGAGCATTGCGGCGCAAACACGCCTGCCGCAACGCTGGATCGTTATCGATGACGGCTCAACCGATGGTACCGCGGGGATACTCGACGAGGCCGCACGGCAACATCACTGGATCAAGCCTATCCATCTCGCGCGCGATCGTCCGCGCGAAGCAGGCGGCGAGTCCGTAATTATGCAATTCCTTCCGCGCGACGCGTGGCAGGACGTGGACTTCATCTTCCGGCTCGATGCCGATTTGAGTTTCGCGACGGATTTCGTCGAGCTGATGCTGAAGGAATTTACCGCGAATCCCAGGCTTGGAATTGCGGGCGCGACGCTCTACGAACCAATTGACGATCGGTGGCATGAATTGCCTGAGTTCAATTCGTTCCACACCCGCGGCGCTACCAAGATGTACTCATCGGCATGCTTCGACGCGATCGAGCCGCTCGAAGGATGCGAGGGGTGGGACACGATCGACGAGATGCGTGCGCTGATGGGTGGATTTAAGACGCAGAGCTTCCGGCACATCCGCGCTTACCATCACCGGCCGCAAGGCGAAGTGGCCGGCGCATGGAAAGGCTACATCGGCAAGGGCCAGACGGCTTACTACATCGGCTATTCGCCGATCTTCCTGCTCGCGCGAGCCGCACGGTTAGCGGTTACCCGACCCTTGTGTGCGCTATGTATGACTGCCGGATATTTCCAGAGTCAACTGAAGCGTCGTCCGACCGTCAACGACACCAAGCTCATCAGTTTCATTCGCCGACAACAAGTTCGCCGTTTGTTGATGCTGGAATCAGTCTGGCGCTGACCTTCAATGGACCTACTGGCAAATAAGTGAATCTCCGCTGACATAGGTGACGCGCATGCAAAGCTACTACTACGGTCATGTACAAAGATTTCTTCTGGTAGTGAGGAGCGGAAAGCTCGCAAAGCTCACGCGAGAACTCGTGAAGCGGATCTTTTCGAATAGCGAGTCCTACCTGCTGAGACGCGACTTGACCGTCCCGTTCCATGCATCCGCACCAAAGCAACCTATTGAAGTAAGACCTATCCGGGACAGCGACAAAGCCGACATTCTCGAGGCGCGCCCCGGACGCCTTCTCATCCTACGGGCCAACATCCCGACCTGTTACCTGGCCACAACCGCGAGCGGCGAGATCTGCTACATGCAGTGGTTGGTCGGTCACAACGACCTCGAGCGATTCAAGCCGTTTTTCGACGGAGAGTTGAAAGACTTGGGCGAGGACGAGTTCCTGCTTGAATTCGCCTATACGTTCGAGCGATTTCGTGGACAAAGAATAATGCCTGCCGCAATGGCGGCGATTGCAGAGAAAGGCTTGCTGAGCGGGGCTCGCTATGCAGTCACCTACGTTCAAAAGGATAACATCGCAGCTTTGAAAGGCTGCCGCGCAGCGGGCTTTTCGCCATACATGATCCGCGATGAACGATGGCGGATCTTTTCGTTCAAGGAGTCCTTCAGGAGCCCGCCCGATAGCGCGCGTTTCCCATTCGAGACAGCGGACTCGACAACACCGGAAAACCCACAATTGGCTCCCGCACGGTCGCCGTGACGGATTCGAGTCGTGAGAATGCGGGGAAGATTGGATGGCCCAGGAATTCCTGATTTCATCAGGGTCGGTGGACATTACACCCGGCCGACCCGTGATGCTCGGTGGCTATAACAAGCGAACCGCGCCATTCACTTCTATAGCCAGTCGCCTCGAAGCGAACGTTCTCCTTGTGAGAGGCGCCTCGTCGAATGTTACGATAGTCAGCACCGATCTCCTCTATCCCGGCGAAGCCCTCAGAGCTCAATTGATCGAGAACCTGGGCCTGGCATCTAAGGGCGAGGAACTGTTTCTGTGCGCATCGCATACCCATTTCGCGCCGATGACTGCGGCGTCGATGCCCCATCTTGGGGTCGTTGACGACGACTATGTACAGTATGTCGCAGACCAGATTACTTCGCTAGTCAAGTCTCTCGAGCGCGACGTCCAACAATGCGTCTGTACGTACCGCGAAGGGAATGCAGACCACTCGATGAATCGACGACTGGTTCGTTCTCGTTTGACGAGGTCCGGCTTCGCCAGATGCTCGGGGTTCGGACCGAATCCGAATGGGGATCGAGATGAGAGTGTACGAATTGTCGAATTCACGAAGCCGGACGGCAGGCCGAACGCGATTGTTTGGAACTACGCGTGTCATCCAACCGACTTTCCCGGTTTTTCGCAGGTGTCGGCGGAGTACCCGGGAATAGTTCGCTCGCGCTTGCGATCGGACTTTGGCGATATTCCCATCTTGTTTCTCCAAGGCTTCTCCGGCGATGTGCGTCCACCGTTTTCGGGACGATCCGAAGGAATCGAGGGTCTCGCGCGAAGAATCTTCGTGGGTCCGCAATTTCGGCAACCGCTCATGCGCGAGTGGAAGGAGTGGTCGAATAGCCTCGCGGAGTCGGTCGCCTCGTTCGCACGGTCGGCCCCCCGGAACCTGGAAATAAAATCGCTGACACTTAAGAGGGTTGAGATAGCTGAACATGAATTCGCCGACGGCGGCGGCGGTAGCAAATCACTGGTCTGGCATCTAGTCGACTGCGGTGGGTTCCGAATGGTGGGAATCAATGCCGAACCCGTAGTCAAGTATAGACAGTTATTGGCGCAATGCCTTTCGGGCACTCCACTGCTGACGGTAGGTTGCCTCGACCAGCCTATTGGCTACCTGCCCAGCGATAGTATGATTGCAGAACGAGGCTATGAGGTAGAGGGCTTCCGGACGCTTTTCAATTTCGATGCGCGCTTCCGAAATCGATTGCAAGACACAGTCATTCAAGGATTGAGTAAGGCACTCGCTTAACTGTCGATGAGGCAGAAGCCCGACTGCGTCCCTCGCAGACTTCACCAGCCTCCGGACGGAGTCCTGTCTGTGGCGAATTCCAATTCATGCGGCAATGGGGGTCTGAAATAAGGCGTTGCAGTTTTGCCGCCAGTGATATGACTGAAGGCTTGCGGTTGGAGGAGGAGGTGCGCCGCTGCGTTGAGCCGGCGTGGCTCCGGCCAACCCGGTGTGACACCGGTGTTGGTTGTAATAGGCCTTGTAATTCTTGAGCTTCGGCTCAAGATCGCTTTGGTTCCAAAATAGGGTCCGATCGAGATACTCGCGCTGCACCGTCCCGATCAGTCGCTCAACGAAAGCATGAGAACGAGGAGTACAGGGAATGGCTTTGATCTCACCGACTTCGAGTACCCTAAGATTCGCAAGCCAGCGAGGCGAGAACCTTCCTAGAACCTCTGCGCGGATCGGATTTACGGCGTCACAATGGATCGTCCTGGAGTGTCGCGATTATTTCGCTGCGAATCCCGCAAGCAGCGTAAGAAAGCGCGCGGCTAGGTCGTAGACTCCATAAGTTCCGAACCTTACTTTTTGGGAATTTCAAGATAATTTGATTTGGTTACTTGACTCTGGCAAAGACTGAGTATCTGGCGCGTTACGCTGATGAGGGACTCTCCGGTCGTTCGCTCGCATCTGTCGTTCGCTCGCATCTATAGAGGCAAGCCCCATTTGTTGAATCGCTAACGTCATCTGTAGAGCGCTGAGTGGGGGCCTCGATGGCGAGTGTGGCTAGGTCTGCGACAGTTCTGAGCGCGATTCTGTCGGTGTTCGTGGCCGCCTCAGCAGCGGCAATCGACGCTGAGACGGCGAACGCGCGTCAAGCGGGCGAGGATTACGCCCAGGGTCAACTCGCATCAGCGACCAAAGTCCTTCAAGCTGGAGTCCGCGAATATCCCGATTCCGCCCAGCTCTATTTCATGCTCGGAAATGCCCTGATGCGGTCCCACTCCTGGCGCGCCGCAATCCCAGCGTACCAGCGGAGCGCCAAACTCCGACCTTATTATTCGGACACCTACCTGAATCTGGGTTACGCCTGTTATCACGACCGGAAAACACAGCAGGCGATAGAGGCACCGCTTCGCATCAGAGTCCCAACGACGCACTTATATACGCAACTCTGGGCATCGGGCTTCTCAAGGCGGGCGACCGTGGCGATGCGCTGAGCGAAATTGCTCGCGCGAGACGCCTGGACCCAGAGCACACTGGTTCAAAATAGCGGCGATCGATTTCCGCTGGGACGACCAGATGCGGGCAGATGCGGACCGGTTGTTGGCGGATGAGTTAGCCCCCGCGAGCATTCGCGACACGATTTGTTCCAATGGTCCGGGCTGCAGAGACTCCTTGTGCCTGTCGCATGATAGCTGCGAACAGGAAATCGAGACTCTCAGCCGTGCGGCGGTGTTCGCCCATCGAGGCCGCGCTATCGGTTGTAACGATGTTGCTCGTAATGGTGGCCGGGCGGGCCTGCGCTCAGACGATGATCATCAGTCCGACCCGCGGACCGACGGGCACCAACGTCTCGATTACTGGATCCGGTTAGGCCGAGCCGCAACCCCTCTGCTACTACGATTTTCTGTTTAACGGCGGCAGCTTCGCGCCGACCCAGCCGGACGGTCTATATGGTCCGCCCAACGCCACCGGAACTATTCCGGCGGGAACCGCCAACGGCAAATACACCATGTTGAGCCAGTAGCAGGATGCCAGTGCCGAGCTTGATTTGTTTCGTGGCGGTAGCCGCGATTGCGAGCACCGCCCAAGTCTCGGCCAGTTGGGCGTACATCGGCGGAACCTTACCGTCGGCTGACCGAGGATAATTGAGTCGTGTAGCCCGAAGGTACGCAGGAGTGTTCGACGCTCCAGATGGATTCGAAGCCGAGGTTCTCAGCCTCACGCGCGATCGCGCGGATCGCCCGAGACCGCCGTCAGAGGCACTGAAACTCCTATCTTCATTGTTACTGTCCTCGCTGAATTGCGGATTCAACCGACCGTTGCTGTGTCCGTATTAACATGAAGCTGTCGCTACCGAAAAAACGGAACGGTCGCACGAGCGGTTGCGTTCGGGGATAGACTCTCGCTATGCGTCAAAGCAGAGTACGACGTCGAAAAAGCACGGTGTCGGCATGAATTCCGAAGCATCGAACATCGAATATGAGCTTGACGGTTCAATCGCCACGGTGCGGCTGAATCGGCCCGAGAAGCTCAACGCTTTCACGTTCGCGATGATCGATCAGATTCGCGATGCGGTGGAGCGTGCCGCCGCGGACGAAGGCGTGGTCGCGATCATTATTACGGGAACCGGTCGCGCCTTTTCCGCTGGGCTCGATGCCGGAGATCTCGCGCGCTCAACCAAGGGCGGCGCGCCACCGAGCGCTCGCGATAGTGCTCCGGATGAACTGCCCGCACTGTTCAGCTATTTGCTGCGCGTGCCGAAGCCGGTGATTGCTGGCAGTCAACGGCGTCACTGCAGGAGGAGGCTTCGTGCTCGCTATGATGTGCGATCTGCGGTTCGCAGCGTCCGACGCGAGCTTCACGACCGTATTCTCGAAGCGCGGGTTGATAGCCGAGCATGGCACAGCATGGCTGTTACCGCGGATTGTGGGCACTAGTCGCGCACTCGATCTGCTGTGGAGCTCACGGCGTTTCGATGCCGCCGAAGGGTATCGAATTGGATTTGTCGATCGCCTGGTGTCGCACGAAACCCTGCTCGGTGAGACCAAGGCTTATCTGCGTGAACTGGCAGCGAACGTCTCGCCGAACTCGCTCGCAGTGATCAAATCCGAGGTCTATCGCCACTGGTCGCTCGCAATGGAAGGAGCGTTTCGCGACGCCGATGACCTTATGAAAGTGGCGCTCATGCATCCCGATGCGGCAGAGGGCGTCAAGTCGTTCGTCGAGCACCGTGCACCGCGATTCAAGCGAATCAGAGGAGAGAAACCGTGAGCAGCACTCGCCGCGAAACGATCGTCTATGAGAAGTCGGGCCCGGTCGCGCGCCTCACAATGAATCGTCCCGACCGGCTGAACGGAATGACCAATCGGATGCTGGTTGAGACGCGCGATGCGCTCGCCGCCGCCGCCGAGGATCGCGAACTGAGAGTGCTGGTCCTGACCGGCGCGGGCAAGGGCTTCTGCCCCGGCGCCGACATCGGCCAGGTCGCGTCCGCGGCGCCCGATGCTCCTCTCACGGCGGACGATTTTCGCGTCCCGATTCTGCTGCACGACATGCCAGCCGTAACGATCGCAGCGGTAAACGGCGCTTGCGCAGGGGCCGGACTCGGATGGGCGCTTGCGTGCGACTTCAGATTTGCTGCGGAGTCGGCGCGCTTCAATGTCGCATTTCTGGACGTTGGCGTCGCGGGCGACATGGGCGGACCATGGAGCCTCTCACGAATCGTCGGTTCAGCGCGTGCCCGCGAACTCTATTTCTTGCCCGGCAAGTTCGACGCCGTCGAGGCGCTTAGGATTGGATTGGTCACGCGCGTTTTTCCGGATGATCGATTTCGGGAAGAAGTCGATGCGATCGTGAAACGGCTTACCGATTACGCGCCTATCGCGCTGCGCACACTGAAGGCGAACTTCGTCGACTCGGAACGGATGGACTTTGCGGGGTATGTTGCGCTCGAGAGCGAACGTCACTTCAGGATGTTCGAAACCGAAGACACTCGCGAGGCATTTGCGGCCAAAGCCCAAAAGCGCAAGCCTCAATTCAAAGGCCGCTGACAGGAGAGTTCTCCCATGTGGCTCAGACTTCGACAAATCGCGCTCGTCGCGCACGAGCTCGCCCCGGTAGTCCAGGACATCCACGACGTATTTGGCCTTGAGGTCGGATATCGGGACCCGGGCGTAAAAACGTTCGGGCTCGAGAATGCAATCTTCCCGGTGGGCAATCAGTTCATCGAAGTCGTCGCTCCGATTCGGGAGAACACCGCAGGCGGACGTTATCTCGATCGCCGCGGCGGCGACGGCGGCTACATGGTCATCTGCCAGTGTGACGACCATCGGCCGCGCAAGCAGCGCATCGACCAACTCGGCATCCGCAAAGTGATGGAGAGCGACGGACCTGAGTACAGCGTTATGCAGCTGCATCCGTGCGATACCGGCGGCAGCTTTCTTGAGATCGATTTCCAGAAAGGCGGCGAAGACATCAGCGGTCCGTGGGAGCCGGCGGGCAAGGACTTCCACAAAGCGATTCGGACCGACGTCGTTCGCGGAATTGCAGCGGCTGAAATCCAATCGGCGGACCCGAAGGACCTGGCCGAGCGCTGGAGCAAGATCATTGAAATTCCAGTCAGGCCGGACAAGGCTGGCAACCCGAGCCTAAGCCTCGAAAACGCGACGATTCGATTCGTCAAGGACATCGATGGGCGCGGCGAAGGCCTCGGCGGCCTCGATCTGATCGCCGTCAATCGCGTGCGGGCCCTGGAAACCGCCACGCGCATTGGCAAACGCGCGGCAAACGGCACGATCCGCGTCTGCGGAATGCGCATGAACCCGGTCGAGGCCTAGCGCGTAACCCGACTCCAAAAGACTGGGTTCGAGCGGGAGTCATCAAAGCGGTTCGGCAGCATGCTGCCGCACAAATGAGCCGAGCAGGCTATGCTCGCGTCAGTCTACGGGAGTTCGCCCGCGACGCCATCGGAGCTCGGCAGCCGACGTTCCGTTTGTCCGCCGAACTAGTAAGTGCGGCGCGTCTATGCGATCGAAGCCAACGCGAAACCGCGTCTCCTGTTAGGGGCGATGTGATCGTCCCCCGGCGTTTTCCATATGTCGTCGCGGAAGGCTGGTTCATCGCGGCGTCGGATCTGTATGACAACCAAGGACGGTTGTGGAAGACGATTGCAAATTTCCATGGATGTTCCAGACGGCGATGGTAGAAGAAGATGTGACTGACGGTTTCTCGACCGTCGTGTATACTCCGGGACACAACCGTCGCGACGACGGTATGTACATCAACACGGGTTCGATTGACCGGTTATTCTTCGCGCCGGAAAATATGGTCAAGGCCGGACACTGAAAAGTTTCTCGCTGCCAGTTGACGCGAATTTCGCGCGGTGGCACCGTCCATCGACTTCTCGAAGGACTCCCATTACCTCTGCTTGGCAGGGTCGGCGTCGCCGCAGAGGAGTTTGCGGTAGACTGGCAAAGCGGGATCATTGGCGGCGTTGATCGTGCTTTTCGGATCGTTGCGCCAATCTCCGACCTCTACGCACATGTACTTGATGTTTTTCGCACAATCGTACGCGTCCCTCATGAGACCGACCTTGCCTATTTCGTCTGGTCGCGATACGTCGGAGCTTTCGTTGAAATAGATCAGGCCGTCATCCCCGCGGTGAACGGACGAGGGGTCGAGGTAGGCGTGACCCGGGTCTCCTTTGACGTTGAGCGATTTTGCCGCTGGCTCCTCAACCCAACCGTCGCGGCCCGCCCATTGAGCCTCGGTCCGAGTCGAAAGAATCAGGATGGTCAAAATCGTCAGCGCCCGAATCCGACCGCATCCGCAAAACTTTCGCCCTGGCGGTCCTCGCCCTGAATTGTGCGGCATTTTCATTCGGGGAATCCCGATTCACGCTTGCACCGAGAGGAGATGGAATACATATGCACGTGCGAAACAAATTCTTCAAGATCAGACAGAACTGGGTCTAGACTTTCCTGGTCAGCCTCGCTCCAAAGTTGTCGCTTGCGGGTGGGACTAGAGATATAAACCGGTTAGTGTTCAGGCACTCGTCGCGAAGCCGAGACCCCGGCTTGCGGCTCAGGACGATCACTTGCTTCCGCGGGACAATATTTTCGGCCTCGAGTCTTGCTCGTGATTGCAGTCGAGTTCGCGCGACGAGCAGGAGCTTGATTAGAAACTTGACCATAGGGCGTTCGAGTATCACAGTCCGACTGGCCCGTCACGATGGACTACGTTGTCGGTACCGACAACGAGCTCGGGGCTATCAATTTTGGGTAAGCTCCATCATCGGTACGTTCGGGCTTAGGTTTGTGGCAAGAACAAGCCATCGAGGGAAAACATCGAGAGCATTCGCCTTGCAGATCGAACTATGAATTTTGGAGCCAATCCCAAAGTCGGATTTCGGTGGTGTGGAGTCCCGATCGCACTGGCAAGCGCGGGTGCCATATCGGTCGTGGCGTTGCTTTCCTTCGGAAGCTCCGGCGCGGTCAGGACTCTCGAGAGGGTTCGCCCGTTACGCGACGCGTATCAATTTCTCTCCAGGGCTCACGACCGGTTACTCGATCAGCTCGGCCAGGAAGTTCTGCAGGACTCGAGGGACACGCCTGCGTTACGACTCATGGTTTCCCTTAGCTTTAGCGCCATACCAATTTTCCTGATCCAACTCGTTTTAGGAAAACCTCGACTGCTCCTCGCGATCGCTTTCTATATTTCACTTTATGGTCTCAAGTTCCAGCGGTTTGTGAGGATGTTCAGCGCCAAACACCTGGAAGCGCACCGGCGGCAGGGCTACTTCTCGGGGAAGTACGATAGGGTCTTCGGCCGCTACGTCGAATTCTTTCTAGGATATTTGTATGGAAACATTCCGGAACTGGATCGGACGGTTCATGTCCGTCTCCACCATAGAGAGAATGGCGGATTCGATGACACAGCAGAGTCCAGGGGCTACGATTGAACGAGTCGACTGGATTTCCTGTGGTATCTCTCGAACAACATTTGGACGGCTTTGGGAATCGCTCCATACGCCTACTTTAAGGCTAGAGGCGATGAAGAGAACCGGAAACGCCTGCTATGGGGTATGGCGCGGTACTATGCCTACTTCGGAGCTGTCCTTATCTACAACTGGAGAATCGGGATCATGTTCGTGTTGGTTCCTCTTCTCTGCATGAACTTCATCACGGCAATAGTTTCATGGGTCCAGCACGGTTTTTACGACTCGGAACAGCCCGAGGACTACTTTGCGCATACCGTAACCGTTCTTGATGAGGTCAACTTCATGAACGAAGGATACCACCTTTGTCATCATCACCGAGCTGGCCTACATTGGACCGAGATGCCGGTCCATCTCGAGCGGATTCGTGACAGGATGAGAGAGTCTGGCTCCTTAGTGTTCCGCGACTTGGATTTTATGGGACTTTTCTCCGAGTTGACCCTCCTTCGAAGAATGGATGTGCTTGCCGAGAAACTTGTCCCGTGGGAGCCAATGAATCACGAGCAGAGATTAGCTTTGCTGGCTAAGAGAACTGGGTCGGGACTTATTCATTGAGATAGACGGCCAAGCTCGCAACCACGACTCCACCATCTCGTCGGATTTCCTCTGTCAGCGCATCGGCGTTTTCTGCGCTCACAAACTAAGCAAATCGTGGTGTGACCCAGGACTCCACTGCGCCCGAAATGCCCCTCCCATTTCGGTTGGTTTCAAGGAATGACTTCGGCATGATTGCCACTACGAGGTTTCCAGACGGCCCCATTCGATGCGCGTCTGGACTGAAAACTGGAGCATCCCGCCGCTCGCATAAGGCGTCAGCAATTTCGTTATCTCGGAGTCGAACTCGGCAGATAGTCTCTCGCCGAGGTAATCCTCAGACCAACTGGCACGCGAATGCTCGCATCGCAGGTAATCAGCGATGCTCTGCGATACCTGCATCGGTGAAGTGATTCTGTGCCCGACCGCCTGAAATCCAGGATGGAGGAGCAGACGCTCGTTCAGTTGCTCACGCGTCCCGCGCCATCCCACCGGATGCTTGCCACTGACCGTGAAGATGAACTCGGCCATGAAAATTCTTTCTTCGTCCTGCCACGGCGCATCCACGGGGCCGTCGCCGGACACGAGCGCGAGAAACCCGCCGGGCGCGAGCGCCGTCGCGAATTTGTCCAGCACCCAGGAGATATCCATCCAATGGATGCTCATCCCGGCGACCACGAGCCCATACGGAGGCTTCAGCACGGCGTCTTCCAACCTCGATTGAATCCATCGGATCTTTGGACTGTCACCGTTTGGCAGAGAACGTCCAACGCGAAGCATCTCTGCTGAAGGATCGACCGCATCTGCGCGATCGAGATGATCGATAAGGCCGAGCGTTATCTTGCCGGGGCCGCATCCCGCATCCAGAAGGATTCGCGAACGATCTTCGAAGAGGCCAACTAAAGTCTCGAACACTTCGTGCGAGTAGGGAGCGCGGAAGCGATAGTTCTCTGCGACTCGATGCGAGGCGAAGTTGGCGCCACCTGAGTGGTCAATCACGGCCGCTGTCGGTGTGGTGCCCGGCCGAAAGGGCGACTCCATGACCAATCTCACTGCAGTCGTTCCGTCAAGCAGCCCGACGGTGTTCACGCTAATGAGTCCCAGGCCTTCAAGAAACGAGATGAAGCCGCGGTCGGCTGCGAGTTCCATCATCCACGCACGGCGCGCCCCCAGCTCGATCAAGTGCCCGCGAAGCTTCTCGAAGAGAATAGTTCCGAGCGAAGCGCGCTCGTGCGGCGCTACTACCACGAATAGTCGGTACACATTCTCTGAGGAACCATTGCGACGTTCGACGGCGGCGTAGCCGACGATACGCTCGATGGAGGTGGCAACGAACTGATGCTGGAAACCGTCCGAAGAGGAAAATTCTTGTCGGTTATGAAGCCATTCGTCCTGACGAGGGACGTGCGCCAGCTCACTTAACGACAGATGTGCCAGATCGAGAATGGCGGGCCAGTCATCGACGCCTACTGGCCGGAAAGTCAGTTCAGCCACGACGTATTGCCAACTATCGCTATTATCTTTCGCCCGGCTTGAGAATAACCGGTCTGACGGAATTTCGGTATCCGGGTTAGAACGAAACTCGATCCCGAGCATGGCACCATCATTGCTGAACGCTCGCTGGAGGAGTGTGCGGATGGCAGACCAAAAGCGGGAGCATCTTATCTAGGTTTTGAACTGGCACACCGAAAATCAAGCGCCATCGGCTCTTTGGACGTTGCCGAAGGTGGGATATCCTGACGCTATCGAAGATGGAGAGCCTGAAGGAGGCCGACAAATGACCCGCACGATTCCAATGCGCAACGGCATCTTCCTTGCCCCGTTTCATCCCCTGGACCAGGATCCGACTGAAGCACTTCACCGCGACCTGGAACTGGTCGAGAACCTGGACCGGCTTGGCTATGAGGAGGCCTGGATCGGCGAGCACCATTCCGCCGGTTTCGAGATCATCTCCTCGCCCGAAGTTTTCATCGCCGCCGCGGCAGAGAGAACCAAAAAGATCCGCCTCGGTACCGGCGTGGTATCGCTGCCGTATCACAACCCGCTGATGACGGCGAATCGCATAATCCAACTCGACCATCAAACGCGCGGCCGCGTGATGTTCGGTGTTGGTCCCGGCCTGCTTCCGTCCGACGCTATGATGCTGGGTATCAATCCGATGACTCAGCGCGACCGCATGATGGAGGGTTTGCAGGTCATCATGCGTCTGTTTGACGGCGAGGTCGTGACGGAAAAGAGCGATTGGTACAACCTTGTCAACGCGCGCGCACATCTGCTGCCCTACACCAAACCGCATCCGGAGATCGCAGTGGCAAGTGCAGTCAGCCCATCCGGCGGGCGCGCCGCGGGCAA
Source organism: uncultured delta proteobacterium (assembly GCA_963833025.1). GTDB lineage: Bacteria > Desulfobacterota > Binatia > Binatales > Binataceae > Binatus. The sequence continues at coordinate 1,164,017 of CAWHWI010000001.1, read as the reverse complement.
GTACGGCTTCGGGATGTTATGTGTGGCGGCGACCAATGCGGATGGGTTCGATGCGCTCGCCACCAATTGGCAGATCGCGAACGAGATTGCGGCCGAGAGCGGACGCACGATGGATCGCAGCCGACTACGGCTGGTCGGGCCGGTGCACCTGGCCGAGACTCGCGAGCAGGCGCGCAAGAATGTCGAATATGGCATCCATAAATTTATGGAATATTTCGCGAGACTGAATCCGCTCGCGCCAACGCCGTCCAACGGCAAGAACCCGATCGACGACATGATCGAATCCGGCCGCGCCGTGATCGGCACACCCGACGACGCGATCGCGCAACTGAAACGGCTCGAGACCAAGCAGGGTGAGTTCGGGGCCGTTCTGCAGCTCGCGCACAACTGGGCGAGCTTCGACAACACGATCAAGTCGTATGATCTCTGGGCCGAGCACGTCGCGCCGGTATTCAAGAACGCCAACTTGAGCCGTCAAGCGTCTTACGATTGGACCATGTCCAATGCGAAAGACTTCATGGGGCAGGCGATGAACGCCGCCGGCGCGATGATTCAGAAGCACGCCGAGGAGCGAGCCGCGAAGCATGCAGGTGCGGAAGGCGCCGCCGCGACGCGCCGGGCATCGAAGTAGCGCGGCGTCAAAAGCGGCGCGACGAAGTTTCAGCCCGCGAGGTTCACGGTAACCTACGACCGAGTTCTGTCGTGAGTAGCGCTTGCTACGACCACTCCTTGGGCACGGCTTGCGCGCGCTGATGGGTAAGCAGTTTGGAGCGGCGTGCCTGCTCTTCAGGCGTCACCGAGGCCGGGTCTTCGCGATACTCGGGACCAGCGGCCATCGCCTTTTTCACCGCCGGCCGTTCGCCGATCTCATCGAGCCAGCGCTTGACGTTGGGAAATTCGTTGAGGTCGAGATTGCGATTCTGCCAGGTGGTCGCCCACGGATAGCAAATCATGTCGGCGATGGTGTATTCACCCGCGGCGAGATACTTCTTCTTGTGCAGTCCGAGATTCATCACGCCGTAGATGCGATGGACTTCGTTGTCGAAGCGCAGCAACGCGTAGGCCTGATCGCCGTTTTTCCCGGCGTTGGCTGTGCGCCGAAAGTGCCCCTGCTCGCCCATCTTGGGTCCCTGGTTGGCCATCTGCCAATACATCCACTGCGCGACGTCGTATTTTTTGTGCGGTTCCTTCGGCCAGAATTTCCCGCTCTTCTCGGCGAGGTATTCCATGATGGCGCCCGACTCGAAGATTGCCAGCGGCGAGCCACCACCTATCGGCTCGTGATCGACAATCGCCGGCATCCGCCCATTGGGCGAGATTTTCAGAAAGTCGGGAGTCAGTTGGTCGCCACGACCGATATGGATCGCCTTGATTTTATAAGCGATAGCGGCTTCTTCCAGCAGAATGGTTATTTTTTTCCCGTTTGGAGTAGGCCAGAAATAGAGATCAATCATCTTAGTCCTCCGCGGCTTGCTACTTAGCCAGACCTTCGGCCTTCAACGTTTCGTGCACCTTCGGGCGTCCGCCAACGCGAGCCTGGTAGGCCGCGACATTGGGATAGAGCTTGAGATCGATCCCGACGAAGTTCGTCCAGTTTATGATGGTGAAGGCGTAAGCGTCGGCGACCGTGAAGTTGCTACCCATCAGGAATTGGCGGTTCGCGAGCTGGTCGTTGATGTAGGTCAATCGCTTGTTGATGTTGGTCTTTGCCGTATTCTTAGCCTCGTCCGACGAGGCCTTGTTGAAGAGCGGCCCGAAGTTCTTGTGAAGTTCAGTGCCGATGAAGTTGAGCCACTCCTGGAGCCGATAGCGCTCGATAGTTCCGGCCTTTGGCGCGAGTGCACTCGAAGGATTCTGATCCGCCAGGTACTGAACGATTGCCGGGCCCTCGGTGAGAACGCTGCCATCGTCGAGACGCAGCGCGGGAACATAGCCTTTCGGATTTATCTTCATGTAATCCTGGCCGCTTTCGGTCTTGTGTTCGGCGAGGTTTACCTTTTCCAGCTCGACCGGGATGCCCGCCTCGGTCGCGACGATGTGAGGTGAAAGCGAGCATGCACCGGGTGAGTAATAAAGTTTCATCGAAATCTCCTTGTCAGATTAATCGGTTGCCATGAATTTCGAAAAAAGGTCCATCAAAAAGCAAGCCCTCTCCCTATTAGCGCAAAGCGGAAAAAAACGCACGCCCGTGAGGCCGGCAAGTGAACGGACGATCAAGGTTCTCTATTGCAAGGTAAAACCTTCGTAGCCCTTCGCCGCCACTTCCGCACACTTGGCCCGATAGGCGGGAGCGGGGTTTGCATACAGAAGGAACGCGCGCGCCTTACCTTGAATATTGCCGCCAACGAACCATCCGTTGGCACTGCTGAGCAGCGTGCGACTGCCGACCTCGTTGGTGTGCGCCACCCAGGCATCTTCCGCCTGCGGTGTGGCGGCGATGCGTGAATAGCCGTTTTCGCGAACATAGCGAATGCAGTCCGCGATCCACTCGACGATCGTCTCGGCGCAAACGGTGTAGTTGCAGAACGCGGTATTGCTGGCAATAAAGAGGTTCGGAAACCCGGCCGTTACAAGTTGCAGGTAGGTGCGCATCCCATTGGCCCATTTGTCCTTGAGACTCTGCTCGCCCGCGCCGCGAAAATCGATCCGCGTCATCGCTCCGGTTATCGCGTCGAAGCCGGTGGCGTAGATGATGACGTCAAACTAATACTCCCGGTCGCTGGTCTTGATACCTTTGGGCGTGATGCGTTCGATTGGAGTCTCCTTGATATCGATCAGCAGAACATTGTCGCGGTTGTAGGCTTCGTAATATTCGGTCTCCAAGGGGACGCGCTTTGATCCAAACGGATGGTCCTTGGGCACCAACTTTTCTACTACCGCCGGATCCTTCACGCGCGCGCGGATCTTCTCGCGCACAAACTCAGCGAAGTCCTCGTTGGCAACGCGGTCGGTCATGATGTCCCTGAAGTTGCCCAGCCATTTTCCGAACCCAGGCAGCGCCCACAATTGCTCGTACACCGCACGCCGTTCCTCGCGCGTGAGATCCAGGGCTGCGCGCCGGTCGAAGTCATGGAGGAATCCGCCGGTAGTTTCTTTGCACCTTTTGTGAATCTCGGGGTAGGTAGCCTTGAAGCGTCGCTGAGTCGCCTCATCAACCAACGAGTTTCTGAGCGGTGCGCAGTAATTTGCGGTGCGTTGGAAGACTGTGAGATGGCCGACTTCTTTGGCGACAATTGGGATCATCTGGACGGCGGTGGCGCCGGTACCGATGACCGCGACACGCTTGCCGGTGAAATCGACCTTCTCCCTGGGCCAGCGGGATGTATGGAATGACTCACCCTTGAAGCTATCGACACCCTCGAACGGTGGAATATTGCGCGCCGACAAAATTCCGACTGCGGCAATCAGAAATTGTGCGCGCATACGTTGTCCGCTCTCCAACTGGACTTCCCATCGATTTGCGCGCTCGTCGAATACCGCTGTAGTGACCCGGGAATTGAATTGGATGTCCCGGCGCAGATCAAACTTGTCTGCTACATAGTTCAAATACCGCTCGTTCTCCGGCTGGCCGGAGTAATGTTCCTTCCAGTCCCACTCCTGAAGGAGCTCTTTTGAGAACGAATAGCCGTAGCTTTCGCTCTCCGAATCGAAGCGGCATCCCGGATAGCGGTTCCAATACCAGGTGCCGCCAACGCCGCCGCCGTCCTCGAGGCATCGCACCGAGAACCCGAGCTCGCGTAAGCGGTAGAGTTGATACAGTCCCGACACTCCAGCGCCGATCACAATCGCGTCAAAGTTTTCGACGCGCCTTGATTGAGCATCCGAGGCCTTCTGAAGTGAATCCGTCATGCTGATATTCCTGGTACGTCTCGGAACAATTGATCGTAGTCGTACTCGGCTATAGAACCCTATACCACCGCCTGAAAGAGCTCTCCAAGCGCCGCGCTCGATGCCCTGATCGAGATTTGACTTTTCGCCGATACGATCGCTAGCGTCGGGATTAGATCGAACTGAAACCCGGGAGGTCAGGGCCAATGGCGAACGACTTTACAATCTGCGTGGGAACGGTAGGCGCGGGAGTATGGTTCAGCCCTGACGGCGGCGACCATTGGCGGCGCAGCAAGATGAAGCTGCCGTTCTATGCCGAGCCTGGCGAAATACAAGTTCGCACACTTGCCGTTTCACCCCACAATCCTCATCACCTCCTCGCCGGGTCGGAAGCGGGCCTTTATCGAAGCGAAGACAATGGTGCGACCTGGGACTGGATCGACTCGCCGATGGAAGGCAAACAGATCTGGTCGGCGACCTTCCATCCCGCCGATCCTGATACGATGCTCGCGGGCACCAAGGAGCCCGGGGTCTACCGCACGAACGATCGCGGCCGGAGCTGGCATCGATTGGCGGTGCCGATGGCCGAGCGATGCCTGGCTGGCGCGCCAAAAGTTACCAATATCCTGATCGATCCGCGTGACAAGCGCACGATATGGGTGGGTGTCGAAATCGACGGGGTCTATTGCAGCCGCGATGACGGCCAGACCTGGAGACATTCAAAAATCGGTGACAAGGAACTCAACCGCGACGTCCATGGTGTGGCGCTCGCGACGGGCCTCAAGACCAAGCTGTTGGTCACGACGCCGGACGGAATATGGAGCAGCCTTGACGAGGGCGAGTCATGGTCGCTGCACGGATTCCCGAAGTTTTCAGAACGCGACGCGATCTCCTATTGCCGTGGAGTCGCGATCAAGCCCGGAGATCCCGACACGATCTTCGTGGGCAACGGCGACTTCATCCCAGGCAAGCGCGGTGCGATCCAAAGGTCGCGGGACGGCGGCGCTAGCTGGGAAGCATGCAAGCTGCCGGTCGAGCCCAATTCCACGATTTACTGGTTCGGAACAAATCAAGCGAACCCCGAGGTCGTCGTCGCCAACAGTCTGCACGGTTACCTCATTCTTCATGGTCCCACTGAAAGAAGGATGGGCGGGCAACGATCTCCTGAAGATGGGTCGATAGGAGCCGAAAATATTCGCGGCAGCAAGGAAGTCTTATGAAAGCAGATGACGGCATTCTGACCGGACTGAAAGTGATCGACTGCGCGACTTATGTAGCCGGACCGGCGGCTGCCACCATCCTGTCCGACTTCGGCGCGGACGTAGTCAAAGTCGAACGGCCGCCAGACGGCGACCTCTGGCGTACCTTCTCCTCAGTTCCGGGTTATCCAAGCACTGATTTCCACTACACCTGGCTTCTGACTAGTCGTAACAAGCGAAGCATCGTACTCGATCTGACCAAGCCGGCCGGGCGCGACGCGCTCCTCAAGCTGGTCGCCAACGCCGACGTTTTCGTCACCAACTTCCAACTTTCGCTGCTCACAAAATTCCAACTGACGTGGGACGATCTTAGTCGCGTCAATCCGCGCCTGGTCTATGCGCTGATCACCGGCTACGGCGAGAAGGGCGCGGATGCGGATGCACCGGCCTTCGATGGGCTCGCATACTGGGCGCGTTCGGGCCTGATGACGAGTGTTACCGGCGCCGACGGTACTCCGGCTGGCGCTCGTCCCGCGATGGGCGATCATCCGACTGCGGCAACATTGTTCGGCGCGATCATACTCGGACTGTATCGCCGCGAACGTACGGGAAAGGGCTCCAAGGTGAGCACCTCGCTGATGGCGGCGGGAGCCTTTGCGAACAGCGTCGATATCCAGGCCAAGCTCTGCGCGGCGCACTTTCCGGAGCGCAAGCCCGGAGCGCGCCCGCTGAATCCTCTGATCGCCGCATATCCGAGCAGCGATCAACACGCCATGATCGTCGCGCTGCTCGACCCCGAGCGCGAGTTCGTGCGCCTGTGCCAGGCATTGGATGAACCCGAGCACGCGACCAGCCCGCTTTTCGCTACCCATGAAGCACGCAAGGAGAACGCCGCTGAGCTGCATGCGATCTCACTCTCGCAATTGGAATCGAAACCGCTGAGTCATTGGCGCGAGAAATTTCGTACTTACGATATCAAGTGGTCACCGCTGCCTACGCTCGACGAAGCGGTGCGCGATCCGCAGATGCGCGATTGCGGCGCGATCACAAATTTCGAATATCCCGGCCATGGCGTGATCGAAACCGTGAACAGTCCAATCTTCGTCGCCGACAGCGAAAAACAGAAGCCACGTACGCCACCCGACTACGGCGCGGACACACGCGAGGTCCTCAAGGAAGTCGGCTATAGCGCGGCCGAGATCGACCGGCTGATTCAATCCGGTGCAGTCGCTGTGAAAGACGGTTCTACAAAATAACGGCGTCTAAGGGTCGGCCGCCTCGCGTCGGCCATCATACGGAAGGTTGCAAATGAGTCCGAGTGGTGGGCACTCATTGCTGGGAGGTGCGCGATGTTGACACCACACGAGCAGGACATAATTCGGCGCTGGAATGAATTCTATTTGAAGCCGAACCAGGGATCTCTTCTCGAGCAGAGAAAGAGGCTCGCGGACTATTTCGAGGAGTTCAATGCCAATCCGCCCGTGACCCGTGATCGGTGCATATCACGAAGAGGTGCCTCTCAAGACTGAGCTCTACGCCGATATCGCAGTGCCGAAAGGAAGCGCTCCTTTTCCGGTCGCAATCTACATTCATGGCGGCGCGTGGACGCGTGGCAGTTCCACGACGCATCGCAAGCTCGTGAAGCAGTTCGCCGAGGCGGGATATTTAACCATCGCGCCGAACTACCGACTCGCGCCGGAGAACCCATTTCCGGCCGTGTTCGACGATTGCGTGTTCACGTCCCACTGGGCGGCGGAGAACGCCGGCCGCTTTGGCGGCGATGCGACTCGGATGGCGATGGGCGGCGATTCGGCCGGTGGCAATCTGACCGCCGCCGCATTGACGGCGATCGCTTCCTCTCAGCGGGGGCCAAAATTCAAGGCGGCGATCCTGATTTATGGCGCGTTCGATTTTGCGGGCCTCATGGCAATGGCAAAGGAAGCCGTCGAACCGTTGGCCAAGGCCTATCTCGGTGCCAACTATCCTGCGGCCCTAAACGATCCGCGGGTGAGTCCGATTCGAGCAATCAAGCCGGGCGTGTTTCCGCCGACCTTCATCATCGCAGACACGGCAGATGCCATCGTGGGAGAATCGCGTACTGTTGCCGACGTCATCAGTCGAGCGGGAATCGAGAACGAATTGCACATACTCGAGGAGATGCCGCACGCGTTCATGCAAATGACGGAGCTCGCGGGATGTCGCGAGGGGCTGCGGTTTATGTTCGACTTTCTGCGGCGTCACGTTTAGCTATGGCGGATGCGACCGGCAAGTCGAACATAACGGGCTTGAAGGTTCGCGAGCCTCTGGTAATCGCCGAAGGAATCGCGAACTTTTGCATTGCAGTCGGTGAGACCAATCCTATCCCTAGTCAGAACCCTCTTACATGAATTATTGGACATGAACTATCGCGTGTCAGCTTTGCTGGGCGCCTTTTTCTATGATGCGGCGCGAGCCGCCTGAGTATGCGTGCACCGAAATCTCGAGCAGCCTCAAAAAAGATGCCCAAAGGGATCGTTACTCACCGGAGAAGGTTGGTCTTGGCCAGCTCGACGAACTCGCGCCCCCGTTCCCGCTAAGCACGGCCTTGAGCGCGAACAGGCCGAAAGTATAGACCTCCTCCGACGTGAAAGACGACGACCTTTGCCGGCAGCTCCATCTGCGTGAGTGTCAGCAGATCTCCCATCAGCATGGTAAAACCGCCGTCGCCGGAGAGTGAGATCACCTGGTCTTCCAACTGAATTGCTGCCCCTCCGGCTTTCTCGTAGCCGCGCGCGGTGTGATAAACGTTCAGCAGACCGCCATAACCCGTGTCGCCATCGGCGATCAGCGGCTTGCGAACTGCCTGCGCGATCGCCTCTACGCGGTCAGGCATATCGGTATAGGTGGCCAAGCCGGCGTCTGGCAGTCCCATATAGGACGCCACGACCCCATAGCCGGTCTGTAGATGGCTTGAGCATCGGTGCGATCGGCGAGCTTCGCCGAGACCAGATCGAAAACCCCTGGGGCAGTGATGAACTGCTTTCTTTTCAACATTGATCTCATCGTGTTCGAAGCCATTCTTTTGTCTCCAGTCGCGTCTGTTAGATAATCCCTTCAACTCGCGTGAGCGTCCGGTCATCTAGACTTCGAGTGCCTCCGCGGAAGACGTGAAAAGTGACCGCGCAACCGAAGCGGGGTATGCCGTAATCGGCTCAGATGGTAGGGTTTGCGGCGACGCGGCTCATCAGAAGTTGCCCCCTACGGCCTGGAGAAACTCGGATGCCACGTGAGACTTGGAGCGATCGATCCAGCTCAGCCGGTACAGGCGATACGGCACCGAGCGCCCGTTCTGCGCAAAGGGGGGTTTTCAGAAAAGAAGGCGAGCTTTGGACCTTCGGCTTCGGCGGAAAAACCTTCCGTCTGAAGGACACCAAGGGACTTGGATACCTTGCCCATCTGCTGCGTCATCCGGCCGCCGAATTCCATGTGCTCGACCTGGCCGGGGGTATCGCAGGCCAACGCGATGATGACGGCGCCCTGGGACTCGGTGGCCGCGATCGTAGAACGGCGTCAGCCTCCGAAAGAGCCCGCCAGAGCATCGGCAAGACGATCAAGTCGGTGCTGGAGAGAATCGCGCAGAGCGATGCCGCGCTGGGAGAAATCCTGTCGCGATGCATCAAGACGGGTACCTTCTGCTCCTACCAGCCCGACCCGAATTTCCCGATCGCGTGGGAATTTGCCGCGACGACTGTTGAGCAGGAGGAGCAGCCAACTCCAAGTGGCGATCCCGCTGCAGCGCGTGCCGAACCGTACGGCCATCTTGCGCGGGAATTAACCGCGATGCTCGAGGTTTCGCCGTTCTCGCTGGCGGAGCGAACCGCATTCGTGGGGCGAGAGTCTGAGGTTGACGCGCTTCGCGCGGCGATCGATCGTGCGCGGACTGGCCAGGGATCGATTGTAATGCTCTGGGATGGTCCCGGCGTGGGCAAGAGCCGGCTGGCGATGGAGATGGCGGAGTATGCGTCGCGCAAGGGCTTCCAATGTGCGGTCGGGCACTGCTACGAAAGAGACAATCCTTATCCTTACCTGCCGTTCGCCGAGATCATCGAAAGCGATCTGGTGCGGGCGGCGAGCCCGGAAGACTACCGTGCGCAGGTCGGGCCTTACGCAGCGGAACTGGCGCAGATCGCACCAAGCCTTCGGCGAGTTTTCTCCGATGTCGAGAAACCGCTGGAACTGCCGCCTGCGCAACAGCGCGGCTATCTTTTCCAAAGCTTTGCGGAGGCGCTCGCGCGGGCGGCTCGGGCACGGCCGCATATGTACATACTTGAGGACCTTCATTGGGCTGACGAATCCACGCTGTCGCTTCTGATCTATCTGGCCAATCGCATCGCCCAGATCCCGGCTGTGATCGCTGGGACCTACCGCGCCGGATATTTGGACGACAATCCGGCATTGGTGCGAACTCTGGAAGAGCTGATTCGGTGCGGTGTCCGTCCGCAAAAGCTGGGCGGTCTAACCAAGGATGGCGTTGCGCAGATGTTACAGGTGATGAGCGAGCGCCAGCCTCCGGAGAGTTTGGTCAGCCTCATCTTTCAGGAGACCCAGGGATATCCATTCTTCGTCGAAGAGGTGTACCGGCACCTGGTCGAAGAGGGAAAGCTCTTCGATGAGACCGGCCAATTCCGCAAGGACATCGAGATCGCCGAGACCAACGTCCCGGAAAGTGTGCGATTGATCATCAGCCGCCGCCTCGAGCGGCTCGACGAGAATGAAATTTGGGTGCTGGCAGCGGCCGCGGTAATCGGCCGGAGTTTCAGCTTTCAACTACTGACCGCGATCAGCCAGATCGATATTGACGAACTTTTCAACGTCGTCGAGAAGGCGCAGCAGATGGGACTAATCGTTGCGAGCTCCGAAGGACCCGAGACCCCCTTCACTTTCGCCCATGAACTCGTGCGGCAAACGCTGCTCGCCGGCATCTCTGTCCCACGCAAGGAGCAATTGCACGCGAGCGCCGCCGCTGCAATTGAGCAGCTCTATCCTCACGCCATCAACGAGCGCGCCGGTGAGATCGCCGGTCATCTCATCAAGGCTGGATCGTTTGTTGATGAGCAAAAACTAGTCCGCATTCTGGCGCTGGCAGGCAATGGCGCCCTCGACGCCGCCGCATTTGAGGAGGCGCGGTCCAGCTTCCAGGCCGCCCTGTCGCGTCAAGCTGCGATCGGCGCGAAAGAAAGGGCCGAGCTGTTGGCCAGGCTCGCGATAGCGGAGTCGGGTCTTCAGCGATGGGACGCGGCGCTGGCCAATTTGCGCGAGTCTGTCGAGGTCTGCATCGGAGTCGGCGACCGCGACATGATCGGCAGCAGCTTCAGCGAGCTGACCGATGCTCTCATCTTTGCCGGCCGCTTCCAGGAGGCCGGAGAAACAGCCCGCCGCGGCCTGGCCTACCTTGAGGGAGAGACCAGTGCCAACCGGGTGCGTCTTCTCGACGGGTTGAGCCAGGCGCTGGCCTGGGGCGACGGCTATGAGCCGGCGCACGAGGCTCTGAAAGAAGCAATGAACCTCGCATCGCAACTGTCAGATCCCGGGCTGGTGGCGATGGTGCTTGGAGCTCGATCGATTGTCAATTTCCACTTCTTTCGACTCCGGGAAGCGATTGACGACGACTTCCAGAGTGAACAAATGGGCGCGGCGGGCGCGCCTTGGTGGCAGCGCGCCCTGCAGCTGCGAGTTCTATATCCGGCGCTGGACTACCTTGGACGCGCAGAGGAGGCAGCGAGACTCGCGGAGGTAATCGAACCTTTCGCAAGGAAGATCGGCCAATCGTTCCCGATCGCGCTATGCCGCACTGTCGCCGCATGGACCGAATTTGGCAAGGAGCCCGATCTTGCCAGGCTCGAAACGAATCTCCACGCAGCGTTGCAATCCGACGATGCGGCGCAGTTCCCGTTTTGGGCGGTTATCTCCGAGGCACAACTGAGCCTGGTAGATTTTTATCAGGGTGACTGGGCAGCGGCGCTATCGCATGCGCGGGCCACATGCCGCTCAGAACCCGGGAGCTCAAGCGAAGGCGTTGGTACCGGAGCGCTCTTTCGACAGATGGCTTACGCAGGCGATCGCACCGGAGCGTTCGCGGTGCTTGATGAAAGGCGGAGGTGGCTGCCGCGTATCGGCCAAAAGAATCCCCGGGGCTCATGGTCGATGCTCGCGCTGGTGATTGAGGGCCTCACCATGCTGGGCGAGCGAGCGCGGGCTGCCGAGCTCTATCCGCTTGCTCGTGAGTTGATCGACACTGGCGCGGTGAATCTTTGGCCGGTCTCTCGCTTGACGCAAACGATTGCAGGTATCGCAGCAGCAGCGGCACGTAACTGGGCAGCCGCAGAAGATCATTTTCAGATCGCAATGCGGCAGGCCGAGTCCTTTCCACACCTGCTCGAACAGGCGGAGATACACCGCTTCCACGCAATGATGCTAATCGATCGCGGCGGTGCAGGTGATCGCGAAAAAGCGCGACTGCTACTTGGTAAAGCGCTGGAGAGTTACCAGCGTATCGGAATGCCGCGCCACGTCGAGATAACCCAGGCTCTGCTAGCCCGCCGCCGATAGATAAGAGTAAGTCTCGGATTCGCTCCGCCACCGTTGATGAGACCTCCTGGCCGATCCGATTTCCATCGATGTCATCATCGTTGATCTTAGACTTAGACTCCCAAGTTTTCTTTTGCGGTCCGATATTCATTTTCTTGTTGGGCTGGAGCAACGCTGCGTTTCTCCAAGTGGGCAGTCTCGAGTGAGCGCTTGCCTGCCCCGCGTCATACACCCGGCCGGACTCCCGCGGCGAACGATCCCGCCTTGATGAGGTGATCAGCGATGTCGTCAGCGCGCGCGTTGACGGCATCGGGATGGAGCCGCGCAATCGCCTCGGCGACGCCAGCATGCAGATGCTGCCGGCGCGGAGCCGAAATGCCAGCAAGCAGAGTCTGTCGCACGAGTTCATGGGAGAAAGTGAATGGCATCTCCGGCGCCTCGGATCTCGCGAAGATTATTCCCATCTGCTGCGCCTTCTCGACGATGTTGAAAAGTTTGTCAACGTCGATCTGGTTGATCGCAGTCAAGAGTTGAAAGCTGAAGCTGCGCCCGATCACTGCGGCGGCCGTTAGCGCTCGCTTTTCATTCTCGTCGAGCCGCTCGAGGCGGCGGCCAACGATCAGCCGCACGTTTTCTGGAACCTCGTTCTCGGCGATCTCGATGTCCGCACGGAATTGCCCGGCCTCATCGAAGACCTTCCCCTCTTCGACCAGATGCTGGTACACCTCCTCGACGAAGAATGGATATCCCTGGCTTTCCTCAAGGATAAGGCTCGCCAGACTCTCCGGAAGAGCCTGGCGCTGGCTTAGCCCGCGCAACATCTCCGCAGTGTCGTCCTTTGAGAGGCCACCCAGCTTAAGCGGACGGATTCCCATCCTAATCAGTTCTTCCAAAGTCCTGACCAAGGCCGGGTTGTTTTCGGAATTTCCGCCGCGATAGGTCCCGATGATTACGACTGGAATTTGCGATACCCGATTGGCCAGATGAATCAAAAGCGCAAGCGTGGATTCGTCGGCCCAATGAAGGTCTTCAACTATGTAGAAATGCGAACGTGTCTGAGCTGCGCGCGCCATCGTGTCGGAAACGCTCTGGAAAAGATGGCGGCGCTGCTGGGCCGGCGCCGAATCCAGTGGTTGCGGAATGTCCGGAAAAACTCGCCGGAGACTCGGAGCGATCTGGGCCAGTTCGGGCGCGTTGTCCCCCATCCGCCGACGGAAATCATCCGGGCTCGGCGCCTCAGCGAGGTTGCTTTCAATGATCTCGGCGAACGGGAGAAAGGGAAACCGTTCGTCTCTTTCGTAGCAGTGCCCGACCAGGCATCGGAAGCCAACCCGCGATGCGTACTCCGCCATCTCCATCGCCAACCGGGTCTTACCCACCCCGGCTCCGCCCGCCAGCATGACCACTGATCCGTGGCCAGTTAATGCGCGATCGATTGCCGCGCGGATCGCGCGGCGTTCAGGTTCGCGTCCTACAAAGGCGGTTCGTCCCGCGAACGAAAATGGAGAGACCTCGAGCACCGCGTGCGAGCTCTGCGGATGATCGGCGCGGGCTGCAGCGGGATCGCCACCTGGAGTTGGTTGCTCCGCCTGCTCGACAGTCGTCGCGGCAAATTCCCACGCGACCGGGAAATTCCCGTCGGGCTGGTAAGAGCAGAAGGTACCCGTCTTGATGCATCGCGACAGGATATCTCCCAGCGCGGCATCGCTCTGCGCGATTCTCTCCAACACCGACTTGATCGTCTTGCCGATGCTCTGCCGGGCTCTCTCGGAGGCTGACGCCGCCTTACGATTGCGACCGCCGAGTCCCACCGCGCGCGAGAGCTCCGCGGTCAATGCATCGATTTCCTGTTCCGCCTGCTCCGCGTGCTCGACGTTTCCCTGTTCCTTGGCTTCTTCCAGTTCTTCGCGCAGCTCGGAAAGCCGGCGCTTATATGCGACCTTGGCTTGCTCGTCGAGCATCTCGCCCGCGTCGCCCAGACTGCTGACATGAATGCCGGCCTTTTCGAGATCCTCGTCCCCGCGCGGCAAGCCGTGTGTGGCCTGGCTGGTTTCGTCGTCATCGTGTTGGCCTGCGATTCCGCCGGCCAGATCGAGCACATGAAATTCGGCCGCCGGATGACGCAGCAGATGGGCGAGGTATCCGAGCCCCTTGGTGTCCTTCAGACGAAAGGCGTTCTCGCGGCGCCCTACGGTCCAGTACTCGCCCTCTTTGCGGAAAATCGCTTGCTCGGGCAACGAGGTGCTTTGAAACACGGTTGCCATCGCGGTCTTCACATCACGATACTGAGTCTGCGTTTCCATCTGATTGCCCTTTCCCTCTCGCAAGGCATCATGTCCAGCAGGGAGCACAGTGCGCGAATTTTTCTCGGACTCTTAACCCATCGATGCTGCCAGTCTCGTTACTCTTTATGCTTGAAGCGCCGAATTCAGAGCGTCGACCAAAATCTCTTCGCTAACAGGCTTGTTCAAGAAGCTAACCGCTCCCGCCCGAATCGCCTGCTCTCGTGTCTTTGCGTCCCGGAGATCCGTGATGAAGATGATGGGGATGGGATGCGTCGCAGCCAGGTGCTGTTGCAACTCGAGGCCATCCATCCCAGGCATCGAGACGTCGAGGATCGCGCAGGACACGTTTGAAAATTGGGGAGAGTCCAGAAAATTGCGGGCGGAGTCGAAGATCGCGGTGCGGAACCCGATCAACGAGAGCAAACTCTCGAGCGCCTCGCGAAACGATTGATCGTCATCGACGATCGCGATTAGAGCCTGGCAATCTTTTTCTGTCTTTGTACTCATAGCGGGAAAACATCTTCCGGGAGAGAATGTATTCCCGCGCGCGGATCGAAAACTAGTTATACATTGGTATTACTTGGTTTTGGCGGATTGATCCTTCGCCGTCGGCATCTCCAGCCTTTCCGTCATCCTTACCAGCTCGGCCAGAGACTCTGCGCCCATTTTATTCATGACCCGGCCACGATGAATTTTGACCGTGATCTCGCTGATCTTTAACTCAAAACCAATTTGCTTGTTGAGCCAGCCGGCGACCACCAGGCTCATCACTTCCCTTTCGCGCGACGTCAGCGCGTCGAAACGCTTGCGCAGTTCCGCAATTTCTTTGGACTGATGCCGCGCAGCGCGATCGCGCTCAAGCGCTTGTCGAATCGCATCCAGAAGATCCTGATCGCGGAAAGGCTTGGTCAGGAATTCCGTCGCCCCGGCTTTCATCGCGCGCACCGACATCGGGATGTCACCGTAACCAGTGATGAAGATAATCGGAAGCTTGATTCCATGCGCGGTCAGTTCGCGCTGTAGATCGAGTCCGCTCAATCCGGGCAGCTCAACATCGAGCACCACGCATCCGGGCAGATCCAGCCGTTCCTTCCGTAGGAATTCTTGCGCGGTGCCGAAGGTTTCGACGCGTAGTCCCTCTAAGCTGACGAGACTCTTGATCGCCTCCCGAATCGACGGATCATCGTCGACCACGAAGACAATGGCGTCAGCGTCTTTCACGATGCTACCTGTCCGTTGATCGGTATGGTGAATTGAAAAGCCGCGCCGTGGTCCGCATTTGGCGATACCCACAATCTGCCACCGTGGGCCCTTATGATCGAACGGCTGATCGACAGTCCCATTCCCATGCCGCTGGGCTTAGTGGTGAAGAAGGCGCTAAACAGCCGTTCCGCGGTCTCGGAGTCAATCCCGATCCCGGAGTCCTGCACCGAAACGTGCACCTCGCCGTCTTCGTCCCGCTCGGATCGAATCACGATCTCACGGGGCCGGTCCCTGATCGACGCCATCGCTTCAATACCGTTCATCAAAAGGTTTATCACCACTTGCTGCAGCTGGACGCGATCGCCGAGCACAGGGGGCAATGCGAACGCCAGTTCAGTCCGCAGTGACGCCCCATGATTGAGCACCTCACGTTGCACCAGCAGGATAGCCTCGCGGATGACGTCGTTGATGTCCAGCGATACCATCTGCGGCTCGGTCCTTTTGGCGAGTGCCCGAATCCGCTTGATCACTTCGCTCGCCCGATTGGCGTCCTTCACGATGCGCTCCACGCTGGCGCGCACTTCGTCCGGACGGGGCGTCTCGAGGGCGAGCAATCGCAGGCAAACCTGGCCGTTGATGACGACCGCGGCGAGCGGCTGGTTAACTTCGTGGGAGATCGAAGCCGTCAGCTCTCCGAGAGTCATCACGCGGCTAACGTGCGCGAGATTCGCCTGCGCCTGACGAAGCGCTTCTTCGGCGCGCTTCCGCTCGAACAGGGAGGCGACCGACGCAAAAGCAAGAATGAGAAACGTAATGCCGGCAACCGCCAGCGCCAGATTGCTTTGATCGACACTTGCGTTCAGCTGGGCCGCGATTGAACCGGGGCGCGAACAGTAAAAATTGGCCGCTTTCATCCCCGTGTAGTGCATACCGGAAATGGCCACGCCCATGAGGACCGCGGCAACCAGCTTTTGCCCGAGATCTGTGGTTCGGAATGCCACCCATAGCGCCACCGTGGACGCGCCGATCGCTACGAGCAGGGAGAGCGCAAAGAATAGCGGGTCGTAGCTGAGTTCGACGTTCCCCCGCATTGCCGCCATGCCGGTGTAGTGCATGCCGGCAATGCCAAGTCCCATGAAGATGCCGCTAAGAACGAGGCGAAGCGGCGATGCGCGCTGGCGACTGATCACGTAAAAGCCGATGCCGGTTACCAGGATCGCCACCACGAGCGAAAGGGCGGTCAATCCGATGTCGTAGGAAATCGGTATCGGCATGATGAAGGCGAGCATCGCGACGAAGTGCATCGACCATATGCCGCCTCCCATTGTGAGCGCGGCCGCCACCAGCCACACGCGACGCGCAAATCCCCGGGCGGGCCCCACATGCCCACAGAGATCGAGCGCGGTGTAAGACGCGAAGCAGGCGACCAGAATGGAAAGAGCGACGAGATATGGATTGTATGTTCCGGTAACGAACATCGGGTTCGCCCCAATTCCGACCAGAGACTAACGAGCGACGGCGTCAGCTTCTTTCAGGATACACCTAACCGCTAATCGGTACGGTGAATTGAAAAGCCGCGCCGTGGTCTGCGTTTGGCGATGCCCACAATCTGCCGCCGTGAGCCCTGATGATCGAACGGCTGATCGACAGTCCCATTCCCATGCCGCTCCGCTTGGTGGTGAAGAAGGCGCTGAACAGCTTTTCCGCGGTCTCGGAGTCAATTCCGATGCCGGAGTCCAGCACCGCCACGAGCACCTGGCCCTCTTCGTGCAACTCCGATCGTATCAGGATCTCACGACGCCGATCCGTAATTGACGCCATAGCTTCAACACCGTTTATCAAAAGGTTGATAACCACCTGCTGGAGTTGGACCCGATCGCCGAGCACCAGGGGCAACGCGGGCGAGAGTTCCGTCCGCAGCGCCACCCCGTGGCTAAGCACCTCGCGCTGCACCAGCAGGGTCGCCTCGCGGATGACATCGTTGATGTCCAGCGATACCATCTGCGGCTCGGTCCTTTTGGCGAGCGCACGAATCCGCTGGATCACTTCGCTCGCCCGCTTGGCGTCCCTGACGATGCGCTCGACGGTGGTTCGCACATCGTCCGGGCGCGGCGTCTCGAGAGCGAGCAATCGCAGGCAAACCTGGCCGTTGGTGACGACCGCGGCGATCGGCTGGTTAACTTCGTGGGAGATCGAGGCCGTCAGTTCTCCCAGAGTCATCACGCGGGCGACGTGCGCGAGTTCCGCTTGCGCCTTCTGCAATGCCTCTTGGGCGAGTTGACGCTCGTTCATCTCGCTGCGCAGCTTGTCGTTGGCGCTGGCCAGTTCGGCAGTGCGTTCCTGTACCTTTGATTCCAGTTCGCCGAGCAGCGTTTGCAGCGCCTTCTCGGCCCGTTTGCGCTGGGACATCACGCGGGTGATGAGCAAAGCCGTTCCGAGGAAGACGATCAACGCGACAATGTTCAACGGGTCGGCCATCTGTAGTGAGAAGAGCGGCTGCGTGAAGAAATAGTCCAGGCATAGAACGGAGATGACGGAGACAAATACCGAGCCGACGAAGGCGTCCATAAAGGCCAGCAGCACGACGACCGCCAGGTAGAGAAGGGACGCGATAGTGAGACCGACCTGCAGTCGAAAGCAGACCAAGGTCAGCAGGGCCACAGCAACGCTTCCAAGCAGGCATTGCATGGCTGAACGCCAAAATCTGCGGTTCCGGTTGGGCTCCATCGGCGTCTTCGAGTGTGAGTGCGCTCCAGACGAAAGGTTTTACTGCCGTATTAGCATACGATCCAGTACCTGGACGCTTTTTCGGCGGATTCGCGTTTTTTGCGCAGCAAGTTCGCTGGGCACCGTCACCGGGCCGCAAGTACCAGCTGAGCTAGATCGAGCGCTCCACTTCTGACCTGGCATTCGAATTTGGCTCGGCCGCCAGGTCCAACTTCTGATTAACCGCGCCCTGCAAACCCTGTCATTTTGCCCACCACGGCATACCCCGCAACGGTTGTGCACTCATTTTTCACATCTTCTGCGCGTGCATTATTCACGCCTGCAACAGTGGATGGTTTGAGATCTTGGAGTGTCCTTTCTGGAATCGACCGATCAGGAGCCGACGGTGAAACTATCATCAAAAAGTGCAGCTTTCTCTTTCAGTCTTGTAGTCCTGCTAGGAACCACGGCCATCGGATGCACTCCAACTACTGACTCCGCGATGAGCGAGACCACTGCAAATCACGCCCCGGAAGCGGGTGCCCCCGCCGCCCCGCTCCTCGTAGCAGGCCCATTAGTTGTGACGACCCTGAGCACAACCAGTGAAGATTCATCATCGTTCGCCGAGATAGACGGTCGCCGCGAGCTCCAGTGGCCCGCTTTTCCGTGAGGTGGGTATCGTGCGAATTGCCAAGTTCAAAGCGAGTCTGGGAAACGCGTTTTCTGCGGCGATCCTGCTGCTCTCACTAAGCATCGCGTGCAACGCAATCGCTGGCGGAGCTGAGGAACAAGTCTGCGACGTTCGCGCGGACTATGCCCTGGGCGTCGAAGACTATTCGGAGGCGATTCGCCTTCACGCAGAAGTCGTACGCAAGTATCCGAATAACGCGCTCGCTCACTACCACCTGGGCTTTGCCGAAGGAATGATCGGCGACAAAAAGGCGGAGATCCGAGAGTATCTGAGGGCCGCAACGCTTGGGCTAAGAAATTGGGATTTGTTCCTGAACCTGGGGTTGGCTCGGCTCAAGATCGGCGAGCTGGACGCAGCGACGGACAGTCTGCGGCGGGCGGTGATCCTGGGTGAAAACCATGCCGAGCCACACTTCAATCTCGCACTTGCCTATGAGCGGCGCGGACTGCTTGCGGATGCCGAGCGCGAGACGCTTGCCTCGCTGCGGTTGAATCCGAGGCAACCGGACGGACGCAACCTGCTGGGCGTGATCGATGCCCAGGAGGGGCAGACTGTCCGCGCGTCGTTGGTATGGCGTGATCTCGTTCGTGACGCGCCGGACTACGAGCCGGCACGCACAAATCTGGCCTTGCTGGGCAGCAACTCCAATGAAGTTGCCCGTGGCGAGACGGCGGCCGTTGTCCCTCCCCCGGCGGCCGCCGTCACAGCCATCGAAGACGAACCGAAACTGCCCGCGAATATGCGCGAAACGGAACTGGACCTGATTCCCGCAAACCAGAATGGAAGGTGAATAGCATGGGCGCTTTAGTACAAACCAAGGTCTCGCGGTTCGCACCAGTCAAGGCGATCGTAGTACCGTCGCGACCTCGTCTAATGCCCGCCCGCAGCGTTTCCGTTCCCGAACCGCGCGCATTTCCCGAAGCGGAAACGCCGCCCACATTGCCGACAACCATCCGCGACGAAATGCTCGAGCTCTACGCGTTTACTTTCTGTCAGGGCGGCTTTCGCCAGGCGGGAATGACCTTCGAACAATTCCTGATGGTGGCCGCCGCGATCAAACCGGCCAATCTGCCGGCGACCCGCGAGGCAGAGCGAACATTTTGAACTCGATGCGCGGGCGGGCCTCGAAAGAGAGTTTCGCTGGGAAGAGGTTGTGGCATGAGCAGCCAACCGAAGATGAGTTTCAGGCAAGGTTCGTAGGTCTGGGTGTGGGATTCAATGTGGCTGGCAGCGGTCGTCGTCCACCGAGCCCAAATGGATCGCGTACTCGTCAGGGTCGAGCGCGGAGTGACGTTCACCGCAACCATGGCAAACCTTCTGCCGCGTGACCCCGCCTGCCAATACGCGCGGCCGCCGTTCTTACGACAAGGTTTGCACACGAACGGGGCGCTCGCCGTTCAAAGGTAATCCCAACGGCCACAGAGGAAGCCTCGATTTCAGGTTTTACTGTTTCAAGTGTTTTACCAAAGCCGCCGCCGGCCCTTAATAAGACTGTAAAATCTGAATGATTCCGGACGAAGAGTCCAGCGAATCTCATATCGGTGTCGCGAAGGCTGTTTGATCTCATTGGCAAGCGCCGACTTCTGGAGTTCGCACTATACATCTGTACTCTTCAACCGCCCGTCAACAACTTGCAACGATTTTCGTGTATCAAAGTTGAAGCACTTAGGATCTGTCATGATCCTTTGACCGGTCGGGCGAGTGGTGAGGGGATGGAAGAGAACCGGCTCCGCGACGGCGGCCGTTCGGATGTGGAAGGCCGCCGAGCCCTTGCATGCATTTCGAGTGCTGACGAAAGCAGCTCTCTGATAAATCGCGCCCCCGAGTCCAATTCTCAGTCTGCCGCTTCAGACCCGCAACGTATCTGTATTGTTACCGAGACCTATCCTCCCGAAATCAACGGGGTCTCTTTGACCTTGGCGAATCTGGTGAAAGGATTACTGGCACGAGGTCATAGTGTATCGGTCGTACATCCAAGGCAGCGCAGACGGCGAACGCCCGATGTTTCCGGGCGCGGTTACTATCCTGAGGCTCTACTGGTTCGCGGTCTACCTCTTCCTGGGTACCACGGATTGCAGTTCGGAGTGCCCTCAGGACGGCTTTTGCGACAATCCTGGGAAAATAACTTTCCAGCTGCAGTTTATGTGGCAACTGAAGGCCCGCTGGGGTGGTCGGCGGTGCGCACTGCCCGAAGCGTGGGCATTTCGACGGTCAGTGGCTTCCATACGAACTTCCACCGATACTGCAAACACTATGGCGTAGGCTGGCTGCAGCAAATTGCTCTTCGATATCTACGCTGGTTTCACAATCAAACCGAATGCACGCTTGTTTCCAATGAAGACTTACGCGCTGGGTTGCAAAGCGCCGGCTTCAACAATGTAAGTGTCCTTGAACGGGGCGTAGACAGTCAGCTCTTCAATCGGCAACGTCGCTGTTCTCAGTTACGGCACGAGTGGAGAGTATCCGACAATGATCTTGTCTTGATCTACGTAGGACGGATAGCGGCCGAAAAGAATCTGAAGGTTGCAATCGAAGCCTACAGAGAGATGCGGAAACGTGCCGGCCCGGTGAAATTCGTCATTGTCGGCGATGGACCACTCCGTAGCGTCCTGCAAAGAGAAAATACCGACCTGATTTTCGCAGGGATGAAGACAGGCGAGCAGCTTGCCAGGCACTACGCTTCGGCAGATCTATTCCTCTTCCCCAGCGAGACGGAGACCTTCGGAAACGCGACGTTAGAAGCAATGGCTAGCGGTCTGGTTGTAGTCGCCTACAACTACGCGGGAGCGCAACTGCATATCGCTAACGGCTAGACTGGAATCCTCGTTCGATTTGGAGACGCTAAAGCCTTCGTTGATTCCGCTTGCGGACTTCTTCGCGCGCCCGAGACCATCGCACGTATACGCCGGCAAGCACGTCAATATGTAGCCCGCCTGACTTGGCAGCGAGTGGTGGAGGGGTTTGAAACGCTGTTGTTGAATGCCGGCCAGGAGACCGGAAAGGCGTCCTCATCTACGTTGACGCCGGAAGGCCTGGTCCCTCAGCTTTAGTAAGGAGACTATTCAGATGACTATAGGTGAGGCTCTACAAAAGTATACCGAATACCTTGGCCTCACCGCGGCGACGCCGTGGCGAAGCTCAGGGATCGTGCTTGGACTCCTGTTCGTTGTTTTTCTGACAAGTCTTGCCTTCCGAAAGATAACAACGACCCTTTTGACCCTCAGAGCTTTGGCGCTGGCCCCGGCGCTCTCGCGCCGAGTGTCCAATTGGGTGAAGTCGCTTAACTATTCGGAACATGATGTCTGGGGGGCAGACGGTGCCGGAGATCTCTGGGTCCAGCGCCGCGAAGACGCGATCGAACGCCTCTCCGGCTTTTTTCAGGCCCACTGCGCGAAGTCGATCGCCTGGGGAAATGATATCCGGAACAGCTTCTCCGACTTGCGTTTCACCGACACCAATCGAGTCCCATTCCCGTTCATTCGGACGGTACGAAACAAATTCAGTCTGTGCTCGGTGGTGACGGAATCGAAGGGTCCGAGACTGCGCGATCTCGACGGCAATTGGAACCTTGATGTAAGCGGTTCATACGGACTCAACGTGGCCGGTTTCGACCGTTACAAGGAGTGGATGGAAAAGGGTTTCGAGAAGGTTAAGGACCTTGGTCCTGTTCTGGGACCCTTGCATCCGGTGGTTGCCGAAAATATTGCTCTCCTGAAATCCATTTCAAAACTGGACGAAGTGTCCTTTCATATGAGCGGCACCGAAGCCGTGATGGCCGCGGTCCGACTGGCGCGATTCAATACCCACCGGAAGTTGATCGTGTGTTTCTCTGGCGCGTACCACGGATGGTGGGACGGTAAGCAGCCGGGTTTAGGCAGCGAGCGCGCGATTGGCGACTGCCTGACTCTCAAGGGCCTTCATCCAGCCTCTCTTGACCTCGTTCGAGGGCGTTCTAGCGAGATTGCGGCAGTTCTCATAAATCCCGTTCAGTCCTTCCATCCCAATTTGCCGCCTCCGAGTGACACGATTCTGCTCACGAGCGGGGTGCGCAAAACCGAGGGCTCGAGTTCTTTCTATGCTCGATGGCTTCGTGAGCTCCGCGAGGTTTGCAAAGCCGCTGGAATACCTTTGATCTTCGACGAAGTCTTCAGCGGATTTCGTCTCTCTCCTAGCGGAGCCCAGGAATATTTTGGCGTGCAGGCCGACATGGTCGTGTATGGAAAGACCGTCGCCGGGGGAATGCCTATCGGTGTTGTTTGTGGCAAGAGCGAGACAATGCGGCGATTCGACGCCGACCACCCCATGCGGATCGCCTATGTAATAGGTACGTTTTCGGCTCATCCGGTGGTGATGGGGCCAATGAACGAATTCCTGAAATGGCTCGGGCAACCTGAGACGAGCAAGCTGTACGCAGACGCGAAGCTTCGTTGTGAACAATGGGTTCGTTCAACCAATGAAAGCCTCGGCCGACTCTCTCTACCGGTTCGAGTTATGAATTTCGCGACCATTTGGACAGTCCTCTTTGATGAACCCAGCCGTTACAACTGGCTGCTGCAGTACTACCTCCGTGCCGAAGGAGTGACGCTGAGCTGGGTCGGAACGGGTCGATGCATGAGCAGTTTGGATTTCGCACCGGACGACTATCGGGAATTGCAGGCCAAGCTAGTGAACGCGGCGCACGCGATGAAGGACGATGGATGGTGGCTAAACGAAGAACAACAGCCTGGCCGGGAGAGTACTATGCGATCTCGTTTGATTTGGGAAATGGTAAAAAGCGTCGTGCAGGTTCCAAAGCCGCTGATCAGCTTTTGCGCTGAGATAATGCAGCGCAAGAAGTACGACCATCACGCATCGCATAGCAATTTGGTCAATCAGTTCTTTCACCTGTTGAGTTCGAGCACGTTTATCCTTTGCTATGTTCTCATTTTTACTAACTTCGACCTCGCAATGTTTCTCGGTTTGGGCGCACTCTTCGTCCGACAGACGGGACACGCGATACTGGAACCACCCTGTCATGATAAGGAAAAGGCGCTCCTGGGATTCAATACTCGAAACAAAACAATAATCGTTGGCGGCTATATCCTGATTCCCATTGTCCAGGCCGTGCAACTCGCTAGAGCCGGTTCCCTGACTATCGAGTCTATCGCCTCGATCGCCTCGACAATCGCTCAGCAGTGGTTTCTTTTGACCCTGGCCGCAGTTTTGGGACGCGTGATCTATCTCGTGTGCGCCCACGACTTCCGAAGTTCGACGATCTGGTTCATCAAGTTGATCACCGATCCGTTCACCGACATCGTTGCCTACTACAACAGCGTCGATAGGATATTTCGTCTGCCACCGAATCCGAAGAGCGAAGCTACGTCGTAGAGTTCTTTGGCAGGTCGAGCGGCGCGCTTTTCAATCGCGAGTTGTTCCATGCGATCAGATTCGCTTCTAGCGGAACGAATGCTCCCGGCTTCGACGGAATGACTCGCAGAGTGTAATCCGAGGCTGAGCGGCGAGGGAGAGTGGGCCGAATACAGGTATCCACTTTCAGTACCGCCCGATTTCGCCCCCTGTAGCTGCGCAAAACGCCTTCTCGTATGAGATTCCAGCGGCTCCATGGCGATGTGAGGATAGACGCACGATCGAAATAACTATCGACTGGTGCAATGAGAACCGCTTCATCTCTGTTCTTCGGCCTGATCGCGCTGATACTCGCGGGGCGCCTGGTCGCTCAATCGAATTTCCTCGAGGCACTGCCGGACATCTCTGACGTTCAGGTCATTATCCACACCGAATGGATGGGTCAGCCGCCGAATCTCATCGAGGATCAGGTGACCTATCCCGTTGTCACCGCCATGCTCGCCGCGCCGCACGTCAAAGCCGTCCGCGCACAGACGATGCCCAACGACTCGTGTGTCTTCGTCGTGTTCGAAGACGGCACCGTACATCTATTGGGCGCGCAGCCGCGTGCTGGAATGCCTGCAGCGGATCATGGGCAAGCTCCCAACCGGAGTAAATCCTGCCATAGGCCCAGACGCGACCGGCGCATGATGGGTGTATGAATACGCTCTCGTCGATAAGAGTCACACTCACAGTCTCGCCGATCTCCGCAGCTTGCAGGATGGAACGTCCGCTTTTGCGTCTCGAAACAGTGCCGGGGTTTCCGAGGTCGCTACTATCGGCGGCTTCGTCAAGCAGTACCAGGTCAAGCTCGATCCGAATCGGTTGCTCGCGCTCAAAGTCCCGCTCGAAACAGTGATCGACAAAACTGGCTTGCCACGTGCCCGCCGCTTCCGCTAAATTCAGACTAACGTCCGTTAGGCTGGCGCTGGCCGGCTGGCCTGCATCTGAAGGAAAAGCAAAATGGAAGAGCGAAGCGTTACCATGCAAGCGTCATTTACCAACGACAATATCCGCGCCGAGCGCGAGCGGATGAACGAGCTTATCCGGCAGAAGATGCTCGCGGAGCTGCCCGCCGCCTCGGCACGCCTTACCGATCGCGGAATCGATCCGCGCCCGATCATTGGAACCGATTATGAGGGCAACGCGATGAGCGTGGCGCAGTTCTACCTGCTGCTGCGCGCGTATGCAGTGACCGAAAAAGCCGGCCAGGACCCGACCTACAAAGCGGCCCGCGTCGCCATTGCTTCCGACCTCGCGCCCCGCGTACGCGACGCCGGCTTTGTCGCACTCAATCAGCAGTCAGCCGAAGAGGCCGGTCACGGCGACAAAGTCTTCGGCGCCGCTTACTACGAGATGGGTGGCGTTGCGCCGGCGCTGCTCGCCGAGGATCAGCTAAGCAACGGCGGCGATTTTCTCGAGCCGGTGGCTGACTCCGCGATCAATACTCAGAAGGTGCTCGACATGATGGCTGTGCTCGGCGGCGTCGAAACGCTTGCCCTCGAGCGCGCCTTTCCGCTGGTGCTGGACGCCTGCGCGCGATGGAGCCATCCGCTGGCCGCCCAGCTGATTGACCAGGTCAATCACAACGTCAAGCCCGAAGAGGCCCGCCACGTGCTCACCTGGCGTTATCTGTTCCATCAGGGGGTGGTGCCGCGCGGCGAGGGCGCGATCGAGCGCTACTTCATGCTGACCAACTGGGGCCGAGACCGCTTTTTGGCGCCGCGGATGGAACGCCAGGAGTTCGAGCGGCACATGAGAGCTTCATGCCCGACCACCGAGCAGCTCATTGGCCGTCCGCTTCCCGTTTCGATCTGAGCGAGCGCCGATACTTCGGCCCAGATAGCGTTTTTGCGGAGCACACACTAATTGACAGATGCGAGCACTTTGAGTTGCTCGGCTACTGCACGACCTTGTTGATCGATTGCGCGCACCAGGAATGAGCCGGGCCTCGCTTTCCACATGTACGATTCGCCGGAGCGCGAGGTTCCTACCAGTTGATCATCGACGAACCAGTAGACCACGCGACTGTCAGCGTCGGTGATCGCGGCGAAAGGAATCTCGGTGCCGCCATCTGGAGTGATCGAATACGCGATGCCGCGGTTTGGCGAGGAAATCAGCGGAGGCGCGCCGGCGCCGGCGAATTTCCGGCAAGCTGGATCGAGCGCCGGCGGCATTTTTCTTTCGAGCCCCGCCGAACGGAACAGTTTCAGAAGATCCGAGGGCCAGAACTCGTAAGTGCGGGTAGTGACTCCGTTGGACTTGCCTGGACAGGCTCGAAGACCCGAGTGGTTGTCGATCTGAATTCCGCGATGGATCGAACAGGTCGTGATCGGCGACTTGCCGGGAATGAAAAGCGTTTCCTTGAGATGATCGCAGTAGGGACCAGGAAGTTGGCCGGAGAGCGCGCACACCTTTATGCGTTTCAAGTTGAGGTGCTGATGGACGATTGATTCGCGGAGAGGTCCTCGCGCACGGAGCGCGTCGGCAATATGGAAAAACAATGGCCCCGCGGCCTCGCGCCCTATGAAGTTCGCGTTCGGCGTCCCGTCGAAATTCCCGATCCAGACTCCAAGGACGTACGGGCCAACGATGCCCACCGCCCACGCGTCGCGCAGACCGAACGAAGTGCCAGTCTTCCACGGAATCGCGAGCGCACTTGGCACCTGCGAGGTAGTGAAATCATCCGCCGGCCGCGGGTTCTCACGCAGCATCTCGAGGACCGAGTAACTCGCCTCCGGACTCAGCAGCCTCAGCGAATCTCCAGCCACGGGCGTCGGAGAAGTGGTTAGGACGAGGGGGCGCAGTTCACCGCCGTTCGCCAGCATCGCGTACAGCCCCGCGAGTTCCTCCATGCTCACCTCGGCGCCGCCGAGCGCGAGCGCCAGGCCGTAGAAGCTTTCGTCGCGAAGGTTCTTGATGCCGGCTTTCTTCAGGAAGCCGTATAGCCCAGGCGGCCGAAGCATGTTCGCGACCTCGATAGCAGGCACATTGCGACTGCGGACCAAGGCACTCGTCGCGTCGATTGGACCGAGGAAATCGTGGTCGTAGTTTTCCGGATTGTAGGCAGCGATCCGAATCGCGGTGTCCTTGAGCATAGTCCGCGGATGAATCAATCCCTGGTCGATCGCCAGAGCGTAAATGAAAGGCTTGAGCGCTGAACCGGGCGAGCGGCGTCCCAGCAGGCCGTTTACCTGTCCATCGATTTGATTATCGAGGTAGTTGGCTGAGCCGACGTAGCCCTTGACCTGCATGGTTCGATAGTCGAGCAGGATAGCCGTGCCGTTGTGGATACCAAGGCGGTGACCGCGTTCGATAAAGGTCTTGAGTTGCAACTCGAGCAGATTTTGGAGTTGTGGGTCGAGCGTCGAGGTGACGTGTCCGGAATCGCTGATCGCGAGTACTCGATCGACCAGATGCGGTGCGCGATGAGGAAGTTCACTTCGGCTCGCCGCGTGAACGAGCATGGTCACGCCAGGGTTGGGAATATCGGAAGGATGAGTACTCGCCCACAGCGCGCCAATTCTGAGCCGGGCCTTGTCGAGCGCATCATGGCCGGAACGTCGCAACGGATTTCTGCGGCTCGGGCTCTGCGGAATGACGGCGAGCGTGAGTGCCTGCGCCAGCGACAGCTGTTTCGGTGGTTCGTGAAAATAGACCAGGCTTGCGGCGGCGACGCCTTCGATGTTGCCGCCATAGGGCGCGATGTTGAGGTAGGCCTCGAGGATCTCGTCCTTACTGTAAAATCGTTCAAGCTCGATCGCGCGGATGATCTGCTGAATCTTTCCGTGCAAAGTTCGCGAGTCGATGCCGAAACGATCGCGCGCGAGTTGCATCGTGATCGTGGAGCCGCCGATGCGGCGCCCGCCGCTGAGATAGGTGGCGCAGAAGGCTCGTAGCAGCGAAACGGGATTTACACCGCCGTGCCATCGGAACCAAGTGTCCTCCTGTAGCAGCGTTGCTTCGATCACCGTCGGTGGAATTTCCGACAACGGCACCCATAGCCGATACTTCTCGTCGCTCGAGAGAGTTAGACGCAACAGGTGTCCGTCGCTATCGTAGACGGCTTGCGAAAAGCTGGCTTTGTTGACCAGCAGAGGTTTCGGCTGGAGACCGAGCAGAACCCACACCGCGGCCGCGATGGCGACTATCGAGATCGCGCTCCAACTGAGCATGACTCCCAGCCTGCGAATCTTCTCTCGGCGTCGGATGATCATGGCGATGTCGATGGGGACGTATCCCCAATCTGGAACCGGCCTCCCAGCGAGCGCGCCTGAACAGTGCGATCGTACATCCCTTCCGCGTACAGTGGCGGCACCGTGAAGGTTCCCCTGTTCGTCGGCTTCAGCCGGTAAGAGAAAGTCTGCGCGTCAGTCCCGACGGTACCGTAAAAGACCACGCGGTCCTCTCTCACATCGACGAAGTCAGGCCTCCACGTCGCAGCATCAGTTGGGCCTGACGCACGGTTGCCAAGGCCCTCCGGCGAAATGTCGATCTCGAAGCCGGCGGGTATCATATCGACGATCGCGACGTTGGAGATTGGAGAGTCAATCGCGCGCAGTGACATTTTGACGTCGACCTTGGATTCGATCGGGCTGGATGTCACCGGCTCGCCCTTCTCATTGTCGAACTCGCGGAAGACTTCGATCCGGTTCTTGATTTCGGTGGCTGGCGGCGCCAGATCAAAGCCCGCTTCGGTCAATTGATAGAAGAGCGCGAAGTCGGTGTCGCCTTCGACGTGGACGCTTTTCGCATCGGCAGGCACTTCGGCGTGTGCGAATTGTACATTCTGAGTGTCCAACGGCCGCGATTTCTGATCGGGCATTTCTGCGGTGAACGTGATTAGGGAGTGCGAGAGCGTGCCGGCCGTTTGCGCATACGCATCGAGCGCGAGCAGCGCGTACGCGGACGAAATCGTATTTTGTCGATTGTCTTTAATCGCGTCGGCTATCGCGAGGATCTGATCCGGGCCGATTTTCTTCGCGCGGTCAGGGAAGTGCTTCGAGGTGAGATAGAGGTAGGTCGCGCGATACACCAGGTCGTCGTAGTAGGTGCCGAATTGCGAATCCGCCGGCGGCATCGCGGGCGCGTGACCAATAATTTCGTAAGCCTCTCGATCCATCTTGAGAAGCTGATAGGTCGAGGCCAGGTAGAGCGCGGTCGAGTCGGAGGTCCAGGCGTTCGGATCGTTTTGATCGAGTGCGGCGCGCAACGCGTTGGCCTGGTCGGTTACGACCACCCCGCTGCGGGCGAGCAGATAGAGCGCGTATGCGTCGGCGCGATAGGTCTCGATATCGGAGCCGGGCGAGGCAGTCATCGTGCGCAGGGAGTTGAGCGCGGCCGCCAGCAGCAGCGGAGGTACGTCGAATCCATGCTCGTGCGCTTCAAGCAGAAAATGGGTCGCGTACACGTTGACGAAGGGCACGACGTCCCCGCCGGCCGACCACAGGCCGAATGCACCCTCGGCGTTCTGGCGCGCTTCGAGCGTGGCGATCGCGTGCGCGATGCTCTTTGCGGACTTGTCACTGCTCAGTTCCAATTCAGGGCGGTTGCCCAGCACGACAGCGGGGAACGCCTGGCTCACCAGCTGCTCCGTACATCCGTAGGGATAGGTCTCCAGGTAATGCAGCAGTCCGTACGCAAGTCCGAGCGGAAACGAAGACGCAGACACTTCGATGTCTCGCATTTCCGGATACATATGGCGCTGCAGGGGCAGGTCCGCTTTGACGCTCCTGAGCAAGGACTTCTTGACGTATCCGGAAGTTATCGTCGTGACATAGGGCGAAGCCGGCCTGATGCTCATGTCGAGCGTGTAGGTCGCGCGCTTGCCGGCGGCAGATGCACCGATAGTAAGTGAGGCGTCGCCCAGCACGGGCTTGGCACGGACACGGAAGCGGACAGTGTGGTCGGTACCCGAGGAGATAGGAGTATCAATTGACTGGTCACCGATTACTTCGAGCGCCGCCGTGGTATCGATCTTCACCTTCACCGTCGGGTTTCTGACCGCGGAGCCGGTGTTGTTGGCGACGAGCGCTGTCACTTCGAATTCATCGCCGGGCGTAGCGAAGTAGGGGGCTTGCGGCTGGATGACAAAGTAGCCCTGCGAGACGACTTTGTTTTCCGCCACTCCGATCGCGCCGTCCGACACAGCTATCGCCATTACGCGGATCGTGCCGTTGAAGTAATCCGGGATCGGAACCGCGACGTGTCCCGGCTTTCCGTCTGACTCGATAATGCCGGACCAGAACGCGAGCGGCTTCTGCCCCTTGCGCTTGAACGGATTGTGGCTGCGAGCCATCAAGCCCTCTTCGTCGCCGCCGGCCGCCGACGTCTCATTTAATAGATGCAGCTCAGGCAGCACCAAGTCGAGGATTTGTTCGGTCGTGACCTCGAGCGCCCGCTTCCGAAGCATATAGGACAGCGGATCGGGCGAATGATAACGCGCTACTTGCAAGATTCCTTCATCGACCGCGATCAGCACCAGTCGCGCCGGTCCCGCCGTCTGGTAACCAATCGTCAGGGTATCTCCCGGACGCACGAGCTTGGGCGCGTCGATTGTCACCCCCTGTAGGTGCCGTTTACGGCTGACAGTAAATGGTGCGGAGCCATAGGACAGCGGACTGGTATAGATCTCCTTTGACTCCAGCGAGCGCAAGAACGTAACCGTGATATAGCCGTTGCCCTCTAGCTCTTCCGGAATCTTGATCTTCTGTACCGACTCGGTAGTCGTGGTCTTGAACCATTGCGCGTTATAGATGTGGTCGCGCTCGACGGTAATCAGCCCCGCGCCAACATAGGGCGCCTGGATTTCGAGCTCGGCGTCCTCGCCTGGAGTGTACTCGGGCTTGCTAAGCTTGATCTTGAGTTCGGCTTCGCGCTCGAGGCTGCGGGCGACGTTGGCATGGCCGACCACATCAAATGAAATTCGATTGAGCTCATCGCCGTTGCCATTGCGGATCACCAGCGCGAACGATCCAGGTTGCGCGGTCGGTAGGTTCATCGCGAGACCGGCGGCCGGAATCGCAAGCGCTTTCTTCGCCCTCGAAATTTCCTTGCGCACCGATTGATAGGCCAATGTTCCGTTTTCCTGCTTGGTAAGAACCGACACGTAGCGGAACTCGAGCAGCTCGGTGGTCAGCTCGCCGCTAGCTATCTTGTCGAGTTTCGGGCCTACCGCTATCAAATGGACCGCGCGGGTGCTGTCCTTGTCGATGTAGCCCAGGTCGCCGTCGGCCTTATAGGCAACCAGGTAGGGAGCGGGAGATAC
Source organism: uncultured delta proteobacterium (assembly GCA_963833025.1). Classification (GTDB taxonomy): domain Bacteria; phylum Desulfobacterota; class Binatia; order Binatales; family Binataceae; genus Binatus. Next base: position 1,132,886 of record CAWHWI010000001.1, on the reverse strand, counting down.
GATCGCGTCTGCGTCGGTTACGACCGACCTTCCGCCTTCCGGCTCGAATCCCTCCGCTATGAACCGCAGACGGAACAGACCCTTCTCGAAACGTTCGAGCTTAAAGTCGAACTTGGCGTGGCCGTCGGCGTCCGTCGTAACATCGCCTAGGTCTTCATCGTAGCTCTTCTGGGTGTCGTACGGATCGACAAACAGGTAACCGGCGTATTTCGCGAATTCGGCTCCCGACGGCGTCAGCTTGAACGTGCCCTTGACACGGCGCCCCGCGGCTGCCGTCCCAAACAAGGTGCGCAACGTCACGGTAGCGCTCAGCGCGGCGGGCGGAATCCATCCCGCGACCGGCGGCGCGGAAAGTTGCGCCTTGATCGTCATTCGATCCGGCTGAAACTCCTCGACGCGCACCGAAGTCGATCCGAGCAGCGCATCGCGATTCCCGTCGCGCACAATGTAGAGCGAGAAGTCGTAAGATCCAGTGGGAGAATCCGGCTCCGTCGCGGTTGAGAAATCCTCGAACCCGGTTGATGAGAATTTGGTCGTATGGCTCCGGATGGCGACGCCGCGGGGGTCTGTCTCTACCAGCTCGAGCGGTAATCCGTCCGGGATCGGCTTCCAATCCATCTGTTTGGCTACTATTCCGATGTGGATATCTTCGCCGGGCCGGTAGATGCCCCGATCGGAAAACAGGTAGGCCTGCAGCGACGCCGTCTCACCCTGCGTGTAGAGGCCGCCGGTGTCGAATCGCGACAAGTTAAGCTGTCGATCGTTGCGTTGGTACGGCAGAAAGGAAAAGTCGCCGTCGCTCTGGGCGACGTACACAGTCGGCGTCTTCTCGCGTTTGAAATCCTTGAAGGTCGGGAAGCTGGCGCGTCCGTCGGCGTCGGTCTTGCGCGAGAAAATTGGCAAACCGTTCTTTCCCAGCATGTCGATTGCCACGTCGGCGAGTGGCTCTCCGGAATGGATCGACTGCACAAACACGTCGTGGCTGCCGTCAGCCGAGTCCTTGACGACCAGCCCCAGGTCGGTCAGCAGAATCAGGCGCTCATCGGCGGCGGAATCCGCCTGGATCGTCACCTGGGGTTGCGGATTCCAATGACGGTGTCGCCGCCCGTACACCGCGCCGCCAGGTTGCCAAGCCTGAACCTGGGGCGCTTCACCTCCGATCGGTTGTTGGTTGATCGGATCCCATGCCTGGATTTTGAGCCAGAACAAGCCATGCGGCAGCGCGCCACTGGAGAGCAGCGGAGCAAAGTCGAACACGGTGTACTGGTTTTTCCCGGATGAGTCGGCGGGCAGCACCCGCACTTCACTGACTACTTCGGACAGGTCATCGAAACCGAAGCCCAACGCTCCGTAGTGTCGCCAGAAGGTTGGATCTGAAAAGGTGCCCTGGGTCTGCGACACGAGATGGCTTACGGTACCTGGCAGGAGCCGGCTGACTTCTATCTGAATCGCCGGAACATTGCGGGTCAGAATCGAAATTTTCTTTTCGCCCGAAAGGCTGAGTACCGATCCTTCGGAAATGATCTTTACTGCCGGCGGGAAAGCGGGGGCTGCGACTACCTCCGAGAAGTCCTTGGCGAGCGGGTAGTCGCCGAACGATTTGAGGCCCTGCCGGACGGTCACCACCAGGAAACGGCCGGTATCCGCCGTGAATTTGAAGCTTTGCGTTGGCATGAACTCGCGCTCGGTCGGTATCCACTCGATTGGCACGGGCGTCGCCAGCTTCATGACGTCGGGAACCAGTTCCATCGCGTTGTTCCACTGATAGTCCTTCGCTAATTTTTCGTCGCCGATGGCGGGTTTGTCCTTTGGGAGAAGGAAGACCGAAATGCTCTTCGCGAGATCGGATTGCCGCATCGGCGCCGACGCGTCGATAGTGACGACACGCTCCATCTCGTCGCGATCGTTGGCTACTTCATTGGAGGTCACGCTCTCAATGCGGAAGTAGCTCTGGATACCCGGAATATTGACCGTGCGTTCAAGCGTATCCTCGGTGCCAGGGCCTCCTCTTGAAGACCGCACGCCTTTGGCGATCGAAAGGAGCATCTCGCCTTCGTCGTTGGGAATTCCGAACGGATCGGAATGGATGAAAGCTTTGCCGCCGACGGCGTCGTAGGTGACCTTGAACCCGAACGATTTGGCCTCGATACTGTCGAAGTTCTTTACCGGCTCGACCCGCATCCGAAAGCTGATTCGTTTCTCGAAATCCGCCTTGTCGACCGGATGGGTGAAGCGAACCGTCGCGACCACCTGCTTGATCTTGGGATTGGTCGGATCTTCGTAGAATTCCTCGGCCTCGATAGAAGCGCCAAAGTCTGGAGACCGGAATGAGTAGGTGTAGTCTCTAAGCAGAACGTGCGAAGGAAAGAGCTTTCGATCGAGTTTGATCGTGTAGTCCTGGCTGATCGGCCAATCGTTCCTGGGCGTGAAAACCAGTTGCGAGTCGCCAACCCACTTCCATACGCCTGCAAGCGGGGGCGTGACAGTGATCCCGGAAGTAACGTTCTTTCCGATTGCGCCGAGCTTGGCCGCCGAACCGGAGAACTGTACGTCGCCTGGATCGGGAATTGCGTTAGGCTCGAGCGGCGTCGGATTCGGCCTGCTAACGGAAACCTGTAGATAGTACGGTTCCGGCAGGTGTTCGTACCATTGCCAGGCCGCGTAGCCGCCGATGATGACAGCCACGATCGCGGACGTCGTTAGCCAGAAGCGGACGGGACTAGCGGCGCGGCGCGCGGCTAGCCAGTCGATGGCGCGCCCGCACCATTCGCGCAATTTAGCGCTGGCGCGCGGGAGCCAATCTGGCGGGGTCCATTTAATCTGTCCGAATATTGCCCGCAGAACCGGGGCCAGGAAACGTTGGAACGCGCCAGCTATAGTTGCCGCAACTCCAGCGAGAAATTTCATCGTCGTGAGATATTAGACGAAAGCACTCTCCTTTCGTTACAAAGACTGTCCATAGGTCTACAGGTCTCCGCAGTCCCACATCTGTTAACTACTTGACTGGGGCGAGTTCCAGCCGCGGCTCCTGTCCGGAGAGCGTTCTCCTTCGCGGCTGGTGCGTCACACACCGACAAGGTGCAGCATATGGACCTATGTCGCTGCATGTCTTCTTGACTTTCTCACAGTCGCTTCTAAAGTGGCGGACTCGCTGATCTCAAGCTCGATGAACGACCGTCCGCAGAGTCTACGGAGGCTATCGATTGCGCGCTGGGACTCGCCGGATTATCTGGTGGAATTTCGCGCACGCTCGGCGTACCAACCTGCCGCTGAGCGCCGCGCCGTCGCCCTGAAATCGAGCCTGCGATGGACTCGGGGATCAAGCCGATGACAAACCCGGCCCGCGCGATGTAGGCTGACGCGAGCCAATAATGAGTGGATATCCCGCCGTTGAGAATCCTCCCGCCGCCGGTCGCTCGCAATCCTGGTATACGTCTGCGTACCAGCGGCTAAGCGAAACCGGCGCGCTGGATCGAATCATTTGTATCGGCTTGTTGATCGGTGCGATGGCGCTGGTCGGATGGGTGCGGCTGTTGCCCCGCGCCCTGGGTGGTGTCGAGAAGACGGCCTCGGTCCTTGCGCACGAAACGATCGCCCGCAGAGTCTACGCGCAACTGCCGGCTGATTCCCCGCAGCGGCGCGCCCCGATCGATCAAACGACGCGCGCATGGATCAAGGACCATCCCGCCGAATTTCAGAAATTGGATGACAAGATCACGGGGCTGATCAATCCGGAATATCGCTACACCGGCGACGACGGCCGCCAGCACGTCTTCCTGGGTGACTTCGACAGCTACCACTGGCTGCGAATGGCCCGCAATTATCTGCGTACGGGAACGACCTGCGATAGCATCGTGGACGGCGTCTGCCGCGACACCTACACCAACGCGCCGGTGGGCAGGACCAACATCTATAACCGCTCGCTGCATATCGCCGCGATTATCGCGCTCGACCGCCTGATCACGTTTTTCAGACCCGGGTTTCCGATTCCTGCCAGCTCATTCCTGGTACAGGCGTTGATCGGAATGCTCGGGGTCATTCCCACCTTCGCGATCGGGCGCCGGGTCGCGGGCAACCTGGGCGGTTTCTCTGCCGCGATCGTGCTGGGGCTCAACCCGCTCTTCCTGGAACGGAGTCTTGGCAGCGACGACGACGTCTGGAATGTCGTCCTCCCGCTCTTTATGGTCTGGGCGTTGATCGAAGCGTCGGCCGCGTCTTCGTCCCGAAGGCAGATTGCTTACGCGACGCTCGGCGCGGTGTTCGTCGGCCTGCACGCCGCGTCATGGAGCGGATGGCCGTTCGCCTATGGCGTCCTGATGATCGGGCTGCTCGCGAATCTGCTGTTCGAGTCGATCAAGCTGGCGCTGTGCAGAGTACGAGCGGAGATTTCATCCGGAGTCGGCGTCCGACGCGCCGCTCTGGTCGTCGCCGTCTTCTACTTTTCGGCGTGGATTGCGACTTCGCTGGCGGGCGCCTCGTACTTTGCGGCCGCACGGGGCATTGCGCGACCGATCACCTCAATCTTGCGGGTTCATCCTGGCCGGGCGGACGTGGCCGCGGGCGCGCATCCGAGTCCGCCCGGCGAAAACGTGTGGCCACATAGTTTCGTCGCCGAGCTAAAGAAGAGCGGCCCGAACGAGTTCGCGCACTCGATGGGCGGGAACTGGGTGCTGCTCGAGGGCTGCCTTGGCCTGTTGTTGTTGGCGCTCCCGCAGCGACGATGGAGATGGTGGGACTTCGCCTTGCTGGTCGGCGCCGCCGGTCTTTATCGCTACGGGCTGACCGCCTCGCTGGCAGGCGATTGGCGGCTTCCCGTGCTGATCGCTGCGCCCATCGCGGTGGCGATCCTAATCGACCTGCTGCCGAATGCCCGCGCTCCTCAAGAGGATCGAAGCGCGGTTTTGATCGTCCTGGTCTGGTTCTGCGCCGCGATGCATCTAGGCTTTTCGGCCGAGCGTCTCATCATGCTCCTCGCTGCGCCCTTCGCGATCGCGTTCGGCGCGATTCCCGGCCGCGCTTATCTATGGCTTAGCGGGCTCATCCGTGAACGCCCGCCGCGCGACGCAGCGCCGCTGAGCGTCGCGACCTTCGTCGCGCTGGCCGCCTTGATAATCGCACCCGCCAAAGCCGGCTATCGGACGGGGCGCAACTACTTGCCCCGTATCAACCAGGCCTGGTGGACGACGCTGGAGGCCTTGCGCGAGCAGAGCCCGCCCAACTCGATCATCAACGCCAACTGGGACTATGGATACTGGATCAAGTACGCGGCGGAGCGGCGCGTTGCGTCGGACGGCGGCTCGCTCTCGACGCACATTCCGTACTGGCAGTCGCGCGCACTGCTGGCGCCGAATGACAATCAGGCGGTAGGCGTGCTGCGGATGCTCGCTTGCGGATCGGACGCGACGCCGGAGCCGGAGGGCCAACTTGGAGCCTACGGCAAATTAATCGCGGATGGCCTCGACCCGATAGCCGCTCAATCGATGGTGCTGGAGCTGGCGGGTCTGGACTTCGCCGACGCCAAGGCTCGCCTGGCGCGCGGTGGGTTGAGCGACGCGGCGCAGGCCAGCGTGCTGGCTTCGACCCATTGCGACGCGCCGCCCGCGTATCTGATTCTTACGACCGAAATGACGAGCTCGAAGTGGTTTAAGATCGGTCACTGGGATTTCCGTCGCGCCTATGCTTATGAGAACGAGCGATCGATACCGCAAGCCGCGGCGGTTGACGATCTGTCCGCTCGCTTCGGGATGACGCCGGCGGACGCGCGCACGCTCTTTCAACAGGTGCGCGGCCTGAATTCGGACGAAGACGCGCAACGCTTTCTCGCACCGGCGCAAACTGTCAAACATCCGGGATGGATGCCGTGCGAAAGTCTCTCGGGCGGCGAGCTGGATTGTACTCGCAACGTGACGCCGTCCGAGCGCCCGACGATATCCGGGCTCGTCTATCGGGCCACGGACACCACGCTGAAAATTAGCTTTCTGTCCGACGACGGCAAGGTTCGGCAACGCGACGGAACGCCGGCGATCGTGCTGACAGTGGGCGACAACGAGATAACCGAGCGGCCGGTGGATTCGCCGACCGACCCGGACCTGGCGGTGATGGTTTACCCGGCGAAATCGAGGGCCCTGGTCGGCCCGTCGGTTCTGGTCCGCTCGACCTTCACGCGGCTGATGATGTTCAACGGCCACTACAGCCCGCTCTTCACCATGATCGATAAAGCCACCGCGATCGGCGGAGAGACCGTAATCACGTGGAAGATCAACTGGCCGGAGATTGATAGATCGAGCTCGGGCTCGAACCCGAAAAAAACTGCTACGCCTTCACCAGGAGCGTGAGCAGGCGCACACAAGATGGTGTGCGCGCTGGAATTGCGGTCAAGCGCCGTTCAGCAATTCCTCGCAGCAGTCGATCACGGCCATAGCTGCACCCGGAGCAGCGAAGTTTCGCATGCGATTCGATGCCGCCATCCAGACCTCGCGGTCGCGCAACACCGACGTGATGTCCGCGGCGAGCTTTTCCGGCTCCCAGGCATCTTCAGCCACCCAGTGGGTTCCGGTCCGGGCGGAAAAAGCGCGGGCGGTGTAAACCTGATGGTTGTGGGCCACGGAACGCATCGGAACTATAAGTGTTGGAAGCCGCAGCACCGCAAGCTCGGCAAGCGTGTTCGCTCCGGCGCAAGAGATCACGAAGTGGGCCCATCGGTACGCTTCCGCCATGTCCTCGATATAGCGCGCGGTGCGCGCCTTCACGCCCCGGCCGGCGTACTCGGCGAGCACCTGCTCTGGCGCGTCACGGCCGTCCAGATACCCTGTCTGATGCAGCACCTCCAGCGCCGGCACGCTTTGCCGAAGGAGTTCGAGCATCCGGGGCACCCGCTCGTTTAGAAAAGCCGAACCGAGCGATCCGCCGGTGACCAGAATCCGCGCCGGACGATCGCCGCCCGGAGCAATGTGCACTTCGCGCGCCAGCTTTATGATCTCGCCGCGAATGGGCGTGCCGGTAACCATTGTGCGCTCAGGCGGAAACCCTTTGCCGGCCTCCTCGAACGTGACGCAGATCCGGTCGGCCAGCCGGCCGAGGATCCGGTTGGTGAGCCCCGGAACCGGATTGGACTCGTGAACCACCGTGCGCAGGCCGAGCGAGCGCGCCGCCAGCAGGGTGCCCGCGCAGGCGTAACCGCCGAAGCCGATCGCAAGCTCGATCCGTTCTGCCTTCAAGATCGCCCGCGCGCGAACGAAGCCGGAGCCGAGATTCGCAAGCGAGAGCACCTTTCCCGAGATTCGCTCACGCATCATTGGCGAGGCGGCGATCGCCGCGAACCGGTATCCGCCGCGGCTGGCGGCCTGCGACTCGAGACTGTACTCGCGCCCGCACACCAGAATCTGCACGCCATCGCTCGTCGCGGCGTAGTTCTCGGCGAGCGCAAATCCCGGGTAGGTGTGGCCGGCAGTACCACCGACTGCGATTGCGATACGCCTGGGGCGCGCGACCCCGGACGAAGCGTGATTGAGGCCGGCTCCGTTCGACGCGTGGGACATGCCGTTACTGTACGGCAAGTTCTCTGCGATCGGCGTCGCCCCCGACTGCCGCGCAGCCAGGGCTCCAAGAGGACCGTGAATGGAAACTTTACTCACGAAAGGAGACCGCGCCACCGTGCGATCGGCTCGCACTCATCGCCGCACCCCATCTCCAAAATCACTCCACCTCGCCGGCCACAATCCAAGTCGAGCAACGCGTTTCTTTAGCAATAAAAACATATTGGAGCAATCAAGATTAGTGCTTTTACCAGAGCTTCGATAGTCGCTGGCTTTCTAGCGCATTCGGCCCGGGCTGTCCCCCGGACCATACAGGTAGCCCATCAGCTCGCCAGCGGCATGGAAATGCAGCATCACGACCATTAGCGGCCAGCTCATTAGGGCCTGCCAACGATACGCCGGCTTGCGGACGACGATCCGCGCAGCGATCCGCGAACTATCTTTAACGACTCGCAGAGGCATCAGAAGTTCGCGCAAAACGTGGAACATGCGCGCTGCGCGACCTAACCTTGCTCGAGCGAACCCGGCACTGATGCGACCGTCGTGATAGTGGATTAGACAATTACCCAGCGCGCCAAGCGGCAGGACGTGGACGACCACCAGGGCATCGTCGCTAAGCAGGATTTCGCCAGAATCACGCAGGTCCCTCGTGTAATCGCTCTCTACCATACCGTGTGGAGGAAGATTCTTCGGCAACGCCCAGCGCTTGTAAGAAATGTTCGCCTGACCGGCGATAGTAGGGCGCTGTCCGGTTGGTATCGGGGGAAGGAAGGCACCGCCGGAGATGAAAAAACACGCTCGATCCCACGGATTGTCGACCGCGCCATTTTCAATCACGCCACCTATTGCAGCCGCCTGGGGATTCTCCCGATGGGCGCGCAGCACCTGCTCGCACCAGTCGGGCGCCACCCGGCAATGGTCTTCAGTGACGGCAACGACCTCGCCGCGGGCTTCGGCGAGACCGAACGCGCGTAATTGAAACACGCTGCCGCCGGGCCGGTGCAGCCATCGCACGCCTGCGTAACCGTGATCCTCGCACAAGCCCTGCCCGTGTCCATCGACAACGACCAGCTCCGCTCCCAGAGCCCGCGCCTGGACGTATACCGAATCCAGGATACCGCGCATCGCCGGCCATGGCTGGCTGGTAGCTATAACTACCGACAGAGGACACTCCGCGAGCGCCCTATCTTCCGGCGAAGACTCGGCCCTCTCGTTTAGATTGTTAACCGGGATTTTCGTTTGACTCTTTGATCCTAACTGGCCGTATAGACCGAACAGCCTTCCTCTGCAAGATGTTCTAAACAACGCGGTTGACACAACCGCCCGCGGACCTTATCAACGGACAGTCAGCGAAACAGGCTATGCGAGTAGTGATTGTCGTCCTCGGGGATTTCGGCCAAAGTCCCCGCATGCAGTATCACGCGCTGGCGCTAGCCGATTCGGGCCGCGATGTGGACGTGATTGCGTATGCCGGCTCGGCGCCGTTTCGCGCCGTCAGCGATCATCCGCGGATCACGATTCATCTGACGCGCGCCCCGAGCACCGCCGCGCGCCATTTGCCGGGGTTCCTGTTCGTGGCCTGGCAATTCATGCGGCTCTGCGGGCACGGTCTAAGCCTGCTGTGGAACCTTCTGCTGATCGTCGGCAAACCTGACGTGGTACTGGTGCAGAATCCCCCGGCCGTCCCAACCCTGGCGATCGCGCTGGTCGCCGCGCGACTTAGATCGGCGCGGCTCGTAATCGACTGGCACAACTTCAGCCATGCGATGCTGGCGCTCAGGCTGGGACCGGATCACTGGGCGGTGCGGATGCTGCGATGGCATGAGCGCGCGGTCGGACGCCGCGCCGACGCGCATCTGTGCGTCTCGCGCGCGATGCAGTCCGAGCTTCGCGCGCACTGGCAGATTCCCGGCGCGGTCGTCCTGTACGATCGCCCCGCGGAGATGTTCGCGCCGACGCCGCCCGAGGCGCGGCCCGCGGTGCTGCGCCGCGTCCTCACGAGCGTCGCTCGCCAAGACGACGGCCGGCGCCCCGCGATTGTCGTATGCCCGACCAGCTGGACCTCCGATGAAGACATTTCGATTCTGATTCGAGCCGCAACGCGTTGCGATGAAATGGCCCGAACGTGCAAGAGCTTCGCCGAACTGCTCATTCTTATAACCGGCCGCGGCGCGCTGCGCGATCAATATGAGGAGGAGATCCGGAAGTTGACGCTGCGTAGAATCCATCTGCACACGTTGTGGCTTCCGGCCGAAGATTACGCGCTACTGCTGGGATGCGCCGACCTCGGCGTCTCGTGTCATAGGTCGGCCTCGGGAATCGACCTGCCTATGAAGATCGCGGATCTGTTCGGCGCGGGAGCGCCGGTCTGCGCGCTGGACTACGGTCCCGTTCTCGCCGAGCAGGTGCATCACGGCGGCAATGGCCTCCTGTTCGCCGACGCCGAACAGCTGGCCGCCCAGCTCTACGAATTGTTCGAGGGCTTTCCCGACCATACGCCGCTGCTCGATCGCCTGCGCGACCAGGTCCGCAGCCAGCCCCGGATTTCCTGGCGCGACGGATGGAATACCGAGGCGGCTCATGTCTTCGCGGATTGACCCTCGCGACGAACTGTCATGAAACGATCGCTGCGGATTGGGTTCGTACATCCCCAGATGGGTGTCGGAGGCGCTGAGCGCCTGGTGCTCGACGCCGCCAGCTCTCTTCAGCAGGCTGGCCATCGCGTTACAATCTTCACCTCGCGCCATAATCGCGACCACAGTCTTAGCGGCGCGATCGAGGTCCGCACCTACGGGGACTTCATCCCGCTCAACATCGCCGACCGCATGATTGCGCCATTTAATATCGGCCGGACCTGCTATGCCGCCTTGCGCCTCGCGATGAGCCGCGAGCACTTCGACGTGATCTTCGCTGACCTGGTGTCACAATCGATTCCGATAATGCGCCTGATGACGCGGGCCAAAATCATCTTCTACTGTCATTTCCCCGACCGGTTTCTCGGTTCGCAACTGGGCGGTCTCTACCGCTGGTACCGCGTCCCTATCGACTGGTCGGAACGAGTGAGCATGGGCATGGCTCATCTGGTGATCGCCAACAGCAGGTTCACGGCCTCGATTATCGGTCGCACTTTCCCGCGGCTCGGCCCGTCGCAGCTGCTCTACCCCGGGGTTGATGTCGCGAGCTTCGCGAGCAACGGCCGTACCGCGCGCGACGACTCGATCATGCTGCTCGCTATCAACCGCTACGACCGGCGCAAGAACACGGGCCTCGCGATCGAGGCCTTGGCTGGGCTCGAGTCGCGGCTGCCGCCCGAAATCTTCCGCCGTGTGCAGCTGGTGATCGCCGGCGGCTTTGACGACCGCAGCCGCCAGAACCACGAAGTCCTGCGCGAGCTGCAAGCGCTGACGGACCGGCTTGCTCTGACCGGCAAAGTGGTCTTTCTGCGCTCCCCTGACGACGCGCGGATTCGCGAGCTTCTTTCGCGCTGTCGATGCGTGGTTTATACCTCGGAGTATGAGCACTTTGGCTACGTGCCGCTGGAAGCGATGGCCGCCGCGAGGCCGGTGATATCAGTGAACAACGGCGGTCCGGCGGAGACAATCGTGGATAAGACCACGGGCCTGCTCTGCCCGGCCACGCCGGCCGCGTTTGCCGACGCTCTCGCCCGCATGGTGGCAGACCCCGACGGTGCCGATCGACTGGGCCGGGCGGGCCGGGAGCACGTGGCCGCAAAATTCTCGAAAGCGGCCTTCGGCGCGCATCTCGAACAGATCGTCGAGGAAACGGTTGGCAACTACCGTAGTCAAGGACTTGAATAGGGGCCCATCTGACGGTCGAAGCTCCCGCTTCCCCGTCATCCAAGTCCTGGGCAAGTGCTTCGCGATGCTTCCCCGCGCTATCCGATGGCGCTGGACGATCCTCGCGCCGATTGCGTTTATCCGCGGCACGCTCGAGGCCGTTGCTGCCGGGGCGGTGTTCGCGCTGATCAAGATCATCAGCGATCCGCCCTCGATCGCGCGCCTGCCGGTCGTCTCAAGGGTCGCATCGATGCTGCCGTGGCGCAGTGCCCCGGCCCAGATCGTCGCGCTGACCGGACTGGTCGCGCTTTTCTACGTGGTCAAGAACCTGTTCGCCCTCGGCATGGAATATTTCAGCCAGAAGGTCGTGGGTGAATCGGTGGTGGCGCTCAAAAGCACGATGATGAGGGGCTATCTCGCGATGCCCTATCCGTTCTTTCTGCGCCGCAACTCCGCCGATCTGATCTGGAACGTCGACGCTGCGGTGAACCGGGTCTGCGACGAAGGAATGTTGCCTGCCGTCGCCGTGGTGTCGGAAGTTCTGTCCGCTGCGAGCATCGCCGCGGTGCTGGTGTACACCGCGCCAAAGATCACCCTGATCGCGGGATGCCTGCTGGGCGGCGGACTCGCCTTGCTGCTGCGACTCACGCGCGCGATGGCGCATCGCTATGGATCCGGCAAGGATCGGCTGTCACGCGGCATTCTGCGCGATCTCCAGCAAACCTTTGGCGGTGTGAAAGAGATCAAGGTGCTCGGCCGCGAGCCGTTTTTTGTCGGCGCGCTCGAGCAGAAACTGCGCGGCATCCTCAAACTCGGATACCTCGCCAAGACCCTGGAGACCAGCGCGCCGTTGTTCACCGAGACCCTGTTTGTGGGCGGGGCGCTGGTCGTGATCGCGCTTCTGAGTGCAAGGGGCGCTGTCCGCAGCGAAGGGCTGCCGCTGCTGGCGCTGTTCTCCTATGCCGCGTTCCGGATCGTTCCGTCCGTCAACCGGATCGCGTGGCGGATCAATCAAATCCGCGGCACCGCGCACTCGGCCAACAATCTCTACGACGACTATTTGCTCATCGCCAACCTCGAGCGCGGCAACGCCGAGGTTGATGACGGTCATGCCGTGATGCTCCACAGCTCAATCGAATTCGAGCGCGTGTCGTTTACCTACGCGGAGGCCGGGCAACCGGTGCTGCATGAGATCTCGCTGACGATTCGCCGCGGCGAATCAATTGGGGTCGTGGGACCGACCGGCGCGGGCAAGAGCACGCTCGCCGACCTGCTGGTGGGATTGCTCACTCCGTCGTCGGGCCGCATTCTGATCGACGGCCGAGACCTGTCAGATCGGCGATTCGCCTGGAAGCATCGGATCGGCTACGTGCCCCAATCAATCTTTCTGCTCGACGACAGCCTGACCCGCAACATCGCGTTCGGCTTCCCGGACGCCGAGATTGACCTTGACCGCGTGCGCGCCGTGGTCGGCATGGTGCAACTCGATCAGTTGGTCGCGACGCTGCCGGCGGGCCTCGATACTGTGGTCGGTGAGCGCGGCGTTCGCTTCTCCGGCGGCGAACGGCAACGCGTCGGGATCGCCCGCGCGCTCTATCACGATCCCGACCTGCTGGTATTCGATGAAGCCACCTCGGCGCTTGACCAGGCCACCGAGGCCGACGTGACGAGCGCGATTGAGACGCTGCAAGGCCGCAAGACCTTGCTGGTGATCGCCCATCGCCTGGCTACGGTGAAGCATTGCGATCGGCTGGTCTTCATCGCCGATGGCCGGATCCGCGCGTGCGGCAGTTACGATGAATTGATGCGCGACGTCGACGAATTTCGCCGGATGGCAGCGGCGGGCGAAACGCGCTCCGCCGGCTGAGCTGGTGAAGCGGCGGACACCTTGGATCTTCGCTATCTTTGGCACGCCTGGAGCCTCCCTTTCCGCCCGCGTATTTGCCCGCGCGGCTGGGAGCTACACCTTCATCGCGCGTTTCCCCTCCTCGCACCCGAAGACTATGAAGTCAGCGACGGCAAGAGGGAAACGAACCTGGTGTTATCGCGCCGGCCAGAAGCGCTCAACCGGGCGATTGGCAGGATGTTCGGCGGAGTGACGAGATCTTCCTCTTTCCGTGTCCCGCGTCTAATAGACAAACCCTAATAGTAGATACGAGAGGTATTGGTGGATGGCGAAAGAGACAAAAGAAATCGGTATGGTTAAGCTCGACGGATGCCGGTGTCGATGCGGACATGAGTGGCTTCCGCGCGGAGACGAACGGCCTACTGTCTGCCCAAAGTGTAAATCGCCTAGATGGGACAGGCCGAAAGTATCACCGAAGCGTTCTCGTTGAAGTATCGATAGGAACATCGATATATATTGTTGTACTGGTGGGGCCGACCAGATTTGAACTGGTAACGCGAAGTTGTCCAGACTCCCGCTCTACCGTTTGGAGCTACGGCCCCACCACATCTTCACTCTGGAATATCTTCTTCACTTCCCTCTGTGGTGCCCTGCTCTACAGCCTCATCGAGGGTCTTGCACCATGTAGGAAGGTATTCTTCTGCCATTTGACCGTTAGCCACTCCGTTGAAGATGTGCCACGTCTTGCGAAGGTGTTCCTTGATCAGATCACCTTCATTATTGGTATCCCACATCCATTCATTCAGCGGTCCCCCATAGCGACCGCGCCACAGATAGCCGTTTTCGCGTACCAACTTCCAAAGTACCTGCTCGGTATGAGTCAGCATGTCTGGGTATTTGTATGCGAGTCTGACGAACCTCTCCGCATCGTCCACGTCCCACAAATTGCTTGCTGCTTCCTTGATTGTGGTTCTCCAGTTCGGGCCTTCTTCGATATTGACCTGGGCCAAACTGCATTCGATAGCCCACTCGACGAACGACGAAAGCGTTCGTCTCTGCTTGCGTGCAGCGAGTTCAGCAAGATAGCGAAGCTTCGGATCGAGTCGGACACTAACCGTCTCGCTGCGCCGCTTGCCGGTTTGAAAACTCTTAGTTGTTTGGTTGGAAACGCGAGGCATCGTGTTGTTCCCCTGATTGTCCAAAGATTCCCTATCTTGTCCCTTATTGTACTGAGATGCAAGACACGCAAACAATTCAGCGAATTGTTTACCGGCCTCACAGTTGTGTACCTGTATGGAAAATAAAATGCCCAAAAACAAAGGAATTTTCAGCGATGGAAGGATGAATCCGCGAGCGGCGGCTATTTATCTGGGCCTATCCGTTCAGATATTGGCGAAAAAAAGGTGCAATGGGACTGGACCGAAATTCGTCAAACGAGGTCGAATCTTCTATTACAAGGTCGATCTGGATGGGTGGTTGCGAGCAGGTCGGGCCACCAGTACGGCGGAACTCGCGAAGAGAAAGACCGCTTGACAGTAATCCCTATTAGGATATACTAATAGTAATCGTGTGAAGTGGGGGTGGAGATATGATGCACAAAATGGCGGTTTTGGGGGTCGCGTCGCTTGTTATCGTGGGATTGGTGCCTAATGCCCATGCGCATCCTAGCTGCGAGCTATCTGGCAAGGACTATACCGATTATGGACTTGAAGCACTGTGTCTCTATGGTGAAGATTCTGCGCTCGCGGGTCATTGGCCCCTCAATCCTGTCGTGGGCAGGCAAATATTCAGCTATACGGAATATCACAATAAAGAGATCGGCGATCCCGAGGGTATTGCTTCCATAATTGAGATAGGCGGTGGTGACAAATATTTCGACGCGCGCATAGCTCGGATTCACTACTGTTACGCGCAGCGACAGATAAACCTATGCGATACATATCATTCGCATTAGACCCGCGAATTTATGGGCAACGCGACGAATTTATGGGCAAGTCAGCAATGTTATGCAAAGTCCCCTGGCCCCTTCCCCAGAAGTGGGGAAGGGGAATACCAGAGGCGGGAATCGTGCTGTCCTATCCCCCTCACCCCCTTTCCAGGTTGGAAAGGGGGAACAGAGAAGATCCCGAAAACCCCGTCCAGGTTGGAAAGGGGAACAGGCGAGGTCTCAAGACGCTGCTACGGCCATCTGCGGCCCGCTGCTACGGCCATCTGCGGCCGACTATCGCTCAGGTAGTGTCTCAGTTTGCGTTCAGGGCAGAGGCAGAATCTTAAATCGCGCGCAAAAGAGCGCGCTGTATAAGGACCCTCACCTTCATCCTTGTATGTTGCGGACAAAGTCCGAAGATGGAGTAGGACGAGGGCGCGGTAGGCCGATTCGGCCTGGGTCGATAGAGACCGAGGGAGAGCGTGGTCGCCGCGCCCATAACTCCGGCCAAGAGCCCGAACAGTCGCTGGGGCGGCGCACGGCGCAGAGCCCGAATCGCGCAAGGATGGGCGGTGCCGGAAGCAGCAGTGGAGGCGGTAGGATGCAAGCAGCGGTGGTGGTGGTTGGGATCGATGTGAGCAAGCGCACGCTGGAAGTAGCGTTGTCCGACGGCGGCGGCTTCAGCGTTGCGAACAACGAGGACGGGATAAGCGAGTTGCTGGCGCGGCTGCGGCCAAGCGGCGCCGCGCTGGCGGTGCTGGAAGCTTCGGGTGGCTATGAGCGCCCGGCCTATCTGGCGCTGTGGGCGGCGGGGATGCCGACCGCGCTAATCAATCCGCGCGACGCCTATCACTTCGCCCAAGCTCATCGGCAATTGGCAAAAACCGATCAGCTCGACGCGCGTGGGCTATGTGAGTTTGGCTTGCGCATGCAGCCCCAAGCGCTGCCTCCGCCGGAGGCGGCGGATGAAGAACTCAAGGCCCTGGCCGTACGCCGGCGGCAAGTAATCAAGATGCTGGCGGCGGAACGCACCCGGGTGCAGCAGGCGCCGCGCTCAGTGCGGTCCAGCATCAAGCGCATGGTCCGGGCGCTGGAGCGCGAGCTCGGTGCGATCGACCATCAGATCGAACAACGGCTGCGGGACAATCCGCGCCTGGCGCAGCGCTGCGCGCAACTCGAGCAGGTGCCGGGACTGGGGCCGGTGACCTGCGCGATCCTGGTCAGCCGGCTGCCGGAGCTGGGACTGCTCGGGCCCAAGCAGGTCGCAGCGCTGGTCGGAGTCGCACCGTATGACCATCAAAGCGGTGAGTGGCGCGGGCGCAGCCCGATCTTCGGCGGCCGCGCCGAGGTGCGCAGCGCCCTGTATATGGCCACCCTGTCTGCGATTCGCTGCAACCCGGTGCTGCGCAGCTTTTATCGCCGGCTGCGGGCGGCCGGTAAACCGGCCAAGGTCGCCATCATCGCGGCCATGCGCAAGCTGCTGGTCATCCTCAACGCGATGCTCAAAACCAATTCGCCCTGGAGGCCGCCATGCACCGTCGTCGCCTGACTCATAAGGCATCATCCGCGCCACCCTCTCAAACACCTTTGGAGGGTGGCGCGGATGATGCCGCTCCCTTGACTCTCAACACAGTCGCTCTCCCGTACAGGGAGAGGGGAAGAGCAGCAAATTGAAACTGAGACATTACCATCGCTCAAAACCTTTTCCCAGGTTGGGAAGGGTGGAACACGAGTCGCAATTCATCGACCTTGGGCTGGCTTGGTGGGCCGGATTCCTCGTCCGTGCTCAAGGTCTGTGGCTTGAGGACTCTTCGGCGGTCTTCGGCGACGATGCCAATCTTGTCGCGGGCGCGTTCCTAGCTGGCGGTGCCTCGAGGTAATCACTCACTACCTGGCGAATCTGGCTCACGAAGCGGTCCGAGCGGAAAAGTTTGCGGCGCGACTCGATATGATTGCGCAGGCTTGCCTGATAGTCGGGGTCGCGTAGTGCGCGGAGGATTTTGTTCACTGCGTCTTCGCGCGACGAGTAGATCAGACGCTCGTCGTTGCCGACTATCTCCAACGGCCCGCCGCTGTTGTGGACGAACGTGATGCAGCCCGCACTGATCAGCTCGGCGGGGGCCATGCCGAAGGGCTCTTCGTGCATCGCGTGGATGCCGTAGCGGTGACTGGCAAGCAACTCGACGAGTTCGGGACGCGATATGTTTTCGTGCAGATGTACCCAGGGCGAGTTGGCCTGAACCAGGCGCCGAATCGACTCAGCGTAGACGGGATCCCATACATTGCCGACCACATGGAGATGCACCTGGGGACCGGCCAGCCGCACCGCGGAGAGAATCTCGATCATGAGTTGGATCCGTTTCTCTCCGGCGATCCGCCCGATGCATACGAAGCCGTCCTTGCGCCGATCCCACGGCACTTCTGGAAACTGGCCAATGGCCGGAGGATAAACCACCACCGGCTCGATCCCGTACACTTCGCGGATGGCGCGGGCGGTGAACTCCGAGTTGGCCAGCGTAAGATTGCGCTTCATCCTGTCGAGTGAAAACCCGGTCAGGCGCTCACCGATCGCTTCATATGCACGCACGGCGGCCGGAGAGTGATACCAGCTCGGCGATTTATTCCCTTTCGACAACGCTTCGGGGAAGTGGATGTACTGAATCCCGCGCGGCCCCAGATCAGCCTCGTTGGAGGCTGTAATCACCGCGTCGAAGCGCGCGGCGCATCGCCGCGCCTCCATGGAAACATAGAGCCTTCGGAGCCCGACAGCCGGCGTTGGGAGCATCTTCGCCAGCCGCACCACCGATGGCTTGACAGTAATGGCTTCGAATTCCGAGGGTCGAAGCTCGGTTCCGAAAAACCAGTTCAGGGCCGCGAGATCCACCGGTTCCCAAGTGAGCAGGGTGAGCCGATAGTCACGCTTGAGGGCCTCGAGGATCCAGGCGGCGAGACCGTCGGCACCGCTTACCGTACTAATCGTACGCTGTGCGAACAGGATACGCTTCATCTCGATCCAACCCGGGCCGCGCCCGGCCGCCGCTCGCCGAGATAGTCGCCGACTACTTCGCGAATCCGGCTCACGAAACGCCCGGTCGCAAACAAGTTGCGGCGCGACGCGATATGAATGCGCAGGCTCGCCTGATATTCGCTTTCACCGTCGCCCAGCGCGCGCAGAATCTTGTTCACCGCGTCCTGTCGCGAGTTGTAAGTCAGCCGCTCGTCGTGGCCGACGATCTCGACCTGCCCGCCGCTGTTCGGAACGAAGGTGATGCATCCGGCGCTGACGAGTTCGGCGACCGCCATGCCAAAAGGTTCTTCGTTCATCGCGTGGATGCCGTAGCGGTGTCTCGCGATCAACTCGACCAGCTCTGCGCGCGTAGGGTCTTCGTGCAGATGGATCCAGGACGCATGGTCCTGAACCAGCCGCCGAATCGAGGCCATGTAGCCGGGGGATTCTCCCCTTCCCACCACGTGGAGATGCACTTGCGGCCCGCCGGCCCGGACCGCGGACAAAATCCCGATTATCAGCTCAATCTGTTTGCACGGTATGATGCGCCCGATGCAAACGAATCCGTCCTCGCGACGCTCCCAGGGGACGTCGGGAAATTCGCCGATCGCCGGCGGATACAGCGTCATGGTCTCGACGCCGTAAAATTTCCGGAAGCTGTGTCCGGTAAAGTCCGAGTTCACCAGCGTGAGATTCTTCCGCATCCGCTCCCACGAGACCCCGGTCATGCGGTCAATCGTAGAGCGATACATACGTATCGCCGGCGCCAGCGGCCAGTATGCCTCCGCTCTCGACTTGCTATCCACGTTTTTTGGAGAGTGAATGTACTGGATACCGTGGGAGCCGACGTCAGCCTCGTTGTGGCCCGAGAGAACTGGCGATCCGGCGGCTCCGCCTCCACAGATACTGATCCTTGAGCCGAGTCATCCTGGCCGGCAATTTCAGCGCGACGGACCGAACCAACGGGTTCATGACCAGGAATTCCGCGTCGGAAGCGCAAAGATCGGTCGCAAAAGACCGGTTCAACCCTTCGAGATCGGGGGCAGTCCAGGTCAACACAGTCAGCCGATAGTCGTGCTTCAGCGCCTCGATGATCCAGGCAAGCAGTCCTTCTCCACCGCCGGGCGGTTCTAGCTTGGATGCGACGATCAAAATGCGCTTCATCGGCGCTTGAGCTGCGTCGGCCCGGAGCGCACCTCCGACGCGAGTGGCTTGCGCGTGGTCCTTCACGACTTCCAACTCGTTGTGCAACTCCTCGGCCGGAAAGAACGCCGAAAAGCGGCGTTCATATCTTTGCGGACTCCATTTCGCTAATCGGGCGCCGAGCCTGTCCATGATGCCCAACCGCGTGGACGGAAAAACGAGCCACGTCTTGCGCCGCCTGAACCGGGGAGGATCGCCAAACGCGTTTGGCATCTCGCCGGTGAAAAACTCAAAGCTGTAATAGCCGAAGAAATGGCAATGCGTCGGATCGGTGAACGCATTCGGCGACGAAAAATGCGGCGTAACTATTTTGACCGTCGCACCATGACAGCAGACGCGATGGATTTCCTCCATTGTGGCGACCGTGTCGTGAAGGTGTTCGATGACATGGGTCGCGATCACAGCTCCGAACCGATTGTCGGGAAACGGCCACGGACGCTGGTTGAGATCGTGCACGACATCCGCACCTACGTCCGCGCGCATGTCGACGTTTACGGCATCCGCAATCAGGTTACGCCCGCAGCCGAGGTGCAGGACGTCTTTTTCATGTTTGTCGCTGTTCCTGCCATCCATGGAAATGCCAGTGGGACGCTAGCTTAGCCCATTTTCTTGTAACCCACGCGCGAGCCTTTTCGTCTTTCTGGTTAGGCCAATTTTTTTGAGTTCGCTGTTTCGAGTTATATGAGAATTGCGCGCTTTACTACAGTATTCGTGAGTGCGACGGCGGCTATCCTCCTATTTGGTCTCGTAACGCCGTACGCGTCACAGGCACAAGGAATCGACGGTTTGTCGCAGTTGTTAGGCGGCGTAGGACTCGGGCACAATTCAGGCCAACCCGCTGCTACCATCACAGTCCAGCGCGGTGCTGCGCCTTATGCGGGGATGTTCAGCGGGAAGGAGACGAGCGGGTCTGAAACCAAGAGTCTGGAAGCCAAGTTTGAGTGCTATCCGGCGTTTGACCCTGCTTTCGACAAAACCGATACGTTCGTCTGCTACGCTGCCCAGTGAATCCTTTTTGGGGGACACCGGGACGATCTTTCTCTGGAGTAGCAGATAGGGAACGGTTGATCTTAGGTGATCTTAAGTGCTGATCGGAGGTCGGCGGCCGAGCGCCGAATAGAGCTCCGCGACCGGCTGGGACGCGAGCAGCGCCTTCTTCAGGCCTGGCGTGTGCAGGTTGTTTGAAATCGCTTCGAGCGTCCGAAGCGCGCCCATGAATTGCTCCTCCGCCTCCCGATCTCTGCCCAGCTGGAGCAGAACTTGCCCGAGGGAGCATTTCGCGATCCAAACATCAGGGTGAGTTCCGATTTGCGTGGCGAGAATGACCGACGATTCTAGGATTCCCGCCGCGTCTTCGAGCCGGCCGTTGGCGGCGAGCACCATTCCCTGGAGCCGGCGGGCGCGCGCGATGTGCTTGCGGGAGTCGTGGTGCGACGCCATCGCGAGCGACTCCGCCGCGAACTTCGACGCGTCATCTAAGCGCCCCTCCGCAAGGGCCAACGCACCGCGGGCACGGAGCAATGGGATGTGCCAGCGCCACCGATACCAGGTATCCTCCTCCAACAAATTCCAGGCGCGTTGCAGGTATTCCTCGGCCTTCCCGTGCTCGCCTTTTTCAAGGTGAGCCAGGCCGACTTTCAGTAACGAATGTCCGCGTGGCTCAGGCCACGGCCACGCTGCTCTCGCGATCTCTTCAGCCTCGACGTTGCGTTCCGCCGCAACATCCAGGTCGTAGAGCTCCAGATGCACTGCGGCGATCAAGTTGGGCGCTCGCGCGATCCAGAACTTGTCGCCAGCCGCAGAGCCATAGTCGCTGAGGCGCTTATACCAACGCATCGCTTCTTCGTAATTTCCCCGCGAGAGATGCGCGTTCCCTATCTGGAAGACGCCCATGCCATAGTTGAAACCCGAATGAATCTTTTCCGACAGCTCGACCCCTTCCTTGAGATGAACCAGGCCGCGGTCAAACTCGCCGCGCCATTGCAGCGCGCCGCCAAGGTACACCAGCGCCTTGGCCCGCAACGGCTCGTTCTTGATCTCCTTGGACAGCCGCAGAGCTTCTTCGGCGTCAGCGGTGGTCGCTACAATCTCACCCCATCCGGCGGTAGAGATCGCCACCCGGTTGGCGATGCAAATAGCCTGAAACTCGTGGTCGCCGAGGTCCCGGGCGATCGCGAATGCCTGCTCGTTGTAGTCAATCGCCGGCTCGCCGCGATGTGAAAAATCATAGACCGAGCTGAGCCAGACCATCGCCTCCATTTCCCGGCGCCGATCGCCCGCGCGGCGCGCCAGCTCCAGCGCCTTCAAGAACTCAGCGACAGCGTCGTCGTATTCGCTCAAATTCAGCATGACTTCAGCGTACTTAGAGTGGAGGGTCAGCATGGCCTCCCAACCCGGAGGTGGGGAAAGCTTTGCCGCGGCGTCGAGCGCACTGACATAGTGCTTTTTCGCTTCGACGTTCGCAAAGACGTGCGCGGCGTCGTCCCCCGCGAGCGCGTGGTAATGCATCGCCTTGGACCAATCCTCGCCGCGGGTGAAGTGATGCGCGAGCTCCGCGAAGTGCTCGGTCAGGCGATCGCGATAAAGTTCCTCGATCGCCTCGCCCACGCCGCGATGAAGGTCCTTGCGGCTCTGGACGAGCAGGCTGGCGTAGGCAACGTCCTGGATCACCGCGTGCTTGAAGACGTACCCCGGCTCGGCGAGCAGTCCCTGTTCGTAGATAATCTCGAGCGCTTTCAGTTCAGCGAGCAGACCCTCGAGCTTGCCCGTCAGTCCAGCCACCCGCTCGAGCAGTCTCACGACGAATTGCCGGCCGATCACGGAGGCAAGCTGAACCGTTCGCTTTCCGTCGACGCCGAGCCGATCGAGACGCGCCATGATGATGCCCTGCATGGTGTCGGGGACGCTCAAATCCTCGAGTGCCTTGGTCACGCGATAATGTCCGTCCTCACGCGCAAGAAAGCCCAAGTCGACGAGCGACTTGGTCATCTCCTCGACGTAAAGTGGCACCCCTTCGGCCTTCTGCTCGAGTGCGGTCTTGAGTTCCTCTGGAAAATCCGTGACCCCTAGCACTCGCGTCGCCATCTCCAGGGCTTGCGCTCCGGAAAGGTGGTGAAGATTCACCGTGGTATGAAAACTTCGACTCGGAAACGGATGAGTCTGCCCGATGCGATGCGTCAGTATCATCATCACGCGCGCGCCCGCCACCGAGTCCATCGCGAAATCCAGGTACTCCTGGGTGCTGGTATCGCTCCAATGCAGGTCCTCGAGAACGAGGACCAGGGGTCTAAGCGTCGCGCCGCGCAGCATCAGCGCGCGCAACGCATCGAACAGCCGTTTGCGGCGCGATGACGCATCCATAGCGGCTACCGCTGGATCGCCAGGGTCGGCGGAAAGAAGGTAGCGCACGTACGATGTCTCGGACTCGAGCCCGCCCATCGCGCGCATCCCCTGTTCCACCTTGGCAATCAGTTCGGGCTCACCATCGCCCTCGCGGACACCGAAGGTTTCATGCAACTGGTCGATCACGGGCAGCATCGGGATGGTCTGGCCGAACGAGACGCATCGCCCTTCGAGCCAGGTGATTGGATCGCCCGCTGACTCGAGGCGGCGGCGAAACTCGAGCAGCAGCCGCGACTTTCCAATTCCGGCCTCGCCCGCGATGAACACGATCTGCCCGCGTCCGCTGCGCACCTCGCGAAACAAATCCTCGAGGGCCGCAAGTTCCCTGTCCCGGCCGACCAGCGGAGTGAGCCCGCGCTCAGCGGTCACTTGCAATCTCGTACGCCGCGAGCGCGCCCCGGTCACTTCGAACGCGTGCACGGGAGCATGACCTCTGATCTGCAATTCGCCCAGATCGACGGTGTTGAAGAACCCCTCGATCGCCTTGCGCGTCGCTTCACTAACTACGACGCTGGTTGGGCGGGCGGCGGACTGGAGCCTCGAGGCAAGATTGATCGTATCTCCGATGGCGGTGTAGTCCATGCGCAAATCGTCGGTGATTCTGCCCACCACGACGATCCCCGTGTTGAGCGCGATTCGCATCTGCACGACCAGCCCGCTCTTTTCCTCGAGGTCCTTGCCGAATGATCCGAGCGCGCGCTGAATGGCGAGCGCGGCATGCACGGCGCGACGCGGCGCGTCCTCGTGCGCAATCGGCGCTCCGAACAGCGCCATGAACCCGTCGCCGCCGTACTGGTTGATGGTGCCTTCGAAGCGGTGAATTTCGGCGGTAACGAGCTCAAAGCAGCGTTGAACGATGCGATGGACTTCTTCGGGATCGAGCTTCTCGCTGAGCGCGGTGTAATTCGCGAGATCTCCGAACAGGACCGTCAACTGCCGCCGCTCGCCTTCCAGCGCCGCGCGCCCGCTCAGGATCTTCTCGGCAAGATGGCCGGGTACGTCAGGAATGAACGCGTTGGCCGCAGCGCTTTTGGTCTCGCGCGGTTTTGAGGGTGAGGGTTCGGCAGAGGCAGGGGTGGGCGTTGCAAGCTGGTTCCCGCACGCCCCGCAGAACCGCGCGCCGGCAGACACGGTCGCGCTGCAGCGCGGGCATTTCACTTCGAGCGGGGTGCCGCACTGCTCGCAAAACCGCGCCGCAGAGGGATTGTCGAACTTGCACGACGGGCACGTCATGGGATTACACAGTCCGCCGCCCAGAACTTATCGCCCCAAATCTCGAAATCATAGGGCCAGCCGACCGCGTCAGGGATGCGCGATCAAGAAAGCTCCACTTCCGAAATTTTATAAATGCGCCATATTGTGCGATGCTGGTGAGCCACAAGGGGTTATCAACCTACGAATGGTACCAATCTCCCGGTTAGCCGCACTACGTTTTCAAATCCTTTCTGTCATCCTGTTGATTCTCGCATCTTCGTCCACCGCGCAATGCAATGTCGGGGACATGAAAATGATTACCCCCGAGGTCGGCTGGGCAGTAGGTGCCGGCAAACTTTGGTGGACTGCAGATGGAGGCGCGCACTGGAGCAATATCACTCCAAAAACGTTCGCAAACGCTGGAAGCATCTCGGAACAAGAGTGGTTTAACGGCCAAGCCGAGGCTTTCGCTTCGATCTTCTTTCTCGATTCTCAAAGAAGATGGGTTCTGCTTTGCTGCGGCGAGAGAGATCCCGACAAGCCCCGCAACGGCTTCCCGGAATTCCACCTGGCCGCGACTACAGACGCGGGCAGAACGTGGTCGATCGCGCGCGTGAAAATTCCTCACGGAATCCAACCCAAGATGTTCAGATACGACGGCCAGATCGAGTTCACAGACCCGACGCATGGTTGGATGATGCTGACCCAATCTTCCGCGCAGCCGGCCGATGCCAGAGGCGGCGGAACACAAATAGATGTGTCGAGTGTTTTGCTGATTACCTCAGATGGAGGCAAGACGTGGCGTCGATCGCCAACCGAGCCACCGGGGGAAGGAGGTCTATTTTACCTTGTAAGCCCGGACGAAGGTTGGCAGTTCACTACACCTTGGTGGAACGAGAACGATCGCTATGGTAGCGGATTGTCGGTTACTCGCGACGGCGGCCGAACGTGGCACGATGTATCCGTGCCATTTCCCAAAGAGCTGCTGGGAGAGGCTAAAGCTGGTCCAACCCCGACACCCTATTACTGCGATATCGCCTTCGACCGGCAGAATCGCCGGCACGGATTCCTGGCCGTGATTTATCGACCCCGATCGAAAGGCGGGTCAACACTCGTACTCTTCGAAACCTACGATGGCGGCAGGTCATCGTGGAAGCCGATTCGAACTATTAACGACCTACCCAAAGGAGGGAATGCTGTAATAGTGGATGTCGTTGATTCTGCTCTTATAGCCGCAACAGTGTCTGAGAAAAACCAAACCGTTACGCTCTGGCGCGACGGGCCTGACGGCAAGTTTGAAACAGACATATCGAGCTATTTTTCGAAATGGGGCCTGGGAGCAGGGCAGCTAAGTTTCGTTTCCGCAACACAAGGATGGATGCTGGCGAATAAATTTAAATTGTTCGCCACGACCGACGGCGGGACGGCGTGGAAGGAATTAGAGCCGGAGCCGCATGCGGAGATAGTTGGTAGCGGTCGTCTCCCGTATCCAGGACGCTTTCCGATAGTCGCGATGCAATTGCTGACCAGCGACGTGGGCTGGGCATTGAGCATGACGTATGGCAATCTCCTCTGGACCCGTGACGGCGGAAAAACCTGGTCAGACATCACACCCTCAGCGGCGGCTTTTGGATCTCATCCGCTGGTTTCGGCTTTTTTTCTGAACGACAAGCAAGGCTGGGCGGTGGCCAGTGACGCCTGCGTCTTTTCCACCGCCGACGAGGGCGCCCACTGGTCCATGAC
This sequence comes from uncultured delta proteobacterium, assembly GCA_963833025.1. Lineage (GTDB taxonomy): Bacteria > Desulfobacterota > Binatia > Binatales > Binataceae > Binatus. The sequence continues at coordinate 1,107,232 of CAWHWI010000001.1, read as the reverse complement.
ACAACTCTCGCACGTGGAAGCGTTTGAACACATTCCGGAACGACGAGTCTCTATCAACGGCCGCATTGTCGTCCTGCGCGCCGGCAACCTGAAATCACCGTTGGTAGGACAAATCTCCTTCTCTGATTCCCTGAACGGATGGATAAGTCTCGCGCCGCATACCGTCCAGCAAGACGATAAAAGATGGCTGCTCTCAACCTCGGACGGCGGCCGAACCTGGCGCGAAGCACCGACCGATCCGGGCTACGCCGGGCTCCTCCGCGCCATCTCATCTCAGGAATGTTGGATGCTACCTTATCAGCAGGATGTATCATCTTATCAGGGCGATGCACTCAGCGTGACGCGCGATGGAGGCAAGAGCTGGGACAATGTCGTGTTCCCGGCGCCGAAGGGAGTCGAGCCTGATAGTACCCGTACCTACGACTTGCCGATATTCAAGGATCATGAGCATGGGTTCCTGGTTGTGACTTTTCATGAGGCACCACGAGCCGAGAGCGCCGCCGCGGTACTGTTTGCCACTGACGACGCAGGGCGAACGTGGAAGAGCGACCGGAGGTTGACGAACCTGGATAAGCTAGCGCCACCTATCCACGTTTCATCCACGATCGTCGACGACAGTTGGATAACATGCAACGCAACCTATCCTCACAATCCGACATTCACCGTAATTCCGACATTGACCATAATCACCGGCGGTTCGACAGTCGCTTCAACCTCCAGTACCCAACCCGGTTACTCCGGATGCGGTGACCTAAGCTTCGTTTCTCTCTCTCGCGGATGGATCCTCCCTGGTGGATTCCTCCTCAAGGCTACCTCAGACGGAGGAGCAACCTGGACTGACATCACACCGAAACCACCGCCATTGCCTTTCCCACGGCTTAGGACCAGCCCAATCATACAAGCGCCGCCGCTTCCTCTAGGCTTTCTTCGCGCTCCGTGATCCGGTTTGCGGATTGAGGTCGCTATGCGGCCATCTCGGCGGATGGCGAGGCGGCTAGTCCGCGGACAACCTCGATTCGATCAGCCTCGATGAAAGCGGCAAAATTTGCCGCTCCGTCAAAACTACCGATGTCTTCGAAGGACTGCGGAATTCCCCAGCGCTTTCCGTACCAAACACGCAATATTTTTCTGCATGCCATGGCGAAGACCTCCGCTCCTACGGGGGAAAGCGTGAAAAATGGCCGCACGAAGCGTGACCTCCCATTTCGCGCCTTGGTTCATGAAACGCTGGCCCAAGTTTGGCAAGCTCACAACAGAAGCGAAGGAGAACGGGCAATGAAAGGCAATTCCGCAGCGAAAACGAGAAACTTTTGGGAAACTCCAAGCGATCTCAGCGGCGACGCAGTGGTGGAGATATCGGGCGCACTTCGCAAATTGCTGGCTGACGTGTTCGCGCTGTACGTCAAGACCAAGAACTTCCACTGGCACATGAGCGGGAAGCATTTCCGCGATTACCACCTGCTGCTTGACGAACAGTCCGATCAGATCTTCGCCATGACGGACGATATCGCCGAGCGCGCGCGTAAAATCGGCGGGACTACGATTCGCTCGATCAGCGACATCGCGGATCATCAACGCCTGAAAGACAACAACGCCGAATTCGTCGCGCCCCGCGAAATGCTGAGCGAGCTTCGTGACGACAACCAGGAGCTGACGCGAGACCTGCGTTCAACTCATAAGCTCTGCGACCAGCATCAAGACGTCGCGACCGCCAGCTTGATCGAGAACTGGATCGACGAGACCGAGCGTCGAACCTGGTTCCTGTCGGAGATAGTCGCCGACCGGTAACCACGAATTTTTTGGGCGGAGGCAAGAGTGCGATGAACACTTCTGACTTGATGCCGCGGCTATCCGTGAAGCGATCGTCCAAGGATCAGCTTCCGACGTTAACCAGAGGCGCCCTGATCAGGCTTGCGGTGATCGCTGTCATCGTGTTGTGCCTCGTGGCGAGCTTTGTCTATGCGACCCGTGCCCTTTCCGCGAGCCGCGCGACACATAAACAACCTAAGTTCGCTGACCAGCCGATAGCCTGACGCGATGGAGGCGCCCACTGAAAAGCTTTCTTTTGAGGAGGCGAATACGCAGCGGAGCCGAGTTCGTCAAATCGCAGACCTATAAGGCCGATAAGGCCGAATATCACTTTACAACTACTAAAGAGAGCATGGTGACCATCCTTAAATTCGGGCCGGCGTTCTTCGCGATCATGAAGGAGCGCGCGTTGAGAGCCAGATCAGCCGGGAAGTCTAACCGCTTTCTTCGCCAACATGGCGCAGCGTTCGAGGACGGCGGCCAACGCGTTCAGGGTAACCGGCTTGGCGACGTACTCATCCATGCCGGCATCGAGGCAGTGCAGGCGTGCCCCTTCGAGGGCGTGCGCCGTCATCGCGACTACGATCGTGCGCCGAGCGACGCCTTCGAGCCGCCGGATTTCCGCCACGGTGGCGTACCCGTCCATTTCAGGCATCTCACAGTCAAGCAGCACAACCGCATAGTGCGCGCTGAACAGCGCTTCAATCGCGGCCCTGCCGCCACCAGCCAGATCGACGCGATATCCTAACTTCTGGAGTTGCTTTTCGGTCACCTTCAAATTCACCAGGTTGTCATCGACCACCAGGATGCGCGCCGGGTCGTGCGACGGGTTGCGCGAGGGAGCCGCGATTTGAGACGCGGTCAGGGCCGGTTCGCGAATCGAAGGTCCGGCACTCGGCGAGCCCAAATCGAGCAGCGCCTCGAGCCTCTTGAAGAGGTGCGACGGCCGCACCGGTTTGGTCAGCCATCCGTCGAAATCCTTGCGACTGCTGGCCGCCGAACTTGCGCTTTCACCGACCGGCCTCATCAACAGGAGTCGCGTCTTTGAAAGCGCCGGATCGGCCCTGATCGCGCGCGCCAGGGCAGCACCGTCCATCCCGGACATCTCGGCCTCGACGATCGCTAAATGGCAGAGCCGATTTTCAGCAGCCTGCTCGCGCATCGCGGCCAGCGCTTCGTCTCCGCTCGCGGCGGTCTCGGCGATCATCGCCCAGGATTTCAAGGCGTCCGCGACCACGGCGCGATTGGTCGCGTTGTCATCGACGATGAGTGCGCACACCCCTGCCAGTCTGGCGAAATTGGATTCCTGAGGCGGAGCAGTCGCCAGCCTTCCGAATTTCGCCGTGAAAGAGAAGCTCGATCCCTTTCCCGGTTCGCTTTCAATTTCAATTTTCCCCTGCATCTGTTCAACCAGTTTCTTTGAAATTGTCAGCCCGAGACCGGTTCCGCCATATTTGCGCGTGGTCGAGGCGTCGGCCTGCGAGAATGGAGCGAAGAGCCCAGCCTGCACTGCGTGCGGGATGCCGATTCCGGTATCGCGAACGTCGAAGCGAAAGACGACCTCGTCGGAGGTTTCCGCTTGCAGGGAGACGCGCAGGATGACCTCGCCAGAGTGGGTGAATTTCAACGCGTTGACGAGCAGATTGTTCAGGACCTGGCGCAATCGAGTCGGATCGCCCGAGATCGTCATCGACGCCTCGCTGGCATACGCCAGCATCAGTTCGAGGCCCTGGCGATGAGCCTTTTCGGCGAACAATTCAACCGTACTCTCGAGCAGACTTGCCAACTCGAAATCGATTCGCTCGAAAACAACCCGGCCCTCTTCGAGCTTCGAGAAGTCGAGGATGTCGTTGACGATGTTAAGCAGCAAATTGCAACTTTCCCCGACCGCGCGCGCGAACTCTGTTTGATCGGGGGTCAGGTCCGATTCGAGCAACAATTCTGTAAACCCGATTATGCCGTTGAGGGGGGTGCGAATTTCGTGACTCATGTTCATCACGAACTCGGACTTGATTCTCAACGCTTCGAGCGCGGTCTCGCGCGCCGCCGCCAGCTCCGTATTCTTGGCTTCGAGTTCCGCGAGCAGGCGGGAGCGAGTCTCGGCGAGATGTCCCATCGCGAGCGCTTCGGCGGCGGCGGCCCGGGTTTCGTCGCGCAGTTGAACTTCACGGGCCTGACGGTTGCGGTCGGCGACCTGTTTGCGGCGGAGCAGATTGCGCAACTGCGCCTTGGCGATTGCAAAATCGTGGGACTTTGTGACGAAATCATCGACTCCAGCTCTCAGCGCCTCGTGGACGACAGCGCTGGCTGGATCGTCGGTAACGATCAACAACGGGATCGTGCGCCAGTCGGGAGAATCTTTTATTTTTCTGAAGAACGCCGGATCGGCCGATGAGCTTTCGAGCAGTATGCAGTCGGCCCGGCGGACTGCCAGAAGTTCGAGCGCCTCGGCGACCGATAGCGCGATCGCCATTTCGTAATCGTCGGCCAGCAACTCGGCCGCGAGCTCGAGCAAATAAGATGAGTCGCTCCCGATGCCCAGCAATTTTTTGTTGCCGAACAGGCTCTTGGCGTTGTCCGTGGCCCGCATCGCCTCGCGCGAGTGAGTGAGCGCGCCCAGTCGCACCAGCAACGTTGCCTGGTCTTCGCTTTTGCGCATAAAGGCGTCGGCGCCCGCCTCGAGCGCCCGGATTTCGGTGTCGTGGTCATCGGAATCCGTGAAGAAGACGCAGGGGATCTCGCGCAGCACGGTATTGGACTTGATCCGACTGATGAAGGTAAGACCGTCGATTCCCGCCATCTGACCGTCGACCACTATGGCGGCGGGCTGAATTTCAGCCGTCAGGCGCAATCCCTGGGCCCCACTCTGGCCCTCTACCAGGTGATATCCGTTCGGCTCGACGAGCTGCTTGAGCCACTGGCGAAAGGTTTCGCTCGGATCGATCACCAGCAGGTTGGGGAGTTGTTGGACTGTCCGCGCGCGAATCAGTTCGTTGGCACAACTGAGCAGATAGCCCTTGTCATACGGTTTGCCCACGTATTCATTAGCGCCGGTGGTGAGTCCGCGCACCCGGGCGCGAACGTCCGCCTCGAGCGATAGAAGAATCACGGGAGTCGGACGGGTATCCGCGGCAGCCTTCAATTCAGACAGGAAGTCGACGCCGTCGCCGTCGGGAAGCTGGACGTCAAGCACGATCAGATCGAAGAGACTCTTCTGCAAGGCGGCGCGCCCCGCCGCCAGCGTGGCAGCAAGGGTGCAAGCATAGCCTCCCTTCTCGAAGGCGGCCTTCAGGTCCATCCGTACCGTCAAGCTGTCGTCGACTACCAATACACTGGAACTCATGGGCATATGGCGTCTCCACCGCGTCGCCGCGCCATCAGGCAGAGCGTCTCAGCGACGTTGGCAAGTGGCGCAATTACCTGCGCTGCTTCCAGGGCGATCGCTTCACGCGGCATCCCGAACACGATCGAGCTGGCTTCATCCTGCGCTATCGTCCGGCCGCCGTTTTGCCTGACCGCGAGGAGCCCGGCGGCACCGTCTTTGCCCATACCAGTCAGCAGACAGGCGATAGCTTGCGAGCCGCACTCGCGAGCGACGGACTCGAACAGCTCGTCAATCGAGGGGCGGCATGAATGGCGCGGCGGAGTGTTGGTCATCCGCAGAAGACCGCGGTCGACTACGAGGTGACGGTCGGGCGGCGCCATGAGTATCTCGCCACAGCCCGGGCGTGGCAGCGGTTCGCCGTCGACCGGAACTCGCACCCGGAGATTCTTCGAGCGGGTTGCGACCCATTGAACAAGACCCTCCGCGAATTCCGGCGCAATATGGATGACGAGCAGAATTGAGAGCGGGAAGCCGGACGGGATCTGCGACAGGATTTTTACCATTGCAGACGGACCGCCGATCGACGCTCCGATCGCGATAATCATCGCTTCATCGCTTTCGAGCAGGGGAGGGCGAATAGCCTCGAGGACCCGCGCGCTCGCACCAGCCACTCGTGAACGCCGATTGACCGACGAACGCTGAATCGCCTTGACGCGCGATACCATCTTAACCGCCCCGACCAATTCGCGCTCCCACACCCCGTCAGGCGTGTCGGCGGCGGGCTTATCGAGCACGTAGATGGCGCCGGCCGCAAGCGCGTCGAAGGTCTGCAGCACGTGGTCCCGATTGGACGAGGCCGAGACCATCAGAATAGGCGTGGGACAGTTGGCCATGATGTATTCAGTGGCGGTGACGCCGTCCATCACCGGCATCATCACGTCCATGGTGATTACGTCGGGACGCAGCCGCCGGCAGAGTTCAGTCGCGGTGCGGCCGTCAACGGCCTCCGCGATTACTTCGAGTCCGGCATCGGTGGATAGCGCCTGGACCAGGCGTCTGCGCACCGTCATCGAGTCATCTGCGACCAGGACGCGAATCATTGCCATCGCCTAGCCCACCAGGCTCCGAACGGTTTCAAGCAGCGAGTCCTTGCTGAACTCGCCCTTGACTATGTAGGCGCGGGCGCCGGCCTCGGCACCGCGCCTGCGGTCGTCGGCGCCGCCGCGGGTGGTAACCAGGATGGATGGAATCCCTTGTAGATGGTCGTATTCGCGGGTCTGCGAGACGAACTCGAAACCATTCATGCCGGGCATCTCAACGTCGCAAACGAAGAGGCTGTAGCGGCGTTCGCGAGCCTTCGCCATCGCATCCTCGCCGCTCACCGCGAGATCGACCTTGAAGCCGCCGGTCTCCAGGATGCTCTGCAGCATCACGCGACTGGTGAGCGAATCGTCGATGACCAGGATGTGCGGAGCGGGTGCGGCCTCCTGCGTCGACCGCGATGAGACCGCGTGGGCTGCTTCCAGCAGCGCGTCCGGATTGAGCACCAGTTGCGGATTCCCCTGGGCGTCGAATACCGCTCCCGCGAGCATAGCCACGCGACCGGCGGCGACCGGCAGGGGATGAACGATCACCTCGCTGGCGTGAATCACGCGGTCCACCCCGACCGCGAGCAACTCGCTGCCGGCTTGAACAATCGCCGCCAAAAGTGGGCGCGAGTCGGCGCCGGACGCAAGCGGCCGCCCCATTGTTTCGGCGAGCCGGATAAATGGAATCGTGCGACCTTCGAAGATCAATGAGTATCGCCCTGCCAGTGACACGATCGCATCGGCGCCGAGCCGCAACGCTGAATGAACCGCCTCCAGCGGAATCCAGATGAGCAAATCGCCGGCCGCCAGCAGGATCGCCCTGACCGACGAGAGAGAGACCGGCACCTCGATCTGAACGGCGGTGCCGACGCCGACCTCGGTGAGGACCCCGGCCCAGCCCTTGAACCGGCCGGCGACCTCGCGAACCACTTCGAGCCCGATTCCGCGGCCGGCCACTTCGTTGAGCGAGGCGCTGGTGGTTACCCCGGGGCTGAAAATAAGATCGAGAGCTTCGGTTTGAGAGAGCGCCGCCGCGTCTGCGGCTGACATAATTCCACGCTCGACCGCGGCGCGGCGAACCGCGTCAACGTCGATACCGGAGCCGTCATCGGAACAGGTAAACTGGATTCGATCGGCACGCCGTTCGATCTTGACGCTGACCTCGCCGCAGGCGGGTTTGCCGCGTGCGAGGCGGTCTTGCGGATTCTCGATTCCGTGCGCGACAGCATTGCGCACCAGATGCAATAGAGCTTCTCCGAGCGCCGACAGCACGTGACTTTCCAGGCGCTGTTCGCGGCCCGCGGTGTGGAAGACGACCTGCTTTCCAAACATCTCGGCGGCGTCACGCACGGCGCGCTCAAGGGCCGGGAACAGCAGGCTGGTGGGCAAGAGCCGGAGCCGGTCGATGTTCCCGCGGACTTCGGCGACCTCGCGGTCGGTGCTGTCGGCGCGCATCCCGAGGCCCTGGCGCGCGTGTTGGAGCGCAAGCCTCATCTCCTCGACGGTTTCATGCAGGCGCGGTCCGGGTTTGGCGTCGGTCAACTGTTGCTGCAGGGCCGCGAGCCGATCTTCGACCTCCCTGACCACTTCGATACTGCGGCGGATACCGTCGAGCTGGACGGCGGTTTCCGAGACGCCGCTCAGGAGAGCGTCCATCTCGGCCACGCCGACGCGGACGCGCTCGAACGGCTCAAGCGCCATCGGGCGCGGCATAGTACCGGCCGCCGGCGGCGGGTCGAGCGCGCTTATCTCGGACGAAATTGTATCGATCTGCTGGCAGCAGCCGCCCGATCTGCTCCTTGCTGACCGCGTCGGGCGACCCCCGATGCGGTGCCAACGCGTCCTCCATCGCATGCGCAATCTCGGCGATACGGGGCAATCGGACGACGCGCGCCGCGCCCTTGAGCGTGTGCGCCTGGCGCAGCAGGCGCGCCAGCGGTTCCGCGCCGGCGCCGTCCTTTTCAAGGCCCAGGATATCGCGGCTGAGATCGGAAACGATCTCGCGCGCTTCGATCTTGAAATATTGGTAGAGATCTTGGTCAGACATACCTTACCGTGGCGGCCCCGCGCCTCCTGGCCGCGAGCGGCGAGGTATTGCGCGCATCTTTCAAGGCCTCCCTTGAGAGGCCGGCGCCGCCGCCGCCGATTGCTGCACGATAGTCTCGGCGATAGAACTCACGCTCAGCAGCCACAGCTGCGAGGAACCGGTACCGACCGCGTCGGTCGCGTGGGGCGGCGCACCCGGACTGACCGGGCTGAGTTCCGCAGCCGGCACCATCATCGTTCCGGTCACTCCGGTGAACGCCAGTGCAATCTCCCTTTCGCAGCGGCAGAGCACCATCCATCGAGCCTGTTCGGTGCTCAATTCCGGACAGCCGATCATGGCGGCAAGGCTATAAGCCGCCACCATCCGGCCTTTAAGGCCGGCCAGACCAAGGAGCCCGGAGCCCGAAGCGGGGATAGGCACTACGGTCTGGGCCCGCACGAGTCCGGCAAGGTCGGCCACCTTCAGGGCGAACCTGGCGCCGCCGATACGCACGATCAGCAGATGCGCAAGTTCCTGACCGCGCTCGACCAGGGGTTCCTGGAAGGTCAGGTCAAATGACCTTTTGAGGTCCTCGAACTTCAGCGCGACGTCGGTTTCGATCAATTTGATGCCTCGCACTGGCGCAATTCGGATGCGCAAAGATCGATGAGCGTCTTGCGGCTGAAGCCGCCGCCGAACAGCAGGACCCGGGCAGAATCTTCCTGCGCAAGCAGCATCGAGGCATTCTGAAGCTCGCGCCGCGCGCTCGGCAGGTCGCGCTCGCGCTTGAACATGAGGCCCAGCCGCAAATGCGGCATCGCGAATGCGGGGTCGAGGTAAACTCCGACCCGGTAGCTATCGATCGCCGCCGCCCGCCGGCCGCCATGCTCGTGACAGAGGGCCGTCAGGTAGTGCGCCGCCGCGTTGAGATCGTCGAGGGCGAGAAGCGAGGTGCAGAGTTCGGCAGCCTGCTCGAGCTTGCCTCGTTCCACTTGAATAATCGCCGTCAGCAGCAGCACGTCGGGGTCGAGCCGGTCCGCGGGCGCAAGCGCCTCGAGGGTGGCCAGCGCCTCGTCATACTGTTCCGCCTTCATCAGCGCCGCGCCAAGGCTGAGACTCGGACGTTGTGCGGCATCCGCGAGCGGAGGCGGAGCAGCATCGTTGCGGCAACGGATTGGCTCTTCGGCAGGCCTCAGTGCCGTGGGCGATTCGGCGGCCTTGCGCAGCACGTAATAGAAGGAGCCCTGCGCATGCTCTACGTGGAATGCCTGCGAGATTCCACGCAGTGGTTCGGCATGGCTTAAAAAAAGAAATCCGTCTGGCGCGAGCACGCGGGCAAAGCGTGCGATCACTTCGCCCAGCACCCGGGCGGACAGGTACATGGTTACGTTGCGGCAGAAGATTATGTCGAATCTATCTGGCAGCCAGAATTGGTAGTCTTCTTGAGCGAGACTGCGTTCCTCGAACCGCACCATCGCTCGCACGCGCTCGTCGAGCACAAACTGGCTATCTTCGCGGCGGAAATACTTCTCGAGGCATTCCGGCGGCGTCGCGCGCATCGCCCAGGCCGAGTAGCGCCCGCGTTGCGCCTTCGCGAGAGCATCGGGGTTGATGTCGAGGCCGAGAATCGAGACTTCGGCCGGAGCCGATCTGCCAAGCTCGCGCAGCGTCATCGCAAGCGTGTATGGCTCTTCACCGCTGGAACATCCGGCGGACAAGATCCGGATCGGGCGGCCCGGATTGGACCGGGTCAGCCGCGGCAGCGCGATCTCGGAAAATACGTTGAGCTGCTCGGGGCTGCGGAAGAAATAGGTCTCGCCGATGGTGAGCTTCGGGACGAGTTCGCGCATCTCCTCGCGCATCGCTACGGACGCGTCGAGGCGCTGGAGGTAAGCTTCGAAACTTTCGCAATGCAGAGCGCGCATTCGCGCCGCCAGGACCGCCTTCAACTCGATTAGCGAAGAACTGCCATACTGCAAGCCGAGGCGTTCCTCGATCAAGACCGCAAAGCGCATCACGTTCGCGTCGCCGATCGCTGCGTCAGTCATCATTGTGAATTCTCTAGCCGAGCCAGCTCTTGCCCCGTGATTATTCGCGAGCCGTCGAGAACCAGCATCAGCTCGCCGTCAAGCAGACCGATCGCGGTCAGCACCTCGGGATGAGCTTGCAGCAGCAGCGGCGGAACCTCGGACAGCCGCGTGCGTTCAAACTCGCGTACCCCGACTATCGACTCGACGGCGAGGCCTACCACCCGAGCCCCGACCCGCAGCGTAACCACGCGCGCCTGCTTCAGTTCGGCAGAAGCCACTCCCAGCACGATTCCGAGATCGACCACCACGACCGTGGCGCCGCGAATCACGGCCACTCCCTGCACCCATCCCGGCGCGCCCGCGATAGCTGTAACTGGCGGGCTGCGGAGAGTCTCGATAACGCTCTCAAGTGGTAGCGCGCAGAACAAATTTCCCGATCTGACCAGCACCACCGCCAATCGCGGAGAGAATAAGCTTGCTTCGGCTGGCATCATCGTCAAACGAACTCGCGATTGGATCTAGCTGGGATGATAGCAATTTGCGCTCCAACTCAACTGAGCGATAACAATGGAGGTTGACCAGGCACGAACCCTTCCAGTGATGCGCTACCAGCCCGTAAGATGAGCCGCCCCGCACATAGTTGTCTTCGGAGTGGCGACCAATTGGTGGCCATTCGCCAATTAAATGTCGCGAATTTTCCCATCTTTTGGCGGTAATTCGCGTTCGAAGCGACGCTCACGGCCCGAATCCACGGCACGACCTATGCTCCACAAGCGCCTGCAATGCAGCCACGGAGGCGGGTAGCAGGATGAATCGATCAAGGTCCTTTGGCGTGTTGATCGCCCTTGGGTTCACAATCTCCTTCATAATGCTGATAGTCGTCGGCGCGGTCGGTTACTTCAGTATCGTGAGAGTTTGGAACAACACCCATGAGCTTGGAGCGACCTATGCCGTGATCGATCAGCTGTCCGAGCTGATGTCGATCCTCAAGGACGCGGAGACCGGTCAACGCGGCTACCTGCTAACCGGCAATGACACCTATCTGGAGCCCTACAGGTTGGCTGACGCCTCGATTGACAATGTTATGAAGCAACTGCGCGACTCGACCGCCGACGATCCCTTTCAAGCGCATCGACTCGAGCAAGCCCTGCCCCTGATTCAATCCAAGATGGCGGAGCTCAAGCAGACTATCGAGCTCCGGCGTAGCCAAGGTCTCGATGCTGCGTTGAAAGTGGTCACTACCGGCCAGGGAAAGGCCTACATGGACAAGGTTAGGCAAGTGGTCACTGAAATGGACAACCAGGAAAGATCTTCGCTGCACGAAGAAAAGATCAAGACTGATTTTGCCGCGAGTATCTCGGAGACGACAATAATTTTGACCTCGCTGCTAGCCTTTGTGCTGATTGGCCTCATCGGCTGGTATCTCACGAGTTCATTGACCCGGCAAATCGGGTCGGCGGCCGCGCTCCTGCAAAGCTCGTCCAGCCAGCTCCAGGCGGCGGCCAATTTGCAGTCTTCGGGCTCGACCGGGCAGGCGACGGCAGTCAACGAAATCGCGACCACGATCAACGAACTTCTTTCGACCTCCCGTCTCATCGCGGAAAACGCGCAACGCGTCGCCAAAGTCGCCCAGGAGACTTCACTGACAGCGAGTCGCGGCGACGAGACGGTGCAGCGCACCACGCAGTCCATTGCAGGCATCAAGACCCAGGTCGACGTTGTAGTCGTTCACGTGCTTGAACTCGGAAAGAAGTCCCAGCTCATTGGCAGTATAACCGAGATGATTAACGAACTTGCCGAACAGACCAATATCCTGGCCATCAATGCGACGATCGAGGCCGCCGGCGCCGGCGAATGGGGCAAGCGCTTTGCCGTGGTGGCCGACGAAATTCGCAAGCTCGCCGATCGTGTCAGCGTTTCATCGAGCGAAATTCGCCAGCTCTTGGACAACATCCGGGCCTCCGCCAGCTCCACGATTGCCGCCACCCAGGACGGTTCGAAGCTGGTCGATGCGGGCGTGCGCGAATTCGCCGAAGCGGCCGTGTTATTCAGGCAGATCGCCGCGCTGGTCAGTACCGCCAGTGAGGCGGCACGCGAAATCGAATTGAGTACCGAACAGCAGGCCAGTGCCGTGGATCAGGTCCGGGTAGGAGCATCGGATCTGGTGCAGACCGCGCATGAGACCGATACGAGCTCGAAGCAAGTGCTGAAAACTTCCTCCGAGCTCGCAGGTCTTTCCAGGGAACTGGTCATGATGGTCCGCTCCAACGGACATCAAGCGGCCAATGGCACGGCGTCGATATAGGTCGCGGCGACGACGTCAACCTGACTGTCACGCACATCGATCGAACCGCGGGCGACCGTCGCGACGCGGTTACGGCCCACCTGAACTCCTGAACGAGAGATAGAACTCGCGACACTGAAATGCTAGTCGTCTGATGGCGTTTTATGCTGATCGTGTAACGATGCAAAATCGCCTCAGGGGAGCTCTATATGACTCAAGAGCCCTATATATCTTATCACCGCGGATACCCATGGCGGCGGCAGCCATGCGCAGTACCGCGAATACCTTGATCCCCAGTGGCGGGAGGCGTTTGACGAATGGCGTGGCGGATACAAGAACCCGTCGCAGGAGCACTACGGCTCCAAGAAGATGCGCAACTGGGATTACGGCATCCGCAACAAAGATCAGGACAGCCAGGGCGTCGTCGGCGAGGTGGTCTTCCCCAACACCGTGCCGCCGTTCTATCGCAAGAGCATCGTCACCGCCCATCCGCCGAAGCCTGAAAATTACCAGCAGTGCCTGGCCGGTATTCGCGCCCACAATCGCTGGCTGAAAGACTTCTGCGCCGAGGACCCAGTGCGCCGCGCCGGGATTGGACTGATCCTGCCGAACGACTTCGACGAGGCGATCAAGGATATCGAGTTCATCGCCAAGTCGGGGCTGCGCGGCGGCGTCCTCCTGCCGCTCATCCCGCCGGACGCCTACTGGCTGAAGCCGCTCTACCACCCGGCGTGGGACCGGGTGTTCGCTGCTATCCAGGACCATGGCCTCGTTCTCAATCAGCATACGGGCCAAGGCTTACCGGACTACGGCGACGACGTGGTGGGCCAATCGATCTGGATCCAGGACGTAGCCTACTACGGTCAAGCCGGCTACCGGCATCTCCTGATGGCCGGCGTGTACGAGAAGTTTCCGAAGCTCAAGCATATCCTTACCGAGTCCGGCTGCTACTGGGTTCCAGAGGTACTCAAGCAGCTCGACCGCGCCTATCACGCTATCAAGGCAGGCGCGTTGGGCGAGATGAATTACGCTGGAATGGAAATGCCGCTGAAGGAGCCGCCCAGCGCCTATGCGAAGCGTCATTGCTACTACGGCGCGAGCTTCCCGAGCAAAGCCGATCTCGCCGGCATCGACGAGATAGGTGAGGATCACGTCCTATGGGGCAACGACTATCCTCACTATGAGGGCACCTTCCCCTACAACCTCCAATCCTTGCGCCTGACGTTTGGCGATATGCCGGACTCGCGCCGGCGAAAGATTCTGGGGCTGAATGCCGCGGCGCTCTACAACTTTGACTTGGAGAAGTTGAAGGCTCGCGCCGCAATAGTTGGCCCGACGCCGGCGCAAGTGGAAACGCCACTGCCGCGCGAAGAAATTCCTCGTGACAGCGCTTGCTATCTCTTCCGGGACGCCCTTCAGGAGGCATCCTGAGCCATGGGGATGCCCACCGACATCGGGATAATCGATACGATGATCGGCTTTCCCGCCGAGGACTTCAAAGCGTACGACTTTATCCGTGCACAGCTCAAAGACCCGTCGGCAAAGTTCGATTTCCCGGTCGAGTACATGTTCAAGAACGTGCCCAAGGAGTTGTACGGATCATCAAAGGATCCGATTTCGGTCACCCTGCACGAGATGGATCGGTTCGGCGTCGAGATAGGCCTCATCGGCGCCGGCGGCGAAGTCGCAACCAAGGCGCTGAAGGACCATCCTGACAGGTTCATCCCGATGGGCGGCGTGGACCCGAATCGCGGCATGGACGGCATCCGCGACATGGTGCGGCAGTACGAAAAATATGGCGTGCGCGCGTTCGGCGCGTTCAACGCGGGCTACAATCCGCAAGTCGGTATCGGCGACGCGTTGATGTATCCGATCTACGCCAAGTGTGTTGAGCTGGGCGTCCCGATCTTCGCATGCGCCGGCGTCCCGGGGCCGAGGTTCCCGATGTGGCCGCAGGAAGTGCGCCTCATCGATCAGGTGATGTACGACTTCCCCGAACTCGTCTTCGTGACCCGTCATGGCTGCGAGCCTTGGGAAGATCTGGCCGTCAAGCTGATGCTGAAATGGCCCAACCTCTACTACTCGACCTCCGCCTTCGCGCCCAAGCACTACCCGGAAGCCATCATTCGTTATGCCAATACGCGCGGCGCGGACCGGATCATCTATGCCGGCTACTTCCCGATGGGCCTTTCGCTTGAGCGGATCATGACCGACATGAAGTCCGTGCCCTTCAATGACAACGTCTGGCCGAAGTTCCTGCGCAACAACGCCCGCAAGGTACTGAAGCTCGACGCCTGAACGACCAGCCCCGATTACAGCGCGCGACTTAGGATGTCGCGTTCCTCGGCCCCGATTATGCCCCCACCCGCTTGGTTGCGGGACAGGCCGAGTGAACGCCGCGGGCACCGTTCCTCAAGCCTGCGAGTCGGTCTGCGTTCATTTCCCCCTTTCCGCTCCGGAAAGGCTGTCCGGAGGTTCCTTTCCCCCTTTCCGCTCCGGAAAGGCTGTCCGGAGGTTCCTTTCCCCCCTTTCCGCTCCGGAAAGGCTGTCCGGAGGTTCCTTTCCCCCTTTCCGCTCCGGAAAGGGGGTTAGGGGGATAGGACGGCGACGCGCTCGGATGACTTCTCTGGTCCCCCTTCCCACAAGGCGATTTAGTTGGTGTTGACACTCACATGAAAATTCTTTATACTGACTGTCATGCAGAACCTAGCATCATTCGACAGGATGTTCCCGACTGAGGAAGCGTGCAAGGCGTACATCGTCGCGAAGCGCTGGCCCGATGGCGTGCGCTGCCCGCGATGTAAGGCAAGTGAGAAAGTCTATGCGCTCGCGGCACGCCCCTTCCATTGGGTGTGCAAGAGCGGCGCGGAGACCATCGATAAAGAGACCGGCGAGGTGCTGACCTGCCACGCACGCAACGGTTATCGATTCAGCGTGATCACTCACACGATCTTTCAGGACACCAAGATTCCGCTCCAGCTTTGGTTCAAGATTGGATTCCTGATGCTGACCGCAAAGAAGGGCGTTAGCTCGCTACAGGTCCGGCGCATGGTGTTCGGTGAATACTCCGGCACCGATTGGCGCACCTGTTGGTACATCTGCCATCGCTGGCGGGCCGCGATGAAGGGCGATGCGTTCTCGCTGGATGGCGAAGTGGAAATCGACGAAACCTATGTCGGCGGGAAAGCATCGAATATGCACGCCAAGGCTCGCAAGAAAGCTGCGCTAACCGGCACCAAGGGAAAGGTTGCGGTCATCGGCGCGATCTCCCGCAAGGGAATGGTGGTCGCGAAAGTAATCGAAAACACCGACGCCAAAACTCTTGATGATTTCGTGCATTCCGCAGTCGGCCCGAACGTGAGCCTGATCGCGACCGATGAGCATTCAGGATACCGGCTGCTTGGTCGCGATCTGCCGCATCGCGTCGTGAATCACAGCGCGGGCCAGTACGTAGTCGGCTCGATTCACACAAACACAATCGAGGGATTCTGGAGTCTCTTGAAACGTGGCATCATGGGGTCGTACCACAAAGTCAGCAAAGATTATCTGCCGCTCTATATGAACGAATTTTCTTGGCGCTACAACAATCGGAAAAACCCGAACGCATTTGCCGATCTGATTACGACGTGCGGTAACTAGCCGTCCGGACGTGGAAGCGCTACTGTATCGCGGTGGCTTCCACAAAGCGTACGGCCCGCACGGCCCGAAAGAAATACGTCCCAAGCGAAAAGCAGCTCGCCGCAGACGAGCGGCTAAAAGAAAAGCTCGATCACTTGAGTAAGGCCGATCTGAACGAATTTGATCGGCTGCTGGAGAAAGCGATCAATCACGCTTTCCCGCCAATCAAGGACGATTGAACTGGTGCGCGCGGCTTGTGCCGTATTATCAGAAGAAAGACGTTTGAGCATTACTTCGTCGCTGTCAAAGGCTGTCCAGCCTTTGCCGAAGCCTACAATCCTGGCGACGTTGTAAAAGATGACGGCATCTATGGCTGTGCTGGTGATGGGTGCTTATACGAAGTGGCACGCGCAAAGGGCCAACCGTTGCCACTTGATCTAGAGTGCGCTTCACATCTTAGCGGTACCACACCGCGCCACGATTCGCTTGATGACGAGCCTAGAGTCCGTTGGTATCTTCGCGCGCTTGCTCAGGGGAATCCGAATAAGTAGCCATCGACTTTTCTTCATCAAGCCAGAATGAGCGTGGCGTATTCACTGGTTGATCGAAAGCGGTCTCAGTCCAGAACAGTTCGCCGATAGTCACAAGCGCACGCGCAACGCGAAGCCAGTGCTGAGGCTTCACGTTATCCAACATGAAGCGCGCCACCTTACTCACGTCGCGATCAATTAGAATCTTCATATTTAATGCTCCATCCGCCCAATCGTATATCCAACGCTCATTGCCACCGCACACGTAACCGCAAAAATCGCTGCTTGATCGTGAGTAATTGCCCTCATTCCGGCGAATGCAATAATCACTACTGCGATTCCCAAGGGCACAGCCGTAAAAATGAAAGTCCAGTTACTCATTCATTCGTCCTGAGCTAACCAGCCATTCCAAGCGTTTTAGCTCGTTCGGCAAAATGAGGAAGGTTGGTTTTATCCCAATAGCGATTGTACCGTCGCCACTCCTGCTTAAATAGCGAACGAAAATCGGGGCGTACCTTTGTTTCCCATGAGGGAGTCCAAATACCTTTTGATGGCAACACCACATCTCTCATCAATTGGTAGGTTTCATACGCCCAAATATCGGCAGCTTGCAAAGGCCTCAATCGTTGGTGTGTCTCAGCATCTTGTGGACACCTTTTCGGTAGGAAGGATACCGTGCCTATCAGATGTTCGCGCTCAAAATCAGGGTCTGCGGCCAACTCTAAAAAAGTTTTTTCTACTTCACCTTTCCCCGGATCGCCACGTTCAAGCACATAGTTAATTGGGTGGGAAGTATAGCCGTGCTCAATCGCCCAATCGCTCACATTCGCGATGAAATCATTAACGCAAAAGAAAAAGTGATTTGCGGGTTTACCTTGAGGAATCTTGTGCCAACGGATTTTCAAATGCTCGAAATCTCGTTTGACTAAGGCCGACGAAATACCGGCAGCGACGAAAGGCTTTAAGGTTTTGTAAGCGAGAGAACGAAATCTGTCGCGCCGTCCTTGTCTCCATCTTTTGAATTCTCCCCAGCCTTTTTCCAAATCTGTTGCGTGATAGACCTCAACTGGTCCTTTCGCAAGAACTTTATCTCCCCATGTTTTATTGAACTGAGTCGATTGTTCGACAGTAGAGATGAATCCGCCAACAACAATGATCTCGCGGTCAGGGGCGCTCCCGCTGGCATCTGCATAAACTGTCAACATTGCCATGAGGTCGCTGCCCTTAAGAAAAAGACTGGCGAGTAAATGTTCAAAACCGTCGTACTGTTTTTTTCCCATCTTCCGATTCCTTCGGTTCTTTGGCCGTCGAAATCGGACGATCTTGTTTTCGACCCATTAGCCAGACTGGAATAACTGTATTGAGCACAGTTAGAATCCAGTCTGACTGAAATCAATTGCTATTTAAGCACAATTTCCCTTGGGTGTCGATTGCAACAAAATCGCCTTCCCACAATGGGAAGGGGCTAGGGGTTAGGTTCCGCGCATCGAGTTAAACGCGCTCGCCCGTTCCTTCTTTGCCTCGCCCCACGAGGGGAGAGGCCGACGCTCGTCTTCGAGCGTCGGGTGAGGGACAAAATTTTCCGTGATTGAGATTACTCCGGCCACTCGTAAGTAGATTTCTTGACCGCTTGATAATTGGCATCGAGCGCAGGTTCGAGCAAGATTATTGCGGCGATGCGACGAGCCATCGATGTGACCTCGTCGACTTCATCGGTACTCAAGTCGCGACCGAGCAGCTCGCGTTCGCGGTAACTCAGCCATTTTTTGATCACCTGGTAGCCGCCAATCGTGTATTCCCAGACCAGCGCCGGGATGTTTTTCCAGTAAGCGACATTGTTCAGATAGATATCCAGCGTCTGCCCGCCAAGCAGTTTCATCAATTCTCCGGGCGACATGCCGAGTTTCTTCCCGCCAATCTCCAACGCAGTCAGCTCGGACTGTGTGTAGTCGCGTATTTTCGCGAGGCCTTTGCCCGGCATTACCGCGCCGTCCTTGGCGGCATGACCCCATCCCGCCGTCAAGGAGAGATGTCCCTTAGCCGGTTCAAGCGAGCCACCGCCCTCGTGCGAGATGACGGCAATCTCTTTCAGTTCCCGACGAATCGCGCCGGTCGTAACTCCCAGAACCGGACTTTCGGTGTCGAGTAAGGCAACGACCTGACGGCCGAGTTCTGCGGAGTGAATAAGCGCGTCTTTAGAATTCGGCAGTGGCATGCGTGGCCAATCTCCTCGTATGCCGTCGGCGTTTTCCGATAGATACGTCGGCGCGTAACCGACCGCGAGGCAGTGCGACAAAAGAAGATCGTCTTTGGCAGGTTCAGCCGGGTTCGGGATCTCCATTTTCTCCAAATATGATCTGCCGAGAGAACTAAGGTTTTTTCTTGGTATCGGCCCCTTCAACGTCGTCGGAGCGTAATACGCATGGCCGCGGAGAAAATCGTTGTCACCTAGGCATCGCGTGAAATGGAACGGAACCCCTTCCGGCGATGCGACGCCCGCCGGACGGATTATCAAAAACTCGTTTCCATTGTGATTTTGAGCCCACAACTGCGGCCTCGCCCGATTCCAAATCGGAGGTACCGCAGTGAAATAGCACCATCTTGTGTCGAATGGTCTAATCGCGTAGCGAACTATCCGGCTCGCGTCGTACACCTCGCTTTCAAGAGCCTTTCGACGCGCGGTCTTCGGATCGAATCCCGCCTGCTTCTCGACGAGGCCATAGCCGAGCGCCGAATACTCGATCCAATCAAGCTTCGGATTGAAGTACGCTTGCATGCGCTCTTCTAGCTCCGCGCGATCAATATCGATGAGCGCGCCTCCGCGCTTCTCCATTAGACCATTTATCGGTGGCATCGCGCATAGATCGATGAGCTTTGGCCAGCTCGAATACTGCATTGAAGACTTTGAAGGTCTGAACGAATAGCGGTTCGACTTCTCGGGATTTGCGGGTTCGTATCCTGCATCAAAATCTTTCGCGTTCAAAGAATCGATCAAGTCTTCGCGTTTCGAGGTGCCCCAAAATTCACGGAACCTGACACGCGCGTGTTCAACGTGCGTTTCGGCGCGGGCCATCACTCCTATGGCGGTGCCGACTCGAATTCCCTCATGGTTGTATTCGGTCGAGAAAACGCTCGGGTCCGGCTTTCCATCTGGAGTCAATTTGCCGGTTTCTCGGCTGTCACCGTTCATACAGTCAATCCAGATTCGGTCGAACTCCAAAATCAGCCGCTGCCGCATTGCAACGAACGAAGCGTCCTCAATGTAGGAAAAGTTAGAAATGAACGCGACGATACCAGTCCTGGTTTCCCCTCGGTAATTCTTCTTTCCGCGATACGGAAGAAGCGCACGTAGAGATCGTCAAGATTGAATTTCTTGATCTTCCATTCCGCGACGAGCCCCTCCTTGTACGGTTCCACCAAACCCATTTCTTCGGCTGGACTGACGCCCGCGAACGCGTTGTATGGCGGGTTGCCAAGGACCACGATTATTGGTTTCTTCCGCTTAACCTCTTCGGCGGCGTCGCGCTCATCTTCCAACTGCGGGTACGCGATGATGTGCTGCTTCGGGCCCGTCGGTGGCTCCCAGCCGGTAAGCGAATTCGTCAGATATACTGCCGCGCGCTCGTTCGCACCCTCTGCTAGAGGAGCGCCGATCTGCTGCAAG
Organism: uncultured delta proteobacterium; assembly: GCA_963833025.1. Taxonomy (GTDB): domain Bacteria; phylum Desulfobacterota; class Binatia; order Binatales; family Binataceae; genus Binatus. The sequence goes on along the minus strand of CAWHWI010000001.1, from coordinate 1,086,858 downwards.
GCGATCCCGACTTGAAGATGCGAAATCACGTACGGCGCTGGCATGATTTCGAAACCGAATACGCGCTCCATCGCGGCTTTCTTGACCGCGTTCGCGGTTAGCGCAGTCTTGCCCTTCTCTATCAGGGTCTTCTCTATCCGCCGCAGCACTTCGACCACATAGCTGCCCGTTCCGCAGCAGGGATCGAGTACGATCACGCTCTGATCGGCCAACCCGTCCGCGATGTCGAGTTCGGAGCGCAAGACGGAATCGACCCGCTCCACCATGTAGGTCACGATCTCCGGCGGTGTGTACCAGACGCCTAGCTGCTTGCGCAGGTCAGGATCGTAGGCCTCGAGGAAGGGTTCCTAGAAATATTGTACGGCGTGCTGTTCCTCGAAGGCTTTGAAGAACTCGGCGCGATCAACGCGGTTGAGCACCTCGCCGGCCCAATCGAGGACTTCATCGATTCCAAGCGCTTTCAGCTGCGTAGGTTCGATGAGCTGATGAAACAGCACGCTCACAATCGGGACGCGGAGGTGGTAGCCGGCGAGCCGCCAGTCGAATTTCGTCCTGAGGTCGGAGAAAGGATGCTCCTTACTCCACAAAACCCAGGCCGCGAACGCGCCGTAGAATAGGGTCTGTACAAGCGTGGAGCGGAAGAAGTGTTCGCCTTCAAAGCCTTCGAACTTGAGGCCGAGTGCTTGCTCGAGCGCCTCGCGCAATGCAGCGAGCGCCGGTATCGGATGATTCTCGATGCGCCACCGCGCCTCGCGCGCATATGATGCAAGAAACCACGCGACATCTTTGGGGGAAGCCAGCGGCGCCGGGTGGAGCATCACGCGCCGGATGAAATCGGCGAAGCGATCTCCCTCGCGCTTCGCCATCGCCTGCGGATGAGCCGCCGCACTCCAGAACGATTGCTCATCCACCGCGAGCTTGTAGCTTTCAAGAATGTGCAGGCCGCCGTCGCCGTCCAATGCAACCAGGACAAAATCGCGAAGGTTGGTGACCAGCACCTGGCGATAAAGCTTGAGATATTTGCCAACCTGTTCGGACTTTGCGACGTCGAACGCGTCGTCGGTGGTCGGTTTCGCCTCGACTGCCCCACGAGTTGGCAGCGTCCCGAGCGGTGGCTCCGGGTCGCCGCCCTTTGGCAATTGATCAGGCGTGTAGAGCCCGCCGTCGGGAATTCCTGCACCCTTGTTTTTTGGATTTATCACGCATCGGACTTTCGGCTTGAGCGTGCCGCCGATCTCATTGAGCAGCGCGCGGAGCGCGGGATAGTGGGATGTTTCAGGAACGCCAGCGGCGTGCGCTTCGGACAAATCGCGAAGATAGGCTTCGAGCGGATGCACTTTCGGTGGACGAGCTTAGCAGACAGCGCGACAAAAATGAGCATCGGTCGTTGTGCGGTGCGCTCGTGCGAGCGGGTGAGAACCGGAACCGGCTTCGCGGCGCGCGAAGCTGTCCGAGATCCGTTCCTCTACTCGCGATGCTCGCATCCTCAGGAGACAAACGCCGGGCAGAATCTTAAGTCGCGCATTCGCCGTGCCAATCACCGAGAAGCCCCCCGACATCGCAGCGAGACCACAGCGCGACGAAGGAGCGCGGGTCTGGAGACAACCCAAAGTCACTGGGTGCAGGGGTCACCCCTGCAAATCACTGGGTGCAGAGCCTGTCCTGAGCGAAGCCGAAGGAGGTCACCCCTGCCAACCGTTGTCATCCCACGCTGCCATAATCAAGCCATGACTTCAGTCACCAGCTCCTTCCGGATCACTCATCTTCAATCCCGACTCCGACCGATACGCATTCTTCACTTCTCGCGTTCCGCACTCCCACCGATTGCCAGATCGCCCCGCTCTCCCAATGCTTTCCTTCATTCGCCGCTGCCAACTGGTGGAACAAATCGAGGAATTTGCAGGTGATGTCAACAAATTCTCCGATCGCCGAAAATCCAATTTTAGAACAATGTTTCCATGCCTCGGATGGCACTCTGAAATGTTTCGCTGTGCCTTATAAGGATCCGGCCCCAAGCTTCAATGAGGAACTGAACTCGACCAGGAGTTGTGTGAACAGCTTGGGGTCCTCGCCGTGCATCGAGTGCGGCATTTGCGGGAACGACCTGTAGTCAATCGTCTGGCCGGCGAGCGTGACCAGTTCGCAGACACGCTTTGCCTGCAGGTCCGTCGCTGCTCCCATCAAGTAGCCGCTCTCGTCGACATGGCGGAAATGATGCGTATACAACACCGAGCATTTGACGCTCGCTAGCATCCGCGCGAGGTCGCAGCTCGCGTATACGGAACCTTGCCAGAAGGCACGTCCCCATTCGGGATCGTATTCCTTCATGCGCTGCGGAATTTCGCCTGCGGGACCAAACATCATCGGGACAACTGCGCGCGACAGCCATGCGGGAAGCTCCGTCTTGGCCGCTTCGAGCATTCCCGGCCAGTCACCCACGCTCCATTGATCGCCAAGATATTTACTCATCAGCGCAAATATCGGTCCGATGCTCTGCCGGATCGACGGCCCGCAAGAGGTCGCGACCTCCGAGGAGAACATAGGTGGATCTTCGTAGTGAGCGCCGCGAATTGTGCCGGACATCGCGTACGCAGAGAGCCACGCCGCTATCACGCCGCCCGACGAGAGCCCGCTGACTATTACTGGTCGTCCTATCGCCAGCGCGATGAACCGCACCAGGTCGTTGCCGAAGTTGTCGACGGTGTAGCGCCCCGGAGTCCTGCTCGATCTTCCCTGCCCTCGCAGGTCGACCGCAAAGGCCTGGAAATGCTCCTGCAGCAGGCCCATTGCCTGCTCATAGCCCCACCATGATTCTGTTTGTCCCGGTATCAGCAACAGCGCAGGCTTCTCAGACGCCCCAGCCACCGCGTAGTTGATGATAGCCTCGCCGGTGTCGATCGTCTTTTCCGCAAAGGCGTGAGCGACATAGGTCGCGGCAGGATTGTCGGGGCCGAACCGAAGCTTGCTCATCGCGCGGTCTCCTTGCTTCGCAGGCGTGGAAAAAGTGTTTCAGCGGTGCCGCGATCGATCGACGCGCGCTGCTGATCGTTCAACGAGTAACTCTCGTACATGCCGGTAAACGCTCCGACGATCGCGTCGTTGGCATAGGGCCAATCACTCCCAAATAGCACGTGGTCGGGCTTCGCCAATGCCATCAGGCTGGGAAGCGCGGTAGGACTGCCGGAAAGTGCGATGTCGAAGTAGAATTTCCGCAACTGTGCGAGTCCGTCCGCGAAATCTCTTCGCGGCGATGCGGTACCGGCGATCCGATGCGCCGCATACGGCACGAACCCTCCGGCATGCGACAGGATAATCTTCAAGTCGGGACAGCGCTCGAGCGTGCCCGATCCCGCCAGCCGCACTGCAGCCCGCGTCGTGTCCAGCAGGAAGTCCGTGATGAACGGCGGGATGCCCTTGACCGCCTCGACACCGTGCAGCGGCGACGGATGCACGAACACGACCGCCTTGCGCTTGTTCAACTCGTCAAACAACGGATCGAAGGCCTCGTCGCCAAGGTAAATTCCGCGGCTGTTTGCGAGCAAGACGACACCGTCAACGCCGAGCTTGTCGAACGCATACGCGAGTTCGTCGATCGCACCTTTAACGTCGGGCAGGCATAGCGTGGCGAAAAATCCGAATCTCTCGGGGTACTTCGCCACGACCGCCGCTGCGTACTCATTGACCTCGCGCGCCTTTTCCCGCGCCTCGGCATCGTCGCCGAGATTAACTCCCGGCGTCGATACCGACATGATGGCCGTCTGAACGTGGTACTTGTCCATCAGCGCGATCGAGGAGTCGGCGCTCCATTCCGGGATAGGCAGCCCTCCCGCCTCGATGCCTTTCCGCCTGAGCCATGCGCCGTACGCGGCAGGAACAATATGATGATGCGTGTCGATGCGTCCTCGTGTCATCAACTTCCTCCCATCGCGCAACTTTCAGGACGGGCGCTTCATCTCGAATGACGGACCTGCCCATCCGTCATCTAGGATCTGCTGCGGCGCCGCTTGAGAACCTCGCGCTAAATTTCCCGCGCCCATTCCTGATGTCGCCGCGCCATCGACCACCATTGCCTGGCCACTGACGAACTCCGAGTCGTCGCTGGCCAGGAACAGCGCCATCGCCGCGATGTCTTCCGGCCGTCCCGTGCGCGGCCATGGCTGGAATGCGGCAAACAGTTGTGTCGCAGTTTGCTCGCCGCCCGGGATGCGGTTGTATGTCAGAGGAGTCGCGATCAGGCCGGGACAGATGCAGTTGACGCGAATCTTGTCTTTGGCAAGTTCGATCGAAGCAGAGCGGGTCAGGCTGATCACGCCAGCCTTGGCGGCACAGTATGCGTGCAGCCCGGCGGCTCCGCGCAGACCGGCGATCGAGGCGGTCGAGATAATGGAACCGCCGCCCGCCTTGCGCATCTCGGGCACCGCGTGCTTGATGCCGAGGAAGACCGCGCGCAGGAGGATCGAAAAGCTGCGGTCCCAGTTTTCCGCAGTGGTCTTCTTGAGCGGCCCGACCGCGCCGCCCAGCCCCGCGTTGTTATAGATGATATCGAGGCGCCCGAATTCCTTGACCGCGCGATCGACCGCGCTCTTGATATTTTCTTCACTCGCGACGTCGGTGAGCTGGAATACCGCGCTGCCGCCGTTCTCCTTGCAATCCCGCACGACGGCCTCGCCACCTTCGCGATTGAGATCGGCGATCACGACCGCGGCGCCTTCGCCCGCGAACCGAATTGCGGTGGCGCGGCCGATTCCGCTCGCCGCCCCCGTTATAACTGCGACCTTTTTTTCGAGCTTGCCCATGATTTCTCTCCGCCTTGATGTAAAAACTTCGCCTGCTCGACGCATGGCGTCTTGTATCAATAGTCGCGCGACGGCCCGGCTGCCAACCTCTGCGGCGAGCGTTGGAATAGTGCGCTAGAGCCGGACTAAGATTGGCGCCGCGCGACTTCAGCCGCGAGGAGCCTTCGGATGGAAACGATTCTCGGCGACGTTCTTACCTGGTCATGGTTTTCCGAGCCGCATGGCTACAACTTCAACGGCATCTTGATTCCCGATCGAGCCGGAAATTTGTGTATCGACCCGGTCGAGCCGAACGATGAAGTGCTGGGCGAACTCGTCCGCTGGGGTGTGAGCCGTATTCTCCTCACGAACCGAAATCATGTGCGGGCTGCAAATCAGGTTCGCGAGCGTACCGGCGCCCGTGTCTACATTCATCCCGCCGACGCTGCCTACGCAAAGGCCCAAGGTGCCGTACTTGACGGTGAACTTCACGACGGCGAAATTATCGGCGCGCTCAAGGTGATAGGCGTCAGTGGAAAAAGTCCCGGCGAGGTGGCATTCCTCTGGCCCGAGCGAAAAGCCTTGATCGTTGGCGACGCCGTTATAGGGAATCCGCCCGGGCGTCTGAGCCTCCTGCGCGAGCGCGTGATGGATGATCCGGCGCGCCTGCGGCGCAGCGTCGCGCAACTGCTCGCGCTCGACTTCGATACAATCCTGGTAGGTGACGGGGTATCTGTAATCGCGGATGCGAAGCAGCGGCTGAGAGAATTGGTCGACAGCTTTAAGCTGCCTTCCGAGTCCTAAGAAAAAGCTCGGAGCCGCCTGTACTCAGATGGCACGAAAACAGGATCAGCCTCCGGCAGGCACTCCCATTCCGAAGTTCGCCGATACCGTTGTGATCGGTGGCGGCACTGCCGGAGCTGCAATCGCGGGTCTTCTCGCGGAGCATTCGGAGCAGCGCGTCCTGCTGCTGGAGGCCGGTCCGGATTACGGCCCGTTCGCGGCGGGACGATGGCCCGCGGAACTCACCGACGCCCGCGCGATACCGACCTCGCACGACTGGGGCTACCACAGCGGGGAGTTGTACGCGCCGCGCGTCGTCACCTACGAGCGCGCTCGTGTGATCGGCGGATGCTCTTCGCATAACGGATGCGCCGCTATTTGGGGCAGCAGCGTCGATTACGACGGATGGGCCGCGCTAGGAAACCCCGGATGGTCTACAGACGAACTGCGGCCGCTATTACAGGCTGCCTCCGGGCGTCTGCGGGTTAGAATTCCGGAGCCAGCGGAAGTCTCACCTTTTCAGCGCGCGGCATTGGACGCCGCGGCTGGCGCAGGAATCCCGCGCGTCGCTGACCTTAACAATCTCGATGAGAACGTGGGGATGGCGCCGAGTCCGGTGAATATCGTGAACGGCGTCCGCTGGAACACCGCCTTCGCCTATCTCGATCCGGTCCGCGAGCGATCGAACTTGACGATCGTTGGCGACTCGGTGTGCGACCGCATCGAATTCAAGTCGGGACGAGTGGACGCTGTCGTCGTCGCCGGCCGCGATGGCCCGGTGCGCATCGAAGCCGGCCGTGTAATCGTGACTGCGGGAACCTACGCCTCCCCCGCGATTCTCCTCCGCTCCGGTATCGGCGATCCCTCCGAACTTCGCGCCGCCAGCATCGCGCCGACGCACGACCTGCCCGGAGTCGGCCACAACCTGCATGACCATCCGCGCGTTTCATTGAGCTACGCGGGGACGCGCGAGCTCGAAGAGGCGATGGCCGCGTTTGCGCGCGATCACTGGATGCCCGAGGAGCAGACGATCGCCAAGGCGCGATCTTCGCGATGTACGCGGGCGTTCGATCTGCATATCTATCCCGTCGGCGGACCCGACCCCGCAACTCCGACCGGCTGGCGATGGACAATCGAAGTTGCATGCCTGACGCCGCGTTCACGTGGCACGCTAACGCTGACGAGCGCGGACTGCACTGTGCCGCCGCTCCTCGACCATCGCTACTTGTCCGATGTCGAGGACGAAGATTTGCGCGTGCTCGCAGACGGGGTCGCGCTCGCCCGCGATATAGCCGCGAAACCCGCGCTGTCCAGGCTCGTGGGCACGGAGATTTCACCCGGCAACGCCATCGCGACCCGCACCGGGATCGAGACGTTCGTCAAAGCAAATTGCCTGCACTACTATCATCCGGTGGGGACGTGCAGGATGGGTCCTGCGAGCGATCGGACCGCGGTCGTCGATTCGCACGGAAGAATTCACGGGCTCGACAACGCTTACGTCGCTGACGCGTCGATCATGCCGGTGATACCGCGCGCAAACACCAATGTGCCAGCGCTGGTCGTCGGCGAACGAATCGCGCGCTGGCTGCTCGAACGGTAGAAACTCTTGCGAAGATTGATTTTAGCTGGTGCCGCCGTCGTCGCGCTTGCCGCGATTGCATGGTGGATGATTCACATTCCCGCCGTGCAGGACGCGGTGTTCCGGCGAGTGATTGCGCAGACCCTGGCGTCGACCCGCAACGACCTGCTCGAGCCCGACGCGCTGCGAGTTGTGTTGTGCGGCACGGGAAATCCACTGGCCGATCGCAATCGCGCGGCAGCGTGCACGGCAATCTTTGCGGGCGGCAACATCTACCTGGTCGATATCGGGCCCGGCGCGTGGAAGAACCTGGCGCTGTGGCATATCCCCGCGCCGCGGATCGCCGCCGTGTTATTCACGCACTTTCATTCCGATCACATTGGCGATCTCGGCGAAGCCAACCTGGAGTCGTGGGCGCAGGGGCGGGACCATCCGCTGCGCGTGTACGGACCGCCCGGCGTCGAGCAAGTGGTGAGAGGATTCGAGCAGGCGTACTCGCTGGACGAAGGCTACCGCATCGCGCATCACGGCGCCGCGCTGATGCCGTCGGCGAACTGGCAGATGCAGCCGCTCGCGGTGAAAATCGACACTCCAGCGGGCGTGTCGCCACGCGCCGGCGGTTCCGCGACGGTGCTTGAAGAGAACGGACTCAAGGTCACCGCATTCACCGTCGATCACGCGCCGGTCGCGCCCGCCTACGGTTATCGATTTGACTACAAGGGCCGCTCGGTCGTGGTCAGCGGCGACACGAAGGCGTGCGCCAATCTCGTCGCAGCGGCCACCGGCGCTGACGTGCTGATACACGAAGCGCAGGCGGCGCATCTGGTGAAGCTCATTCAGGATGAGGCGGAGCGGATTGGCAACGCACGCGTCGCCAAGATCATGTCGGACATCCTCCGCTATCACACGACCCCGGTCGAGGCCGCATCCGAGGCGAACCAGGCCGGAGTTCAGTTGCTCGTGCTGAGCCATATCGGTCCGCCGACGCCCAACGTGTTGGCGCGAATCGCGTTCATGCGCGGCGTTGCGGATGTCCGGCCGCGCGATGTCGTGCTCGGCTACGACGGAATGTTACTGACAATGCCGGCGGGCTCGAAAAGTATCGAGACCTCGACAATCCAGTAGCCGCCACCGTCCATCCTTGCTCTCGGCGTTTAGGCACTGGCACATCAAACCAATTCAACGTCTGCCGTGTTGGATTTACACTAGTTTCAGGTAATGGTAGCTTCGCGCCACTAACGCAACCCTCGAGAAGGCTGCGCGAATCGGGCCAGTATTCCTTGAACTGAATCTCCAGCCGAAGACCGAGCGTTGGTTTTTTCGGAGGGCGGACCTTTGGCAACGACTGAAGAGGCCGAAGGGGGGAACCGCAAGAGCAGAGTAGAATCGCTCGGCAAGCCCGCGGCGGAGGCCGGCACTTTTGCTCAGAACGGCGAGTTCTGGACGATCGGCTACCGCGGCGTCACCTTTACGCTCAAGGACGTCAAGGGTCTCAGTTACATCCAGCGGCTACTGCAGCATCCGGGCGTCGAATTCCACGCGCTCGATTTGCTGGGCATGCCTGCCGCAAGCGTCACCGACGAAAGTTCGCGCGTCGAACATCATGCGAGTTCACTGGATGTTGGCGTGACGATTCGACCGGGGCTGACCGGCGATGCCGGCGAGATGCTCGATGCGCAGGCGAAGCGGGACTACAAGCGCAAACTGCTCGAACTGAACGAAGAGCTCGAAGATCGGCTTGAGCGTGGCGATCACAAGCGCGCGGAGCAGGTCGAGTCGGAAATCGAATTCCTCGAGCGCGAGATCGCGCGTGCGGTGGGCAGCGGCGGCCGCGACCGGCGAGCGGGCTCCGCCGCCGAGCGCGCGCGTCTCAATGTTACCCGCGCAATCAAAGGCGCGCTGCTGAAGATTTCGGAGCGTGACGCGGCGCTGGGAGCGGTGCTGGATCGGAGGATCAAGACTGGACTGTTTTGCTCGTACCTGGTGGATTCGCGCGCGCCGATACGGTGGCAATTCTCGACGGAGACTCCAACCGCTGCCCGCAAAACGCCTGCCGTCGAACTTCCCGCAACGGAGTCGCCACCGGCAATAGGCGAGCCGACCTTTCTGCGCGCGTTCACCGAGGGGACCACCTTCGTCGGACGCGAAGCGGAGCGCGACATCCTCAAGCGCGCGCTTGATCAGGCGCTCGACGGCCGCGGCAAGATGGTCCTGATCGGAGGCGCCCCCGGTGTCGGTAAGACGCGAATAGCGTCGGAGATCGGCGCCGAGGCCTCGCGCCGCGGCATGCTGACCTTGATAGGCAGTTGTTACGATCGCGACGATCCGGTCCCGTTCAGCCCGTTCGTCGAGATCCTCGAGGCTGCCCTCGCGCAAACGGCGGATCAAGCCGCGTTTCGCGAGGCGTTGGGCAACGACGCTGCCGAAATCGCGCGACTGCTGCCGCAGCTGCGGCGCCTCTTTCCGGATATTCCGCCGCCGATGCAGTTGCCGCCCGAGCAATCGCGACGAGTCCTGTTCAGTGCCGTCACTGAAGTGATTGCACGCCTCGCCAGGTCGCGGCCGCTGCTCTTTCTGCTCGACGACTTGCACTGGGCCGACGACGGCACCCTGCTGCTGCTCAACCATCTCGCGCAGTTGGTGCCGAATGTTCCGGTCCTGGTGGTCGGCACTTATCGCGATTTTGAGCTCGACACCGCGGGCCAGTTCATCAAGACTTTTGACGAGCTGATCCGGTCGCATCTGCTCGAGCGCCTCACGCTTGGCGGTCTTTCCAGAAGTGCCGTTGCCGACATGCTGCGCGCGCTGAGCGGACAGGCCGTGCCTGACTCGGTGGCCGAGCTTTTCTACTCCGACACGGAGGGCAACCCGTTCTTTGTCGAGGAACTGTTCCGGCATCTGGTCGAGCAGAGCAAGCTGTTCGAATCGAACGGAGCGTTTCGCGCCGACCTGAAGCCCGGCGACATCGACGTGCCCGCGAGTCTGCGCCTCCTTATCGGCCGACGTTTGGCGCGGCTTGCGGAGAACACGGTGAAGACGCTGGGTATCGCGGCCGTGATTGGCCGCTCTTTCACTTTCGATCTTTTCGCGGCGTCTACCAAAGTCGACGCCGATTCGCTGCTGGACTGCGTCGAGGAAGCTGAAAGGGCGGGATTGATTTCATCGACGGTCCAGTATCCGGAGGCGCGCTTCAGATTTTCTCACGAGCTTACCCGCCAGGCTGTGATGAGCCGGCTGTCAGTTCCAAGGCGCCAGCGGTTCCATCTCGACGTCGCCGACGCGATGGAGCGCCTGTACGCCAACGCGCTGGAGGATCACGCCAACGATCTCGCGCATCACTTATGGAACGCGGGCACGGCCGCGGACCGCCTCAAGACTGCACGCTTTCTCGCGATCGCGGCCAAGCGCGCGCTGGAGCAGGGCGCCTTGACGGAGGTCGAAGGCTATTGCCGCCAGGCGCTCGACGCGCTGGCAACGACTTCGGAATCGTCCGCGCGCGATCAACAGGAACTCACGCTGCAGCTCCTGATGGGTCAAGTATTCATCGCGACGCGCGGCTATGTCGCGGCGGAGACCTCGGCGGCATACGATCGCGCCAGCATACTAGGCGAGAAGCTGGGGAACTTGGTGAGAGTGGTCCCGTCGCTGGCCGGGCTCTTCTCGCTTCCGATGCTGCGCGGGGAAATTAGCGCCGCGCAAGCTATGGCTGACCGGGTGCTAGCCACCAGCGAGCGCGACCCGAAACCCAGGACTCAGATCTGGGGTTACTATCTTCAAGGCGTCGTTAGTTACCATCGCGGCGACCTCGCTAAGGCATGGGAATGCCTGGGTAAGGCGCGCGCAGTCTACGTGGAAGACGACCATCGAAAAAATCCGCAGGATCCCGGCTGCGAGACCTTGGAATACATGGCCCTGACCGCATCGCAATTCGGGATGGCGGATACCGCGCGCACCTTGATGCGCGAGGCGATCGCCCTGAGCGAGCGGGTCAGGAAGCCTTACGCGCGGACACAATGCCTCTTCTATGCCGCATTCCTGCACGCGATGTCGCGGGATCCGCGAACGACTGAGGAGCTATCGGAGAGTGTGATCAAGCTATCTACCGAGCGTTCTATTCCGCTTTTCCTGGACGCCGGCAAAATCCTATATGGCTGGGCGATCGCATTGCAGGGGAATAGCGACCAGGGCATAGCACTGGCTCGCGACGGACTCGCGAGCTTTAAGTCTGCTGGTAACCGGCTCTCGTTAGGCTTGTTCCTTGGCCGTTTAGCCGAGGCCCTCGCGAGCGCCGGCAAATTTGACCTGGCGCTGGTTACCGTGCAGGAAGGACTGGACGCAACCCCGGATGAACTCACGAATCTACCATACCTCCTATGGCTGCGCGGGAACTGCTCCTAAGCAAGGCCGGTTCTGAAGCCGAGAAGAGCTATCGCGAGGCGATTGCCCTCGCAGACCGTATCGGGGCGAAGTTCCCCGCGATGCGCGCCGCTACCAGCCTTGGGCGGTTGCTCAAGTCGTGCGGCCGCTCCACGGAGGCGCTCGAGCTCGTCGGTCCTTTATTTAGGAGTTTCACCGAAGGATTTGACACCCGCGGACTGATCGAGGCAAAAGCGCTCCTGGACGAGTTGACCTAAGGCCGACACGCCGCCACGATGTTCCCGGTGCGCGCCTCGTAACCGTGAACTCCCAACCTCCCGCCAGGAGCTCGAACCATGACTCGCCGCGGCCAACTGCGCCTGTACTTCCACGGAGTGATTTTCCTGCTCGTTGCTATGCTGATTGGGGGACCAGGATTGATCATCGCCATGAACAACGGCTGGCTGGATCAGGTCCGGCAGTTCCTGCGGCAATCTCACCTAATCTTGATGTTAACGGGGATTTGGATGATAGCATCCGCCGCCGCTTTGCCCCTCCTGGATCTGACATCACGCGCCCTTTCGATATTGGTTTGGTCGTTAATCAGCAGCGGCTATACGTTTCTCGTCTCAGTAGCAGTCTTCGGCCTGGTGTTCGCACTTGGGTCAGTATCGCCGGTACCTTACCCGACGCAATGGTCACAACTCACTGCCGCACCATACCATCTGCGGTTCTTTTACATGTCGTTTCTTTCCGCAAATGGCATCGCATCGCTGGTCGCTGCTTTAGTGTTTGTGCGGGGCGCACGCAGCGCGTTGAAGCAGTCACTGGTAGATGCTATCCGCTAGGTTCAATCCTATCAGAACCTTTGGGGGGATATCGTGCCGCAAGGGCTGACCGTAATCAGCGACATTCTTGTCAATCAGGAACCTAACCTTCGCGCACGGCTCGACACTATTGGTCGAGGCGGCGCCACTATACACTTTGATCGGATGCTGACCGTTCATTATGCGGCCTGGCTCATTCTTCCCGGAGTTAACAATGGTCCAGCCAGGCTCCTGTTCGAGACTAACTACGATGGGCCTCTGAATGATCATCTAAATGATTTGATCACGCATGGAGGTATAGAGCTGGACCGGATCTACTCACACTGTGCGGGCTATAACGCCGGAACGGTTCCAGGTGTAGGGGTCAAAACTTACTTCCACAACCTATCCTCGGTTTACTACGTTGCGCTTCCAGGTCGAACTCTGGCTGACATTCGCAATGCGATCGCCGTGTATGAGGAGGCCACAGCCTTCCTTAACAGCCTGTCGACCACAGGTATGAGCAAGAGCGCTGTGGACGATGCGCTTATCGCGCACTTTCGGCCGCCGGTCACACCCAACATACCGCAACCTCAACTCTTCCCTGTGACCCAGCGAGGGCAGCAGTGGAGGCTTGCATTCAATCTCGCGGTGCCAACCTTGCTCTACCTGCTCCTGGTCGGGGGGCTCATTCATTTCAAGCTATCAACGATAGCCGCCTTCCTGGTGCTGTTTCCCGTTCTCTATGTGGTGGTTATTCTGTTGGCGGCGCGTTGCCAGGAGCTGGTCGAGGAAAAGCGTCCGCCCCCGCCGCATGATTCAACCAGCCATCGTGAGAACTTCTACCTGCTGAATGTTGGGCCGCAAAACCATCTTTGTACATTGGCGACTCTCCGTCCCGGCTGGTTCCGTCGGTATCTTATGAAGCAGGCGCTGGTGCTCGGCACGATCCTGAGCAAGTACGTCTATATCCTGGGAAAGTTGGATCTGATGCCCACGATTCACTTCGCACGCTGGATACTTATTAACAACGAACTGGTTTTTCTCAGCAACTACGACGGCAGCTTCTTCGAGCTACCTGTCTGACTTCTCCGACCAGGCATGGGGTGTCAACCTGGTATGGGGCAACACTGAGGGGTTCCCGCCTACCAGGTTTCTTTACCGCGCCGGGGCGCAAGATCTGGATGCTTTCGAGATGCAAGGCTTGAAACACTTTTACCCCGCCCCGGTCTTCTACTCGGCCTACGAAGAATACCCAGTGCAGAACCTTCTCCGCTATCTGGATTTTCGCGACGATTTGGCAAGAAGGATTTGACGCGCAGAAAAGGGTGGCAAAATGCCTGAAGCCGTGGACCGTGCAGAGATACAAGGAATCGTGGCCAGCGGATACGATCACCTGAATCACGCACGTTTTGTTTTCCTGAAAATCCTCGATGCACGCAAGGCGCAGATCTGGCTCATGACCCTTATCGACAGAGTCACCGCTGCGAAGCATCCTGGAGATCACAAGGCCAAGACTTGTCTGAACGTCGCATTCACCTGGAATGGACTCACAGAACTAACCCTCTCGAAAGAGCTAATCCAAGACTTCCCTCACGAATTCGTCGACGGCATGAACCGGCCGGAAGCCGCGCTAATACTAGGTGACACCAGCGATAGCTCCCACGAGCATTGGTTATACGGGGCCGACAAGACCCCTGTTGATATGCTTCTTTTGCTATATGGAGAATCGGCGTCAGCGGTGGACGCTCTCTTTACAGCCACTTGTAGCCCGGCTGCGCTTGGCAGAGGCCTGACACTCGTCTTAAGGCAAGACTCAGATCGCAAACAAGGCGATTACCGCGAGCCTTTTGGTTTCCGTGACGGGATCTCGCAGCCGCCAGTGAAAGGACTAACCGGCCGATCGAGATTGTCCGAGGATCCGGTTGAGACCGGTGAGTTTGTGCTGGGCTACGAGAACGAACTAGGTCAGTTGACTCGGATCCCGACTGTTAACGCCTGGAATGATCTCAACGGCTACCTTCCAGGACACCGTCGACTACCCACTAACGTCAGGGCGTTCGGCTTGAACGGCGCCTACCTCGTCTTCCGGAGGCTGGCCCAGGACGTCGAAGCCTTCCGGAACTTCGTTGACAGCTCGTCCGGGAACGATCCGCATCTCAGGGAACTTATCGCGGCTAAATTGATTGGCCGGTGGAAAGGTGGAGCGCCTCTGACGTTGTCGCCCGACGCGCCAGGCGCACAGCATCGCAACGATTTCCTTTATATGTCCGGCGATGCCGACGGACACCGATGCCCTCTCGGTGCGCATATCCGCCGTGCCAATCCACGCGACTCACTTTTGATCATGCCGCCGTGGAAGTCGCTTCAACTATCAAGGCGCCATCGCATAATCCGTCGCGGACGGAAATATTGCGAGCGTGTCGAAGGCTCGCCCGACGAGAGTCCCCGCTACTACCAGGGAATCTACTTCATCGCGATCAACGCTGACCTTCGCCGCCAGTTCGAGTTCATTCAGCAGACCTGGCTTAACAGTCCCACCTTCAATGGCCTGGACAAGGATAAGGATCCGCTGGTAGGCGACAACGACGGCACCGGGCAGTTCACGGTGCAGCGGGACCCAGTCCCCCGCCATGTGTTCGGCCTTCCGCGTTTCGTCAAGTTGGAAGGGGGAGCTTACTTTTTCCTGCCAGCAATTCGGTCGCTGAAGTTCCTGGCGAACTATCGCCCTTAAATAAAGTTGGTGATATGGCAGAGATCAGGGGACTCGACTCTGGTCGCGAAGCGGGGCCGGCCTGGAGTATTGTGATTTTACGGGATCTCCGATCGTCGACGTACTTTGTATGAATGCTGCGAGGTATGGAAATGTTTGAAGACGAAACAATAGTCATTGCTTGCCCGAAGTGCGGTTTCAAGAACTCGCTGCTGGTGCGGGAACTCGAACAGACGAGTGAAACTCATATCGTCTGCCAGGGCTGCCGGGTCGGCGTGAAGGTCGAAGCGTCGGAATTTCAGCATCGGCTCAGTGAAATCAACGACGAAGTCGAGAGCATGCAAGTCCAGGCCCGACAGGCCGGTCAGAAGAGCCCGAAACCACGCAAGGGCGATTTTCAGATCTGAGGCTTCATCGATTCTCGGTCTCGGTCTCGACTAACGGGCAACGCTCGATAGAAATTCCATCGGACATCTAGCCTAACCAGCAGCGAAGTTGCTACAGATTTGAACGCCGCTCCATACTAGGAGATCGGCAAACCTCGACAGGAGGCCTCTGCGATGAAGAAAACTAGGATAGCAGGCGCGATGCTCGCGACCGCGGTTGCGCTCGCATTCACCGGGACCGTCGTGAGTGCCGCAGACTCGGCGAGCCCGTCCACGCAGCCCGCCCAACTCAAGTGCCTCGGTGCGAATGCATGCAAGGGGCAGAGCGCTTGCAAGACCGCGACGAGCGATTGCCAAGGCAAGAATTCGTGCAAAGGCAAGGGCTACGTAATCACCGCCGATAGCAAGACCTGCGAAGCCAAGGGCGGTCACGTCGGCAAGAAACCGCCGATGCCGATGTAGCTCGCCTCATCTCGAGGCGAGTGCGTTCGATCGCGGTCGGATGCAAGTTCTTTCGCGCGCCGCAATGGGATCGCTCATGAAGTTCTTACGCTTGGGCACCTGCCTGATCGCGGCGATCTTTCTACTCGCACAATTCGCCGCTTCGTCTGCCGACGCCGACATGGACGGCGTGATGATGCACGACGGAAAAATGATGATGATGAAAGCGGGGCAGCCGGCAACCGCGATGGACCACGAGGTCACGATGTCGGACGGCACGACTGTCGGCGTCGACGGCACCGTCAAACCGAAACACGGAGCGGAATTTCATCTGCAAAACGGTGAAATGATCATGATGGACGGGCATCTGATGAAAGGCGGCAAGGCTTTCGAAATGTCCCACTAGGGAACATCGCCTTTCGCCCGACGGTTAAAGATTCATGACGGAAGGGCAGTCACCAGGGGATCGCAAGCCCACCAGAGTCACCACGCGGCTGACAGTTTCGCCGCCGTGGAATGAGTCCACGGCAGCGCCGGTCGCTGAAACCCGACGCCAGGCGCGACGCCCGCAGCCTGCCGCGATTCGGTTGGCGCATTGGATCAACATTCCGCTGCTCGTAATCATGGCCGGCAGCGGCTTGCAGATCCTTGCCGCGTATCCAGCGCTCGGGCCGCGCGGTGCACAATATAGCTGGTATCCGTTTCAGAACGACGCGCCGCCGTCGTGGCTGCGATTCGGCGGATGGCTCGCGGGCGCGCGCCATTGGCATTTCGCGATTGCCTGGTTCCTCATCTTCAACGGTGTGATTTACCTCATCTATCTGATCGCGAGCGGCGAATGGCATCGACGAGTTTTCATTCCCACTCGCGACACCTCGAACGCGCTCGCGATGTTCGCTTACTACCTTCGCATCCGCAAAACTCCGCCGCCCGAGGATTTCTACAACGGCCTGCAACGCATGGCATATACGTCGGCGATTCTCTTCGGCGTCGTCGTGGTGCTCTCGGGACTGGCCATATACAAACCGGTGCAGTTGTACTTCATAACCGCCGCGTTCGGCGGTTACGACGTCGCGCGCGTGGTGCATCTGAGCTGCCTGGTATTGCTCGCGCTGTTTACGGCGATGCACCTGGTGCTCGTCGCGCTGCATCCGCGCACGATCGTCACGATGGTGACCGGGGGACAGCGTGGCTAGCCTCATCACGCGGCGAAAACTTCTGCTCGGCATCGCCGCGAGCAGTGCGCTCGCCGGATGCGACAGCCGCGCGGCGTCGATGTTCCTGGCCGGGATGGGACGATGGAACGAGCGCGTCGATCGGCTGTTGTTCTCGGAGAATCGGCTCGCGCCCGAACCGCCGGCCTCCGAGCTCACGCCCGAGGCCGCTTTCCCGAGCTACTTTATTTCCGACTCGATGCCGTTCGCACCGGACAATTGGTCGCTCAAGGTTGGCGGCCTGGTCGCGCGGCCGTCGGTATTCTCGGTCGATCAGCTCAAGCGATTGCCGATGTTCGGCATGCTGATTCGACATCATTGCGTCGAGGGTTGGTCAGCCGTCGCCGGGTGGCAAGGCGTGCAGCTGCGCGAAATTGCGAAGATGGTCGGCGCCAGCCGCGACGCGCAATACGTCGAGTTCCGTTCATTCGACAACGGCTACTATTCGACGTGGGATATCGAGAGCTCGCTGCATCCACAGACGATCCTCGCTTACGGCATGAACGGGCGCCCGCTAT
This sequence comes from uncultured delta proteobacterium, assembly GCA_963833025.1. Classification (GTDB taxonomy): domain Bacteria; phylum Desulfobacterota; class Binatia; order Binatales; family Binataceae; genus Binatus. The sequence goes on along the minus strand of CAWHWI010000001.1, from coordinate 1,069,287 downwards.
ATCCCGATCACGGCGCGCCGCTGCGCCTCTATTCGCCCGTCAAGCTCGGCTACAAGTGCGTGAAGTACCTGACCGAGGTGAATTTTCTCCCGACCCGCACCGGCGGCTACTGGGAAGATCAAGGCTACGACTGGTACGGCGGCGTCTAATCGATCGCGAGGCTTGCGAACGACACCGCCGACTCGCTTTGCGGTTCCATCGCGATTCCGTATTTGAGCAGGCGCGCGTTGCGGCCGCGCAGCAGCTCGAGCTGCGTGTACATCGGCGACAGACCACAGATTCGTCGCGCGTCGCGATCCTTCAGGATGTCGGCGAAGAAGCCCTCGGGATCGCCGCGCTTGATATTTTCGATGAGGCCGAGATCTTCGCGCTGGACGCGCTCCGCTACTACACCATCGGCGGCGAACTCGTCGCCGAATTTCCTTCCAACGTGCGCGAAATCCACGCCCGACAGAATCAGCACTCGACGCTTCTCGGCGTCGAGCTCGGCCTTCAACGCCCCGATGAACGATCCAACCCGTGAATCGCGCGCCGGCATGACTCCGCTCGCGACCATTTCGTGGAACGAGCTGACTAGTATCGGCACGACCTGGTACCCGCGCGCGCCCAGCGCGTAGGCAAGAAACAGCGCCTGGAATTCGATCGAGTGCTCGCCGCGATGGAGCATCTCGTCGGCAAACAGGTCGCCGTCGTAGCGCGCCGCGAGCCGATCGATGAACGCGCCGTCGGTCTCGACCGCGCCGAACGGCGTCGCGTAGTTCTTGCGCGTCGCGCTGAACAGCTCGGGGCCTGCGCCGTAGTGCGAGGTTCCCAGGATCACGACCAACTCGGGCGGCTCGTGCGCCATCAGCTCGTGGTACGCGTGCGCATACGCGGCAGCGCCGCGGCGCGGATCTATATGAGGCGCGATCAGGCCCGCGAGCGGCGCCGAGTTTTTCTTCGTGGGCACGCGGCCGGGTCCTTCGGGTGGATCGAAGAACGCCGCAAGCTCGAGTCGCAACTTGGCCGGATCTTTCTCGTAGCATAAGCCGGCCAGCGCCGCCGGACGCTCGGGGCTCGCGAGAAATTCCTCACGCACGCGCCGCTCGCGCTCGTGAAATGCGGGCGAGTCGAGGAAGTATGCGCGATCCAACGCCGCGATCAGTTCGTCGAGCTTCTCGATCGGGATCATCTCGCCGAAGCGCTTGGCAAACGCCGCCTGGATATCTTTCAGCGACATCTGACCGTCGAATAAAGTCACGATGAAGTACGCGCCCATCCCGAGCATGATCGGCTCGGGCGCCAGTCCGCTCGGATCGCGCAAACAGATCAGCGTCTGATCCTGCTGCTCGACGGGGAAAGCCTCGACGGCGCGAATCTTTGGATTTTCCATCGCGAAATCTAAATCTTGGAGATCAGTGAACGGCCTCAAGCGCCGCGTTTACAGATGCTATGGGCTTTGACAAACTGCGGCAAGCTGACAGGAAGTCCGCGCGCGAAAATCTCCCTCAATCGTTATGTCCGATCAATATCGACGCCGCGCCGCTCTGACTCGATCTCATCCGCGACGCAAGGACGCGCCCGCGCGGGCTCGCTACAAGGTCGCGCGCACGGACGCGCTCGCGCCCGGCGAGTCGCTGAAGTTCATGCTCCCGATTCGCGGCGCCGACGAGGAATGCTTTCTGATCAACTTCGCCGGCGAGTTCCACGCTTACGTCAATCGATGCCGGCATGTGCCGATGGCGATGGACTGGGTCGACAATCAGTTTTTCGCCGAAGACGGCCGCTACCTGATGTGCCAGACGCACAACGCCTACTACGAGCCGGCGAGCGGCGAATGTATCGCGGGTCCACCGACCGCATGCGGGAAATATCTTTACCGGGTGATGACCGAAATCGAGGACGGAGTCATCTACGCGCGTCCGCCTCAGGAAGAATTCGAAGACTGAGAAAAGGAAGGCTACGGCTTATTCGTATTCGTCGCCGAAGTGCGCGCGCACGATTCGCGCCTTCAGGTACTCGAGCGTGCCGAGATCCTCGACGATGTCGCCGCCGGTGTCGTAGAAGAACAGCTCGCCGTTCTTCGTACGCCCGACCGCGATAATCCATTCGAGGTCGTCCCGGTCCTCAAGCAAATAATTGATTGTCTGCGCCACCCCGCGGCCCGGGATAATCGTAATCTTCGGCCTCGGGAGCTTTTCCTTTTCCTGCTTGGGCATCTTTTTGATCAACCCTCTGGCGGGAGGATGCGGGCATCGACCACTCAATTACTCTAAGAATGCCCCGCGATCTAAGTCAATAGCGCGTGCACCGCGATCTCAACATGATGCGTGTTGGGAAAAAAATCGAACCCGCGCACGCGCTTGATTTTGTATCCCGCGCCCGCTAGCACGCGCAGATCGCGGGCCAGCGTCGTCACGTCGCAAGAGACATAGATGATACTCGCCGCGCGCAGCTTGATGATCGGATCCATCAGATCGAGCGCGCCAGTCCGCGGCGGATCGAGAATTATCACATCGGGGCGATAGCGCGCGCGATGCAGAAAGTCCGCGGTCGCCGACGCCTTCATCGCGACGAATTGTACGTCGCGAAACTTCAGCCGCTCCGCATTGCGCGCCGCCGCCGCGATTGCTCCAGCGTCGGCATCGACGCCCGTCACTCGCGCCCCGCGCCGCGCCGCCGGCAGGCTGAAGTTACCCGCCCCGCAATACAAATCGAGCACTGCCGGCGAGTCGCGAATGGCCGCCATCTCCATCACGCTCGCGACCAGCTTGCGGTTCTGCGCGCGATTCACCTGGCTGAACATATCGGCGTCCACTTCGATCGACAGCCCGTCCTCGAGCTCGATCGCAATCGCGGTATCGCCCACAGTCGCGCGATGCGCGCCCGCTCGGAGCACGATTCCAGCAATCTCGCCGTCCGCTTCGCGCACGTTTCCCGCGCGCCTGAGATCCTCGTCGGTCGCCGGCTTCTTCAGATGCGCGACTTGCACTTCGCGCGCCCCGTCGCGCACCACTTCGATCTCTTCGACTCGCTTGCCAAGCGAACGCGCCAGATGCAGCGGCATTCGGATGCCCGGCTCGGCGACCATGCATGAATCGATCTCGACGATCGTGTTGCTGCCGGCTTCGTAAAATCCCAGCACGCCTTTGGCGCCGACCCTGAGCCGGATTCTCGACCGATAGCCGAACTCCGCCGGCGAAGGCTCGACGAGTCCGACCGGATCGATCTCGATTCCCAGCGCATGGCCGAGCTCGCGCGCGACGACCTCGCCTTTGAAGCGCACTTGCGCGCCGTAATCGATATGCTGCCAGTCGCATCCGCCGCATCGCGGCAGATACGGGCACGGCGCCGCGCGGCGCTCGGCACTGGCGCGGACGATTTCGCGAATCTTCGCGACCGCGTAATCCCGGCGCTCCGAAACTATCTCGACGTCCAGCCTTTCTCCCGCAACCGCGCCGGGAACCATCACGGCTTTGCCGTCCTGGCGGCCGACGCCGAAAGGGCCGAACGTCATCGCGCTGATCTCGATCTCCGGCATGCGCGCCTGAGTTTATTCCCCCTACGCAAGGTGCGCGACGCGCCTTATAATTGATCCGCGCGCACCCGACCGCGCCATCCTATCCGCGCTCTCACCTGGTGACACCTTGCCGATCGAGACCGAACTCCGCGAACTAATCGACAGGAATCTTCCCGCCGATTCCGCTCCGCTTGTATCTGCCTTCGCCGCGCGGCTCTTCGCGCGCGAGTCCGCCGACCATCGCGAGCGTGTCCCGGCCAAGCGCCGCCTTGCGCTGGTGCAGTCGGCGTTCGAATTCTTTTCGGTCCGCACCGAACCCGTCAGCGCGCGAGTCGAATCTGTCTCCGGTGACGACAACGACACGCTCGCCGTCGTCGAGACTGTCACCACCGATTGCCCGTTCATCGTCGACAGCCTGCTCGAATATTTCCATCATCTCGGCGCAACGGTTCGCACGATTCTCCATCCCATCTTCAAAGTTACACGCGACCGGGAAGGGCGAATCGCGTCGTTCGAGCAGTCGCTCTCCACCGAACGCGGCGAGTCGTTCGTTCACGCCGAACTCGAGCTGACACCCACGCCCGAACAGGCGCGGCAAATCGAGCTCGACGTCATCTCGATTCTCACCGAGGTCCAGGAGGCGACCGGCGATTTCGACGAGATGACCGGCCGCGCGCTGCAGATCTGCGAGGAGACCGCCGCGATCCGCGAACTGATCGAGGTCCGCGACCTCCTGCGCTGGCTCATCCAGGGCGGTTTCGTGTTTCTCGGCTTTCGCCGCTATCTCGTCAGCGACGACGACGGCGCCTCCCGCTTCGTGCTCGATCCCGGCACTGAACTCGGCATCATGCGCGAGCACGACGAGTCGCGATTTCGCAGCTCGGTCCCGCTCGACGAACTCTCGCCCGCGCGCCGCAGGCTGTTCTTCGAAGGGCCGCCGCTGGTGATTGGCAAAACGCGCGTCGAGTCGCATGTGCATCGCCGCCGCCCGATGGACAGCGTCTCGATTCGCCGCGCCGACGCCTTCGGGCGCATCGCCGCGTTCGACAATTTCGTCGGGCTGTTCACCTCGAAGGCCTACGCGGAGGAAGCGCAACACATTCCGGTGCTGCGCGCGAAGTTGCGCGAGGTGCTCGAGCAGGAGGGCGCCGTACCGGGCTCGCACGATTACAAGGAAATCGTTTCCGCGTTCAACAGCTTCCCCAAGGACGAACTCTTTCGCGCGCCAGTCGCTGAACTCCGCGCGCAGTTGCGGCTCATCCTCGACGTCAAGAGCGAAGCGTCGGTGCGGCTCTTCGTTGCGCCCGACTTGCGCCACGGCAACGTGATCGCGATGGTCGTGATGCCGCGCGAGTCGGGCTCCGCCGAGCTCAGCCGGCGCATCCAGGATACTTTGGCGACCGCGCTCCACGGCATGCTGGTTTATTTCCACTTGGCGCTGGGCGAGGGCTACACGGCGCGCCTCCATTTCTGTTTCTTCGCCGATCCGCCGAAGACTTCGGTGATCCGCGGCCTCGAGACCGCGATCGCGGAGCTCGCCCGCCGATGGGACGATCGGTTGCAGGAGCGGTTGATCGAAAAATTCGGACCGAAGCGCGGACGCGCGCTCGCAGAGCGATGGACCGGTGCGTTCAGCGCCGACTACCAGGCCGCGATCGACGTCGCGCGCGCGGTTGGCGATTTCGAAGACGTCGAAGCGCTGATCGCCGCCGGCCGCGACTTCACAGTCGAGGCTGGACCTCACGCGTCTGATGGCCACGCCGTCGACGGCCGCAGTGACATCCGGATTGTCGGGCTCGGCGACGCTCCGATGCTCTCCGACCTGATGCCCACGTTGCAGAATTTCGGAATCGAAGTGCTGTCCGAGGACGCTCACGAGCTTCGCCCGCACACCGACGGCAAACTGACGCGCGCCTACCTGCAGGTTTTTTCCGTGCAGGGACCCAACCTGCAACCGTTCGCGAAATTTCCCGGCGCGGCGCTGATTGCCGACGCGATCGCTGCCGTGCGCAACGGTTTGGCCGCGGACGATGCCCTCAATGCCGTCACTCTCACCGCCGGACTCGCCTGGCGCGAGGTCGCTCTGCTGCGCGCGTATCTCGTCGCCGCGTTCCAGATGCGCCTGGCGCCCGCGCGGCTCGGCTTGCAGCGCGTGCTGCTGCTCTATCCCGAAATCGCCAGGCTGCTGTTCGAGCTGTTCACCGCGCGCCTCTCGTTCGACAGTCCTGCCACGCCCGAGAAAATCGCGGAATTGCGCGAAGCATATCTCGCTCGCCTCGTGCCGATAGAAAATATAGTTGACGATCGCATTGCCCGCGCGCTGCTGTCGATTGTCGAGGCGACCGTGCGCACCAATTTTTTCTGCGCGGCGCCATCGCCCGATCCTTACATCGCGCTCAAGTTCGAAAGTGCGCGCATTACTGGCCTGCCGGACACCGCGCCGCTCTACGAAATTCACGTCAACAGTCCGCGCATGGAGGGATGCCATCTGCGGCACGGGCGCATCGCGCGCGGCGGTATTCGCTTCAGCGACCGGCCCGACGATTACCGCACCGAGATTCTCGATCTGATGAAGACCCAGACCGTGAAGAACGCGATCATCGTGCCGTTCGGCGCCAAGGGCGGCTTCATCGTCAAACCGCGCGCGCGCCATCAGCCGGATCCGCGCGACGGCGTCGAGGCGTACCAGACGCTTATGCATGCGATGCTCGATCTCACCGACAACCTCACCGACGCCGGCTCGGTGCATCCCGCTCGGGTGCGGGTGCTCGACAACGACGGCCCGTATCTGGTCGTGGCCGCCGACAAAGGCACGGCGAGTTTCTCCGACATCGCCAATCAAATCGCAATCGAGCGCGGCTTCTGGCTCGGCGACGCGTTCGCGTCGGGCGGCGAGCACGGCTACGACCACAAGAAGATGGCGATCACGGCGCGCGGCGCGTGGGAATCCGCCCGCCGGCATCTGCGCGAGATGGGCCGCGACCCGGATCGCGGCGCGCCGATCACGATGATCGGCATCGGCGACATGTCGGGCGACGTGTTCGGCAACGGCCTGCTGCGCTCGCGCAACTTGAAGCTCATCGCCGCCTTCGATCATCGCCACATCTTCATCGATCCCGATCCCGACCCCGCGGCCAGCTTCGACGAACGCAAACGTCTCTACGATCTGCCGCGCTCGAGTTGGGCGGACTACAATCCCGCCCTAGTCAGTCCCGGCGGTGGCGTTTTCCGCCGCGGCCAGAAACGAATCGAGCTGAGTGTGCAGGCGCGCGCCGCGCTCGGATGCGACGCCGACGCACTCGACGGCGAGTCGTTGATTCAATGCATCCTGCGCGCGGCCGTCGATCTGTTTTACAACGGCGGCATCGGCACCTACGTCCGCGCGACAATCGAGACCGACGTCGACGTCGCCGACCACGCCAACGACGCTTGCCGAATCACCGCGCCTGAGCTTCGCGCAAGGATCGTCGTCGAAGGCGGCAACCTCGGCTTCACCCAAAAGGCGCGCATCGAGTACGCGCTCGCCGGCGGCCGCATCAACACCGACGCGATCGACAATTCCGCCGGCGTCGATATGTCCGATCACGAGGTCAATCTCAAGATTCTGCTCGAACCCGCCGTGGCGCGCGGCGAGCTCACCTTCGACGCTCGCAACCGCGCGCTCGCCGCATGCGCCGACGAAGTCGCCGACCGGGTAATCGCCGACAATCGCGACCAGGTGCTGTCGCTCAGTCTCGAACAGCTCCGCAGCCGCAAGCACTTGATCGAGTTTCGCGACCATCTCCAGGCCATCGAGGATCGCGGCATCCTGACCGGGATGGAGCCTGCGATGCCGCCGCGCGACGTCCTGCACGATCGCCACGCGCGCTACCCGGGGCTGACCCGGCCCGAACTGGCGCTCGGGACAGCCTACACCAAGATCGATCTGATCCGGCGCCTCGAAGCCACGGTGCTGGTTGACGATTCCTACCTCGTCGGCCGTTTCCTGCAGCCATACTTCCCGCCTTCACTCGCCGAACTCTCCGACATCGGTGCGCATCGCCTGCGCCATGAGCTGATCGCGATTCGCGCAGTCAATGAACTCGTCGATCTGGTCGGCTCGACTTTCGTCTTCAGCCAGGTGCGCGATCGTGGCGTCGCGGCCGAGGACGTGATTCGCGCATGGGTGATCGCGACCGACGTACTCTCAATTCACGAACGCGCCGGCGAGCTCAAGCGCAACGCCGCGACTATCGCGGCCGAATCTGAACTGGGCGCATTTCTCGCTCTCGAACGCGCATGCCGCAGCGCTACGGGATGGGCGCTCAGCGAGCTCGGGCCCGCCACGTCGATCGGTGCCGCGGTGATCCGCTTCAAGCCCGCGTTCGAAATGCTATGCGTAGAGTTCGAGACGATGCTGACGGGTGCCGAGCGCGATCGCTTCGAGCGCCTCTATCGCGAGCTGCGCAGTGATGTCCTCGACGGCGAATTGGCGCATGGACTCGCCCGCCTTGCGTTCGCCGATCACATTCTAAGCGTGCTGAGCATGAGTTTCGCCCGCGAAATCGAACCCACCAAGGCGGCGCAGGCGTACTTCCGATTGAGCGGGCAACTCAACTTCACAATTCTCGAAGAAGCTCTTCAATCGATCGACAGCGACGACCGCTGGGAGCGGCGCGCCGCCAATGAACTCGCCACCGAACTTCGCGCCACGCGCATCGCGCTCACCCGCGCGGTGCTCGACGCCTGCGCCGACGATCGCGGGATAAGTGTCGACGAATCGATCGAGCAGTTGAAGCGAGTTCGCGCCAGTCGCTTCGCGGACGCCGCCCGGCTCTTCGATGAACTTAAACCGCTAGCGTCGCCGACCCTGCCCGCGATTCAAGTAACAATCCGCGCCCTCTCCAGGTTGGCAAGTTGATCGGACACCTCCAACGCGATTGTTCCCCTTCCCTCGAGGGAAGGGGTTAGGGGTTAGGTTCCACGGTGCCTATGGCTCGCAGCAGGAAAATCGTACGCGGCCAAGCTGTCGAGCCCGAGAAGCTGTCCCTAGCGAAGAAATTACGCCAAGAAATGACGCCGGCAGAGCGCGCCCTTTGGAGCGTACTTCGGCGAAATGGTCTGGATGGGTTCCACTTCCGTCGGCAGCAGGTAACAGAAGGATTTATTGTCGACTTCTATTGCGACGCAGCCAAACTGGCGATTGAGTTGGATGGCACAGTGCATGAAGAACGTTGGAACCTTGACGAATCGCGCGATAGAGCTATTTCCCAGAAGGGAGTGCGTGTCCTCCGGATTTCGAACGAAGCCATGCGCGACAGCGAGTCAGTGATCGAGTTCATCAGAGAGGCACTGCGAAAGCGCGGGAAACCTAACCCCTACCCTTTGAGGCAAGGGGAACAATCGCGATTGGGTATCGGCCCGTCGCTGCTCTTCACAGCGCAGAACTAGACAGCTGCGCCTTCGCCTGCGTCGCGAATTGCTCGGTGGAATCGACTCGCTCCGTCGCCTGCGGCGCCCGCAAGTCCTGATACAGCCGCAGCCCCGCCGCGACCAGGAACGCGGTGGTCGCAAAGTTGACGCCGATCTCCGCAAGATCAACCAAAAAAATCGTCGTCCCGAGAAATCCCGTCACCACCCCAACCGGCCCGAATAGCAGGCTCACCACCACGAACGCGCCGGCCGCCCACGAGTTGAATCCCGACCAGACTGCGAGAAATACCACGATCCGCGTCGCCACTTTGAAGAACCGTTTGCGCATTAGATCGCGGCTGGACAGCAGCGCATGCCAGCTATGCTTGCCGTCGAAGATCAGCGCGTACTGCGCGAAGTACAACCACGCGTACACCAGCGCGCCGAGCATGATCATCAACACCAGCGCCATGTATGCCCACATCCCCATCGAGCCGGGCATGTACGTCGACACCATCTGGAATATGAACAGCCCCGCCGCCGGCGCCAGCAGTTGCAGAAGCGTCACCCATATGAACCCCGGCGCCAGCCTGATAGCCCGCCGGTAAACTTCGATCGCCTCGTGGATAATCGTCGGCTCGCGGATTCCCGCCTGGATCCTCTTGAGCGAGCTGAGCGTAATCAGCGTCACCAACAGCGTCAGTACCCCGAAGATCACATGCAGCGCCGTCGTGACCCACGACGCGAACGGCTGCGGTTCCACCAGCGGCGCCGGCTTGCTCGGCGGGTCGACGCTATCCACCTGCGTGTAGCTGATATTTTGCGAGCCGGGCTCGAAGTTTATCGCGAGGCGACGCTGCAGATTCAACGCGTCGGGCAGCAGGCACAACGAGGCGGCGAGCAGCAACGGCGCCAGCACGACGGCCAGCACCGACCAGTTGCCGCGCAGATCGTTTACCGCGTTGGCAAGATATATGAAGCTGCTTTTGAGGCGAACGTGATTCACGGCCCGCTAGAGGTTGGCATCCCACGACAATCGAGACAAGTCCGCGCGATTTCCACATGATCGGTCGCTGCTTCGATGATATATAATGATACTGGACGCTCGCCCCACACGGAGAACCGCTCATGGCCGACGACGACCGCGCCGCGCAAATCGCGCATGAGAACAAAATGATCCGCCGCCTGCGCTTCCTGGTCGAGCTGACCTTCGCCACCATCGCGCAGGACAACGACATGACGCTCGACCTGGCATGGGAACACGTCCTGGCGCTCAAGCGCGTCGCCGTCACGATGTTCCCCGGCAAGGAAGAGACCTTCGACCTCGTATATCTGCCGCGTTTCTCGCGCCTGCTCGCGGAACGATTCGGCGCGAATTGAAACTGGCCGGCCTTATCGCGAAGCCCGACGGCTCGCTAATCCGCGGGCGCGTCACATTCACCGATAAAATCACCGCGCTCGAGCCCGCCTCCAACGACGCCGGCGAAGACTACATCCTGCCCGGGTTCGTCGATCTTCAGATCAACGGCTCGCACGGCATCGACGTCATGAATGCGTCGCCGGACGCGCTCGCCACTTTAAGCCGCCATCTCGCGCGCGAGGGCACGACCGCCTGGATGCCGACTGCGGTCACCGCGCCAATCGAAAAAATCGCACAGGTTCACGACTCGATCGCCAGTGCGTTTGAACACTCGCGACGCAACAACAACTCTGCCGACGCGGCCGCAATTCTCGGGATGCATCTCGAAGGGCCGTTCATCTCGCCGCTGCGCCTGGGCGCGCATCCCGCTCTCAACCTCGAGCCGCGCGGCGACGCCTTCGAGCGGGTGCTCGCGATGCGCGCGCTTCGATTGATCACGCTCGCGCCCGAGTTGCCCGGCGCACTGGACGCGATTCGCCGCCTGACCGCGCGCGGCGTGGTCGTCTCCATCGGCCACACCAACGCGACTCTCGACGAGGCGAACGCCGGCATCGACGCCGGCGCGCGGATGTTCACGCATCTGTTCAACGCGATGCGCCCGTTGAACCATCGCGATCCCGGCGTTATCGCTTGTGCGCTTGCGTCGTCGCCCGCACTCGCCGCAGTCATCCCCGACAGTGTCCACGTGGATCCCGAGATGCTCCGTCTCGTATATCGCCTGCGCGGCAAAGACGGCATGATCATCGTCACCGACAAAGTCGCGCTGGCGGGAACCACCGGCGCCGAAAAAATCGTCGGACGCGCCCGCGCGACGATTCGCGACGGCGCCGCGCGCCTCGACGACGGCACGCTCGCCGGCAGCATCATCTCGATGCTTTATGCCGTCCGCATCATGGTCGAAACAGCCCGCGTCAACATCGGCGATGCGGCTGTAATGGCCGCCACCAATCCCGCCAATCTCGTCGGCGCGACCGATCGCGGCCGCATTCAGCTCGGCGCGCGCGCCGATTTAATCCTCCTTAGCCGGACGCTGGAGTTGAAGTCAGTGTTCATCGCCGGCCGCGAGCTAAACTAGCCGCCGCGTTTGTCATCCCGACCAAAGCGAGCAACGGAGCGCAGTGGAGTGACCCCGGACAAAAAAACTTCGCGCCAGCGAAGCCGCCGCCGGCACCGGTTTCGACTCGTTGCGTCCTCAGCTCTCGTTTGGGGATGAACTTTTCAGCCTGACCCCGGCGGACTTTCTATGCTACTCGTAAGGCATGCGTCAGCATGTCCCACACTCGCCAAGCTCAGCCGGACCCCTTCCACTCCTCTCCACAATCCGGTCCCCCTTCCCGCAGCGGGAAGGGGTTAGAGGTTAGGTTCCGTGGCTGCCAGGATCGAACCAAAAACAATTTCTGACGGAACGAAGCTACCGATGGTAGTACCGCCCTCCAATAACCACAACATATGGTATGACTCACGCGTCCGGTCCCCTTCCCCTCTATGTCTGGCTGCCGTACCAAATTACCCTCGCCCGCTCCGCGGGAGAGGGAACAACAAAAGCGTCCGCGCCTGGGTGAGGGAAGGGGTAGGGGTTAGGTTCCTGAGCGAGCCACAACGATCCTCAATCGGAGTCAATCGATGCCGCTGAACAAAGCCTGCGAGGGCCGCGAATTCCCACCCGTCACGACCGCCGTCACCCTCGACGCCCTCCAGAACTACGCGCGTGCCTACAACGACGACAACCCCGCGTTCTTCGACGTGAGCCGCCCCGGCGGCATCGTCGCGCCGCCGATGTTCGGCGTCACCGTCAGTTGGGACGCCGTCATGAAGGCCGTGATGGATCCCGAATTGCACGCCGACCTCCTCCGCCTCGTTCACGGCGAGCAGGACATGGAATTTCCAAATCCAATCCGCCCCGGCGACGTCGTCAGCGCGTCCGCGAAAATTATTTCGATCGAAACCAAGGCCACCGGCGAGACCGTGACCGTCGAGCTGAACGCCGCCAACCAGAAAGGCCAGCCGGTCCAGAAAATGCTCTTCATCGCATTTATTCGCGGCTCCAGGAACCGCGATGCGGCGTCATCAGAACCGCGCGCCGTCGAGCCCGATCGCGGTGAGCCAATCTTCTCGGTCGCGCAGACCATCGACAAGGATCAGACCTACCGCTATGCCGCGGCTTCCGGCGATCGCAATCCGATTCACGTCGACGAGAACATCGCGAAGATGGCGGGCCTGCCCGGCATCATCGTGCACGGCCTATGCACGATGGCGTTTACGTCGAAGGTCGCGATCGACCGGCTCTGCGCCGGCGATCCGACCCGGCTGAAGCGCCTGCGCGTGCGCTTCTCCCGCCCCGTGCTGCCCGGCCAGGCCATCACCACCAAGGTCTGGGCCGATGGCGAGCGCAACGGCCGCAAAGTTTTCGCCTACGAGACTTTCAATCCCGACGGCCAGCCCGTCATCAAGGGCGGCATCGCCGAAGTCGCGCCCTGATTTTGTGAAAATCACCATCGGCCTCTCGCTCTCTCTCACCGGCGAATACGCGCCGATGGGCCGGCAGGCCGAAATCGCGATTCGGCTGTTTGTCGCCGATGCCAACGCCAGCAGCGCGCTGAGCGTCGCGGGCGAGCGATGCGAGTTCGCGCTCGAATGCCACGACGACGCGAGCGATCCCGCGCGATGTGCTGAAATCTATCGCTCGCTATGCGCCGATCGACGCATCGACATGATCTTCGGCCCATACTCCAATCGCCTCGCCCGCGTCGCCGCGCCCATCGCCGAACAATCCGGCCGCGTCTTCGTCAATCACGGCGGCGCCGGCGATGAACTCTACGACCGCGGCTACAAGCTAGTCGTCGGAGTACTCAGTCCCGCAAGTGACTATTTGCGCGGCTTCGTCCGACTACTCACTCAACTCAAGCTCTGGCGCAAGCGCGTCGCGATCGTGGCGTCGAAGTCGGCTTTCGCGCGCGCGGTTGCGTCAGGCTTCGAGCGCGCTGCCGACGAACGCGCCGCCCGCCGCCGTGGAGTCCGCGTCCGCGTGAAATGGAACGGCGCGTTCGACCCCGACTCGACTCCGGCGCGGCTCTTTCCGGCGCTCACACGCAACCGCGTCAACGCGCTCGCCAGCGCCGGCAGCTACGAGCACGACGTCGCCGTGATGCGCGCGGTCGCAGCTTCCAGTCTCAACATCCCGGTGCTCGGATGCGTGGCGGCCGGCGTTCGTCGCTTCGGCTCGGACCTGGGCGAATTGGCGGAGGGAATCGTGGGACCATCGCAATGGGAGGATTCTGTCGAGCTCGAGCCCGCACTCGGCCCGACGTCCGCCGAATTTGCGCGCCGGATGCGCACCGCCGGCGATGCCGACTCTCCTGACTATCCCGCCGCGCAGATCTATGCCGCCGGTCTCCTGACGGCCGCCGCGCTCGCGAGTGCCGGCCGCCCCGACGACGCGATGCTTCGTGCCGCATTCTCCGATTTGCGCACCAGCACGATGTTCGGCGACTTCGAGATCGATCGCGTCACCGGCCGACAGCTCGGTCACCGGATGCTGCTCGTGCAATGGCATCGCGGGCGCAAGGTGATCATCGCGCCCGAGTCGCACGACGACTCCGGCTCGCTCGATCTTCCCTCCGGCATGCGCCTGCTGCTTGCGGGAATCGAGATGCTTCGCTTAAGTCGTACCGACGATTCGCGCGAATCGCTTGGCGACGGCGAGTCGGAAGATCCGGACCGGGATAAAGATGAGCGCAATCACGATTAAGCTAAACGGTCGCAAAATTTTGGCGATCGGCCTCATGTCCGGGACTTCGCACGACGGCGTGAGCGCCGCCGTCGTCGAGCTCGACGAGCGTTCCCGTCCGCCCGTGCGCTTGATCGCGTTTCAAACTTTTCCATACCCCGCGCGCGTTCGCAACGAATTGCTCGCCGCATCCGCCGATGAAAAAATCGGCGCGGCCGCAATCTCCACGCTCAACTTCGCGCTCGGCCGCGAATTTGGACATGCGGCAATCGAGATCGCCCGCCGCGCGCGCATCGCACTCGCCAACGTCGCGTTCATCGGATCGCACGGTCATACCCTTTTTCATCTCCCGCCGCGCCGCGCCGCCCGCGGACAGGTCGCCTCCACGATGCAACTCGGCGAGTCCGCCGTCATCGCCGCGGTCACCGGCGTTCCCGTCGTCGCCGACTTCCGCAAGATGGACGTGGCGCTCGGCGGCGAAGGCGCTCCCCTCGCGCCCCTCGCTCATCTATGGCTGTTCGCCGACCGCAAACGCGGCCGCGTCGTGCAGAACATCGGCGGCATCGCCAACGCGACCTACCTTCCGCCCCGCGTGCGCCTCGGTAACCCCGACCTGATCGCGTTCGACACGGGCCCGGGCAACGGGATGATCGACGCGCTGGCCTCGAGAATCTCGGGCGGCCGCCTGCGGATGGATCGCGACGGTCGCCTCGCGGCGCACGGCCACATAAATCAGCCGCTGCTCGCGAAGCTGATGCGAAATCCTTACTTCCGCCGCCGTCCGCCAAAATCGACCGGCCGCGAAGAATTCGGACCCGATCTGCTCGATCGCATCGTCACCGACGCTCGCGACATGAACATTGTTGACCACGATCTGGTCGCGACCGTCACCGCCCTCACTGCGCGATCGATCGCCGACGCATGCCGCCGCTTCATTTTTCCGCGCGGTCCCGTCGATCAGTTGATCGTCACCGGCGGCGGCGCGAAGAATCCCACCTTGATGCGAATGATCGCGGCCGAGCTTCCCGACATTCAAGTGATCACCGCCGCGGACGCCGGCGTTGACGGCGACGCGCTCGAGGCCGTCGCGTTTGCCATCCTCGCCTACCAGATGCTGCGCGGTCGTCCCGGCAACATCCCCAGCGTAACCGGTGCGCGCGCCCCCGCAGTCCTCGGCAAACTAACGCTGCCTCCGTAGCCAGTAGAAAAGTTTCTAACAGGGACGAAGTCCCGCGTCTCCTCTTAGTACTGGGTGCAGGGGTCACCGCTGCCGAAGGAAGCGTGAAACCCACCGCGGGTTTCACATTAGATAGAGTTCTTCCGTCGTTCCTTCCTCACGCGCTGCGCTTGTCCTCCGGCGGCGCGACTCCCGCCTTAGCCGCCGACTCGACCACCGCCGACCGGAAGATCCCATGCGCCATGGTCGACTCCTCGCGATCCGCTCGCGCCGCATAGACTCTCATCCGCGCTTCATGCGCCGATTTGTCATCTGGCGCCGCCGCGACTGCCCAGTCCGCCAGATGACACGCGAGCACGACTTCGCCCGCCGCGAGCTTCTCGATAGCGCGCGCGATTATCGGCGCGACGCCGCCCGCCAGCGACGCGATCTCGCGCGCCCGCTCGCCGTCCGTCGCGGGTTTCAGATTCGACGGCGTGCCGTCGTACCATCCGCCTTCCAGGCGCCAGATATTGCGCACGATAAACTCGGGCTCGTCGTAAACGGCCTGCAGCCACGGTTTCTCCGCAAGATTTGGTGGCGGCTTCACGGTGTGAATTATCTCGTCGAGCGGCGCGCCCGCATTCATCATCGCAATAGTCTGGT
This sequence comes from uncultured delta proteobacterium, assembly GCA_963833025.1. Classification (GTDB taxonomy): domain Bacteria; phylum Desulfobacterota; class Binatia; order Binatales; family Binataceae; genus Binatus. The sequence goes on along the minus strand of CAWHWI010000001.1, from coordinate 1,053,428 downwards.
CGTACAAGCTTTGCAGATAGTTCGCGGTGTCGTTCAGCACCTGCCGCACCCGAATCGCGCCGAACACCGGGTAGCCGTGCCCAGGCACGAGTACTTCCGCGCCGAGTCGCGCCATCACGCGCAGCGCCTCCGCCCATTCGCGCGCATAGCGCTGCGCCTTCTGCGGATTCCCGGCGTTGGGCGCCGCCCAGATGATCAAATCCCCGGTACACAGCACCTTGCGCTGCGGAATAAACACCCAGCAATGATCGTCCGTTTCGCCGCGCGCATGATGGCATTCGAATTTGTCGTCGCCCGCAACGACGTTCAACTGACTATCGAAGTAAGTATCCGGATATACATACTCAGTCGGCCACGCCGCCGGCCGGTTGAACTGCCGCGTATTGACTACTGTGTTATAGCCAGTCGTCCGCTTGTAGCGATCGAACCGCGCCGCGACCGCGCGATGCCCCACGACGCGCGGCCGCGCGACCCTGTTCTTCTGCGCATCGGCGACAATCGCCGGCATTCCGCACGCGTGATCGACGTGCCCATGCGTGTAGATTGCCGTGTTAACCCGCTCCGGCGAGAACTGGCGAATGAGCTTCACCGTCGCGTCCTGGTTGAAGTAGCCGCCCGTGTCGATCAGCACCAGTCCCTCGCGCGTCTTGGCCGCCGTCACGTTCGCAAACCAGCGGTAGAACATGACGCCGTCGGCAATTTCCTCGTACTCGCCGGTCGGCAGCAGCGGATGAAACTGGCGAGTCGTAATCGCGCCAACGAAAATCTTTTCCGACTGATCTTTTATAACGCCCATAGCTGGCGCTTCCTCTCTCCGCGATTGTTCCCCGTCCGACTCTTACCTCGCCCGTTATTTTACGGGAGAGGCGGCCGGCCGCATCGCGGCCGGTGGGTGAGGGTTCTGCCGCACAGGCACAATTTTAATCCCTCTCAATCCTATCCATCTCCGCGATATGCCGAATCTTCTCGTGCTCGACCCACGTGTAGCGCCGATGCTGATCGACGAGCCGCGCCTCGATCCCCGCCGCCCGCGCGCCCTCGACGTCGATCGAGTAGATGTCGCCCGCAAATCTCACTTCGTCCGCTGCGACGCCCAGGCGCTCGAGCGTGATCTGAAAAATCCGCGGGTCCGGCTTCGCGACGCCGACAATATGCGAGTCGATTATTACGTCGAAGTACGGCGCCAGCCCAAATCGTTTCGCGTCCGACTCGACCTGCCCCTCGGCATTCGACACGATCGCGAGCTTGTAGCCCGCCGACTTGAACGCCTCGAGCGCCTCGAACGTGCCCGGCCGCACGACGCGCCACAGCGTGGCCTCGCGATGTATCGCGCCGAACCGCGCAGCGCACTCGCGAAATTCCTCTTCCGGAATTCCCGCCGCTGTCATCCAGCCGCGAAAGAACATCTCGTACGCCGCCGCCGTAGCCTGGCTGTTCCCCTCGCTCATCAGATGCCGATCGATCGCCGCGCGCCCCGCGTATTCCGCATGCTCGAGCGCGAGCGCGTCCAGCTTGCGCCCTTCGCGCGAGAATTCGCGCGCCAGCAATTCAAAATCCAGGAACGCGAGCGTCCCGCCAAAGTCGAACAACAGCGCCTTCAGTTTTTCTTTTTTCTTAGATCCCATTCCGCTCCACCTTAGCAGGGCCGCATCGCATCCTCTCCATGTTGCGCAGCTATCCGACGAAAAGATATGATTTTTCTGGAGTTTTCTCCCCGCCGCGTCAGCGCCAGACAGGAGCAGTAATGTTCACCGGTATCATCGAAGACCTCGGCACCGTCGAAAGCCTCAAGCCGACCGACCAGGGCGCGGTAATTTCCGTTCACACCTCGCTCCCGATTTCCGAAATCACAATCGGCGACTCGATCACCGTCAACGGCGCGTGCCTGACCGTGATTTCCAAAAGCCCAGGCCGCTTTGCGATGGACATCTCCGCCGAAACCTTGCGATGCACCGGGCTTGGCGATCTGAAACCCGGGATCCGCGTCAATCTCGAGCGATGCCTCACGCTCGGCAAGTTGCTCGGCGGCCATCTCGTCTCCGGCCACGTCGACGGCATCGGCCGCGTCGTATCGATCAAACCCGAAGGCGACTCGAAACTTTTCACCTTCGAGGTCGCGCCCGCGCAGGCGCGCTACTTGGTCGAGAAGGGCTCGGTCGCCATTGACGGAATCAGCCTGACCATCTTTTCGATCAAGGACACCAGCTTTTCCGTCGAGCTGATCCCCCACACGATCCGCTCGACGACGCTCGGTTTCAAGCAGCCCGGCGACACCGTCAACATCGAGAACGACATGCTGGTCAAGTACGTCGAGAAGATCCTCGCCGTGCGAGCCGCCGCAACTCCCGCGTAGACAGTAAAAAACTGAAAAAACGTAGACACTAAAAACGATGAGCCTGATGCAGATACCGCGCAAGATCGAGTACGCCCTGCGGGCGATGATCTATCTCGCCGATCATCCGGCGGGCGTGGCGCGCGGCACCGAAATAGCCACTCGCGAGCAGATCCCGAAGTACTATCTCGAAAAAGTCATTCGCGATCTGATGCGCCGTGGCCTCGTCCATGCGCGACGCGGTCCCGGCGGCGGCTACCAGCTCGCGCGCAAGGCCGACACCGTCACGTTTCGCGATATCATCGAAGCGGTCGAGGGTCCCATCACGCTCAACGTATGCACCGACGGCAGCAGCTCATGCGCGCTGCAGCCGACCTGCCGCATGTATCGCGTGTGGGAGAAGGGCCAGCGCGTGCTGCTCGAAGTTTTCTCCGATACCTCGCTCGCCGAAATAGCCGCGTCGCGTCCCGCGCCGCCCGTCTGTCCTCCCGACGTCGCCGCGAGCGCGATATCGCCGGCCAAGTCCCAGCCCGCGTAGCCGACTTGAAGAACGTCTCGACTGCGACTTCGCGAATCCTCTCCGCTCCTTTCCCTCTCCCTGTAAGGGAGAGGTTAGCTGAGGGTCCAAATTCAGCGCGTCCCGCGCGATCAGGATTCTGCTCCTCTCCGGTCCCGACCTCGTGAGCGATTTCGGAGCCATCGGTCTCGGCGACTTCGTCGGCAAACCGCGCCGCGGCGCCCCGGTCTTCACCGAGAAGACTTTCTATCTCGAGGAATTCTACGGCAAGAGCCTGCTCTTCGCGCTGATTCCGCCCGCCGGGCAACGCGTCTCCGATTTCGATTCGCTGGTCCTGACGCTCCGCGAGTTGCGCCGCAATCAAACGCGATGCGTCGTGATCGTCTCACCAAGCGCGCTCCCAAAGCTGATGCGCCGGCTCGGCCGCCTCGCACCCAAGGAACCGCCGCCGATCTTCAATCCCTCCGACGGACTTCGTTCGCGCCCCTATCCGCCGGATTCCGCCGTCGCCGAAATATGGGAGCGGCTGCGCGCCGGTTCGATCGTCGTCGCCTCGATGAGCCGTGACGACGCCGACGATCTCACCGTCTTCGCGCGCGAGCTCGCCAGCCGCCTTCGCGTCTTCAAGCTCCTGATGCTCGATCGGCGCGGCGGCTTGCTCGACAAGGACGGCAACCGGCTCTCGTTCGTCGAGGAACATCGCATCCGCCGCACGATGCGCAACATCCGCTCGCGCGCTCGCAGAGCCATCGTCCGCGCCGCGCTCGACGCCCTCGAAGACGGCGTCGGCTCCGTCAACCTGGTCGCGCCCGGCGACGTCTATGAGGAACTCTTCAGCTTCATCGGCGCCGGAACGCTGTTCACCGAGATGCAATACGGCTTCGTCCGCCCGGTCTCCATCGATGACTTCGAGGAAGTCGAAGCGCTTATCGTCCGCGGCCAGACCGAAGGCCTCCTGCTGCCGCGTACGCCCGAGCAGATCGCGCAAATCCTTCCCTCGTGCTTCGGCTACCGGATCGGCGACGAACATCTCGCCGGAATCTGCTCGCTGCTGACCGAGCCTTACCGCCGCGACCGATGCGGTGAGATTACCGCGATGTACACCTTGACGCGCTTCCAGGGCGAGGGCGTCGCCGCCGTGCTGGTCCGCGAGATCCTAAAAGAAGCCGAAGCGCGCCGCCTCAAATACCTTTTCGCCTGCACCAGCGACGATCGCGTCGCCGGATTGTTCTCCCGCCTCGGCTTCAAGCGCGTAAGCGCCCGCGACGTCCCCGCGGCCAAGTGGCGCGGTTACGATCCGACACGAATCTCGAGCCTAAGTATATTGCGCGTGAACCTCGACTGACTATTCGCCAAATGACAAGTGACTATTCTCTTTCGCGACCGTTCCCTCTCCCCATTCTTTTCCCTCTCCCTGTAAGGGAGAGGTTAGGTGAGGGCCCTTGTTCAGCGCGCCGCGCGCGATCAAGATTCCGCTCCAATCCAAGGGCCTTCGATTGACCGCAAAATCCGCCACCGCAATCCTCGCAATCACGCTCGTCATCGCCGTCCTCAGCCTTCATCGACTCGGCGCCGGCGACGTATGCACCGGAAACGAAGCCGTCGAAGGCGTCTTCGTCCAGCAGATGGTCGAGCGCGGCCATCTCATGTTCCCGGTCGAGAACGGCAACGTCCCGATGTACAAGCCGCCGCTGTTCCATTGGACCGCAGTTGCGGTCGATCGCCTCGCCGGAATCTCCAAAGTGACCGCCGCCAACCTGCGCATCCCCTCCGCGCTCTACGCAATCGCCGGCGCACTCCTCACCATGATCTTCGCCTACGAAATTCTCGGCCTCAACGCCGCCGTCCTCGCCGGACTCGCGCTCGCCGCATCCTACCAGTACGTCAGCCAGGCCCGCTTCGGCCGCGTCGACATGACGCTCTGCTTCTTCGAGACCCTCGCCCTGTTCGCTTTTCTGTGGTGGATGCCCCGGGACGCGACTTCTTCCGGCCCCGCGGCGCGCTTCGAATCCAACCTGTCCGCGCTCTACCTGATGGCGGCTGCGCTCGGTCTCGGCGTGCTCGCGAAAGGCCCCGTCGGCGCGATTCTTCCGGGAATTTCGATCCTCATTTTCATGTTCATCGAGCGGCGCGGACGCCAAATCCTCACGATGCTCGATCCCGGCGCGATCATCCTCGGCGCCGCCATCGCTTCGAGCTGGTACCTGGCCTGTTACTTCGGCGGACGCTTCGCCTTCCTCAATCGCCAGCTCGACACCGAAAATGTCGGCCGCTTCTTTGGCTCGCTGGGCGCGATGGCGCCCTGGTACTACCTCAAACCCGTCCTGCTAAACTCCGCCCCGCTAAGCCTGCTAGTCCCAATCGCCGCAATTTACGCATTACTCACTCCATTACTCAGTAGTCAATTGAGTAATGCTGCACTAAGTCCTACCTCCCCAGAAGGGGGAGGTCGCGTCGCAGAAAGCGACGCGGGAGGGGTCGCCCGTTCCCCCGATCCCAATCCTACCTCTCCCCACGGGGGGGGTCGCGTCGCTGAAGGCGACGCGGGAGGGGTCGCCGCCGTCCGCCTGTTCGCGATCTTCTACTTCGCCACTGTCGTCTTCTTCAGCATCGCGGCCTACAAACGCCGCTCGTATCTGCTGCCGGTATGGCCCACAGCCGCCGTGATGCTCGCGTGGTGGATCGTCACCGTGCCTCCGCCGGCATTCCGCCGCGCCGCGACCTGGGCATTCGCCGCGCTATGCGCCGGGCTGGTCGTTTTCAACTTCATCTATATACCGCGGATGGAAGTTCGCTCATGCAGTGACGATTCATTTCGCCCAGCCGCCGAAGAAATCGCCCGCGTCGTCGCGCCCGCCGACCCGCTCTACCTCTACGGATTTCAGGAAGAGGTCGCGCCTCTTCTATTTTATCTCGATCGCGACGCCCCCATCGTCCAAGGCCGCCTCGGCGACGCGCCTCCCGGCTTCATCATCGTGCCCGCGCAAGTCTGGAAGAAGCATCAGAGCGAGGCCCTCGACTTCGAACCAGTCCTAACCTCCGACCACGGCAATCGGCACCTGGTCCTACTAAAACGCGGCAAGTCCTACGCCTCCCGCTAGTGTGGGCGCCGTCTCCGCTCCGAATCTTACCTCGCCCGAGTTAGGATGTAGCGTCCCGCGCTACTTTTATTCGCCTCTCCCACTTGGTTGTGGGAGAGGTCGCGCCTCTGGCGCGGGTGAGGGGGAGCTTTCTACGGGAGAGGCGGCCGGCGGGCGTAGCCGCCGGTAGGTGAGGGTTCTGCGGCCCTTCTCCCTGCATCATTCACTTCCCCCGCGACACCGCCCTATACCTCTCACAATCCACCAGATGATCATTAATCATCCCGGTCGCCTGCATCATCGCATAGCAAATAGTCGAGCCCACGAACTTGAATCCGCGCCCGATCAGCTCCTTACTCATCGCGTCCGACTGATCGGTGCGCGCCGGCACCTGCTTCAGCGCGCGCCACTTGTTGATTCGCGGCCGTCCGCCAACGAATCGCCAAACATATTCGTCGAATCTGCCAAACTCCTTCTGCACAGCCAGAAATGCTTTCGCGTTGCCGATCGCGGAACTGATCTTCAGCCGGTTGCGAACGATCCCCGCGTCCGCGAGCAACCTCGCCAAATCGCGATCGCCGAACTTCGCAACGCGCGCCGGCTCGAAACCCTTGAACGCTCTCCGATAGGCCTCGCGCTTGCGCAGAATCGTGTCCCAGCTCAGACCTGCCTGCGCCCCTTCGAGCGTGACGAACTCGAACCACCGCCGATCGTCATGCACCGGCACGCCCCACTCCTCATCGTGATAGCGAATCGCCAACTCGTTGCGCGCCCACCCACATCGCATAGAAGAACCTTAAAAGAGAACCAGAGAAATGAACAGGCAGACTTTTTGTGATGCGGTCGCAGAACCCTCACGATCCGGATCCTAACCTCTCCTTGTCCGAGGAGAGGTCGGCGTAAGCCGCGTATAACGCGGTGTCGCCGGGTGAGGTGCAACACCTGACAGCTCAGCCACGCCGATTCGTTTAACCGCAATGCCAAGACACTGACTCCGCAGCCTGGCACCAGCACAACTACGCGCAACTGCGACTGCCAGCGTTGCACCTCACCCGTCGCTCACCTGCGGCTCGCGCCGACCTCTCCTCGGACAAGGAGAGGTTAGGGATCTTCCCCCTTAAACTTTTCTAACAGGGACCCTACGAGTACTCAGGGTAAACTCCGCCCGCATCTTCTCTTAGTACCGGGTGCAGGGGTCACCCCTGCCGAAGGAAGTGTGAAACCCACCGCGGGTTTCACTACAATTAGGTTCTTTCAATGTATCTCCCCGACACGATAGTCGCTCCAGCCACCGCGCCAGGCCTCGGTGCCGTCGCGATCGTCCGCCTGTCCGGTCCGCGCTCGTTCGAAATCCTCGACGCGATCTTTTTTTGTAGCCCCGCGCATTCCGCCGCGATGACGCCCCGCACGATGCGCCTGGGCGACGTCGTCGATCCGGCCACCGGCGCGCGCATCGATCGCGCGCTCGCGGTCGTGATGCCGAATCCGGCGAGCCTCACGGGCGAGGATGTAGCCGAAATCCAATGTCACGGCGGTCCGTTTATTGTGCGCCGCATCGTTTCGCTCGCGGTCGAGGCGGGCGCGCGCGTCGCCGAGCAGGGAGAATTCACCCGCCGCGCGTTTTTGAACGGCCGAATCGATCTTGCCGAGGCCGAAGCAGTCGCCGATATCGTCGCCGCGCGCAGCGATTCCGCGCTCGCGATAGCTCTGGAGCAACTCTCCGGCGCGCTTTCCGCCCGCGTCGCGGAATTGCGCGCACAGGTTGTCGCGATTCGTGCGCATCTCGAGGTCGAAATCGATTTCTCCGACGAGGACATCCGCCTCCCGTCGCGGCGCGAGGTCGCCGCCGAAATCGAGCGCCTCATCGCCGACGTCGCTGTCCTGCACGACAGCTTTGCGCGCGGCCTGCTGATGCGCGATGGCGTGCGCGCGACGATAGTCGGCAAGCCCAACGCCGGCAAGTCGAGCCTTCTCAATTTATTGCTTGGAACAGATCGGGCCATAGTCACCGCTATCGCTGGCACCACCCGCGACGTGATCGAGGATTCGGTCCAGCTTGGCCCGTACGCGCTGGTGCTCAACGATACCGCGGGCGTGCGCGAATCGGCCGACGCGGTGGAGAAAATCGGCATCGAGCGCACGCTACGCTCGGCGCGCGACGCGGACCTGCTGATTGCGATGTTCGATTCGTCGCGCCCGCTCGAGTCCGCCGACCTCGAAGTGATTCGGCTGACAGCCAACCGCCCCGGCCTGGCAATTCTCAACAAGCGCGACCTGCCCGGCGCCATCACAGCCGCGCATCTTCGCGAGCAAGGCCTGAACCTTCCGATACTCCCATTCAGCGCAATCAACCCCGACGAAGCCGCCCCTCTGCGCGCGGAACTGACAAAGGTCATCACCGCGCTCATCGCACCGTCCGCACCTACAACCAACAATCAAATCGCGATCTCCCGCGAACGCCATCGCGACGCGCTCGCGATGGCTCTGGAAGCCCTCAAAAACGCACGCACGTCCGCACTTTCGATGATGCCGCCGGAGATCGTCGCCGTCGACATCATGGCTGCCGCCGCCGCGCTCGGCTCGATCACCGGCGAAGTAACCAACGAGGACGTCCTCGACGCAATCTTCCGCGACTTCTGCATCGGCAAGTAGGCCGCATCTTATTACCGAGTGCAGGGGTCACCCCTGCCCAAGGAAGCGTGAAACCCACGGCGGGTTTCACATACAAATCTTGTTCTTCTACTAATAGTCCTATATTACTACTTTTAGTTTATTCTCCGCGCTTTGCGCGATACCCTCCTGCGGGCCATAATCGCTGCTTCGCCATGAACTACGACGTTATCATCGTCGGCGCCGGACACTCTGGTATCGAAGCCGCGCTTGCCGCGGCCCGGATGGGTGCGAGCACCCTGATGCTCACGCTCAACCTCGACCATATCGGCCAGATGTCCTGTAACCCGGCGATTGGCGGCATCGGCAAGGGACACCTGGTCCGCGAGATCGACGCGCTCGGCGGGGAGATGGCCCTGGCGACCGACGAGACCGGTCTCCAGTTTCGATTTCTGAATACACGCAAGGGCCCGGCCGTTCGCGCGCGTCGAGCGCAAGCCGACAAGGCCGCGTATCGAGCGCGCAGCAAGCGCGTGCTCGAGCGGACCGCCAACTTGCAGGTGCGACAGGCAAGCGTCGAGCGATTGATCGTAGAGGACGGCGCGGTGCGCGGCGTCGAATCGCAGATTGGCGAAGTCTTCGAAGCGCCGACGGTTATCCTCACCACCGGCACGTTCCTGAAGGGACTCGTCCATATTGGGATGAAGAACTATTCCGCGGGCCGCGCCGGAGACTTCGCCGCGATGGGTCTCAGCGAGCATCTCGCGCAACTGGGTTTTCGAATCGGCCGCCTGAAGACGGGAACCTGCCCCCGCCTCGACGCGCGCACGATCGACTACTCAGCGTTGGAGATCCAGCCGGGTGACGAGCCGCCGCCGCCGTTCTCGTTCCGCACCGCGCGAATCGCGCAAGATCAGATTCCCTGCCATCTGACGTTCACCAACGCGCGCACCCACGAGATAATCCGCGGCGGTATCGACCGCTCCCCGATGTACTCCGGCGTGATCCAGAGCAAGGGGCCGCGCTATTGCCCGTCGGTCGAGGACAAGGTGATGCGCTTTCGGGACAAGGAGCGCCACCAGATTTTCCTCGAGCCCGAGGGCCGCGACACCGTCGAGGTTTATCCCAACGGCCTGTCCACCAGCCTGCCGCTCGACGTGCAGCTCGCGATGGTTCGTTCGATCGGCGGGCTCGAGCAGGCCGAGATAATGCGCCCCGGCTACGCGATCGAGTACGACTTTTCAGACCCCACGCAACTGACCGCTTCGCTGGAGACCAAGCTGGTGCGCGGGCTGTTCTTCGCCGGCCAGATCAATGGCACGACCGGCTATGAGGAGGCGGGCGCGCAGGGTTTGATCGCGGGTATCAATGCCGCACTCAAGGTCCGCGGCGAGCCCGCGCTAATCCTGCGCCGCGACCAGGCCTATATCGGCGTGATGATCGACGACCTGGTGACGCGCGGTATCGGCGGCGAGCCGTACCGGATGTTCACCTCGCGCGCGGAGTATCGATTGATCCTGCGCGAGGACAACGCGGACCGCCGGTTGTCGAAGATTGGCGTGCAGTTGGGATTGCTCGACGCGTCGGCGGGCGCGCGCGTTCACGCCAAGACCGAAGCGGTGAATCGCGAGATCGAACGCCTCAAGTCGGCGCTGATGCCGGCATCCGACGAGGTCAACGCGGCGCTGGCGGCGTCAGGCTCGACGCCGATCGCGCAGCCGGTGCGCGCGATCGAGCTGCTCAAGCGTCCCGAAATCGGCTACGACGCCTTGCTGAAGATGAACGGCGTCGACCCCGGACTGAACCTTGACGAAGCCGCGGAGCTCGAGACTGAGATCAAGTACGAGGGCTACGTTCGCCGACAGGCGGAGGCGATTGAGCGGTTTGCGCGCCTCGAGGACACGATGATCCCGGACTGGCTGAATTTCAAAGGCGTGATGGGTCTGTCGACCGAGGTCTCGGAGCGTCTGACCGCCGTGCGCCCGCGATCGCTGGGGCAGGCGGCCCGGATGCCGGGAATAACGCCGGCGGCAATCTCAATCCTGGCCGTGCATATCAAGAGTAGGCGCGACCGCAACGTCCGCCCGATCTAAGGCCGCCCTCAGAACGTTTCACGTGAAACGTTTTGTAAAATAGCACAACGAAATTAAGGTAAATTCCGATGATCAGGGACGTTTCACGTGAAACATAAGGCCAAGGCGCGGCCTCCGAAAAAAGCGCCGGCTCGACCGCCGAAAAAGAAAAAGCCGGCGACTCCCGACGAGATTGCCGCCGAGGTTCGCGCTCAGCTCGCGCCCGCGATTGCGCCGCTCGGAGTGGTCGCCAATACGGTCCAGTTCCTGAATCGAATCGAGCGGATGGCGGCGACGCTCGCCGTGTGGGGGCCGAAAATCAACCTGACGGCGAATCCGCGCGATCCCGATGAGATAGTCTTTCACGTGTTCGACAGTATTATCCCAATCTCGATTGCGGCCAGCTCGAAGATCCTTCGCCTCGACCGAGCGCATCGCTTTTTGGATATCGGCAGCGGCGCCGGCTTTCCGGGACTCGTCATTGCCGCCGCGATAAACGCGCACGTGACTCTCGTCGAGTCTCGTCGCAAGCGCGCGACCTATCTGAGCGAGGCGGCGATCGAGATGGGCCTGCAGAACGTCCGCGTCGAATGCGCACGCGCGGAGTTTTTGTTGCCCGACGTGCGCGACGGCTTCGACGTGGTCACGTCGCGAGCGGTCGGCGATGTGCCCGCGATTTTCCAGATCGCCGGCCGCGGATTGCGCCTCGAAGGCGTGCTGATGCTCTACGTAAGCGCCGATCAGAAGCTCGACGATCCCGCCAGCATCGCGGCCGCATCCGCAGCGGGGCTCGTCGATAGGCAGGTGGCAGGATACGATTTGCGCCATGGCCGCCAAGAGATGCGCCGCGCCGTCGCGACCTGGACGCGTCGGTAGACAGGGGAAGGGTAAATCACTTTATTGAATGTGGAACCCGCCGTGGGTTCCACACCTCCTTGGGCAGGGGTGACCCCTGCACCCAGTGCTGGGAAAGATGCGGGACTTCGTCCCTGTTAGGAAGTTGGTTTGGCGGAAAGATTTCTCCGCTCCCACTTACCAGTTCTAACAGGCCGTAAGGCCGCATCTTCTCTTGTTACTGGGTGCAGGGGTCACCCCTGCCGAAGGAAGCGTGAAACCCACTGCGGGTTTCACATACAATCGGTGAACCTCAGAACGTTTCACGTGAAACGTTCGATCGTAAAAATTCAATAGATTCACGCACTTGTGCGAATTGGATCGCGCGATTTGCATTTATTCGATCGCGGGGATTTAATGGTTGGCGAACGTTTCACGTGAAACGTTGGTGTGCGGTTCGGAGCTAGTTCCTCTTTGCAAAGGTGCCGGGCTTTTTTTTCCCGGCGGGGCAGGTCGTGGGGCGGGTAATCGCAATAGCCAATCAGAAAGGCGGCGTCGGCAAGACCACCACTGCCATCAATCTGGCGGTCGCGCTGGCCGATACGGGTCGGCGCGTTCTGCTTATCGACCTCGATCCACAAGGCAACGCCACTTCCGGGATTAGCACGCCCGAGGACGTCGCGGCTGCCCGTGGCGAGGGCAAGACTATCTACCAGGCGCTGGTCGGCGGGTTGTCGATTGCGGAAATTATCCGGCAGGTGCGGCCGACGTTGTCGCTGGCGCCGGCGGGCGACGACTTGGTCGGCGCCGAGATCGAGCTAGTGACGATGGAGGGTCGGGAGCGTCGCTTGCGAGCGCTCCTGGAGCCAATCAAACTGGAATATAACTATGTTCTAATTGATACGCCGCCGTCGCTTGGGATTCTTACCCTCAATGCACTCGTCGCGGCGGATTCCGTGCTGGTGCCGATGCAATGCGAGTACTACGCGCTCGAGGGTCTGAGCGCATTGCTCGGCACGATCAACAAGGTCAAGGCGGCGCTGAGACCGGGCCTCGACCTCGAAGGCCTGGTGCTCACGATGTTCGACACGCGAAATCGCCTGAGTCACGAAATCTCCGACGAAGTGCGAAAGCATTTTCCTGAAAAGGTTTTTCGCAGCGTGATTCCACGCAGCGTGCGGATGTCGGAAAGCCCGAGTCATGGACTGTCCGTGCTCGAATACGAACCGAAATCGACAGGCGCTGAGAGTTATCGCGCGCTGGCCGCGGAAGTTATCGCGCGTGGAGAGAATGGAACGGGAACTAATTGAATGTGAAACCCGCGGTGGGTTTCACGCTTCCTTCGGCAGGGGCCAGCCCCTGCACCCGGTGGTTAAGAAAAGATGCGGCCTTACGGCCTGTTAGAACTGGGTAAGTGGGAGCGGTTTTTTTTCGCGTCCGGTTCCCCTTCCCACAGTGGGAAGGGGTTAGGGGTTAGGTTCCTGAGTGCGTGGCGATCATGATCGAAATTACACGAGGACTACCACGATGATGCGGAAACCATTGGGACGCGGGCTTGATGCGTTGATTGGAAATGCGGCGGCGGGAGTTGAAACCGGCGCCGAAGATAGTGGCGGCGATTCGCAGTTCAAGATGGCGCCGGTGGCGAGTATCACCGCCGGGCCGTTTCAGCCGCGGATAAATTTCGACGCCGAACGGCTGGCCGAACTTACGCGCGCGATCCAGAGCCAGGGGATTATCGAGCCGCTGATCGTGCGGCGAATCGACGCGGCCGACGCCGATGGCCCCCGCTACGAGCTGATCGCGGGCGAGCGGCGGCTGCGGGCGGCGCGCGCGGCGGGTCTGGAAGCCGTTCCGGTGGTGGTGCGCGAGCTCGACGATCGCGCGGCGCTGGAAATGTCGCTGGTCGAGAATATCGTGCGCGAGGACTTGAACGCGGTCGAAGAAGGGCTCGCGTTTTTCCGCCTCGTCGAGCATTTCGGGCTGACCCATGACGAGGTTGCCACGCGCGTCGGCAAGAGCCGGCCCTATGTCGGCAATACGCTTCGATTGCTGGAACTGCCGCAGCCGATTTTGACCATGATCGCGAAGGGACAGCTCAGCGCGGGGCAGGCGCGGCCACTGCTCGCGATTGGATCCGCACAGGCGCAGCTGACGGCGGCGCGGCGAATCGCGGCGGTCGGACTCTCGGCGCGCGGCGCCGAAGAAATGGCGACGGCGAATCGCCCGCGCAAATCAGAGACGACCGGCTCCCGATCCACCGGCGACGCCAACCTGAACGCGCTCGCCGAAGGCCTGCAGCGCGCACTCAAGCGCAAGGTCAGAATCTTCAAGCGCCGCGGCGGCAGCCCCGGAAGGATCGAAATCGACTACTACGACGATAACGATCTGACGGCGGTCGCGGAGATGCTGCTCGGGAATTCGCGCGCGTCGATGCGCGTGTAAGCGGGGAAGGGGAAATCACTTAATTGAAAGTGGAACCCGCCGTGGGTTCCACACCTCCTTGGGCAGGGGTGACCCCTGCACCCGGTACTAAGATAAGATGCGGGACTTCGTCCCTGTTAGAAGTTTAAGGGTGAAGATCCGGATTCCTAACCTCTCCTTGTCCGAGGAGAGTCGGCGCGCGCCGAAGGTAAGCGACGGGAGAGGTGCGACGCTGGCAGTCGCAGTTGCGCCTAGTTGTGCTGCTGTCGGGCGGCGGAGTCAGTGTCTTGGCATTGCGGTTAAACGAGTCGGCGTGGCTGGGCTATCAGGCGTTGCACCTCACCCGGCGACACCGCTGCGCGGCTTACGCCGACCTCTCCTCGGACAAGGAGAGGTTAGGATGATAAGGTACGCTGGCGATGATCTTTCATATCGTCAAGCGGAGTGCATGGTCGGATGCGGTTGCGCGGGGGAGTTATGCGCCGGCCAGTTTGCGGGCTGAGGGGTTTATACATTGCTCGACTGTTGCGCAGGTGGTTGATACTGCTAACCGGTTTTATCGTGGGCAGGACGACCTGGTTGTTTTGTGGATTGACGAGTCGCGGCTTAAGGCGGAGTTGAGGTTTGAGGCGCCGGCCGGGGTACATCGGAACGCCGCGGGCGAGTTGTTCCCTCATTTGTATGGAGAGCTGAACGTTGAGGCGGTGGTGAGAGTGGTCGAGTTGCCTTGCGAGGCTGATGGATTGTTTCGGCAGCGGTGACCCCCTGCACCCAGTGTCAGTGGTTGGTCGAGATAAAAGTATGAAAAATTATCTAGTTCGAGTCTTTGTTGTTGCGATCGCGGTCATCGGGACGGCTGGCGCAGTGCTGGCGGTGGGGGCGGGAACGCTGGCTTACAAGCTGACTGCGACTTTCAATGTTGGCGGCGACGGCGGATGGGACTACGCCACGCTCGCCCATGACGGGCACGTGCTCTACGTCACCCGCACTACGCATACGATGGCGATCGACGTCGCGACGGGACGGATCGTGGCGGATATCCCGGGGCAGCATCGCGCGCATGGCGTGGCGCTGGTGCCGGAGGCGGGGCGCGGATTTATCAGCGATGGCGGGAGCGGCTCGGTGCAGATTTTCGATCTGAAGTCGCACGCGACTATCGGCGTCGTGCCGGCGGCGGATGATGCCGACGGTATCATCTACGATCGCGGCAGCAACCGCGTGCTGGTAATGTGCGGCGATGCGCATCGGATGGTGGCTATCGCGCCCGACGTGAATCCGGCCGGCGGGAAGGCGGTTTTGTTGGCGAGCGTCGACCTGGGCGGCTCGCCGGAGTTCGCGGTCGCGGATGAGAGCGGCAAGGTGTTCGTCAATATCGCGGACAAGGACGAAGTCGCGGTGGTCGATACGAAGGCGATGAAGGTCGTCGCGCGATGGCCGACCGGGCCGGGTAAGCGGCCGACCGGGATGTCGATGGACAGAGGGACGCATCGGCTGTTCATCGGGTGTCGAAACAAAGAGCTGGTCGTGATGAATGCCGACGACGGAAAGATCGTGGCGGATTTTCCGATCGGCGCGTTCGTCGACGCGACCGCATTCCGGGGCGGGCTGGTGTTCGCGAGCTGCGGCGACGGGACGTTGACGATTATTCGCGAAGTGTCGGCGGACAAGTTCGAGCTGGCGCAGGTGGCGAAGACCGAATTCGGCGCGCGGACGATGGCGGTCGATAACAGTGGGCAGATGGTTTATTTGCCGACGGCGGACTTGAGGTTTCCGGCGGGGGCAAGCCCGGAGCATCCGCGGCCGGTGCCGGTTCAGGGGACGTTTCGGATTTTGGTGGTTACGCAGTAGGCACGGGAAGGGGAAATCACTTGATTTAATGTGAAACCCGCCTGGGTTTCACGCTTCCTTGGGCCGGGGTGACCCCTGCACCCGGTACTAAGAAATAAAGATACGGGACTTCGCCCCTGTTAGAAGTTTAAGGGGGAAGATCCGGATCCTAACCTCTCTTTGTCCGAGGAGAGGTCGGCGCGAGCCGCAGGTGAGCGACGGGAGAGGTCAACGCTGGCAGTCGCAGTTGCGCGAGTTGTGCTGCTGTCGGGCGGCGGAGTCAGTGTCTTTGCATTGAGGTTAAACGAGTCGGCGTGGCTGGGCTATCAGGCGTTGCACCTCTCCCGGCGACACCGCTGCGCGGCTTAAGCCGACCTCTCCTCGGACAAGGAGAGGTTAGGAATCGGACTCAGGCGACTATGCGGTCTGAGAAGCCGGCTACGTCGTAGGTCATGATTAGGAGATCGCGGGAGCGGCCGCGGCGGTCCTCGACCCAGTCGGAAAGCATCGCCTCGACCTGAAAGCCCAAATGCTCGAAGGCGGCGCGCGCGGCGGTCTGCTCGGTGGTCATCTGGGCGGTGATCTTTTTGAGGCCGAGCGACCGCGCGAGATCGAAAACCTCGGCGACCAGGCGGCGGCCGAGTCCCGCGCCGCGGTAGCGCGACGACGTCATGACCCGAATTTCGCCGACCCGGCGAGTCCATCGCGCCTGATCCAGGTGGACGCTGGCATAGGCGGCGAGCTCGCCGTCTATTTCGGCCAGCAGCGTGATGGTGTGTCCGTTCTTGATGTTATCGACCCAAACCTTGACGGCGTTGCGGTCGGTGATGTCGGTGCGGAGGAAGAGCAGATCGTCAGCGGGGAGGTCCTTGGCGAATTCGACTATCTTGTCGAGGTCGGCGGGTCCCATGATGCGGATGGTGGCGCTGCGGCCGTCGCGCAACTTGAGCTGCATCGGATAAGGGCGATTAGTTTTGATCTGCTCAGCCATCGAAAAAAACCCTCCGTCGAACTACCTTGTGCGCAAGCGTGGCTATCGGCATTACGTTTTGTTTTTTGTTGTAAGCCGCTCGTAACTCGCGCGGACCGATATACTGGATCAGCGCGGGCGATCCGGCAAGCTCCGGCGGCTAAAAAAAAGCTTGCGCTTTGGCGATGATGCCTGCCAAACTTTGCAGTCTACGGCAATTGTCATTTCCAGGAATTTTTTTCTCGGCTGGGACGGGGCATCGCGCCGCAGCCCGGAGGAAATCCGGTTCGGAGGTGAGTTCGAATGGCCGAAAATTCCACGTTTCCATCCGCCTCGAGTTATCGGCTGTCGACGCAGGACGCGACCTTTATCTATGCCGAGTCGCAAAGCGGGCCGCTGCATATCGGATCGATCGGATTGTTCGAGGGGCGAGTCGATTTCAACGCGCTGCTGGGACATTTCGAGGAACGGATGCATCTGGTGCCGCGCTACCGGCAGCGGCTGATCGAGGTTCCGCTGAATTTCGCGCACGCGATGATGGAGGATGACCCGGAATTCGCGATCGAGAACCATGTGCATCTGCATGAGCTGCCCGACGCGCTGAGCGAAGGCGACGCGCTCGAGGAAATGATGCGCGTCTACCAGAAACCGCTCGACCGCAAGCATCCGCTGTGGGCCTTGCACGTCTTTCACAACCTGGACGGGAATCGCACGGCGCTGATGTGGAAGGTGCATCACTGTTTGGTCGACGGCGTGTCGGGCGTCGAGCTGCTGAAGGTGATGTACGATTTTCGCGCGGAGCCCGACGATATTCCGCAGCCGCCGGAGCCGTGGGTGGCGGCCAAGCCGTCGAGCCTGATACGGCGATTCGCGGAGGCGCTGCGCGACCAAATCCAGGGGACGGTCAACTCGACGATTAACGCGGCGGTCGAAGCGATCGAGGATCCGGCGTCGGTGACGGAGCGCGCGCGGCAGCTCGGTGAGGCGTCGCGGGTGATGACCGAGCTGGCGACGCGGCGAATAGTGGCGACGCCGTGGAACTCGACGCCGGTTACGCAGGAACGAAGAGTGGCGTGGACGCGTCAATCGTTCGCGGATTTTCGCGCGATCAGATCGGCGTTCGGCGGATCCGTCAATGATGTTGTACTGGCTATGTTGACCGAGGGCGCCGCGCGTTATTTGCAGCATCATGGGTACACCGTCGAAGGACAGCAACTATGTATCGGATGTCCGGTCAACGTGCGGCACAAAAGCGAAAAGAGCTCGCTCGGGAACCGCGTCTCGATGATGTTCCCGACCGCGCCGGCGGCGCCGATGGATATCGTCGAGCGGCTGAGCTTGATCCATGAGGAGACCGAGCGAATCAAGGCGGCCGGGTCCGCGCAGGCTCTGGAAGCCATGATGCAGCTCGGCGACGCGATACCGCCGAGCATGATCGGGCCGGCCGCGCGCGCGGCGACGACGATGATGGACGTCGCGGGACGGCTGGCGAAGTGGACGAATTGGAAGCCTCGGCCCGACGGCTTCGGGCTGCCGGCATTCGGAATAAATTTTATCGCGACCAACGTGCCGGGCGTGCAAGTGCCGCAATATATTAACGGTCACGTGTGCCTGGACATGGTACCGCTGGTGCCGCTCGGCGCGACGATGGGGTATGCAGTCGCAATACTCAGTTACTACAAGAGTTTATATTTCGGAATGATGGCGGATCCGCGCGTCATGCCCGACGTGGCGCTGATGAAGGCGTTCGTCGATGACGCGTTCGCGGAGCTGAAGCGGCGCTGCGCGGAAAAATCCGCGGAGAAGGCGGCGGAGGAACCGGAGCGTCGGAGCGCTAGCGGAGGGTAGGGGAAGGGTAAATCACTTAATTAAATGCGGAACCCACCGTGGGTTCCGCACCTCCTTGGGCAGGGGTGACCCCTGCACCCGGTACTCAGAAAAGAAAGATGCGGGACTTCGTCCCTGTTCGAACTCATTGGATTAGGAGTGGCGGTGCTTGCGGGCGCGACTGTTGTTATGTGCAATTTAATGAAGTTTGGGCATTTTGCGGCAGTGGCGTTGGCGGGCTGGATTTTGATGGCGCCTTCGATTGATTGTGCGCGGAAAGGGTTGCAGCGCGAGACGCCGATGTCGGAATGGGAGCAGGTCGATGGCTTCTCGTCGCAGGAGGCATGCGAGAATTATCGGTCGGTCGTGATAGCGGCCGAGAAGGACGATAGCGGCAACGTTTACGTCGAGCGATATTCGTATTCGAGTTGCGTGCGGGACGACGATCCGCGGATTAAGGGTGAGTAGGGGGGAACCCATCCGCTCCGGCTTGACCTCTCCTTGTCCGAGGAGAGGTCGGCGTAAGCCGCGCAGCGGTGTCGCCGGGAGAGGTGCAACGCCTGACATCGTATCCACGTCGACACGTCTGACCACAATTCAAAAGACGCTAAGTTCGACGCCCGACAGCAGCACAACTGGGCGCAACTGCCACGGCTAGCGTTGCACCTCACCCGTCGCTCACCTTCGGCTCGCGCCGACCTCCCCTCGGACAAGGGGAGGTTAGGATTCGGACAAACCCATCGCGGGTTTCACATACGATTACGTTCCTCCTCCTTCGCGGGTTCGGGGGTGCTTGCTCAATGGCGTGCGGTATGGTTCGATTGCGTGTTCGGGGTCGTTCCATACATCTGTCAGGCTGAAAAAGATCGCGCCACATCGAAGGATACCCGACCCACAACAGACCTTGCCGGTCTGAATACAAAACTTGAGTGAAGCTGGCCCGAAGCAATGAAAAGGACCTACCAACCGCACAACCGCCGACGCAAACGAACCCATGGATTCCTGGCGCGGATGGCCACGCCGGGCGGACGCAAGGTGCTCAAGCGCCGCCGCGCGAAGGGCCGCGTGCGCCTCGCAATCTCGATACCGCCCAAGCAGCCGGGCTAACCCGCGTGCGCGCGCAATTGAGCTTCGCGGCGGCAGACAGGCTGCATCGAAGCGCGGAATTTTTGCGCCTCCAGCGACAGGGTCTGCGATTCCAGAGCCCCCACTTCGTGCTGTACGCGGGTAATCTGGACCATGACCCGACTCGGTCGCGGCTGGGCGTTACGGTCTCGCGCAGAATCGGCAATGCTGTCGTGCGCAACCGGATGAGGCGGCGCGTGCGCGAGTTTTTTAGAAAAGCGATGCGTGCGCAACTGCCGGTAGGGACGTCGATAGTGGTAATCGCTCGCGGTGGAGCGGCCGCGCTCGAATCGGGGGCAATCAGCGATGAACTTACGATGGCGGCGCGCAATCTGAGCGGACGAATGGCGGTGAGCAAGTGATGGCGCGGGCGGATACGTCGGATCGATTGAAAGCCGCGCCGCGATTTGTGGCGATTGGTGCGGTTGCGATTTATCGGACGGCGATCTCGCCGGTTATTCATGCGATTAACGGGCCGGCATGCCGCTTCGAGCCGAGTTGCTCGGCGTATGCGCGCGATGCGATTGCGGAGTACGGGATGATTCGCGGCGCGGCGATGGCGATTTGGCGAGTCGCGCGGTGCAATCCGCTGGGTGGGCATGGGTACGACCCGGTGCGGTCGCGCGGAGCGGAGGGGAAGCGATGAGGAGACTAATCTTATGTGAAACCCGCGGTGGGTTTCACGCTTCCTTCGGCCGGGGTGACCCCTGCACCCGGTACGAAGATGAGAATCGGCACCGCCGCGGGATGCGGGACTTCGTCCCTGTTAAAAGTTTAAGGGGGAAGATCTGGATCCTAACCTCTCCTTGTCCGAGGAGAGGTTAGGAAAGTCGGAAACAAGGAACCAAGTTGGATTCTAGTCGAGTTCTGATCGCGGTCATTTTGTCCATCGTCCTGGTGGTTGCTTACCAGGAGTTGGTGCTGAAGCGATTTTTTCCGCCGCCTACTGAACAGCAGCAGCAGGCTGCCGAGCAGGCCAAGGCCGCCAAGGCTGAGCAGGCGCAGGCGCTTGGCAACGGACAGGCGACCGCATTGTTGGGCAGTCCCGGGGCCGTCGCCACGGTCGCCACCGGCGCGGTCGCCACCGGCGCAGGGGCGGCTGCTCCAGGAGCGGCTGCGACCGCGGCGCCGACGGGGCAGCAATCGGCTCCGATGACGCCGTCGATGGCGCTGGTGCCTGAGAGGACTGTCGAAGTGGACTCCGACTTTTACGTTGCGCTGTTCACTACTCATGGCGCGCGGCTGAAAAGTTTTGTTCTGACTCGTTACCAGCAGGCTGCGGCGAAGGACAGTCCGCCCTACGAGATGGTGCAGGCGTCGCCGGGAGGTCATCTGCCGCTTGGCGCGGTGATGACGCGCGCGGACCAGGTGTTCGACGACCGCGATCTCAGCTACGAGACGACCGCGCCCGCGCAAATCAAGCCGGCGGCGGGAGCGGATGCGACGGTGACGTTTGTCGCGAAGACCGCGGACGGCACGACGATCACCAAGACTTTCACGTTCAAGCCGAGCAGCTACGTGTTTTCGATGGACGTGGCTGCCAGCGGCGGCCCGGCCCCGAGTCAAATTGGCGTGTCGATGAGCCAGCCACTGACGGCGCATCAGGGGTACTACGATATTCCTGAATTGCAGGCCGACGTCGGCGACAAGGTGATCACCCACAACGAAAAGAGCTTGAAGACCCTGAAGCCGGAGGATTCGACGCGCGCCGGGACGATCACGTACGCGGGTTTCGGCGATCGATATTTCCTGGCGGTATTTTTGCCCGAGGCGCCGACTACGGGCGAGCTGACAATGTCGTACGCAGGTGACGAGGCGATTGCGCGGCTGCTGTTCGATGGCGCGACGCGAGTCCACAGCGAAGTCTACATGGGACCGAAGCTGCTGGAGGCGCTGGAAGCGGTGAATCCAGCGCTGCACAAGGCGATCGATTTCGGCTGGGCGGGAATCCTGGCGCTGATTTTTCTGCGCGCGCTGAAGCTGTTTCATTACATCGCACCCAACTACGGCGTCGATATCATTTTGTTGACGGTATCGATCCGGATTGCGTTCCTGCCGATATCGATCAGAAGTCAGCGCTCGATGATGAAGATGCAGCGCCTGCAACCGCAGATCCAGCGCCTGCGCGACAAGCTCAAGGACAACAACGAGCAGTTGCAGAAGGAGATGGTGGATCTCTACAAGCGCAATCACGTCAACCCGCTGGGCGGATGCGCGCCGATGGCGCTGCAGTTGCCGATTTTTCTCGGGCTGTACGAGGCGTTGCTGAATTCGATCGAGCTGCGCCACGCGCCGTTCGTCGGCTGGATCAACGATTTGTCGACGCCCGACTGCCTACATGTGCCGGGCCTGCCGCAGCTGCCGCTGATGCATTGCCACGGCCTGCCGGTGCTGGTGCTGTTGATGGGTGCGACCAGCTTTTTGCAGCAGTACATGACGCCGACCACGCCGGACCCGAATCAGCAGCGGATGATGATGCTGACGCCGCTGATTTTCACGATAATGCTGATAAACTTTCCGGCGGGACTGGCTTTGTATTATTTTTCGTCGAACCTGCTGGGCGTGATCCAGCAATACTTTCTCAACCGCGAATTCCAACAATACACACCGGCTACATGAGCAATATGAACTCGATAGAAGTGGAGGCCGCCTCGGTGGAAGAGGCGACAACGGAAGCGCTCGCGCAACTTGGCGCGCGCGCAGACGAGGTGGCGGTAGAAGTGCTCGCGTCGCCGCGCTCGGGCGTGCTCGGACTGGGCGCGCGGAATGCGCGGGTGCGAGTGACGCGCAAGAGCGCGCTGAGTGCCGGCGGCGTCGCGAACGAGGAGACCGCGCATACGCCGCCGCCAGCGCGCGGCGATGCCGCGTCGGGCGCGCGCGAGAGTCAGCGGCGAGGCCGCAATGACGGGGGCGCGCGGGGCGCGAACCCTGGCGCGTCTAATCCTGGCTTATCTGGGGGCGACGACGATAGCGGCGCGGCGGGGCGCAAAAGCGCGGACGTCGAGGAACAGCGCCGCGAAGCGACGGTGATCCTCAAACAGATCCTCGAGCAGATGGGCGAGCAGACGGAAGTGCGGCAGATCGAAGTCGATGCGGAGACGGTCGAGCTCGAAATAAAGGGCGACGGTTCGGGAATCCTGATCGGGCGGCATGGCCAGACCCTGGACGCGCTCGAGTACCTGGTGAATCGCATTCTGGCGCGGCGAATCAAGGACGCGGCGCCGATTTCACTCGAGACCGAATCGTATCGCGCGCGGCGCCGCCAACAATTGCATCGCATGGCGCTCTCGATGGGCGAGAAGGCCAAGCGCGAGCACAAGCCGGTGCGGCTCGAGCCGATGCCGGCGCGCGACCGGCGCGTGGTGCATCTGGCGTTGAAGGACGATCCGATGATCACGACGCGCTCGGCGGGTGAAGGTCAGCTGCGATCGATCGAGATTTTGCCGGCAGAGGGCGCGCGTCGAGAGCCGCGTCCCGAGGGGCAGCATCGCGGGCGTCGTCGCGTGCCTGAGCGGGAACGCGAGACTCAGCGGATTGAGCCTGAACGCGGCAATGAGGCGATCGGCGAGCAGGGGGGATTCAAGCACGGGCAGAAGAGGATCGTGTGATGCGGGGGAACTTCGGAACTTGATTTAATGTGAAACCCGCGGTGGGTTTCACGCTTCCTTCGGCAGGGGCCAGCCCCTGCACCCGGTACTAAGATGAGAAACGGGCGCGGTGATTGACCACCGCGCCCGTTTTTCATCGCGAACAGATTGGCTCTTAGAACGACGCCGCGCGAACCATCGCCTGGGTGGTGAAAAATTGGCGATCGACCGCGCCCATGTTGATGTACCAGCATTCGCGCTCAGGCGTTTCCATCCCCGGCAGATAGCACATCGTCGCGAGGCCCGACTGCACGTCGGTCGAGACCGCGCCGACGACGAACGAGCGCTTGAACGGATAGATTGCGACCCTGGCGTCGGGCACCGGGCGGTCGCGAGTCGCCAGCCAGTAGATATGGGCGCGGAATAGATGGCCCTGCCGGTCATACGTATCGATGTAGGGCTCGAACCACATTTCGCTGTCCATGAAGATGACGGTGCGCGAATCAAGCGCGTTGATGCGCGAGCGATCGGGCAGCGCCTGCACGATGTACATGTGGCGCATCTCCCATGCCTCGGGGCACGCGCTAGCGCCGCCGTCCGTGGGGCATCGCTGCTCGGGCGAATGCTCGGCGTGGATCGTCGCGAGCATGTTCTTCTCGCCAAGGAATTTGTAGGTACACTGCTCGGTCTTGGGATTGAAGCCCGAGTAGTGATCGGGATCCCAGGTATGCGCGGCGCTTCCGCCACCGGTAGTTGAGGAACTCATGATCGCCTCGTTGACGCGGCGCAGCCGGCGTGAGCCGGCGTCAAGGCTCCAGATGTCATCGCCCCGTTTTGGATCGGCGTAACGATAACGGATGAAGCCGGTTCCTCGAATTTCCTGCGGTGCAAGAATTGGATAGAGGCCGAACAGCCAGTAGCGGCCGGTGGTCTTGAAATCGGGATCGGTGGGCATCGGCTCGACTTCGGTGCGGCCCACGAGATCGTAACCGGCATAGTGACCGATTTGGAAATACTCGATCTGGCCGGCCTGCGGGCCTTTCTTCGTGTACTCGGAATCGCAGTCGTAGAATCGGAGATCGTAGTCATCCGAGGTGATTGGGCGGAAGACGTTGTTCCAGATGACCTTGACGGCGACGTCGGGGTCGTTGGCGTCGATCAATGGGAACGGCTGACCGGCGACGAAGCCGACGAGCGACTTCCGGTCCTGTGAGAGACGAACCTGCGACGAATATTTTTCGGTCGCGTCCTTGTAAGGAGGCGGCCAATCGACGCGCTGCGCCGGCACAATCTTCATCGTCATGCCGTGCTCGACCTTGTAGTAGACGCCGGGGCCTACCAGGTCTTTAACCTTGGTTGCATTCTCCGGCGTGATAAAGTCACCCGGTTTAACCTGGGCGTACCCTGGCGAGCCGAACGCTCCAATTGCGAACAGCACCAAGGCCACCACATTCGTTGACACCCATGACGACAAAGAATCCTGCCTTCGCATAGATACCTCCCGTGCGGGGACGCGGAACGAAGTTGACCTCGAACCTGCCTACTCGTTCGACATTAGGGCGGGCAGGCAAATTTGGTCAATAAAATTTGTCGCAAACTGCGATTTATCGCTTCAATGATTATATAGTGTTTCAGTTTTACTAATGATTGGATTGATATCCGGCGGCGTCGGAGGTGCTCGAAGGAACGACTCCGAAGCCTTCGGTAGTCAGGGTCGTTGCGCTCGGAACATCATTGCTGAACGGCGATTGGTGGGCGTCGTCTGCTTTTGATCGAGTGGGTGGCGAGCATAAGTTTTATTTCGTCAGGAACATCGCCAGATTCATCGATGTAGGTCCGAATGCGAGCGCCCCCATATCGTTCAGAAGCCGAAACGGTCTGTACTGATCAAAAAAGCCGTGACGCTCAACTAATTGACTGAGCGGCTCGGTGCTCGATGTCTTCAACAGAGTCATAACCGGACAGTCCGCATTCAGGTTAGGACAGCTTGCGGCCTGCGCGTGTGGTGATCAGGGGACTAATCGAATGGCACGGGCGGTGCTCTGTTCATTGGAGTGAACCAATTATGACGAGCAATGTGCCACCGGCGCGGCGCGAGGCCGTGGATCGCGATTCTAACAACTTAGCTGCGTTAGCGGCGAGCGCGAGCGGGCAGGTGATGGTGCTGGTCTGCGTTTCGATAGTCGCGATCATGGGCATGATCGCGGTGGTCGCCGATTTCAGCTTTATGCAGCATCAAAAGAACATGATGCAGACGGCGGCAGACAGCGCGGCGATGGCGGGCGCGGAGGAATTGAACTACGGCGACCTGGTGGCGGCCGGCAAAGCGGACGCGGCGAGCAACGGATACACCAACGGCGTAGGCAGCGTCACGGTGGCGATGAACAATCCTCCGAGCACGGGACCAAACGTCAGCAACTCGGCTTACGTTGAGGCGATCGTCACCAAGCCGGAGCCGACCTACTTTCTGCGCGTGCTCGGAGTCAACACGATGACCGTGTCGGCGCGCGCGGTCGCATACGAGGGCAACGGTCCGAATTGCATCTACGTTTTGAATCCGTCGGCGTCGGGCGCGTTGTCGGCCAACGGCAATATCACCTTGCAAAGCGGCTGCGGCCTGCTGGTGGACTCGAGCTCATCGACCGGTATGTCTTTGGTCGGCAACGTCTCGATAACGGCACCGAGTATCGGGGTCGTCGGAGGATACAGCGCCGGGGGCAACGTAAGCCTTACGCCGACGCCGAAGACCGGGGTGATTCCAGCGTCCGATCCCCTGGCCTACGTGGCCGAGCCGACCGTCGGCTCATGCGCCCACACGAATTTTTCGCTGACCGGGAACAACGGGAGCAGCAGCAGTCCCTACCAGCTATACGCTGGCACCTATTGCGGCGGTATCACGGTCCATGGCAACGCCGTGCTGAATTTCAACGCGGGAACCTACGTGCTCGCTGGCGGCGGAATGACCCTGAACGCCAACACCACGATCACCGGCACCGGGGTGACCTTTTACAACACAACGGGGACCGGTGGTTACGGAGCAATCTCGCTGAGCGGCGGCGCACAGTCGAATTTAAGTGCGCCGACCTCGGGTCCACTGGCGGGAATCCTGTTTTTTCAGGATCGCTCGATCCCGAGTACCGACGCCGGCAGCACGATCACTGGAAATTCGAGTTCGACCTTCGACGGGGCTATCTATTTCGCGACTACTACCCTCAGCTTCAACGGCAACAGCAGCTCCAGCGGCTACAGTATCGTCGTAGCGAACGAGCTGACGCTCAGCGGCAACGCGACACTCGGCACCAACTATTCCTCGCTGACGGGCGGATCACCAATAAAAGGAACGACACTGGCCGAATGAGTGCGAACCAAACAATGGCGGCGGCGGCGAGCGCGAGAGGTCAGGTGATGGTGCTGATCTGCGTTTCGATGGTCGCGCTGATGGGCATGATTGGGGTGGTCACCGATTTCAGCTTCATGCAGCACCAAAAGAACATGATGCAGACGGCGGCTGACAGCGCCGCCATGGCCGGCGCCGCGGAATCGAACTACGGCGACCTGGTGGCGGCGGGCAAAGCGGACGCGGCGAGCAACGGATACACGGACGGCGCAAGCAGCGTGACCGTGGCAATCAACAGTCCTCCGAGCATGGGACCAAACGCCGGCAACGCGGCTTACGTCGAGGCGATCGTCACCAAGCCCGAGCCCACTTATTTCCTGAGCACGATCGGAATCAACACGATGACCGTGTCGGCACGTGCGGTCGCATACGAGGGCACCGGTCCGAACTGCATTTACGTGTTGGATCCGTCGGCGTCGAGCGCGTTGTCGGGCAGCGGCAGCGCGAGCATCCAGAGCGGTTGCGGCCTGTTGGTCGACTCGAGCTCCTCGACTGCGATGGTGCTCAGCGGCAGCGCCTCAATCACAGCGCCGACTATCAGCGTCGTGGGCGGTTACACCGGCGGCGGCAGCACGAACTATACGCCGACGCCGAAGACTGGGGTGATTGCGGCCTCCGATCCGCTGGCCTACGTGCAGGCGCCGACCGTCGCTTCATGCGCCCACACCAATTTATCGCTGAGCAACCCCGGCACCAGCAGCAGCCACTACCAACTCTATGCCGGCACCTATTGCGGCGGCATCAAGATCAGCAATGGATACACGAATTTCAACGCGGGGACTTACATACTCGCGGGCGGCGGGCTCAGTGCAAATGGCGGCCCGGTGATGACGGGCACTGGAATAACGTTCTACAACACCACGGGAAGCGGCGGTTACCAGGCAATCACGTTGACTGGAAATGCGACCTCGAATTTCAGCGCGCCGACTTCGGGGCCGCTGGCGGGAATCCTGTTCTTTCAGGATCGCTCGATACCGAGCAGCGATGCGGGCAGCACGGTAAGCGGGAGTTCGAGTTCGACCTTCGACGGCGCAATCTACTTCCCGACGACGACGCTTACCTACAGCGGAGGCAGCAGCCTCAGCGGCTACAGCATCGTGGTCGCGGACAAGGTTGTGCTTAGCGGCAGTGCGACGCTCGGCACCAACTATTCCTCGCTGACGGGCGGCTCACCGATAAAAGGGACGATACTAGCCGAATGAACAAGATGCGACAGAATAAAAAGCGCACGCGCGGGCAGGCGTCGGTGGAGCTGTCGCTCAGCCTGCCGTTGCTGCTGATGATGTTCCTGGTGGTGGTGGAAACGGGTCGCGCGTTCTACATCGCGATCTCGGTTGCCAACGCGGCGCGGGCCGGCGTTCAGTATGGCGCGCAGAATCTTACGACCGCGGGCGATAACGCCGGGATGCAGGCGGCGGCGGCCAACGACGCGCCAAACCTGACCGGAATGACGGAGGTCGCGACGCACTTTTGCATATGCTCCGACGGGACCGCCTCGACCTGCCTGTCGACCGACTGCGCCACCAGCCATCGGTTGTTGTACGCCCAGGTCAACACCGCCGCGCCGTACACACCGCTGATCACTTTCATGGGGATTCTGCCGACGATGACAGTTCCCGGCAAAGCGATTATGCGGGTGGTTCAATAGTCAAATGAACGCGGGCATCATTAGACTGCGGCGTCGACGGTTGCGCGCCAGGTTCCGATGGTCGCAGCCGGGACAGGCGATGGCCGAGTTCGCGCTGGTGCTGACGCCGTGCCTGATGCTGTTTTTCGGCATCATCAACTTCGCGCTGGCACTCTACTGTTACGACTTCGTTTGTTACACCGCTCAGCAAGCCGTTCGCTACGCGACTGTTCATGGCTCGACCGCGGTGTCGCCGGTGTCATCGTCCGGGGTCCAGAGTTATGCGGATAGTCTTGTGGTCGGCGTGCTGAATACAAATTCGATGACCGTCACCACGACCTGGGCGCCCAACAACAAGCCTGGCGGCGTGGTTACCGTGGTCGTTACGTACAACTTCCCGCCGCTGACGAGCATGGTCTCCTCAGTCACCATCCCGCTAACGCGCACCGCGGCGATGGTCATCACGCAGTAGGCATACGCGTTTGCCGCCAGGTCACGATTCCCGATGCGAACGCTGCGGGAATGCCGGCAGGCATCGTCAGATAGACGATTTTCTCCACTTCCGCATCGCGAAGGTTGGCGTTTTTCTCTGCGACAAATGTTACGAAGCCCTGAGACAAGCCGATGCACGCGCTTGGGAGTGGTTTCGAAAATACCGCGACCGAAAAGTACCGTAGGCGGTTTGTCACAGAAGTTCCGCGGTACTAGCATCGACAATTCACGGACCTGGTTTCCGACCTGCCAGAGATTCAGGAGAGTCACGCTATGGCTGAACCCGCAAACAAAATTCTCGCGCCCGGCACTCCGGCCCCCGATTTTTCTCTGCATAGCACGCCCGACCAAATCGTCTCGTTGAGCGACTTTCGCGGGGCGCCGCTGATAATGGCCTTCTACCCGGCCGACTGGAGTCCGGTCTGCGGCGATCAGATGGCGCTATACAACGAGGTGCTCCCCGAGTTCCACAAATTCAAGGCGGCGATCGTCGGTATTTCCGTCGATGGCTCCTGGTGCCACGCCGCTTTCGCTCGCGACCGCAAATTGCACTTCCCGTTGCTGTCGGATTTCGAGCCCAAGGGCGGCATCGCACGCAGGTACGGCGCTTATCGGGAGGGCGACGGCGTCACCGAGCGGGCGCTGTTCGTGATCGATCCAAAGGGGACGATAAGCTGGAGCTACCTGTCTCCGGTCGGCGTCAACCCCGGCGCCGACGGAATACTGGAGGCGCTCGAAGCGCTCGCGTCGAAAAAGTAGGCGCAAAAAGTCAGGAGATCGTACGATGAGTCCAACTGCAACCGGCCGGCTCAAGCCGCCCGTCGGCGCGAACGATCACGTGCAGGGCCCCGCGAAGGCGCCGGTCACATTGCTCGAGTACGGCGACTACGAATGCCCCTACTGCGGCGAGGCTTATCCGGTAGTGAAGGCGCTTCAGGAGCGCCTCGGGAACCAGGTGCGCTTGGTTTTTCGAAATTTTCCGCTAGGCGAGGCGCATCCGCATGCCGAGCATGCCGCGGAAGCGGCGGAGGCGGCCAGCGCGCAGGGTAAGTTCTGGGAGATGCACGACCTGCTGTACGAGAACCAGGATGCGCTCGAAGATGACGACTTGGTGCGGTATGCGCGCGCGCTCCATCTCGATGTGCCGCGATTCGTTAAAGAGATGAAAGAGAGCGTTTACATCGAGCGGGTGCGCGAGGATTTTCGCAGCGGAGTCAGAAGCGGAGTCAACGGCACGCCGACGTTCTTCATAAACGGTGAGCGTCACGACGGACCGTTCGACCTCGCATCGTTGCTGGCCGCAATTGAGGAAGCGGTGTGATAAAGCGTCGGCCTCGGAGGCAGAACCCTCACCTACCGGCCGCGTTGCGGCCGGACGCCTCTCCCGTAAAAGGTCCCCCTCACCCGCGCCAGAGGCGCGACCTCTCCCGCAACTAAGCGGGCGAGGCGGATAAGAAGTGGCGCGGAACGCTACATCCTAATTGGGGCGAGGTAAGAATCAGCTATTCGGATCGACGCCCCACTTTTTCTTGTTCTCGGCGACCTGCTCGGGAGTTGGGTGCTCGACCTTCTTGAACGGCATCACCTTGAACTGATCTTTGATTTCCAGCAGCGCGTGGTTTAGCGCGATGTCGTCCTTGAGGACGTCGGGAACGGCCGGCTCCTCGAAAATCGCCTGCCATGGGCATTCGGGCTCGCAGGCGCCGCAATCGATGCATTCGTCGGGATCGATGTAGAGCTGGTTGGGGAATTTTACTTTGTCGGCGCCGACGTATTCGTAAATACAATCGACGGGGCATACGCTGACGCATCCGGTGTCAACGCAGTCGATGCAAAGACGGGTAATCGTCCAGGGCATGGTTGGCAGCCTCGCTTGGATTCCAGTGCTTAAGATATCTCGATCGAGAGTCGTAGTCTCTATTGTCGAGAGTACGCCGCATAACCTATATCGGCACAGCGCCTCTGAAAAGGGCAACGCGGGGCGAATCGCGACGGTCGGAAACCGCTGTTATCGGCCGCCCGCCGGGTTAGAATATCCGGCGCGAGAAGGTCGAAAAACAGCAGGAATAGAAGATGGCATCGAAGTCGAAATCGAAGATGCGCAAACCCGCCGCTTTTGTTGTCGCCAAGCACGCGGTGACCGCGAAGACTGCCACCGCAGCCAAAGGACTGCCCGCGCCGCAATCCGGCAAGCGCGTCGAAACCGACAGCATGGGGGCGATCGAAGTCGCGAACGGCCGCTATTGGGGGGCGCAGACCGAGCGATCGCTGCTGCACTTCGCGATCGGATTCGACCGGATGCCGCGTTCGGTGGTGCGCGCGTTCGGGATTCTGAAGAAGGCGGCGGCCGAAGTTAATCGCGACCTCGGCAAGTTGCCCGCCGACAAGGCCAGACTGATAAGTGCGGCCGCGGAAGAAGTGATCTCCGGCAAACTCGACGAGCACTTTCCGCTGCGCATCTGGCAGACCGGCAGCGGCACGCAGACCAACATGAACGCCAACGAAGTCATCTCGAATCGCGCGATCGAGATGGCAGGCGGCGTGCTCGGCAGCAAGAAGCCGATACATCCCAACGACGACGTCAACATGTCGCAGTCGTCGAACGACACGTTCCCGACCGCGATGCATATTGCGGCGGCCGAGGAGGTCACGCACGATCTGCTTCCGTCGGTGCGAAAGCTGCGCGACGCACTCGCGCGCAAAGCAAAGGAGTTCGCCGACATCGTGAAGATCGGGCGCACGCACCTGATGGACGCAGTGCCGCTGACGCTCGGACAGGAATTTTCGGGCTACGTCGCGCAGCTCGACTACGACGTGAAGCGAATCGAGGCGGCACTGCCGGACCTGCTCGAGCTGGCGATTGGCGGGACGGCGGTCGGCACCGGACTGAATACGCATCGCGAGTTTGCCGAGCGCGTCGCAAGGAAAATCGCGGAGTACACGGGACTCCCGTTCAAGTCGGCGCCGAACAAATTCGCGGCGCTGGCGGCGCATGATGCGCTGGTGGCGGCTTCTGGAGCGCTCAAGACGCTGGCGGTGTCGCTGATGAAGATCGCCAACGACGTCCGCTGGATGGGCTCGGGACCGCGCACCGGTCTCGGAGAATTGATCCTGCCGGAGAACGAGCCGGGCTCGTCGATCATGCCGGGCAAGGTGAACCCGACGCAGAGCGAGGCGATGACGATGGTCTGTATCCAGGTGATCGGCAACGACGTGGCGATCACGACGGCGGGGTCGCAGGGGAATTTCGAGCTCAACGTCTTCAAACCGCTCATCATCCACAATTTTCTGCACTCGACGATGCTGCTGGCGCATTCGTGCGTGTCGTTCAGCAAGTACTGCGTCGAAGGGATCGAGCCGAATCGCGAGCAGCTCCGGCGCAACGTGGAAAATTCGTTGATGCTGGTGACGGCGCTGAGCGAACCTATCGGCTACGACAACGCGGCCAAGGTCGCCAAGAAGGCTCACGCGGAAGGGATCTCGCTGCGCGAGGCGGCGATCGCGCTGAAGCTGCTGTCGGGCGAGGAGTTCGACCGGCTGGTGCGGGCAGACAAAATGCTGGCGCCGGAAGGCTGAGCGGGGATGCGACGGGGGATGGTTCCTTTTGCGCTCGCGATCGTTTTCGTCGCGGGTGCGATGCGTCCGGCGGCGGTTCGCGCGGCGCAGACTCCGACTGGCATCGCGACCGATCCGATTTTGCAGCCGCCATTTGAAGATGGCAAACCGATCGCCATCGTGATCGGCCTGCACATCGTGAACCTGGCCGCGATCGACGAGGTGAACGAGCAGTTCGAGTTGGACGCCTACCTGTTCGCGCGATGGATCGACAAGCGGCTCGCCTACATCTCCGAGGGACCTCAGGACCAGGTGCGCAACTATGCAAACGGGCAGATCTGGACGCCTCAACTGGAGATGATCAACGCGGCAACTCCTCGCTCGCGTGACGAAATCTCGATAGCGGTGAGCCCGGACGGCATGGTCAGGTATGCGGAACGCGTCGTTGTAAAGCTGTCGTCAAGATTCGAGCTCAGGCGCTTCCCGTTCGATCAGCAGCGGCTGATAGTCATCATTCATCCCTTCCTGGCGTACGGACCGAACATAGAATTCAAACTGGACGACGAATCGACGTGGACCGCCAGCGAATTCAAGACTTACTCCTCGCTGGCGCAGTGGCATCTGACGGGGTTGCACTCGGAGGTCCTTACCGCGCCGACCTATGGCGGCCTGACGACGCCGGAGGCCAGGTTTGAAATCGACGTCAGTCGGCGCTCGAGCTTCTATTTGTGGAAAGTGTTTCTGCCGCTGCTGCTGATGGTGTTCCTGTCGTGGGCGGTTTTCTGGATCGAGGCGAGCGACTTGTCAAACCAGGTCCAGGTCGCAGTCACGACGATCCTGACAGTAATTGCGTTCGCGTTTGCGATTTCCGCGACGATGCCGCGGCTGCCGTACCTGACGTACATCGATGCGTTCTTCCTCGAATGCTACATCTACGTTTTCCTGGCGGTGGTGGAACTGATGACCGTCCACGTGACGCATCGCTCGGAGCGTCGGCGGGATCTGGGCTTGCGCATTCGCAGATACTCGCGCTGGGTGATCCCAGGGTCGTTCGTGGTAACCAACGTCATCATCGCGGTGCATTTTCTGGGGTAATTTCCGATTCCCTCCCCCGACGAACGTGGGAGGGAATCAGAATCACATTCTGAAGACGCCGAAGCCTGGGTGCTCGGGGATTGGCGCGTTCATCGCGGCTGCGATGCCCAGCGCCAGTGCGGCGCGCGTTTCGACGGGATCGAGCACGCCGTCGTCCCATAGCCGCGCGCTCGAGTAGTAGACGCTCGACTCGAGTTCGTACTTTTCGAGCGTGGGCCGCAGAAATTCCTGTTGCTCCGCGTCGGTCATCGTCGCGCCTTCGCGCTTCAACTGCCCGAGCTTCACCGTCAGCAGCGTGTTCGCGGCCTGCTCGCCGCCCATTACGGAGATTCGCGCGTTCGGCCACATGAAGAGCAAGCGCGGCGAGAACGCCCGCCCGCACATCCCGTAATTTCCGGCGCCGTTCGACGCGCCGATTATCACCGTGAACTTCGGCACCTGCGCGTTGGCGACCGCATTGACCATCTTGGCGCCGTCCTTTGCGATGCCGCCTTGTTCGTAGCGCTTGCCGACGATGAAGCCAGTGATGTTTTGCAGGAACAGCAGCGGGATGCGCCGCGCGCAGCACAATTCGATGAAGTGGGTGGCCTTCAGCGCGGACTCGCTGAACAGCACGCCGTTGTTGGCGATGATGCCGACGGGATAGCCGTAGATGCGCGCGAAGCCGGTGACGATCGAGGTGCCATAGCGCGCCTTGAACTCATGCATGCGGCTCCCGTCGACCAGCCGCGCGATCACCTCGCGGACATCGTAGGGTTTGCGCGTATCTACCGGGATGATGCCGTAGAGTTCGGCGGGATCGTAGTGCGGATCCTCGGGAGCGTCCTGCTCGATCGCGGCGGCGGTGCGAGGCCCAAGATTCTCGAAGATCGCTCGCGCAATCTGGAGTGCGTGCTCGTCGTCGTCGGCCAGATGATCGCTGACGCCGGAGAGTCGAGTATGCACGTCGCCGCCGCCGAGCTCCTCGGCGCTCACTTCCTCGCCGGTCGCGGCGCGCACGAGCGGCGGTCCCGCCAGGAAAATCGTTCCCTGCTCGCGGACTATGATATTCTCGTCGCACATCGCGGGCACGTACGCGCCGCCCGCCGTGCAACTGCCCATCACCACCGCAACCTGCGCGAGGCCGATGGCGGACATCCGCGCCTGGTTGTAGAAGATGCGCCCGAAGTGATTTTGATCTGGAAAAATCTCGGACTGCATCGGCAGGAAGGCGCCGCCCGAATCGACCAGGTAAACGCATGGCAGCAGATTTTCGATGGCGATCTGCTGCGCGCGGAGATGCTTCTTCACGCTCATCGGAAAATAGGTACCGCCTTTGACAGTCGCGTCGTTGGCGACGATGACGGTCTCGCGGCCGTGGATTCTGCCGATGCCGGTGATGATGCTCGCGGACGGCGAGTCGCCGTCGTACATCTGATACGCGGCCAGCGGCGACAGCTCGAGGAACGGGCTGCCGGAGTCGAGCAGTTTTTTGACGCGATCGCGCGCGAGCAACTTGCCGCGCTCGACGTGCAGTTCCCGCGCGTCCGCCGGACCGCCCTGCCGAACCCGCTCGATTTCGGCGCGCAGGCGCTTGACCAGCGCGTCCATCGCGTCGCGATTGCGGCGGAACTCATCAGAGTAGGTGTTCAGCCGCGATTCTATTCGATCCATTTTGAATATCCTTGATGCCTGAGGACCAAAGTTGGGCTAAATTTTAGAAAGCTGGCTGGATATTAGCGATGCGTGAGCGCGATCTGAAAGCACTCGAATTCGACAAGGTGATTCACCTCATCATGGAGCTTTGCGCCTCTGAGCCGGGGCGCGAGGCAACTGCGGAATTGCGGCCCTCGATCGACGCAGATGAAGTGCGCCGCCGGCTTACGACAACGGCCGAGATGGTCGAGCTGAGATCGCATGCCGGGTCGATTCCGATAAGCGAGTTCAGCGATCAGCGGCCGTATCTCCTCGCGGCGGCGCGAGCGGGGGCGATTCTCGGCGGCGAAGCGCTGGTGAAGGTGCGCGATTTTATCGTGGGCTCGCGACACGTCATTGGATTTCTGCGCTCGCGCGTCGAGCGCTTCCCGCAGGTCGCGGCGCTCGTACACAACCTGCTCGCGCCGAAGGAGCTGGCCGACGCGATGCTCGGTGCGTTGGCCGACGACGGCACAATCCTCGACGACGCGAGTCCCGAGCTGAAGCGCCTGCGCAGCCGATTGCGCGACGAGCGCGCGGAACTCGAAGCGCGCCTGCTGCGCTCGCTCAACGCGTCGGGGATGGAGTCGTTCGTCTCGGATTACATCGTGACGATTCGCAATCGCCGCTTCGTGCTGCCGATGAAGCTGAACTACTCGGAACGGTTCGAGGGCATCGTGCAGGACCGCAGCGTTTCGGGAGAGACGCTGTTCGTCGAGCCGATGTGGGCGGTCGAGCTGAACAACCGGCTGATGATGCTCGAGCGCGAAGCGGAGGCGGAAGAAACGCGAATCCTCGCGCAGTTGACGGCGATGGTCGGCGGATATGCGCCCGAACTGCAGCTCACGTTCGACGCGATGGTCGCGCTCGACGCGCTCAACGCGCGCGCGCTTTTCGCCGAGCGATTTCGATGCGTCGAGCCGCAGCTCGTGGACGAGGGAATCGATTTTATCGGCGCGCGCCATCCGCTGCTGATGACCAGCGGCCGCGACGTGATTCCGATCGACATCAAAATCGGCGCCGGGCAGCGCGGGATCGTGATCTCGGGACCGAATACCGGCGGTAAAACCGTCGCGCTCAAGACCGTCGGACTGCTGTCGCTGATGGCGCAGGCCGGGATGCTGATTCCCGCGCTCGTCGGCAGCAAAGCGACGGTGTTTCGCAGCGTGTTCGCCGATATCGGCGACGAACAGTCGATCGAATCCAACCTGTCGAGCTTTTCGGGTCATATCGCCAACCTGTCGGAGATAATCAGGTCGCTCGACGAGCCGGCGCTGGTGATTCTCGACGAGCCGGGCGCCGGCACCGACCCCGCCGAGGGTGCCGCGCTCGCGATAGGGCTGATGAACCATCTCGGGACGTGGCGCTGCATGCTGGCGATCGCGACGCATTCGACGGCGGTGAAGCTGCACGCATACTCGCAATCCGGGTTCGAGGCGGCGGCGGTGGACTTTGACGCCGACCGACTGGCGCCGCTGTATCGGCTGAAACCGCATACGATCGGGCAGAGCTACGGGCTCGCGGTCGCACGCAGGCTCGGGCTGCCCGAGGAAATAATCAGCGCGGCCGAGCAATCGATGGGCGCCGGGACGATCGAGCTGACCGATGCACTGAAGAGACTCGATGCCGAGCGC
This sequence comes from uncultured delta proteobacterium, assembly GCA_963833025.1. GTDB lineage: Bacteria > Desulfobacterota > Binatia > Binatales > Binataceae > Binatus. Next base: position 1,016,749 of record CAWHWI010000001.1, on the reverse strand, counting down.
GCGAAGCTGAATGCGCAGCTCGAAAAATTGCGCGAACGCGAACTCAACCTGGCTCAGATCGAGCAAGACGTCCTCCAGAGAGCTGAAAAGACGCACGAGCGCGCCGAGCTGGAACGCAAGCGGCTGCGCGCCGAAGTCGCGGAGCTGATCGAAGAGCTCAGGCGCGACGGTGCGGCGCTGATGGATGAATTGAAAAGCCGGACCAAGTCGCGCACCGACCTGAAGGGGTTCATCACGACGGCGGCGGCGAAGCTCGAAGAGCCTGGCGCCGGCGGCCGACGCCGCGCCGGAGTCCGACGCGCCGCTGAAGGTCGGCGACAGCGTCGAGGTCGGCGACATCCGCGGCGAATTGATCGTGCTCGAGTCGGGACGCGCCGTAATCAGCCGCGGCGGTCTCAGGATAGAAGTCGCGCCCGAGCGGCTGCGCCGGTCGGCGGCGAGCGCGCCCGAAAACCGCCCCGCGCCGGCCAAAGCGGCGACCGTCACCTTCAGCGTCGAGGGTGGCGAGCGCGACGAGTTGAACCTGATCGGTATGCGAACGACGGACGCGCTGCGCAAGCTCGAAGAATTTCTCGACACCGCGTTCCTGACCAATCGCGCCGAGGTGCGGATTATTCACGGGATCGGATCAGGCGCGCTCAGGAAGGCCGTGGCCGAATACCTGGGCACCTCGCCGTATTGCGCGTCGTTTCGCGGCGCGGAACCGCATCACGGCGGCGCAGGCGCAACGATCGTGCAGATGAATTTGTAAGCGAAGGCACGAGTGAACGACGCGGGTTAACCTAACCCCTGACCGCGAGAAGGGAGACAATCGAAGAGAGGCAATTTGGAATTTGGACCCTCACCCGCGCCGGAGGCGCGGCCTCTCTCTGATAGAGAGAGGCAAGATTCAGAACAACTTCTTCAGTTGATCCAGTGGATTCGGTGGAGGATTCGAGCTGCCCGAGCTGCCGTTGGCTGAGCCGCCATTTCCACTCGAATCGCCGCCGAGAAATTTGCTCAAGCCTCCCGGTAGTCCCTTTTTGCCAAAAACCTTGCCGAGATACTTCTGGCCCTGGGATCCGACTGCGTTGCTCCCGGCGCGCTGCGTCAATTCCGTCAAGTTGGGCAGGACTTGCGGCTTGGGCAGTTGCCCGACGACTTGCAGCGGGACGTCGATTTGCCCGTCCTGGTTCGCGATGAACGCGACCTCCTTCTTCTGCTCGATCAATTCCTTGCTGAATTGCGGCGAGAGCACGATTCGCGCCGCGAGGTCGATATTCTTGTCCATATCGAACCATCCGTCGCCGAGCAGATTGTAGTCCACCGTTCGCACCTTGATGTCGTGCGAGGTGATTCGCGTGTCGGCGAGCACGAAGCTCAGACTCGCGAGCTGGATGTCGGTGTCAGGGTCGCTGAACAACTCGGGATGGTTCTGAACGACGGCGTCGGGAACCAGCTTGCCGATCGCGGGCAGGTGCTGCACCTTCTTGAGCGCCTGGCCGCCGATGTTGACGCCGACCAGCTTGCCGTTGGTGAGCACGAGGTTGCCTTTGCCCTTGAGCGTCGGCTTGATCTCGTCGAAGCTACCGGTCTTTCCGGTGATGTTGATATTTCCGGCAAGCGAACCGCGAACCGTGCCGGCCGCCTTGGACTTTTGCGAGTCGAGCGCCTGCTGAACGTCGAGATTGGTAAAACTGATCGATGCCGCCATCGGCGCCGCCGCTTCGAGCCGCGCGCTTCCGGTCGCTTCGAGGTCGCCCGAAAACACCTTTACCTTGAGCAAGGTCACCCGAGCCTGATTGGCCGCAAGCGCCAGCGACAGTTTCAGGTTCTGGTACGGGACGTTGGCGAGGTTGCCCGACGGCGACGTGATGTCAGAGTCGATGGTGCTGCCGTTTATCCCACCCATCGAGGCAGTGCCCTTGGCGAAAAACTGGTTGAGCACTTCGTCGGTCGGCCGCGAGGGCGCGAAATCCGCAACATGGACCGAGGCCGCATTCAGTTCATAGCTCATGACTAGCGGCTGAAACTGATCGACGTGCGACTTCAAGGTCGCCTGCGACGCGCCCAGGTTGAACGTCAGCGGACCGATGTCGGCGCTGGTGCCGGTGAGCTTGATGCCGCCGCTCAGATGGCTCAACGGCGGCGCTTTCTGATCGGGGCTCGACAATCCGATGTCGGCGACAGCGACCGTGCCATTCGCCGACACCTTGCCTTTTTCGAGCGTCGTGTCGGTATGAATCTCGCTCTTGCCTTCGAGGTTGTATTTGGCGAGCACCGGGATCATCTTTGCGATCGAAGCGACATCGAAGTTGTTCGTATCGATTCGGGCAGTCGTCGCGCCGCCGCCCACCTTGATATTGGCCGCCTTCGCTTCGAGGTCGCCGAGCGTGACGTTGGCGAGAGTCACCGCTACCGCCGATCCGGTCCGTGCGCCTTGCGCGGAAATCTTGAGCGTTTCGCCGGCGGGCTTGCTGAAAGTGTCGCCGAAGGCGATTGCGGGCCCGCTCAAGTCGCTGGTGACGTTGAATTTAATCGATCCAACGGTGCCGTCGGCAGTGGCGTCGAAGCTGAGCGGGCCTGAAATCGAGAGCTTTCGCGGAATCGCTCCTGCCAGCATCGGGATCGTCTGGAGTTGCGTCAGCAAGATGGGGCCGACCTTGGCCGTTCCCGTCAGCGGAATTGCGTCGACGTCGATGGCGCCGTTGCTGATTAGCGGTCCAATCGTCGCGGAGAGATCGAAATTCTGCTGATCCGTCAGCCCGGCGAAAGTGAGCGCGACGGTGAACGGCGCCTGGAAGCCGAAGTCGCGCACCTTGAGATTGATCGCGTTAACTGTCGCAACATTCGACGTACCTTCGGTCACAAATTCCAAAGTGCCGTCTTTGATCGAGAAGTTCTGCACGAACAGCGAGCCGAGCGTCGCGGGCGCGCGCCCCGCCTCGGCCATCGGTGACTCTTCGTTGGCGCCGCCGCCCTTCCCGCCCTCGCCTTCGCCCGACTGCCCTCCCGATTCCTGTTCGCGTTGGATTTTCTTCCTGCCGAGCGTCGAGACGTTGAAAGTGCCGTCGCGAGTCTGCACGATTCTGATGACCGGCTTGTCGAGCATGACTTCGGTGACTTCGATTCGGCGCGCGAGCAGCGGTATCAGTTGCAGCCGGGCGTAAACGTCGCTCGCTTCGATGAACGGCTTTTTCGAGATGTCGGGATCGTCGGCCACCTGGACGCCCGTCACGTCGGCCAGGATTCCCCAGCCGAGGCTCACCTTGATGTCGTCGGCGTGAACCTGGCGGCCAAGCGCGGCGCCGACCTTGTCGAGGACGATCTGGCGGCGCTCGGCGATAATCGAGTTGAGGTTGGTCGCGGCATAGAAGAGGATCGCGCCGGCGAAAATCACAACGGCGCCGAGAATCGCGACGGCGACTACGAGGACACGGCGCATGTTGGGATCCTTATACTCATCAACTTCAAAGTAGTTCGCGACACGCCGGCAAGTGTAGTCGATAGGCGCTGTGTGCGCATCATTCCAGTCAGACGATTTTCCCGCCGATTGTTTCACCGATTTTACGTGTTTTACCGCGTCCGGGGGTTTGAACCGCGTTGCGCCCTCGGCGTAGTCTGTCGAGCAGTGCATTGATTCCGAAACTTGCTGCTCCCTTCCGATGGCAAAAAAGCGAAAACATGGCCGGCGAGACTTGGAATCCGATGGCGAACGAAAGGCGGCAATCGCCCCTGAGCGGGTCTTTTCGTCGCCGTTCAAGGATCTGAAGAAGATGCTTGCCGAGCGCGGCTCGACTGCGGCGATCAAACCCAAGGCCGAGCCGCCGCCAGCGCCGGTCGTCGAGAAACCGGCTCCGCCCGTTGTGGAACCGCTCGACGACGACGCCTTTTTCCGCCACGCGCTCGAGGGCGTGCGTCCGCTGCATGCCAACGGGAACCGCCGCTCGCGCATCCCGCTCGATCCTCCCACGACTCACACCATCGTCGATGAGGATGCTGAGGTAATCGCGCAACTCTCCGACCTGGTATCGGGACAAGCGCCGTTCGACATCAGCGAGTCCGACGAATACGTCGAGGGATACCGCGTCGGGCTGGATCCGCGGCTCGTGTCGCAGCTTCGCCGCGGCGAATTCGCCGTGCAGGCGCATTTCGACATGCACGGCATGATCCAGGGCGCCGCCAAGGAAGCGCTGAAGGAGTTCATCATCGCGTCGGTTCGCAAAGGCCTGCGGACGGTGCTGGTCGTGCACGGACGCGGGCTGCGATCACCCGGCGGGCATTCAGTGCTGAAGCATGCGTCGGCGGGATGGCTGTCGCATGGCGCAATCGGCGGCCACGTGCTGGCATTCACGACCGCACGGCCGGCTGACGGCGGCGCCGGTGCGACATATGTACTGCTGAAGCGCGAAAAAAGCCGCGCGCCGTTCGACATCCTGCAGGGTGCGAAGAGGCGCTGAGAGGGGAAGGGGAAATCACTTTATTAGATTTGAACCCCACGGTGGGTTTCAGCAGGGGTGACCCCTGCACCCAGTACTAAGAGCATGGGTGACCTCCTTCGCTCAGGACGGGCCCTGCACCCAATGTTAAGAAAAGAGAAACGGGGCCCTGATGGGCCCCGTTGTCAGCACCGAAATGGTTGTGTAGGTCGTCGCTAAATCTTCGCCTGCAGGAAGAATGCGATCACTAGCGCGTACAGGGTCAACGCTTCTATGAACGCGAGGCCGATGATCATCGGCACGAAGATCTGTCCGGCGCTGTTCGGATTGCGTCCGATCGATTCCATCGCCGAGGCCGCCATCCGGCCCTGGCCGATGGCGCTGCCGAACGCCGCGATCCCGATGCCGATGTTGGCGGCGATCGCGATCAATCCTGCGCGAAGCGGCGCGCCGCCGCCTGCGGCACCCGCAGCCTCCTGCGCCATCGCGAGCAGCGGTGATGCGAGGATGGCCATCCCGGCCATCGTCATTATGGTTCCAATCCGTCGTCGTAACATTTTTTTCCGATCCTCCTTCTCTTTCGCGTGCCCCAGGTGCCGCAGCCGGCCACCTCTCTTCCTCTACCACCTCAAATTCCGGACGGAATCCCTGGCACGAAAAATCTCTATCTAGTGATCGTGGCTCGCGGCGAGTCGAACGTAACTCATCGAAAGAACCACGAAGATGACCGCCTGGATCACGCATACAATCGAGCCAAGCGCATAGAAAGCGAGCGGTACGATCAACCGCGTCAGCCCGGTGAAGATGCTGAGCACGGTATGATCGGCGAACATGTTGGCGTAAAGACGAATGCCGAGCGAAAAAGGACGGAACAGATTGTCGGCCAACTCGATCGGCAGCATCAGCACCGCCAACGGCAGATACGGGCCAAGGAAGCTTCTTAGATACCAGACGCCGTTCGAGGTGAAGCCCTGGTAGATGAAATAGCCGAAGCAGATGATGCCGAGCGCGAAGGTCAGGTCGGAGTCGCCGGTCGGAGGCTCCATTCCAGGAATCAAGCCGAAGAAGTTGGCGAACAGGATGAACATGAAGATGCATCCGAAAAACGGGACCATCGCGCGCGACCCGTGCATCTCGGTGACTTCACTGACGAAGCCGTCGAGCCATTCGACGATCATCTCAGAGGCCGAGCGGATGGTCAGCCCTTCGTCGGGGACAACCGGATCAGCGGCGGCGGCGAGCGACGCGCGCGCGATAAATCCAAAGACGATCAGGATGCCCATCACGATCCAGGTGCCGATCAGCACCTCGGGAATCCTGCCGCCACCGATCAGTTCCAGGAAATTTACCGACTTCTGCAATTGAATTTCTCCGCCGCGGCGATTTTAGCCTTTTAACGGGCGCCGCGCACCGAAGCACGCCCGGTTTCAATAATGATCGCAGCCATCTGAGTCAAGACGCCGACGCCAAAGCCCATCCCGTCAACGTGCGCGCGGGTGAAAATGAGATAGACGAGGCCGACGACGATCAGCAGCTTCATCGGAATCGCGAGAGCGCCCAGCTTGGCGGCCGCGCCCGAGATTCCCGCGCCGGACGCGGCCAGGATAAGGCCGCCGAGGGCGGAGAGGATCCATAAATTTGCGATTACGACCGCTCCGCCGAGCAGGCATCCCACTGCCACGGGCATCGAGGCGAACCAGGCGAGAATCGCGGCGCTGACCACGACCAGAACGCAGTTGGTGCGCTGAATCGACGCAATCGCCGGCACTGACCACGAGGATCCCATCAGGTGCCGAATCTTTCCGCGGCGCGCGCTTTTGCTTTCGCCGCTTCTTCTTCGCGATTCCTCGACGGCGCGTTGGTTTCGAGCGAACGGAGAAGACGAGTCGAGGCCGCGGCTATTTCATCGATCGCGACCGCGAACTTACCTTCGTTGGCCTTCGACGGTTTGTTGAAGCCGCTGATTTTCCGCACGAACTGCAGCGAGGCGGCGCGAATCTCGTCGTCAGTGACTGGCGGATCGAAATTGAAAAGGATTTTGATATTCCTGCACATTCGCTCTGACCTCGAGATGTTTGAAATTTCTCAAGCCGCAAAAGAGAAGATTAGTCGGCGGCGAATATCAATCAAGACTCGCGGTTCTCGCGCTGAAAGAGGGCGAGCTCCTGGATCAGCCGCCAAAAGCCCGCAAAAACTCCCAGCAGGAACATCACGAGCGTCAGCCACGGGTCGGTGTGGAAGTAAAGATCGAGATAGTGGCCGAGAATTGCGCCGGCGAGCATCGGCCATGCGAACTCGAAGCCGATCGCGGCAAACCGCATCATTCTGCCAGTGCTCAGCGCCATTTTTTTAGAACTTACCCGAAGTCAGGTCGTACCCCGTAGTGAGGTCGTGCAGGGATTCGCTCGCGGCGGCGATCGTGCGGTGGATGTCGGCGTTGGTATGCGCCGTCGAGAGAAACATCGCCTCGAACTGCGACGGCGGAATGTTGATGCCGCGATTGAGCATCCCATGGAAAAACTTTGCGAACTTTGCCGCGTCGGAAGTGCGCGCTTCGTCGGCGTCGCGCACGCGCTCGGGACCGAGGAACATCGTCAGCAACGATCCCGCGCGATTGACGCATCCGGGCTCGCCACTTTTTTTCAATGCGTCGCGAAGTCCGGCCGCAAGCCTCGCGCCAGCAGCGTCGAGTGCGGCGTACGGATTCGCTTCCTTTAGGATGCGCAGTGTTTCGAGACCCGCGCGAACCGACAGCGGATTTCCCGACAACGTGCCCGCCTGGTACACCGGACCGTTGGGCGCGAGCAAGTCCATGAGCTTGGCCGGGCCTGCGACGGCGCCCACCGGCATTCCGCCGCCAATTATTTTCCCGAGCATGATGAGGTCGGGCGCGATGCCCATACTTTCAGCGACCGACCCGAAGCAGAGTCGGAACCCGGATATAACTTCGTCACAAATCAGCAGCGCGCCATTGTTGTGCGTGATTTCGGCGAGAGCTTTCAGCGAGCCGGGGTCGGGATTCACGACGCCCATATTCGCGGCGACCGGCTCGACGATCACTGCGGCGATTTTGTCAGGCGCGGCGCGAAATAAACCTTCGACTGTCTCAATCGAGTTATATCGCGCAACCATCGTCATCGCGGCGAGCGCCGATGGAACTCCCGCGCTGTCAGGTTGACCGAGAGTCATCCCGCCTGAGCCGGCGCGCACCAGCATCGAGTCGCTATGCCCGTGATAGCATCCGTCAAACTTGATTATGTTGTCGCGCCCAGTCGCCGCGCGTGCGATCCTGAGCGCTGTGATCCCAGCTTCTGTTCCCGAGGTAACCAATCTCACCTTTTCGGCACATTTGATCGCCGACGAGATCAATTCCGCGAGCTCTACCTCCAGCCGCGTCGGCGCGCCGAAGCCGAAACCTAGTCGCGCCTGCTCTGCGACAGCTTGAGTGACGCGCGGATTAGCATGGCCGAGAATGGCGGGACCGTAGGAGCATACGTAATCGAGAAAGGTGTTGCCGTCGGCATCGATCAATGTTGCACCGCTGCCACATTCGATGAAGGTTGGCGCTGCGCCGACGGCCTTCCACGCGCGCACGGGAGAATTCACCGCACCAGGAATCGTAACACTGGCGCGATTGAAGAGTTCATCTGATTTTTTACGAGATGTCACTGCGATTTTCCTGAGGATCCGTATGCGATCAAAAAACTTTTTTGCGATCGCGAAAATAATTCGACCGCATTCGTTCCCAGTGAGACCAAATTGCGTCGTCGCGCGAAAAATTGAGATCGCGCACGATGGCTCCCAGAGCGGATATACATGATCGCAGGATCGGCCTGAAATTTCTCGCGCGCGGCGCGCGATCACTCGCGCGCGAAATTTCCTTTTCGATCCGCGCGCATAGCGACGAAATTTTTTGCGCGCTTGTTCTGATCACGAAATAAGTTTATCACGTTCACTTGGCCGCACACTTCGTACTCATAAGAACCAATTTCCACTGACAGGTTCATTCGCGGCGCGTTAGCTATGGCTCCGAAGCGCGTTTATATTCTCATTCTCGATCAGACTTTTCACCCTAACAGAACCGATCGTAACCCGAACAAGTTGATAGTTCGGCGTGTCGTGCCGTCAAATTGTTGGCTGTGGCAAGAGAAATGTAGGTTATCCACAGGTGTGGATAAGCTTGTGCGTAATTCGCGCGCGATTTGATTCCGCGCGCCAGTTCCGGAGCCGGGGAGGCGATCCGGATTTCGATGGGGGAAGACGATATGAATGGATTGTGGCAACGCGCCGCTGACCGAATGCGCGATGAGCTGGGTCAGGTCGGCTACGAGACGTGGATTGGGCCGCTCAATTTTGTCGCTCATCAAGGATCGACCGTCACGGTCGAGGCGCCAAATCGGTTTTTCCGCGATTGGATCAACGATCGTTACCTCGCCCTGATGCGCGCGGCGCTTTCGAAGGAGGCGGGCGCGCAGATGGAGGTGCGGCTGACTCTTGGCGACAATGCTGCCGTAGCACCGCAGCAACAACGCCCGAGCAATGGCCACGTCAACGGTAACGGCCATGCCAACGGCAACGGCCACGCGAATGGTAACGGCGTCTCTAATGGCAATGGCAAGGCGTACGCGGCGAATCGTGGGGCGTCGGCAGCCGCACCGCGCGGAGATCGGCATCCAACCCTGAACCCGCGCTACAGTTTCGCGGAGTTCGTGGTGGGCTCCGCCAATCAGTTCGCGCACGCGGCGGCGCAGGCGGTCGCCAATCAGCCGGGCGAGAAATACAACCCGCTCTTCATTTATGGCGGCGTGGGTCTCGGCAAGACTCACCTGGTGACCGCAATCGGGCATCACATCTGGGCCAGCGGGGACCGGCCGAGGAAAGTGCTGTTCATGCCGGCGGAAATCTTCATGAACGAGCTGATCAGTTCGCTGCGCCGCGACAAGATGAACGAGTTTCGCGAGAAATTTCGCCGCGTCGACACGTTGATCCTCGATGACGTGCAGTTCCTGGCCGGCCGCGAGCGCACCCAGGAAGAATTTTTCCATACCTTCAACGTGCTCCACGCCGAGCGGCACCAGATCGTTCTGACGTCGGACAAAGTTCCGCGTGAAATCCCCGGGCTCGAGGAGCGGCTGCGCAATCGCTTCGAGATGGGATTGATCGCGGATATCGCCCCGCCCGACCTCGAGACTCGGGTTGCGATCGTGCAAAAAAAGGCGGTGCTCGACAATCTGCGGCTGACGCCGGATGTCGCGATGTATATCGCGCAGAGCGTTTCGTCGAACGTTCGCGAACTCGAGGGATGCCTGACGCGGCTGGCGGCGTTGGCCTCGCTCGACAACAAATCCGCGATCACCGTGGACTTCGCGCGCCAGGCGCTGCAGGACCTGATTCGCAATCACGACGCGAAGCCCGACGTCGAATCGATACAGAAGACGGTCGCGGATTTTTTCCATATCCGCCTGACCGAGCTGAAGTCGAAGAAGCGCACCCAGCACATCGCCTTTTGCCGCCAGGTTGCGATGTATCTGTGCCGCAAGCTGACCGACAGCTCATTCCCGACCATCGGCGAGCATTTCGGGCGCGACCATTCGACGGTGATTCACGCCTACAACCTGATCATGCGCCGCGTCACGAACGATTCGGCTTTTCGGCTCTCGATCGAGAAAATCGAGCGCGAGCTTAAATCGATTCGCGCCAATGCCGCGTGAATCGATTGTGGGGGAGGCTGTGGAAGAGGTGGGCATAAGGTTAGTGATATCGACAGGGCCGGTGCGCTGGAGGCCGGCCCTGTCGGTCAGCCGTTTTTTCGCCAACAACTTTTCGGCGACGGTTCAGCCTTCATTTTCAGGCGCTTGCGCGATCAATCAACAAATCCACAACTCCTACTATTACTGCTATTCTTTTTTAGAGATCTAAGGATTCGGAATAGGAGACGGGCTAACAATTCATGGGACTCTCCATCGAGCGCGCTTCGCTGCTTAGCGGTTTGGGACTGGTCCAGGGCATCGTGGAACGGCGCACGACGGTTCCGATACTCGGCCATGTCCTTCTCGAACCCGACGGAAACGCGCTGACCTTGAGCGCAACCGACCTCGAAGTCGGAATCCGCACCCAGGTCGCGTGTTCCGGCAAGGAAAAAAGCCTGACGCTCAACGCGCGCAAGCTTTTCGAAATCGTGCGCGAGACCGAAGGCGACGAAGTCGCGCTGACCTCGCTCGACAACGATTGGGTCGAGCTGAAATGCGGACGGGCGAAGTTCAAAATGATGGGCCTCGATCCGCGCAGCTTCCCGGCCATGCCAAGTCAGAGCGCGGGCAAAGAATCGGCGTCGTCAAAGAAGCAACTGAAGGCCGAATTGACGATACCGGCCGCCGTGCTGGCCGGGATGATCGACAAGACGATCTTCGCCGTCAGTCCCGATGAAGCCCGCTACAACCTGAGCGGCGTATTCGTTGAATCCAACGCGCCGGGCTCGGCGCGGATGGTTGCGACCGACGGTCATCGGCTCGCGATGATCGAGCGCGAAGTGCCGGGATTCAGGATGGAGACGGGCGCGATCATTCCACGAAAGGGACTCTCCGAACTGCGCAAGATTCTGGATGAAGGCGGGGACGCCGAAGTGCGGCTTAGCCTCGAAGGTCAGCTCGCATACCTGAAGCGTGGCGCGACTGAGGTCTCGATGCGGCTGGTCGAGGGCGAATTCCCCGACTACCGCGGCGTCATCCCCAAGCAGTCGAAGTACAAGATAGCCGTCAAGCGCGATTTGCTGTTCGCGGCAATCAAGCGCGCGGCGATTTTCTCGAGCGAGCGGTATCACGGCGTCAAATTCGCGCTGTCGGCCGGGACGCTGACGGTCTCATCGACGAGTCCGGAGACGGGCGAAGCAAGCGAGTCGCTCGACGTCGATTTCAAGAGCGAAGAATTCGCGATCGGATTCAACGCGTCATACGTGCAGCAGGTGCTGGGCGTAATCCCGCAGGGCGCGGATTCGACGGTGGAACTCGGGCTTAGCGACGACGTAAGCCCCGGCGTAATCAGAACAGAGTCGGATCAGCAGTACACATACGTCGTCATGCCGATGAGACTCTAGACCTGAGGCTAGGAAGGCTTCAGTTCCCGAGGCGCACCAGCACTACCTTGTTTCGGTAATTGTAGTCGGTCTCCCACGGATATGATGCTTCACGGAGTTCGATGGTCGTCGGAGTGTCGAGCTTGGGCATATCGCGGCGGCGGACGATCATCCACTTTGCGTTGCCCTTCGCGATCGCATCCTGCAAATCCTGCTTCTTGTCGAATTCGGGCAGCGGCGTTGGCGGATTGAGATAGAACAGCGGTCCCTCGGTCTTGAACAGGACGAGATGATCGGTGGAACCGCCGATCTTGTTCAGGACCGCGTAGCCAAACGGCTTTTCACCGCGGTATGCCTCGGCCGCGGGCATCGCGAAGATATATATGTAGGTCATCGCGAAATACGCGATGGCGCCCACCGAAATTGCGACGCGGTACGTGCTGAATTTGCGAATCGCGTAGATGACGGCGGCGAGCGATACGATCCAGAACACGATGAAGGCGGACTTCGCGGGCAGGTCCGGGAGCGCATCGTAGGGACTCGGCAGGATCGCCCAGGCTGGAATCAAAAGTACAATGGCGGCGATCGCTGTGAACGCGACGACCGCGTAGCCGATTTTTAGCAGGCGGCGGGCGATCATCGAGCGTAGTTCGCCGGGGTATGCGAGCGCTCGCGCGACGAGAATCGCGGCGGCCGGCAGTATCGGCAGGATATAGTAGCTGCGGCGCGATCCCGAGAGCGTGAAAAACACGAAGGTCGCCCAGAAATATACCAGCGCGAAGCGATCGGCGCGGGCCGGTTCGGCGTTGGCGTGGCGGAGGCTGTGAGTTTCCACCAGGGCGGCGGGCAACAGCGCCGACCACGGCGCCATCAGTCCGAAGATGACGTAAACATACAAGTAGATTGGTCCGCGATGGTCGAACGGGTGGAAAAATCGCACCACGTTTTCGCGATAGACCATCGCGAGGCCCTTTTCCGAGCCCATCATGCGCGACGAGATTTCGAAAGGGATGTAGTAGACCAGGCCGCCAACTGCGATGCCGGCGACAGTGTACCAATTGAAGAACCATCGATTGCGCTCGATCAGCCGTCTTATCCGATCAGCCACCGAGCCGCGGACAATCTCCTGAAAAAACTGCACCCATCCGTCGCGCAGGCACGAGTACACGCCGATTACCAAAAGAGGCAGCGCGAATCCGAGCAGGCCTTTGGTCAACGAAGTCGTCGCCATGATTAGCCACAGGCCGACTACCCACAATCCACCGCCGCGGTCTTCGTTGCGCTTGAAGAGCAGCAGTGCGGCGAGTTCGCCGGTGAGCGTTTCGACGTCCGCACTCGCGTGGCGCGAAAAGAATACGAAGCTGAAGCTGGTCGCGAGGATCGCGCCGGAGAGTATCGCGGTGCGAGCGTCGTAGAGGCGTCGCACGAGAAGCATCAGTATGGCCACTGCGAGGATGCCCGCGATGGCGCAGGGCAGGCGCGTGGCTGCCTCGTCGAGGCCGCCTGTGAACGGTGTCGAAAAAATTACCAGCCAGTAAGACCCGAGCGGCTTGTCGTAATAGACGTGACCGTTGATCGTCGGCCAGAAGTAGTTGTGCGTCACGAGCATCTCGCGCGCGATTTCGGCCCATCGGAATTCCGAGGACCACAGTGCTCGCGCACCGAGCCGTGCCAGGAACAGAACCGCGGCGAGAACGAGGACGCATCCGGCGCGGAATCGGAATCGCGAGTCGTCTTCGATGCCGGCAGGGACCTGCGATGCGATCGAATCGCGCGGTGCGGATGCGGAAGTCATGACAGCGAATTGTAACTGGCGCGCTCGTCGCTCTGCCATACGGCGATACTGCTTTTGATCGGAATGACAGAGCGCGGCGAGGCAGATAGGATGAAGCCAGATCGATGAGTCAGGCAAAAAATCCCGAGAGTCATTCCGGCCGCAAGCCGAACCGGTTAATCAACGAGCAGAGTCCGTACCTGCGCCAGCACGCGTACAATCCGGTCGATTGGTATGCGTGGGGGCCGGATGCGCTTGAGCGCGCGAAGTCGGAGAACAAGCCGATCATGCTGTCGATCGGCTACTCGGCGTGTCACTGGTGCCACGTGATGGAGCGGGAGTCGTTCGAGAACGACTCGATCGCGCGGCTGATCAACGAGAACTTCATCCCGATCAAGGTCGATCGCGAAGAGCGGCCCGACCTCGATCAGATTTACATGGATGCGGTGCAGCTCATCACGGGACGCGGTGGATGGCCGCTGACGATGTTCCTCGCGCCCGACGGGCGGCCGTTTTTCGGCGGGACCTACTATCCGCCCGAGGATCGCCAGGGGATGCCCGGCTTCCCGCGAATCCTGGTTGCGGTGTCGCAGGCCTATCGCGACAAGGCGAAGGAAGTCACCAACAATCTCGAGAAGCTGACCGAGGCGCTCGGCGCGATCACCAACTACGTGCCGACCGGCGGCGACTTGAAGCCGGGGCTGGCGGAGGAATCGGCGCGCGCGCTCGCCTCGCACTACGACAGTATCCACGGCGGACTGGGCCAGGCGCCGAAATTCCCCAACACGTTCGTGTTCTCGCTGTTTCTTCGCGTGCACGCGGCTGACGGCGACGCGGCGATGGCCGAAATGGTTCGGCACACGCTGATGAAGATGGCGCGCGGCGGAATCTACGACCAGGTCGGCGGCGGATTCCATCGCTACAGCGTCGACGAGCGATGGTTGGTGCCGCACTTCGAAAAAATGCTCTACGACAATGCGCTGCTGGCGCGCCTCTACCTCGACGCGGGCCGCGCGCTGAATGAGCCGGAGTTCCTGGGCGTCGCGCGCGAAATCTTCGACTACGTTTTGCGCGAGATGACGAGTCCCGAAGGCGGCTTTTACGCCGCGCAGGATGCGGACAGCGAAGGCGAGGAAGGAAAGTTCTTCATCTGGACGCCGGCGCAGGTCGACGTCGTCCTTGGTCCCGAGCTCGGCGCGATAGCGGAGCGCTATTTCGACATCTCGATTGAAGGCAACTTCGACGGCGCGAACATTCCGCATCGCACGATCGAGCTGGCCGACGCGGCGCGGATGTTCAAAGTCCCGGAAGACGACATGGCGGCGAAGATTCGCGAGATTCGCGACAAGCTGTTCGTCGCGCGCGAACAAAGGGTGAAGCCCGGGCGCGACGAAAAAGTCCTGGTGGCGTGGAACGCGATGATGATCGGTGCGTTCGCGGAAGGATATCGCGCGCTGCATGAGCGGCGGTATCTGGAATCTGCGAAGCGAGCGGCCGATTTCATGATGACGACGATGTGGGACGGGCGCGCGCTCAAGCGGTCGTTCAAGGACGGCGTCGCGCGGCACAATGCCTACCTCGAGGACTACGCGCAGTTGGCGGGCGCGATGCTCGACGTGTACGAAGCGTCGCTCGACGCGAAATACCTGGCGCACGCGCGGACGCTCGCCGACGTGATTCTCGAGCGGTTTATCGACAAGGAAAAGGGCGGATTCTTTTTCACCTCGGACGATCACGAGGCGCTGATCATGCGCTCCAAGGCCGCTTTCGACGGCTCGACGCCGTCGGGCAACAGCGCTGCCGTCATGGCGATCCTCAGGCTGCATGCCTACACGGGCGAGGAGCGGTATCGGGTCGAGGCGGAGCGGACGCTCAAACTGTTCCGCGAGTTTATCGAAAAGCAGCCGTTCGGGTTCTCGCACATGCTCGAAGCGGTGGACCTTTATCAGCGCGGGCCGACCGAGGTCGTAATTGTCGGAGACCGCAACTCGCCCGAACTGCTCGAATGGACGGAGCGGCTCGGCCTCATCTATGTTCCGAATCTGGCGATCTTCGTCGCTGATGGCGCTGACGCTCAAACCGGTTTCGTCCCCGAGCAGGGGCGCGACAAGCGGCAGATCGACGGTCATGTGACTGCTTACGTATGCCGCGAGCATGCGTGCACGGCGCCGATCACGTCGTTCAAAGATCTTCAAAAGGAATTGGCCGACTAGCGCCGGACCATGCACCTGGAAGCGCGCGACCTTACCGCGGCTGGCGCACAGCCGGCGCCGCATTACCCGCCAATCGTCGTGAACCGCGCGGCGCGCCGGCCGGGATCTCGCCTGCGAATCGTGCTGCTCAACGCGGCCGGCGGGGAAAAGTTGCGCGAAATCGTGGCGTGTCTGAAACGTCCGCCGCTACAGGGCGCGGACGTGATTCTGCTTTGCGAGATCAACACCGGAACGAAGCGGTCGAGACACGAAATCGCGGCGACACTCTCCGACGCACTCGAGATGAGTTGCGTGTATGGTCCTGAGTTCGGCTTGAGACCGCCGGGCAACGACAGCGGAATCGTCTCGTACATGGGCAGTGCGATCCTGAGCTCCGCGCCGTTTGATGATGTCGCCGCCGTCGCGATGCATCGACCGCGCACGCCGCTGGCGTGGCCGATGCGCATGCGGCGCTGGACGCGGGTCGGTACGCCGACCGGATTGGTCGTCGGGGTGAAGTTCGGTGGCAAAGACGTGACCGTCGGCGTCGCGCATCTGCACAGCCGATGCACACCCGCCGAGCGCGCGCGCCAGCTGGCGACTTACCTGGAATCGTTCCCGGCGACAGGCCGCGCGATTTTCGGCGGCGACCTCAATACTACCACCACTGAGCTGTCGAGCCGGGCGTTGCTGTGGGCCGCGGTGCGGCAAATGATCGCCAACCCGCGCCGGTTTCGCGCGCCCCAGGAATTTGAGCCGTTGTTCGATCATCTGCGAGAGCGCGGGCTCGATATCGAAGGCGTCAACGTGGCCAATCGTCCGACGTTCACTTTTTCCGGACTGATTCCTCGATCGATGAGGCCCAAACTTGATTGGCTGGCGGTCCGCGAGCTTCGTCCGATTGAGGGAACAGCGGCGGTCGTCGCGCCGCGATCTCCGATCCTGTTGCGCCGCGTCTCCGATCACGATTTCGTGACCGTCGATCTGAAATTGTAGTCGCGGCCAGTAAAACAGTAAAAACAGTGAAATCCTTCCGCATCGCGATGCGACCTGACTAGAATTGCGCGGCTCGTCACAAGGAGACGCACGCGATGGCATCGTTCAACGGGCTTGGCATGCACATGGGCAATCTCGCGATTCTTTCGACGGCCGAGAGCCGCTCGATAAGCCCCGAAAATCCCACCGGCGAGAAGGGCAACGGCGCGATGGCGCTTCCCGACCCGGCCAAAAGTCCGGCGCGCAAGCTCGGCCGTGGATGGAAGGTCGTGCCGTATGTCGTCATCGAACCCGGGGAAGTGAAAGTGCTCGCCGACATCGCGGGTGCGGGAGCGATCGCGCAAATGTGGATGACGCCGACGGGGCCGTGGCGCTCGAGCATCCTGAGAATCTACTGGGACGGGTCGCCAGAGCCGTCGGTGGAATGCCCGGTGGGCGATTTTTTCGCGTGCGGATGGAACAAGTATGCGCAGGTTTCGTCGCTGGCGGTATGTGTGAATCCTGGCAGCGCTTTCAATTGCTATTGGGAAATGCCATTTCGCAAGCGATGTCTGATTACTATGACCAACACCGCCGAAACCGCAATGATACTATTTTATCAGATCAACTATGTACTCACTGAAATACCTACTGACGCCGCGTACTTCCATGCGCAGTTCCGGCGCGTGAATCCCTTGCCGTACAAACAGGTCTACACAATTCTCGACGGAGTAACGGGGCGCGGGCAATACGTGGGTACGTACATGGCGTGGGGCGTTCACAACAGCGGATGGTGGGGCGAGGGCGAGATAAAGTTCTTCATCGACGGCGACGCGGAGTTTCCGACTATCTGCGGCACCGGCACCGAGGATTATTTTTGCGGCTCGTACAACTTCGACGTGGGCAAGGAAAACGGCGGCTATCGCGAGTTCACCACGCCCTACGCGGGCTTGGCGCAAGTCATTCGGCCAGACGGGCTTTACGCGTCGCAGCAAAGATTCGGAATGTACCGATGGCATATCGCGGACCCGGTCAGGTTCGCGCGCGACCTGCGGGTGACGATCCAGGCGCTCGGATGGACCGGCGATCCGCGCAAGGGCGCTGAGTTCCTACCGCTGCAGGACGATATCGCGTCGGTGGCGTACTGGTACCAGACGTTGCCGGCGGCAAAGTTTCCGCCGCTGCCATCGCCCGACTATTTGCGCATTGTGTAGTGCGTTCGGCACTTCTGACTATTCCAGTTTGTGCGCTGATTCGACTATCAAGTCGTACACGCGGCGCGGGTCTTCGAGCGCGAGCAGGCGATAGCACTCGGGTCCGAACCAATCCGGCGGCACGGAAGGGTTGGTGAACGGCAGGTATACCGGGAGCACCTGCTCGGTAAGGGCGCGGACCTCTATGTGCCGATGGATGCGCCGCATCCGGAGTTGCGGAGTGTTCAGCCGGTCGAGCAGAACCGCGACCATCTCGGGCTTCCTCAAGCCCGAGACGATGATCACGCGTTGATTGGTGACGCCGTAGAATGTGTTCGAGAGGTATGCGTGGAAGACGATCGCTTCCGCGATTAGAACGCAAACCAGCACCGCCAGCAGAATTGAATTGGTGTCGGCTCGCTCTGCCAGGTTCGAGTCGAGCGGCAATGAGCGCATCGCGAGTGCGGCGCATCCAACCAGGATGATCGCGCCGGCGCGCCATCGGAGCGCGGTCGTGTCGTGCGGGCGTCCGCACCAGAGCAGCTCCTCGCGCGCGAGCAGGTACGGAGTGACGACGGCGGCCGCCTCAGGATCCATCGATCACTTGACGATGCCGGCGGCGCGCAGCGTGGCGATTCGGTCGGCCGAGTAGCCGAGGTACTCGCAGAGGATCTCGTCGGTGTGTTCGCCCAGCAGCGGAGCGGCGCGGTCGACTGTGCCGGGGGTCGCGGAAAACTTCGTCAGCAATCCGGTTTGCTGGATCCGTCCCCATTGCGTATGAGGCACTTCGGCGATCAGGTCGTTCGCGACGACCTGCGGATCGTCGAACAATTCGCGGATAGGATTTGCCCGCGTAGCCGGGATGCCGGATTTCTTCAAAGCCGCGAGAGCATCGTCGCGATCGAGCTTTGCAAACTGCTCCGCGAGCGCCGCCGCGAGCCCGCCTTCGTTCGGTTCCGCCGCGGCCGCGTCCCAGTTGGTATTCGGCAGCCCCGGTATAATAGTCAGTAGAGCTTTCCACTGAGTTTCATCGGATAGTGAGATGAATAGCCACTGGCTGTCGCGACATTGGTAGGCGCGCGAAAGGGCGGAGCGCCCGCGATGCTCTGGGCCGCCGTCTTCCATGTCGGGCCTTCCGTTATAGAAGGCGAACTCGCCCGCTTGCATAGCCATCGCGGACTGCAACAGCGATGTCTCGCAGAACTGGCCGCGTCCGGTAAGTTCACGCGCGCGCAGCGCGAGCACGCATCCATACGCCGAGAGCATCGCGGCGCCGTAATCGCAAATCGCGCAAGTCAGGTACACCGGATGCCCGTGATGTCCCCCCTGCGCCGCCATCGCGCCCGAACGCGCCTGCAACAGCGGGTCGAAGCCGGGCTGATTGTGCTCGGGGCCGCGATTTCCGAAGGCGTTGACCGACATATAGATGATGCGCGGGTTGCGCGCCGCCAGCGTTTCGTAATCGAAGCCGAACTTGCGCATCCGGCCCGGCCGCAGATTCTCGACCACGATATCGGCCTTGTCCGCGAGCCCGAGGATAATTTCGCGGCCTTCCGCACTGGCGAGATCGACGGAGAGGCCGCGCTTGCCTTGGTTCCAGCCGAGGAAACCAAAACCGAAATGCCTAAACGAATCGCCCTCGAGGCTTTCGATCTTGATAACCTGCGCACCGAGCTGGGCGAGTATCATCGGCCCGTACGAGCCCGCGATGTAGCTGGCGAAGTCGAGCACGGTGACGCCATCGAGCGGAGGTCTTTTAGTAGTGACGCGCAGATCTGTTTTTAGTGGGGATTCGCGCGTTGGCTCTGTAAGCCATTGCAAGGCCGCGCGATCGTCGCCGGCTTGGGGAGCGGGACCGGTGATTTCGCCCGGAGTGGCGTTGAGGAACACCGGCAGGCCCATCTGAATCATGCGGCCGAGAGCGGGGTCGTCGATTTCATGGCGCATCCCGAGTGCGCGCGTCTGCGGATGATCGATGAACTCGTGGCGCGTCATCACCGGGGCGCACGGAACGTCGCACTCGCGCAGGATGCTCAGCCATTCGTCGCGCGTTCGCGTGCGGATGATCGGCTCGATGATGTCTTTGAGCGGCTGCCAGTGCTCGGATGCGATCCCCCAGGGCGCATTTTCGAAACGTGGGTCACCGACCAGATCGGGGCGCTCGATTGCGATCGTGAACTTGCCCCAGAAGGTCGCGTTGCCGCATGCGGCAAACAGGTATTTGCCGTCGGCGGCCTCGAACAGGCGATAAACCGGAATCGGGCCGAGCGGATCCTGCGGCCCATGATACGGGCTGGTCATTTTTTCATGACGCAAAATCGCGCCGGTGTGGAGTGAGAGCGCACCGGACAGCAGCGACACCTCGACGGCCTGCCCTGCTCCGTTCGCGCCGCGGGCCAGGATCGCCGCGACGGCCGCGGTCGCCGCCATCACGCCGGCCGAATAGCTCGACGCCGGGAAAGTCAGCGCGACGGGTTTGCCGCTGCGCGCCCATTGGCTGCCGGTGATTCCGCCGCGTGCGGCAACCAGGTCGTCGTTCGCGTCGAAGTCGGCGTCGGGGCCGCGGCTGCCAAGCGGAGGCACGCCGAGCGCAATCGCGCGCGGATTAATCCGCCGAATCGATTCGGGATCGAGGTGCAGTTGTTTCAGCCGGGCCGGCGTGAAGCCGGTTACTACGATATCAGCCCATCGAACCAGGTCCGCGATTCGTGCCTGCGAGGCGGGCTCGTCGAGGTCGAGCTCGAGCGCGCGCTTGGAGCGGTTGAGGACGTGGAAGTGCGGCGTGCCGCGCTCGCGCGAGCCGTCCGGCCGCTCGACCTTGAGGGCATGCGCGCCGTTTTCCGCCAGCAGCATGGTGGCGTAGGCGGCGCCCAGGTTGGAATCGAATTCAACGATGTTGATTCCGTCGAGTGCTTTACTCATTGAAGATTGGGTATTGGTTTATTGGTTTACTGGTTCACGCCGTAGAGCTGATAAATCGACTCATTTGGCCGCGATTCTGGCTGACCGAACAGAGCCGAAACGAGCAATTCCTACCATATGTGGTGGGTCGTGAATGGCTCCCTACCATCGGTAGCTTCGTTCCGTCAGAAAATGTTTTTTGGGTTGCTAAAGGGTCCAAGGAACCTAACCCCTAACCCCTTCCCGCGCGGGAAGGGGGACCGGATGAGAAAGAGGAGGCGAGTGTGGGCGTTCTGACGCATGCCCTACGAGTAGCATAGAAAGTCCACTGGGGTCAGGCCAAAAAGTTCACCCCCAAACCCTCTCGTCGAACTTGAACCTATCGACGAAGGTTGAGCGTTGTTTTGCGATTTGGATTGTCGTTCCGCGCCGCCGCGAAAAGCAAAAACGATCGCGTCAAAGAACGATTATGGACGGGAAACCGGATCCACACGGACGAATTCAACCCGCAGACACGCGGGGTTCATCGTCCCTTAACGTTCAGTGCATAGGTTCGGCGGGCCGCACTCCGATTCACGGAGGGACGCGACTAACTCGAGGAAAGTTCAAAAGATGCTCAAGCGACGACTAATTCTCGCCCTGTTCGTCATTCTGGCGATCACGGGGATCAGCGGTTCCGGATATTCCGACTTGTTAATCAACGGTGCCGGCGCAACGTTCCCGTACCCTATCTATTCGAAGTGGTTCGACGTTTACGCGAAAGAAAATCCGGGCATCAAATTCAACTACCAATCGATCGGCTCGGGCGGTGGAATCAGAATGCTCTCGAATCGCACCGTCGATGTTGGCGCGAGCGACGCTCCGCTGACCGATCAGCAGCTTGCCGATGCGCCAGGAAAAATTCTGCACTTCCCGAGCGTGATGGGGGCGGTCGTGATCGCGTACAACCTGCCGGGCTTCACGGGCACGCTGCGGCTCACTGGTCCAGTGGTCGCGGACATCTTCTCGGGCAAAATTACGAAGTGGGATGACCCGCAGATTAAAGCGTTGAATCCGAGCGCGACGATCCCTGCGGGACAGGACATCGTCGTGTGCCATCGCTCGGACGGCAGCGGCACCTCCTACATATTCACCGACTACCTGTCGAAGGTCAGCCCGGCCTGGGCGACGGACCCGGGCAAGGGCACTGCGGTCAAGTGGCCGGTTGGACTGGGCGGCAAGGGTAATGAAGGCGTCACGGCGCTGGTGGAGCAGACGCCCGGCGCGATCGGATACATCGAGTTGATCTACGCGCTCAACAACAAGATTCCGTTCGCGCAGTTGCAGAACAAAGCGGGTAACTGGGTGGACGCGAACCTGGCGGGGGTGACGGCGGCGGCGGCGGCGTCGGCGGGCGATATGGCGCCCGATTTCCGCGTGTCGATCACGAACGCACCGGGCCCCGACGCGTACCCAATCTCGTCTTTCACGTGGCTGCTCGTGTATCAGAAGCAGAGCAACAAGGATGTTGGCGAGCAGATCAAAAAGTTCCTGGGCTGGGCACTGACCGAAGGACAACAGGAAGCACCGGAGCTCAAGTACGCGCCGCTGCCCGCGCAAGTCGTACAGAAGGAAGAGGCGCAGATTCAGCAGATCCAGGTTCCGTAATGCGATAATCGCAAAGCACAAAGAGGCGCGGGCGTCGTACATGGGCACCCGCGCTTTTTCTTTTGTTTTTTGTCTTTTGTTGAGCGCATCGGGTATGGTCGATGACTGTGATCCGACGAATGCAGGCATTGGTCGCGGCGATCATCGTGATGCTCGCGGCGTCGAGCTTCGCGCGGGCGCAGAACTACGTGATCGATCAGGGCACCAGCGATGCGCTCACCAGGTATCTTCGGATGAACGAGCTGCCGATGGTCACCGCGGAGTTCTCGACGTCGCCGGGCGGTAGCAAGCAACTGATACTGACGGGGTTTGTGGCGACGCAGTTCGGGCGGACCGATGCCGAGCGAATCGCGAGCGGGTACTTGAACGATCCGAGCGTCAACCTGGTCGACCAGATCCTGCTCGATCCGCACGTGGAAGATATGCGCTCGGCGGCGCCGGCGGGCTCGTCAGCCGCGGCGGGTTCGCAATCGCCCAACAGTCCCGATCAACTCTGGAACAAGACGATGCAGGGCATCTACCGCAACGGCGGGCAGACCCCGGCGGGAAGCGGGCCGATGCTGCCGTAGAGCATCGCAACTTGCGGCGCGCGGCGTGGTAGGATCGCGCTTGCCGTGGCCGACAAGGTAATTTACCTGCGCGAAAAGCCGGTGTCGCCGGGCGACGAGCGCAACTTCAAGATCAAGTACGCCGAGCTGCTGAATCCCGCGCAGCTCGCCGCCGTGACGCATCGCGACGGCCCGCTGCTGGTCGTGGCGGGTGCGGGATCGGGCAAGACTCGCACGCTGATCTATCGCGTCGCGCGGCTGATCGAGAGCGGCGTGCCGCCGGGCGCGATCCTGCTGCTGACTTTCACGCGTCGTGCGGCGCAGGAGATGCTGCGGCGGGCCGAGCAGCTGGTGGGAGATCGCGCGGGCTCGGTCGCGGGCGGCACGTTTCATTCGTTCGCCAACAACGTGCTGCGGCGGATGGGCGCGCCGATGGGCCTCAAGCCCAACTTCACGATACTGGATCGCTCCGACATGGAGGACGTCGTCAATCTGCTGCGGACGCGGATGGGACTTGCGTCGCGCGAGCGCCGCTTTCCGAAGAAGAGCACGATTGCCGAGGCGATCAGCATGGCGCGCAACAAGCGGCGCGCGCTCGAAGAGGAAATCGAGATCGATTTTCCGCATCTCGGCGAGCATCAAACCGAAATTCTCGAACTCGCAAAAAATTACGAGAGCTACAAGCGCGAGCGCGCCCTGCTCGACTACGACGACCTGCTGTATCGGCTTGCCGAGCTGCTCGAACAGTACGAGAACGTGCGGCGGCGGCTGTCGGACAGCTACCGGTACATCATGATCGACGAGTACCAGGACACCAACCTGATCCAGGCGGACCTGGTGCGGCTGCTCGCGATGAATCACCGCAACGTGATGGCGGTGGGCGACGACGCGCAGTCGATCTATTCGTTTCGCGGCGCCAACTTCCGCAACATCATGGACTTCCCCGCGATTTTTCCCGGCGCGAAAGTCGTGAAGCTCGAACAGAACTACCGCTCGATCCAGGGAATCCTGGATGTAGCAAATGATGTGATCTCGCGGGCCGGCGAGAAGTACACCAAGGCGCTGTTCACGCAGCGCGAGGGCGGCTTTCGGCCATTCCTGGTGCGCGCGCAGGACGAACACATGCAATCGCGATTCGTCGCACAGCGCATCCTGGAACTGCGCGAGGAAGGGGTAGAGCTCGGCGAGATCGCGGTGCTGTTCCGTTCGAGTTTTCACTCGTTCGATCTGGAGCTAGAGCTGCAGCGCCGCGACATCCCGTTTATCAAGCGCGGCGGCTTCAAGTTTATCGAAACCGCGCACATCAAGGACGTGCTGGCGCATCTGCGGGTGATTGTGAATCCGGCGGACGCGGTGTCGTGGCTGCGCGTGCTCACGCTGGTCAAGGGCATCGGTCATCGCACGGCTGAAAGGACGATCGACACACTGGTGGCATCCGACGATCCGGCGACCGCGTTGGCCAAGTTCGCCGAAAAAGCGCGCGGCGGCGCGGAGGGCGGACTCAAGCGGCTGGGCGCGCTGCTGGCGGAATTGCGCGATGGCCAGAAACGGCCGCCCGAGCAAATCGCGATGACGCTCGAGTACTATCTGCCGGTGATGCGCGAGACGTACGCCGACGACTACCCGAAACGCGAGCGTGACCTTGAGCATTTTCAGAATCTCACGGAGCGCTACAAGAGCCTCGAGCAGATGCTGTCGGACATGGCGCTCGAGCCGCCGAGCGACTCGCTTGACGGCGTGCTCGCGACGGATTCGGACGACGAGTACATGACGCTCAGCACGATTCACTCGGCGAAGGGGCTTGAATGGAAAGTGGTCTTCCTGATCTGGGCGGCGGACGGACGTTTTCCGGGGCCGCAAAGCGTCGGCGACGACGAAATCGAGGAGGAGCGGCGGCTCATGTACGTCGCGAGCACGCGCGCGCGCGACGAGCTGTACCTGTCGTATCCGATACACATGTTCGACCGCAGCTTCGGCTTCGTGATGGGCCGCGTGTCGCGCTTCCTGGAAGACGTGCCGGCAGAATTGCTGCAGACCGCAACGCTGCAAGAGTCGGAGGAGAGCTAATCGAAGCGTTGAGATATTATTTTCGGCGGGGCATTTTACGGCCATAAAAAACCAAAAGAGGAAGCGCCTAGCTATCCGGCGCATGTGATCTGAAATGGGCAGACAGGCAGCTGCCGTGCTTTACGCGGTGGCGATGATAGCCGTCATAGTCGGTGTAGATTTCGTGTTCTTCAGAAACCGATTCTGGGAACGGCTTACAGCGAATATTGGCATTGTCTTGGTGTTCGCAGCTTTCTACTTGAGATTCCTCAGGCGTCGATGAACAAGGTTGATTCTGCAGACGCGCTTCCCAATCGCTACCATCGAGTGATCTGTGAGATCACTTGACGCTTTCGAACTTGGCGTAGCCTGTTAGGTCTTGATCCGGGGTGGTGTGCATTGGCATTGAGACTTCGCGTAGTACTGGCACCTTCTCGGTGATTGTGCCTGTGGCGGGGGCGTCTTTGGGTACTGTGATCACGCGTGTGCCTACGAAGCGGATTACTGTTGGTAGCATTCCGCCCGTATCCAGATAGTGGGTGTGGGTTGCTTCGAATAGGGTGTCGCTTTTGAAGAGTTTTGAGCCCGCCCTAATCAGGTATTCGTTGTTGCTTAGGGGGCGGACCAGGGTTGATTGGCTTATTACATATAGATGTCCTACCGTTGGGCGTAGGAAGCCTGGGTAGAGGGGATTTACGCCTAGCCAGTACGGCACTATTAGGTGGCGGCCGGGCGGCCAGTCGGTTAGGCTGATGTGTGCTTCGTGATCGTTGTTGGCTAGGATAAAGTCGCGGCCGGCGAAGTCGCGCATGATGTCGCGACTCAACTGATCCTCGGGCGGCGTGGTGATTTCGCCGGTTGGGCCGAAGTCGAGTGCCTTGTCGGGAGTGCATCCGGCGGCGACCGACATGAACGTCAGCGCGATTGCGAGCGCGATCCTCGAGCCACTGCGAGTCATGTTCGGTATCTCGCGTAAGTGGCCGGGATTCGGCCGCCGAGCGTCCATTTCATCGGCAATGAGACCTCGCGCAGCACCGGGATTTGCACGGGCTTGCCGTCGGGGCGCTTGAACTCGCGCTTGCCCATGTACTGAACGACGGTCGGCAGGATTTTCCCGGGACCTAAGTATTGCGTGCGCGTAGTGACGAACACCGTCTCCTGCTTTACCAGCGAGCTGCCCGCTTCGATCATCCATTCGCCGCGCGTGTCCAGCGGCTTTTCGAGAGTCGCCTCGCTGATGACGTAGAAGTCGCCCTCCTTCGGCGCCATCACACCGGGCACGAGGATGTTGACGCCGAACCAGAACGGCAGCTTGAGGAACTTGTCCTTGCGCCAATCGAGCGGGCGCACTTCGGCGATTTCGTTGTTGTCGCCGAGCACGAAAGTGCGGTCGCGAAAATTGAGCTCGACATCCTCGGCGCTCGCATAGATGCTCGGCGGTGCAACCACCGGCGGCGATTTGGCGCATCCGGGCAGCGTTGCGGCGACAGCCGCGGCAACAAATGCGAATGCTAGAGCGGCCGCGGTCCGCGCGAAATGTTCAGGCGGCCGTTTCGTTGTAGTGCGAGGCAATTTCGCGGCCGACCAGTTCGATTTGCTTCGGCCACGCATCGGGTTCCGCGATTGGCCACAGTACAAACTTGTCGAGACCCTTCGCAACGTATTCGCCCAGGCGCGCGATGATGTCCTCGGCGGAACCGTAAACGGTTCGTTCGAGGTAGGCTTCCGCGCCGCGGCCCATCGCGGACAGCATCGGGCGCATCTCCTCGAGCGCGCGTTCGCGCGACGACGAGATTCGGCACAGCAGGATGAGTCCGGACTCGATGTGCGCGTTGGCGCGTCCGTAGCCGGCGGCATAGTCGCGAATCTTCGCCATGCTCGCGCCGAATTCGTCGGGCGTCTGGAACGACGCGAAGAAGCCGTCGGCCAGGCGCGCCGCGCGTTTCAGCGCCGCGTCGGAGCGTCCGCCGACCCAGATATCCATCGTGCCGAAATCGTTGTTGGTGCGGGCGGCGGGTCGTGGCTCGATGGTCACGTTGTCGAAATTGAAGAAGCGGCCGTGATAGCTCGCGACGCGCTCGCGCCATACGGTGCGCAGGACCTCGATGCCTTCGTCGAGGCGCTTGCCGCGTCCTTCGAGCGGGATGCCGCACGCAGCGTAGTCGGCGAGATTCGCGCCGGTGCCGACCGCCATCACCATCCGGCCGTTCGACAGGTAGTCAAGCGAGGCGAACGATTTCGCGACCATCAGCGGGTGGCGCAGGTTGAGCAGCAGCACGCTCGGCCCGAGTTTCATGCGCGAGGTGCGCGAGGCGAGGAGCGAGAGCGTCGCGACGACGTCGAGTTCCGGCGAGGGCGCGAGCAGATGATCGGACAGCCAGAAGGAATCGAGGCCCCAATCCTCGGCGCGTTCGGCGACGCGGGCGATGGTTTCCGCCTTCGGCATCCCGAGCCGCCAAAGTCCGAAGCCAACTCCAATCTTGACCTGTTTCATTTCTTTTAGACTCCCGTGACTGGGACTTTTTTAGACTCCCGTGATTTGAAGACTCCAGTGACTTGGAGACTGCTCGCGCCCTTGTTTGTGGTTTGCGCGCGTCCAGCGATGATATTAGCATAGGCCGCCGCGATGAATCCGAATCCCACGGCTCCGAACGGTGCGCCGGTGGCCGTGACCCTATTGGGCACCGGCGACGCGTTCGCGAGCTTCGGGCGTTTGCAGGCCGGTTATCTGATCGACGCACCCGGGGGCAGGATCCTGATGGAAGCGGGGCCCTGTCTGCTGCAGGCGCTCAAGAGCAGCGGCGTCGCGACCGATAGTTTCGATTTGCTGCTTATCAGTCATCTGCACGGCGACCATTTCGCCGGTCTGCCGTTTCTGATCCTCGACTACATGTACGAAACGCGCCGCACCAAGCGCTTGACTATCGCGGGCCCGGCCAAGCTCGAAGAGCGGACGTGGCGGCTGATGCACACGATGTTCCCGCATTTCGAGGTGGAGAGAGTCAAGGACAAACTGAAGTTCGTAGTGCTGGAGCCGGGGCGCTCGCGGCAGCTGGGCAAGTTCAAGGTGAAGGCGATTCGCAGCCCGCACACTACGCCCGACATCTCGTTGTCGCTAAGAATCGAGAGCGGCGGAAAGTCGATAGTTTTCTCGGGCGACAGCGGATGGAATGATAAGCTGGTGACGTTAAGCGCCGGCGCCGACCTGTTTTTGTGCGAATGCACGTACTTCGAGAGCGCGCATTTGAAGTTTCATCTCAACTACCCGCTGCTGGCGGCCGAACGCGACAAGTTCAAGGTGGGCCGCATGATACTGGTCCATCTCGGGCACGAAGTGCTGAGCCGCGAGGATGAAGTCGCGCTGGAATTGGGCTATGACGGGATGAAGATCCAGGTCTGAGTCCGCGCGCGCACGGTCGTCGGAAACAAGGATACTCGCCATGGGCATAGTACAGGGCAAGCGGGCGTTGATCGTCGGCGTCGCGAACGAGAAGAGCCTGGCGTGGTCGATAGCGCAGACGCTGGCGGCGGAGGGCGCCGAGATCGCGCTGACCTACCAGGGCGAGATCCTGGAGAAACGCGTGCGTCCGCTGGCGGCGCAAATCGAGGCGGACGTAATCGGCGAACTCGACGTTAACGACGACGCGCAAATCGCGTCGGTGTTTGCGGCGCTCAAGAAAAAATGGAACGGGCTCGACTTGCTGGTGCATGCGGTCGCATTTGCGGAGCGCGAAGATCTGCGCGATCGATTTCTGACGGTCACTCGCGCCAATTTTGCCAAGTCGCTGGAAATCAGCGCCTACTCGCTGGTCGCGTTGGCGCGCGCGGCGGAACCGCTGATGGAAGCGCGCGGCGGCGGATCGATCCTGACGCTCAGCTACCTCGGCGCGGTCCGTGCGATCCCCAATTACAACATGATGGGCGTGGCCAAGGCAGCTCTGGAAGCCTGTGTGCGCTATCTGTCGGTCGACCTGGGAGCCAAGAATATTCGCGTCAACGCGCTCAGCGCCGGGCCCGCACGGACGCTCTCGTCATCGGCAATTCGCGACTTCCATTCGATGCAGCATGAGGTCGAGGCGCGCTCGCCGCTGCGGCGCGGGATGAAAATCGAGGAAGTCGGCAAGATGGCGGCGGCCGTGCTGAGCGATTTTTCGAGCGGTGTCACCGGCCAGACGCTCTACGTGGACGTGGGCTACAATATCGTCGGCGTCTAGCTGCAAGGAGTATCGCGATGGCTATAGTCACCGTTCCGCAGCTCGCGGACAATTACGCGTACCTGGTGATCGACGACGGCAGCAAGGAATGCGCGGTGGTCGATTGCGCCGAGGCCGATAAGGTGATCGCGGCGGCGAAAGCGCATGGCGCGAAAATCGTCGCGGTGCTGACCACGCACTGGCACGGCGATCATTCGGGGGGCAACAACGATATCGCGTCGAAGGTGCCGGGGATAAAAGTGTACGGCGCGAGCGCGGAGGGTGGAAAAATTCCGGCGCTCAGCAATCCGGTCGCGGACGGCGACCAGGTTCGAATCGGCGCGCTGGAGGGCCGCGTGATCGGAATCCCGGCGCATACCAACGGACACGTCGCGTACTATTTTCCGAAGCTCGGCGCGGTGTTTACCGGCGACACGATGTTCGTCGGCGGATGCGGCCGCGTGTTCGAGGGGAAGGCCGCGACGATGGTCGCGTCGCTGAAGAAGCTCGCGTCGCTGCCCGACTCGACGCAGGTCTATTGCGGTCACGAGTACACCGAAAAAAATCTCCGCTTCGCGCTGACGCTCGAGCCCGGGAACCAGGCGCTGAAGAAGAAGCACGAGTGGAGCCTGAAGACCCGCGCGGAGAACAAGTTCACGGTGCCCTCGACGATCGGCGACGAGAAGCAGACCAATCCGTTTCTGCGCACCGACAGCCCCGAGCTTCGCGCGAATCTCAAACAACGCGCGCCGTCGCTGGACGACGATCCGATCGCGATCTTCGCGAAAACCAGGGAACTCAAGGACCGGTTCTAGGCGTTTTTCCCCTCCCTAGAACGGTTTCAGCACTGTGAGTACCAGGATTGCGATTAGCAGCGCGCTCACCATTCCGTGGATGACGCGAAACTCGCGGCGCGATGACTCGCTTGGATTGTCCTCGAGGAACTTGATCCGGCGATAAAACCGCACGTGATAAAAAAGCAGGATCGCGACCAGCAGCAGCTTGGCTTCGATCCAGGCGTGTTGCAGTACCCCCGGATTCAACATGATCAGCACGATCCCGAGGATGATGCTGATTGCCGCGCCGAGGTTGATGGTGGACTCGAACAAACCGCGCGCCGCGCCGAGAAAGCGTTCCTTGGGCAGTCCGACTTCTTCGGGCACGCGCGCGAGCAGGCTGGTGATCATCAGCAGTCCGCCCATCCAGAAGATCACGCCGAAGATGTGAAGGGAGAGTATGAAGCCGCGAAGAAAGAGCATCGTATTCCCTCGGTTGGGTCAGATTGCGTGCATCCCGATTGCGCTGGCGGTCGCGCGCGCTTGCCTGACTGGTTCGATACTTGGCATTGATTGGAGTACGCCGGTTGAAGAGAATCCTACGCTACCGGCGCAGTCAAGCGAATCAATCGGAATCAACACGAGGGCGTGCAGATGGCGGCTTCCTACGAAGGAGAACTCAAGCGCAAGAAAATCAGCGCCGATGAAGCGGCGGCACAGGTCAAATCCGGCGACTGGGTCGAGTATGGATTCGGGCTCGGCCAGCCGGACTTGTTCGATCGCGCGCTGGCCGCCAGAGCGCATGCGCTCGAGCGCGTGAAGATTCGCGGATGCCTCGCGATGCGTCCGCGCGCGGCGGTCGAGGCGGATCCCGACGAACGTCATCTGACGTATCTGTCGTGGTACTTTTCGGGACTCGAGAGAAAGATGCACGATCGCGGCCTCGCGCATCATATCCCGATGAACTTCGGCGAGGCGCCCGACAACTATCGCCGCTTTATCGACGTGGACGTCGCGGCGTTGAAGACCGCGCCGATGGACGAGCACGGATTTTTCAACTTCGGCCCGTCGGTCACGTATCACAAGGCGATCAGTGAAAAGGCCAAAACGTTGATCGTCGAGACGGACGCGAGCGTGCCGTACGTTTTCGGAATCGAAAACGCCGTGCATATAGATGATGTCGAGTATGTGCTGGACGCGGGCGCGTCGGCGATGCCGGAGCTGAAGAATCCCGCCGCGAGCGCGGTCGATCAGAAAGTCGCGGAGCTGATCGCGCCGGAAATTCCCAGCGGCGCATGCGTGCAGATCGGGATTGGCGCGATGCCCAACGCGGTCTGCGAGCTGCTCGCGGCGGCGCCTATTAAGGACCTCGGCATTCACACCGAAATGTTTGTCGACTCTCTGGTGTCGCTCTACGAGGCCGGCAAGGTGACCGGCGCGCACAAGACGACCAATCGTTACCAGATGACGTACACGTTCGCGGCGGGTTCAAAGCGGATGTACGACTTTCTGGATCGCAACGCCGCATGCTTTGCGGGACCGGTCGATTACACCAACCTGCCGAATCACATCATGCAGAACGATCGCGTCATCTCGATCTGCAACGCGGCGCAAATCGATCTCACCGGACAGGCGTGCTCCGAATCGGCGGGAGTGCGGCAAATCAGCGGCACCGGCGGGCAGCTGCAATTCGTGCGCGGCGCGTACGCCTCGCGCGATGGCAAGTCGTTTATATGCCTCGCCTCGACCTACGAGCGCGACGCGCGGCGCGCCAGCCGAATCGTCGCGCGAATCGACGACTGCAACATCGTGACCACGCCGCGCACCGACGTGATGTACGTCGTGACCGAGTACGGGATGGTTAATCTGAAGGGCAAATCAGTGCCGGAGCGGGCGCGCGCGTTGATCTCGATCGCGCATCCGGATTTCCGCGAAGAGCTGGAACGCCAGGCTCGCGAGTACCGGCTAATCTCTCGCGCCGCGTTCTGAGTTGTCGCGAAACGTTCAGCGCGACGACGTGTCGTCGCCACTATTTGCGTCGTCGGCGAACTTGTACACGAGCTCGTCGGGGCGCGCGTAGCCAAGCTCGCGGCGAATCAGGCGTTCGATGTAGCGGTCGTCTGAACGAAGCCTCTGAACGCGCGTTCTGAACTCAGCGTTGCTCGCTGCCAGTTGATTGCGTCGCTCCTCCAACGCGGCGCGATGGCTCTGGAGGGCGACCAGGTCGCGCGCTCCCAGGTTGCCCAGCGTCGCGCTCAATAGCAGCGTCGTGAGAACCGCGGCGAAGATTAGGCTGAGCCACTCGCGACGTAGTAGAAAGCTTAACCGCGTCATCGCAGCAATCGTAATTCAGGAGTCGGGCTCAGTTCAAGAGATCTAATTTTGAACGACATTCTAAAGACCCGAAACAGACCGGTTCGGTTGCACTCTTTCGACTTTAAAATTTCTTTATAAATCGCCTTGTCGCCCTTGATTTGAGAATAACATGTTTCTATAATCGGCACGACTCGATGAGGGAATGAACCCTCATCTATAAGGAAGGGTGCTTGTCCAGCAGCAGCCTAGGAAGAGGAGGTACCTATGCCAGGAATGAAGAAACGGGCCAAAAAGGCCACCAAGTCCAAACCGATGCGGAAGAGCAAAATGGCAAAAAAGAAGCCTGCCAAAAAGACCAAAAAGAAGTAACCACTTAACGAGTTTACCTTCGGGCTGATACCCCGAGGGCTGGCTAAGGCTGCCAGGATTGCTGCTGGAATAAGCCGAGGCTGAAAGGCCTCGAAACACGGGAGAGCCCCCTTGAAAGAGGGGGCTCTTTCCTTTTCCGGGTGGCTTGTGGATGCGCGCGGGCAACATGATAGGGTTTCGATCGCCGCGCAATCGAGCAAACCCGATGTCCGAAGCGCCAAAACATTTCGATGCGATCATTGTCGGCGCACGCGTTGCCGGGAGCGCAGCCGCGATTTTACTCGCGCGCGATGGGCGGCGTGTTTTGCTCGTCGACAAGGATTCATTCCCGTCGGATCGCCTTTCGACGCACATCGTGCTTGGCGGTGGAACCAAAGTTCTCGATCGAATGGGCGTGCTCGAAACGCTCGAGCGCCTCGGCGGCGTCCGCTTTGCGCGAGTGCACTCGATCGGTCCGGGCTTCGACTACGCCGGCGAGCTCGCGCGCGACGATCGCGGACTTTGTCTCGGGCGCGTGTTGATGGACTCCGCGATGATCGATGCGGCGCGCAGTTTCGACGGTGTCATGTTCCGCGAGCGCTTCAGGGTCACCGATTTGCTCATCGAAGATGGCGCCGTGACGGGAATTCGCGGCGAGGATGCGTCGGGCGTCCACGAGGTTCGCGCGCCGCTGACAATCGGCGCCGACGGGATGCGCAGCGCCGTCGCGCAGATCGCGTCGGAGCGTATCGACGCGTTCAAGCGCGTCGACGTTCCATGCGCACGCGCCTACTACTACGCGTACTTCGAAGGCGTCCCGCGCAAATGCCTCGGCGATGAAGTGTTTACGGAATTCGAGTCCGCACCCGGCGTGGACAACCTGGTTTCTCGATGCGAAAACGGACTCACGGTTGCGGCGACCGCGTTCGACGCGGCCGAGATGCAAACCTTTCGCACTGACCTCGTATCCAATCTGCGCCGTTACCTGAGCCGCTCGTCCAAGCTCGCTAAGATGCTCGACGGCGCGACGATGGTGGGCAAAGTTTTTTCTTCGGGCCTGCTCAGCAACACCTATCGCGATCCGGTCGCCGACGGCGCTCTTCTGCTCGGCGACGCGGGCCTGCACGTCGATCCGCTGTTCGGCCAAGGGCATTCGATGGCGCTGATGAGCGCATGGATTGTTGGCGAGCTCGCGCCCGAATGGTTCTCGAGCGGGCGCGGCGATTCGATTTGGGCGGTGCCGATGGCGGAGTTCACGCGACGGCGCGACGCGGAGCTGATGCCGTACTACAAAGCGAGCGTTCGCTCGTCGAAGGAGCTCGGACTGGACCAGGGCAGCCGCCTGGCGCATCGCGCGGCGGCCCGCGAACAATGGGCGGCGGACGAGATGATCAGGTTCGCGCAGATGCTGACGCCGCGCGCCGCGTTTCCGTCGTTCAGATTTGCGCGCCTGATGGCGACGGCGTCGCGCGCCGCATAGTTCGGCAGTCCGATGGACGACCTCGAACTCGGCCGCTTCCCCGCGCAACGCGAGCTGCCCGAGCCGGTAAAGTTCGCGTGGCCGATCATGCTGATCCCCGAACTGTTCACCACGCCGCGGCATCTCGCGCTCGTGATTGGATATCTCGCGTCGATCGGGTGGGAAGTATTCGTGCCGAATCTCCGTGCCGGTTTCGGCAAAGGCTCGACACCGCCGCTCGAAAAACTTCACTTCAACGATTTGGCGGCGCTGGCGGGCGAGGCGCTCGAGGGAATTGGCCGCGACGCGGTCGTGCTCGGTCACGGCGTCGGCGGATTGGTCGCGCTCGAACTGAGCCGGCATCGCCGGGTGAAGGCCGCCGTCGCGTATGCGCCGCTGGTGCCGGGCTTTCGCACGCCGCTGGTGGGAGGATTCGCGAATCGCGTCGCGATAATGTTGGGCAGACCGATCAAGCCGCCTCGCGGCAGAATTCTTTTCGAATTGATCGCCGATTCCGATCCATTCGCGCGCGACGGTTTGATCAAAGCGATGGTGGCCGACTCGGGCGCAATCGCGAGCGACGTAATGAAGGGCGCGATCGAGTTTGCCGCGCCGGATAAAGCCGCGCCGCGACTCGTCGTGGCGGGCGACTCGGACATCTTCGCGCCGCTTCCGCAGATGACGAAATTTGCGGAGTCGATCGGCGCGAAGCTGGCGACGATCGCCGGCCGGGGGCATTGGCTGATTGGCGGACGCGCGCTCGAACGTGCGATCAATGAGACGCAGCGATTCCTGGTGCGCGAGCTCGGCCAGGATTTGCTGCTGCTCTATCCGGAAGAATGGAAAAATGATCCGCGCGAGTGAAAGAGTAAGAATCGAAGGCAGGTGAAAATCGATGGCAACTGAAACTGCGCAAGAGAATCCGCAAAAGAATCTGCAAAAGAATCTGACAATCGAGGAAGAAGCCGGGCTCATCACGCTCACGATGAACCGTCCCGAGAAACGCAACGCGCTCTCGACCGCGATGATGACGGAACTGAACGACGCGCTTCGCGCGATCGGGAAACGCGCCGACGCGCGCGCGGTGATAATCGCGGGCAACGGGCCGGCGTTCTCGGCCGGTCACGACCTCGGCGAGCTGAAGGGGCGCGACCTCGCCTTCTACAGATATGAATTCGATCTGTGCGCGCAACTGATGTTGACGATTCAGGCAATTCCGCAGCCGGTGATCGCGCGCGTGCATGCGATCGCCACCGCCGCGGGATGCCAGCTTGCGGCGACGTGCGATCTGGTCGTCGCGGGCGAGAGCGCGAGCTTCGCCACGCCGGGCGTGAGGATTGGACTGTTCTGCTCGACGCCGATGGTCGCGCTGACGCGCGCGGTCGGACGAAAGCATGCGATGGAAATGCTGCTGACGGGCCAGCCGGTCAAAGCGCGCACGGCCAGCGAATGGGGACTCGTGAACCGGGTGGTCGCCGACGCGGATCTGGTCGCGGAGACGCGCAAGCTCGCGATGCAAATCGTCGAGGCCAGCCCGCTAATCATCGGGATTGGCAAGCGGGCATTCTACGAGCAGATCGATCTGGATACGGCGAAAGCCTACGAGCACACGAAGGAAGTGATGAGCCAGAACGCGATGGCGATGGACGCGCAGGAAGGAATCGGCGCCTTCCTGGAAAAGCGCAAACCGGTGTGGTGCGGGAAGTGAATTTGGGTGAGGAAGGGAAATACACACTACCTGTTGTGGTCCAGTGATAGGCATACACCAAGGGTAGTTTCGTTCCGTCAAAATTAATTTTTTCCGTACCAAAGGTGTCGGCCATTAGCGAACAATGGGCGAACTCTGTCGCGCGGGTGTCATGAGGGTGCCGACTGTCAGGAGTGTTGGCCATGACAGGATGTTAGCAGATCGAGGGCGAGAGCATCAGGAGGGAAAGGTCAGCCCTGAACTTGGAGCTAGATTTTTGATGGTGGAATCCGGGGGCGTCGGCAGTTCGAAATGATCTGAGAGGCGGAATCTTGAATCGCGCGCGAGGCGCGCGCTGAATTTGGTCCCTCACCCTTCGGCAGGCTCAGGGCAGGCTCTTCGATCCTCTCCCTGTGGGAGAGGGGATACCGAAGACGGGAAAGTAGGAGCAAGACATGCCACCCGCTGACAATTAGTTTTCATCATGTTCGCCGAGATCGTCGGCGCTTGCGCTGCGCGCGGCGATACAATATCCAAAGCCAAGACAACGTGTGGCGCGTTATCCTGGGTCACGCGTGTTTCTGTTCGGGGGTCGGAGTCAAGTGGTTCATGGCTTCTTCACCAATCCGTCAAGATAGCGCCGGCGTGCATGCGATAGCGTGCGATCCTGTGGGCGACACGCTCAAAAAAATCCCAGTTCGGGAGGCAAAAAATATGTACCGTAACCAGTTCATCCCGCAGCTCGGACGTGCCTTGATTGTGCTGACGGTCGGCTTGTGCACGCTCGGCTTCGCCCGCGCCGCAAGCGCCTTCACTTTCACCACTATCGACGAGCCGGATGCGACCAACGGAACCTATGCTGAAGGAATCAACTCGCCGGGCGACGTCGTTGGATACTTTCAAGATAGCGTTGGCTCGGGCAGCCATGGCTTCGTGATGAACAAGGACGGAACCTTCACGACCTTCGATGCGCCAGGCGGCGTTCTCGGTACCCAGGCGCTTGGGATCAACGATTCAGGCGAGGTCGTTGGATTATTTTTAGATGACGTTGGTTTCGGTATCCATAGCTTCATCATGAGCAAGGATGGCGACTTCACCACCGTCGACGAGCCGGACGCGACCATGCAGACCGTTCTTTTTGGGATCAACTCATCGGGCGCGATCGTAGGAGCCTTTGGGGATGAGGTTGGTGAGAGCACGCATGGCTTCCTGTTGAGCAAGAAAGGCGACTTCACCACGATCGACGAGCCGAGCGGCATTTTCGGCACCGAGGCTCTTGGGATCAACCCTTCGGGCGGCATCGTTGGAAAATATTTCGATAGCACTGGTTCCGACCTCCATGGCTTCCTATTGAGCAAAAAGGAGATCTTCACCACGATCGACGTGCCGGGCTCCACGCTCGGGACCGTGGCATCCGGTATCAGCGCATCGGGCGAGATCGTTGGAACCTATCAAGATGGCGTTGGCTTCCATGGCTTCGAGCTCACCAAGAAGGGAACCTTCATCACGATCGACGTGCCGGGCGCCACTGAGACCGATGCCGTTGGAATCAACTCAGAGGGTCAGATCTCGGGGTTCTTCACCGATTCCATGGGTTCCGTGCACGGCTTCGTAGCGACTGCCTGAAAATCGCCTCGAACCGCCAGGCCGGTGGCGCGCCCGCCCGCGCGCCACTATCCCGGCCACCTGGTCTCCCTACAAAAACGCAAATCCGCTGGCCCGGGAAAATAGGGAGGGTCAGTCGGCGCGCTGCTGGATCGACTTTGCGGCTCGCCCGCGGTCGGACGAAAGCATGCGATGGAACTGCTGCTGAAGGGCCGAGCCAGCCGGTCAAAGCGCTCACGGCCGCCGAGGGGGACTCGCGAACCGAGTGGTCGCCGACGCGGATCTGGTCGCGGAGACGCGCAAGCTCGCGATGCAAATCGTCGAGGCAACCCCGCTAATCATCGGAACCGGCAAGCGCGCATTCTACGAGCAAATCGATCTGGATACGGCGAAGGCCTACGACTACACGAAAGAGGTGATGAGCCAGAACGCGATGGCGATGGATGCGAAGGAAGGCATCTCCGCCTTCCTCCAAAAAGCGCAAACCCACCTGGTGCGTTAAATGAACTAAGGCGGCGATTCACAAGAAGTCGACCCGCTGATGTCAGTTTTTCACCGTATTCGCCGAGATCGCCTGCGCCTGACCCTGTCATTCACTACACAGCGCGAACACTTCATGTGGCATGTCATGTCGGGTCACGTTCTCGCTTGACGGGCTGTCATTCCATATGTAGGATTTCTAGCCAGTTAGTAGGTTTCAGATGAGGAATTGCGGATATGCGCCGCGCTCAAAACAACACAGTTCGGGAGGGCTGAAAGATATGGACGGTAACCAGTTCACGTTCCAACTCAAAAGCGCCTTGATTGCGCTGACAATCAGCTTGTGCACGCTCGGCATCGCCCGCGCCGCAAGCGCCTACACTTTCACCACCATCGACGAGCCGGATGCGACCTCCGTAACCTATGTTCAAGGAATTAACTTGTCGGGCGATGTCGTTGGATTTTATGGAGATAGCGTTGGCTCGGGAACCCATGGCTTCGTGCGCAGCACAAAGGGAACCTTCAAGAGCTTCGATTCGCCAGGCGCCGTTAACGGCACTTGGGCCTTTGGGATCAACGATTCCGGCGCGGTCGTCGGAATATCTGTCGATAACGTTGGTTTCGGCGAGCATGGCTTCTTGAGAAGCGAGAAAGGGAAATTCAAGACGATCGACGAACCCGACGCCACTTTCGGGACCAATGCTATCGGGATCAACAAATCGGGAGACATCGTTGGAACCTATGGAGATAGCGTTGGCTCGGGCACCCACGTCTTCGTGCTCGACACTTTGGGCGACTTCACCAGCTTCGACGAGCCAGACGGCGTCAATGGGACCGAGGGTGCCGGGATCAGCGACGATTTGAACATCGTTGGAATATTTTACGATGACGTTTTCTCGATGCACGGCTACGTGGCCGACTTTGGGGGCGCCTCCGCCGCCACCAGCACCACCACCATCGACGTGCCAAGCGCCACGCTCGGGACCGAGGCATCGGGAATCAACGCATCGGGCCAGATGGTTGGAACCTTTCTAAATGGTGTTGGCTCGGGCACTCATGGCTTCGTGCTCAGCAGTGGGGGAACCTTTACCACGATCGACGCACCGGGCGCTGCGCAAGGCACCTATATTTCCGGAATCAACTCACTGGGTCAGCTCTCGGGTACCTTCACCGATAGCCTCGGTAACTCGCACGGCTTCGTGGCAACTCCCTGAAAACCGCCTCGAACCGCCAGTCTGGTGGCGCGCCCGCCCGCGCGCCACCAGCCTGGCCACCTGGTCTCCCTACAAAAATGTAGAGCGTTCGTTACCTCCGGAGCGAGAGGTCAAATTGAGACGCTAACCAGCCAGAAAAACGCCGTATTGATCGCGTGGGCGAGGCTTGTTAGGGTCGATTATGGCGCATCTGATTAAACGGACTGCGTACAAAAACTGAAGGCCGACTTGAGCCCGCGGAGAATCGCGGGCTCTTTTTTTACCTATGGAGGTTATTTTATGGCGCATCAGGAGCTCCGCGAAGCACTTACCTTCGATGACGTTCTTCTGCTGCCTCAATCGTCTGACGTGCTGCCGGCGAATTGCGATGTCACGACTGCGCTGACGCCGAAGATCCGGCTGCGTATTCCGCTTGTATCGAGTCCGATGGACACTGTGACCGAGTCGCGCACCGCGATCGCGATCGCGCAGATGGGTGGCATTGGGTTTGTGCATCGGAATCTTTCGATCGAGGAGCAGGCGGCCGAAGTCGAGACCGTCAAGAAATATGAAACCGGGATGATCGTCGATCCGATCACCGTCAGCCCCGAGCAGAAAATCGGCGAGGCGGTCGCGGTGATGGAACGTTTCCGGATTTCCGGGCTGCCGGTGGTTTCGGACGGACGCCTGGTCGGAATTCTGACCAATCGCGATCTGCGCTTCGAGCGCCGGCTGGACAAGCAGGTGCGCGACGTGATGACGAGCAAGGTGATCACTGCCCGTCCGGGAATCGACCTGGAACACGCCAAAGAACTTCTGCAAGCGCATCGGATAGAAAAGCTGCCGCTGGTGGACGATCAGAATCGGCTGCGTGGGCTGATCACCGTCAAGGATATGGACAAGGCGATTCGTCATCCGCATGCGAGCAAAGATCAATTGGGGCGGCTGCGGGTCGGCGCCGCGGTCGGGGTCGGTCCGGAACGCGAGGCGCGCCTGGCGGCGCTGCGGCGTGCGGGCGTCGACGTGATTTGTATCGACACCGCGCATGGGCATACGCGCAACGTGATCGACGCGATCAAGGCGACCAAGCGCGAGTGGCCCGAGGTCGAGGTGGTGGCGGGGAACGTCGCGACCAGTGAGGGCGCCAAGGCTTTGTGCGACGCGGGCGCCGACGCGCTACGGGTTGGGATGGGGCCCGGATCGATTTGCACGACGCGTGTGATTTCGGGGGTCGGGGTGCCGCAGATCACCGCGATCATGGACACGATCGCGATTGCCGAGCCGCGCAATATCCCGGTGATCGCGGACGGCGGAATCCGGTTCTCGGGCGATATCACCAAGGCGATTGCGGCCGGCGCCAACAGCGTGATGATCGGCTCGCTGTTCGCGGGCACCGAAGAAAGTCCCGGCGAGACGATTCTCTACCAGGGGCGTACGTACAAACTTTATCGCGGGATGGGATCGATTGGCGCGATGAACGAGCGCACCGGAGATCGCTACGGGCAGCTCAACGTGACCGACGGCAAGCATGTGCCGGAGGGAATCGAGGGGCGCGTGCCGCATCGCGGGTCGCTCGCGTCGAATATCGAGCAGTTGGTCGGCGGGCTGCAATCCGGGATGGGCTACCTGGGCGCGGCGAACCTGGCGGAGCTGCGCAAGCGGGCGAAGTTCGTCAAGGTCAGCGACGCGGGCATGCGTGAGAGTCACGTGCACGACGTGTTCATCACGAAGGAAGCGCCGAATTACAGACAGTAGGATGCGGGGCTCCTCGCCCCGCGCCCTCGGCAGGGGTGACCCCTGCACCCAGTACTAAGAAAATATCGGGTGCAGGGGTCACCCCTGCCGACGGAAGTGTGAAACCGAACGCGGGTTTCACTACAATTAAGTTGCTCCGAGTTCCTTCGCGGGCGGGGGGCGGTGGGGCACGATGGCGGATAAAAAACGACTCAGGGTTGGCGTTCTGTTTGGAGGACGCTCGAGCGAGCATGAAATTTCGCTGCGTTCGGCGCTGACCGTGATGTCGGCGATGGATCCGGCGCGGTACGAGGTCGTTCCGATTGGCATTGGGCGCGATGGACGATGGTATCTCGAGCGCAACGCGCTGAAGCTGCTCGCCGAAAAGACGCCGCATCTGGCGGCGCTCAGCGCGGGCGGAACGCAAGTGACGTTGCTGCCGCATGCGGAGGGACAAGCTCTCGTCGCGACGCCGGCCGACGGCGCACGCAGTGGAGTGACTGGCGGACAAGACTCGATTCCCGGCGTCGACGTGGTGTTCCCCGTTTTGCACGGCACCTATGGCGAGGACGGCACGGTGCAGGGGCTGCTCGAGTTGGCGGGGATCGCGTACGTGGGAGCGGGCGTGCTCGGGTCGGCGGTGGGGATGGACAAGGACGCGCAGAAGCGCCTGCTGCGCGACGCCGGTGTCGCCGTGGTGAAATATTTTGCGATCGATCGCGTCGACCACGATGAGACGCCGGAGCTCGGTGCGCGGTTCGCGCGCAAACTTGGCTATCCGGTGTTCGTCAAGCCCAACGCGCTGGGCTCGTCGATCGGGATCAACAAGGTGAAGCGCGTCGCCGATCTCAAGGCCGCGCTCGACGACGCGTTCCAGTACGATCGCAAGGCGCTGATCGAAGCGTCGTGCGAAGGCCGCGAGTTCGAGTGCGCGGTACTTGGCAACGATCGTCCCGAGGCGTCGATTCCCGGCGAAGTGCTGGTCAAGGGCGCGCATGAGTTTTACGACTACGAGTCGAAGTATGTCGATCCCGAAGGCTCCGCGACCAAAATTCCCGCCGAGCTGCCGGCCGCCAAGGCGAAGAAGTTGCGCGCGATGGCGGTCGCGGCATTCAAGGCATTGTCGCTGCGCGGGATGGCGCGCGTCGATTTCCTGGCGAGCCGCGATTTGCGCGAGATCTACGTCAACGAGGTGAATACCATCCCCGGCTTCACCGCCATCAGCATGTATCCGAAGCTGTGGGAGGCGTCCGGCTTGCCGTTGCCGAAGCTTATCGATCGTCTGATCGAGCTGGCGCTCGAGGAGCATCGCGAGCGCGCCTCGCTGAAGATCACGTATCATCCGAAGTCGCTTGCGAAGCCCCGCGACTGAGCCGATTCACGATGGCGATGCGGCGGCTGCTGATTGCGACTACGAACAAGGCGAAGCTTGCTGAGTACCGATTGATCCTGCGCGACGTCGGCATCGAGGTCGAACTGGTGTCGCTCGCCGAGCTTGGAATTTTCGAAACTCCCGAGGAGACCGGCACGACGTTTGCCGAGAACGCATTGATCAAGGCGCGGTTCTACTTCGAGCGCGCGCGAATTGCGACGCTGGCCGACGATGGCGGCCTCGAGATCGACGCGCTGGGCGGAGAACCGGGCGTCAGGTCGCATCGATGGCTCGGTTCGGGTCGTGATAATTCGGACCAGGCGCTGGTCGCCGAAGTTATCCGTCGGATGAAGGGCATCGAGGCGGCGCGGCGGACGGCGCGGATTCGCGCGACGATCGCGGTGATACATGAGGAGGGCGGCGTGATCCGCGAGAAGACCGCGGAGGGCGCAATCGAGGGCGTGATCGCGGAGCGCGCGTATCGCGAGATTCGCGCGGGATTTCCGTATCGCGCGGTGCTGATCATCCCCGGGCGCAACTGTTACCTGGGCGAACTCGGCGACGAGGAAGAGGCCCAGATCGGCCAGCGCAGGATTGCGATCCTCAAGTTGCGGGACGAGCTGGAGCGGATAGCCGCAGGCCGTGGAGCGGCACTATTATGATGCCGACTACTATGATCGAGGAACGCGGACTAAGATCGCCACGCACAAGGTGAACCACAAGCGCAAGGGCAAAGTCGTCGTGCTGCATCTGGCGGCGCGGTACCCGTTCGCGGGAGTGATCTGGCAATTGCTTCATCACCTGTTGGGACTCGCACAGCTGGGGCTCGACGTTTACTACATCGAGGATCACCGCGCGTACGTTTACGATCCGACGATCGAAAGCGGCACTCCTGATCCGTCGCGCAACCTGAAGGTTCTTGGCGGCCTTCTCGCGCGCTACGGCTTCGGCGATCGGTGGGCCTTTTTAGACTCGGTCAAGGAGCAGTACTTAGGGATGTCGCGCGAACGATGCATGGAGCTGTTTCGCGACGCCGACGCGGTCATCAATCTTTGCGGCGCGACCGAGCCGCGCCAGGAACACGAGCGTAGCCGCTGCCTGGTGTATCTCGAGACTGACCCGGGCGTGTTCCAGCTCGAGCTCGCGCGCAAAATTCCGACCGCCGTGGCGTTTGCCAAATCGCATAAATTGTTCTTCACGTATTGCTACAATATCGGCGCGCCCGATTGCCTGCTCCCGACCGCGGGCCTCGAGTGGCATCGGACGCGTCCGCCGGTGAGTCTCGACGAGTGGCATCCGGGGATAGGACCCGCGGAGCCGGCGGCGTTCACGACCGTCGGCACGTGGCAGAATAACGGCAGCGACATGGTAATCGCGGGCGAGACTTATCACTGGTCCAAACATCTGAATTTTCGCAAGGCGCTTGAAGTGGCGGCGCGCGCCAATCAACCGATCGAGATAGCCACCAATCTGACAGTCGGCGCCGACTACGAGCGCGCGATTGCCGGAGGCTTCAGCTTTGCGCCCGCGGTGCCGATGTCGCTCGATATCGATGAGTATCGCGAGTACATCAGCAGGTCGCGCGGCGAGTTCACGGTCGCGAAGGACATCTACGTGAGGCCGCGCACCGGATGGTTCAGCGATCGCACGGTATGCTACCTGGCGGCGGGGCGTCCGGTGGTCACGCAGCGGACCGGGTTCGAAAAGTTCGTATCCACCGGTGCGGGGCTGCTCGGCTTCGACACGCCGGATGAGGCCGTCGATGCGATCGCTCAAATCAACGCCGACTATCCGCGCCATGCGCGCGCCGCGCGCGAGGTAGCAATCGAGTATTTCGACGCGGTGAAACTGCTCGACGAAATCGCGGCAGCCGCGGGGATCTGAACGATGCATACGAGATCTCTCCAGTCGTGGCTGGGATTAGGCGCGCACAGCGATTTGCGCTTCTCCATCGAGATCTTGCTGGTGCTGGCCTTCTTCGCGTGCGCCTTCGCCGTGCGCCGGCGCAAGCGGGCCGTAACGTCAACAACATTCCTGATGCTGTCGGGGAGCATTTTGATCGACGTGGCTTCGCGCTTCGTCCCGGACGTGACGGTCGCGGAGAAGGTCAGCGCCACCGCCTTCGCGCTCTTCCTGTGCGGTCTGATCCGGCTGGTGGTCGAAGCTATCGACGCAGTTAGCAGCCGCCGCAAGCTTCACCGCTCGACTATCGGCAAGGACCTGCTGATTATCGCGTTGTGGTTCGTGGTCGCGATGGTGGTGCTGTATACCGACTTTGGCCTCAATCCGACGTCGATCCTGACCACCTCGGCCGTGACCGTAGCGGTGCTCGGTTTCGCCCTGCAGGAGACGCTCGGCAATATATTCAGCGGCCTGTCGCTCACGATGGGGCACGCTTTCGATCCCGGCGACTGGATCCGTAGCGGCCAGCATGTCGGGCGGGTCAAGGGAATCGCGTGGCGTGCGACAACGATCATGACGCGGGACAACGAGCGGCTCGAGGTTCCCAACTCCGTGATC
Source organism: uncultured delta proteobacterium (assembly GCA_963833025.1). GTDB lineage: Bacteria > Desulfobacterota > Binatia > Binatales > Binataceae > Binatus. Next base: position 972,300 of record CAWHWI010000001.1, on the reverse strand, counting down.
GCCAAGGACGTGCTGTTCAACTATGCCACCGGCTCGGTGCGTGACGAACTTACGGTCGGAATCAGCTACGGAGTGCCGCCCAATCACGTGCGCGAAGTCGTACTCACGCTGCTGCGCGACGTGCCGCAAGTACTGCGCGAGCCGCCGCCAGAAGTCCAGGCTTGGGAATATGCTGATTTCGCGATTCAGTATCGAATCAAGTTCTGGATCGCGGACTACGGCGTGCAGGAACACGTGCGCGATCGCGTCGCGTCGCGCCTCTGGTACGCGCTCCGCCGGCATTCGATCGAGATTCCGTATCCGACCCGCACCGTCCATGTGCGCGACGCAGGCCGTGACGAAGACGAGAAAGTCGACGCCTCCTTCGAGCGCGAACTGATGTCCGACCTGCGCCAGGTCGATTGGCTGCGGGGCCTGAGCGACGATGAGCTCCGATTACTGGTGCCGACCGTCTCGGTGCGCCAGTTTGGCGCCGGTGAGATGCTGATACGCTACGGCGAACCGGGAGATTCGATGTTCATCATGCGCAGCGGAAAGGCTGAAGTTCTCGGTCACACCCCAAATGGCGAGACCCGCCACCTCGCCGAAATCTCTCGCGGGAATGTCACGGGCGAGACTTCGCTGATGATGGGCGAACCGCGCAACGCAAGCGTCCGTGCGATAACCGACCTGGAGGTGATCGAGATGGACCGCGAGGGATTTACCCGCCTCTTCAAGGAGCATCCCGATGCGGCGGAGGGGATCGGCGAAATTATTGCTGCGCGAAACCGGGAACGCCTGGAAAAGCTCGCATCCGGCGCGACGCAGGACGGCAAAGGCGGGACGCATCGATGGCTGTACGCCAAAATGCGCGAGCTGTTCGACTTTTAAAAGGCGCTATGCGATCGCGGTCAGCGCGACTTGCAGCTCGCGGAGATTGCGCGACGGCACAACAGCGTTCACTTCGCGCGCGTATTGTTTGATCGCGCTGTCGCCGGTGCCCCAACGCTCGGGATCTTCCGGATTCAGCCACACCACGCCGCGGCATGCGCGCGCGATCTCGCGGATCAGGTCGGCGCGGGCCGGCAACCGGTTGTTGCGGCCGTCGCCCAGGATCACGACGAGCGTGCCGCGAGTCAGCAATCCGGTTCGGCGCTCCCAAAGCTCGCCGAGCACGCGGCCGAAATCCGAGCGCGCGTACAGGTCCAGCGCCGGCGTCATCACCAGGTGTCCTTCCTCGAAGTCGGCCTCCGCCAGATGGTCCACGTACACGAAACTGTTGACGCGGCGGAAACTTTCGCGTGCGCCCGCCATCAACTCGAGCATCAACTGCGCCGCATAGCGGACCGAGCCCGAAATGTCCGCGAGGATTACGAGATCGACGTGGCGCGGACGCCGCGCACGGAAGTTGAGATCGATCAGCGCACCGCCGCGTTGGATCGCGGCGCGAATCGTGCGGCGAAAGTCGATTCTGCCGGTCTGCGCCGCTCGCAGGCGTCGTCCCAGCCGAATCCGGAAGCGGCGAATCAGGGGCGCGAGAGCCTCGCGCGCCGCGTCGTAGTCAAGGTCGGAGAATTTGTCGAACGGCATCCGCTCGATCGCGCGGATTCGCGCCACGCGCGCGGCGTCGATACCGGGCGTGCGCGATTCGTCGCGGGTATCGGCTGCCTCGCCAGGCTCATCGCGGCCGTGCATCTTCTCTGAATTGCTCTCGGAGTCTTTGTCACCGGCGTCCTCACGACGCGCTGCGGTTGTCTTCTTTGCTGGCCTCGCTTCTGGCGGTTTTGCGTTCTCATCGCGATGACTCGTATGCGCGGCGCCGCGCGGCTCCTCCGACTTCCGCGGCGGCGCATCGTCGCGGGGTGACGGATCGTCGCTGGGACGTCCGCGGCCCGCGGCCGCCGAAATCTGGGCGCCGCGCTGATCGGGATGCTCTCCGCGGCCGGTCCGAGGTGCCGCGAAAAAACGGTTGAACGATTCGTCGAAGATCGCGCGGTCGGCCTCGTCCTTGATTAGCGCCGCGGCCAGCGCCTCGTGCATCCGCGCGCGCTCGAGTCCGACGGCCGCTACCGCGTTCATCGAGTCGATCGATTCCGCAACCGAGATTCTGACGCCGGCGTCTCGCAGCGCGGCGATGAAGTTGACGAGCTGATCGCGGAGCCGAGCCATCTAACTACGCCGTGGATTCATCGCCGGCGCGGCGCGAGCGCCGAGGCTTTCGATTCCACCTTCGCGCGATCGTCCTCGTGCTTGAGCAGCACGCCGAGCGCCGTCCGCACCGCGTCGGTGTCGAGTTCGCGCACGCCCAGGCGCACGAGCGCGCGCGCCCAGTCGAGAGTCTCCGCGATCGACGGCGGCTTGCGCAGTCCGAGCTTGCGAATTGCGCCGACAAAACGCGCCGCCTCGGCCGCCAGCTTCGCGTCAAGCTCGGGCACCTTGAGCTCGATAATTTTTCGCTCCTGCTCCGTGCCCGGAAAGTCGATGAACAGATGCAAACATCGGCGCCGCAGCGCTTCCGACAGTTCGCGCGCGCGATTCGAGGTCAAAATCACCGCCGGGCGATCGTGCGCCTTCAACGTTCCCAGTTCGGGAACGCTTATCTGGAAGTCGGAAAGCAGCTCGAGCAGAAAGGCCTCGAACTCCTCGTCGGCCTTATCGACCTCGTCGATCAGCAGCACGACCCGGCTCGGCGCCGTGATCGCTCTAAGAAGCGGGCGTTCCAGTAAAAAATCGCGCGAGAAAATATGCTCGCTCAGCTCCTCCCATCTCAGGCCCTGCTGCTCGCCGGCCTGCACGCGCAACAGTTGTTTCTGATAATTCCATTCGTAGAGCGCGCGCGCCTCGTCGAGTCCCTCGTAACATTGCAGCCGGATGAGTTCGGTGTGGAGAATTTCCGCGAGCACCTTGGCGACTTCGGTCTTGCCCGCGCCGGCGGGACCTTCTATCAGCAGCGGCTTTTCGAGCGCGAGCGCCAGGAAGATCGCCGTCTCGACGCGCTGGTTGGTGACGTAGTGCGCGCGCTTGAGGCCGTCGGAGATTTGCTCGTGCGTGATTTCCATGGTGTTAGCGGCGATTGATCTTCGGGGCGCGGCGGCGCTCCAGGAAAATCCGCGCGCGATGCTTGAGGCCGTCGCGCTCGTCGCGCGGAGTCGCGCGCACCTCTTCGGTGTAGGCCGCCAGCTCCAAGCACAGCCGCTCGACGTCAAGGCCACGGCGCGCGGGCTTCAGGTCGTCGAGCGCGATCATCGCCTGCGACATCAGGTTGATCGAGGCCTGCCGGCCGCCGCGCTCGAAGCGCAGATGGAGCGCCGCGGCGATTTGATTGAACGCGACGATGAGCCCTTTCAAGTCGTTGTCGTCGCCGGCCGTGCGCGATGCGGCTTCGAACATCTCGGCCGCCTCGAAATACGCGCCGCGATTGAACGCCGCGATCGCGTCGTCGATCGACGCCGATGGGGGATCGCTTTCGTGGCTCACAGGACCTGGGCCCTGAAAAGACTACAACTGCTCTTTTTCCTCGACCGCTCGAAACTCCGCCTCGCCCAGCGCCTGCGCCTTGCGCGAGCCGTAGCGCTCGTAAAGATCGAACAGGCTCGACTTGTGCGGCCGCACCTTGCCCAGCGGGCATTTCTGCCATTCGTCGAGCGACTCGTCGCAATAGCCCATCCGGTTCTCGCCGCACTTCGGCTGCAGGAACACCGCGATCTCCGGCAGCACGTGCTTGATTTCCGCGCGCATCATCGCGACCATCCGGCGGATTTCCCACTGCGCGCGCACGCACAGCCGCAGATCGCAGATGTGGAGCATCTCGGCGAAATTCACCATCACGTGAAAATTCGTCGGCGCGGCGTTGGGCAGCACGAAGCGCGCATCTTCGGCGGGTATCCCGGCTTTCAGCGCCTTCGCGTAGAGCTCGGAGGTCTTCGAAAGCAAATCGGAGAATTCACTCTCGAGGCCCGCGCGCGCCCACGAATCCGGCAGCACGAATGCGAGCTTGTCCTGTTTGAATTTCACGTAGCGCTGGCTCTGCTGCTCGAAGCTGATGCCGATCCGATGACGCACGAACTGATGCGACAGCGAGCGCGACACGTTCGCGATCCCAAACCAGAAAACAATTTGCTCGAGCGGCGAGGCGTGCCCGGTCTTCAGCCGCTCGGTGATGAACTCGCGAATTTTGTCGTGGGTGATTTTCTCGGATTTGATCTTGTCCCAGACTTCGATCGGCGTATCGGAGGAATAGCAGGTGCGAAACGCAGCGTAGAGTTTTTCGAGCGGCTGCTGCGCATAGTCGATCAACTTGACTTGCATTTTCGCCTGATTTTCCACGCTTTCCTGACCCCTCCCGCAATTCGCCGCGCGCTTGACGCCGCCGGCACCGGTCATCTTATTCCAAGCCGCGGTGCGACTGCATCAGGGGCGCCTGTGCTTAATCCACACCGCGTTTCGATTGCGCCAGCCCCGCGCAGTTGCAAGATTGCCAGTCCAAGGGGGACGCAATGCGCGCTGTTTCCGCAATCGACGCCGCTTATCGGCAGTTCTTCAAGAGATACCTGTTCGCCCTCGACGCCGAGTATGCGCATCGCTTGACGTTGCGGATGCTTTCGCTGATGCCGCCGTTTACGCCGGAGCCGGACTGGCCCGAGCTCGGGATCAAGCTGTGGGGTGGAGATTTTCGAAGCCCGATCGGGCTGGCGGCCGGGATGGACAAGGACGCCGTCGCAATCCGCGGCTGGGAGACGCTCGGCTTCGGCTTCGCGGAGCTGGGAACGATCACGCCGCGCCCGCAGGCGGGGAACGACACGCCGCGAGTCTGGCGAGTGCCCGAACGCCGCGCGCTGATCAACCGGCTCGGCTTTCCCAGCGAAGGGATGGAGGCGGTCGCGCGGCGAATCGCGCGCGTGCGCAAGGCCGGGCTTTCGATTCGGCTGGGACTCAACTTCGGGCCGAACAGCGACACTCCTCCCGAAGGGGTTGTCGCCGATTACACTGCGCTGATGGAACGGCTCGGGCCGCTGGCCGACTTTATCGTCATCAACGTGAGCTCGCCGAACACGCCCGGGCTGCGCAACTGGCAATCGCCGGAGAAGATGAGCGAGCTGTTTGCGGCGATGCATGAAAAGGCCGGCGCGTCGCCGCTCCCGGTGCTGGTGAAACTCTCGCCCGACCTGGAACGCAACGAGCTGTTTCGAATTTGCGACACCGCGCTCGAGCTGGGCGTCGACGGAATCGTCGCGTGCAACACGTCTATCGCGCGCGAGGCGCTCGGCGTCTCGTCGCCGCATCAGGGCGGACTTAGCGGGCGTCCGCTGATGATTCGCGCGCGCGAGCTGATCCGCGACATCCACACGCACACCCGCGGGAAAATCCCAATCGTCGGCGTCGGCGGAGTCGGCAGCGCCGAAGATGCGTGGCTGCATATTCGCGCCGGCGCGTCGCTCGTCGAGCTTTACACCGCGCTCATCTACGAGGGCCCGGGCGTGGTGGAAAAAATCAAATCGGGGCTGGCGGACTTGCTCCGGCGCGACGGATTTCGTTCTATTGGTGAAGCGGTCGGGATAGACCGATAGGTCGAGGCAATGGATTCTGAAAAAATTGTCGATGCGCGATGGCTGCGGGAGCATCGCGATGGCAACGAAACCGATCTGATCCTTATCGACACGCGGCCGGCCAAGGATTTCCACGCCGGGCATCTTCGCGGCGCGCGGCACTTCGATCCTTTCCCGTTCCATCATACCGACACGTCCGAGCGCGGCATCGCGGAGTTCGGCGCGCAGCTCCAGTGGATATTTTCGGCACTCGGCATCGCCGGCCGCGAGACCGTCGTGTTTTACGAGAATGAATCCGGGATGCGCGCCGCGCGCGGCCAATGGGCGCTCGAATACGCGGGACATCCCAGCGCAAAAATGCTCGACGGCGGACTGAAGGCGGCGGCCGGCGAAGAGTTGGTCGCAAACGTCGAGAAGTTCGCGCCGACGGACTTCCAGCTCAATCCGCGCGCAGAAATTCTCGCGACGTATGCGCATCTGCTCGAGCGACTGGGGCGTCCCGGCGTGCAAATCTTCGACGTCCGCAGCGACGCCGAGTACTTCAGCGAGCGCGTGCGCGCGAAACATGGCGGCGCGATTCCCGGATCGTTCCATCAGGACTGGACGGCGGCGCTTGACGCTGGCGGAACCGTGAAATCGCCCACCGAGCTGCGCGCGCAGTTCGAGGCGCTTGGCCTCGATCCCGAGAACGAAATAATTCCGTACTGCCAGGGCGGCTACCGCGCCGCGTACGCGTACCTCGCGCTCAAAATCGCGGGCTATCCGAAGGTGAGAAATTATCTCGGGTCGTGGGCCGAATGGGGCAACCGCGACGACCTGCCAATCGAGCATCCGCGGCGCAAGTAGCGGGATGCTTCGATGCCTCCAATCCTGATTCTCACCGGGTTCGAACCGTTTCGCGGCGAGCGTATCAACCCGTCGTGGGAAATCGCGCGGCGGCTCGACGGCGAAGTGTTTGGCGGCTTGCAGATAAAGTCGGTGCGCGTGCCGGTCGGATGCGCCAAAGCGGCGCGTCGGATTACCGGCGCGATCGTGCGCTACCGGCCGCGCGCGGTGATCGGACTCGGCGAGGCGGGCGGCAGGCCGGCTGTGTCATTGGAAAGAATCGCGATTAATCTTGCCGACGAGCGGGGCGCGCTCGCCAAACGCGGCGACCCGGGCTTCACGCCGGTCGTTCGCGGCGGACCCGACGCGTACTTCTCGCGATTGCCGCTGCGCGCGATCATCCGCGAGCTCGACCGTAAGGAAATTCCCGCGAGCGTATCGCTGACCGCCGGCGTGTATGCATGCAACGCGCTGATGTACGCGGCGCTGCACTACCTGCGCCGCAAACCCGGCGTCCCGGTGGGTTTCATTCATCTGCCATACGAACCGCGCCAGGCCGGGCGGCATCGCAACCTGCCAAGCATGGCGCTTGCGATGATGGAGAACGCGGTGCGCATCGCGATCGTCGAGACGGCGCGCGCGGCGCGATGAGAACGATCCTAACCTCTCCTCGGACAAGGAGAGGTTAGGATCTTTGTCCCTACTTAATCGCGACTGCGTTCGGCGGCGACGCGATTCCGCCTTCCAGGTTCATCGGCACCGACACCAGCATGAATTCGTAGCGCTTGTCGGCGGCGCAATCCGCCGCCAGTTCCTCGAGGTTGAACTGCTCGCCGATCGGCAGGCCGAGCAGGCATAGCGTGCGGTAGTGGAGCGCGCCCTCGTTCTTGAAATCCCACGGCCACGGCTCGACCGCGGGACAATCCGTGCCGACCGCAGCGACGCGATGATCCCAGAACCATTCGACCATCGCGCTGCTGTCCTCGATGCCGCAGGCCTTGAGCCCGTCGAGCGGCGCCATCGCGGCCTTGTCCGCCGGCGACGCGGCGAGATACGCCTGCATCCAGCCCGTGCGAATCAGCAGAATCGTACCCGGCTTCAGCTCGACCCCATCCGCGACGGCGGTCTCCTTCAAATCGTCGAGGCTGTATTTTTCCGACTTGAGCGGATCGATCGTGCGGCCGTGCGAGATGCGGTAGCGGAACGCGTCGAGCAGCACGGCGCGGCCGACAAACTTGTTGGCCCATTTGTGGATGCTGAGCCGCCCGCTAGGGCCGTCCTTGATCTCGCTGGATTTCACGCCATTGTAGAACGCCTTGTAACGCGGGCTGCCGACGTGCGCGAGGCCGTCCCACTGGCTGCCCTCCTGCGTGTTGTAACTGTCGAGCGAGTCGTCGAAACCGAGCAAGCCGAAGCTCTCGAAGCTCATAATGTTGTGCTTGGCGGGGCGCCGCGCGAACAGCGGCGGGTTGGCGTAATTGATTTTCGTGTCGAGCCGGAAGACGCTGCCCTTGCGCACCAGCCGCGCCGCGTCGACTACACCGCCGGGCGTCAGGAAATTCAGGCATCCGAGTTCGTCGTCGTCGCCAAACACGCCCCACGCCGATTCTTTCGGCTTGTCAGGCTTAATAGGCAGTTCTGAAAAACGGGGAACTTTGTTGAGATCGACTTTGGCCATCGTATCAGCTCCTTCGAGGAAAATTTCTGTCTTTCAATGTTCAGGGCGTCCATTCGTAGAGCACGTCGGCTTCGCGCTCCATGTTGGTGGCGCCGTCGGTAAATTTCTTTGCGACGAAGCCGCGCGCTTCGTAAAAGCGCCGCGCGGGAGTGTTGCGCTGAAACGCCCACAGCCGCAGACCGCCCGGACGCAGCCGCTTGGCATGCGCAAGCATCGCATCGCCGACGCCGCGCCGCTGCTCGCCCGGCGCAACGTAAAATTGATCGACCTCGTCGTCATGAAGGACCAGCACCGCCACGATTCGGCCGCTGTCCTCTGCCACCCACGTCTCGCGCTCCGGCACCATCCGCTCGACGACGAACGCGCGAATCTCCGCGTCAGTGCCGACAGTCGGCAAATACTCAGCAGCACCGCGCCGCGAGGCGATATACACGGTTGCGACGTCAACCGCATCGGCGGACGTCGCGCGCCGGAACGTGATAGCCATCAATGTCGGTCTCCCCCCGAAAGCACTGCGCTGTCAAGGAGCGGTAAATGGGGGAACTCGATTTAATGTGAAACCCGCGGTGGGTTTCACACTTCCTTCGGCAGGGGTGACCCCTGCACCCACTACTAAGAAAAGAAGATGCGGGACTTCGTCCCTGTTAGAAGGGGTTAGGGGAGGAGGTTGTGCTGCGTCCGATCTTACCTCGCCCGTTCTTTTCACGGGAGAGGCGGCCGGACGCAACGCGTCCGGTAGGTGAGGGTTCTGCGGATGCATCACAAAGCCAGCCCGTTCACTCTTTGTGTCATTCTAGAGCGAAGCGAAGAATCCCGGATCCTTCCTAGCCTCTCTCTATCAGGGAGAGGCCGACGCTCGTCTTCGAGTGTCGGGTGAGGGTCCAAATTCCAGGATGCTTTTCCAAAATTACCTTGCCGTTATTTTGGATGAACCGGACTGATCGTTTTTTCGGGCTAGGGGTACCGGCCCGGAGTTTGTAATAAAACCGCCAAAACGCTATATCCTAGCCCAACATATCAACGATCTGGCACACGATGAGCGGTAGCCGCTGACTTATCGGCGTGCCGGGTCAGAACCTTGGGGGGCAAATCGTTGGAACATCGCACGCTTCGCGTCCGCGCGGCTCTGGGAGCCGCAATCGCAGTCGTTGGTGTTACCTTCCTCGTCAGCGAGATCGCTATGGCGACGTCATCCGCGCAGGATGCCGATCCGGACGCGACTGGATCGTTCAGCGAGCAGAAGGTGAAACCATCCAGCCTTAAATTCAGCGAGCTCGACCTTTCCAGCGGAGGCGCCTCCGAGTCGAAGAGTTTCACGGTAACCGACAGCGGCACCGAGTCACTGACAGTTACCGTCGGGAACCCGAGCAGCGCGGAATTCATGATCACTCAAGGCGCGGGGCAGACGGCGCTTCAGCCCAAGGGTGTGCTGACGGTGATGGTCAGGTTCCAGCCAGGCGCGGCGGGAAAGTTCAAGGGCACGATCAGCGTGAGCAGCCAGGCGACCAAGGGCAAGACCAGCGCCTCAGTCAAACTGGCAGGCGCGGCGAAAGGAGCGCTGCCACCGACTGCGACGCCGACAGCAACTCCGACCGGCATGAGCGGCACACCGACAGCGACACCATCGGCTACCATGACGCCGACTCCAACCGCGACTGCGACCGTGAGTGCGGGGAATTCAATTTTTGTCACAAACTTTGCCTTTATCCCCCAGAAGAACATAGGTGACTCGATCACCGGCTATCCAGTCACCGGCAACGGCAACGTCGCGCCGAGCATCAACATCAACGGCTCTAATCCGGCCCTTTTTGAGCCTGACGGTATTGCCCTTGATTCCAAAGGCGATGTCTATGTCGTGAACGAGACGGGTGGGCTTTCAGGAAATGGCAGCGTCACAGAATATGCGGCCGGGCACACTGGAAACGCCACTCCGATCGCAACTATTTCTGGTCCCGACACTGATCTGGACGACCCGCAGTTCATCGCCTTGGATTCCCAGGCAAACATATACGTTACCAATTTCACAGGCACATTAGGCCCTATAGACGGCGGAGGCATTACCATCTACCCGGCTGGCAGCGACGGTGACACCACACCGATGGCCACGATTTATTCTTCAACGGTGTTAGGTCCCCTCGTTAACCCGATCGGCATAGCCGTGGACCAGGTCTCGGGAAACATCTTTGTGGCAACTCTGCAAGACGGCATTATCGAGTACCCGCCCGAGAGCAACGGCGCAGCAACGCCAACCGCGGTGATTGCCGGTTCCAACACCGGACTCGGCAACGCAGCGTTCGGCCTACCCGAGGGCCTTGCCCTAAACCCGGTCAATGGCGACATCTACGTCGCCGGTTCCCTCGGAGCCATTCTCGCCTTTCCGGCAGGCAGCAATGGGAATATTCAGCCTAACGCCGATATCAGAGGGCCCGCTACTGGTTTGTCGGAGGCCCAAGGTGTCGCTGTGGACTCGAGCGGGACGATATACGTAACTAACCCCATTGGTTCTACTGAAATACCCTTTGGAACCATCACCGTTTATCCCCCGGGCAGTAACGGGAACGTGACGCCGTCCGCGACGATTGGCGGCTCGAACACCCTACTTGCCGACCCCTTTGGCATAGCGATTGGACCGTAACGAGGTCCGCTGCGTGCATCTCAGAGAGGAGATTGCATTCGTTCTCCCGACTCGGATGCGGGCCTGTGCCCCACTCCCGAAACCTTTCGGTTCGAGGCGGCGTACTGTTTGTGATATTTACAGATACTATCCGTATTTTCTGGACCGGAATGGCCGGGAAGGGGCTTGAATGGCGACAGGGGAAGGTATTCGACTATCCGAGCGATCCGCGCCGGCCGAGAAATCTGTGCTCGCCAGGCGCGCCTCAGCCCTCAAGAACCTCGTCCGGATGATTCCCGCCGTGGTGATTCTCGCGGCGACGCTCAGTACTCTGTCTTGCCGTGACTCCTCATCCCTTGGCAGCGCCGACAGCGGCTCTGCGACCGCCACTGCGACGGCGGGCACGGGGACGCTCGCATTCGTGACCAATTACTCCGACGGCAAGGTCTCGTCGTTCACCCGTAACACGACGACCGGCGTGCTCACGCATACCGGGCAGATAACGGCGGGCGGCAAAAACGGGCCGCGCGGCGTAGTCGCGTCGCCCAACGGACAATTTTTGTATGTCGCGAATGTCGGCGACGACAATATCTACGAGTTCACGGTCAGTCCGACCAAAGGCACCCTGACGGCGTTGGCGAATGTGGCCAACGGCAGCGGGACCGGACCCGATGAACTTGCAATCAATTCCAATGGAACGTTGCTGTGGGTGACGAACAGGAACAAGGGATCGGTTGGGTGGTACACGATTAACCCTTCCACGGGATTGATCAACGCGTCCTCGGCGGGCTCGATCGGCGGTTTCACCACTCCGTTCGGTATCACGCTGCATCCGACGCTGACTGAGCTGTACGTGTCGGATACTGCGACCGGGCTTATCCAGCCGATGTTGTACAACAGCACCACAGGGGCGCTCGCGAAGAACTTTACGGCGGCGCATAGTTCGGACCCGCTCGCGGATACGCCGGCCGCGATCGCGATTGATAGCGGGGGCGATGCGCTGTTCACCCCGGATCAGGGGAACGGCGAGGTCTCGACGTTTGCGATCACCACGACGGGAACAACCGCGGGCGCGCTTACACCGATAAACGCATTCAGCAACAGCGCCGTCGGCGATATTCCGGTGGGAATCGGAATCGGCACCAATAGCATCGCCGAGTACGTGTTGACGGCCAACTCCGGAGGCTCTTCGATATCGTCGTTCGTCGTCAACAACAGCACCTTCCTGATCGTGCCGCCGACCATAGCGTCGGGCTACAACGCGGCCAAGGGGTTGGTGGTGGATCCGCTGAACCTGTTCGTTTACACCGCGGACAGCGGGGACGGCACCGTCGGTCAGGCAACGATTATGAATAACACCACGTGCACGAGTCAGATCTGCGCGAATACCACGACCCCGACCGAGAGTCCGGCCAATCCCAACAGCGGGCCGTTCGGAATCACGCTGGCGCAATAGCGACGAGTCACATGCTGAGGCACGCTTCGGCGGCGAGCGTGAACAGGCGCTCGCGAATTTGATGGCGCGTCCAGTTGCGATGGTCCCAGTCGTCGCCGCTTAGATCGTCGCCGCCGTAGAGAATCTGCCCGAACTGGACGCCGCGGAACTGCGCGACGGCGAAGAATGCCGCCGCTTCCATCTCGACCGTCAGACATCCCTCGCGCTTGCGCGCGCGCATCCGGGCGCGCGTCTCGCGAAACAGCCCGTCGGTAGTCCAGGTCTTCGCGACGATATAATCGAGACCGTTTCGCTTCAGCGTTTTTTCGATCGCGGCCAGTGCGCGAGGATGCGGCCCGACTTCACGCGACGGCGGGATGTAATGGTACGACGCGCCCTCGTCGCGAATCGCGGAGCTGGGCACGATGATATGGCCGACCGCGATCTTCGAGTCGAGCACGCCCGCGCCGCCGCATGCAATGAACTTGCGCGAGCCGCGAGCGATTAGTCGATCGAGCATCGCCGCGGCCATCGCGGCGCCGATGCGCGGATGCACGACGGCGAGGCGCTTGCCGCCGAACTCGAGTTCGTACACGGGATGCGGCCCGACTTCGCTGATGGCCTGGTCGATCTCTCTCGCGCCACCATTGAGGATGAGGTCGTCGATCACGTCCTGGAAAAAGCAGAGCACGCAGTGCTTCGGCACGTCGATAGGTTTGTAAACGCGGCGCGGCTCGATGATCGCAGTCGGCGAAGGATCGTATTCGAGGATAGGAAATGCGCGAGTGGGGAGGCGCTTCGGCGTGCGCGATTTGCGACGTGGCGATCTCATGTGGAAGAAGAACTTGATTGTAGTGAAACCCGCCGTGGGTTTCACACTTCCTTGAGCAGGGGTGACCCCTGCACCCGAATTTTATACTTTTGGTTCCCCTTCCCGCTCGGGAAGGGGTTAGGGGTTAGGTTCCTAAGGGTGCGGAGGTAAGATCAGGACTGCGAAACAGGCTTTGGAGTCGATTCCGTTGCGCCGGGCTTCGCTGCTATCGCGGCGGCTTTGGCCTCGGCTTTTTCGTTGGCGGCTTTCTGGCGCAGCTGCAACAGCATCGCGCGCAGCTTGCCGGGATTGACCGGCTTCTTGAACAGCGCGCCCTCGAGACCGCGCAGGCGGGAGCGCTTCAGGATGTGATCCTTGTCGTAGTAGTACGCCGTCATCAGGATTACCGGCAGCGACGGCATGTCTTCCTTGACCTTGAGATAGAAATCGTAGCCGTCCATCTCCGGCATCACGACGTCAGAGATGACCGCGTCGAGCTTGACGTTGCGCAGAATCCCAAATGCCGCCGACGGACGCGTGGCGCAGTGCACGATACATCGCTCCGCGCGCAACAGGTCGGCCATCGAGTTGACGACCGCGGTATCGTCGTCGAGCACCAGCACTGACATCCCTTCGAGCGGCGATACCTCGCTGCGCGGAGCGTCATGCGGGTGGGTGTGAATCTTGGCTCCCTCGCGCGGCGCCAGATCGGCCATCCGCTTGCCCGCCAGGTAGTCGCGCGTCTCGTACTCGCCCTTGCGGGTCATCTCGTCGAGGCGGCGGACGATCGCCTGCACGCGCTCGATCGAATTTCGAATCGAGTCGAGGCGCTCGTTCTCGACGACTTTTTCCGAGTCGCTGAGATGCGTCTCCAGGCTGTGCGAGAGTAGTTCGAGGTTGTTGGTGATCGATTCGAGCGGGTTGTTGATCTCGTGCGCGAGGCTGACCGCAATTTCGCCGGCCGTCGCGAGCTGCTGGGCGTGGCGCAGGCGGCGGATGTCCCGCGCGAACCCGATCGAGCCGACTTCGCTGCCATCGTCGTCGTGGATTATCGAGCCGGTGATCATGACCGGGATAATCTCGCCGTCCTTTTTGCGAAACTCGGTCTCGAAGCTGGCGATTTTGTCCTTGTCGGCCGACTCGCGCATCGCCTTCATCACGCGGCGGGCCTGGTCGAGCGAGGAGTAGATGCGGGTGCAGTTCTGGCCGATGATTTCCTCGGAGCTGTAGCCGAGGCTGGTGCGCGCGCCGTCGTTGTAATAGTTCACGGTGCCGCTTTTGTCGACGGCAATTATGATGTCCGGCGAGCTCTCGATGAGACGCTGGAAGTATTTTTTATCGAGCGACAACATAGTTATGTTATTTATCCTGATCGTTCGCTCGAGCCGGATTATTTCGCGGCGCGCGGCCGGAATTTAGGCATCGAGACTTCATCGCTGAGTTTTTCGAAAACAACCTCGACCGGCATCCCGCACTTGATGTCATGCGGCTTGACGCCGAGCAGGTTCGACACGAATTTGCATCCCTCTTCGAGCTCGACGACGACCACCGCGTACGGCACCTGCCCCGCGAAGCCCGGGTGATAGACCTGGTGCATGATGTTGAAGCTGAAAATTTCGCCGCGCCCGCTCACCGGCACCCATCGCGAGGCAGTCGAGTTGCACTTCGAGCACATGTCGTGCGCCGGGAACCGCAGCGTCCCGCAACTGTCGCACTTTTGGACCATCAGGTGGCCCGCGCGCGCGCCGTCGAAGAACTCGCGCATTTCGGGGGTGATAGCGGGGAGGGGTTTGCTGACTTCAGGCATTGCAGTCTGGCTTATATACCGTTTAGACGAAGCGGCGGTTAAAACTATTGAAACAACACCACATCATACCACAGGCGGTGACAGCGCGAGTCGCGACTAATGTTAAGGTTGTGACCCGAGCACGAGGGTCGAATGTGTAGCTAGGATACCGCCGTTGCCCGAAACGAGTCCAACCTCGTGTTTTGGCACCTGCCGACCGCCTCCGTCGCCCCGCATCTGCACGATTGCCTCCGCCACCGGCGTCATCCCCCACATATAAAACGAGCTTAGCTGGCCGCCGCCCGTGTTGACGGGGACTGACCCGCCGGGGCCGATCGCGCCGCTAGCGACGAACGGGCCGCCCTCGCCTTTTTTGCAAAAGCCGTAATCTTCGAGCGTGACGATAACCGTAAACGTATAGCAGTCGTACAGTTCGCAGAAGTTGATGTCGCCGAGCTTGATCCCGGCCATCTTGAAGGCGGTTTCCTTGGCGATCGGCGCGCCGGAGACCAGCGTGTCGAGGGGGTCGCCGCCGGGATGACCCTGGCCCATCCCCAATATATAGACGGGCGGGCGCTTCAAATTCTTCGCGCGCTCGGCGGAGGTCACGATAACCGCCAAGCCGCCGTTGGAAACCAGGCAGCAATCGTAGAGATGAAACGGCTCAACCACCCATCGCGACAAGTGGTAGTCGGCGAGCGTCATCGAGACGTCGTGGAACTCGGCCGCGGGATTTAGGTTGGCCCATCCGCGCTCCGCGACAGCAACGGCGCCGAGCTGATCGTTAGTGGTCCCGTACTTGTACATGTGACGCTGCGCGACGAACGCATACTGCGCGTTGACGCCGAACTGTCCGTAGTACGCGTTGAGGCCCTGGGCGTGGCCGTAGGATGCGGCAGAGCCTGCCCCCTTGGGCTTGTTGGGGGAAGGCGGACGCAGGGGAGCGTCGGCGAATACGCACGCGACGACTTCCGCCATGCCGGCGTCGATAGCCTGCGCCGCATGCATCAGCATCGCGGCCGCGGTCGCGCCGCCAAGGTTCATCGTCGCGGTCAGGCGCAGGTCGCGGATACCCATCGCGTTTTGGAGCGAGGTCGACGCCATCGGATTGGCGAACCAGGTGATCCCGGGGTTCACGAGCAAGCCGTCCAAATCGGACCGCTGCAGGCCGGCGTCCTCGAGTGCGAGATTGACAGCCTCCGCCGCGAAGCCAACCGGCCCCGCATGATCGAAGTTTTTACCCATCCGGGTCTGCCCAAGCCCGGCGATAGCGCATTTACCGCGTAAAGACATAGCGCTTACTCTCTTACGCTATTTCGCTGAGGTCATCCAGCGCGCGATGGGAAGGGAAAATCACTTTATTAGATTTGAAACCCGCAGTGGGTCTCAAAAGAACTTCCTTCGGCAGGGGTGACCCCTGCACCCAGTGACGAACGCGATTGACAGTGGGTTAACTACCAAACAAGATCGAGAGATCGGATCAGTTGTCGGGAGAAATCATGGCTGCATTTAGAGCTGGACCGCGGTTGGCTGCTGTTGCGTCCATCTTAATCTGCATTGCGGCTTGGAACGCAGTCTCGCTTGCACAGGCGCGGCCGAAAATGGCTTCGGGATACCCGCTGCCGGTGACTTTCGAGCCCAACGTCGGTCAAACAGATGCACGGGTGAAATTCCTGTCGCGCGAGCGCGACGGCGTGCTCTTCATTGCGAGTGACGAGGCGGCTCTCGCGGTGTCGTCGCCGGTGGTCGTGCCGATGCGGGCTGCGCGCGAGGTGCGCGGGGTTCCGCCGAAACGATCGGGTGGCGTTCTGACGATGCGGCTGATCGGCGCGAATCCCGAAGCGACCGTGGAGGGGCGCGGCAGGGCTTTGGCGCGGATCAATTATATCATCGGTAAGGACCCCAGCCGCTGGCATACCAATATCCCGACGGTCAACGAAGTTGTTGCGCGCGACGCGTGGCCGGGAGTCGACGTTTCGTACAGCCGCGACCGGAGCGCGGGCCCGGAAGCGGTGGAATGCACGTTCACGGTGCGGGCGGGCGCGGATCCGTCGGCGATTCGGCTCGCGTTCGACGCGCCTGGCGACGTAGTGCTGACCCCCGACGGCGACGTCGAGACCGCGATCGGCATCCGCAAAATAAGGTTCACCAAACCGCGCGTATTCGAGGAGGGGGTCGAGGGACGCCACGAAGTTTCAGCAAAGTTCGGCGCGGTTCCATCGGCGGCAGGAAGGCGTCAGCTGGAGGTTCGATTCGAGGTATCGCGGCACGATCCCAACTCGCGCCTGGTAATCGATCCGAGCCTGATTTACTCGACCTACCTCGGCGGCAGCGGGCAATCGAATGCCAGCGACATTAGCTTCGGCACTGGCGACGAGGTCAACGCGATTGCGCTTGATACGGACGGCAACGAATATCTTACTGGCGGGACGACCTCGCCCGACTTCCCCGCTACCAACGACGCTTTTCTCACTCCGTGCATTAACGGGGCGCCTTGCAACCCAGCGTTCATCACCAAGATCGACGGAAAAACCGGAGCGATCATCTATTCGACGCTTCTTGGCGGTGGCAGAGGCGGAGGCGAGGATCTGGGTGGCGATGAGGGGCTTGGAATCGCGCTCGATCAATCTGGAAACGCCTATATCGCCGGGGCGACCTTTTCGACCACCTTTCCGACCACACCCGGTGCGCTGGTCCCAAGCTGCAATTCCTGTGATCCGGCTCCATTCGTCGCGAAGCTCAGCGCGGACGGGAGTTCGCTGTTGTATTCGACCGTGCTCGAAAAGGCCGGGTTCCTGGATTTCGCCAACGCAATCGCGATCGACGAGTCTGGAAACGCCTACGTCACGGGCGTGATAAACAACGACGGCGACGCCTTCGCGATTGTGTTGAATCCTACAGGCACTGCGGCTACCTACTCCGTAGCTCTCGCCACGTCGATAGGCTATGGGGTGGGGCTCACCTCGGACCATAAAATGTGGATTGGCGGACAGTCATACAGCGCCGCCTTCCCGAGCACCAAGCAGGCGTTTCAGCGCAAATGTAAAAAGTGCAACTCGTGGCGCGCGGGATTCGTCGCGCTGCTCGACCCGTCGAAGGGAAACACAAAGGCGAGTCTCGTCTATTCGACTTACCTGGGCGGGAGCGCGGCGGGCGATATCATTCGGGCGATCTCGGTTGACTCCAAGGGTCGGGCATGGGCTGCCGGTTCGGCGAGCTCGAGTTCTCTGCCCGGCGGAAAATCCGAGGTCAAGAAGTGCCCGAAGGGGACGGTCTGCGGCAACGACGCACTATTAGCGATTATCGACGCGTCCAAATCCGGCCGCGCCTCGCTTGCGTACTCCGAGTTCATCGGCGGCGATGGGTCCGACTCGGCCAACGCGATCGCGCTGGACGGAACCGGCAAGGCATACCTCGGCGGGCAGACCACGTCGTCCAACTTTCCTGTAACCATCAATGCGGTGCAGTCCAGCTACACCCCGTGTACGGGATGTGAGAACTTTCGCGGCCCGGCATTCGTAGCCGTCGTGAATCCCTCGTCGAAAAAGTCAGGGCTTATTTACTCGACGCTCCTGGGCGGCGCTACCGTTCAGTCTCCCTTTAACGCGACGACCATGCGCCACTTCGTCGACGTTGATGCTGTCAACGGTATCGCCCTGGACTCCAACGGCGTGATTCACGCGGCGGGCCTGAGCTACGCCAGTGGATTTCCGACCACCAGCGATGCGCAGGAGCTGGTATGCGAAGCTTGCACAACGCTCGGCTCCGACGGATTCGTGGTGCGAATCAATCCGGGTGCGTCGACGGGCGCGGGAGCGCTCGAGTACTCGTCGTTCATCGGCCGCGGCGGACCCAGATATATCGGCGACTCCGCGGCCGGGGTGGCGATGGACAGTTCGGGCGACGTCTATGTCGCGGGTCTTACTTCGTCGATAGACTTTCCGGTGACGCCAGGCGCATTTCAGCAGAACTGCGATGGCTGCGCCGCGTACAATTCCCCGCCATACGTGGAACTCAGCTATGGCGCATTTGTCGCCAAGCTGAACCCGACCGCCGCGCCGGGCGACCAACTCGTGTATGCAACTTATCTCGATGGCTCGAGTCCCGATACCCAGAATATTGCCGAAGCGACCGGGATAGCTGTGGACGCGGCCGGAGAGGCTTACGCGGTCGGTATCTCGGACGCTAATTTTCCAACCACGGCGAATGCATTTTCCAATTCGTGCGGCGGCTCCGGTACTGACTGCCTGTTTTTCGCGAAGCTCGATTCAACCGGCAGCGAACTCCTTTACTCGAGTTTCGTGGGAACCGCCGTTTCCGCAAGCATAGCGATCGATCCAAACCAGAATGCTCTGATTGCCGGCGCTACCTTCCAAGGAATTCCGGTTACGCCAGGCGCTGTGCAGGGCACCTGTAACCTCTGCAGCAACAACGTCGAAGTAACTTCCGGCTATTTTTCAAAAGTAAACCCGAATGCCGCCGGGGCCGCGTCGCTGGTGTATGCGACATACCTGAGCGGCAGCGGTGCGACCATGAGGAACGGGCTGATGACCGGCGATGCGATCAGCGCGATTGCGGCTGACGCTAATGGAAACGCGATCCTGACCGGACAGGCGACATCGGAAGATTTCCCCACGACGGCGAACGCATATCAGACGCAGTGCAGCACCACGGGTTACTGCTTTTCGCCGGTCATCAGCGTGATCAATCCGACGCTCAGCGGACCTGCGTCTCTTCCGTATTCGACCTACCTTGGCGGCTCTGAGGGCGACGCGTTTCCTTATGCGGCGGCGGTCGATATGAACGGCGATGTTTACATTGGCGGACAAACCTTCGGTGACGTTCCAGTTTCGCCGAATACATTCATCCCGCAGTGTCCGGCCTCGCCATGCGAAGGCGGCACCGGATTTATCGCCGAGCTGAATCCAAATGCCGCACCCGCGAATCAATTGGTGTACGGAACCTATCTTGGCGGCGCTTCGGACATCGGCGATGAGGCCGTCACCGGGCTGGGGGTCGATTCGCAGGGAAGAGTCTATGCGGCTGGACATACGCTGTCAGCTAACTTTCCGGTCACCGCGGATGCGGCTCAGCCAACGTGTATGGCTTGTCCCGGAGCACTCCAGGACAGTGGGAACGACGGCTTCCTGACCGTGCTGAATCCCGCGGCGTCGGGAGCAAACCAGTTGGTTTACTCGACTTTTCTGGGCGGAAACAATTACGACGCGGCCACTGGACTCGCCGTCGGACCGACGGGACTGGTCGCGGTTGCAGGATATTCCAGCTCGACCGATTTCCCGACCACGCCCAACGCGTTCCAGCTACAATGCCCTGCTTGCATGAACATAGGCGAGGGCGGCGACCAGGCGATTGACGGCCCGCTGCTCCTGAACAGCGACACATTCGTCTCGGTCTTTCAGTTTTAGCAGGGGTGACCCCTGCACCCAGTTCTAAAAGAAGGGGCCGGAGCGATCGTCGCTCCGGCCCTCCGTTGAAACCAAGGTTTATATTGGGCCGGCTCCGCAATTTCCCGGATTGGATGCGCCTGCGCCCGCTTGATTGAGGAGCGCCTGACCCGCGCTGATTATCTGCTTCGCTTGCTGCTCATTGATCGCCTGCCCGTTGAACTCCGCTGCCTCGAGCATGGACTTGATCTGTGCAGTCAATCCGTCACGCTGAGTGGTCCACGACGCGATCTGGCTCTCCAGGTTCGTATAGGTCGCGTCGCCGGGTGAGTCGCTTTCGAGCGCGTAGGTCGAGGTGGTCAGCGTGCTTTCCGCGAGCGCCCCGAACGGCGCGTTGATCTGTTTGTAGATCTGCCCAAGCTGCAGCAGCGTGTTGGAATGTGCCTGCAGTGTGCTGGGCAGGATATTGGGATCAAGCAGTTCAAGGATTCGCATCCCGCGCGCGTGAACGGCACCCACGGCGCAGGCACGTTATCGCCTGACGGGGTAGTCAGCGCGAAGGTGTTGTCCATTGTTTTCGGCGTGATATCCGACACCAGGTCGGTCCAATAGAAAAACGATGCCGGAAAATAGATGCTCGATAGTCCGCTGCCGGGACCGAACACGGGGAAGTTGTTCGCGAGGAAAATACCGGTGTCATCCGAGTAAAGGCCGGTCTCCGTGGTCAGAATGTCGTTCGCCGTATGCGAGATCAGGACCGTGTGATCGCCCGCGTCGAGCGTGCCGTTCTGCTCGATGAAATTGAGCAGATTGGGCATCTGCTCGAGGTCCGACGGCACATGCGGATTGTCGCGGGTGAAGTGGACGTTGTCGAATTCCACGTAGACAACATGCTTGATTTTTCCCGAGGGAGAGTTGAGCTGGCATCCGGCATGCGCCGAAGCCGCGAGCCCCATAGCCAACAGCCAACAGCCCGCAGCCAAGCGCGGACCACAGCGCACCGCGAAACAGTTTTGTTCGATGCACCGCGCGATTCCTCCTGAATGATGTGATGAGCTGCGGCGCTCGGAGCGCGCAGCTCGATGATGCGAGAGGAGATACGCGGCTATGATGACGCGAGGGTTATCGCGGCGATTAAGATTTCGGAAGCTTCGATTAAAGGCGCGTTAAGCGAGACAAGGGTCGGTCACCCAGCATAAGTCGCGATCCACCAAATATTCCCGAACGAATCCTTCACGCCGGCGGCGCGCTCCTGGTAGGGCTTGTCCTCTGGCGCGGCAATCGACGTCGCGCCCGCGGCCAGCGCGCGCTGGTAGGCCGCATCGACGTCGTCGACGTAGACATAGATCGACGCGGGCTTGCCGCTTGGATGGGGCGGGTCGCCGACTTCCATCACGATCATCGAGTCCCCGATTTTCGCCTCGACATGGGCGCCCTTTCCGACCGGCAGATGCTCCAATTCCACTGCCCCGAAGGCCCGCTTCACCAGTTCCAGCATATCTAAACGACCGTACAGGTAGGGGCGGACGCTGCCGACTCCATGGCGGATGTGCTTGTTGGCGTCACGCATGGGCATCGCTCCTTGCAGGACCATTGTATCGGTATTAACTCGCCAACGTCCTATCAGTTACGGTATCGCTACCGCGGGGCTTGGTTTACCCGTGCTTGGTTCGTATTGTTATTGGTCGGTTGCCAAGGCTCGCAGCTTGAATCTACAATTAGTCCGGGAGATTGACGAATGGCCGATCCGCTTAGCTTCGAGGCGCTGGCGAGCAGCGAACATGTGCTCTCCAGCGCGGAAAACTTCGTTCTCTACGTCCTGCTCGAGGCTGTGGCCCGGGGCTCCGCTGGCGCTGGAGGTGGCAGCCGCCTGCCGCTCAACCTTGGCGTTGTGTTGGACCGCTCGGGCTCGATGTACGACGAGCGGCGCCTTGAATTCGTCACCGAGGCGGTCAAGTTCCTGGCCGATAACCTGACGCCGGACGACAAGATCTCGATAGTCGTGTTCGCAGACGAAGCGAAGGTGATAATCACGCCTGAGGCCTCGCGCGACAAGTCAGCGGTCAATAAGGCGATCGACAATATCGATCTGCTCGACATTGGCGGCGGCACGAAGATGGCGCTCGGGATGAAGGCGGCGATCGACGAGGTCAAGAAAAATCTCAGCCCCGATCGCCTCAATCGCGTGCTGGTGCTCACCGACGGCCAGACCTACGAAGAGACCGCATGTATCGATCTCGCTGAGAAAAACCGCGGCGAGATTTCCTTCTCGACGATGGGCGTCGGCGTCGAGTTCAACGAGAAACTCCTGCAGCGCATCGCGCAGGACTCCAACGGCAAATATCATTTCATCGGCGACCCGGCCGAGATTCCACAAATTTTCGAAGACGAGCTCGAGGGACTGCGCGCGGTCAGCCTGCGCAACGGCCGAATCGAGGTGACGCTGTCGCAGGGCGTGCAGGTGCGCGAGGCGTTTCGCGCGTCGCCGGAAATCTACGTGCTCGGTACGCCGCTGGTCGGCGAGGATCGCAAAATCGGCTACGAAATAGGCGACCTGCAGGCCGGCGTGCCCGGCTCGGTGCTGCTGACGCTGGTGCTGCCGCCGCGCAAGCCGGGACAAGTCAGAATTTTGCAAAGCACGTTCCATTACGAGGTGCCGGGCGGCGGCGAAAAAACTGCGGAGTGCGATCTCACCGTCGATTACACGCTCGATCGCACGCTCACCAGCAAGCGCAACGGCCGCGTGATGAACCTGGTCGACCAGGTCTCGATCGCCAAGCTGCAGGCCAAGGCTGAGGAAGAGCTCAAGGCCGGCAACGTGGACCGCGCCACCCGCCTGCTCGGCAACGCGCTGCAAGGCACGCAGCGGATGGGCAACGTCAAGGCGACCCAGGCGCTGTCGGGCCTGATCGATCAGATCAAGAAGACCCAGACGCTGCAGACCAAGGCGGCCAAGACCACCCTGCTGCAAGCGCAGGCGGTCGTCCGCAAAACCCAGATGCTCGATCCGGAAGCGTTGAAGGAATTCCAGAATAAAGACGGGAATTGAATTTGTTTGGTGAACGGCGTGCGGCCGATACTTCGAACTCACTTGCGAGGACTTAGATCATGATCAAATGCGGCGAATGCGGCTACGAAAACATGGACGGACTTGACTACTGCGACGGATGCGGCGCGAAACTCGCCGGCTCCGGCAGTTCCGCGGCTGCTCCCGCTGCGGCTCCTGAAGCAGCGCCCGCCGCAGCTCCCGCTGAAAGCATGGACGCAGCTCCCGCTCCCGCTGACAGCACCGGCGCGGCGCCTGCGGCCGAGGCTCCGAGCGCCGAGATGCCCAAGTCGGAAGCTCCTACCGGTGAGATCAAGCCCGAGGCCGCCCCGGAGAGCGCGCCCTCGACCGCCGCCGCTGCCGGCGCGCCCTTCAAGGCGAAGCTGTCCGTCGTTCGCGGCGGCCGCAAGGGCCAGGAATTTCCACTCGAAGACGGCAACAACCTGATTGGCAGATGGGATCCCGAGACGGGATCGTTTCCGGAAGTGGATCTCGACGCCGACGACCCCGAAGCGAAGATCTCGCGTAAGCACGCGCTAATTCGAATCGACGGCGGCAAGATAACCATCGAGGACATCGGCAGTCTCAACGGCACCTACGTGAATCGCCAACCGCGTCTCGCGCCGGGCAGTCCCGCCGAGATCAAGTCGGGCGACGAAGTGATCATCGGAAAAACGTTTCTCAAGCTGGTGGTAGAACCGATATCTTGAACCGCCATTCCCTCCAGTCGCGCCCGTGAAGTACACCGCGTGCGCGGAAGTTGAGGAGGGTTGTAGACAATCGCCATGAATGCTGGTGAGGAGCTCACCGAGGGCCATCTTCTCGACGGTCGTTACCGCGTCAAGAAGGTGCTTGGCGTCGGCGGGATGGGCCGCGTGTACCTGTCCAACGACACGCGGCTGGCGAACCGGCCGGTGGCGGTCAAGGAGATGATCGTCGGCGACGGAATCCAGGAGAAAAAAGCCATCGAGGATTTCACGCGCGAGGCCAACGTGCTCGCGCGCCTGTCGCATCCGGGCATTCCCACCCTCATCGATCACTTCGCCGAGAACTCGCGCCAGTACCTCGTGATGGAATTTGTCGCGGGCGGCGATTTGCAGGCGGTGCTCGACAAGCTGGGCCCCAAGGGCAAAATCGCCGAGGACAAGGTGCTCCGATGGGCGCGGCAGATGCTCGACGTGCTCGATTTTCTGCACGCGCAGAAGCCGCCGATAATTTATCGCGACCTCAAGCCCGGCAATATCATGATCGACAAGGACGGCCGCGCAATGCTGATCGATTTCGGAATCGCGCGCTTCCTCCCGCCCGGCGGACGCGGCACCCAAATCGGCTCGGTCGGCTACGCGCCGCCCGAACAGTACATGGGCAAGGTCGAGTCGCGCTCGGATTTATATTCGCTGGCCGCCACGATGCATCATCTGCTGACCGGGCGCGACCCGCAGCTCGAGCCGCCGTTCAGCTTTCCTCCGCTGCGCGCGCTCGCGCCTGAAGTCTCGGTCAAGACGGCCGACGCAATCATGCGCGCGCTCGAGCAGGACGTGACCAAGCGGCAAAAATCGGCGAGAGAGATGAAGCGCGCGCTGCCGGAGCCGCCGCCCGAGCCCCGCTCGGGACAGTTGAGCGGCAGCTTAGGACTCTCAAACACGCCGAACCCGATGTCGACTCAATCGACGGTGGTGCTTGGCAATTCGAATGCGCCCGCACCGTCGCCAGCGTCGACACCGTGGAAGTCGGCAGTGTCGTCAAAGCCGGCGGCGAAGTCGTCCACGATGCCGACGATCGTGCTGAGCGAGCCGGTCGCGGAAAAAACCAACAGTGGAGTCAGTGCCGGCGCGAGCGCCGCGGCAAAGATCGTCGGGCCGCAAATCAAGAAAGCTATCGAACTCACCGGCAAGGCTCGCAGCCTGATTGAGCGCCGCCTGAACGAGCGCCGCCTCAGGGCGCGCCAGTCCGGCGCGGCGCCGAGTGCGTCGTCGACGGCCAAGACCCGGGAGCTTAAGCCCGCGATGGCCGCGTCGTCGTACGGTTCGCGGCTCGGCTCGACGGGCGACTCGGAGCATGCTGACACGAAGTCGCGGACGGGGTCGCGCGCGTCGTCGCGCAATTATTCGCCGCCGATTTCAACCGAGCCGGGCTACGACGGAGTGTCAGGCAACAATCGCAACGGCGCCGACGTGTCGGTTGCGCCGGCCAGGCTCGTTTCGCGCGGCGATGAAATCGAGTTCGGCATCTTTGGGATGCGCACCGTGATCGGCCGTTCGCTCGACTCCGCCGACCAGCTCGATATCGATCTCAAGAAGCTCGCGCAGGGCGGCGAACGCGTGTCGCGGCGTCATGCCGAGATTGTGCTGCGCGGCGCGGACTACTTTATCCGCGATCTCGGCAGCCTGAACGGCACCTATATCGCGGGGCGCGGCAAGCTTGGCCGCGACCAGCTCTACAAATTGAAGGATCGCGACCAGGTGGTGCTTGGTGGTGCTATATTGCAGTTTCGGAGAGGCTAGCGGCGCATGATCACCTGTCCCGAATGCGGCCAAGAGGCGCCCGACGACGCGAAGTTTTGCGATCGATGCGGCCAGGGGCTGTCCAGGTCGGCCTCATCCGCGGCGCATTCGTCGCCGACCCGCCCGACGCCGTTGACCGCCGGCGCGTCGCTGAAGGGCGGTATCGAGATTGTCGCTTTGACGAGTCAGACGTCGATCGAAAATCGCTATCGGGCGAAACGCGTCCGCGACGGCAAGACCGAATCGATCGCATTGCGCGAGCGCCTCGGCCCGAATCCGGCTGAAGTCGTCGATGAAGCGCCAGTCGTTGAGACGCCGAAGGCTGCGGCTCGCGTCGAGGATCCCAACGGACCAAGCGCCAAGACCGCGGAACTGCGACTGCCGTCCGCGCAGGCCAACGGCACCGCGTCGCCAAAAGCGCCGCATCCACCCGCCGCAAGTGCGCAAGCGGCAAGCGCCGACGCGTCGGCTGAAGGCGTAGAGTCGTCGGTCGAAGCGGAGGCAAGTTCAACGTCCACTGCCCTGGCCGAGGCTGCGGAGAATGCCTCTCCAGACGAAGAGAGCGAAGCGGCGGAAGCGGCGGTCGTAGCCGAAACTCAGCAAGATACCACGGACGACAGCGCTCTCGAGGATCAGTGGCCGGCGGGCGGCGAAGATCTCGGCGAGGTCTTCGGGCGCGTGCTCGCGCTGTCGCAGACGATCAGCCATCCCGCGTTTCAGCGCGCGACCGAAGGATTCGCCGAGAATGGCCGCGTGTACCTGGTTTACGCCGACGAGGAACTTAAACCGCTGCGCCGCGGTTCTCATAAGATGAGCGAGCCCGAGGCAATCGCGGCTGCCGTCCAGGTCTGCCAGGCAATTTCGTTTGTGCATCGCCGCGCGCTGCGCCTGAACGACATCTGCCCGGAATCGATTTCGATTGCGAAGGACGGCCGCCTCAAGCTGACCGGGCTCGACTACGTCAGCAACGACAACGAGCTTCAGAGCGAGCCGATTTTCAACGACGGTTACACGGCGCCCGAGATTTATCGCGGCAAGCGGGTCGACAAGCGCGCGGATATTTTTTCGGCCGGCGCGATTCTCTACACGTGGCTCACGGGCTCGCGGATCCCGAGCGAGAGCTGGCGCGAAGAGGCAGGCCCGGTGCAGTTCTATCCGCCGCATGTCGTTACGCCGCGGCTCGAGAAAGCGATTCGCCGCGCGATCGCTTTCAGTCCCGCCGACCGCTGGGCGAATATCGACGACTTCAAGGCCGAACTGATTGCGCTCGGTGGCGCGATCCGGCTGCGCGCAGCCGCGATGACCGACGTCGGCCGCGTGCGCGAGCATAACGAGGACTCGGTGCTGGCGGTCGAGTATGTGCGCGAGTCGCTGGTCGATCCGGCGCAGTGCCATTTGTACGTCGTGGCCGACGGGATGGGCGGGGCGGAGGCGGGCGAGGTCGCGTCCGCAATTGCCGTGGATACGATCCGGAGTTACATTGAGTCGCGGCTCGAAACCGCAAGTAGAGATGCTGCCAGCGGAGCGGATATGCTAACGGCCGCGCTCGAGGAAGCGAATTCCAAAATTATCGATTACGTGGCGAGCCATCCGGAGTCGCGCGGAATGGGTTCGACCGGCGTATGCGCGCTCGTCACGCCGTCGGATGCGGCCGTGGCGTGGGTCGGAGACAGCCGCGGATACCTGATGGAAGGCGCGGCGCTTCGCCAGGTCACCAAGGATCACTCTCTCGTGCAGCGGCTGGTCGAAATTGGACAAATTACCGCCGAGGAAGCGCACACGCACGAGCACAAGAACGTGATCACGCGCTCGCTCGGCGCGCGTCAGAGCGGACCGGCGGGCGCCGAAGCGCTTGGAGTCAAGCTGAAGCGCGGGGACAAGCTGATGCTGTGCAGCGACGGGCTGACGGCGCACGTCACGGACAATGAAATCCACGACATCCTGGGGCGCAACGCGGATCCCTTCGACGCGGCGCGGGAATTGATCGTCGCCGCCAACGCCGGCGGTGGTACCGACAACATTTCAGTGATTGTAGTGTATGCAAGCTAGGCGCGACCGACGCGCCGGTTTTTTTACGAATTAACGATGGCCACTTCGCCCAAAGACACGCCGCAGCCGCAGACCGGACCGCTTGAAGGGGGCACCGTTCTGCAGGGCCGCTACAAAATCGCGCGACTGCTCGGCGGCGGCGGGATGGGGATGGTCTACCTGGCGCATGACCAGCGGCTGGCGAATCGTCCGTGCGCGATCAAAGAGATGGTCGATCACTTTATCGACCAGGCGCAGCGGATCGAGGCCAACGAATATTTCGCGCGCGAGGCCGACACGCTCGCGCAACTGAAGCATCAGGCGATCCCCGCGATCACCGACCGTTTCGAACTCGCCAATCGCCATTACCTGGTCATGGAGTATGTCGAGGGGCGCAACCTCGAGGAGGAGCTGGCCGCGCGCGGCGAGCCGCTCCCAGAGGGGCTGGTTATCGACATCGCGCGCCAGCTGTGCGACGTGCTCGCGTACCTGCACGGGTTGGCGCCGCCGATAATCTACCGCGACATGAAGCCGTCCAACGTGATGCTCAATTCGAACGGGCGGGTCGTGCTGGTGGATTTCGGAATCGCGCGGCTGTTCAAGGCGGCGCGCAAGGGCACGATGATCGGCACGCTCGGCTTCGCGCCGCCGGAGCAGTACCAGGGCCTGGTCGATCCGCGCAGCGACATCTACTCGCTCGGCGCGACGCTGCATTACGTGCTGACCGGCCGTGATCCTGAAAAGTTTCCGCCCTTCAGCTTTCCGCCGGTTCGCGAACTTCGTCCGGGCGTGTCGAGCAACTTGGCCGGCGCTATCGACGCCGCGCTCGCCTACGAGATGGATGGGCGGCCGGCGCGCGTCCAGGAATTCCGCGACATGATGCTCTACGGGCGCGGACTGTCGTTCGACAGCGGTCGCGTCACCTCGACCAGCGGAACCGGCGGTCTGTCGCAGTACCAGCAACAACTCGGGTTTGAAGACGAGCCGGTAACTTATCGCGAGCCGCGCAGCCGTCTCAGCCGTTCGATCGGCCTGGTGGTTTTCCTGGTGGTGCTCGCGGGCGCCGCGTTCGGCGGGACGTACCTCTATTCGAGCCCGGAACTCCAGCAGCAACTCGGAATCAAGCCGCTGTTCGACGGACTGCCGTGGAAGCATGAGGAGCTGCTGGCCAAGGCGCGCGAGAATCCGCTCGAATTTTCCGCGATGACGCTGGCGCTCTCGACCCGCGAGGGCACCGCGCTGGCGGCCCCGCAAGCGCAATTCAAAGACACCGAGCTGACTAACGCTCGCTATCTGAAATGGACCGCGACCTTCAAGAACCTCCTCGCGGGGCTCGACGGGCGCGACGAAAAGGTCGAAGCGCGCTTTTTCGATCCCAACGGACTTCAGATCGCGTCCAGCGACACCAATGTTTTTGTAGGGCCCGCGCAGAAAACCGTGGACTTCAGCGGCGTGGCGTTGATGCCGACGATGACCGACAAGCCCGCCGGCACTTACAAGGTCGCGCTCTACTCGGACGACAAGATGCTCACGCAGGAAGGCTTCATCGTCAATCAGGACCTGAGCGCGAAGAACGCGGAGGCGGCGGCCGAGGCGGCTGCGGCGGCCGAGGCCAAGGCAGAGGAGCGCAAGCGCCAGGAAGAGGCCGAAAGGATCGCGATGATCGACGAGCGCCGCGCCAAGCCGCTGCAACTTCGCGCGATCAGCTTTCTCAACACCACCAAGACCGGGACCGCGCTGTCGGGCGCGACCGACTCCTTCAACGTGTCGAAGGTGCTGTTCGTCGGCTGGCAGGCCAGCTTCGAGAATCGCCTCTACAAGCTCGAGCCCGGGCAGTACCGCGTCGATGCGGCGTATATCGGGCCGGACGGGCGCACGCTCGGCAGCGTCAACGATTTTCAGCCCGTCTCAACAACGATGAGGACGGTGACCTTCAGCGGACGCGTGGGCAATTCGCGCGGCGGCGCGTTTCTGCCGGGCACCTACACGGTTAACTTTTATTTGAACGGCCAATATTTCGGCGCGAAGAAATTCGAAGTGCTCGCCGACGCCGCCGGACCCTACGCAACGTATCCGGGCGGCGGCAGCGCGATAGGCAGCTCGATGGGCTCGAGCTCAATGTCGGCGGGCGGCATCACCGGGCCGACAATTGCGACCGGCACTATCAGCGGTCTGCGCAGCGGCGGCAATCCCGAAATGAATCTCAGGTTGCGTCCGCAGCCCAACGGTTTCCTGCACGGCGAGATCGAGATCCGTCAGTCCGGCTTTGGGACGACGTCGATCGAAGGATTCGTCCGCGGCGACCATCTGCAGTTCCAGGTCCCGTACGGCACCGAGACCTACTACTTCGAAGGCGAGCGCCGCAACGATCAGATCAGCGGCACTTTCGAGTCGACGCCGTCAGGCGAGCGCGGCACCTGGAGCACCCGGGCGAACTAGCAACTTGGAGCTGTTCAAAGAGGTCCAGCCGCCGCGATCGCCGATTCTGACCGACGAGGATCGCGCCGCGCTGGCGAGCATGGCGCTCGCGCAGCGCCAGTTCTACTACGTCAGCGTATTCTTCGCGGGATTGGTAGCTGGCGCAGCGATCGCCTACTTCATCGGCTACAACGAGCTCGTCCGCACCATCGTCAAGTGGGCCGTTTCGGGCACCGGGCTGGCTCTGATCGTGAGCGCGCTCAATATCGTGAAACTGTATTCCTTCAAATGCCCGCGATGCGGCGAGGTGTACTTTGTGGGAGTCGGCGCACCATGGGGAATTTTCTCGCAGCAATGCGGCACCTGCGGCCTGCCGCTCAATCTGCCCGACGTAGACCTGACGCCCTGAGTCTCCAGAAACCGCGCCGCGACGAAAGTCGTATGACAAGAGGGTCTCTAGTGAATTGACCTTGAACCTGACCGATGCACGCGCAATGCTGGGGCTGAAAAAGTGAAAAGTGAAAAGTGAAAAAGTGAAAAAGTAGTGAATCATGGCGAGTAACGTCTCCCAGGAAAAACTTCTCTTCTACGCGGCCGCCGGCGCGCTTGGCGGATTCGCCGCGTGGGGGTTGTCAGAGCCAATCCTCGGCATCCGATGGGTCTATGGCCGCGATATCCTGTTCGGTGCGCTCATAGGCGCACTGATCAGCGCGTTTCTCGCCTCGATCGAAACGCTCAGCGTCGGCCAGATCCGCCAGGCGGCGCGCAGATTCGCGGTCGGCGGAGTTATCGGCGCGGCCGGCGGAGCGCTGGGTCTGCTGGTAGGCGAATTTGCGTTCGACGTCCTCGGCGGCCTTAACGGGCGAATCCTGGGATGGGGCGTGCTCGGAATCGCGGTCGGACTCGGCGTCGGATCGGCGTCGGGATCGGCCGCGCGGCGGCGCAATGGCGCAATCGGCGGCGTACTCGGCGGTGCGATCGGCGGATTTTTCTACCAGAGCCTGACCAGCATCAGGAGTTTTCCGCAGGAGTTCGGCCGCGCGATCGCGATCATCATTCTCGGCGCGCTGATCGGATTCTTTATCGGGCTGGTCGGCGAGCTGCTCAAGCGCGGCTGGCTGATGGTCGTCCGCTCCCAGAGCCGCAACGCGCGCGAAGGCCGCGAGTATCCGCTGCTCAAGGGCGTGACGATTATCGGGCGCGCCGAGGAAAGCGACATCGGGCTGTTCGGCGA
The DNA here is from genome assembly GCA_963833025.1 of uncultured delta proteobacterium. Classification (GTDB taxonomy): domain Bacteria; phylum Desulfobacterota; class Binatia; order Binatales; family Binataceae; genus Binatus. The sequence goes on along the minus strand of CAWHWI010000001.1, from coordinate 940,991 downwards.
TCAGTCGGTGCTCGGCAGCCATGCGATCATCCGGCGCGAGGGCAAAAATTTCATCATCAGTCCGACCGGCGGGCAGATCTTCGTGAATCGACAGCCAGTGGCGGGCCGCTATGCGCTCAAGAGCGGCGACAGGCTCGAGGTGGGCGGCACGCTGTTTCTCTTCCGCGAGCGGACCCAGGCGGCGACTCGATAAAGAGGCTCTGCGATGGTGGGGAGCCGGCCGACCTTCAGAATCCGAAGCGCGCTCCTCGTCACGATCGCCTCGATTCTCGCCGCGATGCTTCCGGGATGCGCGACTGTCGGTGGCGGCGCGCCCGCGCCGGTTACGACCTCGGTCCAGACGCTCGAGTACTACCAGTACCAGGTCAAGGGATACCAGAACAGTTATCCCAAAAAGACCATTCTGATCCTGACGCCGGCCGACACTCGCGACGCGACCGGCGACGCCGCGCCGCTCAACGGCAATCCTGCCATCGGGGTCGTCACAGGCGATTCCGGCAACATCACGGAGCGTCTGTACAGCTCCCCGCTCGGCCCGATCGTGCAGCAGGCGATCGGCCGCTCCGCCGATGAGGCCGGCCTGAGCGCGTCCTCGTCCCCCGATGTCGCCTACAAGCCGGGCGTCAAGAACACCACCGAGTATGTGCTCGAGAGCAAGGTTCGGCGATGCTGGGTGAAAAAAAATCGCGTCACCAGCGGCCAGTACGGCCCCGTCTGGCGGACTGACGCCGAGTTCGTGCTCGACGTTTCGATCTACAAGCCGCCCTTTAGCGTCCCGTTCTGGACCGGCAGCACCAACGACTCCTACTTCGACCCGCCAGTCGGCTCGTTCGGTCTCGGCGAAGAAGACGAAGCAGGAATCTACGACGAGCCCGGCCAGGTAATGTCGGTAGCCCTAACCCGCTCAGTAGCAGCAATCTTCCAGCGCCAGGATCTCCGCAACCTGATGCTCGAAGACGACATAAAATCCCACTAGCCGCGCGGTTTCGGCGCGGTCTTTGAACAACCGGGATGTTGGAATAGCTTAGATCGAGCGCCGGATAGTCAAATGCCGAGGCGTGTGCGGGAGTCTGTTCCCGCCGCGCGAACGCAAATCCGGATCGCATCGTCGTCTGCCAAGAGGAAAGCACGCTCGATGGAAATTGGATTCGTTGGTCTCGGCAAAATGGGCATGAACATGGTCGAGCGGCTGCGGCGCGACAATCATCAGGTTGTCGCCTTCGATCTCGACGATGCAAAACGCAAAGAGGTCTCGACCTTCGGCGCCGACGGCGTCAATTCGCTGAAGGATCTCGTCGCCAGGCTCACTGCCCCGCGCGGCGTGTGGGTGATGGTGCCGGCGGGCGAGCCGACCGAGACCACCGTTAACCAACTGGCGGAATTGCTCGAGCCCGGCGACGCGATCATCGACGGCGGCAACACCAACTTTCACGACGACGTCCGGCGCGCCGCCGTGCTCGCCGGCAAAGGGCTGCATCTCGTCGATGCCGGCACCAGCGGCGGCATCTGGGGACTCAAGCTCGGCTACTGCCTGATGATCGGCGGCGAAGCGGAACTTTTCAGCCGCTACGAGCCCATTTTCAAAACCCTCGCGCCTCGTGACGGCTACGATCACGTCGGCGGCCACGGCGCCGGCCATTACGTGAAGATGGTCCACAACGGAATCGAGTACGGGCTGATGCAGGCCTACGCGGAAGGCTTCGAGGCGATGCACAAGTCGGAATACAACTTCGACTTGCGCAAGATCGCGAACTTGTGGCGCCATGGCAGCGTCGTGCGATCATGGCTCCTGGAGCTGACGGCGAACGCGCTGGAAAAAGATCCAGGCCTCAAGCAAATCCGCGGCTACGTCGAGGATTCGGGCGAGGGCCGCTGGGCCGTGCAGGACGCAATCGACAAAAACATCTCGATGCCGGTGATCACGATGGCGCTGTTCGCCCGCTTTCGCTCCCGCGCCGGAAAAGGCCCGGGAACTTTCGGCGAGAAATTACTCGCCGCGTTGCGCGCCGAATTCGGCGGCCACGACATAGTCAAAGAATAGAGTAATCAAGAAATAGAGTACAAGAAAGGTCAAGTTATTTTTATGGCCGCGACCGCAAACAGGACCCCAATCGATCTCAACCATCTCCATCCCGTCAAGGAACGCAATCAATACGAACCTTGCATCGTGGTTATTTTCGGAGGCGCCGGCGACCTGAGTCATCGCAAGCTGATTCCCGCGCTGTACAATCTTTCGATCGACGGCGAATTGCCCGACAAGTTCGCGATCCTCGGCTTCTCAATCGAGGATCTCGACGACGAGAAGTATCGCGCGTTCGCGCTCAGCGGCATCGAGCAGTTCTCGCGCCGCAAAGTCGAGAAAGAACATTGGGCGAAGTTCGCCCCGATGCTGCACTTCAATCGCGGCTCGTTCACCGAGGCCGCCGATTATCAGAACCTCCGCAGGCGATGCGAGACGCTCGACGCCGAGCGCGGCACCGAGGGCAATCGCGCCTTCTACTTCGCGATTCCGCCGGCCTTCATCGACACCTGCTCGGAAGGATTGACGGCGGCGGGGATGATTCATCCGCCGCAAAAGGGGCATGCCTTCACGCGCGTGGTGGTCGAAAAACCGATCGGCTCGGATCTCGCGAGCGCCTCGGAAATCAACGCCGAGCTCGCGCGCCATTTCGACGAGAGCCAGATTTTCAGAATCGACCACTACCTCGGCAAGGAAACCGTCGAAAACCTGATGGTGTTGCGCTTCGCCAATGCGATCTTCGAGCCGATCTGGACGGCGCGATTCGTTGACCATGTGCAGATTACCGTCGCCGAGGCCGAGGGCGTCGGCACGCGCGCGGCGTACTACGATCACGCGGGCGCGCTGCGCGACATGGTGCAGAGCCATATGCTGCAAACGCTCTGCATGATCGCGACCGAGCCGCCCAACACCACCGGCGCCGAGTCGATGCGCGACGCCAAGCTCGACGTGCTGCGCGCGCTGCGCCCGCTCGGCGACGAGGACATCGAGAAATGGGTCGTGCGCGGCCAATACGGCGAGGGACTCATCGGCGGCGTGCCGGTCAAGGCCTATCGCGACGAGGAGCACATCGCGCCGGACTCACAAATCGAGACCTTTGTCGCGCTGCGATGCTGGATCGATAATTGGCGATGGGCCGGCGTGCCCTTTTACTTGCGCACCGGCAAGCGCTTGCCCAAGCGCTCGAGCGAAATCGCGATCTACTTCAACAGCGTGCCGCGAATCCTGTATAACGCAAATCCGCGCGCACCGCTGGCGCCCAATATGTTGACCATCAGGATTCAACCCGACGAGGGGCTCGCGCTGCACATCATGTCGAAGGTGCCCGGCTCGCAGACCAAACTGCAGCAGGTCAAAGTTGATTTTCACTACGTGACTTCGACGCCGGAAGCGTACGAGACGCTGCTCAACGACGTGATCGTAGGCGACCAGACGCTCTTCATGCGCCGCGATACGGTCGAGGAGGCCTGGAAGTTTGTCCAGCCGATCCTCGACGCGTGGGAACAGTCGCCGATGGATCCGCCAATCTACGCGGCCGGCTCCTGGGGACCGCTTGAGGCGGCGCTCATGATCGCGTCCGACAAGCGAACCTGGCGGACGCTCTAAGGAAGGGAATCAAGATGAGCGGCGGCATCACTCTCACGCGTCATATCATGACCAAAAGCGCGACTGCGTTGCCGGTCGCGGACCTCGCGCTGATAATGGAGCGCGTCGAGCTGATCGCCAAGCGCATCACGCGCGAGCTGGCAGCGGCCGGTCTCACCGGCGAGCTCGGCTACACCGGCGAGACCAACGTGCAGGGCGAGAAGGTCAAGAAGCTCGACGAGTGGGGCAACCAGGTTTTCCTCGACGCATTCGAGCACGGATACCCGGTCTGCAGTCTCATTTCCGAGGAAATGGACGAGCCGCATCATTACTCAGTCAACTGCCGCGACAATAGCTACTGCATACTCTATGATCCCATCGACGGGTCGTCGAACACCGACGTAAACGGCTCGCTCGGCACTATCTTCGCCGTCAAGAAACGCGCGCCCGGCCACGGCAAAGGAATCGACGACATCCTCGTCCCTGGAAGTCAGCAGGTCGTCGCGGGCTATATTCTATATGGTCCAGCCGCGCAGTTGGTGTATAGCGCCGGCGCCGGCGTCGACATCTTCACGCTCGATCGAACGCTCGGCGAGTTCATTTTGTGGAAAGAGAACGTGAAGATGCCGCCGCGCGGCAGTACATACGCGGTTAATCAGGCCAACGCGGGCAAGTGGCACGAGTGCGCGCGCAAGTTCCTCGCGCATATTACTAGTCGCAAGGACAAACGTACTAGCTATTCACTTAGATACTGCGGTGCATTCGCCGCTGACTTTCATCGATGCTTACTCGAGGGCGGAATATATATGTATCCCGGCGAGGTTGCTGAAGGGGGCAAGGCCAAGGGCAAGCTCCGCCTGATGTACGAGCTCGCTCCGCTCTCGATGCTCGCCGAGCAGGCGGGCGGCCGCGGCTCGACCGGGAAACAGCGGATTCTCGATATAGCAGCGACCGCGATTCACGAGCGGCATCCAATTTACATCGGCAGCGCGGAGGAAGTCGCGCTTGCCGAATCGTTCAACGTCGAAGGCTAGAACGGAATCGGAGTTCGTATGGATGTGCTCATCCTCGCCGGCGATGTCGGCGGAACAAAAACAGATCTAGGGCTCTTCAAGCACTCAGCGGGCACGCTCGAACTTGTGCGCGAGCATCGCTACGCCACCGCGCAGTTTCACAGCCTCGAAGCGGCGTGCGCCGATTTCGTCGGCGCCGACGCGACTGTGAATGCCGCCTGCCTCGGCGTGCCCGGCCCTATCATCGACGGTCGCGCCCACGCCACCAACATTCCGTGGGAACTCGCGAGTGATTCGCTCTCGCTCACGCTGAAGGGAGCGCCGGTCCGCTTGATTAACGATCTGACGGCGATAGCCTACGGCGTGGTTCATCTGAAGCCCGCCGAGTCCGTCGTGCTGCATCCGGCGGAAAATCCTCCCGAACACGGCAATGTTGCGGTGATTGCCGCGGGCACGGGTCTCGGCGAATCCGCGCTGGTCTGGGAGGACCACGAAAGCAAATTTTACGCGGTGGCGTCCGAGGGCGGTCACAGCGATTTCGCGCCGCACGGCGCCGAGCAGATCGAGTTGCTGCGGTTTCTCACCGGCGAATTCGGACACGTCAGCTATGAACGCGTCCTCTCGGGCCCGGGGCTCTGGAACATCTATCGTTTTCTGCGGCGCGAGAGCCATGCCGAAGAGCCCGCCTGGCTGACGGCGCAAATCGCCGCGGGCGACCCGTCGGCCGCCGTAAGCGATGCGGCGCTGGCGGGACGCGACCCCGTATGCGTTCACGCGCTGACCATGTTCTGCGACATCTACGGTTCCGAGGCCGCCAACCTCGCGCTCAAAGTGCTGGCGCTGGGCGGCGTCTTTCTCGGCGGTGGCATCGCTCCGAAAATTCTGCCGATGCTCACCGCTGGTGCGTTCGTGAAAGGATTTCTGGCCAAGGGCAGGCTCAACGAGATCCTCAAGCGAATCGAAGTCCGCGTGTCGCTGAATCCAGCCGCCGGACTGCTCGGCGCGGCCCACTGCGCGGCCGCGATGTTGTGATATAGAAGTGCAAACTGCATGACGCTCCTGAGGGGAGACAGGGGAATATGACCAAGCGAGTTCGAGAGATTCTCGGCTACTACGATTCCGATAACGGCAGCGTGCGCAACAACCTCTCGCGAATGCTCAACAACGGCAGACTCGCGGGCACCGGCAAATTCGTCATCCTGCCCGTGGACCAGGGCTTCGAGCATGGCCCGGCCCGCAGCTTCGCCATGAATCCGCCTGCGTACGACCCGCGTTATCACTTTCAGCTCGCCATCGACGCGGGATGCAACGCGTTCGCCGCGCCGCTCGGACTCCTCGAGGCGGGCGTCGCCGAATACGCCGGAGAAATTCCGCTCATCCTGAAGGTTAATAACCACGACGTTCTCAACGACGAGAAAGATCCCGCGCCCTCGATGACCGCCAGCGTAAAGGACGCTCTGCGCCTCGGTGCCGCCGCGGTTGGTCTCACGATTTACCCGGGTTCGGCGAAGGAAAAGTCGATGTACGAAGAGGCGCGCGCGATTGGCGAAGAGGCCAAGGACAACGGCCTGCCGCTCGTCATCTGGTCGTACCCGCGCGGCTCCGGAATCAGCAAGCAAGGCGAAACCGCGCTCGACGTGGTCGCGTACGCGGCACAAATCGCGGCGCAACTCGGCGCCAATATCATCAAGGTCAAGCCGCCGACCGCGTTCATCGAACAACCCGAGGCCAAAAAAGTCTACGACTCGCAAAAAATTCCGCTCGAACCGCTCTCGGCGCGCATTCAGCACGTCATGCAAGCCGCGTTCGCCGGCCGGCGAATCGTCATTTTCTCGGGTGGCGTCAAGGAAACTGACGACTCGCTGCTCAACACCGTTCGCGGGATTCACGCCGGTGGCGGCTACGGTTCGATCATCGGCCGCAACAGCTTCCAGCGCCCGAAGCCCGAAGCGATTGCGCTACTCGGCAAGGTCATCGATATCTACAGAGGCTAAGCAGCAATCCGCCGAGGCGCACTGCGGTACGGGTGGACAGTAAAAAACTAAAAGAATGAAGTACGGCGAGTACCAGCATCTGTTATTCGAGCGCAAGGACGACGGCATCCTGCTCATCACGATCAACCGTCCCGAGGTTCTCAACGCCACCAATTCCCGCCTGCATTGGGAGCTGAGCCGCGTCTGGCTCGACATCGCCGACGACGACGAGACCAACGTCGTTGTGGTTACCGGCGCCGGGCGCGCGTTTTCCGCCGGCGGCGACCTCGACATGATTCAGCAGATGGCTGCGAGCGCCGCCAACATCGGCAAGGCGTGGAAGGAAGCCGGCGACATCGTCTACAACATGATCAATCTCGACAAGCCGATCATCTCCGCGATTAACGGCGTCGCCGTCGGCGCGGGCCTGGCGGTCGCGTTCATGGCGGACATCAGCATCGCGTCCGAGGCGATGCGCATCACCGACGGCCATCTGCGGATCGGCGTCGCGGCCGGCGATCACGCGGTCATCGTGTGGCCGCTGCTATGCGGCATGGCCAAGGCGAAGTACTACCTGATGACCGCGGATTTCATCGACGGCAAGGAAGCCGAGCGCATCGGGCTCGTGAGCCTGTGCGTCCCCGCCGACAAGCTGATGGACAAGGCGATGGAAGTCGCGCACAAGCTCGCGCGCGGCCCGCAGCAGGCGGTGCGATTCACGAAGCGCTCGCTCAACAACTGGCTGCGCGTCGCGGGCCCGGCGTTCGACGCGTCGCTCGCACTCGAGATGATGGGATTTTTCAGCGCCGATCTGTCCGAAGGCGTCGCCGCCCTCCAGGAGAAACGCCAACCATCCTTCCCCGGCTTCGCCAAGCCAAAGGTGTAACCCGACCCCTGTACAGGGTCTCGCGCCCCTTTTGACGAGACGCGCATTTTGAAATACTGTGCAGCGTTTGGAAACGACCTAACCAGAGCGGGGAACAAAAATGTTATCGAAGAAACTTGCGCTTGCTGCGGCCTCTGCCATGCTCCTCACGACCGTCGCGTTCGCGACCAACGCGCGCCCGGCCTATGCGGCCGGCAAGGTCGATTGCGACGCCGTGATGAACGAGGTCAATAGCGGCAAGCATGCGAAAGAAATCGCCAAGGACCTGAACATCTCGACCTCGAGCGTCTACCGATGTAAGCGGCACGCGAAGGAAGCCGCCAAGGCCGCGACCAAGTCGTCGATGCAGGCCAAGAGCGGTAAGGAAGCCCCAATGGCGCCGATGTCAGCTCCGTCGTCCGCAATGGGAGCCCCGGCGCCTGCGATGGCGCCCGCGGCTGCAGCCTCTCCAAAGTAGGAATTCGCGCCTCGACGCGTCGCGAGCCGCCGTGACTCGCGACGCGTTGTGCGTTGCGCCGAAATCGACGACGGCTTATTCGCGATGCCGAAATGTGAATTGTGCGAGTTGCGCGATTATACGCAGCGTTACGCCGACTTCATTCATCCGTTCAAGTTCACGATCCTTGATTGCGATTCGTGCGACACTCCCATGGCCGTTTTGGGAGACCATCGCGCGGTGCCCACCGACCAGGAGCGCGAATTCATGATCGAGGCGCTGTCATTGGTCGCGCGCGCCAAGTACGGCGCCGATAAATTCGGCATCGACGACGTGATGCGCCAGATTCCCGACCACTGCCACATGCACGCCCGCCCTATTCGGCGCTGGCAATATTAGCCGCTGCACCGTCGGATTCTCGATCACCAAACATATTACGGGGCGGTTTCTTGCGTTTTACCCATTTGGTATGCGCCTCATCTTGTGCTATATGCCCGCCGTTACGCACGCTGCTCTGGGGAGGTGGCGTTGCCGGCAAGAGCAGGCCCTCAACGGGCGCTGCGGCTCGGTTTCCTTCAGGGAGGTACGGGGGAAAATGGCTAACGGTACGGTCAAGTGGTTCAGCCCCAAGAAGGGCTACGGCTTCATCACGATGGAGGACGGGCAGGAAGTGTTCGTTCATTACAGCGCCATCGATGGGGCAGGTTTCCGCTCGCTCGAACAGGGTGAGCGCGTCGAGTTCGAGGTCGCGCAAGGCCCCAAGGGCTTGCAAGCCTCAAACGTCGCCAAGGGTTAGGTCGCGCGCGGGGAGATCGGCGAAAAGGGGGGTAAGTTTCGTGCGGTGCATGACGCGTGCGCGTCTGCGTCGGCATGGCTGCTCGTTTGTGATATTGACGGCGCATGAGTGACGCGCTTCCGCTCGGCAACCGGCTTCGATTCGGCACGATGATCTCGTCGTCGAATCGCGAGCAGGCTATAGAGGACCTCGAATCCATCTCGCGATGGGGTTACGAAGTCCTGTGGGCGCCCGACCACGTCGCGTTCACAGGCCCCGTCAGCGATCCGCTGACCACCCTCGCCTACCTCTCGGCGCTGAATCCCACGCTCACGTTCGGCACCAGCGTCTATCTGCTGCCGCTGCGCCATCCGGTGCCGGTCGCCAAGATGGTCGCGACGCTTGATCGTTTGCTTGGCGCCGGACATTTCATCTTCGGGGTCGGCGTAGGCGGAGAATTCCCGCGCGAGTACGAAGCCTGCGGCGTGCCGATCCACGAACGCGGCGGGCGCGCGACCGAGGCCATCCAGGTTATGAAGCGGCTGTGGAGCGGCGACCGCGTCGAGCATCGGGGCAAATATTTCAGCTTCGGCGAAATCAGCATGCAGCCGCGCCCCAGAACTCCCGGCGGGCCTCCTGTTTGGATTGGCGGACGCGCCGACGGTCCACTCAAGCGCGCCGCGCGATTCGGCGACGGCTGGATGCCCTACGTCGTCACGCCCAAGCGCTTCGCCGACGGCCTGGATTTCATCGGGATGGAAGCTGAACGCGCCGGCCGCCAGTTGACCTCCTTCGGCACCTGCATCCAAGTATTCTGCACGCTCGGCGAGAGCGTCGAAGCCGCGCACAAAGTCGCCGCCAAATTTCTCAGCAAGCGTTACGCGACAGATATGACCGACGCGGCGAAGCGCTACGGCGCATTAGGCCGTCCCGCCGACGTGGCGGCGAAAATAAGCGAGTACGTCAAAGCCGGCGCCCGCGACATCGGTATCGACGCCGTCACCCATCCGTCGGAGCGCACCGCGCAACTGGAACAATTCGGCAAGGAAGTGATCCCGCTCCTGAGCCTGTAGGCTTTTGAGCGATCGGAGACATAGGATTCTGCGTGCTTTGCGGCTGATAGCTCGAACTGGCCTTCTCCTGCTGGCGGCGATGTTGGTGGCGACGAGCGTCGAGGTGCGCGCGCAAAGTCCGCCAGCGCCGATGCCGAGCGCGTCTGCGAGCCCTGCTGTTGCCGCGGAATTGAAGCCCGGGACGACTATCGGCGCCGACAATGTCGACAATTACGAGCGCTATGTGCCGGCTGCCGCCAAATTTGCCGTTGCGCATGGGTTTCGGATGCGCATTATCCCCCAGCGGCGCGTTGAATGGTCGCAGGGCTTTCAGCACGCTACCGAAAAGTACGCCCCACAAGTCGCGCTCGACGCCAACGGCTACCTGAAGAACTACGTCGCCGGCATGCCCTTTCCTCTAATCGACGTCAGCGATCCGGCGGCGGCTGCGAAGATCGCCTACAACTGGCACATGGGACCGTTCATGCCCGACGATTTTTCGATCGCGCCATGGAGCAGCAACGGCTACGCCGCCGATCCCGCGAACCCTCTGAAAATTGTTCCGAACAGCGACGCCGACTACGCCTGCGAGCAGTTCGAGTTCCTGAGGTTTGCGCATCGCACCGACGTCGATCCGCGCCCGACCATCGGCGACAACGCGATGGGTGTCGAGTGGAAGGCGCGATGCGATCGATGGATAAGCGATATCTCTCGCACCCCGGGTGAAGGCGCCGGCATCTGGGTGCGCTATCTCGACCCCAAACATCCCGACGAATTTTTCTCGTTCGATGAAGCGACGCGCCGCATCCGTCGCATGGCCGTCAATCTAGCCTATCCGAGCGAAGGCTGCCGCGGATGCCATCAGCCATTCTGGGCCTATGCCCTGCCCAAGACCGAGAACTATCTGTATCGGCTTCTCGGCTCGACTGCCGTGCTCGCCTGCCTGGCGGCCGACGACGAGCCCGCCGGATTCAAGACCGGCTCGGAAGGCCTGACGCTCGGCGAGGAGCCGTTCGAGCTTCGCCACGCCTACATCCTCGAGATGCGGCCGCGCTTCGACAACAACAACGGCTCATCATCGACGCGCACCGTCATCTACATCGACAGCGAAGTGTACGTGTGGCTGGCCGCGGAGTTTTATGACTCGAAGGGGCTGACCGCGACCGCGATGCCGTTGTGGCGGATGCGTCCGTCGCCGGAGGGCGGCAGCCTGTTCGATCTCGCCGGCAGCTTTTACCATCCCGAGAGCCGCGGATCGTTCTTCCGCTCGCTGGTCCCCGCGCACAATGAATTCAACCAGGCTATCAACAGCGGCAACGTCACCGAAGGCGCGTTCAATCCGCTGAGTATGCACTAAAGCGAGCGGGTCGCCTCCTATGGCCCCGATCCTTCGGTCGCTCGTTTTACTCCTATTTCAAACTATAGTGAAATACTACTATAAGTAAGTAAGGTAGAAATACCTGCTTGCCCTAAGTCTGCCGCAGGTATAATAGCGTGCCTATGACTATGAGGGGGCACGCACCGGCAATGGGTTATACATATCCGTTTGCCTCAGCTGACGAGCAGTTGAAGCTGAGGGTATGGGCGAAAGGTAAAATCACCGACGGGTACAACGGGAACTTCTATCGCCGCGACGCATTCGGCACCTGGATGCAGTACACCGCGCACGGTGACACGTTGTCGCACTTCGGCTGGGAGATCGATCATATTCAGCCGGTCGAAAAAGGCGGCACCGACGAGCTATCGAACCTTCAACCGTTGCAATGGCAGAACAACCGCAATAAGGGCGACAACTGGCCCTAAGTATCCCGCCCGCTTCTGAAACTTACCCCAAGCGCGAACGGCGAGCCTTGTAGGCCCGCCGTTCGGTTCGGGTTGTGCTTATATAGCAGCCCACCGCGCAGGTGTTAGCTGCTATGGCCCGGGTTGTTTTGGTTCCCGTTACTCTTCGCTCCATCGAATAGGTGGGTGCAAGTCGACATCTCGCCCGGCGGAACGAATGCGTCAGGGACATCAGTAATACTGGTCACCTGAGCATAGGCATTTTGGTTGCTCGGGCTGCCCCACGCCACCTGGCTGGTTGTGAATCCGGCATCCGTATTCGCCGCATTGGTGCATGTCGGGTCGGTGGAGGGGCTGGTGAGGGTGATAAAAAGATTGCTGGTACCGTCTGCAAATGCGGCCGGCCCATCAAAAGGATCAAGCTGCTCCGAGAACGCGCACGCCGAGTTGTTGGACGGAGGCGCCGTGGCCCCGGCAACCTGGAGGTTGTCATTGCCATTGAAGCTGAGGATTCCGCTGGCCTCGCCGTTCAACGAGATATTCACCGATCCCACCGCCGTGCCGTAGCTGCCCGCGACTCCTCCAGAGTCGTTGTTGGAGATAGCGGCAACCAGGTCGTCATCGTTGGCGCCTTGGCCGCTGCAAATGATTGCATCGTTGCCGACGTACGGAGCGTTGCCAAAAGTGGTGGGAACCGGACTCGACGTCTGCTCCTGCATCGTCAAAGTGATAACCGGTGCAGTCGGTGACGGAACCGTGTTTGCAACCAGGGTGGTGTCACCGTTCGTCTCCTGGACGTTGAACGCGAATTGAAGAAGAGGTGGGTTGGTCCCAAGGCCGTAGTCATAGAAGCCGAAGTTGGCGGTGAATTGCAGCAGCGACAACCCGGGCGGCTCACCCGCGGTCGTGACGCTTCCACCGGTGAAATGATTGCCACCGTCGAAGCACGGCACACTGACCAATAGTTTTTCTCCCGAGTAGCACGAGGTCGGGCCGCCAACGACGCCGGCGCCATTGACGTCTTCGAGAAATTGCAGGTCGCCGTCGTTGTAGATCAATTCGCCGCTGATTGTGGAACAGTCAGCGGAGAACTGAATTACCCCAATGCCAACGATCGCGGTGAGCGCCCCTGGGTATCCTGCTGCCGATCCAAGGGCAGGAGTGAGGTTCGGTTCGTATCCCGTCATCAGCATCGCGTAGTTGTTTCCGCAATATCCGGGTACCGTGGCCGGCTTGCCCGCACTCGCATTGGGCGCCGTCATCAGTGCCAAGCCGAAGGCCAGGACTAGAAACAGAAGCTGCCTTTTCATAGATCCTCCCTGATCTAACCGTGGATTGAGATTGCGTACCGGCGCCAGACTGAGCCGGAATCAGCGAGACCATCCGATCTCTACCTACCGACCGGTAGTTTCGGCGTGGGACAATAATTCCACTTTGGCCAAAAGTCAAACGCCGCGCGACGCTTACGCACTGAAGGCGCTGAGCTAATGGACAAAAGTGCGACGCGTGCGAACCGCGCCGCACACGCGGAACGGATTCTCAGCTACGGGCTCAGGAGCGCGTCCATCCGGCGCAACACCTGGCTGCGAATAACCGCAATACTGTCAGGCGAGAACACCTCGATGCCGGTGCAGGCTTCGACCACCGGCGCAAACGAGTACGGCAGGATCGGTATCGCAAGCGCAGTCAGCGTCAGGCTTATCGGGCCGTCGGTATTGCGGATGACTCCCAGCTCGGCGCCGCGAACGACTAATTTGGCCATCTCGATAACCAGCGGCTTGATGAACACCTCGGACGATCGGCGCACGCTGGCTGGATCTTCAAGCACGCGATGCATCAATAGACGCGCGTGATTCGGATGACTCGCGATAAAATCGTGCAGGCGAGCGACGATCGCGAGCAGGTGCTCCTTCGGGTTCTCGATTGCGGCGGTCTCGCGTCCGATCGACACGAGCTGATCGAAAATCCGCCGGACCACGGCGTCGAAAATCTTCCGCTTGCTGTTGAAGTGATGGAACAGCGACGCCTTGCGGATGCCGGTGCGGCGGGCAATCACCTCCAGCGAGGTGCCGTTGTATCCGGAGTTCGCGAACTCCTGCTCGGCTACGGCGAGAATCTGGTCATAGGTGTCGGAGATCGCGTGACTGGCATGCCGCCTGACGCGCACCGCCTTTAATTTGCTCTTCCGTAGTGCTTTGGGCATTTTCGCTGTGGTTGTATTTCCTCGATGGCGCAAAATCGGTTATTATCCGGCGCTCCGGATACTGCCTACCGACCACTTGGTAGGAGAATAAAAGAGTAACGACTGTTCCGCCTGATGTAAAGCGAAGTGGCGCGGAAGTAGCTACTCTTTTCTTCCCCTCTCCCCGCAAGGGAGAGGATCGAAGATTAGGGACCATATTCAGCCCGCGTTTCGCGCGCGATTCAAGATTCTGCCTCCGCCCTGAACGCAGACTGAGGCACTACCAACAGGCAGTCGCAGTTGATTCTCGACTAACGCGCGCATATCTTGAACACATCCCTCACAGGAGAGAGTGACAGGCGTGCGGAAGTAGCTACTCCATCGTTGACGTCTTAGGACAACAACAACTGCCCGCTCCGGACAGACCGCAACACTCCTTGCGAACGGCAATGTGCTGATTGCTGGCGGGCAAGACCAAAACAGCAACACACTCAGTAGCGCCGAAATATTTGATTCCATAAAAGGCACTTTCACCGCGACCGGCAGCATGAATTCCCCGCGTAATGGCGCCACAGCTATCCTGCTCGCCAACGGCAAAGTGCTCGTCACGGGCGGAGATTTTCTCGCCACTCCCACCGGCGGCGGCACCATTCTCGCGTCCGCTGAAATATGATCCAACGACTGGAGCTTTCACGGATATCGGCAACATGAACGTTCCGCGCTTCCTTCATACAGCGACTCTCTTGCCGAATGGTCAAGTTCTGATTGCCGGCGGCGAATATGGCAATGGGACCAACTCAACCAACCAGGCAGAATTGTTTGACCCGTCGAAAAACACTTTCACCCTCACGGGCAGCATGGCGACACCCCGCTTCGGCCAAACGATGACGTTGCTTTTCGATGGACAGGTACTTGTAGCGGGCGGCGGAGATGACAACGGCCCTGTCGACACGGCCGAAATCTACGATCCTGCCAGCGGAAGCTTCAGCCCGACCGGAGATATGGCGATCGGTACGGGCGCCAAGATCACACAGCGACGTTGCTGCCCAACGGTCAGGTTCTTCTGACTGGCGGGGAAACGGAAGCAGCAGCCGGCGGTGTCACAGTCACGAATACCGCAGAACTGTTCGATCCTTCGTCCGGAACCTTCGCCGCGACTGGCAGCATGAGCACCGCGCGATTCTTTCACCTCGCATCGTTGTTAAGCAGCGGTCAGGTGCTCGTGACCGGCTTTGGCCAAACCGCGGATTTGTACACGCCGGCGACGATGCCGGTGGCGAAAATCATGACGCCGGTCACCAACTCGGTCGTGCAGAACACAGTGATCATTTCCACCGCGGTCAATTCCCAGGTCGCCTGGATCAATCTGTACGTGGACGGCAACTACATCACGTCGAGCCCGCCGTATAACTTCACCTGGGATTCGACCACGGTCTCCAACGGCTCACATGCGATTTCCATCGAGACATTCAAGTACAACAGTAGCGGCAAGAAGACCGAGGTCGGCTCCGATAGCGTCACCGTCGACGTCGAGAACGGTACGAGCACTTCGAGTCCAACGGTAACCGCGACCCCAACGCATACTCCGATAGCACCAACTCCGACCCCAACGCCTACTCCGATCGCGCCGACTCCGACGCCGACCCCCACTCCGATGGCCCCAACTCCGACGCCGACACCTACTCCGATAGTGCCAACTCCGACACCCACTCCCGCGTCGGGGCCGGTCACGATCACCGCCCCCGGCAATGGCGCGACGGTCAGCGGCACTGTGTCGATTGTCACGACCCAAAGCTCGCCGGCGCAGTGGGAGAATATCTATATCGACGGCAACTACCTCGCGTCGTCGCCGCCGACCACTTTCAGCTGGGACTCGACCACGGTCTCGAACGGCAACCATACGATTACCGCGAAAGGGTTCAATTCAAGCTACCAGGTGGTGGGAACCGCTAGCGTGACCGTCAACGTCCAGAATGGAAGTGGAGGGGGGGCTGTGACAATCACCTCGCCCGCCAACGGCGCGACCGTTACCGGTGCAGTTACGATTGATACGACACTCGGTTCGAATGCGCAGTGGGAGAATATCTATATCGACGGCAACTACCTGGCGTCGTCGCCGCCGACCACGTTCCAGTGGAACAGTACGAGCGTGCTGGACGGCAGTCACACAATTTCTGCCCAGGCCTTTGCCAGCGGCCGAGTACTGGAAGGCTCCGATTCGATCACGGTGAATGTCGCCAACTAACGGGCCAGATCTACACACCGCAATAGTAGCGATGCCGAGTCCCTCAATGGGGCTCGGCATCGCCTCCGAATACGTCGCCCGTTCTTCTTACGGGAGAGGCGGCCGACCGCAACGCGGTCGGCAGGCGAGGGTTTCTGCGATACATCACAAAAGCCCGCTCGCTCGGGGAGGAGGTTGAAACTGCGCGCGAACTTTCCGCAGGACTACTCTCAAAATCCAGTCGTGCGACAATCGTGCGGGAGACGAACGACCTGGTGAAGAATCGCATGTGGCTCCAGGCCGACGGCGTGACGGTGAAGCAGGACGCAGCACAATCCAGCGTCCCGTGAGATTCAAGGGAATTGAACTAGGAGACCGCTCTCCAATTTGATGCGCCCCGTCGAGCATCACGCTTGGCGGGGCGCATTGTTATCGTTTGCCGCCGGACTGGCTTACGGCTCATCCATGGCTATGGGCCTTGCCACCGCCGAAGCGTTGGTTGGTGTGTGCCTTGCACACCCAGTTCGCTGCGACGTTCACATCGCCGCCTTGGAAAACCGCGAGGCTCGGAAACGGGCAGAGCGGGAAAGTGCGACCCGCCTGTGGGCCCGCGGGTACCTCGCCGATTATGGAGGCGGGCGCGACCCCAGTCTCAACCCATGCGATGAGCGGAGTCAGCGGATCGAAATTGTAGGGGCCGGGACCGCCGGAGCAGTGATGCATCCCCGGTACCATGAACAGGCGCGCATTGTCTTGCAGATGCTGGAAGCCGCCACCGAGTGTCTTTGCCACCGCCGAGTAATAGTCCACGCTGACGAACGGCGTCAGCGCCGGATCGCTCCATCCGTGGTACATGACCAGCTTGCCGCCGGCACCGAAGAACGGCGAGAGGTCGGTGTCCTCGCCGTTGGAGTTGAAATTTGTGATGACCGTGTTGAGCAGTGCGACTTGGGCGGGATCGCCAAAATCGAAAGTCAGCGAATTATACGACGGATCGTCAAAGACGAAGAACTTCATGAACTGGTCCTGGAACGAGAATTGGAGTGGGGCGAAAAAAAATGAATCAGGAACCGTTCCGTACGGATTGTCGACGTCGAACCCATCAGGCGGCGCCGCAAATCCGGTGATCCAGTCCTCCCATCCGTCGTTGCCACCCGGATTGCTGGCGGTATAGCCGGGGTAGAGCTGGGTTCCGTCGGGAGTCGTAGCGCCGGCATAAATCTTTTTTACCGTGGCGACTTGTGCCGCGGTGAGGCAGTTGGAGGTGAGCTTTTTGCTGCATTGGATCGACGCCGGGTCGAACTTGCACAGGCGCGGATCTTCGATCAGGCCGTCGATCACACCGTCGGAGCCGTCGCAGGCTGCCGTCACAGCCGCATCGAGCACCGCGATCTGGGCGGGCGGTAGCCAGCTATCGCCGGTGGGATCCGTGAGCAGGGCCTGATTGTTCCAGTTGAATCCGGCGATCGGATCGCTGATCGCGGGGTCGCCCGCGACGATCCCGTTGAAGTCGTCGGGGAATTTCTGCGCCTCGACCAGCGCCTGCCGTCCGCCCGTCGAACATCCGTCGAAATACGAGAGCATCGTGGAGCCGTAGTACTGGTTGCTCAGGCTCTGACCTGCAACCGTGCTCAGATGAACGGCGCGGTACGCGAAATCCTCGATCGCGGCCATGTTTGGAATGTTGCCGGGCTCGAGAAGAGCGAAGCTGCCGTCTAGCTCTGCCGCTGGACCATAAATCGATTCATGACCGGTATCGGTCACGGCTTCCGCAAAACCGAACGGGAGTAGGGCAGTTGGGGAGGGCAGGCTGCCCTGATAGCCGCCACCGCCTACAAACACGAAGCGGCCGTTCCACGACGCTTGCGGCGGCAGTCCGACCGCGAACAGCACCCTGCCGGTCTGGCTGCCGGTGGTCGTCGCGATCGAGCCCTCCACGATGCAATTTGCTCCCGAGAGAGCTGCCGAAATGATTGTGGTGTCAGTCGCCGGCGGGAAAAACGGCTGCAGGGCCGCGACGGTGCATGCCGGCGTTGCGAATGCTGGCTGCGCGACCAGCATGACGGTGATTGCGAGCAAGCCGATAAACCGCCCGACACACGGGTTCTTTTTCCACGACAAAAAAATACTCATTGATCTCACCCCCGGAAAGCGGACCGCGCGGTCCTCCAAAGTTATCGGCGGGCCGTGTCCGCAATTGGAGTTAAACGACCACAGTCCGTAGCAGCTACAAGCCACCTGCTACACTCTGGGGAGGCAATTAGCATCAGTAATGTAGATCGTCAACGATAGTAATTCAGACATTGATAGCGCCCGCCCGCCTCGATTTGCTTTCGATTGACTGATATTGGTATCAGTATCATCACCCACAAGGAGCGACATACCAATGATACCACCAGCGGACGCGATCCCCGGGCCAAAACGATTTGCACTGGGCGCCAGCTCAAACTGCCGCACGGTTACCGTCGACGGCGTCTCGATTGCCTACGACGATCGCGGCGACGGATTTCCCGTCATCGGCTTGCATGCTGTCTCCCACGGCAGCCGCGATTTCGAGCACGTCGCGGGCCACCTTGCCAGCCGATGGCGGTTTATCACGCCGGATTGGCCCGGACAGGGACGCTCTGGTCCCGATTCGCGTCCGGCATGTCTCGCGCGCTACACGGAGCTTCTCGCGGGCTTCATCGACGCGCTCAAGATCGACCGCGCCGTGCTGATCGGAAATTCGATCGGCGGTTCAGCCGCGATGGCATATGCAGCTCGATTTCCCGATCGCGTCGCCGGTCTGGTGCTGGCAAATCCCGGCGGCCTGATTCCAATGAACGCGCTCGGGCGCAGGGTCTGCGGCTGGATGGCGGCGCTGGGACGCGCCGGCCAGCGCAACGCGTTCTATTACCGCCCCATCACCGCGATGTTGTATCGCCAATATCTGCGGACGCCGGCCGCGCGCGCACAGCGCGACCGGATTGTCGATGCGGCTTCCGAATCCGCCGCAATCTCGGAGCAGGCGTGGCTGAGCTTTCGCACTTCGCAGGCCGACCAGACTGGTACCGGTCCGCAAATTCATTGCCCGGTTCTGTTCACCTGGGGCAGCCGCGATCCGGTCGTCTCGTTCGCGAGCAGCAAGGATGCGATCAGCCGCTTTCCGAATCATTCCGTGTCGCTGTTCGGCTGCGGCCATTGCCCGTTCCTTGAAATGCCCGAACAGTTCCTCTCGGCGGTCGAGCCTTTCCTCGAAAACGCGACGGCCACGCAGGCCTCATCGCGACCGCTTACCGCGGCGGCGAGCTAGAACATGCCTCCGAACCACGGCACCAGCATTGTCCGCGCGAGCGGGAAGTTGCGCACCGCCAGATCGGCTTCGAAGCCGCGCGATCGCAGCCGGCCGCAACGGCTTCGGCAACCCGTCGCGACGCGCCGCGCGCTGATTATGGCTGCCGCCAGAATTTTCAATTCGGCCGGCTATCACGGCACCGACTCGAACCGGATCGCGCGCGAAGCCGGCTACGCCCCCGGCACTTTCTACGTTCACTTTCCCGACAAGCTCGCGATCTTTCTCGAGGTCTACGAGAACTGGGTGCGCGACGAGTGGTCGTCGATCGAGACCATCCTGAAATCCGGCGCGAGCGCCCGCGCAATCCGCCGCCGGCTCAGCCACGCCGTCCTCGAGCACCATCGGACGTGGCGGACGTTTCGCGCGAGCCTGCGCGCGCTCAGCGCCACCGACGCGCGCGTGCACGCGGCGCGCGTCGCCTCGCGCAGCCGGCAGCTCGAGACCATGACGCGGCTGATCCGCGCGCGCCGCACGCCGATGCCGAGCCGGGCCGCAATGCTCGCGCAATTGCTCATCGCCGAAGCGCTCTGCGACGCGGTGGCAGACGGCGACGCGAAGTCATTGGGCATCGGCGAGCGCGAGATCATCCGCCTGCTCGACGAAAGCGCGCGCGACCTCCTGTCCTGAATCGTCAGGCGATCGTGCCCGAGGAGCGCAGGCGCCTGAGATCTTCCGGCGTGTAGCCGTGCGCGGCGAGAATTTCTTCAGTATGCTCGCCGACCAGCGGCGGACGCGTGATTTTGCCTGGCGTCGACTCCAGTTTGGCCGCCAATCCGGTCGTCAGGTATTCGCCCAGTTCCGGATGCGGCAGCTTGAGGAGCATCTCGCGGGCTGCCGTCTGCGGATGCTTGAACATTTCCTCGATAGTGAGAATGGGCCCTGACGGGATGCCCTCGCGATTCAGTATCGCGATCCAATGCTCGGCGGGATGCGGCGCCAGCGCGCGATTTATTTCTTCGGTCAGCGCGGCCCGATTCTTGACGCGGCGGCCGCTGCTTTTGAAGCGTTCGTCGTCGGCCAGTTTTGGACAATCGATCACCTTGACGAACTTTTTCCACATCGCTTCGTTGCCGCATGCGATGTTGAACGGCCGGTCCGACGCCTTGAAAACGCCGTGCGGCGACGACAGCGGATGATGGTTGCCGGCGGGCGCGGGCGTCTTGCCGGTTTCGAAATAAATTCCCGCCGACCAGGTCAGGATGCTGACGATCGACTCGAGCAGCGAAGTCTCGACGCGCTGGCCGCGGCCGTCGCGATGACGCGCTTCGAGCGCGAGCAGGATGCCCTGCGCCGAGAAAATTCCGCCGAGCAGATCGCAGATGGCGATGCCGACGCGCGTCGGCCCGCTCTCGACGGTGCCCGTCACGCTCATCAGGCCCGACATCCCCTGCGCGATTTGATCGAAGCCGGGAAAATCGCGCAGCGGCCCGGTCGAGCCGAATCCCGAGATGGAGCAGGTGATGATGCGTGGATTGCGCGTCGCGAGCGTTTCGTAATCCAGCCCGATCGCTTGCATGACGCCGGGGCGAAAGTTGTCGACCACGACGTCGGCAGCGTCGATAAGGCGCATCAGGATTTCGCGACCGTCGGGTTTCTTGATCGCGAGGCGGATGCTTTTCTTGGATCGATTGGCGGAGAGAAAGAAGTAGCTGTCGGGACGCTTCCCGTTACTGCCGTCTTCGCTGCCGCCGAGCTCGCCGCGTGGATTTTCGACAGGTTCGATCTTGAGGATCTCGGCGCCGTAATCGCCGAGGATCTGCGTGCAGAACGGACCGGCGAGGTATCTAGTCAGATCGACAACTTTTATTCCTGCGAGCGGGGGCGGTTGTTGTTTGGCCATGGCGGTCAACCTGCTCGAAACTTCAGCGTCGGAGTTACGTCTAAGAGGCGATAGTCTCTTTTCACTCTTCACTGGAAACCGATGCATAACGGGATAATAATTGAGCACCACCAATGAAGTTGTCCAGCAATGAAAAATAAGGCGTGGATGCTCGCGATCGTCGCGATCGTCATCGCAGGCGGCTGGTATTTCCTTGCCCCCAGCGCGTCCGCGACAAGAATTGTCACCGCCAAGGTCACCGAGGGGCCGATCGTGCGTTCGGTCACGGCGACTGGAACGGTCAATCCGGTCATTACGGTCCAGCTCGGCACGTACGTGTCGGGACCGATCATCGCAATTTACCGAGACTACAATGCGCCCGTGAAAAAGGGCGAGCTAATCGCGAAAATCGATCCGAGCACCTACCAGGTGACGGTCGATATCGCGCGCGCGACGCTGGCGAATTCGATCGCGCAACTGGGCAAGGACCAGGCCGACCTCGCCTACAAGAAAATCACCTACGAACGCGACCGCGAAATGTTGAAAGAGGACGCCGTCTCGAAGGACGCGACGGATTCGGCGTACAGCGCGTGGCAGATGGACGTCGCGCAGGTCGCGCTCGACCGGGCTAATATCCAGCAGCAAACGGCCAACGTGAAGGCGGCCGAAGTCAATCTGAATTACACCAATATCGTATCGCCGGTTGACGGCACCGTGGTCTCGCGCAACGTCGACGTGGGCCAGACGGTGGCCGCGAGCTTTCAGACGCCAACCCTGTTTTTGATCGCGAAGGATCTGACCAAGATGCAGGTGGACTCGAACGTCAGCGAGTCCGATATCGGCTACGTGCGCGAAGGGCAGAAAGCGACGTTTCGGGTGGACGCGTTTCCCGACCGCGATTTCGAGGGCGTGGTTGCCCAGGTCCGGCAGGCGCCGATCACCGTTCAAAACGTGGTGACCTATGACGTGGTGGTGGCCGTGGAAAATCCCGAGCTGCTGCTGAAACCGGGGATGACGGCGAATGTGAACGTCGTGACGGCGTCGAAGCCGAAGGTCGTGCGCGTTCCGATCGACGCGCTGCGCTTTGCACCGCCCGGACAGCCGCCTGCCGATTCCGCAGCGCTCGATGGAGCGCCAGGCCGCCAGACTCGCGTCTGGGTCCTCGAGAATCGCAAGGTCACACCGGTCACGATCACCACCGGGCTCAGCGACGGAACCTGGGTCGAAGTCGCCGATGGCGACTTGCAGGAGGGAGATCGCGTGGTGACGGACGAAGTTCGCACCGCCGGCGGATCGCATGCCGGTGGATCGGGCTCGCACGGCGGTCCGATGGGCGGAATGATGCACATGCCGCACTAGCCGCGGTTCGCTACCTGATGAACACCGTTATTCAAATCGTCGGCATGACGAAGACCTACGTGCTTGGCGACATCGAGGTTCATGCGCTGCGCGGAGTGAACCTGACGATCGAGCGCGGCGAGTTCGTCGCCGTGATGGGAGCGTCGGGCTCGGGCAAATCGACGCTGATGAACATGCTGGGATGCCTGGACCGGCCCACCAGCGGCCGGTACATCCTCGAGGGCGAGGACGTCGCGCAGCTGAACGAGTCGGAGCTGGCGATGATCCGCAGCCGGCGCATCGGATTCGTTTTTCAGAACTTCAACCTGCTGTCGCGGACCTCGACGCTCGAGAACGTCGAGCTGCCGCTCTTCTACTCGGCGTGGACCGCTGATGGGGAGCATCGCGCGGCCGACCTGGTCAAGCTGGTCGGGCTGGCAGGCCGCGAGCAGAGTCATCCGAATCAACTCTCGGGCGGCCAGCAGCAACGCGTCGCGATCGCGCGCGCCCTGGTGAATCGACCGTCGATACTGCTCGCCGACGAGCCGACCGGCAACCTCGACTCGACCAACTCGGCCGAGATAATGGACGTGCTCACCAAGCTGAATCGCGAACAAGGCATCACGGTAATAGTGGTGACGCACGATCCCGACGTGGCGACGTATGCGGACCGAATCGTCACGTTTCGCGACGGCGTGATCGTCTCGGACACGCGCAAGGAAGGTGTGGACGCGCACGCCGGTGTCGCCGGCAACGCGGTGGCGCCTGCGAAAGATGCGGCGGAGGCGGCGTCGATCCTAGACGAGGTGTGGACCTTCGCGAGCATGGCGGTGGTCGCGGCGGGGCGCGCGATCAGGCGCAACAAACTGCGTGCCGCGCTCACGATGCTGGGTATTTTCATCGGCGTCGCGGCAGTGATCACGATGGTCGCGGTTGGTGACGGAGCGAAATCGTCGGTCGAGGCGCAAATCAACAGCCTTGGCACCAACCTGCTGGTGGTGCTGCCGGGCGCGACGACCGCCAACGGCGTTCGCATTGGGCTCGGTAGCAACTCGACGCTTACGGTCGGCGATGCGCAGGCGATTGCGGATGGCGGCGGCCCGATCGCGCTGGTGACGTACATGGATCGGCAGGCGGGGCAGGTGGTCTCGGGAAATCGCAACTGGAGCACCAACATCCAGGGCACGACTTCGAACTATTTTGCGATTCGCGACTGGCAGCCGTCGATCGGACGCATCTTCACCGACTCAGAAGAGAAAGCGGGCGCGGCGGTCTGCCTGCTCGGACAGACGGTGGTCGACAATCTTTTCGGCGAGGGACAGAATCCCGTCGGCGCGACCGTCCGCGTGAAGAACTTCCCGATGAAGATAATCGGCGTACTGGCGGTCAAGGGACAATCCAGTTACGGGCAGGATCAAGACGACGTGGTAATCGTGCCGTTCAACACTGCCGAGCGTAAAGTCCTTGGCGTGTCTGCCCCGGCGGCGCAATCCACGCCCGCGGCTGTCGCCACCGCCAGCGCGACCAACCCTTACGCGACGGTGCCGACCACCAATTCGGTGTACAGCTCGACCACCGAGGCGACCAACGCGTACGGAGCCGCCGCAAAAATCACCGGCGTCGTGAATTCGATGTACATTAAGGCGAGCGATTCCGGCGAGGTCGACAGCGCGATTGCGCAGATCACGCGCGAGCTTCACCAGCGCCATCACATCCAGGCCAAACAGGATGACGACTTCACGGTGCGCAATCTCAGCGAAATAGCGGCGGCGTCCGAGAGCGCCACCCAGGTGATGACGATGCTGCTGTTGTCGGTCGCGTCGATCTCGCTGCTGGTCGGCGGCATCGGCATCATGAACATCATGTTGGTGTCGGTGACGGAGCGCACGCGCGAGATCGGAATCCGCATGGCGATCGGCGCGCGCCGCATTCACATCATGCTGCAGTTCCTGGTCGAGGCGATGCTGCTGTCCGTGATGGGCGGGTTCGCCGGGATCGTCCTGGGCATCCTGGTGTCGAAGATTATTTCAGCATGGGCGGAATGGCCGACGCTGGTTTCGCCAGTGGCGGTGGCCGGCGGCTTCATCTTTTCGGCGGCGGTGGGAGTGTTCTTTGGCTACTACCCAGCCCGCAAAGCGAGCCTGCTACATCCTATCGACGCGCTACGCTACGAGTAGCTTTGTCTTGACCAGCTGTCGCGCCTGATCGTACATTTCTGTCGCAAAATCAGACACTTAGCTCATTAACTGGAATGGTTCTTCACATTACCATTACTTATGTTCGCTGACTGCGCTTGAAGGCAAAGTTATCTTTTGTTCTTGTCTCCACGGAACATTTGTGATGCCCTGATAGTTAATATTCTGTTCAGGCCTGCCCTTTCGCAGTCGCCAGGAGGTTCCCCGAGAATGTTTTGTCGTAGTACCCGCTATCTATGGAAAGTCGCGGGTGTCGGCGCGCTCGTCATGAGCGTCGGTCTGTTTGCCGCCACCGCCCGGGCCGGAGTTAAGCCTGGTGATGTCATTACCCCGCAGAACGCGGCGCAGGTCAAAGACCTCGTGTCGCCAGGGGTCTACTATATGGTGACGCACGGGATGCAGATGGATATCGTGCCTTCCGAGCGCATCGATTGGCCGCCTCCTTATAAGGACGCGACCGAGAAATACTCATCGCAGGTGCGCCTGACCAACGACCATCGTTCGCTGGTCGGTTACGTCGCTGGCCAGCCCTTCCCACTGATCGACACTAACGACCCTCAGGTCGCAGAGAAGATCATGTGGAACAACGTGTTCCGCCCGATCAGCACCGACGACTACGACCTGCGCTTTTTTGACTGCCAGATCGAGTACGTCAATCCCGGTCATGACCAGAAGGTCATCAACGACATTCAGGTCGGCCACTACGCGGGCTACGACCTGGTCGGACGCACGGAAGTAGAACCGCTGCCGGTCGATCCCGACTTCAAGAAGACCAACCGTCTGTGGCTGTTCGGTCTCTATCCGATCCTCGCGCCGCAGGAAGCGCGCGGCCAGGGGCTGATTCGATATCGCTACGCAGCGCCCAAGCAGGGTGACGACACCTGGTCGTGGAACCCGGGCAGCCGCCGCGTCCGGCGCCTGAACGAGTCGCTGAACAGCACCGCGACCGGAGCGCAGAGCTTCGACCCTGACCACTATTCGGGATTCAATCCGAAGACCGAAGAGTACAACTACAAGTTCCTGGGCGAGAAAGAGATGCTCGCGGTGGTTCATGCGAAACATTCGCCTGAGGTAACCTGCCCGACCGACGGCGGCGCGTCAGCGTGTCCCGAAGATTGGGAGATGCGCCACATGTACATCGTCGATGCGACTCCGAATCGCAGCACCGGCGAGGCCGGCAACGTGCTCGACAAGGACACCGTCGTCTACATGGACTCCGAAGTATGGTTCGAGCCGTACGTCGACGGCTACGATCAGAAGGGCGCGCTGTGGCGCACCAATATCTTCTGGGCGGCATACCGCGACCGTCCGGTGCCCGACGCAAAGGTTGCGATCTATCCGTTCAAGCGCGAGTTCATCGTGGGCTCGGCCCGCTATGACGTACAGTCGGGTTTCGCGACAATGTGTTATCTGCCGGGACAGAATACGCCCGAGCGGGAATGCTGGTACATCAACATGGGCGCGGTGGACAAGGATTTCTTCACCACCCAGTCGATGGTAAAGGCGGCTCCGTAAGCGAGTTAGCCATATAAATCGGGGACTTAGCTCCCTGATAGACTCGGCGAGGCGGTGCAGTGAAATAGCTGCACCGCCCCGCTCTTTTTTTGCATCGCAATAATCAATATGTAGAGTTAAGGAACATTTTGATGATATTTGGCGATGACTACTTGACTCCGTAAAATTTCGCGACCCAAAATTGGAGCCCTAGAGGGAAGGAGGTACCTTACGTCATGGTTAAGCATGCTTTGGGGAAAACATTGCTTACGATGGGGACGCTGGCGATGGGCTTATTTCTGATCGCGGCTTCAGCTAATGCAACGGTGAAGGCCGGCGACATCATAACTCCCACCAACGCGGCACAGATCAAAGACCTGGTTTCGCCCGGCGTATACTACGCGGTGACTCATGGAATGCGGATGTATATCGTCCCGTCCGAACGAGTCGATTGGCCGCCGCCGTATCGCGACGCGACCGAAAAGTATTCGCAGCAGGTCCGGCTCACTAACGATCATCGCAGCATGGTCGGTTACGTTGCCGGACAGGCGTTTCCGCTGATCGATCCGAACGACCCTTATGTGGCCACCAAGATAATGTGGAACAACGTGTTCCGGCCGATCAGCACTGACGACTACGATCTGCGCTTCTACGATTGCCAGAGCGAGTACGTTCGTCCGGGCCAGGACCAGAACATCATCAACGATATCGAGATTGGTCACTACGCCGGATACAACCTGTTCGGACGGACCGAAGTCGAGCCGCTGCCCGTCGATCCGGACTTCAAGCAGTCGGGGCGCATGTGGGTGTTCGCTTTGTACCCCGTGCTTTCGCCGCAAGAGGCGCGCGGCACCGGACTGATCCGCTATCGCTACGCGGACCCGAACCGCGGCGACGACGCCTGGGATTGGACTCCCGGCACTCGTCGTGTGCGCCGCCTCAACGAATCGATTCTCTCCAGCGCGACCGGTGCGCAGAGCTACGATCCTGACCACTATGCGGGCTTCAACCCCAAGACCGAGCAGTACAACTATCGGTTCCTGGGTGAGAAGGACATGCTCGGGACCGTGCACGCGCAGCATTCGCCCGAAGAGACATGTCCCTACGACGGCGGCGCGACCGCGTGCCCCGAGGCTTGGGAGATGCGCCACATGTATATCGTCGAGGCGACTCCCCGGCGCGATATCGGCGAAGCAAGCAGCGCGCTCGACAAAATGACCGACGTCTATCTGGACACCGAATTGTGTTTCGAGCCTTACGTCGATACCTACGATCAAAAGGGTCGTTTGTGGCGCACGCACATCTACTGGCTGGCCTATCGTGACCGCCCGGTGCCCGATGCGCGCGTGGCGATTTATCCGTTCAAGCGCGAGTTCGTAGTCGGCGCGGCGTCGATCGACACGCAGGGAAATTTCTCGACGATGTGTTACCTGCCCGGCCAGCATACGCCTGAGCGCGAATGCTGGTACATCAACATGGGCGCAATCGACAAGGATTTCTGCACGGTAAAGTCGATGGTGGCGGCAGCTCCTTAAGCGATTGCGTAAGCGGATTCGTTAATTACTCACATAAGCGCGGAGTGAAACGGCTGAATGCCGTGGCGCTCCGCGCCTTTTGTTTATCCACAGCCTGCGAGGTGAGTCGTTTACATTCGGTGGGCCGGAGAATATATTCGGCGGCGCGTCGCTAAACGCGATCGCCAAAAAAAGGTCCCGTGTCCGTCCGCCGGCGCAGATGCGCCTCGCAGGTCCAACGAGTCGCTCTGCGCCGGCAACTTTTTTACCGCCCACTAAAGTAGTTCGTTTTTCCGTGATTGTGCCCCTTCCCACAATGGGAAGGGGTTAGGGGTTAGGTTGCGCGCATCGGGCGAAGCCGAAGGAGGTCACCCCTGCCGCGTTGACAGCGCGTGCCGCCGTCCACCACAATCGCCGCAACTCAGCGATGGCATTGGCAGAATTCAAAATCATCGACGCTGACGGCCACGTCACCGAGCCGGCGTCGCTCTATTCGACGCACATCGATCCGAAATTCCGCGCCGCCGCGGACGCACTTCTCGCGCGGGTCGGTGCAGGCAATCTCGGAATCGTTCCCGCGCTCTATCCGAAATGGCGATCGGCGGAGCGTCCGCTCGGCGACGCGAACGAAGTTCCCGGCCTCGGCAAACTGCCGTCGGGCCGCAACCATCCGATGGCTTCGCCCGCGGGCGGCTACGATCCGGCCGAGCGCATCCGCGACATGGACAAGGAGGGTATCGACCTCGCAGTTTGCTTCGCGACCGTCGCGACTTCGGTATGCGCGGCGAGCGATCCCGCGATGGAAGCTGCGCTCGCGCGCGCTTACAACCGATGGGTCGGCGAGTATTGCGGCGCCTTCCCAACGCGAATCAAAGCGGTCGGGATCGTGCCCCAGCGTGAGATGGACCGATGCACCGCGGAGGTCGCGTATCTTGCGCGCGAGCCGTGGGCGGTCGGCATCATGACCTTCGGCAATCTCGACGCGATGCTGCCCGACCATCCCTACTTCGATCCGCTCTATCGAGCCGCGCAGGACGCCGACCTGCCGATCTGTTTTCATGGCGGCACGGATCGCCCGCCGTTCGCGCCCGGCCGCGAGGACGTCGGCAACAACATGTTCATGATGCATCTGACGGGGCATGTCTGGCACCAGATGCGTGTGATGGCGGCGGCGGTCGGCGGCGGACTCTTCGAGCGTTACGCGAATCTCAGGCTCGGATTTTTCGAAGGCGGAATATCATGGGTTCCGTGGTGGTCTGAGCGGATGGACGCGCATTACAAGCACTTCGCTCGTCACACGCCGCACCTGACCCGCAAACCGTCCGAGCACATGCGCGGCGAGCGATGCTTCTTCACGTTCGATCCCGACGAGACGATGTTGCCCGAGGCGATGCGCATCATCGGCGTGACGCGCTTGATGTGGGCGTCGGACTATCCGCATTTCGATGCCGAGTTTCCCGACGCCGCTGAAATCGTGGTGAACAATCCGCGCCTGTCCGCCGACGAAAAGCGCGCGCTCCTGGCCGACAACGCGCTGCGCTTCTTTCAGCGCATCGCCGCCTAGCAGTCAGCCGGCATCTCTTCCGGCCCACATCGCCTCTTAATCTTTCACGAACCTGAGAGCGAAAGCGCGTCCTCGCGATTTCGCGCTTCTCCGGGTACTGGGTGCAGGGGTCACCCCTGCCGAAGGAAGCGTGAAACCCACCGCGGGTTTCACATTCAATTGAGTTCTCTCAATGAGTGCGCCGAAGGAGATCCCGCCCGCCCATCAGACCTTAAACCGGATGTGAATCATGTCGCCGTCGCGCATCACGTAGTCGCGGCCCTCGAGCCTGAGCTTGCCGGCCTCTTTGACCTTCGCGTCGGACTTGTGGATAGCGAAATCGCCGTAGCTGACAACTTCGGCGCGGATAAATCCGCGCGCGATATCGGTATGGATCACGCCGGCGGCGTCGAGCGCTGATTCTCCGCGACGCAGCGACCATGCGTGCGCCTCAGGCTCGCCGGCGGTGTAGAAAGTGATCAGCCCCAGATGGTTGTAGAGTGCGCCGATCAGGCGATCGCGCGCGGGCGCGTCGAGTCCCGCGTCCTTCAGCATCTCATGTTGGCCGCTAGCGTCGAGTTCCCACAGCTCCGACTCGAAGGCGGCCGCGAGCCTGAAAACCTCGAGTCCATGTGCGCGCACCGCGGCGCGCTCGGTATCGGTGACATCGGCGCTGGCGCGTTCCATCTCGCAGTTCACGGTGACCAAGGCGGGCTTGCGCGACAGAAACCCGAAGCTCGAAAACGCCTGCGTCTCTTGCGCCGTTAGTTCGAGCAGTCTCAGCGCCTTGCCGTCGCCAAGCCACGCGATCACCTTCTCGAGAGCCGCGCGCTCGAAGTCGCTGCCGCCCTTTTCCTTCTTCAAGCGCTCGAGGCGGCGCTCGGCTTGATCGAAATCCGCGAACACCAGCTCGCCCTCAATGCTCTCGAGAGTCGCGACCAGATCTTTTTCCATGCCGGCGAACTGCGGAATCACGATCAGCAGCGCGTCCATGTCGCGCACCAGCGGCAGCAGACTCGGATCGAGCGCGGCGCCCTCTTTCTGCTCTTTGGGATTCGGCGCGAAGTCGAGAATCGTGAGCTCGACCGGAATCTTCTTCTTCGAGCCGTAGGCCGATTCAAGAAAATCAAGCCGCGGATCCGCGACCTTGATCTGTCCCGGCCGCGCACGATTGCGGCCCTCGGCCGTCCCCGGAATCGGCGCGAGTCCCGTCAATGCATGAAATACGGTTGATTTCCCCGCGCCGCGCGCGCCGATGATCCCGGTCTTCAAATTGATCCCACCTCGATCGCCGGAATTCTACACCACCGCGATTGCAGAGTAAGTAATCCGCTGCTTGGATCACCGGTTCAGAGTAGGGATGAACTATTCAGCCTGACGCCCGCAGATTCGTCGTGCTACTAATGTGGCATGGACAAGCGCCGGGATGCCCCGATACAACCCAGGCGTCCCCCGAAATCGGCCGGCAACGAAATCCGGCCGCTGCGAAAACTCAATTTTGACGGAACGAAACTACCGATGGTACCCGAGGCGTCCCAAGACTACCACATATGGTGTAGATCGTCGAAATTGTCGAGCGCACGAGTGTTGAAATTTGTCCTTGACTGCGGGAGATCCGAACATGCCCAAGGCGCCCGCTGACTATCAGCTCCGCTATCCAATCGATTTCGCCGATATCGATCCCTCGATTCGCCAGCGGCCCGTCCAGCTCTACGCTGCCGACTTCGGCAAATCGCGCGGTATCCTTTACGCGCCCGCCAAAGGCAAGCCGCGCACCGTCGTGATCATGGCGCATCCGCGCGCCGACTTCAGCACGCACTATTCCGTTCCGTACTGGGCCGACGCCGGCTTTGCCGCGTTCGGTTTCAACACGCGCTACCTGAACAACGACGCGATGATGATCCACGAAAATCTCCTGCTCGATCTCGCGGCCGGAATTCGTTTCCTGCGCGAAGAGGAAGGCTTCGAGAAAATCGTGATGCTCGGAAATTCCGGCGGCGGCTCGCTGTTCGCCTACTACGACTCGCAAGCGCGGACACCGGCGGGAAATCGCGTGACAGCGCCGCCGGGCGGAGGTCCGCCGGATCTGAACAAGTT
The DNA here is from genome assembly GCA_963833025.1 of uncultured delta proteobacterium. Classification (GTDB taxonomy): domain Bacteria; phylum Desulfobacterota; class Binatia; order Binatales; family Binataceae; genus Binatus. Next base: position 909,730 of record CAWHWI010000001.1, on the reverse strand, counting down.
CGCCTTGCCCGCGGCCGACGGATATATCGCGCTTGCCGCGCATCCGGGGCAGGGGATGGTACTGATGTCGTGTCTCGACGCGGCGGTCGTCGATGAATCCGATCCGCTCGCGAGCGATCCGGCGCTGGATATGTACGACGAACGCAACGGCTTCAAGCCGCCGCCCGCCGAGAGCCGTTACGCGGCGGACTTCATCGAGCGATACCGCGCGGCGCAAGTCGCGCGATGCGCCCGAATCGACGCGATCGCGCGGCGTCATATCGCCGAGGCCGGCTATGGTCGCGCCGCGACGCGCGCGCCGGACTTCGCGGCCTCGAGCGCGGACAATCGCAATCACGCGGCGCGCCGCGCGATGGCGCCGCGCTACATGATCGTCTATCGCACCCAGGCGAACCTCAACTATCTGGACCTGTCGCTCGATCCGTCGGAACGCGCTGTCGGATCGATCATTTCGCCGCGCCCCGATCTCGCAAACTACTCGCCATTCGGCCTCGGCCGAATCGTAACGCCCGACGCGTGGCTGTCGACATGGTCGGGGCTGTCATCGTACGCGAAGATGGCGTCGAATCTGTCTAAAGTGACGGTCCCGACGCTGGTGGTAGGCGCGAATGGCGACCAGGACATTTTCAATTCCGACGTGCGCGCCGAGTTCGAAGCGTCGGGCGCGCGCGACAAGACCGTGGCGTTCATCGAAGGCGCCGATCACTTCATGCGCGCCGGCGGCGCCAGGGCGAATCTCGGCGACCCGCGCCCGCGCCTGATGAATGTGCTGACGGAGTGGACGCGCGATCGTTTCGCCGCTAACTAAACTTTCAGGAGGACTCGTGATGCCTAAGCATCCAATTCGATTCGGACTTCAAACCGGCCAACAGCTCGTGGAATGGAAAGAACTGCGTGAGTTGTGGCGCGGTGCCGACAGTTGGGGTTACGACTCGCTGTGGACCTACGATCACTTCTACCCAATCTTCGTTCCCGACCCGGCCGGGCCGTGCCTGGAAGGATGGACCACGCTCACCGCGCTCAGTCAGCAGACGAAACGCGCGCGAATTGGCGCGATGGTAAACGGCAACACCTATCGCAACCCATGCATCACGGCGAAAATGGCGGCGACGCTCGATCACGTCAGCGACGGCCGCCTCAACCTGGGGCTCGGCGCGGGATGGTTCGAGCTCGAGCATCGGAGTTTCGGAATCGACTTCAAAACGATTCCCGGCCGCCTCCAGGCGCTCGACGAGTCGCTGCAGATTATCAAGGGGATGTTTGAACAGGAAAAAATGACCTTGCACGGTCGCCACTACAACGTGACCGACGCCGTCTGCAATCCCAAGCCGCTCCAGAAGCCGCATCCACCGATAATGATCGGTGGCCAGGGCCAGCGAGTACTGCTCAAAATCGTCGCGAAGCACGCCGACATGTGGAACGTTCCGGGCGCTAGTGCGGAGCGATATGCCGAACTGTTGAAGGTGATCGAACGGCACGGCGATACGGTAGGACGCGACACCGATCAGATCGAAAAGACGATCATGATGGGGCTCTGCTATCGGGCGCCCGCGGAGCGCGAGAAGGCCGCCCTCGCGCGAGTCACCGCGATGTCGGGCGTCTCGGCCGAGCAAGCGCGTCGGCAGATAATGATTGGCTCGCGGGAGGAATGCCTGGCGACGATCGATCGCTACGTTAAGGTCGGCGTCACGCACTTCATCTTCACGCTGCCGCGGCCGTTCTTCACGGACGAAGTTCAGCGCTTTGCCGAAGAGGTGATTCCCGCGGTGCGCTCGAGCTAGCGCGCGGTGATCAGAACGCAGTCGCCGGCGTCGGCGTGGGCCGCGTCGAAGGGCGCCGCGATTCGAGCGAATGCGCCCGAATCGAGATCGCGTTCGAGCTCCGCCAGCCCGCGCGCGATTCCCGCGCTACTAAGGCGCCGAAATCCGGAAGTCGAAGCGCGGTAACCGGGATCGAACAAGAGATGAGGCCGCGTGCGCGCCGCTTCAAAGGTAAGGTCGCCGCACCCCGAGTAAAAGATCTTGACTGACGCGACGCGACAAAATCCAGCATGAAACATCGTCGTGATCAGGCCCCCGAGCGTCGGATGAAGCGGCAACAGCACGCCCTCAATCTCCGGCAAATAATGCCGATACCACAGCGTCTCGAGATTCTCGCGGACGACCGCCTGCAGCACGGCTCCGGCGCGCGCAACCCGCCTGAAATCGGCAAGAGCGGCTGGCAGAGCGTGGAGATGATGCAACACGTTGACCCCGGCGATCGCATCCACCGAGTGCTTGCGAAGCGGGAGCGCCGAGGCGTCGCCAAGAATCCAACGGGCAGGCGCTTTCTGCGCGCCGATTTCAACCATTGAGGGCGAACGATCAAGGGCGATCACCGACAACCCGCTGGTCGTCAATGCGCTGGTGTAATTACCAGTGCCGGCGCCGATTTCGAGTACCGACCGAGCGTGCAACGAACGGAGGGCCTCGACAATTGCGACGGCGATCGCGGGCTCGACGCGCCGCGAACTGTCATAGACGGAGGCAACGAGGCCATAGTTGATGGAAGTCGAAACCGGCATCGAAAGTGACTCGTCGATGTGCTCAAACAGACGATGCCCTCACGCCAGGCTTGAGGCAAACGGCCCTCAGCTCGATGAGGTTTCACACGGAGCGCGAGACCGTCTGCCACTAAGGATAGCGAGAGTCTTTCTCGCCAGCGCCAGCTTCGCTAGTCTGCTATTCCCGTCGACGTGCGGCGCGATGGAGAGCCACCCTAGCTCAGTTGGTAGAGCAGCTGATTCGTAATCAGCAGGTCGCCGGTTCGAATCCGGCGGGTGGCTCCAAACAATCGAGAAAATTTAGTCGGTAAGTGTAGGCAATCCAAGAAGGCTACTCTCGCTCGCTTGGAGTCGATTTTTTGCGACGAAAAACAGGATCTTTCGACTAAGATCCGCTTTGTCTAGGCCGATTTACTCTAGTTGGGCCGGATGGTAGCTTCGCAAGACCCGGCGCATCAGGAGCGATCATGACGAGGTCTCGCGGCGCCTAGTTGCAGCCTGCGCGGTGCCTCAGCCGGAGCCACGAGCGCAAGATTAACGGAGAGAGATCGCAATCAGCTAGAATCCGCAAGCCAGAAAAGAGAATCCCGGCTAAATTCCCAGTCATGGCGCGTACCGAAACTGTCACCGTCGCATTCACGGACCTGGTCGGCTCGACCGAGCTGGCAAGCCGGCTCGGCCACGACGCCTACGAACTGCTTCGTCATTCGCATTTCGACGGGCTTCGCCTGGCAGCTACCAACCACAATGGCAGTGAGATCAAGACCACCGGCGACGGGCTCATGCTGCGCTTCTCGAGCGCAGCGGATGCGGTTGCATGCGCGATCGCGATACAGCAGTCGGCGGCCATACCGTCGCGCCAGGAAGGCGCAGCGCCGCTCGAGATCCGTATCGGCATATCGTCGGGTGAAGCGACGCAGGAAAACAATGATCTCTTCGGCCCGCCGGTAGTGGAAGCCTCGCGGCTGTGCGCAGCCGCATCGGCGCGACAAATTCTCGTGTCGGACGTGGTACGCAGTCTGACCCGCGGCAAGGGCCATCGCTTCACCTCGGTCGGCGACCTGACTCTCAAGGGTCTGCCCGAACCGGTGGCCGCGTTTGAGGTTGTATGGGAGCCGCTCTCGAAGCCGACCAGCGGGATTAGAGCAATCTTCGCGCAGACCGGCGAGTATTGGACGGTCAGATATGGCGACGCAAGCTTCTCGCTCAAAGACGTCAAGGGGCTCAGCTACATTCAGCGCCTCTTGCAACATCCCGGCGAGGAGTTTCATGCACTTGATCTACTGGATCGTCCCGCGGCAGGTTCGAGCGCGGAGACTTCGACTGCCGACGAAGCGTCACTGTTGAAGGACGCCGGCGTCGGTATCGGCGGACTGGGCGACGCGGGAGAGATGCTCGATGGCAGAGCGAAACAGGAATACAAACGCAGACTACTCGAGCTCAGGGAAAAACTCACCGAGCTTCGCGAACGAGGCGATAGCGAACGCGTCGCGGAAGTTGAATCCGAGATCGACTTCCTGGCTCGTGAGATCGCTCGTGCGGTAGGTCTGGGCGGGCGCGACCGTCGTGCAGGTTCCGCTGCGGAGCGCGCGCGGCTCAACGTTACTCGCGCAATCAAAGGTGCGCTCCAGAAGATCGCCGAGCACAGTGCCGATCTCAAGAAGCTGCTCGATCGCACGATAAAGACCGGAACCTTCTGCTCGTACCGCGCCGATCCGCGGCTCTCGATAAGCTGGCAACTCTCGCTCGACGGCCCGAATCCTTCGGCCATCGACTTGGAGTCAACCGCGCCGCTGTTGCTCAAGGGCAACACTACTTTTCTGCGTGGCCTCGTCGATCGAACCACCTTCGTTGGCCGAACCAGAGAGTATGCCGCCCTGCGAGGCTTCCTCGATCAGGCCGTGGCCGGCGAGGGCAGGGTCGTGATGCTCGGTGGCCAGCCGGGCGTGGGCAAGACCCGAATCGCGACGGAAATTGGCGCCGAGGCCTCTGAAAAGGGCTACCTGACAATTGCCGGAAATTGCTACGACCGCGACGACGCCGTCCCGTTCATACCTATCGTGGAAATTCTGGATGACGCGCTTGCACGCTCGGCGACTCCGGAGGCGTTCCGTGGCGCGCTCGGCGACGACGCCGCCGAAGTGGCGCGGCTGACGCCCCAGCTACGGCGCATGTTTCCCGACATTCCACCCCCGTCGGAAGCGACTCCCGAGCAATCGCGGCGAGCCCTATTCAGTGCTATCGCGAAGTTCCTCGCGCGCCTGGCTGAGAATTCGCCCGTGCTGCTGATACTCGAAGACCTCCACTGGGCCGACGAAGGAACCCTCTCCCTGCTTACCCACCTAGCGCGCTCTTTCCGCAATCTGCCGGTGATGATCATAGGTACCTTCCGCGATTACGAACTTGATTCGAGCGGCCCGCTGGCGCAAACGTTGGACGATTGCACGCGTCTGCATCTCCTCGAGCGTGTAGACCTGCAAGGTCTTCCCCCAGCCGCGGTTTCCGAAATGATTCGCACCTTGAGCGGCCAGCAGCCGCCGTCCTCTCTGGTGGACGCGATCCATTCGCGCACCGAAGGTAACCCGTTTTTCGTCGAGGAATTGTACAAGCACCTGAATGAGCGGGGCCGCCTTTTCGACTCGAGCGGAAAATTCCGTTCTGCTTTCAAGCCGGGCGATCTGGACGTGCCACAGAGTGTGCGCCTGGTGATCCAGAGACGCCTGGCTCGCCTTGGCGACGAGACTCGGAAGATGCTGGACACGGCCGCCGTGATCGGCAGGTCGTTTACATTCGCGCTTCTGGAAGCGTCCGCCAAAACTGACGCCGATCCGCTGCTGGACTCGCTCGAAGAATCGGAAGCTGCGGGTCTCGTTTCATCGAGCCTGGAACACCTCGAGGCCTTGTTCCAGTTTTCCCATGAGTTGATCCGTCAAGTCGTGCTGGACGACCTCTCAGCTGCCCGCCGCCAGCGTTTTCACCTGAAGGTCGCTGACGCGATCGAGGGCCTCCACGATGGCTCGCTGGAAGACAAGATAAACGATCTCGCCTACCACCTGTGGCATGCGGGCGCGGCCGCTGATTCGGCTAGAACTGTTGAATGTCTGATGCGCGCCGCTAAACGGGCTCAGGAGCAGAGTGCTTATGAAACAGCGCTTTCGCATTTGAGCAACGCCCTCGAGCGCCTGCGTGAGTTCGCTCCCAGCGCAGCGCGCGACGAGCAGGAGCTCGCTCTCTATCTCGAATATTTGCGGGTAGTAAGACTGACCAATCGATGGACCACGACCGAAGCGGGCGTCATCTATACGCGCGCTCGTGAGCTGTGCGAGCGATCGGGACAGTCTTCAAAGATGTTGGCGATCCTTCAGGGGTCGGCAAACTTTCACCTGGGACGCGGTGAATTGGCCCTGGCACAAGACTATGCGCAGCGCATACTCGAGCTCTCCCGCAGTTCATCGCGAGCGGATTCAGCTAGCTCCGGCAACTTTATACTGGGTCACGCGCTGTGTTGTCGGGGCGATCTGGTTTCGGCCCACAGACACCTTGAAGCCGCACGATTTCGAGACAAGATGGCGGTGCCGCTTGTGGGCGGAAGGGCGAAAATCTTTTCCCTTGGAATCGACGCGATGGTGCTGTGGATGCTGGGCTATCCCGACCAGGCCGTAGCGGCGGCGGAGCAAGGCGTGCGCGAGGCGGAGGAGTCGAAGAATCTTTTCGCCATTTCTTTCGCACGAATTCAGCTTCACATAGTCGTCATGTTTCGCGGCGAATTCAGCAAGGCCCTTGAAATCGGCGAGCATGCCCTGCGCGAAGCAACGGCTAAACATTTCGACTGGCTGCGGACCGCGATGGGTTGGTCGATGGACGCGTGTAGAATCCTGGGGCACGCGTCGGAGGGGAGCATCGATCGAACACAGCAGGCCTTTGACGCCCAGTACGCGTCGGAGGCCAAGCTCTACAAGCCGCAAAATTGCACCGTGCTCGCTGAATGCTGTGGCGTGTCGGGACGGGTCGAAGCTGGTCTCGCAATGATCGAGGCGGCTTTCTCCGCCATGGAGGAGACGAATGAAAGGATGTCCGAGCCGGAGACCTGGCGCGTGAAGGCGAGTCTGCTGCTGCAGCTTGCCGCGTCGCCTGGCATCGCGGAAGATCGTGCCAAGGAGCTTCGCGAAGAAGGGGAAATGTGCCTGAGAACGGCCATCACCAAGGCGCAACTCCAGGCGTCGAAGAGCTGGGAACTGCGTGCCAGTGTTGACCTGGGCCGTTTGCTGAAGAGTTCGCGGCGCGAGGCCGAAGCGGGCAGCATCGTGCGGGCGGCCTACGACTGGTTCACCGAGGGATTCGATACACCTGACCTTGTACAGGCCCGGGCTCTGCTTGCAGAATTGGCGACGTAGATGAAACTCGAGGTCGCACGATGAATGACTTTCGCAGTTCCGTCAGTACCGGGATGTTTGCCGGACGCAACGCGATCGTTACCGGCGCGTCGAGCGGGATTGGCCGGGACCTTGCGACCATGCTCGCCAGCCAGGGCGCGAACGTCGCGCTGGTCGCGCGCCGCGCTCAACTTTTGCACGATCTCGCCGACGAGTTGACTGAGTTCGGGGTCGAGGCGCTCCCGCTGGTCTGCGACGTGACCGACCAATCGCAAGTCAACCGCGCAGTCGACAAGGCTTGCGATGAGTTTGGCACTGTCGACATCGTAGTGAACAACGCCGGCGTCTTGATACCGTCTTTGTTCAGCGAAGCCGGCGTCGAGGACTTGCGCCGGATGATGGACGTAAATTTTTTCGGCGCCGTTCACATGACCCGCGCGGTTCTGCCGATTATGCAGGACACCGGCCGCGGCAATATCGTCAATATCGCATCGATTGCCGGCAGGCGCGGCAGCGCCACGCTTTCCGGATACTCCGCAAGCAAGTTTGCGTTGATCGGTTTTACCGAAAGCCTGCGAGTCGAGCTGTTTGGTTCCGGTGTCACTGCCTCGCTCGTGGTGCCGGCTTCGGTCGATACCGAGATGCTCGACAATCCCGAATGGAACGCACGCGCGTGGGCGCTTGGCGATTTGAAGATCCCGCCGGAGTGGGTCAGCTGGGGAGTCATCGCCGCGATCGTGCTGGGACTGGCCGAAGTTGACGTTCCGCTTGGCTTCTCGACTGCTCAAAAAGTCGCGGCGCTTTTCCCCGACCTGACCGGCCTATGGCTCGGTATGGGTTCCCGGTTCATAGACCTGGTGAACGATTGGATGGCTGGTTCTCGTCGCTAGTAACGCGCAGAATTTGGAGATTGCTCGCGTCGGGACCCACACGCAGCAAGCCACGGTAAGATCACGATGAAGGCACTGGTCCTCGGCGCGACTGGACATATCGGCAACGCCGTCGTCCGGGAATTGTTGGCGCGCGGATATGAAGTAACCGCAGCTTACCGGCGTCACGGGCCGAGGCCGAATCTCGAAGGCCTGCCGGTTCGCCGTCGCCCCGGCGACCAATTCGCTCCTGGCCAACTTGAGGAATGGGTCGAGGGGCACGAAATCGTGATCGATGCGGCGGCTCCTTATCCGGCGAATCTGTTCGATCGCGCGCAATATTACGCCGAAGGCAGAATGTGTGAGTTGCTGGATGCGGTGCTCCAGCGGAATTGCGTGTTCGGTTACGTGAGCGCGTTTACCACGCTCAAGCGGCCAAGTGAAAAGATTGAAGACTGGGGCGCGGGCCTCGCGATGCGGATGCATCCTTACTTTGCGCTCAAGCAACGCACCGAAGATCTCGTCATGGACGCGGCGGGTGCAGGCCTGCGAGCCGTGATCGTCAATCCTACGATGTGCCTGGGGCCGTGGGACATCCACGATAGGGAGCTTTGCCTGATCCCGCGGCTGCTGTGCGGCGAAGTGCCGGGTGCGGTGCGGCAAATTCTCAACGTCCTGGATGTCCGTGAAGTCGCGCAAGGCTTGGTTGGTGCGCTCGAAGCGGAGCTTTACGGCCGGCCGATGTTGCTGAGCGGCCACAATATCTCGGCGCAGAATCTATTCAGCTGGATTTGCCAGCTGGCGGGAGTGGAGATGCGGCCACTTGCCGCGCCAATCTCGGTCACTGCTTTCGCCAGCCTCGCGCTGGAGGCCGTGATGGGAGTCGCAAACAGCAACACGCCAATCAAATCGCTGGCGCCGATTCTGATGTATCAGCACGAGTGGATGCCGCCCTGCGCGGCGTTTCGCGAGCTGGGGATCAGTGTTCGCCCTCTTCTGGAGACCCTTCAGGATTCGATCGACTGGTATCGTCTCGTTAAGTTCTGCTGAATACGGCGGCGCCTTTCAGAAAATTGACGAACGTCGTCGTCATTGGCAGCTCCTGCTCGGATTGCTTTATCCCCGGAGCAATCTTGTCGAGTTCCGCCAAGGGATCGACGTACGACATCCATGGAGAGTTACCGAGCCGCCACGTGAGGTTGAGCGCTCCCAACTCTTCTATGCTTGATGGTAGCGCATAAACACTGCGTGGACAGATTACCTCGTCGGTCGTGTACTCACCTGCCGTCCTACGGTCAACTTTCAGACCTGTTTTGCGGACCAAAGATACAGATTGGTAGCGGGAGATCGTCACCGACCACTGCGTTGGGTCGAGGACCATCGGAGGCGGCTGTTCGATACCTGCCGCGAGTTTTTCGATGTGGCGTACCACGATCTCTTCCCCGATCTGTTCCTTGAAATCCGCGACCTCTTCCGTGAGCGCCGCGGTCGCTTCCTTGCCGAGCGGCTCGATCGCTTCCTTGCCGAGCGGCTCGATCGCTTCCTTGTCGAGCGGCTCGATCGCTTCCTTGTCGAGCGCCTCGGTCGCTTCTTTGTTGAGCGCCTCGAACCTCATAACCCGGAAAACTATCGCCTGAAAATCCGCCCGATCGGGTAGGCGACAGTCCACGATCTGCTTCAGAGCGACGCTTGGAAGAGGCAAGGGTCCTGCGGCCTTATTGAAAGATGTTTGAAACCCTGAGAAGCCGGGAAAATTGACTTTCACTTTTACGATGCGCCGGTCATCTGGCGCGCCCCCGGTATAGAGTTCGGGCAGAAGAAGCGTTTTCAAATTCATCGCAGAACCCGGAGGTGTGGCAGTCCAGCTACCCTCAAAATCGATATCCGCGCGGACGGTCGGCCAGCCGTAGACTTCGCTCTCCGTGAATACCGCTGTTTGATTGTCGGTGAGAACATAAAGAGGCATTAACGCGGACCCGAGCGACCGCCCCCCGGCCTCGCCGTTCCTCTTGTCAAACCATTTTACTATCACCGCGAACTCGACTTCCTGCTCGACGTCGGGTCCCGCTCCTGCGCCGGTGTTATCCATGTTTCTGATAAACATCCAAACGCAAGGTGGATCCTGGTCCTTGTCGAATTGGAATTCATAGCAGTCGTTTTTCAGATGCTCCGAACATAGCTGATCCAATAGCTCGGGGCCGTTGTCATCCAACGGCAGCTGAAGTACCCAGATGAGGCTATCCGGCGATACAACAGGTGACGCCTCTTCCTGCAGGGCGCCACCGCCGAAGGTTAGGTACCGATTGCCATCGCTTGGCGGTCCAGGAGTGTCGGTGCTGGACCACTTCGTATTTCGGCCGCGCCAGTACAAGTTGGTGCCGAGGCCGTAAGCTAGATCGACATTCAGCCAATAAGGGAGAACCGGCTTCAGCGTCGATACCATCTGAGTGGACTCCTGCGAGTAGTCACCTCGCCCACCAGCCCCGACGGCTCGCCCAGCCCCACCCCCCGAGGAGGTCTCCTCGGTCACCAGGCCTAATGATTCCACAAGCGGTTGGCCCTGGAGATTGTGAATTTTGATGGTTATGTCGCTGCTAGGATCGCTGGCGAGCGGACCGAATAGAAATCCGCCATCGTTGATCCTGTCCAGGTACATCGTCGATCTGACCAGTGCTTGAAAGCTGACGAGCTCGGGATTCTCCGCGTCGCGGGCCTGCTTCAGAGTAATGAGGTCGGCAAACATTGGACCGAGTTGCTCATCCGCCGAGCTTTGAGCGAACTGCGGCGCCTGCCGCATGAACGGGAAAATGGGAAAGCCCGCCGAGAGCATGTCGGCGTTGGCGCGCAGCATTCCAAGCATTGATTGCAGGTCGCGCTGGTTGTCGTAGCCTCTAATCGGAGGCCGTGCGACTGCCTCCCACATATCGGCGGCTAAGGCGGAATACCCGCGGATTGCGTCGGGCAGTGCGTTAATCAGATTCGCGGGAGTCTGGCGGACCGAAATGTAGCGCGGAGGATCGCGATACACTTCGACGAATGGCGCATAGACGTCGCCGGTTGGACTCGGGACGCGAAGCGTTAGACGGGCGATTTGGGTGGGCGAGTCGGGCCTGATCTGGTCGATCAGATTTTCGAACTTCAGGGCGACTTTGGGAAGCCCGAACAAATCGCGGCCGCTGACGACCGATAGCTCCTCGTCGACATACAAAAACGGCACGCAAGATGCGTATTGTTTGAATACCAACGCGCCGTCTTCGATAGCGTAACATTCGAGCGGAATCGAAAAGCTCATCTCCCGCTGGGGGTATGAGATGAGATTGCGCGATGCGACCGTCAGGTATGGGTAGTATAACAGCTCGAACGTAACGAACGGCGCCGCGGGCTGAAAGTAGAACGGCGGCGGCATGTCGTCGTCGACAAAATTGAGGTACGAGTCGATGAAGCGGCGCAGCCGCGCCATGTCCGCGCGAAGCGTGAAGACATGGCGCGTGACGCCCGCCATGATCGCGCGGTTCTGATCACAAAGGGGCTGCTCCACGATCAATGAGCGAAAGGGGGGCAGCGTCCTACGCATTTGCTTTTCCTCAGGTGCGATGAGCGACAGGTGCCGGCAACGGGATTCGCGGAGCCCGGCCGCCAAGCCTCGCGAATTCGAGTGTCATGCCACGTCCCGCTCGATAACCCAAGGCGCTATTTCCTCGAGAAACTGCTTGTCGGGCGAGTCCTCGAGATGCGCGAAGAGCAGCGAATACTCGTGAAGCGCGGCGCCCGCGAGCCCATTTGCGATCTGCCGCGCATGCCGGATACTGCCACGCTCGACCATCAGTCGGTGCAGCCAGCATACCTGCGACGCGGTGCGTTCCTCGCGCCGGCAGCTCAACAGCGCACACAGGCGCTCGCGTTCCTCGTCGGTTGAATGTTGCAGTAGATGGATCAGCATCAGCGTCCGTTTGCCTTCCCAAAGGTCGCCGTCACGTTCCTTGCCGTAGCGCCCGTCGTCCTGTGCGAGGTTCAGGAGATCGTCCTGGATCTGAAAACTGGCGCCGAGAAAAAACCCGAAGCGAAAAAACGCGTCGAGGTCGGCCTGGCCGCGCGTACCGATCAGCGCGCCGACGCGGATAGGGTGGATAGTTGTGAGCCAGCAGGTTTTCTTCAGCACCATCTGAAGGTAGTCGTCAGTACACAGCGAGGTCGTGTTTTCGAGCCGCCAGCCGAGATCCATCGCCTGACCCTCGGCAGTCTCCCGCGCCATCATGTCCGTCTCTTCGATTATTCGCAGGGCGAGCTCGGGACCGAGAAAATCGATACTGTCCATCAACGGCCGGAGGCTCATCAGGCTCATCAGGTCGCCGGCGTTAATCGCCAGTGGAACTCCATGTAGGCGATGCAGGGTGGGACGCCCGCGACGCTCCTCGCTTTCATCCTCGATATCGTCATGGACCAGAGACGCGTTGTGCATCAGTTCGATCCCAATCGCGGATCCGAGCGCTTCTTCGAGGCTCGCGCCGTAGGCGCGCGCGGTGGAAATGCACAGTGACGGACGCATCATCTTGCCGCCGCGCTGCGGATAATCAGCTACCAGGTCGTAAAGAAAGCGGCGCGGCTCGCGCTGCGGCAGGTAGCGCTGGAGCTCGTCGCGAACTATCGAGCCGTACTCGCGCAGCTTTTCCGCCACGATTCCCGACGAACGTCTGACACCGAGGTCCATTCGCGCTCGATACAAGGGTGGTCTAGAAAATGTGCAAGGTCAGGTTAGCGATGATCACTGGCACCGTTTGATTTTGATTGCGGTCAAAAATCCTTGCCGAATAGGTGTCGGGATCAATCTTACCCTTCGCATCCAGCGCCACGATTATTTTAACCGTGTCTTGGAGAATGTGAACCGCCGGTGCCGTGATGATGTTGCTACTATCAGTATTGCCGACAAAATCCGTCACCTTGGGCCATACATTCGAACTAACGCATTGTTTATCGATACTGATCGCATAGTCGACTTTGTTACTCCCGACATTCACGATCAGTTCGACTGCTCTACTCCGTCCGTGTCCTCCGCATCGACAATCTATACAACCGCATCGTTCGCAGCGCGGCTCGCATCGACACTCATACTCACCACATCGTTCGCAACATCCACATCGATACATGTCGCGCCTCCGACGTGAATAGTCATACCCTTCATAACTTGATCGCATTCCGCCCCATGGTCCAATGGACGGTAACATGGGAATGGGTAACGGTATCGGCCAAAACATCGGGAAGCCTGAGAACGAAGGCCGCTGAGGCCACTGCATCTCAGGTGGGCGGCAACGCTCTGAGGACTCACAACAGTCGTCGTGCCGGTGTGAGTGGTGATGCATAAATGGACTCCTCCCTTCGTCTCTCTAGTTGCGGCTGCACCTAACGTAGCGTTTCTGCAGGCTTGCGCCTAGCCGGAATAGCCGGTGGTCAACCTTGCGGTTTCGCCGCAGGGTCCTTGGATTGCTCCGCGTGGTTTCCCACCTGGATCGCCAATGTGCCGCACGGTTCCCCGCTGCGCGCGTCAACCACGACCCCTGTGTAGAGCCCCGACGGCTGCGCATCCGGGATGTGGACTCGAAGCACGCAGCGGTCGTTTGCGGTGTCGAGTTCGACATCGCGCAACTCAGACCGGTTGTTGTTCAATGCTCGCAGCGGCGGAACAGCGAGCAAAACTCCCGGGCGGAGTGGTTTCAAATCGAGAGCTATGTGGTTCGGTTGATTCGAATTTACCTCGACTCGCACCGGCCCCGAGCGCGCTCGCGGCGGTGGCCCGGGCGCATGGCGGTATTCCGGCTCGCGGCGATCTTCATACGGCCGCTGATATTGCGGATACTGCTGATAGGGCGTATAGGGCGAACGCGTGAGCCCACTCATCATGCTGCCAACCAGACCCATCATATCGAGGTAAACCCGCATCACCTTTTCCAGCAACCCATCGGTGTAACGGCCGCCGTATCCGCCCCCGAAAGGCGCGCCGTATCCCGGTGGTCGCCAGCCGTAACCGCGCTGGTTTCGCGAGCTCGCCCGCCACTGCCCTTCGCGCATATGCTCATCGGCCACCCGATAGGCGTCATCGACGCCATCGTTGACTGCGTCCTCGCGCGAATTATGGAACTGCCCGGGTCCGCCCGGCCCCGGACGCACGCCCCAGGGATCGTCGCTGCGCAATCCTTCCGACATATTGCGCCGCGGATAGCCCCGGTCGGGGTCGTCTCTATGAAACCGATCGTTGTCGTTCACGAGCGCATGTCCCCTCGCTTCGGTTTTGGGCTACCGCTACGGATGATCGTAACCGACAATCTCATCAAGCCGCGGCAAGCCCGAGATCGCATGAGCTCCGAGACGGCCCGATATCACGGCTGCCTCGACGCACCCCTGATTGAATCCACAATCAGTCCAGTCCCCAACGACGGTAAAGTTATCGTAATTGTTGTCAAGTGGCGAGATCCGGTATTTCACGCTTCCTGGCACTGTCAGGCAGTACCTGTCGGATGGGTTAACATTTGCGCTCCAATACTGGGTATCGAATGCGGACTCATCGCCTTCGCCGCTCGGTTCGCCTGGATGCGCATAGTCCATCAGCAAATCGAATCGGAACCCGCCGCGCCGGACTGCCCGCGGCCAAAGATGCCCTATGCTACGGTTCAGAAACTGCACCGCGTCCCGCCTCACTTTGTCCCGGCATTGTTCCGGATAATCACTGTTCGACGATATCGGTGGAAGCTCGCCATCAGCCAGCGGCGCGCAAAAATATGCGATCGCTCGCGGCCTGGTGCTCCATGTCTCCTCGGTTATCAGATGGCGCATATCGGCCCACGTATCGAACGGCCTTTCGAATGCAGTGACGGTGCACTGGTTATGCCTCCATCCCAATTGCTCGACATCTTCTCGCATCCAGATCTGGAACGCCGCCGTTGCAACCGTCTTGCAATGTTTCACCAGGTCTCGCCACCGGCGATCGTGGTTGATGATCTCCCGGCAGACATAAGGTATCGCGCCCAACCCTACACCGAGTATGACCGCGTCGAAGTCGGCGCCTATCCGGATCGTTCTGGTCCCGGTCTTCCTCCTATCCCAGTGCGACTCGAAATCCCACCGCTCCTCGGCCATGCTTTGCCCCTCGGCTAGCTGGTCGAAATCAGGTTTCGATGGCCAACAAGCGAGGCCGTTGAGATCGATCAGCGGCTCATATTCGTTACCGGACTTGATATGTGCCTGAACATCGAATTCCAGCGCCTCGACATAGCACCGTTCACCCGCCTTCAGACGATCCGTTGGCGCAAGCTTGACGTTTTCCAGCCTGTGAAAAAATTCAAACCTGACATTGCGTTTTCGCAGCAATTCGTAAAAGGGCGCGAACACTACGTCTCCCATGCCCGCGCGCATCTTCCAGAAAATCGAGCCGCGATAGGTAAAGAACATCCTTAGCGCCCCGCGAACGCCCTGTCCTGCCGCGATCGACGGACGCGCCTCGTCGCCATCCTCGTATGCGAACCCCAGGTCATAGCATCCTCGCAACAACGCCGAATCCAGCGCACCTTCCGAGGCGCCGTTCAGGGCCAGCCAGTGTCTCAGCTCATAGTCGTTGATCGCGTCGAATCCGCGCGGATCGGTGAGCAGGCCAAAGCGCAGTATCCCGAGAATCACTGCCATGACCAGATCGGTGACTTCCCAGATCCAGCGTATCTCGTCGTCCCGATCGACCAAGGGCTGAAGCACGGCGCGCGCTGTTGACGAGAGCGCTTCACAAAATCGCGACAGCAGTCCTTCGCTCAGGCCAGGCACGGCGTCAAGACCAACCTGCAGAATTCCCACCGCCTCGATCAAGCCGGTGAAGCTCGCGACGATCCCGTACTTCAGCAAACGCGAAATGCTCTCCGCGAGCAGTTCTACCGTCTTGCCACCCGGCGAAGCGAAATCACTCGCATCGAATCCTTGAAAAGAACCCCGGGTCGATTGAAGCTGGGCCGCGCTTAACAACACTCGCAACGTTGCGATACCGCCGAGCAGATAGCCCTTGATACTGAAGGGGTTGTGCTCGGACAGTGGGTCGCCAGGCAGACCGTCGGTCGGCGGAAAGTTCGTGAGGCGCGGATGCCAGGCGCCGCTGCCCAGCCGATCCAGGACTCCATTGATAGGTTCGGGCGTAAAAGCGTCACGCCAGTCAGCGAGTCGGCACTTTCGAGGATCGCGATTCAGCTCGCTGTAGCATTCGCGCAAGAGCCGAAAGGCGTTCTCATAAAATCCCATCCAGACGTGGAGCCCATGCTCTTCGATTCGATCGGCGGGTCCGCGTCCCGAAGCTCCCTTCCCACCTAGCCGCCAACCGACCTGGTAAATCGTGATGGCATATTTCCCATGATGCTCCGGCCGGCTCAATTCGAAAGCCGCCGCGATTGAGGCGCACCCTCCGCCTACTATCGCGACCTTGATCGGCTTATTTGTGGACTTGGCGGTCACCCGTCTCCATGGAACTCCACGTTGATGAGACCGACGAACGATCCGACACAACCACACCCAAGGTCAAGCCCGATTGCCTCATGAGCAAACGACGAGGTAGACATAGACATTCGCTTGAGGCGGAGTTGTTCAGCGAAGGTTATGGATCCGAAGGGAAGGGTAGCGTTAATCACCGGCGGCGCGCGGATCGGACAAGTCGTCGCCAGCGCCTTGGCGAGTCGAGGATGCTCGCTGGCGTTGACCTACCGCGGGTCGCGCGATGCAGCCGAAGCGACGGCGGCCGCGGCGAAATCTGTGGGCGTAAAGGC
This sequence comes from uncultured delta proteobacterium, assembly GCA_963833025.1. Taxonomy (GTDB): domain Bacteria; phylum Desulfobacterota; class Binatia; order Binatales; family Binataceae; genus Binatus. The sequence goes on along the minus strand of CAWHWI010000001.1, from coordinate 893,160 downwards.
CACTGTCCTTCGCGCGGACGCGACCAACGGGGCGGAAATCGTCGCGGCAGTTAGCGAGACGGTAAAGTCGCTGGGACGTCTCGACATTCTGATCAACATGGCATCGATATATCAGAAGACGCCCAATCCGGACGGCGCACTTTGGTCCGCTATCCAGGACGCAAACGCGAAGAGCGCTTTTCTGTATTCGACTCACGCGGCGCCAATTATGAAACAGGGGGGCGCCGGGCGAATCGTAAACTTTTCCGACTGGCTGCCGGTGACAGGGCGTCCTCACTACAAGGACTACATTCCGTACTATGTTTCGAAAGCCTCGGTTGCCGCGCTGACCGAGGCATTGGCGCTGGAACTCGCGCCCGAGATCCTCGTCAACGCGATCGCGCCGGGCCCAATTCTAGCGCCGCCCAACCTGACGGCCGAAGAAAATGCGCAAGTGCTCGAGGCTACGCCGCTGGCGCGATGGGGAGGCGCGGAGGAGATCGCGAAAACGGTGCTATTTTTTGTCGAGACGGATTTCGTCACCGGCGAATGTATACGGGTTGACGGCGGCCGGCATCTCTTCTGAAAAATCCGCAAGGCTAGCCCCAAACTTCTTTTGCGACTTCAACCACCAGCTCGAGCTTGGCGCGCTGGTCCGATCCCGATATGCGATTGCCGGGCGCAGTGCTCGCAAATCCGCATTGCGGGCTGAGCGAGAGCTGATCGAGCGCGATGAACTTCGAGGCCTCTTCGATTCGCCGCTTGAGTGAGTCTTTCGATTCGAGTTCCGGAAATTTACTCGAGACAAGTCCGAGCACCACGGTCTTGTTTTTTGGCACCAGCCGCAGCGGCTCGAAAGTTCCCGCGCGCGGCGTGTCGTATTCCAGAAAATACGAGTCAACGTCGATCATGTTGAACAGCGTATCTGCCACCAGGTCGTAGCCGCCTTCTGCGCTCCAATGACTCTGATTGTTGCCGCGGCAAATATGCATCGCGAGATGCAACGTCGCCGGGCGTCCCGCAAACGCGCGATTCATCACCTTCGGATAGGTGTCGAGCAGCAGCGTGCGCGCATCATCGCCACGCTTTCGCATGGGCTCCCAGATTCGCTGGTCGCTAAGTGACGCGAGCGTGGTTTCATCGATCTGCACGTACTTGCAACCGGCGTCGGCGAGCACCTTCAATTCCTTGTTGAACGCATCAACGATGTCGTCCCAGAAAAGATCGATGTCTGGATACGCATCCTTGCTGATATTCTCGCGGCCGGCGCGAAAATGGATGATGGTCGGCGATGGTATCGTTATCTTCGGCGTTCGCGAAGTAGCGGCGCGAAGAAGTTTGAAGTCGTCCATGTGGATTGGAGCATGCCAGCGCATCCGCGCCTCTACGCGCGGAACCAGGAGTGGGAGCTTATGGCCTTCGCGGTCGATGAAATAGACTTCGTCGATCGACGATGGGTCGTAGGCGACCGTGCCACCGCCGAGGCCGCGGAAATAAAAGTCGGAATAGAAAATTTCGCGGCGGTATTCGCCGTCTGTGATCGATTGAAGCCCTACGCCTTCCTGGAACGCGACCACCGCGCGAATCGATCTGTCTTCAATAGCGCGCAGCTCCTCGGCGGAAATTTTCCCGACAGCGCGGTCGCCTCGAGCTTTCAGCAACTCGGGCGGCCGCAACAGGCTGCCGACGTGGTCCGCTCGAAAGGGAGGATTGTGCGGTGATTCATTGGCCATTGAAGCCTCCAGGTTGACGAAAGACGCTAGACGAGCGCGGCAACACGAGCGACGACTCGATCGACAAAAGCACCCGCCGATCCAAGGTACAAGGCAGGATTGCTAAGTCGATCGATGTCGGCGTCGGTCAGGTGCGGCCGCAACTCAGAATCAATCCGAAGAATTGTTGCCAGCGGAACGCCCTCGGCCATCGACCGGTTGCAGGCGCGCGCGACCGCGGCCTCGGCGGCAGCACGACCGATCGAGGGGACGAGCGCGGTTGCGAGCGCTTCAGCCATGATCAGTCCGCCGGTAAGTTCGAGGTTGCGACGCATCCGACCGGTGTTAACCGTCATCCCTTCCGCGATCGAACGAGCGTGGGCCAACGCGCCCGCGGTGAGAGCTACGCATTGCGGCAATGCAAGCGATTCGCTTTGCCACGGTCCGGTCGCGCGCTCGTGATCCGCTGTCATCGACCCAAGCATCACCGGCACCAACGCATGCACGGCGCGAGTCGCCGCGAGGATGTACTCACTCGCTATCGGGTTGCGCTTTTGCGGCATCGTGGACGACCCGCCGCGGCCCTCGTCGTGCGGCTCGGATACCTCGCCGACTTCGGTTTGCATCATCAAGCTTACGTCTAGCGCGAATTTCGACAGGCTTCCGCAAATCAATGCCAGCAGCGAGGCGGTCTCGGCAAAGCCGTCGCGCTGAGCGTGCCACGGCAAGTCCGGCACGCCCAACGCGAGCTCGCGCGCGAGTGCTTCGACAACGGCGGGACCGTTCTCGCCGAGAGCAGCCAACGTTCCCGCCGCGCCACCGAGTTGAACTACGAGAATTCGCGGCGCGGCCTGATCCAATCGCTCGAGGTGAGTGACCAGAGGCAACGCCCATACCGCGCATTTGAGACCGAAGGTAGTCGGGACGGCGTGCTGGAGATGGGTGCGGCCGGCCATGGGCGCGTCGCGAAAGCGCGCAGCTCGATCGGCCAGAGCGCGTGCGATCGCGATCAGGTCGCGACGTACTATGACAAACGCGCGCTGGAGTTGCAGGACCAGCGCGGTGTCCAGAACGTCCTGAGTGGTCGCGCCAAGATGGATGTAGCGCGCGGCCTCGTCGCCGGCGACTCGGCCCAGTTCCTTGACGAGAGCGACGACAGGATAGCCGACGCGCCGGGTGCTATCCGCGATGTAGTCGAGCCGCAAGTTCTCGACGCGGGCCGCGCGCCCAATCGCGTCGGCGACCGGCGCGGGAATCAAACCAAGCTTCGATTCGGCGCGGGCCAGGGCGGCTTCGACATCGAGCATGAACTGCAGGTGAGCATGGTCAGAGAACAGCGCGCGAGTTTCATCGGTGCCGTAGAGCCCGCCGAAAATCTGAGAGTCAGCAGTACTAATGCTCATACGTCGAAGAACACAGTCTCGTGCTCTCCCTGCAAAACGATGTCGAACCGCAACACGCTGGTTCGGTCTGCGTTTTCGATTCTCGCGACAAGCGTTGAACGTCGCTCGGCCGCGACGGAGTTCAGCACTGCGTCAGCGGCGTTCAAGGGCTCGTCGGGAAAGTAGATCCTCGTGACGAGTCGCTTCAGCAGGCCGCGCGCAAAAATCGATAAGTTGATGTGCGGCGCTTGAAGTGTGCTGCCGCGACCGGGAACCGAGCCGGGCTTGATCGTGTAGAAGCGAAAGCGCCCGCGCTCGTCGGTCGCGGCGCGGCCGAATCCGTGAAAGTCGGGATCGAGCAGCTTTTCCTGTGAATCATCCGGATGGTCGTAACGGCCGTCAGCGTTGGCCTGCCAGAGCTCGAGCATCGCGTCGCTGACGGGCTTCGCGTCGCCGTCGAGAACGTGACCCTCGATCGTGATTCGATCGCCCCGGGATTTGGGCGTGATCAGCGATTCCTGTCCGGAAGCGATCAGCGCGGGCTTGAAGAAAGGCCCGACCGTCTGCGATGGCGTTTGCAACGGGCTCATTTCAGTTCAGCGTCGGGGTAGCGTCACGGCCGCGCAGTACAAAGTCAAAGCGATAACCGAGTGCATACTCGGGAATAGTTACTTCGATATCGAATGTTGCTATCAGCCGCTCGCGCGCGGCGCGGTCGGGGACGCTGTTGAAGATTGGATCAAGATCCAGAAGTGGATCCCCCGGAAAATACATCTGAGTAATGAGTCGCGTGGCGAAGCTCGGACCGAACAGGCTGAAGTGAATGTGATTTGGCCGCCATGCATTGTGATGATTGCGCCATGGATACGCACCCGGCTTGACGGTCATGAAGCGATACGCGCCTTGATCGTCGGTGGTCACCATGCCAATGCCAGCGAAGTGCGGGTCGAGCGGCGCATCGTGCTGGTCGTCGGCGTGAGCATAGCGGCCGGCTGCATTCGCCTGCCAAATCTCGATCAGGGTGTGCGGAATCGCGCGTCCGTCTTCGTCGAGCACGCGGCCGGTCACGATGATTCGTTCTCCAAGCGCCGCGCCGCCATTGAAGTGCGTCAGATCGTCGTGGCCGGGAGCGAGGGTCTCGCGCGAAAAGCGAGGTCCCGTGATCTCCGACAGCGTGTGTTCGAGGCGAACAAGCGCATGTCGCGGCGCTCGCTTGTGGGTACTCGTATAAGATGGATGGTCGTACGGAGGATGAGCACCCGGCGTCTCGCGTCGATAGCTGGCGGGAGGATTCATCACGCGTCCTCTTTCGCCATTTCCTCGAGCGCGGATTTTGCGATGCGGAACGCGGAGTTGGCCGCGGGCACGCCCGCATAGACTGCGACCTGCAACAGGACTTCCTTTACTTCATCGGGAGTCGCGCCGGTTTGGCGCGTGGCGCGGACGTGCAAGCCGAGTTCTTCATGCCGGCCACCGGCGGCCAGCAATGCGATCGTGATTAGGCTGCGCGTGCGATGGTCGAGCCCCGGCCGCGTCCATATATCGCCCCATGCATAGCGTGTGACGAGTTCCTGAAATTCCTCGTCAAAACTCGTGGCGTTTTCCAGCGAGCGGTTCACGTGAGCGTCGCCCAGGATGCGGCGCCTGACGGCCAAGCCTGCCTCGTATGCCGGATCTTTCATGACGTCACTCCCGGAGTCGGATCGAGTCGATCTAACGGAAAGCTACCGCGCTGCAGCCGGTAACGTCAAAAGGGAATCGACGGGGCCAATCACTTTGTAGTAGCTGTTGACGAATCGCGGAGGTGCTGACCTATGCGGCGCGAAGATTTTTCTTTCAACAGCGAGGACGGACTCGAGATAGCCTACTATCGATGGCGGGCTCCCGGCCGCGCGGTGGGAATCGTGCAGATTGCCCACGGCATGGGAGAGCACACGCTTCGTTATGCGCACGTGGCCGAGGTTCTCAACCAGGCCGGGTTTCACGTTTACGCCAACGACCATCGCGGGCATGGGCACAGTGTGAAGGGGCGAGAGTCGCTCGGTGATTTTGGAGTCGGCGGATGGAACGGACTGGTTGCTGACACGCTGACGCTGACGCGGCTGGCGCGCACGCGCGAAGGCGGACTGCCGGTTGTCCTGCTCGGTCACAGCATGGGTTCTTTCGCGGCGCAGCAGTACGCGCTCGACAACAGCGCGGCTATCGCGGGGCTGGTGCTCTCGGGATCGGCGGCGGTGGACAAGCTTAGAATCGATCCGTCGCAAGACGCGGATCTTACGGCGTTCAATCGCGCGTTCGAGCCGGCGCGGACGCCTCACGATTGGTTGAGCCGCGACCCGGCGGCGGTGGATGCGTACGAGGCCGATCCGCTTTGCGGTTTTGGAATAAACAAGCGGGCGATGGAAACGATGGCGGCGGCCGCGAGCCGGCTGGTCGATCCGGCGGCGCTCGCGGCAATTCGCAAGGACCTTCCGATCTACATCTTCGCCGGTGACAAGGACCCGATTAATCACGACCTCGAATGGCTGAAGCCGCTGGCCGAGCGATATCGCGCGGCGGGGATCGCGAACGTCAGCGAGAAATATTATCCGCAAGGCCGGCACGAGATGCTGAACGAAACCAATCGCGATGAGGTGATGCGCGACCTCGTGGACTGGCTGCGGAAGACGACTCCGTAGCGGATGCAGCAACTCAAAACCGGTACCGGCTTCGCTGGCGCGAAGCTGTCCGAGGTCCTTCCTCCCCTCGCGCTGCGCGGGTCGTCAGGATGACAAAGCGGCGATGCGGCGTTTGACCAGGTCGTCGACTTCGGGGTCACTGTAGCCGAGCGCGCGCAGGACTTCGCGGGTGTTGGCGCCTATCTCGGGGGCCGGTTCGGGCAGTCGCTTGTCGGCGCCCTCGACAAATAAAGGGCTGTCGATCGTCTCGATAGTGCCGTGCTGCGGGTAGTCGAATTTCACGAAGACTCCGGCGGCGCGCATCTGCGCGTCGCTCACGACGTCATCGAGCGCCGGCAGGGGCGACCACTTGATGTCGTATTCCTTGAACGATTTGCGCCAATCGGACAGATCCTTCGATTCGAACTGCGATTGCAGAATCGCGAAAAGCTCGGCGGCATTTTCAGTCCGGCTCGCGCCGGTCGCAAACATCGGATCGGTCGCAAGTTCAGGCGCGCCCAACACCCGGCAGAGGCGCGGGAATTCATGCTCGGGATCGAGTTGCACGAGCAGGAACACTTTTCCATCGCGCGTGAGGTATCCCGTCGTGAGCGGATTTATCGGATGCGCGCCCGGAACCGGCTGCGGGAACGTGGCGCCCAGCATGCGCGCCTGCAAATCGCAGCTATGAGCCCAAGCGCCGCTCGCCATCAGCGAAGTGCCAACTTTCGATCCGCGTCCAGTTCGCTCGCGGTTGTACAGCCCGAGCATGATCGCGCCAAACAGCGCCATCGCGGTCGGATGGTCGCCGATACCCGGCCGCGGACCCGACGGAGTTCCATCGCGGCCCGTCACGCTGGTCATCAGGCCCGAGCGCGCCCAATACGCCAACGCGTCGAAGGCGGGCAAATCCGCGTCGTCTCCTTTTTCACCGTAGCCGGTGATATGGGCGAAGATCAGCCGTTGGTTGACAGCGCGCAACTCATCCCAGGTCAGGTGGAACTTCGCGAGCAGCTCAGCCTGGTAGTTGGTCACGAATACATCGGCAGTTTTGACGAGCCGAAGAAGGGCCTCGTGACCTTCGGGAGTCGCCAGATCGAGTGCGACGCTTTTTTTGTTGCGTCCAGTGAGGATCCAGGCCCAATTTAGTTCCGATTTCGCCGTACCAGGCAGATCCGGGAAGAGGCGCCACAGATCTCCACCATCGGGGCGTTCGATCTTGAAGACTTCAGCGCCAAAATCCGACATGACCGTGGCCGAGGCCGGCCCCGCGATATAGGTACCGCAATCGACGACCCTGATTCCCGACAAGATTCCGTTTTGTTCTTTTTGTGGCATCGCCAAACCCCTGCGAACGAGACTTGCAGACACGTCGTTAATACAGCGGTTCGAGTTCGGCAATCCCCAGGAGTTTTGACAGGACAAAGAAAAGTGCTCCGGCACTTGCCGGAGCACTGAAGGTCGCGTGGTTGGAGCGGCCGTCGAGAGGGGCGCGGGAGCCCCGCTTGACAGCGTCGTTTCAAGGCGAGTTCATGATTACTGACATACCGGCAGTGTCCCGCTGCTGGCGCCTGCGGTGACGGCCCCGTTCAGTGCCAGAGCTCTGCCATTCAAGGTCGCTCCACTATTCGTCGTGATCGAGGTTAAAGCCAATATGTTTCCTTGCATGACGGCGCCAACGTCGATCGTCGCTGAACTACCAACCTCCCAGAAGACATTGGATGCCTGAGCGCCGTTGGCCAGGATGACCTGCGTGGTGACGTCAAGAGCGGTTCCAATCTGGAAGATCCAGACCGCATTGACGTCTCCCTGGGCGTCAAGGGTCAGGTTGCCCGACGTGATGGCCAAGGTTGAAGCTGAGGTATAGACGCCGGGTGTGAGCGTTGTTCCACCTATATTTCCGGCCACAGTGGCTCCCGGCGGCACTGTGTCCGTCAGATAATCGAAGGCGGTCAGCAAGTCAGCCTGAGCTTCCATCGACGCGGGGTTGTCGAGATTTGTATTCCCGTTTACAAATGCCGGCGGAAAGCCTGTTATCGCGGTGCCTGGCCACACGCCCAGATCTCCATTCACTATTATAGCGCCAGGGGCGGTAACCGTGGTGGCGGCCAGAATCTCGTAACTGGAGGCCGAGCCGAGATTAACCGACGTCTGACCGGTAGGCGCCGAACCGGTGTGGAACGGCAACTGAAAGGTTGGCAGCAGGTTGCCAGCCAGATCCTGGGCGCCGGTAATCGTCGCTTCGAAAAAGGTGCTTGCGGCGAGTGGGCTCGTTGGAGTGAAAGTTACGATCTGATCGGGAACATCATAGGACACTTTCCCGGCGACGACCGTCGAGCCGGGACCCGTCACCACGAAAGTCGTGGGATTGAGGGTAGAGGGGTCCATCGCTTCGCTGAATGTCACGTTGACGGAAGCATCGGTACCCACGGTGAAGGTAAACGCAGCCGGATTGCTGGAAGTAACCGACGGAGCGGAGGAGTCCGGGGTAGTCCCGGTGGTAAAGGTCCATACGAAGTCATTTGCCAGTGGGTTGCCCGACAGGTCCGTGACTCCGGTTGTGATGGTTGCGGTGAACATGGCGCTGGGGTCGAGAATACTGCTCGGCGTGAAGGTTGCGGTGTCGCCAATCGTCGAGTAGGTCACCACGCCCGGAACGGGCACCTGAATAATTCCTTCTGTTTCAAGCACAGTAAACGTCGTTCCAGTGAGGGTTGTGGAGTCCATCGCTTTGTCGAAGGTAGCTACGATTTTCTGGTTGGTGTCGACGCTGGATGCGCCAGCCGCGGGGTTCGTAGAGAGGACCATAGGCTGGGTGGCGTCCTGGCCAGCGCCGGTCGCAAATGTCCACACGTAGTTACTCGCCAACGGCAACAGGCTGACGCTCTCAGCCGCGGTCGTGATCGTGGCGGTAAACTGGAGGCCGACCGGGTAGGTCCCGGTTACCGCAAAGATCGCGGTGTTGTTGACCGTGTCGTAGCTGACGGTTCCAGCTATGGGAGTGTCCATAGGCCCGGTTACTGTGAAGGTTCCAGGTGCGAGGATTGACGCAGAGATCATCGGCTCACTGAAGGTTGCGGTGATTTCCTGACTCGTGCCCATTCCTTGTCCGCCGCAGCCCACGATCGCAGGCGCTGACGAGATCACGGTGGGAGGGACGGCGGTTGGAGTCGCGGTCGGAGTTGCGGTCGCCGTGGCGGTGGCGGTTGCCGATGAGGTCGCGGTCGCCGTGTCAGTTGCGGTCGCGGTGGCGGTGTCGGTCGCAGTCGCCGTCGCCGTGTCAGTCGCGGTGGCGGTGTCGGTCGCAGTCGCCGTCGCCGTGTCAGTCGCGGTCGCGGTGTCGGTCGCAGTCGCGGTCGGGGTGGCAGTTTGAGTGTCGGTCGACGTGGCCGTCGCGGTGGCGGTCGGAGTGTTAGTTGCGCTCACGGTCGGCGTGGCGCTGCTGGTCGAAGTCGAACTGGCGGTAGCCGTGGCGGTAACGGTCGCCGTCGAAGTGGCGGTCGCCGTGTCCGTCGCAGTAGCCGTAGCTGTCGAGGTCGCGGTCGGAGTATCGGTCGCGGTAGCGGTGGCGGTCGAAGTGTTGGTCGCAGTCGCCGTGGCAGTTGCTGTCGAGGTCGCGGTTGCGGTTGCGGTTGCGGTGGCAGTGGAAGTGGCGGTGCTGGTGGCAGTTGGGGTTGCGGTTGGCGTTGGGGTGGCTGGAGGCCGGGTGCCCGGACCGGTGGTGAAACGGAAAGTGTTGCCGTTGTTCCACAGCGTCGCGCCGCTGGTGGCCGCGATCCTGTTGTGGAACACGATCTGGTACCTGGTGTTGATAGAAAGATCGCTCAACGGTGTAAGGGTAGCGCTGGTACCACTGCAAGTGACGCTTTCCGCCGGGATTTTGCCGTGTTTGATCACCTTGAGCCGGAAGGTGTTTTTGTTTATCGAATTGCAGTCCATCGGCAGGCTGAAGGTCACAGTGACGCTGGCATTGACGGGCACGTCGATGGCGTCGTCAGCTGGATTTGAAAAAATCACCATGGGCCGCGGGCCTTTTGATGCCGCCGCCGCCGATCCGGCCATACCGACGATTACTACTAACGCCGCAATTGAGATTCTACTGATTATGCATTTGAGCATCATCGCGCCCTTTTTTGTTGACGACATAAAATTCATTCCCCTGTTTACTTGCATTTGATGAAGCTCGAAGAATTTCGCGGCATGGTGGATTGACTAATTGGCATAAGTGTTTTCACGTTCTATTTATTGGATGCCTGGGGCTGCTCGCGGCGCGGATGCTCGAATCGGTCAGGTGGCGCATCGGAGGCCGCGGCTCGAAAGACGCGTAATGCGGCACGGGCCACGCTTCGATGGCTCGGCAAGAGTTGCGGACAGTTGAATTGGAGATTTGCGGATTCCCGCCGCATTCCTGCGATGCGCCGGTGGCTTTGACCCGAGACGGATTCGTCGCAACTACGAGTGAAAGCAATGCGATCAGACCGAGCGCGACGGCGCTGTTCGTTACGAGCCTACCCGGATCAGCTTCGCGATTGCCGTTCGCGGTGGGTGGCGCGCTCGCCGCCGCGGCCGCCGTCCGGAAAATCCCGCGGATACCCGCATATCCGGCGGCGCCGACGATCAGAACGACGATGAGCATCAGGCTGGTCGCCGCCGCCATATAGCGGTCGAATTCCAGGCCATCGCGTAAACTTCGAGTTGACGCCGGCGCTCGCAGCTGAAGCAGATTGGTAGACAACGCCGAGTTTGTCTCAGCCTGAGTGTCTCGCTCCCTTCGCATCTTCACTTGGTTCCCCTTTGGACGGACAGTCGCGCCGCGGAAGGAAACCCTTCCGGGCAGCGCGAGTCCGCCAACCGTCGCTAAACGCAAGTTCCGTACCTCTGAAGGTTTGGGGGAAGACGGTCGATCGAGTGAGTCGGAGAAAGCAGCGTCGGCTGATCAGAAGCTCAGGATTGGCTTCAAAGCAAAGCGCAGGCGATAGTCAGTCGGCCCGATAGCACGGAAAGAGATGTCAAGGTATTGCCACTCAAGGACCGCGATGACAAAAAAGTGGCTATTGAAATTGGTGCCGCCCGGATCAGGTCATCGAGGGACTTCGAGACCCGCGACGCGCAATCGATTGTAGGTGCGGGCTCCGGTCACGCAGATCGCCAGCCAGCCTCCGCCCAGTGCGAAACCGCCGATGATCGCGCTCAGCGCCAGGCCCAGTAGATACCCGCCAGCGCGATCAGCGCGATGATATAGAACGCGCCTACCACGCTTAAGGTTTGCAGACGCCAGCTCCCGGTCCCGGCCACCAGCATGTAGCTGACGACGCCATAGGCGGCCGTCGACGCTGTTAGCGCGGCGCTGGGGAAGCCCGCGAAACCGTTCACCAACACCAGCGCGGGCTGATGAGCGGAGTGCTTCGCAAACATCGCCTGCAAGCCGTATGCGAGCGCATAGGCGGTGCCGAGAAACAGCAGAGACGCGATTGACAGGCTCGCCTCGCGGCGGCGCGCATAGATGAGCGCTCCCACCGCGACGATGAACACCAGCCACAGCGGATTGGCGAGCGTCGCGACCACGCTCACGGCGGAGTCGAGTCCCGGCGTGCGCTGAGCGGCGACCATCAGGGTCACCGTCCGGTCCAGTCCGCCGAGCGGATCCTGGTCCGAGATTACATCGACGATTCCGCCGAACAGCCACGCCAACGCGGCCAGCGCGACCAATCCAACGGTAAGATGAAGGCCCAGGTAACTGCGTGGCGAGAAGCGGGCGCGGACGAAATCGACAAACGGCCTCAGGTCGAAGCCGTAGCGGCCGGTCAAATACTTATGCCACGCCGCGACGATCTCGGTTTGGTGGCGGGCAATCGATCGCCACAGCCACGCCATCAGGCCGGTCAGGATCGCCAGCACGACGATTCCAGCGCTGAGCGACTTGAGCCACTTCTGGACGAGCCTCCAGTTGGAACCCAGGGCGTAGCCAAGGCCTACCACCACCGCGGCCCACAGCAGTCCGCCGGCTATCGCGATCGGCGCAAACTTGCGCGCGCGCATCCCGGACACGCCGGCCGTGAAAGGAACGAACGCCCGACCGATCGCGACGAAGCGGCCGACAAATACCGTCTCACCGCCGAAGCGCTCGAAATAGTATTCGAGGCGCTCGCGATGCTTTTCGTATTGGCGGCGCGCGAACGTCCATCGCGTCAGCACGGCCTGTCCCTTGAGGTGGCCGATCGTAAAGCCTGTGAGGTCGCCAATCATCGCGCCGAGGGCGACGACGGCGAATGCTATCCACGGCGAGAAGAAATCGTCGGCGGCCATCGCGCCCGCAATCACCGCCAGCGTCTCGCCGGGGAAGATCAAGCCCAGACCGGCTGACGACTCGAGTACGATCGCGATGAAGACTATGACCAGCGACCACGGCCCGGACTGACCCAGGAAGCTTTCAACCGCGGCGACCATCGATGGTAGTTAAACATGAAGCGGCCCCGCCGTCATAAGGACCGGCGAGGCCATTCGATCTGAGTATCGCGCGATTTACGCCCGCTCAGGCGCTATCGCGACTATGGTTATCTCTTCGCTTCGCGCACTGCGCCGCCCTCGTGCCCACCACCTTCGTGGTTCGCACTCGACTGCTGACGCTGTTGCGGTTGCTGGCGAGACGAGTGCTGCTCGTGACTCGCCTGCTGATGCATAGCCTGCTGCGGACGCGCCTGCTGCTGATGCGAAGCGTGCTGCTCATGTGTCGCCTGCTGCTGATGCGAAGCCTGCTGCTGATGCGTGGCGTGCTCCTCGTTGCGGGTAGCCCGTTGCTGATTCTGACTAGCCCGTTCCTGATTGTGAGTCGCCTGCTGCTGGTTGTGAGTCGCCCGCTGCTCGTTGCGAGTTGCCTGCTGCTCGCGCGACGCCTGCTGCTGCCGCGATGCCTTTTGCTCGCGGCTCGCCTCGTTGCGCTGGGTGGTTGCTGCCCGCTCATTCACCCGCGTCTGCTGCTCGCGCGACGCTTGCTGCTGGCGGTTCGCCTCGTTGCGCTGGGTGGTTGCTGCCCGCTCGTTCACCCGCGTTTGCTGCTCGCGCGACGCTTGCTGCTGGCGACTCGCCTCATTACGCTGATCGGTCGCCGCCCGCTCATTCGCCCGATTCGGCTGAATCGAAGCCTGCTCGCGACCCCGCGCGCTGCCCTCGTTCTCGGTCCGCATCACAGCCCGATGATCAGTTGGTTCGGTGTGATTTGCCCAGTTGCTATGCTGACTGATCCAGTTGGAATGGTTGGCGGAAACCCAGCTCGGGTTCTGGTTGTACCACCATTGACCGTAATGCCAGTTGTGCTGCGCGTCGTAGGCGCCGTCCTGGCTGAGCCACTGCGGATCCCACGAAACCCAGTTTGGATGATTGGCGTAGAAGAAGTCAGGATCGTTCTGATGCCACCAGTAGGCGTCTTGCCAGGTGCCGTTGCTCTCGTAGTCGCCGTCCTCGTTGAGCCATAGCGCGTCCATCACGGCCCATTCCGGATGATTCTGGTAGAACCACATGATGTCGTGCCGATGCCACCATCGTGCGCCTCGCCAGACGTGATTGTTGTCGTAAGCGCCCCATCCGGCCTCTCCGGGTCCGCCGTAGTAGCCCTGTCCGCTGTAGCCGGGGCCGTCGTTGCCAGGTCCACCGTAGCCGGGGGCGGGTCCGGGACCATACTGCGCGAAGGAGGGCGCGGCGATCGCGAGGGCCAGCACAGTGCCTGACAGGGCAATCGTCTTTCTCAGTCTGTTCTTCATCAATTTCATTTTCATAAACAGTAAATACCGTGAGACTGGGTCGTCCCGCGCGAACCTCCTCGAGCCTTATGCTGTGTCGATTTGCGATGGTCTAGCGAAACGTGGTCGAAGGCGAGCGGAAAGGCCACTGTCGGGCTGGATCAGAGCCGGGCTCGAATCATTTATCGATTCCGACTAGTTGATAATAAACTTAGTATTTCAGAATGTCAAAATGATTAGTACAAAGAACATGAATGAGGTGCTTGGAGGAACTAATTAACTGGATACATCCGATTACTCAGTTTACTACTACAATCCCTCGACGCGATTAGCCAAGTATAATTCGCACTCGATGCGTTGCGCCGTCGTCGGCGAGCGCGATTTGCGCCGGGCGATGCGCGAGCGCCTTGCCGTCGAGCTCCACGCTAGTCACTCCGCGACTCACGCCGCGTGGGTTTTCAACCGCGATTTCATAACGCGTCGAGCCGTATCGATAGACAATCTCGAAGCCCGGCCACTTGCTCGGGATGCATGGATCGATCAGCAGCGCCTTGCCGCGAACGCGAAAGCCCAATATCCACTCGAGGCCCGCCCGATACATCCATCCCGCCGAGCCCGTGTACCAGGTCCATCCGCCGCGTCCGACGTGCGGCGCCATCGAGTACACGTCGGCGCACACGACGTACGGCTCGACTTTGTAGCGATGGATTCCCGCGCGCGTGTTCGCGTGATTGATCGGGTTTAGTATCGAGAACAGTTCTCCCGCCTTGTCTCCGTTGCCGAGCCTCGCGAACGCGATCACCGACCACAGCGCGCCGTGGGTGTATTGCCCGCCGTTCTCCCTTATGCCGGGCGGATAGCCCTTGATATAGCCGGGATCGAGCGGAGTGTGATCGAACGGCGGCGTGAACAGCAGGACCAGGCCGTCCTCGCGGCGCACGAGATACTCGTCGACCGAAGCCATCGCGGCGGCGGCGCGGACCGGACTCGCGGCGCCGGAGATCACGCTCCACGATTGCGCGATCGAATCGATTCGGCATTCGATATTGCCGGCCGAGCCGAGCGGCGTGCCGTCGTCGAAGTAGCCGCGCCGATACCAGTTGCCGTCCCATCCGTCGCGCTCGAGCGACGCCGCAAGCGCGGTCGCATGATTCCTCCACGCCGCGGCGCGCGCGTCGTCGCGGCGAGTATCCGCCAACGGCGCGAACGCCTGAATCGTCGTGTAGAGGAACCACCCGAGCCAGATGCTCTCGCCCTTGCCCGCCTCGCCGACGCGGTTCATGCCGTCATTCCAGTCGCCCGACCCGAACAGCGGGATGCCGTGGATGCCGACCGCCATGCTTCCGTCAAGCCCGCGCGCGCAGTGCTCGAAGACGGTGCCCCGCTGCTCGGAGACAGTGGGCTGAAAGAACGATTCGGTCTCGCCGGCTTGCAGTTCCGGACCGTCAAGGAACGAGATCGTTTCGTCCAGGATGCCGACGTCGCCGGTCACCTCTATATAATGAGCGACCGCGAACGCCAGCCAGACGCGATCGTCGGCGATACGCGTGCGAACGCCCTGTCCCGCCGGCGGAAGCCACCAATGTTGCACGTCGCCGGCCACGAACTGGCGCGCCGCCGCGCGAATCAGATGCTCCCGCGCCAGCGCAGGCTGCGCCACTATCAACGCCATCACGTCCTGGATTTGATCGCGAAAGCCATACGCGCCACTCGCCTGGTAGAAGGCCGATCGAGCCCACACGCGGCACGCCAGCGTCTGATACAGCAGCCATCGATTGAGCATGACGTCCATCGAACGGTCGGGAGTCTTGACCTGAACCGTGCCCAGCAAGCCGTCCCAGTACTGCGTGACCGTGGAAAGAACCGAGTCGAGGTCCGCTTCGCGATATTTTTTGATCGAGGCGATCGCGTCGGCTCTGCTGGCCGATTCGCCGAGAAAGAAAACGACCTCGGTCTCGGCATTGGGCCTGAGCGACAGCGTAGTTTGCAGCGCCGCGCACGGATCCATCGCGGCGCCCGCTTTGGCGGACAGCGGTCTGCCTGACGCGAGCGCCGCGGGATTGTCGAGCGTGCCGTTGCGCCCGAGAAACTCAGTCCGGTTCGCCGTCCACGAAATTTGCTGCCCGCTTAAATCCGCGAATGCGATTCGACTCCCGTATTCGATGCTGAAGGAGTTGCGTGCGAACACCGCACGCGTTTCGGGCTCGATCTCGGTCACGATGTACGGCGCCGACACGCCGCGCGCAGTGCCCAGCACCCATTCCACGTAGGCGGTCACCGACAGGCGCCGGGTGCGCGCCGAAAGATTCCGAATCTTCAGGCTGGAAATCTTTATCGAGTCGTCTATCGGCACGTACTGCGTCAGCTCGAGTGAGATTCCGTGCGCGGTGTGCTCGAAGGTGCTGTAGCCATGGCCCTGACGAACCACGTACGGCGCCACATCCTCGCGAATCGGCAGCGCAGTCGGTCCCCACAGCTCGCCGGTATCCAGATCCTGAACGTAGAGCACCTCGCCGGGGCGATCGCTCACCGGATCGTTCGACCACTGCGTAATCTGATGCTGCTGACTGTTGACTGCCCAGCTGTAGCCCGCGCCCTCGACCGAGACCTGGAAGCCGAACGACGGATTCGCGATCACGTTAATCCACGGCGCCGGCGTCCACTGTCCTTCGCCGAGAATCGTCACGTACTCGCTGCCGTCAGCCACAAAGCCGCCCAGGCCGTTGAAAAATTCGATGTCGCGCCGGGGCATCTGGATAGCCGCCCGCTGTATCGCGGGCCTTCGCCGCGGCGGCGGCCCCGCGGCCGGCTCGAACATCTCCAGCCGCTTGACCTGCTCGGACAACGACCCGCGCCGGCTCAGCAACACCGCGCGCGCGATGGTCAGCAGAACGCTTCGCAGCTCGACCGAAACCAGGTCGGCGCGTAGCACGAACACATTTCCGCATGCGCCCTGTCCGTCGGCAGGCGGCGTCGGCATGGTGCGCACGAGGCCCTCGAGCGCCGATTGCAATTCCTGATGGTACGACGGCGGCCGCTCGTTCAGAATCACCAGGTCGACGCACAGCCGCTTCATCCGCCAGTATTCATGGGCGCGCACCAGCTCGCGCACAATTTCCAAATCTTCGGTTTCGTCAATGCGAACCAGCACGATGGGCAGGTCGCCGGAGATGCCGGCGGGCCACAGCTTCGATTGTCCGCCCTCGCCGCGCCGCAGCAGGTCGGACGACGGCCGCAGCGTCGGATCTGAGTAGAGCACGCGATTGGCGATGCGCTGAAAAAGATGCGCCTCGTCGGCGTTGACGTTGAGATGATGCAATTGCACCTGCGCCTGCGTCCACGCCAGCGTCACCGCGCGCTCGAATGCGGTCGAATCGCGATGCTTGTCGACCAGGTCGAGTGCCTCGGCCCGCGTCGGCGCGACGATCGTCCAGAACGCGACGCGCGCCGTTGCTCCCGCTGGTATGCGCAGGCGGCGGCGAACGCTGAAGATCGGATCGAGGACCGTGCCCACGGTATCCGACAGCGGCCGCCCGTCGATCACCGAAACGGCGTCGCGGAGGTCGCGCCCGCGCCCTAAAAATCGCGCGCGATCGGTCTCGAACTGTATCTCGCCGACCGACTCACCCTCGGCAACCGCCAGATGCGCCGCCCAAATCGGCGCGTCGGTGGGCGAGCGGAGCCGCCGCGTCGCCAGAATCGCGCCGACCTCGGCATCGAACTCGGTCTGCACGAACATTTTCGAGAACGCCGGATGCGCCGTGTCGGACGCCGCGGACGCCAGCACGATTTCCGCGTACGAAGTCAACTCGACCTCGCGCATCCGGTTGCCGAGATTGGTAATCGACACGCGCCGGACTTCGGCGTCGTCTTCCGCCGACACTGCGACTTCCAGCGTCGTGGTCATGGTGCCGTCGCGGCGCACAATTTCCGCGCGGTCCTCGGAGAACTCGACTTCGTAACTGTCCGCCTCGACGCCCGCCGGCTGAAACCCCGCCGACCAGACCTTGCCGCTGTTCACGTCGCGGATGAAGACGTACGTCCCCCACGAATCGCGGGTCACGTCCTCATGCCATCGCGTGACCGCCAGGTCGTGCCAGTGGCTGAAGCCCGAGCCGGCCGCCGTGATCATCACGGTGTACTTGCCGTTGGATAGAAGATGCGTGCGCGGAATCAGATCGTGCGGCGAATGGAACCGGCGAATCGTCGTCGGAGCGATCTCGCGAACGTTGGCTTCCGCCTTGACCTCTTCCGCACGCGGTCGCGCCACTCCGACGTCGCGCGGCGTTCGCTCCTGCAGCAGCAGTTCGGTCGCCTGGATGATGGGCTCGGTGTGAAACCGCGAACGCATCGCGCCGTCGTTCAGCGCGTCGGCAAGCGCGACCAGCGTCATCCCCTGGTGATGTGCCATGTAGGCGCGCACGATCGCCACGCTCTCGCCTTCCGGCACGCGCGACGGCGTGTAGTCCAGCGCCTCGTACCAGCCGAAATGGCCAAGCCCGCCGGCCGCCAGCAGCCTCGAGAAGTTCTGCGCGGCAGCTTCCGGATCGACCATCGCCGCCAGCGCCGTGGCGTACGGCGCGATCACCGCATTCTCGCTCAGCCCGCGCTTCAGCCCGAGTCCGGGCACGCCGAAATTCGAATACTGATAGGTGAGCTCGAGGTCGCGCGCGTTGAACGCGGATTCCGAGATTCCCCACGGCATCCCAAGCTCGTTGCCGTACGACATCTGGCGGCGCACCACCAGCCGGTTGGTCTGCTCGAGCAGGCTCCCGGCCGGCGCGCGCATCACCAGCGACGGCATCAGGTACTCGAACATCGATCCCGACCATGAAATCAGCGCCGAGCCGCGATCGACCGGGGTCATCGCGCGTCCGAGCCGGAACCAGTGCCGCGCCGGAACTTCTCCCTTCGCGATCGCGACGAAACTCGCCAGCCGCGCCTCCGAAGCAAGCAGGTCGTAGCAGTTGGGATCGAGGCTTCCGTCGGTGACCCGGTAGCCAATCGACAGCAGTTGGCGCGCGGGGTCGAGCAGGAAATCGAACTTCATCGCGTCGAACAGTTTGCCGGCAATCGACGCGAGTTCCGTCAGGCGCCGCTCGAGCGATTTGGCCGCGTCGCGCGCGCGCGCCAGCGCATTGAGATCCAGCGACGAGTCCCGGCTCGCCGCGGCATCATATAGATCCGGCAGATCGCCCAGCGCCGGTATCGAATCGAGAGTACAAGGCTTCAGCAATTCAACGTCGCGCTGATGGCTGCGGATGCATGCGTGCAGCGCTTCCGCCCATGCGAGCACGTCGCCCGATGCCGGGTCGGTGCGCTCCAGCGTCAGCGCGCGCGCGATGTCGATGACCGAATCGCTCTCGGCGCCAAGTTTGGCCAGGACTGCGGTCGCTTCCATCGCCGTCCGCGGTTCCGACTGGATTAACGGCGCCATCGCGTCGAGCGCCTGCGCGAGCTGCTTTGGAGTGACCGTGTGGCTGCGCCGGTCGTCGGCCAGCGCGTCCAGCGACTCGCGAGTAAGCGCGATCGAATCCGCGATTCCCTTGAGCCACTGTTTGTCCAAAACTGGCGACGCGATCATCTCGCGGCACGCGTTGTCCAGCGCGATCAGATGTCCCGCCAGGTTGCCGCTGTCCACCGACGACACGTACCTAGGGTCCAGCGGCCGCAGATCGCGCGTGCCGTACCAGTTGAAGAAGTGCCCGCGGAACTGCTCCATCCGTTTCATTGTGTCGAAAGTCGCGCCCAGCCGCTCGACGGCTTCATGCGTTCCGATCCAGCCGAAATCGCGAGCGGCGACGACCGACAGCAGGTACAAGCCGAGGTTGGTGGGCGACGTCCGACGAGCCAGCACGGGCTTCGGGTCTTCCTGAAAATTGTCGGGCGGCAGCATGTTGTCGTCCGCCGTCACGAACCTCTCGAAATATCGCCACGTGCGGCGCGCAGTCAGCCGGAGCGCGGTCGTGTCGGCCGGCGAGAGCGGTTTGGCGCCCTCTAAGGGCGGTGGCAGACTCGCCCATCGCGCAATGTCCGGCGACAACATCCACAAGATCACGAAAGGTATTGCGATCGCCGTCCCGCCGCGACCCGCCGATGCAACCACGAGCATCGCCGCGGCCGCCAGCGCCCATCCGCCGGCCATCATGCCGTAAAATCCGCGCACGTCGGGACGAGTCGTCTGCTTGGCCTGCGCCGCGGTCTTCCACTCGAGCAGCAGCCGATGACTCACGTAGAGGCGATAGAGCGTTCGCGAGATTGCGTCGGCCATCAGCCACGCCTGATGCGCGAGCAGGGTCAGCATCATCGCGAGCTGCGACATCCCGACGACAAAATCTGTGACGACCGCGCGGATATGGCTGCGCTTGGAGATGTCGCGGCGCCGCGGGATGATTCCGGTCACAAAGGGGAGCATCGGCGCGGTTGCGATCGTCGCGATGATGAACGCGGTCCACGCCGCTGCCGCCGGCGACGTCAGCCGCCATCCAGCTATCAACGCCAACAGCGTCATCGGCGCCGACAGCGTGCGGCGCAGGTTGTCGATCATCTTCCAGCGCCCGAGCGACGGTATCGACGAGCGGCCGTCGCGTGGCTGCGAGGCGGCCCCGTCCGCGCCGGCGTTGGAACCGTGCGCGCGGCCCAGAATCCACGGCAGCAACTGCCAGTCTCCGCGGGCCCATCGATGCTGTCGGGCGGCGGCGACGTCGTACCGCGAAGGAAACTCCTCGACCAGCTCGACGTCGGACGCCAATCCCGAGCGCGCGAAAGTTCCTTCGAAAAGATCGTGGCTCAATAATGTGTCGTCGGGAACGCGGCCAGCCAGCGCCGCCTCGAACACGTCCACATCGTAAATCCCCTTGCCGCTGTACGAGCCTTCGTCGAGAAGATCCTGGTAAACGTCCGAAACGGCGAACGCGTAAGGATCGATTCCCGCCGCGCTCGAAAAGACGCGCTGGAATACCGATCCCTCGCGGCCGGTTGGCAATGACGCCGTGATTCGCGGCTCAAGGACTCCATGACCTTCGACCACGCGCCCCAACTTTTTGTCGAAGCGCGGCGCGTTCAGCGGATGCGCCATCTTGCCGACCATCCGCTTGGCGGCGCCGCGCGGAAGGCGCGTGTCGGCGTCGAGCGTGATAACGTAGCGCACGCCGTCGGGAACTGCCGGCGGGTGCCCGTCCTGCGCGACGAAGGTGGTCTCCGTCCCCCCGCGCAGCAGCCGATTCAGCTCGTGCAACTTGCCGCGCTTGCGCTCCCAACCCATCCAGCAGCCCTCGGCGGCGTCCCAGATTCGCCTGCGATGGAGCAGCAAAAATCGCGGGCCGGCGGGACCCGGGCCGTGGCGCTGGTTAAGGCGCGCGATTCCCGCCACCGCCGCACCGAGCAGTTGGTCGTCACCGGGCGCGGTCTCGGTCGCCGAGTCGCACCAGTCCGACAGCAGCGCGAAGTACAACTCGCCGTCCGGACTGGCGAGGTAATGAACCTCGAGACGCTCGATCTGCTCGTCAACTTCGGCGCGCGTGGACAACATGGTCGGCATCACGACTATCGTGCGCAGGCTCGGCGGCACGCCATCGTGAAGCTCGAGCGCGGGAACAGTGGCGGGACCGATCACAGTCGTGACGGCGCGATTTACGAGCGCGACCGCCGCATCCATCGCCGGGATTATCGCGAGCATCGCGAGCACGACGCGGGTCCATCCACTGGCGTGCGCATCCGCAATCGCAAGCAGGCCGCACGCGACGATAACCGCGGTGACCGCCGCGATCGTGCCGAGATAACCCATGATTCCGGCGGCCGTGTTGGCGCGACCTATCCAGTCGCGGACCGGCGCACGAAATCCCAGCTGCGCTTCGAGCGCGTGACGGCCCTCCGAAATCAGGTAGTAGCCCGGATGATGCTCGCGACGCGCCTTTACGCCGTCGTTTGGCACTTCGGACGCCGCACCGCGGGCAGAATCGATCGCGCTTTGAGCGACTTCGACTTCAGTGTGCCCCGACCCTCGCGCGAGTTTCTCGATCGCATGCCGGTAGCGATCGCGGGTGGCAAAATCCATCGCGGCAAAATCGCTGTCGGCGCGCAGCACCGTATCGACCGCGCTCACGCTCTCGAAAAAGTCGGCCCAATCGACCGCCGACATCAGGCGCATGCTGGTGATCACGTTGCGGACCGTGACGTTCATCGCGCCCTGCCCCTGATGCACTTCGCGCACGATCTCGTCGGCCGTCTTGCCCTGC
Organism: uncultured delta proteobacterium; assembly: GCA_963833025.1. Classification (GTDB taxonomy): domain Bacteria; phylum Desulfobacterota; class Binatia; order Binatales; family Binataceae; genus Binatus. The sequence goes on along the minus strand of CAWHWI010000001.1, from coordinate 871,457 downwards.
GCCGCCAGCCGCGCATCGAGCCAGTCCAGCACCGGCGCCACGCTGGTATCCTGATCGCGCAGCCGCTGCACCAACTCGACCGCGAACGCCGCCGGCACGGGCGACGCGTCGAAATCCTTGAGCGCGGCCTCCGCGGGCTCGGGCTCGCGGCCGTTCGCTCCCAGCAGCCGGTCCGCCAGCGTGTCGGCGCGCAGGCGTTCCGCGCGGCTGCGGCCAATCAGTTCCGCCGCACGCCGCAGGTTTTCGACCAGCACGATCCGAAGCGTGATCGCGACCGCCCACAGCTCGCCAATCGTCAGCGGCTGCACGCGCTGGTACGCCTGGACGAACCGCGCGAGCGTCTGCGGGTCGAAATGGCTGTCGGTATGCGCGACGTACGCCCACGCGATTCCGAACACGCGCGGATAACCTTCCAGCGGACCCTCGGCGAGCTTCGGTAGTTGCCGATAGTATCCGCGCGGCAGGTCGTCGCGAATTTCGCGAATCTGCTCTTCGACGACGTGAAAATTGTCGACCAGCCACTCCGCCGCCGGCGTGATCGCGCGCTCCTCGCGGATTGCGCCCGCGATACTGCGGTAGGCCTCGAGCAACACGCGGCCGTTCTCGCGCACGCGCGCCGCCATCGGCCGTCCCTTGCCGGCGCGGTCCGTGACGCGCTGCGCAACCGCCAGCGTCTCGCCATGCTGTTCCAGGCGCTCGACGCTGAAGAGTTCCGCACGAATAGGCTCGTCGATATTGGCGAAAGAGGCGGCCGGCTCTTTAGGCGCACGAAAAAATACGAAATTCAAACTTGCCTCTCGATCCGGCTGAACCGGCCCCGGGATGACTGACGCGCGCCGCGCAGACTAAAAAAACGCGCAGCCGATGCGAAGGACGAGCGCTTCGCGCGTCTCGTCCGCATTTCACTCTATCAGAATGCGAACTCGCGAGCCTCGCGCTTGAAGTCGCCGCTATGTTCGATGGTTCCCCTTGGCACATGGAAAGGGGGTTAGAACTTAGGTTTCCGGACTCTCTTCTCTTATCACTGGGTGCAGGGGTCACCCCTGCCCAAGGAAGTGTGAACCACGGCGGGTTTCACATGAGAATTGGTCATTCCATTGCTCCCCGCGGTTCACTCGTTGGCGAGCGCGGCTAGTTTCATCACTGTGTTCCAGTTGCGGGCTGTTCCGCGGACGCCGAGCTTGCGTTCCAGGAATGTATTGGTCAGCCGCGATCGCCCGATGCCGGACGGATACACGATGTACACCTGCCTGCCATCGGCGCTGATTATCTCCGGGCCTGGTATCGCCGTCTGCGCCGCCTTTACGTCTTTCAGGTTCGTGGGGCTCTTCAGGAACATCACTACCAGATGGCTCGGGTCGCGCTCGGCTTCTTTCCGAAATGGGTTGCGCGCGACGACCTCCTTCCATTCCTTTGCCGAGCGGACAAGGAAGTCCGTCTGAAGACCAAGGTGCTTCTCGGCCTCCAGCTCCAGTAAGCGCTCGAGGCCGGCGGCCGTTCGCGCGTCGCTTCGAAAAACCAGGTTGCCGCTTTGCAGGAGTGATCGTGCGTCAGCGAAGCCAAGTTCCGCAAGCAGATCTCGCAGGTTCGACATCGCAACCGGCTGGTGGCCGCCGACATTGACGCCGCGAAGCAGGGCAATGTGGATGGTCATCGCAGTATCAACCGTCCTTCCATGTGATTCGGGCTACTCGTCTTGCCGGTTCGTCAATCGTGGGTGACCATATTACTGCATTACTGCAATGGCTACACGTGACCATCGGTTTAGCGTCTCGGCGCGATGCGAACTGTTGCCGTATCTGATCGCGCTTCCGCTTGGACTGTCGCGCAAACAAGCCAAGGACCTGCTGCGCTTCCGCGCGGTGAACGTCAAGCGGATTGCCACCGTCAGGCACGATACGCAGTTGGAGCCGGGCGACGTTGTGACGATAGCCGCTGGCAGGCAAAAAAAAATCTCCGCCGCGTCGATCGAACGTCACGGCCTGAAAATTATTTTTCTCGACAATGATATCGTCGTGGTCGGCAAACGAGAGGGGCTGCTTTCGATGGGCTCGGAAGGCGAGAAGGAACGAACCGCGCATCGAATTCTCAACGAACATCTGAAGGCGATTACCAACTCACCGGTGCAACAGGCCTTCATCGTGCATCGACTCGATCGCGAGACCTCGGGCCTGATGATGTTCGCGAGAAGTCGCGCGATCCAGGAGGCCCTTCAGCGGGACTGGAAAAGCGTCACGAAAAAATATCTTGCCGTCGTCGAGGGCGCGCCGCCGAAGGCTGAGGGAACGCTCCGCGACAATCTGGTCGAGAGCAAGTCACTCAGGATGCATCGCGTCGAGCGGGGCGGCGAGCTGGCAATCACGCACTATCGCGTTCTTCGCACGCATCGAGACAAGTCGCTCGTCGAGTTTACGCTCGAGACCGGCCGCAAAAACCAGATTCGCGTGCAGATTGCCGGCCTGGGGCATCCGATCGTCGGCGATCGCAAGTATGGCGCGGTCAGCGATCCCGCGCGGCGGCTCGCGCTCCATTCAAGCGAGCTGAAGTTTTGTCATCCAGTGTCGGGCGCCGCGATGGAATTCCGCAGCGCGATGCCCAACCGGCTGACGGCGCTGATCGAGCCGCGCGGACGGGATTGAGGCGAGCACGGCGCGGGCTCAGTATAAAGTCATGGCGGCAAGGTCGCTGGAACAGTTCCTGGAAGATTACCGCGACACAATTGATCGCCTGTATTCCATTAGCAACGCGGCGGCGTGGCAAGTACCACAGCCGTCTTTCGCCGGCGCGTTGTGGCGAAGCTTCGAGCATCGCTTCGGCGCGGATTCGAGCGCTGTCCCGCGCGCGGAAGCCGTAACCTTCCTCGACTCGATTCATGCCGCCGACCTTGCGCTCGCTATCGGATGCAGCGACGGCAACGCCGACGCCTGGCGTCATCTCGTCGAGACATATCGCGCGCGCGTTGACGCCTTTGCGCACGCTGTACTCGGCAACTCTTCGCGCGCGAGCGAGATCGCGGATTCGCTGTGGGCGGATCTTTACGGTTTGCGAGTCTCCGGCGGCGATCGCTGCTCGCCGCTGGCGCACTATGGCGGGCGCAGCTCGCTGATGTCGTGGCTGCGGGTCGTCGTCACCAGGCTCGAAGCCGATCAATGGCGCGCGACGCGACGCATGGAGGCGCTGGACGAGACGCACAACGGCAAAAGCAACTCCAGCGTCCTCGCCGACGCGACCGAATCGCCCGATCCCGATCGCGCAAAGCTGCTTGCTGCCCTGGAGCAATCGATCCACGAAGCACTGAACACGCTGTCGCCGGGCGACCGGCTGCGGCTTTCATATTACTATGTGCAGAATCTTACGCTCGCGCAGACCGCGGCGTTGATCGGCGAGCATGAGTCGAGCACGCCGCGCAATCTCGCGCGCGCCAGGACCGAAATCCGCGATCGCGTCACGCGCACGCTCCGCCGCGAGCATCATTTCAGTGACGATCAAATTGGCCAATGCTTCGAGTATGCGACCGGCGATTGGCCGTTCGACCTCGGGCGCATGCTGGCGCTGGGAAAGTGATGGGAGACGAGAAGAATCAGGACAACCGCCTTGACGCGATGATACGCGCGAGTCTCGCGTCCGCCCTCGACACTTCGGGCACGGGATGTCCCGACGCGGATCTGCTTGCGGCATATGCGGAAGGCACGCTCGCACCGGATGAGCGCGCCAAGTGGAATACGCACGTCGCGGGATGCGCCGTTTGTCAGCGCCAGCTTGCGGCGCTCGCGCGAGCCGGTGCGATCGGCGATGGCGAGGAAGTCGAAACGGTCGATGCCGTCGAAGCTCGCGAGGAAGCCGGCGGATTCTGGCCGTCCGTCCGCAGCGCGATACGATTCATGATCGGTCCGTTCCCACTCTCCGTCGCGCTTCATGTCGCGCTGCTCCTCTTTCTGATCATAACCATCCACGAGCAGCGCGGGCGCGAGTTGATCATGGTGAACCTGGAAGCGGGCGGCGGCGGCGGTGGCGGCAACGAGATGCAGGATCTCGACATGCCCGAAGTGCCGATGCCCGACACTGCTCCGCAGCAGATGGAGCAGCCGACCGCGGTCGACACCTCGCAGGCGGTCGGCCTGGCCAATGACTACGTGCGCGCAGCCGGCGGCGGCGGCATCGGAATCGGCCGTGGCGGCGGCATGGGCTCGGGCTACGGTCATGGCATCGGCTCGGGCTTCGGCGGGTTCATCGGCGAGCTGCGGCGCAAGGGCCTCGACGTGGTGCTGGTCATCGACGGCACCGGCTCGATGCGACTGATTATCGACGACGTCAAAGCCAAGATGCAGCAGCTGGTGCAATCGATTCACCGGCTGGTGCCTATCGCGCGAATCGGAATAATCGTGTTCGGCGGCAAGGGCGAGAAGATGAGTATCCAGCCGCTGACGCTGTCGCCGCAAAAGCTGAGCGACTTTCTGAACGGCATCCAGGCGATGGGCGGCGGCGAATGGGAAGAGGACACGCTCGGCGCGGTCGAGACCGGAATCAACAAGATGGACTGGAAGCCATACGCCAAGAAGGTGGTGGTGCTGGTCGGCGATTCGCCGCCGCGCACGGAAGATTTCGCGCCGCTGCTGGCGCTGATACGGCAGTTCAAATCCAACAACGGCACTTTCAACACAGTGGACGTGGCGGCCGAGGAGCACGAGCGGTTTGAGCGCGAGTTCTGGCTCAAGGTGCATCGCGAGGAGCCGCCGAAGATCTCACCGTTGCCGGCCTTCTACCGGCAGACGCAGGCGGCCTACAAAGTGCTGGCCAGCGCGGGCGGCGGCTCGATGAAATCGCTGAGCAAGGACGCGCACATCAATCAGCAGGTGCTGATCCTTGCGTTCGGCGATCAGTGGCAGTCGCAGGTCTCGGCGTTCGGCCGCGGGCTTAACAACAGCAGCTCAAGCCCGTAGCGACCTCTCCTTGCCAGAGAGAGCAAAACAGTCGCCGGCTCTACCGTCTTCCTGACGACGGGAGCGCTTAGCGACGGGAGGAACGGACCTCGGACAGTTTCGCGCCAGCGAAGCCGGTTCCGGTTCCTAATCGGCCGCAGGCCCTCGACTTTTCTGTCCCTCTCCCCTGCATGGGAGAGGATCGAAGGTGCGGGACGGGCCGCCGCCGGTGCCTTGGCTGCTGGTCTGGCTGGTCTCCGACAACGAACGCAACATCTGCGTACTATAGAACTGGCCGCCGCCGGTGTAGTAGTAGGGTGCCGGATCCGGCACTCCCCGCTGATCACTTCGCTCGGACACTATGCTCGCTCATAAGCTGACGCAACCCGCTGAAATTATCTAGATTATATTCGAGTCTGATCCTACGGGACCTCCTGCCATCGATGACTTCCAGGAACCACATAATTTTGTGTGATTTTATACTGCCTATGTCGTCCCATGCGATCCAGCAGTTAGGACCTCTGGCGGGGAGATAGCAAATGCCGGACTCGTCGATTGCCACGCGATCATCAAGAACGCGCAACCTTCGGAGGTGGATAGCGCCAATCCAGCCAAAGAAAACTACCGCGACAAAAAATAATAACAAGTCTGGGCGACCATCGGAGAATAGCGAGGAATATATGGAAAAGGACAGGAGGGCCGTGCATGAAACCAAGGCTGTGACTAGCATTCGTAGAGAGCGCCGAGGAAATGAAAAGATACGGGCATTAGCAGATGGTTCTGTGTGTTCCATTTAAACAGATGGCGGGATGCTGCCTCTCTTCCAGCAGTTCGGAGTTAGCGGTCGGGTTGGCAACGGGTAATGGTCGTCGTCGTGATTCCTGCTATCGTTTGCCCTCAGTTAATGAATTCTCGGTGGTTCCCCGCGAGAAGCGCGTGCGCAACGAGCCGCAACTAGTCGGCTAGACTGCTGTGTTTCTCAAATTCGTCGCCCAAAGTCCAAAGAGGCAAGCGAGGAGCTCGCCGATAACCAAGACGGCCACTCTTACGGTTCCGCCATACAGTGGTGGTACGAAATACCAGCCTAATATCGCAAGTCCTGCCGTGACGGCGGAGACAGCGGACGACGCCTTGTACCCCAATGGTTCAAAGACCATAAGGTAAGGCAGAGCCACGATTCGCATTACCCTGTAAATCGCGTGAACATACTGTTTAATAGTATTCATTCCGTCAATTCTCATCTTCAGGAGCCTGCGGGGGCCTGGGAAAGTAAGGTGGTTTGCACCTAGGCACGGAAACTGGTGGTGACATAGAGCGCCTAGGATCGTTGTGCAGCCTGGGGTGCAAAGCGGGGGAGGAGCGCCTTCGCATCCGCCAATGCATAAGCCAGTCGTGAAGGCCCAACAGGCTAGGAAGTTACCGCAGACCGACATTGGCGGAGCCTCCGGAGCTGGTCCGCAAGGTCGCCCTGGTACACAGCCTGTGTGCCCGGCAAAAGCGACTGGAATAACGCCGGGCGGCTCTTTCTGCAGCGGAGGCTCGTTTGGCGGAGGCTCGTTTGGAGCAGCTTCCGGAGCGGCTTCTACGCTTGTGGTTGGAGCTGCGGACCCTTCGGTCGGATCCAAGCCGTCTGGGATACCCAGGATAACCGGATACAGCGGATGGCGTTGGTGGAGCAACTTGCGCGGAGTCGGAGGAGGGCCGCTGCTGCCGCCGAACAACCAGTCGAAGAAGGATATCCATTGTTCAACTATTTCTGCAATCGCCCCCACTGGAACTATGAACCCTGACTCCGAACCGCCCACACCGACGCCGAGGTTTCCAAAACTGAAGTAATTTTCTAAATTGTTCTCCTCATCTCCCGCAAGCCAGCTTCCGAAACTCCCGTTTCCGCCGCCGGAAGGCGCCGCGATCGCACCACCGGCCGGGCCGCCGCCGGTGCCTTGGCTGCTGGTCTGGCTGGTCTCTGACAGCGAGCGCACCAGCTGCGTACTGTAGAACTGGCCGCCGCCGCTGTAGTAATAAGGCGCCGGATTAGTGAATTCCTTCTCGAGGCCCTGGTACTGGAACGGCCAGTCGTTCGCCGTGCCGGTCACCGTCGGAGTCCCAGATGGATCATAGGTGTAATTCGTCGCCGGCGGCTTGGGATCGAGGTCGTCCTGACGTGCGTCTTGCGCGCCAATAGCCAATCAATATACCGATGACGGTCCAACCGAGAATCGGAAAGCCAAAAAGGTTAATGAAGAAACCTGAGTCGCCGGAGAACCAGAGCGAATTGCAAAAGCCGAGGTTGATAGAGAGCGACGTACGACCACAGAGGTAGTCCGGCCAGAGCGCGAGGGTGCCGAGGATGACGGTGCGGAGAGATGGCTGAGCGTAGCCAGTATCCTTGAGAGCCGACATGAATGCGGCGAAGCCCAATCCTGCACCCACTAAAGCGAAAGGCAGGACCTTGAGCAATATAGCCCGACTGATCGTTCGTTTGTTCATGGCGCTAAGATGAATTCCTCAAGCTTGCAGACAGTGTGCCCGCTACCGCGTCAACTAGTAACAAAACTGTCCCTCGGCAAAATATCGTAAGAAGCGGTCCGCCAGACCAATGGGTGAGTTGAACCGTATGCAGTCGCAGAATGCCTGATCGCACTTTCTCTGAGCCGTCCCCGCGCCAGCTCCAGGATGCCCAGGAAGCACGTTGTTTGACGAGAGTCCACCCTGGTCGTAGCAGTTGTCGTGCTGCCGACAGCAGTCATCAAGTGTTCCAGGAGTCGTAGAGCCGCCGTTATTTCCCGGGCCGCAATAATTGTAGTCATGGAACTGAACGGTCATGTAGCCAGGCTTTTGCAGCGGAGGCTCGTTTGGCGGAGGCTCATTTGGAGCAGCTTCCGGAGCGGCTTCTACGCTTGTGGTTGGAGCTGCGGACCCTTCGGTCGGATCCAAGCCGTCTGGGATACCCAGGATAACCGGATACAGCGGGTGGCGTTGGTGGAGCAACTTGCGCGGAGTCGGAGGAGGGCCGCCGCCGCCGAACAACCAGTCGAAGAAGGATATCCATTGTTCAACTATTTCTGCAATCGCCCCCACTGGAACTATGAACCCTGACTCCGAACCGCCCACACCGACGCCGAGGTTTCCAAAACTGAAGTAATTTTCTAAATTGTTCTCCTCATCTCCCGCAAGCCAGCTTCCGAAACTCCCGTTTCCGCCGCCGGAAGGCGCCGCGATCGCACCACCGGCCGGGCCGCCGCCGGTGCCTTGGCTGCTGGTCTGGCTGGTCTCTGACAGCGAGCGCACCAGCTGCGTACTGTAGAACTGGCCGCCGCCCGTGTAGTAGTAGGGCGCCGGATCGGAAAGCTCCTGCTCCATGCCCTGGTACTTGAAAGGCCAGTTGCTAGCTGTGCCGCTGAGCGTCGGGTTTCCGGCTGGGTCATAGGTATATGTGGTCGCCGGCTGGGAGCCGGTCGCGGCTGCGTTGACCAGCGCTATGGTCGAGCCCGACGTGTCGGTCAGGGGCACCAAAGTGGTGGTGGTGGTGCTAGAGACCGTATTGGAGCCGGCCAACGATCCACCGCCGGGAAGATTCAGGAAATTCCAATAATTTGAGGAGCCAAAAAGCACTCCCAGGACCGAACCGCCATCGTGCAGAAAACTGAGGTTATAGAGATCGCTTGTCGTTTGCTCCCGCCGTCCCAGGCCGTCGTACACCTCATAGCCCCCCGAAATGGCTGAGAGCTGGTTGCGCTCGTTCCAGGTCAAAGTAAATCCGCTCGGATTCAGTGGCATCGTGCGCCTCGTCCACGCCACACTGTATCAGAATGCGAGCGCGCGAGCCTCGCGATTGAACTCGCCCGCGCGCTCTCTCTTCGACCGGTTCACCTTCCCTCGAGCGTAGGGGTTAGGTTAGCCCGGCGCTCGCAGGGCCAGCCACTCGCGTGCAGAACGTTAGTCCTCGACCAGCGTCAGGAATCAGAGGTGATGGCCGCGCGCATCTTCAATAGTCTGTCGGCCAAGCGACGAAGGATCAAATAGAGTACGCCGACGGCTAGCAGAGTTATCCAACTGCGGCTCCGAAGGAACAACCACCGCGCCAGCCAGCCGGCGTCGTGGCTCATTACCAAAATTAGCGCAGTGTCCACTAGGAAGTGAGCGATAAAGCAGGCGACGATGTTACGACGCCAAATATATAATACAGTCAGCAACAACAGCACTGGCCCCCTCTGAAGGCCCCCGCCCAAGCTGCGCCCCGGTATATGCAAAGCGATCGACAGCAGGAGAGACGCTATCCCGGCCAAAAGGCGGCTTCCCGAGAATGCGGTTACCCGCTCGATAATGTATGCTCTGGTAGCTACCTCTTCAAATAACACGGATGAGGCCACGCTGGCCAGAAACCAGAATTCATCATGACCTGCGTCTTGTGTAACGCCAGCACGCAAAACCTTGCCCATCATCCATCCAAGAGGAATCATGTAGTAGATCAGAAAAGTCGCCACGCCCAGGAAGAGATCAGCGAGTGAGAGTCGCGAGATTCCGAGTGAGAACCAAGTCTCCCTTTCCCAACAGCGGGCGATGGCGATTACGGTCAGAGTAATCAGCAGGTCATTTATAAATCCCCAAAACGCTAGCCCCGACTGCGGAGCCACCAAGGAGTATGACGCTGCGACTCTGTACAAAGCATAGAACGGCGCACTGAATATCGGAATGAAAGAAGGGATGAAAATAATGGCGACAACCGTTGCAAACGGTATTAGCTTACGAGTTGAATACTCCACTACAGAGTCGGCAGAGTCTGCCCCGCCAGGGAATATCACGGACGTTCGTTGCTATGCCACGGCTTCAATTTGATGGCTTCTGGAGCGGCGCGGCGGGTTTCCAGACGTTTGGTGTTGGCGTTGGTCCGGTCCATCCGTACGGCGTGATCTGCAGTGGATTCGCAAACCGATGCGCAACGTAATCATCGATCTGGCTCGGGGTCCAACTGTAGCTCTCCAGCCGTAGTCGCATTTGTTCGTCGGTCTCGAATTCTTGATTGTTCATATATTCGTTTAAATCGGGACTAGTAGGCGTCCCGGTCGGTGTTGGCAGTTCCAGGACGTTACAGGGTTGGGCGTCTCCGCAGAATTGGCACTTCCCTGCTGACACTTCGTCTGGAATCAGACTGTAGGAAACACCCAGGATAACCGGATACAGCGGATGGCGTTGGTGGAGCAACTTGCGCGGAGTCGGAGGAGGGCCGCCGCCGCCGAACAACCAGTCGAAGAAGGATATCCATTGTTCAACTATTTCTGCAATCGCCCCCACTGGAACTATGAACCCTGACTCCGAATCGCCCACACTGACTCCGAGGTTTCCAAAACTGAAGTAATTTTCTAAATTGTTCTCCTCATCTCCCGCAAGCCAGCTTCCGAAACTCCCGTTTCCGCCGCCGGAAGGCGCCGCGATCGCACCACCGGACGGGCCGCCGCCGGTGCCTTGGCTGCTGGTCTGGCTGGTCTCTGACAGCGAGCGCACCAGCTGCGTACTGTAGAACTGGCCGCCGCCCGTGTAGTAGTAGGGCGCCGGATCGGAAAGCTCCTGCTCCATGCCCTGGTACTTGAACGGCCAGTCGTTCGCCGTGCCGGTCAGCGTCGGCGTCCCAGACGGATCGTAGGTAAATAGGTCGTCGCTGATGGGGAGTTAGTTTGATCGCGCCCAAAGACTGACATATCTTTACTGCGCGCATTCTGTGCCGGACTCGCTCCCAGTCTTCTTTTCGAAGGAACGGCCAAACTTCAAGATCTCCGAATTTCGCAAGCTCTTCAGTCTCGCGTTATGAGCTCGCTATAGATCTCCGCGGGGGGCACGCGATGTTAACAGTCACTTCATATTTTCTTTCTTCAACTTTTCCAGAACCTGCTGCGTTTGGCGAGCAACGTCGGAAGAAGCGTACCAGCCGTTGACTTCGAGATCAGTCAGCTCAGACGTGCGACATCCGCGCGCCTTATAGCGGAACGCGTAAGTGACGATATCTCCAGATGGGTCCTTCCAGCTGCCGAGCCACTGGTGAACGCATATTCCAGGTTCATTGGTGCCAGCCATAAGTTCTTCTCACCCCGTGACCTGAGAAGAGAGCGAACCTGGGTTAAGAAAGTCATACTTGAGGGGTTTCCAACCTTGTTTTCTCAGATTTTCGGAAACCCAGCCAAGAACGGGCGCAGCTGGAAACTTCGAATTGATATGATAGCTCACGCGCACGGCGTTTCCCTCGTTAAATCGAACACCAGTCGCATCCGGATACAAGATTAGAGCAGCAGGTGGTTCAGCCGCTTCAATCTGTCGTCCAGAGCAGAGCAGGTTACCACAAATGCTGGTGTAGACAACGAACACGAGGGTTGTGCATCGGAATATCACTGTTCTCATAGGCGTCTTACCTGGTCTGGTTCTATTTGGGGGCAAATTGCTGACAACCGGTCTGGCCACCCGGGGGAGTACAAACGCAATCTCCGCCGAGGGTTAGGATTCCAACCCTGGTGGGCCTATCTGCGTCCGAATTGTACAGATCTAGCGAACCGTCGCAGGCCATGCATCCAAAGTAGCAAAGACATACACCAATGCCGCAGCCGGTCTTTGTATCTTCACAGGCAAGCTTTGCAAGCTCGTCACTTTGATCGACGGGAATCCATACTCCGTTGCAAAAGCTAGGATCTCCATTATCTGCCGACAGCGGGCGCTCAGCGCAAAGCTCGGGATCTCCGCAGATTGGGGGGGCGCCCGCGGACACTTCGTCTGGAATCAGACTGTAGGAAACACCCAAAATGACCGGATACAGCGGATGGCGTTGGTGGAGCAACTTGCGCGGAGTGGGAGGGGGGCCGTCGCTGCCGCCAAAGATGTCCTCGAAAAAGCTCACTATGGCACCGATAGTGGCTCCGATCGCCGCACCCACCAGAGCGACATATGGTCCGCCGCCTTCCCCGATGAGCGCCCCTGCTGACGCACCCGCAGCAGCGCCTGCTCCGATATTTTCGGCATTTCCCGCATAGTTAGCAGGACTGAAGAGGCCCGGTGGCGGGCCGCCGGAGGGCGCCGCGATGCTACCGCCAGACGGCCCGCCACCTTGGCTGCTGGTCTGACTGGTCTCCGACAACGGGCGCACCAGCTGCGTACTGTAGAACTGGCCGCCGCCGCTGTAGTAATAAGGCGCCGGATTAGTGAATTCCTTCTCGAGGCCCTGGTACTGGAACGGCCAATCGTTCGCCGTGCCATTCACCGACGGCGTCCCAGCCGGATCATAGGTGTAGGTCGTCGCCGCCGGAGGCTGGGTCGAGGCCGCATTCACCAGCGCGATGGTCGAGCCCGACGTGTCGATTAGCGGCACCCAGCTCGTAGTCGTCCCTCCCGAGGTGAACGATCCAGCCACGGCGGCGCCACCAGGAACGGTCATGAAGTTGTAAGATCCCGCCGAGGAGCTGGTCCAGCCAAGGACCGCCGAGCCATCGTGCTCGAAGTTCAGCGTGCCGGCCGAGCTCTCTCGCCGCCCCAGCCCATCGTATACCTCTAACGCTCCGCTGAAGCCAGCGAGCTGGTTGCGCGCACTCCAGGTGAACGACGATCCGCTCGCCGGATCATATGTGAGGTTGCTGGCGTTGTCGGTCTGGGAAGATACACCCTTCCAACTCGACACCTGATCGGTCGCGGAATAGGACGCAGTTGCCACTGCGGCTGGCATGTTGACCGCCGCCAGACTGCCGCCCTTATCGACCACATGACCGTCGGCGTCGTAGTTGTAGGTCAGGGCGCCGTAGGAAGAAAGGCTGGGATAGGCTTGGAAGGTCTCGACCTTGACGCGTTCATCCGCATCGCGCGGCGACGTTAAGGTCGCCAGTACGGTCTCCACCCCGTCCACCACCGTGTAGTTTGGATTCCCGTCCAAATCATAGTTGATGCCGACCTGTGTCGAAGTGCCGCCATTCGCGACGTAATTGGTCGGACTGCAACTCTGCAGCGAGCTGCCATTGTTCGACATTGAGATTAGCTCGTCGGCGCAGTCGTAGCCATAGTTCATGGTTGGCTGCGAGGCATTGTTCATCGTTGGCTGCAGGCTCGTTCGCCGTCCATTTGAATCGTAACTGTAGTTGGTGCTGTCATTCGTCAGGGAATCTTTCTCTAAGAGGACGCTGTCCAGCGAGTCGTACGTGTAGGTGAGGGTCGAGGTGCTTAGCGAGTCTGAGAGCGTGAGAGCCCGGTCCAACGGGTCGAAGGCGGTTTCGGGCGTCGTAACCGCGTCCTGCTTGTAGGCGGACAGGTTGGTGGAGTTGAAGAGCGCTTCTGTGACGCGCCCGAACTTGTCGTAAGTGTAGGTGGTTTTGACGCCGCGCTTGTCGGTATAGTCCGTGTGGCGGCCCTGCCCGTCGAGATTGGTCACAGTGGTGTAGGTAAGTGGGTCGGTCACCGTCGTTTTCGCGAGACTTGCGTTTCGCGTGATAGTGGTCGCATATCCATTTGGCGTCGTGGAACTGGCGAGCTCGCCAAGCAGGTCGTAGGTGTATTTGGTGACGTTGCTCATCGGGTCGATGACTTCGGTCACGTCGTCGATCGCGTCGTATGAGTATTGCGTCTCCTCGTTCAGCGGCGAAGTGACGCTCTTTACGCGGCCATCGGGGTCGGTCACGTACGTCGTTTTGTTGAGCATCGGATCCACGACCCACTCTATGTCGCCAGTGCTGTAATACTGCATCTTTGCCGTATTTCCAATCGGATCTTCCACGCTGGTCGGCTGCCCCTGAGCATTGTAATCCACGGTGGTAACGCGGCCAAGCTGATCGGTGATAGTCATGCTAGTGGGCGGTGAGCCGACAGGTAGGTAGGCATACTTTGTGCCCACGCCGTTGTAGTCGAGGGGTTCGACCGCGTTCGCGAGCAGGTTGTAGGTCGTGTACTTGTAGTTCCAGGTGGCAGTCGGTGTACTCAAGCCGCAGGTTGTAGCGCTCTGTCCCGGCGCCGGACATAGAGCGGGTGGCGGCTCGATGAAATCGCTGAGCAAGGACGCGCACATCAATCAGCAGGTGCTGATCCTCGCCTTCGGCGACCAGTGGCAGTCGCAGGTGTCGGCGTTCGGGCGCGGGCTTAACAACAGCAGCGCGAGCCCGTAAGACATCGGCGTCGGCGAGCGCGCTGGCGATCGCGACCAAGAGGCTGCATAGTCTTGAAGCCCTTCTGGCTTTGCCTTATCAGGCGCCCGGAGGCGGGACTGCCTCTGCTTGCGATGCTGCGAGTTGATTGCCAGAGTCTAACCCAATCGGATATTCGCGTTGAATTGGTGAACGTGCAGACAAACGGTCAGCGGCGATTCACGGTGGTCGAGCTGCCGGTGTTTCCGATCGTGAAGGAATCGTTGTTGATGCCGTTCCAGAATCTGCCCGAACTGGTGAGATTCGGCTGGATTCCGTTTGCGGCTATTCTGGCGATCGATCTCATCTGCTTTGGCCTGCAGCGTGAGGACGTTTCCAAGGCCCTAACCAGCAGTCTGATGACGATCTCGCATTTCGTTCTGCTCACGCCGTTCTATGTGGCATGGACGAAGCTCGCGGTCAGAGGCCCTAAAGCGGTCGCGAAGCATCCGCAGTTCTTCTACTCGCGAACGCAATGGTTTTATCTGCTGGCAGGCGCTGTGATGATGGTGGCCCTCCTGGTTCTCGTCGGCATACCGTACGTCGTCCTACGATACGGGCAGCGAAACTTTGACTACCAGGTCACGATGCTCGGAGAAACAGCTGCGATGCTGGGACTTGGCATCTACGCTATCGCGTACGTCAGGCTGGCATTCGTTTTTCCTGCGATTGCGATCGGCAGGTACGCCGGTATACGAAATGCGTGGAAGCAAACGGCGGGAAATATTGAGCGGCTCGCCGCAATTCTGGTGCTCGCGTACCTTCCCTACTTGATCATCCGTCAGGCGTTCGAATGGTACATGGGATATCATCCACCCGGCGTGGTTGAGGCGTTCCGGGGATGCATCGACATGCTGCTGGTAGCGCTTGCGACGACCGCGCTCGCCGGCCCGGCGCTCGCTTACAAGGCGATAGTGCTGGACCAGCCTCAGGATGAAGTCGCCGCGCAATCGATCAACGCCACCCGCTAGCGAAGCGTCAGCCGTCATTCCAGCCGCGCTCGTGTAGCTCGCCGATCGCATCCTTGAGACCGTCCTGAATGTCGTTGCGCAGGTCCGGCGGACTGCCCGCCGGCAACGCCGCAAGCGCTTCATGGTAGTTTTTTACGCCTTGCTGCAGATACTTAATACCTGGTCCTAGCTCACCAAGGTAAACGAAGGCCTCGCCAAGCTCATACTTCACGGTTGCCCATTGCAGCGGCTGTTGATCGGATTTCCACACCTTGAGGGAATCGTTATAGGAGTCGATAGCCTGATTCAGATAGGAACTATCCCGGTTATTATACCCCAATTCCTTTAAAGCATTTCCGAGACCCTGCTTTGTCTGCGCCCATCCGAGCGGGTCACGTTCCAATGTGAGTTCCTGCAGGCTCGCGCGATAGGCAAGCGCGGCCTGCTCGGGATACTGGGCTCCTGACTTCGGGTCGAGATCGTACAATCCCATCAGCGCATCGCCGAGGGACGCTTGGATGTGCGCCCATTCGATCGGTTTTCGCTCGCGCGGATAGCCGTCGAGGACCTGACGCAGAATCAAAATCGATTGGCGAAAATCGTCCGGGTTCGATGCCGCCTGGCCGAGCTGACTGAGACTCTGCGCGATTTGGCCCTGGGCTTCTGCCCAATGAATAGGATTTTCCTGCTTGGAATAGACCTTCAGTGCTTCCCTGTTCGCGGCGATAGAGTCTTCGATATCTTTGGTGCCTTTGTCCGAGAAAGAAAGAACCCTAAGCGCGTTGCCGAGTCCGATCTGTCTTTCGCCCCAGAGGTTCGGGAACTTCCGCGGATCGATTCCGGTCAGCGCTGCCTTATCATACTCGACAGCTTTTCTTAAGTTCTCGCTCCCCGGTTCGTATCGTGAAATCGCCTCGAAAAGGCCTCCGAGTTGGGATTGGATCTCAGCCACATCGATCCCATCCGATCGAGATTGGTATACGGACATCGCATTTTGGAAGGCAGCGACCGCGGGATGCAGCAATGCACTGTCCCTGTTGAGGTTGTATTGATCGCATAAAGTTCGGCCGAGATTTCGTTGCGCCATCGCCCATTCGAGCGGATCGCGGCCGTGAGTCCAATCATCAAGCGCGTGCTGGACGTATGCCAAGGAAGCGTTGAGAGAATCCATGGACTTTAATTCGACGCCTGATGTCCGGCTTGCGATGCCCAGGACCAGGTTCACTCGCGCGCGAGTGTCCGCGCTCCAGCCGGCGGTTTTGCCATGATCCTTGATCATCTCGCGAGCTTCGCCGATCAATGGCACCAGGGCGTCTCGGAATTCGATCTTATACGCCGACATGAATTGGGCAGTGTTGGTCGCGACGATCAGCCGCAGTACCCTGACAAGATCGTCGGGGACCAACTCCGGCAGCTTGAAGTCGGCGGGTAGGTAGCCTCCTCCGAACTGTGAATTGTCGCCGAACTCGGTCTCGTAGAGCGGCCCGACGGCTGGAGATGGAGCGCCTTTTACTCCTCCCCATATCAATGAATCGACGCGCACATCGGTTACTGATTCTAGCGCGTCGAGATGAGCCATGCCTTGGGGGCGGCCCGCTAGAGTGATCGTGCGGTTTAGAATGACCGGAGTCACGTGCAAGCGCGGATCCAGATTGGCCAGCGCGTCGCGCAACTGACCTTCTATCTTATGGCCGTCGTCGCCTTCGAGGTGAGCTATCGCCACTACGACGCGAATCTCCCATTTCGCAGGCTTCGGATAGGGTTCCGAGAGTCCCGAGACATCGACGGCGGGCTCGCGGAGCAAGTTCGGGCCCCGCAGATAGATTGAAGCTTGCTGCAGCAGCAGAAACGGCAGGAAGAAGAGGGCGCCGATACTCGCGATTCGCCGAACCGACTTGTAGCGAAGCTTAAGCCGTCCAATCCGGACGCGTGCTTTCTGCCAGAACGTAAGGCCCCAGACGATCGCGGCGATCAATCCCGGAATTGCGGTTACCAGGACAAGGTCAATCACCAGCCGCGAATGTGGCCAGATGGCGACGGTAACCAGTACGAGTACAACGGCGGCCGCAAGTGAATCGGTAAGGTTCAGCCACGGATACCGCTCGGACAAATACTGACGCGGGGTCTTCATTTTGCGACGATGGCGGTCATATTAGCGCAATCGCCATGCGCGGCTGCAAGTTCAGTGGTCCCAGCGACGCGCGATTCGGACAGCCAGATCCGTTCCAGGCAAATGCAGGTAATGTTGAATGTCGAAGTTCACGATCATCTCAGTTCCAGTTCAGAACATTGTTTGTTCTTCTCTTTAGAAAACAAAGTCGCAAGAAAATCGCTCCTCCTGCGATCTCAGCTTCAGGAGACGCCAAAGCTCGGTGGCGGCCTTGGCGCCAAGGAGGATGCGATGATTGGGATCCTGATTGCCTGCCTGGTCGGGTCTGGCTCGATACTGATCGTAGCCTTCGCATGGAGCCGGTTTCGCGGCATTCCCATCGGCGCATCGATGCCGCCGGGGCTACGCAGCGCGGCCCGCTTTGCCGGCGGTCCATTTTCGATTTCGATCGCGATCCATCTCGCGATCCTTTTCGCGCTCATCCTCGCCGTGCACGAGAGCCGCGCGCGCGACCACATACTCCTGACGATAGAGGCGGGATCTATTCATACACTCGAGGACGCAGAGCGAATCGAGATGCCTGAAGTAGAAATCCCTCCGTCCGACACCAAATTCCCCGACGATTCGCCGCAGCGGGTGAACGTGGACAAGGTGTTCAAGGATACCATGGGAAGCAACACGATCTCCGCCACGCCGTCCCCAAATGGAATGGACATCGGTCCATATTCCGTGGGGGCCCTGAACGTTCACCCGGGACCCGGCGGCGGCGCGAGCTTTCCGTGGTTTATCGATACGCTGCGCCACAAGGGTCTCGACGTTGTGTTGGTGATTGACGGCACGAAGTCGATGGACTTCGTGATGGCCGACGTGAAGGCGCGGATGACGCAGCTTGCGGTCAGAGTTCGCCAACTGGTTCCGATCGCGCGCGTCGGCGTCGTGGTGTTCGGCGGCAAGGGCGAACCGCTCGACATGCAGCCGCTGACGCTCTCGACCGCCAAGCTGCAAAAGTTTCTCGGCTCGATCCAGGCCAAGGGCGGCGGCGAGTGGCAGGAGAACACGCTCGGCGCGGTTCAGGCGGCGGTCACGAAGATGGATTGGAAGCCATACGCGCGCAAGGTGATCGTGCTGATTGGCGACTCGCCGCCCGAAAAAGATGACTTCGCGCCACTGATCGCGCTCTTAAGGGACTTCAGGCGCAACAACGGCACGCTCAGCGGCGTCGATGTCCAGCAAGAAGAACATGAGCGCTACATGCGTGCGTTCTGGATCAAGGTACATCGCCAGGAGCCAACGCCAGCCGAGATCGGGCCGCTACCTGAGTTCGCAAAGCAGGCTCAGGCCGCATACAAGGTGCTGGCGGTCGAGGGCGGTGGCTCGATACGCAGCCTAAGCCACGACGCAGATATCAATCATCAGGTGATGATCCTGGTATTTGGCGACAAGTGGAAGGAAGAGGTCAGCCGATTCGCGTCGAGGTAGCAGGCGGGCGCGTGGTGGGAATCGCCAAGCGGCAAACGAATGACACAGTCTGTGCGATTCTGACGGCGCCGGCGTCGGATGATGTCGAAGTTCGAGACTTGGCGCTGCTAATGAGGCTCGCGACTGCACACCAAAGCAAAATATTGGCGGCGTCTGTTGCGCGTCGAGAGGTCCTGCGGAGTTGCGGCACGCAACTTGGATCGATCCAGCGAGTGAGTATTGAAACCGCGAGCCTTCCCGCGATCGACATGCGCTCGATTAGCCAACTCGCTGCGGGCGACGAGCTGGGCGAGCCATTTGTCACCGAAATCATCGGCGTGTTTCTCGGCGACCTGAGCGAACGCGTGCGCAAAATCGGTTTGCAGATGACGCAGGGCGACCGCGCTGGAATTGCGGCGACGGCCCATGCGATCAAGGGCAGTTGCGGTCACTTTGGCGCGGCGAGTCTGCTGGAGTTATCGAGTCAGGTCGAAGCCTGCGCCAGGCGCGGACCAACCGACGGCCTTCAGGCGGCGATCGATTCGATGATCGCGGAAACAGAACGAGTCCGCACGGCTCTGGAAGCCTATCGACTAGATCACGCGGTCGCGGTCTGAGCGGGTGCGGCTCCGCCAGCGCTGCCACTGCTCAATGCAAGCATCACTTCGGTCCAGCCGTCGAAAATCATATCGATGCCGATGAACAGTCCGATCACCCACAGGCCCGAAACCGGCCAGGAACTCATGATGCAAAATGCGAGAAACAGGGAAATTGCGCCGTTCAGGATCAGCCATCCCCGATGATGGATAGGAGTCGAAAACGCCACAAAAATTCTGAAGGTACCCGCGACGATTAGCACCATCGCGATCATCAAGGTCAGCGTCACCGCCGCGACCCCGGGATGCGAGACCATCAGCAGGCCCGTCACTGCGTAGAGCAGGCCGCCCATCAGATTGACGAAGAAGCCGCCCCACGCGCGCCGCGCGAAGCCATGGGCCACCTCGAAGAGGCCGGCGAAGATCAGCAGCCATCCGAGGAACATCACGGAAACCATCGTCATGATCTCAGCGCTTCCGATTGCGATGGTGCCGAGGATTATCAGCGCCACTCCCATGAACAGAAACCAGCCGCGATGCGCCCTTACCTCTTCGATTCCCAACACAGGCATGACTAACGCCATCGTGATCTCCCCTTACTACTGTGTAGGTGCGGCGGCGGGCGCCGATTCACCGGTGAAATGGACCGCAGTGCCGGCGCATTCGAAGTATCCGCTTTGGGTATAGGGCTCGTAAGCGCCGTAGTTGTCATCCTCGACGAACCAGACCGAGGTGTTCACGATCGCATCGACCTGGTCGCCATACTTGCGATACGCGGCTGTCTTAAGTCCGTCGCCGTGGACCAGCTCGCCGCCGGTCGAGTTCGGCCGATTGAAGCAGTAGCCCTCGGCGCGTCCGAGCGCGGTGTACTGCGGATGACCTTTGACGTTAGCGCCAGGGACGACCTTTATTCTCTTAGTCGCCGCGCTGATAGCATCCTGCTGCTGTTGGAGTTGAGACGCATCCTGCTCAACGCTGGAACATCCCGCGAGTGCGACCAACGCCACTGCCAGAAAAACCAGCCGCATCGGAATCGTCTCCTGCCGATTGGCGTAACCAACCCGCGCGCGCAGCGCAAGCTATTTTTTCCCGCGCGCTATTTCGTGGTTCGCTACGCTCCCTGCTTCTTCCTGCGCTCTGCCCAGCGCTTCTTCATTGCAATTGACAGCCGCCTTCTTCCCTCGGGAGTAAGGCCTCCGCGCTTGCGCTTTTTCGACGTGCTCCCCTTGGGCCTGCCAATCTTCTTGCCGCCGCCCGACACGACCGATCCCAAAAGCGCTGTGATAGCGTTGCCGAGCCGGTCTCGTTCCTTCTTCAAGTCCGCCACTATTTTATCCAGGTCCAAGGTTCGCTCCTTTGACGCGTTGGGTGTATGCAGCCCGCGCCCTTCTTTAACAGTTCGTTATGATTCACGTCCTATAGAATAGGTGTGCACGCTTACTAGCGTCAGCGCAATACCTACTCCGCAGTCAACTTGATCCAATCACGCGAAATAACAAAAAACTCGCGCGTACTGCGGAGTCATCGCGGAGGTAGCGAAAAACTTCGATTAACAATAAGGTGGCAACGCGTTTGCGCCGACCATATGATGAATCCAGTGGATCGTTCAAAATTTCTCGTCGAGCTCATCAAACCCTCGCACTACGACGACGACGGCTACCTGATTCAATGGTGGCGCGGCTTCGTGCCGTCCAGTTCGCTGTCGAGCATCTACGGCCTCGCGCTGGACGCGCAGTCGCGGCGCATCCTGGGCGAGAACACCGATCTCGATATCGAGGCCCACGACGAGACCAATGCGAAAGTGCCGGTGCCTGCGATCATTCGGCGCTTCAAGCGCAACGCGAACCGCGGTATCGCGCTGCTGATCGGCGTGCAAACCAACCAGTTTGCGCGCGCAGTCGACATCGCACGCGAACTGCGCGCCGCCGGAATCCAGGTCGCAATCGGAGGATTCCACGTCAGCGGATGCCTCGCGATGCTGCCCGAGATGCCGCCCGAGATGAAGGACGCGCTCGCGCTCGGCATCACGCTGTTCGCCGGCGAGGCCGAGCGGCGGCTCGACGAGCTGCTGGCCGCGGCCTTCGAGAATCGTCTGCCGCCAGTTTACAACTTCATGGCCGATTTGCCCGGCATGGAGGGTGAGCCGCTGCCGTTCCTGCCGGTGAAATACGTCAAGCGCTATGCGGGCGCGCTCGGATGCTTCGACGCGGGGCGCGGATGCCCTTTCAGTTGCAGCTTCTGCACGATTATTAATGTGCAGGGACGCAAGTCACGCTATCGCAGCGCCGACGACATCGAGCAATTGATTCGTGCGCACGCGGCGCAGGGCGTGAAGAGCTTCTTCATCACCGACGACAATTTCGCGCGCAATAAAAATTGGGAAGCGATCCTCGACCGCATCATCGAACTCAAGCGCCGCGACCGGCTGAAGATAAACATCATCATGCAGGTCGACACCATGTGCCACAAAATCCCGAACTTCGTCGAGAAGTCGGTGCGCGCAGGGTGCAAGAAGGTTTTTATCGGGCTCGAGAACATCAATCCCGACAGCCTCAAGGGCGCATCGAAGGGTCAGAATCGCATCACCGAATATCGCAAGATGCTGCAGGCGTGGAAGCGCGCGAAGGTGCTCACCTACGCCGGTTACATCCTGGGCTTCCCGTCCGACACGCCCGCGAGCATCGAGCGCGACATCGCGATCATCCAGCGCGAACTCCCGATCGACATCATGGAGTTCTTCATGCTCACGCCGCTGCCGGGTTCCAAGGATCACCAGGAGATGTACCAGCGCGGCGAGCGAATGGAAGCGGATACCAACAAGTATGACGCCGAGCATGCGACCGCCGACCACCCGCGGATGAGCGCCGCCGAGTGGCAGGACATCTACCAGCGCGCGTGGCACCTGTACTATTCGCCGGCGCACATCGAGACGCTGATCAAGCGCGCTGTCGCCAGCGGGATGCGCTCGCGGCGGATGACCTCGATGATATTTTATTTCTACGGCAGTCACGCGTTCGAGCGGGTGCATCCGCTGCAAGGCGGAATCTTTCGCCGCAAGCCGCGCACCCAGCGCCGTCCGGGATTTCCGCGCGAGAACGCACTCAGCTTTTTTGTGCGGCGCGCCCGCGAGATGTCGGCGACCTATCTGCCCGGACTGTGGTTCTTCTGGCGGCTGGAACGGCTGCGAAAAAAGATCGAGAACGATCCGGCGTCGAAGCTCTACACCGATGTCGCGCTCAGCCCGGTAGTCGATGGCGAGTTCGACGGCGATCTCGAGCTCTATCATTCATCGGGCTCGGCGGTACGCGCCGCGGACCAGGCCCGCTCGCACGCCGCGGAGATGCGTAAGATCGAGCTGCGCCGCACGGCAGCCGGATGATCTAGTTTGCGGGCTGCGGCTGATAGAGCCCGGGTAAGTCCTTCTGAAACCGTTCCAGTTTCGGCAAGTCGTTGTACACGATGTAGGGTTGATCCGGATGCAGCTCCAGGTAGTTCTGATGGTAGTCCTCGGCCGGGTAGAAACCGCTGAGCGGAACTACCTTGGTCACGATTGGCTCGGAGAATGAGTGTTTCTGATCGAGTTGCGCTATGTAGTCATCGGCCATCTTCTTCTGAGCGTCGTCCGTATAGAAGATCGAAGACCTGTATTGAGTTCCTGAATCGGGCCCCTGCCGATTCAGCTCGGTCGGATCGTGAGCGACGAAAAAGAATACTTTCAACAGATCGTCGTAAGAGACTTTCGTCGGATCGTAGGTAACTTGCACCGACTCGGCATGTCCCGTCGTTCCAGTGCCGACAGTCTCGTAGTGCGCGGTGTCCGCCGCTCCTCCTGCGTATCCAGAAACCACCTTGGACACGCCTTTGACATGCTTGAAGACGGCGTCGACGCCCCAGAAACAGCCGCCAGAGAAGACCGCGGTATCCTTATCGTTGCCTGCGGCCTGCGCGGAAACGTCGATTGGCGTCAGACCGAATAAAAGGCCCGCGACCAGCACGAGCTTCAGTATCCACTTCGTTCGCGACATCATAGTTGTGATTTTCTCCGGGTCCGAGGCGCGCATGCTGCCCCGTGTTCATTCAATATAACAACGCCGGAGGCCCGCGTCTGGTTCCCCGGCGGTGACTGGCTTTTTGACCATCGGTAGTGAACTCTTGGCATTCCACCCATGCGATTCGCGCCAATACTCCTCGCCCTGGTCACGCTCCTCTCCACGGGCTTGGGCGGTACTGCGGCAATCCGGTTGCGTGACCGGCTTCATTTACTGCTCGGTTTCAGTTCCGGCGCGGTGTTGGCAGTGGCGCTGTTCGACTTACTGCCCGAAGTCTTCGCATTCGATCACGGCGCCTCGTACATGCCGATCACGGCGCTCGGATTCCTCGCCTTCTTCGGACTTGAACGCTACACGGCCATGCACCGCGCGCGCGAACATCCACATCTGGTGGGCGCTCATGAGCCGGAGCTCGGCGCGATGTCGGCGGCGGGCCTCGCCTTTCACAGTTTCCTGGACGGCGTCGCGATCGGTGTCGGCTTCCAGGCCAGCGTCGCGATGGGACTCCTGATTGCCTTCGGCATAATCGCGCACGATTTCAGCGATGGACTCAACACGGTGACCGTAGTTCTTGCGCATGGAAACACGAAGAGCCGCGCAATTTTCTGGCTTTTGATCGACATGTCGACGCCGGTCCTCGGCGCGGCCTCGACGCTGATGTTCAATCTGCGGGCCGGACTGCTGCCGCCGATGCTCGCATTTTTCGCTGGCTCTTTTCTCTACATCGGAGCGTCGGATCTGCTACCCGAGGCGCGCGAGCACGACTCGCCGCTGGTCGGCGTCGCCACCTGCATGGGGATGCTCACAATCTATCTGATTACCCGCTTCCTGCGCGGATAGGATCGAAAGCACGCTCGCAACTGAGCATGGTTACCTGCTAACGCTTGATCACGCCGAGGAACCTGGTCGAGTCCTGGACACACTACTTTTTTTGCGCTGGAGGCAGCCGATGCCGCATTGGTACGAAGACAACTCTCGATCGATAGGACATACGCCGTTGGTGCGGCTCAACCGCGTCGTCGACGGCGCGCCGGCGGTCGTTCTCGGTAAGATTGAAGGACGCAGCCCCGCGTATTCCGTCAAGGACCGCATCGGGGCCGCGATGGTCTGGGACGCCGAGAAGCGCGGCCTGCTCGGTCCCGGGGTGGAACTCGTCGAACCGACCAGCGGCAACACCGGTATCGCGCTCGCATTCGTCGCGGCTGCGCGAAACATCCCGCTGACTTTGACGATGCCGGATACGATGAGCCTCGAGCGCCGCAAACTGCTGATCGCTTACGGCGCAAAGCTGGTGTTGACCGAGGGCGCGCGCGGGATGACCGGGGCAATCGCCAAGGCCGAGGAAATCGTGGCCTCGGCGCCCAATCGCTACGTCTTGCTGCAGCAGTTCAAGAATCCCGCCAATCCCGCAATTCACGAAGCGACCACCGGGCCGGAAATATGGAATGACACGGAAGGCGCGATTGATATTTTCGTGTCGGGCGTCGGCACCGGCGGCACTATCACCGGAGTCTCGCGCTACATCAAACTAACCAAGGGCAAAGCGATCGTTTCGGTCGCCGTCGAGCCGAGCGCCAGTCCTGTCATCACTCAGCAGCGCAGCGGCCAGCCGTTGAAGCCGGGCGCGCACAAAATCCAGGGCATCGGCGCGGGGTTCGTGCCTGAGAACCTGGACCTCTCGCTCGTCGATGTAGTCGAGCAGGTCACCAACGAGGAAGCTATCGATTACGCGCGCCGGCTGACGCGCGAAGAAGGAATACTGTCGGGCATTTCATGCGGCGCCGCCGTCGCCGTGGCCGCGCGCATAGCCAAGCGCCCTGAACACGCGGGCAAGACGATAGTCGTCGTGCTGCCCGATTCCGGGGAACGATACCTAAGCACCGCTCTCTTCGAAGACGTTGCCCAAACCTAAGGCCCGGCCGCGTGAGTATGAGGTCAGACGAAATTCCTGACTCGCCACCCGTTCTGAACGGTTCGCATTGGGGTGCGTTCGAGCCGGTCGTCGTCGACGGACGCGTGACAGAAGCGCGGCCTTTCGCGAGAGATCCCGATCCCTCGCCGCTACTGCGCTCGATTCCCGACGCGCTGCATCACGCCAGTCGCATCGCGCAACCCGCGGTGCGAGCAGGATGGCTCGACAACGGGCCCGGCAGTGCACGCGATCGGCGCGGAGTCGATCGTTACGTGCCGGTCAGCTGGGACCGAGCGCTCGATTTGATCGCCGATGAAATCCGGCGCGTGATTCGCGAGCGCGGCAACCAGGCAATTTACGCCGGCTCATACGGATGGGGCAGCGCGGGGCGCTTTCATCATGCGCGGACGCAGCTCCAGCGCTTTCTCGGCGGGATCGGCGGATTCACTGGCGCGCGGGACACCTACAGCAACGCCGCGGGCGCCGTGCTCGTAAAGAACGTGCTGGGCAGCATGCAGGCGATGAACGGTCCCGGCACCAGCTGGAAGAGCATCGCGGATCACGCGGACCTGGTCGTGATGTTCGGCGGAATGCCGACGCGCAACACGCAGGTCACGCCCGGCGGGGTCGGCGAGCATACGACGCGCGGCTGGCTGGAGACGGTCAAGGCCGCGGGCGTCGAGTTCTGCAATGTCAGTCCGATGCGCGACGACGCGGCCGGCTTCCTCGATGCCGAGTGGATCGCGCCGCGGCCGCATAGCGACACAGCGCTGATGCTCGCGCTCGCGCACACGCTGATTGTCGAGGGGTTGCACGACGCGGACTTCCTCGCGCGCTACTGCGCCGGATTCAACCGCTTCCGAGACTATCTGCTTGGGGCCGAAGACGGCGTGGCGAAATCAGCCGACTGGGCGTCCGGCTTGAGTGAAATATCAGCCGACAAGATTCGCGCTCTGGCGCGAAAAATGGCGGCGTCGCGGACTTTCATCAACGTCAACTGGTCTCTGCAACGCAGCGATCACGGCGAGCAACCGATATGGGCCGCGATCGCGCTGGCTGCCGTGCTCGGCCAAATCGGTCTGCCCGGCGGAGGTTTCGGCTTCGGCTACGGAAGCATGGAGGGCCTCGCGAGCCTGTTGCCGGACATGCCGATTCCGACTCTGTCGCTCGGCCGCAACCCGATTCGCAGCTTCATCCCGGTGGCTCGAATCGCGGACCTGCTGCTCAACCCCGGCCAGCCGTTCCAGTACAACGGCCAGGACCTCGTCTATCCCGATATCGATCTCGTCTACTGGTGCGGCGGCAATCCGTTTCATCATCACCAGGACATCAACCGCCTGATCCGCGCGTGGCGCCGGCCTGCGACAATCGTCGTGCACGATCCATGGTGGACCGCGACGGCGCGTCATGCCGACATCGTGCTGCCGACGACCACCACGCTCGAGCGCGACGATATCGGCGCAAGTGCGAGGGATAGATTCATCATCGCGATGAAGCAGGCGATCGCGCCGGTCGGTGAAGCGCGCGACGACTTCGAAATCTTCTGCGATCTCGCGGATCGGTTCGAAACTCGCGAGTCGTTCGCCGAAGGGCGCAGCACAATCCAATGGTTGCGCCACATATACGACGCGGCGCGCGAGCACGCGAATCGCCGCGTCGCCGAGTGGCCCGCCTTCGACGAGTTCTGGCAGCGCGGCTACCTTGAGATTCCCGAAGCGTCGACGCCGCACGTGCTCTTCGATGATTTCAGGATGAATCCGGACGCCAATCCGCTGCCGACTCCGTCGGGGCGAATCGAAATCTTTTCGGAAAAGATTGCGAGCTATAACTATGCCGACTGCCCCGGACATCCCACCTGGCTCGAGCCGGCCGAATGGCTGGGCAGCGCGAGCGCGCGCGAATACCCGCTGCATCTCCTGACCACGCAGCCGCAAACGCGATTGCACGGCCAGATGGACATGGCGCGCGTCAGCCAGCAGAGCAAAGTCGCGGGTCGCGAGCCAATGCGCATCAATCGCGGCGATGCGGGCGCGCGTGGGATTCGCGACGGCGACGTCGTGCGGGTTTTCAATGAGCGCGGCGCCATTCTGGCCGGCGCGGTTCTGACCGACGACATTCGACCCGGCGTGATCCAGATCTCGACAGGCGCGTGGTACGACCCGGTCGAACCGGGCGCTATTGGCAGTCTCGACAAGCACGGCAACCCGAACGTGCTCACGCTCGACAAGGGGACGTCGCGTCTTGCGCAAGGTCCGAGCGCTCAGACGACGCTGGTGCAGGTCGAGAAATACCTCGGTGAGCCGCCGCCTGTCGGCGCCTTCGAATCACCGCTCGCCTGAGCCCGCCGATACCTTCAACCTGCGCTCGCGTCCTTGTACAGCGGTGACGACGCCTTCATGAAGCGCAGCAGCATCCGCATCTCAGCGACGCGCTTACCCGCAGCTTCGTTCAGCGCAGTTTCGAACCACATATATTCCGTCTTGGGGCTCTGGCCGAGCGCCACGATACTCCCGCTCACGCGGTACGGACGTTCGATCATAACCGGCCCGTTGATATTCCGCAGTTCGATCGCGCCGAATAGTCCCACGGCCCGCCCGAGGCTGCCGCGCAGAGTCGCGATCGATTGCGAGTAGAGCAACTGCACCATCGTAGCCGGAGTGGCGATCGCACCGCCCCACGGCGACGGCTTGGCGTACCATTCCAGCGGCTCGGTGATGACTTTCATCCGCTCGGTCATCGCGTCCTTCGTCAGAAACGCGTCGCATTCGTCGAACCGATCGCCGGCTTTGAGCCCGCCCAGGATTCGCAACTGACCCGCATCGAATCTATCGAGCGGACGGCGCAGCAACGCGCTTGGCTCGTCGGGGCTTCCGATCGACGCGGTGCCTTCGGCAACGCGCATGCCGTCTTCGCGCTCGATCCAGATATCGACCTGCGCATCGGTCGCGTCGAGCGGCGCCTCTTTCACGAACGCGCGCACCGCTTCGCGATCAGTCGTCGCGTTGAGGAAGTACATCGAGATCGTGCCGCGCTCAAACCATCGCTTGCCGAACGCTTTCAGCAGGATCGGCGGGAACAGTTCCAGGTGGATCGATCCCGCAACCGTGCCGCCGCGAAAACCAAGCTTGGTCGCCGTCGCATCATCGTGGATACTCCCCTGGACGTTACGGGCGTTATTGACGGATCGCCGCAACGGGCCGACGAACACATGGTCGCGCAACTCGATTTCCGAATTCATCGTGTCGTCCTCGAAACGGATTCAAGCAGGTCTCGCAGCACTCGGCAAACTTCTCAACTGGGCCTGATTGAGCGTTTCCCGATCTATTTGTTCGAGTGCTAGTTTCGGCGCGTGACTGCTTCGTCATCTGAGCCCGCGACGTGGACGCGCGATCTCCTCGCGTCGCTCGGCCGCGCGGACATCTCAAATCAACACGAGCTTCACATCGCCGGATGCGACCCTGTTATCGCGACTCGATTTCGCGCCGGCGAGGCCGCCGCTGCGGTCCTCGCCGCGAATGCGACTGCCGCCGCCGATTTGTGGTGCTCGCGCGGCGGCCGTCCGCAGCGCATCGAGGTGGACGTGCGCGCCGCGGCCGCGTCGCTCGTGTCGTTCGCATACTTGCGTTATCAAGGCGCGTCGTTCGAGCGTCGCGGGCAGGCGACGACCGCGCTCTATCGGGCGTGCGACGGCCGATGGGTTCATCTGCACGGCGGATTCAGTTCGCGCGAAGGCACGCTTGCTCTTTTGAGATGCGACGATGACGCGAGCGCGATCGCGAAAGCCGTCGCGTCGTGGGATGCGCAAGCGCTCGAAGATGCACTCGCCGAGCACGGCGTATGCGGTGCGAAGCTCCGCAATGCCGAAGAATGGCGCGCTCATCCGCAAGGAATCGCGCTCGCCCAAGTGCCGGTGGTCGAGATGCTTCGCCTCGGTGACGCAGCCCCCGAGCCTCTCCCCGGACCGCGCGCCGGCGAGCATGGCGCTCGCCCGCTTTCAGGCGTGCTTGTTCTCGATCTCACGCGCGTGCTGGCGGGACCGACCTGCGCGCGGACGCTCGCCGAGCATGGCGCCGACGTCCTCCACGTGCGCAGTCCCAAGCTGCCTTCGATCGAGCCTTTCGTCATCGATACCAATCCCGGCAAGCGTTCGTGCTTTCTCGATCTCGATCGCAAGCAAGACGTCGAACAATTGCGCGCGCTCGCACGGCAGGCGCACGTGTTCTCGCAAGGTTACCGTCCCGGCGCTCTCGCGCGGCGCGGCTTTGGGCCGGAAGAATTGTCGCAGATTCGCCCCGGCATCATAGCGGTTTCGATCGACTGCTACGGGCATGAAGGTCCGTTCGCGGGCCGCCCCGGATGGGAACAGCTCGCGCAGACTGTCAGCGGCATGGCGCATGAGCATGCCGGCGACGAGCATCCAGCGCTGGTCCCCGCAGCGATTAACGACTACACGACCGGTTATCTCGGCGCGCTCGGCGTAATGTGTGCGCTCGCGCGACGAGCGACCGAAGGTGGCAGTTGGCACGTTCGCGTGTCGCTCGCGCGCACTGCGATGTGGATCATGTCATTGCCGCGCACCGCGCCCGACGCCAAACCCGGTGGCTTCGACGTGGCATCGATCGCTCCTTGGATCATCGAGATGAACACCGCCTGGGGCCCGCTAACTCGCCTCGGGCCGGTTGCCCGCATGTCGGCAACGCCGCCACGATGGGATCTTCCGCCCGCACCGCTTGGCAGCGATCCCGCGGCGTGGCGCTAGCGAAGGAGGTAACTCTCATGCTCACGCTCTACTTATCGCCTGGGTCGAGTTCGATGGCGCCGCACATCGCGCTGCACGAAGTCGGCGTCTCGTTCGAGAGCCGTCCTATCTCGCTGGCGAAAAAAGAGAATCGCACGCCCGCCTATCTCGCGATCAATCCGGAAGGCCACGTGCCGACGCTGGTGATCGATGGACGCCCGCTGAGCGAGGTCGCCGCGATCCTGTTTTATCTGGCCAGGCGCTTTCCGGAGGCTGGCCTGCTGCCCGGCGGCGACATCGAAGCGCAAGCGCAGGCTATCTCGTGGATGTCGTTCATCGCATCGGCGGTGCATCCCGCTCGGCGGCAAGGACTCGATCATGCCCGCGCTGTATACTCGATTGCCGAGCAGCGCTTGGGGAATCGCGAGTGGGCGCTGGAACACTACTCGATCGCCGACATCCACCTGTTTCGGCTGTTTTGGCGCTTCAGCAATTCGCTCAAGCTGGAGCGCGTCGAGTTCCCCAACCTGTTCGCTCACTACGACCGCATGATGAAGCGCCCCGCAGTCCAGCGAACATTGGAAATCGAAGCATCGATCGGTTACGAACTGCCAGCGTAACGTACCTCAGCGGCGCCGAGTTGTTGGAAGAAGACTTTGCCATCTGAGCCGAGCCGACTTTATTTCGCCGATAGGACCGGCCCGACAAAGATCAAGTTTCGCGGGTTCCAGATTTTTTCCGCGCGCGAGTAACGACAACGCAACGGCGCCGTGCAGCGTCCCGGTCTCGTCCGCGGAACGAAACACCGGCTGCGGCTCGCGAAGCGCCGCGAGTGCCGACGCGAACGCCTCGTTGGACGCGAGCCGCCCCTCGAGAATTATATCGCCGTGGCCTTCGAGCATCGTGATGGAGTAGTCAGTCATCAGTGCACAATACAGCGCCGCGAGCGCCGCTCGATGGCGCGGTGCGTCGGGAGCGATGCCCACGATTCGGCCGGCTTGCGCGCGAAATGGCCCGCCCTGGTCTGCGAACGAAGGAATCGCCAACGCGCCGGAATCGAGCACATACTCCAGGTCGCGGGCGGACGGCTCCATCAGGCTGGCGTCGGCGCCGCAAATCGCTGCATACTCGCGACCTCCCATGAAACGCGCGGTCGCGACCGCGTTGCCGAACGCATCGACATTCGCCAGCGTGTCGAGTTCCTCGCGCAGTACCTCGAGCGGGCTGCCATGCGCCATCGCGACGATCCACGTCCCCGTCGAAACGACGCAGAACGGTTGCTCGCGAGTCGGGCGATGCGCCAGGTACGACGCGTTGCTGTCATGGATTCCAGCGAGAATATTGCACTCGCCAGAAAGACCGGTGGCCGCAACGATCTCTGGCAGTGGAGGGCCCAGCGGCGTCCATGCGCTCGCGCGCCGGCCGAATTGCGCGTCCCATCCGATCGTCTTCGCAAAGATTGAGAAGTCTCCCCGTCGAGGCTCCCAAAGATCGGTATGGCAGCCGAGCGAGGTTGGCTCCCAGGCTCGGACGCCGCACAATCGCGCCGCCCAGTATTGTGGATACGGAACAATCGTCGCGCGACTGGATTCCCGCGGGAATTGTCGCTGCTGCCAGAAGAGTTGCCGCCCAAGATTGAGACCCGCCGGAAGTTTTGGCGACGCAGTGTGCGCAAAGTCGCGCGCAATCGCGTCGTACTCGGCATCGACCTCCTCCACGCCGCGAAACTCGTAATCCATGATCGGGATCACGAGTCCGCCGTCATCGACCAGCGCCGCGCACGCGCCATGAGTGACCGGCACGACAGAATGAACCTCGAAGTCACGCGCAAGCGCCGCAAGTCCGTCGATCAGCCACGCATACAGCTCGTCCGCGTCGAAATGCGGATACGGTGGCGAGCTATCGACGCGGTTCGGACGCTCGAGCGTGGCGATCGCGACGCCGGAATCGTCGACCATCGACAGCCGCACGTTGCTTTTGCCCACGTCGAACACGGCGACAGCTTCGGGACGCGATCTGTTCACCTCAGCACCACTACTCAATCAGCCCGCTTTCCTCAATTGAATTACCATGCCGTCGTGTTACGATCCGCGCGTGACAATCGATCGATGGAACGACGCCGACGCGAAGGCGCTTTCTGAGCCCGAGCTGCTTCTGTACCGCTCCCATTTGCTGGGTGCCGACTTGGGTGTGACCAATTTCAGCGGTGGCAACACCTCGGCAAAAATCGCGGACGTAGATCCGCTGAGCAACGAGCGCGTAACAATTCTGTGGGTGAAAGGATCGGGCGACGATCTGGGCTCGATGGATCTGTCGGGCTTCGCGAAACTGTATCAGGACAAACTCGTCGCGCTTGAAAACCGCTTCCGCGGACGCGAGCACGAAGATGAGATGGTCCCATACTTCGAGTATTGCGCATTCGCCTTCGCTGGCAGCGCGCGTGCCGCCAGCATCGACACTCCACTCCACGCGCTGTTGCCGTTCGCGCATGTCGATCATGTTCATCCCGACTCAGTAATCGCGATTGCGGCGTCGCGCCACAGCGAAGCGATCACGCGTGAAGTTTTCGGCGGCGAGCTTGGATGGCTGCCGTGGCAAAGACCGGGCTTCGACCTCGGCTTGCGTCTGCGCGACGCGGTTCGCGCCCATCCGAATATTCGTGGAGTGATACTCGCGGGCCACGGCCTCGTTACCTGGGGCGGCACGTCCAAAGCCTGCTATCGCAACACGATCGAGACGATTCGCCGCGCCGAAGCATGGCTCGCCGAGTGCATCGGAACGATGCCGGCGTTCGGTGGAGAGCGAATCGCGGCGCGGCCCTCCAACGAGCGGAGCGCCATAGCATCGCAATTGATGCCGGTTCTTCGCGGCCATCTGTCTTCCGCGCAACGAAAAGTCGGCCACTTCACCGACGACACGGAAATCCTCGAGTTCGTTGGAGCGCGCCGCTTTGAGGAGCTGGCTGCCATCGGGACCTCGTGCCCCGATCATTTTCTTCGCACCAAGATTCGACCGCTGGTGCTGCCGGCGGATCCTTCCGCTGCAAAAGCGACCGCAGCCGAAACGATCTCTCGCTATCGCGGTGACTACCAGGCCTACTACGAACGTTGCCGCCGACCGGGTGCTCCTCCCATGCGCGACGCGAGCCCGGTGGTGCTGCTGATGCCGTCGGTCGGCATGTTCACCTTCGCAAAGGACAAGGCGACGGCACGCATCGCGGCTGAGTTCTATCGCAATGCCACACGCGTCATGCGAGGCGCGTCTGCTGTCGACGAATATCTCGCCCTGCCCGAGCAGGAGGCCTTCGACATTGAGTACTGGTCCTTGGAGGAAGCCAAGCTGCGCCGACAACCCGCACCCAAGCCGCTCGCTGGTCGAGTCGCGCTCATAACCGGCGGCGCCGGCGGCATCGGCCGCGCGATCGCTGAGCGCCTGTTGGACGACGACGCATGCGTGATGCTGTTGGACAATGATGAGGACGCGCTCGCGCGAACCGGCGATGAGCTTGCGCTGAAGTTCGGCAAGGATCGAACTCGCGTGACGCGATGCGACGTTACCGACGAGTCGAACGTGGCTCGTGCCTTCGCCTTCGCGGCGCGGGAATATGGCGGCATCGACATCGTGGTGTCGAACGCCGGAATCGCGTCCGCATCACCATTTGAGCAAACCACGATTGAAACGTGGCGCCGCAACCTGGATGTGCTAGGAACCGGCTACTTCCTGGTCGGACGTGAAGCGGCGCGGCTGCTGAAAGCGCAAGGCACGGGCGGATCGATCGTGTTCATCGCCAGCAAAAATGCGCTGGTCGCGTCGTCGGGCGCCGCCGCCTACAGCACCGCCAAAGCCGCCGAGCTTCACCTCGCACGATGCATGGCGCTCGAGCTCGCGCCTGACGGGATTCGCGTGAACGCCGTAAATCCTGACGCCGTGCTGCAAGGCTCGCGGATATGGTCGAGCAGTTGGCGTGCCGAGCGCGCGCGCGCCTACGGGATCGATCCGTCGGAGCTGGAGAAATTTTACCGCGAACGGAGCCTGCTGAAACAAAACGTCACGCCCGAGGACGTCGCCGAGGCGGTGCACTTCTTCGCGTCCGATCGATCCGCAAAGTCCACCGGCAACATTCTGAACGTCGACGCCGGCAACGCCGCCGCATTCACGCGTTAAGGCTCGCGAGAGGTTTCTATGACGCCACGCACTCCAATCGATCCCGAGTTGATCGCAAAGCACAATACGCGCCTTGAAAAGGACCTTGCCGCGGACTACGAGCATCTTGGCGTGATGTTGGCGCGGCGCGGCGTTGACCTCGAAGCGATCACCGCGCGCATCCAGCGCTTCGCGGTGGCGATTCCGAGCTGGGGCGTCGGCTCGGGCGGCACGCGATTCGCGCGCTTTCCAATCGCCGGCGAGCCGCGCAACGTTTTCGAGAAGCTCGAGGACTGCGCCGTAATCCAGCAACTGGGACGCGCGACGCCGACGGTGTCGCCACATTTTCCATGGGATCGAGTCGACGATTTCGTCGAGCTGCGCGAGTTCGCGCGCTCGTACGGAATCAAATTCGACGCCGTCAATTCGAACACCTTCGAAGACCTTCCCGGCCAGTTGTCCTACAAGTTCGGCAGCCTGACGCACACCGACAAGGCCGTTCGCGAACAGGCGATTGCGCATAACCTGGAGTGCATCGAGATCGGCAAACAGCTCGGCTCGCGAGCGCTTACTGTATGGATCGGCGACGGCTCGAATTTTCCGGGGCAACTCAACATGACCAAAGCGCTCGAGCGTTACCTCGAAAGCATGCGCGTGATCGTCGCGTCGATTCCCGACGGATGGCGCGCGTTCATCGAGCATAAGCTGTACGAGCCGGCGCTCTACTCGACCGTGATCGCGGACTGGGGTACCAGTTTCATTTGCGCGACGCAGCTCGGCGCGAACGTGCAATGCCTGGTGGATCTAGGTCATCACGCGCCCACCACCAACATCGAGCAGATCGTTTCACGTCTGATTCAGTTTCAGCGACTGGGTGGTTTCCACTTCAACGATTCCAAATATGGCGACGACGATTTGGACACCGGCTCGGTCAACCCTTTCCAGATTTTCCTGGTTTTCAACGAGCTCGTGGACGCAGAGTTGCGCGCCGCGCCCGGATTCGCGCCCGCCTACATGCTCGATCAGAGTCACAACGTGACCGACCCGATCGAGAGTCTGCTCGAGAGCGCCGTCGCACTGCAGCGCGCCTACGCGCAGGCATCGATCGTCGATCGCGACGCGCTGAATTCGGCGCAGGAGTCGAACGACGCTCTGATGGCCAACCGCACGCTGCAGAACGCGGTGCGGATGGACGTCGAGCCGGCGATCAAAATGGCGCGCAAGCGCAACGGCGGCGCTATCGACCCGGTCGCAGTATTCAGAGACAGCCGCTACCGTCAGTGCAAGGCGTCCGCGCGGCCGCAGGATCTGACCGGCAAGTCAGGAATCGTCTAAGAGCTCCACGCGCGAGTGTATGTCGGGCCTGTTTCCAGAAACAAATCGTCTTGAAAGGATTCCGATGCCGGATGCGGAAGTGTACTACCTGAGTAACCTGGAACTCGGACGCAGTCACATCGCAGTGTTGCATCAACTAGTCGCTGACGTGCCCTGGCGACAGGAAGAAATCTTCGTTTGGGGCAAAGTGTACCAGCAGCCGCGCCTGATCGCCTGGTATGGAGACCGAGGCAGCGACTATACCTATTCAGGCCTAAGGCTCATCCCACTAGCCTGGACCGATCTTTTGCTTGAGATAAAGAGAAGGGTCGAGAGCTTGTCTAACAGCGCTTTCAACAGCGTGCTGGTCAACTACTACCGTGACAATCGAGATAGCATGGGGTTTCATAGCGACGATGAACCAGAGCTAGGCGAAAGACCCGTAATTGCGTCGCTGAGCCTGGGCGAACAGCGGACGTTCGTTCTGAAGCACAAGGTCGACAAGCTTGCAAAGATCGTCCGGCTAAGGCTTGCGTCGGGGAGTTTGTTGCTGATGAAAGGTGAAACGCAGCAATATTGGAGGCACGGAATCGCGAAGGAGACGCGCCCATGCGGGCCGCGAGTGAACTTGACCTTTCGCCGCATCTATACTGCCAGCCCGCCGCCATAGTGATCGAGGGCGAGCTCGCATGGCGGCTAAAGTCTGGGTAGGTGTCGATATCGGTGGTACTAAGACTGCGATCGCCCTATCAGAACGGCCGCCGAGTGTTAGCGAGCGTGTCCAGTTCGCGACCTTGCCCTTAAAGGGTCCCGACCGCGCGCTCGACCTTATCGTCAAGGGAGTTAGGGTTGTCCTGAGGAGGCGCGGGCTTTCCACTTCTGCTATTCGCGGTGTAGGTATTAGCTGCGGCGGGCCGCTCGATCGAGCGCGCGGGATAATCCAGGCACCGCCCAACCTTGCCACGTGGGCCGACGTTCCTGTCAAGGCATTTCTGGAAGGGAAATTCGGCGCGCGCTGTAACGTCGAGAACGACGCAAATGCCGGAGCCGTCGCTGAGCATCGCTACGGCGCTGGGCTTGGATGCGACAACATGGTCTTCCTCACGATGGGCACCGGGCTTGGCGCGGGCATCATCGTCGATGGCCGGCTCTACCATGGCACCGACGATCTCGCGGGAGAAATCGGGCATGTGCGCCTCACGCGCGGCGGCCCGATCGGATATAACAAACGCGGTTCCGTCGAGGGCTGGGCAAGCGGCGGCGGGATGGCTCAAGTCGCGATGCGAGCGGTGGCGGATGCGCGCAAGCGCGGTCGCCGCACGACGCTAACGGCGCATCGTGGGACGCTCACGGCTCGCGACGTCTGCGCGGCAGCCGCGCGCGGCGACGCTGTTGCGATGCGAATCGTTCGTGCGACTGGTGAGCGGCTTGGCCAGGTCCTGGCGATGGTGGTGGACATTCTGAATCCCCAGCGGATTGTGATCGGTGGGCTGGCGATGCGCACTGGCGACATGATTCTCGGACCCGCGCGCGAGATGCTGGCGCGCGAGGCTTTGCCCGCGTCGGCGCGATCATGCCAGGTGATGCCTGCCGCGTTGGGCGAGCGTATCGGTGACGTTGCGGCGCTGTGCGTCGCGATGGGACTCTAGCGGCGAGGCGCGCTTCATGGACCATCTTTATTTCGTCGTTCACACTCACTGGGATCGCGAGTGGTACCAGCCGTTTCAGCGGATGCGCGCGCGGCTGCTCACGATGATGGACAAGATGCTCGCGCTGCTCGAGAGCGGCGCGCTCCCATGCTTTCACTTCGACGGCCAGACAATCGTGCTCGAGGATTATCTCGAAGTGCGCCCCGCAAGCGCGCGCCGAATCGAGAAGCTGGTGAAGGCCGGCAAGCTCCAGATAGGTCCGTGGTACCTCCTCGCGGACAGCTTTCTTGCCAGCGGCGAGGCGCTGATTCGCAATCTTGAGATCGGCACTCGTATCGCGCGACGATTCGGGAAGCCGGCGCGGACCGGTTATCTGCCCGATCAATTCGGTCACGCCGCGCAGCTTCCGCAGATTCTCGCGGGTTTCGGGCTCGACGCGGCGGTCGTTTTCCGCGGCGTGGGACGCGAAGTGAATCGCAATCGATTCATCTGGGAGGCGCTCGACGGCAGCTCTCTGTTCACGGTCTTTCTTCCGTTCGGCTATTCCAACGGCGCCAGCCTGCCGACGGATTCGGGTGACGCATTGATCGCTCGGGCGAAAGAGATCGCCACGCGGGAACGCGAGTTCTCCGGCGACGCTCCGATCCTGGTGATGAACGGCAACGATCACGCGGAACCCGATCCCCAGGTCTTCGAACGGTTGAAGGAAGCCGCAGGACGCGCGCCGTTCACCGCTGAAGTCGGCACGCTCGACGAATACGCGAAACGACTCCGCGAACTTCCGCGCAACAGCACGCCGCACGTACGCGGAGAATTGCGATCGCCGGCGCGCTCGAATCTCACGCCCGGCGTCAGCTCGTCGCGAGCGTGGATAAAGCAGCGCGACTTTCACAACTCATACCTGCTCGAAAGGATTGCCGATCCGCTTGTCGCGCTCGCTTCTCTGTCGAGTCATGCCGACGATCTGACCGCACTGCTCGAAGTCGCCTGGCGCACGGAGATTCAGAACCATCCGCACGACTCGATCTGCGGATGCTCAATCGACCAGGTCCATCAGGACATGCGTTACCGCTTCGACCAGGCCGGGATGATCGGCGAGATCGTGGCGCGCCGCGCCTCGAACGCAGTGCTCTTGACGAATGGCGGCGAGGCAGCGATCGCGTTGTTCAATCCGACGTTCGCGCGCCGCGCACTCGTCACGGGTGAGACCGAAGTCGAAGATCCGCACGCGAGCTATGCCGCGATGGCTGGCGACGGCCGCCGGATTCCCGTTGCGATCGATGTCGCGCGGCCGGCGCGGCCGTTCGAAATCGAGCTGAAGGCGGCGGACTTCAAAGGCATGATCACCGGCGTGCAGGTGATGGGCCAGTATGTGAATCGGTTCGAGCTCGAACGCGACGGCGACAACCGATTCGATTTGCGGATGTTCGTCAGCCGCAGTCCGTCGGGCGAGGTCGATCCGCACAGCTTTCGCCGGCGAATTGTTGAGGTGCCCGACGACGCAGTCATTCGCATCCGGGCGACTGCCGCCGCGCGGGCGCAAGTCACTTTCGTCGCCGACTCGCTCACGCAGGCCGGCTTCAGCCTTTATCGGCTGGTTCGCCCGGACGAATCCGCTACCGGCGCGCCGACAAGTGCTGATGGCGTTGAATCTATCGAGAACGAGCACTTCAGGCTCAGCCCGTCGGCGCGCGGCCTGAAAATTGACGATCTGAAAAACAACCAGGGCCTTGAAATTTATTTCGAAGATGACGGCGATCGCGGTGACGAATATAACTTCGATCCGGTGGCCGATTCGGCGCCGATCGCGACACCGGTATCCATCGCCGCTGCCGTGATGGAACGCGGACCGGTGAGAAGCCGCATGGCTCTCTCTTTGATTTACAGTCTCCCGCGCGCGCTCACGAAAGACCGCAAGGCACGTGCGCCCGAGACCGTCGAAGTTC
This sequence comes from uncultured delta proteobacterium, assembly GCA_963833025.1. Classification (GTDB taxonomy): domain Bacteria; phylum Desulfobacterota; class Binatia; order Binatales; family Binataceae; genus Binatus. The sequence goes on along the minus strand of CAWHWI010000001.1, from coordinate 832,530 downwards.
CGATACAACTGACGGCCACCGTCTACGCGGGGCTCGAGCGGGTCGATTTTGACGCAGTGATAGACAATCCCGCGCGCGATCATCGGCTCCGCGCCGCGCTGTCCACGCCGATCGCGGCGACGGAATCGCTCTCCGACACAAATTTTGGAATCGTCCGCCGCGCGCTCGATCCAGCCGAGCCGGCTGGCGTCACGGAAGACATATATCCTACCGCGCCGCATCGGACGTTCACCGCGGTGCAATCCGCGGAGTTTTCGGCGGCCATGATGAGCCGTGGAATCTACGAGACCGAGGCCAGGCGCGACGGCGACGGTAGTATTATCCTGTTGACGTTGCTGCGATGCGTAGGATGGCTCTCGCGCGGGGACCTGAAGATGCGCCGCGGGGATGCAGGCCCGGAGTTCGAAACGCCGGACGCGCAGGAAATCGGACCGCATCGTTATCAATTTGCCGTCACGGCCTGGCGTGGCCCTTATTCGGACGCCGGCGTCGTCCAGTTGAGTCAGGCGTATGCGTACCCGCCGCGCATGTTCCAGACGCGCTCCGCGATCGATGTGTCTGAGAATCGACTCTGCGCCTGCGACAATCCGCGCGTGGTGTTTTCCACCGCCCGTGCGACGGAACGCGCCGCCGCCTACATCGTGCGCGCATATAGCGCTTCGGAGTATCCGGAGGTAGCACGATTCGACTTCGGTCACGGCCGCAAAGCTCGGCTGATCAATCTCTCGCGCCGGCCCTTGAAAAACGTCAAGCTCAAACGGCGGCGCGACGGTTCCATCGAGCTGGAACTGCGTCCGTTTCAGATCGTAACGTTCGAAGTTCGCGCGCGCGATGTGAGCCTGAGCGTGCAAAAAAGACCGCTGTGGTCGGAATAGGGGACATCGGCGCTTTGGTTTTCGATGAGCTCGAGATTGGCGAAAACCGTCCACTCGTGCGAGTTGGCGGCGACGATGTAGTCAATCCATTCGGGGCGTTCGTCGCGGGGGTTCGCAGTCGTTCCGCGGTTGCATAGCGTGCGCGCCTCGACCGTTAGATCGATCCCAAGCGCCACGATGTGTGAATAGAGCGGCTCGCGCGCGTCGGTGTTGAAATCTCCCGCGACTACCGCGGGTAGCGACGCATCCAGATGAGACACGACCTCGCCAAGCTCGACCAGCTGCGCCTCTCGAACCTCGGCATAGTTGATCCCCAAGTGTTGCGACTGGAGATGAGTATTGACGGCGCAGATGCGCTGTTCGCCGCGCTCAAGCTCGAAAGTCAGGACGCCTTTCCCTCCGAGTCCGTCGCCCTCCCAGATTTTCCATACCGGCGCGCTCTTGGCGAAGGCGTGAAACTCCGGCGCCGAGCGCACGCGCCATCCCGCGGCGGCGCTGACAAATGCGAGCAGTCCGCCACTTGGACCGCGGCCCCGGCGCTTGACGCAGACCGGGATCCAATCGGGTTGCAGCGACGCGATAAGACGATCGACTAGCGAGCCGAGCCAGACCTCCTGCAACAGCGCAAGCTGCGGCGCCAGTTCGCGCATTTTCGCAGTTACGCGATCCATCCGGCCGCCGGGATCTTTCGACAACGGCCACGCAAGCCCGTGCAGGTTCCATGACAGGACCTTAAGGTTGATGTCACACATCTAATGAGAAAGTTCGCCGGTGTCCGGATCGAGAAACAGCGGCCGCGTGCGATGACTCCGTGGCGCGCGGCGCTCGAAGCCCGAGATGGAAAAACCGCTGTGCCCGAGCTTGCTAACGATCTGTCGGCCGACCTGGCGCAGTCGCTGATGATCAAGCAGCCGACGCTCGCGGACTCGCTAACTGCGCCGGTGTTGCTCGCAATGCCGACCGACAGCCGGCTCCTGATTCTTGCCGACTTCACTTCCACCGCGCCTAATGGGACCGCAGATCCGGGCACGATCCCGCGCGCGCTGCGCGACCAAGTCGCCGAGCGCGGAATGATAGGCGAGGCTCGCGCGTACGAACGGGGCGACCATTCTTTCAGCAGGACCACCGCCTACGGCCAGCTCGTTGACGAGCGCGGAGTGCATTGGCAATTCTCAGAGCCGGCGCTGGTCTCGGAAGATGGCGAACGTCTCAAACGTCTGCCCGGCCACCTCTCATACTGGTTTGGATGGCACGAGTTTTTTCCCACATCGGCGGTCTACTCTGCGCCCGGGACTCCAGCGAAGCCGGGCGTCAGCGCCCGCTAGAGGCCCGCTGGTTTTCGGAACGGATTCGCGTGGATTCGTATTGAGGAACCATAGGCGGCCGCGGATTGCGGGACACTAGGCAGAACCGGACGAGCTGTCTCGTTCGGTCCTGCCTTTTTTCGTCCTCGTGAGACCTCTAGTGTGGTGTCCCATTAATAACTTTACACAAGCGCTGGAGCTTTGCGAGAATGGAGTCAGCGGTGGCGGTCCATACGAAGGGGCGACGGTAGAGATTGTAGTGAGCGACGTAGGCGTCGATCTTCTGCACCAGCTCTTTGACGCTGCGGAAGGAGCCGCGCCGAATGGCCTGCTGGGTGATGAGCCCGAACCAGCGCTCCACCTGATTAAGCCAGCTCGAATAGGTCGGCGTGTAGTGCAGGTGATAGCGCGGATGACCGGCGAGCCAGGCCTTGACCTTGGGATGTTTGTGAGTGCCGTAATTGTCGGCGATCAGATGCACCTCCAGGGCGGGCGGGATGCTGGCGTCGAGATGTTTGAGAAACGCCAGAAATTCCTGGTGGCGATGGCGTGGTTTGCACTGGGTGATCACTGTGCCATCGAGCACGTCGAGCGCCGCGAACAGGGTGGTGGTGCCGTGGCGGTAATAATCGTGGGTTACGCCTTCGACATAGCCCAGCCCCATCGGCAGCACCGGCTGGGTGCGCTCCAGCGCCTGGACCTGGCTCTTCTCGTCCACGCACAGCACCAGCGCCTTGTCCGGCGGATTGAGGTACAAGCCGACGATGTCGCGCACCTTCTCGACGAAGAACGGGTCGGTGGAGAGCTTGAAACTCTTGGCGCGATGCGGCTGCAAACCGAACAGCGCGAAATAGCGGCCGACCGTGCTCTTGGGGATGCCGCTGGCGGCGGCGGCCGTGCGCACGCTCCAGTGAGTAGCGTGTTCCGGCTTGCGCTTTACCACCAGGGTGATCAGTTCGGCCACCTGTTCATCATCGCGGGTGCGGGGACGACCTGGCCTCAGTTCGTCGTGCAGCCCGGCCAGCCCGCGCTCCTGGTAACGGCGGCGCCAATGGCTGATGGCCGGCGCGCTGACCCCGCAGCGCCGCGCCACTTCCCGGTTGGAGTGGCCCTCGCCCGACAGCAACACGATCCGCGCACGCCGCACCAACGAGTGCGGCATGCTGCGCGAGCGCACCAGCGCGCGCAGTTGCTCGCGCTCAGCTTCACTTATCGTCAATACCGTATTCGGTCTGCCCATCCGCGCCACCTCGCCCATTACCCTGACAGACCCTGTGCCATCTGTAAAGATATTAATGGGACACTACACTAGCAGGGTGTTGAAAAATACAAACTGACGGATTTAGCTACGTACTTACTGATCTCCAATGATCTCAAGACGCTCCTATGCTTCGCGATCGGAGACGACTTTTCCCAATTCACCCGTTAATCAACACCCTGCTAGAAGACGATCAAGCCCTTGGCGTGAGCCGGCACCACCGACTGCGGAATCACCAGCGGCGAGTTGGTGCCCTCGGATAGCGTGCCGTCCGAAGCGATGTTCAGCCAATGGAGCGCGATTCCATTCACGCATTGAGGATCTACCGAATTGTCGGTGCAGGTCTGATTGCTCAGCACATATAGAAACTGTCCCGAGGGGTCCACCGCGACGTTAAAGGGGGCCGTGGTGTATTCGTAAGGCTCGGGTTGACCCGACGGAAGTGGATCCTTGGGGCCGCCCAATGCAAAATTCTGCACCCGCGTGGGAGTGGTTGGGGTCGCGCTGCCGCTGATTGAAAAAACACTGATTTCATCCGGGATGACGTCGGCAGTGTAGAGGAATTTCTGAGCCGGGTCGATCGCGATCCAACAGAGTCCGCCGGTGGCGCCCAGATTGTTGGGGTCGCTCTCTTCGCCGACGAACGTAAGGGCACCGGTGCTATCGTAGGTCCAGACCGCCAGGCGCCCTAAAGCCACCAGCCCGGTATAGATGACCTGCTGCGACGGGTGTGACCGTAGGCCCAGGATGTAGGGCGCCCCATTGTCGGATGATGGTAGCTGTCCGGGTGTACCCTCCGTCAGAGCGCCGGTGCCGGCATTGATCGCGAAAGGGTACAAAAAGCTCCGCGCCGCGGGAAAGATTGGCTTGGGAGGCGTTACGGTCGCGTCCGGAGAGAAAAACTGGTTACCGAACACAAAGTTACCATCCATGGAGACGACCATCTGGCTCGGTGATGATCCATCGGCAAGCACTTCGGTCGATCCCGAGATCGGCGTAAGGGCTCCATTCTTGTTGAGCGTGAAGCCGGTGAAGTTTGTCCCGCCCGGCGTACCGCGGGTCCGGGTTCCGTCTACCGCATTAGGCGCTGCCTCGGTGGACAGAACGCCATTGCCACGATTCACAACATACACGAGGTCCTCGACTTTTTTGAGACTGCTCGCGACGACCGCCACGGAAGCGGGCACGTTGCCCTGCGAGGAGACCGGCGGTCCGGCCAGGCTGAGGGTACCCTTGTTGCCGATATTCAGCACCGAGACGGTATCGCTACCGCCATTGACTGCCAAGAGGAACGAGTTGTTGGCGGCGACGGCAAGTTCGCCATCGGTATCGTCGGGTCCCAGCCGTTGATCGACGTTGTCGAAGCCGGTGCCACCGGTCAGGACTGAACCGAGCATGGTAAGGCTACCGTCACTAGTATCGCGCGAAAACGCGATTACTGCGTTTTGCCCAAACGCGGCGTTGTTGCTCTGGATGTACAGGAAGTGGCTTGGACTATGTCCTTTCCCATATGCAACGCTCGTAAGCGCCAGCACCACGATCAACGATGCCAGTACACTACTTGACTGCGCTCGTCGACAGATAGTCAGATTTGCTTTCATTGGCAGCTCCCATTGGGTTCTCCCTTACTGCCGGAGTGGCAGTCCTCAACCCTTGACCTTACAACGCCACCAGATGCCACGCCTTTTTGCGATTGGCAGACCACTAGCACGGTGCCTTGATAGAGGGAAGCAATCGCCACCATCAATGGCTTGACGCGATAATGCGCATTCCTTACTGTAGGCACCCGAATTTACGGTAGGCGGAAGAGGTAGGCTTGAGTGCTAGGTCGTATCGGCGTTCCGACCGTGTCCGTTTCAGAAGGCACTCATCGCAAAGGCGCTGTTGCCCGTCGGATTATCCCCATCGCGCTCGCAGCCGGCACGTTCGGTGTAGCCACGTTTTTGGCGATAGCGTCGTTCCTCGGATGCGGCGCGACGCCGGGTGCAACGCGCCTGAGTAACGTGCCAGCCCCAGGCTTGGACAAGAAAACCAAGTTCATAAGCGCGAACGATTGCGCGACCTGCCATCCAGCACAGTATCGAGAGTGGCGGACCTCGATGCATGCTTACGCGCAGCACAGCCCCATCTTCCTGGCGTTCACCAAGACTGTGCTCATTAACAGCGGCGGTACGCTGGGGCCATTTTGCGTGCGATGCCATACGCCGGAGGGTGTCGCGATGGGCGAGAGCGCGATCCTCCCCAATGACGAGCGTCATGAGCTCGCGTTGGAAAGCGTAACCTGCGTAGCATGCCACGGTGCTCATACCCGCGATGGGCAGGCATCGGCGGTCTACCACCTTCCAATTCCGGGACAGGGTCAGCCCACGATCTACGGACCGTTTTACGGTTACGATGAGCCGAATGCGCCGAATGATCCCTCGATGCGGCTGATCAAGTCGCCGCACGTCTCACGCTACCGAGGCTATATCACCGAGAGCCGTTTCTGTGGCCAGTGCCACGATGTGATCCTCAACGACGGCACCCGCATCGAAGAGGCGTTCTCGGAATGGAAGAACAGTCCCTACGCGCGCCGCGGGGTCACCTGCCAGGCGTGCCATATGAGCCCCAATCCAGGCAAACCGGTACCGTTTACTGTAGAGCCGATCGTCGACACAGATTTGTTTTCCAATGCCCCTGCTCGTCCGCGCAGCACCCATCTGTTTACAGGGCCGGACTATTCGATCCTGAAGGCGTTCGGTCAGAGTGATCTGGGTCTCAGCGACGCCGATTTCAAACAGCATACGGCCGATCTGGAGAAAGATCGGCTGACCTTGATGCAGAACGGATGCGAAATGGCGGTCTCCGCTCCGGCAAACGCTCGTCCGGGCGAGAAGATGAAGGTCAAGGTCACGGTCACCAATACCGGTGCCGGGCACAATTTTCCGACCGGGTTCACCGCGGAGCGGCAATTCTGGATCGAGATAATCGTTACCGATGGGAAGGGCACACAACTCTATTCGTCGGGCGATCTCGACGGCAACAAGGATTTGCGCAATTGGGAAAGCACCGAGGTCGAAGATGGCGTGGTGCCGCTTGATCGGGATCTGGCAAATTACCAGGCCAATTTCGTCATCCAGAATTTCAAGGGCAGCCAACTCGGGAACATCAGCACGGTCAATCGCCTGGTTACGACGGCGCCCTTTGTGGTGCCCGCCACCACGCCCGCATCACTGCGAGGATTTGGCGAAGGGGCGCGCGTATTCAAGCGCGGAATCCCGGCGCTCACCAGCAAGACGGCGAGCTATTCTATCCGGATTCCAAAAGATTCCAGTGGGCCGCTGTCGCTAAGCGTGCGACTGCGTTATCGGAATTTGCCCCCGAATCTGCTCGCCGCGTTAGGCATCCCCGACTCGCGGCCGAAGTTGCGGATACTGGACGTTAAAACCTACCAGGCGAAGGTCGCCTTGGAGCCATAACCGGAGTAGCTGCATGAGTTACCGGGCGCCGGGTGGATTCCGCATCGGATTGGGGGTTAGCGTTGCATTGGCGGCGCTGCTGGCCTGCTCCGGTCGCTCGCTCGCTTTCACCCTCTTCGGCGAGCCGCCGACCCTTTCCTCCGGCAACGCCTATAGCCTTCCGTTCACATTGCTTGGCGAGCAGGTAACGCCGCGCCTGGATGTCGATGGTTTCGTGCGATGGACTATAGAGGACATCCAGCAGAACAATATGCGTCAGGATGTCGTGTCGCCCGAATTGGATTTGGAAACCAATCTGCAGCTCACTGCTACGCAACGGATTCACATGCTCTTTCAGCCACTGGACGGGGGTTTTCAGCAGCCATGGCTGTATCACATACATCCAGGCGGCGGATGGACGATCAACGAGAATCGGTCCAGCGGGCGTCCGGCCGCAGTATGGTACGAAGGCGAACCGTTCAATTGGCTGTCGCCGCGCGATCAGGAACCGCTGGATATCAATCTTGCGGTGGGGCGAATGCCGATTTTTTTTCAAAACGGAATTCTTTTGAACAACATTGCCGACGCCGTGATGATCGGCAAGAACAGCATCCAGCTCGGCAATCTGTCCAATCTGAATGTGATCGGATTCGCTACGCTTCATTCAACGCAGGGCGGAACAGACCCACAGGATAAAGCCCAGCAGCAAAAACGGTTGGTTGGCTTCGACAGCGATATGGACTTGCTCGAGTATTTCGTCGAGGTCAGCTATGCGCGGGCCTACGATAATACCCCTTTCAGAGGGATATTCGGGCCGAAGGGCGAGCCGCTTCCCGGCGAGCAGCCGCAGGATCTCGACCGCGGCTTCTGGGCGATTTCCGCGACCAGAACCTTCGGCCGGAGCGGCATAAGCCTCAGGGCGCTAGGCAGCACCTCGAACCGTACTGCCAGCGATGGCGAATTGTACGTATTCGAAGGCAATACCGAGCTGGCCGGGCAGCATCTGTATCTCAATCTCTTCGGTTCGGACGGAAAGTGGCTCACCGCTTCCAATCAGTACAGCGCGCCGCTGGCAAACGAAGGAATTCTGTGGGCGCCCGATCGGCTTCTGCCGACCATCGGCATGAAGCTCTCTGGTCAGAGGGTGGTTGGTGGAGTGGCCGGGGTCATCCTGAATCCGCGCGGCCATCTGACGGTTACGCCCGAGTTTGACTATTCGATTGATACCAATGATCCGGGCAACGACCAGGTCGGCATAGCGCTTCAATCTCAGGCCGACCTGTCGAGCTTTCTGATACCCGGAAATTCGTTGGACACGCTGGCGCAGCGGGGATTGTTGTACGGTCTGATCGCGCGCATTACGCTGGGCGGAATTCGCAACCAGAATACCGTTCTTGCGAAAGATCGGTTTGACCTGCTGGAGAAATTAGAGTTGATATATGAATTCTGAACCAACCGCCTCGATAACCTCAAAAGGAGCCAGGCCCGATGATCCGTTCGACGAACCAAGCGATTATCTCGATGACCCTCGTTGCATCCGTCGCACTATTTGCGGTTCCCGCGGCGGCCGCTGGCAATGCTGAGAATGGCGCCACGCTAAGCCAGCATCACTGCGCGAAGTGCCACGGCAAAACCGGCAATGGTAACGGTCCCGCACTCGACCTGCTGAACATCACGCCCAAGCCCAAGGACTGGACCGACAAGTCGCAGATGTCCGGGCTTAGCGACCAGGACATTACGAACATCATCACCAACGGCGGGGCCTCGGTCGGCAAATCGAAGAAAATGCCGGCCTACAAGGGTAAGCTCAGCGATTCCGATATCGCCGATCTCACCGCTTACGTTCGTTCACTGGCGAAGTAGAAATCAAGGTGGCCGGAAGGGTCCTTTCTTTACGAACGGTACGGCGTTCAAATCAGAATGTAGTCGTCGCCTCGATGAACCCGTAGTTCGCCTCTCTGCCGGCTGGGTAAACTGAGCCGATTACCGAGCCGCCGAAGGCGTGCGCGTAATAGAAGTCGAAGGCAAAGTGTTCGTTCACCGCCCACTTTAGATCGGCATCAAGGACAGTGGCCAAGTAACTCCGACCTGAGCTCGGCCGCCCAGAATAGCCGAAGTTGTTGTTGTCGAATTCGCCCCCGCCTGAATACCAGAGGTCTTTGCTCGATGACAACCATAGCCCGTGCAGGCTCGTGGAGGCCTGCAAGCTGGCCAACGGCGCCAGCAACAACTGCGCGCTCGCGTCGTTGAGGTTCATCATGTTGTAGAATGGGAACTGAGCGTAGATGCGTGCAGTTGGCAGTATCTGGAAGAACGTGCCGTGCACGCTGTCGTTCGGGTTGCCGTCGCCGGAAGTTGTGGTGTATCCCAGTCGCAACCACGGCTTCCACGCTACATCCGTCAGCTGGTAGCCCATCTCGCCGACCGCTGCCCACGACTCCTGCGTCAAATGGCCCCACGCACCGAGTTGGCCTGCGCCCCACACCAAAAAGTCGGCGGTGCCGGGTCCGATCTGAAGAGCGCGGGCAAAATCAACACCGACCGTGTGAATATCGATCGGGCGCGTATCGGGAGTAGACGGGTGAGGACTGTTGTCCACTTTGGGAATACCGCGGCCGTCGTCATAATAGATGTAGAAAAGACGGGCCAGGGAGTTGCCGGATGAGAATGCGGGCCTCGCGTTGAGCGCGGCGTACACCACGTCGGTTCTCTTTATCTCATCCATCCCTTGCAGGTCGAAAACGCCCTTGGTCGGGACGCCGTACATTGCCGTGACCTGCCAGCGACCTTGCCCGTAGCTGGCCGCCGCGCCATCGAATGAGCGCTGAATGTCGCTGAAGCCGAAATTTCCGATCAGCCTCTGCTGAATCCGGTTCAGCACGATCCATTTGAGCTGTGGATCGAGGTCAGCGGGCATGAATTCGGCGCCGTCGAAGAACTCGAAGCGGCCGCCCTTGACGTGCAAGCCCGTGGTAAACACGTCATCGAACGCGAGGAAGCCTTGCTTGAGAAACACACTGGCGTCGTATACGTTCGCGTGGATTTGAAAGTAATTGGCGCCCAGGCCGAGTGCACCTTGCGGTGACGATGCCAGCGCATCGTTGGGCAGGTGCAACAGGTAGGGCGACATCAATTCGCCGTACAAGGTCACTCCGTCGATCTTGTAGCCGACTCCCCAACGAGAGAACCCGCCGAGGAACTGGTACTGATTGTCATTGTTCGGCGCGGAAATCTTGCCCGGATCGAACCAGTTCCAGACTTCCTCGCGGACGCGAGTGTTCTCCGTGAGGTAGACGGGTTGGCCCGCGATGTTAAATATATCGATATCGGCAAAACTTGCCTGCGGCGCACAGAAAAACAGGATGTACATCAGTGCGATCTGCGCACAAGCTAGGCCTTTCGTCGCTCGCCGAACGCGCGCGGATTCTATCGAAGAGCGGCCTCGCGATCTAAGCGGCAACAAGGTTTTCGACCATGCTCTGGATATGGTCACCGTTCAGTCTCCCGACCGTAGGCCGGCATATGGCTCGCCTTGCCAACCGCCTTGCCGACCTTGGCGACGGTCTGAGTAGGATTCGCATCGCTCATCTTCGTCATCCGAGACTTGTCGGTCCAACTCGACTATCTCGCTCGGCGATACCGAGCAAACGAGATGGGCAGGACCGCTTACCCCTTTTCATCCTTGCCATAGCATTTCGAGCAGTGCTGCATCGAGAGGGTGCTCTAGATCCAGGAAACTGGCGGCGACCTCAGGTCCCGCGAAGCTCATAAGCCTCGGGGCGTATGGAAAACTCTTCGATGGCTGGGACTGGAGATTTATCCGCTGTGTCGCGGTGAGTGCAGATTGCTCCCGAGTTCGCTCTTTGAGACCGTCATTGCACTTGGAAGGGGCGCCAGTATCACGAATTCAAAAGACCGCGGTTGACAGAAGAGTGCTCTTGGTGCTTAATCCCGTTGACCGCGTTTCGAGGTTAGTCTTATGGCCTTGCCTGCGGAGGTCTTGGCGTTCCCACTTTTGTCCGGTTTCACGGACGTGCAGCGCGAAACGTTTCAGCGCGCGCTCGTCGATGACCCCGCTGCACGGTTGCGCCACTTCGAAACAGGCGAGATGGTTTGCTCAAAGGGCGAGTTTGAGCTCGACCTCTGCTTGATCCTGAAAGGCAGCGTTGATCTATTTGACGCGGTAGCCGGCCTCGGATGGGCGCGGGTTGGAACGTTGCCCGCCGGCCAATTTTACGGCGAGCTGGGCGCGATTGGCGGTATGCCGCGCACTACCGACGTGGTGGCCGCCGAACCGACCGACATCTTCTATGTGCCGCGTCACGCGCTCAAATTCCTCGAGATCAACGCCGAGGCCAGAGCAGTGCTGGCCGATCGCTACCGCGAACGCGCCGTCCACGTGATGGCCGAGGAGCTCGACCTGTTCAAGCAGGTGCCGCCCGAGTTCATCGATGAGTTGATTCCGCATTGCGAGATTGAACGATACGACCTGAGCGACGTTACCATTATCAAGCAGGGCGAGCCTGGCGCTGCGTTCTATATCGTGCGCGATGGTTTCGTGAAGGTCGTGCACGAGCTTGACACTGGCGGCCATCGCGTCCTCGCCTACCTCCGCTCGGGCGAATATTTCGGCGAGATGGCGCTGCTCGGCACGGGAGCAGCGTACGCCAGCGTTCTGAGCGCAGGTCGCTGCGAGCTCATCCGAATCAGGGGCGAGGATTTTCTGCGGCTGTGCCGCTTGCATGCAAACGTTGAGGAATCGGTGCTCGCGGTGATTGCACGCCGGCGTGAGGAGGAGAAGCGCATCACGCCCGAGATCTCGGAACTGCTCGAGCGCAGCGGACAACTCGGGGTTATCCAGGCCGACGCGCCGCTGGTGATGGATCTCGACCTCTGCGTCAAGTGCGACAACTGCGTCAAGGCATGCGAGACGCTGCACGGTCAAAGCCGTCTCATCCGCAACGGCATCCACCTCGATAAGTACCTGGTACCGAGCGCCTGCCGCCACTGCGACGATCCCAAGTGCATGAATAGCTGCCCTACCGGTGCGATCAAGCGCCGTCCCAACGGTGAGATTTACTTCCAGTACGATACCTGTATCGGCTGTGGTAACTGCGCGATCGCTTGCCCTTACGACAACATCGCGATGATCGACACGCCGACTTTCGACCAGGCACAAGCACGCAAATCCCACGCGCTCGGCGGCCGCGAGTTTTTTCGGCCGTATCCGCTTGCCGCTCACGACGCTCCGCCGGCGTTGTGGCAGCGCTTCTTCGGGTCAGCGCCGTCGCCGGGCGCAGACCGTGAATCCTCACCGCCTCCGCATCCGGCGCAAGCGCACATTCCACCTGCATTTCCTATCAAGTGTGACCTATGTGACGGGTTGCCTTTCATGGGATGCGTGCACAACTGCCCGACCGGTGCAGCCATCCGACTGGATCCCGCGCAGCTGTTCGCGCCGACCGGGGCTATTACGGCGGGTTCCAGAGTTCAAAAGGCACGAACCGGCGGCGGCGGGGCGGAAGCAGGCGACTCGAACGCCCCCGTGATGGAAACCGCGAGGCCTCGGCCGGGTTTCAGAGTGCAGGGCACTCTTGCGCTGGTCGCGATAGCAGTTCTGCTGGTGATAGTAGTGCACACGGCCACCGCCGGTCTCGCGCGGACCCTCGGCTCGTATCGCACCGGTCTCCTGACGCTCGCGATGTTCGCGGCAGCGGCTCTTTATAGGGTGCGCAAGCGATCGCTCCGGTCGTCGCTTCATATCCAGCGCGCAGCAAAAATCCTTCCTGCGCCAATCAGGCGCTGGATGGTCACGATGGACCGGCTCGAGACCTGGCGCCGGTTTCATCTCGCAATCGGTGTGCTTGCCGCTCTGCCGTTTTGGTGGCACATGCAGAGCGGCCGTATGAACACAATCGAGGCGCTTCTGGCTGCGGCGGTGGTGCTGCTGCTTCTGAGCGGACTGCTGGGTGTGTTCATCCAGGATTTGCTGCCGCATCACTCCCGCAGCTCGGGCGACCGTCTCGTCCGCATTCAAGACGTCGAAGCCTCAATAAACGCACTGTTCGTCGAGGCGGAAGAAAAGATCCTCGGCCGCCCGGAGAACCTGGTCCAGACCTACCTCCGCTTCATTCGACCCGTATTGCAGCGCCCGCAGCCGGGGCTCAGGATGCTCCGCGCGATGCTGACCCGCTTCGATGCCGCGGCTGCCACGCTGGGATCGGCGCGCGCGGAGATCTCAAAGGTCGGAGATGAGGCCGCGACTTTTCGTGAGTTGCTTGAAATTGCCGAGAAGAAGGTTCGGCTCGACCTCAACGAATTCGACCTTTGGTTCAGCACCGCCTGGCTTCGCGTCCACATCGGCCTGTCGCTGTTGGTCGGACTATTGGTCATCTTCCATGTCTTGACCGTCCTCTATTTCGTGGGCGCATGAAGCGGAGATTGCTGATTGCGGCCGTCCCGGCGGTCGCCCTGCTGCTCGTCCTGTCGCTTCGAACCAACTACCAGCCCGGACCGCTCCTGGAAGCTCACGAACATCTTGCGGGCAATTGTGCCGCCTGCCATCAGCCATGGAAGGGTGTCACCAACCAGTCGTGCATTTCCTGTCACGGCGATTTCACCGACAACAATCCGCATGGCGACGTAAATCTCAGCGACAAGAGCCAGGGACTGCTTCCGGGCAAGCGGCTGGCCGCCTTTGCCGACAGCCTGAGTTGTCTCTCCTGCCACGACGAGCATCGCGGCCGCCTGGCCGACATCGCGGTCACCGCGGCGTTCGCCTGCACTGACTGTCACGAGCATCCGTCGATCGCTCAGGTGCCCAAGCACCAGCGGCCGATGACGAGGATTGCGGCCGTCAAGCACATCATGGCCAAGCCGTTTTCGCACGCCGGGCATGCGGTCCTCATGTCGGTCGATCAGCTCGATTGCTCCAGTTGCCATCAACTCGATCCGACCTCACCAGGCAAGGAGCTTAGCTTCAGCATCAAGTGGAGCGGCTGCGCCGGCAGCGATTGTCACGCGACCCCGCAGGAGGATCCTGTTAACCTGCCCGCGTCGCTGGGCAAAGCGCCGAAGTTTATCGGTCAGCTGGAGCCGTCATCCATTCGACACATCAACGCGGTCTTCGCGCACTCGCCTGCGCATCTGCGCTTCAAGTGCGCCGAATGTCACACCCAAATGGGACAAAGCAAGACTCTGAGCGATTCGGCCGCGCTGGCGGTGAAACGATGCTTTGACTGCCATTCGCACCAGCCGTTGCCTCCCAATCAGGCGCTGGCCCGGGACTCCGTCCTCGTCGGAGTTGCCGATGCGGCCCCTCCGCCGGACAAGCGGATCGTGGCGTGCGGCCAATGCCACCTGTTTCATTCCTATGGGCCGCTGCCAATGCACGACTTCAATGGCCGGGCACCCCTGCGTTCTCCCGGTCAGGTTCTTCCGATGACACTCACCGCGTACACCGTGTCCATCATGCGGGTGCCTGGTAGTTCGGTTCCGACACCGATTCTCCGTCGAACACAGTTAACGCCGTGGTGGGGCGCGCTGCTCGCGCTGGTCACTGTCGGCGTCTCGGCCTTCAGCTTGCTCTGGTACAGGCCGCAATCGAGGGGGAGGGCGCACATCGTGGAGGGAGTTGCGCCCCAGCGCGCCGCTCGAGTTCCCACGCTCGATGCCACCTTCCAGAGCAACGTCGCGGGACTTTATATCGTCGGCGAGGCCGCCGGGACCGCATCGATCAACCTGGCGATGCGCTCCGGGCGTGAGGTGGTTGATATGATCGCGAGCCAGATTCGCCACTCGAGCCGGAAGCCCGAGCCGGGAGCATTCGATCTCGCGGTGGTCGGATGCGGTCCGGCGGGACTCGGCGCGGCCGCGACCGCCAAGGCCCGCGCGCTCAATTGCCTGATCTTGGAAAAGCTGACCGCAGCCGGGACGATTCGGACCTATCCGCGCGGCAAGTTCGTTCAGGCGACCCCAATCGACATAGAAGAATACGGGTCGTTCTTTCTTGAGGGCGACAACACCAAAGAGGGATTGATCAAAGAGTGGGAAAAGATCATCGGGTCGATGCAGCTCACGATCAACGAGCATGAGGAAGTCGTCGACGTGAGCCGCAAGGGGGAGCAGTTCGTGCTGAAGACCGCCGCTGGAAACAGCTTCACGACGCGCTATGTGGTGCTCGCGATCGGAGTTCGCGGATCGCCACGCCATCTCGGACTTCCCGGCGAAACTACCGATCGTGTCTTTTACAACCTGGTGGAGCCGGAGGAGTTCCAGAATAAGAAGATCCTGGTGGTCGGTGGCGGCAATGCGGGCGCGGAGGTAACACAGGCGCTATGCGACCCAAAACTCGGAAACACTGTCCACTACTCGTTCCAAGAGCCCGCCCTCAGTCGGGTCACACGTGAGAACGTGGAAAAGATCAGCGCGCTCGGCGAGAAAAAGCTATTGAATATTCTGCCTGCCAGTGCGATCAAGGAGATCAAGCCGGGGCAGGTCGTGCTCGAGCCGGCTAAGCCTGCGCCGGGCCGGTCTGCCGCGGCCGCCGTGACAGGTGTGACTGCGACGATCACGCTCGAGAACGACGTCATCTTCGCGATGATTGGCGCGGAGCCGCCGGAAAAGCTCTTGACCTCGATCGGGGTACGAATGACCTCGAAAAGTTCTTAGTATGGCGGACCGATCCGCCAGGCGAAACCAGGACTACCGGCAGTTGAGAAATCGGCTTGGCATGTTCGGTTAGTGCGAGTCTCTCCGACGGTTTGAACTTCGAGCAGATACGAGACGTTGCAGCGCGTCGTCCTCAGAGACTTCTAGTTCTCCGTAAATCTCGCGATGAATGGCCTGGGCGAGGTTCGAGTCCCCTGGGTTTCGCTGTCGCGCAAGGTTTTCACAATGCTCCCACGCTTCGCGAGTCGCCTCGGCAAAAAGCTCGGCCTTGGTACTCTCACCTCGCTCCAGTTTCCTCCGGGCCAAGGTTTCAGCCGCTACCGCGCGTCTGGCTTCGGTTTCTGGCATGATGGTTGCGTTCTCGATGAGAGTCCCTTTCGGTTTACGCCTCATCTCGTTTCGTCGGCCTCATCTCAAGCACATATGAACCTTGTGTCTATTCAAAACCCAAACACGGACATGTTGATGATGCAGCCCGCCCAGGATTTGCTATCGCTGCGATGCGGCAGATCTTGTAGGTCCGCCGAAAATCTGGAGCATCTTTCTCCAATGAGAGATGGGTCCGGACCCCTTTGTAGTTTGGTCTTACCCCTTTAGGAAGTTAATGGTGTCGGGGGTCTCGATTCAGTTTGGCCTGCTCCGTCGATGCACCGTTTCTTATCACGGTCAGGTTTTGGGATCCGAGGCCGGCGCGCGTTGCACCGAGCCAGCCGGCTCTGCTGGCCAAGCGATGCGCGCGACGGCTGAGCCGTTGATTCTGTGCACGCGCCGCGAACTCCTCGGGTGTCAGGTAGCTCAGGCTCGAGTGCGGATGCTCGCGGGTTTATTCGATTCGCCACTGCTCGATCTTGCGCCGCGCCGTGCTCGTTTCATGCCTGCTCTTCCTTTCCGACAGACACTAACTCATCCCTGGGTTACCTGCAGGGGATAAGGCCACAGCCGCTTCATCGAGGGATTTTCTCTCCGGCGCTCACACACGTCTCGAAAAAGGGCTATTGCAGAGCCGCGAAACAAGCGGCCATCGCGGCTCTGGAAGAGGACGGTGGCCTCGCAAGAACGGCAACCGATCAACTAGGAAAAAGGATTCGTTTGGTGGACGCACCTGGACTCGAACCAGGGACCTCTTGCATGTGAGGCAAGCGCTCTAACCGGGCTGAGCTATGCGTCCACCGGGAATCGCGATTATCGCGCCGCGCACGCAGCGTCGCAAGAGTGCTGATTCAGGTGAGGCTCGCTGGCCGCGCCGCACGATTTGCGTCCTCCCAACATCGGCGATAGTGGTGTCCTCGAAACTCGCGCGCGCCAGCGCAAGGAGCATCTCATGGGACGACTGCGTCAAGTCAGCAAGGCCGAGGCCACACCCGAAATCCAGGAACTGTACAAGCAATTCTTCGGTGACCGCGATCCGGTTGCCGAGCCGGGCACCGCGACTGGCACGCCCGGCGACTACTGGACGACGTTTGCGCTCGTGCCCGACTTGCTCTTCCAGGCGCGCAACTCGCTGATGGCGTTGATGCAGCCTGGACGGAAGTTGCCGGCGAAACTGCGCGAGCTCGCGATTCTTCGCACCGGAATCGTCGGAGAGTCCAGGTTCGAGTACTCGCAGCATCTCAAGGTCGCGCGAATGGTCGGCGTTTCCGAAGACAAACTGGCAGCGATAAAGAGTTGGGCGACCAGCGGCAAGTTCACCGACGTCGAGCGCGCCGTGATGCAGGCGACGGACGAACTGGTCGGGCGCAATCTCGTCGAAGACGACACGTTCGCCGCGCTGAAAAACCATCTTTCCGACGAACAGATCATGGAGTTGTTTTACGTGATTGGCCTGTGGCGGATGCATGGCATGATCGTGCGCGCGCTGCATCTCGAATTCGACGCCGATACGACGGCGCGCATGACCGAAGTTCCTGCGCCGACGCCCACTAAGTAAATCAGTCTCGCGATGAAGCTCTACTAAGCGGGATTCGAGCCGCGCACGTTAACCGACGAGTGGAGCCGCGAATTGTTTGTCGCAAGCGGCGCGAGTAGAGACCCGGTCAGCCCGCCATCAGGCGGATAACTTCGGCGCGGCCCCATTCCACTTCGGCGCGATGCCGATTCGCCATCGCCGTCAGGTAGTCGTGGACAGGACCGTCAACGGGCGCGAGCGCGAGCGCGACTTCGGTCTTGCGCGCGGCCCATTCCTGGCCGCGTGACATCAGGTTCAGGCGATCGCGAATCGATTCGAGCGCGGCGACTTTGCGGGCGAATGGCCCGACCCCGCTCGACGGCTTGCCGCCGTTGTCGCAAATCAGGGCCTCGAGTTCCTCGGCGTTGCGCTGTTCCATCGCGCGCGAGCCGGACAGGAACTTCTTCAATTCGTCCTGTTTGACGTCGGCGATAAGCTTGTCGAGAGCTATCACGCCCGCCCGCTCGGATTCGAGCAAAAGGTTGAGAGCTTTTTCCAGCGCCGCGTCCACATCGCGAACTTAGTAAGCGCAATCCGGAATCGCAAGGCGACAAATTCATTTGTACAGCATCCGAATCGAGGTCAGCAGCAGGAACACGCCGAAGATGCGCCGAAGCGTCGTCGCGGGCATCTTAACCGCGTAAATCGCGCCGATGTAAGCGCCGAACAGCAATCCCACGCCGAGCAGCAGCGCATACGTGACGTCGAGGTGGCCGTGCTTGTAGTACTCGTACGCGCCCAAAATTCCGACGGGAGGCAGGAGAGCGCCGAGCGAAGTGCCGACCGCGAGATGTTGATCGAAGCCGAGAGCCAGCACGAGCACCGGCACGATTAGCACGCCCCCGCCAACGCCGACGAATCCGCCGAGGATTCCCGCGGCAAGTCCGAGTGCAAGAACGATCGCGATTTCGCCCATGGTAGTTTTGTCTCCAGCGCGCACAATTGCGCGAGCGTATCAGAACGCGGCTGCTGGATTGAAGATCGAAGATGCGCGCGCGGCTAGTCGATCGCTTCGCGTTCAAGCTCGTCGTCGTAGTTGGGCTCGACCAGCTTGAGCCGTGCCGGCCGCTTGCGGAGATTACGGAACCAATTCTCCATGTCGTCGAACAGCGAGAACGCGACCGGCGTAATCAACAGCGTGATCAACAAACACAGTGTCTGACCGCCGATCACAACCAGCGCGATTGCACGCACCGAGCTGTCGCCCGCGCCTTGCCCGATCGCGACCGGAATCATGCCCGCGACCAGCGCCGCCGTGGTCATCAGGATTGGCCGCAGCCGATCGCGATTCGCCGTGAGGATCGCCTGGCGTCGCGGCAGTCCCGCGCGGATCAGGTTGAGTGTCTGATCGAGTTGCAGGATCGAATTCTTTTTCACGATGCCGAACAGCAGCAGGATGCCGAGCGTCGAGAACAGCATCAGATGCTCGCGGAACACGAACAGCGAGATCAGCGCGAACGGCACTGCCAGCGGCAGCGACAACATGATCGTGATCGGATGTATAAAGCTCTCGAACTGCGCCGCCAGCACCATGTACATGAAGATGACCGACAGCAGGAACGCGATCACGAAGCCGGTGACCATCTCGCCGTAAATTTTGCTCTGTCCGCCGAACGCCGTGATGTAGCCGGCCGGCAGATGAATCTGGGTGACCTCGCGCGTGACGGCGTCCATCACCTTGTTCATCGCGAATCCCGGCGCGAGATTGAAGACGATCGAAATGTTGCGCTGGCGATCCTGCCTGTCGATCTGCACCGGGCCGGTCCCATGCGTAAGCGTCGCGACGTTGTCCAGCCGTACCTGCCCGACCTTGCTCGACGGAATCGTCAGCCCCGCGACCACCACCGGGTTGTTGCGATCCTTCTCGGCCAATTGAAGGCGCACGTCGTAAGTATCCTGGCCCTCGCGAAAGCGCGTGATCACGTCGCCCTGCACCATCGTGCGCATCGTCTGCGCGATGTCGTCCACCGACACGCCCAGGTCCGCCGACTTGGCGCGATCGATATTCACCTGCAGCTCCGGCAGCCCGCCCTCGTAACTCGAATCGAGATCGACGATGCCCGGAATTTTTCGGAGCCGCGTCATCAGGCCGTCGGCGTACGTCCGCAGCGTGTCGAGGTCGGGCCCGCGCATGTCGTATTCGACCGCGACGTCGCGATAACCGCTCTGCTCCCACGGCTTGATCGGATCGACGCTGACGCGCAGCGCCGGAAACGCGTCCATCAACTTGCGCGCGTCGGCCATCACGAGTTCCTGGCTGCGACGGCGCTGATCGAGCGGGGCCAGTTTCGCGTCGACTTGAGCAACTGTCACGCGATCGTCGCCGTTGGTGTCGCCGACGGTCGTGAACAGATCGCGAACTTCGGGAATTATGCGCAGTCGACTCTCGATCTGCGCGACTACCTCATCGGTATGCGCGAGCGAATATCCCGGCGGTGTGCGGATGTTAACCGCAAATTCGCTCGAGTCGTCGTCGGGCATGAACGTCGCCCCCACCAATTTGCCCAGGAACGGTATCGAGATGACCAGCGCGATCGACACGACCACCAGCACCCATCGATGCTCGAGTGACCAGCGCAGCGCGAGGTCGTAGCAGTCCTCGATCCATCGGAAAATTTTCCAGTCCTTGGACTTGTTGTGTTTCGCGCCCGCGGACTCGCGCTTCAAATAGCGCGAACACAGCATCGGGGTCAGCGTGAACGAAACCAGCAACGACACCATGATCGCGAAAGCCATCGTCAGGCCGAACGAATTCAGGAATCGGCCCATCACGCCGAGGATAAACGCGACCGGCACGAAAATCACCGCGAGCGACAGTGTCGTCGCACTTACGGCCAGCCCGACTTCGGCGGTGGCTGCCTTCGCCGCCGCGATCGGGTCCATGTTTTTTTCTTCGATGAACCGGAAAATATTTTCGAGTACTACTATGGCGTCGTCGATTACTATTCCGACCGCGAGCGTCAGCGCCAGCAGGGTCATGCGGTTGAGCGTAAAGCCCATCCATAGGATCAACGAGTAAGTCGAGATGATCGAAACCGGAATCGCGACCGCGGCGATCAGCGTCGAGGTAATCGAGCCGAGAAAAAAGAGCACCACGACCGCCGCGCAGATGCCGCCAAGCACCAGATGCTCCTGCACGGTCTGCACGGCCTCGCGTATGAACGTCGACGCGTCGCGCGCGAAGATCACCTCGACGCCCGGCGGCAGCGTGCCCTTGATCGCCTCGTAGCGCTCCTTCACGCGGTCGACGACCGCGATCGTGTTCTCGCCCGACTGCTTGCGCACCACCAGCGACACCGCATTCTTGTTGTCCCATCGCGACAGCGAGCGCGGCTCCTTGACGCTATCCTCGACCGACGCGACGTCGCCGACCGTCACCGGCCGCCCGTCGGCCTCGCTCACGATCACCTTCGCGAAATCCGGCACCTCGGTGATTCGCCCGAGCGTGCGCAGCATCTCCTCGGACATGCCCTGCTTCATGCGGCCGCCGGGGTACTCGACGTTCTGCCGCGAGAGCGCCGTGCCCACCTGCTGAATCGTCACTCCCGTCGCGTGCAGCTTGTCCGCGTCGACATCGACGTGCACTTCGCGCTCGCGTCCGCCCACGATGTCGATCGAGCCGACGCCGTCGACCGATTCGAGCGGTTCCTTCAGCCGCCGGCGCGCCAGCTCGGTGAGTTCTTTCAGGCTCTGGTAGCCGGTGAGCGTGATCGTCACTACCGGCACCGCGTCGAGGTCGAACTTCTGCACCAGCGGCGGCTTGGTCCCCTCGGGCAGTTGATCGAGCACCGTCCCAATCTTGTCGCGCACGTCCTGCACCGCGGCGTCGAGGTCGCGTTCGAGCTTGAACTCGATGATGACGCGCGAGACGCCTTCGAGGGTGTTCGAGCGCATCTCGTCGATTCCGCTGACGGTGTTGACCGCTTCCTCAATCGGCTTGGTGACGCGCGCCTCGGTTTCTTCCGGCGCGGCTCCCGGCAGGAACGTCGTCACCATCACGGTTGGCACGTCGACGCGCGGAAACAGATCGACGCCGAGCCTCATGTAGGAGAACCAGCCGAGCACCACCAGCACCCCGACGAACATCGTCGCGAACACCGGCCGCCGCACGCACAGGTCGGCGAGAATCACGACTGCTCCTTCGCGATCACCGCGGTGCCGTCGGCCAGCCGATCGACGTCGCTCACCGCGACGTGCTCGCCGTCTTTCAGCCCGCCGATTATTTCGGTCTGGTCGCCAACCACGCTGCCCGTGGTAACCTCGCGCGCGCGCACCACCCCCTGCTCGACGATGAACACGCGCGCGACGCCCGCGTAGCGCATCACTGCCGCAGTCGGCACGAACAGCGCGCGATCGTGCCCGAGATCCATCACCACGTGCGCAAAAAATCCCGCCTTCAGCGCGCCGTCGGGATTGGCGACCTCGGCTTCGATCAGCAGCGTGCGGCTGCTTTCATCGAGCGCCGGCGCGATGCGCGTGATTTTCCCCGTGTACGACGCACCGGGGCTGGCGTCGATCGCGAGTTTCACCGGCATGCCGACGCGGGCCAGCGGCACGAACCGCTCCGGCATCGGGCAGCGCAGCTTGATCGGGTCGGTCGCTATCAGTTCGTAAATTTCCTTGCCGGGAGACACGTACTCGCCGAGCGAAACCATCCGCTTCTGCACGGAGCCGCTGAACGGCGCCTTGATTTCAGTGTCGCCGAGCTTCTTGCGCGCCATCGCGAGCGCTTCATTCGCCGATTCCGTGTCGGCCTGATCGACGCGCGCCTGCGACGCGAACTGATCGAACTGCTCGGCTGAGATGGCCGACGCTCGCTTCAGTGCCTGTGCGCGATTGTAGCGCGCGGTCGAGTTGGCAAGCCTGGCGCGCGCCTGGTCGAGCGCCGCCTGCGCGGTCTCGACTCTCAGCTCGTATTCGCGCGGGTTGATTTTCAACATCACCTGGCCGGCCATGACCTTGTCGCCGAAGTCCGCAACCACTTCCGCGACTCTGCCCTCGACTTCCGACGACATCACCGCATGCTCGCGCGGGAACAGCGCGCCCTGCACCTCGGCCGTGCGCTCGAGACTCTGCTGATGCGCCGTGGCCACGGCGATCGCAATCGGCGCCGGCCCCGTCTTGCTGTCCTTATCGACCTCGGCCGCCGCCGGCTGATGACATCCCGCGAGCACCAACGCACCCAGCGCAGTCGCCAGGGTGGAGAGAGACCGAACACTGAAAAACAGCTTCATGGAATCGCCGCGATCCCTTTCAGGAAAAGTTCCACGACCGCTTCGGCGTCCGACTCCAGCGGACTCGACGCCAGCTTGAGCAGGCGCCGCCGCAGCGACCCGGTCAGCATCTCACCGAGCATGAACGCAGCGAATTGCGGATCGAGCCGCCGAATTGCGCCCTTGTCCATCGCGTCCTGCAGCACCGACGCGACGAAGTCGAGATGGCCCGCGTAGACCCGCATGAATTCCCGGCCGGCTTCCGACTCGAGCTCGATATCGAGCGAATTGCCGATGATCAGCGTCTTCAGAAAATCCTGGTTCGAAGCCTGGATTCGAAGCTGCGCCAGGATGAGCTTGCGGATTCGCTCCAGCGGCGGCCTCGACGGGTCGTCCGACGCCACCGTCTCCGCGACCATCTCGCGCAGACCCTCGAGCACCGCCGCGTGGACCAGGGCGTCCTTGGTCTCGAAGTACAGGTAGATAGTGCCCTTGGCGACTTTCGCTTCCTCGGCCACGCGATCGACCGTGGTCCCCTGCATCCCGTATCGAGCCATCACGCGCCGTGCGGCTTCCAGGATCTCCCGGACCCGGTATTCCTTGATTACTTCTTCCTTCGTCATGCTGAACTGGACAGTCAGTCAAATGAACGTACAGTCAGTCTAGGCAAATTGTCAGATTTAACGCAAACGCGTCCGCCACGCGCCACGCTGGATCGGGGGTGAACTATTCAGCCTGACCGAGGCGGATTTCCTGTGATACTCTTACGGCTGTGGTCAACCACTCAGCTGCGTTCGCCAGATTCGTCCGAAATTGGGCAACGCGAGCTTCCGATGAAAACAATTTCTGACGGAACGAAACTACCCTTGGTAGCACAGCCGTCCCAAGACCACTACATATGGTAGTAAATCAAGTTGAAACCCCCGCCGCGATGAAGCAACGGTGCCCCTGCGGAGCGCGAATTGTCCCCGCACCGAAGGAACTCAAGCGATTAGCCCCGCGGCGACCTAGACTTTATGCAGTTCTGACGCCTGGCTCGCGCGCGGCTCGCTACCCGCACCCTTGGGGCGTTCCGCGGCTTTCCAAAAACCAATCGCTAGAATGAGAAAGGTACCGACCAGCAACAGAATTCCTTCAAAGGCCATCGTTGGAATCCTCCGTGTCGAGATAAGCACTTCTTTACCGCTGGATAACCTGTACTTGCAAGAGGGAACGGTCCAATTGACGAACAATCTCTCTCCGACCGGTTCCCCTTCCCACAGTGGGAAGGGGTTAGGGGTTAGGTTGCCGGCTTCAGTCCATCCATTGGCGAAGGAAGGCCCGCGCCCGGATCAGTTCGCGGGCTTTTGGAGTTCGTCGCCCAGAATTTCCGCGAGCCGCTCGGCCGGCAGACGCCGCAAATCCGGAATCGCGAAGCCCGACGCCGCCGCATGACCGCCGCCGCCATAGTGCTGCGCGAGGAGCGACAAATCGATGTCGCAGTCGGAGCTGCGTCGCAGGCTGACGCCTTGGCTCCGCAAGTCGAACAGCGCGACCACCGTGCGAGTCTGCCCCTTGTAGAGATGCGCCGCGACTTCGCTGCTGTAGCCGAAGCAGCACGCCGTCCGCACCGTGACTCCGTTGTCGAGCTTGCGATCGACCATCGTCGCGTTGGCCAGCTCGAGGCTGCGGCGCATCGCATCCTGCCCCGATTCGAACGCGGTGCGCAGCTTGCGGCTCATCTGAGGCTCGCTCAGCTTCAGGATTTCGCGATACGACTGCGTTCCGCCCAGCGTCTGCACGGCCAGCGCCCAGTCGGACGACTCGGCAATCCTGTGAATCCAGCGATCGTGATCGTCGGCAATCATCACGAACGGCTGGAAGGCCTCGAACTCGGCGCGCTGGCGCTCGGGCAGGTCGCGCCCCATTCGTTTGAGAAAATTGAACGTCAGCCGCGCCGCCGAATATTGTTCGCTGAGAACTTTGCCGGCGAACGGCACCTTGAACTCGGGGGCATCGGCGCGGGAAACTGCGGTGCGATGATGATCGATCCAGTAAATCTGCGCGCCACGCCCGCTCAGCTCCACCAGATGCGCGCCTGTGGCGGGTGAGTTCCAGGACAAATCCGTGATCCAGATTTCGTCGCTGGCGTCCTCGGACTTGAGCGTCAGGTTCTGGATTACATGGTCGGCCTCGTTGTTGCCGGCCAGCGTCGTGAAGACTTTATGGCCATCGTAAAAGCGCGCGACCGCCGCCGCCGCCATCACACCGTCGAGGCATGACGGGCCGTGGCTGACGATCTGAATAGTGCGGGAAGTTTTTCCGGGCATAAGAAAACGATTGTAGAGCATTCGGCTCTTGCAAGCGAAACGGTGAAGCACCGCGGCCCGCGCGCCGCGATACTCGCGCAGATACCCAACGGCCTGAGCGCGATGAGATTCGCGCTGGCCGCAATCTGGATCGATCTCGCCGCGCACAGGCATCATGGACGCCCGGCGTTCGCGATTGTTGCCTTGGCCGCGGCCGGCAGCGACTTCATCGACGGGCGAATCGCGCGGCGCCTCGGAGTCGCGAGCGGGAGTGGGCGATGGCTCGACGGAATCGCGGACGTGACATTCGTGCTGGCCGCGCTTTTCTGCGAGGCGGCCGCCGGCACGATAGCTTTCTACATCCCGATCCTGATAGCGCTGTCGTTCAGCCAGTACGCAATCGATTCGATGCTGCTGGCGCTGCCCGCGACCGGCCCGGTAAAGAGCCGCCTCGGCCATTGGGGCGGAATAATCAACTACGCGCTAGTGATCACGCTCGCGATCGCACCGCCCCCCGCACTTCCCGGCGCGCTGGTGCGCGACCTCGCCCCACTGATCGCACTCTTCTACATATCCGCAATCTCAGAGCGCGCCTGGCTCCTCTACCGCGCGCGCTAATGCTTTCTCCCTGCTTGGTGGAACTCATCCATGGCTGCGTGTCTGATCGTTATGACGCTAACCAACTTGTCCGATTCATAGATTTCGTAAATCACGCGGTAGACATCTCGTTTAGAGCTGTAGAGCAGATGCCGCAATCCGCCTTTGGTCTTTTTGCTTTCGGGAGTAATCGGGCAGCGTCGCGGGAGCGTTTCAAGCGTGTAGATAGCCTCCTCAAGTTCGGAGAACCAACAAGCGGCGACGGCGGAATCGTCAGCCGAGATTCGCTCATATATGTCGTGGAGGTCCTGCTCAGCGCGGATTGACAGTTCAACGAGGTAGGCCATAGCGCCGGCGCATCTCGTTGAATACCTCACGCGCGGGCCGCGTCCGACCGTGAGCGATGTCGTCCAAGCCCTGCCGGATGGCCTCGTAAACGTCGGCGCGAGCGGCGATATCGAGCAACCGCTGATAGGCTTCCGCGTCCTGCACGACTGCCTCGGCCTTGCCATTGACGGTCAGCACGATGGGCCGCTTGGTCTTCTTGATCCGTTTGAGAAATTGTCCCGACTTACGCCTGAAGGTCGTCAGCGACTGAATGTCTTTCGCGATGTTGATTTTGGCCAAGCGGCACCTCTATGAGCGAGCACCTAATTAGGTGCTAGTGCTATCAGCCTCTGGGTGCTTTGTAAAGCTGCCCGCTGAGCGCGAGCGCTCAATGCTTGCCGTAATCGAGCGCGACGCCTTTGCGCTGCGCGAGGATGTACGCTTCGAGCGCGCGCAGTTTTGGATCGTTTGGATCGAGCGCCTTGCCCTTGACCGGATTCTCGATACACCAATCGATCATGTCGCGCAGCAGCGCGACCTTCTGCAGCTGTACCTGGTATTTCGGATAGGTCTCGGGATGCGTATTCGACGCGTCGGGATGACACATGTCGCAGCTCACGCCAATCGTGCCGCCGAGTTCCTTGTCGCTGTGGAAAATCTTTTTGCCTTCCGCGACGAAGTTGTCAGTCTCGTTCTTCCAGACTTTGTAGTCGCGATCGGTGAAGCTCGCGTACGTATCGCCCTGCTGCATTCCTTTCGACGGCGCCTTCGCTCCCGCCCCTGCTGCGTATGACATAGGCGCCGGCTGAGACGACTGTTCTGTCTGCGCCATCTCCCATTTTTCGTTCGGATGCTCGCGTTGCCATTGCGCCATCAACTCGCGCGTGACCTCGACCGCCTGCGCATGACTCATCGATTCGCCGGTCTTCAAGCCTTTGACTTCCATGCTGGTCTTGCCGTCGCACAGCATCACGACTACGCCGCCGTCTTTCGATGCGGGCACCTGGTGGATGTGCAGTGGCTGCGCTTGCTGCGCGCGAAGTACTTGCGGCGCGTACGCCACTGCGGCGAGTATCGCCGCACAACCCGCGGCAGTAGCCAATGCGATCGTTCGTCGTGTCATCTCTCAGTAGCTCGCGAACTGTGGCGCGGGCGGTCGCGCGATCTTACCGTGTGAAACCAGGTAGTCCGCCTTCACCGACACCGGATTGCGATCCCACAGGTTATAGATCTTGTCCGCCAAGCCGTCGGAGCGGACATTAAGCTGGCCGTCGCCGAGTCCGTCGAACTGATCGAACGGATCGGCGCGGTTCATCTGAACCGTCAGCGGCGGCAGCCCGGTTGGCGCGTAGGGCCACGGCCACGCCGTCGAGAGCATCCCGTAGAAGCTGATGTTCCCGATCTGGTTGTAGAGCATCTGATGCGTATGGCCGTGGATCACCGTCACATGCTCGTACGGTTTCAGAATCGTCTGCACCTGCTCCGCATCGTCGGTCCAGAAATTCCAGTTGCGGTAGTACTTGTAGAGCGGCGAATGCGAGAAGACCAGAAGAGGCGTCGTGTGCGGCACCTTGGCGAGGTCGTCGGACAGCCACTTGCGCTCTTCATCGCCAACTTCGAACCGCGACTGGATGCCGTTGTCGAGGCCCGCGACCGTTTGCATGCGGTCGGCCGGCGTCATTTTGCGCGCCGTCCAGAAATCCTTCTCGTGCACGCTCATCAGCACCACGACATGCACGCCCTTCCAGTCAAACGAGTAGTTGGGCGGCCCGAACATCTCCTGCCACGTGTCGCCCAGGTCGTAGAACCAGTCATGCTCGCCGACCATCATTTTCACGGGCGCCTTCACCTCGGCGAGAATCTGCCTGCCGAGATCAAGCTCCTCGCGACGGCCGGTTTGCGCGAGATCGCCGCCGAACAACACGAAGTCGGGCTGCGGATCGAGCGCGTTGACGTCCTCGACCGCTTTGACCGCGCCGCGCACGAAGCGCTGGTTGAGCGTGCGCGGATATAGATGAGTGTCCGAGATGTAGGCGAAGGTGAACGGCGGCTTGCCCGCCATCCCGGTCGCTTCCGCGCTCTTGTCGGGCGCGGCGTTGGCGACCTCGACGAGCTGAAAAGTATGCGGCGGCATCAGGCTCTTCGCCATCACCGCGCCGGCCGACGCGGCCAGCACTTTCAGAAACGTGCGCCGGTCCAGACCGCGCAGTCCGCGCAGGACCGCGTCGCGCTCTTCCATGTATTTCGTTTCGACGCTCTTATGCCGAGCCGCCATCGCGCGCCTGCCTTTTATTTCTCATCAGGTTAATCGCCGCCCAGCGACGCCGGATCCTCTTCGTTCTGCGCCGGTCCGATATCTCCGAACGGTCCCGCCAATCCTGGCCCGCGCCCCTTGTCGCCGTTGGCGGCGGCCGTGTCGCGCTGCGGCCTGTCTGTGCGTGAGCGTTTGAACTGCAGATCGTATTCAGCCTTCGCCGCGTCCGCATACTCGGGACTGGTCAGGCTGGCGAGAAAGGCGACCAGATCGTCCTCTTCCGCTTCGGTGAGTCCGAGCGGAGTGATACCGCCGTCCAGGTACGGGTTCTGCACGCCGCCCTTGTTGTAATGATCGATCGTGTCCCACAGCGTCGCCTGCGAGCCGTCGTGGAAGTACGGCTGCGTGACCAGCAGGTTGCGCAGACCCATCGTGCGGAACGAGCCGATATCATGCGGCTGCTTGGTCACCAGGAAACGCCCGAGCCCGCTCATGTCGGTGCCAATCGCGAGCTTGTCGATCGCTATCGAGTCGCCGCCCGTCTTGCCGAGCGTGTCGAGCGCCTTGCGCGCGAGCGGTACGAAGTCCGACTTATGCGCCGACACCCCGATGTTGTGGAACTTCTGATCGGTAAACAGCGGCTGCGTCGGATTCCAACCGTGACACGACATGCAGCGTCCCTTGCCGTTGAATATCGCCCATCCTCGTTTGGCCGAATCGCTGATCGCGCCCTGGTCGCCGCCGATAAACTTGTCGAACGGCGAGTCGAATGCGACTTGCGTGCGCTCGTACGCGGCGATCGCGCGCTCGATATCGGCGAAGTTGACGTCGTGCCCGAACACTTCCTGGAACTGCTTCTGATACTGGGGAATCGCCTTAATCGCGGCGACCGCGTCGTCGGTCGATTTCATGCCCATCTCGACCGGATTGGTCACCGGACCCTCGATTTGGGCCTCGAGCGTCGGCGAGCGGCCGTCCCAGAACTGGGTCACGTTGAACAGCGCGTTCAGGACCGACGGTGCGTTACGCTGGCCGAACTGAGCGTGGATACCCATCGAGGTCGGCAGCTGATCGGTGAAGCCCTTGGCCGGCGCGTGACACTGATCGCACGAAACTTGGCCGTCGGCGGACAAGGCGTCCTCGAAGAACAGCGCCTTGCCGAGCGCAATCTTGGCCGGCGTCTGCGGATTGTCGGGCGGAATCACCCACGAATAGAGAGTGCTTGGAAAGCCTGCCTGGTTCTCGGACTTTGGATCAGCCAGCGGACCGGTTTCTTGAGCGCAAACCAGGCTGAACGAAACAGCCACCGCGGCGGCTGCGAGAATGGAGAGGAACAGGAAGCCAGCGGGCTTCATGGTGGCGTTCTCCGGCGTCGTTCGTTTCCGAACTGGTTCCACAACCCAGATGATAATCACTATCATCTGGTCCGTTGTTGTCAACGGAAAATTGTAATCACAAGTAAAGCAGACGCCGGCTCGCAGGTGTGCCGCGTCCCCATCGCGACACTAATCGTCAGCCCATCTTGGTGAGCAAGTCCAGCATGTCGTTGGCATGCTCCTCTTCCACCTTGTTGATCTGCTCGATCAGTATCTTGGTGGTCGGATCGCTGTCGCCCAGCCATCGAATGATTTCCGAATAGCTCTGGATCGCGATCCGCTCGGCGATCAGATCTTCCTTGATCATGTCGACCAGCGTCTTGCCCTCGACGTACTCCGAGTGCGCGCGGTCCGCCAGTCCCTTGGGACTGAAGTCCGGCTCGCCGCCGAGCTGGGTGATTCGCTCCGCAACCGAATCCGCGTGCTGCTGCTCCTCGTTGGCGTGCTGCAGGAATTCCGCCTTGACCGAGTCGGAGCTGATGCCCTGCGCCATGTAGTAATGCCGCTTGTAGCGGAGCACGCAGACCAACTCGGTCGCGAGCACGTCGTTGAGTACTTTCAGCACCTGATGGACATCCGCCTTGTAACCTTCGGTAACGGCGCCCTTGGTCATATTCTTGCGGGCGTTATCGCGGAGCTTTTTGACGTCGGTTAGAAATTTGTCCATGTAGAAGTCTCCTTTGGTGCGGCCTAGGGTAACTCTTTTCGAGCGTTATGGGCAAAGCGGCGGAGGCGATGAAGACCGCGCGCCGAAGTGCTAGCTTTGGGACGAAATTCGGGCTAACGCAATTGGAACCCCGCATACTCCACCGCGCCGAGCATCCCATCTCGCGGCGCGATATCGACGCCAACGTCCTCAAGGTCCTCTATCGCCTGGCCGGAGCCGGCTTCGAGGCATACCTGGTCGGCGGCGGCGTGCGCGACCTGATGCTCTCGCGCAAGCCCAAGGACTTCGACGTCGCCACTTCGGCCCATCCCCAGCAGGTCCGCGACCTGTTCCGCAACTCGCGGATGATAGGCCGGCGCTTTCGCCTGGTCCACGTATTCTTCGGCCGCCAGAATGTCGAGGTCGCCACCTTCCGCAAACAGGCCGAGGCCGTCGCCGATACCGACGATCCGCTGATTCGCCTCGACAACACTTTCGGTACGCCGGAGGAAGACGCGTTTCGCCGCGACTTCACCGTCAACGCGCTGTTTTACAGCCCGCAAACTTTCCACGTGATCGATTTTCCCGGCGGCGTCGACGATCTCGAGGCCCGGCTGATCCGCACTATCGGCGACCCAGAGCTGCGGATGCGCGAGGATCCCGTGCGCATGATGCGCGCGGTGAGATTCGCCGCCAAGCTCGGCTTCGAAATCGAGCCTGCCACGCATGCGGCCATCGGGCGCCATCGCGCCGACCTGGCCAAGGCGTCCGTGCCGCGCCTCGTCGACGAAACCTACAAAACGCTCGGCCAGCCGGAGGCCGCGCACGCGCTAGTCCTGATGGAAGAGCTGGGATTGCTCGAGTACGTGATCCCGATTCTCGCCGCTCATCTGAAATCGCGCGGCGCCACGCTCGCCGAGCAGCCCGCCGTCCGCAACATGGCCGCGCTCGGCCGTGCGATCGCGAGCGGATTTTCCCCCGACCATTCGATCGTGCTGGCGGCGCTGATGCTGGACTTCTATCGCGACCTTCGCAGCGGTGGCGACCGCCGCGTCGATCTGTTGGGCTCGCTTCGCGCGCGAGGCTTCGCGCGGGGCGACACCGAGCAGATGCGCCTGATACTTGAGGCCTTCCAGAATCTCGCCGCGCCCACGCGGCGCACGCGGCGCCTGATGCGCCGGCCGTACTTTCCCGACGCGCGGATGTTCTTCGAGATGACCGCGCCGACCTACTCGATCGATTCCACCCGGATGATTCGCTTCCTCACCGACCCTGACGCGTTCAGCCCGAGTCCCGCGCGCGGCGGTGACGCCCGCGGCGGTGCCGCGCCTGCTCCGGGCGGCAATCGCCGGCGACGCCGGCGGCGGCGCCGCCGCTCCCGCCACGTCGGCACCGTCGCCGGCGCCTCCGCCGGCGACCTGAATGGCGCCGGCGCGTCCGCGCCGTCGCCAGACCCCACGCGCCGCGACTAACGTCGCGCCGCGCCCCCCATCGACTAACGTCGCGCCGCGCCCCCCATCGACTAACTTCCCTCCTTCGACTACTTTTGACTCCACTATGCCCGCGAACAATCTCCGCTCCGATCGAATCTGGATGGATGGCGCGATGGTCCCCTTCGACGAGGCCACCGTTCACGTCCTCACCCACAGCCTGCACTACGGCCTCGCGGTCTTCGAAGGGATGCGATGCTACAAGAGCGACGACGGCCGCTCCGCGATTTTCCGCGCCCGCGAGCACATCCGCCGCCTCATCGACTCCGGCCACATCGTCGAGATGGAAGTCCCGTACAGCCAGGAAGAATTGCTCAAGGCGTGCGCCGACGTGGTGCGCATCAACAAGTTCGCCGAATGCTATATCCGGCCGCTGGTGTTTTTTGGCGAAGGTGAGATGGGATTGTCGGCGCGCGGAAACAAAATTCGCGTCTCGATCGCCGCGTGGCCGTGGGGCGCGTATCTCGGCCAGGACGGCGTCGACAAAGGCGTGCGCCTCAAGACCTCATCGTTCGTGCGATTCCATCACAACTCGATGATGCCGGCCGCCAAGGCCACCGGCCACTACGTCAACTCAATCCTCGCCGGCTATGAGGCGCGCCGCAACGGCTACGATGAGGCGCTGCTGCTCAACACCGAGGGCTTCGTCGCCGAGGGCAGCGGCGAGAACGTGTTCGTCGTTCGCGACGGTGTCGTGCGCACGCCGCCGCTCACGTCGGTGCTGGCGGGAATCACGCGCGACGCGGTTATCAGGATTCTCCGCGACAACGCGGTCGAGGTGCGCGAGGAATATTTCGCCCGCGACGCGTTCTACATCGCCGATGAAGCCTTCATGACCGGCACCGCCGCCGAAGTAACTCCCGTCGTGGAGCTTGACGATCGCAAGATAGGCCCCGGCAAGCCGGGCCCGATCACGCACAAGGTGCAGCAGGTCTTCCAGGCCACTCTGCACGGCCGCGAGCCGCGCTACCGCGACTGGCTCTACTACATTTAAGTAGAAAGGCGACTCAGGTCGGCATCACGCCGGCCCGCAAAGCACGAGGGGAGGAACTCGTTTGAAGAAGCTGATCGTTTTGGGCGTGGTCGCAATCTCGCTCGCATTGTTCGTTTTCGCGCGACAGTCCGGCGCCAAAGAAAGCGACGAGGCGGAAATCCGCGCGATGGAAGCCGCTATGATTAAGGCCTTCGCGGCGAAGGACCTGGACAACGCGCTGGCCCCATATCTTCAGGACGAGACTCTGTTTGTCTTCGACGCGATTCCGCCACGGCAATATGTCGGTATCAAGGCATGGCGCGCCGACAATGAAGGCTTCGTCGGACTGTTTCAGGGACCGCTCAAGGCGGAAATGTCCGACCTTAGTGTCACCGCCAACGGCAAGCTGGGCTTCGGGCACAATATCCAGCGGTTCAGCGGCACCGACAAGAGCGGTAAGCCGATCGACATGACCTTTCGAGTCAGCGACGGCTATAAGAAGATCAATGGAAAGTGGGTGATCGTCGAGGAGCACATCTCGTTCCCGGTCGATATTGCGACCGGGAAAGCGGACCTGAGTTCAAAGCCGTAGCGGACGAAAATCGGCTCGGTGATAGCGTGCGACGTGCGCGGTTGCTATCACAATTGTTATGGCATCGCGGAGTGACAAAGTCGCTATCGGGCTCATCCAGATGAGCTGCGCGCCCGAGCCGCGCCTTAATCTCGACAAGGCAATTGCCAAAATCGAAGAGGCTGCCCGACGTGGCGCGCAAATCGTATGCACCCAGGAGCTGTTCGGTTCGCACTACCCGTGTCAGACCGAGGACCCGAAATTTTTCGATCTCGCCGAGGCGATTCCCGGGCCGACGACCGAAGCGCTCGGCGCCGTGGCCAAGGCGCGCAAAGTAATCATCGTCGCGTCGATCTTCGAGCGCCGTGCGGCCGGCGTTTATCACAACACTGCGGCCGTCATCGACGAGTCCGGGAAAATCGTCGGGCGTTATCGCAAGATGCACATCCCCGACGATCCTCGCTACTACGAAAAATTCTACTTCACCCCTGGCGATCTCGACTTCGTCGCGCATCCGACCTCGCACGGCCCGCTCGGCGTGCTCGTATGCTGGGATCAATGGTTCCCCGAAGCGGCTCGGCTCACCGCGATGGCGGGCGCGCAGATTCTCTTCTATCCCACAGCCATCGGATGGTGGCATGGCGAGCCCGAAAAAGTCCGCCCCAAGCAGCAGAACGCCTGGGAGACGATTCAGCGCAGC
The DNA here is from genome assembly GCA_963833025.1 of uncultured delta proteobacterium. Taxonomy (GTDB): domain Bacteria; phylum Desulfobacterota; class Binatia; order Binatales; family Binataceae; genus Binatus. The sequence goes on along the minus strand of CAWHWI010000001.1, from coordinate 798,606 downwards.
CACGCGATCGCCAACGGCGTCTTCGTCGCGGCGGTCAATCGCGTCGGCGTCGAGGGTGAACTCGAATTCTGGGGCGGTTCGTTCGTCGCCGATCCATTTGGCGAGGTCATCGCGCGCGCCAGCGCCACCGCCGAAGAAACGCTGGTCGCCGAATGCGACCTCGCCAAGATCGAGCAGGTCCGCCGCAACTGGCCGTTCCTGCGCGACCGCCGCATCGACGCCTACGCCGACCTGACGCGCCGCTATCGCTCATAATCGTGACCGCCATTTCACCTGAGGATCGCCGCATCCTCGCGGACTATCGGATGCCGCCCGAGTGGGCGCCGCATCTCGCGTGCTACCTCGCGTGGCCACACAATCTCGACACCTGGCCGGGCAAGTTCGACGTCATCCCGCCAATCTACGCGGACATGGTCGCGAAGATTGCGCGTTTCGAGCCCGTCCGCCTGATGGTCACCGACGCATCGCAGCTCGACGAGGTTCGCGCAATGATTCGCGACGCCGCCCGCCGTACCGAAAAGGAAGCGCCCGGCCCGCTTCTTCCAATCGACATATTTCATCTGCCGACCAACGACGCGTGGGTGCGCGACCACGGCCCGATTTTCGTAAACCGCCTCGCAACCGCCGCGCCCGCCGGCCCAAATCAGATCGCGCTCGACTGGCGCTTCAACTCGTGGGGCGAAAAGTACGGCGCCTTCGATCTCGACGACGTCGTGCCGCAAAAGCTCGGCGCGCGTTACGGCTTCGAAGTGATCGAACCGGGCATCGTGCTCGAAGGCGGCTCGATCGACGTCAACGGCGCCGGCTCGCTGCTCACCACCGAGTCATGCCTGCTCAACCCGAATCGCAATCCCGCGCTCAGCCGCACCGACATCGAGGACTACCTGCGCACGTATCTCGGCGTGACCAACGTGCTGTGGCTCGGCGACGGAATCGCCGGCGACGACACCGACGGCCACATCGACGATCTCGCGCGCTTCGTCGCGCCCGATACTATCGTCACTGTCGTCGAGGACGATCCCGCCGACGTGAATTACAAGGTGCTGCGCGACAACCTTGAGCGGCTGCGCGCGATGCGCGATCAGGACGGCCGCCCGTTCAAAATCGAAACGCTGCCGATGCCCCCGGCGGTCATCTACGACGGCACGCGCCTGCCGGCCTCGTACGCGAACTTCTACATAGCCAACGGCGGAATCCTGATGCCGACCTTCGACGCCCCCGCTGACGCGCTCGCCGCCGCGACGCTCTCCCGGCTTTTCCCCGGGCGCCGCGTGGTCGGCGTCCCCTCGACCGACCTGGTCTGGGGCCTCGGCTCCGTTCATTGCCTGAGCCAGCAGCACCCAACCGCACCCACAGGCGCGGGAAACTAGTTAGACGCCGGCATCGCGGGCTTGGCCTGCGCGGGAGGCGCTGCGTCGGCGACGCCGAGGTCGTTGAGGATTTCGATCGCGTGAGTGGACGGATCGACGCTCGGGTAAACTTTCAGGACCTTGCCGTTCTCGTCGATGACGTAGGTGATTCGGCGATCGAGCCCAAGGATTGGAATCCCGTTGGCTGCCCCGTAGGCCTTCGCAATCTTCTTGTCGGGATCGAGCAGGAGCGGGAAAGGCAGGCCGTTCTTGCGGATGAAATCCTTGTGCGCGTCGGCCGAATCGACGCTGCATCCGAGCACGACCAGGCCGGCGTTGGTGAAGCGCGCGTAGCCGTCGCGGAACGCGCACGCCTCTTTGGTGCATCCCGAGGTTTCGTCCTTGGGGTAGAAATACAGTACGACTTTTTTGCCATGGAAATCAGCGAGCGAAACCGGCGCTTCAGTTTCGCCGGTGACCATTTGGGTGGTAAACGGCGGCGCGATCTGTCCTTCCTTGACCAAGTCGGCGCGTGCAATCCGCGGGCGCAATGCAATGAAGGCGACTATGGCAATTGCGATTAATCCGGCGGTGAACATCTTCATACAAGTCTCCTCAATTGCGCCCTTAACTCCAGGCAAGGACGGAAAGTTCCCGATCAGCACTGGAATAACGCGCGAGGGACCAGATAGCAACGCGCGGAACCCGACACCTGAGATCTTCCCTCGAAGCCCGTGGAATTGTGACGTATGCCGGATGTTGCTACACTCCAAAATGTGACGCGATCGGTCGCAGGCAACCAGGTCAAGCTGGCATCGATTCGAATACGGCTCACTGCCGCGCAGAAGCGACGATTCACCATAAGTGCTCGACGTACCGGCCTGAGTGTATCAGCGTGGCTCCGAGCTCTTGGTTTGCAAGCTTGCGGGCCAAGCAGCATAGTCCCAACAAAATCGGAGCACGATTGACTGTTAATACAAGACAAGTTCCAACCCACAGGATTGGTGCAGTGGATTCTCCGGGAAAGTACGCAATCCTTTTGGCGGATTGCTTCGCGTGGATGAACTCGCGACAGCCTGAGTCTATTCACGCAATCGTTACAGACCCGCCATATGGCTTGAAGGAATATACCGAGGGCGAGAAAGTCAAGCTCCGCGCCGGCCGCGGTGGAGTATGGAGAATCCCGCCTTCATTTGATGGCTGCAAGCGAAGCCCGCTGCCACGATTTACGGTGCTCGGGGAGCGGGAGATATAGGCTCTGCGTCAGTTCTTCCACGATTTCGCCCAACGCGCATTTCGTATTCTCGTGCCGGGGGCTCACCTTTTCATCGCCACAAACCCACTGCTGTCCCACTTGGTTTACTTGCCGCTGATGGAGGTCGGCTTCGAAAAGCGGGGCGAAGTCATACGCCTCGTGCAAACGCTGCGTGGTGGAGATCGACCCAAGAATGCGCACGACGAATTCACCGACATTTCGGTGATGCCTCGCTCAGCGTGGGAACCGTGGGGACTTTTTCGGAAACCGTGCGAAGGCAGGGTACAAGACAATTTGCGCAAATGGAAAACTGGAGGCTTGCGCCGAATTTCCGCAACTGAGCCTTTCCTCGACGTCATTCGTTCCGCGCCTACGCGACCCGAAGAACGCGCCTTGGCACCACATCCATCGCTCAAACCTCAGGCGTTCATGCGTCAAATAGTTCGCGCATCATTGCCGCTCGGCATGGGTATCGTTCTTGATCCGTTCATGGGCGGTGGGTCCACTGTCGCGGCGGCCTCCGCAGTTGGGTACGAAAGCATTGGCATCGAAGCAGATCGCGAGTTCTTCAGAGTAGCGATGAAAGCCGTCCCGCAACTTGCGAAATTGACGACTAACGGAGCATCTTACGGAGATGCCCAGCGAAAGCTTTCACTTGCCGAAAGGCTTGGAAGTGATTCACATTCGGCAGGCCGTTGAGTACGTTGAGCGAGAAGCAGGGGAACTTGTCGACCTATATTTCGAACAAGCGAACGTGTTCAGTGCGATCGTAGGAATCTTCGGAGCCAAGGCTCTCGCTGCGTTCAGTCCTTAGAAACGACACAAACATCCGGATACGGCACAGCAGCGTTTTCCGGATTTGTCTTTAGACGGTAGGCTCAATCCGTCGGCCAAGACCGCCTTGGAATCGAAGGGAAGTACGCGACCGTGGGCGATTCAATCCCATTACAACCACCCCGGTTGGTACATCGTTTGGCGGTATGTGGTTGATCCGACCGAGACCTTCAAACCGGGTAGATCCATGGTGGTGTGGCGAGTTGATGTAGTGTTCCTCGAGGCGTCCGATTGGAAATACGAGACCAGCCGAGCCAGCTCCGGACGCGGGGGTCGCACACACACTTTCGGATTGATTCATCCAGCTGAGAAGCTCGCCGAATGCGCAGCTTATCGCCTGCCGGGCGTCGGAATACGAGGCGGCAAGCCGATCCTAATCGAATCTTCAAAATAGAAAAGATGTAGCCGCACAATCGGGTTACTGTGGGCACTAACATTTTCGTCATCTGCGGTTGCATGAACGCCGCTGTGATACTGTAATAGGGCGCGCAAAAGAAACGCGCTGGAGCAAGTTCTCGGGACTGCCCGCCGCTGATAGCCGGGTCCTGCGCAAGGGAAGGCCGCGAACCCCGCCAGGTCCGGAAGGAAGCAACGGTACCGGCTGCCACCCTGTGCCGCAGGGGTGCCTGGCTATCATTCGACGGGCAGTCCCGAGCGAAAAAATTTCGTCATGGCCGAATCCCATACCCCACATCTGGTACTCGCGCGCAAATGGCGCCCCGAGCGCTTCTCGGAGCTGGTCGGCCAGGAGCACGTCACGCGCACGCTCGGCGAAGCGCTCAAGCGCGGCCGCATCGCGCACGCGTTTCTGTTCACCGGGATTCGCGGCGTCGGCAAAACCACGGCGGCGCGAATTCTCGCGCGATGCCTGAATTGCGAGAAGGGTCCGACCGCGGAGCCGTGCGGCGAATGCGCTGCGTGCGTCGAGATTCGCAGCGGCAACTCGCTCGACGTCAACGAAATCGACGGCGCCACTTACCGCAAGATCGAAGACGCGCGCGCGATCATCGAAAATCTTAGCTACCGCCCCGCGCGCGACCGCTTCAAGATTTACATTATCGACGAGGCGCATCAGCTCACCGACTCCGCCTTCAACGCGCTGCTCAAGACGCTCGAGGAACCGCCCCCGCACGTCAAGTTTATCCTCGCGACGACCGAGCCGCAGAAGATGCCCGAGACTATTCTGTCGCGGCTGCAGCGCTACGACTTTCGGCGCATCCCGTACCTGACGATCCTCGAGCGGCTGAAGGATCTCGCACGGCGCGAGGAGGTCGAGGTCGAGGAAAGCGCGCTGCGACTGCTAGCGCGCGAGGCCGGCGGCAGCATGCGCGATGCGGAGCGGATGCTCGAGACGGCAATCGCGACCGCGTCGGGCAAGGTGACGGAGGCTGAGGTGGCGTCGTCGCTCGGCGTCGCTAGCCGCACAACCGTGCTGAAATTGGCCGACGCGATTTTGCAGAAAAACGCGGCCGCCGCACTCGCGCACGTGCGAGAGTTGGCCAGCCGTGGCGCAAACCTCGAGTCGCTCGGGCGCGATTTGCTCGAGACCTTCAGAAATCTCGCGGTCGCCAAGCTTCCCGCCGGCGACTCCGACAGTCCGCTCGACGATATTCCCGATCACGAAGTCGCGGAGCTGAAGCGGCTGGCCGCGGCCGCGAGCGCGCGCGATATCATGCGGCTGTTTCGCCTGATGGCCGATTCGCAGGAACAGATTCTTCGCTCTCCGTACCCCGACCTGCTGCTCGAGATGGCAGTTGTGCGGATGGCGTCGCTGGCGGCCGTGATCGACGCCGACGAATTGTTGCGTGCGATCGGCTCCGCGCCGCCGCCCGCGTCTGGCCCTCCGCCCGCCGCGTCGGGCAGCGGCTCTGGTGGCCGCGGCGCCGCGAAGCCGGAAGCGTCGAATCCGCAATCGAGCGGTGCGCGCCGGCTGCGCGTCGAGGGCGAAGTCAAAGCCGACGCGCCGCTGCGAAATGAGACTCAGGACGACAGCCCGCGCGAACTTCCCGAGCTGCGCGATTTCATCCGCGGCCGGCGCGCGGCGCTGGCCGGTTTCATGGAGCAGGGCGCAGGACTCGCGCTCGACGGCGACCTGCTTACGGTCACCGCGCGCAACGATATTTACATCCGCTATCTGAACGACAACAAGGCGGTGATCGCGGAGCTCGCGAGCGAGCATCTTGGCCGCGCGATTCGAGTCGAGCTGTCGGCCAACGGCATGGCGAAGCCTGCGGCCGGCCGCACTACGATGCCGTTCGCTGAAAGCGTCACGCGCGAGTTGCCTTCCGCGGCAGCGGTGATAAGCAATCCAGTCGCCGCGGAGAATGGGCGCAAGGAAATGGCGCCGTCGAAACCGATCGAATCGATCAGAGAAATTGCGCCGGCCTCGCCGGCAATTGATGCTGCCCGACGCGCGGCGACGCCCGAGGAACGGCAGGCGGTACTCGCGGATCCCGCAGTGCGAAGAGTGTTCGATACGTTGGACGCGCGGTTGGTTGAGTTGAGGATGCCGAATTCCATGCAAGCTTCGGCGAAGGAAACAAAGTAGTAGATTGCCGCAGGGAAACCCGCGGCAAGGAGCGATCAGAGTGGCAGAAATAGATTTGTCGGCATTGATGCAGCAAGCGCAAGAGCTGCAGGCGCGCATGAAAGAGATGCAGGAAACGGCGTCGTCGAAGACCGTCGAGGCGCGATCCGGCGGCGGGATGGTGCGCGTGGTCGTGGACGGCTCGCTGCGCCTGCGCAAAATACAGATCGACGCCGCGATCGTCGCCGCCAACGACAAATCGATGCTCGAAGACCTGATACTCGTCGCCATTAACGACGGGATGGCGCGCGCGCAGAAGATGCTCGCCGACGAGATGGGCAAGCTCGGCCCGCTGAACGGGCTCCAGGTCCCCGGCTTCGGCAACGACGGCTTCGGCAACGACTGACGGAGCGCGCTTGATGGCGGAAAACCTGAAGCGTCAGGATGGGCTGCCGCCTGCGATGACGCGGCTCGTCAAAGAACTATCGCGGCTGCCGGGAATCGGCGAAAAGACGGCGTCGCGGCTGGCGTTCAATCTGCTCAATCGGCCGCGCGACCAGGTAATCGCGCTGGCCGAAGCGCTCCTCGAAATGAAAGAACGCGTCGGCTTGTGCTCAGGATGCTTCGGCCTGTCGGACCATCCGCGCTGTCAGATTTGCGACGACGAAGCGCGCGAGCGCGAAGTGATTTGCGTCGTGGAAGGGCCCGCTGACCTGATGGCAATCGAGCGGGCGCGCAGTTTCGGCGGTGTATATCACGTGCTCAACGGCGCGCTCGCGCCGCTCGACGGCATCGGCCCCGACGACATCAAGATGAAGGAACTGATTGCGCGCGTGAGTCCGCCCGCGGTCGTGCGCGAGGTGATAATCGCGACCAACGCGACTGTCGAAGGCGAGGCGACCGCGCTTTACATCGCGCGCGCCTTGAAACCGCTCGGCGTCAAGACCACGCGCCTCGCGCGCGGACTGCCCGCCGGTGGCGACCTCGAATACAGCGACTCCGCCACGCTCACCAGTGCGCTAAGCGGCCGCCGCGAACTCTAGACCCTCTGCTACCGGGTTCAGCGGCGCGATGCTATTCTACAAAAGTGGCTGAACTACCCGTCATTCTCACGCCCGGCGAAGACGGTTTCCTGGTCGCCGAATGTCCCATTATACCAGGTGCATCAGCCAGGGACGGACTCGCGAAGAGGCGCTCAAGAATATTCGCGAGGCGATCGAGCTATGCCTGGAAAATCGCGAGAGCGAGGGCTGGGAGCTACCCGCCGAATACTGAAGCGACTCGATCACCACGCATCTAATCCGTGCAATCAATCCCGGGCCGTCCGACCAGGTCAGAAATCGCGGTGCCGATCCGCTCATCGCGGGTTTCGCATGCGATGGTCGGAAGTTTCGCCGCTGCGATGACGTTCGCAATGGCAATGTCGGCGTGCGGGCCGGCGAAACCGATGACGCCGGCTGAGCAGGGGCGCATCGTGTACATGACGAACTGTGTCGTTTGCCACAACGCCAATCCCAACCTGCCCGGCAGCCAGGGACCGCCGATTGCGGGGTCGTCGCGCGAGCTGGTTTACGATCGCGTGATGTTTCTGAAGTATCCGCCCGGCTACACGCCCAAGCGCACCACCCACGCGATGCGCGCCCTGCCGCAGCTGGCGAATCGAATCGACGATCTGACGGCGTTCCTCGCTGAAGCGGCGAAAAAGAACTGAAAAAGTGCGGAGCCACCGATGCGCGTCGGGGGCTCCGTCGTTTGAGCCCGTTGTCCAGGCGAACTCGGTCAGCCCAGCGTCACCTTGATGATTACGACCAGCAGTATCCAGAGCCCGAGGCCCGAGTGGATTGTTCCCGCGATGGAATCCAGCGGTTTCTTGGTCGCGCCCTGAGTGCCGATTAGCGCGTTCGCCTCGACCAGAACGATCACGATCAGCGTAACCACCAGCCAACCGGTGATGCCGTTGGGAGTCGCTTCGTTGAACAGGTTGTAGTGACTCGCGGCGCCCATGAAGAACAGCATCGGAATTGAAAAAAGCGTGTTGGTGCGCGACGCCAATGCGGCCCGCCGACCGGCGGGCGCGGCGGCAGGATTTGCAGGCGCTCCGCCGGCCATCGCGACCGCGTTGGCGATGACCACTTTCTGATTCGGCCAGATGACGAACCATACGTTGGCCCACATGACGAGACCCATCAGGCCGCCGGTGAAAATCGCGACAGTCCACGGCGTCATCGCGAATTGCAGGCGCATTCCCCACCACATCAGCAGGTAGAGCAGGCCGAAAATCACGGTGCCCATTGCGCCCCATCGAAACCACCAGAGTGCGCGCGGAACCAGTTTCTGGACCGCACCGCTGCGAACCGCCGGCTCGGTCTCGCCGAAGAACGGCGTCTGCACGAAATTGAAATAATAGAGCAGGCCTATCCACGTGATACCGAAAAGGAAGTGCAAGAATCTGAGTAGCATAAAGACCAGATCTTCCATTAGAGTCCTCCTCCCTCGAGCTCGCCTCCACTAATGCTGTTCAAATCGAAATCTCTGTTTCACAGCATGAATGTTTTTGCAATAGAAAGATGTCTGGCCTTTCTCCTCGAAAAGAATTCGACTTAGTTCCGACTCAGGCGTAACTTCAAATCATCAGACCCCAATTTCGGGAGCTGCTTTCCAAAATTCATAGGGGCCGCGAATCTCGATTCCAGCCCGAAAGGATGGTGTTCATCATGGCTTTCAAACTTCCCGAACTCCCGTACAGCATGGATGCGCTCAAGCCTCATATTTCGTCGGAGACGCTCGAGTACCATCACGGCAAGCATCACAATGCCTACGTCACCAAGCTTAACGAGCTGATCGAGGGCACCAAGTTCGCGAACGCATCGCTCGAAGAGATCGTTAAAGCCGCTGAACCGGGGCCGCTGCTCAACAACTCCGGACAGCACTGGAATCACTCCTTCTACTGGAAATCGATGGGCCCGAAGAAAGGCGGCGAGCCCAGGGGACCGGTCGCCGACGCGATCAAGAAGACCTTCGGCGACTTCGCGGCGTTCAAGAAAAAGTTCAGCGAAGCGGCGGCCGGCCACTTCGGCAGCGGATGGGCATGGCTGGTGCGCGCCAAGGACGGCTCAGTCCAGGTGGTCGCGACCCACGATGCGGGATGCCCTATCCGCGAAGGTCAGACTCCGATTCTCACCTGCGACGTGTGGGAGCATGCGTATTACATCGACTATCGCAACGCGCGCCCCAAGTATGTCGAGGCGTGGTGGAACCTGGTCAACTGGGATTTCGCGAACGAGAACATGAAATAAGCGCGGAGCGGAAAAATCGCGGGGCTGCGCGCCCCGCACCCGCGGCAGGGGTGACCCCTGCACCCGGTACTAAAGAGAAAGATGCGGCCTTACGGCCTGTTAGAACTATTTTCGGGAGAGACTGTCGAGGTTGTACCAGCGCCGTTGGGCACGCGCCCGCTTCGCGTCCTCGCGCCCAAAAACTTCCTAACAGGGCGTCAGCCCGCATCTTTTCTTTCCGGATACCGGGTGCAGGGGTCACCCCTGCCGGGGGCGCGGGGCGAGGAGCCCCGCATTCGATTCTTCTCGCGCGGTTAGCTCAGCGCGGCGGCGGCGTGCGAAGCGACTTCGTGTAGCCGCACGCGCCGAGGCATCGCGAGCCGGTCCGCGATCACGCGGTACACGTCGGCGTTCAGACCCATTCCGACGTGACTGCCCATCACCTCGACGTTTTCCACCGTTGGCGCGCCGCTCAGATCGATGCAGCTCTCCCAATGCACGACGCCGTCGGTGCGCGAGTAGACGTGCGTGGTCGGAACGTCGGCGGGCGAGTCGTCGCTCAACATCAGTCCGCACTGGCACGCCTCGCTGAGGCATCCGTCGGCTCTGCCGCGAAGTGCGGCGATTGAGCGCGCAACGGCCTGCACGGCCAGGTTGGCGTGGCGACGCGGCTGTCTGATGGGCGAGCCGAGCGTGATCACGCGCTCGACCATCTCGGGCTGCTCGCGCGCAATCTCGCGCGCGTAGACGCCGCCGAGGCTCTGGCCGACCACAACTATCGGCTGCTCGAATTTTTCGTAAGCGAGCGCGAGCCGCGCGTTCAGTTTGCGCATCGTCTCGCGAGGGCATTCGGAGTTCGACAGAATTCCGGCATAGACCGCGCGATGGCCGAGCCATCGGCAGAAGTTCGCCAGCGGCGCGAGCGTCATATCACCGGCCATGAAACCCGGAATGAGCATGATGACCTTGGCGTTCTGCGGACGCACGTGCGGCCACGGATGCGCGAGCGCGCCGAGCCAGTAGATGCTGGCCTCGAGCGGGACGCGGAACTCGCCCAATGCGTCGAGCATCGAGGGTCTTTTGGGTTGTTGTAATTTATTCCGAGCAGAAACTTGCGCGATAGTTGGAGTCATAGGTCTCCTTGGTCGGCAATTCGCGCGGGCAACGTTCCAAACGGCAGGCACATGCACGCCGAAACCGCATCCTCGTCATCCTCTGTACTAAAGATAATCATTCTTTAATAAACCGTTCAATCATTTCTAATGCATGCTCTGATGATTTCGTAAGCATCGGCGCCGTACGGCACCGGACGCTCTGCTCGTTGATGCGGCAATTTTCCGCGCAAGAATGAGCAGACTTAAAAACGCTCGCCAAGGCACTATTCTAATTACCAACAGCGAAAACGCGCGATATCGCAGTTCAGGAAGGAATTTGCCGTGATTTTAAGCAAGGAATGGTCGAGCCCGCAGTCCCGAAAGCAGTTCAACGAAAATCCGATGTTCTTAGCGATGACAGGTTTGCTAACGTAGCCCACTCAAATCCCGTCTTTCGCGAGGTGCACATGGAATTCGGAATACAGCTTGGCAATTTGGAACCCGCCCAGTATCGAGCCCATGCTCAAACTGCCGAGGCGCTTGGCTATGACCTCATCGTCTTTCCCGACCATCTCGTGAACGAAGGTCCCGATCGGCAACTCGACGTGAAATCGAAGGCCTTCGACCACGTCGTGATGGCCGCCGTCGTAATGGAAGCGACGAAGAAGATTCGCGTCGGCCACCTGGTGCTGTGCAATTTGTTTCGACATCCCGCGATCACGGCGCAGAGCCTGATGACGCTCGACCAGTTGAGCGGCGGCCGGCTGGTGGCAGGATTCGGCTCGGGATGGACCGAGACGGAATTCAAGATGAGCGGGATTCAGTTCCCGCCAATCACCGAGCGGCTGCGGATGCTCGACGAATCGATCGCATGCATCCTGTCGTTGTGGAAGAACGAGCGCACGACCTTCGACGGTGAGTTTTACCATTTCAAAGATGCGATACTGTGGCCGAAGCCGATCCAGCAGCCGCATCCGCCGATAATCCTCGGCGGCGGCGGCAAAGGCTTGCTGCGCCTGGCGGCCAAGTACGCCGACTACATCAACATCGTTCCGGATGCGGGCAAGCGCGGTCACATCTCGATGGAGGTGGTGAAGCGCACGACGGACAAATCGTTCCGCGAGAAAGTGAGTTTCGTCCGCGAAGAAGCGAAGCGCCTCGGCCGCAAGCCTGACGCCGTGAAAGTCAGCAACTTTATTTTTGCGACGATTATCACGGAGTCGCGCGACGCGTCGCGCAAAACCGCCGAGATAATGGCGCCGATGTTTGGTCAGACTGCCGACGACTTACTCGCGTCGCCGATGATGCTGATCGGGACGCCCGAGGAATCCATCGCCGAGCTGAAGCGGCGCGCGAAGGACTGGGGCACGTCGCAGGTCATCTTCACCGGCGAAGTCGGGCAGAACGAAAAGCTGATGCGCGATCTGCGCGAGAAAATCCTCGCGCACGTGTAGGAAGGGTAAATCACTTGATTGAATGTGAAACCCCCCGTGGGTTTCACGCTTCCCTGGGCAGGGGTGACCCCTGCGCCCAATGCTAAGAAAGATGCGGGACTTCGTCCCTGTTCGAACTTGTTGGGTGGGAGAGGTGGACGGACGCGACGTGAGCGCGACCGTCAAAGCGGCGCGATTAGCTGGAGGCCAAGCACCAGCGCCATCGCGGCGAGGCAGTACAGGTGATCCTTGTAAATCGCGCGGGCGAGCCGGCTTTGCTCTTCCGGCGAGTCTGACGCTTTACCCAGCCGCGAGGCGTTCGGAATCGTGCGCACGCGCGCCAATCCAATCGCGGTGACGGCAGCGACCAGGGAGATCCATCCGATCCACCAATGATATGAGCCGAACACAATCTCGATGACGATGACGAGCAGGGTCAGGAGCATCACCACTGCGATCAGCCGATTCATCGGCCATGCTTCCCGCGTGACGCGCCGGTAGTAGCCCGAGATCGACGCCAACGCGGAAGCAGGAACGGAATCGCTGCCGTGGTCGTGGCCGCGCACCTGCACGTCGAACATCAAATCGAACCACAATACGCAGATTAGGAATGCGGCCCCGGCCGCGGCAAATGTATGCACGTTAGATGCTGTAGTTGATCGCGTGCTTGCGCTTTTCGGATAGCGATTGCAGCGTCACCCCGCGCAGGATTCCGTTGACGGAATCGCGCACCTCGCGCCACACGTCGCGCATCGCGCACGGCTGCTCGCGCGGGCACGTCGACGAACTCTCCTCGAGGCATTCGACCGGGGTGTAGTCGCCCTCGATAACTTCCACGACGTCCGCCATCGTGATTCGCGCCGGCGGCTTCGCGAGCATGTACCCGCCGCTCGGTCCCTTCTGGCTGGCGACCAGGCCGCCGCGCTTGAGCTCGATCAGCAGCCGGCGCAGGTAGTTCTCCGGGATGTCCTGCGTGGCGGCTATTTCCTCGACTCGCACCGGCAAAGTGGTAGGATAGCGCTCCGCAAGTAGCAGGAGCGCCTTCAAGGAGTAGTCAACGCCGACGCCGAATTTCACTATTGTTATCGAACTTCCGGCCTGAAATTTAGCACAATCCGGCAATAACTGGAATAGGCAACCGGGTTAGTCATCTACTTAATTGACTAAGTAACTCACCTAAGTTACCTTCTACATTCGCAGGAGATTCGTTCAGTGCCGAAGAGGGAGCCGCAATCGTGGGAAATGGTCTTGAAGCGCAACTCTGTCGAGCGCCTCAAGCACGAGCTGTTCCCCACCGAGCTGACTGGCCAATGGGACCGGCTGGCGGAGACCTCGTACGAGAAACTTCCCGAGGAAGATATCGTGCGGCTCCAGTGGTTCGGCATGTATCACGACAAGCCGAAAATCGGCACGTTCATGATGCGGATCAAAATCCCCAGCGGCATCCTGAGCGCCGATGGGCTCCGCGCAATCGGTGAAATCTCCGAGACCTACGGGCGCGACCAGGGCGAGCTGACCACGCGCCAAAATTTCCAGCTTCATTACATTACGCTCGACAAATTTCCGCAGATTCTAGAGAAATTGAAAAGCGTCGGGCTCACGACAATGGGCGGATGCGGCGACGTCGTGCGCAACATCACAGGATGCCCGGTTGCGGGCGTGGACCCGGACGAAGTTTTCGACGTGACGCCGCTGATTGCCGAGACTGCGGGATTTTTCTACGGCAATCGCGAGTACTCGGACCTGCCGCGCAAGCACAAGATCTCGATAGCCGCATGCCAGCATCAGTGCAACGCGCCCGAAATCAACTGCGTCTCGCTGATCGCGATGCTGAAAGATGGGCGCGAGGGTTTTGCGGTGCGCGTCGGTGGTGGACAGTCCTCGACACCGCGCCTGTCGCGGCACTTGGGCGTGTTTATTACGCGCGAGCAGGCGATGCCGGTGATGCGCGCGATTATCGACGTGTGGCAGGGCACGACCGAGTACCGGATGTCGCGCGTCAAGGCGCGCCTCAAGTTCATGATCGACGATTACGGTCCCGAGGAATTTCGCAAGCTGGTCGAAGCGAAGCTGGGATTCGCTCTCGAGAATCTGGCCGAGATGCCAATCCCCGAGACCGAGAGCGATCACATGGGTATCCACGCGCAGAAGCAGCCCGGGCTCAACTACGTCGGCTTCCCGGTCTACCTGGGCCTGATGAGCGGGCGGCAGATGCGCGAAATTGCGGAGGTGACCGCGTCCTTCGGCGGCGACATTCGGCTCACGCGCCGGCAGAATTTCATCATCGCAGGAATTCCGACCGCGCAGCTCGAGGACGTGATCGCGAAAGTTGGCGCGATCGGCTTCCCGCTCGACGCGAACGGGCTGTACGCGTCGTCGATCGGATGCATCGGCGATCCGCATTGCAACTACGCCGTGACACCCACCAAGACCAAGCTCGCGACGATCATCGAGCGGCTGGTGAATCAGTTCGGCGAGCAGGTCGGCGGCCTCAAGCTCAATCTCGACGGATGCCCGCATGCGTGCGCGCAGCACTGGACCGGCGACATCGGATTGCAGGGCACCACCAGCCGCGGGCCCGCGGGCGAGCCGCTCGAGGCCTTCGACATTATCCTGCGCGGCGGGCTGGGCAAGGACGCGGCGATTGGCAAGCCGATCATTCGACGCGTGCCATCCGCGATGGTTGAAGATTACGTGTCGCGGCTGTTCGGGACTTATCTCGAACGGCGCGACGCCAACGAAACGTTCACGCATTTTTGCGTGCGCACCGCCGACGCCGACCTGATTTCGATCGCAAGTGGAAACGCAACCGGCGCCGAGGCCGCCGCCTGAACCGGGTACCGCGCGCCCCAAGGATTTAGCCATGGCTGCAGGACCGCAATTCAACGAAGAGCTCGAAACGCCCGAACTGAGTCTCAGCATGGACGAGTTGGAGGCGGGCGAAGCGGCCGTCGAGCTCGACGACAAGGAGCCTCAGGAAGTTCTGGCATGGGCTATCGATCGGTTCGGCAAAGAGCTGGCGATTTGCTGCAGCTTCCAGGCCGACGGCTGCGCGCTGATCGACATGGCGCACAAAATCGATCCCCGCATCCGCGTGTTCACGATCGACACTGGCCGGATGCCGCAGGAGACCTACGACGTAATCGATAAGTATCGCACGCGCTACGGGATCAAGGTCGAAGTCTTCATGCCTGACACGGCGGTCGTGCAGCAGATGGTCACCAAGCACGGCAACAATCTGTTCTACAACGACGTCAACCTGCGCCTGCTATGCTGCCAGGTGCGCAAGGTGCTGCCGCTGCGACGCGCGCTGATGAACTACAGCGCGTGGGTGACAGGACTGCGTCGCGACCAGTGGGCGACGCGCTCGAACATCCGCAAAATCGAGATCGATCACGACCACGGCGGTATCGTAAAGCTCGCGCCCCTGGCCGACTGGACTGAAGACGAGGTCTGGAACTACATCCGCGCCAACGACGTGCCTTACAACGAGCTATACGACAAGGGCTACAAGTCCATAGGTTGCGCGCCATGCACACGCGCCGTGGGCGAGGGCCAGGACGCTCGCGCGGGCAGATGGTGGTGGGAAACGGGCGCGCCTAAAGAATGCGGGATGCATTGCGCGATCGAGACCGGCGGCTTCGAGCACGAGCTGGCGTCGCTGCTGGGTCAAAACGACGGCGGCACCAAGTCTTAGACGGTAATGGCGAGCGACGACCAGCCCAAGCCGGGCGAATCGATAACGCTCGACACTCTGCAGCACGACATCCTGATTCCGCAAATCCAGGCCTTCCTCGACGCCACGAGCGATCCACAAGCCCGTGAAGTCTACCTAACACTGAAGTCCGCGATTGAAGCGCTGGAAATACCCCCAGACCTACAGCCAAGACTAGGCGCGATTGTCGAAGTAGCACTAACCAGTGGCCGCGTAAGACGCCTGTTCGGCCCGGGCGCAGAGCTATCGCTGAACGCCCTGTTCATGAAGACCCCGCGCGGCCGCGAAGTAGCCCAATCGCTAGCCGAACTAAACAAAGCCCTGGCAACCCTGAAAGGCCAAACAGTCGAGCAAATCACCTCAACGCAAAGAAGCCCCGGCGCCTACGCACTGACCCTAAAGACCAGCGGCTGCCAGATAGTAATTAGGTTCGAGCAATCCGGCGTACGCGTAGAAAGTCTCGAAGTAGACCTAGCCCGCTAGCTATCCGTCCGCGCCGAAATTCATTTAGCAGGTTGCGTTCCGAATCTTACCTCGCCCGTTACTTCACCGGAGAGGCGGCCGGCCTCAACGCGGCCGGTAGGTGAGGGTTCTGCGACGCATGCTCGCTGCTCACCCGCGCGCTATTCGTGTCATTCTGAGCGAAGCGAAGAAACCCGGAGCAGTGCATGCAACCGCAACGCGCAGAAGGGCATTCCAGAAATTCGGACCCTCACCCGCGCTGGAAGCGCGGCCTCTCCCTGATAGAAAGAGGCTAGGAGCCTAATCCTGGCGCCAATCGAAGCTAGATTCTTCGGCGCACCTTTGTCCAGTCTTCCAGCTTGGCGGTTCCGCTGACGACCTCGCGTGCGCGCCGATCAAGCTCTTCCAGCCATGCCGCGGCTGCATCGGGGTCTTCCGACTCATCGAGGCTTTGAACGAGTTCCGCCGCCAACAGCGCGCGCTCGTGAGCGGGCAGTTTCAAAAGTTCGGGAAGAATTTCGCGACGATTAGCCATCGGAAAAAGATCGTAGCGCAGTTTCTGCTGAGGCGCGATATTGCTCCTTTACTGATGTCGTCACGCAAGCCTCCGGAATCTCATCGGATGCAGCAACTCAGAAACCGGAACCCGCTTCGCTAACGCGAAGCTGTCCGAGGTCCTTCCTCCCCTTGCGTTGCTCAGGTCGTCAGGATGACACAAAAAACGCCGGGTAGGTCTACCTCCGCGCGAGTCAAAGGACCGAGAGCAAAAGACCGTCCGCGGGATTTTGCGATTGATACTGGGTCAAGGGGTCACCCCTTGCGCCCACCGCGCAGGTGATTGTGTTTCTCCTTGATCCTCTACGGCTCAAGGCGCTCCATCATCCGCGGGAACGGTACTGTCTCGCGAATGTGGTGGATGCCGCATAGCCAGCCTGTCATGCGCTCCAGGCCCATGCCGAAGCCGGCGTGTGGGACTGAGCCGTAGCGACGCAGGTCCAGGTACCATTCGAAGGGCGCCAGCGGCAGGCCGTGCGAGGTTATCTTGGTGCGCAGCGTTTCGTAGTCGTCCTCGCGCTGGCCGCCGCCTATAATTTCGCCATGACCCTCCGGCGCGAGCATGTCGACGCATAGCGCGACGTCGGGACGCGCGGGATCCTGTTTCATGTAGAACGCCTTGCAGGCGGTTGGGTAGCGATGCACCATCACGGGGCGATCGAATTCCTCTGACAGCGCGGTTTCCTCGTCGCCGCCGAAGTCATCGCCCCAGTTGACCGCGACGCCTTTCTTTTTCAGCCGCTCGATCGCATCGTCGTAGCTGATGCGTGGATAGGGAAGCTGCGCCGCCGACTGCAGCTTCGTGGTGTCGCGCTCGAGCGTCTTGAGCTCGGCGCCACGGCGCTCCAGCACGCGGCCGACGATGTAGGACACGAACTGTTCCGCGAGTTCCATGTCGCCGTCGAGGTCGCAGTACGCGACTTCCGGCTCGACCATCCAGAACTCAGTCAGATGCCGCCGCGTTTTGGATTTCTCGGCGCGAAACGTCGGGCCGAAGCAGTACACCTTGCCGAATGCGAGCGCGCCCGCCTCCGCGTAGAGTTGTCCGCTCTGCGTCAGGTACGCCTTGCGCTCGCCGAAGTAGTCGAGCTCGAACAGGTTGGTGGTCCCCTCGCACGAAGTCGGAGTCAGAATCGGCGCGTCGAACAGGACGAAGCCGCGCTCGTGAAAAAAATCGCGGCACGCCGACGCCACTTCGCTGCGGATGCGCAGGATGGCGTGCTGGCGCGACGAGCGAATCCACAGATGACGGTTGTCGAGCAAAAACGCGACTCCGTGATCCTTGGGCGTGATCGGATAGTCGCTCGCCGGCGACACTATTTCGAGCGATTTCAGCGTCAGCTCGAATCCGCCCGGCGCGCGCTTGTCCTCGCGCACGATGCCGGTCACTTCGAGCGCGGTTTCCTGGCCCATGTGATCCGCCGCCGCGAAACTCTCCGCGCCCAGGTCGGCGAGCGACGCCACGCACTGGCATACAGCGGTGCCGTCGCGCACCTGGAGAAAATGTATCTTGCCGCTCGAGCGCTTGCCCGCGAGCCAGCCCTTGAGCGTGACCTCGTTTCCCACGTGATGTGACAGTTCTTCGATGTAAACTCGCGCCATGTGCCCATTTAAGCATATCGCCGCACAAGTACAGGAGCGCGGACGCGTCGCGCGCCGTGTGTTCATCAGCTAGGCTCTGGAGTGGGAGAGGCGTGGCGGATGAACGGGCTGAATGGGTTCGACTACGTAGCGATCGCGCTATTCGCACTCGGGGCAATCTACGGATTGCAAAGGGGCGCGTTCAGAATGGTGACGTCGGTGGTGTCGCTGGTGGCGGCGGTTTATTTCGCGTCGCTCTACTACAACAAGGCAGGCTCGTTCGCGGAGGCGCAGCTGGGATCCTCGCACACCGTCGGCGCGGTAGTCGGCTACGTCGCAGTCTTCGCGTTGATTTTCGCAGCCGTGGAAATTGTCGGCTCGTCGGCGATCCGGCTGATGCAGATCGTTCACCTGAGCCCGCTGGATCGACTGGCCGGCGCCCTGCTCGGCGCGGGAATCGCGGGAGTGTTTGTGGGACTGGCCGTGATGCTGATGGCGGCGATGTTGCCACCCGACGCGCCCCTACTGCGCAGTTCGCAACTGGTGCCGATGCTGCTCGCCTACAACGAGATGCTGGTCGGGTACATTCCCGGCGACGCGAAACTCGAGTACGAGCGCAATCGCGACGATCTTATGCGGTATTGGGTCCAGAACGCCGTGAAGGGTGCGAGCTACGCGCCGTCGCCGGCTGCATTGCCCTCGCCCTCCGCGAAGTGAATCGGTTTTTTGAATCGCGCTACGCGATTGCGCTGTCGACCGCCTGCACCAGCCGGCCCTTGGGAACCGCGCCGATGATCTGTTCCTTGACCTGGCCACCCTTGATGATGAGCAGGTTGGGAATGCCCCTGACGCCGTAACGTCCGGGCGTCTGCGGATTGTCGTCAACGTTAATCTTCGCGATTTTCAATCGCCCGGAGTACTCGCCCGCAAGATCGTCGAGTATAGGCGCGATTGCGCGGCATGGCCCGCACCACGGCGCCCAGAAATCGACCAAAACGGGTGTCTCGGATTTCAAAACTTCCTGGTCGAAGCTGGCGTCGGTAACGTGAACGATTTTGTCGCTGGACATCGAAACTTGTCTCCTCTGCTCTCAGTCGCAGGTCTGAACATAAGTACGGCCGGGTAGTCAGTCAAGGCAGCCGCGATTTGCACTTGATCCGCCTGCCGAATCCACTACCCTGAGAAACGCCATGCCCGCGCCGATGATGAACGACGTGTTGCCCGACCTGCTGGAGGAGATGGTTTATCTGCTCAAGCAGCAGGGCGCCGATCCGCTGGAATCCAAGCTGCGCGCGGCGCGAATCGAGTCGGTGTGCGATTGCGGCGACGAGAATTGCGCGAGCTTCGCGACCGCCGCGGAAGTAAAAGTCGCAAACTACGTCGAGCTGCAATCGATGGAAGGCCAGGTCATCATCGATCTGAACGCCAACGACGAGATCTGCTTTATCGAGGTGCTCGGCCGTCCCGACGTGAAGTACCTGCTCGAAGAATTCTACGACGCGCAGAGCTGATCAGGCCGCGACCCTTCAGCCCGCCGCGCGCTGTTGCGGCGCAACGCGAAACCGCTCGACGAATCCCGCAACCTCGCCCACCACGCGCTCCTTCTCGCTGTCCACGGTGATCACGTGATAGCTCTCCTCGAGCTCGATCGCGCGCTTCTCGGCAGTGCCAAGGTGTCTCATCACGTAGTCGACATTTTTCCGCATCGGGCACGTGTGATCGCGCCGGGCATGCATCACCAGCGCAGGCTGCGTGATCCGCGCCAGCATCGGCTTCACCACGGCGCTCAAATCGAACAGCTTCAGCGGCGCCGATAACGGCATCAGATGGCAGGTGGGATGTATCGACCGTGCGGCGGCGTCGTGGATGTCCGATCCGCCGCGATTAAACAAGTAGATGTTGTCGACGTACGAGCCGAGCACCCCGCGCAGGCTTCGCAACGCGATAGTCGTCGACGCCGGCAGAAAGAACGCCGGCGCAAGCATCGCGAGTCCTGCGACCGACTCGCCCTGGTCCGCCGCCAGCCGCGCCGCCAGCACCGCGCCCATCGACAGTCCCACCACCACGTTGGGCTCGCCGTATTGGCGCAGTTCCTCGAGCCCTTTGACGACGCTTTCGTACCAGTTGTCGTAGCTGGCCGCGCCTAATTCCTCGGGTGTCCCGGCGTGACCCGCGAGCTTGACGCCGCGCACGCGAATGCCGCGCGCCGCCAACTGCTCGCCGAGGTAGCGCATCTCGTAGGGAGTTCCAGTCAGACCGTGAATCAGCAGCGCGCTCACCCCGGCGCCGGGAAAGGAGAACTCGTGGGTATCGACGCTCGCCGCGTTGCGCGACGGAGGCTCGTCGGAATCCGGACTCATCTATATCTTATGCCGCGCAATCGGCGCGCTCCTCACGTTGACGACTCGCCTGCCGCGAGCTGGTCGCTGTCGATTTGTATCCTGGCCTGGTCCTTGAGCTGATCGAGGAAGCGCGTCCATGCCTGCGCGCGGCGTTGCTCGACGTAATCCTGCATGAACGCCTTCTTCCCGTTCTTCCAATCGTCGTCGGTCGGTTCGGCGCGCGAGGTGACTTCGAACAGGTACGAATTGCCGCCGCTTTCCATCACGCGATCTATCACGGATGGAATCGCGGGCACGGCCGCTGCGGCGTCGGTGACCTCGGGAAACTCGCCGATACCGGACACGCTGCGGTCTGCGCGCAGAAACGGATCGACATTTTTAATCACGAGCTTGTTTGCCGCGGCCGCTTTGTCAAAGTCCGCCGGGCTCTTGATCGTGGCGAGGATCTTTTGCGCCTGCTGGCTCGCATCGGTTTGCGCGGTGGTGCGAATCAGCGCGTCGCGCACCTGCGCTTCGATCTCCTTCAGCGCGGGAATTCGCGACGGCTGCCGCGCCTGTACCTTTATCACGTACGGCGCGCCTTTCTCCGGCACCAGCGTTACGCTCCCCGTTTCGAGCTTGAATGCCGCCGCTATGAGTTCGCGATCCTGCTCGATGCCCCCGGCCGGCTCACCCTGCGCGAAGAGCGGCGTCTGCACCGCGTCGATGCCGCGCTTCTTCGCGAGGTCCACCAGGTTGCCGCCCGCCACTGCGGCCGTCAGGTCCTCCTGTGCCGCCTCGCGCCCGAGCTTAGCTCCAGCCTGCGTCCGCAGCTCTTCGATTATTTTTGGCTTCGCCTCGGCCAGCGTGTCGGTATGCGCGGGCATCGACTGCTCGAGCTTGACGACATGAAAGCCGTAGTGCGTCTCGACCATCGTGATCTGTCCCGGCTTCATCGCGAACACCGCGTCTTCGAACGGCTTGATCATCTGGCCGCGGCCAAACGTCCCGAGGTCGCCGCCCTGGGTCCGGTTGGAGGGATCGTCCGAATACTTCGCCGCCAGTTTTGCGAAGTCTGCACCCTTCGCTTGCGCCTGCTTGAGCACGTCGAGCGCCTTGGCCTTCGCCGCCGCTTTCTCTTTATCGGACGCGCCCGCCTGCACCGCGATTAGAATGTGCCGCGCGTGAACCTGGTCGGGGTGCGCGAAGCGGGTCTTGGCGTTGCGATCGTAGTAGTCCTGGATTTCCTTGTCGGACGGCATATACTTGGCGGCCAGCACCAGCGGTTCGTAGTGGACGTATGTCAGTTGAATGCGTTCGGGCTCGCGAAATTGCTCGGCGTTCTTTTTGTAGTAGTCGGCGATCTGCTTTTCGGTCGGCGAGACCTTCGCGGTGAAGTCGGCGTAGGCCAACTCGGCGTACCGCAGTCCGATCTTTTCGTTGGCAAGATTGTAGGCGTGGCGCGCCTCGTCGTCGCTGACCTGCACGCCCATATCGATCATGTTGCGCAGCGTGTCGGCGATCATACGGTCGCGCTCGCCGGTCTCGTACTCGGCCGGCAACAGATTGTTGTTGCGCAGCACGTCCTGGTAAGTGTCGAAGTCGAACTGCCCGTCGCGCTGAAAGACCGGCTCCTTGGCGATTTTCTCCTGGAGCGCCTCGTCGCTGATGATGATGCCCAGGTGGCGCGCCTCCTCACCGATCAGTTGTTCCTCGATTAGCCTCTCCACCGCTTCCTGGCGCAGGTTGATGCTCTTGAGCACGGCGGGCGCGTTGGCGCCGTACATCTGCTGTACCGCCTGGCGGAGTTGAGTGGCTTCGCGATCGACCTGATCGCCAAGTATCTGTTGCCCGTTGACGGTCGCGATGGGATGGACGGTGTTGAACAAGCCACCGCCTCCGAAACCCCAGAACGCCATGATAAGCGCCAGGAACGCGAACGTGACTTGCACTTGCCACGAGTATTGATAACGGCGAATTCCTTCCAACATTGAATCATCATCATACTTTACCGCCTTTTGCGTGCGCAATTGACCCAGCTTACTTGCTTGGGCATCCCATCCTCTGTTAGCGTGTCGCGCAGCGGTAATCGGACGGACCCAAACGTCTCCGCAGCGGATTCTTCAAACATTTGGGCCGCGACGTGGGGTGGTATTCGGGCCGGGTCTTGGTACCGGCAGCCGGGCCTGAAAATGGGCAGGCAAGGGGAGAAAATTCGTGGTTCTCAATTCAATTTTCGGCTGGTTCTCCAACGATCTGGCGATCGATCTCGGCACCGCCAACACGCTCATCTACGTCAAGGGCGAAGGCATCGTGTGCAACGAGCCCTCGGTGGTCGCGGTGCAGAAAGATTCGCGCGGCGCGCGGCGCGTGCTCGCCATAGGCTCGGAAGCGAAGAAGATGCTCGGCCGCACGCCGGGCTCCATCGTCGCCATCCGGCCCCTCAAGGACGGCGTCATCGCCGACTTCGAGATAACCGAGAACATGCTCAGCTACTTCATCAAGAAGATTCACTCTGGCCGGACTCTCGTCCGTCCGCGCCCGCGCATCGTCATCTGCGTGCCGTTCGGCATCACCGCGGTCGAGAAACGTGCGGTGCGCGAATCGGCCGAGCAGGCCGGCGCGCGCGAAGTCTATCTGATCGAGGAGCCGATGGCGGCCGCGATTGGCGCCGGCCTTCCGATCACCGAACCGGCTGGTAATATGATCGTCGATATCGGCGGCGGCACCACCGAGGTCGCCGTCATCTCGCTGGCAGGCGTGGTCTTCTCGCGCTCGGTGCGCGTGGCGGGCGACAAGATGGACGAGGCGATCATCCAGCACATCAAGCGCAAGTACAATTTGCTGATCGGCGAGCGCACCGCCGAGCTCATCAAGATAACCATCGGGTCGGCCTACCCGGGCAACGAGATCCAGACCATGGAAATCAAGGGCCGCGATCTGGTCGCCGGCGTGCCCAAGATTATCGAGATCACCGACGAGGAGATTCGCGAGGCGCTGATGGAACCGGTGCGCCAGGTCGTCGAGTCGGTGCGTATCGCGCTCGAGCGCACGCCGCCGGAACTGGCCTCCGACATCGTCGACAAGGGAATTGTGCTGGCCGGCGGAGGCGCCCTGCTGCGCAACCTGGATGTCCTGCTGCGCGAGGAGACCGGCCTTCCGGTCACGCTGGCCGACGATCCGCTGACCGCGGTCGTGATGGGCGCGGGCAAGGTCCTCGACGAACTGTCGCTGCTGCGCGACGTGACCGTTGACTGATCGATTCGCTGCATATCTGCTGAAACTTGACCCGCCGCGTCGGGCTGTATTGACGTGAGAACCAGCTTTCTCTGGCGCAACCGCGTGCTGCTGACCAGCGGCGTGCTGCTCATTCTTTCGCTTCATCTGATCTCGACCGGCGTCCATCCCGGCGATCTCGCGGCGGCTCCGCAGTCCGCCGTTCTCTGAGCTCATCCGTCCGATTGACGCTGCTTTTACACGCCTGGGCGAAGGTGCTTCATCGATTGTCGCCGACTACGTCGATCTGCTTCACGTGCGCGATGAAAATGCCCGTCTGCGCAACGAGCTGACGCGGGTCAAGAGCGATCAAGCGCACATGGCCGAGCTCGAGGTCGAAAATCAGCACCTCGGCGAACTGCTCGAACTCAAGAACGCGCTCGGCGCGAGCGCCGTCGCCGCCATCGTCATCGGCAGCGACGCCGCGGGAATCTCGCGCACCCTGGTTCTCGGCTCCGGCACCGACGAGGGACTTCGTCCCGGCATGGCCGTGCTCGCCAACCAGGGCGTGGTCGGCAAGATCATCACCGTCAGTCCGCACGCCTCGCGCGTGCTGTTGATCGACGATCACAATTCCGCGCTTGACGGTTTCGACCAGCGCACCCGTGCGCGCGGAATCGTCGCCGGGCTGGTCGACGATGGCTTGATCCTGAAATACGCCGATCGTTCGCAGGACGTCCGAATCGGCGACACCATCGTGACCTCGGGCCTCGATGGAATTTTCCCGCGCGGTCTGCTGGTCGGCACGATCCAGAGCGTGCATCGCGAAGGGCCCGGCCTGTTCCTTGGCGTGAGGATCACGCCGGCGGTTGATTATCGCGAACTCGAACAAGTGCTGATCCTCACCCAGCCGCCGCCTCACCTCGACGATCTGCCCCGGGACTGACGCTATTGCGCCTCATCCTGCTGTTCACGGCATTCGTCGTCCTGGGATTGGCGTTTGAATCCGCCGTCCCGCACCTGGTTTCTTTTCGCGCGCTGATTCCCAATCTGATCATCATACTGGCCGTCGATCTCGGGCTGCGCCATCACGGCGTGCTGCCTGCGATACTGGCATTCGCGATGGGCTATGCGACCGACGCGCTCGCCGGCTCGCAACCCGGTCTCAACGCCTTCATGACGACGATGGTCTTCCTGGTGAGCTACGAGATTTCCTCGCGGCTGATGGTGACCAACGCATTCGTCGGCGCGACCGTGGTGTTCATCGGCGTTATCGCGTCGGCGCTGGCCAGCGTTTCAATCGCCAACGGGTTCAAAGCACTCTCCGACACCGGCCCGATGCTGCCAGGCCTGATGCTCGAGGCGACAGTCTCAGCCATAGTCGCCCCGTTCATCTTTTCAATGCTAGCCACCAGCAAGCGCCTGACGGGATTGCCAGCAAGAGCGGCGCGCGAATAGATTGTAGAGTTAGTTGGGAACGCATCCGTGGCGAAGTTCCACATCCCCAAAAGCAATCGGCCGGTCCCGCTGCTGGAACCGCGAATCGTGGCGTTGACCGTCATGATGTTCGCGATTCTCGCCGTCGTCTCGGTGCGCCTGTACTACCTGCAGATTCTGCATCACAAGGAAAATGTCGAACTGGCCGATCGCAACCGGATTCGCCTGCAACGCGTGCCTGCGCCGCGCGGGCTCGTTTTCGATCGCAATCACCGCCCGCTGGTCGATACGAGACCGTCGTTCGACGCGCAAATCGTACCTGAGGACTCCGACAATCTTTCGCTGACGATAGAAAGGCTCGCGCGCTATACCGGCGCGGACGATATCGCGGACAAAATTTCCGACGCCGATGAAGCGGGCCGCCCCCCGTATGAGCCCATCACCGTCGCCGAGCGTCTTGGATGGCAACAGGTGGTCGCGCTCGAAACGCATCAGCTCGATCTGCCCGGCGTCAGCCTCCAGATTACCCCGGCGCGCCATTATCTGTACGGCCAGCTCGCCGCGCATCTGCTCGGCTATGTCGGCGAAGTGACCGTGGCCGATCTCAAAGCGCATCAGGACTACCACATGGGCGACGAGATCGGAAAATTCGGTCTCGAGCGTGTGTGGGAGAATTTTCTGCGCGGCGACGCCGGTGGTCAGGAGATCGAAGTTGATTCCGTCGGCCGGCGTCTGCGCGTGCTCAAGGAAATTGCCGACAAGCCCGGCGAAAGCCTCGTCATGACCATCGATCTCAATCTTCAGCAGGCGGCGGAGCAGGCGATGGCCGGGAAGAACGGCGCTTTCGTTGCGCTCGATCCGAGAAACGGCGACGTGCTCGCGATGGTCTCGCATCCTGCTTTCGACCCCGACATCTTCGGCGGCGGCGTGAAAGCGTCGGCGTGGCGCGAACTGATCACCGACCCCAGCCATCCGCTGCAAAATCGCGTCATCCAGGGAATCTATCCGCCCGGCTCGACCTTCAAAATTGTCGATTCGATCGCGGGCCTCCAGGAAGGCACGCTGAAACCCGAGACCGAGTACAATTGCCCCGGCGGGTTGTGGTTCGGCGGACGCGAGTATCACTGCTGGCGCAAACAGGGGCACGGCACCATCGAATTACACGATGCGATCGTGCGCTCATGCGACGTTTATTTTTACAACGTCGGAGAAAAACTCGGCGTCGATCGAATCGCCAAGTGGTCCAACCTGATGGGCCTCGGAATCAAGACCGGCATCGATCTCGATCACGAGAATCCCGGCACCATCCCGTCCTCGGCCTGGAAGCAGCGGCGCTACCACGAGCGATGGTATCCCGCGGAAACGCTCTCGGTCGCCATCGGACAGGGTTACGTCGCGACCACTCCCCTCCAGATGGCGCAGGTCGCCGCCCAGGTCGCCAACGGGGGCATTCGCTACAAGCCGCAATTCGTCAAGTACGTCGAGGGACTCGACGGCAACATCGCCAAGACGTATCCGCCGGTGGTCGAGAACCGAATGAAGATCGATCCCGACGCGCTCGAAGACGTCAAGGACGCGATGGCCGACGTCGTCAACGGCGCCGGCGGAACCGCGCACAAAGCGCACCTCGACAACGTCATCGTATGCGGCAAGACCGGCACCGCGCAGGTCGTCGGTGACAAGGGTGGAGGCGAGAGCGAGGAAGAGGACAAGAATACGCCCGAGCAATACAAGGACCACGCATGGTTCATCGCGTTCGCGCCGAAGGATCATCCGACCATCGCCGCCGCCTGCATTATCGAACACGGCGGTCACGGCGGCAGCGCGTCCGCGCCCGTGATTCACGACGTCTTCCAGCGCTACTTCCAGCTCAATCCGCCGCCGCCGAAACCTGAGATAGCGCGCGTGCTCGAAGACAGCTCGCAATGACAGGAGTGCGGCCCTGATGGCGGCCGGCGACCGCAGGTTCATACTTCACTTTGACTGGACCCTGTTCATCCTGGTCCTCGCACTGGCCGGAATCGGCCTGGTCAGCGTCATCAGCGCGTCGTATGCGGGTTCGCGTCGGACCCTCGATCCGCTGGTGATTCGTCAGTTGATTTGGATCGCCGCTGGAACCGCCGCGATGCTCATCGCGGTCCTCGTCGACTATCGATCGTTGCAGGCCTACGCCTATCCATTTTACGTGCTCGTGATCGGCCTCTTGATCGCCGTGATGGTCGCGGGACACGCCACCGGCGGCTCGCGCCGATGGATCAATCTCGGCGCTTTCCATCTGGAACCCTCCGAGCTTGCCAAGCTCGCCGTCGTGCTCGTGATGGTGCGCTATCTGCGCGAGGAGCCGCCGAGAGGCGGATGGGGCCTGCAACATTTGATCATCCCGTTCATCCTGCTCGGCGTCCCCGCCGCACTCGTGCTCAAGCAGCCCGATCTCGGCACCGGACTGGTGCTCGTTCTAATCACGATTACGCTGGTTTTCGTGGCCGGCCTCAACTGGCGCACGATGCTGGTGCTCGCGGTCGCCGGGATGCTCGCCGCACCGCTCAGCTGGCACTATCTGAAACCCTACCAGCGCCAGCGCCTGGTCAGCTTCATCAATCCGCAAGCCGATCCGCTCGGCTCCGGCTACCACGTCATCCAATCTGAAATCGCGATCGGCGCCGGAGGCCCATTCGGCAAAGGATTTCTGAACGGTACCCAGGCGCGGCTGAATTTTCTGCCCGAGCAGAGCACCGATTTTATCTTCGCCGTCTTCGCCGAGGAATTCGGCTTGGCCGGCACGCTACTCTTGTTGGCGTTGTATGCGAGCGTGATTGCCCGCGGTGCATGGATCGCCAGGCACGCGCGCGACCGCTTCGGCGCGCTGCTAGCGGTTGGCGTGACCGCGATCGTCTTCTGGCAAGTGGCGGTCAACATCGGGATGGCCACGGGAATGCTGCCAGTGGTCGGCATCACTCTGCCGCTGGTAAGTTACGGCGGCTCATCAGTGATCGCGATGATGGCGGCGATGGGCATTCTAATCAGCATAAACACCCGCCGCTACCTGTTCTGAATAGTGGTGCAACTGATGTTGCGTGTGAAGTATCTGATTTTAATTGGGTTGGCGGTTCTTTCTGCGGCTGCCCCACCGGCTCTCGCCGACAATGCTTGCCCAGCCCTTTCAAGAGTGAAAGCGACCGACCTACTAGCCCTTTACAATCTCGGCCTCTGCAACTTCCCTCCCCCAGGCGTTAGCTGTTCGTCAGCAACTCCTGACCTCGACGCAAGAAGCTGCAAACAGAGGTCAACGATTACGCAAGATCGCATGCTAGGAGACGTTCGTCGCCTCATAGTCGTGCACGCTACCATTCCCGCCTCGGACCGGAAATACAAAACATCGTCGGACCAAGTTCTTGTCTTTGGATGCGTCGGCGGACAAATCGAGGCAGTTCTCAATGCACCTGAGACTTGCGGATCAGAGGAAAGGGTGGTGTCCGCCACGCCAGACAAAGTTGTTATCAGTTCCTATGATCCGCGCACTGACAAGCATCCTGAGAGACTAAGTTACAATCCGCCATACGAGTATGCAGAGCATGGAGATCCGTTCTTCGCCTACTCACCTCGATCTGACAAGATATCGTGCGACCAGCTGAAAACGATAAATGAAGACGCTTTGACAGGCATTCGAACGAGCGGCTACAAAGACCTGCCATCGGTTGCTACGGACCGCATGATAGGTGAGCGCCGTTTCATAACTGTGAAAGGGTGCAGCGCCGACCATTGCGAGCAAGGGCTGTACGCCTTCAGTTGTGTATCCGGGCGGGTCAAGACGGTTTTTGACCGGGAGTTCATCGGTCTGAACATCGACGATCTGTCGCCCGACAAGCTGGTCCTTTCTGTAGCTTGGAATTTTGGCAAGGGTGGGGCGTACCAGTTCTCAGAAACAAACCAGATCACGTACGTCTGGAACGCCGAGATGCAAAACTACATCCTAAGCAGCATGCGCCTGAGCCCAACTCAACAACCCTGACGCGCGAAGGAACGAGCATTTCAACGCTGAGTTTTCTCGATGAGGTAAAGCTCGTGGCTCACAAAACAAAGTTCACCGATCCCGTCGACCTCGAAATCGTCGAAGTTCAGCGCCGCTTCGTCGAGGTGATGGAGAACGTCAGGCTCGAAACAATCAGCCCCGAAACCAAGCAGCGCTACCTGGCAGTCATGAAATCGCTCACCGAAAAGCTCGCCATGCCAAGCAAGCCGCTGCACGAAATCTTAGGCGAAATAATGGCCGAAGCCGGCCCCCTAATCTTCCAAGCAATGCAGCGCTAGCGAACTGCTGACCCACTCCCAACAGGCGGCCGGCTCATTCCCCCTTTCCGCACCGGAAAGGGGGTTAGGGGGATAGGACGGCGCGCGCGGACGACTCCTTCTGGTTCCCCTTCCCCATCCTCTGGGGAAGGGGCCAGGGGTTAGGGTTGTTTCGTTTACCGCCTTCCAATGCTAGTCACTACCGGATGCCAGCGTTGACCCTGCGTGAACAGAGAAATCCGGAACTGATGGGCCGCGCGATGGAATTGCGACGACGCATGACTCCCGAAGAGCGCGTCATCTGGCAGGAGCTTCGCGGTAATCGGTTAGCGGCGCACTTCCGGCGACAGCAGGTGCTCGCGCCGTACATTGTGGATTTCTATTGTCATGCCGCGCGGCTGGTGGTGGAGATCGATGGAAGCCCGCATCGCGCGCAACAAGGATATGACCGAGTGCGCGACGACTATTTCAAGCGGTGCGGGATCCGGGTGCTGAGGCTTTCCAACGTATCGGTGCGCGATGATTTGGCGTCGGTGATTATCGCGATTCGAGCGGCGCTGGACAGGCAGAACCCTAACCCGTAGCCCCTTCCCCAGAAGAAATGGGGAAGGGGAACAGAAAGTTGTGGAATCGTGCTGTCCTATCCCCCTGGCCCCCTTTCCAGGGATGGAAAGGGGGAACAGGAATCATTCCCAAAGAGCCTTGTCGAAGGTCTGTCGGTTCACTGTCGGGTCGATCTGCGGTGGAATTACTTGTCGGAGAGCATTCCCGATCTCATCCTCATGTCATTCTTCTTAGGAGAATTTTGTATGAGAGAAAACGTAACCGGAATCAGAGGCGAGTTCCGAGAACTCACGCCGAAGGAAACCGGAGACTTCGTTCGATCGTTGCGGAAACTGCACGAAACCAAGAGGCTGGTTTTGGCCGACGAAGCGGGGATAAGTGAGAAATCGCTCGAACGTCTAGTGCTCTGTAACATTGAAATCGAAAGTAGGATATGCTATGAGTCGGTATGCTTGGAACAACCCTCCGACTGTCGCGGCCCGAGTATCAGGAACTGCAGGCGCGAGTGCGTTCGCGGGTGCTGCGCGCCGGTGACGTGCGCCGCGCGCGGCTGATCTCTGATGCTGTCCGAGGGCCAGTCATGGTCCGCCATCCAGCACGGCTTGGGCTGTAGCTCGGCTTACGTCGCTCGGTGGCAGGCCCGCTTTGCGCAGCAACGGCTGGCCGGCCTGTTTGCCCGCCATCAGGGGCGGCCGGCGACCAAGCGCACGCCGCGGCTGGAAGCCCGGATTCTGGCCTGGACCCGCCGCGCGCCCAATGACGGCTCCACTCACTGGAGCAGCCGCAAGCTGGCGCAGGCGCTGGGGGTCAGTCACATGATGGTCGCGCGGGTCTGGCGGCGCGCCGGGCTTAAGCCCCACCGGCTGGAGCGCTATATGGCCTCCGATGATCCCGACTTCGAGCGCAAGGCCGCCGACGTAATCGGGCTCTACGTCAATCCGCCGCAGCACGCCGCGGTGTTCTGTGTCGACGAGAAGACCGCCATTCAGGCGCTCGATCGCCTCGACCCGGTGCTGCCGCTTAGCCCTGGGCGGGCCGAGCGCCACGGCTTCGAGTACTATCGGCATGGCACGCTCTCGCTCTACGCCGCGCTCGACACCAAAAGCGGCCAGGTCCTGGGTCAGACCGCCGCCCGCCATACCACCGAGGAGTTTGTGGCCTTTTTGGGCCAGATTGCTGCGCTGCAACCCAAGCGTCGCGAGATCCACATCATCGCCGACAACCTCTCGGCGCATAAGACCAAGCGGGTCGCGCAATTCCTGGCCGATCATCCTAAGGTGCACCTGCACTTCACGCCGACCTATTCCTCGTGGCTCAATCAGGTTGAACTCTGGTTCGGCCGGATCGAGCGCGAGGTTGTCGCCCGCGGGGTCTTCACCTCGGTCAACGACTTGGCGCGCAAGCTCATGCGCTATATCCGTCATCACAACCAACACGCCGCCCCCATCAAATGGACCTACCGCGACTTCTCTCACAGGATCGTCGCTACTTCCGGTTCAGCTGTTACAGGCCACTAGAGAGTGGCATTCGCGTCAGCGACGAAGTGTACCGAAAAGTAGCTCTTGCTGTTGGCCAGAAGGAAAACGCATTTCTCAGACCTCGCTATATCTCAACCCCAGAGGAGGCAGTAAAGAAAGCGATCGAGCATCTTGAGAAACTGGAATCAGATCAGAAAAAGTGGGACGCGGAGAATCTCCTTATTGACGCCAGCCCGCTTACGCACGAGCGCGACATGCGCCAGATTCTCGACTGCTGGGGAGCGATGCTCGTGAACTATGGCGAAATTGAAGGAGATGCGGTGGATCTGGCGGCGGCGTTCAAAGAAAACCTGACGGACTGGTGCGGTATAGCAAGCGAGATCGGCGAGACCGGCAAACTCGAAGATTGCCGCTCGCTACTCAAGGAGATTCGCGAGATTGAACGATGCGGTTATGTCGCTCGATTCGGAACGTACAAAGCAAACTTCTCGATTGGAAACGGGCGGACCACCGTCATGCCGGTAGGAGTGGTAATGTTCTTTGCTAGAACCGATTGGAAAAATCTCGCCTACAAAAAAATGGCGGTGCGGGGGCAAATCGATGAGGTGGACTTCTAAGCATTCGCCAACTCGCGACGTGACAACGTCTTGTTCTAATTGCCCTTCAGCGAAGGTTCGACTCCGGAGTCCAAAACCACCTGCCAGAGGGCGAACGCTTTCTCCTTGATTAAATCGTGTTTGCCTTGCTGGAGATCGGCGATCACTACTGAAGTTGCTCCGACAATTGCCACACAAAGTGCGAGTTCCGTTATGCACAGCAAGTAACCTCGCTCCTGAAATATACCTCCCAAGGTTTGGAGTCCTTGAGTATTGTGCGTTTGAGGCCGAACTTCTGGATTCGCATGAGTCCCTGCTTCTGACAAGATTCGGTATCTCTTCTCATCGTACGGAATTGGTAGTCCACGTTTTTCGATGTAAAGGCGGACCTTGACGGGAGAGAATTTGTGCAGCCGTTCCTCACGCGACGAGTCCAGCCAGCTCTTATATTGGTCCGGATCGTCGATGAAAGAGCAGAAAAGATTTGCCACTTCGGCAACGCTTCGAATCAAGGCCAGGGCCTCGTCGTAATGGCCGAAATCAATTAACCTGATTGCTGCTCGCGCTGAACTGACACATTTGCCGGTAATTCCCTCGATTAGGTGGCCTCTTCCCGCGCAACCCCACGCGCAAGTGGCGAAGTCGAAGAGAAGGTTCAGGAGGCATGCCGTCTGTGATCGAAATTCGGTGAAGTGCCGGTCCAAACTTTTCGTCTGCGCGTAGGTATCGATGGCGCAGTCCGTATGTTGCTCTGCCGACCACACGAAAAAGTCCGTTGTTCGCTGCGTCACGTCGTGACCTCAACTCTGCGCGTCCTTCGGAAGACCTTCCAGTTTCTCGAAGCGTCCTGAGAGGCTGCCCAGATGATTGTGATTCCTGAATCCGGGTTCAGCCCGGGTTGGGGGTGAACTATTCAGCCTGACGCCAGCGGATTTGGCGTGCTAAACATAGTGTATGGTCAACCGCCAGGATGCTCCGCGCTCGCAGCGCTCGCCCGAAAGCGGGCGACCCCGCTTTCCCGCCAAAGATCAATTTTTGACGGAACGAAGCTACCGATGGGTAGTGGGCTGTTTTGAACAGAGTCACGGCGTGGAATCTGTTGGGGGCTTCTCCTCCGCTGGTGGTGCGGTCAGTTCTTGTTCTTTTTTCTTTTCTTCCGCTTCTTTTTGATTTTTGAGCGTTTCAACTATGCTTTGGAGATGAGAAACATCATGCGCAACACAAAGTCCAAGAGCAGATCTGTCGGGGCTCTGATAGCCAGAAATAGATCCAACAAACCGGGGCTCATTCTCGCCGGTCTCGACGTAAAAAACAGGGCCGCCACTGACTCCAGGGACGGAAACCCCGTCAATGAAATAGGCACGCGAGCTTCCTCGGCGGGCGCTAATAGTCCCCGAAAAGAAACAGAGAGTGTTGCGGGCGATGCCGGGATAGCCCAACCACCCCACATCAACGCCGATTTTCAAGACCTTTCCGGATTCGATGAATCCTATCGGCTTCTCTGGGAGATTAAGAACCGATACCTTGTCGAGAGGAGCGAAGATGATCGTAGTGTCGCCGTCGACAGAATTATCAGGAAAAATGACGCGCCCTGATTCTTGCAGCAAGACGGTTTTCTGCTCTTTGACGTTATGAATTCTGATCGGCTGTAGCCATTGGTCGGCAGTCTCAATCACATGTCCAGCGGTGGCGATGAGCGCCCAAGTCCGCTCTACGTTGTAACCAATAAAGAAACCGGTTCCATGCCCATCTGGAGTCTCGATTTTGACAATCGATGGCTGAATGTCCGCGATCACTTGATACCACGATATGTCTTTTGGCATTTGGCCCCCTCTAGCGAATGTCCGCTCGTTGCTTTATAGTACGTCAATGCCTACCCGAGCAAGCAGAGGCGGTAAGCGCGCCGATTTCATTCAGAACGCCCTTCGCGAAGTCGAGGCGGTGACCGGCGATATTTTGAAGCCCGCTGAAGGCAAGAACATCTTCGCACAGGCGCTCTCTGCCCTTGGCGCATCGAAGGGCGGGAAAGCGCGCGCGGCCAGCTTGTCCAAGAAAAAACGGGCGGAGATCGCACGTAAGGCGGCTCGCGCTAGATGGAAGGCGAAGTGACTACCCTTGTAGAAGCGCATAGGTTTTTGCTTTCGGAAGCGATCTAAGGCGTTCAAAAAAATCCGTTTCTGTAATTTCAGTCGCCCATTCTAAGCGAATGTTAAGGTCGTACTGTTTCTCTTGTTCACCGGTCACGCGTAACCCTAGAGCGCCAATATGGATCAAACTGTTGAGGTCTCGAACGACCGCTGTGTGCGCGTCCTTCAAGCCTTTGTAGTGCGGAAGTGCTGCTCTCAAAATCTGTGTCAGTTCCATCGCCTCGGTTTTCAGAAAGAGCTTGAGAATTTCGATTTGACGCTCTTGAATAACGCGTTTTCGTTTCGATTCGAGGCGACCAAAAAGGTCGAACATGACGTTACGGAAAAGCGCTTTTGAGACTTGAGTGCGAATCTCAATAAAAAGCCGTTGGCATTGAGTCGCCATGCCGATCAGCCCGAAACGAATAAACTCCGTTAGATCGTAGTGATTCGCTCGGACCGCGCTCAGTGCTTTCAAGTACTCAGTCTTTTCGTCGTAGTAGTAGTTCGACATTGCGATAAAGAGACTGTCTCGCAACCCCGCTCGCTGTAACATTAATGCTTCGACTGCTCGTGCTGTTCGTCCGTTGCCGTCCTCAAAGGGATGCATTGCGGCGAAGTGGTAATGCAGAGCGAGGGCTTGGATCAGCGGATCGTGTTCTCTAAATTCGGTTGCAACTGCGTGCATCAAGCCTTCAAACGCCTCTTTGCAGTCATGGCCTCCATTACAGCCCCGATGTCGCGGTACTCCAAAAGTGACGTTCTGATCTCGCCCGCGAATAGCCCCTGGTTCGCAGTGATCATCGTCCGCACCGGTAACGATTCGTCGATGAACCTCTTTGATCAATTCGATGTTGATCGGGCGCTCATCTTCTAATTTGGCTATCCACCTGTATGTTTGTACGGCGGCGTGCGCCTGCCTCTGAGATCGCGTTAGCAGTTCTTCTGGATTTTCTTTCAATGCAATATCTAGTTCTCTGTCGGTGAAGTCTGCGCCCTCAATCTTCGATGTACCTGCCACCTCTCGCTTTAGCTGAATTTTCTCTAATTCCTTGGCCCATTCACGCTGGTAGGGAATCGTTGTCAGCGAGATAACCGTAGCTTTCGCGCTGGTAAGTTCATTCACTATTTTAAGGGGATCGTACTGAATCCACTTCCTAGGTTTCTCGTACAGAATAGTGCTCCTTGTTTCGGTCTCATTTTGAGTTGATATTTCGGCCGGTCCACCATTAACCTCTTGATTTTCCATTGTTTTCTCCTCGTGGTCTTGGCTAGAGTGCATAGTCATTTATGGCATAATTTGGCTGTTATTTCAATGATAAAAAACCGATCAACCCTTGACTTTGCTCGCCCGAGCAAGCATAATTCTGGCATGAACAAGTTACCGTTGCAACGGCGGGCGCAAATCATCGCGTGCTTGGTTGAAGGCAATTCGGTTCGTGCCACTTGTCGGCTAACGCATTCATCGAAAGACGCCGTGCTTAAGCTGGTTGCTGATGCTGGCGAAGCGTGCCTCGAATATCAGCGGCAGAATCTTCGCGGGCTGACCACCAAGCGAATCCAGTGCGATGAGATTTGGAGTTTCGTTTACGCTAAGGCGAAGAATGTGCCCGCTGAGTATCAGGGCCGATTCGGATACGGCGATGTGTGGACGTGGACTGCGATTGACGCTGATACGAAACTCGTTCCGTGTTGGCATGTCGGAACGCGCGGGCCGCAAGCTGCGCATACGTTCATGCGCGATGTAGCGAGCCGCCTTGCGAATCCTGTCCAGCTATCGACCGATGGGCATCACGCTTATCTTGATGCTGTGGATGCCGCGTTCCCGCATGAAATTGACTATGCGATGATCGTGAAGATGTACGGCACTCCGCCCGAGTCCGAGCAGCGTCGATACAGCCCCGCAGTTTGCCTGAGTGCCGAGAAAAAGGTGGTTCGCGGAAATCCCGATCCCGAGCATATCTCGACCAGCTACGTCGAGCGCCAGAATCTCAACATGCGGATGGGAATGCGGCGCTTCACGCGGCTCACAAATGCGTTCTCAAAGAAAGTCGCGAATCACGGCCATGCAATCGCACTTTTCTACATGTACTATAATTTCGGTCGGATTCATCAGACGCTGAAGACTCAAACGCCCGCGATGGCGGCTGGCGTCTCGGATCATGTTTGGACTATGGAAGAAATCGCGTCGCTCATCCCTTGAATTCAAAACCGCCCACTACCTACCGATGGTAGTCGGGCCGTCCCAGAACCACCACATATGGTATAAATTGCTCGTTCCGGCCCTGTTCTCAGCCCTTCGGTAGCAGCAGGATGCGCTCGCCGATCATGTTTTTCTGCACCGGCGAGGTGCCGCCCGCAATCGTCATCGACTCCGACGCCAACACCCGGCGCATCCAGTCGCCGTCGGGCGCGAACGGCGTGTGGCGCTCGAGCAGCGCGTACTCGCCGAGCAGCCGCGTGATGAACTTGGTCATCCGCTGGCCCAGGTCGGTCGAGAGCAGCTTGGAAATCGACGCTTCCGGTCCGGGTTGCTGGCCCTTGAGGCGTTTCGACAGGCTGCGCAGGCCGTTGTACTTCTTCGCCGTCGCCTCGATCGCGAACTGCGCGATTTGCTGGCGGATGTCGTTGTCCTCGATCGCGGGCCGGCCGTTCAGCTGCACCGACTTGGCGATTTGGACTAATTGATGAAGCAACTGTTCAGTTCCGCCGAGCGTCTCGCCGATTCCGAACCGCTCGTGCATCAGGGTCGAGACCAGCACCTGCCATCCCATGTTCATCGGCCCGAGCAGGTTTTCCTTGGGCACGCGCACGTCGTCGAAAAAGATTTCGTTGAACTCGCTGTCGCCGGTGATTTGCTGGAGCGGCTTGACGGTCACGCCGGGCGCCTTCATGTCGACCAGCAACGCGCTCATCCCCTTGTGCTTGGGCACGTCGGGATCGGTGCGCACGAACAGCTGCACGAAGTCCGCGCGATGCGCGATCGTCGTCCAGACCTTCTGGCCGTTGACGACGAACTCATCACCCTTGAGCTCCGCGCGACACTGGATCGACGCGAGGTCCGAACCCGCGCCCGGCTCCGACATTCCCTCGCACCAAATCTCGTCGCCGGCGAGGATCGGATTCAGGTAGCGCTTCTTTTGCTCGTCAGTGCCCCATTGCATCAGCGCCGGGCCGGTCATGATGACGCCGAGCACGTTGCATCCCATCGGCAGGTTGAGGCGGCCAAGTTCCTGCTGAAAGATGACCTGCTCGATGAAGGTGGCGCCGCGGCCGCCGTATTCCTTGGGCCACGTCAGCCCGGCCCATCCCGCATGGTAGAGCTTTTTGTGCCAGGCCTTGAGGCGATCCCAGATTGCGTCGTCGCCGCCGGCCTCGGGGTCGTCAGCGCGGCCAATAGATTTCGGGCGATTCGCTTCGAGCCATCGCCGCACATCCATCCGATAAGCGTCCTGTTCAGCCGTCCACGTAAAGTCCATTTGATCGAGAATCTCCTATTTCAGTGACTGGAGCCGATCGCGCTTGAGCTTATCGGCCTCACTGGTATCTCTTGAGTACCGCCCAATCAGACCGCGGAGCAAGCCCCGACGGTGCTCAGTTGCCGCGCTCTGGCGCGGAACTCTCGGGCGCGAAGTCCACCTTTTTACCTGCGAAGATTGCTTCGAACGACAATTGCGCAGTCGAGGAGCCCGCTGTCACGACGATTCCGTATGTGCCCGGATGCGGAAGCGACATGTTGATATTGATTGCGACCGGGATTTTCACCGACGCCGTTTTGGGTACATCCGGCGCGGGCTGGCCGGTCTCGACCTGACCTTTCATTTCCGGCACCACCGGAACTCCGGCTTCGTCGGCAATCACAACGTTCAGCGGGTACTTGATACCGACTTCATCCGACGAAAAGCCAAGGCCAATCGCGATTGCAAGCTGAACCGGCGCCGGATAGCTGGCCGCTCGGAACAAATTCCAGCCACCGCCCAGGACAAAGACTTTGCCGCCAACCGCCTGGGCCGCATCGGCAAGCAAAGCGAATTCGATTTTCATTTTTTTGAGCCCTCCACGCGCGCGCTCCATAGCAATACGCGGATGCCGTCGCTGTCAACTTGCGGCGCGGGTCAATTCGGATTCGGCGGCGGACTGCGCGTTCAGGATGCGCACGATATTTTGCGCCATGAAGCTGCCGAGCAGTTTCTCGCGAGCCGCCGGGCCGAGCTTGCGCGCCTGATGGCTGACCTCGGCGCATCGCTCGAGCATCGCAGCCTCGAGCGGCCGGAAATGCTTCCATGCAATCGGCGCCAGGCGTTCGGGTGCTATCGCGACCTGATCCTGAATCTTACGGAAGCGCCACCACGGCGAATCGACAGAGGGCTTTTCGCCGCCTGCGGCAAGCACGGGCGGGATCGTCCCAGCCACGAACAGCG
Source organism: uncultured delta proteobacterium (assembly GCA_963833025.1). Lineage (GTDB taxonomy): Bacteria > Desulfobacterota > Binatia > Binatales > Binataceae > Binatus. The sequence continues at coordinate 760,080 of CAWHWI010000001.1, read as the reverse complement.
GAAACGCGATCGAAGTGCACGGCGCGGCCAGCGAAGCCCACAGCACGGCAATTGTGTCCGCGCCGGGCGCCGGGAGTTCCGCGACCATGCTCGCCGTCGTGCCGGAGACCGAGCCGTGCATGCAGAGGGTTGGAGAATCGTCGCGCGCGCCGGTTCCGACGGCGGCTGGCGGCATTGCGCCGCGAGCGCCGTGGTCGCGCAGAATTGCGAGCGTCTCGCGGAGCGTGCGGCGTCCGTTTCGCGAGACAAGTTCGCGGCTGCGCGCCAGGCGTCCGCGCGCAGTCAGCGGATCGTCTTTGACTTTGCCCGCGTTGCGGCTCGAATACGCCGCGGCGAAGTCGAACGACGATTCTCCTTCGCACCATCCGCGAGCGCGCGCATAGCTTTCAACGTCAGGCGACCCGAGGATGCCGGTGTCGATCGTCAGCCGATTCGAGATGCACGCGCGATCCTCGACCCGGCGCGCAATCCATTGGCGGCCGGAGCTTTCGAGCACGTAAGCGTCGGCGTGATCGGCGATGATGAAGCTGCCGCAGTAGCGGAAATCAACGTCGAACTGCGCGGAGCCGCCCTGTCCGTGGCGTTCGATCAGCGCGCCGATGATTTCAGTCGCGTCGCGCGCGGTCTTCGAGCGTTCGAGCCCGAGCCGGACCAGATCCATCCCGAGCAGTCCCGTCGAAGGAAGTGTCTCGCGCGTGAGCACCGCTTCGTTGCCGATCGCGACGCCGTACTCGTTGAGGCCGTGCTCGAAACCCCACAGCCAGAAGGGCCGCGAGCCGATCACGGCGGCGGTCTCGGGAACTTGCGGAATTTCGAGGTACTGACAGTGCATCGTCGCGCCCTCCGGATGGACGCGGTGTGGCGACTGCGCCAACGGCTGGCATTCACGCGGCGCGCGATCGGAATTCTTCGCAAGAAGAGTGGCGCCCGCGCGCGTATGCGGCGCGAGCACGACGATGGTATCGCAGGAAGGCAGGAGTGATGCAGGCATGAGGAACTTGATTGTATGTGAAACCCGCGGTGTGTTTCACGCTTCCTTCGGCAGGGGTGACCCCTGCACCCAGTGACAGGATCGAGTATTAAAATCACTGCGACGAATCGTAAGAGTCCATTTTCCTACCTCTGCAATGCATGCGGGCGGTGTTGTCGTGACAAGGTGATCACGCTGTCGCCATATGACGTGTTGCAGCTGGCACGCGCGGCTGGAGTATCGACACGCGAGGCGATCGATAGCTTCACGATTCGCCGCGGGTCGATTCTGAAGTTCACCGGCGAGGGCGCGTGCATCGCGCTTGACGGAGTGCGGTGCGGGGTCCATCGCGGGCGGCCGCTCGCATGCCGGCTCTATCCACTCGGGATCGAACTAGTCAAAGACTCAGACGGTGAGAAATTTGTGATGCTCGAGCCCGCGACGGGCTCGCTTGGAGTGTACGGCATCGACGGCGACGTCAATGACTTCGTCGAGGCGCAGGGCGTCGCACCATATCTCGACGCGAACGCGCGTTACGCGTCGTTGCTCGCCGTCTTTCGCGAACGAATAGCGGCGACTGTGGATTTCGATCGAGTCGAGCCGCGCGAGTTCTGGCGGCGCGCCGCGCGCGAGGCGCTCGCCGAGTCGAACTACGACGCGAATCCGCTGATCGACGCGATGTTCGATGCAGGCGGAGTCGAAGGCCTCCGCGACGCAGAAATAGTGGCGCGGCGCATATCGAGCGACTCGCGCTTATGATCGGGCGCGAGTCGAATGCGGAACTGCTCGCGGCCGCGGCGGTAATGCTCGCGGCGAGCGTGGGGCAAAGTCCCGGCGACGCGATGGGATAATGTTCAACATTCTTTTTATTAATAATCTTAATCTTAGACTTGACAAAGTTAATATTTAGCTTCATTATTGGCCTCAATGAGGCCAATAATTCTTAAATGCCCATCATGCGACGGAGATCTGACCGTCGCCCGCCTCGAATGCCCTGACTGCGCAATCTCCATCGACGGCGAATTCGCGCCGCCCGCACTCCTCAAGCTGACGGGCGCGCAAATCGATTTCGTCGAGGTCTTCATCAAGAACCGCGGCGTGATTCGCGATGTCGAGCGCGAACTCGGCGTCTCGTACCCGACGGTGCGCGCGCGTCTCGACGAAGTCATCGCCGCACTCGGCTACTCCGCCAAGTCCGCTCCCGACGCTTCGGCTTCCGACGACGGCGGTTCGCGGCGCCGCGCCGTCCTGGCCGATCTCAAGGACGGCAAGCTCACACCCGACCAAGCGCTTGCGGCCCTCAACGAGTCAGGCACCAAAAACGCGTAACTAACTGAAAAGATCAACGGAGGAAATCCGCAATGGCCATCTCGACGCTCGAAGGAGTTGAATCAATCCGCGTCCTGCGCGCTGCTGGAAATCTCAAAATCACCGGCGCCGATCGTCCCACGGTCGAGATCGATTCGGGCACCGCGCCGAGAGTCTACGTCAACGCAGGCGTCGCCGAAGTGACGCTGCGCGACAACGCCACTCTCGCCATTCCAGCTGGTGTCACCGTCGAAGTCGAAGATCTTGCGGGCAATCTCGACCTCTCCGATCTCGCGACCCCGTTCGTCGTCAACCGGGTTCGCGGCAATCTTCACGCGCGGCGCATCGGCGCAATCTCGATTCGCGATACCGTCAGCGGCAACGTCACCATCAAGGAAGCCGGCGCCGTTGACGGCCTCAAGGTCCGCGGTGCGCTTTCAGTCGAATCCGCCGCCGCGATCACTTTCAGCCACGTCGCCGGTGAATTCGATTGCCGCGCCATCGAGGGCGAAGTAGCGATCGAAAAAATTGCCGGCGGAGCGCGACTGCTCGGCCTGCGCGCGCCGTTCATCGCGCGCGTGATCGGTGGACATCTCGAAATCGAGGACGCCGCGCACGTCGAAGCCGGCGTCGTTGGCGGCAAGGTCCGCGCCTCGAACCTGTCGGGCTGCCTCCAGATCGGCAAAATCGGTGGCAAGCTCGCGGCCGACACCGTCGCCGGCGAAGTCGCGGTCGGCTTTGTCGGCGGCAACGCGCGCATCAGCCGCGTCGGCGGCGCGCTCAATCTCGAAGATGTAGACGGCGCCGTCGAACTTGCCGGCCCGTTTCCGGCCGACAAAGCCTGGATCGTCAGAAGCCGCGGTCGCATCAACGTCGAGGTGGACGCCGACGCTTCCATCGAGCTCGACGCCTCCGCAGGCTGGGGCCGAATCCGCACTTACGGCCTCGACGCAGCCGGCCTCCAGTGGCTCGGCCGCAATCACGTTCACGGTCCAATCGGTCCCGAGCCCACCTCGGGCGGGCGCACGAAAATAGCCGTCGAGACTCGTGGTGCCGACGTTATCGTGGCCAGCGCCGACGCGCGCGAGCGCGATTTCTCCGGCCGTGGCTACCGCTCGCGCGTCGGCGGCGCGTTCTCCGCTCCGTTCGAGGATTCTGGCCGACGACCTTGGCGGCGAGATCCCCGCCTTCGTGCGCAGCGTGCTCGACGCCGCCGGCCAATTCGTCGCCGAGAGCGGCGGACTCTCGAGCGGAATCGTGCGCGAAGTCACCCGCGACGTGAAACGCAGCGTCAGCGAGGGTCTTCGCGAAGTCGAACGTGTGATCGGCGATATCGAAGAAAAAGTTCCCGGCGACGTCGGCGACCGGCTCGCGAAGCTCGGCAAGGAAATCGGCGACCTCGTCGCGCAGGCCGTGCGCGGCGGCTCGCGCGAGGCGCGCAATGAAATGCGCGAGCGGGTGCGGCAGGCCGCGCGCGAGATGCGCGACAAAATCCGCGAAGCCGCTCGCGACGTACGTAATCGTTCGCACGAGCAGGGCGGCAACAACAACACTACTCAGTCGGCGACCGGATCGACTACTCAATCGAATACTCAGTCGGACGCCGAGGAGCCGGCTTCAGATATTCACTCGGCGAAATTCAGCCCCGGCGCGACTGTTAAACTGAGTCGCGACGACGCCATCCTGGAAATACTCGCCGCGGTTAAGGATGGCCGCCTCGAGCCCGACGAAGCCGACGATCTGATCAACGCCTGGATGGAGGTCAACCGCGCCGATGACGCCCGCCGCGGCTAGCCCGCTCAGACCTCGTAGTGCCGGATCTCGATCAGGTGGCGGCTCGGGTCGAAGAAATAGAGGTTCTTGCCCGGCCCGCGCGCGCCGCCTCCGGCTGAATTGATCGACTCGGTCGTCTCGTCGCCTGGACCGCGCATATTTCCGACCGCGTCGAAGGCGTCTCCGTATTCAATCTGCGCGTCGACGACTCGTCGGAAGACCTCGTCGAATTCTTTGCGCGACATCGCAAACGCAAGATGCTGCCCGCCTTTGGTCCCCCAAGCCGCCATTTGCAGGGTGAACTCAGGCGTCACGCGAATCACCGAAAATGGTTCTCGATCGCCCTCATAGTTCAGGCCCAGGATGCCGACGTAAAACTCGATGCTCTTTTTCCGATCGTTCACGGCGAGAATCATGTGGTCGAGTTGTATAGCCATCGCACTACCTTCTTACTGAACATTACTCACTTCAGGAACTGAGTCAGCGACAGAAGATTGCCGTCAGGATCTTTGAACCAGCACACTTTGCCCGATCCATCCGGAGTGGTCCAGATTCCTGCGTCATCTTGTTGCAGTTCCGGAACGCGCTCGAAGCTGACGCCCTTCTTGACGAGCTGCCCGACGATCGTATTGATGTCTGGAAGTTTCCAACCCAGTGCGGTGAAGGGCACTGGCGTGAATTTTTCGCGCGCTTTCTCGATGTGAAGGTGTATACCGCCCGCCTCGTAGACGATCGCCCACCAGGCATCCTCGACTAACTTGAGCCCGAGCACTCCGCCGTAAAAAGCTTTCGCTCGTTCCGGCTGAGTGGTTCCAACGAATGCCATCACTTCGCAGTTGCCGAGCATGGTTCGATCCTCCTCCGCGTCGCTATCGAAGCATTTTTACCACTTTGAGCTGGTGGCCATCTTGCGCTAGATTGCCAATCGATGCCGGAAAAGCGCCATTGGTTTTTTGACTCCTACAAGTACCAGGTCCGCGCTGGTACAGTTCCCGAATATGCCGATGGCTACGTTATAAGAACGCACTCGCACCCGTGGCATCAGCTGGTTTACGCGTCGCGAGGCGTCATGACCGTGCGCACGCCAGAAGGCGCGTGGGTGGTCCCGATTCATCGCGCCGTCTGGGTTCCTGCCGGTACTCGTCACTCGATCGAGATGTCCGGACCGGTGTCGCTGCGAACGCTATATCTGGTGCCGCGCCTAAGCCACGCCTTGCCCGCCAAATGCCGTGTCATCGGCATCTCGCCACTGCTCCGCGAATTGATCCTCTGCATCGTCGAGCTCGATAGCTTAAGCCTCCGGGTCCCTGCTCATGCGCACCTCGTGTCGGTTCTGCTCGATCATCTTCACGTGATGCAATCCGACGCGGTCCACCTGCCGTTGCCGCGCGACGCGCGCGCCAAGCGAATCGCCGCGATGCTGCAGAGCAACCGTCCGACAGTCGATCGCTCACCGAACTGTCGAAGCTCGCGGGCGCCAGCAAGCGCACCATCGAGCGGCTGTTCAAGTTCGAAACCGGTATGGGCTTCGGCAAATGGCGTCAGCAACTCCGGCTTGGTCACGCGCTGCGATTGCTCGCTGCCGGCGAACCCGTCACGACGGTCGCGATGGAGGTCGGCTACGACAGCATCAGCGCGTTCATTTCGGCGTTTCGCTTGACGTTCGGCAAAACCCCCGGCCAGCATTTCCGCTCAGCATGATCGCGCTGGTTGTGACGCCCGTCCTCTGCTATTGAGGTTCGCAGCCGAGCCGCAGCCCGTCGATTTTGCGGTTGTGGGGATGACTCGCGCGGAGGACGGTTGGCAGCCAGCTCGACACTCGACTTTTTCAGGCAAGCGCCGTGGCTCATACGCCGGCGCCTCGTCGCATATCCGAGATTGTTCCTCGCCGTTTACGCTGTCAGCTCCGTCGTCTGGTTGATGTCGAGCAAGGGACTCATCGATCCCGCCGGACATCCCATCGGCGCCGACTTCATCGACCCGTGGTCCGCGTCGTGGCTGACGCTGCACGGCACGTCGTCGGCGGTTTACGACATCCCGCGCCTCTGGTCCGTCGAGAAGATGGCCGTCCACTATCCGAAGGTCGGCTTCGCGGGCTTTCACTACCCGCCGACGTATCTGCTCATCGTCCTGCCGCTGGCACTTCTTCCGTACGCCTGGTCGTTGCTCGTATGGACCGTCGCAACCTTCGCCGCTTACCTCGCAGTCATGTGGACGATCGATCCCGAGCGCGATGCACTTTGGCTGGCGATCGCTTTTCCCGGCGCGTTGGTCAATCTGACCAACGGGCAGAATGGATTCCTCACCCTCGCCTTGCTGGGAGGCGCCCTGCTGACGCTCGAACGGCGCCCGATTCTCGCCGGCGTGATGTTCGGGCTGATGAGTTACAAGCCGCAATACGGCATCCTCGTGCCGATTTTTCTGCTCGCCACCGGCAGATGGCGCGCGATCGCCTCCGCGTCGGTCACGGTAGGATTGCTCGTGGCCCTGTCGTTGGCGATCTTCGGCGCACAAACCTGGCAGGCTTTCTTCTCGAGCATCGCCTTCACCCGCCACGTCGTGCTCGAGCAGGGCGGCAGCGGATTCGAGAAACTGCAGAGCGCTTTCGCCGCCGCGCGCCTGTGGGGATTCAGCGTCGCGACCGCCTACGTCGTCCAGGCCATCGTCAGCCTGGCGACCGCGCTGGCCGTCATCTGGATTTGGCGGCGAACCGCGAAATTGGATCTTCAAGCCGCCGCGCTCGCAACCGGCATCCTGCTGACGACGCCCTACATGATGGACTACGACCTGGTCGTGCTCGCACTGCCAATCGCATGGCTGGCGCTCGAAGGCCTGCGCACGGGCTTTCTCCCGTGGGAAAAATCGCTGCTGGTTTTCGTCTGGTTGATGCCACTATTCGCGCGCTCGCTGGCCGGCCACGCGATGATCCCCGTCTCACCGCTCGCGATGCTCCTGATGCTGGCCGATATCGCGCGCCGCTCCGCCACGAACCAGGTTAGCGGCCGCCTTCTTCCTGCTTGATTACAAAGATTAGCGACTCGGCGAAATCGTCGGGATGCTCGAGTTGCGGGTAGGCGCCCGAGGTTTTGAACGTCACCGTGGCCGAACCGGGCATCGCCGCGTGCAACGCCTCGCCTTCAGCGTTCGAGAAGTACGGATTCTTGACGCCCCACATGATGATCGTGAGCGTGTTGAAGACCTGGCCGATTTTCGAGCGGATGTGCGCCTCGTCGCGGGGGACGGAATTGAGCATGTCGGTCTCGGCCGGCAGGTCGCCGCTCAACTGCTCCATCATGCGCTGGTAAATGAAGTCGGGCATCGGCGGCAAATCGAAAAAACTCGCCTCGACCTGCGCGCGAACCGCGTCGGGCGTCGTCGGCAGCATCCCCTTGCGAAGTTTTTCAGCGCCGCGCGCACCGACCAGGCCGCCCGACACCAGCACCAACCTTTCGACTTTGTCGGGATGCTCGACGGCGTAGTAAAGTGCCACGTCGGCGCCGAGATCGTTGCCGATCAGATTGACGTGATCGAGCTTCAGCTCGTCGATCATCTGCGCGACCGCTTCCGCCTGGTACGCGATCGAATATTGGACCTGCTTGTGATCGGATGAAGCGAAGCCGGGCAGGTTGGGCGCGATCACTTTGTAGTGCGCGTCCGCCACCGGCGGCATGATGCCGCGCCACACCAGCGCGGCGTTCGGACCAAGCCCGTGAATCATCACGACCGGCTCCATTTCCGAATAGCCGCCGGTCATCAGGTAGGTAATGAGGCCGTCCTTCAGCGCCAGATCGTTCTGCGCCACCCCCGACCATCCGAGACGGGAGATCTGAATCCAGCGCAGGACGTCGACCGGCCGCAGGTACATCGCAGCCGCAAAAATTCCGAGAAAGACCGCCGCGAGCGGTCCCGCGATATTGATCCAGGCGTGACGGCGTACTTGCGGACTGAGATTCTCGGCGCGAACGTCGGCTTCTGTCGGCACGCGGGCTGGTTGCGATTTGATTGGCTCAGCCACTGCGTTTCCGCCGAAGGCTATTTCGTCGATGGCGACGGCGCCGCCACCGGCGATTCAGATGCAACGGCCGCCTTCGTCTTGTGAGAGCGTCGGCGTCGATGCGTCATCGCTTCGCGATCGCGCGCCATCTGATCCAGATGATCGCCGACGCGGTTGATCTCGCGGGTCGCGTCTTCGACGGCCTTGGTCGCGCGATCTGCCGCCTCGGTCGCCTTGTTTGCGGCCTCTGTAGCCTGCGCCGCTGACTGTTCGGCGTGCTCGGCCGCTTGCTGCGCCTTTGCTGCCGCGGCTTCGGCTTGCTCGGCCTGCCGCTCGTTGCTCGACGCGCATCCGGCGACCGCGATCGCGAGCACGATAGGCAACGCGGAGAAGACCCGGCGCATCGACGACGCCTCAGCGCTGCGCGAACGCCTGTACCGCGCGCATGTCTGGTTGCGGCGCGCTGTCGACGCGTAGCGGCAGGATGCAGACGTGAGAGGCGCCCGCCTTCAGATGCGCGTCGATTCGATCGCGAATCTTTTCCTCATTGCCCCACGCCACGATCGCGTCGACGAGCCGATCGGAGCACCCGTTTTCGAATTCGCTGTCAGCCCATCCCAGCGCTTTCAGGTTGTTGGTGTAGTTGGGCAGGCGCGGAACGTAGGTCTTCATGTACTCGCGCGCCGCTTTGCGGGCTTTCGCCGCATCGGTTTCCAGGATGACCGCCTGCGCCGCGCATAGCATCGCGTTCGGCCCGATTTGCGCGCGTGCTTTCGCGGTATGCTCCGGGGGTACGAAGTATGTGTGCGTGCCATTGGCCTCAGCCGCCGCCAGTGCGAGCATCTTGGGATGCAACGCTGCCAGCACCACCGGCACTGGCTCTTTCGGCGCCGGCGCCAGGTAAAGCGCGCCCTTCATCTTCGGCAGATACTCTTTCATGTAGCTGTACGGCTTGTCGTAGCTGTGACCGCGCAGGTTGCTGACCAGCGGCTTGTGACTGACGCCGATGCCGAGGATAAAACGCCCGCCGGAAAGTTCGGCGACGGTTTTCGACGCCGCCGACATCGTGACAGGGTCGCGCGCCCAGATGTTCGCGATGCCGGTCGCGATCGAGAGCCTGTCCGTATGACTAAGCAGGTACGCGGCGTGCGCGAATGGCTCGCGGCCGACCGCCTCGGGAATCCACAGCACCTTGTAACCGTTCTTCTCGACCTGCTTGGCGAACTCGGCACTGTCGGGCGCGGGCATCGCGTCGAGAAAAAACCAGATTCCAACTTTTCCAATATCCATGACTCAACTAAGTAACGCGCCGGGTGGATTTGAACAAGTGAAACGACTTTTCATCCGCACGCTCCCGGCGATACAGTAGCCGCGAACTATCTATCGATCGCCGCAACGCGGAACGAGGCAATTCAAAATGAAACTTGGCCTGATGTTCGTCAACTCGGGACCGTTCAGCAATCCCGCCCTGCTCGCTCATCTCGCAACCACCGCCGAGCGATGCGGCGTCGAGTCGATGTGGACCGTCGAGCACGTCGTCATCCCGCAGGACTACAAGTCGCCGTATCCCTACTCGTCGAGCGGCAAGATTCCCGGCGGCGAAGACGTTGCGATTCCCGATCCGTTGCTGCCGCTCGCCTTCGCGGCCGCCGTGACGAAGAAAATCAAGCTCGCCACCGGCGTGCTGATTCTTCCGCAGCGCCACCCGCTGTACGTCGCCAAGGAACTGGCCACACTCGACGTGCTGTCGGGCGGCCGCGCGATACTTGGAATCGGCAGCGGGTGGCTCGCGGAAGAGTTCAGCTCGCTCGGCCTCGACTTTCACACTCGCGGCGCGCGCACCGACGAAGCGATCAAATCGCTGCGCGCGTTGTGGAGCGATGACGCCGCTTCATTCCACGGCAAACATTTCAACTTCGGCCCCGTCAAGTGCTACCCGAAGCCGGTGCAAAAAGGCGGCGTGCCGATTCACGTCGGCGGCCACTCGCCGGCCGCCGCGCGGCGCGCGGGACGCTATGGCGACGGCTTTTTTCCCGCGCTCGCGGAAATTCCCAAGCTCAAGGAACTGTTCGCGATGATGAAGTCGGAGGCTGAGAAGGCCGGACGCGACCCCGGCAAGATCGAGCTGTCATGCATGGGGCGCCCGCGCGTCGATGAGCTGAAAGCGCTCGAGGCGATCGGAGTTTCGCGCGTGGTGATCGCACCGCCGGCCTTCGACACGGAAGGCCTCACCCGCGGCCTCGAGAAGCTGCGCGACGAAGTGATCGCAAAGGTATAGCCGCGCGCTAGAATTTCCCGTGTCTGCCGACGCCCGACGCGAAGCGCTCCGCGCCGGCGCGCGTCTCGCCTGATTCGACCGTCGCGATTCCATGGCGATACTCGTTTTTGAGCGCGTCTTCGAGCGAGAGCGCCCAGGCTTCGTACGCCGATATCCGGTCCCCGCGCATGCATCGCTGCGGGAAGCTGGCGATCTGCCTGGCGAGCTCGCGCGCATGCGCCAACGCGGTGCCCGGCTCGACCACGCGATTCGCGAGTCCCATCGCGAACGCCTCTTCGCCCGAGACGCCGCGACCCGTCAGGATCATGTCCATCGCGCGACTCATCCCGACGAGGCGCGGCAGTCGAATTGTGCCTCCGTCGCATAGCGGCACGCCGAAGCGCCTGCAATAAACGCCGAAAGTCGCGTCGCGCGCCGCCACGCGCAGATCGCACCACAGCGCGAGCTCGATTCCTCCCGCCACTGCGAATCCCTCGACCGCCGCGATGACCGGTTTGCTGAGCAACATCCGCGTGCATCCAAGCGGCCCGTCGCCATTCTCGGTCACGCGATTGCCGCGGCTTGTTGCGACCGCCTTCAGATCGGCGCCAGCGCAAAACGTCCCGCCCGCGCCGGTCAGGATCGCGACCGAGAGCGCGTCGTCGGCGTCGAATCGGCGGAACGCGTCGACGAGCGCCGCGGCGGTCGGCTGATCGACGGCGTTGCGCGCCTCGGGACGGTTGATAGTTACGATTGCGATTTCGTCCTCGACTGCGAACTCGACCAGGCTCATCGAATGACCTCCGCGGCTGAAGTGCGATTGCCTAATTTACTCTTTTACGTTTTCAACTTGTCGCGTAGCGAGTAACGAAGATGTACGACGCCCGATTCCAGCGAGTTTCGCGTCTCGAAACCGCTGTGCGCGAATACTTCCAGCATCTGGCGGTTCTCGCCCAGCACGTCGGCCTCGAATTCCGTAACTCCGTTCGCATCTGCGATCAGACTCAGATGTTCGAGCAGTAGCGTGCCGATGCCGCGGCCCTGGAACCCGTCGAGAATCGCGAACGCAACCTCGGCGCGATGCGGATCGGCGCCGCCGATGTATCTGCCCACCCCGATGAAGCGCTCGCGCCCGCTCTCAGTCAGCGTCGCGGCCAGGCCGACGTGATTCTTGAAGTCGAGCTCAGTCAGACGCTTCAGATCGTCCGGCGACAGGTCGCGCTTGATCCCCATGAAACGAAAATAAACCGACCGCTCGCTGAGCCCCCTGGAATGCTCGTGCAGGCGCTCCTGATCGTCCGGACGAATCGCGCGGATGCGTATCGCGGTGCCGTCGAGCATCGTGGCATCGACGCAATATTTCCGCGCGTCGCCGAGCATTTCGCTATCTCCCATCGAATTGACGATCGAGTATACCCGCGATTTCGCTTGGAATCTCCCGCGCATTTCGCTAAGGCGATCGGAGCGGCGCACGATGAGCGAATTCACAATCAAGGACAAGGTCGCGATCGCCGGCTTGGGCGAGACCAAATACTACAAGCGCGGCGCCGCGCCGGTCAGCGAATTCCGGCTCGCGCTCGAAGCGATTCAGCGCGCGGCCGACGACGCCGGCCTGCCGGTGACCGCGATCGACGGCATCGCGTCGTACAGTAACGACCGCAACGATTCGGTCCGCGTCGCGACCGCGCTCGGTCTGCCGGAGTTGCGCTTCACGAACATGTTCTGGGGCGGCGGCGGCGGTGGAGGCTCGGGCGCAATCGGCAACGCCGCGGCCGCGATCGTCGCCGGCTTCGCGACTTGCGTCGTCGTATATCGGGCGCTCGCGCAGGGCCAGTTCGGGCGCTTCGGAGCGACGCCGGCGATGCGCACGATTTCGGGCCCGATCGCCTACACCTGGCCGTATGGGATGTCCACGCCGGCGCAATGGATCGCGCTGCGCACCCGCCGCTTCATGCACGATCACCACATCACGCAGGACCCGCTCGCGGCGATCGCGATGGCCTGCTATCACCACGCGCAGCTCAATCCGCGCGCGATCATGTGCGGCCGTCCGCTGACGCGCCAGGCCTACGACGAGTCGCGATGGATCGTCGAGCCGTTTCATCTTTACGATTGCTGCCTCGAGAACGACGGCGCCGCCGCCGTGATCCTCACCAGCGCCGAGCGTGCGCGCGATCTCAAGCAGAAGCCCGCGTACGTGATGGCGTCGGCGCAGGGATCCGACTACCGGCAGGGCGCCGCGGCAGAGAATGGTCCCGATTACGCGACCTCCAACTTCAAGACACTCGCGCCGCGCCTGTACGCGATGGCGGGGATAGAGCCCAGGGACGTCGACGTCGCGCAGGTGTACGAAAATTTCACCGGTGCCGTGATGACCAGTATCGTCGAGCACGGTTTCTGCCATCCCGACGAAGTGATGGACTTTTGCACTTTCGAAAATCTGACCGCGCCCAACGGCAAGCTGCCGATCAACACGAGCGGCGGTAACCTGGCCGAGTGCTACATGCACGGCCTCGAGCTGATAATCGAGGCGGCGCGCCAGGTCCGAGGTACGTCGACGTGCCAGGTCAAGGACGCCGAGATTTCGATGGTCGTGTCGGGACCGATGGTCGCGCCGGTGAGCGACCTGATCCTGCGCGGGTAACGCAATGGCTGGCGAATCGAAAACGTACCTGCCCGCGGGAATGCCCGTGCCCGAAGCAACGCGCGACGGATTGGATCGCGAATTCTGGGAAGCGGCGCGGCGTCACGAGCTCGTCGTGCAGAAATGCAATTCATGCGGGACGTTTCAGTTCGGCCCGGAATGGATTTGCCACAAATGCCACACGCTCGACGTCCGATGGCATCGCGTATCGGGCCGCGGCCGCGTCTACAGCTGGGAGCGCGTGTGGCATCCGGCGCATCCCGCGCTGAAGTCCGCCTGTCCTTATATAGTAGTGGTCATAGAACTACCCGACGCCAACAACGTTCGCATGGTAGGCAACCTGCTAGGCGACCCAACCCACGAAGTGCCTTTCGACGCGCCGGTGGAAGCAGTCTTCGAAGACCACCCCGAAGGATTCACCCTGATTCAGTGGCAGCTCGCGCAACGCTGACGTGCGCGCGGTCTGCGGCTCAGGTCTTTTCCGGTTCGTCAGCCTTGATGAACTTGAGCGACGCGGAATTCATGCAGTAGCGCAGCCCGGTCGGCCGCGGACCGTCGTCGAACACGTGACCGAGATGCGCGTCGCATTTCGCGCACATCACCTCGGTCCGCTTCATGAAAAACGAGCGGTCGGTTTTGGTCTCGATGTTCTCCGGCGCGATCGGCTGATAGAAGCTCGGCCATCCCGTCCCCGATTCGAACTTGGTGTCCGAGCTGAACAGCGCGTTGCCGCAACAGATACATCGATACAGGCCCTTGTCGTGATTTTCGGCGTACAAGTTCGAGAACGGCCGCTCGGTGCCCTTTTTGCGCGTGACATCGTACTGCTCGGGCGTCAGCTCCTTGCGCCATTCCTCGTCCGTTTTGACGACTTTGTCTTCCATGACGAGTCCCTTTCTCTGGCCGGAATCGGTGAACTCTACAATCGATACTTTGACTATACCCGACGCGCCCGAATCCGGCGAATCGCCGGACCCATCGGCGGTGACGCCTCGCTCAGCGTAACCGAATGCGATAATCGCAGGTATCGCGGCAATCGCAGCGACGAACGCACGGCGCCCGATGAGCCGTGCGCTCTGACTATTCGAATGACTATTGTTTTGAACCAACTTCCTATCCGTTGTCTTGATCATTGCATATTAGAAAACCGCGTCGAAGCCCGTCCGGTTCCTGGCTCTTATAGATTCGCACGGTGCGAGAGACTCCCTTCGCCAAGCTCAGCACGTGAGATTATTCCAGGGTCAGGTCCGCGTGAGTCGTAAAGTTGCGAAAGTCCCGGTCGCGTGTCACTAGCGCGACTTCGTGATCGATACATGACTGCGCGATCAGCGTGTCGGCAAGGCGAGCCTTGAAACCGCGACGTAGCAGACGGGCGCGCAGTTCACCCGCGCGTTCCCAATAGCCATCGAGAATTTCAAGTCTCGGAACGGCGCGAATCAAAGTTCCAACCTCTGAACGAACCGCAGGGTCGCTCAGAAGTTCAGTCACAACCACCGGCGGAAAAATACCCTGGCGCAACCTCAACGCTTCTTCGACTGCGGCTACGTCCCTCCCGCGCTCGCCGGAAAGGAATGCGATGGTGGAGCTGGTATCCAAGGCGATCATCTTCAGTCTTCCCGCAGTTCGCGCAAATTGATCGAGAATTTCACCTTGCCGCGCATTTTCAGCAGCCCGTCGTAGGCTTCTCCGGCCGCCAGCAACTCCAATCCTTTGCGCACGGTTTCGCTGACGCCGGCGCGAGCAGCTCTTTGCGCCTTATTCAGCAAGTCACTGCGAACGTGCACCGTAATCTTTCGCTCGGCTTTCATTGCCGTAGATGATACCAGAATTCGATGCCGTAATTATATATGGCCGTGAGAACGTGCTCGTTCGCCGGCGTGCAGCCAGCGCGGCGTCGATCCTAGCAGGGTGTTGATTAACGGGTGAATTGGGAAAAGTCGTCTCCGATCGCGAAGCATAGGAGCGTCTTGAGATCATTGGAGATCAGTAAGTACGTAGCTAAATCCGTCAGTTTGTATTTTTCAACACCCTGCTAGTGTAGTGTCCCATTAATATCTTTACAGATGGCACAGGGTCTGTCAGGGTAATGGGCGAGGTGGCGCGGATGGGCAGACCGAATACGGTATTGACGATAAGTGAAGCTGAGCGCGAGCAACTGCGCGCGCTGGTGCGCTCGCGCAGCATGCCGCACTCGTTGGTGCGGCGTGCGCGGATCGTGTTGCTGTCGGGCGAGGGCCACTCCAACCGGGAAGTGGCGCGGCGCTGCGGGGTCAGCGCGCCGGCCATCAGCCATTGGCGCCGCCGTTACCAGGAGCGCGGGCTGGCCGGGCTGCACGACGAACTGAGGCCAGGTCGTCCCCGCACCCGCGATGATGAACAGGTGGCCGAACTGATCACCCTGGTGGTAAAGCGCAAGCCGGAACACGCTACTCACTGGAGCGTGCGCACGGCCGCCGCCGCCAGCGGCATCCCCAAGAGCACGGTCGGCCGCTATTTCGCGCTGTTCGGTTTGCAGCCGCATCGCGCCAAGAGTTTCAAGCTCTCCACCGACCCGTTCTTCGTCGAGAAGGTGCGCGACATCGTCGGCTTGTACCTCAATCCGCCGGACAAGGCGCTGGTGCTGTGCGTGGACGAGAAGAGCCAGGTCCAGGCGCTGGAGCGCACCCAGCCGGTGCTGCCGATGGGGCTGGGCTATGTCGAAGGCGTAACCCACGATTATTACCGCCACGGCACCACCACCCTGTTCGCGGCGCTCGACGTGCTCGATGGCACAGTGATCACCCAGTGCAAACCACGCCATCGCCACCAGGAATTTCTGGCGTTTCTCAAACATCTCGACGCCAGCATCCCGCCCGCCCTGGAGGTGCATCTGATCGCCGACAATTACGGCACTCACAAACATCCCAAGGTCAAGGCCTGGCTCGCCGGTCATCCGCGCTATCACCTGCACTACACGCCGACCTATTCGAGCTGGCTTAATCAGGTGGAGCGCTGGTTCGGGCTCATCACCCAGCAGGCCATTCGGCGCGGCTCCTTCCGCAGCGTCAAAGAGCTGGTGCAGAAGATCGACGCCTACGTCGCTCACTACAATCTCTACCGTCGCCCCTTCGTATGGACCGCCACCGCTGACTCCATTCTCGCAAAGCTCCAGCGCTTGTGTAAAGTTATTAATGGGACACCACACTAGATCTGATACACGAACAGCTTCTGTTCTTTGGGCTTCAGGAACACGTGCGCGCCGGTCTCCAGGTGCAGCGTCTGGTAGCGATCGTGGCTGATCTCGACTTGCACCATGTCGCCCCATTCGGCGACCAGCTCGACTTTGACTTGCGGCCCCGCCGGGTTGATCGACTTCACTGTCGCGGGGAAGGTCTGCTTGCCGTTGGGCCTCAGCACGATTTCCAGCAGATGCGGCCGCACGTACAGCACCGCCTTGCCGGTCTCCGGATGTGCGTGCGCGTGCGTGCTGTCGAGTTCGACGGCGGTATCGCCGAGAAACACGCGGCCGTTCTCGATTCGGCCGTGGAACAGGTTCACGTTGCCCAGGAAGTTGTACACGAACGCATTGGCGGGATGGTGATAGACTTCCTCGGCCGAGCCGATTTGCTCGATACGTCCCTGGTTCATCACGACGATACGGTTGGCGAGTTCCAGCGCCTCTTCCTGGTCGTGCGTGACGAAGACGCTGGTAATTTTGATCTCGTCGTGCAGCCGCCGCAGCCATCGGCGCAGTTCCTGCCGCACCTTGGCGTCGAGCGCGCCGAACGGCTCGTCGAGCAGCAGGACTTTCGGCTCGACCGCGAGCGTGCGTGCGAGCGCGACGCGCTGGCGCTGCCCGCCGGAGAGCTGCGAGGGATAACGGTCGGCAAGAAAGTCGAGCTGGACGAGTTTCAGCAGCTCATGCACGCGCCGCGCGACTTCGGCCTCTGCCGGTCGCGCGCGCCGCGGCAGCACGCGCAGTCCGAAGGCGACGTTTTCGAACACCGTCATGTGGCGAAACAGCGCGTAATGCTGGAATACGAAACCGACCTTGCGCTCGCGCACGCTGACGGCGCTCGCGTCCTCGCCATGAAACAGCACTTCGCCGGTGTCGGGCGTTTCCAGCCCCGCGATTATCCTCAGCAGCGTGGTTTTGCCCGAGCCCGACAGTCCCAGCAGCGCGACCAGCTCGCCGGTTTCGATATGCAGGTTGATATTGTCGACCGCAACGAAGTCGCCGAACTTCTTGCAGATATTTCTGAGCTCGATACTCATGCCGCAATTTTGACCGCCATGTCGTCCTGTTCCTGCTTGACCGGAACCACGCGGCGCTCCAGGTAATACTTGGCAATCAGCGTCGCGATCGCGAGCAGGGTGAGCAGCGACGAGACCGCAAACGCGGCCGCGAACTGGTAGTCATTGTACAGAATCTCGACGTACAGCGGCATCGTGTTCGTATGTCCGCGGATGTGCCCCGAAACCACCGAGACCGCGCCGAACTCGCCCATCGCGCGCGCGTTGCACAGCACCATCCCATACAGCAGGCCCCACTTGACGTTGGGGATCGTCACTCGGAAGAACATTTGCCATCCGCCGGCGCCCAGCACGATCGCGGCTTCCTCCTCCTCGCTGCCGACCGCCTGCATGATCGGGATGAGCTCGCGCGCGGCGAGCGGAAACGTGATGAAGATCGTCGCCAGCACGATTCCCGGCTCCGCAAAAATGATCCTGATGCCGTGATCCGCGAGCCATCCGCCAAGCGGGGCGCGCACGCCGAGCAGCAGCACGAACAGCATCCCCGCGATGACCGGCGAGACCGAGAACGGTATGTCGATCAGCGTTAGCAGCAATTGCTTGCCGGGAAAATCGAAGCGCGCGATCGCCCACGACGCGGCGATGCCGAAAGTAACGTTCAGCGGCACTGCGATCGCGGCCGTCATCAGCGTCAGGCGAATTGCGGCGCGCGCCTCGGGATCGACGATCGCGGCAAAGTAAGCGCCGACGCCCTTCTGCAGCGCCTCGGCGAAAACCGCGATCACCGGGATGAAAATGAACAGCGCGACAAACGCCAGCGCCGTCGCGATCAGCGCGATTCTGACCGCCGGCGGATCAGCGGTGCCGGGTTTTCTCTGTTCGCCTTGCGACTGAGTGGCCATCGCGAAACGTCAGGCCGCCAGCCGGCGGCTGCTCCACCGTTGCAGCACGTTGATGCCGAGCAGAATCACGAACGACGCCGTCAGCATCACCACCGCGATCGCGGTCGCGCCGGCGTAGTCGAACTGCTCGAGCTTGCTCATAATAAGCAGCGGCACCACTTCGGTATGCATCGGCATGTTGCCCGAGATGAACACCACCGAGCCGTATTCGCCGAGCGCGCGCGCGAATGCGAGCGCGAAGCCGGTGAGCGACGCGGGAATCAGCGCGGGCGCGATCACCAGCATGAACGTCTGCAAGCGGCTCGCGCCGAGCGTCGCCGCCGCCTCCTCGTATTCCTGGTCGAGATCCTCGAGAACAGGCTGAATCGTGCGAACCACGAACGGCAGCCCGACAAAAGTAAGCGCGACGACCACGCCGAGCGGCGCGTACGCGACCTTTATTCCAAGCGGCGCCAGATATTGCCCGATCCATCCATTGCCCGCGTAAATCGCGGTGAGAGTAATTCCCGCCACCGAAGTCGGCAGCGCGAACGGCAGATCGACCATCACGTCAATCAGCGTTTTGCCGGGAAACTCGTAGCGGACCAGGCTCCACGCGACGATGAAACCGAACACCGAGTTGATCGACGCACCCGCAATCGAAGCGCCAAAGCTCAACTTGTACGCCGCGATCGTGCGGGGACTTGCGACGGCGGCCCAGAACTGAGGCCAGGTGAGCGTGAAGGTCTTGAAGAAGATCGTCGAGATCGGAATCAGCACGACGATTCCGAGGTACGCGAGCGTAAAGCCCAGCGTCAGGCCGAATCCCGGCAGTACATTGGTCCGTTTCGGTTTCGCCCCAACTCCCATCGCGTGACGTTAACTTCCCGGCTGATAGATCTTGTCGAACACGCCGCCGTCGCCGAAAAACTTCGGCTGTGCCTTTTTCCATCCGCCAAAATCCGAATCGATCGTGAGCATGGGCAAGCTCGGGAACTGGCTCGCATACTTCGCGGCGACGGCCTTGTCGCGCGGACGGAAGAAATTCTGCGCGATTATCTCCTGCCCCGCGGGCGTGTACAGAAATTCCAGGTACGCCTTCGAGATTGCGGCCGTGCCGTGACGCTGATCCACCTTGTCCACCCACGCGACGGGCGGCTCGGCCAGGATGCTTATCGACGGATACACGACCTCGAACTTGTCGGCGCCGAATAGCTTGATCGCGATGTGCGCGTCGTTTTCCCATGCGATCAGCACGTCGCCGATTTCGCGCTCGACAAACGTAGTCGTCGAGCCGCGCGCGCCGGAGTCGAGCACCGGCACGTTCTGGTAGAGCGCGCCGACGAACGCCGCCGCCTTGGCCTCACTGCCGCCGTTCTTCTTCAGCGCGTAACCCCACGCTGCGAGGAAGTTCCATCGCGCGCCGCCCGAGGTCTTCGGATTCGGCGTGATTACCGAGATGCCCGGCTTCACCAGGTCATCCCAGTCGTGGATCTGCTTCGGATTTCCCTTGCGCACCAGCAGCACGATGGTCGAAGTGTAGGGGCAACTGTTATCGGGCAGGCGTAATTGCCAGTCTGACGGGAGCAGATCCGCCTTCTCGACGATCGCATCGATGTCACCTGCGAGCCCGAGCGTCACCACGTCGGCCTCGAGTCCGTCGATCACAGCGCGCGCCTGCTTGCCGGAGCCGCCGTGCGATTGGTTGATGGTGACGTCGTCGCCAGTCTTCGTTTTCCAATCCTTCGCGAACTGGGCGTTGACAGCTTCGTAAAGTTCGCGGGTCGGATCGTACGATACGTTCAGGAGTGTGACCTGGGCCGCGCGCGATTGCCCAATTCCGAGCGCAACGATCGCCGCCATCACGACGACGACGACGGCGAGCGCTTCAGCCAATCTTAATCTGTGACCAAACATTCTTTGCTCCAGTCAAGATCCGAAGGAAATTTGCAGTTGCGACTCGAACACGCTTTCGTTCGGCCGGTCCTTGGGCGCGGTGGTCGTGCCGGCGCCGCCGTCGAAGAACGTGTTGGCGTAATCGAACTGCCACTTGATGTTCGAGTTCAGGTACCAGTTGACGCCCAGCGCAAACTCGGTCGCAGTTTCCGCGGACACGCTCGGATTGGCGAAACCGAGCTGGAACTGGCGCGTCTGCGCGGCGACGTTGCTGATCCTGGCCGCCAACTCCCATCCACCCCACCATCCGTTGCGCGGGTCGAACGGATGATGCGGCTTGACCCAACCGTAGGACGCATCTTCGCCGGTCAGCAGGTAGGAAGCCTGGGCGAAATAGCCGGTGTCGGTGAAGGTATCGGTCCGGTTGACAAACTTTTTCTTGATTGTCGTATCGAGGTTCAGCGAGTGCTCGTCCTGCGCGTATTCGGCCATCAATCCGAAGCTGCGCCAGTAGTAGTAGATCTGCGGTTCGATTCGCGCGCGCAAGCCGGAAGCGGTCACGCCCTTGTTGTACTGGAACCAGGTACTCATGCCATAGGTCTTGTAGGTTGACGTCGTGGTGCCGCGTTCGTCGCCATAAGAACCGGCGAAACCGAAGCCTAGCCCCTTGAGCCACGAGTTCTCGCCGAGTTCGAACGGTGTCGCGAAGATACGACCGACGAAATCCTTGCCGTCATTGTTGTCGATGTCGGTAGTGTCCGCGGCGGTGTTGTTAGGTACTCCATTCATTAGGGCGGCATCGTAGTAGACGCGGCCATCAAGAAGTTTGCCATGCAGGGTGAAACCGGTGTCGCGGTTCGGGACCAGGTTCTGGATCTCCGAACGCTCGCTGAATTCGAGATCGCGGTCCGACTGTAAGCGCTCGAGATCCAGCGGCGCTTTGAACTTCCCGGCCCTCAGGCTTGCGTAATCCCAATAAGTGATATTCAGGTAGGCGTCCTGCAGCGTGACCTTGCCCTGGCCGAAGTCGGGCGTGATGTTGAAGTTGTAATACTTCCCAACCGAGCCGGTGATAATCGGGCGCACTCGATTCAGGAAGAATGTGCTGCTGACGTCCTTGTCCGCGCCGCTGGTGAAGAAGCGGCCGTCGGCCTGGATGATTCCGCCGAACCCGATGTTGTAATCGTGGTTGGGCGAAGAGAGGTAGAATCCCTCGTCGCTGACCTTGACGATCGGCGTCACGAGCGACCTCTGCTGCTGGGTCTCTTCCTGAACTTCGAGTTTGCGGTCGATCACTTTCACTTTCTGGTCAAGCCCCTCCAGCGTATCGACCCTCTGTTCGAGTTGTTTGACCTCGGTCTTCAGCAATTCGATTTCCTGATCCTTCGGATCGGTCGACAGCCTCGACTGCGCATGCGCCGGCCCGGCGTGAACAAACACCCCGGTAATTACCGCCGCCAGCAGAACCGGCAGGATCGGCAAAGTGCATTTTCTCATCGCGAAAGCCCCTCATCGTATTGGGAACTTCCGGATGTCCGGTCGGCTCGTGGGTTAGTGTGGCTCTATGCATGGTGCACCGGATCCTTCCCTGGTCCGGGCTCCTCTCAAAAATTTTTCGACGGTCGTCTTCAACTCATTTCGATCGGCTACCCGCGGCCGGCCTTGTCGAAGCGAAATTTCTCTTTGCGCTCGATTTGCACGACTCTTGAGTCTTGGATTACGACCTCGACCGACCCGAAGCGCACGCCGCTGATTGCATTGGCAATGCGCCGCAGGATCTCATCGCCCGAATCGGGCTCAGGTTGAGCATCGCGCCGACTGGTCAGAGTTGAGTCCATTTTCATAAGCTATCCTATGAGGTGACTAGACTAATCTCCCAAAAAAATTGCAGAAACTTTTTAGATCGCGAAACTCAGCGATTCTTTGCCGGTAACTACTGCCTCGACTTGTTTGAGCATGTCGGTCAGCGATGTCGAGTCCATTATCTTCGCGGTCGCGTCGCGGACTTCCTTCATCACGATCCTGATTCCACAACTGCGCTCGTCGCGGCACTCGCGGCATCGCATGTATGCCGTCTTGCTGACGCATGGCAACGGTGCAATTGGCCCGTCCAGGACGCGTACAACGTGCCCCACGCTGATCAGGTGAGGATCGCGGCCGAGGAAGTATCCACCGCCTTTGCCCTTCTTGCTCTGCCAGGAGCCCCTGGTTCTTGAGTTCGAGCAGGATAAGCTCCAAAAATTTGCGCGGGATGCCTTCGCGCTGCGCCAAGTCAGAAATGAGCACGGGCCCCTGGCCGTATTCCTTGGCTAAAACCATCATCGCCTTGAGGGCATATTTCGACTTTTTCGAGAGCATATTATCGAGCCTTTTAGTCGATAGGGTGGCTAGACTAAAGGTCGCCGCTAGTCTAGTCAAGAGCCACTTCAGGAAAAATCAGGAGTCTCTTCAGCGCGCCTTGGCCTTCAGTTCGGCGTACTTGTCGAGCAAGGGGAGCACGGTCTCGCGCGTCGCAGGCGGCAGCGCGAAGATCAGCCGGTCGAGGCCGAGGTCGAGGAACTTTTTGATGTGTTCCTCGTTCGGACCGACGCCAAACATCGAGACCGGAAGTTTTCCGCGACCGGCCTTCTTGCCCGCTTCGGCAAGCGCCTTCAGGCCGGCGGCGAGATCGTAGCGTGGAAAATTGATCGGCATCCATCCGTCGCAGTACTCCGCGACGCGCTCGAACGTCTTTGGCGATTGCGAGCCGAGCAGGATCGGCGGTCCGCCCGCCTGCGCCGGTTTGGGAAACGACCAGATCGGATCGAAGTTCACGAACTCGCCGTGAAACTCCGCCGCTTCCTTGGTCCATATTTGCCGCATCGCGAGAATTTTTTCCTTGACGATTTTCCAGCGCCGCTTGAACACGGCGCCGTGATTCTCCATCTCCTCGACGTTCCAGCCCGCGCCGATGCCGAAAATCGCGCGCCCGCCTGAAATCATGTCGAGCGACGCAACTTCCTTGGCGAGCGTGATCGGGTCGCGCTCGATCACCAGGCATACGCCCGTCGCGAGTTTAATTTTCTTGGTTACCGCCGCCGCCGCGCCGAGCGCGACGAACGGATCGTGCGTGTGCCAGTACTCCTTCGGCAAGTCGGCGCCGCCGGGCCACGGCGTCTTGCGTGACGCGGGGATATGCGTGTGCTCGGGGAAGAACATCGACTCGAAGCCGCGTTCTTCAGCAGCCAGTGCGAGCTCGATCGGCTGGATTGCGTAGTCAGTCGGGAACATCGAGATTCCGAATTCGGCCATGGCGATTCCTCCTGGCTATTGGCGGTCGGCGGCAACGGCTGGATGTCGCGCGCCGCATAATTTTTCATATCACAACTGATCGACGAAGTGTCTGCGCGAGTCCACGGCGATGTCAGTTCGGCGACGCTCCGACGACGCGAACCTTCGCGGTAGAGCCGGGCATCCGGTCTCCCTTCATTGGCTCGCAGCGCCCGCCCAGGTTGTCGGCGAGGAATTTTTCGGCGCGGGCGGTGAAGTCGAGCCGGTTCTCGGGCCGCACGAAGCCGTGGCCTTCGTCGCTATACAAGATGTAAACCGCGCTCCCGCGATTTTTCGCGATCGCATCGACGATCTGCTCCGCCTCGGCCTGCTTGACGCGCGGATCGTTCGCGCCTTGGCCTATCAGCATCGGGATTTTTATTTTGTCGGCAGAAAACAGCGGCGACGCTGCCGTCAGCAGCTCTTTGTCGCTGGGCTCGGCGGGACTTCCAATCCTGGTCGAGAAGATCGAGCGCTCAACTTCCCAATACGGCGGAAGCGACGCCAACAACGTGAACAGATTCGACGGGCCGCATTCGTCCACCGCGCATCGATACAAGTCGGGCGTGAATGCCGCCCCGGCGAGAGCCGCGTAACCGCCGTACGATTTGCCGAATATCGCGACTCGCTTTGGCTCGGCGACGCCTTGACCGACGGCCCACTTGACGCCGTCGGTCAGGTCGTCCTGCATCTTGAGGCCCCATTGGCGGTCGCCGGCGTGCAGATACTTCTTTCCGAATCCGGTCGAGCCGCGATAATTTATCTGGAGAACGGCGTATCCGCGGTTCGCGAGCAGTTGGACGTAGGGATTGAGGCCCCAGCTATCGCGCGCCCACGGTCCGCCATGCACCACGAGCACGAGCGGAAGATTTTTTGCGGGCACGCC
Source organism: uncultured delta proteobacterium (assembly GCA_963833025.1). Classification (GTDB taxonomy): domain Bacteria; phylum Desulfobacterota; class Binatia; order Binatales; family Binataceae; genus Binatus. The sequence goes on along the minus strand of CAWHWI010000001.1, from coordinate 735,929 downwards.
GGCCGGCAGCGTGAGGTAGCCATTGAGCTTCATTCCGTCGCGTGCGGTGAATTCAACCGGCTTCATCGGAGCGAGCGGGGCGTCGTCGAGTTTGGGCTGAACGCTGAACAGGAGAGTCGCCTTCCTCGATCCGCGATCCCACGAATAGTAGCGCGCGGGCGCGCGGTCGCTCGAGAACGAGACGATCCACGTCCGGTCGGCGAGGTCGCGGTCGACAACGGTGAAATCTCCGTCGGCGATTTTCGCGATCGCGTCGAAGTCGGCCTGAACCGATGGATCTATGACGACCCAATGCTGGCGGCCCGGATCGAACGCCGCTGCCTGCACGACGTGACGCGTCGGCTGAATCATCGCGTTGCTTAAGTCCGCATCGTCGCTGTGCGCGATATCGGTTTCATTGCCCGACGCCATCTCACGGCGCACCAGGCGCGTGGTGTCCGTGCCGATCGAGGTGCCGAGAAAGATCGATTGTCCGTCCTTGCTGAAGTCCAGCGCCGCCAGTTGGTCCTCCATCGCGGCTTTGATCAAAGTGCGCCACGGACCGGCAGCGCGGTCGCGAATCCGAAGCTCGGTGCCGCCGTCGGGCGTCGTGACCGTGGCCGCGCGCACGATCAGGTCGTCGTCGGCCAGCCATCCTCCGATGTCGCCGGGGTTTTTCGTATCGAGTTCGACGGCGCCGCTGCGCAGATCGAGTCGATAGACGTCCATCAGTTTGCGATCTCGCAGATTGAGCGCAACCAGCACCCGCTCGGGAAATTTCGGACTCGCCGCGACCAATTCAGCGCGAACGTCCTGCCATGGGGTCAAATCGCGCACGTTGAGCGAGTCGAGATCGACCCCGAACACGTGGAAGTTTTCGTCGCCGGCGGCGTCCTGCATATAAAGGATTGTTTTCGAATCGAATGCCCACAGGTATGAGTGAATTCCACGGCTCTTGTCGGCGGTGACGGCGCGCTCGTCGTGACTCCCGATGGTCTGCACCCACACCTGCAGAATTCCGTGTTGATCGGGCGCCAGCCATGCCAGGCGTTTGCCGTCGGGCGCGATACGCGGATGGGCGCGCTCAGGATTGCCAAGCAGAACCTCGCGCGGAATCAGCGGCGGCAATTGCGCGGAGGCGGGCGACGCTGGAATTGCCGAAGTCAGAGCGAGGACCGCAACTATCAGCGAAAACTTCTGCGCGAATCCGAACATTGATCTCAAGGATGACATAAAAAATCTCGGAATGAAGGAGCACTTGAGACCTCAGATCTTATCGGCCCCAACTGAGCCGATTCGGCGGAATCGCGGAATGCGAGAAATTTTGCGAAACGCGAGGCTGGACGGCCATTGACTTTAGTTAGCAACTAAACTATTGATGGCATGACTATCGCAGGAGGCTATGGCCATGCCCCGGAGCCGAGGAAATAGCGATCGACATTCTCTCGCGGCGATGATGATACAGAATCAGAAGCTGCCGTCGGTCGCTGCCATGAAGACACTGATTACAGCCGCATTTCGCATCACGACCGGCGCCAACCGCCCATATCTCAAGCTCGGCATGAGCCTCTCGGAAGTGGACGTGCTCGCCGCGCTCGCGCGTTCCGAGGCGGGTCACAACTGCTCAGAGATCGCAGAGGCAACCCTGATCACCAAAGGCGGCATAACGGGGATTCTCGACCGGCTCGCAGCCCGCGGATTCGTGCAGCGACTACGCTCACGCGAAGACCGTCGAAGCATCCGAATTCAACTGACCGATAATGGCGTCGAATTCTGCCGCGAGTTGTTTGCGAAGCTCGTCGATGACGATGAGGAAATTTTCGCGAAGGCGCTCAATCCCGCGCAGACCAGGCAATTGATCAAACTCCTTACCCTGCTCGTTCGCAGCATGGAGGCTGACAGCAAGGCGACGCGATCGGGCACATCGGAGCCAACCCATGGACATGAACGAATTTGAAAATACCGTTGAGGCGGTCTCGATCGGCGCTCCAGACGAAGCGAGTGGAGGCGGCGGGAACGAAATTTCACTTCATGAAGAGATCAGAAGACTACGAGTCCAACTCGAGCGGTTGGAAGCTTCTCAAGGCAGGCCGCATCCCGACGATTCGCATTTGACGGACGAGCCGGCTGAAGAGAACGACGTCGAGCATCCAACCGCGCCGGCCAAGCGCACTCGGCCGCGCCGGCTGACGCGACTGCTCATAGTCACGATTGCTGCGGCAATCTTGAGCCTGGGCGGCGTCCAGTTCTGGAAATATCTGCAGTCGTATCAGGACACCGACGATGCGGAGGTCGATGGATACCTCGATCCGATCAGTACGCGAATCAACGGAACCATAGGCGCCGTTTACGTCGATAACAATAAATCGGTGAAGGCGGGCCAGCTCCTTTTGCAGCTTGACCCTCGCGACTACCAGGTCGCGGTGGAGCAGGCGCGCGCGCAACTTGCGCAGACACAAGCGGATTTCAATTCGGCGCGACAGCAGTACGTTTCGGCGGTCGCGACAATCCATCAGGCAGAGGCGCAGAACTATCTAGCTCAGCGGAACGCAGCGCGGTACACCGAGCTGATCAAGCTCAAGGTCGTCTCCCAAGCCGACTTCGATCAGTACGACGCGACCGCCCGCGCGCAGGCTGCCACCGTGAAGGTCGATGAGGCCGCAGCCGCGAGCGCGGAGCGCACGATCGCATCGAAAGAAGCGCAGGTGCAGGCGGCGCAGGCGGCGCTCGATCAGGCCAATCTCAATCTCAGCTACACGCGAATTATTGCTCCTGCCGACGGAATCATCGGCAATCGGAGTGCCCAGCTCGGCCAGCGCGTCCAACCGGGACAGAGCCTGATGGCGCTGACGCAGATGAACAATCTGTGGGTTACGGCGAACTTCAAGGAGACCCAGCTTGCGCGCATGCGGCCGGGCCAGGCGGTCGTGATTTCTGTCGATTCGCTCGAGCGTGACTACAAAGGCCATGTCGAGAATATGCCGGGCGCGACTGGATCGCTTTACGATCTGCTCCCGCCGGAAAACGCGACCGGCAATTACGTAAAGATCGTGCAGCGACTGCCGGTGCGGATCCTGTTCGACCACGGCCAGAATCTTTCGCAACTGCGGCCGGGGATGTCAGTAGAGCCAACGGTATGGCTACGATAAAAGACAACCCTGCCGCAGCCAGGACACCGGCTGGCCGCATACCGGCGAATCGAGCGCCCGCGAAGCGAAGTGATTCGACCGCCAACGGAGGCAATCAGTCGCCAGCGCCTCCTTCCCAGGTTAAGCCAGGGCCCAATCCATGGGCGATCGCGATGACGGTGACGCTGGCCACCTTTATGGAGGTGCTCGATACCAGCATCGCGAACGTCGCGCTGCCGCACATAGCCGGCTCGCTGTCGGCGAGCGTTGACGAAAGCACGTGGGTGCTTACCTCTTATCTGGTCTCCAACGCGATCGTGCTGCCGATGAGCGCGTGGCTCTCAACGAGGATCGGGCGCAAGCGCTTCTATATGAGCTGCGTTGCGCTGTTCACGGTCAGTTCGTTCTTGTGTGGCATCGCTCCTACGCTGGGCATGCTGATCTTCTTTCGCGTGCTACAAGGTGCGGGCGGAGGAGGTCTGCAGCCGAGCGAGCAGAGTATCCTGGCCGACACATTTTCACCCGCCCAGCGTGGAATGGCCTTCGCGATCTATGGGATGGCAGTGGTTGCTGCGCCGGCGATCGGCCCCACTCTCGGCGGATGGATCACCGACAATTACGAATGGCGCTGGATCTTTTTCATCAACCTCCCGGTCGGAATCATTTCGCTGATGCTGACCCATCGGATGATTCAGGATCCGCCGCATCTGATTCGCGAGCAGCAACTCGCTCGCCGCCAGGGAATGCGGATCGATTTCATTGGGCTGGCACTGCTTGCGCTGACCTTCGGCCCGCTCCAGGTGGTGCTGGACAAGGGCGAAGAGGACAACTGGTTTCAATCGCACTTCATCGTGGCGTTCGCCGCGGTAGCAGCGACCGCGTTGGTGGTTGGGATTATCTGGGAGCTCTACCAGAAGCATCCGATCGTCAATCTCCGTCTGTACAAGAACCGCAATTTTGCGGTCGCCAGCGCACTCATGTTCGCCTTCGGGTTCATGCTTTACGGCACGACCGTACTGCTCCCGGAATTTGTGCAGCTGCTGATGGGTTACACGGCGGAATTGGCGGGAACGATTCTCTCGCCGGGTGCGCTGCTGATCATCGCGTTGATGCCGCTGGTGGGCGCTCTCATCACGCGCATGGATGCCCGATGGATTCTAGGGTTTGGGTTTCTGTTGCTGTCTCTATCGCTCTTCCACATGACCGGGATCGATCTACAAATCAGTTGGTGGAACGCGATGATGCTCCGTACGTATCAATCGATGGCGATCGCCTTTCTGTTCGTGCCCATTAACACCGTGACCTACACCGGAGTGAAGCCCGAACAGAACAATCAGGTGTCGGGTCTCATCAACCTGATGCGTAATATTGGCGCCAGCACCGGTATCTCGTTGACCGGCGCGATGGTGACCGAGCGCGGACAATTCCATCAGGCCCAACTTGCGCAGAGTGCGACCTCCTACAGCTCGCACATGCAGGCGGCAATTCAGAACCTGGCGGGACAGCTAGGGCCGGCCGGGTTGAGCACGCCCGATGCGACCCATCAGGCGTACGGGCGTATCTATGCCGGCCTGGTGGCACAGGCGCAGACGCTTTCTTACATCGACACGTTTTGGGTGATGGCAATCGGCACGTTGTGCCTGATTCCGCTGGTCATCTGCTTGGCGAGGCCCGAGCGGGGCAAGGCGGTGGCAGCTCACTAGCTAGGAGGTTAGAGCGATGAAATGCCGCAACATTAACCTGATCGCTGCTTGCGCGTGCCTGGTCTGCGGAATCTTCTTCACTGTCACAGGCCGACCGACTACGACGGTTACACAGCTTGTCGTGGTTGGTCTCGCGAACCTGGGGTTCGTCCTGGCGAGATAATCGGCGCAAATCTCAATAGCGGGCCGGAATTTTCGGGTCCACTTCACTCTACCGATCGTCGATTAGTTGATAAAATTGTTCTGTGCGAGCGGAGTTCGGTTGATGGAGTGATCAATGATTCCGGCGCTTCGAGATCGTAAACGGAGGTGAGTTATGGCCATCACGCTCAATCACACAATCGTACCGGCGCGCGACAAGGAGGCGTCGGCAAAGTTTTTCGCGCACATGTTCGGGCTCAAGTACGAGGGTGCCGCGGGTCACTTCGCGCCGGTGCGGGTCAACGACACGCTGACGCTGGATTTCGACAACTGGGACCACTTCGAGATGCACCACTACGCTTTTCAAGTGACCGAGGCGGAGTTCGACGCGATTTTCGGCCGGATCAAAGAGGCCGGGATTCCGTACGGAAGCGGCCCCTTCTCGCAAGAAGACATGCAGATCAATAATAGGCGCGGCGGGCGTGGCGTCTATTTCAAGGAGCCCAACGGCCATGTGCTGGAACTTCTGACCCGCGCGTGAAAAAAAGCGATGGAATGAGACCGCGAACAATTGTTGCGGCGCGCCAGACAATGGCGCGGCAATCGGTCCCGAATCGTTGGGGGCCTGCGGCCGACCAGGAACCGGAACCGGCTTCGCGTGGCGCGAAGCTGTCCGAGGTCCGTTCCTCAACTCGTTTTTGTTGCCGCTCGCATCGTCAGGATCACGGAGCATGGAGCAGCCGGACGGTGGGCGGAAATAGAGGCTAGTTCGCGCCCGATCTCAGCACTTGGCCCGGCAGGTAGCCTGAATGATGGCCGTGCTCGTAGAGCACGTCGCCGTTGACGATGGTGTACTCGACGCCTTCGGCCGGCATCACGAGCCGGCGGCCACCGCCGGGCAAATCGTTCTGCATCCGCGCGCGCTTGGCCGAGCCTATTTTGCGCTCGTCGAATATCGCGAGGTCGGCGGGCAGCCCAACCTTGAGCCTGCCGCGATCCTTGATTCCGAAGAAGTCCGCCGGCTCCGACGTGATTCGCTTGATTGCATGCTCGAGCGTCAGCGCTTGCCGCTCGCGCACCCAGGTGCCGAGCAGGTACGTGCAGTAGCCCGCATCGCACAGCATGTTCACATGCGCGCCGCCGTCCGACAGTCCGATCATCGTGCGGGGATCGCCAATCAGCCGCTGAATGCCTTCCTCGTGATACTGCTGCATCGTGTACTGGATGTTCAGATCGTCCTCGAGCGCGAGGTCGAAGAACGTATCGAGCGGATCCTGATGGCGCTGGTCGGCGACTTCGGCGACAGTCTTGCGCTCATATTGTTTCAGCGCCGGAGTCGACACGTCGAGCACCTCGACTCGATTCCATCTGCCCTGGAACAGGTGCGGCCGCTTGAGCTCTTCGCGGAACGCTGCGCGGAAAGCCGCGTTGCGATAGAACTCCTTTTGCTTCTCGAGCGGCTGATTGAAGACCGGGCCCCACAGCTCCATGTCCGCGAATGAAAACGGATTGCGCAAATCCATCTGCACGACGAACGGCTTGCACAGCACTTGCGGCACGCCGCCGCGCTTGATCAGCGGTTCGAGACGCCGGAGCGTGTCGGCGCTCGCCTCGGGCTGGTCGGGACGGCTCGCCATCGCGAGCCACGTCACCGGCCGGGTGCTCTCGTCGAGGAGAAATTCCAGCAATCCCTCCTCGTCCTCCGATACACGCCCCGCGCGGCGCGTGAGCGCCACTTCGATCGCGCCGCGGCCCGCGTCTCGCAGCACGTTCGCATAGGCCTTCAGCTCATCGTTGGATGCCAGCCGGCATGCGAGCGGGCGTCCCTGGTAGCCGATATGCTGCGGGAGGGTCGTCGTCGAAAAACCGAACGCACCCGCGTCGACTGCTTCGCGCAGCAGCGACGCGACCTGCGTCGTCTCCTCCGGCGACGCCTCCCGCTCCATCGACTCGTCCCCCAGCACGTAGTGCCGAAATGGAGTCAGCGGAGCCAGAAACGCGAGATTGATTCCCGCGCCACGACGCTCCGCCGCAGCGAGAAACTCCGGAAAGCTCTCCCACTCCCAGGTAATCCCCTTCGACAGCGCGTCGAACGGAATCGCCTCGACGTTGACCAGGTCCCATGCCGCCACTTCGCGGGCCGCGGGCTTGCATGGCGCAATCCCCACTCCGCAATTTCCCATTACGACAGTGGTAACCCCGTGCCACGAGGTGCAACTGACCAAGGGGTCCCAACAGATCTGCGCATCGTAGTGAGTATGCGGATCGACGAAACCCGGCGAGACAATGAGGTCCGACGCGTCGATCGTCTCGGCGCCGCCCTCGGTGATTTTTCCGATCTCTGCGACCTTGCCGTCCTTGACCGCGACGTCGGCGCGCCGCCGAAACGCGCCCGTGCCGTCGATAACAGTGCCGTTCTTGATAAGCAGATCGTAGGACACTACAGATCCTCCGCGAAGCGATTCGAGCGAATCGACATAACCCTCGGTATCGCAGGAAAGAGTGACACGGCGCAAGGTGTGCGGTTAAGACTCGTGTTCTCTAGAGCACCGCGATTGCGCTAATTCGGGTCTTTGCTATCTACAAGTCACGTCAAGCCCACAAATTGATGCTTCGAGTCGACGAAAGTCTCGCGCAAATTCTTTGCGGCCAAGTGCCCTCGATCGAGTCAGACGCTGTTCGCACAATCTCCCGCTTCGCACCCGTTTCGCGCGGCTTCGCACTGCTGGTCGCAAGTTCTATCCTCTTATATGATCGCATCGCTGGCCGCGTCCGTTTGCAAGGAGACTAGTCATATGAAGGTGGTTGTCGATCTGAAGCTGTGCGAGGGAAATATGAAATGTCAGGAGGCCGCGCCGGAAGTGTTCGAGGTGCGCGACGACGACAAGAGCCATCTGCTGAACGAAAATCCGCCCGAGCGCATGCGCGACAAGCTCAAGCTCGCGGCGCGGCTATGCCCCCGCCAGGCAATCACGGTCACCGACTAGATGACTCCCCGCGCGCGACAGGTCAGAATGCGGAATCGAGACGGAAATCCCGGCATCGCGGAGATATTTGCCAATGGAAACTGAACAGAGTGAACAAACCCTCTCGCTCGAATCGTTGAACATCATTGGTCCCGACCATTACATGAAAAACGGCTATCCGCATCGGGAATGGACCTACCTGCGCAAGCACAAACCGGTTTTCTGGTGCGAGCATCCAAAGGCCGATCCCTTCTGGGCGATTACCAAGCACGCCGACATCATTCAGATCTCGAAGCAGCCGCGCCTGTTCCTCAACGGCCCGCGACTGCTCATCTTCGTCAACGAGGACGGCTTCGAGGAGAGTCCGACGCCGCCGTTCCGCCACCTGCTCGACATGGATCCGCCCGACCACGGCGAATATCGCGTCGTCGTCAGCCGCCATTTCACACCGCGCGGCGTGAGTCCGCTGGGGCCTGAAATCGAGAATATCACGCGCGAGGTGCTCGACGACGTCACCGGCCGCGATACCTGCGACTTCGTCACCGACGTCTCGTCGAAGATTCCGCTCGCCGTCATCGCCGAGCTGCTCGGCGTTCCGCACAAGGACTGGGAACAGCTCTTCCGATGGACCAACGAGACGATCGGCGGCGGCGACCCGGAGTTCCAGGCTGGAACGAGTGCACAGGAAACGATGGATCGTTCACGGCTCGGCCTCTTCCAGTATTTCAGCGACATGGTCGCGGAGCGGATGAAGCATCCGACCAACGACATCACCAGCATCGTCGCCAACGGCAAGGTCAATGGCGAGCCGATCCCGCAGTTCGAGATGCTGTCGTACTACTTCCTGCTGGTCGTGGCCGGCAACGAGACCACGCGCAACGCGACCACCGGCGGCCTGCAGGCATTCATCGACAATCCCGTCGAGTGGCAGAAGCTCAAGCGCAATCCCGCGCTGATCGATTCGGCCGTCGAAGAGATTGTGCGATGGACGACGCCGGTCATCCAGTTCGCGCGCACCGCGACCGAAGATACCGTCGTGCGCGGCCAGAAGATCAAGGCGGGCGAGTCGGTCTGCCTGTTCTATCCGTCGGGGAATCGCGACGAGGAAGTTTTCAAGGATCCTTTCAAGTTCGACATCAGCCGCAATCCGAATCCGCATATCGCATTCGGCATCGGCGAGCATTTTTGTCTCGGCGCGAACCTGGCGCGGCTCGAACTGAAAATTATTTTCAGCCAGCTGGCCGAGCGCCTCGATCACGTCGAGCAGGCTGGTCCTATCGAGCGGCTGCGCTCGAGCTTCGTCGGCGGCATCAAGCACATGCCGATCCGGCTTAAGATGAAACCGGCCGCCAAGGCGGCCTGAGTCGAGGGACTTCGATGATCGCTCCACGCAAGTCCGCGGACCGCGGACGCACGAAGATCGACTGGCTCGATAGCCGCCATTCGTTCTCGTTCGGCGACTACTACGATTCGGACCAGATGGGATTTCGCACGCTGCGCGTCATCAATGAGGATCGCGTCCGCCCCGGCGCGGGGTTTCCCACCCACGGGCATCGCGACATGGAGATAATCACCTACATTCTCGAAGGCGCGCTCGAGCACAAGGACAGCCTCGGCACCGGCTCGGTGATTCGTCCCGGCGAGGCGCAGCGGATGAGCGCCGGCGCGGGAATCACGCACAGCGAATTCAATCATTCGAAAGCCGAGCCCGTTCATTTTCTGCAAATCTGGATTACGCCCGCCACCCGCGGCATCGCGCCGGGTTACGAGCAAAAGACTATCGACGATGCGAAAGCGCACGGTGGCTTTGCGCCGGTAGGCGCTCCCGACGGCGGCGATCGGTCAGTAAAGATTCACCAGGATGCGGCGTTGTCGGTTGCAAAACTGGAGCGCGGCCAGACCGTCGCGACGAATCTGAAAAAAGGGCGTCACGGATGGGTGCAAGTCGCGCGCGGCGACGTGACAGTCAACGGCGTCGCGCTGGCGGAAGGCGACGGCGCCGCGATCAGCGACGAAGAGAAGGTAAGCATCGTCGCCAACTCTCCCGCCGAGGTGCTCTTCTTCGATCTAGCGTGACAGTGTGTTATCAGGAGGGCGATGAGGCGCCTTCACATAGCCGCACTCGCGACACTCGCGTGGTTCTTGGTCGCCCCGCCGACTGATCCGAACACGAACTCGGTGCTCCCAGACGCGCCAGTCAACCAATGGATCGCCATCGGAAAATTCAAAACCAGCGACGCTTGCGAGAAAATGCGAGCTAACGAAAAGCCGGAGAGATTCGGTCCGAAGATTCGCGCATTTATAATCTATGTGCGCTGCATCGAAGACTCCGATTCACGGCAGCTCGGTCCCGGACTAACGAACGAATCTGAGCCGGCACCTCAGAATTAGAGCGCTCACCTCTTCGTCGCCGCGCTCAGTCGCGCGAGGTCGTAATCGCGCAGCTGATCGATTCTGTCCACCGTCACGTCCGGCGTCATGTACTTGGCGACCTCCTTCGCGTCGGCCGCGTAATGTCCCTGCCGCGGGAACACCGTCGTCACGCCCGCGCCCCAGGTCTTTTTGACCGCGTCGAGAATCCGCACCTTGTCATCGATCAGCACGTAGTGGTCCGCGGGATAGCGCGCCTTCACGTCGTCGAGTTCCTGTTCCTTGTGGATGTAAATCATCACTTTTTCATCGACGGCTTCGCGCAGTCCCGAGCGCTCGACCTTCAGCGGCTGAAAAATCATGTCGCCATCGGACAGGATCGCAGTCTCGCCGAATTGCTTGTACTGCTCGATCAGGTCGAGCGCGCAGGGGAACAGCCGGTTCGCGAAGTGGTAGTTCATCAGGAAGTACGAGACCGCGATTATTCCGAAGTCGCGCGGATGATTGACCCGGTAGCGTTGCAGCGCGCCGAGATAATCCGCGTAGCCGAGCTCGGTGCGCAGCTCCTCGAAATAATCCCAGTAGCGTTGTTGCTGATCGTTGCCGATGTCGCGCTCGAGGTTGCTCTTCATGTCGGCGACGATGCGATCGTTGTCGATCAGCGTGTTATCGACATCGAATAGAAAAACGACATGTTCTGTGCTCATCGGTGAAGACCCTCCGCCGACAATGATTGCGATTCTAACGCACTGAGGGAATCGGGGTGGCGCCGTGGACGCTTGATTCGTAGCACGCCTCGACCACCGCCATCGTGCCGATTGCGTCTTCGACGCCCGACACCAGTTTCGAGTCTTCGCCGGCGGCGAATCGCTGCAGGTTCGACATCGGACCCTCGAACGCCTCGAGGAACCACGAACCGCGCAGCGCAATCGCGCTCCAGCCCTTCGAATCTTCACTCGCGATTTCGAGCGTGTCGGGCTCGCCCGCTGGATAGTTGAGATTCACGCCCATCTTCGCGATCGCGGCGCCGCGCGTCCCTTCGAGCTTGAGCTGCGACATCTCGTGCCGCGCGCCAAAGGTGTGCGCGTGATTCATCGTCAGGCTGCATCGAATCGTGTCGCCGTAGTCGAGCACGATACTGGTGCGCGTGTCGGAATAATCCGGCATCCCCGGATGCCGCACGCCCTTGCAATACACTCCGCGCGGTTCGCCAATCATCGATCGAATCAAATCGAGGTAGTGAATCGAATGCATCAGCACTTCGAGGCGCGGCACGCCCTTGAGGAACGCCCAGTAATTCCACGGCGTGTGTAGATTGATGCGCACTTCGACGTCGAGCACGTCGCCGAAGAGGCCGCGCCCGAGCGCGTCCTTGATTGCCAGCATGTCGGGCGCGAAGCGAAGCTGAAAATTCACTGCCGCCGACAGCCGGTGCTCGCGGCAAATCGCAACGATGCGGCGCGCGTCGGCAAGGTCGCGGCCCATCGGCTTCTGAATCAGCACCGCGGCGCCCGTCGGCAGCCGTTCGAGCACGCCCGCGATATTTTCAGGCGGGATCGCAACGTCGAAGACTACGTCGCGCATCGCCGCGGCTTCATCGAGCGACTCGAACACGCGCGGAATCGCAAACGCCGCTGCGCGCTCGCGGCTGGCCTTCGGATTCACATCGAAAATCCCCGCGACCGGAAAGCCGAGACGTTTGTAAACCGGCAGATGTGCGTCGCGAACGATACTGCCAGCTCCGATCACGACGATCGGCTTCGGTGCCGACGGACGCGGCCACGACTGCCGCAGATCGCTGATGGAGAGTGGCGTTTGAGTCGTCATCGCCGGTCGCGCGATGCTACCATGCCGCGCAGAGGAAGCGATCATGGCGCGCACAATTTCCGGGCTCTCGGTCCGCGACATCCGAACCCCGACCTCCAGAACGCTCGCCGGCTCCGACGCCGTGCATACCGACCCCGACTATTCCGCCACCTATGTAGTGCTGACCACCGACGCGCGCGACGGCATCGAAGGCCACGGCATGACGTTCACGATCGGACGCGGCAACGAAGTCGTAGTGGCCGCCGTCTGCGCACTGCAGCATCTCGTGGTCGGCTCGAAATACGAGGACATAGTCGTCGACCTCGGCGGCTTTTGGCAGCGGCTCACTTTTGAAAGCCAGCTCAGATGGATCGGTCCCGAGAAAGGTGCAATTCATCTCGCGACCGCGGCAATCGTAAATGCGGTCTGGGATCTCTACGCCAAAATCGAGCGCAAGCCAGTGTGGAAACTCGTCGCCGACATGACGCCCGAGCAGATCGTCTCAGCCATCGACTTTCGCTACCTCACCGACGCGCTCACACGCGACGACGCGCTCGGAATCCTGCGCGCCAAATTCGCCACGCGCGGCGAGCGCGAGGCGCAGATGCGAAAAGAGGGCTATCCGGCCTACATCACGTCGGCCGGATGGATGGGATATCCCGACGACAAAGTTCGCCGGCTGTGCCGCGAGGCGCTGGCCGCGGGATGGAGCCGGTTCAAGATAAAGGTGGGCCGCGACTCGGCCGCCAACGTTCATCGCGCGGCGCTCGTGCGTGAAGAAATCGGACCGCGCGCCGTCATGATGATGGATGCGAACCAGGCGTGGGACGTCGGCGAGGCGATCGAGTTCATGCGCCCGCTCGCGCGCTTCAATCCGCTGTGGATCGAAGAGCCCACCAGCCCCGACGACGTCCTCGGTCACGCCACGATTCGCCGCGCGATCAAACCGATCGGCGTCGCGACCGGAGAGCATGCGGCTAATCGCGTGATGTTCAAGCAGTTGATGCAGGCCGGCGCGATCGACTTCTGCCAGTTCGACAATTGCCGCCTCGGCGGACTCAGCGAAGCTCTCGCAGTCCTGCTGCTGGCGGCGAAGTTCGGCGTGCCGGTCTGTCCGCATGCGGGCGGACTGGGACTGTGCGAGTACGGCCAGCACGTTTCGCTGATCGACTACATCTGCGTGAGCGGCAGCCTCGACAAACGTATGATCGAATTCGCCGATCACCTTCACGAGCACTTCAAGGATCCGGTGGTGGTGCGCGGCGACCGCTACATGGCGCCGACCGCGCCGGGCTTCAGCATCGAGATGCTCCCCGCATCGCTCGCAACGTTTGAGTTTCCGATCGGCTCGGAATGGAAAAAATAAATCACTGGGTGTTGAACAGAAGCACGGCGCGTTTCGTCAGTGAAAGAGAAGGGTCCTATCCAAATGAAACACCGAATCAGATTACCGTTGTTCTTCCTGCTTACTATATTGGTGGCAGCGATGTCGTCGATGCGATCCGCGACGGCGGACTCGGGTGACGCCAGCACGACCGCCGCGCTCCGGGCCGCGATCGCGGGACCGCAGCGTTCCGAGGCAAACAAGGCTCGCGACACATATCGCCATCCGCTCGAGACGCTCACCTTCTTCGGGATTAAGCCCGATATGACTGTGGTCGAAATCTCGCCGGGAACGGGTTGGTACACCGAGATCCTGGCGCCGTTTCTCAAAGACCACGGCAAGCTCTACGAAGCGGCGGGGGGAGGGACGGGCGCCAAGACTTTCGAGGAGAAGCTCAAGGCCGATCCCGCGGTTTATGGCCAGGTGATCGTAACTACGCTCCAGCCGGCGGCCGAAACCGAAATCGCGCCTGCGGGCTCGGCTGATATGGTCCTGACGTTCCGCAATGTTCACAACTGGCTGTCGCGCGGCACCTCGGAAGACTACTTCAAGGCTTTTTACCGCGCGCTCAAACCCGGCGGTATCCTTGGCATAACCGACCATCGCGCCGATCCGTCGCAGCCGCAGGATCCCAAAGCCGAGAATGGATATGTGCGCCAGGACTATTCGGTCCAATTGGCGGAGCAGGCCGGCTTCAAGCTGGCGGCCACGTCGGAGATCAATGCGAATCCCAAGGACCTGCGCGATCATCCGGTGTGGAATCTGCCGCCAACCTTGCGCCAAGGTGATAAGGATCGCGCCAAGTATCTGGCAATCGGAGAGAGCGACCGAATGACGCTCAAGTTCGTCAAGCCGGCAACCTCGAATTAAACCAAGCAGCTCGCGCCACTCAGAGCGTGAAGACCAGCTTCATATCGGCCCACCATTCGCCGGGTTGCGCGCCCGGGACCGGTTCCTGCATCGAGGCCATCAGTTCCTGCCATTCGCGGTTGCGCGGATTGCTCGCTTCGTAGCGCGCGAAGTCGCGCTCAGGATCGAATGCGTCCGTGGTCTCCATGAACATGAACAATTGGCGGCCAAGCTTGAAGATGAGCATCCGCTCGATGCCGATGGACTTGAGCCCGCGCTCGACCTCCGGCCAGATCGCGCGATGATGCTCGAGGTAGCGCTCGATGATCTTCGGGTCGTCCTTGAGATTGATGGTGCGACCGTACTGTTTCATCAGAATACGAGCACGCCGCCGTCGATTGGATATGCCTGTCCCGTGATGAACGAGGCCTCGTCCGAGCACAGGTAGAGCGCGAGCGCGGCGACTTCTTCGGGGGTGCCCATTCTGCCGAGCGGCTGATACTCGGACAGTTGCTTGAACATCTCGGCTTCGCGGCCGGGGTAAGTTGTGCGCAGATATCCGTCGACGAACGGTGTGTGGACGCGGGCGGGACAGATGCAGTTGCATCGGATGCCACGCTTCACGTAGTCGACCGCGATCGATCGAGTCATCGTCAGCACCGCGCCCTTGCTCATCGAGTAGGCGAAGCGATCGGTGAGCCCGATCAGCGACGCAATCGACGCGAGGTTGAGAATCACGCCGCGCCCGCTCGCGAGCATCCGGCGCACGGCGGCCCGCGAACACAGGAATATCCCCTTCACGTTGACCGAATAGATCCGGTCGAGGTCGGCTTCCGAGGTGGTCTCGACCGTGCCGATGTGCGCGATTCCGGCGTTGTTCACCAGAATGTCGATGCGCGGCGCATTCCGGTCCGAATCGATCTGTGCGAAGGCGGCTTCCACCGAATCAGCGATCGCGACGTCGCATTCGACGGCAGATGCCGCGCCGCCGGCCGCGCGAATACTCTCGACGACGGCGCCGGCCGCCTTGAGATCGCGATCGAGAGCGAAGACTCGCGCACCGTTTTGTGCGAACGTCGATGCGATCGCCAAGCCGATCCCCGAACCGGCGCCGGTGACGATCGCGGTCTTGCCGTCGAGTCGAAACACCCGGGAACAGTAAAACAGGCGAGCGCTACATGACAACCAGTCCGGTCAGTTGTCTTCCCGTTCGCGCAAAACCCGGTTGATCCGAGCCATCAGCTCGCCCGAGTTGAACGGTTTGGTGATGTAGTCGTCGGCGCCGAGCGAGAAACCCTTGACCACCTCGGCTTCATCATGATGCGCGCTGACCAGGATGACGCGCGTGTTCCTGGTGGCAGAATCGCCGCGCAGAGCAGTCAGCGCTTCGAACCCATTCATATGCGGCATCGATACGTCCAGCAGCACCAGGTCGGGCTTCTTCTCGCGGGCAATCTCAATCGCCTGCGCTCCGTCGTGCGCGACATCACACCGAAAATTGAAGTGCTTAAGGATCGTTGAAATCATAACGACGGTTGTAGCGTCGTCATCGGCGAGCACTACGTGCCGGGCGCCGTTTCGGCTCGGGGTCTGAGTCTCAATTGCCTCCGCAGTCTCGACGAACCTGAGGATGCGGTACGCCCTGAGCAATAATTCATCGGGCTGGCATGGGCGCATGATGAAATCGCGGCTGAGGTCGGCGATGATCGCGAATCGCGTCACCAGCTCATCGAACGTGCCGACAATCACCGCCGGCTTGCGGCTGCGCGCGATCATTTCGATAGGCGCCGGCTGCTCGCCAGCGCCGGCCGCCGAAGCGTTGACGAAGCAAGCATCGAAGTGAGAAATGCCGTTGAGCCCGGGAATACTTGGTGTCGCTCCGACCACATGGCCAATTCCACGGACGGTCCCCAGCGCCACGATGATCGAATCGGCCTCGGCCGTTTCGAATCCCAGCAAGGCGAACCTCCTGCCGGCTAGAGACTCTTGAATGATCTGGTCCATGAGAAGTGCGGCCCCCTTTGACTCTCGGTGATACGCAACGTCCATGCCTTATCGCGCTGAACTGCTAAGCCTCAAATTGCATTCAAGCGCCCACGGAAACGGAGACCGCCGTGTCGCACTTTGGGACATGATTGGGCACTCGACGCGTCGCTTTTCGATTCGCCGACGTGTAGAGGTGCGCTATGCCTCATGCCGAGCACGATCATCTAGCCGAAGAAGTTCGTTCGTGGTACCGGACTTCGTTTCCTGAGATGGGTTATCACGTCGAGCGGCGACGCTTCGGCTTTTACGGCCGCAACGACAGTTCTCCAGGTAGTGGCAGAATCGTGGTCGAAGCTCTGACGCCGCGTGATGTGCCCGAATTGCTCCAGGACGCGCGTCAGTACTTCGACGCGCATCGGCAAGCGACTGCGATCGACATCTGGCTCGATGACCAAGGCGCCGACCGCACGCTCGGCCCCGATCTCGTCGCGGCGGGATGCTCGCGGCGAGGCGCGACCATTTACCTGGCGCATGTGGGTTCGAGTCCGCCGGTTCCAGATCGGCCGGACGTGTCCATTGAAGCGGTCAGCTCCGCGACCTTGACGGACTTCGCGACAGTCAGATTGAAAGGCTTCGCCAACAGTGAGAACCAGCCGTCCGATGACCAAATCGCGAGGGAGGTTGCGATTCGGCGGGCGGAACTAAACGGCTCGGGGCGATGTTTGCTCGCGCGACTAGGCGGAGAGCCGGCGAGCATCCTCGCGTACTACGAAGGAAGCGACCGTTTGATCTTCCTGCTTGCCACGCGGGTGCCGATGCGCAAGCGCGGCGTCGCCCGACAGCTACTCCTGCGCGCAATCGCGGACGCTTATGACTGTGGCTGCCGCTCGGTGATCATCAACACGAATCCCGAAGACACTCCGATCCAATGGTACCGGCGCGAGGGTTTTACTGACCCGGTCTACTGGCATCGCAGCTACGTGCTCGAGCCTGAACGACGCCGCTCGTCGCCGCCGGACTGCTCGCCTTGACACTGCCGGTCGCGGTGCGCCAAACGGATGAGTCATGAGCGCGAAGACCGGTATGTTCAGTCCACCCGCGCTGTGGCGGCGGCTGGGATTGGCGCATCACAATTGGCCGGGCAGATTTACTTTCCTGCTCGCGACGATCATAGTGCTGCTCGTCACTCAGCCGATGTTCTCGGGCCATGCTTTCGCGCAAAACATTGCGACCGCGGCGATATCTCTGGTGCTGCTGGCCGCCCTCTATGCTTTTCGTTCGACCAGGTACTACTTCGCTACCGCTTTGATTCTGTTTGTTCCTTCGATCGGGAGCCGGGTGATTCTGTTTTTCACAATGAACCCGGCGATCGAAGCGGTCGGCGCGATCGCTTCGTGTTTGTTCCTGGCCGTGACCGTCATGGCCCTGGTTTCCCGGCTGTTCATCGTGAAGAGCGTTTCGCTCGACACTATCAGCGCTTCGATTTGCGCGTACCTGCTGATGGGAGTCGCGTTTGCGTACGGCTTCGCGGTCATCGAACTGCGTGATCCGGGCGCGTTCAGCACGGCACTTTTTCAAAAGCCGGTGGGCCACGTCGCGCCTCTCATAGCGTCGCTTCACAGCTTCATCTACTACAGCTTCGTATGCCTGACGACGACCGGATTCGGCGACATCTCGCCAGTCTCGGAGGCCGCTCGCAGCCTGTCCGTGATGGAGGCGGTGTTCGGCCAGTTGTACATGGCTATTCTGATCGCGCGGCTGGTCGGTCTCCAAGTCGCGCAATCGATGAGTGAGGAGCGTTAGGAAGTTTCTAGTCAATCGAGGTCTTCGAGCTTGACCGAGCCTTCCTTTTCGCCCCGCTCGTAGGCGGCGTCGAACATCCGCCAGAAGCGCTTGTTCTGGGACAGTGTGAGAGCCTCCAGGTCGGTGTTTTCAGGAGTCGGCATCTTTGAGGCTGACGTTTTGCCGTCCTTCTTAAGCGGGGTCGACGCATTCCGCTTCGAGAAAGATCCGGGGTCCCTCGGCTTCGCTCGGGATGACACGAAAAAATCATGACACAATTAAAGATGATGAAACGAGTGTCACTCCATCGGAAGGCCGACGTAATTTTCCGCCAGCGTCTGCGACGCTGCGCGCGAGCTGGTGACGTAGTCCAGTTCGGCGAGCTGGCGGCGGCGGTCGAAGGCGTTTTCGTCATTGAACCGATGCAGCATCGAGGTCATCCACCAGGAGAACCGCTGCACCTTCCAGACCCGCCGCAAACATATTTCCGAATAGCTAGTTAGTAGTTTGCGATTACTATTGGCGTAATAGTCAGTCAGCGCGCGGGCCAGCACGCGAACGTCCGCGACCGCGAGGTTGAGGCCCTTCGCTCCGGTCGGCGGCACGATATGCGCCGCGTCGCCGGCGAGGAACAGCGTGCCGGATTGCATCGGCTCGACGACAAAGCTGCGCATCTCGGTGATTCCCTTCTGGAGAACGGCGCCACGGTTGAGTTTCCAGCTGGCGCCGGCGGCGAGTCGTAGCTGAAGTTCGTCCCAGATCCTTTCGTCAGGCCAGTTGCCGAGATCTTCGTCGGGCGCGCATTGCAGATAGAGCCGGGTAATCTCCGGCGAGCGCATACTATGCAGCGCAAAGCCGCGCTCGTGGTACGCGTAGATCAGTTCGTCCGACGAGGGGCGCGCTTCGGCCAGAATCCCCAGCCATGCGAATGGATATACGCGATCGTAGATAGTCAGGACGCCGGCCGGGACGGTCGGACGGCATACGCCGTGGAAGCCGTCGCATCCCGCGATGAAATCGCACGATAGCTCGTTGAGGTTGCCGTCGCTGCGGTAGCGAATCTTCGGCGCGGGTCCGTCGAAGTCGCGGATGCTGACCTCGTCCGCCTCGAAGACAATCTCGCCGCCGGCCGCGAGCCGCGCCGCGATCAGATCCTTGATGACTTCGTGCTGAGCGTAGATGGTTACCGTGCTCCCTCCGGTCAGGCCGCTCAGATCGATGCGATGTCCACGGCCGCCGAAGCGCAGTTCGATGCCGTGATGCGTCAGCCCCAGGCGCTTCATCCGCTCGCCGACGCCCGTTTCATTCAACAGATTGACGGTGCCTTGCTCGAGCAGGCCGGCGCGGACTCGCTCTTCCACATATCGGCGGCTGCGAGCCTCGAGCACGACGGATTCGATGCCGGCAAGGTGCAGCAGATGCGACAACATCAGGCCAGCCGGCCCGGCGCCGACAATGCCGACTTGTGTGCGCCGGTTCATCTCAGCGTCGCTTTTTTTAGATTTTAGAGTCAAGTCGTTGTCCAAACCGCGCAATTCTGAACGGTTGAGATGAGCCAAAAAAGCAAATTCATACCATTAGTTGTGGTTTTCGGAGGGCCTACCACTATCGGTAGCTTCGTTCCGTCAAAAAATGATTCTGCGCGAAACCCGGTCGCCCGATGGTCGAGCAGGTCTGTGGGAGGGCCGAGGAACTGTGGACCATGATGGGATTTGTCCATGTCGTATGGGTAACATGCGAAGCGCGCGAGGGTAAGGCCGAAAAGTTCACCCCCAAACTCGGCCGCAGAGTTCGCGGAGCCATCGAGCTTCCATAAGTCATCTGCGCTCAAACTGCTTCAGAGCGTGCAAGAAAGACCACGACAGAAAAAGTGCAGAATTTTTTGCTTATACGTCTTTACCCTTCCACCAGCGGCGAATTCGGACCGGCACCGTATCTGCCGAAAGGCCATGCTCGCGCTCAATCTTAAAGATTTCGGATTTCCAATGAGCGGCCTCACGCAACGCTGCGACTAGACTGAACATTGCAAATACTCCAAACACCATCGGAAAATATTGGGTAAGGGCAATCTGCCGTGCAGTTGGATGATCGATCGTCAGACCACCGAGATAGAAAGCCAAACCAAAACCAATCATTAGCGTTGTGACAGACCACCAAAATGTAGACTTCGAGTTGATCGTCGCGATTGTGCGCAGTTCAGGAAGGTGAATTTGGACATTTGTTTCTTTGCGGTCCAAGGTATTGCCTATGACCTTGCCGCTTTTTCCGAATAAATCTGGAGCGGGAGTGAACGTAATATCTTCTTGGAGCGCCTTGAGAGTTTCGTCGTCCATGACGCTACTCCGACCCTTCGGGGAGTAACTTCATGGCATTCGCATTGAAGAAGAGCGTGTTGCCGCACACGCGGCAAGTGAGAACGACGGAGGGGAAGGATCGCACAAAAGAGCCGCCCATTTGACCTATACGAATTCGCGTTAAAGGGACATGCGCGAATTCCGGCGACATCGCCCAAGTCACTTCTTTGCAGATCGCGCATGTGCGATCTTTCCAGTGTTCCTTGAACCACTCGTTGGCAGCGGCTTCGTCCACCAGATTTGTTTCCGCGGCACGCTTTCGCGCCGCACCCGCTGGATCCAGGAGTTCTAGCAGAGCTGATAGCTGCTCCGCCGTTCCTATTTGTTTGCCCCGCTCTGTTAGTGCCTTGATTACGGCATTTAGATCGGTGTCCGCATCGAGCTTGAGAGTCGCCGACTTGAGCAGAGCGTCCAGGTATTCGCGCGCCGCTTTCGATAGTTCGTCTTTTGGTTTCTCGTCTGCCATGGGCAGAAGATAGGCTTACCGGCCCTTAGTAGCCAAGGCGGCATAATCGCCTTCCCGAGAGGGAAGGAGAACCCCGAAACCAGGTACGCGCTCTCGAATTCGTTGGGGTGGCGTTCGAATGCGGAGGCTGCGCGACGACATCAGCGAAGGACCGCTTCGCGATTTCGAAACCGGAACCGGCGGCGCTTGCGCGCCGCTGTCCGAGATCCTTCCTGCCGCTCGCGTTGCTCGCTTTGTCAGGATGACACGACAAAGAGCTCGCGTTCCTTACTACGTCAGCATGACCAATGAGGAGCATCGGTCTACCCTGTAAACGACTATTTGCGGCGATACGTATCATATATTAAGTGTGGCTTGCCTAAGTTTATTGGCTTGCGATGCGATTTACTTGCGATTAACCGGGGTGCATCGATGACCAGAATCAAGGGTTTGCTGGCGGCGACTGCGGTTCTTCTTTTGCTGGCTACTTCCGCATTTGCGCAGTACCAGCCTTGGCCTTCGCCCTTGCCGCCTGCTCCTGCTTGGGGTGATTACGACAGCGGACATACCTTTCGCGATGCGGCTTGGTGGTGGCAGTCGCAGCCCGAGTGGGTCAAGGAGCATCACCCTGAATGGTGGGGCGATTTCGACGAGGATCACCAGTGGCACCCGGCCTCGTGGTGGTGGGATTCGCAGCCTGCGTGGGTCCGCGCGCATCACCCCGAATGGTGGGGCGATTACTACGATGGCGAATGGTATCCCGCGACCTGGTGGTATCAATATCAGCCGGCGTGGGCGCGCGAGCATCATCCGGAATGGTGGGGCGACGTTGACGATGGCGTCTGGTATCCCGCCGGGTGGTGGTGGCATCGCCGCCGCGACTGGGTATTGCAGAATCATCCCGAATGGTGGGGCGATGATTGGAACGGATCGTGGTATCCCGCGCCGTGGTGGTGGCAGCTCCAGCCCGACTGGGTAGTCGCGCATCATCCGGATTGGTGGGGCGACAATTACGAAGGCGTCTGGTACGCGGCGCCGTGGTGGTATCAGTATCATCCCGATTGGGTTCGCGAGCATCACCCGGATTGGTGGGGAGACTTCGACGATCACCACTATTGGCGTCCGGCAGGATGGTGGTGGCAGTTTCACCCCGACTGGGCTCGTCAGAATCATCCGGATTGGTGGGGCGACTTCGACGACGGGCGCGTCTGGCGGCCCGCCGGATGGTGGTGGCAGAACCGGCCTGACTGGGTGCGCGAGAATCATCCCGATTGGTGGGGCGCCTTCGACGATCGCAGAGTATGGCGTCCCGCAAGTTATTGGTGGGCAACCAAGCCCGACTGGGTGCGCGAGAATCATCCGGATTGGTGGGGTGACTTCGACGACAAACACGTCTGGCACAGCGACAACTGGTGGCACAATCACGATGCGGCGTGGGCCAATCAGCATCATCCCGAATGGAAGGGCGACTACGACGACAGGCATGTCTGGCACGACGTCCACTGGTGGGCGCAGAAAAATCCCACTTGGGCGATGGAGCATCATCCCGATTGGAACGGCGCGATGCGCGAGTCGGTAGCGCGCGAACATGGTGTGCAAGAGGAAGCTCTCCAGCGCCAGCACAATGTCCAGACGCAGGAGCTCGAGCGCAATCGCGCCCAGCGGCAGCAGGAGTCCGAGCGTGCTCGCACCGAGCAGTTACAGCAGCTTCAGCGAAAGCATGACGCGGAGACGCAGAATTTCGAGCGTCAGCATCTGCAGGAGCATGTGCGGGAAGCGCAGCAGCCCAGGAACGCCGCTCCTGAGGGCAACGGTGGCGATTGGCGGAAAGTCGAGGATCGTCACGAGCAGCAGTCAGCGGAGCTTGTGCGCCGCCAGCAGAATGAAACGCAGGCGCTCGCGCGACAGCATGCGGCCGAGCAACAGGCGGCGCAACGCCAGCATTTCGCGCAGCAGCAGAACCTGCAGCGTCAGCATGCGCAACAAATGCAGTCCTTCGAGCGGCAGCATGCTCAGCAGGAGCAGGCATTCGAGCATCGCGGCGGCGGTGGTGGGGGCGGCGGACATCCGGAAGCGCCGCGTGGTGGAGGGGGCGGCGGACATCCAGCAGCACCGCATGGAGGCGGAGGCGGCGCGCATCCGGAAGCACCGCATGGTGGAGGCGAGCATCACTAGAGGTGAAAGCGGATGCGGCGACTCGGAACCGGTACCGGCTTCGCGTTCGCGAAGCTGTCCGAGGTCCTTCCTCCCCTCGCGTTGCTCGGGTCGTCAGGATGACTTGATCTAGGCGCCCCCGTCACTAGCGGATTTCGTAGACTTTTGCTTCGTAGCCGGCGAAGGTGTCGTCGAAAGTTAGGCCATCCTTGAGCTCAACGTTTACCATTCCGCGGCGGACTGTTACCGATCGCGCTGGCGATTGCAGGACGAACCTCGCCGGCGCGATCGCGCTTCCGTGATTGTACGCAATCAGATAACGCGCGCCGTCCGGGCCGGTTTTCTCGCGCGTTACGATGTCCTTGGACGGCTTGGCGTTCAGGACTTGCGCATCGGGGCGCAAGAGTACTGGCTCGAGATCCTTGATCTCCTTGGTCACCCGGATTAGCGACCCCCACAGCGCCGCGTGCCGGACCGGATCCCTCACCCATCCGAGCCCACGCATGCCGTGCGACCAGTAGAAAACTCCGTTGGCGCCCTCCGCGATCGCCATCCAACTCATATCGTGCAGTTGCTGTTCGGTCGGCCACTCCGACATCGCGTCAGCCTGGAAAAACTGGATGATCGTCCACACCGGTCTGGAATCATGGACCGCATTCACCGCCATCCTGGTCCAATCGCCCACTTCACCAATGTCGTTTTCGACGGGTAGCCACACCGGATACGGGTCGACGCCCAGGACGTCCACCGAGTCCTTCCAAATCGGCAGGTCGTGCGGGTGGTCGAGCACCGCCAGGTTGAAGCCCGCGGGATCGGCGGCCTTGATCAGTAAATTTTGGCGGAACGTTTCGGGCTGTGCGGCGATCTGCGGCTCGTCCTGAACGTAGTATCCCACCACGCCGCGATCGGGCCTGAAGGTTGAGACGTAGTCGGTGATCAGCTCATCGGGATCGTCGGTTCCGAACTCATCGGCGACACCCTTCGGGAAAGCGCGGTTGCCTGTATGGAAACCGCTCACATCCGGCAAAAAAGTTATCCCGAATTGCTTCATCGCGGTGGTGTATGCCGTAATCGCCGGCGTCGGCGCGTTGGAAAGAAAGTAGTTGATGATCATGTTGATCGGCGCTTGCGCGATTGCGGCCAGCTCCTTCTCGAAAGAAGCCGGGCTGTACGAGTATCCGGTAGTGTCGTAGATTCCGAGCACGAAGTGAGGGTTGCCGTCGATGAAATGCGCGAGATTGCGATCGTCGATCCATGCCTTCAAGAGCGTGCCGGGGTTGGCATCGACCTTCACGACCCGGTACGGCGGCTGCTCGAAAAGAACTTTCCCGCTCCTGTCCAAGAGGATCCCGCGGACCTGGTAAACGCCCGCGGCGAGAGGGCCGAAATCCACCGTCGCCGTGAAATCATAGGCGGGTGATCTGTACGCGTGAACGGTCTTTGCTCCTGAATCGACGCGCACCGCCTCGAGCTGAAAGACCAGGTCTTCGCGGTGCAGGTCGGCGTCGCGATTGAGCGTCACCGCCGCTCGCACTTCCTGGGCCTGGTTGGCAAACAGGTATCCGCGATAATTCGGATACAGCATGTAGATGCGGAACAGCGGGCCGATTTCCTTTCGCACGTACATGTTCGCGAACCATGCGGGGCTCGATGTCTTGCCATTGATAGCGAGCCGAAAGACGGATTTCGTGGCGGGCGCAACGATGCAGTGCTTGCCGACGAGCTGTTGCCAATCGCCGGCGCCGTTCACCAATTCCGTCTCGCAGGCCGTGAACAAATCCATTTGCGCGCCGGCGACCAGCTTTTTCGTCAGGTCGGGGGTTTTGATCTCCCCGCCAATCGAATAAACGCCGGGCGGAGCCACGAACTGATTCACCGCTGTATTCGCGTGCGGCCCGCACGAGTCGGGGTCCTCCACCTTCAGGCTTGGGTTGCCGTTGGAAGCGCGCGTTGACGGGTCAGGCCGAAAGCATCGCGCCGACGCATGCCAACCCTCCAATCCTTTGGTGAAGTCTCCATTGACGAGCAGGTTCTCGCCCAAGGTCGATCCGGTTTCGGGAGCTTCAAGCCCGCCCGCCGGAATGTTTGCGCTCTTGTGCTGGCTTAGGTTCTCGGGATCAGGCGATGCTTGCTGCGCGTTTGTGCGCGACGGACATCCTGTCAGCAGCGATGATACAAATATGCCGATTCCGGCAGCTCGAAAGATGCCGCGCTTGCGCCAGTGCATAGGAGATCATTATTCGTGCTCGAAATAACTGACGCACTGGCCCTGGTTCTTGAAGCAACCGAATTGCTGCCAGCCACCTTTTTTGCACTGATCCTTTGAAGTAGGCGGGTTGGCGCACGTTGGGAATTTTCGTTTGTGGTCCTGCGGCGGATCTCCGCCCGGCACCGTGCCTGTCGTTCGCTGCGCCACCTCAACGCCGCTGGCTGGTGCGGCAGCCTGCGCCAAATTGACGGTGCCCTCGATCACAGCGACCTCGGTGTAGTGGGAGACGCCAGGGAGGTTGCCGGTCTGAGGTGAGCTTGAGGTGTAGGAAGTGTAAAAGGTCGTGCCGCGGGCAGTCACGATCGCGTTGGGCGTATGCACCTGGAAGTTAGCCGGAGCTGCGACAGTCCCATTCACATCAGATTTCAGTATGCCGGAAGTCAGGCCGATTCGCGTCGGCGTGGCGCCGCCACTTACATACTGGTCGATCGTGATCGTGGTCGCAGGCCGGAGTTCGAGCTTGCTCCCGTCGGACAGCAGGATGACGGCTTGCACATCCGCGCCGGCAACGATCTTATCGCCCTGGATAACCAGCGTGCCCGGTGGGGCGGGTATGGTGGCGCCGCCGCGCTGGATCTGAACCGGTCCGGTAGCGCCGAATATCGACCCTGCGGCGTTCTCCGCTCGTGCCGTGCGCGCGCTGGCCATCGCACAGACGGCTATTAGAAACAGACTCGCGTGAATTAACCGATAATGGCGGCGACGACTTGAGCGCATAGAATGACACTTAGCCCAAATTCGCCCCAATTCGCAAGCGTTTGGGGCTTCTTTGGGTACTGTTTGAGTTGCTAGAGGCGCTCGAACTGCTTGGCGCCGTACACGCGTCGAGCCATCGGCCAATAGTACAAGTCGATCATCCGCGGCTCCTGCGAGGCTGCTTCATTGCGGAATCCAGGTAGCAGCGCCACTGAACAGATGGTCAATGATACCGATCTGATAAGCGAGGAACAGGCCAAAGCAAAAACTCAGCAGCCCGGAGCCCGTGACGAGTCCCTGATGAATCCACGACGCGCGCCGCGACACGGCTATGAACGGCGTGGCGATGGCGGTCGTGATGAGGGCCATGCCGATGATCGTGCCGACGCAGAAAATCGCGAGGTAGAGCGTCGCCCACATCGGATCCGGAATCGCGCTCAGCACCAACAGCGCAATCGCGGCGCTACCCGCCAGTCCGTGCACGAGTCCGACTGCGAATGACCTCAGCAGCGGCCGCCGCGCGGCAAACGTCGGCATTGCGTCAGCCGGGATGCGATGGTCGTGATGCGTCGCGTCACTGGTATGTTCGTGGCCACCTTCATGAGCACCGACGTGAACGTGCGGATGCGCGTGCACGGCGCCGTCGTGAGCGTGCGCATGCGCATGGACGATCAATCGTTCATCCTTCGATGAGTCTCCGAACATTCGAGTTGCCGCGTTGCGAACCAGTCCCGCCGCCGCGCTCGCCCCGAGCAGAATCAGCACGATCGCGACCGCGAATTCCATCGAGAGTCCCAGCCGGGTCGGGATAGCAATCTTGAAAACGATGATCGCGGCGCCCACCATCAGCACAGTCAGCGTGTGGCCGAGTCCCCATACGATGCCGATGCGCGCGGCGACCGCCAGGCGCCGCTCGTGGCTGAGAATCGTGGTCACGGCGATTACGTGATCGGGATCGGTGGCATGGCGCATTCCAAGGATCAGTCCCAGGAACGCAATCGCAAGCGGCGCGGCATTGGCAGGAATCATCTTTTTACTGGTTGCTGGTTGGCTCCTTCCGCCGATCAACTCAACCCGACAGTACACACTTTGCGATTTTGAGCGAAGCGCGACCCGCTGCCGGGAGTGTGCTTCTCAACGCTGGATGCTCTGTGATAACAAGCGCGGCATGAGCACGCGCCGCGAACGTCCACCCTTCATTATTTCGACCGAGTCAGTTCCTGAACGAGAGTCGCGCTATCCGAACAGCGACGAAGCCAACGCGCTCAGCCGCCGAATCGGGAGAGCGGCGGGGTTGCTTCGCATCGGAATCAATGTGGTGCGCTTGTTGCCGGGACGCCGCAGCTCGTGGCCGCATGCCGAGTCCAGGGAAGAGGAGTTCGTGTACGTGCTCGAGGGCGACGTCGATGTGTGGATCGATGGCGCGATTTATCCGATGAAGCCGGGCGACCTCGCCGCGTTCCCGTCGGGCACCGGGATTTGTCACACCTTCATCAACAACAGCGAGCGCGAAGTGAAGCTGCTGGTCGGCGGCGAGGCCGAGAAGAGCGACAATCGCATCTACTATCCACTTCATCCGCAGCGTCGCGATGACATGCCATGGAGCAATTGGTGGGACGACGCCCCGAAGCGCCCACGCGGAAAGCACGACGGAATGTCCGACGCACTGAGGGCCGCGCAGCAGCGGCGCAAAAAGAGCGCCGGCTAGATGGTGGAGGCGGGGGGAATTGAACCCCCGTCCGAAGGCCTTCCGGCGACGGCCACTACACGCTTAGTCTGCGAATTTTAGCTCGCGTCCGAAACGCCCACAGACGGGCTTTGCTGACGCCAGCCGGCTGAAATTTCGGGACGCCGCCCAGCCGGTGAACTGCGGTTCCCTAGCCCACTAAATGACGCCCCGACCCGCTGCCATGGGCGAGCAGCGGCGGGACGCTAGCGGCCCTTAGGCCGCCAGAGCGTAACCGTTATTGTCTGCGGGTAAATTTCGCAGTCTGCCAGTTTTACGGGTCGACAGCACCCGGCGTGCGACCATGGCCATGTTGTCTTCGTCGAATCCAGTTCGCCCCCACGATAGTGGGTCTTCAATCGAGGCCAGTTCGAAACGGTTACACCATCCAATCTAAGGTTCGAGCGTGGCGCGCGCAACCCTGCGCTCATGGCCTCTTATCTGCGTCGCCGTCTGCGGATAAACTCGCTTCGATGGCGCGCGATACTCATAACCGAAACGGCAAAACTTCCGGCGACGGATTCGATCTGGTCGTCGACAACCGCAAGGCGCGGCACGATTTCTTTATCGAGGAGACGCTCGAGGCCGGCCTTGCGCTCACTGGCACGGAGGTCAAGTCGCTGCGGGCGCATCGCGCGAATCTGCGCGACAGTTACGCGCGCATCAAAAACGGCGAAGCGTTCCTCGAGAGCGTTCATATCGGCGCCTACGCTCCCGCGGGGCAGTTCAGCCACAAGGAAACTCGCGCGCGAAAACTCCTGATGCACCGCCGCGAGATCGATCGCCTGTGGGGCCGCGTGCGCGAGAAGGGTTATTCGATCGTCCCCTTAAAAATCTATTTCAAAAATGGGCGCGCCAAGGTCGAGCTGGGACTCGCCAAGGGCAAGCATTCCTACGACAAGCGCGACGTGCTCGCGCGCCGGGCGTCAGATCGCGAAATCGAGCGCGCGCTGAAAGGACGCAACCGCTAGAGCGCGCCTTCGCTCGTTGCGAGTTGCCGCAGTTCCGCAACCAGGCTCTGGAAGCTCGCGACGCTCGCCGATAGATCCGCCGGCGTGGTACCGAGGCGTCCCAGCACGCTCGCGACCGTATCGTGAAAGCGCACCGGCTTGATTGCGAATCGCCGCGACTCCGCGAACGCGCCCTTCTCGTTGAGATAAAATCTGCGATTCAGCGCGTACAGCACAATCGTCATGAAACCCGCCGCACGAAACAGGCATCCTGCCACGTACATCACATCGGCGCGCTGGGCCGGTTTCGCGCAGATCGAAATTTCGAACTCCGCGTCATATAGATGCTTGGTGACGGCGGCGTTGCGAAATTGTTCCGGATATTCCTGGATCAGGGCTTTGAGCTTGGCAATCGCGCCGGTCGGATAGAAGAGCGGACGGCATACGTGAACTTCGCCCGAGTAAATCTGCATGTGAAATCCGAGCGGATGACCGAGCTGGTAAATGCTGCGCGGACGGCCGGCGATGCAGTCTTCGATCGCCTCGCGCACCGCGCCAATTTCCCGGTAGAGGAAATCCACGTGATGGCCCCGAATCTCAAGCCATCCGCCGCCGTTCACCCCCGGCCCCCAGTCGCCGAACGAAGTCACTAATCCGTCGCTATGACGATCGTCAAGTTCCTGCGCAGCCGCTCCCAGAGCCACCGTCGAGAACGGATGCGCGCCGTCGTAATAAATTCCGAGATCGATATCCGAATGTTCGTCGGCAGTACCGCGCGCCCGCGATCCGCCGAGCACGATCGCCTGGACGCCGTCGATCTTCGAGACGCGGCTGACCACCTGACTGAGTATTTCTTCGATTCCGCGCTGATCAGACATCCGCCGAGCTTAAGTCGCGCGACCCTCTTGAGCAACGTCGCGGCACTGTCGCCTCGACCTAGGTGTTGGCTTGCTCCGATGCGTCGAGCGTGGTCGCGGCCGGCGCGCCGAGCAACGCCTGCAGCCTCGCTATCCGCTTGAGCAGCGGAGGATGCGTCGAAAAGAGGTTGGCAAAGAATCCTTCGCCGTCCGAGCGGAGGCCCTCGCGCGGATTGACGATGAACAGATGGCCCGTGCCGGCGGTGCCGGCCTTCAGCGGCGACTCGATTTGCGCGATGTGCTCGAGCGCGCGCAGTAGCGCACGCGGGTTGCGCGTGAACTCGACCGACGACGCGTCCGCAAGGTATTCGCGCTGCCGCGACACCGCCATCGCGAGCAACTGTGAAAAGATTGGCGCCAGCGCGGCCAGGACGAACACCGCGACCGTGATCAGCATCGCCGCCTGGTTGTCGCGACTGTCACTGCTCCTGCCGCGCCCGCCGAATCCGCCGAAGAACATCCAGCGGTACACGAAATCCGAGAGCATCGCGATTCCGCCGACCATCACCGCGATCATCATCATCGTGCGGATGTCGTAGTCGACGACGTGCGACATCTCGTGGCCGATCACGCCCTGCAATTCTTCGCGATCCATCTGATCGACCAGTCCCTGCGTGACGCAAATCACCGAATGCTTCGGGTCGCGTCCGGTCGCGAACGCATTCGGCGACGGATCGTCCATGATGTACGGCTTGGGCACCGGCATCCGCGCCGCGGTTGCCATTTCGTTGATCACGTCGAGCACCATCTGATGCTTGGGCGTGTCGGGCGTGAGCTCGCGCGCGTGGACCGAGAGCAGCACCAGCGAAGCGCCGCTGTAGTACGACACCATCGATTGCACGCCGGCGAAAAGCAGCGCGGCAATAGTCAGTACCGGGAAGCCGACGAACTGTCCGTTGACGATCGCAACGTCGTGCGCGGCAATATCAAGTCCGAGTCCCAGCGCTCCGAACAGCAGTATGAACGCGAGCACCAGCAGCACGGTCTCGCGGCGATTGGTCGCTTCGAGACTCCTGAAATTGCTTGCCATCGAGCCTGCCCCCTGCGGCGCGTGTGCTCAGGCGCGCGGCGCGGTCGGCGTGGTCATCGAGAGATCGACTTTGGGGACCGCCTGGTCTTCGGGAGCGATTTTGAAATATTCCGCGGGCTTGAAACCGAAGTTGCTGGCGATGAGATTGGTCGGAAAGGTCTGGATGCGGGTGTTCAGATCGAGCACGACATCATTATAAGCCTGTCGAGAGAAGGCGATTTGATTTTCCGTGGTCGTCAACTCTTCCTGCAGTTTGAGCACGTTCTCGTCGGCTTTTAACTGCGGATAGTTTTCCATCACCGCCAGCAGTTTGCCGAGCCCGGTCGTGATCTGGTTCTCCGCCGCCATGCGCGAGGCCTGATCCGGCGCGCTGACCGCCTTGGCGCGCGCCTCGACGACCTGCGTCAGCGTGTCGCGCTCGAACTGCATATAGCCTTTGACGGCTTCGATGAGGTTGGGGATTAAGTCATGACGGCGTTTCAGTTGTACGTCGATCTGCTTCCACGAATTATCTACTTGGTTGCGGAGACTGACTAATCGATTATAGGCAAGAACTACCCACGCGACGATAGCCACTATGATAATCAGAAATACCATCCGCGATTCCTCCGTTGAGAGGTCAGCCCCGGTGGCTTCGTCGGCTGCGCTCACGGCGCCGGCAGTTTATACCACCGGCGCCTGAGCCAAAATTCTTCTGGCCGCGGCTCGAAGCGCCCAATGCGCTGGCTAGTTTTCGACCTCGACTTTGATCTTGAACGGTTTACTCTCGGGCCGCTTCGGTAGCGTCACTTCGAGCACGCCGTCCTTGTATCCCGCCTTGATTCCGTCGTGGCTCGCGTCTTCAGGCATCGTGAACGCGCGGCGCATCGTGCCATACGCCCGCTCGGACAGATGGACTTCGGCGTCCTTCGACCACTCGGGCCGTTTGCGCTCGGCCTCGACGATCAGGTTTCCGTCCTCGACGCGAACATCGACCGACTCGCTCCTGATGCCGGCCATTTCGAAGTAGAAATGATAGGCGTCCGCATCTTCGACGACATCCGCCGCCGGCGCCGACTTGCGCGCGGGCTCCAGCTCGTTCCACAGCACGTTCCAGTTCCGCAGCAGCGGATGGTCGGAAGTCAGACCGTTTCTCATCAACACTTCCATTTTTGAAAGCCTCCTGTCGGTAGTTTTCTCCGGCATATTTTTAGATTTCGGGGCGCCCGGCGCGAGGAAGTTTCTATCTGTCCTTCGCTCCAATCGCCTTGCGTCCCACGGACTCAAGATAAGTACGAACTCGAAGGCGTCAAGCGACGCTTCGCTCGAAACGTCGAAATTTGAGGGAAAGGGCCGCTATTTTGCGGGTTCCGCGGTCTTCGTAACGTTCGCAATTTCTTGCGCAAATCGCTCGGCCATCTTGCTATCGCCGTTGCGTTCGGCGATTTTCATACCTTCACTCAGCTCTTTGAGGGCGCGCGGAATCTCCCCCTTGCCGAGATACACTCCAACCTTTCGAAAGATGCGGGCGTAGAGCTGTCCTTTCTCGGCAGCGTTCATGACGGCGAATGCGAGCAACAAAAAACGAAAACGAAACTCGCGATACGATCCTCGATGGATCTATCACGCTCGTCCAACCAAGGCACGGCTACCGCTTCTCGGTCGAGGCGATTTTGCTCGGACGCTTCGCGCGCGCGAGTGCGCGCGAGCGGGTGCTCGAGCTGGGCGCGGGATGCGGCATCGTATCGATCATGATCGCTGCCCTCTATCGGCCGCGCGCAGTCGTTGCGATCGAGATCCAGCCGCAACTCGTCGCGATGATCGCCCGTAACGCCGATATCAACGGGCTCGAATCGGTGCACGGGGTCAGCGCCGACCTTCGGCGGAAAAAAATCGCGAGCGTCGAGCCCGCCAGTTTCGACCTGATCGTCGCGAATCCTCCATATCGCGCGGCGGCGGCAGGCCGCGAGAATCCTGATCATGGCCGCCGCGTGGCGCGCGGCGAGAGCACCGCGAAGCTCGAGGATTTCGTGGTGGCCGCCCGTCGCTACGCGCGCCGCGGCGCGCGCGTCGCGTTTGTCTTCGCCGCACGCAGAAGCGCCGAGCTGATTTCCGCGATGCGCTCGAATCAACTCGAGCCCAAGCGCATCCGCTTCGTTCATCCGCGGATTGCGATGCCGGCGTCGGTGATGTTGGTCGAAGCCCGCGCCGGCGGCGGAATCGAAGTAGCTATTGAGCCACCGTTAATTCTCTACGAACGCCCGGGTATATACACCGCCGAAGCCCGAGCATTACTCAGTTGGCCCTGACTGACTATTACTCAGACTTGAGGAAGTCGATCGCCTGGTCCGCGACGTAGTCAGGCTTTTCCATCGGTAGAAAATGCCCCGTGTCGGCCACGTCGATCACGCGTCCGTTCTTAAGCTGCTGCGCGACCTTTCCCGACAGCGACGCGCCGAGCGAGTCGCCGCGCGCACCGAACAAGATCAACAGCGGCGCCGTGCAGCGAAGAATTCGCCCGAGCCCATCGAAATCGCGCGCCGTCTCGTAGAATGTTGCTTCGATCTCGGGAGCGCACTTGAGTTCGCGCCTGCCGTCGCTGGTCGGACGCGTGCCGAATTCGCAATAGTCGCGCAGAATGTCCTTTCGCCAGGTGTTGTAGGGCGGCTTGCTCTCGAAGTTCGAGTACATCGCCTCGACGCTGTCGAAAATCCGCTTGCGTTTCAGCGTCCGCTCGATAAACGGATTGCGCCAACCGAGTTCCGGTGCGGTCGGCGACTCGAAGATCACCGGCTCCGCCAGTACAGCGCGTGAGATCAGATCCGGGCGCTCGCAGGCAAGCGAGCCGATCGCAGTCGCGCCCGCGGAGTGGCCCACTGCCACGACATCCGACCAGCCCATCGCGGTAATAAACCCCTCGAGGTCGCGCATCGTCGTGTCCCAGGTATATACGCCGTCGGGCGCCGCGGAACTGTCGCCGTGGCCGCGCTGGTCGTAGCTGTAAACGTGACCGATCGCGCGCAGCCGCTCTGCGAGCGGCCGATAGATGCGCCCGAGAAATCCGGTCGCGTGCAGAATAACGATCGGCGCGCCGCTGCCGCCCCAGTCCAGCGCATGCAGCCGGATGCGATTGACCGTCACGAAGCTCGACGCCGGTTCTTTGAAGTTCGAGTTGATGTCGCGGTGGTCGTTTTTTTCCATTTCTCGAGGTTGCGAGCATTCGCGCTCGTCACGGATTCAGCGGTCGGCCTTGTTCTCTATCGCCGCCGTCCGCTGATCGACAGCCTTCGCTTCCGGCGAGCGGATATCTTCGAGCGTAATCGTCTTGAGCAGATCGGTGCGCACGGCGCCCAGCTTCGCAATCACGCGGTCGATGCGCGGATCGCCATCGCTCGCGCCTTGATCGAAGTCGACGGATTTCATCGCGTCTGCCAGCACGATCGTCGACGCCTGGCGCGCCAGGAACAGCCCCTGGTTCAGCGAACCGGTGCTCGAGTCAGCCTCGATCACAAAGCCACCGGCCTTGAGCCCGTCGAGAATCGGCTGAATTGCAGCTTCGGCGACGTAGAGTTCGCGGGCAAGTGTCCACGGCGTGACGTCGTCACCGGCGTGGTAAGCGCGATCGGCCAGGCGAACCAGGATGTGCATCGTCGCAGAATACAGAAAATCCGGCGACATTGGCCCCAGCGTCGGCGGCAGATCGCCGCGCTGCACCGCCGCGGTGAGTTCGGCGCCGAACAGAATCACCGCCCACGCGATGTAGATCCAGACCAGGAAAATCGGCAGCGTCGCCATCGCGCCGTAGATCGCACGATAGTTGGCGACACCCACCTGGAAGCGCACGTATCCCCACTGCGCGAGCTGGAAAAGCACCGCGGTCACGAACGAGCCGATCAGCGCGGGCACATATTTGACTTTGGTGTAAGGAAAAAAGACGAACAGAAAAAAGAATCCCGCCCACACGAACAAGTACGGCAATAGCTCCGTGACAAATGGAAATTGGGAAATCCGCACCGAGAAAATCGCCGTCACGCTCAGCGCCGCCACGATCAGAAGCGGCACCGTGAACAGCACGCTCAGGTAATCGGAGAACTTGCGAAGATAACTGCGGCTCTGCGGCACGTTGAAGATCGTGTTGAGCGCCTGCTCGACCGTGCCCATCGTGGAAATAACGGTGATCAGCAAAAACGCGCCGCCGGCCGAACCCAGCGCCGCCGCGTTGACGTTCTCGACGTAGCTCATTATTTGCGACGATGACGATCCGAGTCCCATGTATTGCTCGACCAGCGGACGCAATCGTTCCGAGCCGCCGAATCCTTTAACCGCGGAGAATGCGAGCGCGAGAATTGGCACGATCGACAGCGCGACCGTGAAAGTCAGCGCGGACGCGCGCAGCAGATCGTTGTTGTAGATGAAGCCTTCGACGGCGTGATTGAGGACGTGCCAGACGCGAAGCGCGGTTGCGTGCTTCGATGCCCTGGTTTCGAGATCCAGCGTCTTGCTTTCGAGCCAGCTGGGAGCGTGTCGCGTCACGTCTGTCTACAGGAGCGCGGCGGCGCCGATTTGCCCTTCACGAATCGATTCTCAGGGCATGACTTGCGCGATGTCAAGTGTGAGGCCGCGCTCCGCGTTGCGCGCCCATCGGCTTTGCGATTAGCTCATCGTTCATGGCCCGGCTCGTATCGCACGGAAAATTTCTCCTCGATGGCGCGCAAAAATTTTACATTCGCGGCGTTTCGTACGGCCCGTTTGCACCGAATTCCCGCGGCGAAAGATATCCCGAGCCCGAGCGCGCCGTTGCCGACTTCGCGCTGATGAGCCGGCTCGGCGCCAACGTGATTCGCCTATACGTTCCGCCACCGGCGTGGATGGTCGAGGAGGCGCAGAGGGCCGGGCTCCGCATGATGCTCGGCAT
Organism: uncultured delta proteobacterium; assembly: GCA_963833025.1. Taxonomy (GTDB): domain Bacteria; phylum Desulfobacterota; class Binatia; order Binatales; family Binataceae; genus Binatus. The sequence continues at coordinate 700,400 of CAWHWI010000001.1, read as the reverse complement.
CCCGTGGCCGTTCCACATGGCGTTCCTCGATTCGGCCGACATGATGCGCGAGATCCGCGACGCCATCCGCAAGACCGTGCTCGAGACGCGTCAATTCGGAGAGACCGTCGCCGCCTACAGCATCGGCAACGAGATTCGCTCGGATATCGTGCGCTGGCACGGGCCACGCGCAGTCAGCCGCTTTCTCGCCGAACTGCGCGACCTCGGAAAACAGATCGATCCCGGCGCGCTCTTCACTTACTCGAACTATCCGTCGGCGGAATATCTCGATCTGAGTTTTCTCGATTTCATTTCGTTCAACGTGTATCTGCATCGCGAGGAAGACTTCCGCCGCTACCTGACGCATCTGATGGGACAAGCCGGTGAGTTGCCGCTGGTGCTCAGCGAAACCGGCATGGATACAATTCGCGAAGGCGAGCAGCATCAGGCGGATCTCCTTTCATGGCAATGCAGCGCGGTGTTCGAACTCGGATTGTCCGGCTTCATCGTGTTCGCGTTCACCGACGAATGGCATACCGGCGGCGCCGAGATTACCGACTGGGCGTTTGGACTGACCCGTCGCGATCGCTCGCCCAAACTTGCCTTCGACGCGGTCGCAAAAGTCTTCGGCGACAATCTGCCGCCTCCTCTCACAGCCGCTCCTAAAGCGACCGTGGTGGTCGCAGCCTACAATGCGGCGTCGACGCTTGGCGAATGTCTCTCCTCGATTCGCGAGCTCAACTACCCTGACTACGAAACAATCGTCGTCGATGACGGCTCCACGGATTCGACTTCGGAAGTCGCCAGGCAGCCGGAAGTCCGCACGATTCGCGTCGAACACAATGGCCTCGCCGCCGCGCGCAACGCAGGCGTCGGCGCCGCATCCAATGAAAGCGAAATCGTGGCCTTCATCGACGCCGACGCGCGCGCCGATCGCGATTGGCTGTATCATCTCGTCGAGACGATCACGCGACGCGACGCGGCCGCGGCGTCCGGTCCGAACTTCGCCCCCGATCCTCAATCGGCTCGCGCCGCCGCGATGGCTGCCGCGCCCGGATTGCCGCGCGAGGTGCGTGCCGGCGACGATCGCCTCGCGCAACTGTGCGGATGCAACATGGCGATTACCAAAGCCGCACTGCAGAAGGCCGGTGGCTTCGATCCGATGTTTACGGCCGCAGGCGACGACGTCGATCTTTCCTGGCGCCTCGCGGCGTCAAGTGAAACGCTGGCGTATGCTCCTGGAGCCGTTGTGATTCACGAGCGGCGCGCGACTCTGCCCGCCTATCTCCGCCAGCAACGCGGCTACGGCGTCGGCGAAGGCTTGCTGTTCCGCAAGTATCCGCTCCGCACCGCGGATCAGGACGGCATCTACGCGGGGCCGTCGTGGATCGGCTCACTTTTCGGCGGCGCGCGCGTTTACTACGGCGCATTCGGCCGCGGCCTCTTCCAAACCGTTTACTCCGCGGGCAACTCCTACGCTGATCTGCCTTTGACGATTCAATGGATCGGAGTTTCTCTGATTCTTCTGATCCTCGGCGGCCTCAATCGCTTGCTTGGCGTGCTCGGCGCCGGTGGAGTCGCGCTCTCAATATTGGCAGCGGCTGCGGGCGCTTCATCCGTCCCCTTGCCGCGCGCGCATTCCGGTCCGACGGCGCGAATCTATTTGTGGATCCTCAATCTGCTCGGCCCCAGCGTTCGCAGCCTTGCGCGCGAGCGCGTCAAATGGCGATCCGCACCCGCGACTGCCGCAGCTGAGAACGTAGGTCCGGCCGGATTAAGCGGCCTGGTCGATTTCTCTATGTCAGACGGCGCGGCGCGCATCGACTCCGCGACGATTCTCGCCGCCATCCGCGACGTACTGGTTCGCCACGGCGTCGCTGTCGCCGAGACCGACGGCTTTCAGTCCTTCGATCTCGAACTGGTCGTTCCGCCGCTGATTCGAGTGCCGATAAACGCACTGCGGACCGACGCGAGCCTCGCGCTGCTATGGCGAACTCGCGCCGCCCCGCGACCTGCACTGATCGGCGCTGCAGTCACCCTGCTCGTATTGCTGGCGGCCGGCTTCTCACTGAGCGCAAGCATTATCGGAGTAGCATGCGCCTCAGTTGCCGTCGGATTATTCGCGATCGCTCGCGCGCGACGCATCCCCGCGATCATCAGAGCCTGCGCAGCCGAGGTAGCAGGCTCGTTCGGAATCTCAGTGGCAAGGCGCGCGGAAGATCAAACGTGATGGGTACGCTGGAACTCTACGGCCATGCGATTCGCCGGATGCGCCCGCATCTCGGCCGCCTCGCGCTCGCGATCGCCGGCGTGCTGCTGGCATCGGCGACCGAAGTGCTGAAGCCGTGGCCGCTCAAAATTGTGATCGACAATGTGCTGCGCGGCGCGCCGCTCGTCAGCAAGTGGATTCCCTCGATGCCGCGCGCCGAGCTGCTCATCGCCGCGTGCGTCAGCCTCGTCATCCTGTACGCGATGCTCGGCGTGCTCAACGTGATGACGAATTACGTGACCATCTCGATCGGCCAGCGCATGGTCAACGAGTTGCGCGCGCGCCTTTTCGACCACCTGCAGCGCCTCTCGCTGTCATTCCACCGCCGCCGCGAAGTCGGCGACCTGATGGTGCGCATCACCTACGACACTTACTCGATTCAAACGATCGCGATGAACGGCTTCTTCCCGCTGCTGTCGTCGCTGATCCTGCTCGGCGGGATGTTCGTCGTGATGATCAAGATGGACGCGACGCTGACGCTCGTCGCGCTCGCCATAATCCCGCTGCTGATTCTGCTGATCATGTCGATCAGCGGCCGCATCGACGCGATTGCCGGCGGAGCGCGCATCAAGGAGAGCCGTCTGTACACGGTCGCGCAGAGCGCGCTCGCCGCAATTCACGTGGTGCAGGCTTTCACGCGCGAGGGCGAGTCGTACCGCGAGTTCGTCGAGTCGAGCAGCGCGAGCCTCGACGCGACGCTGCGCCTGTACACCCTGCAAACGCTGTATGCCGGCGCGGTCGGCGTGTTGATCGCGTGCGGCACGGCGCTCGTGATTTACCTCGGCGCGCAGCACGTCCTCGACGGCCGCCTCACCATCGGCGACCTGATCGTTTTCACCACTTACCTGGCCTCGCTCTACGCGCCGGTGAATCAGATCGCGCAAACCTACGGACAGATCGAAGGCGCGAAGGCCGGCCTTCGGCGATGCCTCGAGCTGCTTGCGATCGATCCGGAAATCAAGGATCGAGCCGGCGCCCAGGCGCTTGGCCGCGCGCGCGGCGAGATAGAATTCGACAATGTCGTATTCGCCTACGAGCCGGGGCGCACGGTCCTCAACGGAATCAACTTCAAGGCTTCTCCCGGCGAGACTATCGCGATCGTCGGGCCGAGCGGCTCGGGAAAAACCACGATGGCCAGCCTGCTCGCGCGCTTTTACGAACCGAATGGCGGCGCGATCAAGATTGACGGCAACGACACGCGCTGCCTGACCCTCGATTCGCTTCGCGGCAACATCGCGATGGTCCTCCAGCCGCCGCTGGTGCTCGGCGACACGATGCGCGTCAACGTCGCGTTCGGGAAGCCCGCCGTCGACGACGCTCACGTGCTGCGCGCGATCGAGATGGCGCGTCTCGGCCCCGTGCTCGCCAAGTTGCCCGCCGGTCTCGACGAAGTGCTGGGCCAGGGCGGTCACAGTCTTTCCGAGGGCGAGGCGCAGCGCGTGACGATCGCGCGCGCGCTGCTGAAGGACGCGCCGATTCTCATCATGGACGAGCCTACCAGTGCGCTCGACGCCGAGACTGAATCGATGGTGCTGGCCGCGGTGCGGGAGGCGATGCGCGGGCGGACCACGCTCGTGATCGCGCATCGCCTGTCGACCGTTCAGAACGCCGATCGAATCCTCGTGCTGCGCGACGGCGCAATTGTCGAGCACGGATCGTTCGACGAGTTGCTGGCTCGCGGCGGCTTCTTCAGCTACCTCTACAATATCCAAGCGTGGAGCCGCGATGCCGCGGGCTAGAGAATTTTCCGATGCTTACAATTGGTCTCACGGGCGGAATCGGTTCGGGCAAAAGCACCGTTGCGCAGATTCTCGGGGAATTCGGCGCGCCGATTCTCGACGCCGACAAAGTCGCGCACACCACTTATGCGCCCGGCGGTCCCGCCTACGACGCCGTGATCGCAGCGTTCGGCGCGCGAATCGTCGCTCCCGATCGCACGATCGATCGCAAGCAGCTGGGCACCATCGTGTTTGGCAATCCCGAGCAGCTGAACAAGCTGACGTCGATCGTATGGCCCGCCACATTCGAGAGCATCCGCCGCAACGTGGCTGATTTGCGCGCGCGCGGCGCGACCCTGCCGATCGTCGTCGAGGCCGCGATTCTGATCGAAGCGAACTGGCAGCCGCTGTTCGACGAAATCTGGCTCGTGCGCGCCCCTCGCGAGCAGGTGATAGCGCGTATCGAGATCCAGCGCGGCCTCAAACCTGCCGAGACCGAGGCGCGAATCCGCGCGCAGTTGTCCGACGAGGAACGAGGCAAGCATGCGAGCCTGGTGATCGAGAACAACGGATCGATCGAGGAGCTGCGCGAACTCCTCAAAGAGCTGTGGGCCGAAGCTCTAAAGCGCAACGGCTAAGCGCGCAGCGCTGCCAGCACCGCGAACGTGACGAGCTCGGCCACCGCGCATCCGCCCGCCAGCATGTAGCCCGACGCCCCGCCCATCCGGCGGCTCAGCACGAGCCGCATCGCAAGAATAGTCAGCGCCAGCGCGACGATCACCGCCAGCCCGACGTTTTGATACAGCCCCATCGTGAGTCCCAGCGCGACCACGCTCGAGATTGCGAACTCGCGAAACGAAACGCCGCCTTCGTACGGGATGCCGAGCCCCCAATGCTCCAGCGGCTTCAACCCGTAGCCAATTGGGACGATCGCCCATCGCGACAGCATCATCGCCATTACGAGCGCGCCCGCCCGTCCCGCGTCGTCGGTGATTCGCGACAGGCACCAGACCTCGAACGCGAACGCTGCGAGCGCGGCGCCAGCTCCAACCGGCCCGATTCGCGCCAGTCCCGTCGAGGCCGGCCTCGTGCCGCGCCGCAGCACCTCGGCCGTGTCCGCCACTCCGCGATTCGCCAGCCCCAGCGAGAACGCCGCTCCGATTGTCAGCACGACGAACGAACGTGCGACTGGTCCCGCTATCAGGCCGGCGCTTCGATCGGCAACCGCGAGAAATACCCCAAGCACGAATCCAACAATCGGAAAATAGACCATCGCGCGCGAGCGCTGCGCGGCGGTGCCCTGCGATCTTTCGTCGAGGATCGGCCACAGTGTCAGCGTCGCCACCGCCAGCACGGCGTCGAACAACAGTTCGCGCGCACCTGGGAGGCTCGTTTCGTTCGCCGATTCCATCGTGACCGAGGTTGATTACAACAGATCGCGGCGGCGCTACGATAGGCGCAGTAAGAAAGTGAAAAAATGAAAATTCTGGTGATGGGTGCGGGCGCGGTCGGGGCTTATTTCGGCGCGCGGATGCGGGCCGCCGGCGAGGACGTCGTCTTCTGCGCGCGCGGCGAAAATCTGCGTGCGATTCGCGAGCGCGGCCTCGACATCACCAGCATCCGCGGCGATCTGCGAATCGAAGTCGCCGCGACCAACACGCCGCGCGAGTTCGCGCCGTACGATCTGATCCTGTTCTGCGTGAAGGCCTACGACACCGACGCCGCCGCGCAGGCTATCTCAGGATGCCTCCGGCCGGGCGGCGCGATTCTCACGCTTCAGAACGGCGTCGAGAACGAATCAAAGCTCGCCGCGATCTTCGGCCGCGACGCCGTGATGGGCGGCAACGCGCGGGTCGGAGTCGAGATGGTTGCGCCCGGAAAAATTGTTCACCTGAGTACCGGTCAGATTGACTTCGGCGAACTCGACGGCCGCGAGACGGATCGCGTCCGCGCGATCGCCGAAGTGTTTCGACGCGCCGGGATTCTCGGCCAGGTCTCAGCCGACATCATGACCGCGCGATGGGACAAGCTCATCTGGAATGGCGCGCTCAACACCGTGACGACGCTGACGCGCCGGCGCGTCGGGGAAGTTATCGACGACCCCGAAGGCCTGGAGCTCCTGCGCAAGATGATGCGGGAGATCGTCAACGTCGCGCGCGCCGAGGGCGCGCACATCTCCGACGACCGCATCGACGCGTACATCGCCCACTCGCACAAAAACCTGCGCGCGCTGAAAACCTCGACCCAGCAGGACCTGGAACGCGGCAAGTCGCTCGAATACGAGGCGCTCAGCGGCGCCGTAGTCCGCGCGGCAAGCCGCCACGGCCTGAAGGTACCCACCGTCGAAATCGTCTACACGTTGCTGCGATTGCTAGATGGTGCGCAACGCTTGAAATAACGTGATCTATCTCTTCTCGAACTGCTTATTCCCGAAAAGTATCTCCCAGGTCTTCGGATCGTGCGCCGGCTGATTCGCTTGCGCCGCCGCGCGCATCTTCTCGACAACCTCACTCATCACCGCGAAGCCGCGCTGAGTCGCCGGCCGCGCGCGCAGCTCGTCGTACCATTTTTTCAGATTCGGAAAATCTTCGAGGTTCTGTCCTTGCATCGAATGCGGCACCAGCCACGGGTAAGTCGCGATATCCGCGATCGAGTAATCGCCGGCCAGGTATTTCGCTTCGCCAAGGCGCTTGTCGATCACGCCGTAGATGCGCTTGGCCTCGTTGGTGTAGCGGTTGATCGCGTACTTGAGTTTCTCGGGCGCGTAGCGGCGGAAGTGATGCGCCTGGCCGAGCATCGGGCCGACGCTCCCCATCTGGAACATCAGCCACTGGATCACGTTGTATTTTCCGCGCGTGTCGGACGGCATCAGCTTGCCGGTCTTCTCGGCAAGGTACATCAGGATCGCGCCCGACTCGAAAATCGAAATCGGTTTCCCGCCGGGACCGTCGGGATCGGTCATCGCGGGCATGCGATTGTTGGGACTGATTTTCAGGAACTCGGGCTTGAACTGATCGCCCGCGCCGATATTGACCGGCGTCACATTGTACTTGAGGCCGACTTCCTCGAGCATCCAGGTAATCTTGTAGCCGTTGGGCGTTGGCCAGAAATATAGGTCGATCATCGCAGCTCCTTGTAGTTGAACTCCAACTTTGATCAGTCCTGCACGTGACGCAAACTAAAAACACGGCGACCAGATGCCGGTACCCGTTTTGGGGTGACGCCCGCGACCTGGTACTCGCCCGCCAAGCTCAAGCGCCCTTTTTCTCTTCGCCGTCTTTGGAAATGTCGGTAGTTTGGACCGGGTTACGCAAGGACAACAGCAAAACCCGCAACCGATAGTCAATGATATGAAGTTTCATTGCACGCAAACTCTCTTTTGTTTGCGCTATAACTTTTGCACATTCCGGATTTTGAGACACATCGGAGATTTCAAGCAAAGGAGAGACCAGCGTGCCAGAATGTCCTGTGTAGAACATCTTGCATTTTGCATTGATTCAGTCCTGGACGCGACGCTGTTAGGGTGGCTCCAGGTCCAATTCAGCTTCGGCTGATGACTGCATGCGCGTGTAACTCGGGTCGAGCGGGTGATACTCGCCGCGGCTCCAGGGCCCGATCATGTCGTCGTAGTGGCGCGACGCCGGATGGTCCGATTCGCCGCTGTGGTTCATCCCGAGCGCGCCTTCGGGGTCGCCGAGGTCGGCAATGAAACGGTACGACGAAATCTGTGTGACTTTGAACTGCGCAGGCTCATCGCCTAAATCAAACCACGAATTGTTCACAGTATGTCGTCCGCCTTCGGTCGGGAACGGCCCGCGGTTGAAGTACCATCCGAGCAAGCCACCGCCCGCGCCCAGCGGATGCGCAAATTCGATCGTCGTCAGCGCGCCCCATCGCCATTTGTCGCGATCGTTGCCGAGCCGGGTCGCGAGCAGGACGAGCGAATCCTTCAAGCCCGCGCGCAACGTCGCGCTCTCGGTGTCGGCGCCTCCCGGCCACAACGTACTCGCGGGCCTCACGATCATATCTTCGCTCGCGGGATATGCGCCGCCGTCCTCGAGCAGCATGAACGACTTGTAGTCGTTGCCCAGCAGAGGCTTGAACACGCGGCGCGCGAGCGTCACCTCGGTCGCCGCGACAATCGCCGCCGGCCTGCTGTTCGCCGTCATCGCGCCGTCCCATCCGCGGAGCTCGCCGAGCGCCCATCGCAGATCATCGTCGCCGCCGTCGCCGGCCTGCACGAGCGCGTCGCGCAGCTTCAGCGCGAAGATCGATACGCGATCGCGCTGAATCGATTTGAAATCATCGATCGTCATCTTGTCGTGGGCGCGCAGCAGGTTCGAGATACGATCGAAACGCCACGGCGCCACCCAACTTCCATTCCAGGACACGTCGGCCAGCCGATTGTTGGCAGTGACGATAAAATGCGTCGCCGGATTCTCGCTATGCGGCAGACTGTCGAACGGGATCATCCCGTTCCATTCGAAATTCCCGGTGAATCCCGCGGTCGGGTACTTGCCGTCGAAGCCGATGCGATTCGGAATCGCGCCGACGATTTTCCAGCCGATATTTCCCGAGTCATCGCCCCAGACCAGATTGAGCGGCGTGGTCGTGAACGTGCGATAGGCCTCGACCAGCTCTTTTCCAGTGCGCGCGGTGGCGGAACCGAATCCCGACGCGGCGGACGGTCCGGGCGTGAGCCCCGCGAATCGCATCGAGAGCGCGTAGTTCCCGCGTACCTTCACGCCGCTCAGCGGATTGTCCTCGCGCGCGAGCACGTCGCTGACGATCGGGCCGTGCCGCGTCGAGAGAATCGTCCGCGTCACGTCGGCCGCGTCCCTGACATGAATTGTCACGTCGCGCCGCTCGAGCGGAAGCCATTTTCCCTGGAACTCGTAACTTTTGCTTTTGCTGTCAGCCGACAGATGTTCGAGGCTGAGATCCATCACATCGGCGCACACGCTCGTCACGCCCCACGCGACGTGCCCGTTGGTGCCAATCGCGACGGCAGGCGAACCGGCGGCCAGCGCGCCCGACGTGAAACCGTCCGGAGTGACCAGCACCGCCTCGTACCAAATCGACGGAATCGATTGCGGCAGATGCGGATCGCTCGCGAGCATCGGCTTGCCCGACATCGACTTGGTGCCGTCGATCACCCAGTTGTTGCTCGCGGGCATGCCGATATGCCCGAGACGCGCGAAGCCGGGCGCAAGATGGAACGCCAGCTTCATGGCGCCGAACGCCGCGGTCGTCGCGCGCGGCGGTGGCTCGAGCGGCAGCGTCGGATACACCGGCATCAGCGCGGCGATCTCGCTCGGCGCCATCTTCGGCGCGAGGTTCATGTACAGCGACTCCTCAGTCGCGTTGTAGCCGAGCAGCACCGCAATCGTGAGCGCGCCCGCCTCGAGGTCTTCGGCCGTATAATGCGCCGGCTTGATACCGACCAGCCGAAACGCCGGCTCGAGGCTGTCCTGACGCGCGTCGATATAAGCGTTGATCCCGCCGACGAACGCATCGAGTTGCGCGCGCATCTCAGGCGGATAGGCCGCGACGCTGTCGTGTGCAAATTTTTCAGGATCGAACAACCGGTAAACGTAATCGCTCTCGACCAGGTCGGCGCCAAAGACCTCGGCGAGGCGCCCTTCGGCCAGCCGCCGGCGCATCTCGAGCTGGAACAATCGATCCTGCGCCTGCGTGTAGCCCAGCGCCCGCGCGAGGTCGAGCCGGTTCTGCGCGTAGATATGCGGGACGCCGGCCGTGTCGCGAATCACCTTGACGGGAGCCGTCAGCCCCGCAAGTTTGACGACGCCCGACTCCGGCGCGAGCCCGCTTTGTGTCGCTTGATAGAGCAGCCCCGTCATCACGACGACAAAGACGAACGCGACCACGAGCCCGACCACCGCGCGTCTGCGCGCGCGCGGGGAACGATAGAAACGTCGCCGGGAACCTTCGCCTGGATGCTCTGCCATTGATGTTGCTCAGCCTGGATCCCGCAGATTATTCGCACAAGCGAGGCGGCAAGGATTCATTTTGCAACCGAATTGGCGCCGAATTGTGAATGTTCAATTGGCCGAAAAGTTGCCATGTACACTACCTGTTGTGGTTTGTGATGGGTGTACCTACTAAGGGTAGTTTCGTTCCGTGAAATTTGCGGGAAAGTCGCACCGCCGCAGTCATTGGGTGAGTCCGGGCTCTCGGATGTCTTGAAGTGCATGCGAGCGGCGCAGTGTGAGTGAGGAGTAGCCTGAGTGATGTCCATACCCTGATCGTTAGCACGTCAGGCGCGCGAGCGTCAGGCTGAAAAGTTCACCCCCTGAACGTGACTCGCGCGGGATGGTAAGCACTGCAAGCAAACCTACCCTGCATCGGCGGAGACTAGCGCGCAAGCCTGAGATGCAGCTTACGCCGCAGAACCCTGAATAGCATTGAAGGCGCGTTCTCGCTTTTGAAGCGCGGACTGTACGGAACTTTCCACAGCGTCAGCCGAAAGCTTCTACATCGGTACCTGTCGGAGTTCGATTTTCGATACAACGCGCGTAAGATCGAGGATGGTGCGCGCACGGCTTTGGCGATTCGTAGCGCCAATGGGAAGCGTCTGACGTATGCCCAGCAAATCGGGAAAGCATAAACCAACCAAGACCGCTTAAGACGCCGGAACCAAAACCAGAAGTCCTGAAGATCGCGCGCAACTGGAAAGACGCGATCAAAAAAGCGTTGGAGAAAAAGCGTCCTGTTGGCGGATGGCCGAAGGACGCGCCATGAAGCCCAGCCACGCTGCCGCGCTCGTGGTTGTGGGTTGGACACTCTGGCTGCACTACAGCCCTTATCCGGAAGACCACGAAGAGTGATCGGGGAAGTTCAAGACCAAAGCTCAGTGCGAGGCCGCTTTATCTCGCGAGCAAACTCACTGGCTTGACGCGAATCAGGGTCGGGGCAAACCAGATTGGGTGCGAGGACTCTACGGATGTTGTCAGGAGGAATCGGCGCGATACCGCTGTGTCCCGGAAAAGCATCTATCCCGCTTGGTCCCGGCTGGTCCCGCAAAATAAGACAGTGACGATTTCAAATTCAGCCAGTCAGGCCGAAATTAAGACAGTACCCGTGATTGCGGTAAGTACACACTCCCCAAAAATAACGGGCGAGGTATCAGAGGCCGCAGCGGCTGTTCAGGCCAATGCAAAAGACACACAGAGAAGGAGCCGGGATTCTTCGCTTCGCTCTAATATGCTGTCCCGCAAATATCTTTAAGAACGGAGCCCTAACCCCTGGCCCCTTCCCCAGAAAAGGGGAAGGGGATTTGAGGCAACTATCTGGCCACGTCCTATCCCCCTCACCCCCTTTCCCGCGGGAAAGGGGGACCAGTGAGGATGCCCCGAATGCGTGGACACTCAGGTTAGGCGGCCGCTGATTGATCATGACGTTGCTCGAATTCATTAGGAGACAGATAGCCGAGCGCCGAATGCCTTCGCTGGCGGTTGTAGAACAGTTCGATGTATTCGAAGACCGCGCTGCGGGCCTCGGCGCGTGTGCGCCACTGAGTTTGGTAGACCAGTTCGAGTTTGAGCGAGGCGAAGAAGCTCTCTGCCACCGCATTGTCCCAGCAATTGGCTTTGCGGCTCATGCTGCTGAGGATGCCGTGGTGCGCCAGCAGTTGCTGATATTCCTGGCTGGCGTAACTGGCTACCGCGATCCGAGTGATGCAGCAATCGGCGCGCCGGCTGTCGCTGCGCCAACCCCATCGTCAGTGCCTCCAGCACCAGCTTGCGCTCCAGCCGCTCGCTCAGCGACCAGCCGACCACCCGGCGCGAGAACAAGTCGAGGATTACCGCCAGGTACAACCAGCCTTCCGCGGTCCACAGATAGGTAATGTCAGTGGCCCAGCTGGTGTTGGGCGCGCGCACGGCAAACCGCCGCGCCAGCAGATTACGCTTTATCGCCATTGTGTGTTTGGAGTCAGTGGTGCAGCGAAAGCGCCGGCGTGCACGCAGCCCCGCCGCGCGCATCAGCCGCGCCACCCGTTTGCGCGCGATCCGCTGCCCGCGCTGGCGCAACTCCGCATGCACCCGCGGACTGCCATAGCGGCTGCGGCTTTGGGCGTGGATCGCCGCCACCTCCAGCGCCAGGGCCTGGTCCTTGAGCGTGCGTGCGGCGGCCGGCCGCTTATGCCAGGCGTAGTAGCCCGAGCGCGAGACTTTAAGCACCCGGCACAGCAGCGCCACCGGGTAGCAGGCCTTCTCCGTCGCGATCAAAGCGAACCTCACTGGTTCTCCTTGGCGAAGAAGGCCGTCGCTTTTTTTAGGATTTCGCGCTCCATCCGCAACCGCTGGTTCTCGCGTCTTAGCTCCACCAGCTCTTCGCGCTCGCTGCGCTTGAGCGCGCCAGCGGGCCCACGGCCGGCCTCAATCTCCGCCTGCTCCACCCAGCGCCGCAAGGCGGTCTCTCCTATCCCCAGCTCCAGCGCCAACTGCCCGATGCGCTTGCCGCTGCCTTGGATCAGCCGCACCGTCTCGGCCTTGTACTCGTCCGAGAACTTCCTCCGCTTCCCTTCCTTCGCCATCGTCCACTCCTCCGCGCGTTACTTTCGCGCTTTTCGGAGTGTCCATCAAACCGGGGCAAGTCCACAGAAGGGTAGCGGAGACTGGAAAGCGCGGTGAGCGGCTGTTCCAGAACCAACCAGACCATTTTAAAGATATTTGTGGGACGCGATACTAGAATGACACGGCGAACGGGGCACTAGGAATCGCGCACGATGCGCGGGAACCTAACCCCTAACCCCTTCCCATTGGGGGATTAGTCGGAAGTTGACAGTCATCACAATCTGCGCTAATGTACGCGCATGCAGACGATAGACGCATTCGACAGAGAGTTCCACGACGAGACGGCGTGCAAGAATTTCTTGATGCAGATGCGCTGGCCTGATGGCGTTCGCTGTCCGCGATGCAAGAGCAAGGAGCGCATCTATGCATTGAAGGCGCGCCCGTTCCATTGGACGTGCTGCAATAAGGGATGCGGCGAGCGGCGCGGCTACCGCTTCAGCGTCATCACCAAAACCATTTTCGAGAACACCAAAATCCCGCTCAAGCTTTGGTTCAAAGTCGCGTTCCTGATTCTGACTGCGAAAAAAGGGATCAGCGCCCTACAGGTCCATCGCGTCATCTTCGGAGAGGAATCGACGCACGCCTATCACACAAGCTGGTACATCTGCATGCGCTGGCGCGCCGCGATGAAGGGCGACGTGATGCCCCTGACTGGCATCGTGGAAATCGACGAAACCTTTGTCGGCGGGAAGGCGCGCAACATGCACGCCCACCAGCGCAAGAACTTAGTTGGAACCAAAAACAAAGTTGCGGTGATTGGCGCAATCGCTCGCAAGGGAATGATCATCGCCAAAGTGATCGAGAATACCGATACCGCTACCCTGGATGGTTTCGTCCGCCAGTCCGTATCGACACAGGCCAAATTAGTTGCGACCGACGAGCACAGTGGATACCGGCTCTTGGGCGCGGACTACGATCATCGCGTCGTGAATCACACACAGGGCCAGTACGTAGTCGGCACGACGCACACCAATTCAATCGAATCGTTTTGGTCCTTGTTCAAGCGCGGGATCATCGGCAGTTATCACAAAGTCAGCAAACAGTACCTTCCGTTGTACGTAAACGAGTTCGCATGGCGTTTCAACAATCGGAAAAATCCAGCGATGTTTGCTGACTTGATCCAAAGCGTCAGCCGCTAGCCGAGCGAATCTTGAAGCGCTAAAGTACACGGGTGGCTTCCACCCGCGCTCGCAAATCTATCACCCCAAAAACCCGCGCCGAAGACGATCGGTTAAGGGAAATGCTAAAGCACGCCGACATCGGCAAGCTGAAACGATTGATGCAACCGCTTATCGAGCGAGTCGAACAGCCTATTTCCTCTTCGCGCAAGAAAAAGACTGGCGGCTAAAGTGGCCTCGGGCAAGCGTGGTAAGGGATCTCAGATGCCGAAGGACAAGCGAGCCGAGAGCGATCTAGCACGCATTGCGCGAAAAATCGGGATGCCGCCCGAAGTCGTGACGGATGTAGAGCGCCAGATAGATAGGTACATCACTGATTATGAGACTGGCATCCGAAAGCATCTCGGAAAGCGCAAGCCAAAACCGGCATCGTAACCGACAATGAAAAAGAAACGAAACGCCTGTCTGGTTGCTGCCGAGCAGCTAGCGCGAGAATACCCTGAGCGGGCGACGCTAGTTGTGCAGATTCATCTCAATTCGCATCCGACCAGTGGATTCAATATCGAATGGGCCAACTTGCCGAAGCGCTACCAGCGAAAAATGCGGCTGACTCTGTTGCGAGCGCTCAAGGCTTTGGATTACTAAGTCTCTTTTACAGACGCGCGTGATTAAGCTCCTGTAGAACGATCGGCGCGCCGTCGTTCATTACATTTTTGCGGATAAGCTCGTAGAAACCTGTCGCGCAATAATCCCGACCGTAATCTCTTTCCAAGAGATAATTGGTGACCGTGGAACAACATACATCGGCCAGTTGTAAAGCAACCGATTCCTCTGAGTGTCCGAAATAGACGGTATCAGCGATTGAGACTCTCATAGCCTCGTCCGATAGTAGTCGCGCCATTTTCAAACTCTGCTGAAAACGATAATAGGCTAGTCCCGACCTAGTGGCGGGTTCTCGCTGTTTGTCACTGCGATCAGCGATCCAAAGAATGCGCTCATCAGTGAAAGTCAGTGCGGCAGCGTCCAATCGTGCAAGACATTCGTTGAATGCCACATCATAGGAAGTTGCCTGCTTGTCTTCGTCCGGCACGCTTTTATCGGCCTGATAGTTTTGTAGGCCGTTGCGATCCACGGCACCATAAAAGATCGCGATACGATACTTGATTGGAATAGCAAGAACACGATTTAGAATTTCTGTGGCCGATCCGCTCTCTTGAATGTTCTTACGAATGAGCGAATAAAGATTTTTCCCCTTTAGTGAGCGTCCATTATCCAGCAGAGATTTGGGAGTTGAACTAATCACCCGGCGCAAGTCATTTTCGACAGACTCCCAATCTCTATCCATGTTGACGACGATTGCAGTAACAACCGTGATCGGTTCCTTGTCTATATTTCCGACACCCGATTCGTCTGAATAAACGACGCGCAAGGTTACGCCTCTACCAGTCTTGCCGAGCAGATAACCCTGCTTCGGCCATTCGGTACGCTTATTCGCGCCGTGCTCGCCCTGATTCCGCCCATGTGGTCGATTCTGCCGCGATTCCGGCTTGACTGTCAACATCCGACTAATCCCCTTCCCATTGTGGGAAGGGGAACCGGCCGTAGGATACTGGGTGCAGGGGTCACCCTGCCGAAGGAGGTGTGGAACCCACTGCGGGTTCCACGTTTCTAGTTGGGCACGGAGTCGGCGTCGCCTTTGCGGACGCCCATCAGGTAGGCCTGGATGAAATCGTCGATTGCGCCGTCGAGCACTGCGCCGGTGTTGCCGACCTCGACGCCGGTGCGATGGTCCTTGACCATCTGGTAGGGCTGCAGCACGTAAGAACGAATCTGACTGCCCCACGCAATTTCTTTTTTGTCCTTGCTGAACTTCTCGAGCTCTTCTTTTTTCTTGCGCTGCTCGAGTTCGAACAGCCGCGCGCGCAATATCTTCATCGCCATCGCGCGGTTCTTATGCTGCGAGCGTTCGTTCTGGCAGGTCACGACGATATTGGTCGGGATATGCGTGAAGCGTACGGCCGAGTCGGTCTTGTTGACGTGCTGGCCGCCCGCGCCCGACGCGCGGAACGTATCGATTCGCAAATCGGCGGGATTGATTACTATCTCGATCGTGTCGTCAACCTCCGGAAAAACGAAGACCGACGCGAACGAGGTATGACGCCGCGCGTTCGAGTCGTACGGCGAAATCCGCACCAACCGATGTATCCCGGCCTCGGCCCGCAGGTACCCATACGCGAAGTCGCCTTCGACCGTGACGGTTGCGCTCTTGATTCCCGCGCCGTCGCCCGGCTGCAAGTCCGCAATCTCGGTCTTGAATCCGCGCCGCTCGGCCCATCGCAGATACAGCCGCAGCAGCATCTCGGCCCAATCCTGTGCCTCCTGGCCGCCGGCGCCCGGGTGAATCGAGAGGATCGCGCCGAGGCGATCGTACTCGCCGCTGAGCATCAGCCGAAGTTCCTGGCGCTCGAGCTCGGTCCGCGACGCGTCAAGGGCGGCGGCAGTCTCGCGCGCCGCTTCGGAATCCTCGCCGCCTTCTTCTTCGGCCATCTGCAGGAACACGCGCGCCTCGTCGAGCTTGTCGCGCAACATCTTGTAGCCCGCGAGCTGAGCGCGAATCTGCTCCTGCTCCTTGAGGGCGGCTTGGGCGGTCTCCTGGCGATCCCAGAAGCCGGGCTTGGCGGATTGTTCGACGAGTGTGTTCTGGCGGGCGGTCAGTGCGGGGACGTCAAAGACGCCTCCCGAGCTTTTCGGCGCGGTCGTCAAACTCGGAAAGCTGCTGTCTCATATCGCTGAGCATCGGAAATTACACCTCACGCCGGCATCGACCGACAAGGCAGTTATTATGGCATGAACACTTGCCGGGATTAATGGGGCCTGCCGTTGGCCGCAAGCCGTCGCGATCGAACCGCCTCGACTTCAAGCGTTGCCGGGCGCGGCCATCGCCACGCGACGATCAAGCCAATCGCCGTGAGCGCGAAGCATGTCTCCGCGAACAAATCGCCGACCATCGTGTAGAGTGTCCGCACCGGGCGCCATGAGACGTCGACGATCACCGTGCCGCGCTTGAAGAGGGGAGTGCGATTCGTAATTCGTCCCGACGGCTCAATCAGCGCGCTGAACCCCGTGTTCGCCACCCGCACCATCGGGAGCTTGGTCTCGACCGAGCGCATCGCCGCCATCGCGAGCACCTGGTAGGGCGCCGAACTCTCGCCGTACCACGCGTCGTTGGTGATATTCACGAGCACGTCGGCGCCTTCGTTCACCTCGCGCCGCGTGAGATCGGGGAAAATACTTTCGTAGCAGATCAAAATTCCGAGCTTCGCGCCCTTGAAGTCGAACAGCGTCTGCTCTTTGCCCGGAACCAGATCGCCCATGCCCTGCACGACCCTGTTGACGAAGAAGCCGAGAATCGCGCGCGCCGGCACGTACTCGCCGAACGGCACCAACTCGATCTTGTCGTAATGCGCGGCCACCTCGCCCTTGTCCGACACCAGGTACGCGCGATTGTAGAATCCCAGGCGCCCATCGATTTGCGCCAGCGCCGGTGCACCGAACAGAATCGGCGTGCCAAGATTGCGCGCGGTCGTGAGCAGGTTCGCCCGATACGCCTCGTCGCCGGCGAGCTCGGCGGGATATCGATCGTCGGGCTGAAACAGGAACGCCGCCGCCGCCTCGGGCCAGACGATCAGGTCGGCGCCGCGCTTCGCCGCGTTCACTGTCTCGTCCTGGTAAACTCCGTAACTGTCCGGCAGGAACTTCGGATCCCACTTGAGCGATTGCGGGATATTGCCCTGTACCATCGCGACCTTGAAGCTACCCGCGCTCGGCGCGTTCTTGAGATCGCTGATTCGCCACGCGCCGAACGCGACCATCGCGATCATCATCGCGGTGAGCGCGCTCAGGCTGATGGTCTGCAAGCGATAAACATCGCGGCGAAAAATCACGACGTAGACCACGGCGTTGAAAAACACGATCAGCGCCGAGACCCCGTAAACGCCGGTGAATTCGGCGAACTGGATCAATTCGAGATTGCGATAAGCCGCGTAGCCGAGCAGGTTCCACGGGAAACCGACCGGGATGTAGGTGCGAAACCATTCGAGCGCCGTCCACGCCACCGGCATCGTGATCACAGCCGGGATTCGCGTCCGCCGCGCGATAAATTCACCCGCCCAAATCGCGACCGCGGTGTTGACCGCGACGATTCCCGCCAGCGCCAGCATCGGAAAGATCGCAAAGGCCATGTGCACGTCGGCGAAGTCGTGCAGCGGAATCGGAATCCAGTAGAGCTCCACGACGTTCGCGGCGAATCCCTGCAGGTACGCCCACCATAAAACGCGCCACATGCTTTCGCCTTCGATCACATAGAAGAGCGGCACCAGCGCCACCCACGCCAGCAGTCCATGATCGAATTTCGGGAAGGCCAGCCCCAGCGCGAGACCGCTGGCTACGGCGAGCGCCGCGCGATTTGCGTTATTCGATGACAGCATCAGGCGGAGGAGCCAAACATCTCGGCAAGAGGAATCACGCCGGCGCACGGCGGCCGGCCGTTGAAGCGCTCGAAAATCTCGTCCACGTCCTTCCAGCTTTCGACCAGCGCGGCCGCCAGCGGCGGCTCGAAGGGCAGATCGCCGGCAGCGCGCCATTCGCGCTCGAAGCTCCAATCGATCGGAGGATCCTTGTCGATATCAAGAGACACCACGCGCCAACTCTCTTCCGGAGCGAGGATCTTTTCCGCCTCGCGCCACGGCAGGTAAATGACAGGCCGCGCACCCATCGCGAAAGCATACCGCTTGTCGACCGCGATCCCGAATGGTTCGTAGCGGCGGCGATTGCGCCGGTCGAGGATCGTGCGCAGCTCGGCAATTGGCACGTCGAACATGCAGACCGCGGGTTGCGCGCCGCGAACCATCCGGCTTCCGCCGCGAATCACGCCATCCTTGAGAATCGCCACCAGGTTGTCCAGCGCGGTCGCGGAGGTCGAGGCGCGCGTGAAATGCGTCAGCATCGCGACTGCGGGAATCCTGGCGGGCGCGCGCTTCATCGCGAAAGTTCGCCGTCCTTTTTTTTCATCTTCGCCGCCAGGGTTCGCTCGCGCGCGAACATCCGCCGCGCGTCGCCTGGCGAGCGTTCGTGGTCGTAGCCGATCAGATGCAGAAATCCGTGAATCAGGAGGCGGCGAAGTCGCGAGGCGGGGCTGACACGCAACTCGCGGGCCTGACGGATAGCGGTGTCGATCGAAATCACCACGTCGCCGACCGGAAGTCCGGGACTATTCTTGACGCTGCGGGGATTCGGCGGCGCGGTGCCGGCCTGTTCGATTTGCGAGAAAGAAAGAACGTCGGTGGCGGCGTCGATTCCGCGAAAATCGCGATTGAGCCGGCGCATCGCGCGATCCGAGGTGAGCGTGAGCGACAACTCGCACTGCGCGAGGCCCGCCGCGCGCATCAGGCGATCGGCGTCGGCGCGAAGCCCGCGCGCGTAGCCACGTCCGCGCGCCGTCGAGCACCGGAACTCGACCGCCACGCGCTCAATCCCGATGGTTGCCGTCAGATGGGGTTGGCGGCGTCGACGTTGGTCCCTCGACGTCGAACGATTCGTACGCCTTGATGATCGACTGCACCAGCCGATGCCGTACGACGTCGCGGTCGTTGAACCTCACGAAGGAAATTCCCGGCGTGTTGCCCAGCACGATGCTCGCTTCTTTCAGGCCGGACAGTTTGCCGCTGGGCAGATCGATTTGCGTGACGTCGCCGGTGATGACGGCCTTGGAATTGTAGCCGAGGCGTGTCAGGAACATCTTCATCTGCTCGGAGGTGGTGTTCTGCGCCTCGTCGAGAATGATAAACGAGTCGTTGAGCGTGCGCCCGCGCATGAACGCGAGCGGCGCGACCTCGATCGTCCCGCGCTCGAGCATCCGGCGCGCGCGATCGAAATCCACCATGTCGTGCAGCGCGTCGTAGAGCGGGCGCAGGTACGGATTGACCTTCTCCGCGAGATCGCCGGGCAGGAAGCCGAGCTTCTCGCCCGCTTCGACCGCGGGCCGGCACAGCACCATCCGCGTGACCTGGTTCTTCATCAACGCCGCCAGCGCCATCGCCATCGCAAGGTAAGTCTTGCCGGTGCCGGCGGGGCCGATTCCGAAGACGATATCGTGGTTGCGAATCGAGTCGATGTAGAGTTTCTGGTTGATGCTCTTGGGCGAGATGACGCGCTTGTTGGCCGAGACGTAAATCGTGTCGAGAAAAATATCCTTGAGCTCGGCGTTGCGGTCGCCGCGAATAATTCGAATCGCGTACTCGACGTCGCTCGGATAAATCGGGTAGCCGTGCTTCAGGAGATCGTAAATCTCACCGATCACTTTGCCCGCGAGCGCCTGCTCGGCGTGGGCGCCGGAAATTCTGAGCGAGGTGCCGGTGACGCCGATTCGAACGCCGAGCGCAGCCTCGACGGTGCGGACGTGCGCGTCATGCTGGCCGAGCAAATCGGTGAACAGGCGCGGATCGTCGAAATGGAGTTCGAGCGAGTCTTCGGTGGCTAACTGGGAAATTGCCGCGGCCTCTGAAGGTACTGATTTCGTCTCTGTCGCCCGCCGGTCAGCAGTCGTTCAAGCACCGGCGAAGGTAATGGTAGTCATTTCGCGCGTTGTATGAAAGTGGTCGCAATTTCGTTCGTGAATCCAAAGCCAGCCGAAAGTGAACGCGAGCGCACGCTTGGACTGTTTAGGATTTAGGTATTGGGGGCCTCGTAGTCCTTTTTCCAAGGTAGTTTGTCGAAAGGGGGCTCGTAGCCGCTCTCGCGATATCGGTCCTCCGGAACGTCCAAGCGGGTATTGCCATAGTCGACTAGCGCACTATCCTGATCGCCAAACCCTTTTCGTTCGCGATAGATACCGTGTGGTTTCATAGCCGCAATATTAGGGACGACTTCTAATGGATGCCACCTCTGTTAGCCACGGTGGCCTTCAAACCGAGACATCGCACCAAAAAGAGCTAGTGCACCAGCGCCGCGGCCTTCGCTTGCGCCTCGCCGCGTTCTGAAGCTCGGGTGCTCTCCTTTCTTTTACCAAGCTCGCCGGACGACGAAGGTAGCCCGGAATGCGCCGCTCATTTCACGCGTTCAGCGTGGAGAAAGGTCTCAAGGTGAAGCAGCGCCTCTTCGAGTTTGGTCGCATCTCGACCGCCTGCTTGAGCGAAATCCCGCCGCCCGCCTCCGGAACCGCCGACGATCGGAGCAATTTGCTTGATGAGCTGCGATGCGTCGTACTTCCTCTCCAGATCCGGCGTGACCGCCAGCACTAGGGCCACTTTGTCCTCGTCCGCCGAGCCCAATGCGACTATGGCCGACTTATATTGTTGGCGCAGTCGGTCCACCGCACTACGAAGCGCCGCCGGGGACAAAGGTCCCTTCTTGATCTCAACTATCAACGTCGTTCCATCGGGCAGCTTTGCTATGAAATCAGGTCGGCTGCTACCGCCTGCACCGGCTGCCATCTGCTGTTCCATCGCGCGGAGCTTTTTCTTCGAGCTCTTTTTCGCGCGCCAGCAGTTTTTCGAGCCGCTCGATGGCGGCGCCGTCGCGCGCGCCGAGCTGCGCGCCGATCTCTTCGAGAATTTTCTCGCGCTTGCGAATCGTTTCGAGCGCGCCTTGTCCCGTCACCGCCTCGATTCGGCGCACTCCCGCGGCGACTCCCGATTCCGCTTCGAGCTTGAACATCCCGACGTCGCCGGTGCGCGAGATGTGCGTGCCGCCGCATAGCTCGACCGAAAAATCGCCCATCCTTACGACGCGGACGCGGTCGCCGTACTTTTCGCTGAAAAATGCGAGCGCGCCCGCCTTGATCGCGTCGTCGTACGCCATCTCCTCGACCGTCACCGCGGCGTTCTCGCGGATGCGCGCGTTGATTTCCTCTTCGATGGTCGCGAGCGCGTCGTCCTTGACGGGCCCGGTGTGCGCGAAATCAAAGCGCAGCTTGTCGGGATCGACGAGCGAGCCCTCCTGATGCACGGTATTGCCCAGCACGTCGCGCAGCGCGTAGTGCAGAATGTGGGTCGCGGAGTGATTCAGCATCGCGGCGTCGCGGCGGAGCCGATCGACCTTGAGCGTGACGCGCGCGCCGCGAGCGAAGTCGCCCGCCTCGCCACGGAGAATCCGGCCGACATGAACGATCGAGCCTTCGGCTTTGCGAGTGTCCGACACTTCGAGAAGCGCGCCCGACGCGGTTTCGATCACGCCGCGGTCTCCGACCTGTCCGCCGCCCTCGGGATAGAAAGGGGTCTCCGCGACCACGACCGCGACGTGCTCCGCGTCCTTGCCGCCGCTCGCGAGCACTTCGGACTCGCCTTCGTAGCGGTGATACCCGACGAATCGCGACGCAGTGCCCGCGCCGAGACTGATTTCCGGCGCCACTGCGTCATCCTTGCGCGCGGCGCGTCCGCGCTCTTTCTGTTCGTCCATCAAGCGGCTGAAGCCGGCGACATCGACGTCGATCGAGTGATTGCGCAGCACGTCCTCGGTCAGATCGAGCGGGAAGCCGTACGTGTCGTACAGCTTGAAGGCCACGTCACCAGGCAGTGTGTGGCCGCCGCTCTTCTTGATGCGCGCGAGTTCGGTGTCGATCAGCTCCAGCCCGCGATCGAGCGTCTCGCCGAAGCGCGATTCTTCCTGCGTGATCACTTCAGCGGTCTTAGTCGCTGCAGCTTTGATTTCCGGATACGCGACGCCCATCGCCTCGACCACGCCTGCATGCGCCATCGCGAGGAATGGACGATGGATTCCGAGGTAGCGGCCGTGACGCGCTGCGCGGCGGATGATGCGGCGCAGCACGTACTCGCGATCGGTGTTGCCGGGCGTGACGCCGTCCGCAATGAGGAAGGTCATGGTGCGCGCGTGATCCGCAATCGCGCGATAAGAGATGTCCCGTTCCTCGTCCGCGCCGTAAGGCTGGCCGTTGCCGACTTCCTTTGCGGCTATCTCAATTGTTTTGATGATCGTCTGGAACAGATCGATGTCGTAGTTGCCGAGGATCTTGCCGGTCTCGATGCTCTGCATCGCGGCCGCGATGCGCTCGAGTCCCGAGCCGGTATCGACGTGCTTTTTCGCCAGTGGAGTCAGCGCGCCCGACGCGTCGCGGTTGTACTGGATGAAGACCAGGTTGCCCATCTCGATGAAGCGCTCGCATCCGTCGACGTTCACGAAACATTTCTGGCCCGCGTGATTTTTTTCCGGAGTGCACGCGGCCTCGCCGCGGTCGATGCTGATTTCCGAGCACGGACCGCATGGCCCCGTCTCGCCCATCTCCCAGAAATTATCCTTGTCGCCGAATTGCAGAATGCGCTCGCGCGGCAGCACGTTCAGCTTGATCCAGATGTCCTCGGCCTCCTTGTCGTCCTTGTGCACGGTCGCGTAGAGGAGGCTCGGATCGATTTCCCAGACCTTCGTGATGAGCTCCCAATGCCATCGAATCGCTTCTTCCTTGTAGTAGTCGCCGAACGACCAGTTGCCGAGCATCTCGAAGAACGTGTGATGGTAAGTGTCGCGGCCGACCGCTTCGAGATCGTTGTGCTTGCCCGAAATTCGCAGGCATTTCTGGACGTCGACGACGCGCAGGTGCTGAGGCGTGCGCACGCCGAGGAAATAATCCTTGAACTGCACCATCCCGGCGTTGACGAAGAGCAGCGTCGGGTCGCCCTTGGGAATCAGCGAGGCAGACGGCACGATCGTGTGACCGCGCTCGGCGAAGAAATCGAGAAACGATTGTCGAATTTTTGCGGTTGTCCAGCGCATGGAGAGATGATTGTAGCCGGGGAAGGGTAAATCACTCAATTGAACGCGGAAGCAGGGGTGACCCCTGCACCCAGTGTCAAGAAAATGAAGATGCGGGACTTCGCTGATCCTAAACCTCTCCTTGTCCGAGGAGAGGTCAGCGCGAGCCGAAGGTGAGCGATGGGAGAGGTGCAGCGTTAGCCGCAGCCGTAAAGCTCGGCTGCATCGCAGCAAGTCGGAAAGTGGTGCTGCTGTCTGGCGGCGGCCCAGTGTCTGGCGAAGTACACCAGGCGTGTACGCGGTGTGCGGTGTCTGGCGTTGCACCTCTCCCGGCGACACCGCTACGCGGCTTACGCCGACCTCCTTGGACAAGGAGAGGTTATTAGGAGAAAGAGGCAGCGTTCCGACTGCGGGGGGGCGGTTGGCCAAACCCGACGCGTCGGACAGACTGGATACATGGACATCAGTATCGACGCGCCGACTCGCAGCCGGGAGCATTTCTCCTTCACGAATTTTTTTCTCATGCATAAGGGCGATCTGACGCTGGCTTTTTCGTTCTTCATCTACCTCGTGAGCCTGGCCGCCTTGATGTTTACGCATTGGCGCACCTCGTCCGAGATTGCGGTCTCGATGGCGGAGGCGGCACTGATCGGCGGGCTCTGCGACTATATCGCGCTCAAGATGATCTTCGAGCGGCGATGGTACCTGCCCAACTCCGGCGTGCTGCCGCGCAATCGCGCCAAACTGATCGACGGGATCGCCGCCACGATCGAGAACGAATGGCTCACGCCGCAGATGATCGGGCGCAAGCTCAGCGACATGGATCTCGTCGGCCGCCTCGGCACGTATCTGCAGGAGCTGACGTTGAACGACATACTCGGGCAGGCCGGGCTCGAACGGTTGATCAGCAATACGATCGATTACCTCGATTCACCGGAGAAACGCGAGCGGCTCGAAAAAGTTCTCAAGCGGATGCTTCCCAAAACGGTTACACGAATCTACGCGGTGATGAGCCGGTTCGGCGCAGAGTCGATCGGCACGCGAATCGCGGCGAACCTGCGCAAACGGCTGCCCGAGCTGCAGAACGATCCCGAGCTGCGCGACACGATCGAAAGCGCGATACACGAGTTCGGGATCCAGCTTCACGATCCCGACAGCTACGCGAATCAATTTGCGCAGCGATTGATCGACAACCTGGTGCGCAGGACGGTCGAGTCGAGTCGCGGACAGATAACGCTGATGGTGCGCGAAAACCTCGCGCGGCTGTCGGACGATCAGATCAGGATTCAGATTGAGTCGAAAACGCGGACCCATCTGGACTGGATTCGCGTCAACGGCGGCCTGTTCGGCGCGTTCTTCGGGCTGCTGTTCGCGCTATCGCGAATACTCTCGCACAACGGCCCGGCGATCCTCGCGCATTTTCATATAGGGATGTGAGGAACAATCGTATGTGAAACCCACCGTGGGTTTCACGCTTCCTTGGGCAGGGGTGACCCCTGCACCCGGTACTAAGATAAAGATGCGGGACTTCGTCCCTGTTCGAACTCGGGTAAGGTTGGTCGTCTTGGGTTAGCCTTTTTTCTTGGGCGATTGCGCGGGCGGCTGTTCGGGTTCTTCGATTGCGGCTTCGGCCGGTAGTGCGACTGGCTTGGCGGCGAGCTTTTCGCGCACCTTGGCTTCGATTTCGTCGGCGAGCTTCGGATTCGCCTTGAGCAGGTCGCGCGCGTTCTCGCGTCCCTGGCCGATTCGCTCGCCGTTGTAGGAGTACCACGCGCCAAGCTTCTCGATGATGTTCTGCTCGCTGGCCATGTCGACCAGCTCGCCTTCCTTCGAAATGCCGGTGCCGTACAGGATGTCGAATTCGGCCTCGCGAAAGGGCGGCGCGACCTTGTTCTTCACCACTTTAACCTTGGTGCGCGAGCCGATCACTTCAGTCGCATTCTTGATCGTGCCGATGCGCCGGATGTCGATTCGCACCGACGAATAAAACTTGAGCGCGTTGCCGCCAGTGGTCGTTTCCGGATTGCCGAACATCACGCCAATCTTCATGCGGATCTGATTGATGAAAATAACGATGGTGCGCGAGCGCGAAATGATCGAGGTCAGCTTGCGCAGCGCCTGGGACATCAGGCGCGCCTGCAAACCCATCTGCGGCTCACCCATCTCGCCCTCGATTTCCGCGCGCGGCACCAGCGCCGCCACCGAGTCAATGACGAGTACGTCGATCGCACCGGACTGCACTAGAGTCTCGGTGATTTCGAGCGCCTGCTCGCCGTTGTCGGGCTGCGAGATGAGCAGGTCCTCGACCTTGACGCCGAGCTTGCGCGCGTAGGCCGCGTCGAGTGCGTGTTCCGCGTCGATAAACGCGCAGGTGCCGCCCATCTTCTGCGCCTCGGCGATACATTCGAGCGCGAGCGTCGTCTTGCCCGACGATTCAGGGCCGTAGATTTCCACCACCCGCCCGCGCGGCAATCCGCCCACGCCGAGTGCGACGTCGAGTCCGAGCGAGCCGGTCGGGACCACCGCGATATCGGCGGAAATCGCCTGCTCACCGAGCTTCATGATCGAGCCCTTGCCGAACTGTTTCTCGATTTGGCTGAGCGCCAGGTCGAGCGCTTTACTTTTGATTTCTATCGCCATCGCTTTTACCCATGCGAAATTTGCCAATTACTGGTCGCCGCTGCGAATCTTGCCACAAACCCGCGCCGATAGCTCTATGCGTGCCGCCGCTCGTGTCCACAGGGGTGTTGAGAAGACGACGACGGTGTTACGAAAAGAACAAAACGTGACATTTTGTTAACGCGAAGCGCCCCGCGGCTAATGCGATTGGAAAAGAAAGGTCGCGAGCGCTTCGTAGCTGGCGCCGTCGGGACCGAGACGGCTGCGGTAGAGCGTGATCGATTCGATCTTCGAGACGCCGAACTCGCGGTCGCGCGCCGCGTGCAACGCCTCGCGCGTCTTGTCCGCAATCGGCCGATCGCCCACTCGCCCAATCGTCAGATGCCCGCTCCAGCGCCGCTTCTCGCGCTCAAATCCATACTCGGCCGCGACCGTCTCCAACCGCGCCGCTAGCGCCGCGAGCGTCCCCGATTGCACGCCACGCAAACCCACCCAAAGCGCGCGCGGATGCTCGAGGCTGGGGAACGCGCCGAGTCCGGCCGCGGCGACCACGAACGGCGCGGTCTTCGTCGCGAGCTGACGGAGGCCAGCGGTGAGGCTTTGCAATCGATGCGAGTCCACTGCGGGTCCAAGGAACTTGAGCGTGATGTGCAGATTGCGGCGCGGTACCCATCGCACGCCGTCGTGCGGATGCTTGAGCTGGTCGATGGTCTTCGCGACGGCATCTTCGACCTGCTCGCTCATCCGGACTGCGATGAACGCGCGCACGCCTTTTTCATGCTGCCCGAGGTCGTCGCGCAGACTCGTTCGTGCCTGGCCTTCCGCCCAATGCGTCATTCGATCCCGATAGAAATTAGGTTGAGCCGCCCGATCCTGCGTCCAGGGCACCGCCGACTCCGACCGCCAGTTCGTGCTCGACGAGTGGCAGCCGGTCGTTGCCGAAGAACATCGATCCCTCGACGAACATCGTCGGCGATCCGAAACCGCCGCGCGCGATCAGCTCCTCGACGTTGGCGCGCAGCCTGGCCTTGTACTCCTCGGACGCGATCTTGGTGAAGAACTCCTTCTCGTCGAGGCCGACTTCGCGCACGATTTCGCGCAGCACGTCGTCCTTGCTGATGTCCTTGTCGTCGGTCCAGTAGCTCTCGAACACGCGTTTCGAGTAGCGCGAGATGACGCGATGCTCGTCGGCGACGAACGCACCGCGCATCGCCTTGACTGAATTGACGGGAAAGACGGTAGGGTTGCCGATTTTGAGGCCGTAAAATTTCGCCCAATCGCGCAGATCCTTGACGTAGTATTTCGCCTTGACCGGAACCGGCTTGGCGCGGCTCTCGTAGACCGACGGATTGACCGTGTTGAACAGTCCGCCGACCAGGATTGGCCGCCAGATCAGTTCCGCGTCATGGCGCAGCGCGACATCTTCGATCTTCGAGAACGCCAGGTAGGTCCACGGGCTGGAGCAGTCGTAGAAAAACTCGAGTTTCTTAGGCATCGTCCGATCCCCCTGCTTTATAGTAGCTCAGTCATCGATGGCGGGCATCACTCGTGCGCACTTTCGACGCCGTCCTTGCCATCGATCTTGATCAAGTCGGCGCGCACGTAGCCGATGTAGACCTGCGCTTCGATTCGCAGCGGCAGATGGCGCTGATCCGCCGAGATCCACAGCACCGTGCCGTGCGCCTCGCTGCGCAGTTCGCCATCGCTGACGTACCAGACGTCGGGCACGACGCGCCACGCGTCGAAGTCGCCGAGCGCGAGGTGAATCTTCTCGCGCTGCTCGACCTCGAAGGCGAAAACGTAGCGCTGGCTGCCGCTGAACACGTCGAAGGCGTAGGTCTTGCCCGGCTGGAAGTTCTGCGTGAGTGCCATCATCGAGCCCGATATCGGTCCCCACGGATCGGACGCGATGTACTCCTTGCTCTGCGTCCCTTTGTGATTTTTCTTGGTCATCGTGACCAACTGCGCGGGCCTGTCCATCGTCACGTCGTAATAGTTGAGCCGCGATTTTTCGTGCTGGACCAGGTAAACGCCGCTGCTGTGGAGCGTGTCGTCGGCCATGCTCTCGCGCATGTAGTCGCGCATCTTGTAGAACACATCCGCATACGGGCTGGTCTCGATCCAGGTCTCGCCGATCCATCGCGAAGGATCTTTCGGCGATTTGTGGAACTCGATGCGCGCTTGCGCCGCCGGAATCCCGACCCAGCTCGCCTCGAAGATCAACTGCTCGCCGTCGTGAAACGGTATCGGCCCGGGTTTGTATGCCGGCACTTTGGCCTTGATTTCGGGCGGCAGCGCCATCGGGGTAGGCGCCGGAGTCGGTAAGTGGCGATGCTTGTGTTTGTGCGCCGCCGGAGCATCGGCGGCAGGATTCGAGTCCGACGCGCTCGACGCGAGCATCGGCGCCGCGACCGCGCTCACAATGAGCATTAACGCGGCGACCACAACGCTCGCGCGCGCGTTGCCACGCGCATTTGCGCGCCGCGCACGGCCGGTCGGATTCCTTGCAATGCCTCTCATTATCGCGAATAATTCTGGCCGATTGGGGAGGAGCGGGAAATGACTATAACGCGAAATTATTTTGCTGTGTTCGCGCTTGGCGTCGCGCTTGCCGTTCCGTACCTGGCCTTTGCGCAGTACGGCGGCCAGGGGCTGGGTAGCGCGCTCAGCTCCAATCCGATGTCGCATCAGGGGCAGGTGAAACCCGGCGTCGACGACATTAACAGCAACGCCATGCAGGAAACGCCGTTCAAGATCATCAAGGACGTACAGCTCGGCCTCAAGGACGCCGATCCCACCGTGCGTGTCTCCGAACTGATCAAACTCCGCAATCTGCAGGATCCCCAAGTCAACCTGATCCTGATCAACTCGCTTTCCGATCCTGACGTGCGGGTCAAGGTAAAGGCTATCGACATCCTGGGCGCGCGCGAAGCCAATGACGCCGTGCCGCCGATGTCCTCGATGCTCTTCCTGCGTTCCACCGAGCCGATCGTCAAGCTGCACCTGGTGGCGGCGCTGGGCAGGATCGGCGATGCGCAGGGCGCGGTGCCGGTCATGCAATATCTCGGCGAAGATCAGGATGAGCGCGGCCGCGGCACCGCGGTCTTCGCGCTTGGCGAAATTGGAAGCGACAAGGCGGTCCCGCTGCTGAACATGGTAGTCGCGCAGGATCAAAGCGCGATGGTCCGGCGCCTCGCGCAGGAAGCGCTGCAAAAAGTCAACGGCGAGATGCCGACCGAGCGCGCCAAGAAGGTGGCCGCCAACACGAGCACCGAGAACCAGCCGACCGATCAGAAGCTCGCCAAGTTGCGCGACATGGACAAGAAGATGCAGGACCTCGAGCGCTGACAGAGTAGGTCGCGCGCGGAAGAACTTAATTGTATGCGAAACCCACCGTGGGTTTCGCGCTTCCTTGGGCAGGGGTGACCCCTGCACCCAGTACTAAGAAAAGATGCGGGACTTCGTCCCTGTTAGAACTTTTAGCAGGAAGGAGTCAGGTTGCTCCGGCGCTCTGCAAACAGTTCCGTGTCGCCTCTCTAGCTCCTCCCGATCCACTCGCCGGCCATTACGCCGTTGCCGCACCACTTGCCGTTCGCGACTACCACGGTTCCATTTACCATCACGTGCTCGATGCCTACTGGTGCGACCGTTGGCGTTCTTGAATCCGCGGCGCATCCGATTGTTTCCGGATTGAATATCACCAGGTCGGCCGCGTAGCCCGGACGCACCAGGCCGCGCGCGCCGAGGCGCATCCGTTTCGCCGCCATCCCGGTCGCCTTGTGCACCGCGTCTTCGAGCGTCAGCAGGTTCATCTCGCGCACGTAATGCCCGAGGATTCGCGGGTAAGTGCCGAAGCTCGCGGGATTGTGATGCCCATGCGAAGTCAGAATCGTGTCCATCTCGAACAGGTTCAGTGGATGCTTCATCGCTTCCTGCAGCGCGTGCTCGTCGCCGAAGTCGTCGCCGCTGTATAGATGGTTCAGCACGCGCGCGCGCGTTCCACTCTCGCGCGTAACGGTCAGGTACGCGTCGATCGGATCGAGTTTCAGCTCGTCGGCGATTTGCCCGAAGAACTTGCCTTCGAGATGACTGAGTTCGGGCTTGACCGCCCACATGAGCTGAACCGAGTCGGCGATAAACGTCTTGAGCGGCTGGAATCCGTCGCGCAGTTTCGCCCATCCGTCGGATGAATCGAGCAGACCCTCGAGACCCGTCTGCGCCCACGCCGGAAAAATCACGCGAATGGTCGTGTTGCCGCAGGTGTAGGGGAAGGTATCGAACGCGATGTCGACGCCGTCGTTCTTGTGACGCTCGACTTCGGCGATCGTGTCGTCGACGGTCTTCCACGTGCGCCGTCCGACGAAAATCAGATGCGAGACTTGCAGCGGCACGCCCGCCTCGCGCGCGACGTCCGCCATCTCGCGCACGGCCAGGATGTTGTGCGGGATGCGGCTGTCGAAGAACAGCGAACGCTCCGAGTATGCGCGCAGATGCGAGGTCAGCACGCCGCCCGCCGCCGCGGCCACGCGCGCCAACGCACCCAACTCGGCCGGTTTCGCGATCATCCCGGGAAAATAGCCAAGCCCGCACGAAAGTCCGACCGCGCCATCGGCCATCGCTTGCTCGACCATCGCATTCATCGCGCGCAACTGCTCCGCTGACGGCTCGCTCGCGTCCGAGCCCATCACGCTGAGGCGAATACTGCCATGCCCCGCCAGATGCGCGACGTTGAGCGCGAGGCCCTGGCGCTTCAGATGCGCGGCGAAGCCCGCGACGTCGTCCCATTGCCAATCGAACTTCCGCTCGGCGCACAGGCGCCCAGACTCGTCGAGCATCCGCTGCCGTTCGCGCATCACGGGCGCCACCGAGAAGCCGCAATTGCCGCCGACAAAGGTCGTCACGCCTTGCAGCAAAAACGGTTTCAGGATTTGCCCGTGATCGGCAATCGGCAGCACCCAGTCGGAATGGGAATGCAAATCGATGAAGCCCGGCGCCACTGCGAGGCCGGCCGCATCGATTTCGCGCACGCCGGAAGCGCTTGCGGCGTCTCCCGGATCGATGAGCGCGGCGATTTTGCGATCTTTGATCGCGACGTCGGCACGAAAGCGCGGCGCG
The DNA here is from genome assembly GCA_963833025.1 of uncultured delta proteobacterium. Classification (GTDB taxonomy): domain Bacteria; phylum Desulfobacterota; class Binatia; order Binatales; family Binataceae; genus Binatus. The sequence continues at coordinate 669,223 of CAWHWI010000001.1, read as the reverse complement.
CCGCTGCCATCGACGACGATGCCGTTGCGAATGACTACGTCATATTCCATGCACGCGATTATTCGCGACTATTCGCGTCCAGCGCAAACCTGATAGGGCAAGGAGCAGAAGGGCATCTTGGGATTAGGACCCTCACCCGCGCCTTGAAGACGAGGCGCGGCCTCTCCCTGATGGAGAGAGGCTAATCCGGACGCGATTTTGCGCGCGCCGCTCAGACTTTGATCAAGCTATCGACGTTGCCGTTGGAGCGGGGACGGCCGGGGAATACTCGATTGATCTGTGCGTCCGAGAACTGCATGTGCGAACGCAGCACCGATGCGATTGGTTCGCGGAAGTCGGTCGTCACCGCGAGATCGCGCTCCTGGTAGAGGCTCGCCGTCGACAGCCCCGGCCAGTTTCCGTAAACCTTGCCGCCCTTCACCGGCCCGCCCATCACCCACATCACGTTGCCGTGCCCGTGATCGGTGCCGCCGTTGCCGTTCTCGTGCATGGTGCGGCCGAACTCCGAAATCACCAGGATGACAGTGTCCTGGTAGTTCGGCCCCAGCGATTTGGCGAGGCTCGCAAGGCCCTCGCCGAGCGGCTTCAGATGTCCCGCGAGTTGGCCGTTGGCGGCGCCTTCGCTGACGTGCGTATCCCAGCCGCCGAGCGCCATGAACGCGACGCGAATCGTGGGATCGCGGCCGATCAGGCGCGCGAGGCGGTCCGTGTCGTCGGAGAATCCTTGAGGCGACGGCGCGCCGGCGTTGGCCTCCGTCATATCCTGCGTCAGTTCGCTGATCAGGCGCATACGAGCCTGGCGTCCATCGCGATAAGCGCGGCTGATCGAGTCGTCGCCGACGTACATCTTGTCGAACGCCGCTTCGATCACCGGCCGGTCCATCGGCATCGGCCGCTCCGCCGCGCGTCCGAGCGCGATATTCGCCACCGGCACCTTGCCGCTCAGAATCCGCGGCACCGTCGGCCCGAGACTCAAGGCCTCGGTCGGTCCATGCGTCCCCGGAATCGCCGCGAGCGTGCGATTCAACCATCCATCCTGCGTCGACTTGACGCCCGGCGTGCCGCTCTCCATGAAATCCTGCGCGTCAAAATGCGATCGCGTCGGGTCCGGCGAGCCGCACGCATGCACGAACGCCAGCGTCCCGTCGCTCCACTGGCCCTGCATCGGCGCGAGCGCGGGATGCAGCCCGAAATGCCCGTCGAGATCGATCACACCGTCGTTCGCGCCCATTCGTCCGATAGCGATCGTCGGCCGCGCGTCGTAGTAGGCCGACTCGCCATGCGGCACCACCACGTTCAGGCCGTCGACGGCGCCGCGCAGGAACACGACGATCAGCCGATGCTTGCTGTTCGAATCGAGCGAGCGCGCCGCCCACGCATGCGGGCTCAGCAGCACGATTCCCGACGCCGACAGAATCGCCGCGCGCTGGAGGAACGCCCGCCGGCTAAGAGGCGTCGCGGGCGCGGGACTGCACGCGATGCACGTTTCAATCTCTTGAAAATCTTTTTTCATCGTAAACTCTCAGCGCTTCATGAACTCGGGACTGCCGAGTATCAGCGGCGCGCGAAGATTGGTCGGCGACGCCTCGACGGCATTGGCGGTCGCCGGTGAAAAATAATCGCCGAGCGTCGCCGCGAGCTGCGCGGGATCGGGCGGCGTCATCTTCGGTCCGTGCGGCCCGGGATCGAACTTGATATTCACTTTGCCGCCGCCATTGCGCGCCACCGCCGGCGGTTCAGGACGCATCTCGCCACCGCCGTCCGCGTCTTCCTCGAACGGCGGACTCTCCAGCGGCAGATTTCCCGAGCCGAGCGCGGTGGCAAAGCTGAGCCGCGTCATCATCGCGTCGGGATTCAGCCATGCGTCGCGCGTGTTGGCGTAGCCGTTGGGCGTCTGACACGCGTACAGCGGCATGCCGAGTACCTGCATCGTGCCGTACAGCGGCCGATAGTTGCGGACTGGCACGCCGGTCGCGCGCACGCACGAAACCACGTACTCGTAAGGCGTTTTGAACTTGGCGCCGTAATTGCGCGGGTCCCAGAATTCCGCGCTGGTGAACATCGTCTCGAGCACCGCGCGCGTCTCGCCGTCGGTCGCGAGATAGCGCTCCGCCATCCGGCTCACCAGGGCTTTGGGTGGATCGTCGGCGACGAAATATTGCGCAAGCTTGTAGCTCAGATGCTTCGCCGTGGCGGGACTTCGCGCCAGGATATCCAGCGCGTGCTCTCCCTCGTTGATTCCGCCCCCCTCGATTCGATGTCCTAAAAAGGTTTTTTCAGAAAAGTCGTGACGCGATTCGTCAAAATAAAATCCGCTCGGGTCGACCGCCGCCGGCATGAAGTTGCGCCGTCGTCGCATGAATGGGAACACGCCGCCCATCTCCGCGCCCGGCATGCCCTCACGGCCGGGCCCGCGATTCGCGCCGCCGCCACCGCCGCCGGGCTTGGGGATTCCCCATCCCGTGAGGATATGCGCGAGCGCGATTACGTCGGCCTGCGAGTATCCGCCGTCCACGCCCAGCGTATGCAGCTCCATCAGCTCGCGCGCGTAGTTCTCGTTAATCCCTTCGAACTTGCCCTTCGAGCCCTCGCTGCCGGGCGCAGTATTCTGCCAGTTGTCTAGGTAGAAAAGCATCGCCGGATGATGCGCAGTGGCACCGAGCAGAGTGCGGAACTTGCCGAACGTATGTGGTCGGATCGCGGTCTCCTCGAACGCGCCTGTCCAGATAAGGTCGAGACCTTTGCCCGCGAAAATATTGAAATGGTTGAACCAGAACGCGGTCATCACTTCCTGCAACTGGCGCGGGCCCTCGATCGCGCGCATCATGCGCGCCTCGACCGCCTCGCGCATCACGACTCGCTGCTTGATTCGCGCGTCCTTGGTCGCGTCCTTTATCGCGTTCTTGTCGCCGCCGTTCTCGGCCTTGGCGTCCCTCCGCGCCATATTGATCGGCCGCTGATACTCGATGAACAGCGCGATCGGAGACATATGCAGGGTGTGAAGTTGGTTGATGCTTTCGGTCAGATCGCCGGGAATCGGTATCGACTCCGGATGCAATTGCTCCTGCACGTAACGCTCGGGTCCAATCGCGCTGACTCGTTCGAAGTCGCCGGGCCGCGGCCCGAAACCGAGCCGATTAAGCACGTGCAGAATCCTGTCCTGCTTCGATTCCTCGCCAACCACGACAGATCTCTTGTCTACCTAGTACGAACTCCGCCCGCCAGCGGATTCACAGTATTATGACGTAGCACACGCCGTTCCCGTTTACCGCGAGGCGCGACCCCACGCCTCGATCAGGCGCTCGAAGGCCTTCCTCAGCTCGGGATCCTTCAACTCCGGCAACTCGATCGATTTACGTGTGGCACGCGGCACTGTGCGCAGTTTCGGACGCTCGCGACGGCTCATCCGGCCCTGCACGAATCGCAAATCTCGCACTGCGTCATCGCCGATCCGCTCCGTCACGCGCGCGAGGATCTGCGACTTCATCAGATTAAGTTCTTGTATCCACATCGCACCCGAAACTTTTACGACCGCGGTGTGGAATTTCAGTGACACGATTTCCGTGCGGCGTGTGATCGCCTCGCCGACGATTTCCGGCCATGCTTTCGCAAGCCGCACGATCGCGAAATGGCCTTCGCGGTCGATGCGATCGAGGAGCGGCTGCATCGCGGCGCCGATCTGTTCGGGAGCCTTATGGCGTCGATTTGGCAAGATCTGTCCACCATAGCGCCAAGGACATCGCGGCGCATACCGACGGTATGGGCGGCGAGGTTGTCAGGCGGCAACTATCATTAGCATGGCTAATTTAAACTACCCGGTCAGCCAGAATTATTAATATGAGCGAAGATTTACCAAAAGTTATCAACAACCTAATATATGGTTTATGAACAGGTCGCGGTACACTACCTGTAGTGGGTCGGGGCTTGACAGGCTGCACATGGGGCGCGCATATTGGCGCCCACGACACGCTTGGCGAGTCAGAATTGTTCGGGAGCCATCCGAACTGCGGTGACAATGCCAAGGATGACTGAATGCGGGCGTAATGCGCATGTAACTGAGGTGGGGAGGATGCGGCGATGGGCGGGGGAGCGATAGATTTGGAGATGGATTCGAAGGCCAAAATTACCGACCGTGCCCCTTCCACTAACGGTGCGCAGGTCAATTCTGCCGCGCCCGGGCGCGGCATCGTTCTCGAGCGGTTCTTCACGACTGCCGGCGTCGATCCGTATTCCCAGGTCGACTGGGATCTGCGCTGCGCCGTCATTTCGGGCGAAGACGGCCGCGTGGTCTTCGAGCAGAAGGACGTCGAGGTGCCGCGAGCATGGTCGCAGACCGCGACCAACGTCGTAGTATCGAAATATTTCCGCGGGCCGCTGGGCACGCCGCGCCGCGAGACCAGCGTCCGCCAACTGATCTCGCGCGTCGTGGATACCATCGCCGGATGGGGCGACAAGCAGGGTTACTTCGCGGACGCCGACGCGCGCGAAACTTTCCATGCCGAGCTCAAGTACCTGCTCCTCAATCAGAAGGCCTCGTTCAATAGCCCCGTCTATTTCAACGTCGGTATCGAGACGAAGCCGCAGTGCTCGGCATGCTTCATCCTCAAAGTCGACGACAGCATGGACTCGATCCTGAGCTGGTATCGCAACGAGGGCATGATCTTCAAAGGCGGCTCCGGCGCGGGCGTGAACCTGTCGGCGCTGCGGTCATGCCGCGAGAAACTTTCGTCGGGCGGGACCGCGTCGGGACCGTTGTCGTTCATGAAGGCGGCCGACGCGAGCGCCGGCGTAATCAAGTCGGGCGGCAAGACGCGCCGCGCGGCGAAGATGGTCGTGCTCAACGCCGACCATCCCGACATCGTCGATTTCATCAAGTGCAAAGTGGAAGAGGAGCGCAAGGCGTGGGCGCTGATCGAGGCTGGCTACGACTCCTCGCTCGACGGCCCGGCTTACGGTTCCGTGTTCTTCCAGAACGCGAACAACTCCGTGCGCGCCACCGACGGCTTCATGCAGGCGGTCCTCGACGACGCCGAATGGCAGACGCATTTCGTCAAGTCGAGCGAAGTGGCGGAGACCCGTCCCGCGCGCAGGGTGCTGCACATGATTGCCGAGGCGGCGCACGCATGCGGCGATCCCGGCATGCAATTCGACACCACTATCAATCTCTGGCACACCTGCCCCGCCAGCGGCCGTATCAACGCGTCGAATCCGTGCAGTGAGTACATGCATCTGGACAACTCGGCATGCAATCTCGCGTCGCTCAACCTGATGAAGTTCATCGACGATCGCGGCGAGTTCGACGTGCGCGCATTCCGCCACGCGGTCGACGTGATGATCACAGCGCAGGATATCGTCGTCGATAATTCCTCGTATCCGACCGACGAGATCGCGAAGAACGCGAGCGCGTTCCGCGAGCTCGGTCTTGGCTACGCAAATCTCGGCGCGCTGCTCATGGCGCTCGGGATGCCCTATGACTCCGACCAGGGGCGCAGCTACGCCGCCGCGATAACAGCGCTGATGACGGGCGAGGCCTACTTGCAGTCGGCGCGCGTCGCTGAGCAGATGGGTCCCTTCGCCGGCTACGCGCCCAATCGCGAGCCGATGCTGAAAGTGATCGAGCGCCATAAAGCGGCAGCCTACAAGCTCGATCCGTCTTACGTTCCGCTCGACCTGATCCGCGCCGCGCGCGACTCGTGGGACGACGCGCTCAAGGTCGGCACCGCGGCCGGCTACCGCAACTCGCAGGCCACGGTGATCGCGCCGACCGGCACGATCGCGTTCATGATGGATTGCGACACGACCGGTATCGAGCCCGACATCGCGTTGATCAAGTACAAAAAGCTGGTCGGCGGTGGGATGCTGAAAATTGTCAACGGCACGGTGCCGCGTGCGCTCAAGCGGCTCGGCTACGACTCGAAGGAAGTGCAGGAAATCGTCGAATACCTCGACGAGAACGAAACTATCGAAGGCGCGCCGCAGCTCGCCGACGCGCATCTCGCGGTTTTCGATTGCGCGTTCAAGCCGCGCGCCGGTTCGCGCACGATTCATTACAACGGCCATCTCAAGATGATGGGCGCGGTGCAGCCGTTCATCTCGGGCGCGATTTCCAAGACGATCAACATGCCGGCAGAAGCGACGGTGGACGAAGTAGCGGAGGCTTATGTCACCGCGTGGAAGCTCGGGCTGAAGGCGGTCGCGATTTACCGCGACGGATCGAAGCGCACGCAGCCGCTCAACACCGGGATGAAGGACGTCGAGAAGGCGGTCGACGCGGTAGCGACGATCGCGGCGGCTGACGATCGGATGCAGCGGCGCAAGCTGCCCGATGAGCGCAAATCGATCACGCACAAGTTCGATATCGCCGGCCACGAAGGGTATATCACGGTCGGCATGTACGAGGACGGCACGCCGGGCGAAATTTTCGTCACGATGTCGAAGCAGGGCTCGACTATCTCGGGCCTGATGGACTCGTTTGCGACGGCGATTTCGTTCGCGCTGCAGTATGGCGTGCCGCTGCAGTTCCTGGTCGACAAATTCTCGCACATGCGCTTCGAGCCGTCGGGCTTCACCAAGAATCCGCAGATTCCGTACGCCAAGTCGATCGTCGACTACCTGTTCCGCTGGATGGCGTCGAAGTTCCTCGACGAAGAGGCGAAGCGAGAGGTCGGAATTATCGAGTCTGAGAAGAGCCTGTCAGCGAAATCCGACGCAGTCCCGACTACGATCGCGCCGATCGCGAGTCTGCGCGACGGCAAAGACGGCGGCATCCGCCAGGCGTTCATCAATCAAGCGGACGCGCCGCCATGCCCGGACTGCGGCAGCATAATGGTGCGCAACGGCGCCTGCTACAAATGCATGAACTGCGGCACTACGAGCGGGTGCTCGTAACGGAGACGGAGAGATGGAAATCGAGTTTGTGGATGAAAGCTATCGCGGGAAGAACGGCGAATGGATCCCTGTATATACGCTCAACTACCTTGTGGACTCGACGTTTCTTTCGTGGATGCAATTTGATACTCGCGAGGGCATTTCGTTCTTGACTAAAGCAGAAGCAAGTCAGTGGGGTCGAAGGCGTGCTCTACGCTGGAGAGATGCGAACTGTCCCGCCGCCGAACTTTTCGAGAGGCGCTCGGAACAGAACTGAGAAAGGAGTTTCAAGGGTCCCGGAGGAGTGGGGAGGGGGAAACTTTCGAGAGACTGGCGATTGGTGGGGATGCGGGGGAAGGTAGCCACAAGCGGCGGCAAAGTTTCAGCCAGTCCTCGGAGAAAAGGCGGATGAGGAATTCTCCGGGACCCACCTAAAAGCAGGCGCGACGAGGCTCGCGCCCTCAAGGATGTGGTGGGGTGGCGGATGTGGTGACGGCAGGGGGCTGGGAGCAATCCCAGCCCCCGAATTTTTTTAGGGTCTGATCCTTACCTCCAAATACCTCTTCCGTAAAAAGAACGGGCGAGGTATTTGGAGGCCGCGGCGGTCGGAGTGGAGCTGGCGAGGCATCCACCGTGAAGTGAGCCTCGCGATGCGATGGACGGCGAATCAGTTCGGAAATCTGTTCAGGCGGGGGGAGATCTGGTCGAGGGTTGAGAAACCGGTCGTGCGCGTCGGTCTGTGGCCGAGAACGTGCTCGTTGCGATCCAGAAATTCCAGCAGCGCGCGTTTGACGTAGTGATTCCTCTTGTGGCCCGTTTCCAGCGCGAGGTTCTCAAGGCGCCGCATCGCTTCCTTCTTCGTCATTTGAGCGGGAATCATAGTGCGGTGCCGATCGAGCGTGAAGTTCTGAACGCCCCATTTTGTGGAAAAACCAAGCGATCTGTGGATAAACGAAATGCGCAGAGTTTTGGCGAACTGCCCCGAGAATCAGTGCAGACGCTTTTTTTCGCGTCCCAATCGCCATCCCTAATCGTCATGAGCGATGCGAACGTTCGAAAGCGTTCCTCGCGTAACGTGCTGATGGTGGCGCTAGTCGCGCATCGTCACTAAATATAGATGGTCGGCTACTCCCTCCCCCGAGAAGCCGAAGGCACGCGTGGCCACATGCCCTCATGGTGAAGCTACAGCGTGCCTTCTTTTTTTCGATCGCGATTGCTTACGCGTCAACCGGCGCGGTATCCATGCAGGCGAAGGCAACCGGAAGGAGCAAGCATCGCGATGAAATGGCCGGCGGGATTCGAACCTGACAACTCGTCCGTTTACGCGCGCAACGAAATCGCGATTGCGGCGCCGCCGGAGCGCATCTGGCGATGGCTGATTCGCGCCGCAAAGTGGCCCGAATGGTACAGTAACAGCGCCAATGTGAATTTCATTCGCGGCAATCCACCGGACCTCGCGCGCGACACTGAATTCCAATGGAAGACGTTCGGCGCGACCGTAACGAGCCGCGTGATCACCTTCGAACCGGCGCACGAACTCGGATGGGACGCGCGCGGAGTGCTGCGCGCCTATCACGGCTGGCTTATCGAACCGGATGGGCGTGGCGGATGCCGCGTCGTCACCGAGGAATGTCAGAACGGCCTCGTGCCGAAACTCGCGTGGTGGTATTTGCGGCCGATGCTCGAGCGCGGGCATCAGAACTGGGTCGAGAGCCTCAAGCGCGTAGCCGAAGGCGGAGATCCGTCGTAGCTATTCGTCCGCGAGGATCACTTCAAAGTGGGCGGTGTTGTCGCGCACCATCCCCATCGACATCAGAAACTGTCCAACTCGAAGCATCGGAGCGAGGTACCAATACTTGCGCAAGGTGAGGCCGTTCACCTTGTCGCGCTCCTGCTTGTCGGTAATCACGCGCACGTTGCCGTTGAAGACTTCGTCGCCAACCCGCAGCGAGATGGCCGGGCGCACCTTCACATTGCGCACCCAGTTGCGATTCGCATTGGCGGAGATGAGATACAGCCGGCCGTTGTCGACCAGGTACCAGATAGTCACTTCGTAGGGGCGGCCGCTCTTGCGTCCATAGTGAGTGAGACGGAGCGTCTGATGGTCGCCGGCGCGCTGCAGCCGTTCGAAAGATTTCGATGCCATAGTCTATGCACCTCGAGTTCGCAGGTAGTCCTCGCGCAACAGGGCCATCAGGTGAACGTCGCGATATTTTCCGTCGACGAAACTCTCCTGTCGCAGCAGTCCTTCGCGGACGAAGCCGCATTTCTGGTAGCATCGCACGGCGCGGGAGTTATCGGCCAGGACGGTGAGCCATAATCGATTCAAGTTCATTTTGTCGAACGCCAATCGAATCACGATGCGGAGCGCGTCGGTGCCCAAGCCCTTGCCCCAGAGCTGTTTCTCGCCGATCGTGAGGAAGAATTCCGCCTTGCGGCTCTTCCAGTCGATAAACCTGAGTCCGCAATCGCCGACCAGCTTGCCGTCGAGCGTTTCGATCGCGAAGTACTTCGCGTCGTCGCCGCCGGCCGACGCCAGCTCGATGAATTTTTCCTGCTGCGCGCGCGAGAGCAGATTGGGCGGCCCCAGCCATCGCGTGACTTCCTCGTCCGAGAACCATCGGAACAACGCGTCGGCATCGGCTTTTTCGTAAGCGCGCAGCCTGACCAGTTCGCCCTGCATCTGACTCCATCGCGCGACTGGCTATTCGCGCAATTAGCTACTGAGTAATGGCTCCCATCACGCGGCGCCAGCGAACTCAACCCGGATTTCTAATACCCCAAACTGGCGCGGGGCGAAACCGTCGTACCTCAATCGCTCTTTTTGGGCGGTGCCGAGACGATTAGGCCTGGATCCCCACACCAGAGACAGGTTGCGCAGTTCGGTAGAAGGTCAAAAGACGATGCGTAACCGGGTGTGTCTATGATTTAACGGTCCCGCGCAGTCAGTAGCCGGGGTGGTGAAATGGTATATGCAGAGGACTTAAAATTCTCAGGAGGGCGACCTCCGTGCGGGTTCGAGTCCCGCCCCCCGGCATTGAAATACGTCGCGCGCGGAATCGATCGCGCCGAATCCGCGCTACGGCAGACAGACGGCTTGCGGCGGCGTTTTCTTAAGACAGGCGACCTGCGGCGTCAGGACCGGGCGCGCCACGCCCAAGATCTCGGTCACGGTGTCGCTGTCCTTGTTCGCCACCCAGACGTTGCCGGAGGCGTCGATTGCCACGCCGCCCGGCCCCTTGAAGTTGGCGCCGCTGGCGCCCCAGTTGTTGGCTGTGCAACTTCCAGGGAAGCAGCCGGCCGGCAACTCAGTCACGCTGTTGCCAAGGTTGTTCGTCACCCAGACGTTGCCGGCGGCGTCGATTGCCACGCTGGCCGGGCCGTCGAAGTTGGCGCCGGTGGTGTCGTCGTTGGTGAAGGGCAAGAAAAAGTCGCTGGAGGTAAACTCGGTCACGCTGTTGCCAGCGTTGTTCGTCACCCAGACGTTGCCGGCGGGGTCGATTGCCACGCCCTGCGGGAAGTCGAAGTTTGCGTCGAAGAAGTTGTTCGTGAAGTTGAAGTCGAAAACGCCGCCGGAGGCCTCGCTCACGCTGTCGCCCAATTCATTCGTCACCCAGACGTTGCTGGCGGCGTCGATTGCCACGCCGGCCGGGCCGTCGAAGTTGTCGAAACCGAAATAGAGGGCCGCCGCCCATTCGACTCTGGAGATCAATTCGGTCACGCTGTTGCCGCCGTTATTCGCCACCCAGACGTTGCCGGCGGCGTCGATTGCCACTGCGACCGGCCCGTTGAAGTTGGCGCTGCTGATTAACGAGTTGTTGAAGTTGCCGGCTGTGCAACCTCCGAATTCGGTGGGGGTGCAGCCGGGCGGCAACACAGTCACGCTGTTGCCATCGTAGTTCGCCACCCAGACGTTGCCGACAGCGTCGATTGCCACGCCCTGCGGGAAGTCGAAGTTTGCGCCGCTGGTGTTGATGTTGTTGAAGATGAAGCCGCCGCTGGGGGTCAACTCGGTCACGCTGATGTCGTTACCAAAGGTCATACCAGTGTTCGTCACCCAGACGTTGCCGGCGGCGTCGATTGCCAGAAATTGGGGGCCGTCGAAAAAGGAGCCGCTAAATGATGAGGGATCAGGGTCATAACCCAAACCGAGCGCGATCTCAAAGCCGTCGGGCTGGGTGCTCAGACCGTCAGCAAAGGGCGGAGACGCGCCCTGAAGAGCGAAAAACGCAGCTACGTTCGCGGACGGTTCGGTCGCCATCATATGCGCCGCCGTCAACGTGGTGCCGACGCCGCTCACCAGCGTGGTGCATGCGCTCGACGACGATCCGGAACTCTCCACGCACGCCGCCAGGATGTTCGCAATCGTAACCATCCGCTGCAGGCCGTCACCGGAGAGCTGAGTGCTCCAGAAACTCGTTGGCTCGCCCGTCGAGATATCGACGAGATCAGCCTGCAACTGGTTGACCGCATTGACAAAGCCGGTCGCGTTGCTCGATGGCGCCCCGATGATCTGGCCCGTCGAGTCGATGAACTGCGCCAGCGCCCACTCGGCGGCCACGGTAGTAAATTCGTCGATCGTGAGCAGCCCTTGAGGCAGGGCATTGGACATCCCCAACACTCCCATCAAACCGATCGCCGAGTTGCTCCCGGACCCGGCATTACCTCCGAGCGCGACCAGATAGAGTACTGTGGGCGCGGCCGGCGGAGTGTAAGGCAGGATGAAGTAGCCATCGTATGTGGTTGTGCTGCCCAAGCTTGTAGCACCCGAGCCGTAAGCCGTGCCCGCCGCATAGAGCGTCACCGTAGCGCCTGAGACGGGGCCAAGCCCACCCTCCACCGTTCCGATAATCGCGACCGAAGGGGTCGCGGTTGCAGTTGGGGTCGCTGTGGCAGTGGCAGTTGCGGTCGCGGTCGCTGTGGCAGTGGCAGTTGCGGTCGCGGTTGCTGTGGGTGTTGGTGACGGCGCGATGCCGAATGCTACACCGCTGAGACTCAAGGTCTGCGGGCTCCCGGTCGCGTTGTCGGCGACGATCAGTTTGCCGGTCTCGGATGTGCCTGTCTGAGTAGGGTCGCTGGTCGGATCGAACGTAATCGAGATTTGACAGTTTCCGCCCGCCCCAATCTGCGAGCCGCATGCGGCACCATTTGCCGCGAACGGTCCGCTCGTGGTGATCGACGTAATTTGCATAGCCAGGACGTTGGGGTTGAACAGCGTGATGCTAGTCGGCTCCGACGTAGTGCCTACCCGCACCCTGCCGAACGAAATCGAGGGCGACGAGAACGTCGGCTTCGCCAGTATTCCGGTCCCTTCAAGCGTGACCGACTGGGGGCTGCTCGCCGCGTCGTCGGTAATACTCATGTTTCCGCTGAGAGCACCTGTCTGGGTGGGACTGAAGGTCGCGGTGATTGCGCAGATCGCGCTCGGCACCAGATCGTTGCCGCTGCATCCGTCGCTCGCCTTCGAGAAGTCTCCCGACGGCGCCACGCTGTCGATGTGGAGAGTCGCGCCGGTGAGATTCTTAAGCGTAGTCGTCTTTGCAGCGCTGGTAGCTCCAACAACTATATTGCTGAAGTTCGAGGTCAGGGGAGTGATCGTAAGCTTGCCCGGGACACCGACGCCGCTTAGAGCGGCCGACCCGGCATTCGCGTTCGCTGTATCGCTGACCGCCAGCGATGCGTTGCGTGTGCCAAGCGCGGCGGGCGTGAAGGTCAGCATCACCGTGCAGTTGGTGTCTTTGGCCAGCGTTGACGTGCATCCGTTGCTGCTGATTGCAAACTCGCTGGCGTCCGCACCGGTGATCTGAACACTCAATCCTGTAACCGGCTGGCCGGTGAGAGGATTGGTTATCCTGACGCTCTTGCTAGCGCTGGTCGCACCGGTAACGCCGAAGTCCACGTTGCCGAACGCAACGCTGGCGGTGACCGTCAGCCCGGCCGCAGCGGCAGGTACACTAAAACCGAGCGTAACCAGGGCGAGCGCAAGCGACCAGACGGCAACCGCGATACGGCGCATACGGCACAGTCCCTCCCCACTTGGCAGCGGTCAGAACGGTGCCTTCACTACGAGCCGCCGATTGCCACCCGTCGTTTAATCACACTTAGATGGTTTATTACAAGCAAAGTTTTCATCGAAGCGTGAATTTCTCAAAATTTCTTCTCCAAGTAACCTAACGGACTCCCTATGTAGCCCGACTCGGCTAATCAGCGATTCTAGATCATCTGAAGCGCACTTAAAATTCTCGCGAGGGCAACCTCCATGCGGGTTCGAGTCCCGCGCTTGACCATTATTTTGGCCGGGCCAGCTTTATCGCTTGAATGCGACGATCGACCGCTATCGACGATTGAGCGTTGCGGCGGTCGGATGGCGCGGCTGGCTACTGAGTAATGGTTTCCATCACGCGGCCGCTTGCGCCGTCAACGATATTGAGCTCGACCGGCGATGAAATGTTGTTGTCTTTCTTGGCGCTGTCGATTCCGGCCTTCAAGTCGGTCAGGAACTTGGTTTTTGCAAACGGCGGCATTTCATCCATCGGAAAGTTGTCCATCAAGACCCGCGCCTTGAGCTTGTCTGGCCACTCGACGGAGCCGACCTTTGGTCCTGCGATCGGCAGCCCACGCACCATCTGCTCGATAGCGCCGTGAAAATCCTGTGCTCCAGCCGTTGGCGAGGCTGCCGGCGATCCGGATGCCTGCGCGGCGAGCGCCGCTGACGCTGCGGGAGAGCCCGCCGCCGCAGCTGGACTCTTCGCCGCCGCCCCTGAACTCTTCGCGGCTGCCAATCCGGCGGGAGTCGCTGCGGACGCTGCCTGTATCGACGCGGTCGGAGTGGGCGCACCGCTGAGTTTTGCGATCAGCTCCTTCACCCTGTCCCGCGCATTATCGTCAGGCGCTAGCGCCATCGCCTGCTTGAGGGTCGCGTCCGCGTCATCGGGTTTATTTTCCTGCGCGTACGCGATTCCCATGTTGTAGTACGCCTGGAAAAATCCGGGCTTGGCGGCGATCGCCTTCTTGTACTGCACCACCGCCTGATCGGCGTTGCCCGTGTAGAGATACATCGTGCCGAGGTCGGTGCGAACTTCCGGATCGTCCGGTTTCTTCTTCAGATAGTGCTCGTATGCCGCCACCGCTTCGTCGTAATGCTGCTTGTCGTAGTCGATATCGCCGATGCCACGGAGCGCTTCGAGGTTGTCAGGCTCCAACTTGAGCACGTGGCCGTACGCGTCCTCGGCCTTGGCGTAGTAGGTTTGATCGAACATCGCGGCGCGCATCGAAACCGTGCCCAGCTTGTCCCAGGCGCCGGCGTCGCGGGGCTTTGCGAGAGCTTCTTTTTCGATCTTGTCGATAAACGTGCGAGCCTCTGTCGGGAGCTCGACGGTGGGATGTCCCGGCGGCAAGCCGCCGTTCTGACTTCCCTCCGCCGCGGCGTTCTGGTCCGGCGCAGCCGCGGGCGGCGCGGCATTGGCTGGATTCGACGCGGGAGCGGCGCTGGGAGCGATTGCGACCGGCGGTGCGACGGCGAGTTGCTCGCGCACCACGTCGGGCGTCCGCATCATTATCCACGCGGCGGCCCCCAGACCCACCACGGTGATCGCGGCGAACACGAACACGAACGCCGTCGTAATCTTGTTACGTCCGATGTTCGCGCCGCCCCTGAAGCCGCCCGCCTCGCCTGCGCCCGACGCTGGAGTGGCCAGCGCGCAGCCGCAGTCCACGCAGAACTTCGCTCCGGCCATCAGCGGCGCGCCACATTGCGGACAAAATCGCATCAGCAAATTCCTACATGCGGCCTGATCGCAGCGCAACATGCCCCGAATTCGGGTTCCCGCCTTCGAGCGTCCGTTGTATAGTCCCGCAAAAGTCTATTTTCGCGAGGCTACTGACTATGCAGCTCTACGATGCTTTTGGACCCAACCCGCGCGCGATGCGAATGTTCCTGGCCGAGAAGGGAATTACGATTCCCAGCAAGAACGTCGACATGATGACGGCGGAAAATCGCAAGCCGCCCTACACCGACCGCAATCCCGGCGGACAAGTGCCGGCGCTCGAGCTCGACAACGGCAAGTGTATCGGCGAGACCGTCGCGATTTGGGAATACCTTGAGGAGAAGCATCCGACGCCTGCGCTGATCGGCACGACCGCCGAGGAACGCGCCGAGGCCCGCCAGTGGCAGCGCCGCGTCGAGCTGCTCATAACAGAGCATCTCTACAATGGCTTCCGCTATTCCGAGGGCGCGCAGATGTTCAAGGATCGGATGCGCATCCTGCCCGAGGCGGCGGCCGGCTTGAAGGCAATCGTCCAGGACAAGCTCAAGTGGCTCGACAAGCTGCTCGAGGGCAAGCAGTACATCGCGGGCGATCGCTTCACTGTCGCCGACATCATTTTGTATTGCGCGCTCGACTTCGGCGGCAGCGTCAGGCAGCCGCTCGACCCGTCGCTGAAGAACGTGAACGGGTGGTTCAAGCGCGTCGATTCGCGACCCAGCGCCAAGTCGAGCCTGCATCCCGCGTCGGCGAAAACCGGGATGAAGGGTTAGCAGCGCCAGCTCGTCTGCCATGCCGGGAAATTTCGAACAGGTAACCGCGCAGCTGACCGCATTGGTGCGTGCGAAGACCGGTGACTCCGGCGCGCGAGCGCATTCACTCGAATCGCTGCCGGGCCACGCCGGCTTCAGCTACAGCTTCATCCTCGAGCGCAGCGATCCGAACGTGACGCCCGCGGGAAAATATGTCGTGCGCATCGCGCCGCCCGGCGTCAAAATCTCGGGCCCCGCCGACATCGTGCGGCAGGCGCGTGTGATGGCGTCGCTGGCCGGCACGCCGGTCGCGGTGCCGCCGATCATCTGGTACGGCGACGAGCCTGAGTTCTTCGATCGGCCATATCTCGTCGCCGGGTTTGTCGAGGGATTCAAGCTCAGCGAATCTCCCCTACCTCACGCGCACCTGAAACGTCTGGCGCGCAGCGGGGATCGCGACGATGGCCGCGCTGCACAACGTTCCCTGGGAGCCGCGACGCGAGGCGTGGGGCGAGCCGTTCGCACTCAGCGAGGAGCTCAAGCGCCTCGACTACCTACTCGATCGTCCGACGCTCGATCCCGCCGTCGTCGCGCGCGCGCCCGAACTTCGCGAGCGCCTGCGCTCAAGCCTGCCCACCGGCGCTCGCATCGGATGCGTCCACGGCGACTTCCAATGGTCGAACGTGCTGTTCAACGAGGAACGCGTCGTCGCGCTGATCGATTGGGAAATCTCGCTGGTCGGCGCGACGCTGCTCGACCTCGGCTGGATTTGCTTTTTTTCAGACCCCGGAAGCTGGGTCGTCGCCACCGGCGCGGGGGTGGATCCCGGCCGCGGCTCGCTGCTCAACGCCGACGAGATCGTCGATACGTACGCTGAAGCGGCCGGCTTTCCGGTTTCGATTCCCGAAGTGCGATGGTTTCGCGCATTCGCGGGCTACCGTTTCGGCGTGATCACCTGCTTCAACCTGATGCTGCACAGGCGCGGCAAGCGCCACGATCCATTATGGGAAGACACGGCGCTGTCGGCGCCGCGAATGTTCGAGCACGGCTTGGAACTTGTGTCATCCTGAACTCTTCGTTTGGCGTCCGCACCGCTTTGTGCTGGAATCGCGTTCTGCCATTCGTGATCGGCACCAGGAGGTGGCGAAATGGACAGTGCAGCCAAGCGGCAGCCTGAAATTCTGACCCCCGAGGAAAACCATCCCGCGCTCAACGCGCTCCTCGGCGCCAATCCGTTCGTCGGCCTCGATACCACCCAGGTTGTCGGAACGCTGACGACCCTGCTGACGCATATCGCGTCGCAGCCCGCCACCGTCGCCTCGCGCGCATTTCAACTGTCGCTCGAGCTGGGGCAGATCGTGGCGGGCGTATCGTCGGTGGCTCCAGAAGCCGGCGACAAGCGTTTCGGCGATCCCGCCTGGACGCAGCATCCGCTCTACCATCGCATGATGCAGGCGTACCTGGCGTGGCGCACCGCGATGCACGATCTCGTCAACGAGGACGAGAGCATCGAGTGGAAGAGTGTCGAGCAGCAGAAGTTCGCGGTTACGCTGATGACCGAGGCGCTCGCGCCCACCAACGCGTTCTGGCTCAATCCCGCCGCGCTCAAGCGCGCCTTCGACACGGCGGGGATGAGCGTGATGTGGGGGCTGCGCAACTTCCTCGGCGACCTGTGGAACAACGGCGGGATGCCAGAGACGGTCGACAAGCGGCCGTTCGAAGTCGGCAGAAATCTCGCGCTGTCAAAAGGCGCGGTGGTGTTCCGCAGCCCGGTTTGCGAGGTGATCCAGTACGCGCCCGCGACCGACAAGGTCTACGAGCGCCCACTCGTGTTCATCCCGCCGCAAATCAACAAGTTCTACATCATGGATCTCGCGCCGGGGCGCAGCTTCGTCGAGTACGCGGTCAAGCACGGCCTGCCGATGTTCACGATTAGCTGGCGCAACCCGACGCCGCGCGATCGCAACTGGGGACTCGACGAATACGTGACCGCGTGCAAAGACGCGATTGCCGCCGCCTGCGAGATCACCGGCAGTCCCGATTGCAATGTGCTCGGCGTATGCGCCGGCGGCATCACGACGTCGCTCATGCTCGGGCATCTCGCGGCGTCGGGCGACAAGCGCGTCAACGCGGTGACGCTGCTGGTGACGATGCTCGACACGAGCCTGCCCTCGATGACCGGGATGTTCGCGACTGAGGATGCGATCAAGGCCGCGCGCGATCGCTCGGCGGAAAAAGGCGTGCTCGACGGCGGCGACATGGCGCGCGTGTTCGCGTGGCTGCGTCCGAACGATCTGGTGTGGAACTATTGGGTCAACAACTACCTGCTCGGCAACGATCCCGCGCCGTTCGACATCCTCTACTGGAACGCCGACGCGACCAATCTTCCGGCCAAGCTGCACGCGGGCTTTCTCGATCTGTTCCTGAGAAATCCGCTGGCCAACGGCGGCGGCGAGGTCTCGGTGCTGGGCACGCCGATCGATTTGCACGCGGTCAAGAACGACATTTACCTGGTCGCCGGTATGACCGACCACATCTGCGCATGGCGCGCATGCTATCGCGCGACCCGGATGTTTGGCGGACGAGTCGAATTCGTGCTCGGCTCGAGCGGCCACATCCAGAGCCTCGTCAATCCGCCCGGCAACTTCAAAGCCCGCTACTATGTCGGCGCGCGCCTCCCCGAAGATCCCGACGAATGGGCCAAAGCCGCGGTCGAGAACAAAGGCACCTGGTGGGACCACTGGGTAAAGTGGGTAGCCGCCCGCTCAGGCAACGAACGCCCCGCGCCTAAGACTCTCGGCAGCGACCTATACAAAGCAGGAGAGCCAGCCCCAGGCCTATACGTCCACGAACGCCACTGACCGGCGCAGACCTACCGCGCGGCCAGCACTTCCGCCAGATGGCGCACCTCGATTTTCTCTCCTGCGCGGCTTAAGCCTCCGCCGATCTGCATCAGGCATCCGCAATCGTTGGCGACGACCACTTCCGCGCCGCTCTCCTTGATGCCCGCCATCTTGTCGTCGAGCATCGACGCCGAAATGTGCGGGAATTTCACCGAGAACATCCCGCCGAAGCCGCAGCACTCTTCGCGATCGCGCAATTCGCAAATTTTGATTCCCGCCACCGCACTCAGCAGCGTCATCGGTTCGTTGCGTACGCCGAGCTCCCGCATCAGATGACACGATGGATGATACGCGACAGGCCGCTCGTAGCGCGCGCCCAGATATTTCACCTTCAGCACGTTGACGATGAATTGCGAGAGCTCGAAGACCCACGGCCGAATCGCCGTCGCCTTGGCGGCGAGCGCGGGATCACCGGCGAGCAAGTCGCTGTAGAAAATTTTCAGCATGCTCGTGCATGAGCCCGACGGCACGACGATCGGAACGCCGGGTTGGACAGAGTTCAGAAATCGCCGCGCGAGATCGACGGCCTGTTCGCGCATGCCTTCATTAAAAGCCACCTGGCCGCAGCAAAACGCGCCGCGAATCGGTGTCACCTTGAGCCGCAGGCGCTCGAGCACGGTCGCGGCGGCGTCGTTGACTTCGGGAAAAAATTCCTCGGCGAGGCAGGTCGAGAATAATTGGACTTCAGTCATTTTGCGGCCACACCACGATCACGTGTAGCGATTTCGGGCCGTGCACGCCAAGCACGATTCGCTTTTCGATATCCGCGGTCCGGCTCGGGCCGGTGATCAACGTCAATCGATTCGCCGCAACGCCGCCAGGGGTCAACTGGGCGAGCACCGCCGCGAGATTTGTCATCACGCGATCGATCTGAACGATCACCAGGCTCGCCGGCGGCAGCAACGTCAGCGAACTCGGCCGCTGAGCGGTCGAAACGACCGCCAGCGTGCCGGTCGACGCAATCGCGAAGTCCGCCTCCGCGATTCCGAGGTCGGCATCCGCGACGCGCGCGCGCATCGCGGCGCGTTCCGTGTCTGCCACCGGTATCGTGCGGACAATCCTGAAGTCCGCGCGTTCGAGCGCCTCGCCGATTGCGTCCATGTCGCATGCGATGCCTTGTCCAAGCGCGACTGTCTTTGCACCAATCTCGCCGGCCAGAGTAACTGTTCGATTAGTCACTTCGGCCGGAGTGAGTATTCCCAGGAACTTGCCGCCGACCTCTTCGAGCTCACGCGCGAACGTCGATGCGAGTTCCGCGCGATGCGCCGACGGTGACACTGGCATCGCCTCGCTCGCGGTGGCGTCGTGCGAGCTGTTCTTCGCACCGGCGCCGAGCGCGTCTTTTACGCTCGCGATTATTTTGTGCAGCTCGGCCACGTTCAGCTTTGAGGACGCTCCGCGCCGGACTCGGGCCGCTTATGCGGCCGCGGCCGTGGGAAGTCGCGATACTTCGTCCAGTTGCCGAACGGCCCCGGCATCCGGCGCAGATAACCATTGTGCGCGAATGGCTTCAGCACCATCGCGGCGAATTTTCCAAGCGCTCGGACCGTCCGCGGATAGCGCGCCGTCTTCGCGAATCGTCGCGCACCGCGCCGCGCTCGCTCGATCGCTCGCGGCCATTTGAGCGGATGCCCGCCGACGCTCTCTTTCCAGCGCAGATGGAGCAGGATTCGCGGGATGTCGATCTTGACCGGGCAGATATCCTTGCACGCACCGCACAGGGTCGAGGCGAACGGCAGATATCCCGCGGCGCTGCCGAAAAGATTCGGACTGACTATCGATCCGATCGGTCCGGGATACACCGAGCGATACGCGTGACCGCCGATTCGCCGGTAAATCGGGCACACGTTCAGGCACGCGCCGCACCGGATGCAATTCAACGCCTCGCGCAGCACCGGATCGGCGAGCATCGCGCTGCGTCCGTTGTCCAGGATCACGACGTGCATCTCGCCCGGCCCGTCGAGCTCGCCCTCGCGGCGGGGCCCCGTGATGAAACTGGTGTAGGTCGTCAGCTTCTGCCCGGTCGCAGTGCGCGCCAGGATTTCCAAAAAATGGCTCAGGTCCTCGAGCCGCGGGATGACCTTCTCGATCCCCATCACGGCCACGAACGTCTCCGGCATCGTGCTCGACAGGCGCCCGTTGCCTTCGTTCTCGACGACGATCAGCGTGCCGGTTTCCGCGATCGCAAAATTGACGCCGGTAACTCCGAAATCCGCGGCCAGGAAAATCGCGCGCAATCGGGAACGCGCCTCGGCCGTGAGTTTTTCGGGCTCCGCAGTGTACTCGATACCGAACTTGTCGGTGAACAGTTGGCCGATGTCTTCCTTCGACAGATGAATCGCGGGCGTGATGATATGCGACGGACGCTCGCCGCGAAGCTGCACGATATACTCGCCAAGGTCGGTCTCGACGGCGTCAATTCCCGCGTGCGCGAGCGCGTCGTTGAGATCGATCTCCTCGGTCGTCATCGACTTGCCCTTGACGACGCGCTTCGCGCCCTTGGCCTTGGCGAGTTCGACGATATAGTCGCGCGCCTGCGCCGCATCCTCGGCGAAGAAGACCCTGCATCCGCGCGCTTCGAGCTTCGACGTCAGCTCGATGAGCAATTCGTCGAGATGCGCAATCGCGTCGGTCTTGATTCGATGCGCCGCGTCGCGCTCGTCGTCATACTCCGGAAACTCGGCTTTGACTTGCGCGAAGTGATCGAGATGGCGCGCGCTGGCGCTCTCGAGCTTGCGCCGCAGCTCATGGTCGCCGACGGCGGCGCGGCTGGACTCGAAGAAATCGCGGGCTTTCGGAATTTCGGCCATCTGGAGGTGTCGCGCGTCAGTAGTAAGTCGATCGGCGCGGCGTCAAGTTTATCAACGGGACTTTAGTTTATTAAGGCAACCTGCCGAATCAGCCGCATCACCGCTTCGCGCGCCGCTTCGGCCGCCGGATGCTCGGGGGCCTGCGAAAGAAAACTCTGATAGTCGTCGAGCGCGGCCTTGAAGCATTCCAGCCGCTCGAACAGGGCGCCGCGCTCCACCAGCTCGTCGACCGCGCGCGGCTCCAGCATGATGATGCGGTCCAAGGCGGCCAGCGCGCGCGTCCAGTCCGACGCCTCCATATAGATGATCTTCAGGTTGCGGAGCATCCGCGCCAGAATGTGGCGCGCGCCGCGCGGCTTCAGCATCGCGGGATTCAACTCCACCGGTTGTCCGTAAATCTGCGTCAGGCGCGCGCGAATCTCGTCGAGCGCGAGAATCTTTCCACCGACAAACGGATCGATAATCAACTCGCCGCGCTCGTCCACCGCCTTGACCAGGAAATGCGTCGGGAAAGAAACACCGTAGAGGTTGATGCCGAGCCGGCGGCCCACTTCGAGATACACCACCGAAAGTGAGATCGGAATTCCGAGCCGGCGAGTGATCACGTCGTTCAGATATGAGTTGCGCGGATCGTTGTAGTTCTCGGCGTTGCCTTCGAAGCCTTTCAGCTCGAACAGAAAATGCGACAGCAACTGCACGCGCTCGACGGTATCCTCGCCCGCGCGCACGATCGGCTCGGCTTCGCGCGCCAGCGTCGCAATCTTGTCGAGGTACTCTTCGATGTCGAGGCCGGGATACTCTTCCTTCGCGATCAGCAGCGCGCCGCGCGCCAATGGCACCGGCTCCTTCGCCGCAAGCGTCGCAAATTCCCGTCGTGCGTCGTTCATTGCATGGCCCCGTTCGTAACAGTCTTGCTTTGCGCGGACGCTTTGACAAGCCGCCACGATCAGTTTGTTCAGATTGTTTCCAGCGCCACCTTAGCTTCGTCGCGCACCGCGGTGTCGCGGTCGCGGAGCGCGCGCTCGAGTGCGCGTCGCGCGGCGACTCCCCCGATCTGTCCTAGCGCCCACGCGGCATGCGAGCGGATCAACGGCTCGTTCTCGGTCTGCATCGCGCGACTAAGCGGCGCGACCGCGTCGGGATTTCGCGTGTTGCCCAGGGCGATCGCGACGTTGCGCAGCAGACCGCGCCGCTTGGCGCGCTTCACGGCGCTGACGGTGAAGCGGCGGCCGAACTCGTCCTCGCTGAGCGCGAGCAGCTCTGGCAAACGCGGCAGGAGCTCGTCCACGTCATCGTCAGCCGCCGACTCGCCGTTCCATGGACAGACGTCGTTGCAAATGTCGCAGCCGAAGATCCAGTTGCCGAGCATGGGCCGCAACTCGCACGGAATCGGCCCGCGATTTTCTATCGTCTGATACGAGATGCACAAGTCCGAACGCATCACGTAGCCGTCGGCGAGCGCGCCGGTCGGACACAAGTCGAGGCATCGCCGGCACGTCCCGCAATGGTCGCGGTAAGGCTCGGTCGTCGCCTCGAATTCCGCATCGGTAAAAATCTCGGCGAGAAAAAAGTACGAACCGTGCTCGCGGTTCAGGATCATCGTGTTCTTGCCGAACCATCCGATGCGCGCATCCGACGCCCATTCGCGCTCGAAGACCGGCCCGGTGTCGACGTACGAGCGCGTGATCGAGCCGGGACGAAGTTGCGCGATCATCCTGCCAACCGCGCGCGCCTGCCGCCGCACGACCTCGTGATAATCGCGGCCGAGCGCGTACGCTGCGATTCTGCCGCGCATCTCCGCGCGCCAGTCGACGTTCGGAATTGCGCACGTGGCGTACGGATAGCCCAGGCTCACGACCGACTTGAAGCGAGCGTCGAGACGGCGCGGGTCGAACCGGCGCTCAGGCTCGCGCCCCAGGTAAGTCATCGAGGCGTGACCGCCGCTGGCGAGCCATTGGCGAAAAAACGCCTCGCGCTCCTTTAATTGACGCAGCCGCGCGAACCCAACCAGGACGAATCCCAACTCGTTGGCGGCGCGCGTCAATGTTTCGCGTGAAACATTCATAGCGATGTCAAAACGCTAGCATCTGCGCGGCCTTTTCGCGCCGTTTGATTGTGGATGCATTGACTCGACTATTTGCTATGATTAGGTTCTTGATGCGGCGCACGATCGACTTGTAAGCACTGCTTCACTTTTTACGGCTTACCGGAGGTTTCTAGCAAAAATGGCCGAAGGACTTCATATCGAGCATCACGGGCACGAGCATGAACATGAACACGGGCATGTCGAGCAGCAAGCGCCGGCCGAGCGTATCGACACCGCGTCGCTGCCCGACGTGAAGCTGACGCCGACGGCGGTCGAGATGGTCCGCAAGATGCGCGCGAAGGAAGGCCTTGGCGCGGATCACGGTATGCGAATCGGCGTGGTCGGTGGCGGATGCTCCGGGTTTCAGTATTCGCTGAACTTCGACACGCAGAAAGAAGGCGACCGGGTGACGGATTTTGGCGGCGTGCTGGTGTTCGTCGACGAGATCTCGCTGCCGTATATCGCGGGCACGACGCTCGACTACGTCGAAGGGCTGCACGGCGCGGGATTCCGCTTTGACAATCCGCGCGCGAGCCGCACTTGCGGATGCGGGTCATCGTTCAGCGCGTAGCGACACCTCTCCCCTAGCCCCTCTCCCTTCAGGAGAGGGGAACCGAGATCAGACGGACAGGCCGCCTTCACCGGGCGGCCTTTTTCTTTTCAGGGAGAAGGCCCCGTGTTACACGGATCAATGATGCTCGCGGGTCTGCTCTATTGGCTGTCTCCGGCGCGGCGGCGCTTCATGCGGCGGCTGGCGAAGCCGGGACTCGACGCGACGCGCGCACGCCTGGCCGAAGCAGGGTCGCCGCGCGCCGTTCAGTTCATCTCGACGATTCTCGACGCCAACGCCGACTTCCTTGCCTACGCGCTGTCACCCAAAGGCCCGCTCAGGATGTATTGCGATCGCGCGACGCCCGCGACGGTGGCGGCGTGTATCGCGACGATGCTGATCTACGCGGTGAATCTGTTCGCGCGCGACGAAATGACCAACAACGAGAGCGAGATGATCCCGCTGCTGGCGCATATTGCGGGCGTCAAGCCGATCCAGGTGATGCTCCGGCGCGACGCGCTGCGCAAGGCGCCGCGCTCCGAGGAGTGGATGGTGCTGACGTGGCTCGCGAAGGACCTCGGCGCCGAGCCGCCGAAGTACGACGCCGAGCTTGAGCGCGCCTTCGGATACAATTATCTGTCGTACATCGATCAGTATCGGCCGACGCTCGAGCGCGAAATGGCCGCTGCGGACACGGCGTGAAGTTTTTTGTAGGAGCCAAAGATGAAAGATCTCGAAGGGCGGGGAGTTATCGTGACCGGCGCGACGCGCGGAATCGGCCGGGCGATCGCGATTGAAGTCGCGCGGCGCGGCGCCAACGTGTCGTTCAACTATCTCAAGAGCGATCAGCAGGCGGAGCAACTCAAGGCCGAAATCGAGAAGCTCGGCGGGAAGGCGCTCGCCTACAAGGTCGATGTCGGCGATTTGAAGAGCGTGCGCGAGATGGTCAACGCGACCAAGAAGGAATTCGGGCAAATCGACGGGCTGGTCAATAACGCCGGCATGACGCGCGACAAGGTCTTCGTGATGATGTCGGAAGAGGACTGGAACGAGGTTATCCGCGTGAACCTGACCGGTGCGTTCAACTTCGCGCGCGCGGCGGCGTTCATGATGATGAAAGCGAAGCGCGGATCGATTCTCAATATAACATCGGTCAGCGGGCTTATAGGACTGCCGGGCCAGGCTAACTATTCGGCCGCTAAGGCGGGACTTATAGGACTTACAAAGTCGATAGCAAAGGAAGTAGGTCGGCTAGGTGTCCGCGTCAACGCACTCGCACTGGGATTCATAGAAACCGACATGACAGCGTCACTACCCGAAGAGAATCGAGCGCAAGCACTTACGATGATCCCGTTAGGCCGCTTCGGCAAAGTCGAAGACGTAGTACCTATGGCGGCATTCCTGCTAAGCGACGCCGCGTCCTACATCACAGGCGCGGTAATCCAGGTAGACGGCGGCCTCGCGATGTAGCAGGGGTGACCTCCTTCGGCTTCGCTCAGGACAGGCTCTGCACCCAGTATCAAGATGCGGGACTTCGTCCCTGTTAGAACGGGTTTGGCGGAGCGGGTTGTGCGGCGTCATAGAAACTGCCTCGACACTCGCGCGCCGCTTTGCTAGCTAAGCGGCTGGTCTTCGCTTTTTGCTGGGCGCGCGGCTTGCTGTTACTTGAGACTTCCGGGCAGGTTGCTCCAGCCGGGGGAAAAGAGGGATGAAAAAACGGGGCGGAAGCGTCCACATCGGTGTAATTGTGGTCGCCTGCATCGCTGTACCGGCGATCGCCGCGATGGTGGCGATGCGCGCGCCGCGAACGATCGCGTCGTCGCAGTCCGCGCGCGCGAGCGATCATGCGGAGCTGCCGTCGCCGCGGGCGATGGTCGCGGCCAATCATGCGCCGCGAATTTCCTTATCGAAGATGCCGCTAAGCTTCGAGCCGAACCTGGGCCAGAGCGATCCGGCGGTGAAGTTTCTAACGCGTGGACAGGGATACACGCTGTTTCTGACTGCGCGCGAGGCGGTGTTGTCGATGCGCGATGCCGCGTCGCGCGATGCGGTCCGTTTGCACGGCGCGATAGGAGGGCCGTCATCCACATTTTCCATTCGCGGAAAGACCGCAGGCGACGGGTTGCGCGAGAAGCTTCAGCCGCGTTCGTTGTTGCCCGCTGGCGGTGCGAAAGAGGCATTGGGGAAGGTTGGCAAGCCGGCAGTAGTGCGAATCGGGCTCAAGGGCGCCGCGCGCACGCCACAAATTATCGGCGTCGATCGGATGGCGGCCCGCAGCAACTATTTCATCGGCAAGGACCCGAAGAAATGGCGGACGGATGTTCCCAACTACGCCAAAGTCGAGCTCAAGAATGTCTATCCGGGAATCGATCTGATCTACCACGGCAGCGCGCAGGGCCAGCTCGAGTATGATTTCCGCCTTGCGCCCGGCGCCGACCCGAATGCGATTCGGCTGAGCTTCCGCGGTGCGGGCAAATTGGCCCTCGATAAGCAGGGCGATCTGATCGTGAGCGTCGGCAAGGGCAAGCTAGTCGAGCATGCGCCGGCGATTTACCAGGAGCGCGGCGGCGCGCGGCGGACGATAGGAGGCGGATGGCGGCTGCATGGCGCGCATGAGGCGGGAATGCAAGTGGGGGAGTACGATCGGAGCAGGCCGATCGTCATCGATCCGATTCTGACTTTCTCGACCTACCTGGGCGGTTCAGGGCCGGACGGGGCTCTTGCAGTCGCTTCGGATGCGAGCAGCAATGCCTACGTGACGGGATTCGCATGCTCGGCCAATTTCCCGGTGACCGCAGGGGTCTATCTGGGCACCGCGCAGGGCGGCTGCGATGCCTTTGTCACAAAGTTTAATTCTGCCGGAGCACTGGTTTATTCCACCTACCTTGGCGGCTCGTCATTCGACGAGGGCCTCGGAATAACGGTCGATTCGACTGGCGCGGTCTATGTCGCGGGAGAGACTTATTCCTCAGACTTTCCGACAACTGCGGGACAGAGTTTTGCCGGGCTCTACGACGCCTTCGTAGCGAAACTCAGTTCCGACGGTTCGTCTCTGGTGTTTGGGATACTTCTTGGCGGTTCCACGTCGACGGACCCCACGCTAGGAGTGGGTGGCTCGGTAGCGACCTCCGTCGCCATTCCGGCCGGATGCAGCTCGAACTGCACCGCGTTCATAACCGGTCAAACAACTACGAGTGATTTCCCCGTGACAGAGAGCGCGTACCAGACCTCCGCGCCCAATGCGTTTGATGCTTTCGTTACCAGTGTGAGCGCGGACGGTTCTCAGCTTCTCTACTCGACTTACTATTCCGGCGGTCCGGGACCCGCGAATGATGGAATTGGGTTGTATGGCGCCTCGATAGCGGTGGACGGCTCCGGCGACGCCTTCATAACGGGGATTGCCAACGTGGCGACTTTACCGACCACCGTTGGTGGTGCGTATCACGGTGGCGCTGATTGCTTTGTGGCCGAGTTCAACAGTTCCGGTACCAACCTGATCTTTGCACGGTATCTCGGCGGTATAGGCTATGACCAGGGCGACGGAATCGCCCTGGAACCGGGTTGCCAATCGAACTGCAACAGTTACGTCGCCGGCTTCACCTGGTCGACGGATTTCCCGACGACTGCAGGTGCCTTCCAGACTACTTTTGGGGGCTTCGACGATGCTTTCGTGACGAAGCTCAACAGCAGTGGCTCAATTGTTTACTCCACCTATCTTGGTGACACCGGAGCTGATGCCGCGGAAGCGATATCGGTGGACTCGAGGGGAAGCGCCCACGTTACCGGAGTCACGACATTTACGAATTTTCCGCTCGCGAGTCCGTTGCAAGGCCCATCGTCTCCTTTCTTCCAGCTCTTCAAAGCGACCGACGGCGCCACCTTCAATCCGACGGCGCAGAGCACGATGGCGAGCGCTGTGCTGGACATCTCGATCGATCCGGTTAACACCAGCACGATCTACGTTGGAACCAATCGAAGCGGAATTCTGAAGAGTACGGACGGCGGCGTTTCGTTCAGCCCAACCGGGCTTACCGGCCAACCAGCAGGCGCGTTGGTTGATTTGAATAACCATACCACGGTGTACGCCGCTACTCCGAATGGCTTGTTAAAAAGTACTGACAGCGGCACTACTTTCAATGCGACTGCGCTGACAGGCCAGATTGTCAGGTCCCTTGCCCAGGACCCAAGCACGTCGCCCACGACGATCTATGCGGGCACTCAATTGAGCGGGGTCGTGAAGAGCACCGATGCGGGCGCCAGTTTCCAGGTTGTTCCGACTTTGCCAAACACTGAAGTATTGTCACTGCTGGTCGATCCGCAATCGCCCGCTAATCTCTACGCGGGTACCGCGAACGGACTGTTCCGAACCAGCAACTTTCAGGCGACCGGCAGCATGAACGTCGCGCGCCAGATCTTTCCATTGGATCTTCTTTCCGATGGCACAGTGCTAGCCAGTGGCGGTTATACCGCCGCCGATTACGCCAGTCCCACCGCGAGCGCGGAAATCTTCAGCCCCTCGGCCGGTAGCTGGACAACCACTGGCGGCATGATCACGGCGCGGGCCATTCACACGGGGACGACGCTTGAGAACGGCTCTGTACTGGTGACCGGAGGACTCGACTCTTCCGATAGCGTTCTTAAGAGCGCTGAGCTTTTCAGCGGGGGCACATTCACTGCGACAGGCAATATGACGACCCCACGCTACCTGGACACGGCCACCCTTCTCCAGGGGACCGGCACCGATCTCGACGGAGATGTGTTGGTCGCGGGCGGCGACTTCTTCGACGCCGGCGGAACCGCTGAGCTTTACAATCCCACGACTGGAACGTTCACTCTGACGGCCGGCAACATGACGATGCTGCGTTACAAGCATACTGCCACTCTTCTGGCGAACGGCAAGGTGTTGATCGCCGGCGGAATCACGTCCTCGAATGCGGCTACGGCCACTGCGGAGATATACGATCCCTCGACCAACTCTTTTTCAGCCACGGGCAGCATGGCTAACGCCCGCCATGCTCACACGGCCACGTTGCTTCCAGATGGCAAGGTGTTGATCACCGGCGGCACCGCCAACACGTCCGACGGGCAAGACGAGGGGATAGGCGACTTGGCGGGCGCCGAGCTGTACGACCCATCGTCGGGCACATTTTCTTCGGTCGGAAACATGACGACGCCGAGGGCGGATCATGGGGCTGTTCTCCTCACCAACGGGCTCGTGCTGGTGGCAGGAGGGGTTGCCAGTGATACATCGGCGCTCACCGCTGCTGAATTGTATAACCCAGCCACCGCCACATTTTCGCCTACGACCCTGATGAACGCCTTTCATATTGCGGGCTTTGGCGTGTCTGCACCTGCGATCCTGCTCAATAATGGAAAGGTCCTTTGGGCTGGCGGTCAATTAGGGGAGCCTAATCCTCCGGAATCGTTTTCGGAACTTTACGATCCCAACAACAACACTTTCCTGCGGACCATAGGATATTCTCCAATTCTGTCCATGGCGGCGGACCCGACCAGCTACCCAACGGTCATATACGGGAGCACTCAGTTTCAAGGATTGGTAGGAAGCAGCGGGGGCTTCGCCAACTGCTTCGGCTGTCCGAGCTACAATACTTTCGAATACGGAACGGATGGCGGGGGCGTTGCAGTCGATCCGACTACCACTCCCGGAACAATATATTTCGGCAGCAATAATCAATACACAATTCTGAAGAGCGCCGATGCCGGCACGAGCTTCAGCCCGATTTATCCCAATGGTTTTCACCCCGGCAACTTCAATGCGCTTGCCGTCACCCCAAGTGTAACCGGAACCATATATGCAGGGGATTTCGAGGAAGTCGACAGCTTCGTTACTCAACTCAATCCGGCTGGCTCGACTGCGGCTTTCTCCACCTACCTGGGTGGAAGCAAGTGGGATTTTGGTACAGGTATTTCAGCGGATCCGGGTGGCAGCTCCGCATATGTGACCGGGTACACCGATTCTCCAAACTTCAATGGCGCATCGAGCGGCGAGCAGCCGACTCTCGGCGGAAGTGAGAACGCTTACGTTGCAAATATCAGCATCGCCGCATCGCCGACGGCATCGGCAACTGCCACGGCCACCGCGACTCGAACCGCAACTCCGACTGCCACTGCCACATCGACGCCGACTGCAACGGCCACGGCAACTGCGACCGCCACGGCGACATTAACCTCAACTCCGACAGCCACTGCGACTCAAACCGCAACTCCAACAGCGACCGCTACGGCGACAGCCACGGTGACTGTGACGCCAACTGCCACCGCAACCGGCACGGCTACGCCCACAGCGACCGCGACTGCCACGGCTACTGCGACGGCGACATCGACCGCGACAGCCACTCCGACCGTCACGCCTACGGCCACGCCAACGCCGGTACAAGCGACGCTCGGGACCAAGCCGGACGCGATTAACTTCGGCGACGTTAACCTTGGTTCGGTGAGCAAGCCTGCCGAGCTCACGCTCAGCGATAAAATGACAGAAGACGCACCCATCGTGATCAGCTCGATCCAGTCCAGCAACAGCGAGTTCTCCGCCTCGCAGAACTGCGTGGGTCAGCTCGCCGCGGGCGCCAAGTGCGAGGTCGCGATCACCTTCGCCCCCGTCGATACGGGCGTTCGCACCGCGACGCTCGTCATCGCGAACAATGGAACAGATCCGTCGCGGACGATTACACTCAAGGGGACAGGCAAAGTCCGGAAGGGCAGAAAGACACCGACCCCCACTCCGACCGCGACCCCAGTTCCCGGAAACCTGGTTATCAATCCGCCGTCGGGTAATTTCGGCAGTGTAAAAGTAGGACAGGAGAAATCGGTGACATTCACGCTGAGCAATTCGGCCGAGGAAGGGCCGCCGATCACCTTTGCGAGCCCGTTTTCGGTCCCGGTGATGACGCCGCAGGAATTCGGGTTTGCCGGATCGGCCACGAACTGCCCCCCGCAATTGTTCCCGCAGAAAACGTGCAACCTGACGGTGGAATTTATTCCGGCTGCGCCGGGCCCGCAACCTCCCTCGGCGGTGACTATCTTTGACAACGCGGCAAATGCGATCACCTCTGGCTCGCAACCGAGTGCGCACCAGACGATCCCGCTAAGCGGGTCCGGTGAATAGCGGGATTCCCGCCTGGGGTCTCCCACTCTCGACGATTACAGCGCCATAGTGGACAATCTCGAGGAGCAATCGATGATGAGTCCAAAACAACGCCCGCCTAAGTCGACTGCGCGGCAGTATGCCGAGTCGCTCGGCATCGCGCTGATACTCGCGATAGTCATGCGTTCGTCTTTCGTGCAGGCCTACGTGATTCCGTCGGGGTCGATGGAGCCGACCATCCTGGTGGGCGACCATATTTTCGTCAACAAGCTCGCATACGGCCTGCGCATCCCGGATACGATCGCGGGCCTGCCGGTGCCGAGGCTGTCGACCGGGAAGTACCTGATACACCTGGCGCCGGTACATCACGGCGATATTCTCGTGTTCGAGTCTCCGCGCGAGCGCGGCGTCGACCTGATCAAGCGCGTGATCGGCCTGCCGGGCGACCGGATCCAGGTGATCGACGGCGTCGTATGGCGCAACGGCGCGCGAGTGCCGGATCCGCATGCGTACTTCGCTCCGCGCGAGGCGGCTCGCTCACCGTTCTCAGCGGCTGACAATTTTCCGCCGCGAGATCCGCGTCATCCGGAACTCGATCCGGGGCCGGTGGTAGTGCCGCCCGGAAGGCTTTTCATGATGGGCGACAACCGCGACGACAGCTTCGACAGCCGCTTCTGGGGTTTCGCCGACGAGAACGACGTCGAAGGGCGCGCGTCAGTGATCTACTTCTCATGGGATCACGACGCTCCAGGAGTGTTACCACTGCGCTGGAACAGATTCGGCAAACTATTGGACTAGGACTTAAGTCGTCCTACTCGACAGTCACTGACTTGGCGAGGTTGCGCGCTTGGCCTATGTCGGTGCCGCGGTCTCGTGCAGAACATCTTGACGTGGACACAACTCCGATTCCTGTGACTTGACTTCGGCGCCGATTAAGCAAAGGGTCAGAGCGTCGGGATCGATATAAGGATTGAGTCCGACTTGAGCCTGGCCCGACTGCGCGCCCTGCGACGCCCGTCCCGCTGAACCAACCCCATCGTCTATTCATATTGCTTCAAGCCACATGATGGCTTGAGGCGGGAGATTGTGCCATGTCGACAATTCTACAAGTGTTCGTCTACCGCCCGCGACCCGGAAAGCTTCAGAGTTTCATGAAAAACGTGGTCAAGGGCACCAGGATTGTACACCGCGATGGCGGCAAGGTCCGACAGTGGAACACCGCTACTGGCGGTGAGCCGGGGACGATCGCGATCGGAATCGAAACCGCGAACTACAAGAGCTTCGGAGAGTACGCCGCAAAACTCGGCGCCGATCCCGAGTGGCGCGCGTTTTTGGCGGAGCTTGAGGGCGACCGCGAACCGGCCGCCGACCTGGTCAGTACCGCGATGTACGAAGAGCAGCCGATCGGCTAGTAAGGCACGCGTCTTACGCCGTATCGCTTAACGGCAAATCTAGGGCGGACAGCGCCGGTGTGACTACCGGCGCTGTCTGCGCCCCCTAAAGGCGCGAAGGAGCTGCTCGACGAGCTATGCGGGCAGCAGCCGTCCGCCTTGCGCTACTCGACAGTTACCGACTTTGCGAGGTTGCGCGGTTGGTCGACATCGGTGCCTCGTTCCACTGCTATGTGGTAGGCGAGCAGTTGTAGTGGGACTGTCATCAGTACCGGCGTTAACATGTGGTTAGTCTCCGGCACCTCGATAATTTCCGCGGCTACGCTTTTCAACTCGGCGGTTGCGTGATTGGTGACTGCTATGATGCGGCCGTTGCGCGATTCGACTTCCTTCAGATTCGACATCGACTTGTCGAACAGCTCGTCGTTGGGAATTATCACGACCACCGGCATCTTGTCGTCGATTAGCGCGATCGGCCCATGCTTCATCTCGCCTGCGGAGTAACCTTCGGCGTGGATGTAGGAAATTTCCTTAAGCTTGAGCGCCCCCTCGAGCGCGATTGGGTAGTTGATGCCGCGGCCGAGGAACAGGAAGTCGCGCGCCTGCGCGTACTTGCGCGCGATCTGCTGAATGTTCGGCTCGCTCTCGAAGATAGTTTTGATCTGTCCGGGAATCGCGAACGCCGGCTGCAACAATTTCCCGGAATCGGAGCCTGAAAGACGGCCCATCCGCGCCGCCAGGTGAATCGCGAACAGATAGTAAGCCTCGAGCTGCGTGAGAAAGCACTTGGTGGTTGTCACGCTGGTCTCGGGACCGCATCGCGTGTACAACTGCGCGTCGGCCTTGCGCGCGATCGACGAGTCCACGGTGTTGGTGATCGCCAGCAGATGCGCACCGCGCGCGCGGCCCTCTTCCATCGCAGCGATCGTGTCGGCGGTCTCGCCCGACTGCGACACGGCTATGATCATCGTGCGGCCGTCGATTGGCGGGCGTCGATAGCGGAACTCGGATGAGTAATCGACCTCGACCGGAATCCCGGCGAGCTCCTCGATCATGAACTTGGCGACCTGCGCAGTGATCCATGAGGCGCCCGCACCGAGCATCACGATTCGCCCGATCGACGCGGGACCGCCCGCCGGCAGCAGCTCGCCTTCGAAACGCACGATAGGTGAGCCGGCGTCCGCGCGTCCGGCCATCGTGTCGATCCACGCCTGCGGCTGATCGTTGATTTCCTTGCGCAGGTAGTGGCGGAAGCCGCCCTTGGTGGCCGCGACGGCATCCCATTCAACTTGACGCGGCGCGCGAGTGACTGCGGTGCCGTCGAACTTCATGATGCGCGCCGTGGCCGCGGTGACCTCGGCCAGCTCGCCGTCTTCGAGGACAATCGCGCGGCGCGTGTGCTCGAGAATCGCGGGAATATCCGAGGCGACGAAATTCTCGCCGTCGCCAAGCCCCAGCACCAGCGGCGTCGCGGTCTTGGCGGCGACCAATTTGTCTGGCTCGGTCTCCGACAGCACGACTATTGAGAACGAACCGCGGAGCCGCAGGACGGCCTCGCGCACGGCCTCGGCGAGACCGCGGCCGCCTTTGAGCTTCTCCTCGATAAGGTGCGAGATCAGCTCGGTGTCGGTCTCGGAGCGGAGTTTGTGGCCGCGCGCGAGCAGCTCGGTGCGCAGATCGATGAAGTTCTCGACGATGCCGTTGTGGATGACCGCGACCGGGCCGGCCTGGTGCGGATGCGCGTTTTCCTCGGACGGGCGGCCGTGCGTCGCCCATCGCGTGTGCCCGATTCCGATGCGGCCTTTAAGGGGGGAGTCGGCCAACAGGTGGCGCAAGTTCTCGAGCTTGCCTTTGGCGCGCCGAATTTCGAGCTTGTTGTCGGATAGAGTTGCGATGCCCGCCGAATCGTAGCCGCGATATTCGAGGCGGCTGAGCCCTTCGAGCAGGATCGGGTAGGCCTCGCTCGGCCCGACGTATCCAATTATTCCGCACATGAGCGTTCGCTCCTTTCCCCTGATTTGCAGGGAAGGTTACGGAGTTGTCCGAACCCACACGGACGGAGCGATAGCGAAATGACTTTTGGAGGAGAGTTTAGGAAATCACATCAGAGCCGGATGCTCTGCCACTCGAGGCGCGTTTTGTCGCGCGGTCACCCGCGCGGTTTCACTCTCGCCTCTATCGACCGTGGAGCCGGGAAGCCATCCGCCGAATCTTTCGATGCTGCTTCCACCTCGTCAACTCATGGCCAGATGCGGCCATGAGTCCTGGCGCTACTCTCGCACTTTGTTTTCTATCGCCTCGACCGTCACCTCGTTGTGATGATTATTCTCGCTCGGTTGAGCGAGTACAAGCGACGGTTCGTCAGGATGACAACAGACTTAGTGATCCTTTTTGCGCCGCAGGGTGCCGTCGGGGGTGTCGTTGTGGCGTTTGCGCCAGGTTGCCATCCAGCCGGCCTTTTCGCGTTGCGGATGATGCGACATCACTAGCGCACCGTCGGGCACCTCGCGAATAATCGTCGTGCCTGACGCGACGTACACGTCGCTGCCGACCTTGATTGGCGCGACGAGTTGCGTGTCGCATCCGACCATGCAGCGGTCGCCTATTTCCGTGTGATGCTTGTCGTAGCCGTCGTAGTTCACGGTGATGACGCCGCATCCGATGTTGGTGTCGGCGCCGATGGTGGTGTCGCCGAGGTAGCTCAGGTGGCTGGCCTTGGTGCCGCGTCCGATGCGCGCCTTTTTGGTCTCGACGAAATTGCCGATGCGATTGTGGCCGGCGAGTTCGGTGCCGGCGCGCAAGTTGGCGAACGGGCCGATTTCGGATTCCTCGCCGATTGAGCAATCTTCGGCGCGCACGCCGAGCTTCAGATGGCATCGCGGGCCAATCGTCACGTTGCTGAGCCACGCGGTGCCGTCGATTCGCACGCCCTCGCCGAGCTTGCAGGCGCCGAAAATCTGGACGTTGGGACCGATTACGCAATCGGGCGCGATTTCGGCCTGCTCCGAGATGTAGGCGGATGCGGGATCGACGAGCGTCACGCCGGACGCCATCAGCTTTCGGTTAACGGTGGCACGAACTTCGGCTTCCATATTTGCCAGCTCCTCGCGCGAGTTGATACCGGCGAATTCCGCCGGGTCGGTAGCAACCCACGCTTCAACTTTTTCGTTTTCACTGCGCGCACGCGCAATCGCGACGATATCGGTCAGATAGTACTCATCCTGCGCGTTGGACGGTTTCAGTTCCGCGAGCGCGGAGCGCAGCAGGGCGCTATCGACGACGTAAAAGCCGGTGTTGATTTCCTTGACGGCGCGTTCGGTGGGCGACGCGTCGCGGAACTCGACGATTTTATCGACGTTGCCGGACGTATCGCGAATGACGCGGCCGTATGCCGCGGGGTCGTCGAGAACAATACTGATGAACGAGAGTTTGGCGCCGCGCTTTCGATGTGCGTCGAGGAACGCGCGCAGCGTCGCCGACGTGATCGCGGGCATGTCGCCATAAGTGATCAGCACGTCGCCGGTGAAGTTTGCGGGAAGCTGCGCGAGGGCGCATCGCGCGGCGTCGCCGGTGCCGCGCTGCGGCTCCTGGAAAGCGAATCGCGCCTTCGATGAAGTTACGGCGGCTTCGACCTCGCGAGCCTGGTGGCCGACGACGATCACGATTGGATCTGGTTCGAGTGCCGCGACGGCGCGAACTGCGCGCGCGATCATCGGTTCGCCGCCTAGCTCGTGCAGGACCTTGGCGCGCTTCGAGCGCATCCGGGTTCCCTTGCCGGCGGCGAGGATGATCGCGGCGACGCTATTCGTAGTCATCGAAGTTCGAGACTTTCCACGTGTCGGCGTCCTTGCGCGCGGTTATCAGCCAGTTGCGGTTGAAGGTGCCGCCTTCGGGCACGTCGATGGTAGCGCGAAACAGGAATTCGATATGGTCGGTGCCGTCGCGCTCGGCAGTGAGCTTGTAATGCACGACGGGCTTGCGGGTGTTCGCGTCGATTTTCTGATTGCCGATCAGCTGCATTTCCTTATGCAGTTTGTCGAGTGCGAGGCCGGTGCAGAATGGCTCGGCCGCCTTCAGATCGATCGCTACATAATATTGGTCGATGAAGCGATCGACGACCCCGCGCGCGCTGTTGGCCGGATGGCATCCGGTGGCGACTGTCGAAGCGAACGCCGCGATGAATAGAAGCTCGACGCATCGGTCACGAAACTGGAGTCGGCGCGAGGTCATGATTTTTTCTTGAAGAGAGCCTCCAGCTCTTTTTGGGCGCCAGTTGTTGTTTTTGCTTTTGTTTTTGCTGGCGGCCTGGCAGCCGCGTCGCCCGGGATAAAATATTCGCAGAAATTGAATCGTTCCTTATCGACCACCCGCTCCGCCATCGGCTCGCGGCAACTGTTGTTGTAGGACGGATCGTAAAAGCCGCAGTTGCGACATGAGTGGAGCGCGCGGCCGCATCCGGGGCACTCGTCGCGAAAACCGACTCGTTCGCCGGTGACGACTTCGATCTTTCGGGCGCAATGCCAGCAGTTCATAACGCAGGCCGGGTTTCTTCGTGCGGCATGGTGCTCCGCGGGACTGGAATGCGAACGGCTTGGGAATGCACGCTTTTTCGGGCGAATCGCCGCTGATAGCATAGCCGCTCAAGTGGGTGCGCGCGAGACGATGGAGGTGGAGGTCGAGGCGTTTGCGGCGGCGCTGAGGAAGGCGTCGCGCGCGGCGGACAACACGGTGACGAACTATCGCCGCGACCTGCTCGCGTTCCGAAGTTTTTTGCTCGAGCGGGCGGCGATCGTCGGCAGAAGAGTGGACGAGATCGACGTTGCGAGTATCACGGCGGATCATATCCGCAGCTACCTGGCCGAATTGATGAAGAACAAAGCCGCCCGCGCCACCGTCCAGCGCCGACTTAGCGCGATCAAGGCGTTTTTTCGCTACCGCGAGACGACGATTGGCGCGGCAAGTCCGGCGCGATCGATTCGCTCGCCGAAGAACGAGCGGCGCTTGCCGTCGATATTGCAGGAGGACGAGGTTCGTCGGCTGATCGAGTTCTCGCTGTCGCCAGGTGAGTCGACGCCGGCGTCGATACGCGATCGCGCGATATTCGAGACGCTGTACTCGTCGGGGCTGCGCGTCGGCGAGCTGGTCGGGCTCGACTGGCGCGATATCGACGAAGAGCTCGGGATGGTGATGATCCGGGCGGGCAAGGGCAACAAGGATCGGCTGGTGCCGCTCGGCGAGCCCGCGCTGGATGCGTTGAAGAAGTGGAAGACCGCGATGCCGATTGCGTGGGAGCACAACGGTCCGGTGATTACGAATCTTCGCGGCGGACGGCTGACCACGCGCAGCGTCGAGACGATCCTGCAGCGGCGTCTGGAGGCGGCCGGCGTGAGCGCGGGACTAACGCCGCACGGGCTGCGTCACTGTTTCGCGACGCATATGCTGGGCAATGGGGCCGACCTGAGGTCGATACAGGAGATGCTCGGCCATGCGAGCCTCGCGACGACGCAGCGCTATACTCATGTCAGCGTGAATCATTTGAAAGAGGTTTATCGACGTGCCTTCCCACGAGTCTGAGCGGGGTCTTGAGCCGGGCGCTGTAGTTCGCCACACGACGATTCTGAGCGTGCGCCACGAGGGGCACGTGGTTATCGCGGGTGACGGGCAGGTGACCGTTGGACAAACGATCATGAAGAGCAAGGCGAAGAAAGTGCGCCGGCTGCATCAGGATCGCGTGCTGGCGGGCTTCGCGGGCTCGACCGCGGACGCGCTGACGCTGTTCGACAAGTTCGAATCGAAGCTGCAGGAATATAATGGAGTGCTCCGGCGCGCGGCCGTCGAGCTGGCCAAAGACTGGCGCACGGATCGAATCCTGCGGCGGCTCGAGGCGATGCTGGTGGTCGCGGACAAGGAGAGCTCGCTGCTGATTTCGGGCGTCGGCGACGTGCTCGAGCCGGACGATGGAATCCTCGCGATCGGATCGGGCGGCAACTATGCGTTGTCGGCGGCGCGCGCGCTGATTCGCCACGGCTCGGGGATGACGGCGCGACAGATCGCGGAAGGCGCGATGAAGATCGCGGCCGAAGTCTGCGTTTACACCAACGACCAATTTGTTTTC
Source organism: uncultured delta proteobacterium (assembly GCA_963833025.1). Classification (GTDB taxonomy): domain Bacteria; phylum Desulfobacterota; class Binatia; order Binatales; family Binataceae; genus Binatus. The sequence goes on along the minus strand of CAWHWI010000001.1, from coordinate 630,881 downwards.
GAAGAATTGTAGCCACTACCTTCAAGAAGATATGGCAATCCCTCAAGTAATGACGCCGCGCGAGATCGTCTCTGAGCTCGACCGCTATATCGTCGGGCAGCACGACGCGAAACGCGCAGTCGCGATCGCGTTGCGCAACCGATGGCGGCGGCAGAATGTCGCGCCGGATCTGCGCGACGAAATTGCGCCGAAGAATATCCTGATGATCGGGCCGACCGGCGTCGGCAAGACCGAAATCGCGCGGCGCCTGGCGCGGCTGGCGCAGGCGCCGTTCGTCAAGGTGGAAGCGTCGCGCTACACCGAGGTCGGCTACGTCGGGCGCGACGTCGAGTCGATGATTCGCGACCTGGCCGAGTGTGCGGTCAAGATGGTGCGCGACGAAGCGCGCGAGCGCGTCGCGCACAAGGCGCGCGAGAATGCGGAGGAGCGATTGCTCGATCTGCTGTTCCCGGCGCCGACCAAAGTTCGCCGTCCCGCGGGGATCACGCCTGAGGGGCATATGGAGGTAGTCGACAACAACTCGCACAAGGAGACGCGCGAGAAGTTGCGCAAGCTGCTGAACGGCGGCCATCTGGACGATCGCGAAGTCGAGCTCGAAGTCAGCGCGAACGCCGTGCCGAATATCGAAGTCTTCACGCCGCAAGGCATGGAAGAGATGGGCCTCAACATGAAGGAGCTGATGAATCAGCTCATGCCCAAGAAGACGCGCACGCGCAAAGTGAAGATTCCCGAGGCGCTTGAGTTGCTGACGACGGAGGAAGCGGCGCGGCTGGTAGATATGGAGGCGGTGGCGCACGAGGCGATCACGCGCGCGGAGCAGTCGGGGATAGTGTTCATCGACGAGATCGACAAAATCGCGGGGCGCGAGTCGCACGGTCCGGACGTGTCGCGCGAGGGCGTGCAGCGCGACCTGCTGCCGATAGTCGAGGGATCGACGGTCAACACGAAATATGGAGCCGTCAAGACCGACCACATTTTGTTCGTCGCGTCGGGGGCGTTTCACACCTCGAAACCGTCGGACCTGATTCCCGAATTCCAGGGACGCTTTCCGATTCGCGTCGAGCTGAAGGCGCTCACCCGCGAGGACTTTATTCGCATCCTCACTGAGCCCGAGAACGCGCTTACGCGGCAATACGTGGCGCTGATGGAGACCGAGGGCGTGCACATGCGCTTCACCGAGGACGGGGTCGCGGCGCTGGCGGAGATCGCGGCCAAGGTCAACGCGCGCTCGGAAAATATCGGCGCGCGCCGGCTGCATACTGTCCTCGAGCGGCTGCTCGAAGAGCTGTCGTTCGACGCGCCGGAACTGCAGGAACGCGAACTGACTATCGACGCCGCCTACGTTCACGGCCGCCTCGACGAAATCGTCAAGGACGAAGATCTCTCGCGCTATATTCTGTAGCTGCCGCTCAATCGTTACACTGGCGTTAACGGCTGCGCAGGCGATGGATTGCGCGGCGCGTGCATTACTGTTTTGATTTCCTTTTTCAGTGAAGGGGCTCCGAGGTTTCGGGCTTGAAAGACGCCACTCACAATCGAGCCGACGTGCTCATCGAGGCGCTGCCGTACATCCGGCGGTTTCGCGGCAAAACCTTCGTCATCAAGTACGGCGGCCATGCGATGCAGACCGAGGAGCTGCGTGAGAGCTTCGCGCAGGAAGTCGTGCTGCTCGATTTGGTCGGCATCAACCCGATTATCGTACACGGCGGCGGCCCGCAGATTACTGAACTGGTCGGCAAGCTCGGGCTCAAGTCGCGCTTCGTGCGCGGGATGCGCGTGACCGATCCGGCGACGATGGAAGCGGCCGAAATGGTCCTGCAGAGAATCAATAAAGATCTCGTCGCGACGATTTCGCGCATGGGCGGCCGCGCGGTCGGCCTGTCGGGCAAGGACGGTGACCTGATCAGGTCGCGCAAGATGCGGATGGTGGTGACGGACGACAACGGCAAGCGCTCGCGCGTCGATATCGGGCTGGTCGGCGAAGTCGATCGCGTGAATCCGGAGTTGTTGCGCACGCTCGAGGTGAACAACTTCATCCCGGTAATCGCGCCGACCGGGTTCGGCCGCGACGGCCAGACCTACAATATCAACGCCGACACCGCGGCGGGCGAGATCGCGGCGGCGCTCAAGGCGGAAAAATTGATCCTGCTGAGCGACGTCGAAGGCGTGAAGGACAAGGACGGAAAATTGCTCTCGACGCTCGACGCGGCCGAAGCGCGGCGCTTGATCGCGCGCGGCGTCATTCACGAAGGGATGATTCCGAAGGTCGAATGCTGCATCGAGGCGCTCAACAAGGGCGTCGCGAAGACCCATATAATAGATGGCCGCAACAAACACGCGGTGCTGCTGGAAATTTTCACCCGCTCGGGAATCGGCACCGAAGTGGTGCAGCGCCGCGCGAAGGTGTCGGCCCTGACCGATAGCGCGCGCAGCGCGGGGGGTGGCAAGCCGCGATGAACAACGCCGAGATTGTAGAACTCACGCATCGACACATGGTCGATGTTTACGGATGCCTCCCAATCGCGTTCGCGCGCGGGCATGGCGCGTATCTGTACGACGCCGACGGCAATCGCTATCTCGATTTTTTCTGCGGGCTCGCTGTAACCAGCCTTGGTCACGGAAATCCCCGCGTCGTGCGCGCGATCAAGGAGCAGGCGGAAAGGCTCACGCACGTTTCCAACGTCTTTCACACCGAGGCGAGTGCGCGATTGGTCGAGCGGCTGGCGAATCATTTCGGCGACGGAAAAGTCTTTTTAGGCAACTCCGGGGCTGAGGCCAACGAGGCTGCTATAAAGCTCGCGCGGCGATGGGGCAGCAACGCCGGCAACGGACGCTTCGAGATTTTGACGACGCTCGGATCGTTCCACGGACGCACCCTCGCCACCGTGAGCGCGACCGGCCAGGAGCGGTACCATCAGGGGTTTCAACCGCTGATGCCCGGCTTCAGGATGGTGCCCTTCGACGATCTCGCGGCGCTCGATCGCGCGCGGCGTGACGAAACCGTCGGCGTGATGGTCGAGCCGATCCAGGGCGAAGGCGGCGTGGTCGTGCCGCATGCGGATTATCTGAAACGAATGCGCGACTGGTGCGATCGCAACAAGCTGCTGCTGATTCTCGACGAAGTGCAAACCGGGATGGGGCGCACCGGAAAATTTTTCGCCTACGAACACGTCGGCGTCAAACCCGACATCGTGACGCTGGCCAAGGCGCTCGGCGGTGGGCTTCCGATCGGCGCGATGATTGCGCGCGATGAAATCGCGTCGAGCTTCACGCCCGGCAGCCACGGCAGCACCTTCGGCAGCAATCCGGTGGCGTGTGCGGCGGCCCTCGGTATGATCGACGCGCTCGAGCAGGACGGCGTGCTCGAGAACGCGTCGAGCGTCGGCGCCTATATGCTCGAGCGGCTCCGCAAGTTTGCGCGCTCGTGCGATCGAATCGTCGAGGTGCGCGGACTCGGCATGATCATCGGCGCGGTGCTGAAGCACGACGCGCGTCCAATCGTCGAGGAGTGCGTCAAGAATCGCCTCCTCGTCAACGGCACCGCGGGCAACGTGCTGCGCTTGCTGCCGCCGTTGAACCTCACGCGCGAAGAGGCCGACGCCGGTCTCGCGATTATTGAAAATGTGCTAAACAGCGTGCCGATTCCGAAATGAAACGCGACTTTCTCGACCTCAGTTCGCTCTCGGCGGCTGAACTCAACGGACTGCTTGCGCTTGGCGCGCGTCTGAAGGCCGAGCTCAAGATCGGGCTCGAGCATCCGTATCTGCGCGGCCGGACGCTCGCAATGGTCTTTCAGAAGCCGTCGTTGCGGACGCGAGTCACGTTCGAGACGGGCATGGCGCAGCTTGGCGGGCATGCGATTTATCTCGCGCCGAATGATATCGGTATTGGCGAGCGCGAGTCGGTCAAGGACGTCGCACGCAACATCTCGCGGGCCGTGGATTTGATCATGATTCGCACTTTCTCGCACGAGACCGCCGTCGAACTCGCGCGCGAGGCCACCGTGCCCGTCATCAACGGCCTCACCGACTTGCTGCATCCGTGCCAGTTGCTGGCAGATCTGATGACGCTGCAGGAACGTTTCGGGCGTGATCTCAGGAAAGTGCGCGTCGCGTTTGTGGGCGATGGATTCAACCTCGCGCAGAGCTGGATCGAGGCGGCCTCGCTCGCGGGTTTCGAGTTGCGGCTGGCGTGCCCGAAAGGCTACGAGCCGGAGAAGGCGTTCATGGATCGGCTGCGCAACGAGGAGATCGGCACGCTCACCGACGATCCTGCCGAGGCGGTCAAGGACGCGGACGTGGTTTACACCGATACTTGGACCTCGATGGGTCGTGAGAAGGAAGCCGTGCAGCGCCGCCGCGACTTCAAGGGTTTCCAGGTCAACGACGCGCTGCTGAAGAATGCGCGCAAGGGCGCGCTCGTGATGCATTGCCTGCCGGCGCATCGCGGCGAGGAAATCACCGACGACGTGATCGATGGACCGCGCTCGGTCGTGCTCGACCAGGCCGAGAACCGTCTCCATGCACAGAAAGCTGTGATGGTCTGGCTGATACGTCCCGAAATTTTGCAGACTGCGCCGCCGCCAGAGTGACGATGAGATTTAAATCGTGGCAACCGAGAAAATAAAAAAACTGGTGCTCGCCTACTCGGGCGGACTCGACACCTCGGTCATCCTGCGCTGGATCAAAGATCAGTTCGGATGCGAAGTGATCGCGTACTGCGCCGACGTCGGGCAGGGCGACGAGACCGACGGCCTTGAAGAGAAGGCGCTCAAGACCGGCGCGAGCAAACTTCATATCGTCGATCTTCGCGAGGAATTCGCGCGCGACTTCGTATTCCCGATGCTGCGCGCGAGCGCCGTCTACGAGGGCTACTACCTGCTCGGCACGTCGATCGCGCGGCCGGTGATCGCCAAGAAGCAGGTCGAGATTGCGCGCGAGGAAGGCGCCGACGCGGTCGCTCACGGATGCACCGGCAAGGGCAACGACCAGGTGCGGTTCGAGTTGACGTTCGCGCGGCTCGCGCCCGATCTCAAGGTCATCGCGCCGTGGCGCCGTGCCGATTGGACGTTCACAGGCCGCGCCGAGATGATCGCTTATGCCAACGAGAAGAAAATTCCCGTGGGTGTGACCAAAGAGAAGCCGTACTCGATGGATCGCAACCTCGTTCACGTCAGCTACGAGGGCGGTATCCTCGAAGACCCGTGGCGCGAGCCTTACAACGACATGTTCCGCATGACCGTCTCCGCCGAAGACGCGCCGGACAAGCCCGAGTATGTCGAAATCGAATACGCAGGCGGCAACCCGGTCGCGATTAATGGTGAGCGCCTCGCGCCTGTGCGGATTATCGAGCGCGCCAACGAAATCGCGGGACGGCACGGAATCGGCCGCGTCGATTTGGTCGAGAATCGCTACGTCGGAATAAAATCGCGTGGCGTTTACGAGACGCCCGGCGTGACGATCCTCTTCCACGGGCATCGCGCGGTTGAGCAGCTCACCCTCGATCGCGAGGTGATGCATCTGCGCGACTCGCTTATCCCACGCTACGCGGAAATGGTGTATTACGGTTATTGGTTTGCGCCCGAGCGTGAGGCGCTGCAGGCGCTGGTGGACGATACGCAGAAAAACGTGAACGGAGTGGCGCGGCTGAAGCTCTTCAAGGGCGGCGTGTGGATCGCCGGCCGCAAATCGCCGAACTCCCTGTACGACCCGAAGATTGCGAGTTTCGAGGAAGCCGGCGGATACAACCAGGCCGACGCCGACGGACTGATCAGGCTCGCGGGCTTGAGGCTTCGGGCGCTGGCTAGCGCGAGCAAAAAGGGCTGATCGATTTGGGCAAAGTCATCCAGTTCAAGCCGCCGCGCACCCAGCCCAAGCTCGTGCCCCGTCCGCGCACCGGAGATTGCGATCACTGCCATCACAAGATGGACGTCCACATCACGCATCCCGACGGATCGATGAGTTGTGCGGCGCGCGGATGCACCTGCCAGTTGCGGCCCGTCAATTGATTCGCCCGCGGGAGAATCCGCGCGTTTCACAGTGAAGGCGCGCCGCCAGAAGCAGAGCGCCCCGCGCAATCTCATCCGGGGAAGATTTGCGCGCGGCCGCATGCCCGAGGTCGAGGCTTTCACCGCGTCGCTGCCTTTCGACCAGCGGCTTTTTCGCCACGACGTTCGGGGGTCGATAGCGCATGCGCAGATGCTCGCGAAGGTCGGGCTGCTGAAGCGGGGCGAGTTGCGGGCAATCGAGATCGGACTCGAGCAGATCGAAGGTGAAATCGCGCGCGGCCGCTTTAACTTCGATATCGCCGATGAAGACATCCACCTCGCGATCGAGCGCCGGCTAATCGCGCTGATCGGCGAGCCCGGGCGCAAGCTCCATACCGGGCGCTCGCGCAACGATCAGGTCGCGCTCGACGTGCGGCTCTATCTGCGCGACGAGCTTGGCGCCGTGATCGCGCTGGTCGCCGGGCTGCGCGCCGTGTTGATCCGACTCGCAAGGCGCCACGTCGCCACGATCATGCCCGGCTACACGCATCTGCAGCGCGCGCAGCCCGTGACGCTCGCGCATCACCTGCTTGCCTACGTCGAGATGCTTTGCCGCGATCGCGAGCGTTTCGAGCAGGCCGCGGCGCGCACCGCGGTCATGCCGCTTGGCGCGGGCGCTTTGGCGGGGACCACGCTGCCGCTGGACCGCAGGATGGTCGCGCGGGCGCTGGGCTTCAAGGCGATCGCCGCCAACAGCATGGACGCGGTGTCGGATCGCGATTTCGTCGTGGATTTTCTTTCGGCCGCCGCGCTCACGCAGGTGCATCTGTCGCGCATGAGCGAGGAAATAATTCTCTGGACGAGCGCCGAGTTCGGATTCGCGGCGATTCCCGACGAATTTTCGACCGGTAGCTCGATGATGCCGCAGAAGAAGAATCCCGACCTGCTCGAACTGATTCGCGGCAAGACCGGCCGCGTGATTGGCGATTTGGTCGCGATGCTTACGGTGTTGAAGGGCCTTCCGCTGGCCTATAACTCGGATTTACAGGAAGACAAGGAACGCGTGTTCGATGCGCTCGACGCGCTGAAGCCCGCGCTCGATCTGCTGGCGAAGTTGTGGCCGACGCTGCGCTTCGACGCGAATCGCATGCGCGCGGCGGCGGGAGGATTTGCGCTGGCGACGGACCTCGCGGAATACCTGGTCGGTCGCGGCACGGCGTTTCGCCAGGCGCATGAGATCGTCGGCGCGATCGTCCGCCAGACGGCCGAAGCGGGCAAGACGCTCGAGGACCTGGGCATCGCGGAGCTGAAAGTGTATTCCAGCGCGTTTGGCGACGACGCGATCGCGATCCTCAGCGCCGACAACTCGGTCGCCCGGCGCACGATCGAAGGCGGTCCTGCCCCGTCCACGGTCAAGCGCCGCCTCAAGGAGCTCGGACGTCGATGAATCTGGAGACCAACGGTGCGAAGTGGCTGACGTTCGCGCTCACGATTGTCGCGCTTGCAAACGCGGCGTTCCTCGGCTGCGGTGTGAAGTCGCAGCCGATACCGCCGGAGGCGGCGCGTCCCGAGAAAATCCTCAGCCTCGAGGCTGCCAATACGAAAGACGGAATCCGGCTGAACTGGGATCGCCCCGACCTCTACGCCGGCGGCGGAAAGATGCGCGACCTTGGCGGCTTCGCGATCTCGCGCACCGAGGAAGGCAAGCCCGCCGAGAAGGTCGGCGAAATCGAGGTGCATGACGAAGGGCGTTTCCAGGTACAAAACACTTTTGAGTTCATCGACGGCTCGACCGTCATCGGCAAGACCTATCACTACGACGTGACGTCCCACACAACCGACAACTACGTCAGCGAGCCGTCGAACGACGTGACGATCGTGCGCAAGGCCGGCTCGGCGCCGCCGCCGAACCCGGATACCTTCGTAGTGCCAACGCCAGTGCCGCTCAAGTAGCCTGGAGCGCGAGCGGAACCGCGCGGCCTGCGTCCGTTTATTCGGCGGGCTGCGCTATGATAAAAACGAAACTTCACCCAGTCGTCACATAGCAATGAACTACTTCGAATACCGCAACGACCAACTCTATGCGGAAGATGTGCCGATCGCCGACCTGGCGCGGCGCATCAACACGCCTTTTTTCGTTTATAGCGCGCGCACGCTCAGGCGGCATTTCCGGGTCTTCGACGAGGCCTTCGCTGGCACCGACCATCTGATCTGCTATGCGATGAAGGCGCTCTCGAACCTGAGCATCCTGAAATTGTTCTCCTCGATGGGCGCGGGCTTCGACATCGTCTCTGTCGGTGAGCTGATGCGATGCCTCCGAATCGGCGCCGACCCTCGCAAGATTGTGTTCTCCGGCGTTGGCAAGACCGACGAGGAGATCGCGGCCGCTCTGGAAGCGCGCATTCTGATGATCAACGTCGAGTCGCGCCCGGAGCTGCATCGTGTGGCCGAGGTCGCGGGCCGGATGAAGCATCGCGCGCCCGTCAGCCTGCGCGTGAATCCCGATCTCGATCCGGGCACCCATCCGCACATCTCCACCGGTCATCGCGACAGCAAGTTCGGCGTGCCGCTATCTCAGGTGGACGAATATTACGCGGAGGCGAGCGCGCTGGCGCAGCTCGAAATCGTCGGGCTCAGCACGCATATCGGCTCGCAGATAACCGAGATGGCGCCGTTTACCGAAGCCGGACAGAAGGTTGCCGCGATCGTCGGGCGGCTGCGCAGCGCGGGAATCCAACTCAAGTACCTGGATCTCGGCGGCGGCCTCGGAATCCCATACCAGGAGCTGCCGCCGCCCCCCTCGGAATACGCGCACGCCCTGCTCAAACCGATCGCGGGGCTCGGCCTCAAGATAATCACCGAGCCGGGACGCGTGATGGTTGGCAACGCGGGCGTGTTGGTGACGCGAGTCCTCTATAACAAGGAGACCGACGTGAAGCGCTTCGTCGTTATCGACGGCGCGATGAACGACCTGATTCGCCCGGTGCTCTACGAGGCGTATCACGAGATCGTTCCCGTCGATCGGCGCAAGCTCGGCAAGACCGTCACCGCGGACATCGTGGGGCCCGTATGCGAGAGCGGCGATTTCTTCGCGCGCGAGCGTGAGATGGCCGAGCCCATCGAGGGTGACTTGCTCGCGGTGATGAGCGCCGGCGCATACGGCTTCGTGATGTCGTCGAACTACAATAGCCGCCCGCGCGCGCCCGAGATCCTGGTGGACGGCGCCGACGTGCACGTGATCCGCGAGCGCGAGAATTTCGAGGACCTGATCCGCGGCGAACACATTGTCAGCCTCAAGCCGGCCTGAGTGCCTAATAGCGCGATGGCAACCCTCGAATTCACCAAGATGCACGGAACCGGCAACGACTACATCTATATTGTCGCGTTGCGCGCGCGTCCCGCCGATCCGTCCGCACTATCGGTCAAACTTTCTGATCGCCACTTCGGGATTGGCGGCGACGGCCTGATCATGCTCGCGCCGTCGAGCATCGCCGACATCCGAATGGAGATGTACAACGCGGACGGCAGCCGCGGCGACATGTGCGGCAACGGGATCCGATGCGTCGCGCGGCTCGCCTTCGAGCGCGGCCTCGTACGCCGCAATCCGATGGTCGTCGAGACCGACGCCGGCCTCAAGACGGTCGAGCTGCGGCTGGAAGGCCGCCGCGTGATCGGCGCGACGGTCGATATGGGCGAGCCAATTCTCGAAGGCCGCGACATCCCGGTCAATGCCGACGGCCGAATTATCGATTATCCGCTCGAGGTCGCAGGCCGGCGCGAGTCGATCACGGCAGTGTCGATGGGCAATCCGCATTGCGTCTTGTTCGTTGCAGATGATGGCGTCTTCAAGCTCCAGGATCGCGATTTCGCCGCGCTGGGCCGCGAGTTTGAGCATCATCCGTTCTTTCCCCGCCGGGTGAACACCGAGTTCATACTGCCCGTCTCGCGCCGCAAGCTGCGGATGCGCGTATGGGAGCGCGGCTCGGGCGAGACCTGGGCTTGCGGTACCGGAGCATGCGCGGCGCTGGTGGCGGCTGTCCTGACGAATCACACCGAGCGAACCGCGACGGTGGAGTTGCGCGGCGGCAATCTCGAAATCGAGTGGCGCGCCGACGGTGCCGCTGCGAATCACGTTTTCATGACCGGCAACGCCGTCGAGGTTTTTCGCGGCGAGCTCGAGATGGGCGCGGACGAGATGGTTCCGGTGAGTTGAATAAGGTCGGAGGTTTACAACGATGTTCAGTGGCGCACTGACTGCTCTCGTAACGCCATTTCGCGACGGCGAGGTGGACGCACCGGCGTTGCGCGATCTGATCGAATGGCAGATTCAGAGTGGCATCGACGGTCTAGTCCCCTGCGGCTCGACCGGGGAATCCGCCACCCTCTCGCACGCCGAGCATGACAACGTAATCAAGCTCACCATCGAGCAGGTGCGAAGGCGCGTCCCGGTGATCGCGGGCACAGGCTCGAACTCGACCGCCGAAGCGATTCGGCTGACCGCAGCGGCGCGCGAGATGGGCGCCGACGGCGCGCTGTTGCTGTCGCCCTACTACAACAAGCCCACCCAGGACGGCATCTTCAGACACTACAAAGCCATCGCTGCGAGCGTGGACATCCCGATGTTCGTATACAACATCCCCGGCCGCACGGCCTCGAACATCGGGCCCGAAACCTTCGCGCGACTCAGCGAAATCAAAAACATCGTTGGCGTCAAGGAAGCGTCGGGCTCGATGGATCAGACGTCGGACATCTTAAAGTTGTGTGGCGACCGACTCGCGATCTTTTCTGGCGACGACGCCCACACGCTGCCCCTGATAGCGCTCGGCGCGAAGGGTGTGATCGCGACCTGCAGCAACGTAGTCCCGCGCGAGATGCATGATCTTGCGGCGGCCGCGCTCGGCGGCGATTTCGTCAAGGCGCGCGAGATCCACTACCGCTTGCTGCCAATGATCCGATCGCTGTTCGTCGAGATCAATCCAATTCCGATCAAGCAGGCGCTCGCGTTCATGGGCAAGTGCACCAACGAGTTGCGGCTGCCGCTGGTGCCGATGACCGCGGGTCCCGCGGAGAGATTGGGCATCGCGATGAAGGAACTCCGCCTCGTCTGATGGCCGAGCCTTACTACAAGCAGCACTGGGTCGACATCGACTCGGATCGTCACAGCGCATACGACAAGATCCTCGCGTATCATCCCGCGATGGAGCCGTTGCTGCGGCCGCTCGATCTCAAGGCGGGTCAGCGCGTGCTCGACGTTGGCTCCGGACCCGGCCACACCAGTCTCGAACTTGCGCGGCGGGTCGCTCCCGGCGGTAAGGTGACGGGCGTGGATATCAACGCCGAGTTCGTCGAGCGGTCGGGCGCTCGCGCGCGCGAAGCAAAGCTGGCGGCAGAATTCGTGCAGAGCGCTTTTCCGCCGCTCCCGTTTCCAGACGCCTCATTCGACCGCGTCTGGTGCAAAAATGTTCTTGAATATGTCGATTCCGCAGCCGATACTGTCGCGGAAATGGCGCGCGTGACGGCGCCGGGCGGCGTGGTCGTCGCGGTCGATAGCGACTGGGACATGCTGGCGCTCGACATCGGTCCCACGGCACGCGAGCGCAGCGACCGAATCCTCGCGGCGTCTAAGTCGATTGCGATCAGGGAGCCGCAGATTGGCCGCCAGCTCTATCGGTTGTTTCGCGAGGCTGGTCTTGGCGACGTGAAAGTCGAGATTCACACCGGCGCGGATACCGTGGGACGTTCGCTACCGATGCTGAAGGCCAGTTTCGCCCGGTATGCGCGCGACTCGGGCAAGATCGCGACTACCGAGGTCGAGGGTTGGTTCGCCGACATCGATCGCGCCGTGTCGAAAGGATCGTTTCTGTTCGTATTGCCGCAGTTTGTGGTACGCGGAATCAGGAACCAGGCGTCTTAGTGTGAACGCAAATCTCTTTCGAGGGAAAAACGGATGACATTTGCATGGCTGGCATTCTATGACGCAATCCTGGCGATCGCGATGATCGGTGCGGGGATGGTTGGCGCGCATTTCTCCCTGATCGCGCCGTTCATGGGTTTTCAGCTGTTCGCACTGGGATTTCTGCTTAGCATTCTCGGTTTAGCGGTCGGCCTCATCGCCACTTTCCAGACGCGCAAACCTCAACTGGCGGCCGGGCGCAATCGGGCGGTGATGGCCACGGTGGTATGCGCTGTGATCGCATTGCCATTGATCGTCACCGTGCTGCGCAGTTCCAAGTATCCACCGATCAATGACATCACGACGGATTTCAACAATCCGCCCGAATTCGTTAACGCGCAGAAGCTACAGCATGAACCGAATCGCGACATGAAGTACAACAAGGCGAAGTATGCCGACCGTCAGCTCGCCGGTTACGGCCCGATCGGTCCGATCAAGGAACGCCTTTCGCCGGCCGACGCGTTCGCGCGCGTGACCGAGGTCGCCAAGGCTTCACCGACGTGGACGATTACTTACTCGGACCCGGCTACGAACACGCTCGAGGTGGTCGCGACATCCAAGCTGTGGCACTTCAACGACGATGTCGTGATCCAGGTGCGGCCGACTCCCGACGGCGCCAGCCTGATCGAGATGCGATCGAAGTCGCGCGACGGGATCGGCGACTTTGGCGTCAACGCGCGGCGCATCCGGCGCTTCTTCGATCGCGTCGCGATGGCCCGCGACGCCAACGATCAGAACACCGGCGATCAGGTAGACCAGCCGTGAGGCGCGTCGTTATTGCTTGAGCGCGCGAATCGTCCGCAGCACGGCGGCGTTGCGATCTTCGTTGACCGGATTCGTGAATACGATCGCGGTGCCGATTCCCGGCGCGCATAGCTCCTGCAACCGCTCGCGAACGCGCGCTTCCGAGCCGACCAGCAGGGTCGCGTCGATCAGCTCGTTGCTGACGGCCGCGAGGGCAGCGTCGGCGTCCCGTCCGGCCGCGCGAATCGCCGCTATTTCCCGCTCGAATCCCGAATGCACCATCATGTTGCCGTAAAACTTGAGCGCGCCGTAACGCGAGAGCAGCTTGCGCGCCGGACGGCGCGCGGCTTCGAGATCGTCTGAAATAAATGCGGTCGCGAACAGCGTCGCCTCGATCTGTTTGGGGTCGCGGCCGCCCGCCTTTGCGCCCTCGGCCAACTCGCCGAGCGCTTCCTTGACGCGCGCCGGCGGAAAGAAGTTGAAGATGACACCGTCGCCGATTTCGCCGGCCAGCTTCACCATCGGGCGCGAAACGCCCGCCAGGTAAAGCGGCAGCTTCGCGCTGACGCGCGGCCCGGTCTTGCCACCGTCGAGCGCGGCGCGAAGAATTTTTACCGTCTCGCGCATCCTGGTCAGCGGAACGCCCATATCGATGCCGAGCGCCGAATTGCCCTCGCGATGCCCCGTGCCGAGGCCGAGAATAAATCTTCCGCCGGTGAATTCCTGGACCGCGGCGGCTTCATTGGCGAGCAGATTCGGGTGGCGCAGATAGATGTTCGTGATAGCCGTGCCGAGTTTGATTCGCTTGGTATGAAGGCCGAGCGCGAGCGAGCAGGCGAGCGAATCGTTGTTCGCCTCGGTCATGAAGACGCCGGAAAAGCCGGCATCCTCGGCGGCTCGAGACCATTCGATCAGGCGCGCGGGCGGACCGTCGGGAAGAATAGTGCAGGCGAGTGCAATTTTGGCCATTGTGAATTTTCCTTCGTAAGAATTCAGGCGACACTTTCATCAAGCGCCGGTTTCCGTCAAGCCGTGGTGCTCGCGGAACCGGCGTGGGGGCGGTCGCTGGACTTTTTTGGCTGTCGATTCTACAGATAGTTGCATTGCCAACGATGCGGCCGTTTTTTCCTGGTCTCATCCTCAACCTGGAGGAGCAGTGCGATGAAACGATTTGCTGTGGCATTGATCGCGACAAGCATTCTGATGACTGCGGTGACTGCGGGACTCGCAAAGGATCTCAGCACGGTCGGGCTCGAAGAGGCGTTCATCGACGCGGTTGGGACCTGCGGTCCCTCAAGCAACGTCGCGGGCTCAATCGGTAAGAGTACCGATCCGCAGGTGAAGATCGCACTTCGCAACGCGTTAATCACCGAAGCCGCCGACGATGCCGCCGGTGTCGCGGGCGCCAACCAGCCGCATAGCGACTGCCTGAAGAAGGATCTCTCGGCGCGCGGCTACACCGACAACGATATGGCCGCGCTGCCCTATTGCGTCAAGCACGACTGGCCGGATCCGTTCACCAGCCTCGGTGTGTGCGTGAAGAATCACAGCCGCCTCGAAGGCGCGATGAAAAAGTAGCCGCGCCGTCCGCTCGCTTTGAATGCCGGCGCGCTCCATCGCGGGAGCGCGCCGGTTCGATTTCTGCTTCGGCCGCTCGCGCGATTTTTCGATGCCCCCCGGCAACTGATAGTTTATTTCGAAATGAGTTGCTGCTGCCGATTCCATGCGGGCGTACATCTGACATGGCGATTGATCCTCGTTGCACTCGCTTTCGTTCCTCTGGGTCAGAAAGTGCGCCACACTTGAGCTTCAGGGTTCACTGTCGGACGCTTTCAAGCGATTGTTTGCCGATCCAGCATTCACGACCGCTATCTTGGCGACGCGTCAAACGCCGCCGACAAAGCCCGCTAGTCGAGGCCGTATCGCCGGCGCTTTCGCCATAATGTCGCGACGTTGATGCCGAGCATTTCGGCGGCTTCTTCGAGCGTCATTGCTTGCTCGAGGACTACCTCGATGTGCCGGCGTTCCATCTGCTCCAGCGTGTGGCTGTGATCGAGTTTGTCGGGCGAGGCGAGAATCTTGTCGGGCAGATCGCTTAGATTGATCGTCTCGCCGCGGCTTAAGATCACCGCGCGCTCCATCACGTTGCGAAGCTCGCGGATGTTGCCCGGCCACGAGTAGGACACCAGCGCCTCGCGCGCCTCGGCGGCGAGCGAGTGGGCCGGCTTATGATGGGTATGCGCGGCTTGCGCGGCGAAGTGCTCCGCGAGCTTCAGGATTTCTCCCGGCCGGTCGCGGAGCGCGGGCACCTGCAATTCGATGACGTTGAGACGGTAATAGAGATCCTCGCGGAAGCGCTTTTCCTTGACCAGTTGCTCGAGATGCTGATTGGTCGCGGCGATTATGCGCGCGTCCACTTTGATGGTCTGCGCACCGCCGACGCGCTCGAAGGTCCGCTCCTGCAGAAAACGCAGCAGCTTGGATTGAACGACCGGCGTCAGGTCACCGATCTCGTCGAGCAGAACAGTTCCACCCTCGGCCGCTTCGAGACGCCCGGGTTTGTCCTTGATTGCCCCCGTGAACGAACCGCGCACGTGCCCGAAAAGTTCGCTCTCCAGCAGATGCTCGCTGAGCGTCGTGCACGCGACCTGCACGAACGGCCCATCTTTGCGCGGACTCAAGCGATGTATGTACGACGCCAGCATGCTCTTGCCGGTGCCGCTTTCGCCGGTGATCAAGGCGGTCGCGTCGCTATCGGCCACCTGCGCCGCGGTCTCCGCGAGCTTTCGCGAATGCGGACTGTAGGTGAGGAACGGCTCGGGCTCGGTAATGCTCTCGATCCGATCCCGCAGCTCTTTGTTCTCGGTGCGCAGTTCATGCACCTCCAGTGCGCGCGCGACGACGTGCACGATGTGGTCGGCGGTGAACGGCTTGGTCACATAGTCGTACGCCCCCAGACGCATCGCCTCGACCGCGTCGGGAATCGAACCGAACGCGGTCATCATCACGACCGGCAGGGCAGGGTTGAGTCGTTTGATCGCTTCGAGCAGCTTCAGGCCGCCCATCCCTTCCATTCGGACGTCGGAGACGACCACGGCGGGCGTCGACGGCCCGAAAAGTTCCAGTGCGTGTTCGGCGCTTTCCGCAACAGTCACTGAATGACTAGCGGACTCAAGGCTCGCCGCCAGGGTCCGGCGAATGTTGCGGTCGTCGTCGACGACAAGAATGTTAGCCAAGTGATTCCCCGGGGAGCTGTTCAATTAGCATTCTAGTGTTCAATGGGTCGGGGGCATCAAGATCGTTCGTCGCCCAGATTATTGCAAATTGCACGGCCTCAATCGCTCAATGCATTGCCGTTCGCATATTCAAGTTTAGGAACCGCAACTAAATCATGTAGAATCATTGCGGTCTGCATCTTGCAGATTGAAATACCTGGCATCGCCGCGTTTTCGGCGTTTGCTCGGGGAGATTTATTCTTGGCAGCCACTCCAAAAGTCCTTGGCGCCGAGCGGCCTCAGCCGCAGGCGACCTTCGGCAAACAAACCAAAGCAATCGTAGTTACCACCGGGATGCTCGCCTTCATCTCGTTCTGGCGAGCGTCCGCGATCGTGCTTTGCGACCTCGCCTCGACAGCTTACTACATCGGCGGCATCGTCGAGCAGGCCTGCGGACGCTCCGCGCCATATTTCATACTAGCCGTAATGCTGTTCTCGTATGCAGTGCGCGCCGTGTACGTGGAATCGTGCTCGATGTTCACGCGCGGCGGCGTCTATCGGGTCGTCAAAGAAGCGATGGGCTCGACGCTGGCAAAAATCTCGGTGTCGGCCTTGATGTTCGACTATATCCTGACCGGGCCGATCAGCGGCGTCTCGGCTGGCCAGTACCTGGTCGGCTTGATCAACGAGCTGCTCAAGCTGGCGCACTCCAGCATCATCCTGCCGCCGGATTTCACGGCCGCATTCTTCGCGATAGCCGTGACCGTTTATTTCTGGCGCCAGAATATTCTCGGCATCGAGGAATCCAGCGGCAAGGCGATGCGAATCATGCAGATCACGACGGTGATGGCCGTGCTCATGATCGCGTGGTGCGGGCTGACGATTTATATGCGAGGGGCGCATCTGCCGCCGTTCGAGTTGAAGTTCACCGACGACTCGCTCGGATGGCTGAAGCATTTTCCGGGCGCGCGCACTATCGGCACGCTCGGAATCCTGATCGCATTCGGGCATTCGATCCTCGCGATGTCGGGTGAGGAATCACTGGCACAAATCAATCGCGAGATCGAGGCGCCCAAGCTCAAGAATCTGCTGCGCACGGGGCTGGTCATCTTCATCTACAGCCTGCTGCTCACTTCGTTGGTGTCATTTTTCGCGGTGATGATCATCCCGGACAGCGTCCGGATGTCCAACTACGGCGACGATCTGATCGGCGGACTCGCGATGTTCATGGTCGGGCCGCTGTGGGCGCGGATCGCGCTACGCGCATTCGTGGTATTTGTCGGATTCCTGATTCTCGCCGGCGCGGTCAACACCGCGATCGTCGGTTCGACCGGCGTGCTGACGCGCGTCGCGGAAGACGGCGTGCTGCTCGACTGGTTCCGCCATCCGCACAAGCGCTACGGCACGAATTATCGCATCGTGAACATGGTCGCGATGCTGCAAATCGCCACGATTGTGCTCTCGCGCGGCGATATGTTCGTGCTGGGCGAGGCTTACGCGTTCGGCGTCATCTGGAGCTTCGTTTTCAAAACGCTCTCCGTGCTGATTCTGCGTTACAAGGACCAGTACCATCGCCTGTGGCGGATGCCGCTGAACCTGACATGGTTCCGCCCCTGGGGTAAGGACTTCCCGCTCGGCCTCGCGTTGACCTTCACGGTTTTGTTCGCGACCGCGGTCATCAACCTGTTCACCAAGCAGGTCGCGACGATCTCAGGCGTCAGCTTCACGCTCGCGCTGTTCGTGATTTTTGAGATTTCGGAAAAGATCAACGGCCAGGCGCAGCATGCCTACGGCGAGGAGCCCGAGAAATTTAATCTGCAGCTGATCGAGGAAAGCCAGGTGGATTCGATCGGGCTGGGCCTGTTCGCACCGCACAAGCGGCTGATTGCGATCCGCGATCCAAACAACCTCGCGCATCTGCATCGCTACCTGTCGGAGCGCGATGACGCCGAGCTGATTGCTCTGACGGTGCGAACCGAGAAAGGGCTCGCGTCGAGCGACGGCGGTCAAGTCTTCACCGACGCCGAAGGAAAATTGTTCAGCAAGGTCGTCAAGGTTTGCGAGGACCACGGCCGCGCCGTCACGCCGCTGGTGGTCGTCTCGAACGACCAGGTCTATGCGATCGCGCGGATGGCGTTCCTGCTCGGCGTCGACGAAGTCGTGATGGGCGTGTCGGAACGCTTCAACCCGGACGTCCAGCTCGAGAACTTCGCGATGCATTGGGGATCGCTCGGCGACTCGGACGAGCGTCACGTCAACGTGCGCGTGCTCTCCGACCAGCGGGACATCCGCGCCGAAATCTGATTCGGATTCTTAGTGCGCCTTGGGTGGCGATGCGACTCCAGCTATGATCGCTTTCTCGGGATCGAGGCATGATCGCAATCGTCGATTACAAAGCTGGCAACCTGACCAGCGTTCAGCGCGCGCTGGAGTTTCTCGGCCATAAGTCCGAGATTACAGATCGCGCCGAGCGTATCGTCGCCGCCGATCGCGTGATACTGCCGGGCGTCGGAGCGGCCGGCGCCACGATGGAAAATCTGCGCGCGCTCGGACTCGTCGAGGTTCTGCGCAACGACGTAGCCCGCGCCGGCAAACCATTCCTCGGCATCTGCATCGGTATCCAGGTGCTGCTCGATCGCAGCGAAGAGGACGGCGCCGATTGCCTCGGCATCATTGCGGGCCGCGTCGCGCGTTATCCGCGCGCGATCGACGGTCGCCCGCTCAAGGTCCCGCAAATCGGATGGAATCGCGTGCGCCAGATGAGGCCGCATCGCGTCTTCGCCGGCGTGCCCGACAATACGCATTTCTATTTCGTCAATTCGTACTATCCGATTCCCGACGATCCTTCGATTGCGATTGGCGCGTGCGACTACAGCGTGGAGTTCACTGCGGCGGTAGCGCGCGACAATGTGATCGCGACTCAATTCCATCTCGAAAAGAGCGGCGCGGCGGGCCTCAAGCTGCTCGACAACTTCTGCCGGCTGAGCGGCTGACGATGCTCGCGAAACGAATCATCCCATGCCTCGACGTCCGTGACGGCAAGGTCACCAAGGGCGTGCGGTTCCTGGAGAACGTCGATGTCGGCGATCCGGTCGCGATGGCGCGTTACTACTATAAGGAGGGCGCCGACGAAATCGTCTTCTACGACATCACCGCGTCCAACGAGCGCCGCGGCATCATGCTTGACGTGGTGCGCGCGGTGGCGCGCGAAATTTTCATTCCCTTCAGCGTCGGCGGCGGACTTCGCACCCTCGAGGACATGCGCGCCGTCCTGCTGGCGGGGGCGGAAAAAGTCTCGATCGACTCTGGCGCCGTTCGCAATCCCGCACTCATCTCGGAGGGCGCGCGCGCGTTCGGCAGCCAGTGCATCGTGCTCTCGATGCAGGTGAAAAAAACCGGTGCCCGTCCCGAGGTGCCGACCGGCTATGAAGTCGTGATCGACGGCGGACGCGAGCCAACCGGGCGCGACGCGCTGGCATGGTCGCTCGAAGGCGAGAGGCTTGGCGCTGGTGAGTTGTGCATCAACTCGATCGATCGCGACGGCACCAAGCTCGGTTACGACCTCGAGATCACGCGCCGCATCAGCGAAGCCGTCTCGATTCCCGTGATCGCTTCCGGCGGCGCCGGCGAACCCGCTCATCTGCGCGACGCCTTCACGACGGGATTCGCGGACGCTGCCATCGTCGCGTCCATCGTTCACTACGGAGAGCATCCGATTCCCGCGCTGAAGTCCTATCTCAAAAGCAACGGCGTCGAGATTCGCGACGCTGTCTCGGTCGACCTGGGTGCACAGTAAAAAGTAAAAAAGTGAAAAAAATGAAAAAATGAAAATTGCTTTCGTAGTTTCGGAGTTCAATTCCGAAGTGACCACGCCGATGGAACAGCGGGCGCGACGCCACGCCGAGTCGCTCGGCGCCGAGGTCGCGCGCGTGGTCCGCGTCCCCGGCGTGTACGACATGGCGCCGGTCGTGAAAGCCCTCCTGCAGCGCAAGGAAATCGAAGGCGTCGTGATGATTGGCGCGGTGATCAAGGGCGAGACCAATCACGATGAAGTGATCGCGCACGCGATCGCCCGCGCCGGGATCGAGTTGTCGCTCGAGTTCGACAAGCCCGTCGGCCTCTCGATCATAGGACCCGCGATGACCGACGAGCAGGCCGTCGCGCGAATCGACAACGCCAAAAACGGCGTCAACGCAGTAGTCGGCGTTATTCGCGCGCTCAAGGAAATTCGCGGCTAGCCGCCAAGCGCTCCACAGGTGTTGAGAAAGCGCGACGCGCGTCGTTGAGAGCATGCGCGCGACTGCTATACTCTTCGACGTTGGTGGTGAAGATGACGGCAGAGGCGGGCGGCGGGGCTGAGACTTTTTCCACGCGCACGGCTGCGAGAATTCTCGCGGTCACGCCCGAGCGTATTCGCTACTGGGTCAAGCGCAATCTCGTGCGGCCGTTGAATGCGGGCGGCCGCAAGTATCGTTTCGCATTCAACGACCTGCTCGAGATGCGCCTAGCCAAGGAACTGCTCGGCACCCGTCAGCATATCGATCCGATCCAGCGGACTCTCGAGCGGGTGCGTACGCTCGTCGATCCCGACCGCTCCGTCACCTCGCTGAAACTCGTCAACGACGAAGGGCGCATCGTCGTGCGCGACGGTCCATCGCTGATCGAGGCCGAGACGGGACAGTTGATTTTCGACTTCAGCGGCAGCTATCAGCCCGGCAAGGTCGAGGACGGTTTCGGGCCCGCCCGCGTGCGCGAGCGTTTCGAGGAGGCGCGCCGAGTCGCTGACGAGGATCCCCTCAAGGCGCTCACCATCTACAGCGAGCTGGTCGGCCGCGAGCCCGGCAACTTTGAGGCGCATATGCGTCTCGCCACGCTGCTCGAGCGCGAGGGCGATCTGGCCGGTGCGATGCGCCATTTGCTCGGCGCGGCCGCGATAGTTCCCGCCAGCGCCGAGGTGCACCTCAAGCTCGGACTTCTCTACCGCAAGAAAGAGGAGCATCAGAATGCGCTGCGCAGTTTTCTGCGCACGCTCGAATGCGACCCCGCCAACGTCGAGGCGCATCGCAACGCCGCCGAGATGTACGAGGCGATGGGCCGCAAGCGCGACTCGCAGCGCCACCTGAGCGCCATCCATCGCCTGATCAAGGGCGACTGATTGAATCACGACAACTCGCGGCGATAAGCTCGCTGCTATGCCGCGCGATTCGCTGAAACCAATCGACATCCTGCGCCACGAATTGAAAGCGTTGCGCTTCATCCTGGACAACTTTCATTCGGGCAAACTGGGCGCCGGCGGACCGCCGCCGCGCGAGGATTTCCAGTCCGCGCAAGGCCGCGCGCTCTACGATTCGATCGTCAAATCTCCCGACCGCAAGGCTGCCGAGCGCGCAATTGCGGAGCTCGAACTCGACGACGTCGACATCGATTCGTTCCTGCACCTGAGCGGCGAACACTATTACACGTATCCGGCGCTGGTTCGCGAGCGCGCCGCGGCCATTCGCACCGGCAAGCTCATGGTCGAAGGCACGTGAGCGCGGCGCTTCCCAAAGAGCTGCATCTGCTTCTTGATTCCGCGGGCGCGCTGATCGTGTTTCAGGAAAAAGGCGCAACATGGGCCGGCGTGGTCGCGTTCTCGAGCGAAGAGCAGGCGCGCGAGTTCTGCCGCGTCAGCAATCTCGACGCCGCCGAGGTCGCCGCGATCTCGACTGGCGATACGGAAGCCGTCGCCGGTCTGATCGCCTCGATCAAGCGCCGCGCGATCCGCAATCTCCTGCTCGATCTCGACTACAAGACCGGCGCCTGCACGCAAATCGACTTCGACGGTGACTCTTTCGGCGACGCGGTCCCGCGCCAATTCGCTCCGCCCACTCATCATTAGCTCTCTCCGATGCCATCTATCCGCACGCTGTTGCCGGAACAAATTGAACAGGCTCGCGCCCGTCTGGCGGGCATCATCAAGCCGACGCCGCTGATTCGCAGCGCGACGCTCGACCGAATCCTCGACGCGCACGTGCGCATCAAGCCCGAAAATCTGCAGAAGACCGGCTCGTTCAAAATTCGCGGCGCCTATAACCGTCTCATGACGCTCACTGACGAGCAAAAATCGCGCGGCGTCGTAGCAGCGTCCGCCGGCAATCATGGCCAGGCGCTGGCCTACGCAGCCTCTCGCGCGGGAGTGACCGCGACGATCGTGATACCGACGACGGCCGCGATTGCCAAAATCGACGCGACCCGCAGTTACGGCCAGTCGGTCGTGCTCGAAGGCGTCGACTACCAGGAGGCGCGCGCGGCGGCGGCGAAGATTTGCGGCGAACGCGGCGCAAGCTTCATCGACGCGTACGACGATTCGTACGTGATTGCGGGGCAGGGCACAGTCGGACTGGAAATCGCCGACGAAGTAACGCCCGACGTGGTGATCGTCCCGGTCGGTGGCGGCGGATTGATCGCGGGAATCGCGGCCGCGCTCGCGACGCGCGCGCCCAACGCCGAGATGATCGGCGTCGAGGCGGCAGGCTCACCGCAACTGTCCGCGAGTCTCGCGGCCGACGCGCCCGCATCGATCGGCCGTCCTGTCGATACGATTGCCGACGGTCTAGCCACCGGCCGCATCGGCGCGATTCCGTTCGAGGTGATGCGCGGTCGCGTCAAACGCGCCGTCACCGTCAACGATTTCGAGATCGGCGAGGCGGTCCTGCTGATGCTCGAGCGGCTGAAGCTTCTTGCAGAAGGGGCCGGCGCCGCCGCGCTCGCGGGCGCGCTCAAAATCAAGGACCAGCTCAAAGGCAAGAGCGTGGTGCTGGTCGTGAGCGGCGGAAATATCGATATCAACCTGCTCGATCGGATTATCGGCCATGGACTGGTGAAGGTCGGGCGCCTGTTTCGAGTCGCCGTCGATTTGCGCGATCGCCCCGGCGAGCTCGGCAAGCTGGTCTCGGCGATCGCCGCGACCGGCGCCAACGTTCGCGCGATAGATCACGATCGCACGCGTCGCGATGTGGCAATCGGCGGCGCTCGCGTGATGCTCGAACTCGAAACCCGCGGCCCCGCCCACATCGAAACAATCCGCGAGCAACTGAAACGCCACGGCTACCTGTTTGAAGTGCCGGCGCTCGGCTAACAGGGAACTTGATTGTAAGTGAAACCCCTCCGTGGGTTTCACGCTTCCCTGGGCAGGGTTAAACCCTGCACTTTAGTAACGGGAAAACTCCCCCAACCACTTCTAACAGGGACGAAGTCCCGCATCTTCTCTTTCTCTTAAGACTGGGTGCAGGGGTCACCCCTGCCGAAGGAAGTTTGAAACCCACCGTGGGTTTCATTTCAATAGCGTTCTTCGACTACTTACGTGAACATCGACGCGATGCCGGTCGGCTTCACCAGCTTGCCTGCCGGCTTCATCGAATGCGCCAGCGCCTCGAGCTTCTCCTTGAACGCTTCCATCTCGGCGGCCTGCTTCGCTTCGAACGCCGCCGCCTCGCGCGCGCGCTTGCGCTCGAACGCCTCGCGATCCGACCGTCGCCGATTATAGAAGCCCTCGAAGGTCTCCTTCACTGCGCGGTACATCGCGGTTTTCGGCACGAACGATCCGGAGCATGACGGGCAATGGAACACGACGCCCTTTTCGAACAGCCGATACGGAATCGTCCACGGCTCGTTGCAGTCCTTGCAGATGACGGGGACTTCCCACGTTAGCGGATTGAATTCCGTGCTCGACGCTGAAGTCGCCGCTGCGGGCGCGGCCGCTGCTGGAGCCGCCGCCGGCTTTGGCGCCGCGGCCGGTGCCGGCTTGGTCGCCGCGACTGCTGCGCCATTGGCCGCGGGTTCCGCGGACGACGGCGCTCCCGCTCCACCTTCTTTGCGAAAGCGCGACGGTGCGTCGTCGGGGAAAGTCGTTTCAGGATGCAGCTCGCGGGCGCGCGCGAGCAGTACGCCTTCAGTCTCGAGATTCGCCGGGTCGGGGATGCAACAGTCGACGGGACATACCGCGGCGCACGCCTCATGGTCGTGAAAGCCGACGCATTCGGTGCACTTCGACGGCACGATGTAATAGATGTCCTGCGCGATCGCGGGACTCGTTGCGCCGTTAAGCTCCCACGGCACTCCGCCCGCGTAAATCGCGGTGTTAGGACACTCCGGCTCGCATGCTCCGCAGTTGATACATTCGCTCGTGATCGTCGTCGCCATCTGGTGAACCCCGGTCTATCGCCGAATCTTGGTCCTGATCAACTTCAAACTCTAACAACGCTGATTTCAGCGGGCAATCGGCTTCTGGCGGCGACTCCCGCGTGTGACACGCGCATTTTCTCGGCGGCGCGGTTTTGACTATGCTGGGCGCGTAGCCGCGGTACGCGCAAAATTCAATCACGACCGCAGGAGTGTCTCGCAGATGGATCTTCAATTCACGCCCGAGGAAGAAGCATTTCGCCTGAAGGTTCGCGAGTGGCTCGCCGAGAACATGGCGACCAGCGGCCTCTCCGCCGATCGCGAAGGTCGCGACGACAAAACCTGGCTTGGCAGGGCCAAGGCATGGCAGCGCCGCTTGTACGAAGCCGGCTACGTCGCGCTCGCGTGGCTGAAGGAATACGGCGGGCAGGCGATGGACCCGGTGCGCCAATCGATCGTCAACGACGAGATGGTGCGCGCGAAGGCGCCATACCTCGTCGGCGGGTCGGGGCTCGGGATGCTCGGGCCGACGCTCATCTCGTGGGGCAGCGAGGAACAGAAGCAGCGTTATCTGCCGAAAATTCTCAGCGCCGAAGAAATATGGTGTCAGGGCTATTCCGAGCCCGGCGCAGGCTCCGACCTCGCGTCGCTGAAAACGCGCGCGGAAATCGTCGGCGACGAGTTCGTCGTCAACGGGCAGAAAGTCTGGACCTCGGGCGCGCAATACGCCGACATGATGTTCTGCCTGGTGCGCACCGACCCCGAGGCGCCCAAGCATCGCGGCATCTCGTACATCCTCATCGACATGCACACGCCCGGAATCACCGTGCGCCCGCTGGTGCAGATGACCGGCGATCGCGGCTTCAACGAGGTTTTCTTCGACAACGTCCGCGTGCCGCGCAAAAACCTGGTCGCCAAGCTCAACGAAGGATGGATCGTCGCCAACGCCACGCTCTTTCACGAGCGCAACATGCTCGGCTCCGCCAGCGGCAGCGAGCAACGCTTCAACCGCCTGCTGGCGCTGGCCAAATCGATCACGCGCGGCGGACGCCCGCTCACCGAGGATCCTGTCTTCCGCCAGCGGCTCGTCGAGCTGGAGACCCGGGTCGAGGCGATGCGCTTTCACGCGCTGCGCCAGCTCACCGATCATGTTCGCGGCAAAAACCCGGGCGTCGAGGCGATGATCAACAAGCTGGTCGGCACCGAGCTGAATCACGACCTCGCCACCGCCGCGATGGAAGCGCTGGGCGACTACTCGATGCTCGCGCGCGACGACGAAGCCGCGCTCGATCACGCCTACTGGCCGTACGAGTGGATGTTCTCGCTGGGGCTGGTGATCGGCGGCGGAACGTCGCACATCCAGAAAAACATAATCGCAGAACGCGGCATGAAAATGCCGAAATCGCGATGAATGCAAAACCCGATAATCCGGTTCCCCTTCCCACAATGGGAAGGGGTTAGGGGTTAGGTATGGATTTCGGACTAAGCGAAGAACAACAGCAGCTCAAGGAAAGCGGGCGCGCATTTCTGAACGGCGAGTGCCCGACTACGTTCGTACGCAAAGTTATGGCGACTGACGACGGCTATCCGCGCGAACTTTACGACCATATCGCGAAGCTCGGATGGACCGGCCTGATCGTGTCCGAGAAATTCGGCGGCGCGGGACTCGGGATGCTTGAGATGGCGATGATTCTGGAAGAGGGCGGTTACGCTGCGATGCCGGGTCCGTTCCTGTTCTCCTCCGTGCTCGCGGCGGGCGCGCTCAAGCTCAGCGGCTCCGAACAGCTCAAGGCGAAGTGGCTCACCGCGCTCGCCGAGGGCAAAGCGATCGGCACCGTCGCGGTGGTCGAGAGCGCCGGCAGCGTCGATTCGCGCGACATTAATGCGATAGCGATGAAGAGCGGCGCCGGGTGGCATCTAAGCGGCGCCAAGATGTTTGTGCCGTATGCCCACGTCGCCGACTTCATCGTCGTCGCGGCGAAACATGACTCTGACATTTTTCTGTTCGTCGTTGACGCGAAAGCGCCGGGCGTCACGATTCGTCCGCTGAAAAACCTGGACCTCACGCGCCGCGTGTCGAGCGTCGAGCTAAAGGGCGCTCCCGCCGAGCGGCTTCACGGCGGCACCGGTCTTTTCGCAAAGCTGATCGACGTCGCTGCCGTTGCCGTCGCGGCTGACTCGCTTGGCGGCACCGAACGCGCGCTCGAGATGGCCGTCGATTACTCGAAAGTCCGCGAGCAGTTCGGCAAGCCGATCGGATCGTTCCAGGCACTCAAGCATGCGGCCGCCGAAATCGTCGCCGACCTCGAGCCCGCGCGCGCGATGCTCTGGTACGCCGCCTATGCACAGGACATCGGGGCCGACGACGCGTCGCGCACCGCGGCGATGGCGAAGGCGCGCCTGTGCGATATCTACAGCCGCGGCACCGACCGCGCGGTTCTGATGCACGGTGGAATCGGTTTCACCTGGGAGCACGATATGCATCTGTGGTTCAAGCGCGCGCGCTTCAACGAGTCCTACTTCGGCTCACCCGCGTTCCATCGCGAGCGCGTCGCGGCACTCGGCGCGTATTGAAGCGAGCCAGTAAGAAGTAAAAAAAGTGAAATTCGACATCTTCTATCAGCTCCCCGAAGCCGCCAATCAAATCACCACCGAGCGCTATCGTGAGTTGATCGCGGAAGCGGCCGAAGCGGACAGGCTCGGCTTCAACACTGTGTGGCTTGCCGAGGTGCATTTCGCGCCGCGCTTCTCGGTGATGCCTGCGCCGCTCATGCTTCTCGCCGCGATCGCAGAGCGCACGACCAACATCCGCCTCGGCATGGCGGTCAACCTGATGCCGTTGCATCATCCGATCCGGCTTGCCGAAGAAGTCGCGACGCTCGACGTGCTGAGCGGCGGCCGGGTCGAGTTCGGCGCCGGGCGCGGCGCGTTCCCGCTCAACTATCGGGGCTACGGCGTCGAGATGGCGGATAGCCGCAAGCTGTTCGAGGACGGACTCGAAACGATCAAGGCGGCGTGGACGCAGAAGCGATCTGATGGAGTCGAGGTCGTTCCCAAGCCGCTTCAGCGGCCTCATCCGCCGATTCGACTCGCCGCCAACAGCGCCGACACGTTCACCTTCGCCGGCGCGAATCGTTATCCAATCTTCGCCGGCGGTCCGGTAAATCCGATTCCCGTGCTGGCCGAGCGGCTCAAGATCTATGAGAACGCGCTGAGAGGTGCGGGGCACGAGCGTCCCGACGATTGGCTGGCCGCGGCGCTGATGGTGTTCGTCGGACGCGATCGCGCGCAGGTGCGGGCGACGATCGAGCCAAGCATCCGCAACTACTTCGACGCGGTCAGCGAAATTATCGAGCCCGAAAGTCTCGCCGCGGGCCATCAGGCGGAATTCCAGAAAGTCCGCGACCGCCTGCGCACGATCGACTACTCGACAGTCGATTCAATCATGGGAATTTTCGGCGACTCCGAATACTGCGTCGACCGAATCGCGCAACTGAAAGAGCAATTCGGCTTCACGCGCCTCGTATGCTGGTTCGAAATAGGCGGCATCAGTGGCCATCAGAACGTGCTCGCCGCGATGCGCCTGTTCGCGGATCGAGTGATGCCGAAGTTTCAATGATTCGGCGTTCCTGACGACATTCGTACTGCGCGCAGCACGTCGGTCTTGGTCACGATTCCTTGGAGAGTGCCGGCGTCGTCCGTCACCAAGAGCATCTGGGCGCCGCGCTCGCGCACCAGCAGCCGCAATGCCTCACTTAGGTCGCAGTCGTCTGTTACGTGAATCGCGTCGCGGTCCGATAATTCGCCGACGGTGGTTTTGTCCCAATCCTCAGGTGCTACCTGGCTGATATCCGATACCGCAATGGTCCCGATTACCTGTTTGCCTTCATATACCGGAAAAACTGTGTGCCGGTGATGAGCCGCGACGCTCGCGACGAATTCGCGAATCGTCGAGCTGGCTTGCACGGAAATGACGTGGCGCTGCATCACGTCCCGCACCGCCATCCCGGACAGTTCCGCGAGTTTTGTGGTCTCATGAACATGCTGATCGCCGGAGACCGACGCCTCGCCCGAGACTGCATACGCGACCGCCGCGCCGATAAGGCTCGGGATGATGTACGAATGGCCGCCCGTGGTCTCCGCGACGAAGACGACCGCGGTGAGCGGAGCTTTGTAGCCGGCCGCGATGAAAGCCGCCATCCCAACGGCTGCATAGAGATCGTGCGTCGGCGCGTGGACGACGGATTGCGCGTAGGCGTTGCCGAGTGCACCGCCGACCAGCAGCAACGGCACGAACATCGCGCTGACGCCGCCCGAGCCGAGCGAGAAGATCGTTGCGAGCAGCTTCAACGCGACGAACGCCAGCAGCACTTCGGTGGGAATCGGATGCTTGAGCACGTAGCGCACCGCTTCGTAGTTCGGGCCAATCGGGATGAGCGGGCCGTCGTAAATCGTGACGAACGCCAGGCCGCACAGCGCCGTACCGAGCCCGCCGATCGTGAGCTTCAGCGTGTGCGGTATTCGGCTGGCGATGGAAAACCTGCGCACGCGGCGAAACGTGATGTCGAACACGATTGCGATGAGGCCGATGCCTGCGCCGAGCAACGCCGACCACCAGACGTCGCTTGCCCTGAAGCTGGTGCTGCCTGCGAAACCGAACAACGGCTGCGCGCCGACGATCGACACCAGCGTCGCGTACGCGACCACCGACGCGATCAGCGACGGCAGCAACGCCTCGTGCGCGAGGTCGTCCTTGTACGGCATCTCCAGCGCGAACACGATCCCGGTGAGCGGAGCGCGGAAGACCGCTGACATGCCGGCAGCCGCGCCGCTGATCAACATGATGCGCCGGTCGCGCGACTCGAGACCGAAACGGCGCAGCTTGGTCCATAGCCACGATCCGATCGCGCCGCCGCTGTAGATGCTCGGTCCCTCGAGCGCCGCACTGCCGCCCGAGCCGACCGTGGTCACCGCGGCGAGCAGCTTCCACCAGAATGGACCAATGTCGATGTCGCCCTGGTGCTCGTGGTAGGAACGAACGATTTCCTCGGTCGAGTGTTCGTCAGGATCGGGCGTGCAAAATTGCATTATCAGGCCCGTCACAAAGAAGCCGCCGACGAGGCCAACCACGATTGCCCAATGATGAGCAAGGTAGTAGGGAAGTAGTGCCGCCCAGATCACGTCGAGCACGAGCACGGCGATTCCGGTGATGATAAGGCCAGCCAGAATGCCGATGACAGGGGCGACGAGGAGCCATTTCTGGATGTCGCGCGAGTACGTTGCCGTCAGGTCTTCGCTGACCAGGGCGGTGTACTTTCGAAGTAAGGGATGTTTGGAGAATCTCGAATCCAGGAAGTTCGCGAAGATTCCCAAAGCGGCGATCCTTTCCCGGCTTGGAACCGGCGCTGCGAGTGAAATGTACAGATCAATGCTTAACACTATGTGTCGCAGTGGCACAGTGTCAGCAACGCGTGTAGCACAATTGCCACAAGCAGGCCGTTGCGGGAGATTGATTGCAGGGATGGTTCGGCGGGGATTGCGGGGCGGAAGCGATGTTCAACGTCCAAATCGGGGATTTGCGGGTCATCGAGGGCTTCAAATAGATTCGCAACATCATACGGAGGCTAGGCACGTTGTCCCTCGTCATGTCACGACTCGAATCCAAGCTCAAAGAAATGGCACGGCAATTGGATCATCAGCCTATCAGAGATTTCACCCGGCTCGTCCGAGGCAACTGTAGGGGACCGTTATGAAATCCGTTGGGTCCGGATTTCGTGAGGTGATGGGGGATTATGAACGACCAAGATAAAGAGAAGGAACAAGATAAAGACCTGGGCACGTTGAGTCCCGCGGTCAG
Organism: uncultured delta proteobacterium; assembly: GCA_963833025.1. Taxonomy (GTDB): domain Bacteria; phylum Desulfobacterota; class Binatia; order Binatales; family Binataceae; genus Binatus. The sequence goes on along the minus strand of CAWHWI010000001.1, from coordinate 600,966 downwards.
GATTTTTCTCGTCGAGGACAATCCGGACCACGTTTTTATCGCGCTCACTGTGGTCAGGCAGGTGCTCGGCGACGATATCGAACTCGTGCATGCGTCGAACGCCGACGAGGCGTTGCTCATGATCGCGCAGTTCACCGAGCACGATCGCCCCGACCTGTTCCTTGTGGATCTACGCCTGCCCGACAATGGCGGATTCTCCGTGCTGCAGGCGGCGCGCGCGAACGAGGCGCTGACAACCGTGCCGATGTTCGTGATCACCAGCTCGCTCTACGACCGCGACATTGCCGAGAGCTATCAGCTCGGCGCGTCGGCCGTGCTGTGCAAGCCGCTGTCGCGCGCCAAGCTGCGCGACGAGTTGGTGCGCGTCGGCGCTCTGCCGATGTCGCAGCGGCCGAACGACCCGGCATATCGCCACTAGGCAAAATCAATCTCATATTGGGGTGGGGGAGGGCTGTGAGTTGTAATGACTCCAGCCCCTTTTTTTTTGCGGGCTTGACCCTCGCGCCGGCAAATAGGATTCTCGCTGACGGTCTGCTCGGCGGCAGACGAGACTGCATTTGGCGAAAATCGTCGCCCAGGAGTTGGCGTGAAACCCTACACATTCGAGAACAGCGACGCGCTGATGGAGCGCGCCAAGAAAGTTATTCCCGGCGGAATCTACGGCCATCAGACGCCGCTGGTCCTGACCAGGGGCGCTTACCCGTCATTTTTTTCGCGCGGCGAGGGCTCGCACATTTGGGACGTCGACGGCAATGAGTACATCGACTTCATGTGCTCGTACGGTCCTATCGTGCTCGGTCATCGGCATCCCAAAGTAGAGGAAGCCGCGCGTCGGCAGATGGAGCTTGGCAACTGTTTCAACGCGCCGGGGCCGGTGTGGGTCGAGCTCGCGGAGCATCTCGTCTCGATCACGCCGCTCGCCGACTGGGCGGTGTTCGCGAAAAACGGCTCCGACGTTTGCACGTGGGCGACCGAGGTCGCGCGTCAGGCGACCGGACGGCCGAAGATTGCTATGTGTTCGGGCGCATACCACGGCACTCATGCGTGGTGCACGCCGATGCCCGGCGGTGTGACGCCGGAAGATCGCGCGAACGTGGTTTATTTTCGATTCAACGATCTCGAAAGCGTTCGCCGCGCGGTCGAGGAAAACAGCGGCAAGCTCGCCGGCGTGATCGTGTCGCCGTTCAAGCACGACGCCGGACACGACTCGGAATTGCCGGTCGAGGGATTTCTCTCGGGCGTGCGGAAAATCTGCGACGACAACGGTATCGTGCTCATCCTGGATGACGTTCGCGCCGGCTTCCGCCTGCACATGGGTGGCTCGGGCGAGCTGTTCGGAGTGCGTCCCGACCTCACGACCTACTGCAAGGCCATCGCCAATGGATATCCGCTGGCCGCATGCCTCGGGCGCGACAGCCTGAAACAGGCGGCGCAGGAGGTATTTTTCACGGGATCGTACTTCACCAGCGCCGTCCCGATGGCGGCGAGCCTGGCGAATCTCAAGGAGCTGCAGGCGAGCGGCGGAATCGAGCGGATGCGCGCGACCGGCGAAAAGTTGCGCACCGGCCTGCTCGCGCAAGCGCGCGGCGCCGGACTCGAGGTGACGTACTCCGGACCGCCGGCGATTCCGTACATGACGTTCAAGGCCGACGCCGGGCATTTCGATCGCGCCAAGGTTTTCTGCGGCGTGTGCTCGCGGAGCGGAGTGTACCTCGCGCCGCGGCACAACTGGTTCATCTCGGCCGCGCACACCGAGCGCGACATCGAGCAGACTTTGAACGTCACCGAGCAAGCGTTCGAGGTCGTGCGCAAGCAATTCGGCGCATAGCCGCGACAGCGCAGGCACCGCTTCTCGAATTCGGGACGGCAGAAGTTCTGCTCCCTGAACGATGATCATCGACACGCACTGCCACCTTGCCGATGCGAAGTTTCGAGACGATGTCGAAGCCGTAATCGCGCGCGCATCGGCGGCCGGCGTCGCGCAAATCATCTCGGTCGGCGCGATCGGACCGATCGAGAACGATCGATTGACTGTCGAAATCGCCGAGCGCCACCCGGATGTCTTCGCGGTCGTCGGCGTGCATCCGCACGACGCAAAGGACTGCACGCCCGAACGAATCGCGCAGTTGCGCAGCCTAGCCGCATCGAAAAAAGTCGTCGCGATCGGCGAAAGCGGACTCGATTTCCACTACATGCACTCGCCGCCCGCAGCGCAGGAAGCGTCCTTGCGAGCGCATCTCGCGCTCGCCGCCGAACTCGGCCTGCCAATCGTGATTCATTGCCGCGACGCGGAGCGCCGTCTGGTCGAAATCGTGCGCGAGACCGGCATTCCGCCGCGCGGCGGCGTGATTCACTGCTTCACCGGCGACGCCGATGCGGCGCGCGAGTTCCTCGCGCTCGGCTTCTGCATCTCGTTCTCGGGAATCATCACGTTCAAGAATTCCGCGCCGATTCGCGTCGCGGCGTCGATCGTTCCGGACGACCGTGTGATGGTCGAGACGGACTCACCCTATCTCGCGCCGGAACCATATCGCGGCCAGCGCAACGAGCCATCCTACGTGACGCGCACGCTGGAAATGCTCGCGAATCTTCGACGCACCAGCCCGACCACGCTAGGAGCGCAAGTAATCGCCAACGCCGCGCGCGTGTTCAGGCTTCCGCCAGCCTCTTAACCTCTCGCTCCGGCCTCTGAGCTGATTGCGCGAAGGCTTAAACGCGTATAGTCCTTCGAGGTGTTCGACCGGAACCAAACCTTTCGAACAGGGGAGATGCCTTGTCCAAAGTGTCAAAAGCTGAGGTCCCGGAATCTTTTCTTCAACTTCATCGGTACCTTACGGGCATTGTCAGACGTGAGTCTGCAGCACAAACAAATAAGTTACGGACTCTTCCTTTAACCGCACCGCAATTGGCACGCGTCGCAGAGAATCGGCCGGAATTCCTTCGAGCGGTTCCCGATCTGTTTGGCATCGGAACCCCTGAGGAATATTCTTCTCGAAAGGTTTGGGAAAACCACCTGACATTTGCCAAACGGGTCGTGCCGGAACTCTTGCGGCGTACCGGTTACTACCTTGGCGTCATTAGCGGGAAAGGACCTAAATCTTACTATCAAGAAATCGTGAATAGGGTCGCACCGGCGAATCGGTCGCTCACGATCCTATATCTGCTGGACAATTGCAGATTCCCAAAGAGTTGCTTTAATATCGCCGGTCATTCCATCGAGCGGCTCTCGCCAAGCCAACTACAAAGACTAGGACCACCACCTGAAGTGTGTGCCTATTTCTTTCAAAATGAAGCGATCGATTCGAAAGGTCTCGCGGACTATTGGTTTCTGAGAGTTACGAAGTCAGTTTACACAGCCTACAACTATGACCTCGATGGTGACGAGCGCATAGACAATCACGGCGACCGGTCTAAGGAAAGCGTAACCGGCGATTTCGAAGTTGCGGCTGGGCACTTTGCGACGGGAGCGCAAACTAACGTTTCCTTGCCGGGTTACCTGCAAACATTGCTGGGTTTGGCTCTGCACAACCCTGAATTTTTTGAGATTCCAGTTATTCTCGTTTGTGAAGAGAAATGGCGCAGAATCCGGGTCCGGTACCACGCCCCTCAAAGAGGAGAAAGATACCAGGTCGAAGAGCATCAGTGGCCAATGTTCGAACGTTGGTTGCAATTGTATGAATTGGGACTAGAGGCCGCGAAAGGGTCACGAGCAGTAACAACGGCGTCCCATCGCTATTTGCAAGCTACCTTCGCCAGCGGTGATATCTTTCCAGATTGGACACCCGAACTGGAGCTTGTCGAATATCCATGGATCGGAGGGTTCCGGCGCGATCGGGGAGATGTTTTCGAAGATGCTCTACTCCATTACGTGTTTTCCTTGGAAGCGCTTCTAGCTGGCGACGGAAACAATGCACTATCTGAGAAGCTTGCAGTCACATGTGCCCTTCTCGTCGGACGCGATGATCGCGAAGCCGATTTCGTTCGCGATTTTGTGAAGAGGGCGTACGATAGTCGAAGTCTTTTGGTTCATGGCAAGAGTCTCAAAAGGACTCTGGACCTGGCTAAGCTGCGGCGACTGTGCCAGCGCTCACTTGCGCTTGTGATTTGCTACTTCGCGACTGATGATATGCCCGAACTGGATAGGTTCAAGAAGGACCTCGCGGTATCAAGCGCTCTTAAGAGGAAGGTCAAAGAATTGCAAGCTGCTGTCTTCCCTCTGCTGCCCGACGAATGTTCGCTCGCTGATTGATGATTTGAAGTGCCTGTTCCTACCAAAATTATGAGCTAGTTTGCTCTCGTCTAAGCGGAATGCATACACACTGAGAGCGCCGCCGTCGTAGCACCACTTTCTGATTTGGTACAACAGAGGCGAGCGTGGTTGCGCCGGGCCGGCGTTGCACCTCACCCGTCGCCCACCGCTTTTCAAGCGGCACGCGCCGACCTCTCCTCGGACAAGGAGAGGTTAGGATGAATCCAGAAAAGAGGCGGGATTCTTCGCTTCGCTCAAGAATGACACAAAAAAAAGCTCTAACAGCGACTCTACGAGTAGTCAGGGTAAACTCCGTCCGTATCTTCTCTTAACACTGGATGCAGAGCCTGTCCTGAGCGAAGCCGGAGGAGGTCACCCCTGAGCTAACCGAGCGGGTTGCCGCCGAAGATGGTTGGATGCAGCGCTACGATCGCGGCTGTCAGTACTACGCCTGCGCCAATTGCCGCCCACGGCATGTCGTTGCGGGTCCATCGGACGTGCTTGTTGATTAGCGCTGCGAAAGGAACGAACGAGGTCTTCGAGAGGAACTCGCGATAGCGATCGCCGAGCTCGCGAATCTTGCGCGCGTCCTGATGCATCCCGCCGAGGATTCCGAGCGCCGGGAACATCCCGAAGAAAATCACGTCGCCCGCCCATCCGTTCATCAACATGTGCGCGATTCCAAACAGGCTGAAGCCGACCAGCCCCGGATGACGCGTGATCTTCAGGATGCCGCGCGGTTCGTTCCTGTCCGCCGGCGCGCCCATCGCGCCTGGATTCGGATTGATGAAGCTCCCGGCGAACAAGATGAGCGCCGCCAGCATCAGCAGCCACGCGAACCATCGAATCGGCGCGACCGCCCGCAGATACCAGAGCAGCGGGCCGGCATGCTTGTTGTGCCCGAACTCGAAGATGAGCGGTCCGAGAGTCGCGAGCGCGACGATCGAGTAGATGCCGCGATACGGTTGCGCACCGACCGATTTGATCAACCCGGATCGCACGGCGGACGACGAGATGACCAGGTGACTGGCCAGGAACAAGACTGCCCACAGCGCGATCCAGACAGTCGCATGCATAGAGACCTCCGCCCGAGCACGATGATCGCAGGATCGCGGCGCGCGTCAATGCAGCACGCCGATTGCACTTTTAACCTCTCCTCGGACAATCTCGGCGGACCCATACAGACAGAAGCAGAATCTTGAATCGCGCGCGAAAAAATCGCGCGCTGAACAAGATCCCTCACCTTCGATCCTCTCCCTTCGGGAGAGGGGAAGAAATCCCGACGGGTTACGCAGAAGTCTCCTCGGACAAGGGGAGGTTAGGAGCAACTCACAAATCGGCGGGAGCGGGGTTGTAGTCTTCAGGAGCATCAAAAAAATGATACCGACTATCCAGGTTGACGAGGGGCGGTTCACCGAAGTGGCCGAGCGCGGTGCGGAGCATGAGATCGGCGACGGCCTCAGGCTCGCGCAGGCATGCATCGTCGAGGAAGTTCTCGGCGCGGTTTTCGCATCGATCACGCTGTGGTACTTGGTGGCATCGATTGCCGGACTGGCCTGACGCACGATGCCGACGTTCAATCTCAAGTTGCCGCCGCCGTTTGAAGACGCGGTGAAAAGCATGGAGCGCGAGATCATGCGCTTCCTGGTGCGCTCGACCGGCGATCGCGACGACGCGATGGACCTGTTCCAGGAAACCTGGCTGCGCGCCTATCGCGCCTATCCGACGCTGCAATCGGAAGACGGACTGCGCCCGTGGGTGTTTCGAATCGCATCGAACCTATGCCGCAATCGCGCGCGCGATCGAATGCGCCGTGGGCGCGTGATCTCCAGCGAGAGCTTTTCTGCGGACGATGCGGCGATCGCAGAAAGGGCGCCGCATCACCTCAACGGCGGACCCGAAGGCGCGCTTCATTTGAAGAGATCGATCGCGCGGCTGCCCGGCAAGCAGGGGCAGGCGTTGATGATGCGCAAGTTCGCGGGACTGGAATACGCGGAGATCGGCACGGCGCTGAATTGCTCAGCCGAGAGCGCGCGGGCGAGTGTTTACCAGGCGCTGAAGAAACTGAGGCTCGAAGAGTAATCAAGATGAAGACCAATCGAATCGCGACGCGAGTGATAGAGAGTCCACCGATCGACGACCGAATGCTCGACGCGCTGATCGGACAGACGCGGCCGCGCATCGAGCGCGCGATGAAGATCCTGCGCCGGCCGCAGGCGCGGGTCGGCGTGATTCCATCGCCGCTTGGACGACTGCTGGTTGCGGAGAGCGACCGCGGCCTCGCGGCGATTCACTTCCTGTTCATCAGCGGGGGCGAGCGGACGCTCGAGATGCTGCGCAGGAAGTTCGATCTGATCGAGAACGAGGCGAGTGCGCGGCGGATCGAAGCGGAGATCGATCGCGTGTTCGAGGGCGGCTCCGATGCGACCGAGCATCCTGTCGATTTGAGCCTGGTCGAGAGCGATTTCCAGCGGCGCGCTTACACCTTGCTGCGAAAAGTGCCGGCCGGCGCGGTGATCACTTACCAGGGGCTGGCCGCGACGGCCGGACATCCGGACGCGCAGCGCGCAATCGGCACTACGATGGCGACGAACCCGATTCCGATCTTCGTGCCGTGTCATCGCGTGATTCGCTCCGACGGAACGATCGGCAACTACGGCGGGGGCGTCGACAACAAGATCAAGCTGCTGCGCGCGGAGGGATTCGAAGTCGGGCGCGACCTCCGATTACCGTCGCGCGCCGTGATGGGGCATCGTCACACCAAAATATTCTGCCGGCCCGAATGCTCGGCGGCGCGACGCGCTGATCCGACCAGGATGCTGATCTTCGCGGATTCAAAATGCGCCCGCCACGAGGGGCTGAGAGCATGCAAGCTGTGCAAGCCGGCATGAATCAAACTTCACCGAAAAAAGAAAATACTCGCTGAGAAACAAAAAGAGCGACGCCCTACGCGGCGTCGCTCTTTTGTTGGTCAGATCGGGCGGTCAGGTTACTCGGTTTCACCCTGCGACCTGAGCTGTTGGATCTGCTGGCGTTGATTCTCGATTTCCTGCTGTTGCGACTCGACTTGGGCCTGAGTCTGCGCGTTGGCATTCTGCGTATTCTGCATCGAATTGCCGACTACGTAGCCGGTACCACCGCCCAGCGCACCGCCGATCAAGGCGCCCGCGAGAGGATGGCCTACGGCGGCCCCGACAATCGCGCCGCCAGCGCCACCTATCGCCGTGCCGCCGAGAGTGCCTTCTTCACGAGTCGAGAGCGGCTGCCCCGAGCATCCTGCAAGAACGAGCGATCCCGCCAGCGCCAGACTCATTAATATTCCTACAGATTTGCGCATGTTGAGAACCTCCATCTTCCAATGACTATACGTCAGCCGAGCTATTCGGTTTCCTGATTTCCCTTCAACTGTTGAATCTGCTGACGCTGTTCTTCCAATTGTTGTTGCTGCGACTGCACCTGCGCCTGGGTCTGCGCGTTGGCGTTTTGACTATTCTGCATCGCGTTGCCGACCGCGAAGCCGCCCACTCCACCTACCGCGGTGCCGATAGCAGCGCCTGCCAGGGGTGCGCCGACGGCGGCGCCAATGATCGCGCCGGTAGCCGCGCCAATTCCCGCGCCGCCGAGAGTACCTTCCTCGCGCGTGGAAAGCGGGTCCCCGGAGCATCCGGCAATCAGAAACATCGCGGCAAGCGCCATCGCGGCCGTTGCAATTGCATGTTTGCGCATTGTCCTTCTCCCCTCCGCTACTCCGTCTCGCTCTGACTCTTCAATTGTTGAATCTGTCGCTGCTGATTCTCGAGTTGCCTCTGCTGCGAGCTGATCTGCGCCTGGGTCTGAGCGTTTTGGTTCTCTCGATTCTGCATCTCGTTGCCGACCGCATATCCGCCCAGCGCGCCGATACCGCCACCGATTGCCGCACCTGCCAGCGGGTTGCCGACCGCGGCGCCTATAATCGCGCCGGTTGCTGCGCCGACTCCGGTGCCGATGAACGTGCCCTTCTCGCGGGTCGAGAGTGGCTCTCCCGAGCATCCCGCGACCACCACGATTGCAATCGCCACGAACAGACCTTTAATCAGCGACTTTGTCTGCACGAGCTCTCCTCCTTGCACGATGAGCAGTTTTCATGCCCGCCGACGGCTGAAACATTCTCCCAGCCAACGACACGCCAGTTCATTTATCTGCGGCCAGTTTTCTACCTTCCGCAGGGCCAATCAACCATTTCGGGCATCGACTGTGGCCTTGAAATTCTTACCGATTTCCCGATCTGGACGCTGTCCGCCATAAACGAATATTCATCTTCGCGGGCTGCTGCAAGCCCGACGCGGCATTTCGGCGAAACGTGAAAATCGGGCCCTCGCCGGCCGGTCCCGCTTCCGGCTGTGGTGGCAAAGCAGAAAGCTGATCGCGGCAGTCGAGGCTGTTGACGGCAATTCGATTATTCGATAGTTATAAAAATATAAAAAAGGTCAGGGCGATAGCGGCACTCGCCGCATTGGCGCAGGAATCGAGGCTCGACGTGTTACGGCTGCTGGTGCAAAGCGGCCCCGACGGACTCGCGGCCGGCGCAATCGGTGCGCGGCTCGGCCTTCCGTCGCAGTCTCTGCGGCCGCTCGTTTCTTTGCCTCATCCCGAGCGTAGCCGAGGGACGACATAAGAAACACGCAATTCGCATCCGCTCTGATCAGGTGTGGGCTGCGCACTCTGCTACCAGCCGATCACTTGCGCGGGCATGACCGGCGCGGCTTGGCCGCGGGGGTCGGCGCCGCCTGCCAGCACTCCTGTCTTGGTGTCGATTTGGACGGCCAGCACGTGACCTTCGGACCATGGCGGGCGCACTTCTATCTTGTGGCCGCGCGACGCGAGCTGATTGCGCACATTGCCAGGCACGCGATCCTCGATGCGTACGACGCCGGGACGGTTGTCGTGGGGATAGAACGTCGACGGGAAGTGCGGCGTCGAGAATTTGGGCGCCTCGATGGCGGCCTGCAGGTCCATCCCGAAATCCACGACGTTCAGGAAAAATTGCAGCGTCCATTGATCCTGCTGATCGCCGCCCGGCGTGCCGAATGCGAGATACGGCTCGCCGCGCACCATCGCGAGCGACGGCGACAGCGTGGTGCGCGGGCGCTTGCCCGGCGCGAGCGCGTTGGGATGACGTTCGTCGAGATAAAAAGTCTGCATCCGCGTTCCGAGCGGAAAGCCAAGGGCGTCGATCACCGGCGAGCTCGGAATCCATCCGCCGCTCGCGGTGACGGCTATCAGGTTGCCGTCGCGGTCGGCGGCCGTGACGTGAATCGTGCCCGCACCCCATGGACGCGCGTCGGTTGCGGGACCTTCGCGCATCGCTCGCATCGCGATCGGATCGCCCGGCCGCTGATCCATCGAGGCACGCGCGGAATCCATAAGCTCGCGCCGAATCGCCGCATAGCGCTCGCTCAACAAGCCGTCGAGAGGAACGTCGACGAATTCCGGATCGCCGTAGTACGCCTCGCGATCGGCGAACGAGAGCTTGGCCGACTCGATGACGGTGTGGATGTAGTCGGCGGAATTGTGGCCCATCGCGGCGAGGTCGAAGCCTTCGAGCAACTTGAGTTGCTGAAGGAAGACCGGGCCTTGCGACCATGGCCCGCACTTGAAGACCGTGACGCCGCGATAGTCCGCGCTCGCGGGCGATTCGATGCGCGTCGTGAAGCGCGCGAGATCCGAGGCGCCGAGGATGCCGCCGTTGGCGTCGGACCACGCGACGATTTCGCGCGCGATGTCGCCGCGATAGAAGCGCTCGCGCGCGGCGTCGAGGCCGGCCTCGCGCCCGCGATTCTTTGCGGCTGATTCGGCATCGAGCAGGCGCGTGAAAAAGTTCGCGAGCGCGGGATTCCTGAGCACGCTCCCAGGCACCGGGACTTTGCCATCGGGTAGATAAACGCGCCCCGAAGACGGCCACTTGGTAAGGAAGCGCTTGGCGTTGCCGCGGATCGACGCGCCCGCGCCGGCAATGGCGTCGTCGGCGCGGGCGGGCTCGCCGGACAATCCCACGTGCATCGGGAACCCGTCGGCCGCGAGCTGAATCGCTGGCTCGAGCACTTCCGCCAGCGGCCTGGTGCCGAAGTCGCGGAGCGCAGTCACCAGCGCGTCGAAGGCGGCTGGGACGCCGGCGGCGAGTAGGCCGTGGCCGGGGATCAGCTCGAGGCCGAGCGCCCTGTACTGCGCAATCGTCGCGCGCTCAGGCGCCATCATATTGCCGTTAATGGCAACCACGCGGCGGGCAGATGCCGAATAAATCAGCATGGGCGCTTCGCCGCCGATGGTATGCATGTGGGGGTTCACGACGCCCTCGACGAATGTAGCAGCGATGGCAGCGTCGATAGCATTGCCGCCACAGGCGAACATTCGCGCGCCGGCCGAGGCAGAAAGATAGTGCTCGGTCGCGAGCATCGCGCGACGGCCCATTATGAGTGGGTAAATTGTGGGCATATGGGTAATTTTTCCCGATCTGATCTGTGCTTATGAGAACTCTTGGAAGCGCGAATTTTTCGCGATTTGTTCTGGCGCTCTTCTTTTGAATATCACGACGCGAATTTGTCAAAAAGATGCCGTCTTTCAGGCATCTCACTTCCTCAAATCAGGCATGAATCGAAGGGCCTCGAAGCTCGGAGTTCGCCGCAAAACAGGAAAATCGTGGATTTCCGAGGTTCTCAACAGCTCTGGACAAATGAAACACAAATGTTTCTCAGACGTCTAAATATCAGGCCCAAAGCTTGCTAGTATGGGCAGTGAGGGTGATGTGACCGGTCACGACCGGGAGGAAGTGGAGGGGTAAAAATATGATGACGAGCTTAAACACAGAAGGACCAGTCGGCAAGCATTGCAAGCTGCAGAAAACCGGTGCGCGACCACGAAGGGCGTAGTCGATTCAGCGAACAACCACGCATCCTGCGTGAGGTAAATAATTTGGACCGGCGCATGTATCTTGTGCAATTTGACGACGGCGCCACCACGTTTCTCTTTCCGGACGAAGTAGTAATCCAGTAGCGGTGTGCGGCGCATGACGCCGCGCCGCGCGCTATGGATACGCTCGTAAGCGCCGCGAATGCGCGTTCTGGCTGGCGTCTTCATGATTGCTGCTTCAAATCGTACCGCGGTCGCGGATCGTGGCCTTCGGTCTGCACCCTCTTCCAGTGACCCCAGGGATAGTGCACCAGCTCGAGCTTCATTCCGTCGGGATCGGCAAAGAAAACTGCATAGTAACCTTGGCCGTATTGCGGATACTCGGCGGGAGCGTCGAGCACCGCGATCTTTTCGCGCACCAGAAAGTTGTGGAACGCATCGATGTCAGCCCGCGAGCGGGCTCGCAACGCCAGATGATGAAGTCCCACGCGGTATCGGTCGAAGCGGGCGTCGCGATTCGGGCCTGACGCCTCGCGAATCGCAATCGCCATCTGAGCATTGGACCAATGAATGTAATCGTTGCCCTCGTATTTTCGAAAGCCGAGTTCTCCAAGCACCTTGTCATAGAACGCCCTCGACCGCGCAACGTCGTTCACCGTAAGATCGATATGCTCGACGCCCAATACTTGGATTACCACGATTGACCTCCTCAGCCGCGGCGCTCGTGTTCCAGAAAGTCGCGGGCGCGATAGAGCGCGACCATGGTTTTCGCATCGACGATCTCGCCGCGGCGAATCATCGCGAACGTTTCCTCGAACGGCACGCGCTCGACCGTGATTACCTCGTCGCGATCGAGCTTGCCCGCTCCCGCGGATAGCTCGCGCGCCAGATAGAGCTCGATTCGCTCGTCGCAGAAACTCGGGATCGTGATGATCGATCCGAGATGGTCCCATCGCGCGGCCGCAACTTTTGCTTCTTCGCCGAGTTCGCGCCGCGCGCATTCGAGCGACTCCTCACCGGCGTTGCGGCATCCGGCGGGAATTTCCCACATGAAGCCGCCCATCGTATGACGATACTGCCGCAGAATCGCGACGTTCATGTCCTCATAGAGAGCGACTATCGCGCTCGCACCGGGGTGGCGGATGACGGGAAGATCAACCTGCGCGCCTCCTGGCAGCGTCGCGCTCTCGACACCGAAATCGACCACACCCAATTTGAGAACTGGACGACGAGTTGAAGACATGGTGAATCAACAATGTGCGCGCTGTGCGAGCCACGCAAGCGCCAATTGCGGCAGCCGCTCGAACCGGCGATCATCGAAGTCAACAATATGAGCCGGGTCCGGATTCCAATCTACTTCGATTACGCCTCGACGCTTTGCTACATCGCTTGGCGAATCGTCACCCCGCTCGAGGACGAACTCGGCTTCGAGGCGCTCTGGAAAGGCGTGCCGATCGCGATGCGCGATTTTCGTGCCAAGCCCGGCCGCGTGCTGGGCGAGCGCGAGCGGCAAAAAGTGCTGTTCGTCGCGGCGGAGACCGGCATCCGCGTCGCGCCGCCGCCGAGCTGGATCGATTCGACGGCCGCGCTGCAAGGATCGGAAATCGCGCGCGATGCGGGGGTCTTCGCGCCCTATCACGACGCGATCTTTCACGCGGCGTTCGACGACGGCGCCGATATCGCCGATCGCTCGGTGCTGGAAGAGATTGCGGAGCGCGCCGGCATCGCTCGATCGAGGTTTCGCGCGGCGCTCGACAGCGATTCGATGGCCGCGCGGCTGACCGGGCACAAGCGCGAGGCTGACGAGTTTTCCGCGCTCGGCTACCCGACGTTTATCCTGGGCGATTTTCCGATGATCGGGATACAGCCAACCGAATCGATGCGCCTGTTGCTCGGAAGGTTCCTCCGTCAGCGCGCCGAAGAACCGCAGGCGTAGCTACGATCGCGCGGATCAGCATGAACGCGAAGTATTTCGTCGGTCGGATCGATTCGCCCTTGCGCTCTGCGGCGATTTTCTTCCTGTCGTTGATCCTTTTGCTCGCATGTCGATCCACGAAAGCGCAGCCGCAGTCAAAACCGATTCGGCACGAATCTGAGAACGGGGCTGCCGCACTGACCTATTGGGCCGATTTAAGGAAGAAGAAGAGTTTTGTTTTCAGCGCGAGCCTGGACCTGCCCGAACTCAAGAGTAACCAGAGTTGGTATTGTGTCTGGATAATGGTTTCAGAACTGAAAGGCACCAGCGAACGTCCTTCGATGCTACAAGTCGGTCTGATGCGCTGGGATCAGAGCAAGTTTCAGCTGCAGCCGTTTGTCGCCACCGAGCCCGCGGGCCATGAATTAGTCTTCAAGCCAATCGCGGGAAATCTCACCGGCTATCACCGGTTTGCAATAGCCGATGACCCTTCGACGATCGAACTCAGCATGGACGGCAAGGTATTGATGTCTGCACCGCGCGCGGAGTTTTTCAAGGATGAGGTAATCTACCTGAAGATAGCCGCGGAAGTTTACGCCGTAGGAGACAGGGTCTCAGGGTTGGTAAACGACGTCACACTCGCGACTGATACCAACCAGGAGCAGACGCCGATTTTTGGCGCGGCGTTCGAAGACCGCGGCCTCAAGTTCTCGTGTAAGGGGGACGGTCAATGGGAAGCGAGGGGACGGTTCGATCCCGCGCTGCGTTTCCTACAATACGTTCCGCCTCAATGTCGTTGAACGCGACCGAAGCCCAGCTATGATCGCGCGGATATCATCATAAACGTTGGGCGCCGGCTCTCCTCGCGAAGCTCGGGACGTTTACGAATCTCGTCATCTGTCGCCTCGGGCTCGAGCAGCCGCACAATCGCGAAACCATTGTCTATCAGCGTGTTCACGTAAGTCTCGACCGAGCGATGGTACTTGATGACGTCATCTGTGAACCACTGCGTGTGGCGAATTCCCTCGAGCTTGTAATTGTCGATCAGCCAGTGTTCCTTTTCGCCGTTCCGCTCGAGATACGCGCCCATGCGAAACGCGGTTACCATCGGATGCTCGACGGAAAACACAAATGCGCCGCCGGGGACCAGCCACGACTTCACATTCGCGCAGACGGAATCGAAGCGCTCGACGTAATGAAGTGTGAGCGAGCTCACAACTACGTCGAAGCTCGCCGGCGCGAAACCTAAATCTTCAACCGCGCAGCGAACGTAGCTGATACGCGCGTCGGCAGTATCCGAGCGCGCAAGCATCTTGGCCGAAATGTCGACGCCGACGACGATCGCCGCGCCGGAGTCGATCGCATATCGGCACATTTTGCCGAAGCCGCAGCCGAGATCGAGCACGCGTTTGGCGGCGAGCGGCGGCAACAACGAACGCATTGCAGGCTGATCGACGGCGGCGTTGAGGCCGCTCTCGTGGCGGCGCAATTGGCTGTAGCCCGCGAAGAAACGCGGGTCATCGTAAATGTTTTGTTTCATCGCACGAAATCGAAACCGGAAAAACTAGCGCGCCAGGAATACCGGGCACGGTGAGTTGCGCAGCACGAACTCTGTGGTCGAGCCGAGCACCATCTCGACGATCCTGCTGTGCCCGTATGCGCCGATGAACAACAGGTCGGCATCGTGCTCTTTCAGGAACTTCACAACTTCCTCGTTGGCGTGGCCCTGCAGCAGCCTGAACTCGGCCCTCGGCGTGTAGTTTTCGAAGTAGGTGCGCGCTTCGGCCAGGGTCCGCTCGCCGAGCTTGGGATCGCGTGCGCAAGTGATGACGGTCATGGGTACGCCGAGCACGCTGGCGACTTCCGCGGCCGAGCGCATCGCGCGCGACGCCCGTTCGCTGCCGTCGTACGCCAGCACCGGGCGTTTGACCTCGCGAAATTGATTCGGCGAGATGAACAACTGACGTGGAGATTTGCGCGCGACGCTTTCCGCCGTCGAGCCCAACAGCCCGGTTGAAAATTTTTCGTTGACGCCCCGATGGCCGATCATGACCAGGTCCGCGCTGCGCGCTCGATCGCAAATCTGGTTGGCGACGATCCCCATGTCGAGCACGGTCTCGACCGCGAGATTCTCGCGCTTCGCGGCGGCGGCAAATTCGTCGAGCACGCCGCGGCCGCGGGCGGTCAGCACCTCGCGCATCTTGGACGAGAAATCCAGATATGGTTCCAGCCCGAGCGAACCTGATATATCATGGAAAAACGAGCCTTCGATCGACACGATATCGACGACATGCAATCCGATCAGCGATGCACTGAAGATACGCGCGAAATAGAAGGCGTATGCCTGTGCGTTGCGGGAGTGTTCGGAGGTGTCGATGCCGACAAGGATTTTCTTGATCAAGCGCGTGACCTCCGCGTTAACTACCGCGATAACATGTCGCGCGGTTATGCCTCAAGAGGCGGCGTTATCGCAACCGAAATCGACTGTGCGGATGGGCGAGTGAAAAAGTGAAATGAGCGAACTCAGCGAGGCGCGGATGATGAGAATCGTGGACGAGCTCGCCGAGGCGGCGCAGCGCGTCGGCCTCGAGGTGCGCCGCGAAAAGATCATGCGCGAAATCGGCTACCGCACGCGTGGCGGCGCCTGCAGGCTGCGCGACAAGAATTTGCTGATAATAGATCGCGATCAGCCCGCCGCCGAGCAGCTCGAAGTGATTGCCGAAGCGCTGCGCTCGCGCGATCTCGAATCCTTGTACCTGTCCCCGGCGGCGCGGCGCGTCGTTCACCTCGGAGACGCTTCGTCCTGAGGGCAGAGATGCCGCGAACCGGCGAAACCGCGTCGGCTGGCCACACCGTAATCGATCGCAAGCCCGCGATCAGCGCGGCGCAGCGGATGCTCACGTTCCACGCTCGCCTCAAGGAGCGCGGCCTCAAGTCCACCGGCCAGCGCGACGACATCGCGCGCGTATTCTTCGATCATGGCCATCATATCAGCGCCGAGGAATTGTACGCCGAGGTCAAGAAGATCAACCCTCACGTCGGCTATGCGACGATTTACCGGACGCTGCGCCTGCTCAAGGAATGCGCGCTGTTGTACGAGCGCCATTTTGACGAGGGCCAGGCGCGTTACGAAGCCGTCGGTGAGCGCCATCACGATCATTTCATCTGCGAGCGATGCGGCCGGATCATCGAGTTCGAGAATGCCGCGATCGAGCGCATGCAAAACATCGTCGCGCGCGATCTAGGCGTGACGTTGACGCGGCACAAGATGGAACTGTACGGAATCTGCTCCGACTGTCACGGGCAGCAGGGTATGTAAATAGTCACTCGAATAGCCAGACCTGGACTCAGGAGGCACGGCGATGATCAAAGCGCGCGGATTGCATCACATCAATCTCAACGTCAAGGACATCGGCCGCTCGCTGAAGTTCTACCAGGAAGCGTTCGGCCTCGAGGTGAAATTCTGGGAAGGAAAAACAATGGTATTTCTCCATTCACCGGGAGCGAACGATACGATCACCTTGTGCCAGGCCAGAGCGGAGGATCCGGTGGCAGGCGGCGGAGTATCGCATTTTGGCTTCTCGACCGGGAAAGGCAACCTCGACGAAATGGTCAAGCAGGTCGCGAACGCTGGCGGAACGCTGCAAAGCCGTGGCGAGCATGCACCCGGCGTCCCGTATGCATACTGCACGGATCCCGATGGCTACCTAATCGAGCTGGGAAATTCGTAGATAGCTACTTGCTATAGCCACTTGGCGCGGAGATTGTAGTCAATGAAGCACGCGGGACCGGAGGCTCTCGACCAGATCGAGCCGATCCTGATTGAAATTCGGCGGCTCGGCGGACTCAAGGAGAAAAAGCGCGGAGCCTTCTATTGCGGCTCAAGCGGGTTTCTGCATTTCCATGAAGACCCCGCGGGATTCTTCGCCGATCTCAAAATTGACGACGATTTCGTGCGCTTCCCGATCAACTCGAAGTCCCAGACGCAAACTTTTTTGCGACGCGCCGCGGCCGCCCTCAATGCCGTGAAGAACGGTCGCTAGTCCGGCGCTTGCCCGGCCGCAGGTCCGCCGCCGCCCGCGGAATCGCCTCCGGACCCGCGCGATGGCGATACTTCATGTCGTTGCCGCAGTGCGGACAGTTGATGTCATCATACCTGACGATGCGCCCGCAGTACGGGCACTTGTAGCGGCGCCTGGCGACCCAGTAGAAGAACGCCGCAGTCAGTGCGACCATCAGCAGACCGATGATTGTTTGCCGCACGCGACTTCCTGCACTCCGTCTAGAGGAGACCTTCTTTGAGCGCCTCTTCGAGCGCGCCGATGTTGACGCGATGCCCCTGCGCCATCACGACCAGGAATGCCTTGAGCGGAGGATCACCGACGGTCGCGACGTTTTCTTCGATCTTGCGGATGACCCATCGCTGGCCGCGATTCAGCAGCTCGAGCTTGCCGCGAAAATCTCCGACCGCGCGCACTTTCTCGACAAAGTCTCCCGTCTTCGTCGACGGGACGCCGCCCAGCCGTCGCACGTGCGCGGCGAGCTCTCCCGCATAGTAGCCTTCGTCGTGGCCGACTTTTTTGAGCATCTCGCGCAGCTCGAGTGAATGGGCCAGCTCGGTGAGTTCGTGCAGGACGCGGCCGCCGGCGCGCTCGGCCTCGCCCAGCACGTTGAGAAATCCTTCGAGCTGCGTGTCCACTGGCATGCCTCCTTCGATCAAAGCATCGGCACAACCGGGCAATACGCGGCGCTGAAAATCGCGTGACCGCTGAGAGCTGCATGAATGAGCTCGATGACCGGCTCGACGATTCGCACCGTCGGGCGCTGCGTGAGCGCCGCGACCCGCTTGGCGCTGGCCAGCGATTGCAACAGTCCCGGCTGCTCGGGAAGCTCGATGACTCCGACCGGCTGATCGGGCGCGAGGCGCGCCAATCCCTTCGCCGCCGCCATCGCGTCATCGAGTCCGCCGAGCGAATCGACCAGCTTGAACTTGATCGCCTGCTCTCCCGTCCAGACCCGTCCCTGCGCGACCGCGTCGGCCTGCGCCACCGTGATATGGCGCCCGTCCGCGACCAGTTTCAGGAAGTGCTGGTAGTCGCGCATTATCTCATCCTGGAACTGCTTCGATTGCGCGGGCGTGAAGTCAGTCCACATGTCGAACATTCCCACGTTTGCGCCGAGGCTCACCGCGTCAGTGTTCGCGTAGATCTTTTGCATGGCGGGCGAGACGTTGAACTTGCCGCCCAGCACGCCAATCGAGCCGGTGATCGTGCCCGGCTCGGCGATAATCTTCGCCGCTGGAATCGACACCAGGTATCCGCCCGACGCGGCGTATCCCGACATGCTGACCACGACCGGTTTTTTCTTCGCGGTGAGCTCGACCTCGCGGCCGATCAGCTCCGACGCGAGCATCGAGCCGCCGGGCGAATCGACGCGCAGGATCACGGCGCGAACGTCGTCGTCCTCGCGCGCGGACTTCAATGCTTCCGTCATGTCGTCGGACGTCATCGCGGTACTGTCGGGAGTTGAGAACGGATCGAAGCCCTCGCCGCCGCGCTGAATCTCTCCCTCGCCGTAGATCACCGCGATTTGATCTCCGCCGCCCAAATTTGAGAACAGGCTGGAACGTGCGTAATTGGTGTATTCAATTAGCTTGTGAGACGAGCCGCCGTGATTCTTCACGCGCTCGTTGAATTCGTCTTCGTATTCGAGCCGATCCACCAGGCGCGCCTTCAGGCCGTCATCCGCGTTCAGCGGCGCGCGATCGATCAATGCTTTGATCGCATCGGGGCTCAGCTTGCGCTCGGCCCCGATCGCCGCGACGATCTGATCGTACAGGCTCCCGGCCAGCCCTTCGTCCTCTTCCTTTTGCGCCGCCGTGAAGTCCTTCTCGGTGAACATGTTGGCCGCGCTTTTGAATTTCCCGGCGGACGCGAAGTTCGGCGTGAGCCCCAGCCAGTCGAGCGTGCCGCGCGTGAACAGCTCGCGCAGTTGCACGCCCATCAGGTTGAGGTCGCCCTCCGGCATCAGCGAGACTTCGTCGCAGGCGCTCGCGACGATATACGGCGTATTGCCCATGCCCGATTCGCCGGCCGTTTCGATATACGCCGCGGTCCATTTGCCATGGCTCTTGAACGACTGGATCAGGGCGACGATTTCCTGCGCCTGCGCCAGCTCCATCTCGGGGTTGATCACCCTGATTTCCAGGCCGACGATTTTCGGATCCTTCGCACCCTGATCGATCGCATTGCGCAGCACATTCAGCGCCGTCTGGGTTTTACTGAACAGGCCGAGTACGCTGCCGCCGCCGCGCTCGACCACCGGTCCGTTGAGCTCGACCGCGAGCACGGAGTTGGGCTGCACGCGATGCGAGATGTAGTCCGAGATGGCGACGATCGCGAACAGCACCACGACGATGATCACCGTTCGAATAATCCATCGAAAAAACCTTCTGAACATTCAGTCCTCCGAAAATGCGAAATCGCAACTGGCCAAGAATAGCCAACCACACCGCCATCCACGGAGCCAGCCGCCAAAATACAGCGGCCCGACGCAGCTCCGCCCTAACAAGTTCTAACAGGGACGAAGTCCCGCATCCTTCTTTTCCGAGTACTGGGTGCAGGGGTCACCCGTGCCCAAGGAAGCGTGAAACCCAGGAGGGGTTTCACTACAATTAAGTTCCTTCCTCCGGAGTCCTTACGGCGAGCTGCCGAGCGGCTTGTGCTCGACCGTCGAGCTGTCGAGATACGGTTCGTCACCGATCCACGTGACGCGAATCGTCGTAACGGCCTCGACGCCCTGCAGCATCAGGTCCGCCGTCATCGTTTGCGTATGCGATCCCTCGGCGCCGTGGCGCCCTTCGGTCAGCGCCTCGGCCATCGCGCGTCCGGCCGGCACCACGCCGCCGGGGCCGATGTTCGGCAGCGTGCCGAGTATCTGCGTGATCGTCGGCGCGACATCGATATTCGCCGTGGGATTGAAATCAACGAACCCGCGCCGGAAGTCCGGTCCGCTCGCCGCGCAAAAATTATGAATCTCGCGCTCGCCCGCCGCGCCATGCATCCCCATGCCGGTCGTGAACGTCTGGCCGGTCCCGGTGTCGGCGTACACGACTCCCTTCACCGGATGCACCAGCGCGGCGGATTTGTTTGGCGTCGAGACCTGTCCGATCTGGCCTATCAGGAACGCCGGATTGCCCGGCCCGGTCAGGTGCTTGTTGTCGGCGTCGGGCTCCTCGCGAAATGAAATCACCAGGTCCGGTGAGCGCGCCGGATTGTACAGCCCGACGACGCGCTGGCTGAAGGTACCGTCGATCCATCCGAGATACGGCTTCGGCGCACGCTGATGCCGCCCGCGAGGGCTCGATTCATCGGGCGCGCTGGCGGAGTCGCGCGAGAAGATCGGCCCGCACCACTCCTGCGCCTCGGCGAAGTTGACGATCTTCTGCAGCACCGCTCGTTTCGACTCCGGCGTTGGAAATTCCGTCGGCGACAGGTACACGAGGTCCGCGCCGCCGTTGGGCACGACGACTACGTCGGTGCTGTCGGGCGCTTTCTTGATTCCCGCCGACACCAGCATCTCCGACAGCACGATTCGGAACTTAATCGTCGCGAAGCCGTGGTCCGACACCACGATCACGTCTGTCTTGTCCGCGATTCCGAGCGCGTCGATCGCCGCGCGCACGCGCATCAGGTTGTTGTCGCACAGGCTGAGCGCCTCCATCGCGGGCATCGTGCCCAACCCGGCCACATGCTGCGTGAGGTCGGGATTATGCTGCCACAGAACGACCAGCGCGGGATGGCCCGCATCCGCAGCGGCCTTGGCGGCCGGCAACGCGTCCTCGACGGCCAGCCGCGCGAAGTACAAATCGCGCTGCTCGTCGGCCACCGTGGTTTTCGAATCGGGCGGAACCTCGATATTTACTTTCGGATTCGACGAGACCAGATCTTCCGATGCGAACAGGTAATCCTTCTGCGGCTCCCCGACGATATCTTTGCCATCGACGATAGTCGCGACGCGATTGTCGAACACCGAGGTCGGCCCCTGCTTGCCGATCACAGCGACGTAGCCGCCCTCGCGCGCAACTTCCTGCACAATAGTGTCCAGCCCGATCAGCCGCCCCTTGAATCTATCCGCTCCGTTCAAATTCAGTATCGCCCTGGCGCTCTCGGCCCCGACCAATTGACCTTTCGGCGTTTCTGCCGACGGCCACAGGAAGAAGTTGTTGCCCTCGAGTCCGTTGACGCCCGGCGGCGCCCCCGTTGCGAGCGCGGTCGCGTTGACCATCGTCAGCGTCGGGAAGATCGAGTGATGCTTGTCGAAGCGCACGCCCTCGCGCGCCATCCGGAAGAGGTTCGGCGTGTCGCGCTGCGTGACGAAGTCGGGCCGCAGCCCGTCCCACACCATCAACACCACGATACGCCCGCGCCCGCTACGCGCCTCTGCGGGGCGGTCCTGCGAAAGTGTCGGCAGAGCCATAGACACTAAAAGGAGGAGAATTTCAGACAACCGTCGAGTGGATAACATTCGATCGGTCATCAAAGCGGCCCGCGACCGACTGTGTCAATCGCCTTTGCGATCGATTTGGCTTTTCGTTGCCGGCGTCCGCGGATGCGCCTTGAAAAAATCCCAGATGACGTCGGTCGCGTTCAGATTGTCGCTCGGCTTGCCCACCCATTTTTCCGGCAGTCGACTCTTTCCGCCGGGCCAGACGTGCCCCAAATCCTTGACCGTGTAGTACTCGACCTCGCCGCCCTTGGCGCACTCGTTGTAGGTGATTTCCATGAAGCCGTTACCGCGCGCCGTCTGTACTTCCGGGCCGCATCCCAGCATCCGTTCCCACTCCTTGAGCGAGTCCTCGACCGGAGGGCGATCCTGGATTTTCTCGAAGGGCAGGTTCACTTTGCCGCCGCCCAGCGGATTGAACGGGTCGGCGGTGCCGACGATGTAGAGCAGCGGAACCGGATACGCGAGCTGTTTTTCCCGCTCCCACAGATGACCCGCGACCGGTGCGATCGCCGCGATTCGATTCGACAGATTGAGCCCCACGCTGAAGGTCATCGACGCGCCGTTGGAAAAGCCCGTGCAGTAGATTCGCGCCGGGTCGGCGCTGTAGCGCGCCTCGAGGAAGTCGATCATCTTCGAGATAAAGCCCAGGTCGTCGACGTGCTCGACGCCGATCGCGCCGCGCCCGGAGCCGTCGTTCCACAGCCGCGGATTGAGTAGAAATCGCGGAGGCAACAGCGGATGCGGTGAAGTGCCGTCGGGGAAAACCGCGATAAAGCCCTCGCGATCCGACTTCGCGTCCCATCCCGTCTCAGGCATCGCGCCAGCCCCGCTGCCGCCCGCACCATGGAGCATGAAAACCACCGGCACTTTCGATTTGCCGTCGAATCCCGGCGGCACATGCACGATAAAGGTGCGCGTCATCTTCGCGGTGCCCGCGCCGATTTCGAGCGACTCGCTATGATTCCCCGGCGCGGGTGGCGCCGCGAGCGCCATCGCCGAAGATAACGCAGTCGTCAACACAGCCGCCGCAACTACGGTTGAAATTTTGAAGCTGAGCATCGACGAAGGTGCCATGAAAGCTCCAGTTGAGGTACGCCGCAGGCGACGCGTCGTTTCAGGTGCAACTCCGTTTTTCATTTGGTAGGGTGACCGCAGAATCTTACAGGAGACCCTGAGGAACGCCACGTTGCGGATTGCACTGCTCGGCCAAGCGGCATTCGCGGAAAAAGCGCTCGCGGCGCTCGTCGATCACGGCGACGAAATCGTCCACGTCTTCGCGCCCCCCGATCCGCCCGCCGGCAAGCCCGACGCGCTCGCTGCCAAGGCGCGCGCGATGGGTCTCCCGCTCAGCCAGCCCAAGTCATTCAAGAACGATGCCGCCTTCGAGCATTTCAAAACGCTGGACGCCGACCTCGCCATCCTCGCCTTCGTCACGCTGATCGTTCCCGAGCGAATTCTCTACGCGCCGCGCTACAAGTCGATCTGCTTTCACCCGTCGCTCCTCCCGCGCCATCGCGGCGCCAGCGGCATCAACTGGGCAATCATCCAGGGTGACGCGGAAACGGGAGTCACATGGTTCTGGCCCGACAAGGGCATCGACACCGGCCCGATCCTCGTTCAGAAGCGCGTGCCGATTGCCGAGAACGACACCGTCGGCTCGATTTACTTCAACACGCTCTTTCCGATGGGCATTGACGCGATGGTCGAGGCGGTCGACCTGATCAAATCCGGTAACGCGCCCGCGCTCGTGCAGGACGAGAGCAACGCGACCTACGAGCCGCCATGCCGCGACGAGCACGCAAAGATCGATTTCGCAAAACCAGCCAGCGAAGTCTTCAATCTGATCCGCGGATGCGACCCGCAGCCCGGTGCCTTCGCCAGCGTCGGCGACAAGCGCCTGCGCCTCTACGAAGCCGCGTTTTCAGCAAGCCGCGCGGACGATGAACCAGGAACGATAGTCGCCATCGATCCCGAAGGAATGAAGATCGCGCTCGCCGGCGGGACGATCACGATCAAGCGAGCACGCATCGATCCAAATCCCAAAAAGGTCGCCCCCGCCGAGCTCGCAACCGCCGGGGAACTTCGCGTCGGCACCAAGCTGACTTAGCTCTGCGGCATCCTTACTTCGTTTTCGCCTTGAGCCGGGGATCGTCGGCCGCAACACACTGCGACTCCGCCGTTCGTTTCGTCATTTCCGCCTGGCTGATCGGATGCATCCTGGCCTTCAGCGTGGCCCTCGCCGCCGCCTGATACTCATCGGGTGTAGTAGGGTGCTGGATGACGTCCTTGAGCGACGCTTCGCATTCCTTCTCGGAATCGAACTTCACGCTCCTCCTCCACTCAAGCATCGGCGCGCGCGCATCGACTTTGTAGTCGGCACCAATCGGCGGAATCATCAGGTACCATGCAACGATCGCAAGCGCGGTGGCGTGGCGCGACGTCATCTCAAAAAAACACCTTCATACCACAATAGTTCTAACAGGGACGAAGTCCCGCATCTTCTCTTGTCACTGGGTGCAGGGGTCACCCCTGCCGAAGGAAGCGTGAAACCCAGGAGGGGTTTCACATAGAATCAAGTCTCTTCTCCTCCCGATCCTCTCCTATTCCGCCGCGCTCTGCGCTACGATTTGTAGCGTCCACGTGAGGTTTACCGCGATGCGTCTGTGTATCGGGACGTCCAAGGGCATAGTAATTCTCGACCCCTCGCGCGGTGCGACGCCGCTGATGGTGCTTGCGGATCCGTCGGCCGTATGGTGCATGGCGCAGGACGCCGCCGATCCCAATCTCATTTACGCCGGCTCGACTGAACACACCCGCGGCAAGGGTACGCTCGCCCGCTCGATCGACGGCGGCCGCACCTGGACCGACGTCACTCCCCACCTCGCGCGCGAAGAAGAGGTATGGTCGCTCGCCGCGTCGCCCGCCGTGAAGGATCGCGTGTTTCTCGGCACTTCGCACGCGCGCCTGTTCCGCAGTGACGATCGCGGGCGCACCTTCAAGGAGTGCGACGGCTTCCTGAAAATCCCCGGCCGCGACCGCTGGACGTTTCCGCCGCCGCCGCACATCCCGCACGTGCGTTCCATCGCCTTCGATCCGCATGAGCCGTCCACGATGTACGTCGGCGTCGAGGAGGGCGGCATCTTCCGCTCGCGCAACGAAGGCGCGTCATTCGAGTCGCTCAACGACGGCCTGTACGTGGACATTCACACCGTCGCGGTAGATTCGCGCGACTCGCGCCGCCTCTACGCGACCACGGGCGCCGGCTTCTTCCTGTCCCACAACGCCGGAAAATCGTGGGAGCAGGTGACGCGCGGGCTCAATCGCACCTACACCATCCCGCTGCACGTCAGCGCGCCAGACCGCGAAGACGTATTCACCGCGGCCGCGATGGGCCCGCCGCCTTCCTGGCGCGTCGGACCGACGGGGGCGGACGCGATGCTGTTTCGAAGCGCCGATCGCGGCGAAAGTTTCACGCCGATTTCCGCCGAACAGAATTTCGGGCGCGGGATGCTGATGAGGATGAAGGCCGATCCCGACAATGGCGGCTTCTTCGCGGTCTGCAACGACGGCGCCGTCATGCGAGCATCCGCCGACGGCTCATCGCTCGCGACCATCGCGGACAAACTCCCGCCCGCCTACGACCTCGTGATCATTCCGTGACCCGTTAGTACTGGGTGCAGAGCCTGTCCCGAGCGAAGCCGAAGGAGGTCACCCTTGCTCTTAGTACTGGGTGCAGGGGTCACCCCTGCCCAGGGAAGTGTGAAACCCACGGCGGGTTTCACATTCAATAAAGTGATTTCACTCTATCTCAATTCCACCGGCGTCGACCCTTCGACCACCTTCTTCGCGATTATCGCCGCCGTCGATCTCGGCACCAGCCGGATCGCGTTGGCGCGCACCCAGTTGAACCATCCCGAGATGACGCTCGGATGCTTGCCGAGCGCGTCGAGCGCGACCCGCACCACGTTCTCCGCCGGCTCGCCATGGTCAGGCCCAACGCTCTCGCCCGCCACCGACTGGAACTCGGTCTGCGTCGGTCCCGGCTCTATCACCAGCGCGTCGATACCCGTCCCGCGCAGTTCGCCCCACAAGCCCTCGCCGAACAGCAGATCGAATCCCTTGGTCGCGCTGTAAACCGCATGCAACGGCAGCGGCTGGCGCCCCGCCACCGATCCCACGACGATCACCGCGCCGCGCCCGCGCTTGACCATCCCGGGTAGGATGCGGCTGGTCAGCACCACCGGCACGACGCAGTTAACGACGACCATGTCGCGCACTCTGTCGGTTGCCTGCTTGTCGAAACGGCCGGCGTAGCCGAAGCCGGCGTTGTTGACGAGAAATGCGATCGGCAAATCCGCGACCGCGTCGGCCAGCCGATCCGCGCCGTCCGCCGCCGCCAGATCGACCGCGACCACGCGCGTATCGACGTGATACTTTTCCTTGAGCTCCGCGGCCAGCAGCTTCAGCCGATCTTCGCGCCGCGCCGTCAGCACTATCGACATGCCCTCGCGCGCGAGCGCCCGCGCAAACTCAAGCCCGATCCCCGCCGACGCGCCCGTCACCAGCGCCCACTCGCCGTACTTTTCACGATACCTGCGCCCATTGTCCGCCATCGCGATTCCTCCAGAAGAATTTGCACGCCCGCGCCCTTCCCCTCTCCCTACAAGGGAGAGGATCGAAGGCGAGGGTCCTTATTCAGCGTGCTCCTAGTATCGCGTCCCACAAATATCTTTAAAATGGTCTGGTTGGTTCTGGAACAGCCGCTCACGGCGCTTTCCAGTCTCCGCTACCCTTCTGTTCCCCCTTTCCCGCGGGAAAGGGGGGAGGGGGGAGGGGGATAGGACGTGGCCAGATAGTTGCCTCAAATCCCCTTCCCCTTTTCTGGGGAAGGGGCCAGGGGTTAGGGCTCCGTTCTTAAAGATATTTGCGGGACAGCACACTAGCGCGCAATTCAAGATTCCGCCTCTGCTCTGGATGTGATCCTCCAGTACCCACACGCCATCACGATTGCCTCCGACATTTTGAATCCTACCCGCTCCACTCCCCTCGCCTGAACGGAGAGGGGCCGGGGGAGAGGTCCCGACTGGTATCTCGCAGCTTAGTCCGTCACACTCCGATTGGTAAAAGGCAAAAACCGGGAGCACAACAAAAAAACAAAAAACAGATGCCACAATCGATATCGAAAGCAGTACTAATCACCGGATGCTCGACCGGAATCGGCCGCGCCACCGCCGAGCGGCTCGCGTCGCGCGGATGGAACGTGTACGCAACCGCGCGCAAGCCCGAATCGATCGCCGACCTCGCTCAGCGCGGATGCAAAACACTCGCCCTCGACGTATGCGACGACGCCTCGATGCGCGCGGCTGTGCAAACCGTCGAGCGTGCCGAAGGCGCCGTCGGCGTGCTCATCAACAACGCCGGCTACGGCCTCGAAGGCGCCTTCGAGGAAGTGCCGATGACCGATATTCGCCGCCAGTTCGAGACCAACGTCTTCGGTCTGGTCGCGATGACCAAGCTGGTGCTGCCTGCGATGCGCCGACAGCGATGGGGCCGCGTCGTCAATCTGAGTTCGATGGGCGGTAAGCTCACGTTTCCCGGCGGCAGCTACTATCACGCGACCAAGCACGCGGTCGAAGCGCTCAGCGACGCGGTGCGATTCGAGGTGAAAGGCTTCGGCATCGACGTCATCGTCATCCAGCCCGGCCCAATCAAAACCCGCTTCGGCGACACCGCCGTCGGCAGCATCGCGATGCCCAAGGATTCCCCCTACGCCGCCTTCAACGTGGTGCTAGAAAAGCAGATTCGCGAAGCCTACGAAGGCGGCCCGATGGCCCGCTTCGCCGCCCCGCCCGAAGCCGTAGCGGAAGTAATCGAGAAAGCAATCTCTGCGTCGAGCCCGAAAACCCGCTACAAAGTAACTCTAGCCGCCCGCGTCCTGATGGCCCTGCGCCTCGCGCTCCCAGACCGAGCCTTCGACGCCTTCCTAAGAACCCAATTCCCCCCACCCACCCCATGAGGCTCCTGCTAGTGGGGCGGCCCGCCGTGCCCGCCAACCTCTGAATTCTGCTTTCCGCTCTAACTGTGTCATTCTGAAGCCACAGGTAGACAGCACTTCAGCTTAATGTCGTATGTGAACTACCAACTGGCGTCGCATCAGGATACGGTCCCAAAAAACGTTCGCCGTCGAAATGAATGAGGTGATCTGGATCTTCTGAGATCCAAACCTCTGTCCTCCACGAGATGCGTGGCAGGAAGGTTCGCATCGCGTCGCGGGTCTCAAATGCGGTTACAAAGATCAGACCAGCTTTGTTGTTTCCAAACACGCCTCTCAATTCGTTGCGCCGCTTTGAGTCCATCGTACCTGCGCTAACCACCGCCTCGATAAGCAGCAACCAATTGCGCTTCGAATCGTGGATCACCAGATCCGGCATCTTCTCTGACGGGGCGATCACTACGCCCAAGTCCTTGAGGTAGGCCGCTTCGAAATGTAGGAATTTGCTCTCAGCGTCACCGATGTAAGCTACGGTTGCCCCAGGGGTAAACCTTGGACAGAACTCCTCCACAATCTGTTTGATTAAAGGATTTTGTCCGCCCGGTGATAAGGTCACTTTCCGACCGGAAGGCAAGGTAACTGGAATTCGAGCTAGATGTCGTTGGGTTTCAACGAATTCGCGAATACTCTTAATTCTCTTCAAATATTCCTTCAATTGGGCCGGCCAAGCAGCGGTCCCAAACGTACGAAACACGGCTAGCGCGTCAGGTGCTACCTGATACACGGTTTTTCCGCTATTTATCGGGCGCGCGGGATTGTCAGGATTTCTCAGCAAAAGGCCTGCATCAAGAAAGTATTTGACGGCCTCATCTCTAATTGTCTCGCGCGTGTTGGGCGCGTAACGGAGTCCATACTCTTTGGCAATGAACGTGATTATCGGCGTGATGCCTCTGAGAGGATTGGCTGCCGCGGTCCACGGGGCCTCAGGCGTCAGATCGACGAGCGCGAGCAATGTATATCCGGCAGTTTCGTTGCTCTGCCGAGGACCAAAGTCCACGGACTTGAGTATTGCTATCGCTTCCGTCAGCTTTCTTTCCCTAGCTTTCCGGCTGACGCGTAGATGCTTAATCGCGCTCAGAGCAGCTCCCTCTCCACAAGCGCATCAAGCTCGGGCTGTGCGGGAAAAGCATCATCTATCTTAAGACCGAGCGCAGTGAGTTTTTCGAGTGTTGGATAACGCAAATTACGCAAGTCGGTTGCGTTGACTTGGGTGTGCCCGTTGAATTGTCGGAAGAACCTGTCGACCAGCGTTGAATTAAGGAACATGGCAAGTCCTTTAGCGACCCGCATGGAGATGCCCCGATTACCCGAGTGGAAATAGTTCAGATGGTTCTCAAAGCCGACGTTCTCGGCGGCAACACGAGAAGGGTCGTAGATACATGCCACGACGCGACGCCGTTCCTCCTTTGATGTGAAGCGCTTTACCAGTACATAGACCGAAGCCGGAACAAGGAGATTGCTGGTCTGCGGTGTGATCCGGATCGCGTTTGGTTTCCGAGTTGTTTGGGCTGGCCAGCGAACAAATGTCCCATCGAAGTGTGCCGGGTAAATCAGGGGTGCAGCATCTGTCCGTGCCTCTGTAAGGAGAAACTCCGAGGCGCGAAAATCAACGACCCTGCCCGTCGAAACTTCTAGCCCTAACGTCGTTAGTGGTGTGGCGCAGCGCGCTATTTTGTCTCGGACGACGTCATCGGCGTATTCGGTGATCAGGTGGATGAAGTGATCAGAGTCTGAAGGAGAAATGACGTCATGATATCTAACGCTTCTCTCAAAAACCGGACTCTCTGGTCTGCCGTAACTGATCGAAGTGGTTATTGCAGGTGGTTTATCTCCCGACTTCACGGCGTGAACAACCACGTTTTCCTGTAAGACATCATCCGTCTGGAAAGCGGCCGCCCTGGACTCGAATACATGCAGCCTCCGCAGTGACATCGCTGACAAGAATTGTTCCCGGAAATGTTTGAAGTATGGCCCATTGCAGAAGCTTCTCGGACAAATCGCTACCATCTCTCCAGAATCGGCGAGGAGCTTTGCAGAAAGCGCAAGGAACCCCGTGTACAGATTGGTCGTCTCGATTTCAGCTTTTCGCAGGAGCCAACGCGTTCGCGAATCGCTGCTGATTTTGCGATATGGCGGGTTGATGATACACGCATTAAATGGTGAGACTGAATCGGAAAACAGCGTCGAGGACACCAGCTCGCAGCCTGCTTCGACAAAGTCCTTATTGTGCACGATCCAAACAAAATCGATTCCCTTTTCAATGCACTCGGCTTGGCATTTCCGCAAAGTTTGCTCTAGCCGCGGAATGATTACCGGATCTAATTCATACGCAGTCACCGAAATCCGTTTCGGCCTCATCTCGGCGTCGCACGCATTACGAACAAACGCAGCCGTGAGAGCGCCATCGCCAGCGCCCGGATCCAAAAGCTTCACTTCAGCTGGGAAGCTCTCGAACAGGGAAGCCATGAACGAGGCGATCGCGCGAGGTGTCAGAAATTGTCCGAGTTCTCGCTTTTTCGAGTCGAACGCTTCTGTCAGTGATTCGTTCTGCTGGATTTCAGTGCCCGGTCTTTCGGACATTCCCGCCCTCCACCTGACCACCGTAAGATTATACCGACACAGCCGCGCATGCGAAGCTTTGTTTTCGCTCGACTCCTGAATCCTCTTTGCTGCACGCCTGTCCTATCGCTTCTCACGCCACTTGCGCACCCGATATCAAAACGCAACTACGGCCCCGCTCTGAAATCAGGGCTCCAACCGCGATAACATCTTCTACAAAATCGCCGAGCCTGTTCTGAGCCTTGCCGAGGGAGGCGCCTACCGCGACAGAGACACGCACCAGCAAACGGGCAGCGATCCTCCGCTTTCTGCACAGACCAGAAAATCACAGGCTGAAGCCTGTGACACCAAATCTCAACTCGACTCCCTTATCATCACCGCCTGAAGTGGGACCGGCTTCAGCCCGTGATTCTCTGCTTCCACCAAAACTCGGCCGCAGCCGAAGATTCCGTCGCAGAGACAAAGTCCGCGATTTTACGCCGCAGCGGCTGATAACGACAAAATACGGACCGCCCCCTGAGCAGCCCCTGAGCCCAATCACCATCGCGTCGCGCGACAGCGGAGCGCGAGAAATCACTGGGTGCAGGGGTCACCCCTGCCCAAGGAAGCGTGAAACCCACGGCGGGTTTCACTTTCCCCCCTGCCAACCGTTGTCACCCGGCCATGCCACAATACTTACGATGAATCCCTCTTACCCATTCTCGCCATCAGACTCACCCCGATGCGCCCGACTTTCACGATATGCACTCACGATTCGCAGACCGGCCGCATCCCCGCTCAGCGTCAGATCATCTCGCTCTCCCAATCCATTCCTTCACCACGCGTCGCTCGCGAACGCTGAAATGCAGGAGAATGTCAACATTGTCCCAAATCTTGACATCGGGCGAAGAAAAAACGAAAGTGCTCTGAGCCGTCAGATGAACACCGCTGCCTCACTGCCCCTCTACTCGCCGCCGCCAGACGAACTCGACGCCACCCGCGGCGTCGAGTTCATCGAGATGCCGGTGCGCCAGATTCTCAATCGATGCGACAGCCCGCGCATGCCGTTTCGATGGACCATCAATCCCTATCGCGGCTGCGAGTTCGGATGCGTGTACTGCTACGCGCGCTATACGCACGACTTTCTCGAGTTGCGCGACCCGATGGACTTCGAGCGCAAGATTTTCGTCAAGCGGATGGCGGCCGAGGTGCTGGCGCGCACACTCTCGCGCACGCCGATCGGCACCGACGCGATCGCTATCGGCACGGCGACCGATCCCTATCAGCCGGCCGAGCGGAAATATGGGCTGACGCGTTCGATGCTCGAGGTTTTCGCGCAGCTCGGGGGACTGGACCTCTCGATCACGACCAAGTCGAGCTTGATCGTTCGCGACCTCGAGCTGCTGCGCAAGATCAATCGGCGCTCGAAGCTGTCGGTGAACTTCTCGCTGATTACGCTCGACCGCAAGCTGCAGCGAATACTCGAGCCGCGGGCGCCGCGTCCCGGCCTGCGGCTGCGCGCGCTGTTCGAGCTGGCGCGCGCAGGAATCCGATGCAACGTGCTGATGATGCCGATGATTACGGGCCTCACCGACGATCCCGCCGCCATCGAGAACGTGATTCGCGCGGCGCGTCGCGCCGAAGCGTCGGGCGTATGGTGGCGTTCGCTATTTCTGAAGCCCGCCGCAGCGCGCCGCTTCATTCCGTTCGTCAAGGAGCGCTTCCCGCACTTGGCCGAACGTATCGACATGTTCTACGGACACGCCGAGTACGTGCCGCAAGCCTACGACGATCGCATGCGCAAGATTTTCGATCGCATCCGCGCCCGCTACGGCTTCCCCATCAGCGATCGCTACATGGCGCAACCGCCCGTCACGCCTCAGCTGCCCCGACAGAGCTCACTGTTCTCCTAGTACTGGGTCCAGGGGTCACCCCTGGTGCGCGGAGCGGGACTTGAACCCGCACGGTATTGCTACCACCAGCCCCTCAAGCTGGCGTGTCTGCCATTCCACCACCCGCGCATCACGGAAAACTCGCCGCGCTTACTTCGTGGACGCCGGCGTTCCTGCGCCCGCGGGATTATGCCCTGCCGGCGCAGGTGCCGCGGGAGCCGCCGCGTTCTTGGGCGCTTGCCTTGAGGCCGGCGGCATCACGCTCGACGCGGGCGCCGACGAAAACGGCCGGTCGAAGATACTGCCGGTCACGCGCCGCGCCGATGCGAGCGCCAGGAAGATCGAAGTCGCGAAAAATATAATCGCGAACGCCCAGGTTGTCTTGGTCAACGCGTTGCCTGCGCCGCTCGCGCCGAACACGGTCTGGCTCGAGCCGCCGAACACGGCGCCGACCTCCGCGCCCTTGCCCTGCTGCAGCAGTATAATGACGCACATCGCAACGCAGACGATCACATGTATCGAAACGACGATTGATACCATTTTGTCTTCTTCAGCCGGTCCGTGCCTTGACGATGCGCGCGAACGAGTCAGCCTTCAAGCTTGCCCCGCCGACCAGAGCCCCGTCAATATCGGGCTTGGACACGAGCGAGTCAACATTCTCGTCGTTGACGCTGCCGCCGTAGAGTATCCGGACCGCATCGGAGCGCTCGCGCCCGTAGCGTTCGAGCAATGCGCCGCGGATTGCGCCGTGGATCGACTCGGCCTGCTCGGGCGTTGCGGTGCGGCCGGTGCCAATCGCCCAGACCGGCTCGTAAGCAATCACGATCGCGGTCACGTGGTGATCGCCGACGTTCTCGAGACCGCGCTGGAGCTGACCCAGGACGATGTCGAGTGCGCGGCCGCTGTCGTGTTCGTCCTGGGTCTCGCCGACGCACAGAATGGGTGTCATCCGATGGTGGATCGCGGCGAGCACTTTGCGGTTAATCAGTTCGTCGGTCTCATGAAAGATGTGGCGGCGCTCCGAATGGCCGACGATAACGTGGCTGACGCCGTACGCGTGCAGCATCGGCGCCGACACTTCGCCGGTGAACGCGCCTTTGTCCTCAAAGTGCATGTTTTGCGCGCCGAGCAGAATCGACGAGCCCGCGAGCGCCTGCGCGACGGCGGGGATGAGAATCGCGGGCGGCGCGACCATCACCTCGCGATCCTTCGCCAGCGTCGCGGCGTCATGATCAATCTCGGCGCGGATTCGCTCGATCAGCGCGCGTGCGCCGACCGGCAAAAGATGCATCTTCCAGTTCCCGGCGATCAGTTTCTTGCGCACGCGCGTCCTTTAACGTCCGTACTGGGTCAGACTTCGAGCGCCTTGACGCCCGGCAGCTCGCGACCTTCCAGGAATTCCAGCGTGGCGCCGCCGCCGGTCGAGATATGCGTGAACTGGTTCGCCCACGGCGCGTGCGCGAGTGCCGCCGCCGTGTCGCCGCCGCCGATTATCGAAATGATGCCCGCCTGGTTGGCGAGCGCCTCGCCCACGCGCATCGTGCCGGCCGCGAACGCGGGAATTTCGAAGAATCCGAGCGGGCCGTTCCATATGACGGTTTTGGCGCGCGCGATTTCGTCGATAAACGCGGCCACGGTTTCCGGTCCGATATCGAGACCCATCATCTCGGTGGGTATTTCGGTGACTGTATGCGGCGTCGCGCCGGCTTCAGGAACGGACGCGACGATATGGTCAGATGGCAACACGATCCTGACGCCCTTGCGCGCGGCCTCGGCGAGCAATTCCTTCGCCAGTTCGAGCTTGTCGTCTTCGACGCGCGAGCGGCCGACCGCGATGCCCTGCGCCTTGAGGAACGTGTACGCCATCGCGCCGCCGATCAGGATCGAGTCCACGTTGGTCAGCAGATTTTTGATGAGCCCGATTTTGTCGGAGACTTTTGCGCCGCCCATGATTGCGACCGACGGCCGCTGCGGATTCTCGGTGACCTTCCGGAGCGCCTCCAACTCGCGCATCATCAGGAAGCCCGCCGCGCGCTCCGCGAGAAAGCGCGTCACTCCCACCGTCGAGGCGTGCGCGCGATGCGCGGTGCCGAAACCGTCGTTCACGTAAACCTGCTTGTGGCGCGCGAGTTCATGCGAGAAGTCGCGGTCGTTGGCTTCCTCTTCTTTGTGGAAGCGCAGGTTTTCCAGCAGGAGCGCTTCGCCCGGCTTCAGCGCTTCGATCATCTTGCCGGTGTGATCGCCCACGCAATCGGGCGCAAGCTTTATCTTCTGTCCGAGCGCCTTGCTCAGATATTCGGCGACGGGCTTGAGGCTGAGCTCGGCGCTGCGCTCCTTGGGACGCCCGAGATGCGAGCAGAGCACTGCCGTGCCGCCGTGCTCGAGGATATAGCGAATGGTGTCGAGGCTCGCGTCGATTCGCGCCGGGTCCTGGATTTTGCCGTCGGCGATCGGCACGTTGAAATCGCATCGCACCAGCACCTTCTTGTTTTGAAAATCGAGGCGCGTGATCGGTACGACGGGCATCGGCGCCTCACTCACTCTCCCGGTCAGTTTCGGTTGCCGCTAAAGCTGGTCCGCGACGAACGCGGCTATGTCCGCGAGGCGGTTAGAGTAGCCCCATTCATTGTCGTACCACGAAAATACTTTCACCAGCCGCTTGCCGACTACCTTGGTCAGCGGCGCGTCGAAAATCGACGAATGCGGATTGCCGTTGAGATCCACCGAGACCAGCGGCGCTTCGCTGTATTCGAGAATCCCCTTGAGCGCGCCGTCGGCCGCCGCCTTCATCGCGGCGTTGACGGATTTCACGTCGGCGTCCTTCTCGACAGTCACCGTCAGATCGACGAGCGAGACGTTCGCGGTCGGCACTCGAATCGCGATTCCGTCGAGCTTGCCGTTGAGCGCGGGCAGCACCAAGCCTATAGCTTTCGCTGCACCGGTCGAAGTCGGAACCATCGAGACCGCGGCGGCGCGCGCGCGTCGCAGGTCCTTGTGCGGCCCGTCCTGCAACATCTGATCCGACGTGTAGCTGTGCACCGTCGTCATCAGGCCGTGGACGACGCCGAAACTGTCGTGTAGAACCTTGCCAATCGGCGCGAGGCAGTTGGTCGTGCACGACGCGTTGGAAATCACGTCGTGCTTTTTCGGGTCGTACACGTGATGGTTGACGCCGAGGCATAGCGTGACGTCGGCGCCGTCGGCGGGCGCGCTGATGACGACTTTTTTCGCGCCGGCCGCCAGATGCATCGCGGCCTTGTCGCGCGCCGTGAACAGTCCCGTGGATTCGATGACCACCTGCACGCCGAGTTTGCTCCACGGCAACTTGGCGGGGTCGCGTTCGGCAAGCACTTGCAGCGGCTTGCCGTCGAGAAAAATAGTCCCGCCCTCGGTCTTGACCTCGTGGCGGAGCGTGCCGTGGATGGAATCGTATTTGAGCAGATGCGCGAGGGTCGGCGCGTCGGTGATGTCGTTGACGGCAACGACTTCGAGGTCCTTCTTGGTCAGCGCCGCGCGCAGGAACATTCTGCCGATCCGGCCGAATCCGTTAATCCCGACTTTTATCGCCACCGCTCGATTCCTCCCGCTGCCAGTAAAAAAGTGAAATGCAGCGACCCGAACCTTAGAGAAGTCCGGGTCCGATGTACAGATTCTACGCCCACCAGCCGCGCGAATGCAGGGGGCAGGGAGAGGGAAGGGAAGAAATCACTCAATTGAATGTGAAACCCGCCGTGGGTTTCACGCTTCCTTGGGCAGGGGTGACCCCTGCACCCAGTAAGAAGAAAGATGCGGGACTTCGTCCCTGTTAGAAACTAAGGGCGAGGATCCTAACCTCTCCTTGTCCGAGGAGAGGTCGGCGTAAGCCGCGCAGCGGTGTCGCCGGGTGAGGTGCAACGCTAGCCATCGCAGCCGCGCTTGCTCACTTTGGCAGGTAGATCGTGTAGCCGTGATGGGTGCGGCGCATCCCGAATCTTTCGTAGAAGCGATGTGCCTTCGTGCGTTTGCGGTTCGAGGTCAGCGACAACTTGTAGCATCCGTGGCGGCGCGCGATCTTGAGCGCTGCCTCCATCAGCAGATCGCCGACTCCGGCGCCGCGATGGCGCGAATCGACCACCATGTTTTCTACAATCGCGGCCGGCCTAAGCGCGCGGGCCAGGTGTTTGAAGATTAGAACGTGATTCGTCCCCACGATGCGATCGTCCTCGACCGCGACCAGAAGGACCTGGTCGGCCCTGTCGAGCAATGCACGCAGCGCACGTCGAATCCTGGCGGCGCCGGGACTCCTGTAGTCGCCTTCGTGGAGCTGCCGGTAGAGATCCTCGATTCCGCCTTCGTCGCCCAGCCGCGCTCGACGAATTCGAACCTTCTTTTCTCTCATGTGGAAGTAGCGGCTCTTACCGACAGAATCAAAAGTGACCCATTACCCACTCTTAACGCTTCTTGCGCCTGTCGAGCTTCTTGGCTGGCGGCTTTACTCCGCCGTCGGGTAGCACGATGGCGAGGCTGCGCCACAAATACCAGGCTGCCGCCGTTCTGTACGGACGCCATCGCTCGGCGTGCTTTAGCAGGCGCTTGCGATTCGGCCGTTGGCGCATCCGGTAGTGCCGCTTGACCGCGTTCTGGACGCCGAGATCGTCGGCGGGCATCACGTCGGGCCGGCCGAGGTTGAACATCAGGAAAATTTCGGCGGTCCACTTGCCGATTCCCTTCACCTGCGTGAGATGCTCGACGATCTCGTCGTCGGTCATTCGAGGGAAGCGATGGAAGTTGAGCTTGCGGTCCCGAATGTGCGCCGCCAGGTCCTTGATGTAGAGCGCTTTCTTTTCCGAGAGGCCGACACTGCGCAGTTCCGCGTCGGTTTTCGCCAGCACTTGCTCCGGCAAAGGGAAATCGACGCCGGGGAACAAGCCTACGAAGCGGCCGTAGATTGCGTTGGCGGCCGCTCCCGCAAGCTGTTGGAAAATGATCGCACGCGCCAGCGCCTGGAAACGCTCGCGCCGCGGCTGGAGGCCTAGTGGACCGATCTCGGCGATAATCCGTGCGAGGACCGGGTCGGCCTTGCTAAGATGCGCCCTGGCTTTGCGGGCGTACGAGACTTTGTCGGTTGGCATAGGAACTAAAAGTACGGTTCGCCGAATCTTGCACGCCTGATAATGTCGTTCAATCACTACGATGAGCGAAGACACCAGACTGCCGATGTGCCCTGAGAACCTCCCCCAAGGGATGCGCCTCGGCCCGATTCACTATGTCGTCACGCCCGCGCGGGCGCGCACCTTTTCGGATGCGGTCAAGGCCACCAGTCCCGAATACGTCGTCGATGGAAACCACCCCGGCGCGATCGTGTCGCCCACGATGCGCCTGCCGGACTACGCGCTGCTCATCGCCACTCATTTCAAGGGCGGCAAGGGCGGAGTACATGCCAAGCATTGGTGCGAATTTCACGAACCGATGCGCGTCGGGCAGGCGGTCAAGACCGAGGGCAGGATTACGGCGACCTATCGCAAGCGCGGGAAGTTTTATTTCACGCTCGAATACGAATCGCGCGACGCGGCGACGAATCAACTGCTGGTGCGTCAGGCGATCACGTCGGTGCTGCTGAACGACAAGGGGGAGATGCAATGAGCGTTGCGCCCGCTGAAATTCGAATCGGCGCTGAGCTGGTTTCCCCGCCCTATCTCCTCGATGCGGCCGCGGCGAAGGCTTACCACGACCGCATCGAGCTACCGCCGCGGCGCCGTCCGCCGCGCGGCATTCACGACGACCAGGACGCGGCGCGCAAGGCGGGATTCGTCGCGCCGATCGCCGGCGGCGCGCAGACTATCGCGATAATCGCGCAATTCCTCGCCGACAACTTCGGCATGCGCTTCATTCGCGGCGGGCGTATCGAAGTGGCGCTGACCAGGCCGGTGCTCTTCGGCGACACTTTGACCTCGCATGCAAAAATCATTTCTGTCGGCACGGATCGCGCCCAGCTGGAGATTCACGTCGCCAATCAGCGCGGCGAGCAGGTGCTGACAGGCACCGCGGCGATCAGGATTGGCGACGCATGAGCGCCGGACCGATCCCCGATTCGAGCACCGCCACCCGCGATGACGTCCCGGCGGCTCGCGCGACACCGCTCTGGCGCAAGGCGATTCCGTATCTCGGGACTCTCGCGATCTTTGCGCTGATCTTCTGGCGCATCCCGATTCGCAAAGTCGAGCAAGCGCTGTCGCAAGTGCCGGTGCTCGATTTCCTGGCGGTGTTCATGCCGTACTCGCTGTTCTACTGCGCGATCGATTCGGCGTGTCTGACCTGGGTCGTGCGGCGCTTCAACGCGCGGATGCGCTATCGGGACATCCTGCCGATTCGCGCGAGCATGTACGTGCTGGCGCTAATCAACACCAGCCTCGCGCAGGGCGGCGTCGCGTACTATCTGCATCGCAAAGCTGGAGTCAGCTTCCTGAGCGCGCTCAGCTCGGTGCTTTTCATCGCGATGCTCGAAGATTTACCAACTCTTTCTGTTCTCGACGCTGGGCGTGATCTTCTACACGCCGGTCGGTGACGCGCAGATAAGGATAGTTGCGATACTGCGTATCGTGTACATCGCGGCGTGGGCGCTGCTCGCGGGAATTATGACGTTCTTCGCGATCGCCCGCCGCAGCGCGCGGATTCGCAACTGGGTCGAGACCGGCAGGGCGGGCGCATTGCTGGCGACCTTCATCCAGGCGCGCCCGCTCGACTACCTGGTGGTGCTATCCATCAAGGCACCGACCTTTCTCGCCTCGGTCGTCGCGCAATATTACGCACTGGCGCTGTATGGGATCGCGATACCGTTTGCGAAGCTGCTGCTATTTCTGCCGCTGGTGTTTCTGGCCGCAGCACTGCCGATCGCGGTGGCGCATCTCGGCACCAGCCAGGCGGCATGGCTGTTGTTCTTCTCCAGCAACGCGTCGCCAGTGAAAATCGTCGCCTACAGTCTCGCGGCGCAATTAACGTTCATGCTGTGCAACGCGCTAATCGGCCTGGTATTCCTGCCCCGCGCCAGCCGCGAACTAACAGAGCTCCGCGCCGAGCCGGCGAGCAGCTCAGCAACTGCCTAGGATCTATCACGCGCCAAGGACAGGAAAGCCCTCGCGTCGAGCCGCGTCAGCGAGTCTGCGATCCAGCGTAACAAGTTCCAGCGATTGTGGTTGGCCATCTGCGGCCACAAGTGCGGCGCCAAGCTGAAGTGCGTCCGCCGTTCGCAGTGGATGGTCCTATGACAATGCGCTCAGCATGAAGGCGGGTTGCGACGGCATCGTAGACTTCAATCCATCTCAACGAGATTTCGTTCACGTCGCGTACTGCGTGGTTCCACAGAGTCACCATATCCGGCCGCTCACGCTTCTTACGTGCGATCGCCGCAAGTACTTCGACTCGCGTCATCATCCAGGTTGTGATGCCAGGATCGGCGGTTCGCCACCCCTCAACTTCTGGAGTTGCCGCCGCTTTGACGAATATCGGGACCAGCGCCGAGGAGTTCCAGAACCTCACCGGCCGCTTTCTCGCTCATCTAACAATGCCTGCAAGACACCAGCGCCCCCAGGGA
Organism: uncultured delta proteobacterium; assembly: GCA_963833025.1. GTDB lineage: Bacteria > Desulfobacterota > Binatia > Binatales > Binataceae > Binatus. Next base: position 561,357 of record CAWHWI010000001.1, on the reverse strand, counting down.
TCTTGATAGGCTTATGAGTCTTGAACCATTCCGCTAGATCGCCGGTGCCGCGCCTAATCGCACCCTTGCGCTCGAGTCGCGCGAGTCGCTCCTCATCAAGATCCTGTTTGCTCACAGTCTTGCTCTTTCTGATAGGAACGATCTCGGCGATTGGTGTATCGCGGTCGTACACAACGACGGAACCGCCCGCGCGGACGTGATCGAGATACCGCGAAAGGCCGTTACGTAGTTCCCCGATTTTGGCTTTTTTCATAGTTTTTCAATCATCGCCAAGTTGGCGCTGTCGGACTATGGCGCTAATCCGGGTGCGGGGATAGCCAGACGCGCTCGAAGCGCGTCGGACGCATCGGATTGATCACGTAATCGTGCACCCATGGCTGGCGGATTATGTAGGTCACCGGGTAGTAGAGGATGACCCATGGCGCGTCGGCTACGACGATTTTTTCCGCCTGGTCGTAGAGCGCGTAGCGCTTTTTCATGTCGGCGATCGGTTCGGCTTCGCGCAGCAGCGCCTCGACGTCGGGATTGGAATAGAAGCTGTCGTTGTTGGAGCCCCACTGGGCGCGCGAAAGCAGAGCGCCGAGAAAATTTTCGGGATCGGGAAAGTCGGCTTCCCATCCCTGCATGAACGCCTGCACCGTTTTCGGCTGCCGAATCGCTTCGAGAAACGGTCCCCACGCGACCGGCTTCAGCCTGGCGTGGATGCCGAGCGGCGCGAGATCCTGTTGTATCGACTGCGCCAGCATAAGCAGGGTCTGATCGGCGCGCATCCAGATTTCAAAGTCGAAGCCTTGCGCGAGATGGGCTTCCTCGAGCAGCGCGCGCGCCTTCGCGGGGTCGTAGTCGTAGCCTTTCAGGTCGGGGTCGTAGCCGGGCAGGTTCGGCGGCATGACGCCTCGCGCGACGACGCCGCGCCCGTTCAGTATGGCGATCAGCTTGTGGCGGTCGATCGCGTAACTAAGCGCGCGGCGCACGCGGATGTCGGTAAACGGCCACATCTGGCAGTTCATGCCGAGGTAGCGGGTCGTGACGGTCGTTTTCGCCAAGGTCAACTTTCGCAGCGCGGGAGTTTTCATGACGTATGGGAACTCGGCCGGCGGAATATCGACCACCGCGTCGATTTGGCCCGCGTCGAAGCGCAGCCATTGCAGTTCCTGGTTGACGCCGACCGACTCGACGATCGCGTCGAGATGAGGCAGCGGTTTGTTGAAGTAGTATGGATTCTTCACCAGCACCAGGCGCTGTCCGCTGATCCAATCGCGCAGCATGAAAGCGCCGCTGCCGACGACGTGGCGCGAAAAATCGTCGCCCCATTTCTCGGCGACGTCGCGCGGGATTGCCGACGCAAACGGCATCGCGAGCTTGTGCCCGAAGATCGGGTCGGGCGCACTCAAACGGAAAATGATCGTCGTGTTGTCAGGCGTCTCGATTCCGCTCACGTGCGCGGTGCGATGCGCGGCGAAGTCGGCGGCGCCCACGATACCGCGGTAGTACTCCATCCCGCGCGAGCGCGTGGCGGGATCAAGCACGCGTTCGATTCCATAGCGGAAGTCGTTGCTGGTCACGGTTCGGCCGTCGGAAAAGCGGGCGTCGGCGCGCATATGAAATGTGAAAGTCGTCGCGTCGGGCGAGCTTTCCCAGGCGGTGGCGATATCGGGTTCGAGCTCGATGTTGCCGTCGCCGTAGCGCACGAGCGTGTCGAAAATTGCCTGCTCGAAAGTCCAGGATACAGTGTCGTACCCGGCGGCTGGGTCAAGTGTCGGGATATCGTCGGCGTCCGCAAGCCGCAGCACCATCGCGTGCGGCGGCAAGTTGAGCGGAGGCGGCCCGCCGCCGCATCCCGCGGCCAAAGCGATCGCGATGACGGCCGGCATGACTTTTCGGCGCATCATTGCGACCGCCTGCGCAAAAATCCGTAGCCGAGGAGATTGAAACTCAGCACCGCGTAGAAGATTGCTAGACCGGGAAAGGTCGCCAGCCACGGCGCGGTGCGGAAATAGATCGTCGCCTCTTCGATCATGCGGCCCCAACTCGGAGTCGGGGGCGGCACGCCGAGGCCGAGAAAACTGAGCGCGGCGTCGAGCAGCAAGGTGTCGGAGGTGCGTAGCGCAGCCATCACGACAATTATCGGTAGGACGTTGGGCAGAATGTGCAAGGCGATCACGCGGCGCGACGGCGCGCCCAGTGCTTCGGCGCCGAGCACGAAATCGCGCTTCGACATCGTAAGAGTTTCAGCCCGCACGACGCGAGCAATCGACGTCCATGAAACGAGACCGATCACGATGAAGATCGTGCGCAGACTCGGGCCCAGGACTGCCACCAGAGCCATCGCGAGCAGCAGCGGCGGCAAGGACAGCATCAGGTCCGTGAGACGCATCAGAAGAAAATCCACTGCGCCACCGAAGAATCCCGAACACAGCCCGATGGCGATGCCGATGGTCATCGTAACGGCCATCGCGGCGACGCCAACGGTGAGCGAGATTCGAGCGCCGAAGATGATTCGCGAGAGCACGTCGCGGCCGAGCTCGTCGGTGCCCATCGGAAATGCGCGCGAGGGCGCGCCGGGATCGCCAAAGGTCGGCGCGACGACGATCGTTGGATCGTGCGGCGCCAGCATGGGCGCGAAGACCGCGACGATCACGAGCACGGTGACCATCGCAGCTCCAACATTTTCGAGCGTGACGAGGCGGCGCAGATTCATCCGGTCTCCGCCAGCCGAATACGCGGATCGAGCCACGCGTAAAGCAGGTCCACGAGCAGGTTGGCGACGACAATCAGGAAGGCGGAGAACAACACGGTGCCCATGATCACCGGGATGTCGAGATTGAAGATCGCATCCGCCGCCAGCCGACCGATTCCCGGCCAATTGAAAACCGTCTCGGTCAGAACGACACCCGAAAGCAGTCCGGCAAGATCGAGGCCGGCCAGCGTGACGAGCGGCAGCAGCGCGTTGGCCATCGCATGCTTGAGCATCACGCGAACGCGCGAGAGACCCTTGCCGCGCGCGGTGCGGACGTATTCCTGATCGAACGCCTCGCACAGGCTGGTGTGAAGGACGCGCGAATAATAACCAGCCGAGCCGAGCGCGAGCGTCAGTGTGGGCAGAATCAAGCTGGTGGCGCCGCTGTAACCGCCGAGCGGAAACGAACGGATGGTGGCCGCGACCGCGATCAGCAGCATCGTGCCCAGCCAGAACACCGGGATCGACACCAGCGCGACCGATATGACGAGCAGCAGGTTGTCGGCCGCGCGGCCGCGATACGCGGCAGCCAGCGCGCCCATCGCGATGCCGAGAATCAACGACAGCGCCATCGCCGCGCCGGCCAGCACCGCGGTCGCGGGAAAGCGATCGGCTATCAGCCGCGTCACGCTCTCGCGGCGGATATAGGAACGGCCGAGATCGCCGTGAATCGCGCGGTCGAGGTAGCGCGCGTACTGAACGTAGAGCGGCTGGTCGAGACCCAGCTCGCTCCTGATCGAGGCCAGAGTCTGCGGGTCCGCCTTCGCCCCGGCCATCGCCACCGCGGGATCGGCGGGCACGACGAACGCAATCGCGAACGTGATGATCGACGTTCCAACAAGGACCGCCGCGCCGAAAAAAATTCGTCGTATGAGGTAAGCGAGCATCGTTCAGCCCGCGATGATCCCGCCGGCGGCAAGCACGCGGCGAAGCTGGAGTTCGGCGCGCTCGCGATGGCGTCTCGCGCTGGCGGAGTCTTCGCTGGAATCGAGCGCGGCGCGCGCTTCCGGCACAAGTTTCGCGATCGTCGCCGAAATTTCCGCAAATAGCTGCTCGTCGTCAGCGCCGCGGGAAGTGTCCGATTTGAGTGCGTGATAGTGCGCCAGAAAAGCGGCCAGCGATGAGTACGCAGGGACTTTCACGCGAACAAGGTTAGCCTGCGGTTGCACCGAGTGGCGAGATCGCGAGTCCGATCAGATAGCCGGCGGCCGCAGCGCACATCGCGATTGCAAGAAAGCGCACGCCCGACCGCCAGCGATCGATCCGATGGGCGAGCCAACCCTCGAAGTATCCCACACCGAACAAGGTCAGCGCGGTTGCGACGAGCGCACCGCCGAGGTCGTAGCGCGGAATTGTGATCAGCATGTACGGCAGCAGCGGCACGAGTGCGCCGACGAGAAATGCGACTCCCATCACGACTCCATCCAGCGCCGGCCTGCCGAGTAGCGGGCCACCGAGACCGAACATCTTCGCCTCGGCGGTCGATGCGAGGGCCCGGGGGGAAGTGCTCAGCAACTGGACGATGCGATAGCCGGCCTCGCGGCTCAGGCCTTCCTTGCACAGCTCGTCGAGCAGCCCTTCCTGGACGGTATATGGCTTTTCGGCGGCGTCCGCGCGGACGAGCTCGAGCTCGGCACGCAGCACCTCGGTTTCCGCGCGCGCGCCCAGGTAGGCTCCTGCGGCCATCGAGAGTGCACCGGCCGCGGTGGAAGCCAGCGCGGCGAGCGCGACCTGCGAATGCTGCGAGACGGCGCCGCTCAACCCGCACAGCACGCCGGCGGTCGTCAGCACCCCGTCCTGCACACCGAAAACAATTTCGCGGATGCTCGAGAGCCGCTCGAAGAGCTGTCTTTTTTCGGCGGGAGCGACTGAGGCCAAGCTCGGCCCTAGAAGTCGCAGTCAGTTGGACCGAACTCGACGCCCGGAGTCCAATCGGCGGGGCAGAGGCGGCCGGTTCGCAGCGCGCGCACGATTCGAAGCGTCTCGCTGACGCTGCGCCCTACGTTCAGCGGGCATGATTCCGCGAATGCAACCCTGCGTTTTCGATCGAGGATGAACGTGGCGCGCAATGCGACCTTTCTGTCGTCGTCGAAAACGCCGTAGGCGCGCGCGAGACTGCCGTCCGGGTCGGCGAGCATCGGGTAGCCGATTCCGCCGAGCTCGCGCGCCCATCGCAGATGGCTGTCCACGTTGTCGATACTGACGGCCACGACGGCCGTCGCTTCGGCGGTAAATTCTTTCAGCGCGTTGTTGAAGCCGGTGACTTCGGTCGGACAGATGAACGAAAAGTCGCGCGGATAGAAAAAGATCAGAACCAGCTCGGACGAAATTTTCGCGAGACTCGAGCGCGCGATACGCCCGTCAAGGGCGCATTCAAGATCGAACGGTGGTGCGGGATCGCCCGGCTTCAGCATCGCAAGCAGAACCTACTCAATCTCGAAGATGAGAGAAACCGTCGCCGGCACCGTGACCTCGCCCGGTTCGACCGGCGTCGCGACGCTCGTCGCGAACATCGCCCTTTCCATCCGTATCGGAATCGGGCGCGCTTCCGACACCGTCGTCGCCTTGAGCACCTTGCCGAGCTTCACGTCCAGCGCCGCTGCGAGCGCGTCGGCCTTCGCGCGCGCGTCGCGCGTTGCCATCGCGATCGCCTCGGTACGCGCCTTGGTGTCGTCCTTGACACTGAAGTTGAGCGAGTTGACGCGATTCGCGCCCGCGGCAATCGCGGTATCGATCAGCGCGCCGACGAGGTCGAGCGCCCCGGTATGCACCGTCACTGAGTTTTGCGCGTTGTAGCCGACGATGGTGGGGTTCTCGCTCGGACGCTGACTGTAGTCTGGATTCAGCGAGTAGCCGCCGGTGGTAATCTTGCCTTTGTCCGCGAGCTTCGTCTTGAGCGCGTCGATCACCTTGGTGGCCAGCGCCGCATTCAGGTTCGCGGCTTGCTCCGCCGTCTTCGCGTGCGTGTCGATCGCGAGATCCAGATCCGCGGTGTCGGGCGACGTGCGCGTCTCGCCGCTACCATCAACTTCAATGGTCCGCACCGTGGGCGTATTCGCCCCGCTTTGCGCCGACGCCACGGGAGCGAATGCTGGCAGCATGATCGCAAGGGCGATGGCGACTGTGCGGAGTCTCAGCTTCATGCCTTTCACCTCGGGCGCGCTCCGGACTGAGTTGATTCGAGCCGACTTTATCCGGAGACTGTACCAATTGACGATAGTCAAAGTCGTCACGCAAGACGAATGGCGGAAAAACCAACAAAGCAAAATGACAAGAAGGTAACGCCGCGCAGCGAGGACTTCGCCGCGTGGTACAACGACATCTGCCTGCGCGCCGAGCTGGCGGACTACTCGCCGGTGCGCGGATGCATCGTGTTTCGGCCCGACGGTTTTGCGATTTGGGAGGCGCTGCGCGACGAGCTCGACAAGCGCATCAAGAAGACCGGCGCGCGCAACGCGTACTTCCCGCTCTTCATCCCGCAGAGTTTTCTGCAAAAAGAGGCGCAACACGTCGAGGGCTTCGCGCCCGAGCTTGCAGTCGTCACGCATGGCGGCGGCAAGGAGCTCGAAGAGCCGCTCATCGTGCGCCCGACGTCCGAGACGATCATCAACCACATGTTCGCGCAGTGGATCAGATCGCATCGCGACCTGCCGATGATGCTCAATCAATGGTGCAACGTCGTGCGATGGGAGATGCGCACGCGCATGTTTCTGCGCACCATTGAGTTCCTCTGGCAGGAGGGACACACGGCGCATGCCACGAGCGAGGAAGCCCAAGCCGAGACGCTCGGGATGCTCGAAGTGTACCGCCAGTTCGTCGAGGAGTTCCTCGCGATCCCGCTAATTGTCGGACGCAAGAGCGCGGCCGAGCGCTTCCCGGGCGCCGTCGAGACCTATGCGATCGAGGGTCTGATGGGCGACGGGCGCGCGTTGCAATGCGGCACCTCGCATTTTCTCGGCCAGAACTTCGCGAAGCCGTTCGAGATCCGCTACCTCGACGATCAGAATCAGATGCAGTTCGTGTGGCAGACGAGTTGGGGCGTATCGACGCGGCTGCTCGGCGCGATCGTGATGGCGCATGGCGACGACCAGGGACTGCGGCTGCCGCCGACGGTCGCCTCGACGCAAGCGGTCATCGTGCCGATTTTCCGCAAACCCGAGGAGGGCGCGACGGTGCTCGCCGCGGCGCGCGCCGCGCTCGAAGCGCTGACGCAGGCGGGAATCCGCGCGCGCATCGACGAGCGCGAAGGGATGACGCCGGGTTTCAAGTTCAACGATTGGGAAATGCGCGGCGTCCCGGTGCGAATCGAGATCGGACCGCGCGACGTCGCGTCGGGTGAAGCGGTGCTCGCGCGGCGCGACAAGTCGGGGCCCGAATCGAAGAACAAGGCGTCGCTCGCGACGATCGTGCAGACTGTCAGCGCTCTGCTCGGCGAGATTCAGAAGAATCTCTACGCACAGGCCAAGGCCGCGATGATCGCTAACACGCGGAAATTCGACGACTACGCGGTGTTTCGCAAGCACATGGAAGGCGAAGGCGGCGGCGGATTCGCCGACGTCTATTGGTGCGGGAATCCCGTGTGCGAGACCCGAATTCGCGATGAGACCAAAGCAACGTGCCGCGCGATTCCACTCACAAACGACGGGGTCGCGGGCAAATGCCTGGTCTGCGGCGAACCGGCAACCGAGCGCGCGTACTTCGCGAAGTCATATTAGATACCGGTTTCCTCTCCCTGAAAGTTCCAACAGGGACGAAGTCCCGCATCTTCTCTTAGTACCGGGTGCAGGGGTCACCCCTGCCGAAGGAAGCGTGAAACCCACCGCGGGTTTCACATTTAATTAAGTGATTTAGAATCTGTAGCTGATCTTCATCGCCGCACGCACCTCGGCCATCGTCTCCTGCGCGACGGCGCGTCCCTTGCGGGTACCTTCGACGATGATCTCGCGGACGTGTTCCGGCTTCGACGCGAACTGTGCGCGCCGCTCGCGAATCGGTTCCAGGAAAACGCTCAGCGCCTTGAGCAGCTTCTCCTTGACCTCGACGTCGCCGACGGTGCCCTTGCGGTAGCGCTCCTTCAGCTCTTCGACTTCCGCCTTATCCAGATTGAAAACGTCGTGATACGTGAAGACGGGATTGCCTTCGACGTGACCGGGATCCGTCGGATGCAACCGCGTGGGATCGGTGTACATCGACATGACGCGTTTGCGCACGACCTCGGGCGAGTCGCCAAGGTAGATGCAATTGCCGAGCGACTTGCCCATTTTCGCGCCGCCGTCCGTGCCCGGCAGCCGCGCCACTTCGCCTACGAGCGCCTTCGGCTCGATGAGGACTTTGTCGTACATGCGATTGAAGCGCCGCACTATTTCGCGCGCCTGCTCGATCATCGGCAGCTGATCCTCGCCGACCGGGACGAGATGCGCCTTGAAGATCGTGATGTCGGAAGCCTGCGAAATTGGATACGTATAGAAACCTACCGGCAAGTTTTTGGTGAAATTCTTCTGTTTAATTTCGTCTTTTAGAGTTGGGTTGCGTTCGAGGGTTGCCGTGGTCACGAGGTTCATAAAATATATCGTCAGCTCGGTCAGCTCGGGCACCATCGATTGCACGACGAACTTTGCCTTGTTCGGATCGATACCGACCGCAAGGTAGTCGAGCGCAACCTCTACGATGTTCGCTTCCAGTTTCTCTGGGTGCTCGAAATTATCCGTCAGCGCTTGAACGTCGGCGATTAGTAAATAGGTATCGTATTCTTCCTGAAGGCGTATTCGGTTTCGCAACGATCCTACATAATGACCGAGATGCAATGGACTGGTAGGACGGTCTCCAGTGAGTATTCGCTTAGTCATCGTACAATAGTCAGTTCAATAGTCAGTTTTTGAAAAGACCGCGCAGGGTCGCCAGGTTCTCGATGTCCTCTTTCATCTCCGGCCCCTTGGGCGTCTCCAAACACATCGGCAGTCCGAAAAATCGCTGATCGTTGAGGATGCGCCGGAATGCGTCGAGTCCGATGAATCCCTTCCCGATATGCTGATGACGATCGACGCGCGAATGGAAGTCCTTGATCGAGTCGTTGAGATGAAACGCGGCAAGTTTTTTGATTCCAATGAACTTGTCGAGTTCACTGAACGTATTTTCGTAGCCTTCGGGAGTGCGCAGGTCGTAGCCGGCGGCAAACGCGTGCTCGGTGTCGAAGCATAGCCGCAGGCGCTCGTTTTCGACGACGGCGTCGAAGATCTGCGCCATCTGCTCGAAGGTATGGCCGAGCGTGCTGCCCTGACCGGCCGTGATTTCCAGCGCGATCTTCACCTTGAAGCCTTTACTTGCGGCGTGCGCCTCGTCGATCGACTTCGCGATCGTCTTGATTCCGTTCTCGATGCCCGAGCCGACATGAGCGCCCGGATGCGCGACGAGAGTGGGCACGCCGAGCGCTTCGCATCGATGCAGCTCGTCGATAAATCCCTTAACCGACTTGGCGCGCAGCGCTTCATCAGGCGCGCCGAGATTCACCAGGTAAGAATCGTGCGCGATCACGGTCCCGATGCCGGTTTCGACTTGATTGCGTTTGAATGTCTCGATTTCCTCTTTGCTGAAGGGCTTCGACGCCCACTGTCGCGACGACTTGGTAAAAATCTGGATGCAATCGCAGCCGACCTGCTTGCCACGGATCAGCGCCTCGCCGACTTCTCCGGCGATCGACATATGCGCGCCGAGCAGTGGACGAGTGTGTTTGCCGGTGTGTGCCATCGCGAGATGCCGCCTTTGCGCCCCGGGCGCTGAGGACGCGAGCGTATCGCGATTTTATATGAATGAACGCCCAAAGCGAGCGACGGCGACTCACGCCACCAACCGACACTCTTGCCCGCGAGGGCCGCCGGTGGATACTTCATTACTCGTGCGAACCGCGATCATCATAGTGCTGACGATTGCCGCCGCGGGATGCGCTCGGGTCGTTTCGCTTCCGCCGCAGGTGACGCTCTCGGAAATGGAGCCTTCCGGCCGGGCCGCCAAGCCTCCCGATTGCAACATGCCGGTGTTGCGCCACGAGCCGCTGACAGTTTTTCGCAAGGTCGCAATCGTCGAGGCATTGGGAAACCGCTTTGCAACCGAGTCCGACGTGCTGCCCGCGGTGCAACGCAAGGCCTGCGAAACGGGTGCGGATGCGATCGTCATACTGACGAGCAAGGGGCAGACCACCGAAGACGCCACCGGCTACTACATCAATTCGGTCGCGATCGTGTACGGCAAGGAAAATTCACCCGCGCCCGGCACCGCGTACAAGATTCCTCCAATCACCCAGTGAGACTCGCAACACACATCGAAATGCTTTCGCGTTGGCGCAAATTTCAGCGCATGATGAGTGCCTGATGGCGTCGGCGAAGCGGTCCATAAAGACGGTCGGACTGGTCGTTAAGCGCGAGCGGCCCGAAGCGACCGCTATCGCGCGAACGCTCGCCCGCTTTCTCCGCATCCAGCACAAGATTCCGATCGCTGAGTCGGAGACGGCGGCGAAGATCGGCGCCGAGGCCGTCGAACGGCATCACCTCGCTGATCGTGCCGACCTGATCGTCGTGCTCGGCGGCGACGGCACGCTGCTCGGCGTCGCGAGGCTGGTCGCGTCGCAAGGAATTCCGATCCTCGGCGTAAATCTTGGCGGACTCGGCTTCCTGACTGAAGTGACTATCAAGGAGGCGCGCGCCGCGCTGGAACGCGTGCTGGGCGGCGACTACGAGGTCGATCGGCGCATTATGCTCGAGGCAATCGTCGAACGCGCGTCCGAGCAATCTGCCGAGACGTTCCAGGCATTCAACGACGTGGTGGTCGGCAAAGGCCCGCTCGGCAGGATGCTCGAGCTCGACGTATTCGCCGACCACAAACCCTTCTGTGCGTATCGCGCCGACGGGTTGATCGTCGCAACTCCCACCGGCTCGACGGCATACGCGCTCTCGGCCGGCGGGCCGATCGTTTATCCCACGCTCGACGCGATCGTGCTCGCTCCCATCTGTCCGCATACTCTGAGCAACCGGCCCGTGGTGCTGCCGGATTCGTACGAAATCGAAATTCGCGTGAAGGCCCCCGATCACGACACGACCATTACCGTCGACGGCCAGGAGTCGGCGCAACTGGGGCCGGCCGACATAATCAAAATTCATCGCGGACGCCACTCCGTCTCGCTGATCCGCTCCGCTCATCCGTATTTCGAAATCTGGCGCGACAAGCTCCACTGGGGATAGGGGCGCGCACCCCAGATGCTGCTCGAACTGCACATCCGCAACTTCGCGATAATCGAGGAAGCTCATCTCGAGTTCGGCGCCGGCCTCAACGTGCTCTCCGGCGAAACTGGCGCCGGCAAAACGATCATTCTGAGCGCGCTCGGATTGCTGCTCGGCTCGCGTGCGTCGCCCGACATGATTCGCGCCGGCGAGAAAGAGGCAGTCGTCGAGGGATTGTTCGAGCTTGAGGGCGAAGCCGCGATGCCCGAACTGGCCGCCAAAAGCAACGGCGGCCGCCGCGAGTTGCTCGTGCGCAGGACGATCGCCGAGGGCGGCGGGCGCTCGCGCGTGACGATCGACGGCGAACTTGCCACCGTGCAGAGCCTTGGCAAAATCGGCGCGTCTCTGGTCCAGGTCTACGGACAGCACGAGCAGCATTCGTTGCTCCGCGCCGAGAGCCATCGCGAGATTCTCGATCGTTACGCGAACCTCGACGACGAACTCGCATCGTATCGCGAACGCTATACACGCGCGGAGGAAATCGAGTCGCGTCTCCAGGAACTGAACCGCCGCGAACGCGAGCGTGCGGATTTGCTCGAACTCGCAAGGTTTCGCGCGACCGAACTCGAGCGCGCCGGACTCGCCGCCGGCGAAGACGGAGAACTTTCGCGCGAGAGAACCGTGCTCTCCAATGCAAGCAAGCTGGCTGCTGCCGCGCTCGAGACGGAGCAGGCGCTCTACGGCGCCGACGGCGCAGCCACCGACACGGTAGCGCGTGTCGAGTCGCGCTTGCTCGAGGCTGCTGCGCTCGATCCCAAGCTTGGCGACGCGCTCGAGATGATCAAGTCGGCCCGTGCGAACCTCGAGGAGGCGGCGCGCACGCTAGGCGCGTATGCGTCCAAAATCGAGGCGGACCCGGCGCGCCTCGAGGAAATCGACAACCGCCTTCAAGAACTGACGCGGCTCAAGCGCAAATACGGAGGGTCTATCGATACCGCCATCGAAACGTTGGAGCGATCGCGCGCCGAGATTTGCGAGCTCGAAACAATCGGCGAGTCGAAAGCGCAAGTCGAAGCCGCGATGTCGGCGGCGCTCGACGAACTCGCCGCGCATGCAAACAAACTGTCCTCGATTCGCCGTCGCGCCGCCGCGGAGCTCGGCCGCAAGATGGAAGCTGAATTGAAGACGCTCGGGATGCGCTCGCCCGGGTTCGAGCCTCGGGTCGGCGCGCTCGAATCCGACGAAGCCGGCTTCGTGCACGGCGGCGCCGCGCTCGGCCCGTTCGGCATCGACACCGTCGAGTTTCATCTGTCGCCGAACGTCGGCCAGCCTGCGATGCCGCTGCTGAGAATCGCCTCGGGCGGCGAGCTTTCGCGCGTGATGCTCGCGCTCAAGCGCCTCGAGGCGCAGCGCCGCGGCGTCGCCACGATGATCTTCGACGAAGTGGACGCCGGAATCGGCGGCGCAGTCGCCCAGGTCGTCGGCCGCAAGCTGAAACAGCTCTCGCGCTTTCATCAGATTTTGTGCGTCACGCACCTGGCGCAGATCGCGGCGTTCGCGGATCGCCATCTCACGGTCGAAAAAGAAGAACGCCGCGGCTCGACTCGCAGCCGCGTCGCGGTTCTTGAGCCCGGCGATCGCACCGAGGAGATCGCGCGGATGCTCGGCGGCGAAGTGTCCGACAGATTCCGCCGCGCCGCTCGCGAACTGCTCGATCGCGCCCGCGAGTGACGCCGCGCTTGACGCCGATTCGCCTCGGCGCTAAACGGCGATCAGGCTGCCGACAATCAGAGGAGGATCCCGCGATGGACGCGCAGAAAATCCTGTCCGCGGATTCGCACGTGATCGAACCCGCCGACGTCTGGACCTCGCGAATCGACAAGCGCTTCCTCGACCGCGCGCCGCGCGTCATCAAGCGCGCCGGCAGCCGCGAAGGCGACTTCTTCGTTGCCGAAGGACTTCGCCCGTTTCCGGTCGCCGGATTCGCCGTCGCCGGCGTCGATCCAAAAGACTTTGCCGAAAAGATGGCGGGCGGCTACCCCGGCGTCCGTCCCAGCGCGTGGGATCCCGAGCTCCGAATCAAGGACCAGGAGCGCGACGGCGTCTCTGGCGAGGTGCTGTATCCCAGCCTCGGCATGCGCCTGTTTCAAATGGAAGATGGTGAACTGCGCGCGGCGTGCTTCCGCGCATACAACGACTGGCTGGCCGACTATTGCGCGCATAGCCCGCGGCGCCTGGCGGGCGTCGCGATGGTCTCGCTCGACGATCCGCTGCAAGGAGTCGAGGAGCTGCGTCGCGCGGCGAACAAGGGCCTGCGCGGCGCGATGATATGGGGCGCGGCGCCGGCCGAGCGTCCCTACAGCGACCCAGCATACGATCCGTTCTGGGCCGTGGCGCACGATCTCGGCACGCCGCTCAGCCTCCATATCCTGACCGAGCGCCGCGGCGGCAGCGATTTTCTAAGTGTGATGAAAGGCTATCCGGCGCTGCATCATTCGGTCGAGCGATCGCTCACCGAAATTATTTTTGCCGGCGTGCTCGAACGCTTTCCGAAACTGCGGCTGGTATCGGTCGAAAACGATATCGGATGGATACCGCATTTTCTCCAGCGCCTCGACCACTCGTTCGAGAAGTATCGCTACCTCGAAAAGGAGACGATCTCGAATCCGCCCAGCTACTATTTTCGCCGCCAGGTCGCGGCAACTTTTCAGGACGATCGCGTCGGCGTGGTGGCGCGGCATTTTATCGGCATCAAGAGCCTGATGTGGGGATCGGACTTCCCGCATTCGGACTCGACGTGGCCGAATTCATTCGAGGTGATCGCGCGCGACTTCGAAGGTGTGCCCGACGACGAGCGCCGCATGATGACCTCGGACAACGTCGCCGCACTCTACGGCTTCAATTGATACGGCGCGGCGACAGAGCCTCCAGCTCACGCGCGGAGCCAGTCGGTTGACACCATCAACGCTATCCGATTAGCTGAAAAATCTCGCCTGCGGTGGGGCTGTAGCTCAGTTTGGGAGAGCGCCTGAATGGCATTCAGGAGGTCGCGCGTTCGATCCGCGTCAGCTCCACCAATTAAATCGGCGCCTCCTACCTGAGCCACGTCTCAATTTTCTGTGCCGTACGTCGAATGGGGTATGAAAAGACCCAAGCCTCCTGCTGCGCACGGTCGCGAAGCAGATTGACATCGCTACCGCCGACCTATGGTCTGGACACATCAGGTGTCCCGAAGTTCCTACGAGTGAGACCAACGCGAGGTTCGTGTGTCGCGATTAGTATCTAAAACCGGTCTGGTGCTATCGCTCGTCGGTGGATTCGCAGCGCTGACTATCTTCGCCTGTCTACTCCGAAAGTTGATAGGACCCCTGGTGACGGCGCGGTTTGACGCCCCCATCATTCAATACGCGGCCGCCCATCGGGTCGCAGGTCTGACCATCGTGATGAAAGCTCTCACCACGGCAGGTAACCCGCTATATCTTTCGATCACCGTACTCATTGGGGGCGCGATTCTGGCGTGGTTGACCCGAAGTTGGAGACCGCTACTGGTTCTCGCGCTCGTCATGTTTGGTGCCGTATCGCTTGACCATCTAATCAAGCTGACGGTCGCCCGAACCCGACCAGCTTCGATGTATTGGGCGGTCTCGGCTACCGGTTCGTCTTTCCCTTCCGGTCACGCCTCGGAGTCCGCGGCGGTTTACCTGACTCTCGCATATATGTTTGCCGGCACTGAGAGGAGATCGGTCGTCAAGGTCTTGATCTACGCGATAGGAATCGTGGCGCCGGTCCTGATTGGTATTTCGCGGGTGTATCTGGGAGTGCACTGGCCGACTGACGTCGTCAGCGGCTGGGCTTTCGGCTGCGTGTGGTCGGCGATTGTCCTAGCCTCGACCGCCACCGTTTAATCGCGCCGCCTCAGATCAGCGCCGTTCCGACGATCCGGCCGATGACGAAAGTTACCGCGGCGGCTCCGAGGCCAAGTGCGAGTTGCCGGCTCCCGGAACGCCAAACGCTTACCCCGGTAAAGACCGTTATTGCGGCGCCGATCGCGAACAAGGCGAGTCCGCTCAGTCCGACGCTCGCGATAACCGCGACACGTCCCGCGGTGACCAAAAACGGCAGAATCGGGACTATCGCGCCGAGTGCGAAGAGCATGAACGACGCCAGGGCAGCCTCGTAGGCGGAGCCGCCCAACTCATTTGGATTAATTCCCAACTCCTCGCGTGCCAGCGCGTCGAGCGTTGCCGTCTTGTCCGACAGCATTTGCTCGACCACGCGCTTCGCTTCATCGCTGCTCAGTCCCTTCGATTCGTAGATCAGCTGAAGCTCTTCGCCTTCGCCTTTGGGATCTTCCTGCAGCTCACTCGATTCGATCCGAATCTCCCGCTCGGCCAACTCTCGCGCGCTGGTCACTGAAACCCACTCTCCCAACGCCATCGAGCAGGCGCCCGCTATGAGGCCAGCGAGGCCGGTGATTAGTATGCCGTGACGATTGATCGATGCGCCCGCCACGCCCATCACGAGGCTAAGATTCGAGCAGAGGCCGTCATTCGCGCCCAGCACCGCGGCGCGCAGGGCATTGCCGCCCACCGCGCGATGCCTGCCCTCTAATCGCCCGAGAAAGCTTCCGCTCAACCCTTGCGGCTGCGTGCGCAGCAGTTGCCCGAGAACGCGCGTATGCCATTGCTCCTGCGAGCTCATCCGAGTGCCGCTGGTCTCGGGCTGTTTCACATACACGTTGCGGTCAACTGCTTCCTTAGCGGCGATCGTCGAGAGGACCGCGTCGGCGCCGAGCCGACGGGCGATCCACGCGACGACGCGGCTGCGCCACGACGGCCTGCGTTCGCCGACCTTCGCTCCGGCGGAGCGCAACCGCTCTTCCCAAAACGCAATATGAGCTTCCTCCATTCGCGCGAGGTTGGAGTACACCTTGGCGATTTTGGGATCGGGCTCGCTCCCGGCCATCGCCCTGTATTCGGCAGCGCTATCAACCTCGTCCTGCCAGTTTTCCCGATAGCGTTCGACATCTGTTGTTTGCGCCATAAGTTCATTCTCTCAAAACCGGGGCGCCATCGTCAGCTTCTGGTTTTGGCTGGCTTGATACCCTTATAATGAATCGATTCTTGGGTCTCATGGCGGTTTTATGCTCCATCAGGTGAGCGGTGCAGGCGGGTTGGGGGTGGTGCAACTGGTGCTGGGCACCGGCCCTGTGGTCGCGGTCGTATTGTGGCTGCTGGTGGTATTTTCGGTCGTTAGCTGGGGGATAATCCTTTACAAACTGATCCAGATTTCACGGGCGCGCCGCCAATCCGAAAAGTTTATCGCGATCTTCTGGGAGTCGAAAAACCTGGCCGCGATTCATACCGCCAGCGTCGGCCTCAAGAACAGCCCGGTCTCGCAGGTGTTCCGCGCCGGTTACCAGGAATTGCTGCAGCTCACGCGCGCCAAGCGCCAGGCGGTTGGCTCGGACAGCGGCTTCTCGACGGACCTCGGCGGAATCGCCAACGTGATGCGCGCGATGAAGCGCCAGGAAAACGTCGAGCTGACCAAGCTCGAATCGGGAATCACGTTCCTCGCGACGACCGGGTCGTCGGCCCCGTTTATCGGACTGTTCGGCACGGTGTGGGGAATAATGACGGCGTTCCTCGGACTGTCCGCGTCGCATACGTCGAGTATCCAGGCGGTGGCGCCGGGAATCGCGGAGGCGCTCATCACAACCGCGGTCGGCCTGGTCGCCGCGATACCCTCGCAGATGTTCTACAATTACTTCACCGCGCGGATCCGAGTGCTGGCGACCGAGATGGATAACTTCACATCCGAATTTTTGAATATCGCCGAGCGTCATTTCCTTTCGTAAGGGCGGCATTATCCCATGGCAATGGATTCAGGACAGCGCGGGCAGATGGTCTCGCAGATAAACGTCACACCGCTGGTGGACGTGATGCTGGTGTTGCTCGTCATCTTCATGGTGACGGCGCCGATTATTCAGCAGGGCGTCGAGGTCACGTTGCCAAGCGTCAAGGCCGAGGCGCTGCCCGGCAAGGATGAGCAGTTCGTCGTGTCGATCACGCGCGACAAGCAGATTTATCTCAACGACACGAAACTCTCGGCCGATGATTTGGCAAGCAAGCTGAAGGCGATTGGCCAGGAGCGTCCCGACCGCGAGGTTTTCATCCGCGCCGACGACCAGGTGCCGTACGGTGAGGTGATCCGCACGATGGCTGCGATCAAGGCGGCGGGAATCGAAAACGTCGGGATGGTGACGGAGATGCCGGCAGGTGCCGACGCGAAGTGAGCGTTGAGCGTGGCATCGCGGGACCATAACGGTGACGAGCAGCCGTCGCGACTGGGATATTTCGCGGCGATTTTCGTCTCCGCGCTGGGGCATGCGGCAATTTTCGCGCTCGTGTTCTTTATCGCGCCGCGATTTTTGCATCCCGCCGAAGCCGCACCGCCCGCCTACACGGTAAAAATCGTGGACAACATTCCAGCCGGCGACTTGGGGACGCATCTGCCACGGATCAATCGGCATCCGGCGGAGGAATTGAAGGCGGCGGCCAAGCCCGAGGAAGCGAAGGTCAAGACCGAGCCGCCTAAAGCGGAACTCGCGCTCAATGACACCGATAAGAACGCGCTCAAAATAAATGCGAAGCCGACGGAGGCGCCCGCCGCGACCCCGACGCCGACTGCCACGCCCACGCCTACTATTGAAGCGACGCCAGAGCCATCGCCCGAGCCGACTGCCGAGCCGGCACCGGCGCTCGAAGCCGAATATCGAAGGGACGGAGGAGCCGACCGTCGAGCCAACGCCGGAGCCTACTCATCAAGCGACCAAACATCCGACGCCGAAGCCCACGCCCGAAAAGGCGCGCAATCGACCCAAGTCGGGATCGACGGTGGCGAAGGTGGCGTCGACGCCGAGCGTCGCAGAGCGGATGGCAAAACTAAAACGCCAGTTGCTCGCGGAGCGGGTCAAGGAACTCAAGAAGAACCCGCCGCCTGAAGATGAAGATGACGACGATACGGACCTGCCCGACGACAATTCCAAGGGCCCGGCCGGCGGCGGGCCGGTAATCGCGAGCAAGCCCAGTGAAGGCGGCGGCTACGGAGTTGGTCCGGGCACGGGTAGCGCGGGGATTCTACAGGACCCGGAATTTCTGCTGTACTATAAGACTGTGCAGGATCAGATAAAGAAGGCGTGGACGTTTACCGGTGGATCGAACGATCTGACGGCAACGGTGGATTTCGCGATCGGCCCCGACGGTACGCTGACCGGGTTGAAGATTGGCACGAGTTCGAACGACGGGGCCTTCGATGATTCGGTGATTCGCGCGATTCGGCGGGCCGCGCCGTTTCCCGCGCCGCCGGAAAAGTTTCGCGACCAGTTTTCCGCCGGAATCAAAGCCGTGTTCCAACTCGGCGAACTCAAGTCCTGAGGGGTGGGCAGGTTGCAGGAGGCGCGGATGAACCAGGCAGGTGCAGTTCGTTTCGAGACGCGGGCGGCGCGGAAAGCATGAAGCGGGCGATGTACGTTTGCGCGATCGCGTGCGCGATCGTTTTCGTGCTGTCATCGAGCCGGGCCGCCGCGCAAGGCGCCGGTGGCGGTCCGATCACGATGAGGATCGAGGGCCCCGGCAGCCAGCTCTCGACAATCGCTGTGTCGGGGCTGAAGAATCTCGGCGGCGACGACGACCATCACGTGGGCAGCGCGTTCGACCGCACGCTCAGGCGCGACCTCGAGCTCTCGGGCTATTTCAGAATTATCGATCCGCATGCGTATATCGAGGATCCGCAGACGTCGGGATTCGAGCTGGGGCAGTTTAACTTTGCCGACTGGCGATCGATCAATGCGGATTTTGTCGTCAAGGGTTCGGTCTCCGGCAATGGTTCCGGCGTGAAGCTGACGGCGTATCTTTATGACGTTGCGTCGCAGCGGCGGATGATGGGCAAGAATTACACCGGCGACGCGGGCGACGTGCCACGGATGGCGCGCCGATTCGCCGACGCTATCCTGGAAGCGGCGACCGGGCAGAAGGGGCCCTTCGATTCCAAGCTCGCGTTCGTGTCGACGCAAGGCGGACGCTTCAAGGAAATCTATACGCAGTCGATCGACGGGCAGGACCTGTTCAAGCTGACAGATAATCCGACCATCAACCTGTTCCCGAGCTTCGACCGAAGCACGCGCTACGTGCTTTACCTGTCGTACAAGAGCATGGCGCCGGCGCTTTACCTGGCGGACCTGAGTGGACGGAGCGAGACCAGGATCGACAGCCCGCACGGCCGCGTGATCGGCGGAACCGTCTCGCCCGACGCCGAGCAAATAGTGGCGGCGGTCGAGCGTGACGGCGTCACCAATCTGTACCTGCTCACGCGCGATGGCGCCGAGATTCGCCAGCTCACCGACACCTCGGGAATCAACGTGAGTCCCGCGATTTCGCCCGACGGCGCGACGCTCGCATTCACTTCGGACCGCTCGGGCACGCCGCAAGTCTACGTGATGAGTCTCGCGGGCGGCGCGCCCAAGCGCATCACGTACAGCGGCGACTACAACACCACGCCGGCCTTCTCGCCCAAGGGCGACAGGCTTGCGTATCAGAGCCGCGACAACGGACGCTTCGACATCTGGACGATTCCAGTGCGCGGCGGCGACCCGGTGCAAGTCACGGATGGCAACGGCTCCAACGAGTATCCGAGCTGGTCGCCGGACGGACGCTATCTCGCGTTCAGTTCGACGCGCAGCCACAATTCGCGAATCTATATAATGATGGTCAGCAACCGGAAGATCATTTCCGCATTGACGGAGGGTAATGGCAATGATTCCTGTCCAGTATGGTCGGGGTGGTTGGGTGAATAGTCGTTCGACATTGGCCAAGGCGATGGCGATTGTCAGTGTTGGGTTGATGCTGGCGATCGCAGGATGCTCGTCGAAGAAACCGGCGCCGGTCGGCGATACAAATCCCAACGCGAATCAACTTGGTGAAAATGGCACCAACGGGAGCAGCACGAACACGCTCGAAGGACTGGGAGAAGGGCACAGTCGGGAGAGGTGGTCCGCTCAGCGACATCCATTTCGGCTATAACGATTCGACGATCCAGGATCAGGACGGCTCCGTGCTGAGGTCCAACGCGAGCTGGCTGCAGGCGCATCCGCAGACCAAGGTCCAGGTCGAGGGTTATTGCGATGAGCGCGGCTCCGAGGAATACAATATCGCGCTGGGCGCCAAGCGCGCGGAAGCCGGCAAGGAGTACCTGGCAACGCTCGGAATCAGCGACAGCAGAATGTCGACAATCAGCTACGGCAAGGAGCTTCCACTTTGCACCGATCACGACGAAAGCTGCTGGTCGCAAAACCGGCGCGATCATTTTTCGGTAAGCAGAATACCGTGAGCAAAAAGGATTAGACGCGTGCGAAAAATGAACTGGGCGATCGGCGCCGTGGGCGCGCTCGCGGCGGCAATAATGCTCGCGGGATGCGCCGATCAGAACGACATGGAGCAGCTGAACAAGAACGAGTTCACGCTGCGCGGGATGATCGCGAGCGATCGCCAGCAAATCGACGCGTTGAAGGCGCAAGTCGCACGGCAGAACGATCAGATCGAGGAAATCCAGCACAGCGCAACGCCCGCGGGCGGGCAAGCTTCGGGGATGAACGATCGCGTCGCTAGCCTCGAAGCCGAAGTGAAGGCGCTGCAGGCCGGTATGGCCGCGACTCCCGGCGCAGTGCCGCCGCCCGGCGCGCCGGCGGACAGCGTCGGACCCGGCACTGGTCTGGCGTCGATGGAAGCGGCGCCGCCAGGAGGTCCCGCTCCGCCCGCCACGCCTGCCGAGATCCCTCCGACCTGGCCCGCGGAGCTCGATCAGGAGATAGCTGACGCCGCGACGTCGGACGAACCGGGCGTCAAGATTTATCGCGAAGGCCTCGACGCGATGAAGGCCGCCAAGTATCCGCTCGCCGTCGCCAGGTTCACCAAGCTGCAGCATGCGTACCCGAAATCGCCGCTGAGCGAGCCGGCCGAATACTTCGCCGCCAACGCGTTGTTCGAGACCGGCAGCTACGACCAGGCGATTCTGCAGTTCAACGACCTCGTGATGCGCTTTCCCAAGGGCAAGTATGCGAGTGCCGCGCTGCTGCGCGAGGCGCAGGCGTTCGTGAAGCTCAACGATCGAATCGACGCGCGCCTGACACTCCAGAAGCTGACGGCCGATCACGCGGGGACTCCGCAAGCGGCGGCCGCTGACACGATGATGAAAGATCTCGCGAGCGATTAAGCGGCGCCCTCGCGCACGATTGAATGGAAATAATTCGCGACCTCGAAGCGCTCCCGCGCCATCCCTACCCGGTCACCGCGATCGGAAATTTCGACGGCGTCCATCTTGGTCATCGCGCGATTCTGAAGGCCGCGATCGATCGCGCTCGCGCGGCCGGCGGCACCGCGTTCGCGCTGACCTTCGATCCGCTGCCCGCCAAGCTGCTGGTCCCGGCCCGCGCGCCGCGCTTGATACTCACGCCGGACGACAAACTCGAACTGTTGCGCCTGTCGGGCATCGACGGCGTGATAGTGATCAAGTTCACACTCGACCTGAGCATGCTCTCGCCGCACGATTTCGTGCGCGACTATATGCGTGCAAAGATCGGCGTGCGCGAGGTGGTCGTCGGGCAAAACTTCAGATTCGGGCACAATCGCGCGGGGACCCCGGCCGTGATGGTCGAGCTCGGTCGCCAACTCGGCTTCGATACGGACGTGGTCGGTCCGGTCAAAGTCGGCGGCATCGAAATCAGTTCGACCAAGGTGCGCGAGGCGATCGCGGCCGCCGACCTGCGCGGCGCCGCCAGGCTGTTGGGCCGTTACCATTTCCTGCATGGGCCGGTCGTGCGCGGACGCGAGCGCGGACGGACAATCGGATTTCCGACTGCGAATCTCGCCAGCGAAACCGAATGCGTCCCGCCCGACGGCGTTTACGCAACGCGCGTGATCCTCGACGACCTCGTGTATCCGTCGATCACCAACATCGGCATGCGTCCGACGTTCGCGGAGAGCGGGCGCTCGATCGAGGCGCATATTTTCGACTTCACGCGCGACATCTACGGCACCCGGATCAAGCTCGAGCTGGTCGAACGAATCCGCCCCGAAAAAAAATTCGCAGACGCCGATGCCCTCAAAGCGCAGATCGCGCTCGACCTCGGCAAGGCGCGCGAAATTCTCTCCGCGGCGTAGCCGTCAGCGGATTTTCGCGGCGGGCTCGACCCAGTCGCGCGCGAGCCGCTCGATCCATCCGGCAATCTGCGACTCATCTTCAGGCGGAGTCGCGAGTATCACGAGTTCGTTGACTCCCGCCGCGCCATATTTCTTCAAATCGTCTGATTCGATCTTCTTTGCGTATGGGCACGCGATGATTTCGACGTCGCTCACGTCGCGGCCGTTGGCTTTCAGCATCGCGCGCAGCTTGCCGACCAACGGCGCGGCGTGGTCCGGTCCGACGTTGAAACCGAACCATCCATCGCCGATGTCCGCTGAGCGTTTCAGCGCGGGCGCGCTCTCTCCGCCGAAGATTATCGGCAGCTTCGCGCCGCGCACTGGTTTCGGAAAGCTTTTGGCCGCGTCGAAATTCACGAACTCGCCGTGAAAGGTCGTCGCGTCGTCGGACCACAGCCGGCGCATCACGTCGATATACTCGCGCGTCCGCTGCGCGCGCCGCTCGAACGGAATTCCGAGCGCCGCAAATTCCTCAGCCGACCATCCGATACCCACGCCCAACGCAAATCGTCCATTGGAGAGGCGGTCGAGACTCGCCACTTCCTTCGCTAGCACGACCGGGTTGTGCTCCGGCACCAGGCAGATTCCGGTTGCGAGCCGAATCGTTTTGGTAACGGCGGCCGCATACGTGAGCGTGATGAACGGATCGAGCCAGTCCGCGTTACCCGGCAACGGGAACTCGCCGCTCGCCGCGTAAGGATACTTCGAATCCTGACGATCGAAGAGCACGACGTGCTCTCCGACCCACAGCGTCGAGACTCCACGACGCTCGGCCTCCGCGGCCGTCTTCAAAATCGCGCCGGGACGCGCGCCCGTGCCGATTCCCAGCGCGAACAGCCCGACCTTCATCGACCCGATCCCGAACCGCTTGCGGCGGCGGCGACGGACGGCGTCTTGGTGAACTTGAGCATGAAACGATCGGTCTGGCCGCGATGCTTGAACACCAGCCAGGTGCGATCGTCTTCAGGATGCCGCAGCGCGCTCGACGCCCCGGACAGTTTGAAGCCGGCCTTCTCGACGTCCTGGATTAAAAAATCCTCGTCGATTCGATGCAGCGTGGCGGTCTGGGTATCGCCGGTGCCCGCCGCGGCGCTGTGATCGACGATCCCGTAAACGCCGCCGGGCTTGAGCGCCTTGAAGACCGCGGCGTTCACGTTCTCGCGATTGAGTTTGAAGCCGACCAGGTCGTGATAGTTGAGATGGATGATGACGGCGTCGAGCGAATCGGGCGGCACCGGCAGCAGGTCGGGCGCGTCGAACGGTTTGCTGACCTTGACCACGTTTTTCAGCGCCGGCTCCTTGAGCCGTTGTTCCCATGCGTCTCCGATTTTTTAGAACTTCTCGGGAAACGGACCGTTCTGCGAGTAAACCGTTCCGGACGGTCCGACGATCCGCGCATAAAGCTCGGTCATGTATCCACCGCCCGCGAAAATATCCGCGATCTTCATGCCGGGCTTGATGTCGTAGAAGGCCAGGATCTGGTCGGGCCTGCGTCCTGCATCGAGCGCCTTGTCGGCCGCCGGCCGCTCGGGCGAGTTGATCGCGGCGGTGATATCCGCCGGAATCTGCGCCGCGGGCATGGGTGCGCTTTCAGTTGTGCTCGTCGCAACGGGCTGAATCTGCGCGCGCGCCGGCGACGAGATCCAAGCGAATCCGATGAATGCGATTAAGATTGAGAAAAATATCCGGCGTATTCCAGCACGCGTTCCGATAGTCATTTCGATTCTCCGCGTTGCGTTTGATTCGTTCACCATGATCGACAGCTAACACACCAATCCCAAATCGGGCAACGCGCTTTCTGTCTCCTCTACCTACAAGGGACAGGATGAAGGTGAGGTCCGTGAAAACCCAGGAGGGGTTTCAAATTAAAATATCGTCGCGCGGCTTACCGCGCGGCCGTCGTCTTCTCCGGCGCGACCGACGCTGGCAGCGTAACATCGGCGTGCGCCCACGCCTTCTTGAGTCGAGCATCGACGCTGGCCGCCTCGTCCGATGCGTTGCGAGCGCGAAGACATATCGCCAGTCCGTTCAGCGACCATCCATTTTCGGGATTCCGCTTCAGATCGTCGCGAAACACCTGTTCCGCATCAGCCGTCTTGCCGTCCGCCAGCAGTTCCATCCCAAGCGTTTCGCGCACGGGATAGTACCACGGCGGCGGCTCCTCGTAGTTGAGCGAGTCCTGGATCGCGACGGCGTCCTTCAGATGCTTGATCGCGTCGTCCTGATGGCCTTGCGCGGAATCGATCTCGCCGGCCAGCGTCGCCGAGCCCATCGCGAGCAATCGATTCGCGGAATTAAATCCCACGATTCGATCGGTCGGTGTCGCCGCGACGATCTCGTCGAGTTTCTTCTTCTCATTCAGCGCGTCGTCGGCGCGATTCTTCGCCGCGAACGCGAGCCCGCGCGCGTAGTGCCAGATCGCGGTCGTGAACGTCATATCCGCCGGCGGCGCAGGCTCTTTGAGAATCGCGTCCCACCGGGAAAAGCGCGCTTCAGTGAAATATCGCGTCGGTGACATGACTTCCGCCATTGGCATCTGTCGGACCATGTCGAGCGGCACTGCTTCGTCGAGTTCGCGCGAGGCTTTGAACGCGCCGCGGCTGGTGCCCTCCATCATGTACGAGATCCACAGGAACTGGATGTTGTGCGGCACGTACATCATCGGATAAATGCCGTTGGGATTGCGCTCGCGAAGGTAAATCTTGTCGGCCTTGATCGCGGCGACATTGGCGACGACTGACGCGTCGTAGTCGCCGATGCGAAAATAGATATGCGAGGGCATGTGCACGATATGGCCGGCTGCGGGCGCGAGCTTTGGGAGCCGCCCTGCGCTCGCGAGCGCGCGGGCCGGGTCGGGCGACGCTTCGACGGCGTGGATGTAATAATGATTGGCGCCGAGGTGCTCCGGATACTTCGCGATGACCCCTTCGAGCGTCGCGACAATCTCGTCGGTGCCGGCGACGGGCTTGCCGTCGGACGTCCAGAGCGCCCACGGATGCAAATCCATCATCGATTCGGCGAACAGCGTGCCGGCGTCGGGATCGTCGGGATTATTGTGCGCGACCTCGCGCATCGCGTTCGCATACGCCAGCTGAAGGGCGTCGTTCATCTTGCCGTCGGGCGCGTAGCGCATGGCCAGCGCCTCGATATAGTCGCGCTCGGGCTGACTCACCTTCGCTTCGAGTGACTGGGCCTTGACGATCGCCGCATAAGCCATTTTGCCGCGCTCGATGTCCTCGGGCAGATTGATATTCGGCCCGAGCGAAAGCGCGATTCCCCAGTACGCCATCGCCATCCCGGGATCGTACTGAGCGGCCTGTTTGAACGAGTCGGCCGCCTCGTCGTGATTGAAGGCGTAAACGAATGTTAGTCCCTGGTCGAAGAATTTTTGCGCGAGCGTGGAATTGGTTTTGGTAGTGACCGGATGATGCAGATTGCCGAGGCCGTCGAAAATAGGCTCGTGCACCGCGTCAATCGCCGCCTGCAAATCGCTCGTGTTGGCGCCCCCGCGAACGGCGAGCGCCAGACAAAGCAGCACGACCGCGGCCGCGAAAAGTATGCGTCGATTCATCGCGCCTCCAATCGTAAAGATGGGAGACTTACCAGATCAATGGCAGCAGCCGATATCTCACTTTGCTTTCATACTCGGAATAGCCCGTGAGGTTCCTGGCCAGGAACTTTTCCTCGTCGAGAATTCTCAACACGAGGACCAGCGTCATCGGAATGATCGCGAGCAATCCCCACAATGAGCCGAGCGCGAGCGGCACTCCCGCCAGCATGACGAGCGCGCCGATATACATAGGATGACGCACCAGCGCGTACGGCCCGGTCGCGATGACGCGCTGGTCGGCGCCGACTTCGATTGTTCCCGAGGCAAAGGTGTTTTCCTTGAACACGAGAAATACAAAGTAGAATCCGAGCACGACCAGAACGTCCCCGAGTACGGATAAATACGGTGGCACCGGTGACCATCCGAAACGATGGTCGAGAGCGGAGACAACGAATATCGCGACATATGCCAACGCGGCGAGGGTCTGTATGACGTTCTGGCTCTGCTCCTGCTTGGCGCCCGGGCCGGCCTTGACGCGTCGCTCGAGGAGTTTCGGATCGTTCTTCATCAGATAGAGGGTGATCGCCAATGAGCACGCAAAAAAGACGGCCAGCAGAATCCACGCCTGCCAGTAGTCGAACGTCCGGGCGGGGATGAAGGTCATCGCGCCCATAATGACGGCGAGCGCGGCGAGCCCCAGCGACGCTTTTTTGTTCAGTTCCGTCATCTCGCGGCTGCCGCGTGGGCTCTCCTCACAGTAGCACCTTGAAATCGCGGAACCCTCACCCAATCTTAGTACTGGGTGCAGGGGTCACCCCTGCCCAAGGAAGTGTGAAACCCACGGCGGGTTTCACTTTAAATAAAGTGATTTCCCCTTCCCTACGTATCCTGCGCGCGGCAAGATTGACGAGGCGGCGCTGGCCGCCTCCGCGATGAATCCAGAGACAGAACCCAATTCCCAAGACCTGACGCCCGGCTTCGGCGGGTTCCGCGTCGTTGCTTTCGAGAGCCGGATGGCGGCCGAAGTCGCGGCGATGATCGAGCGGCGCGGCGGTGTGCCGATTATCGCTCCCGCGATGCGCGAGGTGCCGCTCGAGGACAATCGGGCGGCGCTGGATTTCGCCGACCGCTTGCTAGGCAGCGAGTTCGAGGTGGTCATCTTCATGACCGGCGTCGGCACGCGCGCGCTGTTTGCGGCGATGGAGACGCGGCATCAGCGGGCGGCGCTGGTATCGGCGCTGGCCGCGATCACGACCGTGGCGCGCGGGCCGAAACCGATTCGCGCGATGCGCGAGCTCGGCATCGAGCCGTCGATCGTGGTGCCGGAGCCCAACACCTGGCGCGAAGTGCTGAGCGCGCTCGCGTCGCGGGTCGAGCTCAAGGGCAAGCGCGTCGCAGTGCAAGAATATGGAGTTTCAAATCACGAGCTGACCGCCGGACTCGAGGCGCGCGGCGCGCGCGTCACGATTGTTCCGGTCTACCGGTGGACGCTGCCCGCGGACCGCGCGCCGCTGCGAGCGGCGTTGAACGCGATTGCGGCGGGCGCGGCCGATGTCGCAATTTTCACGAGCTCGAACCAGGTCACTAACGTCATCCAGCTCGCGGAGGCCGAGGGAATCGGCGACGCCGTCAAGCGCGGATTCGCGCGGATGGCGGTTGGCTCGATCGGGCCGGTTTGCTCGGAGCAGATTCGCGCATACGGGCTTAGCGTGGACTTCGAGCCGGAGCATTCGAAGCTCGGGCACCTCGTTAAGGAGGCGGCGGCGCAGGCGACTTTGATTCTGATCGCGAAACGCGCGACCGCGGATCGGATTGAAGCGGTCCCGTCGCCTAATCCGCCTCGCGCGGTGATTTCGAATGCGCCCCGATCTGCGCTCGCCGACCATCCGATGATGAAGGCGTGCCGGCGCGAGCCGACCCCCTACACTCCGATTTGGCTGATGCGCCAGGCGGGGCGCTATATGCCCGAGTATCGGCGCGTTCGCGAGCGTCACGACTTTCTCGAGATGTGCAAGCGGCCCGAGCTGTCAGCCGAGGTCACCGTCACGGCGGTCGAGCGGCTCAAAGTTGATGCGGCGATCATTTTCGCGGACATCCTGCTGCCGCTGATCCCGATGGAAGTCGGACTGCATTTCGAGAAGGGCGACGGGCCGGTGATCGATCGCCCGATTCGCACCGAGGCCGACCTCGAGCGGATTCCCGCTGTCGACGTGGCCGCGCTCGGCTTCGTTGGCGACGCGATCAAGCTGGTGCATCGCGCGATCGGCGCGACGACACCGCTGATTGGATTTGCGGGCGCGCCGTTCACGCTCGCGTCGTATCTGATCGAAGGCGGCTCGTCGCGCCAGTACCAGGCGACCAAGACTTTCATGTACACGCAGCCCGAAACGTGGCATCGCCTGATGGAGCTTCTCGCGCGCATCACTGCGGATTACCTGAAAATGCAAATCGCGGCCGGCGCCGACATCGTGCAGATTTTCGACAGTTGGGTCGGCAGCCTCGGCCCGGACGACTATCGCCGTTTCGTGCTGCCTCACACTGCGTCGGTGATCGCGGCGATTCCCGCCGACGCGCCTGTGATCCACTTCGGGACGGTGACGGGGAACCTGCTCGAGCTGATGCGCGAGGCGGGCGGCGACGTGATCGGCCTCGATTGGCGCGTCGATCTCGCCGACGCGTGGGCGCGGCTGAATTACAGCGTCGCGGTGCAGGGCAATCTCGATCCGATCGCGCTGTTCGCGGGCGTTTCCGAAATCCGCACACGCGCGCGCGCGATTCTCGATCAGGCGGCGGGACGGCCGGGACACATTTTCAATCTGGGCCATGGAATCCTTCCCGAGACGCCCGTCGATCAAGCGATCGCACTTGTCGATGCGGTCCACGAGATGAGCGCGCGCTGACGCGATGGCCGCGAAGGCAAAGTGCGACGCGGTGCTGATGATCGGATTCGGCGGACCGACCAGCGCCGGCGAGGTGCGGCCGTTTCTCGACAATATTGTCCGCGGGCGGCCGATCCCGCGCGAGCGCTACGAGGACGTCGTGCATCATTACGATCTTCTCGGCGGGCGCTCGCCGTACAACGATCTCACGATGCGGCAGGCGGACGCTCTGCGTACCGAACTCAAGAAAAAAGGCGCGCGCGTGCCGGTCGAGGTCGGAATGCGCAATTGGCAACCGTACGTTGCCGACGCGATGCGCGCGCTCGCCGACAGTGGTGCGCGGCGCGTGCTCGGGTTCATCATGGCGGCGCATCGCAGCGAAGCGAGCTTCGATCGCTACCAGGCGACCGTCAACGATGCGCGCGCTCAGTTGGGCGAAGCGGCGCCCGAGGTCGTGTATCCGCAGCCGTGGCATGACCATCCGCTGTTCATCGCGGCGGCGGCTTCGCGCGCACGCGAGGCGTTCTCGAAGTTCGAGTTCCCGGAGCGGTCGCGCGCGCGGCTGATCTTCACGGCGCACAGTATCCCGCTCGCGATGGCGCAGGCCGGGCCGTACGTCGAGCAGCTCACGCAGTCGGCACGGATGGTCGCGGCCGAGCTTGGAATCGGCACCTGGCAGTTCGCATATCAGAGCCGCAGCGGCAGTCCGCGCGACGCGTGGCTCGAACCCGATATAAAGGAGACGCTGCGCAGCCTCGACGCCAAGGCGGCGGTCGTCGTGCCGATCGGTTTTTTGTGCGATCACATCGAGGTGCTGTACGATCTCGATGTCGAAGCGGCGCAAATCGCGCGCGACGCGGGAATCAGGATGGAACGCGCGCCGACCGTCGGCGACCATCCGCTGTTTATCGAGATGATGGCGTCGATTGTGGCGGCGCACGCGCGCTGATCGATCGCGCGACGGAGAACCTCAAACGAGCACCGACCCACAAATCAAGCGGGTTGCGGTAATCGGCGGCGGAATCACCGGGCTCGCGGCGGCGTATCGGCTTCGCGAGCTGGCGGCGGCGCGCGAATTTCCGCTCGACGTGCAATTGCTCGAGCGCGGCACGCGATGCGGAGGAGCGCTCGAGACGATTCGGCGCGACGGATTCGTAATCGAGACCGGCGCCGACTCGTTCCTGTCGGAAAAAGTCGCGGCCGCCGACCTGGCGCGGCGGCTTGGCCTCGGCGCGGAACTGATCCCGACTCGCGAGATCTACCGCAAGACGTTCGTGGTGCGCGCGGGGCGGCTGGTCGAGATTCCCGCGGGATTTTCGCTGCTCGCGCCGGCGCATCTCGGGCCGGTGTTTCGGAGCCCGCTTTTTTCGCCGCTCGGAAAATTGCGGATTGCGATGGAACCGTTCATCGCGGCGCGAAAGAGCGACGACGACGAGAGTCTTGATTCATTCGTGACGCGGCGGCTCGGGCGCGAGGTGCTCGACAGAATTGCGCAGGCGCTCGCGGGCGGTATTTACACCGCGGATCCGAAACGGCTCAGCATGGCGGCGACGATGCCGCGCTTTGTCGAGATGGAACGGCGACACGGCAGCGTCGTCAAGGGGATGCGCGCGGCGGAGAACGCGCGGGCGGCGAAGACTGCGGACGTGAGCGGCGCGCGCTGGAGCCTGTTCCAGAGTTTCAGAAACGGAATGGCGACGCTGCCCGAGGCGCTCGCGGCGCGGCTGGGCGGGTCGATTCGCAAGGACGTCGAAGTCGTCGCGATGTCGCGAAACGGGGACGCGTGGCGGCTCGCGCTCGCGAGCGGCGACTCGATAGACGCCGACGCAGTGATTTGCGCGGCGCCGGCGTACGTGGCGGCGCGCATCGTGGCAGAGATCGCGCCGTCGGCTGCGAAGATGCTCGGCGCGATCAGCTACGCGTCGGCGGCGACGGTCAATCTGACGTTTCGCGAGAGCGACTTCGATGGGCCGCCGCGCGCGTTCGGCTTCGTGGTGCCGTCAATCGAGCGTCGGCGCATAATCGCGGGCAGCTTTTCCAGCTTCAAGTTCGAAGGACGCGCGCCCGCCGGCGCGATCCTGGCGCGCGCGTTCGTCGGCGGTGAGATGAGCCGCGAGATGATGAGTCTCAGCGACGATGAGATGATCGCGGGCGTGCGCGACGAATTCCGCGCGTTGCTGGGAGTGAGCGCAGCGCCGGGACTTGCGGAAGTCAGGCGATGGCCTGACTCGATGCCGCAGTACGAAGTAGGGCACCTGGCGCGGGTCGCGGAGATCGAGCGCGCGGTCGCGGAGATTCCAGCGTTTGCGATCGCGGGCGCAGCTTATCGCGGCGTCGGGATTCCCGACTGCATCCGCAGCGGCGAAGATGCGGTGGATGCGATCTTCGCGAGGCTCTCGACGACGAAATGAGCATCACCGGCGGCAGCGCGGCGCATTGGCCTCGAGTGATCGCGCACGCGGACATGGACGCGTTTTATGCGTCGGTCGAAGTGCTCGACAATCCCGCGCTGCGGGGTCTGCCCGTGATCGTTGGCGGACGCAGTGCGCGCGGCGTCGTCACCTCGGCGTCGTACGAGGCGCGCAAATTCGGCGTGCGGTCCGCGATGCCGACCGGGCAGGCGCGCAAACTTTGTCCGCAGGCGATTTTCGTGCCGGGCAGAATGGATCGCTATGTGGAAATCTCGCGCGTGGTGCGGAGCGTGTTCGAGAGCTTCAGCCCGATCGTCGAACCGCTCTCGCTCGACGAGGCGTTTATCGATTTGACCGGCACCGAGCGCCTGCTCGGACCTCCGATTGACGCCGCGCGCGATCTCAAGCGCCGCGTGCTCGAAGAAACCGGGCTGGTCGCATCGGTGGGCGTTGCCCCGACCAAGATGGCGGCGAAGATTCTGAGCGACATATCGAAGCCCGACGGACTGCTGTCGGTGGCGCCCGAGAAATTGCAGGAATTTCTCACACCGCTGCCGGTCGAGCGCTTGTGGGGCGTCGGACGCGTGACGCTTGCGCGGATGCATGAATGCGGAATCAAGACGGTCGGCGACCTCGCGCGGCGCGACGCGGCGGAATTGAAGAGCCTGCTCGGCTCGATGGGACCGCATCTGCATCAACTGGCGTCGGGCAACGACCCGCGACCGGTCGTCGCTGACTGGCAGCGCAAGTCGTACGGCGAGGAAAATACTTTCGCGCACGACCTGCCGCTCGACTCGGATGAACTGCGCCGCACTTTGATCGCGCATAGCGACGCGCTCGCGCATCGCCTGCGCGCGGACGGCGTGCGCGCGCGCACGGTGACGCTCAAGCTGAAACTGGCGCGTCCGCTCGGCGGCGGGCGCTATCCACTGATCACGCGCAGTTTCTCTTTAGATGGCACGACCAATGACGGGCCGGAGATATCGCGCGTGGCGACGCAGTTGCTGTCGAAGGTGCACGGCAAGGAAAAGATTCGGCTCGCGGGCGTGCAGGTGCATCAGCTGGAGCGCGCGGACAACTCGCAACTCGGGCTGTTCGAGTCGGCGCCGATGGAGGATCGCAAGCGCGACCGGCTGAATCGAGCGCTGGATTCGGTGGCGAAAAAATTCGGCGACGAGGCCGTTACGCGCGGACTTGCGCGCGCCGAGCGCGCCGCCCCGACACGGCGGATCAAATAACCTAACCCCTTCCCTCGAGGGAAGGGGGACCGGTCGTGGTTGAAGACTTGCAAAGATTGATTAACTATAGTTAATATCTTGCCTGATGCAAGCAGTTGGACGCCGTCACCCAATCTTCCATGCCATCGAGGCGATGACCGCGCTCGCGGAAATCTTCGGGCGCCGGCGCGAGGTGCTCGCGCGCGACGCGGGTATCACGATCGAGCAGTGGCGCGTGCTCGAGGAAATTTCGACCGAGCACTTCATTCCGTCGATGTTCGCGCGCAGCCGCGACAGCTCGGCGGCCGCGGTCTCGAAAATACTGCGCCAGCTGCTCGACGCCGGGCTGGTCTCGGCCGCGATTGGGCGGGCCGATCGCAGGAACCGGAGTTACAGGCTGACCGCGAAGGGAACCCGGACGCTGGCGGAGCTGCGCGCGTCGCGCCAGGCGGCAATCGAGGCGATTTGGACGGGATTTTCGCGCGACGAGCTGGCCGCGTTCAGCGCGTTCGCAATCAAGTTGTCCGATCGGATCGAGAGCTATTCACGAGGCAAGAACGGGCGGCGGGCGGCGGCGGTTTGATGAATCGAAGTTTCGCAGTAAAAAAGTAAAAAAGTAAAAAACTAAAAAAGTAAAAAATAAAATCGTTGCGCCGCCGATGCGGCGGGAGCTGAGAACGCAATGGCCGCAAAAACCCTGTTCGAAAAAATCTGGGAAGAGCACGTCGTCCGCGAAAAGGATCACGAGCCTTCCCTGCTCTACATCGACCTGCACCTGGTGCATGAAGTCACGTCGCCGCAGGCCTTCGAGGGACTGCGCCATTCGGGGCGCAAAGTTCGCGCGCCGCATCGGACCTACGCGACGCAGGATCACAACGTGCCGACCACCGATCGGAGCAAGCCGATTACCGACCCTGATTCGAAACTGCAGATCGAGACGCTCCGGCGCAACTGCGCGGAGTTCGGGCTCAGGCTGTTCGATATCGGCTCGCGCGAGCAGGGGATCGTGCACGTGATCGGGCCGGAGCTTGGGCTCACGCAGCCGGGAATGACGATCGTTTGCGGCGACAGCCATACTGCTACGCATGGCGCGTTCGGCGCGCTGGCATTTGGGATCGGCACCAGCGAAGTCGAGCACGTGCTGGCGACGCAATGCCTGTGGGAAGAGCGTCCGCAGACCTTTGAGATTCGCGTCGACGGCGAGCTCGGCACGGGAGTCGGCGCGAAGGATTTGATCCTCGGCATCATCGGCAGGATCAAGACTAACGGCGCGACCGGCCATGTGATCGAATACCGCGGCGCGGCCGTCGAGGCGCTGTCGATGGAAGAGCGCATGACTGTGTGCAACATGTCGATCGAAGGCGGCGCACGCGCCGGGATGGTCGCGGCCGACAAAACCACCGTCGAGTATCTGCGCGGGCGCCGATACCTCCCGAGCGGCAAGGAGTTCGACGAGCTGGCCGCGCGATGGCTCGAATGCCGCAGCGACGACGGCGCGAAGTTCGATCGCAGCGTGGTGTTCGACGCGGCGACGTTCGCGCCGCAGGTGACGTGGGGCACGAATCCCGGCATGGTCATCGACGTGCGGGGAATCGTGCCGAGTCCCGCGGAGATTGGAGACAAGGAGCAGCGCGAGACGGTCGAGCGCGCGCTCACTTATATGGCGCTGCGGCCTGGCACGAAGATAGAGGATATCGCGATCGATCGCGTCTTCATCGGATCGTGCACGAACTCGCGGCTTAGCGATCTGAAGGCCGCGGCCGGTATCGTCAAGGGACGCAAAGTTGCTCCTACGGTGCATGCGATGGTGGTGCCGGGATCGCAGGAGGTCAAGGCGGAGGCGGAGAGTCTAGGCCTCGACAAAATTTTCACGGAAGCCGGTTTCGAGTGGCGCGAATCGGGATGCAGCATGTGCCTCGCGATGAATCCCGACGTGCTGCAGCCGGGCGAGCGATGCGCCAGCACGTCGAATCGCAACTTCGAGGGGCGGCAGGGCAAGGGCGGGCGCACGCACCTGGTGAGTCCCGCGATGGCGGCGGCGGCGGCGATAGCAGGGCACTTCGTCGACGTGCGCGAGTGGGCTAGTCGATAGGGAGACACAGATGCAGGCATTCAAAAATTTTACCGGGCTGGTCGCGCCGCTTGATCGCGCCAACGTCGATACCGATCAGATCATTCCGAAGCAGTTTCTCAAGGCCGTGGTCCGGACCGGGCTCAAGGCGGGACTGTTTATCGACTGGCGGCGCAATCCGGACGGCAGCGAGAACAAGGATTTAGCGCTGAACAAGCCGCGCTACCAGGGCGCCTCGATACTGGTCGCGCGCAACAATTTCGGATGCGGCAGCTCGCGCGAGCATGCGGTGTGGGCGCTCGATGACGCGGGCTTCCGCGCAGCGATAGCGCCGGAGTTCGCCGACATCTTTCACAACAACTGTCTGAAGAACGGTTTTCTTCCGGTGATTCTGCCGGCCGGCGAGGTCGAGCATATTTTTCGCGCGACCGCCGACTACGAAGCGTACCGGCTGACGATCGATCTCGAGAAACAGACGGTTTCGGACGATTTCGGATGGTCGGCGCATTTCGAGATCGAGCCGCACCAGAAAAAGTGCCTGCTCGAAGGTCTCGACGACATCGCGCTGACACTCGCGCACGAGGATCGGATCGTTGCGTACGAGAAGGCGCATCCGCTACCGCGTCGCTTCGAGTAAACGCGCACGCCACGGAGGCAGAAATCGCATGAGAGCAATCTTCTCGATGACACTGGTCGCGCTGTTCTCGACGGCGCTGGCTGGATGCTGGTTTTATTCGCGGCCGGACTCGACGTCGCCAAACTGCACGAAGACCACCTACGGCCTCGCGCTCGCTACGACCAGCACCCAGGACTGCCCTCCCGCTGACGCCGGCACTCCGCCGCCGCCGAACGCACCGCCGCCCCTGCCGCCGCCCTCGACGCCGTGATTTGCGCGCCGAAGCGGTAAGTCGCTCGTGATTTTGCCAACGACGATCACCGCTGGCGCAGAGCACGATCGCATGCGGTTGGACGTATTCGTGTCGACGCGGTTGGCGCCCGAGTACTCGCGCTCGCAAGTGGCGCGAATGATCAAGGCGGGACTCGTGACCGTCAACGGCGATCCCGCGCGCGCGTCGAGCGCGGTGCGCGCGGGGGATCGTATCGACGTCGCCGCCGCGGCCGCCGGTGCGCCATACGATCCGTCGCATTATAAGGAGGGCGACGCGCCCGAGATTTCCGTAATTTTTGCCGACGACGAAATAATCGTCGTGAACAAGCCTGCCGGCATGACGGTGCATCCCGCGCCCGGGCATCCCGCCGGCACGCTGGTCGACGCGATGCTCGCGCGCTTTCCCGAACTGGCCGCGATGGCCGAGCCCGACGGCGTGCTACGTCCCGGCATCGTGCATCGCCTCGACAAGGACACCTCGGGCGTGATGGTGGTGGCGCGCACGCCGTTTTCGCGCACCGCGCTTTCGCGGCAGTTTAAGGATCGAAGCGTTGCGAAAACCTATCTCGCGATCGTCAAGGGCAAAGTCGCGCGCGATCGGCTGACGATCGAGCGGCCCGTCGGGCGGCATCCCATCGAGCGCAAGCGGATGTCGGTGCAATCGAATGCGCCGCGCGACGCGGTCAGCCATATCGCGGTGCTGGCGCGCTTCGACCCCGCCAATGCCGATGAAGCGGGAACGTCGCTGGTGCGGGTGAAACCCGACACCGGCAGGATGCATCAGATTCGCGTGCATCTCGCGTCGATCGGTCATCCGTGTCTTGGCGATCCCTTATATGGCGGCAAGGCGGCGGGCGGCGGATTTTTTCACAGGCAGGCGCTGCATGCGCTCGCGCTCTCGATCACGCATCCGCGATCGCGCGAGCGTCTCGAGTTCGTAGCGCCGCTGCCAACGGATTTTGTCGAGTTTCTCGCGCTGAAATTATTCACCGCGGATGCGCGCGAGCTGCGTCGATGGATTGAACTAGCGTGAACACCGTTGACATCGCGGCATCGCGCGGGTACCGTTTTACTTGAGCTTCCGCACTGAGGACGCTGAGACGGGTTGGGTGGTTAGATAAATCCCGTTTCCCTGCGGTCCGTAATTCCGAACTCGAAGTCAGGCGCGCAGTTGTTCCGAATCCCGACCGCTTGAGTACTCAATCTATAATGGTACCTCCCGTTTGAGGGAGCCCATTGGAACAAACGTTCATAACCTGCGATACGCGCGCCTTAAAGCGGCGCCGATTTGCAGCACAGAAATGATGGAGTCCAGGTTGCGGGGAAGGCATATGAGCAAGGGCAGACACGTTGCGAAGAGCGAGGAAGGTCGCTTTGATGACCCGCGTTCGACCAACGGAACACCGCGGCAGGTAAATCTCGACAGCAATCCGAATCTTCCGCCGCCGGCGCCGGTGATCAGCGATGAAGGGGTGCTCAACCTCAAGTCGCTCAAGCGCGCAAAAATTACCGAGCTGGCGCAGATGGCCCGCGACTTCAACGTCGACGGCGCCACCAACATGCGCAAGCAGGAGATGATCTTCGCGGTCCTGCAGGCGCAAGCCGCCAAGAACGGCTCGATCCTCGGCGAGGGCGTGCTGGAAATCCTGCCCGACGGCTTCGGCTTCCTGCGCGCGCCGGATTATAACTACCTGCCCGGTCCCGACGACATTTATATTTCGCCGAGCCAGATTCGCAAGTTCAATCTGCGCACCGGCGACGTGGTCTCCGGCCTGATTCGTCCGCCCAAGGAAGGCGAGCGCTACTTCGCGCTCCTCAAGGTCGAATCGATCAACTATGAGGACCCCGAAAAGGCGCGCGACAAGATACTTTTCGACAACCTGACCCCGCTCTATCCCGAGGAGCGGATCAAGCTCGAATACAATCACGAGGATTTGACGACCCGCATCATCGATTTGGTCGCGCCTATCGGCAAAGGCCAGCGCGGGCTGATCGTCGCGGCGCCGTTCACCGGAAAAACGATGATGCTGCAGGCGATCGCCAAGGCAATCGCGCACAACCATCCCGAGATCGTGCTCATCGTGCTGCTGGTCGACGAGCGTCCCGAGGAAGTCACCGACATGCTGCGTTCGGTGCAGGGCGAGGTCGTCAGCTCGACCTTCGACGAGCCGGCGACGCGTCACGTGCAGGTCGCCGAGATGGTGATCGAGAAAGCGCGGCGGCTGGTCGAGCACGGGCGCGACGTGGTGATCCTGCTCGACTCGATCACGCGCCTGGCGCGCGCGTACAACACCGTGGTGCCGCCGTCGGGCAAGATCCTGTCGGGCGGCGTCGATTCCAACGCGCTGCACAAGCCCAAGAAGTTTTTCGGCGCCGCGCGCAACACCGAAGACGGCGGCAGCCTGACGATTATCGCGACGGCGCTGGTCGATACCGGCAGCCGTATGGACGAAGTTATTTTCGAAGAGTTCAAGGGTACCGGCAATCAGCAAATAGCGCTCGATCGGCGTCTGCTCGAGAAGCGCATCTTCCCGACCATCGACATCCAGCGCTCCTCGACCCGCAAAGAAGAACTGCTGCTGCCGCGCGCCACGCTCAATCGCGTGTGGATATTGCGCAAGCTGCTGACCCAGCTCAACGCGGTCGAAGCGATGGAATTCCTCATCGACAAGATGGACAAGACCAAGACCAACGAAGAGTTCCTCGAGTCGATGAACGCGTGAGGCGCTCTTTTCCCCTCTCCTGAAGGGAGAGGGGTTAGGGGTGAGGTTCTCGCGCGTCGGTGATTTTTGCCGGCGACTGGCGTATAACTTCCCTAGTGCGTAACCTGAATAGCCGGCATCTCGCGGCGCTTGCGTTCGTTGGCTGGTATCTCGTGATGCCGCCCAATTCCGCCAGGATCCCTCACGAGGTTGATTCCGAGGTTCCACTTTCGCACTGGACTGTTGTCACCAGTTTCGACACCGAGGACAATTGCGAGAAGGCGCTCACGGACCTTCAGAACAAGGAAGAAGACCCGATCGATCTCGACAAAACCGGCAAACTTGCGAGGTTCAGCAAGAAACCTCCCGACGCCGCGTTGGGGAAAGCCCGCGCGCTCGACGCCGCCTGCGTTGCCAGTGACGATGTCCGCTTGAAAGCGTCAAAAAATAGGTGATCCGCTTGCCGCTTTCTTAGCGCGGCGCGGCCTGATAATACTTCAAGATTGCCCCGCGCATGGGGCCAAGAGGCAGGGACAAAATTCTATGACTGAAATCAGTATGAAGCAGCTACTGGAGGCCGGCGTTCACTTCGGCCATCAGACCAGCCGCTGGAACCCGAAGATGAAGCAATACATCTTCGGCGCCCGCAACGGTATCTACATTATCGATCTTCAGCAGACGGTGAAGATGTTTCGCGCGACCTTCGACTTCGCGCGCGATCTCGCCGCCGCCGGCGGCACCATGCTGTTCGTCGGCACCAAGAAGCAGGCCCAGGACATCGTTAAGGAAGAGGCCGAGCGATGCGGGATGTACTACGTCAACAACCGCTGGCTGGGCGGGATGCTGACCAACTTCCAGACTATTCGCGCCTCGATCGACAGGCTCAAGAAGCTCGAAGAAACGATGGCCGATCCCGAAATGATTCGCGCGCTCACCAAGAAAGAGATGAGCGACAACGGGCGCGAGCATGAGAAGCTGATGAACACGCTGGCCGGGATCAAGAATATGCGCAAGCTCCCGGACGCGTTGTGGGTAATCGATACCAAGAAGGAAGATATCGCCGTTGCGGAGGCGAACCGCCTCGGGATTCCGGTCGCCGCGGTGGTCGACACCAACTGCGACCCGGACCTGATCGCGTATCGAATCCCCGGCAACGACGACG
This sequence comes from uncultured delta proteobacterium, assembly GCA_963833025.1. Taxonomy (GTDB): domain Bacteria; phylum Desulfobacterota; class Binatia; order Binatales; family Binataceae; genus Binatus. The sequence goes on along the minus strand of CAWHWI010000001.1, from coordinate 522,271 downwards.
CGATCCGCGCGATCAAGTTGTTCACGGCCGCGGTGGCCGACGCGATTATCGAGGGCAAGCAAATAGCCGAGGAGCGCGCCAAGGGACAGTCGGATATCCGCTCGGACGCCGGCGCGGCGGCGAACACGGAAGCATCGGCGCCCGACTCTCCAAGCGCGGTCTAGTCGATAAATTCGATTTTCGGAACCGCAAACAGGGCCGGTCAGCCCTGGCCGTCGCTTGCAGTAGCGCGACCGGCCAAGAATACTAGCTCAACTCAGGAATTGTGATGGAATTAAACGCAAACCAGGTTAAGGAACTGCGCGAGAAGACCGGCGCCGGCATCATGGATTGCAAGCGCGCGCTGTCGGAGGCGGCAGGCGATCTCGAAAAGGCCGTCGTCTGGCTGCGCGAGAAGGGAATCGCCGCGGCCGCTGGACGCGCCGGCCGGGTCGCATCGGAAGGATCGGTCGGTTCGTATATCCATGCGGGCGGCAAGATTGGCGTGTTGATCGAGCTCAATTGCGAAACCGATTTCTGCGCCAAGTCGGAAGCGTTCCAAGCGCTGGTGAAGAACCTCGCGATGCAGGTGGCGGCATCCAATGCCCGCGTCGTGCGGCGCGAGGAGCTGTCGCCGGCCGTCATCGAGCAGGAGCGCCAGATCTACGCAACCCAGGCCGAGGGCAAGCCGGCGGCGGTGGTGGCGAAGATCGTCGATGGCAAGGTCGAGAAATTTTACAAGGAAGCCTGCCTGCTCGAGCAGCCTTACGTCAAAGATCCCAACAAGACTGTCAACGATCTGATTGGCGAGGCCACCATCCAGATGCGCGAGAAGATCGAAGTGCGCCGCTTCGCGCGCTATCAGCTGGGTGAGGCGCTCGACGGCAATGCTGGGCCGGCATAGGCGTATATACCGCGCGATTGTTCCCCTTCCCTCAAGGGAAGGGGTTAGGGGTTAGGTTGCGTTCTCGGGAGCTGTTTCGGATGTATCACGGGAGCATCCAGAAAGATGGCTGAGGTTCAGAGTGCGACGGACGGCAAGCCGCGCTTCAGCCGTATCCTGTTGAAATTGTCCGGCGAGGCGCTCGCGCCCGCGCAAGGGTCGGGACTCGATCTCGACGCGTTGGCCGAAATCGCTCTCGAAATCAAGGAAGTTGCGGCGCTGGGCGTGCAACTCGCGCTGGTGATCGGCGCCGGCAACTATATCCGCGGCAGCGACTACGAAGATCGCGGGATGGATCGCTCGACCGCCGATCAGATGGGGATGCTGGCGACCGTCATCAACGCGCTCGCGCTGCAGAACGCCCTCGAGCATGTCGGCGTCGTCACGCGAGTGCTGTCAGCCATCGAGATGCAGGCGCTGTGCGAGCCCTATATCCGCCGCCGCGCCGTGCGCCATCTCGAAAAGGGTCGCGTCATCATATTCGCGGCCGGCACCGGCAATCCATATTTCACCACCGACACGGCGGCCAGCTTGCGCGCGATGGAAATCGGCGCCGAAGTGATCCTCAAGGCGAGCCACACGGTGGACGGCGTCTACGATCGCGATCCGATGCGCGAGCCGGGCGCCAAGCGCTTCGACCGGCTCACCTATATTGAAGTGCTGCAGAAAAACCTCAAGGTGATGGACTCGACGGCCATCTCGATGTGCATGGATAATCACCTGCCGATCATCGTGTTCAATTTGCGCAAAGCGGGTAATATAAGAAGGGCCGTTATGGGCGAGCAAATCGGCACCCGGGTGGAGAGCGCACCGTGAGCATGCTTACGGACACAATCGAAGACGCGCGCAAGGAGATGGACAAGACCGTCGAGGCCTTTCGCCATGAACTTTCCCGCGTCCGCACCGGCCGCGCGTCAACCGCGCTGGTCGAAAATCTGCAGGTGAACTACTACGGCTCCAAGACTCCGCTCCGGCAACTGGCCGGGCTCTCGGCGCCGGAGCCGCGCCTGATCGTGATCACGCCGTATGACAAGGGCGCGATGCACGATATCGAAAAAGCGATCCAGACTTCCGATCTTGGTCTGTCGCCGATGAACGACGGCAAGATCATCCGCATTCCGATTCCCGAGCTGACCGAGGAGCGACGCAAGGATCTGGTCAAGCACGTCCGCAAAATTGGCGAGGAATTCCGCGTCGGCATCCGCAACCATCGCCGCGACGCCAACGACATGCTCAAGGAAATGCACAAGGAAAAGCAGGCCACCGAGGATGAGATGCGCGCGGGCGAGGCCAAGGTGCAGCAATTCACCACCGAGTTCATCGAAAAAATCGACAAAGTGCTGACCGCCAAAGAAGCGGAAATTATGGAGGTCTGAGCTCGCCCGTCACTGTGTCCAATCGGCGCGCGACCTTCGGTAAAGACTGAACCTCAAGTGGCCATCTCACTACCTTTGAGCGATTTCCCAACCCTGTCTTTGGATCCATCGCGGATGCCGCGTCATGTGGCGATCGTGATGGACGGCAACGGCCGCTGGGCGAATCGGCGCGGGCTCTCGCGTCACGAGGGCCATCGGCGCGGCAAGGATTCGGTGCGCGCGGTGGTCGATGCGGCGCGCGAACTCGGCATCCCCTACCTCACCCTGTACGCGTTTTCGAGCGAAAACTGGGGCCGGCCGACTACCGAAGTCAGCTTCCTGATGCAGTTGTTCCATCGCTATCTAATCACCGAGACCAAGCGCCTGATGAAACGCGACATCCGCGTGGTGGCTCTGGGAGACACCGAGCGGCTGCCGCCTCGCGTGCGCGCCGCGCTTGCCGAGACTGTCGCGGCGACGCGGGAAAATCGCACGATGACGGTGGCGCTCGCATTGTCCTACGGCGGGCGTCAGGACATCGTCAACGCGGCGCGGGCGATCGCGCGCGCGGTAGCGGACGGCGCGATTTCACCTGATCAAATCGACGAGCAACTGGTCGCGCGCGAATTGACCACCACCGGACTTCCCGATCCCGACCTGTTGATTCGAACCTCGGGAGAACTGCGCGTCTCCAATTTTTTTCTCTTTCAGCTCGCCTACACCGAACTCTATTTCACCGACACGCTGTGGCCCGATTTCCGCGAGCGCGAGTTCCTGAGCGCGATCGCCGCCTACCAGCTTCGCGAGCGCCGCTTCGGCGCAGTCACCAACGGCTCCGACACCCGTCTGCGTGCTCAGAACTAGGCTTCTGACAGCGGCGGTCCTGCTGCCCGCAGTGGCCGCGCTGGTGCTATGGTCGCCGGCCTGGTTCTTCACGATTTTTAACGCGGTCGCCGGCCTGTGGGGACTCTACGAAGTCGCCGCGATGACCGGCGCTCTGCACTGGGTCGCGATACCGCTGTTCGCCGTCGTCGGCGGCGTGCCGCTGTTCGCGCTTCTTTACGGCGGCGACCTGGGATGGGTTGGATGGGTGGTGCCGGTGCTCGTAATCCTCATGATGCTCGGGCTGGTAGTCCGAATCGAACTCGCCGGCGGCGGCGAAAGATTCCGCGGCCCGCGACTCGTCTTCATGGGCGCGGCGTACGTCGGATTCCTGTTCCCTTTTTTCGCGCTGCTGCGCAACAGTCCCGGCGGAATCGACACGCTCCTGTTGGTCATCCTGTTGGCTGTCGTGAGCGACAGCGGCGCCTACTTCGTCGGCAGGTACCTGGGACGCACCAAGCTCGCGCCGAGCGTCAGCCCGAATAAAACTGTCGAAGGCGCGGTGGGCGGCTTGCTGGCGACGATAGTCGCAGGCTGGGTGCTCTTTCGGACGATCGGCGGGACCTGGGATATGGGCTCCGTGATGCTATTTTCGGCTATAATCTCCATCCTTGCGCAGCTTGGCGATCTGGCAGGTTCAGCATTGAAGCGCGCCGCGGGAGTCAAGGACTCGGGATGGATTTTTCCGGGGCATGGCGGCCTGCTCGATCGAACTTGTTCACTAGTCTTCGCGGTGTTTTTCGCCTACTATTGGTTTCGATAATGCGGCTTTAGGAGCCGCATTTTCACGCTCGGAAACTTTGCGGACAGGACTTCCTGCTGGAAATTAAATGATATCTTCGATTCTGTACGCAGCGCTGGTCTTCGCCGTGTTGGTGGTCGTGCATGAGGCGGGACACTTCGCGATGGCGAAGAAAGTCGGGGTTCGCGTCCTGCGATTTTCGGTCGGCTACCCGCCAAAATTATTCGGATTCCGGCGCGGCGAGACCGAGTACTCGATTGGCGCGACTCCCTTCGGCGGCTATGTCCGAATGCTGGGCGACGAAGTCGGCGAGAAGCCCACGGCCGACGAACTAACCTTGTACCTTCACGAAATAGGGCTCGACCTGATTGGCGCGGCGCGCGAGCGCAGCGTGATTCAAGCCGACGCCGGATTCGACGACAATCTGAGGGTCATTGCGAATCGTCTGGGCGAGTCGGGCGCCGGCGTCGCCAATAGCATAATCGGACGCGAACTGAAGCCGGACGAGGCGCTGCTGCTCGATGAAGTGCGCCGCCAGCCCAAGGTTGACGACGCGATCAAATCGCTGGCGGCACAACCTTCCGCCGTCCTGGTTAACGCGTTCTGCGCGCGTGCGTTCCCGACTCAGCCGCTTGGCAAGCGCGTTCTGATCGTGCTGGCCGGACCGTTGTCGAATATTATCTTCGCGCCGCTTCTGCTCACCCTGGTTTTCATGACCGGCGTGCCCACGTTGTTGCCGGTGGTCGGCGTGACCACGAAAGATCTACCGGCGGCGAAGGCCGGACTTCTGACCGGCGACCGGATTGTCGCGGTTGACGGCCAGCCGATGGAAACGTGGGCCGATTTTTCGAAGACGGTAAAGGCGGGTGACGGCTCTCAGATCAAACTGGAGATCGAGCGGACACAGAAAGGTGCGCCAGCCGCGCGCAGCACGATCGTTATCAAGCCGACCCGGCTCGACCAGAAAACCATTTACGGCACTAACGCAACCTCCTGGGTAATCGGCGTGCAGCCGCGGGGCGACGAGATCACGAAACACTTCGGTCCGTTCGGCGCGGTGAAAGAGGCTTGCGAAACTTCGGTCGATATGACGGTCCAGATGGTGGTCGGAATCGCCAGCATCTTCGCGGGCAGCACTCCCGTGCGCGACGCGCTCGGCGGGCCGATCATGATCGCGCAGATGGCGGGCCAGGAAGCGCATCGCGGATTTGCGAACCTCGCGATGTTTACCGTGATGCTGAGCCTCGAGCTCGGCATCATAAATCTGCTGCCCGTGCCGCTGCTCGACGGCGGGCATCTGCTGTTCTTCGTCTTCGAGGGCGCGCGCGGCAAGCCGCTCGAACTTCGCTACCGGGAGGCGATGCTCCAGGTCGGACTGTTTTTGCTCGTAGCACTGATGGCGTTCGTAATCTTCAATGACATCTCGCGTATTGTGCAGGGTTAATCGGCTGCTCGAAGAAGCGGTCGCAACGCGCCCGGTCCTGGGACTCGATACTTCCACATCGATTGCAAGCCTGGCTTTGATTGCGAGCGGCAAAGTTGTCGCGTCGATCGAGCGGCCAGTCAGCTCGCATGGCGCCGCATTGCCGGGCGCTATGGACGAGCTGTTGAGCGCGGCGGGGTTGCAGATTGCCGGCCTCGGCGCGATCGCGGTCGGCACCGGGCCGGGATCGTTCACGGGACTGCGCGTCGGGCTCAGCTACGCGAAGGGAATCGCGATGGCGTCGGGATGCGCGCTCGTCGGCGTGCCCGGCTTCGACGCGATGGCGTTAGCAGCGCTGGAGCGTAACAATATTGAAACAGGACGGCTCGTTTGCGTGGTCGTGGATGCTCGAAAAGGGGAAGTTTACGCGGCTCTTTACCGGGTCGTGGCCAATGGGCTAGAGAAGTTGTCACAGGAGTTGGTAATCGCGCTGGAACACCTGGCATCGCGCATCACTGAGGACGTCATGTTCATCGGTGACCAACGAGCGAAGGATGCGGCGGCCCTCGTGGAATCGCGGGGCCATAGGGTGGCGGTTTTCGAAACAGGGATGCTCGATTTGCGCGGAGTCTGCGTCGCGGCGCTGGGCGGGGCGCGGTTTGCCCGCGGAGAAACGGATCGAGCGGCTTCGCTGGAGCCGCTATATATCAGGACGCCGGAGGCTACGTTCAAGCCCACTTCGAAAAATCCGGCAGGCATAGGCACGGAGGGCGTATGGAGCATCGAGAGGAAGAACTCATTCGGCAGCATCTGACCCACGACGAGGAGCTGAGGGCCCTCTACACGGAGCATCAAGCGCTCAAGCAAAAGCTCGAAGTCTTTAGAAGCAAACTCTACCTGACCAACGAAGAGGAAATCGAAGAAAAGCGGATCCAGAAGCTTAAGCTCGCCTCGAAAGACCGCATGATGGCGATTCTCGGCCGCTATCAGCAAGAGGCTCGCTGACGCCACCGGTTCCGGCCATGAGCGCGCGCACACCACCGCATGACAAGTCATACGATATCGGTTCTGGTTGAAAACGAATTCGGCGTGCTCGCGCGCGTGGCCGGACTGTTCTCGGGCCGCGGCTTCAACATCGAGTCCCTGACCGTCAACGAGGATCCCCTCGACCCGACGGTGTCCAGGATCGTGCTGGTGACCACCGGCGACGACCAGATCGTCGAGCAGATCAACAAGCAGCTCAACAAGCTGGTGTCGGTGATCAAGATTACCGACTTCAAGGACGTCGAGACGATCGAGCGCGAGATGGTGATCGTCAAGATCGCGGTGGACGAGCGCACGCGCTCCGAGCTCGACTCGATCGTCGCGGCATATCGCGCCCACGTGATCGATATCGGCCCGCGCGCAATCACCGTCGAGCTGACCGGCGACTCCGGAAAGATCAAGGCATTCATCGGGATCGTCCGCCCGCTCGGAATCAAGGAAGTCGTGCGGTCGGGCAAAGTCGCGATGGCGCGTGCGGTGCAGCTGAACCACGACAATCATCAAAGCCGTCGGCCGCGCGAAGCTGAATAATCTGACAGCGAGAAAATTCGGGAGAACATTCAAATGAAGGTTTATTACGACCGCGACGCGGACCTGTCCGCGCTCAAGGGCAAGAAGATCGCGGTCATTGGCTTTGGAAGCCAGGGACATGCGCACGCGCTCAACCTGCGCGACAGCGGGATGGACGTATGCGTCGGGCTCAGCGCAAAATCGGCGTCGCGCGAAAAGGCCACCAGACAGGGCATCCCGGTGTTCGACACCGCCGAAGCCGCCAAGCAGGCCGACGTAATCATGATGCTGGTGCCCGACGAGATGGGCGCCGAGATTTACGAGGCCGAGATTGCGCCGCATCTCACCAAGGGCAAATACCTGGCGTTCGGCCACGGCTTCAACATCCATTTCAAATTCATCAAGCCTCCGGCCGACGTTAATGTGTTCATGATCGCGCCCAAGGGTCCCGGTCATCTCGTGCGCTCGGAATACACCAAGGGCCGCGGCGTGCCGTGCCTGCTCGCGGTGCAACAGGATCCGTCGGGCGACACGACCAGGGTCGGGCTCGCGTACGGCAGCGCGATCGGCGGCGGCCGCGCGGCGATAATCGAAACCTCGTTCAAGGAAGAAACCGAGACCGACCTGTTCGGCGAGCAATCCGTGCTGTGCGGCGGACTCACCGAGCTTATCCGCGCCGGCTACGAGACGTTGGTCGAGGCCGGCTACGCGCCCGAGATGGCGTACTTCGAGTGCCTGCACGAAGTGAAGCTGATCGTGGACCTGATCTACGAGGGCGGAATCTCGAACATGCGCTACTCAATCAGCAACACGGCCGAGTACGGCGACATGACGCGCGGCAAGAAGGTGATCGGCACCCAGTCGCGCGAAGCGATGAAGCAGATCCTCGCCGACATCCAGTCCGGTAAGTTCGCCAACGAATGGATCGGCGACTACAAGGCCGGCCTGCCGCGATTCCGCGAACTGCGCAAGGAAGCCGGATCGCATCCGGTCGAAGAAGTCGGCCGCAAGCTGCGCGCGTTCATGCCGTGGCTCGCGAGCGACCGGCTGGTCGACAAGTCGAAGAACTGAACGGTAGTGGCGGGCGAAACCGACAGCGGGCGCCCGGCGGCGAGCGCCGTCCTCGCGCGAATCGCAGGCGCGATCGGAATAGCAACCGAAGGCGCGATGCTGTCGCTCGGATTGGCGCTGGTCGGAATCATCCTGATTGCGCTCGGCCTCAAGTCAGTCGGCGCGATCCTGGTAATAGTTGCGATTCCGATTGCGCTCTTCTTTCGCGATCCCGATCGCTATCCGACTCGCACCGACAACGTCGTAATCTCGGGCGCCGACGGCAAAATCACTGACATTTCCGACGTACCCTTCCCAGGTCTAAGCGGCCGTCTCTATCATCGCGTGTCGGTGTTCATGTCGCCCCTCAACGTCCATGTGAATCGCGCGCCGGTCGGCGGCGAAGTCGTGACGGTCGAGCACACCGCGGGCGAGTTCCGAGCCGCGTTTCGCGACGACGCCAGCGAGCACAATGAACGCAACCTGATCGCGATGACCGACGCGTCGGGACGCACGTTCGGCATGCTACAGGTGGCCGGATATCTCGCCCGTCGGATAGTTTGCCGGCTCCGCGCGCATGATAGGATACAAGCAGGTCAGCGGATCGGCCTGATTATGTTCGGAAGCCGCGTCGATCATTTTTTTCCGTCCGACTACCGCGTCACGGTGTCGCTCGGGCAACGCGTTCGCGCCGGAGAATCCATCATCGGAGCAATCGAGCCATGAGCCGCAATTCCCGCCGCTCGCGCGAAGAGCGCGCCCGCATGGCTTACTCGGCTCAGGTCCGCGACGGCAACGCCGGACCTGACAGCCCGCTCCGTCGCGGAGTGTTTTTACTGCCCGCGACGATCACGTCGATTGGCCTGCTGTCCGGCTTCTACTCAATGGTTTCCGCGGTCACCGGGCATTTCGAAGTCGCCGCCGTGATGATCGTAATCGCGTTTTTCTGCGACGGCCTCGACGGACGTATCGCACGCGCGTCGCGCACCTCGAGCCAGTTCGGCGTGGAGTACGACAGCCTCTCCGACGTGGTGGCATTCGGCGTCGCTCCGGCGATGCTGGCGTTTTCGTGGGCGCTGCGCCCGATCAACTCGATCGGAATCGCAGTCGGCGGATTGTACGTGCTCTGCGGCGCACTACGTCTCGCGCGCTTCAACGTGCAGACCGCGACCGCTGACAAGAGCCGCTTCGTCGGCCTGCCGATTCCCGGGGCCGCCCTGATGATCGCCACAACCGCGCTGGCCTATAGCTACTTCGAGTTCGAATCGCCGCGGATGCTTTGCACTCTGATGGTGCCGTTCACGCTTGCGCTCGGCGGCCTCATGATCTCGCGCGTGCCTTACCCCAGCTTCAAGGCGATGAAGCTCGAAAAACGCGCGCAGATCGAACTCGTGACCACGATGATGGTCTGTGCCGCGATGCTGTTCGCGATGCCGCAGCTAACGGCCTTCCTGCTCTCGGCCGCGTACGTGCTATCAGGCCCGTGGCTGATGATTCGCGGCGAACGTCTGAGCGCCAAGGTCTCAGTGCTGCGCCCGGTCGCAGCCGCCAAATCCCACGACGCCAACGGCGCCGCGCCACAAGCCGACGCCGCCAGACGCACCCGCAGCCTCCGCGACCATCAGCCCGTCCCACACTGAACACCTTGACTGATATCTCGGTCGCCGTTTAGAATCCGTACACGATGTATTGCAACCTGCTACCGGAGCTGCTGCTGAGCCTGGCCCTTACCGGGGCCCACGCCAGGCGCGCGTCCGGACAGGTCTAACGGCCTGATTAAACTGAGACACACGCCCCGGGCAGTGGGCCGATCGAAGCCGCCCGGGGCGTTTTCTTTTTTCGGCTTTTTACGTCCCGCTCATGGCGAACGATCGGCCCGCTGATCCCGCGGCGACGATGCGGGAGGAATGACGACGATGGCACACGCGACTACGGCCTCGAAGGATAACGAAAAGGACTACGTCCGGATCTTCGACACGACGCTGCGCGACGGCGAGCAGTCGCCGGGATGCACGATGAACGTCGAAGAGAAGATCGCGCTCGCGCGTCAACTCGAACGCCTCAACGTCGATATCATCGAGGCCGGCTTCGCCGTGTCTTCGCCTGGCGACTTCGAGTCGATTACTCGCGTCGCGCAGGCAGTCACCGATCCTGTGGTGCTCAGCCTTTCGCGTACGGGCGAGCAGGACGTGGATTCGGCGCTGCGCGCTGTCGACAAGGCCGCGCATCCAGGAATTCACATCTTCATCGCGACTTCGGAAATCCATCTCAAGTACAAACTCAACATGAATCGCGAAGACGTGCTTGACGCCGCGACTTGGGCCGTCACGCGGGCGAAAAAACATCTCGACTACATCGAGTTCTCGTGTGAGGACGCGTCGCGCTCCGATTGGGACTACATGGTCGACGTCTGCAGCGAGGTTATTCGCGCGGGCGCCACGGTGATCAATCTGCCTGATACCACCGGCCACGCCATCCCCGAGGAATTCGGCCGGATGTTCGCGTACATGCGCGAAAAAGTTCCCGGCGCCGACAAGGTCATCTGGAGCGCGCACTGCCATAACGATCTCGGGTTGGCGGTCGCGAATTCGCTGGCGGCGGTTCGCAACGGCGCACGCCAAATAGAATGCACGATCAACGGAATCGGCGAGCGCGCGGGCAACTGCTCGATGGAAGAAGTCGTGATGGCGATGAAGACGCGCCACGACCTGATGGGCGTGCAGTCGCGCGTCAACACGCGCCAGATCTACCCGGCCTCGCGCCTGCTGTCGCAGGTGATCGGCCAGTCGGTGCCGGCCAACAAGCCGATCGTCGGCGACAATGCGTTCGCGCACGAAGCCGGAATCCATCAGGACGGCGTGCTGAAGTACAAGCTCACCTACGAGATTATGAAGCCCGAGGATATCGGCATCCCCTCGAACAAGCTGGTGCTGGGCAAGCATTCCGGGCGTCACGCGTTCATCAACCGCCTCGAGGAGCTTGGCGTCGATATCGACGACGTCGACGTGAACAAGGCGTTCGCCGAATTCAAGGCGCTCTGCGACAAAAAGAAAATCGTGTACGACGACGACATCCTGGCGCTCGTCACTGAGAGTGCGCGCCGGACCGTCGATCACTATGAGCTGGTCGACCTGAAAGTCGGCTCGTCCAGCAAAAGCACGCCGCACGCGGAAGTCACTCTGCGCGTGGACGGAAAAGAGTGCTCGGCCGAGGGCGAAGGCGACGGAATGGTCGATGCGTGCTACAAGGCGATCTACAAAATCGCCGCGATCAATCCCGCGCTCGAGCGTTACGCGGTCAAGGCCATCACCGGCGGCACTGACGCGCTCGGCGAAGTGAGCTGCATGATTCGCGAAAACGGCGTGACCGTCGCCGGCCAGGGCGCGCACAGCGACATCGTCATGGCCAGTGCGCTTGCGCTGGTAAACGCGCTCAACCGGCTGAAGGCGCGCAAGCACGCGCCGCTGAAGCCCACCACCGACGTCCGATGAGTCGCGACGGGGCTTGCCGCAACTTCCTACTTGGGCTAAGTGCTTGGGGAGCTTGAGTTTGAAGTTGAATTCGCCCTTCACCCTGCGCGACGTACGACTTCTGGCGCCCGCCATTGTGGCGAGGTTTGCTACAGCGCACTCGCGCCAATCTGCGCTTATAATTTTCGAGGCTATACACTGACGGGTCGAGACTGTCCGACGCTCCTCCCGATCATTCACGTCCAGGCGTTTAGCGCTTCGCATGGCCTATAAAATTCTAGTTCTCAAAGGTGACGGCATCGGCCCGGAGGTCGTTGGAGAGGCTCTGCAGGTTCTCAAGATCATCGCGCGCCGATCGGCCGTCGATCTCGAGTTCAAGGAGGGCATGATTGGCGGTCACGCACTCGACACCGCAGGCACTCCGCTGCCCGACGCGGTGCTCAAGCTCGCGCAGGACAGCGACGCGATTCTGCTCGGCGCCGTAGGCGGACCGAAATGGGACAAGCCCAACGCAGAGCAGCGTCCCGAGCAGGCATTGCTTGGACTCCGAAAAGCTTTGGGACTGTTCGCCAACATCCGCCCCGTCAAAACCGTCAAGGAACTGATGGCCGCGTCGCCGCTCAAGGCTGAAGTGGTAAACGGCGTCGATGTCGTCATCATTCGCGAGCTGACCGGCGGCATCTACTACGGCAAGCCGAGCGAAAAGCGCGCGGCGAAGGACGGCCGCGAGGCGGTCGATACCTGCTTCTACACCGAAGCCGAAATTGCCCGCGTGCTCAAGTTTGGTTTCGAGCTGGCGCGTGAGCGTCGCAAAAAACTGACCTCGGTCGACAAGGCCAACGTGCTCGCCACGTCGCGGCTGTGGCGCGAGATCGCAACCGAGCTGAGCGCGCAGTTCAAGGACGTCGCGTTCGAGAATCAGCTGGTCGATTCGATGGCGATGCATTTGATACGCCGCCCCAAGGACTTCGACGTGGTCGTCACCGAGAATATGTTCGGCGATATCCTGACCGACGAGGCCTCGGTGCTCGCCGGCTCGATGGGCCTGCTGCCGTCGGCGTCGCTTGGCGAGGAGCTCAACAGCGCGGGTTTCCGCGTCGGGCTCTACGAGCCGATTCACGGCAGCGCGCCAGACATCGCGGGCCGCGACGAGGCCAATCCGCTGGCCGCGATTCTGTCGGCGGCGATGTTGCTCGAGCATTCGCTCGGGATGCGCTCCGAAGCCGAGCTGATTTCGCAGGCGGTCGATTCCGTCGTGCGCGACGGTTATCGCACTCGCGACCTTCACGGCGGCGCCGGCACGCAGACCGTCGGGTGCAAGGCGATGGGCCGCCTGGTGCGCGAAAAACTCGAGAGCTCCGAAAGCGAAGGCGAATGAGCACTCCCCGCGAGCCGAGAGTGGCGGTTGTCGGCGCCACCGGCGCGGTCGGCAACCAGCTTATCGAGTTGATCGCCGCGCGCGGCTTCCAGCTCAGCGAACTGAAACTATTCGCCACAGAAGCGGGCGCGATGCAGACCGTCGACGCCGCCGGCGAAGAGCGCCTCGTCGACGCACTCGGGAGTCCCGCCGATCTCCGCGACTTCGATCTCGCTTTCCTCGCGATTCCCGCGCCGCGCGCCGCGGAAATTGTCGCCGCGATCCCTGGGCCGATTCTCATCGATCTGAGCGCGGCGAATCGCCCGCCGTCGGGCGTGCCGATGGTCGCGCCCGGACTCACTCCGCGCGAGGCGATCGCGAAATTGCGCAATTCGAAGCTCTTCGCAATTCCTCATCCGGCCGCCCACGTGCTTGGCACTTGTCTAAAGGCGCTTGGCGCGCACGATGGATTCGTCGCCGCGACCGCGATGCTCGGCGCGAGCGCCGGCGGCAGGGACGTGCTGACCGCCACCGTCGATCAGACCACCGATCTTCTGAGCGCGCGCCTTGCGCTCGACGACGATGAAGTCCAACGCGGCTTCAATGCCTTCATGCGCGAGCACGAACGCTCGGTCGCGACTGCGATCAGCGCGCAGGTCGCGACGCTGCTCGACAAAGCGCCTGCGCTCTCCGTGCAGGCCGCCACAATTCCCGTTCTTCACGGTTCCGCGTTGACCGTCAATATCCAGCGGCCGCGCGCTATCAAGGGCAATGGCGGGGACGCGGTCGAGTTGCTGCGCGTCGCACCCGGCATTCTGATCGCCGAGGAAGGCGAACCGCTCGGCGTGATCGACGCCGTCGGCCAGGAGGCGATCGTCGTCAGCGTCGAGACGCGCCCCGACTCGCTATCGCTGTGGTGCGTGTTCGACAATACGCGCATGGCCGCTCTGGGAGCCCTCTGGATCGCCGAGACGCTGGCGCTCAGCTCGCCGGCTCTCGCCTGACCTGTCCGCGCGATGGTTCTCAAGCTCACGCTCGAGTACGACGGCAGCAACTATTCCGGATGGCAGCTTCAGCCGCGCCACGATTCGATTCAGGGAAGGATCGAAGCCGCCCTCGAGCGGATTTTCGCTCTCCCGGTGCGCGTGTTCGGTTCCGGCCGCACCGACGCCGGCGTGCATGCGCGCGGACAGGTCGCCTCTATCTCGATTCCGCGCCCCTTCGACACCGCCGAATTGCAGCGCGCGCTCAACGCGATGCTGCCCGCCGACATCGTGGTGCTCGACATCGCGCCCGCGCCCGACGACTTCGACCCGCGCCGCGCCGCCCGCTCCCGCGTGTACGAATATCGCGTGTTGAATCGCAAGGTCGCGTCCGCCTTCGAGTATCGTTATAGCTGGCTGGTCCGCGACCGCCTCGATCTCGCGGCGATGAACTGCGCCGCGCACATCTTTGTCGGCGAGCACGACTTCGCCGCCTTCCGCTCGCTCGGCACCGACGTGACGACCACTGTCCGTCGGGTGATTTCGAGCGAGTGGACGCGCGACGGCGACGTTGTTCTCTACCGCGTCGAGGCGACGAGTTTTCTGCGTCACATGGTGCGCGCGATGGTAGCGGCGATGATTGATGTGGGACGAGGCAAGCTCACTCCAGAGAAGATCGCGACGATTCTCGCCGGACGTGATCGCCACGCGGCTCCCGCCAACGCGCCGCCCGGCGGTCTCTACCTCGTCGAAGTCCGCTACTGAAGGCGCGATCGTGCCTCTCGAGCGATCGGCCGGCGCAAAACCCTTGGGGCTCAAGGCATGCGCGATGGGCCTGTGCAAAAACCATCACGATCCCTAGAAAAAATCGCGATTTTCGTGCTGTCCGCCCTTGAAATTCTCGCGCTACTCGTTCACCCTCACTGAAAGCCCGCAACCCGGGACGCAAGGAGGAGGATGATGACTCAGTCGCAGGTAGCAGCCCACATGGCTGAAAAGCTCGGACTCACCAAGAAGCAGGGGAAGACCGTGCTCGAGGAACTCAACGCATTGGTCGTCCGCGAGCTCAAGAAGGAAGGATCGCTGCGGCTGGCCGGCCTCGGTATCTTCCGCAAACGCAAGACCAAGGCGCGCATGGGCCGCAATCCGGCCACCGGTCAGGAGATCAAGATTCCGGCGCGCACCCGGCTTCGCTTCACCGCTGCCAAAGCGTTGAAGGACGCGGTTCTCGGCACGAAATAATCCCGGCCCGATTTTTTGTGGACCGCGGGAACGGACACGCTCCGGCTCCCGCGGTTCGCTTTTATGCATCAGTCTTTCCCGCCCGGCTTGCGCCGCGACGCGGTGTTGCGCGCCTCGCGCGCGCGGGCGAGAAACTCGCGAATCCTGGTTTCGTAGCCGCGCTCGGACGGCTCGTAATATATCTTGTTGCCGAGTTCGTCAGGCAAGTAGTTCTGCGCGACCAGCGCGCCTTCGAAATCGTGCGGATAGCGGTAGTCCTTGCCGTAGCCGAGCCCTTTCATCATCGGCGTCGGCGCGTTGCGTAAATGCAGCGGCACTGCCAGCGCGCCAAGCGTTTTCGCATCTTCGCCTGCCGCGCGCATAGCACGATACGACGCGTTGGACTTGGGCGCACTCGCGAGATACGTCACGCCCTGCGCGAGCGGGATCACGCCCTCCGGCATTCCCACGAAGTCCACCGCTTCCTTGACCGCGATCGCAATTTGAAGCGCCCGCGGATCGGCGTTGCCGACATCTTCGGACGCGAAGACTACCATCCGCCGCGCGATGAACAGCGGGTCCTCGCCCGCCTCGACCATCCGCATCATCCAGTAAACCGCCGCGTCGGGATCGCTGCCGCGCATGCTCTTGATGAACGCCGAGATGACGTTGTAGTGCTCTTCGCCCGCGCGATCGTAGAGCAGCGCCTTCTGTTGCGCCGACTCGCGAATATGTTCGGGCGTGATGAGCGTCGCACCCGCGTTCTGCGCGAACTCCGCCGCAATCTTGAGCGTGCCGAGCCCGCGCCGCGCGTCGCCGCCCGCGTATCGAACTATCTCGTCGATCGCGCCGACCCCCAGCTTGAGTCCGCTGACCCCGAGTCCGCGCTCTTTGTCGGCGAGCGCCCGATGGATCAGCATCGCGACGTTTTCCTCCGACAGCGGATGCAGCACGAGCAGCCGCATCCGCGAGAGCAGTGCCGAGATGACCTCGAACGACGGATTCTCCGTGGTCGCGCCGATCAGCGTGATCAACCCGCTCTCAACATGCGGCAGAAACGCGTCCTGCTGCGCGCGGTTCCATCGATGAATCTCGTCGATGAAGACCACGGTGCGCTTGCCAGCCTCGAGATCGTGGCGCGCCGCTTCGACCGCCTCGCGCAGATCAGCGACGCCCGACGTCACCGCCGCGAGCTTGCGGAACACCGCGCCCGATTGCTCCGCCAGCACGATCGCCAGCGTCGTCTTGCCGGTGCCCGGCGGCCCCCACAGGATCATCGAATGCAGCACATGCGCCGCGACCATCTGGCTCAGGAACCTTCCCCCTCCCAACAGATGCTCCTGGCCGACAATCTCGTCCAGCGTGCGCGGACGCATCCGATCCGCCAGCGGCTGGCTGAGGGGAGTGCGCGGTGGAAACAGACTTTGCGACGAATCGGCCTTGCGCCGTGCCATTTTCAAAAAGTATCACAGTGTCCCAGTCCGGCTAAGGCGCCTCTGACCGCTGCTGCGGCGTCGTTGCGCAGGTGCCCGTCCCTGAACTAGCTTCAAGACGGGCTGGACTGGAGCCGGCACCACTTATGATCGTTGGCATCGATATCGGCGGTTCGACCACCGACGCCGTCATCCTCGAAAATGGCGGCCTGCACGTAGTTACGATCGAGGCCAACGATCCCGTCGCCGCCGCCGCGGGTGCGCTCGGCAAGCTGGTCGCCGACTTCGGCATCAAACTCGAAGATGTTGAGTGTGTCGCCGCCACCGGCGCGGGCTCGCGCGTGCTTACCAAGTCACTGCTCGGCCGGCCGGTCGTCAAGGTCAACGAGTTCACCGCGATCGGAATCGGCGGCACGTCGCTCGCCGGCAAGGAAAGCGCGCTGGTCGTCTCGCTCGGGACCGGCACCGCAATCGTGTCGGTCACGCGCGACAAAATCGCGCACTTCAGCGGCACGGGAGTCGGCGGCGGCACGTTGCTCGGACTCGCCAAGCACATGCTCGGCGTCTCGACGATCGAGCGGCTCGAAAAACTCGCGCGCAAGGGCGATCTGCGCCGCATCGATCTCAGCGTTCGCGACATCGCCGGCGGCGCGATCGGCGATTTGCCACCGAACACCACCGCCGCGAACTTCGGCAAGGTCAGCGCCGACGCGACGCCCGAGGACAAGGCGCTCGCCATCATGAACATGATCACCGAATCCATCGGCGTGCTTGCGCTCGCGAGCGCGCGCGCGTGCGGCCAGGAAAATATCGTGCTGACAGGCAAGCTGTCGCGACTGTTCCGATTCATGCAGGAAATGAAGCGCCTCGACTTCCCGTTCGGACGCCGCTTCGTCATTCCCGAGCACGCCGACTTCGCGACCGCGATCGGCGCCGCCCGCCACGCCCGCCAGCAGGAGTAGCCCGGTCGGTGGAAGGCCCAACGAGAACAAAGGAGCACGATGCCGTGAACCAGCAGGAACGGATGGAGTTCGTACGGTCCCATCGCACCGCAATCTTCGGCTACAACCGCAGACACGACGGGCCTTCGATGTCGATCGTTTACTACGTGATGGACGGCGACGAGATCCTGGTCTCCACGATGGCCCAGCGGGGCAAGGCCGGTGCGATCCGGCGCAATCCGAAAGTTTCGCTCTGCGTGCTCGACGAAAAATGGCCGCCGACCTATCTGCAAGTTTACTGCGACGCGACCATCGAGACCGACGTTGAGGCCGCGACCGACCTCATGATGCGTATCGCGGGCCTGATGGCCGGGCAGCCGATGCCCGACTCGGTCAGGCCGAATGTCAGGCAAGGCGCGATCAGCGAGCAGCGGGTCGTCCTGCGCCTGCGACCCTACCAGACCTTCGAGACTCCTCCGCGCCACGTTTACACGCCCAAAGACACCGAGAAGTTGACTCACAGCCTGGGTGTGGCGCTCCCCTGGAAGTGAACATCCACCGGCTCCGGAAACGCCTCGGATCAGTCGCTTATACCACCTGTTGTGGTATCGAGACGGTTCGACCACCATCGGTAGCTTCGTTCCGTCAAAAAATGTTTTTGCGCGGTGTGGGCCTGGCCTGATGCAGGGTACGAGTAGGGCGAGCGCGGGGCATCCTGACGGATCGTCCATTACCACTAGTATTATCAGAGAAAACCGGCTGGCGTCAGGCTGAACAGTTCATCCCTGAACTTTCGTGGACGTGTCGCCGTTCAGCTCGTCGCGCCGTTACATCTTTGCCGCTGTAGGATATAAAATTCCGAGTTCCGCGAGGTTTATTCATCGATGCCATCAGAGTTGCTCAAGGGTTTTCGGCTGCTCGATTTGACTGACGAGAAGGGCGCGTTATGCGGCAAGATGTTTGCCGATCTTGGCGCCGAAGTTATCAAGGTCGAGCCGCCCGGCGGATGCTCGACGCGGCGCATCCCGCCTTATCTCGAGGATAAGGCCGATTCCGACCACTGCCTCTATTCGATCGCGTATCACGCGGGAAAAAAATCTGTAACTGCGAACCTTGCCACCGAGGACGGGCGCGCGATCGTCGCCGATCTTGCCGCGCATTCTGACTTTCTGGTCGAGTCGCACCCGCTCGGCTATCTCGACTCGATCGGTCTCGGCTACGACACGCTCGCCAAGCGCAATCCGCGGATCATCTATGCGTCGGTCACGCCCTTCGGCGACACCGGTCCCGGCAAGGATTACACGTGGGCCGACATCATCACGTGGGCGGCCGGCGGCATGATGTACCTGATGGGCGAGGAAGGTAAACCGCCGCTGCAGATGAGCCTGCCGCAAGCCGGGTTGCATGCGGGCGGTGAGGCGGCGGTCGCGATGATGCTCGCGCACTACCCGCGCCAGATCGACGGACTCGGCCAGCGCATCGTCGTCAACATGCAGGCCTGCATCGTGTGGACGCTCATGAACGAGCAGGCGATGCCGTTCCTGCACGGCAACCATCTCTCGCGCACCGGAATTTTCGTCGGCTCGGCCGACGCACGCCGCAAAATGGTCTACGAGTGCAAGGATGGCAACATCTCAATTTTGATTGCCGGCGGAACGACCTTCGGCAATTCGACCAAAGCGCTGCTCGAGTGGATGCATGAGGAGGGCTTCGGCTCAGACTGGATGCGCACCAAAGATTGGGTTTCGTGGGTGCCCGGCGTCTTCATGAAGATGACCGAGCAGGACCACAAGGAGATCGAGGACCTCGAGACCACCATCCAGCGCTTTCTGATGACGATGACCAAGCACGAGATTTACGCGCAGGGACTCAAGCGCCGCATCTTTCTTGCGCCCGTCGCGACGGCAGCCGACATCGCCTCCGACGAGCAACTCAAGGCGCGCGACTTCTGGACGGCAGTGCCGCACGACACGCTCGGCCGCACGCTCACGTTTCCGGGACCGTTCGCGAAAATGTCCGCGACGCCGATCGGATCGACGACGCGCGCGCCGCGAATCGGCGAGCATAGCGACGAAATTTACCGCGGCCTGCTCGGCCTTACGCCTGAGCGGCTCAACAAGCTCCGCGCCGCCGGTTCAATTTAGCCAGGAGAAATTCGAGATGAGCCGTTTCGCACTTGAAGGAGTTCACATTCTCGACTTCGCCTGGGTCGGGGTCGGTCCAATCACGACCAAGTACTTCGCCGACAACGGCGCCGAGGTGATTCGCGTCGAGTCGGCCGCGCGTCCCGACGTGCTGCGCATCGGGCCGCCGTGGAAAGATGCGATGCCCGGCTTCAACCGCAGCCAGTTTTTCGCCAGCTACAACACTTCGAAAAAAGGAATCACGCTCGACCTGAGTAAACCCAAAGCGCGCGACCTCGCGAAACGCCTGGTGCCGTGGGCCGACATCGTCGTCGAGAGTTTCACGCCGAAGGCCATGCGCAACTGGGGACTCGACTACGAAAATCTTCGCGAGCTCCGCCCCGACCTCATCATGCTCTCGACCTGCATGCAGGGGCAGACGGGACCCAATGCGCTCTACCCCGGCTTTGGCCAGTTGATGGCGGCGCTGTCGGGCTTCTACTACATCTCGGGTTACGGGCCAGGCTCGTGCACGCCGCCGTACGGCGCCTACACGGATTTCATCGCGCCGCGATTTTCCGCGTTCGCGCTTCTGGCCGCGCTCGATTATCGGCGTCGCACCGGCAAGGGCCAGTACATCGATATGTCGCAGTATGAGGCTGCGATGCAGAATCTCGCGCCCGCGCTGATCGACTACCACGCGACCGGCCGCGTGCTTGGCCCGCGCGGCAACGCGTCCGAGCGTTATGCTCCGCATGGCGCGTACCGATGCGCCGACGAGGACGGCAACGAGCGATGGATCGCGATAGCAGTCGCGGGCGACGATCAGTGGCGCGCGATGCTCACCGCGCTAGCGGCAAATTCAACAGATGCGCGCTTCGAGACTGCGGTGGCGCGCATCGAGAACGCCGCGGCGATCGATCAGTTCGTCGGCTCGCTGACGCGCGCACACAACGCGCACGAGCTTACCGTGAAGTTGCAGGCCGCCGGGGTCGCCGCGTACCCGGTCGAGAACTGCGTCGACATCCATCAGGACGACAACCTCGAGGCGTTCGGCTTTTGGCATTGGCTCGAGCACAAGGAGATGGGCGCGTCGCCGTACGAGGGACTCGAGCATCGCATGAGCCGCACGCCGGGCACGCTGCGCTCGGCGGCGCCGATTCTCGGCCAGGACAACGACGAAGTTTTTCGCGAGATGCTCTCGCTCAGCGCCGACGAGATCGAGCAGTTAAAGAAAGAGAACGTGATATTCTGAGTTCCGCGCGCTGATCACTGTGCGATACGAACTCAAAATTGCGCTGCGCTATCTGCGCGCCCGCCGCAGAGACGCGTTCATCTCGATCACGACGATATTTACCGCAGTCGGCGTGATGATCGGCGTCGCCGCGCTCACCATGACGCTTTCGGTGATGGGCGGCTTCGAGCAGAGCCTCAAAGAGCGCGTGCTCAGCCTCAGTCCGCAGGTCCAGATACTCAATTCGCAAGGCTCGATCGACAACTACGCCGACATCGAGAAAAAGCTTACCGGCGTGCCCGGCGTCAACGGCTCGGACGCGTATATCGTGGGCCAAGCGATGCTGAGCTCGGGCCGAGGAATCGGCGGCGTGGTCGTGCGTGGCGTCGAGCCCAACAATCCCACCGTGCGCCAGCAATGGGGCAAGTACATGACCGCCGGCGGTCTCGACGATCTCTCGCGAAGCTACGCGATCCCGGCCAACGCCGCGGGGTCCGCGGTTACGACCGGCGGCCTCGCGATCGGAGTCAGCCTCGCGAAAAAACTCAAGGTCAAACCCGGCGACGCGGTGCGGATGGTCGCGCCAATTGTTGCGCCCGACGGATCGCTCTCAACCAAGAGCGGTCAATTCGCGATCGGCGCGATCTTCGACTCCGGGATGAACTTCATCGATGCCAACATGGTGTTCGTCGATCTCTCTCGCGCGCAGGATTTCTTCGGACGGCCCGCAAAAGTGGACGGCGTCGATATCCATTTGACCAATCTCGACCAGACCGACGCGGTGACCGACGCGCTGCGCAAACTGTTCCCCGACCCGTACCGCGTCCGCAACTGGATCGAGTTCAACGAGTCGGGGGCGGCCGGTTTCGAACTGCTCAAGCGCGTCTATGCGCTCGTGCTCGTGCTGCTGATCGGAGTCGCCGCATTCAACCTGGTCGCGACGCTGATCATGGTGGTGATGGAGAAGCGCAAGGACATCGCGGTGCTGATCGCGATGGGCGCGAAGCGGCGCGACGTGCGGCTCATTTTCGTGCTGAAGGGGCTGATAGTCGGCGCGGCTGGAACCGCGGCGGGACTGATACTCGGCGCCAGCGGATGCTTCGCGCTGGCGCGTTACCATTTTATTCACATCCCGCGCGAGATTTACGGCATGTCGACGCTGCCGATCGCGGTCGCGCCGTCGAACTTCGCCGCCGTCGCGGTGGCCTCGATGCTACTGTGCCTGCTGGCGACCCTATATCCGGCCCGCCAGGCATCGCGCGAGATGCCCGTCGAAATTTTCCGCTCCTAGCCCCTCAACCCGCCCAACCCCACATCCACGGAAACGTGAAAGACTGACTACTGATTATTTGGTGTGTGATTCGTATTGGTGGGGGGCTTGCCGGCGAGCTTTGGTTTGCGAACTACCAAAGTCTCATGACCGCGGACCTTGATCGTGCGGGCCGGCTCTGACGAGAAGGTCTGGCTGGGTCCGTCAGAATGCCGTGGCCGCGACGACGAGGTGCGCTTGCGCCGCCAGTTGCTGAGCTCCTTCGACAGTTTTGAGGCCAGTGAATCGTTGTCCTGGCCGTTCCCGTTCGATTCTCCGCTTTCCTTGTTGAGGTCGCCCTCAAACTCCGCGGAACTCATTTGCGTTCTCTCTTCCTGTGACGTGGATTTGTCCTCCTTGCTTGGGACTGTTTAAGAAACAGAATTTTAGTTTCCGAAATTGATGTACTGACAGTAATCGGCGCTCGCGCTTGCGGCAGCCTGGAATCGTTAATCAGTAGATAAGATTGTATATCGACTACGTACCGACGCTAGTTTTTATCGGCGCGTTTGAGCTTGGAATGATTGTGTGTGGGGTACTTTGCAGGCGGATTTTCCGCCGGCCGGGCTTGTGGAGCCTACGGCCGGCGTTCAGTTCATTGGTGTATGGAGTTCAAGTTTACGAAAACAAACTCTGCATGCGTAGCGCGAGTCCCATGTCGCCCGCGATTCGCAGTTTGCCGCTCATGAACGCGACCTGCCCGTTGAGCTTGCCGGTCGTCATATCGACGTAGTCCTGCGCCGTCATCGAGATGGTGATGCTAGGCGACGCGGCCGGTCCGTCTTTGACCGTGCAGGTATCATTGTTGATCACTACATGCCACTTGCCGCCGTTGTCGCCCGAGAGGTCGAACTGGTAAGTCGCATTCAAACCCTTCGCCGCGTCTTTGTTGAAGCGACTCGGCATCGCCGCGAAGATTTCTTTGGGTGTCGTCGGTGCTGCATCAGCCATGGAAATTAGATTCCTCCTGGGTGGGAGCGCGCTGTGGCTCGCTCTTTAGGCCATATAAGCGTTCGGCTCGAACCGTGTCAATAGAGACGCGCCACTCGGACCAGTCAATATCGTCTCAATCCTGCAACTAGAATCCGAACATGTTGCCGGGCACGACTCTGATGATGTTGCCGCGCACGTGCACCGGCGATGCGCTCTCGGCGATCGTCACCGCCTGCTGCTTTTGCGCGTCGCTCTTGACCGTGCCGTTAAGGTACGCGTCGTGGCCGATCACTCTCACCGTCACACTGGTCAGCCCCGCGGCATAAAGCTGCGACGCAATCGCGGCCTGCCGCGCCGCCCAGTCGGCCTGGTCGGTCGTCAGCGAATCGATCACGTTGCCGACTCCCGGCACCTGGCGCACGAGCTTTTCCGCGTACAGCTTGGTGTCGGCGTCGAAGACTCGGCCGAAAATCGTCACCGTGTTGCCGTTGGTGTAGCAGTTCACCCGGCGCGTCCTCGGATTGGACGACAGCACCTGCAGGACTTGCTGCTGCAAGGTGAGGGGCGGCGGCTTGGGCGCACTTGCGACGTGACGATGCCGGCGAGGCGGCGCGGGCGCGAGCGGCGGTGCAGGCGCGACCGCCTCGGCCGGCGGAGTCTTGACGGCAGCCGGCGATGGCAGGCTGGCCGCTTCCGACGCGGCGGCAGACGCCTCAGGTGACGGCGGCGCGCTGGCAAATTCGGGCGCCTCGGTCGGACTCAGTCCCGCCACTTTCGAACTGAGTTGCGACTCGAGGGCGTCCTTGGTCGCGGGATCGTTGGTGAAAATCATCGGGTAGTCGATCTCGACCTCGCTGCCGCCGAACGTC
The DNA here is from genome assembly GCA_963833025.1 of uncultured delta proteobacterium. Lineage (GTDB taxonomy): Bacteria > Desulfobacterota > Binatia > Binatales > Binataceae > Binatus. The sequence continues at coordinate 498,470 of CAWHWI010000001.1, read as the reverse complement.
GCGAAATTCCACGCCGAAACGTCCTTGACCACTTCCGCGTCGAAGGCCGGATTCGGATTGGTCGAGGTCCGCACCGACGCCTCGTCGACGTTGCCGTTGGGCAGCACTCTCACTCGCACCACCATCGCGTCGCGCAGCGTATTGTCACCGGCGAGCGCGCGCGAATAGCTGTCCAGCAATCCGTCTTTGTGATCGTCGAAAAACTTGCGCGCCGTTTGTTGGTTGCGCTCGGGTGCCGCCGCCGATTCCCCGGTGACCTGCACTCCCATCGCGGTCGCCAACGCCAGCGACGGCCCGGTGGGCGCTGGCGCGGGCGCCACCGACGCGACGGCGGCCGGCGACGCGATCGCGACCGGGGCCTCCGCGCCCTTGGAGCTTAGATGAAGCGCGAGCCACGCGCCGCCGCCCAGCGCCACGATTGCCGCGAGCAAGTACCAAACGACGCCGAATCGTCCGCGCTCTTCTTCGCCGTCGCCAACCGGCATCTTGCCCGTGATTCGCATCGACGGCGAGGGATCGCGGCGCAGCGTCGTCGCACCTCGCGAGGGCGGAGGCGGTTGTGTATAAGGCTCGGCGGCTTCCGCGCCGAGTCGAGCGCCGCAGAAATTGCACATCAGTTCGCCCGGCTGCGCTTTACCGCCGCAGACCGGACACTCGATTTGCGCGCCGGCATCGGCGCCCGACGGATTGCTTGCGCCTTCGGTAAAAGCAGGGCCCGATTGCACCAGCGCGGTGCCGTCAATTTCGCAAAACGTTTCCTGATCGGGGTAGGTTTTATCGCAGCGCGGGCACCTTTTCATGTTGGTAAGGAATCCTCCGGTGCAAGTTTCGATGATATCGGGGCGAAATGCGACACGCCAATCAATTTCTCGCGATTACCTCCGCGCCGAACTTCTCCATCGCCGCGAGATGGTCCCGCGTGGTCGCGGCCGGCCCGATAATTATTCGCGACACGCCCATCGCGGAGAATTTTTCTATATCGCCGGGCTTCAGCTGCTCGCGCAGCCGGCTCACTGTAATTTCCAGCGGCGTAGTCCGCCCGAGCGCGCGCTCATGCTCGCGCAGGCGCTTGATCGTCGCCGCGATCTCGTCGTTACCCTCCGCGATTCCGTACCATCCGTCGCCGAGCTTCGCCGCGCGCTTGAGCGACGGCTCGGTGTTGCCGCCGAACACGATGGGTGGATGCGGTTTTTGTGCGGGCTTGGGCATGAACTTGAATCCTTCGACGCTTACAGTCTTGCCGTGATACTCCGGCGAGTCCTTGGTCCACAGCTCCTTCATCAACGCGAGATATTCGCGCGTGCGGATCGCGCGGTCCTTGAAATTCATCCCGACGCCGTCGAACTCCTCCTTGAGCCACCCGATCCCGACGCCGAAAATAAACCGCCCGCCCGAAAGCACGTCCAGGCTCGCGACCGCCTTGGCGGTGGTAAACGCGTTACGAATCGGCAACACGAAAACTCCCGTCGCCAGCCGAATCTTCGTCGTCACTCCGGCGACGAACGCCAACGCCAGCAAGGGATCGTGCAGCGGCGTCTCCGGCGGCGCGCCCATCCTTCCACTAGATGAATACGGATACGGCGAGCGGTACGTTACCGGCAACATAATGTGTTCCGGAATCCACAGCGACTCGAAACCGCTCTCCTCGGCCTTGCGCGCAACCGCCGCGATACTGTTGGGCGAGGTCTGGTACAAAAATGTCCCGAATTTCATTGGGCTCGACGCTCCCGATGGAAATTTTTACAATCCTAATCAGTTTCCAGTTTCACCGCGAAGACCGCCGGATCCTCGATCGTGCGCAAATCGAGATGGAACGAATCGTCGGCCACGCGCCCGATTATGCGCGCGCGCCGGAACATCGCGGCAATCGCGTTGGCGGATTTCTCCGGATGACTCACGCGCAGCGCGACCGACTTCAGTTCCTCGACCGGCATCGCGCCCGAGCCGACCTGCGAAGCCGCCTCGACGATCTCGACCAGGTAGCCCGGGCCCAGCCGCTCCGCAACGATCTCCCGCGCGCGCGGCGCGATCGCGCCAATCTCACTCGCGCGCCGCGACAACATCCTGAGTGTCGGCAGCTCGGCAGCCAGGTCGGCTGAGCGCAGATACAGCCGCATCGTCGCCGCCAGCGCAGCAAGCGTCAGCTTGTCGCATCTGAGCGCGCGCTTCAGCGGATTGCGCTTGATTCGCTCGATCGCAGCGCGCCGTCCGACAATCACGCCCGCCTGCGGACCGCCGAGCAGCTTGTCGCCCGAGAACGTGACGACAGCCGCGCCCGCGGCGATTCGCTCACGCACCAGCGGCTCGCGCGGAATTCCATATTCGGCCAAATCGACGAGCGCCCCCGCGCCGAGATCCTCCATCACGTCGATTCCCCGCTCGCGGCCGATCGCCACGAGATCTTCGAGCGTCACTTCGCTGGTAAATCCGACCACGCGATAGTTCGACGGATGCACCTTCAGCAGCAGCGCGGTCTGCGGCCCGATCGCATCCGCATAGTCGCTCGGATGGGTCCGGTTGGTGGTCCCGACCTCGCGCAAAATCGCGCCGCTCTTCGCCATCACGTCGGGCAATCGAAACGATCCGCCAATCTCGATCATCTCGCCGCGCGATACGATTACTTCGCGTCCCTCGGCAAGCGAGTTGAGCGCGAGCACGACGGCCGCGGCGTTGTTGTTGACGACGGTCGCAGCCTCGGCACCGGTCAGCGCGCAAATCTCGTCCTCGACGATCGCGTCGCGCTCGCCGCGCGCACCGGTTGCGAGATCGTATTCCAGGTTGACGGCGGATCGCGCGGCCATCTCGACCGCCTCGATTGCCGACTCAGCCAGAATCGCGCGCCCAAGATTGGTATGCAGGACGACGCCGGTCGCATTGACGACCGGCCCAAGCACGGGATCATCCGCCGCGACGGCACGCGCGGCCGCGCGCACGACAGCGTCGATCATCGCGGCTCGATCCTTCGGATGGGTCCCGCGGCCGGCCAGAATCGCGGCCCGCAACTCCGCCTGCGCCCGCTGCACCATCACCTTGATATAGTCGCGCCTGAATCCGGCCAGCGCCGGATCAGCCTCCGCCGCGCGAAGACATTCGTCGACAGGTGGCAGTGCGCGAACAGCCTCCGCGCGTTTGTCGATATTTACGTCGGAACGTTTTCGCGATTGCTTGGCCACGGCGGCTTGATTATCAAGAGCACGCCGCCCGCACGCAACCGCAACTTCTTGGCGCCGGGTGCAGGGGTCATCCCTGCCGAAGGAAGCGTGAAACCCACCGCGGGTTTCACATCAAATCAAGTGGCCTGTTCAATCTCATCCTGCGCGTGCGCGATCAACTTCAGCTTCGTCAGCAAAATAAATCCGCACAGCAGCGAGAACGCCCCGCAGAACAGCACCGCCGTGCGCGGACTGAAATGCTCCCCGATATAGCCGACCGCCAGACTGCCCAGCGGCGCGGTGCCGATGAATGACAACGTGTAGATACTCATCACGCGCCCGCGTAGCTCGTCGGTGACGAACATCTGCAGCAGAGTGTTGGTCGTCACCATGTGATTCATCAGGCCGACGCCGATGAACATCTGCGCGAGCAGCGAAATCGACATCCAGGTCGAAACGCCGAAGCCCGCGGTCGCAATCGCCATGCAGAAAACTCCGAACACCAGGTTCTGCCGCAGCGCTTTGGGAGCCGTCGAGCGCGAATTCATCACGATCGCGCTGATCACGGCGCCCAGCCCCTGCGCCGCCATCAGAAAGCCGTAGCCATGGGCACCGACGTGCAGCAGATCGCGCGCGAACACCGGAATCAGCACCGAATACTGCATCCCGATTCCCATGTTGATCGCGACCAGCACCATCAGCCACAGGGTCGGTCGATGCCGCCAGACGTACGCCAGCCCGAGCCGCACCTGGCGCATCATGGTGGCGCCGAATTCGCGCCGCTCGCGCCGCGGCAGTTCCATCTCGAACAGGCTCCAGATGACGGCCAGGTAGCTGACGCCGTTGAGCATGAAGCAGCCCGCCACGCCGATCACCGCAATCGAGAGGCCCGCAATCGCCGGCCCGATCATCCGCGCGCCGTTGAAGATCATCGAGTTCATCGCGATCGCATTGGGCAGGTCTTCGCGACCCACCATCTCGACGACGAACGCCTGCCGCCCCGGCATGTCGAACGAGCTCACCAGCCCGTTGAGCGCGGCCAGCGCGATCACATATTCGACGCGCACCGCGCCGCCCCAGGTCAGTCCTCCGAGCACGAACGCGCTCAGCATCAACAGAGTTTGCGCGCCGATTATCAGGCGCCGTCGATCGACATGATCCACCACCACACCGGCAAACAACGCGACCAGCACGATCGGCATGTAGCTGGCGAACGCGACCACGCCCAGCATCAGCGACGAGTTCGTGAGCTTGAGCACCAGCCACGCCTGCGCGACCGATTGCATCCACGTGCCGATCAGCGAGATCAGTTGTCCGACGAAAAAGAGCCTGAAGTTGCGATGGCGCAACGCGCGGAACGCCGTCAGTCTGCCGCTCCACGTGTCCTGCGAGGGGACGTCGCCGCCCGCCTCGTCAGCCTCAGCAGCCTCTATTTCAGGAACCGTATCGATGACTCTCTCTCCTTTGTCTTTACCGACAACCTAAGTTCTTGCCGCGGACTCGCCGCTTTGCAACCCTTCACAACGTGACGTACGCACTGCTTTCGCGAATCGAGCTGCGCTACCTCGACGCCACCGGCCAAGCGTGCACTGTCGATCTCGATGCGCGCGAATCGACTGCCGTCCGCGACGGCCTCGCGCTCTCTGCTCATCTCGAACGCGCGCTCGACGGCACCATCGTGCGCACGACGATCGCGAATTGCGGCGCCGACGATATTCGGCTCACGGCCGCGATCTTCGAAGTATCGACCGGCTTCGCGCCGTCCGCACCCGCGCGATTCTTCAAGCACGGCTACCAGTCATGGAGCAGTTCGGAGGGCCGCGACGTAGGTGCGTCGCAAACTCAAGCACGCGACACCGCTCATTTCATCACGCGCGTCATGCATCGCAGCGAAGCGGCTCGCCCAACTGAATTCCCCGAGGCGCAGACCTCCGAGCTTTTCACGATCGTGGAAAGTAGCGGTGCCACTGAACGCGTGTTGACCGGATTCATCGGCGCCGCCACTTCGTTCTCAACTCTCACCGTGGCGAGCCCTGAAAAAATAATCGCGCGCGCAATTCTCGACGACGTGACCCTCGCAGCGGGCGCGCATCGCGAACTCGATCCACTGTTCATCGCGACCGCCGACGAATCCGCCGCGCGCCTCGCCGCGCGATGGGCCGACGCGGGCGGCCGATGGATGAATGCGCGCGTGAGCGCTCCGTTTCAGCGCGGATGGTGCTCATGGTACCACTACTTTCACGCGATCACCGAGGACGCGCTCCGCGCCAACATCAAATCGCTCGAGGCGATGCGCTCCGAGTTTCCGCTCGACGTAATCCAGCTCGACGACGGCTTTCAGTCAGCGCTCGGCGACTGGGATACCACCAACGCCAAATTTCCGGGCGGCCTCAAAAAGATCGCCGCCGAAATTCGCGCCGCCGGCTTCAAAGCCGGCATCTGGACCGCGCCGTTCCTGGCCGCGCGCGACTCGCGCCTGATGATCGATCATCCCGACTGGTTCATCATGCACGCGGAGAGCGGCGAACCCGTTCGCGCCGGCCACAACGCGAACTGGACCACGAGCGACGACAAGTTTGCGTACGCGCTCGACCCGAGCGACCCGGCGTTTCGCGCGCATCTGCGCCACCTGTTCGCGAAACTCACCCGGGACTTCGGCTTCTCGTATCTGAAGCTCGATTTTCTCTACGCCGCCGCCGCGCCCGGCCGTCGTCACGATCCAAATCTCACGCGCGGCGAGACCTTGCGCCGTGGCCTCGAGGCGATTCGCGCGGGCGCCGGCGACGACGCGTTCATCCTCGGATGCGGCTGCCCGATTGGCCAGGCGATCGGCGTCGTGGACGGGATGCGCATCGGCCCCGACGTCTCGCCGTTCTGGGGCTCGACCGCTTCCGGAGCCGGCGACCCGTCGACGGTCTATGCGCTCGACGCGATCATCGCGCGCAGCTTCATGCATCGGCGCTTATGGCTGAATGACCCCGATTGCCTGATGCTGCGCGCGCGCGAAACCCGCCTCAGCGCCGACGAGCGAGCGGCGCTGGCCGCGACGATAGTCGCCAGCGGCGGGATGCTGCTCATTTCCGATGACATGAGCCTGCTCGACGCCGAAGCGGGAAAATTGTTTCGCGCAGTCGCGCAGATCGCCGAGGAAATCGATTCCAACGCGGCGCGTGAACCGGTTCTAGCGCTCGATCTGATGACCACCGGCGACGTCCGCGGCCTGATCACTGAAACTGCCGATGGAAGCGCGATCGCATTGCTCCTGAATCGCGGTGATTCGCTCGCGCGCGTCCAAACCTCGGATCTTAAATTGGGTGCCGGAGAAATTGCGGCGTTCGATCTGGCGCTCGACGAGAAAACTGAAATCTTCGATACGATCGAGCTTCCAGCGCACTCGGCGCGCATCCTGCGCGTCAAACGGTAGAAGCCAAATCGATCACGCTCGCGCCTGCTCCCGCATGCAACACTGCCCGTAGGCTTTCAACTGGCGTACCGGGATTCAATTTCGCGTAGTATTCGCGATCGATCGATTCGATCACCGCGTCCGCGCTCGCCACGTCACACAGCACGACGATCGAGCCGCCGAAGCCTGCGCCTGTCAGCCGCGCGCCGAGCGCGCCGCCGCGCCGCGCGCCGAGCGCGCCGCTGCGCCGCGCGCATTCCACGATTGCGTCGAGTCGTGCCGTGCTGCATTCGAAGTCATCGGCGAGACTCTGATGCGACGCGTTCATCAGCGTCCCCATTTCATCGAGGCGGCCCGACTCGAGCACGTCCACCGCGCGAATCACCCGCTCGTTCTCGGTCAAGACGTGTCGCGCGCGTTTCAGAATTTCGAGCGGGCGGTTCGAATCGAGCTCGATTCGATTCGATCCATGGCCAAGCAACTGTGCATCGAGCGACGCCTGCGACACACCAAGGATGCTCGCCGCCTCTTTCAGATTCGCGCCGAGCCGCGCCGGTGATGCCGCCGCGAGATTCTCGACAAGGTCCGCTGCGTTCCATTCGGGCAGTGCGCGAACCACGTCGCCGAGGATCTTCACGCCGTCGAGCTTGAGCGCCCGCCCGAGGATTCGCGACGCCAACCCGCATTCGACGACTCGCCGATTGTATTCCGCGCGCACCATCCCGGACTTGTCCGCGACTTCCCGGCTGTCCGCCACGACCAGAGCCGCGCTCGGCGGCATCCTCACGGCGCGCACTCGTAGCGGATCGAACTCTATGAACAGCGCGTGGTCGCGACGGCCGAGAATCGACGCCGCCTGATCCATTCCACCGGCGCGCGTCCCGACGTACCATTCGCTGCGCGCCACCATCGTCGCGGTTTCGAGCGGCGCGAGTTCGAGTTCATTGACCGCCATGAATGCCATCGCGGTCGAAACCGTGAGCGCGGCGGATGACGACAGCCCCGCAGCCGGCGGCACGCGGCCCTCGACGACCATCGAAGCACCGCGCCAGTTGCTGCGCTCAGAGAAGCGATCGATCACTCCCTGGATCGCGGCCTTCACGTAGTTAGCCCAATCGCCAGTTTCGTACGGTGGAATTCGACGTTCGATTGCGAAACGCCGCGAGGACCAGGCGGCGTCGGCGTTTGTCAGTTCGATTTCGTCGGTCGCGTTGGCGGCGGCGATCACGATTGTCGATCGATCGATCGCGACCGGCAGCACGGGCAGGCCGCTGTAGTCGGTATGCTCGCCGATCAGATTGACGCGGCCGGGCGCGCGAGCCGCAAAGATTCGCGCGTTGTTGTCGACGCGAACTCGGGCGGCGAGCCGCCGAGCGCGCGCCAATTCTTCGGCGTCCCATCCGTCCGGCAGATTCATCGCCGTTTCCCTTTTGGCTTGAACCACGCGCGCGCCGCCTCGACGTCTTCCGGTGTGCCGACGTCGCTCCAGAATCCACGCATATCAACCGCGCGCACGACGCGGCCGTCCGCGATCATTTGCGCGATTGCGCCGGGGACTTCGAGCTCGCCCCGCGCCGACGGCTCGAGCCGCGCGAGGTACTCGAAAATCAGCTGGCTGCTCGCGAACAGACCCGCGTTGTTCCATTCGGTCTTCGCGGTCCCGGGCGCCGGTTTTTCATCGAGCCGCTCGACCATCATTTGTGCGTCCACGTAAACCGCCGCGCCGCGAAACGGATCCTTGACGCGATTCACTGCGAGCATCAAATCGTACTCGTCGTTGCGCGCGTGATGGATGAAGCGAGGATAGTTCGCGCGGTCCATCAGAATGTCGCCCCATCCGAAGACGAAGCGCGGTTGGCCCGCTAGATGCGCCTTCGCCGCGAGCACCGCGCCGCCGGTCCCGTTCAGTTCAGGCTGCTTGATGGTGGTAATTTTGATTCCCGGATTTTCGCGCTGGTAGGTTTTCGCCCATCCTTCGATTTGCTCGGACAGGTAGCCCGTCACGACGACGAAATTCGTCAGACCGGCGCCTGCCAGAACGTCCACGATGTGCGAAATCAGCGGCGAACCCGCGATATCGAGGATTGGTTTCGGCGTATCCGCCGTCAGCGTGCCCAGTCGTTTGCCGCGTCCCGCCGCAAGCAGGACCGCCGTCGTAATTTCCGCCGCCACGCCGACAGGATAGCATCGCGCGAGCGTTCGAGGGTGCTTGGCTGGCGGTATATAGTTGAGTAAGAGTTTACCGAGAGACCACAATGTTTGGTGAGATAAGTCCCCGCAAGAAAGCGCGCGCGCCGTTTATTTCCATCGAGGAAGCGCTCGAAGAGACGCGCCGCGGCCACATGATCATCCTGATGGATGACGAGCAGCGCGAGAACGAGGGCGACTTGTGCATGGCGGCCGAGAAAGCCACGCCCGAAGCGGTCAACTTCATGGCCAGGTTCGGGCGCGGGCTGATTTGCCTGCCGATGTCGGCGGAGCGAATAGACAGGCTCGGGCTCAGCATGATGATTGGCGACAACCAGGCCCCGCTCGGGACCGCGTTCACGACGGCAATTACCGCGCGGCGCGCGTCGGGGTCGGGAATCTCGGCGCAGGATCGCTCGACGACGATTCTGCAGGCGGTGCGCGAGGACGCCAGCGGCGCCGAGTTCATCACGCCCGGCTACGTTTATCCGCTGCGCGCGCGTGACGGCGGCGTGCTGGTGCGCACGGGGCAGACGGAAGGCGCGGTCGATCTCGCGCGGCTCGCGGGACTGAAGCCGGCGGGCGTCATCTGCGAGATTTTGAAAGAGGACGGCACGATGGCGCGGCGCGACGACCTGGTCGAGTTCGCCAAAGTGCACGGGCTGAAGATCGTCACGGTCGCGGACATCATCGAGTATCGTCTGCGCAACGAAACGATGGTCCAGCGGATTGCGGAGGCGAAGCTGCCGACCGCGTACGGCGAGTTCAGCGCGATCGTTTATCGCAACCTGGTCGATTACACGGAGCACCTGGTGCTGGTGATGGGCAAGGTCGATCCGAAAAAGCCGATTCTCGTGCGGGCGCATCGCGAGTACCTGCCGGGCGACGTGTTCGGCTACTCGGTTCGCAACACGCGCAACCTGCTGCGCTCCGCGATGGAACGAATCTCAGCGGCGGGCGAGGGCGTGCTGCTGTATCTAAAGCGCGAATCGAACGCGCTGGCCTCGGATTTCGACGGCGGGCGTCCAGCGCGTCGCGCGACCACGCGGGCCAACACGCCGGAGGCTGATTTCCGCGATTACGGAATCGGCGCGCAGATTCTGCGCGACGTGGGTGTGCGCAAGATGATAATCATGTCGGATGCGACGCCGCGGCTGGCTAATCTGCCGGGGTATGGATTGGAAATCGTGGGCTCGGTTCCGCTTTCGACCAACGGCAAGCACAGCGCCGCTGCCAAATAGATGCACACTGCTCAGGAACCGTGGCACCGCTCGCGTGGTTCCTTTTACGGGAAAGTCATGACAGGCAATTTCCGATTCTTTTTTCGCGGCACGATTGTGGCCGCAGTTTTCCTCGCCGTATCTTTGCTTGCGGCGCCGCCGGCGCATGCCGTCAAGGCGAACGAGCTCGTTAAAATCAATTCCGCGACGATCGATCCTCCGCTGAAAGCAGGTGGATCGAGCACGCTCAAAGTCGCCGCCACGGTGATTCCGGACTGGCATATCAATTCGGACAAGCCGTTCAGCGAGGATTACATCCCGACCAAGCTCGAGATCAGCGGCCCGGTCAGTGTGACTCCGGGCGCAATCAAGTACCCGCCTGCGGAAACGATGGCGCTCGACCCTGCGGCCGGCGGCGACAAAATCTCGGTGTTCGGCGGCGATCTCAAGTTCGAGGTGCCGCTCAAGGCGGCTGCCGACTTCGCGCCGAAGCCAGGCGACGCGCTGACCGTCACGATCGACTACCAGGGATGTAACAATAACGAATGCCTGCGGCCCGCCTCCGTTAGCATGACGGTCGCACTGGTGGCTCCAGGAGCGGCAGCGGGCGTCGTGGAAGGAATTGGAAGCGGCATCGCGACTCGCGGCGGTCTCGGCTTCCGCGGTGGCGACGACGATTCCGGCAGTGCGATCGCTCACATCTTTGACAATCATGGATGGTGGGTCGGCTTCCTCGCGGTATTTCTCGGCGGCCTCGCGCTCAATCTGACGCCGTGCGTCTATCCTCTCATCGGCGTGACGATTGCGTACTTCGGCAACCAGGGCGGCGGCCATCGCCGCGTGATGTACCTGGCGATCGTTTTCGTGCTCGGAATCGCGCTGATGTTCTCGTCGGTGGGAGTCGCCGTCGCCATGTCCGGCGGCCTGTTCGGCGCTGCGATGCGCAATCCGTTCGTGCTGGTCGCGCTCTCGATGGTGCTGCTGACGCTCGCGGCGTCGAGCTTCGGCCTGTTCGTCCTGCAGCCGCCGAATTGGATGCTGCAGCGCGCGGGCGCCGCCCATCCCGGATACGTGGGCGCGTTGCTGATGGGCCTCGGGATGGGCGTAGTCGCCGCGCCGTGTATCGGGCCGATCGTGCTGGGCTTGCTGCTGATGGTGGAGCGGAGCGGCAGCGCGCTTTTCGGCTTCGCGCTGTTCTTCACGCTGGCGCTCGGACTTGGCGTGCCGTACATCGGCCTGGCGATGGCGGCCGGGCATATCCGCCGCCTGCCGCGGTCGGGCGAATGGCTCGCGTGGGTCGAGCATCTGTTCGGCTTCGTGCTGGTTGGACTCGCGCTCTACTTTCTCGATCCAGTCGTGCCGAACAATCTGATGACGCGAATCCTGCCGTACTACGCGGCGGGCGTTGGGATTTACCTCGGCTTCATTTCAGCCGAGGGTAGAAGCTGGCGTCCGTTCCTCGTGATGAGGTCGGCGCTCGGAGTAGTCGCGGTCGCGGCGCTCGCGTTCATGCTCTATCCAAGACAGGCGCCGGAGAAGCTTCGCTTCGAGCCGTTCAACTCCGATCTGCTCGCGTCGGCGGCCGAAGCTCGCAAACCCGTGCTGATCGATTTCAGCGCCGACTGGTGTATCCCATGCCGCGAGATGGAACATTCGACGTTTGTCGATCCGTCCGTGGTCAGCGAGGCCAAGCGCTTCGTGCGGATGAAGGCGAACCTGACAGCGCAGGACAAAATGACGGAAGAGCTGACCAGCAAGTTCGAAATACAGGGCGTGCCGACGATGATGCTGATCGACTCGGCAGGCAAGGTCGCGCAGCGCAAAGTCGGCTACATCGGCCCACAGGAAATGCTCGCGGAACTGCGGCAGGTCGATTGAATGCGGGGCGCGCAGCCCCGCTTTCAATTCCTCGCCGCGCTTCGCTTCACTTTACATCCGCGCTCTCGTACATTCGCGGGTAATGAGGTTCAGCCATGGCTGCGAATGACGGCTTCGTGCGCGAGATTTTCGCGATGGTCAAAGAGCGGCGCTCTTTCGGACGACATCCGATCTGGCATCGAATCGCCGATGGCAAAGTCTCGCAGACTGGACTGTGCAACTTCGCGACGCAGTTCTTTCTGCAGGTGCGTGAATTCCCGCGCGCGCTGAGCGCATTGCATTCGCGATGCGTCAACGCCGAGGAGCGCGTCAAACTCGCGGAGAGCCTGTACGAAGAGGAGACCGGCAAGATTTCCGGCAGCGCGCCGCATCCCGAATTGTTCATCCGGCTCGGACTCGGCGTTGGGCTGAGCCGCGACGACATGATCCATGGCAAGGCGTTGCCGTCGACTGCGGCGCTGATCGACTGGTTCGAGCTCTCGACCAAGGACCGCTCGTTCGCGGAGGGAATCGGCGCCATCAATCTCGCGGCGGAGGGCCAGGTGCCGGGCAACTTCGCGCCGTTCGCGCGCGCGCTCGAAAAGCATTACGGACTTTCGCGGGAGCAGGTGGCGTTTTTTGATGTGCATGAAATTGCGGATCGCGATCACAGCGATGTCGGTGACAACATTCTCAGTCACACGCCGATGAGCGAAGTTGAGCGCGCGAAAGTATGGGCCGCAGTCGAGCGCTCGCTCGATATGTGGTGGCAATTCTTCGACGGAATTCAGCGCGCCTGCGAATGAGATTTTTGGCTTGTTATTGAGCGCAATTTCTGTCCTTTCCGCGACGGATCTGTGCGCATTGATCTTCGCAAAATGGCGTTCTGTTAACGGCACCGTCGGGTTTTGATAAAACGCGTTAGAGGCGTGGCATCGATTAGGCAGAAAATGCCCACCGAGTGGTTGCTTTTCTAGCCACAGGCGTCGGATTCAAATAATGTTTGATTGCTTAATCGTACGGTTGGTTTTTCCTTTACTTTAATGCCATAGACAAATACAATTTTGAGTGGCGGTGGGGATGCGGAAAGGTAGTTCATCGCTCGTCCTTTTCTATGGCAAATAAACAATCGTCCGACGGCTATGGCGCCGAGTCCATCAAGGTCCTTGAAGGACTCGAAGCGGTTCGCAAACGTCCCGGGATGTACATCGGCGACACCGCCGAGCGGGGCTTGCATCATCTCGTCAACGAAATCGTGGACAACTCGGTTGACGAGGCCCTGGCCGGTTTCTGCGACGAGATCAACGTCGTAATTCTGAGCGACGATCGGATTTCGGTCGAGGATAACGGCCGCGGAATCCCGGTCGACATGCATCCGACGGAAAAGCGCTCGGCGCTGGAAGTCGTGCACACGGTGCTTCACGCCGGCGGCAAGTTTGAGAAGAACGCCTACAAAGTTTCGGGCGGATTGCACGGCGTGGGCGCGTCGGTCGTCAACGCCCTGAGCGACGAGTTCGAAGTCGAAGTTCACAAGAACGGCAAAATTTATTTTCAGCGCTATGAGCGCGGGCTGCCGAAGACCAAGGTCGAAGAGCGCGGCAAGACCAACAGCAAGGGCACCAAGACCACCTTCACGCCCGATTCGAAAATTTTCCCCGAGATAAAGTTCAAGTACGAAATTATCGCGCGATACCTGCGCGAGATGGCGTACCTCAACGCGGGACTGCGGATCAGGCTGCGCGACGAACGAATCAACAAGGCCGAAGAATTTCACTACGAAGGCGGAATCGCGGAGTACGTGGCGACGCTCAGCAAGAGCAACGAAGCGCTCCACGACGTGATTTTCTTCAAGGGCGTGCGCGAGGGCGTCGACGTCGAGGTCGCGCTGCAATGGACCGACGCGATCCACGAGGTGATTTTCACCTACGCCAACAATATCCATACCGCCGAAGGCGGGACGCATCTGTCGGGACTCAAGTCGGCGTTGACGCGGACGATCAACAATTACGCGACCAAGAACAGTCTCTTCAAAACCAAAGACATGCGGCTGGAGGGCGACGACACGCGCGAGGGCCTCGCCGCGATCGTCAGCATAAAAATCGCCGAGCCGCAGTTCGAAGGCCAGACCAAGACCAAGCTCGGCAACTCCGAAGTCGAGGGCATTGTCTCGGGGCTGGTGAACGAGAAGCTCGGCGAGTTCCTGGAACAGAAGCCGAGCATCGCGAAGAAGATCGTAGCTCGCGCGACCGAAGCGCTCACCGCGCGCGAGGCCGCGCGCAAAGCCAAGGAACTCGTGCGGCGCAAGGGGGCGCTCGATTCGGGCTCGCTTCCGGGCAAGCTCGCGGACTGCCAGGAGCGCGACCCGGCGCTCAGCGAGTTGTACCTGGTCGAGGGCCCATCGGCAGGCGGGACGGCCAAAGAAGGCCGCGATCGCAAGACCCAGGCGATTTTGCCGCTGCGCGGAAAAATATTGAACGTCGAGCGCGCGCGCATCGACAAGATGCTCTCGTCGCAGGAGTTGCGCATCCTCATCACGGCGCTCGGGATGGGAATCGGCAACGACAAGGACTTGACCAAGCTCCGCTATCACACGATCGTGATCATGACCGACGCGGACGTCGACGGCTCGCATATCCGCACACTGCTGCTGACGTTCTTTTTCCGCCAGTTCATGGAAATTATCGAGAACGGCCATCTCTACGTCGCGCAGCCGCCGTTGTTTCGCGCCAAGAAGGGCAAGACCGAGCGTTATCTCAAGGACGAGACGTCACTGGAAGACTATCTGACCGATCTCGGCGCCGAGGCGGTGACGTTCGAGGCGGGCAAGGGCAAGGACGCGCGGGAGTTCAAGGGCGCCGCGCTGAAGACGATCGTGCGCAAGGCGCTGTACTTCGAAAAAATGTTCGAGGCGCTTGAGCGGCGCTCGAAGGAGCGTTCGATCATCGCGTCGATCGCGAAACTGGCGGCCGACAAAACGATCAGCGACGAGAATTTTGAATCCGAGAAAGCGGCGAAGCAGATGGCCGAGGCGATTCGCAAGGACTCGAAGAACGACAACCTCGTTTACAAGCTCGAAGCCGACGGCGAGGCGCATTGGCGCGCTGTCTTCAGCCACTCGCAAAACGGCGCGACGCCGCCGACGGTGGTCGACCTGACCCTGTTGCATAGCGGAGAGCTGCGCGAGATTCGCAAGCTCGGCCCGGAACTCGAAGCAATCAAGGCGCCGTTCACGCTAAAAATTGGCGAGGGCGAATCTACCGTCGACACTCTCAAGGCGATGGCGGAGGCAGTGCTCGCCGCGGGGCAGAAGGGCGTCGACGTCCAGCGCTACAAGGGGTTGGGTGAGATGAATCCGGGGCAGCTTTGGGCGACGACCATGAACCCCGAGACTCGCGCGATGCTGCGGGTGCAGATTTCGTCGCGCGAAGATGCCGAGGAAATCTTCGGCACGTTGATGGGCGATCAGGTCGAGCCGCGGCGCCTGTTTATCGAAGAGAACGCGCTCAACGTTCGCAACCTCGACATCTGACGAGCCGCGCGCAACGTTGATGCGCGAGCGTGACTCGTCGCATGTCATCGAGGGAGTCTTTGCACGAAGAAATCCGCATCATGGCGACGAATTGCGCCGTGTGCGAGCGTGACGCGCGTGACGCGGAGCAGAACCTGGGCGTGTCGCTTGAGCTCGAGGGCATCGCGCATCCAGAAGATTCGTTCGCGTACGATCTGTTGCCGCATCGCCGCGAATTCCATCGCGACAAGCTGCTGCGGAAAATTCAGGAGTGGGCGTCGCTTCAACAGCAATGCGGCTAGTCGAAAATTTCACATGAACGATTACTCGGAACTCGCGGGAGCCCCGGAATAAATGGCTGAAACCAACGGCAACGAACCGCATCGCAACGAACCCGCGCTGCTGAATATCGAAGACGACATGCGCCAGTCCTACCTGGACTACGCGATGTCGGTGAATATCGGACGCGCGCTGCCGCAGATTCGCGACGGCCTCAAGCCTGTGCATCGCCGCATCCTGTACGCGATGTTCCGCACCGGCCTGCTCTCGAATCGCCGCTACACCAAGTGCGCCGCGGTCGTGGGCGAGGTGCTCGCGCGTTACCATCCGCACGGCGACATGGCGGTTTACGATTCTCTCGTCCGTATGGCGCAGCCGTTCAGCCTCCGCTACCTGCTCATCGACGGCCAGGGAAATTTCGGCTCCGTCGACGGCGACCCGCCCGCCGCGTATCGATACACCGAGTGCAAGTTGACGCGGCTGGCCGAGCGGATGCTCGCCGACATCGACAAGGACACCGTCGACTTCGTTCCGAACTTCGACGGCTCGCACATGGAGCCTGAAATCCTGCCGGCGCAATTTCCGAACCTGCTCGTCAACGGCTCCGACGGTATCGCGGTCGGGATGGCGACCAACATCCCGCCGCACAATCTCGGCGAAGTTTGCGACGCGCTGCTGGCGCTCATCAACAAACCCGACATCACGCACGAGGAAATCCTCGACATCATACCCGGTCCCGATTTTCCCACCGGCGGTCAGTTGCTCGGTCGCCAGGCGATTCGCCAGGCGTACCTCACCGGCCGCGGCACGCTCACCATGCGCGCTCTGGCAGCCATCGAGACCGACAAGCGCAGCTCGCGGGCGTCGATCATCGTTCGCGAAATTCCCTACCAGGTGAACAAGGCGCGCATGATCGAGCGGATGGCCGAGCTGGTCAACGACAAGCGCATCGAAGGCATCAGCGACATCCGCGACGAGTCCGATCGCGACGGCATGCGCGTCGTCATCGAGCTCAAGCGCGACGCCGAGCCGCGCATCGTCCTCAACCAGCTCTACAAGCTCACCCAGATGCAGCAGGGCTACGGCATCATCCTGCTCGGCATCCACGAGGGCCGGCCCAAGGAGATGACGCTGCTGCAGATGCTCGTCGCGTTCCTCGAGCATCGCAAAATCGTCCTCACCCGGCGCACGCGTTTCGAGTTGAGGGAAGCCGAGGCGCGTCTCCACATCCTCGACGGCCTTCTGACCGCGCTGAAAAATCTCGACGCGGTGATCAATCTCATCCGCAAGTCGAAGGACGCCGAGACCGCGCGCAGCGGCCTGATGAAGCAATTCGGCCTCTCGCAGTTGCAGGCGCAGGCGATCCTCGATCTAACGCTGCGCCGTCTCACTTCGCTCGAGCGCGAGAAAATCGAAACCGAGCACAAGGAAACCGTCGCTCTGATCGCGCGCTACAAGAGAATTCTCGCCGACGAAAAAGAACTGTTGAAGCTGATCGCGGGCGAGCTCGACGAAATCAAAAAAGAATTCGCCGACCCGCGCCGCACCCAGATTATCGAAGCAGAGGGTGAATTCTCGGTCGAAGATCTGATCGTCGAAGAGGATCAACTCGTCACCGTCACGCACGGCGGCTACCTCAAGCGCACGCCGCTCTCACTCTACCGCACGCAAAAACGCGGCGGCCGCGGCAAGATCGGCGCGACCACCACCGAAGAAGACTTCGTCGAACATCTCGAGCGCGTCTCGACTCACGACCGCCTGATGTTCTTTACCAGCGCCGGCAAGGTCTATGAGCTCAAGGCCTACGAACTGCCCGAGGGCGGCCGCGCCGCCAAGGGACGCTCGATCGCCAACCTGCTGAGCCTCGCCAATGACGAGACGCTGTCCGCATTTATTCCCGTGCCACGCGAGACCGCGAACAAGTTTGTCTTTTTCTCGACCCGCCGCGGCCGCGTGAAAAAGACCGCGCTCGACGAGTACGAAAATATTCGCTCGACCGGAATCATCGCGATCAATCTCGAAGACGGCGACACGCTGGTCGACGTGCGAATCACCGACGGCAATCAGCAAATCGTGCTCTCGACGCGCGAAGGACAGGCGATTCGCTTCAAGGAAGAAGAAGCGCGCCCGATGGGCCGCGCCACCGGCGGCGTCGTCGGAATGGAACTCGAATCCCAGCCCGTCAAGGACGGCAAGACCGTCACTCTCGTCGAAGACGAGGTCGTTTCAATGTGCACCGTGCGCGACGACGAAACCCTCCTCACGGTTTCGGAGCTCGGCTACGGAAAACGCACGCCCGCCTCGGACTACCGCCTCACGCATCGCGGCGGCAAGGGCGTCATCACGATGAACGTGACCGAGAAGACCGGCAAAGTGATCAGCGTCCGGCAGGTCGGCATCGACGACCAGGTGATGCTGATAACCGACGGCGGCAACGTGATTCGCCTGGCCGTCAAGGGAGTGCGTATCACCGGCCGCAACGCACAGGGTGTGCACATGGTGCGGCTCGAGGGCGACGAACGAGTCCGCGCGGTGGCAGGAATGGCGGAGCGCGATGAAGATGACGCCAACGGCAACGGCTCCAACAGCAACGGCGATGCGGAGGATTCGGAAGAGTAGCTAATCCAGTGACTATTGCAGTGACTATTCGATAATAGCCACTGACTACGGCTTCTCCACTGCTCTCTCTAGTCGCCAACGGGCGGTTCGCCTGCGCCCGTCCCTTCCGCGCTGTAAGAATTGTCGGCCGCCGTAAGCCCCTTGCCGCGCGCGATCTCGAATTCCATCGAGCCGAGGATTTCTTCGAGCGCGTTCAGCGCCAGCATCACGTTTTCGCGTCGCGAACCTTCGCCCATCAGACCGACGCGCCAGATTTTGCCCTTGAGCGGTCCGAGCCCGGCCGCGATTTCGATATTGAACAGCCGCAGCAACTCGGCTCGCACCTTTACATCGTCAATTCCCGCCGGCACCGCGATCGTCGTGAGCTGCGGCAACCTGTAACCCTCCTGCGCCGCGAGCTCGAGCCCCATCGCTCGCACTCCGGCCTGGAACGCGGCCGCATTGATGCGATGCCGCCGCCAGCGCGCCTCCAGCCCTTCCTCAACGACGATCCGCAGCGCCTCGTAGAGCGCGTAGTTCATCGTGATCGGCGCCGTATGATGGTACAGCCGGTCCGGCCCCCAGTACTGTTCGATCAACGCAACGTCGAAGTACCACGAGCGGCACTTCGTTTTGCGCTTGCGAATCGACTCCATCGCGCGCTCGCTGAACGTCACCGGCGACAGCCCGGGCGGCGCGCCGAGTCCCTTCTGCGTGCAGCTGTAACATGCGTCGATTTCCCACGCGTCGATCTCGACCGGCACGCACGCCAGCGATGTCACCGCGTCGATTGCGATCATCGCGCCGTGCCGATGCGTCAGCTCGGCTATTTCCTCGATCGGCTGATGTATCCCCGTCGACGTCTCCGCATGAACGACTGCGACCAGCTTCGGATTTTTCGCCGCCTTCAGTGCCGCCGCGACTTGCGCCGGCTCGACGATCGTTCCCCATTGCGCCTCCACCTTGTGAACCTTCGCGCCGAGTCGCGACGCAACTTCCGCCATCCGCGTGCCGAACGCGCCATTGACGCCGACCACGACCTCGTCGCCGTCCTCGATCAAGTTCGCCATCACGGTTTCCATCCCCGCCGAACCGGTGCCCGAGACGGGAAACGTGATTTCGTTTTTGGTGCGGAACACGATGCGCAGTAGCCGCTTGATATTCTCCATCACCTTCAGGAAATCCGGATCGAGATGCCCCACGACCGGCGACGCCATCGCTTTCATCACGCGCGGATTGACGTTGGACGGCCCTGGACCGAGCAGAATCCGGGCCGCCGGCCTGAGTTCAGGAAATGAATCCGCCACGTCTGTTTTCTCCTTCAGGATTCGGGGCTGAATTCGAACCTTGCTATTATGACCGCGAAGGATCAACCGCAAAAGCACCGGTCGTGGTAGAGTCGCATTAACAATGAGCGCCATCGATCGCAAACTTCTCGACGAGCTTCGCGAAATTCTCGGAGAAAGCGGGATCGTCTCGCGCGCCACCGAGCTCAAGGTTTACGAGTGCGACGGATGGACCGTCGAAAAGAGTGCCCCCGACGTGCTGCTGCTGCCGCGCACGACTACGCAGGTGAGCGACGTCCTCGCCGCGCTTCATCGCCGCGGGATTGCTTTTGTCCCGCGTGGCGCGGGCACCGGCCTTTCCGGCGGATGCCTTCCGCTGAACGCGCCCGCGATGATCTGCACTTCGAAGATGAATCGCATCGCTGATATAGATCTCGACAACCGGCGCGTGGTGGCCGAGAGCGGCGTCGTCAACCTGCACGTCACCAACGCCGTCAAGTCGAGCGGATATTTTTACGCGCCCGATCCGTCGTCGCAGGTCGCATGCACGATCGGCGGCAACATCGCCGAGAATTCCGGCGGTCCGCATACCTTGAAGTACGGCGTGACCACCAATCATGTGCTCGCGCTCGAGCTCGTTCTGCCTGACGGCCAGGTCGTCGAGCTCGGTGGACCTGCGGAAGAGCGATGCGGCTACGATTTGGTGGGCGCGGTCGTCGGCGCGGAGGGAACGACGGGAATCGTCACGCGCGCAACGCTCAAACTGATGCGCGAGCCCGAAAATCATCGCACTCTCCTCGCCACATTTCCCGACGCCGACACCGCGACGCATGCCGTGTCGATGATAATCGCGTCGGGAATTGTGCCGGCCGCCCTCGAAATGATGGACCAGCTTATAATTCGCGCCGTCGAGGAGGCGTTCCACGTCGGCCTGCCTCTCGACGCGGGCGCGGTGCTTATCATCGAGCTCGAAGGCCTCGAGGCCGGGCTCACAACTTGCGCCGACGACGTCGTGAAGATTGCGACTCAGGCCGGCGCCTCGAGCATCAGGCTCGCGCGCGACGAAGCGGAACGCGCGTTGTTATGGAAGGCGCGCAAACGCGCTTTCGGAGCCGTCGGCCGCCTCGCGCCGAACTACGCGACTCAGGACGGCGTCGTGCCGCGAACTTGCCTGCCGCGGATTCTGCGCGTGATCGCCGACGTCAGCCGCCGCTATGACTTGCGCATCGGCAACGTGTTTCATGCCGGCGACGGCAACTTGCATCCGATCGTTCTTTACGATGAGCGCGAACCCGATCAGGTCCGCCGCGCAATCGACGCCGGGCGCGAAATCCTCCGCGCTTGCATCGAGATGGGCGGCAGCCTGACCGGCGAGCACGGAATCGGCGTCGAGAAAATCGCCGAGATGCCGCTGATGTTCTCGCCCGCCGATCTTCGCGTCATGACCGAACTGCGCCACGTGTTCGATCCCCTGGAACGCTCGAATCCCGGCAAAGTGATCCCGCAGCCCGGCGCCTGCGTCGAGGTCGCCACCCCGCGCCGCCAGGTACCGATCTGAAGCTCTCTCCCAGCGGATATCGTGCCTGACATTACATCCTCAAACTTGGCGAACCGGCTCGACTCGATCGTCGGCGCCGGCCGCGTTCGACCGCCAGTAGATAATGAGGCGCGCGCGGCGGATACGATTGTCGAGCCCGCCTCAGTCGAGGAAATTTGCGAGCTCGTCCGCATGTGCGAGACGGATCGCATCGCGCTCGCACCTATCGGCCCGGCGCGCTCGCTCGCCGGGATTCGGCGCACGCCTGTAGCGCTTGGTATCTCGATGGCGCGCCTCGCGCGAGTGGTTGCCTACGAGCCCGACGACATGACGGTGGTTGCGGAGTCTGGAATCACCGTCGGCAGACTGAACGCCGCCATGGCAGATGCCCGCCAGCGGCTTCCCGTCGATCCATACAACCCGTCGATAACAACTCTCGGCTCACTAATCGGTGCCGCACATTCTGGACCACTTCGCCTGTCCGAGGGTACCTCGCGAGACCTGCTGATCGGAATTCGCTTCGTCGGTCATGGAGGCAATCTCGTTCACGGCGGCGGCCGCGTGGTCAAAAACGTCGCCGGCTATGATTTGATGAAGCTGATGGGCGGTTCGTTCGGTACTCTTGGAATAGTAACTGAGGCGACGTTCAAGGTGCGTCCGGTACCGACTGACTACTGCCTCGCGATAGTTCCTTACGCGCGCGCGTCCGACGCGTTCGCCGCCGCCTACATACTCAATGAGGCTCTGCCACTGAGTAATCTCGATATACTAAGTCCCGCCCTCGCGGTTCGTTTCGAGTCCACCGGCCAGTTTCTTCTTCTGGCCGGTTTTTCCGGAAGTCCGCTCGAGATCGGATACCAGGCCGAGCGCATTCGCGATTTGCTCGTCGCGCGCGGTGAAATTCTCGACGGACATGCCGCTCTAAGCAGCTACGGACTGCTTCGCGATATCGATTTTCATTCGACTCCGCTGGCGGCGCAAATCGCGGTTCCTCCAGCGCAGCTCGCATCAGTGCTGGAGACCTGCAGTGTTGAATTTCGCGCTCAAGCCGGCTCCGGCGTCGCGCAGATCTTTCCATCTCCTGAGCACAGCTCGGAATCTCCCGCTGAAACTGTCGCGCGATGGCGTGAAGCTGCGCGCGGCGTCCGCGGCAATCTTCGATTGCTAGCCGCGTCGCCCGCTATTCGTGACTCGCTGGAATTTTTCGATACGCCTAACGATGGCGCGCTCGCGCTTATGCGTCGGCTCAAGGCGGCCTTCGATCCGGCCGGAATCTTCAACCCCGGATGCTTCGTCGGAGGAATCTGATGGCCGCGCCGGGCGTCACATCGTCAAAATCAGTGCGCGACGTTTGCGATTACGACCTGCTGTTCGACTGTGTCCATTGCGGGCTCTGCGCCGAGGCTTGTCCGACCTATATTGTAACCCGCCGGGAGATGGACTCGCCGCGCGGCCGAATCTATTTGATGAAGTCGCTCGCCGAAGGCCGCATCGAGCTCGACGACGACGCCGCGCGCCATCTTGATTTGTGCCTCGGATGCCGCGGTTGCGAGACTGCCTGCCCATCCGGCGTTCATTACGGCCGCCTGATTGAAGGCGCGCGCTCGTTCGTCGAGCGCAATCATCGTCGCGGCTTTGTCGATCGATTCAAACGTCGCGCTGTCAGCGCGATTTTCCCGTATCCAAATCGTCTCCGGATGCTGCTTGCGCCGCTAAAACTCGTCGACCGCCTTGGCCTGAGACCCGCTCTCAGAGCCATCATGCCGCACATGGTTCGCGACTGGCTGGATCTTCTGCCACAGCTTGAACCCGGCGCGTCGCCGCTCGCCGCTGAAGCAACCATCGCACCGGGCGCGGACGCACCGACGGTCGTCGTGCATCACGGATGCGTCGCGCAAGTGCTTGCGAATTCGGAAAACGTTAACAGTGAGCGCCTCCTCGCCGCTGCGGGCTATCGCGTCGTCCAACTCGAACCGACGCCGTGCTGTGGAGCGCTCGATCTGCACTCGGGCAACGCCGCGCGAGCTCGCGACTTTGCCCGCGCGAACGTTCGCGCGCTCAAGAACTCGGGCGCCGACGCAATCGTCTCGGCCGCGTCGGGATGCTCGGTGGCAATCGCCGAATACGCCGACCTACTCAAGGACGAACTGGACTTCGCCGAAGATGCGCGCGCGGCCTCCTCGAAAGTCCGCGACTTGAGTTCCTTGCTGCTCGACATGCAGACCAATCCGAAGCGCGAATTCCGATGCCACATCACCTATCACGACGCTTGTCACCTCGCGCATGGACTCGGTGTTCGCGAAGCGCCGCGCAGATTGCTCGCTTCGATTCCAGGCGTGACGATCGTCGAGATGACTGAGTCCGATCTCTGCTGCGGCTCGGCCGGATCCTACAATTTGACCGAGCCCGCAATGGCGCGCGAACTGGCGCGACGCAAAGCCGACAACATCGTTGCGACCGGCGCGGACTACGTCGTGCTTGCGAATCCCGGTTGCGAGTTTCAGATCGCCGCCGAACTTCGTCGTCGCGGCTCGAAAATCAAAGTCGTCCACCTCGCCGACTTCCTCGCGCTGGCGTCCCGGTGACCCTTCACGAAATCAAGCTCTACTTCGCATACACGAGTCCGTACTCGTACCTCGCGATGCGGCCCGCGAGCGATCTCGAGTTGTCTCATCGCGTCAGCGTTCGCTTCATCCCATACGGCGTGAACATCCGAAAAGTTTACGGCCCGCTCGATCGCGAGGATGCCGACCGGCGCAAGGTTCGGTATCTGTATATCGACGCGCGCCGAATCGCGAAGGAACGCGGACTCGTCATCTACCCGCCGAAAAGGATTTTCAGCGCGCGCCTGGCGTTCTACGGCGGCCTCTACGCCGCGACCAAAGGACAGTTCCGGCCATACTCGAATCGCGTCTTCGACCGATTCTGGAAACAGGAACTCGATGTGGAAAGCCGCGAAGCGATCTCTGCGATCGTTGCCGAAGTCGGTCTCGATCCCGTCGAATTTCTCCGCTATGCCGACACCCGCGCGCGCGCCGACCTGGACGCACGCTTCGCCGAGGCCGACCGTGACAAAGTCTTCGGCGTGCCGACGTTCATTGTCGACAACGAACCGTTCTGGGGCGAGGACCGCCTCGAGTGGGTGATTCGCAAGCTCGACGCGATCGGCCTTCGCCGCTGAAATTCAACTGTGCGTGATCGGAATGTGCTGAGGCTGCGATTTCACGCGCTCGAGCCAAGCGCGAATCGCCGGATAACCCGTCAGATCGAAACCGCCTTCGTCGGCAACATGCGTATAGGCATTGAGCGCGATGTCGGCAACCGAGTAACGCTCGCCGACGAACCACTCGCGCGACTCCAGATGCCGATCCATCACGCCGAGCGCGTCGTATCCGCGCTGGCGCATCAGCTCAATGATGGTGCGACGGGGATCGGGCACATCGGGGTGAATCACCAGGAACCGAACGCTCGCGATGTACGGTTCGTGGCTGTACTGTTCGAAAAACAGCCACTGAAGAACCTGCGCGCGCTGGAAACGATCGGGCGGCATGAATGGCGTGCCTTCGGCAAAGTACAAAATGATCGCGTTCGACTCGAACAGCAGTTTGCCGTCGTCCAGTTCGACCGCGGGAATCCGGCCGTTCGGAAACTTGCGAAGAAATTCCGGTGTGCGGGTCTCGCCTTTGATGATGTTGAGTTCGATGCGCTCGAACGGAACGCCAAGCTGCGTCAGCAGCAGGCGAACCTTGTAGCCGTTGCCCGACGGCAGGTAGTCGTAAAGGCGAATCATCGTCGCCTCCTCATGGACGTGCAACGATCAGAGTTCAGGACTCGACGGCAGGAAAGTCTCGCCCATCAAGTAGGCGTCGACGGCGCGCGCGGCCTCGCGCCCTTCCCATATCGCCCACACTACCAGCGATTGTCCGCGACGCGTGTCTCCGGCCGCGAACACTCCCGGCACGCTGGACATGTAGTTCTCGCACTGCACGTTGCTGCGCGGATCGAGCTTGAGACCGAGCTCCGAGATTATGCCGTCGGGCTCGGGGCCGAGAAATCCGAGCGCGAGCAGCACGAGGTCGCACTCGATCTCGAAGTCGGTGTCCGGAATTTGCTCCATCACCATCCGCCCGTTGTCACGCTTCCAGTTGAGTCGAACGCCGTGAAGCTTTTTCACCGCGCCATTCTCGCCGGAAAACTTGCTTGTGTTCACGCTCCAGTCGCGCTGCACACCTTCTTCGTGCGAGCTCGAGGTGCGCATGATCATCGGCCAGTCGGGCCATGGCATTTCGTCGGTGCGCTTTTCCGGCGGCATCGGGAGCAGCTCGAACTGATGCACGACGATCGCACCCTGGCGATTCGACGTGCCCAGGCAATCGGAGCCCGTATCGCCGCCGCCGAGGATGACCACGCGCTTTCCGTTGGCAGTGATCTCGCCTGCGGGATCGAGCGCGTCGCCGAAGTTGCGCTTGTTTTGTTGCGGCAGGAATTCCATCGCGAAATGAATTCCCTTGAGTTCGCGTCCCGGAATCGGCAGGTCACGCGGCTTGGTCGCGCCCATCGTGAGCACGATTGCGTCGTACTTCGAGCGCATCTCGTCCGCGTGAATGTCGATGCCCACGCGGCAGTTGGTGACAATCTCGAGTCCCTCGGCCGTCATCTGCTCGACGCGCCGGTTAACGATCCACTTTTCCAGCTTGAAATCCGGAATCCCGTACGTGAGCAACCCGCCGACGCGATCCGATCGCTCGTAGAGTGTCACCGAATGGCCCGCGCGCGTGAGTTGTTGCGCGCACGCCAGCCCCGCCGGTCCGGAACCTACGACCGCCACGCGCTTTCCCGATTTGCGCGCGGGCGGTAGCGGCGCGATCCATTTTTCCGCCCAGGCATGATCGATAATGTTCTTCTCGATCAGTTTGATCGTAACGGGATCGTTATTGATGTTCAGGACGCAGGCTTCTTCGCATGGCGCGGGGCAGATTCTGCCGGTGAACTCCGGAAAATTATTGGTCGCGTGCAGGCGGTCGATCGCCTCGCGCCACCTGCCTCGATAGATGAGATCGTTCCAGTCGGGGATGATGTTCCCGAGCGGGCAGCCCTTGTGGCAGAAGGGAATTCCACAATCCATGCAGCGGGCGCCCTGCGCGCGCAGCTTGTCTTCGGGCATCTTGAGATCGAATTCGCGCCAATCCTTCAGGCGTTCGCCGACCGGACGCCGCGAAGGTGTCTCGCGTTTGATCTCCATGAAGCCCGTGATCTTTCCCATCGAAGCCGCGCTCTCCCCAGTCAGGTCAATTCTGATTAGTCAGTCGATTACTCACTCGTCTAAACCGCGGCCAGCCGCGCGAGATCGGAATCCATGTTGAGATGCTGCCGTTCGAGCACCATCCGATACTCAGTCGGCAATACTTTGACAAACTTCTTTGTATAGTCGTCCCACTTGTCGAGGACTCGTCGCGCGACCGCACTCTGCGTGTACTGCTGATGCCGCACGACCAGGGCGTGCAACTGCTTGAGTTCGTCCTGGTTGCCGATTGGACCCAACTCGACCATTCCGGGATTGCAGCGCGAGGCAAACGAGCCGTCTTCGTCGAGCACGTATGCGACGCCGCCGCTCATGCCGGCTGCGAAGTTGCGGCCGGTCTTGCCGAGCACCACGATCAGCCCGCGCGTCATGTACTCGCATCCATGATCGCCGACGCCCTCGACGACGGCGTGCGCGCCGCTGTTGCGCACCGCGAATCGTTCGCCGGCTACGCCGCGGAAGAACGCTTCGCCGCCGGTCGCGCCGTAGAGCGCGACGTTACCGATGATGATGTTCTCTTCGGCCTTGAAGGTTGCTTCCTTTGGCGGACGCACCGAAATGAATCCGCCCGACAGCCCCTTGGCGCAGTAGTCGTTCGCATCGCCTTCGAGATAGAGCGCGACTCCCGGCGCGAGCCACGCGCCGAAGCTCTGGCCGGCGGAACCTTTCAGATGTATCTGAACCGTGTAAGGCGGCAGTCCCTCCGCGCCGTAGCGCCGCGAGACCTCGGCAGACAGCATCGTGCTCACGGTGCGGTTCACATTGCGAATCGGAAGATGAATTTCGACGGGCTTGCGATGCTCGAGGGCGTCTTTCGCGAGTTCGATGATCTGATTGTCGAGCGCCTTGTCGAGGCCGTGGTCCTGCAGCTCGACACAATGCAGCGGTTCGTCGGGTCCCACATCGGGACGACGGAGGATGTTCGCGAGATCGACGTTGCGCGCCTTCCAGTGCGCGATCGCCTCGTTGGCGTCCAGGCATTCGACGTGGCCGACCATTTCGGCAAGCGTGCGGAAGCCCAACTGCGCCATGTACTCGCGCAGCTCGTCCGCTATGAACATCATGAAGTTCACGACGTGCTCGGGCTTGCCCGCGAACTTCTCGCGCAGCACCGGATCCTGCGTCGCGATGCCGACCGGGCAGGTGTTGAGGTGGCAGACGCGCATCATGATGCATCCCGAGGCGACCAGCGCCGCGCTCGCGAAGCCGAATTCCTCGGCGCCGAGAAGCGCGGCAACCGCGACGTCGCGGCCGGTCTTGAGCTGGCCGTCGGTCTCGACGTGAATGCGTCCGCGCAGACCGTTCATCACCAGGGTTTGCTGCGTCTCGGCGAGTCCCAGCTCCCACGGAATTCCCGCGTGCTTGATCGATTGCAGCGGAGATGCTCCCGTGCCGCCGTCGTAGCCGCTGATCAGCACGACGTCGGCCTTGGCCTTTGCAACTCCGGCGGCGATGGTGCCGACGCCGACCTCGGCCACCAGCTTGACGCTGATGCGCGCGCGGTTGTTGGAATTCTTGAGATCGTGGATCAACTGCGCGAGATCTTCGATCGAATAAATGTCGTGATGCGGCGGCGGAGAGATCAATCCCACGCCAGGCGTCGAGTAGCGAATCTTCGCGATGAAATCGTCAACCTTGTGTCCGGGAAGCTGCCCGCCCTCACCGGGCTTGGCGCCCTGCGCCATCTTGATTTGGAGTTCGTCGGCATTGACGAGGTAGTGGCTGGTGACACCGAAGCGCGCCGACGCGACCTGCTTGATCGCGCTGCGGCGGAAGTCGCCGTTGGCATCGCGCACGAAGCGCGCGGGATCCTCGCCGCCCTCGCCGGTGTTGCTCTTGCCGCCAATCCGGTTCATCGCGATGGCGAGGTTTTCGTGCGCCTCTTTGCCGATCGATCCGAACGACATCGCGCCGGTCTTGAAGCGCTTGACGATTTCGGTGGCCGGCTCGACTTCCTCGAGCGGCACCGGCGGCCGACTGGAATTGAACTTGAGCAGCGAGCGAAGCGTGGCGAGCGAGCGGCTGTGCTCGTCAACCGCCTTCGTGTATTCCTTGAACAGCCGGAAATTTCCTGAGCGCACGGAATGCTGCAGCCGCGCGATGGTGTTCGGGTTGTACATGTGGAATTCGCCGCCGCGTCGCCATTGGTACTGGCCGCCGACGTCGAGGTCGCCGTCGAGGTTTGCCGCCACCTTGAACGCGTACGTGTGACGCTCCGCGGTCTCTCGCGCGATCGCGTCGAGGCCAACGCCCGCGACGCGCGACGGTGTCCACGTGAAGTACTTGTCGATCACGTCCGCCGACAATCCGATCGCCTCGAAAATCTGCGCGCCGCGATAACTCTGCGTCGTCGAGATGCCCATCTTGGACGCGACTTTCGTAATGCTCTTGCCGACTGCCTTGACGAAATTGTGGACCGCGGTCTCTTCGTCGATGTCGCGAAGCTGATCGTCGCGAATCATCGCGGCCATCGTGGCGAACGCGAGATACGGATTGACAGCGCCCGCTCCATAGCCGACCAGCAGGCAGAAATGCATCGCCTCGCGCGGCTCGCCCGACTCGACGACGAGGCCGGCCCGCGTGCGCGTCCCTTCGCGAATCAGATGATGATGCACGGCGCCCGTCGCGAGCAGTGCCGGGATGGCGGCGTTCTCCGCGTTCACGCCGCGATCCGAAAGCACGATTATCGTGTAGCCGGATTCGATCGCGTCCGAAGCTCCGCGACACAGCGCGTCGAGCGCGGCGCGAAGCCCGTCTTCGCCGTCCTCAACGCGGTACAGTGTTGAGAGGGTGATCGTGCGCAGGCCCTCGACGTTCAGCCGCTTGATCCTTTCGAGCTCTTCGTTGGTTAGAATCGGCTGCTTGAGTTGAAGTTGGCGGCAATGACGCGGCGATTCCTCGAACAGATTGTCCTCGGCGCCAATCGTCGTCTCGGTCGAGGTCACCAGCTCCTCGCGAATCGGATCGATCGGCGGATTTGTCACCTGCGCGAACAATTGCTTGAAGTAGTTGTAAAGCGGCTGCGGTTTGTTCGAGAGGACGGCGAGCGGAGTGTCGGTGCCCATCGAGCCGACCGGCTCCTGCCCGTTGGTCGCCATCGGCGCGAGGATCATTTTTAGATCTTCGATCGTGTAGCCGAACGATTGCTGCTGCTTGCGCAACTCGTCGTCTTCAAAACCGTCAACCGCCGGTGCGCCGCTCGCCTCGGGGAGCGACTTGAGTGTGACGAGGCTGCTGTCGAGCCAAGCGCGATAGGGCTGACGCGCCGCCATCGACTGTTTGATCTCTTCGTCTTGCACGATTCTTCCGAGCGCGGTGTCGACCAGGAACATTCGGCCCGGCTGCAACCGTCCTTTGAGCGCGACGTTCCCCGGCGCGATGTCGAGGACGCCCGTCTCGGACGCCATCACGACCAGCCCGTCCTTGGTCACCGTGTAGCGCGAGGGACGAAGGCCGTTGCGATCGAGCACCGCGCCGATTCGGATGCCATCGGTAAACGCGATCGACGCGGGACCGTCCCACGGCTCCATCATGCACGAATGAAAATGGTAAAAGGCGCGCTTGCTGTCGCTCATCTGCGCGTCGTTCTGCCACGCTTCCGGGATCATCATCATCACGGCGTGCGGCAGCGAGCGGCCGGTGCGAATCAGCAGCTCGAGACAGTTGTCGAAGGTGGCAGAGTCGCTGCCGTTGGGCTCGACGATCGGCAACAGCTTCTTGATGTCGTCGCCGAACAGCGGCGAAGAAAAAAGTTTCTCGCGCGCAACCATCCAGTTGATATTGCCGCGCAGCGTATTGATCTCGCCGTTGTGCGACATGAAACGGTACGGATGCGCACGGTCCCAGCTCGGAAACGTGTTGGTCGAGAAGCGCTGATGCACCATCGCGAGCGCGGTCTTGACGGCGCTATTGAGCAAGTCGGGAAAGAACTGCGGAATCTGCGTTGAGATCAGCTGACCCTTGTAGACGACGGTCAGCGCTGAGAGGCTGCAGAAATAAAATAGTTCCGGATCGAAGAGCCCGAGTTTTTCCGCCTCGGATGTGGCGCGCTTGCGAATCACGTACAGCTTGCGCTCGAGCGCCTCGGCATCCTTGACGTCGGCATTGCGCGCAATGAAGACCTGGCGGATTGCTGGCATCCCGCGCCGCGCGATATCGCCGCACGCCGATTCGACCACCGGCACGTCGCGCCATCCGAGCAGCCGCTGCCCTTCCTCGTTGACGATCCGCTCGAACGCGTCTTCGCATTCCCTGCGCTTGACCGCGTCGAGCGGCAGGAAAACCTGGCCGACACCGTATTCGCCGGGCGCCGGCAGTGTGAAGCCGAGCCGCTCCGCTTCGCTCGCGAAAAACTCGTGCGGAATCTGCAGCAGGATTCCAGCGCCGTCGCCCGTGCGCGGATCGCATCCGCAGGCGCCGCGATGCGTCAGGTTGTCGAGCACCTGCAAGCCCTTGGCGACAATGTCATGCGAGCGCTCGCCCTTGATGTTGACTACGAAGCCGACGCCGCATGCGTCGTGCTCGTGAGCGGGATCGTAGAGACCCTGTTTTTTTGGAATGCTCCGGTAGTTGTGCATCATGACACCCGTCTCGGATCCGGTGACGCGGATTTCGCGGCAGCGTGGCGATGCCGCCTGCCGTTGGCCGGCTCGTTCGAGTCGCCGTTGGAATGCGGCGAAATCAAACCACGCTCGGTATGCGTTGACAGCACGACCATCGTCTCCGTCCGCGCCACTCCCTCGATCGAGCGGATCGCACTGATGAGCCGCTCGAGCGACGAAGTGTTCTCGGTTTTGACTTTCATCATGAGCGTGTGCTGGCCGGTGACGTGATGGCATTCGAGCACGTCGTCGAGCAGTGCGACCGATTCCTCGAACAGCGAGATTGTTTTCGGATGCGCGATCGAAACGCCGATGAACGCGGTGACGTCCTTCCCGAGACGCGTCGCGTCGACGGCGGCGTGGTAGCCGATGATCACTCCGCTGTCTTCAAGTTTCTTGACCCGCTCGTTGACCGACGGTGCCGAGAGGCCGACTTGCTCGCCCAATTTGACCAGCGGAATCCTGCCATGTTCCTGCAGGAGACCGATAATCTGCAGGTCAATAGCATCGAGTTCGGGGGAATCTCCGCCGAATTTCATAAGGTTATCCTCGTCGAGTGACGATGAACATAGAAGGAAAGCAAAATTGTGTCAAGTGTTTATAAGGACTTCACACAGTAAAACATAGGTTTGTTCAGGACAACTGGCGAGATCCGACTAAATACGGGGCGAAATGAGCGTTTGCCCGCAAATTTACATTGCGATTGCCCGATGCGGGCGCGATCGCTCAGGCGCCGCGGCATTTGCGCCGAACCGCTTGTTCGTGCGTCGCAGAGCTACTCAGAACCTACTTGATGTAGTAGCCCGAAACGCGCCACTGCCCGTCTTTATCCATCATCGGGGTCACCGTCTCCGTCGCGGACTTCTTGTTTGCGAATGAGCTGTCGTACTGCATGACGACGTACTGTCCATCCGGCGCGCCCGGCAGGCTGGTCGCGTACTGCGCGACTTTCAATTTTCTCGACACAACTGCTCCAAGGGGTGCTCGTGCGGCACGGAATTGCTGCACGAAAGCGTCTTCAGATAGAGCGTCCTTCACAAGCTGGCTCGCCTGCTGATAACAAGCCCGATAGTCGCCGTTGTCCAGCAGCTTGAGCCACGACTCGGCTGCCTTGGTTGCCTGCTCGACCGCAGCATCGTTCGCCGCGCGAGCATCTGAGGGACCGAGCACGCAAACAAACATCGCTAACGCCGCAACAGAGTAGGCTAACGCGGTTCTTATCATGGCTCCTCCTCCAAGAGCGGGTTGCACTTTTCAGTTTCTGCAGAAGACAACTTTCTATAGGGACGAAGTCCCGCATCTTAGCGTTGGGTGCAGGGGTCACCCCTGCCGAAGGAAGCGTGAAACCCACCGCGGGTTTCACATTAAATTAAGTTCCCGAACCGCCCTTGCCGCGCGCGCTACTCCCCTTTGAAATTCGCCGCGCGCTTTTCGACGAACGATTTCGCGCCCTCGAGATGATCTTTCGAGGTGAGCATCAGGTGCTGGCCGTGACGCTGGTAGTCGAAAAAGTATGGCAGATTGAGATTCAGACCGACTCGCAAAGCTTCCTTTGCCAACCGCTGCGCGAGCGGCGCCTGCGCCGCGATTTTTTTCGCGAACGCGGCGGTCGCTTCGGCGAGCTGTGCGTGCGGCACGACTTTGTTCACCATCCCGATTCGCTCGGCCTCAGCCGCGTCGATGATGTCGCCGCTCAAGATCAATTCGTACGCGCGCGCGAGCCCCACGAGTCGCGGCAGCACCAGCAAGCCGCCCGCCTCGGGAATCAATCCGCGACGAATGAAAACCTCGCCGAAGCGCGCCTGGTCCGAACACACGCGCATGTCGCACATCAGCGCGATGTCGCATCCATAGCCGACTGCCGCGCCATTAACGGACGCGATGGTCGGCTTCGGATAGGTAACGAGCAAATCGAGCGCGACGGGGCGATGCTCGCGCCATTCCTCGACCAGTTTGCGCTGGGCAGGTTTGGCGTCGCGAAATTCCGGATTGAGAAAAATTTCCTTGACGTCGTCACCCGCGCAGAAGGCGCGCCCCGCGCCCGTCAGCACGACGACGCGCACGCTGTCGTCGGCCTCGGCGTCGCGCAACGCGTCGATCATCTCGTCGTAAGTCTTGATCGTGGCGGCATTCATGGCGTGCGGCCGATTGATCGTGATGGTCGCGACGGCGTCGCGCTTGTCGTAGAGAATGTCGTTGTAAGGCATGGCGATAACTCCTCATGCAAATACGGATATGTGAGCTATTTCAAATCGCAGAAATTTTGGCAATGCGAATCGAACGGAGATGGCCACCTACGAATGCGGATAGGCGTCGCTTCCCATCTCTAGCGCGTCCAGTCCCGACCATTCGACTTCCACCAGCACCCGGTTGCCGATCGTCCGCTCGACGATCTTGAAAAACAGGATCGCGAGACCGAATACCACGATCACGTTGACCGTGACTCCGATCAATTGCGCGAAAAATTGACCCACGTCGCCGTAGAGCAGGCCGGTCACCGGCCCCGCCACGCCGTTCCATCCGTCGCCGTAGGTGCCGTCGGCGAACACGCCAAGTGCCAGCGCGCCCCATATTCCGCACGCGCCGTGGACGGCGATTGCGCCGACGGGATCGTCGATTCGAAAGCGGCGTTCGAGTTCCAGCACCGCCCACACGACCAGCAGACCCGCGACAGTGCCGATCAAAACCGCCGCCGCCGGCGTTACGAATGCGCACGGAGCCGTGATTGCGACCAGTCCGCCCAGCAGGCCGTTGCTGGCCATCGCGATGTCGGGTTTGTTGTAGCGATGCCACAGGTAGAGCAGCGACGCGAGCGCGCCGGCCGCCGAAGACAGCATCGTGTTCACCGCGATGATCGCGATTCGAGGATCCGATGCCGCCAGCGTTGAGCCGCAGTTGAAGCCGAACCATCCGAATGCGAGGATCAACGTTCCGCTGACGGCCATCGGCAGATTGTGTCCCGGCAACGCGCCGATTGCGCCGTCGCGCCGGAATTTTCCGATGCGCGGGCCCACCATGTACGCGCCGGCGAGTGCGGTCACTCCGCCGGTCATGTGCACGACGGACGATCCGGCGAAATCAAGATGGCCGTGGCCGAGGCCCAGGTTCGCGCCGAGCTGCGAGAGCCATCCTCCGCCCCATACCCAGTTGCCGTAGAGCGGATACAGGAACATCGACATGAACAGTCCGTAGATGAAGAACGCTTTGAACCTCCACCGCTCCGCCATCGCGCCGGTTGGAATCGTCGCGGCGGTGTCCATGAACACCAGCGAGAACAGAAACATGCCGAGGCTGGCGGGATCGCGGCTGACGTTGAGCAGCGCGAACTTGCTGAACCCGAGGATCCCGTACGAATGCGCGCCGATCGTGATCGACAGCTCGTGATGGCCGATCGCGCCCATGCCAAGCGAAGGCCAATGCGCGACGCCGCCCATCATGAAGCCATAGCCGGTGAGCCAGAAACCGATGATGCCGATCGGATAGATGATGAGGTTCATCGCCATGGTGTTGACCGCATTCTTCGAGCGAGTGAACCCCGTCTCCACCATCGCGAAACCGAGCTGCATGAACATCACGAGGAAACCGGCGATCAACAGCCACGCGAGATTCAGCGAATTGTCGAGCGGCGGCGATGACGCGGCGGTCTGCGCGCGCGCGACGGATGCAAACAGCGTCAGCGCGGCGAAAATGGCGGCGGCCAATCCGAGTTGCGATCGTCTCGGCATCATCTGGTCTGCCCTCGATACGACCGGCGCGCAGCAGACGGCGCCGCCGGGTAACGGTTTGCGAGCCAAATCAAAACTAAAAAAGCCCCGATGAGCGACGTGAAAAACAACACGTATCCAAGCCTGCGGCGCATGTTCTGCATCGCGAGGCTGCGTGGATGGAGTCGCTCGGCGCGGTTCTGAGGTACGACGCGCGACGGATCGCGCAGGTCCTCGAGCAACGCCGCCGCGCTCGCATAGCGGTCGCGCGGATTGCGCTCGATCGCGTGCAGGATGATCTCCTTGAGATGCGGATCGAGATCGGGATTGAACGCGCTCGGCGGCTGCGGATCTTCGGCGGTCTTCGCGCGCATCACGTTGTAAACGTTGGGACCGGAGTAGGGCAGGTGGCCGGTCAGCATTTCGTACAGAATCACGCCCAGCGAATAAATATCGGTGCGAACGTCGCCGCGCCGGCCGCTGACCTGTTCCGGCGCCATGTAGTCGGGCGTGCCGATCGTCGACGACAGTCCCGACCAGGTCAGTCGCCGCGCGGATTCGTCGAGTGCGATTCCGAAATCCATGATCTTGGTCTGACCCTCGGCCGTCACCAGCACGTTTTCCGGCTTCAAATCGCGATGCACCACGCCTTCGCCGTGCATGTACACGAGCGTCTCGGCCAATTGCCGCGCGAGATTCAGCGCCTTTTCCACCGGCAGCCCTCCGGCTTCGTGCATGAGCGCGCGCAGCGACGGGCCCTCGATGTACTCCATCGCGATGTACATGCGGCTTTTCTTTCTGGGCGCGAGGACCTTGACGATGCCGGGATGGTCGAGGCGGCGGCCGACTTCTTCTTCGCGCTGAAAGCGGCCGTAGAAGACCACGTCGCTCTCGAACTGCATGTAGGGGACTTTGATCGCGACGGTCTTGTCGTCGTCGATTCGATCGATGGCTTTGAAGATCGACGCCATCCCGCTGCGCGCGACCACCTCGGTCAATTTGTATTGATCGAGGTTTTCACCAACGCTGACCTCGCGCATTGTTCAGAACCGTCTTGGGGGAAAAAGCGGTCAGCGGACGTTAACACTCGTCACACAGGCAATGGAAGGGGACGGCAACGCGCAAAATGATTCATCGCCCGAACAACCCGCGCAATCGATCGCGCCATCCGCCGGTGGCGGCCGTATGCCCTGTGTGCGACGTCATTCTGAACACTGCGCAGGTCAGGTTGTCTGCCGTACCGCGCTGGTTGGCGGTGTCGATAAGGTGGCGACACGCGGTCCCAGCGTCGGCGTCGCGCGTCAGCGATTCGAGTTCCTTGTCTTCGAGGACGTTGTAGAGTCCGTCGCTGCACAGTATCAGGCGATCGCGCTCCATCAGCGGCAGCGTGATCCGATCGATCGACGCGATCAACTCGCGCCCGAGGCTGCGCAAGAGCATTCCGCGCTCAGGATGAGTTTTTGCTCGCTCCGCGCTCATCATGCCCATCCTGACCTGGCCGGCGATCATCGTGTGATCCTTGGTGACCACCGAGATATTGCTGTGACGAATCAGATGCAGCCGGCAATCGCCGATGTGCACCGCCGACAGCATCCCCTTCTCCACCACGACCGCGGTCATCGTGGTCGCCATGCGCGACAGTTCCGGCACCGTCAGCGCCTTGTCATGAATCCCGATGTTGGCGCGCGTAATCGCGCGATAGAGCCGCTTCGCAGCGCCCCACGCCGGCGGGCTCTCGCGGTAGGCCTCGAGCGTTATGTCGATCGCCATGCGGCTCGCGATCTCGCCGCCTTCGTAGCCGCCAACCCCATCGGCAACCGCGAACACCACGCTGTCGGGACTCTCGATGAAGTGCCCGCACGAATCTTCGTTGTCCGGGCGCGTCGTACCGACATCGGACAGCAGCGCCAGCTCGAAAGCCTGCTCCACGGAAGGAGGAGCGGAGGGCGTCGAATCCATTTGCAGCGCGTTACCCAGTTAGCACGCTCGAAAGTGAAGTTGTTTGAACGGCCAAGGGGCGAGCCGCGATCGCTCGCGGCTCGCCCCAGGGATTATTCGCCAGACCAGCTTGCTCGGGATCAGGCCGGCTTGGTTACGAGGATAGTCTCTTTACCTTTCTTCCTGGAATTGCGTACGAAGTAAATCGCTCCGTAGATTCCCCAAATCACCGAGATCGCGACCGCCATCAGCGGCTCTTTGACGCTGCCGAGTCCTTCGATCGGTCCAATGACGTAGAACGCCATGCACGCGAAGTTCGCGACCGCACCGAAGATTGGTATCACCATGTGCTTAATGCCGTTGAACTCGTGATGCTCGCGGAAGGCTACGATCGCAACGATATTGGTCAGCCCGTACAGCGCGAAAGTGCCGAAGTTTGAGACCAGTGTCACTAGCGCAAGGCCGTTAGGCAGTGCGGAGAGCGACGCGTTGGAACTCATTCCGACCGCGTACCACAAGTTATGCGGCAGCGTGGCGATGGTCTTGTCATCCGGGGCCGCGGAGCCGGCGAAAAAATACAGCGCAGCGTAGGCGCCGAGGACCGCCGAAATCGTGGCGAGCGTCCAGATCGCGCGATGGGGCGTGAGGTTCTCGCCGTGCAGCAAGCCAAAGTGTTCCGGCACTTCGTCGTCGCGACCCATTGCGTAGGTCACGCGGGCGCCGGTGTTGATGCAACTTAATGTCGTTCCGATTAGGGCAAGGAACACCGTCAGGGCTTCCATCAGCATGAAAGCCTCACCGTGCCCGCCTAAGAGCGCATTCCCGAGTATCACCAACATATCGCCGATCGGCGCGGCAGATCCCTTTGCATCTGCGAGGCTGTAGGCGCTGCTCATGAAGTAGTTCGCCGCGAAGTATTCAATCAGGTAGCAGAACAGGCACTGGATAGTGAGTGAGAGGATTACCGCGCGGGGGATATCCTTCTTTGGGTTAAGCGCCTCTTCGCCGAGCGAGGTGACCGATTCGAAACCAACCAGCAGCAAGATCGCTATCGTCGCCTGAAGCATCATCCAGTTGAAGCTGTGCGGGAGTATCACTGACCATCCAGACGGGTGAGCTGGCGTGTCGCCGGTCAGAGAATAACTCAATACTTTGGAGGTTCCGTCGAGCGCCATCCCAGTCGAACCCGCAGGGTGACCCAGACGGTAGGCGATCGCCAGCGCGGAGAAGAACAGGAGCGCGATGATTTGGATCGCATTGATCGCGATGTTGACGTTGGTCGATCCGTTGACGCCTTGGAAAGCGATCCAGGCAACGGCGTATGAGAAGATGATCGCGATCAATGCCATGAAAACCGGGCCGGGTACGCCCGCGTTCATCGTAGAGGGCGCGACGGTGCCTACGATGTAGCCGATCATTACCCCCATGGTCGCGACCATCACACCTGGATAGACCCAGTAGTACAGGTGCGACGCCCACCCGATTGTGAATTTCGCGATGCGCGCAAACTTGAACGCGTGCGTCTTGCCGAGAAAGGCTTGCTCAGCAAAGAGATACGAACTACCTGCGCCCGGATAGAGCTTGGCCAGTTCCGAGTACGATATCGCAGTGGCGTACGCGAGCATCAGGGCGGCGAAGATACCGGCCCACATCGCCATCCCCGACGGATACGCGTAGCCGGCTTGGACGACAAACGTGATCCATAAAAAGGCTCCCGGGGCGATGAGCGCCATCGCATTGACCGTGACTCCGGTCAAGCCGAGGGTCGGCACCATCTTTTTCTGTTCTTCAGCCATTCTCTGCCTCCTTCGATTCACGGCGGAGGTGGTCGTCCGCCGCGCGCACGCGTCGCTCCCGTTACGGGCGGGAGTATGGAGGCACAAAGCATGAAAAGTGCCATTTCAAAATCGAATAATTCTTGATGAAAAATGCAATGCGCCTGCCCAAACAGCAGGCAACCGCTCGTCAGCGAGGCACCAGCGCCGTGTTTCGGTTCTTTTCGGACCGATTTTCAGCTCCCTGCGATTACGATTTCATCCGCGAGCGGGGAATTCCGAGCGCGACCATGAGCAGAGGACTCTTTCCTGACGCGTGCGGCTCGAAAAATTTGGTCGTGTCGTCGTCATAGAATGTGAGTCCCGTTGCGCCGCGGCCCAGCGAATATGCGGCCAGGTAGGCACGGCCGCCAAGAATTCCCGCTTCGAGATGCGCGTCGCCGTAGCCGCGATTCCCCAACCCCTGCAGCGCACGCTCGAGATCGGCCATGTAGACGACCAGCGCCGAACAATCCATGCCTAGCGGCTGCTCGAGGCACAGATACCCGGCCTCGCCGCGGAAGTTGCCCGCCTTCAGCTGCTCGAACGCGCGCGCCTGCCGGTTGTAATAGTACGCGCCGGGCTCCATCCCGTCGGCCGCGTTGACGATCAGGTAGGTGTCGGTCAACGGCGGAAAGTCGGCCTGCGGATGCTCGGTCGAAGCGGCCATGATCGTCGCGAGTTCTTCGGCGGGGATCGCTTCCTGCGCAAACGCGCGCGACGATCCGCGGCGCAAAATCGTCTCGCCAAGTCCCATGGACTCTTCCGACGCCACTGTTTCGAAGCGAAGCTTGTTCGTATTCGACGGCGGGGGAGTTGAATCCAGCTTCGCAGCGGAAACCGCCCCGACTTCATCGGCCGTGACCAGCCGCGACTCGCGACGCATCTTGACGAGGTCGGGATACGCGACCTCCTTCGACGAAAGCGGAATCGTCTCGAGCGCCAGCGGCTCGACCTCAGGCGACGGCGCGGCCGCCTCGTCGATGCGCCCGAGCGCGACCATCGCGATCATGCCCTCGCGGTCGCCGTCGATTCCGAGCAGCGCCTCGAGCGCCGGATCCTCGAACGCGG
Source organism: uncultured delta proteobacterium (assembly GCA_963833025.1). GTDB lineage: Bacteria > Desulfobacterota > Binatia > Binatales > Binataceae > Binatus. The sequence continues at coordinate 459,013 of CAWHWI010000001.1, read as the reverse complement.
TGATCACCTCCGCGGAAATTTCCTCGGCCGCCGCCGCTGCCAGCAGGTTCGCGAGGATGGTTCCCGCGTCCCAATAGCAATATCGGTACGCCCGCGCGCGATATTTCCATTCGCTGCGCCAATAAATCGCCGACAAAACGATCACCGCACGCGCGCGCCGAATCGAGGGGCGTTTTGCGGCCGCGTCCGCGATATAACCGCGCCAATCGCCGCGTCTAAGCCCCGCCATCCGCAAATCCGCGGACGAAAAATGGTAAAGGCCCGTCTCGAGGCCGTCCACGTCGCCCGCCGCAACATAAATCTCGATCGGATACAGCGCGCCCGCCGACGCCGCCGCGCGGAAATGATAATCGTCGGCGCCCATCCGCTTGTGCCGCGTCAGTCCGTCGGAACAAAACAGGATTCTCGTCAGCGCTGCCGTATCGATCGGCGCCGAAAAATCCGCCGGCACGTACGACGAAAGCGCCGCCAGCGCCGGCGTCGAGGAAAGATTCAGATCGCGCGGCAATGCGACCGACGCGGCGCCGGGATAAATCTTGTAAGGGAGCGGCTTGGTGTCCCAGTCCAGGAAATGCGGCGACGACCGCACGCTGGTGTACGAATGCTTGGTGATCTCGTGAAAAACGCGCGCCGCTTCGATGTATTCGTTGCCCACCTCGTCGCTCCGAATCGCCCGCCGCTGATACATACCGATCGTTCAAATTGACAGGCCTGCCGCCGGGCGTGCTATACGGGTTTTTTCACGCAGCCTGTCTTCCGGGAGAGATTATCATGGCGCAAAAGCTTTCGCCTTCAGACGTGAAAGGAATGTTCGAGAAGCTCAGCCACTGGGGCCGCTGGGGCAAGGACGACCAGCGTGGCGCGCTGAACTTTATCACCAATCAAAAACGCGCGGCCGCCGCGCGCCTCGTGCAAACCGGCGAGAGCGTCTCGATGGCGCTGCCGCTCGCGACTATCCCCGCCGCCGACAATCCCACTCCGGTAACTCACCTGATGGTGCAGGCGGGCGCCGACGCGCACGAGCAGGCCCTTCCTTATTCCGGCGACTATTTCGCGATCGCGCCGCATGGGATGGCGAATACTCATATCGACGCGCTCTGCCACGTCTTCTGGCAGAACAAAATGTACAACGGCTTCGACGCCAGCGAAGTCGGTTCGCACGGCGCAAAAAAATGCGCGATCGACGTGACTCGCGCCGGTATCGTCAGCCGCGGCGTCCTGCTGGACATTCCGCGGCTCAAAAAGATCGAATGGATGGAGCCGGGCGAGCGAATCCTCCCTGAAGATCTCGACGCCGCCGAGAAAGCGCAGAACGTTCGCGTCGAAGAAGGCGACGTCCTGATGGTCCGCACCGGCCGCGCCGCGATGCGCAAAGTGAAAGGCGGATGGGATCCGATGCGCGTCGGGCTCCCCGGCCTCGACGCCGCCTGCCTGCCATGGCTCCACGAGCGGCGCGTGGCGGTTCTCGGTTGCGACGCGGTCAGCGACGTCGTGCCCAGCGGCTACGACGGCGTCCCGTTGCCGGTTCACGTCGGCACGCTGGTCGCGATGGGCATCCATCTGATCGACAACGCCGACCTCGACGCGGTGTCCTCAGCCTGCGCCGGCCTCGGCCGCAACGAGTTCTTGTTCACGATGGCCCCGCTGATCCTCGAGCGCGGCACCGCATCGCCGGTCAATCCACTCGCGATCTTTTGAACTACTCAGTCAGGATTTTGTGACTACTGGGTAATGCGGAGCAGATACTATGAAGACCGAAGAACTGGTTATTGATTGCGACGGGCATATCCTCGAACCGCCGGACCTCTGGGAGAAATATATCGACCCCAAATATCGCGACCGCGCGATGCGCATCCGGGTCGGCGACGACGGCTTCGAATATCTCGAAATTGATCGCAAGCGCGCTCAAATGACTCGGCCCGGCCTGCTCGGCTCACTCGGCGGCATGGGCAAGAAGGTCGAGGCCGCCAGGGAACTGCGCGAGGCCTCGACACGCGGCGAGGTCAAGCCCGAGCAGGTGCGGATGCTCACGCCCAAGCCCGATGACACTTACCTCAAAGGCGCGGCCTTCGGAACCATGGTGATGAAAGAGCGGCTCGAGCTGCTCAATCGGGAAGGGATGGAGAAGTCGATTCTCTACCCGACCATCGGGCTGCTCTGGGAAGCCGAACTTTTCGACGCCGAGCTGTCGGCCGCATACTGTCGCGCGTACAACCGCTGGATCGCGGATTTCTGCCGCGACTCCGGCGGACGGTTGATCCCGATTGCGCATCTGTCACTGGGCGATCCCGCCGAAGCTGCGCGCGAACTCGAGCGCGCCGTCAAGGACGGATGCAAGGGCGCGTTCGTCTGCCCGTTCACCATCACCCGCGTTCCGCACGGCGACCCGCGCCACGACGCCGTCTTCGCCGCGGCGCAGGATCTCGGCGTCCCGCTCGCGATTCATCCGACCTTCGAGCCCATCAGCTTCGGCATTCACCATCGCTACGACAATTTCAGCTGGGCCGCGTGGTATTTCGATCTGTTCGCGGGCCAGGGTGTGCAGCACGCCTTCGGCACGTTCTTCCAGTTGGGCGTATTCGACCGCTTTCCGAAGCTGCGCGTGGTAGTGCTCGAATCGCAGGCTGGATGGATCGGCTACTTCCTCGATCGCGGCGACGCCATCTTCAACGGCACCACGCTGGGCGCGACGGTTCGCCTCAAGGAGCAGCCGTCATACTACTTCAAGCGCCAGTGTTACATCTCGGCCGATCCCGACGAACGTACTATAGCCGCCATGATGCAGATCGTCGGCGAGGACAAGTTCTTCTGGGCGACTGACTATCCGCATCCCGACCATCCCGGCAATTACCTCGAGGAGTTGAAGGGGATGATCGCACCGATGAAGGAGTCGGGACGCCGCGGTATCCTCGGCGAAAACGTCGCGCGCGCATACCAACTCATATAGCCAGTCTCGGATCGAGACGCGGTACTGCCTATTTCGCTCGCCGCTCGTAATCCTACTCAAAGTGCGGCAATCTGCTGTGCTGCGCTGATGCTCAGTCTATACTCGACCATCCGTCCGCTGGAGGAATCTATGCCGCGCCCGAGGATCCGCAGCCGCTCACAAACTTCGACCACCGCCGCCGTCGCCTCGATCGCGATTCTGCTCGCATGCGCGGCTTCCTCCTGCAGTTCGCAATCGTTCCAATACGCAGCGTCCGAATCGACGCCGGTGGAGATGCCCTATGCCCCGCAGGCGCCTCCGCCGCCGATGAACGTCGCGCGGTTGCTCAATGGAAACTGGATGGCCACCTATCCGGGCGGCCCGCTGCGAGTGGTTATAGGTCTCGACAAGATGCTACGCGGCCGCAATTACGTCGCGACCCTGGTTGACGGCAACAAAAATATCCCGCCCGGCCAGGTCGTGTGGAAGGGAACGCTCGATCAATACGCGCCGGGCATCGTGAAGGCCGATCAGATTTGCGCCGAACATGGATTCCAGGGGGCGCGATGGGTAAAGGCGCGCATCGTCGTCAGCGACGCGAGCAATTTCCGCGAAGAGCTCGTCGATCCAACCTCCTGCCACGGCTTCCCGGTGCAGTTCACGCGCGTAGGACCCGCGCCGACAGCTCCCATCAAAGATTGACGTCACGAAAATGAAAAGGCCGCCCCACTCGGGTCGGCCTTCCTTCGTCATCCTGACGATGCGAGCAACGCGAGCTCTCGTGTGTCATCCTGACGACCCGAGCAACGCGCGGGAGGAAGGACCTCGGACAGCTTCGCGCAACGCGAAGCCGGTTCCGGTCTCTTAAGATCGCGCGCTGCGCGCGCTCCTTATACCAGCATCCCAGCCTGCACGACCGTCGGTCCGTCGCTCTTCGGAATCTGCGGCTCGCGCTTGCGCTTCATCGCCTTTTCAAGGATCGGCGCCATGCGCTCGGCCTTCTGACGCGCGCGCTTTGGTTCGCGCTCCTTGAATTCCGGCATGACCTTCTCGGCGAACAGGTCGAGCGACGAGCAGATGTCCTCGTGCTTGTTGTTGCCCGCCTGCGAGATGAATACGACCTGGTCGACGCCGGATTCCTCGAATTCGCGCAGCCGCGTGCGAATCTGGTCGGGCGATCCGACGCACGAATTCGTCCCGTCCATGCCCGGCAAACTAATCGGGCTGGTTTTGAAATTGTTCCAGATATTCGTCTTGCCCGGCTCGTGCCGCCCAAACGCGTAATGATGACCGAGCGCGTACGAAAAAAACTTCAGCCCTTCTTCGCCCATCTTGTGCGCCCGCTCGGCGTTTTCGTCGCACATGAAGCCGGTGACGATCGCGATGTTCGCGTTGATCGCGTATCCGATCGGCTCGCACTCATTCTCCAGCGTCGTGTAGTAGTCGGTGACCCACTGCTTCGCCTCTTCCGGCGACACGAACGCAAATGTCAGCGCGCCGATTCCGAGCTTGGCCGCCAGATGAATCGTTTCGCGCCGCGAGCATGCGACCCACAGCGGCGGATGCGGTTTCTGCACTGGCTTCGGCACCACGTTGCGCACCGGCATCTTGAAGTACTTGCCCTCGTGCCCGAGAAACGGATCCTCGACGAACATCCGCGCGATCGCGCCGAGCGACTCCTGCCACATCTCGCGCTTGTCCGCGCGCGCAATGTTGAATCCGCCCAGCTCCAGCTCCGCCGACGATTCGCCGGTGCCGAATTCGACGCGCCCGCCGCTCACCAAATCGAGCGTCGCGATCCGCTCCGCGACGCGCGCCGGATGATTGTACCCCGGCGGCAGCAGCACGATTCCGTGACCGAGCCGAATCTGCTTTGTGCGCTGGCTCGCAGCCGCCAAAAATATCTCGGGCGCCGACGAATGCGCGTATTCCTCGAGGAAGTGATGCTCCACTTCCCACATGTGGTCGATACCGAGCCGGTCCGCGAGCTCGACCTGGTCGAGCGCGTCCTTGAACAACTTCAGCTCCGAGCCCTCTTTCCACGGCCGCGGCAGCTGATGCTCATAAAAGGTTCCCAACTTCATAAGCGCGATTTCTCCTTCGGATTTTCGGTCTCTCTATTTCCCCTTTTTCAACGCTGGGGGATAGGACGCTGCGGAATCAGGCCCAAACAAGTTCCCTTCTGTTCCCCCTTTCCACCCGGGGGGAAAGGCAATGCAGAATCAACCTCAAATTCGCTATCTCCTGTCTGTTCCCCCTTTCCACCCTGGAAAGGGGGTTAGGGGGATAGGACGGCATGATCCTCAATTCTGTCTCCCCTTCCCCATTCCTTCTGGGGAAGGGGCCAGGGGTTAGGGTTCTGTCTTCAACACCTTCGCGGAACATCACACATCACTGACCCGTCGTCCGCACATCAGTCGTGAACAGCGTGCGCTCGACCATGTCGATCACTTCGCGCTTGCGCCGCTCGATCATCGCCGGCTCGAGCAGGTTCATGCTCCACAGCCGCCGGATCATCGCCGCCGTCGTAAAGTAGCCGATCGTGATCGAGTTGAGGCTCCACATGAAATGCAGCGGATCGACCTCGGTGCGGAACTCGCCGTCGCGCTGTCCGCGAAAAATAAAATTCACCGCGGTGGAAAACAGCGGCGGCAGCCGCCGTTTGAGCACTTGCCGCCCGACGCCGCTTTCGTCGGCCATTTCTTTCCACATGATTCGCACGAAATCCGGATGGCTCGCGATAAAATCGATCGCGCCTGCGACCGCCTGGCGCATCCGCTCCTGCCGGCTCTCGCGCCCCCACGCGATCGCGTTGGCCGCGTCCTCGAGACTCTCGAACATCTTGTCCAGCACCGCGAGGTAGAGCTGCTGCTTAGACGGAAAATGATGCAACAGGGAAGGCGCCTTGATTCCGATTCGCTTCGCGATGTCCCGCAGGCTCGCCCCACGATACCCGCGCTCAGCAAACAACGCCTGCGCCACCTGCAACACTCGGTCGCGCGTATCAGTAGGCCGCCGCAACTCGACCACCTTGGCATTCGCGCGCGCCGCAGAATTTTTAGAAACGCTTCGCACTGTGCTTGCCAAAAAATCTATCTAACGCCTGTTAGGGAGTCAAACCGCGCCCGGCCAACCACCCTCGCTGCGTTTCGCTTTCTAATTCCGGTCTCATCATAGTAAGTTTCGTCCGAAGGAATAGGGTAGAAATCCACGGAAGCGCCGTTTCTCACATAAACCTTCGCGAAAGCCGCGTTGCGCGGATTTCGCGTCTTTCACCGGGTGTAGGGGTCACCCCTGCCGCCCACCGCGCAGGTGATTATGTCCGCGATGACCGAACTGTACTGGAAGCCGGCGCACGAACTCGCCGCGATGATTCGCAAGCGCGAGCTCAAGCCCAGCGAGTTGATGGACCTGACGATCAGGCGAATCGAGCAGACCAATTCCAAGATTAACGCGTTCGTTGCGCTGCGTGCCGACGACGCGATGCGCGAGGCCCGCGCGCTCGACGAGAAGATCGCGCGTGGTGAACAAGTCGGCACGCTGGCCGGGTTGCCGCTCGGCGTGAAGGACCTCGAGGACACGGTCGGTTTGGTGAATAGCCACGGGTCGAAGCCGTTCAAGGACAACATGTCCAAGACCGACTCGATCCAGGTCGCGCGGCTGAAGGCGGCCGGCGCGATCGTGATCGGCAAGACCAACGCGCCCGAGTTCGGCTACACCGCGCACACCAAGAACTTGCTGTTCGGCGTCACGCGCAATCCGTGGAATCTCGAGCGCACGCCCGGCGGCTCGTCGGGCGGGACCTCGGCGGCAATCGCCGCCGGCGTAGTGCCTATCTCGACCGGCTCCGACGGCGGAGGCTCGGTGCGAATCCCGGCCTGTTACACCGGATGCTACGGGCTGAAGCCGAACTACGGCAGGATTCCGAACGACCCTACCCTCGGGATGCAACAATGGAACGATACCTCCGTGCACGGCCCGATCACGCGCACCGTGCGCGACGCCGCGCTCTTCATGGACGCGGTCGTCGGCTATCACCCGGCCGATCCCGATTCCATCCCGCATCCGGGAATTTCCTACGCGGCGATTCTCGAGGGCCTGCCCAAAAAACTTCGCATCGCATTTCATCCTGACTTCGGCCATCTCGTCCAGCACGACGTGGCGCGCGAAATCGCAAAAGCTGCCGCGGTCTTCAAGGACCTCGGCCATAGCGTGACTACTATCGACGATCCCGTCCCCGATACCGGCCGCGCGTGGATGCAGGTAGGCGCGGGGCAGGGCTATGCGATGCTGCATGAGTGGCTCGACAAGTGTCACGACGACTTCGGGCGCGGGTTCGCCGTCGGCACCGAAGGAGCGGTTCGCGTCACGTGGAAGCATATGGGCGCCGCGTATCGGCGACGTCGCGAGTTCAACGATTGGTGCCAACGCGTCTTCGAGCGCTTCGACCTGCTGCTGTGCCCGGTGCTGCCGACAGAGGCGTTTCCCGCCAAGGGTCCGATGCCGACCGAGATCAACGGCCAGCCGCTGAAGAACCCGCTCGACGCAGTGGTCTTCACTTACCCGTTCAACATGAGCGGCCATCCGGCCGCGTCGGTGCGCGCGGGATTCACCGACTCCGGCCTGCCATGCGGATTGCAAATCGTAGCGGAGCGCTACCGCGAGGACCTTGTACTGCAGGCGTCGTACGCCTACGAACAAGCGCGCCCATGGAACCACAAATGGCCTGAGATCTAGGACACGCAGAATCTTGATTCGCGCGCGGCAGACGCGCGCTATATAAGGACCCTCACCTAAATCCTCTCCCTTGCAGAGAGAGGGGGAAACAAAAAACAGAAAAAGGAGATCAACGATGCCCGAGTTCAACGAGAAAGCAATGCAGCAATTCAACCAGGGCCTGATCAAAGAGTTCCGCGCCAACGGCGGCAAGGTTCTCAGCGGTCCGTTCGTCAACGCGCCCCTGCTGCTGCTGACGACCACTGGCGCGAAGAGCGGCAAGCCGTTTACCACTCCGCTGGTGTACACGAAGGACGGCGATCGAATCGTGATAATCGCCTCGAAGGGCGGCTTCCCGACAAATCCCGCGTGGTACCACAACCTGAAGGCTCACCCGACCACGACGCTCGAGGTTGGCACCCAAAAATTTCAGGCAAAGGCGACTATCCCCAAGGATCCAGAACGCCAACGCCTGTTCGACGCGCAGGCCAAGCTGATGCCCGCGTTCAACGAGTACCAGAAGGCCACCACGCGCCAGATCCCAGTAATAGTTCTGGAACGGATTTAGCCGCGCGATCATGCGGCCAGGAGTCAAGTATGGCGGTCCGCTTTGAGGCGCCGATTCCGACCTTGCGCATGTTCTCAGTCGAGAAGGCCCGCGAGTTCTACCTCGACTATCTCGGCTTCACCGTGGACTGGGAGCATCGCTTCGATGACAACGCGCCTCTGTTGATGCAGGTCTTGAGAGGCGGACTCATACTCCGTCTGAGCGAGCATCATGGAGACGGATCTCCGGGCGTACACATCACGGTCAATCTGAGCGGTCTCGATGAACTCCACGCGGAACTCGCTGCGAAGAATTATCGCTACATGCGCCCCGGGATCGAAAAAATGCCCTGGAACGAGCGGGTGATGGGGGTTGTCGATCCTTTCGGGAATCGGATCTTCTTCTCGGAGCGCATCGCCTCCTCGTAGCTGCAGGTCAGTTGGATTCCCTACGCATGCGGATCAGGTCGGCAGAGCAGGTTGGCGAGTAGCGCATAGACTCTCCGATTGACGGCCAGCCCGCCGTGCGAGCCTCGCACCTGGATATTCTCGGCGTGGCTCTCACGAGCCCTCGGCTCATACGGCAGATCCGCAGGCACGTAAATCGAGGTCACCGCAATAGAAGGAGGCAACGTCCCTCCGGCAAAAGTGAGCGGCGCTCCGAGCGTGATCAGCCGTCGAACGGCATGCGGCCTGCGCTGCGCAATTGAACGCGCTTGCAGACCGCCCAGGCTGTGACCGATCAACGTTACGCGACGACCGCTATAACGAAATTCGTCCTCTACGTGTCTCCCGAGTTCCTCGACGATCTCGTCCGACCATCCCGGATTCGAGTCAAGCCCGGATTTTAGCGGCCGATAGGCCATGCGTTGAAGCCAGTTGCGCATCGCCACCAGGTGAAAATCCCCGGCGCTGTACCCGGGAATCACCAGCACAGAATGACCATCACCGCGGCGCATGTTCGATTTCCAAAAGACCGGGCTGGAGAGAAGTCCCGCCAGCTCGATCACGGAAATCCCAAATTGGCTTTGGCGAACCAGCCGGCTGAGCAACGTTCGCGGGCGCGTCGCGATGAGTTCGTTAATCCCGAGCTCCTGAGGTATAGAAGTGTTAGTAGTCGAAGCCATTACGATGCCGAACGCGATCAATCACGCAATCATAGATTGCTATCACGTGACCTGCTCTGCAATCGCAAAAGCCGCTGGATGAAGACCTGCCGCGTTCACATCATGGGTGCGTCGGGCGCGGGCGTCAGCAGTCTCGGGCGCGCGCTGTCGGACGCCCTTGGCAATTCGCATCACGATACCGACGACTACTTCTGGCGGCCCACGAATCCGCCGTATATCGAGCAGCGCGAGCCCGCCGACCGTCTCCGGCTGATGCGCGAGGTGTTCCTCGATCGTTCGGATTGGGTGTTGAGCGGCTCGCTCGACGGCTGGGGCAATTCTATCATTCCATATCTCGACCTCGTCGCGTTCGTGTACACGCCGACGGCGATTCGCCTCGAACGCCTGCGCGCCCGCGAGTTCAAGCGCTTCGGCGCGGAGGCTGCCCCGGGCGGATCGATTCACAAAGAGGTGATGGAATTCATCGAGTGGGCTTCGCACTACGATGACGGCACTCGCGAGGGCCGCAATCTCGCACGCCATCAGGCATGGCTCGCGGCACTGCCGTGCCGCGTCCTGCGCCTCGATGGAACGCGGCCATTGCCGGACCTGGTCAATGAGGTCTGTCGAGCAATTCAGGAGTAAGATTCAGTTTCCGAGTAAACAAATGAGTACGGCATCGAATGGATACGCCGACCCTGCGATCGCGACTGCGCTTGAGCGCGGCGACACGCTGCCCGCGCGCTGGTACGTCGATCCTGACGTCTTTCAGGCCGAGAAGGAGCGCATCTTTCATCGCACCTGGCAGTACGTCGGACATACCGGACAGGCGAAAGACGCCGGCGATTTTTTCACGACGCATCTCGGCGACTTGCCCGTCGTGATTGTGCGAGACGCGAGCCGTACGCTTCGTGCGTTCGCCAACGTATGCCGGCATCGCGGCAGCGAGGTCGTCCTCGAATGCGCCGGCAATCGCAAAACGCTGCAGTGCCACTATCACGGATGGACCTACAACCTCGACGGCACGCTCCGCACCGCGCCGCGCGAAAATGAGCAGCGCGCGTTCGCGAAGGAGACGCTCTCGCTGGCGCCGCTCGCGGTCGAGACGTGGGGGCCGCTGATTTTCGTTAATCCCGCTCCGGCTGCGAGTCCATTGCGCGACGTGCTCGGAGAATTGCCGGCCATCTTCGAACGCGCGGGGATCGATTTCGCGCGAATGCGGATGCTGCGGCGCGACGTTTACGAAATTGCCGCGAACTGGAAAGTCGTAGTCGAGAATTTCAACGAATGCTACCACTGCCCGATCGCGCACCCGAAATTTTCAGAAGTGATCGACACCAACGCTTACCGGGTCGAGACCGATCACGAATATTTCTCGACCTACTACGGCCCAATCCTCGGATCGCCGGACAATGGCGTGAACTACGCGACGCTATGGCCGAACGTATTGTTCGCGCTCTATGGCAATCCGCCGAATCTCCAGGCCATATCCGTCGTGCCGGTCGATGCGGGACACGCCCGGCAGATCGTCGATTACTTTTTCGCCGGCGATGCGACCGAAGCGCAAATTCGCAACGACGTGGAATTCAGCGACCTCGTGACGCGCGAGGACATCGTGCTGTGCGAATCGGTGCAGCGCGGGCTCCGTTCGGGCGCAATCGAGCGCGGACACTTGATGCTGTCGCGCGAGCGCGGCATCCAGCATTTCCAGGAACTCGTCTACCGATTCCTGAGCACCTGAGTTCCCGATCTTTTCAGGTGCTCGCTTTCTTGTCGATGCGGGGGAACATCGGCGTCGTCGGATTCACACGATGCCCCGGCTTGATGCCGTCGCCATATGGCGCGCGCGCGATTTTCTCGTCGACGTTCAACAAGCTGAGAATCTTTTTCGACGTGATCGGCATGAACGGCTCGAGGCTGTCGGCGACGACGCGCAGCCCCTCGACCAGGTTGGCGAGAATTTGTGCGACGCGCGGAAGATTGGCGGGATCCTTTGCCAAAGTGAACGGCGCGGTCGCGACGATATATTTATTGGCTACGTCGAGCTTGGACCAAATCACTTCGAGTGCGCGATTGAAAGCTAGCTGTTCCACCAAGGTCTCGACCTGAAATGGAAGGAAGTAGTGGACCATGCACATTCCGGCGTCTTGCATAGCAGCCGGTAGCTTTGGTTGCGACATTGAGGCTGCTGCATGTTGCGCGATCTCGTCCGCGCCCATGCTCGGAGCAACCGACCTCGCCTCCGCAACACTAATCGGACTCGCGGTGATTGCGCCTTCGAAGTATCGCGCCGCCATCGAGAGCACGCGGCTGGTCAGATTGCCGAGGTCGTTCGCCAAGTCCGAGTTGTAGCGATCGATCACGCGCTGTTCGCTGAAATCGCCGTCGAGGCCGTAGGTGAATTCGCGCAAGATGAAAAAGCGCAAGGCGTCGGGGCCGAGCGTTTGCTGATAGGCGACGGGATCCTGGATGTTGCCCGAGCTTTTCGACAGCCGCGCGCCGCCGAAATTCAGAAAGCCGTGGACGTTAAGATGACGATAGAGCGGCAAGCCTACCGACAAGAGCATCGCGGGCCAGTACACCGCGTGCGTCTTGAGGATGTCCTTGCCGATGAAGTGCTCGGTGACCGGCAGAATCGCGGTGAGCGACGCGTCGCTGGTGTCAGGCAGCTCGCTGACGTAGGCCCAGAAGGCGTCGTACCATACATAGGTCACGTACTTGTCGTCGAACGGCAGCGTGATGCCCCAATCGAGACGCGTTTTGGGACGCGAGATGCAAAGGTCCTCGAGCGGCTCGTCGAGCATGCGGAGCGCCTCGTTGCGATAGCGCTCGGGGCGGATGAAGTCGGGATTTTTCTCGAGGTTGCGGCGGATAGTCTCGCGATGCTTCTCGAGCTTCAGGAAATAGTTGCCCTCCTTGATACGCTCGACAGGAGTGTTGTGCACCGGACAGATGTTGCCGGGGATCAATTCCTTTTCGGTGTAGAAGCGTTCGCATCCGATGCAATAGAGGCCTTCATAGTCCTTGAAGTAGATGTCGCCGCACGCGTAACTGCGCGCGAGCATCTTCTGCACGAACGCCTGGTGGACCGGGTCAGTGGTGCGGACAAAGAAATCGTAGCTGATGTCGAGCGCGGCCCACGCGTCGCGAAAGAGCGTGCTGATCTTGTCAGCGAATGCTTTGGCCTCGAGTCCTGAGAGCTTCGGCGGCGCGCTTGTTCTTGTCGCCATGCTCGTCGGTGCCGGTAACGAAAGTGACGTTGGCGGGACCTAGCTTGCGGCGCTGGAAACGCGCGAACGCGTCGGTCGCCAGCATTTCGTAGGCATGACCGATATGTGGCGGGCCGTTACTGTAAGCGATCGCGCTTGTGATGTGGATGCGAGGCGCCATCAGGAGATCGAGAATAGCGGGAGACTCGATGCCGCGCGACTGGGCCGATGGGCATCGCGCGGCGTTCTGCAGACTCGCGAGGCCAAATAGCCAAGGGCCCGGCATTGATCTGCCGGGCCCTGGTCATCTCGATACGAACTGCGAGCGACGAGCTATAGGTCGTGTGCGACCTTGTTAGTTGCTGTCCGATTCGTCGACGTGATGCTCCACCTTCGCATGCAGTCCGAGCACATTGACAGATTTTTCTTTATCGACGGACTTGTTCTCTGAATGCTGCTCGGTATCGGGCCTTACGACCGTGTTCTCGGGCACCACGACCGTAGTACCAGGCGCGACGGTAGTAGTGTCGGGAGCGACCACCGTGGTATCGGGCGGGACTGTCGATTCATTGGACTCTGTGACCTTGTGCTCGCTCTTTTCCTCTACTTCCTCATGCTCTTCTTGAGCCAGCTGAACGAACCCGCCAGCGTCGTGGTTGGAACGGACGATTCTGGTCGACGGACCAGTCGATGCTCCAGCGATCGAGCCGAACGGCATCGCGAACGAGCCCAGCGAGATAGCCGCGACCGCGCTGATGATTACTTTTCCACGTTTCAGATCCATAGGTAGTTTCCTCCAAGTTGGAATTGCCGAAAATTCGGCTGAGCGGTGATCGCTTCCGATCCGCTACCTATGGATTGAGCAAGAACGGGACCGCCAAGAATGCTGAATAAAGATGGGGGATCTGTAAAAATGACGAAGAACTTTCTTCACATGGCAGTAACCACGGCGTTCACACTAGCCTGGGCTAGGCGTCAGGAGAGGTAGCCGGCGCGCTGGCTACTGCGGGCGCGAGGCGACCAGGTCTTCGAGCGTGACTTCGACGACGCCGCCGTCTTCCTCGCGCTGAATCAGCACAGTCTGCTTCAGGATGTTCTGGCGGACCACTTTGCCGTCGCCCTTGACGCATTGCACGCGCTTGCCAAGGTTCGGGAGCGCGCGCTTGAGTTCGACGTAAGTGGCGTATTCGTAGCGCAGGCAGCATTTCAGGCGTCCGCACATCCCGGCCAGCCGCGAAGGATTGAGCGCCAACCCCTGCTCGCGCGCCATCTTGACCGTGACCGCCTCGAAGTCGCGCAGCCAGCTCGAACAGCATAGCTCGCGTCCGCACGGACCGAGTCCTCCCGTGACTTTGGTTTCGTCGCGAGCGCCAATCTGTTTCATCTCGACGCGAACGCGCAGCGTGTTTGCCAGGTCGCGGACCAGGTCGCGGAAATCGACGCGGCCCTCGGCGACGAAATAGAAAGTGACCTTGCGCCCGTCGAAGGTGTAGTCGGCGCTCACCAGCTTCATCTGGATGCGGCGCTCGCGGATGCGCTCGACGCATAGGCGGCGCGCGTGCGCCTCGCGCGAGAGATTTTCCTGCTCGAGGCGGAAGTCACTGTCGGACGCGATGCGGATGATGGGACGCAGCTGCGGAAAGATCGATCGTTTGCGCGGGCTCGTGCGGCTCGATCTCGACGGTGCCGACGCGCGCGCCGGCCTCGCTCTCGACCAGCACGCGTTCGCCGCGGCGCAGCGTCCGGTCGCCGGCCAGGAAATTGTACAAGTGACCGGTCTGCTGGAGACTGACCGCGACAATTTTCGGCAGCGTTGGCGCGCCTTCAAACGGATCGATGTCTGCCACTATCTTCTACTCACCACCACCCCTCATCCTGCATGACCGCGCCATCGTCCACCAATTCTCCGCCTGCATGCGCGGATTGGCGTATGCCTCGACCGCTTCGATGGCTCGCACTGCCGCGTCGATACACTTCACGAGCCCCTCGACCCCGAGACTATCCGCCAGGCTCGCCAATTTCGAGCGCGACTCGGGCGGAAACGCCACGAAGCCGCTCTCACCATTAAGCAGTTTGTAGCATAGTACTTCCTCGAGCAGTCTTGCGAGCAGCTCGAAATTGGCCGGCCGCCGCATCGCGATTGGCGAAAAACTCCTGCGCGAGCGACTGCGCGCGCGCGAAATCGATCGATTTTGCATGGCTGAGCGCGTCGAGCAGTTCCTTCATCGGCGGTTCATCGCCGTCCGCCAGCGCGATCGCATTCGCAGCGCTGCCCCGCGCCAGCATCGCAAGCGCACTGGCGCGAGCTTTGTCCGCGACGCCATGAGCAGCCAGGATCGCCTCGATTTCGGCCGGCTGCAGCGTGGGAAATCGCACCGTGCGCGTGCGCGAGCGGACGGTGTCGAGCATCGCGCGCTCGCTGGCGGACACCATGATGATAATCGCGTGGCCGGGCGGCTCTTCGAGCGTCTTCAGCAGCGCGTTCTGCGCGGGAGTACCGAGCGCCTCGGCGTCGTCGATAATTGCCATCCGAATCGATGCCCGCGACGGTCTGATTCCAAGCCGAACGATCAGCTCGCGCACCTGGTCGATCAGGACTTCGCTGCGGCCGGCGGGCCGCGACGACATAACTGAAATCCGGATGCACTCCGGTCGCGATCTGCACGCACGCCGAACAGCAATCGCATCGCGGTGAGTCCGCATCGGTGGCGCGCGCGCGCGTGCGCTCGGTCTGCGGCGCGATGCGGACGGGGCATTGCGCGGTAGTGCAGCAGAAATTCTCGCCGGGCGATCGCTCGCACATCATCGCGTGGACGAGGCTGGTCGCGACCAGCGCCTTGCCGACGCCGCGCGGCCCCGCGAACAGGTAAGCGTGCGAGGGCCGCGCGCGCAATTCGGCCAGCAGCCGCTTTGCGACTTCGCGATGCCCGCAGAATCGACGTTATCGGCATGGCGATTCAAATCGTCGGCGGGCGAGCAACTCGTCTACGGCGCGGCGGATGTCGGCGGTGACGGCGGTCACCGGACGATCGGCATCGATCACGACGACGCGCGCTGGCTCAGCCTTCGCGATCGCGAGAAAACCGTCGCGCACTTTGCGATGGAACTCGGCGCGCTCGCCCTCGAAGCGGTCGGAGCCGCGCCCAGTGCCCTTGGCACGCGCGCGAGTTCGCTCGAGGCCGGTCTCAACGGGCAGATCGAGCACGATAGTCAGATCGGGCGTGACGTTATCGGTTGCGAGCCGGTTCAACTCGCCGAGCAGCTTGAGATCGAAGCCGCGGCCATGGCCCTGGTAGGCGGTGGTCGAATCGGAATAGCGATCGGAAATCACGATCTCGCCGGCGGCCAGCAAGGGCCGGAGTTTTTCGCGCACGTGCTGCGCGCGATCTGCGAGTACCAGCAGCAGTTCCGCTGCTACGTTCAGCGAAACCGCGGGATCGAGAAAAATCGCGCGAATCGTCTCGCCGGCGCGCGTGCCGCCCGGCTCGTGCGTGACCGTTACGCGCCGCCCGCTCTTGCGGATCGCGTCGCCGAGAATTGCGGCTTGCGTCGTCTTGCCGCTTCCTTCGACGCCTTCGAGCGTGATGAACGTCCCCGCTGCCATTGGTAATTGGATGGGACGCTGAGCGTCCCTATCTGCCAAGATACCAGTGCATGAGTTCCGGCTGAAAGAGAGCGAACACGCCGGCGGCCAGCGCGAGATACGGACCGAACGGAACTTCAGTCTTGAGAATCGAAACGTCTGCTTCCTCCGGATCGGTCGCGGGTTCGCCGAGCGGAGCGGGCGCGGTCGAACCGCCTCCCGTCAGCGCGAATGCGATTCCGCCGATCGAGCCGATTACCGAACCGAAAAACATGGTGAAGAGAACGCCCTGCCAACCAAGAAATCCGCCGATCATCCCGAGCAGCCACACGTCGCCGAGGCCGACGCCCTCGCGCCCGCGCACCAGCTGGTAGAGATAACCGGTGCCGAACAGCACGCCGGCGCCCACGAGGATTCCTATCAGCGAGCTCTTCCAACCGACCTCCGGCATCATCAGCGACGCGGCGATCAAGCCGACCAGCGTCCCGGGCCACGTGACGATGTTGGGAATCAGCCGCCAGTCGTAGTCGATGATCGCGACGACCCACAGCGCCGCGCACAGCACGAAGCGCGCGATTGCGTCGGGCAGCGGGAAGGCGACGTAAAGATAGAGCGCGGTGACTGCCAGTCCGGCCTCGGCGAGGAAATGACGGAACGGAATCGGCGCGCCGCACATCACGCATCGCCCGCGCAGTCCGATGTACGCGAGAATCGGAATGTTCGCCCACCACGGAATCGCGCGCTCGCAACTCTCGCAATACGAACGCGGCGAGACGATCGAAAGATCGCGCGGCAGCCGGTAGGCAACCATGCAGACGAAGCTGGCGACGCACGCGCCGAAGACGAAGGCAATCGTGGCGCCGATTCCGGTGGGCATGTCGAAAGTCATCGCGTCACCATAACATACGCGGCGTCAATGCTGCGCGGCGCACAAATCGATCGTCAAATCGTAAGTGGCCTTGATTCCGCGATTGAGATTCTCGACCGACAGGCGCTCGTCGTCGCCGTGGATGCGCGCGAGTTCGACGCTGTCGAGAATCACCGGGACGAAGCCGTACGACGGCACGCCCCTGGCGCGCAGCACGCGCGAGTCGGTGCCGCCGGTCGTCATCCACGGCACGACAACGGCGCTTTTGAAATCGCTCGCGACGACGCGCTTGATCGCATCCCACGCCTCGCCGGAAGCCGGCGACGGCGGAGCATCGTCGGGCCGCTGGATATAGTCGATCTTGAAGTCGCCGGCGCCGAGCTGTTCGCGCAGATGCTTCAGAAACGCGTCGGCGTCGGTGCCCGGCAGCAGCCGGCAGTCCAGTCCCGCCTCGGCGACTGTAGGCACGACGTTCACCTTGATTCCCGCGTTGAGCATCGTGAGTGAAATCGTATCGCGCATGAGAGCCTGGATATTGTACGGGCTGAGCACGCCGCCCACGGCAAGCTGCGCCATCCCGGGCCAATCGAGATGCGCGAGTTCGAACGACGCGGGGAACGGCTCGAGCGGCGCGACCGAGTCCATCGCGTCGGCGAAGATTTGCGTGATTCGAATCGGCGGCTGATTTTCGAGCAGTCGATGCAGCGCGTTGATCAGAACGAGATTCGGATTGTCCGGCTTCGGCACCGAGCCGTGACCGCCCTTGCCGCGCACGCTCACGTGCAGCCAGTTGACGCGCTTCTCGGACACCGCAACCAGGAACGTCGTGCCCGCAACTCCAAGCCAGTCGGGCGCGCCTTCACCGCCCTCGTTGAACGCGAACGCGGGATCGATCGCGTCCCAGTGATTGTTCACCATCCAGGTCGCGCCGTTATCGCCGCCGGCTTCTTCGTCGGGATTCACCATCATCTCGACGCCGCGCCGCAGCGCCACGCCGTTGCGCTTGAGCGCGAGCATCGTCATCAGCGCCATGATCCCGTGCGCCTTGTTGTCGATCGCGCCGCGCGCCCACACGTAACCGTCGGTGAGGTCGGCGTCGAACGGATGATGCGTCCAGTTGGCGGCGACCGTCGGCACCACGTCGGCGTGCGACATCAGCAGCAGCGGTTTTACGCCGGAGGGTCCGGGGATTCGCGCGACCAGAGTCACCATCCCGGGCTTGCTCTCGAAGGTCTCGGTCGCGATTCCCTCTTTGTCGAGAATCGCTTTGAGATACGCGATCGCGGCGGCGGTGTTGCTCGGCGGATTGGTCGTATCGAAGCGCAGGTAGGTGCGGAAGTAGTCGAGAGCCTCGGAATCGACCTTGTTCCAATCAATTTGCGGCGCGGTCTGCGCGAACGACGGGCGCGCGGTCGCTGACAACGCGATCATCGCGGCCGCGAGCGCGATCGCAGCGCGGCAATATCGGAATCGATGCATCATGAATCGCAAAAAAATACACCTTCGACTGGATCAGCGCTGGCATTTCGGACAATAGAAGCTCGCGCGCTGGCCCACGACCACATTTTTGATCGGCGTCGAGCATGTGTAGCACGGTTCTCCCTCGCGACCGTACACGCGCAGGCGCGCGGCGAAGCGCCCGGGCTGTCCACGCGAATCGCGATAGCTGCGAAAAGTCGTGCCGTTGCTGCCGATCGCGGCGCGCAGGATCACCGGCACGGCGGCCGCGATTTTTTCGATCTCGCTTCGCGTCACGCGGCCCGCACGCCGCGCCGGGCGCACTCCCGCTCGAAATAGAATTTCGGACGCGTAGATATTGCCGATACCGGCGACGATTCGTTGATCCATGATCAGGTTTTTGATCGCGACGTGGCGGCCGCGGGCCTTCCCGGCGAGGTAATCGGCATTGAAATCTCGCGACAGCGGCTCGGGGCCGAGACCCTTCAGCTCGGCTGTGGAAGCCAACGCGCCGCGCGCGACAACACGGACCATGCCGAAGCGCCGAGGATCGTTGTAGACCAGGCGCGACCCGTCGTCGAGCGAGAATTCGAGATGGTCGTGGCGCGGTTCGAAGTCGCCGGCGTCAAAACCGTGGTGGCGATGGGTCAAGCTGCCGGACATCCCGAGATGCACCAGGATCACGTCGTCGCCGTCGAGCTCGACGATCAGATACTTCGCGCGTCGCGACAGTTTCACGATTCGCCGGCCCGCAATCGCTCCGGCAAAATCCGCAGTGACGCGCCGGCGCAACCGTTTCTCACCGATTCGTACGCTCGCGATCGTTCTGCCGACCGCGGTGCGAACCAGTATCCGGCGCAGCGATTCGACTTCCGGCAGTTCAGGCATCGCGCGTGACGACCCCGCCGGCCAGTTCGATGCGCAGTGTGTGCGCGAGTCTTAGAAAGTCGGGTACGCCGAGCTTCTCGGCGCGCGTGCCCGGATCGATCGCCGCGCGTTCGAGCGCCCGCACGATTCGCGAGCTGTCAATTCCGAGCGAATGGCTGATCGCGTTGCGAATCGTCTTGCGCGGTGCTGAGAACGATGCGCGCACGGTTTCAAGCACGTCATGTTCGTCGCTAACCGCAAATGACGGAGTCGCGACGTGAGTGAAAACCAAAACCTCGGCGTCGACTTTGGGACGCGGATGAAAGCTGCCGGCCGCGACGGTGAAATGCAAATCGATTTGCCAGTACAGCGCGGTGAACACGCTGAGCGCGCCATACGCATCGTCGCCGGGGACAGCGCGAATCCGCGCGGCGACCTCGCGTTGAAACATCAGCACCATTCGCGAGATCGCGCGCGAGTTGTCACACAGCCGGCGCAGGATCGCCGCAGCGACGTTGAACGGCAGATTGCCGATTACCTTGACGGGTCGATCGGCGACCAGTGCCGCGAAATCGATCTCAAGAAAGTCGGCATTGACGATGCGAACGTCTGCGAAGCGCTCCTGGAGCCGGGCCGCGAGGCGCGCATCGAGTTCCACGAGCGTCAGCGAGCGTCGCGGTCGCGCCGCGATCTTCTCCGTCAGGATGCCGAGGCCGGGACCTATCTCGATCACTGAATCCGATTCGCGAAGTTCCGCCGCCGCGACGATTCGATCGGCGACGCCGGCGCTGGTTAGAAAATTCTGGCCGCGCGATTTGGCCGGCCGCACGCCCGCTCTCGCGAGCGCCGATGCGGGGCGCGCCGGTGTCTCATCAGCTACGCGCGATTTTCGTGCAGTCGTCATCGGCTCCGGGTTCACAGCGCGAGATTCGCTTCCGCGTCGATACTCAACGAGTCGCGCTCGCCGCGCATCAGGCGGTAGCTACCCGCGAGCGCGATCATCGCCGCATTGTCCGTGCAGTATTTCAGCGCCGGTGCGACCAGCCGGCGTCCATCGGCGGCCGCGGCCTCGGCCAGCCGGTCGCGCAATCTGGAATTTGCCGCGACTCCGCCCGTCAGCGCGATCGTGTCCGCGCCCAGTTCGCGCGCCGCCGCGATCGTCGGCGTCACCAGCATCTCGACGACCGCCTCCTGAAAGCTCGCCGCCAGATCCTCGGGGCGTTCCGCGCGTCCGTTCTCACTGGCCAGAAAAGTCGCGACCGCCGTCTTGACTCCGCTGAAACTGAAATCCATCGGCGCGCCTTTGACGCGAGCGCGCGGGATGCGCACGCGCTTTCGATTGCCGCGCCGCGACATCTCGTCGATCGCGCGGCCGCCCGGATAGCCCAGCCCCATCAGCTTGGCGACCTTGTCGAACGCCTCGCCGGCCGCGTCGTCGCGCGTGCGCCCGATTCGCCGGTAGCGACCGAAATCCTCGACCGCGAACAGCGCGGTGTGACCGCCCGACACGACCAGCGCGAGATACGGCATCGCGATTCGGTTTTCGAGCAGGGGCGCCAGCAGATGCCCCTCGATATGACTCACGCCGACCATCGCGACGCCGCTAGCCTGCGCGAGACCCTTCGCGAACATCAGGCCGACCAGCAGCGAGCCCACCAATCCGGGGCCGCGCGTGACTGCGATTCCCTCGATATCCGCGAGCGCGCATCCGGCAGCGCCGAGCGCGCGCTCGATGACCGGCCCAATCGTGACGACATGATTGCGCGACGCGAGTTCCGGGACGATTCCGCCGTAAGCGCGATGGATGTCGTCCTGGTTGGCGACCGTGCTCGAGCGAATCTCCGCGATGCCCGGCGCGCTCGTCTCGAGTACCGCGGCGGCCGCGTCGTCGCATGAAGATTCAATTCCAAGTATCAGCATCGCGAGTCCGCATCTTATCTGAATATTGGGTGCAGGGGTCACCCCCTGCCCAAGGAAGTGTGAAACCCAGGCGGGTTTCACATTTAATTAGGTTGGGTTCAATCTGATGGAGGCGGTGTCGATGCGGGCGGCGGGGGCGCTTCTTGCGGTGGCGGCGGGGCGCCGGGCTCCGCGGGCGCGGGTTGATCGAGATCCGTTGGCGGTGCCGAATCCGTCGACGGTGCCGGCGCGCTTGCGGCGGCTGGCACGAATGCGCCGACGCGCGTGATGCCGACGCGCGCCGTCAGGTTGCCCGGACTCGCGGCCAGCGCTTTCTGATAGGCGACGGCCGCCTCGGCGGATTTGCCCGACTGCTCGAGGCTGAGCCCTTCGAAGGCGTAGCATTCGCCGAGCCACGCCGAATTCGCGGCGAGCCCGATTTCCGCGCGCTTGAAAAACGTTTGCGCCTGCCCGTAGTCCCTGCGCGCAACATATGCGCGGCCCAGGTAAAAGTAGGCGTACGAGTTGCTCGGATCGATTGAAATCGCGTGCGCCAGCTCGCGAATTGCTTCGTCACTGTGGCCTTGCTCGAGTTCGACGCGTTCCTGTTCGGTGATTCTCAAGGACGCGGCCCGGGCGGGAGTTGGTGCAGTGTCGATCAGCGGCGTCAACGACGAGTCGCTGACTTGCGGCGTAGTCGCGATCGAGCCGACGTCGATTGCGGGCGCAATTTCCGCCGGCGACGATGCTGCCGCAGGCGCAGCTGGCGTCGAGTTGGACATCGGCTCCTCGCCGGCGGGCGGCGCTTGCCCGGCAGGCAGCGCCTCCCAATCTTCGGAATCGGGATTTGTGTTGTCGTTGTCGGCCGGCGACGATGCAGCGGCGGGACTTGCCGGCGCCGCGAGATCCTGCCCCGGAATCGATTCCTCCTGCAGCTTCGCCAGGACCATTGGACTGCTACCAGCGAGCGATACGGTCGCTGCACTCGGCAGCGTCAAAAGAAATATTGCGAAAGCGAATGGGCCGAACCGCATCATCGCGCACTAATCATTTGGATCGGCGACGGGATTCGGCTCCTCAGGTATCTTGTGGTCCACAGCCGTCACCGCCGCCCCGGAAGTATGATACGGGCAGTACTGAGTTGGCGCCATCCCTTCCGGATACACACCCTCCATCGTCACCGGGCAATAGGGCGTCGCAAGGTAACCGGTGGTTGGATCGACTTTCACTTCGACAACTCCCGGCGGAGCGACGAAATCGAGCGGTGGACGCGACGCGGTCGCCGCTTTCATAAAAGCGGTCCACGCCGGCAGCGAGGCTTGCGCGCCGGTCAGGCCAAGCTCTTCCTTTTGATCGAAACCCGTCCACACAACAGTGAGCAGGTTCGGCGTAAAGCCCGCGAACCACGCGTCCTTGGCGTCGTTGGTGGTCCCGGTCTTGCCTGCGGCCGGCCGCGTGAATCCCATCGTGCGCGCGCCCGCGCCGGTGCCGTGATTGATCACGTTTTCCAGCATGAACTGCATCATGTACGCGAGCTGCGGCGAGATAACCTGTTCGGCGGTCAGTTCGTGACCCTCGATCACCTTGTTGTTTTCATCGACCACCGCGGTAACCGCATATGGCTGGATTTCCATCCCGTCGTTGGCAATGACTGCGTACGCGCGCGCGACCTGCATCGGCGAGACTTCGATTCCGCCGAGCACGATCGACGGATACGCCGGCAAATCGCCAAAGCCGAGCTTCGACGCCATCGCCCGGATTCGATCCAGTCCGACGCTGTTGGCCAGCCGCGCCGTCGCCGAGTTGAGCGACTCGCCGAGCGCGAACTCGAGCGTGACGTGACCGAAGAAGCGGTCGCGATAGTTATTCGGCGTCCAGCTCATGTCGCCGTACTGCCAGGTGAAGGGCGCGTCCTCGATATAGGTAGTCGGCAGAAACTTCTCCGCGCCTCCCGACAGCGTCTCGTCGAAGGCCGCTAGGTATGTCACCGGCTTGAAGACCGAACCGGGCTGACGTTTGGACTGAGTAACGCGATTGAACTGGCTCGAGCGGTAGTCGCGCCCGCCGGCCATCGCGCGAATCTTTCCACTCTGCGGCTCGAGCGCGACCAGGCACGACTCGAGGCGTTCTTTGGTCTCGCGGCGCGCCAGCTTCGGATGCTTGGCTTCCAGGTCGCTGAGATTGTGCTCGATTGACGCCTCGGCGAGCTTTTCCATGTGGACGTCGAGCGAGGTGAAGATGCGCAAACCCTCGCCGCTCAGCACTTGCGGAGGATAGCGCTCGGCCAGCTCCTTCTTGACGTAGTCGACGAAGTAAGGCGCGTCGTTACCCTCGGCATAGACTTCCCGCGCGTGCAGCGGCTCGCTGACGGCGGCGTCGTAAGCGGTCTTGTCGATGTACCCGTCCTCGAGCATCGCGGCCAGGACTTCGTCGCGTCGCGGCCGCGCGGCGTCGGGATGGTGCAGCGGGTTGAGCCGGTTGGGCGAACTAATCAGGCCTGCGATAGTAGCCATTTCGCCAATAGTCAGATCGCGCGGCTCCTTCGAGAAGTAGTACTCACTCGCTTCCCACACGCCGTATATGCCTTCCTGCCCGCGCTGGCCCAGGTAGATATCGTTAATATAGTTTTCTAGTATTTCATCTTTCGAGTAATCGCGCTCCGCGATGTACGCCATCATCGCTTCCTTCATCTTGCGCTTGTAGCTTCGCTCGCGCGTCAGGAAGAAGTTCTTCATCAGCTGCTGCGTGAGCGTCGAGCCGCCCTGGCGTACGTGCCCCGAATGGAAATCGATCCAGGCGGCCTTGATGGTGCGGACGATGTCGACGCCGTGATGCTCGTAGAAGCGATGATCCTCGGCGGCCAGGATCGCATTGATCATCGTCGGCGGGATCTGGCTCAGGCGCACCAGGCGGCGCTGCTCCCATTCGCCCTCGAAGATGCCGCTGATCAGTTCGGGTTCGAGCTCGATCGAGAAGATCGGCTTGTGGGTCACCGGATCGTCCATCGAGTCGATCGCGTCACCCTTCAGGTTGAGCTCGACGAACTCGCCGCCGAAGTTGCCGTACGGATACGCGAAGCTGTGCAGAAAGATGTCGAGCTTGCCGCGCTTGCGGTCGAAGCTGTACTCGCCGCGAGTGGCGACCTTGCCGGTATCGACGGGATGATAGTTCAGGCGCGCGAGCCGCTCGAAGAAACCGAGGTCCTTCAGATCCTGGCCGGGATAGATAAGTACCGAGTCCGAATAGATGCGCGACGGGATGTTCCATCGCTTGCCCGAGAATCGCGCGACGACTTCATTCTCGAGCTGATTGTAATAGCTGGAGAACAGCCACAGCGCGGGCGGGACGGCGAACAAGATGAGCGCGCCGACGCCGATCAGCGCGAATTTCAGGATTCGTTTTGGGGACATCGGGAATCCGTCCCCGCTTCAGGCCTCCGGTTTGACGGTCACGTAGATCGTATTTTCGCCGCGCTTGACCAGCAGCAGGACGATTTTGCCCTTGGCGCTCGCCTTGAGCGCGGTTTGATACGAGTCCACGTTCTTGACCGCCGCGCGATTCACTTCGAGGATCACGTCGCGAGCGCGCAGGCCCGCCTCGTCGGCGCGGCTGCCGGGCTGCACCGACGCAATCACGACGCCGCCGGGCGATTCGAGACCGAGTTCCTTGGCCAGGCCGGGACTCAGGTCCTTGACGTGGAGGCCGAACGGCGACACCGCGCCGAGGTCGGGCTTTTGCGACTTTTCTTCAGACGCCACGATTTCAGGCTCGCGCGACTGCGTGATCGTGACCTGCAGATCGAGCGTCTGCTTGTCGCGAATCACCTTGAGGATGCCCTTGTGGCCGAGGTCGCTGCGCCCCACCAGCAGCGGCAGCTCGCGCGAGTCGTCGACCGGTTGATTGTCGAACGCGATTATCACGTCGCCGCGCTTGACGCCCGCCGCCTGCGCCGGTCCGTTGTCGAGCACCTTCGCAACCAGCGCGCCGTGCGAGTCCGCCAGCCCCAGCGACTCGGCCAGCTCCGGCGTTACCTTCTGGATGTAAACGCCGAGCCATCCGCGCACGACTTTGCCCGAGCTCTTGAGTTGCGTCAGCTCTTCCTTGACCAGGTCGATCGGAACCGCAAAGCCGATTCCCATGCTGGCGCCGGTGTGCGTGTAAATAGCGCAATTGACGCCGATCACGTTGCCGCGCAAGTCGATTAGCGGGCCGCCCGAGTTGCCGGGATTTATCGACGCGTCGGTCTGGATGAAATCTTCGTAGTTGCCCGGGATGAAGCGGCCCTTGGCGCTGACGATTCCCGCCGTCACCGAATGATCGAAGCCGAACGGGTTGCCGATCGCCATCACCCATTCGCCCACCTTCAAGTCGCTCGAGTCGCCAAGCGGCGCGACCGCCAGGTCGTGGTTCACGTCGATCTTCAGCAGCGCGATGTCGCTCTTCTCGTCATGACCGACAATTTTCGCGGTGTAGTTGTGCCCGTTCTGCAAAGTCACCGTGACCGTGCCCGGATTCTCGACGACGTGCTCGTTGGTCAGGATGTAGCCGTCCTTGGTGATGATGAAGCCGGAGCCGAGCGCCTTGGAATGCTGCTGCGGTCCGCCGAACTCCTCGAAAGGACTGTGCGAATGCGGATCGAGCGGGGAGTCTTCCGGCGACTGCTCGGCGCCTTCAGCGGGTTCGTCGGGCTCGTCGGTCGAGATGTTCACGACGGCCGGGCTGAGCTTGGCGGCGAGATCCACGAAGTCCGGCATCGACTGCGCCTTGGGAGCGTGCTCGGGGTCGGCCACCTCGGTCCAGAAGTGCGCGGGCGCGGGCGGCGTGGAATCCGCGGCGCGCGCAATCAAAGCGAATGTCGCGATAAAAATCGCGACGCCAAACGGGGCGAACGATCGAAACAACTTATGCGTCATGTGTGATTAATACGAAGACAGCAGCTCAACGGTTCGTCTGTCTCGCCATTTCAACGTACTTCATTTGCAGACCGGAAAGAATCTCTTTGAGCAACGCTTGTTCGTGCGGATCGAGGTTCCCGCGCGTCTTCTCGCGCAACATTATAATGATATCGATCATCTGCTGCGCCAGGATCAGGTCCTGCGTCACCTTGCCGCTCATCGGATCCGGTATCTCGCCGAGCGCCGCCAGCGCCTGCTCCGACAGGCTCCATAGAAACGCCGCGAACGTCAGCTCGGGGGGAGGTTCGCTCGATTGGCGGCTCGCCGCGGGCTGCGCGGCGGCTGTTTGCGGCTTCGATGCCGGTTCGGCCGCGGATGCGGCCGGCTCGGATTTTATTTCGAGCGCCTCGCTGCGCTCGGACGATGCGTCCTCGCCACCAGCCTTGGCCTCGCCTTCAGCGGAGAACCGCCGGCGGTCCTGGACCTTGAATCCGCGCTTGTCTTCTTGCTCTTCCATCGAAGCACCGTCACCCTTGTCCGATCTGACCCGACGTCATCTGCTCGAGCCGATGGATTCGCTCCTCGATCGGCGGATGCGTCGAGAACAGCCGCGAGATTCCCGCCGCGCTCAGCGGATTCACGATGAACATATGCGCCGTCGCGGGGCTGGCGTCCATCGGCATCCGCTCGTTGGCGGCCTCGAGCTTGCGCAGCGCGCTGGCCAGGTACAGCGGATTATGCGTGAGCTTGGCGCCGCTCGCGTCGGCCTGGTACTCGCGCGTGCGCGAAATCGCAAGTTGGATGAGCGTCGCCGCGATTGGCGCCAGGATGCCCGCGATCAGCAGTCCCGCGATGCCGCCTTCCTCGTCGTCGCGACCGCCAAGTCCGAAAATCGCGCCCCATCGAATCATCGAGCCGATCATCATCACGGCGCCCGCCAGCGTCGCCGCGATCGAGCTGGTCAGGATGTCGTGATTGGTCACGTGCGAGAGTTCATGGCCGATGACGCCCTTCAATTCTTCGCGCGTGCAGATTCGCATGATCCCGCGCGTCACGGCGACGGCGGCATGATGCACGTTGCGGCCGGTCGCAAAGGCGTTGGGCGTGTCGGAATCGATCAGGTACAGGCGCGGCATCGGGATTCCCGCCGAATGTGCCAGCTCGTTGACGATCGAGTAGAGCTCGGGCGCCGACGCGGCGTCGAGTTCCTGCGCGCCGTAGGCTTTCAGCACGATCTTGTCGGAGAACCAGTAGCTGAAGAAGTTCATCACCGCCGCAATCACGAAAAAGATAACGACCCCGTGCCGGCCTCCGATAAGCCCGCCGATCGCCATCAGCAGCCCCGTCATCAGACCCAGCAGCACCGTCGTCTTGATGAAGCTCATAGCCCCTTTTTCACTCTCTCGCGCGGCTTACGGAGGTTGTCCGAGGATACATGGCCTTTCAGTCTATTATTTTTAACGACTCTCCACAAATTTCGACAAAGTCTCAGTTTCAATTTGCGAGACTCTTCCCCTCTCCAGAAGGGAGAGGGGCCAGGGGTGAGGTTGCGCGCGATTCAGGATTCTGCCTCTGAACGCAGACTAAGCCATCACCCAAATTTCGATAAAGCGGCGGCAACGTCCTGCACTTCGATCGAATCGATCGGCTCGCGCCTCAAAACCTCGATTCGTCCACGCCCAGAAAGCGGACGCCATCGCGCCGGATCAGTCGGCCCAAATACAACCACGCCGGACGCACCAGCCGCCGCCGCCAGATGCGACACGCCCGAATCGTTGCCAACAAATGCCGACGCAAGCCGCGCGATCGCAGCAACCGTCGGCAAATCAAGCTCCGTCAGGACCGGAATTCCGGCATCCCGAAAGATCGGCTCCAGCAATACTTCGGCCGGCCCCAGAACGACGACGCAACTCTTCCCCTCTCCCTGTATGGGGAGAGGTCGACGCTCGTCCTCGAGCGTCGGGTGAGGGACCTCATAAGAAGGATGTCCACCGCGCTTCGCCAGCATCGACGCAAACGCCACAAACTTCTCAACCGCCCAGTTCTTGCCAGGACTCCCGCTGCCAGGAAAAATCACAATGAGGTTGGCGCCGCCACATTTAGATTCCGCCAGCACGCGCCCCGCCGCCGCCAAATCATCCGCCGTCGGTTCAATCCGCGCCTCGATCGGCGAATCCGCCGCGCCAATCGCCCGCAAGTAACCCGCCGCCACATGCCCATCGCCGCCAGGCCGAAACGGATGAAACGTGACGACGCCATCGCTAGCCGCAACCAGTCGCGACCGAAACCGCAAGTCGTCAGACGCAAAGAACGAATAGATACGATCGAAATCCGCAAAGAATCGCCGCGCAGATTCCCCGCCCGACTCAGTGAACAACGCCCCAACCTCGCGAGCATCAATCGAATGCGCCCGCGCAACAACCGTCCTCCCCGCAACCAGCCGCGCCAGCTCAAACCGCGCCATCA
The DNA here is from genome assembly GCA_963833025.1 of uncultured delta proteobacterium. Taxonomy (GTDB): domain Bacteria; phylum Desulfobacterota; class Binatia; order Binatales; family Binataceae; genus Binatus. The sequence continues at coordinate 430,474 of CAWHWI010000001.1, read as the reverse complement.
ACTCAACCGAAGCCCCCGGATGCCGCCGCGCAATCGCCGCAATCGCCGGCAAAAAGCAAACAAGGTCCCCAAGCGCCCCCGGAAAAATAACCAACACCCGCCAAATCGCACCCGCACTCTTCTCAGCCGCTGTCATAAGGTGGAACTCTATCAGTTAAAAATGAAACCCACCGTAGGTTTCAGCAGGGGTGACCCCTGCACCCAGTGTCCTACAACCGTGGGCTCGCCCCGATGCGCGGACATTTCGCGTTCCCCCCTTTTCATGAGGTTGCCCCGAATGCGTGGACGTTCGCGTTCCCCCTTTCCATCTGGAAAGGGGGCCAGGGGGATAGGACGCAACGATTCTCATAACTCTTCCCGTTCCCCTTCCCCTCTATGTCCGGCTGCGGTACCAAATTACCCTCGCCCGCTCCGCGGGAGAGGGAACAACAAAAGCGTCCGCGCCTGGGGTGAGGGAAGGGGAAGGGGTTAGGGGTTAGAGCCTGCCCTGAGCGAAGCCGAAGGGTCACCCGGAATCGACCACAACTAGCTGGGGATTAGTAGAAAGACACCCAACTAGGAGAACGGCATTATGAAATGTGACGTGACAGGCCGGGACTTGGAGATTTCAGGACTTTGGTGCTTTCGCTTCGACGCGGTCGGGCTGTTCGACAGGTCGCGTCGGTTCGGCAGAGGGCTTTGCGGTGCCTAGATTGAATAGACGCACCAAGGTTCGGTGCTTCGTTCCGTCGGCAGAAACAGTCGTCACCTCAACCAGTTGAGGTGTCCCCCGCTCGGACTGATCCTTCGGATCGTTCATTTGATCGCACTCCAACTTGTAGTGTCGCAGGACACGTGGACGTGTATGTATATAGCGCATCCGCAATCGCCGCGCCAAGATGGAAGTCGTACGATTCTTTGAACACGTTGCGCGACCGCGAATCCACACACAGAAAACCGAACACTGCGGGCGTCAGTTCACCACCAGTATGCATCATTCTCTGAATGGGCCATACCATCGTGCTCAAATAATGAAGGGGCCACGGTTTCGACTTGATCGCGTAGTCCTCTGGTATGTGAGAGTTTTTGTACTGATTTGCAAGAAGATCTTTCTTCAGGTCGTTCGAGAAAAAATAGCGTTGTTTCGGATTTTTGAACACTTGAGTGAAGTCTGTATTCATTTCTACATAATCGGCACTTTCATCAAGCTGTATGCTTTTGCTGGAGGGATCTCGCGCATACGTCCGCACCATAAGATAGTGGAGCAACAATCTCCGATCACGAAACATCTCTGGTGGGGTATTGGGCGCAGCCACAAGTACTTTGATGCACGCTCGACAGTGAGTTCTCGTGACCATCGTGAAAACGTTTGCTATATCGCCCAAGATGCGTTCCAAATTGGAGGCTAATTGCGCTTCGTTCGCTTGTGGGAGATCGATGATGGTGTCGCGAAGGAAATGCATCGCCGAGTGGAGCGGCCTGGTTACATCCGCGTAGGAACCACGTCGGGCAGAACGATACTCTTGCAGAACTAACAACACGGCGAGGGTGGTAAGAACTGCGACCAAATACAACGAGATTAGATTCGCGCCGTATCCAAGGAATGTCCCTGCCACAAGGCCGACTGTTATGAGATTAGCTAAGATCGACAGGGTCTCGACCCAATAGCGTCTCGCCTTGTGAGTCCAGTTATCCGCAAAGCTATAAATCCCGGTCTGCCTGTCCATTGTTCATTCGTCCTTTTCGGGCTGGATGGGAGATAACTCCGCCCCTGACCGCTCCACATAATCGACAATCAGTGAACGTCGCAAGACTGCGTGCGGGCAGGTCAGTCGAACAAAACTGACCTGCCCAACTGTTGGAGACCGTTTCACGGTCTATGAGGTATCGATCCGCATATGGGCAACACGTCTCCTGTGGCGTCCGCACCTAAACACGAACGCTGGTTGACGAATGGCCCTGTATGGGACTAGACTCGCTGCCTGTGGTGACGGCGATGCCTAGTTTTAGGCATCCGATTCTCTTGACAATAGCCTTGGTCGTTTAACGGACGGCCAAGGCTTTGTCTTTTCTCCCTACTTATCGTTTCTTAACTATCTTTCTTCTACGTTCACCTCATGCGCCTGAATGAATTTTCGCAGATCAGTCAGTCGGTATCGTACTGGCCTGCGAGAGAATCGAATGAACGTAGGTCCGCGCTGCGATTCACGCCATGCGTCAATCGCGCACAGACTAAGTCCTAAGAGTTCTGCGACCTGAGATCGCGTTAAAAGTTTTTCCCCAAACTGCTCTGGCACTCGCGTCAATCCCTCCCAGAAAAGCGAAAAGCCAAACCTGCTTAAGATGGTACGGTCGTCCCCCCTCTCCCGTAACTCCCCGGCCCGGACGCCCACGCACCCTCTCAGCGGATTCGGCTGCTCCTACCGAAATCCACACGTGATACTGTGCCGATCCTATACCTGTGCCCTATAAGGATTGCAAGGGGTCACATAGGACTAGCTCTAATGATAAAAGGTTAAGCCGTTCAGTCTCGACTAGATTTGCGCTTTTTTTCCGCTGCGTCGGTCGGGATGACACACAAAACGGCCCTGCACTCGCGCGGTTGTCCCTCACCCGACGCGCGATGACGCGCGTCGGCCTCGCCCCACGCTGGGCGAGGCGAAGAAGGAGCCGGGATTCTTCGCTTCGCTCAGAATGACACAAAGAAAGGATGCGGAGGCGGAATCCTGAATCGCGCGCGGAAAAATCGCGCGCTGTAATCGGACCCTCACCCTTCGGCAAGCTCAGGGCAGGCTCTTGATCCTTTCCCTTGCAGGGAGAGGGCCCTCCTTTTGCCTGCCCACTGCACTCCTATCGCTACGCCTTTTCTTCCCCCTGAACTTTTCCGCCTTACGCTTTCCCAACAATGATGCCAAACTGTCGACGATGTTCGAGTATTTATCCTCACCGCCCGCACCATTCACGTTCACACTTTGATTTCTCCCGACAATCGACCAAACCTCCGCTCCAAGGCATCAGAAACGTACCCGATGGCGCCGCTGCTTCTCGGCCCATCCTTCGCCAATCCGCCTGCGCACGACGGGTTATTGCTCCAAGCCGATGACTGCGAACGTGCGACGCCGTGCCTTCGTGCAGGTGATGCCAGTACGCTGGAAATGGCCCCTGACCGAAATCGTCGCCATGTAAACATTCGCAACCACCCATATTTTCTGGATAGAATCGGCTCCATGCCTATTAGCGTTGCGCAGTCGCCACTTGAACTTATTGGCAATACGCCCGTCGTCCGCCTTAATCGGATTCCTGGGAAGGATGATGCCGAAATTTGGGCGAAGCTTGAGAACTTTAATCCTGGGGGCAGTGTCAAAGATCGGATTTGTCTTGCGATGGTTGAGGCGGCTGAGAAGTCCGGGCGGCTCAAGCCTGGCGATACGATTGTCGAGCCTACTTCCGGTAACACCGGAATTGGGCTGGCGCTGGTCGCTGCTGTGAAGGGGTACAAGCTCATCCTCACTATGCCCGACACTATGAGCGAGGAGCGGCGCTCGTTGCTGGTTGCTTATGGCGCGAAGCTGGTGCTGACGCCGGACACGCGCGGGATGCATGGCGCGATCGCGAAGGCCGAGGAGCTGTGCCGCGAGAATCCCGGCTACTTCATGCCGCAGCAATTCAGCAACGCCGCCAATCCCGATATCCACTATCGATGCACCGGGCCCGAGTTGCTCGAACAGTTCAAGCGTATCGACGCGTTCGTCGCGGGCGTCGGCACCGGCGGGACGATCACGGGCGCGGGCCATTACCTGCGCGAGCATCTCGACAGCAAAGTGCTGATTGTCGCCGTCGAGCCGAAAAACTCGCCGGTGCTATCGGGCGGCGAGCCGGGCTTTCACAAGATCCAGGGAATCGGCGCCGGCTTCATACCGACCAATCTCGACACCAAGGTCTACGATGAGGTAATCGCCGTCAGCGACGAGGATGCGACGCTGTTCTCGCGCCGTCTCGCGCGCGAAGAGGGCTTGCTGGTCGGGATCTCGTCGGGCGCGCACTGCTGCGCGGCGCTGCAGATCGCGCGGCGGCTCGGCAAGGGCAATGTGGTCGTCGTGGTTTTCTGCGACACCGGCGAGCGCTACCTGACGACCGATCTTTTCCAGGCCGAGGGAATCTAGTTGATTCGATGGACACTGTGCTGAATGCGAAGCTGGAGCGGATGCGCGCGATATTTGCGCCGATGCGCAGTCTTATCGTGGCGTTTTCCGGCGGCGTCGATTCGACCTTCGTGCTGAGGGTCGCGCACGACGCGATTGGCGACGCCGTGCTCGCGCTGACGACCACTTCGCCCACGATGCCCGACGAGGATCGCGAATCGGCGCTGGAAATGGCCCACTTGATTGGTATCCGCCATATTGTAGTAGAATCTAACGAATTGGAGATACCGGGCTACGCGGCGAATCCGCTCAACCGATGCTACCTGTGCAAGCACAACCTGTTCACGGTTTGCGAGGCCAAGGCCGCCGAGCTTGGTATCGAGGAGATAGTGGACGGGCTTAACCTTGATGACCTGCATGACTATCGCCCCGGGATGCAGGCTGCCAGCGAGAAACGCGTGCGGCATCCGCTGGTCGAAGCCGAAATGACCAAGGCCGACGTGCGCGCGCTGTCGCGAGCGATGGGATTGCCGACCTGGGATCGTCCGGCGTCGCCGTGCCTGTCGTCGCGCTTTCCGTACGGCACCGAGATTACCCCCGAGGGCCTGGCGAAGGTCGCGGCGGGTGAGAAGCTGCTTCATTCGATGGGCTTTGCGGTCGCGCGCGTGCGGTACCATGGCGAGGTCGCGCGGCTCGAGCTCGAGCAGGGCCAGATCGCGCGCATTTTCGAGGGGCCGCTTCGCGAAACGATCGATCGCGAGTTCAGGAAAATCGGGTTTCGATTCGTGGCGATCGATCTGAAAGGTTTTCGCTCCGGCTCGCTCAACGAAGGACTGATTGCAAACGCGGCAGAGCCGGCGCGTACGCACCGCCCGCCGCGCGATCAAGTCTGAGCGTATGGCCAGCTTCGCAAACTTCGATTTGGCGCGTCTGTGGCCTTCCGATCGCCGGTCCACCGCGCGCAATATGGCCGCGCCCAACGAACTTAAGAGCGGCTTCACGATGCCGGTCTTAGCCGCGTTGGCGACGGCGTTGATGTTCGAGCTCGCGGGCTCAGCGCCGGGTTGGTATGCGTGCGCGATTCTAGCGCCGCTGCCGATTCTCGCAGTCGCACCTGAAATTCGCACCGAAAGGGCCGCGGAGTTCGCGTTCCTGGCCTACTTCTTCGGCAATCTGGTGGCCTGGGGCGGAGAGAGTTTCGCGGTGCCGCTGATCACGATGTTCGCGTCGCACGTGGCAGGCGCGATCGTCTTCGCGACCTTCGTGGCGTCCGCTGCCGAAGCGACGCGGCGCTGGTCGGGAGTGCTGGCGGCGCTGGTCTTCCCAATTTTCGAGACCGCCTTTTATTTTGCGCTCGCCGGACAATCTCCGCACGGCACCTGGGGCAGCCCCGCCTACTCGCAAGTCGATTTCATCCCGTTGCTGCAGTCCGCGTCATGGTTCGGCATGGCCGGCGTGATGTTCATCATGTCGCTGTTGCCGTCGGGATTGGCGGTCGCGTGGTATCGGCGTCGATGGCACATGGACTGGACGCGTCCCGCGCTCATGGCGGTCGGCGTTTTTGCGATCGCGGTGGTGCTGGGATGGATTCGCATCGTTCGGACTCCGACTACTCCGGCGGTGCGGGTCGCGATGGTCGCCAGCGATCGCCTGATACCGCAATCCGAGTCAAATGACGTGAGCGACGCCGCGGATATCGTCGCGCTGTACGCGAATTTGGTGCATCGAGCCGCGACCGGCGGCACGCAAATCGTCGTCCTGCCCGAAAAGGCGGTGGGCGTCGCGCCGGGCTACGAATGGGATGTCGTGCAAGGATTCCAGCGAATCGCGAGCATGTCGCACGTGTGGCTGGTGGTCGGCATCAACCAGATCGGGCGCACGCCGAAAAGAAATATCGCGGTGGTGTTCGATGCAGACGGTAAAATCGTCGCCGCCTACGCCAAGCATCATCCGATCTCCAGCCTCGAAGGGGACTACAAGGCGGGCTCGAAGCCGGCAATCTTCGACGCGCCATGGGGACGGACCGCGATACTGATTTCGCAGGACCTGGATTTTCCCGACACGGCGCGCGAGCTGGCGGCCAATGGTGCGCGCGTGGTGATGGCACCGGCGTCGGATTGGCCGGGCTCGGAAGTGATTCATCAGCGGATGGCGGTCTTGCGCGGCGTCGAATCCGGCTTCTCGCTCGCGCGCGCGTCACGCGGCGGGATGGTCTCGGCGAGCGATTCTCGCGGCCGCTCGATCGCGGCGGGCGCGGCCGTGCACGGCCAGGATGCGGTGGTGCTCGCCCAACTGCCGCTCGGCACCGGGACAACGATCTACACGCGCGGCGGCGACTGGTTCGGCCGTGCGTGCGTGATATTGACGATCCTGCTGATGCTGCGGCTGGCTGTGAGTATCGCGGCCGCCGAACGAAGGCGGCGCCTCGGAGCGGCGAAGCGGATAAAGCCGGCGGGGGTAGTATCGGTTGACGTCGGCAACCCGGCGCGTCCGGTCGAGCACGCGGCAATCGAGGAAGAGGAAAGAATCTACCGCCCCCCGCCCGCCGCCCCGAACAATCTTAATTTGCTATTTACTCGGCCCGCGAGTCTTCGCAGAAAAACCTGTGCAAGAAAAGCTGGCGCGCGCGTTCAAAGAGTCGAGAGGGACGACTCGAATGGTTCGCCGAACGGTCCGGATCGCAGCCGCGGTTTGTGCGAGCCTCGCCGTCGCCGCTGCGACGGCCGCGCAACCTCCGCCGCGCAATGCGTTCGTCATCCGCAATGTGAGGATCTTCGATGGCGAGAGAGTGATCGAGGCCAACAGCGTCGCGGTCGCCGATGGCAAGATCGTCGCGGTCGGGACGAACGTCGCATCAGCTCCCGATGCGCAGGTGATCGACGGCAGCGGCGATACGCTGCTGCCGGGCCTCATCGATTCGCATGTGCACGCCTGGATCCGCGAAGTTTTGGAAATGGGATTGGTCATGGGTGTCACTACGGAGCTCGACATGTACATGCGCTGGGAGGACGCGCGGAAATGGCGAGCGGAGGAATCGAAAGGGGCTAGTGACATTGCGGACTTTCGCACTGCGGGCACCGCGATCGCCGTGGCCGGAGGTCATGGCACCGAATCCGACTTGCCGCCGATGACGCCGATTCGAGGACCCGACCAGGCGCAGGCGTTCGTCGACGAGCGAATCGCGCACGGTTCCGATTACATCAAGGTTTTCTACGACAACGGGCCGCGTTTCGCAGCGATGTCGAAGGAGACGCTCGCGGCAATCGTGAAGGCGGCGCACGCGCGCCACAAGATGGTGATAGTCCATGTCGGGTCGGCGGACGGATACCTCGACGTAATCGATAGCGGTGCTGACGGACTCGCGCACGTGCCGGTGGTAAAGTTGCCCGAGCCGGAATGCCGCAACGCGGCAAGGGCGCATCACATATTTGCCATTACCACGCTCGGATACACGGACTTCTTTTTCGGACGTGGGCGGCTGTGGTCAAAGTTACCCCAGGATCCTTCGATCGCTCCGTATCTTGGGCCGCTGGTGCGCCGAGACCTGGAGCAACCCGGATTCAAGAACTTCGAGCACATCTCCTATGCCGACAACGAAGCGGATCTGCGGATGCTTCGCGACGCGGGAGTGCCGCTGCTCGCGGGCACCGACGCGAATGGCGCTCAGGCCGGCGCCATCTTGCATACTGAACTCGAACTGATGGTGAAGGCGGGACTGACGCCGTCGGAGACGCTCGCCGACGCGACCTCGGTGCCGGCGAAAATGTTCGCGCTCGACGATCGCGGACGCATCGCGCCTGGGATGCGCGCCGACTTGTTGTTGGTCCATGGCGATCCGACCAAGGACATCCGGGCGACGCGCGATATCGCGGCGATTTGGAAGCAGGGCGTGCGGGTGGATCGCGAGAGCCGCCGCGAGGCCGTCGCGCAACGCAACGAGGCTTGGCGTTTCGGTGCGGGATGGTTTCCGTGGACCGATTCGATCTTTCAGGGCAATTCGAAAGTCCGGGTGAGCACTGTCGAAGGCGCCCCGAATCACGCGGCGACAACGATGATTGTCAGCGGCCAGGTTAATTCGGGAATCGAGTATCCGTGGGCCGGCGTCGCCTACTTTCCCGGCCAGAGCTATCGAAGGGCGAACGGGGACATTTCCGGGAGCCCGCAAATTTCGTTCTGGGCCAAGGGCGACGGAAAGAACTACAAGGTAATGTTGTTCCAGGGCGACGGAACTCCTTCGACCAAATATTTCCCGGCCACGCGCGAATGGACGCGAGTGGTGATTCCTTTTTCGGAGCTCGCTTCCGACGGTCGTAACGTTGCTGAGATCCTGTTCGCGAGCTCCGCGCTCGGCGATTTCCATTTCGAGATTAGCGACGTGCATCCCGGCGCGCGCCGATGGCTCGGAGTGGAACTTGAAAATGGACCCAAGGGGGCGCCGATCGGCGCGATCGATAAGGACTCTCCCGCAGAGAAGGCGGGCCTTCGTGTTGGCGATACGATCGCGGCCTTCGATGGCAAACCTGTCGAGAGTTACAAAGATGTTTTGCTGCTGCTATCGGAAACCCGCATTCATGACAGAATTCCGATCGACGTGGAGCGCGGTGGCAAGCATCAAACCGTAACCGTCGAGGTGAAAGAGCGTCCCAACTGAGGTCCGTGTAGCGCGGGCGGAAGGAAGGCGCTTGATCCCGATGCGGAAAACTTCTAAATGTGCGGCGCGACTTATTTTTCTATCGACAAGGAATTGGTGATGTTGAAGTTTGAGGAAATCGATCTCGATCGCATGGTCGAGGAAGTTCTGGCCGGAAAAGAAATCGCGCGCGAGACCGCCGCGGCAATCCTGAATTGCCCCGACGAGCGGCTCGCCGATTTGCTCGCCGCGACGCGCCGCGTGCGCGAGGCCGCCTTCGGCCGCCGCGTCAAGATTTGCATGCTGCGCAACGCGCAAAGCGGCATCTGCCCCGAGGATTGCTCGTACTGCTCGCAATCGCGCATCTCGAAAGCCGAAATCCCGGTTTACAAGATGCAGAGCGTGCCCCAGTTGATCGAGGGCGCGCGAATCGCGGTCGAGAGCGGGGCGCGCCGCTACTGCATGGTCTGCAGCATGCGCGGTCCGGCGCGCCACGACGTCGAGCATCTCGGCGAGGCGTGCGATCGAATCCGCGCGGAGCTGCCGGGGCTCGAACTGTGCCTGTCGATCGGCCTGATGAATCGCGAGGATGCGGGCGAGCTCAAGCGCGCGGGCGCGGGATGGATAAATCACAACCTCAACACCAGCAGGCGCTTCTATCCGGAAATCTGCACGACGCATACGTATGACGATCGGATCGAGACGATCGAGAACGTGCGCGCGGCGGGATTGTCGACGTGCTCGGGCGGGATCATCGGGATGGGCGAGACCGACGATGACATTATCGAGCTCGCGTACTCGACGCGGCGGCTCGCGATCGATTCGGTGCCGCTGAATTTTCTGCATCCTATAAAGGGCACCCCGCTCGAATCGAAGCGCGCGCTCACGCCAGAGAAATGCCTGAAGGCGGCGTGCCTGTTCCGTCTGCTGAATCCGCGCAGTGAGGTTCGCGCCGCGGGCGGGCGCGAACTCAACGTCGGCGCGCGGCAGGCGGATTTGTTCAACGCGGTGAATTCGATTTTCGTCAACGGCTACCTGACGACCGCGGGCTGGGACTGGTCGCGAACCCGCGAGCTAATCGAGCGCGCGGGCTACGAGCCGGAGCCGGCGTAGGCGGCTGAGGACATTCCCTAAACGCGATTGTTCCCCTTCCCACATTGGGAAGGGGTTAGGGGTTAGGTTGCTAGACAGAGCGAACCACAGAACCAGGAATTTGGACCCTCACCCGACGCTCAGAGCGTCGGCCTTGTATGTTGCGGACAAAGTCCGAAGATGGAGTAGGACGAGGGCGCGGTAGGCCGATTCGGCCTGGGTCGATAGAGACCGAGGGAGAGCGTGGTCGCCGCGCCCATAACTCCGGCCAAGAGCCCGAACAGTCGCTGGGGCGGCGCACGGCGCAGAGCCCGAATCGCGCAAGGATGGGCGGTGCCGGAAGCAGCAGTGGAGGCGGTAGGATGCAAGCAGCGGTGGTGGTGGTTGGGATCGATGTGAGCAAGCGCACGCTGGAAGTAGCGTTGTCCGACGGCGGCGGCTTCAGCGTTGCGAACAACGAGGACGGGATAAGCGAGTTGCTGGCGCGGCTGCGGCCAAGCGGCGCCGCGCTGGCGGTGCTGGAAGCTTCGGGTGGCTATGAGCGCCCGGCCTATCTGGCGCTGTGGGCGGCGGGGATGCCGACCGCGCTAATCAATCCGCGCGACGCCTATCACTTCGCCCAAGCTCATCGGCAATTGGCAAAAACCGATCAGCTCGACGCGCGTGGGCTATGTGAGTTTGGCTTGCGCATGCAGCCCCAAGCGCTGCCTCCGCCGGAGGCGGCGGATGAAGAACTCAAGGCCCTGGCCGTACGCCGGCGGCAAGTAATCAAGATGCTGGCGGCGGAACGCACCCGGGTGCAGCAGGCGCCGCGCTCAGTGCGGTCCAGCATCAAGCGCATGGTCCGGGCGCTGGAGCGCGAGCTCGGTGCGATCGACCATCAGATCGAACAACGGCTGCGGGACAATCCGCGCCTGGCGCAGCGCTGCGCGCAACTCGAGCAGGTGCCGGGACTGGGGCCGGTGACCTGCGCGATCCTGGTCAGCCGGCTGCCGGAGCTGGGACTGCTCGGGCCCAAGCAGGTCGCAGCGCTGGTCGGAGTCGCACCGTATGACCATCAAAGCGGTGAGTGGCGCGGGCGCAGCCCGATCTTCGGCGGCCGCGCCGAGGTGCGCAGCGCCCTGTATATGGCCACCCTGTCTGCGATTCGCTGCAACCCGGTGCTGCGCAGCTTTTATCGCCGGCTGCGGGCGGCCGGTAAACCGGCCAAGGTCGCCATCATCGCGGCCATGCGCAAGCTGCTGGTCATCCTCAACGCGATGCTCAAAACCAATTCGCCCTGGAGGCCGCCATGCACCGTCGTCGCCTGACTCATAAGGCATCATCCGCGCCACCCTCTCAAACACCTTTGGAGGGTGGCGCGGATGATGCCGCTCCCTTGACTCTCAACACAGTCGCTCTCCCTGATAGAGCGAGGCGAGGATCAGTCAGCCGGTCGTTCGTGCGGCGATGATTGCTTCGACGATCGCGAGATCGGATGGGGTTGTGATCTTGATGTTGGCGGTCGAGGCTTCGACCACCTCGACGCGGGCGCCGGTGCGTTCCACCAGGTCGGCGTCGTCGGTCGCGACGATACCCTCGGTGACGGCGCGGCTATGCGCCGCGACCAGCAGATAGCGGCGAAATGCCTGCGGCGTCTGCGCTTGCCATAGCCCGGCGCGCGCGATGGTCGCGGCGATCGAGCTGTTACCGTCCACGACGCGCTTCAACGTGTCGGCCACCGGTATCGCCGCGATCGCGCCGCCGGCGCGCGCTGCGGCATTCAGGCACGCCTCGAAAATCGCGGGCGTCGCCAGCGGGCGCGCCGCGTCATGCACGATCACCAGCTCGCTCTCGGAACTCGTGAGTCCGAGCGCGATTCGTACCGAATCCTGACGCTCATGACCGCCCGGCGTGACCTTTAGCGGCACGCCAAGTCCGAGCGCGGCGGCCTCGGCGCGCGCCGCAGTTTCGAAACCCTCGGGCACTGTTATCACAACTTCGCCAATCGAACTGACTTGGCGGATGGCCTCGAGCGAATACGAGAGCATCGTGCGCCCGCCGATGTTTGTGAACGCCTTGGGCGCGCTCGACCCGAGCCGTACGCCGCTGCCCGCGGCCACGATGATCGCCGACGCAATCAATTCGAAGCTGCGTGACGCGCCGACGCGCCATCTGCGTTGACGAAACTTGCGATCGTTCCGATAACCGCCGCGTCAACATGCCCCGGCGCGTAGTATTCGGCCGGCGTGGGCTTGCCCTGGCCAGCCATGAAGAAATGATTGAGCGAGGGAAAAGTATCGACCTGAACCTTGGCGTTGCCCTTCAGCCCGTTTTGCCAGTCGCGGATGTCCTCGTCGATTACCTGGTAGTCGCGCGCGCCGTGCAGAATCAGGATTGGCACGTCGAGGCCGCGGGCGATTGCGACTTCGTCGCGTGCGTCGAGGTCGTAGTAGTACGACGCGGGCGCGTTGAGGAAAGTCTGGGTCGCGGGCATCTTGTGCGCGGAGAGTTGGTTCGCCTGGCGCTCGATCTCGACGAGTTGAGCGGGTGACGCCTGTCCCAGAAATCGCACCTGCTCGACTATGGTCTGGGGCAGCTTGCGGCCCGCCGGCGCCAGCATCACGAGTCCGGCAACCGGCGACGCCTTCTTCGCAATCTCCGGCGCAAGCGTCGCGCCCAGGCTGTGCCCGATGACGAAGATTCGGTCATGCGCCACGTCGCGCCGCGCCCGCAGCAGGGCGACAGCGGCCACGCCGTCCTGGATGACCTCCTGGTCGACGGTTATCTTTTGCGGATCGATATTCCAGATCGCGTAGGTGCGCTTGTCGTATCGGAGCACGATGATTCCGCGCGAGCTGAGTCCCTCGGCGATGTCGGCGAAAGGATGATTGGCGCCTACCGTCTCGTCGCGATCGTTCGGGCCCGATCCTTGAATCAGGACTACCGCTGGAAATGGACCTTTGCCGTTTGGAATCGTCAGCGTGCCGGGCAGCTTGTATGATCCTACGTTCACATCCTCGGAGCGAAACTTTGCCGGCTCGGAATATGGGGGCTCCGTCACCGGCAGCTTGAACAATAGCGATCTTATCTCGCCGGTCTGCGCGGCCACCACGACTATGGAATTCGCCGTCGAGCGACGGAACCTGAGTTGCACCCTGAGTTCGACGTTGCCTTTGAGAAGAGTCTGCCGCTCGAAAATTTTCCAGCTGAGCAGCGGACCCTGGCTCCCGTAAACCTGGTTCCACGAACCCTTCAGTCCCGCCGGCGACAGTGCTTTCATCCTGGCGCTGAAATGCTCGGTCGCCGCAGTGAAGTTGCCGTCGCGAATCGCGGAGAAAACCTGATCGACAGCCGCGTCGTCGACGCTCGCTTTGGCGGCGCATCGAGTAACGGGGAAAATCGCGAGCGCCAGTAGGGCGGCGCCCAGCATAAACATTCGCTTCAACATCAACGCAGCAGATTCGCAGAATCGATGCGCGCGTTCAAGAAAATCGCGGGACTGTCCGACGAAAATGAGGCCGGGAGAAGATCGGACAGTGGCGGCTAGGGTTTGGTAGCGACCGCGATGATGCGGCCGGCGCGCGGAGGATTATCGCGCGGAGCGTCGTCGGGTCTGCGCCGCATCATAAGACTCTCCAGTTCATTCTTGATCTCGTCGCGCGCCGATGCTTGCAGATCCTTAGGCAGATATCCGAGAAAATTGCCGAACGAACTTGCTTCGGCAAAATCGAGTGCGCTCTCGGCCGTCCATTGGCCGCCCGCAGGGGCATTTCTGATGCTCACGCGCGTTTCGAGCCTCGAGATCGCGAAGCCATTGTCCAACAGCAGCTTCTGGAGTTCTTCCTGGCTGACGCGATAGTTCTGGCCGGCCTGGGCCTCGGGATATTTGCTGTAGGGCTCGCGCGCCAGCACTCGCCGCCTGATCACGTTGAGCCATCGGTGACCGTCCGGGGGCGCGGTGGTGATACCGAGCCGGCCGCCCGGTTTCAGCGCGCGGAGGATCGCGCGGAGCGGTGCGGACTTTTCCGGCAGCCAGTGAAATACCGCGTTCATGTAGATGACGTCGAAACTGTCAGCGGCAACTTCGCCGAGGTCGTAGGCGTTGCCTACCTTGAAGTTCAGATTGGCAGCGCTCCGCTTTTTCGCGATCTCGACTCGAAGCGGCAGCGGATCGATTCCGGTGACCGAACCCGCCGGACCAACCAGACTCGCCGCATACTCCGCGAGCATCCCAGTTCCGCAGCCGATGTCGAGCACAGTCTCGCCCGGGGCGAGCGCCAATTCCCGGAGCAATTCCTTGCCGCCGCGGAACTGCCGATCCGCGCTGATCTGTTCGTAACGTTGCGCAAGATCCGGAGTATCCAGATTCAGACTTACGCCCGACATTTCAATTCACACCGGTGGATAGATTTCGGCGGTTAGTTGGTTAGTTCGCGAAGATCATCTTAAGCTCTTCCATGATTTTTTCTTCAGGATGAGCCTTGGCGATCGACAATTCCTTGACGAGCAAGGATCGCGCCGTGTCGAGCATCTTGCGCTCGCCGAACGACAACTCCTTGTCGCTCTTGAGCACCAGCAAGTCGCGCAGCACCTTGGCGATTTCCAGCGGGGAACCGGTCTTGATCTTTTCGGTGTATTCCCGGTAGCGGCGGTTCCACGTCTGCGTATCGACCTCAACCTTGCGCTGACGCAGGATACGGTAGATTTTTTCCACCATATCTTTGCCGATTACGCGCCGCAGTCCGACCGACTCGACGTTCTCGGTCGGGATCATTATGGTCATCTTTTCGGTGCCGAGAATTCGGAGCATGTAAAAACGTCGCTCCGTTCCGGAGATAACCCGCATCTGGATGTCTTCGATGACGGCTACCCCGTGGGCGGGGTAAACCACCTTTTCACCCTTCTTGAACGGCAAATTCATCGTGATTTTGGCACTCGATATCAGGCCCCTGGATTTCGGACATGGTTGATGACCGCGTAGTTCACGGGTTCGTCACCGATCCGATCAGCCTGGAATGTAAAAACCAGTATGGCACAAAATTACATGATTTGTAACCCCAGTCTCAAAAAGAAACTGGAGTGTTCGATAAATTTAGAACAATGTTCGGAATTAGCTGCCGAATGAGGTCAGTCGAAGCGCAGTTCCATGACGATCGCGTCTTCGCCGGGGCCGTAGTAATGGCGTCTCAAACGCCGTTCTTCGAACTCGAATTTACGATAAAGCTGCCTGGCGGGCAGATTCGAGCGGCGAACTTCCAGCGTAACCACGTTGGCGCCCGTCGATTTTGCCTCGGAAATAGCCTCTCTCAGCATCACGGCGCCAATTCTGCGCCGGCGCGAGTCCGGATCGACGGCGATATTCAGGACGTGGCATTCGTCGGCGATCAGCCATCGGCAGAGAAAGCCGGCAATCAAGTTGCTGTCGGCAGGCAGCGCGACCATGATTCGCGAGAACGGCAGGGTCAGTTCGCGCTGAAAGGAGGCCAGGGTCCATGGGGCAGGGAAGGCGAGCCGCTCGATCTCGATGATACGCGATAGGTCGCGAACCGTGGCGTCCCGGATATGGATCGCGATCTCAACTGAACTCAGCCGCATTATGGGGCCGCCAATTTCGCCGGTCTAAATCATCCGCCGATTCAAGCCCGCGGTAAATTTTTCAGGCGGCGTGCTGAAGCTGGGCCGCCTCTGCCTTGAGAACGATCACCTCGAGCACTTTGTCGCGCATCCGATGCTTGAACGCGCCGACCGCTTTGCCGAACTCGATTCGGGACGTGAAGTCGGCCGGGAACGACGACGACACATACGACAGCCGGCGAATCGTCTCGCCGCGGACGCTCGCGCTTATCGTAATCACGTTGTCGCCGAGCATGATGTTGTAATCGTAGTCGGGCATCTCGTCGGGCAAGTTCCACAGGCGCTTGAGGGACGACGGCGGCAGCGTCCGCGGCATCTCGAGCCGCACCAGGTACGCGTTGGCATACTCGGCGACGGTGTAGACGGTGCCATAGCGGCGATCGCGCTCGGTTTTGTCTTCGTGCATGGTGCCCTCGAAACCGTCGAAGGCGACCCGGCGCTCCGTGCGACGTCCCGCGCCTCCCGCGCGCACCAGCATCGAGCCGAGCGGCGCGAGCGCGAGCCCGTACCAGCATCCGCGATACGTCAGCTCGCTGGCGGGCTTGGCGTGAATCACTCCCTCGCGCAGGCGCCAAGCTGCCTCGCCCGCGGCGATCAAGACGCCGAGCATGATCCATCCGCCGGTATGTTGTGAAAAGAGCCCGTCGCCGAGCACTTCAACCGAAAAGGCCGTCAGCAGAGCGGGATAAAGAATCAGGTTCAGAATCATGTTGAGCGCGGTCGAGCGGACTCTGGAAAATCCGGCCGTGGTGCCGACCGCGTGCTCGAGTTGCGCTTTTACGCCGTCGGGCATCGCGCCGAGAACCGGCTCCGCAAATCGAAACGCGATTTGCACCGGCACGGGGGCCGTTTGAATCGGCGACGCGTCGACTGAGGCCAGCACCGTGTCGAAATCGGCGTCGAGCTCGCCGGGGAAGTGTTTCTCGCCTACCGGGCCGGGCAGTGCGCCGATATCTTTCGGCAGATGCATCATCGCGAGACCGGCCGCCGCCACTGGCGCAGCCGGTGCTGCAGGCGCCGCAGCGACGGGCTTGGGTGCCGCGGCGGCAGCTGGCTTGGGCGCCGCGACGGCAGCGCCATTGGTCGCAGCTTCTTTGCTGGCGCCGTCGGCAGCGGCGGCTGGCGTTCCGCCCTCTTTGCGGAAGCGCGACGGCGCGTCGTCGGGGAAAGTCGTTTCAGGATGCAATTCGCGGGCGCGCGCGAGCAGTACGCCTTCAGTCTCGAGGTTGGCCGGGTCGGGGATACAGCAATCGACGGGACATACCGCGGCGCAGGCCTCATGGTCGTGGAAGCCGACACATTCGGTGCACTTCGACGGCACTATGTAATAGATATCCTGCGCGATCGCGGCGCTGGTCGCGCCGTTTAGTTCCCACGGCACTCCGCCCGCATAGATCGCGGTGTTCGGACACTCGGGTTCGCACGCTCCGCAGTTGATACATTCGCTCGTGATCGTCGTCGCCATCTCGTAACCCGGACCTCAGTTAAATGATTTAGGAAACCTGAGCATGGAAAACCCGCAACGGTGCAGGCCCGCCGATCGGGACGATAACCGCTGAAAGTTTTGTCTGTCAATCATGCTCGATTCAATTCAGCTAATAGTGTAGCGCGTCAGATGTTCCGAACAGAACCTGCTTGCGGTTCCCGCCTTGCGTTCGCAAACGGGTTTTGCGACTATTTATCCCGATCACTCGCCCAGCCCTGACCATCTGATCTGTACTGACTAGTGTACCGGGACTGGCTGTTAACTTGAACCACTGGAGGAAAGCTCGGATGAAGACAATGGTAAAAGTGCTTGGTGTCGCGGCCGTGACGGCGCTCGTGAGTGCATGCGGTCCTAACATGCAGGTTATCAATAACGCGACCGATCGCGCTCAGGCGGATGCGACCAAGGCGGAAGCATCGGCGAACGCAGCGGAAGCATCGGCCAATCAGGCGGCGACCGCGGCTCAGCAGTCCGATCAGGCGGCCAGCGACGCCGAAGATGCGGTCCGTCGTGCTAACGACGCGGTATCGCGCCTGGAAGCGGCGTTCTCGACGTCGGTTACGAAGTAATCGGGTAGTCCGGCTACAGAATCAGCCATTTTTTTAGAAGCGGTGGCGAAGGGAGAAAGCTCCAATCGCCACCGCTTAGTCTTGTCTGCTTTTCTTTTCTTAGTACTGGATGCAGGGGTCACCCCTGCCCAAGGAAGTGTGAAACCCACGGAGGGTTTCACATAAAAATAAGTTCCTGCTCTTCCCTGAGTTTACTCGTCCTCGATTGGTTCGCCGTCGCGCGTTGAGGTCAGCCTTGGCGGGACCGACTGCAGCACGGGTACTATCAGTGCGGTTGCCAGCGTCGTGATGATCACCGCCCAGGCGAAGCCGCCCCTGGAATATATCCAGCTTCCCAGCAAGTTTCCGGAGTTGCCGGCAATGGCGAAAGCCGAGGTGTTGGCCAGCATCATGGCGGTTCCTTCCAGGCCTTTTGGGCATGAGCGCATGATCAGATCGATATAGGCAGCGGTGGCGAATCCACCGAACAGGCCATACAGGACGGCGACGACGATTGTGCTCGCGGGTCCCTGCGCGAGGAACATGATCGGTCCTTGAAGGATCGCGACCATCGTGCCCCACCACAGCAGGCGCGACAGAGGCGTGCGCACGCACAGAAAGCCGTACAGCAAAGTCGTAGGCAGGAAGAATAACGACTGCAACGCGGTGAAGGTCCCGAACAGCTCACTCGAAATGTGTACTCTCTCCGTCAGATGGTAGAACATCGGCGTGCCCCATCCCGGACTGAAGTTCCACAGGAAGTAGATAACGGTCGCCGGCCACAAGGGGCGATGGCCCAGCAGGCGACGGATCGCCGCGAAGCCTTTTTCACTTGGTCCGAGCGCACGCTCGAAATCGCTGGCGGCCCCGAGTCGCCAGAAGGACTGTAAGACGATCACCAGCGTCACGCCGCCCGCGATAAGGAAGGTGCCGCGCACCGATACGTGCGCGACCAGCCATCCGCCAGCCAACGCCGATAGGACTGCAGGGACCAAAAAGCCGAAACTGAACACCACGCTCAGCCGCCCGGTCAACCCATGCGCCTGCGCGACGCCGGTCATCAGAGCTTGCGCGGACGCAAAAATCATCACGTACACGATGACCACGATGAACACGAGCGAGAGCAGCTTGAGGTAGTCAATTGTCGAGGCGGCCAGCCACGCGTATGCGGCAGCGGCGGCCAATCCGCAGACGAGCAGGTACTGAGGGTCGCCCCATCGCGCGCTTCTCCATCGATCGCGGATGAAGCCGAACACGAATCCAACGCAGACGGGTATCGAGGCAATCGCCTGGAAGACCGCAAGGCGCAGCGGAGAGAGATGAAGCGTGTCTTTCAAAAAATAGCTAAGCGGGATTGCGGCGATACCCAGCGGTGAGCCCAATCCGATCGCGATATTCAGGATTGCGAAATAGGCAAGGACTTCCCATTGCATCGCGACGGGCGCGGCGGGAATGGTCGCGCTTTGGTTTTCGTCGCGCGACGAGGGCTGCTCACGTTCCATTCGATTAGTTTACGCAGACGGGAACGTATACCGCAGAACCCTCACCTACCGGCCGCGTTGCGTCCGGCCGCCTCTCCCGTAAAAAGAACGGGCGAGGTAAGAGTCGGATACCTTCGCTGCGCTCAGGATTACAGCAAAAGAGTCCGCGACTAGTCGTCTGACGAGTCTGTCTCCTTGGGATTTGCCGCGTGCCTTAGGGCCTTGCGAACGCGCTCGCGCAGGGTGTCGTCGCCCTCGATCTTGTTCTCCAGCGCGCGGAACTGCGCGACCGTGAGACCTTGCCTGGATGCGGCCTGCTCGACAGTCAGGCTGTGATCTTTCTGCATCGCCTCGTAGACGTTTATGTATTTGTCGACCTGGCTGGTCGGAACATCCTTGTCTTCATCGTCGGTCTCGTCCTGGGCTACAGGAGGCGCGGGTTCCGCCGCGAGTCGAAGAGCTGGATGCTGAAATTGAGAGTGAATCTCGCGAGAGCTGCCAGCCGTCCACGCGCGCGAAGCCGGCAACATCGCGATTGTCCCACAAATTATTCCTATCGCCGCGACCGCGGCGCCGACGCGCTTGCCGGGGTAAGGCTCGATGATTTGGTGCATGATGAACAGCCTCCGCCAGAAATTCAGCCGACCTGGAATATTTATCCTTGCACGCCACGCGAACTTCATAAAGATACTCGATTGGACTTGCATCGCGCGACGCGAGGATTAGATTCAAAACGGTCGTTCAAACCACTGATGTGGTGGTTTGCGCGGGCGTAACCAATCACTCGATAGCAAGACGGAGATTTATTTACATGCCAGCCAAAACGGTTGAGCTGCACGCGAGAGCGAGAGTCGGAATTGTCAGGGGCGCGACGTTGGTGATGGAAGCCGCGCGCGTAACTCTGGGTCCCAAGGGCCGCAACGTGATGATCCAGCGCAGCTTCGGCTCGCCGACCGTGACCAAGGACGGCGTGACCGTGGTCAAGGAAATCGAACTCGAGAACCGCTTCGAGAACATGGGCGCGAAGCTGATTCGCGAAGTCGCACAGAAGACCTCCGACGTCGCCGGCGACGGCACGACCACCGCGACGGTGCTGGCGGGCGCAATCGTGCGCGAGGGGATCAAGCTGCTGGCGGCGGGATTCCCCGCGATGGAACTGCGGCGCGGAATCGACGCGGCGGTGGTTAAGGCGGTCGCGACTATCAAGGAGATATCGCGGCCGGTGAAGGAGCGCGAGCGCATGGAGCAGGTCGCGACGGTCTCTGCCAACGGCGACAAAGCGATCGGCAAGATCGTCGCCGACGCGATGGACAAGGTCGGCAAGGAAGGCGTGATTACCGTCGAAGAGGCGCGCGGCCTTGAGACGGTGCTCGACCTGGTCGAAGGGATGCTCTTCGATCGCGGGTACCTGTCGCCATACTTCGTCACCAATCCCGACAAGTTGACGGTCGAGCTCGACGAGCCGCTGATCCTGTTCCACGAAAAGAAACTTTCGAACCTGCGCGAGCTCCTGCCGCTGCTCGAGAGCGTCGTGCAGACCGGCCGCCAGCTCCTGATAATCGCGGAGGACGTCGAGAGCGAGGCGCTGGCCGCGCTGGTGGTCAACAAACTGCGCGGAACGATCAAAGTCGCGGCGGTCAAGGCGCCGGGCTTTGGCGATCGACGCAAGGAAATGCTGCAGGACATGGCGATTCTGACCGGCGGCACTCTGATCGCCGAGGAACTCGGCACCAAGATCGAGAAGGTCGAGATCGCCGCGCTCGGCAAGTGCAAGAAAGTTCTGATCGACAAAGACAACACGACAATAATCGGCGGCGCGGGCAAGAAGGCCGAAATCCAGGGACGAATCGAATTGATCCGCCGCCAAATCGAAGAGACCACTTCCGACTACGACCGTGAGAAGCTGCAAGAGCGGCTGGCCAAGCTCACCGGCGGCGTCGCCGTGATCAGAGTTGGCGCGGCGACCGAAGTCGAGCTGAAAGAAAAAAAGGCGCGCGTCGACGACGCCGTGCATGCGCTCCGCGCCGCCGTCGAGGAGGGAATCGTGCCGGGCGGCGGCGTCGCACTGGTGCGCGCAATCGCGGCGGTGAACTCGCTCCGACTCGATGAAGACAAAAAGGCCGGCGCGGGAATCGTCGCGGCTGCGATGGCGGAACCGCTCAAGCAGATCGCGCGCAACGCCGGTCACGAGCCGGAAATCGTTCTCAACGCAGTGCTGGAAGGCAAAGCTGATTTCGGTTTCAATGCCGCCACCGAAGTTTACGAGGATCTTGTCAAAGCGGGTGTGATCGATCCCGCCAAGGTGGTGCGTACCGCGCTCGAGAACGCGGCCAGCGCCGCGTCGATGATGCTGACGACCGAAGCCGCCGTGGCCGAAGCACCGAAGAAGCCGGCGCCCTCGGCGGGGATGCCTGGCGGCGGCGGAATGGGCGGGATGGGCGGAGGCGGCATGGGTGGCATGGGCGGCGGAATGGGTGGAATGGACGATTACGGCGACGATTTCTAGTTGCTGGACTGAAGATTAGCAGTCACGGAACATCTGGAATGGTTCCGGTGGAGACTAAAAGAGTGATTATGCGGGAACAAGACGCCAGATGAATCAAATAGTCGCTTTCGCGCACTTGTAATAGCTACATTGTAAACTGTTACGGGTAACTACTATAAGTCCGCCGAGCGGGGAAAAAACCGCGATGAGTCCAAATATCCTTCTGTGAGTAGGCGTAAATGGATTCGGCATCACTGATTCAATTGTGACTTTCTATTGCATCTTCACTATACCTCCCACGACAGCCTAACCTGCGGATAGCTAGTTCATGAATCGCATTGTCGCGAGCAATTCACACGACCGTCGCTTGCATAGGGCTGGGAGTTTGTGAGACAAATTTAGAGTCTTACTAGCGGGAGCCCGATAACTACTTAGCAACGCTCCCGCTCATTCCTTAGGAGGAAGAAATGGAAGGGTTAATGAGAAAATCTTCGAAACTGGTCGGTCTTGCCGGGGCTGTGTTGGCCCTTTCGTTGCTCGCGGGATGTTCGTCGAACGAGCCGGATCCAGCCCAGCGCGCCGTCAATGCGGCCAACCAGGCTGATCAAGCTGCGGCTCGCGCTGATGCGGCGGCCCAGAAATCAGCGGCAGCGGCGGCGCAGGCTCAGGCGGCAGCGAGCCGCGTAGAGCAGGCGGCTAGCGATGCGAAGGCGGCCGCGGACCGCGCAGAAGCGATTGCATCGAAGACGATGTCGGAGCATCACGAGCATCATATGCGTCGTCACCGCAGGGCGGCGGCAGCGGAGGCAGCACCGGCAGAAGCGGCTCCAGCACCGGACAGCGGCGCGGCTCCAGCTCCGGCACCCGCTACTCCGTAATATCGCTCAGGCTTGATAGTCACGAGGGCGGTTGCTTCGGCAGCCGCCCTCGTTTGTCTATTTGTCTCTTTCCCGTGGCGGGCTGACTACTGTCGGTTGCGCTTCCACCTTGATGACTCGCAGTGGCCGCGCGCGCGCGAGTCGGCTCAACCCGGGAATGTGACGATCACTTTCAGTGACTCGGGCTTTTGCGCGGTCGCAAATGCCTCGGTGATCTGCGCGAGCGGAAACGAATGAGTCACCAGTTCGGCGGCGTTGATCACGCCGTGCTCGACCAGCGACAACGCCTCGCGGGTTTCGTCCGGTCCGCATGAGTAGCTCGGGACGAGCCGAGTTTCGTTGAAGTAGAGGTCGTGCGGCTTGACGAGCAGTTCGTCGTCGGGCGGCGTCGCGGTGAATTGCACGACGGTCGCGCCCTTGCCCGCGGCGGCAATTCCCGCCGCGATCGCCTTCGACGTGCCGGGGCCGACGATCACGACGTCGGCCATCGCGCCGTTGGTGATTTCTCGCACCTGCTCGATCAGGTTGTCGCCTTCGACGACGATTCCGCGGTCCGCGCCGAGCTCGATCGCACGCTTGGCCCGCGTATGAAACAGGTCCGCGCCGATGATCGTGCCCGCGCCGAGATTCCGCGCCAGTTTCACGTGCATCATGCCCATGATGCCTAGACCGATGATCAGAATCGACTCGCCCGCCTTAAGCCCCGAGCGCTTGAGCGACTTGACGACGCAGGCCGCCGGCTCGATGAGCACGCCGTCGGCGTCGGCAATCGAGTCGGGGAGCCGCAGCGTGTCGCGCTGGTTGGCGGCGCTCACGAGAAAGTACTCCGCCATCCCGCCCGGCACGATGTTGGTCGCGCGCCAGGTCGCGCACTGCACGTATTCGCCGCGCCGGCACGCCGCGCATTGGAAGCAGGGCGCGTGATGGTGCACGAAGACGCGATCGCCGGCCTTGAAGCCGCGCACCGCCGCTCCCGTCTGCTCGACGACGCCGACCGGTTCGTGGCCCAGCACCAGCGGCGCCTTGCGCTTGATGTACCAGGGCATGATGTCGCCCGAGCAGATGCCGCACGCGCTGGCGCGGATGAGGATGTCATCGGCGCCGACCACGGGCCGGGCGCTTTCCTCGACGCGGATGTCGCCGAAATCGTAAAGCCTGGCTACCTGCATAAAGTTACCGCCATGTTAGAATCGCATCATGCCACGGCCGAAATGTCCTCCGATAGCCGCCGACATAATTACCGAAATCGGCGACAAGATCGTTTTGATCGAGCGCAGGAATTTTCCACCCGGATGGGCGATTCCCGGCGGCTTCGTCGATGTTGGCGAGACCGTCGAGGCGGCGGCGGTGCGCGAGGCGCGCGAGGAGATCTCGCTCGAGGTCGAAATTCGCGCGCTGCTCGGCGTGTATTCGCGGCCCGATCGAGATCCGCGCGGCCAGACGATCACTGTGGTCTATGTCGCGCGCGCATCGGGGACGCCGCGCGGCGCCGACGACGCGAAAAATGCCACGCTGTGTGATCCGCGCAATCCACCGGCTCCGCTCGCGTTCGATCATGCGGAGATACTCGCCGACTACGTGCGCTGGCTAGAGACCCGTGAATTCCCCGCCCCGTGGCGCACGCGCAAGACCTAGAACAGTTTCATCGCGCGGCGAATCCATCTTCGTCCGAGCCCAGAAGATCAGCGCGGCGCTGAGGTAGGCAGCTATCAGCATCGGAAATCCCGGATGCGGCACCGCCTTGATCAGCGCCGTTGCGATACAGGCGGTGAGTATCGCAGCACCTGCAATCAAAGGAATCTGACGAAGGGCCTCGCGCCGTTGGAAACCGCTAAACGCGGCGAGCATCCCGAACAAATAGGCAGGCAGAAGCAGCAAGGTCTCGGGGATCCACGCCAGCGGCGACATCAGGAGTGCGAGTGCGACCCACAGTCCGAACAGCAGGCCGTCAAGATCGGTGCGATCGCGGCTGGCGATGGTGGCGGTCGCGGCGATTGCGAGCAGGACGAGATCGAAGAGCGCGGTAATCGCCACGACCGCGACGAACGGCTCGCCGGCGATGGTCGTACCAGCCAGGTGCGCAACTATTTTCCGCACGAAGGCGAGCATGGTGAGTTCGGCGTGCCCCACGATGCTGTACGAGGCCGACATCTGAAGCGTCGCGAGCTCGAACCAATGGATGGGATTCGTCAACAGTTCTCCGACGAGAAAACAGCCGATGGCGGCGAAGAGCGAATGCCAGCGGCGGCCGAACAAAAAGTATCCGCCGACGGTCACTGGATAAAGCCTCAGCAACGCGGCCAGCGCCAAGCACAATCCCGCTATCACCGGACGCTCTCGCCGCGCGCAGAACCATGACGCGGACAACAGCGCCAGCAGCATCGGCGTCGGCGCGGCACCGACCAGCGCGCCGGTGAACTGGCGCGACATCAGCGCCAGTGAAAGCACGATGATCGCGGGCGCTGCTTCCAGTGGCGGATCGTTTCCGCGCGCCAGCATCAGCACGGCGGCCACCAGGCATAAGATATGTAGTGCCTGCCAGATCCAGAATGCGGTTTTTTGGTCGAGCCGCGCGAGCGGAGAAAATACTTCGATGAAGAACGGCGTGTTGTTGCACTCGCGCGGAAGCGTAAGCCCGGGCCGCAACTCGATACTTTTACCCTGCACTAGCCACGGGTCGCCGCCGGCGGAGTAGTCGGTCCACCATGCGTAGAACATCGCGAAATCGACGTCGTCGTAGCGATGCCGGGCCGCGTGCAGGCGTTGGGCGAGCGTGAATGCCGCGACGATCGCGAGAATCGCCGCGACCGCCGTGGTGATTGGAAGCCGGCGCAGGGAGATGCGCGAACCTGTCCGCTCGGACATCGATGCTAGTGCTTGAGCTTCGCGACAGCGCGCTCGATGCGATCGAATGCCTCGTTCAAATTCTTGGTCGAGGTGGCGTACGAGAGCCTGACGTGATCGGGCGCGCCGAAGTCGTTGCCGCCGACCAGCGAGACGTGCGCCTCGTCGAGCAGAAACGCCGCGAGTCCGTCGCCGTCGGTAATTTTCTTGTCGCCAAACCGGCTGCCGAGCAACTCCGACACGTTCGGGAAAGCGTAGAACGCGCCCTGCGGGACGTTGGGCAGCCTGAAGCCCGGGATGCGCCGCACGCGCTCGACGACCAGCGCGTTGCGCTCGCGGAACGCCTCGAGCATCGGCTTGAGCTCGTCCTGCGGACCGGTCAAAGCCTCGATGGCGGCGGCTTGCGTGATAGAATTGGGATTGCCGCTGTTCTGGCTCTGCAAGCGGCCGGCAGCCGCGATCGCTTCCTTCGGTCCGGCCGCAAATCCGATTCGCCATCCCGTCATCGCATAGGTTTTCGACAGCGAATTGAACACGATGCCATGAGACTTGAGCCGCGGCTCGAGACGGAAAATGTGCGGAGCGAGTCCGTCGTAAACGATGTGCTCGTAAACGTCGTCGGACATCACCCAGAGGTCGGTGTCGACCAGCACCCTGCCGATCGCAGTGAGAGATTCGGGCCCGTACACGGCGCCGGTTGGATTCGACGGCGAGTTGAGCATGATGCCGCGGGTGCGCGGCGTAATCGCGCGGCGCAAAGCCTCGGGCTCGAGGATGAAGCCGGACTCTTCGGAGCACGGGACGAATTTCGGCTCGGCGCCTGCCAGCGAAACCATCGCGGCGAAACTCACCCACGCCGGGGTCGGGATGATCACCTCGTCGCCTTCGTCGAAGAGCGCAGCGATCACGTTGGCCTCGGCCTGCTTGCATCCGGCCGACGCGATTATCTCGTTCGGCTCATAATCCAGGTTGTTGTCGCGCTTGAGCTTGAGCTTGATCGCATTCTTGAGCGCCGCCGTTCCGCCGACGGCGGTGTACTTGGTCTGGCCGGCCTCGAGCGCTTTGACGGCAGCGCGCTTGATGCGCTCGGGGGTGTCGAAGTCGGGCTCGCCGGCGGCCAGCGAGATGACGTCGATTCCCGCGAGCTTCATTTCGGTGGCGCGGGCGTCGGCAGCCAGCGTCGCGGACGGTTTGATAGCGGCGATTCTGCGATTGAGCTTCAGCATTGGTTAAATCCGGATTTCAGATGATCGACGCGCGGCGTTCGTGCGCCGCGAACGACAACAGATTGTATCTTTCGAGCCGTTTTGAAAGAACCGCCTAACCGACCTTGAGCTTTGCGCGCAACCGCTCGATCACGAGTTCCGGCACCAGCTCCGGCAAGCGCTTGCCGTATCCCGCGACTTCCTTGATCAGGTGCGAGGAGCTGAAGAATAGCCGCGGATTCGAAAACATGAAAATCGTCTCGACGTTCGGGCTCATCGTCTTGTTCATCTGCGCCATCTGCAGCTCGTAGTCGAAATCGGTGACGGCGCGCAGCGAGCGAATCAGTACCTTGGCGCCGATTCGTTCCGCGTAATCGACCGACAGGCCGCTGAACTTGTCGACGCGGGCGCGCGGCTCGAGGTCGCGGATGACCTCGCGGATTATTTCGACGCGCTCGTCGCCGGAAAACAGCGCCGCATCCTTGTGCGGATTGTAGGTCACCGCGACGATCACCTCGTCGAAAATCGCGACGCTGCGCCGGATCACGTCGACGTGCCCGTTGTGGATTGGGTCGAAGCTGCCGGGGTAGACCGCGATCAGCGGGGAACGCTCTTTGCTTTTCGTCATGTTCCTCAGGCCGTCAAGCCGCACTCGGCGCCGGATCGGGTCGCCGGTAAAAGGCGATCCGGTGATCGCCGATGGTTGCAACGAACGCGCGCTCATGGGCTTTGGGAGCGGGCGGCGCCGCGGACGCGCGTTTCGATTGTTCCACTACCACCCAACCGCCGGGCGCGACGAGCCCGAATTCACCGAGCAGCGCCAGAACTTCCGCGCTCATGTCATCCTTGAACGGCGCGTCGACGAAGACCAGGTCGAAAGACTCGTGCGCGCGGCCGAGCTCGCCAAGTGCGCGACGCACGTCGGACACGACCATGCGCGCGCGATCGGTAAGTTCGAGCTGCGCGAGATTGGCGCGAATCGCCGCGGCCGCGTCGCGCGAGGAATCCACAAACGTAACGTGCGCGGCGCCGCGCGAGAGCGATTCGATTCCCAGCGAGCCGCTGCCGGCGAAAATGTCGAGCACGTTCACCCCGTCGAGATCCATTCGCACCGCGAGCCGCGAAAAAATCGACTCGCGCGCCCGCGCCGACGTGGGCCGCGTCAGCAAACCGCGCGGCGCCTTGAGCCGCCTGCCGTGCGCATGTCCCGCAATAATTCGCATCGCGTCAGTTTATTCGAGGCGTCGCTCGATCGAATCCGCGCGCGCCTCTTGCCTCGAAGTCGCGGACGATAGATAACCCGTTCTGCCCGGAGCCCGCAAGTTCGCCGCCGGATTAAGCCGCGACGCTTGCGCCTCTGGCGGAGTGACGAAATTTTAGCTAGCAATCATTAGATTGGCGAACTCAAAGAACTTCGAAGTTGAAGGCCCTGTAATACTTCCGCCATGCCTGCAAACGATCAACCCAAATTTTCTGACGCCGCCCTCGACGAGTACCGGCTATTGCTCGGCCGCTATCCGACGCGGCAGGCCGCGCTGCTGCCGACGCTGTGGATCGCGCAGCGCGAGTTCGGATGGCTCAGCGACGCGACCCAGGATTACGTCGCGCATCTGATGGAACTGCCGCCCGCGCATGTGCGCGCGGTGGTTTCGTTCTACACGATGTTCCATCGCAAGCCGGTCGGCCGTTACCTGCTGGACGTGTGCACCAATCTGTCGTGCAAGCTGCGCGGCGCCGACAAAATCGTGGACTGCATCCGGCGCCGCCTGAAAATCGAGATCGGCGAGACGACGCCTGACGGCAAGTTCACGCTGGACGCGGTCGAATGCCTGGCCTCGTGCGGGACCGCGCCGATGCTTCAGCTAAATCAGGATGCATTCGTCGAGAATCTCACCGAAGAAAGCACCCTCAAACTTATCGACGAGCTTGCCGCCCGTGACAATTGACTTAATCGCCGGCGCGATCAAAGCGATCCTGATGATCGTGCTCGGATTGAATCTGTCGCTGTTCCTGCTCTACTTCGAGCGCAAGGGCAGCGCGCTCATCCAGGACCGAATCGGCTCGAATCGCGCCTCGATCACCGGGCTTGGCAAGCGCATGGGGATGCCCAACCTCGGCATCATCAACACCACCATCGCCGACCCGGTGAAAATGTTCACCAAGGAAGACTTCATCCCGGCCGGCGCGGACAAGTTCCTGCACACGCTGGCGCCGTTCCTGGCGTTGTTCCCGGTGATGATCACGTTCGTCGTGATCCCGTTTGGCGACACGATTTCGATCGCCGGCCATCGCATCGGACTCGAAGCCGCCAACCTCAACGCGGGCGCGCTCTATCTGCTCGCGACGATCGGCCTCGGCGTCTACGGCGTCGCGCTCGCGGGATGGTCCTCGAACAATCGATGGGCACTGCTCGGCGGGATTCGCGCGACGGCGCAGATGATTTCGTACGAGCTGGCGATGGGACTCGCGATCGTGTCGGTCATCATGACCTTCGGCACGCTGAACTTGCAGGAAATCGTGCGAGGACAGGGCGGCGTATGGTTTGGATTTCTACCGCGGTGGGGAATTTTCATGCAGCCGCTCGCCTTCATTCTGCTACTCGTGGCGGGCGCCGCGGAATCCAAGCGCATCCCGTTCGACCTGCCGGAGAGCGACTCGGAACTTATCCAGGGTTATTTCACCGAATACTCCGGCGGCAAGCAGGCGGTCTTCATGCTCACCGACTTTGCCGAGCAGGCACTGGTCGCGATGCTGCTGACGACGTTTTTCCTCGGCGGATGGCAGGTTCCGTGGCTCATGCGCGACGGGTTTCATCTGCCGGGCGGAGCGTTTCTCGCCGTGCCCGCACTTGCAGTCTCGTTGTTGGGCGTAGTCGCGTTCCTGGTCAAGGTCGTCGCGCTGTGCATCTTCCTCGGCTTGGTGCGATGGACGCTGCCGCGCTTCCGCTACGATCAGTTGATGCGCCTGGGATGGAAAGGACTGGTGCCGCTCGGACTGTTGAACGTGCTCCTGACCGCTTTCGTCGTAGTCGCGACCGGGAGCGTCCACTGATGCCGCCTTTCCTCTACATATTTCTCGGCGCGTTGGCGATCGTCTCGGCGCTCGGCGTTATCATCCAGCGCAATCCGATTCATTCGCTGCTCGCGCTGATCTCGACCCTGATGATCATCGCGATTCTGTTCATTGGCGAGGACGCCGTCGTCGTCGGCTTCCTGCAAATCATCGTCTATGCCGGCGCGATCATGGTTTTGTTCCTGTTCGTGATCTGGCTGTTGAATCTTCAAGTCGAAACCGGGCCGACAGGTCATCTCGCCCTCAAGTTTTTCGGCTCGATCGCCGCGGCGCTGCTGGTGACTGAGCTTTTCTTCATCCTCACGCCCCCGCACATGCAGGTGAAGTTCACTCACGAGCCCGCCGGCTACGGTTCGCTCGCAAGTCTCGCCGGCAAGCTGTTCACCGACTACCTGGTTGCCTTCGAGGTGACCTCGGTGCTGCTGCTGGCCGCGGTGGTGGGTTCAATCGCGCTCGCGCGCAAGCTGCCGGGCACCGATGACCCCCGCGCCGCGAGGGACGTCGCGTCATGATTCCGCTCACCTACATGATGTCGCTGAGCGCGATGATCTTCGCCATCGGCGTGGCCGGTGTGATCATTCGCCGCAACATTCTTGTGATGTTCATGTCGATCGAGTTGATGCTCAACGCGGTAAATCTCGCCTTCATCGCGATCGGAAGCCGGCTCGGCTCGATGGACGGCCAGGTGATCGTGTTCTTCGTAATGACGGTCGCCGCGGCCGAATCCGCAATTGGCCTCGGCATCATCATCTCGACTTTTCGCAATCGCGAAACCGTCCACGCGGACGACTTAACGCTGATGAGATGGTGAGCGATACCAATGACGGTTGAGTTTCCAGCACTCGCGCTCATTCTGGTGTTCCCGGCGCTCGGCGTTGTGTTCAACCTGTTCTTCGGCGCCAGGTCCGGACGCGGGGCGGTCAACGTCGTCGGACCGGGCGTGATGTTCGCCGCGTTCGGTGTTGCTACTTGGGCATTCCTGAAGTTGCTCGCGATGCCCCCGGGCGGTGCGCTCGCCGTGCATCTGTGGGGATGGATCGAGGCCGGACACTTTCACGCCGAGCTTGGACTGCGCCTCGACGCGCTGTCGGGCGTGATGTTGATGATAGTCACTGGGGTCGGCGCACTAATACATCTTTACTCAGTTGGGTACATGGCGCACGACGAGGATTTCGCGCGCTTCTTTACCTACATGAACCTGTTCGCACTATCGATGTTGATACTCATTCTGGCGGACAACTTGCTAATGATGTTCGTGGGATGGGAAGGCGTCGGACTATGCTCCTACTTGCTAATCGCATTTTGGTACACGAATCCTCAGTTCGCCTATAACGGCCGCAAAGCATTCGTCGTAAATCGAATTGGTGACGCGGGCTTCCTGCTCGGGATGTTCACCATCGTCGGCACGCTCGGCGCGCACGGCGTCTGGACGCTGGACTTCGTCGAGATGCGCAATAATGCCGCATTGTTCAGCGGCGCCGCCGCGACCACGGCCGCGTTATTGCTCTTCATCGGTGCGACCGGCAAGTCGGCGCAGCTTCCGCTCTACGTATGGCTGCCGGACGCGATGGTCGGACCGACTCCAGTCAGCGCGCTGATCCACGCGGCCACGATGGTTACCGCCGGCGTGTACATGATCGCGCGGCTCGGGTTCCTCTTCACGCTGGCGCCCGCCACGCTCGATCTGGTCGCGACTGTTGGCGCGCTGACCGCTCTCTTTGCCGCCACCATCGCGCTCGTCCAGCCGGACATCAAGAAAGTGCTCGCCTACTCGACCATCAGCCAGCTCGGCTACATGTTTCTCGGGGTGGGCTCGGGCGCGTATGCGTCGGGAATTTTTCACGTCATGACCCACGCGTTCTTCAAGGGCTTGCTGTTTCTGTGCGCCGGCTCGGTGATGCACGCGCTCGGCGGCGAGCAGGACATGAACAAGATGGGCGGGCTGCGCCGCAAGATCCCGATCACGTTCTGGACGATGTTCATCGCGACGCTTGCAATCGCCGCGATATTTCCGTTCTCCGGTTACTTCTCGAAGGATCTGATTCTCGATTCCGCGTACGAGTCGGGGCACTTTTGGCTCTGGCTCGTCGGTGTGATCACCGCAGGGCTCACGTCGTTCTATATGTTCCGGCTGATCTTCATGACGTTCTTCGGTGAGTCGCGTGTCGATCCTGACAAAGAGCATCACATCCACGAATCGCCGGCCGTAATGACTATTCCGCTGATCGTACTGGCTATTCTCGCGACGGTCGGCGGATGGGTGAACATTCCCGACCAATTGCTTTGGGGAGACACGTTCGTAAGATTCCTCGCGCCGGCGGTCGGTAACTTCAAACCGGTGATTGAGGCGAGCTCATTTGACCTGTCTCTGCTCGCATTGGCCGCTTCGATCATGGGAGGTGTGCTTGCCTGGGTGTTGTATATTCAGTTGCCGGGAATCCCGTTCCTGCTCGCGTGGCGGCTGAAGCCTGCCTACGACTTGCTACTCAACAAGTACTACATCGATGAAATATATAATTTCATCGTTACGCGTCCGCTGTTCTGGGCTTCGGACAATGTCCTCAACCGCGCGATCGACAGCTACATGATCGATGGCGCCGCCGAGGGCGCTGGACTCGCCGTCCAGACCTCGGGCCAGGTCGCGCGTCGTGCCGAAACCGGCAACGTCCAGCACTATGCATTCGTGTACCTGCTCGGCGCGTTGGGGATCGTGGCCTACTACCTGTTCCTGGTGACCGGTCGATGAACGGCGGCCTGCTCACAGCTTTGATTTTCCTGCCGCTGATCGGCGCGCTGTTCATCCTCATGCAGAGCGAAGAGCGCGCGATCTGGAATTCAGCCTTCATTTTTTCGCTGCTTCCACTCGCGCTGAGTTTCTACGTTCTCTGGCAATTCAATCCGCGGCTCGCGGACTATCAGTTTGCCGAACAATATGAGTGGATTCCCGCATTCGGCATTACATACCATATTGGTATTGACGGGATTAGCCTGTTCCTGGTCCTTCTGACTACAATTCTGATTACTCTGTCGATTCTCTACTCGGGCGGCGGTGATATCGAGGAGCGCCCGCGCGAATTCTGTTTCTTCATGCTCGTGCTCGAGACGGGCCTGCTTGGCACGCTGCTTTCGATCGATTTGTTCCTCTTCTACATGTTCTGGGAAGTGATGCTGATACCGATGTACTTCCTCATAGGCATCTGGGGACACGGCCGCAGGATATACGCCGCCATCAAGTTCGTACTGTTCACGATGGTCGGATCGCTGCTGATGCTGGTCGGGATACTGTACCTCGTGTACCAGGCGCACGTGCATTTCAACCGCACCAGTTTCGATTTGCCGCTGCTCTACCAGGTGCCGCTCACTCGTACCCAGGCTCGCTGGCTGTTCGCGGCGTTCGCGCTGGCATTCGCGGTCAAAGTCCCGATGTGGCCGGTGCATACCTGGCTGCCCGACGCTCACACCAACGCGCCCACTGCCGGCTCGGTCATCCTGGCCGGCGTGATGCTCAAGATGGGCACCTACGGATTCCTGCGCTTCGCGATTCCGCTGTTCCCGACCGTCGCGATCGAGGCGATTCCGCTGTTCATGGCGCTGGCCGTAATCGGAATCATCTACGGCGCACTGGTCGCGATGATGCAGCCGGACCTCAAACGCTTGATCGCGTACTCGTCGGTTAGTCACCTGGGGTTCGTGATGCTCGGGATTTTCGCGCTCAACCCGGAGGGTGTCGATGGCGCGATTTACCAGATGCTCAACCACGGCGTTTCCACCGGCGGATTATTTTTGCTGGTCGGGATGCTCTACATGCGGCGCCACACGCGCGAGATTTCCGAGTTCGGCGGTCTGTGGAAGCGCGTGCCTGTTTACGCCTCGATCTTCATGGTCGTGATGCTCTCCTCGATCGGCCTCCCCGGGCTCAACGGTTTCGTCGGCGAGTTTCTGATCATGCTCGGCGCGTTCCTGCGCATCAGATTGGCTACCGTTTTCGCAGTCGTGGGCGTGATCCTGGGTGCTCTCTACATGCTCTGGACTTACGAGCGCGTGATGTTCGGGCCGATCACCAAGGCAGTGAACGAGACGATTCACGATCTGACCAGCCGCGAAATTGCCGTGATGGTGCCGGTGATCGTGTTGATGTTTTTTATGGGACTTTTCCCGCGCCCGCTGATCAGCCGGATTGAGCCGTCGGTGACTGCGATGCTCGCTCGGGCAAGTGTCGCGGAAGCTCGTCTCGAGCTTGAACGACAGCATAATCGAATAGCTACTCTGCCAATACTAACTCGCGAACCTGTGGTCGCGGCGGCCGCACGATGAGTCCCTTCAATCTGGCCGCGATCAACTTCGTCTGGCTGCCGATCCTGCCAATGGTAATCATCGCCGTGGCTGCGATGGTCGTGCTGCTGGTCGGGGTGAGCGTCGACGACGGTGAAAGCGAAGGGCTGGGCCTGCTGACGCTGGCGTCGCTGGCGGTTGCGTTCGTGTTCACGCTCGGAATCGTCGGACAGAACGGGATCGCTTTTGCCGGTGCGATCTCGATCGACAGCTTTTCGGCATTCTTCCAGCTGGTGATCCTGATCGCCGCGATGTTCACCGTGATGATGTCGCTTGACTACGTGGCCGAGAACCGTATTTCCGGCGCCGAATACTATTCGCTGCTGCTGTTTTCCGTGCTCGGCATGATGCTGATGGCGACGGCCGGCGACTTGATAGTCATCTTCCTCGGTCTCGAGACGATGTCGATTACGGTTTACGTGCTGGCGGGAATCATGCGCCGCAACGCCAAATCCAACGAAGCGGCAATCAAATATTTTCTGCTGGGCGCCTTCTCCACCGGTTTCCTGCTCTACGGAATCGCGCTTGTGTACGGCGCGACGGGCACTATCAAGCTTGGCCCGATTCACGAGGCGCTTGCTGGTGGCTCGATGGGGTCGAATCCGCTGCTGTTGCTCGGAATTGGCATGATGGTGGTCGGTTTCGGCTTCAAGGTCGCGGCAGTGCCGTTTCATATGTGGACGCCCGACGTTTATGAAGGCGCGCCGACGCCGGTGACTGCGTTCATGGCGGTGGGCGTAAAGCTCGCAGCGTTCTCCGCGTTCGTCAGAGTCTTCCTGGTCGATTTCGTGTCCGTCGGCGCACATTGGCAGACGGTGCTGTGGGCAGTAGCGGCGCTGACGATGACCGGCGGAAACGTGATCGCCGCCGTGCAGACCAATATCAAGCGGATGCTTGCGTACTCGGCGATCGCGCACGCGGGTTACCTGTTGCTGGGAATGGCGGCGGGAGTGCGCTCGGGCCCCGCGATTCTTTACTACCTGCTCGGCTACGCTTTTACGAACCTGGGCGCATTCGCAGTAGTCATTGCGCTCGAGCGGCGCGGCGACGCGGGCAATCAGATCAGCGATTTTCGCGGCCTCGCGGCGCGCCAGCCGTTGCTGGCAGGCGCAATGGCTATTTTCCTGTTGTCATTGGCCGGAGTTCCACCGATGGCCGGCTTCGTTGGCAAGTTCTACATCTTCAGCGAAGCGCTGCATGGAGGATACGTCTGGTTAGTAATAATCGCAGTATTCAATAGTGTAGTGTCTACCTATTACTACTTCTACGTAATAGTCGCGATGTATATGCAGGAGGGCGGTGTCGAAGTCGAACGACTGAGTACACGTCCCGCGCTGGTGGCGGCAATCGGACTGACTGCGCTCGCCACAGTCCTGATCGGAGCGTATCCCGAGCCGTATATCGCGTCCGCCGCCAACGCGTTTCATTCTGCCAGCGGCGCCGAGGGAATCCACGCCGCCGAGCTGATCGATCAGTAGCGACCGCTGCTATTTGCGGCGCGACGTTTTCTTCGACGCTGGCTTCTTCACGGACTTCGCCGCGGGCTTCACCGCCGCCTTCGCCTTGACCGCGCCTTTCGGCTTCGGTGCGGATGCCTGGCTGCTCGCGGCGCCTGCGTATGCGTCGGCTTCGATCTCGATCATCATGTCGGGATTCGCCAGCCGCCGCACTTCGACGATCGTCGATGCGGGTGGCGAGTCGGCAAAGAATTCCTTGTGCGCGCGCGCCACTTCCGCAAACCGTCCCATATCGGTGACGAACATCCGCGTGCGAATCACGTGATGCATCGCGAGCCCCGCGCGCTCGAGCGCGGTGCGAATGTTGACGAGCGCCTGGCGCGCCTGCACGTACATCTGTCCCGCGCCGACGATCGTCCCACGCTCGTCGGTGGCCGTGGTGCCCGAGACTGCGACGAGGTCGCCGGCCCTGACCAGCCGCGAATAGCCGACGATCGGTTCCCACGGCGTACTAGTGGCCTGTAACAGCTGAACCGGAAGTAGCGACGATCCTGTGAGAGAAGTCGCGGTAGGTCCATTTGATGGGGGCGGCGTGTTGGTTGTGATGACGGATATAGCGCATGAGCTTGCGCGCCAAGTCGTTGACCGAGGTGAAGACCCCGCGGGCGACAACCTCGCGCTCGATCCGGCCGAACCAGAGTTCAACCTGATTGAGCCACGAGGAATAGGTCGGCGTGAAGTGCAGGTGCACCTTAGGATGATCGGCCAGGAATTGCGCGACCCGCTTGGTCTTATGCGCCGAGAGGTTGTCGGCGATGATGTGGATCTCGCGACGCTTGGGTTGCAGCGCAGCAATCTGGCCCAAAAAGGCCACAAACTCCTCGGTGGTATGGCGGGCGGCGGTCTGACCCAGGACCTGGCCGCTTTTGGTGTCGAGCGCG
The DNA here is from genome assembly GCA_963833025.1 of uncultured delta proteobacterium. Classification (GTDB taxonomy): domain Bacteria; phylum Desulfobacterota; class Binatia; order Binatales; family Binataceae; genus Binatus. Next base: position 394,286 of record CAWHWI010000001.1, on the reverse strand, counting down.
GCGTAGAGCGAGAGCGTGCCATGCCGATAGTACTCGAAGCCGTGGCGCTCGGCCCGCCCAGGGCTAAGCGGCAGCACCGGGTCGAGGCGATCGAGCGCCTGAATGGCGGTCTTCTCGTCGACACAGAACACCGCGGCGTGCTGCGGCGGATTGACGTAGAGCCCGATTACGTCGGCGGCCTTGCGCTCGAAGTCGGGATCATCGGAGGCCATATAGCGCTCCAGCCGGTGGGGCTTAAGCCCGGCGCGCCGCCAGACCCGCGCGACCATCATGTGACTGACCCCCAGCGCCTGCGCCAGCTTGCGGCTGCTCCAGTGAGTGGAGCCGTCATTGGGCGCGCGGCGGGTCCAGGCCAGAATCCGGGCTTCCAGCCGCGGCGTGCGCTTGGTCGCCGGCCGCCCCTGATGGCGGGCAAACAGGCCGGCCAGCCGTTGCTGCGCAAAGCGGGCCTGCCACCGAGCGACGTAAGCCGAGCTACAGCCCAAGCCGTGCTGGATGGCGGACCATGACTGGCCCTCGGACAGCATCAAGATCAGCCGCGCGCGGCGCACGTCACCGGCGCGCAGCACCCGCGAACGCACTCGCGCCTGCAGTTCCTGATACTCGGGCCGCGACAGTCGGAGGGTTGTTCCAAGCATACCGACTCATAGCATATCCTACTTTCGATTTCAATGTTACAGAGCACTAGTCGAGATTCGCGAGATCCCGCTCATCGTAATTTTCCTTCCGCGAACCGCGCGCTATGAGCGCGAGTCCGTTCAGATGTCGCGGCTGGGGTAAGCCTCTTCGAGTTCCCGCGCCACCGAGCGCATCGGCGGACCTACTAACCGTGCCGACGGCATCAGCCAGTTGAGAATTCGCGTGAACGCCGGCCTGCCCGCGACCGGACGCTCCGCGCTTCGCACCATGTCGAGTTCGTGCTCGACGATTCTGGAATTGTGCCGACTTGCGAGCCCGAGGCCCGCGAAAATGACGCGCCGCTCTTCCACCCCGATCACCTCCACCACATCCACCCGTCAGGCGCTGGATAAAATCGCCAAATACCGATCAAATCATACAGATGCGCGCGGAATAGTCAAAAAATTTCTTCGCGTGGCGCACGACCGATGGTGCCTGCGGCCTGCCCGATACAATGCGAAACTCGCGCTTGAAGTTAATCCGCACCTATCGTATTCTTGCCCCGTTTCAAGTTTGCGCGCTCAACTGAGCACCGACCAACCAAGGAGAAAGCGATGCGCAAGGTCCTGCTTCTGGCACTAGTTACGATGTTCTTCGCGACGGCTTGCAGTAAATCCGAAGAGACGGCTCCCGCGCCCGACGCTGCTGCGTCCGCGGCCGCGCCTGCCGAGGCCGCCAGCGCCGCCGCACCTGCTGCGCCTGCAGAGGCCGCAAGTCCGGCTGCAGCGGCCAGCCCGGCAGCGCCGTAATTCACTTCGTTTCCTGAGCGGGTTCCCGCGCGCCGTTCAAGAGCCGTCGGCGCGCGGGAGACTCGCTGACCGCGCGAACCTCGGGAGGAACCCGCCAAGTCTCTGACCTGCAGGGGCTGGTCCCCTGCCGCGAACTACTGCTCCTCGTCAGGCTCCTTCTCATACCTGGGCTCTCTTTCAAATCTGCTGCCCGCGCTTTCTTGCGGCAGGGACTGCTCGGGCGCCGCTTGAGGCTCTTCGCTGCGAATTATCTCGACCGCGCGATGCGCCGTTTCTCCCGCCAGCCTCTTCAGTTCCTCGGATTTGCGCGCCAGTTCCGAGGTCGTGCGCGACAACTCTGACCTCAGCTCCGCGGATTTCTTCGCGTACTCCGCCTTAAGCTCCGCGATTTTGGCAACCGCCTGCTGACGGGCCGCGTCGCGCTTGCCCGCGTCTCCCAACGCCGACTTCAGATCGGAGGCGAGTTTGCGTCCCTGGTCGCGCAGCGCCGAAATCTGCGACGCGAGCTGCGCGCGGGCCTTTTGCGCCTCGCTCTTGATACGCGCTTCGATCTTCCGCGCCTTGGTCTCGCGCGCGAGCTTGACCTTCATCATTTTGATGGTCTTGCGCAGTTGCTCGAGCTGCTTCAGTGCGGGATTTTTCGTGGCAGCCTTCTTCCGTTTCACGGTCTTTTTCTTTGTCGGCATCCGTCGCCTCCGGTTGCAAAGAGTTTTGACTCCACTTCCAGCTAATTCCGGTTCGCAGAAAAATTCAACGTCGATTCAGTTCGCTCGCTTGATTGCCGGGATGCAGGCGGTGGCTCCTGCTGCTAGGATGCGTTCGCAATGGCGACCGTTCCCAAACCGAGCCTTTCTGCGGAGCGTCTGAAACCGGGTCTTTCACTGTTCGACTCCGTGACTTTGGTCGCCGGCTCGATGATTGGCTCGGGCATCTTCATCGTCTCCGCCGACATCACGCGCCAGGTCGGCACTCCGTTCGCGCTGTTGATGGTCTGGCTGGTCGCAGGCGTCATGACGATTGCGGGTGCGCTCGCATACGGCGAACTTGCCGCGATGATGCCGGCGGCGGGCGGCCAGTACGTTTATCTGCGCGAGGCTTACGGCGGAATGTGGGCGTTCATGTTCGGCTGGACGCTCCTGCTCGTCATCCAGACGGGCACCATCGCGGCCGTCGCGGTTGCGTTCGCGCGTTTCGCCGGCGTCATGTGGCCCGTGCTCGGCTCGGGCCTCTGGTTCGGGGCAGGAGGCGCGGGACTGTCGGGCGAGCGCGCCGGCGCAATCATTGTGATCGCGGTCCTCACCGCGGCAAATCTGCGCGGCCTCAACATGGGCAAGTGGCTGCAGAACTCCTTCACCACCGCCAAAATTCTCTCGCTATGTCTGATAGTCGCGGTCGGATGCATCCTGGCGCCGAATCCGGCCGCGATTCATGCGAACTTCGGCAGCTCGACGGCGTTCTTCGGCAACCCTTCCTTGTCGATTGCCGGAGCGGGCGTGTTCGGCGCCGCGATGGTCGGTGCGCTGTTCTCAGCCGACGCTTGGGCGAGCGCCACCTTCGTTGCCGCCGAGGTCCGCAATCCCAAACGCGATCTTCCGCTGGCACTGGCGTTTGGGACCGGCGTCGTCATTGCACTCTACATCCTTACGAACGTCGCCTACCTTTGCGAGTTGCCGACGTCGGGAAGTGCGGACGCGGCGAGCGTAGTGGGGCGCGGAATCGCGCACGCCTCCAGCGATCGCGTCGCAGCCGCCGCGATGCAGGTAGTGTGGGGCGGCGCGGGCGCGAAGATAACCGCGGTCCTCGTGATGATCTCCGGCTTCGGATGCGCCAACGGACTGATCCTCACGGGCGCGCGCGTCATCTACGCGATGTCGCAGGACCGCGTCTTCTTCGCCGCCGCCGGCCGCCTCAATCGCGCGAGCGTGCCTGCGGTCGCGCTGGTGATGCAGGGAATCTGGGCCGCCGTCCTTACGCTGTCGGGCACTTATTCCGAATTGCTCGACTACGTGATCTTCGCGCAGCTGATGTTTTACGTGCTGACGGTCTCGGCCGTCTTCGTGCTGCGCCGCCGCAGTCCCGACGCGCCGCGTCCATACCGGGCGTGGGGCTATCCAATCGTGCCCGCGCTCTACGTCATCGCGGCCTCGGCCCTGATGGTCGATCTGTTGATCTTGAAGCCGCGCTTCACCTGGCCCGGGTTGCTGATCGCGCTGAGCGGCGTGCCGATCTACTACTGGACAACCTCCCGCTCCCGTTCCGCGCGGCAATAGCTACGGGCTGTTATCTCTGGACGTCGGGAGTCGAATTGTCGGGGGCTGCTTCGTTGGTCGCGATTGGCGCGCCTGCTTCCTCGCAGTCGGGTGCACCTAACTTGCCGTCGCGGAACTCTCCAACAATCGAGGTCAGAATATAATCGCTACGCTCGGGCGGCTGATTGCCGGCGAGTTTGAACAATTGACCCGCGTTGCGCGCCGCTTCGGTCGCGTCGTGGTCGCTCTTCGGCAGTCCGTAGATCTGAAATACCTTGCACAGCGATTCAATTCCGTCCTTGCGGTCGCTGTCAGTGATCGGAGCGTTCGAACTCTGCGCCGCCGGCACGTTTCCACTCGCTCCGCTCCCGCCCATGCCGCGTATGATGGTGCGGAAGAAAATAAAGACCAGAACCAGCCCCACGACCGCGAAGGCTGATCGTCCCATCTTCTGCGTGGCTGAAAGTTCGCTCCACGGGATTAACTCGAAGCCGCCCTTACCCTTGCCTCCGTCGCCACGCGTCGTCGTGCGGCTAGGCGTGCGAATTTCAGGCCTGAACGGCTTGGCCTGCGGCGGCGGCGATCCGCGTGGGGGCGCCGAAGAGCCAGGATTGTCGGCTGGCTTCGGCGGTGGCGGTGGCGAAGTGGGATCGCCCGTCGGCCTCGCCAGCGCAGTCGCACAGTAACCGCAGAATACCGTCCCCTCAGGGTTCTCTCTGCCGCATTGCCTGCATGCAGGCATCAGATCACCTTGGCCTCATTACCAAAACTTTCGCGAAACCAACGAAGCAGCCCCCTGCGATTATTCCCAGCCCCATCACTCCCCCTTTTTGTAAGTTTCTGTCCGCGCGACGAGGTGCGAGCCGAAATCGACGACTCTGCACCTATGGAAGCTACAGCCGCGGAGCACAAAGTCAATATGGCTGCCGAAAGTTCGACCCGCGCCGGATTTTGCGGCTCCAACCCTATCCCATCGTGCATTCCCATTCGACGCGTGCAACAATCGATCGCGATGTCATTAGGACACGCCAGACGTGTGGTCGCAATTGCCGCGATACTCCTGTTTGCATCCGGCCTCGCGCGCACACAAGAGGGCGCAGTGCCGATTCCCGATTCCTCTTATGGCGACAGCGCCACCAGCTATCAATCTCCTACCGACTTGCCGATGCCGGCGCCGGACGATCCCGCCAATCCTGATGTCGTGACGATTCCAATCCCCGGCGGCGGCGACATTACGGTCGACGGTCCCGACGCCCCGAGCGATACGCCATTGCCCAACCTGCCAGGCTCACAATGGGGCATCACGCAGCAAACCCCGTACTCTCACGACGTCGGCCCAACCCTCCCGTAGCGCGAATTCTGATCCTAGCCTCTCCCTGACAGAGAGAGGTATTCAAGAGCGCGGCGACCGCCTCAATACGCGGCGTCGAGGATTCCCACCAGCTGCTCGAGCGTCACGTCGACACCCACCGTATTCGCCCGCTTCACTTCTTCGAGCACCGTGCCTGCGATTCGCGAGATTTCCTCGCGCTGCACGCCTACGTCGCGAAGCCTGGTCGGAACTTCGAACTTGCCGATGAACCTGGCCGTGCGATCGGCGCATTCCATCGCCGACGATCGAGGATTGCCCGCGTCGAAGCGCAAGCCGAAGCCTTCCGCGATTGGCGCGAAGCGATCCGCGGCGACGCCGGCCATGAAGCGCATCACGTGCGGGAGCGTGATGCATGAGGTGACGCCGTGCGGGACGTTCCACATCGGCCCGATCTGATGGCCGAGCGCGTGCGAGATTCCGCCGCGCGTATTCGACATGCCGAAAATCGAGAGCCATGCGGCGAGCTGGCATTGCACGCGATGCTCGAGCTCATCGTCGCCGTGCGTCTGCAGCGAGGGCAGCAGATGCGTTGTCAGGAGCACGATCGCTCGCGCCGCGAGCGTGTCGGTAACAATCTGATGGCGCGTCGAGTACGAACCCTCGACTGCGTGATCGAGCGCGCGCATCCCTGTCGACGCCCACAGCCACGCCGGCGTCTCAACCGTCATCGTCGGATCGAGGATTACCACCCTGGCCTGCAGCCGCGGATCGGCAACTCCGCCTTTCACCTTCGTTGATTCGTCGGTGACACCGCCAGCCGGCGTGAACTCGCCCGCCGATAAGGTGGTCGGTATCGCGATATGCAGAATCTCGCTTTTGCTGCCGCCGGCTTTGTCGGCCGTCGTGCCGCTGAAATCGATTGTGCGCGAGCCGGCCTGGCCGCCAATCAACTGCCACGCGGCGTTCTTCACAGTGTCGATCGGACTGCCGCCGCCGAAACTCACCATCGCATCCGCACCGACGCGACGCGCCTCCGCGACCAGTTCCGTCACTGTCTGCGACGGCACGTGCTGCGCGGCGCCGGTGAACACCCCAGCCAGCGCGGGTCCGGCGGCATTCTTGACCTTGTCGAGCAGTTTCGAGCGCCCGAGCGTCTTACCCGTCACGATCAACGCGCGTTTCGCGCCGCGGCGCGCAAGCTCGCGCCCGAGCGCGTCGACTTTGCCGACGCCGAAAACAACCGTCTCGAGTCGCGTGAAATGGTATTCGCCCGCGGTCTTATCCAATTTCTTTCTCCCGTGCTTCCGAGAATCTGTGCTTGCGATGCGATCGAACTGGGAAGAGACACTAGCGCGCGGCGGTGACGTCGGTATGGGCGAAGTCGTCACCTTTGAAGAGCAAAGGTTCGCCCATGACCTTAGCGAGAGCGTAGGCGAAACAATCCCCGAAGTTCAACTTCGCCGGATGTCCACTGCCTCTTCCAAAATCACGGTAGGCTTCACGCGCAATGCGCGCTTGAGCTTCCGTCACCGGTTCTATAATCAGAGCGGCCTCTCTCACCAGATTGTCGAAGCTACGACTTGCAACGGGATCTCGGCTCACATCGATGACGATCGCCGCTTCGACGAAGTTGGCCGCCGAGACGCGGCAGCTGTCGGCGGCGTCAATTGCCCTGGCACAAGCAATCGCCTCCGGTTCGTCACGAAGAATCGCGATAAGCGCCGACGTATCGATTATCATCGTGGCAATCCGCGCTCGTCGTAAAGCATTTCGCCATGATCCACCGTTCGGAATGGCTCCTTGAGATGCGCTGCACACTCCTTGCCTATCGCAACCAGGCGGTCGGCGAGACTGCCGTTCCGAGCACGCCGCACACGGTCGAGACGCTCACGAACCGCCTCAGTGACTGCCGCTGTCATGCTTTCCCCAGTCAATCTCGCCAACTGCTGCGCTAAGCGATGCGTCTCTTCGTTCTTAATGTTCAGACCCATAGTCAACCCTTCTACCGCTCTATTCTACCACTTCTACCATCATCGGAATTAGTTTGCAATATCGACCGAATTCAGTCTGAAACACCGGAGCGCCGCAGCTTGTACGCTCAGCGCGCGAATGCTGGCATTACTTCTTTTGCGAACATCTCGATGGCGTCGGGCATCATGAAGTTCAGGAAGAAGTACGTCATGCCGAACTTCTCGACTCGCGCGGCGAGCTCGCGCTTGACGTCGTCGGGTGTGCCGATTATCACCTGCAGCGACGTGCGCACGCTCTCGTTATTCTCGATTCCAAGCGACTGCGCAGTCGCGGCCGCCATCGCGTCGGCAGTGGCGCGATCCTTGGCCATCAGCACGAACCCTCCGCCCGACAGCTCGAGCGCGTCGGGCGCGCGGCCGGCGGCTTTCAGGAAGCCGCGAACCATTTCGATCCGCTTCAGCACCTTGCCGCGATCGAACTTGAGGGCCTCGGCGATATCGACGTAGCCTTTGGTGATCGGCGGGTTCAGATTCAGGATGTCAGCCTCCTGAGCCGCGATTTCCAGCACGCGCTTGCCGCCGCCGCCAATCAGGATGGGCGGATGCGGCCGCTGCACGGGCTTGGGATCGCAATAGGCTTTCTCGATTTTGAAGTATCGCCCGCGATAGGTCGGCTCGTCCTGCGTCCACATCGCCTTGAGCACCTTGATTCCGTCGCCCATCTGCTCGATGCGCTCGGCGTTCGACGGATACGGAAAGCCGTAAGCGTCGTATTCTTCCCTGAACCAACCGGCGCCGAGACCCGCGATAAAGCGGCCGCCGCTCAGGTTGTCAAGCGACGCCATCGTTTTGGCCAGCAGCGCCGGGTTGCGATAGGACATCGAGGTGACCAGCGGCAGCATCCTCACGCTTTTGGTGACCGCCGCGACCGCACTCAGCATCGTGAAGCATTCATAGTGCGGCGCGCGCACATCAGCCATCAGCCCGCGCATGAAGAAGTGATCGTCGATCGAAACCGAGTAGTATCCCAGCTCCTCGGCGTGACGTGCGGTCGCCAACGTAGCGGCCGGATCGCCGTCAGGAAGCCCGACATTAAATTTGATAGGTCGCATAACCGATGCTCCTTGAATTCAAGAGATTAACTCCGCCACTCTAGTTCCCATCTCGAAATTGAAGCTGAGATGGCGCAGTTCCGACTGATCGAAGAAAGCCAAAAGAGCCAGTTTCATACCATAGGTAGTGGTATTGAGATGCCTCCACCACCATCGGTAGCTTCGTTCCGTCAAAATTAGTTTTTGTCGCAGACGGGCGTCGCCCAATGGCAGATGAGACAAACGAGTATGGGGCATCCTGACGCATACAGTAGGCGTAGCACAGAAACTCGGCGGGCGTCAGGCGTAATAGTTCACCCCAGTGCCCACTGCTCACAACCGGATCTCGCGCTCCAGCCACTCGATTCGCTCGCCGCGCTTGCGCCTCCAGAACAGGTCCTCCCAAACGTAGCTGACAGCCAGCGTTGCCCACATTCCGTGGCGGCGGTTGAGATCGGTGAGAATCTTTGCCGCGGGTACGAGCCGGCGTCCGTAGAAGATCCGCGAGTAGATCTTCTGCTGCCATGGCGCGATGTGATGCATCGAACCGTAGCGATGGCAGGCGGGATACAGCAGAATTTGCGCGGTCTCGGGACCGACTCCGTAGAGCTTCATCAGTTCACGCCGCGCCGACTCGAGGTCCATCGAACGGATCGCGGTCTCATCGACTGTACCGGCCGCGAAGTCGTCGGACAGGCGCTTGATGAACCGGGCGCGATAGCCGACCTGGAGCGCGTGCAGGTCCTGCTCTGACACGTCGCGCATGTCGCGCGGCCGCCAGATCGCATAGAGCGTGTGCGAATCGAACGTGATCCGCGTGCCGAATGCCTCCAGCAGCGCGTTCATCATCTGCACCGTCCGCCGCACCGTCGCGTTCTGGAGCACGATCGACACGATCATGAGCTCGTAGAGGCTCAACGCAATCGCGCTGCGGCTGCCGCGCCATCTCCGAAAGATCGGAGCGAAGCGCCGGTCGGTTCGCGCCGCATGGTTGAACTCGGACAGGTCGGTGTCGAGATCGAAGCGCCATGAAATTTCCGCGCGGATGGCTTTCGGTTCCGACGCGGCGGGCTTGCGATTGTGGAATACATCGACGCTGATTTTCGGCCGCGACGCGACGCCAGAATTTGTGATTCTGAGTCCATATACCGACGCACCGACTCGCATCGCAGTCCAGAATTTCCCCGGCTCCCACGCGTCGAGCGGGGCGGGGAAGCGCGAAGACTTATGAAAGGTGCCGTCGAAGTGAAATGGCGCGCGCGGCTCGATGAGGAAACTCGATCTACGAACAAAAACAACCGGCTTCATCGCAAGCGCATTCGGAACCTAACCCCTAACCCCTTCCCGCGCGGGAAGGGGGACCGGAGTTGTTCAAGATCGTTGCGCCCTATCCCCCTGGCCCCCTTTCCAGATGGAAAGGGGGAATTCGAATGTCCGCGCATTCGTGGCGGGCGAGGTATCAGAGGCCGCGCCCTCGGAGTAACACAAAAAAAGATCGGGTTTCTTCGCTTCGCTCTAAAATGACACAAGACGAATTCCCCAACTCAGGGGTTGATTATCACTATCGTGCCCTTGGGGAGCATCCGCGTCAGCTCCTCGATATCTTCGTCGTCGACCGAGATGCATCCTGTGGTCCAGTTGATGTCGCCCCGGTTCAGTTCCGGCTCGTCGCTGCCGTGGATTCCGATCCTGCCGCCGACGCCCACCGGATGGCCGTCTTCCTCCGGCACCTCGCCGCTGTCGCGCAGTTGCTGGTAGCGATGGCGGTCGATCTCGTTGGGATAGTTCAGCGTGAGGAACCAATCCCAGCGCCGGCTCGGATGCTTCTCGACGATCGCGTAAACGCCCTCGGGCGTGCGGCGGTCTCCCTCCCACAGTTTCGTGCCGGGCTCGAAGCTGCGCCCGAACACGGCGTGGTAGTCCTTAAACAGCCGCCCCTTGTAGTAGACGACCAGGCGATGGCGTTTCTTGAAAATCGTCACCGACCAATTGAGCGGATCATCGAAGGCGATGGCGCGCGTCTTGTCGAACAGGAGTTGACCCGGTGTCGGCACGCGATCGGTGCGAACGCCTTCGATCTTGACCTGCGGCACGGGAGTCGGCGTCGAAGTCGGCGTAGCGGTCGCGGTCGGCGTGATCACAAAATCAGGCGGCGGGGGCGGTGGGATGCCAGAATTTTTGTACTTCTGGTCCGGAGGGTAATAGGGAGCCGGCGGCTGTAGGCCGGCTTTTTCCGCGTCGCCGGCAGTGATCGGTGTGGTCGTCTGCGCGAACATCGCGGCGGGTCCGGCGGGCGCAGGCGCGGCGGAACAAATCAATGCTATGGTCGCGGCAATCAATGCGGCGGCGATCGATCCGGCAATCCTGCCCATCAGCTCCAGCCAAGCTCCAGCATCGCGGTCACGATCACCATTTTGGGAAGCCTTGGAGCCAAGGTCAATTCTAAAGTAGCGTCAATTTGCGTTTTGTTTTTTGTTGCCAGGCAGCCAGTTCGGGAGCATTGATTCGATGGACAACAATCTTGCGCGCGCGATGGCCGGCCTCACCACCGGAATTTACGTTCTGACCACGCAGGAGAATGGGCGATGCCACGGGATGTCGTCGTCGTGGGTGGCGCAGGTCTGGCCGAGCCGGTGATGTTCACGGCGGCGGTCGATAACGCGCATTTCAGCAACGCCGTGATCGCGAGAACCGGCGCGTTCGGATTGAACATCGTGGGACGGCGAAGCCGCGAACTCGAGGATTATTTCTACTCGTCGCGGGCGCGGCGCGATAACAATCTCGACGCGATCGAGTATGAACTGTCGCCGGTCCTCGCGATGCCGTGGCTGAAGCTCGCCATGATCGCTCTGGAAGCCCGCGTGATCGACAGCCATGTTGCGGGCGATCACACGATTTTCGTCGCATCGCCGGTCGGTGTGCGGGTGAATGCGAACGATCGGCTGTTGACGTCGCTCGATCTCGACTACGTTTACCTGGGCGGAAAGCAGGTGTTCGCGCGCGATCGCTCCGGATGGGACTGAGGCGGCTGCGAAGAACCTAACCCCTAACCCCTTCCCGAGCGGGAAGGGGAACCAGAGTTGGAGAGGATTGGTTGCGTCCTATTCCCCCTCACCCCCTTTCCGGGGCAGAAAGGGGGAACAGCCACTATTTCCACTGTGGGAATCGCCACCGGCGCATGGGGAACCAGAAGAAGTCGTCCGAGCGCGACGCTGTCCCTATCCCCCTCACCCCCTTTCCGGGGCGGAAAGGGGGAACAGCCACTATTCCTACTGCGGGAAGGGAACCGGAACGAAGTCATCCGAGCGCGACGCTGTCCTGCGGTCCGCTTTGACGCGGGGAAATCGTTTGATAGCATCCGCGCGCGGAGAGATCTGGATGCCAATCGAGAAGAACGAACTGCGGCGCGTGATGGGTCATTTTGCAACCGGCGTTACCGTGATCACATCGATTCGCCGTTCGGGCGAGCTGCATGGCCTGACTGCCAACGCGTTTACTTCGGTCTCGCTGGTTCCGCCGCTGGCGCTGGTGTGCGTGGACAAGAAGGCCGAGAGCTATCCGTGCTTCGAGGAGAGCAAAATCTTTACCGTCAACGTGCTGGCCTCCAACCAGGAAGCGTTGTCGCGCAGGTTTGCGGTCAGCGGCGGCGAAAAGTTCGCAGGGGTCAGCTACAAAATCGGCGCGAACGGAGCACCGATCCTCGACGGCACGCTCGCCTATCTTGAATGCAAAGTAACGACTGCAATCGACGGCGGCGACCATACGATTTACATTGGCGAGATCGAGCAGGCCGAGACTTCCGCCGAGGGCAAGCCGCTGCTGTTCTTCCGCGGCGGATATCGTGAGATTGGCGACTAGATCGCGCATCACAACGTGAGTGCCCCCGTTCGAATCTCCGGAATCAGCGTCTTCCTGCCGTCGCATAACGAGGAAGGCAACGTCGAGCGCGTCGTGCGCTCGTGGGTGGCCGAGTTGCCGCGCGTCGCGGACAACTTCGAGGTCATCGTGGTTGACGACGGCAGCCGCGATCGCACCGCTGAGATCGCCGAACGCCTGGCGGCCGAGGACTCGCACGTCAAGGTCGTGCGTCATCCGGTGAACCGCGGCTACGGCGGCGCGGTAATCTCCGGGATTCGCGCCGCGACTCTGCAGTACGTTCTGCTGTGCGACGGCGACGGGCAGTTCGATCCTGCGGACCTCGAGCGGCTGACGCCGTTCGTCCCGGAATACGACGTGGTTGCGGGGTATCGAGTACAGCGTGCCGATCATCTGATGCGCAGGATCAACGGCAAGGCGTGGACAATTCTGGTCCGCGTGCTACTCGGCATCACGATCAGCGATATCGACTGCGGCTTCAAGTTGTTCAAGCGCGAGAAGCTCGACGGGATGGATCTGCGCGCGCATGGCGCGATGATCTCGACCGAGCTGATGGCGCGGCTGGCGGGCCGTCACGCAAAGGTAAAAGAGGTGGACGTCCAGCATCTGCCACGGCTGACCGGAGAGCAGTCGGGGGCCAACTTCAAGGTGGTCGCACGGGCGTTTAAGGAACTGATAGCACTCTATCGCGAGTTAAGAGCAGAGCGCAGGGGGCAGGCTTAGCGGGTACGGCCTCCAATCGTGAACGCAGCAGACAGCGACGCAAAGCGGATAGACGATAGACCGATTGGGTCATCCGGGACCGCCTGCCTCGAAGAAATCGCCGCATCGTTACGCAGGGATCTTGCCGGATTCCGATGGCACAGGTATAGCAATACCCTTAATAGTCAGCTTGCGGTCCATTAAGGGCCGCCGAGATCAAGGAGATCCACGAGTATGAAGCGCACCCTTTCAGTTCTTTCCGCAGCCTTCTTCGCCACCGCGTTGGCGATCCCGGCATTTGCACAAGAGCCGGCGGCGGCACCCGCGGCCGAGGCCAGCATGGCGGCGCCTGCGGGCGACTCGGGCATGGCAGCACCGGACGCGGCCGCATCGACGGCGGCCAGAAAGCGTAAACATCGTCGCCACAAGAAGGCGGTCGAAGCAGGCGCGGCGGCTGGTGCTGATGCAGGCGCAGCAGCAGGCGCAGCGGCCGGTGGAGCGGCTGGTGGCGCGACGGCTCCAGAGCCCCCTCCCGCTAATCCGTAATCGTTTGACGGATGTTCAACAGGGCGGCCGTGCAAAGCGGCCGCTCTGTTTCGAATCGCTCTAAGCTAATCCGGCCCGCGACCGGACACTGCTGCTATTTTCTTTTTGTTTTTTTGTTTCGCGCCACGTGAAAATACGCAGCGCGTTTTTTTGTTTTTTGTCGCGGAAATTCCTGCTAGCATAATCTTTCTTCCTGCGGGTATTGTGAGCGCAGGGATAAAACCTTGTTGAGCTTTCGGCGTTCGGGCATTTGTCTGTTGGCACTGATCGCGATTGTACTCCAGTCGCCGATCAGCGCGCGGGCCAGCGCCCAAAGCAGTTCCAGCGACGACCAGGTTTGCGATCCGCTGGCAGACTACTTCCTGGGCATGGAAGATTACCCCGAGGCTATCCGCCGTCATCGCATCGTCATCGACAACGATCCGACCAACGCGCTCGCGCACTATCATTTGGGTTTCGCGTACGGCGTCGTCGGACAGCATCGCGAGGAACTGGCCGAGTATCAGAAGGCGATTGGCCTTGGCCTCGACGACTGGCAGCTGTTCCTGAACCTGGGCCTGCTTTATCTCGAAAGCGGGCAGACGCGCGACGCCACTGAAGTGCTCAGGCTGGCGACGCTGCTCGGACCGGAACGGCCCGAGACGCATTTCAATCTCGCACTCGCTTATGAGAAGCGCGGAGCGCTCGCGCAAGCCGAGCAGGAAGCGCTACTGTCGCTACGAATCGATCCGAGTCAACCGGACGCGCGCAACACGCTCGGCGCAATTTACGCCGAGGAAGGCAACTACGTCAGAGCGAGCCAGGAATGGAATGAACTGGTTGGTGAGATTCCCGATTACACGCCGGCGCGGACCAACCTCGCCATTCTGCAACACGTCCAAAGCAGCGGCTCGAAGGGCGCGCCCGACTCAAGCGGGTTCATACGCTTTCCCTGAGCTTGACGGGTCGGATCACGGCAAAGGACGAGAGGACAAACCGGTGGCGGAATTGGGCAGGCGGAGGCACGCAATCGTTAAACTAAAATCTGTAGTCTGGTTGGGCTCGGCCGCGATGCTGAGTTTTGTTGTGGCCGTGGTGTTCGCGGCCTCGCCTGCGGGCGCGAGCGCGCAATGGCGCCGGGTGCATCCGAGGGTACATTCGAAGCGGGCGGCACGGGCGGCCACCTCCGGCGGACCGCTATACAAGGGCGCGCTGCTCGAGGATGCGGACAGCGGCCGCGTGCTGATGGCCTACAACGCCGACATGGAATGGCCGCCAGCCTCGATGGCCAAGATGATGAACCTGCTGGTAGCGCAGGAACAGATCAATGCGGGCCGTTTCAGCGGCAACGATCCCGTCAGAATTTCCGAACGCGCCGCGCATACCGGCGGCTCGCGCGTCGGCCTGAAAGAGGGCGACGTCTATCCGCTGCGCGAGTTGATGAAGGCGGCGCTAGTCAAGTCGGCCAACGACGCCGCAGTCGCTGTCGCCGAAAAGATCGGCGGCTCGGTCGAGGCGATGGTCCGCATGATGAACGAGCGCGCGCAACAACTCGGCATGACGCACACGCTGTATCAGACCGTCGACGGACTGCCGCCGCGTCCGACCCACGACGCTGATCGCACGACGGCCTACGACCTCGCCACGGTCGGCCGCGCGATAATCCGCGAGACCAATCTCCTGATGTGGTCCGGCCAGCCGCATATGGATTTCGACAACGGCGTCGCCATCCTGAACAACACCAATCATCTGATCGGGCATTTCGAAGGATGCGACGGGCTCAAGACCGGGTTCACGTATCAGGCGGGGTTCAACGTCACCACCACGGCCAAGCGCGGCGACATGCGGCTGATCGCGGTGATCCTTGGCGCTCCGTCGAACGCGCAACGCTTTGCGCAGGCGGCGAAAGTGATGGAGTGGGGCTTCGATGAATTCACCGCGGTCTCGCTGCTCAAGTCGGGGCAGCCGATTCCGGTCCACGTACAGGTTCATGAGGGCCCGCTTATTCAACCGGTCGCCGCCAACGATCTCAAACTTGTGGTGCGGAAGACCGATGCGGCCGGGGTGAGGCTGGTGTACGATGTGGCGCCGGCGATCGACGGGCCGGTCACCACGGGAGAACCGCTAGGGCGAGTGATCGCGCAGGACGAGGGACAAGCGGCAACGGAAGTGGTGGCGATAAGCCCAATAGCGTTCACCGCCCCGCATACACTGTCGAGCGACACGTATAACGCATCGGCGCCGCCGTCGAATAATCCGAGCCAGGAGAACCAATGAAGGTAGCATCGAAGCAGCGCAACCGGCGCAATCGCAAACTCGCGCGCAAGAAAAAGAGCGATCCGCATCAGGCAAAATCGCGGCTCCGCAAAATGCGGCGGACAAGGATTCGCGGCAAGTAGCTCGCGCGTGCGTAGTTGATGTCTTTTCGATGGGCGGCCCTCAGCGGGCCGCCCGCTTATTTGTGATGCCAAAATAACGCCAATGCGTCACTCTCTTGGAGCGGCTTTTGATTCAAGAAGCGCATCGCGCACTAGGGGGCGAACCGACTTCCATTCCATCGGTTGAGACTCCGGGTCAATGCGACCTTCCTTTTCCAGCTTTGACGACTGCTGGTTGAGCTGCAACAGTTCATTTTCTTCGCTAATTACTGATTTGTTTCCGGTGAGTGTCTCCGGAGCGATGAATATCGGTGCGTTCGCCAGCAACGCCAGCGTAATTGCGTCGCTTGGTCGGGCATCTACCTCGTGCACTTCACCGTTTGCATTTACCCACATCGTAGCGAAATAGACGTTGCCGCGAAGCGCCGTCACTGCGACTTTCTCGAGTTTCGTATTTCCGAGCGCTAGCAGTCGAGTGGTGAGGTCGAATGTGGTGGGCCTGTCGAGTTCGAGGTGTTCGAGCTGTATCGCAATGACGTCGCCCTCGATTGGCCCCACCCAGATGGGAAGGATACGCGGTCCGGAGATTTCTTTGAGGAGGATGACCCTCAAGGGACCGACTTTGCCGTCCTTGACTGCGGATTGGTATTTTACTTCCCCGCTCGTGGCTGTGCGCGCGACAACGTCGTGTACGATTACTTCAATCATGGCAAAACCTCGCTCAATTATCTGTTTCGGCGTCACCAGCAGATGCGCCATTAGCGAATCGCGCAGTCGTCCGCGGGCGTGATGCAGCCGTGCTTTCAGCGTCCCAACCGGCGAGCCGGTCAACATTGCGATTTCGCTCAGCTTCAATCCCTGAAAGTAGTGGAGCCGTACCGTTTCTCGCTGTTGTTCGGGGAGTGCATCAATGGCGTCAGAAATAAGGCTATGCAACTCTCTTGTTTCGAAAACGGCCTCGGGTGATGGTTCGAAATCTTCGTGTCTGAACCCGACAATAGCCTCTCCGCCCAGCACGTCGTGAAAGTACCCTTCCCTCAGAAGCCGCAGTCGCGAATGGCAGACATTCGCCAGAATGCCGAAGAACCACGCGCGAAAGCGATCATGATCGCGAAGGTTCTCCAATTTCAGGAAGGCGGCGAGGAATGCCTCCTGGACCGCGTCTTCAGCATTGGGTCTTCCAAGCAACCGTCGAGCAAAAGCGAGGGCGGCAACGCTGTTGCGCTCGATAAGCTCGCCAAATGCGGTCTTATCTCCGGCAAGCACTCGTTCGACTATCGCTCGATTGTCCTGGGAAGTCATGCGTCTCTACCAATAGTGGTGCTGGCACGGAAAAAGGTTGCGATCCCGCCTTAAAGAGGAGTGACGGACGCTCCGATACTGACTCGCCGACGCTCGAAATTCCACGCGGCTCCTCGGTGCACCCTCGGCGCGAATGGGCTTCCCTCATTGGGTCGCCCGTTTATTTGTGAGAATAGGCTCGCGCGAGGCTGCTAACATTCTTGCGCGGCTCTTATGCTCACCGAAGGCGACGCGCTTCTATCGAGGCGATCCTGCAACGACCGCTGAGTTGAAGCGCGCTCTAGGTCGCCCCATGCCGCATCGCAAATCGAGCACTGAGGGCGACGACTGGATTTTTGTCAACGCTCAAGGTGCGCAACTCATCCTGATGACCGCCCATGTCACAAAAACTGCGGCCGCGTCGCAGCGCAACTCGGGGTCCCTGCTGGCCATCCATTCGCGCGCGTCCCGTTCACCTGCGCTTGGATCTCGACCTATGACGCGCAGGACTTTGTCCCGTGCCATGATCGCCACCGCCAAATCATGTTGAGTCGCCAATCCCTTGCCGACCTTCTCACGAGTTTCAGCGATTTTCTTCTCGAGCTTTGGCAGAATTTGCGATTCGTAGAAACTCGGGAATTCGCCGCTCGCTTCTACATACTGCCCGTCTTTCTGCCGATACACAGCCGGCCAGACAGCCATTCCCGCGGCGCCCCTGTAAGTATCTGACGCCAACTGGGAGGGAATTATCAACTCGTCCTTGTGGTCGCCGTTGATGTCTTTAATCACTTCTGCGAGGTTTTGGATCGCCCATCCCCTGATCTCTTGTGAAGCCAGTCTTCCGGACGAGTCCCGGGTGTAGACCACAAGGGCGTTGTAAAAATGCCTACTGTTAACGTCTAAAGTCATCAGCAGTTGGCAGGTCCCGTTGCCTTCCAGGTCGGCCCAAGTGAACTCGCCGATATCCTCTGATTCGGGGTGAATAACCGAGCTATTGGCAGCCGGAAGGTTGTCCACCAACGCGGCAACGGCATCTTGCTCCATCGCGCCTAATGCCTGAGCGTTTGATTCGCTCCAGGTCAGATCGGATTCCGCTGCGAACGCGGACCCGAGGATGGCGATTGTTGCAAAGCTCAGAAAGAGTATCTTCCTCAGCATCGATTTACCTTGTTCCACAGCGTCCATACTAGCATGAGCCTCCCACACAGCCTGAGCTTAGTGGTCTTTTGGATGGGCGGCCCCCAGCGGGTCGCCGGTTCGTTTGTGACGCGGGGAAGATGAGAAATGGCAACCGAGAAACGCCAGTGCATCGGGTATGTCGCACTCGTCGTTCGCGACTACGATGAGGCGATCGAGTACTACACGAAAGCGCTTGGTTTCGAACTCGTCGAGGATACCGCGCTCGGGGGTGGCCAGCGTTGGGTGCTCCTGGCGCCACCCGGATCCGTCGAAAGTCGATTGCTCCTGGCCAAAGCGTCAACGCCCGAGCAGATGGCGCGAGTCGGCGATCAGACTGGCCGCCGGGTTTTCCTTTTCCTTCATACCGACGATTTCTGGCGAGACCATCGCGAGATGATCTCTCGAGGCGTTAAGTTTCGTGAAGCTCCGCGCGACGAACCCTACGGCACCGTCGCGGTGTTCGAGGATCTCTACGGCAATCGATGGGATTTGCTGCAATTGCAACGGCCAGTCGACTGATTTGTGAGGCGGGAACCCCGCCTGAATCCGCGAAATGTTGGCAATCGAGCCGAGTGAAATTGACAACGGCTGGTGCGGACGGTTACTTTTGTATGTGCCCCTTCGATCGACAACCTCGAACAGCGGAGAAAGTTTCTGGCCGACCTCTCAGTGATCGCCATCGTACCGGCGCGGTACGGTTCTTCCCGCCTGCCCGCAAAGGCGCTGGCGGAGATCGCCGGAGTGCCGATGATCGTTCGAGTATGGCGGCAGGCGTCGAAAGCAAAATCGATCGCGCGCGTGATCGTTGCGACTGACGACGAGCGAATTGCGGCGCCCGTGCGCGCGGCGGGCGGCGAGGCGATGATGACTTCGCCGGCGCATGCGAGCGGCACGGACCGAATCGCCGAAGTCGCATCGAAGATCGACGGCGATGTCTTTGTCGGGGTGCAGGGCGATCAACCGTTCATTGCGCCAGCCGATCTCGACGCGCTGGCGGACGCGATGCGCGGCGACGCGTCGATTCAAATGGCGACGCTCGCGACGCCGATCGAAGACGTGCTCGAATGGATGGATCCGAACAAGGTGAAGGTCGTGTGCGGGGCCGACGGCAACGCGCTATACTTCTCGCGTAGCCCGATTCCTTACGCGCGTGACGGCGGAATGCCCAAAGAGGCGCTCCGCCATATTGGTGTTTATGCTTACCGGCGCGACTTCCTTATGAAATTCGCCGCCCTCCCGATGGGTGTGCTGGAGAGAATTGAAAAGCTCGAGCAGTTGCGCGCGCTCGAGCATGGTTACGCGATCAAAGTGGTCAGGTCGGTGGCGCCAACCCTGGAAGTAGACACCGTGGACGACCTTGCGCGCGCCCGCGAGGCGGCGGATTCAACTCGTTGAGGATGGGGAGGGATTCAACGTGGAGCGGGGAAAGACAAAATTTATTTTCGTAACCGGCGGCGTGGTCTCGTCGCTCGGCAAGGGCCTGGCGGCCGCGTCGCTAGGCGCGCTGCTCGAGGCGCGCGGGCTCAAGGTCACGCTGCTGAAGATGGATCCCTACATCAACGTGGATCCCGGCACGATGAGTCCCACTCAGCACGGCGAAGTGTTCGTCACCGACGACGGCACCGAGAGCGATCTCGACCTCGGCCATTACGAGCGCTTCGTGCAGACGCCGATGGGCCGGCGCAACAACTGCACCACCGGCCAGATCTACGACACCGTCATCCAGAAGGAGCGGCGCGGCGACTACCTGGGCGCGACCGTGCAGGTCATTCCGCATATCACCGACGAAATAAAAAAACGCATCCTGAGCGCAGCCGAAGGCGCGGACCTGATCATCGTCGAAATTGGCGGGACGGTCGGCGATATCGAAAGCCTGCCGTTCCTGGAAGCGGCGCGCGAGTTCCGCTGGGACCTCGGCCGCGAAAATGTGTTGTACATGCATCTCACGCTGGTCCCGTTTATCCCCACCGCGGGCGAGCTCAAGACCAAGCCCACGCAGCACAGCGTGAAAGAGCTGACCGGGCTCGGGATTCAGCCCGACATCCTGCTCTGCCGATGCGACCGGCAACTCGATAAAAAACTCAAGGAGAAGATCGCGCACTTCTGCAACGTCGAGGAGAATTGCGTCATCTCGGCACCCGACGTGCCGACGATTTACGAGGCGCCGCTGCGCTATCACGATGACGGACTCGACCAGCGCGTGTGCGAGAAGCTCAACATCTGGACCGGCGAGCCGAATCTCTCGAAGTGGCGGCGAATCGTCAAGACCGCGCAGAATCCGAAGGTCACCGTCAACGTCGCGGTGGTCGGCAAGTACGTCAACCTGAAGGACGCGTACAAGAGCCTGCACGAAGCGATCGCGCACGGGGCGATTAGCAGTGAAGCGCGGGTCAATATCGACTACGTCGATTCCGAAGAGCTGGAAAAGCAAAACGTCGACGAGCGGCTCGCGCAAGCGCACGCGATAATTGTGCCCGGCGGTTTCGGCGAGCGCGGCACCGAGGGCATGATTCGCGCCGTCCGCTATGCGCGCGAGAACGGCGTGCCGATTCTCGGCATCTGCTATGGCCTGCACATGATGGTGATCGAGGCGTCGCGCGACCTGCTCGGCCTCAAGCGCGCCAACACGTCGGAGAACGCGCCCGACTCGCCCGACCCCGTCATCCATATAATGGAGTCGCAGCGGGACGTCTCGAAAAAAGGCGGCACGATGCGGCTCGGCGCGCATCCCGCCGTGCTGGCTTCGGGCTCGCTGGCGTCGTCGCTGTACCGCAAGGCGCGCATCTCGGAGCGGCATCGGCATCGCTGGGAAGTAAACAACTCGTATCGCGACAAGCTCGAGAAAGTGGGACTCGTCGCGACCGGAATCTCGCCCGACAACAGCCTGGTCGAGATAATGGAGTTGAAGGGGCATCCGTGGTTTCTCGGCTGCCAGTTCCATCCCGAGTTGAAATCGCGACCGCTTGATTGTCATCCGCTGTTTCGCGGCTTGATTCGCGCGGCCGTGCAGCGTCGCGCGGAGCTTGGAGTGAAGCGCCCGAAGGTGCGGGAGCTGAGATCGGTTTCGTGAGCGTCGCCCAGGTGAAAGCCGGCGACGCCGTTTTTGGCGGGCCGGAGCTCGTGCTGATCGCGGGCCCGTGCGTGATCGAGAGCTACGATTCATGCGTCCGGCACGCGACGCGGCTGGCTGATATCGCGCGCCGCGCCAAGCTGCCATTTGTTTTCAAATCTTCATTCGACAAGGCTAATCGCACCAGTCACAACTCGTTTCGCGGACCGGGTCTGAATGCGGGGCTCGAGATCCTCGCGCGCGTTAAGCGCGAGGCTGGCGTGGCCGTGCTGACCGACATCCACGAACCGTCGCAGGCGGCGGCCGCGGCGCAGGTGGTCGACGTGATCCAGATTCCCGCGCTGCTTTCGCGCCAGACCGATCTTATCGACGCGGCAGCGAAGACCGGATGCGCTGTTAACATCAAGAAGGGGCAGTTCCTGGCGCCGTGGGATATGAAGGCGGCGGCCGCGAAGGCCGAGGCGGCAGGCACCCGGCGAATCATCTTAACCGAGCGCGGATTTTCGTTCGGCTACAATAATCTCGTCTCCGACATGCGCTCGCTCGTGATAATGCGCGGCTTCGGCTACCCCGTCGTCTTCGACGCGACCCACTCTGCGCAGCTTCCGGGCGCGGGCGAGGGCGGTGAACGCTCGGGCGGCCAGCGCGAGTTCGTGGCGCCGCTCGCGCGCGCGGCGACTGCGGCCGGAATCGACGGAATCTTCATGGAAGTGCACGAGGACCCGGACCGCGCACTCAGCGACGGCCCCAATTCTTATCGGCTCGACGACCTGCCGGCGCTGCTCGAAACGCTCAAGCGAATCCATCACGTTTCTCGCGAGGCCGGCTGATTCCGCCAGCCGTGTTTCGGTTATGTTACGCGCGGCGGCGACGCAATAGTGAGCGCAACTTCGCGTCGTTTGGCAAGTATGGTGCTGAATGGCAAGTATGGTGCCGAAATCCGGTTCGGTTTACTCTAAAAAAAGCACTTGATACCGTGCATGATTGGAGAGGTTGTAGTTGAGTCCCAGGCAAATCGCTAAAACGCTGGCCGGTGTCGGCACGCTCGCCCTGGTCGTCCTGCTGGCCGTGACCGTCTGGGTTGTGCGCCATCGCTCGGAGACTCAAGTGCTCCAAACGGCGGCCGGATTGGTCCCCGGAACTCTCCTTCGTGCGCATAATTTTCACTGGACGCAAATGAAAGCCGGTGAGCGGCAATGGGTGCTGACCGCGGGCGAGGCGGACTACTCGGCCGACAAGACGTCGCTGAAGCTGACCGATGCGGTCGTAACGATGGTCTCGTCGGACGGCAAGCCGGTGGTCGTCAACTCGCCGCATGCGGATTTGACCATGAACGGGAATCATGTGACGCGCGCGTATTTGACCGGCGGCACCGTCATCCACTTCGGCGACTACGTTCTGAGCACCGACTCGGCGACCTTCATGCCCGATGACGACAAGGTCGATGCGCCGGGTCTCGTGACGGTAATTGGCGACGGATTAAAGGTGACCGGGGTGGGACTGAGCGGGCATCCCAAGACGCGGGTCTTCGAGTTGCACACGCAGGTCCAGACTGAAGTCATGCCGAAGAAAGATAGTGAAAAACCCAAGCAAAGTTAGTCGGACGGCGCGAATCGTCGCGACCGCGATAGTCGCGCTCGTGCTCGCATCGCCGGCGTGGGCTCAGGATGGCGTCAACGCACCGTTGTCGTCGCCGGACGCCGCACCCGCGACGGGCACTGGCACGGGAACGGGAACGGGCGATTCGATTCGCAACGGGCCCTCGAATACGACTCCGCCAGCGGCGTTAGCGCCGCAGCCTGCTAACAGCGACGAATCAGGCGACGATTCGATCAGCGTGACCGGCGGAGTGCCGGGCGCGCCGGCTTCCGCGCCCGCGTCTGACACGCAAGCGCAGCCCGCAGTCGCGACGGAGCCCGCTCCGGCACCTGCACCAGAAGCGCCGTCGGCGCCTGCGGTCGCAGTCGCGCCTGCTCCGGCACCGCCATCGGCTCCTGAGGTGCCAGTGACCGCTGCGGACGTCGCGCCTGCCGCGGCGCCGTCTACAGCAGTCGCGCCGATAGAACCGCTGCCATCGGCGCCCGCGGTCGCGAGTGCTCCTGCGCCCGTGCCGCCTTCGGCGCCCGCAGTCGCGAGCGCGCCTGCGCCGGCTCCCGCGCCGCCTTCAGCGCCTGCCGTGGCAGTCGCGCCTGCTCCGGCGCCAGCCGCGGCTCCCGACGTACCGGTGACGACCGCCGCGACAGCGCCGCCGGCCGGCGCGATCGCGCCGCCCATGACGATGGCGCCGGTGCCCGCCGACGCTGCCAATCCCGAACCGCCTAGTCCTCCCGCAGCCGCGGCGCCACCGTCGAATGCCAGCGCGCCGGCGGAGGCTGT
Source organism: uncultured delta proteobacterium (assembly GCA_963833025.1). GTDB lineage: Bacteria > Desulfobacterota > Binatia > Binatales > Binataceae > Binatus. Next base: position 370,850 of record CAWHWI010000001.1, on the reverse strand, counting down.
CGCGTCGCGCAAGGCGCCCAGGACGTCGTCCGGCGGTGACACCAAGCTCGCGTCAAACCCGCCTCAGCAAGGTGGGGCGTTCGGCGGGATGCAATTCGGAAACAGCAAGGCCCCTATCTACATAAAGTCCGAGTCGATGTCGCTCGACTACCAGAATCACTCCGTGCTGTGGACCGGAAGCGTGCACGCGACCCAGGCGGACGCGCAGCTTACCAGCGACCAGCTGCGGGTGAACTATTTCGACAAAGATTTCAAACAGATGAAGGACATGGTCGCGGACGGGAACGTGCGGCTCAGCCAGGGCACGCGCTGGGCGACCGGCAAGCACGGTGTCATGGACCAGACTAAGCGCACGGTGGTCCTGACCGGCAGTCCGGTCGCGCACGACGGCAACGATCAGATCACCGGCTGCAAGATCACAGTCTTTCTGAATACCAGCCAGAGCGTGGTCGAATGCGCTCACGCGGTGCTGTTCCCTCATACGGACGAATCCCCGGGCGCGAGCGCGACGACCGGCGCGGCGACGGACTAGCAAGCAATTCTTCGATGGCGCTGGAAGTAAAACTCGGACAGGATTTGCGGCTTCGCCAGCAGTTGGTGATGACGCCGCAGCTGCAGCAGGCGATCAAAATACTGCAGCTTTCGCTCCCTGAACTCGAAGCGATCGTTCAGTCGGAGCTCGAACAGAATCCGATGCTCGAGCCGCTCGATCAAAGTCCCGCCGAAGCCGCTTCCGAATCCGAAATGTCGGATCCCGAAGCCGCCGCCCAGGCTGACGGCGAACCGCTACCGCCCGAGGCCGACGGCGCCAACGGCACGAATCCCGATGACGACTGGGAGACAGGGTCGCGCGAGGAAAAGCCCGCGCCCACCGTCGAGATCGAAGCGCGCGACGCCGCGCTGGAAATCAAGGAACTGAACAGTCTCGAAAAGCTCGACTGGCGCGAGTATCTCGAGACCTACTCGAACAACTGGCAGGAGAGCACGCCCTCCGATTCCGACGACGACCATCGCAGCGCACTCGAAAACACGCCGCTGCGCCGCAGCTCGCTCGAAGACCACCTGATGTGGCAGCTCAGGATGTCGAACCTCGCCGAAAACGATCAGCAGATCGGCGCGACCATCATCTACAACCTCAACGAAGACGGATACCTCGAGACACCCATCGACGAGCTCGCCGCGCAACTCGAAATCGCACCCGCGGAGGTCGAGCGCGTGCTCGCGCGCGTGCAGCGCTTCGATCCGCCCGGCGTCGCCGCGCGCGATCTTCGCGAGTGTCTGCTCGCGCAACTGCAGAACCTCGGGATGGAAGAATCGCTGGCGGCGCGAATCGTCAGCAATCATCTGGATCTGCTCGAGAAGCATCGCTACGCGGAAATCGCCAAGGTGCTCAGCGTGCCGGTTGACACGGTCGGGCAGGCGGCCAAAATAATTTCGCTGCTCGAGCCGAAGCCGGGACGCGACTACGGCGGCGAAGAGCCGACTTACGTAGTGCCCGACGTTTATATCCACAAGGTCGGCGAGGACTACGTCGTCACGCTCAATCGCGACGCGGTGCCGCGCCTGCGCCTGGCCGGCTATTATCAGCGCGTGCTCAACGACGTCGACGTTGCGCCGGAGACGCGCGAGTATCTGCAGGAGCGGCTGCGCTCGGCGCGCTGGCTGGTCAAATCGATCTACCAGCGCCAGCAGACGATCTTCAAAGTCGCCACCTCGATCGTGAAATTCCAGCGCGCGTTTTTCGATCACGGCATCAGCCTGCTGAGACCGCTGGTGCTCAAGGACGTCGCCGAAGATATCGGGATGCATGAATCCACGATCAGCCGTGCGACCGCCAACAAGTACGCGCACACTCCGCAGGGAATCTACGAGCTGAAATTCTTCTTCACCTCGGGTGTCAAGGGCGCCGGCGGCGAAGACGTGAGCGCCGAGACGGTCAAGGAACAGATCCGCGGGATGGTGACGGGGGAGACTCCGCAGAATCCGTTATCGGATCAGGCGATCGCCGAGATGCTGCGGGCCAAGCAGATCAATATCGCGCGGCGCACGGTCGCCAAGTATCGGCAGGCGATGGGAATCCCGCCGTCGGCAAATCGCAAACAGATCGGATGACAAAAAAACTCGGGGCGCAGAGGCAAGATGAGCAGAATCGACAAGCAGGGCAAGCGCGGCCGGGCGTCAATCCGAAAAGTGCGGCGTGCGGAACGAATCGCCAACGCCCCGCTGACTGAAGTGACGGTGACCTTTCGACACGTCGAGCCAACCGATGCGATCCGCCTGTACGCGGAACGAAAATTTGCGCACGTCGGCAAGTTGATCAAGCGGACCTGCCAGGCTCACCTGATTCTCACGGTTGACAAGTATCGGCAGCACGGCGAAGTTACTGTCAAATCCGGGCGCCTGTCGGTGAGCGCGCAGGAAGAAACCAAGGACCTCTACTCGGTGATCGATCTGCTCGCGGACAAGGTCGGCCGCCAACTGAAGAAGCATCTGGAAAAATTCAAAGCGAAGAAAGTCAGATCGCTTTCGACCGGCGAGGTCTTGAGCGCCAGCGAGGAGATCTGATTCGCGGCGCTCTGCCGGCTGTGAGTACTGAGACGACTAAATGAAAATTACCGATATCCTAAGCCCTGACATGGTCATTGCCGAATTGAAGGGCACCACCAAACCCGACGTCCTCAATGAATTGGCGAAAGCGCTGGCCGCAAAATATACGGAGATCAAACTCGCCGACCTGAATGCGGTGCTTGCGGAGCGCGAGCGGCTGGGCTCGACGGCGATCGGCGACGGAATCGCAATCCCGCACGGCAAGCTGCGCGGCGTGACCAAGATAATCGGCGCCTTCGGCCGCCATGCCGAGGGAGTCGATTTCGATTCGCTCGACGGCGGTCCCTCGCAATTGTTCTTCGTGCTGGTCGCGCCGGAGGATTCCGCCAGCCTGCATCTGAAAGCGCTCGCGCGCGTCTCGCGACTGCTCAAGGAAGGATCTTTTCGAAGCCGCCTGCTCGCCGCCAAGGACAGCGCCGAGCTGTTTTCCCTGATCAAGGAAGAAGACAACAAGTACTGAGGCCCGATGAGCGCGCCTCAGCCACCTCGCCTGATAATCGTCACTGGTGTCTCAGGTTCAGGACGCGCGTCCGCGATGCGCGTGCTCGAGGACCTCGGCTTCTACTGCGTCGACAATCTCCCGGTCGCGCTGGCGCCCAACGTCGCGATGCTCGCCGCGGGGCGCGATCCCGCTCTCCAGGGCGTCGCGCTCGGCGTCGATCCGCGCGAACGGCTGTTCTTTCCGCGATGGCCCCGCATATTCGCCGAGCTTGACGCCGCCGGAATCCATCCCGAAGTGATTTTTCTCGACGCCTCCGACGACGTGCTCGCGCGCCGCTACTCTGAGAGCCGCCGGCCGCATCCGATGGCTGCGAGCGGAGCGACCGTCGCCGAGAGCATTCGCGCCGAACGCCTCGCGCTGGCCGAGATGCGCGAGCGGGCTAATCGCGTTATCGACACGACCACGCTCACCGTCCACGAACTGCGCGAGGTGGTCACGGCGGCGGTGCTGGGCGCGGGCGCGGGGTCGCGGATGTCGGTATCGATCGTTTCTTTTGGCTACAAGTACGGCTTGCCGGTCGGGATGGACGTCGTGCTCGACGTGCGCTTCATTCCGAATCCATTTTTTGTTCCCGAGCTGCGGCCGCTCACCGGAAATGATCCGCGCGTGCGCGAGTACGTGATGACGCAACCGGAGTCGCGGCGCTTTATCGACGAGGTCGGCCGCCTTCTCGATTTCCTGATTCCGCTCTATCAGCGCGAAGGGAAGAGCTACCTGACCGTCGGTCTCGGATGCACCGGCGGACGCCATCGCTCGCCGGTACTAGCGCGCGAACTGATGAAACGCCTCGAAACCAGCGGTTTCGCCAGCAGCGTCCGCGACAACGACATCGCGCGCTGATTCCCCTCTCCCAGCAAGGGAGCCCTGATTCCCCTCTCCCTCCAAGGGAGAGGATCGAAGGTGAGGGTCCTTGTTCAGCGCGCGTTTTTCGCGCGCGATTCAAGATTCTGTTCTGCTACAAGATTCGCGCGTTTAGTCGCGGATCGGTAAGGCACGCGACGCACGGCTCTCCGCGTATCTGAACGCCGAAGATCTGAGAAACGGCTCCGAGACTTGATACGTTACCGCTCCGCAGAGACAGCTTCCGACCAGAACAGGTTTCATGCGGAGAGATTAGCGAGCTGCCCCACGAGCGCCAACGGATCGCACCCAGGCCGGGAGTCTTGGATCACCTTCTTTTTAAGATGCGTCACTGATGTCAGTAGAAGACCGTTCGGGTTCGATGCCTCGGGTTCGCAGCCTTGTAGCTCGGCGACTGGCCGCGGTTATAGAGCAGAAAGTCGAGTGACGCTGACGTGGCGGCCTGACCTGCAGCCTGGATTTCCTTGACCAAGAGTTCGACCGCGTGTACCGCGCAAGCTCGAATCTCAACCTCCGCATCTGAACCAGACGGAATCAACTCTTCCCGTTCAATCTGCCTGGCAAGGTGTCCATCGTACGCGAGCACTCCGTCGGCACGCAGGACGTGAGGCACCAAGTTGTCAGCGAAAATAGTCAACTCATCGAGGTCGTGAAATTTTCCCCACCCTTGATTGCCAAAGGCAAGTGCAAGATCGGCGGCCATCAATTGCGCTCGCTTGTAGAAGGGGACTCTCCGGGAGCGCCACATTTCTACATCTTCAAAGAACGGCATCGCCGCCAGCTTCCCCACCAGAGCTTCCGCGCATCCGTGAGCGCTTTCGACCAGCGCCGCGTAGGTGCCCCCGTAGCGGTCCAGGACCAAACGCCCCAAATCGTTCAGCGCCTGGGCGAACTTTTCCATGAGTTGTCCGGAGGGTGCGGTCGAATCCTGGCCAAACGTCAGAGCGCAATCATGTGGCGAAATTTGCAACAGATGATGCGCCGAAAAGTTTTGTCCGGACCTGAATGCGTCCGCGAGCGCGGAAGCGATCGTAAAAGAACCGGACATCCCTGGTCGTTTGCGAAGATATGGAAACCAGCCCGACCCGAAATTGATCGTATCTAGAACAACGATGAAGGCGAGCGTTTGATCACCGTGACCGAGAAAGTGTGGCCGTGGATCGAGGGTAGGACGAGGCACCCCTGCAGACGTCAAAGAGATCGCGTAGTCGCTCAAGCGTGCGCGATCGATGCAAACCAATTGGGCGCCCTCGGCCACGTCTCGGCAGGCGCCTCGAATTTCGTTAAACAAGCTCATAGTAGCCGTAAAGCATTTCTATGGGTGAAGTTTGCGATAATCTCAGCGGCGGCCGATGCCGCTGCAAGACCCTTGTTGAACTCGTCCTTGCCTGCACGCTCGACAGCGTGACGGAGCTCGAGCACGGGGAGGATCTCGACAAGGATCGGAATGTCGATTTCGAGGCTAAGCCGCGCGAGACCGGTGAACACCTCCGGGGTGAGCATTTCAAAATGGAAGGTATCGCCTTTCAGGATGACGCCTAGGCAGATGATTGCGTCGAAGCGTTGGCCGAGCTTACAGACGAGATGATGCACGGCGAATGGCAGCTCGAATGCGCCGGGCAGCGTATGCTCGGACACCGATGAGCAGCCCGCCTTCGCCAAAGCGGTTCGGCAGGCATCCGCAAGAGATTCGACGACGTCCGGATACCAGCGCGACTTGAGGATCGCGATCTTCGCGCCATCAATCCGGGGTATTTTCGTCTCGTCGACGCCCTGCCGCATGACCTGCGCCTAGTTCATGATGCTGCCGCAATCGACGTTCATCGTTTGACCGGTGACTCCCGCCGACGCGTCGAGCGCGAGGAATAGCGCGACGCGCGCGACTTCCTCTTCCGTCGCCATTCGGTTCATCGCGGCCTGCGACAGGAACTGACCGCGAATCTGCTCGTACGGCTGCTTGAGCGCCTCGGCCCGCGCGCGCATCACGCGCTCGATTCGTTCGCCCTCGATCGCGCCGGGGCAAATGCAGTTGCATCGGATGCCGCGCTGACCCCATTCGCCGGCCACTGTTTGCGTGAGGCCAATCATCGCCCACTTCGCTGCCGCGTATGGCGAGCGCATCGGATAACCGCGGCGTCCCGCGCCCGACGAGATGTTTATGACGTTGCCGGAGCGCTGCTTGTCCATCGCGGGCAGCACGGCGCGAGTCGCCAACCACGTTCCGGTCAAGTCGATATCGATCGTCTCTTGCCATTCGGCGAGCGACATGTCGGTGATTCGCTTGGTTGGTCCCGAGATGCCGGCATTGTTGACGAGGATGTCGATGCGGCCGAATGCCTTCATCGTCTCGGCGGCCATCTTGGCGCAGTCGGCTTCCTTGGAGACGTCGGTGGCCACGTGAATCGCACGGGCGCCGAGCCGCTCGAGTTCGGCGCAGGTCTGCTTCATCGGTTCGATCGAACGCGCCGCGATTACAAGTTTTGCGCCGGCTGCGCCGTACTTGAGCGCGATCTGTTTGCCGATTCCGTAGCCGCCGCCGGTGATGATTGCAACTTTATCCGAGAGTTCATTCATCGAGATACTTTCCTTAACGAATTCGGGAGTTGATTACTGCGCCGACTTTAGTAGCATCGCGACTCGCCCACAACGCGCGCGCGAAGCCTTGTCTCACCGCGCTCCCGCCCAATATCATTGAAGGCTAATGTCCGCCGCCAATCCCATCGGAACGCAACCAGGCCAGCCGAGCGCAAACGGCTCGTGGCTGATGAACTTCCTGAAGCTCGCGATCATCGCGATCCTGCTCGGCGGCTCGGTCTGGCTTCTGATCGAGCATTCCCGATGGTTCACCGATCCCGCCCTAGTCAAAGCCCAGGTGATCCAGTGGGGTGCGTGGGGCCCGGTCGTCTACATGCTTCTGTACGCGGTGGGGCCGTCGTTCCTGGTGCCCGGCGCCGTGATGACGATCGCGGGCGGATTGGCGTTTGGCACCAAGTGGGGATCGGTGTACTCGCTCATCGGCGGCGACGTCGGCGCGATTGTCGCGTTTGCGGCGGGAAGATTTCTCGGCAGGTCGTTCGTCGAGCGGATTGTCGGCGAGCGATTCCATGCGATGCTGAACAGAATCGCGAAGCACGGCTTTCAGATAATCCTCTACCTGCGGATGGTGCCCGTCATTCCATACAACGCGCTGAATCTGCTGGCGGGCGCGTCACCGATCACGTTTCACGACTACTTCTGGGCGACGATGATCGGGATGATTCCCGGCACGATCCTGTTTGCCTTTCTGGGCGACGCGCTATGGCATCCGCTGTCGCCGAAGTTCTTTCTCGCGCTGTTGCTGATCGGCGCGTCGGTCGGATGTGGTGAGATCTACCGGCGCTGGTCGCGTGTAAAAATCGACGAGTAGCGCGACCGGCGAGCTTCCGCGCTGTCGGCGCTCTCTCAAATCGCATTAATGGAATCCAAGCATCACCACGACGCCCGGCCTGTGACGCTCGAAAACGCGAGCGCGGCGGAAATGTCGACTGTCGAGCGCCTTAAGCATGCCAGCGAGGGTTTGTTCTACGTCCATTCAACTCACGAGAGCCGGCATACGATGCGCTCGGAGATCGACGCGCTCAGCGCGCGCGAGGCCGAGACGATCAGCGAGCATGCCAAAGAAATCGCCAAGCATTTCGGCATCTACAAACAGCGCGAGCGCAACGAGAGCGGCAAGAAGGACGGCGACTTCATCTTCATGGTGCGCGTCAAGAATCCCGCCGGTGGCGAACTGACGCCGGCGCAATGGCTCGCGCTCGACGGGGCCGCCGATTGCTACGCCGACGGCAGCCTTCGCCTGACCGCGCGCCAGGGAATTCAATTTCACTACGTGCGCGGCCGCAATCTGCATTCGATCATTCGCGATATCAACACGAGCCACCTCGACAACGGCTACCAGCTCACGACGCTCGGCGCGTGCGGCGACGTCAATCGCAATACAGTTGCGAGTCCCATCGACGACCTCGATGCCGAGCTGCCGCTCGATTCACGTCAACTCGCGCACGCGGTGGCTCGCGAGATGGCGCCGCGCAGTTCGGCCTACTACCGGGTGTTTCTCGCCGATCAGAATGGGCTACAGATCGCGCCGCTCAACTCGGAAGAACCGATCTACGGCGCGCAGTACCTGCCGCGCAAGTTCAAGGTCGGTTTTGCGCATCCGCACGACAACAGTGTCGATCTGCTGACGCAGGACGTTGGCTTCCTCCCGCGCGTCAATGGCCGCGAGGTCGTTGGCTATGACCTCTACAGCGGCGGCGGGATGGGCGCGACGCACAACCAGGCCGCCACGATGCCGCTGCTGGCGCTTTACCTGGGCGTGGTGCAACGCGCGCAGGTGGTGGACACGGTGCGCGCGATCGCGACGATACAGCGCGAGCATGGTGAACGCCGAAACCGTCGCGCGGCGCGATGGAAATACACGATTCGCCGCATCGGAGTGGCGGCGGTCAAGCGGACCCTGCGCGAACGCTTCGGTATCGCGCTCGAAGACGCCGAACCCGTTCCGTTGCCGCCGGTGCGCGATCACCTGGGATGGCACAAGGAAGCCGGCGACGGCGATTGTCTCTACGCAGGAATCATGATTCCCAACGGGCGAGTGCGCGACGAGGCCAAGGTTCGCTATCGCAGCGCTATCCGTCGCATCGTCGCGGAGGTTAATGGAGTTGGCGTGCGCATCACGCCCAACCAGCACCTGTTATTGACGCACATTCCGGCCGCACGTCGCGACTGGATAGAGCGGACACTCGCCGATCACGGCGCCCTCTTCGATGGCGAAGTGCCGCCGATCAGACGGCTCGCGATGGCGTGCCCGGCCAAGCCGACCTGCGGTCTCGCGATGACGCATGCGGAGCTAGTGCTCCCGCGCTACCTTGCGGAGCTTGAGCACGAAAGCCTCGGCAACGTTGACGTGATAATCCGAATGGCGGGATGCCCCAACAGTTGCTCGCGTCCGCCGACGGCCGAAATTGGAATCATAGGTTACGGCAAGAATGACTACGTCCTGATGGTAGGCGGCGCCCGCGACGGCAGCCGCCTCGCACGGGTGCTCTATCCGCGGCTCAGCGAGCGCGAATTGATCGAAGCGCTGAAGTACCTGGTGAAGGCAATCCGCGATCGCAATCCAAACGGCCTGCCAGCAGGCGACTATCTCGATCAGACGTCCGACGAAACGCTCAAAGCGCGTTAAGCGAGAATCAAGCAGCTTTCAGTCTTTTGACGCGGCGAAGGGCTGGGTTCTTTCGTGCGCGGTAGAGATCGTACTGCTGCTGCAGGTTGAGCCAGCTCTCGGGAGTTGTGTCGAATGCAATAGCGAGCCGCAACGCCATCGAGGGGCTCACTCCCGACCTGCCATTGAGCAGTTCCGACAGGGCTTTGCGCGTCACGCCAAGACCCCTGGCCGCCGTAGTAACAGAAACGCCAAGCGGCTGGAGGCACAGCTCGCGAATCACTTCGCCGGGATGCGGCGGATTGTGCATAGTCACGACAAATCCATCGGCAGTTCGAGGGAGTTCTTGAAGATGAAATCGCGATGCTCGATCAGTATCGGCTTGAGCGCCGCGATGACTGTCGGATCGGTGCTCGTGAACGCCTCGCGAATCATCGGATGCATCGGGCACAGCTCGGGCGCCAGCGGTTTTATCGCATTCGAGAAAGTCGCCCAGTAAACGTCCATCGCTGAAAGTGAGTTGCCGACGAAAAATCGGCTGCCGTGGGAGTTCTGCTCCTGGAGCCGCTCTGCGAGCGCCGTCAGGTTCTTCATCGTTGGAAGCCGCTTAGGTGCCCGACTCCCAGCTTGCCAGGTATTTGCGCTGCTCGGCCGTCAGCGTGTCGATCTTGATACTCATCGCGGCGAGCTTGACGGCGGCTATCTCTTCTTCGATCTCGACTGGCACTTCGTGGACCTTTACCGCCAGCTGCGCGCCTTTGGCCGCCCACTCCGAGGCCATCGCCTGCGTCGCGAAGCTCATGTCCATCACCTGCGCGGGATGGCCTTCTGCGCATGCGAGGTTTACCAGGCGCCCCTCGCCTAGCAGATATACGATGCGGCCGTTGGAGAGATGATATGCGTCGATGTGGCGAGTAACGTCGCGATCTACTTTTTTGGCGGCGTCGTTCAGGTACGCGACGTCGATCTCGATATCGAAATGACCCGAGTTGCTGAGGAACGCGCCATCTTTCATCAACGCGAAATGCGTGGAAGTCAGAACGTGCTTGTCGCCAGTCGCGGTGATGAAAATGTCGCCGACTTTCGCCGCCTCGACCATCTTCATCACGCGAAACCCGTCCATCGCGGCTTCCAACGCGCGGATCGGATCGACTTCCGTCACGATCACGTCGGCGCCTAGGCCGCGCGCGCGTGACGCGATGCCCCTGCCGCAATAGCCGTAGCCCGCCACGACAATCACTGAGCCCGCGATCAGCACGCCAGTCGCGCGGATGATGCCGTCGAGCGTGGATTGTCCCGTGCCGTAGCGGTTGTCGAACAGATGCTTGGTCTGCGCGTCGTTGACGGCGACGACCGGAATCTTGAGCGCGCCGTCCTTGGCCATCGCGCGGAGCCGGATCACTCCCGTCGTCGTCTCTTCCATGCTGGCCTTCACGTCGTCGGCCTGGCTGGCGAACTCCGTATGAAGCAGGCTGACGAGATCGGCACCGTCGTCCATCGTGATCGTGGGACGGCGTTCGAGCACGGCGCGCAGATGACTGTAATATGTGTCGCGATCTTCGCCGTGAATGGCGAAAGTGGGGATGCCGTATTGATCGACGAGCGCCGCCGCGACGTCATCCTGCGTCGAGAGCGGATTCGACGCGCACGCGAGCACTTCCGCGCCGCCGGCTTTCAGAGTGCGGAGCAGGTTGGCGGTCTCGCAGGTGATATGCAGGCACGCGCCGAGGCGCTGGCCCTTGAGCGGCAGTTCCTTGGTGAATCGCTCGCGCAGGCGGCGCAACACGGGCATCTGCTTGTCGGCCCACTCGATACGCTTGCGGCCGGCCTCGGCGAGACCGAGGTCATGTACGTCGAAGTCGCGGCCGTTGCCGTTGGCGCGAGATTTAGGAAGTGCTTTGAGCTTTCTTGCCGTCGTGGCCATCGTGTTTCAAACTCCGTTTTTTAGTGTCTTCGGTCTGCTCTGGCGAGGGAGCGATCAGCTGCGGCCGTTGAGGCCGAAGGCGTTGCGCAAAGTCTCGGCCATGTCGGTTCGCTCCCACGGGAACAGTCCGTCATGCGGATGGCGGCCGAAATGTCCGTAGGCTGCCGTCGGCTGATAGATCGGGCGCTTCAAGTTGAGAGTCTTGATGATTCCGGCGGGCCGGAAGTCGAACAGCTCGCGCAGGGTCGCGGAGAGTTTGTTCTCGGGCACGATACCGGTGTCGAAGGTATCGACGAGCAGCGAGACCGGCTCCGCGACGCCGATCGCGTACGCAACCTGGATTTCGCACTTGGTGGCGAGTCCCGCCGCGACGACGTTCTTCGCCACGTGACGCGCCATGTAGCACGCCGAGCGATCGACCTTGCTCGGGTCCTTGCCCGAGAACGCGCCGCCGCCATGACGGCCATAGCCGCCGTAGGTATCGACGATGATCTTGCGGCCGGTCAGTCCGCAATCGCCATGCGGTCCGCCGATGATGAAGCTGCCGGTGGGATTGACGTGATAGATCGTCGAGCGGGTCAGGTACTGCGCCGGAATGGTCTTCCTGATCAGCTCCTCGATGATCGACTCGCGGATCTTTTCGTATTTGACGTCGGGCGAATGCTGCGTCGAGACGACGACTGCGGTCACTTCGACCGGGCGGCTGTCGACGTAGCGCACCGTGACCTGGCTCTTGGCGTCGGGCCGCAGAAAATCGAGCTGACGTGTTTTGCGGAGCTTGGTGAGATTTTCCATCAGCCGATGCGCCATCGCGATCGGCAGCGGCATCGTTTCGGGCGTCTCGTCGCACGCGAAGCCGAACATCAGGCCCTGATCGCCGGCGCCCTGTTCCTTGTGGAGGCCTTCGCCTTCGGTGACGCCCTGCGAGATGTCCGCGGACTGCGGCTCGATCGCGGTCAGCACTGCGCAACTGTTACCGTCGAAGCCGACCTCGGTGCTGTTGTAGCCGATTTCGAGTGCGGTCTGCCGCGCGATTTTCACGTAGTCTGGTTTCGCGCGGCTGGTAATCTCACCGGCGAGGACGATGAGGCCGGTCTTGGCGAGCGTCTCGAGTGCGACGCGCGAGTTGGGGTCCTCGGCCAGGAGCGCGTCGAGGACGGCGTCGGAAATCTGGTCGCACATTTTGTCCGGATGGCCTTCGGAGACCGACTCGGAGGTGAACAGGAAATCCTTAAGCGGCATTATTCGCGATTGCTCCTTGCAAGGCGCTCTTTCGGGTTTTCGGATGCCCGTCGCAGACCGGAATTCAACTGACGCGGGTGGCGCTCGGGACTCGGAAATTCAATTTTGTTCTGTTCCAGAGGGTCAGCATAGCGCCTGCCAGAAACGTGAAAAACGGCAGTGCGCCGCGAGATTTTTCAGGTAGTGAAGGTATAACTGACCAATCGGACAGAATCAAGATAGCGGCCGCTGCACGATTTGGAGGCACCCATCGAATCCGCGCGGTTATTCCTCGCCGAAGCGTTCGTCGAACAGGGTCTGGACGGCCTTCAGAGCCTCGCGCGCGTCTGCCCCTTCGGCGCGCACCTTGAGCTTGGAGCCTTGCGCGGCGCCGAGCATCATGAGGTTGGTCATGCTCTTGGCGTTGACGAGCTCGTCCTGGCTCGGACCAATCATGACCTTCGAGGTGAATTTCGCGGCCGTCTGCGCGAGCGCGGATGCGGCTCGCAGATGAAGTCCGAGCCGATTCTTAACCTCCACAGTCGCCTCCGCCACGTTCACTAGCACTACGATAAAGGTATCGCCGCCCTCGGTAAACGACCGCGCGCGATCAATCGGCTTCGGGAACTGTTTGCGGCGTGTGAGAAAGCTCGACGCCGGCGCGGCGCCCGCTCACTTCGTCGCCGGCGTGATACTCCAGCGGGATGAAAAGCAGCGACGACGTCAGCGCGAGAACTCCCATCGCCACGAAGGCCGGCGTGAAATCATGCGTCGACAGATGCGACGAGCCGCTCGCGCGCAGGCTCATGTGCAGCAGCATCGCGCCGAGCGCCACGCCGAGGCTCAGGAACAGTTGCTGCGCCATGCTCGACAGAGTGCTCGCGTTGCTCATCAACCTGTCAGGCACGTCGGCATAGGCAAGTGTTCCCAGCGCAGTGAATTGCAGCGAACGGAAGAATCCCCCGATCAGCAGAGCCAGCACGATAATGTAGTGAGGCGTTGTGGGACCGAACAGCGCGTAGCTCATCATGATGAACGCGCTGAGCACCCCATTGCCGATCAACACCGAGCGAAAACCCAAGCGGCGGAGGATTGGCGGGGCGGTGGCTTTCATTAACAAGGCGCCGGCGGCGCTGGCGAACGTCAGCATTCCCGAAGCGAACGCGGAGAGGCCGAAAACCACCTGCAGCAGCATCGCCAACAGAAACGGCAACGCGCCGATGCCCATGCGAAAGAGTCCGCCGCCCAGCGTAGCCACGGAGAAGGTCGGGATTTTCATCAGGCTCAGGTCGATGATCGGATAGTCGATGCGCCGGGCGTGAAGGATGTAAGCGCCCATGCACATGCCGCCGGCCACCATCACGCACATGATGATGCTGGCGGGGACTACGCCGCGGCCGATCGACTCGAAGCCCGAGACCAAGCCCGCCAGTCCGAGGCCGGTGAGCAGAAAGCCGCGCCAGTCGAGCGGGAAGACCTTATTCTCGCGGATGTTTGGGATGTACCAGGTGACCAGTGTGATACCGAGCGCGCCGATCGGCACGTTGATGAAGAAAATCCAGCGCCACGAATAGTACGTCACGATAAACCCGCCGACCGGCGGTCCGACCACCGGACCCAATACCGCGGGCACGGTCAAGTACGACATCGCGGTGACCAGATCGGACTTGGCTACGGTTTTGAGAACGATCAGACGGCCGACCGGGACCATCATGGCCCCGCCGAAGCCTTGCAAAATTCGCGCAGCGACCAGCTCCGGCAGCGAGTTCGACAGTCCGCAAAACACCGAGCCGGTCGTGAAGATCACGATCGCGGTGCGAAACACCGTGCGCGCGCCGAATCGATCCGCCATCCAGCCGCTGATCGGAATGAAAACGGCGAGGCTCAACAAGTAGGAGGTTATTGCGAGATTGAGCTTGATCGGATCCTCGCCGAGCGCCTTGGCCATCACGGGCAGCGCGGTCGAGATGACCGTCGCATCGAGCATCTCCATGAAGAGCGCGCAGCCGACGATAACCGGCGCCAGGAACTCGAACGCGGAGATTTTGGAAGAACTCGGACTCATCGCGGCTGATAAAGCATGGACGCCAACTACGATATGGAAATCGGCGAAACGGGTAAACGACTGACTGGCCGCAGTGCGCTCCGCGGTCAGTTGCCATTGCGGGCGGGAGCGTTGCGAGCCCCGGCAGCTTCGGCGGCCTGGACCTTGACGCGCGCGCTGAACAGCTCGCGCAGCCGCGATTCGATTTGCGAGTCGCGGGTGGTGCCCTCGCGCCGCCGCCATGCTCGCAGCGGAATTACAGCTTTGGACATATTGCGATGGCCGCCGGCGCTGCCGATATCGGCGAACAGACTCTTCACCGCCTCGCCCGCGTTGTTGCCGCTCATGCCATGGTTGCGCACGCTGATCACGAGCTTGCCCTCGAGCTTGCCCGCGACCGCGACCCACGCCACGCCCTCGAACTGCAGGCAGAAATCCGCCATCTGCACGATCACGTCGTCGCGCTCGACAGTTCCGAGATTGAGCACGACCAGGTGATCCTTGACCACCATCCGTTTCATCGCGCGCGCCAGGATTTGCGCGAAACTAAGCGGCAGCTCGGGACGATCGATCTGCCGGAGCATGCTGTAGTTCGCCAGCGGAGTGAGATGCGCGAACGCTTGCAGGTCGTCGTCGGTGACGCGTCGCGACAAGGCCAGGGTGTCGCTGCGGATTCCGTAAATCAACGCGGTCGCAAGGCGCTCGCTGATTTTCTCGTCAGCCGCGACCAGGTACTCGGTCATGATAGTCGCGGTCGCGCCGTATTTCGTGCGGACGTCCTCGAACGGAGCGGCGCCGCCAGGGTAGCCGGGATGATGATCGATCGCGATATCGGCGCGTGGAATTTTTTCGCCGAAAAACGGCGGCTGAACGTCGACCATCGCAATCTTGTCGAACGAACGCAGGTCCTCGGTCGTGGCCGGCTGAATTTCAATCTCCAGCAGATGCACCATGGTGAGGTTTTCCGGCCGCGTGACGGGCTTGAACGCGAATAACGGCGTGGTCTGCTTGTTGCGCCCCAACAGAGCACGCAGGGCTATTCCGCTCGACATCGCGTCCGGATCGGGGTCGTCCTGCAGCACGATCGCCACGCGATCGCCGTCGCCGACCATCGCACGCAATTCCTTGATTTTCTGCTTGGTGAGCGCCTGATCCATAAAATGAGACACTCCCGTGTCGCGTCGAGGCGACGACGGGAAGAATCAACTGTTTAGTCGCGGATAGCTCGGGTGCGGGCGCCTGGGGCGCGAATGGTCCGAATAACGGGACCAGCGGTCCGAAAATGTGTGCGGAGACCGAAAACGGAATTCTGGCGAGCCGTCATGAAATTCATCGGATGAAGGGGAATACCACAGCGCAAAGAGTTGAAGCAATGATACAATAACACGTTGTATGGATTCTATAAATTCCCATCCCGGCAAATTTCACTGCGCGATCTGCCGCCGCGAATTCGCCGACTGGCTATTGCGTATTTCCGTCGAAGACACCGCCGGCTTTCGCCAGCAGGCCTTTATCTGCGGCAATTGCGCGGTTAAACTCCGGCTCGCGTCGGAGAAAAATCGCGACCTGCAGATCGATCCATGGATTCACGAGGCGGTCGCGAGCGTCCTCCGCGGCAAAAATCCCGATAAGCCCTGAAGCCAGGCGCGTCGCTTAAGGAAGAGACCCAATCGATGGCAGGTGCATCGACACCCGATTCGCAAGCCGGCAACTCAGCTGCCCAACTATGGCCGCGCGAAGAAGCTCGGCGGCTCGTAGAGCGCGTCGCAGCGTATGAGCCCGCTCGCCCCGTAATTTTCGAGAGCGGCTTCGGGCCGTCGGGATTGCCGCATCTGGGCACGATGGCGGAAATTCTTCGCCCGTCTTTCGTGCGCAAGGCGTTTCATCTGCTCGAGCCGTCACGGCCGTCGCGCCTGATCGTTTTCATCGACGACCTCGACGGACTCCGCAAAGTGCCCGAGAACGTGCCGAATCGCAAGGGCGTCGAGCAGTACCTGGGCATTCCGGTCTCGAAGATTCCCGACCCCTTCGGATGCCACGCCAGTTTCGCCGATCACATGATCGGGTTGCTCGGTGGATTCCTGGCGCCGGTCGAAGTCGAGTACGAACTGGTGCGCGCGGCCGAAATGTATTCGTCGGGGCGCTTCGACGAGGGACTGAAGCTGATCCTCGAGAAGCACGCGGAGATCATCGCGATCATCGCGCCGACGCTGCGCGCGGAAAATCGCGCGGGATGGTCGCCGTTCATGCCGATTTGTCCGAACTGCGGGCAGGTCGTCGAGCGCGCTGTGACGGCCTATCACCCCGAGCGCGCGTCGATCGAGTTCACCTGCGAAAAGAGCGCGGGCGGCGCCACGGGATGCGGTTTCAGCGGCGAGCAGTCCGTCCTCGGCGGCAAGGCCAAGGTGCAATGGAAAGTCGATTGGGCGCTTCACTGGTACGTTCTCAAGGTCGATTACGAGCTGTACGGAAAAGATCTCACCGACTCGGCGAGGCTGTCGGGACAGATTCTCCGCGTAATGGGCGCGAAGCCGCCGCTCGGATTTCCATTCGAGATGTTTCTCGACGAGGAAGGGCACAAGGTCTCGAAGTCAGTCGGCCGGGGCGTAACGGTCGATCAGTGGACGCGCTACGCGCCAATCGAAGTGCTCAAATTTTTCCTGCTGCTCAACCCGCGCCGCGCGCGCAAGCTGTTTCTCGAGGCGATACCCCAATACGTCGACGAATACCTCGACGCGGTGCGCGAATATGCGGCAGCCTCGGAAGAACAGCGGCGCGAATCGGTGCTTGAATTCGTGATCCAGAGCACGACGCCGAGGCGATTCAGCTCTGCCCTCAGCTTCGGCATGATGATGAACCTGGTCGCCGCGCTGGGCAGCTCGGATCGCGATTTCATCTGGAACTACATCGTCCGCTACGACGCCTCGATCGCGGGAGATGCGGAGACCCAAGCGATGGGCCGCGCGCTGATGGAATGCGCGCTCAATTTCTACCGCGATTTCATCGAGCCGACCAAGCAGCTCTACACGCCATCAGATGCCGAGCGCGAGCAGCTGAAAAATCTCGCGGCATACCTGCGCGAAAATCAGAACGCAAGCGCCGAAGAAATCGAGAAGAAGATTTACGATCTAGGCCGCGAAAACTACGACAAGCCAGGCAAGATTTTTCCGCTGTTGTACCGCTCGATCCTGGGCCAGCAACGCGGCCCCCGCTTGGGCGCCTTCATCAAGCTAGCCACGCCAGCGAAAATCCTCGAACTACTCGACGCAACCATCGCCCGCTCCTGATTGGCCCTTTCCTTCCCCGCTCCCTGCAAAGGCGAGCCGCATCCTTCTGGACT
Source organism: uncultured delta proteobacterium (assembly GCA_963833025.1). Taxonomy (GTDB): domain Bacteria; phylum Desulfobacterota; class Binatia; order Binatales; family Binataceae; genus Binatus. Next base: position 353,148 of record CAWHWI010000001.1, on the reverse strand, counting down.
TGCCCCGGTTTGATGGACACTTCGAAAGCGCGAAAGTACGCGCGGAGGAGTGTTCATCAAACCGGGCAAGTTCAGCGTTCCCCCTTTCCATCTGGAAAGGGGGCTAGGGGGATAGGACGCAACGATCCTCACAACTCCGGTTCCCCTTCCCACAATGGGAAGGGGCTAGGGGTTAGGTTGCCGATAATTCCCTATCTCGCGGTCCTCTAGACAAACTCCGCAAACACCGAGTCGGCCATCTCGAGGCCGCGGTCGGTCAGCTTGATCCTGCCGCGGTCGAGCGTCAGCAGACCGTTGTTGAAGAGCGGAGTCGCGACGCCGCCGAAGATACATTCGAAGTTGCGGCCGAAGCGCTCGTGAAAATCGGCCAGCGCGAAGCCGTCTCGCAGCCGCAGATTCAGGAACACGAATTCACTGTGCGCCGTGGCTTCATCGATCGTTTCGGCGCCGGCCTCCGCGTTCGCGCGTTCTTCGATCGCAGCGATGTATCGCGCCGGCAGTTTTTCATTCCACCAGCGCTTTCTTTCGCCGCCGCGCTCATCGCCCGCGTAGCTATGAGCGCCCGCGCCGATTCCGAGGTACGTCTGACCGCGCCAGTACGTCAGATTGTGGCGCGCCTCGTGGCCGGGCGCCGCGTAGTTGGAGATTTCATACATCGCGTAGCCACGCCGCGGGATCTCCTCGCGCACCGTTTGATACATCGCGGCCTGCTCGTCGGTCGCGAGCTGCTTGATTCGGCCGCGCTTCAAGTCCGTGAAAAATGCGGTGCCTTCTTCGAAGGTCAGGTTGTAAGCCGAGATGTGATCGGGCTCGAGCGCGGCGACCGATTCGATGTCGAAAAGAATATCCGCAACCGTCTGCCCCGGCACCGCGAAAATCAAATCGAGATTGAGCCGATCGAAACCCGCGCGATGCGCCATCTTCGCCGCCGCGCGGGTTTCGTCGGCGCTGTGGATGCGGCCGAGAAACTTGAGCGTCGCGGCATTGAACGATTGCGCGCCGAAGCTGATCCGATTGACGCCCGCCGCGCGCATCCCGACGAGTTTCGCCGGGTCCACGGTGCCGGGATTCGCTTCGAGCGTGATCTCCGCGTCTGGTTCGATCCCGCAGACGCGATTGGCGGCGTCTAAAATCTCGCCAATGGATTTCGGATCGAACAGCGACGGTGTTCCGCCTCCAAAAAAGATTGTCCGGATGCGCTCGCCTGAAAACGGCGGCGCGCTCGCCCTGAATTCAAGCTCCGAAATCAGCGCGCGCGTGTAATCCGTCTCCGGCCACGACGATGCCGCGTGCGAATTGAAGTCGCAGTACGGGCACTTCGATTGGCACCACGGAATATGAACGTAAAGCGAGAAGCTCACGCCACGATTGTAGCGCGCCCCGAGAGAAAGCTACTACGCGCTTGAGGCGGTCGCTATACTTCCTGCGTCAGAGTACAAGAGACCAATTTGTCCGAAATCGCACCCAAACAGGAGCGCGACGAACCGCGCGTCAAGCCGCGCCCCAGTGCGAGCGGAGCCGGCGCGAGCCAGGCCGGCACGATTGCCGCCGGCGTGCTGCTCAGCCGGATTGCCGGCCTCGTCCGCGACAGCATCTTCGCGCATTTTCTGGGCGATTCGGCCACGGCAGACGCGTTCAAGGCGGGCTTTCGCATCCCGAACATTCTGCAGAACCTCTTCGGCGAAGGCGTGCTCTCCGCGTCGTTCATTCCCGTTTACGGCAAACTGCTGGGCGAGGGCGACGAGGAAACCGCCGACATGGTCGCATGGGGCGTCGGCGCGATCCTGACGCTCGGCGTATCGATCCTGGTGGCGATCGGCATCCTGGTCACGCCGTACCTGATCGACGTGATCGCGCCCGGCTTCGAGGGCGACAAGCGCGACCTGACGATTCAGATCGTGCGCATCCTGTTTCCCGGCTCCGGATTGCTGGTGGTGTCGGCGTGGTTTCTCGGCGTCCTGAACAGTCATCACAAATTTTTCGTCTCGTACACGGCGCCGGTCGCATGGAACATCGCCATGATCGCGGCGCTCCTCTATTATGGTCCCCGCCGCTCGCAGGACGGGCTCGCGATCGCGATCTCGTGGGCCTCTGTGGTCGGCTCCGCTTTGCAAATCGCGGTGCAGGTCCCGCAAACGCTCGCGCTGTTGAGGAAGCATCGCATCGACTTCGCGCGCGTCGCCGCGCCGCTCCGTTCCGTGTTCCACAATCTGACGCCGGTCGTAGTCAGCCGCGGCGTCATCAACCTCAGCTCTTACATTGACAACGTCCTGGCCAGCCTCTTGCCGACCGGCGCCGTCGCCGCGCTCAACTACGGCCAGTTGCTGTACATGGTGCCGATCAGCCTGTTCGGATACTCGGTGGCCGCCTCGGAATTGCCCGCGATGTCGCGCGCCGCGGGTGCGATGCCCGAGCAGATGAGCGCGATTTTGCGCACGCGCCTCAATCGCGGATTGCGGCAGATTGCGTTCATGGTCGTTCCGTCGTCCGCCGCCTTCCTGATTCTAGGCGACGTGATCGTCGCGATGATTTATCAATCCGGCGCGTTCACCCGCGCCGACGCCGTCTATGTGTGGGCGGTGCTCGCCGGCTCCGGGGTCGGGCTGCTCGCGGCCACGATGGGCCGGTTGTACAACTCGGCGTTCTACGCGTTGTTCGATACTCGCACTCCGCTTCGATTCGCGCTGATCCGCGTCATGCTGACGCTGGTGCTCGGCTATCTATGCGCGATTCCACTTCCGCCGACGCTCGGAATCGCGCAGAAGTGGGGCGTCGCCGGACTGACGGTGTCGGCGGGCCTCTCCGGATGGGTCGAGTTCGCGCTGCTGCGATGGGCCCTGAACGGCCGCATCGGATGGACCGGCCTGGAGCGTTCGTACCTCGCGAAGTTGTGGGCGCTGGCTCTGGGAGCCGCTACGGTCGGGTTCGTCTTGAAACTTCGAATGGCCGGATTCGGCCCCCGCATCCAGGGTCTGACGATTCTCTCGACTTACGGCGGACTCTACCTGTTCGGCGCCTGGATGCTCGCGATGCCCGAACTCAAACAATTCACCGACCAGATCACCCGCCGTCTTTCCCCGCGCCCGCCTTCGAACCCATCCGCTCAATAGTCGCACTGGTAGAGCGCCCGCCAAGCAGCGGCGCCAGCGCCACTCTTCCTCCGCGCGCTTCGACGAACGCCTGACCGTCAACATTCTTGCCGCGCCAATCCTCGCCCTTGATCAAAACGTCGGGTTTGACCGTGCGAATAATTTTCTCGGCGCGTGTTTCGTCGAACACGACGACGTAGTCGACTGCTTCCAGGGCCGCCAGGATTCTCGCGCGTTCCGCCACAGGATAGATGGGGCGCGCGTCGCCCTTGAGGCGTCGGACACTGCGATCGCTGTTGAGCCCGACCACCAGCAGGTCGGCCTGCGCGCGCGCAAACGCGAGAGCCTGGATGTGCCCGGCGTGGAGCAGGTCGAAGCATCCGTTGGTGAACGCGATCCGCCGGCCGGCGCGGCGCTCGCGCTCGAGCGCGGCCTTGAGTTCGTCCGCCGAATGGATTTTGCGTTCGTAGCTGGCGTGAGCGGGACTCAGCGCGCGAGCAAGATCTTCGCGCGTGATGACTTCGGTGCCGATGCGCGTCACCTCGATGCTCGCGGCCAGGTTCGCGATCGTCGCCGCCGACGAGAAGCCGAGTCCCGCGATCGCAAACATGCCGAACACGCTCAGCACCACGTCGCCCGCGCCGGTGACGTCGTAAACCTCGCGCGGCATCGTCGAGACGTAGGTGTCCTTGCCGCCGCGCTCCGCGAGATACATCCCGTCGCGATCGAGCGTTATGAGGCACGCTTCGAGGCCCAGCTTGCGCACGAGAGTCTCGGACGCTTTTCGCCAAACTCCGCGGTCGGTAAGGCGCATCCCGGTCGCGACTTCGGTTTCGTGACGATTGGGCGTGAGCGCGGTGGCGCCGCGATAAATCGAGAAGTCATCGGTCCGGCGCGGATCGACTATCACCGGGATACCGCACGCCCGGCCGCCGTCGATCAGCGCGCGCAACACGGCCGGCGTCAGCATCCCCTTGTCGATATCCGAAACGAGCACGCCGTCGCAGTTGCGAAGTTCCGACTTGAGGCGCGCGATCAGCTCGCGCTCGCGCGGGAGTTTGAGCGGGGTGGGATCTTCCTCGTCGACGCGGAGCAGTTGCTGGGTCGCGCGATGGGCCGCCTGCACGGAACCGAGCATTCGATCTTTGACGATGGTGGGCCGGTCGGGATCGATCAGAATCGAGCGCGTATCGATCCCGAGATTGGCAAAAATCTCGCGCAGCAGGCTGCCGTTGCGATCTGCGCCGACCACGCTCAGCGCGCTCACGTCCGCGCCGAGCGCGCGCAGGTTCGCCATCACGAAGCCCGCGTTGCCCGGCTTCTCCTCGCGGCGCTGCACGCGCAGAATCGGGATCGGCGCCTCCGGCGAAATCCGCGCGACGTCGCCCCAGATGTAGCGATCGAGGATAACCTCGCCGGCCACCAGCACGCGCAGCGGCTTGAGCGCCGGCAGGCCGTGCTCGTGACGCACGGATTCAGGATGCGCGGAAGCAGGCGGTTTGCGTCGAGCCATGATGCGGCATCTTACACGCCTGCGCGCGCCTTCTCACCTGATCGCGTAGCCGCCGTCGACGTATACGATCGAGCCGGTCACAAAGTCCGACGAGTGCGAGGCGAGAAAAATCGCGGCTCCCGCCATTTCCTCGGGCTTGCCGAAGCGGCCGGCCGGCGTGCGCATGATTATCTCCGTGAACATCGGGCCGCTCTGCGCGCCGACCGTCATGTCGGTTTCGATCCATCCCGGCACGATCGCGTTGACCTGGACATTGTGCGGCGCCAGCTCGATCGCCATCGTTTTGGTCGTCTGCACGAGCGCGCCTTTCGCCGCCGCGTACGGAATTCCGCTCTGCGCACCGAATCGGGAATATTCGCTCGCTATATTGATAATCTTGCCGCGCTTGCGCGTGACCATGGACTGCGCTGCGATCTGCGAAAGAAAAAAGCACGAGTTCAGGTTGGTTTCGATCACGCGATCCCAATCCTCGGCCCTGAATTTCAGCGTGCTGCGCATGATCGCGATACCGGCGTTGTTCACGAGAATCGAGATCGGTCCGAGCTTGCGCTCGACTTCCTCCATTGCCGGACGCAGGTCGTCGCGCCGCGTCACGTCGAGATGGACGGCTATCGCAGGCACGCCCGCTTTCGCGAGCTCTTCCACGACGGCGCGATTCTTATCCTCATTGCGCGCGAGAATTGCGACCGACGCGCCGGCCTCGGCAAATCCGAGCGCGATCCCGCGACCGATTCCGCCGTTGCCGCCCGTGACTACGGCGACTTCGCCGCTCAAATCGAACATCTTCGGACTCGCCATTGCGCTTCTCCCGCGTAGGCAGTTGGACAGCGAACGCTCACCGCTTCTATATTGGCGTTTCGCACCGCTCGCAACCGAGCGTCTCAGGCGGCGCGCGCGTTCGCCACAATCTTCGACGAGGAAAAATCACGACGATGGGATTACGGACGGCTGAACAGTACAAAAGTTCGCTGCGCGACGGCCGCGCGGTTTTTTTCAGGGGCGAGAAGGTCGCGGACGTAACCGCGCATCCTGTAATCGGAATCGCAGTCGAGCACGCGGCGCTCGATTACCGGATGGCGCACGATCCGAAGTATCGCGAACTCGCGGTCGTGAAAGATGGCGCCGACGAGTACAGCCGCTACTTCCATGTTCCGCAAAATGGCGACGACCTGCTGAAGCGCAGCGCGCTGATCGCGGCCTCGACGCGCGAGGGTGCGACGCTGGTGGTGTTGATCAAGGAAATCGGCACCGACGCGCTGCTCGCCCTGCACATTATCGGCGAGCGGCTCGCGGCGGCCGGCAAGCCCGAGTATCGCGAGCGCATTCACAGGTACTACCGCGAATGCCGCGACGACGATCTCGCTGTCGCCGTTGCGCAGACCGATGTCAAAGGCGATCGCGCGCTCGGGCCCACGCAGCAGGATCATCCGGACTACTACGTGCGAATCGTCGAGGAGCGCGCCGACGGTATCGTCGTCCGCGGGGCGAAGGTCCACACCAGCGTCTCGACGAATACCAACGAGGTGATCGTTCTGCCGACGCGTGCGATGCGCGCCGAGGACAAGGCTTACGCGGTCGCGTTCGCGCTGCCTGTTAACACGCCGGGGCTGAAGCTGCTCGCGTCGCCGCACGGGAGCTCGCACAAAAATGATTTCGAGCATCCGATCAGCGCGCGGCACAAGATGATGGAGACGCTGACGGTCTTCGACGATGTGTTCGTGCCCAAGGAGCGCGTGTTCCTGCAAGGCGAAATCGATTTCGCGGGCTTGCTGGCGTTGACCTTCGTGCGATTCCATCGCTTCACCGCGGTGTCGTACAAACTGCCGCTGCTCGAGCTGATGGCGGGCGCCGGCCACGCGGTCGCGGAGGCCAACGGAATCTCGCGCGCGGGTCATGTGCGCGACAAGCTCACGCATCTGGCGGCGTATCACACCACGGTGCGCGGGCTTATCGAGCATGCCGCGCGCACCTGCACGCTCGAGGACGGCGTCGCGGTGCCGAACACGCTGCTGACCAATGTCGCGAAGTATCACTTCGCGCACAATTACCATCAGGCGGTGCAGATCGTGCAGGACCTCGCGGGCGGCCTGCTGGTGACGGCGCCGGCCGCCGAAGACCTGACGAGCGAGGCGACCCGCGCCTATGTGCTCAAGTACATGGGCGGTGCGAAGGGCTTCGACGCGGAGAAACGTCTCAGGCTGCTGAACCTGATAAGCGATCTGACGTCGTCGGATTTCGGCGGCTACCAGGAAGTGCTCGCGGTGCACGCAGAAGGCGGCTTTGAAGCCGAGAAGTTGCAAGCCTACCGCGAGTACGACTTCAAGACGGTAGCCGCCTACGCCCGCAAGCTCGCAGGAATCTAAGTCCAACGCGCCCCAACAAAACGGGCGCGAAGGCCGTGACGAACTGAGTACTGAAACACGAAGCCATTGAGAGCCACTAGGGAGGAAAACGCGTGGACAAGCATCCGATTCGCTTTGGAGTGCAAACTGGACAGCAGAACATCGAATGGGAACAATTGCGCACCTTTTGGGGCAACGCCGATAGCTGGGGCTACGACTCGCTCTGGGCGTTCGATCATTTCTATCCGATCTTCGTGCCCGACCCGACCGGCCCTTGCATGGAAAGCTGGACGCTTCTGAGCGCGCTCAGCCAGAACACCAAGCGTGCGCGTATCGGCGCGCTGGTCAACGGCAACACCTACCGCAACCCGTGCCTCACGGCGAAGATGGCAGCGACGCTCGATCAAGTAAGCGGTGGCAGGCTTAACCTCGGGCTCGGCGCCGGATGGTTCGAGCTGGAACATCGTAGCTTCGGCATCGATTTCAAAACCGTTGGCGGCCGACTCCAGGCGCTCGACGAATCATGCCAGATCATCAAGGGGATGCTCACCCAGGAAAAAACCACGCTTAAGGGCAAGCATTACAACGTGGTCGACGCGGTATGTAATCCAAAGCCGGTGCAAAAGCATCTGCCCCTGATGATCGGCGGCCACGGAGAAAAGGTGCTGCTCAAGATAGTCGCGAAGTACGCCGATATGTGGAACATGGGCAACGCCGATGCGGCGGAGATGAAACGGCTCATCGGGGTGATCGAGCGCCATGGCGATACGGTCGGGCGCAATACCGATGAAATCGAAAAAACGCTGATGCTCGCGTTGTGCTACAAGGCCCCCAAGCAGCGCGAGGAGACGCTCGCCGGGGTCGTCGCGATGATGGCGCAGACCACTCCGGAAAAGGCGCGCGATCGGATCATCATCGGCGGCAAGCAGGAGTGCGTGGATAAAATCGAACAATTCATCAAAGCCGGCGTCACGCACTTCATATTCATGTACAATCCGCTGTTGAGCGCCGAAGAAGATATTCAGGCTTTCGCTGAAGACATCATCCCGCAGTTCCGTTCGCGATGAAGCCGCCTACTTTTCGGTTCGCAGCTCGACGGTGTTGCCGTCTGGATCGAGGATCCATAGTTGGCGGCCCGCGCCCATGTTCGGGCCTTCGAGGAATTCGATTCCCATTTCCTTGAGCGTGCGCTTGGTCTCATCGAAGTCTTCGACGTCGAAAGCGACGTGCGCGCCGAGCGGGTCGGGTTTCTGGCCGCGGTTCTCGCTCGAGATGATATGCAGCGCGTTGTTGCCTATTCCGTACCAGGCGCCGCCGAAGCCGAAGTTCGGACGCGGCAGCCGCTTCAGGCCGATCACGTTTTCGTAAAAGCTGGTCGCCTTCTCGACGTCGCTGACGCGGAAAGCCGCATGATTGAACGCCTTTGCCTTGATCATGGTGAGTTCTCCCTGATTCGAAGTTCTAGCACGACAGCCGGCGACCGCGGTAAGCCTCGATCCCTCGCTTACTCGAACGCGTTCTCGCCCGTGATGTCGCGCCCGAGGATCAACGTATGCACGTCGAACGTTCCCTCGTAAGTATTCACCGTCTCCAGGTTCAGCATGTGACGAATCACCGGGTATTCGTTCACGATTCCATTGGCGCCCAGCATGTCGCGTGCGTCGCGCGCGATTTTCAGCGCCTCGTTGACATTGTTCCGCTTCGCGAACGAAACGTGCTCCGGCCGCATCTTGCCCTGATCCTTCAGATGCGCCAGGCGCAGGCAGACCATCTGCGCCTTGGTGATCTCGGTCAGCATCTTGACCAGCTTCGCCTGCACCAGTTGATAGCCCGCCAGCGGACGCGAAAACTGCTTGCGCGATTTCGTGTAATCGAGCGCGCAATGGAAACACGATCGCGCCGCGCCGATCGCGCCCCACGCGATTCCGTAGCGCGCCTGCGTCAGGCATCCGAGCGGACCCTTGAGTCCGCGCGCTTTTTCGAGATGCGCCGTCCGGGGAATCCGCACGTCCTCTAAAATCAACTCCGACGTGATCGACGCGCGCATCGAAAATTTTCCATGGATATCGCGCGTCGAGAATCCCGGCGTCCCTTTCTCGACGAGGAACCCGGTTATGCCCTCGTCGACCTTCGCCCACACGATCGCGACGTCGGCGATCGACCCGTTGGTGATCCAGCGCTTGGTCCCGTTGAGAATCCACCCGTCGCCGTCGCGCCGCGCCCGCGTTTCCATCCCGCCTGGGTCCGATCCGTGGTCCGGCTCGGTCAGCCCGAAACATCCGATCAATTTCCCCTTGGCCATTTCCGGCAAGTAGCGCTGCTTCTGTTCCTCGCTGCCGTTTGCATAAATCGCGTACATCGAAAGCGCGCTTTGCACCGACGCGAAGGAGCGCAGTCCCGAGTCGCCCGCCTCGAGCTCTTGCATAATCAGGCCATAGGCGACGTTGTTCATCCCCGCGCATCCATAGCCCTTCAGATTAGCTCCAAACATCCCAAGCTCAGCCATTTGCGGTACGAGATGCATTGGGAAGGTTTCGCTCGCAAAATTGCGCTCGATCAGCGGCAGAATTTCGCGATCGACGAAGCGTTTGGCGGTGTCGCGGGCCATCCGCTCTTCATCGGTCAGCAGGTCGTCGAGGTGAAAAAAGTCGAGGTCTCTCAATAAATCCGACATGTTATGCTCCATCCGACCTTTAGAGGCGATTATACGGCAAGATGCCGGCTTTCAGCCGCCAGAAATCCGTCCGCGTTGATTGTTCTTTGGATGACCGAAATCATAACCCTAGTATTGCACGCTCTTGACCCGCGTGCGTTGGTTCCGCAGGCTGATCTGAGCCGAAAATTCTCTTATCTCGGCTACTGTTTGCTTCCGATTTGGGTATCACGTAGCCTTATACATCAAGCCAGCAATATGCACATCGAAACGCTAAAGGTCTTCTGCGACATAATCGAAAGCGGAAGCTTTTCTTATGCCGCGTCGCAAAACTTCGTCACTCAATCGGCGGTCAGCCAGCAGGTCCGAAGCCTGGAGGAAAAGTACGACTGCCGATTGATAGAACGCGGACGAGCGGGAGTCAAACCCACGCCGGCCGGACAGATTCTGTACACCGCGAGCAAGGAAATCGTGCGCCGTTTCCTGGAATTGGAAAATCGGCTGCGCGAGATCGGCTCGGTGGTCGCGGGCTCGATTCGCGTCGGTACGGTATACAGCGTCGGCCTGCACGAATTGCCGCCGTACCTGACTGAGTTTCTGCGCAACTATCCCGCGGTCAACGTACATCTGGAGTATCTGCGCTCCAACAAAATTTACGAGGACCTTATCGAAGGCAAGGTCGATCTCGGGGTCGTTGCTTATCCAGCCAAGCGCAGCCAGATCGTTTCGGTGCCGTTTCGCCACGACGAACTGGTGCTGGCCGTGCCGCCCGACAATCCGCTCGCCAAGCATACGAAGGTGAATGTCGGGCAGTTGCAGGGTCAGAAGTTCGTCGGCTACGAACGCGATATCCCGACGCGCAAGGCCTCCGATCGAATCCTGCGCGAGCACGGCGTCAAGCCGACTTACGTGCTCGAATTCGATAATATCGAGACCATCAAGCGCGCCGTCGAAATTGGGCTCGGATGCGCGATCGTGCCGCGGATGACGGTCGAGAACGAGGTCACGCGCGGCACTTTGCGGATGCTCGAGTTCCAGGAAGGCACCTTTCTCCGGCCGCTCGCAATCATCTACAAGCGCGGCCGCGAGCTCTCGCCCGCAGTGCGCAAGTTTATCGAGGTGCTGACCACCAGCAACATCGTGCCCCGCGCGCGCGGCGATAAGACGGGGGATAAGACTGAGCGGCCGCCACGGGGAGAGCGCGCTGAACGCAGCAACGACGCGGGCGTCGAGAAGGCCGAGAAGACGGCGTAGCCGGATCACATCAATCGAAGACAAACGGCCGGGTCATGACGACTCGGCCGTTTTTTTGGCGCGTGCTGGCGCTTGGCAACCTCGTCGGCTACATAAGGGAACGCCATGACCCCGGAAGCGAAGACTTTGCTCGATTCGATTCGCGATCTTGCGCCATCGATCAGCGCAAGCAGCGCCGAGATCGACGCTGGCCGCCGGCTCCCGCTCGATCTGCTCGCGCAACTCACCGCCGCGGGATGCTTCCGGATGTTCGTGCCGAAAAGCCACGGTGGCCTCGATATCGACGTGCCCGCCAGCATGGAAATCATCGAGACGCTGGCCGCCGCCGACGGCTCCACCGGATGGGTCGTGATGATTGGATCCGAGACGCCGATGCTGCTGGCGCTCCTCTCTCGCAATCACTTCGACCGCCTGTACTCCAACGGGCCCGACGTGATTATTGCGGGTGCGTTCGCGCCTCGAGGCGTGGCCGAAATGATCGACGGCGGTTATCGCGTCAGCGGGCGATGGGGATTCACCAGCGGATGCCAGCATAGCCAATACCTGTTCGGCAACTGCGTCGTCACGGAAAATGGAAGACCACGTCCGGGCGCGATTCCCGGCGCCCCTGAAGCGCGCGCCATGATGTTCGCGTCGTCGAAGGCGCAAATCCTCGACACCTGGTCGGTCAACGGCCTGCGCGGAACCGGCAGCCACGACATCGTGGTCGAGAATCTGATGGTGCCAGCCGACGACAGCTTCGATATTTTTCTCGGCCGCCCGTCGATTGCGAGTCCATCGTTCGCCGAGCCGCTCCTCTATGCCGCCCTGCACATCGGCGCAGTCGCGATCGGGATTGCGCAGCGCGCGATCACCGAGATCGTCGCACTCTCCAACACCAACAAGCGCCGCCTCTACGCGAGCGCGTCGCTGGCCGAGTCTCCGCTGTTTCAGTATCGAGTCGGACATGCGGACGCGAGTCTGCGCGCCGCCCGCAACCTGATCAGGAATCAGGCCGATGCGGTATGGAATTCCGCTGTCGCGGGGAGTCAAGTTTCAGTTGACGGCCGCGCGCCCGTGATGGGTGCGATCACCTGGGCCGTCCACACTTGCGCCGCGGTCGCCGACGCCTGCTACAAAGCGGGCGGCGGCACGTCGCCGTACGACGGTTCCTCGCTCCAGCGATGCATGCGCGACATCCAGACGCTGACCCAACACGCCGCAGTCGCAGAGTCATGGCTAACAACAGCCGGCGCAACAATTCTCGGCCGCGCGAGCGGGTTCAGCGTATAGCTTCTTAGTACTGGGTGCAGGGGTCCACCCCTGCCCAAGGAAGCGTGAAACCCACGGTGGGTTTCACATCAAATTAAGTTCCTTCCCGCCGCCACGCTCACATCGGCGGCTTCTGATACCCGCCGAGCGCTGTCTCCGCGGCCTTGGCGACTGCGAGCACCGTCTCTTCACCGAATGCGCGCCCGACAATCTGCAAGCCGATCGGCAGCCCCTCGCGATCCTTTCCGCACGGCACCACCGCGCCCGGCAGTCCTGCGCAGTTGCCCCACGCTACCGGCCAGCTCGCCAGGATGTACGGAAATTTCTTGCCGTCGATATCGACCTCGGTCGCGCCGTGCTTGAACGCGGTGACGCAGAACGTCGGACCGAGAATGATCGGGTAGCGCTCCATGAACTCGGCGAGCTGCACACGCCACGCGTCGCGTTCCATCGAAATCTTGAAGAACTCGGCAGCCGACTTTCCCGCGCCCGCGACCAGGAAATTTCGCAGCTTGTCGCGGGAGTGTTTCAGGCCTTCGCCAAACGCCTCCGCCATCAGTTGATTGCCGTCCGCGCCATTGTATTCCCACCACAGGCGCTCGCCTTCGTCGACCGGCGGCTTCACGGCCTCGACGACGATCCCCATCTTCTGCAGTTCGCGTCCGGCGCGCTCGATCGCGGCGCGGGTGTCGGACGTAACGGGAACGTTGCATGCGTCGGTGAAGATCGCGCATCGAACTTTCTTCAGATCGATTTTTTCAGGATGAGCATCCGGCGTCGGCACGGTGTAGGGCGAGCTGGTATGCGGCCCCTTCACGATATTGTACGCGAGGGTCAAGTCGTCGACATATCGAGCCATCGGACCGATCGTCGCCATATGCGCGATCGGTGGCGGCGCCGCGACGCTCGGCGCCATATGCCCGCTGCCGGGAATCGTTCCCCACGTCGGTTTGAGCCCGACGATACCGCAGAAATGTGCCGGCACGCGGATCGAGCCGCGATAGTCGGAGCCCATGCCCAGCGGCGACATTCCCACTGCAAGCGCGGCTGCCTCGCCGCCGCTCGATCCGCCGGGCACGCGCTCGCGATTCCACGGATTGTTGGTCTGCCCGAAAACGGGGTTGTCGCAGTCGTAGTCAAGTGTCATCTCGGGCGTGTTGGTTTTCCCGATAACGATCGCGCCGGCCGCGCGCAGCCGTGCGACCGTCGGCGCGTCCTGCTTGGCCACGTGATGCTCGAACATCTTCATGCCCCAGGTCGAGCGCACGCCCTCGGTGATAATCGAATCCTTGATTGTGATCGGCAGCCCTTCGAGCGGGCGAACCTCGCCCTTGCCGGCGAGGCGCCGGTCGGACTCCTCGGCCTCGCGGCTCGCGCGTTCCTCGACCAGCGTGACGACGGCGTTGAGACCGTGGTTCACCGACTCGATCCGCTCGATAAAAGCGTCGACCATTTCAACCGAAGACACGTCGCGCGCGCGCAGCATCGCGGCCAGCCGATGAGCCGGAGCAAAGAAGAGATCGTCAGAAAATGCCATGAAAAAAACACCTCGCCTAGCTCAGGAAATAGCATCGCGCCCGCGCTATTGCACGCGCAACTCGACGACCCTCCCGCCCACTGCATCTTGAATGATAATTCTCCTTTTGTCAGTCGAGCGGCCACGCGCGACGCGTTTCGCGCTCCGGATTCACTTCTTGACAATGGTAACTTATGTGTTACTATAACCGATGATCGACGTTCGAGAATATCTCGATACGAAAGGTAACAGCCCATACGCTGCATGGTTCGATAGCCTGAATGCCGAGGCCGCCGCGAAGGTAGCAACCGCGCTGGCCCGGATTTCGCTCGGGAATTTCTCGAACGTCGAAGGCGTCGGCTCCGGAGTTTTCGAGTACAAGCTCGACTACGGACCCGGTTACCGGATCTACTTCGGCAAGGATGGCGAGACATTTGTCATCCTGTTGGGCGGTGGGACGAAAAGGCGCCAGCATCGCGATATCAACGCCGCCCTGGCCAACTGGCAGGATTACAAACGAAGGAAGTAGGAGACGCAGCATGCCACTCACTCGCGACTTCAAGGAAACCATTCGCGCTCGCGTCGAGCGCGATCCCAAGTTCCGGCGAGAACTTCTCCGCGAAGGAGTCGAAGCCATGCTCGTCGGCGATGTAGCCACGGCGAAGGCCATCCTGCGCGACTACGTCAACGCTACCCTGGGATTTACCGATCTCGCCGAAGCGACGCACATCCCCTCCAAGAGCCTGATGCGAATGCTGGGACCTGCGGGAAACCCTCGCGCTGATAATCTCTTCGAGATCGTCAGTTATCTCCAGCGCCGCGAAGGCGTGCGCTTCGAGATCAAGTCCGCCCGCGCCTAACTTACTTCAGTGCCGCGCGGAGACGGTCGCGGTCGAAGCCCGCGATTATTTCTTTGCCCGTTACTACTATTGGCCGCTTTATCAGATTCGGTTCCTTAGCCATCAGCGCTAGTGCCTGTTCGGGCGTTAGCGATTTGCCTGCCAGGCCTATCGCCTTGAACGCTGGGCTGCGCGCGTTCAGAAAATCGCGCGGGTCGCGGCCTGCGAACAGATCCTTCAGCTCAGCTGAGCTCAGCGGTACCTTCGCGTAGTCGCGCTCGTCGAGTTCGGCGCCGAGATCCTTGCGCAAGAAACTTCTTGCGTTGCGGCAAGTCGTTCAGGTCGATTTCCAGACGAAGCGAATCTTCTTCATACGCGACTCTCCATTCTCCGACGCCTTGCGCCGCTACTCGACATTCGGGGCCGCAGCCGATCCGCCCGCGGGACCGCTGCCGTGATCGAGCGGCTGCCCACCTGCCGACGACGACACGCTCGCGGACGAGCCTGACGACGGCAGCGGCGTTATCGGTGCGACAACGACACCACCTGAGCTGGCGGTCGTGGTCGTCATGCTCGACGAGGAAGTCGTCGACGGCGCCACGACCGGCGGAGTGTCCGTCGGCCCGCTGAAATTGATCGGCTGCTGGCCCGCGAGCATTTGCGGCGTCACGACATAGTCGCCACCGAGCGAGCTGCGCCACACCGTGTTGGCCGCCTGCGAATTGCCCGCGGTCACCAGGTAAGTACCGCCGCCAACGATTCCGCCGAGGATCGCGTACACCAGTTTGGCCGGAATATAGAGAACGTTGCAGAACAACGCGCCCACTCCGTAGCCGGCGCCGGGCCAGTTGACGTTGTTGTCCTGCGGCTGCGGGACCTGCGTCTGGGTCGCGGCGCCGGCCGGCTGCGTCTGCGCCGCGGCGTACTCGGCCAGCGGTCCGGCGAGCATCATCGACAACGCGACCGTGACTACAGCAAATCTGAAACTTTTTTTCCTCATGACTTCCTCCACCACTCCACGTTCGGGCGTAAAAAAAATTGCTACTCGGTTTTGACTACCGCCTCGGCCGGCAGCAGCCCCATCAAATGACGAAACGCGCGCTCGAGATAGTCGGCGTCCTTCGACTCGAGCGTTAGCTTCACGCGGTAGTCGGGATCTCCGATCCGCGGATACGAACCCAGCATCAGCTCCGGAAATTTGCGCATACAGTCGTTCAGATGCGCGGCGATCGCGCCTTCGCCCGCGGTCAGGTAAATCGCGCGCATGAAAAACGGATCGGTCGCGAAGCGGCTGCTCAGCGCCCGAAGCTTGGCCTCGAACAGTTGCGGAATTCCGGGCAGCACGTACACATTTTCGATCTGCACGGTCGGAAACCGGATGTCGCCGGCGTCGTTGAGCACCGCGCCCTCCGGCACTTCAGCCATCCTGAGGACCGCGTCGAGCGAACGCTCACGAGAATGTTCCCGGATGAGCCGCTCGAGCTCGGGATTCATCACCAGCCGCCGGTTGAACGCGCGCGCGACGCCTTCCATCGTGAGATCGTCATGAGTCGGGCCGACGCCGCCCGAAGTGATCACGAAATCGAAGTTGCGCGAGCAGTACGCGACTTCGCCGGCGATCAGCGCGAGTTCGTCGGGGATAGTCGCGATCCGGGCCAGCGCGACGCCAATCTTGCGCAGCTCGCGAGCCGCGAAATAAGCGTTCGAGTCCTGGACCTTGCCGGAAAGGATTTCGTTACCCACCACCACCAGCGCGCAACTGCGTTCTCGCATCGACTGCAGGGCTCCTTGCGCGATCCGCCTCAGCCGGCATTATCGCAAGCGGCGGCTATCAGCGGCAATGGGGTAAACCGGTAAAAAAATGTAAATGGCGGGAATTTACGACGGCCCGGAACCCTCGACGTCGGGCGCCGACGCCTCGATAAACTCCTTCAGCCGCCGCTTGAGCCGCGTTTCTATCTGCCGCACCCGCTCGCGGCTGATTCCGAAGCGCGCGCCGATCTCCTGCAGCGTCTCGGGATCCTCGGCCAGCAGCCGCGCCCGGAAAATCTCCAACTCCTTGCCCTCGAGCGTCGCCGCGAACTGCTCGACCTTGTCGTGGGCGAAGTCGCGCCACTCGCGATCGGCGGTCTCGGTTTCCGGGTTGTGCCCGGCGTCGGTGATCACGTCGAGCAGCCGCGTATCGTTGTCATCGCCGGCCCCCGTCGGCTGATCGAGCGAGACCTCGCTTTGCCCCATCCGCTCCTGCATCTCGCGCACGTCGCTTTCGCGCACGCCCATCCGATGTGCGAGTAACAACGGCTGCGGCTTGAATCCTTCGCGCTCGAGCCGCTCGGTTTCCTTGCGCAGATTGAAGAACAGCTTGCGCTGCGCCTGCGTGGTGCCAATCTTCACCAGCCGCCAGTTGTTGATCAGGTAACGGTAGATATACGCGCGCACCCACCACACGGCGTACGACGGGAAGCGGATTCCATGCTCGGGGTCGAAATTCTTGACCGCTTCCATCAGGCCGACGTTGCCCTCCTGGATGAGGTCGAGCACGTTTTTCGTCGCGCGCGCGAACTCGTACGCGAGCTTCACGACCAGACGCAGATTGGCAGTCACCAGCCGGTAAGCGTCCTGGGGATCCTTGTCCTTGACGTAGCGCCGCGCGATGACGGCCTCCTCCTCGCGCGACAGCAGCGGGAAGCGTCGAATCTCGGTGAGGTAGCGGCCGAGCGGATCGGTGGCGACGAGCGCGCTGCTTTCCTTTTCCTTGCCGGCGTCGGCTTCCGCATCGACGGTATCCGGCTCGGATTCGGCCGTCGCGTCGTCGTCGGTGCTTGCTACCGGATGAAACTCGGAGACTTCGATCGGCGCGTCGTTATCGCGAGCAGCTTCGGTGTCGAGCTCCGATTCAGATTCGGTGGACTCGATTGGCCCAGGATTCGCGCGCCCGCGCCGAGCTCCGGCGCCGGACTTGCTGGCGCCTTTTGCTTTCGTTATGCGCTTGCGACGGATCGGTTTGCCGGGTTTGCGCGCCACAGTCTGGCTCCAGCTTCGTCACACGCTGGCACGAGATGCGGACACCAATTCTCGGGCCGTCGGCGGCGACGAGCGGTGTCGGCGGTCGTCGGATCGATCGTGCCCGGTCAGGCGTCGGGTTCTTCGATCGTAACCTTGCCGGCGGCGATTTCGCGCAGCGCCGTCACTACTTCCTTGTTGTCCGATTCCACCAGTGGCCGCGCGCCCTTGAGCAACTGCTTGGCGCGGCGCGCCGCGCCGAGCACGAGCTCGAAGCGGTTGGGGATATTTTCGAGGCAATCTTCAACGGTAATTCGTGCCATTAGGCGTCAATTCTCCGGCCTACCGAGCCCCGTGTCAACGCACCAGGCGGACGAGCCTGCGCGCGCGTCGATTACTCGGCAGATTTTTCAGCCCACGGCCCGACGCCGGAGAAGCGGGCCGGCGTGATTCGGGTGATGTAGCCCGGGATGTTGCGCATCGACGGCGGCGGAAAATCCGCCTTCGGCCCGAGGTAGATCGGCGCCAGGCGCTGCAAGAGAGGCACTGCGCCGCCTTCGGTCACGCGCGCATTGCCGTAAACCACCACGTATTCGCGCATCCCCTGGGCGCTGGTCTTGTCGCTGAGTAAGGACAACGCGACTCGCGGATCGCGCCTGATGTTTTTGATCTTCTGATGCTCGGCGAGGTGGCTGATCACGAACTCCTCGCCTTCAATCCCGACCCAAATCACGGTGACCTGCGGGCCGCCCTTCGAGTTGAGCGTGGTCAAATGAGCGAGAGGTCCCTTGGCGATCACGTCGCGCACCGATTGCGGAATGTTCATGGTGGTTCCTCCAAAACGAAAGCGGCTCCCCCGTCGGGAGAGCCGCTTTTCTAACTCTTAGTACTGGGTGCAGGGGTCACCCCTGCTCACCCCTGCTACTTGCTCGGATCGGGCGTGATGCGCAGGTATGGCTTCACCACCTTGTAGCCCTTGGGGAACTTTTCTTTGAGAACTTTCTCGTCCTGGAGCGCCGGCACGATGATGCAGTCCTCGCCCTTCTTCCAATCGGCGGGCGTTGCGACCTGGTACTTGTCGGTGAGCTGCAGCGAATCGATGGCGCGGAGGATTTCCTGGAAGTTGCGGCCGGTGCTGGCCGGGTAGGTAAGAGTCAGCCGGATCTTCTTGTTGTTGTCGATCACGAAGACCGAGCGGACTGTCAGCGTGTCGTTCCACTCCGGATGAATCATGTCATAGAGCTTCGCGACCTTCTTGTCGGCGTCGCCGAGGATGGGGAAGTTGAGCTTGGTGTGTTGCGTCTCCTCGATGTCGCTGGTCCACTTTTTGTGCGAGGGGACGTCGTCGACGCTCACGCCGATCGCCTTGATGTTGCGCTTGTCGAACTCGCTCTTGAGCTTGGCGACGGTGCCGAGCTCAGTGGTGCATACGGGCGTGAAGTCCTTGGGATGCGAGAACAGAATCGCCCACTTGTCGCCTATCCACTGGTGAAACTGGATCGGTCCCTCGGTCGATTCCTGGGTAAAATCCGGTGCCACGCTTCCGATATGAAGTGCCATATACGTTACCTGCCCTCTTGACGTTTTTTTCGATGACTTCCGCCAAAGTCAACGGCGGAGCCTGTTTCGATTAAGATGATAAATAAGACTCACTAAGTTATCTACTGGAAAACCTACCGTCAAGCGTCGCCTTGGTCAAGACCGCGGGTGACGCCGATAGCACGCGCCTCGATCGACTTCGGCCGTCGCTCAGATGTCGAACGTGATCCGGGTGCGCCACTTGCCGTCTTTGTTTTCCACGACCAACTGATGCTCTTCAACCTTTTTGATCTCGGTAAGCAGGCGATGGCGATCCGGGTCGTATCGCTCGCCCGAGAGCCACACGACGATCGGCCCGCCGCGCTCCTCGAGTTCGGCATCGCGCCAGATGAAACCGCTGCGGAACACATTCAGCGCGGCGCCCAATATGTCATGCATCATCTCGGCGTCGGTGTCGTCGACGATTTCGATCTCTTCCCGGTCCGTCGCTTTGACACTGTCCGGCTGGACCATGATTCGCGACATCGCGGTGGTCGCGCGGGCCAACAGCTCGGTGCGGCTGTCCGCTTCGACCTCGATCGCGAGTACTTTGCCGCGCTCGAGCTCCTTGTACAGTCCTTGTTGATCGGCCATTTGAACCTCCTCTGATCTTTTCAGAAGTGCCCTGGCGATCGCGTGCCGGCGTTGCACGTGTTCGGCGTCTATCCTTTATCACCGCAGGCGCCGCGAACGCGAATTGCCAGGACCGGTTGAACGCCGTTTGTGCGGTTTCCGATCGAACGTAACCTTTCGACGCGCTTGGAGGTTCTGCTAATCAGGATACTTGCGATAACCTCGATCACGCGAGCAAGGAGGAGGATCCATGAGCGCCGCCAACAAGCATATTCAACCCGGCTACACGACAATCACGCCGTATCTGTACGCGAAGCTCGACCTTGTCGATTTCCTCAAGAATGCTTTCGGCGCCGAGGTGACGCATACACCAACGCCCGACGCCAAGGGACAGTTCCACGCCGAGGCCAGAATCGGCGACGCGCAAGTGCTGTTTGGCAACGGCTTTTTCTCCGACCCGTCGATGGCGGCGGCGATCTATCTTTACGTTCCCGATGTCGATGCGACCTACAAACGCGCGGTTAGCCTTGGCGCCAAGGCAATCAGGGAGCCGGCGGACATGACCTGGGGCGATCGCGTCGGCGGCGTGAAAGATACCTCCGGTAACACGTGGTGGATTGCAACTAATAAGAAGTGAGCGGTGCTGCGATGGCACATCCTCGAATGTATGACGACTCGAATCCCGCGATAGCGAAGCTGCGCGAGATCTGTCTCGCGCTACCCGCGGTCTTCGAGAAGGAGGCGTGGGGCGAGTGTACCTTTCGCGTCACCGGCGGAAGCATGTTCGCCATGACCGACAACAATCATCACGACAGCGGCCACCTGGCGGTGTGGGTCAAGGCGCCCGCGATGGTTCAGGAAATCCTTGTCAACTCGGATCCCAGGCGGTTTTTCGTTCCGCCATACATGGGCAAGAAAGGATGGGTCGGCGTTCGTCTCGATTACAAGGTCAAATGGGACCAGACCGCGGCGATTCTGAAGGACGGTTACCTGATGTCGGCGCCGCGCAAGGTCCGGGATAAGGATAAGAGTCCCACAAGGCGATCGGCTGACGGACGGCCCTAAGACTTCGCCTTCTTGAAGTTTGGTTTGCGCTTCTCCATGAATGCGGCGACGTACTCCTTGTGCTCGGGACTTACGTAGCACTTCTCGAGCGCGAAGCCCTCGAAGGCCATCGCGGTTTCTAGAGTGCCGTCGAGTCCCTGGTACAACGCCTTGCGTGTGAAGGTTAGCGACGTCGGCGAGCATTGCAGCATCTCGCCGGCGAGTTCGCGCGCGGCCGCGGGCAGCTCGGCGAACGGCACGACGCGGCTCACGAGGCCCATCGCAAGGCATTCGGCTGCCGGGTACTGCCGGCCCGTCAGCATCATCTCGGCCGTGCGCGAGAGGCCAATCAGCCGCGGCATCAGGTAGCTCGACCCCAGCTCGCTCATCAGGCCGACGCGCGGAAAGATGACGCCCATCTTCGCGTTGTCGGACGCGATTCGCACGTCGAACAGCAGCGGAATCGTGCATCCCACCCCGAGCGCGTAGCCGTTGATAGCGGCAATCGTGGGCTTGGACAGATTGCGCATGACTTGCGGCAACGAGACCACGGCGCGCGCGCGACGCTCGGTCGGCGCGGACTTTTCTTGGTGCCGGTCTTTTACTTCGCGCGTCTTGATGTCGGACGCGAACATCGCCATGTCGGCGCCCGCGCAGAACGCGCGCTCGCCGGCGCCCGTCATGATGACGACGCGCACGCTGTCGTCGGCGTCGGCACGAAGCATCGCGTCAGTGATCTCCGCGCCCATCGTGGTGGTGTACGCGTTCATCCTGGCGGGACGATTGAGCGTAACAGTCGCGATCTCGTCCGCCACATCATAAAGGAGCGTCTCGTATACCATCGCTGACCCTCCGTGTCCGGTTCCCCTCTCCCTCTATGTCCGGCTGCAGTACCAAATGACCCTCGCCCGCTCCGCGGGAGAGGGAACAACAAAAGCGTCCGCGCCTGGGGTGAGGGAGAGGTTAGGGGTGAGGTTACCGCTTCTTGCGCGCCTTCTTCCTCGACTCCCTGGTCTTCGCCTGCAACCTGGATTTTTTCCGTTTGCGCCGCCGCTTGATTTCTTTTTGCCGCTCGCTTGCCATCCAAAAAACCTCTCTACTTTCTTGCTTAGTCCAGCGGGACCGTCCGTTCCACCTTTGCGCCGGAATTAAGATGAATTCCAGCCGAGGTGACAAACGGCTTGCCCTTGCCGGAGCGATTTTCCACATAAGCGTCATAGTCGCCGGGGTCTAGCTTGAAGCGATGCTCAACGCCCGGGTCGCTCTCTGCCACTTTGGTCTGCGTGCCCGCGCGCAGGATCACCACGCGCGTCGAGCTGTCGAACGGAATCTTCGACATCACGGGCTGCACCACCAGGTCGGCCTTCACAACTTCGTCCAGCGTCAGCACCGAGCGACGGCCGGGCGGGAGCTGCAACGCGTGCCAGTCGTAGCCCTGCGGGGGCGCGTCGATATGGACGTCCACCTCGGTCGGCGCAAACAGATACTTGTCGCCCGAAATAAAGCTGGCGACCTTCGCGTGCGGCGAGTCTGTGGTCGTCACGGTCACGCCGAAGCCTGGATCGACGCCGGTCTTGTCTTTCGCACTGACCTGCAGCACCGCGACATTTGTTATGAGCACGGTGTGAGTGCGGCCGGCCTCGATCTGGACGCCGTCCTTCACGATCTGTCCGCCGACGATCGGCAGCACGAGCTTGTACTCGCCCGGCGGCAGCGCGATCGTCGAGCCGGCCGTGACCTGGCCGGCCTCCTTGCCGTCCGCAGCGATCAGGTGCGCAGGATTTCTCGCACCCGCCCCGTCGTCGCCAAGCACATCGAGCTTCAAGTTCCCGGTGTCGGCCGCGTGTACGATCGAAACAACTGCGAGCAAAGCAGTAACGGCGAGCAGTCGAATCAGTCTCATCATAACGGGCGCGTTGCGTTTTCTTCCCCTCTCCCAAAGGGAGAGGATCGAAGGTGAGGGACCTTTTTCAGCGCGCGTCCTTGTGTTCCCCTCTCCTGAAGGGAGAGGGGCCAGGGGTGAGGTCGCGCGCGATTCAAGATTCTGCCTGTCCCCTCTGCGCATGTGAAGGTTACGTATAGGTCTCCTCATAGCCGAGGCGGTATCTTACGGGCGCCACGAGTCACGCGCTACCGAACTTTGGGGGGATGAACTATTCAGCCTGACCCTCGCGGATTCAGCGTGCTACAACTAGTAGTGTATGCATCAGAATGCTTCACACTTGTTTGGCTTACCAGAAATCGCGCGACCTCCGCTTCACGCAAAAACTAATTTTGACGGAACGAAGCTACCCTTAGTGGTATCCCCATCGCTCGACCACTACATATGGTATAAATCGCCATTTTCGGCCCTATTCCGTCAGTCGGAAATCGCCCGAATCACGCCCAATAATGTCCTCGCGCGGGCCGTTTCCACTTATCCTTGCGCCGCGTTAGGTTGTCTCATGCCCACATCGAGCGCGCGCATTGAAGCCTGGAAGTCCGCGTGGGAAAGCCGCGATCCGGCGCGTGTCGTGGCGCTCTACACTCGCGACGCGACTCATCAGAGCGCGCTCATCGCGAAAATCTATCCGGAGCTGGGCAGGCTCGCGCTGAATGGCCATCATGAAATCGGCGTGTACGCGCGCCGCGGCCTCGAGCGCTACACCGAACTGCGGTTCGAAGTCCTCACCGTCACCGAATCCGGCGATCGCGCCGCGATTGAATACCGGCGCCATTCGAATCTCGACGGCGCAAAGCCCGCGCACGTGCTCGAGTTGATCGAATGGCGCGACGCTCTGATCAGCAGCGTTCGCGTTTTTCATTTTGCCGCGTAAGCCAGTAAATCAGTAAGCCAGGATGAAACTCTCGACGCGATTGCTCGGCAAGTCCTACCGGTTCCGCACGATCAAGGAAGTGCTCGCGCGCGCCAACGAAGAGCGCTCGGGCGACGAGCTGGCGGGAATTGCGGCGCGCTCGGAGCAGGAACGAATCGCGGCCAAGACCGTGCTCGCCGATCTCACGTTGAACGACCTCCGCGAGCATCCGGTCGTTGCCTACGATCGCGACGAAGTGACCCGCGTCATCGACGACGCGCTCGACCGCGACGCATTTGCCGCCGTGCGCAGCCGGACTGTCGGTGAGTTCCGCGAGTGGCTGCTCGACGACGCGACGACCGGCGACGCGATCCTCGCGACCGGCCGCGGACTCACCGCGGAGATCGCCGCCGCAGTCGCCAAGCTGTGCACCAATCTCGATCTGATCGCGATTGCGTCGAAGATTCGCGTCGTCACGCACGCGCGCACCACGCTTGGCCTTGCGGGACGGCTCTCGACACGCCTGCAGCCCAACCATCCGCGCGACGATCTCATGGGAATCGCGGCCGCGATTTACGAGGGCCTCGCGTATGCGACCGGCGACGCGCTCATCGGAATCAACCCGTGCATCGACGAGCCCGACAACATCCGCAGGTTGCTCGAAGTGACCGCCGACATCATCGAGCGCACCGGCGTGCCGACGCAGAACTGCGTGCTTGGCCATATCACGACGCAGATGCGCGCGCTCGAAGCCGGCGCGCCGATGGACATCATGTTCCAGAGCCTGGCGGGCACCGAGAAGGGCAACGCCGGGTTCGGCATCACGGTCGCGATGCTCGACGACGGCTACGCGATGATTCGCGAGACGAGCGGTCTGCGCTCAACGAAAGCGAACCTGATGTACTTCGAAACGGGGCAGGGCTCGGAGCTGTCTGCCGGCGCGCACGAAGGCGCCGACCAGGTCACGCTCGAGGCGCGATGCTATGGCCTCGCGCGCCGCTATTCGCCGCTGCTCGTCAACACCGTGGTCGGATTCATCGGCCCGGAATATCTCTACGACGCGAAACAAATCACGCGCGCCGGCCTCGAGGATCACCTGATGGGCAAGCTGCTCGGCGTCCCGCACGGGGCCGACGCATGCTACACGAATCACGCGCGCGCCGATCAGAACGACTGCGAGAATCTCGCGGTCCTGCTCGCGGCGGCCGGATGCAACTACTTCATGGCGGTGCCGATGGGCGACGACGTGATGCTTTCATATCAATCCACCAGCTATCACGACGCGGCTGCCCTCCGCGCGGTGCTCAAGCTGCGTCCCGCGCCGGAGTTCGAGGAATGGTGCGAGACGCGGGGAATCATCCGCGACGGCCGTCTCACCGAGCGCGCCGGCGATGCTCGATTCGTGATGGGCGAGCATTGAAAAAGAACGAACTCGACCCGAACTCCAGTTTCGACGAGATGCGGAAGTCGACCCCGGCGCGCCTGGGACTTGGACGCGCGGGTCCGCGCTACACCACGGCCGCGATGCTCTCGCTGCGCGCCGATCACGCCCGCGCCGTCGACGCCGTAATGACAGAGGTCTCGCGCGACTGGCCGCGGCGCAACGGCCTGCTCGAAGTTCACTCGCAGGCGCAGACGCGCGAGGACTACCTCCGCTATCCCGAACGCGGCCGGCGTCTTGACCCCGCCGAAGCGGCGCGCCTGCGACGCCACAAGCCTCTTAAATTCCGGTTCCCCTTCCCGCGCGGGAAGGGGTTAGGGGTTAGGTTCCGCCGCGGCCGCAACACTTCGCCGACGCCCACCATCCTGCTTTGCGTCGGTGACGGACTTTCATCGGCGGCCGTCGAGAAAAACGCGGCGCCGCTACTGCGCGCACTCTCGCGAACCCTCGCGCCGCGCCATCGGCTCCTGAAGCCAATCTTCATTCGAAACGCCCGCGTCAGAATCGAGGATCATCTCGGCGAAATATTGCGCCCCGAGGTCGTATGCATGATCGTTGGCGAGCGTCCCGGCCTCGTCACGGCGGAGAGCCTGAGCGCCTACGTGATTTATCGTCCAACGCTAAAATCGATCGAGCCCGACCGCACCGTGATCTCCAACATTCATCGCGGCGGGATTCCAATCGCGGAAGCCGCCCGCAAAATCGCAACGCTGATCGGCGATGCAATCAAATTCCGGGCGTCCGGGGCCGCGCTCGCCCAGAAAACCTCGTCGGTAACATAAGTGCCAATACTCCCCATCTTTCCTTCCGAGTACTGGGTGCAGGGGTCACCCCTGCTGGCTGGCGCCTGCTCATGCGAAAAACTACGCTGACAACAGTCATGTCAGATCGCGATTCAGTGCTTGCCGCCAACCGCGCCTTCTACGACGCGTTCGAAAGTCTCGACGCGGAAAAGATGGAAGCGATCTGGCTGAAGGATCCGCGAATCATCTGCATCCATCCCGGATGGCGCAAACTTTCAGGATGGGGCCCGATCATGTCGAGCTGGGAGCGCATCCTCGACAACGTGTTCGAAATGAAGTTCGAGCTTGGCGAGATCGACGTGATGATCAGCGGCGACCTGGCGATCGTCGTCGTCGAGGAAAACCTGACCCAGCGCGGCTACGACGGCACGCAGCGCTCGAGCGTGCTCGCCACCAACGTTTTCGAGCGCGTGGGCAATGCATGGTTCATGGTGATGCATCATGGGTCGCCGGTGATCGCGCCGCCCGACGACGAGCCGCCGCTTCAATAGTGCGAGGAGAAACCCGACGATGCTCAAACGCGTTGACAGAGTTCAGATTGCGGTCGCGAACTGCCATGCGGCAGAAGACGTCGTCGGGGAAATCTTCGGCGGAGAACTCGTGCGTCGCGACAGAGTGGCATTGCTGTGCGCCAAGCGGAGCACAATGCAGGCGGGTGCGAGCCTCATCGAAATTCTCGAACCCGATGGCGCCGGCCCGGTCCAGGATTTCACCTCCAAATGGAGCAGCGGACTGTTCGGCGCGGGATTTTCGGTGGACGACCCGGGCGCAGCTGCGCATCATCTCGCGAAGTGCGGCGTGAGCTTCGAGCAATCCGCGGGACAACTGTATCTTGACGCCGCCGCGACGTTCGGGATGCGCACGGTCATCTCGCAGCATCACGAACGCGCGGCCGTCGGCGCGCTCAAGTGGATGTACGAGATCACCAACGTCGTTGGCGATTGGAAGGCGGCGTCAGACCACTACGCGCGCATCTTCGGCCTCGACGCGGCGAAGTTCAGCCCGATCGAGAGCAAGGAATTCGGCTATATCGGCACGCTAACGCTGTTCGATGTTTTATGTCGAGACCGACGATGTCGGCGCACTCGAACAGCGCCTGCAGGCGCGCGGCGCCCGTTTCGCGGCGAATCGCCGCGACGATGCGGGGCTGGCCGGACTCTTTATCCATCCCTCAGCATTCCTGGGCGTCCTGATCGGAGTGAGCCGCACCGAGCATGCATGGACATGGTCCGGCGACCCGGAGCGCGCGCGTCGCGCCGCGAAGCAGCGCGCGCTCACGCAAGGAACTCAATCGAAATGAAACCCCTCCTGGGTTTCACGCTTCCCTGGGCAGGGGTAGCCCCTGCACCTTAGTACTAAGAAAGATGCGGGACTTCGTCCCTGTTAGGACTTTTTTTTGGTGTCATCCTCAGCGCAGTGAAAGATCTCGCGCGCTGGACATGCGCGACGTTGCAGTTATTTCGCGTCGTGCATTGCCTTCACCAGAATTGCCGCGAGTTCGGGGCGCGTGAATTCTGGCGGCGGCGCTTCGCCGGCGCGCAGCATCTCGCGGACTTTCGTTCCCGACAGTATTACCCGGTCCGCGTCTGAGTGCGGGCAAGTTTTGAACGACGCCATCGAGTTGCATCGCTTGCAGTAAAACGTGTTCTCGAACATCAGCGGCGTGATTCCGAGCTCGGCCGGCGTGAAGCGCTCGAAGATTTTCTGCGCGTCGTAGCTGCCGTAATAATTGCCGACGCCGGCGTGGTCGCGCCCCACGATGAAATGCGTGCATCCATAGTTGCGGCGGGCAATCGCGTGCAGAATCGCCTCGCGCGGTCCGCCGTAGCGCATGTGCGCCGGGAACACGCCGATCATCGCGCGATCCTTCGGATAGTACGCGTCGAGCAACACCTTGTAGGTCTCCATCCTGACCGCGGCGGGCACGTCGTCGCCCTTGGTCTCGCCGACCAGCGGATGGATCATCAGGCCGTCGCAGATTTCGAGCGCCGCTTTCTGGATGTACTCGTGCGCGCGATGCGTCGGGTTGCGGGTCTGGAAGGCGACGATCTTTTTCCATCCACGCTCGCGAAACGCCGCGCGCGTCTGCCGCGGCTCGCGCGGAAATTCAAGGAACGTGCGCCCCGGTATCTCCTCGACGAGCGTGACCTTGCCCGCGAGGCAGTACGGCGGCATCGAGGTGACGTTCTTTGCACCCGGATGCGCGTCCTCGGCGGTGCCGAACACGTTTTGCGCTTCGCTTTTGCGATCGACTTTGTAAATTTCCGCGAGCTTGAGAATCGCGAGCCGCTTGCCGTCCTCGGTCGTAAGCGCGATCTCAGTCCCGGTCTTCAGCGATTTCGCGGTCGCCTCGCTGACGCCCAGCGTTATTGGAATCGACCACGGCACGCCCGACGCAAGCCGCATCTCGTCGCGCGAGCGAGTGTAATCCGCCTCGCCCATGAAGCCGGTCAGCGGCGAGAACGCGCCCGTCGCGAGCATCTTGAGATCGGCGATGTCGCGCGCATTGAGCGTGACGCTCGAGAGCTTCGCGGCTTGCGCCGCCAGGGCAGGGCGCTCGGAAGCCGGCGCTTTCAGATCGACCAGCTCGCCGCCGCCATGCGCCGAGATTGCATCGTCGCGCACGCTCATCGCCGCGCTCCCTTGTTGATGTAGTTCAGCTCCTCGAGGCGCCCGAGCAACTTGCCCAGGCTCTGCTCGACGGTTTCCACGCTGCTATCGACGACGAGTTCCGGCTTGAGCGGCTCTTCGTACGGGTCCGACACGCCGGTGAAGGATTTGATCTCGCCGGCCAGCGCCTTCTTGTAGAGACCCTTCACGTCGCGCTCGACGAGTTTGTCGATCGTGCAGCGGACGTACACCTCGAAGAAGCGCTCATGATTGCGCCGCACCTCGTCGCGCACGTCGCGGTAGGGCGAAATCGCCGCGGAAATCGCGATCACGCCGTTGCGCGCCAGCAGGTGGCAGACGTAGCCGATCCGCCGGATGTTGATGTCGCGATCCTCCTTGGAAAAGCCGAGGCCCTTGGAAAGATTGGTGCGGACTTCGTCGCCGTCGAGGATTTCGACGCGATGCGCGCGCTTGCGCAGTTCTTCGGCGGCCAGATTCGCAAGCGTGGATTTTCCCGCCCCGGACAGGCCTGTAAACCACAAGGTAAACCCTTGATCCATCGGCAAAAACTGATGCTCCCTTAAGAATAGATTACTTACTGAACTTCACAAGTTACTTAATCTAATCGAACGAAACAAGGCTGCAGGTCGCGGGCATATTGATGCGCCTCAGGCGGGGGCAGCGGGCAAGTTCAGATGAATCGAGAGCGCTGCTGGCGAGCCGAAGATCTCTGTGGCGCCTGCCGCGAGCAACCGATCGCGCGCGCTGTCGGTTGGCGCGATTCCGTAGAATCTGACGCCGGAGCTTTGCGCGGCTCGGACATCGGCGTCGCTGTCACCGACGAACGCAGCGTCGGGCCGATCGACGGAAAACAATTCGAGCGCGCGGAGCAGCATGTCGGGCGCCGGCTTGAGTCCGAGTAGAGTGTCGCGCCCGACAATCGCATCGATCGAGGTGCCGCCGTTGTTGTTGAACCAGCGCTTGACTGTTCTCGACGAGTTCGACGTCACGATCGCGATTCGCGCGCCGCGTGCTTTCAGAGCCGCGAGTGTCTCGAGCGCTCCTTCGAGCGGTTGCGCGCGGTCCACTCCTGCCAGTTCGATTTTCTCGATTATGTCTGAGGCGTGCTGCAACGTTTCGATGACGCGAGGCTGGTCTGAGTCGTGAAGGGTGAGCGTGCGGTACGCGTCGTAGAGCGGGAGATTGCCGCGGGGGATTCTTGCGAACAGTTCGTCGGGCGCGCCGACGGAGCGCAGATAGGGTTCGAGGATGAGGCGGCCGCCGGCCCAATCGACCTCGGGCTCGAGCCGCGCGATGGTGTTGTCGAAATCGAACATCCAGAGTTTGTACATTGCGATGGTCAGACCGGAACGCGGACTTTGGTCTCGTAGCCGTCGAACTCGATGATTGCGCCTGATGGATTTTCCTCGCAGCCGACAATCCGCTTGAATGCCTCCGCCGTGGCGAGCATCGAGATAAAGTCCGCAGCTTCCGAGCGCGTGCCGAACGCTGCCCGCATCGACGCATCGACGGTTCGCGGGTCTTGGGAGTCGAGAATGATCTCGATTTTCCCCGGCGCGTCGAGGCGCGCGATCACCAATGCTTGCGCGTCGCGATCGTTCGCTATCTCTTTTGCAACTTTTCGTGCCGCTTCACTTCCTATTATCACGAGCGCTAAATCGGCACGGCCTTTCGATTCATCAGCGATGGCGACGGATACGTCGGGATTCAGTTTGCGGATATCGGCGATCTTTTCAGAGAATCCAGCTTGGTCGCGGGACATTCGAACATCGATCGCTCCGATGCCTGCGCCGACCAGATAGGCCAGCAGCGATTCGATATCGCGCGCGTCGCCCGCGATCAGCATCCGCGTGGCGAGCAAGCGTTCCTGGCCGCGGCCGCCGATGTGCGGCACTATAATCTGCCGGCTGTAGCGATCGATCTGCGCGTCAGTCAGGATCATCGCGCACTCGTGCAGCCGCTAAAACCTACTCGATCACGTTCTTTTCGATTGGCTCGACGGTGACGCCGGTGCTGCGCAGCCACGTCAGCGCGCGTTCGATCTGATCGGAGCTGCCTTCGAACTCGACCGCGACCAGTCCCATTTCTTCGGAGACACTCGCGCCCCGGATATTGAAAATGAGGTCGAACTTCTTCACCAGCTGGTAAAGGATCGGCTCCTTGATCAGCGTGCGCGGATAGCTCAGGTAGTAGCGTTCGTGGATACGTTCCATTTGCGGGTTACTTCTCTTTTCACCGCCACTTGGCGACAACTTGTTGCAGGCGCTCGCGACGCCACTCCTGCCATCCGATCCACAAATTCGTTGACAGATATTTGTCGCCGAAGTCAGCGAACATCGTGACGATCGTGCCTTCGCGAATCGAGCGCGCCACTTTGAGCGCCGCGATTATCGCGGCCCCCGACGATTGGCCGACCAGGATGCCCTCGGTCTGCCCGAGCGCGTAGACCATCTCGTACGCCTCCTCGGTGCCGACCTGGATTTTGTCGTCGAGCTCTTTTTCGTGATATATGCCCGGCACGATCGAGCTCGCCATGTGCTTGAGGCCCTCGAGCCCGTGCATCGCGTCGTCGGGCTCGACCGCGATGACCTTGAGCGCGCTGTTCTTCGACTTCAGAAACCTGCCGGTGCCCATCACGGTGCCGCCGGTGCCGATCGCCGCGATGAAATGCGTCACCTGGCCGCGCGTTTGGCGCCAGATTTCCGGGCCGGTGGTCTCGAAATGCGCCAGCGCGTTGGCCTCGTTGTTGTACTGGTCGGGCTTGAAGTAGCGCGCGGGATCCCGCTCGAGGAGCTTGCGGCACATCCTGATCGCGCCGTCGGAGCCCTCCATCGGATCGGAGAAGTGAATCTTCGCGCCGTAAGCCTCGACGATTTTCTTGCGCTCGCGGCTCACGTTCGACGGCATCACGAGCTCGACCGGATAGCCGAGCGTCGCACCGAGCATCGCGAGCGCGATTCCGGTGTTGCCCGAGGTCGAGTCGAGGATCACTTTGCCGGGTTTCAGCTTGCCTTCGGCGATTCCGACCTCGAGCATTTTCTTCGCCGGCCGATCCTTCACCGAGCCGCCGGGGTTGAAGCCCTCGAGCTTGGCGAAAATCCGCACGCCCGCGGGAATCAATCCCGCGGTCAACCGCGTGATCTCGAGGATCGGAGTGTTGCCGACCAGGTCGAGCACGCTGTTCGCGCGTCCGACCGGGACGATCTCACTCAACGGCGCGACGCGTTCGCTCGTGCCGTTCGCGAGCGCGCCGGTGTCAGCGTCCGCCGGCAATCGCGGGAACGATTGAGATGTCGTCGCCATCCTTTACCTTGGAATTGATCGCATCGAGGAAGCGGACGTCGTCGCCATTGAGATAAATATTGACGAAGCGACGGATCTCGCCTTTTTCATCGAGCAGCCGCTCGCGCATCCCCGGATGGCGCCGTTCGAGGTCTTCGATTACCGCCTTGATCGACGCGCCGTCGGCCGGGACTTCATCGACGCCGGCGGTGAACCTTC
This sequence comes from uncultured delta proteobacterium, assembly GCA_963833025.1. GTDB lineage: Bacteria > Desulfobacterota > Binatia > Binatales > Binataceae > Binatus. The sequence continues at coordinate 321,322 of CAWHWI010000001.1, read as the reverse complement.
TAAGTGGGGTTGGAACTCTGACACGTACTGCCATGATTGGGGACTAACCTCCTGCTTGAATTCCTACACTTATGCTGACCGCATTGCGCAAACAAGCTTGCGTCCTCATGCGGCGCTGTCGGCGGCGCGTTTGCCGTTTGTGAGACGGTCGAATAGCGCATCGAAATCTTTCAGCCGCGCGTCGATTATCGACGGCTGATCGATTGCACTCGCGACCGCTTCGAGCGTTTTGTAGCCGTTGCCCGTTATCGACACGACCACCGTTTCGTCGGGCTTGATGCGCCCCTGCTTGACCAGCTTGATCGCGACCGCGAGCGTGGTGCCGCCGGCGGGCTCCGCGAAAATTCCCTCGGTGCGCGCGAGCAGCTTGATCGCGTCGATGATCTCGGGGTCGGTGGCGACGTCGCCCCATCCGCCTGAATCGCGCACCGCTTTCAGCACGTAAAAGCCGTCGGCGGGATTTCCGATCGCGATCGACTTCGCGATCGTGTCCGGCTTCACCGGCGTTATCAGGTCCGTGTGCTTGTGCAGCGCGTGGATGACAGGCGCGGAGCCGGCGGCCTGCGCGGAGTGAATCTTGAACTCGCCGCTCTTGATGAGCCCGACTTCCTTCAACTCCTTAAACGCCTTCGCGACCTTCGGCAGAATCGTCCCGCCCGCGGTCGGCACCACGATATGGTCCGGGATGCGCCAGCCGAGCTGCTCGGCGACCTCGAAGCCGAAGGTCTTTGCGCCCTCGGTGTAGAAGGGACGCAGGTTGATATTGACGAATGCCCATCCATACTTGTCCGCGATCTCGCTGCACAGCCGGTTAACGTCGTCGTAGTTGCCGCGAATCGTGATCACGCGCGCGCCGTAGATTGTCGAGCCGACGATTTTTCCCGCCTCCACGCCCTCGGGCATGAAGATGTAGCATTGCAGTCCCGCGCGCGCCGCATGTGCCGCGACCGCTGTCGCCAGGTTGCCAGTGGACGCGCACGACACGGTCGTGAAGCCGAACTCGCGCGCCTTGGTGATAGCGACCGACACGACGCGGTCCTTGTACGACAGCGTCGGATGGTTGACGGTGTCGTCCTTGATGTAGAGATGCTTGAGGCCGAGTTCCGCGCCGAGCCGCTTGCAATGCAGCAGCGGCGTGAAGCCGGAGTTGGGGCCGACGATGTCGTCGTCGTTCACGAAATCTACCGGTAGCAGTTCGCGATAGCGCCACAGATTGTGCGGCCGCTTCTCGATGATCGAGCGCGAGATCGCCGCGCGAATCCGCGCGTAGTCGTAGGTGACCTCGAGCGGACCGAAGCACGTCTCGCAGACGTGGAGCGGGCTTATCGGATACTCCTGGCCGCATTCGCGACATTTCAAATTGGTTATGTAGCTCATCGTTGCCTCGATTCTGTTACTTGCCCGGAGAATGCGACTCGTGACGCTCCGTCTTATGCCTCCACGCGCCGCAGCCGCATCCCGGGCGCGGACTGACCGACGTAGTACGCACCCGGGCCGGGCCGGACGCGTCATATGTGAGAATTTTTCCCGATAGCGAGAACGTCTGCGCGCGCGCGGCGCGCATCGCCTCGGACGCCTGCGTCTCGCCAATAGCGCCCGCGACCGGACCGACGATTCCCGCCTCACGGCAGCTCTGGATTTCGTCCTCGTCGGGCGGAGTCTCGAACACGCATCGGATACACGCGGTCTCGCCCGGAATTACCGTCATCGCCTGCCCGGTCATCCCGACTACGCCGCCATAAACGAACGGCGTCCGCGCGGCGACACACGTGTCGTTAATTAAAAATTTCGCGGCCGGACTGTCAGTCGCGTCGATAACAAAGTTGTGTGCGCCGATAAGACGCGCCGCGTTGGACGCGTCGAGCGCAATCGCGTGCCGTTCAACGTTGACGTCGGGGAATCGCTCGACGAGCCATCGGGCCGCCGCTTCGACCTTAGGCGTGCCGATGTCTGAGGGGCGATAAATCACCTGGCGAGCGAGATTCGACAGCTCGACCGGGTCGGGATCGACGAGCGTCAGCCGCCGCGCACCCGCGCGCGCAAGCGCCCACGATGCGGGCACGCCAAGTCCGCCCATTCCGACGATCAGTATTCGCTCAGTTGCCACTTCAGTCGCGCTTCTCCCGTCTGTCGAGAGCCGCAACGCGTCGGCGTTTATGGCGAAGGGTGATAAATCCTGCGGAGACGATGAGACGAGGGCTTAATTCACTCGCCTTATCTTCCAGGAGACTCTCACGCGGAGAACCCTGCAGGAGTTAGCACCAGCACCCATCACGGGCCGGTTGCTGCGGCATCAGCGGGCCAGTCCCTCCGCCGCTCTCGATAAGGCTGCAATCGATGCAGTCGAGCTAACCGTATTATGCGAGCGCGGGCGTTGTCAATCGACAGACCAATCGGTCAGGCGCCGATTTTGAGCCCGACAATCAGCCGCCGATGAGCAGTTCCGCGATCTGAATTCCATTGAGCGCTGCGCCCTTGCGCAACTGGTCGCCCACCACCCAGAAGTTCAGCGCGTTGGGGCAGCTCAGGTCCTCGCGAATTCGCCCGACGAAGCAGTCGTCCTGCCCCTCGACGAGGATCGGCATCGGGTAGCGATTCTGCGCGGGATCGTCGTACAGCCTGATCCCCGGGAAATGCGCGAACGCCTCGCGCGCGTCGCCCACCGCGATTTTCGTCTCGGTCTCAGCGTTAACCGAAATCGAATGCGTCGTGAAGACCGGCACCCGCACCGTGGCCGCCGATATTGGCAACTCGAGTTGGTCGAGGATCTTCCTGGTCTCGTTGACCAGCTTGATTTCCTCGTCGGTGTATCCGCCCTCGACAAATTTGCCGGCCGGAATCAGGTTGAATGCAATCTGATGCTGAAAGTACTTCGCCTTGATTGGCTCGCCCTTCGACCACGCCATCGTCTGCTCGCGCAGCTCGGCAACGCCGTTGACGCCCGCGCCTGATACGGCCTGGAAACTCGTCGCGACCACGCGCCGCAAACGCCCGAGATCATGCAGCGGCTTCAGCGGCATTACGGTGACTATCGTGGTGCAGTTCGGGACCGCGACGATTCCCTTGTGACGACGCGCGGCGGCGCCATTGATCTCGGGCACCACCAGCGGCACGTCGGGGTCCATGCGAAACGCGCTCGACTTGTCGACCACGATTGCGCCCGCCTTGACCGCAATCGGCGCGAACTCGCGCGATTGCTCAGATCCCGCCGAGAACAGCGCGATATCGATTCCCTTGAACGAGCCGGCGTCGAGCTTCTCCACCGTTATCGACTCACCCGCGAACGTCACCCTCTTACCCGCCGATCGCGCCGACGCATACACGCGCAGCTCGCGAATCGGGAACTTGCGCTGCTCGAGAATTTTCAGCGTGGTCTGGCCGACGGCGCCCGTCGCACCCACCACCGCAATTCGTTGTCCACTGGCCATTTCGCGATTCTATAGTGATGCAGCCATCCGAGTGAATAGCCGCTTCAATTTCGAACCTTTTGCAATAGCCAGTCGGCGACGAGATCGAATACTTCGTCGCGCGCTTCGGCCAGTCCGTGTCCGACGCCGGGTAAGATCCTGATCGTCTTGGGCTCGCCGGCGCGATCGTAAAGTGCTTGCGAACTTTCGTGCGGAAGAATCGTGTCCGCGCCGCCGTGAATCAGCAGCAGGGGCTTGGGCGCGAGCTCGCCCGCCACGTGCGCGCCCGCGAGCTGGCTCGACAGTGCAATCACAGTCGTCACGATTGGGCTGAGCGTGCCCGCGTTGATCGCGACCGCGCCGCCGAACGAATGCCCGATCAGCGCGACGCGCTCGTTGCCGATTCCGCCCAGGAACGTCAGCGCCGCCATCGCATCGACCAGGCATTCGCCGAACTCGTTGGGCGCGCGATAGTCCAGCCGCGCAATCGTGAGTCCGCGCCGGGGCATCTCCAGCCCGAGCCGCGGATACAGCATCGAGGGTCCGTCGAATCCGCCCATCGCACCGCTGACACACAGCACGGCGCGCCCCTTCTCCGGCGCGGAATGCAGCATCAGCGGAATCGCGCCGCGCGTCGTCGCGATCGTCACCTTGCGCGCGCCCGCTATTTCGTCGCCCGGCTCGACGCCGGTAATTCTAAGAGTCAGCCCCTCGTCCATTGTTACCCGTGTTCTCTTGAATTGCCTCTCCCCACGTGGGGCGAGGGAACCAGATCGCCGAGCATTCGCATACCGTAGCGAATCATCGCGGCCAGCCGTTCGACGCGCGTCAGCAATTCCGCCTGCTGGTCGCGCGGCGCGTCTGCCAGCTCGGCGGCGACGGCGGCCAGGTTCTCGCGCATCAGTTGCACGGCGCGCTTGAGGTTTTCGCACTCGGGGATACGCGCGCGAGCCTTGCGCCGCGCCTCCTGGATCTCCGCAAAATCGATTATCTCGGCCATTTGTGCTTAACGCCTCGCGCGCGCGAATGCGATTATCACCGATCGCGCCCGTCGGTGGAAACAGCGGCAAATTTATCTCAACTTCTTGCCCGCGCGACGCTTCTCCGCCAGCGTCCGATGACCGCCCTCGGCGACCCATCGCATCTGCCGCGCCATCCCGTTCAGAATCTCGACTTCGCGCGCCGTCAATCCGCTCCGTCCGAAAATCTCGCGGATCGCGAGCATGATATGGTCCGGGTTGTCGTCGGGAATAAAGCCGATCGAGACCAACGCCTCCGCCATCCGCTCGAGCATCGGATCGCTCGCCGCAGCGGCTACGAACTTCGGCGCCCGATCGGCTTCGATCGCCGCCGCCGACTCGTTCGCCGCCATCATCAGCTCGTACGCGACCACCATCACGGCCTGCGCGAGGTTCAGCGACGGATACTCGGGCGCGGTCGGAATCGTCACCAACCGATGGCAGAGTTTGAGCTCGCGATTAGTCAGGCCGTGATCTTCGCGGCCAAAGACGATTGCGATTTTGTTCGCGTCGGCCAGCGCGTGAAGTTCCGTCGCCGCCGCGCGCAACGGCGTCGCCCGGCTGCGATAGCCGCCACGGCGGCTGGTGGTGCCGACCGCGAGCGAACAGTCCGCGAGTGCGGCCGCAAGGTCGCGGTAGACCGTCGCGCTCGCGAGGAGGTCGTCGGCATGCACCGCCATCTTTACCGCCTCGCGATCGTTCAAAGGCCCGCGTCCGACGAGGCGAAGATCGTCGAAGCCCATGTTCTTGAGCGCGCGCGCCGCCGCGCCGATATTGCCCGCCGACTGCGGCCGATAGAGCACAAACGCGAATTTGTCCGGCGATGCCATGTTCTCCTTATGCGGTTCCCGTCGCCGCAAGGGAAGGGCTCCGAATGACGCAAAAACGTAAGCAGATTGGCTTTCGTGACACGGTCGCAGAACCCTCACCTACCGTCCGCGTTGCGGCCGGCCGCCTCTCCCGGAAAGTAACGGGCGAGGTAAGATTCGCTTCGCTCAGGAATCACACAAAACAAGTTCTAACAGGGACGAAGTCCCGCATCCGTTCCTTCTTAGTACTGGGTGCAGGGGTCACCCCTGCTGAAACCCACGGTGGGTTTCACTACAATTAAATGTATTCCTCCGATGAAAATAATTTCCTTCGGCGATGTTCACATGGCGACTCGCAATCTCGACCGGATGGGCGAGGTGATGCGCGATTGCGACCTGATCATCCTGTCCGGCGATCTCACCAACTTCGGCGGCGTCGACGACGCGCGCAAAGTCCTCACTGACGTCCGCCGGGCGTGTCCCGCCGTGCTCGCGTTGCCCGGCAATCTCGACCAGCGCGAGGTTATCCCGTTTCTCGAAGAGGACGGAATCGCGCTGCATGGCAACGGTCGCGTCACCGGCGGCGTCGGGATCTTCGGATGCGGCGGCTCGAACATCACGCCCTTCGGCACTCCGACCGAGTTGAGCGAGGACGAAATCTACGCGACGCTCCGCGCCGGCTACGACGCCGTCCGCGACGTGCGTCCGCTCCTGATGATTTGTCACACGCCGCCGTTCGACACCAAGTGCGATCGAATCCTGAGCGGCAAGCCGGTCGGCAGCACCGCCGCGCGCCGCTTCATCGAAGAGGTGAAGCCCGACGTTTGCATCTCGGGGCACATCCACGAGTCCGCCGGCGTCGATCGAATCGGTCCGACGCAGATTTTCAACGCGGGCCCGTTCAAAGGCGGCGGCTATATAGTTGTACGGACGATTGACGGCGGCGACGGTCGGCTGGACGCGAGGCTCGAATTTCTTTGACGTGCCCGCATTGTCGCGCGCAGATCAATCGCTTCGGATGTACGCCGGAAAAATCGCCAACGGATGGCCGCTGGTGCTGCGCAACTCGTTCCGGCTACTGTGGCGTTTCCGGCCCGGACGCGCCGCGAAATAGGGCGCACAATTTTTGCTGAAGGGAGATTCGTTTGCGCATGGATGCGACTGAGAATGTTCGCTTGAGATTCGATCACGTTTCGATTGCAGTGAAGTCCATCGACCGCGCCTACGAGTTCTTCTCGAAATATTTTCCAATCAAGCTGCGCGGCGCCAAGTCGCTCGACGAGCAGGTCAGCGGTTCGTTCTACTGGCAGGATTTCCACCTCGGCGGCTTCGTCGTCGAGCTAATCGAGGACCCGCCCGGCAAGCACGGCTTCGTCACGAAGTTCATCGAGCGGCATGGCGAGGGGATGCATCATTTGTCGATCGAGACGGACGGTCTCGACGCACTCGTGGCCAATCTGAAGGCGGGCGGAGTGCGCGTCGTCGACGAGCAGAAGTACGATTCGGGTTCCGCGACCGCGTTCATCTCGCCGCGTTCGGCCTTCGGCGCGCTGATCCAGTTCTGGCACACCCCGAATTGGGAGCAGACTCATCCCAAGCCGGCGCCCGACGGGCTAGCGTATTTCGATCACGTCTCGCTCGCGGTCAAGGACATCAACGCCGCCTACAATTTCTTCACGCGCTACTTTCCGGGCACCAAAATCAACCACGAGATTCACACCAGCAATTCCGAGGGCAACTTCTCGCTCGGCCATCTCGAGGTCGCCGGCTTCAAGCTCGAATTCATCCAGAGCCCGCCGCACAAGACCGACAACGACTTCGTCGGCAAGTTCATCGCGCGCTACGGCGAGGGGATGCATCATATTTCGATCGACCTGAAGGATTTCGACGAGACCCGCGAGCGGCTCAAGCGCGACGGCGTCCGCGTGGTGGACGAAAAACGCAACTGGCGCGGCGAGCGTCAATACTTCATCTCGCCGCAGACGGCCTTCGGCGTGCTGATCCAGGTCTGGGACGGCCTGCAATGATCGGTTAGCATCTCGCGAGCAATGATCGACGACGAAGAAACCGCCGCTGCCGACACTTCCGTGCCTACCTCGCGCGTCGAACCGCCCAAAGATCTACATCCCCGCATGCGGCGTGCTGTGCGACGTCTTCTGGTGGGCTCGCCGCGATTCTCCCGACGGAGCGACCCCAGCGGCCTCCTCTAAGAAGAAAACTCCGTGAGGTTCCGCGCTCTTTGATCCGCGCCGTATTCTTCGACGCTGCCGGGACGCTGTTCGAGGCGCGCGAGCCGATCGGACGCACCTACGCCCGCATCGCGCGGGATTTCGGTTTTGGGCTCGACACTTCCGAGGAGGCCGTCGCCGCCAGTTTTCGCCGCGCTTTCGGTGATGCGCCGGGGCTGGCCTTCGGCCTTGGGCTTCGCCACGACGAGTTGCGCCGCCTCGAACGACGATGGTGGCGCGAGCGCGTCGCCGAGACCTTTGCGCCGCTGGGCAAATTTCCCGACTTCGACGCCTACTTCGACGCTCTTTTTGCCCACTTTGCCGATCCGGGTCACTGGATTGCCGATCTTGAAGCAGCGGCGACTCTTCAACGTCTAAAAGGTGATGGACTCAAACTGGGCGTGATCTCCAACTTCGACTATCGCCTGTATCGAATTCTCGACGGCCTCGATCTGACCCGTTATTTCGATTCGATCACGATTTCCTCGGAAGCCGGCTATGCCAAGCCGCGGCGCGAGGTGTACGACGCCGCGCTCACCCGAGCAGGTGTCGCGGCGCACGACGCGATGCATATCGGCGACTCGGAGCGTCTCGATTTCGCGCCGGCTGCCGCGCTCGGGATGGCCGCGGTGCTGGTCGATCGCGAGGACAGACGGGCCGCGCCGTCGATAGCGGGGCGCACTGCCACGAATTTGCTCGCTTGCCAGTGTCCCTCAGGTTGCGCGAGTATTTGAACTAGCTTGACGTTATCGCACCATTGTCCTTAGTTAGGACCACAATTTCCCGGGGAACAGCATTTTGGGGATTAGACATATGAACCGTCCGCTTTTTTCGCATCGCCTGACGGTGATGCTAGCCGCATTTTTTGCGCTCGCTTTCACCGCCAGCATCGTCGCCGCGCAGAGCTCCGGCCAGCTCGAGAGCGAGCTTTCGAGCCTCTCCGGCCAGATGTCCTCGGCCGAGTCCAACGAATCGACCGCCGACCAGGTGATAAGCCGTCTCGACGCCGCCGAGGCGAGCTTCGCCAAGCTCACGTCGAGCGGCAAGGTGGACAAGGGTGCGCTGATACCTCTTTACCATCAGCTCGAATCGATGCTGGATCGGATGGAAACGGTCTATTCGAAGAAGAAAGACGACTGCATCACGCAGATCGACAACGGCGGACAATGCGACTACGACAAGCCCGAGCAGTTCGCCTTGCGCGCCGCATATCCGCTTGCATGGCTGCGGTTCACTGCCGCGACCACTCTGTTCGACGATAACGCCGAACAATCCAAGAAACTGCTGAACGAGGCGATCGATGGCTTCACCGCCAGCATGCTCGCGATGCCCGATCCCAACCTGATTCGCGAGAACACTCTGGGCCGCGCCTACTGCGAGCGCGAGCTTGGCAAGTTCGATAAGGCCGAATACGACCACGCGATCGCCGACTTCAAGAAAATCATGGATGACGGCACCGGCACGCAGCAATACGCAGCCGCGCGTCAAGGTCTGGCCACGACGTACTCCAAGATGGGTAATGCCGCGGCAGCTGCCCCGTTAATGCAAGGTGGCGGCGCGAAGGAAGGCGGTCGGCCAGTTCATGCTTCAATTGCAGACCCTCTTTCAGGCTGAAAAAGCCATCAGCGACCCGACCAAGAAGGCCGCCTATCACAAGCAGATCATCGATCTGATGGAGGCCAAACAGAACGACAAGGAAGGATGGGCCCTCGACGTGTCGGCTGCCTCCAAGTTCCCCAACAACGCGGTCGAGGAATTCGGCAACTCGAGCGACCCGTTCGAGAAATGGCTGCTGGCCGCGGTGCTGCTCTCGCGCAAGGACGAAGCCGGCGCCGCCAAGTACTATTCCGAGGCGTGCGACAGCGGAAAATATCCCAAGGCCTGCAGGTTCGCCGCTGATATCTATCAGCGCGAGAAGCGCTTCGACATGGTCCAGGAGATGCTCGTCAAGATTGCACATCAAGGCGGCGGCGACGCGGCCCAGGCCTTCTTTTTGGAGTACAGCCTCGATCACGACCGATGGGAGAAGAGCGGCCGGAAGGATACAGCGCTCGAAGCTAAGTGGGTGAAGGACGCGAACGATTACCTGGAGAAAGCTCCCGGCGGTCCTAATGCCGCCGAACTGCAAGTGGCGCTGGCCGAGCGCCTTCAGCGGCAGGGCGATCTCCTCGGAGCCGCCGAGATGTATTCTAAGGTCAAGGGCGACCCCGAGTTTACCTTCACCGCCAAGTTCAAGGCCGCGGAATGCTACTACAAGATCCTCGTGGGCGCGGGTGCTGCTGCCAAGGACAACAAAACGGCACCCAAGATCGATACCGATCAGCTCAGAAAGCTGGCGCTCGCGGACCTGAACGAATCAATCAAGATGGGACACGAAGCCGAGGCAGCGGCTAAAACTCCCGCCGCCAAGAACGCGGTGCGTGAGATTCGCGGCGAAGCGACCTACATGCTCGCCTCAATCCTCGAAGAAGACCAGGACCACGTCGATTACGCGCAGGTCGCGCCGTTGCTGGTCGGCTACGAATCGAATTACCCGATGATGAGCGCGAAATTCCAGGACGTCGTCGATTGGCGCATCACGGCGCTCGATCACCTGGGCAGGTACGACGAAGTTAATACCGACGTCGCCACACTCGTCGAACGCAGCAAGACCGATACCGCCAAGCAGGACTTCGTCAAGGGGCTTGGAAGCGAGTTCTGGAAGACGGCGCTGGCCGCCAAGGACAACAACGATCAGAAGGCATATCTCGCCAACGCGAAGTTGACCGTGACCGCCTACAAGGGCTTCGCCGAGTTGGCCGCGTCGGGCAAAATCCCGGTCAAGAATCTGACAGGTACGCTGTCGATCTATGCCCAGGCGCTTCAGGCGACCGGCAATGACGAGGAGGCGGACAAGGTCTTCGAAGAGGTCGTGAAGGCCGACCCGGCCTCGCCCGATGCGAACGCAGGTCTTGCTCGCAGAGCGGAAGCCAAGGGCGACTGGAAGGAAGCAAACGAACGATGGACTGCGGTCGAGAACACCGCCGCCGAATCCGACCCTCTCTGGTACGAAGCGAAGTTCCATCTTGCGGTAATTTACTCGAAGCAGGGCAATGTACAGGCCGCGTGTAGCAAGCTGGCGCAGACGCGCGCCGAGCATCCCACCCTTGGCTCACCCGACATGAAGGTGAGGTGGGACAAGGAGCAACGCTCGCTGTGCCTCGATCACGCGAGCATGTGACCGTCCGTGCTCAAGAAGATTCATCATGTCGGCGTCGTCGTGCCGAACCTCGACGCCGGACTGAAATTCTGGCGCGACACGCTCGGCCTGCATTTCACGAAGAGCGCCACGATTGAAGAGCAGGGCGTCCGCGCCGCGCTGCTCAAGGCGGGAGAGAGCGAGATTGAGCTGCTCGAGCCGCTCGACGCAGACAACGCGGTCGGCAAGTTCCTCGCGCGGCGCGGCGGCGGTCTGCATCACGTATGCTTCGAGACCGACGACGTCGCACGCGAGCTCGAAGCGGCGCGCGCCAAGGGTCTCCAGCTGATCGATCAGAAGCCGCGCCACGGCCTGGCGGGCATGATCTGCTTTCTGCATCCCAAGGCCGCGCGCGGCGTCCTGGTCGAATACGCCCAGCCGCTCGGCGATTAGAGGAACGCATGCCGATCTACGAATACCGATGCGCCGACTGCGACCGCTCGTTCGAGGCTTTCGTGCGCCTCGGCGACGGCGGTGCGCAATGCCCGCATTGCGACGGCCAGAAGCTGACGCGCGAGATGTCGACGTTTGCGGCGCGCACCACCAACGGCGACGGCGCCGCAGCGGTCGCGTCCGCGATGGCCAACTCGGGCACGTCGAGCAGCGGCGGTATGACGGGCGGCGGATGCTGCGGTGGCACCTGCGGCTGCCACTAGCACCCGCAAGTTCGCATCCTCTCCTAGTACTGGGTGCAGGGGTCACCCCTGCTGAAACCCACGGCGGGTTTCACATTTAATAAAGTGATTTACCCTTCCCCCACTCAGCTTTCCCTGCGCGCCTCGAACTCGTTCTTCACCGCCGCCAGCAGTTCCGGCTCCGCGAGCAGATCGTACGCCGTCATCGCCATCGCCTTCGCCACCCGAATCATCGCATCGTAGCCGCGCTTCGAGTCGGCGTGCGCGACGAACGCGTCCTCGTGGCAATTGCCGTCGCCGTGACGCGAGATCGCGAACGACGGATGTATCGCGGGCATCACGTGACTGACGTCGCCCATGTCGGTGCTGCCGGTGGGCGTGTTCTCGGGCGCCTCGAGAGACTTTGTGCCGAGCGCGTCGCTGTGCGCGGCATAACGATGCGCCATGCTCAGATTGTTGATCAGGTTCTTGTAGGCGCCTTCGACCACATGCTCGACGCGCGTCCCGGTCGCCATCGCGGCGGCGTCGGCGCATCTGATCACCCGAGCGCCAATCTGTTGCGCGTACTTGCTGGTCTTCGCGCGCGCCAGGAAAAGGCACTCTGCCCGCTCCGGGATGATATTCACCGCTTGTCCGCCGTCGGTGATGATGCCGTGGATGCGCGAGCCGTCTCGCAGATGCAGTCGCATCGCATCGACGCTCTGAAAAGTCTGGATTACCGCGGTCAGTGCGCTCGCGCCGTCCCATGGCGCCAGCGCCGCGTGCGCGCCGCGACCGTGAAACGTCAGCTTGAGATGCTGCGTGGCAAGCGCCGGCATCGTGCACCACTCCGCGTCGGTCGGATGCGCCATCATGGCGGCGTCGACGCCGCGGAGCGCACCCTTGTCGATCAGAATAATTTTTCCGCCGCCACCTTCCTCGGCCGGCGTGCCGAGAAACACGACTCGTCCGGGCAGTTGGCTCGCGATGCTCTTCAAACCTGCCACGGCGCTAAGCGCGGCGCCGGCGATCAGGTTATGGCCGCACGAATGGCCGTTGGGCAGCGCGTCGTATTCCGCGAGAATCGCGACCGCGGGACCTCGCCCGCCGAACTCAGCCCGAAACGCAGTCTTGAGGCCGCCGACTTCGCGCTCGACCTCGAGCCCCAATTCAGTGGCCGCCTTAGTCAGGGTCTCGGCGGCGAAATGCTCCTGAAACTTGAGCTCGGGATGCTCATGAATCTCATGGCTGAGCGCGACGACCGTGTCGCGGTAGTTATCAATCGCGCGCGATATCTCTGCGTGAGCGTCCATCGTCGTGCTCCTCTCGATGCGGCCAGCATTCTGAGTAGCACCGAAGCCGCAGACTATCCAACTCTTCCCCCTCTCCCTGTTGGGGAGAGGATCGAAGGTGAGGGACCTTATACAGCGCGCTCTTTTGCGCGCGATTCAAGATTCTGTTCTGCGTGTGGTTACACGCGAGGGTTCGCGTACAGCTCTCGATCCGCGACATTCACATCGGCCACTCGCGCCTGTAGAACTCAACCATCTCACTTTCAACCCGCGCCGGGAACTTCAGGCCATACCGCTCAAACGCAGCACCGGCGAGGTCGCAGATCTTTTGGAAGATCTCGATATGCACGTCGCACATCGCGGCGCGATCGGCATTGCGCACCGACGTTTCGATTCGCTCGACCAGCCGCGCACATTCGTCGCGCTGCCGCGGCGCGAGCAGCTTCGCTCGGGCGAACATGTTGCGATGGAACGCGCGGCGATCTGTTTCCAGCAGCATCAGCGGAACGATCGCCGTCTCGACCAGCAGGATCTCGTTGAACAGAAACGTGTTGATCTGGCCGCGCGCGAGAATTCTGACCGGCCAGGTCGCGCCCTGCAGGAATCCCAGCACGCTGAATTCGAGCGCGTGCTTGATTGCGGGATCTCCAAGGTCGTCGCCGATTTTGAAGCGCGCGTAGATTTCCGGCGCGCCCCAGAGATGGCTCACTGCGATTCGCGGCCGCGAGGTCAGTCCGCTTTCCCGCTCGAAAAAGACGTCCAGCTTTACCGGGCCCGCCATCAAGCAGCCGACGCCGAAGACGCCCATGATATCGAGCGATGCCAGGATAGGCGCGACTTGTTCGATCACTCCGAGCCGGGAGTTCCACACTTCGTCCCAGGCATTTTCGACGACGCAAAGGTGCAGATCGATGTCCGAGTAAGAGTCGCCGGTTCCATCCGCGAGGCTCCCTTCGAGCCAGCCTGCCGGAAAGCGCGCATCAGTCGAGAGAATCGCGACGGCGCGATCGAGCAGTTCGCCGCGACGAACCGCAAACGGAACGTCGTCGCTCATGCTCGGCTACGGACGCACCCGTGTTACCGGCTGCAGCGTCATCTCCGGGACTGGCTCGCCCTTCTCGACTTTGTGCTGCGCGTAGTCCTGCATCGCGGTTACGATTCCCGCGACCGCCTTGCCGAACATCAGGTCTCGATTCTCGCGCGCCCAGTCGTTCGAGTACTTGACCTGCTCCGCGACCGGACCCTGAAATTGCGGCGCGACGTAGCGCGCGAACAGCTCGTACGAGCGCAGCGTCTTTTCGCGCGTGGTCCATTCGTGCGCGAGCCCGAGGATTCCGCCGAAGCCGCCGGTCGCCTGCTGCAGGTCCTTGATTCTCGCGATCGCATCGTCGGGCGTTCCAACGAAGATGCCGCCGCGCCCGTTCATCCGGTCGATATTCATCTCCTCGATCGGCTGATTCGGATATTCCTCGAACTGGACCCGTGTTCCGAGCGTGTCGATAAAGTACTCTTGAATCCACTTGTTGGCGCCGTCGCGAATATCGTTCATCGCCTCTTCCCGCGTCTCCGCAAGATGAATCGGGAAGACCATCCGCCAGTTCTTGCGGTCGACGGTCTTGCCGTTTTCGGCCGCCGACTCTTCCGCCATCGCCCATCGCTTCATCAGATCGTCCAAACCGCCCGGCGCGTACGAGGCGACCGACAGCACGCCGCATCCGAGCTGTCCCGCCGCCACCATGCCCGACGGCGAAATCGTGCTCGCGACGAAAATCGGCATGTGCGGCTGCTGGAACGGTTTCACCTGCAGATGCGCATCGACGAGCTTGAAGTACGAGCCGTCGATCGAAATCTTGCCCTGCTCGTTGAACAGCCGCAGGATTGCGCTGACGCCCTCGATCATCCGCTTGCGCTGCGTGGTCGATTCTATCCCCTGCATGTGCGCGTCCGCCGCCAGCGCGCCCGGACCGCATCCGAGCATCACGCGTCCGTGGGTCAGATGGTCGAGCAGGGCGAAGCGGTTGGCGATGTGAAACGGGTGATGATACGGGATGCTGACGACGCCCGAGCCGAGCATGATTCGTTTGGTGCGCGTTGCGGCCACCGCCATGAAAATTTCGGGCGACGAGATTATTTCCCATCCCGACGAATGATGCTCGCCGATAAACGCCTCTTCGTAGCCGAGCTCGTCCAGCCATTCGATCAACTGCAGGTCGCGCTCGAAGCAGAGCGTCGGGTTTTCGCCGACGCGATGGAACGGGGCCATGAAAATTCCGAACTTCATCGTCTCTCCTTGATCGGGCAGGGTCGAAAGCGGCCGCTCGGGCCGCGGCGGATTCATGAGGTTACGACGAAATCAGAACGGGAAACAAGAAACCGGCGCGCGAGTCTTAAACGATCGTTCAGGAAGGACTTGGCGCCTGTTCTACGGGATTCGCCAGCCGGGCCAACGCCCCTGAAACCTTAACCGCGCGAATTCGTCAAAATGGGTAGGATCTGGACTCGGCCTGCCTTGAAAAATTGACCGGCTTGCCCAATGCGGGAGCAAATAGGATCATTAGATAAGGACAGGCGTCGATTCGGCGCAGGGCTCGCATGGCGATGACTACTATAAAATGCAGCTCGATTCTCATGATCGCGGTCGCGCTGGCGATCGTGATGGGCGCAGTCATGCCGGCCGCGGCGCAGCAAGGCACGTCGGTCGCGCCGCCTCCCCTCGTCATACCGCATAGTCAGGACAAGGAGACCTCGACGCTCGAGTTGCCGTCGATGCCGGCGAAGCAAGGCGCCGACTCGCTCAACATCCCGCCGAGTGTTCCGCAAGGCGGCCAGGAGCTGGTGCTGCCGACGCGTGAATTGCGCCAGCAGCCGGGCTACGAGCAAGTCACGGTGACCGTCACCGAGCCCAGCGGCACCTACGTCACCGGGCTGCAGAAAGACGACTTCAAACTCTTCATGGATGGGCAGCAGCGCCCGATCGAGTTTTTTCGCCAGGACCTGAACACTCCGGTCTCGGTCGGCATCCTGGTGGATACTTCCGGCAGCATGACGCCAAAAATCCCGCAGGCGCGCGCCGCGATCGCGGAGTTCCTGCACGACTTGAATGACAAGGACGACGTCTTTCTGTTCGCGTTCTCCAGCCATCCGTTCCTGCTCCAGCCGTTCACCATGAATCACGACCTCGTGATGCGCCGGCTCGCTTTGCTGCACGCCTACGGGCAGACCGCTCTCTTCGACGTGATCATGGAAGGGCTGCAGATGGTGCAGCGCGGGCGCTATGACAAGAAAGCGCTGCTGGTTGTCACTGACGGAATGGACAACACCAGCGCGTCGACGGTGAATGACGTCGTCGCACAGGCGCGGCGAATGGGCGTGCTCGTGTACTCGATCGGAATCGGCGATCCCAACGGCAGCAGCGGCGGAATCGCCGTCTCGATCGGGCCGTTCGTGCTGGGCGGGGACGACAGCGAACACGTTGACGCCGAGACGCTGCACACTCTCTCGAGCGAGACCGGCGCCAAGACTTACATCATCCGCGAGGCCGGCGACGGTGAGGCGCTGCGGCGCGCGTGCGAGAACATCAGTCTCGAGTTGCGCGAGCAATACACGATCGGATTTCTCGCGCCCGATCCCAGCGCGGGCGGATATCGCAGCCTGAAAGTCGACGTTCCCGGCAAATCAGGCGCGGACGTTCGCGTGCGCAAGGGTGTCGAAGTCGGTGCGGCGTCGCCAGGCGGCCTCGCCGGCGGACCGTGATCGATCCAGTTTGAGAGTCAACGCGCCCCGCTGACTACAACTCACGCTTTTTTCGATTCGAACGGCGCGGCAAACGCGCGATCCGGATCAGGCAACAGGTTCAGGAACTTCATTTCCGCGAAGTCGCCTATCAGCTGGAAGCCCGAGAAGGCCGCGTTGTCCACGCGGATACGGCGGAAGTGCGCCAGCTCCAGCCGCATGAAGTGGCACAGAACGGTGCGGATAATGTCGCCGTGCGAGACAAAGAGGATGCGCCGGCCGCCGTTGTCGCCTATCGCGCGACGCACCGCCTCGACGCCTCGCGATTGCACCTGCGCGATCGTCTCGCCGCCGGGCGTCGGTGTGTCCAGCGGATGTTCGCGATAGTTCAGGTAGTCGGCATCCTCGAGCAGGTCGTCGTACACCATCCCTTCCCATCGCCCGTACAGGACTTCGGATAGTTGCGGGTCCTCGGCAACCGGGACGCCGCCGACGCCGGCCGCGATTATCTCTGCCGATTGCCGCGCGCGCGCCAGCGGACTCGTGACGATCAACTCGGGCTGGATCAGGCGGGCGAAGGGAATCGAGGCTTCCACCTGCGCGCGTCCGCCTTCGTCGAGCTCGATCGGATTGCGGCCCATCACGCGGCCTTCGCGGTTCCACGCGGTCTCGCCATGGCGCATGAACAGCGCGATTCCTCTCATCCCGTTGCCACCTTTAAGTTTTTCCGCGACGTAAAACGGTCCCAGCGCCATCGCATTCGCCTCGATGATGAAAATGCCGCTCTCAAAAAAAGGCGGCGGGCCATCGCTCATCGGGGCCCGCCGCAATCAAACCAGATTTTCGACTATGCCGACAGTCGCGCGAGCGTTACCGCGCCGATGCCGATGCGATCGCAGGTGCTGGCTGTTCCGTATGCGCGGTTCCGTTGGCGGGCGCGCCCACACCGCAGAACGCTTCGTAGTCGATAAGCGTGGTTTGAGTGGGATGCTCGCTGCAGACGGGGCACTTCGGATCTTTGCGGATCTTCAAAACGCGCACGTAGTCCTTGTCCGACAGCGTGTCGAAGTAAACCATCTTGCCGATGAGCGGAGTTCCCGCGCCGATTATCAGCTTGATTGCCTCGAGCGCCTCGATCGATCCGATCAGTCCCGGAATCGCGCCGAGCACTCCCGCCTCCGCGCACGACGGCGCCATGTCCGGCGGCGCCGGCTCCGGATACAGGCATCGGTAGCACGGCCCGCCTTTGGCCGGGTAGAAAACCGTGGTGTTGCCTTCGAAGCGGAAAATCGCGCCGTCCACCAGCGGCTTCTTCGAGAACACGCAGGCGTCGTTGATAAGATATCGCGTCGGGAAATTGTCGCCGCAGTTCACGACGACGTCGTAATCCTTGACGATGTCCATCACGTTCTCAGACGTGAGCCGCACTTCGTGGCGAATCACCTTGACGCCGGGATTCAGCGCGTTGATCGCCTTTTGCGCGGACTCGGTCTTCGGCATCCCGACCCGATCGGTCGTATGGATGATCTGCCGCTGCAGATTCGACCTATCGACCACGTCGAAATCCACCAGCCCGATCGTGCCGACGCCCGCCGCAGCGAGATAAAGCGCCGACGGCGAGCCGAGCGCGCCCGCGCCCAGCAGCAGCACCTTGGCGTCGAGCAGTTTCGCCTGTCCCTTCTCGCCGACTTCGGGAATAACGAAGTGGCGCGAATAGCGGGTGAGCTCGTCGGCCGTGAACGCTCGATCCGCAATCCACTTCAGGCCGCGATCCTTCCAGGCGTTGAAGCCGCCCGTCATGTTGTAAACGTTTTCATAGCCGAGCTCGCGCAGCGTGCGCGCCGCCAGCAGCGAGCGCGTGCCCGACGCGCACTGGAGAATCACGGGAGTCTTGTGGTCGGGGACCTTCTCCTCGATTCTGAGTTCCAGGAAGCCGCGCGGAATCGCGACCGCCTGCGGGATATGCCCCTGCCGCCACTCGTCGCTCTCGCGCACGTCGACCAGCACGGTGCCGGGCTTTTCGATCATCCGGCGCGCCTCGTCGATGTCGATCTGCTTAATCGTCGAGCGTGCTTCGTCGAGAATATTCTTCGAAGTTTTCGCCATATTTTTCCCGTCCGCGTCCGTTGGCGGAGCCAGTTTCAATATACAACTATAACCACGCGCGCGAGTCACGCCACGCGGCGCTGCTCGCGGCTATCCGCCAATCATTCGATGCGATTCGACCAGCGTCCGCATGAAATTGAGCACCTGCGCCGCATGTCCGCGCGGCATCACGTCATGAAAGGCGCGGCGCACGCGAAGCTCGCTGTCGAGCACGAAGGTCGAGCGCGCCGCATATTTGCCCTTCAGCACGCCGAACGCGGTCGCGAGCTTTCCGTCTTCGTCCGCCAGCAGGATGAACGGCAGAGCGTGCTTTTCCGCGAACTCGCGATGGCGCTCGGCCGAGTCCGTGCTCAAGCCAACGACAATACAATCCAACGCCTGGAATTGTTCGTAGCTGTCGCGAAATTCCTTACCCTCGACCGTGCAGCCCGGCGTATCGTCCTTCGGATAGAAATAAACGACGAGGTTGTGGCCGCGAAAATCCTTCAGCCGGCGCAACTCGCCGCGCGCGTCCGGGACCGCCAGCTCGAGCGCCGCGGACAAATCCGGAATGTCGTTCGCGTCAGCTGGCGGCATGTGCTTCAGCCTCGGCAATCGAGCGCCGCTTGGTGAACTTGATCGCCGCGTTGTCGATATTGATCGAGCACAGGGACCCGCACATCGTGCAGACGTTGGAACCCGCGGCTTCGCTTTCTTCCTTGTAACGGCGCGCCTTGTCAGGGTCCATCGCCATCGCGTACATCCCTTCCCAGTTGAGCGCCTTGCGATATCGCGACATCTGATCGTTCCAGACTTTCGCCGCGCGCACGCCTTTGACCAGGTCGCCCGAGTGCGCGGCGATTCGCGTCGCGATCACTCCTTCGCGCACGTCGTCGATATCGGGCAATCGCAAATGCTCGGCCGGCGTCACGTAGCAGAGAAAATCGGTGCCCGCCGCCGACGCGATCGCGCCGCCAATCGCGCCCGTGATGTGATCGTAGCCCGGCGCGACGTCGCAGGTGAGCGGCCCGAGCACGTAAAATGGCGCGCCGCCGCAGACCCGCTTCTCGAGCTTCACGTTGGCCTCGATTTGATCGAGCGGCACATGCCCCGGACCCTCGATCATCACCTGCACACCCATCGCGCGCGCGCGATCGGTAAGCTCGCCCATCAGCAGCAGCTCCGCGATCTGCCCGCGATCGGTCGCGTCGCCGGTGGCGCCCGGCCGCAGCCCGTCGCCGATCGAGATCGTCACGTCATGCTCGCGCAGCACCGCGCAGACCTCATCGAAATGCTCGTAGAGCGGATTTTCGTTGCCGGTGCGCTCGATCCACGCCGCCAGCATCGCGCCGCCGCGCGACACGATGCCCTCGATTCGCTGATGCCCGCGCAGCCGCTTCACGCTCTCGCGCGTGACACCGCAATGGAGCGTCATGTAATCGACGCCCTGGCGCGCCTGCCGTTTGATTACGTCGAGGAAGTACTCGGCCTCCATCTCCATGATCGAGCGCTCCGAGCCGAGCTGGTAAATCGGCACGGTGCCGAGGATCACGGTGCATCGCGACAGGATCTCCGCGCGAATTTTGTCGAGGTCGGTGCCCGTCGACAGGTCCATCACCGAGTCGGCGCCGTAGCGGACCGCGGTGTAGAGTTTTTCGACTTCCTCTTCGATAAGCTGATGGAAGTTCGACGCGCCGATGTTGGCGTTGACCTTGGTGCGCAGGCCCTTGCCGATGCCGATCGCGCGGAAATCGTGATGGATATTGTGCGGAATCACGACCTCGCCGGTCGCAACCAGCGCGCGAATCTCTTCGGCGGCGAAACCCTCGTCCTCGGCAACTTCGGTCATCTGCCGGGTAATAATATTTTTGCGGGCGGCTTCAATCTGCGTCATCGCGTCACCTCCGCGGCCGCGCTCGGCGCTCGGCCCTGGATCTCCAAGTATAGCTCAATCCTCGCCGTACTCGATGCCGTTCTTTTCGCACAGCGCGCGCAGTTGCTGGATCATCCGCTCCGCGCGCGCCAGGTGCGCCACCGCGATAAAGTTCGCCAGCGCCACCAGAGTCAGCGCCGCGGTCGCCCAATACATGTGGCTCAACACGTCGCCGCCGTGTATCACGCCGACGCCCTTCGCGTAGGCGATGAACAAAACGATCAGGCCCGCAATCGTCAGGCCAATAGTCACTCGCGTCATCTGGCTATTTGCCGCTGCGGGCGTGCCGGTCGATCGCGGTGAGGTCGTCGATGCGGTCCGGCGCTTCCGCGTAGTGCTTGGGCGCTTCGCGATTGGTGTAGGTCTTCATCTCCGGCCGCTGCGGATCGTAGACCGCGGCGTCCTGCTCGCGGTACCACTCGAGCATCTCGTTCATGTTGCCGTCGCGGCCTTTCTCGGCCAGCACGCGCGAGCGATGCATCAGCAGTTCCTTGGGCTCGATGAAGTCCTTGCGGTCGAAGCCCCAGATGCGCGGATGAACGTAGGTGTCCATCCGAATCGCGTCGCACGGGCACGCCTCGACGCACAGCCCGCAGTAGATGCATCGCAGAGTGTCGATTTCGTAGCGCACCGGGAATTTCTCGACGTGCGGGTCGGGCGACTCACCCGCCTCAATATATATGCACTGCGCGGGGCACGCGGTCGCGCACAGAAAGCACGCGGTGCATCGCACGGAAGAATCCTCGCGCAGCGTCAGGCGATGGCTGCCGCGAAAATTGTCGGGATAGTGCTTGCGCTCCTCGGGATATTGAGTCGTCGAAGTCGCGTTGACGCCCTTCTTCATGCCGAACAGATGCGCGGTATGCAGCGCGAGGTTGCGCACGAAATGGTAGTTGGTGATCGCAAGACCTCGCAGGATTTCGGGGATATAAATCCGCTCCCAGAAGGTCATTTGTTCGCTTCTCTGCATCGCTAAACCAGCGCTGAATCCATTCTCTGAACGGGGTTTTCTGCGTTCGCCGCAGACTCGCCGGACTTTGAAATTAAACTATAAGGAGTGCCGCGAATTGCAGTCAAGTTGGATGTGCCGCGCGCGGCGGTTCCGAAATCGAGAGTTCACCGCGCCGCGTCAGGGTTCGTCGCGGGCTCGGTCCGCATTGCCCAGGTGTTATTGTAGATTGCCGTCTTGTCGATTGTCGGTGGAGTTCGAATAGGCTCTACGTCGCCCTGAAGGACTTCACTCGCGGGGTCGACTCCCACCGGAAAGCCCTCGATTTGCGACGGCAATTGCCGCCTTACTGCATCAGCGTTCTTGGGCTGATCTACCCAGACCAGAATCACGGCATCCCCGCGGGGGTCGATTTGGACAGTGACAGCTCTGACGTGCTGGATTTTCGTCAGCTCGGCGCTATGCCTTTTGGCGGCCGCTTCAGCGTCGTGCAAATCCTGCGCGACCTGTTCCGGCGTTCGCGCCCCGGCATTTCGCGCGACGCCCGCGACCAACACAATCGTAATCAGGCCAGCCGCGATTTGATCGATTCTCATTTCAACTATTTCAGCCGCGTGTACAACCGCGTAGGATTCTCCTGCAGTATCTTCCTCGCCACGCCCGCGCCGAACTCCTTCCTCCCCGCCGTCAAGCTCACCGTATGCGGGAAGCGGCCGTCGAAGTGCGGATAGTCCGACGCGTACAGGATGTGCTCCGCGCCAACGGTTTCGACCACAAACGGCAGCGTCTCCTCGTCGGGATCGCACGAGATGAAAAAATTCTCGCTGCGAATCACCTCCGACGGCTTGCGATGCAGGAACGGCACATACTCCGGCATCAGCTCGTAGTGCTCGTCGAGGCGTTCCATCCAGAACGGCAGCCATCCCACGCCCGCTTCCAGAAACGCAACGCGCAGTTTCGGGAAAATGTCCAGCACGCCGCCGCCGACGAGCGACGCGATTCCGCGCATCACCTCGAACGGATTGGTCGCCGAATGCTGGATGAAGAGGTTGTTGCCCATCTCGAACGTGCCCATCCCGTAGGGCGGGCGCGCCGTGCCGCCGTGAAAGCACGCCGGCAGGTCGGTCTCGACGCAGGCATTCCAAATCGGATGGAACGCGGGATGGTCGAGCAGCTTGTCCTCCATGTGCGCGGAGAGGTAGATGCCGACGCACCACGGCTCGTTCGCGACGCGGCGGATTTCCTCGGCGGCACGTTCGGGCGCGCGCATCGGCACGATGGCGACACCCTTCAAGCGATTGGGGTAGGCCGCGCAGTAGCCGGCGAGCCATCGATGGTACGCGCGAATCATCGCAACTTCGAAATCGACGCTGTCGAGCGCGCAGAAGCTCGAGACCACGGTCGCGAACAGCACGGCGACGTCGATTCCCTCGCGATCCATGTCCTTGATGCGCACGTGCGGATCGAATCCGCCGCGGATGTCGGGCCTCTCGCCATGCGGCTTGCGTCCGGTTCGCGTCAGCGGCCGCTCGGGCGCCGCGACGCCGAGCGGCCGTCCGGTGTTCAACTGATGGAAATAGCCGAAAAAATATCTCGACGCACGCGTTGACGCGACCTTCTTCAGTTCGTCGAGCTGAGGTTTGAACTTGCCCTCGAGGTATTCGTCGTAGAGCTCGTTGGGCTCCATCACATGCCCGTCGGCGTCAATAACTCTGTTGCCGTTGAACATTCGATCCACTTATCGCGCATCGCACCCGCCAAACTCAACCAGGACCAATCCCGAGCCAAGCAAACGAAAGCGCCATTCCGCGATTCAGGATTCTGCGTCAGTCCTCCTTGATGAATCCGGCCGGAACTGCGGCCGCGATCAACAGCAACACCCATCCGAAGAAGAGCTGAACTAGCGAATAGGATTCGAACAGCCAGTACACGAGGGCGCAGGACTGTTTCTCACTCAGCCGCCAGTGCGACTTTTGGCCAAGGTCGAAGGGAAAAATGACATCGAGCGAGTACACGAAGGCGTGGAACTGTGGATAGTAGTCCGGCAGCGGGGTCTTCACTGTTTGGTCCGACTCGTAGGTCTCCTTGTCCGACGGCACCATAACGCGGACAGAGGGCAAACGAGCGACCGAGAACACAAGGGTTCCCACGATTACAAGAATCGCCAACCACATGAATGCCCGCCACGGTTCGTAGCCGTAACGAACGGCATGATACAGAACCGAGCTCCGGAACTTGCCCCAGCGGCCAAGGTCGCCGTGCTCGTACAGGTCATTCTGCTTGGCAATAGCGATTTCCGCGACCTGGTGCTCATGGCCCATCTGCCGCAGGACGGCGATTAACTGCTCGTATGGCTGAGGACGAAACCCGAGTTCATCCGGCTGCAAGCCCAGCCACTTAAGCCGAGTCTTTGCACCGGTCGGACTCTCAGTTATGCGGTCATACACGAAGCCATCAAGATTCAACCGTCCCTTTTCTGGCCAGCTAGCCTCCTGATCCACCAACGATCCCACCTTCGCATTGGTCAAGTTCAGATATGGCCTCCATTCCTTGTTTGGAAAGCGCGGGTCGGATTCCTTAAGGATGTTTCGCCACAAAAATGGCCCCATGAGACGACCGCCTTCGAAGATCAGGGCGTCCAGTCGAGCGTCATCGACGACGAGTTGCCCAGCGATCTCTGCGCCGGGCAGCCGTACATGGCCAGCGGCGACGAAGCCGCCTTTCAAGAAGACGCTACCGCTCACGCTTATGCCATCGGCGTTCAGGACGGCCTTTCCTTTCGGATTTTTGAACGTCCCGCCCGTTGCGTTCAAATCGCCCACGGTGGCATTTATTAGACGGACCTCGCCCTCGGCGCTGAAACCTCGCGTCAGGAGAACGTTTCCGTCAACCTTGGCGCGATCGGCGTTCAGGGCGCTTCCTATCAGATTAGGTCCTTTGTCGGATTTCAGATTTCTGAATGTTCCGCCTTCGGCATCCAGATTGGCCCCGATAGCCGCGCCGAGTAGGCGGACCTCGCCCTCAGCCTTGAAGGGGTTCTGCGTCTCACCTTGGGCGTTCACCTCTGGCTTCATCAAGATGCTGCCCGTCACCTTGATGTGATCGGCGAACAGGGCGTACCCGTTCGGATTGCTGAAGGTTCCGCCCGTTGCCTTGAGATTGCCCCCTATAGTCGCGCCAGGCAGCCGCACCTCGCCCCCGGCGTGAAAGCCGTTCCTCAAAAAGAGACTGCCCTCAACATTGAGCCCATCGGCAAAAATCGCCCCGGTCCAACTGCCCCCGAGACTGAGCGCGGTCATCTTCGTCCCTTGGAGGATCATAGGCTGATCCAAGCGGCAGTTAAGCAAGGCAAGAGGAAATGGAATTGTCGAAAACCTGAGATCGACGGGGCCAATAATCCTAGCGCCGCCGATCCAAACGCCCCTCGGGTCGATCTGCTCGCGGGCTTCGCGATCGATGCAGAGCCAGCGTATCAGATCGGCGCGAACGTAGCGCGTTTCCGGCCATGTATCGGCCTCCGCTAGATCGTCACCTCCGCCCAGATCGTGGCAATCCGCTGTGGTCCCGTCGGCCGCGGCCCGCACGACCCTTTCTTCGGCCAAGGACAAGGGCGGCTCCGTACACTTCAGTCGCGCCAGCTCTTCTAGACTCGCCATTCGCTCCCCCAAAGTGCCTATTGTCTAGCGTCGCAAGGCATAACGCGATAGCGGGAGCGAGCAAGCAATCGAACCCTCTTAGTACTGGGTGCAGGGGTCACCCCTGCAAACCCACTGCGGGTTTCACATTAGATAAAGTGAGATAAACTGAATTTCCCATGCGATGCTCGAGTTGCGGCACTGATAATCCTGCCGGGATGAAATTCTGCGCGAATTGCGCGACGCTGCTAGTTAACCGGTGTCCGCGGTGCGGGTTGGAAAATCCGCCTGAGTTCAAGTTTTGTGGTGAGTGTGGTAGCGCGCTGACGACGGCTCGGGGAGCTGCCGCGAGCGCTAAGTCTCCCGCATCTGTCGTCGAACCTGCGGTGCGGGTGCGATTGGAACAGGCTGCTGCGGACGCGGCGGGTGGCGAGCGCAAGACGGTGACCGCGCTGTTCGCCGATATCAAGGGTTCGATGGACTTGATGGAGCGTCTCGATCCTGAAGAGGCGCGGGCGATTGTCGATCCGGCGCTGAAGTTGATGATCGACGCGATGCATCGCTACGACGGTTACATCGTGCAGTCCACCGGCGATGGAATCTTCGCGCTGTTCGGCGCGCCGGTCGCGCACGAGGACCATGCGCAGCGCGGACTCTTTGCTGCGCTGCGCGTGCAGGAGGACATGGCGAAGTATTCGGCCGGTCTGCGCGCCGCGGGCAATCCGCCGGTGGAAATACGCGTCGGACTCAACACCGGCGAGGTGGTGGTGCGCTCGATTCGCACCGACGACGCGCACACCGAGTACACGCCGATAGGGCACTCGATGAGCCTGGCGGCGCGGATGCAGACGCTGGCGCCGACCGGCTCGATCGTCATCACGGAGCAGACCCAGAAGCTCACGGCCGGCTACTTCGATTTGAAACCGCTCGGCCCGGCGCGTATCAAGGGCGTCACCGATCCGATCAACGTGTACGAGGTGCTCGGGATCGGTCCGCTGAGGACGCGCCTGCAGATGTCGGCGTCGCGCGGGTTGTCGAAGTTCGTGGGCCGTCACGCCGAACTGGAGCAGCTCGACGGGGCGCTCGAGCTGGCGCGCGGCGGGCGCGGGCAGATCGTCGCGGCGATGGCCGAGGCGGGCGTCGGCAAGTCGCGTCTCTTTCACGAATTCAAGTTGCGCCGGCAGAGCGAGTGCCTGGTGCTCGAGGCGCTTTCGTTCTCGCACGGCAAGGCGTCGGCATACCTGCCGGTGGTCGATTTGCTCAAGACCTATTTTCGAATTGCCGATCGCGACGACGAGCGCACGCGGCGCGAGAAAGTCACCGGCAAGGTGATTGCGCTTGACCGCGCGCTGGAAGATACGCTGCCGCATCTGTTCGCGCTGCTCGGAATTCCGTCCGGCGACGCCGGCCTCGACGAGATGGACCCTTCGATTCGCCGCCGCCGCACGCGCGAGGCGGTCAAGAGTCTGATCGTGCGCGAGAGCCTCAATCAGCCGCTGATCCTTATCTTCGAGGACCTGCACTGGATCGACGCCGAGTCCGAAGCGCTGCTGAATATGCTCGCCGACTCGATTGGCACCGCGCAAATTCTGATGATGGTCAACTACCGGCCCGAGTATCGCCACAACTGGGGCAACAAAACCTACTACACGCAGATGCGGCTCGATCCGCTGGGCGCGGACAATTCGGCCGAGCTGCTGTCGGCGATGCTGGGCGACGCGGCCGCGCTCGGTCCGCTCAAGGCGACGATTATCGAGCGCACCGAGGGCAATCCATTTTTCATCGAGGAGATGGTGCAGGTGCTGTTCGACCAGGGCGTGCTGGCGCGCAACGGCGCGGTGTCGCTTGCCAGGCCGCTCACGTCGATCGCGATACCGTCGACCGTTAAGGGCATCCTGGCCGCGCGCATCGACAAGCTGGCGCCGGCAGACAAGGACCTGCTGCAGTCGCTCGCGGTGATTGGCAAGGAATTTCCGCTCGGCCTGGTGCGGCGCGCGGTTGGCAAGCGCGACGATGAGCTCGCGCCAATCCTGTCGAATCTGCAGCTCGCCGAGTTCATCTACGAACAACCGGCGTTTCCCGAAAACGAATACACCTTCAAGCACGCGCTGACGCAGGAAGTAGCTTACGACTCCGTGCTGATGGAGCGGCGCAAAATCATTCACGAGCGCACGGCGGCGGCGCTCGAAGCGATGTTCGCGGCGACGCTCGATGATCACCTGGGCGAGCTGGCGGATCACTACAGCCGCAGCGCCAATGCGTCCAAGGCGATCGAATACCTGCGCCGCGCCGCGGAGCAGGCGGGGATCCGCTCGGCATACAACGACGCGATCGGTTATGGGCGCGAGGCGTTACGCTTGATCGCGACGATGCCTGAATCGCGCGAGCGCGATCAAAATGAGCTGAAGGTCCGGATGACGCTGGGGCCGTTGATCGTGGCGGTCCAGGGATTTTCGTCGCCGGAGCTGGCGACCAGCGTCGAGCGCGCGCAGGAACTTTGCCGCGCCGCCGGCGAGACACCCGAGATGTTCGGCGTGATGGCAGGGTTGTGGAGTTTCGATCATGCCAACGGACAACTGCGCGAGGGTCGCGTCCTCGCGGACCAGTTGCTGTCGTTGGCCGGGCGCATGGACAGCGATCTTGCGCGGGGGGTGGCGCACAACGCGATGGCGGCGACGCAGCTTTGGTTGGGCGAGTTTGTCGCAGCGCGAGAAAACTTCGAGATAACCGCCAAAATATTTGACCGCGATCTGCCACGCTACCTGCCGATGATGGATACGCCGGTCACGCCGTCACGCTGCCATTATGCGTGGGCGCTTCACATCGGCGGATATCCGGAGCAGGCGAAACGCAGGATGGATGAGGGAAACGAGTTGGCGCTGCGGCTACGCCGTCCCTTCAGCGTCGCCTTTTCGAGCCTGTTCGCGATCGTGCTGATGCATTTTCGGCGCGAATACGCCGACGTGAGGCCGCGCTGCGAGGCCTTGATCGAACTGTCGCGGGAAAACGGACTTCCGTTCTGGCTGGCGGCGGGAAAGATGTGTCTGGGGCGCACGATTGCCGGAGAAGGCCAGTTTGTGGGCGATGAAGCCGCGATGACATCCGGCCTGGCGCTGCTGAAGGAGTCTGTCGAGAGCCTGGCGGCAGCCGGCGCCGAGCTGATCTATTCGTTCTCATTCGCACTGCTGGCGGAAGTGTACATTACAATGAAGCGCGCCGAGGAAAGTCTGCGCGCGCTCGACCAACTCACGCAACGTATCGAGCAAAAGGACCATCGCCTGCTCGAAGTCGAAGTTCACAGGCTGCGCGGCGAAACGATGCTGCTGTATAAGGATGGCGCCGTCGAAGCCGAGCGATGTTTCCGTCGTGCAATCGAGATTGCGGCGCGCCAACAGGCGAACTCGTGGCGGCTGCGCGCCGCGACCAGCCTGGCGCGGCTGTTGGCGCGCACCGGCAGGCGCGACGAGGCGCGCGCAACGCTGGCGCCGGCATTCACGCAATTCACTGAGGGATTCGACACGAGCGATCTGCTCGATGCCAAAGCGCTGCTCGCGGAGCTGGAAGCGTAGAGCGCTGCGCTAGAGCATGCGGCCAATCTTCTGACGCAGGCGGCCGAAGAATCCAGCCTCAGTCACGCCGGCTTTGGCTACGATCGGAATCATCGCTTGCGGCTTGCCGTTTAGCAGAACCGTCAGGTCGCCGACCGAATCTCCCGGATGAACAGGAGCTTGCAGGTACCTCACGGAGGGCTCGAACTGGACCGTCACCTTGGTCTCTTCGCCGCGCCCGAGCGTGAAGACCGGGTCGCGGACGGGCCCGATCGCGACCGTCTCGGCAACGCCGTCGTGCACCGGTATCGTCGTCGGCATCGCTTTTTTCAGATCGGGGCGGTAGCTGACGAACGTCCGATATGCCCACTCGATTAATTTTTCGGTTTCGGTGCGGCGACGCTCCGAGCTCGGCGCGCCCATCACGGCCGACAGCAGATTCATGCCGTCCGACGACGCCGACGCGACCAGGTGATAGCCCGCTTCGTCGACGTGGCCGGTCTTAATCCCGTTGACGCGCTTGTCGTAGAACAGCAGCGTGTTGAAGTTGGGCTGCTTGATCTTGTCGAACGCGAATTCTTTCTCCGAGGTGTACGTAAGCGCCTCCGGATGATGCCGCACGAGCGAGTGCGCGAGCGCGACCATGTCGGCCGCGGTGGTGAACTCGCCTTCTTCCGGCAACCCGTCGGGATTGGCGAAATGTGTCTCCTTGAGGCCGATTTCCTTCGCCTTGTCGTTCATCATCTGCGTGAACGCGTCGGTGCTGCCGCCGATATACTCCGCGAGCGCCACCGCGGCGTCGTTGCCCGACGACACCATCAGGCCGTACAGGAGATCGTTCACGGCGACTTTTTGGCCGACGCCGAGGAACATCCGCGACACGCTGTCGTCCATCGAGAGCCGCCAGGCCTTCTCGCTGATCGTGACGTCGGTGGTGGGCGCGAGCTTGCCCGCCTTCAGCGCGTCGAGCGACAGGTAGAAGGTCATGATCTTGGCGAGGCTGGCGGGCTGCATCTTCTGATGCTCGTTGTACGCATACAGCACCGCGCCCGTGTCGGCGTCGATCATGATGGCGGCCCTTGCGTCGAGGGCGAACGGAGCCGGCCGGTCTCCGAGCACATGAATGGTGTTGAGCGGGACTGCGGGAGCCTCTTCGGGTGCGGCCTTCGCGACTGGATGGCGATGAATCACCCTCGCAAAGGACGGCGATGAACTCGCCGCGAGAAACGCTATCACCGCGAGCGCGACAATTTTCGAAATTGATTTTTCCCGCACATCCATCGACATCCGCCTCGATAAGCTACCTGAGAAGCTACGGCGCGCGGCGTTCGTGGGCAAGCCGACCGAAATACAATCCCGCGTCATAGTCGATCGCGCATATTCCCTTTTCTCCCTTTCAAGCATAATGGAAACTAGCCCGAATGGACGTATCCGTAATTTTACCGGTCATGAACGAGGCCGAAAACCTGAGGATCCTGATCCCCAGGCTCATCGCGTCGCTCGACCGCGAGCGCCTTACGCATGAAATCATCGTGATCGACGGCCCGTCGAGCGACGGCACTCGCGAAACGGCGGAGGCGCTCGGCGCGCGAGTCGTAGGGGAACGCCGGCGCGGATTCGCGGGCGCGATGGAAACGGGTATCGCGGAGGCTCGCGGCGACTACGTGCTGACGCTCGATGCCGACCAGTCGCACGATCCAGATTTCATCGCGCGGATGTGGCGAGCGCGCACGCGCGGCGACATCGTAGTCGCGTCGCGCTACGTGCTGGGGGGCGGTGCCTACTCGGACTGGATCCGCCGCTCGACGAGCTGGTTCCTGAACCTGGTGTTGCGGCGGATGCTCTCGATGCCGGTGCTCGACATGTCCAGCGGATTTCGCCTGTATCGGCGCGACGCGTTGGCGAACCTGCAACTCACGGCCACGAATTTCGAGGTGCAGGAAGAAATCCTGGTCAAAGCTTTCGCCAATGGCTTCAGCGTCGTCGAAGTGCCGTTCACGTATTTTCCGCGCGGGGCGGGACGCTCGCACGCGAAGCTGGCCAGCTTCGGATGGATGATCATGCGGTCGTCGATACCGCTGTGGAAGCTCCGCCACTCGCGCGCGTCCGCAGACTATGATGAACGCGCCTTCTACAGCCTGATTCCGCCGCGGCTCTACTGGCATCGCCGGCGCCATCGCATCACGGTTTTATGGGCGCGCGGCGCGAGTCGCGTGCTCGCGGCCGGATGCGGTTCGAGTCTTACGGTGCAAAGCCTCAACAACGCGATCGGCGTGGACTCCGAGTATGCCAAACTTCGCTTCTTGCGCCGCTACGAAATTCCGCTGGTCAACGCCCGCGCCGTCGCGCTGCCATTCAAGGACGGGTCGTTCGATTGCGTGATCAGCACGCAGGTCATCGAACATATTCCGTACGACGAGTCGATTTTCAGCGAGATGTGCAGAGTGCTGAGCACCGGCGGCACGTTGATCCTCGGAACGCCTGACTCGGCAACGGTTGGATGGCGGATTATCGAACCGATTCGCGACTTCCTGACGCCCGGCGGGAGCAAGCGCGAGCAGACCACGGACTACACGCTGGATCAGCTTCGTCAGATCCTTGCACGCCACGGGATCGCGATCGACGAGACTGCCTACATCGCGGGCAGCGAGCTGATGCTCCGATGCCACAAGGTTGAACTCGAGGATCGCGCGCGCGGCGATGTCGCCGCAGTCGCTTCGACGGCGGCCTGAATGACGGGGATCCTGATGATGGCGATGCCTTACATTTCGAGACTCGCCCGTGCGAGAACACTGGCGTTGGCGATCGCGGCTTGCGCCGCGTCGTGCTTGAGCCAGCCTGCGCAAGCGCCACAGATGGATCTGGCAAACATGCGGTTGTCGCCCGCCGCAGTCGGCAGTTGCGAGATCGATGCGGTCAAGATGTGCCAGGTCACGGAAGGGTCCACGGCAGCGCCGTCGTCGAAGCCCGCGACCGCGCCGATGCCGAGTTCATACGGGCCGCCCAACATGCCCGACTCAGTCGAATTTCAGATTCCCGCGGGCCAGGCGATCAAGCTGATGTGCTATTACGATCCGCAGCACACTTCGATCTATCGAGCCGACGCGACGGCGGAATCCGCGCTGACCGGGAACTCCGTCGAATACATGCAGAAGCGTGGATTCTGCGTTAAGAAGTAAAACGTGCGGCCATTCGCCGCAGCCACGAAGGGAAATCGAAAAATGCCAAAGATTCAAGTCGGCGAAGTGAACCTCAACTATGACGTCGCGGGGAAAGGCGAGCAGATCCCGCTGATCATGGGTCTTGGCGGGAGTTCCGGCGGATGAATCTTGCAAAATAGGGGAGGGAACATCCTTCGAGTCCACGGAGCAAATCTTTGAATCGACTAAACTTGGGACTCGCGTCTTTGGCTTCTTTCCTAATAGTCGTCATACATTCGACCGCCGAAGAATAGCCATCTAGTAAACGTGCCAATTTCCCAACCGACAATATGGGCTAAGATGATTGAGCGTGAGAACACACTCCTGATCGTAATGTGTCTTCGTTCCCTTTGCATGTAACAGACCGGCGTACCATACGCTTGACCGCTAACCACATCAACTGAGTCATGACGAATGTCAGGCCAATAAGCAGATCCCATCTTACTGGTCCAACTGCCGTCGGAAAGCTGACGTGCCGCATGTTGAGGTTCCATGTTTGGCCACGCATAGATAGCAATCTTTTCAATGCCAGGCTCAAGAGACTCATCAATGCAGCGTACGTAACCGAGAGTCGCAAAGGCGCTAATGAACGCGAGAAGTGTAAGATCGTTGATAGCCCTTGACGGCCAAAACGCGTTGTAGCTCTGGGGCCACCACGGACGCAGTGGGTCACCTGCCGCCCAAGCTATACAGTTATATCTGCTAGTAGACCAACTAGTCAGTCGGTGATTTCCATTTTGGCCGAGTCTAAGATTGGGAAACAATGGATTTGGAATAAGGAAAGGTTCACGCGGCCAAGTCCAAGGCCACCTAGCCATATTTGTTGTTGGCGCGAGCCCACTTCAGCCATGCCGTTGCCATGCGTCTAGAATACCCCCTGTCTTTATCAGGAACCGGATTAGCTTTTGTGATTTCCACTAAAGCATCAAACCAGAAATCAGGTTCTGGCCGTTGCGCAAGGTCTCGAAAGATCAAAGGTAAGACTTTATCTCCTAACTGAACAATTTTCCGGTATGAAGGACAACGAGTGATCTGAGTGAATGAAGAGGTTAGTCCGTACTCGCGATGCCAAGAAGTACGAAGAGATTCAAACCTCTCTAGTAGCTCCTCTTCGCTCGCCTCGCTCGCCTCGTTAGGCTCGCTAGCTGCACTAATCGATAACAATCGCTTCCTGTACCAGCCACTAACAGACTCTTGCGGAGAGCGATGCCATTCGGTTGCATCTGAGAGGTCAGTTGCGTCTGAAAGAACCTCATCGTGAGCGCACAAGTCCATTTCTTACCGCCCACCCGTTCCAAGAAACGGCACCGATGCAGCATCAAGGTGTTTCCGCAGTTGCTTTGTTTTCTTCTCTGCTCGTTCGATCACATCCTTCAGCAGAAGAAGGTCGTCACCATCTAACGCAACGAAGAAAGCTTTGTGCTCGCGCTCTGTGTGATACACTACTTTCAAGACATGGATGATCGTAGCTCCGTAGGGTTCCGCGTCGGGGTTAGGTTGAAACACATAGCGAATGTCACTTAGAATCTTCGCGTCATAAAAGGTATGTTCATGATCACTGCTGACCGATAGGGCCTTAGAAGCTCGCACTAGAGGTTCAATGTCCAGCACCGTCTTAAGCCGAGCCTTAACCAATTGGGAATCCGCTCCTGGATAAAAATCCAGAATTGCGCTGAACAAATCATCCAGGAAGGCGTCAAGCGATTGGTTTCCGCGCGATGACCAGATGCGATAGAGCATCTCGATCAGGTCTAGAATGTCTTCCGACTCATTCTTTGGTAAGTCGCTAACTAGAACGTTTGAGAGACGCAGAGGTTCACCTTGAACTTCAGGAACATGCCGGAGCGTTGAGACGAGCGAGTTGAACCGTTGCTGATCCAACCCAATCAGGCTTGTTATCGCGGACCGCTGCGATTTGGGAACAAATAATCGTGGCACTCAAGCATCCTCTAGTTCGCGTGGGCGCTACCAGAAGCAGACCCAACTGTCAAGCGAGCAGTAGACTCGCAGAAGAGATGCTAACGTACTTGATCTGGGCGTTCAACCTCGCCTAATAAACCGTTAAACCGATGCCTCGAATCAGAGACCACGAGCCGCGTTACTGCGCCAAGTGCCAATTCTGGTTGGCGTTCAATCGCGCGGCAGGTGCGGTTGTCAGGATCCTGCGTTAACAAGTGAGGATACAGAGATGCCAAAGATTCAAGTCGGCGAAGTGAACCTTAACTATGACGTTGCTGGGAAGGGCGAGCCGCTCCTGCTGATCATGGGGCTTGGCGCCAGTTCGGCAGTGTGGGATCCGGAGCTGATCGCCGAACTCGCGCGCGGGTTTCGCGTGATCACGTTCGACAATCGCGGCACCGGGCAGAGCGACAAGCCCGACGCGCCGTATTCGATCGAGATGTTTGCCGACGACGCGGCCGGCGTGCTCGACAAGCTCGACGTTCCGCGCGCGCACATCTTTGGCGTCTCGATGGGCGGGATGATCGCGCAGGAGTTTGCGCTGCGGCATCCGACGCGAACGGCGACGCTCACGCTTGGATGCACCACGGCGGGTGGCACGCATTCGGTGCCGCCGCCGCCCGAGTCGTTGAAGATTCTGACCGCGCCGCGCGAAGGTGTTTCACCGGAAGACGTGATTCGGCGCGGCTGGCCGCTGGGGCATACGCCAAAGTACATCGCGGAGCATCGCGATGTGCTCGAGGCCGCGATTCCGCGCCTGCTGAAGCATCCTACGCCGCCGTTTGCGTTCCAGCGCCAGCTCGAAGCGACATATACGCTGAAGACCTTCGACCGCCTCCCGCAAATCAAGGCGCCGACCCTGGTCGTGACCGGCGCCGAGGACGTGCTGATCCCGGCGAAGAACTCCGAGATAATCGCGGCGCAGATACCCGGTGCGAAATTGCACATCATCCCGGGCGTGGGACACGCGTTCATGTCCGACGACCGCGACGCATTCCTGAAAGTATTTTTGCCGTTTGTGAAGTCGCACCCGATCGCAGCATAGGCGCGCCGATAGTCGCCTCGCGGAGAATCAGAGGCAAAGGACTTTCAGACATGCGGCGCACCAGACAATTGCGCCGCAATCGGTCCCCCACCCTGACCCTCCCCCGACGAACGTGGGAGGGAAGCTTCCTCCAGGAGAGTAAGCTAGCCGTGCCGATAGTCGCCTCGCGGAGAATCAGAGGCAAAAAGACTTTCAGACATGCGGCGCACCAGACAATTGCGCCGCAAGCGGTCCCCCACCCTGACCCTCCCCCGACGAACGTGGGAGGGAAGCTTCCTCGAGGAGAGTAAGCTCTCCGTCACAGTCGAGGTAGGCGCCGATACTCGCCGCGCTTGCGCGATGCGGCGTGGGCGGCATTAATCTCGTACGTGCCTTCGTTTTACGACTTTGCGATCGTCTGTCAGTCGCTCAGCCAGACTCAGAGCCGGCTGCAAATGGCCGAGGAGGTCGGAACGTTTCTCGCCTCGCTCGACGTCGATGAAGCCGAAATCGCGGCGCGGTTTATGGTCGGCCGCGCGGTTGAGCAGGGCGAGGAGAAGCGCCTCCAGATAAGCGGACGCGCAGTCTGGAAAATCGTCTCCGAGATGACCGACAGCGCAGACCAGGGCGAAGACATCTTCACCGCGGCCGAGGATTTCGGCGAGGCGGTCGAGATGACGCTCAAGCTGCGCGCCGACGACCCCGAACCGACGCTGACGATTCGCGAGCTCAACGAAAAATTTGCCGCGATTGCCGCAATCGAGGGGCGCCATGCGCGCAACCGCAAGCT
Source organism: uncultured delta proteobacterium (assembly GCA_963833025.1). Lineage (GTDB taxonomy): Bacteria > Desulfobacterota > Binatia > Binatales > Binataceae > Binatus. The sequence continues at coordinate 285,860 of CAWHWI010000001.1, read as the reverse complement.
CGACGCGCTGCGCGAGCTGTTCACACGGGCGTCGGCGTTCGAGGCGAAGTACATCGCGAAGATTCTGATCGGCGAGATGCGCCACGGAGTCAGCGAGGGTCTGATGCTTGAGGCAATCGCGCGTATGGCAGCGCGGCCGGTCAGCGAAGTTCGCCGGATTCACATGCTGGAAGCCGACCTCGGCCGCGTCGTGCGAATGATCCGCTCGCCGGGCGCGGAAAAGTCCGTCGCCGACGAGTCTTCCGCGAGCGCTCTCGCGTCGGTCAAGCCGCTCAAGCCGATGCTTGCGTTCCCGGTCGCGGACGTTGCGGAGGCGTTCGCTACGCTCGGGCCGGAATTGTCGTTCGAGCACAAGCTCGACGGTGCGCGCGTGCAGATACATCATGCGGGCGATGGGACCGTGCGAATTTTCTCGCGCCGGCTGAACGAGATCACTGAGAGCATTCCCGACGTCGTCGAGATCGTGAAGCGAATCGGCGCGCGCCACGCGATCCTCGACGGTGAGGTGATCGGCGTCGACGCGTCAGGGCGTCCGGCCGCGTTTCAGGACCTGATGCGGCGGTTTGGGCGCACGCGCGACGTCGAGAAAGCGCGCACTGAACAGCCGCTGAAGCTGTACGTGTTCGACGTGCTCGCGCTCGATGGCGCGTTGACTATCGACCGCCCGTGGGCGGACAGAATTTCCGCGCTCGAGGAGCTCAAGTCGTCGGCCGGGCTGGAAATTGTTGAACGAGTGATCAAACCGAATCTCGCCGAGGCTGAGAAATTTTACGCAGACGCTGTCGCCGCCGGATACGAAGGCGTGATGGCGAAGTCACTCGCGAGCGCGTACACGCCGGGCGCGCGCGGGCGCGGATGGCTCAAGATCAAGCATACGCACACGCTGGACCTGGTGATCGTCGCAGCGGAGTGGGGCTACGGGCGCCGCCACGGCTGGCTTTCCAACTACCATCTGGCGGCGCGCGACCCGAAGCGGGGAGGCTTCGCGATGCTCGGCAAGACCTTCAAGGGTCTCAGCGACGAGCAGTTCCGCGCGATGACCGAACGGCTGCTCGCGCTCAAGACCGCGGAGTCGCACGGCGTCGTGACCGTTCGGCCCGAGGTCGTGGTCGAGGTTGCTTATAATGATATCCAGCGCAGCCCGAACTACGACGCCGGCATGGCGCTGAGATTCGCGCGAATCGTGCGCATCCGAGACGACAAGTCGTCAGAGCAGGCGGATTCAATCGATGCGGTGACGGCGGACTACGAGCGGCAGACTATCAGGCCGCAAGCGGGCAAAGTTTAATTTTTTCAGATCAGTGCGCCGCAATCAGCGGTGATGATGCTGGACGTGGTTGGGCTCATGCGCGTCGCTGAGCGCCATCCCGATCGCCTCGATTTCCGATTGGCCGAAATCCTCGAGCAGGAACGCCTCGACGCCGGCGTCGGTTTCGACTCGCTCGTAAAGATCGCAGCACCACCAGTCGGGACTCAACTGGCGCGTTCGCAGGACGAAAATATTGCCACCAACCACTTCAACCCGTTCCATAAAAGCCACCTCCTCGATCTTGGAATGGCCGCAGGTGCCGGGGAATCAAGATAAATTAATTAGCATAGTTGGGTCAGTATTGCTAATGCTGATGACGCGAAAGTTAGCGCGATTGGGCCGCTTTTCGAGTCGAGGCGACCCATGCGGTCAGGGCGTCGGTGGTCGTCGGGAAGGCGACTTCGTGCCATGGAATGTCGTCGGGAGCGAAGTAGCGGACTTCGGTTGCCTCGTCGGAGGGCGACGGCGGATCTTTGCCGGGGGTCGCGAGATAGACGACGACAGTGATCGCCGAATCGTTGAACACTCCGAGCAGGGGGCCGAGCGCGACGCGCATGCCGACTTCCTCGCGCGTCTCGCGCAGCGCGGCGTCGGCGGCGTTCTCACCGAAATCGACGTAGCCGCCGGGGAACGTCCACTTGCCGACGGCGGGCTCGATGCCGCGGCGAAGCAACAGGACGCGCCCGGCGTCGACGACGAAGCATCCCGCAACCAGCTTGGGTCCCGGGAAAAGCACGAAGCCGCATCGCGTGCAGACTTTGCGCTCGGCATTCTCGGGCGTCAGCATCCGAGACTCCATCGCGGCGCCGCATAGCGGACAGAATTTTACCTTGGCGGGATAGTCGCGCTGCACGCGATGGTCGGCGTGAACCGGCTCGTGTTTCTTCATGCGGTCAGACGCCGGACGAGCGCCTCGCCAATCAGCAGAATCATCGCGGCGACGAGCAGGTACGGATTCATCGAGACGCGGCGCTCGAGCGTTGCACGCTCGGTCGAGACTTCCGCCGGCGACGGATTGAGACGCCCGCCGGTCGCGGACGCGAGCTGTTCGAGCAGGCCGTAGTTGGGCTCGGGGCGCGGCAGTTCGGCGTTGACGGATGGACTCACGGTGAAGGCGAGCGGCGGGAATTTCTTGTCCTTGCCGGCTGGCGAACGCACCTCGAAGTAGTAGTTGCCGGGCGCGGGCGCGTCGATCGATCCCGACAACTCGCCCACAACTTCCTCGGTGAGCGCGGTTTCAGTCCGGGTCCCGTCGGGCCGCGTCACGAGCACGGTCACGAGGCGCGCCGCGGCGCCGGGCTCGGCGCTGTAGTCGGTCAGCTTGATATTGATGCGGCCCGCATTGTAGCCGAGTGCGACGTCGATCTTCGGCTCGGTCGGAATCTCCGGCGTCATCCAGGCGAGCAGTCGATCCCAAAGCGGCTGAAAAATATTCGCGCTGACCCAAGTCCCGGACCATCGCCCGCTCGCGTCGGTCGTCACCGCCATCACCTTGCCCGCGCCATAGGTCCAGCTCGCGATCACGGGTTCGCGGGTGCCGCTGCGATCGACGTACATGTCCATGGTGGCGCGCGGTTTGATCTCGGTCGAGACGTAGCCCAGCAGCGGCGGCATCTGGCGCGCCGCGAGATCCTTCAGAATCGCGTCGGGGCTTTCGTTGCGCGGCGTGAATTCCTTTTCGACCATCGTGATGTCGCCGCCGTGGGCCTTGAAGTCCTCGACGAAAAGCTGCGGCAGGTTGCTCGGGCTGTCGGTTTGATAGTACGAACCGCCGCCGTACTTCGCGATCGCCTGCAACAGATCGACGTTGGCTTCCTGGCCGACCGCGATCGTCGAAATAGTCGCGCCGCCGTCATGATGCATCCGCGAGACGAGGTCGTAGTACATCTCGGGCGTGCCTCCCGTCTCGCCGTCGGTGAGGATCACGACGTGCTTGACCTGGGTGCCGCTGTTGCCGAGCGTGCGTTCGGCTTCGCGCAGCGCTGGAATCAGGAAAGTCTGGCCGTGCGCGGAGAGCCGGTTGACCATCTGATTGAAATACGCGCGGCTCTGCCCGACGGACTGCAGCGGGATGACGACAAACGGCTGCGAGTCGAATCCGATGACGCCGATCAGGTCGTTGTCCTTGAGACTGCGGGTGACGGTCTCGGCGGCGGCTTTGGCGTAGGTGAGTTTGTCGTTGCGGCCCATCGAGCCCGACTTGTCGATAATCAGAACGAGCGCGCGTTTTCGTTCTTTGTGCTGCGGCGGCTTCATCGTCACCGGCATCACCGGCGCGAGCGGACTGTCGGCATAACCGCCAAGGCCGAAGCTCGAATCGCCGCCAACCATCGCGAGCGAGCCGCCGCGACTCACGTACGCCGCCATCGCATTCTGCGCGGCCGGCGCGATACGCTCGCTCGGCACGTTGTTGATCAGCACGGCGTCGTAGCCGGCGACTGTCCCGTTCCATTTTGTTGTCCCGCCAGTGATCGGCACGACGGTCGGCTCGAGTCCCATCCGGTTGACGACGGTGCCGAGGTAGTTCGCGTCCTTCGCGCTGTCGGTGAGAATCAGAACTTTGCGGCGCGCGCCCACTCCTACCCATCCTTTGAGAGAGTCGTCCTCGAGGTACGCGTCGAACGCGGGATTGTCGGCCTTGTAGGTGGCGGAGTACGAAGCGAGGCCCACGGTTTCGGTGCGCACCGGGAAGTCGAAGCGCTGCGAGCCGCGGGCCAGCGTCACTTTGCGCTCGTCGATCAGCGCGCCGTCGCGCTCGATAGCGATCGTTCCGGTCACGGGCGTGTCGTTGAGATTTTCCATCGTGACGCCGAGCGCGAAGGGCGCGGCTTTCTCGAGCGCGGGCGGAAGCGAGAGCGCCGTCATCGCGACGTTGGGAATCGAACGCGCGCCGGGAGGCGTGAAGATGTCGAGGCGAATCTCGGCGTTGACGATCGCGCTGATAGCGCGCTCGGCGTCGCCGCGATTCTGCCATCCGTCGGTCACCATCACGGCCGGGCCGCCGTGCGCGTCAGGATCCGCGGCGATTCGGTAGAGTGCGCTTTCGAGATTGGTCGCGCGCGGGTCGCATTCGGCACATCCGGTGCCGTTGGCAAACGCCGATTCAACTGCGCCGATCGATTGCGGAGCCGCATCGCCGGCGAACACGTACGCGGGATCTCCAGGGCGCAGCTTCAGGTCGTCGCGCAGCAGCTTGAGCGTCCAGGCGCGCATGGCGGGCGTGATGCTCGCGCTCGCATCGACGATCGCGGGCCGCGCCGCGCCTTCGGAATGCATCACCTGCTGTGGATTTGCGAGCGCGACGATGAACAGCGCGAGCACTATCGCGCGCATCAGCGGCGCAAACACGCGGCGAAGCTCGCGCGCGTTGACGAGACCCCAGAGCAGGACGATCGCGGGAATCGCGAGCAGGTAGAGCACCTCGTGATGGGCGAACGTCAGATCGTGCGGCAGGCCCGCGGGAATCACGGGGCGACCTCGGCGACGCGCCGGCGTCGATAGACGATGAGCGCTTCCAGAGCCGTCAGCGCGATGATCGCCAGGAGCAGGTAATCGCTGAGCGAGGATTTTTCCATCAACGGCTCGACAGCGGAGCCCGAGTTTGCGGCTTCGACCTTCAGCAGCGGCGAGCTGGAGAGATCCGACTCGGTCAGGTCAGCAAGGTTCACAGCGCGCGGCGTTTTCGCGCCGCCCGGACCGACGAGCTCATACACACCCTGCTCCGACACGTCGGTGAACAGCGTGCCGGGATGAGCGGTCTTCTTTTTTCCGGACGGCAGAATCACGCGCTCGACGCCCGCCGGCACCAGCCAGGGCTGTCCCGTCCGGTAGCCGCTGCTGCTGCCGCCGAGTCCGGCGAGATAGCTGATGGCGTTGAGCGTCAGCACCGACATCGGCAGGTTGCGCCGCCCGAGATATGGAAACGGATTGAAGCCGGTCGCGACGAAACGATGCGCGCCGCGCTCGCCCTTCAACATCAGCGCGCCGCCGTCGCCGCCGACCACCTGGCTCATCCACGGATGCGTGCCGAAATACTCGCCGCTGCGCAGGCTGAGCAGGCGGAAATTCACCGAATCGGTGAGCGTGTCGGTGGTGCGCCATCCGGCAATCTGGACCTTCGCGGTCGGCGTCACAGTCAAACCGAAAACGGGATCGCCCGGCGGCGGCATCACGAGCATCGTGTTGACGCCGGGGATTTCCTTGGGCGTGGCGTATTCGAAGATGGCGAGATCGTAGCTGCCGAGTTCGTCGGGCGAGTATGAATCGGGGTTCTTTGCGGTCACCGCGACGCCGGGAATCGAATTCAGTCCCGCGGCGTCGGCGGGCGTCGGGCTGATGAAGAGAATCGACAGGCTTTTGACGGAGCCGGCGGTCGCATAGGCAACGTTGTCGAGCGCGAGCGCGTCGTCGGGCGCGAGTTTCGCCTCGTAGATGCGCGCGGGCGGAATCGCCGGGAATTCGAGCGTTGCAGTCTGGCGCGCACCGAGAGCTTCTTTGGCGTGAGCGACTTCCTTGCCGTCGCCCGTCACGACGAGCTCGAGCTTGCGCGTTTCGGGGCTGAAGTTGGCGATGGTGAGACTCGCATGAAGGGCTTCCGCGCCAAGGACTTCGCGCCGCAGCGAGAACGAGCCGATCGCCGCGTTCGCGACCGCATCGCCCACTGCGATCGGATGGATGCGCGCAGGAACCGGCGCGGCTAGCGCGTTGGCGCCGGCGAAAATCACCTTCGCGACGCGCGCTTCTGACGCGAGGTTGCTGAGAAAGTTCTCGAGTGTCGTTTGATCGTTAGGCGCGTCGGTCGGCTTGACTTGCGACAGCGCGAGCCGCGCCTCGGTCAGAGTAGTGAACGGGGGAGCCACGCGGCGTGGCTGCGGCGCGGTGACGTAAACCGAAATCTCGCCGCCGCCATCTTCGGCCGACAACTCGGCGTCCAGCTTTTCGCGCGCCATGTCGAAGCGGGTCTGGCCGGAGGGCGTCAACGCCTGCATCGCGGCGGAATTGTCGATCACGACCGCGAGCGGAGCGGTTCGTTTCCAGATGAACGGACCCGCCAGCGCCAGGACCACGAGACTCAGGATCAAAACCTCGGCGAAGAACATCCAATCCAGCCGCGGCCATCCACCGAAACGCTCGCGCCGAAAACCACGCAGCGCGCGGAATGCCAGCACGCTCGAAACCGTCACGCGCGACGGCCGCTCCTTGGCCAGGTACGCCAGCACGAGCACCGGGATGAGTGCGAAAAATGCGAGCGCGCCTGGATAGAGGAGTCCCATCGGTTAATTCTTCAGTGCGCGAGTCCGAGGTCGCGCACGGCGCGGACGAAGAACTGCTGGAAGTCGTGGTCGGTCGTGTAGAGCGCGTAATGCAAGCCGCGCTTGAGGCAGAACGATTTAATTTCGCGCGTGAGACGGTTCATCGTGTCGCGATACTGCGTGCGTTCGCGTTCGCCGATCGAGACGCGCAGCCGCTCGCCCGTTTCCGAATCGATTACCTCGACGTCGCCGTCGAGGCCCTGGCCGTTGAGCTCGCGCCCGCCAAGAATCTGCACGGCGGTGAGATCCATCGAGGCCGCGGTGAACATCCCAAGCCCGCGCGTGACCGAGTTCAGCAGCATCAGGAAGTCGGAAACGATGAACACCTTGCCGGTGCGCCGAATCGCGACCAGCTCGGTCGCCAGCGAGGTCGCGAAGTCGAACTGCCCGCCCGGCTTAAGATCATGCAGGCGCCGCGCAAGCTCGACGATTCGATGACGCCCGTTGACGAACGACGGATCGACCTTCCCGCCCTTGCCGCCCAGCACGCGCAGCATCACGCGATCGCCGCTGGCGAGCGCGACGTATGCGAGCGCGAGCGCGGTCAGAATCGCGGACTCGAACTTGCGGTCGGCAGCCGGATATCCCATCGACGCGCTCGCATCGACGAAAATATACGTGAGCAGGTCTTCCTCTTCCTGGAAAAGCTTGATGTAGAGTTTGTCGCTGCGGCCGTAGAGTCCCCAATCGATGTAGCGGAAGTCGTCGCCGGGCGAGTAGTGACGATAGTCGTTGAACTCGAGCGACGAGCCGCGCTTCGGCGACAAGTGCATGCCCCGGCCCAGCCCGGCATAGCGCTGGCGGGTTCTGATCCTGAGCCTTTCGAGCCGGGCCAGAAATCCCGGCGTGAACTCATCCGGCAGTCCGAACATCGGCTACGTGCGCGGCTTCTTGAGCCGCTTTATCACCTGCTCGAGGATCGATTCGGCGGAAACACTCTCGGCCTCAGCCTGGAAGTTGAGCAGCAAGCGATGCCGCAGGCACGGGACGATGGCGTCGTCGATGTCGTCGTAGCCCACACTGACGCGGCCCGCGAGCAATGCATTAACCTTGGCGCACAGAATCAGCGCCTGCGCGCCGCGCGGACTCGGCCCGAAGCGCAAATATTGCGAGACCTCGGGAATCGCGCCGGGACCGCCGGGAGTGCATCCGCCGATCACGCTGATGATGTAGCGCTCGAGCGGCTCGGCCACCATCACTTCGCGCACGAGGGCCTTGAGATTCTCGATGGCCTGCGCCGCACGCGCGGGTTCGAACAGCGGCTGAATGCGGTTTTGCGCCGTGCCGGTGGTGCGGTTGAGGATTTCGCGCAATTCGTCGGGCTTGGGCGAGCCCATCACGACTTTGAAGATGAACCGATCCATCTGCGCTTCGGGCAGCGGATAGGTTCCTTCGAGCTCGATCGGATTTTGCGTGGCGAGCACGATGTACGGCGGATCGAGGATGTAGGTGGTGCCGAAGACGGTGACCTGATGCTCCTCCATCGCCTCGAGCACGGCCGATTGCGTCTTGGGTGTCGCGCGATTGATCTCGTCGCCCAGTACCATGTGCGCGAAGATCGGCCCCGGCTTGAACTGGAACTCGCGATGGCCGTCGGACTCGGTCAGCACCTGCGTGCCGATGATGTCCGACGGCATCAGGTCGGGCGTGAACTGGATTCGCTTGAAGCTGAGCCCGAGCGTCTCGCTGGCCGCCTTGACCATCAGCGTCTTGCCGAGACCGGGCACGCCTTCGATCAAAATATGGCCGCCGCAGAACAGCGCGGTCAGCATTTTTCGCACGACCTCGCGATGGCCGACGATCACGCGCGCGACTTCGCTCTCGGCGCGCGAGAAAATCTTGCGAAAATCCGCAACCCGCTGGTCGGGTGAAATTTGTTGAGGAGCCGCTCCCATCCGTCGTCCTTCCTTTGATAAGGGTTCTAGTGAATCATGTCGCGATAGCGCGGCGGCACCAGTTGTCGTTCGTCAGGCGGCGCGTCGTCACGGCTCGGCGCCAGCGGCGCGTTGACGTAAGCCGTCGTCGCCCGGGGCCGATCGGAGTCAAGCACAGATTTCCCGCCGCCGCTGGAAGTAGGCGCGCCCGGCAGCCGGAACATCACGTAGCGCGCGTCCTTGATATCGACGGTCGAGCCCTTCTCGCCCGGCTTCAGGAAGCGCTGCGCGTTGGTGGAGGTCGGCATCTCGCCGAGATGCGTATCGCCCATGTTCGATCCCATGTCCCGGTTATTTTTGGGATTTCCGCCGGCGGCGGGAGTGTTGCGATCGCCGTTTGCGCCGGGCTTCGGAACGTCGCCGGGCCGGTTGGGATCGAGCCGGCTGCCGCTCTTCTGGTCGGGCTTGTCGCCCGGCTTGTTGGCGCCGCCCTGATTTTTGTCGTTGCCGGGCTTGCTGTCGGGGCCGGGATTTTTCGCGTCGGCGGTCTCGACCTGCGCTTCGGCTTTGGCGAGTTCGTTCTGGAGTTCGATATTTGTCTTGTCGCCCTTGTTCTGATTGTTCTTGTCGTTCTTCGCCGAACCTTTTCCGGCTTCGTTCTTGCCCGAATTATTTCCGCTGCCGCCCTTGCCGGGGCCGGCGTTGTTGCCGCCGAGGTTCTGGCCGGCTCCCGTCCCGCTCTTTCCTTCACCAGTGCCGGAGCCGGCGGACGTACCATTGCCCTGGCTGTTGCCGCTGCCTTTTCCATTCTGCGCGTTGGATTTGCCGTTGCCTTGATTTTTTCCGGACTCGCTGTTGTTGCGCTTTTGAGCGGCCTTGTCGGCCTGCCGCATCGCTTCCTCGATGCGCTTCTTTTTTTCTTCGGGCGGCAGCTTGGAATTTTGCAGCGCTTCGGCTGCGCGGCGAATACTGTCCGCCAGCGCCTTATCATCTGAACTCGTCGCGGTTTTCGCGATCTCCTGGGCGATCGCACGCAGCTTGGCGGCCTCGATACTCTCCGGCGTCGGCGGGCTCATCAAGCCCAACGTTGCAAACACCATCGCCAGCGCGACCACGCCGGCGAAAATCGACGAGCGCTTGAGCGGCGCGCCAGCCTTGAGTTTGAACTCCCGGCGAACATCGACGTTGACGAACAGCGCGACCGCGCGCCGCCACAGAACCGGGAACAGCGGCGTGCGCCGCGCGCGGCTGCTCTCCGGCGCCGATGGATTGGCGAGAGTCGCGAACGTCACGATCTGCTGATCGCACTCCAGCAGGTCGTCGAGCTCGGCGGCGGCCGCGATAAAGTCGTTGGCGCGCCGATACGCGCGAAATGCCAGGACCAATCCAGCGGCAAGCACCACCAGGCCGGCGCCGATCAATGCGAGGCTCAGCACGGTGGCGCGATCGGGGTCCAGCGTGTAGCCGAACGGCGCCCAAGTCAGGTCGCCGATCGGTTCGAGCAATATTCCCAGCGCAATCGCCGTGAGCGCCGGCGCAACCGCGCACAGCATCGTGCGGATTGCGGCTAGCCGCGCGATTCGCCTGCTGGCAGCGCCGATTGTCTCGACCGGATTGTCCACAAGATGAAATTATAGCGTACTCGACGCAGATGCGACCGTCCAATCGGCGGCCTAATTACCATGTCAAATCGTCTTATTTCAGTGCGTTGCGACTGTTTTACCTGCCGGTGGTTTTCGTTCGAGTGCGATCGCGCGCCGATGCTCGTCAAACGATTTCGAAAAGACGTGAGTGCCGCCTTCGCGTGCGACGAAATAGAGAAAATCGGTCTGCGTCGGATAGAGCGCGGCTTCGATTGATTTGAGGCCGGGATTTGCAATTGGCCCCGGCGGCAGGCCGGTGAAGTCGTAGGTGTTGAAGGCGGACGAGGTGTGAACGGCGGTCGCGGCCGACTCCTTGGCGCCGTCAAGCTCGTACTCGGCGGTCGGGTCGGATTGGAGCGGCATCCCAAGCCGCAGCCGATTGTAGAAGACGCCTGCGATTAGAGGGCGCTCGGTGGGCGCTTTCGCTTCTTTCTCGACGATCGAGGCCATCGTGACCAGCCGGCGCGGGTCGAGGCCGACCGCGAACATGCGCTCTTCCACATCGGGCGTCAGGACCTGGAAGAACCGCGCGAGCATCGCGGCGAGCACGTCGTTGACCTTGGCGTGCGGCGAAAATTTGTACGTCGCGGGAAACAGGTAACCCTCCGCGCCGAGCGGCATCAGACCGAGCGCTCGGACAATCTGGCCGTCGCGCGCCGCATCCTCGAATTCGTCCTCGCAGACCAGGCCCGTCGCGCCCACGCGCTCGGCGATCTCATGGACCGTCAGGCCTTCGGGAATCGTGATTGTCACGACGATGAAATCGCCCTTGACCAGATGGCGCATCACGTCGGGGATCCGCTCGGCGCCTTTGAAAGCATAGTCGCCCGGCTTGATCTGACCCGCGGTCCGGCTCATCCGGCCGTAGAATCGGAGCGCGAGCCCGCTTCGAACGACGCCGGCGTCGGCGAGCGCTTGAGCGATTTGGCGAAAGGACTCGCCCTTTTCAATTGTGACCTCGCGCGGCGGCACGAATTTTTCGGTGGGACTAAGCCAGTAGTACGAGACTGCGGCGTAGGATGCGCCGACGAGGATCGCGATTACAAGAATTGCGGCCGCGCGCTTCATCTACTCGAAATTATAGTCCGCGCAGAAATTTTGTGTCAGTTGTCAGCCGCCGCCGCGCGAGACTTTGACGGGATGGGCCTTTTATCATGTTGAGACTCAAGGCGCGTCGTGGCAGCATCGTGATTGTCTCGTCAAGGGAGGACGATCATGCGAAGCATCGTCGCAATCGCAACGTCAGCCGCCTTCGCGTCGACTATCCTCTTTGCGTCTCTGAGTTCCGCTTGTCAGGGCAGCCCCTGCCGGGCCGATTTCGACTGCGATCTGCACAAAACCTGCATCCAATGGCGGAACGGATCGGCGACCTGCGAGTACCCGGGCGCGAACCCGGTGATGCCAGCGTCGGGTCGGACTGATGTGCAATCATGCACGAGCGACCTCGAGTGCCCGGAAGGCTGGCGATGTGACCTGCGAGCGCAGCGCGCCGGCGCGACATTGACGCCCGCCCAATGCGTACCCGACTCGCGCCTGCCCGTTTCGTACTGAGTTTTTTGTGGCTTCAAGACGGCCCGAGCTTGGGCGCGGGAGTCCCCGGCGCCGACGCGAAACCCGGCAGGTCTTTTTCCGGCGTAATCCGAATCGCTACCCGGTCTCCGCTGTCGAAACTTGCGTGGCTCGGGCCGCGCAGGGTGTTCATCATGCCGTATTTCTTCGGATAGTCGGTCAGAATTTTGTCGACCACCGTGGCATTGCTCGTGATCTCCGCCTTCCCGATAAAGGCGGGACCGTTGAGTCCGCCGATCCACACGATGGCCGGGCTGCCGCGCCTGATGCGCTTGTCCTTCCACGAGCCCTTGTGCGCCTGGATGTAAAGCTGCGTGCGGTCGGCGTTCAATGTGAACCACACGGGCGCCGGCGTGCTCTGGTTGCCGTCCTTGCGCACGGTCGCGACGTAAACGGTCTGCGCCTGGTCGAAGGCCTTGAGCTCAGCATCGGAGAATCCCGCGCAGGCCGCCGGTCCGGCAGTCAAAATCGGGATTGTCAGCGCCGTGGCGACGGCGAGAATCGAAAGTGTCGCGAATCTTTTCATTGCTTGCCTCCGTTTTCAGATGACTCGATCGGTTACACGCTGTCACCATCGGAACCACTGATCTCGCCGTCCCGCGCAGCGCGCATCGCGGCACTTAGATAAAGATCCAACTGCTATCTATTCATTTTTTCTTTTGATTTCCATCGCGCTCTCATATGCGCTTGGCGTGGCTCTTGCGTCTATTCTTGTGAAGAAAACAAACATGAATCGCACGCTCGCGGGAAGCCGCGAGGCGGGGGCGCAAAGCGCGCCGCCCAAGGAAGGCCACGATGGCATCCAACGAAACTTTCAGGCTCAGCACTCAGGACGCGTCTTTCCTCTACGGCGAGGCGGCCAACGGGCCGCTGACGATGGGGATGCTGGCCACGTTCCGCAGCCACATCGACTTCAAGAGCCTGCGCGCGCACATGGCTGCGAGGATGCATCTGCTGCCGCGCTATCGGCAGCGCCTCGTCTTCGCGCCGCTCAACCTCGCCCATCCGAGCCTCGTGGACGACCCTGACTTTGATCTAGCCAACCATCTTTTCTGCTACGAACTGCCGCCCGATACGGCGGAACCGGCGCTGATGAAGGCGGTGGCGGAGGTCTATGAAAAGCCGCTCGATCGCGGCAAGCCGTTGTGGGAACTGCACTTGTTCACCGGCCTGAGGGGTGGACACAGCGCGATCCTTACCAAGGTCCATCATTGCCTTGCGGATGGAGTTTCAGGGATGGAACTGCTCGCCGCGACGACGAGCACACGGCCGGACGCTCCCGCGCCGACGCCTCCAGCTGAGCCCTGGGGGCCGGCGCCGACCCCGGGACCTGTGGAACGGATCGCTTCGGCGGTCACCGATCTCGCGCGCTCGCGAATTGAACTGGCTCGTCGCGCGGCCCGCGCGATTGAGCACCTGAACGATTTCGAAGTGGACGTGTCCGGGCCGGCGGCTGCGGTGCAAACTATGCGGCGCATGGCCCAGCCGATCGTGGCAGCGCCATGGAACGCAGCGACGGTGACCCCAGCACGCACGATCACCTGGCTGCGATGCCCGCTCCATGACATCGCGCGGATCCGCGCTACCTTTGGCGGCACCGTCAACGACGTGGTGCTGGCCATCCTGAGCGAAGGCGCGGCGCGCTATCTGGAGTATCACGGCGTCGCGACCGAGGGGCGGCCGCTCAGAATCGGATGTCCGGTGAACGTCCGCGCGAAGGACGAATATGGAAAGCTCGGCAACCGCGTCTCGATGATGTTCCCCGAGTTCGACTCACGGACCTTGCGTCCCGTCGATCGACTGAAAGCAGTCATCGAGGAAACCTCGCGGATCAAGGATGCGAAGGAGGCGATTGCGTTCGAGAACCTGCTGGCCGCACTCGACTATGTCCCGCCGTCAATACTCGGGCTGACCTCGCGAGTGCTGACGTCGGCAATCGAAGCCGGCGGACGGCTTGCGGGCTTCGCGCCCAGGCTCGCGCGTCGTGCGCCGATGCTCGGCACAGGTATCAACTTCGTCGCGACCAACGTCCCGGGCGCGCAGGTGCCGGTCTATCTTGCGGGCCATGAGATCGCGGATACCGTCGGCATGATTGCGCTCACCGCGACGCTCGGCTACGGGGTTGCGATCCTGAGCTACAACCGCAATCTCTACATCGGGCTGATGGCGGAGCCGAATCTGATGCCGGACGTGGGCTTGATGAAGTCGCGAATCAAAGAGACGCTCCGCGAGCTGATCGCGAAGATCCCGAAAGAGATCGTGCCAGCGGCGCCGACTGCGCCGGCACCAGCGGTCGCGACTCGCGAGGTTGCCTGAGCTGCGAACGGGAGGAGACGCAGCTTAACTCGGAAACTGCTCGACGACGGCGAGATGGTCGCCTAGCTTCTTAACACCGTGCAGATAGGGCTGTCGGTGAGTTTGCTAGTCCCAGTTCTTCAACTCTGGCCATCGTTGCGCGAGTGTCCCGTCCCTGGGTTCGCTGCATCGATAGATCGTGAAGTGCTCTGAGGCCATCGCGTATCGATGACCGACAGTGCCCACCGCCTCAACTCGAGCATAATGTTTCTCTAGCCGCTCGCGCGGCGTGCCGAGCACAATCACGCTCTCACCCGTATACTCGCGCGGACCCCAAAGCCAATAGTTCACATGGCCGCTGATCGCTTTAGGCAGGCCGAGCTTTGGTCCGTAGAAGTCGATCGCTCCCGCCTCGCCGTAGTTCTGCGCGAAAATGGCGGTTCGCGCTCGTTCGTCGGCGGGTAGGCTGTAGTAGACCTTCGCGACAGCCGCAGCCATTTCGGGCCAACCAAAACGGTCAGCCAATAACTGCGGTAGCTCGCTTGCCTGGCGATTTTCGAACTTCGGCTGCGATATGCCAACGAAGTGCGTGTAGCGGATGTAAGTTTCGGGTGGCAGCAGCGGCAGTATGACCAGCGCAGTTATCGCCCCGGTCACCGCGAGCAAGCTGAGATATGCCGGGCGCACCCAGCGCCATCGCGGCGACGAGAGCCAGCGCTCGATCGCGACCGCTCCACCGGCCAGTAGCATCGGATAGGCGGCCGCCAGGTAATAGAACCTGCCGCCTGCGACCAGCAGCGTCAGGAGCGCTACCAGGTATGCGAAACCGAGCGCCTTGAACGGCCGGCCTTGCTCGCTGAACAGGAAGGCCCACAAACCGCAAATCCAGATTGGCAGCGCCACAGGCTGCATGCCCAGAACTTGCTGGCCGAAGAACCCGATCGGGTCCAGAGCAACGTTGCGCCCGTTGCGCTTGATGTTGGCGAGCATCTCCAGGTGAGGGAAGTGATGCTGAATCATCCAGATCAGATTGGGCAGAAAGATTAGAAACGTCACTATTCCGCCGATGAAGAACCATCGACTGTCCATTAAGCGGCGCTCGGGCGTCATCAGGAGACCCACGACGAGAGCGAAACCGAATATCGCCATCGTGTCTTTGTTCTCCAGACCGATACCGGCAATCACTCCGAACCAGATCCAAAGCCTCGTGTTGCCTGTCTTGATCATGCGGATCAGTATTGCCGCGCAGCCCATCCACAGGAGCGGTTCGATGGAATTCATCGAGAGATAGGCGTCGAAGGCCAGGTAGAATGGCGCGACCAGAACAGCGACCGCGGCGAGAGCCTGAGCGAATCGTCCGCCGTCAAGTTGCCGGACGATTGCGCCGGTGAGAAGGACAAGCCCGACGCCGGCGAGCGCCGGGATGAGCCGAATCGCTAGAAGTGAATCGCCGAAGAGGGCGCGCGCCGTCCACGCCTGCAGCGCGGTGAGCGGCGGCATGTCGACGTAACCCCAGCTCAGATGCTCACCGCAGGCCAGGAAGTAGAGTTCGTCGATGAATAAGCCGTAGCCGCCAGGGTTGGGCAGATGCAGTAACAGCTCGAAAGCGCTGATATAGGCGACAATGGCAGGACCGGAGAGGAAGGAATTTTTGCGCGGGACTTGCGTTTTGAGTCTCCGATTCGCCAATCAGCTAGCTGCGAGTACGCGGGATTTTGTCGGGATTCGCCTGCATCCAGCCTTCCAGGATAACCACCGCCGCGAGTGCGTCGATGCCTCTCTTGCGCTTGTCCTTTTTGGCCTGTATGCCGGCCATGCGATCACGCGCCTCGAAGCTGGTTAGGCGCTCGTCGAACATCTCGACGTTGACCTCGAGCGCATCCGCCAGGCGCGCCGCGAATTTCCGCGCGGAGATGGCGGCCGGGCCTTCGCTGCCATCCATGTTGAGCGGCAAACCGACGATGAAAATGGAAACACGGCGGTCGCCCAGCATCGCGGCAATCGCCTTGAGGTCCTTCTCAAGCGCCTTCCGCTCAACGATACCCAGCGGATAAGCGCCCATCGAAGCGGCGTCGGAAACGGCAACCCCGATTCGCCGGCTGCCGAGATCAATCGCAGCTATTGGCATTGGTTTGACGGATCAGGTGGTCGGATCCTCGGCCACTCCTCGCGCCCATGGCTTGTCACACAGGGCTGCATCGAAAGTTGCCAGCTTCAAGCGATAGCGCCTCGCCAGATCGACAAGATGGGCATCCGTAACATCCTTGGTAGTAGTGACCGGGGGCAGCGATCTCGCACGAGTATCGTCTCGCACGAACCGATGCCCGCGGGTCCGCACGATCGCTTCGAGCGCCGCGATCGCGTCTTCAAAGCGCGCGCCAAAGGCTGGACTGAGGCTGACTCTGAGAAAGCCCATCTCGCTGACCGGGCTGGTCGCAAAGGACTTTGCGCGGCGGAGCCATCGACTTGCTCGCACATGGTCGGCATGCGACTGCCATCCACACGCGATCAGAAAGTTGACGTCGAGCAGATGACTCACGGGAGCTCGTCGAGCAGTGCGTTGACAGTTTCGGTGGTTATCGCGGGGTTTCCCGGAGCCGAAACCAGGACGGGGCGCCCGAATTTTCCGCGCGTCAGCTTCGCGGCGCGGGGAGATCTGCGCTCCAATATCAATCTCCGTCCCTCAAGTGTCACCTCGACCTTGTCCCCCGGCCGCAGGTTCAATGCTCTTCGATATTGAGTCGGGATGACGAGTTGCCCCTTGGTCGAAAGAGTCGACGAGCTCATAATGGTGTCTTACACGTCTTACCCCGAGAAAAAAAGGGCGTGGCGAGACATTTCGGCATGGACTTCAAACGGCGACGAATCGTTGAGGCTGGAGTAGAAGGCTGCGGGTAGTGGCCGCGCGGCATTTCTGGTTAATTCGTCATCCTAGTGCGGCTCAGGATCAGTGAGCGACTATGCTGATGAAAAAGAAAAGAATGCCTCGGCAATCATCGCGTTCATTGGCGGTTTGCGTTGCGAATTTCGTATTGGCAGTCCTGCTCTGGCCGGTGTCAGCGTCGGCTTGGGGACCTGACGGGCACAAAATCGTTGCGGTCATTGCGGCGGACAACCTGACGCCGGCGGCTGCGAGCCACATGGCGGGCATCCTGGGCGTGGCTGCGAACAGAAGCGCGATTGCCATGGCGATGGAAGCGGCTTCGATCCGTCCGGATACCGAGTTCCGCGAGGAAGATCGTGCGACGGCACCATGGCATTTCATCGACATATGCCTGCAGGACCGGCGTGCCGACGTTGCGGCGCGATGCCCCGGCGGAAACTGCGTCACGCGGAAAATTGACGAATACGCGAAGCGCTTGAAAGAGGGACAGTACGACCGCTGGGGCGCCGCGGGCGATCTGGCGTTCCTGATTCATTTTGTCGGCGACATCCATCAACCGCTGCACGCGGCCACCGACGCGGATCGGGGCGGCAATTGTGTGATGGTCGATTCGCGCTCTGGAGAAAAAGATCTTCACCAGGTCTGGGACACCACCGTCGTGCGCGGTCTCGAATACAGCATCGATTCCGGAAGGCCCGAGACAACGGCGCACAGGTTGGAACGAACGTATGCGACTGAGAGGGACGCCGATTCATGGATTCCCGCCGACGATATCGCGTGGGAATCGAATCAAGTGGCGCGTACCGACATCTACGGCGCGCTGCACATCCCTGTCGAACCCTGCCAACCAACAGCCGATATCTGCATCAATCCTGCAGGACGCATCGTCGAACTGGATTCCTCTTATCTGGACAACGCCGACGCCATCGCAGGTCATCAGCTTGCGAAAGCTGGGTTCAGGCTGGCGAGCCTGTTGAATGAAACCTGGACTCAGCCGGCGGCTCCGAGCGATGCGACGCATGCTGCGAATTCCGCGCCCGCGCAAGTCCCTTTGTCGAATAAAGGAGATCAGATCGTTTTCGTTGGCAACCGGCGAAGCAAGATTTACGCGTGGCCAGGATGCGGCACTTACGACAAGATGGCGCCCGAGAATCGAGTCGTGTTTAGCACCCGCGAGGCTGCGGAACAGCAGGGGTATCGTGCGGCCCGGAATTGTCCTTGAAGGCTGCCCGGAGTTTCTCGCGATCTTCCCCCCTTTACGTTCCCTCAGCACCTTGGCGATGATAAACGAGCATTGAGGGCCACAATCTTGCGTCGGAACAACCTACTTCCAGAGCGCCGCATCATTCTAGTGTTCAGGCGGAGCGTTGCCGCAAGTTTCGCGATCGCGCTCGTGCTTACCGCTTATGCCTGCAAAAAAGCGACGGCCCCTGCGGCGCCCACGGTGCCGGAAGTCGTCGTTACCGACGTTGTCCAACGGAACGTGCCGGTCTACTCGGATTGGGTGGGCACGACTCTGGGATTCGTGAATGCGGACATCTACCCGAAGATATCCGGCTACCTGCTCAAGCAGAACTACGAGGACGGCGACCATGTGCACGCCGGCCAGTTGCTGTTCCAGATAGACGATCGCGAATACAAGGCGGCGCTTGACCAGGCGCTCGGCAACCTTGCCCAGCAACAGGCCGACTACAAGAAGAACAAGGAAGACCTTGCGCGCTACACGCCGCTGTACAATCAACAAGTAATCAGCCGGCAGGATTTTGATCATGTAACTCAATCGACTCGCGCGAGTGCGGCCTCGGTGGCGTCGGCGCAGGCGGCGGTCGAGAGCGCGAAGCTCAACGAACAGTGGACCCAGGTGAATTCGCCCATCGACGGCATCGCCGGAATCGCGAAGACGCAGGTCGGAAATCTGGTCAGCCCGACGTCGCTGCTGACGACGGTCTCGCAGCTAAATCCGATCAAAGTCGAGTTTCCAATCAGCGAGCGCGAGTATCTGCATTTCGCGGATAAAATTAATCGACATGAAAAGGAAGGGGACTCCAAGCAAGATCCGGATTTGGAAATGATTCTGGCCGACGGCAGCACCTACAAATATCGCGGCCGTTTCTACGTCGCGAATCGGCAAGTCAATATCCAGACCGGCACTATCAAGATCCAGGGAGTTTTTCCGAATCCGGAATATATTCTCCGCCCCGGGCTGTACGCCAGGATTCGCGCGGCTACCGAGGTGCGGAAAGACGCGCTGCTCGTGCCGCAGGCCGCGGTGCTCGAAACCCAGGGCCAGTACCAGGTGGCAGTCGTCAGCGCGGACAACAAGGTCACGCTGCGCATGGTCAAGACCGGCAAGCAGGTCGGCGACCTTCGGATTATCGATGAGGGCGTCTCACCGGGCGAGCGCGTTATCACCGAGGGACTGCAGAAAGTCTCGGACGGGATGGAGGTGAACCCGCAGCTGGCGCCTCCGGAGCCTGCGCCCGCGGCTCCCGCGCCGTCGGCGGGCGAGGCACCCTCGAGCGTCGCGACACCAGGCAGCCAGAGCTAGCGCGATGTCAAAGTTCTTCATCAACCGGCCGATTGTGGCGATGGTTGTCGCGATCCTTTTTGTGATCACCGGCGCCGTGATGGTCTTTCGGCTCCCGGTCGCGCAGTTCCCGGATATCGTTCCGCCGCAGATCCAGACGACGGCCATCTATACCGGCGCGGACGCGCTCACGGTCGAGCAATCGGTCGCCACTCCGATCGAGGAGCAGGTGAACGGCGCGAAGAACATGCTCTACATGCAGTCGATCAACGGCGACGACGGCACGATGACGCTGGAAGTCAGTTTCGCTGTCGGCACCGATGTCGACCTCGACCAGGTCCAGGTGCAGAACCGGCTGTCGCAAGCGACCTCGAGCCTGCCGACCGCGGTGAACAACTACGGCCTCACGACACAGCAGACGGTGGGAATTCCGCTGCTGGTATTTTCGATCACATCGCCCAACCGGACCTGGGACCAGACTTTCCTCGCCAACTACGTCGCGATCAACGTCGAGGACGAGCTCTCACGCATCCCCGGGATCGGCCAGGTCAAGGTTTTCGGCGCGTCGAATTACGCGATGCGGATCTGGGTAGCTCCCGATTCGCTCGCCAAGCTCCAGCTAACTGTCAACGACATCACCAAGGCCATCTCGGCCCAAAACGTCGTGAATCCCGCGGGCACCATCGGCGGCGAGCCGGCGCCGCCGGGTACGCAAGTGACCTATTCGGTGCGCGCGCAGGGCCGCCTGATGAACGCCGACGAGTTCGGCGAAATTATACTGCGCGCCAACCCGGACGGTTCCCTGGTGCGCCTCAAGGACGTCGCGCGCATCTCGCTCGGCGCTGAGAACTACAGTCAGCAGGCATATACGAACGGCCTGCCCTCTTCGATCGTGGGTCTGTACCAGAACCCGGGCTCCAACGCGCTTGAGGCTGCCAATCTGGCGAAGGCGAAGATGGCGGAGCTCGCCAAGCGATTCCCGCCCGACATGAAGTTGAACTTGACGCTCGACACCACGGTTGCGGTGACCGAAGGCGCCAGGGAGATCGTAAAAACACTGCTCGAGGCGATCGCCCTCGTGACGCTGGTGGTATTCATCTTCCTGCAAAGCTGGCGCGCGACGCTGATCCCGCTGCTGACGATTCCGGTCTCGCTGGTGGGCGCTTTCATGTTCTTCCCGGCGGTCGGGTTTTCAGTCAACACGCTCTCGCTTTTGGGGCTGGTGCTGGCGGTTGGCCTGGTGGTCGACGACGCGATCGTCGTGGTCGAAGCGATCGAGGCGAAAATCGAACAGGGCCGCTCGCCGCGCGATGCGGCGCTGGAAGCGATGGATGAAGTCGGCGGGGCACTGGTGGGAATCGCGCTGGTCCTGTCGGCGGTCTTCATCCCGGCCGGGTTCCTGGCAGGGATTAGCGGATCGCTCTATCGTCAATTCGCGCTGACGATCGCCTTCTCGGTTATTATCTCGGCCTTCAACGCACTCACGCTGAGCCCGGCCCTGGGTGCACTCCTGCTCCGGCCGCGAAGCACCAAACCGTCGCGAGGCCCGCTCGCGCGATTTTTCGGCGCGTTCAATTCGGGCTTCGCGCGCGCGCAGAAGGGCTATGTCAGTATTTCGGGACTGCTCATAAGAAGGTTTGTCCTGGCGCTTGTCATCCTGGTCGGCTTCACGGTGCTGGCGGGTGGAATTGGAAGGGTCCTGCCCCAATCGTTTCTGCCGGACGAAGATCAGGGCTACTTCTTCATGAACGTCGAGCTGCCTGAGGCCTCCTCGCTTCAGCGCACCAACGTCGTGATGAGGAAGATCGACGAGATCCTCAAGCATGAGCCGGGCGTGCTCTTCTACAATGCGGTCTCCGGCTACAGCATCCTCTCGCAGAGCTCGAGCCCCCGCAGCGGGCTGTATTTTTGCCTGCTCACGCCATATGAGCAACGCGGGTCGGCTGCGCTGCAAGCCCCACCGATAGTCGCTTCGATCAATCGAAAGCTGGCTGGACTGCCCGACGCGCAGGCGTTCGCGTTCCTGCCGCCGGCGATCCCCGGAATCGGCCAGGCCTCGGGCGTCGACTTCTTCGTTCAGGATCGCTCGGGCGGCACGGTCGATTACCTGTGGCAGAATACTCAGAAGTTTCTCGCCGCCGCGCATAAGCGCCCCGAGCTGGCGAGTATGAATCTCACGTTCAGCCCGGCGGTTCCGCAAATGTTTGCCGCGGTGGACAAGGACAAGGTCTTCAAGCTCGGCATCTCGATCGAGAACGTCTACGCGGCCTTGCAGACCCTGCTCGGCGGCTACTACGTCAACCAGTTCAACCGCTTCGGGCGCGTGTGGAAAGTCTTCATCGAGGCGGAGCCGCAGTATCGCACCAGGGCGACCGACGTGGGCCAGTTCTATGTGACCAACAAAAACGGCGCGACGATTCCGCTGTCGACGCTGGTTGATATGCAGCGCGTTTTTGGACCGGAATACACGACGCGGTTCAACGAGTATCGCGGCATCGAAATATTCGCCGCCCCCGCGCCCGGCTATAGCACCGGCGACGCCATGAGAGCGGTGACGGAGGTTGCCGACCAGGTCCTGCCGCGCGACATGGGAACCGCGTGGAACGGCATTTCGTACCAGCAATCGGTTGCGGGCGGAGGTGCCGGAGTCTTTGGCTTGTCGCTGCTGTTCGTCTTTCTGATTCTCGCCGCTCTTTATGAGAGTTGGACGCTGCCGTTCAGCGTGCTGCTAAGCGTGCCGGTGGCAGTGTGCGGCGCCTTCTTCGGGCTGTGGTCGCGCCATTTCGACAACGACGTCTACGCGCAGATCGGGTTAATCATTTTGATCGGGTTGTCGGCCAAGAACGCCATCCTGATCGTCGAGTTCGCGGTGGCCGAGCGCGAGAAAGGCGAGTCGATCGTCGATGCCGCCCTCAACGGTGCGCGGTTGCGGCTGCGCCCGATTCTCATGACGTCGTTCGCCTTGATCTTCGGCTTGGCGCCATTGTGGGCGGCTCTGGGAGCGGGCGCGGTGGCGCGTCGCCTTATCGGCACGGTGGTTATCGTCGGCACGGCGTTCTCGAGCGCCTTCGCGATTTTCCTGGTGCCAGTACTCTTCGTCATCGTCGCGCGAATTTCGCAGTGGTGGGGTGGCGAAGAACCGGAGAGCGCGCCGGAACGAACGCCGGCGACGCCGCCCGAGACTACTTCGTCAGCGCCGAAAAGCGCCGCAGGCGGTGGCTGACCGCGGTTCGATCAGATGGAGGCTACCATCCCGTTTCACGCAATCATCGTTTCAAGGTGAGAGGCGAAGTGCCTCAAAACTCGGTGGATTTTCCCGCCGCATAGTCGCGAAGGGCTTCATCGGCGAGCGCGTCGAGTTTCCCTGCTTTTACGTCTCGCTCGATCTGGCGATCCCATGCTGCTGCGTCAAACTGAGCGAACCACCGCCGAAACTCTGCGAGTTCCTCGGCGGACAGACCGGAAACTCTCTTCTCGAGGGCTTCGAGTTTACTCATAGGAAAAACGATACCACCCTCCCTTTTCGCGGGCTAACGATTAGTCTCGACGTTTTTGGGCTGGAATCCACTTCTATCAGGTCCTCCGCGCGCGCCACGAGCGGCTCGGGCGCGGTTCCAGCTTCGGCGTCTGCGGTTTTTCGCCAATCAGCTTCATGAGCTCTGCGACGGCGCGCTCGAGTTGGGGGTCGCGGCCGGCTGCGTAGTCGTGCGGAGCGTATTCGACCGCGATGTCCGGCTCGGCGCCGCGATTTTCGATGTTCCATCCGGCGTCGTCGAACCACCACGCGAACTCCGGCTGCGTGGTCAAGCCGCCGTCGGCCAGCAGATGACGCGGCCAGATTCCGATCACGCCGCCCCAGGTCCGTTTGCCGATCAGCGGGCCGAGCTTCATCCGCTTGAAGCCGTGCGAAAAAATGTCGCCGTCGCTGCCGGCGTGTTGATTGGTTAGCGCGACCATCGGTCCCGCCGCCGAGTCGTCCGGCACCGGCTCGACACCGAACCATCGGCTCTGATTGTAGCCGCGACGCCGGCGCGCGAGCTTCTCGAGCAGGAGGCCACTCACGTGGCCGCCGCGGTTGTAGCGCACGTCGATCACGAGTCCGTCGCGATCGAGCTCCACCAGGAACAGACGATGAAACTCGGCAAATCCCCACGGCCCCATGTCCGGAATGTGAACGTAGCCGCATCGGTCACTGGTCCGCTGGTGAACCCACGCGCGATTGCGTTCGACCCATTCGCGGTAGCGTATGAGCGTGTCGTCGCCGGTCGCCTTCACTACGACGTCACGAGTCGCGCCGCCTGCTGAATCCGCGACCGTGAGCACAACTTCGGCGCCGGCCTGATGCACTAACAGCCGTGCTGGAGAGACGTCACGCGTCGCGGGCTGGTTGTTCACGGCGGCGATCACCGAACCCTCGCCGAGGTTGACTCCTGGCCGGAGCAGCGGCGGAGGGTTACGCGAGTCCGATGGGTCGCCGCGCACGACATGCGTGATTCGCCATGCCGAGGCGCTCTCGTCCCATGCGATGTCGGCGCCGAGAAAGCCGATCAGGTACCGCGGCGATTTTCGGAAGTCTCCGCCGATTGCGTAAGCGTGGCTCGAACCAAGTTCGCCCTGCATCTCCCACAGCAAATCCTCGAATTCGCCGCGGCTGCCGACCTTTTCGATCAGCGGCAGATACTGCTCGTAAACCGCCTTCCAGTCGACATCCGCCATGTCCTCGACCCAGTACTGTTCGCGCTGCAGCCGCCACGCTTCGCGATACATCTGTCGCCATTCCGACGGCGGATCGATCGAAATCCTGATCCGCGCCAGGTCTACCCACCCACTCTTGAGGCCGGGCGGTTCGAGCGCCGCATTCGGATCGGGCTTCTGCGAAGTCTTGATCACGCGGATACGATTGCCCGCGCGATACACGATTCGTTCGCGATCGAGGCTCAACGCGAAGCTGGTGATGCCATCGACCCAGGTCTCGAGCGTCTTCGTCTCGAAGTTGAACACCTCGAGCCTGGCCTTCGCCTCAGGTGCCTCGCGCGGATTCAGAATTGGAAGCTCGATGCTCCCTTCAACGGGCAGTGATGTGAGCAGCACCTTGCCCCTGAGCGCTTCGAGCTGCTCGTAGATTGCCTCCGGCACCGGGAACGCTTCGATGCGATCCTCGATGCCGTCGAAATCGATGGTTACGTCGGCGCGTTTGGCACCGGTTTGAGCGTCCTTTGGCTCCGACTCGAATTTTCGTCCGAAGGGAGTCGTGACGTCTTTGCAGAGCGCGACCGCGTAAGGTCGCATTCCCTTCGGAAATCCGAGATTGAAATACATCTTGTCGTAGACCGGATTGAATTCGCGCGCTCCGATAAAGAACAGGTAGTTGCCTTCCGGATCGAAGGCCGGCGCAAAGTCGGCATGCACCGGCCGCGTCACGTTGAAGGTCGCGCCGTCTTCGATCCTGCAAATCCGGATGAGCGAGCTGCGCCGGCTTGGAGACCAGTTGTACGCGATGAAGCGGCCGTCGGGAGAGAAGTTGAAGCTGATCAGGGGCGAGTGGCGATTTCGGTCGAGAACTCGCATCGAGCGCGTCTCCAGATCGACCAGCACCAGCTCGTTGCGGACGTTGATAAGCGCAACCTGATCGCGGCACGGCGAGGTCTTCATCGAAACCACGCGCGCGATCTCGGCGCCGCGGAGGTAGTCGGTCGCTGTTGGATCGTCCGCGCTATGGACCGCCAGCATCTCATCGCCTTCGGCGTCGTAGACACTGACCAGACGCACCCCGTCGTGCAGCCACCTCGCGAGGCGATGACGTCCCGACGCGGGTTCGCCGATGTGGCGCACGGGGCCTTCCCAATTTCCGAGCACCGCAGTCTTGCCGCGAGAGGTCAGCGCGAGCGTTTGCTCGGCTGGATGGAGCGCGTACGACTTGAGATACCTCGCCGCGTCGACGAACTTGCGGCTTCGCTGGGTGCGCGGACTTCGATATTCAATCTCGATCTTCCGGGCACCCTTGCCGGACGACGGGTCGAGGAGAAACAACTCCGCGCCCGCCTGGTAAACGATCCGGCGTTCGTCAGCAGCGGCATTGCGCGCATAAAAGTCGGCATGGTCGGTGTGACGCCGCAGGTCGTCGCCGTCGGGAGTGCAGGAGTAGATATTCCCGATGCCCTCGTGATCCGAGATGAAGTAGATTCGCTCGCCGATCCACAGCGGCCGCGACGGGTTGCCCTCGAGCGAGATCAGGCGACGCCACTCGCCCGAGCCGTCGCGATCGATCCAGAGATCGCCCGCGGTACCGCCTCGATACCGCTTCCAGTACGCCGCCTCGACGGCCAGCCGCGCGAGCACCGCGCCGCGTCCATCCGGTGCTATCGAGAAATATTCGGCCGGGCCGAGATTCAGCGGGACGGAATCGCCGTGATCGAACGAGACGGCGCGCAGATTAAGCGCCAGGAAGGGTTGTCCCTTGAGGCTCGCGTAAACGACATGGTTCGGCAGACGGTGCTGAGCCGGCGTCCATCCGATCACACGGCATAGCTTCCCCTCATAGGTGAGCCGCCGTGCGGGTCCGCCCTCTTCGGGCATCACGGCCACCTCGGACACACCTTCCTCGCTCGAGCTGAACGCGAGCCAGCGTCCATCCGGCGATACAGCCGGATACGACGACGCGCCGAGCCCGCTCGTCAGGCGTCGCGCGATGCCGCCGGCGCTCGCGACCGACCACAGGTCGTCCTCGCTAACGAAGTACACGGTGTCGCCGCTGATCGCCGGATGGTGGTAGTAGCCACTGTCGTTCATGAATGCCTCCTCCGCGACGTCGTCCAGTTCGTACGCTGGCACTCTACAATTCGGTTTATATGTGATCCGGAAGTTGGTTTATATGTACCTATTGTAACCGGAAACGCTCGGAGTTGTGTCTCGACGGTAACCAGATTTGCAAACGGGGGACATGTTGGGGTTGCGTTGGGTTGCCGAATCACTTAATTTCGCAAACGATGCTGGCTCGGGGGAGACGGTTTTTGGGATATCCGCGTGCGTTGAGCGGATTGATCGTCGCACTGGTTGCGACCAGCGCAGCATTGTTTCTATTTTTCCAGGCAAATCCACAG
Organism: uncultured delta proteobacterium; assembly: GCA_963833025.1. GTDB lineage: Bacteria > Desulfobacterota > Binatia > Binatales > Binataceae > Binatus. Next base: position 259,347 of record CAWHWI010000001.1, on the reverse strand, counting down.
ACTTTCCGCTCTCCGCTCGATACGCTCAGCTCCGAACTGGATGCCGGCAAGGACGTCCCTGACGTAGTCGAACAGGCTGAATCAGCCGAGCCCGCTCCTCCCTCGATCACTATCAGCACGATGCTTGATCGCACCGCGCCTATCGAGAGCTATCTTCGCGAGGCCGGGATGGAGGAGGGCGATGCGCGTCAATGGGCGTCGTATATCGAGCGCATCATCGCGAACCGTTATTTTCACAGCGGGCATCCGCTGACGCTCTATAAGGATCCCGAGACCGGCGAGATGCGCGGTCTCAAGTACGATCTCGACGAGAAGACCACGATGGTTACGGCGAGCCTCGGCGCCGGCGTGCTGAAGGCCGGGCTGCGGCCGATCGAGTACTTCATTCGCCCGATCAAGCTGACGTTCGCGGTCAAGGACAGCTTCCAGCAAGCGGCCGCCGAGAACGGCATCCCTAAACCAATCGTCGAATCGCTCCAGGACGCGTTCTCCGATCGCCACGACCTCAACCGGCTTGCGCCGGGGTCAGCGGTCAAGCTGATTTACCAAGAAAAGGTTAGCCGCGACGGCTCGTACACGCTGGTCGGCGACGTGCAGGCGGCGCAAATCCGATTCGGGAGCCGCACGCTGACCGCCATCTCGTTCGCGGACGAACACGGCCAGCCTCATCTATACGACGAACACGGCCACGCCCTCGGTCCCCAGTCGCTGAGGTTCCCGCTCAATTTCCAGTACATATCCTCGGGCTTCACGTTCCATCGCTGGCATCCGATCCTGCATGAGTACCGGCCGCATGTCGGCGTCGACCTGGTCGCGAAGTATGGCGAGCCGGTTAAATCTGTCGCCGATGGCACGGTCATAAGCGCGGGATGGCAGGGCGAGCTTGGCAACTGCATCCGCATCCAGCATCAGCACGCGATGGTCAGCATCTACGGTCACTTGTCGAAAATCAGCGCCGACGTGAAGCCGGGCGGCTACGTTCATATCGGGCAGGTTATTGGAAATGTCGGTTCGACGGGACTTTCGACTGGACCGCATCTCCACTTCGCGATGGAAAAAGACGGCGCCTGGGTCAATCCGCTCACCGAGAAGCTCGGCGAGAATCACGAGGTCTCGCCCAGGCTGAAGGCGTTATTCGACGACATCAAGGATCAGTACCAGACCGCGCTGGCCGAGCTGCCCGACCTCGGCAGTCATTTCATTGCGGCCACCGAGCGCAAGCCCGCGATCTCGAAATTCGCCGACATGTACCATGTTACGCTCGATCACAGTCCGGCAAAGAGCACGCATCTGCGTGGTCTATCGAGCAGCCGGAACGACCAAACGCTCGAAAGTTCTGGACCCGACAGCGCGCTTTGATCTGAATTTTTCACTGTCTCGCGGTTTCGCTCAACTCTTCACATCGCCATTGCCAGTTCACGGCTTCCCGGTTAAAGCTGGGGTCGCATCGTGTCGCATCCGAAATGCGGGAACATCCCAACACCGATTTCTTTGAGCCCGCGGTGCCGCGCGTCTTTGGGCATCGCGGTTCCGCCGGGACTCATCCTGAAAACACGCTCGAATCGTTTCGCGCCGCCGTGGCACTCGGCGTTCAGTATCTCGAACTCGACATTCATATGACGCGCGACGGCGAAGTCGTCGTCAGTCACGACGATCGTTTGGAGCGCAATTGCGGATGCGCCGGCATCATCCGCGAGATGACATACGCCGAACTGGCGAGCGCCGACGCGGGCCGGATGTTTACGCTTGACGGCGCAGCGTTTCCATTCAGAGACAAGGGTCTGCGCGTGCCCCGCCTGGCCGAAGTGCTCGCGGCATTTCCGAAATTGCGGATAGAAATCGAAGTCAAACAGATCGCGCCGAGCGTGGTCGCGCCGATGCTCGGCGTGATCGATCGCGCCGGGATCCGCAGGAGCGTGTTCGTCTCCAGCGAGCATCAGGAACCGCTCGACGAGATCCGCAAGCTGGCGCCGGAAATTCCGACGAACTTTTCATACCTCGAAACGGGCGTGTTCTTTCAGGCGATGGGCACTCGCGACGCCAACTATCGTCCGCCCGGCGACGCCGTCCAAATCCCGCGCAGCTACGAGTCGTGGCAACTCGTCACTCCCGAAAGCGTTGAGTTCGCGCACCGGCTCGGACTCGAAGTGCACGTCTGGACGGTGAATGAGGAAGCCGAGATGACGGAACTGCTCGACATGGGCGTCGACGGACTGATCAGCGACTACCCCGCCCGCGCGCTCGACGTGGTCCGCGGGCGCATGGCGCGCCGCTGAGCGCTCGCTTTTCTTACGCGGCAGGCTTTGCCAGTTTAGCGCGGGCTTTGTTACGATTCCGCCCGCCCGTCAGGAACTTTACGTGGGAGCGAAAATTATGAAGCTCGATACCGGTCTCTCGACTCGCAACTTGCGCGACGTTCCCGCTGCGGCCCGCGCCGCCGAGGCTGCCGGATTCGACGCAGTCTGGATTCCCGAGGCCGGCAACGACGGCTTCATTCCGGCCGCGCTGATCGCGGAGCATACGAAGCGAATCAAGATGGGGACCTCGGTCGCGATTGCGTTTCCGCGCAGCCCGATGATTACTGCCGCGACCGCGTGGGATCTCGCCGGACTTTCCGAAGGCCGCTTCGTCCTCGGTCTCGGCACGCAGGTGAAGGGCCATATCGAGCGGCGTTACAGCACCAAATGGGAAGCCCCGGTGCCGCGGCTGCGCGAGTACCTGTTGTCGCTGCGCGCGATTTTCAAATGCTGGTCGGAGGGCGGCGCGAAGCTTTCCTTCCAGGGCAAGTATTACAACTTTTCGTTGATGACGCCGTTTTTCACGCCGGCGCGGCACAACTTCCCGAACGTGCCGATTCACATCGCGGGTGTAAACGAACATATCATCCGGCTCGCCGGCGAACTGTGCGAAGGCCTGCACGCGCATCCGTTCAACTCGCCCAAGTACCTGCGCGAGTTCGTGCTGCCGAACGTCGAGAAGGGACTCAACAAGGCGGGGCGCTCACGCAAGGACTTCGAAATCCAATCGACGGCGTTTGTGATCGTCGGCAACAACCAGGACGAAATCAAGAAAGCGCGCGAAGCCGTGCACCAGCAGATCTCGTTTTATGCTTCGACGCGAACCTACAAGATAGTGCTCGACATGCACGGATGGGGCGACGTCGCGCAGCGTCTGAACGAGAAGGCCGCCAAGGGCGAGTGGGTCGCGATGGCGAAAGAGATCACCGACGAGATGCTCGACGTGTACACCGTCGCCGGCAGTTACGACGAGATCGCGGACAAGGTGACGGAGCGCTACGATGGGCTGCTCGACCGGGTTGCGTTTTACATTCCATATCGCGCGGGCACCGATGATGCGCAATGGGCAAAACTCGCGAAGCGATTTAATGGCTGAGATTCGGTGTTGTCGTTGTCGTGATACATTCTCATGAACCTGCGTAACAAGGAGAAAACTTCGATGAGCAAGGCAATGTTGAAAACGATGGCCGCGATTGCGGTCGTGGTGGCGCTCATGCTTCCGGGCGCGAGCCGGATCGCGATGGCGCAGGGCGCAGCACCCGCACCCGCGCCGGCGCCTGCGATGGAGGAGCCGGGCACCCGGAGCTTCACAATGGTTTCGGTCGAAGTGGATGGGGCGAAGATCTGGCTGCCCAGCGTCATCGCGGTAGATCAGGGCGACAAGGTGAAGCTCACGCTCAAGAACCTGGTGCCGGGCGCGGAGAATAAGCACGGCTTTACGATTCCGGCATACAACATCGCGGAAGTCGTGACGCGCGGCGCCGAGCCCACGACTGTCACGTTCGTCGCCGACAAGCCGGGCGTATTCCCGTTCTTTTGCCAACTGCATGCCGCGCATATTGGCGGCTCGTTAATCGTCGAACCCAAGAAGTAGCCGGCGTCGGCAAAGGCGCGAGCGACTGCGAGGCTCGCGCCTGCCCGGCGTGCCCCCGATGCCATCGGCGCGCGAAAGGGCTAGGCTTGATCGCGCATGCGCACGGTAGTCCTCTACGCGCGTTCGCCGGATTGGCGCGCGGTCGTCGAGCGCGCCGACGAATTGATGGAGTCGCCGGATTTTCGCGTGCTCAAGTCTGAAGCGCGCACGCGGGCCGGATTCATCGACGTCCCTGGTGCGGGGTCCGCGTTCCTAAAGCGCGTCGAGGTTTCCTCGTGGAGCCGCGGCGTCTATTCGCGAGTGCGCGGATCTCGCGCCGCGCGCTCGCTCGCGGGCGCCGCAATGCTCGACGCGCACGGCCTCGCGCATCCGGAGCCGCTGGCTGCTATGGATTTGTACCAGGCGGGCGCAATTCGCGCGTCGTATCTCGTCAGCCGCGCGCTTGTCAACGCCGATTCTCTGAGCCGTTTCATGCTCGGCCCCGGGGAAATCAAGGGACGCAATGTGCATCGCCGCAAGCAGATCTCCGATACGGTCGCGGCGCAAATCCGGCGTCTGCATGAGTCGGGGCTTTACACGCGCGACCTGCAAGAGACCAACATCATGGTCGAGGACAACGAATCCGGCGGCTTCAACGTGTACTTTATCGATCTCGAGGACTTCCGCCGCGCGGCTAATGTCTCCTGGGATCGGAGAATTCTGAACCTGGTGCATCTCGATCGCAGCATCGGACGATTTCTTTGTCGCGCGGCGCGGCTCGATTTTCTTTACTCCTATCTGGGGTATCGGCCGGACCGTGCGGCCGCGCGCAAGATCGTCGCCGAAGTCAGAGCGGCGCGCGAGTCGATCGATCGACGCAAACGCCGCGGCGCGCCGGCTTCGGAGCGTATCGTGGCGCCGCTGACAGGAGGAGCTGAGTAGTGGCGTTTTCGATCCTCAGCCGCGAATACGACCATCACACCGAACAGGTCCACGCCGCCGGCGGAAGCTGGGTGCGCGACGTGATGCTCGGGCTCAACGACGGACTGGTCGCGTCGTTCGCCGTCACCTCCGGCGTCGCGGGCGCGTTCGTAACCGGCAACGCGGCCATGATGGCGGGACTGTCGGAGATGCTCGGCGGCGCGGTCGCGATGGGGCTCGCGGCGTTCATCTCGGCGCGCTCGCAAATCGAATTTTATCAAAGCGAGGTCGAGCGCGAGCGCGACGAGATCCGCCGATGGCCCGACCGCGAACGTGAAGAGATCAGCACCATCTATCGAAACAAGGGATTCGGGGGCCCGCTGCTCGAACAGATCGTCACGCACATCACGTCGGATCCCGAGCGATGGAGCAACGTGATGATGCGCGAGGAGCTGGGCTTCAACGAGGAGTCGTTCGACAGCCCCTTCCGCTCGGCGTTCGCCGTCGGGCTGTCGTATCTGTCAGGCGCGGCGGTGCCGGTGTGGGCGTACATTTTTTTCGAGCCGGGCCGGGCGCTGCAAGTGTCGGCCATCTCGACGGTCGTAGTGCTGTTCGCAGTCGGCGCGCTGAAGACGATCATCACCAGCCGCTCGTGGTGGCGCAGCGGACTCGAAGAGCATGTTGGTAGGAGTGGCAGCCGCGGGCGCGACTTACGCCGCGGGCCGCATGTTCGCCTCGCGCTGAATCTTCGCGCCGCGCGCGCGCTTCACGCCTCGACGAGTATGTCGTCGCCGTCGGCCTTTACCGCGTAGCATCCAAGCTTGACGCTCGCGTCGTCGAGGTTCGCGCCTGTCGCGACGTCGTACTCCCACCCGTGCCACGGGCAGGTGATGGTGGTGCCGTCGAGCTCGCCTTCGGCCAGCGGGCCGCCGCGATGCTTGCAGGTGTTGTCGATCGCAAAGAATTTTCCGCCCGCGTTGAACAGCGCGATCTGTTTGCCCCCGGCCTCGACGAGTTTGCCGCTGCCCTCGGGCACGTCCGCCACCTTCGCAACTTTGATGAAGCTTGCCATCCGGTATTCGCCTCCGCTCAGGTCGTGTACTCGGCGTTGATTCGCACGTAGTCGTAGCTCAAGTCGCAAGTCAGAATTTTTGCGCTCGATTTTCCCATGCGCAGATCGAGTCGCACGATGAATTCGCGCGCTTTCATCGCAACTCCCGCCTCAGCCAGCGCGTCGGTCAGCAAGCGGCCGTTCGCGGCAACCTTCACGCCGCCGATCCACAGTACCAGCTTGTCGGATTCGACGTACGCGCCGGACGAGCCGGCCGCCATCAGGATCCGCCCCACGTTCGGATCGCATCCGAAGAACGCGGTCTTGACCAGTGGCGAGTTCGCGATCTGTCGCGCCGCCCGCTCGGCGTCTGCCGGACTGCGAGCGCCGCGAACCTCGAGGGTGACGAGCTTGGTAGCACCCTCGCCGTCGCGCACGAGTTCGCGCGCCAGCGCCGCCGAAACTTCCTCGACTGCGCGATCGAATGACGCCTGATCACGTGAGCCGAACGCGCGATTCTCCGCGGCGCCGCTCGCCAGGATGATCACCGTGTCGTTGGTCGACATATCGCCGTCAACGGTTATTGCGTTGAAGCTGGTCGGCAGCGCCGCTTTGAGCGATCGCTTCAACGCCGCGTGACTGATCGCGGCGTCGGTCATCAGATAGCCGAGCATCGTCGCCATCCTAGGGGAGATCATGCCGACGCCTTTTACCGCGCCGGCCAGCGTGATCGTCGCGCCTCCCGCCTTGAACGTTGTCGAGGCGGTCTTGGGGCGCGTGTCGGTCGTCATGATCGCGTGCGCGAAGTCGGCGAGTCCGTCCTCGCGCATCGATTGTACAGCGTCGGCGGCGCCACTTTTGAATTTCGCGAAGTCGTAAAGATGGCCGATGACGCCGGTCGAAGATGGCACGACGAGTTCCGGTGCGCATCCGAGCAGCCGCGCGACTTCCGCGCATGAGTCGCGCGCGAGCCGCATCCCTGCTTCGCCGGTGAAGCTGTTGGCGCATCCGGAGTTGGCGACGACCGCCTGCAAACGGCCCGACTTGATGCGATCCGCGGTCACATAGACCGGCGCGGCTTTCACGCGATTGGCGCTGAACACTGCTGCTGCGGCGGCCGGGCGATCGGCGGCGATGATGCCCAAGTCGAGCGCGCCCGCCTTGGTCTTCAGGCCCGCGCTGACGCCGGCGAATCGAAATCCGCGCACCACGGCGGGCTCGAGATCGACTTTCATCCGGATGCGAATCGCCGCGTCACTTGCCGTGGCAGCGTTTATACTTCTTGCCGGAGCCGCACGGGCACGGATCGTTACGGCCGACTTTGTCGGCTTCGCGCTTGGCAGGCGCTGCGGCCGCCGCCTCGCTCTCGCCGCCGTGGCTCATCACGACCTTCTGCGGCTTGGGTTGCTGAATCTGCTCGACGTCCTGCTGGCGCTGCACCTGGACGGAAAAAACTTTCTCGACCACGTCTTGTTGCATCACCGCCATCAGCGCCTCGAACATCGTGAACCCTTCTTTCTGGTACTCGACCAGCGGATTCACCTGGGCGTAGCCGCGCAACCCGATTCCCTCTTTCAGATGATCCATCGCGAGCAGATGGTCCTTCCAAAGCGAATCGAGCGTCTGCAGCATCACGATCTTTTCGATTTGGCGCATCACCGGCTCGGTGAATTCCGTTTCGCGCTTGTCGTAAAGCTGATGCACGCGCTCGGAACCGACCTCGATCAGATCGTCGGCGCCGTGTATTGGATTGCCGCCGACTTCGGTCTGCGCGTCGAAGCCGGGGCGGAACTTGAACTGCTTGAAAAAAGCGTCGTCGACCGCCTTCCAGTCCCACTCGGCAGGATCGATTTCGTCGTTCCCGTGCGCGCCCGCGATTTCCTCGATTAGCGCGTCGCACATGTCGAGCACGTCATCCTTGAGCGACGCGCCACTGAGCAGTTCGCGCCGGCGATGGTAAACCACCTCGCGCTGCTTGTTCATGACGTCGTCGTATTCGAGCAGATGCTTGCGGATGTCGAAGTTGTGCGCTTCGACCTTCTTCTGCGCGTTTTCGATCGCCTTCGAAATCCACCGATGCTCGATGGGCTCGTTGTCCTCCATCCCGATCTTGCTCATCAAACCCTTGAGGCGGTCGGCGCCGAAGATGCGGAGGAGATCGTCCTCGAGCGACATGTAAAATCGCGACGAGCCGGGGTCGCCCTGGCGTCCCGATCGGCCGCGAAGCTGATTGTCGATGCGGCGCGACTCGTGACGCTCGGTGCCGAGGATGTGCAAACCGCCGGCCTCGAGCACTTTTTCGCGCTCGGCCTTGCACTGTTCGACGTACTTCGCGAGCGCGGCCTGAAAATTCGGATCGGCCGGGTCTTTGGTGCCGGCTTCGGCCGCCGCCATGAACTCCGGATTTCCGCCGAGCACGATATCGGTGCCGCGGCCGGCCATGTTGGTCGAAATAGTAACCGCGCCGAAGCGGCCGGCCTGCGCGACGAATTCCGCTTCGCGCTCATGATTCTTGGCGTTCAGCACGTAATGCTTGACGCTGGTTTTTTTCAGCTTTTCGGCGACGCGCTCGGATTTTTCGATCGAGACCGTGCCGACCAGCACCGGCTGTCCGCGTTCGTGGCAGTCGCTGATTTCCTCGATCACGGCGTCGAACTTCTCATCTTCGGTTTTGTAAACGACGTCGTGATTGTCGATGCGGATCATCGGCTGATTGGTGGGAATCACCACCACGTCGAGTCCGTAGATTTCCTTGAACTCGACCGATTCCGTGTCGGCCGTGCCGGTCATGCCCGACAGTTTCTTGTACATGCGAAAATAGTTCTGAAACGTGATGGTCGCGAGCGTCTGGTTCTCCGACTCGATCTTGACGTTCTCTTTCGCCTCGACCGCCTGATGCAGCCCGTCGCTCCATCGCCGGCCCGGCATCAGCCGCCCGGTGAATTCATCGACGATGATCACCTCGCCGTCCTTGACGACGTAATCGACGTCGCGCTTGAACAGCGTGTGCGCGCGAAGTCCCTGGTTGGCGTGATGCAGCAGCAGGATGTTGCGCGGGTCGTACAGGTTCTCGACCCCGAGCAGCTGCTCGACGCGCGTCACGCCGTCCTCGGTCAGCGCGACGGTGCGCATCTTCTCGTCGATGGTGTAGTGCTCTTCGGCCTTCAGACGCGGAATGACGCGGTCAACTACATAATATGTATCGGTGGACTCTTCCGACGCTCCCGAAATAATCAGTGGCGTGCGCGCCTCGTCGATCAGGATCGAGTCCACTTCGTCCACGATCGCGAAGTTGTGCTCGCGCTGAACGTAGTCCTCGATGTTGAACTTCATGTTATCGCGCAGGTAGTCGAAGCCGAACTCATTGTTCTGGCCGTGAGTGATATCGGCGCGGTAGGCGACCTTGCGCTCCTGGTCGGTCAATCCGTGAACCACGACGCCGACGGTCAACCCCAGGAAGCCGTAGATGCGCCCCATCCATTCGGAGTCGCGCCGCGCCAGGTAGTCGTTGACGGTGACGACGTGCACGCCGCGTCCCGACAGCGCGTTGAGCACGGCGGGCAGAGTCGCGACGAGAGTCTTGCCCTCGCCGGTTTTCATTTCGGCGATTCGCCCCTGATGCAGGATCATGCCGCCCATTAGCTGCACGTCGAAGTGGCGCTGGCCGATGGTCCGCTTGGAGGCCTCGCGCACGACGGCGAAGACTTGCGGCAGGATTTCGAGCATCGCCTCGTCGCGCTGCTCGCGCTCTTCGATCGCGCTGATCTTCGCCTTCCATTCCGCGATTTTGGCGCGCAGTTCGTCGTCGCTCAGCGCGGAGATCTCGGGCTCGAGCCGGTTGATCTCGTCCACGTCGGGCCGCAGCCGTTTGATTTCGCGTTCGTTCTTCGAGCCGAAGATTTTGCGCGCTACGAGGGAAATACCTGAAGACATCTTATATGAGTGATTTATCCGGCAAGTTTGAGGTTAGGTTGTGAACGGTCCAGGGCGATGCGATATGACCGGCGACTCCGTGAAAACAACCGTCCAAGTTTAGCTGGAAATCATCTTATCGTGAAATCGCGCGATTGGAGAGAGGCGTTGCTAGCGCTCGATTCGGACCGCCGACTCGACCTGCGGGCCGAGAAATCTGCGGCCGACACGGACGAAACGATCCGGCGTCTCGGTGACGAAGAAACTCTGGCTGCCGTCGCCGCCGCGACGGGCGAGCTTGAGCGTCCGCAGCCGTTCGCGCACGTCTGCCGCAGTCGCAATCGCGGAGTCGACGATTTTCACGCGCGGCCCAAGCATACGCGCGAACATTTCGCGCAGCAGCGGGTAATGCGTGCATCCGAGTAGTAACGTGTCGATACCGCTCTGCTTGAGACTCTCGAGATAGTGCGCGACGGTTAGTTCCGCGACCGCGTTGTCGGTCCATCCTTCCTCGGCCAGCGGCACCAGCAGCGGGCATGCGCGCGTATAGATTTCCGCGCGCGGGCTGAGCCGCTGGATGGCGCGCGTATACGCGCCGGACGCGATCGTCGCCTCGGTGCCGATGACGCCAATTTTGCCGTTGCGCGAGGCCTTGGCTGCCGCGCGCGCGCCCGGCTCGATTACGCCGATGACGGGCACCATCGTGTCCGACGCAATCGCGTCGAGCGCGACGGCGCTCGAAGTGTTGCAGGCGACCACCAGCATCTTGATTCCCTTGGCGAGCAGAAAGCCGGTGTTCTCCTTCGAGTAACGGACGATGACCTCGTTGGATTTCGTGCCGTAAGGGAGCCTCGCGGTGTCGCCGAGGTAGATGAAATCCTCGGTGGGCAGAGCCGCGGTCAGCGCTTTCAGAACGGTCAGTCCGCCGATGCCGGAATCGAACACGCCGATGGGCCGGTCGATCGCCGCGCGCGATCCGTGCATAAGTCCGTTCGACGCGGCGATCGAGTTGGGGTGTGCGGGAGATTTTTTCCGTGTCGGCATCTTATCCGCGTGCGAGGCGCTCGCCGATTGTAGCCGGTCGCGAGGGCGCAGCGCCAAAGACGTGTTCATGGACGCTGGCCGGTTCCATGCACAGGTAGGCGGGAAGGTTCGCGCCCGCTCTTCGGAAACGCTCGGCCAGCGCGCGGAAAAGACTCAAGCGCAGGGGAGTGAATGTCCGAAACCGTCCGTCGGAGGCGAGCACATCTTCGCCGCATAGCATCGGATCGCTCGGAAAACGGCTGCGCGCGGCGCCGCGCAATCGCGGCGTCATCCGCAGACCGCCCATGCTGACGAACGAAATTTGTTTGGGCGGCACAGTGTCGAGCAGCTCGTCGATTAGCGACAGGTAGTCGCGTTCCGCATCGGGATACGCGATCAGCGGATCGAAGTGAAACGCCACGCGGTAGCCGGCGTCGAGCACGGCGCGCGCGGCCGCGATGCGCGCTGTGGGCGAGGCGGTCAAATGCTCCGAGCTGCGATAGATGGCGTCGGGGGACAAGGTCCACGAGACGAGGACGCGGCCGCGCGGATCGATGCCAGGCAGATTTTCGATTTCGTCGGTCTTGGTCTTGAGTTCGAGCGTGAGGTTCTCGCGCGTCGCGAAAAACTCGATCACGTCGCGGCTGATTCCTGTGAGCGAGTCGAATGCGAGCGAATCCGCCAGCTCACCGGTACCGACGCGGAAGCTGCGCCCGTGAGCGTTGGCGCAGAGGCGGTCGAGTTCGTCGAATGAATCGGTGAAGTTCGCATACACCTGGAAGGCGGGATTGTCCGCAAGATATTCCTGCAGAAAGCAGTACGAGCAGTCCATCGGGCAATTCGACGCGAGTGTGAGTACGAGGTATCCGCAGCAGGCGAACTTCGAGGAGCCGGCGGGGCACGGCATCAGGAACGGAGTCTTGCGGCGCGCGATCACGAGCCGGCGCTTGCCTGCGCCGAACGGATCGCGCGCGCCAGCGATGGGCCGCGTCGCCTCTCGCGCATCGGCGACATGCGCCACGGGCACATCGCGCGGTAGCGCACTGAGGATGCGAGTCGCCAGCGCGGAATTGGCGCATCCGTGCTCGACAAACACGGCGTCGAGATCAAATCTTTTTTTACCTTCCACGCTTACCACCTAGCATTTCGATAATCCGCGTCAGTCCCGCGCGCGATCGATCGAGCGCGTCGAGCAGATGCGCCAGTTCGGCGGCGCTTCGTACCCGCAGCGAAACCGTGAGCTCATCAGAGCCAAGCTCTTTGGGCAAGTCTATCGAAATGCCGCGCGGGAGCTTCAATGCCGAGACATCAGAGCGCAACTGCTCTTGCATTTTTTTTAAAAGGGGGTAACGAAGCGTTCGCAGTGCTTCGAGCAGCGTGCTCGCGCGCGATGGGGCGGAGCCGGAGCCGCTTGCGATGCGCTGAATTTCGGGACGGTCGAGAATTGCGGCGACCGTGAGGCGCTCGCGCACCGCGATTTCCTCGAGTGTGTCGAGCGCGGTCACCAACTGACCGGTGCGAAGGCGGATCGTGCGCGCAATGTCGAGTATCGCGGCGCGCGACGCGAGGTCCATCGCGAGCCATCGCACGAGATGACTATCTGGGAGGCGTCGTTCACCCGCGAGCGTCCGAATCTGCGCGTCGGTCTCGTCAGCATTCATGTGGAATTTCGCGAAGCATGGAGCGCATCGATTTGATAGCACAACCGATCTCGGCAGCTCGCCAGTTTTGCGCCTTGTCTGCGATACTCTCGTAGAGGCGCGCCCGATCAATTTTGTCGCGTCGCACGAGGCCGTTCGCGTAGATGCGACACTTTTCGACGAGAACTTCGACAACCGCGCTTCGCCGCGCCGCAGACAGAGGGCTGTCTGCGAGTAATTTCGTAAGCGTGAGGATGCGGAAGCGATCGAGGGCGGGAGTCGTCGCCGAGGTCTGATCGGGATGGCCCCCGCGGCGCGTCACCAGCGGCTCGTCGAGCAGGCCGGCCTCGTAATTGATGAGAAGACGCAGCCACAGGTCGTAGTCTTCGGCGGCGGCCATGATCTCGTCGAAGCCGCCCAGCGAGCGGAAGAGATCCGTGCGCATCATCGTCGCGGACATGCTGATCAGGCAGGTGCGGAGCGAGTCGATGAAAATATCGCCGGCGCGCTTGCGATGGCGGACGCCAGGATTCACGCGGCGCCCGTTGCGGATCCAGATTTCGTTGGTTTGCGAAATCGCGCAGCGCGGGTTCGCGCGCATGAACGCGAGCTGGCGTTCCAGCTTGGTTGGCGCCCAGAGATCGTCAGAATCGAGAAATGCAATTAGCGGCGCGCGCGCCAATGCGACGCCGCAGTTTCGCGCCGCCGCGGGACCGCGATGGTCGATGCGCTCGATTTCAATTCGGTTCGTTTTGGCGAGCCGCGCCAGATGTTCGGCAGTTCCATCGGTCGAGCCGTCGTCGATGACGATCAACTCGAACGCGGTGGCCGACTGCGCGAGCACGGAATCGATCGCCTCGAGCATCATCGCGCACCGATTATAGGTCGGAATAATTACCGAGACCTCGGGAACCATGCTAGTTAGGCGTCTTTACTCTACTCGGCCCGCGACTGCTCTTTGGGCGTACTCTCGAAGATCGCTGCGGAGGTTTGGATGATCTTCCAAATATTGTTGGATGACGTCCGATCCGAGCTTAGCATCGTGCACAAGGTGGCCGAGTCCATGCAGCGCGGATTGCTGACAAGCGATGCTTGGCATCGCGAGAATGCGGACTAGCGTATCCATAAACTCTTTGTCGATTTCAGGATCGCGCATGAATCCGTAACTGCCATCGGGGCAATCAACTTGGGTGGAAGCCTCGCGCACAACCAGATCCCAAAGCATGTGGCACATGCCATCCAGCGGCTTCGTGTACTTCCACACGTTGTCCGAGCACCTTGGTGCGAACACCTCGTGGGAAAGGTTTTCAAGCGAGCGAATGCACCTTGTCCGCAGGCTAAGGTCGACGCGTTGGTCCACGAGCCCTTCAAAATGCTTCGAGCAGGCTCTGAAAACAATAAAATTGATACCCTGATTAATTTGCTCGTCACTGTACGAGGACAGTGACGGAAACGGATTTTCGAAAAGCTGGGAAACGAATGTGAGTGCGCGTGCTCGCGGCCGGTCCAGCCATATACCGCCTTCCGAAGCGTCAGGCAGATGCCACCACCATTCATTTTTAACTTTGGTCGCCGCCGGATGATCAAAGGCCCATTTCACCCATTCATCGAAGGTTGCCAACACTTCGGGAGTCACGCGATTGATACGATCGGCGGGATTGACGGCAAGAATTCGGCGGCGCAAGTCGTCGATCCCTTCGCCGGAAGTTGCCGAGCAGAAAATTGGTGCGACGCGCATCGGGTCGAAGCGCTTGAGCGCAGCGGCGCGCTCCGAGCGGCGCAATTTGTCGCACTTGGTTGCAACCGGAATGACTTCAATCTCGCGCTCGGCTGCAATCGCCGCAAGATCAAGTTCGTCTTCCTTAGGACCGCGCCGGCAATCGATCAGAATCGCTATGGCCGCGAGATTCGTGCGCCCGTGGATGTATTTGATCATCATCGATGCGATATCCGCCGCATCATCATGACTCATCTTGGCGTAGCCGAAGCCGGGCAGGTCGCACAGCGCGAGCGTGTCGTTGACGGCGAAGAAGTTGAGGCATCGCGTGCGGCCGGGAGTTTTGCTGGTGCGCGCGAGGCCCTTCACTCCGGCGAGCGCGTTGAGGATCGAACTCTTGCCGACGTTGGAGCGCCCCGCGAGCGCGACCTCCGCGCGCTTCCATCGCGGGCATCCGTCGAGTGCGAATGCTGACGTTACGAATTCCGCGGTGAAGGGAATCATCAGGCGTCCAGCTCGATGCGCGGCGGGATGACCGCCGTCGCCTGCGAATCGAGGCGAGCCAATTCGGCGGTGAGCGCGCTGCGAAACTCGCGTAGCTTGATGCCGCGATGACGGTCCGGATAGGGCGCGAGGAATTTCAGCGCGGCGCGCAGATGTAATCGCGCGCTTGAGAGCTCGCCGTCGCCGAGCTTGTGATTGGCGACCGAGGCGCGCAGCAGCCCGAGGTAGAAATCCCAATCGCCGGTGTCGTCCTCGAGCAGGTTCATCGCATCTTCCATTGCTTCATGCGCTTCGAAAAATTCGCCGCGATTGAACAGCTCGACGCCGAGGGCGAGCTGCGCGTCGATTTCGTTCATCGTGATAACTCGCGCCCGGACGGCTGCCGCGACTCACGGATCTTCGTCGTTGTCGGTATCTTCGGCGGTCTTGATGTTGAGCTGGCGCTTCAAAGTCTCGAGCTGCGCCACGAAGATGCCGCGAATGACCTGCTTGATGACGCCGTCGGGCACCGGAAGCGACTGCAGCATATGGGTATTCTGATGGTAGTCGATAAACGTGCTCGCGCCTTCATCGCTGAGCTGGTACACGGCCTGCGTATCGAACATCGGGTTGTTGACGGTGTTGTAGACGATCTTCTTCTCGTCGGGCAGGTACTCGAACGCGAGCTCGGTGGTGACGGATTGTCCGCCCGGTCCCGCGATATCCATGTCGACGGTCTTTTTATTTCCGCTCTGAGATACGATGCGCACCGACTTGACCTGATCGCTGTGAGTATTCTCGACGTTGCGAATCGCGTCGAACACCGTCTGCTCGGGGGCCGGGATGCGCGCGGTGAAATCGGCCTTCCAGAGATCGCCGTCATGCGTGATGTTCTCGGTTAGCAGGCCGGCTTGGCGCGCGCGGCGCAGTTGATAGTAGTGCCATCCGACCAGCGCGACGACCGCGAGCACAATCACACCACCCAGGATTTTGAGTACCGTCTTCATCGTTGAATCGTTTTCACCTCATCGTTTGAATGTGCCGACCAGATCCGCCGTCGCGACGACGTGACCGTTCATCGCGGAGCGAAGCGCGTCCGCGCCGGCGTTGTCCCCGGGAGTCAGGTTCGTGTCCATCGCGAAGAGACGAAAATGATAATGATGCATTTTCCCGGGCGGCGGACACGGTCCATTGTAGCCGATATGATCGAAGCCGTTGATTCCATTGGTTCCGCCGCCGGCGATTTCCGCGATTTGCGGCACGCTAGCGGGCATCGAAGTTACGCGAGCCGGGATATTGTACGCTACCCAATGAATAAATGTGCCACCTGGGGCGTCGGGATCTTCGACGATCAGAGCAAATGATTTCGTCGATTGCGGGGCGTTGGACCATGCAAGCGCGGGGGATCGGTCGGCGCCGCTGCAAGTGTAGTCTGAGGCGATTGCGGCACCGGGAGCGATGGCGGGACTGAAGAGCGTCAACTGGGCTTGGACTGGACAGGCATAAGCGGCTAGAATGAGGGTCAGCGCGATTAGAGTTCGACGGAGATTTGACATACTTATGATCATTTCAAGGCTTGCACGCGTTGTTTAAAGCTTTGACGTGCATTTTGTATTGAAATTTTTGCGAGATTGGGTTACTTCCAATACTGAGACGGGACAAAAGAGCGAAAATTATCAGAAATCCCCTTAGGCTGCTCTTGACCGTCAGCGACGAATTTGAGACTTTCAAAGAGACTCAAGATGGGCGTAACGGGCGGATGAGTCATTCGAGCGATGCGAAAAAAAGCATCAAATCCAGGCAATAGGCGGCAGACGGGAGTTACGTTACCGGGAGATACCATGGCTAGTGAAACAAAGTATAGCTTGCCTCGCGTCATGACGGTCAAGGAATTGTCCGATTATCTACGCGTGCATCCATCAACAATCTACAAACTGCTCCGTCGCGGCGAGCTGCCGGGCTTTCGGATCGGCACTGACTGGCGTTTCAACGCCGAGGTGATCGACCGATGGTGCCTCGAGCGGAACATGAAGGGTCCGGACGGCGGCACCTCCAGCCAGAACTGACGCTCGCGATCATCGAATCGCATCGGCGCGCCGGTAAGCGGGACGAGTAGTCCGCGCCGGCGCAGGAACCTCGTGCTGCAATCGCGATGCGCCTGGTGCACGTCACGCAGGCGCCTCGCCCTTGACCTGGGCACCCGCACTGCCTCACCATACCGATCGTTCAGATGATATCGCCAGTCCGCAAGAACGCGGCGCCGGCTCCGCAGCAGTTACGCCGGCGCGGCTCGCTCGACCAGGTGTTGATCGACGCCGCGATGGATCTGTTCGCGTCGTACGGATACCGCGGCACCTCGCTGGCGCGGATCGCGCGCGCGGCGGGCGTCACCAAAGGCGCGCTCTACTGGCATTTCGCCGATAAGGAAGAATTCTTCATCGCGGTCGTCGCCAAGGTGCTTGGCGAATGGGAACTGGTATTCGAGAAATCCGCGCGCGCGACCAACGCGGCCGAGTTCCGCGCGGAGTTCGAACGGATGTTCGACACGATGGCGGCGCTCAACGAGAAGAATCCGTGGGTCAGCCGGCTGCTGCTTATAATCGCGCTCGAGTCGCACAAGATTGGGCCGCGGGTGCTGCGCTCGATGCGCAAGGCGAACCTGCATGGCATCGCGAGCTTTCGCGAGCAGGTCGAGCGCGGGCAGCGGCTGGGAATTTTTGACGCGCAACTTGATCCGGGCTGGGCGGCGACGCAAATTTTTTCGAGCTATCTAGGACTCGCGATGCTCTGGTATCTGCACGGACCGCGATTCGACTTGCGCCGCTCGCTGCGCCGCCAGGCGCGCGAGTTCATGCGCCAATGGAGCATCGCGAAATGAAGGCGGGGCTCATCTACGAAATCGAGTCGGTAAAGCCGCACGCCGCCGATCACGAATATCGCGTGTTCTGGGAAACGATGGAGCAGATCGAGCTTGCCGATCGGCTCGGCTTCGATTCGGTGTGGACCGTCGAGCATCACTTCCTGAACGAGTTTTCGTACTGCTCGGCGCCCGAGATTTTTCTCTCCTGCGTTACGCAGCGCACCAAACGGATTCGCGTCGGCCACGGCGTCGTGGTGCTGCCGTTCAACCATCCGGTGCACGTGGCGGAACGGATCGCGGTGCTCGACATCATGTCGAACGGACGCGTCGAATTCGGCACCGGGCGCGCGACCACGATGGATGAGCTGCTCGGCTTCGGTGTGCGTCCCGAAGAAACGCGGCCGCGATGGGCCGAGGCGGTCGAGGCGATCCCGCGGATGTGGCGCGAGGATCCGTTCACGATGCACGGCAAGTACTGGACCGTCGATCCGCCGGTGTCGGTGATTCCCAAGCCGATCCAGAAACCGCATCCTCCGATGTGGGTGGCCGCTACCAATCCGACCACGTTCGGACTCGCGGCCGAGCGCGGGCTGGGAGTGCTTTGCTTCACGCTCGGCGTGGAGCTCGCGCAGGTGGCGGAGCGAATCAACATTTATCGCGAAGGGATCAAGAACGCGCGGCCGGTCGGGCAGACTGTTAACAACCAGGTCTCGATGAACATCATGGGTCTAATCAGCGACGACCCGTACGAGGCCGAGCATATCGCGCGCGAAGCCGTATTGTGGTACGTGCGCAAGGGTTTCGAGCTGGTCTCGAGTGTCGCGGCGGCGAGCCAGGGCGACGATTCGTACAAATATCTCAAGACCGCATCGAAGTTCGATCCCGCCAAGTTCACGCTCGACTACTACGACTTCCTGAAGGACGGCGACCTGATCGCGGTCGGTGCGGCGGACGAGGCGGTGCGTGTCGCGCGCCGCTATCGAGAGCTCGGCGCGGACCAGGTTTTATTTTTTCTGCAGTACGGCGGAATTCCGCACGCGAAAATCATGAAGTCGATCGAGCTTATCGGCCGTCATGCGCTCGACGAGATTCACTCGTGGAAAACGCCGGGCGGAATAACGGCCGCACAACCCGCCGCGCGCCCGGACGCGGCTCACGCCTGACAGACTGACGGAGGACCGGTTGATGGAGTTTGCGCTGCAGTACGAGATTCAGCGGAGCCGCCCGCATTACCCCGGCTTCATGTACGACATCTACCACCAGGCGACCGAGCAGGTGAAACTGGCGGACCGGCTCGGCTACCACTCGGTGTGGACCGTCGAGCACCATTTTCTCAGCGAGTGGTCGTACTCGTCGGCCCCCGAAGTCTGGTACGGCGCGCTCAGCCAGGTCACGAGCCGGATTCGGCTGGGCCACGGCATCTGCCTGTTGCCGATTCCATTCAATCATCCCGTGCGTGTGGCGGAGCGAATCGCGGTGCTCGACATCATGTCGAACGGACGCGTGGAATTCGGCTCGGGACGATCGATCACCGAGCAGGAACTGGGCGGCTTCCAGGTCAATCCGGAAGATTCGCGCGCGATGTGGGAAGAGGCGGTCGCCGCGATCCCGAAAATGTGGATGAATGAGACGTTCAGCCACGACGGCAAGTTTTTCAAGATGCCGGAGCGCGAGGTGATCCCGAAACCGATCCAGAAACCGCATCCGCCGATGTGGGTGGCGGCGACGCAGCCGACGACCTGGGAAATCGCGGGGCAGAAAGGAATCGGCGCGCTCGGGTTCGGAATTTCCGAGCCCGGGATGCTCGACAAGCTGATCGCCGTTTACAAAAAAGCGATCAGCACCTGCGAGCCGGTCGGAGCGTTCGTGAACGATCGCACGGCCGCGGCGACGGTCTGCGTATGCGCGCCGACTCGCGAGGAAGCCAAGGTGATCGCGAAGGACGCGATCGATTTCACCACGCGTAAAGCCGCCGAACTGTTCACGCCCTTCGCCAAGCAGGAAGTGAAGGGCTACGAATACTACAAAAAGATGGCGGAGCAGGTGGTTGCGATCGGCGACTACCGGCTCTCGATGGCCGATCTCGACAAACGAATCGAGGCGGGCGCCGTGATGGTCGGCGATCCGGAAGACTGCCTGAAGGTCGCAAAGATTTACGAATCAGCGGGAGTAGATTTGATCTTGCTGCTGGTGCAGGTAGGCGCAGTCCCGCACGAAAAGGTGCTGCAAACGATCGACCTAATCGGCAGGCACGTAATGCCGAAGCTCAGCCAAAGCTCAAAAGCCTTCCAGGCGGAGAGCGCTGCAGCTGGCGCGCGCTAAACCAGCTCGGCGAACATGCATGCTCGTGAAGCAGGGGCGGTCATCGACCGCCATTTTTTCATCGTCGCGAGCCCGGTGCGGGGCGCGGATCTACTACCTGGCGGCCGGTTGGGCGTATCTCCAGTGAGCACCCGAATAACGAATCGTCGCGCACGAGGCTTACTACTGCGTCCGCTATTTCTTCGGGCTGGATTATTCTTGATGGCATCCAGCTCTTGATGCCGTGTTGCGCCGCCAGCTCGAGTCCTCTGCGCACCATTGGAGTGTCGACGATTCCCGGGCAGATGCAGTTCACGCGGATTTTTCGTTCTGCTTGCCACGATGCGAGCGAATGTGTGAAGTTCACGACTCCGCCCTTGGCCGCGCCGTAAACCGCGTCCTGGCGATGCGGATACAGGCCCGCCATCGAGGCCGTGTTGATGATCACGCCGCCGCCGTTCTTTTGCATCAGCGGAGCCGCGAGGCCGGTGCCGAGAACCACCGCCTGCAGATCGATCTCGATCACCAGATGCCATCGCTCGGGCGGTGCGTCGGGATAGCCGGGCGCGCCGACGCCGATACCGGCGTTGTTGTGCAGGATGTCGAGGCGGCCGAACTTCGCGACCGCCGTGTCGAGCATCCGGCGCGCGTCGTCGAGCCTGGTGACGTCCGCCTTCACGAAAACAGCGCGTCCGCCCGCGCTCTCGATGCGCTTGACGGTTTCGGCGCCGCCCGCTTCGTCGAGATCGGCGACCACGATCGCCGCGCCTTCCTTCGCCAGCCGCTCCGACGTTGCACGCCCGATTCCCGACGCGGCACCGGTGATGACGCCGATCTTTCCTTTGATTTCCATCGCGCGAATCCTCCGTCCGAATACTAATCGATCACTAGCCGACACTCCCAACCAGCACGCCGACGATCAAGCCCGCAAGCACGTAGGCGGTAAGCGCAACATAAGTGTAGTCGCGTTCGCGGATGAAGAGGATGAAGCAGAACGCGACGCGCGCGAGCGGGACGAGCGTCAGCACGAACAGCCCGAGCGTCAGAACCGCGTGCGGATTGCCTTCGCGAATCCTTTCAAGCAGTACGCCGTGGCCGATCTTCTCCTTGCCGAGCAGGTGACCCTGTTCGACCGCGTGGTAGCGGTCGACGTAGTAGTCGGGCGCGAAGGTGTAGGTCATGACGAGTCCGGAAACGAGGAGGATCATCGAGGCGATCAGAATCGATCGCAGCAAAATCGGCGTCCATTCCCTGAGTATGCGGTCTTCTTCCTGTTTCGGCATCGCCTAGATCCCCGACAGCGCGCGCCATCCCATCTCGGCCGCGATCAGCACAAGAATTATCACGAAAACGATCCGGAGCGACTCGACCTTGAGATGCGGCAGGACGCGGCTGCCGGCCAGCGCACCAACCGTGACGCCGATTGCCACCGGCGCCGCGATGGTGGTCGCCACATCGCCGCGCGAGAGGAACACCAGTGCGCCCGCGCCGGCCGTGACGCCAATCATGAAGTTGCTGGTCGCGCTCGAAACCTTCAGCGGCAGGTGCATGATGTAGTCCATCGCCATCACCTTCAGCGCACCCGACCCGATTCCGAGCAGACCGGACATGAGTCCCGCGACGACCATCAGCGCGCCACCCTGCGGCACCTTCACGACTTCATAATGGATTGGGTTGCCGCTGAGATCGGGAACTTCGCCGGCGAGTTCGAGCCGCTCCGCGAGCGGGTCGCCCTTGGTCAGGATGTCGTCGCCGCGCTTGGTGATCGTGAAGTACGCGGATTGGAGCATCATGGCGGCGAAGAGCAATTCGAGTACGACGGTTGGCACGACGCCGGCGAGATACGCGCCGATCACTGCGCCGGTGACGGTCGCGCACTCGAGCACCATCGCGACTTTCAGGTTGGTCCATCCGTCGCGCACGAATGCGACGCTCGCGCCGGCGCTCGTCGCGACGACTGATATCAGGCTCGCGCCAACCGCGACCTTCATCGGCATGTGCGCGAAGATAACCAGCGCGGGGACGATAAAAACTCCGCCGCCGAGGCCCGAGATCGCGCCGACGAATCCGGCGCTGATTGCAAGCGCGAACAGGTTAATCAGAATTTCGAGCAAGAAGACGCTCCGGATGCGGATACTGCGCGCAATCGTATTTTGGTTCGAACGAGAAAGACAGACGCGGAAGGGTGCTCGACGGACTAGACGGGACGCGGGTTGAGAATTTCAAACGTGCGGCGCGGATTGTTGCGCAGGCCGCGCTCGATGTCGTCGGTAATCTCGCGCACCGCGCGCAGCGGCTCGGCGGCTCGCCAGATCGGACTGCCGACGATCACGTAGTCGGCGCCTGCGCGAATCGCATCAGCAGCGGTGATCGCGTGCGAGGCCGGGGTGGCCGACTCGCGAAGCCGCACGCCCGAGGTGACGATGATGAACCGGCGTCCGCAGGTGTTGCGCACGCCGCGAACTTCATGCGGCCAGGTGACCACGCCGTCGAGCGAGGCGTCTGCTGCGAAGCGCGCGATTTCGCTGACCCGGTCGGGGGCTCCTGGCGCGCGCGGGCTCGAATTCGCGGATTTCATTTCGGCGAGCATCGCGACCGCCAGGATGCTCGGCCGTCGAAGACCCTCGGTCCTGCAGATGCGCGCGACCTCGGCGCGCGTGCGAGTCATCATCTCAGTCGAGCCGCCGGTCGAGCCGTACGGGTGGATGTCGAACATCTTGACGCCGAGCCGCGTCGCCTCGACGGCGGCGCGCAGGACTTTCTGCGGGCTGTCGTGAAATTTCAGGTCGAGAAAAACCTCCGCGCCGCGCCGGCGTATCTCGCGAACGAAATCGGGACCGCCGCCGACGAACAGCGCGCGCCCGACTTTGAACATCCCGACCACTCGCGCGAGGCGGTCCACCAACCGCAGCGCGTCGGCCCGATCGCGCAGGTCGAGCGACACGATCAGCCGCTCGCGCAGCGCGCCTTGTCGCGTCAGACCCGAAAATGGCCAGTACTGCGTCATCGTTCCCTTCACCGCGGGCAACCTGGTCCGTTGTTTGAAAATAGGCCGATCGTGCTCTATGTCAAGGCGAGTCGAAAGGGGCGCGATGGTGGTACCGTGATTCATTGGCGATGCAGTCCGGCGGCTGCATTGTTGCGACTGCGCTGGACCGTCGCACAGGTGCGCGCGATCGCTAGAATCCGCACGAATACTCGCTTTTCTCGCGACCGCGCGGCGGCATCGGCCTTGCACTTAGAGGTCAGGACCGGAGGCCAGGACGAGCAAATGACGGCGATTGTCTTAGTTCCCGCGAATCGCTAGGTCAATTACACGGACCGGCATTTCCGGCCCTAGGTGAGGCGCGATGTTCGGCATCTTTTTAGTAGCACTAATCATTTACGCGGTCGTGCAACATCGAAAGCGAAAGCGGCTGCGCTGGATGAAATATGGCGACGGCGGCGGCCGCCGCGGCCGGTCGAGGTACGACTGGTCGAAGCACGACTGGTCGCAATACGGCGACTCCTCGAAGTGGTCGCGTGAATGGTCGAAGTGGAAGGCGGACGCGAAGGCGTCGACGACGGCGTCGGCGGAGCGCTTCGCAAACGATCTGCATTCCAAAATAAAGCGCGACTTCGATTCCAAGATGGCGCGCAAGTTCGAGGCCAAGGCCGAGCGATTCGAGCGCAAGCTGAAGGCCCGATTCGATCAACAGACCCAGAAATACAGCGGCGTCAGCGCGGATCCCGCGCAGGATATGCCGCCGCCACCGCAGTTCAAGAACGACGCCGAGCGCCAGACCTACGAGCGCGCCCGCAAACGCGCGCAGGCCGAGGCCGGCTTCTTCGTTCATCTGATGTGGTACGGCATCATCATCGGCTTCCTATTCATCATCAATCTGATGACGGGCGGGTTCGGCGGATATCCGTGGTTCATCTGGCCGGCGCTCGGCTGGGGATTTGGAATCGTGAGCCACTTTTCGGCGGTGTACGGCTGGCGATGGGTTCACGATCGCGTTTTCCAGCCGGCGGTCGCGCGCGAAGTTCAGCGCGAAGTCTTGCAGGAGAAGGAACAGCTGCGCACCGAGAAGCAGGCGTCGCTCGACGAGCTGACTGCCACCTTCGCGCACGAAATCCGCAACCCGATCGCGGCCGCGAAGAGCCTGGTGCAGCAGATGGGCGAGGATCCGACCTCGCACGAGAACGTCGAATACGCGAAGGTCGCGCTCGACGAGCTCGCGCGGGTCGAGCGCAGCGTGTCGCACCTGCTCAAATACGCGAAAGAAGAAGACTACAAGTTCGAGAATGTGAATCTCGCGTGGGTGCTCGACGGTGCGCTGACGCAGATGCGCAGCAAGCTCGAGGCGAACTCCGTGATGGTGTCGCGAGCGTACCTGAGCGGCCCGACCGTGCGCGCCGACGCCGACAAGCTGCGGCAGGTGTTCTCGAACATTGTCGACAATGCGATCGACGCGATGGAATCGACGACCGGCGAGCGCCGTCTCGAGTTCGCGATACAGAATAACGGCGCGGGCATGGCGGCGGTCAGGATCCGCGACAACGGCTGCGGAATCGCGGACGACAAGATCGCGAAGATTTTCAATCCGTTCTACACGTCGAAGACCAACGGCACCGGACTCGGGCTGGGCGTCGCGAAAAAAGTGATCGACTCGCATCGCGGAACGATCGAGGTGCACAGCAAAGTGGGCCAGGGCACCGAGTTCGTGCTGGCGATTCCGCTCAGCGACGCGATCCGCGACAACGACGACGTCGTCCAATCGTCGGCCGTTCCGACCACGATGGCGCCGTGCGCGACGAGTGAGCGGCCCGAATCGCCGGACATCGTAGGAGAAGCGGCCGCCGAACCTGCCCCGCAAAACAATAGCGCTGCCACCACGCCGATCGTTCCGCTCGCGGCGGGTGCGCCATCCGCTCAAACCACGAGGCTACGAAATTGAAAGGCCGACTGCTGGTAGTTGACGACGAGCGCGGAATCGTCATCGCGCTCAAGGGGCTCTTCACCAAGGAGGGCTACGAGGTCGAGACCGCTGAGTCGGGCGAGGAAGCGCTCGAAGAAGGTCAAGGCGGGACTGTTCCACGTCATCATCACCGATCTCAGCATGAAGGGAATGAGCGGAATCGAATTGCTCAAGCACGTGCGCGAGCTCGATCCTGCGTGCGCGGTGCTGATGATCACCGCGTTCGGCACGCAGCGGATCGCCGTCGAAGCGATGAAGGCCGGCGCAGAGGACTATCTGCCCAAGCCGTTCGACAACGACGAGCTGCGCCTGAAAGTGCGCAAGGTGATGGAGACGCAACTGCTCAAGCGCGAGCACAACCAGCTGCTCGAACAGGTGCGGCTCGAGACCGGAGTTTTCGAGAACATGGTCGGCCGCTCGCGCACGATGATGCGTGTGTTCGAGACCATCGATAAGGTCGCGCCGACCGACGTCACGGTTCTGATCCGCGGCGAGTCGGGCACCGGCAAAGAGTTGGTTGCGCGCGCGATTCATTTTCGAAGTCCGCGCGCGCGCAAGCCGTTCATCGCGGTGAATTGCGCGGCGTTCTCGCGCGAGCTGGTCGAGAGCGAGCTGTTCGGCCACGAGAAGGGCGCGTTTACCGGCGCGGTAGCGCGCCGCGAAGGCAAATTCGAAGCCGCCAACGGCGGCACCTTGTTCCTCGACGAGATTGGCGACATGGCGCTCGAGACCCAGGCCAAATTGCTGCGCGTGCTGCAGGAGCAGGTGTTCGAGCGCATCGGCGGCAATCAGCCGCTGAGCGTCGACGTGCGGATTATCGCGGCAACCAACCAGGATCTCGAAGCGATGATCGAGCAGGGGAAGTTTCGCGAGGATCTTTACTACCGCCTGAAGGTCGTCGAGATTCGCGTGCCTCCGATTCGCGAGCGTCGCGAAGACGTGCCGCTGATGGTCCAGCACTTTATCGCGGAGGCATGCCAGCGTTTCTCCGCGCCCGAAAAACAGCTCACTCCCGAGGCGATGCGCGCGTGCGTCGAGGCGCCGTGGAAAGGCAACGCGCGTTCCCTCAAGGCGGCCATCGAGCAGGCGGTGATCCTGTCCCCGGGCGCCGCGATTACGGCGGAAGATCTCTTCGCCGGCTCGGAGCCGGATGGCGACCACGCGAGCGCGCCGGCGGGCGCGTCGAATCATGCAGCGGTCTCCAATGACAGCGGCGAATCGGCGCTGACGTTTCGCGAGGCGAAAGAAAAATTCGTCGGCGACTGGGAACGCGATTTTTTCGTCCGCGCGCTGCGGGCGACGGGCGGCAATATTTCGCGCGCCGCTGAACGAACCGGGATGTACCGTCAAAGTTTTCAGCAAAAGATGCGCGAACTTGGGATCACGCTCGCGGATATCGGGCTCGCGCCCAAGACCGACGCCAATTGAGATACGGAGACGATGAACTATGAACTCCACCGAACCTCAGTCCGCGAGCACCACGCTCACCACCATGAAGATTCATCCGCCGTTGCTGGCGGGCGCGCTTTTGCTGATCACGCTCGCGCTGCACTTCATGCTGCCAGAAGAGCGCTCGGTGGGATGGTATCAGGCGATCGGCCTGCTGGTCGTTGCGGCCGGTGTGGGAGTGTCGTGTTACGCGGCCGCGATTTTCCAGGCGCGCGAGACCACCAAAAAACCGTGGGGCGAGCCGACCGCGTTCGTCGCGCAGCCACCATACACGTGGACGCGGAATCCCATGTACCTCGGACTCGCAACGACATTGTTCGGACTGGCGATTTTCTTCACTTCGATCGCGATGCTGATTGCGCCGGCGGTGTTCTTCGCGGCGATCGATCGGATGGTAATTCCCCGCGAGGAAGAAACGATGGAGCGGCTGTTCGGTCAGGACTACCTCGCTTACAAGGATCGCGTCAGACGTTGGATCTAGAAATATAGCAACAGCGGCTATTCGAGCGGATCGCGCTCAGGCCACAAGGAGAACGAAAGTGTTGTCAAGATTTTTCAAATTGCTCGGAGGCAAGTTCAGCCGCTGGATTAAAGCGCGCGAGGCGCGCGACCCCGAGGCGGTCTACGAGTCCGCAATCTCCGATCGCGTCAATCGCTATCATCAGCTCAAGACCGCGGCCGCCGGCGTCATCTATATGCGCAACAAGCTCGAGCGCGAGCTCCGCGAAAAGCTCGCCGAGATGAAGGAAGTCGACGAAGAAGCGGGGCAGGCCGCCGATATGAATGAGGATCAGTGCGCGCTCATCCTGATTCAGCGCAAGCATATCCTCGACGGCGATTGCACTCGGCTTCGCGAAGAACTCGGCGAGCTGACCACCGAAGCCGAGGACGCGAAGAAGAACCTGATTTCGTTCAAGGGCGAGATCGAAAAGCTCAAGGTCGAAAAAGTGCGAATGATAGCGCGGATGAGGAACGCCCAGGCTCGCGTGCGGATCCAGCGCGCGCTCGAGGAGATTTCGTCCGACGACGACGTCCGCGCGCTCGAGGAAGTACGCGAGTCGATTCAGCGGATGCTCGCGCAGGCGGGCGTCAATCACGAAATCGCCGGCTCCGAGCTCGGCGACAAGCTCGAGGCTATCCGGCAGCGCAACGTCGAGGCCAGGGCCCAGGCCGAGCTCGCAGACTTGAAGCGCAAGCGCCGTCCGCCGCTGGCCCCGATGGATATTTTCACCGCGGCCGCCAACGCCGCCGCCAACGGCGACGTCAAGCACGCCGGGTGACGCGGAGATGGTTAGCGTGGCCATTTTTTCCGGAAACAAGATCGACGGGAGCATGCTCCATCCCGGTGAGTCGTTCTTTGGCTTGGCTCTTTTCGGAGGACTCGATCTGGACCTTACCTCAGCACCGCCCGAGCTCGCAGTCACCGTTGTCGCGATTTTCGGCGGTGCCAAGGTGAGAGTGCGACCCGACGAAGAAGTGACGTGCGGCGGCTTCAGCGTGTTCGGAGGGCGCAACATCGATCTGCGCAGTCCGCAAGTACCTCAGAAGAGCGCCCCGATCGGTGATGACGAGGATGCTCCTTTCCCGCTGGACATACTCGCGTACTCGCTGTTCGGGGGTGTCTCAGTGAAGCGCGGCTGGAGCTCAATTTAAGGTGAACATGAAAGCAGGAACAGCATTCGTTACGGCGCTCTCGATGATTGCTCTGCTTGGCTCTGGATGCGGTCGTGGGCCGCATCCCGAGCCTCCACAGCATCCGGGCGATTCGGGCGCTGGGCCGCATGACGTGCGCGGAGTGTGGGCAAACAGCGTATTTGGCTCGGTCGATATAAAGGAGACGGCTGATCTATGCGCCGGACGCGTGCGACTCGAGCAAGGCGCCGCGACCGTTAACGATGCGTGCTTCACCGGCGACACCAACGTCGTGCTATGCACCGACGCGTCGTCGGCGAACGCGGTCGAGTGCGCTGCCGCGAATGGGAAGCTCACGCTCGCAGGCAACGGCAGCGATTTGGTGAACTACGCGCGCGTCAGATGAAGACTAGCGGCGGAACAGCGTCGAGTCCGCAATCGGCAGTCCCAGCGCGTATCGCCGCAACCAGTCGAGCGCGACCTGCGAGGTGATCAGCTTCACCCAGTCGCGAGTGCCGCGAAAATGGTAGCGCCGCGTGAAGCTCTGATCGTCGGCCGACAGCGCGATGCAGACCGTGCCGACCGGCTTGTCCGGCGTGCCGCCGTCGGGGCCCGCGATGCCCGACGTCGCGACCGACACGCTCGCGCCCGTGCGTTTGCGAACGCCCGCCGCCATCTCGCGCACGCATTCCTCGCTCACGGCGCCATGCGCTTTCAGCGTCTCTTCCGACACGCCGAGCACCCCGGTCTTCACGTCGTTCGAATACGTGACGAGGTCGCTCTTGAAGTACTGCGAGCAGCCGGGAACGTTGGTGATGCGATGCCCGATCAGTCCGCCGGTGCATGATTCGGCGACCGCCAGCGTAAATTTCTTTTCGATGAACAGGCGGCCGACGACCTCTTCCATCGAGGTGTCGCCTTCCGCGTAAATGAACTGCGAGATTTTCTCGCGCACGCGCTTCGACAGCTCTTCGACTTTGTGCTCGACCTCGCCCGGCCGTCCCTCGACTCTGATCTTCAGCGAAATCTGCGGGAAGCTCGCGCGGAACGAAACCTTAGCCTCTTCCGGTTTGATCAATCCCGCCACCGCTTCGTCGAGCGCCGACTCGCTCATCCCGAAAGTCTGGAAGACTCGCACCGCGTAAACCTGGTTGGTGCCGCGATTCGCCGCGATCCACGGTATCACCGTGTTTTCCATCATCGGTTTCATTTCGCGCGGCACGCCCGGCAGCACGATCAGATGCGCGGTATGGCCGCCGCGCGTCACCGGCATCCTGAAGCCGGGCGCCGTGCCGAGCGGATTCTGGATGACCGTCGCGCCCTCGGGAAAGTCCGCCTGTTTGAGATTGTTCTCGGGCATCGGGCGGCCGATGGTCGCGAACAATCGCTTCATATGCTCGACAGCGGCCTCGTCGCGACGCAACTTCACGCCCGCGACGCGCGCAATCGTCTCGGTGGTCAGGTCGTCGGCGGTGGGCCCGATGCCGCCGGTCGAGATCACGACGTCGCCCTTCTCGATCGCCGTCCGCCACGCCCATTCCAGGCGGTCAGGCACGTCGCCGACCGTAATCACCGCGACCAGGTCGATTCCAATTTCCGCGAGCTTGTCGGAAAGGTAATTGGCGTTGGTATCGACGACCTTGCCGGTGGTGATTTCATCGCCGGTCGAAAGAATCACCGCGTTCTGAATCATCAGGAACTCCTTGCGGGCGTGCAGGTTCAGAGCACGCGCACGATCACCTGCAACACAATATTCGCATAGATCGCCGCAGCCAAATCATCCAGCATCACGCCCGCGCCGTTGCGCATGCGTCGGTCGATCAGGCTCGCCGGCCACGGTTTAATCACGTCGGCCACCCGGAACAGCAGGAATCCCAGCATCAGCCAGCCGAACGTGATCGGATTGCCGAACATCGTCGCGGCCATCCCAAGCACTTCATCCAAAACAATGCGCGAGTCGTCGTGATTGTCGAAAATTTTCTCGGCGCGATCGGAAATCCAGCACGCGATCACAAATGCGATCGCGAACACCATCAAGCATAACGCCGGCGAATGCATCCACAGCGGGCCGAACACCAGCCACACGACCGCCATCCCGACCACCGAGCCCGCCGTTCCCGGCGCAATCGGAGAGTAACCGGAATAGATTCCAGTCGCGAAAAAAATGATGAGCGCGCGCATTCGTCGAGCGGCTAGCTGGTAGTCAAAGTTATAGGATCTTCTTCTGCGCCGACTTCGACCGACGCGACCCCTTCGATCGTCTGCGCGACGCCGATCACGAGCTCGTCCCACGGCGGCACTAGTCCGGGACCGCTCACGCGCACGCATCCCGCCGAACAATTGACCGACATCTGCGAGTCGCCGATTTTCGGATGCGCCACCAACGCCGCATGCACCTGCGCTGCGATCGCGGCATCGCGCATGCACTTCGTTCGCTCCACGCTACCTTCGCTGTCGATATGAGTCGCGAGCGCTGCCAGCGTGTTCGCGTTCGATGCCAGCGAAAGTCGCGCGGTGTTGATAACCAGGTCGTAAATCGTCGGATCATCTATATCGTGGCCGAACAAACTCTGAGTGCGCGCTTTCACTTCCGTGTCGAAGTCGCGAACGCGCTTCTCTGCCGCCGCCGCTGCCAGGTTTTCGTCTTTCGCCACTTGCTTGATGCGGTCGGCCACTGGAGCCATCGCGCGCACCCTGACGCCGCATCCGCCCGCGGGAAGAAAATGCGCCGACCCGCGTCCGGCGACGACAATCCGGTCTTTGGCGGCCTCTTCAAGAAATATCGCGCGATAGTAGGCGACGAAACGGCCGCTCTCCGTCTTCCGCTCCCAGAAATGCGGGTTATGCACGTCGAACCATTTCACCTGCTCCGGGCTTACGTTGAATCGCTTCGCCGCCTCCGCGATCAATTGTTCTCCGGTTTGGAACCGGTAACCGAGTTCCCGCGCCGTGAGCTCGCCCAGCTCGATACCTCTGCTGCCTATCTGTTGCGTGATCGCGATAACCGCCATGCTGGTCCCCGGTCGCCATCTTAGGTTTGTAGTCGCAAAAAGGGCAAACCACTGAAGCGATGGAATCGACGGCGAGGTGCAGCTAGGATTTCCGCGGCTGGAAGGAACGATGGAAGAAAGTGATTTAACGCGGGAGCTGGCGCTCGCCAAGAAGGCTGCGCGCGCGGCCGGCGAGATCTTGCGCGGCTATTGGAAGCAGGAGGGGCTCAAAGTTGGATCGAAGGGGCACGACAATCCCGTCACGCAGGCCGACCTCGAGGCTGATGGCGCAATCAAGAAGCTGCTGCGCGATCCGTTTCCCGCCTACGGATGGCTCTCGGAAGAGACTGCGGACAACGACGACCGCCTCAAATGCCGGCGCGTGTGGATCGTCGATCCGCTCGACGGCACCAAGGAGTTCATCAACGGCATTCCCGAGTTCTCGGTCGCCATCGCGCTGATCGAAGATGGAGCGCCGGTGCTCGGCGTCACCTACAATCCCATCAAGCGCGAGATGTACTGGGCGGCGCGCGGCGTCGGATGTCACCTGAACACGCGGCGCGTACGTGTCACGCGGACGCGAACCCTCAAGCGCGCTACCGTGCTCGCCAGCCGCAGCGAAACCGCGCGCGGCGAATGGCAGGTGTTTCACGGGATGCTCAAAGTGAGCCCGACCGGCAGCGTCGCTTACAAGCTCGCGCTGGTCGCCGCGGGCAAGGGCGACGCGACGTTTACGCGCTCGCCGAAAAGCGAATGGGACATTGCATCCGGCGCGGCGCTGGTCGTCGAGGCCGGCGGCACGATCACCGATATCAAGGGCCGCGCGATTCGATTCAATCAGCGCAACGTGAAGCTCGAGGGCCTGGTCGCGGACAACACGATCCTGCACGCGGCGTTGATGAAAGTGGCGCCCAAGCCGACGCTCAAATCATGACGGACGCCGAGTTTATGGCGCAGCCGAGGCGGTGGCGATTTCGTACCGCGCGCGGCCGGGGCCGGTCTCGGGCAGGAAGTACATCGTCACGATCGGCAGAAATTGGAAGACCAGGAAGCCGAGCATCACGGCGCGCAGTCCAAAATGGGCCGCGAGCGCGCCGCCCAGAAATGGCGAGATGAACGCGCCGAAGTAACCGATCGCCCATACGAAGCCCAATGCCGCGCCGACCCGCGTCGGATTCATTCCGGGCAATTCCATCAGCAGAGTTGTGATCGCGGCGAGCGACGCCGAGGCGCCGATCCCGACCAGCACCAGTGACAGCCTGATCCAAATCGGATCGGGAAGCATGATTGCTCCCGCGCAACCGACCAGCGTCGTGAACGCGATCGGCCAGGTGAACGGCTTGCGCAGTCCCGACATCCCGGTGCCGATTCCGCCGGCCAGCGCGGCGAACAGTCCGGTGAGCGGCAGCACCTGCGTCATCAGCGAGGCTTCCACGAGCGTCATGCCGCGGTAGGTGCGGAAGAACTCGGGAAGAAACGCGGTGTAGATCTGGAACACCCACATCCCGCCGAACAGCCCGGCCGCGATTAGCAGCACGTTGCGCATCTTCGCGACTTCCATCAGCGCCGACCCGCGCTCTGTGGGCGCTTCAGCCACGCTCGGCGCGGGCGCGGCGATTTCGCCGCGATGCTCGCGGCCGAAAACCGTCCACAACAGTGCGACGCCCGCCGATCCGACGCCGTACCACAGCAGCACCATCCGCCACGACCCGACCGCCGCGAACAACGCCGGCGTCGC
This sequence comes from uncultured delta proteobacterium, assembly GCA_963833025.1. Lineage (GTDB taxonomy): Bacteria > Desulfobacterota > Binatia > Binatales > Binataceae > Binatus. Next base: position 226,799 of record CAWHWI010000001.1, on the reverse strand, counting down.
GCGGAACACCGCGGTGAGTCCGACGTAGCCGAACGCGAAGTTGATCATGTTGATGTACGGCCACTCGCCTTCGCCGAACCATTGCATTGTGAGCGTGCCCGGCGGCGCGATCACGAGCCCATAGCCGATTCCCTCGAGCACGCGGCACGCCAGCAGCGCGGCGAAATTCGGCACGTAGCCGCTGGCGACCTGCCCGATCGCCATCAGCCAGATTCCGATCACCAGCGCGCGCAACGCGCCGATCCGTTCCGCGACGACCGCGCCGAGCAGCGAGAAGATGCCGATGCATAGCGCGATGATCGAGATGATCAGGCCCGCACTGCTGAGCGAGATTCCGAGCCCGTTCTTTATTTCCTGGAGTATCGGCGCCGGCGCGAGCCAGGCCAGCGACTGCGCCATCAACAGCAACAGCAGCAGGATTTCGATAACCCATCTATATGGCGAGAGTTTGCCCGGCTGGCTCATCGACTTAGCGCGCGCGCGTTCCTCTCACGCATATATCCCGGGCACCCGCCGCTGCGCCAGCGGAAAAATTCAGATCCTCTGCTCGCCGCTGGCCCATCGCAGGTAGAAAAACATCCCGAAGGCATAGACCGCCGCGATCAGACAAAAGACCGCGCTGAAGGATTTCGTCGCTTGCACGATGATCCCGGTCGCGGCGACGCCGATGATGCCGGGGAGGGTTGCGACGGTGTTCGAGATTCCCATCAGGATTCCGGCGTAGGTCGGCGCCACGTCCAGGTGATTCACGCCGAAGGCCGCGGAGCCGATGCCGTTGGACGAGGCCGCCAGTGTGAGGAGAGCGACCGCCATCGCCGGCGAACTGGCCGCCGGTACTGCCAGCAGCGAGATCGCGCCGAGCGCGAAGGCCACGCCCTGCATCGATTTGCGCACCGTGCCGACCGCGAGGCCGCGCGCGATAAGCGCATCTGCCAGCCATCCCGAGAAAGTTATTGTGACGAACGTCACGATCCAGGGAATGATCGAATACACGCCGACCCGCTCGAGCGGCACGCTGAACGTGTGATGCAGATAGGTCGGCATCCAGAGCAGCAGAATGTTGAATCCGAAGTTGCTGCAAAAATGCGCGACGACGATCGCCCACACTGCTTTCTCGCGCGCGATTGCCGCCCACGGTACCCGAATCGCGCGCGGCTCCGCGGTGCGCAATGACGTGATCAATTCGAGTTCGGCCGCGCTTATGCGCGACGACGTCTCAGGCCGGTCGGCGGCGAGGTACATCCAGACTGCGACCCACACCGCGCCGAGCCCGCCTGAAATGTAGAACAGCGCGGGCCATCCGAACGCCTTGATGATCAGCGGACTCGCGCTGAGCGCCACGACTGTGCCCACGTACATGCCGCTGTAGTTCACCGACAACACGCGCGCGCGCTCGGACGGCAGCGTCCAGCGGGAGGTCAGGCTGTGAATCGACGGAAAATTCACGCCCTCGCCCAGCCCGAGCAGCACGCGAGCCGCGAGCAGCGCGGAAAACGTCGCGGCCGCCGCGATCGGCGTGACGAAAGTTGCAATCGACCATATCGCGACGCCCGCCGCCAGCACGCGGTGGCCGCCGAATCGATCCGCCATCCATCCACCCACCAGCTGCGTCCACAGGTATCCCCAGAACACCGCCGAAAGCACGAGACCTTGGGCGGCGGAGTCGTAACCGAATTGGCGCGCGAGCGGAATTATCGCGACCGAGATGCTGATGCGATCGATGTAGCAAAGCGCGGTGCCGAGAAAGAACAGCCCGACAACCGTATAGCGTTGCGGCCATCGCGGAATTCCAGCCGCAGCATCGCGCGCGCGTGCCGGCTCACCCATGATGCAGTCGAGCTTAGGCTACGCGGCTCAAGCTTGACCAGACCGGCGGTTTTGAAGTGATGAGCAAAAGACGCGGGAGGTATTCCTCTCGCGTCTTCAGGAAATCAGTTGCGCTTAAGATCGAATCGGCTATCGGCCGACCGCGTGGCGCACCGTGTTCAGGATGTAGATGAAATCGCGGGTCGAACGGACGTCGCCGAGCAACGCCACTCGCGAAAGCATTTCCATCTCGTCGCCCGTAATGCTGTGAACGCGCCGCAGTTGGTCGTTCTTCTTGAAATCGTCCCAGGCCGAATCGGCGGGGGTCTCAACTTCAGGAGTCAGCAGCGCCTGCGCGCGAGGATTGGCGAGGAAAAACAGTTCGCGGCGATCCAGGCCGAGCACTTCCGCCAAGCGCGTGACAATCTTGTCGGACGGATGCCGTTTGGCCGATTCCAGGTGGCCGACGTACGGCGTGGAGGTTTTGACGCGACGCGCCACCTCTTCCTGGGTGAGATCGAGCTGCCGTCTGCGCTCGCGAATGACTTGTCCGAAGGTGCGTTCCTTGATGCGTGCCATTGATCCTAACTCCCCTTGTCTGGGCCAATTTTTGCGCTATCCGTTTGATAAGATCGGTCAACCACCAAAAAGGTAGTATTCAACACGTACAGTAAGTACCATCAAAACAACTGCAAGGCAACTGTGTTTTCGGACCGGCCATCACGCCGTACGCCGAGGCGTCGTATGCTTGCTGAGTCGCACCATCCTACAAATTGTTATGCGCGTGCGACTTGCGAAATTTCCAGGGAACGCCCGCTTATTTTGCAAATTAGTATTATTAATGCATCGCATGCCGCGATTAAGTCAGGGTACCGCGATTCATTCAGTTTCCGTAGGGATTTCGACCGTGATTGAGATAGATGGAAAAATCCGCAACTCCATCGTCGGGACGCGGTGGGCTTTTGAAGTGCGCCGCCGCGCCGCGCCGCAGCCCCTCCATCGAAACTGTATCCTTGCCGATCGAGTGACCGTCGCGATCGAAATAACGGACTTCGACCTGGATCGGTCCCGTGTCGTCGCCCGTGTTGCGGACCTCGCCTTCGACCAGCACCCGGTCGCCGCTTCGCACCAGCCGGGTCTCGGCCACCTTCACCGGCTCCGTGCCGACCAGCGCGAATAGCACGTAGCCCGCGAAACATAGCGCGCCGAGCAGAACGATGATCGTGCCTTTACGCATGCCCGAGCCAGACTAGTACGAGTGCGGCAGGCCAAGCACGTGCTCCGCAATCGAGTTCAACATCGTTGTTAACTCAAAATTCATACAATGATCGCCTCCAGGTTAAACCGTTCGCACGCTCTTTGCGTCCGCCGGCAGCCCAACCTACTTGACTCTGCCCCGTGAAACCTGATTAATGGCGCGGCATATGCGCTGTATACGGGCATCACCAATCGCTGACCGATAGCCGAAATCCCTTATAGATACTAGGGATTCTCGGCGTCGTTCAATTATTACACCGGTATGAATCTTGTAACCAAGCAGCCGGTTCATCACCGTAGCCCGCCACGTGTAGGCGGAGGAAGCCGCGGCCAAAATCACCGCGCATCTCGGGAGGGAGGAAATAGTGAACAGAAGGAGAACGACTCGGGGCGTTGCCTGGTTTCACCTAATTGGGGGCGTCGCACTGATTGGCCTGCTGTGCAACGCGAATGCCTGGGCACAAGCCACGACCACAACAACCACCCACAGGCGTCACCACCACAGGACCGTAGTCACCACTACCACCGTCGCCACCAGTGCGAACGAGGAGCAGCGGCTCAACGCGCTGTCGGGACAGGTGAGCAATCTGCAGAGGCAGAGTGACGACACTACCAGCGAGGTAAAAAAGATCGAGGCGGCGATGGTCGTCGCCCAGCCGGCCGCTTCCGCGTCGCCGGCGACCATTGGCCAGCATGTCGGCTTGGCCGAAACCAACATAGCCGCCATCCAGAAGAACCTGAACGACAACCTTGGCATCAGCGTCCACGCGCTGGTTGATGCGGGCTACGAGCACAACTTCAATCAGCCCAATGGCAACGTCAATACGTTTCGCGCGTGGGACCAGGATGGATTCCAGCTCACGCAGGGCAATCTGCACATCGAGCGCGATGGAACGGTTGGATTCGTGACCGACATCAACTTCGGCCAGGTCGCGAACGCGATTTCCTCCGTTACAAATTACTCGAACTCGGCGCATGTCGGTAACGAGTGGGTCGATCCGACTCAGTACTACCTGACCTATACCGCGCCGTTCGGCTCGGGCGTGAGTTTTGAGGCGGGCCGCTTCGTGACTCTGCTGGGTGCCGAGATCATTCCGGTCTACAACAACCAGAACTACAACGAGAGCCGCGGCCTGCTCTTCAACCTGGGCGAACCGCTGACTCATACCGGCATCCGCGCCAGCTACACGTTCAACGACTACGTGTCGGCCACCGCTGGTCTGAACAACGGCTGGGACGATCCGGCGCACACCTCGAATGGCGGTCCGAACGTTGAAGGTGAGCTCACGCTCAACAACAAGGACAAGTCGTTTAGCCTCGTAGTCAACGGCATCTATGGACCGAATGTTCAGCCGTCGAACCTCGCCAGCATCCCGCCAGGCAAAACGAAATCCAATATGGAGCTGGGGGCGATCGATCCGATCGCGACCTGGAAGCCGGCGTTCGTGCCCAACCTGACGCTGCAGGCCGAATACCTGTACGCCTCGCAGGACGGTCCTGTGATCAACGGTCACAGCGCATCGTGGCAGGGCGCCGCAGAGTACGTGGTCTACGATTGGACGCCAGCGGTCGAATTGGCGACCCGCGCCGAATTCTTCGATGACATGGACGGCGCGCGCACCGATGGCGAAGCGCAGACCCTGTGGGAGATCACCCAGACGCTGCAGCTACAAGATACCGGAAGTGACGGGACTGATCGCGCGCCTGGAATACCGGCATGACAACTCGAGTCAGAACTCGTTCACCAACAACAATTTCGTGAATCCGGAGACCGGACAGCAGCATCTATGGCACGGCCAGGACACCTTGGCCGCGAACTTCATCTACGCCTTTTAACTCTTAGCGGGGGAGCTAACAGCCGGGGGCGCAGCGATGCGCAAAGCGGCGGGTCCAAACAAAAGGACCCGCCGCTTCTCTTTTCATTCCGGTTCCGAGTCGCTGCGTCCTATTTCGTTCACGCCAGACCGAGGGGATGAACTTTTCAGCCTGACGCTGCCGGATTTAGCGTGCTACTCATACCGTATGCGTCACGATCCCTCACACTCGCCCGGCTCCCCCCGAAACAGGCGAAACCCGCTTCTCGCAAAAACAAATTCTGACGGAACGAAACTACCCTTGGTGGTCGAGGAGTCCCAGAACCACCACATATGGTATGAATCGCAGTTTCCTCCTGCCCGCGACCGGTTCCTCTTCCCACGATGAACCACACCTCTGCCGTCGTAATCCTCGCCCTGCTCCTGTTCGGCCCGCTCGCCGTCGCGAGGATCGAGCACAATATCGAGCTCTACTGCCTCGCCCTCGGCGTGGTTGCGACCCTGCTCGGCACCGGCTTTACGCGGCCGCTGATCCTCGACGCGCTCCACGAGCCCATCGCCATCAGCATCGCGGTGATCGTCGCCGCGCTCCTCTTCGGATGGACACGTCCCGCGCTCGACCGGGGATTCCGGCATCTGCGCAGGCGAGTATCGCGGCCCGTGCTGACTGCCGCGTCGATTTTCGTGATCGCATCCATCTCCAGCATCATCACCGCGATCGTCGGTGCGCTGGTCCTGATCGAGGTCGTCGGCCTGCTGCATTTCCCGAGCGACAAGCGCGTGCGCGTGACCGTCGCAGGATGCTTCGCGATCGGCATGGGCGCCTCGCTGACTCCGCTGGGCGAGCCGCTCTCGACACTCGCCGCCCGCGCGCTCGATTTGCCCTTCATGGGACTGTTCGAGATGCTGGCGCCGTGGGTATTGCCGGGTGTGCTCGCGAGTTCGATAGTCGCTGGCGCATTCGCGCGCGGCGAATACGCCGAAGCGCCCGCGGGCGTGCACGTACAGCAATCCTACATGGCGATTTTCGTTCAAGCCGCCAAGGTCTTCGCGTTCATCGCCGGGCTCGTGCTGATCAGCCAAGCCTACGGCCCGATCGCGAACGAGTACGTCAGCAAAATGAGCAACGACCTTCTGTTCTGGGCCAACACGGTGTCGGCCGCGCTCGACAATGCGACCTTAGTCGCGCTCGAAGTACACAGCATGGCGATTCCGCGCGCGCGCGAGGCCATTCTGTCGCTGCTGGTCTCCGGCGGGATGCTGATACCCGGCAACATCCCGAACATCGTGAGCGCCGGCGCGCTCAGAATCGGGAGCGCGGCATGGGCGAAGATCGGCGTGCCGATGGGTCTGGTCATGCTAGGCATTTATTTTGCTGTGATCAAAGTGGCGGGCTGATTGGGGAAAAAATTCTTGCAGAATGCACGGGATCCTTTACAAAGAGGCGAATGGTGCAGGATTTGAAGCTGCTTGATTATGCGTCAGATGCTCGCCGGATGAGCGTTGCGTTCGAGGAGATTTCGTGACAAAGAACGAGGTTCAGAGTTCGATCAAATCAAAGTACAAACATGCCGCCCCGTTAAGCGGCTAGGAGGGTTACGGGTTCGATGACGCCTAAACAAGTATTGGCAATGATCAAGGACAAGGGCGTGGTGATGGTCGATGTGAAATTCATCGATCTGCTCGGCACGTGGCAGCATTTCACTGCCCCGATCTCCGAGTTCAAGGACGAAGCGCCCTTCGATGAAGGCCTCGGCTTCGACGGTTCGTCGATTCGCGGCTGGCAGGCCATCGACAACAGCGACATGCTGGTGATCCCCGATCCGGACACCGCGGTGATGGATCCTTTCACCAAGGATCCGACGCTCAGCATCATCGCCAACATCTCCGATCCCATCACCCGCGCCGACTACACCCGCGACCCGCGCAACATCTCGCGCAAGGCCGAGGCGTACTTGAAGACCACCGGCATCGGCGACTCGGCCTACTTCGGTCCCGAGCCGGAGTTTTTCATCTTCGACTCGCTGCGCTACGACACCACGCAGAATTCGAGCTACTACTACATCGATTCGAACGAGGGTAACTGGAACAGCGGGAAAGAAGGCGCGGTCAAGGACGGCGCCAACCTCGGCTTCAAGGTCAAGAACAAAGCCGGCTACTTCCCCGTCCCGCCGGTGGATACCCTGCAGGACATCCGCACCGAAATGGTGCTCGAGATGGAGCGGGTCGGCATCCGCGTCGAGAAACAGCATCACGAAGTCGCCACCGCCGGCCAGGCTGAAATCGACATGCGCTTCCAGACTCTCACCAAGATGGCCGACTGGCTCACCTGGTACAAATACATCGTCAAGAACGTCGCGGTGCGCCACGGGATGACTGCCACCTTCATGCCCAAGCCGATCTTCGGTGACAACGGCACCGGCATGCACACCCATCAGAGCATCTGGAAGGGTGACACGCCGCTGTTCGCGGGCAACGGCTACGCCGGAATGTCGGAAACTGCGATGCACTACATCGCGGGCATCCTGCATCACGCGCCGACCATCGCGGCCTTCACCAATCCGGGCACCAACTCGTATCGCCGGCTGGTGCCGGGCTTCGAGGCGCCCATCAACCTGGCGTACTCGTCGCGCAACCGCTCGGCCTCGGTGCGAATCCCGATGTATTCGCCGTCGCCCAAAGCCAAGCGAATCGAAGTGCGCTTCCCCGACCCGACCTGCAACCCGTATCTCGCGTTCTCCGCGATGTTGATGGCGGGGATCGACGGGATTCAGCGCCGCCTCGATCCGGGCCAGCCGCTCGACAAGGACATCTACGCGCTCACGCCGGCGGAGCTGGCCGAAGTGCCGAGCATGCCCGCGTCGCTCGAGGAGTCGCTCGGCAACCTGAAGAAGGATCACGAGTTCCTGCTCAAAGGCGACGTGTTCACGGAAGACCTGATCGAGACCTGGATCGACTACAAGATGGCTAACGAAGTCAGCGCGATTCGTCTGCGGCCTCATCCGTACGAATTCGCGCTCTACTACGACGCGTAAGCACACCACTGCGCGTCGACCAAAGCGAAGCGGCGGGCCGTCGGCCCGCCGCTCCCTTTTTCTGTCTCCTCTCCCTTTGAGGGAGAGGATGAAGGTGAGGGTCCTCTTACCAGCGCGCTATTTCGCGCGCGATTCAGGATTCTGCCTCTGCTCTGAACGCCAGAGCGAGCCTCAACTTCTCCGCGACCGGTTCCCCTTCCCACAATGGGAAGGGGTTAGGGGTTAGGTGGCTTGTCCCGCGCGAGCGCTTCGACCTTTTCGAGCCGCTCCTGCAACTTCTTGTTGTCGTCGCGAAGCTTGTCGAGGTCTTCGCGCAATCGCTGCCCTTCCTCGACGCGGCTGCGGCCCTCGCTGATAGACGTGATCGCGTCGTTCGCATGCCGCTGCACGCGGCCGTCGAGGTCGCGATCGGCCAGCCGTCTGAGCGCCGGCAGCGCGCGCGCGTCGCCGATCTCGGCGAACGCGGACGGGATACGCATCCGCACCATGAACTCGCGATCGTCGACCAGCGGAGTCATGAAATCCAGAATCTCGACTCGCCGGTTATCCTTGAGCGCCGCAAAGCGCGCCAGCGCGCCCACTGCGGCCACGCGCGCCCGCGGCGGCCTGCCGTACGCCGAGAAGTCGCGAGCGACGTCGATCGCACGCTCGTCGCGCAGCTCGGCCATCCCGACTATCGCGTGGGTTCGTATCACTTCGAGATACGAGTCGCGCCCAAGAGCCTCCGTCAGATGCGCAAACGCGCGATCGTCGCGCGTCTTGCCCAGCGACAGTACTGCCTCGGCCTCGACGAAGTAGCTTTCGTCGCCTTTCGCGACGACGTCGGCAAGCGCCGACGCCGCGCGCGCGTCGCCGCGAAAATTGCCGAGCGCGCGGGCCACTGCGCGCCGCACCTTCGGATGCGGCAATTTGAGTCCTTCAAGCAACGCGTCGAGTGCGGCAGTCGTGCGAATCGTGCCGAGCGCGGTCGCCGCGTCAGCTTGCACGCCCCAAAACTTGTCGGTGAGCATCGCGTCGCGCAGTGCCGCGGTGGCCTGCGGACTGCCTTCGGTGCCGAGCTCTCGAGCTGCCGCCGCGCGCCCGATCGCTTCCGGAGCGTGGCGCAGCACGGCTTCGAGCGCCTCGCGCCCGCGCTTGTGCTTGAGAGTCTTAAGGACGTCGTGCTCGGGATCGAAGCGCACCGCCTTGGGCGCCTTGTCCATGACAAAATTGAAGCCCTGCTCGCGATCCTTGATCTCGACGCGATGGCGGGTCTCGTGACCGTCCGCATCCATCAGCGCAATCGTGACGGGAAAGCTGAACGCGGACGCGATCGTTTCGCCGGTCTTGTGCGTCTGCTTGACGCTGACGCTGAGCAGTTTTTTCTTGTCGTCGAAGGAACTCGAGACTTCAATTTCGGGATGCCCTTCCTTGTACACCCACTGGTCGAAGAAAAAGTCGAGACTGCGCCCGGTCGTCTCCTCGAACGCGCGCTGCAGGTCCTGCGTGATGACGTTGCCGCCGCGATGCCGCGTGCAATACAGGTTAAGCGACTTGAAAAACAGCTCATCGCCGGTGACTCGGCGCAGCATGTGCAGCACCAGGCTGCCCTTCTCGTAGAGATGGCGATCGAACAGCTCGATCGGCGTGCGATACCGGTTGCATACGATCGGACGGCGATAGCGATTGGCGTCTTCGTCGAGATAGGCCTCGCGATCCTGGCGTACGTTCCACGCGAACTCGTCGGCGCCGAGATTCTCCTCGCACCACAGCGCCTCAAAGTAAGTCGCGAAGCCCTCGTTGAGCCACGCGTGCGCCCAATCGCGGCAAGTCAGCAGATCGCCCCACCATTGATGAGCGAGTTCGTGCGCGACCAGCGGATCGCTTTTGAAGTCGAGATGCGCGCGCGCGTCGTGCAGCGTGCTGTCGGTTTGCGTGGTCGCCGACGTGTTTTCCATTCCGCCGAAAATGAAATCGCTGACCGCCACCTGCGCATACTTGGCGTACGGATACGGCACGCCGATCGCGCGCTCGAAAAACTGGATCATCTTCGGCGTGTTGCCGAACGCGCGGCGCGCGTCGTCCTCGCGCCCGGGGTGTACATAGTAAGTGACGGGAGTGTTGCCCGCGCGTTCTTCGATCATCGTGAACTCACCGGCGGCCAGCGTGATCAGATACGAGGAATGCGGCACCTCATGACGCCAATGAAAGGTGCGGGTCTTCGCCGCGGCGTTGGAGGACGTGCCGATCAGCGCGCCGTTGGAAACCGCGGTGAATTTTTCGGGCACGGTCGCGACTATCTCGCTGGTAGTGCGATTGTTGGGGTAGTCGTAACACGGAAACCAGTAGCGCGAGTCCTCGTCCTCGCCCTGCGTCCAGGCTTGCTGCGGCTTGTTCGGATAGCCGGCGTCGGGGCCGACAAAATAGAGCCCGCGCCGCGGCTGGCCCGCGTAATCGATTGCGATCTCGATTTCTTCGCCGGCGCCGAGCGCCCGCGGCAGCGCGATCCGCAGCTTGCCGTCGGAGGTCTCGAAGGTCGCAGGTTCGCCGCCCGCACGCACGGCGCGAATGTCGAGCTCGGCGGCGTCGAATTCGAGCCGCTCGAGCGGGCCGGCAATGGCGGCGAGTCGATGCGTCGCCGTGCCGGAGATTCTTTTCGCGTCGAAGTCGAGCGCGACTTCGAGCTTGATATGGTTGATGCTCGCGGCGCGATCGCGCGCCCATTTTGCCTCGACGTGTTGAGGTTGAAACGCGCGGCGTCCACGGGCGAACGCGACGGTAAAGGCCTCGAGATCGCCAAGCTCCATCGCCAATTGATCGAGAAATCGCGGCTTGTGCATGCCGGTGATGTTATGAACCGCGCTGCCCGCGCGCAAACGGGAAAGGCGGCAAAGAGATTGAATGCATGCGGGGCTCCGCGCCCCGCGCCCCCGGCAGGGGTGACCCCTGCACCCGGTTTCAGGAGAAGAAAGGATGCGGGCTTACGCCCTGTTAGAAGTGAGGGCGAAGAAAGCCGTGTCACGCATCGACCATCACGATGATGGCTTCATTCGGCGCAAGCGTTAGCGGCGTTTTCGTTAAATTCGCGCCGCCCGAAACCGTGCTCAGCAGGATTTTGCCGGCCGGCAACTCGATCTCGCGCGGTTCGTCGGTGAAATTCAGCGCGACGACAATGTGCTGCGTGGGCGTATAGCGATGGAATACGAGACAGTCTTCTCGCGCGTTGTCCAACGCACGATAACTGCCCTCGACCAGCGCAGGCGTCGATTTGCGGAGATCGATCAACCGGCGATAAAGCCAGAGCGTTGAGTGCGGATCGTTCAACTGGTTTGCGACGTTGACCGCCTTGAAGTCCCCGCACGGCAGCCACGTCTTTGCGCTCGTGGTGAATCCGCCGTTGCGCGCGTCAGACCATTGCATCGGCGAGCGGCAGCCGTCGCGTCCGACCGGATCGCGTTTGCGATCGGCGGGAACTTCCGCATCGCGCATCCCGATTTCTTCGCCGTAGTAGATGAACGGCGTGCCGCGCAACGTCAGGAGCATCACGGCTGCGAGGCGGGCGCGCGCGTCAGCGTCGCCACCGAGCGAGTAGCGCGAGATATGGCGCGAGAAATCGTGATTCGAGAGCGTCCATGTAGGCCACGCGCCGGCGCCGAAGGATTGTTCAGTCAGCTCGATCGCGTCGCGGAAGCGCCTCGCGTCATAGCGCGCGAGTAGAAAGCGGAAATTGAACGCGAGCTGCAGCTCGTCCGGCCGCAGGTAGTCCGCGAGCCGCTCCTGCTCGCGCGGCCACGTCTCACCGACCAGTATCCGCTCTCCGAATTCGTCGGCGACGCGCCGAAATCCGCGGACGATGTCGTGAACCTCGGGCCGATCGGTGCTGTAGAGAGGATCCGGCATATCCCGCCTAAGCCAGGGAATGTCCGGATCGTCGGCATCGCGAATTGGATTGTCGCGCAGTTGGTCGTCTTTGATCAGATTGGCGATCACGTCGATGCGGAAACCGTCGGCGCCGCGTTCCAGCCAGAAGCGGATGACGTCGTGCATCGCCTCGACCACTTCGGGATTTCGAAAATTCAGGTCGGGTTGCTGCTCGAGGAACGTGTGCAAGTACCACGCCTGCGAGCCCGTATCGTACTTCCATGCAGGACCGCCGAAGGTGCTCTGCCAATTGTTCGGCGCGCGATCGGGCGTGCCGGGAACCCAGATGTACCAGTCGCGTTTCGGATTGTCGCGCGATGCGCGCGACTCGACGAACCATGGATGCTGACTCGAGGTGTGGTTGGGCACCAGGTCGACGATCACTCGAATCCCGCGCCGCTGCGCCTCCGCGATCAGCCGATCGAAGGCGGCGAGATCGCCCAGGTCCGGATGAATGCCACTGTAGTCGCTGACGTCGTAGCCCCAGTCGTCGAGCGGCGACGGATTGATCGGGTTCAGCCAGACGGCGTCGATGCCGAGTGCGCTCAGATAGTCGAGATGCGCAGTGATGCCGTCGAGATCGCCGATGCCGTCGCCGTTAGAATCCGCAAACGAGCGCGGATAGATCTGATAGAAGACGGCGCGCTGCCACCAGTGAAGATTCATCGCCGGTTCGCAGCGGAGCGATCGGCCTCCAGGGCGGACGACGAGGTCTGCAACATTCGCCATCTGTCACCTGTTGGAAACTGGACAGGTTCGTGCTTATCGTTCACAGCGGATGATGATCTCATGCCCAGAATGCGGCCGCGCCATATCGGATTTGGCGACGTCATGCCCGGGCTGTGCATTCCCAATGGCCCCAGTCACTGTCCAGGCGACCGGGCGACACTGGAAAGTGATGTTACTGTCTGGCTTCCTGACGTTTTTCGTCGGGGCAATCATACTGGGCTTATCGGATACGGGCAGCTTCACGCGATCCTTTGGATCCGTTCTCGTAGCGTTCAGTCTTGTCATGGTCGTGCTCTCCCGAATTGGCGGCTGGTGGCAGAACGGATAAAACGCCCGATCAGCTCTTCGAGCCAGACGCCGTGGGAGTTGCTCATCGAGGAGAACGCGCACCAGCGGTCAGGACCTCATGCGCTGCCTCAAGCGCCGCGACCGCCTGGGCACGCGACACGGTAGGGAAATCATCCACAAATTCGTCGAGGCTGCGTCCGCCTTCCAGGTAATCGATCAGGTTGCGCAATGGTACTCGCGTACCCACGAAGACCGGTGTTCCGCCGAGAATCTCCGGGTCGCTTCGCACAACCGCATTGAGACCAGTCATGGCTGTACTCTAGCCGAACACGTGTTGCCTTTCCTACTGCGATCAACATTGGCGAGCCATCGCACCGGCCTCTACGCGATCAGCCGGTGCGCGAGCCCATCATGTCGGCGAAGTTGGTCGCATAGAATTGTTCCCTGGCGGCCTCCGACAGATTCGGCGTCGACAGCTCGAAGCGCTTGAGCGGATTGCGCCCGCCCTCGATGTGCGGGTAGTCCGACGAGAACATGCACAGCTCCGGGCCGGCCTGCTCGACGATCCATCCCACCGGCTCGTGCGGATAGGGCGTGAAACGCAGATTGCGGCGGACGTAGTCGGACGCCTTCATCGGCAAGCGCAGATACTTTTCCGATTTGACGAACGTCTCTTGCGAGATGTCGAGCCGCCGCAGCCAGGGCACGATCCACATCGCACCCTGCTCGATACATCCGCCGCGCAGCCGCGGGAACTGTTCAAAGATGCCGTCTAGGACCATCGCCGACAGAAAAATTTCCGGCATCACGTGGATCGTCATGAAATCTTTCGAGCGAATGTTCTCGCCGCCGCCGAGAAAGTCGGTCACCGGACGATCGTTGTTGTGGAATTCGCGCGGGACCGGACGGCCGCCGCCGCCGACGTGCAGCATGAACGGTACGTCGGCGTCCTGCAGGCGCGCCCACACGCCGTTGAAGTCGGGATGAGTTGGAGATTTTTCTCCGGGCGGCAGCGACGGGATGTGTATCGCGGCGCATCCTAAGCGAATCGCCTCGTCGATTTCCTTTTCGGCGAGTTCGGGGATGTCGAGCGGCACGAAGCCGACCGCGAGCAGCCGCTTGTCACTGCGGCAGAAGTCGGCGATCGCGCGGTTGTGCGCGCGCGTGCCGCCGTACAGGACCTCGGGCGTCGAGCGAACCTGGTCGAACTCGCCCCAGAAATGCGTGATCGCAAAGGTCGTGAAGACCAACTGCGAGTGGAAGCCGAGCAGATCGAGCGCGCGCCTGCGCTCGTCCGGATCGAATGCGCCGAGCGCTTCCCATCCCTTGCGCAGCATCAGGTTCTGTTCCGCGTCGGCGACCGCGGCGGGATTTTTGTGGCGTTCGTCGGCATGCGCGATCGCCTTCTCGACCAGCTTGCCACCCGAGCCGATCGCGAGCGGATGCAGCTTCGCGCGGAGGTCGGGGTCGGCGTGTGAAATCAGCCAGTCCCGCGTCTCCATGATGTGGCTGTCGGCGTCGTTGAAGATTCGGCCTTCGGCGTATGGCATCGCGATAACCTCGGCGTCGTTGAATTCGCGCGGCGTCGAACCGCCTGCGCGTTTCGACTTCAAGATAGTGGACGACGGGTGTGGGGTACAGAGGCGGGGACAGAAACGAGGGTTGGCCGCGAGCTCAGATCGGCTGGCCGACGTCGATGCGGTTGCCGTCCGGATCCTCGAACACAAACGCGCGCAGACCGTAGTCCTTATTCTGAATGCTCTTGATGATGCGCAGCCCGTGGCGTTGGCAGATCGCGTGGAGCGCATCGACGTCGTGCACCATCATATGCGCGACGTTGAACGGTGCGGCCTTGTGATTCGGCTGTAGCGTCAGGTGCAACTCAGCCTGATCGCGCTTCAGGATCATAAAGCCGACCGGATTTCCGTTCTCGAAGACCTTGGTGAAGCCCAGCACCTTGGTATAGAACTCGCAGGCTCGCTCGATGTCCTTGACGGGAAACATTGGGGCAATCCGTCCAAAGCGGATGCCATGATCCGTGACCTCACTCATCGCGTATCACTTCTCCGTGAAGCCGAGTTCGTTCAGGCGGTCGCGCGCGTCCTTGGCTGCGTCGCGATGAACCATCAGGCGCGTTGGCACTGCAGCAGTCATACCGAGCATCCGCGACGAGCCCGCGTCGAAGACAAACGACTCGATGCCGGCTTCGTTGAGGTAGTCATGCGCCATCCGGACCGGCGTCGGATCGATGCTGGTGAAGATTTCCTCGAGCTCGGATGGATCGGGCTGTTCTTTGTCGGGCATTGGGTTCCTTTCTGGATCGCGAAGTGTCAATTGGCGGAGGTCGACGCGGACGTAATTCCCTTCACCCGATTGTAGATGAGGGCGGCGCCGCCGACTACCAACAGTATCGCGATCAAAGCGTCGAAGCGATGAAAGTACGGCGCGAGATCCTTCCAGTGCTGACCGAGTTTCATCCCGCCATACGCCAGCGCCAGACACCAGATGTATGACCCGAGCAGCGTGTAGATGGTGAACGGGACGAGTTTCATTCGCGACACGCCCGCGGGAAACGCGATGAAGGTGCGGACGACCGGCAGCATGCGGCTCCAGAAGACGGTGTGCGAACCCCATCGCTCGAAAAAGCGATCGGCGGTTTCGAGTTCGTGCTCCGCGATGAGCACGTAGCGGCCGTAGCGCTCGATGAACGGACGGCCGCCATACTGCCCGACGAAATATGCGACGTACGAACCGAGCAGGCATCCGACGGCGCCCGCAATCGCGACCATCTGGAGACCGAAGCGTCCCGTCGCGACCAGGTAGCCCGAGAACGGCATGATGATTTCCGACGGCAGCGGGATGCATGCGCTTTCGATCGCCATCATCAGGACGACTCCGCCGTAGCCGAGCGCGGAAATCGTCGCGATGATGAATGCAGAGAGCCCGGTGATTAGTTTGTCGATCATTGTCTTCGATTCGCGCTTGTCACAGAAGCGCGAGCGCACAATGTGGCATGGCGCGGCGTCGGGTGCAAGATATACAAACATTGTTTTAAAGTGACTTTTCACACGATCGGTTGATTTTGGTTGACATTCCGGCTTCTCCTGCATTTCCGCCATCGGGAGTGCGCGCGGGATTGAACAGGCTGTTGAAAAGGTAATTTTCAACGCCTGTTCCCTCTCTCTTGTCTCCCCCAGCGCGGGGAGATGTTGAAGGTAAGAAGACAGTTGTTACGCATGGTGTTGAAGAGTTGAACCTGAGGCCAGCGAATCGGAAACTCTTCAACGCCCTGTGATCGAAAGGATTGGCAGAGCGGAGCGGGATGATGACGGACGGGATTGAAGTTAGCGGCGAATGATGTGTTCGGATCGGTTGGAATCGTTTGATCCGGGAGGAGTGCGCCGCAAGGAGCAGTTGAGCCGGACATGCTGCGTATTGTGGCAGATGCTGATGACAACCGCTGTCATACGATCGTCTGGATGAGGTTTGAGGGTGCGTCTGGTTCCCTCGCCCGTTCGTCGGGAGAGGGTGAGGGTGAGGCGAAAAGGTTCAGGGTGGAATGAGATGGTCAATCCGAGGCTGCGAAGTGATCGGCGTGGCACCTCGCATCGCTCTGCTTGAATCGGCCGGGGCGATCCTCAGGCCGACACTTCGCAGACACAAGCGCCGAATCATCCGCAGAGATGCGCGATGATTTCGAGGACACCAGATCGGCTATCTGGTGCTAGGCAAAGATTCGGCGCGAAGTCCTTCGGTCACGGCGAGATGTCGCGCAATAAGGCGCGTTGGATAGCGTTCAACGACGACGTAGCGCTATGGATACTGTCCCGGGCACGTCAATGGTTCGCTCGCAGCAGCGCCTGGGTCGTTGTAAGCGTTAGTTGTAGCCTGGATCAGGCTGACGTACGCACCCTCAACCGCTGGGATATAGCCAAAAGAGCTCCACGACGTAAAATACGGATCTCCTGCTTGACGAAAACAGTAACCATCGTTCATCCCGGTCCAAGCATCGCAAGAAGAGTACGAGTCAAAATCAGAAATAGAGGGAACTGAGTAAAGAAACGGATAGACTAAGGCTTCATAAGAAGATTCCGCCGTTCCAGTAGAATCGATTTCATACATGCCGCCAGCTACTAAATAGCAGGTGGCGGTCTCAATAGTAATGCTATCGGCAGTCGGCGTGGGCGTAGCTGTCGGAGTCGGGGGCGGCGTATCTGTTGGAGTCGACGTGTCTGTGGACGTCGCGGTCGGCGTGTCGGTCGCGGTTGCCGTTGGCGTATCGGATGGAGTCGGCGTCGGCGTGTCGGAGGGACTCGGCGTTGCTGTTGGAGTCGGCGTATCTGATGGAGTTGCAGTCGGCGTATCCGATGGAGATGGTGTCGGCGTGGCTGTATCCGTCTCGGTCGGAGACGGCGTATTGGTCGCTGTCTCGGTTGGGGTCGGCGTACTTGTTGGAGTCGGAGTAGCCGACGGGAAAGTCACCACAATGTTTCTTCTGGCGGTTACTGCAGTAACCGTGATCGAGTGGGTTACTCCCGGGTCTCCGGTCGGAATAGTCATTGAGCAGTCGGAACTCGGGCCACCTATCGAACACGCTACACCCTGCTGATAACCATCACTCCCAAGCACTGACATATGGGCGGTAGTGTTTGGCGCAGCACATCCGATATTAGAGATGGCGACATATGTTCCGGAATCCGCCATCGGTGCCGTTGGGTCCGTGACGAAGGAGTTTATGATAGGCCCATTGCCGGGCGCATCAATGACGAAGTTGGGAGCGGGACTGCCCGGGGTGAAGCTAGCTTCCGTGGTAGTAGCGACACCTTGTCCACTGGGCAGCGACACCCTAGGTTGCAGGTAAATCGGACTGGAGACTGCCCGGTCAACGAAAAGGCCCGCATCTTGGCAGATCGTGTCCTCCGCTCCAATCGTGTCGCAAGCTGTAGTGACATTGTTTTCCAGGTTTGGGCATACCTCGACCAGAGCGGCTGCATCCGGGTCGCCCATTAAAAAGCCACCCGCCGCGACCGCGTATCCCACCGCGTAGCAAATAGCCGCAGTTGCGCCTTGTGCTTTACAGAGGTCTTTGATGGCGCTGAAGTTCTGCTCGCATGCAGCCGTGATCTCAGAACCAGCATTCTGATCCGGCACAGGAATGGAGGCCGACCACATTCCTTGGGCTGCGTTCACGGGCACCGCCGGTATGTCGCCCAGACTCCCGCCCATTGTAACTGCCCCCGGTAAGACAACCAGTGGTCCGCCGCACTGGGAAAGCTGAATCTGGCTTTGAACAATCGTCGCCGCTGGAGGGGAGGTCCTCTCGGCGAGTTTAGGGTCATTGGTTGTGCTTTGAGCACCATTTGGCGCGGAAGGCACCTGAATAGCGCCGAGGTCGAGTTGGACTACACCGTCCGCCGAGGTAACGTTCACATCAACTGTTCCATCTGTTTGCCAAGACAGTTGGTAGGTGGAACCGTCCGGCATGAAGATAGTCGAGGGGTTCCCGCCAGAGTCGAATGCAAACCGCGTAGTCTGCCCGTTAGCCGTCTCGTCTGATACGGCGATTGGACTCGTCGCTAGCCCAGTATCCGGATCCTTGTCAGCGAAGAAATCCAGTGCATCGTTGGCTTGTAGAAGTTCTAGAGCCAGAGGATCTGTTGGGTTGACATCGACACCAATGCTCTGGCCTTGCGCCGGTACGCCAATGCCCTGCAACGGGACACTGAACGATCCGTTCTTCCCGCCGTTGATTTGGAGCATTCCGGATCGAGTGCCCGTGCTGCTAGGCGAAAACGCAACTGAGACCGTACACGATGGTTTTCGGGTGAGCTGGCCGCTGCATGTGTTAGTCTGGGCGAAGTCGCCTGAAATGGAGAAGGAAATCCCTCGAACATGACGCGCGCCTCTGCTGAGCTGAAGGGTCTGCGGATCGCTTGTGACGCCGACTGGTATGATTGCGAAAGAGAGGCTTGACGGAGATATCACTAGACTGGGTTTCTTTTTCTTGGCTGCCGCCTGATCGCCGTCGGAATCGGAATCATCTGAAGTCGCGATTTCTCCAACAGTCGTGCTGTTCTGAGATACGTCAAATCTTAATTCGGAAATTGTGAATGGGGAAAATGCCAACAGTGCCAACTGCCTGACGGGGCTGAGCGAAGTCGAAGACGGAGATTGGACCGCTGCCGATAGGGTGCCCGAAAAAGCGAATATTGCCAACGTAACCGCACCGAGAATTGCGATCGCGCCGATTCGCATCTTTCCCTAAGACGGTTTCATCGGCCCCCTCCGGATAGAGAAGCTAGCAGGCCCCAACGCGATACGAGGCATCAGAGAGTCCCTCCCCTTCGGCGGCTAAGAGTGTGGTTTCACTAAGAACCGCCTTGCCGAGACTATTTAGCCAATGCGCATTTGTAGTGCAATCGCGTCTCTAGCTACGCGAAGGCGCGAATTTCTGCAAGTTGGTCGCTTGTAACGCAAACAAACCGAACGCTAGAGGACAAATCGTTCGCCTGAGTAGAACAGCTGATCAACCAGTACTGCGAGCGAAATGATCGGCGATCACTTTCGCTACGCAGCAGGTTACTTTCTTTGCTGTCGGGATGTGGAGGAACTCGTTCGGGCCGTGGGCGTTCGGCTATCTGGTGCCGGCAAAGACTCGGCGCGATGCGGCGTTTACGGCGAGGTGTAGCGCGTTGAAACGGCCCCCGGGTTTTTCCGCCTCGCTCTGTCCGAGAAGCCGCGTGGTGGTCCTATCTGCGGCGTGCGCACCGGTTTGGCTATGCCGTAGAACACGACACCCTGACCGCCGCATCGGGTCGAAAGCCGGTCTATTTCCCCGTGCCGCTCAGCGGCACCGTCTGCATACTACCGTGAGCGTTGTCGGTGATCGTCAGCGTTCCGGTCTGCTTTGTGGCCGCGCTCGGAGTGAACGTCACCGCGATCGTACAAGATGAGCCTGCCGCCAGATTCGCGGGACAGGTGTTGGTCTCGGTGAACACGGCAGGATCGGAAATCATCTCGATCAACACCGCTGATCCGGGATGCTTCTTCTTGCCCTTGGGATTGGACACCTTGACCGTTTTGGGTTTGCTCGGCGTTCCGACCGTGGTCTTCGAGAACTTGAGCGACTTCGGCGTGATCTTGAGCGTCACCGGAACCGGCGTCGGTGTCGCCGTTGCGGTCGCAGTGGCCGTCGCGGTCGCAGTTGCAGTAGCCGTTGCGGTGGCGGTCGCCGTCGCAGCGGCGGTTGCAGTTGCTGTCGCGGTCGCCGTAGCCGTTGGCGTTGCGGATGCGGTCGCCGTCGTGGTGGCCGTTGGCGATGCGGTCGCAGTTGCAGTTGTGGTTGCGCTCGGCGTCGCGCTCGCGGTGGCGGATGCGGTCGTGGTGGCCGTCGGCGTTGTCGATGCAGTCGCAGTCGCCGTCGCGGTCCGTGTCGGAGTGGCGGTCGCGGTCGCAGTTGCCGTTGCGGTCGCAGTCGCGGTCCGAGTCGCGGTCGCGGTTGCCGTTGCGGTCGCGGTCCGCGTCTCAGTCGCCGTTGCAGTCGCGGTCGGTATGGTCTCCTGGACCTCGAACGCACCGATATCGCAGGGCCCGCCGGCTCCGTCTTCGGGATCGGGCCGAGGCTCGCCGCGCTGGTCGCAGGTAAGCTGGAGAGACGACGAGGTGGTGCAGGGGTTCAACGAGCCCGCAGGATAGGTGCACGAAGCGAACGGGATCTGGTCGATCGCCGGGCTGCCCGTGAGCAGTGCGATGGTGAAGGTTGGGCCGCCGTTATTGGCCGGTCCGCTGGCGAGCATCGGATCGACGCCGTCGCCGTTGTCCGCCATCCCGGTCTTGCTGAATCCGCACGTGCTGTCATCCGCGATGTTGTAGCCGCCGTCGGTGATTGTGCCGCCGCAATTGCCCGGGCTGCTGTCCGCCAAAATGCTGCCCTTGAGGTTCGCGGTGCCGGCTGCGTTGTTGATAGCGCCGCCGCTGCCGCCGGTGGCCTGGTTGGCCGAAAACGTGCTGTTGGTGACGGTCAGTGTGCCGCCGTTCAGGATAGCGCCGCCGAAGGCGGTGGCCTGGTTGGCCGAAAACGTGCTGTTGGTGACGGTTATCGTGCCGACGTTGTTATAGATCGCGCCGCCTAGGCCGTCGCCGTTGCCGAAGCTGCCGCCGGCGCCGCCGGTGGCCTGGTCGCCCGACAACGTGCTGTTGGCGACGGTCACCGTGCCGGTGTTGTTGTTATAGATGGCGCCGCCGAAGCCGTCGCCGCCATCGGATGTGCCGGCGCCGCCGGTGGCCTGGTTGCCCGACAACGTGCTGTTGTCGACGGTCAGCGTGCCATTGTTATAGATGGCGCCGCCCGCGCCCTCGCCGCCGTCGACGCTGGCGCCGAAGGTGATCTGGTTGCCCGACAACGTGCTGTTGGCGACGGTCAGCGTGCCGTTGTTCAAGATGGCGCCGCCTTCGCCGTTGCCGCCGGCGGGGCCGGTCACGCTGCCGTCCTCCATAGTCAGAAATTGGAGTGTGACCTTCGCGCCTGAGTTCACCACCATCAGTTGCACCGCATTGTCGCCGTTGATCGCGATGCCCGGCGAGGTCGTTGGGCCGTTGATGGTCAGCGTGTTGGCGATGGCCGGCAGCGTGCTGCCCGGGAAAATCGTGCCGGTCACGCTGAACTCGATGGTGTCGCTGCCGGTCCCCGCCGTGCAGGTGCCGGTGCCGCTGGACGCGCCATTGGCCGAGTTGATTGCCTCGCGCAGCGTGCAATGACCTGGATTGGTGTCGTCCAGGGTGCTTTGCACTGTAATCGTCGCCGCGCGCGCCGCCCCCGGCATCGCCACGAACATAAACGTCAGCGCAATCGCGGCGAGCGCAAAGCGCCGGATTGCAGAAGGAAGAAGCGAGCGAACGGTAACCGCGATACGGCGCATCGGACGGCCCTCCCCTTGGGCTCTAGGCAGCGGTGAGAACTGTGCCTTCACTACGAGCCGCCGATTGCCAAAGCGTTGTGTAGCCTGTGGGCGCGTGCAGTGTCAACGTGCAGATGTTCCAAACGCGCTAAAATGTAACATCAACCGCATGCGGGCGGGACGCACGGAAAAGTGTCTCTAGAGTGTCTGATCCGAGCAAACACGACCTGATGCGAGGGCTCCCCGATTCGGGAAACCCTCGCTTTTTCCTATCCGATACGATGCGAGTCGATGCCGTTCGGTTCTTCGACCAACGTGCTGCGATTGTCCTGCTGACGGAATAAATTCCGTCCTACGGATATAGAGCCGCCTCTCAGCGCAACCCGAACGGATGCCAGGGCTCCCCGATTCAGGAAACCCCCGCTCCTCTCCGATCCGATGCGAGACGATGCCGTTAGATGCCCACGACCACGTTAGCAATCTGGCGCGAGTAAGTAGATCAGACCCGGGTTTTTTCGTCTCGCTCTGTTCTAGAAGCCGCGTGGTGGGCCGATCTGCGGCGTGCGCACCGGTTTGGCCATGCCGTAGAACACGACGACACCCTGTCCGCCGCATCGGGTCGAAAGTCCCTCCGCGGGCGTGCCGATACAGCTGTCGATGTCCTGCCAGTTGTTGGTGACCCAAACGTTTCCGGCCGGGTCTACGTCGATGTCTACTTCCATCTGCAGGCCGCCTCCGACGTAGCCGAGGGGAGGCGAGATCGGATCGCCGGTCTTAAAGCCGGGCGGGCAGTTCTCAGTTCTAACGCCGCACAAGTGTGCGATCTGGCCGGATGCTCCCGCGAAGTTGGAGACCCAGACGTTATCGTCGCCGTCGACGGCAACGGCCCATGGCCCCGGCAGGCTGCCGCCAATAAACGGAGAACCCGGATACGGGGAGCCATCCGGCCGCAGCAGGATCATGCTGCCGCCCGCGCGACCGCCTTTCTGTTCCGACATGGTCTTGGTCAAGTAGTCGGAGGCCTTCGCCACACCGTGGAGCTTCAGGCGCAAACCCATATCCACCAGATGCATCATGCCCACCAGGCTGTTGCCAAGACGGGCGGTGACCCAGACATTGCATTGGCTATCGATGGCGAGACCGCTGGTGCTGAAGCCGCTTTTGAAGTTCTCGGCCTTACTCGGATCAGATGCAGGGAAGCGGGTGACGTGATTGGTTCCGCTGTTGGAAACCCAGATGCGGTCCTGCTGATCGATGGCCAGGTGGAATGGCGCCAGGAACGACTTGCAAGGCTCGGCGTTATCGCCTTCACAGACAATCCGTCCCTTGGTCAAATCGCCCTTTGGGAAGTAGACGAGTTGCCTTTTCTCGACCCCCAGGACCCAGACATCGCCGCTTGGAGTGGCCATGACGCCCTGCATCAGCCCCAACCGGCCATCGAAGGTGATGCCGTCGGGCGGGCTCAGGGGCTTGCCGTTCTTGTCGAAGACGACGATTGCTTTGCTGCCGTAAGTTGAGAACCAGGCATTATCCTTTGCGTCGACGGCGGCGCCAAAGGTGCCGCCTTCCATCCCACCGCCGCTGAAGCCATCGGTGATCGGAGAAAGTGCCTGCCCGTTGGGGGCGAACTTGGTAGCATGTCCCTCCCACAGCGAGTCCTGGCCCTGCCAGCCAATCGAGAAATAGTCGCCGACCCAGAAGTTACCGTCGCTGTCGAATCCTGCTTTGCCGCCCGCGCGGTACCCGCCGCCGTCGAACTTCAGTGGCAGCACCCATGCGCTCGGCTGCCAATTGAGGTACGGCATATAGGGGACGGGACGCAGGTTCTTGCCCTGCGGAATCGGATAGAAGGCCTTGAGCAGGGCGAAGACGCGTTCAGGGTGGTACCACGGATAGCGCGCGATCGATTGGGCTGCCGTCAGCGTGTCAGTCGGGGCGCTGCCCTTCGGCGGGGTGGCGGCGAAGAAGAGCTTGTCGCAAGCATCGGCAGTCACCTTCGTCACGCAACCCGCGAGCGCATCGGCCAGTGTCGCGAAATTCGCCATGGTTGGCGTCTGGGGGCCGTTGAGCGGACCTTGGATGGCGTCGCCCCAGCCGCCGGTCGCGAGATCGACGAAGTTGGGCACGTCGCCAGCAGCGATACGCAGTCCAAGCGCGTTACCCTTGAGCGCGGCGCCGTCGAGGAACTGCGTGTTGGTCCATACCGACGCCACGGTCGTAAACTCGTTAATGACGACGTGTGCTGGCGGCTGGTTGCCGACGACCGCGAGGAGCGCAATCGCCGGATTATTGCCGCCCGCCTGGTTGGCGGCCGGTACCCCACCCATAGCGACCAGGTACATGCTTCTGTCGGACGACCCGTCGGCGCTCAGAATGAGCCGACCGTCGTCGCCGGTTTGAGTTTGAGCCAACTGCTTGGGCGCGTCCGCACTCGCAGACCACAGCGTCACCGTCGACTTGGCGATCGGCGCGCCTGCGCCGAGTACCTGACCTTCGATGCGGTCGGCGGCCAAAGCCGTTCCGACGGCAATCAAAGCGACGATAACTAAAGCGCCAAGTGCGCAGGATAGAATGCGGCGAGAAGCGTTCACCTTAGTTCTCTCCCGTGAGAAATGCGTTCGAGCATCTGGTTCTGCATGAAAGCCAACCTCTCGCGGCATCTTCGGAATGAATTCTCGACGGAATAAATTCCGTCCTACTGTACGAAATTTATTTCGTCGATTTTATTTCGTACGGATGTAGAGCCATTTGTAGTGCTCTGGAGATGAGGCTAGTCCCTTCTTCAGGGGATTGTCGCGGATGTAGTCGATTTTCTCTTGCCACTCCGCTTCGCCCCGCACGATGTGATCGAAGCTTTCCTGGGTCCAGACCTGGCCATGCCTTCCCGTGATCTCATTGATCCGATGAGCCGTGCGGCCTTTGATGCGCTTCAGGACCTGGGTGAGAGTGAGGGTCCCGATCAGTCGAAAGATCGCGTGCGCATGATCCGGCATTACCACTGCGGCGTCGAGCTCGATGGTGTCTTTGTCTAACGATCGAATCTCGGCGATTACGAGGTCGCGCGCGCTCGGTGGCAGCTTGAGTCTGTGCAGGCAACTGAAACTCACGAAGTAAGTGGCGTCCGGCACTTCGAGGTGGGGGAGGTGGCGTTTTCGGAAACTCAGCTCTGGAGATTTCCAGGGATTCACTATTTCAGAGTGTAGGAC
The DNA here is from genome assembly GCA_963833025.1 of uncultured delta proteobacterium. Classification (GTDB taxonomy): domain Bacteria; phylum Desulfobacterota; class Binatia; order Binatales; family Binataceae; genus Binatus. The sequence continues at coordinate 201,867 of CAWHWI010000001.1, read as the reverse complement.
GAAATTTATTTCGTCAATCCTTCCGACGGAATGAATTCCGTCCTACTTGGCCGACGGAATAAATTCCGTCCTACTTGGACATAAATTGCTGTATACTGTATTTATGTTGAACAAGGCGAGGTTACTTCGATGGCTAATAATACGTTGACCGTTACCGACAATCGGACCGGGAAGAAATATGAAGTGCCTATCGAGGAAGGGGACGTGATTCGGGCGGCCGATTTGCGGCAGATCAAAGTTGGCAAAGATGACTTTGGGCTGATGTCTTACGATCCGGCGTTCATCAACACTGCGTCGTGTCGCAGCCGGATTACGTTTATCGACGGGGACAAGGGGATACTGCGGTACCGCGGGTATCCGATCGAGGAGCTCGCGGAGAAGAGTAACTACCTCGAGACTGCGTACCTGATCGTTAAGGGCGAGCTGCCGGACCGGGCGCACTACGAGCGCTGGGAGAACAACATCAAGATTCACACGATGGTGCATGAGAGTATCAAGAAGTTCATGGAGGGGTACCGCTACGACGCGCATCCGATGGGGATGCTGCTCGGGACGGTCGGCGCGCTCTCGACGTTTTATCCCGACGCCAACGAGATTCACGACCTCGAATCGCGCCGGCTGCAGACGCGCCGGCTGATCGGCAAGATGCCGACGCTGGCGGCGTTCGCCTATCGGCATACGCGGGGACTGCCGTACGTCTATCCCGACAACGAGCTCAGCTACACCGGCAACCTGCTCTCGATGCTGTTCAAAATGACCGAGCTCACGTACAAGCCGGACCCGGTGCTCGAACGCGCGCTCGACGTGCTGTTCATCCTGCACGCAGATCACGAGCAGAACTGCTCGGCCAACGCGATGCGCGCGGTGGGAAGCTCGCAGCCGGATCCGTATGCGTGCGCGGCGGCGGCGGTCGCCGCGCTCTACGGCCCGCTCCATGGCGGCGCGAACGAAGCCGCAATCCGGATGCTGATGGAAATCGGCTCGGTGTCAAATATTCCGGCGATGATCAGGAAAGTGAAAGAGGGCGAGCGCCGGCTGATGGGCTTTGGGCATCGCGTGTACAAGAACTACGATCCGCGCGCGAAAATTCTCAAGGAGATGGCGGCGCAGGTGTTCGAGGTGACCGGGCGCAATCCGCTGATCGATATCGCGATCGAGCTCGAGCGAATCGCGCTGCAGGACGACTATTTCATCTCGCACAAGTTGTATCCCAACGTGGATTTCTATTCGGGAATAATTTACCAGGCGATGGGTTTCCCGATGACGATGTTCCCGGTGCTGTTCGCGATTCCGCGGACTTCGGGATGGATGGCGCAATGGGCGGAGATGGTGCGCGACAGCGAACAGAAGATCGCGCGGCCGCGCCAGGTGTATGTCGGCGAGGGGCTCCGGCACTATACCGCGCTGAATTCGCGGCCGGTGCCGACGCAGCGCGAAGATGCGGTGAGCGAAGCAATCTAACGTCAGTTAGGTAGAATCCAAAGCTTTTGGCGGCGGCTGTTGGTATTTGTGTGGTCCATGGCTTGGCCTACGGCGCAAATCCCTGCTATTAGTAGTGAAAGCATCTGGATGAAGTCCAAGGGTGCTTAATCATCAAGGAGGCGGTGTTGCGATGGGCAAGAATGGCGGCGATCCAACCGACACTATCTTGACGCTCGAAGAAGCCCTCAAGCGCTTCAAGCGCAGGAGGGGTGAAGATGGCGCACGGATCGGGGAGGAAGGCGCGGGGGGCTCTAATGTCCTTCACGGCGACTTTTCGGCTACGGTCAGATATGAGGCGGAGCGGGCTGCGGCTGGCGACCTCATGTCGGAAGATTTCAGCGTGAGTGCTCCCGCTCAGCGCGACGAGGCGAACGCCGGGATGCCGGCGAGCGAAGATCTCGTCGCGATGATCGAAGGCATTCCGCGCACGCTCGAACAGCTCGAGCAACTCGCGGCGGCCGAGAAAGCCTACTCGGAAGATTTTCCCGACGATGCGCAGGTGGATGCCGAGGTCGAGGAGGACGATTCGGACGCTGGCGAAGTGGACGTGATGGCACTCGCGGCTCGCCATTCGCTGGTCCGCGACTACGCGTTCACCGCGATGGGCACCGCACTGATGGTGTTGGTCGCGTTCCTGATGACGCGCGTGCCGATCGTCAACAACCGGCCGAACCTGGTGGCGCAGACTATCCCGACGCCGGCGCTGAAAGCGTCGTCGCTGATCAGCACCGCCGACCTGATCACGAATCTGGTCATGGTCCCGGACGTTGACGAACAGTTCGCCTCGTCGGGTATCCCGAAGCTCAAGTCCGACGAGCTCGAGGCGCGGATAAAGGACACGCTCAAGCTGCGCGCCTTCACGGACATCGGCGTATCGGTCTCGAGCATGGGCGACGCGTACCTGGCGGGCGAAGTTTATAGCCTGAACGAGGCGCGCAAGATCTCGCAAATCGTGCATCGCGTGAACGGCGTGAACCAGGTTCATTTTCTGCATCCCGACGTTCAACCCGCGGACCGGCCCGCGTACTTTGGCGTGACGACGGCGTTTGCGCCTGAGGTGTGGGGAGCGCAGGTGCGGGCTGTGTTTATCGGATCGCCGGCGGACAAGGCCGGAATCAAGCCGGGCGATGTGATCAGCGAGTTTGACGGCAAGACCGTCCCCGACGGCAAAACGCTTAACGATATAATCGCGCAGTATTCTCCGGGGCAGCGCGTGCAATTCCGCGTATGGCACGACGGCCAGCCCGAGTACCTGGTGGCGCGCATGGGCGAGATGACGACGGTGGCGAGCCGGTAATCGAGCGTTTTTGCGGTCAGTGATTCAGGGGCGGTTCATCGAACCGCCCCTTTTTTGTCAGCATACGTTCGACGGAATAAATTCCGCAGACGTTCGACGGAATAAATTCCGTCCTACTGTTATGTCAGGCGCGAGGGGCGAAGCGCGGCTTGCGCTTCTCGAGAAACGCGCGCGCACCTTCCTCGATGTAGCCCGCGCGAACGCACAACACCTGGTTGCGATCCTCGATGGCGACCGCCTGCTCGAGGCTGCCGGCGTCGATGTTTATCGAGAGACACTCCTTCGTGAGGCGCAGCCCCAGCGGCGAGGTTTCCGTCATCTCGAGCGCCAGCTTGGCCGCCGCCGCATCGAGCTCCGCGTCCGGCATCAGCTCTGATACCAGCCCGGTCGCGAATGCGCGTTGCGCGTTGATGAAGCGTCCGGTCAGCATCAGCTCGGACGCGACCGAGCTGCCGACGGCGCGCGGCAGAAAATAGCTGACGCCCATGTCGCACGCGCTCAGGCCGATGCGAATGAACGCGGCGTTGAAGCGGGCCGACTCGCCCGCGATGCGCACGTCGCAGGCGAGCGCAAGCGCGAAGCCGCCGCCGGCGGCAGGTCCGCGAATCGCCGCGATGAACGGCTGCGGTGCGCGCCGAATCGCGACGACCAGGTCGCTCATCCGGCGCTGGCTTTCGACAGTGCCGATGGTTGAGGCGCCCAGTTCGGTACCGCCGCGATTCTGTTCTTTGAGATCGAGGCCGGCGCAAAAGGCGCGTCCCGCACCCTTCATCACGACCACGCGCGTCGCGGTTTCGGTCGGCAGCCGATGCAGGAAGTCCTCGAGCTCCGCGACCATTTGCGCGCTGAGCGCGTTCAGATTGTGGGGACGGTTGAGCGTCAGCCATGCCACCGCGCCGTCATTTTTGATGTCGATTGCTTCGTATGTCATTTCAAATTCGACTCCCTGATACGCAGCTTTGAGTTCTTCTGCCCATCTTTCGCTAACAATAAGGCAACATGACGCACATTCGCCAAGCTTCACAACCTCTGACGGGCGCGCATTAGTTGCTATTGACTTAATCGTGGCACGGTTAGAGGCTGGTAAGTGAGCTTTTGTGCGACATTGAGCGATAACGCTCGTTAAAGGGGAATTGACCGATCTCCCTGATGGGAGGCTTGCATACAAAATGGCATCGCCGGAAGAAATTCTTACCATCTCGGAATTGTCGACGCATCTACGCGTCCATCCGACAACGATTTACCGTTTGCTGCGCGAAGGACGGATACCCGGCTTCCGCGTCGGCAGCGCGTGGCGATTCAGCCGCGCGGCGATCGAAGTGTGGGAGCATGGGCAGGTCGGTCCAATCGAGGGAGAATCCGCGCCGACTCGGAAAGCCAAAGGCCGCAAGCCTCGCAAGTAAACAGTCCCTTCCAGATAGTACGCTTGATGCCGCCGCTTCATGTTCAGCGAAGCACGTGCGCAGGCCGCGCCGTTTGACAAGCGCGCGGTCAACCTAATAGCTAACCACAAAAGTACATCGCGGAGAGTTTCGCGCCGATGGCAACGCAAACGAAATACACCGACGTCAAGGGAAACGCGACTTACTACTACTACAGCGGCGCCACGACGCTGCCTGATGTGGTGCCGGACTTCTCGCGCGGGCGCAAGATTCTGTTCGTGCACGGCGCCGGCTCGAACGGCCACACCTGGCATCGGCAGATCGAGGCGTTCGGCGGCAAGCACAGTCCGATCGCGCTCGATTTGCCGGGACATGGACGCTCGGCGGGCGTCGAGGGGTTGCGCACCGTTAAGGACTACGCGGATTTCGTCGCGGCGTTTCTCGACGCGTTGAAGATCAAGTCGGCGGTGATTTTGGGGCATTCGATGGGCGGGGCGATTGCGATGGATCTCGGGCTGCGGCATGCAGCGCGTGTCGAGGCGTTGATCTTGAGTTGCACGGCGCCGAAGTTCAACCTCACGCCCGACCGAATCGAGGGATTGCGCGCAATCACGATGGGCCGTGCGCCGCAGGCCTTCAACACCGACGGGTACTCGCCAAAAACGGTCAAGGAAAACTTCGACGTCGTGCGCGAAGGCTGGATGGAACAAATCAAGACGGATCCTCGCGTGCGCTACACGGATATTCTCGCGTGCTCGCAGGTCGATTTGCGCGACGCGATCGGAAAGATCGACAAACCGACGCTGGCGATTGCCGGCGCCGACGACAAAGGCACGACTCCCGCCGACGCGGAATTTATCGCAAGCAAAATTCGTGGCGCGACCACCAAGATTATCGCGGACGCCGGTCATTACATCCCGCGCGAGCGTCCCGCTGAGTACAACGCCGCGATCGAACAGTTTGTTGACGGACTCAAGTAGGAATTCGAGATGAGTTTAAGCCGCAAGACCGCAGTGGCCGGAGTGTTTGAGCATCCTACGCGCTTCGCGCCGGACAAGAGCCTGTTTCAGATAATGGCGGAGAGCGTGCGTGGCGCGCTCGACGACGCCGGGTTGACGATCAAGGACGTCAACGGTCTGTGCACGACCGGAATGGGTATGGGCGGGATGGGAATCGTCAGCTTCTGCGATTACCTGAACCTGACGCCGAACTTTGTCGACTCGACTTCGATTGGCGGGTCGTCGTTCGTGGCGCATACCGCGCATGCAGCCGCCGCGATTCACGCCGGGCTGTGCGACGTATGCGTAGTGGTCTACGGCTCGACGGCGGCGTCGTCGCGGTTTGCGATCGGCACCGGCGGCGGAGGCGGTGGCGGCGGCGATCCGTGCGACCAGTACGAGATTCCGTTCGGGCCGACGACCGTCGGGTCGTACGCGATGATCGCGCAGCGCCATATGCACGATTACGGCACCACTCCAGAGCAGCTCGCCGAGATTGCGGTCACGATGCGGCTGCATGCGTCGATGAATCCGGCCGCGAAGTATCGCGACCCAATCACGGTGGAAGACGTACTCGCATCGCGAATCATCTCGTCGCCGCTGCATCTGCTCGATTGCTGCATCATCAGCGACGGCGGCGGCGCATTGGTCATCACGTCGGCCGAGCGCGCGCGCGATTTGAAGAAGAAACCGGTGTACATCCTCGGCACGGGAGAGACGGTGCGACACGCGGCGCGCGGCCAGCGCGATTTTTTAGAAATTGCTGCAATGCAGTCCGGGCAGCTCGCGTTTGAGCGCGCGGGCGTCGCGCACAACGATATCGACATGGCGATGATCTACGACTCGTTCACGATCACCGTGCTGTCCACGCTGGAGAATCTCGGCTTCTGCAAGCGTGGCGAAGGCGGAGCGTTCGTGTCGGGCGGGCGGTTGCGCTTCGACGGCGAGTTTCCGATCAACACCGACGGCGGCGGTCTGTCGTCGAACCATCCGGGGATGCGCGGAATTTTTTTAGTGATTGAAGCCACGAAACAACTGCGCGGCGAATGCGGTCCGCGGCAGGTCAAGGATTGCAAAATCGCGCTCGCGCACGGCACCGGCGGCACGCTCGGCACGCGGCATTCGGGGGCGACGCTTATTCTCAGCAATCAGTAGAATCGCGACGGACGAAGACAAATTCATTTGACGGCTGAGAGAGGACGCCGATGTTTGTTCGCAACGCCTGGTACATCTCCGCATGGTCTGACGAACTCGTAGAGCGGCCCCTCGCCCGACGGATCCTCGGTGAGCCGGTAGTACTGTTCAGGGACTCCTCGGGAGCGGTCGCCGCGCTCCAGGACCGCTGTTGCCATCGCGGTGCGCCGCTCTCGTTGGGCGACGTGGTTCCACGCGGAATCCAGTGCGGGTATCACGGCCTGGTCTTCGACTCCACAGGACAATGCGTGCTGGTGCCGGGAGATCATAGGGTGCCGCCCGGCGCGCGGGTCCGATCTTATCCGACGGTCGAACAAGACGCGTTGGTATGGATATGGATGGGCGATCCGGAGAAGGCGGATCGCTCGATGCTGACCCGCTACCCTTACCACAACGATTCACGCAACTGGCCGCATCAGCATACGACGCTGTATTTGCGCAGTGGCTATTTGCTGGTGTTGGACAACCTGATGGATCTTTCGCACCTGGGCTACGTGCACAAAGGCACCGTCGGGGGTGACGCGAATACTCACGTGGAAGCCAGAATGCGAACTGTGCGTACGGCCAACGGAGTGAGGTTCGAGCGCTGGATGATCGACTCGACGCCGCCACCGACTTACGTCAAGGCGGTCGGTTTCAAAGGAAGGGTGGATCGATGGCAGGAGATTGAATTCGTCGCGCCCCACGCAGTGATTCAATGGAACGGCGCGATCGACGCAGGGACAGGTGTGTTGCGCGATTGGAAATACGACAGCGCGCGAGAAGACTGCTTCTCGTTCAGGCTGTTCCACGGCCTGACCCCTGAGACTGAGAACAGCACCTACTATTTCTGGTCGTCCGCAAGTGGCTATAACCAGAATGACCCCAGCGCGTGTCGGCAGTTGTTCGATGAAATTGCCAGGACTTTCGAGCAAGACAAGGCGGTTCTCGAAGCCCAGCAACAGCGGCTGCTGGAGCTTCCCGATGGGCCGCTGGTCGAAATCCACGGAGATGCGGCCCGGATTCACGCCCGTCGCGCGATCGATCGGCTGATCGCGAACGAGCTCGCGCTATAGAATTTGCCCGGCCTCTGCAATATCGCAATGCTGCTTCTGCCGAAGGGGATCAAGACCTGGCGAGCTGCTGGCCTGGTGGGATAGGCTCCAAGAATTATGGCGGAACAAACCCAAGCGAAGAAATATTCGAAACCACTCCCGCATCTCGACGAAGAGAATCGTCCGTGGTGGGAAGCGCTCCAGCGGCATGAGCTTTACATCCAGAAGTGCGGGAAGTGCGGCGACGTGCGCTACTATCCGCGCGCGCTGTGCACGAATTGCATGGCGTCGGAGACGCAATGGATCAAGTGCAGCGGGCGCGGCAAGGTCTATACCTTCACGACGACATATCAGAACCAGGCGCCCGGATTTCGCGAGTCGCTGCCATACATCATGGCCTATGTCGAATTGGAGGAGGGCGTGAAAATGCTCACCAACCTTATCGACTGCGCGCCGGAACAGGCTAAAATAGGGATGCCCGTCGAGGTCGTATACGAAGACGTCACGCCCGCGGTGACGCTCGCGAAATTTCGCCCGGCGAGGTGAGGGCTCAATCCTGGTGAGTACAATCCTTGATCTGCACACGCATAGTGAAGCATCGGAAGACAGTCGCGCACCGGTAGAGGCGTACCTCAACTGGATCAAGCTGCGTGCGGCCGAGCGGCCGGTCGACGGAATCGTGTTGACCGAGCATCGACAGTTCAATCGCGATGCCGACTACCGCGCGCTCGAGGACAAGTTCGGCACGATGGTGCTGCGCGCGTCGGAAGTCGAGACCAACTACGGGCACATGCTGGTGTTCGGGGTGAATGACGACATGGTCGCGCGATTCGATTTCGCCGACGTGCGGCTCGACGCGCAGACCCTGATCGACGAAGTGGCGCGGATGGGCGGAATCGTCGTGCCGTGTCATCCGGGGCGCCCGAATATCGGGTTGTACGAGCACTACCAGAGCAAGGGGCCGCTCGAGAACGTAGTCGCGGTCGAGGCGCTGAACGGCGGATCGCGCAAGGGCGAGGACGAGCGCAGCGCGGAATTGATCGCGAAGTACGGGTTCGCGGCGACTGGCGGCTCGGACAGCCATCTGGTGAGCCTGATCGGGCTGTGCGCGACAAAGTTCAGCGCGTATATCAAGACGATCGACGACCTGGTGCGGGAATTGAAAACCGGCAACTACGAGCCGGTGGATTTCCGGCCGCGGCGCAAGGCGGTGCCGCATGCGGTCGCGATGGAAACGCGGTAGAGAATCACGATGGCAGTGAATTACGATCCGGCGCTGATCAACAAGGTCTTCGAAGTGACCGAACCCGTCGAGGTCAAGGCCGACAAGATCAAGCGGTACTGCGCGGCGCTCGGCGAGACTAATCCGATCTACACGGACGAGGAGGCGGCGAAGAAAGGCCCGTACGGCGGGATCGTCGCGCCGCCGTCGTTCGCGGTGACGTTTCGCAACGGGCGGCATTTTTTCGAGAACGTGCCGCGCTTCGGCCGCCGTGGCTTCGACGCCGGTAAGGACGTCGAGTTCGTCTCGCCGATCAGGCCGGGCGACCAGGTGACGCTGAGCTCGCACGTGAAGGAAATTTACGAGAAGACGGGACGGACAGGCACCATGGTCTTCGTCGTAATCCGCTCGACGCTGAAGAACCAAAAGGACGAAGTGCTGGCCCATATCGACCATCGCTTCATGAACCGCACTTGAACAAGTTCGAAGAGATCAATGTCGGCGACACGCTCGGCCCGCTCGAGCTGTTCGTGACCAAGGATCAGTGCCGCGCCTATGCCAAGACGATGGGTATGGGCGAGGGCCCGGGCCGCTTCACCGACGACGAAGCCGCGAAAAAAGAAGGGCTGCCCGGGATGATACTGCCGGGCAACATGAGCCTGGGGCTGCTGTCGAAGCTGGTGACGGATTGGATCGGCTCGAGCAACGCTTGGCTGAAGCAGATGGGCACCACCTATCGCGTGCCGGTGCAGCCCGATCACACGATCACGATTCACGGCTTTATCACCAACAAGAATCCCGAAGATCGCACCGCCGAGATCGACGTCTGGATGGAGAACGAAGAGGCGGAGCGCCTCGTGACCGGCACGGCGACCGTCGAGTTCAGAAAGTAGCGGCCAGGATCGGCGCGCTAGCGATTCAACATTATACTTGCGCCTGCGAGCGACAGGGCAGGATTCCTGGGATACGGCGTGTTGTCGTCCCGCATCTCGGGATTAGTCGGACCCGTCGATTCCAATCCGTACGGCGACGCGCCAAGCGGCTTGGTCTGCGCCATCTGCGTGCACCACGGATGCGGATCGCCGGCATTGCATGCCTGCCGCTGCTGGACAGTCTGATTGTTCGTCGAGCATCCGCTGAGGAGTAGCAGGATCGAAAGCGCGATAGTCGTGGATGCGAATTTTTGCATCGGCTCACCTCGACTGGCAATGCGTGCCGGAACGACTTGTGGCACTCGGATGAGACCAGAACTATTCCGCATCATGGGGGAGAGGCAAGTGGGAAAGATCGCGGAGTGAAGGAGGGGAACGCGGAACTTGATTGTAGTGAAACCCACCGTGGGTTTCACGCTTCCTTGGGCAGGGGTGACCCCTGCACCCAATACCAAGAAAAGATGCGGGACTTCGTCCCTGTTAGAAGGGTAGCGTTTAGGGGTGGAGGCGCTGGTGAGGATTCAACCGCTTCGCGCGCGTGATCAAGCATGTGCTGAATTCGCACCATGCTCTCATGGCGCGACATATTGAACCTCGGCGTCGGCGAGCACCCGGTCGCGGAAGTGACTGCTCAGAAACCCGGGCGTGTTAAGGTCAACGTTCCGACCCAAAATGGTGGATAACTCGTCCTGCATCGCGAAGAAGTCGAGGCCGGGAACGTGCCCGGACTCGAATTCCACGATCACGTCCACGTCACTGTCCGGAAGAAAGTCGTCGCGCAGAACCGAGCCAAAGAGCGCGAGCCTGCGGATGTGATGGCGTTGGCAGAAGTTGCGAACCTGTTCAGCAGGTATATCGATTTTCGCGCGTCCCATCTCAAATTTCCCGCTCTGCCAGCAGATTAACTCGCCCAACTTCTCCTACGCACATGCTATCGATTTCGCCAGCTGATCGCTATCGAAGAGGAATCTAGATGGCGCGGAGTTCGGTTGAGATGTCGCCGCGGGTGGCCAAGGTCGCCGGGATGAAGCCGCTGGCTGCTCCGATTGCGGTGGCGATTATGAAGCTGTACGCGATGATTCGCGGCTGCAGCGTCATCGCGAGCGCGAGCGGACCCAGTGCGCCGGAAACATGCGGCAACAGTTCGAACCCGAGGAAAGCCAGGACGCATCCGAGCGCGCCACCGGATACGCCGACTATCAGTCCCTCGACCAGGATTCGCATGACAATCGAGTGGCGCGTGAATCCAATCGCGCGCATCACGGCCATCTCGTGACGCCGCTCGCGGACCGCCATCGCGGCCGTATTGCCGGCGACCAGCGCAATCGTGAACATCACGATCGCGGCGAGAAATTTTGCGCCAGTGAGCATCAGGTTCATCTGGCTGCCGACTTCATTCTTGATGAGCGCGACTTCGGTTTCAGTGGCCGTCTCGTACTGCGAATTGGCGAACATTTCGTCGATGGCGGCGATCACTTCGGGCGCCGACCGGGAGCTGTCGACCTTCACCCAGAAGAGGTTGGCGGTGCCGGGCCTGCCCAGCAGTTCTTCCATGTAGTCGCGCCGGAAGATAATTCGGGGCCCGGCAGCGTCCTCGTTCAGCACGCCGACGATCGTCAGTTGCAGGTCCACTGGATACATCGTGCCGCGCAGCATGATGGTCTGGCCGACTTTCCATCCGTAAACTTTCATCAGGTTGGTTGCGACCAGGGCCGCTGTGCGCAGACTGGCGAATTCATGCTCGGTTTCCGCGCTGATGTCCCAATCGGGAAAGATTTCGCGGACGTGATCGTCGTCCACCGCGAGAACGCCGAGCTGCTCGCTCGGGTCGCGGTACGTCGCCATGAACACGCTGTAGGCCGCCACCGCCTCGACGTGCGGCACGGTTTCGATTCGCCGCCGATACGACTCGGGCAGCATGTAGAGGATGCTGGCCTTGCTGTGGCAGATGAGGCGGAGCGAGTTGGCGCGGTCGCGCAGCACTTTGTTGAGCAGTCCGGGCAGGCTGATCAGCGATGCGAAGATGAATATCGAGACGGTGATCGACAGCGTGGTAAGAATCGTGCGGCGTTTGTTCCGGGTGAGGTTGCGGAACACGAGTGACAGGTAGTTCATCGAGCGGCCGGCCGGTGCAAGATCACGATTCGAGGTTTAGCGTTTGGGGGGCGGATTTGGAAGGGAGGGAGGACGGGGGATTCCTAACCTCTCCTTGTCCGAGGAGAGGTTAGGATGCGGATGAGGAGAGGCTATATCAGCAGGGCGCCGCGGAAGGGTTCGTCTCTCGGGGGCGGGAATTGCAGCAGGTTGATGGCCCATTTGCGGGCTTGGCGCAGTGCGTCTTCGGCGCGGCGGAAGATTCTTTCGCGATACATTACCGACCAGACGTAGGCGTCGACTGAGGGCTCGTCGCCCAGCGTGATATCGAGCATCCAGTCCTCGAGCTGCGGACCGCAGATCAGCAGGCGCACCACGCGGCCGTGATCGATTACGATGCCGCGGGCTTCGCGCGGGATGCGGAACTCGTCCTTGACGCGCTTGATGACGTTGGGCGGCGCGTGCTGCTCGGTCATCGCGACGTAGGCCCAATCGCCCTGCGGAGGGTTGGCCTCGCGCGCGATGCGGAGGTTGTTGTCGGTCAGGTCTTCCTTGGCGCGGTCCTGATCGTAGTCGTGCGCGACCTGGTAAAAAGCCATCGCGACCGGCAACTGCGGCATCTCGGTTTCGGCCTTGGCCTTTTTGGGTTTCTTGAAGGTGGTTTCGACCCACCAGCGATTTTCGACGTTGGGCTTCTGCGGCATCAGGCGACCCGGCGAGATTTGCGAGTGGCGGTGCGCGCGGCGCGTCGCGACTTTCGTGCGATCGAAATTTGCGGGCGGCGCTTGCGGACGCGATTCGCCGCGCGACGCGCACTCGAGATTCCGCCGCGGGCGCGCGAGCGCGATGCGCTTCGACGGCCGGCGAGCTTGAGCCCGCGCACCATCCGGCGCGAGAACAGGTCGGCTTTGCGCTCGGCGTCGGTCCAGAAAAGGAAGTGACCCATCTCGTGGTAGATCATCTGGATCCACATGCGCTCGCTGTAATAGACGCGGCCGCGTTTCCAGTTTTCGGGATGGACGAGATGGATGCGGCCGTCGTCGTAGGTGCGGCCGGCGGTTTTGCCCCAATCGATGTACTCGAACCATTCGATACGCGGGCGGCGCAGTTTGAAGTACCGGCACATCGAGGAGATGGCGCGGTTGAAATGCGCGGCGCGATGGCCGCGGAAAAATTCGGCCAGGTTGCGATCAATTTCGCGGCGATGAGCGACGGGAGGAACAATCATTCGCACGAGCAGGCGACCTCCGGTTTCGGTGGCAAAGATCATATGGAGGGGCGTTGATCAGAGTCAAACAAAGTCGTGAAAATACGGGTTTATACCACCGTTTGATTATTCTAACGTGCTGAAAAATCACCTGTCAGCAAGGAGTTTGGCTCGTTTTCGGATTAAGCCTACCCAAGGGTGCCCGACGCCTTCAGGCGCGCGATTTCCTCCCAGGACAGGCCCATTTCGAGGGCGACTTCCTCGGTGTGCTGGCCTAGTTCGGGGGCGGCGCGATGAGCTGGCCTGTCAGCGTCGCCGAACTCGATTGGGCTGTTCACGACGCGGCATCCCGGAATGTTTGGATGATCGACGGCCGCGAAGGCGCCGATAGCTTCGGCTTGAGGATCGTCGAGGACTTCGGTGTCAGTGCGGACCGGCGCCCAGATTAGGTTGTGGCGATCGAAAATCGGCGCCCATTCGTCGGCGGTGCGGGCGGCGACGGCACGATCTATTTCGTCAGTTAACGCGGGGCTGTTTAACCCGCGAGCGGTTGAATCTTTGAAGCGCGGATCGCTCAGCCAGTCCGGTTTGTCGAGCGCGCGGCAGAAATCCGGCCAATAGCGATCGCTCTGGATCATCACGAAGTAAATCCATCGCTGGTCGGCGCATCGATAGGAACTCCACAGCGGATTTATCCGCTGGGTGCGCGACTCGGATCGTGGAGAGAAGCCGGTCATTAGGCCGATGGTGAGATCCGAGGCGTTCATCCAAAGCCCCATCGCGAACAGCGAGACATTGACCTCGCAGCCGCGGCCGGTGCGCTCGCGCGCGAGCAGGGCGGCCGAGACGGCGCCGGCCAGGCCAAGCCCGACGGCATGATCGATCATGGCGGGGCGCTGCGCGGGCGGCGATTGTCCGGGCTCGGCGATCGTCGCCATCAGGCCCGAGCGCGCCCATGCGGCGGCGTAGTCGTAAGCGGGGCGATTGCGATCGGGGCCGCGATGGCCGTAGCCGTTGATCGACGCGTAGATGAGGCGCGGATTTTTCGCGGAGAGCGTTGCATAGTCGAGTTTCATGCGCTCGATGGCGTCGAGGCGCAGGCTGGTCACGAAGACGTCCGCGCGTTCGATGAGCTTGAGCGCGAATGCGTGGCCGTCGGCGGTGCGGAGGTCAACGGCGACAGAGCTCTTGTTGCGATTGTCGAGCTCGAATGGCGGACGGATGCGCGCGTTCGGATCGCCCATCGTGCGAGTGACGAAGCCGCGAATCGGATCGCCGGTAACGGGGTCTTCGAGCTTGATTACGTCGGCGCCCCAGTCGCCGAGCACGGCGGTGGTGGACGGCCCCGCGACCCACATCGCAACTTCGACGACTCTGACGCCCTGCAGCGGACGATCCATCGCATCGGTCTCCCTCATTCAGATGAGACCGATTGGTAGCAGGAGTCGGCGATGGAATGAAGCCGCGCGCGGAGTGTTCTCCACTCCGCACGCGGTCTGAATCCGGCGATTGAGTCGAACGCTGGCTGCTAGCGGGTGCGAGTGCCGCGGTGCATCTTGCGCGGATCGCGCCGGCGCACCCGATTAACGGTCAGGCGCTGCATCCGGCTCGCTTCCTTGAGCCGCAGGCGCAGCGGACTGCCGCCGCGTCCCGCCACCAGTTCCGACAGACGCCATCGCAAGCCCTTGGCGTCCATGCCGAGTGCGTCGCATACGTTTTCGAACGACAACGGAGACGTGACACCCTTGGTGAAGAACCAGTTCCACGCGTCGTTAAACGAGTTGCGTTTGCGCAGGCTGCTTGAGCCCCCGAATTCCTGCACGACGTTGATCGCATCGGCCAGCACCGCGAGCATCAGGCGTTGCTCGCTCGAGCGCGAGCGGGCGCCGACCATCTCGAAGAACTGGCTGCGCAGAATGACGTCCGGAAATGGCCGCGGGTCAGCGACCTCGATAGTGGAGACGACGGTACTCATTGTTCAGCTTCCTCCCTCCCCCGAGCGAAGAGCTTGAACGTTCGAAAATTTTGGCAGCATGAGATGGATTGACAGCCACATCTCTTATGCGCGCTCCTTTCCGTCTCATAATCAACGATGGAGAAAGAAACTTAGTCAGAACGCTGACTCATTGCAAGGGAAAAGTCAGAGGTTAAATTAGCCGTCGCGAGCCTAAGATAAGTAAAATTTGTCTGGCGATAAGGCCAGGATTAGAGTAAGCGAAATCGTCAGATCAGGCGCGACGTTCGCCTACGGTTCGCACAGCGTCGCGAAGTGCCCTTGTTATCGATGCGAACGGGCCGTCTGCTATAGTCAGAGCATCGCAAAAACAAAAAGCTTCGGTCGAGGAGAATTACGATGGCAGATTTCTATGGCAAGGAGACCTCGAAGTATCTCCGCAACCTGCGTCAGAATGCGCCGGACCCGTTCAAAGGGTTCCTCGAATTCGACAAGGAAGTCTTCAAGGACGGCGCGATTCCGAGCAAGACGAAAGAATTGATGGCGATTACGGCGGCGCATGTCACGCAGTGCCCGTGGTGTATCGAGGCGCACGTCACCCGCGCGAAAGAGAAGGGATGCACGGACCAGGAGATCGCGGAGGCGGTATTCGTCGCGGCGGCGATGCGTGCGGGCGCGGCGTTCAGTCATGGCGCGATCGCGATGGCGGTGGCGGACGAACACAAGCACTAGCAAGGGCGGCGCGCATTCGGCAGCATAGTTAATCGGCAAGGTGGAAATGCAGCAGGCTGTAAAAGAACTAAAAGACCGGAAGACACGGCAGATAACGATTGGCGGCACCAAGGTCGGCGGCGATGCGCCGGTGGTGGTGCAATCGATGTGCGCGACGCGGACTATCGACATCGATGAAACCGTCGCGCAGGCCCATCAGTTGGCTAACGCGGGTGCGGGAATCGTCCGCATCGCGATCGACAGCGAGAAGGAAATTCCGGCGGTAAAGGAAATCCGCGCGCAGACCAAGGGCGTCGTGCTGTCGGTCGATTTGCAGGAAAACTACAAAATTGCGGACCGGGTAGCGCCGCACGTCGACAAGATTCGCTACAACCCGGGGCATCTGCACCATATCGAGAAGTCGAAAACGATCCAGCAGAAGGTGAAATGGCTGGTCGATGTGGCGCGGGAGAATAACGTCGCGATCCGGATTGGGGTGAATTGCGGATCGGTCGCGCCGGCGTTCCTGGACAAGTATCCGGGCGATCAACTGGCGGCGATTGTCGAGTCGGCCGCGTACCATTGCGATCTGATGGACGAGCTAGGCTTCACGCGCTTCGTGGTGTCGCTCAAGGATTCCGATCCGGTCAAGGTGATGGACGCGAATCGGCGCTTCTCGAAGCGGCGCCCCGACGTGCCGATACATCTGGGCGTCACGGAGGCTGGGTTGCCGCCCGACGGAATAATCAAGACGCGGATAGCGTTCGAGAAGCTGCTCGCGCAGAGTATCGGCGATACGATCCGCGTGTCGCTCACGCTGCCCAACGAACGCAAGCACGAGGAAGTGATCGTCGGGCACAAGATTATCGAGGATGTTGCGGCCGGCAGGTTTATCTCGGTGCCGGACTTCGGCGCGGGGCTCAATATCATCTCGTGCCCGTCGTGCTCGCGCGTCGAGAACATGAAGTTCGTCGAGTTGGCGCAGCAGGTCAAGGAACTCACGGTATACGCCGAGAAGTACAAAATCACGATTGCAATCATGGGATGCCGCGTGAACGGGCCAGGCGAGACCGACGACGCCGACCTCGGCCTGTGGTGCGGTCCGACCACGGTCAATCTCAAGAAGAAAGATCGCAAGCTCGGCTATTTCGGCTACGAAGAAGTACTGCCGAAACTACGCGCCGAGTTGGATCGATTGATTGTGGAGCGTACGGCAGCATCCGCGAACTAACATCCCGTCACCTCAGTCGTCCGCCGAAGAATCGCTTCTTTAGACGCCCCTTCCCATGCAACGGGAAGGGGTCAGGGGTCGCGGCTTGACCGGCGGTTCGATTGCGCCTGTCGGAGATGAACGCGAGAAGGCGGGGCTCAGTTTGTGCGGGGGGTTTTCACGCCTGGGAGTTGGAAGGGCCTGATCATGGTTTGCTTGAGGCGACGGCGGCTCCCAGTGATCAAGTGGACACGAGATTCATTTTTTCAAAGCATGGAGAACCTTCATGGCAGAAAAACCTGACTACAATCGCTTCAAGCCGCACGAAATCGCGCGGTCATTTCCGGAGACTGCCGAGACGCTGTTAATCGATACCTACCTGACCAACGAACCGGCTGCGAGCTGCCGAGTCTGGCGGGTCTACCGGGCGTTGCCTCCGCATTATCATACCGTCTGCGACGAGTACCTTTATGTTCTTTCGGGAAGAGGCACCTTCTGGATGGGCGATGCCTCGAACGAACGGGAGTTCGCACCTGGCGACCTCCTCTTCTTCAAGCACACGACCGTTCACTCTCTGCCCAAACTTCTTGAGCGGCCTGTGGTCTTTCTTTCGTTCGACACACCGCGCCGCGACTCGAAAGACGTCATCTTCGTCAACCCTGAGGACGGCACGCCGGAAAGCTTTGTCCGAAGAAAAGAACAATAAAATTCGGACGCAGCGCGGCAGAAGCAGAATCCTGAATCGCGCGCGAAGCGCGCGCTGCGTGAGGTCCCTCACCCTCGATCCTCTCCCTTCGGGAGAGGGGAAGAGGCGCGCGGCGCGTGAGGTCGTCAGATCTTCTGGTTGGTTTTGCGCCAGTCGGCCAGGAAACGCTCGAGGCCCAGGTCAGTTAGCGGATGATGCAGGGTCTGTTTGAGCACTGCGAATGGGACCGTCGCGATGTCGGCGCCGATCTCTGCTGCGCGTAGTAGGTGGGTGGTGTTGCGGACTGAGGCTACGAGGACTTCGGCTGGGTAGTCGTAGTTCGAGAGGATTTGGACCATCTGCTCGACTATCTCGAAGCCGTCTTGGCCGATGTCGTCGAGGCGGCCTATGAATGGTGACAGGAATGAGGCGCCTACCTTTGCGGCGGCTAGCGCCTGAAGCGGGGTGAAGATCAGAGTTACGTTTACCCGGATGCCGCGTTTGGCTAGTGCGTGAGTGGCTTTCAGGCCCTCGACAATCATCGGGCATTTTACGACGATGTTCTTGTGGAGCTTGGCGAGTTTCTCGCCTTCTTCGATCATCGCGGACGCTTCGGTTGCGACGACTTCGGCGCTGATCGGTCCGTCGACGATTTCGCAAATCTCCTTGAGCACGTCGTGATACGGGCGCCCGGTCTTCGCCATCAGCGATGGATTGGTGGTGACGCCGTCGATGAGTCCCCAGCTGGCGGCCTCGCGAATCTCGGCGACCTCGGCGGTATCGATAAAATACTTCATTGGGATGCCTCTTTTTTTGTTTTCGCCGGTTGCGGCCTCAGCAGGTCCGCTCGCGCAAGGGTAACACGAAACGGCGACTTAAGTCCCGCCAGCATCTCGGAAATGGACGCGTTGAGTTTCGGGTGGATGAGCGCGGGCGCCAACTCGCTCATCGGGGCGAGCACGAAGCGGCGCTCGTGGAGGTGCGGATGCGGCACTTTCAGAATTCGCGTGTCGATCGTTTCCTTGTTGAAGAACAGCAAATCGAGATCGATGATTCGCGGCCGGTATTTGCCACGGGTCTGCTTGCGGCCCTTGACGCGCTTGCGGCCCATGATGCGCTCGAGCGCGAGCAGCCGGCGCATCAGGACTTCGGCGGGGAGCTCGGTCTCGACTTCGATGACGCCGTTGAGGAACGCGCCCTTGAGATCGCCGATCGGCTCGGTCTCGTAGATCGAGGATTGGCGCACGACCCGGGTGTCCGGGATCGACGCGATCCGTTGAATCGCCTCGCGATAATTGGCGGCTCGATCGCCTAGATTACTGCCTAATCCGATGAAAGCCCGATGGGGCATCCTCGCCGTTACAACCGCAGCGCTTTTAGTCGGTCCACCGCCTCGACCAACCGCCCGCTCGTGAGTGAAAAGCGGACGTAACCCTCACCACCCTTGCCGAATCCGGAGCCGGGCGTAATTGCGACGCCGGCTTCCTTCAAAACGCGCTCGGTAAATGAAACCGAGGTGTAACCACGTGGAACTTTGGTCCAGACATAGAAGGTCGCGCGCGGCTTTTCGCATTCGAGGCCGAGCGCGCGCAGCGAGCCGACCAGCAGGTCGCGGCGTTGCTGGTAGATCGCGCAATATTCGGCGAGCTTGTCGCCGTCGCCCCCTTCGAGGCCGGTGATCGCGGCTTCCTGCACGGCTTGGAAGACGCCGGAATCCATGTTGGTCTTGACCTTGCCGAGTGCGCCAATCAACTGCGCGTTGCCGATCGCGAAGCCAACCCGCCATCCGGTCATCGAGAAGGTTTTCGAGAGCGAGTGGAACTCGATCGCGCAATCGCGCGAGCCGTCGGCCTGGAAAACGCTCGGGGAGCGATAGCCGTCGTAGGCAATTTCGGAGTAGGCGCTGTCGTGAGCGAGGATGACGTCGTGCTTGAGGCAGAATTTGACCGCATCCTGGAAAAACGAGAGGTCAACGGTCGCGGCGGTCGGATTGTTGGGATAGTTCAGCCACAGCATCCGGGCGCTGCGCGCGACTTCGGCGGGAATCGAGGCAAGATCGGGAACGAAGCCGGTTTCCTTTCTGAGCGGTAAAAAATACGGCTCTCCGCCATTGAAGACGCATCCCGAGTAGTAGACGGGGTAGCCGGGATCGGGAATCAACACGATGTCGCCCGGCTCGACGACGGCGGTCGCGAAATTTGCGATGCCTTCCTTGGAGCCGATCAGAGCGCAGACCTCGCGCTGATAGTCGAAACTGACGCCGAAGCGGCGGCGATACCACTCGGCAGAGGCCTGGCGGAATTGCGGCAGACCTTCGTAGTCGGGATACCGGTGATTTTTAGGGTCGTCGGCAGCGCGCTTTAGAGTCTCGACGACGTGACGGGGAGTGGGCAGGTCGGGGTCGCCGATCGAGAGGCTGATAACGTCAATGCCCTTGCTCGCGACCTCCTTCTTCAAGCGGTCAAGCTCGGCAAAAAGGTAGGGCGGTAATAGACCAAGTCGAGAAGCAGTCTTGATTTGCACCTGTCGAAACAGCCTCAGACCACAAGAACCTAGACGTAACTAACATACTTTCCAGGGTGTCGAAACTACCTGCCGCAATAAATCGACGTTCTCGCACAATGGGAATCCACAGGCGAGTGCGGCCCCAGGAGCAGCTGGCGCCGCCGATCGCATTAATTTTACTTGATTAAGAGCGATCGTGTTGTTAGAAATTTTAACCATCGCAGGGTGGCGCAGCGGCGCTCTTGGGATTATTCACAAGCCTGATCGTGAGCATGAACCGGATAGTGCTACCGCTCGCACTCCTGATGCTCGTTCTGGGCGGGGCCGTGATCGCCCTGTCGCAACGGCCGTGGGCGCCACGAGCGGACGTAGTACAGCCGATCCCGTTCAGCCATCGCGTCCACGCCGGCGTGAACAAGATTCCCTGTCAGTATTGCCATGCGTACGCGAGCAGATCGTCAGAGCCGGGAATTCCGGCGGTCGCGAGGTGCGTGGGATGTCATGGCGACGGGATTGCGGGCGGCGGAATCGCGCCCGTGACGCGGCCGTGGACGGACAACACACCGGCGTCGTTCGAGATCCAGTGGAATCGCGTGTACACGCTGCCCGACTTCGTGCGCTTTACGCATCGGCCCCATATTCATGCGGGAGTGCAGTGCCAGAGTTGTCACGGCCCGGTACAGACGATGGATCGCGTGGTGCCTGCGTTTGAAATCAACATGGGATTCTGCGTGGACTGTCACACGGAGAAAAAAGCGACACTCGACTGCGTGGGCTGTCATCACTGAGTAGAGGAAGCTGATGCGCGAGGGACCACCGATATCCAGGCGAGCGTTCATCAAGCTGGCCGCGACCGCAGGCGCGGCGGCGGCGGTCCCCGGCTGCGAGCCGGCCGCGCGCAAGCTGATTCCGTACGTGGTGCCCGATGAGAACGTAGTTCCGGGGGTGCCGAGTTTTTTTGCGACGACGTGCGCGGAGTGTCCGGCGGGATGCGGCGTGGTGGCGCGAATCCGCGAAGGGCGAGTGATCAAGCTCGAGGGCAATCCCGCCGATCCGATCGGGCAGGGTGCGCTGTGCGCGCGGGGGCAGGCTGCCCTGCAAGGCCTGTACAATCCGGACCGGCTGGCGCATCCGCAAGTACGCGGGAGCGACGGCGCGCTGCGGACCGTGTCGTGGGGCGACGCCGAGAAAATGCTCGGCGACAAGTTGGCGGCGGCGTCGAAGGCGGGCAAGAATCGCGTCGCGTTCTTCGGTTCGCCGCAGGGGCCGACTTTCAGAAAAATCGCGCTCGCAGCTTTGGGCGCTTACAATTCGTCGCGCGCGATATTTTACGAGGCAATCAACCAGGAGCCGGTACGCGCCGCGGCCAAGATGCTGTTTGGCCGGCGCGATCTGCCGGCGTATCGGATCGATCAGGCCGAAGTGCTGATTTCGTTTGGTGCGGACTTTCTCAAGACGTGGCATTCCCCGGTCGAACTCGCGCGCCAGTATTCGTTGTTCCGCACGCCACAGAAACGGCGCGGCGCGCTGACTATTGGCCGCGCGACGTACGTCGGGCCGCGGCTCAGCATGACGGCGTCGAAGTGCGACGAGTGGATCGCGACTGCGCCGGGCGCGCAGGCCGACGTTGCGTGGAGCGTGCTCAACGTCCTGGTCAAAAACGGGATGGTTTCGAAAAACTCGGGCTTCGATCTGGCGGCGCTCGGCAAGGCGGTCGAGAATTTCGATCCAGCCGCGACGAGCGCGCGCACCGGCGTGCCGGCCGCGACTATCGCCCGGCTCGGCGAGGTGTTGGGCAACGCGGACGGCGCGCTGGCAATTGCAGGCACTGACGATTCGTCGGCGCATCTTGCGGCGATGATCCTCAATTCGGTTACCGGCAATTTTGGCAAGACGATAATGTTCTTCGAAGGTGCGCCGGCCGAAGATACCAGCACGCCAGACGAACTGGACGCGTTGGTGGACGCGACGCGCGGCGGTGAGATCGACGTGGCCTTCATCGCGGGCGCGAATCCGGTCTTCACGATGCCCCCGTCGGCGCGAATCGCCGAGGCGCTCCAGAAAGTTCCGTTCGTCGTGTGGGCGGGAGGCGTGCCCGACGAGACCGCCGCGATGGCGAGTCTTCTCATGCCGGCGCATCATCCGCTCGAATCATGGCGTGACACGGCGCCGCGGGCCGGAGTCCGGGGACTGGGACAGCCGGTGATGCAGCCGGTGTTCGACAGCAGGCCGATCGGCGACATCCTGCTCACGGCGGCCGCTGGATTGCCGGGCGCGAAACTTCCGTGGGCGAGCACCGCGGAGGCTGTCAAAGCTGAATGGCTCGCGCTGGCTCCCAAAGCCGACAGCGCGAATCCAGACGATTTCTGGGTAAAGGTTCGGCGCGAAGGCGGATTGTTCGAGGAGCAGCATCTGGCGGCGCTCACCCTCGACACGTCTCCATTCACGGCGGCGGTGCCGACGGCGGCTCAGATGGAACTTTCGGTGTATGCTTACCCGCACATTTTTCTCTACGACGGGCGCGGCGCCGACAAGCCGTGGCTGCAGGAATTGCCCGAGCCGGTCACCCAGATCGTGTGGGACAGCTGGGCCGAGATGCATCCGGAGACAGCGCGCAAGCTCGGCGTCGCGAAGGACGACGTCATTGAGATCAAAACCGAGCACGGCACGATCGAGGCGCCGGTCCTGGTCGAGAGCACCGTGCGTCCCGGCGTGATTGCGGTGCCGTTTGGGCAGGGGCATCGCGCGTACGGCCGTTATGCGAAAGACGTCGGCGCAAATGCGTGGACGATAATGGCGGCGGGCGCGACCTTCGCGGCTGCGACCGCGCGCGCGACCGGCGAGACTCGCACGCTCGTCTCACCGCTGGGCAAGAGCGACATGATGGGGCGCTCGATCGTCGAGGCGATGAGCATCGAGCAGCTCGCCGGCGGCGTCGTCCCGAAGAGCGAGGCGGAGGAAGTTACCGGGCCGTTCGAAATGTACCCGCGATGGAAATATGCGGGACACAAATGGGGCATGACGATCGACGTCAATGCGTGCACCGGATGCAGCGCGTGCGTGACGGCGTGCTACGCGGAGAACAATGTTCCGACGGTTGGTCGGCAGGGTGTCGACAACGGCCGAATCATGTCGTGGATTCGCATCGAGCGTTACTTTCCGAATGAAACGGAAGCGGCGGAGGCGCCGCAACTCTATCTCGCGCCGATGCTGTGCCAGCAGTGCGATCACGCGCCGTGCGAGCCGGTCTGCCCGGTGTTCGCGTCGTATCACACGCAGGAAGGCCTCAACGGCCAGGTTTACAATCGATGCGTCGGCACGCGCTATTGCGAAAACAACTGTCCGTACAAGGTGCGCCGCTTCAACTGGTTCGTGCCGGAGTGGCCCGCGCCGCTGAACCTGCAACTGAATCCCGACGTGACGGTGCGCGGCGCCGGCGTGATGGAGAAATGCACGTTCTGCGTGCAGCGAATCCAGTTCGGCGAGCTCAACGCGAAGACTGAGGATCGCGAGCTACGCGACGGCGAGATCGTGACGGCGTGCCAGCAGGCGTGTCCGACGCGGGCAATCACGTTCGGCGACAGCAACGATCCCGCGAGCGCGATGATGCGCCGGCGCGAGGACAACAAGCTGCGCACCTATCGCGCGCTGGAAGAACTCAACACGCAACCGGCGATTACGTATCTGCGCGATCTGTATCGCGAGAAAGGAAAGGCCTGAGTGGCGGCGGCGCCTAAAATAGTCCCGGAGCCGAGTTTCCGCGACATCGACCGCAGCGTGCTGCGCGTGATGGAACCGGCCGGCCTCGCGTACTGGGCGTGGATCGGATTCTGCTTCACGCTGGTCGGGATCGCGGCCGCGTTGTGGATGCGCCAGGTTTACACGGGACTGGGCGTGACGGGTCTTCGACAGCCCGTTATGTGGGCGATCTATATTACCAACTTCGTTTTCTGGGTCGGTATCGCGCACTCGGGAACGTTGATCTCCGCGATTCTATTTCTGTTCCGGACCAAGTGGCGCACGGCGGTTTATCGCGCCGCTGAAACGATGACTATATTCGCGGTCGCGACGGCCGGTCTGTTCCCGCTGTTCCACCTGGGCCGAGTGTGGTTTTTCTACTGGCTGTTGCCATACCCTAACGAGCGATACCTGCAACCCGATTTCCGTTCGCCGCTGGTATGGGACGCTTTCGCAGTCAGTACCTATCTGACTATCAGCGCGCTGTTCTGGACGATGGGATTGATTCCCGACATCGCGAACGCGCGCGAGGCCGCAACCGGCTGGCGCAAGAAGTTCTACACAGTGCTGGCGATGGGATGGCAGGGGACCGATCGGCAGTGGCGTCATTACTCGATGGCGTACCTGCTGATGGCGGGGCTGGCGACTCCGCTGGTGCTGTCGGTGCACTCGGTGGTGTCGTGGGATTTCGCTATGGCGCAATTGCCCGGCTGGCACAGTACGATCTTCGCGCCGTACTTCGTCGCCGGCGCCATCTTTTCCGGCGTCGCGATGGTTATCACGCTGCTGGTCCCGATGCGCAGGCTGCTGGGCATCGAGGACCTGCTGACCGAGTGGCATTTCGACAATCTCGCGAAAGTCATTCTGCTGACCTCGTTGGTCGTTTCATACTCGTACATAACTGAAACGTTCATGGTCTGGTACTCGGGCGACAGGATCGAGCAGATGACGTTTCACATGCGTTACTTCGGGCCATGGGGCCCGCTGTTCTGGACCATGGTTTTGTGCAACTGCCTGATTCCGTTGCTGCTGTTCTCCCCGCGCATCCGGGTTAACCTCACCGCGCTCTGGATAATTTCAATTTTCATAAATATCGGCATGTGGCTCGAGCGCTTTGTTATCATCGCGGGCTCGCTGAGGGTGAACTTCGAACCTTCGCAGTGGGGGCCGTACCATCCGTCGATCACTGAAATCATGATCACGGTCGGCAGCTTCGCGTGGTTCCTGGGACTGTTCTCGCTATTTTCAAGATTCCTGCCGATCTTTTCGATGACGGAACTCAAGGAAGGAATCGTCTGGCTGCGCAAGGCGCTCAAGATGGATCGAGTCAAAGCCGCATGAGCACCATCGCGATCATAGGCTCGTTTGCCGACGATACGCGCGCGGCGCACGCGATCGAAGAGCTGCGCGCGGCACAGGTCGCCGATTTCCATACTTTCGCGCCGTTCCCGAGCCACAAAATCGAACACGCGATCGGCAGGAAGAAAAGCCCGGTGCGATGGATCGTTCTGACGGGCGGAATTTCAGGCGTGCTCACGGGGCTCGCGATCACGATTGGCACAACTTACGAGTGGCGCCTCAATGCCGGCGGCAAACCGCTGGTGTCGTGGCCCCCATTCATCGTGATCTGCTTCGAGTTGATGGTCCTGCTGGGCGGAATCTTCGGCTTCTTCGGAGTGCTGGGGCTCGCAGGTGTGCCCGCGACCGAGAGCGCGCCGGGCTACGAAGGGCGCTTCGGCGAAGATCGATTTGGAATCGTGGTTCGATGCGATGAAGCGGACGCGGCGCGCGTCGAGTCGATGCTGAAAGAATCGGGCGCGGAAGAGGTCGTCCGTGAAGGCGTCCAGCCGATGGCACCGGAGTCATGAGCAGCAATCCTCAAAAGGCGCATCGCGAGCGCGCGGCGCTCAAGCCGCAACCGGTAGAGTCGGTGGCTGGCGCGACGATGCGGGCGGTCGCGGGCGCGATGATCGTGCTCGGCGCGATCGCGTTCATACTCGCGCTGCTCCGAGGCGCGGCAGCGATCGCATGGGAAGCCTATCTCGTCAATCTCCTGTTTTTTCTTGGCGTCGCGCAAGGTGCGCTGATCGCGTCCGCGGCCTTCTACCTGACGCAGGCCAAGTGGGGCGGCTCGACGCCGTATCGGCTCGGCGAGGCGTTCGCGCCATTTCTGTGGGTGGGATTTTTTCTGTTCTTCGGACTGTACTTCGGCCGCAGCCTGATTTTTCCGTGGGTAACGCATCCGATACCGCAAAAGGCCGCATGGCTGAACACGCCATTTCTCTTCGCGCGAGATGGAATCGGGCTCGGCGTGATTGCGGCGGCGAGCTTCGCGTTCATCCGCGTCTCGCGCGGCGACGATGCGCGCGCGTGGGCGGTATCGACCGACGACATCGAGCTGCCGCCGCATTCGATACGAGTGCTCGCGCCGCTGGTCGCGGTCCTGTTCGCGGTCGTCTACACGCTGATCGCATTCGATTTGGTCATGTCGCTGGCGCCGGTCTGGCGCAGCACGCTTTTCGGGTGGTATTTCTTCGCCGGAGCTTTCTGGAGCGGATTGACCGCAATGGCTCTCACAGCGGCAGTGCTGCGCGGCCGGCTTGGCGAGAATAACCTCTTCACCAATCCCACCGTCATGCACGATTTTGGCAAGATGGTCTTCGCGTTCTCGGTGTTCTGGATATACCTGTTGTTCTCGCAGTACATCGTGATCTGGTACGGCGACCTGCCGGTCGAAACTTTCTTTATCGTTCAACGCGTGCATCACATGCCGTGGTCGCCGCTGTCGGTGGCGTGCCTGGTTTTGATCTGGCTGATTCCATTTACCGTGCTGATGAGCGTGCGGACCAAGAAGACGCCGGCGATTCTGGGCACAGTGGCGGCACTGGGGCTGGTCGGAATATGGCTCGAGCGTTACGTGCTGGTGATTCCGTCGCTCTCGCTCGACGCGATCCCGTTTGGACCGACGCAATTCCTGATCTCGATCGGTTTCCTGGGCGCATTTCTGTTCACGGCGGTGCCGGGACTGAACCGCGTCGCGCAGGCTGCGACCTCGGGTGAGCCGGTTGGAGATGACGCGGAATGATCCGGCGTGGTTCAAATAGGCATTCGATTGCCTCAGTAGCTATGCGAGTGGCTATCGCACTGGCTATTGCGGGATGCTCGGACACGGACCGTCCGATGACGACGCTCGCGCCGAAGTCGGACCTCGCGCAATGGATTCAGAGTCTCTTCATCGATGTAACGGTGTGGGACGCGATCATTTTCGCGATCGTAATCGCCGCGTTCGTTCTCGCGGTGTTCGTCTTCTCGTCACGGGTAGGCGAGGCGGCGCCAGCGTCTACGGCGTCGTCCGATTTGGGTCTGGAAATTGCGTGGACGCTCGGCCCGACGCTGGTGTTGCTGATGATCTCGGTGCCGACGATACGCACAATCTTTCGCTCGCAGCCGGCGGTCGCACCTGCGGGCGCGCTGGAGATCAAGGTCGTCGCGCATCAGTGGTGGTGGGAGTTTGACTATCCGGACGGTGCGAAGGCCAGCAACGAACTGCATATTCCCGTCAACCGGCCGATTCGACTATCGCTCGAGTCCGCCGACATCATACACAGCTTCTGGGTCCCGCAGCTTGGCGGTAAACGTGACGTGGTGCCCGGCCAGATCAACGAGCTGACATTCGTGGCGACGGTACCGGGAATGTATGCGGGGCAGTGCGCGGAATTTTGCGGCCTGTCGCACGCGAACATGCGCTTTCGGACGTTCGTCGATTCGCCGGATGACTTCGCGAAGTGGGACCGCGCGCAGCTTGCAGGCCCGGCCGCGACTCCGGCGACCGATGTCCTGGCGTCCGACGGCGCAAAAGTTTTCGCCGACAGCCCGTGCACGACCTGCCACATGATCCAGGGCATCTCGAAGGGCTATATCGGACCTGACCTGACGCATTTCGGCAGCCGCACGACGCTGGCCGCCGGAGTGCTGAAGAACACGCCCGAGAACGTCGCGAAGTGGATCCAGGATCCGCAGGAAATCAAGCCCGGCGCGAACATGCCGCCGCTGCTGCTGCCGGGACAGAAGCTGAACGCGTTGGTCGCGTATCTCGAAAGTCTGAAATAGGGAGCGTCCAATGGCTGCCCAACCGAAACCATTGCCAGTGCATCAGCCGAGCTACCTCGAAGGCGGCGGGATTGTCGGATGGCTGACGACGATCGATCACAAGCGCGTCGCCGTGATGTATCTAGCCAGCGCGCTGTTCTTCATGGCTTTCGGCGGACTCGAGGCGATGGCGATTCGCGTACAGCTGTGGCGTCCCGACAATCACGCGCTGTCGGCGGCGACCTACAACGCGTTTTTCACGATGCACGGGACGACGATGATCTTCCTGGTCGTGATGCCGCTGCTGCTCGGATTTTTAGGTAACTTTCTGATCCCGCTGCAGATCGGCGCGCGCGACGTCGCGTTTCCGCGGCTCAACGCTCTGAGCTTCTGGCTGGCTCTGATCGCGGGAATCCTGCTCCATCTCGGCTGGATTCGCGGCGGACTTCCCGATGCGGGGTGGTTCGGCTATGCGAACCTGACCGAGCGGTACTTCACGCCGGGCCTGGCGATCGATTGGTGGGTGATCGGGCTGCTCGTGTCGGGCACTTCGACGGTTCTTACGGGCCTGAACTTCCTCACGACGATCATCGCGATGCGCGCGCCGGGCATGACGTATATGCGGATGCCGATGTTCATATGGGCGCTGTTGGTGACGTCGATCCTGATTTTGATCGCGTTTCCGGCGCTCACGATCGGACTGATTTTTCTGCTCTTCGATCGTTTCTTCGACACGCATTTCTACATCGCATCCGCCGGCGCCACGCCGATCCTGTGGCAGCACCTGTTCTGGCTGTTCGGCCATCCCGAAGTGTACATCATGGCGCTTCCGGCCTTCGGCATTATCTCGGAAGTCATTCCGACCTTCTCGCGCAAGCCGCTGTTCGGCTATCCGATGATGGCGTATTCGATCTGCCTCATCGCATTTTTGTCGTACGGCGTGTGGGGACATCACATGTTCGCGACGGGGATGGGCCCGGTCGCAGACTCGGCGTTCGCGATCACGTCGATGCTGATCGCGATTCCCACCGGCGTGAAGATTTTCTCGTGGATCGCGACTGTCTGGGGCGGCTCGCTGCGGATGACGACCGCGTTCTATTTCGCGCTCGGAATGGTGCTCGAGTTCACTATTGGCGGACTCAGCGGAATCATGCACGCGTCGGCGCCGGTCGATCTCCAGCAGACCGACTCGTACTTCGTCGTCGCGCATTTTCACTACGTGCTATTCGGCGGCGTGATGTTCGCGATCCTGTCGGCTTTCTACTATTGGTGGCCGAAGATCAGCGGTCGCATGCTCGGCGAGCGGCTTGGCAAGTGGCACTTCTGGCTGACGGTCGTTGGATTCAACCTCACGTTTTTCCCAATGCACATTCTCGGAATGTGGGGGATGCCGCGGCGCACGTACACCTACGGCGCCGATATGGGCTGGACGCATCTCAACCAGCTGGAGACGATCGGTGCGTTCATTCTCGGCATCGCGTTCCTGCTTTTCTACGTCAACATTTTCAAGAGTCTGGTGAGTGGAGAGCGTGCACCCGCGGATCCGTGGGACGGACGCAGCCTGGAATGGTCAACGCCGTCGCCGCCGCCCGCGTACAACTTCGCGACGATCCCGCAAATCCGCGGGCGCGACGCGTGGTGGATTCTCAAATACGGGCGCGCCGGCTCGCGCGGCGTCGCAGCCTACATGTCGGGCCGGGCGCCGTCGCAACCGCAGGCGAGCGAGCCGGCATCCCTCGAGCACATCCACATGCCGGCGCCTTCGATCTTCCCGCTGGTGCTGAGCCTCGGTGTCGGCATGATGGGCCTCGGTCTCATCATCGACTGGTACCGCATCGTGCTCATCGGCGCGGCGGTCGTCATCCTGTCGGTCATAGGGATGGGATTTGAGTATCCGAACTTTGGCAAGGAGTCGCACGATCCGGAGCACGCGCCATCGTCGGGCGGAATCGACGTGCGCAAAATCGGCGTGTGGTCGTTCATCGGCTCGGAGTGCGTGTTCTTCGCGAGCCTGATCTCGACCTTCATCGTTTACAAATCGCGCAGCGTCACCGGGCCGGGGCCGGAAATTCTCAACATCCCGCTGACTTCGTTCAGCACTTTCATCCTGCTGATGAGTTCGCTGCTGATGGTGCTCGCGCTGGCGGCCACGCAGCGCGGCGACACGCGATGGGAGCGAATCTGGCTCGGCGGCACGGTCACGTTCGGGCTGATTTTTCTTTGCGGCCAGGTTTACGAATTCACGAGTTTCTACCGCGAGGGCATGGGGCTGACGACTAACCTGTTCTCGCAGTCATTCTTCGTGCTGGTCGGGTTTCACGGCGCGCACGTCGCGATCGGAGTGCTATGGCTGTCGACGCTGTTGGTGGCCGCGATGACCGGCAACCTCGGCAAGTCGCGCGCGACGTCGGTCGAGCTCGCGGGACTCTACTGGCATTTCGTCGACGTCGTGTGGATCATCATCTTTACTCTCGTCTATCTGATGCAGGCGGTACCTGGAGCATGAGCGACATTGCAGACGCCCACAGCGGGCAGGTTCGTCATCCCGGCGCGACGACTTATCTGATCATCGCCGCGTTCCTGGTCGTGTTGACCGCGATGGAGATCACGGTCTTCTACGTGCATGCGCTGCGTCCGGTGCTGGTGCCGGTCTTGATCGTGCTGGGCGCCGCCAAATTCGCGCTGGTCGCGATGTTCTACATGCACTTGAAGTACGACGGATGGCTGCTCACGGGAGTGTTCGTGTTCCCGTTGATGATGGCGACGGTCTTGCTGGTCTCATTGATCCTGCTGTTCACGTATTTGTCGAATCACATGGCGCCGATCGGATAACGGCGAGCGTCTTTGACGATGGATATTTTTGGAGAGCATCCGAGCATACCGATAGGCGTCGCGATCCTGATCGCGATTTACGTCGGCGCGTGCCGCGCGGCTGGCCGCAGACCGACGCGGCGCCAGACGATGTGGTTCGCACTCGCGATGGGCGCGATTCTTTACGCGCACACCGAGCTGGATGAACTCGCGGACGCGCGAATCTTCTCGATGCACATGCTGCAGCATCTGATGCAGACCTTTCTGATTCCGCCGCTGTTGCTGCTGGGGACGCCGGGCTGGATGCTAAGGCCGTGGATGCTCAGTAAGCCGATCAAACCCGTTGCGCGCCTGCTCACGAAGCCCGTAATCGCGTTCCTGATTTTCTCAGCGGTCTTCGTCACCGCGCACTTTCCGCCGATCTTCGATCGGATGTGCCGCGACGAGAATTTTCACATTTTCCTGCACGTACTCTTCATGGTGGCCGGCATCCTGCTGTGGTGGCCGATTCTGAGTCCTCTTCCCGAGCTGCCGCGCCTCTCGTACCCGGCGCAGATTCTTTATCTGTTCCTGCTGATGATCCCGATGACCGCAGTCGCCGCGCCGATTACGCTCGCGACCCGCGTGATTTATCCGTGGTACACCGAAGGCGCGCACGGGTGGGGCCTCAGGCCGCTCGAAGACCAGGTGCTGGGCGGACTCATCATGTGGGTAGGGCAGGGCACCTACCTGATGATCGTTTTCACATTCATCTTCTACAAGTGGCAGCAGCGCGAAGACCGCGACATTCCGGTTATCCCCGCGGGGACCTCTCCGCAACTGCGCGTGCTGCGGGCGCGTTCGTGATGCTTGCCGGGGGCTGATCTTGTGCGTTACTAGTTGAGCCAGGCACGAGGCTATTCTGGCCCGCCTGGGCCGGTCGCGCGGCGAGGAAGATGGAACACTCGAGGACGCGAATCATCGTCGACGGAGCCGTCGCCGGCATTATCGGCGCCGTCGTGGTCGCCGTCTGGTTTCTGATCTTCGACGTGATTCGCGGCCACGCGCTGGAAACGCCGGCGCTGCTGGCCGCCACGATTCTGCACGGATCGCACAGCCACGAAGTTCATCATGGGCTGGCGCTGCTGGCGCTCGAGTACTCGCTGCTCCACTTCGGCGCGTTCATCGCGTTCGGCATCGCGGGAGGCCTGCTGCTCGAAGCGTGCGAGACCGAGTCGTCGCTGCTGTTCTCGCTGGCGATTTTTTTCGTCGCGTTCGAAGTTTTCTTCATCGCGGTGGTGCTGTTCCTCGGGCCGAACGTGATGGTGGAGCTGACCTGGTGGGGCATCATCGTCGGCAATCTGCTCGCTACGGGCGCGATGCTTTCGTATTTTTTCTGGCGGCATCCGGCGCTCGCATTCGATCTGCTCGGCGGCTGGATCAGTGTTGCGCGGGAAGGTGTAACGGCCGGACTGGTGGGCGGAATTGTCGTCGCCATCTGGTTCATGGCCTACGATTTCGCGTCGGGCAATTCGTTTCACACGCCCGCGATTCTCGGCGCGATGGTCTTTCGCAGTGCGAGCGTGAGCGAGGGAATCCAGGCGACGTTGCCGCTGGTGCTCGGCTACTCGATTCTGCATTTCTTCGCGTTCGTCATGTTCGGCCTGGCGCTGGCGATTTTGCTCGCTGCGTCGGAGTGGGAACCGTTCATGGTGCTCGGCGCGTTGCTCTTGCTCGCCGTGTTCGAGGTGTTCTTTGTCGGATTCGTTTCGCTGATCGATCAGTCGGCGCTCGAAGCGCTGGGATGGTGGAAAATCGTCGCCGGAAATATCCTCGCGCTAATCGCGATGGCGACGTACTTCATCCGCGGCCATCGCGGACTGGGCATCAAGCTGGTCGAGCGATGGGCGATGCTCGATCACGAGGGCGCCGAGATGGGCGAACCGCCGCCCGCGCGCCCCGAGCAGGAGCCCGACAATCATCCGTCACATCTTTAGAGAGGACCGCTTCGCGATTTCAGAACCGGAACCGGCTTCGCTGGCGCGAAGCTGTCCGAGATCCTTCCTGCCGCTCGCGTTGCTCGCTTCGGTCAGGATGACAGACAAAATGCGCGCCGTTGTCCGGAGGTCCGTTCCTGCCGGTCGCGTTGCTCGCTTCGTCAGGATGACAAACAAAAAGATTAAATTCCGAGCACGTCGCGCATCGTATAGAGACCGGGCTTTTGGCTCACGAGCCAGCCGGCTGCGCGCAGTGCGCCGCGCGCGAGCGAGTCGCGGCTCTGCGCGCGATGGATCAGCTCGAGGCGCTCGCCCTGGCCGCCGAAAATCACGGTATGGTCACCGACCGCGTCGCCCGCGCGCATCGCGAGCACCGCAATCTTGCCGTCGGGCCTGACGCCTGTGATTCCTTCGCGGCCGTAGACCGCGTTGGAGGCGAAGTCCGCGCCGCGCGCCGCCGCGATCGCCTCGCCGAGCGACAGCGCGGTGCCGCTGGGCGCGTCAATCTTGGTGCGATGATGAATCTCGATGACTTCGGCGTCGAAGTCGGGAAGGATCGCGGCAACTTCGGCGACGATCTTCGCCAACACGTTTACCCCGATGCTCATGTTGGGCGCGATCACGGTGCGAGTCTTGCTCGCCAGTTCGCGCGCACGCGCTTCCATCTCGGGTGTGAAGCCGGTCGAGCCGATCACGATAGCGGCACCGGCTTTCGATGCGATTTCCAGATGTTCCATCGAGGCTGGCGCCGTCGTGAAGTCCAGCGTGACGGTGTCGGGCCGCGCCAGCGACGCATAGTCGTCTCTGATTTTCACACCGAGCGGGCCAACGCCGGCGCGCTCGCCCGCGTCGGCTCCGAGCGCGCTGTTGCCACGCACCTCGAGTGCGCCGACGATTTTGTGCGCTGGATCGCGCGACCCAAGCGCGACCAGGATACGGCCTATCCGGCCCGCTGCTCCAGCCACGATTAGATTAGCCATCGGAGATCACTTATTTACTTTTTCACGCTGCCCGCACGACGCGGGCGCGATGCGGACTCAGTCGCCGTCGTATCAGGAAGCTGGAGCCTCTGCCGGCGCCGCTTCGGCAGCGGGCGCGGCGGCCGCTTCCGCCGGCTTGCCGTGCTTGGCTTTGAAGTGTTCGTCGCACAGGCTCGAGGTGCCGTGGCGATGCTTGCGGCATTTCTCGAAGGTGCAGGTTTTGTAGCGCGCCTTGGGCATCTCGCCGGCCTTCCAGAGCCGAAAATGCTGCCGGCAATAGCCTTTGCCGACCGCCTCGCGCGCGCAATCTTTCGCTTTGCAGTTTCCTTTATTCGCCATGAATCCCTTCTTGGAGGCCGCTTTCCCAACGCCATCGTCGAAAATCGCGGCTGAGCAATTCATCTACAATAGTGTTTGCCGCCGCTGGTTCATAGGGGGCTGGAATCTCGAATCGCGCGCAGCGAAATCGCTCTCGCATATTCTCCAGCAGGATGCAGCTCCTCTCCGCTTACAAATTTCTAACAGGGACGAAGTCCCGCATCTTTTCTTAGTACTGGGTGCAGGGGTCACCCCTGCCCAGGGAAGCGTGAAACCCACGGTGGGTTTCACATACAATCAAGTTCCTCCGTTCGCCTTGACACCTGTGCGCAGCGAGAGCGACAGCGCTGCCATTGCGAGCGTGGCTGCCAGCGCTACCTCCATGCTTGCACGCGCGCTCACGTTCGCGATCGCGTGGCCCATGATCCACGGCGCGATGACTGCTCCGACCGCGCCGGCCGCCACTACGATCGACGTCATCCTGCCGACCTCTGCGGGGAAGCGCGCCGCGCCGACTGCGATCATGTTGGGGAAGACCGGGCCATAGCCGAAGCCGATCAGGAACACTGCGGATGCGGCAAGACCGCCCGCCGTGGGCGCCGCGATCAAAATCACCAGCGCGGCGGCAGATAGCGCCGAGGCCAGCATCGTGAATTGCGGGATTGCGATATGATGCCCCAGGCGTCCACCGAATACGCGCCCGCACACCAATCCCAGCCAATACAGCGAGACGCCCGACGACGCGAGCATCGGGCCGAGCGCGCCCGCCATCCGCAGGTACAGAAAGAGCCACGCGCCAATCCCGGATTCGGCGCCGACGTACAGGAACATCACTGCGCTGATCGCCCAAATCACCGGACGCGAGAGCATCGGGATAAATCCGTTGCCGGGCTGCGACGCTGTTCGAACTTCGACCGCCGGAGTGATGCCCAAGCGAAATCCGATCGCCGCACACGCCACTGCTCCGCCACCGAATACCCACCAGTACGGCACCCGGCCCGCGAACGCCGCGCTCACGATCAAAGGTCCGAGTAACGCGCCGACGCCGAACAGCACGTGCAGGTAGTTGAGCGCGGAGGCGAGCCGCTCGCGATTGAGCTCCACGATCAGCGCATTGGCGCCGATATCGATGCCGCCATTGGCGAGGCCGATCACAAATCCGGCGCACAGCAGTCCCGCAAGTCCTGTCGCCACGGCGAGACCGGCCAGGCCGGCCGTGAACAACACCATCGCACCGACGAGGATCTTCTGCGCGCTCAGTTGTTGATTGATCTCGCCGGCGATCAGCACCGATAGGAAATAACCGGCCGCCGAGGCGCTGACGATCAAGCCAGTGCGTTCGATAGGCAGATGGGCGGTACGAGAAATCTCAGGCAGAAAGGGACCGAGCCAGCCAACATTGATGCCCACCATCAGCAGGCACGAATATGCCAGCCGCGTGATCGTACCTTCGCGGCTCAACGACCGGTCATCACCCGGATTTCGCCGACCGATGCGTCGCAGCGGATTCACGCGACCGAGCGGATCACGCGGTAGAGCGGCTCGAGCTCGCGAAACGCATCGAGTACTTCGGCGCGATCGACTGTCAGCGCGTCGCGCACCGGCCATCCGAAGCCGACGTCGATGCCGCCGGTCTTTTCCTCGAGCGCGTCGCCGAGTCCGTCGAAGAAGTCGGCGCCGGCTGTGCTCGAGTCCGGCAATCCGCGGCAGTCCCAGTTCGCGTACTGTTGGATCCTGGTCCCGCGAAAAGATTTTTCCAGGTCCGCCGACTTCGATTTGATCAATCGCGCCATCTCGGGACGCTTGCCGGCGTCGGGCTTGACGACCGCGCGAGCGTGGATGCCCGCGCCCGAGACGCATAGCGCGAGATATCCGTGGCGCTTGTAGCCGGTGCGCGACGGCACGAATGCCGCCCAGGTCTCATCGGGAGGATTCGCGGCGCGCCGCCGCATATGTGTGGCGATGTGGGGAAAGAACTCCATGTGCAGTTTTCGCGACAGTTCGGGCGCCAGCTCGGTGCCAAGCCGGATCAGCCGGGGCCTGAGATGCTCGTAGATCTTCGCCATGCGAGCATTGAAATCCTCGATCGCGAACACGTCGAAGTCGCGGCGGATAAATCCCAGCGTCGCCATCAATTCCAATTTCACTCCTTCGCGGCTCGATCGCGCTCGCGCTTCTCCTTGTAGCCCACGATCGCCTGCTCCCAATGGCGCCCGTCAAAATGGTCGTACTCGAGCCGGCTCAAGTCCACACCTTCGAGGCATCGCACGTTGACGTCGAGGCATTCGGGGTCGGAGCGCGGAATATAAAACGATGCGACGCCGCAATTCGGGCAAAAGAGATGCTTTGCGACTTTCGTGTTGAAGGTGTACGCCGCGATATTGTCGGGCGGCGTGATGAGCTTGAACGCGGCACGCTCGACGGTCCAGTGTACGTAACCCTTCTTCGTGCAAATCGAGCAGTTGCACTCCGAGACGCGATCGAGATTACCCCTTACCTCGAATCGGATACGTCCGCAGTGGCATCCGCCGCGATAGGTCCGTTCGTTTTGCTTTTTCTTTTCGGGTGGCTTCTTCTTCATGAACGTCCTTCTAACTTAGAGCTAGCCGGATGGAAACCGGATTGGCTTACGGAATTGAGATATCGCCTATACGATTTGAAGCACGCAAATTCGCTCCGTTCGGGTCTGAATTGGCGGGAAACCCATCATTTTCGAGGAAAAGTGCGCCTCCGGATGCGTGGCACGCAACTCGCTTTTGCTATTATTAGAGGTAAGCTCTGAAACCAGCTACGACGAGTGTCGTACTAACAAACGGGCGGAGGTCCATTGAGATGAAACGACGAATGATGATTTTATCGGCAGCGGCACTGACATTTGCGATGGCGGGTCCGGTGATGGCGCAGTACAATCCGGATCACGTCACTAACGGCGGAATCGCGAACGCGGATGCCGGTTTTTTCGATTCCCATCCCAACCTCTCGAAACGGCTGGCGGCCGATCCGACACTGATCGACAATAAGCAGTTTGTCGACCATCATCCGGAGCTGCACTCCTACCTGGAGACGCACCCTAACGTACGCGCCGAATTCAGGAACCATCCCTACAAGTTCATGCATCGTGAAGCGCAGTACGATAAGCATCACAACTAGAACTGTCGCGACCAGTTGATTTTCCCCAGGTAGCGCAGGAGGCCGGGTATCCGGTCTCCTGCTTTTTCATATCCGCGTGACGATTGCGCAGCGCGCGTGTTAGAGTTGCGCGATGGCCGCGATACCCGAGTCGCTCTCCAGCCCGCACTTCGACGCGACGCTTTCGCGCCACGGAATTCCCGCGCTCAGCCGCAAATCGCCCGTCACTATCCAGGTAAACGTCGGCAAGCTGTGCAACCAGGCGTGCCATCACTGCCACGTCGATGCGGGCCCGCGGCGCACCGAACGGATGACTCGTGCGACGGCGGAGCGGGTGATCGAAGTGCTCGCGGCGAGTCCGCGCGTTCAGACCCTCGATATCACCGGCGGCGCGCCGGAGCTGAATCCGAACTTTGCGATGCTCGTGGAGCGGGCGCGCGCGCTCGGCCGCAACGTGATCGTTCGATGCAACCTGACGGTGACGCTCGAGCCCGGCATGGAATGGCTGCTGGAATTCTATCGGCGGTCGGGCGTCGAGCTGGTCTGTTCGCTGCCATGCTATACGGCCGAAAACACCGATCGTCAGCGCGGCGCCGGCGTGTTCGACAAGAGCATCGCGGTGTTGCGGCAACTGAACGCGCTCGGATTCGGGCGCGGTGAGCTGCGGCTCGATCTCGTGTACAACCCGATTGGCGCATCGCTGCCGCCGCCGCAGGCCGAGCTCGAGGCGCAATACCGCGACGAGCTCGCGCGCAATTTCGGGATAGTGTTCGATCGATTACTGACAATCACCAACATGCCGATCGCCCGCTTCGCCAACCAGTTGAACAGCACCGGCAGTTATTCGGCGTACATGAGCCTGCTGGTGAATCACTTCAACCCGGCGACCGTCGACGCGCTCATGTGCCGCGACCTCGTGAGCGTCGGATGGAACGGGCGGCTGTACGACTGCGACTTCAACCAAATGCTGGAAATTCCGCTCGGTGGCAGCGCCGCATCGACAATCTGGGACGTCGACGATGTCGGCGAACTTGCAGGCGCGCGCATCGCGACCGGCTCGCACTGCTTCGGATGCACCGCCGGCGCGGGCTTGAGCTGCGGCGGCGCAATCGCGTGAGCCGGTAGATCACGCGCGACGACAAGGAGTTTGATCATGACGGTGAAAATCGAAGGCACCTGCGATCCCAGATTCAATCGCGTCAAGGATGCGTTCGCGGAGAATTTCGAAAAGCGCAACGAGGTCGGCGCGGCCGCCGCGGTTATACTCGACGGCAAGAGCGTCGTGGACATCTGGGCTGGACATGCCGACAAAGCGAAGACCAGGCCGTGGACGCGCGACACGCTCGTCAATGTGTACTCGACCACCAAGGGCGTCACCGCGATCTGCGCGCATCGGCTGGCCGACAAGGGCCTGCTCGATATCGACGCGCCGGTCGCGAAGTACTGGCCCGAGTTTGCGCAGGCAGGTAAGGACAAGCTGCCAGTGCGCTTTCTGCTGAGTCATCGCGCGGGACTTCCCGCCGTGCGCAAACTGCTGGATGAAGACGCGCTTTTCAACTGGAACAAGATGACAGACGCGCTCGCCGAGCAGGAGCCGTGGTGGGAGCCGGGCACCCGGCATGGTTATCACGCCTTGACCTTCGGCTACCTGGTCGGCGAGGTGATCCGACGCATCACGGGCAAGACGCCGGGCGGGTACCTGCGCGACGAGATCGCCGGTCCGCTCAATATCGATTTTCATATCGGCCTCGACGCGAAGCACGACGCGCGAACCGCGGACATGATCGCCGCGCCGCCGCCGGGACCGGGCGAGCCGAACCTTTTTGCCGAGGTGATGAAGGATCCGGAATCGATGGCCGCCAAGGCGTTCATGAATCCGCCGGGCGCGATGAGGCCGGGGCTGGTTAACACGCGCGCGTGGCGTGGAGCCGAAATTCCAGCAGGCAACGGGCACGGCACTGCGCGTTCGCTGGCGCAACTTTACGGAGCGTTGGCGCGCGGCGGCGAATTGAACGGCGTTCGCGTGATGTCGAAAGACGAGGTCGCCAACTGCGCGATCGAACAATCGAAGGGCCCCGATGCGTTGCTGCAAATCAACACGCGCTTCTCGCTGGGCTTCATGATGTCGCAGCCGGGCTCGGAGCTTGGGCCCAATCCGAAGTCGTTCGGTCATCCGGGAGCCGGCGGCTCGCTCGGCTATGCCGATCCCGAGGCGAAGATCGGATTCGGCTACACGATGAACAAGATGCAGGCGAGCCTGCTGATCGATCCGCGCGCGATCGCGCTGATTGAGGCGGTTTACACGTCGTTGTGATTCTTCCCTCTCCCTCCAAGGGAGAGGATCGAAGGTGAGGGTCCTTGTTCAGCGCGCGTATTTCGCGCGCGATTCAGGATTCTGCCTCTGCTAACACCGCGTGAGACACGGAAAACCTAACCCCTAACCCCTTCCCGAGCGGGAAGGGGAACCGGACGCGCATTATATGCAAAGCTCTCATGGAGACGAGAATCCCCTAGAAGGTCATCGGCAGAGACTGTAGGCCGCGCAGGCTCATGGCTGGACGCCACTTCGGGTTCGGGT
Organism: uncultured delta proteobacterium; assembly: GCA_963833025.1. Lineage (GTDB taxonomy): Bacteria > Desulfobacterota > Binatia > Binatales > Binataceae > Binatus. The sequence continues at coordinate 162,341 of CAWHWI010000001.1, read as the reverse complement.
CGGCGAGTGCCAGCTTGGGCATCCGGCGTAGAATGGTTTCGAAGGCGATGCGCCCTTCCACTTTGGCGAGCACTTCGCCGATGCATCGATGGGGCCCGGCGGCGAATGACAGGTGATGATTCTCAGTCCGCGCGATGTCGAGCTGGTCAGGCTTGGCAAATCGCAGCGGGTCGCGATTGGCGGCGCCCAGGAACACGACCACGTGCTCGCCGCGCGGAATCGTTCGGCCGCTGAGTTCGATATCTTCGCTGGCGGTGCGAAACGTCACCTGCACCGGACTGTCGAAACGCAGGAACTCGTCGAGCGCGGACTCGATGAGCGTTGGATCCGATCGCAGGCGGGCTAGCGCGTCGGGATTCCGAAACAGCGCCAGCATCCCGTTTCCGATCATGTTCATCGTCGTTTCATGGCCGGCCAGCAGCGTGAACATCGCGCTGAAGACGAGTTCCTCCTCGGTCTGCAGGTCGCCGCGGCCCTCCGCCGCCACCATGATGCTGATCAGATCCTCGCGCGGATGTTTGCGGCGCTCGGCGGCCATGTCCGAGAAGTAGCGTCGCACGTCCGCGATTGCCTGCCGCACCTCGACGCCCGGGTCGTTCGCGCTGATTACAGGGTCGAGCGGCACGCCCAACGTCCGCATCCAGTCGCGGAACATCGGCTTGTCGGCATCGTCGGCGCCCATCACCTCGGCGAGCACGTCGATCGGAAATGGAAACGCGACGTCCTTGATCAAATCCATCGAGCCGCGATCCTGCACCGCGTCGAGCAGGTAGTCGACGATATTCTGAATCCTCGGCTGCAGGCCATTCACAACCCCCGGCGAAAAAAATGTGGTCATGAGACGGCGCAAGCGGGTGTGGTCGGGAGGATTTCGGAAAACGATCGCGTGCTGCAACGCCTCGCGCATCGACTTCAGGCCGTCGTCGGGCGGGAAGGCGTCGAGCGCGTTGAGGTCGAACGCCAGGAAGCGCTTGTCGCGCAGCACGTCGAGACAGTTGTCGTAGCGCGTCGATATCCAGAAGCCGATCGGCGTCCGCAGCAGCGGGTAGCGCGTGCGCAAAAATTTGTAGAGCGGATACGGATTGGACGAGAAGAGACGTCCGTAGAGGCGGCTGAAAAAGCGGCTGACTTTGGCAAACGTTTCCGGTGAGGCCATCGGGCTTCCGTTCGATACGAGCGCGAGCGGCAGTATAGGTGATGCGTCCGCGATTGGAAACACAGGCTTAAGTCCAAAGCGTGGGCGCGCGGTCATTCGGGCAAAATTTGCCGGATTCGCTATTCACGGTGTTTCGTTCTTTTCGATTTGTGAAGACTAACGGGGTTGCCGAGGCTTTTCGGCGTCGAGCGGATTGGCACCCTTAATGCTTTTCTTCCGGGTAGAGGTACAGCGACCATGAAATACTCAAGAAATCTCGCCACGGGGCTGATAGGTCTGGCGCTGCTCGCGGCGCCGATCACCGCGGCTGCCCAGAGTACTGATAGCCGCAAGGACAATTCGCGTCAGTCGCAAGCGCAATCGCGTCCCGACACTTCGTCATCACATTCCAATAGTGCGCCGGCGCGCTCCAATGCTTCGACGCGCGAAGCCGCGCCCAGGACTGCGACCCGGAATGAATCGCGCGAGCAGCACGCTTCGACGCGCAATGCTGAGTCGGCAACGATGACCCGCAATGCCGCGCCGGCCACCGCCACTCGGAACGAATCCCGCGATCAGCGCAATGCCCGCACTGACAGCGCGGCTTCAGGCGTGACGACTGAGCGTAACTCTGGCGGGGCTCGAAACGAGGCCAACAGATCGTATAGCAGTCGGAACCACGAAGGATCCGGCGATTACCGGGACTATGGCAATCGTGGATACGATCATGATCGCGATTACGCGGGCGGGAGTTCCATCTACGTGATGCCAGAAGGCTATGTTGGCGGACCGTGCGCCTGGGCTCGGCATCTGCGTATCGTCTACGCCCAAGACATGAATACGGGCCATCCCGCGGCCGCATCCGACTTGCTGCCGCAACTGCACAACGCGGAGCGACGCTGTGGCGGAGTGCCTTACGGCTACAATCGCTACTAGAGCCCGCGACTTCTCCCACTTCTGACGATCAAGCACGCGTCCCGTCAACTACCGGCGGGACGCGTGTTTTTTAGTGTCCGGAGCATTTTCATACCACCTGTTGTGGTCCTGCGATGGGCATACCACTAAGGGTAGTTTCGTTCCGTCAAATTTAATATTTCGTGGGCGCATGTTGTTCCCTTGGGGAACCGGGGCCAGCAGCGCGGGAGGTTTGGTCGGGTGATGAGCGTCCACAGGAGATAGATAGCACGTCGCGCGCGAAGGCATCAGGCTGAATAGTTCATCCCTGAACTGGGGCGCCGCTAGAGGGATGAGGAGAAGATCGCGTCCTCAGCAGCAGCGGCTCTTAATGACGCGACCGGCCTCGCCCATGAACTTGATCCCATCGTCAGGTTGCAACCTCCGTGGTCAAAGAGGATGCTCCGACTCCAACCGCGCGTTCACTGGCGGTTGAGGGGGGCCGATGACAAAAACTCACGGAAGAGAATTCTTCGCTCGGGCGACCTGCATATCTTTGAGCATTGTGCTTGCAGGCTGCGCTACGCGAGCGCGTCCAATCGATATCACGCCTCGGGTGGCGCTGCAGCCCAGCGAGCACGAGGTCTCAATGCAGGTAAAGCCCGGCAAAACCATCGGCGATATCGTTCCAGTGGACATATCGGCAGCTAACGGAACAGACGAGCCGTACTTGCTTGTTCCGAATCAGGTATTCGCTATCGATCAACAGGGCCAAAGGATCTTGCCGGTGCCTCCGGCGGAAGCGATTCAAGAGGCCGGCGACGCAGACGCTCTAAAGGCTGGACTGACCGGCGCTGCGAAAAACGCGGCCGTTGGCTTAGTCGCGGGTGCAGTAATCGGCGCTGCCATCGGCGTTGCTGCGGGAGCATTAATTGGTGCGCCTGCGGCAGGCGCTGTATACGGCGCGGCGTTGGGAGGAGGAGTGGGCGCGGCTGAAGCTGGTGTGGCGGGGGGTGTTCAGGGCCAGGAAGCTGCACAGCAGGATGCGCAAACACAGATAACCTCCTTGGCATTACAGGCCGGAGAATTGCACCCTAACTTTTCGGCTAACGGCTACGTCTTTTTTCCGAAAGGAAGTTATCAATCTGTGCAGATGACGTTGCTAAATGAGGAGAGACACGAGTCACAGACGTTAATCGCCCAATGGCCCAGTGACGGAGCTGCGCCGCAACCAGCAGTTGTCCAAGAGATCACCGACTCGCCCACCGTGCTTACAGCTCAGGCACAAGCTCCAACCTCAGAACCACCGGTTCCGAGTGCTGCATCAAACGCACCTAAACCGCCTGCGGCTCCGATTGAGCAGCCGGTCCACAATCCAAATACCGACCAACACACGAACTTCGACAACTGGTGATTACGTTTCGTATCGCTTTCATATGTGTATTTGTGGCCCTTCCTAGTAGAGTCGTGGCGCAAGTGCCGCAACAGTTGCTACCGCGTCAAAACACTCGTCCCTTCAATTTGCCGCCAGCCGCTCGAGGTCAACCGGAAAGTCGAGCTGGCCAAAATGAGCTCGAACTCCCCCGAGCGGTTCCGCAGTTTGTCGGGAAATGGGGAGGTCACTTGTATCTCCTATCAAGCAATGGAAATTTCGGAGCCAGAGAATCCTCGCCGGAGAGTTTCACTTTCGGGCAGCGCAGCGATGGAACGGTTTACATCGAGACATCTGTTTGGGGCGAAGGCGAATCTCGTATTGTAAGCGCAAGGGCCAAAGTCCTTAGTCCCACGAAGATCGAAATTCGGTTCGAACATCTGACCTCTGAGGGGTCCGAAACGCGGACGGTCGTCCAGAAAGAAAGCATTTTGCTCAAGAACTCCAGAGTGATGGATTGCATCGAGTCAGATGAGGTATTTCCGCAGGCCGAACTCGACACAGCGAGCGGCTACGAGCAACCGATGTTCTCGGCGATCTACCATGGATCGCTGAGTCAGATCAGCGATTCAGAAGAAGAAGCACTCGAAGATGAAATGATCAGACGAGGAGCGGTTCCGCAAATTGATGTCGAGGGGAGCAGCAAATTCGCTCCCTAAGTTGCTAGAGGTAGCCTTCTTCTTCCGTCTAGGTCGCTTCACGAAGCCCAGTCATCCCAACCCTTGATAGTTCTAGGCGTGTTGGCTGCAGACTTGGTGACGATCGAGATTGCGTGGTATGTGGAGGGGCGATTGCGATGACAGGAGACAGGACATGGCAGTGAAGATCGAAGGCACGTGCGAGCCGCGGTTTAATCGCGTCAAAGATATTTTTGCGGATAGCTTTGAGCATGGGATCGAGGTTGGGGCGGCGGTTGCTGCGGTGGTTGATGGGAAGACCGTCTTCGATTTGTGGGGCGGGTTCGCTGATAAGGCTAAGACCAGGCCTTGGACTCGCGACACGCTTGTCAATGTCTACTCGACGACCAAGGGGGTCACGGCGATTTGTGCGCATCGGCTGGTCGATCAGGGCAAACTCGATCTGGATGCGCCGGTGTCTAAGTACTGGCCCGAGTTTGCGCAGGCTGGCAAGGACAAGATTCCCGTAAATTATCTGCTTAGTCATCGCGCGGGACTGCCGGCCGTCCGAAAGCAGTTGCCCATGGACGCATACACGAACTGGCCCGTGATGTGCGCGGCGATTGCGGCGCAGGAACCGTGGTGGGAGCCGGGGACCGCGCACGGCTATCACGCGATCACGTTCGGCTACCTGGTCGGCGAGGTGATTCGGCGAGTCACGGGCAAGAGTCCGGGCACTTATCTGCGCGAGGAAATCGCGGGGCCGCTCAAGCTCGATATCCATATTGGCGTGGAGGCGAGTTTCGATCCGCGAATCGCGGAGTTGATTACCGCGCCGCCGCCACCGCCGGGCAAGCCCGATCAAATCGGGGCGATGACGGCAGATCCGGAATCGATGACCTTCAAGGCGATCGCGAATCCGCGGCCGGTTATCGACGCCGCGCTCGTGAACAGCCGGGCGTGGCGCGGCGCTGAGGTTCCGGCAGCCAACGGCCATGCGACGGCGCGCGCGCTCGCGACGTTGTATGGTGGGCTCGCGACGGGCGGCGAGCTGAACGGTTATCGCGTGCTGACCCCGGCCGCCATCAAGCGCGCATACACCGAGCAGGCCAACGGACCCGACCTGGTGCTGGGAGTCGTATCGCGATGGGGATTGGGGTTTGCGCTCAATCAGCCGGCGGCGCGGGTTGGACCGAATCCGCGCACGTTCGGTCATCCGGGGGCAGGCGGTTCGATCGGATTTGCCGACCCGGACGCGCGGGTCGGGTTCGGCTACACGATGAATCAGATGGGCGCGGATGCGCTGATCGACGGCCGGGCGTCGGCGCTGTTCGACGCTATGTTCGCGGAGTTGTAGAACATTCTCGGGCGCGTTCGCGCCGGAGAATAAATCCACATGGATTTTATGTGAAACCCACCGTGGGTTTCACGCTTCCTTGGGCAGCGGTGACCCCTGCACCCAGTACTTAGAACAGATGCGGGCGGAGTTTACCCTGAGTACTCGTAGGGTCCCTGTTAGAATGTGGTTAGGCGAAGACGCGAGCAGAGCTCCGGATAAAACGATGCCGCCCGTCTGAGTCCGAGCGGCCGCTTTGTCCCCTTTTCCAGAGCTCACACTCCCGACATTTTGTACAGCGCGCAGCGCAGCTTGAAGAAGTGCGCCATCGAGGTCAGGTAGCGGACGCGCCACGCCGCGGCCATCTTGCTCTTGCTGAGATCGAGGCCGTAGCTCGGCCCAATCAAGTCGTAAGCGAACTTTATCCGGTTGAACAGGTCGTCCGAGGAACCCGGCTTGAGTTGCGTCATTCCGCCGCCGATCTTTTTGATCATTTCCGGAGTGTAGGCCGCCAGCGCGACCAGGCTGTCGGCAAACAGTTCGTCCTCTTCGGTCAAGTGATTCGCGAACGCACCTTCCATGAAGGCTGTGTGGGCGGCCTTCTCTCCGACCAGCGATCCGTAGATGAAGTGGCCGACTTCATGGCCGAGCGTGGTAGCGACCGCGCCGGGATGATGAGCGGTGTTGACGAAGATCACGAATTTGCTTTTTTCGCCGAGGTCGGCCCGGCAGTAGAATCCCCGCAGCGACAGTCCGGCGCCGGTTTTATAAGGCTCGGCGCGCAGTTCGAGTTCGCGCGGACCGAACAGCTTGCCAAGATGACCCAGCAATTGCGGGCTGCCGAGATCAGCCAGGCTCCCGTAGGTCGGGATATGCTGCTTGATGTCCTTCTCGATGATCTGCGCCAATTCCTTGGCCAGAGGCTTGTCGGGAAGCGCGGGTACCTCGGAATAGTCGGCGGTTAGAATCTTTTTCAGGTCTGCCAGCTGATGGAGGACGCGAGTTCCGAGCGAGCCGAATGGGACCTTGATCTCGCCGAGCAGTTTGGAAACGAGATGGTCAACTTCGCGGGTTACGAGCGCATCAGGTTCCCGCGGCGCGATCCGCCTGGCGGCGGTGGTTGATGGGCTCAAGGCTGCACTCATAACTACTAAATGACTACCAAAGCGAAATGCCAAACTAAGTGATAGTACCGGCAGACCATTCTAGGTGACTCGCGACGCTTTTCAATACCTATCTACGTTGCGCTGATTGAGCAAATCGTATGCCATACAACCTGTAGAGGGCACAGCTAGGTACCATACCAGCTATAGTGTAGGCCACTTTGGCTGATGCGGCGCTTTTGCAACTCTAAAAGTGCGTTTTTGAACCAAAAGCCCGACGAATCACCCGGAGGTGTCCCGTGTCCCGGTTATCCATCCTCCCGACTCGCGTCCATTGCGATGCAGACAAGAACCTGAGCTAATGGCGCCGGGGTCCAATCCGGCGCCCATGAAATCTGCACAATCAAATCCAAATCGCGCTTCAAAAAATCACACCTTGCGCTGCGTTCAAGTTCGGTCACTCACCTTCGAGCCGCGTTCCTCGCGTTTCAGAACCACGCGCCCGAAGCCGACGACCACGTTGCTCTGGCGCAACAAATCGCGCCGGAGCATCCGCGCCCGCCGGCATGCGGAGGAGCCAACCCGCTCCTCGAGCTTGCGGCGACGGCGATCGATCGCGTCGGCCATCGACCGGTACATCCTCAATTGTTCGCCCAGCTCGACCCACAAGCACGGTCCGCACAGCGGGACGCACTCGCCGGTATCGTCCGGCCCGGCGCATGGATAGTAGCTGGGGCAGTTGACGCATCGATGGCGGTGCGGGCGGCGCGCCGTGCGCGAATCCGCACCGGGCGCGGGCCAGGGGAGCGGCATGATCTCGAGCTCGTCGCCGCGAGAGAATCGAGTAGTGGCCGGTTGGGTCTTGTCACGCGATATTGCTGTCCCCGATGCCGTCATGGGTCGTATTGTTTAACCTTACCTACATTCTGTCAAGTCCCTCATTACGAACTGTAGGGCTACTTTGATGCCGTTATGGCGGGCTCTGGCTGGCCGCCGTTCCCGCGAAATCGTTTCAGAGCAGGGAGAGTCACAGAAATGACTGTCTTGACGTCAAAAAAAGGCCAGCTATTCCGCGCGCTTTAGCCATCGCTCGACGAAGTCCAGACGGTCCTTGCCCCAGAACATCTCGGCGCCGACGAAAACGGTTGGCGCGCCGAATACCCCGCGTGCAACGGCGGACTCGGTCAATGCCACGAGCGCTTCGCGCGCCGGCTGCGCCGCGGCGATTTCCATCAGCGGTGGGCCGTCGAAGCCGGCGCTCGACGCAATCGAAGCGAGCACGCGGCCGTCGCCGATATCTTCGTCGCGCTCCCAGTACGCGCGCATGATTGCTTGCGAGATCGCGCGCTGGGCTCGCTCGCGCGAAGCGCCGCCATCACCGGGCTCAGACGTGTGACCGGCGGCGAGAACCGCGCGCAACGCAGACGACGTCTTGATAGGAAAGCGGCTCGGCCGTCTGAACGGCAGCCCTGTCAGTTCCGCGTAACGCGCGTGATCGCGCCACAGGTAGCGAGCCTTGCGTGGCGTCATCGCCATCACGTCGAAGCCCGTGCCGCGGAAGAGCGCGGCGAAATGCGTCGGCATCCAGTTCACGCGCGCGTCGTGGCGGGCGCAAATCTCGGGCAGCAGGAAGGCGGCGAAGTAGCTATTGGTGCTGGAGAAATCAAAATAAAAGTCGACGAATCGCATTTTCGGGCCGCCCCGATAGTAGCGCGATTGGACGCCACAATCGCAACGGTTGCCACTACGCTCGCAGCTTGCCATTAGTGTCACCGTCAAAATGCCGAAAACCAGATTTAAAATTCTGCCCGGTGCGCCGTATCCGCTCGGCGCCACGTTTGACGGCGCGGGCGTGAACTTTTCGATTTTTTCCGAGCATGCGACGGGCGTGACGCTGTGTCTGTTTGGCGGCGCCGGCGGCAACACCGAGATCGTGCGAATTCCGCTGGTCGAGCGCACCGAAGATATCTGGCACGCCTACGTTCGCGGCGTTCGGGCCGGGCAGCGTTATGGCTATCGTGTCGACGGTCCCTACGATCCTCCCGCGGCGCATCGCTTCAACCCCGCGAAGCTGTTGCTCGATCCCTATGCGCGGGCGCTGGACCGTGTACCTCGATGGCACGATTCGATGTTCGGCTATCGCACGACGGCGGTCGGCGGCGCCGCGCCCCGTCTCGATCTGCGCAACAGCGCACATGCGATGCCAAAGTGCGTGGTTGTCGATTCGGCGTACGACTGGGATGGCGATCGCAAACCCGCTATTGCGTGGGAGGACCTCGTCATCTACGAGGCGCACGTGAAAGGGATGACCGCGACGCATCCCGAGGTGCCGCGCAAGATTCGCGGTAAATTTGCGGCGCTCGCGTCGCCGCCGGTCATTCGGCATCTGACTTCGCTTGGCGTCAACGCGATCGAATTGATGCCGGTGCATCAGACGGCGCCCGAGCGCCGCTTGCTGAAACTCGGGCTGGCTAACTATTGGGGATACAGTTCGATTGGCTATTTCGCGCCGGACGTCCGCTTCGCATCCGGCACCACGCTGGGCAGTTCGGTTACGGAATTCAAGGCGATGATCAAGGCGTTCCATCGCGCGGGAATCGAGGTGATTCTCGACGTCGTCTACAACCACACGGCGGAAGGCGACGAGAACGGGCCGACGTTTTGTTTTCGCGGAATCGACAATGCGAATTATTATCGGCTGCGCAGCGACGGCAGCGGCCGATGCGAGGACTACACCGGCACCGGCAACTCGCTGAATACGAACCACTCGCGGGTTCTCCAGATGATCATGGACAGCCTGCGCTACTGGATCCTCGAAATGCACGTCGACGGATTCCGCTTCGACCTTGCGCCCACGCTGGCGCGCGGCCCGCGCGGCGAATTTGGCGCGAGCCCGTTTTTTGCGGCGATCGCGCAGGACCCGGTGATATCGGCGGCCAAATTGATCGCGGAACCTTGGGACTTGGGCGAGAGTGGCTACCGGGTCGGGAATTTTCCTATCACCTGGAAAGAATGGAACGGAAAATACCGGGACGGCGTGCGCGATTTCTGGCGCGGGGGCGACAATTCGATGGGCGAGCTTGCGTCGCGCGTCACCGGCAGCTCGGATCTGTATCGCGCCGGCGGCCGCGCGCCGCTCGCGAGCATCAACTTTGTCACTTCGCACGACGGCTTCACGCTCGCCGACCTCGTTTCGTACAACGAAAAGCACAATGACGCGAATGGCGAGGATAACCGCGACGGCGACAGCACCAATCGCTCGTGGAATTGCGGCGTCGAGGGACCGACCGACGATCCTGTGATTCGCGCGCTTCGCGAGCAGCAAAAGCGCAACTTCGTGGCGACGCTGATGCTCTCGCAGGGCGTGCCGATGATTCCGGCCGGCGACGAGCTCGGCCGCACGCAGCGCGGCAACAACAACGCCTACTGCCAGGACAATCCGATTTCATGGATCGATTGGAGTAACGTAGACGCGACACTGATCGAGTTCACGCGGCGGCTGATCCAGCTCCGTCGCGAGCATCCGATCTTTCGCCGCCGCGGATGGTTCGCCGGCGCGCCTGCGAACGGCAGCCGGCTCAACGATCTCGAATGGTTCCGGCCCGACGGCGCCGAGATGTATCCCGACGACTGGGGCGTCGGATACGCAAAAACGCTCGGCGCATTTCTGAACGGTGACGCGATTACAGAACGCGATCGCACCGGCGCTCAGATTGCGGACGACAGCTTCTTTCTGATGTTCAACTCGTACCGCGAGCCGATGGAGTTCAAGCTGCCGCCGAAGAAATACGGGCGGGAATGGACCATCGTCCTCGACACAGCGGACGCCACGGCGGCGGATCGCGCTCCTTCGCATTTGTTTGAAGAGCGGGTTCACGTCGCGGGACATGCGATGGTCGTACTGCGGCGCACCGCGTGAATCGCAACGTCGCGATCCGATCGTTGAATCGCGGGGGCTCGGACGGTCTATACTGCGATCAAGCGGGAGAATTTCGAGATGATCGACTTTCGAACCGAGCCGTCCGCGTATCGGCATTGGCGTTTGAGCTTCGCCGGCCCGGTCGCGACGCTTGCGATGGACGTGGACGAAAGTGGCGGGCTCGCCCCGGGCTACGAGCTGAAGCTCAATTCCTACGACCTCGGCGTCGATATTGAACTCAACGACGCGGTGAATCGGCTGCGCTTTGAGCATCCCGAAATAAAATGCGTGATCGTCACGTCGGGCAAAGAGCGCGTGTTCTCGGCGGGCGCGAATATCAGGATGCTTGGACTGTCGAGCCATCCGTTCAAAGTGAATTTCTGCAAATTCACCAACGAGACCCGAATCGCGATCGAAGATGCGACGCTCAACTCGGAGCAGTACTACATGACTGCGATCGGCGGCGCGTGCGCGGGCGGCGGCTACGAACTTGCGCTCGCGACCGACTATATAATGATGGCCGACGACGGCTCGACCAGTGTTTCGTTGCCGGAGGTCGCGCTGCTCGGCGTGCTGCCGGGCACGGGCGGATTGACCAGGCTGGTCGACAAGCGCCGCGTCAGGCGCGACCGCGCCGATTTCTTTTGCACGACTGAGGAAGGAGTGCGGGGCCAGCGCGCCCTCGAATGGGATTTGGTGGACGAAGTGGTTCCCCGCTCGCAACTCGTCGAATCGGCGTCGCGGAGGGCGCTCGAATTTGCGGCGCGCGCGACAGGTTCCGCGAATGCGCGCGGCATTGCGCTCGGCCGGCTCGCGCGCGAGGTGGATGAGCGGCGGATTAAGTATGCGCACCTGACGATCGAGATCGATCGCGACAATTCCACCGTGGCGTTCACAATCGAAGGTCCAAAGAATCCTGCGCCGCGCGATGTCGAAGACGCTCGCTCGCTTGGCGCGGATTTCTGGCCGCTGGCGATCGCGCGCGAGCTCGAAGACGCCATCCTGCATCTGCGTTTCAACGAGGAGACCGTCAGAACGTGGATCTTTCGCACTCGCGGTGACGCGGCCCTGGTGAAATCGCACGATCTGTTTCTCGTTGTGAACGCCGATGACTGGCTGGTGCGTGAAATCCTCCTCTACCTGAAGCGCACGCTGAAGCGGCTCGACGTCAGCTCGCGTTCAATCTTCGCGCTGATCGAGCCGGGCTCGTGTTTTTGCGGAACTCTGCTCGAGCTCGCGCTGGCGTCGGATCGCGCGTACATGCTGCGCGGACTGCGGGAAGGTGACGAGTCGATGCCGGCGAGTATCAGCGTCACGGAAATAAATTTCGGCGCAATGCCGATGTGCAACGGCTTGACGCGGCTGGAAAGCAGATTCCAGGGCCGGCCGGAGTGCGTCGAGGAGTTGCGCGCGCGAATCGGCGAGCAACTGGATGCGTCTCAGGCTGATGAAAAAGGCCTCGTCACGTTCACGCCCGACGATATCGACTGGGACGACGAAGTCCGGCTGGCAATCGAAGAGCGCGCGGCCTTCTCGTCGGACGCGCTGACCGGCATGGAGGCATCTTTAAGATTCGGCGGGCCGGAGACGCTCGAATCGAAAATATTCGCGCGTTTGTCGGCGTGGCAAAACTGGATCTTTCAGCGTCCCAACGCAGTCGGTGAAAAAGGCGCGCTGAAACTCTATGGCACCGGCGCGCGGCCGGAATTCGATCCGAGGAGAGTGTGATGCCGATCAACTATTCGGAACGAATTCCCAACAATGTGAATCTCGCCGGCGACCGGCGCCTGCAGCGCGCGCTCGAGGCGTGGCAGCCCGGCTTCCTGCAATGGTGGGGCGAGATGGGACCCGAGAATTTTCAGGGCTGCGACGTGTATCTGCGGACGGCGATTTCGACTGACGCGCAGGGTTGGGCGACATTCGGATACCTCAAGATGCCGGATTATCGATGGGGGATTTTTCTGGCCGACCCCGAGCCCGATCGCCTGATTCCGTTCGGAGAGCATAAGGGCGAACCGGTCTGGCGCGAAGTACCGGGCGAACATCGCGGCGTCCTGCGCCGCCTTATCGTTACGCAGGGCGACACGGAGCCCGCGTCGGTCGAGCAGCAGCGGCATCTTGGCAGGACCTGTCCGTCGCTCTACGACCTGCGCAATCTTTTCCAGGTCAACGTCGAAGAAGGGCGGCATCTATGGGCGATGGTCTATCTGCTGCATGCCTATTTTGGACGTGACGGCCGCGAAGAGGCCGATGCGTTGCTGCGGCGCCGGTCGGGCAACGCGGACAACCCGCGCATACTCGGCGCGTTCAACGAGAAGACGCCCGACTGGCTGTCGTACTTCATGTTCGCGCATTTCACCGACCGCGACGGCAAGTATCAGCTCGCGAGCTTGGCCGAATCGGGATTCGATCCGCTGGCGCGCACCTGCCGCTTCATGCTGACCGAGGAGGCGCACCATCTTTTCGTCGGCGAGTCAGGAGTTGGCCGCGTGATCGGCCGCACTAGTCAATTGATGACAGAGCATAACACTGACAAAGTCAGTGAGTATGGTGGAATCGACCTTGCTACAATTCAAAAGTATATAAACTTTCATTACTCAGTGTCGCTTGACCTGTTCGGGTCTGAGTTATCGACCAATGCCGCGAATTACTACAGCGCGGGTCTGAAAGGCCGCTTCAAGGAAACCGACCGGGACGATGACCATCAGCTGACGCAATGCGACTACCCCGTCTTGAAACCGGGCGATGGAGCAATCATCCAAACCCGGCAGCCGGCGCTGATTGCATTGAATGAGACTCTTCGCGACGCCTACATTGCCGATTGCGAGCGGGCGCTCGCGCGATGGAACAAAGTTATTCGTGAGGCGGGGCTTGGCTTCGAGCTCAAGCTACCGCATCGGGGGTTTCGGCGCTCGATCGGTGAATTCGCGGGCGTCAATGTGACGCCGGACGGTCAGATAATCACTGATGATGAATGGCGGGAGCGCAAATCGGATTGGATACCTACGCAGGCCGACCGCGAATTCGTAGCGTCGCTCATGAAGCCCGTCACCGCGCCCGGTCAATTCGCAAGCTGGATCGCGCCGCCCGCGCGCGGAATCAACCATCAAGCGCTGGACTTTGAGTACGTGACCGCGATTCCAGCAGGAGCGAATTGATCGACCGGCTTGACTCTGGACTATGGTCAAGGGTCTATCGTGAGGGACAGATGACGATTGGCCGAGTAGCTAATGTGGCGGGAGTGAGTATCGACACGGTCCGGTTCTACGAGCGGCAGGGGTTGATCGCGGAACCGCGGCGGAATTTCTCCGGTTACAGGAACTACCCGGAAGATGTGCTCGACCGCCTGCGTTTCATCGGCGATGCGAAGCGGCTCGGATTCACCCTCAAGGAAATCAGGGAGCTGCTGTCGCTGGGCGTCAAATCGACGACCGAATGCGGTCCAGTGACGAGAAAAGCGGAAGTGAAACTGGCCGAGATGAACGAAGAAATGGCTCGCCTGCAGCGACTGCGAGTGACGCTGCGGAAGATGGTGGAAGCTTGCGGCGGTGAATGCATGCCGGCGCGCGCGTCGCGTCGGAAATAAATGGAGATCGCAATGGATGTAGTGATTTACACTAACACGGGATGCTCGGCATGCCATCTGGCGAAGGAGTTTCTCGAAAAGCACAACGTCAGCTTCGTCGAGAAGAGCATCGCCAAGGATCCTTCACTTATCAACGAGCTGGCCAGCATGGGCTTTCGCGCGGTTCCAGTCATTCGCGTCGGCGACGAAACGATGCTGGGATTCAGCGCGGTGAAGTTGCGGAGGATGCTCGGGCTGTAAGGGGCTCAAGCGCGAGCGGTCGCGCGGCTGCGGTCGTCTGTTGAATCGCAGCGACTGCGCGAGCGTAGTCAGTCGCGAACCAATACGCCGCGATGTATCCGGTAAGTAACGCGATGAAGCTTGATTCCTCGAGCGCGCGCGCCAGCCATGGGAAGGTGAGCTGAAAGGCGATTGGCGGCGGTATCAGGAAGCGGTTGAAGACACGGAGCGAGACCGCGCTGAGAATGTAGGCCAACGCCGCCATCCAGATAGCTCGCGAGCTTGATCGCCCATTGGCCGCGGACGCGACCATTTGCACAAACGGAATAGCCAGTAATACCAGGTAGTGATGCCATCCGACCGGTGTAAGCATGAGTGAAGTGGCTATCCACAGTGAGTATATTCGCCAATCGGGATCGTCGCGGTTCGCGTCGGCGAGCGTCGCGCGAATAGTCAGTCCGAGTACTACTAAGTCCGCGACGGCGATGGCGGCGCGTCTGACCCAATCAGCCGAAGAGCCGTGCGCGGTGCCAGTCAATGCCCAGAACGTCCGCGATACGAAAGGTCCGAGCGCAAGATTATCGACCCGGCTCACCAGGTAATCGTCAGTGAGCCACGATGCGCCGTGAATGAAGCTGAGAGTTTGGGTTAATCCCAAAATCGCGACAGTTGCGAGCGCTCCCGCCGCGATTCCAGCCATCGCGAACTCAACCGCCCGCCATTTTCGACGGATGACAAAATAGCCGACGAGCAGAAGCGGATACGCCCGCAACAGCCCCGCCAATGCGATCAGCAAGCCTGCGGTGCCGTCGCGCTCGCGTTCCATCGCGCGCATCGCGGCTACTATCAGAGCCAGGAGTATCAGTTGCGATTGTCCCCAGTACAAATTTACGCTCACCGGCGCCGACATCAGAATCAGTCCCGCGAGCAACCACCCGGTGCGCCCGGAAAGCCCGCGCCGATGGGCGAGCAACAGGTACATCGCGATTGTCAAAGCCGAAAAGTTGATCGCGATCCAGATCCAGAATGCGAGCCGCGGCCGCAACCGGGTGAGAGGCTCGAAGCAAAGTAGAAACGGCGGCGTTTCGGAAGCGTGGAGCAAGCCGCCGGTCTCGAGGCCGAGCCGGGCGCCGATCGGCGTCAAATTCGAAGAATACGGATCGATTCCTTGGCGGAGCGCCCATGCGGATTCGTAGTAGTTCGAGAAGTCGCGACGGTGCCACTGCCCGGGCATCTTCGTCAAAGTGCCCGTCAACGTCAGGAGCGCGCAGATCCATACTACAGTCAGGATCGCGGGCTGACGCATCGCGGCCGCGATTCGATCGCCGTTCACGCCCAACTATGGGCAAACCACGAGTTGCGAGAATACAAAAACGCTTTGCGACAGCGTTATCTGGAGAACTCAAAATCGGTTTGAGCCAAAACCGTCGATCCAATCCTTGCCGTCACCGCGAGCGAAAACTACAGTTCACGGTTGTGGCTGAGCAAATGAAATTTTTTTCCGATGCCGGCCAGTTTCTCGAACGCGTTCAGCCGTTTCTCCTAACTCGCGAAGCTGAGCACTGCTTGATCCTGGGCATCCTCGACGGGCTTCGAGCAGGCGAGCAGTGGGGCTCGGCGCCACCGCTCATGGCGATGGTTGAAGAGCGCGGTGAGGTTACGGCAGTCGTCTTGATGACGCCGCCGCAGCACAATCTCATCCTTTCATGGATGGCCGACGATTCCACGATCGACGCTATCGCTCACGAACTCCATGCAACCGGCGTCGCGGTTCCGGGCGTCAACGGTTCCGCTGAAGTGGCGAGGACGTTCGCGCTGAAGTGGTCGGAACTTTCGGGGCGGACCTACCGCGTGCAAATGGCGCAGCGCATCTACCAGTTGGGCCGGGTCAGAAACGCAGTGCGAGCTGCGGGCCGTATTCGTGAGCCTGACGAATCCGATGACGCGTTGATGCGGAAATGGCGGGCCGCTTTCTCGGTCGAAGCCGAACGCATGGATCCTGTAAAAGCCGAAAAGAATGCGGCGCTCCCATTGCCACCGTCCAGACACTTGGTCTTGTGGGAAGCCGACGGGGGGTTCGCAGTGTCGATGGCGGGATTCGCGGGACGAACGCCAAATGGCATCCGAGTGGCCTGGGTTTACACGCCGCCGGAAAATCGAGGCAAAGGATTTGCAGGCGCGTGCGTCGCGGCGCTTAGTCAGAAGCTCCTCGACGACGGCCGCAAGCTCTGCTTCCTGTATACCGATCTTGCCAACCCGACCTCCAATCACATCTATCAGGCAATCGGGTATGAAGCGGTTACTGATGCGACCGTGTATTCGTTCTCGTAGGTTTCAGTAGTTCGTTTATGCGATGCAGATTGACGCCGATAGACAACTGGACGGCCGCACTTATATTTGTCGTTCTGCTCGCCGGCGGTTGCGCGACTCCGGTCGGAGTCACGCGCCTGAACGAGCAGGCGGCCCATCGCGAGCTCAACACGAACATCCTGTCTGCAGGCAAATTGAGTGACTACTCGACGCAGCTTCTGGAACGATCCGCGCTTACCGATCGCTTCAAAAGCGATCCGCAAACAGTCCTTGCCGAATTGAATTCCGGACTTGGCAAACCTGACGAACGCGACCGGCTGTTCGCGCTATCCGAACTCTCATTTGCGTACGCCGAGAACTCCGGAAATCAGTCCTACTACCTGGCATCCGCGGCCTATGCGTATGCTTTTCTCTTCCCGGCGAACTCGGCAGACACGCCCGGCCCATACGATCCTCGCTTGCGGCTCGCCGTTGACCTCTACAATCGCGGCATCGCGCTGGGACTAGCGACTAAAGACGGAAAAGAAGTTGACCTCAGCGCTCGTCAACTGAGTTTGCCTTTTGGGACGCTCAGCTTGCGCGTCAACCCCGAAGGATTCAACTACGGCGGAAATCATCTGACGAAGTTCGTGTCGCTCGCCGACCTGAAGGTGCGCGGGCTGCGCAACACCTACCGCAGACCCGGCATCGGCGCAGCGCTTTCGGCGCGAGTCGAAGCGTCGCCTGGCAACCCTGGGAGCCGCTGGATCCCGCCCAATGCGAAGGTGCCGATCACCGCGTTCGTGCGCTTCGACAATCCGCGACTCGCGATGAGCGACGGACGTCTGCGCGGCACCGTCGAACTTTACGACGAGGACAGGTCGGATGCCGTAGTGGTGAGTACTCAGTCCGTGCCGCTCGAATCGGATCCCAGCGCCGCGCTCGCCTACCGGCTCGAAGGCGCGCCGATTTGGGATTTCGAGATCGCCGGCTTTCGTCAAGGAGACTTTACTTTTCTGGGCGCTGGCAATGGCGGCGACATCAACGGGCTCTACATGTTGCATCCGTATCACCCGAAGATGATTCCCGTGGTCTTCGTTCACGGTACGGCGTCGAGTCCCGCGCGATGGGCTGAGATGGCGAATGAACTGCTCGGCGATCCGGCGATCGCATCGCGCTACCAGCTTTGGTTCTTCATGTATAACAGCGGCAATCCGATCGTGTTGTCTGCGATGCGCTTGCGGGAGTCGCTCCAGGCTGTGCGCAAGGCCGTCGATCCTGAGGGAAAGGACGCTGCCCTCAACCAGATGGTGGTGATCGGCCACAGCCAGGGCGGGCTTTTGACGAAAATGATGGTCGTCGATAGCGGCAATCGCTTCTGGAACAACGTGACGTCGGTCCCGTTCGACCAGGCGCAACTCGATCCCGAGACGCGCGACCTGGCATCGCGCGCGATGTTCTTCAAACCGCTGCCATTCGTGACGCGCGTAATCTTTATCGCGACGCCGCATCGCGGCAGTTACATGGCCAGCAATCCCATCGTCAAATTCGGAAACAAATTCATCAACCTGCCCGGCAGTCTGGCCAAAACCGCGGTCACGCTCGGGAACCTTCGCGAGGCCAGCATGATGGGAACTCCGTTTACGATGCCGACCGCGCTGGACAATATGGACGCCTCCAACCGGTTCATCAAGGCGCTTTCTTCGTTGCCGATTGCGCCAGGCGTGCACGCGCATTCGATCATTCCCGTGCGAGGCAGCGGGCCGATCGAGGACGGCAACGACGGCGTCGTCGAGTACAAAAGCGCGCATATCGACGGCGTCGAATCCGAGCTGGTCGTGCGCTCTGGTCACTCGACTCAGTCCACGCCCGAAACGATCGAGGAGGTCCGCCGCATCCTTTACGAGCACGCTGGAATCCACTGATGCTCCGACGCGCAGTCCGCCTGATCGCGACGCTGGCGCTGTCGGTAATCGTAGTCGCGGGTGTCGCCTGGGGCGCGCTGGCGCTGTGGATCGATGGGCCACACTCGCGCGTGGTCGCGGGGACGCTGGCCGGCGATGTTGTCTTGGCCAGCGTCCTCCTGGCGACATTCGTTCGACCCTTGCTGAGAGGGCTCGTGGCAGCGCTGTTGCCGGTGGTTGTGGTCGCTCTCTGGTGGACGTCGATCTCGCCGAGCAATTCTCGCGACTGGACTCCCGATGTCGCCCGCACCGCGCGCGCATCTTTTGACGGCAGCCGCGTTACGATCGAGAACGTGCGAAACTTCAAGTACCGATCTGAATCCGACTACGACCAGCGCTGGGAGACACGGACTTACAATCTCGACGGAATTCGCGGCGTGGACCTGTTTCTGTCGTTTTGGGGGCCGACGCAAGTCGCGCATACGATCGCGAGCTGGGAATTCGACGACGGCCAGCACCTTGCGATCTCAATCGAGACTCGCAAGGAGAAGGGCGAGTCATATTCGGCGCTGCGTGGTTTCTTCCGTCAGTACGAGCTCTATTACGTGGTTGCCGATGAACGCGACGTGGTCGGATTGCGAACCAATGACCGCGGCGAGCAGGTCTATCTGTATCGCATTCGCGTTCCCGCCGCGGATGCGCGCGCGCTGCTGGTTGACTACCTCGACGAGATCAATCGGCTCGCCGATCATCCGCAATGGTACAACGCATTGACGCAGAACTGCACGACCACGATTCGCGGCCATGCGCAAAACGCCGGCCTCGCCGGCCGCCTGGACTGGAGATTGCTCGCCAACGGCCATCTCGATGAACTTCTCTACGAACGTGGGCAGATCGACACCGACCTGTCATTCGCGGATCTTCGAGCCCGCAGTAATATCACCGAAAGAGCGAAAGCCGCCGATGACTCCGACGATTTCTCGTCCCGCATCCGCCAAGGCCTGCCGGCAATGAATTAAACCGCTGGATCGATAATTTTGCGAAGGAACGCTGGTGCCGAGAGCGGGACTTGAACCCGCACGTGGTTGCCCACGGAGGATTTTGAGTCCTCTGCGTCTGCCATTCCGCCACCTCGGCACTCCGGGAAGCCACGGACTTAGCCGAGTCATCTTAGCAAAGGTAGCGCGGACGGCAATGACGGCTGATAGCGCCGAGGGGCGCGTCGATTCCGAGGCCAAAGACTGGATCGCTCATCCGATCGCCTGTAACGCGCGAAGCTGCGACCGCGATAGCCACTCGACGATAACTGTCGCAATACTATAATCATCAGAAGTGACTATAGGAGTGGATACCAAGTAGTATTCTCACATATATTCCACGATTGCTTGCTTCATATAGTATGACGGGCCCACTATGTATTCATGGAAACAGTTACCGCTCGCATTCGCGCACCGATCGTAGTTCCCCAAGCGCGCATCACGATCGTTGGTCTACGACACGCACTCGGCGATTGCCTGCTCGCGGCATGTTTCTTACTTGCCGCACTGCCGGGCGCACGAGAGATCAAATTTTCGCTGGCTGGAGCCACGAACATGGTATGGCTGACTGGCGCCGCGATCATGGCTGTCATGACGTTTGCGCGATTTGCCCCGCGCAGCGTGACCGTGAGTCTGGCTACGATCGTGGCTACCGGCGGCATGATGATCCTGCCCTGTTTCATGCGCCCGACCAACCTGTCCACCGGCGCGCTGGCGACGACCGGACTCATCCTGGAGTTGTTCGGCGTGGCACTGACCCAGGTCGCGCGCATATACATGGGCCGCAGCTTCGGGTTGCTGCCCGCGAATCGCGGAATCGTGTCGAAGGGGCCATTTCGATGGGTTCGTCATCCTATATATCTCGGATGGCTGGTACTTTCGATTGGGTACGCGACGTCCTATTTGAATGACCGCAATGTCATCCTGATCCTTGTAACGCTAGCCTTTATGATTTGGCGAATCGATCAGGAAGAAACACATTTGAGTGCGGATCCGGAATACCGTAGCTACATGGATCGGGTCGGCTACCGTTTGTTACCTGGGCTGGTGTGAGTGAGGTTGGATGCTGGAGCGACGACGCTCGCGGCATCCACCCGCTACTCCCGCGACGAGCGGTCTTCACCGCGGGCCTGGACCCGCGTGCCCATCAGGTAGATCCCGCCTGCCAGCGGAGTCGAAAGGATCATCGCGAACGCGAGTCCGCCAATCACCGCGATCGCCAACGGCTGCTGAACCTTGGCGCCCGCGCCATAGCCGAGCGCAAGCGGGAACAGTCCCGCGGCGGTCGCGAGCGTCGTCATCATGATCGGGCGCAGCCTGACCGTCGCCGCTTCGAAGAGCGCCGCACGCGGTTTTGCGCCGGCGCCAACTTCACGCTCGGCATGATCGAGCAGCAGGATGCCGTTCTTTGCGGTGATTCCCGCGACCATAATGATTCCCATGAACGACGAGATGTTGAGCGTCATGCCGGTTGCGCTGAGCGCGATGAAGCTGCCTGCCAGACACGACAGCGCGGCGACCAGGCACCCGATCGCCGGCGCGAGTCGCGCGAACTCCCAGACCAGGATTAGGAACATCATGAACGTCCCTGCCGCCAGCACCAACGCGAGCTGGTGAAACGCCTGCTGTTGGTCGGCGTACAGCCCGCCGTATTCGAGCGATACACCCGCTGCCAGCGGCATCGCGGCGAGGCTCCGCTTGACCTCGTCAACCCCGGTGCCGAGATCGACACCCTCGAGCCGCGCCGTCACGTGCACGACGGGCCGTTGCCGTTCGCGATCGATTTCGTTGGTCGTCCCGAGAAAGTTGATCTTGGTGACCGACGCGAGCGGGACGCGCGCGCCCGAGCTCGACTTGAGAATCACCTCCGACAGCGTTCCCAGATCCTCGTGGAACGCGTCCGGGTAGCGCACGCGCACGCCGACCAGCCGATCGCCCGACAGCACGTTGGTCGCGACGGTGCCCTGAATCACCGAATCGAGCGCGGCGCGAATGTCATCGGCGCTCAGCCCGTAGTGCGCCGCCGAGGTGTTGTCGACGACGACCGCCTGTTCGGGGATGCTCTCGACGATTCCGTCGAAGACGTCCACCACGCCGTGTATCGAGCGCATCCGGTTCGCGACTTGCCGCGCCGTGGCCTCGATCGTTTTCTGATCGGGGCCGAAAACCTTGACTTCGATCGGTTCGGGAACGCCCGAGAGATCGCCGATCAAGTCCTGTAACACTTGCGAGAACTCGACCTGTACTCCCGGAACCGTTTCCAGGATTCGATCGCGGATGGAATCGATGACCGTGTCGATGTTGCGTTTGCGGTCGTGTTTCAGGCGCACGGATATGTCGCCGCGATTGGATTCGGTCAGAAAAAATCCCAGCTGCGTGCCGGTCCGCCGGCTGAACGCAACGACTTCGGGCGTCGTTTTGAGGATCGACTGAATCGAATCGAGCAGCGCGGTCGTGTCGGCCATCGTGCTCTGCGGCGGCGTGATGTAGTCGAGGATAAATGCGCCCTCGTCGAGCGGCGGCAGGTAGTCAGTACCGATATTGTTGTAAACGAAGTACGCCACGAACATTGAAACGGCGGCGCCAAGAATCGCCAGCGCAGGCACGCGAAGGACTGGGCGGATCGCCGTCAGAAACACCGTCTGAACGCCGTGATAGATTCGGCCTGCTTCGCGCGCCCGCCCGCGAAACCGCGCAAACGCGAGTTCCATCGCGGGCGTGAAGTAAATTGCGAGCATCAGCGATATCGCCAGTCCTCCACCGAGCGTTGCGGCCAGCGAGCGGAAGAAAACGCCGGTCACACCCGAAATAAAAACCAGCGGCGCGAACACGACGATCACCGTCAGCGTCGAGGCGATCAGCGGGCGTCGAAGACTCGTGAGCGCCTCGGCCACGGCGTCGCCGGTGGACTTTCCGGCCGCCAGTTCGCGATGAATCGCTTCGATCATCACGATAGCGTCGTCGATGAAAAGGCCGATGCCCGCTGCCAGCCCGCCCAGGGTCATCATGTTGAAAGTCAAGCCCGCGACCTTCATTACGATGAACGTGATCGCGACCGTACACGGCACTACGATCGCCGCGACCAGCGCGCTTACCGGGCTCATCGTGAATGCCAGCACCACCAGCACCGCCAGCGCGAGACCGAGTGCGATCGCGTCGCGCACGCTGTTGAGCGACTCGGCGACCAGGGCCGACTGATCGTACGAGATCGAAAACTGAACGTCGGGATAGCGCTGACGAAACTCCGCGAGAATCTGCCGCGCCTCGGCCGCGACCTGTTCCGTGCTGCCGCTTGGCCGCCGCGAGATTCCCACCAGCACCGCCGCGCCATTCTCGGACGCGGCCCGGATGTAGTCCTCCTGGATTCCAAGTTCGACCGAGCCCACATCGCTCACGCGCACCGGCTGACTGCCCTCCGCCGCCAGCGGCATCGCGGCAATCTGGTCGGCTTGATGCAGGTCGGTGGTCACCACCGTCAACAGCATGCGATGCGATTCGTTCATCCGGCCCGCCGACGCGACGACGTTGTTCTTCGCCAGCCCCGCGACGACGTCGGCCGGTGACATGTCATGCTGCAGCATCCGCGCCGGATCGAGTCGCACCACGAATTCGCGATACTTGCCGCCGATCACGCCAATTCTGTACGTGCCGTCGATTCGATGCAGGCTTGGAACCAGGTCGTAGTTCACGATGTCGGTCAGTTCGGGCAGGCTGCGAACTTTTGAGCTCAGGCTAAGGTCGACGATCGGAAACGTCCCGGTCGTCAGCAGCACCGCATCGACCGCCGTATCGCTCGGCAGCTGCGCGCGCGCGTGCGAGACCGCGGCATTCAGCATCTGGAAGCTGATTTGCGGATCGGCGTCCTCGCCGAACGTCACGTCGATCTCGGTGCTGCCGCGCGTGGTCGTCGATCGAACCAGCGTCACACCCGGAACGCTGTACACGCTCTCCTCGAGGGGCCGCGTGACTGACGCGAGCATCTGTTCGGACGGCAGATCGCCGCTGTCGGCGAGTATCGTCGCGCGGCGAAACGTCATCTCGGGGAATACCGCGCTCGGAATTGTTCGCGCCAGGATGATCCCGAGCGCGCTCAATGCCAGCACCGTCAGCACTGCGAGTGTCGAACTGCTGTGCGTCATTGATTTCCGTTCGCAACGCGGACGCCAAGGCCGTCCGACAGCGCATAGCCGCCCGAGGTCACCACCAGGTCGCCCACCTTGATGCCGTCGGTCACCTGGACCAGGTCGTGATCGCGCAGCCCGACTTTTATGTCCGTGCGATGCGCATGCCCGTCGGCGCCGACCACGAACGCGTGGTAGCGATCGACACCCTGATCCTGAAACAGCGCGGCGGCCGGAATTACGATTGCGTCGCGCGCGTTGGCCGTCTCGATGCGCACCTCAACCGGCGCTCCCGCCTCCGCGATACGTTCCGGGCCTGTGAAATCCGTTCGCATCGACGAGCTCTCGCTGGCCGTGTCGAAGTTCGGCATCAGCGCGGCGACGCGCGCGGGAAACTCGACGCCGGGACGAAATGGAGTCGTCACCGTCGCGGTCATGCCGGGCCTCACCATTGAGATCTCGCTCAACGGCAGGGAGGTATCCACGTAGAGGCTCTTCGGATCGATTAGATCCACCAGCGTGTCGAGGTCGGCCACCATTTGCCCACTGGCGACGGGCGGTTGCGACACAATCCCGGACTCCGGCGCGACCACGGGTATTCCCGCGCTGTGATTGTAACGCCCGACCGATGCACTCAGCCCCCCGGCGTCCTGCGGATCGATCTTGCGCGCGACTGCGAGGCCAGCCTCGGCCGCTTCGATCTCGCGATTGACAACGTGGGCGACGACCTGGCCCTTGCGCACCGAATCGCCGCTTTCGAGTTTTAATCCTGTGACGCGCCCCGCCGTTGGCGCGCGTATAATCACGTGGCGTGTCGCGACCGTCTTGCCGAGCAGCCGAAGCTCACTCGTCATCGGATGCACTTCGGCACGAGCCGCGCTCACCAGCAGAATCGGATTGGCTGGCGCCGTACTTTCGTCATCGCTCTTTTTTTCGCCGCCGCATCCCGCCAGCAGCGCGACAGCCATTGCCGCCGCGAAGATCGCGCTCGCGCGACGGTTCGAACTCGCCCGCTTCATCATTGGATTCGGCCGAAAAGAAGATTGGTCTCCGCCACCGCTTCGCGCGCGTTGAATTCCTGATCGTGCCGCTGCAGCCGCAGTTGCTCCGCCTGCTGGTAGGCATCCAGCACCTCGATCATGGTCGCGGTTCCGCCGCCCAGGAACCGCGTCCACGTCAGCGCGAAATTATCGTCTGCCGTTGGCTGCGCGCGCGACAGGATGCCGAGCTGCCGCTGCGCGTCGTCGTAGCGAAGCGACGCGTCCGCTATTCGCCGCTTCATAATATACTCGGCCTCCCGCGCCTGCGCCGTCGCCGAATGCTCTTTCGCCTTGGCCTGATCGATGTGCGACGAAATCAGGCCGCCATCGAACACCGGCATCGACACCACGCCGTCGTACGAGCCGCCGAAGTTGTGGGAGATCGTCTTGGGCGGATCGATGCCGACAAATCCGGTCGTGAAAGCGAGCTGGAAGGTTGGCAGACGCTCAGCCTTTGCCGACTCGATCTGCGACTCCGCCGACGAGATCGCGCGGTGCGCCGCCTGCATCACCGGGCTCTGCGCGAGGTCGCCCGACGGCTTCGGCGGAACCCCGTTGAGGCTCTCGATATCGAGGTCGTGCAGATTCGGCTCGCCGATCAAAATGCCGAGCGTCGCCGTCGCGCGCTCGCTGTTGCCGCGCGCCGCGTCGAGCGCGAGTTCAGTGCTGTCGCGCGCGGTGCGGAACTTGAGCACGTCGTTGGTGATCGCACGTCCGCTCTTTTCCAGCTGCTCGATGGTCGTTACGTAGCGCGTCAACCGCTCGAGGCTGGCCTGCAAATCGCGTTGCGTTCCGCGCGCGCGCAACAGATCGAAGTAGGCGATCGACGTGTCGAAAACAATTTGCGCCCGCGCCGCCGCCACCCCCAGCCGCGACGCTTCGTTCACGTACTCTGCCGCCCGCAACCGCGCCTGCCGCCGTCCCCAGTCCCACGCCGTGTAGTCGAGCGTCAGCATCCCGGCCGAAAGCCCGCGGTTGCTGACGACCTCATCGTAACCGGGCGCCTGGTAGTATTCCGCGCCCGCACCGACGGTCGGGAACAGTGGCGCACGCTGCTCGCGCACGTGCGCGACGCTCATATCGCTCGCCGCGGCGGCGACGTCGACCGAAGGCGCCAGATGCAGCGCGCGATCGATCGCGTCGGACAGAGTAATAGCCGCGGCGGACGCCACAGAAGCCCACGCCAGGAACGTGGCTGCGAGCACCGCCGACGATAGGTTGCGGCAAGTCTGCTTCATTCGCGAAAGAGTAACAGCGGTTTGTCAACCGGCCAAATTAATGGACGTTAAGCTGAATGCAGGCGGCGGCGACTATCGGAGCGGCACCGTCGCTCGATGCGGGTCTTCTTTGTAGAGCGCCAGCGTCACGACGAAGGCGGTTCCGCCGCCCGGCAGATTCGCGGCCGCGATCTCGCCGCCATGCGCTCGCGCAATTTCCCGGCACAGGCTTAAGCCCAGGCCGCTGCCTTCGCCGGGGGAGCCTGCGCCACGAAAAAATCGATCGAAAATGTGCGGCAGATCCGCCGGATGGATTCCCTCGCCGGTGTCGGCGACGCGCAGAATTGCCCGATTCGCATCGCTCTTCAGGCCGACCTCGATTGATCCGCCGGCCGGGGTGAACTTCAGCGCGTTGTCGAGCAGATTGATGATCAGGCGGCGCAGATGCCCCGGGTTGCCGTTGACGAACACGTCGTCGGGCGCGTTAACCGAAAGCTTTATCTCGCGCGCCTGCGCCAGCGGCCCGACCGTCGCCGCTATCTCGCTCAGCAGCGCGCGAAGATTCAGCCGCTGCCGATCGACCATCACTTCGCCATTGAGCCGCGACAGCATCAGCAGTTCGTCGGCAATCCTGCACAGCGACAGCGCCTCGCGATGCGCCGCGCCAAGGGCCGCGCGATTTTGCTCGGCCGTGCGTTCGCGCGCGAGTGCTACTTCCAGCCCCGTGCGCAGCACTGCCAGCGGCGTCCGCAGTTCGTGCGCGGCATCGGACGCGAATCTGCGCTCAGTAGCCGACGCCCGCTCCAGACGCTCGAGCAGCGAGTTGATTTCCGCAGTAAGCCGCGCGACTTCATCCGCCACCGGCGGCACCGTCAGCCGCGAGCTCAGGTTGGTCGGCCCGATTGCGTCGAGCTCCGCCGTCACCGACTCGATCGGCCGCAGCGCTCGGCCCGCGAGCAGGTATCCTCCACCGACGCAAAGCACCAGCACGATCGGCACCATCAGCAGCAGGAGGTTGCGCAGGTTGCTGACCGATTCCTCGACCAGGCCCGCCTGCACGCCGCTTTGCAGGTACGCCAGCTCGCCGTCGTACATCATCGGAACGACCGCGAACCGGAAAGAATGGTTGCCGACAATCGCCGGATGCGTAGGCAGCCGCGTATCGAACGGCGGCGGGGTCGTATGGATGTCGCCGAGGTTTCCAACCTGGCCGTGCGCCGTGACGATTCGCACCCGCCGACCGGGCCCGATATCGGTCTCGAGGCTCAGCCGCTGCAGGATTCCAAGAGCGCTCACCGAGCCGTTGCGCTGGATTTGATCGGCAGCGTTCTCCGCCTCTTCCAGCAACGCGGCGTCCAGCGCGCTGTATTGCTGACGCTCGAAGAGTGTAATCGCGGCGATCGCCGCGACCAGCAGAATCGCCGCCAGCACCGTGGCCCAGTAAATCGTTAGCCTGAGTCTGATCGTCATTGGCGGGCCACCGCGCGGCAACAGCAACAGCAACGCGCGGCGTCATTCCGCGCGCATCGTGTATCCGACTCCGCGAACGGTGACTATCAGCGAACGATCGGCGCGCGGATCGATCTTCTGCCGCAGCCGATTGACGAATACTTCGATCAGGTTGGTCAGCGAGCTGTAATCCGAATCCCAGACCGTCTCCGCGATCATGTCGCGCGTCACCACCTGCCCGGCGTTGCGCATCAGCAATTCGAGCAGCATCTTTTCCTTGGGCGACAGGTTGACGCTGTGCTCGCCGATTTTCGCGCGGCGCTTGACGGTGTCGAATTCCAGGTCGCCGACCTTGAGCACCATCGATGCCGGCTTCCGCGGACGCCGCGCCAGCGCCTTGATTCTCGCCACCAGCTCGGCGAACGCGAACGGCTTGATCAGGTAGTCGTCGCCGCCCGTGTCGAGTCCGGCCACGCGTTCTTCCAGCGCACCGCGCGCCGTCAGGATCAACACGGGAGTCTGATTCCCCGCCGCGCGCATCTCGCGCAACAGGTCCAGCCCGTTTTTCCCCGGCAACCCGACGTCGAGCACGATCAGATCGAGCGCGCCGCGCGCGATTATCGGCTCCGCCTCCTCCGCGCTCCCGGCAATCTCGACGGTGAAGTCTTCCTCGACGAGTCCCTGCTTGATCGAATTAGCCAGCCGGGCCTCATCCTCGATGACCAGAATCCGCAGCGCGTTCATACCCCCGATGCTGCCACGCCGCCGCCCCCAAAAAAAGCGATGCGCCCCCGTCAGATCGCCATCGACAGGACTCCCGCGGCTACCAGCGCGCCTGCCCAGATTGTGTCGAGGTTGATCCAGGCGCTGCGCAAGATCGCCAGTCCGACCCACTCATATACCAGGATCGCGATTGCGCCCGTCACCGCGATCATCGCGCCCGTATGCACCAGCACGACCGCTATAGCCTGCCCGGCCGTATACGCGCCGCATAGAGCCGCCATCTGATGTGCGTGCGCGGAATTCGGCGTCATCCCGATCAAAATCGGGAACAGCATCAGGCCAGCGCCATGCGCCGACGCCATCAGGAACGACCACAGCGCCAGCTCCGCCGCATTCACGCGCATCGCAACCCACCGCGGATGCGCGCGCGGCCACACGAATCGAAACAGCCCGAACAGGATCAGCGCGGCCGCGCCGATCGGGCGCAGCAGATCGATCGCGAAGAACAGCCGCAGACCGCCAATGATCGCGACGACCGCTGCAATCGACACAAGATGCCCCAGCGCGATTGGCCCGAGCGCCCAGATGACCTTCGAGCGCCGCCGCTCCTGCAGTCCCAACGCCACCGCGAACAGCCAGCCCATCGACGGATCGATCCCGTGATACGCGCCGAGCGCCGCGACCGCTATCCAGGGCCACGCCGGCGTCACGGATAGCAGAACGAGTCCGACGACGAGTCGCCGCCTTCGAGGCGAATCTGATGCGGCCGCTCGCCGTCGAACGTCGTGAAGAAATTCGGATCGATCGTCATTCCTCCCGCCGGCGCGCAATCGATCTTCGCGATCCAGCCGCGGATGCCCTCCGGATAAAACTGCGCATCCCACGCCCCGTACAGCGAGTTCGATACGTAAATGCGCCGTCCGTCGCGGCTCAGCTCGATCATCTGCGACGCGCCGTTGAGCGGCCCGCTCTTCGGATGCTTCCCGTGCGATACGATCCCACCCAGCCGCACGCTGCCAGTCTCCTTCGGCTTGAACGGGTCGCTCACGTCGTATTGCTTCAGGTCGCCGGTGCCGAAACACGCGACGTACAGAAACTTGTCGTCGAGACTCAAGTTGATATCGGTAATCAGCGGCGGCACCGCCTTGAACGGCTTGAGCGCCGGAGGCAACAGGCTTTCGTCGGCCGGTTCGGCGGGGATTTCGATCACCTTGCGAACTTTCCAGTCGCCGTCGTCGCGATACCACAGCCAAATAGACGCCGACAAATCCTTGGTCGAAATAACCACGCCGACGAAGCCGTATGTCTTGGTCGGGTCATGCGACGGCCGCAGCTCGAGCGCCATTTGATTCTCGGCGCCGAGATCGAGCGCCTTCAGGTGCCGGCGGTTGCGCAGGTTCCAGATATGAATCGCGTGCCCGTAGTTGTTGGCGAGCAGCAATTCGGGAACGACGCCATTTTCGATCATGTTCGGCGTGCCCCATTCGCTCGTTATCGCGACGTCCCAGCCGAGATGCCACCAGAAGTCGTACGCGAACCGCTGCGGCCCGCGATCGACCTCCCATCGCCCCAGTACGTCGAAGCTCTCGTGATCGAGCAGGAATATTCCGCCCGGCCCGTCGCCGTTGGGAGCGCCAATCGCGCTGATGTAAATCGCGTCGGGTCCGCAATGAACGGTATGCGGCCGGCTGTATCCCGCGCGCGACGCGATCTCCTCGGCCTCGATCGTCTTCACCAGCTTCGGCTTCGTCGCATCGGGCTTGGTGTCGAAAATATAAATCCGCGACGAGCGCAGGCCCGGCACCAGCAGGTAGCGCCTCTCTATATGCGGATGCGGCGCGTAGGGACACAACGCGGCGCTGCATGCGTTCCAGCCAAAGTGATGCAGCTCGTCGCCGGCGTTCGGCACTTCAGCGCGGCCGACCACTTGCGAGTAGGTTTTCGATTTCGGATCGAGATCGAGCACGCACAGCGCGTCATGCTTCCCGTTGCCCGCGTTCGGATTGAAGGTGACGACGTAGCCGAGCTGCTCGCGCGGCGCTCGCATAGCCATTCGCGCCGACGGGTAGAAGGTCTGATCGGGTTTCCACAGCGCCATGAATTCGCACCGCCTTCCGCAGGATGATTCCGACCGTATCCAACCCCCCGAACCCCAATCAACCCCCGCAACTTAGCGGGATTTCACGTCAATCGCAGTGCAGGCCAGAGGCCGGAGCGAGGCTCGCTCCGGCCTTAACTATTCGAGATGGTCATAATTCAGGAATTACTAATGAGATACCGGTATTCAGGCCCTTACCGTTATAAGTGCAGCCGACAGTGCTCTTGTACTCACCGAAGGTGCCTCCGCTCGTGGTTACCGGGACATCTGCAGCATAGAATCCATCAACCGAGGTCAGAGGGGTTTCCACTGTAGCAGAAGGTGAACCTGACGGAGGTCCAAATGTATTAATGTCGTTGTCTGGATCCTCGGGGGAACCGACGACACAAGCAGTGCTAAACACGTTAAGCAGCGTGGTCTCATCTGGAGGTGAGTCGTTGTTACCGGGCGAAGGCGTCGGGGTCTGGACCGTGAGACTGTTGGTGGTCCCTGCATGTCCGTAGAGAAGGTAGTTGCCGGGAATGTTTGTGCCTGCTCCTCGATACGCAACCAGAAAGCCAGAGGTTTCGGCGAGATTCACCTGTGGCAGAATCTGAAACTCGTATTGCCCGGTATCGTTTGGCTGACTTCCGTAGACATAGAGCGCAACGTAATATGAGACAGTGTTCCCAAGACCGTTGTTTGCATAAAGGTTATATGACCCGCCAACGTACGTCATCTTAGTCCATCCAGTCGGCACCGTGAGATAGGCGGCGTCCTGTATGTCGCCTATGTCTTGGACCACTACAAAAACGTCGCCGAACTGAGCACCTGGCGGAGCGCTGTATGTCAAGTTGCAGTAATATCCCGTCCCCTGGGGGCACTCGTTTTCCCCTCCCCCCGCCGGCCCCTGCCCTGTAGGAGGCGTTGGCACGTTGTAGCCGACAAAGAACGGCAGCGGGTCACTCAGACGTATCCATTCGGTCGACTGGTCGTCCATTCCTTGGGTAAACTCTTGTACTGTCCAAAAAGCTCCTATTTCTCCGCTCGGAGTACTCACGATGCTCGGGTCCCAGATCGTGCTCATCAAGGCGCCCCACTTCTGAACGGCGGTGTTTTTGCATTGGCTCGTGCCGAGATAGGTGCCGTTGCTCATTTGCAAGTAGTTTTGGCCAACTGTGTTCAGCCATCCTTGAAAATAGTACCAACTCGAATAGATGTTTGTCCCCGGAGAGAAGGTAGTCGTCGTGGCATAAAAGTCTAAATCTTGATCTGCCGCAACGGTCGGATAACTCAGAACCGATGTTGTGCTTCCGACTTTTGACTCGTAGACCGAATTGTCCTCGACTTGTAGGAAATAATACAGGTCCTCCGCACCAGACGGTGGAATCCCCGCAGGAAAAGAGGTCACAAGATAGTGCATGCTATTGCCGGGATTGTATTGGAATAGAACGCGTTCAATAGCCGCATCCTCAGTATCAACCGCGCAGGTCGAAGTCTGCGAACACGAGCCTTGGCCACCTAATGGCAGCGTATATGTATCGGTAGCGTTTCCCAACAAAGCTGGGAGCGGAGTCGGGTTAGCCACCTGAGCAATGGTGCCGGGCGCGATAGAGCTAAGAAGAGCATAGGGGACAGAGGTGCCATTTACAACAGAGGCGGCGAGATAGAGGTAACCGAAGTTGCTACCGGAAACATCTCTCGAGGGTCGCCAAGCATAGACGTTCGAAGGCAAGCTAGACAGCGAAGGATACTGTGGGTTGAAGGACTTATTCGCTATATCCGTATGAGGCATCACAGCAATCGTATCTGTGATTTCGGGTCCGCTAAAACTGTAGCATCTCATATCGATTGCAATCCAGTCAGAGCTGAAACCCAAAGAATCTTCGTCCGGGAAACTTGTTCCCGAACAAGCAGAAAGAGACCAGCGGAGCCAGTTCCCGGAGGTGTCGGCAGCGCTCAAGGTAGTTGTATAAGCGTAGTAGACATATCCGGTATTGTTCAATTGGTTGTATGCCAATGCGGTAGCTATCCACACGCTATCAATTGGATCCCAAGCAATTTGCGTATCCGATAACAACGGGATCGACCCGCACAGAGGCAGGGGCTGTGAGGCGCCCTGCGGACACCAGAATGTGTTCTGAGTCTCATATGGAATAGTTGTCGTCTGGCCTGACCCCGAGATAACAGCACCGCCGCTCTTGTTGAAAATCCAAATGCCCTGATTCAGAAACTCCACGTTCTGGGTGGAGGAGACGTCGGCAGAAACGTTAGGGGGTTGGCCCTCACTACATGCCGCAGCATCTGCGCCCGGATAAGGATTGAAAGGCCCGAATGGCGGATCTCCACTAGATGACGGTGAAGGGGGCGGCGGAAGCGGTGTTAGTTCGATCGCATGCCCGTGAAAGGGGGACTGGTCGGGCTGCAAGTTTCTCGGGAGAGGCGCAGGAGCCGGAACATGAGGATTGGTCGCGTGCAGGCAGGATTTGAATCTAGAAAATTCTTCCGCCGGTGGGGTAAAACCTTTAAGTTGATCCGCGGTCATTTGCCGTCGTCTCGCCAACTCGGCGAAAAGCTGATCGCAGCCCTCTCTATCCCATACGGACAGAGGAAGGGGAGTTGCAGCCGCTTGCTGAGCTGCAACTTTGCTGGTCTGTGCTGCGGGTGTTGGTGTCGGCTGCTGCGCGATGGCGCTCGCCCCCATCAGCGCTGCGACCAGAGTGAAGACGACGACAATCGCGACTGTTTTTGTTTTCACGAAGTTCATATTCCCTCCGTTCGCTTACGAACCGAAATGGCGATCAAGACACATCTTGCTAGCTGAGAGTTATAATTTGTCTACTGCGAGTTGACTTCCTGATCGCACTGAAAGTCAACCGGACTGTTGCGCATAGCTGGAAGTTCCAGCATGCGGATCATCTTTTCATTTTTCGTCCCCCTGAACTTTTACGCCTTACGCTTTCCGAATTATGATGCCAAACTGGGGACGATGTTCGACTCTTTTCAATCACCACCCGCATCGTCCACGATTACCGGAGTCGCGTCGATGTTGCCGATGCTCGCCGCTCCAACCTTCGCCAATCTGCCGACCAAGCAGGACTCCAAACGAACCACGCCATGCGTTCGTGCAGGAGATGCTGGTTTGCCTTCGGAACGGCCCGCGCCCGAAATCGTTGCGCTGTGCGCCGCGGCTTGATGTAACAATGCCCATGGAAGACAAAACTGTTCTCTACGAAAAGCACGACCGCATTGCCAAAGTCATCCTCAACCGCCCGCGCTACAAGAACGCGCAATCGCGCCGCCTGCTCGAGGAAATGGACGCCGCCTTCGCCGAGGCCAACGCCGATGACGACGTCCGCGTCATCATCCTCTCCGGCGCCGGCGACAATTTCTGCTCCGGCCACGACCTCGGCACGCCCGAGGAAAAAGAGGATCAGCAGCGCCGCCCGTTTCCCAAGGGCGTGCGCGGCGAGTATGCCCGCTCGCGCGAGATGTTCCTCGACAACACGCTGCGATGGCGCGATCTCGACAAGCCCACCATCGCGCAGGTCCAGGGCCTGTGCATCTTCGGCGGCTGGATGTTCGCCGCCGCGATGGATCTCATCGTCGCTTCCGACGACGCGAAGTTCCTGCCGTCGCTTTTGCAATACTTCTCGATTCCGTGGGACATGCCGCCGCGCAAGGCCAAGGAAATTCTGTTCCAGAGCCGCTTCGTCGACGCCGACGAGGCCTGCCGTCTCGGCTTCGTCAACATGGTTGTGCCGCGCGCCCAACTCGAGGCCGAAACGATGGCGCTCGCGAATCGAATCGCGGAGAGCGACCGCTTCACGCTGCGCATGGTCAAGTGGGCCGTCAATTCCGCGCAGGACGCGATGGGCTTCAGCACCGCGATTCGCAACGCCCACTCGCATCACATGATTCTCGGCATCGGCGGTCTGATGCAGGCCAAAATGCAAGGCAAAGAGCTGCCCAAGCGAATGCCCGGGGTCGAACAGGCGCTCAAGAAAGTAAAAAAATAAAAAATAAAAAAAATAATTTGCAAATATTTCCGACATTTGCGTCCCGCTGAGACCCCTTGCGGGCGAACCGATTCGTGTCGGTTCCCGAATCTCGTCACAATTGAAGTGTGACGAACTGGATTCGAAAACTGAGCCGCGCAACCTTCGCGGCACTCCTCTTATGCGCTCTCTCCGCGACTCGCTCCAGCGCTTTAGACGCGAGTCCCACTGCTGCCGCGCCGCTCGCGCCGATTGCTCATCGGATCACGGGCGGCG
The DNA here is from genome assembly GCA_963833025.1 of uncultured delta proteobacterium. Taxonomy (GTDB): domain Bacteria; phylum Desulfobacterota; class Binatia; order Binatales; family Binataceae; genus Binatus. The sequence continues at coordinate 127,969 of CAWHWI010000001.1, read as the reverse complement.
AATTCGACTTCATCGTCTGGGACGGCGGCACTTTTACAAATATCGGCTCGCGATTCGGCGAGAGCCCCAAAGTGCTCGCTCGCGAAAACGGGATGCAGGTCATCGACCGGCTCCAAACCGGCGATACGATTCACATCGACAATCGCCACATCGTGCCCATCGAAGGATCAGATTTGATCGAGGTCAACCTGCCGCAGCGCATGCTGTTTCATTTCGAGGGCGGCCGGTTGAGCGGGGCGTATCCGGTCGCGATCGGGCAACCCGGCCGGCAGTGGCAGACTCCGATCGGCGCTTTCACGGTGATCCAGATGCAAGAGGATCCGACCTGGCGGGTGCCCGCGTCGATTCAGCACGAAGAGGAAGCAGCGGGCAAGGAGGTAGTCGATGAGATCGAACCTGGGCCCGATAATCCGCTCGGCAAATACTGGATCGGGCTGAGTTTTCCTATCATCGGGATTCACGGCACCAATCACCCCGTCAGCGTGTACAGCTACCGAACCCACGGATGCGTCCGGTTGCATCCCGACGACATCGAAGCGCTGTTCAACGCCGTCGACCTGAATGACCGCGGCGTAATCGTCTATTATCCCCTGATGCTGGCGCAGCTGGACGACGGCCGCGTGTTTCTCGAGAGCGAGCGGGACATTTACCGCAAAGGCACCGGCGGCCTCGACGCTGTGAAGGCTCTTGCGCGGGCTGATGGGATTGATAATCTAATCGACTGGACTCGTGCTGGGGACGTAGTAAACGACGAGGACGGAATTGCGCGCGACGTGACTCTCAAGTCCGAGCGCGTTCGGGGAGCGCCGGCAGAACTCACTGCTGCAACGACAGTTGAGCGAACAGCCAGACTGGCAACCAACATATCGCGGGGACTTATCGCGGCGGCGATTCCTCCGCATTAGCGCGATTGCCGCGGCACAGCTCGTTGTGCCAGGGATCGCACTCGCGCGCACCACAGTTGAACTTCGGCGCCGGTCGCTCAAGTTCTACGCTCTGCACACGGGCGAGAGCCTGACCACCACTTACTGGGAAAACGGCCGTTACATTCCCGGCGAACTCGATCGCATCAACTACATCCTGCGCGATTTCCGCGCCAACGAAGTAAAGCCGATCGATCCCGCGCTCCTCGATCTGCTGGTCCGCATCCAGCACCGGCTGAGCACTTCTGAACCGTTCCAGGTCATTTCCGGATACCGCTCGCCCGTCACCAACGCGATGCTTCATGCGAACAGCGAAGGCGTCGCCGTCCACAGCCTCCATATAGAAGGTAAAGCGATCGACATCACCGTCCCGGGCCGCAATCTCGGACAGCTTCGCGGCGCCGCCCTGGCGCAGCAAGCCGGTGGCGTCGGCTACTACCCGAAGACCGGTTTCGTCCACGTAGACACCGGCCGCGTCCGCTTCTGGTAGATTCCTTACTTCGGATGCGCGCGCATCGGCGCGGCAACTTCAGTCAGCGCCTCGCCGTCGGGCGACCTTGCCGCCATCTGCTTCAGCACCGAATCGAGCTCGACGCCGAGACCGTCCGCTATTCGATCGATAAAGTTGAACAGGCTCGCTATTACGACGATGTCGAGTGTCTGCTCTTCGCTGAAATGCGCGCGCAGGCTGTTCAAGTCGTCCAGCGTCATCGACGACGGACTCGCCGTTATCTTTTCCGCGTAGGCCAGCATCGCCCGGTCCGCCTCTGACAGCGGCGCGCTCTGCCAGTCGTGCTTGACGTGCGCCACCAAGTCGTTGTCGCCGCCGCTATGGACGCGGAGAACCTCCGCGTGTGCGTTGGTTCAGTAGTGGCACCGGTTGATCGACGAGACGACCGTCGCGATCATCTCTTCCTGCACGCGCGTCAGCTTCGATCCGCCGAAGGTCGCGACCTGGAAGGTATTCGCGACCGCGGCCACCAGCTCGGGCTTGAGGCTGAACGCCTGCATGATGTTGGGCACCATGCCGTTGCGCCCGCGATACTTCTGGTAGATTTCTGCGAGCCGCCCGACCGCCTGTTCTTCGCCAACCGTCTTTATCCAAGCCATCGCAGTTCTCCCTGATTCCGCGGCGCCGGTCATCGCACGCGGTTCACCGATCTTTGCGCGAGATCGCCAACAGCGCCGGCGTCTGAATCGGGCTCAACGGCGCTTTCCAGGCGCTCGATATTCCTCTGATGCGTGGAGCGGTCGATGTCGTAAAACATCAGGACCGCGATCGCAATCGCGCTGAATACAGCGACTATCGGAACGAAGACCAGGCCCAAGTTACGCAGGATCGCCGGGTCGACCTGGCCCGGCGTCGCATGCTGCGGGAAGCTGACCCATGCGAGCAGGAGTCCGGCAAAGAAGGTCCCAACTCCCGTGACGCATTTCGATATGAGGCCGTTGGCGGCAAACAGCAGGCCTTCCGAACGTTGTCCGGTCGTAACCGCCGCATCTTCGACCACGTCGGCCATCATCGAGGTTACGATGATGAATCCTGTCAGCCCGAGCGTCGCGGCGAAGAACTGGAAAACGAACACGATCGCGAACAACGCGCCGGTGCCGTTGGGCGGCAGGAGCCCGACCAGGCGCATCGCGATGGGCGCGACTGACGCGAACAGCGAGGCGAAAAAGACCCCGATCATGGCCGATTTCTTTCCGAACCGCCTCGAGATTGCCGGCGAAAGCGCGACCCCGGCAAAGGCGGCGAACAGCGCGGATGCCGCAAGATAGGACATTTGGGCGGGCGTGAGTTCAAAGAAATACGCCGATATGTAGAAGTCGAGTCCCTGCCTCAGGCCGGCGGAAATGGCGCCGATTATTCCCGAAACCGTCAGCGCGAGAAACGATCGATTCGACAGCGTGCCCTTGAGCTCCTTGAACTTCTCCCGCCACGTGCCCGGTACTCTCGGCTCGTGGACCACAGCCCCGATGAAACGATGAGTGCCGATGCACGAGATTATGATCGACACAAAAATCACTACGCCCGCGACCAGCGCTGCTTCGCGGTAGCCCGCGCGGTTCAGCAGGCCCAGCGGATGCGTCGCGTCCTTGCGCAGGAAGACCTGCAACGCGAGCACCGACATCCCCGCTCCGCCCAGCGTTCCGAAAAAGAAGCGCGAACTCATCAGGCTCGTGCGCTGGTCGTAGTCGAGAGTGAGTTCCGGTCCCAATGCTGAGCTGGGGATTTCGTAGAGGCTCAGCAGCACCCGCACCGTTACCAGCATCACCGCCATGTAAACGAGCAGATGGCTCTGCGACCATCCGAGCGGAGGAACAAACAGGAAGTAGAATGCGACCGCGGCTGGAAGCGCGGAGGCGTACATGAACGGATGGCGCCGGCCCAATCGCGAGCGCGTGTGATCCGACCATTCGCCAATCAAGGGATCGCAGATCGCATCGAAGACCAGCGTTACCATCATCGCCGCGCCAACCCACGTCGCCGGAAGCCCCACAACCTGGTTGTAGAACAGCAGCAGGGGGGATGTGAGGATGGCCAGATGCACCCCAAAGGCGATCGATCCTATCCCGTAAAAGATATTGGCGGAGAGGGTGAGCGGCGGACGGGTTGACGTCGAGTCGAAGCTCACCATGAGACTTGCGGATGCGCTAAATCACTAAATCGTGCGCCGCAGGAAATCGAACATCTTGTCGAGTCCCTGCCTGCATCCCGACAGCAGGTCCATCTGCAAAAACCCGTGCGGCATGTCCTCGAGGACAACAACTTCATGCCGGATGTCAGCGCGCTTGAGCGCGTCGGCCATCGAATGCGTCTCGGGGAGTAGTGGGTCCGCCGTGCCGCATATGATGAAGCTCGGCGGCATCGCGCCCGGCTTCACAGCACGCAGCGGGCTGACGCGAGGATCCTCAAGAATCGCCGGATAGCCCGCGCCCGCGTACGCTTTTACCATTCCTTCGATCGCGGCATCGCTGTCGCGCTTCATCGTCGCCGGAAAATCGAACACTCCATAGATCAACAGCGCCGCCTTGGGCTTCGGGCCGGCGTACTTCTCCGCTGCGATCGACGTAACCGTCGCCGCGGTAAGATTGCCGCCGGCAGAATCGCCCCCGACCGCTAGCCGCGACGCGTCCCCGTTCCATCGCTTGGCGTTTTCGCCTGCCCACTTCACCGCATACACGCAATCCTCAAGTCCCGCGGGAAACGGATGCTCGGGCGCTAGCCGATAGTCGACATTGATCGTCAGGTATCCCGCTTCGGCGAATTGCATTCCGAGTTTGCGATGCGTCCGCGGGCTGCCGCCGATCCATCCGCCACCGTGCAGATATACGACCACCGGATGAGGCCCCGCGCCCTTCGGCACGGCGACGTCAGCCTTAAGGCCGGGTCGAAGCTCGACAGCTTCGTGAAACGCGCCAATCTCCGGAAGATTCGAATTCATCATCGGCGCGAAAGTATCCATCGCCGCGCGCAACCCGTTCACATCGGTAGGAATCGGAGCCTTGGCGAGAGCCTCAAGAAAAGCGCGTTCCTGTTCGTTGAGCATGATTGCCTCGTCTCTCTGATGCCTCGCCCGTTTTCTTACGGGAGAGGTTTAGGTGAGGGTTCTGCGGATTCAGTTCGATGTGAGCTACTGCTGCGCCGATGCGCCGACCGCGGCCTTCACCAGCGGCTCGAGCTCGCCCGTCTCGTGCAGCTCGCGAATAATATCGCAGCCGCCGACGAACTTGCCGTCGATATAAACCTGCGGAATCGTCGGCCAGTTGCTGTATTGCTTGATCGCGTCGCGCAGCTCCGGATCGCTCAGCACGTCGGCCGTCGCGTACGGCACTCCGATCTCGTCGAAAATCGCGACCGTGGTGGCCGAGAATCCGCACTGCGGAAAGCTGCGGTTGCCCTTCATGAAAATCATGATCTTGTTTTCTTTGACCGCCGATTCGATCTTGTCTTTTATGTCCGCCATGTGATTCCTCTACCTCCGGTTCTGTTGCTGCGCCGGCGTCAGCGTCTTGAGCGTGAGCGCATGCACCTGCACGCGCATCGCGTCGCCGAGCGCCTGGTAAACCAGTTGATGCCGTTCGATTAGACTCTTGCCCTCGAAACTCGCGCTCACCACCAGCGCCTCGAAATGATCTCCGCCGCCGGTATAGTCGCGCACTTCGACCTGCGCGCCGGGAATCCCGCGCGCAATCATCGACTCGATTTCCTTCGGGTCCATCAATGGATTATATCAGCCTCGCATCTTAACCCGCATCGCAATCGCGAATCCACAAGCCGCGGCCGCAGGCTCATCACTGCACTTTGATTCGGCCGGTTTTTATTGCTTTCAACAAAGCGGCGTAGTCGCGCTCGGTTTGATCGGCGTAACCCATAGCGAATTTCACTATTGCGTCATCGAACGCGTCGCTCGAGCCGAGGTAGCCGGCAATCATCGCGGGATCTCCCGTACGGGCATGCGCCAGCGCGAGCGCCCAGCCGCAAGCGGCGGCGAAATAGGCGAGGTCCGCCGGATCGTTCGTGTCGACCGGCATCGGAATTTTCATATCTCGCAGTTGGCGGACGTAAAACTGGCGGCCACGTTGCAGCCCGACCATCCAGCCCAGCAAGATGTCGCTGCCGGACTGGATCAGGCGCTGACCATTGACCACTCGTTGCCCATGCGTGGCAAACGCACTGCGGCCCGCGTATGGCTCCAGCACGGAGGCTCGCGCCTCCTTGATCTGCAAAAACAGCGGCGCGGCCTGCGCATCCTTGAACAACGCGACTTCACAGAAGGTGCCGACGCTGCCGATGCCCACGACTTTGAGCGCGACATCCAGCAACTCGAACCGATCGAACAGCACCCGGCATGACGGGACGAGCGAGTCGCGGTAACGCTTGAAGGTCGAGGCCGCGCGCTTGCGATAGGCCGAGGTCCGCTGACTTGGCAGATGGTAAATGAGCGGCGGGTGGTCCTTGATTTTGGTATTCTCGCCCGCCGTTGTAGGAATCAAACTTATCGGTAACGTCGTTCGACGGGCTTGCGCGGCGACTCTTCGGTCGCGTTTGCGATTGCTGGGTCCCGGAACCCTGTCGATGAGTTCCTGGAAATCGATCCGCTGATACCACAGGTCGAGCGACGGCATCGTCGCGTACTCGCCCAGATGTTCGCGGTAAGAACGGACCGACGAACGAACCGCGCGCTCGCGATGTTTCGAACTGGTGCCCGCAGTGCGGCCCGCGACTTCGATGCTCGCGACCAGCCGCTTGACGTCCCATTCCCAGGGAGCGGGAAGTGTTTCGTCGAAATCGTTGATGTCGAAGATGAGGTTGCGCTCGGGCGACGCGAACGCTCCGAAGTTCATGATGTGGCAGTCGCCGCACGCCTGGACGCGGAGTCGGGTCGTGGGCGTATCGGACAAATCGAATGCCATCAGGGCGGCCGAACCGCGGAGAAAGGCAAACGGCGACTGCCGCATTCGCCCGTAACGAATCGGCAGCAGGTTGGAAATAAGTCCCGCGTCGGATTCGACCAGTAGCTGGATCGGATCGGGGCGATTCGCCGACGGTTGCCACGACGCGTGGCTCTTGCGAGGCACTGTATCGCGCAGCCGGCGCCCGGCGGCAAGCCGTTCCGCGACAGAAGCGTGAGCCAACTTGCGCATCAGGATAATTCCACCGCCTGCATCATATGGAACGCGGCCGGTAACCTAACCTCTTGGCGAGCTGGAAGCGGAAAAAAAGAGGGCCTTTCCGATTGGTAATGGGACCGGTCGTGGAGAGGAGGGAACGGCAATTCATACCATATGTGGTGGTCTTGGGACTGCTCCACTACCAGGGGTAGCTTCGTTCCGTCAAAAATTGCTTTTGCGAGAAGCGGGTGTCGCCCGATTTTGGGTGAGCCGGGCGAGTGTGAGGCATCGTGACGCATACGATATGAGTAGCACGCTAAATCCGGCAGCGTCAGGCTGAAAAGTTCATCCCCCGCTGCGGCCGAGCAAAATTGGATGCGGCAACTCAAAACCGGAACCGGCTTCGCTGGCGCGAAGCTGTCCGAGATCCTTCCTCCCCTCGCGTTGCTCGGGTCGTCAGGATGACACGATTGCGCTCGCGTTGCGCGCTTCGGTCAAGGATGACAGAGGCTGCCGCTTGCGTTGCTTGCTTCGGTCTGGATGAGAGCACTGCGCTCGTGTTGCGCGCTTCGGTCAGGATGAGAGCACTGTGCTCGCGTTGCTCGCTTCGATCTGGATGACAAGGATCGCTTTTCAAAGGGTTCGTTGACTTAGGGTTCGGGCAATTGTAGCTAACCTTCGATATCCGTCCGAGTCGCCCCTGCGATCGAGGGAGGAGACCAGCGATGAAACGTGTCGCTTTGGGTTTGGCGTTGTTTGCGGCCGCGACGCTCGCGATGGCCGCTTCCGCGGGCGCAGTAGACGGCACCATCGAGATCAACCAGGCCAAGGTGATGGCGGCCGGCGGCTTTCCCTACGTCATAGCCACGCCGAACACCAGTTATCGTCTCACCGGCAGTCTCACCGCTCCGGCTGGTACCAACGCAATCAATGTGACCGCATCCAGCGTTACCATCGATATGAACGGATTCTCGATTACCGGGCCCGGCAGTTCGAACGCCTCGGTAACCGGCATCAATGCGTCGGGAGAAGGCGAGGTAACGGTCGAAAACGGGACGCTCACCGGATTCGGCACCGGCGTTAATTTGGGATTCTTCGGTATCGTCAGAAACGTTCACGCCGATTCGAACGGCAACGGCATCCATGTCGCGAACAACAGCGTGGTCGAAGGCTGCACGGCAAACAACTCCACTCAAACTCAAGAGACCGGGTTCGGCATTCAGTGCGCCGCGGCGTGTGCGATCTCCGGCAATACTACCAATGGCAATCCCTTCGCCGGCATCCAGTGCGCCGGGATCGGATGTGTGATCACCGGCAATACGGCGATCGCCAACGGCGCCTTTGGCATCGAATGCCTCGGGAGCGGATGCCTGATCTCCGGCAATACTGTTACCAATGACGGCACTGGCATCTACGCAATTGATGCAAGCACTGGTTACGGAGGGAATGTACTGATCAACTCATTAAACGTTACTGGGGGTACCACGATGAAGAACAATGTCTGTTATCCAGGAACCCTATGCTGAGGTATCTGATTCAGTCACAACAGCAATTTGACTTAGTCCTGGCGCGCCAGTAGCTAAACGCTCTATAGCTACGACCAGTCCATCTTCGGGTCGTCTGAACGCGGCTGCGGGAGAGTCGCGTTTTTTTCGAACCGGCCGAAGCTGTTCCGCGCACGAGTGACCGCCACTTTCCGAGGAGAAAGCCAGAAATGAAACGCAATCTGTCAGCATCGATGCTCTTCGCCGCCGCGACGATACTCGCATTCGCCGCATCGGCGGGCGCCGTCGACGGCACCATCGAGATCAACCAGGCGAAGGTGATGGCGGCCGGCGGCTTTCCCTACAGTATAAGTGCGAGCGGCAGTTACCGCCTCACCGGCAACCTCACTATTTCTGCGGCTAAAGATGGAATTGATGTGCTTGCGAACTACCTCACCATCGATTTGAACGGATTCTCGATTCTCGGGCCCGGCAATTCGGTCACCACGGTCACCGGAATTAATGCGTCAGGATCAAAAGGCGTTACGGTGGAAAACGGGACGGTCAACGATTTCGGCGTCGGCGTCAATGTGGGATTCTTCGGCATCGTCAGAAACGTGCACGCCGATCAGAACGGAGATGGCGTCCAGGTCGGGGACAACACCGTGGTCGAAGGCTGCACGGCAAACAACTCGACGACAGTTGGATTCGGTGGTTTCGGCATCGAATGCTCCAAGGTGTGCGCGATCTCCGGTAATACTGTAAACGGCGGTGCTTCCGAAGGCATAGTGTGCAGCGGAAACGGGTGTCTGATCTTCGGCAATAGTGCAAGCGCCAACACAAATACTGGCATTGGTTGCCTTGGGAGCGCATGTCTGATCTCCGGCAATACTCTTTTCAACAACGCTCATGGCATCAACGCGTTTGATGCAACCACTGGCTACGGAGGGAACGTACTAAAGAACACCAGCAACAACGTCTTGGGCGGCACCTCGCTGGGCAACAATCTCTGTACCACGAGTGGCACCACCTCAACCTGCTGAGGCTCAGGATGACGCAATGCGCTCCTATCGAAAAGTTCGACACCTTATGTCCGTACGCGGCGGGCTTGGACGGTTTGTCGTAAGCATCCTCGCGACGCTGGCGGTGGTCATCGGGATAAGCGTCGCGCCCGCCGCGGCGCAGACCGCATTGAGCATGCTGTGCGTGTCGCCCGACATTACTGTTCCTCTGAGCAGCGGAACCGTCTCGCCCCAGCAGGTGTTGTGCTACTCGTTTCCATCGGGCACGGCCGCGAAAAGCTTTGCGGGAATTTCGGCAAGCATGAACCCGGGCGTGAACGTGACCGGTTACTTCCCGCTGAGTGCGACGCAGACCCTGCTGACGATCGACACCACGGCCGCGCTGCCGATCAACGGCGTCGGCGGGACCGTAACGGTAACTCCGCACGATGTCGCGTCGTACAATCCGTCCACCGGCTTTTTCTCGTCATCGCTGTACTTCGCAGGCGCCAGCAACAGCGTTCCCGACGGCGCGAGGGTCGACGCGCTCGGGATGGACGGCTCGGGAGACCTGCTGCTCTCCTTCGACGTGACGATCAGCGTACCCAAGTCCGGGGGCAGCACGCTAACCGTCAAACCGGCAGATTTGGTCTCGTTCAATGGCGCGGCCTACACGCTGGTTTTCAGCGGCGCTACGGCCGGTATCCCCGACGGAACGAACCTCGAGGGCGCCACGATGCTGCCCAACACCGACCTGTTGTTGGCGTTCGATGTGATCGGCACGATCGCAGGGGTTGATTTCACGCCGACCGACGTTCTGGAGTTCAATCCCGGCGCCGACAGTTGGGTGCTGTCATTCGACGGCGCATCCAGCGACGATTGGCCGGACGGCAGCATGATGCAGGGGGTGTACGCCGCGGCCGTATCACCCACGCCTACCGCGACGCCGACTGCGACTCGGACTGCAACGGCGACGACAACCGGAACTGCAACGCCGACTGCCAAGGCAACCGGGACGCCGACTGCGACAGCGTCGGCAACTCCGACGGCCACCCGCACTGCAACCGCGACCGCATCGCCGACCGCGACTGCAACCGCTACGGTGACGGAAACTGCTACTTCGACTCCGACTCCGACTGCAACGCCGACGCCGGTGTCGGTGACACTCAAGGTCAAGCCGAAAGCGCTCAAGTTCCCGAAGACCACGGTGGGAACGCCGAGCGCACCGAAGACGGTTACGGTGTCAAATCCCAAAGGCAGCAAGAAGCATCCGGGGCTGCCGGTGCTGATCGAGATGACTTCCGACACTCCGGGGGTGTTTATGGAGACGAGCGACTGTCCGGCGAGTCTGGCGGCTGACTCTTCTTGTACGATCACGGTGACGTTTACCCCGAGCGCGGCGATAAAGCAGACGGGGACGCTCTCGATTACCGACAACGCGAACGGCAGTCCGCGGACGGTCTCGCTGAGCGGCACCGGGAAATAGCTGAGATACTGGGATAAGACCTTTTACTTTCTCCGCGGGTCGGGACTCTTAGTGCGCTGCGCGCCTACTTTGCCATTAGAGCGGTGATGATCGCGCCGGCCGAGACTGCGATCACTATCCAGAACAGGAAGGCGCCGCCAGACCCGGTCGGGCGCTCAGCCTCTGCGGGCCGAGGAGGAGCCGCCTTTTTCGGCCGCATCGATGCTGCCACCGGGCCGAGCATCTTCGCGAGCGCCTCGACCTGCTGCGCCTCCATGGCTGGCGAGTCCGGCAGGCCGCTTCCTATTACGCTCGCCGGATAGGCGCCGAAGCCGGGCGGCAAAGATGAAGCCGGGTCATCGTTCGGCGTCAAACCCGTCGATGCCAGGTTTGATTCGTAAAGCTTTTGCTCGAGCGGGTCGCGTGTCGTCGACTCTTCCTGAATTTGAATTTTGCCGAGGCCTTGCTCGAGCATCATTCTTCCGGCAGGCAGGGCCAGCAATGCCGACTGCATTACTTTGGCCATGACCTCGGGATCGGTGCTTGCGATGTCCCGGACGAACCGGACGCTGTCCTTGAATTTCGCTTGGAGCTGGTCGTCGGTTAGGTCGGCGGCAGCAGCCGCGCCTGGCGCCGCGCCAATCAACGACTGCAGGCGTGCGATTCGTTCGCGAAGCGGCGGATGGCTCGACACCGCTCCCACGATCATATTGCGCGGGTATTCATGGGCCGCGAAATTTCTGGCCTCCTCGTCGCGCTGGTCATCTGATTTGCCGGGCTGCGATCGGATCCGGCTTATCTCATCGATGAATTGCTTGTAGTTCCTGCCACTGTCCGCGCGCTCGAAGGGGTCGACGATGAAAAGCTGGGCCGTGCCTTCCGTGGCGCATCGCAGCGGCGATTCGGTCTTCGCGATACGTTCGAGCGCGCGGATCAGCGCCGTCGGATTGCGCGTGAACTCGACCGCGGACGCGTCGGCCAGGTACTCACGCTCGCGGGAGAGCAGTGTCGAGATGAAGCGCGCGACGATGCCACCCGACACGTCGCTGTCTTTTCTCCAGATGGTTGGCACACCGAAGACGAAGCGGAACAAGCCGAACCCGCCGAACATCGCCGTGACCATCGTCGTCAGCCGCGTATCGCAATTGCGGATATGCGCCATCTCATGGCCGATCACGCCTTGCAGTTCCTCGCGATCCATCTGATCCAGCAGCCCCTGGGTGACACAGATGGCTGAGTGTTCGGAGTCGCGCCCGATCGCGAACGCGTTAGGCGAGGGATCGTCGATCACGTTGATGCGCGGGGTGGGTATTCGCGCCGAGAGCGCCATCTCGTGCACCACGTCGATGACCGCTTGATTCTTGGGCTGGTCGCCGGAGATCGGATGCGCGCCCATAGCGTCGAGCACCAGGTCTGCGCCGGTGAAATTTGCGCGCAATGCTTTCACGATGGCCAGGATCGCGGCGGCCGCCATGAACCATGGGAATCCCGAAAGGCGTCCGTCGACGAAGCGCAGGTTGTGAAACAGGAAATCGAATCCGAGGCCGATCCCGGCGAGCACCAGGATCAGTTTCGCCACCAGCGCCGCAGTGCGGCGCCGATTGACGCGCTCAAGTTCCCAGAAGCTGCCGGATTCCCCCGCCATCGCCCCCGTACCCCCTCGAAGCCCCAATCCTACGCTGCCGCAGGATCTGAGTCGCCTACTATTGGGGGACCGCCACCGTGAATTTCACGCTCAATTACGTGGTCCTCGCGATTTAATTCACGACCGAAATATTCACGACGTTGCCCTTGCTGTCTTTGGGCGTGGACGGAGAGCCGTAACCCTTGACGCTGTCGAGCAGCTTCGCGGCGCTCGAGGTTATCTCCCCCGCGTGGCCCGCGCCGACCACTCGCGAGACCACTTTGCCGTCGGCTCCGAGGAACAGTGTTGTCGGTATCGCCTCGACGCCCATGTCGTCGACCAGCCGCTCGTCGGCCAGCACGATGGGATAGTTGATTCTGAACTCCTCGACAAATGGCGCGACCGCTTTCAGCCCGTCGCCCTGGATCAGGTCGCATGAGACTCCGATTATCACCAGGCCGCGCGACTTGTTGTACTTCTTGTAGAGCTCGACCAGCTCGGGAATCTGCTTGCGGCACGGACCGCACCAGGTCGCCCAGAAATCGACGATCACGGGATGGCCGCGGTAGTGGCTCAGGTTGATGTTTTTGCCGTCGAGACCCGGCGCGCTGAAATCCAGGCCCTCATCCACCGGCGACCCCTGCGCTTGCGGCGTGTCGAGCCGCAGCAGCGGCTTCGGCCCCTCCTGCGCGGGGAAGAAGTTGAAGTATGCAACCACGATCAGCGCGACCAGCACTACGATTCCCAGCGCGCGCAGTGTTTGAGGTTCTTTCATACCTGCTCGATCACGGTCGCGATACCCTGGCCGATCCCGATGCACATGGTCGCCACTCCGAGCGCGACTCCGCGCCGGCGCATCTCATGCGTCAACGTCACCACCAGCCGCGCCCCCGAGCATCCCAGCGGATGTCCGAGCGCAATCGCGCCGCCGTTCACGTTGAGGCGCTCCTCGTCGATCTTTAGATCGGTGTTGCAGGCCAGCACCTGCGCCCCGAAAGCCTCGTTGATTTCGAACAGGTCGATGTCGCCGATTTTGAGTCCCGCGCGCTTCAGCGCCTTATGCGTCGAGGGTACCGGGCCCCATCCCATAATTTCCGGACGGACGCCGGCCACTGCGGTCGCGCGAATCTTCGCCATCGGTTTGAATCCGAGCGCACGCGCCCGCTCCGCGCTCATCAACAGGACGGCTGCGGCCCCGTCGCTCAACTGCGAGGAGTTGCCCGCCGTCACCTGGCCGTCGGGCTTGAATGAGGGCTTCAGCCCGGCCAGCTTTTCCATGGTCGTTTCCGCGCGCGGCCCCTGGTCAACGTCGACCACGGCGCCGTCGGGCAGCTTGACCGGCACGATTTCTTCTTTGAAGCGCTCGCGCGCCGCCACCGCGCGCATATTCGACCGCAACGAGAAGGCGTCAGCTTGCTCGCGCGTGATCTTGTACATGTCGGCCAGCCGCTCGGCCGTCATGCCCATGAAGAACATGTCGCGCGGAAACATCTCGAGCAGCTTGGGATTGGGCAGAATCCCCGAGCCCATCGCGACGTGCGTCATGTGCTCGACGCCGCCCGCAATTGCGACCTCGCCCGCGCCGGTCATGATTTCCTGCGCCGCGAAGTTCACTGCCTGCAGGCTCGAGCCGCATTGACGATCGATCGTCGTGCCCGCCACCTCGACCGGCAGCCCCGACAGCAATCCGATCATCCTGCCGACGTTCAGTCCCTGCTCGCCGGTCTGATTGGCGCATCCCCAGACCACGTCCTCGATTTCTTTGGGATCGAGCTTCGGGTTTTTCTCGAGCAGGCGGCGGATACACATCGCGCCCAGGTCGTCGGCGCGGATATCCTTGTAGTAGCCCTTGTCCTTGCCGGCCTTGCCAATCGGAACCCTGACTCCATCGACGATAACAACTTCGCGCACTTATGTTCTCCTTTGGCGGCCATGCGTCGTTGGACGCCGCCGCTTATTAACTCTACAAATCGTTAACTCTATATGATACTACGCCGCCGCAGTTCCGATAGACGCAAAGTATCGTAGCCGAGCAGGCTCGAGAGCACCTCGTCGGTGCTCTCGCCCAGCCGCGGCGCGCGCGTCGACGGGATGTCGGAATCGGTGGAAACGCTCTTGAGCGGCGAGCCGGGCACAATCAGCCCGTCGAACTCACTATGCTCCGCGTGCAGGATCATGTTGCGCGCCGCCAGATGCGGGTCGCGCGTGACGTCCTCGACGTTGGCGATCGGCGCGGACGGCACCGACGCGTCGGCGAGGATTCGCAGCCAATGATCGCGCGGACGCATCGCGAAGACACCCGCGAGAATCGCCTCGAGCTCCGGATAGTTCGCGGTGCGATTGGCGTTGGTCAGGAATCGCGGGTCGTCCTTGAGATGCGGCATCGCGATCGCGTCGCAGAACCGGATCCAGATAGCCTCGTTGCCCGCGCCCATCACAAAGTAGTCGTCGGCCGCGCGAAACTGCTGAAACGGCGTGATCGACGGATGCCGCGTGCCGATGCGCCCCGGAATCTTCCCCGACACCGAGTAGCGCGCGAGCGCATCCTCGAGCATCGCGACCTGGCAATCGAGCATCGCGATATCGACGTGATTGCCGACGCCGTCGCGGTCGCGCACCCGCAATGCCGACATGATTGCAATCACGCCGTACAGCGCCGCCGACAGATCGCCGACCGACACGCCGCATCGCACCGGCTCGCCGCCCGGATTGCCGGTGATACTCATGGTGCCGCCGAGCGCCTGCGCCACGATGTCGTAAGCGGGTGCCGCGGTCCGCGGCCCGGTCTGTCCGAAGCCCGAAATCGAGCACAAAATAATCCTGGGATTGACGGCTTTGAGCTGCGCATAGCCGGCCTTGAAACGATCCATGGTGCCCGGCGAGAAATTCTCAACCACTACATCAGATTTTGCCGCCAGTTCGAGGAAGACCGCTGCCCCTTCTTCGATTCGCAAGTCGAGCGTGATGCTGCGCTTGCCGCGATTGACGCTGTAGAAGTAGCCCGAGTCGCCCGACGGCATCATCGGCGCAAAACTGCGAGAATCGTCGCCGCGTCCCGGCACCTCGATCTTGATTACCTCGGCGCCGAGGTCCGCCAGGTTCATCGTGCAGAACGGACCCGCCAATACGCGCGTCAGATCCAGCACGCGAAGCCCGCGCAGCGGCTGTTGATCGATCATCGATACCTCTTTCTAAGCACTGGGTGCAGGGGCCACCCCTGCCCAAGGAAGTGTGAAACCCAGGACGGGTTTCACATTCAATAAAGTGATCTACCCTTCCCCATCGACCGAGACTACCGGCGCCGGCCGCGCGCTTCGCGTGCGCGCATCGCCTCGGCCGGCGTCATAATCAGGCGCGGCTCCTGCTCTGCTTTCTCCTGCTCGGCCGCTGCGACCGTGCCGAGCTGGGTGCGGATGAAAGCCTGAAAGAAAAGCACCTTCGTCACGTCGATTCCATCGCGGATACGCGCTGCCGCCGCCGCGGCCCATCCAGCCTGCGCGCGCCGTCCATCGCGCGCGATATAGTATGCGATATCCTCGAGGCGCCGCTGGATTCGCCGCCCGCTATCGCCCGTCAACAGTTCGACGGTCGCGCGTTCGAGGACCGCATTCACGCGCTCCTGCTTGTGCAGCGGATTCAGCACGATCACGCTTTCGCCGGCGCGCGCAATCTCGTCGACGTACGGCTTGAGGATCGCGTCGGGCAGCCTCCATTCGAGCAACTCCGGTTCCTTGAGCAGCTCGACTGACGGCTCAGCTGCAACTTCGGCGGCCAGCTCGGCATACACAGGATGAACCAGCTCGGTCGGCGGCGGCGACGCGATCAGCTCGGAGCGCAGGGTGAGAAAGTTCCCGACCTGGCCGCGGCGCGAGGCGGGAGTGACGCGCCATGCCTCGCACGCGATGAAGTCGGCGACGCGCCAGTCCGCATCGACCAGCTTCACCTGCGCGCGACGCTCGAGTTCGTCGCGCTCGGCCTTCAGCTCGCGCCGCGTGAGCCCGGTGTTCTGCGCGCCGACCAGGCCGTCCTGCTCCGAAATCAGCGCCCACATCCGGAGCAAGCCGCCCTGCACGCGCGGCTTGACGATCCACACGATACGCGCGCCTTCGCCGTCGATCGGCGAGAGCATCGCAGCTGTTTCAGTCTTTTCAGTGACGCTGCCGTGCACGGCGCTGGTCGCGGAAGGAGAGGGCGCGTCGATACCGTGTTGCTTCAACTTGTACAGCGCGCGCCGGACTTCGCGACGCATCGCGCCAGCCGCGCCGGCTTCCATCTCGACGAGCATTGCCGAGGCGCCCGCGTCCGCAATCCCGCCTAGCGCACGCGCGATCGCGGCGTCCGCGATACCGCCCTTGCCCCTGAGCTCGCGAAGTTTCGCGATCGCATCGGCGGGCGCGAGCGCAGGATCGAAGCCGGCCTCGATCAGCTTTGTATCGTCCGGATCCGCTTCGTGCGCTTTACTCAAATGAACTGACTCCCGACTAACAAGTTCTAACAGGGACGAAGTCCCGCATCCTAGTCCTTACATTGGTGCAGGGGTCACCCCTGCCCAGGGAAGTGTGAAACCCACGGCGGGTTTCACATTGAAATAAAGTGATTTACCCTTCCCAGAAATGACAAACCTGGAAGCGAAATTCCGGCGGCTCCCCAATCATGCCAGTGCCGAGGCGCGCGCGACGGCGCTCGGATACGCGCGACGCGCGATACTCAATCAGCGCGACACTTTCTTTCGCGTCGCGAACGGCAAGCTGAAGCTGCGCGAGGAAAACGGCGGCGCCGTACTCATCTACTACCATCGGAGCGAAAGCGGCCCGCTGATGCTGAGCGACTACGAGATAGTGCCGGTCGCCGATGCCGCGCGCACGCTCCGAATCCTCGACGACGCGCTCGGCACGCTTGCCGTAGTCGAAAAAGTGCGGACCCTGATGATGCGCGACAACGTGCGCCTGCATCTCGACGTAGTCGCAAACCTCGGAGAGTTCGGCGAAATCGAAGCGGTGATAGCCGACGGCGACGATCCCGAACGGAGCCGCGCCGCAGTGGACGAAATCCTCGCGGCGCTCGCACTCAGTCAGGCCGATCTGATCGACGTGTCGTACTTCGAGATGCTGGCGGACCCGGCACCGCGCGGACGCACTTAGAAAATTGATCCCGGTGGGCTCAGATTATGGATTTTCTCTGCCGCGAATGTAAGGTGGCGCAATTGTTGCGTAAAAATATCGACGCGCGAGGCTATATGGCTTGTCGAATCGTCGGGCGACAACTGAATGCGCTTGCCAGAGGAACAACCTTATACGGCCTACGGCAGAGTTGTTGCGTCTGGCAATCAGGGCATCTCGTTCGTACAGCTTGGTCAAAGCCGCTTGGCGAAGCCCTTCGGTCATCTTGTGGGCGTCCGCTATCGACGCGTCCGTCATGGTGGGGCGCACTTTTTCGCGAAGCTGCCGCAGCATGAACAGCACATCTTCCTTGCATGTTAGAGTTCCCAGCAGTGATGAACGAGACAGCGCCTCCAGCTCCTGATTCGTCACGCCGAGGCTGCGGATGCTCTCGAGATCGCGGCAGAACTCCCCGAAGACGCTGGTCGGTTGATCTTGAGATTGAGATCCCGACTCCTCTGACGTCTCATCTTCCCGAAATAAAGCCACTTGTATTGTCCTCCCCGATCCGGATTCGCAACTGTTCGTATTTGCCTTTGAGCGTTCTGGATTTTGTTCCGCACGCCCTCTTTCATGCTAACAGTTATCTAATATTCACAAATTGTAGATACGGAGTCAAGCGTGGTATCTCCACATAGCTTCATGTATCAGGCTAAAACTTAATAAGAATCACGTCACGCTGGTCGCGATCCATGACCAGAGTGAAGTCCGCGAGCATCTCGAAGGACGATACGATCCCCGCTTCTGCTCGGGCTGGCGGTCGCTGTTGGCGGGCTCCCTCAGTAGTATCGCGATGCTTGTTGTGCGTTGACGGTTGTTTGAGTCAGGGGGAAGACGCGCTTAGAACATCGAACCCGGCTGGACCCAGATCATATTGTTAATCTGCTTATTCGAGACCGACGCGACCACGTTTGCCGCTCTCTGCTTGTCGGTCTGGCTGGTGACCTGGCCCGAGAGATACACCTGAGGTCCGACCACTCGGGCCTGCACGTCGTTGAAGCCACTCATCTGAAGCTGGAGCATGATCAGCTCTTCTTCCTGTACCCACTTGCCGGTTTTGGTGCGCAGATTGTCGACGACCTGGTTGACGCCGCTGACGCCATTTACGACCTGCTCGGCCAGCGCGCGATCCTTGTCGTCGAAGACCATGCCGTAGAGCACGACCACGCCGGGCGCAGCGGTGTATGCCTTGGCGCCGTTGAGCCGGTCGTTGCTGCGCAGTGCGGCGGTTACCCGGTTCATCAGCGCAACTTCTCCGTCTGACCGCGCGGAAGACGACGCGCCCGCCCCGATCAAAATCAGAACGGCGATTGCAACGACTGTTCGCCAGGCGCGATGTAGCGTGCTCATGCGACAAGCTCCAATTGAGTTTGCTCGAAGTTAGAGTCTCGTCGCTGATGCGTCAATAGAATGATCGGGCCGCGAGCGCGTCAGACTGATGCGCTGAATATCGCGTCGGCGCCGGTTGCTTCCAATGCGGAGTCCACGAAGTCGCGGTCGGCGGCGCTCAGAGCCTCGCGGGCTTCGCGCAACCACCTGAGGCATTTGCCCTGGTACGGAAAAGGCTGCTGTACCCACGGCCGACCGTCAATCTCGCATCGCACTTCGCTCGCGCGACTCGCGAGTGCGCGCGCATTGGCAATCAGAAAGGGAGCATAGACGCGGCCGACCTCGATCAAGAACGGGCGCAGTGCAGAGACCGCATCCTCGCGCGCGAGCCATCCGGCGTCTTCGACGTCGAGCGACGAGAGGTCGTCGAGATGAGACACCCACGAGACCACGCGCGGCGCCTCAGCGGCCGCAATCGCGGCGGGAGTCGGATCGAAATGCGCCAGCTGGCTCAACTGCCCAAAGAAACCGAAGTCGCCGGCTCCCGGTCGTGCACCCATGAGAAATCGATGCCCGGCGACGAGATGCGAATCGAGCAGCTTTAGCAGGCGGCGGTAGCTCGCCTCGATGACGGGCGTCGTCACATCATTGGAGCCGACCACACGCAGCCGTTCGATCTGGCGATCGGCGATGTAGCTGGACATCCTGGCCAGCGTGTCGCGGCTCACGAGCGGATTGCGGTCGAGTGGGAGCACGTACGAGGCCTTGTGGATGTCGGCGGCGTACTTCCACCGATAATGGAACATTGGCTTGGTGAGCCATTCGTCGGCGTAGTCCTCGAGCAATGCGTCGAGAAACGCGAGCGCTGGATCGGGCGGAATGATGGAGCGCGAGGGGAACATTTTTTCGAGTCGCCGAATCTGAAACGTCGAGTCGATCATCGCCTCGTCGGCGCGTCCAGTCTCACCGGGAAAAACCAGCACCGGGATAAGCGCAACCGGAACCTCGGGGATACCGACGTCGTCGCGCGAGCCGCGCATGATCCACGTGAACGGAATCCGCCGAAACCGCAGCACCGCCCGCATCTTCCGCGAGTAAGGAGATCCGAATGCACCAACGAGTTTGAGAAGTGTCATCGCCACATCGTCAGGCCGGCGCTTCTACGGGGAGCTTCGGGTCTCGCTCCGGCGGCAGATTGTCGTACAGATCCGCGCGCAGGTCCGACTTCAGCTTCGCGTACGCCGGATCATTCCACAGATTGCGCCATTGCATCGGATCCTCGCGCAGATTGTAGAGTTCGCCCTCGGTGCCGTCGTAGCGGATATCGAGAATAGGCCCGCGCGGCGCCAGCATCGGGGGAATTCCGGCGAGGTCGAAGCCGACGTCGCGAGTCGATTTCTCGTACACGGTGAGCGTGTAGCCGTCGCGATAGATACTCCGCAGATGCATCCCGATCGCCGCGAACTGGCTGTCCCATTCGGTGATAACCCGCTCGCGGCCCGAGCCGGGTGCGGTGGGCAGCGGCTTGCCCTGCATCCAGTCGGGTACGGGCACGCCCGCGATCTGGCAAAACGTCGGCGCGAGATCGACCTGCCCGACCGGTTCCGCGATTTCATTGTGCGCGACGTTGGCCGACGGCGCCGGACGCCAGATCATCGGCAGCCGCATCAGCGCGTCGACGTGATACGGGCCCTTGTAGAGCAAGCCGAAGTCGCCTTGCAGCTCGCCGTGGTCGGTGGTGAAGAAAACGTCGGTGCGCGGCTCCCATCCGCGCTCGGCGATTCGCGCGAGCACGCGTCCGCATGCCTGGTCGATCAGTTCGTTCTCGACGTGAGTCAGCGCGTTGACTTCGCGAATCTGATTTTCGGTGAGCTGGCACGGGACGAAGCTGGCGGGGCCGCCCTCGAAGTTGCCGAAGCGGCCTTCGTACCAATCGAGCCAATGGCGCGGCTTGCCGGCCAGGATTTTTTCAATTTTGTCGCGCGAGCCGGGATAGCCGGCCGGCAAATCGAGATCGCGCCAGTTGATTCGGCGCGCCTCGTCCTGCGGCGGATCCCACGGATGGTGCGGGTCGGGAAAACTCATCCACACGAACCAGTTGTCGTTAGGATCGAGCGAGTCGAGGTACGCGATCGTGCGCGCGGCCACCCAGTCGGTGTGGTAATGCTCGCGCGGGACCGGGTTGTACTTCACTTCGGGCGCGCCGGTGTCGCCGCCGGGGAGCGCGCTCAGGATCGGCGCGAAGCCGGCAATCTCATCGGGATGGTTTTTCTGCAGCCACAGCGAATAGTGCCATCCGCCGACCGGCGTATGCATCGCGAGTTCCATCCGATCGAAGCCGCGATACGGGCCGGTCGAGTCCTTGCGCGCCATCCGGTTCTCGAACCATCGCCCCTGCAAATCGAAAGCGGGCTCGAAGTGCGCCTTGCCCAGCAGCGCGGTATGGTAGCCGGCCTTCTCGTGCAGATAGGCGGCGACGCTCGGAGAGTCGGGCGGCAGGGCAACGCCGTTGGCGACGACGCCGTGCGTGCGCACGTACTGGCCGGTGATCATCGTGGATCGGGCCGGCATGCAGACGACATTTTGATTGTGCGCGCGGCGATAGTTAACCCCGCTGGCGGCGAGCCGGTCGGCGACAGGCGTCTGCGCGATCGCACCGCCGTTGAATCCGAGCGCGTCGTAGCGCTGTTGATCGGTCGTGATGAAAAGGATATTGCGTCCCATTAAATTCGTCTCCCGTTCGGCAATTCTATCTGGTAAGCAGCGCACGGATGGTCGTTGCCATCACGCTTCGCGCTTCGGTTTCGGAAAGGCCCTGATGGCGGCGCATCTGCTCCCATCCGACCCACGAGGTCACCACGTCGAGCGCGGCAATCGTCGCGCGCTTTTCATCGGCGGCGAGTTTCGAGAGCTCGGGCGCGAAGGCGGCAATCGCGGCGGTGCGCGTCAGGTCGCGCGCATGCTTCAATCGCTTGGCCAGGGCGGGCCGAAACGGTTCCATCAGCACCGCGGCGCGGCGCACGGGCGACAACGTCTCGAGCAGGCGGCCGCGCTGCGCGGAGAATTCCTCGATTCGGCGCGCGAGCGGCAGCGCGACCGGAATCGGCACAGTCAGCGGCTTGACGCGCTCGGCCTGGCGGTCGGCGAGCTCGCTGTAGATCGCTTCGAGGTCGTCGAAATGATGAAACACGAGCCGCAGCGAGATGCCCGCGCGTTCGGCGATTCGCGCGGCGGTGGGCCGCAGGTCGCCCTCGCCAAGAAGATCGAGCAGCGCATCGACGACCGCGTGGCGCGTACGCGCCGAGCGGGCGAGGCGCCCGTCGAGTCGAGCAAGTTGCGGCATCGCCGAAACTTATTACATCAATAGTGCAATTACAACATTGGAGGGTCTTGCCCGATCAGCCGAGCCTCGAATTCGGGTGGGCCGCCGGCTGGTGGTAGTCATTGAAACTCAGTTACTGAACATTCATCGAGTCGTTGGCGATCATCAGACGCCATCCATCGACCGGAGTGCCCTTCACCACCAGGTTCCTCGCGTAGAATTGGAGCCGGCGAGTGTCGATGCCCGTCGCGTCTTCGGCTCTCTGTCGTAGATAGTACGGAGGAATGGTCTGATAGTAGAGGGTCGCGGTCACGACCGCTGCCTTGCCAACCTTTCCGGTAAGCGGCACTTGATACTGTATGGTACTGGAGCCAGAGCTGTTGGTGGTGGTGTAATCGGGATCGCTGGCGGCCTCACCGACCGGCCCGGTCTCGACGGCGAATTGTCCCGCAGTGGACCATCCTTGGGGCTGAAGGCGGTTATCCTTCACTTTTTCGTTGAGGGCGATAAAGCTGGTCGTCAACTGTCCCTGAGGATCAGTTACCAGCTCCTCATAGATTTGTACCTGGTTCTGATTCGTGATCGGATTCCCTGTCCAATAGTGAGTTTGGAAGGTCTGTTGTTTGGGACTGAAGAACTCTGTCACCAACGGCTTGCGATTTTCCCCCAGGATCACGCCCTCAGGCGACGTATCGCCCGAGGCCCACAGCTCCTTGCCGGAGCTGTCGAGCACCTGGAAATTCACGAACGCTCGTCTGAATCCAACTCCCGACGGGAAGCTGTGACCGGCGAGGTTAGTCACCAGCACGTCGGCGGTCAAAGTACCGTTGCTCTGGGTTGCGGACAAGATCCGCACGGTCGCGGTTTGCGTGGTAGCCTCGTCGACGCTCTCGGAGATCGCGGTGTTCTGACTGGAAATGATCGGCGCGAACTTGCCGGGCAGGTATGGATCCCGCGCGTATAGTCCAAGTTGCGCGCGGAACTGTTTGAACATCTCAAGCGCGAAGGTGTTGATCCCCAGCAGCAGATGGCGAGCGAACGGTTGCTGGATCTCCATCGTGATGTCAGCGTCAGGCTCGCGGAACGCCACGGCGGGGAACGTGTTGTCCTCGATGTTGGCGAGCTTGTACGCCAGCGTCGGGTTGGGATTGAGCGGGTTGCCATGGAACTCGGTAGGCATGTGACAGGTCTGGCACGGGACCGTGACGAACTTGCTATTCAGCCATTCCGGGAATGTGGCTTGTTCATAAACAGTCTTAGGCTGCCCGTTTTCCATGACCTGATTCCCGTTCTTGTCGTACACCGGCAGGATGATGGTGTGGCAGGAGCCGCAGAGGCGCGCGTCCTGGATAGCAGGAACCAGCGGAGGTGCGGGATCGCCTAACATCGGCGTGATGCCTAACGCGCTTAGCATCGGATAGGTGGCGACATCGGCAAACTGCCCATAGACGTCGTCGGCGGGTCCGACATTGAAGTCCCCGGTGAAGGTCGTGTTGGTAGTGGCCTGCATGGTGGGATCGCCGAATCCGTCGTCGGTCATGTGATGGCACACTTCGCATGAGACCCCATCGCGGCCCAGCGCTCCATACTTGGAGTTGGTCTTACTCAGTTCCGCGCGTGTGAGCAGGGCGTTGGGGCCGTTATCGATCTGGTACTGACGCTGGCCCATCACACCGTGACAATGAAGACAAAGATTTTGTACGAAGGCCGGGGGATTGGGTTGCCCCACGATGTTGTTGTGCAGGGTCGATTCCGAGTTCAGCTGCGAGAAAAAGATCGGATCGCGGCCCGCGAGGCCCATCATCGAGTAGCGCCATTCGCCATATTCGGAGAGGTTCGCAATCGGAGTCACCGAATCCGGCCACAGCATGCTCGGAAGATCGGGGCGGTTGGCGCCGGAGAGTGTCCCGGTCGCGTTATGGCATGCCGCGCACTGATCGGAGGTCAGGAACTCCTCCGGCCCGTCGGTCGAGGTGCCGCCGGACACTACATGATCGAGCGCTTCCGATGGCATGCAAGCGGACTTGGGGAGTGGAAGCTGTTGGATATTAGCAAAGATCGCGCTCGGTATGCCGGTATTGCGTGGCGCGAGCGACTGTTCAATCAGCGACGAATCGGCGAGGATCGGGAAACGTTGATGGATGTTGTCGAAGATCTCCGGTTCGTTGCCGGTGATGGTAGCCGGCGGAGCGTTTAAGAAATCGGTGGACGCATAGGTACCCTGCAGTCCGAGCGCCGAGGCATGACAGTTCATGCAATACAAGCCGAATCCGACGAATGAGATCTGCGGCTCGGCGCATGGGGGGGTCGGCTGCTGCGGTTTGGTGGGCGCCGACAGGTCGGCCCAGTACCAGCCATCCCATGAGCCGGTCGAGTCCTTCACCATGATGGTCCATTCGTGCAGAGGAGCGGTGAGGCTGACGTATTGCTCCTTCACCAGCATTGCACCGTCGGGAACTTCGCCCTCGCGGCCGCTGACGGTCAGCCAGTTATAAAGAGATGGCGAATACCAAATTTTGACGTAAGGATGGACACCGTCGGTGGTGCGAACCTGCGCATCATGCTGCCAGGCCTGTTTCTGGTAGCAGAAGGCGTTCATGAATTTTTCGAGAAGCGGCTCGAAGCCCGCGTACGAGGCGGCCGGTAGCGTCGCGCATGGTCCGCCGGTCGGTGACGGCGCCGCGAGGATTGCGGACGGACCTCCAATCAGCAGCAGCAGGACTAAAGCCGCGATCACGTTCTTCATGCGCCTCAGCGCGCGGCACGGAATTTCGTCCATAAATTCCGCGTCAGAATCGCATTAGGGGCACTCCGTCTGCAAGTAAAAGCTTACAACGAGTTTTAACCGGAATTTCCACTTTTGAACTAAAGTAAGATATGCGATCCGCCGATCTTATCGCCGTTATTTCCCCTCGCCGCTAAGCCGTACCGTCTGCGTTGTGCCTTTTGCGTTGTCGGTGATCGTCAGGGTTTGGCGGGATCGAGCAGGTCGAGCAGGTTCAGGGTGATGCGTAGCGTCAGGCCCCAGATTGTCTGGCCGCCGTAGAGTATCGCCGGGAATTTCGAGGAGCGGCTCGCCGGTCCTTCGCTCTTCCATTCGTAGTCGCCGCGAAACTTCGGATCGCGCAGCGCGGTCAAAGGCACGTCGAAGATTTGCGCGACTTCGGAGAGTTGCGGGTGGAGCGGCGCATCCGACGGGATTACGCCGACGAACGGCGCGACGACAATTCCGCTGGTCGTCGTTTGCATGATGGGGAGAGCGCCGACGACGTCGACGATCGAAGGATGGATGCCGACTTCTTCGTGCGCCTCGCGCAGAGCGGCGTCGAGCAGGGACGCGTCGCCGGCGTCGACGCGTCCGCCGGGAAAGGCGACCTGTCCGCGATGGCTCGCGACATGGTCGGAGCGGCGGATATAGACGAGATGAAGGTCGCCGCCGCGCTCGAAGATCGGTATCAGGACCGCGGCCGCGTTCGATTTGTTGGCGAGCGCCTCGCGCGGGGCGGGAGTGACGGTCGAGAGGCGGCTCCTGATGAGCTTGATTCTGATTGGCGAAGGTGGCGGGCGTGGCGGTCATCGCTACAGATAATCGTGCGCGAGGTGTTGGTTGCAAGCGAGCGGGTCGAATTCAATGCGGTCCGTGCATCGCTGACCGCAAGTCCGGCGGATGTACGCGAGCGACTTAAAAGCGTTTTTATTCCTGATCCGCGATTTCGTCGAGCTCGAAGGATTCGAGCGGTTCAAGGTCGGTTTAGTGCGAATGATTTCGGAGATGCTTGGGCACTCGACAATCCAGCGAACTGCCGACACTTACACTCACCTAATGGCGGAGTCCAAGCGCGAGATGGCCGAAAAGATGGACGTCATTACTTAGTGGGGCAAAGAGCTCGACGAACCAGCTCCAATTTTTATTTTTTGTCGTCCACCAGCGATTCAGGTGTCAGGCCAGCGCGGCAAGTGCGTCGAGAAGGGTGCGCCCGACAGGGCCACCCGGAGCTCGCTGACGAATTCTCGCGCTGCTTGTCGCCCGTTGGGGAATTGGTCGTTTCGATCCCAGCGCCATGCTGCGACCATCGCAAGCATCAGGACCCGGCATTCGCGGAGCAGGTGTTGATCGGTGCTCAGGTAGAGCACGCTCACCTCTTCGGGCACGTAGGCGAGATCGAACTCGACGGGCCCGCGGCAACAGGTCTCGAGGTCTATGAACGCCAGGCCCTTCTTCGTCCTAAGCACGTTGCCCGGGTGTGGCTCGCCGTGCAGGAGTTGTTCGGGGCGCCCGCGAGCACTGATCGCCTGCCGCAGACTTCGTAACGTGTTGCTGAGAAGCTCACGGTCCGCGTCAACGAGCTCTGGAGTCTGGTCGCGGCTTCCGATAAGCCGTTGGGCGTCGGTGATTCGATCCGTAAAGTGCGGTGTGGGGAAGTCGATCTGCCGCATGCAGTCATGCAGCCGTTCGAGCGCGTGCGCGTAGTCGGCTGGCGCGAACTCTCGGGACGGCACAGGTTCGTAGTAGGTCCACAGCGTGACCACAAAGCCGCCACGCACGTAGACGCCCGGCGCGACCCGAGGCTCAAGCGCTGCTACGGGGCTCCCGGTTTCCTTGAGCCGTAAAGCAAGCTCGACTTCGAACTCCGCCCAGCGCTTGATGCGCTCCTCCGCGACCCGAGCAAGAACGTCGCACGGCAGCAGGCGCACAGCGAGCTTGTTCGACTCCTGGAGCACGATCGCATCATCGACTGTCAGGCCAAGCGCTGCAGCAGCGCCCATCGCCGCGGCGACCGCACGGTTACGGTTACTCGTCATCGACAAGGCTTTGAGGGTGAGAGAGGATCGCCAGAAATAGAAATACGTCCGGATTTTTGTTCGAGCCGAGCGCCGCCGTTCGTCGGCACGGGATTTTTCGAGGCGATGTCATTCAATTAACTACTTTTGATTGCGGATCGTGGTCAAGCGGCGCGCGACGCACCTCACGCCTACAGTAAGCCCATCAATTTATGTGTCAAAGCGACCGCCTGCGGCCCGTGCCGGAGGGCCTCTGATATAGATGGCCACCGCGTGCGCCAGGAGCCTGCAAACCGGCCTAATAGGCCTTTAGGACCAATCGGATACCCTTCAAATAATCTCAAAACCGACACATAAACTTACACATTTGCACATACGGAAAGAAGAAAACCAATATTTCCGCATGGTTAGAATCAAACCTAGACGACTTAAAATTCTCGGGGGGAACCTCCGCGCGGGTTCGAGGCCTGCCCCCAGCACGATCTTCTCGATGGCAAGCTGCGCCGACGTGTGCCCTCATCGCGATGGCCGATATTTTCGCCAGGCTCTAGTGCGCCTGCTATGAGCCTGTGCCGCCGAGGCTCACGTTGTGTGGGCTGGCGGCGTCGCCGGTGGCGCTTACGCCGAGGGGCGCGCTCTCAGTTGCGGCGGTGCTCGGGGTGAATTTCAGCAGATACGTGCAATGCGCACTGCCGCCGGCCAGCGACCCACCCGGCAGCGTGGTGCAGGTGCCGCCGGTTACCGCGAAGTCGCCCATGTTGGCGCCGGTGATACTCTCGCTCATCGTGACTGCGGCGCGGCCGTAGTTATATACCGTCACAGTCTTGTTGAGCGAGGAATGGCCTTCCGCGATTGTGCCGAAAGCGATGCTCGCCGGAAGCGCATCGAGCGGAGTCACTCCGGTTCCGCCAAGCTCGACTGCGGGCGGACCGCCATTGGGATCTTCCATCACCCCGATCGAAACAGTGCCGCTCTCGGCGGTCTCGGTGCCGGGAGTGAATGTCACCGCGTAGGTGCAACTGGAAGATGCCGCAAGCGAGCCATTGGGGATTGGGCACGTCCCGCCGCCGGTCACCGCGAAGTCGCCGGAGTTGGCGCCGCCGATGGTCGTTCCGGTGAGGGTGATCGAGCCGCTGGTGGCGTGGTTGGTAATCGTGACGTTCAGCGTTTTGGAGGCGGTCTGGTAAACGTTTGCGTAGTGCAGGCCGGTCGGAGAGACGGATTCAGGCACGGTTGCCGACGCGGTGAACGAAACCGTATAGGGACCGAGCGGGTCGGGGCTGTCGGTGACCGTCATGGCCGCCGCTTCGGTGCCGGTCGCGGTCGGAGCGTAGGTGACGATCAGAGTGCAGCTCGCCTTGGCCGCCAGCGAGGCGGTGCAAGTTCCGCCGGTGATGCCGAAGTCGCCGGCGTTGGGTCCGCTGAAGCCTTCGCTCAGCGAAACCGGGACGGTCTGATAGTTGTGCACGACGATCACCTTGACCGCCTTGGAGCCGTCCTTGACGCTGCCGAATGCGAAACTGGCGGGGGACACGGTCAGAGTGGCGACGCCGGTGCCGCTGGCCGCCACATGCTGTGGACTGCCGGCCGCGTTGTCGAAGACCTCGATCGTCGCGCTGCGCGCGCCGAGCGCACTCGGCGTGAATGTAATCGCTACCGCACAGTTGGATGCCGCCTCAAGTCCGCCCGCCGGGCAGTCCGTGGCGCCTGGGACGAATTCAGTCGGGTGCGATGAAGTCACGCTCCCGATGAACATCAAGTTGGCGCCGGTGTTCCTAATCGTCAGGTTCTCGGTGACGCTGTCGCCAACCGGAACGCTGCCCATCGCGAGCGTAGCCGGCACCGAAATCGAGGTCGTCGGCGTCGCCGTCGGCGTGGCAGTGGCAGTCGCGGTTGCGGTGGCTGTCGGAGTTGCAGTTGCGGTCGGTGTAGGGTTTACAAACACGTACGCGGCGCCCTGATCCGAGTTCGAACCGATCGTCTTGCCAAGAGCCCCGACCATCGCCGTGTCCCCGCTCACCGAGACCGAAGCGCCGAAAGCGTCGTTCGCCGCGCCGTCGGAAGCGGTCAACTCCTGCTGCTGGCTCCACACCGTGCCGCTGCTCACGAACACGTACGCGGCGCCCTGACCATAGTTCGAACCGATCGTCTTGCCGACAGCCCCGATCACCGCCGTGTCCCCGCTCACCGAGACCGAAAGGCCGAAACTGTCGCCCTCCGCGCCGTCGGAAGCGGTCAGCTCCTGCTGCTGGCGCCACACTGTGCCGCTGCTCACAAACACGTACGCGGCGCCCTGACCAACGTTCGAACCGATCGTCTTCTCGAAAGCCCCGATCACCGCCGTGTCCCCGCTCAGCGAAACCGACCAGCCGAAATCGTCGTACTTCGCGCCGTCGGCAGCGGTCAGCTCCTGCTGCTGGCTCCACATTGTGCCACTGCTCACAAACACGTACGCGGCACCCTGAGCAGAGTTCGAACTGATCGTCTTGCCGGG
This sequence comes from uncultured delta proteobacterium, assembly GCA_963833025.1. Lineage (GTDB taxonomy): Bacteria > Desulfobacterota > Binatia > Binatales > Binataceae > Binatus. Next base: position 98,770 of record CAWHWI010000001.1, on the reverse strand, counting down.
AGCCCCGATCAGCGCCGTAAGCGCCGTGTCCCCGCTCAGCGAGACCGACCGGCCGAATTCGTCGCTCGCCGCGCCGTCGGCAGCAGTCAGCTCCTGCTGCTGGTTCCACATGGTGCCGCTGCTCACAAACACGTACGCGGCGCCCTGTCCAGAGTTCGAACCGATCGTCTTGAAAGGAGCCCCGATCACCGCCGTGTCCCCGCTCACTGAGACCGACTGGCCGAATCCGTCGTTCGTCGCGCCGTCGGAAGCGGTCAGCTCCTGCTGAATGTTCCACGATGTACCGTTCCTCAGAAACACGTACGCGGCACCGTGACCAGAGTTCTTGTCAGGAGCCCCGATCACCGCCGTGTCCCCGCTCACCGAGACCGAAGCGCCGAAAGAGTCTTGCTCCCCGGCGTCGAAACCGGACAGCTGCGCCTGCAGGCTCCACACTGTGCCGCTCCTCACGAACACGTACGCGGCACCCGCATTAGAGGTCATGGGCACGTTGCTAGGAGCCCCGATCACCGCCGTGTCCCCGCTCATCGAGATCGAAGTGCCGAAAAGGTCGCCGGCCGCGCCGTCGGAAACAGTCAGTTCCTGCTGCTGCGTCCAGGTCGGATCGACAATCAATGGATACTGGGCATCGTGGTCCTCGACGACCATCCGGACCTCGCGGCCGCGTACCTCAAACCGCGACGGAAGAATGCGGCCGCGCGCGTCCAGGGCTTTCAGGCCCGCATAACGCAACACGACACCCTTGTTCGAATTGAACAGTACCGAGTCCCCATCCGCCGTTTGGGCCGGCACGAGTTCTCCGGTCACACCGAGGGCGATCACCAATGGCTCGCCTTCGCGGTCCGTTGCGGGGCGGTGGGCCAGGGTGAAACCCTGCTCCAAGCCGTGCGAACCGTTCAAGTACCATTCGGTGAGATCTCCCCGCTGGCACTCGAGACGGTTGCCGTTCCCCGACAGCGTGGCGCGCGCCGCCTGGCGGAGCTGATTGCCGTAACCATATCCGGTCAACTGGAAGTTGACGGTGCCATCGGGGTGGCTCAGCCGGGCTTCCCCCGGCCGTTAAATTCAAAAGTCAGCCGCTGCGACGGGTTTGCACCGCGATAGGTCCCATGGCCGGAATCCTCCAGCGAGTACCTGGCGCGCTCGAAGGCTTGCCAGAGCCCTGGATAAAGGCGGCGCATATCTGCGGATCGCTGCGCATTAGCTGCACCGGCCTGCCGTTCCATCTGTGACTTCGGCTGCGCGCAGGTCGAGTTCTGGCGTTTCTGGACGAGCCAGTCGATCATCGGGTGCTGGGCGCTGGTTACCCCGGCGAATAGCGCCCCGCACACTAGCGCGAAAAAGTAAAAACGCTTGCTCATGGCTGTGCCTTTCTCACCTCAAAGAGGATGGAGAGATTTGCGGGAACCTTCCCCTCCCCCTACGAAACGACCGCCAAGCAGCAAATTGTACCGGTCAAGTAACGCTGTCTACCCGCGCGGGCGCTCGGATTCGACCGCCTTGAAACGCGACCTCTCGCATTTGCCAACTAGATTTGTAAGGACGGCCACGAAGAGGAATTCTCCGTTCGCGGCGTGTCAGAAGCGACTGCAGGAATAGGCTAGTTGCAGCTATTCAGTCTTAAGTACTCTAAGCCCAACATTATGTCAAACTGCTCTTCGTAACGAAAAATAACCTCGGGCACTAAATTCAACCAGAAGCGGTTTTCAATCCGATCCACGACCAGATACTCTCCGATTGCTCGCGAGCGCTTGGGGGAGGGCCAAGTGCAATTAACGCCTGATAAAGCGGCGTGATTCGGTGTCATCCGCTGCGGGCGAGCGGCTTCATCAGATGAGATATTTAATTGGCAGGTACCACGAGATCGCGCTCAAGGGGCGCAATCAGTGGCGGTTCGTCGATCAGGTCAAGCAGAATCTGCGCGATATATTCGGCGACTACCGGCTGGGCAATATACGCAGTGTCGGGCCGCGGCTGATCGTGGAAATTCCTGACGAGCTTTCCGACGAGACGGCGGCCGAGCGGGCGGCGCTGATATTTGGCTTGCAGAATTTTTCGCTCAGCTACTCGACGCCGCGCGATATCGAATCGATCGCGCGCGAAGCTATCAAGCGCGCGACGGGGAGCAAGGCGCGGACTTTTGCGGTGCGGACCAGGCGCGAGGACAAGCGGTTCGCGATGAACTCGGTCGAGATCGATCGCGCGGTTGGCGGCGAGGTGCAGGAGGCGCTCGGCTTCGAAGTGGATCTCAGCGCGCCCGAGCTGACCATTTCGATCGAGATAATGAACGACGCCGCGTACGTGTCGGCCGGCAAGATGCCGGGTGCGGGCGGACTGCCGGTGGGAGTCACGGGGCGCGGGATGGCGCTGCTGTCGGGCGGGATCGACTCGCCGGTCGCGGCGTATCGCATGATGAGGCGCGGGCTCCGGCTGGACTTCGCGCATTTTCACGCGCATCCGATCGTTTCGTCGGCGAGCAAGGAGAAGGCGGCCGAGCTTGCGGCTCATCTGACGCGATGGCAGTCGCGATCGACGCTGATGCTGGTGCCGTTTGGAAATCTGCAGCGCGAGATCGTGGCGAACACTCTGCGTCCACTGCGGGTGGTACTGTATCGGCGCTTCATGCTGCGAATCGCGAGCGCGCTCGCGGAGCGTTCGGATGCGACGGTGCTGGTGACGGGCGAGAGCCTGGGGCAGGTCGCGTCGCAGACGCTGGAGAACATGGCGGTGATCGAAAAGGCGGCGGCGTTCCCGGTGATGCGGCCGCTGGTCGGGATGGACAAGAACGAAATTATCGATCAGGCGCGGCGGCTGCGCACATTCGAGACGTCGATAATCCCCGACCAGGATTGCTGCACGCTGTTCGTGCCGGCGCATCCGGAGACGCGCGCGCGAATCGAGGAAGTAGAGGCGGCGGAATCGCGATTCGATATTCCGCGAATGATTGAGGAGGCGGTGCGCGCGACTGAGGTCGTGAGGTTTTGGTTTCCGCCGCGGGCGGGGAGTGCGGCGATGGCCAGGGCGTCGGGGAGGTAGCGGGCGGCGCGCGCGGAACCTAACCCCTAACCCCTTCCCATCGTGGGAAGGGGAATTACTTTGTAGGCATCTTATGTCCTATCCCCCTCACCCCCTTTCCAGAATGGAAAGGGGGAACGGAAGGCAGAGCCGCTCCCATCGTCAGGATCAGGGAGTTGCGCGCGGCGCGCGGAACCTGGTTTCCGGCGCGAGCTATGCAATCCGCTACCGCCAGAGCGACAGTATCGCGGTATTGATTGTCAGCGTGACTAGCGTGATTGGCACGCCTACGCGCAGGTAGTCGATGAAGGTTATGTTTATTTTGCGGAGGCGGGCTTGCTCGATCACTATCAGGTTGGCGATCGAGCCGACCACCGTAAGATTTCCCGCGTAGGTGCTCGCGCTCGCGATTAACATCGCGACTGCGCGGCTGCCGCCGAGCATTGGATAGAGCGGACGGAACAGCAGCACGGCGGGAACGTTGCTGACCAGGTTGGAAAGGGCAGCGACGACGACGGTCAGCGTCACGGGATGCGTCAGCCGCTGAACGCCGACCAGGCTGACCACGTCGGTCTGGAAGCCGGTGGTTTCGAAGCCGGCCACCACGATGAACAGGCCGGTGAACATCGCGAGCATCGTCCAGTCGATCAGGCGGTACACGCGGGCCGGCTTGATTCGCCGCGTGAACAGCAGGATCACGCCGGCGCTCATCGCGACCAGGTGGGTTGGGTAGCCCGCGACGAACATCGCCAGCGCGCCGAGCGCGACGATTGACGATTTGATCATCAGGGGTCGGTTGATGCGAATCGGGCGCTGCGCGGCGATGTCATCCGGCGGTTGCGATATGCCAAGCGAACTTCGGTAGACCGCGGCGATGACGATGAAATCGACGACGAGACCGATGATGGCGGCGGGCGCGAGGTGAATCGCGAAGTTGGAGTAGGCTAGATGCGCGAAGCCGGCGACGATCATGTTTTGCGGATTGCCGGTGATGGTCGCGGCGCTGCCGATGTTGCTGGCGGTCGCGAGTCCCAGCAGAAGCGGGATCGGATCGATGCCGGCAAGTTCGGCCGCGTCGATTATCAGGGGTGTCAGCGCGAGGCATACGACGTCGTTTATGAAAAACGCGGCGAGCAGGCCGGATGCGGCGATGGTCATCGCGAGCATGCCGAAGCCCGACCGCGCGCGGCTGAGGAGAGCGCGCGCGAAATACGAAAACGCTCCTGAGAGGCGCAGGTTCGCGACGACGATCATCATGCCGAGCAGCAGCGCAATGGTGTGGAAGTCGATGGCGCGCGCGGCCGCCGCCTCGCTGAGCGAGCCCGTCACGACCATCGCGACCGCACCCGCCATCGCGGCGCCGGTGCGATCGATGCGCGCCCATGGAATCTCGCCGAGCGCGATCACCGCGTAGGTCAGGGCAAATATGATGAGTGTCAGAGTGTGGCTGGGGAGCATCGCAGGCTCAGCAATGATTGTAGGCGCAGCATCGGCATCAGAGGTATAGTCCGGGAGAATCGATATGGAAATTCCACTCAAGGTTGCGGAGATCGATCACGTCGTGCTGCGATGCCGCGATCAAGATCGCGCGTACGACTTCTACACGCGCATCCTGGGCCTTAGCGAGGAGCGGCGTATCGCGCAGATTGGATTGATCCAGTTGCGCGCGGGCCGCAGCATGATCGATCTGGTGCCGGCCGGGGGTCCGCGCGTCGAGACGGGTCTTAACGTCGATCATGTATGCATCGGAGTGGAAGCGCGCGACTTGAACGAGGTGGCGGCCTATCTTCGCGGACAGTCGGTTGAGGTATTGGGCGAGCCGGCGATGCGTTACGGGGCGCATGGCGCGGGTCTTTCGATCTACGTGAAGGATCCCGAGGGCAACGTCGTTGAGCTCAAGCAGATGCCGGCCGCGTGAGCGTCGGGGGCGCAGCCGGTCGCATAGCGCGCCTTTTTTCTGATAAGCAGGACTGTCGCCCTCTGGGTTGTCGCCGAGCGGGCAGCCTTTGAGCCGACTTGTTTTTGGCGGAAGCGACACTAAAATCTATCCGTTTGCGGCTCGTGCGAAGAGGGATTTCGACGATGACTATAAGTAGGATTCAAGCCAAGGGCGCGATGCTCGCGGCTGTCGCGTTCTGCGCGCTGCTGACGGCGGGATGCCAGGGCCATTCGCCCCAAGCCGCGGCAGATAACTATCTGAGCAACCTGAAACTTTACAATTACCCGGCTACCTACGAGGCACTGTCGCATCAGGACCAGGTCGATCGCACGATGGATCAGTTCCTGACCGAAATTCCGATGGCGCCGGACGTGAGCAAGGACTGGTTCAAGGGCATCCTGCGCGCCTACGACTTCAAGGTCGGCGACGCGAAAATCGACGGCGACAAGGCAATCGTCACCGTCAGTGTAACGCAACCCGATCTCGCGCTCTGGGAGCGGACGGTCGACGCCGGACTCAGCGGAGATGAGACGCCGGACTCGACCGCGCAAAAGAACTTGCAAGAAAATTCGTACCCCAAGGTCACCTACGACGACAATATCGTGATGGTGCAACAGGGCGGCGAATGGCGGCTGGTCGTCGATTTTCCGGCGCGGGAAAACATCATCAAGGAGCACAAGGACGCGGTCGATCTCTACCATCAGCACGAGTACGACAAGGCGATTGCCGCGTATCAGAAAATAATTGACGAACTGGACAAGCAGCAGACGACCGGCAGCGCGGGCCTGAAGTTCCAATACGGGCGCGAGTTGGCGGATATCCAGAACGCGCAGAAGCAGCAGCCCGACGCGCAGGCGTACATTCCGAAAATCGTATTGAGCGACGTGGACATGAAGATGTCGGCGTCGCGGGTGCCGGGAATTTTCGGCAAGATGACGAATAGCGGCGACAAGGCAATCGACGAGGTGCAATTTACCGTCACGTACACCGAGGGCAGGGGGAAAGCCAAGAAGCAGGTTTTCACCGAGGTGCATACGCCGATCGCGACGCCGCTGCAGTTCATGAATTTCGGGCGTGCGGTAAAGCCGTTCGTACCGGGCGAGACGCGCGACTTCGGGTTCCGGCTGACGGCGACGCCGGAAGTGCAGCAAAAGGCGACGCCGGACCTGACGGTGACGTCGATCGTGTTCACGCAATCAAGCGCGCCGCTGCCGAAGGCAGCGGCGCCGACGCCGACGGCGGGGGCGTCGCCGGCGGCGGCTGCGCCCGCGGCTGCCGCGGGCGCGGCGAAGCCCTGACGCGGCGCGAAGCGCCGCGTCAGGCCGAACTGCGCCGCGCACCGGTTATCCGGTGCGCCGCGCAGTTCGGTATTATGATGATGTGCGCGCAACGCGCGCGCACAACGAAAAACCGCATTGACCACCACGCTCACAATTGCGATTCCCACGCACAATCGCGCGGCTTCGCTGCGCGAGACGCTGGCGAGCGTCGCGTCGCTCGCGATACCGAGCGACGTCGGGGCGGACTGCCTCGTTATCGACAACGCTTCGATTGACGACACAGCGGCGGTAATCGACGACTTTGCGCGCAGTGCGGCGCTCCCGATGCGCCGCGTGTTCGAGCCGCGGCAGGGGTCGAGCTTCGCGCGAAATCGTGCGGTGGACGAAACCGCGGCGGACTTTATTTTCTTTATCGACGACGACGCCGTGGCCGAGCGCGATTGGGCCGCCGAGCTGCTCGACGATATGCGGCGGCGCGACCTGGACGCGGCGTGCGGGATGGTTCTACCGCGATGGTCGTCGCCACCGCCGAAGTGGCTCGGCCCGAGCCTGTGGGTCAAGCTCGCGGTTCACGACCGTCGCGCGATCGAGTCGGCGCCGGCGTCATCAGCCGAGCGGCTGTACAATTATTTCAGCGCGAACGTCGGATTCAAGCGCTCGGCCTTTGCGCGCTTCGGAAAATTTCGGGAGGACCTGGGCGTCGTCGGCGGCAATCCTATCTCAGGCGAGGACACCGAACTGTTCGCGCGGATATTGGCGCGCGGTGGCGCGATGGGATTTGTACCGCGCGCCATCGTGCATCATATGATCCCACCCGAGCGCATGACGCTTGCGTACTTGCGGCGCAAAAGTTTCGCCTTCGGCATGGGTACCGCGTTCGCGGGACTCCAAAACCACAATCGCCTCGACAAGCTGGTCCGCAACGGCGTCAGAATGGCAGCCGCCGCGATGCGCGGCGATCCGGAGCGCGCGATTTATCACGAACTCGAATGCGCCAACTTTTTCGGCTACTGGCGCGGCCGATTGATTGCAAGGTAGCGCCGCGTCGCGGCGATCACTTCACGTAACTCAGCATTCCGCGCTTCACAATCGCGGCGAGATACGGAATCAGCTCGAGGCTCGCGAGCTCGGCCTGCGTGACCCATCGATGCTCGACGTGTTCGTCGGGCCGCAGCTTCACACTCTGAAAAACCGTCAGCCGGCATGCGTAGAACGCCTGCAGATAGGGCTCCGAGACCATGCTGTGCAATCCGAGCGCGTGGTCGATCGCGACGTCCAGCGCGGTTTCCTCCTTGACCTCGCGCAGCAGGCAATCCTCGAAACCTTCGCCGAGCGCGAGATGGCCTCCTGGCAAATCCCAGCTACCGGGCCGGTAGGTCATCATGGGCGCGCGTTTCAGCACGAGCATTCGGCCGCGGCTGGCGATCACGGCGTGGACGCCCACATAGAATTGCTGCTCGGCCATCACGCTCAAGCTAGCGGGCGGGCCGCCGACGCGCCACTTCCCTGTTTGTCGCAACCGACTGGCCCGCAGTACGATGCGTTCGGCAGGAGGAATGGTGCATGCATAAATCCGAGTTCTATCGCGATGCGCGGCGCGATCTGACGGGTCCGCTCGACGGCATTCGCGTGATCGACGCCACCACGAGTTGGGCCGGACCGATGTGCGCGTGCATCCTCGCCGATCTCGGCGCCGACGTTATCAAGGTCGAGGCTCGCGAGGGTGAAGTCGCGCGGCGCATACCGCCGGCGCTGCCCGGGCACGAGAAGCAAATCGGATTCGCGCAGGCGACGGTCAATCGCAACAAGCGCAGCCTTACGCTCGATCTTCGCCGCGACGAGGGCCGCGGGATTTTTCTGAAGCTCGCGACGCGCTCCGATATCATCGTGCAAAACTTTCGTCCCGGGACTTTCGATAAATGGGGCGTCGGTTACGATCACGTTCGCGCCGTGAAGCCGGACATCATATACGTTTCGATCAGCGGCTACGGGCAGTTCGGTCCGATTCACGATCGCGTCGCGTACGATCCGCTCGCGCAAGCGATGAGCGGTTTCATTTCACTCAACGGCAGTCCCGACGGGCCGCCGACCAAGGCGCCCACCTGGCTCTGCGACGATCTCGGCGGATTGCACGGCGCGATCGGTGCGCTGGCGGCGCTGCGTCATCGCGATCGCACGGGCGAAGGGCAGCATATCGATGTCGCGATGCTCGACGCGATGCTGTTTCAGTCCAACGGCAACCTGACGCTTGGCGCGATGGGCGTCGATCTCAAGCGATGGGGCAACGAAATTCCATTCTCGGTTCCAACCAACACGTACAAATGCCGCGACGGGCTGGTGATGGCGGGCGTGCTGCTCGATACGCACTGGAAGGTGATGGCGCGGATGGCGGGCCGCCACGATCTCGCCGACGATAACAACTTCGCGACGATTCCCGGGCGGATGGGCAATCGCGAAGAATGCGACGCGATGTTCGCGAAGTGGTGCGAGACGCGCACCGTCGATGAGGCGGTCGAGGAATGCGCCAAAGAAGGCATCCCGTGCGCCAAGGTGCGGACTTACGCGGAGGCCGCGCGCTGTCCGCACACTCTCGAGCGCGACATGCTCCAGCAGGTGCCGCAGGAGGACGGCAAGCTCGCGCCGATCACCGGGCCGGCGGCGAAGTTCTCGCGCACTCCCACCCGGATACGAAGCGGCGCGCCAGCTCTGGGAGCGCATACGGACGAAATCCTCGCGGAACTTGGAGTCGACGCCGACGCGCGCAAGCGGCTGCGCGAGGATGGCGTCGTCTAGCGACGGCCCCAGCCGCCGCCGCCGGGCGTTTCGATTCGAATGCGCTCGCCGGCTATGAGATCGATATTCGCTTTGCCGGGTAACCGGCTTCGTCGCGTGCCGCGCACCATGATGTTCATCCCCGTCGCGCCTGGTCCTCCGCCGGCGAGTCCGTACGGCGCGATCGTTCGACGCTCGGTCAGCACGCTCACGTTCGAATCGACAAGGCACTCGAGCTCGCGAATCAATCCGTCGCCGCCGCGCGCGCTACCGCGTCCACCCGACCCGCGCCGAATTCGATACTCGGTAATCCGCATCGGGTAGTAGGCCTCGAGCGCCTCGATCGGAGTGTTGAGCGTGTTGGTCATGTGCGTATGGATTCCCGACGCGCCGGGTCGGCCCCTCGCAGCGCCCGCGCCGCCGGCGATCGTTTCGTAATAGGAAAAGTGGCGATCGCGAAATCGATCGAAGCCGCCGACCGTGAGATTCGACATCGAGCCCGAACTAGCCGCCGGGACGCGATCCGGCGCCGCCTTGGCGAGCGCGCGAAACAGCACGTCGACAATTCGCTGCGAGGTCTCGACATTTCCGCCCGCGACCGCTGCTGGAGCCAGCGCGTTGACGATCGAGCCGGGCGGCGCGATTAGTTTGATCGGGCGCATCAGGCCTTCGTTGGCGGGCACGGCCTCCGCCGCGAGACACTTCATCACATAAAAAGTGGCAGACAGCGTGATCGCGAAGTTTGCGTTGACCGAGCCGCGCACCTGCGGCGCGGAGCCGGTGAAATCGACGAGCGCCCTGCCGCCGCCTATTTTGATGGCGACGCGAATTGGAATTGGACCCGTGCCGAATCCGTCGTCGTCGAGAAAATCCTCCGCGCGATAAGTTCCCGGCCGAAGCTCGCGAAGCGCCGCGACCATCAGGCGGGCGGCGTAGTCCTTCAGCCCGTCCATCGCGGCTTCGACGGTTTTCCGCCCGGACGTTTTTACGATCGCGAGCAACCGCTCGGCGCCGATCGACAACGCGGCTATCTGCGCGCGCAGGTCGCCCTCGCGCTCCTCGCGAACCCGGGTGTTGGCGAGAAACAGCGTCATCACGTCACGCGCGATCTCGCCGTCGCTGACAATCTTCACCGGCGGCAGCCGAAATCCTTCCTGGTAAATTTCAGTCGCAAGCGCCATCGAGCCCGGCGCGATCCCGCCGATATCCGCGTGATGCGCCCGGTTGGCGGCGTATGCGAACGGGCGGCGTCCGTTCGCGATAAACACGGGCGCGACCAGCGTCAAGTCCGGCAGATGCGTCCCGCCGGCGAATGGATCGTTCAGGGCGGCAATGTCGCCGCGCTCGAGATCGAGATTCGCGATCGCCGCGCGCACCGAAAGCGGCGTCGAGCCGAGATGCACCGGGATATGCGCGGCCTGCGCGACCAGCTCGCCGCGCGCGTCGAAAATCGCGCACGAGAAATCGTGCCGCTCCTTGATGTTGGGTGAGAACGCCGTCTGTCCGAGCACCACGCCCATCTCGTCGGCAATCGCCGCAAGACGATTGTTCATCACGGCCAGCGTGATCGCATCGAGCTTCATCGCGTCGCCTCCAGCTGCAGATTGCCGAAGTCGTCGAGGCGCAAAGCGAATTCCGGCGCGACGTACGCTGTGGAACTCAGCTCGACGACGACGATCGGCCCGCGCAAGCGCGCGCCTGCGCCAAATGAGCTTCGATCGTAGATGGGCACCGCGCGTTCCCGGCCTCCAACCAGAACGCGTCCCGTCGAAACCGGCGTTGGCTTTCCGATTTGGCGTGCGATTCGTTTCGGTTTCGCGGCCGACTCTCCGCCCATCGCGCGGACGCGGAGGTTGACGACTTCGACAGCGGCGCTCGCCGACGAATGTCCGAACGTTCTGCGATGCGTCGAATGAAAGTCGGCGATCAATCGCGGCGTCAGCGCAATTTCGAGTTCATACGACTGCCCGCGATAGCGCATGTCGACCCACAACTCGTGGCGAATCGCGCGCGCGCCTTCGGCCTTGAGTTCCGCGAGCGCGCGGCGGACCAGTCCAGCGCTGCGCGCGAGCAGGCCTCGATAGTTCGGATTGGTCTCGCGCACCGTGAGCGAATACTCGCGGCCGAATGGCGCGCTCGACGCGCCCCACGCGCACAGCAGGCCGGGATTTTGCGGCATCACGATTCGCCGGATGCCCAAGTCGAGCGCCAGCTCGCACGCATGCATCGGGCCGGCGCCACCAAACGCCAGCAGCGCGAAGTCGCGCGGATCGTAGCCGCGCTCGACGGTGATCACGCGAATCGCGCGCTCCATGTTCGCGTTGACGACGCGAATGATCCCGCGTGCCGCTTCGAGCGGATTTGTTTTCATCTCGCGCGCGAGCTTTGCCACCGCGCGCGCGGCACGTTCCGGATAAAGTTTCATCTGGCCGCCCAGGAAATTTCCCGCGACAAGTCTGCCCGCTACCAGGTCGGCGTCAGTTACGGTGCATGACTCGCCGCGTCCGTAGCATGCGGGTCCGGGATCGGCGCCGGCGCTATCCGGGCCGACTCGGAGCGAACCGCCGGCGTCGATCCGCGCAATCGAGCCGCCGCCCGCGCCGACGGTGTGAATGTCGATCACGGGCGTGCGCACCGCGTATCCGTCGGGATGACTCAGCGTGCGGATTCGCGCGCGGCGATCGAACATCGACACGTCGGTCGAGGTCCCGCCCATGTCGAACGTGATGAACCGATCGGTGCCGAATGCGCGCGCGAGACTTGCCGCGCCAATCACGCCGGCCGCGGGACCGGAGAGGATCGTTCGCACCGGCTCTGCCCGCGCGAGCTTGGCGCCGATCGCGCTGCCGTTGGATTGCATGACTCGAAGCCGCGCGCCGCCGAGCCGGGTCTCGAGGTTTTTCAGATGCGACGACATCCGCGGCGCGACGTATGCGTTCACGACCGCGGTCGAGAAGCGCTCGTATTCGCGATACTCGGCGAGAATCCGATGCGAGACCGAGAGCGGCCGTCGAAGCGGCGCGAGCGCTCGCGCGATTGACTCCTCGCTTTTCGGATTCGCGTACGAATGAAGCAGGCAGATCGCGAACGCGTCGGCGTTGCTGCGCGCCGCGAGCCGTCGAATGCGAGCCAGCTCGATCCGGCTGAGCGATCTGATGATGCTGCCGTCGAACAGCGTGCGCTCGACCACGCCAAAGCGCATCGCGCGCGCGACGAGCGGCTCGGGCCGCGACGGCGCCAGCGCGTAGAGGTCGTCGCGATTCTGGCGGCCGATCTCGATGAGATCTTCGAAGCCGGCGTTGGTGAACAGCGCGACGCGCGCGCCTTTCTTTTCGAGCAGCGCGTTGGTCGCGACAGTGGAACTGTAGGTGACGGAGTCGGGCGCCACGGCGTTGCCCGCAAGCATCTCGCGCAGACCGCGGATGACGGCGTCGGCAGGGTCGGCCGGCGTCGAGAGCACTTTGTGGACGTGAATCTCGTCGCCGATGATCGCGACGAGGTCGGTGAACGTGCCGCCGGTATCGATTCCGACCAGAATTGGTACGCCGCGCCTCCGCTTCACAGCGCTCTCAGAAGTATTTTGAAGTTGAGCGGATTTTTTGCGGCTTCGAAGGCGGCCAGGCCGTTTTCGTTGTCGAGCGCGAAGGTCCCGTCGATCAGCGGGCGCGGATCGATTTTGCCCGCGGCCAGCGCGTCGAGCGCGGGCTGAAAGCGGCCGCATCGCGAGCCGATAACGCTGATTTCATTGACGACGATCGGTGCCAGGTTGATTTCAGCCGCGGCGGCGGCGGTGCTCTTCAGTATGATCTTTCCGCGCGGCCGGACCAGTTCGACTGCGCGCCGAAAACCCGATTCACTTCCGCTGCAATCGATCGCGACGTCGAATTTGCTTTTTAGAGAAGCTTCGTCAGCGGTGTCGAGGCCAAGTTCAGACAGGCGCGCAAGTTTTTCCCGATGATGGCCGGCGACAATCGGTAGGTACTTCTCGCCTTTCAGCGTCATCGCGACCAGCGCGCCGAGCCTGCCGTCGCCTATCACAACTATGGGTTCATTTCGCGCCAGATGAACCTGCTCGAAGATTTCGTAGGCCGCCGCGATCGGCTCGACGAATACCGCGACCTCGTCGGGCATCGAATCGGGAATCGGTATGAGATTGACGTCCGGGAGACGAAGGAATTCCGCGAAGGCGCCCTCGCGGCCGAGAATTCCAAGCACCGTGCGATTCGGACAATGACGCGCGAGACCGGCCAAGCACATCGCACATCGGCCGCATCCGGCGTTGATCTCGCCGACGACGCGTTTCCCGCGCAGCGTGGCGTTTGTCGATTCGACCACCCGGCCGGCGAATTCATGGCCCGGCACTCCGCGATATTGCATGTAGCCGCGCGCGATCTCGAGGTCGGTTCCGCAAACGCCGGCAAGTGAGACGCGGACGATACTCTCGCCTTGGGCGGCGACGGGATCGGGATAGTCGCCGCGAAATTCCAGGTTCCGATCGGAGACCAGCGCGCGCATAGCGCACGATTCAAACAAAAATACCGCAGGCTCGGCTACCCCACAGGTCGAGCCGGTCGATGGTGGCTCCAGGGCGCCGGCGCGGGGAAGGGTAAATCACTTGATTTGATGCGGCGCGAGGCAAAACGAGGATTCTTGACTTGTATGAGGTTATAACTAATTGTATTGCCATTAACGGAACGCCAACCTTGGGGGGATTTTCTTCGATGACGGTCCAAGACGCACTGCGAAAGATCGCATTGTTGCGCAAGGTCAGCACCGATAAGGGAGCCGTGCCGGCGGAGAGAGAGACTGCGTACCGCTTGCAGAAGGTGCTGATGGAGCGCTACGCGATCAATCCCCGAGATGTTCCCGAAACCGCACCGACGACGGCCTTTCGCTTAAGCTGGAGCTACTGGCAGGAACTGCTCGATGAATTTGGCCTGCGCTTGGACCGATTAGGGAATCGCGGCAGCGTCGCAGTCGGGAACAACGGCAAGGTCCACATCCGGCTTGATAAAAGCGAATGGTGGATCGAAGAAAGGTCCTTGAGCGGTTGCCAAACCACAGTTCGCGACAAAGGTATCGAATCGCTACGCTCCTACCTTAAAGAGCATGCGCCAAAGAGCTACTCGTTTTTCAGGCGCTGACCGTCGCAGGCGGCCGACCGCATCGCGGCGGCAAGATTAGTCGGCGGATTTTGCTGATACTGACTTTTCGGACGAGGATTTGGATCGGGAGGACGGTTTGGATTCGGATGTTGACGACGATTTGGATTCAGTCGCCGGCTTCGATTCGGTCGCCGGCTTTGACGATGAATCGTTCGACGATGCTGTGTTGCCGTTGGTGGCGGGGGTTGTTGGCGACGACGCTGAATCCGCGTCGGTGCTGGTCGGGGTGCTTTTTTTGGCGTAGTCGGTCGCGTACCATCCGCTGCCTTTCAGGATGAACGAGCCGCGCGACATCTGACGCTCGACCTTGCTCTTGCAGGTCGGGCACTTCTTCAGAGGCGCTTCCTTGATCCCCTGCATCGCCTCGAAGACGCCGCATTTGTTGCACTTGTATTCGTAGATTGGCATCGCAGTACCGAGGCTGCTAATCGAAAACCAGTGCCTCGCTACACATTAGGTAACCACCAAACGCAACGCAGTCAACCGAAACGGCGGTTTTCGCTTTCGATTCGCCTGTTTTTGGAGTTTTTGGACTGGTTACTGGCACTCGCTACTTTGGTTTGCTGATTTGGCGTAGCCGCGCCGCGACCTTGGTGGGCTCGTGGGTCACGATTCGGATCGTTTTACGGCGCGAGGTCTCGCCGCGGACGATCAACAGAGCGGAGCGTGGGACGCGCAGTTCGCGGGCCAGGTACTCGATCAGATCGTCGTTGGCTTTGCCTTTTTCGGGTCTCGAATGGACGCCTACTACCAGGCGATCTCCGGTGGCGCCGATCACGCCACGTCGGGATGCGCCGGGGCGGGCGGTGACTTCGATTATCACTTCGTCAATCGACACTCGCATCCACGGGAGCGCGGCTGGCGCGGGCGGATTGCCGCCCGGACTCATGCGTAGGCGGGAATCAGCGCGTGCACGACGCTTGGGATGACAACACGCTGGATCATCTGGATGCCGATGATCACGATGAGCGGTGAAAAATCGATGCCGCCGAAGATCACTGGCAGATGCTGACGGAACCAGTCGAAGACCGGCTCGGTAATCGAGTAGATGAAGCGGACGATCGGGTTGTACGGATTCGGCTCGATCCAGGTCATCAGGGCGGAAATGATCACGATGTATAAGTAGAGGGTCAGCAGGCCGTCGAGGGTCTGCGCGATGAAGACGATCAGGTTGGTCCAGGCGTACACGCGATGCGCTCCCGCTAGTTGATTCCGCGGCCAAGTTCGCGCGAGCGATCGCTGGCGGCGTGCAATGCGGCGGCCACGATATCAGAAAAGCCATGCTCAGCGAATCGACGCAGCGCGGCCTCGGTGGTGCCGCCGGGCGAAGCGACGGCGCGGATCAGGTCGGCGACCTCGCGTTTGGACTCGCGCATCAGGTGCTCGGCGCCACGAATCGTCTTCAGCGCCATCCGGATTGCGAGCGCGCGCGGGATTCCCTCGCTGACTGCCGCGTCGGCCATCGCCTTGGCGAACAGGTAGACGTACGCCGGGCCGCTGCCTGACAGCGCGGTGACGACATCGAGCAGTTTTTCGTCCTTGAGCGCGACGGCGTCGCCGACCGCGCGGAAAATTCGCAGCGCGAAGGCTTCGTCGGCGGGCGTCGCGCCTCGCGCACGCACCATCGCAGCCATGCCGTGGCCCACCATCGCGGGCGCATTCGGCATCACCCGGATCACTCGCGCGCGCTTGCCGAGGCCGCGGGTCAGCCGCTCGATCGTTATGCCGGCCGCGATCGAAATGAACAGCTTGCCTTTGCCCGCCGCTTTTTTGGATTTTTTGGAGGCTTTCACGATTTCGGCCGCGAGTTCCGCCATCACCGCGTCGATGGTCTGCGGCTTGACGGCGAGCAGGACGGCGCCGGCCTCGCGGATGACTTCGGTATTGTCGTCGGTGGTCGCGACCTTGAGCATGCGCGCGAGTTTGCGGCGGCGTTCGGGGGCGACGTCGGAGACAATAATTTCGGACGGCTTGAAGACCTTGTGCTGGATAAGGCCGTGGGTGAGCGCCTCGGCCATGTTGCCGCCGCCGATGAATCCGAGTTTCTTTTTCACTTTTTCGTTTTCACGCGACGCGTTCGCCGAAGACCGCGCGTCCGACCCGCACGATCGTCGCGCCTTCTTCGATAGCGACTTCGAAGTCGTACGTCATCCCCATCGAGAGTTCGCTTAGCGCATAGCCGGATTGTGTCGCAAGGCGATCGCGCAACTTGCGCAGGCGCGCAAACCAGGGGCGCGTGGCCTCGGCGCTGGCGGCGGGCGGCGGAATCGTCATCAGGCCGTCGATTTCGAGCTTGCCGCGCGCGGCGTCGAGGATGGCGGCGACAGCGTCGGGCGCGACTCCCGTTTTGCTCGCCTCGGCGCCAAGATTCACTTCGATGAGCGCGTGGACGCGCGGGGAAGGTTGCGCGCGCGCGAGAGCGTCGGCGAGGCGGACGGAATCGACGCTGTGAATGAGGGCGAACGCGCTCGCGGCAGTCCTGGCCTTGTTGGTCTGCAGATGTCCGATCAGATGCCATCGGATTTCGGTCAAGTCGGCCAGCTCGGCGCGCTTCGCGATTGCCTCCTGCACGTAGTTCTCGCCGAAATCGCGCGCGCCCGCTCTGGCACCGGCCCGGATTGCCTCGCTCGGCTGGGTCTTGCTCGCAAGCACGAGGCGAATCGCGGCGGGATCGCGATGGGCGCGATGGGCAGCCGCGCCGATTCGGGCGCGCACGATCTCGAGGCGCTCTTCGATTTCATATTGTGTCGACATTTTCGCTAGACGAGCGTCACGCCATGTCGCGCAAGGGCGGCGACGACGCGTTCGGTGGGCAAGCCCATCACGTTGTCGCGCGATCCTTCGACGCGCGAGATGAAGCCGCCGCCGACGCCCTGGATTCCGTAGGCGCCGGCCTTGTCGAAGGGCTCGTCGGTGGCAATGTAGTCTTCGATTTCCGCGTCGGCGAGTTTGCGAAACGTGACGCGGCTCTCGACCGGCGAGCTCTCGAGGATTTTTCCGGCACGCGCCAGCGCAAAGGCGGTCACGACTGTATGCGTGCGCGCGGAGAGCATCGCGAGCATCCGGTGCGCGTCGGCGGCGTCGACGGGTTTTTCGAGAATTTGAGTTTCGCAGACGACGATGGTGTCGGCGCCGATGACGATCGCGTCGGGGAATCGCGATGAAACCGCGATCGCCTTGTCGCGCGCCATCCGGAGTGCGTAGTCGCGCGGCGGTTCGCCCGGCTGGTGGCGCTCGGGCACACGGCTTTCGATCGTGTCGAAGGAAATTCCCGCGGCAGTCAACAATTGATGGCGGCGTGGCGACGCCGAAGCAAGAATCAGTTTAATCGAGTTGGCCATTTTCTCAGACGATGCCCAATTGAAGATACCTCGACCATGCTGTAACCAAGATCAGATGATAACGAAATGGTGGCGCGACAGCGCGCTGATGATTCTATGCGCGGCGCTGGCTGGATGCGCGTCGGCGCCGGCGCGGGCGGACTCGCCGGCTGTGTCGTCGCCGCCAGCCCAGATCGCGTCGTCGTCGGCCGCTCCTGGAGCCATCACCAACGAGCCGCCCTCCGACGGGCGGACGGCGTTTCTGGAGGGTTATCGCGCGTACCAGAACCACGACAATGCGCGCGCGATAGCCAGTCTCAAGTTCGCCGCGGATAATTTTCCCGCGCTCGGCGACTATGCGCTCTACTATCTTGCGCTCGCGCAGCACGATCAGGGCGATCTGCAGGGCTCGGCGGACACGCTCGAGCGCCTCGTCAAGACTTATCCACAGAGCGTGATGATCGACAGCGGCGAGCTGATGCTGGCGGAGAATCTGCTGAAGCTCGGCCGCGGCCTTGACGCGTCGGCGGTTGCGGCGCGGCTGATCGCGCGCGGGCCGGACGCGTCGATAGAGCAGGGCGCGCGGATTACAGAAGGGCGCGCGCTGGTCGCACTCGGAAATCCAAAGGCCGCTTACGCGCAGTTGATGGAGCTTCGCGACAAATATCCACATTCCGACTCGGATGCCGAAGCGCGCGTTCTCGTTCGTGAGATCCTCGCGTCGAATCCCGAAGCCGCCGACACCAGTTCGCTCGCGTACCATCGCGAGGAATCGGCGTTGCTGTTGCGCGAGGGCGCTCTGTCCGAGGCATACGAGCAGGCAAGCGCGGGACTTGCGATGGCGCCGGAGGCGTCGATTCGCGCGGAGCTGGTTTGGGTGACGGCGCGAGTGCTCAAGCCGGAGCCGGAGCGCGCCAAGTCCACGATACTCGAGTATTTGCAAATCGCACCGCGCGGGCCGGACGCGCCGGCGGCTCTGGAAGCGCTCGCGCTCATCTACTGGCGTGACGATCAGTACGACGTCGCGCGTGAGACGCTGAACAGGCTCGTCGCGAATTTCCCGGGCAGCGAACTCGCGCCCGGTGCGATGCTGCGCGTCGGCAGAATCTTCGAAGACGAGCACCAGCTCGATTCCGCTCGTGCCCAATACCGGCGGCTGGCCGCGCGCTATCCCGGCAGCGACGCCGCCGAGGACGCGCGGTTCCGCGTACCGTGGACGCTGTACCTGGCGCACGGTTACCGAATCGCGGCTGATGGCTTCCAGAGCGCAGGCGCTCGCGCGAAAGATCCAATCGATCGCGATATGTGCGAGTACTGGCGCGCGCGAGCGTTGGAAAAGGCGGGTGATGCCAGTGGCGCTCGCGCGATTTTCGAAAAGCTCGCGGACAGCACCGACAGTAATTATTATCCCGAGCTCGCGAGCCGGCGCGTCGCGGCCAGCAGTCCGGATCTACCGGCAGCGTCGGCGCCTGATGTGGAATATGGACCGGCGCCTGCCGTCGCGGGAGTTGCCGAGTATCACATGGCGCGGCTGCAAACACTGCGCGCGTTGGGGCTCAAGGACCTCGAGCCGGAAGAGCTGAAGGCGCTCGAGGAACACGCGGGCGGCACCGTCGAGATGCGGCGTTTCGTCCTGGCGGGATTCGCGAGCGCGGATGCCTGGTACGACGCGATCGTCGCGGCGACGCACATGGAAAAAAACGGGCAGCTCAGCCACGACGTCGCCGAGCGGGTCCGCTATCCGCGCGCGTACTGGGATCTTTTTCAGCCGGCGTCGACGCGGCTCGCGCTCGATCCTTACCTGGTGCTCGCACTGGCGCGGCAGGAGAGCCTGTTCAACCCGAAGGCCACCTTGAGTTCGAACGCGCGCGGCCTGATGCAGTTGATTCCGTCGACGGCGCGGAAGATGGCGACCGAGCATGGGATGGATACTGAAAAAATTCGGCTTTACGATCCGTCGGTCAACGTCGAGCTGGGGACGACGTATCTGAAAAATCTGTTCGCGATGTTCAACGGCAACGCGTTCCATGCGGTCGCCGCGTACAACGCCGGCGAGAATGCGGTATCGAAATGGATCGCGGAATTTCATGGCGCCGACGACGAGTGGGTCGAGAACATCGAATACAAAGAGACACGCGACTATGTGAAGAAAGTGATCGGCGGACGGCGCGAGTATCTGCTGCTGTACCGGCGAAGTTAGTAGCGCGCGCGCTTGACACTTCGGGCGGCATCTCTACACACTCCGGTTAGGGAATAGGAAAGTAGGCGAAGTGGCGAGTGAGGAACCTAACCCCTTCCCGCGCGGGGAGGGGAACCGGAAAAAAGGGAATTTTATTGGCGGCGCGCGAATTCAAGGCGATCTTTTTCGATCTCGACGGCACGCTGGTCGATATCCACGGGCCGTTGTATATCGCCGCGAAAAACGCGCTCGACGAGCTCGGCCACGATCCGCCGCTGACGCATGAGCGGTTTCGCGAGGCGCTCTCCGCCGATGACGTGTGGCTGGGTGTGCCGGAGCATCTGAGGCCCGAGTACGCGAAGCTTGCCTACGCGTACTTCCTGGCCGAGATCGACAAGACCGAGCGGCTTGAGGTGCTGCCGCATGTGCAGGACACGCTCGCGGAACTCAAACGGCGCGGCTATGCGACCGGAGTGATCACGAGCCGGCCGGGCGATTCGCAGCGGCTGGTCGAGAAGCTCGCGATGGTCGGGCTCGCGTCGTACCTGGACCAGGTCGTGACGCAAACGACGACGTCGCTGCGCGCGCTCGACAAGACCGAGAGCCTCAAGCAGACCGCGCTGAAGGCCGCCGTCCTTCCGCATGCGTGCATGTACGTCGGCGACGAGCCGCGCGACATCATGGCGGCTCTGGGAGCGGGCTACGGCGCGTCGGTCGCGGTCGCCACGGGAGCGGCGACGTTCAAGTACCTGCAGACTCATCCGCATTTCAAACCCGATTACGTGATTCGCTCGATGGCGGAGCTGATCGATCTGCTCGACAACATGAAGGCGGCGCCGGTCGAGTAGCGATGGCGCGTTTCGAGGACTACGAGGAGCCGCCGCGTGCGCTCGAAGGCTTGAAGGTTGTCGAGTTGCCGTGCCTCGACACGATGCCGTTCATGGCGGCGTCGATGGCGGCGAAGTCGTTCGCGGATTTCGGGGCCGAGGTCGTCAAGGTCGAGCCGCCGCGCACGGGCTCGCAGGAACGGGCGCTGGGACCGTTTCGCGACGAGATGCCGGATCCCGAAACGGGAGGGCTGCATCTTTATCTCAATACCAACAAGCTCGGCGTGACGATCGATTTGGAGAGTCCGCGCGGGCGCGAGCTGTTGTTCGAGCTGCTCGCATCGGCGGACATCATTTTCAATCCGAATCGTCCCGAAGTGAACGAGAAGCTTGGCATCGACTGGCGCACGCTCGCCGAAAGATTTCCGAAACTGATCGTCGTGTCGATAACTTTCTTCGGCGCCGAGTCAGCATACCGCAATCTGCGCGGCGGCGACCTGATCGCTACGCACATGAGCGGCGTCGGTTACGAAACGCCATGGCATCAGGTGACAGATCCCGAGAATCAGCCGCCGCTGAAGCTCGGCGGCCGGCAATCTGACTATTTGACTGGCTATACAGCGGCGGCCGCCGCGATGTGCGCACTGTATAGTCGAATGACTAATGGCGCGGGGCAGCATGTCGATGTCGCGCAGTGGCTTTCGATGGTCAGCATGATTCGTCCCAACATCGGATTTTACTCTCACGAAGTGCCTGATTCGCCGTCGTTCCAGCGCCTCTCGACCCGCCTGAAAAGGGCCGCGCAATGGGTTTATCCGTGCAAGGACGGATGGGTGAGCTTCAGCGCCGGCACCGATCGGTTCTGGCGGGGCGCCAAGCAGGCGATGGGGCGCCCCGAATGGATGGATACCGAGCTGTTCGACACCATTTTGGGCCGCGTCGCGAATATCGACGCGATCGAAGCCGGAGTAATCGACTGGCTATCTACGCAGACGCGAACTGAGGCATTCGAGAAAGCGCAGGCGCAGCACGTGCCGTGCTTCCCGGTGCATTCGCCGGCCGAGGTCGCGGGCAACGAGCAATACAAGGCGCGGAAATTTTTCGTCGACCTTGACCATCCCGCGGCCCGCGAAGTGCGGATGCCCGGTGCGCCGTGCAAGTTCGCGCGCACGCCGTGGCGAGTCGTACGCGGAGCGCCGCGGCTCGGCGAGCACAATCAAAAAATACTTGGCGAGCGAATCGGGCGGTCGCAGGCTGAGTCCCGGATTGTTGTTGCCGGCCGTGGCGCAAATCGTCCGACTGGAACCCGGCCGCTGAAAGGAATTCGGGTCGCCGATTTTGGATGGATCTACGCCGTGCCGCATGCGACGGCGTGGCTGGGCGCTCTGGGAGCCGACGTAATCAGGATCGAGACGTCGGGCGCGCCCGACCTGGTGCGATTTCTGACCGGCACTGACGGATCGATAGGCGCCAACCGCAGCGGAGTGTTCCATGCGATCAATTCGTCGCGGCGCAGTCTCGCGCTGAATCTCGCGATGCCCGAGGCGCAGGAAATCGCGCGCAAGATAGTCCGGCAAAGCGATTTCGTCACCGAAAATTTTACCGTCGGCAACATGGCGAAATACAATCTCGCCTATGACGACCTGGTGAAAATCAAACCCGACATAATCATGCTGAGCGGCACTCCGCTTGGGCAGGACGGGCCGTTCGCGAAGACTGTGGGCTTCGGGCCGACGACGCAGGCCTTTGCCGGGCTCTGCCATATCACGGGTTATCCCGATTCGTTTCCGTGCGGGATCGGCGGAACGTGGCCGGACTTCGCGGTGGGAACGGGCATGGTGTTTTTCCTGCTCGCGGCGCTGCACTATCGCGACCGGACCGGCGAGGGGCAGTACCTCGACCTGTCGATGGCCGAGATGGTGACGACGATGATGCCCGAGGCGATGATGGATTTTCTGATGAACGGGCGCGACCAGGCCGCCATGGGGAATCGCGACGAGTCGATGGCGCCGCATGGCGTGTTTCCGGCGGCGGGCGACGACAAATGGATCGCGATTGCGATTGCCAGCGACGACGAGTTCGCAAAACTGTGCGACGCGCTTGACGCGTCGTCGATGGCGTCAGCGCCGAGGTTCGCGCGACTGACGGGCCGCCTTGCCAACATCGAGGAGCTCGAGCGCGAGATCGCGGCGCGCACGCGCGCGCATGAGCGCGACGAACTGGTGACGAAACTTCGCGCGCGCGGTCTCGCCGCGGGGCCGGTCTATAGCACTCCGGAGTTGATGAAGGATCCCGTGTTCTCGGAGTCGAGCATGCTCGTGAAACTAAAGCATGGCGAAGTCGGCGAGCGTGTCGTGCCGGGAATTCCGGTGCGGTTCGGCGCAATTGATCTCGACTATCGCGGCGCTCCGATGATCGGCGAGCACACCGATGAAATCATGACGGAGCTGCTCGGCTACAGCGCAGGCGAAATCGAGCGCCTTAAGGAAGCCAAGGTGCTGGTTTAGTCGGGTGCGGGAGGCAGCCCCCGCACCTGAGCACAGAAAAACTTTACCGCTGACGAACCGGGGGCGGTCCGCGCCCCTGTCCGTCAGCTAATCCTGCCGGCGCTCGACTAGAGCTGACCGTCCACCGTGCCCAACAGCGCCGTGATCGTCGTGCCCATCGTCTGGTACCCGACAAAGACCACGACCGCGACCGCTGCCATGATCAGCGCATATTCAGCCATCGTCTGGCCGCGCGCGAACCCGTCAGCCTTCACATAGAGTTTCCTGAGCATGTCCATTTTGGTGTCCCTCCGTCCGTTTATTTCGTTAAAAACAAGCATTCGTCGCCGGCCAGTCCATCGTGTGGTCCGGCCCGTTTTGCACTGCTTGCTGAAATTTGCTTGAGACTGCTACTTCCATGTCTCGGTCGCGGTATTTTCTATGTACGTCATGCATATGTCAAGTGCGCTACGTTCTCTTAATACGGGTGTAATCATCGAATTTTAAGCATTAACGTCCGTAAACGGTCAGCGTTCGAGGAGCCTTAATTGTCATCGCGCGCGACGGTAGTTCGATGAAACCGGCGTTGCTTACTATGTGGCGACAGAAAAATCAAAAGGAACGGCCGAATCGTTCAGGGAGAGCGTAAAGTAAATGCTGCGAAACGCGCTTGGGTATTCAGGAGGATCGAGTTAAGGCGTGCATTATCATGGATGAAGCCATTTCTCACGGCGGTGGTGCACGGCCAGGCGCGTTGGCCGTCTGGATTCAGGCGATTCGCGCGCCGTCGCTCAGTGCGGCGGCGATTCCGGTGCTGCTGGGAGTTGCGGTCGCGGCACGCGCGGGATTTTTTTCTCTGGGCCGTATGTTACTCGCGCTGGTCGGAGCGATGGCGATACAGGCCGGCACCAATCTTATCAACGACTACTACGATTTCCGCAGCGGCGCGGACAACGAGCAATCGCTCGGGCCGAGCATGGTGATTCAACGCGGGCTGCTGAGCGCCGATCAAGTCTGGCGCGGCGGAATCGCGGCATTTGCGGTCGGCGCGCTGATGGGCCTGGTGCTCGTCTACCTGTGCGGGTGGCCGATTCTCGCGATCGGAATTCCAAGCGTCGCCGCCGGATACTTCTACACCGCGAGTCCGGTATCACTGGCCTACGTGGCGCTCGGCGAGTTGACGGTGTTCATTTTCATGGGGCCGGCGATCGTGATGGGCGCGTACTTCGTTATGGCGATGCATTTTTCGTGGGCGGCTTGGTGGGCGTCGATGCCGCTCGGATTCCTGGTTGCCGGAATCCTGCATGCCAACAATATCCGCGACATCGAAAGCGACACGCGTCACGGCAAGCGGACACTCGCGACGATGCTGGGGCGCGCGGGCGCGAACTATGAATTGATCGCGTTGGACGTCGCGGCTTACGTCGTGACGATCGTGGCGATCGTCCTGCACGCGATTCCGTGGATCGCGGTGGTAGTTCTAATCACGGTGCCGCGGGCGCTCGATCAGATCCGAATCATGACGCGCGAGAATGAGCCGAAGAAGTTGAATCTTGGGCTCTTTCGATCGATCCAGCTCCACATGGAGTTCGGGCTGTTGATGATTGCGGCGTTTTTGGTGGCCCGGTTCGCGGGTTGGTAAGGACGGGCGAACCTAATCTCCGGGGAGCGAAGCTACGAGCTCGGCCTTTAGAGCGTCGTAGCTCTTGAGATCGTCCATCGTGCGGAAGTAGCCGCGATGGACGTAGCCGAACACCGGCAGGCCCTTGGCGACCATCGGGGCGAACAGGCCGGCCATGATGCTCCACGGCGGATTCGGGGGAATCAGGTCGAGCACCGAGGAATCCGCGACGATCACGCCGCAATACATGAACTGAGCGAGCGTGGCGGCGACGGCGTCGTCGAGGGCGGCTGGGTAGTCGTCGTATTGAAGCGGGTCGCGACGCGCCAACAGGCGCATCCGGTGGAGTTTCTGGCCAGCGTCAATCTCGAGACGGCTGTAGTAATCCAGATTGGCGGGCTGGAACAGCGCAATCGTCGCGAGTGCGGCGCGCTCGCGATGGAACGCGAGCATCGCATTGAGGTCGAGATCGAGGATCGTGTCGCTGTTGGCAATTACGAAAGTATTTTCGCTCGCGCCCAGGAACTCGCGCAGGCCGTTGAGCGGACCGCCGGTGCCGAGCAGGACGGCTTCGGGCGCGTAAGTGATGCGGAGGCCGAGCTGAGATCCGTCGCCGAGTCCGTGCTGAATGACGGACGCCAGATGATGGACGTTGATCGCGACGTCGGTGATGCCGGCGCGGCGCAGCATCGCGAGCGGATAATGAATCAGCGGCCGGCCGCCTAGATCGAGCATCGGCTTGGGCGTCACGTCAGTCAGCGGCCGAAGCCGCTGGCCTATCCCGGCTGCGAGTACGAGCGCCTTCATTGCATCAACGCGGCACACAGTTTTGGAAAATCGGAGCGCATCTCAGCGAGCATCCGGCGCGCCTGTCCGAGCACGTGCGGAATGTAGCGACGGTAACCGGTCTTGCCGTTGCGTTCGAACATTTCGAAGCGTCCGATCATCTTGAGCGCGTGCTGCAAAACGCACAGCCGATAGCTGCTCATGAATTCTGCCGCGTCGAGCGTTGCAGCGCTACGCCGCACGAGGCCGGCGCAATAGAAGTCGAGGATGCGGCGCTCGATGGCCGGCCTTACGATTTCTCCCGTGTCGCGCGTGGTCAGGAGAACGGCCAGGTCCTGCGCCGCGGGCCCCATCAGCGCGTCCTGAAAATCTATGACGCGAATTCGCGGGCCGTCCTGGATGAACAGGTTTTCGCGGTGGTAGTCGCGATGCGAGAACACTCGCGGGATGCGATCGAGTCGCGCTGCGAGCATCGCGAGCTCAGGTGCGATCGATGTGGCGTCGCCTCCAGGAGCAACTGCGGCGAGTCCTACCTCGTTGAACTCCTTGAGCTCCCATTCGAACAGCCGGCCGCTGTAGGCAATCTCCCGTGCGACGCATCGATAGTCGATTCGAGCGGTGCCTTCAACGTGGATTCGCAGCAGTTCGGCGGCTGCCAGGCGGAACAAGTCGGCGGCGTCGGCGCCGGGACGGCGGACGGCCTCGAGCAGTGAGAGTTCGCCGACGTCCTCGACCAGCATCGCACGCCGGCCGGGGTTGGCGTCGTAGAGCGCGGGAACGGGCGAGCCAATTGACTCGAGAAAGCGATGCACGTTGATCCACGGCGGCTCGGTTACGGGTGAAGGCAGAAGGTTCAGCACCCGAACGTAGCGGGGCAAATCGTCGGATCCGAGATCGACGAGGATGGCAGAGGGAGGGGCGGCGGCGGTTTCGCCTTGCTGGCGCGGCGCGATAGCGACGCGCCAGAAACGGCGGGTCGAGAGATCGCCGCGGAGCGCGGCGATCGCGTCGAGGCGCGCGCGAGGCCATCGCCGCGCGATGGCCTCCGCCGCCCATGCCTGGAACGCGCCGCTGTCATCCATCGGAGATGGATTGTAGCGGCGCGAGTATGCTTGCGCGAGCGTGGACTCGCGCAACAGAAAGCCGGCGCGGCCATGCTGGCCGCGCCGGCTTGATTTCCTGGCCGAGTCGCGCATGCTGCGCGACTCTTTTCACGCGATCATGCCCGCATCAGTCGCCGCCGACCGCGTGTCCTCCCTCGGCCGCCCGCGCCATCTGCTGGAAAGTGAACCAGTCGCGATCGACCGAGCCCATGTTGATGAACCACGAGTCGCGCGACGGCGCATTTTGCGACGGGTGATAGCAAACAGTGGAGAAGCCGCTCTGTACGTTGACCGTCGAGGAACCGACCTGGAACTCGCGCTTGAACGGATAGATCGCGATTTTGGCATCGGGCTCCGCGCGGTCGGCATAGTGCATCCATGAAGTGTAGTTGTTGAATAGCTCGCCGCTGCGGTCGTACATGTCGTTCGACATCACGAAATCCGCCTCCGAATCGATGTACATAATTTCGTGATTGTACAGCGAGCTGAAGCGGCCCGGACGCGGACGACCCTCGATAATGAAATCATGGCGCAGTTGCCAGTTGTCGGGGCAGTGGCTCGCACCGCCATCGGTCGGGCATCGAATGTCGGGCACGCTCGTGACGTTGATTGCGCCGAGCATCGTCTTCTCGCCAAGCATTTTCCAGTTGTAGTTCTCGTTTTTGCCGCTGAAGCCTTCGTAGTGATTCGGGTCGTATGCCTGCGGGCCGCTGGCCGTGTCAAGAATAGCGTAGTTCAGACGGCGGACGCGGCGCGCGCCGGGCGTCCACGTCCAGGCGGCATCGTCTACATTCGGATCGGCGTAGCGGAACTTGATCAAACCGGTTCCGCGATCCGACTGCGGCGCGAGCACGGGGTACAGAAGACCGAGAAAATAGCGGCCGGTCGCCTTGAAGTCGGGATCGATCGGCATCGGATCGACTTCGGTGCGTCCAACTTCGTTATAGCCGGCATAGTGCCCGACTTCGATGTCGGTGATTTCACGGAAGTTCGCGCCCTTGCCCCAGTAGACGCTGTCGCAGTCGAACCAGCGCAGATCGTACTCGTCGCTCGAAATGGGCCGGAACGCCACATTCCACATCACCTTGGTTCCGGCGTCGGGATCGTTCGCGTCGACAATCGGGAACGGCTCGCCGGCGACATAGCCGACCAGGCTGCGATGGTCCGGCGTCAGCCTGACCTGGCTCGAGTACTTCTCGGTCGCATCCTTGTACGGCGGCGGCCAATCGATCCGCTCCGTCGGCGTGACCTTGATCGTCATGCCATGCAGCACCCGCAGGTACTGTCCCGGCGAGACGAGGTCTTTTACCTTGGCGGCGTTGTCAGGGGTGATGAAGTCGCCGGGTTGCACCTGGGCGGATGCGGGCGCGTTGGAAATCCCGATGACGAGCAGCAACGCGGTGAGAGCTACGATTGCGCGATTCATACTGACTTCCTCTTTCGGCAAGATGGTTTGCCGGCATCTGGAATTTAGTCCCGCAACAATCTGTTCACATTCTACGCTTGCTCATTAGTCCGGCGGCGCGAAATGGTCAATAGCAATAATGATCGAAAACCGGTTGAGGATAAAAATTGCACTGTTTATCGGATGAATTTCGCCCTTTTGCGCTTCCGATGATTTAACCTAAACGATCGGTTAGGACCGTTCGGAACCAATAATTCTGTTTCGCAAACATGCACGCAGCTAATACTTCGGCGCGCGTAGTCGCGAGGCATTTGCACTGCTGCCCGACACGAGTTCAGCGTTGGGCGACGACAGTCGGGCGCGGCTGAAGCATCAAAGATCGTTCCAAAAGACTTGCTCATGCGCTATTCATATCAACATAAGAAGCGCTTGTGGCGGATCGAGAATGACAACCTGGTATCCAGTGGCGGTGACCCTGCTCGTGGCCGGCGTGATCGTCGGTCTGATGTGCACGATCAACATGTTGGTCGGACCGAAGCGTCCCAGTCTGATCAAGGGCGAGTCTTTCGAATGCGGCAACCCGCCGAGCGGCTCGGCGTGGGGGCGGTTCTCGGTGCGCTTCTACCTGACCGCGATCCTGTTTCTGCTGTTCGACGTCGAGGTGATTTTTCTATATCCGTGGGCAGTCGAGTTGCGCCACCTGGGGATGTTCGGCTTCGTCGAGGCGCTCATCTTCATCGCCATCCTGTTCGTGGGCTTGCTCTACGCATGGCAGCGCGGCGCGCTCGATTGGGACTAGCCGGGTTCTACTGACTATGTTGATCGAAAAACTAAAAGAACGCTTCGGCGCCGAAATTCTGAGCGCGCAAAGTGAGCGCGACGAGGAAACTTTCATAATCGATCGCGAGCACGCTTACGATTTTTTCCGCGCGCTCCGCGACGAGCCCGATTTCCAATTTAATTTCCTGACCGACGTGACCGCCGTCGATTGGCTCGAGCGCAAACCGCGCTACGACGTCGTCTATCAACTGAACTCCCTCACTCTCGCCCATCGCATCCGCGTCAAGATTGGCGTCGACGGACCCGAGCCGTGGGTCAACAGCGTGGTGGGAGTGTGGGGCGCCGCCGACTGGCTCGAGCGCGAATGCTTCGACATGTTCGGCGTCGACTTCAAGGGCCATCCCGATTTGCGGCGCATCCTGATGTACGATTCGTTCGAGGGACATCCGCTGCGCAAGGACTATCTCTACAACAAACGCCAACCGATCGTCCCGGAGATCGACCCGGTCGTGAATCCGATCCGCTCGTCGCGCTGAAGACACGACTCGATACAAGCCATGGCACTACCCGCGCGCTGGAAAGACAAAATCGTGCCGTCGGATCCCTCCGACGAGATCATGGAACTGCAGATGGGCCCGTCGCATCCAGCGTCCCACGGCACCATCAAGTTCAACCTCAAGCTCGACGGCGAGCGCATCGTCGATTGCGACGTCGAAGTCGGCTTCCTGCATCGCGGCTTCGAAAAGATGTGCGAGCAGGGGACCTGGACGCAATGCTTCCCCTACACCGACCGGCTGAATTACGCGTCGCCGTGCATCAACAACGTCGGCTTCGCGCTGGCGGTCGAGCGGCTGCTCGGCATCGACACGACCGAGCGATGCAAATACGTGCGCATGATCATGAGCGAAGTTGCGCGCATCGCCGACCACCTGACGTGCCTTGGGATGGCGTCGAGCGAAGTCGGCGCGACGACGGTCGCGTTCTACATGCTGGAGGCGCGCGAATTTCTCTACGACTTGATCGAGGCGGTCACCGGCGCGCGGCTCACCGTGACATGGAGCCGCGTCGGCGGCATGACGCATGACCTGCCCGCGGATTTTCCGGATCGGATGAAGGCTTCGTTCGCACGCCTCGACCAGGTTCTCAGCGACTGCGACAAGCTGCTCTCGCGCAATCGCGTATTCATCGACCGGATGGCTGGAGTCGGGAAATTTTCGCAGCCGGAGGCAATCTCGTACGGGCTGAGCGGTCCTCTCCTGCGCGCGACCGGCATGTCGTACGACGTTCGCAAGGCGCATCCGTACCTGGTGTACGACCGGATGGAGTTCGAGGTGCCGGTGGGCGACCGCGGCGACAACTACGATCGCTTCAACGTCCGCTTCCAGGAGATGTACCAGTCCAAGCGAATCATCGAGCAGGCGCTCAAGGCGCTGCCTGAAGGGCCAGTCACGATCACCGATCCAAAAGTCGTGCTGCCGGAAAAAGAGAAGGTGTACAACTCGATCGAAGGCCTGATGAACCACTTCAAGCTGATCATGGAGGGCATCCACGTGCCCGCCGGCGAGGTTTACCAGGCGGTCGAGGGCGCCAACGGCGAGTTGGGATTTTACATCGTAAGCGACGGCAGCGGCCGCCCCTACCGCGTCCGCGTCCGCCCGCCGTGTTTCCTGGGCATGGGCGCGCTGAACAAGATGCTGATAGGCCGCATGATCCCGGACATCATCACAACCTTCGGCATGATCAACATGATCGGCGGCGAATGCGACCGCTAGGTGCCCTTTGATGCGACTCGGAATGTGATTTCCACACGGAGGTAAACGTTTATGAGTGATACCGACGGCCTTCGCTATACTAAAGATACCGCTTAACAACGGCTCCGATCAGATTCCAGCACTCGGCTTTGGCACGCTGATTCCTGACCCGATCGCAACCAAAGACGCAACTAAGGCGGCGCTGGAGGTGGGCTTTCGTCAATTCGATTCCGCCGAACGCTACCGGAATGAAGAACAAGTGGGCGAAGCGATGCGGGCGGTGTTCCAGGAGGGCAAGGTCAAACGGAAGGACGTTTTTGTCGGTACGAAGCTCTGGAACAACAATCATCGTCCCGAGCGCGTCAGACCCGCCTTCGAGGCAAGTCTGAAAAGACTACAGCTGGACTATGCCGACTTATACTGCATCCATACTCCATTTGCTTTCAAACCCGGGGACGAGCAGGACCCGAGGGACGAGAAGGGCAACGTGATTTATGATCGTGCGACGACCCTGACGGATACGTGGAAGGCTTTGGAGAGCCTCGTGGACGAACGCCGGTGCAGGGTTATCGGATTATCCAACGTCAGTCTGGTACAGCTGAAAGAGGTCTTCGAATCCGCACGGATAAAGCCTGCCGTTCTTCAAGTCGAATCCCATCCTTATCTCCCTCAGCCGGAACTGCTCGACTATTGCAAGAAGAATGGCATCGTGATGCAGGCCTTCGCGGCGTTGGGTCATGGTATGGAACCGAAGTTACTCGACGACCCTGTGATCACGGGCATCGCCAAGCAGGTTCATAAAACCCCCGCTCAAGTTCTACTGGCCTGGGCCGTACAGCGCGGCACGGCTCCTCTCACCACGGCTACAGACATCCACTACATCGAGCAAAATTTTGATATCTCGACTCTTCCCGATGACGCCATCAAGAAAATCAGTGAAGGGATCACTACACGAGTCAGGCTCAATCCGGTTGTAGACACGGGCGTCCCTGGCTTCATTCCAAGGAAAACCTGAACGTCCAAGAGGGAATAATACTAAGGTGCAGGGTTTAACCCTGCCCAAGGAAGTGTGAAACCCACGGTGGGTTTCACATTAAATCAAGTGATTTACCCTTCCCCGAATGCGACCGCTAGCCGCTAACGGCGAGCCACCCGCTCGCCGCCAATCGCAAACGTCTTTCTGATCAGCGTCGTCGAATCGAAAAACAGAAACGGCGTCGGCATCGCGATGGCGAGCCGTGGCTTGAATGCGAAGTCGGTGGTCACGGGCAACCCGTTAGTCTGATCGATTACCGTGACCAGGAACGGCGCGGGTGTTGCGAGTTTGAGTTCGAGGTCGAAGCCGCTCGGCGGCGCATGCCAGTACCATCCCGACCATCCGTCGGTGACGCGATCGCCCGGCGACTTGCCATTAATCGAGCTGCCGATCACCGTCACGCCCACCGGCACCGACATCCACACGATCGATGCGCCGCGCGCCGACGCGATATGCATCTTCACAGTGCGGGCGCCGGCGATCGTCGAGTCGTCGAGCACCTTGAGCACAGGCGGCGGCGTGTTGATCAGAGGCGCATCGCCCTCGGTCGTTCGGCCGCGATTCAGATGCGCGAAGTCGCGATATCCGGTCGAGATGCTCGCGAGGCTCGGCGTCGGCGTGTCGGCGGTCGCTAGCCCGGTAAGCCGCGCCAGCCACCCTCCCCGCACGTGATGCTGGAAAAATTGCGACGTGAAGCTGTCGGGCCGTGAATCGAGGCTGACCCATCGCGCATGCCCGCGGTCGGCGTCGAGAAAATAAAAGATACTGTCAGGATGCGGCTGTGCGGCGTCAAAGTTGCTGGCCGCGTTGCCCTTGATGAACATCACGATCGCGAGCATTCCGAGCACAGCGGGCACGATCCATTGCCGTCCGCCGGTGAGAAACTGGATGTACGGGATGAAAAGGCCGAAGAGCAACGCGGCCGTCAACGCGCAAAGTACGAGAAACAGCATGGTGCCGTCGGCGCTCGCGGCGAACGACGGCGCGAGCATCACGGTTCCCGGCGCCAGCGCCACCAACGCGAGAATCGCGGCGCGCCTGTCGGTCGCGACCGGGCGATAGAGCATCGCGAGCGTCGCGAACAGCAGCGGCCACATCAGGATGTAGCTGCCGCCTGGCATCGCGATGCTCGTGGCGAGCATCATGGCTGTCCACACCGCGAGCGCGCCGGCGCCAAGGTTCTGCAGGCGAATCGAGCGGCTGATCACCGCATACACGGCCCACAACGTGCCGAATATCAGCGCGTCCGCCGCGACCGAATAGTAGAAGCCGCCGTAGGTTGTGCGGACCGGCAGCATTCGCCAGCCCGCGAAAGTTGCCATCAGCCACCACACGCCGCGCGCCTCGGCGAGCGCGACTGCGATTGCAATTGCATAGATCGCAAAGTCGGCTGCGATACTACCGATGCTTAAACGTCCGTCACGAATTCCAGTCCAGATCACGCTGAGAACCAGGATCGTCATCAAGATCGCGAGAGGAAGCGCCAGCCGCGCCGTGTAATGAATCAACTTTCCGCCGACAACGAAAAAGACTGCATCGCCAGTTCGCGGATCATTAAAATCGATCGAGCCGAACCGCCGCGCCATCGACAGCGCGTACGTCCCCTGATGTTGCAGCGTGCGCTGATCGAGCAAGTCGGCGTTGTCGAGCGCGCTGTGGTAGCGCGTAATTCCACCGGCCGCCGCGAAGTTCATCCCGGCCATGCCGGCGTCGAGAAAAACCGTCAAGTCGGTGTCGTTGGGCGATCGCTTGTACACGGCCGCGGCCGCTGAGGTGGCGTAAGGAAATGGCGCGGCGGCGAGCTGATCGATCAGCCACGAATTGTGCGCGCTGGTCTGGAACATCATCGACGGGCCGTAGTCGCCGCGCATGTCGAAGTTCAGCACGACCTTGATGTTGTCGAGCGACGGACGGTTTTCGACAAATCCCTGCGCGCCGAGCAGCCCGAGCTCCTCGCCATCGGTGAACAGAACGATCAGATCGTTGCGCAGTGGGCTCGCGCCGGCCTCAAGCGCGCGAATCGTTTCGAGGATTGACGCTACCGACGCCGCGTCGTCGCCTGCGCCGGGACCGCTCGGCACGGAGTCATAGTGCGCGACCATCATCACTGCGCCGCTCGGGTGCGTGCCCGGAATCTTCGCGACGAGATTGTTCGCTACGGCCCACGTATCCGGCCCAAATGGAAGGTGTCGCGCGACGGTGACGGTCTGGACTTCGGGATTCGCGCCGAGCTCGCGCAAGCGCCCGATGAGGTACTCGCGTACCCGATCGTTTTCGGCTGAGCCGAGCGGGTGCGGCTTTTTCGCGATCTCGCTCACGTCGCGCATCGCACGCGCCGCGGAGAATTCCGTCACGGGCGCGTTCTCGTCAACGGCAGGTGGCGGCTCAATGCTGCGAATAGCGAGCAATCCGAACAGGATCAGAATCGCAAGCGTGATTGGCCCTATGAGACTGCCCGAGCGGCGCAGTTCGTCCGTCAAATCAGGATTGCCTCCGCCATCTCAGCGCCTCTTATACGTGGATGGGGTCGCGGCGAACAGACGGCGCAAGTGCTCTTTGCGGCGCCGGTCCGCGTCGTTATCATCGAGCGTTGGAGTTGAACCGGCCTCGACCACTCTTAAAATGACCTCTGCTGAAGTCATCGCCACGCAAATCGCGCCGCCGCCGCGGCGTGTGTTGATAGTGCTGCTCGGTGCCATTGGCGACGTGGTTCGCGCGCTGCCATTGCTCGGGCGCATCCGCAACGCGTGGCCCGACGCGCACATCGCATGGGCGGTGGAACCCAAGTCGAAGGCGGTGCTCGAACGCCATCGCTGGCTCGATGAAATCATCGAATACGATCGCGCGCACGCGCCGTGGACGTTCATTCCGTTTCTGTGGCGGGTTCGCAAAGGGCATTTCGACCTGGTCATAGATCTGCAGCGGCATCTGAAAAGCGGTTTCACGTCGCGAATCTCAGGCGCCGGCGAACGTTTTGGTTTCGCCGCGCCGAACACCAAGGAGTTCAACTATCTTTTTTCGAATCATCAGATCGAGCCGCAGCCGAATATGCGGCTGAAGTTGCTGCAATACCAGGCGTTCGGCGACGCGCTCGGCATTGCGCCGTCGCCGATAGAGTTTGGACTGGCCGCGACCGACGATGAGCATGCGCGCGCGCTCGAAATGCTGCGTGATGCGCCGCGACCTCTGCTGGCGGTGATTCTTGGCTCGTCGTGGGTGAGCCGCATCTACTTTCCCGAATCGACTGCGGCGGTGATTCGCAGGGTCGCGAGCGCTGACGGCGAGAGCCCGGCGCTTTTTCCAGTATTGCTCGGCGGTCCCGACGAAACGGCGCTCGCCGGCGAAGTCATGCGCGATCTCGACGGCGTCCCCGCGCTCAACCTGGCCGGACGCACCTCGCTGCGCGATCTGATCGCGATCTTTCCCGAGTGCGCGGTCGCGTTCGGGCCCGACTCCGGCCCGATGCATATCGCGGCTGCCGTCGGATGCCCGGTCGTATCGCTGTGGGGCGCGACGGCGGCGGAACGGTCCGCGCCGTGGGGCTTCGCGGAGCTGGCAATCAGCGGCGCGATCCCATGTCATCCCTGCTATCTTCGTCAGTGCCCGATTGGGCGCGAATGCATGCGGCGAATATCACCCGAAGAAGTAAGCCTGACCGTCAGGCGCGCGGTCGCGATGCGCGGGGTGGCGCAATGACGTGGTGGATGACCGGCTTTGAAGGGGTGCCGTTGACGCGCGGCGGATGGACCTTTTTGTTCCCGGGCTACGACGCGCGATTTTCAGAGGAGTTGCGCGAGAGCCTGATCGATTCCGCATTCGCCGCGATCGACGGCACGCTGGCGAATCGGGTGCGACGCTCGCGTCACGCCGAGACATGGTCGGGGCATTTTCAGCATGTCGGAGGTCCGGACGCCTATTTCAAAGTGCTCGACCCGATTCGCGGACTGAATCGAATCAGGTGGATATTCAAGCGCAGGCGTGCGGCGCATGTTGCGTCGATATCGGAGCATCTGCGGGCCGACGCGGTGGGAGTCCCTGAAATTCTACTGCTCGGCGCCGAGCGCCGTGGCGGTCGCGAGATCATAGTCACGGAGCGGGTCAACGGAACGAATGTTGCGCGTCACCTGAAGCGTGCGAAGCTCGCGTCGAGGCGCGTCGTGTTGCGCGCGCTCGGCGCGGAGGTCGCGCGGCTGCATCGCGCAGGATATATCCACGGCGACCTGACGCCGTACAACGTCTTCGTCACGGGACTCGAGCCGCCGCAATTCGTATTCATCGATCATGAGCGGACGCGGCGCACGATTCTGAGCCGCTTCGAGCGGCCTCGGATGCGCAACCTGGTTCAACTGGGGCATCTCGACGTCGGCGGCGTCACGAATACGATCGGATGCGCGTGTGGTGCGGATACTCCGCGGTGTTTTCCGCGCGGCGTCCGCGGGTGCAGCGACGCCGGGTTGCCGCGATGCTGGCGGCGAGAATGGTGCTCGAACGCAAAGAAGCAGCGGTGGCAGCGGGCGCATCGTCGTCGCTCGGGCGACATCGGGAGGCGAGGGGAAGCTGATGACGGAGCGGACCAAAATTTCGGTGGTGATTCCGGTCTACAATGAAGCGGCAACGATCGGCCGCGTAATCGAGCGCGTGCTGGATTGCGGCTTCGACCCCGAAGTCATCGTCGTCGACGACGCTTCGACCGACGGCACCGCGAAATATCTGCGCCAGCTCGAGCATCCACAGGTTCGATGTTTTTTTCACGAGGTCAACCGCGGCAAAGGCGCCGCGCTGCGGCTGGGGTTTGCGGCGGCGAAGAATCCTTACCTGTTCGTGCAGGACGCCGACCTTGAATACGATCCGCGCGACTACGCCGCGATGATCGGGCCGATGCTCGACGGCCGTGCCGACATGGTTTACGGCTCGCGCTTCCTCTCAGGGCCGCATCGCGTCATGTTCTTCTGGCATTACGTGGCGAACCGCGCGGTGACGCTGCTCTCCGATATGGTCAGCGATCTCAACCTCACCGACATGGAGACCGGGATGAAGGCTTTTGTGCGCGAGAAGCTGATGACGCTGAAGCTCAACGCCAATCGCTTCACCTTCGAGCCCGAGATTACGGCCAAGGCGGCGCGCGCGCGATGGCGAATCTACGAAGTGCCGGTATCGTACGCGGGACGGACCTACGAAGAAGGCAAGAAAATAGGCATTCGCGACGCGCTGACAGCGGTCTGCGCAATTTTGTATTACAGATTTTTCGATTGATGCGGTCCAAACTGTAGTATGACGCAAACGGCTCAACATGAAGGCGCCATCCAAGTGCCTGACAACCGCGACACCGCCGATGCGCCCGCGCTGAGCATCGTGGGCGTCGATCCCGAACTCGGCTTCGCCGGCGGCGAGACGCAGGTGTTGGGATTGACGCTCGCGCTGGCCGGCGAAGGTCATCGCGCGGAGCTGATTTGCGATCCCGCGGGACAGCTCTGGGAGCGGGCCGCCGCGGCGGGGATAAGATGCCATCCTCTTCGCATCCGCAACGCGATCGACCTGGCGGCCGGTATCCGGCTGCGCGCGATTCTCAAACGCGAAGGCTACGACGTCGTGCATTTTCACACCTCGCGGGCGCATTCGATGGCGCCGTTTGCGCGCGGTTTCGCGCGAGCGCTGGTCGTTACGCGGCGGATGGACAACAGGCCCAATCGCGTTTTCGCGCCGTACCTGTACAATCGGGCGGTCGATGCAGTGGTCGCGATCTCAGGGGGCGTGGCTGATTCGCTGGCGGCGGCGGGAGTCGATCGCGAACGGGTTACGGTTGTGCAGAGCGGCGTCGATTGCGAGCGCTTTCGCCCGCCAACTCCTCAAGAACGTGCGCATGCGCGTGCCGCGCTCGGAATTTCGGATGATGAAATTGTGATATCTGCCGTCGGCGCGCTCGAACAGCGCAAGGGCCACCGCTACCTTATCAAAGCGATGGAAGGGCTCGCGGCAACCGGGAAGTTCAAGTGTTTTATCGCTGGTCAGGGTTTGATTGGCGACGTGCTGCAACGCGAAATCGCGGTAATCAGATGCACTAAGCGAATAAAGCTGCTGGGCGGAGTCGACGAGGCCCGCGAAATTCTGTGGGCGTCAGACATTTTCGCGATGCCGTCACTGAAAGAAGGGCTCGGCGTGGCGGCTCTGGAAGCCATGGCGAGTGGTCTTCCAATGATTGCGAGCGACGTCGGCGGCCTGCGCGAAGTGGTGGACGACGATCACACCGGAATCCTCGTGCCGCCGGCGAATCCTGAAAAAATTGCTGCGGCGATTCGTCGGCTGGCGGAATCGGCCGGGTTGCGAGCCGAGATGGGCGCGGCGGCGCGGGTTCGGGTCATGGAAAATTACTCGATGGAAAAGATGGCGGTGCGGACGCTCGCGCTGTATCGCGCGTGCGTGGGAAAAACGCGGGTAGAAAGGGACGGAGCTGCATGAAAAGCATGACCGGATTCGGCAGGGCAATCGCCGAGCACGACGGCACTCAAGTGACCGCGGAAGTGCGGGCACTCAATCAAAGATTTTTCGAACTCAAGCTGGCGGTGCCGCGCGGATGGGGCGAGCATGAAGCAGAGATTCGCAAGACGGTGCAGAGCGTGGTGGCGCGCGGGCGGGTCGAAATTTTTATCAAGGCAGTTGCGCTGAAGCCGCCGCCGGTGCGGCTGGAGGTGAACGACCGGCTCGCGAATTTGTACGTCGCCGAACTGCGGCGTCTCGGCAAGCAGCTTCATCTCAACGGCGATCCGGAAATCGGATCGATCCTGAACCGGCCCGAGATTTTTCACGTGGTCGAGGAGGAGCACGAGTCGCGCGGGGCGTTCACGCTCGGCCACAAGGCGCTGGTTCGCGCGTTGAAGGCGCTGGAAGCGGAGCGAGTGCGCGAAGGCCGCAGCCTGCACGACGATTTCGATGCGCGGATCCGCAAGATAGAAGCGGCGGTGCCGAGGATCGAACGGCTTGCAGAACAATCGCGCGCGGAGATCCTGGAAAATTTCCACAAGCGCATTCGCGAACTGCTCGAGGATCTGCCGGTGAACGAGAAACGCCTCTACGAGGAGGCGTCGTCGGCGTCGCAGCACGGCGATATCAGCGAAGAGATCACGCGGCTGCGGACGCATCTGGAGGGGTTGAAGGCGCTGCTCAAGCGCAAAGGGCAGGTGGGTAAGTCGATTGAATTTCTGCTGCAGGAAATCAATCGCGAAGTAAACACGATGGGATCGAAGTCGCAGAACGCGGCGTTATCTCAAGTAACGGTTGAAGTTAAGGCGGAAGCGGAAAAGATGCGCGAGCAGGTCCAGAACGTCGAATAGTATATACTGGAAGGGCCTTTGCAGCCGGTTGAAGGTTCTATACGCTTGAAATCAGACGATCCGTTGCCGCCGAGACGCGGTATAATCTTCATCCTTTCGGCGCCATCGGGCGCGGGCAAGACGACGATCTATCGCGCGGCGCTGAAGGCGATCGCGGGGTTGGAATTTTCGATATCCTTGACCACGCGCGCGCCGCGAGAAGGCGAGGCGGACGGAATCGACTATAGCTTCGTGAGCGAGGAAGAGTTCAAACGCAGGCAATCGTCGGGCGAGTTCGCCGAATGGGCGCGGGTGTTCGAGTCATCTTATGGCACTCCGCGCGTGCCGCTGGACAACGCAGTCGCGAGCGGGCGCGACATCCTGCTCGACATCGACATCCAGGGCGCGCGGCAGATTCGCGCAAAGTATCCGCACGACGCGGTCGGGATCTTTGTGCTGCCGCCGACCTTCGCTGAACTCGAGGGGCGTCTGCGCGGGCGCGCCACCGAGGAAGAATCGAAAATCCAGCATCGCCTTCACAAAGCGCGCGAAGAAGCCGAGGCCTATCCTGAATACGACTACCTGATCGTCAACGCTGAGATAGCCAAGTCGGTCGCGCGGCTTGAAACGATCGTAAACGCGGAGCGGCTCAAGGTCAGCCGGCTGCGCGGCGAATTCGCGCCGTGGAAGAGTTAGCGCAAAGCAGTGTTCCCGACCAACTCGCCGGCCTGATCGGGCGGGTGCAGACCTACAATCCGCAGGCCGACGTCGGACTGATCCGGCGCGCGTACGACTACTCGGCGCGGATGCATCTCGATCAGAAGCGCGAGTCGGGCGAGCCCTACGTCACGCATCCGCTCAACGTCGCGATGATCATCGCGCAGCTCAAACTCGACGTGCCGTCGATCGTGACCGGCCTGCTGCACGACGTCGTCGAGGACACGGAGACGTCGCTCGCCGAGGTGCAGACCGATTTCGGCCCTGAGGTCGCGCAACTGGTTGACGGGGTGACCAAGGTCTCGAAGATCACGTTCCAGAGCCGCGAAGAGAAGCAGGCGGAGAATTTCCGCAAGATGATCATCGCGATGGCGAAGGACATTCGCGTTGTGCTGATCAAGCTGGCCGACCGCCTCCACAACATGCGCACGCTCGACCATCTGGCCCCCGACCGGCAGCAGGAAATCGCGCGCGAGACGATGGAGATTTACGCACCGATCGCGCATCGGCTGGGAATCTACTGGCTCAAGTCGGAGCTCGAGGACCTGTCGTTTCGCTATCTGAATTCGAGCGCGTACCAGACGCTGAAGGCTTTCGTCGCGGCCAAGCGCAAAGAGCGCGAGGAGTATATCGCTAACGTCATCGAGATCCTGTCGCGGCGCATGTCCGACAGCGGGGTGACGGCGGAGGTCACCGGCCGGCCGAAACATTTCTTTTCGATTCACTCCAAGATGCAGGAACTGGGGCTGAGCTTCGAGGAGATCTACGACCTGGTCGCGTTCCGCATTATCGTGGACACGGTGCGCGAATGTTACGAGGCGCTCGGGGTCGTGCACGCCAACTGGAAGCCGGTGCCCGGCCGTTTCAAGGATTACATCGCGCTGCCCAAGGCCAACATGTATCAGTCGCTGCATACCACGGTGATCGGTCCGCGCGGGCAGCGGATGGAAGTGCAGATTCGCACGCGCGAGATGCACAAGGTCGCCGAGGAAGGAATCGCGGCGCACTGGAGCTACAAGGACGGCAACTCGAAAGAGGTCAAGGACACCGAGCGGTTCGCGTGGCTGCGGCGGCTGATCGAATGGCAGCAGAATCTCAAGGACCCGCAGGAATTTCTGTCGACCGTCAAGGACGATTTGTTTCCCGAGGAAGTTTTCGTGTTCACGCCTAAGGGCGACGTGTTCGATTTTCCGCTCGGCTCGACGGTCATCGACTTCGCGTATCGAATCCATTCGCAGGTCGGCAACCATCTCGCGGGCGCGCGCGTCAACGGGCGCATGGTGCCGCTGCGCTATCGGCTGCGGTCGGGCGATACGGTCGAGGTGCTGACGTCGGAAAAGCAGGTGCCGGGCAAGGATTGGACGAACTATGCGGCGACCGCGCGCGCGAAATCGCGCATCCGCCAGTGGCTGCGCAATCAACAAGCGGAACGCTCGCGCGACCTCGGAGTATCACTGCTCGATCGCGAGCTCGAACCGCGTCAAGCTCAGCGTCACGCAGCTTAAGTCCGGCAAGCGTCTGGAAGGCGTGCTCGGAGACTTCTCGCAACGCGACGTCGACGGGCTGCTCGCGGCGGTCGGCTACGGAATAATCACGCCTGCGCAGTTGCTGGCGAAACTTCTCACGCCCGACGAGCTGAAAATCTATCGTCCCGAGAAAGCGCCCACCCCGCTGGGACCGGCGCAACGGGAACGCGCGGCCAAGGAAGCGCGCAAATCCGCAAGCGGCGCCGTCGTGGTCTCGGGCGTCGGCGACATGCTCGTGCGATTCGCGCGATGCTGTAATCCTCTCCCGGGCGAGGCGATAACCGGCTTCATCACGCGCGGGCGCGGGGTTACGGTGCACGTCGCGGGATGCCCGCATGCGCTGAACACCGATCCGCAGCGGCGCGTGCCGGTGGTGTGGAAGGACGGCGAGGAAGCGCCGCGGCCGATCCGGCTGGAGGTGCTATGCGCCGATCAGCCGGGCCTGCTCGCCGCGATGACCAAGGCGATCGCGTCGGCGGGCGTGAATATTTCGACCGCCGAAGT
The DNA here is from genome assembly GCA_963833025.1 of uncultured delta proteobacterium. Classification (GTDB taxonomy): domain Bacteria; phylum Desulfobacterota; class Binatia; order Binatales; family Binataceae; genus Binatus. The sequence goes on along the minus strand of CAWHWI010000001.1, from coordinate 57,251 downwards.
GAAGACTCACGGCGCCGACGGACGCGCGCTGGCGGTGTTCGAGGTCAGCGTCAGCAGCGCGCGTCAATTGAACAACCTGATGAATTCGATCGGCGCGATCGACGGCGTCATGCGGGTCTCGCGCCTCGGCCAGCACAACGGCAGTCGCTATTGATAAAAACCTCGATTCATACCCGGCAAGCGCCGGCCGCAATTGGTCCTTATTCGCAAGCGGTCGAGCAAAACGGCTTCGTCTTCTGCTCGGGGCAGATCGCGCTCGACCCGGCGTCGGGCAAGCTCGTCGAGGGCGGGATCGAATTCGAGACTCGGCGGGTGCTGCAGAACCTCGGCGAAGTGCTCGCCGCTGCGGGGCTCGATTTTGTCGATGTTGTCAGGACGACGATCTTCATGATCGATCTGGCCGAGTTTGAAATCGTCAATCGCATCTACGGAGAGCATTTCGATCCGCCGTATCCCGCGCGCTCGACGGTGCAGGTCGCGGCGCTGCCACGGAACGCTCGAATCGAGATCGACGCGATCGCGCTCAAGCGCGACTAGATTCGCGAATCACTCAAGATTCAGAATCGACAGTGCAGCCGCGTCGAGAAATTGGCCGGAGGGATCGAGCTTGCGCGCTGACCGTATCAAGCGCGCCGCGTTCGCACGACGCATCGACGGCGACAATGGCGCATCGAAAAGCCGCGCCTTGTCGAGGTCGATGATGACCACGGTGAAACTGTCTCTCGCTCGCGTCACCAGCAAGTTGTGAAGATTGAGATCGGCGTGAAATAGACCCTTGTCATGCATCGTATCGATCGCCGCGCGCGCCTGCGCGAGAACGTGATTGCGAACTGTCTGATCGTCGTCGGTCCTCACGAATTCCCAAAACGTCATTCCGCGCACCGCGCGAGTCAGGAAAAATCCCCGATAAAGAGCCGGACCGATCCATTCGACCATCGCGCCCATCGGCTCGGCCACGGGAATTCCGCGGCGCATCGATTCGATAGTCACGTTGAGTTCAGTCAGCGGGCGCGGCGTCATGCCCACATAAACGTCGCTTAGAATCGATCCGATCATTCCGCCTCGACGACCTCGGCGAGCATACAATTCGACGCCGCCGAGGTTCATCCGAAACGCGCTCTGGCGATTGCCCGCGCCCGCTTCTGGAGACGTCGTCAGCGCAGCGAGCTTCTGTATGATTTGCGCGGCGTCCGCGGCGATGTCGCGATGAATCACGAGCTCGCGGCGTCCGATCCTGAACGTCGAGAAGTTCGGATCGGGGCGCCACTTCATTTGCGCAGGCGGTCTCACGTTTGAACTGTCTCGCTCGCGCGCCACAATGCGAACAACGCCGCAAGCGCGAACAACGATGAAAGGAAATGTGCCGAGTAGAAGAGGGCGAGGCGGTTTAAATAGTTTCCCGTCGCGAGATTGAGCACCACCGAGATGGCGAAAAGTGTCCACACGGAAATCGGTGCGCTTTTGCCGGCGGCGCGGTCGGTCCACAGCGCCGCGGTCAGAGCCATGTACGGAACGAGCATCGCCGCGTAGTAGCTCTTCCACGAAATCGGCGCGAACGAAGGCATCAGGCAAAACAATCCGCACAACGCGAGGCGGCTTGCGAAGTTTCTCCGCGCGTCGCTCATCCCGTCCCAGAGCGATACTCCCGCGATTAGCACTATTTCGAGAGTCATTCCGACAAGCGTGGCAGTTGGCGACGTTTCCGCGGCATCTCCGACGCGAAGACTCATCAGGCGCGCGACTGCGGACACCGCCGACTGGTTCGTGAGCATCGTGCGATAGCGATTCGTCATCGAAACGATCGCCGTCGCGTACGCGCCGGTTTGATCGATCCATCGGTGTGGTCCGAAGACCACGATTGGCGCGACAATCAGCGCGATTCCCGCCGCGACAGCCCACCCGAGCGCGGCGAAGTTTCGGCGAATCGCCAGGTGAAGCGCGGCCAGCACTGCGAATGGCTTGATCAGTATTGCAGCCGCAATCATCAGGCCCGCCCATGTCTCGCGGGATTCGTCGGCGTAGATGATGGCCCAGACAATCAGCGCAAGGGTTGGGAGATTTATCTGGCCGTGATCGAAGTTGTTGTCGATGAATCGAAATGACAGCAGCACCGGTACGACGATCAGCGCGGCCGGCAAGCGCCGCTCACGGCCGAACAGCATCACGCCGGCGCCGAGGATCAATTCGACCAGCGAGAATGCGTTGATCGCGAAGAAAACGAACTGCGCGAGATGGCGTGGCAGCGCGGCGAACGGTGCAAATCCGATCGCAAAGATTGGCGCGTAGAGAAAACGATCAGAGTCGTCGGGCGGGTAGATCGCGAGGCCGTGAAGGACGCGATGTCCCGCGCGATAGTAAACGTTGAAGTCGCCCTGCGAGCGGAAGGTTGCCGAGATACCGAGCGCGACGAGGTAAACACCGAGCGCGAGCCATGCGAACTGGCGGGCACGCGTCGCGTCAAGCGTTTTCATCGAGGACAGGCTGGCCGCGCGCGGCGGCGAGGTCACGCGATCGGCTTGGCTTCCTCGATCAGCATGATTGGGATGTCATCGCGGACCGGATATTCGAGTTTGCACGAGCTGCAAACCAGGCCGTCCTGCTTGTCGTTGAGATGCAGATCGCCCTTGCATTTCGGGCACGCCAGGATGTCGAGCAATTCCTGACTCAGCGCCATCGCGGAAATCCTCCTTTTTTTACCTTTAATACGCGTCCGCGGCCGTCGCCGGCTCCGTTATGCGCCCTAGTATCAACTCGTCGAGCGCGCGCGCGTCTTCCGCGTCCATCGTGACTTCGAGCCTGAGAGCGTATAGCGAATCGCGCGGGAACGGAAACCGTTCGAGCTTGACCAGGTCCTTCTCGGTGGTGACGAGCAGGTCGGTGTCGCGCATTGCATTCACCATAGCCTGCCAGTCGGCGTTCGTGTAGGCGTGATGGTCGGGATATTCGAAAACGCCGACCAGGTCCGCGTCGAGCTCGCGCAGCATCGCGTAGAACCCGCTCGAATCCGCGAGACCGCTGACCGCCAGCACGCGTCGCCCTCCAATTTCCAGCGGGGTTTCGCGCCACATCCCATTCTCGCAGATCAGCAACGCGCGCGGCCGCACCGACGCGTGAAGCAACTTGCGCGCGGTCAGTTGCTTCATCTGCGACGGCTCAATTGCCGACGGTCCACTTCCCGAGTTCATCACTATGATCGCATCGGCACGGCCGACGGCGCCGATCGGTTCGCGCATCGGCCCGGCCGGGATCGTCCAGCCATTGCCGAAGCCGCGCTGGTTGTTCACCAGCACGAGATCGATGTCGCGATTCAACCGCAAGTGCTGAAAGCCGTCGTCCAGGATCACCGCGTCGAGCGGGCCGAGCTTGCGCAGCAGCTCGATGCCGTCGATGCGCCGCCGCGCAACCGCTATCGGACCGGTGAACGACCGCGCCATCATCGCGGGTTCGTCGCCTGCGTCTTCCGCGGCGATTTTCAATTCGCCGCCGTCGGCGACCAGCTCGGCGCGTGTTTTCGATCGCGTGCGTCGATAGCCGCGGCTCACGATCCCGACGCGCAGGCCGTGGCTCTGCAAGCGCCTGGCGAGAAACAACGTGAAGGGAGTCTTGCTGGTTCCGCCAACCGTCAGGTTGCCGACGCTGACCGTCAGCACCGAAGCGCGCTGTTTCATCGTCCGCCAGTAAAGGTGCCGTGCGCCGACGCCGATTCGGTAGAGGCCGGCGGCGGCCGCGAGGCCGATCCACGCCGGGAGCAGGCGCACGGGAAGATCGCGCTGCCACAATCGTTCGATTCGCGGGCGATTCGGACTCGGCTGGCTGGGGGGCATCGGTCAGCCGAGACTAATGAGCGCTTCGAGATGCTTCAAGGCGAGCTGCGCGCCGCCCGACCCTCTGTTCACCGTCGTGCGCGCTCTTCGGCCCGCTTGTTGCCGGGCAGCATCGTCGCCGAGCCATTTCGAAGTTTCGATGACGATGTCGCGCGCGTCTTTGACGATTCGCGCGCCGCCTGAGCTGACAATCGACGAAACTATCTGCTTCTGATTCTCGTGATACGGACCGATGAGCACCGGAACCTCGACCAACGCGGGCTCGGCGGGATTTTGCCCGCCGCGGCCCGGCGCTAGACTGCCGCCGACGAACGCGATCGCGCCGCGACGATAGAAGCTGCGCAGCTCGCCCATCGTGTCGAGGATCAAAACGCCGGCGTCGCGCGCCGCGGCCGGAGAACTGAGTTCCGACGCCTTCACGTAGTCGAGCGCGGCCGCGCGCAGCGCGTTTTCGACATCCGGCGTACGCTCGAGATGGCGCGGCGCAATCGCCAGCGCGAGCTCGGGAAAGTCTTTGTGCAGTTCACGGTAGGCGTCCGCGATCACGGCGGCTTCGCCCGGAGCTGTCGATCCCGCGATGAAAATCTTCCGCCCCGGTGCAAACGCGAACAGCTCGGGACGAATCGGTTCTTCACTCGCTCGCGCCGTTTCGATTTTGGTGTTGCCGGTGACGACCACCTTTGCCGCGAGGTTGAACTCCGCATAGCGATACGCGTCATCGGCGCTCTGCGTCAGAATCAGGGTTGCGTGGCCGAGCGCCTCTTCAAACAGGCTGCGCGCGTGCAGGTATCGGCGCAGCGATCGATCCGAAATTCGACCGTTGACCACCGCGACCGTCGCACCGCTGCGCGCGGATTCGATGAAGTAGTTCGGCCAGATTTCAGTTTCGGTGATCACCACGATGCTTGGCCGCACACGCTGCAGGAAGGATCGCACAGCGCGCCGATTGTCGAGCGGCGCGAGCATCCACGCCGCCGCACCCGGGATTCGGCGCGTGGCCGCCTCGCGTCCGGCAGCCGTCATCGTGGTGATCGCCATGACCGCGTCGGGATAACGTTCCCGCAGGCCAACGGCGACCGGCCGAATCGCTTCGATCTCGCCGACCGACGCCGCATGAACCCAGATTCGCGGCGCGCCGGCGGCATCCGGAAAATCGCCGTGACCCATCCGCTCGCGATAGTCGCGCAGATTGGCCGGATGCGCGGCTATCAGCGCAAACGGCAGCGCCGGATACCACAATATGTTGTACAGTGCGCTTAGCATCGGAGCGTCGTCGATCCGCACACCTGACGAGTCGAATCTACAGATCGAGAACCTCAAGCGCGACGGGGTCATCTAGGAAGAAAATCACTTAATCCAATGTGAAACCCCTCCGTGGGTTTCACGCTTCCTTGGGCACGGGTGACCCCTGCACCCAGTACGCAGGAGAAGATTCGGGACTTCGTCCCTGTTAGAACTTTCCTGGTGTCATTCTAAGGCGAAGCGAAGAATCCCGGTTTTTTGTGTTTACGATCGCAAAATCTCAGTTGACGAGACCGCCGTTGCCCGCGAGATCTTCGGGCGACATGAATTGGAGGTCGTAGAGCTTTCGGTATTCCTGGCCGCGCGCGAACAGTTCGTCGTGCGTGCCGTCTTCGACGATGCGGCCGTGGACGACCACGACGATTCGGTCTGCGCGGCGCACCGTGGAGAGCCGATGCGCGATCACCAGCGTCGTGCGGTTCGCCATCAGATGCTCGAGCGCCTCCTGCACCGAGCGTTCGGCGGCTGAATCCAGCGACGAGGTTGCCTCATCGAGGATCAGGATCGGCGCGTCCTTCAGCAGCGCGCGCGCGATCGCGATTCGCTGGCGCTCTCCGCCGGAGATGCGCACGCCCAGCTCGCCGACCATCGTCTCGTACCCGTTGGGCAGCCGCGAGATGAAGTCGTGAGCGTTGGCGAGCTTGGCGGCGGCGACCACGCGCTCGAGTTTTTTATCGCTGCTGCCGTACGCGATGTTGGCGCGAATCGTATCGTCGAACAGAAACGTGTTCTGCGTGACCAGGCCGATTTCGGAGCGCAGCGAAGCGATTCGCAGCTTGCGCACGTCGATTCCGTCAACCGTGACACGGCCTTGCTGCACGTCATAAAAGCGCGGAATCAAATCCGCCATCGTGGATTTACCGCCGCCGCTCATCCCGACCAGCGCCACGACCTGGCCGACGCCAATCTCGAGGTTGATATCGTGCAGCACCCATTCGTCGCCGTAGCGGAAGCTGACGTTTTCGAACGCGACCCGGTGCGGGCCGTGCGGCAGTTCGATTCCGTCGGGATCGTCCGGCACCTCGCTCGGTTGATCCATCATCTCGAAGACGCGCTCGGCCGCGGCCAGCCCCTGCTGAATGCTGTTGTTGGTTTTGCCGAGCGCTTTGAACGGCCGATACACGAGAATCATGGTGGTGAAGAACGCGGCGAATTGTCCCAGCGTGCGCGTGCCCGCTTGCAGCGATCCAACCGCCCACCAGACCACGGCGACGACGGCAATCGCGCCCATCGCCTCGATCACCGGTCCCGTGAACGCCTTGATCCGCGCCACGCGCATGAAAATTCGAAACAGCCGCTTGAGCTCGCGATTGAAGCGGGCGCGCTCGTAGTCTTCCATGCCGAACGCCTTGACGACGCGATTGCCCTGGAAGGTTTCATGCAGCAGCGACTGCAACCCGCTCAACTGCTTTTGCTGATTCTTGGTTTCGCGGCGGACTTTCTTCGAAAGGCTGGCGATCGGCAGCACGATGATCGGAAAACCGATGAAGGCGATGATCGCAAGCTGCCAGTCGAGCACGAAAGCCGTCACCAGCAGCGCGATCAGCGACATGCCGTCGCCGAAGATCGAAAACACGCCGCCGCTCAGGCTCGTCACAACCACGCCGACGTCGTTGATGATTCGTGAAACCATCACGCCGGTGGGAGTGCGATTGAAAAAACCGAGCGACTGACGTTGCAGGCTTTCGTTCAGGTCGGCGCGGATGTCCATCGTCAGCTTCTGCGCGATGTAGGCGCTCAAGTAATCGTCGGAAAAATTCGCGAGCGCGCGCAGCAAAAATAATCCCGCGAGCAACAGCGAGTATTCGCGCAGCTTCAGGGCGCTGTGGGCGTCGAGCTGATGGCCGACTTTCAGATTGGTCACGAGATCGACGACGAACTTCATGATGAAAGGGATTCCGGCGCTGGCCGCCGACAACACGGCCATCGCAATGCCGAGCAGCAGCACGTATGGGAACAAGTATCGGCGCAGGTAGCCGTACAGCCGCCATTGCAATGGGGTGAGCAGCTTCACGCGGGCGGCCTCGATGCGATCATCTCGAGCGCGATCGTCGCGACGCGCCCCGCTGCGCCCGGCGTGCCGAGCTTCTCGCGCAACGCTTTCAGCGCTGACACAGTGTCTGCGCTGATCGTGTCGCTCAGCAGAGGCTCGGCGGCTCGCACCAGCTTCGCAACGGTCACGTCGCGCTGGATCAGTTCCGGCACGATCTGCCGGCCCGCCAGAATATTCGGCATCCCGATGAAATCCACTCCCGTCACGAGCATCCGCCCTAGGATATAGGTAAGGGGAGACACTTTGTAAGCGATTACCTCGGGGCATCCGAGCAGCGCGGTCTCCAGCGTGGCAGTGCCCGACGCGACCAGCGCGAGTTCGCTCGCCGCGACGATGTTGTAAGTGTCGCCCTCGACGATTTTGATTCCCGCGAGATCTGCGCGCCCAACCTCGGCGAGCTCGGACCGGGTCAGCGTCGGCGCAAGCGCGAGCGCTATTTCAAGATTGTGATCGCGCGCGACAATCCGCGCCGCCTTGACCATCGGATCGAGCAAGTAGCGAACTTCGGCGCGGCGGCTGCCGGGCAGGATCGAGATGATTCGGGCGAGCGGCGGGAATGCATGGCGCTTCAGGGTTTCGTCGCGGCTCTGCAGCGTGGCAATCCGATCAAGCAGCGGATGACCGACGAACGAAACGCGGTCGCCGGCGCGATGGAACAGTTCGGCCTCGAAGGGCAGCACTACCGCGAGGCGATCGGCGCGATCGACCAGCTTGTCGATGCGGCCGCGCCGCCACGCCCACACCTGCGGCGTGATGTAGTAGAGCACCGGCACGCCAGCGCGCCGCGCGGTGCCGGAGAGAATCAGGTTGAACTCGGCGTAGTCAATCAGGATCACAAGGTCCGGCTTCTCGCGACGGATGATTCGGCGCAGCGCGCGAAATGCGCCAAGCGTGCGGCCGATGGTCGAGGCCAGCTCCGAAAGTCCGAGCCCGTGGATGTCCTCGGTCTTGACGAGCGCTCGCACGCCGGCCGCGCGCATTTTCTCGCCCGCAATTCCAAACAGCTCGCACGAGGGATCGCGCGCGAGAATTTCCCGCGCCAGGTCGCCGCCATGAAGATCGCCGGACGCCTCGCCGGCAACGATCATAATGCGGCGCTTGCCGGCGGTCTCCTTCAGGCGTTCAGCAACGGGAGGCGGCGCTTCGGCATTCAACGGCATCGAAGCGATTGTGATTGAAAACGCCGACGCCGCAAATAGCCCCGCTCGTGCGATTCAATTGTCCTGGGCGAAGTTCCTGCGGATTGCGTCGCGGATCTGATCTACCGGCGAACCCTGCTCTGCCATTCGCTTCGCCATCAGCACCTCACCGGTACAAATTTCGCACGACGACGCGTGCATACCGCGATAACAATCGAGGAGGTTCTGATGACCTTCGGCCTTGTCGCATCCGCAATAGCAATGCAGTTGCGCCAGCAACGCGGGATTTTTCTCGGCGTATTTGTAAGCTTCCCTCACGGGACCGACGAACTGATTTGGATCGAGCGTCAAGCGCCCCTGCGTCCCGCTTGCCGCGACGGTCTCCGCGGCCTCCGCGCGTCCCGTGCAGCAGCAATGACCTGCGACGCACATCGCTCCGCGCGCGCTGCCATTCCCGATTACGGAAACGCCGACTAATGGCCACAGATAAGCCAGCGCCAGGATTGTCGCAAACGACGAGCCGAAAATTATTGCCCGTTTCATGCCGCGCCGCCCTTGTTCAAAGTTTTCTTGACGTCATCGACGATGTCCTGCGCTTTGACAATTTCGCCGTTGTATTCGCGCACCAATCGTCCGTCCGCTCCGATCAACATCATATTCACGAGGTGCCCGACCGAACCATCCGGCTCGATTTGGCGGCTGAGCTTGAAGCCCGCCAGCGCCCGATCGATATCTCCGGGACCGCCGGTCAGAAAATACCATCCCTTCTCGTCCGCTCCCTGCTGACGCGAGTAGTCGAGCAACTGTTTGGGGCCGTCATGCTCGGGATCGACGCTGATCGAAACGATCGTCACTTTCGAACCGAGGGCGTTGCCCAGGCGCAGCGCGACGTTCGCCAACTTCGCTGTCTCCATCAGGCACGGCCCCGGACACGACGTATAGATGAAGTCCACCACCAGCGGTTTGCCCTTGAGCGAGGTGAGCGCGACGGTGTTGCCATTCTGATCGACCAGCTTGGTGTCGGTGAGAACGCTCGCGGAGGCCGCGCCGCCGTCGGAGTCGCGATGGCATCCGGCAGCCGCGAACAAACTCGACGTCGCCATTAGCACAATCGCGAAAGATCTGAGGTTACGATGAATAGTCATATGTGTATCACTTCCTAATTGTATATTGGTTACCGGGTACACGCACGTTACTCAATGCGGCGGCGGCGTATTGGCCAGCACTACCGACCATCCAAGCACGACAGCCAGCAGCGCGCATTCCACGGCCACATTGCGAATGAGAGCCGCGCGCGCCGACGATTCTCCCACCGAGCCCACCAGCCGATAGCGGTTGTAGCCACCAATTAAAATCACCGTGGCGGCAGTGCCGACTTTCCACAGCAGCGTCCGCCCGTAGATCGAGTTCACCAGCAGATCGAGCCGCAATCCCAGCGCGTCCCATGCCCTGATCGCGCCCGTCACGATCAGCGCTGCGACGGAACATCCCGCAATCCTTGATACTCGCGAGGTCGCCGACCGCAGCCAGTCCGCGCCGGCATGTCCGTAGGTCGCGCCTATAAGCAGTGAGACTAACGCCCCGATCCACAGGCCGGCGGCTGCCTGATGCGCAAAATGAACCGCGATCGCGAATGCGCCCTTGTCCACCGCATGACTCGTGACGCTTTGCAATGCGAGCAGAACGGCCGAGATGACGAGCATCAGCGCCGTCGCGAGGCGCCCGGGTGCGGGAATCCACGCGACCGCGGCCAATAGGAGCGCGGTCGCGAGCCGCCACGTCCATACCCGGCCGGCAAAGGTCTCGCGCATTATTTGCGGCATCATCGGAATCACTTCCCTGAAGGTCGAGTCCGCCATTCCGGCCGCGACCGACAAAAGTCTCAGCGGTGATACCAGCAGAACGATCAGCGCGAGCGTCCTCCATAGCTTCGCCAGGCTTCGACTCGAACGATCGGCCGCGGCGACGTCCCGCGGCGCCGCCATCAGCGCAAAAGCTGTCGTTCCGAATATCAGCACTTGCGACCCTACCAACGGCCACGCGAATATTGGCTGCGGGATCACGATCCGCCGTTCGCAACCGAAAACGTGTACGAACCTTCCGTGTGATGCGTATCGATACATACGACCGCCCAATTGACCGTGTAGTCGCCGGGTTTGAGCGCGCCGAGCTTGACCGACAGCTGAATCCCGTCGTCGCTGACCTGGGGCGCGCCGACTGCCTGGTTGGTGCCGTCGGCGCCTGTCACTTCCAGCTTGGCGAACAGCTTCTCGATCGGTGCGTCAAACTTGATCACGACTTCGGGAGGAGGCGAAGCGACTTTCTGTCCCGCCGATGGAGTTTCCTGTTCCGGGAACGAATGCGCGGCCGTGATCGCCGGAGTACTCACTTCAATAGCCAGTAGCGCGAGGGCCAACAGCGACACTTTTCGAAGAGTCATGGTTGTCATTCTCCGAACAGTTTCCAGTTGCCTTGCGGAATTATCGAGTCGTAAAAAATATCCAAGAGCCCGAGAATTGCCGCATGATTGCCGGACACGCTCGCCTGGTTGAGAGCGAACTGGGTACCGACGCTGACTTCGAAACGGTAGCTGACGTATGCGATTCCGGGCGTCGCCAGGATGGTGGGGAAAGTCTGATGCGGCGGCCCCGTGATCAACTGGTCATAGTTGAATTCGTTGAACAGAAACATATTGCGCAGCGGCCACTTCAGTCCGATGTCCCGCACGTTGTTGCTTAGGTAGGGGAGCGAATACTCGATCATGCCGTCGGCAAACATGTGATGACTGGTATGTCCCCCCAAAGCAGGAAGGTAGCCGTAGTCAAACTGGAATCCGATCGGCCGCAGCCATTTCAGCAGCGTTGTGTTGGGCAGGTCGCCAAGCGCCTTCGCTCCGATCAATTCCGGGCCAAGGCTCGTATGCTGCTGGGAAGTAACGGACGGATTGCCCGTGGGTAAATCCAGCACCGCCTTGGCCGACAATATAAATTCATGTTCCGGAACGATTAGAAACGCATACTTGGCGAACAGTCCCAAGACGTCGAACCCGCTGACATTGGGCCCCTGCTTTGGCGATTGGGAGATCCACGTCGAGCCCCCGCCGATGCTGAATCGCGGCAAGTTATTACTATCGGTTCCGAGCAGCTTTTCGATCGACGAACCGATCGAGAAAGTCCTGCCGCCGGAGTTCCGGTTCCAGTTCGGCTCGACGATATCCATTTCGTTGGCCGGGGTCGCGTCGTCGGTGACCAGCGGCTCCAGGAATATGTAATCGCCGACGACGCCGTGTGCGTGCGCCACGCTCGCGTGCATCGCGAACGCTATCATCAGCGCGAAAATTATTTTTCTCGCCATAAATATCCATCCCGGCCGTATCAGGCCGATCGATAAGACTATTTCCGATAGGCAATTATTCCGGCGACATCCGGGTAGTCGAGCGTAGATAAATGAAGACCGCGGCCGAGAACAACATCACGTCCAGTCCGAGTTCCAGCCACATTCGCGATCGCGACGGCGCGCCGGTCCCGAAGCATCCGCAGTCGAGCGTGAGACCTCGAAGCAGTGCGGACGCCAATGCCGTAAAAAATATTATCGAGAGTACCGCGATTGCGAGCGCTCCAACCCGCCTGGTCCATGGCCCGAGCAGCATGAGGCCGCTCGCGATCTCAAATGGCGGCAAACCCAGCGCGAGCAGGTTGATGAGCACCGCTGGCAGAATCGCGAATCCAGCGACGCTATCCGCGAACGACTGCGGGTCGCGGATCTTGTCGATGCCTGCGTAAGTGAATATGGCGGCCATCGCGATGCTGGTTGCGAGCACCACATAGCGACGCGAATTGTTGATAGTCATCGTGAGGTCCCCGTGGCTGCCGGCAGTCCCGCCGCCGACCACGCCTCCCAGCCGCCGGTAAAGACGGTTACGTTGCCGAAGCCGAGACTCAGTAACGCGTTCGCGACGAGCTTGCTGTCGTGGCATTCGCCACCGGAGCAGTACACGATGATCGGCTTGTCACGGTTGGCTTCGAGCACGCCGGTCAGGCGTCGATAATCGTGCGCGAAGTTGTCCCGCGCGAGGTTGCTTGCGCCGGGGACGTGCCCATTTTCGAAGAACACCGACGGGCGCGCATCAAGGATGAGTACACTCTTGCTGTCGACGGCTGTGCGGAATTTATCGAGTCCGATGGTTGCCGCGGGCGCGATTTTGAACGGCGGCGCGGCGACCAGGGTCGTCAACTCGGCATCGAACCGCTGCTCCGGCGTTTGATAGAGGATAGGCAGCGGAGCGGATGAAAAACGGTTCATCATGAGTCCCACCGCCAGAGATGCGACTGCGAGCAGGACAATGACGCAGAGATCGCGCAGAATCCGCGATCCGAGACTCCTCGCTTGAGGCAGACCTGCCGGGTGGTTAGCCGCGACGCTCGAAACTGCTGAAGTCACGCGAGTAGGTCACCGAAAGAGAGGGTTACTTCCACGTCAGGGCCTCGGCGCTGCGACAACCGTCATAAACAAGGCGCGACTGCGCTCTTGCTGAGCTTGAAGCTCATATTCGTTGCGCTCCTGTTCGGCGATATTCACATTTTCCTGATCCGCCCAGGCGCGGCACTGCGAAATTTCGCGATCGCGCTCGCGATCTGACTCCTGCGGTTGCGATTCAACGGAAGCGTCGTGACTTGCTGCCATGCCAGCCATCTTATCACGGCTGCGGACCTGCGCTTCATCGATGCACCGTTTCTCGCTCACGTCGAGTGCCAGTCTCTTTTTTTCCAACTGCGCGAGCCTTGGATCCGAATCGACATTCCAGCTGTTCGAAGTAGCGCATCCAGCCATCAAAGTGATTGCGACTAGCGCGAGCTTCTTCATTTGAACCGGTTGCAACGAGGACTGCTCCTGGGGTCAAGGCTTGGCGTCAGCGCCACCTGGATTCGCTGATGCATGCGCCGCAGAACTCTGCGGCAGCAATGGTAGCACGGCATCCGCCAGGCTCTTCTCCGTGACCTTGGCCTGATCGGGCGTAAACTCGGCACGCACCACCCCATTACTGTCCACGACAACAGTCATTGGCAAGCTGCTGGGTGTGCCGAAATCGTTGACGTTGGCGTCATCGAGCACGGCCGCGGGATAGCTGAACGACTGCATGACTTTGACCACATCGGAGCGGTCGTGCGGGCGGTCCGCGCTCACGCCAATCAGCTCGAGACCCTGACCATGATAGCGCCGGTAGAAAGCGTCCAGGGCCGGCATTTCCTCGCGGCAAGGCGGACACCAGGTCGCCCAGAAGTTGACGATTACGACTTTCCCACGCTGTGCACTTAGATTGAATGTCTGACCGTTCAGTTCGGGCACCTCCAGCGCCGGCGCAGCATTACCGACAGTCGCGGAGGCGAACGCCAGCGCAGCCATGCAAATGATCGCGGCCACTCCCACGCCAGCAAACCAAAATGTCGTGCGCCTCACGCCTGGGTTCCTTCGCTTCATGCTGGGTCTCTCAACCTTCGTTGAGCGTTTTCTTGAGATCCTCGACGATGTCCTGGGCCCTTACGGCTTCGCCGTTGTATTCTCGAACGATCCGCCCATCCGGGCCGATCAGCATCATGGCAATCATGTGGCCAACCGAACCGTCCGGCTGGATTTGCCGGCTGAGCTTGAAACCTGCCAGCGCCTTATCGACGTCCGCGGGCCCTCCAGTCAGGAAATACCAGCCCTTCTCATCCGCGCCTTGCTGATGCGAGTAGTTGAGCAACTGTTTGGGGCCGTCGTGTTCGGGATCGACGGTGATCGAAACCAGCGTTACCTTCGAACCGAGATCGTTGCCCAGCCGCAGTGCGACGTTCGCAAACTTTGCCGTCTCCATCAGGCAGGGACCCGGGCACGTCGTATAGATGAAATCCACCACCATCGGCTTGCCCTTCAGCGACTCGAGCGTGACCGTGTTGCCATTCTGATCGACGAGCTTGGTGTCCGTGAGGACGCTGGGGCCCTCCGCGGTTGAGTCGCTGTGGCATCCGGCAGCCGCAAACAAGCTCGACGTTACGATTAACACTATTCCGAGAGATCTGAGATTACGATGAATACTCATATCGGTATCCCATAGTAGTTAGGTTTTGAGTTGCAGGATAAGTGCTGATAGCTAAATATTGCCCTTACCTTCCATCAGAAGCTGTAGCTCAGGATCAGCTTAGTTGCGTAGGCCGCGGTCAGCTGATAGCCCCGCAGGTTTTGAAAGACCGGGACCTCAATGTCTGCGTAGGCCCGGATGATCCCGATTTTGATTTCGCCTCCCGGAGCAATGATAAAACGGGTGTAGCCGCTGTCGGCTGGATCTGCGTTGTTCCCAGTATCCCGCGTACGATCAGAGGCGAGAAAGGTGAGCATGGGAGCGAGTTCCTTGAGAAAACCAACTTTGCCGAAGTCGTAGTAGGCTCCTACTGCGCCGTCGACCTCCCTGCCAGGTGTGTATTGGTCCTGTTCCCACAGCGGCAAGTCGTAGTTGACCTGAACGAAGTAGTTGAAGGGGCGCTCCTTGAAGGTCAGTGGCACCATCCCCAACTTCGTCGGTAATGATCCGATGTGATAAGCGCCCAGGAGAAGATCGGTGCTTCCCGTGCCGATCTGCGTGTCCCGATCGTAGGGTGGATAGGTCCACTGGCCGCTCGGGACCTTGACCCCCGCCATCAGTCCGGTCGACATGTCCTCCGACAGACCAGTGTACATTCCCTGGATTCGGATATCGCCGATCGAGTCGTCCTGAAACCAATGAATGTCGGAGTTGTTGTCGGGTGCATAGGCACCCTTGTAGTCGCGCGACCAATAGGGCACCTCGAGCATCACTCCCCAACTCCGATTGAACATGTACTGTCCGCCGGCTTCCATGAAGTTGGTTCGGATGTACTTGTCGTTGTTGTAGAATTCAGAGGCTGGCTGGGTTGCGTGAAAGTTTATGTACTGATCCATGTATTCATATTGAAACCACACTTGGCCGCCGGTCCCTTGGGGAATTAGAGCTTCGGTATCCACCTCGAAAACTCCGCATCCGCATGCACACGCCCAGACCAGGCCCGGCGTCAGGCCGATCACGAAAATTGTCGCTACCAACGCGCGTCTGGCCGACTTGGAGAGAGCCAGGCGCCAGGACATATGATTCCTCCGCATAGAAACATCCATCCCCGGCCGACTAAGGCCGCACCCTGTGCTCGCGAACCGTCGAGGCTCGCGCGCAATCGTCTCTTGATGAAAATTTGAAAGTGCCCTGCTAGCTGAACAGCTTGGGCGGAGGCGGATCGGGAGCGTCGGCGAATTTACTTGTCAGAACGGGTACGAATTGAGCGAGTTTTTCATGCGAAAGAATTCTCGCGCCGATCCCGGGCTGCGCTGGGCGTGCGATTGGCACGGCGATGGGCGCGCTGTCGAGCGATTGCAGCGGATGGCAGATGTCCATCGAGATAGTCGGTCCGGAACGATCCGAAATGATGATCACGCCGATCGACGGCAGACTCGCCATAATCATGACGAACGCCATCGCCGCGGCAATTTGCCGCATCGAAGTGCGATCGATCGTCAGCGAGGTTGCCATCCTCTGTGCTCTTAGCCTTTGCAGCGCGCACGATCAACGTCGGCGGCGACCGCGTCCGGACTCACGTCGAGCGCGTTGTACTGTCGAATCTGATGGCCATCGGGACCGAGCAGGAATGCTTCCAGGGAATGCGTGATCGATCCATCGCTCTCGCGCGTCCCGCGCAACTTGAACAATGCGAGCACCTGGTCGATTTGCGCGCGCGTCCCGGTCAGAAAAATCCAGCCGTTGCCGCCGGCGTCGTGGCTCTTTGCGTACTTTGCGAGTTCCGCGGGGCTGTCGTGCTCGGGATCGAGCGTGATCGACACTATCCTGACGCCGGTTCCCAGAGCGGGACCAAGCTGATGCGCGATCGCCGCCATCTTTGCCGTCAGCATCGGGCAAGTCGATGCGCACGAGGTGTAGATAAAATCGATCAGGACCGGTTTGCCTTTGAGCGACGCGAGCGAGAGCGAAGCACCGTGCTGATCGATCAGACTCACTTCAGGCAGGCAATTGTTCCCGTTAGCCGCTGGATAGTCACCCATGGCTTCACGATCGCCGCAGGCCGACAGAGTAAGAAGCGCGGCGAGACTGACTATTCCCAGAACGCGGCGATAGTGCCTGAGGGTGCTGAAGTAAATCATGAACTTGCTATAGCTACTCGGATAGTCAGAAGAGCGCGCCCCCGGCCTTAAGATCCGCGGTCTTGATGTGCACGATTCCGGAATCGTCTTGATGCTGCAGGCTGACGGGCACGCACGACGCTTTGCCTTCCGTCATCCGATCGATCGGGTAGTGATTGCCGCACACGCGGCAAATCAGTTCGCCGCCGGCTATCCGGTAGCCGCGATGGAACGCAAAGCACTGGCGGCACGCGTCGAACACCGAACGCACCTTGCCGTCGTCGCCGCGCGCAAGCACGAACCGCAGGCGTTCGCCTGCCTTATCGGTGTAGCAAAAAAGCCGCCCGCTGCCGGGACGCAGCGCGGATACGTTGATGACGACGTCGTCGCCGCCGGTTACCGCCGTGCAGTCTGTCGTCGCGGTGAAGATGAGAAACGCGGCGCCGGCGGCGAGTATGAGACCGCCGAGAATCCTTAGTCTGGTCGGACGCATCGCAGACCAATGCTGTCGCAGCGCACCGCAGGCGTCAAGGCGCGACCGAATCCGTCAGCATCACCTCCTTGATTCTCTCGGTCAGTTCCATCACGCGCAGTCCGTCGTCGGCGCTGACCGCGGGCGTGGATCTGCTGCGCACGGCAGCGACGAACGCATTCACTTCGTCAGCAAGCGGATCGCCTTCGCCGAAATCGATCTGCTCGGCCGAAATGGTGGGGAACTGCGCGCCGCGTGCCGGCGGAGTTTTGCGATACACCTGGATGCTGCGCGCTTCGTAATCGACCGAGATGTACGCGTCGGGCTGGAAGAAGCGAATCTTGCGCTCGCGCCGCGCCGACACGCGGCTGGTCACCAGGTTTGCGATGAGACCGCTCTGGAAGCGGATGCGCGCGTTCGCAAGATCGATTCGGTCGGTAAGAATCGCGACGCCGACGGCCTCCAGCGATGCGACTTCCGACGGCGCCAGCGACAGGATTACGTCGAGATCGTGCACCATCAGATCGAGTAGCACATCCACGTCGGTGCCGCGCTCGGTGAACGGCGCGAGGCGATGGCATTCCACAAAGCGCGGATTTTTCACGATCGAATGCAGATGCACGACCGCCGGATTGAACCGCTCAAGATGGCCGATTTGAAGAATGCGCCCGCATCCCGACGCCAGAGCGGCCAGTTCACGCGCCTGCGGCAGCGTCTCGGCCATCGGCTTTTCCAGCAGCACGTCGATGCCCGCTTTCAGCATCGCGGATGCGATCTCATGATGCGTCACGCCCGGCGATGCGACCGTCACGAGGTCAACCTTGCCCGGGAGCATCCGGTAGTCGGTAATCGGCGTCGCGCCAACTTCGGTCGCCAATGCCCCCGCCCGCTCGGCGTCGATATCGACGATGTGCGCGAGCTTGATTCCCGCAATCGCGGCGTATTTGCGCGCGTGGAGAGTGCCCAGCCGTCCCGCGCCGATCACCGCGGCGCGTAGCTCAGCTATCGGTTTCGGCATAGCCGTATATCGTCACGTTTTTCGCGCGCGCTAGTTCGAGCGTGCGATCGCGTTCCAGAATCAGCGCGATTCCCGCTTCGACGCCGAGCATCGTCGCGCCGATCTCGGCGAGCAAATCCACCGTGGCCGGGCCAATCGCCGGGCGATCGAAACGCAGGTCCTGTCCCGGTTTCGCCGCCTTGGCGATCACGAGGCCCGTGCCCACCAGCGCGGCCGCTCTGCGGATAGCGGCGTCGGTTCCTTCCAGCGCTTCCACCGCGGCGACCATTCCGTCGCGAACCGCGACCGTCTGGCCGATGTCGTAGCTGCCGAGCCGGCGCGCGACCGCGAAGGCGAGATCGAGATCGCGGCGCTGCGCGGGAGTAGGCTCCGGACCGGCGCCGACGCCCGCGCGCGCGAGCCAATGCTCGATCATCGGCACCGGATCGATCATTTTGATTCCGTCGGCTTCGACTTCGCGCGCGATGCCGCGCAGCACTGAGTCGTCGCTGAAACGCCCGATTCCCGCGAGCATCTTTAGCGCCCGCGCATCGGGCGCGAAGGAATCTTTCAGCCGCGCGCGCGAGATGCCGCCGGCCATCGCGGCCTCCGACACGCCGGCGCTTTTGAACACGTCGATAATTTTCTGCAGCTCGCCGACTTTGATCCAGGTGACTCCGCCGGCAACCGAGTCGAGCGCCCGCTCGCTTTCATTCAGATGCGCGACGGCGACGACCTTGATTCCGCGCTCGCGTGCGGCGCGCGCTACTTCGAGCGGGAAGACGCCGTTGCCTGCGATGAGCCCGAGCTTATTCACGCTCGCGGCCAACGACTCCGCGCTTCGAGTTGTTTATGAAATCGACCAGGCGGCGCACTTCGGCAAGCTCACCGTATTCTTCGAGAGTTTTCGCGATCGCTTCCTCGCGCAGCATCTTCGAGAAGAACAGCGTGCGAATCGCCGACTTCAGCGCCGCCACCGTTTCGGGCTTGAAGCCGCGCCGCTGCAGACCGACCTCATTGACGCCCGCCAGCCGCGCGCGCTCCGTGCCCGCCACCATCGAGTACGGCGGCACGTCCTGCGCGACCTTGGCGCCGGCCGCCACGATCGCGTGAGTTCCGATGCGAGTGAACTGATGCACTCCGACCTGGCCCTCGCAAATCGCATACTCCTCGATCACGCAGTGGCCCGCGAGGCCGGTGGACGCCGCGAGGATCACGTGGTCACCGATGATGCAGTCGTGCGCGACGTGCGCGTACGTCATCACCAGCGTGTGACTGCCGACCTTTGTGATCATGCCGCCGCCTTCGGTGCCGCGGTGAATGGTCGCAAACTCGCGAATCATGTTGTCGTCGCCGATTTCGACGACCGACGGCTCGCCCTTGAACTTGAGATCCTGCGGTTCCGCGCCGATCGCCGCGAACTGCCAGATGCGATTGCGCGCGCCAATCGTGGTGTTGCGCTCGATCATCGCGCACGGACCGACCACCGTGCCCGCGCCGATCTTCACGTGCGGCCCGATCACCGCGCCCGCACCGACGTCGACGTTCGTGTCGAGTTCGGCGCGATTGTCGATGACCGCGGAAGGATGGATTCGGCCCGCTATCGAACTTGCTCCTCGACTTCCATCGCCGACAACTCCGCTTCGGCGGCCAACTCGTCGCCGACGCGCGCCGTCGCCTGCATCCGCCACAGCGGACGATGGAATTTCAGAATTTTCACTTCCATCCGCAGCTGGTCGCCCGGGATTACGCGGCGTCGAAAGCGCACTTTGTCGAGCCCGGTCAGCATGAACAGGCGCGTCGGGTCTCCGCCGACTTCGTTGAGCGCGAGGATCGCCCCCGATTGCGCCAGCGCCTCGACGATCAGCACCCCCGGCATTACCGGATGACCCGGAAAATGCCCCGCGAAGTACGGTTCGTTGAAGGTTACGTTCTTGATCGTTACGACGCGGCCCTTGCCCAGCTCGACGATGCGATCGACCAGCAGAAAAGGGTAGCGATGGGGCAGCAGCCCCATCACGCGCTCGAGCTCTCCGACTTTGGCGTCGTCAGGCACCGGGAATTACTTCGCGCACCTTACCTCGAGCGCTACTTCGAGATGGTCGACTTCTTGGCCGCATCCGCGCCAAAATCCGACGGCTCCGGAGCGCCCGCGCCGCCCGCATCCTGGTCCCGCATGCTGGTGCGCGCAACTCCGCCACCGGCGCTTTCGCCGAGCGAGCCGATCGCCACGTGCGTCGCGTTGTAACTGCGAATCACCTGGTCGGTGATATCGATGCCGGGCGTGCCCCACAGGATCGATCCCTTCTCGAAGACCATCGTGTAGTTGTCGCGCTCGCCAAGGGTGCGAATGATCTGCGCGAGGTCATGCACAATTTTCGCGGTGACCTCCTGGTCCTTCGCCTGCAATTCGTCCTTCGAGTCTTTGTAGTCGCGCTCGAAGTTTTTGAGCTTTTCCATGTACTGGTCCTGGAGACTCTGGCGCTGATCCGGGTTCATCAGCATGCCCTTTTTCTCCATCTCGTCCTTGAGTGCCTGGACCTCGTTTTGCTGCCGCTGCAGGCGCGCCTCGAGCGACGTGACACGGCCCTGGAATTCGGCCTTGGCCTTCTTGCCGGCGTCGCACTCATTGAGCGCTCGCTGCACGTCCACGTACGCGAACTTGAGGTCGGCATGCGCAGGCACCGCCGCGGACATCACCGCAAGGAACACACCAAACATCGCACCGATGAAAAACCGTTGCCTCATAGAGCCCGGAAAGCCTCCTGCAGACTCGCTACGTCGGACGCGTCGCCGCGGCGCATCACTCGTGAACGGGAAATATACACAATAATACTTCACAGGGTATTAAATCCAGTTGCTACGCCGCCAGAGGCGCTGCATTTCATAATATTGCACGCTTGGTAGAAGCTACAGCGGCGAGCCTGCCCCGACTTCGAAGACCGTGCTCTGGTCGGCCGGCCGCGCGTTGATCGGGAAGGCAATATCCACCGCCAATGGACCGAATGGCGATTTCCAGCGTATGCCGATTCCGGCCGACGCCTGCAGATTGGTGAGGCTGAGTGAACCTGGATGAGTATTTGGCGGTGGATGGAGCAGGAACGACTGCCCGGCGTCGCTGAATATGACCCCGCGGATTCCCAATCCCGACAGGATCGGGAAGGTGATTTCGTTGCTCAGCAACAATTCCTCGCTGCCGCCGTAATCCTGAACGCTGAGCGGAATGCCGTTTTGACTGTAGATCGTCTCTTGCGGTCCCAATGAATAGAGCTGATAGCCGCGCACGTCGCCGGGACCGCCGACCCCGCCGGGAAAGAACCGCTCGTACAGCGGCAACTCGCCGCCGGTCCCGCTTGCCAGGTCGGTCCCGAGGCCGTAGGTGATTCCCTGCGACAGCACGAACGTCCCGAGCGTCTGGCTCTTCAGGAACGGGTAGAAATATCGAAAATGCGCGACGCCCTTGATGAATGAATTGTTTCCGCCGAGTCCGCCGAACTGCATGCTGAGACTCTCGACCGTGCCGGTGCGCGGATCGGTCGGATTGTCCACCGTGAAGCGCCGTATCGTCGGCGTAAATTGCGAGATCTGCGTGTAGCCCTTGTAGCGCGCGATTTGGAACGTCGTAAACTGGTTCAGCCCCGTGATTCCAATGCTCTCATAGGAGTAACCCAGTCCCACCGTGATGTCTTTGAGAGAGAACGGCCCGAGCTTCTTGAAGCCGAGCTCGGTCAACGGATAGGTGGTCGTCAGGGTGAAGCCCGCCGACGACTGGTTGAAGCTCAGCAGGTAAGTTTTGTTGTCGAACAACTGCATGCCCACGCTGAGCGGGATGTCCAGGAACCATGGCTCGGTGTAACTGATGCTGTAGTTCTGGAACAGGAAGCCGACCTGCGCGTTGGCGATGACCGATTCGCCGCCGCCGAACAGGTTGGTGTTGCCCAGCGTGAAGTTGCCGAACACCGATTGGTAACTGTCGAATCCGCCCGCCACCTGGAACGACGCGGTGTTGGCCTCGGTCACGTTCACGTCCAGGTTGATCTTGTCAGGCTGCGACGCGGGCGAGGTCGTGATGCGCGAATCGGTGAAGAATCCCAGCCGTTGCAGCCGCGTCTGCGAATCGCGGATCTCCTCGGCGCTGTATGGCTCCTGCTCCTGCACCTGGATCTCGCGGCGGATGACCTTGTCCGAGGTCTTGGTGTTGCCGCTGATATTGATGCGGTCGACGATCACTTCGTGACCCGGATTGACGACGAACACCACGTTGACCCGCTTGGTGGAGTGGACCAACTGCGTGCGCGGATCGACGTTGACGTAAGCATAGCCGCGGTTCGAGTAGTAATCCGACAGCGCCAGCACCTGGCGCTGCAGTGTCGAGCCGCGGAACAACTGCCCCGTTTTCATCGTGAGCAGCTTGCGCAGATCGCGGCGCGGAAACTTCAGATTACCCGTGATATTGATGCGGCCGACTCGGTACGGCGTCCCCTCGTCGACATTTATTACGATGGTAATATTGCTGCCGCTGCGCACGATCTGCGGCTGCGCGACCGCCACGTTCAGGTAGCCGTTGTCGTAGTAGAACGCCGTGATCCGATCGACGTCTTCCTGGATTATCTTCTGATCGAGCGCGCCCCATCCCGTGACCCAGCTCAGCAGCCTGCTGTAGGTCTTGGTTTGCATCTGGCTGGCCAGAATCGACGATGAAAACGCGTGGTTGCCGACGAACTGGATCTTCGTGATCTCGACCTTCGGCCCTTCGACCACGTCGAATTCGCCGAACGCTGTGTTGTCGGGCTGCGGAATCGGCTTGAAGGTGACCTTGGCGTCGGCGTAACCCTTGTCCGCGTAAACCTGCTCGACGGCGTTGATAGTGTCCTTGACCGCGACCGGATCGAGGATCGCGCCCGGATGCAACCTGGTCGCCGCGACTATCTTGTCGTCGTTCGACCGGATTTCCTTCATCCCGTAGAACTTGACGTCGGTAATCTGCGGGCGCTCCTTGACTCGGTACACCAGCACCTCGCGGCCGCCCTGCTGCTCGACGTGCGCGGTGACAGATTCGAAAAAACCCATCCGGTAGATCGACTTGATATCGGCATCGACGGCCGTCTGATCGAGCGGCTGGTTCGGCTGCTGCGTGATGTGGATTCGAATCGCGTCGTCCTCGACGCGCTGGTTTCCGGCAATCAGGATTCTAGAAATTACCGGCGCCGGACCTTGCGCGCGCGCGACCGCCGCCGCGAGCATCGAGAAGACCGCCAGCAGCGCAATCGTCAACGCGCCGTGGCGCGGCAATAGTCCGCGATGAGGACGATGAAGCCCCCAGGATGACGGTGCGCGCGTCGTGCGCGCGTAGAATTTTCCCGATGTCACTCAGACACACCAAAAACGCGACCAAACTAGCCAATCGCTCCCGCCATGTAAACCGACCCCCCGCTCTCTGGGCGGCCGACGGAATAAATTCCGTCCTACGTAGGACGGAATTCATTCCGTCCATTCTATCGCCGTTCGTCTACCAGCCTGCCTTCATTCAGCCGCAGCGCGCGGCCTACGCTGCGTGTCAACTGCTCGTTATGCGTCGCGATCACCAGCGTGATTCCCAGCTCGCGATTCAGCTTGTGAAACAGCTCGTGCACTCCATCCGCCGTATGCGGATCGAGATTGCCGGTCGGCTCGTCCGCCAGCAGCAACTTGGGCCGCAGGACCACGGCTCGAGCGACCGCGACGCGTTGCTGCTCGCCGCCGGACAGTTCCGCCGGCCGGCGCTTGAGCTTGTCGCCCAGCCCCACGATTTCGAGCATCTCGGTCGCGCGCCGGCTCGCTTCGGCGTCGTCGATTCTGCCGATCAGCGCCGGCATCATCACGTTTTCCAGCGCCGTAAAGTCGGCGAGCAGGTAATGGAACTGGAACACGAAGCCCAGCTCCAGGTTGCGGAACTCCGCCAGCGATTTCTGATCGAGCGCAAACAAATCCTCGCCTTTGAAAAAAACTTTGCCCGCGGTCGGCTCCTCGAGGCTGCCGATGATGTGCAGCAGCGTGGACTTGCCGGTTCCCGATTGCCCCACCACAGCTATTTCCTCGCCCGCCTCGACGTTCAGATCGAGTTTGCGCAGCACCCGAACCTCGCGATCGGCGTCGTAGAATGTCTTGTCCAGGCCGCGCACCTCGATAAGACGCCCCTTCGCGGTTTTCGGTTTCGCTGTCGATGCGGCCGCGCCTCGCGCTTCACTCATACCGAATCACCTCGACCGGTGAGAGCCTGGCCGCCTGCAATGCCGGGTAAATCGATGCCAACAGGCACAGCACGATCGTAGCCACCGCAATCACGATGAAGTTCCATGGATTAAGCTCCACCGGCACGTTGCTCAACATGAACATGTCGGGCGGCAGATGAATCAAGTGATACTTGCCGATAAGATACGCCGTGACGAAACCGGCCCCATCGCCGAGCACCGTGCCGAGCACGCCCAGCACCGCGCCCTGGCTCAAAAAGATCGAGGCGACAGACGCCGCTCGCGCACCCATCGTACGCACGATCGCGATTTCCTTGCGCCGCTCCATCACGACCATCACCTGCGTCGCGACGATATTGAAAGCCGCCACCAGCACGATCAGCAGCAGCACCAGGAAGTAGGTGAGCTTCTCCAGCGCCAGCGCCGAGAACAACGGCGCGTTGGCCGTGGTCCAATCCGTCACCTCGAATTCAGGCCCCGCAATCGCCGCTATTTTGGCGCGCATCTCCGGCGCGTCGAGCATATTGACCAGCCGCAGCTCGAGCCCGCTTTCGAGCGAGGAATCGTCGGCGAGCAGCGCGCGCCCGTCCTTCAAGGCGACGAAAATCAGCGTCGAGTCGAAGTCGTACATGCCCGAGTGGAAAAATCCCGCCACCACGAATCGCTTCAGGCGCGGCGGCCCGATTCCCGCGCCTAGGCTGGTCGGCGAAATGAGCACGACCGGGTCGCCCGGCTTCACGCCCAGCTCGAAGGCCAAATCCTTGCCTATGATGGCGCCGGGCAAATCGACGTCGCGTTTGACGCCCTTCTCGACCACCGTCACCGGATGCAAGGTCTCCAGATCCGCGAGCGAGCCGTTCTCCAAAGTGTCGCTTAATTCCTTGAGCACTGGATTGTCGTGCGGCTGGACCCCGCGCAGAGTTCCGCCCGCGAAGAAGCCCGGCGCGCCCGACTCGGTGCTCGAAACCGCCATCACCAGCGACGTGACGAACGGCGCGACCGCGACCACACCAGGCATCGCCGAGATCTTCTTCTGGAGCTCGGCCGGATTCCACACGCCACCGTCGGCGCGCTCGACCGTTACCTGCGGCGTGAACGCGAGCAGGCGCGCGCGCAAGTCTTTCTCGAAGCCGCTCATGACGGACAACGCGACCGCCAGCGTGAAGGTCCCGATGGTGATACCGGCCAGCGAGATAATCGCGATCAGCGACACGAATCGCTCGCGCCGGCGCGCGCGCAGGTATCGGAGCCCAATCAGGAATTCGAAGCGCAACTCGTAATCCTCACGCGCGAGCCAACCTGACCCCTAACCCTTCCCATGGAATGGGGAACAATCGGTGTAAAGCACCCTGTTTTTGTCTTCGATTGAATCAAATCGAGCCGGTGATCGTCATAGTCGCGAAGCCTTGGGACATTTGCAACGATTCCGGGTTGCGCTGTGCGGCGGTCGTGAAATATGCTCACGACGTTTTGATCGAGCGATGGAGGGAGATCGCATGAACCGTGTTTTCGCTGCGGCGTTTTTTACCGCGCTGCTGGTTGGTGCTTGTACGCTTCCGTCCGCTGCCTTCGCTGCCGATTCCACCGGTCTTCCTCCCCAGAATACCATCACGATGAACTTCCAGAACGTGGATATTCCCGTTCTCGCCAAGTTCATCAGTGAGATCACCGGCCGCAACTTCATCATCGACGAATCGGTGCGCGGCAAGGTGACAATTATCTCGCCGAGCAAGGTCACGCCCGAGCAGGCCTACTCGATTTTTCAATCCGTCCTCCAGGTAAAAGGTTTCACGACGGTCCAAGCCGGCAAGATCATCAAGATTGTGCCCGCGCGCAACGTGCGCTCCTCCGCCGCATTGACCGAATCGCAGGTGCCGGCCGAGACCAAGGGCGACGAGTATGTCACGCGGATGGTGCGGCTCAAGAATATCGACGCCGCGTCCATCATCGGCGTTATCCAGCCGATGATTTCGCACGACGGCCTGGTGGCGGCATTTCCCAATGACAACACCGTGATCGTCACCGACGACGCATACAACGTCCAGCGCTTGCTCGAAATAATCGGCGCGCTCGACGTGCGCGGCGAGCAGCAGTCGATTGTGGTCATCCCGCTCAGGCTCGCATTTGCCACCGAGCTCGCGCCCGAGATCGACGCGCTGATGACGGCCAAGATGGGCGGCACACCCGGCAGCAGCTCGCAGATGGGGATACGGCCGCCGCAGATGGGTGGAGTCGCGCCATCAGCCACCGGGCCCGGGATGGGTTACAAAGTAATCCCCGACGAGCGCACCAATTGCCTGATTGTGTTGGCGCCGCCGCTGCAGATGCGCGAGATCCAGGAAATAGTACAAAAGCTTGACGTCAATCCGCCGCTGGCGACGTCGCGAATCCACGTCTATCGGCTCAAGAACGCGCAGGCGCTCGAGATGGTCCAGGTGCTCAACAACCTGCTCAACGGCGGCAGCGGTCCGAGCACGCTCACTCCCACCACCGGCAAAGGTTCGCTCGGGCGGTCCAGCTTCAACAGCGCCGCCAATGGCGGCAGTTCGGGCTTCGGCGGAATGGGGGGAGGATTCGGCGGCAGCAGCGGGTTGAACAGTAGCGCCAGCTTCGGCGGTTCCAGCGGCGGCGGCGGAAGCTTCGGCGGCACTAACGGCTCGGGCGGCTTCGGCGGCGGCAGCGGTGGCGGCGGCGGGATGCTCAGCCGCGGCGGCGGTTCCGGCACGGGTCCAGCCTCGGCCAGCTCCGCCGGCAAGAATATCGATTTCTCTTACCCGGTAAATATCACCGCCGATCCCGCCACCAACGCGATGGTTATCAGCGCGTCGCCGCAGGATTGGCAGACGCTGCGGCAGATTATCGACGACCTCGACACGCCGCGCGTGCAGATTTTCGTGCAGGCGGTCATCGTCGAGGTGTCGGCCGAGCGCCAACGCCAGCTGGGCGTCAATTTCTACTCCGCCGGTATCGGAGGAGGACAAGCGTTCGGCTTCGGTTCGCTCAATTTCGGACAGCTTCAGAATAACCTGGCCGACCCGCTCGGGTTGACCGGGCTTGGCCTCGGCCTCGCGTCGAGCGCCACCTGCCCGATTTCCGCCGCGGCGCTGGCTCTGGCTACCGCCGGTAGCTCGACGGTCACCGGCACCACTACCACCACTACCACCGGCAACATTAATCTCCCCTGCGATGCGGTGCTGCTGATGGCGCTTGAAACCGACACTCACGCCGACGTGCTGTCCGCGCCGACGCTGCTCACGGCAGACAATGAAGAAGCGATGATCGTCGTCGGCCAGAACCTGCCCTTCGTCGGGTCGGCCTCAGCCAACGCCGGATTGCCGGGGCAGATTTTTAACTCGGTCCAGCGCCAGAACGTCGGCATCACGCTCGATATCGTGCCGCAGGTCTCCGAGGGCGACTACGTCAAACTAGATCTCTATGAAGAGGTCTCCAACGTCGTCAACGGCACCGCGAACAACACGCTCGGTCCGACCACCACCATCCGGTCCGCCTCGACCAGCGTGCTGATCCAGAACCATCGCACGGCGGTAGTGGGCGGCCTGCTCGCCAGCCAGGATACGCTGGATAATCAGGGCGTTCCGTTCATCTCCGACATCCCGGTAATCGGCAACCTGTTCAGCAGCAAGTCGACCGACAAGCAGAAGGACAACCTGATCGTCTTCCTGACGCCGCACATAATTCGCAACCGGAGCGAGTTGCGCGAGTTGGCCCTCGACGAGCGCCAGAAGTTCGTAAATTCGCTGGGCCGCAAGGAAATCCACGACATGCCGGCGTCGCAGATTCAGCAGATCTACAAGCCGAGCTTCTCGATTCCCGTTTCTCCCGCAGCCGACTTGAACGCACCCTATGGCGGTCCTGCGGCGCCTCCGGGACCCGAAAATCCGGGCGCCGCATACGAATCAGCGCCGAACAGCAGCGGCGAAACTCCGTTCAACACAACCGAGATCGGTCCGACCTCGATGAACTCCACCGCGCCGTCAGCGCCGACCTCCATCAGTGTGCCCGCATCGTCGACGATTTCCGCCACGGCGGCCAGCGCGGCGCCGTACTCGGTGTCGGCCGGGCGGTATGCTACCAGCGGCGGCGGGACAGTCACGCCGTTTGATGCGGGCGCGGGCCGAGTCGGCGCCGACAGTCCCGATACCGGCGGCGGAATCGCGGCCTCGTCAACCACACTCGACGCGACCAAATCAGGCGTAGGAGTAACCCCCGGCATCTCGCCGTAACCAACCGGGAACGCGATTGTTCCCCTTCCCACAGTGGGAAGGGGTCAGGGGTTAGGTTACCGGGCATCCACCGCGTTGCACTACGATAAGGTACTTCCTCCCAGCGCGACGCTTGCGCGCCGTTGCTCTCTCAGACCATCCTCGATCCTTCATGGCCAGGCAAATCGGTCCCGTTCAGGCCCGCATCGAGTACACGGGCATCACCGCGGTCACCGCGGCGCTGCGTGCGATGCCGTTGGAGCGCGCGGTGCGCGCGGGCGCGCGCCTGGGCGGATGGGCGATGAATTTCGATCGTCCCAACCGGCCGATCGCGCTCAAAAATCTCGAAATCGCTTTCCCCGAGATGACTCGCGCCGACCGTCTGAACATTCTGCGCAAGATGTATCGCAGTTGGGGCCGTGTGCTTGCCGAATGGACCCACTTGCCCGAGCTCAGCCGCGCCAATATCGAGCGGGTCGCGACCTACGAGGGCAAGGAAAATTGGGACGAGGCCGAGCGGCGCTCCAACGGCCGCGGCATATTGGTGCTGACCGCGCACTTCGGAAATTTCGAGCTGCTGCCGATAGCGCACTCGATCTACGGCTACCACCTCGCCATCGTGCATCGCCCGCTGCGCAATCCGCTCATCGACGCCGCCATCCGCGCCGAGCGCGTCAAATACGGCAACCGGATCATCGAGCGCAAGGCGGGCGGCCGCGAGGTGATGAGGATGCTGCGGCAGAACTGGATGATCGCGATCGCACTCGACCTCGACGTGCGCAAAGGCGTGTTCGTCGATTTCTTCGGGATGCCCGCGTCGACCAGCGACGGCGTCGCGCGGATCTCATTGGCGAGCGGCGCTCCGGTGATGCCGGCGTTTATGGTGCGAGAGGGCGACAGCGTTCATCACAAGATCAAAATTCTGCCCGCCTTCTTCCCCGAGAAGACCCGCAATCGCGAGGCGCTGGTGCGCCAGTACACGCAGATGTATTCCGACACGGTCGAGCAGGTGATCCGCGAGCATCCCGATCACTGGAACTGGATCCACCGCCGCTGGAAAACCCGCCCCCAAGGCGAGTCGCGCTTCTACTGATGATCGTAACCTCTCCTTGTCCGAGGAGAGGTCGGCGTAAGCCGCGCAGCGGTGTCGCCGGGTGAGGTACAACGCCAGACACCGCACCAACGTCAACTCGCCTGACCGCAATTCGCAGACACTGAGTCCGCCGCCCGACAGCAGCACAACACGCGCATCAGCGACGGCCAGCGTCGCACCTCTCCCGCCGCTCACCTTCGGCTCGCGCCGACCTCTCCTCGGACAAGGAGAGGTTAGGATCCGGACGAGTCCTCTCATTACAACCGCCCAGCCAGGTAGTTTGCCCATAGCGCATTCGCGATTCTTGCCGCGTCTGCGCGGATTCCGTATTTCGTGAAATAGCCGCAAACGTTTTCCAGGTCGCGGCACAGCAACGATCTCGCGCTCGGATTGATCCGCGCGTCGACCGCCTGCGGAAAATCGATCGCGACGATTCTGCCTTCCCAGTAAAGGAGGTTGTACGGCGACAGGTCTCCGTGCACGAGATGGTTCCCGAGCCATAGCGTGACGTTGTCGATAATTCGGCGCAGAACCAGGTCCGCTCCCTCGCGCGGCAGCGCGACGCGACTGAGCATCGGCGCGGCGCCCTCCTCGTCGCCGAAATATTCCATCAGGATCGCGCCGTTCGAGCGCGAGAATACTTCGGGCACGTCTGCGCCGGCCGCGTAGAGCATCCGCATGGTCTGATATTCGGCGTTGATCCAGGCACCGTACTGCACGTCGCGCCCGTGACGGGTTTTGTTGGCCAACGCTCGCCGGGTGCGAGTTTCCATCGCGGCGTCGCGGCCGGTCTGGTAGATCGCGTCGTTGCGAAAATTGCGGCGCTCGAGCGGCCGGTAGACTTTCGCCGCGACCAGCCCGCCTCCGGACGCGGCCGCGCCGCGACAGCAATAGACAGTAGCCTCTTTCCCGCTGCGGACCACGTACAGGACGTCGGTTATCGATCCGTCGCCGATAAACGCATCTAGCAATCCTTCATCGATCTCTAAAGCAGTAGTCATCTCGAGCCTCAATAGTTAGAAGTTGCATTCGCATCGCTTTAGTTTTCAGTCGCGCATCTTCCGTCATGACTCCGTCCTCCATTGGCGATTTTTCAAAACGTGAAAAACTGAATCGTCGAATCGCACGCGCGCGCCGCGCGCCGCAGACGCAAAAAAGTAAAAAGCCACGGGAGCTTTCGCCTCCGTGGCATTGATGTCGGGAAATTTCCGGTGAGTTACCGGAGAATAGTCAGCGGAGGCGCACTCACGTGCAATTCGACAAGATCATTAAGATGGCTATTCATTGCGTGTGCACCTCCCCTCAGGGAGTTGATGAAAATATCCGCGCGAAGGCCTCGCAAGTCAACCCGCCACGCTGGACGCCATCGGTGTCTTCACGCTGGAGCGGCCGGGGAAAAACCAGTGTAACCTTCGCCGAGGTGGTACGTCTCTAGTTCATTCGCAACGGTCAGGCTGCATGTTGAGGGCGAAACAGGCCGCAAGTGCTGCCATTTGCCATCGTGGCGCTGCATCAGATACGTCAGCCGAAAATGGAATTCCGCGTGGTGGTTATCCCGCGGCAGATTGGATAACGCCGGCAACTTCTCGCGAGCCAAACCAAATGAAGAAATTGCATTTTGCGGCCATCGGCGCGGCGCTACGTACCGCAATCAGTTCAATCCGCCAAATCGCGCTCGTCGCGGCATGCCTGATGGCAACGACAACATCACTCGTTTACGCCCAGACGCAGCCGGCCAGTGCGAACGGAGGCGGCGCAAATCAAATCGGCCTGGTCGGAGCACAAACCTCGGCGCCACCCGCGAATGTCAGCGTTACTTCGCAGGCGGCTCGCAAGTTCGAAACCAATCCGATCCTGTCGCTGCCCGAAATGTTCGCCCGCCAATGGACTCCCGGCCGCGAGGGTTTACCCAGCGACTACTTCCCGTTGATCGAGGACAACCAGTCTCACAAGCTCAGTCTCAAGGAGACCATCTACCTCGCGCTCGAGAATAATCCGGGCCTGCAGTCGGTATCGTTGGATCCGGTTGCGGCGACCGAGAGCGTCAAGGCGTCGAACGCCGTGTTCGACCCTCAGCTGAGCTCGCAAATCGACACTGAAAAGGAGTCCACGCCAGTCTCGTCGCCGTTTCAAAATCCGAACTCCGTTGCCATCACGGAGAAGTTTTACGATTGGAATTTTGGAATGAGCAAAGTGCTTTCGTTGACCAACGGCACTCTGGGAGTCACGTTCAA
The DNA here is from genome assembly GCA_963833025.1 of uncultured delta proteobacterium. Taxonomy (GTDB): domain Bacteria; phylum Desulfobacterota; class Binatia; order Binatales; family Binataceae; genus Binatus. The sequence continues at coordinate 25,506 of CAWHWI010000001.1, read as the reverse complement.
CAACGACCGCCAGCTGACCAATTCCGGGTTCAGTCCGGTCAATCCGGTGTATACGCCCACGATGGTAATGTCGCTGTCGCAGCCCCTGTTGCAGAATTTTGGCTGGCAGTTCGCGACGATCAATGTGCGTCTGGCCGAGTCGGCGCAGCGTTCTTCGCAGTGGAACTATGCTTCATCGGTCAACGACTTCGTTCAGCGCATCGGTAACGACTATTGGGGCGTGGTACAGGCCCAGGAGAACCTACAGGTCGCTCTGGCAGCCTTGAAGTTCAACACGGAGCTGGTTCGGGTTAACGGGGACAACGTCCGGATCGGGCTGCTGGCCGCGGTTAACCTGTCGCAGGCAATATCGGCCGCTGCGACCGCGCGGGCAAACGTATCAGCAGCTCGGGCCGGCATCGAGATCGCCCTCACTACGCTTCGCCAGGACGTGGCGGCTAACCACGCCGGCGCGATGCTCGCCGCCGAGATCGAACCGCAGCAGCAACCTGACACCCAGCACGAAGCAATCGAGACAGACGACGTCGCGTTCAAGCAGATGCTCGAGGACAGCCCCGCGCTGGCCGGCCTGCGCGAAGCGATTCGCAGCGCGTTGATCCAGGTCAAGTACGCCGAGAATCAGACCTTGCCACAACTCAATCTGGGCGTGCAGTTCGGCATCACATCAGAGGCCGGTAACTCCAAGTGTACAACCTCCGGCACGGTGCCCTCCTTCGCCAATTGCTTCAACCCCGGTGGACCCACCGTACCACCGGGAACCAACAACGGAGCCATCCTTCCCTTTGGCGGCGACTACGGCACGGCGTTGAACAGCCTGTTCGATTTCAAATTCTACGACTATGCCGCGGTGCTGGGCTTCTCGATGCCGCTGGATAATGCCGCCGCGAAGGCCGCGCTGGCGCAGGCTCATGTCGCGTATGACCAGGCCCGGTTGCAGTATCGCCAGGCGCTCTACCAGGCGGTTTTGCTAGTCAAAAGTGCGCTTGCCAATTTGACCGCCTATCAGGAGCAGGTCGACGCCACGCGAGAAGCTACCAAGTACGCACAAAAGGCTCTGCACGACACTCAAGTGCAATTCCGCGTCGGCACGGCAACCACCAATACGCTGCTGCAGTTCCAAAGTAATCTGGTAACCGCGCAGGGCAACGAAGTTCAGGCCGATGTCGGTCTGGAGAACGCGCGCCTGGCCTTGTGGCATGCTGAAGGCACGCTGCTCGGCCAGTTCAACATCGACTTCCAACTGCAGAACCCGCGGCAGTCACCGTGGTACTCGCGCTTTTAGTTTTTTAGAGTTTCAGAGCCATGAGCGCATCCAAGCTGATAGCCGTGCTCGCAATCGCGCTGACGATGGCCTCCGTCGCATGGGCTCAGCTGCCGGCGCCCAATCCACTGGTGGTGCCCGCGCTGCCGCCCAGTCCTCCCGCCCAACTGCCGGCCCCGGTCAGCACCGCGATCGCGCCTCTTCCAGTAGCGGTACCATCGCTGCCCGCGGCCTATTCGACCCCTGGAGCGCGAATGTTCAACTGCTCCTGTTTTGGTCCCGGCGCGCCAACTCACTGGATGGGCACAGTGACCGCCGCTTCTTATCTTAGCGCCAGCCAGAGCGCGAGCAGCGCATGCGTCTCATACAACAAGGGCAAGCCTCCTTCCTACGGAACGGCAGGCGGCATCGGCGCCGGCAATTTTTTCGGTTCGCTGCCAGGTGCGCAGCAGAACGCCGGCGCCGCCAACAACTTCCCCGCGCCGGGAGTGGCGCAAAGTTCGGGAGCGTCCAGCTCACTCGGCTCATTCGCCGGAGCGGCGCAAGGAATAGGCGTGGCCAATTCGTTCGGCGGTCCCTCGACCGGATTGAGTTATTCCAGCGCACAACAGCAGCGGCTGTGTTCGACGTGCGTATGCGACTGACGGCCCCGCCCGCCGCTATTTCCGCGCGTCCGCGCCCTAGGTCAACGGCCCCGCGCACTTCGGTTGCACCATGATTTGAATTTCGGCGCTCGGACAACTGGATGGGATTGCCGTCCGGGTCCTTGCCGAAACTTGCGCCGCGCGCCACCGGCGTTTCACGCTGCTACGAACTTCGCCGCAATTTTCCTGAAATCGTTGGGGACACGAATGTAGGACGGTACCCCGTCGATGGCAATGAAACAGTCGATCTCATCCCTCCGGGTTCCGTTTGTCATCTTGTAGTTTTCGGCTTCCTTCATTCGCGTCAGCGCATAGCGGAACGGCTCGTTCGAGATCGTCACGACGCCCTGGTACGGATGCGCCAGTTCTACGATCGCAAGAATCGTCATACCAAGCATGATTGAAAAGAACGCGCACATCACCACCTGGGCGCGAAATACGTTGCTGCCGAAAAAATAGCTGAAGCCGATTGTAATCGCGCATCCAAGGTAGATTACGATCCACACGACCGAGGGCAGATCGTCATCGTAAAAGAGCAGCCGCATGCTGCGAGCCTGGTTTATTATGTTGAGCTGATCGATCGACTTATCCACCAGCATCTGCTCGCGGCTATCGGCGGTATGATATGAAAGCACGATCGACCAGAGTTTGAGGACGCCGCCTTTTTCCGCGCGATAGCTATTGTCGGCCATCGCCGGCCATTCATCGTCGATAACGCGGTGAGTATATTCGACGACGGCTGAATCGAGCTGGGTGCGCATCGGTTCGGAAAATCCCGCGCCAAGCTTGTAAAGGCTCTCCAGCCCGGTCGCTTCCTGGTGCGCGTTGTCGTTGGCCTCGTTGAACCGTTCCCAGGCGGCGACGATAACGAAGGCCAGCACCAGGCCGTAGAATGCGCCCAGCACTCCGAAGGTAACTCCGGCTACGTCGTGGTTTTTGCGCAGACTGTCGAGCGGAACCAGGCGTCTGACGATGTAGAGGCCCAGCACGCTGCCGCCCCCGAACACTATCACTACGAACGCGATTTGACCGAACGTTCCCCAATAGAGAAGAAAATTCATCGCGCCTACCCCTCCTCCGTCCCAACCACGGGTGATGACACCTCCGATCGCCAGACAGACTATTGGATCCAATGTCGCCGCCCAAGTCGGTATCAAGATGGGCCTCGGTCATACGACTTCCGAACCCGACCAGCTACAGATTTGCGATTACGGCGCGGGTGAACTCCGACGTCTTCGCGCTGCCGCCCTGGTCCGGCGTCAGCACGCGGCCCTCGGCGTAAACCTTGCGCACGGCGGCGTCGAGGCGCGACGCGTCGGCGCCGAAGCCCAGGTACTCGAGCATCAGCGCCGCCGACAGCATCGTCGCCGAGGGATTTATTATTCCCATCCCCATGATGTCGGGCGCGGTGCCGTGCACCGACTCGAAGTAGGCGTAGTCCGCGCCGTAGCATCCGCTGGGCGCGAGCCCCAACCCCCCGATAATTCCCGCTGCGGCGTCGGACAGGATGTCGCCATACAGATTCGGCGCGACCACCACGTCGAGATCGTGCGGCGATTGCACGAGCCGGCGCGCGAAGTCGTCGACGATAAACTGCTCGTACTTGATTTCCGGATACTTGCCGGCGGTCTCCTCGACGATTTTGCGGAACAGGCCGTCGGACTCGCGCAGCATGTTGTACTTCGACGTGCAGGTGAGCTTGCCCTTGCCGCCGGCGCGCATTCGCTTGATCGTGAGCTGGCACGCGAACTCGGCGACGCGGCGCGTCGCGCGCTCGGTGATCACTTTGATCGCGTAGACGCCGCGCTCCGACGTGTCGAGCGGCGCGCGCAGGATTCTGCTCATCAGCTTCAGCGGGGCGAGCGCTTCGAGGGGACCCTCGAGCCCGAGATACAGGTCCTCGAGATTTTCCCGCACGATCACGAAGTCGATTCCCTCGGGGCTCTTGAGCGGGCTCGAAAAACCCTTCGAGTAGCGCACCGGCCGCACGTTGGCGAAGGTCTGTTTGCCCCATCTGAGATAGGTGATGGCGGTGGTCTTTCCCGACGTCGAGCCGAACAGCGTGGCATCGGACGCGTCGATTGCCTTGCGCGCGGCCGCGTCAGTCTCGCCGCGCACCCATTTCTCGCCGGGCGGGAACTCGACGTAGTCGATTGGAAGTTTCAGGGCGCGCAGCGCGTCCATCGTCGCGCCCATCGCCTCCGGCGCCGCGTCGTCGCCAGGGATCACTACGACTCTTTTGTTGGTCATTTGAATTTCTCAAGCGCCTCGCTGAGCGCCATCATGCACACGCCGGTCGCGAACGGCGCCGTGCCGATCTCGATCGAATTGTAGAAGGCAAAGTCGCCCGGCGGCGTTTGCTGCGAGACCCCGGTAAACGCACCGTGCGCGTCTATCTTCGAGCAAATCGCGCCGAGCGCGCGTGTGTACGCGTCGCGTGCGCGCGCCGCGTCGAGACCGGGCAGCCGGGTCCGCAGCGCGCGGCCGAGCGCGAGTGCGAATCCCGCCGCCGCCGACGCCTCGAGGGACGAATCGTCACGATCGATCACGGTGTGCCACAAGCCTGAACTGTCCTGCAACGACGCGACACTATTAAGTTGCCGCGCCAGTGCGCCGCGGATCATTTCAACCTTCGCGGCCAACGGTTGAAGCCGGCCGGCCGCCTCGATCTCGGCGATCACTTGCGGCGCGGCGATTGAGAACCAACTATTGCCGCGCGCCCACAAGCACGGCGAATGCGTCTTCCGATCTACGTACGCGACGTGCCAAAAGAGGCCGGTGTTCGGATCGATCAGATGATCGCGGTGAAGGATCACCTGATCCGCCGCGCGCTCGAGCATCGCCGAGTCGCACGAGATTCGCGCGAGCAACGCGATTGCGGGCGCGGTGAAGTAGCAGACGTCGATCCAAACTTCGAGCGTCGGTGGATGCGGGACGAACGCGCCGTCGGGAGTTCGCGCGGCGGAATTTTCCGTGAAGGCGACGACCGCGCGCGCATATTCCAGGTAGCGCGGGTCCTTCGTCTGCAAGTGCAAATCAAGCGCCGGCAGCGCTTCGGCCGCCCAGAACCAGAACCATCCCTTGGTGCGCGGACCGGACGCGAGCTTCGGCGCGAACCATCGCTCGGCCGCCTCGACCGGGGCGTCGCTCTTGAGCGCATGCGCGGCGTATAGCAGGCCGTCGCACAGGATCGCGTCGCCCCAATGCGGCTGCTTGACGGGCAACTCGCGACTGGCGTTGGCAGTCAGCCGCTCCAGCCTCTCGCGCACTTCATCGAGGGTAAACTCCGCCCGCATCATTTCTTAGTACTGGGTGCAGGGGTCACACCTGCCACCCTGCTAGCCGCCGTAATTCCATCCGGTCTCTTTTATCGTCAGCGCTTCGGCGTCGCGCTTGACGTGCGCCTCGGTGACTTTGCCGACGACGACGCTGTGATCGCCGAGTTCGTAGAAGCCGACGACTTCGCATTCGACCGACGCGGGCGCGTCGCTGATTATCGGCGCGCCGTTGGAGCCGTTCTCGAACGCGAAGTCACCGAACTTGCCGTCCTTGGGCTCGACGTGGCGAAAGAACGCGCCGGCGATGCCCTTTTGTCCGGCCGCGAGCATCGAGAGCGCAAACTTCTTCGAATCCTTCACCATCGCGTGCGAGCCCGAGTCCTTCTTGATTCCGACCACGACCAGCGGCGGGTTGAAGCTGGCTTGCGTGACCCAGTTGACGGTTGCCGCGGTAGCCTTGCCGCCGTGAGCGGCGCCCAGCACGAACAGCCCGTAAGGAATCATCAACAAGGCCTGTTTTTTTGCTTTTTCATCCATGGTTCGAGCTCTCCTTCTTCAAGCAATTAAGTTTCCACGCGCGGGTGCGTGGGAGATATACTCAAGCTGCAACGATGGCGCTTATAAAGTCAAAGACTCCGAAGATAAAAGGCCTGCACGAAGTCGGGCGTTACGCCGTCGGCGTGCAATGGGTCGACGGTCACGACAGTATTTTTCCGCTGGAAAATTTGCGCCGAGGATGTCGGTGCGATGCGTGCAAGGGCGGCGTGGACGGCGAGGTGCCGCCCGCCAGCGTCCGCATGCGTCAGCTTTCGCGGCTGGGCGAAGCGGCCGTTTTCATCGGATGGGCCGACGGTCACGAGACCATCTACACGATGCCGCAGCTCAGGAGTCTCTGCCGATGCGCATACTGCGTCGCGGAGCCCGAACGTCCAATCACCGGCGGCTAGAGGGGAAAACAGCGAGATGATTGGTGACCAGAAACTGCCCCCTCAGATTGCGAGCGCGGCGGAAGAGAACTCCTCGAAGCAGATCGTGGCAGATAGCTTGGTGTAGGATTTGCCCAAGCTGATCGAACAGATCACGCCGGAAAACAGCCACGAATTGATTGATTGGGGCAAACCGGTCGGCAACGAGGATTGGTAGTCAGCAGGAGTTTGACAATGGCGACATACAGAGCGTTTTTTGTTCAAGCCGGGTTCGCTTTGTTTGTCGCGATCGTTGGAATTATTTCCGTCATCCGCTCCAGGCGACGATTCGCCCGCGCCCGCGCCATGCTGAACCCGAACGCAGTGCCGCCTACAGATGAGCAGCGGTCCACTTGAAATTGAAAAGGCCCGGCCACAATGGCTCGGCCTTTCGCTTTTTCAGGATCTCAGTCGCGCGTTGCTACGGCGGCGTGGGTGACTGCTGCTGCGTCCGATGCTTGCTGATACTGCCGCGGCCGGTGGAGCCGCCGTTCAGCGCGTCTAGATTTACCTGTGCGACTCGCAGATTGGGATTGAGCTGCAGCGCCTTCTCCCATGCTTCTTCGGCCTCGGCGAAGCGCTGCAAGTCGTTCAGCGCCATGCCCTTGGCGTTGTAGAGCCGCGCGTTGTAGGGGTCCTTGACGATTCCGGCGTTGGCCGCCAACAGCGCATCTTCAGAGTCGCCGACGCGCAGATAGACGTCGGCCAGTTCAATGAAGTTGCTGCCCGACGGATTCAAGTCGGTCGCCGTGCGGTACATATCGATCGCACTTGGCCCGTCGCGCAACACGCCGTAGCAGAAGCCGAGGTCCACGTACGCTGAATCGTTGCGCGGATCGATGCGCATCGCCTCTTTCAGCTTGTCCATCGCCTGGTGAATCATCCTGGTATCGACGGGATCGGCCTTGCCGGCCTCGTTGATCAGCGCTTCCGCCTCTGTGACGACCGCGTCGGAGGCGGCGCGATTGGCCTCGGCCGCATAGCTCGAAGGTGCGAGCGCCAGGACTCCCAACACGGCCATCGCGACGGCGAGCATCGAGACCTGCTTCAGTCGCAACTTCCCGCGCAATCGACCAACCATGTTCAAGCCACCGTTCATCCCGCTACCAAACGATAGTACGGAAAAATTTCCATTTTCGCTATTTGCCCACCCCGCTCATCGGCACTATCTGGGGATTGCGTCTACTTGGCAGCCGCACCGGTTCCCGACAGCGTCACCTTCTGTGGCGAGCCGGTCACATTGTCATAAATCATCAGGCTTCCACTCTGCTCCGTCGTGTCCGTCGGCGCGAAAGTCACCGACGCCTTGCAGCTCTTGCCAGGCGCGAGCGTTTTTTCGCATTCCGACTTGACCGCGAACATCGACGGCGCCGCGATCTCCATCTCGATGCTCACCGGCACCCCCGTTTTTTTCTTACCCTTGTTCTTGATCGTGATCGTCTCCGGCTTGCTGGTACTTCCAACAGTCACCTTATTTCCAAAAGCAATCGAACTGCGACTGATAGCCGGACTATCGCCAATCGGAAGTGAAGTCGGCGTAGAAGTAGGTGTTGCGGATGCCGTCGCAGTCGCGGTCGGCGTGGCCGTGGAAGTTGCGGTAGCAGTCGCGGTCGGCGTTTGGGTTGGCGTGGCGGCAGTCGAGGTCGGAGTCGCAGTCCTGGTCGAGGTTGCGGTCGAGGTCGGGGTCGGGGAAGCGGCGGTGCCGCCCAGCGCGTACAGGTAACCGTCCTCGGAACCGAAGTAAACAGTCCCGTCCCTGCCGATTGCCGGCGACGTGATCACGGCGCCGCCGGTCTGGAACGCCCACTTCTGCGTGCCGCTGGTACCGTTGTCGGTTATCGCGTGGAGCTGGTCATCGGGGAGTGAGACGCCCACGTAAATGGTCCCGTCGGCGCCGATCGCCGCCGCGGACTCGAACGCATATTCGACTGAGTCGACGGTGAACACCCACTTTTTCGTGCCGCCCGGGTTGATCGCGTAGAAGCTGGCGCTGTTGGGCAATACGTAGATGGTGCCGTCGGCGCCAATCGCCGGCGTCGTGTCCACCTCAGAGCCGGTCTGGAACGCCCACTTCTCCGTGGCACTGCTACCGTTGTCAGTTAGCGCGTAGAGGTTGCCGTCATCGGAGCCAACGTAGATGGTTCCGTCGGCGCCGATCGCCGGCGCCGCCAAGTCAATCGCAGCGCCGGCCTTAAACGTCCACTTCTTTGTGACGGCGCCTTGCCCGCCGTCGGTCAACGCGTAGAGGTTGTCGTCGAAGGAGCCGATATAAATGGTGCCGTCGGCGCCGATCGCCGATGAGGAGTCTATACTGCCGCCGGTCGTGAACGCCCACTTCTGGCTGCCGTCGGAGGGATTTACCGCGTAGAATTTGGAGTCCTCCGAGCCGATGTAGACGGTCCCGTCGGCGCCGACCGCCGGCGAGGCCTCGATCAAAGCCCCGGTCGGGAACATCCACTTCAGCGTGCCGCTGGTGCCGCTATCGGTCACCGCGTAGAGGTTTTTGTCATAGGTTCCAAAGTAGATGGTGCCGTCCGGGCCAATCGACGGCGAGGAAATCACGGCGCCACCGGTCGCAAACGCCCACTTCTGCGAGCCGTCGGGGTTAAGCGCGTAGAACGTATCATTCTGTGACCCGAAGTAAATGGTGCCGTCGGCGCCTATCACCGGCGAGGAGTATAGAGCGTAGCCGACGTCAAACTTCCACTTCTGAGTGCCCGAGTTGGCGCTGGTGTTGAACTGGCTCAATCCGGTGCGCTTGAGATCGTGATGGTACATCGGCCAGGGGCCGGGCGAGGGCGTCGCAGTCGGCGTCGCGCTCGGCGCAGCCGCGCCCGCCGATTGCACGCGCGGCGCGACCACGGCCGTGACCGCCACCATCGCAAACGCGGCCGCGCTCAAGACTACGATCGCGCCGAGCTTCATTCTCCCCGAATGTCCCATCGATTCCCCTCAGGCAGTTGCCGAATAGCACTTGCGAAACAGCGGACCGAGCGTGCTTCGAAATTAAGCGTCAATATAATAGGCAGCGCGAGCGAATTCGCAAGATAGAAACTCGCATCGGCGCCAAGTTGTTTCGCGCAGGTTGCTGGAATAACTATTGGTTCGTGCCCCGCGACTCCTTCAATCGTGAGATAGATTACCTGCGGCTGTCAGTGATCGATAACTGCAACCTGCGATGCGTTTACTGCATGCCGCTGGAGGGCTTGCGCTTTCTTCCCAAGGACGAGTTGCTGACTCCGGCGGAGTTTGAGACCGTCGTGCGCGCCGCAGTCGGCGTGGGCTTTCGAAAATTCCGGCTGACGGGGGGAGAGCCTACCCTGCGGCTCGATCTCGTCGAAATTGTCGAGCGGCTTGCGCGCGTGCCCGGCGTCGACGGCCTGGCGCTGACCACCAACGCGCTCCTGCTCACGGAGCTTGCGCCTGCCCTGAAACGCGCGGGGCTGAATCGAATCAACGTGCATCTCGACAGCCTGGACCCCGCGACTGTCGAGCGGCAGATGCGATGGGGCAGCTTCGAGAAAATCTGGCGCGGCATAGTCGCCGCCGAAGAGGCGGGGCTGACGCCGATCAAGCTCAACTCGGTCGTGACGGCCGGCTACAACGAATCGGATGTCGTCGAGCTGGCGCGGCTCACGCTCGAGCGCGACTGGCACGTGCGATTTATCGAGCTGATGCCGCTGGGCGGCGGCGAATGCGCGACGTTGTCGATGAAGCGCTACGTGTCGAATATCGAGACGCGGCGCAGAATCGAGGCTGCGCTAGGCGCGCTCACCGAAATGCCGTCGGAAAACCTCGCCGACGAATCGCGCAACTACCGGCTTCGGGGCGCGCGCGGCGTAGTCGGCTTCATCAGTCCGGTCAGCGAGCCCTACTGCGGGACCTGCAACCGGATGCGCCTGACGGCAGACGGAAAATTCCACCTGTGCCTGCTAAACGACGACGAACTAGACGTCCGCAAAGCGCTACGCTCAAACTCCCCCGATGTGATAGCCGATGTCGCGCGAATTCTAAAACGAGCAGTCGAGCTAAAACCAACAGGCCATCACCTCCTGGAAGGCCGCTCAACGCAAGACCGCTCGATGTACCAAATCGGCGGCTAGCGTCTGAACTCGCAGACCGAGGAAACATTGTTCTAAACCGAGAAATTGGCCGATAGGCGAATTTTGTTGACATCTTACTTTCTCCTCGATCTCCTCCGTCCGGTGGGTGCGTGTGATTGAGGGATAGCAATTGCGGAGCGATGCGATCGAAGGATCGCAGAGAGTGAAGTTGGCGGCGCATAATGAGTGCGGATGAGTTGGATTCGTACGATCTGAGGTGAATGCGCCGTGAGAAGCGGTTGAGGAGTTCATGGTTTGTATTATGACAGATGCTGGTGACAACGGTTGTCGTGGATGCGCTCGAACGCGGGCGACGCGATTAGCGAGTGGGCGAATCTTAAAGGCGCGCCGTCGAGCTGAAGTCCACGGGCCATCGCCTGCTAGAAGGCCGCTCAACGCAAGACCGCTCGATGTACCAAATCGGCGGCTAGCAGAAGGTTAGCGAAATCAAATAGATAACCTTACCTTCGCGGCTATTTGACCACCAGGTTGACCACCTGCGAAAATTTCCAGGATTGTCAGGGCAACGGCGCTAGTGCGGAGGCTTCCTTCCAGTTAATTGCGGTCATCTCGCATACATCAGCCATCGCAATGAGTTCACGACTTGCTACCAACTAACTCCTGATTTGGAAATAGCGCCGAAAAAGTAAAACGCCGGTAAAATCGGAGAAACCACCAACGAAATTCGGAACCCTTCACACAACCAGACTCGAATACCCCCGAATAGGAAAGGGATTTCTGGCAGCGATTTTCAAGGGCGGGGGAGACGTTGTCCGGAATCGCGCAATCATACTGACGCCATTGAATCTCCGCGCCGGCTAGAAGGAACTCGCCTGAGTCGTGATAGACCAAGGCACGCAACATTTTTTTGAGCGCTGGATAGAATAGCCCGGGTTGAAACACGAATGCCGGCGACGTACCAACAACAATACCGCCATCACTTAGTACCGGTTCGTCGTAGCGCAAACCCGTGAGAACGGCGCGGCTCAATCCGGCATTTCGCGCGAAGGCTCTGGTCACAACGTCGCCGGGCACCGACGGGTCTGACCCATCGTCGGCCATTCCCGCAAAGACGTTTCGTAGGTAGTCTTCTGAATTTGAAAATTCCCGCTGACAAAGAATGTGCGCTGGTAAGGTAACCAAGTTTGATGGGCGCGGTGGCCTAAACATCGACTGTGGGACGATATGATCCTTAGAGTCTGCCCCTGTTCGAGCACAGAGATAACAGATCTTAGGTTCACTAGCCCGCGCGAATATGCCGCTTCCCATACAGATGACGACTGCCAGGTCGATTTAGTGATTCAGACAATACATATGTACACTTGGGATCGAGCTGAACCAAACATGACTACCGAAGAAGAGATGCGGGCGGCGCATATTGGTGCGCTGCCGGTGCATAACGCACCGATCGAGTTGATCGAGTACAGTGCCGAGTGGCCTGCGCTTTTTATCCGCGAGGCGAAGCGGGTTCGGGCGACGCTTGGCGAGCGCGTGCTGATGCTCGAGCACGCTGGATCGACTTCGGTGCCGGGGCTCGCCGCCAAGCCCATCATCGACATGCTGCTCGCGGTCGCGGATTCTGCTGACGAGCCGGCGTACGTGCCCGCAATGACCTCGGCAGGATACGTGCTCCGCATCCGCGAGCCGGAATGGCATCAGCATCGGCTGTTCAAAGGTCCCGACACGGACATCAATCTTCACGTGTACTCGTTCGGATGTCCTGAGATGGACAAGATGCTGATGTTCCGCGACTGGCTGCGCAGCAACGATGCGGACCGCGAGCTATACGAGCGCGCCAAGCGGGAACTGGCGAAGCAGACCTGGAAGTACGTGCAAGACTACGCCGACGCCAAGACGTCAGTCGTTAAGGAAATCATCGCGCGCGCCAGCGCCTACCGCAACCACGGCTGATACCCCGCTCGGAGCGTTCGCTGGAATACCGGCGACGCGATCGTCATCGTCGCCGCCGGAACACGACGTCAAATTCGAACCTGTTCGAGCTTGGCAGTTTTGAGGGGGACTATAAATCCTGCCGGAGGCCTGATCCGCGAGGATTGCTCGACGATGCCCGGCCACCATTTGATGAAGCGCCAAGCTTGATCCCACAAGGACTGATTCGTCCAACCCTTCGCCAGGAAGAAGGCCAAAAGCTTTGATTCAAGCCACGCTGCTCGTTCTCCAGGGTTTCGCGTTATTCTCACGTCGCCCGAAATGATTATCCAATCTCCTTCCCCGCTCAATGCAGAAATCCAGGTGGCATCAGGGGTATCGGCGGGAAATCGTTCGGTCAAATGGACGAGATCATTGTCGGAATCCAGAATCCTGAGTGCCTCGACAACTTTCGGAGGCATCGTGTTGTCGAAGAAGAATCTCACGCCGCCAGGCGGGTTTCATACTCGATAGCTGCTCGGACTGACCGCGATGCAATCGAATACCAGTGGGCGACGTAGGCGACGGTCTTTTGATCGATAGTTTGGCGGCCCGAATCGATTTTCACGGTTCCGGCTCTGGTTCGAGATTCAGCGAGATAGGCCCGGTACAGAACGAGCGTCGGTACACCTTGAGTTACCACGGGTTGACCGAAACTTAAGCGTCCATCGATAAAGACCGGCTTCCGTTTGCCCATTGGCCACCAGCGCGCGGCAAACTCATCAGCAAAGTCAAGCCCATCGGTCTTGAGATATGGCCGAAGAACCTGAAATAGAGCGAATTGATCGCTGACCAAGTCGAGGAGGTATTTGTCATCCAGCTTCAGCAGCACGCTGTACCCATCGGTGAGAAAACGGCGAGTCGCGAATGGATGGTCGATGCCAAGAACCTCGCCGGCTTTTTCGTATGCTTTCCTCAATCGGGGCCAGCGCACGCCAGCGTTAAGAAAACCGCTAACACACATTATCTCGATCAGGTCCCTGAACGAGATTGTCATTGCCTCGGACTCCGGAAAAGCATCCGGGCCTCGGCTCAAAACCGGCGGCGACGTTCGAACGTCTCCTCTCCGCACGAATGTGTATCCTTCCATCCAGCGACGGATTCGGCCTGGGGAGATCCCAGTTAATCGCGACGCTTCCGCGGTCGTGTAGACGCCACGACCAATCCAACGGTACTGGTTGTGTTGTCTTGCTTCGTTTTTCACGCAGAATGAGCCCATATCTAGTTAGCAGGAATCAACGGTAATTCAATCACTACCGGTTGGCTGTGTCAGCCGTTCAAAGTTGGCTGCCTAGGTCGACGTTGTCGCGTATCCCGCTTACCGTTCTTCGCCGAACAGGAAGATCGAAAGCGCGATCATCGCGAACATGAAATTTGGAATCCACGCGGCCACGGGCGGGGGTAGCAGTCCCGAACGGCCCAGCGCCGACGTTATTCCGAGCGCGGTCCAGTAGGCGAAGCCGATTATGATCGCCAGTCCGAAGCTGCGTCCGAGGCTCAGGTTGCGCGGCAGCGGATCGAGGCTGAGCGCCATCCCGAGCGCCGTCATTATCAGGCACGCCAGCGGCATCGCGTACTTAAGATCGCGATCGACGACGTAGCCGCCCGGGTCGAGTCCCTTGCTGCGCAGGTCCGCGATGTAGCGATCGAGCTCCCACAGGCTGAACTCCTCGGGGTCGAAGCGCAGCAGGCCGAAATCGGCTGGCGTCAGCTCGAGATCGAGCTGCGTGACGCCGGTTTTGGTCACCGCACCGCCATCCGCGACCTCGAACGAATTCAGCCCGAGCTCGACCCAGCTGTGCCCGTTCCATCGCGCGCTCGACGCATGCTCGAGCTCCCTGAGTCCGAAGTTTGAATCGAGCTGGTAGTGCGTGATGCCGGTGAGCAGCGCGTTCTTCTTGTCGAAGCTGTCGACCGAGACGAATCCGTCGCGCACGCGCACCCAGATGCGCCGGTTGGCGAAGACCGCCCTCAGCTGATGCTTCTTGAGTTCCACCGCGTAGATATATTTCGATTCGCGCGTCGCGGCAGGAACCAACGTCTCGCTGATGAGAAAATCAAAACCCGAAATCAATATCGCGACCAGCAGCACCGGCACCGCCATCTCGAGCCGGCTGATGCCGAGTTGCTGGCAGGCGAGCACCTCTCCCGATCGATTGAGCAGCGCGAAGCCGAGCAGCACACCGGCCAGGCACGCCACCGGCAGGACCTGCGAAACTATCAGGGGAAGCTTGAGCGCAAAGTACTTGAGGCCCAACAGTCCGAGCCCGCCGTATCGGATCAAATCGTCGAATCGATCGAACATGTCGCCGAGCAGGTAGGCCGCTGTGAAGGCCGCGAGGCAGACCATGAACGGGCCGAAGAACTGGCCCGCGATAAAGCGGTCCATCACCGGCGACAGGCGCGGCCGAAGTCTCATGCGGCCTGCCTGCTGCGTTCGTAGCGCTCGACGAGATCCCAGATGATGTCGCCGGGGCCGCGGCCCTGGTCGCCCTTGTCGGACGCGGCGCGATAGAAGAACCAAAACGCCAGCGCCATGAACACGACGTCGGGGATGCTCATCGCGACCCACGAGTCGAGTTTGCCGCGCTGCGCGAGCGACTCGCCCACGCGCATCAGCGAGTAGTAGAAAAAGAACAGCGCGACGCTGACGCCGAAGCGCTCCGAATGCCCGCCGCGCGCAGGTTTGAGTCCGAGCGCGATGCCGAGCAGCGCGAACAGCATCGTGGCGAACGGGACGGTGAACTTGCTCGCCATCTCCGTCTCGGCCGCGTAGTCGGGTTTGCCCTTGTCGCGCGCCGCCTTGATATCGGCGCGCAGCGCCGTGTAGGTCATCTCGCCCGGATCCACGTCGGTGATGCCGAGTGCGCCTTCGGAGTTGACGCTGAGATCGTAGATCTTGAAGCTGGTCACGTGCGTCGAGTTGTCGGCCGGCTCGACGCCGAAGATCGAACCGTCGAACAGCCGCAGCGTGATCGACTTGTGCTTCGGGTCGGGCAGCATCATCCCATGTTTGGCGATTATCGTGTTCTGATTATGCGGATCGCGCGCGTCGGAGATCATGACGCCCGACAAACTGGAATCGGTATCGGACATCTGGTCGACATAAACGACCAGGCCGGGGAAATTGCTGTTGAAGATTTTTTCCTTCATCCCGGCACTGGTGCGGGTCTGGCTGAGCTCGTAGAGCTTGTTTTGCAGATTGGAATTCGCCCACGGCCGCAGCGAGAAGGCGAAGTAGCTCGAAATCGCGTACACGCCCAGCGCCACTATCATCACCGGCACCGCCAGCCGGTACAGGCTGACGCCGCAGGCGCGCGCCGCGGTCATCTCCTGGTCGCTCGACATCCGCCCGAATCCCATCAGCACGCCGAGCAGCACCGCCATCGGAAACGTGAGTTCCAGGAAGGCCGGCATGATGTACCCGATGATCCCGACCACTTCGCCGAGGCTGACGCCGTGATTGACGACCATGTCCATCAGCTTGAGCAATTTGCCGGTGACCAGCGCGAAGGTCAGCAGGCCGACGTCGACGGCGAACGGCGCCAGCACTTCGCGCGCGACGTAGCGGTCGATAATTGCAAAGCCTGGAATCGCGAGTCTCATGTTTAATCGCCAAGTAACGCAGACAAGTTTAGACATCCCGGAGAGCGATTGAAACTTCCGCCGCTGTCGCGCGCGCTACTTGCGCGGCGCTCTGATACTATCGCCGACGATGAGAGATTTTCGCGACAAGGACCGCAATCCGCGCTTCAACCGCAACGCACCGCGTCCGCCGCGCCGTAATTCGCCCGCGTCGCCCACCAAACCGTCGGCCGCGCCGCCCCCTGCGCGAGATTTTCGGCGTGCCGATACGGGCGACCGCGAGGCCAGGCGCGCGAGCGGCAACGATCGCGAAATAGTTTACGGCGTCGAGCCGATTCGCGAGCTGGTGGCGGCGGCGCCCGCCTCGATTCGAGTGCTCTACGTGAAATCAGGCGACGAGCGGCGCTTCTCCGCCGAGATCGATCTCGTCAGAACCGGCGGCGGCCGCGTCGAGTTCGCCGACGACGCCGGCCTGGAGCGGCTGGCAGGCCCGACCGCGCGCCACCAGGGGATTGCGGCCCTGATGCGCGAGTACGAATACACGCCGCTCGAGCAAATTCTCGCCGCGCAGCATGATCCGATCGTGTTAGTGGACGGCGTCACCGACCCGCGCAACCTGGGCGCCCTGATGCGCTCGGCGGAAGGCGCCGGCGTCGGCGCGATCGTCATCGCCAAGGACCGCACCGCGGCCATCACGCCCGCGGCGGTCAAGTCGTCGGCCGGTGCGTGGATACATCTGAAGATCGCGCGATGCGGCAACGTCGCGCGCACTATCGAGCAGCTAAAAGAGGCGGGCTACTGGACGGCTGCCCTGGCGCCCGGCGGCGACACGTCGATCTACGCGCTCGACACCTCGCGCAAGCTCGCGATCATCGTCGGTTCCGAGGGACGCGGCGTTCGCGACATCGTGAAGAAGGGCGCGGACTTCGTCGTGGACATCCCGATGCGCGGCAAAGTCGGCTCGCTCAACGTGTCGGTCGCCGCCGCCGTCGCGCTGTTCGAAATCGCGCGGCGCCGCGCTAGTGCGAAGAATTCAGGCTAGCGGCGAGGGTCCTCGAGCCGGGCGGGATTTCTTCTTCGCGGATTTTTTGGCCGCCGGCTTGGCGGGCTCCAGTTTGCCGTCGTTGAAGCCGGGATATTTCCGCTCGAGCGCCTTCTTGATCGTGCTCATCCAGCTGGATTCGTACTGGCTCGCGATTTTTCTCATCCCGCCAACCTGCTGACTGGCTGCCTTCATCTGCGCTTTGAGCGCTACCGCTCCCTTGACGAGATGCGGATGCATCGCGTGCGCGTTTAGGTCCGACAGTGTCTTGGCGATCAGCTTCAGCTCGTCCTTGATGCGCTCGGCGTAAACGCGGGCCCATTCAAGGTCCATCAGGGTGCTGCTGGTAGGCTTGGCTTTCGGCATGGAAATCACTTTACACGGATTTCCCCTCGCCGCTACAAGATTCGGTTTGTCACGTTTTGTCACCTGCGTAACATCGATGCGCAGTTTTCTAAACGCGATTGCAGAATTTACCGGCTGCACTCGGCTTCGGGGAGCGCTCGGGTGAGCGATTGCCGAACGCTTTTTGCGGCCCAGAAGCAAGAAGCAGACCCCCCAGACCCTGTTTAGCTTGACAGTCGATACCGCGGCGAATAGCTTTTCTTGCTTAACGTCGTTTGCCGATGTAGCTCAACGGTAGAGCACCTGATTTGTAATCAGGTGGTTGCGAGTTCGATTCTCGCCATCGGCTTGGTCGGCACGATAGCCTTGGGAGGAGAGGTTCCCGAGTGGCCAAAGGGAGCAGACTGTAAATCTGCCGGCTTATGCCTACGGAGGTTCGAATCCTCCCCTCTCCACCAGTATAATGATGAGTTCGACGGAGAGAGCGGGAATAGCTCAGTTGGTAGAGCGCGAGCCTTCCAAGCTCGGGGTCGCGGGTTCGAGTCCCGTTTCCCGCTCCAAGTATTTTAGTGAATCGAATCGAGGCGCCGGTTTGGTTGTGAGCGTTCATTATCGATTGTTCGAGCATTGAGCGGATGCCCATGTAGCTCAGGCGGTAGAGCACTTCCTTGGTAAGGAAGAGGTCACGGGTTCGAATCCCGTCGTGGGCTTTCCAAATTTGCGTTTTTTAGAAGCGGCATATTGAGGCACATACAATGAGAGACCTGATTTCGCTTTCATGCGACACCTGCAAGTCGCGCAACTACACGACTACCAAGAACAAGAAAACGCAGACCGACAAGTTTTCGATCAAGAAATTCTGTCCGCGATGCCGTTCGCATACTGTACATAAAGAAGGCAAAGTTACTTGATTGGTAGAGACGCGGGCAGAATTGATAGAGACGCTGGCAGGCCAGCAGCCCGCGTAGACACTAAAAAAAGGAAGGGTCAGTAGCTCCAATTGGCAGAGCATCGGACTCCAAATCCGAGGGTTCCAGGTTCGACCCCTGGCTGGCCCGCCAGACATTAGACGAATTAATCACGTGGTTCTTGATTTAGGCACGAAAAATGAATAGTTTGAAAAGTTACTTCAATCAGGGCGTAAGTTTCGTCTCGGAAGCATGGACGGAACTGTCCAAGGTCCATTACCCCTCGCCCAAGGAGACCATGCAGGCCACCATTGTGGTTGTCGGCCTGTCATTTGTGATTGCTTTGTGGCTCGGAGTGATCGATTTTTTCGCGGTTCGCGGCGTGCAGATGCTGCTCCGCTAGACATTGACGACAACAACGACAACGACCGGATCCATGACCGCCGATAGCCAGATGACTGAACCGACGACCGAAACCGCCAAGCCCGCGATGAAGTGGTATATCGTCCATACCTACTCGGGCTACGAGCACAAGGCCAAGGCCGCGCTCGAGGAGCGGGTCCGCTCGCTCCACAAGGAAGAGAAAATCGGCAAGGTGCTGGTGCCAATCGAGCGCGTGCAGGAACTCGGCAAGGGCGGCGCGCGCAAGGTCTCGAGCCGCAAATTTTTCCCCGGATACATCTTCGTGCAGATGGTGCTTGACGACGAGACCTGGCACGTAATCAAGGATACGCCGAAAATCACCGGCTTCGTCGGGCATTCCACCAATCCGCCCGAAGTGCCGATTTCCGAAGTGGCGGAGATCGAGCAGCAGATGGAAGAGGGCGCGCTGCGCCCCAAGCCCAAGGTGCTGTTCGAAGTCGGCGAGGCGATCAAAGTCGTCGACGGCCCCTTCCAGGACTTCAACGGCACCGTCGAGGAAGTCAAGCCGGAAAAGGGCAAGGTGCGCGTTCTCATTTCGATTTTCGGCCGCGCAACGCCGGTCGAGCTGGACTTTGTGCAGGTAGAGAAGGCCTGAAACGATAACGATCGATTCGCCGTCAAGCATGCATCCTGATGCGCGCGGGCGGCATTCGCGACTTGAATAACCAGGAACGGATTTAAAGTGGCTAAGAAAGTAGTCGGATCGATCAAGCTGCAGATTCCGGCCGGCGCGGCGAATCCGTCGCCGCCGGTGGGACCGGCGCTCGGCCAGCGCGGTGTCAATATCATGGAGTTCTGCAAGGCCTTCAATGCCCAGACCCAGAACATGCAGGGCCTGGTCATCCCGGTCGTCGTCACCGTTTACGCCGACCGCTCGTTCACTTTCATCACCAAGAGCCCGCCCGCGTCGATTCTGCTGCTCCGCGCGGCGGGAGTAGAAAAAGGCTCGCCGATGCCCAATAAGAACAAGGTCGGCAAGGTCACGCGCGCGCAGGTCGAGGAAATCGCCAAGACCAAGCTCAAGGACCTGACTGCGGCTGACCTCGCCGCCGCCGTCAACACGGTCGCGGGCACCGCGCGCAGCATGGGAATCGAAGTTTCAGACTGACTTAGGTCTAAAAAAAGGATCTAAAAAGAATGGCCGGCAAGAAATATAAGGAAGCGCTCAAAAAAATCGATCGCGAAAAGCGCTACACGCTCGAAGAGGCCGTCAAGCTGGTCGTCGACAACAAGCTCGCCAAGTTCGACGAGACCGTCGAGATTGCGGTGCGGCTCGGCGTCGATCCGCGTCAGGCCGACCAGAACGTGCGCGGCACCATCGTGCTTCCGCACGGCACCGGCGCGGTCGCACGCGTGCTAGTAGTAGCCAAGGGCGAGAAAGAGCGCGAGGCGCGCGAGGCGGGCGCGGACTTCGTCGGCGGCGACGACATCATCAAGAAAATCCAGGAAGAGAACTGGCTCGACTTCGACCGCGTCATCGCGACGCCCGACATGATGGGCCAGGTCGGGCGTATCGGCAAAATCCTCGGGCCGCGAGGCCTGATGCCCAATCCCAAGGTCGGCACCGTGACCTTCGACGTGGCGAAAGCCGTCGCCGAGATCAAGGCCGGCAAAGTGGACTACCGCGTCGACAAGGCGGGCGTCGTGCATGCGCGCGTCGGCAAGCTGAGTTTCGGCGAGTCGAAGCTGCTCGAAAACGTGCGCGCGATTCTCGGCGCGATCGTTCGCTCCAAGCCGGCCAGCGCCAAGGGCAACTACGTTCGCAGCGTCGCGCTGTCCTCGACGATGGGCCCCGGAGTTCGCGTTGATACCGCAGTTGCGGCTCCCAAGGCGCTCGCGGCGGCCGCGTAACATTAAGATGACGGGTTTTTCGTTTTTTGTTGTAGGGGCTGGAACGTTATAATGAAAAAGTCTGAAAAGACCGCGCTGGTTGAAGATTCTCGAGCAGTTTCGGCCGCGCCAGTATCGCGCTGGTCTCCGAGTACCGCGGCATGACCGCCGCCGAATCGACCGAGATGCGCAAGCGCCTGCGCGCCGTGCGCGGCGAGATGCGAATCGCGAAGAACACGCTCGTCCGCCACGCGATCAAGGGCACCAAGTTCGAGGCGCTCGACAGCAACCTCGGCGGGCAGGTCGGCCTCATCCTCAGTTACGAGGACCCGGTCGTACTGGCCAAGACCTTCACCTCGTTCGGGCCGCTCGGCGAAAAGCTCAAGCTGCGCGGCGCGGTGCTCGAAGGCAAGGCGCTGACGCCTGCGGAAGTCCAGGCGCTCGCGACGTTGCCGTCGCGCGAGGTGATCTATAGCCAGTTGCTCGGCCTGCTCAATGCGCCGGCGACACAATTAGTCCGCCTGCTGAACGAGCCCGGCTCGTACCTGGCGCGCGTGATCGACGCGATTGGAAAAAAGAACGGCGCCGGCGCGGCACCTGCGGCTCCTCCGGCAGCGGCTTCGTCGGAACCCGCGCCCGAAGCGCCGGCGGCTCCCGTTTCCGAGGGCTGAAAAAAGGGTCGCGTGCAGAACGCGCGCGGATGATTAAGTTAAACGATCCACTTGCATGAAAAATAAGAATCTCGGGGCGCGACAAAAGAACATCTCCCCGGATGCGTGAACAAGGAGAGTAGGTAACATGTCAGAAGCACAACTCAGCCGCGATCAGGTCAAGGACTATCTGAAGAACCTGAGCCTGATCGAAGCAGCGGCCCTCGTCAAGGAACTCGAGACCGAGCTCGGCGTCTCGGCCGCGGCTCCGGTCGCGGCAGCGGCTGCTCCGGCGGCCGGCGGCGGTGCGGCCGCGGCGGCGCCCGAGAAAGAAGAGTTCAACGTCGTCCTGACAGGCTCCGGCGACAAGAAGATCCAGGTGATCAAGGTCGTGCGCGAGTTGACCGGACTCGGCCTCAAGGAGGCCAAGGATTTGGTCGACGGAGCGCCGAAGGCGGTCAAAGAGGGCGTCAACAAAGCCGAAGCCGAAGAGATCAAGAAGAAGCTCGAAGCGGCTGGCGGCAGCGTCGAGCTCAAGTAGGAAGGTTTAGCCTTTTTGACGCACAACAAAGGGTCGGGAGATTCACGCGGCGCGGCATCGGCATGCTCGCGGGAATTTCAAACGGTCTTTATCGATGAAGCCGTGGGCACGGGGGAGACCTCTGCGCCCGCGTCCTCTATTGCTTCACGGCGCGCCGAAGTATGTGGCGCACGCACGGTGAGGTAGCTGATGGCCCAGGTTCATGTAACTAGCAATCTTCGCATTCGCCGCTCGTTCGGCAAGATCAAGAAGATCATCGAGATTCCGAATCTAATCGAGATTCAGAAGCGCTCCTACGATGATTTCCTGCAGGTCGGCGTCTCGACCGAGGACCGCGCCGACGTTGGCTTGCAGGCGGTCTTCAAGTCGGTCTTTCCGATCAAGGATTTCAACGAGACCGCGTCGCTCGAGTTCGTCTCCTACGAGCTCGGCACGCCCAAGTACGACGTCGAGGAATGCCATCAGCGCGGCATGACTTACGCGGCGCCGCTCAAGGTCAAGATTCAGCTCGTCATCTGGGACGTCGAGAACGGCCGCCGCTCTATCAAGAACGTCAAGGAGCAGGAAGTTTACTTCGGCGAGATACCGCTGATGACCGGCAACGGCACCTTTATGGTGAACGGCACCGAGCGCGTCATCGTCTCGCAGTTGCATCGCTCGCCCGGAGTATTTTTCGAGCACGACAAGGGCCGCACCCATTCGACCGGCAAGCTTCTCTATTCGGCGCGAATCATTCCGTATCGCGGCAGTTGGATCGATTTCGAGTTCGACCCGCGCGACGTGCTGTACGTGCGAATCGACCGGCGCCGCAAGTTTCCCGCGACCGTGCTGCTGCGCGCGCTCGGGATGGCCACCGAGGACCTGCTCAACTACTACTACCAGAAAGACGTAATCAACCTCGACGCCAAGCAGTACACCAAGCAGTTCGCGCCCGACCATCTGATGGGTTCGCGGGTCAGCCGCGACGTCAAGGATCCCAAGTCGGGCGACGTTATCGCGCGCGAAGGCCGCAAGTTCAACAAGGCTATCGTGCGCGCGATGGAACAGGCGAAGATCAGCGAAGTGCCGATCGCGCTCGACGAGATTGTCAGCCGCGTCTCGGCGCACGATATCGTCGATTCCACCACCGGCGAAGTGCTGATTGGCACCAACGAGGAGCTGACCGAGGAGACCCTCGAAAAGCTCAAGGCCCACGGCGTCAAGAAGATCGAAGTGCTGTTCACCGAGGACGCGCCCGGCGGCGGTCCGCTGCGTCTCACGCTGGCGCAGGACAAGCTCGGCACGCCCGAAGAAGCCGTCATCGAGATTTACCGCCGCTTGCGGCCCGGCGATCCGCCGACGCAGGAAACGGCGACCACTTTCTTCAACAACCTGTTCTTCAACGCCGAGCGCTACGACCTCTCGAAGGTCGGCCGCCTCAAGCTGAATCACAAGCTCAAGATTGACGTGCCGCTCGAGCAGGGCACGCTCCGCCGCGAGGACATCCTCGAAGTCGTTCGCTACCTGATGGAGCTCAAGAACGGCAACGGCCAGGTCGATGATATCGACCATCTTGGCAATCGCCGCGTGCGCGCCGTCGGAGAGCTGGTCGAGAACCAGTTCCGTATCGGGCTGGTCCGGATGGAGCGCGCAATCAAAGAGCGGATGAGCCTGCAGGATATCGAAACCCTGATGCCGCAGGAGCTGGTGAACTACAAGCCGGCTTCCGCCGTCATCAAGGAGTTCTTCGGCTCGTCGCAATTGTCGCAGTTCATGGATCAGACCAATCCGCTCAGCGAAATCGCGCACAAGCGCCGGCTGTCCGCGCTTGGACCGGGTGGGCTGACGCGCGAGCGGGCCGGTTTCGAAGTCCGCGACGTTCATCCGACGCATTACGGCCGCGTATGCCCGATTGAGACGCCCGAGGGTCCGAATATCGGTCTTATCGCGGCGCTCTCGACCTACGCGCGCGTCAACGAATACGGCTTTATCGAGACTCCGTACCGCGAAGTCGAGAACAATCGCGTCACCGAGCGAATCGTCTACCTGTCTGCCCTCGACGAAGAAGACAAAGTCATCGCGCAGGCCAATGCGCAGCTCGACGCGCACGGCCGCTTCACCGCGGACCTGGTCTCGGCGCGTATCGGCGGCGAGTCCACCGTGGTCCGCGCCGAGGACGTCCAGTACATGGACGTGTCGCCCAACCAGCTCGTGTCGGTGGCGGCGTCCTTGATTCCGTTCCTCGAAAACGACGATGCCAACCGCGCGCTGATGGGCTCGAACATGCAGCGCCAGGCCGTTCCGCTCCTGAAGCCCGACGCTCCCCTGGTCGGCACCGGCCTGGAAGGCACGGTCGGCCGCGATTCGGGCGTCACCGTGGTCGGCAAGCGCGACGGTATCGTCGAGAGTGTCGATGCCGAGCGAATCGTCGTGCGCGCCGACAAGCAGACCAAGGATCTCCGCGACGCCGGCGTCGATATCTACAATCTGATCAAGTATCAGCGCTCGAACCAGAACACCTGCATCAACCAGCGCCCCATCGTTGTAAAAGGCGAGCGCGTCAAGTCCGGCGACGTGCTGGCCGACGGGCCGTCCACTGACATGGGCGAGCTGGCGCTCGGCCGCAACGTGCTGGTCGCGTTCATGCCGTGGGGCGGCTACAACTTCGAGGATTCGATCCTGATTTCCGAGCGCGTGGTCAAGGAAGACCTGTTCACCTCGGTGCATATCGAAGAGTTCGAATGTATCGCGCGCGACACCAAGCTCGGACCCGAGGAAATCACCCGCGACATTCCCAACGTCGGCGAGGAAGCGCTCAAGGACCTCGATACCAGCGGCATCATCCGCATCGGCGCCGAAGTCCGTCCGGGCGATATCCTGGTCGGCAAGATCACGCCGAAGGGCGAGACGCAGCTTTCGCCCGAAGAGAAACTGCTGCGCGCGATTTTCGGCGAGAAGGCCGGCGAGGTGCGCGACACCAGCCTGCGCGTGCCGCCCGGCGTCGAAGGCACCGTGATCGACGGGCGCGTGTTCTCGCGCCGCGGCGTATCGAAGGACGAACGCACCCAGGAAATCGAAGTGCTCGAGGCCGAACGCCTCAAGCAGGACGAAGCCGAGGAAGTGCGAATCATCCGCCAGGAAACTCTGCGCAAGCTCAAGAAGTCGCTCGCGGGTAAAAAGCTGGCGGGACGCGTGATGTCCGACGAGCGCAAGGAACTGCTCAAGAAGGGCGACCCAATCAGCGCCGAGGAGCTCGAAGAGCTGCCGCCGACGCTGTGGGGCCAGGTCCGCGTCGAGAACGAATCGGCGCAGGAAGAAGCCGAGAATGCTATCGCCGCGATGAATGCGAACGTCGAGGCCGTGCAGAATCACTACGGCGCCAAGGTCGAGCGCCTGAAGGCGGGCGACGAGCTCGCGCCGGGCGTGATCAAGATGATCAAGGTGTTCGTCGCCATCAAGCGCCGCCTCCAGGTCGGCGACAAGATGGCCGGACGCCACGGCAACAAGGGCGTGCTCTCGCGAATCCTGCCCGAGGAAGATATGCCGTGCCTCGCGGACGGCACCCCGGTCGATATCGTGCTCAATCCTCTCGGCGTGCCCTCGCGCATGAACGTCGGCCAGATTCTCGAGACCCATCTCGGATGGGCCGCGCGCGAGCTCGGGCACAAAATCGAGGAAGACCTCCGCAACGGCGTCAGCGCCGCGCAGCTCAAGAAACGGCTCAAGGAAATCTACCCCGAGAAGGAAAGTCACGACTTTATCGACGAGCTGGCCGAGCCCGACATCTTCAAGCTCGCGGCCAAGGCTCTCGCTGGCGTGCACGTGGCGTCGCCCGTGTTCGACGGCGCGCGCGAAGAGGAAATATTCCAGCTGCTGAAGCGCGCCGACTTGCCCGAGACCGGACAGGCGCAGCTCCACGACGGACGCACCGGCTTGCCGTTCGAGCAGCCGGTCACGGTCGGCGTCATGTATATGATGAAGCTGCATCACCTGGTCGAAGACAAGATTCACGCGCGGTCGACC